>OZ245894.1:407500-5207500 GCA_965229635.1 Saprospiraceae bacterium
AGGTCTTGCCACTGTTTATAAACGATTTGATCGAAAGGTCCCGGCTCTGCTTCCCAGAAACACCACGTTCGATCATTCTGATATTTCGCTACCTTATCGATGATTAAAATGCGTCGATCCCGCAGGGAAGATTGCAGCAGGTGATAAACCAGACTCAGGCCTGAAGCTCCCCCACCGGTGATAATGTAATCGTATTGCGGCATTCTACGATTGCGGTTTACAAAAGATTAAGCCGACTGCGCAGCGCAGAGCTAAACAATAGAAAGACCTTTCGGCTGTCGTTCACCCGAATGCGTTCACTGATCACCCGCGTGGCCGGTACACTCTTGATCTTTTTAAATAGGTTGGTATAATAAACATAGGCCAGATAGACGCCAAAGCGCGCTCCCGCCGGAAGCTGCACGATGCCTTTATACGCATCATCAAAATCTTTCTTGATGTCCGCCTCAATCTGTTGTTTATCGTGATTGGAAAAGCGCATAAAATCAATGCCCGGAAAATAAACCCGCCCACGCTCATCAAAATCGCTCTTCATATCCCGCAGAAAATTGATCTTCTGGAAAGCCGACCCCAAACTTCGGGCAGGCGCCTTCAGGTGTTCGTATCTGGCTTTGTCATTTTCGCAGAATACGCGCAAACACATCAGGCCTACCACTTCAGCAGAGCCATAAATGTATTTCTGGTAAAGACTGTCCTCATAGGTGTGGAAGGAGAGGTCCATCTCCATACTATCGAGAAAGGCATCAATCAGTGGCATCTCAATATTATATTGGTGCACTGTATTCTGAAAGGCATGTAATACCGGATTCAGACTAATGCGCTCTTCAATTGCCCGGTAGGTATCCTCCCGAAACCGGTCAAGCAGGACCTTTTTAGGGAATTTATGAAAGGTATCCACGATTTCGTCCGCAAATCGGACAAAACCGTAAATGGCGTAAATGGGCGCCCGGAAGCGTTTGTCAAAAACGCGGATGCCCATCGAAAAAGAAGTGCTGTACCGCCGGGTAATCAGCTGGCTGCACTCCTGGCAGGTTTTATTATAAAGATCCATCATAAGTCCTCAAAGATTAGGGTTTGATACTTTCATAAATTTCATTGGCTACGACCTGCCCGGAAATCAGCGAAGGAGGAACGCCGGGTCCGGGCGTGGTTAGTTGGCCGGTAAAAAATAAGTTGCTCACTTTATTGCTCCGCAATTTGGGTTTTAAAAATGCCGTTTGCAGTAGGGTATTGGCCAGTCCGTAAGCATTGCCCTTGTAGGCATGATAGTCTGCCTCAAAATCCCGATGTGCAAAAGAGCGTTTATACCTTATATACTTACGAATATTTTGGCCAGTCAGATTTTCGAGACGATCCATGATGATGTCAAAATATTTTTCTCTCAAAGCATCCGTATCTTCCAGGTCGGGAGCAAGCGGCACCAGCAAGAAAAGATTCTCACACCCCTCCGGAGCCACAGAAGAGTCGGTTACGGAAGGGGCGCATACATAAAACAGAGGCTTGCTAGGCCACTGGGGTTGCTCATAAATTTCGATGGCATGTTGACGAAAGTCTTCATCAAAAAATAAATTGTGGTGATGCAAGCCTTCCACCTTACGGCTGATACCCAGATAAAACAACAAGGAGGACGGGGCCATCGTCCGCTTATCCCAATAACGTTCGGTGTAGCGCCGATGTTCTGGCTTTAGCAAATGTTGCTCCACATGGTGATAGTCTGCGCCACCCACCACAATGTCGGCAGCAAAGACATCTGTAGCCGTGTTCACTTTTTGAGCTTTTCCTTTTCTCACATCAATGGAGGTGACTTCCTGGTTGAGCAAGATCTTTACGCCCACTTCTTCGGCCAGGCTTACCATACCGTCAATTATCTTTGACATCCCTCCCATTGGGTACCAGGTCCCCAAGCTCAAGTCGGCATGATTCATCAGGCTATAAAGGGCCGGCGTTTTTTCCGGGGTTGCCCCCAAAAACAATACGGGAAACTCCAGCATCTTGATCAGGTGCTCATTTTTGAATAGCTTTCGCACATGGGAAGACATCGACTGAAACATCTGTAAACGAAAAAGGCTCGAGATGACGCGAATATCTGCGAATTCGAAAATGGAGTTGCCCGGTTTGAAAACAAATTCCTTCATGCCCACCTCGTATTTGTAGGCAGCTTCTCTGAGAAATTTTTCCAGATTGGCACTACTTCCCGGCTCGTATTTTTCAAATAAAGCAAAAAGTGCTTCGCGTGAGGCCGGAACGTCCATGTGGTGATCCTTAGAAAAGATAATAGAGTAGGAGGGATCGAGGCGATGCAGGTCGTAGTAGTCGGATACCTTCTTACCAAAGCGGGCAAAGTATTCGTCAAAAACCTCCGGCATCCAGTACCAGCTGGGCCCCATATCAAAGGTGAACCCTTCCACCTCAAACTTCCTGGCCCGGCCACCGGGCGCAGCATTTTTTTCCAGTATTGATACATCGTACCCTCTGACAGCCAGGCTGGTAGCCGCGGCAAGACCGGCGAAGCCAGAACCGATGACAATTGCTCGTTTTGCCACGATTATTGGTTGTTTGTTGATTAACAAGATAGTTCAACAGTGACTTGCCGTATTTGTTTATAAATTTTTTTGGAGTTTTTTGTGCCGCTAGCCCTTCACAATGAGAACAAAGATAAATGGCCGCATTGGTGAATGCGGCCATTAAAAGTTTCATACACTACATATGTAAAAGGAAAAGTAAAAGCCTGTAATATGATGCGGTATTGGTAAAATCGTTGCATTTAAAAAGAGAATCAACTATCTTTCCAGCAGCGAATCAGCATCACAAAAATTCCATATTGATAATTTTCTCTTTTGGCGAGCGCACTAAATCAATCATTCTTTGCTAAAAAGAAATTTTATATGGAAACAACCCTACAAATCTAACTATTTACCGGAATGACCAGTCCTTTTCAAACTTTTATTTTGGAGTGAAAATCTTACAACCGTTTGCGCAAACGTTTGCTGTTAGTAACTTAAAATATTCTTATGTTGTGAAAAGGTTATTTTTTAGAAAATCGGCGCAATTACTGTAAAAGATGATCCTCTAGATGAGCAGGATAACCATAAAAGATATCGCCAGGCTGTTAGACATTAACCCTTCCACCGTTTCCCGGGCATTGAAGGACCACCCTGATGTCAGTCCGGACACCAAGGAGTCTGTACGACGTGTGGCCGACGAACTGGGTTACCAACCCAACTTTCAGGCCATCCATTTTCGCAACCGCCGCAGTGGTTTGATCGGCCTGATCATTCCGGAAATGAATATGTTTTTTCTGCCATCAGTCATCAAATCTATCGAGGAAACCATCCGCAAGAATGGATACAACCTGATCGTTTTTCAGTCAAATGATTCGCTGGAGCGCGAAATAGAGATCGTGCGCATCTGCCAGGGATTCAGTATTGACGGATTGCTGGTATCAGTAGCAAAGGAAACCCTGGATACGGAACATTTTGAAGAACTAAAAAACGAAGGCAAACCGGTCGTCTTCTTTGACCGGGTGGTGCAAAATTCCGGCTTTCCTCAGGTGGTGATCGATGACAAACAGGTATCCGCCATTGCGGTGGAGCACCTATTACAAAATGGCTACAAACGCATCTGTGGTCTGTTTGACAAACCCAATCTCAGCATCAGCCAGCAGCGCTACCGCGGCTACAAAAAAGCTATTGAAGATCACGGAGGGAAAGTAGCGCTGGAATATTGCATTTTCGCTGACGATCTGGAGATGGGCCGGGAGCTATTTAGTGAATTGCTACAACACCCCGAGCCACCCGATGCCCTGTTTGTGATGAGTGACGAGCTGCTCGCCGGCGCCATGCAAGCCATCACCGAAAAAGGCTGGTCCGTACCCAACGATTTGGGTGTGGTGTCTATCAGCGACGGCAGACTTCCCTTTTTCCTCAATCCACAAATCACCCACATTCGACATTCGGGCTCCCTGGTTGGTAAACTGGCCATTGATTTACTCTTCCAATTACTAAATAACCCGGATTATGTGCAGGACATCAATGTGGGGCTGGATACGCCGCTGGTAAGGTTGGGGTCGGTATGAGTTTTTTTGTTTGACAGGTATTCTTTAACTTTAAACAAATAAAGAAAATACACCTGCCCAATATGAAAACCACAAAACCAAGCACCTTATCGAGGTTCCCAAGCCTTCTTTTTCTTCCTTTTTATTTCTTTGCATTTTTCTTTTCGACAGAGCCCAGAACTTTAACTCCAAATTTAGTCGTCGTAAATACCTCCCTGGTTACCAATACAGATGACGCCGGACCTGGCTCACTGAGAGCCGCGGTAGATAGTGCCAATATCAACGATGTCCCGGATACTATTTTGTTTGCCATACCGGGGCCGGGGCCTCATACTATTTTTTTGACCTCAAGTCAACTGGAACTTACTGATTCCGGAACATTTATCGATGGCCAATCTCAAGCAGGTGGAGTAGTCATTGATGGAGGTCAACTGCTTACAGACAGCACTGCTTTTTTTGTGCGGGCAAATGATATCAAAGTGAATGGGATGACCTTACAAAACTTTACTCGTGATGGCCTCTACAGCCTGGATTTCAACAACCTACAGATAAGCAATTGCGACATTACTGGTCATGGGCATAATGGCATTTCACTTCGCAATTCTGACAATATCATCATAGACAACAGCACATTCAGGCTAAATGGACTGGATGGCATTTGGATTGACAATTGTCAAAACCCAACGATCACCAATAACCAGGTAAGTGAAAACGGGATTCACGGTATCAATGTCGATGATTCAAATGACGGATATATCGCGGGAAATACCTCAATTAATAATGGGCTGGCTGGTCAAGCCCAATCTTCAGGAATTGTACTTTATAATTCTCAAAACAACACGATTACACAAAATACTTTTTCCGACTCTCCGTCTGAGGCCGGGATTTTTCTTCTGAATGAATCAAATGTCAATATTGTTTCGCAAAATATAATTTCCGGAAATGAATACGGTATTTGGATTGGCGGGGACGGTGCTTCCGGTAATCAAATCTTCAATAACACAATTATGGATAGTGATCAGGAAGGCATCTTGATCACCGCGGCATCAAACGACAATAGCATTGTGGACAATGAAATCAGAGACAACGGTAGCGATGCGGTAAGGGTGCAAACAGGCAGAAGAAATTTGATTTCCGGAAATAGGATGACCGGAAACGGTGGAGGAATCTCCTTAGAAATCGATGGAAATGATGAAGTTGCTGCCCCGGTAATTTGTCAGATTACCGATAATGTGATTAGCGGTAGGGTTGGTTATACAGCGAAGGTACATTTATACCAAATCGACCCGAATAACCCCTGCCAGGGAATGCTTCTGATTGACTCTGTCGGGCCGGTGGTGGGTCCCAACTGGGATATTACAGGAACCTTTGAGCCCGGTGAGGTCTATGCAATAACTGCCACAGACCTGAATAGCAACACCTCAGAATTTCATTGTTCTCAAATCCCTGATTTGCTTTTGCCTGAGGACTCAACCATTTGTGAAGGGAATAATATAGTGCTGGATGCGGGTGCTGGTTATGTTACTTATCTGTGGTCTACTGCGGAAACAACACGGCAGATTCTGGTTGATCAGGAGAATCAATATATGGTAACTGTTACCTCTACTGATGGCTGTCAATTTTTTGACGAACTGACACTCAATGTTGAACCATTGCCAGAGGCAAATGCGGGGCCTGATAGAGAGCTGTATTGCAACGAAACAATTACCATCGATGCCAGGGCATCTTCACAGGGCCCTGAATTTTCTTATCAATGGACAACCAATGATGGCAATATTGTGAATGGAGCAGAAAGCCTCCTTCCATCCATCAATGCAGCAGGTACCTATACCTTGCAGATTGTCAATCTTAATTCAAATTGTTCCTCCTCTGCCAGTATGACGGTGATGGACGCTGATGAGCAGTTTATCGCAGAGGCAGGAGCGGACTCAACCATATGCCTCGATGGATACTTCATGAACGCGATTCTGCCGGCAGGAACGACTGGAATGTGGACCTTTCCCGATGATCTGATTTCGGGTGATCCCCTGGATCCCCATACAAACATTGCTAACCTTTTGCCGGGCGATAATATTTTTACCTGGACGATTTCCACTGCTGAATGCCCCTCCCTTAGTGTTGATGAAGTGACGATTACGCTGGAATCCGTCATCGCACAGCATGACGCGTACACAATTTTGGCGGGGAATGACCTGCGCAATTTTGATGTTGTGGCAAATGATTTGGTATCGGAGTCTTCGGATCTAATTGTGATGGATTTAGATGAGCCCATTTCGGGTAACCTCATTGAACTATCAAACGGAGTATTTGACTATTTCCCTGACATTGGCTTTATCGGGGTTGACTCCTTTCATTACGAAATCTGTAACCAGGCGTGCAATTTCTGTGATGAGGCCACTGTAATTTTGACAATAAACCTTGGGGAGGGAGAGGAAAATGCGATTATCACGCCCAATGGAGATGGTAGAAATGATGATTTTGCACCGGAGGTTATCTATCAGTTTCCCAATAATCAATTTCGGGTATTTAACCGCTGGGGAGAAAAAGTATATGAGGAGTATAATTACATAGGGGGTTGGTATGGGAAAAATCAAAAAGGGGAAGACCTTCCGGAAGCGACCTATTATTACAACCTGATTTTGAGCCTTAGCCGCAAAAGAAAACTATATGGCTCCATCACCATAAAACGTTGATGTTATTCGAGGGAAATGCCAAAATTAGGCTCCCAGGTTTCCCCAAAATGAGGTCGTAATTCATCAAAATGCATGTAAAAAATGAAAGATAAGCGGGTCATAAAATTGGAAGTGCCATCTCCAATGATCAGGCCCGGTTCAAAATAGAGGCTATTGAAAAAGTTATTTTGGGGGGCAAAATCAAAAGATAATCCTCCTCCAAAATGTACACCACTGGTGCCTCCAACATTGAGGGTAATGTTAAAATTAAAATTGCCCTCTACCGGAACATGCTTTACGTATTTGATCCACAGCATATTTTCGATGCTGCGAATGCCCTCACGGTTTTTATTTCTGGTGCGTTCACTAAAATAGTTGATCATTCCAAATAGGAAATAGTGATGCATGACAGGCTGATATGTGCCGGGGGAAGCCAGTTTTGGCGATACATAGTTTGGAGCATAGCCTAGCAAGAGATTGTCAGAAGACTCTTCACTATGCCGCAAAATCGTTGAGTTGAGCACGACTCCAACGCTAAAATTAGGCACCACCTTAACTTCCTGGCTAAGACCAACCGGATCATCGGGGTCCTGCAGCAATTTTACATCACCATTGAAGGAAAACTGATTGATATTTAGTGACAAACCAGCCAACAATTTGGTATCGTTGGTAAGACTCAACTCATGGGTTCCTTTCAGATGGATTCCAGTGAGCTTAATTGGCCCGGTTTGATCGTAATAAAGAGCTGATCCCAGTGAAATGGGGCGTTTATTATATTGGCTTAGTTCTTTCAATTCAAAAACGTACTCCCCCCTGATTGTTGCCGTTCTTGGCCCATTCTGAAGCTGACTCCATTGATGGCGGTATGTCCCGCCCAGCGACATTTGGTAGCCCTCCAAAACGTACTCATGTGGAAGCATTGCCGGGTTAATAAACATGTAATTGTGCTGGAATTGCGAAAAGATAGGTAGTTGCTGAGCACACAGCGTAATTGCAATCAGGGTCAAGACGATTGAAGAAAACAGCATTTTCATGAGAATCTGGGGTCAAGGTGAACAATAAACTTATTAAAAAAATGCTAATTTTAAAAACAAACCGAGCGAGAGTTAAACCATCTTCATGCAAAACTGCCAACTTATGCTGCAATTTCTCAAACGCCCCCTTTCCGCTTTTGGATTGATCTGTTCTTTTTCAATAGTATTATTGCTGCCAAAAGCTTCAACCTCAGTCTTTACATCAGCAAAAATCGACACTACGCCCCTTTCTGAGGATTCCTGTAAAGGAAGAGACCTGGCCGTATTTTTTGCGGTGAAGGACTATCAGCATATCCGTAAGTTAAAAAACCCCATTCGAGATGCCACAAAGGTTGCGGCAGCGCTTTATGACGAATACAATTTTGACACTGTAATTATCAGAAACCCCAACGGTGAAGTTATAAAGGACTGGATCGAAAACCGGCTTTCATCGAAGCACTATCAGGGGTATGATCAACTACTGCTATTTTTTAGTGGGCATGGTTATTATCATCAGGTAGACTCCACAGGGGTTGGATATTTTTTGCCAGTGGATGTAGAAGAGGAAAACGACAGGGAAAATACCAGGTACTTGTCTTTTTTAGAATTAAACCCCAACATCAATGCCATTAAAAACAAACACATTCTGGTCATAATTGATGCTTGTTACAGTGGTGCTTTTTTTAAGTCAAGAGGCGGAGGAAAACCTGCTCCGCCAGCACAGGATCGCTGTGTTTTCATTCAAAGGTTTTTAAAAAAATGGTCCCGACAGGGAATTTCTTCGGTAGGGTTGCAGCTATCGCCAGATGGTAATGATAATTCTCCGCTTACTAAGGGGTTGCTAAATGTTTTAGCGTCAAAAGGGGGAAAAGATCGGGTACTTACATTGCATGAGACCATGGCTGCCTTGCAAAAGATCACTCCAATGCCACAAGATGGCTATTTTGGTAAAAATGAGTTGGGTAGTAGTTTTTTGTTCGTCCACAAAGACCCGAATTATGAAGAGGCGGGGTCTACCCTAACAACTTTTTATATCAAAGATGACCGCGATTTTCAAACATACAAGCTATTCGAATTTACAAATCAGGGAGATACCATCACCTGGATATCAGATAACATTAACTACGGAGATATAAAATCGTGGCAGTACAAAAATAAAGATTGGCGTGGAGAAAAGCTTGGACGCCTATATCGTTGGGAAGAAGCACAAACCGCATGTCCTCCCGGTTGGAAATTGCCCTCAGTGAAAGACTGGGAACTGCTGGCAAAGAAGCATGGTGGCTTTCATGATCAACTTTCAACAAAAAAAGAAAAAGCAATCATTGGTTCACCGGAAAAAGCGTATCATTTACTGACCAAGACGGGCTTCGACTTCTTTGAGGCAAAGTTGGCCGGAGCCCGACTAACAGATGGTGGTTTTAAGAATATGAACAAAAAAGGCGCTTATTGGACGAATACACCGGTAGAGGGCGATACCACCCAGGCTTTTGCCTTTACATTTCTTAGTAAGAAAAAAGGCAAAGTAGTGACTTTAATGAAAGAAGCGATTTCAAAAGCAAATGCCTTTTCCTGTCGCTGTGTAAAAGAGTAAAACCGGGCTCACTTACTCCATCTTCACCCGTCTTCCCCATTTTTCCATCTCCTCTTCATTCCACAATTCAGGGTAGAAGATGACGCGCTGGTGGCGTGGAGGCAGGTACTTCTGCCAGTTGGTACCACCGGTAGCTTTGATAATGTCGGGCTTTTGGTCGAGATATCGAACGGCGGAGCGGAAGTGCATCAACGGCCAGCGCACATTGGTATTGAAGTCGTGCTCGCGCAGCAGGCGAATGATGTCTTCGTCCTGGCGGTCTTTTTCTTCCAGTTTGAGGTAGGTCTGCCAGAGGTTGTTGGTCTTTACTGCCTCGGCCATTCGGATAAATTCGGCGGAGTATTTCTTTTCAAATTGCTTCAATGTCAGTGTCTTTCGCCCCGTGGCCAGCTCGGTAGCTCCCGATTTCCAGTATAGATTTTGGTAGACTTCTTCAAGGTTGGTTTCAGCATTGACCTCTTCGCGTTTGGTGTGGTGCACCAGGCGGTAGAGGTCCGTACTGAGGATTTCGATCTTGCGGTACTGCCCGGATTGAAAGCCACTGGCGGGCAACAGACTCATGCGAAATTTGAGAAACTCCTCGCGGTCCATGCCTTCTACCATTACGTCGAAGGAGTCAATCAGGTGTTCCAGATAGCGGTTGACGCGAGTCAGCTGGCGCTTAAATAATTCCGGGGTCACCGGATCGGCTTTGATGAGCTGCTCGATAGCTTTGATGGTGAGTTTGAAATACAGCTCCGTAATCTGGTGGTACATGATGAAGATCTGCTCATCGGGAAAGCTGGTGCGCGGGGTTTGCAGGCTAAGCAGGGTATCCAGGTGGATGTACTCCCAATAAGTCAGATAGTCGGCGTAGAGCAACCCGTCGAGGTAGGACGACATATCCTGGCCCATGACGGCATATTTTTCTTCCAGCTTATCAAGCCGGTCGAGCATTTCGTGGGTTAATTTCATGGTGGTTTACATACTTGATTAGGAAATTACAGCTGCGCTCCTTTCATGCCCAAATATATACAAATCAATCCGAGCGCAATACTGACCACTACATTGGCGGCAGCATAAAAATAGTGACCTTGTTGCAGGAGTTGAAATGTCTCGTTGGAAAAGGTAGAAAAAGTACTAAATCCGCCACAAAAGCCGGTCATTAACAGCAGTCGATATTCCACCGCCAGCATTTGGCGTAAGCTCAACACCACCAATGCGCCAAGTAACATCGAACTCAGTAGATTGGCAATGAGCGTAGCCACCGGAAAAGGTTGACCGCTTTCGGCAATGAGTAGGCTCACTCCATAACGGCAAATACTGCCCAGTCCGCCCCCTAGAAATACCCAGACAAATGACATTACGAAGCCAGGTTTTTGAGGCGATTTTTCCGAACCACCCCAATGTGTAATGAATAGGTCAGAATGCTGGCGATGGCCAGAATGACCAGCAGCAAAATGTGCTGATCCATCATATTGTGTACTGAAAAGACAAAGCTAATAAACATCACATTAATAAAAACCAGCACGGCCGTAGCCCGCATGTGGCTTAGGCCAAAATCGACCAACAAGTGGTGAATATGTCTGCGATCAGCATGAAATGGGGAATGCCCCCGAATAACACGGGTGACAAACACCCGCATGGTGTCAAACAACGGCAAGATCATAATGCCGATGGCCACCGCCGGGATCGCGTGAAATTTATATGGGTTTTTATTATCCATCAAATAATTAAAATCTATAAACTGGATGATGAGTATGGCGGATACCAACCCCACCAACAGGGCTCCGGTATCACCCATAAAAATCTTGGCGGGCGAAAAATTGTATTTCAAAAACCCGACAATAGAACCCACCAACGTAAAGGCCACAATGGCGTATTCGATATGACCGGTAAGATAAAACCAGGTGCCCAGGGTTCCGGCAATCAGCGCGCCGATACTACCGGCCAGGCCGTTAATGCCATCAATCAGGTTGAAAGCATTGACAATGACCAGTATGGTAAACAGGCTAATGATGGAAGAAAACCATTCGGGTAGCGGCATATCCAGATTGAATAGTCCGTAAAAACTATGTAGCTGAATGTCTGACTTAAAAACCAGGATAAAGGCGGCCATGAACTGACCTACCAATTTGGTGACCGGGGAAACGGGAGAAATATCGTCTTTGGCACCAATCAAAAAGACAATGATAAAGGAACAAAGGATATATTGCAGGTTACCAAAATTGTTAAACGGCGTCCACAGCACGATGCTGAAAATGGCTCCCGCAAAAATGCCAATGCCCCCTAGCGAAGGCGTGCTGATGGTGTGTGAACTGCGCTCTACCGGTTCGTCAACAAGATTTTTTTTCCGGGCAATGTCAATAATTGATGGAATAGCCGCATAGGTAAGCGAAAAAGCCGTGAGGAAGCTTAGTACAAGTGTATACATGTCATGGGAGGTTTGGGATTACTGCAAGCAGTTGTTAGTTAGTTGCTAACGTTTATCCCAAAAGTAGCAGATTTTTAGAGGCTTACCAGCTTTTTTAGGCGGTTTTTTTAGTTTGTCAATGCGTGAATGTCTTTCAGTGACCAATCAAGAGTCCCCTTTTTACTCCTGCTTTTCCTTGCCAAACAGGACCCGATTCCAGAAATCCTTTCGTTTTTCCTGGCGTTCGCGGCGGCGTTCCAGGCGTTCATTGTGTTCGCGAATACGTTGGGAATACTCCGATAATGATTCATCATCCCGGCGAGGTTTTTCACTAATCAGCATTTCGAGCTGCTCTCGCTCCATATTCTCCAGTTGCTGATTAAATTCCAGCTGGTCGTAGTAGTCATCGCCCCAACCTTCCACCAGGATTGGCATTTCATCCAGGAAAGGAGGACAAACCATCAAAGCAGCCACAGAGTCAACCATCGGCGTAAACTTTGCGCGACGGATGTCCTTGAATCTGGCATCTTTGTAAATCTTCTTCATAAACCGGCCGTAGATCGGCAGTGCGGTATTGCTGCCTTGTCCCAGCTTCATACTGCGGAAGTGAATGCTTGGGCTTTCAGCACCTACCCAGGCACCAGCTACCAGTTTTGGGTTATACCCAATAAACCACCCATCAGAATGGTTTTGCGTAGTGCCCGTCTTTCCCGCCAGGTCGCCATACAAACCAAATTCGTAGCGCAGCCGGCGGGCGGTTCCACTATCCACCACCGATTCCATCATCTTGATCATCATATCGGCATGGTTGATGTCGAGCACCTGTTCAAAGTCACGTGGTGCCGGGCGTGGGAAAATAGCGATTGTATCTCCTTGGCTCGTTTCAATTCGATCAAGATAGTGCAGGTCGGGACGGGCGCCACGATTGGCGAAAGTACTGTACACTTCTACCATATCGTACAATGAAGCCTCTCCGGTACCCAAAGCAATGGATGGCACTTTCGGCAGGTTGGTGGAAACACCCATATCCCGTGCAAGTTGACGAATAGAGTCAATGCCTGCCCGTAAGGCCACCTCAACGGTAACCGTATTGACGGAATGACTAAGGGCACCCTCCATGGAGTAAACCCCACCGTATTCACCATCGGCATTGCGGGGTTCCCAGTTGTTGAGGTCCACGTATTCCACCAGTCGGTTGTAGGTATATTCGCAAGGCAACATGCCACTGCGCAACGCCTGGGCATACACCAGCGGCTTAAATGTAGACCCAACCTGCCGTACCGATTTAACGTGGTCGTACTGAAAATACTCGTGGTTGATACCACCCACCCAGGCCTTGATCAGGCCATCTTGTGGGCTTACTGCCAAAAATCCGGCATTGAGTATCGTGAGGTAGTATTTGATGGAATCGAGCGGTGTCATTTCCTTCACTTCTTCCTCACCCACCCAGCTAAATATCCGCATTTGCACCGGCTGGTTGAAGATGGCTTCAATCTCTTCCTCGCTTAGGCCCTTTTCCTTTAGGGATTGATATCTTTCTGAGCGTTTCATGGCGCGGTCCAGGTCCGCTTTGCTACCCCAGGGTTTGCCCCGGCGCCAATCCTTGTAGAAGTCTTCCTGCAATTTGGACAGGTGTTCTTCCACAGACTCCTCAGCGTATTGCTGCATCCGGGCATCGATGGTAGTGAAGATTTTCAGGCCATCGGTATAGAGGTTGTATTTGCCGCCATCGGGCTTGCGGTAATCTTCGAGGATTTCCTCCAGTTCCTGACGCAAGTGTTCACGAAAATAGGTGGCCAGCCCCTGATTGCTGCCCTCGCGGTAGTAATCAACTTCCAGCGGTATTTGCGTAAGCGAATCCAGGGTATTCCCTTCGAGGTATCCGTACTTCACCATTTGATTTAGCACGGTATTGCGTCGCTCTTTGGCGCGCTCCGGATGACGGACTGGATTGTAATAGGTATTGGCCTTGAGCATGCCCACCAAAACGGCGGCTTCCTCCACCTGTAATTCCTTGGGCGACTTACTGAAAAATCGCTGTGAAGCCACCTTGATACCAAAAACATCTTCGCCGAAAGGCACCGTATTGAGGTAGAGTTTCAGCAACTCTTCCTTGGAGTAGGTTTTTTCCAGGCGGCGGGCGATGAAAGCTTCACGCAATTTGTTGATCAGGAGAGAAAACAGGGCATAATCTTTTCTTGGGTAAAGGTTTTTAGCCAATTGCTGGCTCAGCGTGCTTCCTCCACCAGCGGAGTCATTTGACAACAAGATGGATTTCACTAAAACCCGAAGCAATGCCCGAAAATCAATGCCCCGGTGCTCAAAAAAACGAGCATCTTCCGTGGCAATCAACGCCTCCGCTACCGGCCCGGATATTTCATCAAAATCGGCATTGGTCCGATTCTCCACGTAGTATTTGCCCAGCAAAACACCATCTTCACTATACAGCTCGGAAGCATTGTAGTTTTTGATATTTTTCAACTCGCCATAGGTTGGCAAGGCACCCAACGCACCGGTATAGGTCAGCACCGCAATACTGAATAGCGTGAGTACTCCGAGAAGCCCCAGGGCACCAACAATCGTTCCACCCAAAACCAGCTTCGGCCGTTTGTGGTACATCGCCTGATACCAGTCACGGAGGTTGCTCCAGGTATTTTTTAGCATTTGCGTTATTTGTTCTATTCCTCCATTTTCCTTCATATTACCGCCTTATGAACCTGACTGTAACGAATTTTAACCAGGATTTATTTTGAACCCTCTTTTTTGCAAAATCAAATTGTTGCAAATATAAAATAAAAAATCAAATTGTTTTTAAATATTCGATTACAGCGCTCCTTTCTTCATCGGTGAAGTTATCACCATAGACGTGACCCTGATTGCCGTAGCCGGGTAGGGTGGTGTCATAAATTTCTTTATTGCCACCGCCACTTTCCAGCGTAAATTTCCATCCCACTGAGGTGTAGTCGTATTGCGGATTGGTAAAACTACGCCGCCAGTACTTGGGTCGGGCATTACTATTCAACAGGGTTTCCAGATTGGGAACGGAACCATTGTGCAAATAGGGAGCCGTAGCCCAAACACCATCAAGTGGTGGCGCGATGTAGCCGTCAAAAGGTTGTAGCCAGGATGGTTGGAGGGAGGTGCCAAACCAGCCATCATTCCACCAACTGAGAAAGTTTTCATCAGTGGTCGCCGTTTGTGCGTAGAGCGGATCAGTGCCTACTGTATTGTATTCTACCAGCAGGTTAGGGTAGCTCGGATTATCGCCGTAGGTGCCGTGGCATTTGGCACAATTTTTATAAAACAACTCCTCTCCCTGAGCCACTTTATCCGTGTCCACAGTCTGTGGAAATGCAGGCGGTTCAAGTGTTTGCAAAAATGCCAATACATCGCCAAAGTGCTGGTAGATTTCATTGGCCTCAGCCGTATCAATCAGGGTGAGCATCCCGGAAGCCATTAGAAATTTGGTCAGATCGCCCCGACCGGCGCCGTTGTAAAACTGGGCATTCTTTTTCTTCATCAACCACCAGGCCGGCACGTCACTGGGCACGCCCACGGAGCCGATATCGTAGCTGGCATCGGCCTGCCATTCCAGACTTTGCGGGTCGCGGTGTGCGCCCAAAATAGCGGTCAGTTCCGCAGCGGGATTGACTCCTTTCGTCTCCGCAATGAGTTTTGGGCCGGTCACCAAAGCCGATTGCCGAAAAGGTTCGTAAGCTTCCCGCTCGGGCGAATTGGGGCCATACAAAAAATTGATGCCGGCATCGACGGTCGGAATGACGCCACTTTGATCTTCGGTGAAGTCGGCCAGGCTATTGCCCAAACCAACAATGAGTTGACCATCCAGCACCTGGGCGTGGCAGGTAAAACAATTGGCTGCTGCAATGCGTACACCATTGGCTGCATCGATGGCCGTAAAGTCGTAGGGAATATCGGCATTATCGCCGGTGCGGTTCAATAGATTGCCGTCGCCTTCAAAGGCCAGGGAAAATACCCCGAGTGGAATGCCGCTACTTACAAAATTACCGTACAAAAGATAATCTCTACCTTTTTCGGGATCGCCGGAGCGTTGTTCGGTAGCTTCGATAGCCGTTGTGCCACTGGGTGGTTCCAGATAATTGGGTTCCTCCGGCTCCTGTGGCTGAATAGGTTCGCGCTTACAGGCTCCGCTGAGTAGGATCACCAATAAAAGGTAAAAGCTGAATAAATCCAGTTTCTTCATGGCCATTTTTGGTTGATTGCCACAAAGATAGGGGTAAATCTTCTTTCATTGCAAAATCAATTACCAGATGCCGAGAATTGATTTTTTGATGAAGTATTTTCCTTGCTGGCCTGATAGTCCTGGAGGGAAATCACCTTAGCTGTATCCAGATCACGTTCCGGATTTGCCTCCAGATTATCCTCCCTTTCCAGGGGAAAAAACCAATTGCGCCCAAAATCGGCGATTAGGCAGGTAAAGTAGAATATTAGGAATAGGATTAACATGATTTTTTGGGTTTTGAGGTTTATACAAATTTACGGGCTATTAAGCCTGAACGAAAGAATTTCCGAGTAAGTGGGCAATTTTTTAGAGTAAGTGAGAAGAATTACACTTTAAAGGGAAAAAAAGCCCCGGAGAACAAGCAGTTCTCCGGAGCAAAAAGGGTTTCTGCATGAATTCTGATAATTAAATTATCTCCCTTCATCAATTTAATTTCTTTGTATAGAAGCGATAGTCTTTACCATCGTGCAGCAATGCCATCCCGGAAAGATCGCTATCAGCGGGAGTATCCTTTAGGGTCAGCTTGGCAATTGAGTTAAAACCAAACTGGTACTCTCCGGCTGTTCTGTTAAAGGCCGCCTGGTAAAACTCCGTATTGCTACCCAACTGGAAAGCATAATACCGGTAGGCCGATCCGTCGTGCAACATCCCCCAACGGCTCCAGTCTACATCTTTTGGTGCATGATCTACGTGCAGCGTCTGAATAGAATCAAAACCAAACTCATAATTTAGGGTGTCCGGATTGAAGGCGAACTGGTACATGATATCCGGATTTCCCAACCGGCGCAGATACAGGCGATAGCGTTTTCCATCGTGCAGCATGGCAAAACTTTCGCTGCTGCAATCTCTGGGAGCACCGGTGATCTTGAGTTCAGGAATGGAGTTGAATCCATACTCGTACGCTGAAGTCTTGGGGTTGAATGCGAATTGATACAAGGTATCATCCGTTGAGCCTTTAAAAAAATACAAGCGGTAAGCACTTTCATCGTGCAACATTGCCCAGCGGTTCCAATTGGTATCAGCAGGAGCACCGGTGATCAACATGTTGGGAATTGAATGATGACCAAATTGGTAGTCCGTTGTTCCACTCACGTAAGCGAATTGATTAATAGATTGCTTCATGACTTTTTAGAAATTTTATGGGTTTTAAAAATATTACCCTACAAAGCTACCTGCTTCGTGGACCAATTGATATAGACTCCGGGTTAGGGGCATACTATCGGCTGTAGGTGGGCAGTTTGTCCGGGAAAGTGGCAAGGACAGCAATGCGAGTAGCAGGAGATGTCCATAAAATAAGGTACTTCGACAAATTTCGTGATTCAGAGTCAATCAAAAATAAAAAGCCCCGGAGAACAAGTTGCTTTCCGGGGCAAAAGGGTTTTAAGTGTACTTCCTATTTTTTAAACTACGTTTTCCTCCTGCTTCACCGGTCCCTTGACCAGATATTCTTCTGTAAAATATTTGGATAAAAACTGCCTTGGGTTGTCAAACATGATCTGGTTTAGCCGTTCCTCTGGCTGCTTGCCATCCAGTAACGACCACACCTCTTCTCCGGGCAGCGTTTTCTCCGTACCGTTTTCTGATACCAGGATTTCCTTGCCGCTCTTCAGGTATTCGATCATGTCTTCTTTCAGGTTTTTAAACCCGGTTACTTCGGCGTAGCTATCAAAAGGATCAATGAGTCCATCAAAGTCGGTACCAAAGGAGAGCATGCCCCAGCCATCGGCGCCGCGCTGGTCCTGAACGGTCTTCACTACGTGATAGATATTGGACCAAAGCAACTTGATATAGAGATCACGCAGCTGGATAGAGTACCGGGCGCGCTTTTGCTCGTTGCGCCTGGCTTTTTTGATCTTCTTCTTCAGCTTCTTGGCCTCTTTCTTGAAGCCTTCACCCGGCATACGACCTTCGTGCAGCAGCAAGCCGATGATGCCATCAGAGTCGTAGGTTTCCAGGATGTCTTCATCCGTAAGGTTAATCTGCCAGCGGCTGAAAAACTGGTTCTTGTCTACCTTTTCATCCTCTTCGTGGCGAGAAGCTTCACTCAGGGTTTGCCATCCGCTGATCGCACCGTGGCTGTGCACAATCGGAATCGGATCACCTTCGGCACGCTTCTGCTTCACATACTGATAATACTCCCAGCGTGACGACAGGCTCATGTGCTTGGTATCAATGAGGATTCGCTTGCCTTTGCTGCGGTCGAGCATCAATTCCATCACCTTTTTACCCAATTCGGAGAATCCTTTTTTCAGGTTGACCTCCTGATTGAGCAGGTGACGCATCCCTGGCTTGTTGGGCCACCCCAGTCCACCGATAGCGTTTGATTTGTCGCTAAAGCTGCGGGCGTGTCCAGCCAGGAGATTATTAAAGTGGTGGCAGAAGGTGACAAAGAGCGGAGCAATTTCTCCTTTCTTTTCCTGCTTCACGCGAGTGATGTTTTGCACCAAAGAAGTGTCCAGCAGTTCCTTCTCTTTGGCCTCCAGCTGATCATAAGTCTTGCTAAAAGTCTCATGATGCTTGTAATCACCAAAGGAGTGTGCGCCCTCAACCGTGAGGATACCAATGATGGTGTTGCCCGTGGAAAGGTGTGCCTCAAAGTCTTTATAGTCCCTGGCAATTCTGAAAATGCAGTCATTATTCTTCGAGGTCAGCAACATTTGATCCACCAGGTACTGTCGTTCTTTGAGAAATTCCAGGAAGTAGTTCACTCCTTCTTTCTCCTCAACCAATTTCAGAATCTTCTCCACCTTTTCGGGAGGAAAGCCCGATACTGCCGAGCCCAGATACACCGGCTGCTTGCCCTGCAAAAAGAGCTTAAACAGATTTTTGAATGGCCGCTGCGGGTCCATGGTAAACATCTGCCGCTCGATGGGGTAAATGGCCAGAAATGGCACCATCAGTCGGCCTTCAGCACAACCATCGAGGTGCGCCTGCGATTCTTTGGCGATGTCTTTGATGGCTCCTTTGAGTACAAAGTTGAGCCGTTTCAATACGCTCTCCCTTTCGGGAAATTTGTCCCAGATCGAGCGATTGTTGAATTCAGGATGTCCGTGAGCACCGAAGCCTTTTAATCCTGAGTGTACGTGGAGGTCGCAAATTACGTTTGTCATTTTGGTATACTTTTTTGGGAATGAAGGGTTATGTCATAAATACATTTACAAATTTACAGCTGTCCTATTCGCTAATGAATAGGGACAAGGTAGTAGGTGCTTTATTCCGGGTAAGTGGGCAGGTTGGCCTGAAAGGTGGTTTTCAGAACAATAGAATTGGAGACAGCAGATAGCTGCAGCTGATTGTTTTCTCATAGTTGTTTTGACCTTTTGGGTATGTTTTCTATTTGATTATTGACTTAGGGAGTTGAAATGTTACAGTATAAGGAGGGAAAAATTAAATTTATTTAGATTTTCCTATTCTAAATTGATTTTGTTTGTCAACAAAAAAACTCACCCTGTTGGAAAAGGGAGGCCGTATTGGCCGGAACTGCATTTGTTTAAAAGCATTTTAAAATGGAATCTATCGTTCTACATCACATTAGCCAAACCATCAAACTTTTAGCATTATCATTACTACTATTACAAAGTGTAACATCCTGTAATGATACCGATAAAAAAGCTCCTCCCAACATCATCATTTTCCTGGTGGATGATATGGGACTAATGGATACTTCGGTGCCATTTTTAAGCGATGAAAATGGACTTCCTGTCAAATATCCGCTCAATGACTTTTACCAGACACCCAATATGGAAAAGCTGGCCAAGCAGGGCATTCGGTTTACCAATTTTTATGCCTACTCGGTTTGTTCGCCATCGCGGGTTTCCCTAGTGACTGGACAGAACTCCGCTCGCCATCGGGTGACCAACTGGATTTACTCCGAAAGCAATAATCGTGCGGAATTTGGGCCGAGTGACTGGAACTGGAAAGGGTTGGCCAAAGAGAACGTAACCCTTCCCCGGTTGTTGCAGCAAAAGGGCTACAAAACCATTCACGTTGGCAAAGCCCACTTTGGTCCGTTTGATAGCGAGGGTGCCGATCCACTTAATCTTGGATTCGATGTCAATATTGCGGGCAGCTCGATTGGAGAACCCGGGAGCTACTATGGGCAGGATGGTTTCGGGCATATTCGTGGAAATAAAAAAAGGGCCGTACCGGGATTGGAAAAGTATCACGGTAAAGATATTTTTCTGACGGAGGCCTTGACGTTGGAAGCCAATGCGGCCATCGCTCAGGCGAAAGCGGAGGAAAAACCCTTCTTTCTCTACATGGCCCATTATGCTGTGCACACCCCTTTTCAGTCAGACCCGCGTTTTGCCAAACACTATGAAAATTCGGAACGGTCGGAAAGGGCCCAGACCTACGCCACCTTGATTGAGGGTATCGACAAATCACTGGGAGATATTGTGGCCCAGGTCAGGCAGCTAGGACTGGGTGAAAACACGCTGATCCTGTTTTTGGGAGACAATGGTTCCGATGCACCCTTAGTTATTGATGAAGACTACAGCAGTTCAACGCCACTTAGAGGCAAAAAAGGAAAACACTGGGAAGGCGGCATGCGCGTGCCCTTCATTGCATCCTGGGTGGACCCTAGTAACAAAGTCGACTACCAGCAAGAAATGCCGATTGCCGGAAATGCCGTGCAGCAGCAGATGGGCTCAGTGATGGATATCTTTCCCACCATTAGCCAACTGGCGGATGTCAGCCCTCCCGATAGGTATCAGCTGGATGGATTTGCGCTGCAGCAGCAATTGCAAGGAAAGCAAAACCCAACCCGCGATGAACGTTTTCTCAATCATTACCCTCATCAGCATCGCTCCAGCTATTTTACCAGTCTGGTTCAAGCCGACTGGAAGGTCATTTACCACTATCCGATAGATGGGCCGCAACATTATGAGCTATACAACCTCAAAGATGATCCATTTGAAAACACCAATTTAGCGGCTGAAAATCCCGAACAACTCAAGACCATGATGGAAGCCCTGGCGCAGGAAATGGAAAATAAGAAGGCGCTTTATCCGGAGAAGGAGGGTATTGCGATGGAATTGGTGATGCCGGGTGAAATATGAAAAAGATAGCTAAACACATTTTTTCACATCAAAAAGTGCATTTTACCGCTCTTTTGTATGCTTTTAAAGTCTTTTTTCTTAACTTAACACCTAAAAGAGCCATATAATGCACTTGACTGAGTTTATACAAATCATCAAAGAGCGGCGCGAAATTTTGGGCGTCACCCAGGAGTATCTCGCCGAATTGTCTGGGGTTGGGCTGCGTACGCTCAAAGCGCTGGAAAGCGGGAAGAGCAATCCGACCTTTGAAACGCTGTATAAGTTGACAGAAGTGCTGGGTCTTGAACTTAAACTGGAAGTAAAGCAGCCAAAATTCTGATAAATGCGCCAGGCAAAGGTATACCGCAACGAACAGCTGGCCGGCATTTTAACGCAAAGCGATACCGGCGATTATGAATTTCGATATGAGGATGACTGGTTTGCCAATGATCGCTTACCGGCCATTAGCCTTACATTACCCAAGATTCAACAAACCTATCGTTCCCAAAACCTCTTCCCTTTTTTCTACAATATGCTATCCGAGGGAGTAAACCGGGCATTACAGTGTCGCCTGCTAAAAATTGACGACCAAGACCATTTTGGTCTTTTGCTTGCCACTGCCGCCGAAGATACCATCGGAGCCATCACCATTAAACCGATAGAAAACTAATGTCGGTAGTCGAAATAAAATATTGTCCCGGAACACTAGCAGAAGGATTTGAAACCTACAGCCGAACTTGCCTTAAAAAGGTCTTTAACGGCAAAAAGGTCAGCCATATACTACCGTATAATCCACCGGAAGTTAGCGAAGAAGATGCGGAGAAGTTTCTGGAAAACCGTCAACGCATTTCCATTTCTGGTGTACAGGAAAAACTTTCGTTGATACTCGATAAAAACACCTTACGCCTTACCGAGCAAGGGGAACAGGGAACCTACTTGCTCAAACCCATCCCTCGCGACTTAAAGCAAGTTGACCAGGTTCCGGCTAACGAGCATTTGACAATGCAAATCGCCAAACAGGTCTACAGTATCCCTACGGCGGAAAATGCACTGATTTTTTTCAAGAACGGAGCTCCTGCTTACATCACCAAAAGATTTGACGTAAGGGAAGATGGAACCAAATGGGGCTGTGAAGATTTTGCATCAATTGCCGGCAAAACCACCGAAACTGCAGGTTCAGATTTTAAGTACAAATACAGTTATGAGCAACTAGCTGAACTGGTTGAAAAATACATTCCGGCTCATCTTGTAGAGATGGAAAAGCTGTTTACTCTGGTTGTATTCAACTATTTATTTTCCAATGGTGATGCTCACCTGAAAAACTTCTCTGTTTTAGAAACACAAAATGGTGATTACATACTAAGTCCTGCTTATGATCTGATCAATACCCGAATACATGTTGATGATACAGATTTTGCCTTGAATGGAGGTTTGTTTAAGGACAATTTTGAGTCTGCAGCAATGAAAAAACAAGACAAAGTGGGTTTAGAGGTTTTTCACGAATTTGCCCGACGATTAAACATTTCTCACCAGCGCAGAGATAAATTACTTCAACCGTTTTTAACCAGGCAGCAAGCTGTGGAGATACTTATAAGCAGGTCATTCCTCAATGCTGCTACCAAGAGGGCTTATCTTTTACATTATCAAACCAGAAGAAACCGATTAAACACCTGATATTCGTGTTACACTAAAGAGTCTCCAAATACCCATTCAAGTCCTGCTCCTTCGACAAGCCCAGCTTCTTCTTCAACCGGTATTTTGACTTCAAAACACTGTCCGGAAGCACATTCAATAAAGAGGCAATTTCCTTGGTGGTCAGGTTCATCCTGAGGAAGGAGGCCAGGCGGATATCGTTTTCGGTAACATCACCGGCAATGGCTCTCAGGTTTTGATCAAAATTGTTGTGCACTTCGGAAAAGTAGGACTTAAACACTTCCCAGGTTTTATCCTCGCCGGATTGGCGGCGGAGTAATAGGATCAATTTGCGGAATTCCACCTTAAACAACTCCGGCGATTGTTTGATTTTTTCCAGATTTTCCTTGAGTTCCTGAAGAAAGGTGGTCTTCTGCACCAGATGCAAGGTTTGAGAAGCCAGCTCTTTTTTCTTGAAGTCGAGTTCCTGTTTGTAAATCGCCTCCTGCTTTTCTCGTTCAATTCTGTTCTTTTTTATCCGCTGCCGGAATCCAAAAAATAAAAGACCCGAAATAATAATAAACGACACCATTCCGATGCCGTAAAGCGTTTTAGTAAGTCGATTTGTTTTCGCTTGTGCATTAAGCGTTTTTATTTCTTCCTCCTGTAGCGCAAGGGCATTTTCCTTTTTTTCGATTTCGTAGATGGTTTGTAGCTCGGAGAATCGATTGGTCCGCTCCTCGTTGAATATTTTTTCATCCAGTGTTTTGAAGGCCTTAAAGTACTTCAGGCCATTCTGATAATCCCCTATCGCTTCATACGCTTGCGCTAATAACTCTTGGGCATCACGGCTGATGGTTTCCATCTCCAATTGGCTGCCAAGGATTTCACTTTTCTTCAAATGATCGATTGCCCGCCGGTACTGCCTGGTTTTAATTAATGTTTTGCCCAGTGCCAGGGTATTTAAGGCCTGCAAGTACTCCTGCCCTTCACCTAAGGTCGTATTGATCAGATCGGTTTGTATACGGGCAGCTTCGCTGTAGTTTCCTTTTTGGTAGGCCAGTTCTGCTTTAGCAAGAAGCGAATGATTAACCATCGAAGGATCCTGTAACTCACGGCTTGCCTTCACAATCTCATCGACCAAAGTTGAAGCCTCAGGATATGCTTCATGTTTGGGAATGAGCAGGTCTGACAGCAAAATAGCGTTTGAGCAATACTGCCGTTTCATTTCGTTTTCCTTAAAGTATTTGATTGTTTTTCTGTAGTAGGATATAGCATTCAGGGTATCTTTCATGGCGCTGTAAATGGCAGCAACCACTAATCCATTCTGGTTGAGTTCCAGTGCCAGGTCGTCATGCTGACTAAATATTTTCTCCCCCGCAATAGCCTTATCAAAGGCTAGATTGTAATACCCTTTGATGTAATAAACCACCGCTTCCGAATTATAGATATCGGCCATACCGGTCGAGTCACCAATTTTGGCAAAATTTTCACCCGCTTTTTGATAGTAATAAGAAGCGCTATCCAGCTCTCCTACCATATTGTGATCTTGCCCAAGGTTTCGTTGCGCGCTGGCGATCAATCCGTAGTCATTTTGCTTCCTAAAGAGTTTAAGTGCTTTTCTGAAATAATACCCGGAACTATCAAATTTATTCATGTAGGCAAAGCTGATGCCCTTCTTATGATACCCGTTGCTCAAAATGGTGTCCTCCTGGAGTGCCTGCCCAACACCAATGATGTCGTCGGAGTACTTCAGTGCCTGGCTGACGTCATTATCAATGTACTCCGCCCACAATTGTGCGGAGAGTTCAAAAACCTGGCCTTGATCAGCAGTAGCTGCTAATTCAGACTTCAGGCTATCGATGCGCTCAGCATTTTGGGACAGAGCAGTTGCAGAAAGAAACAACAGGCTCCCAATAGTGAGGGTGTAGATTCTCATGCACAGTTTGTTTTAGAGTACTAAAGTTAATTAACTATTCACCAAACCCACTTTTTTGGGGCTTGTCCATGGTTTGTCTATGCCAAAAATTAGCGAAAAAGCGATGCTGGGCCTAGTTTTGAGGCGTCAAATATTGACAGTAAAATTTTGTGGTGGCTTACACCGGTTGGGCTGCAGACTGATCGGGGGTAGGCCACAACAAACTTCTCAAACCCACAAAAATTTTAATTATGAAAAAGCCTAATTTGATCTTTAGAAAGATAAAGCCATTACTTATTCTATGCCTCTCGGTCTCCATTTTCAGCTCGTGTACTGTAACAAAGGACGACGATGCAGTCCCCGAGGATGAAGAGATTACATTCAAGGTAGACCTTATCAAACTAACCGCCCTCGAAATTAAAGATGCGGAAGGAGAAAAACTGGAGGTTTACGGCCAGATTAACACCACATTGATTACCGACGAAGCAACGGAGGATAATTCCTTATGGTCAACCGTTGAAACCGCTGCAGTAGGAGTAGGCTTGAGTGATTTACCGATGTCTTCATCTGTCACCTACAAAGTTCCTTCTTCCGAACTGTCAAATAGTGAAATCAAGGTAGAGGCCGACCTCTTCGATTATGATGGCGGTGGAGATAATAGCTCTGAAGACCTCGGTAAAGAATCATTGAGTACCCCCTTGGCGGGTATCAGCTCTTCGGTTACCTATCAGATTGTCCTGAATGATTCAAGTGGACAAACCATGCAGGTAACATATTCGATTACTCGTTTGTAAATAAAAATGTAGCAACTGGCATTCTTTTCAAATGCCAGTTGCCACTCCTATATGCCATCATTTGATTTCATTTTGGGTTAAAAGCAAGTTTCCATATCTTCAATGCCATCAAATGATGGCATTATGATTCAATTTACCTTCTACAAATTTGTTTAACACCAACCCTCCATGGAAATCACCAATTTCTTCGCACAGCTCTACGGCTTCTTTTACATTGTCTTCGGAGCCTTGTTTATTATTACCAGACAATTGGGAAGGACTATAGAAATGACGGAGGACAAAGCCTTTGTCATCGGGACGGGATATACCAGCTTTTTTCTGGGCCTCAGTACTGTAATTCTTCACAATAAATGGGTGCTCGACTGGCGAATAGCCATCACCCTTCTAGGTTGGGCTACATTGATCAAGGGTATCCGAAAAATTGGTTTCCCCGAGCAAATTCACCAACAGGCACAAACCTTCAAAAAGCATCAGTTGGTCAGTGCCATCTTCATGATAATCCTCGGTGCGTGGCTGGCATGGATGGGCTTGTATTCCTGATTGACATATCGGGAGCAATAAAAAATGGCGCTGTTTTGCAGCGCCATTTTTTATTTATTTCAGAGCATATGGCCACTTGCGCTAAAAGGCATCTCCCTTATACACCTGCATCTTTCCGCGCATCGACATATAGTGGCCGGGGAAAGTACACACAAACTCGTAAGTGCCCGGCTCGGTGGGCGCTACAAAGTAGATCGACTCGGCCGTTTCCGGTTGTAATATCTTAGTGTGAAATAGTACTTCATCTGACCTGGGTACGTAGTGCATGGCTTCGCCATCGAGGCCTAGCTTCAGAGCGGCTTCACCAACCGAGGTGGCTTTTCCCGGAAGGGTGATGACGAGATTGTGTAGCATATCATCATTGTTATTGAGCGTCAGCTTGATCTTTTGTCCGGCGGTCACGCTGAAAAACTCTTTGTCGAACTTCATGCCGGGTTTTGTGCCCAGTACAATTTCCTCATCGGGGCCATCGGTCCAGGATGCGGGCATTTCGGTTTCGTTTTTATTCAAACTTACCGTGGTGGTTTCTTGTGTAGTAGTTTCAGCATTTTCAGCTACGTACTCGCCGCCGCCGGGAATTTCATTGAGGGTGTAATAGCCCACGCCATAAATCGGTGCCAGGCCAGTGGTCGAGCGTACCCCAATCGCTTTTATCTCGTGGATATACCCCTTGCGCAGTCGATCCAGGTGCAAAGTCACCGAGCGACCGTCATCAGCGACAGTTACTTTTTGAATGGCGCGATTTTGTTTATCTGTCACCGGGCTGCCGTAAAAATGGTGGTATTTGTAAGTAAAATCCGTCACTTGATAAGATTCCGGATTGGACAACGTTGCCTTGTCTGCTGCTTCCGTGAATTCAATCATGAATCCCTCCTCGTGTGCTTTGATCGTTTTGATTTCAAATGGCGTTTTTCCAGACCAGACCAATCGCTCCAACCCAAATTCAGCCGGACCGGTCGATGCCCAACCTCGGCTGGTCATGCCCACGTACAGGCCATCCCCTTTAGGACTCCACTCCAGTCGCAAAACCCCAGAGGCGAAGCCATCTACAAATGGGAAGCTCGCACCCTGGTAAACACCATTTACTTTCTCCTGACTCACACGCATGATCTTGCTGTGTCCCTGATCGCCCACTAGCATTTGGCCATTAAAGGCCGGACCAAATTCGTCTATCAGGTTGACAAAGCCGGAAGTGGAAATGCCCATCAACGTATGTGGAAACCAAACCGATGGTGGCTTAATGGCCTCCAGCTTCTGAGCGTATTCGTA
Organism: Saprospiraceae bacterium; assembly: GCA_965229635.1. GTDB lineage: Bacteria > Bacteroidota > Bacteroidia > Chitinophagales > Saprospiraceae > BQJU01. Next base: position 434,676 of record OZ245894.1, read on the forward strand.
GAGCGTCAACCCTTTGGTGTCGTCAATGTCTTCGGGCTTCAATTTTACAGGTGATCCTTCGCGAAAAGTCCATTTCAAGCCTTCCGGATTACCGGCAAAATCTCCCACTTCGAGGTGGGTCATGCGACCGGAGCCTACCCAGTCGCCCTGATTCTCGGTGTAGAAAATGTCGCCGTCTTTGTTGTAGCCAAATCCGGCTGGAGACCGCAGGCCGGTAGCCATGGGAATCAGCTTTCCGTCTGCGGTGATCTTCACCAGCCACCCTCTCCATTCCGACAAACTGGCGCCGCGGCCAATCCAGCCAAGGTTGAGCGTCACCAGCATATCGCCTTCCGGGGTAAATACCGGTCCGTAGCTATATTCGTGATAATTGCCGGCCAAGTCCCAGGTATAAAGGGCTTCGTAGCTATCGGCTTTGCCATCGTTGTTTTTGTCGGTGAGTTTTGTCAATTCGCCACGCTGGGCGCAATAAAAGGAGCCGTCTTTAAAGTTCAGCCCCAACGGCTCGTGCAGACCGTGCGCAAAGCGGGAATATTTTGGATTGTCGGTTTGATAATCCTTGATCAGCCACACTTCTCCACGGCGGGTACAAACGCCAAGATTACCTTGATCATCAAAGGCCAACCCGCCCACTTCGAGCATAATACGATCGGGAATTTTCACCTTTTCGATCTTAAAATAATCCGACATCAGCGGCTGGGCGGTCAATCCAGCCAGGCTCAATACGAAGCAAGCCAACAGACCTATTTTTCTTAAAACTACCATAAGATCGAATATTTTACGGGTTGATTAGAAGAAAGGGGCATCAGCATTTCGGTAATGCCCTGACTTTTGCGAATCACCGGTTCTTCATCGGTATTCAGCAGGCGGAGGTAATAATTACCTCCAACGGAATAATAGCCATTGCCCACTTCCGAAATGTACTCATCAGCGGCGATGCGGGTGAAAAGGTGATCTTCATCTTTCTCCGCCTGAATGGTACGCACTAATTCCTGACCATCCCCAGAGGATTGGTAATGATCAAGGACCATTGCCTTATCCACCATATAACGAAATACCGGTTCGTCTTTGTCATTGATGTCATATCCTTTGAGTTTGAACCAACTGGCATCCACTTCCGGATAATTGCTGTCGTCAGCAGGCAAAACTGCAGCAACAGCCCCTCCTGAGGTCTCGACCGCCATAGCGAGCGGCTCCAGCAATTGCGGCTGACCGCGCTCGTACCACATCTCAGTGACATCGGCAAATGCTCCCCGCCAGAATTTTAGCAGTGCGCCCTTGCGCAAATCCACAGAATAATGCACCCCTTTCGGATCACCAACAGAAATGGCGTGGGTGATTTTCTGGTCATCAAACATCACAAAACTGCGCACCATTTCGGGCACGGCCTGTGGGTTGACGGTAATTTGTGGTTGATCAGAAGAACGGGTTTCGGGCACTCGACTCACTAATGATTGCCGGCGCATTTCCGGGCCTTCGTAAAGCAAGGTCAACCCTTTACCCCAGGTATAATTGAAGTAGGTCATTTTGAATTCGTAATCGCCCTCACTCAGGTTGACCAATCCACCCTTTCGTTCATAGTCATGCTTCCCGTTATTATCCACTACCATTTTACCATCCAGGAACAACTGCGAGCCATCGTCGGAATAAAGACTAAAGAGGTAATCTCCCGCTTTGGGCACCTGCAATGTTCCGGTAAAAATGTAGGCCACCTGCTCGTCTCTTTCGGAAAGGGTTTCGGTAACCAGTGAGTCTGTGCTGCCTTCATTGACGACAGTCAGCGTGTCAAAATCCGGCAATTCACTGATGGGCCCATCGACTTCGAAATACTGGTATTTCAGGTCGTTGAGTGCCAGGCTAGGCTCATCAAAATAGCGCTTGTATTTGATATTGCGAAAAGCTACCGCTCCGTGATCACCCTGGATCATTAATGGTGCTCGCGCCACTTCGTCTTCAAATGCTGCCGCGCGAGTTGGGCCAAAAAGCTCCACATCTTCGTGTATAATGACTCCATTGTGCTCCACCTTTTCAAAACGGGCATTTTCCACCTTAGCACCGGAAGCATCAAAACGAGGTGCCCGGAAGATAATATGGTAATGTTGCCACAAACCTGGGGCTTTTGCCGCATTGATCCGCGGGGCATGGCCTTCGTATCCCTTTTGGCCTTCGGGCTTAGACTCATCCCAGCGCTCATAGATACCTCCACAGTCGGATGACTGCGCTTTCTCCACTTGCCAGCTGTCAAACAACTGCACTTCATAACGGCCTTGAAAGTAAATGCCGGAATTGGAGCCTTTCGGCATCATGAATTCGATATCGAGTTCCAGGTCGCCGTGTTCCCAGGAAGTGAAGAGGTGATCCTTTTCATTTTCCGTATTTTGGTTGACCAAAACGCCGGTACCCTCTGTGGTTTTAATATCGCCTTCTACGGTATGGTCTGACAATACACTGCCAGTAATTGACCAATTGGCTGAAGTTGGCTGAAAGCCGGATAAATCAGTTAATTCAATTTTATTAAAGGGCAAAGCTTCGGGCGCTTCCTCTTGCTCTTTCTCTTGGGAGGGCGGTGCTTCCCCCGCTTCCTGACATCCGGCCAGCAGGAGCAAAAAACATAATCCGATTAGTGGTTTCATCATTAGCGTTGATAAGTATGTGTGATAATCTAAGACTTGGAAAGATAGCCATTTTGTGGAAAACAAATACGAATACCCCTCTCGCAAGGGTGCAAGTTTCCTAAAAACACATATCTCAACTTCGTGATAATCGTCTAAACAACTTTGGTGATGGTCGCAAGTTTGCAACTTCGACCTACACCTTACTCTCCACAATTAGCAGTACTTCCTCCTGCAGCTCATCAGCTTTTTGGGCCATGGTGGCTGCTTTTTTTAGAATGTCCTCTACGTAGGTTTTGTCTTCCAGGTCGCCGGTATTGATTTTGACATTCAGGTAAGCGCCGTGTACTGCCGCCCGGGCGCAGAGGGCACCAACTCCAGCATCACTGGCCGAGTTTGGATTGCCCTGATCGGCCATGGTCTTGATCACTTCGAAGGATTGCAAGGCCAATTCCATCGTCCGGAAGGGCACCTCGATGGCCATCTTGGTTGCAGCCTGAATGGCTTCCTTGCGTGCCGCTTGTTCTTCTGGGCTGCCTTTCGGCAAACGGAACGCCGACAAAATGGCATTAAATGCCCGGGTATCTTCATCAACGAGTTTCAACAGTGCATCCTTGATTTGCTGCCCGCGATCGGCCCATTCGGAGAATTCTTCCCAACGATCATCCCAGCCGCGTTTGTGCGAGGAGAGATTGGCCACCATCGTTGCCAGAGAAACGCCCAGAGCCCCCACATAGGCCGCTACTGATCCTCCGCCCGGAGCCACACTTTCCGAAGCGGTTTCATTGGCGAAAGCCCGCAAACTCATGCCCACCAGCGGATCGCTATCGGCATCACGCATCTGGTATTCGATGATTTTCTTTTGCGGGTCAAACGGCGTCAGTTCATCCAGTCCGAGCGACTTGACCGCGATCTTGATCAATTCCGACTCGGAAACACCCACGGAGCGTTGTTGCTTTTTCAGGAAATAACGCCCGGCATCCAACATCACCTTTAGTGGAACGAGTCCCACCAATTCTGAACCAGTGACTCGTAAGCCACGGCGGTCGGCGCTTTTGTGGCATTCTTCAAAGGCAATGTGTAAGGGCGTGACGTTGATGTTGGTCAGGTTCATCGAAATCTGAGCAATCCCGTATTCCTCAATGTACCAACCAATTCCCTTCACGGCCTTGCAGGCACCCGGCACGCGCTCGGGTTTTCCGTTTGCATCCTTGACCACCTTTCCTGTAATCGGATCACCTTCGCGCTTGACACGGCCATTTTCGCGTACATCGAAAGCTACGGAGTTGGCCCGGCGCACAGAAGTGGTATTCAGGTTGATATTGTAAGCGATGAGAAAGTCCCGTGCACTGATGGCGGTTGCCCCGCTACGCGCATTGAATTTCGCCGGACCGTAATCGGGTTTCCATTCCGGCTTGGTCAGTTTATCGGCCAATGCCTCGTACTCACCGGCACGTACAGTAGCCAGGTTTTTCCACTCCGGCTTGCTAGCCGCGTATTCGTACAGGTAGCAGGGAATGTCCAGTTCTTCACCCACTCTTTTGGCCAGTTTATTGGCCCATTCCACCACTTCATCCATCGTAATATTGGCGATGGGAATCAGCGGACATACATCGGTAGCGCCCATGCGCGGGTGTTCCCCATGATGCTTGCTCATATCGATCAGGCTAGCGGCTTTTTGGATAGCCAGAAAGGCGGCTTCAATAACCGGAGCCGGTTCGCCTACAAAGGTGACAACGGTACGGTTGGTGGCTTTCCCCGGATCGACGTCAAGTAATTTGACGCCCTCTACGGTTTCAATCACCTGAGTAATCTGGCGAATGACATTGGCATCGCGGCCTTCGCTAAAATTGGGTACGCATTCTATGAGTTGCTTTGACATAAAAGTGGTGGTTTAAGAGTATGGTTAGGCACACTCTGGTTAGCTTGGCGCAAATATAATGGGGATCGTCAGATTGTCAAAACCGGAAATTGAAGTCTGGCCGATCAAATCAATCCTCTCGACTTTAATTCCAGGTATTTGTTGATGGTATTGATGGACAAATCTTCCGGCGCGGTGAAGACGGCTTGTATGCCGTATTGCTTCAATACATGTGCCATCTGCATTTTTTCCGAAAGGAACTTCCGCGCTACCGTCTGGTGATAAATTTCCTCCAGGGAGGTAGCATCCTGATTGGCAAAATCGCGGATTTCGGTGTTTTCAAAAAACACAACGACCAACAGGTGAAAGGTATTGATGCGCCGCAGGATGGGCAACATGCGTTCGAGGGCGTGCATGCTTTCAAAATTGGTAAACAAAAGCAGTAGACTACGGCCGGAAATCAACTTGCGGGCGGCGTGGTAGAGCAGCTCGTAATTGGCCTCCAACGGCCGTTCTTTTTCTTTATAAAGTGATAGCAAAATCTTGTTGAGCTGGGTCGGTTTGCTATCGGCCTTGAGGGTAGTTCCTAGTTTATCGGAAAAGGTAATCAGTCCAGCGCGATCGTATTTTTGCAGCGCAATATTGGAAATGACCAGGGTGGTATTGATGGCATAATCCATCAGGCTAAGGCCGTTAAACGGCATCCGCATCGCCCGACTTTTGTCGATGATGCAGTACACTTGCTGAGCCCGCTCGTCTTCGTATTGATTAACCATCAATGTGGCGCGACGGCTGCTGGCCTTCCAGTTGATGGAGCGGTAATCATCGCCACGCACGTAGTTTTTGATCTGCTCAAACTCGTAGCTGTGGCCAATGCGACGAATTTTCTTAATCCCTTTAAAATGACTGATCTTATCAAATGCCCGCAGCTCGTACTGCTTCATCTGGATGATGGATGGATATACCGGAATCGCCATTGGGAAATCGTGCTGATAGCGCTTTTCCACCAACCCGATGCGGGTAGACATAAAGACATTGATGTTGCCAAAAAGATATTCCCCTCTTTCCAGCGGCCGCAATTCGTATTCAATCACCGCTTCTTCATCCGCTTCGAGGGATAGACTGCGCTCAAAGTCCCGGATTTGCAGCTGTACCGGCAGTTCGTCAATAACCTTCAAAAAGAGTTTATAACTAGACCGATTGCGCAGCAATAGCCGCACCGGATTGGGATCACCCAGTGAAAACACCTTGGTGGTCTTGCGCCGCACCCGCACATTAACGGCAGGACTAAACAACAGCACCACATCCAAAACAATAAACGCCATCGCCACCACAAACGCAAGCTGCGCCACCACAAACAAACCCGGCAAAGCAAAGCTCAGCGCAAACAATGCAATGAGCCCTCCCAGGACCAGGAAGAGTCGGTTGGTAAGGTATAGGCTGTTGAGGATATGCATTCTTTTTTTAGTTTAGTGTGTAGTGTGTAGAGGAAAGTGCATCGGTGAAGCTTAGCTTTTGTGGATTTCTTCTACTCCACATCTACAATATAAATTCCTTCTCCTTGTAGCACTTCGCCAGTTATGCTGTTTGTATGCAAAAATTTCATTTTTAGTTCTATTTCTCCTGGTTTTGTTGTTTTTAGGCGGTAAAAGGCTTTGCCGTTTTCTTGCATTTTCAAGGTGTCGTTATTAACGGAAAAGGTAACTTCTTCCGGAGTATAAACAGAATAAGAGCCAATCCCCAACTCTGCTTCAAAGTACTCACCGCTCTTAATGCAATTTTTTTGGGGCATAACAACCGGAAAAAGAATTTCGAAAACACAGCCACCACCAACTCCAGCAACTTCGCTAATGAAATCAATGACATATTTTTCAAATTGTACTATTTGAAATTCCAGCATTTTCGAAATTCCGCGTAGGATTTTTCTATTTGTTGCCGGTAAATTTAGCACTTCGGCTATTTCTTTATTCCTTTTATCCACCTCCTCCTGGAAGTTCTGATCTCGTTGATCAATTACCTTTTGAGACAAGCCCGTAGCCAGAGAATGCTCCTCCATCGCCGAAGAATTTTCCTCAAGAATATGCGCATTGGTTTCAGCAATGTTTTGCACGATTTCCTTCAAACCAGCACGAATCGCTTCCTGATCTATGTCTTCTTCTGTCAATTCTTTTTGCAAATTATTGACCTCCTCATAAATCTTTTCGTAGGCCGTTCGAACATCATAAACCAATTTAGTGACAAACCGATACCTATACTTTGACTCATCAGCAGTGCTCATCATAAACTCTTCAAAGTCCTGCTCTAAATATTCCTTCTCATTTTCAATACTTATAGAGATCGTTTCAACAGATTGATCAAACAACTCCATCGGCACAGTTTCCGAACAGCCAAACAACACCCAGCTTGCAAAGAACATGATCATTAATCGAAGGAAAGAAAAGCGCATAATTATTAGTTTTTAACTACATAATGGCTTACCCCTCCAATCGTTACAGTATTTATCGAACCTCTCGCTTGGGAGATGTTTGCAACATCGATTTTAGAGCAGAATTTGCAGAATAATCAGCGTAGCCACTAAACCGCCTCCCCCGTCTCCCCCGCCTAAACATAAACATGATAAACTTCCATAACCCTCATAAACACCTGCACTATACCGAGCTGACGAATCAATTCACCACTACTATCTCGGTACTTCAATTTTCTTAATAATATCCTGAATTACATCCCGTGTATACAGGCCTTCCATTTCCCGTTCGGGAGTGAGGATAACCCGGTGGTTGAGCACAGGGTAGGCCACGTACTGGATATCTTCCGGCGTTACAAAATCGCGGCCGCTAATGGCAGCAACGGCCTTGGCCATACGCATGATGGCCAGTGAAGCACGCGGTGATGCGCCCAGGAATAAGTCGCCGTTATTGCGGGTATTGTGCACAATGGCGGCGATGTAATCCAGCAGTTCGTCTTTGATGTAAATCTGCTCAACCAGATTCTGACATTCGCGTACTTCTTCGGCGGTGAAGACGGTTTTGACATCTTCCAGCTGACCCACCTTAAAATCATTGCGGAAGCGGCGCAAAATGGCTTTCTCCTCGTCCAGCGCCGGATATTCCAGGTTGATCTTTACCAGAAATCGGTCGAGCTGGGCTTCGGGAAGTTTGTAGGTTCCCTCTTGCTCAATGGGGTTTTGGGTGGCGATCACAAAGAATGGAAATTCCATCTTGTAGGTCTTACCATCCACCGTGACCTGGTATTCTTCCATCACCTCAAACAGGGCAGCCTGCGTCTTGGCCGGGGCCCGGTTGATCTCATCGATGAGCACGAGATTGGAAAAAACGGGACCCGCCTTGAAGGAAAATTCCGAACTGCGCAAATTAAATACCGTGGTGCCGATCACATCGCTGGGCATCAGGTCGGGCGTAAACTGGATACGCGAAAAGCCCACATCCAGCGTTCTGGCGATCAATTTTGCGGTAAGCGTCTTGGCAATACCCGGTACGCCTTCTACCAATACATGCCCTCCGGCAAATAGAGCAGCCAGCAATAAATCCATGTACTCCTGTTGCCCAATGATCACTTTATTGAGCTCTTCCTTAATGCGCTGGGTAGCTTCCTGCACCTTCGTCAGGTCCAGTCGGTTACGCTGCCAGCGCTGTTGCTCCGGCGGGGGAGGCGGCACAAATTCATCTTCCGATGGTGGCGACGTCGGGACTTGTTCTTCAGGCGTTGGTTCCTGCGTTGATTCTTCGTTTTCATTGATTTCGTCAATATCCATATAGGTCTATTTTGCAGTTTTGTAAAAACGGTCCAAAAGCTGGTGAAAATTCGTCAAGGTATTTTCGGATACAAATGTTGAATTTTCAATATTCTTACTCATGGTCACAATCTGGGTGAGTTCATCTTTGGAAATCTCTGTCCTCAATGCCAATCGCTCGATGAAACCCTCATCCATCTCACGGCCGTGCAGTTGATAACGGTGCCGCACGTGATTTTGAAACAGCTTGATCTTTTGCAGGCAAAGCTGGCGGTGGTTATTTTGTAAAAAATACAACCGTCCAATGGTTGACAAAAACTCCAGTGAGGTATTCTTGTTGGATTCGAGTACGGGAATGACCCGCTGGCGGCGCTTGGTGCGCAAAAACAGATACAACAATCCGGTAGCCAATAGCAAATACCAGGCCCAGGTCAGCGGCGGCTGCGACAAGATATATTGCAATGGGCTTTCGGCCGATAAGGTCCGCTGGCTCGGGTTGGAGCGGTTTTCTAACATTCGTGCCGTTCGCTCGGATACACGACTGTACTCATCCCAATATATTTTGCCCGGCAGCAAATGTGAAAAGGTGGCATTTGCGTAAGCGAAACCAGTTTCATCCAGCATTTGTACATTGCTAAAGGCGCTGGGTGTGCTGTGCAGATAGAAAAATCCATTGCCGTAAGCAATCCTTGCAAAATTGATCAGGCTGTCGTTCATGCGCCCCAACTCGATCAAGCTCCACTGTTCATCACAGAAATAGATGGAGTCAAAATAGCTCCAGTTCTGCTCACTTACGCCATATTCACTGATATATTTGTAAACGTAGGGCTCACGACTACGCAGTGATTCGTGTTGAAAATTTAGGGTCACCATGCTATCCCTGTAGTAATCCAACCCATTCCAGATGGCGTTGCTATCGCACTCCTCATAATACACGTAAAACATCAGGTCGTAAGGAATGATCTTGCAGGAAATGAAGGCATTATTGCCGTTGGCCACAAAATCCAGCAGGTGATTGACATCTGAAGAATTCATGTGCATGCCCTGACCCACAAAGACGTAATTGTTGGTGGAATCCTGCTCCAGGGCGAGGTTATTCCCCAGGCTATCACGGATAATGACCAGCTCTTCTCCTCCGGCCACGTCCTTTAGCAAGCCGGTGATAATGGAAGTCCCGTAGGGTTGAGTACTATCCATTTTATAGGTCTCTTCCCAATTATACTTTTTGCGCGCCCCTTTAAAAAGCAAGGCCAAAATAAGGAGGAGCAACACTACCAACCCCACAATGATATAGATACGCCGATTATTCATGCGGTAGTGGGGTTGAGTTGTTGGAGAAAGGTTTTAAAATGAGGCTCCAATGCGTTAAAATCGGCCTCATCCAGTTCACCGTTGCCGTACCAGACTCTTTCGAAAATGAGCGTCAATTGTCGGAATGACTGATTGAAAGGCGAGCTGCTCATTTCATTGAGATAGGTGCGGTTGGTTTTGTCTTTTTTCCACTTGATGTGTTTCAGTTGAGAAAGCTCCTTCAAGATATGCAGGTAGTACAAGCGAATGGCCAACGCAAATTGTTTGGATTCCAATGCCTGCCGGATGTACCGTTCCAAGTCCGTTTCGTGGATATTTTCTTCAATTTGTTCCAGATCAATAGCCTCAGCATTTGCCGAAGGGGTAATCTTTTTATTGCGGCGAAAGCCTTCATAGCCGAGCAAATAGCGAAGCAATAAAGCCAGCAAAACAATACCACCCAGGATGAGGATAAATTTGGCGAAAGCCGCCCATGCGCCACTGCCAAAAGAAATGGAGGGTGGTCTGCGCTCGGTAGGGTAATTGCGGGCCCGGGGCTGTCTGGTAGTTTCTTTCTTTTTGCTTGAAGTATAATCAATACCGTTGACCGCCTTTTCCCACTGCTCGCGGCTGAGCTGGTTTTCGTTGACCGATTCATTGAGGTACTGCTCTCTTGCCGATTGTGCCGTGAGCAAAAACGGAAGTGATAAAAACAGAAAGCATTGCAGTACCCTTTTGAACATATCCATTATTCTTTTTGCAATCCTCTGATGCGCCTTTCCGGACTGATCTGGTGAATGCGCTCCATCAGGTCCGGTGCTTCTTGTATTTCCAGCAAGGTATAATACAACAACCCAAACCCAAACATGAGCATGGTAGTCAGGAAGTAAAATACAAAAGTATTGAGATAGGTGAGCAAGATAACACTCAACTCATCCATCGTATTTTGATCAAAATTGACCACCCAACCGATCAGGGCAAAAAAGAATTGCACCAGTATGGTATCCGTCAACGAAAAAAAGAGGATACAACTCACCAACAGCAACATAAACAAGCCAAGGGGTCGGGTGAGGTTTCCACCCAACAATTGAATCGTACGTCCGATGGCGGAAAATACATTCGTTTCTTCCCGAATGCTGATGTAGGTCATCAACATGACGAGTGGCGTCACGAAAAACAAAAAGAAGGTATACCAGTCATTGGTCAGTAGTATCAATTCCATCAATATCCCACCAAGCAAGGCTTTAGCAAAGATGGCCATACGGCTATTGAAGGACTGTTTTCCGGCTTCTTCCTCCTTGATAATACGATACACCGTATACCCGGTAATGCCAAATCCGACAGCCATCAGGACCGGAATCCAGGGCATTTTATCGCCGGTAAAAAACTGGTCAATCACACCGATGGTTCCCCAGAAATAGTTGGGGTAGGTAAATATTTCGCTGGGCTCATTCGCACTTAAAAACAGGGCCACGGACGAAAAAAACACCGAAGCAATCAAGGCCGTCAATGCGATCACCGAGAAATTTTTTCGATAGAAACCAAAGACCTCCGCAAATATTTCACCCGCGGTATTGATGGCGTGAAAGTTAGTTTTTTGCAAACGGTCAGGCTGTAGTTTTGAGTCCTTTAGAGACGCTTCAAACCCCATCTGTGCCTTATAGCGGGGATACCACACAAAGTAGATCAGAATGAATGCCAGACACAAGGCGATAAAAAGTCCGCGGATGACATCGGGCGTATCAGTATGGCGTGTGAGGTAACCTTCAATAAAACCGGCCATAATGATAATGGGCGCAATACCCACCATGATCTTCACCCCGCGCCGTGCGGATTTTTGAAAAGCTTGTATTCTTGAATAAGTGCCCGGAAAGACCAGGCCTCTCCCCATGGTAATCCCTGCCGCTCCGGCTATGACCATAGTCGACATCTCCAGGGTGCCGTGTACCCAAATGGTCAAAAATGACTCCTGAAAAAGGCCCTGCTGCACAAAGAAATACTGAAAGGCCCCAACCATGATCCCGTTTTGGATGATCACCACCAAGGACCCAATACCAAAAAAGGCGCCCAGGGTAAAAATGAGTAGCGATACCCATAAGTTATTCATGGTAATGCCCAGTGACATGCCAAAGGCGCCCTTGTCTTTATACACCGCCATCGGATCGCCGGAATTGATATTTTCCAGGGTCATATCCACGTAAGTCTCACCGAGAATGACTTCCGCAAAGCCCGGGTCCATCTCGCAGGAAAGCACGCCGATGGCCACGGAAAGTACAAAGGTCAGAAAGGAGATGCGGAAAGCGTAGCGCGACTCGTAAATGAGCTGCGGCAGTTCGTCGGTCCAGAAGCTGATCAGTCGGCCTACTCGCGACGGGCGGTTTTTGTAGATGCTGAAAAACACGCGCTGCGCCAGGCCATTGAGGTATACTCTGACCGAACGGTTGGGGTAGAAAGTACGGGAATAAGAGAGGTCGTCTGTTATTTGAACGAATAGATCGTTTAGTTTTTCGGGATCTTTACGCTCACGGTCCAGGATTTGCTCAAATTCTCTCCACTTTTCTTTATTTTGATCAATAAAGTTCGTTTCGCGCATGCTCTAAGCTTGAAAAGACCACATTTTATGAAAATATTTGTATAAATACAACAGGAGTCCTATTAACTTTGCCCCGATGCAAACAATTGATATCAAAACCACCCAGAATGTGACCATCGAATATGAGCTGGCGACGCTCTGGGAACGCATGTTGGCTCTCCTGATCGATTTTGTGATCGTCACAGCCATTTATATCGTTTTGTCTATCATCTTGTCGGCAGCCCTGAATGATGGTTCGAGCGGCAGCAATTTTTCGATGGGCGTGATCTATGGGCTATTGCCAGTAGTTTGTTTCTTGTTGTACGAGCTGTTGTCAGAAATTATCGCTGACGGGCAGTCGTGGGGTAAAAAAGCGATGAGCATCAAAGTGGTACGACTGGACGGGCAGCAACCGGGCCTGAGCGATTATCTGCTGCGCTCGGTCTTCCACATTGTGGATACCATTTTTTCCGGGGGCATCCTGGCAGCACTGCTGATCAGTTCCTCCAACAAAAACCAGCGCCTGGGCGATATGACCGCCAATACCACGGTGATTCGCCTGAAATCGAGCCTCAATTTTTACCTCAATGATATCCTGCGCATTAGCTCACTGGAGGATTACGAGCCGCGTTATCCGGCCATCAAACAACTGAGCGAAGCGGATATGTTGCTGATTAAAGGCACCATTTCGCGTTATCGCAATCATCCCAATGAAGCCCATAAAAAGGCTGTGGTTGAACTGGTGCTGCACCTGAAAAAGGTGCTGGAAATCGATAACGTGCCGATGGATAAGATTGAATTTTTGAAAACCCTGATTCGAGATTATATCGTACTGACCCGGTAAATGTCCGGGCGTTTAAAACTGGAAAATGTCAAGAAGTAGAAGAAAGAAGATTGTGCCGAATGTCACCTTTACCGGTATTGCCGATAAGGGAAAAAGTGTGGGAAGAGACGAGCAGGGGCGCGTCCTTTTTGTAGATGATGTGGCACCCGGAGATGTGGCCGATGTGCTGGTGCTGCGCAAGAAGAAAGGAGTCATGATGGGTGTGGCGAAGGAAATTCACCACTATTCCGAAGACCGGGTAGAACCCTTCTGTGAGCATTTTGGTGTTTGTGGAGGCTGTAAGTGGCAACACCTTTCCTACGAAGCACAAATCCGTCACAAGCAGCAGGTGGTGGAAGATGCCATGAATCGCATTGCCAAAGTAGACATTGGCGAAATCCAGCCGATTCTGGGGGCAAAAGATACGCGTTATTACCGCAACAAACTGGAATTTACCTTTTCGAATAAACGCTGGCTGAGTCCGGAAGAATTGAATACGGATGTGTCCAATGAAGAAAATGTGGTAGGCTTTCACCGGCCGGGTGCCTTTGATAAGGTGGTCGACATCAAGCACTGTTGGCTACAACCCGATCCTTCCAATACCATCCGCGATACCGTTAAGGCCATCGCCAATGAGCAGGGCCTGACCTTTTACGATGCGCGGGAGCAACACGGCTATCTGCGCCAGATTATGCTGCGCATTACGTCCATTGGCGAGGTGCTGGTGTTGTTGAGTTTTCACAAAGATGACCCCAAGCGCATGAATCCGTTTATGGATGAAATCCTGAAGCGCTGTCCGGAGATCACCACCATGACCTACTGCATCAATACCAAGCTCAACGACTTCCTCTACGATCTGGATATGCACACCTATTCCGGCAAGGGATATGTGGAGGAAAAACTGGGCGACGTGCGGTTTAAGATCGGACCGAAGTCCTTTTTCCAAACCAACACCCAGCAAGCCGTAGCCCTCTATGATACCGTAGTCGAATTCGCCGATCTCAAGGGTGACGAGAACGTATACGACCTCTACACCGGCATCGGTAGTATTGGATTGTACGTGGCCAATCACTGTCGGCAGGTAGTGGGCATCGAAGAAATCGCCGCCGCCATTGATGACGCCCACGAAAATGCCAAACTCAACAACATCGACAATGCCGTCTTCTACGCCGGTGATGTAAAAGATATCCTCACCCACGAATTTGCCGAAAAACACGGCAAGCCTGATCTCTTGATCACCGACCCTCCCCGAGCCGGCATGCACGCCAAGGTCGTAGAAATGCTCCTGGAACTGGCCGCCCCACGCATGGTATACGTCAGCTGCAACCCCGCCACCCAGGCCCGCGACCTACAACTACTTTCCGAAAAATACGACGTCAAAAAAATCCGTCCCGTGGATATGTTCCCGCATACGCATCATATTGAGAGTGTGGCGTTGTTGGAGTTGAGGGAAGGGGAGTAGAGCGGTTTTCAAAGGTTTTCAAATCTCTTGACATAATCGGAAGGAGATAAGCCATGATGTTTTCGAAAAGCCTGGCTGAAGTGAGAAGGTGAGCGAAACCCAACTTCAAAAGCAATTTCTGAAACGCTCAATTGACTTTTCTCCAAAAGCTGTGCTGCCCGTTGTAACCTAAATCTGCGCAAAAAATCTCCGGGAGATTCTCCAGTCAGCGCCTTGAGCTTTCGATGCATTTGCGAAGGACTCATGTCCAAGGTGGAACTCAAATCAAGTATTGAAATTTGTTCGTTGGAAATTTCTGCTTCGATGAATGTGATAAAATTATTTAAAAACTGTTGATCAACCGGAGTGATGTCGAGGTCTTTGGGTTCTAGTTTGTTTTGTTTAGCAAACGTTTTTCGCAAATTTTCACGCTGTTCAATCAGCTTATCAATTCTAAGGTTTAGCTCCTGCCGGTTAAACGGCTTGGTAAGATAGGCATCAGCCCCATATTCAATTCCCTGCAAGCGATCAGCTGCTTCCGTACGAGCAGTAAGTAGGGATTCCCTGAAAACCGATTAGCAGACCTCTAATAATCATTGAAGCGAATAAAATTTGGTCGAGCTATTCTTTTTCTTCGTTCTTAAGGAACCGTCAAAAGGTTTATCGGTCGAGATTTCATCTTTTTTGTCAATCGTACTGACTCTACGGAGAGTTTAAGGCATAGCTCAGCCATGCAAGCAAGGCTTGCACTTTCTATTTTCCATAGCGATTAGTGGGCTATGCAGCCTGGACAGAGGGCGGCGCTTTAGCTTTCTTTGCCAAGCGCCGGGCCAGGCGTACTACATTGGCCGTGTGTATTCCAAAAAATATCCAGGCTATTTCCGTAATCTCATTACGGGCTTTGACCTTTCGCAAGCCATAGTGCTCTTTTTCAGTGCCGAAGCTGCCTTCCAGACGGGTAGCCCTTGCATTAGCAATAGCAGAGCGGGCTTGTCGACGCTGCTCTTCATCTTTAGCCAGGCGGCCCTTAGGCTTGAAGCAGGTCTGCACGTCAAGTTTACAAGCTTTTTTGCGGTTGGCATTAGTTGCGTAAATGCGGTCAGCCCCATATTGGGCACACCTTTGGCCAAAGCGTTTCTGATTACGGGCGATGCTGTGCCACATCCGATTACCTTCATGAAAAGCCTCGAAAGAAAGATGCTCGATAAAATTCAGCCCGCCTACCTGGGTGATATGCGCCTTGGCCCCGAACTCATAAGGTTTGTTTTCTTTGCCTCTGATAATGGGCCGTACATAAGGCTTAGCTAGACTCACAATACGGTGTGGTACACGACGCACGTTATGAGTCAGCATATAACTCTGTTGCACTAATATGATGCGGGTAGTTTTGAGACGTTGATAAAAAGTATTGCCCAAGTGTTCGTGATAAACTACATGGTTATCCAGTATCTTTTGCAGTTCACACTGCCATCGGTCTAGCCAGTAAAGTAGGGATCGGCGCAGGCGCTTTTCTTTCTTGTGCCGCTTTTTCTTCATCTTCTGGTAACTAGCTGCTCGCTTAAGCGCTTTGTAGTATTTGTCTTTACGTGGCAGTGATAGGCCACAGTAATTACACGCACGAGTAAGCTCCCCATCCAGCCATTGGCAGCAGTCCAATAATAACTTCACATCTGTAGGGTACTTGATCTGGCTCTCGTAACATGTTGCATCGTCCAATTGTACATGCACATGCTCCAACTTGTCTTTCCAGCAATTGGCCAGGATAGCTTGCAGCTGATCCAAATCCAGATGCTCGGCAAAGAATCTGCGCCAGCGCCCAGCCAGGTCTTTGTCACGGATGGGAGTATTGAGCCGGATACGTGTAAAACAGAATAGCTGTAAATACACATCGCTGTTGAGTCGTTCGATGAGCATCTCGTCACTAAGCCCTAGGTGATGTTTAAGGAACATCAATGCCAAGCCGCCTTTAATATTTAAATGAGGTGGGCGGCCGCCCTGATGACGAGGGGGCTTGTAGTGATCAAACTCGGATGCTAAATCCAAAAAGGGAATTTGGGCATGTATCTGGCCCAATGGACTGCGCTCGAATAGTAGCTCTTCATAGCTCTTCAGCGCTTCGGGGGAGAATAGTAGGTTTTCCAAAGATTATTTGGCTATCTTGTCGATGTTAATTGAAGTTCGTCCCCCAAAATAAGCCTTTTTGGCACTTTTGGGGGACTTTTTCACCATCTTTATCGACTTAATTGCCTCATATTCTTGGTACTAGTGGTTTTCAGGGAATCCCTAAGTAGAATAACAGGAATATGACTGGTACGATGATCCGTGCGAAGCAACCGACATAATTCAAAGCCATCGATCTCTGGCATCATTACATCGGAAATAATCAAATCCGGAATATTTTCAATAGCCATATTTACTCCTTGCACTCCATTGTTGGCTTCTAATAAGGCATAATCGTTTTGCAAATTATCCCGGATGTATTTGCGCATATCGGCATTATCCTCCACCAAAAGTAAAGTTGGAAGCTTTATTGCATCTATTTGATCTTGAGCTTCATTTATTTGATTCGGGACGTCAGGCAAAATATTATTTGATACCTTCTGCCTCTCTGAAATTGTAGAATCAGGGTTAACATTCAACGGTAGTTCCACAAAGAATGTCGTTCCGCGACCAAGTTCGCTTTCCACCCAGATTTTACCCCCATAAAGTTCGACATATTGCTTTACCAACGCCAAACCAATTCCACTCCCTTCATATTTGCGGGTCTGCGTACTATCAACCTGATAAAAACGATCAAAAATGCGGGGAATTTCTTCTGCAGCAATGCCAATTCCGGTATCAGTGATCTTCAAAAGTATTCCGGATGCTGTATTTTCTGACTGATTGGAATCAACGTTTTTGGAACTACCAATAAAAAACAAGACATTTCCATTCTGCGGGGTAAACTTAAGTGCATTACCCAACAGGTTCACTCCTATTTTCTCCAGCTTATCCTGATCAAACTTGGTGATTAGAGATTTCCATTCGGAGAAAAAGGTGAACTCTATTCTCTTACTTTCAGCCATCAATTCAAAAGAGGAAAATACTGCCCGCAAAAATGCGATAAGGTCTTGTTCGGAGTTTTGCAATTCTTCCTGTCCGATATCTGCCCGGGCCAGATCGAGCAATTGGTTGATCAATTGGCCAAGCCGCTTGAGGTTTCTCAAAATTAATTGATATTGATCCCTTATCGTTCCATTGAAACGTCCCTCCACCAGATCCTCCATCGGCCCTTGAATCAAAGTAAGTGGCGTACGAAGCTCATGAGAAATATTGGCAAATAGTCGGGATTTTATTTGATCTACTTCCCGCAGTTGTTCAGCCTCAGCCACCTTTAGACGAATGGCACTACGTTGCCGTTCTCGATCCAATAAGATTCGATAAACGAGGAAAAGCACAAGAGCTAAACTAACCAGATAGATAAGATAGGCCACAGAAGTACGCCACCACGGAGGGGAAATGATCAGGTCCAAAGACGCAGGCTCTGAGGTCCAATATCCATCACTATTTGCTGCTTGCAAATGAAAGGTATATCTTCCTGGATCCAGGTTTGTATAACGAGCATTGCGCTGCGTCCCGGCAACAATCCAATCGTCATCATAGGGGGCTAATTTATAGCGGTAGGTATTTTTTGAGGGATTGGTATAGTGTAATCCCAGATAATCTATGATGATATCCCTTTGTGAATAATGTAATGCAAGCGGTTGATTCGGGCTATATAAATTCAGCGAGTAGGTCTTCTCTTTTGCTTTGGTGGTTCTATCAGAAGTTCGAAGGTTAAGAATATAGGGCCTGGGAGGAACAGTATTTTCTTGTATGCTGTCAGTAAGGAAGACTAGACCGTTATCACTTCCAAAAAGCAGGTATCCATTTGCCGCTTTAGCACCGCCTTGATAATTGAAGGTGTTACTGGGCAAACCATCATTGGTGTCAAAATTTGTTATTTCATGGGTCTCCGTTTGAAATTTACTAAGGCCTCGATTAGTGCTCATCCATAAAACACCCTCTTCCCCCGGTAAAATTGATAAGATCATATTGCTGGGTAGACCGTCCGCTTCAGTGAAGTTTTCCAAAACCTCACCAGCCACCGGATCAAACAATATCAGGCCTTGCTCATTTGTCCCAATCCAAAAATTACCAGCCTCATCTTCCCATATGCAGTTGCCTCCCAGGCCATCCAGCGCCTTAAATCGTTGAAATTGATCTGATTCTGGTAAATACCGGTAAAGACTACCTCGCCACGTAGCCGTCCAGAGATAGCCTCTGCGGTCTTCATGAATTAGATAATGACTATTGACATACGCAGCGTTTCTAACAACCCGGCCAGGTACAGAAAACTGGTACCTTGTAAAAGTACCAGTAGATCGATCCAAACGATTAAACCCCGTAGCCCAGGTACCAATCCAAAGTGCTCCCTGGCTATCTTCATAAATACTGGTCACAGCATTTCCACTAAGACTATTTGGTTTTTTGGAGTCATGTCGGAAATGCTCAAATTGCTTTTCTGCCGGATCAAATTTATCTAGTCCATTGCTGGTGCCAACCCAAACGATACCTGAACGATCTTCAAAAACAGTCCAGAGGCCATCATTTCCCAGGCTGTTTGACACACCGGAGCGATGACGAAAACGCTGGATTTGACCAGTTGAAAGATCAATGCTGTTCAGTCCATTAAACCGGGTAGCGGCCCATACCTTGTTGGGGTTAGTTGGAGAAGCACACAGCCCAACCACATCACTACTGCTAAGAGAATTTGAATCAAAAGGATTATGTTGAACATATTGAAATTTTCTTGCCGTCGGATCTACTTTGTGCAACCCCGCCAGGAAATTACCAATCCAGATTCTTCCCTGGTCATCTTCAAACAAAGCCCAAACAAGATTATTACCTAAGCTAAACGGATTCGCAGGTTCATGTTCGTAATGTTGAAGCTGATGAAGCTTCGGGTCATATACATTAAGACCTGCATTCACTGTACCTACCCAAAAACGTCCTTGTTGATCTTCATGTAAAATCTTGACCAGTTCACCCAAATTCCAGGTTGAAACAGATCGTGGAGCCGGAGCATGTAATGCATTTGGGTCATTGGGATTAACTAGAAAACGTATGAATGATTTCCGCTTTGCATCAAATTGATGTAACCCTGATTTACCTGTACCTACCCATATACGTCCTTGTTGATCTTGTAATAAGGAACCAACACGATTATCCATTAATGAAGTCGGGTCTCCTGGTTTATGCATAAAACGGCGAACCTGCTCGGTATCCGGATTATAACGCAATAAACCACCTGCATAAACTTCTGATTGAGCAGGTTCTCCGGTTCCAATCCACAAAAAACCATCACGGTCGAACATTAAAACCCTAATCTGGTCGTCCAGGAGGTGATCATTTCCATTTCTATCGAAAAGTCTCTGTTCAATTTGACCGGTGGAAGGATCCAGACGTATCAGTCCGCCCGCCTGCGTTCCCCACCATATCTTTCCATCACTGTCTTCTGTAATATCATTAACCTGTCCTGGCGCCAGATTTCCAGGGGCACTTGGATCATAAACATAATGTTCAAAGTCATCGGTTGCCCGTCGGTATTTATTGACTCCTGACGCCGAACCAATCCAAAGCGTGCCATCTGAGCTGACAAAAAGCGGACCGGTCCGATTGTTATTCAGGCTGGTGCTATCTTCCCGTTGGTGACGATAAGTAGTGTAATCGTAACCATCATAACGAACCAATCCGTCCTGGGTGCCAAACCATAAATAACCTAAACTATCTTGTGCCATTGCCTCGACCCAGGAACTTGACAGCCCATCTGCCGTTTGAATGCGCTCAAACCATAATCTATTGGTCATCTTATCTTGGGCTTGAAGATCACCTATATTGTAAATAAGGCACATTATCAAAGCCAGGCATTGAATCCGATATTTTGGACCTCTAGACATAGTATTCAATTAATTAACCCGACGTCCTATCTTATTAGTAAGCAGTTTTATGGCATAAAAAAGCTTAGCTTGTTGCTCTTCCCAAATTACGGAAAAAAGGAATATCCTTAAATAGTGATAATTTACAAACGACTCTTCACTTCCTCAGCGCCCGTATTACGAATTCTTTTCTTAGCAATCTTCCGATTGCCTAACGACATCATATAGGTAAGCCGTATTTGTCGCTCCGACCAATCAGTAAGCCCAAAAGTACGGATGCCAATCTCCGGCTGTTCATATTCCCACTCGATGCGATCGGCAGAATTGCTAATATCCTGAATCGACAGACTCAATGAAGCCCCGGAGGAAAAACTCTTGCGGATTCCTAAGTTGAAGAATGGGCTGAGGGTAAATTTTTGATCCCCATAAAGAAAAGGACTCATGTACCGTCCATCAAAATTTGTACTCCACCCTTTTCCAAAAGAGAAGGCGCTATTGAATTGTAACACATAGCTAAAGAGTTCCGCTGAAAATGGAGCCAATCGATTAGACTTATCCTCCAGCCTGGTGTAAGCTCCCGTCAGGCTCCAGGTTGTTTCCCACCATGGTGTCAAAGCCATAGGAAAGCTCAAACTGCATTCCAGAATATCACTTCGGTCAAGATTCTTGGGTGTGCTTGTTTGGAGGTGTTCTTCCTTAAGTACCGTATCAAAATTGTAGAAGGTATTTTTCGCTCGGTAGTACGCCAGCGAGAGTATGGCAGAACGTCTTTGTAGAGAAAACCGAAGGGTATTGGTGAATACTGGCTGTAATTGAGGGTTAGACTGGAAGGTAGTGGTGGGGTCAAAAAACAGAAAATAGGAGGCTAAATTGGTAAATGACGGACGGGTGATTGTGCGGTTGTACGTGAGCTGTAGCGTATGAAGTGAATCCAACTCATAATGCAGTCGAAAAACGGGAAATAGGTTGTTAAAGTGTTGTTCTCGGTCATCGGCATCATCATCTGAATCAAGTTGATAACTATAGCGCTCGTAGCGCAACCCTAGCTCGCCCTGAAGCCGGGGGGTGAAATCTTTTGATAGAGAAGCATATGCTGCCAGTATCTGCTCATCGATCAGATCGGTACCGGAAAAAAGCCCGGCTCCATTCCATTCTTCCTGGAAACTATTCGCTGCAGCCCGACTGGTTACATCGCTAAAAGTGCCTTTGATACCTACTTCCAGGCGGGTCGTGGGGGTTAGTGTATTGCTATTGTCCAGTTGTATCGTCCAGATATTGACTGGCGTATTACGATCTGTTAAAAGAACCTGTTCTCCACCCTCCTGTGGAACCTGCCGAATCCCACCATCACTTAAAAAATCTATACTCGCATAATCCAGGTCAAAACTAAACTGGCTTTTTTCACTGAGTTGTCGCCAGAGATTAAAATTTCCGAAAGCGGAAGTTATGCGATTGCCATAGTCAATTAGAAACCGGTTCGATTCAGTCTGGGCTTCATTAACAAAACCATTAGAAATACTGGGGCCATCCAACCACTGTTCTTTGGAATGAGCGTAACTAAAGAGTACTCCCAGGATCGTTCGCTTATCCAGTTGGACATCCAGTCCAAAGTTGGCTCCATGCTGTCTGTTTCTTCGATTGGTGAAAGTCACCAGGTTTTCATAATAATAATCCCGTCCCTCATAGTCGTACTCCCGGTAATGATCGACTATATTTTTTTCATTGGCGTTGAGCGTATAGTTATAGTCTCCGTAAACATTTACCTTGCCTCGTCGGGCATTCATGTTAACAGACAGTCCCGCTTTTTCGCGCTGCCCATAGCCACCAGTCAGCGATACATTGGCGTTAATCCCTTCATCATCTTGTTTTTTCAAGATAATGTTGATAATACCAGCAGCACCACCGGTGTCATATTTTGCAGCAGGCTGATGGATCAGCTCAATGCGATCTACGTTTTCAGCCAGCATGCCCTCCAGACGTGCCAATAAGACTGACTTGGGTATGCGTTGTACTTTATCATTAATCATAATCAATACCTCGCCTTTTCCAGACATGCTAATACTCTGTGATTGCTGATTGACAATCACGCCGGGTGCTCTTTGCAAAACCTGCAAGGCGTTACTACCACTTAATGCCGGCGCCGCACTGATATTGAGTACCATCCGGTCTGGCTTCAATTCGTAGAGCATTTTATTACCCGTAACCGTAATTGCATCCATAGTGACAGAAGAAATATTTAAGATTAGCTCGTAGTGAGCGCGTTCCGATTCAACTGGTTGGAAGATATCTTCAAATCCCAGTGAAGTTGCCTTCAATAAGCCATGCGTATTCGCGGGAATCGTAAGAGAGAAACTGCCAGATTCATTCGTGGTGGTACCAAGAACAAAACTGGAATCTTTCGCATGGAGCAATAGAACATTGGCGAAAGGAACGGCCTGACCATTCTGGTCGGTAATCGATCCCGTTAGTGCTTGTTGTGCATTTGTGACGGGGGCGCCAATACCGATTAAAAGTGACACCAATACGACCTGTGGCCAATAGTTGAATATTGGAAATTGTAATAGCATGGATAGTCTTTTTATGGAAACTATGGGAAATGCGCTCATTGAGCATCGCTACAAAAATAGTTGGGCTCGTAACCAGTGACTATCGCAATTCTTGCAAAAGCTATCAATTTCATTGCATCAGCAGGGGAAATCAGTATTTTCAGAGAAAAGACTTGTTAGTTTTATCCCGGCGGGAACAAAAAAAGCCCCAACACATTCGTGTTGAAGCTTTTTTTTGTGGTCCCACTTGGGCTTCCCGATTAACAAAAGCTACGGCTCGTGTCTCGCCTTGCTTTTCTAATCCGGGATAAACTTCTCGCCCAGGCGTTCCCCTACGCAAAAAGCCCACCCGACAAAGTCGAATGGGCTTTCTTGCTTGTGGTCCCACTTGGGCTCGAACCAAGGACCCTCTGATTATGAGTCAGATGCTCTAACCAGCTGAGCTATGGGACCATTTCAAATCAGAACGCAAATTTACGGAATAAACGCACAGCAGGCAAAGTAAAGTTCCGGAAAATAAAAAAGTTAATCCATACCCGTCAAAAAAATCCTCTCCCCAGCTTGCATCTTCGCCATTTTTTAGGGAATATTATTCAGGAGCGTTACAGAGAAGAGCGGAAGCTATCTCCCCCTCACCCTGTCACCCTCTCCCAACAGTCTCAAACCAAACCAAGCCAAAGCCATTCCATCTATAAGTAAAATACCTGAATCATGCACACCAGATTCCTGATGATCTTCCTCGCATTACTGACCGGCAGCGCTGCCTTTACACAGCGGCTGACCATCGACGACTTTACCATGAGTGGCGATACCTACAAAACCGAAGATTTTTGCTACCGCCTTACCGACGAGGAGGATTATTCATCGGGCTCCATCTGGTACCGACAGCCGGTGAGTCTGGCGGAACCGTTTGGCATCGAGCTATCCGTACTTCTGGGATGTCAAGATGAAAGTGGGGCGGATGGCATGGTGTTTATGTTTGCTTCCCAGCCCAATCGCACGGGCTATCGGGGTGAAGGGATTGGCTTTGCTGGACTCGCACCTTCGCTGGGCATTGAGATTGACACCTGGCGCAATTACCACCTGAATGATCCGGCCGAAGACCACATTGCTTTTCTGATCAATGGGCAAGTGGGCCATTTTAGCGAATCGGCCAAACCTGTCATCATTCCCAATCTGGAGGATTGCAAACGCCACAAACTGGCCGTGCGCTGGGATCCTTCTTCTAAAATCGTCTCCGTTGAAATTGATGGCAAGGAAATCACCAGTATGCAAGTAGACCTGATCAACGGCATCTTCAACGGCAAAACAGAACTCTATTGGGGCGTCTCTGCTGCCACGGGCCGGTATAACAATTTCCACGAAGTGTGCTTTGATCGTCTGACCTTCCGATCACCGCGCCATTTGCCGTCGCTACATATGAGGGACAACCGCAAGCTGTGGGCTGATAAAGGTCTCACCTTCGACTCTGGTAAATAATTTTTGATCTGCCGTAAAGATCAGTTCATTGGTTCTATTGGCATAATTCTTTTAATTCCGACTCAGCCAAGATGGGCCGGAAAAAACCTTACCTTTGATTCTGGCAGATAGATAATTAATTATTGATAAATGATCATTCGCGAAGGTGGCCTGCAATTTAAGTT
Source organism: Saprospiraceae bacterium (assembly GCA_965229635.1). Lineage (GTDB taxonomy): Bacteria > Bacteroidota > Bacteroidia > Chitinophagales > Saprospiraceae > BQJU01. The sequence goes on from OZ245894.1 coordinate 459,172, forward strand.
TGGAAAAGGGTGGACCGTCAAGAAGTACGACCGCCATCGCTATTACCGCGGATTGAGTGGGGCGGGCTTGAAAGGCGTCGATTTTATCTGTTTGCACAATCGGGAAGAACTGGTGCTGGTGGAAGTGAAAAACTACACCACCCGCCACAACCGCGAAATGAAGAAGTCGTTTAAGGTGGATACCAAACCGCCGGAAGAACTGGCCCATTCCGTCCAACAAAAACTGGCAGATACACTGGTGGCGATCGATGCGGTTTTTCAATATTACCAACGCGGCTGGGTATTCCGTAAATTTCAGCCACTCATTCGCTACTGGCCCTGGGCATCCTTTGATCGCTATTTTTGGACACAGGCCTACGAATTGGCACAATCCCGCGATACCATGCGGGCCGTGCTCTGGCTCGAACTGGACACCGACGATCCGGATGATTATCTGCAAAAACTGGAAGAGTCGTTCGATAATCAGCGCGACAAAGGCCTACCTAACATCGAGATTTTTAACCACGACAATATCCCTCCTTCCGCAAAGATCAAGGTGAAAAGGATAAGCGAAAGGTAGGCTTACGCCAAATACTTCCCGACAATTGGCATCCGCCGACCCATACCAAAAGCCTTGCTCGATACCCTTAATACCGGAGCGGTTTGGTATCGCTTAAATTCATTGATATTCACCAACCGCAAAATGCGGCGCACCAGCTTTTCATCGTAGCCCATTTCAATAATGTCCTGCGGGCTTTTTCTTTGCTCTATATAATGGTACAAAATAGGATCAAGCACATCGTATTCCGGAAGGCTATCCGTGTCTTTCTGATCCGGGCGCAACTCGGCACTTGGTGGTTTGGTAATGATGTTTTCGGGAATGACCTCACCGTCCTTATTCATGTAGCGCGCCAATTCAAAAACCTCTACCTTATACACATCCCCAATCACCGACAAACCGCCACACATATCCCCATAAAGGGTACCATAACCCACCGCCATCTCACTTTTATTAGAGGTATTCAGCAATATTGGACCAAATTTATTGGAAAACGCCATCAACAACATCCCGCGAATCCGGGCCTGAATATTCTCTTCGGCAATGTTGAATTTGGTGCCCCAAAAGTGCGGCTTCAAAGTAGCTTCGTAAGAATTATAAATTTCTTCTACTGGAATGATGTCATACTGTATCCCCAAATTTTCAGCCAGCTGCCGCGCATCATTCACCGAATGATCGGATGAATACTGCGATGGCATCAACAACACCCGTACATTGTCCTCTCCCAGTGCCCGCGCCGCCAAAACTGCCACTACCGCCGAATCAATCCCACCGGAAAGTCCCAGAATGGTTTTGCGAAAGCCTAATTTTCCAAAATAGTCCCGCAATCCCATCACCAGCGCATCGTGGATCAGCGGCATTTTTTCCTTGGTTTGTAAAATCTCCTGACCGCCTTTTTCCACTTCTGCCAGATCGTAAATTTTCATCGCCTCTTCAAAGTAAGGAAACTCTTCGTACACCATTCCATCCGGCGACATCACCAGCGAACCGCCATCAAACAATATCTCGGTCTGAGCGCCCACATGATTCACATAAAACATTGGCAATCCATACCTTTTCACATTGGCCTTCAGCACGTGAATGCGCTCCTCCATGTGATCATAGGCAAAGGGCGACGCTGAAACATTGATCACAAAATCGGGCTTTTGCGGCATCATTTCATCCAGCGGGCACACCTTATATAAAGGGTTTTCATTGCCCACATTCCAGATATCTTCGCAGACCGTTAGCGCAATGCGTTTGCCTTTATATTCCACCACATTCCACTCGTGCGCCGGTTCAAAATAGCGGTACTCATCAAAAATATCGTAGGTGGGAAGAAGGGTTTTGTGTTGCACAAATTGCACGTTGCCGTCCGCCAGAAAGTAGGCTGAATTGTACAGGTCTTTTCCTTCCGGAACGGGATTGTGGCTCGGTGAACCCACCACAATGGCAATGTCTTCAGCGGCTTCCGCCAATTTTTGGATACTGGCTTCCGCCAATTCAATAAAGTCTTCAAATTCCAAAAAGTCGCGGGGCGGATATCCCACCGTGGCCAACTCCGGAAAGCAGACAATATCTACACCCGCCTCCTTGGCACGAGCCGTGTAATCCAGCATTTTTTGCAGGTTTCCCGCAAAATTGCCAATGTGCATGTTTATTTGAGCTAGGGCTATTTTCATGTTCAATCTTTTATGCAACAACAAAGATAAATCAACTTAGTTTAAAATCAAAACTAAGATGTTTTTATTGTGCCTTAGGGGTGTTTTTTGGAAATTTATCGAAAAAAAATGATGCCCTGTCCGTTTTTCTGGCATTTGGGCTAGGAAGAGGGTAGTTTGTAAGAAAAATTAATTCACCATGTGTAAACACCATTATGATTCTCGAAGAGGCCGCCGAAGAAGTGTGGCAGACGAGAAGGTCAGATTTTACCGCAATTTGCGGACTTTTATTGCTTTCAACTTCATTGTTCCCGCAACCTGGTTGCTCACCGGTGATATCAATGGCTTGTGGAAAGTCAGTGTGATCTGGGGCATCATCATGTTTTTCAAATCAGTGAAGTTGTTTGGCGTTCCCGGCACGGATGGATGGCTGAGCCAGGATTTCGAAGATTGGGTAGCCAAGCGCAAAGAAGCAGAACCATTGGCCGACGAGCCAGAAGCAGAGCCTTTGTTTGACCGCGGCTCGTGGAGAGAAAGAGACCTGGTATAACCACCAGTCCTCCCTGGATCGGAGCATCTTCCGTTTCGATCCAGGGACTCTACCCTTCTACTACTTCTTGACTGGCTTTCACAGAAATCAAAGGTAGGCACACCGTAAAATAGGCTTCACTTTCCTCCACCATCACCTCTTCATTTGTAAAAAAGGCATAACGGTTTTTAATGTTCTGCAAGCCGATTTTGGTAGATGGCATGTTTTGTTTTTTCTTTTGCAAATTATTGCGCACACAAAGCCGCTCCGTTTCATCAAAATACAATTCCAGATACAGAGGATGCTGGCTCGACACCACGTTGTGCTTAATCGCATTTTCGATCAAAATCTGTAGTGAAAGAGGTATAATCTGACGATCATAGGCTCCTTCCGGAATGCGTAAATCTACTTTCAGGTTTTCACCAAAACGCTCCTTTACCAGAAAAATGTAGGCGTGCAAAAATTCCAGCTCTTCAGAAAGAGGAATGAGTTTCTTATCGCGAATCTCCAGGAAGTAGCGATACACTTTCGAAAGCTTCCGTACAAATGTTACCGCCTTATCCGAATCTTCGGGAATAATGTAGGTGAGCGTATTCAAACTATTAAAAAGGAAATGTGGATTCACCTGGCTTTTCAACCCCTCCAGCTGCGACTGTATATTCTCCCGCTTCAACTGCTCCGTTTCCAGGATGGTGCGCTTCCACCGGTCGTAAAAAAAGATACTTTCGTAAATGGAAGAAGCCAGCGCAATAATAACAAGCGAAGGACCTACATAAGCCGAATCGGGAATATCTTTGCTGTGCTCTGTAAAAAGGTAGTTTTCGTGTAGGTATCCAATGGTCAACTGCACCACCATATAGACCGTACCAATGCCTAAAACGGTGTACAAGAGTCGCTTTTGAGTTTGTTCCATGGATGGAAAACGGCTCCGCATTTCAATAAAAACCCAACGCACCCCCAGCCAGTACCCCAAAGTAAACATCAACGAAGTGGCAAAATTTGGCAAGTAAGCCACCAATCCATCACTCAAAGAAGCATTAAAGAATAATAGGGGCATTAAAAAAGCCACAGTCGGAACTCCGATCAGCAAAAACAGCGTATCATCAAATCCTAGTATGTCCCTATTTTTCTTCCGCTGGCGCATAACCAAATTTACATTTTTTTCTTGAAGAACAGGAAGAGGATGAATCAAAAGCCAGATTCTCCTTCTCCCCTTGTCTCCTTGTCTTCTCCACATCTCGCTCGCGAGGGGTTTTCAACCCGAGTCCTCCTCGTCTCCCCATCTCGCTCGCAAGGATTTGCAATCCGAGCCCACTCCTTGTCTCCCACTCTCCATTCATCGCCCACACTCATTCTAAAACTGCAATCGATACATCAAATCCGGAAAGAACCCAGACTGATACACCGTATTCACATCATTGGTCACTTCGTTGTAACGACGGGCAAAGACGTTCTCATTTCCGGTAATATTCTGCAAGTCGATGAAAAACTGCTGCGACATTTTCTTATTCTTGCTATTCAGCTGAAAGCCAACTTTCACATCCAGTCTCAGGTATGGATCAAAACGCTCACTAAAAGCCATGTCATCCTGCAATACCTCCCGACCAGTCATCCGCGATGCTTCCAAATCAACAGGAGTATAATAGCGTCCACCCGCAGTAGTAAACTTCACGTCAAAAGTCAAGGCATTACGCTTACCTGCGCCAATTTTAAACTCCTTACCAGCCAGTACATTCAAAACATATCCATTATTAAAGGCCGTATTGCGTTCCACGCCATCACTACCTTTATATTTAGAATCAAACAAAGAGGTAGTCAACAAGCCATAGTATCCCTGACTGAAGAATTTCTCCACAGTCACTTCCACGCCGTAGTTGGTACCCGTTCCTTCATTCACCAATGACCCGGCCTCCGGGAATACAAAGTCTGCACCGGCATTCAAGATGGAAAAGCTTGACGTTTGCATTTCCACTGGTACGTTTTCAATTGATTGGTAATAAGTCTCCGCTTTTACACGCCAGTTGGTATTGATTTTCAAATCATATCCCAGTACAAAGTGGTGGCTTCGGGTAAAGTCCAGATCTTCATTGGTGGCTTCAAATACACCGGGACTTGTTTCCTCCTGGAAGAAAAATACAGGCAGTGGCTGCATCTGGTGGTGTAGTCCGTACCCCAGACTCAATCGATGAGCAGGCAAAAACTGCCAGTTTACCGCCACCCGTGGTTCAATGGCCGTAGATCCATTAAACTCCAGATATTGAGCGTGCAATCCGGTATTCAAAGTCCACTGATCGGTAAAACGGTACTGGCTTTGGGCGAAAGCCTGCAATAACCCCATGCCACTATTAAAGTCTCTCTGGATTACCCAGTCTGGTTCTCCGTCGCCATCTGCATCGGGACGATTATCACGATCACGGGCATAGGAGTCAAGTTGGAAATACTGACCCAAAACGCCGGCCCGTAGGGTGTGCTTGGCGCTGAACTTTTTATTCCAATAGGAAGACACTGCGTAGGTATTGGTTGCATCGTCAACTTCAACCGATCTCATTTTTTCGCCTTCCGGCAATAAATTATCTGCAGTGTAAGTCGACTGGGCCGTAGAGGCCGAAACTACCGTGCGAATATAAGCCCCATCACCTACAATAATGTTGTGTCGCACACCGAGAATACCCAGTTTAGAGCGAGGATAGGCATCTTCATTAGGGTTGGCAAAAAGATCGTTTTCATCCGTTTCCGCTCCAAGAAAATCAATCCTACTTGTACCACCGATACCAAAGACGGAGAACTTACCGGCCTTTCCATTCGCGAAATCCAGCTTGAAGGATATGTCGCGGTAATCGGGTGTGGCATTGGTGCCGATGGGAATGCCCAGTTGATCAGCCAGCTGCACAAACGAATTCCGGAAGCTCACCAGGAAAGAAGCATTTTTCTTCTTGTTGAGTGGTCCTTCGGCCATCGCTTCCAGGCCACTGAACGCCGCCAGCTGAAGCGTGTACTCATAATTGTCTTTATTACCGGAGCGAAAACCAATATCGAATACCCCGGAGATCGCATTTCCGTATTCCGCAGGAAAAGCGGAGGTCAAAAAGTCGGAACTACTCAGCAAGTTGGGATTCAGAGCACTGACCGGGCCACCGGTAGTACCCAATGTTGAAAAGTGATTGGGGTTGGGAATCGGTACGCCTTCAAGTTGCCAAAGCAAACCTGTGGGAGAGTTACCGCGAATCACGATATCGTTACGTGAATCGTCTGCTACCGCCACACCGGCAAAATTACCGGCCAGCCTGGCTACATCGTTGCGCCCTCCGGAAAAACGGGTGACTTCTTCGAGATTAAAAGAACGCGCACTAATGCTGGCCAGCTCGTTATTGGCCTGGTCTTTTTCCACTTCGGCGGTGACCACCACCTCGGCGATGTCCAATACCGATTCTTCCAGTCCGATATTCAGTACCACTTCCTTACCTGCAGTAACAACCACATTGGGCAAGGTGATGGTATTGTATCCAAGATAACTAACACGGAATGCCTGCCGACCCAGTGGCACATCGTTGATCACAAATTGGCCATCCACATCAGTTACTTCTCCGCGGGTAGATTCCGCGCTAATGAGTTCAATAGCCACACCAATCAAGGGCAGCTCCGACTGTCGGTCGATCACTGTGCCTTTAACGATTTGGGTATTGGTTTGTGCAAAAGCCCCGCCAAGCAGCAGGGTAAAAAACAAGGTCAATGTTGAGTTCAATACATTCTTCATGATTCGGGTTTTTGATTACAAACTTGCTCCGTTTTTGAACTCATTTCCACCAAATTCCCCCGAATCGTCGATTCTTCAGGATGAATCGTTGAATGACCTGCCTGACTCGTAAGGGCAAAAAATATCCCCACCAGGACAAACCCGATGGGGATATTCAAAAGATATATCTTGATCTGTTTACAACAGTGGCGCAATCACCAATGCTACAACAGACATCAATTTCAACAGGATGTTCAGAGAAGGACCAGAGGTATCCTTAAATGGATCACCAACGGTGTCACCTACTACTGCGGCTTTGTGTGGTTCGGAGCCCTTGTAGTATTTCTCACCCTGGATATCTACACCTTCTTCAAACATTTTCTTGGCGTTGTCCCACGCACCACCGGCATTGGATTGGAAGATGGCCATCAGTACACCACAAACGGTTACACCTGCCAACAAACCACCCAACATCTCAGGACCCATATCGCTGCCAAACAGCTTAGGACCAAAACCGATAACGACGGGAGTCAATACCGCTAGCATACCAGGCAGCACCATCTCGCGAATGGAAGCAGCAGTAGAGATTTCTACACACTTGCTGTACTCCGCTTTTCCATCAGCAGCATCGAAGGTCTTTTGATCTGCTTCTGACCAGTCGGCATATTCTTTATCACCATTCTTACGCATCACCGCCAGTGCAGCTTTCAATTCCGGAATATTGGCAAACTGTCTTCTTACCTCCTGAATCATATCCATGGCTGCACGTCCTACCGCACCCATTGACAGGGCAGAGAACAGGAATGGCAACATACCACCGATCAACAGACCAGCCATTACAACTGGCTTTGAAATGTCGATGCCTTTAATATTCGCAGTAGTCATAAAGGCAGCAAACAATGCCAGTGCGGTCAAAGCCGCTGATCCGATAGCGAAACCTTTTCCGATCGCTGCAGTGGTGTTTCCAACTGCATCCAGTTTATCGGTACGCTGACGTACTTCTTTGGGCAAATCAGCCATCTCGGCAATACCACCGGCATTGTCAGAAATTGGTCCGTAGGCGTCAACCGCCAACTGAATACCGGTATTGGAAAGCATACCTACCGCTGCAATAGCGATACCGTACAATCCGGCAAATTCGTGCGCACCAATGATGGCTACAGCCAAAATCAGAATTGGAATGGCAGTTGATTGCATACCCACGCCCAGACCGGCGATAATGTTGGTCGCAGAACCGGTCAATGACTGGTTTACAATACTTTGTACAGGCTTGGTTCCGGTACCGGTGTAAAACTCGGTGATATATCCGATGCCCAATCCGGCAAACAAACCTAATACTACCGCGATAATCACGCCGGTGCTACCGTAAGTAGCGCCATTGAAGTTCCAGGTTTCGGGCAACATATACTTTACAATCAAAATGGTTGCTACCAACATCAAAACGGCTGAGAACAATTCTCCGCGGTTCAATGCTTTTTGTGGATCACCACCTTCTTTTACGTTCACAAAGAATGTACCGATGATGGAAGTTACAATACCCACACCTGCCAAAACCAATGGCAGCAATACAGCATTCAAGCCACCAAACTCATTGGTGTTTTCAAACCCGGCGATACCAATAAAGGCGGCACCCAATACCATCGTACCAATGATAGAACCAACAAATGATTCAAAAAGGTCGGCACCCATACCGGCTACGTCACCTACATTGTCACCTACGTTATCGGCAATCGTTGCCGGGTTCAGCGGGTGGTCTTCTGGAATACCAGCCTCTACCTTACCTACCAGGTCAGCTCCAACGTCGGCAGCTTTGGTATAAATACCACCACCTACACGAGCAAACAATGCAATAGAAGAAGCTCCGAATGAGAACCCGGTAATTACTGTGATTACCTTATTAATATCCCAACCCATGTTGGTATAAACCAAAAACAGGGTTCCCAAACCGAGAACACCCAAGCCCACTACGCCAAGACCCATTACAGCCCCACCGGAAAAAGCAATTTCCAGTGCTTTTGCCAGACTGGTCCGGGCAGCATTAGTAGTTCTTACATTGGCCTTCGTAGCAATGCGCATACCGATAAAACCGGCCAGAGCAGAACAAATGGCACCCAAAATAAAGGAAATAGCCACCAATGGAGATGAAGTTTCTCCACTGGCACTCACACCCAACAGGATAGCTACTGCAACCACAAAAATTGCGAGCACCCGATACTCGGCCTTCAAGAAAGCCATTGCCCCATCGGCAATATTTTTGGCAATACGTGCCATACGATCCGTTCCTACCTCTTGCTTGCTCACCCATGACGAACGCCAAAAGGTGTACGCAAGTGCCAGAAGCCCGAAGACAGGAATGGCAAGTGTAATTGTTTGACCCATGATGTTAAATAGACTTTTATTAGTAGTTAAATGATTAGGGCTATCATTCCCTAAGTGGTTTTTACAATTGGCGGGCAAATCTAAGGCAATTTTGGGTTTTGTCCAACAAAAAGGCCTAACTATAAGGCATTTATAGTAATTTCATGTTTTTAAAAACCAACCTTTATTTATGAAATACCTCATTCCTTTATTCGCATTTGTGCTGATGACTTCCCTCACCGCCTGTTCCGGTGATAATTCCCAGGAAGAAAATCAGGAAACTACTACTGCCAATTCTGAGAGTAACTCAGACTCGGAATCCGATGAAACAACTACTCCTGGCGACATGACCGCCGCCGTACAACAAGCCAAAAAAGCCCTCGACGAAATGAGTAACGGTCAAACCAAGGAGCCCGTCAACTTCCGGGAATTGCAAACCGTTCTTCCCGATGACCTCGTCGGAATGGAACAAACCGATAAGTCCGGACAAACAACCGGTAGCTTTGGTTATAAAATCTCACAAGCCTCCGGTAAATACGAAGGATCAGATGGCAAAATGGTAGAAATAGACGTGATCGATACCGGTGGTTTTGCCGCTGGGATCATGGGTATGGCCGCCTGGGCCAGCGTGACCATCGACAAGGAAGACTCCAACGGATTTGAGCGTTCCACGACCATCAAAGGCTACAAAGCCTTTGAAAAATACACCAAAAACAACAACCGCAGTGAAATTTCCCTGCTGGTCGACGAGCGCTTCGTAGTCAAAGTAGAAGGCCGTAATATGAGCATGGATGACCTGCGCAGTGCCGTGGATGACCTAGAGCTGGATGGATTGACCGATTTGAATGAAGAATAATTGCCCTTCTTTGACAAATCTCCCCGATGTGAAATCGGGACAGGCTGTGGTCAAACTAAAATGTGAAGAGCAAAACGACCGTAGGGAGTGGCGATTTGCATTTTCGATTGACTCTAAACACGAGATTTGTCAAAGAACTATAATTGTTTACAGAGTTTGGGGAGAAAATTAACCGAACTTTCTTCCCAAACTCAACTACTTTTTAGCATTGATAAACCATGAAAACTTTCTTCAGCAAAGCCGCCTTTCTGCTCTTATCAACCTTTGTTGCCTTCTTTCTTGGGTTGCTGTACGGCGGTTGGCAAGTACCAAAAAATAGTGGATTGGCCGGTCCGGGTATCGTCATTGGTTATGGATTCATTGGGCTGGTTATTGGCTTGATCCTCGCTGTTTTCCTAGTCATTAAGCTTTCAGCTTATCAGCGTAATCGCGCAAGTATTGTCCTGGCAGTCATTAGTTTAGCTGCTTTGAGCTGGGGCTTTTACCGCTACCAGTCCAGGAAGCAAAAACGCGCGGAAAGCCAAAAAGAATTACAACCAAAACCGGTTAGTCCCGACGCTGATACCACTTATCAAACGACTACTCCTTCCCTCCCTGACAACTAAACTACTCAGCCACCAGTTGCTCCGATTGGGTAAAAGCATCCAGGTATACCTGAATAAATTCCTCCTTTCGCTTCAGTCGGTATTGCATCACCCAACGAGGGTGTGGAACCGGGAAGATCTGATCAAAAAAGCCGTGTTTTTCATTCAGTTTTTGAAAAAATTTGAAGTTCTTTCCCTGGCCCATACAGATACACGCCTTTGGGCTTACGCCGATATCGATTAGTGACCGGATGTTGTGCAAAATGTGTGGTGTCACCGCTTTTTCCAGCTTTTTATCGTCGTAGTAGTTGTAATTTTTACCGTCTTTGGTAAATCCCAGCGGACAAAGAGAGGTAATAAAATACTGATCATAAAACGGCTCGATCCCGCCGTAGGCATCAATAAATTCGTACACAAAAACGGAAGATAATTCCTGGCGTTTATCAAATGGGTTTTTAATGCCACATCTTTCTTCCAGCCGAATCGGATCGGAAAAAGGTACACCGGTAATACCGGCACCAAACCGCCCGGGGTTGATCCCAAAGATGGCAATTCGACCATTGTGATCATTATAATATTTCTGGTAAAAAGCCGTCAATGCGGCCATGGTTGGTTCATTATCATAGGGATATAAGACCTCCACTCCCTTCGGAACCTTCCAGTTTGGTGCCAAACCAACCGTAAAATCGATAACTTCTTGTCCAAATGCTTGTTTAGACATACTTTAACAACTTATTTCTTGACAATGCTGTAAATCTTGACTATTTTTCACCTTTTGAAACGGGTATCAAGTGCTTCTCTGAATTTCAGTTCATTAGTCGCACTCAATTCTACAACCAACTTTACCACTCATCACTGATTTGTCCGTAATTTTGTATACCACCATACCTCAACCGGTATTTTGGCGGGTATTTTCGGTGTGAGATGATCTTTTTGATAAATTGCAGGTTTTCTTTTGGAGAACCTTAATCTGAAATAATCGACCTAAACGGCAATAAAACAGGAGTTTGCAATGGCAACACACAATAATTATCAACTACTTATAGAAAAACTGGATCAGTTTATTCGTAAGTACTATATCAATCAACTGATTCGCGGCAGCCTGTATAGTATCGGACTCATTCTGGTACTTTTTCTGGCAATGGCAATTTTGGAATACAATTTCTATTTCAATACCGGTGGCCGTAAGTTACTATTTTATTCTTTCATCGGCATTAGTGGCATCGCGCTTGCAGGTTGGGTTCTGTTGCCCATGTTGCGTTATTTCCGACTGGGGTCCATTATTTCCCATGAACAGGCAGCACAGATTATCGGCAATCATTTCACCGATGTCAAGGACAAGTTGCTCAACATCCTACAACTTCGCCAGCAGGCCGACCAACATGCCCAGAAGGATCTGATACTGGCCAGTATTGATCAGAAATCGGAGGAGATCAAGCCCGTACCGTTCCGCTCAGCGATCAATTTGAATAGCAATCGCAAGTACCTCCGCTACGCACTGCCACCGCTCATGTTGTTAATTGTGTTGTTGTTAGCTGCTCCTAGTATCATCAGTGAAAGTACTACCCGACTGATTCACAATAACCGTGAATATGTCAAACCTGCTCCGTTTCACTACATCATTGATCAGCAGGATCTTTCCGTGGTGCAGTTTGAAGATTTTCCCCTGACGGTAAAAATTGAAGGAGATGAATTGCCCAACGAGGTGTTTATCGATGTGGATAATTATCAATACCGATTGACCAAGGAAGCACCTAATGTCTTTACCTACCGCTTTAGCAATGTTCAAAAACCTACGGATTTCCGACTATTTTCCGGCAAGGTAACCTCCGAAGATTATACCCTCGATGTGCTAAAGAAGCCCAACTTGCTCGGCTTCGAAGTCAAATTGGACTATCCGGCATATACTCAGCGTAAAGATGAAGAACTCAAAAGCATCGGTGATATGGTCGTCCCCGTTGGTACCAATATCGACTGGATTTTTAACGCCCAAAATACGGATGTGATTGACCTGCGCTTTTCAGGAAAAGAGGAAAAGGAAACAACCAAACGCTTTTCCGACGAGCTGTTTAGCTACGAGCGCCGGGCCATGAAAGACGAATCTTACCGTCTCTATGTTTCCAACGAAGCCTTGCCAAATGCAGATTCCATCAATTACTCCATAACCATCATTCCTGATCTCTACCCAAATATCAAGGTGGAGAAATTTCAGGATAGTACCGACAACAAATTGCTCTTCTTTGTGGGTGATGCATCGGATGATTACGGCCTGTTGAGCCTCTCATTCAATTACCGCATCAAGCACGAAAATGACAAGGAAGAACCACTGAAGACCATTAAGCTGGATAAGCCTGATGGCAAACAAATCCGCTACGATTATACCTTCTCCATGACCGACCTCGAACTGCAACCCGGTGATGAAGTCAGCTTCTTTTTTGAAGCATTTGATAATGATGGTGTCAATGGTAGCAAATCTGCCCGCACCGGATTGATGGTATTTAATATGCCAACGCTGGAGGAATATGAAGAAATGGCTGAGGCCAACGATAAGGAAATCAAGGACGAACTGAAAAAAGCACTGGAAGAATCCCGCAAGATTCAGGAGGATATGAAGAAAATGCGGGAGAAAATCCTTCAGGAAAAAGACCTCGACTGGCAGAGCCGTAAGGAACTGGAAAAACTCCTTGACCGTCAAAAGGAACTGGAAAAGCAGATGGAAAACGCCAAGGAGAAGTTTGAAGAAAACCAGAAGAACGAGCAGGAATTCAGTGAAACTGACGAAAAAATACAGGAGAAGCAAGAAAAATTGCAGCAACTCTTCGAGGAAGTGATGAGTGAAGAAATGAAAGAGTTGATGAAGCAAATTGAAGACCTCCTTCAGGAAATGGAGAAAGAAAAGGCCCTGGAGATGATGGAGCAGATGGAAATGTCGGATGAGGAAATGGAAATGGAACTCGACCGGCTACTCGAACTTTACAAGCAGCTGGAGGTAGAGAAAGAAATGCAGGATATTGTTGAAAAACTGGAAGAACTGGCTGAAAAGCAAGAGGAATTGAGTGAAGAGACCGAGAAGTCCGAAAATGAAGAGGAAAAACAAGATGGAGAACAGGATGGAGAACAAGGTGATGAAGAGAAGAAGTCACAGGATGAACTGAAGGAAGAGCAGGAAAAGATCAATGAAGAGTTTGAAAAACTTCAGGAAAAACTGGAAGAGACTGAAAAGAAAAATGAAGAGCTCGACTCTCCAAAAGAACTCGGTGACTATGACCAGGAAATGGAAGACATTGAACAAGACCTCAACGATAGCCAGGAACAATTGCAGCAGCAACAAAATAATAAAGCATCACAATCGCAAAAGAAAGCATCGCAAAAAATGAAGAGCATGGCCATGAACATGCAAATGCAGATGCAATCAAGCGAAATGGAGCAGATGGAAGAAGATATGGATGCCCTGCGACAGCTGTTGGAAAATCTGGTTGGACTATCCTTTGATCAGGAAGACCTTATTGATGACTTCAATGTGGCTACCATCAATACACCAAAATATGTTGAATTGGTGCAACAGCAATTTAAGTTGAAAGATGACTTCCGTCTGATTGAAGATAGCCTTCAGGCATTGAGCAAGCGCGTATTCCAGATTGAATCTTTCGTTACCGAAAAGGTTACCGAGATCAAAACCAATATGAAAGAATCGTTGGAAGATCTTGAGGAAAGACGCAAAACTCAGGCCAGTGACCACCAGCAACGGGTGATGAAAAATACCAATGACCTGGCCTTGATGCTGAGTGAGGTGATGAACCAAATGCAGCAGCAAATGTCGGGTATGATGTCTGGTAATCAGATGTGTAACAAACCCGGTCAGAAAGGCAAACAAGGTTCTGTTCCACAGGATAAGATGGGCAAGAGCCAGGATGAACTCAATCAGCAAATGCAGAATATGCTGAAACGCATGAAGGATGGTAAGGGGGCCAGCAGTGAAGAGTTTGCTAAAATGGCCGCCAAGCAGGCCGCATTGCGAAAAGCACTTCGTCAGAAGCAACAGGAAATGCAGCAAAAAGGACAGGGCGGTGACAAGCAATTGCAAGAACTGCTCGAGCAGATGGATAAAACCGAAACTGACCTGGTCAATAAAAAATTGACTAACGAAATGATGAAGCGTCAGCAGGAAATCCTGACCCGCTTGCTCGAACACGAAAAGGCAGAGCAGGAAAGAGAATACGAAGAAAAGCGCAAGGCGGAGACTGCTTCACAAAAAGAACGCAAGATGCCACCTTCTCTGGAAGAATACATCAAGAAGCGCGAAGCCGAAATTGAAATGTACAAAACTGTTTCACCTTCTCTGAAGCCATACTACAAATTCCTGGTGGAGGAATATTTCAAGAATCTTAAGGATTCTGATACAGGAGCGACGGAATAGATATTTCACGAAATTTGCGCAAAAAAGCCACTTCAGACTCAGGTTTGAAGTGGCTTTTTTCGTGACTTTTTTGGAAAAAATCGTCTTAATAGCGAAGGATTTTATTCGTTTAATTTATGTTTGATCACTGATTTACAAGGTGTTGATAAGCGAAACCTTGACAAATTTTAAACCAATTGCTATTTTTGCTGTTTTCAACTTTATCACCTGAATTCTATGGTTTATCAACCGTTTAGCCCGCTTTTTTTAAGAAAAGGTTAACTTATTTCACCCTAATAGTACTTTAACTATTGCATCTTTGCGGGATTTGTAATAAATTTCAGTTGTCTAACGAACATGAGTACAACTTTAACTATGCTGGAGCTCCCATCACATCCGCGGAATATTGCCATGGTCGAGAACTTTGTAGCCGAGGTAGTAGAAGAATACAAGCTAAGTCCCGATCTCTACGGTAATATTCTGGTAAGCCTCACCGAGGCAGTTAATAATGCCATCATTCACGGTAACGATAAAGACGAATCTAAAAAAGTGCAAATTCGACTCCGACGTCGAAAAGATAGTCTGGCCATTCGCGTTACCGATCAGGGTAGAGGCTTCGATCCTTGCAACATCCCCGATCCCACCGCTCCGGAAAATATTCTAAAATGCGGCGGTCGAGGTGTTTTCCTAATGCAAGAACTCTCCGATAACGTCAAGTTTCACAACAACGGTAGTACTGTAGAAATGCAGTTCAAAATTCAGTAATGTCTGAAGACAATCTGTTTGATGCTGAATGGCCTCTGGAAGAAGAGCCTTCCATAAATTATTTTGCCGAAGATACCGATTTCAATCCTGATGATCCTGAGGAACTTTCCAATTGGATCGAATCCGTTATTCGTACCGAAGGCAAAAATCTAATTGAACTCAATTTCATTTTCTGCAGCGATAACTACCTCCACCATATTAATGTAGAATACCTCGACCACGATACCTTAACCGACATCATTACCTTTCCCTATTCCGATCCTCCTAAAATTCACGGTGATATTTTTATCAGTGTTGACCGCATTAAAGAAAACGCTGAAAAATATGAAACCTCCTTTTCCAACGAACTGCACCGAGTCATTATTCACGGCGTTCTCCACCTATGTGGTTACGGTGATAAACTTCCCGAAGAGAAAACACTCATGACGCAAAAAGAAAATGAAGCCCTGCAATTGCGCTCAATTTCCTAAAAATCAATACTTTTGCATCTTCCTGTTGCCACCCTAACCGATTGTACAGGACCGAATTTTTGATAGTTTTGTAGCTTAGACCATGTTTGGAACACAAATCATGACCTCCAAACATGAACTAAGAAAAACAATACATTAAAATCCCATAGCATGAAAGTGTTAAAATTCGGCGGCTCATCGGTGGCCACGCCTGATCGTATTCGGGGCATTATCGATATCCTGAAATCTTACTACACCCAGGGAGATCAGTTTACGGTTGTATTTTCTGCCTTTGGAGGAGTGACGGATTCTCTTATCAAAATGAGTCTCCTGGCCGCGGAAGGTGATGATGCCTACCTCGAAGTCTTTGAGGAGTTTAGTCAAAGACATCTCGATGCTGCAAAAGACTTGCTTGGCAGTGAATACCTCACCGAAGTTATTCCACACCTGGAAAAAAACCACGAAGTACTCAAGAACCTCCTTTATGGAGTATTCCTGGTGCGCGAAGCTTCTTCTCGTACTATGGATTACGTACTGAGTTTTGGCGAGCGCAATTCTGCCTATATCATTTCTTTTGCCTTAAAGCAAAATGGAATCAATGCCGGTTATCTCGATGCCCGCAAGGTGATCAAGACCGACAAGAGTTTTGGTGTAGCCAAGGTAGACTTTGATCTCACTTATAAAAATATTCGCGAATACTACAGCGAAAATCCGGAAGTACAAATTGTGACCGGTTTTATCGCTTCCGCAAAAGGAGGATTGACCACCACCCTCGGCCGGGGTGGCTCCGATTATACCGCCTCCATCCTGGCAGCCGGACTCAACGCCAGTGTCATCGAAATTTGGACCGACGTTGATGGCGTCCTTACTGCCGATCCACGAAAAGTCAAAAAGGCATTTACCATTCCCACCATGACCTACGCCGAGGCAATGGAAATGTCGCACTTTGGTGCCAAGGTCATTTATCCGCCTACCCTACAGCCGGCACTGCTGAAAAAGATCCCACTTTATATTAAAAATACTTTTAATCCGTCTTTCGCCGGCACATTGATCTCCGTCAAAGCAGATCCCGACGGACATGCAGTCAAGGGGATTTCATCCATCAACAATGTGGCTTTATTAACCCTCTCGGGTAGCGGTCTTTTTGGTGTACCCGGTATCGCCGGCCGTTTGTTTGGTGCACTGGCCCAGGCCGGTATCAACATTATTTTGATCACCCAGGGTTCTTCCGAAAATTCGATCAGTTTTGCCATCCAGCCTCAACTGGCCCTGAAAGCCAGAAAGCGGGTAGAAAAAGAATTCGAATACGAAATGCAGATGCAACTGATCGAACCGGTTAAGGTAGAAGAAAACCTGTCGGTCATTGCCATCATCGGAGAAAACATGCGATACCGCCCGGGTATTGCCGGACGTCTCTTTGATGCACTTGGTAAAAATGGAATCAATGCGGTGGCCATTGCTCAGGGCTCTTCCGAGCTTAATATTTCAGTGGTCATCAATCAGCAGAATGAAGCCAAAGCGCTCAACTCACTACACGAGGCCTTCTTCCTTTCTGATACCATGGAGCTACACCTCTTTATGGTGGGCGTCGGTTTGATTGGTAGTACCTTAATCCAACAAATCAAACAGCAGGCCGAATTTTTGAAAAGCAATCGGTCTTTGGAAATCAGAGTTGTCGGATTATCCAATACCAAAAAGATGGTCTTTGCTGAAAATGGCATTGATCTATCCAATTGGAAAGAGACTTTAACCAACTCAGAACTTAAAACCAATATCCCGGCCTTTATCGAAAAGATGAAAAATCTCAATCTTAATAATACCATCTTTATCGATAATACTGCCGATCCTAAAATTGCCGGGCACTATGAATCTATTCTTGATTCGAGTATTTCCATTTCTACTCCAAATAAAATTGCCACCTCTTCTGCCTTCCTGCAATATCAACGATTGAAAAATATTGCGCGCAAGCGTGGAGTGCAATTCATGTACGAAACCAATGTTGGTGCCGGACTACCGGTCATCTCCACACTCAATGATTTGATCAATAGTGGTGACCGAATTCTGAAAATTGAAGGAGTTCTCTCCGGATCACTATCCTTCATTTTCAATTCCTTTAAAGAAGGTGTTCGCTTTAGCGAAATTGTGAAGCAAGCAAAAACACTGGGTTATACCGAACCTGATCCCCGAGTTGATTTGCAAGGAATTGATGTACGTCGCAAGCTGATCATCCTGGCCAGGGAAACCGGACTGCAGATTGAAAGCGATGATGTGCAAATTGAAAGCATCCTCCCAAAAGCCTGCGCCGAAGCAGAAACGGTCGACTTATTTTTTAGCGAAATTGAAAAAGCAGACGACCACTTTGAAAAATTGCGCAAAGAAGCCGAAGCCGATGGAAAAGCACTACGTATGATCGCGAAGCTTGAAAACGGTAAAGCCACCATCGCACTGGAGGCAGTCGACATGAGTCATCCATTCTATTTTTTAAGTGGAAGTGACAATATGATCGTCTTTACGACCGACCGTTATAAAGATCGTCCTTTGGTGGTACGGGGCCCAGGCGCCGGTGCGGAGGTGACTGCTGCCGGAGTCTTTGCTGAAGTGATAAAAATCGGCAACTCACTAGTTTAACTAACTGATTATCAATTATTTAAATGGATTTTATAAAAGTTTTTGCCCCCGCTTCTGTTGCCAACGTGGCGGTAGGCTTTGATATACTTGGTTTTGCCCTTGACAAGCCAGGAGATGAGGTCATTGTCCGTTTCAATGATCAGTTACAGGGCCTACATATTACCGAGATTACCGGCGCAGAAGGGAAGCTACCTTTAGCAGTAGAAAAGAACACAGCAGGAATTGCGGCTCTAAGATTGTTAGAACATTTGGGCAAAACTGATTTGGGCATTGAAATGCAGATCCACAAAAAGATGCCGTTTGGCAGTGGCCTGGGCTCCAGTGCTGCAAGTGCTGCTGCGGGAGTCTTTGCGGTTAATGAACTCCTGGGCAGCCCATTGACTAAACTCGAATTGCTACCATTTTCAGTGGAAGGAGAACAAGTAGCCGATGGAGCTTATCACGCCGACAATGTGGGCCCTTCCCTACTGGGTGGCATGTTGTTCATTCGTAACAACCATGATTTGGATGTACACCAACTCCCAGTTCCGGATGATTTGTGTGCAGCGGTGGTTTACCCACATGTTGAAGTACTCACTAAGGATGCCCGCGATGTTCTATCCGATCAGGTCAGTTTAAAAAACTGCATCATCCAAAATGGAAACCTGGGTGGGTTAATCGTTGGGCTATACGAAAGCGATTATGAGTTGATCAGTCGTTCACTACAAGATGTGATCATTGAGCCGCAACGTGCAGAACTAATTCCTCATTTTGCAGCAGTAAAGTCTGCCGCATTAGAGCACGGTGCACTAGGTTGTAGCATCTCTGGTGCGGGGCCTTCAATATTTGCCTTGTGCAAGGGCACCTCGATTGCAGAGAAAGTTGGCCAGGCAATGCGGGCAGTTTTCGATCATCATCAAACTAAGAATCAATTATTTATTTCTCCGATCAACAAGAATGGAGCGATCAAAATCTAAGTCATGCAACTATACAGTACTCGAAATAAGAACAAACTGGTTTCCCTGAGAGAAGCCGTCTTCAAGGGATTGCCCGAAGACAATGGGTTGTATATGCCCACGAGGATTCCACCTCTGGATCCAGGTTTTATCCAAAACCTAAAAGGTTTTTCCTTTGAAGAAATTGGATTTGAAATTTGTAAGAATCTGTTCGATGGAGCAATCCCAGAAAATGACCTCCAGGAAATCATTAACAACTCCATTACCTTCCCTGCCCCACTGGCCAAGCTCGATGATCAAAAATATATCCTGGAATTATTTCACGGTCCATCGCTAGCATTTAAAGATTTTGGTGCTCGTTTTATGGCCCAACTCATGAGCTACTTCAACCGTGGAGAAGGTCAGGAATTGGTCATTCTCGTTGCTACTTCCGGAGATACGGGCGGAGCCGTTGCGGCTGGTTTTCATAAAACGCCCGGAATTAAAGTCGTCATCCTCTACCCTTCCGGCAAGGTAAGCGCACTGCAAGAAAAGCAATTGACCACGCTTGGTCACAATGTTGCCGCGCTGGAAATTGATGGTACATTTGACGATTGCCAGGCCATGGTTAAACAGGCATTTTTGGATGCGGAATTGAATAAAAAAATCCGTTTAAGTTCCGCCAATTCTATCAATATTGCACGACTCATCCCTCAGTCATTTTACTATTTTGAAGCCTATAAGCAATTGAGCCAACCAGGTGATCCAGTTGTTTTTTGTGTACCTAGTGGCAACTTCGGTAACCTAACTGCGGGACTCATGGCGCAAAAAATGGGACTACCCATCCAGCATTTCATTGCAGCTACAAATGATAATGACGTTGTTCCGGAGTATTTGTCTTCCGGACAATTCACCCCCAGACCTTCAGTCAGGACCTTATCCAATGCCATGGATGTGGGCAACCCTTCCAACTTTGCCAGACTACTTGACCTCTATGACACCCCCGAAGGTTCCACGTGGAACATTATGCAAAAGGCAATTTCTGGATATCACTACAATGATGCAGAGACAGAAATAGGAGTAAAGAAGGTGCAAAAGGCTTATAATTACACCATAGATCCACACGGTGCAGTAGGTTTTTTAGCTCTGGAAGCATACCAAAACACCCACCCTAATACACGTGGAATTATATTAGAAACAGCTCATCCATCAAAATTCATCGATGATGTAGAACGTATTTTAGAGCAAAAAATTGACATCCCTGAACGACTGGCAAGGCTTGCTGACCACAAAAAAGAGGCTCATTTTACACCCAATCAGTATACCATTTTCAAGCAATGGCTACTGGATAACTATTAATACCTTACTTCTTTTACTAAAAAACGCCCAATGGAGAGCACTTCATTGGGCGTTTCTATTAGCAGTATTATACACCTTGTACCTTGTTTTTAGGCATTATATTCAATGTTCCACGTGGAACATTATACCAATATCAATGTTTAATCTTCATGAATTATTAGAAAAAATACTAGTCTTATGATGAAAAGCACAGCTTTATTCCTTACCCTTTTACTCCATTTTCTAGTCGGATATAGTCAAAATCAAGCGACTGATCCATACAAATTCCAGCAGCTCAATGAGGAATTACCTACTCCAAATGTGTACCGAACAGCCGCGGGAGCACCTGGACATCAGTACTGGCAACAGCAAGCAGACTATAAAATCACCCTGGAATTGGACGATGATACCCAGCGGATTTATGGACAAGAGACTATTACTTACCACAACAACTCGCCCGATGCACTGGAATATTTGTGGGTACAACTGGATCAAAACCGTAGAGCCAAGGACTCTGACACCTATAAATCTCAGCCTAGTTCTCTGAATCCGGAGATGACAATACAGCAACTCGCAGCATTAGAACCTGAATTCGACGGTGGTTTTAAGCTCGATTTTGTGAAGGATGGTCAGGGAAAATCATTACCATATACTGTGGTAAAGACGATGATGAGGGTTGAAATGCCTAAGCCATTACAACCTGGAGAGCAATTTATCTTCCAAATCAAGTGGTGGTACAACATCAATGACCGCTTTTTTCTTGGACAAAGAGCCGCTGAAGGAGCTCGCTCCGGATATGAATACTTCCCCGAAGACGGCAATTATGTCTATACCATTGCCCAGTTTTATCCCCGGATGTGTGTCTACAATGATGTAGATGGATGGCAAAACAAGCAGTTTTTGGGTCGGGGAGAGTTTGCTTTAACCTTTGGTGATTATGAAGTAAGCATCACTGTGCCGGCAGATCACCAGGTAGCAGCCACCGGAGAACTACTCAATGCCAGCGAAGTGCTTTCAAAAGAACAGCGAACAAGACTAGAGGAAGCCAAAAAAGCAAGAACAAATCCGATAATCATTGTGACGGAGGAGGAAGCTCGAGCTGCCGAAAAAGGTAAATCTAAAGATAAAAAGACCTGGAAATTTGCAGCTAGCAATGTCCGGGACTTTGCCTTTGCATCTTCCAGGAAATTTATTTGGGATGCCGTTGGGGTTGAAATGGGAGAGGGTAGAACCGTGTTGGCGATGTCGATGTACCCAAAAGAAGGCAATCCACTTTGGGAAAAGTACTCCACCAAATCAGTAGCCCACACGCTAAAATGGTATTCGCACTATACTTTCGATTACCCTTACCCGGTAGCGTGGTCCATTCATACTGATCAAATAGGCATGGAATACCCAATGATTTGCTTTAATGGACGACGCCCTGAAAAGGATGGGACGTATTCCGCCCGTACCAAATACGGATTAATTAGTGTGATCATTCATGAAGTAGGGCACAATTATTTTCCGATGATTGTCAATTCCGATGAACGGCAATGGACCTGGATGGACGAGGGATTGAATTCTTTTCTCCAGTACTTAGCTGAACAACAATGGGAGCGCGACTATCCTTCTCGCCGTGGACCGGCCTATAAGATGGTAGACTATATGAAGGGGGATAAAAGTTATATTGCCCCAATCATGACCAACTCCGAATCCATTTTCCAGTTTGGAAATAATGCCTACGGTAAACCAGCCACTGCCCTGAATATTCTTCGGGAGACGGTGATGGGACGTGAGCTTTTCGATTATGCCTTTAAAAAATATTCGCAACGCTGGATGTTCAAACATCCGACACCGGCAGATCTTTTTCGAACCATGGAAGATGCTTCGAGCATCGACCTGGACTGGTTTTGGAGAGGATGGTTTTTCACTACCGATCATGTTGACATCTCCATCGAAAATGTGAAGCGATATCGGTTGGACACTAAAAATCCGGAAACTGAAAATGCTTTGAGTCGTACGCAGAGAGACCAGATTGACGAGTACATTAGTTATAGCCGAAATAAGAAGGAAATTGTCCAGACCCAGGATGAGATGGATATTTCCATCCGGGACTTCTACACGGAGTATGATCCGTTGAAGGTAACAAACCTCGATAAAAAGGACTATCAGAATTACTTAAAGAAACTTACCGTAGAGGAGCAAGCTGCACTGAAGGAGGGTAAGAACTATTATGAAATTACTTTCAATAATATTGGTGGATTGATAATGCCCATCATTCTACAAATGGAGTATGCAGATGGCAGTACGGAGGTTCATCGAATTCCTGCCGAAATTTGGCGGTACCGTAGTGACCAGGTGAGCAAAGTATTCGTCACAAAGAAAGAAATCACAAAGGTCATTTTGGACCCATTTTTGGAGACGGCCGATACAGATACCGAGAACAACTATTATCCAAGGGAGACACAGATCAATCGCTTTGAACTATTCCGGCAGGAGCAATTGAATAGGGAAGGTGAAAATCCGATGCAGAGAGCGAAAAGAGAGTGAGAGTGATAGAGGTTATGAGGGGTAGGCGGTTTAGCAAGTTTAGAGTTTAGTGTGTAGTGTTTAGAGAGGCTTTCGAATAGGAGCATAACCTGATAGTACTTCCCTATAATATGAAGAGGTTAGGAGTAACCTCAGAAATCAGGCCCAAACAATCATAACACACTGAAAATCAAATACTTAACCTTGAAAAACGAATTTATATTGTTATCTAATACACATAATGATATATTTCCGGCATTTGATCAAAATAGAGGCGGCTTTGTTATAATTTTGTATTGCAATCAATGAAAAAAGAGAATGACCAATTTTAAGAATCCGAAGCTGATTATTGAGACGAGCAAAGTCAAAGAAAACAAAGTAGGTTGGCAGAGTCCGTCAAATTTAGCAATTGTAAAATATTGGGGAAAACATGGTGTGCAACTTCCTCGGAACCCATCGATCAGTTTCACACTGGCTAATGCCTATACCGAGACCATCTTATCATATGCTCCTAAAAAAGGTGCGGATCAGGGAATAGAATTGGCCTTCACTTTTGAAGGAGAAGAAAATGCACCTTTTCGAGAAAAAGTACTCCGCTTCCTGGAAAGCCTACACGAAATTTTTCCATTCCTGCGACAGATCAATTTGACCATCGATTCCAAGAATTCATTTCCACACTCCGCCGGCATTGCCTCTTCGGCATCCAGCATGAGTGCGTTGGCCTTGTGCCTGTGTAGCATGGAACATCAACTTTTTGGAACACTGCCCAACGATGAGGAATTCCGCCGAAAGGCATCCTATGTTGCGAGACTAGGATCGGGTAGTGCGTGTCGGTCCATTTATGCAACAATGGGTTTGTGGGGAGCCATGGGTGAAGTACCGGATTCATCGGACCTATATGCGATTCCCTATGAAGAAGAGCTGCACCAGGTTTTTACCAATTTTCATGATGATATACTGATTGTGAGTAAGGGAGAAAAAAGTGTCTCCAGTCGGGCGGGGCATGGCTTGATGGATGACAACATTTATGCAGACAATCGGTACACTCAGGCAAAGCAGCGGATGCATCATTTGCTTGGAGCCTTGCGCAATGGAGATATAGAACAATTCGGTCAAATTGCGGAAAGCGAAGCGCTCACTTTACACGCTTTGATGATGACGTCAAATCCTCCTTATATTTTGATGCATCCAAATTCGCTGGTGCTGATTGAAAAAGTGAGAACCTACCGTAAGGAAACCGGAAACCCATTGTACTTCAGTTTGGACGCAGGCCCAAATTTACACCTGCTTTATCCCGACACAATAAAGGATGCCGTTAAGAGTTTTATCAGCAACGAATTAATTCAATATTGTGAAGACGATCAATGGATTGCTGATAAGGTAGGGAAGGGGCCGTTACAATTACAATAAGATTTATCATGAAATATATTGCATCAATTATCTGTCTACTCTTTATTATGATGATTGTCACACAAGGCTGTAGTCAAACGATCCCTGCAGAACGTGGTAAAGTCATCAATAAAGAGTTTGATGAAAAAATTAGTGGAATGATCAATTTCACTGTCCCGACAATTGGTGTAACTGAACTACATAATATTCACAATGAAGTTTTTATCTTTGACACCAGAAAAAGGGAAGAGTACGAAGTGAGCCATATACCTGGAGCCAAGTACCTCGGTTATAATGACTTTGAAGCCGATCGCCTGAAGGAGGTGCCAAAAGATGCGCCCGTTGTGCTTTACTGTTCCATCGGTTACCGCAGTGAAAAAATTGGAGAGAAACTCCAAGCCCTAGGTTTCACAAATGTGCGTAATGTTTACGGAAGTATTTTTGAGTGGGCCAATCAAGGCTACCCGTTGGTAGATATGCAAGAAAAGCCTACAAAAAAATTGCATACGTACAACAAGAATTGGAGCAAGTGGGTAGAGGATACCAAAGCACAAAAGATCTGGTAATTTGTATAGCCTTCCTGATCTTGTAATTTCAAAAAACTTTCAATATGGATTTATTTGAAAAGTTTAAGGCCAACCGCGGCCCATTAGGTCAATACGCGGATGTGGCACATGGCAACTATGCTTTCCCAAAGTTGGAAGGCGAGCTAGGCAGTCGGATGACCTTCAAGGGTCAAGAGATGATCATCTGGAGTTTGAACAGTTATTTGGGACTGGCCAATCATCCCGAAATTCGGGAAGCAGATGCGAAGGCAGCTGCCGATTGGGGAATGGCTTATCCGATGGGGGCCCGGATCATGTCGGGAGAAACGGAGCAGCACGAAAAGCTGGAAGCAGAGCTGGCAGACTTCATAAACAAAGAAGCAGTACTCCTATTGAACTTCGGCTACCAGGGAATTTTCTCTCTAATCGATACGATACTGGATCGAAGAGACGTAGTGGTTTATGACAAAGATAACCATGCCTGTATTTATGATGGCATTCGTTTGCACATGGGACCTCGCTTCCCATTTGAGCATAATGACATCGATAGCTTTGCCAAACAAATTGAACGTGGAGCAGCTAAAGCCAAAGAAACAGGTGGTGGCCTTTTGGTGATCACCGAAGGTGTATTTGGGATGCGCGGTGAGCAGGGAATTTTGAAAGAAATCGTTGCTTACAAATCCAAATACAATTTCCGTCTTTTGGTCGATGATGCTCACGGTTTTGGCACCCAGGGTGAAACCGGGGCCGGTACCGGTGAGGAGCAGGGAGTACAGGATGAAATTGATTTGTACTTCAGTACTTTTGCAAAATCCATGGCCAGCATTGGTGCCTTCATTGGTGGTGATAAAGATATCATCAACTACCTGCGCTACAATTTGCGTTCGCAGGTTTTTGCCAAGTCTTTACCAATGCCGATCGTAGTGGGTGCCCGCAAGCGTTTGGAAATGTTGCGTACCCGTCCGGAATTGAAAGCCAAACTTTGGGAGAATGTACATTTGTTACAAAGCGGTCTGAAAGAACATGGCTTTGATATTGGAAATACCAATGCCTGTGTAACTCCGGTATATATGCACGGTTCGATTGGTGAAGCAGCAATGTTGGTTCAGGACATGCGTCAGAATTATAAAATTTTCTGTTCTATTGTTCTGTATCCGGTTATTCCAAAAGGGATGATTTTGCTGCGTTTGATTCCAACAGCAGCTCACTCCAAGGAAGACATCGACATCACCATTGATGCCTTTAGTGAAGTGGCGAAGAAACTGAAGGGAGGCGTATATGAGGAACAAGCAAAAGTATTGATGCCATCCTTGCTTTAAGAAGCTACTTGAATTTAACAATTTGATTATAAAAACGGCTAACCGATGTCCTTCTGTTGGCCGTTTTCTTTTTTAATAAAGATGTAAAATTAATGTTTCAAAATCATCTTCTTCAAAATAAAATTGCATTAATCACCGGTGGAGGCAGTGGTATTGGTTATGCTATTGCAGAAAAAATGCTGGAGCTTGGAGCTAAAGTCGTCATTGCTTCCCGTAATGAGGAGAAATTAAAAAAGGCAAAAGACGAACTGGCAGAGAAAGGGGAGTGTAGCTATCACGTATGCGATATCCGTCAAACAGAACAGATCAAAGCATTGGCGGAAGCCATAGAAAAACAATACGGACAGCTGGATATACTCATCAATAATGCGGGTGGACAATTTCCATCTCTGGCAGCTGACTTAAGTGAAAAGGGATGGAATGCGGTGATCAATAACAATCTCAATGGTACTTTCTACATGACTCAGGAAATGGCCAACCGCTTTTTTATTCCGCAAGGGCAAGGTGTTATTTTAAATATGATTGTAAATATCTACCGCGGATTTCCGGGCATGGCGCACACTGGTGCTGCCAGAGCTGGCGTTGATAATTTGACCAAATCACTGGCCGTAGAATGGAGCAAATACCCCATTCGTGTCAACGCCATTGCTCCGGGCATTATTCAGTCTTCCGGACTGGAAAACTACCCTGAAGCATTGACTAAAGGTATGGCGGAAACCATCCCGATGAAGCGCCTGGGAACGACAGAAGAGGTCGCATGGTTAAGCATATTTCTGTGTAGCCCAATGGCAGAATACATCACTGGTGAGACCATTTACATCGACGGTGGACAACGGTTGTGGGGCAGTCTATTCCAATTATAAAAATGGGTAAATCCCTCTATACCAGCATTATCCACAAAGTTATCCACACCTGTTAGTTTCTTGTTGGCACCACCTGATATACAAGTACCAAGGTAAACGTAAGCAATACCAAAGCCCCCGCCTGATGCAGAACTCCCAGCCCCACCGGCACGGTTCCAACACAGTTGACCAAAGTGAATATCCCCAATAAAACCTGGATTACTAACATACTTACCAACAGGTATAGAAAGGTTCGAAACACAGGACTTGTGACGTTTTTTATACCCCGATAAAAATACCAAAATATCAAGCCAGATAAGATATAAGCGGTGGTTCGATGGAGTATCTGTACCAAGGCTGCCATAAAGAGATGGGAGTCGTAATGAATGAAGTTATCCACATTCCAGTGATCAGCACTTGTTAACACGGAAGGAATCCACTCTCCGTGCATATCCGGCCAGGTAGGGTAGAACAAGCCAGCCTTCATTCCTGACATGATTCCACCGAGGACTATTTGGATAGCAACTACCCCCAAAATGATGTAAATCCACTTTTTTAACACCGGATTGTGAATAACTTTTTTTTGAGGTTGCAGCACATGCAACGTGGTCCACAATAGATAGCTAAAAAGGATGAGGGCCAATGAAAGGTGAAGGGTCAATTTATAGGCATTAACCCAAGGTCGATCAACCAAACCGCTGGCCACCATGATCCAACCAAAGGAAGCCACAATCGCTGCCAGGAGGATTACAATACCTAAACGCCTGATCAGCGGTCGATCGATCATTTTACGGGCCACAAAGAAGACAAACGGTATAGCGAACACAAATCCCATCAAGCGCGCCCACAGGCGATGTATGTATTCCCAGAAGAAAATAAACTTGAATTCCGACATTGACATGCCTTCGTTGATCTTGGCGTACTGCGGGGTTTGTTTGTAGGCATCAAAGGCTTCCTCCCATTGAGCGGTATTGAGTGGTGGAACTGTTCCGGTCACGATTTCCCACCTGGTGATCGATAATCCGGATCCAGTAAGGCGGGTGATGCCGCCAACAACGACCTGGACGAAAATCATAAACAAACCGATAAGCAGCCAGACTTTGACTGCGGAGTGATATTTTTTTGGCGTGGAGATTTGTGTATCAGCTGCCTGTTCCATATTCGCATTGTTTGAAAACAAATGATATGATTTGGTTTTGTTTTTCGGGATTTGATTTTTTGATCTGTGATCTAGTAATAGTCTTTTTTATAATTTTTTTTAAATACCCTATCATCATCAGTGCTGTTAGTTTGTCAGTAAAAAAGTGTGTTAATTTTATGTAAACTCATTATTAAGAATGTGTCAACGGTTATCCACAACTTTTCCACTTGCCAAACATAGTCTGATCTTGGCTTATACAAAGTAATTCACAGTCTGTGTAAAAGTTATTAATAGGATAACTTTTTTCTACACAACCCCTGAATTTTTACTTTTTGATGTCAATAACTGTTGTGGATATCCACGAAAAGTGAGTTCGTCACTACTTGTTAAGTGGTTGCTCACGGGGAATTCTTAGTGAGTGTGAAGAACCTTACCGGTTATTCACGATGCTATTCACAAAAGGTGTTGAAAAGGTGTTTTGCTAAATAGTTGGTTTTTATGGTCTTACAAAGTAGCCGATTATTGATTGTGAATAACTAATTTCAGGGCATATTTTCCGATTTGTTTTGGCCATCCATTAATTTGTTTTTAGTTTTAGTGAGTATTGGTGGAAAAGCCATTTTGGGATCAAATCAGTTCAAACAAAAGCAAAAACCTCAGTTCATGTGCGGTCGATTTTCATTTGTAGCGTCAAAAGAGAAGATTCAACAACAATTCGGGGAAGACCTGGAAGTGGGGGCCAATTTGCGTCTCAACTTTAATGTAGCGCCTACCCAACATGCCTATGTGATCACTAATGACAAGCCGGATGTGTTGCAATATATTACCTGGGGATTGATTCCATACTGGTCGAAGGACGGCAAGAATGCGGGCAAGCTGATCAACGCCCGGCGAGAAGGTATTGAATCAAAACCTTCCTTTCGGGTACCGTTGCGCAAGCGCCGCTGTCTGGTACTGGCCGACAGCTTTTATGAATGGCGTAAGGAGGGCACTCAAAAAATTCCGTACCGCATTTTTATGAAAAACGGCGACTTGCTGGCCATGGCCGGCATCTGGGATGTGTGGTATAAAGATGATTACGCTGTGAAGAGTTTTTCCATTATCACCACTCCTCCGAATCAGGAAATCAGTCCCATTCACAACCGTATGCCGGTCTTATTCAGTACTCAACAAAGTTATCAACAATGGTTGTCGGAGCTTTCACTAGAAGGTGTATTGGGTATGCTCAATACTCCGGAAGATGGCGTGCTGGATATGTACCGCGTTTCCGAAAAAGTCAATTCTGTAAGGAATAATTCACCTGAACTTCACCAAAAGATTGCCGATCCGCCGTCTCTATTTTAACTTTGCCTATTTTATTTATAAATGGAACTTTTACGCTGGTTTAAAGGCTTTTTTACAAAACAATCAGAACCGGATCCGATGAAATACCTGATCGTGGGCCTTGGTAATATGGGGCCTGATTACGATAATACGCGTCATAATGTAGGCTTTGAGGTGGTGGACTACCTGGCTAAAGAATTTGAAGTGAGTTTCAAAAATGACCAATTGGGCGATATTGCCGAATTCAAGCACCGTGGGCGCACATTTATATTGCTAAAGCCATCCACGTATATGAATCGCAGTGGTAAGGCGGTGCGATACTGGTTGCAAAAAGCAAAAGTCAATAAGGAAAACCTGCTCGTCATCCTGGATGATCTTAATCTGCCTTTCGGCAAACAACGCCTGCGTGGTAAGGGCAGCGACGGTGGTCATAATGGGTTGAAGGATATCGATCAAATGACCGGTGGTAATAATTACGCGCGCCTTCGCATCGGTATCGGTGATGATTTTTCAAAGGGCCGGCAGGTTGATTATGTGCTAGGTGAATGGAGTGCGGAAGAAAAGGATGGCTTACCTGAGATTCTTAAATATGCCGGCGAAACGGTGAAGAGTTTTGGTGCCATTGGGTTGTCGCACACCATGAATGAGTATAATAAGAAGTAGTATATAAAGGTACTATTTAAGATATCAATCCAGCCCGGCATTTGTTAGCAGGGCAAGAAGATCGTGTACTTTTTACACAGTACCCAAAGAATTCCTTAATTTACGATCAGAATATCAAAAACTAACTAAATGCCTATACTCATCGTCCTGGTCGGCGTCCTGCTGCTATTGTTGTTAACCACTATTGGAAAATTGAATGCTTTTATCTCCTTTATACTTGTTGCCCTATTTGTGGGGATTGCGGAAGGATTACCCACACTTGAAGTTGTAGATGCTATACAGAAAGGAATTGGCAATACGCTCAGCTCCTTGGTCATGATCCTGGGGTTTGGAGCAATGTTGGGAAAGCTGGTGGCAGAGAGTGGTGCTGCTCAGAACATTACTCAAAAGATGGTGGCCACTTTTGGGGTGAAATACGTGCATTGGGCATTGATGATTACCGGATTGATTGTGGGCATTCCCATGTTTTATACCGTTGGCTTTGTCATCATGGTGCCGTTGGTGTTTACCGTTGCGGCGGCTACCGGCTTACCATTATTGTATGTTGGACTCCCCATGTTGGCTTCCCTTTCGGTAACACATGGTTTTTTGCCTCCACACCCGGCGCCCACCGCCATTGCTGAAATGTTTCAGGCTGATATTGGAAAAACGCTGCTCTTGGGAATGGTGCTTGCCGTTCCGGCAGCGGTATTGGTCATACCCATTTTTTCCAAAAGGTCAAAGAAATTTAATCCAAAACCGCTAAAGGAATTTTACAATGTGGAGCTGATTCCCGAAGAAGAACTGCCTTCATTTGGCATTAGCTTAATGATTGCTTTATTGCCGGTCATTTTGATTGGACTGGCGGCAGTGATCAGTATCTTTTTGCCGGAAGGCAATACCGTGAGAGAAGTAGCGGAAGTGGTTGGCCATCCGGTATTGGCGATGCTACTTTCAGTATTGGCAGCCATTTATTTTTTGGGCCTTCGATTGGGCAGAAGTATGTCTGATATTACAGAATCGCTGTCCAAGGCGGTGACCAGTATTACAATGGTACTATTGATCATTGCTGGAGCCGGAGCCTTGAAGCAGGTTCTGATTGCGAGTGGGGTGAGCGAGTACATTGGAGAATTGATGGATGCAGCCAATGTATCTCCTCTTATTTTGGCGTGGTTGATCGCGGCAGTGATCCGCATCAGTGTGGGGTCGGCAACGGTATCGGGGCTAACGGCAGCGGGTATCGTTTTGCCGATGATTGAACAGAGTGGCGTATCGCCTGAGTTGATGGTGCTGGCAGTTGGTGCCGGTAGTATTTTCTTTTCTCATGTCAATGACGGCGGCTTCTGGCTGTTTAAAGAATACTTTAATTTGTCCATAAAAGACACCATTGCAACCTGGTCACTGATGGAAACTACGGTATCGATCGTTGGGTTGATTGGTGTGTTACTATTAAGTCTGGTCATCTAATTACTTGAAATATGTCTGCAGAGTGGTTTAGAGTTGAGCAAGAAAACACCGTAACTTCTCCTTCTGTGTTGTTGTATCCGGAGCGAATTCAGGAGAATATCCGCCGCATGATTGCCATAGCCGGGAGTGTGGAAAGATTACGACCGCATGTGAAAACACACAAACTGCCGCAGGTTATACAAATGCAGGTGGCCGCTGGCATTACCAAATTTAAATGCTCTACTTTGAGTGAGGCCGTCATGGTGGCACAAAATGGTGGAAAGGATATCATCGTTGCTTTTCCGCTGTACGGACCGATGGTTGGTCAGCTTTTGCAAATTAAAGGCCATTTTCCCCACGTTACTTTTTCGACGATCGTGGACAATTTGGCGCAAAGCCAACAGCTGGAAGCAATTGCCGGTAAGCAGGAAATGACGTTGGATGTATTTCTCGATCTGGATGTTGGTATGGAGCGGACCGGGATTAAGCCGGGGGAAGATGCTCATGCTCTGTATCGATACCTTAATTTTAGCTCGATACTCAACGTGCGGGGCTTGCACATTTACGATGGTCAGCTGCACATTCCTGACCTGGAAGAAAGAACGGCAGCTAGTGAGATTTGTTTTGATGGTGTCAATCAGATGATTGTGAATCTTAGAAAAGCCGGAATGGCGCCCGGGGAAATCGCTGCGGGAGGAAGCCCTACTTTTCCGGTACATGCGCAACATTCGGAGCGAACTCTTTGTCCGGGTACAGTTTTACTTTGGGATTGGCGGTATCATTCCAAATTTAGAGATTTGGATTTTCAGCACGCTGCCGTATTATTTACCCGGGTAGTCAGCAAACCGGGAGAAGGGAAACTGTGTCTGGATTTGGGACACAAAGCTGTGGGTTCGGAAATGGAACCGCCACGGGTGCATTTGCTGGGAATTGATGATTATCGACTTGAGGTGCACAGTGAGGAACATATGGTTATTTCTCTCGAAAACGCCGGGCAATTTAAAGTGGGCGATGTCATTTACGGAATTCCCATTCACATTTGTCCGACTATGGCATTGCATGATTTTGCCTGGATTGTTGAGCAGGGGCAAGTGGTCGATCAATGGAAAATCCAGGCCCGAACACGAGCGTTATCCTTGTCCTGATCTTCAGACCATGTTTGCAGCTCAAAGTTTGACCTCCAAACATGGTCTCAATTCAAAATCCAACAAAATGCCCAACCAATATCTGATTTTTGATGGCCATCTGGACCTGGCCATGAACGCGATTGAGTGGAACCGCGATTTGACTCAATCTGTAGAAGATATCCGTGAAAGAGAACGGGAAAAGACAGATTTTCCGGACCGTGGAAAAGGCACGGTTTCACTTGAAGCCATGCGCAGCGGAAGAATTGGTTTGTGCATGGCCACACAGATTGCGCGCTTCGTTAAACGGACTAATCCTTTGCCAGGATGGCATTCTCCGCAGCAGGCCTGGGCAATGACTCAGGCACAACTGGCCTGGTACCGGGCTATGGAGGACTTGGGGTTGATGACTCAAATTACCGATTTGGAATCGCTGGAGCGGCATTTGAAATATTGGCAACAGCCAGGTGAAGACAAGCCAATTGGCTACATATTAAGTTTGGAAGGAGCTGATTCGCTGGTGAATTTGCACTACGTTGAAAAAGCCTATTCCATGGGGTTGAGGGCTATCGGTCCGGCGCATTATGGTCCGGGAACCTATGCTCAGGGCACCGAAGCCACTGGAGGATTGGGGGCGGATGGACGGGAATTGTTGAAAAAAATGGAGGCCTTCAATATCATACTTGATGCCACTCATTTGTGTGACGATAGCTTTTGGGAGGCGATGGATGTATTTGGCGGCAACGTTTGGGCAAGTCACAATAACTGCCGGAGTCTGGTTCCTCATCATCGCCAATTTAGTGATGAACAGCTGCGTGAATTGATCAATCGTGGTGCGGTGATCGGCGCGGCATTGGACGCGTGGATGATGGTGCCGGGCTGGCAACGGGGAGTCTCTACTCCTGAGCAATCAGGGTTGACGCTTGAGGTCATGGCCGATCACATCGATCACGTTTGTCAATTGGCGGGAAATTCCCGACATGCTGCCATCGGTTCGGATCTGGATGGAGGGTTTGGTAAGGAGCAATGTCCGACTGATCTGGAAACCATTGCGGATTTGCAAAAATTGCCGGATATTTTGCGAAAGCGTGGCTATCAGGAAACCGATATTGAAAATATTCTCAGCCAGAATTGGATCAACTTTTTGCGCAAAGCATGGGGTGGACAGTAACTTTTTTTTTGACCACTAAATTTGTCAAAGAAGATTATTTATATAAAAATCTAAAAACATGCAAACGATAAAGACCTTATTTTTCCTCCTTTTTACCATGGCCGTTTTACCGCTTTCTGCACAGGAAGAAGGGCCGGAACGATGGGAAGAAACCATTCAAAAATTTGAAAAACAGGACCAGAAAGAGCCGGTTGAGCCCGGCGTGATTTTGTTTGTGGGAAGTTCTTCAATTGCCCTATGGAAAGACCTGCCTGATTACTTTCCCGAGTATCGCGTCTTGAATCGTGGCTTTGGAGGTTCTCAATTTTCCGACCTTATTTATTACGCGGATCGGGTGATTTATCCTTACAAACCATCCAAGATATTTGTGTACGAAGGTGATAATGATGTGGCGGCTGGCGATGATCCTAAAGCCATCGTTAAGGAAGCCAAAAAGTTGCGAAAGATGATTCGCAAGGCGTTGGGTAAGGAGGTGCCAGTCATTTTCATTGCGCCCAAACCAAGTGTAGCACGGTGGGATAAAAAGGATATTTATCTGGCGACCAATGCTCGTCTGAAAAAGTATGCGGAGCAAACAAAAAATACCGAATTTGCGGATGTGTGGACTCCTGCTATTGGAGCAGATGGTAAGGTATTTGACCACATTTTTTTGAAAGACAACTTGCACATGAACGCAGAAGGTTATAAAATATGGCAGAAAGTATTGATGCCGTATTTGGAAAACTAATGTGAGCTTATGAAAAAATGGGTGTTGGTTTTAGGATTCATTTTTGTTGGTATGTCATTAAAGGCATCTGATACGATACCTGTTTCCAAGCTCATTGGCCTAAAATTGCACCAGGGATTTGTATTGGTGCACAGTCGGCATTTGCGACCGATTCGCAATTCTTATCCTACCGGTCTGGAGCTGGATTTTGCCTTGCATTATACCAGGCAAAAAGCCTGGGACGCCTGTCATTGTTATCCACGACTTGGCGTGGCCTTGTCGTTTTGGGAGTATGATAATCCAGACATTCTGGGGCAAGGAATCATCTCGATGTTTTATCTGGAGCCTGTCTTTGGGGCCTGGCGGAAAGCCAGTTTTTCAATACGAGCCGCATTTGGGTTTTCCTACCAAAACAAGCCTTTTGATGAGGTAACCAACCCCAATAATTTAAGTTACAGTACCTACATTGCGGCTTCATTACAGTTGGGCGCTAATTTACATTTACGGTTAAATCCGAAATGGCAACTGGAGATCACGGCAATTTACAATCACTTCTCCAATGGCGGGATCAAGTTGCCTAATAAAGGTATCAACTGGCCGACGGCGGCCGTTGGGGTGACACGGTATCTCAATGCACCGGTGTTTCTTGATCGGGAGAAAAAGGACTGGCGTTTGGATGGGGCACCGGCTAATCGGTGGGATGTTACCACATTTTTGGCCTTTAAGGAGCCAAAGAGCAAGCAATTTCTTTTCAGCCCTGGCATTGAAATAAAATACAGCCACCAGGTCAGTCGGTTGAGTGCCTTGACTGCTGGTGCGGAATGGATGTACGACAATGGCACCAGAGTAGCCATTGAAAATGCCGGGCGTGATGATAGCCCGCAGAAGGGATCAGTGGCGCTGGGGCATGAGTTTTTGTTGGGGAAATTTGTGTTTAGCCAGCAGTTTGGCTTCTATCTCTACAAACCTTACCGTGTTGGCGATGATGTATACCAGCGCTACGGATTGGTATATCGATTTAATGATCGCTTTTCCGGTGGCATCAACCTAAAGGCGCATAGACATGTGGCTGATTTTATTGATTTTAGGATGGGATATTCGTTTTAGCGGATGGTTAAACCACTTACACGTTAAATTGGGGACACTACTACCTATTCAGGTCCGGCTACCCGCAAGCCCTATGTTTGGCGGAAAAATATTGGTAAATTGAGGTTTAAGTTGATTTTAAGACCCTCTACATCTCAATAAACCATGCCTGAAACCCTAAACAACCCCACCAAACTTCCATTTCAGAAGAGTTTTGCCTTCCTGATTGGTATCAATGATTATGAGCACGTAAATCCTTTAATTACTGCGGCCAATGATGCCCAAATACTGGCAAAAGAACTTCGCGATGAACACGGCTATCAGGTAGCCGAACCACTCTTGAATGCCACCAAGGCGGATATCCTGGATTTGCTACAGCATCAAATGCCTGCTATGGTAGGCCCGGAGGATCGCGTGTTTTTTTATTTTGCCGGTCACGGTATTGCGTTGGATAGTGATACTTCTCCGAGGGGATTTCTGGTTCCTGCCGATGCCAAATATGGAGAAGAAGATTCCCTGGTCTCCATGAATCTGCTACATGATGCCATTACTAGCCTTCCCTGTCGGCATGGGTTGTTGATCCTTGATTGTTGTTTTGCGGGTGCTTTTAAATGGTCTACCGGCTTTCGGGATGTGGTTTTTGACCTGCCCGGCATTATCTATGAGGAGCGATTCTATCAATATACCCAGGATCCGGCCTGGCAGGTGATTACTTCCTCAGCATCCGATCAAAAAGCAGTGGATATCCTCTATAATCGCTCCCTGGGGATGCGCAATGAAAGCGGTGCAACGCATTCACCCTTCGCACTGGCTCTTTTAGAAGGCCTGGAAGGAGAGGCAGATACCGTTCCAAAGGATCGAGGAGATGGAGTGATTACTGCCACCGAGCTTTACACGTACCTTCGTGATCGGGTAGAGGATGAAACTACTGAGCAAGGCAAACGCCAGAGCCCTTCTTTGTTTTCACTTGGCAAACACGACAAAGGCCAATATATCTTCCTGCACCCCAAGCATCCGTTAAATTTACCCCCTATTCCGAATCGCAATCCCTTTATGGGGCTCAACTCTTATAATGAAGATGATCACCTGCTATTTTACGGGAGAGACCGGGTAATCGAAGCATTGGATCAACTTACCGCGGACCAGCAATTGGTCGTTGTCAGCGGCGCTTCCGGGACAGGTAAATCTTCGGTCATTAAAGCCGGTTTATTGCCCTTACTTCGCGAGAAGGGATGGCAAATTTTGCCAGTGATTCGCCCGGGAAAGGAGCCTATGAAGAATATAGAGGGTGAAATCCTTGACGGGATAACCAACCTGGATGGGCAACATCCAACCCTGCTGATTATCGATCAATATGAGGAACTCATTACGCAATGCCTGCATCCGGAAGAACGGCAAGCTTTTGAAGAGCAACTTTTATCCTGGTTGCAAGCCCATTCGCAACTCCACATTGTAATAAGTATCCGTTCCGATTTTGAGCCCCAGTTTGAGGAGGCTACCCTGGCACAATGGTGGGCGAAAGGGCGTTATGTGGTACCGGCATTCAGTCAGGATGAACTTCGGGAGGTAATCATCAAACCCACCGTCCAGGAAGTATTGTTTTTTGAACCGGATACCCTCGTGGACAAGCTGGTGGATGAGGTGAATCAGGCACCCGGTGCCTTGCCACTTTTGTCTTTTACTTTGAGCGAATTGTACCACGCTTACCTTAATTCCGGCCGTACCAATCGCGCTTTTGTCATGGAGGATTACGAAAAACTTGGTGGAGTCATTGGCGCATTGCGTACCAGGGCGAATGCACTCTACGACGAACTGGACCGGCCGCACCAGGATAGTATGCGTAAGCTGATGTTGCGCATGGTTTCCCTGGAAGGTGGTGAGCTGGCCAGTAGAAGAGTATTGAGCGACGAATTGATCTTCGGGGATGAACAGGAAAATAAGCGCATCAGAACAATTGCTGATCAGTTGGTAGAAGCACGGCTGGTCTCGACAGGTCGTGACAACCAGGGCCGCACCTATTACGAGCCCGCCCACGATGCATTGGTTCGAGCCTGGGCCCGTCTTTGGGAATGGGTCAAGGCAGTGGGAGAAGATAAGCTGAGCCTATATACAAAGCTTAGTCAGGCTGTAAAAGATTACCGCGATCTTCTGGAGGCTCAGCCCAAAAAAGCACGTGATCTTTTGTGGGTCAATGACCCTCGATTGAACTTGTTGAGGAGCGATATTGAAACGAAAAGCCATGTGTTAAATGCCCAGGAAACCCAATTCGTAAAAGACAGTATGAAGCGGCGGGCGACCCGACTAAGAGGGATTATTGCACTTACTTTGGGCGTCATTGTCGGACTGGCGGGATTGGCAATTTATGCAATAATTCAGACCGGAATTGCCCGTGAAAAAACGAGAGAGGCTGAGGCTGCAGGACTAGGG
Organism: Saprospiraceae bacterium; assembly: GCA_965229635.1. Classification (GTDB taxonomy): domain Bacteria; phylum Bacteroidota; class Bacteroidia; order Chitinophagales; family Saprospiraceae; genus BQJU01. Next base: position 497,572 of record OZ245894.1, read on the forward strand.
TCTAAAGCATTAGCGGTATATCCAGATGATAACACTGCTGCAATCAACCTGGCAAACCTGGCCTATCGTTATAATTCCGCAGAAGAAGCCCGCGAGGCTATGTACAGAATTAATAGTAATGCTGATAGCCGGTTTTACAAGGAAATCGGACAACATCAGGATACGGTAACTCAGGTGGCCTTTTCTCCAACCGGAGATACCATTCTAAGTGCTGGAATAGATGGGCAAATCATTCTTTGGGATCAAGCAGGACATAAGATTAATGCCCTGTGTCCATCCGGCAGTCCGATCACTACTATTTCTTTTTCAGCAGATGGAAAGTATATGTTAAGTGGAGGAGAGGATGGTATTGCTCGTGTCATGAACCTCAATGGGACCGTCATTCAAGAGTTGAGTCATGAAAAGCCGATCACCGCAACACTCTTGGTCAGAACAGCGGATGGCTACCTGGCTTTTTCCGGTGATGAAGAGGGGGGTGTTTGGCGTTGGGACCTGAGAGGTGATCAAAAAAAAGTATTCAATGGCCGCCATGAACGGATAGAGCATTTTAAAGCAATTTATCCCTCTGTACAAGAATCCAATTGGCGCCTTTCTGATATAGAGGTTTCTATTTACCCCGATGCGATTTATTTCAATGAAAAGAGAGGGAAAATCTGCAAAATAGATCTAGAGGGGAATATTTTCAAGAGCAAGGAATACGATAGCATAAATTTCTGGGACGAGCTTGTTAGTATGGATTATGATCCCTCGCATAGGATATTTTTAGAGGTCACTCAGAATGGTTTTCTAACGCTTAGCCCTGACATCTTTGCAGATACTCCTGAAAGTCGTCTTCAAACCGTTTATGTGAATGGAGAAGCAAGATTACTTCCGGAGTTACAGAATGAATTTAGAAATACATTACCCGATATTTTCATGGTTGATGGTGAAGAAATCGTTTGGCTCAGCCCAAATGGACAGGAGAAAAAGAGGTTTTCAAGGCACCTTGGAGGAATTCGATCATTTGCCATATCAACAGATGGAAAGCATCTGGTTACTGCTGGAAATGATGGAAGGATATTGACTTGGCCTATTCAACCGTATATGGGACCATTCCGAACAATTGAAGAGTTAGAAAGGCAATGTCCTGATAGATATGATTTTTTTGATTTTGTTTTTAATGCCTATGAATGGTCATGGCAGGCCAAAAGTCATTCCTATTTGGGAGAATATTCTATGGAAGAGATTAAAAAAGAGTATCAGGCGGAAAATGGTAATTGGATGCTTCGACTGGTAGCACCTGATCAATTAATTCTTTCAAGGGATGGACATGATCTTCAGCAAATTATGGCGCCTGCCTTTACTAACTCTCGAGATTTGTTGGCACAACGTGTGAATTTTAGACTTTTTGCGGTATCAAATGATGGCCGTTTTATTTATACTTATTCTGAGTTATTTCTTTATGATTCCGAGGATAGGGAACAAATTTTTTATGCCTGGCCTAACTACACATACGCCTGGGAAAATGGCTTGATTCCTCGCCTGACCGATGAAGAAATCAGGAAATACAAAGTCCCGGAAGCTATTTTGACAGCCACCGAGTTATCTGCAAGTCCAGCAAGCCCTCCAATCATAGAGGAACAAACCATCGACGAAATATGTGAAGAAGCGTGGATAAAAGGGGCTTCCTTGCCTAAACCAAATAAAGCGCATCAACAAGGAGAAACAAGTGAATTAGGGATAAGAGATTTATATAATCACTCAAAAAGGTATTTGGGCTTGAACCTGCATACCCTTCAAAATCTTTCTCCAGTACCCATATTTCTTAAAGGTCCTCACAAAGGCTATTTAAATTTATATTCTAGAGAGTTTGGGCATTACAACCCTGAGTTTTTGAAGTGGGCTAAAGCTCATTTATTACCAGCCAAGGAAAATCCAGCACTTCGGAAGGCCAGCCAACCCTTTTATGAAAATTATATAAGAGACATCGCCAGAGCTTTCTACCTGGCCTATCGATTGAAGAATGCTGTTGCTAAAATTAGGAGTAAGGTAATGCAGGAATACGAAGAAGCAGTGGGCACTAATAATTATTATACAGCAAGAATGTTCTGGAATCGACGGCGCATTGACAGGACAGCACCTCTTTTCTTTGATATTCTAAAGGACTTGCTATATACCTACGATGATAAATGGATAACAAAGACAGCAGCTAATCTACCTCCCGAGCTTGATGAGCCTGCGGAGGAAGCACAGAGTACAATACCAAAATATGAAGAAAAACCAATTTCAACACCAGTTTTTGGAACAGTGACAGGAGACCGGGTTCGTCTGCGAAGTACTCCGGAAATTATTGATGAACCCAATCATACTTTATTGTACTTATCTATGAATGATAAGGTAGAGATTCTAGAAGAAAAACTCCTTCCAGAGCAAAGTATTCCCTGGTTCAAGATTCGAATTGGAGGCACCGTGGGTTGGACACGTAGTGATTTTATAAGAAAAGAAGAAGTTACGGCAGAGCCAACGGTGGAACAACCAAGTGCTCAGAGCGTTACCACCACCGGCTATGGCATATCTTTGGCCTCCTTAAGGACTCAATCACAAGCGGAACTAAAACTTGACGAACTTCAGAAAACAGGGATAGCGAAGTTGATTATCCATCCATTCGCCAACGATCAGGGGGAAATGTACTATCGTGTTATTAATGGTCCGTTCCCGGACGAGGAGGCTGCCCGGAAAGAGATGAAGCGTTTGAAAGAAAGCTTAGCCATGGATGGGTTTGTAGTGAAAATAGAATAAAAACATGCTTTATTCTTTGGTTCGTCATCCCGCCCAATTCTCCCGGTCCAGGCTTCGAAAATGGATGGCTTCCGCCAAATGTTCAATCTTTACTTCTTCACTATCGCTCAGGTCGGCGGCGGTGCGGGCTACTTTGAGTATGCGGTCGTAGGCGCGGGCGGAGAGTTGTAATTTCTCCATGGCCTTTTTTATGAGGATGGTACCCGCCTGATTGATTTGGCACACTTCCCGCACCATTCGACTGGGCATCTGGGCGTTGCAGAAAATGGTTTTAAAATCTTTGAAGCGTTCGGCCTGAATTTCGCGGGCGCGAACCACCCGCTCGGCGATATCTTTACTGGTTTCGGAGGGACGTTCTACGCTGGCCAGTTGGTCAAAATTTACCGGCGTCACCTCCACATGAATATCAATACGGTCGAGTAATGGTCCGGAGATTTTATTGAGGTAACGACTCACTACGGCAGGCCCACACACACAATCCTTTTCGGGGTGGTTGTGGTACCCACAGGGGCAAGGATTCATTGACGCTACCAACATAAAACTGGCCGGATAATCAACGGTGATTTTGGCTCTGGAAATGGTGACTCGCCGCTCTTCCATCGGCTGGCGCAATACCTCCAATACACTGCGTTTGAATTCCGGTAGTTCATCCAGAAAAAGCACTCCATTGTGTGCCAGGGAGATTTCTCCCGGATGCGGATTGGAACCGCCACCCACGAGTGCTACATCACTAATGGTGTGGTGAGGCGAACGAAAAGGTCGGGTGGTAATGAGTGACGCATTTGGATCCAGCAGTCCGGAAACGGAATGGATTTTGGTGGTTTCCAGTGCTTCGTACAAATTGAGTGGTGGCAGGATCGTCGGCAGGCGTCGAGCCAGCATGGTTTTGCCGGCACCCGGTGGTCCGATGAGGATCACGTTGTGTCCTCCAGCCGCCGCTATTTCCAGAGACCGTTTGATATTTTCCTGGCCTTTTACATCCGAAAAGTCGACCTCGTAGATACTTTGGTTGTTGAAAAACTCCTCTCGGGTATTTACGGTTACCGGTTCCATTTTCACCTCACCGCTGAGTAGATCAGTAGCTTCCCGCAGGTTGCTGACGCCGTAGACTTCGATGTCATTAACGATTGCTGCCTCCCGGGCATTTTGCTTTGGCAAGATGATACCGCGAAAGCCTTCTTTCCGTGCCTGAATGGCAATGGGTAGTGCGCCGCGTATTGGGCGTAAGCCGCCATCAAGGGAAAGCTCTCCCATCATGATGTATCCTTCCAGGTTTTCCGGATGAATTTGATTGGTGGCAGCCAGCACACCTACGGCGATAGGTAAGTCGTACGAAGAGCCTTCTTTGCGAATATCAGCAGGGGCCAGGTTGACAACGGTTTTGACCCGCATCATGCGATAACCTATATTGTTGATAGCCGCTTCGATACGTTGGAAACCTTCCTTTACGGCATTATCGGGGAGGCCGACGAGGTCATAAAAATTCTTTCCGGCGGCAACAGTTCCACCGGCATTCACTTCAACGGTGATGGTACGAGCATCCACACCCTGGACAGCGCTTGCAAACGTTTTGACTAACATGCAGAAGAGGGGTTATTTATGTCCCAAAACTCCAAAATACTAATATGTTTTTAAAAGAGAGACAATTTTATACAACTTCTAACATGATAAAGTCAGATCGCTATTAATTGTCACCGGACCCCCCTTCAATTTCCCAGTCAAGAAAATCTTCATTGGCTGGATCGAAGTCGGTATCCATTTCCGGAATATCCCGCCAGTCGACCGGTTCATCGATGAGTTCTACGATGCCAAATTCTTTTTCCAGAGCTTCCCTGATCTTCTGTTTTCGCATTTGGCTCAACTCAAAATCTTCTTTGATTTCTCTTTTTGCCGATACAAAATTGTAATCATCAATGGTGCCCAGAATGGAGTAATAAAGGTTGAAAAAGCCATTGCGACGGGCCTTGTGCGGGCTCAGATTTGGATCGTGTTTTTTGAATTTGGCCATGATCACCTGCCCGGCGTTCACTTTGACGTTGTATTTGATTTCCTGATCAAAAGAATGCTCGCCACTGAGGGTAAGATTGAGTGCATTACTTTGGATAAACATCACGGGGATGGTAATTCGCCGCTTGCGGATTTCCAGGAAGTTTTGCAGGTTGGTAAACTTGATGTGTTTAAGATCTTTTATGTTAACAAATGTAGAAAAGTCTTCCAGTAGTTTAAATCCTACCAATTCACCTTCCTTGACGCCTACGCCGGCGAGTACCCGGAGTTTATCTTCATCAAAATGTCCTTCCTGGTCCCAATAAGCAAAGATGGCAATTTTGGCATCCAGTTTTCCTTCCATATTTTTATACTGCAATACATCCTGTCCAAAGTCTTCGGATTGTCGGAAGAACTCCTTCACATCAATGTGGTCACAAACCAATTTTGCCGTAAGGTGAGGCTCATCTTCAAAATAGACCGTGCCATCCAGTTTGAAGTTGCCGCCCATTCCGGTGGTCGTTCCGTCGATTAGTAGTTGACTGTTGTCAAATACCAGTTTGCCCCGAAAATCCTTTCCCTCTATTTTATTGTAGTTGAAGTCATCTACGTGGGCATTGAAGGTACCTTTTAGGAAACTCGTCAGTCGCTCCCGTTGTTGAATTCGGGCTTCTTTTACGGAGTCCACTTTGGTGGGGACCTCTTCGATTTCTTCTTCAGATACCAGCGAAAGGCCAATCAAGCGATCCAGGTCCAGCTGGGAGGATTTGAGTTCTGCCTCAAATTCAAGTTCTGAACGTTCGCTATTGAGCGAGTCTGAAAATAGTACGGGGATGGTATTGTAAGCCAGTCCGTTGAAGGTAACGTCACTACCGGCGCCTTCCAGCTTAAAGTCTTTAATCGTCAGGGTATTGTCTTTCAGTTCCAGTTGGCCCCGGTCAATGGTCATTTTCTCCTCATTGATGGTCAGGGAGGCGTCGTCAAATTCCAGTTCTCCACTGGTTTTGACACGGGCTACCCGCCGGGTATTGATCATATCCTTGTAACGTCCTTTTAATTGTAGCCGCTTGATTTCCACTTCGCCACTGCCGTCAGAGATTCTCGGGTCATTAAATAATCCATACACCATATCCAACGGCAAAACGCCATCCATGGCAAAATCTATATCCGGATTATCCAGGTCATTGACCTCCAGTTGCAACTCCAGCAATTCGCGGTTGAAGTAGCCTTTAAATCCTTCAATCCTGAATGTGGAGGATTCGTTATTTTGATTTTTTCCATTGTCGAAGACTGCTGAGAAGGAGACATCTTTCAGGGTGCCGTCCATACGGGAACTGGAGATTTTACCGTTATTCATCTTTAAATCAACCCGAATAGCTGGATTTGTCCGCTGGGTCGCTTCTCCTTTTATTGTGCCGGTGATTTCAAAATCTCCACGGCTATCAAAATCCTGCATATTTTCCAGATAGCTTTCGGGCAACATTTGTAAAACGGAAGAGAGGCTTACATCTTCTCCGTTAAAAAACAGGTCGTAATAGGTGGTGGCATCATCCCGCATTTCTATTGAGCCATCCACGCCAAAGGTGTTGGATTCGATGGAGAGGGTGGCATCGTCAATCAAATAAGTTCCCTTTTCGAGGTCTACAGCCATTTTGGTGTCATAGCTGATTTTTTTGCCTGCCAGATACCGATCTCCATCGATCTCTACAAAATTGGACATCAGCTCGGCATTACTTTTCAGGGAAAACTGCTTGCTGGAAAATTGTCCTGAAAAAATGGCTTTTTGAATGGTTCCGGCAATATTTTGACGCGTGCTGGCATCCGCGTAGATGAGTTCTATGTCATTGAGGCGAGCTTCACCTAGTGAGATTCCGGTGCCATCGCCACTACTTTTTTCAGTGGTTTCCTCTTCGGAGGTTTTAAAGATGTCAAAGTTGCCATTTCCCTTACGGTCAATTTCAATATTCAATGCGCCATCACTGATCACTATGGATTTTACTTTTACTTCTGAGCCCAGCAGGCTGAATAATCCCAGGCGGAAGGAAATTTCTTCTGTTTCCAAAAGTACTCCATCGCGGCTGTCCTCGAGGACGACCTTTTTCAGGTTGGCACCCAGGTTGGGAAATGTGCGAATGACCGAAAGGTCAAAGCCCCCCACCGTCAATTCTGAGGTGAGTTGTTTGTTGACTTCTGAGATCACCCGTTTGCCGATGGTATCTTCAAATACACTGGCAATCACCACGAGAACCGTGATGGTCAAGACAAAAAAAATGCCTAGAATGATGAGCAACCGCTTGAGGAACTTTTTCATAGACGGTGGGTGTTTTTATATCAGCGAAAATACTATATAATTGGGGCAGAAGAAAGTATCCGTGGGATGAGTCGATAAAATTATTTAGGTATCCGGCTCCTAGAATAAACGCTGGCGCTATTGAAAATATTTTTTGAAAAAAAATAGCAAAAGTGTTGCACGGAAAAAAGTTACCCTATATATTTGCACTCGCTTTTACAGAAGGGCGGTTAGCTCAGTTGGTTCAGAGCACCTGGTTTACACCCAGGGGGTCAGGAGTTCGAGTCTCTTACCGCCCACAGAAATAAGAACAGCCAAGTTGTGCGAAAGTGCGGCTTGGCTGTTTTGGTTTCAGGAAAAAAGACTTGGATGTACTACTGCTACATATTATATTCTGAGAATCTTGACCGGTACTATATCGGCTCGTGCGAAGATATGGAAGAGCGGCTGTCCCGTCATCTGATGAATCATAGTGGGTTTACGGGTCGAGCGAAGGACTGGCAGGTAGTGCATATTGAGGAATATGGGGAAAAGAGTATGGCCCAGAAACGAGAGCGTCAGATCAAGGGGTGGAAATCGCGGAAATTAGTAGAAGCATTGGTTAGAGGAGAGTTGTGAAAGCACAGTTGGATCAGCGCATCCCGAGGTACCTCGGGAGGGTCAGGAGTTCGAGTCTCTTACCGCCCACAGAAATAAGAACAGCCAAGTTGTGCGAAAGTGCGGCTTGGCTGTTTTGGTTTCAGGAAAAATGCCTTGGATGTACTACTGCTATGTATTGTATTCCAAGGCGCTAGACCGGTACTATATCGGCTCGTGCGAAGATTTGGAAGAGCGGCTATCGCGTCATTTGATGAATCACAGTGGCTTTACGGGACGAGCGAAGGATTGGGAAGTGGTTTATTTAGAGGAATATCTGGAAAAGAGTATGGCTCAGAAGCGAGAGCGCCAGATCAAGGGGTGGAAATCTCGGAAGTTAGTGGAGGCATTGGTTAGAGGCGAGTTGTGAAAGCTCCGTTGGTACAGCGCATCCCGAGGTACTTCGGGAGGTTCAGGAGTTCGAGTCTCTTACCGCCCACAGAAATAAAGAACAGCCAAGTTGTGCGAAAGTGCGGCTTGGCTGTTTTGGTTTCAGGAAAAACCTCCATGATGTACTACTGCTATATATTGTATTCCAAGGCGCTAGACCGGTACTATATCGGCTCGTGCGAAGATATGGAAGAGCGGCTATCGCGTCATTTGATGAACCACAGTGGCTTTACGGGTCGAGCGAAGGACTGGGAGGTGGTGCATGTTGAAGAATATTCGGAAAAAGGTGTGGCGCAGAAGCGAGAGCGGCAGATCAAGGGGTGGAAATCGCGGAAGTTAGTGGAAGGATTGGTTAGAGGAGAGTTGTGAAAGCACAGTTGGATCAGCGCATCCCGAGGTACTTCGGGAGGGTCAGGAGTTCGAGTCTCTTACCGCCCACAGAAATAAGGAACAGCCAAGTTGCGCGAAAGTGCGGCTTGGCTGTTTTAGTTTTAAGCAAAAGCTCTAGGATGTACTATTTCTACATATTGTATTCAGAGAAGCTAGACCGGTACTATATCGGCTCGTGCGAAGATTTGGAAGAGCGCTTATCCCGTCATCTGATGAATCACAGTGGCTTTACGGGTCGAGCGAAGGACTGGGAGGTGGTGCATATTGAGGAATATGGGGAAAAGAGTGTGGCCCAGAAACGAGAGCGTCAGATCAAGGGGTGGAAATCTCGGAAGTTAGTGGAGGCATTGGTTAGAGGCGAGTTGTGAAAGCACAGTTGGATCAGCGCATCCCGAGGTACTTCGGGAGGGTCAGGAGTTCGAGTCTCTTACCGCCCACAGAAATAGGAACAGCCAAGTTGTGCGAAAGTGCGGCTTGGCTGTTTTGGTTTCAGGAAAAATGCCTTGGATGTACTACTGCTATGTATTGTATTCCAAGGCGCTAGACCGGTACTATATCGGCTCGTGCGAAGATTTGGAAGAGCGGCTATCGCGTCATTTGATGAACCACAGTGGCTTTACGGGTCGAGCGAAGGACTGGGAGGTGGTGCATATTGAGGAATATGGGGAAAAGAGTGTGGCCCAGAAACGAGAGCGTCAGATCAAGGGGTGGAAATCTCGGAAGTTAGTGGAGGCATTGGTTAGAGGCGAGTTGTGAAAGCACAGTTGGATCAGCGCATCCCGAGGTACTTCGGGAGGGTCAGGAGTTCGAGTCTCTTACCGCCCACAGAAATAAGAACAGCCAAGTTGTGCGAAAGTGCGGCTTGGCTGTTTTGGTTTCAGGAAAAATGCCTTGGATGTACTACTGCTATGTATTGTATTCCAAGGCGCTAGACCGGTACTATATCGGCTCGTGCGAAGATATGGAAGAGCGGCTGTCCCGTCATCTGATGAATCATAGTGGGTTTACGGGTCGAGCGAAGGATTGGCAGGTTGTGCATATTGAGGAATATGGGGAAAAGAGTGTGGCACAGAAACGAGAGCGTCAGATCAAAGGGTGGAAATCGCGGAAGTTAGTGGAGGCATTGGTTAGAGGCGAGTTGTGAAAGCTCCGTTGGTACAGCGCATCCCGAGGTACTTCGGGGGGGGCAGGAGTTCGAGTCTCTTACCGCCCACAGAAATAAGAACAGCCAAGTTGCGCGAAAGTGCGGCTTGGCTGTTTTGTTTTCAGGCAAAAAGACTTGGATGTACTACTGCTACATATTATATTCTGAGAATCTTGACCGGTACTATATAGGGTCGTGCGAAGATATGGAAGAGCGGCTGTCCCGTCATCTGATGAATCATAGTGGGTTTACGGGTCGAGCGAAGGATTGGCAGGTTGTGCATATTGAGGAATATGGGGAAAAGAGTGTGGCACAGAAACGAGAGCGTCAGATCAAAGGGTGGAAATCGCGGAAGTTAGTGGAGGCATTGGTTAGAGGCGAGTTGTGAAAGCTCCGTTGGTACAGCGCATCCCGAGGTACTTCGGGGGGGGCAGGAGTTCGAGTCTCTTACCGCCCACAGAAATAAGAACAGCCAAGTTGCGCGAAAGTGCGGCTTGGCTGTTTTGTTTTCAGGCAAAAAGACTTGGATGTACTACTGCTACATATTATATTCTGAGAATCTTGACCGGTACTATATAGGGTCGTGCGAAGATATGGAAGAGCGGCTGTCCCGTCATCTGATGAATCATAGTGGGTTTACGGGTCGAGCGAAGGATTGGCAGGTTGTGCATATTGAGGAATATGGGGAAAAGAGTGTGGCACAGAAACGAGAGCGTCAGATCAAAGGGTGGAAATCGCGGAAGTTAGTGGAGGCATTGGTTAGAGGCGAGTTGTGAAAGCTCCGTTGGTACAGCGCATCCCGAGGTACTTCGGGGGGGGCAGGAGTTCGAGTCTCTTACCGCCCACAGAAATAAGAACAGCCAAGTTGTGCGAAAGTGCGGCTTGGCTGTTTTGTTTTCAGGCAAAAAGACTTGGATGTACTACTGCTACATATTATATTCTGAGAATCTTGACCGGTACTATATAGGGTCGTGCGAAGATATGGAAGAGCGGCTGTCCCGTCATCTGATGAATCATAGTGGGTTTACGGGTCGAGCGAAGGATTGGCAGGTTGTGCATATTGAGGAATATGGGGAAAAGAGTGTGGCACAGAAACGAGAGCGTCAGATCAAGGGGTGGAAATCTCGGAAGTTAGTGGAGGCATTGGTTAGAGGCGAGTTGTGAAAGCTCCGTTGGTACAGCGCATCCCGAGGTACCTCGGGAGGTTCAGGAGTTCGAGTCTCTTACCGCCCACAGAAATAAGAACAGCCAAGTTGTGCGAAAGTGCGGCTTGGCTGTTTTGTTTTCAGGCAAAAAGACTTGGATGTACTACTGCTACATATTATATTCTGAGAATCTTGACCGGTACTATATAGGGTCGTGCGAAGATATGGAAGAGCGGCTGTCCCGTCATCTGATGAATCATAGTGGGTTTACGGGTCGAGCGAAGGATTGGCAGGTTGTGCATATTGAGGAATATGGGGAAAAGAGTGTGGCACAGAAACGAGAGCGTCAGATCAAAGGGTGGAAATCGCGGAAGTTAGTGGAGGCATTGGTTAGAGGCGAGTTGTGAAAGCTCCGTTGGTACAGCGCATCCCGAGGTACTTCGGGGGGGGCAGGAGTTCGAGTCTCTTACCGCCCACAGAAATAAGAACAGCCAAGTTGCGCGAAAGTGCGGCTTGGCTGTTTTGGTTTTAGGCAGTCTTCAAGCGGTAAGCTCTTCCCTTTTCAAATGAATTTATTTGCTTTTTGAATTCTGGGAGTAATTTTTCGATGTGAGGTAAGGTGCTTTTCAAGACGTCAAGGATGACAATAGCAAGGTGAAATTTTGCAATGTTTTGCTGATGGTCAATGTTTTTGTCGATGGTCAATAGTATATCAAAACCAGCTTTTTCAGCTTCTGCAAGAAGGGCTCCATCTTTGAGACCATTGTAGTTTAGTTCCGATACAGTTGAAACTTCATATTCTGTAAGGAGCTGCTTTACTTTTTTGGTGACACATTCATCAAGCAAAATTTTCATGAGCCACTTCAGTGAGATTCTCAATCAGCTTCTTTGACATTTGTAATACTCTTTCCACTTGTTCTTTTTTTACCGTAGGAAAATCCTCAAGAAAGGTTATGATACTTTCTCCTTCTTCCAAATAGTCAAACAAATTTTTTATTGGAACTCTGGTATCCATAAAAACAGGTGTACCACCGAGTATTTCCTTATCGATATTAATTACCTTTTGCATTATTCTTGAATTTTCCTTTTCAAGATAACACTTTTATACACGCAGTTGGTTCTTTTACTAATGATTTATTCAGTCAGTCACCAAAAGAAAAGCCCTCCGAAACATTCCGAAGGGCTTTTCTCTTGGTAAACGCCCAGTATTACGCCTTTTCCTTTTCTGCGGCGCCGTTCTGGCTGGGGGCTTCTGTTTCGGGAGCGGCCCGGCCAAGTATCTTTTGTTTGATTTTGGCTTCGATTTCTATTGCCAGTTCGGGATTGTCCATGAGGAAGTTCTTGGCGGCTTCCCGGCCCTGGGCAATTTTGGCGTCATCATAGCTGTACCACGCACCACTTTTCTGGATGATATCGTGGTCTACACCGAGGTCTACAATTTCACCGGTTTTAGAAATACCTTCACCAAACATTATGTCGAATTCTGCCACACGGAATGGTGGTGCCAATTTATTTTTAACCACTTTTACTTTTACGTGGTTACCCATTATATTGCCCTCTTTGTCTTTAATGGCTGAGCCACTACGGCGGATATCCAAACGCATGGAAGCATAAAACTTCAAGGCATTACCACCGGTAGTGGTTTCAGGGTTACCAAACATTACACCAATCTTCTCGCGAAGCTGGTTGATGAAAATACAGCAACAACCCGTTTTACCAATAGTACCCGTCAGTTTACGCATGGCCTGCGACATCAAACGGGCCTGTAGTCCCATTTTGGAATCACCCATTTCACCTTCAATCTCACTGCGCGGTACCAGCGCCGCAACGGAGTCAACTACAATGATGTCGATCGCTCCGGAACGAATCAGGTTTTCGGTAATCTCCAGGGCCTGCTCACCATTGTCGGGCTGTGAAATCAATAAATTTTCGGTGTCCACTCCAAGTGCATCGGCATAGGTACGGTCAAAGGCGTGTTCTGCATCCACAAATGCGGCAATCCCTCCCGCCTTCTGGCATTCGGCAATAGCGTGAATGGCCAGTGTGGTTTTACCGGAGGATTCCGGACCGTAAATTTCAATAATTCTTCCCTTCGGAAAGCCGTTAATACCCAGTGCAACATCCAGCCCCAGAGAACCGGTAGGGATGATTTCTGCATCAATAACCTGCCGATCTCCCAGTCGCATTACGGTGCCTTTGCCATAGGTTTTCTCCAAGCGATCAACCGTTAGCTGAAGCGCTTTCAATTTTGCGTCTTTGTCGTTTGCCATTTATTAAAAAATTTGGAGTGAATCAACTTTTTTTTTGATTTTAAACAAAATTAAATTATTTGTTGATTAAAACCAAATTTATTCACAAAAAAATGTTATTCCTCCGGAATGAGTATTTTGTCAATGGTGCGCATAAAGTGGATGGCGATGTCCTGATACCCGGCGTCAGTAGGATGAATTTCATCGTGCCACTGATCTTCTCTTACAATTCCCCGCAGGTTGATATACGTGACGTGATCCAACGGTTCCGCTAATTTAGACAATCTATCGTTAAATTGGTCGAGAATGTAGTCGGTAATACATTGGCGGTCCTCAGCACTGTTGATATTTTTGGCCAACATATATCGACCGAGCCAGCCTTTCTTTGGGTTATCGCCCGGCATGACGTAGTCATAACCATGCACAATGATGTGTAACTTGGAATGAATATTTTTTAAATGGGAAAAAATAGTTTGATAAATCTCCATCAGGCTATCCAGCTCGGCACCAAACTTTTCGTTTAAAAATTTTTCCGGATCGGAACCTTCCGGTGCTTCATTGAGAAAATGTTGAAAACCATCTCCCAGAATATCATTGCCACCGCCACTGAGCAGGAAAATCTTTGGCCCAACTTTATGGATAGCATCTTGAAATTCGCCTTTTTGTAAATAATTCCGCAACGTATCTCCAGCTGCACTGGTACAATAAATATTATAATACGGCATCAAATGATCAATGATATCCCTCAGCAGCGGATGCTGAAACCAGGAATCACCCTCCGCCACAATTTTGGTACGGGCCGGATAGCTTTTTACCTGATGACTGAAAGAGCGATGTCGGCGCCCCCTGGAAAAACGATTGGCAATTGAAACAGCCGCCTGAAACAATGCTCCCCGCTCTTGCTGGGGAGCCACGCCCTCATACACTTCAATCTCGGGCCGAACGCGATAATCCGGCCGCATATTTTCATTGACAAATGGCTCCAGGTAAATATCCTTGGCGAATTCCACCATTTCGTGGTAACTCATCATTTCATTCAGCTGGTTTTGCTCAATCCGGTTGTATTCGGGGTTGATAAATTTTAAAACAACATCCCGCGTGGTCCAGTCATCCACTTCTGGTTCTGGATCATCTTCATCCTCAATATCCAATCCACTCCTTTTTCGGTCGCCACGAAGCACATCCAGGGTAATTGGATCCGGTAAACTCTTCTTGGCAAGCTTGGCGACGTCAAATTCCTCGGTACTGTAAATGATCTTTAACGGCTCCTTGGCAACAGGCCAGTTATAATCCTGCACCACACTTTCCAACGTATAAGAAATGACGCCTCCTTTATACTCCCTGACCCATACCGATTCGCCTGGATTCAGTGGATACACCTGAGGGTCCAGCATTTTTGGATACACACCGAAGTTGCGCGTCAAATACAATACACTTACATAAAGCTTACGATTTGTAGTATTGGTCAGCCGAATGGCTATTTTGCCCTTCCATTTACCACTTGGATGGTGGGCGTAATTGAGTTCTACCTCATTGTTCTCATTGATGGTTAGAGGTGTGCCATCTTTGCCTCCACTAAATGCTTCTACCTTGACCGAATCTTTCTCAAAAAGAAAAGCGTAGGGATTGCTCAAACGGCGCACATATTCCCATTGAGAAATATGGCGCAAATGCTGAACCAGGGAATCATTGACACCCTGCAAACCATAATCCAGTGGATTGAACAAAGGCCGGTAATCCTGTTGAGGATGGGTGACGTAATAATAACAATTGCGGACGTGCAGTGTATAATCTGCATCAGCTTCATTTTCCGCTAGCACCATGCTGTCGTTTTGATCCTGAATGTGGTCTATCACTTCCTGGATATCCGAGAGGTCACCTTCCTTATTTTTAATAAATAATTTGACTTTATAAGCCATTACGCCCTCAACTTCTCCTTTGTAAGCCTGCTTTTTATCTGGCTCCTCATCTTTGAATTCGAGGGTGGTAAAATCGAGGCTGACGCGCTTGATTTGAGCCGTATAGGTACTTCCTTCTCCGGTTACGGTAATGGTTTTAGATTTCGGGCTGATGCCAAGCAGGCTACCCATATCCAGGGTCCAGCCATTGCCATTGGTGTAGACCACATTTCCGTAAAGGGGTTGTCCCTGATTGTCTTTATTTAAAAAGGTAGCATATTGATAACTCAGGTCGTCGAGTGGGATGCGTAGCTGTGGTTTTTGCAAATAGCTGTTGCGTAAGTACTGCCGAATTTGACTCAGCAGGTCATAATAAGTGATATCACCTTTGGAGCGTTTCAGGATTTTAATTAAGTGGGAGGTGAATACGCCCGCCCCATTTACTTCCAGGGCCGATTCGTCGGGTGCACAGGCGGCCAGATGTATGTGGATGCCTTCCGGGAGTGTTTTGGAAAGTGGCTGGGTGCGAATTTCTACCTGATCTTTTTCATTGTGAAAGGTAAATGCGTCCCAGCTGCGCTGACGAGCCACACATGAAATGCGCCGTTCCAGGGTCTTGTTCTTCTTCTTAAAAAAGTCTCCGTTTCGGGTATTATCGCCGGAGTGACAACAATCAAAAATGGTTACCAGATGCGGACTTTTTTCCTTGGGTTTATCTGTGGTACCATTGGCTACCAGGTGGATCAAATACCGCAATTCCTTATCGGCAATCAGGCAATTATTGCCATCTTCATTGTAACAAACCAGGCTCTCTAACCTGCCATCCGTCTCCGTTGGCCAGAGGTTGGTATCGGCCATTTCCTGGATGCCATGACCCGAATAATAAAACAAGGCCACATCTCCGGCCTGTGCCTGGGAAAGGTGATTGCGAAAGCCATCAATGACATTATCTTTGGTGGCATCGTCATTTTTGAGAAAAATGGGATGCAGTTCAAAGCCGGATTCCGATTGAAGATAATTGAGCATATTGGTGGCGTCGTTGACACACCCGCCCAAGCGTCCAAAACGGCAGCTATTGGTGATGGGAATATGCGTCAGGTACTCATCGATGCCCACGATCAGGGCATAGAGCTTCTTAGTGCTGGTAGGCATGGTTTTAGGGTTTTAGATAGGTTATCTAGAATACTACTTTTTTTCCATTGTGGTACAGTACAAAGCGATCTTCCGGTTCTCCTTTTGCCATAGCATTGGTAATACCAAGATCAACGGCCGCTGGAACTTCCCTGTTATTTGCGATACTGAAGTAGAAGCTTGTTGCAAATGCAATGGCTGCTTCATCTTTCACACTCCAACTGGTGCCAATTACGTAAGGAACAAATTCTGCTACCGCTTCGGCTTGAGCCTGAGAAAAGCAATTGTTGAAGACCACAATTTTGATAGGAATCTTTTGGGTCCTAACCATAGATCGGAACATCCGGCGAATGACATTAGTCCCTACAAAGGCAGATTTTCTTTTATCTTCATCATAAAGAATGATTCCTGTATCATCAACCGGAACTTCATCATCATCAATATCGAGCCCTCTGCGAACGGTATTTTCAACTTCCGGGTTCCCCTTTTCACCATGACCGGAGAAATGCACAATATTTGGACTTTCCTGAACCAAATATTCCAAGAACTCAGAAAGGGAAATTTCCCCTTTTCGCTTGAGCTGGAAAGCGTGAGGTGTTGGACTATTTTGTAGCTTATCGGAAATGAAGCTGTGTTCTCTACGGAGCTGTATTTTGGCTGTATCCGAGGGGTTAGAAGCCAGAAATAAAATCTTGGTGACAGCAGACGGCGGTGGCGTGCCGCCATTTTGGTTACCGGCAGGGGTATTTTTATTTTCAGGAGGAGTTGCTCCGCCCGGCACATCTTTCATTTCATCCAGGTACGACAATAAAGCGTAGGTGATGCGTGCTCTTGAGCGATTGTAATCGCCGGAGGAGATAATGCCGGAGAGGTTGCTCCGCTCATTTTCCTGGTAGCGGCTTGATTGTAGGATCAGGCTATTTTGTAGATCATTATCACCATTGGCGCCCGATAATTCTATCATGGCATCGATAGCGTCTTTCAATTTTCCATTGGTAATAAAGTCCCGGATTTCAGCTGTTGTCTTCATTTTTTGGGAAGCCCTTTTTATTAATTTTGAAGTGCAGCTAAAATATGTAAAAAAATCCACTCCCAGAAGCTTTGAGTGGGTATTCACCAATTCGGCAGAATAAAGTTATCTCAGAATGGGTTCAACAGCAGGGTAAATGACGTCATCAACCCATCTTTTGTACATTATTCCGGAAGGGTGTAATCCGTCGGAAGCAATCAAACTGGAATCATTGGCCGCTTCACGCGAAATGGGCGTGATATTTAAAAAAGCCACACCCAATTCTTCACATATAACCCTGGCGGCAGCATTAAAAGCATCGATTTCCTGGGCAATGGTAGCAGGGTCGCCGCTGTTTTCCCCGAAAGGGGTCACACCATAATCCGGGATGGAGACGACAAACACCCGTTCTTTACGATCACCGGAAAAGTCAATGGATTGCTCCAATAATGACCGAAAGCCTGCCTTATAATCCTCCAGCGCATACCCACGGTATTGATTGTTTACGCCAATGAGCAAGGTGACGAGGTCGTATTGCGAACGTTCGAAATCAGTATTTTCGATGCCATTATGCAAATCCCCCGTTGTCCAGCCGGTAGTTGCCACTATCCTTTCCTTGACTGGATCAATATCGGCACTTATGCGGTCGCGGAGGTGGCTGGGAAATCGGTCATCGGGGGCTACTGACTGGCCTATGGTGTAGGAGTCGCCGAGGGCTAGATAGTAGATGGTATCTTTTTGTTCCGTTGGTGTTGGCGGATTGGGGTTGGTATGAATCAGCGGCTCCTCTTTATTACAGGCCGAAGTCAGGCTGAAAAGAAACAGCGAACAAAAAAACAGGAGCCCACGTATTTCCATAATTTTGTTTTTCTTTTTGATTTTTGTATAAATATGTAGTCAGTTTAAAACCTTAGATTAGGACTTTTGTTCAGGTAAAAAAATGCACGCTATGATTTCCATTTGGCCCTTAAAAGGAAAAATTCAACACTATGCCTGGGGTGGTAAACAGTTCATTCCGAATTTGTTGGGGCAAACCAATGAAAATGATGAACCCTTTGCCGAGCTTTGGATGGGCGCCCACCCTAAAGACCCTTCGGAGGTTGAGGTCATTAAGGAATGGCATGATTTGCCCACTATGATTGAAGACCAGCCAGTGGCCGTTCTCGGATTTCGTACAGCAAATGCCTTTGATAACCGGCTTCCCTTTTTATTTAAAATTCTGGATGTCAATTCCATGCTTTCTATCCAGGCTCACCCCACCAAGAAGGAAGCTGAAAAGGGTTTTGCGCGGGAAAATGAAGCCGGTATTCCCCTGGATGCTTTTCATCGCAACTACAAAGACGACAACCACAAACCCGAGGTGATGGTGGCCCTTTCGGAATTCTGGCTGCTGCACGGATTCCAATCGGTTGACGCCATCAATAAAGTGCTGGAAGACATTCCTGAATTTGCCCCTTTAAAAGAACATTTTGGCGGGGATATTCCCAAATTGTATCGCTACGTCATGGAGCGGCCCCAGTCGGAAGTTGATGCTCTGCTTCAGCCACTATATACGCGGTTGAGCAAGCAATCGGATTTAAAGAAAGATACGGCGGACTACTGGGCGGCGAAGGCCTTTGAGGAATACACCCGTGATGGGCATTACGATAGGGGTATTTTTTCCATCTACTTTTTTAACCTGGTGCATTTGCAGGAGGGAGAAGGCATTTTCCAGGATGCCGGCATTCCCCACGCTTATCTGGAAGGAGTAAATGTAGAATTGATGGCCAATAGCGACAATGTATTTCGGGGAGGCTTGACGCCCAAACACATCGATGTGCCGGAATTGATGCAACACCTGGTTTTTGATCCGGTTACGCCTCACGTGTTGCAGGGAGAAGCCCTGTCAGAGGCAGAGGAAGTGTACAAGACACCTGCTCCGGATTTTGAACTCCGCCGACTGGATTTGAAGCCCGATCAGCAATTTCACTGTCAGCCAGGAGAGGGTCCACGCATCTACCTCGTAGTGGATGGCTGGGTGACCACAGACACCGGTCAGCGTTTTGTCAAGGGACAAAGCTTCTTCATTCCCGACTATGGTCAGGGGTTCCTCAACGGAGATTGTGTGTTGTTTAGAGCGGGAGTGCCGGTCTAAGCGGCATCCTCCAAAATCTGGTCGCTGTGACTTTTCGTTTTTACCTTTCGGTAAATCTTTTCAATTTTCCCCTTTTCGTCAATCACGAAAGTAGTGCGATGCACGCCAGTGTACTCGCGGCCCATAAACTTTTTCTTTCCCCATACGCCAAAAGCTTTGAGCGTCTCCTGCTCCGTGTCTGCCAGGAGGGGAAAAGGAAGTTTATGTTTTTTGATGAAATTTTGGTGCTTTTTTTCGCTATCCGGACTTACGCCCAACAATTCATATCCTTTAGCTTGTAATTCCGAAAAGCCATCGCGCAAGCTACACACCTCTGCAGTACACCCTGGAGTATTATCTTTTGGGTAGAAAAACAGAATCAGCTTTTTACCTTTATAATCGGATAGGGAAACTTTATTGCCATCCTGATCGACCCCTGTAAATGCCGGTGCAGCGTCGCCTTCCTGTAAATGAGTGATAGACATATTTATTGGTTGGTTTTGGTTCTAAACAGTAGGAGAACAAGGTGGGGGGCAAAGGGTTTAGCTGGCGCTGTGTTTTTCCTGCCTTTTTATGTAGAGATGATACAAAAACAATACGATCCCAGAGGTAATCAGTATAAGCAAAAAGGTATCCCGAACCAAAGGTGAGTTTATCTGCAAACTGCTCAATTGTAATATGGCTGCAATGATAAAGTCAAATAGCCCCAAGCCCCAACCCCATCCAATGGTTCTCACTGTAGTAGGTTTCATAAAGAGAAAAAGCAGGAGAAGGTTTGCTACCAGCAAAATAATAGCATGGGCAAATAGTTTCTTGTCCTTATCCACAAGATTATTGCGAAAGGCTTTCCAGTAGTGGCGGGAAAGCCATAAAACAGAAAGGGTTGAGAAAATAATGACCAGAAGTAAGGCAATATAGAGTAAGTTTCCTGACCCAAAAATGAGTCCTCCACTTCCTCGGCGTAATGTACTGGATAGAAACGATAGCGCAAAGGCAAAGACTAGCACGAAACCGCAAGTGGATAGAAATACGGCTATAAAACGGTCGATCCAGTGTAGGAAATTCAGCTTTTTCTCATTGGGAATAAATTTGAATCCAAAATTCTTCACGGATAGAAATATGAGAAGAGCAATTGGAAGCATGTTGTTTGGTATTAAGCGCGTTTGAAAAAATAAAGGTAGTTTTTTGCAAGAGGAATAAAAAGTGTTTAAATTGTAACAATATAAAAACGTATTGCTCTCAAAATGTCTGAAAAGAAGATTCCTGACGAAGCCAACCGCTACGACAAGATATTTAAAGAAAATTTGGAAGAGGTTGTTCTACCAATGCTCAACCGCTATTGGGATGTGGAGGTTAAAAAGATCAGGATGCTTCGCAATAAGGTTCAAACAACAACTGAGCGCGAAGCGGATTTCCTATCAGAGATTACCGATACTCAAAATAACCGCTTCATTTTGCACGTAGAATTTCAGAGCCAAGACGATTCGGAAATGATCTACCCCTTGCAAGAATACCATGGAATGATCAGCCGGAAGTACAAATTGCCTATACGGCATTTTGTGTTTTATTTCGGTGATAGGCCATCTAAAATGAAAGGAACTATGCCAGAAAAGCATTCCTTTCAAGGCTTTACCCTCCTGGATTTCAAAACCATTGACTACCAAGATTTGTTATCTTCAGATACGGGTAATGAAATTGTTTTGGCTATTCTTGCCGACTTTAAGGACCGACAGCCAGAGGCGATCTTACGGTTGATAATACAAAGGTTAAGCGATGTAAGTAAAAACAAAAATGAACTACAAAAATATTTCAATCAGTTGAATGTATTATCAAGATTGCGTAAATTAGATAATGAAACCATTAAAATCATAAGTGGTATGCCTATATATATCGATATTGAAAAAGATCAGTTGTACAATAAAGGGATAGAGAAAGGTAAGCAAGAAACAGAAGTACGCAAGAACCGCGAGGCGACCATCAAAATGCTACAATTAGGTAGCGAAATTTCCTTTATTTGTGAGGTACTGAACGTCACCGAAGCTTACGTTCTGGAAATAAAAAAAGAGCTCGAAGGATAACCCCGCAAGCTCTCTTTGATTGAGTATATTTTTGCCTTAAAATCCTACATATTCCTCCGATACTGCCCGCCTACCTCATACAGCGCATTCGTAATCTGCCCCAGTGAGCAGTACTTCGTCGTTTCTATCAGCTGCTCGAAGGTATTGCCATTATTGATGGCGACTTCCTGCAATTGGTGCAGCATTTTTTCCGCTTTTTGATCGTTGGCTTTCTTCAGGTTTTCCAAAGTCTTGATCTGATTTTCCTTTTCCTCAGTAGTAGCGCGAATCACCTCGCCGGGAATGATGGTGGGCGAGCCGTCCTTGCTGAGGAAAGTATTGACGCCAATGATGGGCAATTCACCGGTATGTTTCAGCGTCTCGTAGTGCAGGCTTTCATCCTGGATTTTACCCCGTTGGTACATGGTCTCCATGGCGCCCAGTACACCGCCTCGCTCCGTAATGCGGTCGAATTCCATCAGCACTGCCTCTTCTACCAGATCGGTCAGCTCGTCAATGATAAAGGCCCCCTGCAGTGGGTTTTCATTCTTGGCCAATCCCAGTTCGTGGTTGATGATCATCTGAATGGCTACGGCCCGGCGCACACTTTCTTCAGTCGGTGTGGTGATGGCCTCGTCGTAGGCATTGGTGTGCAGGGAATTACAATTGTCATAAATGGCGTACAAGGCCTGCAACGTGGTGCGAATATCATTGAAGGAAATCTCCTGCGCGTGCAGCGAGCGGCCGGAAGTCTGAATGTGGTATTTCAGCTTCTGTGAGCGCTCATTTCCCTTGTATTTTTGTTTCATAGCCTTCGACCAGATGCGGCGGGCTACTCTTCCGATCACCGCGTATTCGGGGTCGGTACCATTGGAGAAGAAGAAGGATAAATTGGGCGCAAATGCGTCAATGTCCATCCCGCGGGAGAGGTAGTATTCCACGAAAGTGAAGCCATTGGCCAGTGTGAAGGCCAGCTGAGTAATGGGATTGGCCCCAGCTTCCGCAATGTGATATCCTGAGATCGATACCGAATAGAAGTTTT
Organism: Saprospiraceae bacterium; assembly: GCA_965229635.1. GTDB lineage: Bacteria > Bacteroidota > Bacteroidia > Chitinophagales > Saprospiraceae > BQJU01. The sequence continues at coordinate 519,830 of OZ245894.1, forward strand.
TGACTTTATGGTCAATGAAATAGGCCTGCACATCCCCCATCAGGCGTAGCGAAAATTCGGTGGAGAAGATGCAGGTATTTTGCGCCTGATCTTCTTTCAAAATATCCGCCTGCACCGTTCCACGGACCGAAGAAAGGGCCTTTGCTTTTAATTCATTATAAACCTTCGGTTCCAATACCTGATCGCCGGTAAGGCCCAAAAGCATCAGGCCCAGTCCATCGTTTCCTTCCGGAATGGGTCCGTAGTATTGTGGCCGTGGCAATCCATGATCGTCATAGCGAGCTTTGAGCTGTTTTTCCACCAAGTGCTCCAGTCCATTTTCTTTGATGTAGCGCTCGCATTGCTGATCAATGGCCGCATTCATAAAGAAGGCACAAATCGTTGCCGCCGGACCGTTGATGGTCATCGATACCGATGTTTTTGGATCACAAAGATCAAAACCGGAGTACAACTTCTTGGCATCGTCCAAACAACAAACACTTACCCCGGAATTACCCACCTTTCCGTAAATATCCGGCCGGTGATCGGGGTCTTCGCCGTAGAGGGTAACTGAGTCAAACGCTGTTGATAATCGATTGGCTGGAGTATCCAGCGACAAATAGTGAAAGCGCTTATTGGTCCGTTCCGGGCCGCCCTCACCGGCAAACATGCGGGTAGGGTCTTCTCCCTTCCGCTTGAAAGGAAATACACCAGCGGTATAGGGAAATTCACCCGGCACATTTTCCTGAAGGCTCCAGCGTAGAATTTCGCCCCAGTCCTTAAATCGTGGTAAAACCACCCGCGGAATGCGTGAGTGAGATAGCGAAGTAGTATAAGTGGGTACGCGAATTTCTTTATTCCTTACCTGATACACATATTCATCAGCAGCGTAGGCGGCCTTCTTCTCTTCCCAGCTATCCAGTATTCGACTGCAACGCCCATCCAGGTCCAATGCCAGATCGTCGTAGGTTTGTTGGATGCCTTGCAGCACCTTATCCTTATCGGGCAGTTCCTGTCCTTTGACGGCTTCCAGTGCCTGGTTCAGTCCAAACAATCGCCGTGCAATTTCACATTGCCGATCTACCCAGCGGTCGTATTGCCGGTTATTCTCAGAAATCTCGGATAAATAACGCGTACGGTTGGGCGGAATGATGTAAATCTTTTCACTCTCCCCTTCTGTATCACCAAAATCGGAGGTCAGTTTCGCACCGGTCTTCTCCGAGATTTTATTCATTAGTTTTCGGTATAAGGTATTCGTACCCGGGTCATTAAATTGCGAAGCAATGGTGCCGTATACCGGCATTTGATCTGCGGGCGTATCCCAATATTGATGGTTGCGCTGGTATTGCTTTTTCACATCGCGCAGCGCATCCTGAGCGCCACGCTTGTCAAATTTATTTAAAGCAATCATATCGGCAAAGTCGAGCATGTCGATCTTTTCCAGCTGGGTAGCGGCCCCGTATTCCGGCGTCATCACGTAGAGCGAAACATCGGAATGGTCAATGATCTCTGTGTCTGACTGACCGATGCCGGAAGTTTCCAGGATGATCAGATCATAATCTGCCGCTTTGAGGATATCCACGGCCGCCTGCACGTGTTTGGACAAGGCCAGATTCGACTGTCGCGTAGCCAGCGAGCGCATATAGGCCCGTGGGTTGATCACCGAATTCATGCGAATGCGATCACCCAGCAGGGCACCTCCCGTTTTGCGCTTTGATGGATCAACGGAAATAATGCCGATGGTCTTTTCCGGAAAATCGATTAGAAAACGGCGCACCAATTCATCGACCAAACTGGACTTACCCGCCCCGCCGGTACCGGTGATACCGAGCACAGGGATCGTCTTCTTCGCGATATCTTTGCGCAGCTCATCCATCCATTGCCGGTTTTCTTCCGGGAAGTTTTCTACGGCTGAGATTAGTCGCGCAATGGCGTGTGGGTCTTTTGTTTTAAAATCCTTCAATTCACCATTCACACTAAAACCGATGGGGAAGTCACATTCTTTAAGTACATCATTGATCATACCCTGCAATCCCATCGTGCGGCCATCGTCGGGAGAGTAAATGCGATTGATGCCGTAGGCGTGCAATTCTTCAATTTCATCTGGCAAAATGGTACCACCGCCGCCACCAAAAATCTTGATGTGGCCGGCACCGTTTTCGTGCAGCAGGTCATACATGTACTTGAAAAACTCGGTGTGCCCTCCCTGATACGAAGTGATGGCAATGCCTTGTACATCTTCCTGAATGGCGGTGTTGACAATCTCCTGAACGGAGCGGTTGTGACCGAGGTGAATGATCTCTGCGCCGGAGCTTTGCATGATGCGGCGCATGATGTTGATCGCAGCGTCGTGACCGTCAAATAGAGAAGCGGCCGTGACGATGCGCACTTTATTTTGTGGTGAATAAGGTGCTATCTTTTCCATGGTTTGGTTGCGCTTGGTTAGGAGCGCAAAGATACGCATTTTTTGGGAGATTGAAACGATCGCGACATGGCGACAAAGCTTGGCGACATAGTCAAAAACGGCCCACTCTTGCCTGCCCTAAATTTGTTTCCGCAAGTAACAATCAGAAAACCTAAATGCTCAAAGAATGAACAAGCCACTTTTTCAAAATGCCTCCCTCTTGTTGATCCTTTCTGCCATGCTGCTTTCGGGAAGCTGCAAAAAAACGAATGGACCTCAGCCCGGTAATCAGCCGAAAACCGAGGCAGAGTTGTTGCAGGATATGAACAACCGTTTTACATTTACCCCCAATCAAAATTTTGAAGCCATCTACCAGTGTGGCCGTTCGGGGTCGCAATTGTTGTGGTATTTTCTTTTCAGAGAGGATGGTACGATGCAGGTGTTGTTTACCACCGATACGCATGATGATTTTGCGTTTGACGGCACCTATACTTATGCCAATGATCAGCTCCGACTGATGATGCCCGCTGGCCCCACTATGCCGTTTCCGCAGGGACTGGATGAAACCACCACTGCCATCATGCCACAAATGGGACTGGTAGCTGCCTTCGCTACTCCGCAGATGATCTGTATTTGTGATGGACATACGCTTAATACCCAGGATCCGCCCCAGGTGCAAGCCAACTACGACTGCCCGATTATCAATATTCAGGCGGCTTCAGATGAAGACAATGCTGTAGAATTTGTGCACCGTGAAGTACCCTTTGCGTTCCCGGTAACGGGGTCAGTCTTTCGCCAGCAGGATACCTACATCAATGGCCTACAGAATCCCATCATCCGACGTGGGTTTGGCATTTACCGGCAGGACGGCAATCGCTTTTATGCCAACTTCCGGGTAGCGGCCGACTTTGCTCAATTTGCTGGCGGCAACCTCCCCTTTGCCTTCAATCCCGGAATGCCTTTTGATGATTACAATGTGCTTACCGGCGAGTTTCGAAATAATGGACAGGAAATCATCGTTGATCAATTGATGCCGGAGGAAGGCCCTTGTTCGCTGAGGTAGCCTATCTGGAAGAAATGTTGGATTGGATGGACTGGAAGGAATGATTGGTTAACTTAAAACCCAGAAATATGCTTAAACCCATTTTCTCATTGTTTTTATTGTTGGCTTTCGCCAATATAACATTGGCCCAGGTATCCGGCAATATCAATTATCAGAATCAGGTGTACTTGCCTAATTACACCACCAACATCGGGCAGCCGCTCGACGGGACCATCCTTCTGAATGTAAAAGGATTGAATAACCTCAAAGCCGATGCCTTTGTAGCGGTATTTAATGTAACACAGTTGGGCAAAACGGCCGAAGAAGTCAACCAACTGATCAACGAGCGAATCGATGTGGTTAGCCAATCCGTGAAGGGGCAAAGTCAGGCATTTTTTGTCGATATGATTTCTTTTGTACCCGTTTATGAATACGAGGTGGAAAAAAAGATTTTTAGCAAGAAAACCTACAATGAAATCCCTCAAGGGTTTGAATTGAAGAAAAATCTGCACGTAAAATATACCGATCCTGATTTTCTGGAAACCCTGATAGCTGTTTGCGCGAAAGCGGAAATATATGACCTGGTGAGGGTGGATTATTTTTCCAGCCAACTGGAGCAGGAAAAGCAAAAAATGCAGGAAAAAGCCAAAGCTTTACTCGGTGAAAAAGTGGCCCAATACCAGGAAATGTTGGATGCAGATTTTTTAAATTACAAAAAGGACATGGTCGACGGGTTTCGAGTCATTTATCCGGTAGAGATGTACCAATCCTACCAGGCTTTTTCGAGTGCTTCGCTCAATTTGAATAAGTCGGCCAAGGTCAATGCCACTGATAAATCAACTACGCAGTATTATCAACCTGTATACGATAAAAACTTTGACTTTGTGATCAACCCAACGGTCGTGGAGCCGGTGATTCAGGTGATTTATGAAGTTAAATTGACCTTGAAGCGCCCGCCTGAAGTTCGGGAAAAGGCGGCAAAGGAATACCACATCATTACGCCTGCCGGAGAGGTGAAAAAACTGGATTTGGGCAATTAATCGATGGCCGAAATGACATAGCTATGGCTAATGGCAACGTCTTCTTTCGGCATCTCCGAAAAGGGCGATGCGAGGTTTACCGTTTGTAAAGCCGCCTGATCGCCCGGCCGGTTCAGCTCTTCGGTAATCGGGATGTTTAATTGCTGATAAAGCTTCCGGTACTGACCGATGCGCCAGCGGTTTTGCGGCTGAATGGTATTATCGATCAACTGCCATTGTTGTGGCGAAAATTGCAGGAAATTATAGATCGTAATGTGCTGATCCAGGTGAGCAAAATGGTCGGACATATCGATGAAATGAGACATCAGTCCATCCGGCTTCAAAATGCGATGAAACTCCAGCAGGATTTGTTTTAAGATATCCGGGTAGACGTGCTCGAATGTATTATTGGAAGTAATAAAATCAATACTACAGTCGGGAATGGAAAGCTTGCGGGCATCGGCTACGAGATAGCGGATGTGCAGGAGGTCCAGTATTTTTTCAAAAGGCAGTTGCGCTCCCTGTTGATGGAGATACTGAAGCGTTTCCCAGCGGGTTGCTTTGAGGTCGTCAATGGCCGTGAGCCTTTCGTGCTGGCGATTACTGACAAATTTATTGACCGTAGTCAGCACCCGCTCTTTGTTCATCAATTTGCTAATGTCAACCGTATAAATGGTTTCCACGCCGGCCAAAAATAATCCCATCGGCACTACTGGATACCAGCCCGTACCCAATTCCAACGATTGAATGTCCCGGTTTTCGCCTTTGTGCTTGCGATAAAAAGCCAGGTGATGCCCCAGGTGGATGAGCCGGTCTTCAAAATAGGCATCCGAAAGCTGTACTCCTCTGGTGATGTATTTTTGAAATAAATAGTTGATCCTGTGCTTGTAGGGCAGAAAGGATATCAACTTTTGAATGACCGCCTTGAGTATCCACTTTTTCATAAGGGCAAATTTGCTCCGCAAATGTAAGGGAATTCATGAAAAGCAGATGTTGTAAGTCAGCCTTATTGAAATCAGTAGGGCAAGGTAGCCAGTTTTTGCTTTTGCAAAATAGTGATTTCACTGCCGTTGATTTCTACCAGACCATCTGATTTAAATTCAGATAAGGTGCGGATGACTGTCTCCTTGGCGGTACCGGTCATATTGCCCAGGTTTTCCCGCTTAATTCTGATGGTGACGGGGCCGTCTCCGGAATTTGTTTCCGAAAGCCGAAGTAGCGCATCGGCAATTTTCTTGCGTACGGAATTGTAGGCAAGATTGAGTAATTGTGCCTCTTTATCAACAATATTATTGGCCAGCATTTTAATCAACTGAGCCGCTACATTGGTATTGGAATACAGCAATTGCAGGAAATCATCCTTGGGTATGATACTCAGTTTGCACGTTTCAAGCGCTTCGGCACTTTCTGTGTAGGGTGTGTTTTGAATAATCGGAATATAGCCCAGAAAATCACCTGGTTTAAGGATATCAATGATCAATTCCTTGCCAAATTCATTGGTCTTGCAAAGCTTAATGCTACCCGATTCAATAAAAAATACCTGATGCGGATAACCTCCTTCCTCAAAGATTTGGTCTTTCTTTTGGTAGGTGCGGTTTTCGCGGTCTTTCGACAATTCCTGGAAGGCGTTGAAGCCTTTTATTTCATTAAAAAAATGATCCAATCCGGCTTTGGTGCCATCAAATTGCTGGCGTAGCCGTTCACTCTTTTTTAGTCGCAGCTCAATGGCATCAAGCAGCACTACATCATCAAAAGGTTTGACGATGTAGTCATCGGCCCCCAGATTCATGCCCTTTCGGAAATCCGACTTCTCCGATTTTGCCGTTAGAAAGATAAAGGGTATATCAGCTGTTTCCGGGCGTTTGCTGAGAATGCGTAGTACACCAAACCCATCCAATTGTGGCATCATCACGTCACACAAAATCAGATCCGGCTTGTGTTCAAGGGCCAGATCTACCCCTGTTTTACCGTTTTCCGCACTGAGGACCTCATAATCCGAAAGCTCCAGAATTTCTTCCAGGTTTTCCCGAACATCAGGATTGTCTTCTACGACTAAAATTTTCTTCATGGTTAATTTTTATTCCGCTACTTTCATAATGAAGTGATTTTAATCACTTCAATGGGTTAAAGATAAAACCCAAAAATGACTAGGACTGTTTTTTAGGGGTATTATTTGCGGGGATTTTGAGGGTAAAGGTGCTACCCACCCCTTCTTCACTTGTGAAGGTGATCTCCCCTTTCATTAAGTCAATATACCGTTTTACAATGGTCAGGCCGAGACCTGTGCCTTTAATATTGGTCACATTGGTGGCCCTGAAAAAACGGGTAAACATGTAGTTTTGCTCCTTTTTGGGAATACCCATACCCCGATCAATGACATCGATCAGCAGATGGTCTTCTTCCAGCCTACAATCAAGGGTTATGACTTCATTTTCACCCGAGTATTTGATAGCATTGGATATGAGGTTAATTAGGCTGTTTTTCAACAAATGCTCGTCCATCAATAAGGACTGTTCTTCGGGGAGTGTATTCAATTCAATCCGTTGACCATTTTTGCAGAGGCTCTCAATTTCATCCACTAATTTATGACAAAAAGCATTGATGTCCACCGGTTCGATATTGACTTCGATGCGGCCCTCTTCCAATTTGCTCAACGATAAGAAGTCATTCAATATGCTGGTCAGGTTTTCTACTGAAGACTTGATCTTTTGAATGTGACGATCCCGTTTTTCCTGTTGCTCGGATTGAGTGTAGTGCCCCATTAAGGCAGCCGATGACAAGATGGTGCTGAGAGGGGTGCGAAACTCGTGAGAAGCAATGCTGACAAAGCGACTTTTGAGTTCGTTCAATTCTTTTTCCTTTTCCAGTGCTTTTTCCAGTTCGGCCTGGCTGTTGAGCAGCGCAATTTCTATAGTTTTTCGTTCCTTGACTTCTTTTTCGAGATTTCGTTTTGACTTGAGCAGATGATTGATGGTATCGGCCAGCTCCTCGGTACGGGCTTTTACCCGGTTTTCCAGTTCGGCATTGAGTTCCTGAATGCGTTTTTCGGCTTCCCGTTGTTCGGTGATATCGTGTAGGATGCCAGTGAAAATCTTGCGCTCATTCAGTTGTACTTCGCTGATACTTAGTCGGAAAGGGAACATTGTGCCGTCCTTTCTGCGCCCTTCCAGTTCCCTGCCTATGCCGATGATGCGTGCTTCACCGGTGCGTGCATAGCGGTCCATATAACCATCGTGGTTTTCACGATGGGGGGAGTTCATCAGGATACGTACGTTTTGACCAACCATTTCCTCCGGAGCATAGCCAAAGAGAGTGGCCGCCGCAGTATTGACCAACTCAATGACGCCACGCTCATTGATGGTAATGATGCCATCGGTTGCCGTTTCAATAATGCCATTGAGCCTTAAGGCCGTTTCCCGCTGTGTTTCCTGTATAGGCTTTTGGTCCACTACAAGTCTTAGGTTTGAATGATTTTTTGAATACTGCTGACGAATCTCTCAATGTCAGCTTCTATGGTGTAAACAGAAATGCCTACCCGCGTAACGCCACCCGCTTCCATGAGTCCGAGTATTTCTACTGCACGCAGGGCATAAAAATGGCCGTCCCAGGCAAATATATAATCTTCTGCCAAAGCCAGGCAAATTTCGGCAGGTCTCTTGTCTGAAATCGAGAACGAAATGGTTGGTGCACGCTGCCCGATGTCCATATTCGGCCCAATGATGTTGACCTGTTCAAATTTCGATAAATGATCATACAGCAGCCGCGCCAGTTTGTTTTCGTGGCGCTCAATGTGCTGCATTGCATCCACGAGCTGTGCGCTCAATTGATCCCCTTTGCCCAGGGTGGCAATGAAATCAATGGCGGCTCCTACCCCGGCAATAGCTGCGTGATTGAGTGTACCGGTTTCAATGTTGTAAGGCGCAAACTGATCGGTGGTCCTCAGCCGATACGGATTGATGCGATCCAGTAAGCCCGGTCGGCTGTACAATATGCCTACATGTGGGCCATAAAATTTGTAAGCGGAACACAGCAGGAAGTCACATCCAATGGCTTGCACATCAATAGAAAAATGCGGGGCGTAATGCACGGCATCCACCACCAGCCAGGCACCAACCTGGTAGGTCAGCTTGCGGGCCAACGCCAGGTCATTCACCGTTCCGGTGAGGTTGGAAGCATAGCCGATAGCCAACACCCGGGTCCGTTCATTGATTTTTGCTTCCATGTCTTCATAATCGAGCAACCCATTGGCCTTGAGCCGCACTTCTCTGACCACAATGCCCTGCTCGCGTAGGCTCAGCCAAGGTCCGCGATTGGCTTCGTGGTCCAGCTGGGTAATCAGCACTTCGTCGCCGGCCCTTAAAGTTCGCCCAATAGCACGACTGAGCGCATAGCAGAGTGTCGTCATATTTTGCCCAAAAGAAATACACGAACTCGATTCAGCGCCAAGAAAAGTGGCCACCTTCTGGCGGGTACTGGTCATGACGACGTCCGTTTCCTGGCTGGTCAGAAAGCTGCCGTGCGTATTGGCATTGGATCGCCGATAATAATTGCTAATGGCTTCAATCACCATTTCCGGTACCTGTACACCAGCAGGACCATCTAAAAACACCAAAGACTGGTTTTTTTCTGTGCGTTGAAAGGCAGGAAAGTGGCTTCTCAGTTGTGAATTCATCCCGTTAAATTAATCAATCTACCCGATTAGTTGGAAAAATTTATCCGTTTAGTAAATTATCAATGAGGATTTTTATAACTTTACAATGAATAATGGGTCCCCCCCCAATCCGTTAGCTGAGAATCCCTTCTAAAAAATCAGCTGCACTAATTTATCTACCCTGATAGAGAAATAACAACGGACTAATTCACCCTTGTTAAAAGTCTAGGTTATTTCTGCACTTTCACCTTGAACCACCGCTTGTATCCTGTTTTGAGCTCCCCTTTTTCTTTTTGGCTTTTAGCCAAAGATGAAACAATGGACCGAACAGATTATGAGATCAGGAATGTTGTAATGGATATTCCCAAAGGATATAAAAAGAGTTCCGCCTTTTTACTACGAGATAAATCAGTACATGAATATGAGCAAAACACTTACACTTACCTTATCAGTGCTATTCTTTTTCCTAGGATTTTCCGGGACCTTACAAAGCCAGATGATCTGGCCAGGAGATGTCAACAACAGCGGCGAAGTGACTAGCATGGACCTGCTGTATTGGGGAATTGGATATAGCGCTGCAGGCCCCCAAAGACCAAATGCTTCATCCAACTGGGTAGCACAACCCATGGGAACTGCCTGGGGCCAAAATTTACCAGGAGGAATCAATTATGCTTACGCAGATGCCAATGGCGACGGCAAGATCAATCTCGCCGATATGGATGATGCCATTGAGCAAAACCTTCACCAGACACACGGATTTGTTGTTCCCGACAATATTCCAGCGGAAGGTATTGAAGGGATCAACCCTGAGATTAGCTTAATTTCCTCCGTTAATCAGGTGACGCCGGGAACTCAACTCGATTTTGAGGTGAGACTGGGAACCAACTTATTGCCGGTCACTGACTTCTACGGCATGTTGTTTACCATCAATTTTACAGAGGAGTTTACCCAGGGCACCCCCACCTTTGAGAAGGAGCCCGCCTGGTGGGTTGGCCCCGGTGCCGGTCAGGCCAGAATGATGACTCACCACAATGCCGATGATGGGGCGATGGAAGTAGCCATCACCCGTATCAACCAGCAAAATGTCACTGGTTCGGGCGTTATTGGCACCTTCTCGGTGACGATCGCCAATATGAATCCGGCCAACCTGCCGGCTCAATTTGAAATCGTTATCGAAGATATGATGGTGGTCAATAAAGACATGGACGTTACGCCTCTTTCGACCGAAAAACTACGGGTGGCCATCATCGAAAACCTCACAACCACCGATTGTCCCGATATTGTCGACCCGGTTTGTACACCCGATGGGGTAACTTATCTCAATAGTTGTTGGGCGGAAGCCGACGGACAAACTGTCTATACCAGTGGTACCTGCTTCGGTGATTGCCTCGATCCCTGGTTGATTGATGCGCAGCCGGATTGTGAAGATAATTACGAGCCGGTATGTGGTTGTAATGGCGAGACCTATATCAATGAATGTTATGCCGAAGAGGCTGGGGTATTGAGTTTTGTGCCCGGCCCGTGTAGCGGTAACAATGATTGTTACGACCCTACCCTGGTATTGACCAGTGCTGGCACAACATTGGATGAAGACAATGGTGAAATTTCCATCAATTGTCCAACGACCTATAATCCGGTATGTGGCTGTAATGGAGTGACTTATACCAATCCCTGTGAAGCCGAAGCCAGCGGAATTACCTACTATACTCAAGGAACTTGTAATACCAGCTGTGTTGATGCCAGTCAAATGGAGCCCGATGCTGTCTGCCCCACCATTTATGACCCAGTATGTGGTTGTAATGGGGTGACCTATTCCAATGACTGCTTTGCCGATGCGGCAGGAGTTGTTTCTTATACTCCCGGTCCTTGTGGTGGTAGTTCACCCTGGTGTGCAGAAGCAATGCCTATCCAGTGTGGCGACTTCCTGGCCAATGAATCGACGGTGGGCACGGGTAATCAGATTACTTATTATCCCGGCTGCTCACCCTATGCTTTCCAGGGGCCAGAGAAAGTTTATGTGTTGAATAAAACAACAGCTGGTGACCTGCAAATTGGCTTGGAAATCACGACTCCGGGGCTTGACCTTGATATATTCCTGTTGACAGGCAACTGTAACCAATTAACATGTCTGGAGTCGAGCACTACGAATAATAGCCAAACCAATAATGAGGGCATCGTTTTAGAAGATGCTCCGATTGGCATTTATTATATCGTAGTGGACGGACAGTTTGCTAACTCTGCCGGAAACTACCGCATGGAAGTCAACTGTGGCTACCTCGATTGTAGTGATGCTCAGCCACTGAACTGTGGTCAAACTTACCAGGGCAACAACATCAACGGCAATGATGATGTCTCTCTTTACGGATGTGGCAACGTATTGAATGTCGAAAATAATGGCCCGGAAGTGGTACATACCTTCACTGTAACAGAAGCGGGGCCGGTAGATATTTTCCTAAGCAATCTTTCTGCCAACCTGGAATTGTTCTTGTTGGCTTCCTGTGACCGGGGTGATTGCCTGAACTACAGCCAGAATTCTGGTACCGGCAATGAGCACATCAATGCCTATCTGTCGCCAGGGACCTATTATGTTGTGGTAGATGGGTATAATGGTGCAACCAGTAATTACAACCTACTGGTTAACTGTACTTCCTACTGTAATTTCGGCCTGGAAGATGCCGATGTAACGGCCGCTGATTGTGGTCATTCCAATGGTAGTATTACCATTTCTTCCTGGGGTGGAAGTCCGGGATATCTTGTTTATTACTCCGGCCCGATTTCGGGAAGTTTCTACACCTATAGCAATACCTGTACCCTTTACAACCTGCCTGCGGGTACTTATACCATTACTAAGGTGGATGCCAACGGCTGTGCCGACACTATCACGGTAGTGGTGCCCGGAAATGGTGGCCTGATCACTTATATCACTGATAGCAATGCTTCCTGTGGGTCGGGTGGATCACTTCACCTCAATATTCAGAATGGCCAGGCGCCCTATACGGTTTATTTATCGGGTACGGTCAATACGGTTTTGACGTCCAATAGTTCTTCCTTTAATATTCCCAACCTGCCCGCCGGACCCTATACGGTTCAGGTAGTGGATGCTTATGGTTGCTCTTCTTATAACACCATCACCATTGATCAAAGTGGGGGCAGCTTCACCTACAACGCCACGCCTTATGGAGGAGATTGTGGTGAACTGGGATATATTCACATCGAAACCTGGGGTGGTGTTCCACCTTATAATATTCAGGTTTCCGGACCGGCAAGTGGCTCCGCCACCACCAATAGCTCCAGCTTTAACATTATTAATTTGCCTGGAGGCACTTATACCGTGACCATTGAGGATGGCAACTGGTGTACACATACCGAGGTCATTGTTGTACCGAGTGGAAGTCTGGATTTGACAGCTACGCCAAACCCGGGTTCTTGTGCAGAGCCAGGCTCTATCTGGATTGATATTGATGGGGGAGCTCCGGCTTATACCATTAATTGGAGTGGACCGGTAAGTGGATCGCAGATAACCAATAGTGATAGCTATGAAATTACCAACTTGCCTTCCGGCACCTATTCGATTACCGTGGAGGATGGCAACTGGTGTTCGGATTATCAGGTAGTGCAGCTGGAAAACTCCAGTGGAACACTGCAGATGGTCATCCTGCCATTGCCAGGAGATTGTGGTCAAACCGGATCATTGTGGATTGATGTATTCCACGGTGCAGGGCCTTATCACTTTACCTGGTCGGGACCGGTTTCCGGATCAACAACAACCTATAATAGCGGGTTGGATATACCCAATCTACCTTGTGGCACCTATGTGGTCACCGTAACGGACAACAACGATTGTTCTACCACCCAAACCGTAGTACTCGATTGTGGCGGTGACCTTGAAATTGAAGCCAATGCTCAACCTGGAGACTGTGGACAACCTGGCTCCATTTATGTGCATATCAATGGTGGAGATCCCAATTACCACATCACCTGGAACGGACCAAACTCCGGCTCGGTAAGTGTGAACTCGCCAAATTATATCATTCCGAACCTGCCAAGCGGAAACTATACCATTACGGTAACGGATTCCAATGGCTGTACCGATACCATCACCATCTATCTGAATAATGATCAGGGCGGTTCGCTCGATCTTGACGCGGAAGGACTGAGTGGTGTGTGTGGTCAGTTGGGTGGCATTTGGCTGGATATCATTGGCGGCAGCGCACCTTACCATGTGACATGGACGGGCCCACAAAGTGGATCGCTGACCACCAATAATAATGGTCTTGCTATTCAAAACCTGCCGGGTGGTACCTACACCGTGACGGTAACTGATTACCATGATTGTAGCGGTAGTGTGAGCGTTACTGTTTACGTTCAGGAAGGCGACTTCCACATCAGCAGTGATGCAGTGAATGGGGTTTGTGGACAGAATGGCTCCATCTGGATTGATATCTACGGGGGTGATGCACCGTACCACATTACCTGGACCGGACCAAGCTCAGGCTCAGTGACCATCAATCAGGATTACTACAGCATTCCGAACCTACCTGGCGGTGATTATACCGTGACGGTAACAGACGATAACGGTTGTACCGAAACGGATTATCTGCATATTTACATTTACGAAAGTGATCTGTACATCAGTGCGGATGTAGTGAATGGGGTATGTGGTCAGAACGGTGCCGTTTGGATCGACATTTACCAAAGTGAAGGACCGTATACCATTAGTTGGGTAGGTCCAACCAATGGCTCGGTGACCATTACTCAGGATTATTACAGCATTCCCAACTTGCCAGCTGGCACCTACTCTATTACGGTGACTGACGGCAATGGTTGTTCGGTAACGCAGACCCGTACGGTGTACATTTACGAAAGTGACCTGTACATCAGCACCGATGCAATAAATGGGGTTTGTGGCCAAGATGGTGCCATTTGGGTAGATATTTACGATAGTGAAGGACCATATACGATCACCTGGACCGGACCTGAGTCTGGTAGTGTAACCATCACCCAGGATTATTACAATATTCCTGGCCTGCCAGGCGGTGACTACACCGTTACGGTTGAGGACGATAATGGCTGTACGGTATCACATACACTCCATATTTACATTTACGAAAGTGACCTGTATATAAGTGCGGATGTAGTGAACGGTGTTTGTGGTCAGAACGGTGCCGTTTGGATCGACATTTACCAAAGTGAAGGACCTTACACTATCAGCTGGACTGGCCCGGTATCTGGTTCTGTGACGATCAATCAGGATTACTACAGTATTCCAAACCTGCCTGCGGGTACCTATTCCATTACGGTAACCGATGGCAATGGCTGTTCCGTTACGCAGACCCGCACCGTATATATTTACGAAAGTGATCTGTATATCAGTACCGATCCCGTTAATGGCATTTGTGGAGAAAATGGTTCCATCTGGATTGATATCTATGATGGCGAAGGACCATACACCATTACGTGGACTGGACCGGTATCTGGCTCGGTGACCATTAATGAGGATTACTACAGCATTCCCAATTTGCCGGCCGGTGATTATACCGTGACGGTGACGGATAGCAATGGCTGTTCTGATACCCACGTCCTGACCATCTTCATCTATGATGGCGACGTTGAAATCCATGCTTCCCTGATTTATAATGAGTGTGGACAGTACAACACCATTTGGGTAGACATCTACGGTGGAGAAGGCCCTTATATTATCGAGTGGAGTGGTCCGGAATCCGGAACAGTAACTCCATCTGATAATGCTTACGAGATTATGGATCTGCCTCCGGGTACCTACTGGATCAAGGTAACCGATGCCAATGGCTGTATGGACGTCGTGGAAATCATTGTGTATCCTGCACCAATGAACCTGTTGCATTTGAATCCAATTAGTGGATTGTGTAATGAAAATGGAGCGATTGAAGTGACCATTACCGGCGGTACACCTGATTATCAAATCGGCTGGGCCGGACCATCATCGGGTTCAACGACCATTAGCGATACCTTCTACACCATTTCAAACCTTCCTGCCGGTAACTATACCGTTACCCTTCAGGATGCCAATGGCTGTACCGATGTAGAAACAACCATCGTTACCGAAGGTGAAAGCGATGTGGATGTGTATACCACCGCCAATAATGGCGTTTGTGATGAAAATGGCTCCATTGATGTAGAAGTGAGTGGTGGTTCACCAAGTTATACCATTACCTGGACCGGACCGGAATCTGGTTCTACAACCATTAATAACAACAATTACGAAATCACGAACCTTCCTGCTGGCACCTATACCATTACGGTAGAAGATGCCGAAGGATGTGACGATAGCGAAAGCGAAGTGATTACCATTCTCGAAAATGACCTGGATGTGAATGCCACACCAATGATCGGTGATTGTGACGATGACGGATCAGTGTATGTAAGTATCACGGGCGGACAGTCGCCTTACACCATCATGTGGGGAGGACCAACTTCGGGCAGTACTACCCAGAATGGCACTGGATTCAATATTCCAAACCCAATGCCGGGTACATACAACATCACGGTTACAGATGCCAATGGCTGTAGCAATGCGGCCAACGTGACGCTCAATGCACCGGAAGGTACGCTGGATGTTGATCCCACTCCTTACAATGGACCATGTGGTGGCTTGGGTAATATCTGGCTGGACTTCAATAGTGGTTCACCAACGTATACCATCACCTGGACCGGACCGGTAAGTGGTTCACATACCACCAATGAGAACTTCTATGATATCCTCAACTTGCCTACCGGTAGTTATACTGTGACAGTAACGGATATCAACGGATGTGTTTTCACCGAGATCATCGTCATTACCACAGTCATTGACAACCTGGATGCAGATCTGCAGGCCAGCAATGGTGGTTGTGGTGTTCCTGGTTCGATCTACTTCAGCATTTCCGGTGGAACGGCGCCATTCAGCATCAGCTGGACCAGCTCCAACTCCAACGGAACGCAGATTACCAATAACAACAACTATACCCTCACCAACCTGCCCACCGGTATCTATCAAATTACGATTACCGATGTGAATGGTTGTGAAGAACACTTGAGTGTGCAGTTGCTGAATACGTCTAATAACCTGGTGGTTTATCCAACGGTTTCCCACCCAACTTGTACCACTTCCGGTGCAATTGGCCTGGTGATCAACGGAGGAACGCCAGACTTTGACATCACCTGGGACGGACCAACCAGTGGTTCTGCCTCAGTGAGCGCCAACAACTACATCATTCCCAACCTGACGGGTGGAACCTACACCGTGACCATTATTGATGACGGCGGTTGTTCCTGGACACAAAACCTATATCTGGACAGTTCTGTTGACAGTCCGATGGTAGGCTTTGATGCTTCAGTAACCAATCTGAGTGTGACCTTCACCAATCAGTCGGCTATGGGAACCTACCACTGGGACTTTGGTGACGGCAATACCTCTTCCGAGGAACATCCGATCCATACCTACGCAGCACCGGGCACCTATCAGGTATGTCTGACCGTGACCAATGCCTGTGGTACCAATACCTACTGTGAAGATGTAGAAGTGACCATGCCGGGTAGCATTGTTATGCTTGACCTTGGAGAAGCTGCCGGTGCATCGGGAGCTATTGTTCAGGTGCCGGTGTATGTGTACAACTGTAACCTGATGGTTTCTCTGGCGGGATCATTTGATGTAGAAAATGATAACATTGCTGAACTCGTTGGTGTAAGCCCTGGAGTAATTACTCCGCAGTACAATGTGAATAACGGAACCTTCAATTTCTATAGCAATACCGGACAAGGTGTTACGCTGCAAACAGGAGATATTCTGTTCTATCTGCAGGTGCAACTGACCGGAAACGGAGGCGATGAGTCTGACCTGATGTTCGCCGATTCGCCGCTGGCGATTGAGGTGGGAGGTATGACCAATGGTGTACCAACTGTACTGCAACACTCTACGTTGGACGGTCAGGTATCGATTGCCACTACGGGTATCATTGCCGGTACCGTAGAAACCTGGGAAGGTGAAGCACTGGAAAGCACAACCATTACCATTAATGGCAACAACACCAACCTGGAAGAAGTAACCAATGCAAACGGTCAGTATACCCTGCCCGATCTGCAACTGGGTGAAATGTACACCATCTCTGCCGACCGCGATATGTCGCCGAGCAATGGCTTGTCAACTTACGCCCTGTTTATCGGTCAGCGCTTCATCCTGGGTATGGAGCCACCACAAATCTTCTCTCCGTACCAGATCATTGCGGGTGATGCCAACTGTAATAATGGCTTTACTACGCTTGACTTGTTTATCATCCAGCAATTGATTATTGGTGCGACAGATGAGTTTGCACAATGTCCATCCTGGGTATTTGTTGCCGAAGGCAGCTATATGCCAACGGACTTTGATGCGTACAACGTATTCCCGTACAACCACGAATCAACCATGATGGTCATGCACGATACCAGTGCCAACTTTATTGGTGTGAAAGTGGGCGATATTCTGGGAGAAGCCAGTCCGACACCATTTATGGATGAGGAAGTGGATGACCGCAACGATGAAGAATTGTTCTGGCAAACCGGCAATCAGCAAGTTGCCGAAGGCGAGTACTTCGATATACCGGTAACCAGCAGCAACTTTGATGCGGTAGTGAGTTACCAGTCAGGTATTTCATTTGATAAGCATCGCATGAGCTTTGTGGAATTCATTCCAAGCCAAACCGAAGCCTTGTCAAATGTAGTGATTGGTACCAATGCCACAGACGAAGGCGAATTGCGACTGAGCTGGTTTAGCCTTGACGGCAATGAGTACGCCGCTGCAACCAATGAAGTGCTCTTTACCTTGCGCTTCCGCGCCGAAACTGACATCGACGACCTGACCGGGTTGATCGAAATCAGTGACCGCTACCTGCAGCCGGAAGCCCACAACCAATTGGGTGAGGCCAGCGATATCGTGATGGAAATTACTGATCTGACCACAACTGATATCAATGATGAAGTAGCGATTGGTTACCGCTTATACCAAAACCAGCCAAACCCATTCGTTCACGCTACTACTATTCGTTTTGATCTGCCCGAGGCAATGGAGGCTGTATTGACCATCCATGACAATCTGGGTAAAGTGATCAAGCGCATTGAGGGAGACTTCATCGCCGGACAAAATACCATTACGCTCGATGATCTGTACCTGGAAGGTGGCGTGTATTACTACACCTTGACCGCCGGTAAGTTTGCAGATACGAAGAACATGGTTATACTGAAATAGAAAGACTGATCGTTTCCCTTTTGGGAACGAAATGATAAAACATGCACTAAGCCCGGACGTTCTCAATTGAGCATGTCCGGGCTTTTTAGAGTATATTTTAGATCCACATACAACCAATGAGAAAATTAACATCTACCTTTCTACTGCTGGTGGGAGGCCTTTGCCTTTTATCCGGTCAAAGTGTGCGCCTCAGCCTTCCGGAGATTGACACTCAGCCCGGTGAAGAGATACAGCTGGGCATCACCACCGAAGGCTTTGACTCCATCGTGAGCATGCAGTTTTCCATCAACTGGGATGAAACCGTCATCGAATACCTTTCATACGAATTAGCGGATTTAAATCAGGTGGCCATCGGCGACTTTCAGGCCGACCAGGGCGAATTGCGTCTGTCCTGGTTTGGGCCGGAAGGGGTTGGCGTCAGTTTACCGGATGGTAGTACCATTGCCAATATCAACTTTTCCGTGATCGGTGATTTTGGTGACGAAACGCCGGTGGAGATTACCAATATCCCGCTGGTCATTCAAATCTTTCAGGAAACCACCACACCGGGTATTTTTGACTCGGTGATGTTGGTGCAGGATACCGGTTTGGTGCGCATCATTCAGCCGGGTACATTTACGCTTCAGGCCAATGATTTAAGTTGCAATGGCGATTCTACCGGCAATATTCAAACCAGCATTGCCGATCCCGATTCTTATACTTACAACTGGACCGGACCGGATGGCTTTACCTCCACCGCAGCCGATATTAATAACCTGGTAGCCGGTGAATATGGCCTGACGGTAACCGATAGCGAGGGGGAAGTGATCTATTCCGATTTGATTACCCTTACGGAACCACCGCCCTTGCAACTCAATGACCTGGAAATCGGCGTGGCCGATTGTACGATCGGCGATGGCACAATCAGCTTTTCTGTTTCCGGTGGGGTTATGCCCTACACCTACGATATCGGCGATGGCCCGGTAGATGATCCTGCTTTCGCAAATCTGGCTCCGGGCGATTATTTTTTGACGGTGACGGATGGTAACAATTGCGAGTTGTTGGATACCTTGACTGTCACTTCCACCAACGGGCCGCAACTGGATTTGGGGGGAGAATTATTACTTTGTGGTGGAGAAAACGCCGTGCTTGATCCCGGCCAGCACAGCAGCTATTTGTGGTCAAATGGGGCCACTACGCCAACCCTGACGGTGAGCAATCCTGGCTCCTATAGTGTGACCGTCACCAATGACCTGGATTGTGAAGCCACGGACCAGGTGGTCGTTACTGTTTCACCCGATGCAGAAGTGATGGTTGGCAATGACTTTCTGGAAGTTTGCCAGGGCGACAGCCTGCAACTGATGATTTCCGGTGGTGATACCTACCAATGGATTGATCCAAGTAATACCTTAACCGCACTGGATATTCCCAATCCGATTGCCTTTCCGGAGGATACCACGACCTATACCATAATTGTGGAAAACAGCTGCAATGCCGATACCGCCGATCTGGAGGTGGTCGTCTTTCCCATTGTGGCTACTGCCGGAGCGGACACCTGTATTGCCGAGGGCGGGTTGGTCAAATTTAACGCCAGTGGCGGTGTAGCTTACGAATGGGCGGATGCACCGTTTCCGGTGAGCAATATTGCAATTCCTGATCCCGTGGCACAACCAACGGATAGTACCTTGTATTCCGTCATCATCACCGATGCCAATGGCTGTGTAACCCGGGATTCAGTCATCGTCCTGGTGGGCTCTGACCCGATGACGAGCATCAAGGCCATTAATTTGATCACGCCAAATGGTGATGAAAAGAATGATATACTGGAATTTACCAGCCTCACTAAATTTGGGGAAAACAGCCTCAAGGTCTACAACCGCTGGGGCGATCTGGTGTACCAAAAAGTCAATTACCAGTCGGATGATGAACGCTTCGACGGCACCTACAAAGGACAGCCGTTGCCAGCCGGAAATTATTATTACGTACTCGCCTTCCGCAGTGGCGAGATCAAACAAAAACTGACCATTCTTCGGGATTAACCCCTATTTGCGTTAAGCACAAAATGAAAATTATGCAAACACATATACCTGCCAAAATTCGTCTGTTTTTTATCCTGGTCTTTTGTTCTCCAATGGTTTTAGTGGCTCAACAGCTACCCGACCGTGGCGCCTTTTCGGAAACCGATTTTATCTGGAATCCGGCAATGACAGCCGTGTATGATTTCTGGGAAATGGGTGCCACCTACCGCCAGCAATGGATCGGTTTTGAGGATGCCCCGCTGACGGCAACCTTGAATATTCAATACCCATTTCTGGATCAGAATGCCAGTCTGGGCGGCTTCTTTATGCACGACAATTTGAGCCCGATCAAGTCGAATAACTTTGGTATGTCGTATGCCTACAAAATTCGTTTTAAGCGCCGCGGTGCTGATCAATTGTCGATTGGCATCATGGGCATGCTCAACCACATGTTTCTCGATGGTCTGGAAGTCGTTGTCAACGATCCGGATGATGAATACCTGCCCGGTGCGGAGGGTAATAAATTCTCTCCCAATATTGGGTTTGGCGCTTTTTACACCAGTTATGCCAAAGATGATTTTGAGAAGAGCTTTTTCTTCGCCGGTATGGCGGTAAACCAGCTTTTGCCATCCAATTTGATCTTTGACGAAACGGGCAGTCCCGCCAACCTCAAGCGCGCCATTCACGGTAATGCCACAATCGGATATCGATCCATTGAGGGGGATTTGTACATCGAACCATCGGTGTGGGTGAATTATAGCGCCGTGAATATCCTCAATGCCACCTTCAACCTGAAGGTTGAAAAACAGGAAGCCTTCTGGGCGGCGCTGAATCTCTCCACCAATAAAACGTTGGCCATCCAGCTCGGCACCATCCTCAATAAGGGATTGGTGAAAAACGGCACCCTGCGCATCGGCACGATGGGTTCATACAACATCGGGTCATTTGGCAAGGTGCGGGGATTGGGGTATGAATTTTATTTGGCGTACCGGTTTGAATTGTAGCCCGGTATTTTTGGTTTGGTGAAAATTTTTTCTCCGGGATCATCTGCAAAAAGTGTAGATAAAAAACAGAGATAGCAAAACCATTGCCATCTCTGTTCATTAAGAATAGTTGGAAAAACTACGAGGATTTTTTGCCGAATAACCCTCCAAAGAATCCCCCTTTATCTTTCTTTGGGTTTTCTCCTTGCAATTCAGGGTAAACCGGGTCATAACGCCAGTTTACACCTTGTTGTTGGTAAAACTCAAAAAGAAATTTATAGGGTATGGTATATTCCGGGAGCGGCTCGTAGGGCAGCATTGCAGCCGGAATATATGGAGAGTCAGGGGTAATCTTGTCACCATACTTCCATACTTCAATGCCATATTTCCAGGCCTGCTTGGCGTAGGCAAGCGCTTCAAATGCTATGAACTTTTCTTCAGGGAAGTGCTTCTGACGCTTCTTCATATATTTTTCAGTAAGTAATTCATCTAATACGGATTCTATTCCGCTTTGGTCCTTATTAATGAAACTTTCAAAAAGGGGAAAATGCAAATCCGGATAAAATAACTCAGCGTATTCGCCACGAATGTTTTTTAAATAGACCATTGTGTCTTTTAGGCCTTCCCAATCCCCTTCTAAGATGTTATAAAAAGTATTGAGAATCCCTATCCGGCCATTATTATCCTGATAATACTCTATTTCTCTCATATTGCATAGTCTCAGTAACATTTCCTGATGATCGCTCAGTGAAAGTTGCATAAGAGAAGTCGCTGGTAACCAAACTTCACCATAATTTTTTTCAACATATTCAAAAACCATTGCAGCCCTATCATAGTATTTCTTCACATCTTCAGTGCTATGGTTTAGAATAAGCTTGACGTTACCTAAATTTAACAGGTTAGTTTTTAGGGAGCCAATTATTTTCTCTCGTATTCCGGAACCATTCAAAATCTTGGATAATCTATTCTTTTCAGATTTTGAATAATCAGGAAACAACTGATTTTCGATGTATTCCAGGTTCAACATTCTATTCAACTTTTATAATGGCTATACCTCCACTTAACTGGCCACTTGTGCGATCTACTGCAGTGACAACTTTTGTTAGGATTCCATCGTCTAATGCTTCTTCAACCGAATTACCAAGCGCATTGTTTCCTTGGTCTCTTAGTTTTTGAGCAACAAATCGTATCCAGTCGTCCGTCATCTGAGCAGGGGCATTTACTCCTGGTCCACTTAGAGTGATACTAGAGCCTGTGAATTGTTTGGATTCGTTAATAATTACCTCTGTAGGGTTACTGAGGTCTCCTTTTATAAAGACTCCATCAAAGCCATTTACCCCACTATTATAACTCCCATCAAAGTAATTATAATCTCCGGAATCTTCCAGAATTTTTCTTAGCAAATCCTCAGTTTTTTTACCATAGGTGTCTCCATTTTGAACTATGTCAAGGAAGTCCGGTTCTAAAGAGGGATCCTTGACATTGAATTTATTTCCATTAGTATTAATAAACCCCTTCGATATTGAGTTACTACTTTGCGTATTTGCAAGTGTCTTAGGAGTAAGTTCTTTGAACGTACTTGGGTCAATAATACCGGAAAATGATTTTTTTATAATGCTGGGTATCCCATCCTCTGTGATTTCTCCTGCAATTTCCCCAGTGGCATCTTTGACGACTACTTTACTGGCGCCATTATCCCAGACGGCCTTCCAGCCAGTTTCAATCCATGATTTTAGTTTCGTGAACACCTTTGAGGAGAAAGCCTTCAGGGCTCTCACTACTTTGTAGAACTTGATCGAAATTTTTGCAGCTGCATAAACTTCATCACTTTTACTAATTAATTTAGTGATCGGTACAATGCCAGCAATCCCTCCAACCAGTTCTATTGCAGCATCAGTATATTCACCATTATTAGCTTTAATGAATGAAGTAGCAAATGCTTTTGCATCTCCGACTATAGGGATAAGGTCTATAGCCAGTTCTCCTAACGTAGGACCAAGAACACTGGCCAGAACATACCACTCATCTGTTGTATTAGGTATGGCTGCACCAATGCTTTGAACATAACTCGCGATTTGATCTGCTACTGGCTTGATGAGAGTATCCCATCCTTCCTTTAAGGCTTTGCGAATAGCTTCCAGCCAGTCTCCAGGATCTCCTCCGTTGGCTTCCGCCTCAGTTTGAAAAATGGAAAACCAAAGTGGTGAGGAAAGGCTCCCTTGTTCGTCATCCCAGGAAGAAGGGAAGTGATTGTTGATGTGTTTATTAAGTGTAGAAACGGGAATATTTCCGACCTCTTCTGTTAAGACACCATCAGCGACAAGTCCCCAGTAGGCATTGACTGCTGCTACTGATGCCTGGTCATTTGGATGATTGTCCAAAAAAGTTTTGATCTCCTGAAATTGGTCCATATTATCCAACATCCAGGATATTTGATTACTATTGGTTGGATTGACTCCATCTACACTTCCCAGCCAATTGCTCAGTGTTTGAATTCTGTCTTTCGCCGCTTGTGAATTTCCTTCATTTTGCCAATACTGTGCTATCCAGTAAACCCGGCTGGGGCCGTCAGGGTAAGTTGGTGTGTTGGTTAGCCATTCGATGGCGTCTGCTGTAAAGATATTAGTATAGTCCAACCCAAAGACATCCATCAAAAAGGCTTCATTAAGACAATGTTCAAAGTAAGGAGCAGCAGCTTCACAGCCAATCATCTCCGCATTTTGAATGAGATCGCTCAGGGTTAGGAAATTGTAGAAGGTTTGATCGTGGGTATTGTAATAGGCAGCAGTCCTGTTACTAAAAAGATCATCATAGCCTTGATCCTGATAGTTTGGGCATTCCGGGCATGGAACCGGAACCAAAGATTCCCACCAACTATTGGGGTCAGTGCTCTGGCCACAATCCAAGACAAAGTACCAATGGCATATTATGGTTCTTTCTTCGACAATATCACCGCCAAAATTAGGAAATGGGGGACACTGAACTTCGTAAGGATCGAAGTAAATATCATCCTGAGGATTTCCTCCAAAGAAATCGGAAAACCAATCCCAGAAACCGGAAACCAAGTCTCCCAATCCACCCCAGAATTCCTCAAAAGCATTCCAGAACCAATCAAAATCAGGAGCGTTTCCTTGCTCATTTTGATGTTCAAAATGGTCATTAATGAACTCTAGATAATCGATACCCTCGTCTTCCATTCGATTTTCTTCCCACCATGTTATCACTCTATTGGTAAATTCATCCTGATCAATATTGTGACGACGGATGAAGTCATGCCAATCCTGATCATCTTCATTGACAATGCCGTCCCCATCGTGATCAAGGTGTGGGGGTAAAGTGGTCACCCCACCAACCCAGGTAATCTGGTTAACATCGTCAGTACACACTTCCAACATGCGCCATTCACAATCGGGTAATGATACTGGATTGGTTGGTGTCGTAGAGCCTTCAATTTCTTCCTTAAAAGTGCAATAAGCATCTATGGCATCACCTTCATTCTTAAAGAAAAACCGGTCATAAGAGGCTACCGCACGGGCATACGCAGCATTTAAAAAAGGATCTCCATTGGTAGCATCTAAAAGCTGTTCACGTTTATAGGCATTAATTACATATCTGCTATTATTGCTATTCATAGCTACGATGAGGCCCGTCACGGTTGTACTTGTGTCGAGTGCCAAAGGAATAATAATATGGGTCTTTTCCTCAGCCTGGTCTTTCACTATTTGTGCGTATTGCCAAATCGGGATACCAGATCCGTTTACAATATCCTCGATGAAGTGTTGATTTTGGTTTTGATCGGCAATTTCATTGTATAATTGGATTAACTCTGGGTGATAAGCAACGGAAACTACCTCAGTATTTCGTTCCGATACAACGGAAGATTGCATTAGTTTTTGGTAGCCATTTACATCAAAGAACGCAGCCTCCTTTTCATTCCAGGCATACTTTTTAAAGCCACTGTGGCTTATCCCGGAATTAGTTGATTCGGAAGGCTGTAAGTCGTCAAGGTCTTTTTTACAGGAGGTGACCCCAAGCAAAAAAGAGATTAGTAATAAAACTAAGGATTGTTGTTTCATTGAGAACGGTTTAAAGTGAATAAATAGATGGTTATTTCATATTGTACCAATGGATAAATATAAATACGAAGCATCATGCCTTTGGCCAATAGGCTAATGATTTGCTATAATCAAATAGCAGGTTTTGTTACATTAATTGTGCTTGTAACAATTTGATTTTGATTTGTTTATGTAAGTGCTGTTTTGCTGAAGCGCGTTTGGTTTTCCTGTTTGGTAAAAAGCTATACCAAAAGGAATCCAAAGCAGGTTTGAGTGCAATTTATATCAAATAATAAAGTGTGCAAAAAAAAGGATATAAATTAATTTTAATGGCTTTTTAAGGGTATGGTGTAATGTTTTGCCCTTAAAGCAGTCTTTGTTTTTTTTTTTGAAAAATCAAATAAGGTGATTTTATATTTTGGCAATAATTGAAAAAACCAAAATAAAATTGGAATGTTAAAGTTTACTCCGATTTCTCCATCGTACTGGCGTGGTCATACACCACCAGCCAAATGCCATTGATTTTCTTTAGGCCGTAGCTGATGGCCATTTTGTGGAAATACGGTTTGCCATTACGCTCCGGTTCGCGGTTGGTGGCTTCCACCAGGGCGATGCCGAATTCGGGGCCGTTTTCGGCGTGTAAGATTTTGCTTTCCATAGTCCAGGAGGTGTCCTGAAACCATTCCTGGTGGGCATCCAGAAAATCGCCGGATTTATCCATCATGGCGCCATTGGGCAGGATAAGGTGGAAATCTGCTTCCGGGGCAGGCATGGTGCGTTTGAGGGCTTCGAAATCTTTGTTTTTAACCGCATCGAGGTGCATGTTAAGGGCAGTGAGGAAATTGAGGCTATCCTGGCGGATTTCCATGGGCGTGGGACCGGTTTCGGCGGGAGGAGCCGGTTCGCAGGCGAGGAAGGTGGTGAGGAAAAGGGTGAAAATAGCAAGTGGGAAAAGCGTAGAGTGGAAGGATAGTTTCATGAGTTTTCGAGTATTGATTAACAAATTGAAATTTTTTAAACCACAAAAGGTACAAAGAACACAAAAGAAGATTAGAAAAATCCATTTTGGATTTTTTCTAATACCCTAAAAATCCTTGTTAATCGCCCTTTTGAAAGTGCACATTGTGCATATCACTTTTGTGAAAACCGCAAGGTTTTTGCAAAAGTGACTTCGCGTTCTCGCGCCGCCGCGTGCCAAATTTTCCGCGCGCAGAGTCGCTAAGCACGCAAAGGATATCGCCTATTCGGCGATGGTAGTCTGCAATCAACACAAATCGAATAATGCACTTCTCTCTCGAAAAACGTGGCTCAATCGCTGGCTAACAAAAGGAGATGTTTACCTTTGCGGAATGAAGCAACACATTCCCAACGCCATTACGCTGCTCAACTTGTTTTGCGGCTGCTGTGCGCTGGTCAATATCTTTTACGGTCAGTTTATCAACGCTTTCTGGTTCCTATTTGTGGCCGGATGGGCCGATTATTTGGATGGAGCTGTGGCGCGGGCCCTGGGGGTTCATTCACCGCTGGGTAAGGAACTGGATTCGCTGGCAGATCTGGTCTCTTTCGGTGTGGTACCGGGCGCGATCTTGTATATGCTGTTGGCTAAAAGCCAAAATCCGGCATTGGTGACGGAATTCAACTGGCTGGCGACACCCGCTTTTCTGGTGACGATCTTTTCCGGATTGCGACTGGCCAAATTTAACCTGGATACCCGTCAGACGGAAAACTTCATCGGTTTGGCAACGCCCTCTTCCTGCTTGTTTACAACCGGACTGATGCTGATTTATCATTTCAATTCATTTGGCATCGGTGAGCAGGTGGCCAATCCCTGGGTACTGTACCTGGTGATTATTGCGTTAAGCTATCTATTGGTGTCCGAAATTCCCATGTTTGGTTTCAAATTCAAGCAGCTGACCTGGGCGGGGAACGAGATTAGAATTATCTTTGCTGTGCTTTCCGTCGTAATGATCATTTTCTTGCGGGAAGCGGCATTTTCACTCATTGTACTGACATACATTTTGTTAAACCTATTTTTACCAAAACCAACAACATGAAATTTGTAGCTGAAATTGATGTGATGCCTCACAAAGAACTGTTGGACCCACAGGGCAAAACCGTGGCGCTGAACATGAAAAACCTCGACATCTCCGGCGTAGACGACGTGCGTATTGGTAAACACATCACCATGAACCTGGAGGCAGAGTCGGAAGAATCAGCCCGCGATATGGTGGATACTGCCTGTAAAAAATTGCTGGCCAACATGATCATGGAAACCTACTCCTTTGAGTTGAAATCCGTGTAACACCTATGCTTTACCTCGTTCCCACTCCTATCGGCAACCTGGAAGACATCACCCTGCGCGCCATTCGCATTTTGCAGGAGGTTTCCCTGGTGCTGGCCGAAGATACCCGGACGAGCAAGCGACTGTTGACGCATTACGAAATTGATACGCCCCTGCGTTCCTACCACGCCCACAACGAGCATGCCATTACGGAGGGCCTGGTAGATCAACTCGCCAACGGTGCCGATATGGCCCTGGTCACCGACGCCGGCACCCCCGGCATTTCCGATCCCGGTTTTTTGCTGGTGCGGGCCTGTGTGCAGCGGGGTGTACGTGTAGAATGCCTGCCCGGAGCTGCCGCCTTTGTTCCGGCACTCGTTTCTTCCGGAATTCCCTGCGATAAATTCCATTACGAGGGCTTCCTGCCCCACAAAAAAGGCCGCCTCACGCGACTGCAATACCTGGCTGCCCTGCCCAACACCTTTGTGCTTTATGAATCACCCATGCGGCTGGTCAAATGCCTGACGCAACTCGCCGAACAATGTGGCCCGGATCGCCTGGCGTGCGTGTGCCGTGAACTGACCAAAATCCACGAAGAGGTGCGTACCGATACGCTGGAAAATCTCATTGCCTACTACGGCGCTCAAGCCAAAGTGAAGGGGGAAATCGTGGTGGTGGTGAGTGGAAATAATGGTTGAGTGAAATTCATTTCACCTATCCGTAAGGATAACCAAGAAGAAAAAGCAACTTTGAAATAGAGGTTGAAACCACCGAAGGCACATAAGAAAAAGAGTAGAATCGCCTATTCGGCGATGTTTTTTTTGACCCACACTTTAGTCCCGCAGAAGGGAAACCCGCAGGGGCGGGAAAAGAAACAAAAGAAGAGTTACCCCTCTGCCAGTGTCTCCGAAATATCGGTGCTTTGTGCCTGTATGGCGGGGATGAAGGCAGCGAAGAAGCCGAGGGCTAAAGCTCCTGCCAGCAAGTAGAATTCCTGCCGCAAAAAGACGGTTCCCGAGAAGGTATATCGGTAGGCGTCTTTCATATAACCAGCCAGCACCTCCATACCAATGTGGCTTAGCGCAATGCCGAGTACATATCCCATTACGGCCAAAAGCATTCCTTCCAGGATGATCAGGAAGAACAGACTTCCCGGTGAGGCGCCCATCACGCGCATGAGCGCCAGTTCGTATTTGCGGTCTTTGAGTGAGGAGTAAAGCGAAATGAAAATGCTCAACCCCGACACGATCATAATAATGATGGCAATGATGCGTAAGCTTTGCTCACCGGTGCCCATCATGGCCAGTAGTTTGTCAATTTCGTAAGCCGGATTGGCGGCCATCAAATCGGTGTTTTCGTTGATGGTACGAGGAAGACTAAGCGTCTGTGCATTGATGTTTTTAAATCGAATCAGAATGGAGGTGATGTCCTTGTCCGGATATTCCGTAAGGGGTTTTAATTCCATATCTGTTTCGTGATCATGGCCTTCATGACTACCTGAATCGGCGGCAGCTTCATGCTCATGCCCATCGTGATCGTGCTCTTCATGATCTTCCTCATCATGGTCATGACCTTCCTCAATTGCGGCATTTTCTGACATGTTGTGGTCATGCGTGGCCCAGATGCTTTGACTGTTGGTCAAGATGAGCTGATCTATGACCGAGCCGGTGGGTTTCAGAATGCCGACTACTTTGAAGGCTTCGGTATCGTCGTGCACCAGGTGGTCTTCCATCACAAAGCCGTGTGAACTCTGGAAGGTATCGCCCAGTTTGAGCTTTAAATCTTCGGCTACACCGGCGCCGAGGGTGACTTCATATAGGTGCTCCCACCAGCGGCCTTCTCCAATTTCCGCCTCGTATAATTCCAGGATATTTTCGTTAGTTCCTACAATGCGGTAGCCCTCGTAGCTGTCGCCCATAGAGAGTGGCACGGAAAGGGAAAAGAGCGGATGGTTTGGATTGAGAAAGGCCTTACACTCGGAAATGGCAATATTACCGGTAGGGTAATCCACATGGTACATACTGCTCAGAATAAGCTGTAGGGGGCTTCCCTTGGCTCCAATCACCATATTGATGTCGGCCTGATTTTTTTGGAACTGTTCGTCCAGCTGCTTGTTCAGGATCAGCAACAGCGAAATGAGTCCTACGCCCAGTGCAAAGAGCACCAGACTAAGCAGCAGGCTTAGTGGCTTATTGATCAGATTTTTCCAACCGAGGTACAGTAGACTCATGGACTTACAGTATAATCTTTTTGTCAAATCTTTCTTTCAATCGCCCATCGTGGGTCACCACTAAGAGGGTGGCTCCAACGGCCTGCGCTTCGTGCTCCAGCAACTTAATGACTTCTTCACAGTTTTGATCATCCAGTGCTGAGGTTGGCTCGTCGGCCAATATGATGGCGGGTCTGTTGACCAATGCCCGGGCGATGGCTACACGCTGCTGTTCTCCTACACTCAAATTATCCGTTCTCGACTTCAGTTTATGTCCTACGTTGAGATCGCCGAGCAACTGTGCAATGCGCTCGCGATCAATTTCGGCTCCAGCCAGTTTTTGCGCAAGCATCAAATTCTCCTCCACCGTCAACGATCGGATAAAATGTGACTGCTGGAAAATGATGCCGATCTGCTGCCCCCGAAATTTGTCGCGTTTGCCGGTGGGTAAATGGCTGAGTTGGGTGTTTGCTACCGTTACACTCCCCGTTTGCGGCGTCAGCAAGCCTCCGAGCAAGTGTAGCAGAGTCGTTTTGCCCGATCCCGACTGGCCGAGCAACAACCAATGCTCCCCTTTTTCACAGTGAATATCCGGAAAGGTTAACGGAGCACCTCCAGCATAGGAAAATTGAAGTTGAGCGGTTTGTAGCATGTTAGCAAAGATAGAAATTCTACAGACTCCCTTGAGTCAGCTTGAGGATAAACGCATCTTTTTTTCGTCGGGAAAGCGGCAACCTGGAGCCGTCTTCCATCAGTACCGCTCCGCCATCTTCTTTGAGTACTTTGCGCACGTAATGGAGATTAACCAGGTGTGACTGGTGGATGCGGAAAAACCGATCTTCGGGTAGCAATTCTTCGTATTCTTTCAACGAGCGTGAGACAATGATGCGTTCATTGGCTGTGTAAAAAGTGGTGTAATTGCCCTGAGATTCCAACCGGAGTATTTCTTGCAGTTTCAAAAGGCTTAACCCTTCAGAGGAGGACAACGCGATCTTTTCCACCTTTTTCTGCTTCATACTTTCCACCAGCGTGCGCAACTGGTACAGATAATTGTCTTGTTCCTTTTTTTCAAAAACCTTATTAACGGCAGCCTGGAGTTCTAGTGGATCAATGGGTTTGAGCAAATAATCTACGGCACTATATTGAAAAGCCCGGTAGGCAAATTTGTCGTAAGCCGTAATAAAAATGATGCGAAAAGAGGGATTCGGGAAGGCATTCAGCAGGTCAAAACCGCTGCCATCTTCCATGTTGATATCGAGAAAGACCAGGTTTGGTGAAGAGGCCGTAATCATTTCTCTGCCCGATTGCACACCAACAGCCTCCCCGAGAACGGTTACATCAGGGCAGTACTCCTTGACGTAAGCCCGAATAAGGGACCGCGCAGCTTCTTCATCATCCACAATAACGGCTCGAATTTGGGATTTCATATTGGTTTTTTTCGCTTCAATTTTCTCCGAAAATAAATCTTTTTCAACCGAATTTTAATTGAATACTGCCAAATTTCAGGTAGCTGGAAGACTTTTACCTAGAAGGCTTAATTTTACTGCGCTTATTATGATCTCATAATTCTCTCTGACGTGATTCTTTTGCTATGAGCGCTAAAGCTCATTAAAAACGTGCTCTCTACTTTTTATGCGGTGAGATAACGGAATTTTGGTACTCTTTTTTATTTATATTAAGATAAAGACGAGCCGATGTTCCGTTTATTTCACCGTACTCATTTTTAACATCTTCTACTTCTACAAAACTTGTACTACTTTTTGTAGTGATCAATTCCAGTCGCTTTCGCGAAATACTCATACCTACAGATTTATGCAGGTTGCCCGTTTGGGCTTTCGCCTCCTTTGATTTTGAAATACCAATGCCATTATCTCGGACCTCCATCACCAGGTAATCATCTTCCCGATAATAACGGATATCAATTTTTCCAACTTTGATGTTCCCCACCAATCCATGAATAATGGCATTTTCTACGTAGGGCTGCAGTAAAAGCGGGGGCACTTCCTGGTCGAAAGGAATGATGGTGCTATCGCATTTGATGCTGTATTCAAAACGGTTTTTGAAGCGAATCTTTTCCAACTCCAGATAGTTTTCCAGAATGTTCATATCTTCTTCCAATGTAATGGTCCGCTCCATACTTATGTGCAGGGTAGCACGTACCAGCTTGGCAAATCTGGCCAAATAATGCGATGCCTTTAGTTTTTCGTCGGTGGCTATGAAGTTCTGGATGGCATTGAGGCAGTTGAACACAAAATGAGGATTCATCTGCGCCTGCAAGGCGGACTGTTTGAGTTGATTGACCTCTCGTTCCAGGTTGGCTTCTTTCTGAATTTGCGCTACTCTTCGCCGGTAGAATACAAATGCTAAACCCAGTGCCAAAAGGGCCATTCCCAGCCAAAAGACCCAGTGCTGCCAGAAAGGCTGCATGATTTCAAACTCCAAAACCAGCGGTCGCCCCCATGCCCCGTTTTCATCCTGCGATTGCACTTCAAAGGCATATTTGCCGGGTGAGAGTTTGGGAAAGTTCACACTGGTATTGGTGGTGGTATTCCATTTTTCCTGCCTCGCCAACCGATAGCGGTATACAATCTTGCCGTGCAGGCGATAGTTGAGGGTTAAAAAATGAAATTGAAGGTTGTTTTGCTGATGACCGAATTGGTGACCGGAATGCTCCTGATCAATGGTTTCATTGTTGACTCTGATAGACTGAAGTAGCGGAGTGTTGATGGCTTCTTCTGAATAATCTTCGCCCAGGAGCGCTAATCCGCGTGAAGTAGCGACCCAAACCTGGTCGTCTAGTACGCAGATGTCATTGATCTCATTGGAAGGTAATCCGTGGGCAATGGTATAGTTTTCCACCCGAACACTATCGTTAGCGGGATTATAGGTGATCTTGTTTAATCCATTCAAGGTACCGGCCCAAATATGCTGTTTTTCATCGATGAAGAGGCATTCTACCATATTGGAGGTCAGCCCACGTTTTTGATTGATGTGTACAAAACTGGAGTCGTGCCAGATAAGAATTCCACCGCCTTTTGTGGCAATGACCATACTACCATCCTTTAGGCCCGCAAGGTCCTCTACCCTGATGGGAAACAAAGGATGCTCAAATTCCGGCGGTATCAGCTGTTGATCGACCACCTGGTATAAGCCGGTTACATTGCCTACCCATTGCCTACCCTGAAGGTCCTCGTAAAAGCACAGGGTTCGTTGGTTAATACCTTTTTTGGAAGAATAATAATCAATAGTGAGTGACTGATTATCAATTTGTAAAAAACCTTGCGAATAACATCCCCAGAAATACTGAGCATCCCGGCTGATCTGTAATCTTTTGGAGGCTACGATATACCCACAATAAGTGGAGGAATCAGGAATGTACTGCCATGCTTCCTGATGCAGATACCGCAGGCCAACGCCACCAATCCAGAGCCGATTCTGGCTGGCATCGTAGATCATATCGTTGATTTCTGGCTCATTGATGGAAGGTAGCTGACTCACCGTTGGTGTCGGGCCATTTTGAATTTCCAATACCTCTCCTCCGTCGGAAGCCACAAAAAGAGAGGCAGCGTCTTTCCGGGTCAGCGCTTTGATGTTTGGGTTGGAAAATCCAAAATCCTGGGTATAGACGCGGTAGGAAATATTTGGGCAATAAAAAACCCCGTTCTCCAGGGAGGAAAACCAATATCCGCCGGCGCGATCGCGCAGGGCATCGGTGATTGAGTAACCGTGGAAAAGCGATAGGTGTTCATCGCGTTGGAAGGCATCGGTATCCCGGAAGATTTTGATGCCTTTTTTAAAACTCAACCCCATGTAAATGGCACCACTTTTGTCGGTGGAAAATTCGGCCATTTCTTCGAGGTTTTTTTTCCTGAATTTGAAATTTCCGTCGTGGTCATATCCCAGAAAATCACCCCGGAAATTAATGATGTAATGGTCATCGGTTTTAATACATCGGGAGTCTTTGGTTGGAACTTCGAATATCGGCAATTCCCGGGAAAAACTTTTCGTGTGGGATCTAAAATCCCAGACAATTGGCTCATGGTAGATCGGCTTGGTAATGCCATCCGGTTTCCAGCGCGGGCACGATAGCATTTTATCGCCCGTATCGACCATTTCCATTCTGAAAGGGCCTTTTTTAAATGGAATGTGGTAGGTGCCATCCGGGTATATTTCAATGATACTATACCGGTAAAGCCCGATGTAAACTGTGTCATTCTGGATTAGAATTCCACTGGTAGAATGGAATTGCTTGCGAAATTGATCAAGCACATGATTGTAAGGGTAGGCGTAAATGCTATCCTTCTCATAGTAATACAGATTGCCCGACATGGTGCCCATCCAGATGCGACCCTTTTCGTCTTCCTGGAGGTGAAAAACCACATTATTGCGTAAACCATCTTCAAAGCTAAAATTGCGAAAGCTATAACCATCAAAACGACTGACACCATTGTCGGTGCCAAACCAAAGAAAACCCTTGCTGTCTTGCAGGATTTCGTAAACTTCCGGGCTAGGTAAGCCCTGGTCGGTAGAATAGTGTCGAAAAAAGGGATTTCCCTCCTGAGCAGCAGCGCCACAGCAGCATAAGATCAGCATCAGAGAGTAGAAAAACCTCATCATTTTCCAATGGTACTTGATTATTTTTACAAAACGCGTTACTTTTGAAGCCTTTAACGCAAAGATCATGGTTTATAACCAAAATATTATTATTAGCATTATAATTTCTGATTGGCCCTCCAATCTGTGAGATCATTATGCTACTGCAAAAAAGCTCTGACAGATTGCGATTTGTCAGAGCTTTTTTGTTTGGCTATCTTTGCGCAACTTTTGGCGTACGCTACTACAATAAACAATCATGTATAAAGAATTCAAGCAACTCAACTTACCGGAAATCGACAAGGACATACTTGCGTTTTGGGAGCAGCACAACATCTTCGACAAGAGTGTTGAGCAGCGCGATGTCAACAACAGCTTTGTATTTTACGAGGGCCCACCATCCGCCAATGGCAAGCCGGGTATTCACCACGTCATGGCGCGAACCATTAAGGATTTATTCTGCCGCTACCACGCCATGAATGGCCAACGCGTAGAGCGCAAGGGGGGATGGGATACGCACGGACTGCCTATCGAGCTTAGTGTGGAAAAGGAATTGGGTATTACGAAAGAAGACATCGGCAAGTCGATCTCAGTAGATGAGTACAACCAGAAATGCCGCGAAACGGTGATGCGCTATAAGGATATGTGGGACGACATTACCCGCAAGATGGGGTACTGGGTGGACCTGGACAATCCCTATATCACCTACACCAATGATTATATCGAGTCAGTATGGTGGTTGCTGGGGCGCTTGTACGAAAAGGGTTTGCTATATAAAGGATTTACGATCCAGCCATATTCTCCGGCAGCGGGTACCGGGCTGAGTTCCCACGAGCTCAATATGCCAGGTGCTTACCAGGAGATAAAGGATATTTCCGCTATTGCGCAATTCAAGATCAAGGGCAAGGAGGACGAATACTTTCTGGCCTGGACCACCACGCCCTGGACCTTACCTTCGAATACGGCATTGGCAGTTGGTAAAAATATTACTTACGTAAAAGTGCGGGCATACAACCGTTATACGCACCAGTTGACCACAGTCATTCTGGCCAAGGATCGGCTGGGAGCTTATTTTACGGAAGCCAACCCCGAGCTGAATGCAGAGGAGGTCAAAGCGGGTAATAAACCTATCCCCTACCTGGAAATTGTGGGAGAAGTGAAGGGCAGTGAGCTGGAAGGAATGGAGTACGAGCAGCTATTGCCCTACGTGCAGCCTGACAAACCAGCCTTTAAGGTACTGATCGGGGACTTTGTGTCTACCGAAGATGGTACTGGTATCGTGCATATCGCGCCGACTTTTGGTGCGGATGACTTCAAGGTGGCCAAGCAGTACGGCATTCCACCGCTGATGGTCAACGATGAGAAAGGCAATCCGATGCCATTGGTAGATAAGCAAGGCAAGTTCGTTGCAGAAGTCACTGATTTCGCCGGCCGCTATGTCAAGGATTACGGACAAGAGGAAGAGCGTCCGGTAGATGCTGATATCGTGATCAAACTCAAGGAGGAAAACAAGCTTTTCCACTCCGAAAAATATATGCACTCCTATCCGCATTGCTGGCGGACGGACCGTCCGGTATTGTACTACCCGCTAGACAGCTGGTTTATCCGTGCTTCCGCAGTGAAGGACCGCATGTTTGAATTGAACAAAACCATCAACTGGAAGCCCGCTTCTACCGGTGAAGGGCGCTTTGGCAAATGGCTGGAAAACCTGCAGGACTGGAACCTGTCGCGCTCGCGTTATTGGGGTATTCCATTGCCTATCTGGCGTACCAAAGATGGCGATCAGGAGAAATGCATTAGCTCGGTGGAGCAGTTGCAAAAAGAGATCGAACTGGCCAACGAAAAGCTGGGTAAATCTCAGCAAATTCCCAAGGATTTGCACCGGCCGTACATCGATGATGTCATTCTTGTTGCCGATAACGGTGAAGAAATGGTTCGTGAGCTTGACCTGATCGACGTATGGTTTGATAGTGGATCGATGCCCTATGCACAGTGGCATTATCCGTTTGAAAATAAGGAAAAGTTTGAGCAAAACTTTCCTGCTGATTTTATCGCGGAGGGTGTAGATCAGACCCGTGGATGGTTTTATACACTACATGCCATTGCCACCATGGTATTTGATAGTGTGGCTTATAAAAACGTGGTGTCAAACGGCTTGGTGCAGGACAAACACGGTCGTAAGATGTCGAAGCGCCTGGGCAATGCCGCAGAGCCATTTGAAACCTTGGCTACATACGGAGCCGATGCTACCCGCTGGTACATGATGTCCAATTCCGATCCCTGGGAAAACCTCAAGTTTGACCTGGCCGGTATTGAAGAGGTCCGCCGTAAGTTTTTTGGCACCTTATATAATACGTATTCCTTTTTTGCGCTTTACGCAAATATCGATGGCTTCAGGTATGCCGAAGCGCCGGTTGAGGTGAGCAAGCGGCCTGAAATTGACCGATGGATCATCTCTTTGCTTAATTCTCTGGTCAAGGAGGTAGATGCCGCCTACGCCGATTATGATGTGACTACGGCTACGCGTAAAGTAATGACTTTTGTGGATGATCACCTCAGCAACTGGTACGTGCGTCTGTGTCGGCGTCGTTTCTGGAAAGGTGATTATACAGAGGATAAAATTTCGGCTTACCAGACGCTCTATCAGTGTCTGACCACCATTTCCAAGCTGATGGCTCCGGTGGCGCCTTTCTTTGCCGATTGGTTGTACAAGAACCTGAACGATGCTACCCAGAAGGAGGCACATGAGTCGATTCACCTGGCCAACTTCCCCAAGGCGGACGAGTCAGTGATCGATTTGGCACTGGAGCAGCGTATGGATTATGCCCAGCGCATTTCTTCTTTGGTGCTTTCCTTACGGAAAAAGGAAACGATCCGGGTACGTCAGCCACTGCAAAAGATCATGCTGCCCATTTTGGATGCTTCCTTCCAGCAGCAGGTGGAAGATGTAAAAGACCTGGTATTGTCGGAAGTGAATGTAAAAGAGTTTGAATACATCACCGATACCACCGGCGTGATCAAGAAAAAGATCAAGCCCAACTTCAAGACACTCGGTCGTCGGTTGGGTAAACATATGAAGGACGCTGCACAAATCATCGGCAGCCTGACACAGGAGGAGATCGGAGCAATTGAAAAGCAGAATAGCTACACTTTAAATATCAATGGTGAAAGTTACGATTTGACGCTGGAAGACTTTGAAATTGTAACCGAAGACATCCCCGGCTGGCAGGTAGCCAGCGATGGTCCGCTGACGGTGGCGCTGGACATCACCATCACCGATGACCTGAAGGCGGAGGGATTGGCCCGTGAGTTGGTCAACCGCATCCAGAATATGCGTAAGGATAGCGATTTTAATGTAACCGATAAGATTGTGGTCAGCATCGGTCACCACGAGATGCTGAAGCCGGTGGTGGCCCAATTTGGTGACTACATCAAAACGGAAACGCTAACGCTAAACCTTGACCTGGTAGAAGGATTGTCTGCCGGAGAAAAGGTAGAACTACCAGATGTGGGTGAGGTGTATATTGATGTAAAATTGGCTTAAAGCCAAAAATAAGCACGCAAAGTCATGACCGTACAGGCCAAATGGCTTTGCGTGCATACCTGCGAAGACTAGGACAACAACGACTGCAACTTCATTGCCAGGCTCATATCTCCTTTAATCTTAATCTTGCCGGACATCATCGCCATCATAGGATTGACGGAACCTGTTTTCAGGCCCACCAACGTTTCTTCTGTCGTAATGACGGTGCAATCGGCTGGTTTATCCTCATTGGTGACTATTCCTTCATCACCGGTCAAATCGATGTGTACAACTCCGGTATCGAGCTGAATTTTCAGGCTTTTACCCAATGAGGGTGCCTGATCAACTGCTTTTTTCACTTGCGTGGTAATCTCTTCAAGACTCATGCTTGTCAGTTTTTTGTGCAAAATCGAAATAAAAAAACGAAAAAGAATGGGGAGGGAGTAATGGAAAGCGGACTTTTTTTGAAGTTTCTGTTGATCTTTAGAAACAAAGGCACCCAAATTACGTAAACAGCCTTGTTTTGCCTAATGAAACAAAAGTTTAAGAAAACTTTAACACTTTCCCTTCTGACGGTTATTGCCCTTAGGTTAAATCAGGATTAAATTTTGCCAACTACCACAAAAAGGGTATAAAAATCTAAAATTAGTGGTTAGGGCCGTTTAGAACCCATTAAAACGAACTTTTTTCCAATAGTGCCAATTTGCCGTCAACTCCTTGTTAATCAGTGGTAAAAGGGGGTGTATGGGCGAAATCATTGTTTTTACCAGCAAAAGCCTATAGATTTGTCCCCGAAAATATCCAAAGTTATAATATCCCGATCCTGAAATCGTTTATAGAAGGATCATTTTGAAACGTAACACAACCCCAAATTAGTGGAATAATGAAAAGGGGAAACCCTGTGAGACACTAATTAAGAACCCCTTGAGAGAAGTGAACAGTCATGCTAAATCCCCTATGATTAAGAGACACACGTGCTTTCACGGATTCGAGGAGGTTGAAACAAAAAAGTTTAGAAATGAAACTCCCATGGACACTTTCTGCCGTAATGGTGGCTACTCACCTTATGGCAGCTAGTCACACCAGTAAATTGACCTCCAGTTTGAACGATGCCCCCTCTCTGTTTGCAGATGATCGCATGGTTCCAACGGATGAGGTAATCAAAAAGAGGCTCGATAGGATTTATCTTCCCTTTGAAGCAAAGTACACCAAAGAAGTTAAGACTTACATCCATCGTTATGTGACCGCCGGTATCAATGATGCTGAAGCAATGCTTGGTCGCACCAGCCTTTAT
The DNA here is from genome assembly GCA_965229635.1 of Saprospiraceae bacterium. Lineage (GTDB taxonomy): Bacteria > Bacteroidota > Bacteroidia > Chitinophagales > Saprospiraceae > BQJU01. The sequence goes on from OZ245894.1 coordinate 559,101, forward strand.
TTCCCGATTTTCGAGCACTACCTTAGCGTGTATGGCTTGCCACAGGAGCTGAAATACCTCCCAATGGTAGAGTCTACCCTACGTCCGGATGTGAACTCCGGTGCAGGAGCAGTAGGTTTGTGGCAATTTGTGCCCATCACAGCACGTCACTTTGGCCTGACCATCAATGACTACATTGATGAGCGCCGTGATCCATACAAGTCGACAGAGGCAGCAGTGAAGATGCTCTCCTATTTGTATGACCAATTTGGCGACTGGCCTCTGGCACTGGCGGCTTACAACTGTGGGCCCAAGCGTGTGAAGACCGTTCTGGCAAGAGCACACTGCAACAACTACTGGGACATTGCCAGCATGTTGCCTCGGGAATCACAGAAATATGTGCCTGCTTATATCGCGGCAGCATATTTGGTCAACTACTTTGACGACCACGACATGGCGCCCCGTTTTCCTTCTTATGATTTGCGGGAAACGCGCACCTTTAAAGTATACCAAACGGTACGCTTTTCTGAAATCGCCAGAGCTTGTAATATTGAGACTTCGGTAATCAGCAAGCTGAACCCGGGCTTCATCCGCCAGTTTATTCCGGCGCATAGTGAAGGTCACTACCTCGTATTGCCCAGTTCTGCTGAATCCAGCTTCCGCGACTATATGGCGGATCGCTTCAGAATCAAATCAGTAGAGCCGGTTATTGATAACCTGCAGGATATCTTCCGGACCACCTATACGGTGATTCCCGGCGATAAAATTGAATCGCTGGCCATTTTGTTCCGCTGTTCAGTGGAAGACATCATGGAATGGAATCAACTGCGCCAACCAGAGGTGGTGGTCAACCAATCACTGGTGCTTTATCTGAATAGACTGAACGGTAAAGCGAAGCCTTAAAAATATGATTCTTTGACAAATTTCGTGATTCAGAGTCAATCGAAAAGGACAAGCAGCGCTTCTGATAGTCGCTTTTGCTTGTCCTTTTAGTTTGACCACAAAATTTGTCAAAGAAGGAAAAAAATAAGTCTTACATCATCATGAAAAGGCAGGTGTAGCACGGCGTTGCTACGACCTGCCTTTTTTGTTAGGCGTATTCGAGCCTTCATATTTGGATTCTTCGGTAAAATGATGTACTTTTAAGCAGCTACAAGAGAATATCTACCTACCACATTCCCCCCGTATTTTCGTGTTTACTTCAAGACCGATTCACTCTACTACATTGCGATAGCCAGCAATAGGTTGTTGCTATTGCCATTCCCAAAAGCAATTCCGCCCGGATGCAGTTGTACTGTAGTCTAATGGGCATACTATAAAAAATCACCCAGGTTTAGAACAAAAAACGAGCCCAGCTTTTAACCATGTTGGATTTGTGCTGAAGTGGCGCAAAAATCGGATAAAAAAGAGGCATTTTATCTGATCGCTACGCTGGCATTGATTCATAAAACTAAATCTCAGTGAGAACGCTACACATTATTGCCCTGCTATTGGCAACGGCTACGCCTATGGGTCATTCTGCATGGGCTTATCATCCAGAAACCACTGCTACCCCGAAGGCAAGTGAGTGGCCAATGGAGCAACAGTATGTTATCAAAAAATTGGTTCATCTCGTCCCGGAAATTCCGGTCAGGGAAGAAGAAATGATTTTTGATAAAATTGAATCTTACCTCGTTCGCGCCAAGCCCAGTACTGAAAAGATGCTTGGCAAAACCGGATTGTATCTACCCATTTTTGAACACTATCTGGCCTTACATGGCTTGCCGGACTTCCTGAAGTTTCTGCCGGTCGCCGAATCGCGGTTGCGGCCTACGGTGGTATCTTCATGCGGTGCTGCCGGACTGTGGCAATTCATGCCGGTAACCGCGCGGCACTACGGTCTGCGTATCAATGATTATGTGGACGAACGCCTGGCTCCGTACCGAGCCACCAAAGCCGCCGTGGAGATGCTATCAGGGCTGTATCAGGATTTTGGAGACTGGGCACTGGTATTGGCTGCCTACAACTGCGGTCCTCAGCGGGTAAAAGAAATCATGATTGAAACCGGGTGTTCCAACTATTGGGATATTCGTCATTTGCTGCCCCGCCAAACGCAGAAATACGTCCCTTCGGTATTGGCTGCGGTATATGTGGGGCAGCACTATGACAAACACCAGCTGCACCCAAAGCCGCAGCGCTGGATGGAGGATTTTCGCATGGTACCCATTTATGGAAGGATCAGCTTTCGCAAAATCTCCCGCATTTGTGGATTGTCGGAAAACTATCTCGAACACCTCAATCCTGCCTACATTCAAGGCATTATTCCGGGTAGCCGCAAGCCTTATTACCTGATTTTACCTACCGCAGCAGTGCAGCATTTGCAGCGCTATTTACAGCGAAAGCGGCAACAGGAAACCACTCCGGAGGGTATTCAGGCGCGCTACATTGTAGGGGCTGGAGATTGCATCGACACCATAGCTCATCGCTTCCAATGCCGGCCAAAGGACATCATTCATTGGAATAATCTTTACGAAAAAACGTTACAGGTACATCAGGAACTGGTGGTCTACCTGGACAAAGAAGCTGTTTTTGGCCATTTTTGGCACAAATGTTAGGTAATCCATCTTTTCTGTGCAACCCATTGTTCACCCGACTGTCTCTATAATTGATCGACGTTTTGATCGATAGCTTGTTGTTGTTTTGGCACTACTGCTTATGGATAGAAAGCAACAGTTGCCTGCAAAACAGGTCTAAATAATATTAGAGATAGCGCACCAAACCCTGGTCAGATTGGATTACGCAAGTACACACCGGGATATCGTAGAGCTTTGTAAAACTGGCAACCGTCAGGCACAGTTTGAATTGTATCGACTTTATTCAAAAGCGATGTACAACTTGTGTATGCGTATGGTGAAAAATGAAATGGACGCAGAAGACCTGCTGCAACAATCCTTTGTGGATGTTTTCACCAAACTGGATTCCTTTCGCTACCAATCTTCCATCGGTGCGTGGATCAAACGAATTGCCGTCAATAATTGTATCAATTTCCTGAAGCGGCGGCGACTGATGATTGAAGAATTGACAGACAATCACCAACCCATTTCCGAAACGGATCCCGAAGTACAAACGCCGATTTCGGTCGATATGGTGAAGAAAGCATTGTTTGACCTGCCGGATGGGTATCGCGTGGTATTTTCCTTGTACCTGCTGGAAGGTTATGATCATAAGGAAATAGGAGAAATCCTGGGTGTTACGGAGGCGACTTCCAAGTCGCAATATTGTCGGGCACGGAAGAAACTAAAAGAGGTCCTATTGCTTCGGCAATCGTATTCGGATCATTAAACTGTAAGCTCTAAATAACTCGTTTTATAAAATGCAATACGACAAACTGGAACAATTCATTCAAGACAACCGTGAAGCCTTCGACTTCGGTGCCCCCAGCCTCAAGGTCTGGGCGGACATCGATGGTGCTCTGGAGGTGAAGAAGGGCAAAGTACACTCCCTTTGGCGGGTAGTGGGCATTGCTGCTACGGTTGCCTTTTTGTTGGTAGCCGGTGGCGTCATAGGATCACTGCTCACGCAGCAATCCGCCTCTGCGGAGATAGCTTCGCTAGACACCGTCGATCCCGAACTTGCGGAGATTGAAGATTATTACCAACAACAATTTAAAGAAAAGTACAAGGTACTGGCGAGTGTTCCCCACGATGAGTCGATCGATGAGGATATCAAAGAGATAGACCAGACAATGGAGGAATTGCGCAAGGAATTTATCAACGCACCAAAAGGCACTCAGCAACGCATTGTGGAGAATCTTATTCAAACGTATAAGCTGAAAGTGCAGTTACTGGAAAGAGTACTTCAACGGCTTCAAACCGATCAGCAAATCATTACAAAACCTAAGGACGATGAAAAAATTAGCATTTAAATTCGGCCTGGTCTTGCTGCTGATAGGCTCATTTACACTCGGGTTGAATGCCGATGGGAAACGCGAATTTACCAAAGTCATCAAGAAAGAATTTCCGATTGCCACTGATGGAACCGTCAAGATTTCCAATAAATATGGAAAAGTTGACATCAGAATCTGGGAAAATCCTCGGGTGAAGATCGCGGTCGACATCATCGTTAATGCCCAATCGGAAGAAAACGCCCAACAGGTTTTTGACCGAATCGATATCGATTTTAGTGAGTCATCCAGCTATTTGGCCGCCACCACTTCCATCAAGAATAAAAGCAACCACTGGTGGAATTCGGGCATGAACAATTGTGATTACCAGATCGACTATCTGGTTTATCTGCCCGCAACCGTGAACCTGGAGCTCGATAACCAATACGGCAACGTTTACGTTGGGTCCATGCACGGCACAGCCAATATTTCGCTGAAATATTGCAACTTCAAACTCGATGGCTTCAATGAACTGGCCCGGCTGGGCATCAACTATAGTACCGGTACCATTGACCGGGCAAGGAATGTGCAGCTAGAGTCTAATCACGGCACTATCCGCTTTATGGAGGCCGGTGATATGAATATAGAAAGTAAGTACACCAATATCCAGATTGATAAAGCCCTGGATGTGATCAGTGAAAGTAAATACGACAACTATTCGATTGGCATCATTCGCGAATTTCGCAATGAAGGCGCCTTTGACAATATTGATGTAGATGCCGGCGAAAAAGTATTGATCAACTCACGCTATTCCAACTGCGCCATCGGTAGGGTGGAGAAAAGTCTGGATCTGGCGTTGGACAATTGTGGGGCAGTGGTAAAGGAGGTTTCCAAACACTTTTCCAACATCAACCTGATTGGTGAATACTCTGATTTTCGAATTGGTTTGGAACCTGGAGCCATTTACCAACTGGATGCCGAGGCCGATTATGCGGGTATCGGCTATCCCAAAGCATTGATGGTCACTTACGAAAAGGAAAAAGCCTCCATTCACGAAGTAAAAGGACACGTGGGGCAAGATAATGGACCGGTAATCAAGGCCCGTATTCGATTCGGCGCATTGATATTAAAATGAAGAACATAGCTATCCTAATAAAGTGTGGCTACTGCGAAGGACTATTCGGCGCAGTAGCTTTTTTTTTCTATATTGGCCTTAAACAGGATCAATATGAAAATACAGTTTTGCGGAGCAGCCCGCGAGGTCACTGGAAGTGCTCACCTCATCACACTGGACAACGGCTATACAATATTGCTGGATTGTGGACTATATCAGGGCCGCGCAGCTACCTGGAAGAAGTTTAATGAGGAATGGTTGTTCAAGCCCGAACAGTTGGACTGTCTTATTCTTTCGCACGCGCATATTGATCACACCGGACGGGTTCCGAAGTTGGTAAAAGATGGCTTTACCGGCTGTATTCACGCAACACACGCCACCCGGAGCCTTTGTTCCATCATGTTGCTTGATAGTGCCAAAATTCAGGAAAGAGATGCCGAGTACCACAACCGGCTGGTACAGCGTAAGAAGAAGAAAGGGCCATTGAGAGAACCGCTTTATACTGCGGATGATGTACAAACGACCATGAAGCAGTTTGTCAGTTATGGCTATGATCGCTGGTTTCATATCCACGATGATGTGGAGGTGTTGTTTAAGGATGCCGGCCATATTCTGGGTAGCGCCAGTGTGACGTTGCGCATTCGCGAAAACGGCCGCACCCGGATGATTGGTTTTTCCGGCGACATTGGCAGACCCAACCGACCCATTCTGCGCGACCCGCAGCCGATGCCCGAGGTAGAGTATATGCTTTGCGAATCAACTTACGGTGATAAAGACCACGAAGGTGCTCCCGGCGAAATGAAGCATTTGCTGGATATCATCAAACACACCTGCGTAGAAAAGAGAGGCAAGCTAATCATTCCGGCCTTTAGTGTAGGCCGAACGCAGGAAATTGTATACATGCTGGATCAGTTGGAATCGGCGGGCCACCTGCCCAAAATACCAGTGTATGTGGATAGTCCGCTGGCGGTCAATGCCACCACGATTTTTGGGACACATCCCGAGTGTTATGACAAACAATTGAATGAATACCTGCTGGTGGATAATAATCCGTTTGGCTTTAACGCGCTGACTTATGTAAGGGATGTGGAAATTTCCAAATCGTTGAATACTTCTACCGAGCCCTGTATTATTATTAGTTCTTCGGGTATGATGAATGCCGGGCGGGTGAAGCACCACCTGTTTAATAATATTGATCATGGCCGCAATACCTTTCTTATTGTGGGCTACTGTTCTCCGGAGACACCGGGTGGCCGTTTGAGGGATGGCGCAGACATGTTGCGTATATTTGGTGAAGAGAAACCCGTGCGTGCGCAGATTGAAATTATGGACTCCTTCTCTGCTCATGCCGATCGTGGAGAATTATTGGATTTTCTGAAAAATCAGCGTGGGCATGTCAGGAAGATTTTCCTGGTGCACGGTACCCTTGAACGGCAGGAGAAATTCCGCGATTTATTAGGAGAGAATGGATTTAAAGACGTAGAAATTCCAGAATTGGGCCAGGAGTTTACGCTGTAGCAGTGGCAGGTATAGCAATAGTATTCAGAAGCATTTGCGTTCTGTTCCAAATGGACCATAGTATAACAACGGAATAGACCTTACTTGTCTTCCGCCTTGGTATTTTGAATCTTGTTCAAAAGCAAGGCCGCCTTCATCATGAAGTCATCGTGATGCTGGGTGTACTCATTGAAAACCATCATTAGGCGCGCGGCGTCAAAAGCAGCTGATTTAGGTACCAATTGACGGGCAGCAATGGGGTGTAGCCAGTACTCCAGGTTGTGGGAACGCAAGTAGGAACGATCGTAATCGAAATTAATGACTACGGACAGCTTATTCAGCGAAAACAGGTAATCTGTTTCCTTGTTGAGGTCTTTCTGAAGGTCAATGATATTGAACCGTTCGAAGTTGACACCTGATCTTTCGCACAGAAAAACGTCGCGACGGCCATCAAAAGTGATGATGTCTCTGAAGCGGTACTTCTTGAAGTTTTTCAGTAGGAAGTTCTTGATCGGGGCCTTGGAAAAGCGAAGGTTGTTAAAGGCAAATTTCAACTGGCGCTCGTCCAGGCGAAATTCTTCATTAAAAGGTTTGCGGCGACGGGTCTTCATATTGACGACCTCCTTGCCACGACCTATGGTGTGCCCTAATTCATTAACTTTGGAAAAAACATTGACGATATCAACATTAGCATTGTTGATCCAGCTTTCTATAAAAATCCGGTTTGAACCACTTTCATAGATCAAAAGCGCGATTTCACTTATCGCATAGAAGTTGGGGTAACCGCCGTAAATGTTGCCATACTTTAATTCTAAAATTGCTACGCTGTTGTTCACGGTTTAAGGATGTTATTTCGGGTTAATTAATCCAGTTTTCTCGGCATTGTTTTCATTTGCCCGAGTAAAATAGTGTTTCCAATCTGCAAGTTATATAGAAAAATCAATACTGTTAAAAATTAATCCCACAAATTTAGGCATTGCGCATTAAAATCATGGGCAATACAGCCAGGAAACTAATCTACAAACAAAAACTTACCTTTCTCATATATTTTTTCGTCATCGGCATAAATTTCGCCTTCTTTGGTCATTCCCGCAATCATGTCCCAATGTACCGATGATTGGTTTTTTCCTCCCGTTTGCAAATAAGACTGCCCCACGGCCATATGTACAGTTCCGCCGATCTTTTCGTCAAAGAGAATGTTTTTGGTAAATTGGTTGATACTGTAATTGGTGCCAATCGCAGCCTCTCCAAAGCGACGGGTGCCTTCAATTTCGAAGATCTGATCCAGAAATTCTTTGCCACGGCGTGCCTCCCATTTTTCAATATAACCATCTTTCACCCACAGGGTAACACCCTCCACTTCGTGGCCCATGTAGATGGCCGGATAAGTAAAATGAACACGACCGTTGACGGAGTTTTCAACGGGAGACGTATAAACTTCGCCGGAAGGCATATTGGTTTGGCCATCCGAATTGATCCAGGTGCGGCCTTTGGTAGAAAAGGTGATATCAATGCCATCGCCCACATAGCGGACCTTTTCGCGGCTGTTGAGCAAGTCCACAATTTGCTGTTGCCATTCGCGTACTTTTCTCCAGCTCATCACTGGGTCGTCATCGTAGAGCTTGCAGGCATTGTATACAAAGTGCTCGTACTCTTCCAATGACATGCCAGCCTCCTGTGCGCTGGCCTGCGTTGGAAATTGACACAAATTGCGCCGCAGTTCGCGGGTAGCCGTGCGCCGAAAGTAAGCTTCCGAAACGTCCTTATGCGCATCCTGCCGAATCTTTCGCTTGTCAGCATCAATACTTTGATTTTCGCGCAGGTTGAAAGGGGCACGAATGTAAAGATAAGTATCAAAAGTCTCCATGGCCTGCCGGTACATGGGAGAGACATATTCGAGCTGTTCGCCCATGGCCTCCTGCATAAATATGCGCTCTTGTTCGCTAAATTCCATAGAAACTTCTACCGTTGCACCTGCCCGCACTGCTGTGCGAAAAACCTCCCGAACCAGGGGCTCGGCCAAAGTGGTCGACTTGAGGTACATGCGATCGCCCGGTTTTGTTTCCAGGCAGTAGTGAACGAGTAGTTTGGCATAGCGTGACAGAATGGACTCCATAGGGTATTTGTTGGTTTTGTGTTGATCACTGCATTACCATTGCTTGGCCTGATATGGGTAGCGAATGTGGTATTGCTCTTCGACCATCTTGATGATTTTTTCCCGTAGTACGTCGATGTTTTCCTTGGTTAGCGCTGATACAAAAACATTGTCGTGGCCAAAAAGGTTTTTCAGATTGCTTTTCAGACCTTCTTCAATCTCTTGTTTGCCTTCCTCATCCAGATAGGGGTCGTAATACTTCTTCCGGTAAAGATCAATTTTATTAAAGACCATCAGCGTTGGCTTTTCCAGCGCATCCATTTCCGCCAGCGTTTCGTTGACTGCCCGGATATGGTCTTCGTGTGAGGGGTGGGCAATATCCACCACGTGCAGCAAAATATCGCTTTCGCGAACCTCATCCAGTGTCGATTTAAAACTTTCCACCAGGTGGTGAGGCAATTTGCGGATAAATCCAACCGTGTCGGAGAGCAGGAAGGGCATGGCATTCCAGACTACTTTTCTAACCGTAGTATCGAGGGTAGCAAAGAGTTTGTCCTCGGCAAAAACATCCGACTTACTCAGCAGGTTCATCAGGGTAGATTTGCCTACGTTGGTATAACCGACCAATGCCACCCGAATCATTTGTCCGCGGGTCTTGCGGCGGGTCACATTTTGCTGGTCAATCTTTTCCAGCTTTTTCTTTAGCAGAGAAATCTTATCGCGAACAATACGACGGTCAGTCTCGATCTCTTTCTCACCCGGACCCCTCATACCGATACCACCACGCTGGCGTTCCAGGTGGGTCCACAGTCCTCGGAGGCGGGGTAGCATGTACTGCATCTGGGCCAGTTCTACCTGGGTTTTGGCCTGAGCCGTTTGTGCCCGGCTGGCAAAGATATCCAGGATGAGGCTACTGCGGTCTACAATCTTTACTTTCAGGGTTTCTTCAATGATGCTCACTTGTTTGCCCGAAAGGTCATCGTCAAAGATGACCATGTTGACATCCTCGTGCGCTTCGATATAGTCGCGAACTTCCTGTAATTTCCCTTTTCCAATAAAAGTACGGGAATCGGGGTGCGATAGTTTTTGAATGACTTTTTTTACCGTCACAGCGCCGGCTGTCAGTGCAAGGAATTCCAGCTCATCGAGATATTCCATAATTTGCTCTTCGGTCTGGTCTGGTAGTACCAGGCCGACAAGGACGGCATACTCCGTCTCTTTTTTGAGTCCCAACTTTTCACTTTCTCCTAAATTCCACTCGTTTTGCATAGATCTATTAATTCGTTAGAATGGACGCCTGGGCAGTTACTGTTTTTTGATCCAGAGGACGGGATTCAGGCGTTGTTTTTCTTTCCAAACCTCAAAATGTAGCTCCGGCTTGTCGCTGCCAACCTTACCTACAGCCTGGCGGATAGCGAGTTGATCGCCGCGTTTTACAAAGAGTTCTTCCAGGTTGGAATAGACCGTGTAATACTGTCCGTGCTGCACGATGACCATATTCTGGTATCCGGGTACATACTGGGTTCCTGCTACTTTCCCCGCAAAAATAGCAAACACTTTTGAGTCAGCATTCGTTCGGATATCTACCCCATTATTGGTAATTTTTATCGCCTTTAGTGTGGGATGCGGTTGAGTGCCAAAATTTCGGGTAATCATTCCCTGAGAAACCGGCCATGGCAGTTTGCCTTTATTTTGATAAAAATCGCCGGTTACGTTATCATCAGGTGCCGGAGTATTTTTGACCAGCGCTTCGGGTGTGCGGGCTTCCTTGCGCTTTTTGGCCATCTCTTCCCGGATGACCTTTTCGATGACATCGTTTAGCTTTTGGTGGGCTCCCTGTTGTGTTTTGAGTTCACTGACCAGTCGGCTTTCATCACTTTTTATGGTTTTGATCAGCACATCCATTGCGGCAAGCTCCGCTCCCAGCATCGTTTTCTGGTGTTCTTCGGAGCCGAGCAATTGCTGTTTTTCTTCCTTTTTTGTTTCCAGCTGTACCATTTTGCTTATCAGCGTTTCCTGGGTGCTGGTGATCAGGTCCGCCTGTCGTTTGCGGTAGCGATCATACTGGCGGACGTATTGCCAGCGGCGAAAGGCATCATTGAACCCCTTGGCGGAAAACAAGAATTGCAGCAGACTTTTGTTGACCTTCATCCGGTAGGCGGTTCGTAGCATCATGGCGTACTCCTGCTTGAGGCGGTTAACATCGTCGTCGAGGGAGATGATGACTTCATTGGCACGGGCAATGCTGGAATCGGCGTAGTTGATCTCTTCGCGCAGGGTATTGATGAGCTGCTGTCTTTTGTCGATTTGAGACTGAAGCGCAAAATAACGATCCAGGGTAGACGCTTTGTTCTTCTGGGTTTCCTCCAGGAGGGAGGTGGTTTGATTGATTTCTTCTAGTAACTGTTTGCGCTTTTCTTCCAGTTCCTTTCGGTTTTGAGCCGAAAGGGAGCCCCAAATACAGAGTAAGCACAAAAAAATTAAGCTTCGCCTCATATTAGTCGGTCCGGGTGTACCTGTCCGGAATTTCAAAATTAATATCAGTCGGTTCGTTAAGGGTAACCTTGGTAAATTCGATTTCTACAGCTGCTTTTCCCGTTTCCCGACTGTCTACCTGCACATTACGAAGATACGAAAAATCTTGGTCGTCGTCAGTTTTTCCATATTCCTCCAGACGTAAATCCATCTTTCGATTGGCCATTTTATCATTGAATGCCATTTTTCGGAGCAACAATCCTGGATTATCGAGGTAGTAATGGCTTTCCCTATCGCCGCTGGATCCATATAAGTGGTAAGCCACACTACTGTTTTCCAATTGCAAATCACCGCCGGTAAAAAAGAAGATAGGATTGCCGAGGAGTACCTGTTGTAAGGTGGTGAAGTCGCCAGGAAGGTTGTAGTCTTTTTGCAGAGAAGCGAGGTCCTTGATGCTGTATTCCCGGTTGAGCCGATTAAGGATATAGACGGAATCCGGAGTCACCAATATCCTTGCCACTTCAAATCCCAGTTTTTTGGCGTTCATCCAAATCACGCTGTCTTTGCGCATTTTGATGTTGGAAGTCAGCGAGATGCTAAAACTGCCATCGTCGTAGCTGATTTTTGCCCGGCTGTCTAGCCAGGTAGCGTTCACCTGGTTGGAAATCAGGTGGGTCAGCAAGGTTTCAGCCTTCATTTTTTTACCCGCTTTTGCCGTTCCTTTGGTCGTTTTACAAGCGGGGAAAATCAACATCAGAGACAGACAAATCAGTCCACCTAATAATCCGTACTTATTCATAAAGTTTGCGATTAGCTATTTTTTTATCAAGCATTTTGGAGGGGCTGCCCTTTTCCTTTGCCAGGCTCCAGTAGCGCAGGGCCTCTTCGGCATGTCCGGTTTGAAACAACAGGTCGCCATAATCTTCTAATATCTGGTACTGGTCACTACCGCCGTCTGCCAGTGCTTTGTCAAACCAGGTTTTGGCATCGTCATAGGACTTGTAGCGGTACAGAATGCGGCCATACAAAGCTTGATATTTGGGTTGGTTTGGCGCCAAATCCATGGCTTGTTTTCCCAGTTTGAGGGCTTTTTCTTCTTCAACACCTTCCCTGGCCAGGCACAGGCCGTAGTGCGCCATTACGTCCGAAGATTTCGGATTGAGTTCGAGGGCCTGGAGAAAAGCATCCTCGGCCTGGTCAAATTTTTTGAGGTGGCAGTACACCTGTCCGAGCCTTGATTGCACATTGTATTGCATCCGGCCATCACGCATCGACATTAGCAGGGCCTGGTCGAGGGCATCAGCGGCGGTTTCGTGATTGCCCAATTCATCATTAGCCACACCGTTCAGGTAATAGGCTACGGCTTTATTGGGAAAGATATCCATCACCTCCTCACTGGTCTTGAGCAGGGCAGGAAAGTTATCGCTTTCCAGATGAATGTACATCACATTTTCCCAAACCAAAAATACCGATTCGTCGAGCTTGAGTACCTGTTCATATTTTTCCAGCGCTTTCAGCGGCCGATTAGAGTGGTATAATAAGTCACCGGCTGCGGCCAATACTTTTGCATTACTTGGGTGAACCTCCTCCAGAATATTGGTCAATTCCAGGGTTTCGTCGGCCAGTGCTTTATCTCCGCTTTCGGCTACCTTGCTGATGAGGGGAAAAAGCTTGCCAATTTTGAGATCGAGTTGCACATCAATTTGTTCAAACACCGGTTTCAGGGAGTTGATGTACTGCTGTTCGTCCGAACCACTTTTTACACTACCGGCCAGCGCGAGGGTGGCTTCTACGTTATCGGGGTCTATCTGCAAAATTTCCTGGTATACGTTTTTTGCAGCATTTTTATCACCGGTTTGTTCGTGAAAATTGGCCAGCAGAAAGCGGTAGTCAACGTCATCGGGAAAAGCATCGATCAGGTTTTCCAGTTCCTTGCCTGCCTTTTTATTGTCGCCCATGCCCAGGTATAGCGAGTGTTTTCTACGCACCGTTTCCTCATTTATACCGATTCTTTTTTCCAGATCGTCATATACTTTGATGGCCTTATTGAGGTCGCCAGATTTTACGAGGTGGTAGGCCCATTTAAAATAATAATCTTCCTCTTGCGGGTAAAGCTTAACCAGAGAAGCATATATTTCGGAGGCTTTATCAGCCTGCCCCGTTTTTTGGTACATTTCTGCCAGCATTTTGGCATACCAAGGATTATCAGCTTCGTTAGCCGTAGCCTTCTTAAGCCACTTGATGGCCGCTTGGGTATCGCCTTTTGCATCGTACAAACGAGCCATTTCGTAGGCGGCAGCGGCATTCTTGTCATCGCCTTTGATCAATTCCTCCAGCAGCTCGATGGCTTTGTCGTAATTGCCCAAAATCTTTTCACGGCTGGCATCGATCAATAGTTTTTCACGGTTTACCTCCTCCTCGGAATAGCGGTTTTGGGCAGCCAGGGTAAAGCTACTGCTCACGATAAGCAGCAACAAGAGTAGTTTTATAGTCGAAAAATTCATCATCTAAATATTATAAGCTCGTTTGCAGGAATTGATCTGGTTTTAACACATAAGTTCCTTTTCCAAAAGCACGAAGTTCGCAACTTTAAGAATTATTATCAACTTTTGTACCAAATCATACCCGCCAAAGTATAACGGCCATGAACGGGGTTTCATTGTCGAGGCCGGAAGGTATCAGCTTTTCAATTTCACCGACCGGCTGCGCGCCACAAATTTCTGCCGTTCGAGCAGAACAATTCGGGTGGCCAGGGCCAGGATGATGATGCTTCCGCCCATCAAAGCCAGGGTAGCGGGACGTTCGCCATAGCCGATGAGTACCCAGATTGGGTTTAACACTGGTTCTAGCATGGTAATCAGGGCACTTTCCACCGCAGGAATACGCTTAAGGCCGTAGGTGAACAGCATGAAGCCTCCGCCGATCTGGACCAGTCCCAGAAATGCCAGCATGGAATGCTCTGGAAGTGTAGGAGGAGCTGATTGCAAAAAGGCAGGTAATCCCAGTAGAATGACCCAGAGGTTGCCCCAAAAGATGGCCGGGAAATGATATTCCGGAGAATTGGCTCTTTGGCCAAGGTAGAGACCCGCCATCATTACTCCTGAAAATACGGCAATTAGCATACCATTCAGACCCGTAGCTTCAAAGTCGCCCATAAAGAAGAGGCCCATGCCGAGAAAACAGACGATGGTCGTCCAAAGGTTGATACGTCGCAAGGGAACTTTAAAAAGAATGGGTTCTAAAAGGAGGACATAAGCCGTGCCGGTGTATTGTAAAAAGATGGCATTTGCGGCCGTGGTGAGTTTGGTAGACCAGACAAAGGAAAGCAACAACATGGCGTAGAAAATACTATTGATCCACATCTGTCGGTTGAAGCGCAATACTTGCTTGCGAAATACCACTCCAAAAACCAGCAGGGCATAGGCCGAGCGATAAAAAAGAATGGTAAAGGCATCTTGTGGTAACAGCTTGATAAACAGCCCTCCAGAGCTCCAGAGCAGCGCTGCCAATAAGGTTGCAATAATGCCTTTGTTGCGTTCGGTCATGGTCTTTTATTTTTTGGCCGCAAAAATGCTTGAAATTTATGAATAGAAGTACTTTTTGTGGGGTCAAAAAACAACAATTTTGCTTTTGCAAAAAGTTCCAAAAGGCATGTTAAAAAGAGAGACAAAATGGAGGAAGTGGATAGAATGGATGAATTGAGTGCGTTTGAGCATTGCCGCAGTACCGTGATTATCAGGATGCTTCTTTAGAACAGGCTATCGATTAATCAGTTGCCAAAGAATGTTTTACCACCTTTTCCAATGCCGTTTTAATCACCTCGGTTGCTTTATCCCAGCTAAATTTCTGGCGCTGCTCCCGTCCCACATTGATTAGCTTTTGGCGCAAAGCCGGTTGTTCCCACACATCCTGCATGGCAATGGCAATTTGATCAACCACCGTTGGGTCAACCAGATAGCCGGCCGCTCCAGCTACCTCGGGCATAGAGGAAGTTGTGGAGGTAATCACTGGGGTATCGCAGTGCATGGCTTCGAGAATGGGAACCCCAAAGCCCTCGAACAGGGAAACGTAAACCAGGGCCAGGGCGGCACCGGTAAGGCGGGGCAGATCTTCATCGGGCACATAGCCCAGGAAAATGATATCTTTTTGATATTGTGCTGTGTCATAGGCATCTTTTACCACGCCCGTCTGCCAGCCGAACCGACCACCAATCAGCAGCTTTACCGGACTCTGGGTGCGTTGTTTGAAGCGGTCGAAGGCTTCGATCAGGCGGTGCACATTCTTGCGTGGGTGCACGGCACCTAGGTAAAAGAAGTAGGGTTGTCCCGCCGCGTATTGCTGTCGCACCTCTTCCTTGGAGGGGGGGGCGAGTGGGCGAAAGGTTTCCCGTCCTCCATTACAGGCCACCAGGATTTTTTTGTCATCAATAGGATAATGCTTCAGGATGTCTTTTTTTGTAAAATGAGAAACCGTCACAACCTGTTCAGCCCGCTGTAGATAACGCGGCACATAGTGTCGATAAAACACCCGACCGTGCAGGGGCACTTCCTGAGGAAAGTGGATGTGAGCAATGTCGTGTGTTACCATTACGGTTGGCACCTTGCTGCGCAACGAACAAAACCCATCGGGGGAGAGCAATACGTCAGCCTGATGTTTTTTTAATGCCGCAGGTAGTGTCCATTCAAACCACCAATACCACAACAGGGCATGACGAGCCGGAGGAAAACAAACAACGGGCGTCACATTTTTTCCATAAACAAACCGCTGGTCGAATGGCCGGTCAAAAAGAAAAATAAATTCGTGTTGCGGATATGCAGCGACAAGGCGTTGGAGCACCTGATCGGTAAACCATCCGATGCCTTCGAGTCGACCTTCCAGAAGGAAGCGAGTATTCACTGCAATGCGCATACTGTTTAAAATGGTTGAGTTGACAAAGTATCAGATAATTGAAGGGATTTCCTAGTTTTCGGAGTATAAAGTAGCAAATTCTAAATTCACATATATAATGTAGTGCTATAATTTGAGAATTTAGTGCTACTCCAGGTTTGGTTGGTCATATATATTTGGGATGTACTGAAATCCAAATGGATAAAAAAACAATGTTCTAACCAATTTCACTTCTACCCCTTTCAACTCCATAAAACCAAGTTTGGCTTTTGCCCCTTCAATCTATAGCATAATTCAGCATCGCCATGTTGAGAAACACCTAAAACCAGGGAAAAGTCACGACAAACCCTCTTCGTTCTAATGAGAACAAAGGGGGTTTTTATCACCCACCTTTGCTAGTTCCTCCCTTTTTTCAAGGTGTTGAGGGCTCAATTTCACTAAAATTGATTACCTTCCGTGAATGTGAGTACCTCTTTTGGTGTTATGGTGAATTGTTTACTTGAGCGTCTAACTGGCAGTACTATTTCTTATAGCAAGATACTTTCTGTTATCTTGTCTATCTCTTTTTTTATTCCCTTAAAGGCTCAGGAACTTCAATTTGAACAAATTCCCAATGAATTGGGGCTGTCGCAGGGGTTGATTTCCTGTATGGTGCAGGATCATGAGGGATTTTTATGGGTAGGTACCAAAGATGGCCTCAATCGATTTGATGGTTATTCCTTTAAGGTATTTCGCAACGATCCTTTTGATTCCACCTCCATTTCCGACAATTATATCAAATCAATCTATGAAGACCAGGATGGACGCCTTTGGGTAGGAACGCTCAATGGGCTAAATCTGTTTGACCGCCAAAAGGAAGCGTTTTTACGCGTTCTGTCGGGCACTCCTGCCTCCAACAGTTTGAGCCATCCGGAAATCAATGATATTACCCAGGCCTCAAATGGGGACCTTTGGATTTCCACCAATGGAGGTGGGCTTAACCGCTTGTCTATGACCCGACAGGGAATGGAGTTTGACCACCTCAATAAGTCCGATGGATTACGGCATGATGTTGTCGGTTATGTCATCGAAGATAGCAGCGGAAGGTTATGGGTGAAAGAGGAAGAAGAGGTGCAGATCATCGATATTGATCCCGCTACAGGAGAATACAAGATTGAAGACTTCGATTTCACCAGATTTAGCGAAAGCTGGCGGAATGAAGCCGAAAGGATGGTCATTCGAGACAAAGAAGGTCAGGGTAATGCAGATGATCGTATTTACAACTTCTTTAAGGCAAGAGACGGAGGAATCTGGTTTAGTACGGCACCGGGCTTTGTGAAGTGGCACCCCAAACAAAGGGTGATGAGCTATTTGCCGGCCATTTATCCGGAGCAAAGGCTGGACAATGTCTTGTCGGGTACTAATTACGGTAAGGGCTTGGAGGATGCACAGGGGCGATTGTGGGTGCACGGGCTGGATGCGTTGGTTGTATTTGACAAAACGAAGCGACAGTTTATTGGGGCGTATCACTCCAAAACCGGCAAACTTTCGGGAAAGTTTTATCCAGCGGTTCCTTCCGCCATCGAGGGAAATGCCGGAACAATCTGGATAGGAACAAACGGGTATGGGTTGTTTAAATATTTGCACAACCGAACGCGTTTCGCCCACCTTCAATTTGATGGAATACCTTCCAGTAAGCGGAGTATACGCAGTATTTTTCCATACAGCGAGCAGGAGCTGTTGTTTAGTGTATCCAATTTTGATTTTTATTATTACCATCGAGAGCGTCAGCAAATCCAGGCTATATTAGGTGATGAGACTTTGCCGGATACCCGACTGCTGGTTTTTGATGTCATTAGGGATAATACGGACACGGTTTGGATTGGAGGCAAAGACGGGCTGTTTCAACTCCGTGAACAGGACGGGCGATTTTTTTACACAAAAATCTCGGATTTCCAGCTTGATCGGGAGGCTCCCATCACTCCGGCACCAAATGTTTTTAAATTAAAAGCCATAGGACAGGATAAAATATGGCTGATTACCAGCACCCATTTTGGTTATTTTGATCGAACAACCCGAGAGATGGTGATAGCGCCTTATCTGGCCAACAAGTTTGGCCCTAAAAATCTCAATAATTTCCCGTGCTTTGTACAGGAAAACGATGGTAGCTTCTGGTTGGGGTCGGTGGATGGCATCAAACATTTCGATCCGGAAACGCATACCTTTACAGCCTTCAATAACGACCCGAATGATCCCCACAGCCTTAGCCATAATGTGGTGCGCTGTATCTTGCCCGACCCCACACAAGACAGCATCCTTTGGGTTGGTACCGCGGGTGGAGGGCTCAATCGTTTTAATAAAATCACCCATCGATTTAAGCACTATAAGATTGAAAACGGTTTGCCCGATAATGTCATCTATGGCATCTTGAGCGATCAATCCGGCTTCCTGTGGATGAGTACAAATCAGGGGCTTTGTCGTTTTGATCCGGTGGGAGGCACCATCAGAAATTACGATGTGCATGATGGATTGCAGGACAATGAGTTTAATTCATTGGCTTACGCCAAAAGTGATGATGGGGAATTCTTTTTTGGAGGAATCAATGGCTTAAATGCTTTCTATCCGGAGCTGATCAAGGACAATTCTTTTGCGCCTGCCTGTGTAATTACCGACTTTCAATTGTTTAATAAGTCGGTCAATTTTAAGGACCCCGACGCGCCCCTTCAAAAACCGATTTCCGAGGCAGAAGAGGTTGTGCTAAACTACCGAGACAAAGTGTTTTCTTTCCAGTTTGCCGGATTAGACTTCTCCAATCCCGATAATATTCAATATGCCTACATGCTGGAAAACTTTGATAAGGATTGGCAATACATCGGCACGCAACGCACTGCCACCTTTACCAACCTCAATCCCGGCGAATACAACTTTCGCGTCAAGAGTACCAATAGCGATGGTATTTGGAGTGAACGGGAGGCGTCGGTTAAAATTATCATTCGTCCACCCTGGTATCTCACATCCTGGGCCTTGTTTGCTTTTGCCGTAATTTTTATCTGGGCGTTAATCTCCTGGTATCGCTTCAACCTAAGCCGCCAACTAATGAAAAGAGAGGCCGAAAAGTTGAAGGAAATGGATACCTTAAAAAACCGGCTTTACACCAATATTACCCACGAAATTCGCACGCCGCTTACCGTTATTTCGGGCATGACGGATGTCTTTAAGGACAGCAACAACCCCAAGCACCAGAAGGCCGTAGAATTGATCAAGCGCAATAGTGAAAACCTGCTTCGCCTGGTCAACCAAATTATGGATTTGTCCAAACTGGAAGCAGGAAAATTGGAGTTGCAACTCACCCGCAACGATCTGGTGGGGTATCTGCGCTATCTGATTGAGTCGTTTTATTCGACAGCAGAAACAAAAGAGGTAACCCTCAACTTTGATGCCAAAGTGGAAGAACTGGTTATGGATTTTGACGAGGAAAAAATTCAGTACATCATTACGAATCTATTGTCGAACGCACTAAAATTTACCCCTCCGAAAGGAACGGTAACGCTGAAAGTCGACATCGAGGAGCTGGATCATGGTACTTTCGTTAAATTGACGGTGAAAGACACTGGTGTCGGCATTGCAAAAGCGGATTTACCCTTTATTTTTGATCGTTACTACCAGACGGAATCTTCTTCCCGGAGTGGTGAGGGGACCGGCATTGGTTTGGCGTTGACCAAAGAACTGGTGCAACTCATGAACAGTACGATAGAGGTGCATAGTGTTGAAGGTGAAGGTAGTGAGTTCATTGTTTTTCTGCCTTTGGATGAAAACCGGGCTGTCATCACACGAGCTACTCGCTGGATCAAGGAACGGGTACAACAACAGAATGAACAGGAATCAGTGTTTTCAGAGTCCATTCCTGCAGCATCACCTCATCATGTATTGCCTTACCTCTTGGTGATAGAAGACAACGCCGATGTGGTCACGTATTTGCAAAATTGCCTGGAAAAAGGGTATCGGGTTAGTGTTGCCAGAAATGGACGGGAAGGCATTCGAATGGCTATGGAGCAAATACCTGATATTATCATCTGTGATGTAATGATGCCCGAAAAGAATGGCTTTGAAGTTACGGAAACGCTTAAACAAGACGAGCGTACCAGCCATATCCCCATCGTATTGCTTACTGCCAAAGCCGCCTCTGATGATCGGTTGGAAGGTTTAAAAACCGGAGCGGACGCTTATTTGGTAAAGCCATTTCAGAGAGAAGAACTATTGATCAGACTCGAAAAGCTCGTTGAACTTCGTCACAAGTTACAGGAATACTATAGTAGCTATAGGCCTTCTGGTAACCGGCCCAGGAAAAAGGAACTTTCACCCGATGAGCGTTTCCTGGAAAAGGTGCACAAAATAGTGAATGAAAAAATGGATGATGCGGAGTTGAGTCCCCGGGATCTTTATCAGGAATTGCATTTGAGTCAGGCGCAGCTTTATCGAAAACTAAAGGCCCTTACGGGGAAAACGCCCGCCATTTTTATTCGCGGTATTCGCTTGCAGAGGGGCATGGATCTGTTAAAGACCACCAACCTCAATATCTCAGAAGTGGCCTACCAGATTGGATTTAACGATCCTAATTATTTCACGCGTATTTTTTCCAAGGAAATGGGAATTCTGCCTAGTGCAGTGCGAAAAGAGCAGGAGGGATAAAAAGCATCATTGAATCTGGCAAATGGCCTGGTGAATGACTATCTTTACCTGAAAAAGTAGATGAGTGAAGGCAAAGTACTCCGGCCACATGCCGAAGAAGCCTACGCAACGGAGCTAGCCGCCCTGACCAAGGCAGATGAACATCCCCGACCCCTCAACTGGAATCTCTCTCCCTGGGCCGTAGTCACCTACCTGATGGGAGGTACGCTTGATGATGGAACAGAGGTTGAACCCAAATATTTTGGTAATCGCCGATTGATCGAGATCGCAGTGGCCACACTGGTGACGGATCGTGCATTGCTGCTTACCGGAATCCCCGGAACGGCCAAAACCTGGGTATCGGAGCACCTTGCGGCGGCTATTTCCGGCAACTCAAAACTGTTGGTACAGGGTACTGCAGGGCTTAGTGAAGAGGCCCTTCGTTACGGCTGGAATTATGCGCGCCTGCTGGCAGAGGGTCCTTCTGATAAAGCACTGGTGCCGAGCCCGATATTGGTAGGGATGCAGACAGGGAAGATTTGTCGGGTGGAAGAACTGACCCGTATTCCCTCCGACGTACAGGATGCCTTGATCACCCTCCTTTCGGAAAAAAGTCTGCCGATTCCTGAACTGAATACTGAAATACAGGCCCGGTCAGGGTTCAACCTGATTGCCACCGCCAATAATCGCGACAAGGGGGTTAATGAACTTTCGAGTGCCTTGCGCAGGCGGTTTAATACGGTGGTGATGCCTTTGCCAACGAGTTTGGAGCAGGAGGTGGAAATTGTCAGAACGCGGGTGGAAAAAATTGGTCAGCAACTGGAGTTGCCACCAGAGGTAACCCCTGTCCAGGAAATCCAGCGATTGGTGACCATCTTTAGAGAATTGCGCAGTGGCAAGACAGAAGACGGGCGTACCCGGGTGAAGTCGCCCAGCAGTACACTGAGTACCGCTGAAGCCATTTCTGTGATCAACAGTGGACAGGCCCTGGCCGTTCATTTTGGCGAAGGGGTGCTCAAGGCTGGAGATTTGGCCGCCAGCCTTACCGGTGCAGTTGTGAAAGACCCACAGGATCAGCCGATTTGGCAGGAATACCTTGAAACGGTGATTCGCAATCGCGATGACTGGAAAGACCTGTATCGTTCGTGTAAGGAACTGTTGTAAAACCAAAGTTAAAAAAAGCGGTTTTCAAGGGTAAGAAAACCTGGTAAATAAACATATAGCTATGAAACAAGGAGAAAGCAAGATAATGGAGGCATCTCAATCGACCATAAGTTACGAGCTACTGGCTTTTGGTATTGCTCGTGATATTGTGGGAGGGAGCATGGTTAAGGTAGGGGTAGCGGGAAAGCAAACAGTCGGGCAGCTAAAGGCTGTACTGCGGAAAAAATACCCGGATTTTGAAAGGTTAAAATCACTGGCCATTGCGGTGAATGAGGAATATCGGGAGGATGACTTTGAGTTAAATGCTGCTGATGAAATTGTGATCATTCCTCCGGTGAGTGGGGGGTGATCTTTGGGGGGTTAGAGTTTAAAGTTTAGAGGGAACAGCTGATCATTCTGCAAGTTCTTTAATTCTGGAGATTTTGCTTTGGTTTAGACGGAGGAGACGGTTGAGAAAGTTTAGAGTGGAGTGTGTAGTGTTTAGAGAAAGGAAACAGCTATTCATTCTGCAAATTCTTTGAGTTGGAAGGCACTACAGTGAGGTCGATGTTGCAAACATCTCCCGAGCGAGTTTATTCCAACAGCTTTTAGGTCGACCAGCTCAAATTTTTGAGCCGCCGCCCCCTAACATTCCGTCATTTTTCAACCTTAAGAGGGTGGGAATAAATAAAAGCCCGCCCACATCCGCCAAACCACCATTGGTCTACGTACAGCTCGCGCACCAGCACAGAGCTGTCAGGGTGGAAAAGTAGCTACTTGTCTAATCCGCCGGCAGAAATGGATTTAACATAAAGATATTGCAATTTAATAAAAAAGTTTTAAATTTAAAAATAAAAAACAAAATAATTTTAAATTATCATCCACCGGCATGATCGATATACAATTACTGGCTACACCACTGGACCCAAAAGCTTGCATTCAACAGGTAGAGCATCCTTCATCGGGTGGCACAGCCGTATTTATTGGCACTGTACGCGATAATACCAAGGGCAAGGCCGTGATTCGCCTGGAGTTTGAGGCTTACGGGCCAATGGCCATATCAGAAATGCGAAAAATTGCTGAAACCGTAGAGGAGCGATGGTCGGCATTACAGGTGGCCATTCACCACCGTACGGGTAGCCTCAATATTGGAGAAATAGCCGTCATTATTGCTGTGGCTACACCCCACCGAAAGGCAGCATTTGAGGCCTGCGAGTACGCCATCGATACCCTCAAAGAGACGGTGCCGATCTGGAAGAAAGAAATTTTTGAAGATGGAGAAGTTTGGGTCGCCGCACACCCGTAGATAGCGGGTTTTATTCAAAATAATTTGTATTTTTGAATCGTAAAGAGCTTCCTGTTTGCAATTAAGAAAACGCGCATCTAAAATTTATTTAGTTATATTCGAAATGCCATAAATCATTTATCATGGACACTAAACCTCTGTTCGCGCTGCTGCTGTTTTTAACCCCAATGACCTTACTGGCGCAAAGCAACCTGGCGTATTCGGCACTATTGTTGCCAAAAGACCTACAAGAGAATGCACACGAAGTAATCCGAACGGAAACTACGGAATTTGCTATCCTTTCGGAAAAAAGTGGGGAATCGTATTTCCATACCGCCATCACCGTACTCGATAATAAGAGTTCCGCCAATCACGTGGCCATCCCTTATGATGCGGATTCTAAGATAGATAAAATCGAAGCCAATATATATGATGGCGCAGGTCGATTGGTACGCAAGGTGAAGAAGAATGAAATCCGCGACTATGCAGCGGTTGATGGTTTCTCCATCTATCAGGATGATCGTGTAAAATATATGGAGTTAAGTCATCATTCCCTCCCTTTTACCATTGAATATGAATACCGCAAAAAGATGGAAGGAGGACACTTCTTTGACTACCCCGACTGGCGAATACAGCAGTATAATACGGCGGTGGAAAAGTCAACGTTTGTGGTCACACTACCTTCCGATATGAAGTTTCACTATGAAATGTTAAACGTAGATGTTGAGCCCAAAATAGTGGAGGATGGCAAGACGTCTGTTTATACCTGGCAGGTGTCGAACCTGCCGGCCATTGAACAGGAAGACTACAGTCCAACGGCTTCGGAGATTCTCCCGCTGGTCAATATTTCACCGGATGCTTTTCAGTTTGATCGGTACAAAGGAAGTATGGCCAACTGGAAAGATTTTGGCGCCTTTCTCTACGAGCTGTATGAAGGAAAAAATGAATTGCCCGAGGAAATGGTGGCGAAAGTCCATGATCTGACCGACAATGTGCAGGACTCAAAGGAGAAAATCAATATTCTATACAAGTACCTACAGGAGAATATGCGCTACGTAAGTGTGCAGTTGGGTATAGGTGGGTTTCAGCCCTTCGATGCTGAGTATGTGTATCGCAATAAGTACGGAGACTGCAAGGCCTTGTCCAACTTTATGAAATCCATGCTGGAGGAGGCCGGAATAGAAGCCTATCCGGTGATTATTTACACTGGAAAACCTTATTACCACGTCAAGGAAGAATTCACTACCTCCAAGTTTAATCACGTCATTTTGCACGTACCCTCCGAAGACTATTGGTTGGAGTGCACCAGCAGTCTTGATCCGCCCAATTTCATCGGCTATAACAATTCTGATCGCAATGTGCTTTTGGTTACACCGGAGGGAGGCAAACTGGTGAGAACTCCAGTGTATGATCAACGTACAAATCTAAGTAATAGTGAGGTTGAAATTAACCTGGCTGCTGATGGTGGTGCCAGAATTGAAGCCAGTTTTGTCTATGAAGGAGCACTAATGCAGGAATTGTATCGGGACAAAAAAGGATATGATTCAAAAACTGAGCTAGAGGAATGGTTCATTGAGCAAAGTTCAATTCCATCATTTGAAATTGAGACCTTCGAAATCGATCCGGCACCCTTTGAACCCCAAACAACTGTGAGCTATGCCCTTGATGTTCGTCGCTACAGCTCAAAGGCCGGCAAACGCTTCTTTGTGCCACTGAACCTGGTGGATCCAATGAGCGTCACGCCGGGAAAAGTAACCAACAGAAAATTTCCTGTAGTTCTTAATTATGGATACACAGAGCATAGTACCTATACGTTCAAAATACCCGATGGCTACGAGATAGAGAGCATGCCCGACCCGGAGGTAGAGCTGAAAAGCGACTTCGCGACCTATTCCGTCAAGCTGGAAAAGCAGGAAGAAGGACTAAAATATACCCGTACTTTTCAGGTACAACCAACTCGCCTGCCGGCGGAAGATTACGACAAGTTCAGGGAGTTTTTTCTGGAAGTGTCCAAAATGGATAATATGAAGATGGTACTGGTGGAGAAACGGACCTAATATTTGGCTGTAGCCAAATTTTTTTCACCCCCCAGGCAACCCTTTTGGGGCTGTTTGCACCATAGAAGTGTAATAGCTATTGCCAAAAACCAATTGTTCAATCTTCAAATCTTTCAAAAAAACAACCTAATATGAAAAAGATATTTTTTGCCGCTTTTACCATACTGACTCTGGGAGTAGTAATGGTGTCATGTAACAAAGGAGAGGAAGTAACCACCGATGACGTAACCATTCAGGAAATAGCCCTTTCTACCGAGCGGGTGAGTATTGAGCCGTCAGAGCTGCCTAGATCCATCAACAGCTACATCGAAGATTACTTTTTTGATACCTATGTAGAAGAGGCTTATGAAGTACAAGGCCGAGGCTACGAATGTAATATGGGGAGTGGCGACATTCTGTTCTTCAACAGGGAAGGACGCATTCTGGAGTTTCGCAACCAGCGCGGCCCATTTGGCCCTAATGGCCCCCACGGACCCTGTCACCGTTTGGGACGTGGATTTGGAGAGCCGGTAGCCATTGCTGAATTGCCGGAGGCCATTGGCACCTACGTTGCGGAAAACTATCCCGATAGTGAAATGCTGCGCGCTAAAGTAAAGGACGATGAGTACTTCGTTGCCATCACTGGCCACATTATTCTGAAGTTTGACGCAGAAGGCAGCTTCCTCGAAGAACTGACACCCATCCACAACTGTCGCCGTCGTTGTAATGCACTTACGGCGGAAGAAGTACCGGCGGGAGTGACGGACTACATCGCCGAAAACTTTGCGGAAGCAGAATTCAAGCGCGCCTGCCAACGCCGTGGCCGCATTGTGGTATTCATGGTGGGAGATGAAGGTCGTATCATCCTCATCTTTGATGCGGACGGCAACTTTTTGTTTCAGCGCGGATAAGTTATAAAGTATGAGCTAATTAATGTGTAATCCTATCTTTAAAGAAGGCTTCATTGTGATGGAGCCTTCTTTTTTTCGTTTTTTTTCATAAATTGGAGTAACAAAAGGACAGGGACATGAAGAAAACGAAGAAAGAAAAGCTCCTTCTAAAAATCCAGCTGCTGGAAGAGGCTTTGGAAAAAAGCAAAGCCGAAACCAGAAAGGCAAAAAAGAAGTACAAAAAGGCAAAGCGAAAGAAGGAGGCGATTATTGAGGTGTTGGCAAAAAAGCGAACAGCATTGATTCCCAAACCGAAACCTGAAACCGCTCCCAAGGAGACAAAGAAGGATTTTGGAAACCCTGGGAATAGTGGCCTGCCCACCCTCCGCCTGATCAAAGGAATTGGGCCAAAAATTGAGAAGCTGCTGTACGAAGCGGGAATCAATTCGTTTGAGATGCTGGTCAGTTTTACGCCCGAACAACTCACCCAAATTTTATCTGAAGCAGGTCCCAAATTTCGCCATTACGACCCCACCAGCTGGTTGAATCAGGCCCAAAAGTTAGCGCGCGAAGTCAACAAAAAAGAAGAAGAACCATCCGATCTTCCGTCCAAACCTTCTGAAAAGGAAAAAAAATAAGGGAGCACCAATTGATTTTGCTTATTTTCCCGTTAACAATTCGTTAAATCACTCACCCAAATACATTTTTTATCTATTATTGCGGCACATTTTCACCTTTTCATGCGTTTAGGTGACTGTGAACAAATTTTCACGTCTAAAGAACAAACATCAATACCCTGGTTATCGATTTTACAGAGAATAATATAAAATACCAGATATTGATAATCACAATTTCCTAATAAAAACCACTACTTGTATGCAAAAGTTATTCCTTCAATTCGCAGGATTAGCAGTTTTTTTCACATTCATCCTGGCTTCAGGCTGTGAGGATGACCCCACTACTCCGGTAGACCCATTGGATCCAATCGTAAGCTTTGTAAGTGAAGCTGGCTTCTTGAGCACAGATGCCGACTTGCAGGCAGGCGAAACTTTCTTTGTGAAAATTGACCTTACCACAGGTGATAACCCTCTGCAATCAGTTACAATCAACGAAAATGGTGCAAAATTGAGCACTGACCGTTTTGTAATCAACAACGGTGCAATCACTTCCAATAACCCATTTCTGGTGACTGGCGCTGATAAAGACGGTGTAATTTACGAATTGGCCATTACGCCAAGTCTGGTAGTAGGTGATGTAAGCACTTACTCTTTCCTTGTTACGGACGAAGCTGGTGAGACTGACGAAGCTTCTTTGATCATCACCATCGCAGCTCCTCCAACTACGCCACTGGATGTAACTTACAGTGCTGTAGTTGTTAACAACGCTGACGGACCAAGTGGTAGTAACGGTGGCCTGGACCTGGATACCGGTGTAAATGTACCTTCTGCTTCTGCTGATGCAGAATTGCGTGACATGGGTATTGATATCAACTTGCCTGTAAGCCAAAACTGGTTGCAGCAAATTGAGCCAAGAAACGGTGCTACTCTGCGTATTCCTGACACAGATGCAATTGAGAACTTCTCATTCGAAAACGTAGATTCTCGTGAGGCCATCCTTGGTGCTTACGAAACTGCTAACGACGTATCAGAAACAGATATGTTGGCGGAAGGTGATGTATTCATCATCGAGCGCGACGAAGACTTCTTCCTGATTGAGGTGGCCAAGATCGTTGTTACTACCAATAACAACCTTGACTACTACGAGCTGAATGTAAAAGGTAGCTTGAAGCAATAAGAAGAATTTGAGGTGATCGAAAAAACGGTCACTATATTTAGCGAAAGCTAAACACCCAGATGCTTGATTTTTAGTTGTGAAAGCAAGTGGTTATAAACCATATTGCCGGTCAACTGAAGGTCAAGCATCTTTTTTTTGCCATTTCCAGCTGCATTTCTACTATTTTTGCGTTGGAATCGTTCTTTTTTTAGATTCTGGAGCACAATGCCCAGCAAATAAGTACTTAATAATGATGCAAGTGATGAAACCTCTGTGGTTGGCTACAATGTTGATGTTTGTTTGTTTGTTTTCAATGCCATCAATTTCATGGACGCAATGCGAATTGGCGGTTGATGAAGTTGACCCTTTTGATAGCACCCGAACCATTGGAGCTCCTCCGGTCAATTTTGGCTACATCATTCCCTCCCAATACGAAACGCCTGAAGGTCCCAAGATGGTGGAAGAGGGGAAGATGTTGTTTTCCTATACAGAAAATGACAGCATCAATGGATTCTTTATGACCTTTGCGGTACAGGAATACGATTATCAGCAGATTGAAACGGGCCACAATATTCAGGTCAAAATGTCGGATGGTGAGGTGCTGGCGCTATACAATATCGAAGATACCGGATCATTTGACAAGACCACCAATATGCGCCTGTATCAACATGTGTGTATCATTCCATTGGACTTGTTTTACCGAATGACGTTTAGCACCATCGAGGTAATGCGCATTCAATACAAAAAGAAGAATCGGATTATTGAGTTGTCAGAGAAGCAACAGGAGGCCTTTCGTGCGGCCATACAATGTATAGGGCGTAAGTCTGGATTGTATCCGGTGAAACCCTGATATCTCAATTGCGGGCATCGGGAATTGTAAAGACAATCTAAAACAGGTTAATATTTTAATGTGTTCATGTTTTTTTCGGAAAAGAATTACTAGAAAAAAGTCTCCAATGGCTTGATGAATTAGATTTTTTTCTTCATTTTTGAATATGTAAAGGTTAAAACACTAATGTCTAATACTTTTAAAACAAATATAAATTGTAGTAATTGTAAAAGAGCCGTTGCCGGTTTTCTGGAAGATGTACCAAATCTAGCCGATTGGGAGGTCGATTTAGACTCGCCCGAAAAGGTGCTCACGGTCAAGGGAGACCAAGTCGATCAACGGGAAGTGATTGATGCGGTGACCGAAGCAGGGTTTGATATTGAACCGATAAACAAAAAGTAGAGCAACAGCCTAGCGCTTAACTCTAAGCTTCTTATACTCCACGGGATTTACAGCACGCAGTCTATTCACTCTACACACCGAGGGATTTTTCCCTCGTCCAAACAAATCCACAAAAAGGCTCATGGCTTTAGCCATGACCTATCACCTATTTTAAGACCATAGCGAGCAGTTGAACAACACGCTTCTGTTTCGATGAACTAGCCTATGGTGCCGTTACCGGGCTTACGCCTGCGGCACTAAAATGTATGCACTAACATCATGGTAGTGAATATTATTTCTATTTCATTAACTTAAAACATTCAACTATGGTCCCCCCGAAGAAGTACTACGTATTTCGCGCGGCTAACTCTGTCAGCGAACTAAAATCCCTTTTGCAGCTCCGGTATCGCGGTTATCTCGAAAGCAAGTGTGCAAGCCTGATGCATCAAAACGATCACGGTCTTGACCTGGATGGTTACGATATGCAGGCGCGTCACTTTGGCTTGTTTGAGTGCAATGGCCGATCTCAACGACCGATCGGTTATATCCGCTTTGCGCAGGATACCGTAAGCCCGCAATTGAAGGAGATTTGGCAGCTGTCAATGGCCTACCCGGACCTGGTAAATCAGTTGGAGTACAATCCGGATAAACCATACCCCGTGCTGGGGCACCTGGAGGATTCGGAACCGGTACAAACTTTTTATCAGGACATTCGCAATGATGGTAAATCGATGGTAGAAGGCAGCCGCATGGTGCTTGATGCCAATTACCGTTCTTTGGGCTTTTCCCGGTTTATTATTGAGTCAGCGGTATCGGTTTGTCTTTACAGTTTTGCCTACGACTATTCTGTATTGGCTTGTGTGCCCAATCATCGGCGGTTTTATGAGCGATTTGGTTTTAGCAATTTGCACACTTCGGTGTACGATGATGTAAAATGCCACATCATGCTCATTACCGAAAATCAGCTTTCTTCCACCTTGCAAAGCAATATGCACAATATGGCCAGGGCATATGATCGCTTTGAGGCCCTCTATTACTACCCAAGAGAAGCTGGTCAATACACGCCGCTACCGATTCCGCAGGCACAGCCATCCCGAACCCAGGTACTGGCCTAAAACGATTAACCACCAGACTCTAATTACTTAATCACAAACACAATGAAGAAACAACTTACCTCAGTACTTTTCCTGGCAATCGCCTATGGATTGCCGTTACTCCTGACGGGACACATTGACCTCATTTTAGACTTCAAGATCATTTCTCTGATTGTTTTCTTTTGGCTGGTACTTATTACTCAACCAGCTATTGATTTGCAGGAGGCCCGAATAAAAAAAGAAACAGACCAGTTTTCGGTCTTTATTATCCTTGGTTTTTCAGTGCTCTCTGTTGGTTTTGCCGTTTATGAATGGGCTAATCTCAGTGTCAGGCCTGCTGCTTTGAGCTGGGAAGTGGTCGGTGCAATGCTTCTGCTGATGGGACTATTGCTTCGCATTTGGTCCATCCGAGTATTGGGGAAATTTTTTACCACAACGGTGAAGCAAGTTGACGATCATCAGTTGGTGACCACTGGCCCCTATGCCAGAGTACGCCACCCCAGCTATCTGGGCGCCTACCTGGCATTTGTGGGCAATGCTGTTTTTCTGGGCGCCTGGCGGGCTACTATCTTAGCACTCATTTTGATGTTAATCGCATACGCCATGAGGATAAAAATTGAGGAAAAAACCCTGATTGGGATTTTTGGAGAGCGATATCTTCAGTATCAGAAACAAACCCGAAGGTTATTCCCTTTTATCTGGTAAGCACGATGAGGAAGGACTCGCAGCATAGTGATTTTTCACCATGCTGCGAGTGTTTTTTGATATTATTATCCAACGTTCGCCGTTGCTGATTCGTACAACGGGAAGCGCTCCATAAATTCGTTGATTTCTTTGCGGGTCGTATTGATCAGCTCTTCATTTTCGATGTCACAAATGACTGCGTCGATCCATTCTACTACCTTCAGGCATTCTTCCTCCTTAAAGCCACGGGTCGTTATCGCAGCCGTGCCAATGCGGATACCAGAGGTCACAAATGGTGTTTGTGTATCAAAGGGCACCATGTTTTTATTGACGGTGATATCGGCTTTGACCAATGCATTTTCTACTGCCTTGCCGGTTACCTTTTTAGAGCGTAGGTCGATAAGCATCATGTGATTGTCAGTACCGCCAGAAATGACTTTGTAGCCTTTTTGTACAAAGGCATCAGCCATAGCTCTGGCATTTTTGATGACCTGTTCGCCGTACGATTTAAATTCGGGCTTTAATGCTTCTCCAAAAGCGACCGCCTTAGCGGCGATAATGTGCTCCAAAGGTCCGCCCTGCATTCCAGGGAAGACCGCGCTATTGAGTACTGATGACATTTTGATGGGGTTGCCTTTCTTGGTCTTGCGGCCCCAGGGGTTGTCAAAATCCTTACCCAGCATAATGATGCCGCCACGTGGTCCACGGAGGGTTTTGTGGGTGGTGGAAGTCACAATATGACAATGTGGTAGCGGGTTTTTCAACAAACCGGTTGCGATCAATCCGGCGGGGTGGGCAATATCGGCGAGTAACAATGCGCCTACCTTGTCGGCAATGGCACGGAAACGCTCATAATCCCAATCGCGGGAGTAAGCCGAAGCGCCACAGATAATCAGTTTGGGCTTGACTTCAAGGGCTTTGGCTTCCACCTTATCCATATCGATGGTGCCGGTTTCTTCTTCCACTCCGTAAAAGTGAGGTTCAAACACCTTACCGGAAAAATTGACCGGAGAGCCGTGAGAAAGGTGACCACCGTGAGAAAGATCAAAACCCAGGGTGCGGTCGCCAGGTTTGAGTATGGCCAGAAATACTGCTGCATTGGCCTGAGCACCGGAGTGTGGCTGTACATTGGCGTATTCGGCCCCAAATAATTCCTTCAGCCGCTCGATGGCCAGTGTTTCAATTTCATCAACCACTTCACAGCCGCCATAGTAGCGCTTACCAGGGTACCCTTCAGCATATTTGTTGGTCAAACAACTGCCCGCAGCATTGATCACTGCCTGGCTGGTAAAGTTTTCCGAAGCGATCAATTCAATACCCTGACGCTGCCGGTTTAGTTCTTTCTGTATTAAATCAAAAACCTGGTTGTCCATGATGAATTTTCTTATAAAGTGGATTTCAAAAGATGACCCGGAGTAAGACTTTCGTTATCTTTTTTTAGATTACTGCCAACCTTACTATGATAAATGTCAAAGAAGTCTAAATTTTCCGGCAAAGGTACAATAAATCTAACAAGAAATGCTTTTTTATAGCCGGAGCTGAAGAATACCCTCTCTACTTAAAACATTTGATTTTTCTAGCTGTATTTACGATTAAGCTCTATTTTTGGGACTCAATCCGTCAAGAAACCAATATTGATGCGGGAAAAAATAATAGCGACCTTTTGTACATGCCTGCTTTTCACCAGCTGGCTCATGGCCGAAACCCAGCGTTTCCGCTGCATGTGGCGTGATGATCCATCGACCACCATGGTTATCGGCTGGGATCAGGTGTCAGGAGGTAACCCAGTGCTCTATTATGGTCCGATCGATAATGGCTCCAATTATACGGCTTATCCCAAATCCAGAAAACCAGATAATGTGGTGATGTCAAAAGGCATGAACAACCACTTTGTTCGTTTGTCTGGATTGATCCCCAACACGGTATATTACTTTGTGATCAAGGATAGCGAAGGGCTGAGCAAGCGCTATTCTTTCCAAACGGCTCCCAATGACCCCAACACCCGGTTGTCAATCATTGCCGGAGGGGATTCCCGCAACCATCGTGAGGCGCGGTGCAGCGCCAATTTGCTGGTGAGCAAACTGCGCCCCCACTGTATCATGTTTGGCGGCGATATGACCGCCGATGATACTGCTCCTTCCTGGAGAAATTGGTTTGATGACTGGCAATACACCGTTGGTAGTGATGGCCGACTGTTTCCCATCATCGTTACCCGGGGAAATCATGAAGCTTCCAACCAGTCTCTAATCGATCTCTTTGACGTCAAGGAAGCCAACATTTATTACGCCCTGACATTGGGGGGCAATTTGGTGAGAATTTATACTTTAAATTCCCTCATACCTGCCAGCGGAAATCAAAAGCTTTGGCTTGAAAAAGACCTCAAGTCCAATATGCACATGACCTGGAAGCTGGCTCAATACCACCATACCATTCGCCCCCATACCAGCAGCAAGCCCGAGCGTGATGAGTTGCTGATCAACTGGGCAACATTGTTTCACAAGTTTCAGGTAAATCTGGTGGTAGAGTCTGATGCACACGTGGTAAAATGGACCTACCCCATCCGCCCTTCACGTGAGCCGGGCAGTGAGCAAGGGTTTATCCGCGATGATGTGCGTGGTACCGTCTACACCGGCGAAGGATGCTGGGGGGCTCCGCTGCGCACCAATAACGACAATAAATCTTGGACCCGCGCCAGTGGAAGCTTCAATCAGTTTAAATGGATTTTTGTCGATCAGTACGCCATCGAAGCACGAACGATAGAAACGGACGGAGCAACGCGTGTACAGGAAGTAGATCACAATAACATTTTCCACGAACCGCCAGGCTTGAAGGTTTGGCAGGCCCCTAATGGCAGTGTTTTAAGAATTGTAAACCCAAATCCCCCACCTCGACCTCCTCAGGAAGAAATTCTGGTTTCGAAGAAGCCTAAGGCCAACATCCCTCCCGCTCAAGATGAATTGACCACGGTACAATCGCTAACAGTAGATCGCGCTACCGGCGGTGTTGCGGTTGATTATCGCCTCACTACTCATTGTGATGTTACCATCATTCTCATCAATCAGGACGGAATGAAAGAAGTCACACGCGCCTCATTGAAGGCGCAAAAGCCGGGACCTTACGCCAAAAAACTGGATGTCAATAAGATTTCTAATGGAGACTATTTGATTATCATCAAAGCTGATGACAGGGTGATTCGTCAGTGCAAATTTACTAAGTAACGTTGCCCGTCCTTCCAATAAATGCAGGTTTTTAACATTTCCTTCAGCTTACGATATCTGATAGCTGGCACCGGCCAATAGTTTAAGAGAAATTTAACCAGCCTTACATAATTTTTATCGCACTTTTCCCTTTTTCTTGTTGTTATAAGTAACTGAGAGACAAGGTTTGAACTGCTCAAGCCGCTCTTTGAAACTATCTACAATTTAATATCCAAAATTAAGCTATGAAAGGTGTGAAATATTTATTGAGTCTTTTATTAATTCTGGGAACCATTCCCTACTTATCCGCTCAGTATTTTGGGCGGAATAAACCCAACTACCAAAGTTTTGACTTTGATGTTCATCAAACGCCAAACTTTGAGATTTATCATTATTTGAACAATCCCGAACTACTGGAAGAGCTCGCCAGCCAGAGTGAGCAGTGGTATCATTTGCACCAGGAGATCTTACACGACACTTTCGCAAGTAAAAATCCCCTGATCTTTTACAATGACCACCCCGATTTTCAGCAAACCAACACCATTGGTGGAGCCATCGGTAGCGGGACGGGCGGTGTGACCGAAGCATTTAAGAATCGGGTGATTATGCCAATTGCGGTGAGTAATGAGCAGACTCGTCACGTACTCGGACACGAGCTGGTGCACGCATTTCAATACGACATGATTATTCGTGGCGACTCCACCTCGTTACGCAACCTGACCAACCTTCCCTTGTGGATGGTGGAAGGACTTGCGGAGTACTTATCCATTGGTAGTGTGGATGCCCATACTGCGATGTGGATGCGTGCTGCAGTATTGCACGATGATTTTCCGAGCATTAAGAAACTGGACAATCCAAAGTATTTCCCCTACCGCTATGGACAGGCTTTCTGGGCCTTTCTTACCGGCCTGAAGGGCGATGATGTGATTGCGCCGTTCTTTGTGACTACCGCCAAATACGGCTTCGATGTGGCCTGTAAGCAGGTGTTGGGCATGACCAAAAACGACCTTTCCACCCTGTGGGAGGAAGGCATGAAAAAACATTTCAAACAATACATCGGTGATGGAGAAGAACGCTTTGTAGGTAAAGCATTGATCAATAAAGATAATGCAGGTCGCATGAATGTTGCCCCTGAGGTAAGTCCTAATGGCCGCTACCTGATTTTCCTCTCCGAGCGTGACCTTTTCTCTATCGACCTGTTCTTGGCAGATGCCCGCACCGGTGAGATTATTCGCAAGGTAGCCAGCACTACCAGAGACGGACACATTGATGATTTCAATTTTATCGAGTCATCGGGTACGTGGTCACCAAATAGTAAGGAGTTTGCCTTTGTTGGCGTAAGCCAGGGAGATAATATCCTGATTATTAAGGAAGCCCTTACGGGAAAAACGACAAAGGAAACGAAGATTAAAGGTGTACCCGCCTTCAGTAACCCGGCCTGGTCGCCAGACGGAAAGACCATTGTGGTTACCGGTCAGGTGAATGGACAAACCGACTTGTATGCCTACAATCTTCGGACCGAGGAAGTAAAACAATTGACGAATACGGCTTACGCCGAATTACACGCCGAATGGTCAGATGATGGTCAGCGCCTGTACTTCTCTTCTGATCAGTTGAGTATGGATAATGGAGACAGCTACCTGGCCTTCAACCTGGCGGAAATGGATGTCGAGACCGGCGCCATTACTAACTACCCGGTATTTCCGGGTGCCGACAACCTCAACCCGATTGAGGATACGGAAGGTAACCTGTTGTTCCTGTCCAACCGCGACGGATTCCGCAATATCTACAAATATGATCGTACCTCAGGTAAGGTCTATCAGCTGACCGACCTGATTACAGGGGTGAGTGGTATTACGCCTTATGCTCCAGCCATCAGTATGGCAGGCAAGCGCGACCGGTTGGTTTATTCCTACTTCTCACAGAATGGTTACGACATCTATCGTGCCAGACCGGAAGATTTCCTGCAAAAGGAAGTGGACCCGGCGGCGGTAGACATGACGCCAGCGGCATTACCAAAGTTCAATCCTACGGTAAAACGTGTTGTTGACAATCAGCTGGCAGACTTTAGTGAAATGCAGGAGCTACCGGATAGTCAATTGACAGCCGTTCCTTACAAGCCAAAATTTAAGCTCGACTACATTAATGGTAGTGCGGGCGTAGGCGTCGGCCAAAGCCCAACCTTTGGTACGGTAAGTGGTGTGGCCGGTGGTATCGATATGCTATTTGGAGACATCCTTGGCAACAACCAGATATTCGCCAGTTTGGCCTTGAATGGTGAGATATCTGACTTTGGTGGTACGGTGGCTTACATCAATCGTAAGAACCGCATCAGCTGGGGAGCTTATCTATCGCACATTCCCTACCGGAGTCTGCGCATCAATTCCAACACCATCGATACCTTGCAGATTGATGAAAACACCGGCATCCTGGCTCAACGATTAAATTACGACCTTAATCGCTTGTTTGAGGACAAGGTAGGGGTCTTCGCCCAATATCCTTTCTCGACTACTACTAGGTTTGAGGTCGGTGGATCTTTTGCCTTCTACAGCAATAAGGTGGTACAGTTTGACAACTATTATAATGAGTTCGGACAGCTCATCTACCAGGAGCGCGAAAAGCAGAAAGCTCCTCCCGGTTTCCAACTGGGTACTGTTGAAGCCGCATTTGTAGGTGATAATTCCTATTTCGGATTGACGGCCCCGCTAGCGGGGTATCGCTACCGCTTGGGAGCTGAGCGCTACTTCGGCGAATTTGAGTTCACCGGCATTACCGCTGACTATAGAAAGTACCTACGCTTGAGACCTGTAACCCTGGCCTTCCGTGCGATGCACTATGGTCGTTACGGTGGCAACAGCGAGCAGTTGTTCCCACTCTATGTCGGTAGTCCGTGGTATATCCGTGGTTACAACCTCTCGGATTCGGAGCAGATTCTGTTGCAAAACGGACGTAGTTTTGACGAATTGCTGGGTAGCAAGATGCTGGTTGGTAACTTCGAGGTACGTCTGCCATTTACCGGACCGGAACAACTGGCATTGATCAAGTCCAAATTCCTACTTACCGATCTCAACCTCTTCGTGGACGGTGGTATGGCCTGGACCAAAAATGCCCAATTATCCGGCGATGTATACCAGCTCGACGGTGAGGGAAATCCACGCATCAATCCACAAACTGGAGAGCCTGTAGTACTCTACAATGCCGTTAGACCAGTATTTAGTGCCGGTGCCTCGGTACGAATCAATGTCTTTGGTGCATTGATTTTGGAGCCCTACTACGCCGTTCCTTTGATGAAGGAAACGAAAGGTGTGTTTGGGTTGAATATTATACCTGGGTGGTAAGATGGAAGGAACTTGCGAAGTGCCTTCCATTTACCACGGAGCCGGAAGCGTCATCAAACATGATGATGCTTCCGGCTTTGTTGCTTTAGAGCGTGTTTGGAAAACTCCAAACACGCTCTAAAGCAACTTTTCAATATTTCTTTCGTCTTTTAAACAGTTGCTATACCAAAACAAGTCATTCGTCTTTTTTGGTGCCGACGATAGCAAATAGTTTGGATAATTGTATTCTCATTAGAAAAGACAAAGAAATCACCTGATGAAAAAGTACACCCTTTCCCTATGCATGCTTGGCATTTGTATATCTACCTATGCCCAAAATCTCGATTTAAAAAAGAAACAGCTCCGGGCCGCCCGGGTCATGGAGAGCCCGGTTCTTGACGGAGCGCTAAATGATGAAATCTGGGTGAGTGCGCCCTATGCCACCGGCTTTGTTCAGCTGCAGCCCAATGCGGGTGAAAATCCCAGCCAGCGCACGGAAGTCAAGATCACCTACGATGACGATGGAATTTATGTTGGTGCCAAGATGTACGATACCCAACCCGACAGCATTTTGAAGGAGCTATCCCAACGAGATCAATTTGGTAATACTGATTGGTTTGGCATTTTTATCGATGCTTACCGCGATGGCATCAATGGGGTGAGTTTCATTGTCACACCGGCGGGCGTTCAGTTTGATGCCAAGTACTCCACCTTTGGCGAAGATGAATCATGGGATGCCGTATGGGAAAGTAAGACCGCTATTACTGCTGACGGGTGGATTGCTGAGATGAAGATCCCCTACTCCGCTATCCGTTTCCCGGACCGTAGTGAGCAGGTTTGGCACCTCAATTTTGGGCGCATGATTCGCCGCTTGCAAGAGAAGAGCTTTTGGAATGAAATTGATCCCAATCAAAGTGGCTTTCTCAATCAGGCGGGCTACCTGACCGATGTACGCGACATCAAGTCGCCGGTGCGGTTGCAAGCTACACCATTCCTGGCCGTCTATGGTCAGCACTATCACGATGCGCAAGGGGATCCGAAAAATTCCTTTGGCCGTTCCTTCAATGGGGGCATGGATATCAAATACGGCATTAGTGATGCCTTTACGTTGGACATGACCCTTATCCCGGATTTTGGCGAAGCCCAATCGGACAATCAGGTGTTGAACCTTTCGCCATTTGAGGTTCAATTTGATGAAAATCGCCAGTTTTTTACCGAAGGAACGGAGTTGTTTAATAAAGGAGGTCTTTTCTACAGCCGTCGGATTGGGGGTACACCGCTGCATTATTATGATGTGGAAGACCAACTACAAGACGGCGAAGAAATCGTTTCCAACCCCAGTACGGGACAGTTGTACAACGCCACCAAGATTTCCGGAAGGAACAGCAAAGGGTTGGGTATTGGCTTTTTTAATGCTACGGAAGGGCGGCGCAAGGCTGTCATTCGCAATGCAAGAGGAGAGGAGCGCGAATTTGAAACCTCACCCACCACCAATTACAACGTATTGGTTTTAGACCAAAACCTGAAAAATAACTCTTTTGCCACCTTGATCAATACCACTGTTTTGCGCTCGGGTAGCGACTATGATGCCAATGTCACCGGGGGCGTATTTACCTTACGGAATAAGGCCAATTCCTATGCTATTTCCGGAAGCGGAGCAGTTTCACAAAAGTATTTCACCGACAAAACCGATCTTGGACACACCTTTGACCTGAGCTTACGTAAGACCAATGGCTCGGTACAATGGGGACTTAACTACAGCGAAGAAAGTGATACCTACGACCCAAACGACCTAGGTTTTTTGTATAACAATAATGAACGCAACGCCAGCATGTGGGTCGAATACAACCGCTACAAATCCTTCTGGGGTTTCAACCGTGGAGGCATTGGCACCTGGAGTGGGTATACCCGTCTTTATCAGCCGGATGTTTACGCAGAATACGGCATTGAAGGCTGGGCCTGGGGAGAGACCAAAAACTTCTGGAATATCAATTTTTATACTTACCACCAGCCCTTTGCCACCTTTGATTATTTTGAGCCGCGTACGGAGGGCCGCTTTTACCGAAACCCACGAATCCACAATTACGGCCTGAATATTGGGACCGATAGCCGCAAAAAGTTCCGCTTATTGCTGAGTACCAACTTTATGACCACCAGTGAAGAGGGTCGGCATAGATTCAATAACACCTTCTCCGGTCGTTACCGTGTGAATGACAAACTCAACTTTGAAATGCAGGTAGGGCGATATGCGGCACCGCGCAGCGTAGGATTTGTTGACAAACTGGAAAACACCTTTGTCGACCCGGAAACCGGCATCGAAACGCAGGAAATTGATGTCATCTTTGGCCGCCGTGATCAATTGACTTACGAGAATGTGTTCAATGCCCGTTACAATTTTAGCGCCAATATGGCCCTGACTTTCCGGATGCGGCACTATTGGTCAAAGGTGGAATACGAGAGCTTCCACTTGCTAAATGAGGATGGCAACCTGGCTGACTCCGACTACAGCGAGCCCCAGGATCGAAACTTCAACGCCTTTAATATCGATATGGTTTATCGCTGGCGCTTTGCTCCGGGAAGTGATCTCTACATCGTGTGGAAAAACGCCATTTTCGGCGAAGAAGACTTCGTTCATGCAGACTATTTTAAAAACCTGGACGGACTTTTTAAAGAAGCCCAAACCAACAGCATTTCTATTAAAGTGATCTACTTTCTGGATTATTTGCAGTTTGCGAAGGGGTAGGGCTGTAGATGGAAAGTACTTTGAAAGTTGCCTTCCATCTATGTTGCCCTCTGTGGGATTGCGTACTTTTGCAAAAACGCAATGCCCATGTCCTACCTCCTACCCATCGATATCGGAACGACCAGCACCAAAATTCTAGCGGTTTCCACGGAAGGCAAAACCCTGGCTAAGGTGGAGCAGGAGTACCCCACGCTGCGTCCCCGGCAGGGATGGGCTGAGCAGAACCCTGAGGGGATTTTTACCGCAGTGCTGGACGGCATCGCGGAGGTGATCCGGCAAGTGGGGGCAGCTCCAATGGCGGTGAGTTTTAGTGGCGCCATGCATAGCCTGATCCTGATGGATCAGCACGGAAAGGCGATGACCAATGCCATTCTTTGGTCGGATACTCGGAGCAGACAGCAGGCGGAACAATTAAAAAGCAGTGAACAGGGAAAAGAAATTTATCAAGCCACGGGTACGCCCATTCATGCCATGTCGCCCTTGTGCAAGTTGATCTGGTTTCGGGAACACCAGCCGGAGTTGCTGGATAGGACACATTGCGTTCTCGACATAAAAGGATATATCCTTCACCGGCTTTTTGGCCAATATGTGATTGATTATTCGCTGGCTTCAGCTACTGGCTTGATGGCGGTACGAGATAAAGTATGGCATACGCCGGCAGTGGAAATGACAGGAGTTTCAATAAAACAATTGCCCAAGCTTGTGCCTACGAGCTATCAACTACAAGGTTTAACGCACGAAATTTGCCAACGAACTGGGCTGCCAGCCAACACACCTTTTGTTATTGGTGCCAGTGATGGCTGCCTGGCTAACCTGGGCGCCCTGGCGCTGGATCGTTCCGCAGTGGCCGTAACCCTGGGCACGAGCGGCGCGATCCGAACGGGCAATCTACAACCGTTCATTCATCCGCAAGGCAAAACTTTTTGGTACCACCTCGATGATCAGTATTACATCAATGGTGGCGCTACCAATAATGCCGGTAATGTCTTTGCCTGGCTGCGGGAAAATTTTTTTAAAGAACAGACTTCAGAAGAAATTCTTTCCCAAATGGAAGGCATTCCATCTGGCGCAGAGGGTTTATTGGTACTCCCCTGGCTCTACGGCGAGCGGGCTCCACTGTGGGATGAACAAGCTACGGGAACGATCATTGGCCTCCGAGCCCACCATACCAACGCACACCTCGGCCGAGCGGCGCTGGAAGGGGTTATCCTCAATATTTATAGCATCTTTAATGATTTAAAAACAATGCCCGATTTTTCCGTGGAAGAAATTCGGGTGAATGGAGGATTGGCCCGCTCCGGGTTGGTTCGCCAAATTATTGCTGATGTTTTTGGACTGCCCGTGCACCTGCTCACGGGCACCGATGGTTCAGCCATTGGCGCGGCCATGCTGGCGATGAAAGCTTTGAACAAAATTGAAAACTATCACGACCTCAGCGCCTGGATTCACACCACTTCATCAACCTATCCTCAACCTGCCAATCAGGAAATTTACCAAAAGCGATTTGCTCTTTTCCAACCGCTATATCAGCAGCTAAAAGCGACGATGGAAGGGCTGTAACGATTTACAAAACAATTTTTTTGTGGAATCCCTTGACTTATTGCCAAAACTGTTGCACATTTGTAGTGTATTAGTAAAGTAGTACACTAAAACAGAAGACAAATGATCGAAATGAAAAACCTCTCCTTTAGTTACAGGCGTCGACAAAAGGTTTTTGACGATCTGGATTTATCTATCCCGGGCGGCAATATTTATGGCCTCCTGGGAAAGAATGGTGCGGGTAAAACTACTCTGCTCCGCTTGATTTCCGGACTGTTATTTCCCGATGCAGGCACTTGTAAAGTATTGGAGTATCACCCGACTGAAAGGCTTCCTAACTTTCTGGCCGACTTGTTTTTTATACCAGAAGAAATCTTCATTCCGCAAAAAACAATCGCCGGGTTTATCAACACCTACGCACCGTTTTACCCAAAGTTTGATCGCAGCGAATTCGATCATTTTCTTGGAGAATTCGGGTTATCTACCAATCGGCAGATGAAAGAACTGTCGTATGGGCAGAAGAAAAAAGTGATGCTTGGGTTCGGCCTGGCCACTAATTCCCGAATTCTCATTTTAGATGAACCTACTAATGGCCTGGATATCCCCTCCAAGTCTCAGTTCCGGCAGTTGATCGCCGGTGCTATCAATGAAGAACGCACCTTCATTGTTTCTACACACCAGGTGAGAGATATGGCCAACCTGATTGATCCGATCATCATCCTGGACGAAGGCAAAATTATTTTTCACGAAAGTCTCGAAGAAATCACCCGAAAAGTTCGCTTCGACGTCCAGTTTGATGCTCCGGATGAGTCATCGGTTATCTATCATGAGCGTGTTCCTGGCGGTTATATGACCGTCTCCAGGGCAGAAAATCCAGACGATTTTGGTGAAGAGGTGGATGTGGAAGTGCTATTCAATGCGGTGACACGCCAGCCAGCCTTATTTGCTCAACTCTTTAAAACAGAATTGCCTCATGAAGTCTAATATTTTCGACCCTAAACGTTTTGGCCTTTTGTTGAGGAAAGAGTGGCGGGACAATCACCGTACCTTATTAATTATTGTTGCCCTCGTCATTGCATTTTTGCTTCTCAATGCCTTGGTTTATTCCGATGACCCCGACAATGGCCCACAATGGTTTAACCGCATCTGGTATCCGATAATCCTCTACTTTGGGGGCTTCCTTTTTACCAGTGTTTCGTTTCACGAATTGGTCGCTGATGCCCAACGGCAGTTTTACCTGACACTCCCGGCCTCCAACCTGGAAAAGTTTGCCAGCAAATGGGTTGTGACCGCCATATTCTTTCCTATTGCTTATACTTTGCTTTACCAGCTGGTAGCATTAGCCATCGGGGTGGTGGTGAAGGCCTATTCCGGTTATGAGTTTGAGCAATTAGCTCTATTCGGAGATTTTCAGCGACTGCACATACAAATGTACATAGTAATACAATCTGCCTTCCTAATTGGCGCAGTTGTGTTTCAGCGATATTCCATAGTGAAAACGAGCTTCAGCCTGATGTTAGTGGGCATGAGCCTTTTGGCCTTCCTGTATCTCTGCGTGCGCGTGCTTTTTTCCGAGTATTTCAATGGGTTTGAATTTGCCGGACCTGGACCACAACCTAAAGAAGGTTTTGACCTTTGGCTCACAGATTCACTATGGCCGGTTGTCAAATATTCATTCTACATATTATTGTGGCCAGTATTGTTACTGATCGGATATTTCAAACTTAAAGAAAAAGAGGTTTAAGATGGATTTTAAGCAACAAAAAGCAATTTATATGCAAATCGCCGACTACATCCTCGACAATATTCTGGCAGAGCGGTTGCAAACCGGCGATCGGGTGCAATCGGTGCGCGAAATGGCTTCCACCGTGCAAGTCAACCCCAATACAGTGGTCAGAACCTACAGTTATCTACAAGAAAAAGGTATCATTTTCAACCAGCGAGGTATTGGCTACTTCGTGTCGGATGACGCTTATGAAAAGACGCGGCAGCTCAAAAAAGAGAGTTTTACCAAACAGCACCTGCCCGAGGTATTTAAAATGATGCGATTACTGCAGATCGATTTTGAAGACCTCAAAGAGATTTATCAGAAAAGTCAAAACGGTAAAAAATGACACTACTGATTATTCTTTATACAGCATTATTGTGGCTCATCCATTTGGGGGTTATTCCTACCCTGATGGATTGATAAACAGGCTCCAGCTATTCTGCATTATTGATAAACAGGGAGCTTGATTTTGGGCCAGCCACAATAGTTTAAACACTTTCAAACGAAGAAATATGTTTACCAAAACCAGTAATAAAATCCTTTTGGGCCTGCTCTTATTCCTTTTTTCATCCGTTCTGGCCCTGGCCATTACCTTCCGTAGCAATATTCAACCACGGCAGGAGATTACATCAGAGAACAGGGAAAGTATACAAGGCAATCGCAATGTAATCAGCCAGCAAATTCCATTAAATACCTTCGATACCCTCCTAATTCAGGGAGAGATGCCGCTGCAAATCGAATTGGTAGCCGGTGAAGGTGAAGCCACGCTGACAGCTGACGAAAACCTCACCGACGTCGTGTCGATGACCGTCAACAACCAAAAGCTCACCGTAACCTTTAATACGGATCAACAGGTGAGCGCCTCCCGGGATATGAAACTGACGATTCCCGTACAACAATTTTCGGTGCTGGTTGCGGATGGTCAAAACCGTATTGTGGGCAAAGACCTTCAGCTGGAGAAATTGCAGGTATTGGCCAACCAGGAAAGCCAGATCACCCTGGGAGTACAAACCCAACAATTGATGATCAATGTACAAGACAAATCAGAGTTTCGTCTACACGGTACTGCCAATGATGCAACGATACAAACCGGTGGGCAAGGCAATCTGTACGCAGAGGATTTCGAAGCCCAGACCACCACACTGAATATCCAGGGCAGCGGTACGGTTGACTACAACATCAGCGGAAAAGTAACGCTTGATGTAACTAGTCAGGGCAAGCTGCTGTTTCACGGAGCACAATAATCACAATCACCCGACAATCACCCGCTAACAGTCTTTTAAGTTCAACGTTTGGTCTCCAGACATGAACTATGGTTTGGTATTATGTTATGTAACTGTAGTGGTTTGGCGGTTCTGATCACGACCCGGTCAGAACTGCCGATCCTACAGCACATTGCAAACACTTCTGCTGATTACAGTATTCATTTTTTAGCTGCAATAAGGCCTGACTTTGATAGGCTGATTGAGGGCTTACGCCCAATGCTTCCCATTGTGTAATGACACTATTTTCCTCCGGTCGTAACTCTTCCAAAAGTTGCAAAGCTAAGTCCTTATAATCCTGATCT
This sequence comes from Saprospiraceae bacterium, assembly GCA_965229635.1. Taxonomy (GTDB): domain Bacteria; phylum Bacteroidota; class Bacteroidia; order Chitinophagales; family Saprospiraceae; genus BQJU01. The sequence goes on from OZ245894.1 coordinate 603,903, forward strand.
CCCTTGTATTTCCCGTAGAAAAACAAAAATGGTGCAATGGTATTGATGATCAGCAAATGCACTGTATTCTTGCCCAGTCGTTTCTTGCGTTTGGCGGAAGCCCGATCAAAGAGATAATGGGTTTGCCAATAGTTGGACAGTTGCACCTCCAGCATATTTTCGATTTCGGCCACATTTTGCACGACTAGCACCTTGCTCAACAAATGCACCGATTGATAAATGAGTGTGGCCAACTGGGCAATGCGGATACTTGGAAAATTGGCGGGCCTCATGCGCAAAAATTTCCAGGTGCTTCCAAACATTGGCGTAAGCCGATATTTTTTTTGTAAAAAGAGGTACTCTTCCCGCAACCGTTTGGGGTATTCATCCTTCAATTCGTCAGTGAGTAATCCCGCCTGACCGAATAGCAGGGCCTCGATCTGGAAGAGGTTGTTTTTGTGTTTGTGTAAAACCCACAATGATACACTTCGCACCAGTTGGTCAAAAGGATCGATATTGACCTTTACGCCGAAACTTCGCCCGAGCCATTGGTAAAAGGTCTCCTCCCAATCAAAGCGATTCCATTTCAGGCGCTGCTCCAAGCTGGCCGTACGTTGCTCCAGCCGCTCCACCAGCAGCCGGTCGAGCCAAAGGTTACGCGTTATTTCCGACACCTGATAAAACTGATGCTGGCAGGGAATCCAATGCTCGTTGTGCTGTAGCCTAAGGTATTGGGCAGACAATTTTGCAGGGATGCGCCTTTTTAACTCCAGGCACGGAATCCGCTCCCCGCTTTTGCGCAAAATAGGTTGATCTTCCTCAAAAACCACATGCAGGATCACGTTGTCATAGCTGGCGTCCTGTTCGTGTTGATGCCGGTGCCAGTCGGACGCCAGCAGGTGCATCTCCACATTTCCTGCCCAAAAGGTATCTCCGATGCGAATGCGGGCATCGCTAAAGTCAGGACCGGCATGGGTATTGTGCGTACCTGCCTGTAAAATATCCAGCGGCTCTCCTTCAGTGGTCAATAATTGATCATGGTTGAAACGGCGCATGCGCCAGACGAAGTGTAACAACTCTTCTCTCATGTTTGGCTGTTTTGATAATAAACCTGATAATTCCGCGTAGGTAAGCGGAAGAGCGTTGGCGGGTTCTCGAAATTAATGCTGGTTTATTGATGCCAAACTCTGAGTAATCCTCGGAATTGTTTCAAAATTTAAAGCAAAATACAAAATGTTTTCCTGTGATGCAAGCTTATTTACCCTGAAATTCTCTCCAATACCTTAAAAGTATAGGCGTACTCATTTTTTTCATCCGCTTGATGCGGCTCTTCGGAGATCAGTTTCCACTCATTCAGGTCAAGTTTTGGAAAGAAAATATCCCCTTCCACTTCGAGGTCTACTTCGGTGAGGTATAGCTTATCCCAATACTCCTGGCTGGCTTCATAAATTTGTCCGCCACCGATGATAAAAGCCTCTTCTTCTCCATTTTCTTCCGCAATGGTCAGTGCTTCATCAATAGAGCGGACAATCAGTGCATTGGAGGCTACATAATAAGGGTTGCGGGTAACAATAACATTGGTGCGTTTGGGCAGGGGGCGGCCAATTGAAACAAAACAATTGCGGCCCATTATGATATGGTGATTGAGCGTCACCTTTTTGAAATACTTCAAATCGGCGGGCAGGTACCAGGGAATATCGTTGTCCTTTCCGATCACCCCGTTTTTTGCGGTAGCCACAATAGCTGAAATTGTCATTTATCCTGGTTTTGCTGAGATCATGTTTGGAGGCCAAAACTAGAAAACTTTTCCGGGTAAGCCAATGTGGTAAGGCAACATATTGCCTGGAATCCGTATCTTTAATGAAAGGAACCACTCCCCTCTGGTTGCGTTCCGCTACCCACACACAGGAACAGCGCTGCATAAAATACATTGCTTTGATCAGTCTAAACGACAGGTTATGAAAAAATTACTATTCCTCAGTAGCTTTCTTCTGATTCTGACTATCCGGATTTCCGCACAGCCATGTGCGGCCTTTGCTGGTACGATGACTTTAGTGAATGATGGCGGCGGTACGGTACCCACGGTGGTTTGTTACGGTGCGCAGGTGCAGTTGATTCACAATGGTGATTATGTGCTGCCTCCGGGTGCTGCAGGCAACGTAGCCGGAGTGATGCTGGCGATCTTCAGTTGTCCTCCAACGGAAGAAGACCTGGACGCAGACCCTTGTTTTACCGGGTGGTACTGGACAGGCGAAAGCTTTGACAACTCCAATCTGGGGCAGATTCAGGGATCCGTGGGAATCAATACTTTCTGGTTTGCTCCCGTGGCTTCTGATGCGGTGATCATGCCCATTAATCACGATCTGGATGGCGATGGCTGTTTTGATGTCAATCTAATGGAAGCCTATGAATTTACCTTCCTCAATGAGATCATGATTAATGCCGTGAACGTAGACAATTGCACGGGCGAAGTGACCCTGCAAATTACTGGAGGATACCCCGAACTGTTTCCCGGTTCATACAATGTAGTCAATGCCGGAGCAGGCACCATGACCCAGAGTGGTGCTTCGGGACAAAACATTGTGATCAGTGGCCTGAATAACGGCGATAGTTACGGAATTTCCCTTATTGACGATGGCAATGGCTGTAGTGCTAGTTTTAGTGGCGGTCCGATTACGGTCACTTCTGGAGATCCCAGCTTTACCTTTCCCGATTTCTGTGAAAATGGTAGCAACGGACCTACATTCATCGCTACACCGGGAGGATCCTTTGCCTTGAATCCTCCTCCAGGTGATGGCGCGGGCATCAATACAGCTACCGGACAAATAAGCAATGCCACTGCCGGAGCGACCTACTCGGTAGTGTATACTACTCCTGGACCATGCCCGACCACCAGCGCGCCGGTATTGGTCAATGTATTGCCAGCGCCGCCGCCGCCCATGGTCGATAATTTCTTTCAGGTATGTCCGGGCGAATCACTCTCCATCACCCCCAGTGGTTCAGGCGGCACCTTCAACTGGTATGATAATCCGGGACTCGGATCACCGATTTTTACCGGCGTTCCCTTTGATCCTTCGGGCATCGTTACACCGGGCATTGTGACCACTTTTTACGTGACCGAAACCAATGCCGCTGGCTGCGAAAGTCCTCCTACGCCTTTTAATGTATTGGTGTTAAATCTGGGATTACCCATCGTCATTCCGTCATCGGTGACGGCCTGTTCGGGAACGACCATTACGATTTCTCCCCTTTCGGGAAATGGGCAATCACCGGCCACTTTTAATTTCTACAGTGATCCCGGTCTGACCCTGCAATTGGCATCAGGACCGTCCTATACCTTTACTACGACGACTTCGCAAGTCATCTATATTACCGAAGAGGTCAGCGGCTGTGAAAGCGATCCGGTGACCTTTACGGTGACGATTGAAAACCCGCCGCCGCCCCCCGGTATTACCAGCCAGACCATCTGTGTCAATGAACCCGTTCCGTCATTTGCGGCCTCGGGTACTGGCGGCACCTTCAATTGGTACGATTCTGATCCGGCCATCGGAAGTCCCTTCCCGATTTTTATGGGCCCGAATTTTACCCCTCCGGTAAATTCTTCCATCCCCGGTACCTTCAACTATTGGGTAACTGAGGTTGCCGCAAGTGGTTGTGAGGGCATGGCCACGCCGTTTACCTTGACCATCCAACCGGGACCAACCGCTCCCAATTCGAATAATCCTGCGCCCATTTGTGTCAATAACCCAGCACCTGCCCTGACGGCATTTGGTACCGGAGGAACGCTAACCTGGTACAATCAAAACCCGACATCCGGAGGCATACCTATTGGAACAGGGAGCCCATTTACGCCGGCCATCAATACGGCCACTCCCGGAACGTTTAATTTCTGGGTGACCGAAACCAATGCCAGCGGCTGCGAGGGTAACGCAACCATGGTGACTATTTCCATTGAAACGGGCCCGAATGCACCGGTAGTCAGTAACCCTCCTCCAATTTGCCCCAATGCGGCCGCTCCGCAACTGATGGCAATCGGTGGTGGGGGCACGCTTTCCTGGTATGATCAAAATCCCGCAGGAGGAGGCGTATCTCCAATTGGTATCGGGTCTCCGTTTACTCCGGTGATTAATACCGGGGTGCCCGGCAATTACACTTTCTGGGTCACCGAAACCAATGTGAGCGGCTGTGAAGGGGCCGCAGCGACGGTTACAGTTGTGGTGAACAGCCCCTTGCCTCCGCCAATAGTTAATGCTGATGAAGAAATTTGTGTCAACAATCAACCACCGGCATTAACGGCCACCGGGCAGGGTGTATCGCTCAATTGGTACGATCAGGACCCCACTGTTGGTAATATTGTTCCAATTGGCAATGGCACTCCCTTTGTACCGCCATTAAACACTTCTGTTCCCGGAGTAACCAGCTATTGGGTAACTGATGTAGATGTTAATGGCTGTGAAAGCCTGCCCGCTCAGATTTTTGTGACGATCAATGACTTCCCCAATTCGAGCTTTACCACCGAATGTGCACCCGACTTGATGACCTATACTATCAACCTGACTACCGATGCCAATCAGGTGAATAGCAACTTTGGAACCGTGGTCAACAACGGAGGTGGGTCTTTTACCATCAGTAATATTCCTGCTGGACAGGCGGTGGTATTGACCGTGATCAATACTACAACCATGTGTAGCGAGTTGGTCAATGTAACGGCACCGGACTGTAATTGCCCTACGGTTCCATTACCCGTGAGCCTGGGGGATCAGACCATTTGTGAAGACGAAAATATTCCAGCGCTGGTGGTGACCACGGAAGCCGGGTTAGTTGTCAGCTGGTACGATGCACCTTCCGGCGGAACCTTGCTTTTGGGCAATTCAACAAGCTTCACTCCTGCTGCTGCCGGAACCTACTATGCCGAAGCGCTTGATCCTGCAACAGATTGCGTAAGCAATGGCCGAACCCCTGTCACCTTAACGATCAACCCAGTTCCCACTTTACAGAATTCCAGTCTTGACTGCGCGGCTGATTTTATGACCTATACGGCAACGGTAGTCCTTGATGATGCTGATATGCTTAGTGCCAATTTTGGGTTCATCACTGATAATGGCGGAGGAAATTTCACCATTTCCGGAATCGATATCAATGAGGTGCTGATGATTACAGCCTCCAACTCTACTACTGGCTGTAGCGATGACTTTTCCTTCAATCCGCCGGTATGTGGTTGTCCCAATATCGATGCGCCAGTGAGTGATGGTGATGTGTCAGTTTGTGAGGGGGAAACGCTTCCTGCCTTATCCGTAACGGTTGATGCAGACTTGACGGTAGATTGGTATGACCAGGCTACTGGCGGCACGCTTTTACTGGCTGATGCCAACTCGTTTACACCATCAATGGCTGGCACCTATTATGCCGAGGCACGTGATCCGCTCAATGATTGCGTTAGCAATACACGCACCGCAGTCACCCTGACCGTTGATCCGCTGCCGGCCCTGATTGAAGCATTTGCGGCCTGTAATGACGATATTTTATCCTATTTTGTGACCCTCGCCATGACCAATACTGATAGCATTAGGGTGAATGCAGGCACGGTGACTAATGAAGGATTTGGCGGCTTTATTATTGAAGATATTCCCATTGATAGTCTCTTCTCCTTTACTGCTTTTGATACCTTATCGGGGTGTACTTCAGACTGGATGCTAAACATTCCCAATTGTGATTGCCCGGATGTAAATCCTCCGGTAAGTTTAGGAGACATCAGTATTTGTGAGGGAGACAGCATTCCGTCATTGAGCGTTGAGGTGGATTCTGGCCTGGTGGTAGACTGGTACGATATGGCAATGGATGGGACGCTGTTGCTTTCCGATTCGAGTAGTTATACGCCTCCCGGGCCGGGCACCTATTTCGCTGAAACGCGCAACCCGATTAATGACTGTGTCAGTACCAGCCGTATGCCGGTCAGTCTGGTGGTAGATTCTCTTCCGGTACTGCTGACCTCTGAGACGCTTTGCTCGGCAGACCTGACGACATATTCGGCAAACGTGACCTTACAATATACCGATACCTTGCTGATCAATGCAGGTGCATTAACTGATAACGGCAATGGCAGCTTCAGTATCAGTGATATTCCCATCGATAGCACGCTGGCCTTTACGGCAATGGATACCACGGCCTGTAGCAGCGATTTTACGATTGCGCCGCCTAATTGTGATTGCCCAGTCATCCCGGCGCCCATCAGCAATGGCGACCTGTCGGTCTGTGATGAAGATGTGATCCCCGCGGTAAGTGTCACCACCGAGCCGGGGCTGGAAGTCAATTGGTATGATGCGGCAATAGGTGGAAGTTTGCTTCTGAGCAATTCCTCAACCTATCTGCCTCCGAACAGCGGAACCTTCTATGCAGAAAGCGAGGATCCCGTAAGTGGCTGTGTGAGCGTACGCACACCGGTGACCTTGACCATCAATCTAATACCGGTGCTAACCGATGTGATGACGCAATGTTCTGATGATATCTTAACCTACACGGCCACAATTACGGTGGCCAATTGGGACGAGGTCAACTTTACCATCAGCGAGGGCGACTTTAGCTCGCAGGGAAATGGTGTATTTACCGTGACCGATGTTTCTATTTTGAATAACCTGACCATCAATGCCAGTCATCCTGTTACCAACTGTGCTAATGTCTTTGTAATTGACCCACCTGAGTGTGAATGCCCAGATCAGAATCCACCGGTGAGTGAAGGAGATGTAGCCATTTGTGAAGGGGTGATTTTCCCTTCATTGAATGCTTCTGTAGAAGCTGATCAAACCATCGACTGGTACGATGCGGCGGTTGGCGGCAACCTATTGGCGGAAGGCACTTTGACTTTCTTGCCCCCGGCTCCGGGTACATATTACGCAGAGACGCGGCACCTGTTTAATGGCTGTGTAAGTAGCGTACGTACACCGATTACCCTTACGGTAAATCCATTGCCCACTGTCATAGATACCTCGACGCTTTGTGCACCGGATTTGCTAAGCTACACCCTAAATATTGTGCTAGACAATGCTGATCAGGTGGTTGCCTCGGTGGGCAATGTAGTGGATACTGGCAATGGTAGTTTTAATATCGATAATATTCCTACTGGAACGGCGGTGAGCATTACTGCCACCAATTCTGCGACTACCTGTACGGCAACCTTTGATTTTACCTCACCTGCTTGTCCCTGTCCGCCGGTTGAACTTCCCATCAGCAATGGAGATCAGGAAATTTGTGCTGGTGATCCACTGGTGGCTTTAAGTGTTAGTACCGGTGTTGAGCAAACCATAGACTGGTATGATGCGGCTTCAGGAGGAACCTTGTTGGCGTCTGGCACATTGACGTATTTGCCTGCCGCGCCGGGGACTTATTACGCGGAAGCGCGCAACCTGATTAACAACTGCGTGCAGACTACCCGTGTGGCAGTCACATTGACTGAGAATGAAAACCCACAATTGGCGGTTATCAATACTACTGACCCGGGCTGTAATCTGACCAATGGCATCATTGAATTGCAGGCCAGTGGTGGCAGTGAATCTTATGTTTATAATATCGATAATGAGCCGGCTCAACAATCTTCAAATTTTGATGATCTCGATGCCGGTACTTTCAATTTCACCGTGACTGATGACAATGGATGTTTCGGCACGACCACCGGCACACTCGAACCGTCAGAGGGAGTAACTGCCGATGCCGGTACTGCCTTGCCGCTGGATTGTATCCGCACTGAAACCGACCTGGATGCCAGTGCTTCCTTTGGCGATGGAACCATCAGCTTTGCCTGGAGCTTCAATGGCATGACCGTTGGCAATGGACCTACTTTGACCGCTACGGAAGCTGGAACATATATTGTGAGTGTAACCCTCGATGCCTGTGTGGATACGGACACAGTTGTGGTGATCGACAATAGCGAAGAGATCACCGCTGAGATTCAGGCAGAAGGCATCCTCAATTGTGTAATTAGTAGCGTGACCTTGACCTCCGGCGGATCGACTTTCGGTTCGGACATCGTATACGAATGGCAGTTTGCAGGCGATCCCATTGCCGGTGCTACAGCGTCAATGTATGAAGCAGGACAAGCCGGTTGGTATACAATCCTAGTACGTGATACCACTAACGGCTGCGAAGCGATGGATTCTCTGGAACTGATCCTTGACGAGGCCTACCCGGTGGCGAATGCCGGACCAGATCAACAACTGGATTGTGATACCGATGAAGTTAGCCTTGATGGCAGTAACTCGCAAGCTGGCCCGCAGATTGTATACTCCTGGTTGGACCCTGATGGGGAAGTCTTGCCTCAGGCAAATAGTACCGATTTGATCGTTGATCTACCAGGAACCTACACGCTGGTGGTCACCGATACCCTCAATGGCTGTTTTAATGAATCGACGGTGGAGGTGGTACCCAATTATACCCCGCCCATTGCCGATGCCGGGGAAGAAAACCGTCTTGATTGCCGCATTACCGAGCTGAACCTGGATGGAACAGGATCGAGCACCGGGGCTATTTATTCCTACGAATGGTTGTCAATTGATACCGGTAACATTGTAAATGGTGTGAATAGTTTGACGCCATTGATTGACAGGCCGGGCAATTATGTGCTGACCGTCGTGAGCGGTGAAAATGGCTGTAGTGCCAGTGATACAGTCTTTATTGATGAGATCACCACTTTCCCTACGGGATTTAATGTCCTTACGGAAAATCCCGCTTGCATTGGCGATACGGATGGCAATATGGTCATCTTGGCGGATGATCAGGTGACGCCCTATTTGTATTCTCTGGAAAATGCGCCGTTTTCGGCAGTGAATCAGTGGGCACAACTTGCGCCTGGGAATTATGCGCTAAGCGCTCAGGACGACTTTGGTTGTACCTGGGATACGATTGTGCAAATCCTGCCGGGTGTTGACCTGCAAGTGGATTTGGGAGAGGATCAGTACATCAAATTGGGCGAAAGCCTAACCCTGGAGGCCCTTGTAAATGTACCGGAAGATTCGATTAACCGCATCACCTGGACGGCACCGGATTCGATTAGTTGCGTAGACTGTCTGAATCCGGAGGCGCAGCCGCAAGTGACCACCACCTATACCATTACGGTTAGCAATTCCGATGGCTGTACCGATAGTGATAACATCACCGTCTTTGTGGACCGCAAGCGCAATATCTTTATCCCGAATGTGTTTTCCCCCAATGGTGACGGACAAAACGATCGCTTCTTCATCCACGGTGGAAAGGATGCGGTTGAAATCGATGACTTTTACATCTTTGACCGCTGGGGCGAAATTGTATTTGAAGTACATGGCGCTTCGCCAAATGACCCCACCTACGGCTGGGATGGCACATTTAATTTCGGAAAGCCTTTAAATGCGGGAGTATACGTTTACATGGCCAAGATTACCTTCATCGATGGGGAAACGGAGGTTTATTCGGGGGATGTGACGCTGGTGAGGTAGCGTATTACGGCGAATCCAATAAATTCGCCTCCAGCATCCGCTTTTCGATCCATTGGCGGTGTGGACCACGGATTTCGCCCTTGAGGAATTTCTCGATCATCAAACTGGCGATCGGGGCGGCATAGGAGCCTCCAAAACCACTGTTTTCTACGTAGACGGCGATGGCAATCTTGGGATTATCGCGTGGAGCGAAGGCAAAGAAGATGGAGTGGTCTTTCCCGCTGCCCTGGTTGTTTTCGGCGGTACCGGTTTTACCACAGATGGGAATATCATGGATATAGGCTTGCGTTGCCGTGCCGCTGGTCACCGCCCGTTCCATACCTTCAATGACTGGTGGGAAATACCGTGCATCGATATCCACCGAGTGTTTTTGCAGGTATTCATTGAGGTATACTTCTTCGCCATCTTCATTGACCATTTTCTTGACCAGATGAGGCGTGTAGTAATACCCACGATTGGCGAGAATGGCGGCCATATTGGCCATTTGCATGTTGGTCATCAGCAATTCTCCCTGCCCAATGCCCAATGAGCGAATCCAGAGGGATTTCCAGCTGCTTTCTTTTTCGTAAACCTTATCAAAGTATTCAGAGGTTGGGTAATTACCTCGTTTCTCCCCGGGAAAGTCGATGCCGAGCTTTTGGTTCATACCAAACTGACTCAGGTAATAATTGAATGTATCCAGTCCGCGACCAGGAGTGGTATAGCTGAATTGATCAACAATATCCTTAAACACCGTTACAAAATAGGCGTTGCAGGAGTTTTGAATACCCATCGATACATTGAGGCAAGTAGGGTGATTATGACATCCCGTGAGCCGCTGGCCTTCAAAATAATAAGCCCCCTGACAGGAGATCGTGCGATTGGGGGCCAGCACACCTTCCTGCATACCGATTAGTGCCACCACTGGCTTGAAGAGGGACCCCGGAGGATACTGTGCCAGGATTCCCCGGTTGAGGAAAGGTTTATTTGGATCAGCTTTTAGTTCACTATAGGCTTTTCCTCTATTTTTATTGATGGTAATCAGGTTAGGATCAAAAGAGGGTGAACTGACCATGGCCAGAACCAATCCCGAATCAGGCTGGATGGCAACGATGCTCCCAATTTTATTTTGCAGCAGCTCCTCTCCGTATTTTTGCAATTCGAGGTCGAGTGTGGTGTGTAGATCCCAGCCAGCGCGGGGCTCCACATCTTCCAATCCTCCCCGGTAAGGCCCCACTTCACGCCCCAGGCTGTTCTTGAGCACGTGGCGTGCGCCTTTGGTACCACGGAGGTAGTATTCGTATTCCCGTTCCAGTCCACTGGCACCGATGTAATCACCGGCGATGTAGGTTTCCGCAGAGTCGGTCACCTCCTGGGCATTTACCTCGCGGATGTACCCCAGTACATGGGCCGCATTGTGGTGCGGGTAGCCCCGAATATTACGCCTTTGTGCGAAGAAGCCCGGAAACTCGTACAGGTTTTCCTGAAAACGGGTGAAGATTTCGGCGGGAATTTTACTGAGAAATACAAAAGGTACATTCTTACTAAACCGCCCGGTGTGCCATTCCTTATCCAGGTTCGCTTCGAATTCCTCCCTGGTGATGTCCAGCAATTCGCAAAAGCGGGTAGTGTCCATATTTTCATCGATCTGGTTGAAGGTCACCAGCAGATCGTACATGGGCGTATTGTATACCAGCAGATTTTCATTGCGGTCGTAGATCGTACCACGGGCAGGGTAGAGAATGTGTTTATCCATAATTGCCGCGTCGGCCGACGTCCGGAAGCGGGAATCAATCAACTGAAAATAGGCGGCATACCCAATCAGCACCAGGGCGCTCACTATGAAGAACACCTGGATATAAAACTGCCGATCGCGATAATTTTCTGCCATAATTAATCTTCAGGATTCAAGATAAACATCATGGTAAAGATAAAGATCATTGAAGATATAAAACTGCAAACTGTTTTTAATAAAATATCAAGAATGTATGCAAAGGTAAACGCTTCCACGGAGAAGTAAAAAAATAAATGAAACGCCATCATGATGCTGGAATACCGCAAAAACCAGGCGAAAGAATACCGCTTCATGGTAGGGCTGTAATTCATATTGTATCCATCTCGCGGCGCGATACCAGATAATACAAAGGGCCGGATGAAGGCCAGGAAAACGCTTGCACTGGCGTGTACACCCGGGGAGCTGTAAAATGCATCTACCGCGATCCCCATGCAAAAAGCCAAAACGAGTTGTAATGCCCGAGGCGTTCGAAAGGGCAACAGCATGATGAACAACGGGTAGAGTAGAATTTGAAAGTAGAAACTTCCCAGCAGATCAACGGAAATTCGGATCAGCACAAATCCCTGTATGGCCAGGATGATCACGAAGCGTATTAAATTGGTAGCAACCGCGTTGTTCATAATTTACTCCTCGAGTTTCTCCAGGTCTTTGAGCATCTTGTTTTTAATAATGTAGGCGTGTTGCAGACTGGAAATGTCGTTGTCTAACCGGACCTGTATCGTGTAGTTGTTGTCTCCTGTTACTCTTTCAAAGCTTTCGATTTTCCCGATCTGGATACCTTCCGGAAAAATATTGGAATACCCACTGGTTTGAATCGTATCACCGATTTCCAGTTTGGCGTGTTGAGGAATGGCGTTCAGCGACATCATCATTGGGTCCGTATCTTGCCATACCAGTGATCCAAAGTAATGGTTGCGTTTAATGGCCGCACTGATCGTTGACTGTCGGTGCAGGATGGTCATGACTTTCGAGAAATTCTCGGAAACCCCCACCACAATACCTACAACGCCCAGGTTGGAAACCACACCCATTCGTTTTTCCACACCGTGTTTTCGACCCCGGTTGAGCACCATGGTGTTGTGCCTGCCGAGCATCGTTTTATTGATTACTTTGGCAGGAATGTATTCAAATTGATGCTCATAATGGTCCATTGCCAGGGAATCGCCATCAAAGTTGCCCTGATAAAAAGCGTTGTTGAGCTTGCTGAGCAATTCGGCATTTTCCTTGCGCAACGACTCGTTTTGTGCTCTTAAGGAAAAGTAATCGGCCACGGCATCAGCCCTTTCCACGGTAGCTCCCAGGTAAGTATTGGCCGAACTAATGGCGATCAGCTGTTGGTCATCATTGTAGCGAATAATCAAAAAGAAGCAGATGCCTTCTAAGAACAGAAAGGTGAAAATACCCCCAAATTTTTTAAAATTGCGAAGGAGATTTTTCATGAAGCCTACCCATTAAATTCCAGAGCGAATGGCCCGGCATTTACTCGACGCCGGCGCTTTAGATACCGCTATTATACGCTTTTTCTGTCAATTAGAAAAGAAAAACGATCTGTGTTCTTCAGTGCAATACCTGTACCGCGAACTACTGCGCGCAGCGGATCTTCAGCAACGTGAACCGGTAGTTTTGTTTTTTGCGAAATGCGCTTGTCCAATCCTCGGAGCAAGGCACCACCTCCAGTGAGGTATAGTCCCGTACGGTAAATGTCGGACGCCAGTTCCGGCGGAGTCATCTCCAGTGCTTTCAGAACGGCATCTTCAATTTTTGAAATGGACTTATCCAGCGCGTGAGCGATCTCGTCGTATGACACCTTGATCTGCTTTGGAATACCCGTCATCAGGTCGCGGCCATTGACGGCATACATTTCCGGCGGGCTTTCCAATTCCGTAAGGGCAGAACCGGCGTGGATCTTGATTTGTTCCGCTGTGCGTTCACCGATGAGGATATTGTGCTGGCGCTTCATGTAGCTCATGATGTCGTTGGTGAATTCATCACCCGCAATGCGGATCGACTGGTCACAAACGATACCCGACAGGGCGATCACCGCAATTTCCGTTGTTCCACCTCCGATATCGATGATCATGTTGCCAACGGGCTCTTCCACATCCAGACCGATACCCAGCGCTGCGGCCATAGGTTCGTGGATGAGGTAAGTTTCCTTGGAATCAACGTGATCGGCGGAGTCGAAAACGGCGCGTTTTTCCACTTCGGTAATACCCGAGGGAATACAGATCACCATTTTCATATGAGAAAAGAAACGCCTGCGGCTACCCATCATTTTGATGAGGCCGGCAATCATATTTTCAGCTGCCTGGAAGTCAGCAATTACGCCATCTTTGAGTGGGCGGATGGTTTTAATATCTTCGTGGGTCTTCTCGTGCATCTGCATGGCTTTCTTTCCCACGGCAATAGTATCACCGGTACGTCGGTTGATGGCCACAATTGATGGCTCATCAATGATGACTTTCCCATCTTGTATGATGAGGGTATTAGCGGTCCCCAGATCTATAGCAAGTTCTTGTTTAAAAAGACTAAAAAGTTTCATTCAACCTTGTCTCCGTTTTAAATCCTGCAAAACTTAGAAGTTCAAAAGGCGATCCTCCCCGTTTTGGATCAGGCGATGAAGTTAGCAATTTTCCCGTAATAATTTTTTCCCTCAACCCATTTTGCGACCAAAAGGAGGCCGGGTCAAGGCGTTCCAAACCGGGGTATATAAAGTATGCTGCCGCAAAACAAACTATTTTTTGCGGAAAAAGGAAATAAAGGCGCGTTATATTTATAAGAATTTCAGTGGTTTAGCCTTTTTCCTCTCCCTAAGTGTCGTGCTGGCAAAAAGTGCCTGAAAACCACGGCTAAAAAACCACCCTTTGAACGTAAAAAAAGCGTAGGTATTTCTTTTTTGCGGTGATTTTTTTCGGCGGGGGTAGCATCGTTGAAAAAAATGCCCTATATTTGCGTTCCCGTTGCAAGAAACGGATCAAAAAAGGCGACTTTGATAACTTAATGTTGCCCAAATGATGGTCGCGTGGCCGAGTGGCTAGGCAAAGGTCTGCAAAACCTTGTACAGCGGTTCGAATCCGCTCGCGACCTCGAAAAAGAAAAGCCCCTTCGCATTTGTGAAGGGGCTTTTTTTTTTGACGACGACGGTCACTTTCAACACATCTGCACCCTCCTCCATGCTCTGGAGAAAGTGGAACAACACACCACCAAACAGCTCCATTTTGTCAAAAAGCTACAAAACAGTTTCCTACAGCAAATATTTACGCCCAAAAATCCCTGAATCATAAAACGGTTGGATTCTACGGACTTTCGCTAGCTTCTTGTTATCTTTATTGAGCCCTTTGCAGGCCAGTTATTGAACCTGGAACGGGTTTACCAACGCTTCATCCTAAAACCGATTAACATGATACTCCAGAACCGACATGAGGTGTGTCAAAAATTGAAAACTTGTATATTGTAGAACGATTAAGGCACCACAGCATGAATGAACCATTTTCAGTCACCGCCAGAGTTTGGAAGGAGGTACCCTTGGAAAAAGGGGTATTTATCCATTCCCTTACCGACTTGCTCAATGAGCAGCTCTCGCTGTCTGACTATGGTACCGGCATCACCGAATACAACTTTACGCCCATTATCGAGCCAAAGGAATTCTTTCCCACAAAATACCGCTACGACTCCAGCAAAAAGCTAATAGATGCTGAAATCCGTATGGATTACGAGCAAGTCATTAATGCAACCTTAGACGACTTCAAAGGCCTTACGGCCAGATTATACCTCGATACGATTGACCTACTGGAAAAAGAAAATATTCAGGATTTTGACCTCAAGCGGTTTCGACAGGATTTGGAGGATTTGTTTGAGCGGATGGGTTGGGTGGTTTCGGTGTGAGGGAGCTTCAAGAGCAATCATTTAATTCGAGTCGTAACCTAATAGACTATAACAACTACAGGCCGACAGGGAGTATTTCATAAAGTGGTTTTTCAATAAATTGGCAGTTAAGTTTATTGGAATTCATGCTAGTCCATAGCATTTACTACCGAATTTAGTGTCCAATTTTTACATGCGATATGCCATAAAGATGAATGACCTGATCCAGAGGATTTTGGAGACAATTGCCTAGGTGGAATATATCAGTTAACCCTGTAGGTTTAATTTTTTTATTATCATTGTATGAGGTTTTTAAAACAAGATTTTATCTAACCTTCCTATCGTTTGCATTTTTCTGCGAAAAATTCAATCTAAATGGAGATTCCATATTGGTTAGCATTTATTGGGTCATGGCTTGGTTTAATTTGGGCCGTCTATAGATTATTTAAAGAAGCAGGAGATACGGTAAAGGAAGAAACAAAAACAGCTGCTGCTTTGTGGCTTTTGAATTTTGGGGACAGTAAAGACCTGCCTAGTTGGCCTTCTCAATTTGTTGCATTATTTGATAAAATATTCACGAAAAATCATTGGTCCTGGAAATGTTTTCGTAGATCTGCAATAGTATCAATTGTAATCCTTTTAATAGGATGGCTTCTATTCCTCACCCTTTTTCCAGAAAGTGGGAAAAGGTCATTCGAAGTAATGGATTATATGCTTAATGAGAAAATGTATTTTAATTTCGTATTTGGAGCAATTTCTTTTGTCTTACTTTTCTGCATTATACCCGATTATTTTTCTCTTCTTGAAACAAGGTGGATATTGAAACTTGCTTCTAAAACAAGAAATTTTTTCGTCCATGTCATGTTAATCATTTTTGACATTTTATTAAGCTTTGGCATTTTAGCACTATTTGCATTTCTTGCATTCATTTCTCTCCAAGTTGTTTTTCTAAAAACCTCCTCAGTAGAAAATGTATCCTATATTTTATTATTTACAATAGACCGAACCATCTTTTATTTCTTTGACACTACTATCTTTTTTATGCCATCAAGTTATCCTTCTTTCATTAGAAGTTCAGACCTTGGCACCTTGGATTCAAGCCTTGTTCTTGTTGTAACAACTTTTTTTACTTCTATTTGGCTGTATCTATATATTGTTTCAGGTTTAATTTTGAAATTAATATCAATTTCAAATACTGGCTTTAAATTCCTCCAAAACAATTTAGATATCGAAGAGAAACCTTTTCGGTCAATGGGTTTTATTGTAATGATATTAATATCTATTGGATATATGATAGGAGGATTATTCTATGGTCTCAGATAATGGTCGATTGGTAAATTAATTATGCTTTCACCTTAATTAGTGAAGAAGGAGATCGAGAGGATTGTCACCTATGCAATGAGCAATTTGACTGAAGTGGGATTTTCAGATTAAGTCGGGTATGGGCCGAACCCCAAATATTTTGTTAGGTTTAGTGCCTTACTCCCCACCTTCCGCACCCCACACACGTTATTTTCGCAATTAATTTCATTAAATTACAAAATATTATTCCGAATACTGGCTTTTTCGATACTTGTGCCCGAGGAAACAATAATACTACTAGCTTTAAAGAAATACCACTTCCTTGCTCTGATGGTTTCCTAAAAAATTGAATCATATGAAATCACTCATCTAAATTCAGTTGCTTGTTTTAATGAATTGATTATCAGTAGTTTATTGAAATTATTGATTTTTGCCAAATGGGGTGCGGAAGATGGGTTACTCCACAGGCCCTACATGTGTTTGATAGGGATACTAAAGCATGTTTATGATAGACAGACATTTGTAGGTCTGGAACTATTCTCACCCCCCAAATCGAAGATCATAATCAGATTTCATTCTTTTACTCAGGTCTTTTGCCTCCTTGCTTGTAAGATTAGATAATTCTTTTGCGATAGATTTTAGCTGCTCCTTTTTTTCTCGAGTTTTATGTTGGTTTCCTAGAAGCTGAAGCCCATCTTCCGCACCCCATTTGGCAAAAATCGATAATTTTAAAAATCCATTGATAATCAATTAGTTACAAGAGGCAACTGAATTAGGATGAATGATTTCATATGATTCAAATTTTTAGGAAACCATACGAGCAGAGAAGTGGTATTTTCTTAAAGCCAGTAGTATTATTGTTTCCTGATATGCAAGTATCGGAAAAGCCATTATTCGGAATAATATTCTGCAATTCAGTGAAATTAATTGCGAAAATAATGCGTGTGGGGTGCGGAAGGTGGGCTGAAGGGCTCCCTACTCCCAAAACCGCCAGTTAAATCCCGTCTTCACCTCCTCCTGATCTTCTACAGAAAGCAGTGGCTTTACCCGTTTGAGGATAGCATTTTTTGAGGTGACGCCGGTGGAGCGGTCTACCAATTGGCCGTCCTTGAAGAAGAGTAAGGTGGGCAGGCCCATGACCTGGTATTTGCGGACGAGTTTTTGGTTTTTGTCGGCGTCGAGCTTGACGAAGCGGGCTTTGCCTTTGAGTTCCTCGGCGGCGGCGCGGAATTGTGGGGCCAGCATCTTGCAGGGACCACACCAATCGGCCCACACGTCTACGACCACGGGTTGTTCCTGGTCTAATACAATTGCCTTGAAGTTTTTAGTGGTGACTTTGAGTGACATAACTTTTCCTTTTGTTGCAAAGGTATTTTTCTTCTAGTTGAGACTTAGTGATCTAGCACACAGAGGGTGCATGGTTCCACAAATTGTTGTGGCTGATAAATCAAAGGCCCCATTTATAACAATTTGCCGCCAGGTTCTCAGATTTTCGGCTTTTTATCAAACATCAGCTCGTCTAAACCTTTAAATAAGAAAGGAAGATGTACGGCGCATCCAAAGTGTCTTACATCACTTTACCTTCTTGTTGAAATTAATTTTAATTAAAAAAATAAAGCCATGAAAAAACTATCCGGAATCTTATTGATCAGCTTTTTATTTTATACTAGCCTCTTTAGCCAGATGGGGTATATTTCTTCTAACAATGTTGTGGAAACACCCCTGAGCCTGATGGATACGTTGCGAACCAGTTACTCCGTTGCCATCCATACGGATCGCGATATTGCTGTCAATTCCTGGGCGGTAAAAATGCAGAATAAGGATTTGAAGACTTATATCATGGATGCCAATCAAAAGATTTTTATGACGCCCAACGTGCGCATGCCAAAGATTAATAAGGACCCACTGACGGTCTATTTCAAACCGCATATCGATGGCAATTACGATGGCACCTTGTTTACAATTTGGTTGAAAAAACCAGACGGTACTTTTATGTCTTCCGAAAACTCGCCAGATAGCTACGATGCGATCTCTAAGTGGATGATCGACTTTAGCCTTGATACGGAAGAACGCCTGAAGGAAAAGATTGACGAAAATAATGAAGAACAGGCGGAGTTTCTCTTTCCAGCAACTGCCAAAGACCAAGGAAAGAGCTGATTATAACATAAAAAAGCCGCGGCAATAACGCCACGGCTTTTTTATTCAAATGCTGTTTGTTTGGGTAATAGCTTAAAGGAACACTACAACTTCTGCTTCGCGGCTTCCACCTCTTCCGGCAAATTCACATTCATCAAACTCTCTGCTTTTCGCGCTTCGATCAGTTCAATTTCGGAGTTGATGAGCACTTTGCGCGGACAAGAATAACCTTGTGCCAGAAACTGCAACAAAATGGGGTAAGCCCGTGGCTCCCAGATGGCGATCAGCGGCTCGGGAAATTCGTTGACTGGACTTTGAAAGGCTGTGGCAACTTTTGAGGGGTTGCAGTTGTCGTGCAATTGCTTGAGCGTGGAGGCATCGAGCAACGGCAGGTCACAAGCGATCACCATCCAGGCATGATCCGGGTATTCGCGAAAAGCGGAAAGGATGGCACCAAATGGACCGAGGCCGTTAAAGGTATCGGGAAGCAGTGGGTAATTGGAGGCAATGTCGTCCACCTGATCCGGGCGACAGGACAGGAAGACCTGATCACAAACCTCACTCAATAGGTCAGCTGCGTATTCACGCTGTGGCTTTCCGTGATAGTCAATCAAGCCCTTATCGCGGCCCATGCGCTGGCTTTTACCTCCGGCCAGCACGAGGCCAAAAAGTGGGGCCTGATTGTCCTTCATTTCCCTCAGAAGCCATTGGGCAATACTATCTACTTCACTCATTTGCATGACCGGTGGTTGCTGTTCTCCCAGGTGCTCTTTTAGGAAGGGATAAATCTCCTGCCCACTTTCCGTGAGTAGAATTAAGGCAATATCCGTCAGTCTGTCCAGTTTTTTCGCCAGGGAAGCTTCCTTCTTCGGATCGATGATCACAATTTGCCGTTTGGCTTTGAAATGATTGCCGTTGACCAGCACCAGATCCTGGGTATTGAAATATTGCCGAAATTGGTAGCTGTCCAGCTTTTCGTCGAGGTCAAAACGGTGGTGGGTAATTTTATCGGTATATACCTGCGTGGCCCCGTGTGCCATCGGCGATTTTGGGTCTTTACCCTGCTCCGCTTCCTGATCGGCGCTTTGGTGGTCGGCATCCACGTAGGCGACTTTATATTCTGCCGAAAGGCGAGCAGTTAGTTGTGTAGCCAGTTGTTGAATATTGCCACAAGGCGTACCAATAATGGCCCATTCATGGCGACTGAAATTTCCGAAATTGGGACGGGTGAGTTTAGCGTGCTTCTGGTGTTTGGTGGCTGGCATAGGACGTATCTTGTTGTTTACTTGAAAACGTTGGTAAGATAGGGGAAGTTGAGTATTATGCGGGGAAATCTGTGAAAAAACAAGAATGATAGGGGCGCCTGTTCGGCGATAGGGATTGGAACCACAGTAGGCACATAAGAGGAATTAGAAAAGGGATAAACATAAAATTTTTAATACACTTTTCTTCCGCCGCTTGTGATTCTATAAGATCGCCAAATAGAACAAAAGAACACATAAGAAATTCGAGAAAAACCCGGCCGGATTTTTCTCGAATGCACACAAAAAAGCCTGTAAACCTTGCCCTTAATCCATTACCACAAAACACATCGATTCCGGCTTTTGCTCACCGATTTGCACGTTGGCGATGTAGGTGCCTGCCGGGTAGTGTGAAACACTGAATTCAACCATGCTCTCCACTGCTGCAATCTCGCGTTTGGCCATCACCTGTCCACTTTGAGAAAAGATGCTGATGATGGCTGATTGACCCAGGTTTTCTTCTTTAACCTGAACTTTTAGCATCTCCGCAGTGGGGTTGGGGAAGATAGCAAAGCAGTCAGTATTTGTTGTTTTTTCCGCTTCTTCGGCTTCTTCGTCTTCTTCCCCCGAAACAGTGATTTCCTCCCCCTCTTCCAGTATCACATTTCCCGTCAAATAAATGAAGGTTTGGGGAGGGTTGGTATTTCCCGTAAGGGTCACCTTTTGATTGCGTTTGCCTTTCTTATTCTTGGTGTTAAACTCTACGGTAATCGAAGCCGTTTCACCCGGAGCGATGGGTTCGCGAGGCCACTGAGGGACGGTGCAGCCGCAACTACCCCGGGCATTGGAAAAGATGAGCGGCTCGTCGCCGGTATTGGTAAACGTGTACACTTGCGTAACACGAACGCCTTCCTCCACATCGCCAAAGTCGTAGGTCGTTTTTTCAAATTCAATAGTAGTCGTTGGTCCAACGGGAGGGCCGTCCTGGGCAGAAAGATTGATGGTGAAAAGACATAACATCGCGGTCAGCAGACCGACAAGGGATTGGATTGTTTTCATCATGATATTTTTGGTTGGTTAAAATCTGAAATCATTCTTAAAATGATGCACCGTACCAAATTAGTTTCCAAGTACGAGAGTTTAACGTTTAAAATCCCTTTTTCCCCCACTTTTGGCCATCAGTTGGGTTTGTTTGATCACAATATCATGAGAGAATGCCTTGCACATATCATAAATGGTCAGTGCGGCCACCGAAGCGCCGGTCAGGGCTTCCATTTCTACGCCCGTCTTTCCGGTGATGGTGGCAGTACAATCGATAACTACCTCGCGCTGGTCATTGATATTGATATCTACTTTTACCTTATTGAGCGGCAGCGGGTGGCAAAGTGGAATGAGGTCGCTGGTCTTTTTGGCGGCCATGATGCCAGCCAGGATCGCGGTCTGGAAAACGGGGCCTTTTTTGGTTTGAATTTCTTCATTTTCCAGAAGGTCCATAATTTCATCACCCAGCACCACGATGCTGCGGGCGGTGGCGATGCGTTTGGTAACGGCTTTGTCGCCTACGTCTACCATTGAAGGGTTGCCGGAAGCGTCGAGATGCGTAAAAGAGTCAGACATAGAGATTTATACTTTAGTAAGTGCTCAAAATTAGAGAAAATTTGCTAATATTGATAACTTGGAAAGTTGCCCGTCAAGCAGTATTATTGATTTTGAATTTTCATCAAAAACAAGATAATGAAATACGTTACCACGTTTGCCCTGCTTTTGCCCATAGCTTTGGCCGCACAGCAATTTTATGGCAATGAACCGCTCGCTCACACCTATTCCATCGTAGCCATTGACGAAGCAACCGGGGAGATGGGTGCCGCGGTGCAATCACATTGGTTTTCGGTGGGATCGCTGGTGATCTGGGGGGAGGCTGGCGTTGGCGTGGTCGCCACACAATCGTTTGTCAATCCCGCCTTGGGACCTAACGGGCTGGAACTGATGAAAGCCGGCTTGACACCCCGGGAGGTGATGGCAAAACTATTGGGCGCTGACCCTGGTCGGGAAGTACGACAGGTAGCTATGCTTAACGCAAAAGGAGAAGTAGCGGCTCATACCGGCAATCAGTGTATCGAAGCGGCTGGTCATCAGCTGGGCAATGGTTATTCGGTACAGGCCAACCTGATGGAAAAGAATACTGTGTGGCCCGCCATGGCCGAAGCGTTTGAAGCTTCAGCCGGACAACCATTAGCCGAAAGGCTGATGGCGGCACTGGAAGCCGCACAGGTGGAAGGTGGTGATATACGCGGCAAACAATCGGCGGCTATCCTGGTCGTAGCGCCCGAGTCTACCGGGAAAGTATGGGAAGACCGTCGGGTGGATTTGCGGGTGGAGGACCACGCTGAGCCGGTGAAGGAACTCAAGCGCCTACTGAAAGTGCATCGCGCCTACGAACACATGAATAAGGGTGATTTGGCAGTAGAACACGGTGATGTGGAACTGGCCATGAAAGAATACGGTGCAGCTGAGGAGATGTTTCCCGATAATCTGGAAATGAAGTTCTGGCACGCGGTAAGTCTGGCCAATATCGGTAAGGTTGAAGAAGCACTGCCGCTTTTTGCGGAGGTATTTAAAGGCGATGAAAATTGGAAAATCCTCACACCGCGATTGGTCAAAAATCAGTTGCTGACAGTGGATGATGCTACCCTCGAACGGATATTAAAGTCGGAGTAAATTTATAATATCCCCACCTGTGAGAAAGCGCCGTCGATACGCAAATTCACGCCGCTCAAATAAGACGAAGCGGGCATGGCCAGAAAGGTAATGACGCGGGCCACTTCTTCGGGTTCGCCTACACGGCCCAGTGGGGTGGCGGCATTGATTTGCTGGACTTTTGCCTCGTCTTTCATCACGCGCTCCACCCTGGAGGTATTGATAAACCACGGATCGACGGAATTGACGCGGATGCCGTCTTTGCCCCAATCAACGGCGAGGTATTGAGTCATGCGGTCCATCGCTGCCTTGGACATGGCGTAGATAGCGGTGGTCCACATTACCCCGGTCTTGCCGGCAATGGAGGCCACATTGATCACGCTGGCGCTACCGGAGGCTTTGAGCAGAGGGTGTAGCTTAATGCAAAGATCAAAAGCCGTCCCGGAATTGATATCCATCACGTGCTGGTGGTCTTCAAAGGTCGCTTCGAGGGTGGGTTTGCGCACATTGGTACCTACGTTGTTGACCAGAATATCCACCTTTTCCCAGAGGTCACCGGCTTTATCTATAATGGCCTGCCGCTGATCAGCTTCGGCAATGTCGGCCACCATGGGATAAGCTTTCCAGTTTTTTTCTTCAAATTTTTGCGCCGCTTCATCGATTAGCTCCTTTGAGCGGGCCAGAAACAGGACTTCGGCTCCTTGCTTGAGCAGCTCTTCGGCAGTGGCCAGGCCAATGCCTTTACTTGCGCCAACAACGATGGCGGTTTTTCCCTTGAGATTCCAATATTGCATGAGCGTATGTTATTTTGTAAAATACAACTCGTGAGGCTTCGATAATGTTGGGTTGAATTGGTAACCATCCACCTCCAACGTCTTCATCGCGTCAATATCAGTAATGCGGTTGGTGATCAGAAGTCGGGCCATAGCACCCCGGGCTTTTTTGGCATTAAAGGAAATGACCTTGTACTGGCCGTTGCGCAATTCCTTAAATTGCACATTGATCAGTTTACCTTTTAGCTCCGCGGGTTTCACTGAGTGAAAGTATTCCTTAGAGGCGAGATTGACAATCAAATCATCACCCGATTCTTCCAAATCGTCATTGATGAGCTCGGTGATTTTGGTGTCCCAAAACTGATAGAGGTTTTTCTTGCGGCCTTGTTTTAGGGGAGTCCCCATTTCCAGGCGATACGGCTGCATCAGGTCGAGCGGGCGCAATAATCCGTAAAGGCCCGACAAGATACGCAGGTGTTTTTGCGCAAAAGCAATATCCTCTTCCGTGAAGGATTCAGCTTCCAGGCCTAAATACACATCGCCTTTAAAAGCGAAGAGCGCTTGCTTGGCATTATCAAGCGAAAAAGGCGTTTCGAAGCTCTGAAAGCGCTCTACATTCAGCGTGGCAATGGCATCACTGACCCCCATCAGCTTTTTCAGGCTACGTGCAGATTTCTTTTTTAGGGTATTCACCAATTTATCACTTTCGGGCAAAAATCGCGGGGTGCTGTACCCCTGATAATCCGGTGCGGTTTCATCCAGCGTTTTGGCTGGAGAAAGTAGTACGATCATGAAGCTGTTTTTGTTTTCTTTATCTAATAAACCTAAAATTTTCAATAATGGTTTTGGCTTTGGCCAACAATTTGGTTTAATCCAGCATTGGCAATGCTTGTTCACCATGTATCGGACTGAAAGATAGAAAAAATCACCCCGTTCCCTCATCCCTCTACACAATTTTTTACCTTTGGCAGCAGCCAAATTTCCGCCAAAAAATGATGACATCCAACCAGATAGAAGCCGCACTCAGCGAATTGTTTGTACAGTGGTGCGGCCAGGCGCCAGACCTGGTGCTGCCGCTTGCTCCTTCAGGCTCTACCCGTATTTATTACAGACTACAAAGCAAGGGGCACACCGCCGTAGGAGCCTATAATCCGGATGAGAAGGAAAACCGGGCTTTTCTGGAGTTTTCCAAACACTTTAAGTCAAAAGACCTACTGGTGCCGGAAATTTATGGGGAGGATATTAGCCGACACGTCTACCTACAGGAAGACCTGGGATTCACTACTTTATACAGCTATCTGCTGCAAAAGGGCGATTATTTTCCCGACTATCTGATCCGTATTTACAAGCAGGTGGTGGAACAACTGGCGCAATTGCAAATTGAAGGCGGCAAAGAGTTGGATTACAGCGTTTGTTACCCACGGGCGGCATTCGACAAGCAGTCAATCCTCTGGGATTTTAATTATTTTAAATACTACTTTCTCAAACTGGCGGGTGTCGCCTTTGACGAGCAGGATCTGGAGTCGGATATCCATCGGCTCATTGAATTTTTACTATCGGCGGATACGAGTCATTTTATGTTCCGCGATTTCCAGACGCGGAATATCATGATCAAAAACGGCACGCCTTACTTCATCGATTACCAGGGTGGCAGACAAGGGGCTTTGCAATATGATCTGGCGTCTATACTTTTTCAGGCTAAGGCCAATATTCCCGAAGATATCCGTTTGGAGTTGCTCCATCACTATATGGATGCCGTGGAAAAGTTGATTGATATTGATCGCGATCAGTTTATGGAACATTATTACGGCTATGTGCTCATCCGATCATTACAGGTGTTGGGAGCCTATGGCTTCCGCGGATTGTATCACCGTAAGGAATATTTTATCCAGAGCATTCCCTTTGCTTTACGCAATGTAAAATGGCTACTCGACAACGTGACTTTGCCGGTGGAAATGCCCATGCTCACAAAGGTGTTGCGCCAATTGATTGACTCCAAACAATTTGAACCCTTTGACAAAATCAAGGCCTCGTCGAGTCTGTTGACAGTGCAGGTCAGCAGCTTTAGCTACAAACGAAATGGCATTCCCAAGGACGAAACCGGCAACGGTGGCGGCTTTGTCTTCGACTGTCGGTTTATCCACAATCCGGGCCGCTACGAACCCTACAAAAAGCTCACCGGCCGCGATGAACCGGTGATCAACTTCCTACGCCACCACAGCCAGATGGGTGATTTTCTGGATGATGTCTTCCGCATTGTGGATGAAGCCGTCGAGGATTACATTGAGCGCAGCTTTACCAGTCTGATGGTCAATTTCGGCTGTACCGGCGGTCAGCACCGCTCCGTGTATGCGGCCGATGCATTGGCCAAACATTTGCAGGAAAAGTATGGCATTAAGGTGGTACTTCAGCACATTGAGCAGGAGCGGAAGGGATGGGAGAATTAATCCTGCCGCCGAAAGAAGGCAAAAACAATCTGCCCGATATAACCTCCCAGCACACTTTCCACCATGGCCAGCCAGAAGTTCATCTGGATGAAGCTGATACTCGACTTGGCCTTCAGCTCGATGAAGAGCAGCAGCATAAAAGCGTAGATGGGAAACAGCCAGATTGAGAAGGTCACCAACGGGCCGGAGATGTACCGGGGCGGTTGCGGCTCAGATTTTTGTTTTTTCAGGTAATCCCCGAGCATTACCGAGATGTAGGCCGCCAGGGCGGGAGCCAGTAATGCGGCGGTCGACTGGAACTGGTCATTATTAAAACCACCGGTACTCCAGTGGTAGGCCAGCCGGACCAGCACAATGCCTTTGATGAGGAGCAGCGAGTAAAAAATGCGTTTTTTGAAGACAGCCTCATCCAACAAGCGGCGGCGTTTGGCCGGAGCGACCGGTTTTTCCGGCAGGCGTTCTACCCAGTTGGCCAGCCCCTGCGCGATTTGGGTGTGGGTCAGAGAGAAATCCTCGTAGGAGATGAGGCCGGAATTCCACTGTTCCTTGTGCGTTTGTGCGCGACTGCTCAGTACGGCCAGTCCGTTCGCAATGTCGGGCAGGCCACAGTATTCGGCGTAAGCCAGAGCCGCGTCGTTGGCCGCTTCGAGCTTACCATCGGCGATGAGGGCGCGGATAGAAGATTTGTTGTGTTCCATGTAGTTTAGCGTTCCAGGTATTGTTTCAGGTCATTTTGAAATTCCTCCAAGTAGGGCACCAGGAAGTCTTCTTCAAAATCCGGTTCCATATCCATATAGCCACTGATGCGGGGTTTGTAAATGCCCGAGCCAAATTTGCCGGTCAGGCTACCCGTCAACAGAAAGCCTTCCTGAGTGGGAATAAAATTGAAGGTGAATTCCAGTCGCTCGCGGCGCATATCATTGCAGGGGCCCCACCACAATTCCACGAAGTCGCACCAGAGGGATTTTTCCTCTTCGGTTAATACTTCCCGGCGCAAGTCATTAACAACAAAAGAAAGGCGATAATCCTCCTTCTTTACACTTTGCACCTTCGGGTCGTGGCCGTGAAATTTAACTTTTTCATACCGCTTGCGGGCATAGCGGATGATGGCGTCAAAGACGGCGGAGGCGTCGGCTTTGGAAAGCATGCGGACAGTAGCTTGACTGCTAGCCTTCTTGACTTTAGGTAATTGTACTGCAATATTTAAAGACTTCGCCTTATTACAAAAAGAGGTATCAACTTCCTTCATGATTTGACCCTCTTCCTCCCATATCCAGACCCGAAAACATGGGCTGTAACCTATACCAGTTTCATGTGGATAATAGATCTGGATATTGCCTTGTGCTGCAGGAATTTCCATCAAGCGTTCGAAGGTAGTAAACAGTTGCCCTTCCAACTGCTCGTCACCAGGGTTTTCCCTCGAAAATTGTGTTTTTAAACCGTTCCAAATTGCTCTTGCAGAATCAAGGTCCATTGTTTCAATAGTGAGGACCATAGCCAATTCATATCCGTTTTTGTCTAGATAGACTTTTCCCACCTTTAAATACTCCCCCAACCCCTTGGCATCCAGCCAGCGGTCATACAATTTGCTTTTCTTTTGAAAAAAATCCAGGTCATTACCCAGGTATTCCTGCGCCAATAAGGTGCCGGAACAGCAGAAGAAGAGAAAAAACAGGAGGCTACTTTTGCACATTAGGCATTCATTTTGGTCAGTTTGGATGGAGTGCTGATTAGTCGGTAGTGCTTTAGTACCGACTAATCAGCACATAAAGATAAAAAACATTGAGCGCATGTGCAGGTTTTTGGTGAGGCGATGTTCCTTGAGGGGCTGCGAGAGGTAATTGATCTCGCAAAGCCGCCAAGTCGCCAAGTTGCTTTTGCAAAAAGGGCATACTTGATGTTGACGGGTTTTGAACCACAAAAGGTTTACAAAAGAAGTTTTTTTAATTGCAGTACCGAATTCATTGCTTTTCAAAGAAAGTTTCGATCCTCCGCTCCAACAAATTTAGTCGCATTTCTAACTGCTCAAACCCTCGATACTTTTTGGCTACAGCCAAATCCTTCACCAGGTCCAATTTCGCTTGGGTTTGATAATGGCAAATGCCTTCCTTCTCCAGTTTGTCAGCCAGGTATTCCTGTTCGGTTTGACCCGGCGTGGGGATCAGAAGGGCTTGCTTGCCCAGTACCGCCAGGTCCATCAATGATGTGTAGCCGGAGCGGCAGATGACGAGTTGGGACTGGCAGAGCAATGTGTTTAATGCGTCCGCAGAAAGAAAAGGGATCAGTGAGATGTACTGGTTGAGTTGGATGGGCTCTTGAGGCGGAGGTTTGCCCTGAACAATGGTTAGATGCTGCTTTTGCTCTGTGGCCTGTTGAATCAGCTTTTGTTCCAGGTAGGTCCGTTGCGGTTCCGGTCCGGAAAGAACAGCGACTACGGGAATGGTTTGCTGTTTTTGCTGCGGCTTCATGCGGCTCAAAAGGCCAATGTAATGAGTGTCTTTATCCAAAGGAGGATGGGCAAGTGCTCCCGCAAGGTTGGAGGCTTGCGCCAAATCGGGGACCCAGCATTCACTGAACTGCCGGATGGCCAGATGGTTTAGTTGATTCACCATCCATCGCAGTGGTGGGAACGGAATTTGAATGTACAGTTGATGACTGACAAAAACACAGGGCACCCGTTTGGAGAAACAGCCAAAGCGACTGTCAGAAATCACAAAATCGATTTGCCGGGGGGAAATGACTTTTTGCAGTTCTCGGTGTTCCTGCCAGACCGCCTTTGCGATCTTGGGCCATTGCCAGGCCATATTCCACCACATGCTGGAGGAGCGATAGTGGATATTGTAAGCAGGCAATTCGATACATTCCAGGTGGGGAAACTCCAATCGAAGCAATTCCAGGGCATGTCCGGCACTACCCAACACGATTTGGCCCCCCTTTTCTTCCAGTTGGCGGATGATGGGGATCGACCGGGTGGCGTGCCCGAGGCCCCAATCGAGGATTGCTATGAAGACCCGTGGCTGGCTCAATTTCTGCTAGATTAATTCGATATTTCACTAAGGAATGAATATTTTTGGTAAAAATGCAGAAATCAATATGAAGAAGGCAAAAAATTGGCTTTGGCTGGCGTTGATTTTATTTTTGACTGTGGGCATGAGTGCGTGTAAGGCGTTGGACTGTGGCTGTCCCATGCACTAGGATAAAGGTTAAAGCAATAATTCCGAAATACCGGAAATTTTGTTCTGCAAAACTGCTTTTTACGCTGTATCCGGGTGAAATTTGAGATTTGTCAAAGCAGGAAAATATATTTACCTTACACGCTTTCTGAACATCACGTTTTATGAAGGCTATTATCCCCGTTGCGGGTGCCGGAACCCGGCTTCGTCCGCTGACATATACCCAACCCAAACCGCTGATTCCCGTAGCGGGAAAGCCGATCATTTCTTTTATCATCGATCAGTTGGTAGAAGCCGGTGTCCGCGATTTTATCTTTATCATCGGCTACCTCGGGGAAAAGATCAAGCACTACGTTGAAGCGCAATATCCGGAACTCAATAAGGTTTTTGTCACTCAGGAGGAAAGGCTTGGGTCAGCCCATGCTATTTGGGTGGGGCGAGAGCATTTTAAGGATGCCGAAGAAATCTTCATCTTTTTTGGTGATGCCATCATTGATGTGGATATGCCCAAAATTATTGACCATCCCAATTCTTTTCTGGGGGTGAAAAAAGTGAGCGATCCGCGCAATTTTGGGGTCGTAGAACTTGACAAGGACGGCCGGGTGGTCAAGGTGACGGAAAAGCCGAGAATTCCCAAATCCGACCTGGCGATGGTGGGCATTTATAAGATTAAGGAGGTTGCTGAATTGATTAACGCCCTCGAATTCAACATCAGTCGTAATATCCGCTCCATTGGTGAATTTCCGTTGACCGATGCCCTGATGCGGCTCATTGAAAAAGGCCACGTCATCGACACCATTACGGTCGATAATTGGTTTGATTGCGCCAAAAAAGAAGTTCTGCTCGAAACCAACGCCAATTTCCTCGACCGGGAAGGATATGCTTCCAATGAATTGCCCTCCTTTTACAACTCCATTATCATCCATCCGGTGAGTATTGGTCAAAACTGCGACATCAGCAATTCCATCATCGGCCCTCACGTTACCATCGGTAATAATGTGGTGATCCAAAATGCCATTCTCAAAGAATCCATTATCGGCAATTTCACCTCCATCAAGGAAGTCATTCTGCAAAAGTCAGTAGTGGGCAATGACACCTCAATCACCGGATTGCGCCATAGCCTCAATATTGGAGACAATACGGAGATTGATTTTAGCTTGCCGAAAGAATGATTATTTAGTTTAGAGGTTAATGTTTAAAGTTTAGAGAATGTCTTACACTGAAGGAAGTTGACCTTTTTGGTTAACGGATAATGTTTCGATAAACAAAGAAAGTTGATTTGGATCGCCTAAAATCTTAGGTTGTTTAAAAGTAAAAACTTTCATTGAAGTTCTTTGATTTAGTGGTATGTTTTGAAGCTGTTGTTCAAATTGAACTGGCGAGAGCATATTCAATTCACCATGGGGGCAGTGATTTCGATTGTTGACAGCCTTGGCCAATAGGCGTTTTAGCTGATTAAATGATTTAGGCTCCCAGTGGATCAAATAATTGTTCTTGATAATGCCATTCAATCGTTCCATATGGGTGTTTTCATAAACGCTGGCGCACATGCTGATGCCGATGTTGTACTGCTTTAGCAGCTTGACGTAATCATTGCAGGCGTACTGGATTCCTTTATCAGAATGATGAATTAATTGATGACCTGTTTTGTGGATGTTTCGTGCCTTCAAAGCCATTTTGAGTAAGCTGATGCTGTGATAAGCATGAAGAGACTCTGATACCCGGCAGGCGATGATTTTTCGACTGTACAAGTCCATAATCATGCTGATGTAATAGTCGGTACGGCCTATTTTATAGTAGGTAATATCGGTTACCCAAAGTTGGTTTACATCTTTAAACTCTTTGTTGCTTAGCAGGTTCTGATAGGGGATAATGCGCGAGCCTTTCCAGCTTATTTTGGGGATTGGTTCGAGGGCATAACCTGCCATTTTTCCCAATTGTTCAAAGGCTTGACGACCGATTCCCTGAGGTTGGAATAGATAGTAGATCTTGGCCAACCCAATGACTGGGTGCATCTGCCTGGCTTGCTCCATTAAGCCGATATAATAGGCTGTGCCATCCGTCTTTGTTGCTAATCTGAGCATGTACTGTTGATGTGCCTGTTTGCTTAGACCCGCTATTTGATAAAGATTCTTCATGATAAATCTTTTTGGTCCAGACAATCCTTGGAAGTAGGACAGCACTTGGTGTCGAAATTTTTTTTTAGATCGACATTAAGCTCTTCAGAGCTGATTTGGACTAGCATTTCCAGGTAATCAATGTGCAGTTGTTTTTGACCGATGACGCGTTCCAACTCGGCAACGCGTTCTAATAATTGCTTCGTCTTTTTTGCTTCACTTTCCATTTGAACGACTTGGCGAATGCCTTTTTGATGATTAATCGAGTATTTGTGTAGCCACCGATAGATGGATTGCACCGATACTTTGTACAATTTACTAAGTTCTGGAACAGTGATCAAGCCCGAATCTAGCTCCTGGACTTTTTGACGCTTAAACGTATCACTAAATACGCGTTGTTGACGCAGTTTACTCTTCGGAGTATTCGATAAGTTTCCTTTTTTTGACATCTTTAATGACTTAAAAAAAGGTCAACTTTTTATAGTGTAAGACAGAATGGCTAAGCAGGGGATTCTGCAAATGCCTGGATGCTGGGAGTTCTGCTCAAAGTTAAAGTGTAGACGGGGTAGACAGTTGAGGCGGTTTAGGATTACTACAGCGCTTGATCGTTTTGCAAATTCAGGAATCCTAAGGCTCCTGCTCGAAAGTCGATGTTGCAAACATTTCATGAGCGAAAATGAAGGGTTTATAGAGGTTTATAATGTTTATGTAAGCCACCTAAAACCTAATTCCCAAAGCCTGTCACCTAAATTAGTTCCTCCGCCAGCCAGACCAATGCTGCTGCCTCATCCAGGTTTTCCTTAGCCAGTTCCAACTGGGCGTAATGGTGTAGTCCGTCCAGTGGGTTTTTGGACTGCAGAATGTTAGCCACCTTTTCTTGCCGGCGGATAGTGGCGATAGCGGAGGCGGGAGGCGGACTGGTGAGGGAAGCCAATTGACCAAGGTGATTGCCCGTCAACACATTGCTGTTTCGGGCCGAAGCGGGTAGTCCATCATAGCCAATGCCGAGTTTGTCGACTGGTTGGAAAATAGTGTGGATGGCCTCACCGCTGGCGCGCACATAAAAAGCTCGGCCCATACGCCCCATCAGGTCGATCTTGTGAGGGTTGATCTTTCCGGAGTCATCCAGGATATTGTCGTCAAGATGGATGCGCAGAATTTCGCAAATGATCAAATGTCCGGCACCACCTTTTTTTCCAAGCGGCATAATTTGCTGCACCTTACATTCCATCTGTACCGGTGATTCCTTTACCCGAAAGGGTTTGACCAGCTCCGAAGCAATTGGCGTTAAGCCCGATTTTTTAAACTCATCCACTTCACGTGGGTACTGGATGCTGGCGATTGACATTTGCCGAACGATGGTATAATTGACCACATTGACCACCACTTCACCCGTTTCCTGTACGTTGTGGAGGGTGTCCTTGGTGGTATTATCTCCTACGCGGCGGTTGGAGGAAAAAACCAGGATGGGGGGATTGGAACTAAAAACGTTGAAAAAACTATAGGGCGCCAGATTTGGCTGCCCGTCTTGGTCAATAGTGCTGACAAAGGCAATAGGACGGGGAGCAACGGCGCCAACAAGGTATTGATGTAAATCTTTTGTTTCGGTAGCTTGCGGATCGATACTTATCATGCACGGAAATTTGGTCAGAGCATGCAATTTAGGTTTTTTATCGCTTTGGCGAAAGTATCCCCATGTGGTTAAATCTCTTTAGCCAGTAAATCCATGTCTCTCACCAGCAGTCTTCGGCGGTTGAAGGTCAAAATATCTTTGTTGCGCAGATCATTGAGTACCGTGGTGACCGTTTGTCGGCTGGTGGCGGTCAGGTTGGCAATTTCCTGGTGGGTCATAAACTTGCGGACCAACTGCTCATAGCCTACCCGCTGGCCCTTGTTTTTTGCCAGGTCGTACAAGAATTCAACAATTCGCGTGCGAGAGTCTTTAAAGACCAGGGACTCCAGGCGCTGCTCCATTTCCAGCATTCGGGAGCCCATGATTTTCATCAAAAACAAGCTCAACCCATTGTGGTCGCGCATCAGGGATTTCATATCACTGACGGTCAATATACAGGCGGAAACGTCTTCCATTGCGTAAGCAAAATCGCGCCGCTTGTCTTCTCCTATCAACGACATTTCACCAAAAACTTCGCCTTTATTGAGGATGGCCTTAGTAATTTCTTTTCCTGAATCGCCATAAGTTCCAATTTTCACTCGACCCTCCGTCAGGAAAAAAATTTTGTCGGCGTATTCTTCTGGCAAGTAGATGTACTCTCCTTTTTTAAAGTATTTATGGGGGTGGTTTTCCATGTCTCCCCGATCTACTTTCTTAGGGCAAAAAATACCGGTAACATCAATGTTTTCCAGATACCATAGGGCTTGATTGGTACTCATTATGGCAGTTAATTTGATTCATTTGAGAAACAAATATAGAAAATACCAGTTGCAGCATGTATTTTCTAATCCATTGAACTGTCCTCAAGTAAACATTTTTAAGAGATGTTTAACAGTGGTTTTTTACATGTGATCGCTTATCGCTCATCAGGACGCAGCTCAAAGCGGGTCATCAGCTCGTGTACATTGGGATTGTGTTCCCGCATCAGCAGGAATTTTTCCTTGGGGGAAAGATTCTTTTTAGGCTTTGGTGGTGGTTCCTGGCGCTTGCTTTCATCGCGCTTGATGGTCATGGTCAACTTTGGCGCCTGTAGCTTTTCACGCAGGAAATCCATCAGGTCACGCTCATCACGGATGGTATTTTCCGCAAGTGCAGAGCCAATCGTTACCACAATATTCCGTTCTTCCAGGGCCAGTTCGGCTCCTTTAAGTATCGTTTTCACGCCATCCTTCTCGATGACCTCTATATATTGGTTCCAGGCCTCCGTTACCTGATCCAATTCCAGCGCTTCCGCCACTTCCGACGTACTATCTGAAGCTTTGGCTTCCGCCAATAAATTGTTTACATCTATCTTGGCCATTTTGTGTTTGCTGGCCTTCACAGCACCATTGGTTGGAGGATTAGCTGGTGTGATTGGTTCTGATGCTACTGCTGCCAATTCCGGTTCGGGAGCCTCTGGTGTAGGCTGTGGAGTATCAGCGGTGGACTCGATGTTTTGAGGTTCAGGTTCTTGAACCGAGGTCGTGGGAGTGGTTTGACTTACGTCAGCCGTTTTTTTTTCCACGGCGGCTACTTGCGGAGCGGGTTGATGATGTTGTTGAATGGCCTGCTGCACAAAGCTCATCTTCATCAGTGCAATTTCCACGTGCAGGCGCTTGTTGCGGGCCATTTTGAATTCAATATCGCAATCATTGGCCAGGTTAATAGCCGTGAGCAGGAATCCTGAAGGACTCAGTGCTGCTTGCTTCTGGTAGCGTTCCGCCAAACCTTCACTGACCTCCAGCAATCCAACCGTCTGCGGATCTTTGCACACAAGCAGATTGCGCAGGTGTTCCGACAGCCCTGTGATGAAAATATCCGGGTCAAAACCCTTGCGGAGAATATCGTCAAAGATGAGCAGCACCTTTGATACGTCTTCCGTCAAGAAGGCATCTACCACACGGAAGTAGTAGTCATAGTCCAACACATTGAGGTTGGTAATGACATCCTCATAAGTGATTTTTTTACCGGAGAAAGCAACAATACGGTCGAATATAGACAAGGCATCCCGCAGGGCACCATCGGCTTTCTGGCCAATGATGTGCAATGCATCAGGATCAGCCTCGATGCCTTCTTCATCACAAATATTCTGTAGATGAGCCACCATAGCCGGCACCTGAATACGGCGGAAGTCAAAAATTTGACAGCGAGAGAGGATCGTAGGAATAATCTTGTGTTTCTCCGTAGTGGCCAGGATAAAGATGGCATAAGGAGGCGGCTCCTCCAGCGTTTTCAGGAAGGCATTGAAAGCCTGTTGGCTGAGCATGTGCACCTCATCAATGATAAATATCTTGTATTTGCCCTGCTGAGGCTGGAAGCGCACCTGCTCAATCAGCGCCCGAATGTGCTCAACTGAGTTATTGGAGGCGGCGTCCAGTTCGGTAATATTGAAGGAAGCATTTTGGTTGAAGGCCTCACAGGAATTGCATTTGTTGCAAGGTTCAAAATCCTCAGTTGGGCTTTGGCAGTTGAGCACTTTCGCCAGAATACGGGCACAAGTGGTCTTGCCTACTCCGCGTGGTCCGCAAAAAAGGAAGGCGTGCGCCAGATGGTCATTTTGCAAGGCGTTTTTCAGGGTAAGCGATACGTGTTCCTGCCCCACCACATCCTCAAAACGATTGGGCCGATACTTACGCGCTGATACAATAAAGTTACTCATAAAAACTTCCTTCCGGTTATCAACAGGTCCTGACAAAGATAGGAAAATAAAGCCAGTGCTACTAGTCTGAAAGGCTGGACATTTTTTTCAAGTATGAAGCCCGGTGAATGCTCTAAGGTGGCTGTCAAGAGAAAAGTACAACGCACGGGCTTTTCGAATTGTGCTGAATAGTTGCGAGGGAGTAGAATGTTCGGGCAATACCTGGGTTGAAACCACCTTGGCAATGGATGGAGTGAGAGAAGGCCGCCGCGGCTTTGGGGTCTAAGTAAGTAAGGTTATTAAAAGCTAGAGGGTGGGAATACATCCCCGCCCGCATCCGCCAGGCCGCCAAATAGCCAACGTACAGCTCGTGTCAGGCACGAGTCTGTCAGCAGTATATTTTCATTGCAATGTTGATGAGTTGCGAGTGCGCACAATTATAAACGATGCATCAACCTATGGTGATGGTGTCGTTCTTATGGCAAGATACGCAAAAAGTTTTAAATTTAAAAATAAAAAACAATTATTTTTTATGGAGCTTGGCCGCAATGTTAGAACCGGAAGCCAACCATACGATTGGAACCACGTGGAGTAGAGACCTCTTTCTGGTCTTCACCATAGTAGCAATCCACAATCACGGTATATCCTTCATCGGGCAGGTCACGAAATACAGTACGGCCACGAATGTCCGTTTCACTGCTGAATAAAGGTGTTTGATCTCCGAGCTCGGTTGTACCGGCGGGATACAAGGATACCACTGCACTGTAGACCGAAGAGCAAGTAACCCCATCGCCACAGGTGCTGCTGGATTGGTTGCTACCGTTGCGTTCTTCCAGAAGAACTTCCACGGTCAGGCTAGCGAGTTGATTGCTTTGATCAATTTGATCTGGTTGTACGGTTGCGGAGTAGTCCTGCTTTTCGCAGGCAAATAAAGTAAGTGTTATAGCAGCAAGGTAGAGTAGTTGCTTCATGATTATGGTGTGTTCGGTGAATCAATACCTTTAAAATTAAGCAAAAACAGCATACCACGCTGCTGAAATTGGGCAAAATGCCAGAATTGTACAGTTTTGAATTTGTAAAAAGCTTGTTGAAAGTTGGTTTTCGTTTTGCACGAAAGAAAGAGTAGTTGTGAACAGAAGTCAGTAAGTTAACTAGTTGCAGTAAGCAACTTCGATTAGCTCTGTCGGCTTGGGCGACTGCGGTCGCGACGAGTCAGGTAGTATTCTACACCATTGAGTACAATGGTAGGAAAATGGTCGATGTTGTTTTTCTGGTATTTTTCTTTGTCAACCAGTATAAAAGCCACTCCATTTTTGATATAGGTATCTCCGGCTTTGTAGCGTTTCTTATCGCTGGGGGTAGTGTTTTCTATGTTCACATTACGGGGTGTAGCCTTTTCGCTTCGTTTCTCTCGGTAAGCATCGATCGATGCTGTACTTTCATCACGCTCACTTTGTGGCAGGGAAATCATACTTGCCGTAGTCATCTTTTCTCCCAGGTATGGAATGTCGCTGTAGCTTGGAAATTTAACCTTAAATAAAAGGCCTAGTAGGATACAGCAAACCACACCGATCAGCCCAAATCTAATCATGAAGAACCTCCAGGATAGTCGCATTTGAGCTTGGGAAACTTCGGTACTGTGCTTGAATAGCGATCCCATCATATTAAAAAATCCGATGATCGCTATCAAAATGATTCCCAACATTGGCAAATTGTCTGTCATGGTAATCAGGTTTTTGGTTAGACAATCGGATTAACTATTCAAAGATCGGTGCAAATAAATTATCTCGAATTATCTGGTATTGGATCAGGGGAAGAAATGAGTAGGGGAATTAGGAGAAAAGTGGCCTTATGGCAACTAATTGTAAGCCAGAAAGAAATAGAGTAAAGTAAGTTTACAGAGGTAAAAAAGAGCGTTTTATTTTTTAGGCTCATGCAAGCCCTTTGCCATAATGATTCGGCTGATATCACGGATTTTTTCATACCCTTTAAAGGTCAGGTTGTACCATGCGTAATAAAAGCCACCGGTAAGGATCAGTGCTAAAAGAACGAAAAAGAAAATATGGAGTGTCGTTGCTTTTTGGGAGATGGTGAGAAAAGTAATGCCTCCAATCAGAATCAATGGAATATTGACTAGCCAGCCTCTGCAGATTCGCATACGGCTTCGACCATATTCAATCATGTCGACCAGGGGGGAATTGTTGGTGTAAATATCTACCAGGCCTTCAAGTACCTCTGCCCTTTCCCCGGCAAAAATCTTTTCCCGAATGTGCCGTGATGGGCGCTTCATTAATCGATCTGCCAATCGGTCAATGATGATGCCGATGGGATAGATCACCGCAATGCCTACAGCGGTCAGCAAAAGATTGTTTGACTCATTGATTTTGCCCACAATTGTCAGGCCCGGATCACAGATGGCCGTCAGCAGCAGCACTGCCCCAAAAGCTGCACCAATGCCAATGACAATCAATTCTACGAAGAGGGAAGTGGTTTTCATGGTTGATCATTTTCCAGATATTCCAGAATGTCGCTGGAGGCCCGCACGAGAAAGAATATTTTTTCCCGTTCCTCGTAAAAATAGCCAATTGCTTTTAAAAAGTAGTGTAAGCGCACCAAATGAAATTGGCGGAGGATGGCTTTTCGAGACAAGTGTGGACTGTGTTTGTTGATCAGGTACTGGCGAATCCAGGAGTTGGCATCATAGATAGCTTTGAATTCAATGGATTCGTTCTCAATCGTTTCGTCACTTGTTTCATAAAGCCAGGATCGGTGGTAGGCCACCCATCGATTGACTCCATCCAGATCAAAAGACAGTAATTGATTTGGTAGAACCGAAATTTCTAAATCTGTCGAAAGTTTGCCAACATCGATAAAGGCGTGTTTGGTTGGCTTGGCAGGAACATTTGCAAAGTCAATATAAGAAAACTCAGCCCCATTGGTAGAGGTGAGGATATTCCCCGTATGAAAATCACCATGCACGTATCCTAAAGGTACATTTTGAATCCGGGAGGAATTCGCAAATAGTTCATCATTAGGATTGTAGGCATTATTGAGAAAACGTTCCAGGTGCTGTTTAGCTGCACCCAGTTTATACCGATCCAGTACCTTCTGAGACGTACGGTCAGTAATCAGTTGCAGTATCTGTTGTACTCGAAGTATTTGGTCGGGACGTAACCTCAAGCCATCAAAATGGCGTTCGTCACCATCAAATTGGTACGGTCCTCCAAAATAGGGAGAGGGGGCGCAGTTGCGCCCTGTCTCAAAGGCGATAGCGGAAAAATAGTCATCTTTAAGGTGACTAAACGCATAAAAAATGTCTACCTCCGCTATCAAGACAAAGATAGAACAAATTTTACAGACCTATATTTCAGTAGAGTGGGAAACCTATGTTGACTTAGCGTTGAAAGGAGACCTGCTAAGCATGGAAGAAACGCTACGGTGTAACGCACATTATGCCATGACAGCGATTACAGACCAGGTAATAAAAGCGGTATCGGAAGAGCTATTAAAATACCTGGAAGAGGAAGCTCATCAAAAAGGTCATCGAAATATTGAAAGGCGGGATTTAAGCATACGACTATCCACAGGACATTGGATAAAAGTGCCAAGTGCCTATGTAAAACGTCCTAAGAAGGGAGACCAAAGTCCTCGTCATTTACTGGCCGGGCATTTTAAATTGATCGGCGACTCCAGCCCACTTTTATACAGTAATGTAGCGTATAGTTCGATGATCTGCCCATCATATGAGCTTGCTAATGAATTGCTTATGCAGTTTGGTGTGCCCCTCAGTACAACATTTGTTCGGAGCCTAACAAATGAGGTAGCAAACAAGTGTGAGGAAGCAGGAGAGCATCATGTACAGTTAGAGCAAGCAGAATGCTTAGCGGGAAAAAGGGTAGTCATTTCAATAGATGGCGGTCGGAGTCGACTGCGGCAATACACCGGAAAAACCAATGATCAAGGTAATGCCTGCTATGATACGGGATGGAAAGAACCAAAATTATTTGTGATTGAAACCCTTGATGAAGCAGGCAATCTAAAGCGAGAAGGTTTACCGATTTATGGCTGTCGGTTCTCAGAAAAAGATGTACTTGGTTTACTAAAGGATTACTTGCTTCAATTACAAATAAATCAGGCAACACAGGTTCAACTTATAGCAGATGGAGCGCCCTGGATTTGGAATAATTTAAAGCCAATATTGTTTGATTGTGGCGTGGCTGAGGGTAAAATTATTGAAACATTGGACTACTATCATAGCTCCAGTTATATGTACGATTTGGTAGATCTGATGCCCAAAAGGGTTAGTCAAAAACAACGCCAGCTGTACTTGGCGCAATTTAAAGTTGATTTATGGGATGGGCAGAGCAGTAAAATAGTGGAGGTGTGTAAACAAGTTTATAAAAAGCCTAATAAAATTATAA
This sequence comes from Saprospiraceae bacterium, assembly GCA_965229635.1. Lineage (GTDB taxonomy): Bacteria > Bacteroidota > Bacteroidia > Chitinophagales > Saprospiraceae > BQJU01. The sequence goes on from OZ245894.1 coordinate 643,577, forward strand.
AGAGATATATGAATTACCTGGAAAAGCATCATCTAAAAACACAGTATGCTGATTATGAGGAAAATAAATTACTCAAAGGAAGTGGACTTATTGAATCTGGAGTTCGACGAATCATCAATCTTAGATTTAAAAATACCTCAACTTTTTGGAATGAAAAAGTGGTTGAAAAGCTTTACTTTTTAAGAGCAGCTATTATTGCGGGTCGATGGAATATCGTCATGCAAAACTTAATTGGACAGTTAAATTATTGAGACAGGGCGCAACTGCGCCCGGGAGAGGTTTCAGCAATCACAAAATTTCGGTCGTTTTCTACTCTGAAGACATCATAAAATTTGTCGTTAAAATTGGTGATAACCTTTGAAACATCGGTCATGATATCACCCTCTTTTTTCAATAGCTTATTTTGCAGGTACTTCCGTAGGGTAAGTTTGTCATCAAACCGGAACTTTAGACAATACCAATCTCGGACATTATACAACTTGTCATCACGATTGAACGCCAGAATGAAATTAAATCCATATTTGTCTAAATCAATCAATCGCTCCTGTTTCAACTCAGCCTCTAAGTCAGTTGGCTCCTTAGCAATTTTCAGAAGATAATGAAAGTCTCGCCGGTCTCTTTTACAACTTACCTTACAAACTAAAGCACCGGAGAACCCCGGCTGAATAACTTCAACGCGAAACGGTCCGCCCCTGTCTTTAAATACCGTACCAATGATCTCCTTCATCGTTTCCTCATCAATTTCATTGATAAAACGGCGTACATCCCAGGCAAACGGATTTACATAAGTAAATGCTTCAATCTTAGGATAATTGGGGCATAGGATCTGATCTACAGGAATCGGCTTTTCGGTCTGAAGGGTTTTTCGAATTTGTCCATTTCCTATTATGAGATCGTTTTTCCCCTTATTAGGGTAGTCCCGTTTTGGCTTCAGACTTAAATAAATGATCTTGTCAAGATTTGGAAAATGTTCTTTCAGATCATTCCCCTTTTCAAGACCAGGGGGCATTTCTTCGTCTCTTCGACCTTCCAGGTGTATCCATATTAATACTCTGGTTTTAGGGTGAAGTGATTTCAGGATTCTTTTCAAATGATCTTCGTCAACAGCTCTTACAAAAGCGCCTCCTTCTTCTCTTTGATTTAACCTAAAACGAATAAAGCGGTTCTCATTGCTATCGAGAAAGATGTTGAGGTGTGAGTCAGACATTTCTTTAATTTTCGGTTACGAAGTATTTAAAAAACCGTGAGTCAACGTCTAGGAAATTGATGATAAGTCGTTGTACACAAAAGTTGATTTTATTTTCTCTCCAAATAGTTTCCTTGGTAGAAAATAGTTCTTTACTAAGCAATTGATCGGTTAGATCAAAAAATGATTCACCATAATATTTATAAACCTGTTTATACAAATTGGGATACTCAATCATGATGTGAGGTTCGAGATATTCCAGGCACTTTTGCATAGTGTCGAGCACATCTTTTACTTCCATGACAAACACTTGATGAGCGCATCTTATTTCTCCCAGGCTCACATGATCAGCCAGGTCATTTAGGCTAGAGTAAATGGAATTTTCATGAGGAGCCTGATTGGCAGTAGAAAGAAGAAACCTCATTACTCTCCTAACCTTAGTGACACTTTCAGGGTATTTCAACGGCTTCAGTTTGAAGTCTGACATACTGTTGATTTTACTAAACTGCTGGTATTCAACACCCGTTTTTGCAGTTAACTTCTTGATGACCTTGTGATTTGATGGCAGCATAGATGTGAGTATTATTCTTGAAAAAAGAGTTCTAGGGTTGATGAGTATATCCTCTAATTTATTGATTCCTTTCTCGTAGCAAGTTTTTTGACAGCCGCAGTTTTCCAAATCTGCCAGTAATACGATGCAATCAAAATTGCCAAGTGTACCTTCTACCCGACCACTTCCATAAGGGATAATGTGCCAGGGAGTACGCATCCGCATAAAATTGGCTGATGATCCTGGGCGCCAAATTGCCGCTACATTGCTTTCTTGCTTAATCTTTTCTGAATGTAAAAATTGAGTCATATCCTTAGCATTAACTTGAAGATTTCACAAATGTATTTTGTGAAAAGTTATCTCTGGTTATGACTCTTTTTAGACGAAAAGCTGTTCAATTTCAACAGCAGAATTTGCATAAATCAGAAGGCGAGGTATAGTTGCTTATACCGGCCGCTCGCCTGCATCAGTTCTTCGACCGATACATCGGCCCTGGATTTCCTTTGAAATTCAGGAGTTGGTCCCAATTTTAAATAACAGAAAAAAGCGCGCAGGAAGGTGGCCAGGTAATCAAAATCAACGGGATCATTTTTAAAGTAGTGGGCCGCCTGATGCCGCATATGGTAGAGCGCGGCGCCAAGATGATCACCACGCGCTCGTAGTAAAGAGCTTCCGATGAAATCCTCTGCACTACCATGAAAATGCTCGATCATACGTGCAAATCTTACAATTACCCCACTGAGCCAGAAGCTTTCCTCCAGTTCAGTATGGTATCCTTCACCCATCACCTGGTTTTGTAAAAATGTACGGATGAGCAATAGCCCTTGTTTTAATTGCTCAAATAGCTCATTGTTATCAATTTTGGTGACATGGGCAGGTCTGTCATGTGTGGCCGGCCATTGGTATCCATTCCACCAATTTCCTTCCCGAGGAAGATGATCTAGTATGTGCTGGCAACTTTTTAATAAATTGAATCTGGAGCCTGTGAGCTTGATCACCAGCTCTAGCAGGTCCAATACGCGATTCATACTTTCCTCTTTGCTGAGTCGTTTTTCGATGGCCTCTTTTATCCAAAAAGCATCACAGCCCAGTTGGCGAAGTGCTCTTCGGGTTTCGGCCTTATTGGAGGCTGTAGTGATGACCACGGGCAGCATCGGATAACGTTTCTTGATGAGGAACAACAATTGTGCTCCCCTGGTCCTTTCTACTTTTAGGTGACGGTCTTCTTCGCCCAGCATCAGGTCGAGTAGTATACAGTCAAAAGTATCATCAACCTGATCCACAATAGCGTCGGCAGGTTGGTCAAAATCAATTTCATGGATTCCTTCCATTTCCCCAAAAAACAATAAGGAATACAGGTTGGTCCAACCCAGGTCTAATCCTGAGATAATCTGTTTTCCCTGATCATCAATTAGTCCAATTTTTTTGTTTCGAAGGTGACCTCCCGGAGCAACCGTTTTGACTTTTTCCCGGCCAGCTTCAATGCGATTGCGCAATCGAATAATCTTTTTTTCCCGTACTTCATCATTGAATAAATCTGCATAGATAAATTGGGCGTCGCGGGCCTGGGGAGTCCTGAATTTTAGAAACTGATTCAATGTTGGGTCATGACGCTCATTTGGATAGAATGTAAAATAATGATCGATAAATCGCGTGGCGGCCCACCAGTTGGCATGACCGTGGCGTTGTTCCACAGTTGTATCGCTCACCTTGAAGTAGGAGCGAATGGCCTTCATGTCTTGCAAACGCTGCTCAATAAGTTGTAATGGTTTCAACAATTCCAGATCGGCAGGTAATTTAAAAAAGGTGGTGCCAGGTGAAAGAATGATGAAAAATTTGGGTTCCTGTTTTTTTAAAAGATGCTCAATACTAAAGGTGGAAAACAGGACAACGTGAACTTTTTGAAGATAGGAGAAGTAGTCGTAGTAGTCATTTACTCTAATCTCTTTCAGCAATTCAATACCGTAGTAAATGTCTTTGGTGGGGGCATGACGGATATGTAGATTAAGTAATATCAGCACTTCCTCGTCTGCGCACATAGAATTGATCTCAGCCGCCAGCTCAAATGCCGTTTTATCATTATCTTTAGGAATCCAGTAGTTCTGGCATTCGATTCCTTGTGGATTCAAATTGCCGGAAATTGCCTGACTACCAATGGTATCAATTACAATGATCTTCATAGCGCAGTTGATTATACATCTAAAGGTAGGTGCAAGTAAGTTATCTGGAATTATGGTTGCTCGCTGCGGGAGAATTTCATCATCATCAAATCGCAGAAAATGGTTGGCTGATAACTATAGCTAACTTTTCTCATTCTACATTAGTGAAAATTGTTTTTATATGTCCGGCTCAGGAAATAGCAATGACCAAAATTCCAAACCTCATCTTTCAGAGTATGAGTTTGCCCAAATGTTGCAGAAACTAGAAGAGGTTCTTCAGGAAACAGATGATAATTATGAGGATTTCTTCGTTGAAAAGGGCTTTGACGATTTTGTTTACCGTGATCTTGGAATTTGCGGGGGAGCGTATGTTTTTGCTGATGCCGCAAAAAATCAATTGGTTTACCTGCACAATAAAGCTATACAAAGTGAACTGGCTAAAGAATATAAAGGCATTCCATTTATAGAAATACCCTACAAGTACTACGAGTACGAGAAAGGCTACTATGGCACCGACCAGCAACGGCTAAAAATTGCCCGGGACTACCAGGAGATACTCGACATCATGTATATTAGCACTCGTGATCGGCAACCACTACGAGGTATCAATAATCAATCCTCTCCGGAATTCTATTTAAATCTTCCTCATCTTTCCGACCCAGAAAAGCTGGATAAACTTTTACCTTTTGAAAAATATCTTTCGCAGGATAAATTTGAAGTAATCTATTGTACTGTTGGTGAAGTGCTTTTCTTTTTAAGTACGTGGCGCATGTTGGTTCGCTCAGCTCAACTGCGTGGACTAGACAAAGAGGAAAGTGTTATTCGCTTTGATGAAGAGTATGTTAGCTACGGGAGTAAAGAAGACTTTTGGAAAGATGTAAAGGAATTTCCAAAGCTTCCGGAGAGTTCATGGTTAAGTGATATTAAAGTAAAGAAATTCAGTCAATTCAAATTGATCCCACGTTGGAATGACGTAAAAAAAGAGATTGACGAAGACCCAATCAAGTCACCAGATGGGTATAGTTCTTATGATGAATACTTCCGAATGGGAATGGTTGATGAGGATGGCATTTTGACCCGTGAATTCTTGTCGTTGATTCGTTATACTATCCATATTGCTGAAGTACACCTGGGTTGGGAAGCTTATTATATTGATCGTTATCACCTACCAAAGGCAAATATTAGTGAGGAGGACAATAGGAAAATCACTTCCAACGAGCACGTACTTTCTAATCTCTATATACTGGAAAGGAGGTTAGATATTTATTTTCAAACAGGTACTGCCCCTCATCAAAACTATGTTCCTAAATTAGATTTGGTTCGCTCTGAATATAGTATTGCCGAATGTCTCAATAGAGTGATACGCGGTTATTTAGCCAAATCTTTTGATAAAGAAAGTAAGGGCGAACAAAAAATAGTAGATTTATTAACCGGCCTGCATCAACAGTGTCGGTTTCCCATTTTACCCTATTTTTATGAATTGGCCATCGGCACCCATCACCGCCCGAAAGAGCACCTCGTTTTTTGTATATGGCACTCTAAACAAAACCCAATTCCACTGAGATTAGCCAATGGTGAGGAAAGAAAAGATCCCGCTGTTGGCTTTGTTCTCTTAACCCTTAGTCCTATTTGGCATATCAATAAGAAATCTCATTTTATCAAAGACGGACGCAGCATTCATTGTTATAAGGAATTATCGGAAATTGCCTACTGCCGGTTGTTCCGAATCTATGATTTTTTCCGGTTTCTGGCCCGCCCAATTATTGATAACCTGTTCTATAGTCGCTTGATAAAAAAGTCAATTGAGAGGGATTATTTCCAGGATTATATCAACTCTTTTAGCCATGAAATGTCCAAGGTAACGGACAATATCTTTGAGTTGTCGAATATCTCGGTGCAGGAACTTTTCCGGGATAATACGGACCGGTTCCTGGAGTTTGCCAAAAAACTCATTCCTCAAGGACTTAAGGTTCCAAATGAAGTACTTAAAACCTGGAGAATTATTCCGTTTGTTGATCGGTTTCAAACCTGGTCGTATACCCTGCGGGTGTGGTCGGGGCGAAAGGAGAAGCAGGTTTTTGATATTGAAGAGGATGCCAACCTACAGGAGATTCTGGAAAAGTGTTTTGAGCTTTCTTGTCAAATGCGCGTAGGGGAATTTTTTCTCAGGGCGGAGCGAGTCACTTCTCTTGAAAGTATTCTAGAGTACGACAAAATTTTCAAGCAGCATTACCGGCGAGAGAAAAAAGAAAAAAGGATGCTTTTTGATTTCTCTGAAAAATATGGCAATTTAAAATTTCTGAATTGCGAAGTAGACTCCATTATTTTTGCCCAAAATGCCATATTGCGGCTATTGCTTGCTGCCATTACCAATATTTTAGAGCACACCAAAGGAGACTTTTATATCAGGATTGAGCAGACCTCAAAAATGGTAGAAGGCAACCCTTGTATACGGTTTGTTCTGGTGAATCCCTGTAAATTAGAATTTGAAGAAAGACGCAAAAGCCTTGGTACAAAGCCGGTGATTACTACCTGCCTTAATTTAATTAAGGGTACCTTAGAAAATTTTGGTCCCTTTGAAGATACGCCAGACGCAAGAGATAGAAAGAAAGAGTGGGAGAAAAAGTTAAACATTACTAAAAATAAATATGACCTGTGGGAAACCAGCTTTAGGTTTCCCATTAAAAACATTTTTGATGATATAACTTAAACCCTAGTCTCATGGTCGACATTTACGAAAACACCAACACATTAACAGTTAAAAACACCGAAACCCTCGACATCGAAAACCCTCCACCAAAATCACAAAGCGCTATGAAAACGAAAAAGAAATGGATTTTGATTGAGGATTCGGCTGAAAAAGCGAAATACCTTATTGGGAATGTTTTACGTCTGCATCCCGAGGATGAATTGATTTGGCTCTACGCCGAAAATGAAAGTCCGCTAAAGCCTACATTCATCACTCGCCTGGAAAAAGGAGGATTTGCTACCTATAAATCAGAGATCAAACTGCCTGGTGGACAATGCCAGTTGGTTACTGGCACGTTTAGGTTCCACTGGTGTAGAAAACGTAAAGAATTTTTTAATGCCTTTAATGCCATCAATGATCATCAGGGTATCATTTTACTCGATGTCGAATTGGCCACCCTTGGGAAAAAGCACTATCTCGATGAAGAGCTAAAAGCGAAAGTCCAGTATTTTCTGGAGGGCGGAAAGGGAAAGCCAAAGTCATTAATTACGATCATTAGCAGCGTGGCGGCACATGGCAAAACCAGAGATGACATCGCTCCCGATGACGATCGTGTATTGGCCATCGGGGGTGGTCGCTGGTCTTTTAGTACCCGAAGTAATCCAAAAGATTGTGAGCAGGTAGTAATGGTAAGCCAGGAAAACTGGGACCGGCTTTATGGAACCCCCGACCTGAGCATTGATGAGTTTTTGAAAAAAATGTCAGAATTTGATCAGCACGAGTGCCACAACTGGCGGGACGAAATTCCTTCAGAATTGATTAAATATCGAAGTCGCAACCGCTGGAACGATCACTGGAATATGCCGGTGCAATTGGGGTATTTAATTCAATTATTGAAATATAATCCGGAGCATTTTATCAATGAATTTAATTTAAAAAAAGAAGATGGCTATTACCGTGATGGCTGCGATATATGCGAATGCCTGAAAGTGATGGGCACTAAAGCAAAAAGCGGAGATCCCAGGAGTAAAGGCACGGAAAGTTTCAGTCTACTGGGCATACTCTTCATTTGCTGGGCTGCGTATCGGCATGTTTTTGTAAATAAAGATCGAAAAGATCAACTGTTTATTGACGCAATTAAATCTTGCGACAGCAAGAATATTGCACGGAACAGCAAAATAACGCCGCCACAAACAAATGCAACACTCAAAAAAACAATCATTGCGCTTTATGACATGATGTCTGTGTTGTATAAATCAACCTTGGAGCATGAAAAAGGAAAAGATTTATTAAAACGAATCAAATTGGATAAAGATGGGCTGCAAATCATTCTAGGAATTAACCCCGAAAACTTATTTAAGGGCATAAAAGATACGTACGAAAGTACCATCTTCCGCTATGAAGTTGAGGGAGGGGGCACCAGCAGCGGCAAAATCCTCACTTTTCATCAATATGCCAATTATTGCGACCACCTTCAAATGGACAAAAAACCCTTTATCGGATCGTATTATGGTTTTAAGGTAATGGCGGCTGGCAACCGGGTCGAAAATGGCATTATAATCATGTTTGGAAATGGCTGATAAAATCATTGTAATTGACGGAGATAATCAGGAACGCTGTGATGCTATGATCGCGGCCTTCAGGCCTTTTGCTGAGGTGTATCGGTACAATTGTGAAAAAGAAAGAGTAGAAACCGAACTCCCTGACGAACCAGATGCCTGGGACAGTATAGATCATCAAGGGATGCACTTCCTACTGGGGCTCATCCATGGTGGTGATAAAGAACATGCTTTACATTTAGACATCCAAAGCCAGGTTTTTTACGGAGGCATTGAAGGCCACGACGCAAGAGCTCCGGATGGGCAACATCAAATTCACCGCAGCATATTAAGTGCTGAGGACACCCTAAAAGAATCGGAAGCTAAAGCCTTGTTTAGAATGGCCAAATTTCAGGAGAATCCACCTGCTTTTCTTTTTAATCCAAGCTACAATTCTGATACAGACCCATTGATTGATATCTTCCACGATGAACTGTTGGCCCCTCAATTTGTGGAAGACTGGCCGACACTTCGCGAAAAACATCGACCAAAATTTCGGAACTTTATAGCGGACTGGGAGCGTTTTACCGAAAAGGTTATTGTGCTCGACAAACAGGAGGGCCCTCTGACGCCCAAAAACGAATCCTATAACCAATTGGTTAACGAACTCATTGATAAGATATTCCAATAGTATGGCTAACACCAACAACATTCTGATCATTTGTAATGAACATAATACGGAATATTATCATGCACTTGCTAAAGAGAAAAAGGGGGAAGAAAAACTAATTACCGGACAAAAGTCTTTTTCAAATCTTATTATCAATGAGGACCTTGATTGCTTCGATCTCTGCATTATTCAGGTAGAACTCAACTGGGACAATCGAAAAAGTAATAACTTCTATGGCTTCGAGATTGCGAAGCGCTTGCGTAAAGCCGGGCTAAAATGTATCGTCTATTTCCTCCATCTATTTCCAGCAAAGCATTTCAATGCGCAGTATAGTCGCTACGCTTTGTTACGGGTCAATACTTTTCATAAATTAATTAAGACCGAAGCCAATACCTCGCAGATCGCCTCACAAATGGCCACTGAAAAAATGTCACAGCTACAGTGGGAAGATATCACAGAGACACTACTTGATGAGCGCTCCCTGGTGCAGGAACTAATTCATGATCTCAAGAACCAGGTGATCCAATCAGGCGAAGAACAAATACCAAAGATCATTGCCGCAATTGACCATAGTTTCCTTCAATTAGCCAATCTATTACCCGACCATAACGATGCACTTCAGGCCATTCAGTCAAACCTTTTGCAGGCCATTGGGTCGCCAGATCGGCACCTGAGTCCACAGGAGATCGTTGAGCAATTTGCAGCACAAATTACTCCGTTGGCCCCGGCAGGTGCAGAGGATGAGGAAGACATCCACTTTCCCCAAACCCAGTGGAAAGTACTCCTGGTAGAAGATGATCCCAATGTGACGAAGGAACTTATTGAAGGCTTCAAACGCAATTACGTCACCTTCGAGAATGCCTACACCGGCTCTGATGCGCTGGAAATGCTCCACCAGGACAAAAATCACCAGATTGCAGTACTGCTTTGTGATTTGCGGCTGAAAGAAGCGGGTACCGAAAATTGGCAACCGCTACAAGGATATGATGTGATCGAAAAGGTGCGCAAGGATTTTAGCCGGAGCAAATTGCTTTCCTTTTTTGTGCTCACTTCAGCAAAAAAAAGGCTGATCAATCTGACCAAAAACTTCAAAACCAACATTACGGCCGACTACAAAAACTACGTGCTTAGTTCAGATGGAGCACTCAATCTGTTTATGCAAAAATTGCGCGACAGCGGAGGTGAAATATTTTTCCGGGTCAGAAGCCGCCCTAAGCTTTCGGCATGGACCAAAAAGACCCAACGATTTTATCAACCGTTGAGCATTTTCTATCGAGAGCATTTGTACGCACTGGATTACGATTTGGCGGAGCAAACCATCAATCAGGAGGCGGAGGATCTCATGGAGCGGATCGAGAGTGGCCTGTTAAAAAAGGGAGAGATGGAGTTTACCATCACCCTGAATTTGTCAGAACGAAAGGAGACGGATACGGTAGCTGCCAATGCAGATGCTGCGGCACAAGCACTAGTGAAATTTAGAGACCACATCCTGGTTGGCCGCCGCATTGCGCTAGCCCTCTACTTGAAGGGGCATAGCGAAGACAAGATTTTTGACTTGATGCAGCCTGGAGCCGATGTGACCAACCGCAAAGCGAGTAAAGACCTACTTTTCAAAACGACCCTGGCGCTTTCCTTTTCCAAAGATTTTCCGGACCCAATTGACATTGAAAAAGGCAACTATTTAAAATCAAACCTACTCCTGGAAGAAATCAACTGGCTAAAAGATGCCTATGATGCTAACTTTAATCTCGAAAAAATCCGCCTCCACGTACAAGACGCCAACATTGTGTGGGGAATCCTGGATGATATCCGTTACAGCCTCGACTTGAAAATCAACGGAACAACCAGTGGCTTATCTAAAAAAGAACTTGATTTCTTAAAGAAACCACTCGGGGAAATCTCGAACCTCAAGGAAATAAAAAGCCTTTTTAAAATGGTGAGCACATTGGTGAATGCCCATCAAATGAAAAAGGCGTTTCAGGACCTGATCAGGGAGGAAATAGAGAACGTGAAGAATGCAGAAATACGCAAGGTCCTACAAAACTATATAAAATAGTATACCATGAAAAAACAACTCACCATTAAACAATTCGAAAAAGCCAAAATCCAACCCACTGCCCAAACCAAACTCAAAGGAGGAGGCAAAGTCAACTGGGGACTTGTGATCGTGTAACCTAAATCACAAACTTCACCATTTATTTTACCATATTTAGCCGAAAATCCAGTCACATGAAATGGTTTTACTTTTCGGCTTTACTCCTATTGTTGCAGACGGCTTGTACACCCCAGCCGCCGCTGTCCGGAACATTGACCTTCCCAGGTGATGATTCCTGGGCACACACCGTTTATCTGATTCAGCCGCGCAACCTGGATGAGGTGGCGGCCAGCTTTGCGGGGACGGTGATTGACTCGGCAGTGGTAGATGAGGACGGCCATTTTTCCTTTGAAAACCTTCCGGATGTACCGGAGCCCGTGTTGCTGGAACTGGCCGTTCAGCAACGGGGAGAACGCTACCTCAACCGATTGAACGAGGAGGATTTGGCTACAGCCAATTATTTTCCCATCGTCTGGAAAAACGGGGAAGTGATTCAGGTGACGGTTTCCGCTGATCAATTTCAACGCAGTTTTACAATTAATGATCCTTCTTCGGCAAATGCGGCATTGCTACAATTGCGGGATGTTCGGCATGAGGCCTTTCAGCAGTTTTTACAGCATTATCAAACTGAAGAGCACGACCCTTCACAACTATTACAAGAAGAAGCCGCTCAGCTTAGTTTCCAAAAAGCATTAATCGACTTTGCCAACCAAACGGATCAACTCCTGCCGACCCTCGTAGCCATTCGTTGGGTGAGTCCGGAAAATGACTTCGAACGGGTGCCGGAATTTCTGGTTGCTCAATGTCAAAAATGGAATACTACTGTTCCAGACCATCCATGGACCGCACAACTTTGTGAAAAGAGCAGCCGGGAGCAATTGCCGGTGCTGAAGGGCGACCCCATGCCCAATGCGGACCTCCCGATGCTTTCGGGGGATACGATGGCGCTTTACCAGATGCTGGGGCAAAAACTCACCATTCTGGACCTATGGGCCTCCTGGTGTGCGCCCTGCCGAAAGGAAAACCGGGAAGTACTGGTACCGCTCTGGGAAAAGTACCACGAAAATGGCTTTCAAATCATGGGCTACGCACTCGACGGCAGCGAAAATGCCTGGAAAAAAGCCATCGAAAAAGACGGAGCTTATCGCTGGCCACATGCCTCCCACCTACAGGGTGATGATGCGCCGCTACTGGAAGTTTTGCGCATCCAAACCATTCCCGCCAATTTTTTGCTGGATACGGACGGGGTGGTGGTGGCTAAAAATTTGCACGGAGAAGCATTGGTGGAGTTTGTGGAAGAATTTATGAAGAAGTAGCACACTTTCTTGCCTTTCTTCTCGTCATGAAGGAGAACCGGAATGTTTATTGGTCAACAAAATTTTGTAATTTTATTATGTGGAGCTAACCTTTATTATTTGACCGATGAATGCTAAAAATAGTTTTGCCCAACTTGAAGAGGAAAATCTTCATCGATTTGAAGAAAGTGAGGCAGTGGATGCTGTCAAAGCAAAACTCACCGCCAATTTTGACCTCATCAGAAGTATGTCGGCAATGATGGAATTTTTTGTCAACAGCTATGTTAAAGTACTTGCGGAAATCATTGACCCGCAAAATTATAAGGTGGGTGGATATGATAAAAAACCTTCATCAAAAGAAGAAACGGAGTAAGAAAAACAATTACCAATGAAAACACAGCAGGAAAAAATCAAGAAGTTCGATAAACAACTGAATAAGCACATCCAGAAACAGGACCTTGTCACCATATACCGAACGGAGACCGAAGAAGAGGCCAATATCTTGGGATTTATTCTCGCGATGAGCAAAGATTTTCTGCTGATCCAGGTGGAAGAGGAATTTTATTTGAATGGATACGCCATCATTCGAAAAGACCGTTTCGACTCGATTCGAGTCAGCAAGGTGGAAAAGTTTCTCAAAAAGATTTTGAAGAAAGCAGGCATCCTGAAAAAGGACCTGGGGCTAAAAAAACAACCGGCCCTGACCTCCTGGGAGACCATTTTCAGCGACCTGAAAAAGCTGGATTATTATGCCATTGTGGAATGTGAAGACCTGCCCGAGCCTACCTTCACGATTGGAGAAATCGCCAAGGTTGCTAAAAAGTCGGTTGGGATTCGGTACTTTAATCCCGAGGGAGTTATAGATCAAAAGCCAACGAAGGTGAAGTATGAGGATATTACTTTGGTGAAGTTTGATGATCGGTATACCAAGATGTATCGGAAGTATTTGAGGGAGGCAAAATAAAAGATCACCATGACTATTTTATTACTCGAAAACAAGACTCGTTTCTCCTACTTTTTATACCCGATTTTGGGCATTACACTCATTACTATCGGCAAGGATTTACTGCACGCCACGGTGAGGGATTATCACTTTTACCTTTCGGAATCGCTGTTGTTTGGGTCTTTCTGGGTGCTGTTTGTACCGTTTTTACTAATTAATAAATTCATTTTTAATCGCCTTGGCGGCAAATGGGCCTTGCTCATTCCTGAGGTGCTGACACTTTTGCATTTGGTAGCTTTTGCCTTGCTGGTGTTTGTACTTTCTGCCCTGTTTTTGGACCATACTTTCGGCTTTTTTCCGGTATTACTGGAAACGCTTGCTGATCAAGGTCTGGCCTGCCTCCCGGTCTATGCCATTGCAACCTTGTTTTTTCTTAATCAAAAGCGGAAAACGACCAATCATCGACAAGAAACTGTGGCCGACAAGCTCCGGGTTTCCCACCATGGTAAAACCCTCTTACTCGATCCTCAGGACATCCTTTTTGTCAAATCGGAAACGCCTTATATTGCGCTGGTGACCAGGGAAGGAACCTATCTGCAACAAAACAGCCTAAAAGCCTTTTTGACGGATTTGGCTCCAGCCAATTTTATTCAAATCCACAAAAGCAATGTGATCAACACCCGCTACATCACGGCCTATGAATCGCGGAAAAATGGGGATTATGATGTAGTGTTGGATGACCAACATACGGTCCGGGCCAGTCGCAGTTACAATCAAGTATTCAAGCCCTACCTCAGGTCAGGATAAAATCAACTCAGGTCACTACATTTCGTTGGCGGGATATGGATGAGGCCCATATCTTTCAGGAAAAAACTGAATATGATGTGGCGACAAGAATTTCCTATCCTACTGATTTTTATGCTGCTTTTAACCCATTCTTCCTGCTCCGGGCAAGAGGCTCCGATGACCAAAAAAAAGGCACTGGTCGGCGGCCCCTGTGAAGGCTGCGAAGCCATCTACGAATATGGCAATAAAATACTCCGGTCCATCGACACGCTACCCGGGTTTCAGGAAAATGAACCCAAGTTGAAAGTGACCGGAACGATCTATGAAAAGGATGGCATTACCCCTGCTGAAAATGTCATCCTTTACATCTACCACACCAACCGCGAAGGCCTATATCAAGCTGAGGAAGGAGCTACCGGCTGGGCAAAACGACACGGTGCTGCTCGTGGCTGGGTCAAAACCGGAAAGGATGGTAAATACACCTTCTACACGTTCCGCCCCGCGTCCTATCCCAATAGCCGCAATCCACAGCACATCCACCCCACTATTAAAGAACCCGGCACAAATGAATACTACATCGATGAATTTTTGTTTGATGATGATCCGTTAGTGACTGATGCCGTCAGAAATAACTCGTCCAATCGCGGAGGCTCAGGTATCGTAACTCCGGTGCACGAAAACGGTATGTGGAGGGTGCAAAGGGACATCATTCTGGGTAAGAATATTCCGAACTATGACTAGGGTATTCCTGCTCGCAGGCCTGGTTTTGCTGCTATTCTCCTGCACCAGCAAGCACCAGTCAAATGCCCCAACGGCTACTCTGGTCAAGGAGGTTGCTCAGCAAAACATTTCCGGCGACACCCTTGTGCTTGACCTTCCGGCGTCGAAGGTGCACTGGAAAGGCACCAAAATGCGTGGCCTGGGCAAACACGAAGGGAAAATCAACCTGGAATCTGGTTTTTTGCTTACGCAATCGGGTAGCGTATCCGGCGGACAGTTCGTGGCAGATATGGCCTCCATCAATGTCACGGATATTCCGGAACACGAGCCCGTTCCCCGCCGTCGACTGAATAATCACCTGAAAAGTGCCGACTTTTTTGATGTTGAAAATCATCCCCGCTCTCAATTTGCCATTACGCAAATCCAGCAACTTCCGCCCGATAGTATTCAGGTAACTGGCAACCTGACCATTAAGGGCATCACCAACGCAATTAGCTTCAAAGCCCGCGCCGAAAAGAATACTTTATCCACCCGTTTTACCATTGACCGCTTCCAGTGGAATATCGCCTATCAAGGCAGCTGGGCCGATCGTACGCTGGTGGATCGGAATATTGAATTGAGTATTGTGCTGAAGGTAAAGGGATCCCTTTGCAAATAACCTTCCTGCTTTTTTTCGTAGCTTTACTACCTTCGATGCAATAAGGTTTAAAACAATTCATTACGAAGTACGCTAACCTAAGACGCCCATCATGACTACTGAAAAACAAACCGCCAGAATCACCGGACTGCTTTATGTCATTGTCATTATCTGTGCCGGATTTAGCCAGGGCTATGTGCGAGGCTCACTCTTTCTTCCTGATGATCCTACAGGAACGTACAATGCGATAACTACCCAGGAAGGGTTGTTCAGATTAGGGCTGGTTACCGACCTGATTGCCTTCCTTTGCGATGCGGCCATTTCCATTTTATTGTACCAATTGCTTAAGCCCGCCGGAAAGACGCTGGCCATGATTGCTGCGGCCTTTCGATTATTGGCCCATCCGGCTATTGCTACGCTCAATTTGCTCAATCACTACATGGTGCTGGAGGTGATCGGCAATCCGGAAATGATGGCCACTTTTGCTGTGGCCCAACGAGAAGCCGCCGTAACACTACTGATGACCGCCCACCAATATGGCTATCTGATTGCGGGAGCGTTTTTTGGCATCCATTGTCTATTATTGGGCATCTTGTTGTATAAATCATCGCTGTTTCCGAAAGTCTTCGGCGTGTTGCTGGTCTTTGCCGCCGTTGGTTACCTGATGGAAAGCTTTGGTGATCTGCTTTTCCCGGGTAATGAAGGCTGGCTGGCCCTGACCGTAGGAGTCAGTGCGGCGGTGGGGGAGGTTTCGCTGGCGATTTATATGTTGGTGAAGGGCGTGAAAGGCTAGTTTGGAATGAAGAACTACATCCAAAAAATCAGATCCAAACTAGGTCACGCAAAATTCATCCACCCCGCAGCGAGGATCATTGTTGAAAATGAAGGTGGCCAGATCCTGATTATTGAACGGCAAGACAATGGCCAGTTGGGTATTCCCGCCGGTGCGCTGGAAGAAGGTGAAACCATTGAAGCCTGTATAAAAAGGGAGGTCTTTGAAGAAACGGGGATTCGGCTACTCGATCTGCAGGTCATTGGCATCAGCTCCAATCCAACACAGGAAACGGTGAAATATGCCAATGGTGATGAAATCCAGTATTTTACTATTGAGTTTTACTCAAATAAATGGCAAGGGCTTGTCAAGGTTCAGGACCCTATAGAAGTAAAAGCGGCAAGTTTTATGGAGGCAACCGTCATCGAAAAGTTGCCAATGAATGAGCGATCTGCATTTGAAAGTTTGGCTTATTTTAAGAGGTATCAACGTGTTATGTTAAAATGAAAAAGTGCTGAGGAAACTCATTGCATCCCCAGCACTTTACAAGCCAATTACCACACCTTATTCACCCGCCCCATCTGCCAAATTTCGCCATTCCTTTTCACCAACACAGAGTAGATACCCGCTGGTTTGTTGTGGAGTATATCCAGTGATTGGCTCCATTGGTCATTGATGGTGGAGAATTGCTGTTGGAAAACCAGCTGTCCGGTGGCGTCAAGCACTTCCACTGTGAATGGCGTATTCGCCAAATCTCCGGCATTCAGTTGGAGGTTGAAACTGCCCTTGGTTGGGTTGGGAAATAGATCGAGGTTTACCTCACCGACAAGGCCTTCTATATTGATGACGGGCGAATATTCTACGCTACCATCCAACCCGGTGATGCGCAGTCGGTAGTACGATTGTGTACTCAATGCATTGTCATCCACAAAGCGGTAGGTTTGCATTTCGATGCTATTGCCCTGACTTCCTACTTTGCCCACGGTTTGCCAGTGACGACCATCTACTGAGCGTTGAATAAAATACTGGTCAATATCCAGCTCATTGGCGGTAAGCCAATCGAGTTGCACCTGTTTTTCATCCAGGCGTTTGCCGGTGAAAGAGAGTAAATCCAACGGCAAAGCACCACTCACTCCTTCCGGCCCCGGCGAGCCACCACCTCCTCCTCCGGAGAAGCTGCTGACGAAGTATTCGGCGTACATCAAGTCATTGAAAACACCATCGGTCCAGGTATCAAGGTCGGGTGTTTCTCCATACTCATACTCATGATAGGAGCCGCCCTCATCGAGGACGTTTTCATCAAATGGATCGATGCCATCACCGGAGACCTTGAAGAAATAAAGGGTGGTATGTCCGGTCCAAAGACCGCCATTGGCTTCAATGGTGTTTTTTAAGTCAATGGTATCTTTTGGACTATAGTAGTAGCGCACCTGCACCGGCTCGGTCAGTTCATTTGGTGTGTCAACATCCCAATAACGACCGATGACATACCAGGCTTCGGTTTCCACGTAGTCGGCCCCGCTGAGGTCATAGGCATTATTGCTGCCGTAGTTGGCGGTCGTGCGATTGCTAACATTAAGGTCTACGCCCAAGGTACCCAAATCTTGCCCTTCCAGCCTGAGGGAAAGGATCAGGCGGTCACTGCTTCCGTCCGGTGAACAGGCGTAGTAGTGTGTCCACCCATCGGCATCCGTAAATTCGGCATTGGCCATCAGTTCGGTATCGGCAATAGACAGGATTGGCGGCGCGTAAGCCGTCCCGTCGTATTCATAACTACCCAAATCGGGGAGGCCGTTGTATGCCCGCGGATTGAGGTCAATGTCGTTGGCCGGAATGCCACTTGCATTGGCAATATCCAACGCAGGAGAGCAAGATTGCAGGCTCAGGTCATAACTCATCGCGTCGGCAAATCGGGGGTCGGCATCCTGAATATTGGTGCCGGAAGCACCTCCCTGCACAATGGCATCAGATAGCGTCGCCGTGCCGCCGATAGCGGTCAGTATTTCGTCACCACCATCCCAGAGAATGCTGTTGCGAATTTGGGCAGTAGCTCCTTCCAGGTAGAGGGCATTGCCATTATTGCCGGAAGTAGCGGTGGCCACATTCTCCCCAAAGGAAACATGCAACAAATCCAAAACCGCCGTGCCCCCATTATTGGCGGAAGCCGCAATTCCTCCTCCTTGCAAAGTAGCGCTGTTTCCTACATTGGCCACATTGGTCAGGTTCAAAGTAGCATCGGTGCCGTCAGTCATCACGGCGATGGCGCCACCATTTTGGGCCTGATTGTTGTAAAAGCGGCAATTTTGTACGATTAAGGTCATGGAACCACTGGCTGGAGCAAAAAGCAATCCACCGCCGGCACCCTGCACACCTTCAGCTTTACCTCCGGTAATGTGTAGCCCATCGAGTAATACATTATCTGCCAGAACCTGTACTACGTGATAAGTATTGTCAGCCAGGCCCGGAACGTTGATCTCTCCGCTCAATACTGCCTGATTTTGGCCAGGGCGACGTTCACTTAAAGCACCTTCTCCTCCGGCAAAACCACCGTAAATACTTGTTTGAGCAGGGACTACAAAGGACTGTGTGCGGTCAGAACCAGCGGTGGGAGCATACGTGCCATCCGCTACCCAAATCTCCGTTGCACTTCCGCAGGATTCCGCCAGCATCAAGGCTGATTGCAAGCTGGTAAAGGCATTGTCCCAGCTGGTGCCGTCGTTATTGCCACTCGCCAACTGGTCAACATAAAGAATACCCGATCCATTACTGACAATCTGTACCTGATCACTAGACGATCCACAAGTGCCATTGGTGACTTCCCATTGCAGAATATTGACGCCAGGCGATAAGTTGCTCACCGCGGTGGCAGGATCATTCGCGTTGGCAAACGTAGCATTACCTTCCACGACTGACCATTGGCCTACGCCAAAATCGGGGACCGTTGCGGAAAGCGTAGCTGCATCGCCACACGCCAGTTGATCATCTCCGGCCAATGCCGTTGGGGTCGCATTGACAATGACATCAAAGCTATAATTTCGGACATTTCCCGACAGGTCTGCTGCAGTATAGGTTACCGTAGTCACGCCTGGCCCAAAGGCATCACCCGGCAGATAGTCGCTGGTCATTACATCAAGCCCGCAGTTGTCGCTCACTTCGGGGGCGGTCCAGTTGACCATCGCCGGGCAAATGCCATCCGTTACGGTCACATTGATGTCTCCGGGGCCATTATAAATTAAAGGGGCTTCCGTATCGGGAGCGGTAGTAATATTGATTGCTGCCGTGGCAAAATTGCCGGCATTATCGGTTACGGAAACGGTGTAGGTTCCAGCGGTTGCTGTAATGCCTTCACCAGTCGTATTATTTGACCATTGAATAATAAAGGGCGATTCTCCGCCGCTAATCACCACTTCTGCCATTCCATCGGCATTGCCGGGACAGCTTTCCTCCTGAGTTTGCATCGTTGATAAGCTCAATGCTCCCAATTGAATGCTCGCCTGATTATCCGTTGTATTAAATTCTTCCGGATCGGCATTGAGGATGCGCAACACTAAGGTGGTGGCAGCATCATAAACCGATACATTTTGCGTAAAGCTGGAGAAATCATTGGCGGCAATCGTAATCGGGAAGCTTTGCAGCAAAATGGTATCGCCAAAATCACTGATGTAGAAAATTTGCACATCAGCATCACAAGCCAAATCCCCTTCATTCCACACTTCAAAATCCAGGTCAATTAAGTCCCCCGCCTCTGGAGTTTCATCGGAGACAGCCAGATTGTCAAAGTATAGATTGGGGTACTGGCCCACCAGAATGGCACGGGTCGCTTCATTATTCAATTCATCATTTTCATCCACTTCCTCCAGTGCGTCAATTTTGGCCCGGATGATATGGATGCCCGGAATGGTAGAGGACCACGCACTTGGCATCGACAAGGTGTTGATGTCGTTTTCGTTGAGGCCGGTAGCATCCACCACGTCCTGTTCAATTTCATTGACCTCCCAGCGGAGTTTGAAGCTTTCGCCAATGTTGCTTTCGCCAATATTTTCGTAGGTCACATCGAGGGTGATTGGTTCTCCAACATCGGGATTGAGTTTGGAAGGCGCCAGGTATTGTGACAAGATGCGCAAATCGGGTAGGTCCTCACCCACGGCTACATTGACGGTAAAGACATTATTGGCTTCATCACATTCACTGTATTCATCATCAGGGTCGATGGTCATGCGCACACTGTAGGTGCCAATTTGTGTGAAAATGTATTCGGTCGGAGCCGAAACGGTGTACGGGCAATAGCCGGTTTTGCCAACGGGGTTGACCGTGCCAAATCCCCAGTCCAGCCAGCCGGTAATGCCCGGACCGGCCACTTCAAACTTCACCTTCACCGATGAAGCCGTGAAGAAACCATCATTAAACACCCCGACCGTAAAAGCTACAGGGGAATTGATCACCTGGCGTTTTTGCCAGAATTTCTGAGCCGTGTAGGAACAGTAGTTGCCCAGAGAAAAGTCGTACGTTAATTGGTTGGTTTGGGTGTTATTGGCTTCACTCACCTCTACGATATTGTTCGGTGCATCTGTGGTGATAAGAATATCGGAACAAACTTCACCCGGCGAAGGCATCATCACACTTACTTCTGCATCAGCTCCGGGATTGATGCCTCCTGAATGAGTAGCTGAAACCGTATTGCCTCCAATGGTGAAATTTACCACCACATCATCCACTACCGATGCAGTACCGATATTTTGGGTGCGGGCTGTGACTGTGATCATCCCCGCATTGTGTGGATCAACCGGATCAATGCTCAGGTAACCGGTCATACGCAAATCAGGCTGGCAGGGAATAACCGTTACTCCCAGAGAGCCGGTATTGTTGCCTTCATTGAGCTCGGCTACAACGCCGCTACCGGGGTTTGTTGGGATATCAGCATCTACTTCGATGCGGTAACCACCCGTTTGTTCAAACTGGTGTGTCAGGCTACTGTAGACGTAATTGTTGGGGGCAATATTGGGAATCGTCACCATATCGGAATATTCCACCATGTCATCACTGAGGCGAATAATGCGTCTTTCCACGTCAAAAGCACCGGTACTTACGCCGCCATTGTTGTTAAGCCGAATAGTGAAATTATGGCTGTTGCACTGATATTTCTGCCCACCGGCGGCAATGTAGCCGATGGTAATATCGGGTAGGAGTGGATTAACCGCGATAGAAGTAGCGCAGCCATTGTTTTGCTCATTGCTTTCCACAATCACCAGGTTGGCGTCGCTATTGGCTTGCAAAGAGGCGGTTCCAACCGTATTAAACTGGATGGGGTTGGCAAAATCATAGGTGAAGGACTCTCCGGGATTTAATGCCGGAATCAGCGCATCGGACGGAATAGGTGTACCGTTTTGCCCACTCACATCGAGTAATGAACTGATGCTGCTAGGTGCACATCCGTTGTTGGTTACGGTAATGCTTCCGGTGGCTGATTGGCCTACCAGTACGGAGTTAGCAGACATACTAAATTGACACCGCAAATCCGGCTTGCAAGGCCCTGGCTGGATCACAAAAGTTGTGCTAAAAGTTCCCGTGAGGGTAAAATCCGTAATGGAGCCATTGACGTGGTACAAGCCCGGTGTCAACGGTGGCTGAAATGACCGTGCAAAGCGGCCTTCGCTATTGGTATAAGTGCTGAAGGTTTGTCCTGTCTCTACAAGTGTAAAAGTCACCGTTGCTCCCGCCACACTTGGATCGCTGAGTGGCACTGCGGTGCCATCGTAAATCGCTTCACCGCTGATGGTTACATTGGAGGTGCCGGCCTCTGATTCCTGAGGGGAAGCTTCGGCATCAACCGCAATGGTGCCGGGCAGGTTGTATTCTCCATTGATGAATGGGCGAATGGCCTGGTTGTTTAACTCGTTGGGTTCATCGATGACATCAGTAAAGTCGATGAACACCTGCATGGGATTCCAGCTGACTTCTTCGGGAGTGGTGATGGTCCAGTTAACAGTTGTGGTGCTATGTGCCGGTAAATTTGGTACCGTAATATCGGGATAAATTTCACTGCTGTATTGATTCACCAGCCGTACTACAAAGTTGATCGCATCAAAATCGGACTCGTTGTGAATGGTAGCTGACACATCCAGCAAGGTACCCGGGTCGGGATTGTCATTGCTGAAGGTGATGTCATTGGCGTAGATGTAGATGTCTGCAAAATCGACCACATTGGGCTCATCGATAGGTGTGAAAGGCTGACTGGCACAACCCGATTCATCCTGTGCGAGGAATGCCGTGCGGTAATTTTGACTGGTATTCAAGCCAGTAACCTGATAAAAATAGCGCTTGCCATCGGTTACATCCGTATCGGATACATCACTGGCGGTCATCACAAAGATCTGGTCATCTTCGTCGTTGTAGCTGCCATTGTTGTTGTAATCAAGCAACAAACGAGGGAAGGATGGTCCCGGCAAATCACCGTCCGCATCGAAGTAATCAATTTCAAAATAAAAAGTCTGGTAAGGCGACCCAATTTGCGGCTCTACGGCCGATGCTACATATCCTTCATTGCCCGTAAAGGCAAAATAGGGAGCCACATTATCGACGGAGACGGTGGCGCTGGCTTCGGCAGTACAGTTGGCGGCAGAAGTGACGGTTACCGTATACGTCATGGTTGAAGTGGGCGCAACGGTAATGGTGGCGGCAGTGGCTCCGGTTGACCAGAGGTAAGTTGCTCCTCCGCTGGCGGTTAGGTCGGTAGGCGTGCCACCACAAATGGTGACGGCATCCGGATTGATGGCGGCGTTGGGAAGTGGGTTAACGGTCACATTTTCCGCAAGGGATTCCTGACAGCCATTGGCTGCGGTAATGGTTACTTCGTAGGTGCCGCTCGCCAGGGTAGGTGCACTGGAAACCACTGGATTTTGATCGTTACTGGAAAAGCCATCGGGCCCTGTCCAGTGGTAACTTGCTCCGCCACTGGCGGTCAGTATCAGGTCTTCGCCCGCACAAATCGGGCTATTGCTGCCGATGCTGCCGCCGACTACGTTGACCACTACCTCGACAGTTGCAAGATCTTCACAGCCATCAGCATTGGTGACCGTCACGGAATAAGTCCCGGCGTTGTCAAGGCTTGCATCTGGTATTTCGGGGTTTTGCAGGTTGCTGGAAAAGCCATCGGGCCCTGTCCAGTTGTACATCGTACCGCCATTTGCCGAAAGGCTGATCATCGCTCCGGCACAAACCGGACTGTTGCTGCTTGCACTCCCGGTTGGTGATTCATTGACGACAACATCTATCGGTACAATGGCCACACAACCATTGGCATTGGTCACAGTTACGATGTAAGTTCCGGCTGCGGCCAATGTAACATTTTCGATTGTTGGATTTTGCTGATCACTGGTAAAACCATCGGGACCGGTCCAGCTGTACATAGTGCCATCATTTGCCGAAAGGCTAAGCATGGTGCCCGCACAAACGGGGCTGTTGCTGCTTACTTCCGGTACAGGTAAAGCGTAGCTTTCGACTTCTGTGATCAATTCATCATTTTCAGGATCGCTGTCGCCGTCCAATGCAGCAATGACCTTGATTTCGTGTGTGCCCGCAGC
The DNA here is from genome assembly GCA_965229635.1 of Saprospiraceae bacterium. GTDB lineage: Bacteria > Bacteroidota > Bacteroidia > Chitinophagales > Saprospiraceae > BQJU01. The sequence continues at coordinate 667,197 of OZ245894.1, forward strand.
GGATAAATTCAATGTCGCGGTAAAAGTATAATCCGCCGTTCCGCTGACGGGGACACTCAACGTACCGACATTTTCGGTAGCGATGAGTGCCCCATCGAGCCAAAGATTAAGAGGGAATCCGGTCGCTTCACTGGCACCCAGGTTTTGGATAGTGACCGTTACCGTAGCGTCTTCGGTAGCGCAACCGTCCACTGGAGCCACTAAGGCCATGGGGGAAATGTCATCGGAGGCAAAAATAAATTCGTCCGCACCAAGATCGGGCAGCATGGCATCTCTTGTATCGCCATCGATGTCGTCGGTGACTTCGGCAAGAGGTGTTCCAGCGGCATTAAGCGCGGCCTGCTCAATGTGCAGATCAGTAGTTGAATTGAACTGAGGTAAAACGCTAATGGAATTGAGATCCAGTCCTGAAGCTGTCTGCCATTCCGCCAGATTATATCTAAAGTCATTGTTCCAGATCGCCCAAATATCGCCTTCGCCATGCAGGTCATTGTAGTCCATGTCATAAGTGCCGGAGATGGACAAATTGGCAACCAGCGCTCCGCCGGTACTGGACAAAATGTTGTTTTTAATGCGGTAATTCCCGCTGCCATACAGCGTGAGCGCTGCACTGTTGATGCTTTGCAGAGTACTAATATTCAATATGCTGTTGTGATAAATATCCATTATGCTGCTGCCATTTCCCTGGATGCCGTAACTATTGGTATTCTGGTCTCCTACCTGGATAAAATTGTTGGCAATAATCGAACGGGTAGATGAGGAGAGGTTGTTGAAACTTATACCGCCGCCACAGCCGATGATTTGGTTTTTCAGAATTTGTACTTGCTCCGTGGTGCTGTTCACAGAAATGGCATTTCCGACGCCGTTTCCGGAAATATTATTTTGTGCTATAAGTACACTGCCATCATTGATGGTAATGGGGCTGAACGACTGGCTATGATTTGCCGCAAAAGTGTTATCGCTAATGGTAACCTGATCGATTCCGTCTGCGAAAACACCAATCCTCTGATCGGTAAAAGTGTTATCTTGAACAGTTAGTTGGTCCACCGCCATTCCAGAATAATTGCCAAAATAAACGCCATAACTCCCTTCTCGGAATTCATTATTGCTCACTTGCAGGTTATTGCATTGGGAGGTGGTATAAATAATGGCTCTATTCGTAGAGGTTGAGGAAGTAGAATAGCCTTCCAGGATGTTGTTTTGGAAGGTAATGTCATGCGCATTTTGCATTTGCACCAATCGGTTGTAGCTTCCTCCGGCGTAAGCATAAAGGTGGAGGTGCTCGAAGGTAATCATCGATACATCGGTCAGGTAAAGCAGGAAATTTTGAGGATAAAAAGGCGCAAATTGCCAGGTGACTGTGTTCGCATCCATGGCCTGTGAGCGGAAGGTGATGGGATAGGTGCCGTTGCCTGGAAAATCGCCAAGGAAGATTTGTTCATCATAAGTTCCCGGAATGATTTCAAAAAATACTTCGCCTCCTGCACCACGAATCTGAAGCGCAGCTACCGCATCATCAATGGTTGGAAAGTCTGCCCCGGAACCGACTGTGTAGGTGCCAACTAATGCTGTTTGCACCAATGCATCCAGCTCATTATTGGCCGGAGAGCCATCGGTTGTTCCATTGGGGTTGGTGGCATTAAAGTGCAGCTCAAATTCTCCACCGGTGGAAAAGTCAAAAGTGCCTACGGTAAGGTGAAGGCTATCGCCGGGAGCCAGCGAACCCGTCCAGAAATAAATTGGTTGGGCAACCATATCAACCGTCCATTCAATATCAATCGAGGTGATAGTTTGTGAGCCTAGGTTGTACAAGGCAATCTGTACCGGGTGTATATCAAGAGAGGTAGGAGGGAGTGGCCCCACAAAACCCGCAAGAGCGGCATTGACGGGAGGCACATCAAACTCATCCGCACCGATATCCGGGGTGCCTGGATCGCGGTTTTCTCCGTCGATGTCTTCAGTGATTCCTGTTCCCGGCATGGCAGCGGCATTCAACCCTGCGCCTTCGGCGTGCAGGTCATTTTGGGAGACAAAAAACGGATCAACACTCACGGAGTTGGCGTCTTGCCCCATGGCGGCCTGCCAGGCTGTCAAATCGACGATGTCGCTGTAGTTTTGATCGGCCAGAATTGGTCCTGTAGTATAATAGTCATTATGGTCATAAGTGTGATTGCCGTAATGATCGATCATTGCGTAACCACCGCCCATATTGGCCCAGACATTATTGACCACGGTGCAATTATTGCCATAGTCCATCGACAACGCTGTCGAAAAAGGATCATCCCCGTTGATGCGTACACTATTGTGAGCAATTAGAGCACCTTCGGCGTAGTAGGTTTGTATACCCACGTGTTCGCCGGCTCCCGAAAGCACCACAAAGTTATTGGCGATGATTTGGGTGGCACCATTCGGCTCAGGGTAATTCAGATAAATGCCAATTGCTGAGTTGTCGCTATCCAGAAATACACGATTGCCAGTGATCATAGCGGCACCTCGGGTGCCGTAGGTATAAATAACATTGTAGCCACCCGTACTGTAAAGGGTGTTATTCTCGATGATGGGGGCATCGGTATAGCTATTAAGATAAAGCCCACCGGTAATGTTTTGAAAGGTATTATTGCGAAAGATCAGTGCACTTGAAGTATTGTTGGGGCTGATGTTTACCGCATCGTAGCCATTTTGTCCGGTACAGTTTTCCATGCGGAAACCGTTTTTATGGCTGTAGATTTCGCAAATGCTGTAACTCGACATTTCATGGCCAATGAGTTGGCAATTGTAAAACTGGAGGTCTTCGGCCAGGTAGGTGGAAACCACACTGCTGTACTCATCAGTACTCGTTAAGGTCAAATCCTTAAAATATATAAATCCACATTCTTCAATATAGACCACATTGTCACCGGATTCAATATTGACCAGCGAAGCATCTGCGCTTTCTGATTGGAAAAACACCGGTCGGTTGGCATTCACTCCATTAATGGTTCCGGACAGATAAACTTGCTCCGAATAGGTGCCATCGCGCAATAAAAAGAAGACTGTATCAGCTACACCAAGGGTGTACAAGGCCGCAATTGCATCAGCAATGGTGGTAAAATCCGGAGTGGCCCCGCCAATGGTATAATACCCGGCCATGGCTGGGTTGGTCCCGGTAATTTCGATGACATCATTCTCAGTCGACAACTGGGTGCCACCGCCGTTGACATCCGTGACTTCAATCAATAGATCGTAACTGGTGCCGGATGAAAAAGTGTAGCTGCCTAAAGTAAGTGCCACATCCTCATTTTCCTGGAGCAGGCCGGTCCAGTTGTATGCCGGTTGCGGCATCCCATTGACCGACCATTCGATGGTGGCAGAGGTCAGGTCTTGCGAAGCGGTGTTGTTGAGAGAAACGATAATATTTTGGTTGTTTGGAGGCAGTGGCAGAGCAGGATTGAGCAAGCTGATTGCCGCATCCAGGCCAACTACAGAGAATTCATCCGCGCCGATATCGGGAGAAGCAGAACGCATCTGGCCATCAATATCAGTGATGATGCCCAGGCCTGAGAGTGCCGCGGCATTCAAGGCAATCTGCGAGACGTGCAGATCGGTGTTTGACGCAAACTGTGGATCGGCGCTGATAGAGTGGCTGCCAAAGCTAGAGGCATTTTGCCAGTCGGTAAGGGTTGCCTGATCGCTATAATCATAGGAGGCAAGATTTGGCCCTGTAGTGTAGAGATCATTGTAATCCATTACACTAAGATTACTACCGCTGCCATCAAGATAGACCGCGTACCCGCCGCCATCAGAAGCAAAAATGTTATTGGCAATGCGGTTGTTGGCTCCGCTGTCGTAGGCATAAAGGGCAGTTGAGTAACTATCGGTAGAACGATTTAGGATGGAATTGTGTAAAATATCGGTTTCAGAATAGCTGTTCAGGTAAAGGCCATAATAGCTGGAGTTACCTTCCGTCTGGATAAAGTTATTGGCAATCAATCCTCGCTGGCTGCTCTCGCCTTGTAGGTCGGAAATATAGATGCCGTAGCCATTTACCAATCCGGTGATGGTATTATTCTGGATGGTCGCTGTGGCGTAGGCCGACAGATAGATTCCCTGTCCGCTGGAAAAGCTACTGGAGTAAGAAATGGTATTGTTTTCGATAACAGGGAAATCACAATACATATAGAGGCCATCAACATCATTGGCGGCGATGTTGAGGGTATTGTTTTTCACCAAGATATTGTTGCAATAATCGAGGTAGGCAGCATCGGAATAATCGCCACTTACATTGAGGGTATTCCCATCCATCACTGTTTGCGGACAATCGTAGAGGTAGATGCCATAGATGCCTTCGGCAGAGGATTCGATGGTATTATTCCGTAGGGAGAGTTGTGGGCAGTCATAGGCATAAAAGCCAGAATTGTAATCCCCGGTTATTGAAAAATAATTGTCTTCCACGACCGGAGCCGATAAATTTTCCAGATAGAGAGCATAACTCCTGACGGTATGAACGGAGCAATGAGTCATCGAGAACCCGGTAGCTCCATCATCATCACCTACATAGACGCCCTCATCGTCCGAATTGTAAAAAAGGCAATTGGTAACGGTAGCGGAATTGCAGTCGTAGTCGAGAAAAAGAAGATAATAAGAATAGTTTGGATCTCCGCTGATGCTAACACCATCCAGCGTTAGGTGGTCACTGGCATAAAAATAGGCCACGTACCCTTCCGAAGAATAGAAACTCAAGTTTTTAAAATTGAGATAGCTTGCTTCCTCCACGTAGATCACTTCGGCATCACCGTAGGAAATGTGAACATCCGTGCTATCGCCACTTTCTGCCTGAAATGTGATGGTATTGGTGGCGGAGGCTCCGTTGATGGCCCCGTAAATATAGACTTGCTCTTGATAGGAGCCCGTGCGAATATCAAATACCACCGGCCCGGACACGCCATTGATCGTCAGGGCATCGGTGGCATCGGTAAGCGTAGCATAGTCCGGCGATGTCCCCCCAATGGTGTACGTGCCGGACAATTGGGCTATTAAACAATTCGTAATAAATAGGGACAAAATACTAAGCAGGTAGTATTTGTTTCTCATAGGATTATAATTTGGACGTGAGTGCTGTACTTTACCGCAGCGAAGTTAGCGCGATGCCGGGGGGCTTACAATACGATAAAATGCGTATTTGCATGTGGAGAAAAGGACTACGCTATTAGCCTTATTGCACAGTTGAGGGAAAGAGGTTATCTTTGAAAGACTAACAAAAATGAAATCGAAGAATCAATTGAGGATCTCCTTTCTATGCTAGATTAAAAATGAATTACCTTCTTGATACGAATATTTTAGTAGTCTACGCACGCGCTACAGAATTGAGCCTTACATTGGTTACTAGTGATAACGACTTTGATCACCTGGCGGACACTTATTTGCCTGTGAAGAAAGTTGATATTAAACAGTACAAATAAAGACATCCACGTCTTTCTATGATCGCTCCTAAACCCATCAAAAAATGCAGAACCAACCACTCTGGGCCAAAATCCTGGCCTTTTCCCTCGATGATTCTAATGCCGACTTTCCCTTTTCACAACGCCTTGCCAGAGATAATAAGTGGACAAAGGCCTATGCCGACAGAGTAGTTTTGGAGTATAAAAAGTTCCTGTATCTCTGCTCTATCAGTGAAGAATCCATCACCCCTTCCGATGCGGTTGATCAGGCCTGGCACCTTCACCTGGTGTATACGCGGTCGTACTGGCAGGATTTATGCCGCGATACGTTGTGTAAGGACATTCACCACAATCCGACCAAAGGCGGTCCGGCCGAAAAAGACAGGTATGCTCATTGTTATGATGCCACCTTTGCCAGATATACAGAGGAGTTTCAACAAGAGCCTCCCGCCGATATCTGGTTGGACAATCATACCCGATTCAGGGAAATTAATTTTAAAAGGATCAACCTGAATGAATATTGGCTCATTCGCAAACCGGGTAAATTACTGGTAGAAAGGCTCGGTGTCATTTTGATGATGCTCCTTTTTTCTGGCTTATTTATCAATGCGGAAGGCAGTGGTACCAATTTGTATTTCCTTATAGCGTTTGTGGTGTTTATGGCAATGGCTGTCATTTCCAACAATAAAAAAGGTGGCGGTGGTTCCGGAGGAGGGTGTTCTTCTGGCGATTATGACAGCGGCTGTAGTGGTTGCAGTGGCTGTGGTGGTTGTGGAGGTGACTAGTGCGACTAGTCCGAAATAGTTGATACTTTTTTTACGCTAGAAGCACTGAAGATGCTGAACATTAAATGTCAATTATTTCTGCATCAATCCACTAGATGACATAATCAATTATATCAACCCTAGCTTTTTCCCTTTATCCACCGCTGAAATCTTATTGTGCACTTGCAATTTTCGATAGATGTTTTCGATGTGTTTGCGCACTGTTCCCTCAGAAATGTGCAAGTTTCCGGCCACCTGTCGGTACCGAAGCCCACGACTTAGCTGGTCCAGAATTTCCACTTCGCGCTCGCTGAGGTCTACCTCTTCAGTGGCGGTTGTCGGAGCAGCAGAAGGTCGGCGCAATAAGGCCAATGCTTTACGGGCAATAGCCGGCGACATTGGGGCTCCGCCAGTCATCACTTCTTTCAGAGATCGATGTAATACCTCCGGTTGTTCATCCTTCAACAAATAACCATCCGCCCCGGCAAGAATGGCTTCAAAGATGTGGGTTTCATCATCAAACACGGTGGCCATCACAATCTTGACCTGGGGATGCAGGGCTTTGAGTTGAGCAGTGGTTTCAATGCCGTTAAGTCGTGGCATTTTGATGTCCATCAGTACAATGTGCGGAAGGGTTTTGGCTTTCGCCAAATCATCCAATAATGCCCGGCCGTCTTCGGAATGACCAGTGACCAGGAAATCGGGACTCAGCTCTAGGTTTTCCCGCATCATTTTGGCCAAACGTGGCAAATCTTCCGCAATATGTACATGGTATTTCATCTTGCTAAAGTAGGTAAATTGATGACTCTGGGCAATACGATAAACATCGGATTTTATCTTGCAATCGGCACCTGGACCAAAACCTGTGTGCCTTTTCCTGTGCTTTGAATATTGCAGGTCCCCTTCATCTCCGCAGCGCGTTCCTGCATATTGTGCAGACCATAACCACGAGCGGTGGTAGTCGGATTGAAGCCCGGTCCCTGATCTTCAATCGTTAATTGCAGTTGCTCCCCCATTTGCCGAAAGGCTACCGCAATTTTACTATTGGGTGCATATTTCACGGCATTGTGGATGGCCTCCTGGGCAATGCGATAAAGGTTGAGCGTACGGGTCGGCATAAGTGGTAATTCCCCAACCTCCGGAAATACTTCAATATTGATTTCGGAATGTTCAAATCGATTGGCAAAATCCCGTAGGCGCAAGGCCAAACTTTCCGCCGTATCACCCTCTCCGCGAATGGCCCAAATCGTACCGCGCAATTCGTCCATCGCCCGACGAGCATTTTCACCAATGCTGTTGAGGGACTGCTGCTCTTCGATTGCTTTTGCCCGGTAGGCCTTTTGTGCCAGGGCAGAGCTGATCAGGGTCAATTCTGCACCCAGATTATCGTGCAGGTCGCGGCTAATGCGCAGTCGCTCCTGTTGTAGTTCGTTTTCCGATTCCTGGCGGAGCAATTTTTCCTGCAGCTGTTTTTCTCTTTTCACCTGCCGGTATTGCTGCCACAGCTGAAAGGCAATAATACTTAGCAAAACCAGTACACCAACGGCACCGTACAAAGTCAAGTTCCGATTCCGAAGCTGGCTTTTCTGCCTCACAAGTATTTGCTCTTTTTCCGCCGTTTCATATTTCTCCTGCATTTCGGCAATCTGCCGGGAACTGGTTTCTGTAAAAAGGCTATCCCTTAATTTGTGAGATTTGCTTTGCCAATCCAGCGCTGCCTCATAATTTCCGATCCCTTTATTGGCATCGGCCAGCATCTGCATGGTGTGTCGTTCCAGGTCAGTAAATTTTAATGCTCGACTTTCCTCCAGACTCTCCTCAAAAAAAGGTATCGCCTCACGCGGTCGATCCGCAGATAAGAGCACCTCGCCAATATTGTTGATGTTAATGGCCACCCCCTGTCGGTCGTTCAGGCTACGGCGAATATCGGTGGACAACAACAGATAGTACATCGCATTTTCGACCTTGCCCTGCTCGACGGCGGAGGCGCTTAAATTGTTATACACATAAGAAAGGCCAACACTGTCTTTGATGGTTTGCCGCAAGGAAACCACCTCCCTGAATATCGAATCGGCATGTGTATAGTTTTCTTTGTCGAGAAAGATGGTGCCCCGGTTGTCAAGTGCAACGGCAACACAATAGGCATCATCAGCTTTTTCGCACAATTGAAAAGCCCGATCCAGGTACTCCAGTGCCCTTGCCAATTCCTTACGTTTCTTAAAAAATACGCCCATCTCGTTGTATACGGCCCCCTGCCCGGCATAATCACCGATAGCCGCATAAGTATCTGCCGATAGTTGGTAGTATTCCAGTGCCGCTTCGTAATTTCCTTGCAGGTAATTGACCACGCCGAGATTTTTGAGTGTCAACGCCTGGCGATCTACCCAGTTTTGGGTTTCTGCTATCGCCAATGCTCTTTCGGCTTGTTTGGTAGCTTTCGCAAAATCAGTAGTGTACAATTGGTAAAAATACTCGTTGGTCTGGTCTACCTGCTCCGCGTCAGGCAGGGTGGGCAACAACTGAAAAAGAGAGTCTGCCTGGCCTGTCAATTGTGAGCTCAAGGCCAACAAAAGAACCACCAGGAAATGGGAACATCTGACAGGTATCATAAGTATGGGTTAGCACCTCTAAAGGTACGGATTCCCCGGGCTTGCCAAAATGACGGAAGGAGAATTTGTAATGAGCCGCCTCAAATTTGTCAGACTGGCCCATTTTGCGCATATTGTAAATGCATATCTCAACCACGTATACATCATGAGACTTACTCTTTTCTTCATTTTTTGCTTTCTTATCATGTCATTTGCTTACGCAAAAGAATCCGGTCCTGTAAAAATCGCCATGGCGCAAATCGTTGCCCTGGATGGTGATCGCTCCGGCAATCTGGCCAGAATTGAACACGCCATCATTGAAGCCAGCCAGCAACAGGCCGACATCATCGTTTTTCCGGAAACCTGCCTCCTGGGCTGGGTGAATCCCGATGCGCACCAGTTGGCACACCCTATCCCGGGAGAAGATAGCCGTCAATTGAGCAACTGGGCAAAGCAGTACGGCATCCACATCTGCATTGGCCTATCTGAAAAAGATGGTGATCAGCTCTACGATTCGGTTATTCTGATTGATGATAGCGGTAAGCTACAGCTAAAACACCGCAAGATCAATATCCTTACGGAATTGATGACACCTCCTTATGCCAGGGGCAGCGCGGTGCAAGTGGTGGGAACCAAATTTGGCACCATCGGCCTGCTCATTTGCGCCGATACGTTTGAAGAGAGCGTATTGGCCAAAATGAAAGCAAAACAACCCGACCTTATGCTCGTTCCCTACGGGTGGGCTGCCAAAAAGGAAGATTGGCCGGTACACGGACAGGAGCTGGTCAAGGTAGTCAAAAATGCATCGGAAACCATTGGCTGCCCGGTAGTGGGAACCAACCTGGTCGGCCAGATTTCACAGGGGCCGTGGAGGGGATTGACGTACGGGGGGCTCAGCGTTGCCTATGACCACAGTTCGGATCAATTGATCATCGGGGCAGACCGGGATAGGGATATTCGGGTGTTTACCTTTGAAGTAGGGCGGTAGGGACTTTTGCAGCAACTTTGGAAGGTGATCAATTTGATCCAAGATGTTCCCAGGCTTGGCAATCCGAGAAAGCTCAAGTTTTCACGGTGAAATGAATTTCACCCAACCTGATATGACGTTGACTTTTGTCAGACAAGATGAACAGGATGCGCATGATTTATTTGGGTGAAAAACTCCATTTTTCATTGCAAAATGGTGCGCCAATATGCATTCAATATGTGTCGCTACGCTGTAGCTTAACACTACTCCTGAAACCTTTACCAGCGGCTCACACCGCTGGCAAAGGTGTGTCGCCACTCTGTGGCTAGCAGTTCATATAAGTGCCCCAAACAGCTATCCCAACCCCAGCCCTTAATCGGCCTTAGTTGGTCTGGAGGAGAAGGGCTTCAAAAGCCGTTAATTTAATCTGTATTTTCACCAAAAAAAAACACCTATGCATATCTCAAGATCCCTACTTCTTCTGTCTTTGTTGTTATTAATTGGCTGTAGCCAAATCGAAGAAAAGACCCCCTCCACGGCAATGGAAACCCTCTATGTCGGCACCTTCTCCAACGAAGCTTACATCCTGAATATGAATAAAAATACCGGCGAGCTGATAGTCCGGGATACCATTACTGATGTATTCAAGCCCTCTTACCTCACACTGCATCCCAATAAGAAATACCTGTACATCACCGAGCGGGCAAAGGAAGGAGAAGATCACGGCTGGGTATCTGCATACCGCATTGATGAGGATAAAGTAGAGCGTATTAATCGCGTTTCTTCTCAGGGCAAGGGGCCTTGTCACATCAGTGTTGATGCCACCGGAAAGTTTGTGTTGGTGGCCAATTACTTCGAGGTGGTGGCCAGCTTTTCCATTCAGGAAAATGGTGGGCTAAGTGAAGCCCTATCTACCGACCAGCACCTCCGTACCCAGCCCGAAGCCCCCCGCCAGGAAACCGGTCATCCACACATGGCTCTGCCTGCTTTTGACAGCATGATTCTTGTCACTGACCTGGGACTGGACAGCATTTTTCATTATCAACTTTCTGTTGAGGGCGCACTGAAATTAATCACCAAAACCCCAACGACTACCGCCGCCGGGCCACGGCACATGGCGTTGCACACTAACAAAAAATGGCTGTACGTACTCAACGAATTGAACCGCACTATAGCCCTATTTCATATCAATAACCCCGAGCTTTCTTTCGAACCTGTCCAAACAATTCCAACGCTGACCGTAGACGATAAGAGGGTAACCGCTGCGGCCATTCATTTACATCCCAATGGGAAGTTTCTGTACACCAGCAATCGTGGACTGGAAGGTAGCCCGACTCAAAGCATCTCCGTTTTTACTGTCAACCCTACTGATGGTACACTGAATTTGATCCAGGAAACCGATACAAAAGGAAAGGTGCCCAGGGATTTCGCCCTTTCCCCGGATGGGAAATTTCTCCTGGCCGCCAATCAGGATACCGACAACATTATCACTTTCAAAGTGGACCCCGAAACCGGGCAACTGGAAGACACCGGCTATGAAGTGCAGGTGCCAATGCCAGTATGTTTGAAGTTTTGGTAGACTGTTGTGCTTTAATGATGTTTCGCTACTATTACTCCCGCAACCAAACATACTTCCCCGTCCCCAATTGATAGTATCGCCCGTCAATTTCCTCCACCGGGTATTCAATCAATTCCGACAGGAACCAATGGTCTTCGGCGATCTGCTCTTCGTAGCGTTTAGGATCGGGGAGGATGACCAGGGTCCGCGTGTTTTCAGGGCCATCCAGGGAAGACAAAAGTAAGGTTTCGTAAGCTACTCCCCAGGTCATTTTTAATTGCTCTTTCAACTCCGGTGAAACAGGCAACATGTAGCGATTGGTATCGAAATTAGCCTTGCCTTCATCCAAATGGGCTTGCAGCCAAGTAAGTCGCTCCGCATACGGCCGGTGATGCCAGGCGATGGTGCTCAGGCGTAGCACCAGGAAGGCAATCAATATGCCGCGCCACACATTTGGCGAAAGCCTGGGGGCCAAGTCGCGTAAAAAAGGAACCGCCACGAAAATGACCAGCGGCATGTAGTTGACCTCGGCATAAAATTGATAGGGCGCTTCCGGTGAACTAAGGTTGACCAGCAGCACATAAGCCACACTAAATCCGATCATCCACAATGGCTGCCACCACTGGCGGTTGCGCAGGTAATAGCCGATCATCAGGAATAATAAAATGGGAAAACCGTACCAGTAATAGAGGCAATTTTTCAAAAACTTGGCATTTGCCGGCATAGCCCAAAGGCGTGATCGCCACTCCGACCAATGGTGTTGAAACAGGTCATATTTGCTATTGTCATACCAATTAGCGCCGATTTTTGATTTTAGAATCAACGCTACCGCCATCAACACCGCCAGTAAAATATAGGGTAGATGACGGGTGCTTTTGTCTGACAACCAGTAATATCCCCACAAAAAATAAAAGGGAATGAATACCAGCGGATGGTAAAACACAATGGCAATAAACGCAGGCACTAAAATCGCCCAGTGCCACCACTGATTGAGTGCGGGATTTTTGCGAATAAAGGCAAAGGTAACCAGCAAAAAGGCCAGCCCTTGCTGTAGCTCCGAAGTGGCCCAATAAAAGCCATCAACCGTGATGAGGGTAAACAAAAAGACCAAACTCAGGCCCAGATAGTCATTGTGCAGTACGCGTACAACGATCCAGTAAAAGAGTAGAAAAACCAGTGGGAAGGAGATGGAGTACAATAGCAAAATGGTCCGTAGTGGCCATTCCAATTTGATGGCCAGCAGCGGTAGGGCCTGCACAATAGCTGCACCAAAACGATATACCTGCACCTGGATTGTACCCTCATTGATCATCAGAAAAGTCTGGTACGCAATGTCGATAAAAAGGGTGCGCTCCTGGTAAAAAATGGCGGAGAGCGCCAGCAAGATCAGCAAAGCGCCATAGCCCAACCTTCGCGGCCGGGGCGATGCATATTGATGGGTAATTTTATACGACATGGATACAAACATACTCAGAGTCTGTTTAAAGTTCATCCTTATCTGGACTCAAGGCCCAAAATTATTTTCAAATCCCTTATTGCAAACACAGACTAATGCTTACCTTGTCGTAAAGGATTAGAAGCTATCTCAAAACTATCCTTTGACTTACAAACCGCAATTTTGAGGTAGCTCCTACGTATTTAGATTAATATGAGTCCAGCAGGCAAGCAGCGTAAATTTGGAACGGCACCCGTGTTTTTCACCGCGATCTCTACCATTCTAGGGGCGGTCATGTTTTTGAGGTTTGGCTTCGCAGTTGGCTCCGTTGGCTTCCTGGGTACGATTGCTATTGTTCTGATCGGGCACGCGGTGACTATTCCTACTGCCATGGCCATCGCCGAAATCGCCACCAATCAGAAGGTGGAAGGCGGTGGTGAATACTACATTATTTCCCGGTCTTTTGGCCTGGTGATCGGCTCCTCCATCGGTATTGCATTGTTCTTTTCTCAGGCCATCAGTGTGGCTTTCTACATTATCGCTTTCGCGGAATCTTTTAACTCGCTTTTTGACTTTTTGCGGCAGAGTTACGATTTGCATCCGGCGCTGCTTTGGTTGCTCGACAAGAAGCAAACCGTCAGTATTCCGGCGTTATTTGTGCTTACGGCTATTGTGCTGAGTAAAGGCGCCGACCTTGGTGTCAAAACACTTTATGTAGTTGTAGCTACCCTGTTTATTGCACTGGCTGCATTTTTCCTGGGCAGGACGGACTACATGGAAAAGCACAGCTTTGACCCGATTGCCACAATTTATAATACGGAAGAACGTGACGACACCACGCTGGTGAAGAAAAACCTGGTTCCCGAGGTGGAAGACAGTACCAATGTGCTTAATGAAATGCCGGTGCCAGAACTAAGAGAGACGCCCTCCAATCCGATGCAGTCGCGCATCCCGATCAGTTTTTTTGCAGTTTTTGCTATTATTTTTCCGGCCTTTACCGGTATGACCGCGGGCGTGGGTCTTTCCGGTGATTTGCGCAAACCCAGCCGGTCTATTCCATTGGGAACCCTTGCGGGAACGCTGACGGGCATGTTTATTTATGTGCTTATTGCTTATAAATTGGCCATATCTGCCAGTCCGGAAGACCTGGCGAATACCGATCAGCTGGTTATGGCTGATATTGCCTGGCAAGGGTGGTGGCTCATTCCGGTGGGGTTGGCTGCGGCGACTATTTCCTCGGCTATTGGCTCCATTTTGGTGGCTCCGCGTACGCTGCAAGCTATCGCTCGCGATCAGTTGTTGCCATCGCGGGGCCTGAACTATTGGGTGTCACGCGGACGCGGGAAAAATGATGAGCCGTTTAACGCAACAGTGGTGACGGTGGTGATTGCACTTGTCTTTGTACTGATGGGAGGCCTTGATGCCGTGGCCGAGATCATCTCTATGTTTTTTATGGTGACTTACGGGTCTTTGTGTTTGATATCCTTCTTACAGCATTTTGCCGCTGATCCTTCCTACCGACCTACTTTCCGGTCGCGGTGGTACATTTCGTTGTTTGGGGCTATTGCCTGTTTTGGGTTGATGTTGTTCATGAATGCAGCCTATGCCTTCTTGGCGTTGTTGATGATGACTTTCTTCTACATTGTGGCCAGTCGGTACAACCCCGAAAAGAAAAATATTGCGGTCATTTTCCAGGGCGTGATCTTCCAGTTTAGCCGCCAATTGCAGGTCTTTTTGCAGAAAGCAGAAAAGGAACAAACGGCCAGCTGGAGACCATCAGCTATCTGCATTTCCGAAAATTCTTTCGATCGACTGGCGGCATTTGATCTGTTGCGCTGGCTTTCGCAGAAATACGGCTTTGGCACCTACATTCACAAGATCAACGGCTATCTCTCCAAGACCACTAATAAGGAAGCCCGCACCTCCAAGGAGCGTTTGATCAAAATGGCTGAGGCCAGCAAGAGTAATGTGTATATCGATACGTTGATCAGCCCGTCGTACACTTCGGCTATTGCGCAGGTGATTCAATTGCCCGGCATTTCCGGTACGGAAAACAACCTGTTGCTGCTCGAATTTTCCAAGCAAAAGCCAGGTAATATCAACGACATCGTCGACAACTTCAAGCTGGTCAAATCCGTCGATTTTGACGTGGTTATTCTCGGCAGCAGTGAGCGCGGTTACGGCTTGAAGCAGAGCATTCACATTTGGATTACCTCCAACGACTACGAGAATGCCAACCTGATGATCCTGCTGGCCTACATCATCCTCGGCCACCGCGAATGGCAGCACGGCCACATCAAGATATTTGCCATCTACTCTGAAGAAACCTGCGATAAAGAACGGGAGCGCCTCTACATGTTGATTGAAGCCGGTCAACTACCCATTTCGCCAAAAAATATCGAAGTTATCCCGCGCAAACAAGCCATGGACCCCCGCACCATTGTCAAGGAAAAATCCAAAGACGCCGACCTCACCATCATTGGCTTCCGCGACGAGGTGCTCAAACACGAAGGCATTTCCGTATTTGAAGGCTACGAGGAGATTGGCAATACCATGTTTGTGAATGCGGCACAGCAGAAGGTGATTAAGTAAGACTTTATAAAGCCGCCTCAATTTTTTCCAGAAGCTGATTGCTGATTTTTGTGACAATGGCGTCGATATCGACCTCGTCAAAAGAAGCGTCGTAATAATCTTTGATGATTTGATCTTCTTGCTCTTTGGAGCCATAGTTGATCTCATATGCCACCTCGAATTGGTGCTTGTCAAATCGGAAATACAACCTTAACGTGATGTCGATATTGGATGGCTTTCCCTTAAGTATTTCTTTCCAAAGATATCTTATCTCAAACCAATCATATTCAGTCCCGAAGTGGGAAAATTTTTCTAGTGTTGTTTCAAAAGCATTACTATTTTCCTTGTAAGAGTATTGGACATTAGAACTTTCCACTCTGCCGTATTCGTAAGTTCCAACAAACAGTCTATTACTTTTTTTCAGGAAAAGGCGATCAAACTTCGAAATGTTTGTTTGTAGCTTTTTCAAAAAGGGTTTTGCAATGCTTTTTTTTATGCCTTCTAAAAGGTCTTTATTCCTCTCTGGATGATTCAGTACTTCATTCACTTTCAACCTTCTCTCCAATAACTCAATCTTCTTATTAAAATCAGTATCCTCTTCTATCGACTCTCCCCTCGCTCCACGAAGATAAAGCTCCATTGACTGTATCAATTCTTCGGCGATCAAATGAATGAAATCTTCCAGCTCCCCTGCATCCGCTTTTTCCAAAGCAAGCAGATAATCAGCCTTGTGGTCCAATTTGACAACAACCGGAATATAGCCCTTCTGCATCAGAATTAGGTTCATCAGTAATCGGGCCATCCTTCCATTTCCGTCATCAAATGGGTGTATGGCAACAAATTCATAATGAAAAATAGCGGCAAGGTTCACTGGGTGAAGTGAGTCCTCATTTTTTCGATACCACTGCATTAAATCTCCCATTTTGGCAGGTGTTTCCTCCGGAGTAGCATAGTAGTGAATTTCGCCAGTTCGTGTTTCGACGTGATTGGGATGTTTTTTGTAATCTCCAATAGAGATCCACCGCTCAGTTTTTTCACCACTTGGTGTGATGGCGGGCACTTTATAAGGCTCAACAAGCAGAATTTTATGCAGTTCTCTGATGACCGCTTCAGAAAGCGTAGCTTTTTGTTGCACAAAATCGATCAGGTAATCGATAGCCTCATTGTGACCTTTAATGTCAAGGTAATCCTTAAATGGTTTGCCTTTGGCTGTAATGCCATGCAAAAGGAAAGCCTTGGTTTCACCAAGTGTTAGTTGATTGCCTTCAATGGCATTTGAATTGTAATTCCAGTCTAATCTGAATTTCTGAAAAATCCTTCTCTCTGTTGCAGGCACCAACGGCCTGAACTGGTCTATTTCCTTTTTCAGCTCATCGATTCTCTTAATTGTGGCATTCAGATCCATCTAAAGGATTATTTCATTTTTATAAAGGTATAGGTAAAACAAAGTTTATCTACAATCCATTCCCGATTACACCTGTTTAATATACCTTATAACTCAAAGCAAGATATTCTTTTTTACCCTAATTCTGAAGGCTATTACCCTTTTTGCATATCGAAGGGTTAGAGGTCTATATTATCCTGAAAATACAGCTCCCAATTGGTCATATCCAGGGCGCAAAGAACACCCATGCCGGGGCGTTTACCTTTATGTACACAGCCGCCATCGAGGTCGAGGGCAGGCACTTTTTTGATGTTTTTGTATTGCAATTTGATCTCTTCCGGGGAAATCGGTGTATGGCCGTGTAAAATAATGCGATCATCGAGCCAGTCGCGGTCGATTTCGTCGTACCACTGCCTGATCCAGAGCATGGCTTCGCGATTGGAGAAAGGATCTTCATGATCAAAACTAAGCCCGGCGTGCACCAGAATGTAATTGTCTACCTCAAAATAGTAGGGCAAGCCCTGGCAAAATTTGAAATATTCCTCCGGGATGCGATAGGTAGATTGTACTTTAAAACTGGCCAGCGTCTCCCGGCCTCCGTTGGCCTGCCAGAGCATGTTTTGTCCGGGGCGCTGTCGGCTTTCGATGAGCAATTGCTCGTGGTTGCCCCGTAGGCAGTGCACGGGATAACCATCCTCTTGTAATTGCCAGATATGATCGATGACGCCCTTGCTATTCGGACCACGGTCGATGTAGTCCCCCAGCAGGTATAGCTCATCACTGGTGCTTAGGGACAATTGATCCAGAAGCGCCCAAAAACTGTTTAAACAACCGTGAATATCGGTGATGGCTATTTTCCTCATGGAATTATTTTAGTAAGTTGGCAAATCAAATATAGTGTATGAAAATTAAAAAACGTTACCTCGTACCTATTTTGGCCGTTTTAGGCTTTTCTTTCGGCCCCAAACCTGACTTTCCGGACTTTGATGGAACGGTGGCGCCACTGGAAATTCCCTTGCAAGAACTGGACAGTTATGTAGCCGAAAAGGAATCAAAAGTAGCCAATTTAAAACCCGATAATCAGGCCCGAATCATCTGGGCGGATTCCATTCGACGCACGCCTTATAGCGTGGTCTATATCCACGGATTTTCTGCCAGCCCGATGGAAGGTGATCCCATTCACCTGGAATTTGCCGAGCGCTATGGTTGCAATCTGTATCTGGCGCGACTTGCCGGGCACGGGATTGAAGATTCGGAGGCTTTCGCCAATTTGACGCCCAAGCAAATGGTCGATTCTGCCAAGGAGGCACTGGCTATTGGTCGACTTTTGGGAGAAAAGGTCATCCTGATGTCGTGCTCTACTGGGGGCACTTTATCGGTTTACCTTACGGCAAAAAATCCCGATTTGGTGGATGCCCAAATTTTGTACTCGCCCAATATCGACCTGGAAAGTAGCATGTCCGAGCTATTGGTCTGGCCCTGGGGACTACAGATTGCCCGCATGGTGCAGGGAGATTACCGCAGCTTTACACCACCCCCTGGTGCAGAAGCTTACTGGACCACTTCCTACCGGACTGAAGGCTTGCTGGCACTCAAATATTTGCTGAAGCAAACCATGAATGACCACAATTTTTCGGCCATTCACCAGCCATTGTTTGCCGGTTATTATTATAAAAATGAAGAAGAACGCGACCACGTCATTTCCGTAGAGGAAATTGAACACTTCTTTGATCAGGTGCAAACGCCCGATGAACAAAAACGGCTGGTTGCTTTTTCAAATGTCAATACCCACGTTATTCCTAACCACTTCAACTCACAGGACCT
Source organism: Saprospiraceae bacterium (assembly GCA_965229635.1). Classification (GTDB taxonomy): domain Bacteria; phylum Bacteroidota; class Bacteroidia; order Chitinophagales; family Saprospiraceae; genus BQJU01. The sequence goes on from OZ245894.1 coordinate 685,705, forward strand.
GGCTAGTGTTCGGGAAGCAACTTTCTCTTTTGCGGATGAGGTATTGGGGATGCCGCCAGTGGCGCATTAGATTTTAAGATAAATACCGGCATGTACTTCCACTTGATTATCCTTCAGAGCCTGCAATAAGTTGCCCAATTTGACTTTCGTCGAATCGCGCATCAACAGGTTAAGGCCGAGTTTGGGCGGTGGTCCGCTTTTTACCTTTTCCAATGCATTGATGGCATTCTGCGTATGACTTTCGGTGAACTTTTGCACCCAGTGTTCGGCAGGAAAATACGGTGATAACGATTCATGCCGCATCAAATGGCTCTGCTCGGCCTCTTCTGCCCATGGCACGGGAAAGGTTAGCCCGGGATTGTCTCCCTGAAAAATATCGTAGTACATAAACGGGCCGCCTTTTTTTAATACACGCTGTATCTCGGCGTACATTTGTGCCTTGTCGGCAATGTTCATTTGTGCGTGCTGGGTCCAAACCACATCAAAGGATTCCGTTTCAAACGGCAGGTTGAGTGCCGTACCTTCCACAAAACGGACCTTATCAGATAGCCCCACCATTTCCGTAAGGGCCTTCGCTGTAACAATATAAGCCGCCGTATAGTCAATGCCCGTCACCTGACAGCCAAACTCATCAGCCAGCATCCGACAGGGCCCACCTATTCCACAACCGACATCCAGGACCCTACTCTCCGGGGTTAAATTTAGCCGTTGTGCCAATTTTAGAGATACCGGTGCTCCCTGCAAGTGAAACTCATCAAGCCCGGCGAGGTGCTCGCGGGTAAGATTGGCGAGGTCGATCCCGGCAGCTTGCAGTTGGTTGAGAATGGAGGGTAATAAATCGGGGTGGTGATAATGGTTCATTGGTGTCTTGTTTGCTTCACGGCAAACAAGTTATGATTAATTGGGAAAATGATCAATCCGGGTGTATTGCAATAGGGTTTCTTGATCGTCTTCTTGCGTTTTTAATAATAGCCGTTCATGAGTGACTTCAAATTGCCAACGTTTTCTGGTACATTCTTCATCATTGTAGATCATTTCGACTTCAGGCTGATGGGCATTTACCTGAAAAACGCCACGCTGGGTCCCTTTCGGGCCATTACGCGAGATAAAAATCTTATCCCAGCGGAGGAACAGATATCTTTTATCTTGTGGGTCATAGCTGACCGTCACATCCGTTCCGTTTTCTTCGGCTTTCTCCAGGCTCCACAATCCCAGCAATTGATCACCGGGAGCAGCTGGTATTTGCTCGATTCTGCTTAGTGTGACGGTCACATCCTGTCCTTCCTCTGTGCGTTTCCAGTACATTTTTGAACCATCAATCTCCACCTGGAAGGGATCGAAGGTATCCACAATGCCGTTAGTATTATAAATACTTAATTTTTGGTTGGATTTATTAAAATCATAGGTTCCAACGGAGTGTTGTTGCCAGCCGTTACCGGACTTTTGCAACTTGTTATTTTCAAAATGTACCCAACGCGCTTGCGGGGTCATTTCCTCAATGCCTACCTGGACGTTTTCGATAGTCCAAAGGCCGGTAATTTGGTTGGAAGAACAGGATGAAAGGAGGAAAATAAAAATGAAGGCACAAAAGATTCGGTAGTGCATCGATGTTAGTGTTTTAGTCAATAGTTTGATGCACACCCCCTTTGATTTGGCGTGTAAGGAAGGCCAAAATCGTCAGTGAAGACAATAAATAACCTGAAATGGCACCCAAAACTGTTAAATAAGCCGACACACTCAGATGGATATTGATGTAGTCAAATCCCTGTTGAAGCCGATTGAAAACCGGGTCCAAAATCATGCGAGCGTAGGCGTCGATCCTGAAATCGATGCTTGGGGTTACGTGAAATGCCAGGAACACGGCTATAAAAATGCTAAGGGTAAGATTCGAAGGGATCAGTAACGTCAATATGCTGCCTCTCCTTTTTTGATGACTCGAATATGAGCCAATTACAAAATAGCCTCGTTGGTATATTTTATTCAACGCCATACTGTTTCATCACCGCATTCCTCATTTGCTGATCCGCCAGATCAACACCCTGCTGGCTGCCAAATATCTGCACTTTTTGCGTCAACCAATAATACCGGTCAATCAGCATTTTCAGGCAGGTGGCGTCTAGTTCTTCATCCTCTACCGCTTGATGAATGACAGGCAGATATCGAGCCATCATTTCCTGATCGGAATGCTGGATCACGGCCCACATGGCAAATTCCAGTTTTTTACCCACCAACGACCGACCGATATAGGTTTGGTGTATCTGGTAAAGCGAATCTATTTTTTGTTGATTCTGCCGGTCGAGGGGCTGCTGTCGATCCCAATTCACTGGTTGCTGACTGCGGAATTGGCGGTCCTTTTGCAGGAGGTCATTCATTGTTTGGACCAAATTGAGCGAAAGCCTGTGCTTTTTGGCATAAGCCTCAACATCCAGTGCCTTTTCCTGCACTTCCGATTCGATGCATTGGCTGTAAAAGGGCAGAAAAACCTCCGGGATGGCCTCAGCGCCACTTGGTACCCCGAGTGATTTGATGTACTCACAAGCCGCATCGGCATCAGCCGTTATCATTTTTTTGAAGGCCTTGTTTTCCCACTTTGTCAGTAAGCTTCCTGACTGACATTTTCGATTTTTTTCTGACTTTTTCTCGCTAAAACCAAGGGGATAGAGAGATTTGGGCAATTGGGGTGAAACAAGAAAGAAAACCTAGCCTCCTTTCTGTTTTATCCACTTTTGCACTCAAAACTCAGACCATGCAAAAAATTTCACACACCCTTGTTCTGTTGGTTGCTCCATTTATTTTATCCGCCCAGGGTCTGGATGATCGTATCAATGATGCCATTATGCCGGTAGCTCAATGGTGGGAAAGTTTTGTTTTCACCGAAATTCCCATTGGGGGAATGGGCGTTCCCATTGTGTTGATTTTACTGCTTTCCGGCGCCACCTTTTTCACCCTTTATTTTGGCTTTATCAATATCCGGCGCTTTGCGATGGCCATACAAGTGGTGCGCGGCAAATACGACGAGATCGAAGGCGGTGCGGCACCCGTTACCACCGAAACCGTACCAACTGTTGATGGTGATATTCCCGATACCATCCGTGAGGAAGGGCATCAGGGAGAAGTAAACCATTTCCAGGCATTGGCTACCGCTGTATCGGGCACGGTAGGCCTGGGCAATATTGCCATGGTGGCCGTAGCCATTTCCATTGGCGGACCCGGTGCTACATTTTGGATGATTGTGGCCGGGTTGCTGGGTATGTCTTCCAAGTTTGTGGAGTGTACCCTCGGTGTAAAATACCGCGATATTGATCAAAGCGGCCAGGTGTACGGCGGGCCGATGTATTACCTGTCGAGGGGATTGCGCGAAAGCGGCTTTTCTACCCTGGCCAAAGTACTTTCCGTACTATTTGCTGTGATGTGTGTGGGTGCTTCTTTTGGTGGCGGCAATGCTTTTCAATCCAATCAGGCGGCAGCGCAAATCATTGAGCGCTTTGGTTTGGAGGGGTCCGCTTCGGGTACTGTTTTGGGAATAGTTTTTGCTATTCTGGTGGGCATTGTAATTATTGGCGGTATCAAGCGTATTGCTAAAGTGACTGAGAAAGTTGTGCCGCTGATGGCGGTGATCTACGTTGCCGCGGCTTTGTTTATTCTCATTGGCCATTACCACTACATTGACGATGCATTTGGTTTAATATTTAAAGAGGCCTTCACCCCTCAGGCTACCGTCACCGGCGGTTTTATCGGGGTGATGATTCAGGGCTTTCGCCGGGCAGCTTTCTCTAATGAGGCTGGGGCCGGGTCAGCGGCTATTGCCCATTCGGCGGTCAATACGCGCTACCCTGCTTCCGAGGGATTGGTGGCGCTGCTGGAGCCCTTTATTGATACGGTGGTGATCTGTACCATGACTGCGCTGGTGATCATCATTTTTAACATTGACGGCATCTTTGTGTACGGAGATGTCGTCAATAATGAGGCAGCTCTGATTGCTTCCGGTGAGCGAATCGGTGGTGTCAATCTCACATCCCTGGCCTTCGATTCAGTGATCCCAGGGTTTTCTTACGTATTGGCTATTGCGGTGGTATTGTTTGCCTTTTCTACCATGCTTTCGTGGTCGTATTACGGATTGCAATCATGGGTGTTTCTGTTTGGCCGCAGCCGCGCTGCTGATCTTTCCTTTAAGATTATCTTTCTGGTCTTTACCGTGCTTGGTGCGGCGGTGACCATGGATGCTGTGATCAAGTTTTCCGATGCCATGATCCTGGCACTGGTCTTTCCCAACATGATTGGTCTATTTTTCCTTTTCCCCAAGGTAAAGGCAGAATTGAACCGCTATCTATCGGCTATTAGCCGCCAGTAGACGGGTACTCTTTTTCAAAAAATGCGTAGTGATCAGGATGGCTGTAATCCTGGTCATTGCGTATAAACCCAAGATTACTCAGCAATTTTTGGCTGGGCTGATTGTCTTTGGTGGTATAGGCCAAAATGTGGGTGAGGTTAAAGTGTTGAAAAATATAAGTGGTGAGGTGATCTACCGCTTCCGTTGCAAAGCCACGACGACGATAGGGCGCAGCAATGGCAAAGCCAATAGTGCAGTTCCGGTGGCTGTCTTTGTGTGTTTCCTTGGTAAGATCGTACATATGTACTACCCCGATGGGCGCACCCGATTCAGCAAGGTGAATGATCCAGTCCTTACCACATCGCTTGGGTGAATATTGGGCAAATTCCAACAGACTTACCACATAAAGCTCAATGCGCTCCAGTTGTTTAAATTCCGGATTGGTATAAGGCGAATCATCGTTGATGAAGAGCTCGTTTAGGGTGAGGTAATTGTCGTATCCCAATGGGCGATAGCTCAACCGTTCGGAAGGCAGCAACTCCGGGAAGTGGAAATAGGGTTGGGCTTCCGGCCGACGCATCGACCGAATTTTGTCCATGCGTACTTGCATCCGGTCGGTAATTCGCACTGACATGACGGGCAAATTAAAAAAAAATTAATAAGTTGGGAACCATTTTGTAGTGGAATTGCGTTAACATTCGTCATGCCAATGTAATCGCCAGAATCCATGAAGTTGCTTTTTGTCCTATTTGTTGTCCTCATTGTACAGACCATTCTAAGGTCATTTGGTACGCTGGCAAAAGGTATGGGCAACAAGCGGCGAGCTTATAGTCCTAAGAAGACACTACAGCGGCTTTACTCCAACGGGTTTAAACGCATACCGCTCATCCGGCCGGTGGATCGTCAACTTGCGCTGGATATCAAAAAGCTTTACGAACACTATGAGGAAGCCCTGGAGGGCGATGTCGATTTCTTCTACCATTATCTGCGTCCGGCTATGAATCAGCCTAATTTACGCAACGTAGTCTTACGTTGTTATGGCGACTACTACATCGATCTTTTCCGCATTATTAAACACTGGGAAAAACAAAAGGCGATACGGGCCATTGATTCCTGGAAGCCCGGCAAGCAGGATGCCATCAACTTTTACATCGAAGATCTTATCCGGCACCTTTTTGAGCGATACTCAGTGAGTCGTCCGTTTGAGTCGGCCTGGTGGGTATGGAACTGGGACAGCACTCGTGCTTTCTTGGCGCAAGCCCTCGCTGAAGAGAGACTTCAAGGCGATGCTGGTCGATTGGAGTCGGCGGCAATCGAATTGTATTTTCACCTTACAGAAGGCGGCAGCTTGCGCGAACCAGGCTTGTTTAGGTCAGGCCTGGTCAGCAAACAGATTGCTTTCTATTGGGGCCTGGCGCCAGCCGGCTGGCGTATTGTTCCGGCGTTCTGGTGGGCGGTTGCCCGGGCTGAAGGGGTAAGTGAGGAAAAAACGATGGCATTGGCCTGGACGCCCTCCGCATTGGAGGACCTGCAATTCTGGCGAGGTTTTTACCGGTTGGTGGCCCGCGATAAACCGGAAGACCTCAAGCAATGTGATATTCACGACCTGGCAGAAATGATTGAGCTGGTCAAATTTGGCAAGGGCTCTCTGGCTGAACTCAGTATTTATGAGCCATTTAAGAAAATCAAGCCAAAATTCTCCATAAAAGGCCGAACACTGAAGTCTATTGAGCGGTATTTTGATGACTTGCTAGGGTTGGGGTACCGCCCAGTGGAAGGCCTGGAGGATCGTTATGACCTGGAATGTGAAGAAGGCAACTTTGCCATCGTCCGCCTCACCGACCGCAAGGCATTACAGGAGGAAGGCGATGAGATGTCGCACTGTGTAGGCAGCAGCGAATACCACGATGACTGTCGTTGTGGCTATGGCTCTATTTGGTCGTTGCGTAAAGTGGAGGGAGAGGATTTTGAACGACTCATCACCATTGAACTAGGCGATAAGACTATTTTGGCCTTGTCGGGTTATGACAATCGAGTACCCAATGAGTTGGAATACCAGCTGGTGGAAATGTGGGCGAAGGAGAATGGGATGGAGGTGGAGTTTTGACCTATGTTTGATTTGCAAATGAATTGAATTCGGGCTTTGTCCAATTTTCTATTAAGAAGCAAAGCGGCTACTAATAATTTCTTCGACTACCTTATCTTTGACATCACTCCAGGAGCCATATAGTTCATTAAGTAATTTTTTCTTTCGCTCAGTTTCTAAAGGTAAATCGGCTTTCAGCTCCTCTGTTAACTTAGAGATAATTTCCAGCTTGCTGTTTACACTTAGTGGATGTAAAAGCTTCATTATTTCCCTGATTTCTACATTTCCGTCCATGTCGATATGGTTTTCAATAGAAACAATAATTCAGAAATATAAGTTTCTTCAGTTTTGTTGTCCTGTAATTTGGAGCCTTTAAGTCATGCTTCAATTTAACAAAAAATCCCAATACCTGACACAATCTCACCTTTTAACATCTCCAGACACTTTTACTCATACCATAATCACTCATTTTACCGTTTGTAGAGTAACTTTGCAGCCCAAAAGCGAATCAATTAGTAACATGAACATTCTGAATCGATCCATAAGCAAGACTATTGTCCTGGTTTTCAGCCTTTTTACCACGCTTTCTCTCAACGCTCAGCAAGGCTGGGAAGTTGGTCCCTGGCTGGGGGTTTCCTATTATCTGGGGGACCTTAATACCAATTTTGACTTCAGTACACCAGGCATTGCTGGTGGTCTAGCTGCCCGTTACAACTTCAATGAGCGGCTTTGCCTTAAGTTTTCCGGTAATTACGGCAAGGTAATGGCCGATGACGCCAATTCAAGCAATGTATACGAGCGTTTGCGCAATCTCAGCTTCGAATCGGTGATCGTTGATGGCTCGGCGCAATTTGAGTTTAACTTCCTGCCCTACATCCATGGCAGTCCTGAATACTTTTTTACCCCTTATATTTTTGGTGGCATTTCTGCTTTTTATTTCAACCCCAAGGCTGAACTGGACGGTACCTATTATGAACTGCGCGAATTGGGCACCGAAGGCCAGTTTAAAGGCGAGGAATACTACACCGTCACCGGAGCGGTCAATTACGGTATTGGTATGAAGCTGGACTTGAGCTATCGCTGGAGCCTGAATTTTGAAGTGGGTGCCAGAGCCACCTTTACCGACTACCTGGACGATGTCAGCACCGTTTATCCCGACAAGGATGACTTATTGCGGATGCGCAACCCAGTAGCTGTGGAACTTTCTGACCGGTCCATTATTGAGCCAGGACTCAATGACGGCCAGCTCAGTGAAGAAGGACGCCAGCGCGGCAACAGCGGCAATAAGGATAGTTATATTTTTGCCGGTATCGGCATCCTCTATTACTTCGGAGATTTGCGTTGTCCAAACCTGAGTCGACCGGGTGGGCGCAATCAGTTTTAAACTTACCTTTTGCGTAAAGCGGCATAATAGTATAGCCCGGGTAACACCACAAGAGAGATGGTCAGCACCAAGACCAGATAATTGGCCGGAGCTGCACTTTTTCCGAGCCCAACACGAATGATCCAGATCAGCACAAAAAGTAGCAGGAGCTGCACAATCAGGTTGACGGCCCTCATCAGGCGAATGGCGAGGGTATATTGCTGCTCCGCATTTTCTTCGGTGATCTTTACCGGGTAATTGCTCCAGTGACGATGACGGTACAATAACCGGAGCAGGTAATATAATCCCACGGCTATCACGGGAATGGCGAGGATCAATAGCTTGCTACCCCAGGCGTCCGGCTCACCGGCAGCGTTAAAGTGGTGTGGAATCCGATCGGGGAGTTCACCATAGTGCAAAATGATTTGAATAAATATGGCGACGATCGCCAGGAGTGTTGCTAGCTCCAACGCTTTGTCAAGTGGAGTCAATTCAATTTCTAACTTGGGTTTTGGCATACATTCCTTAGATTTACACCGATGAAATTAATATTTAACGTCGAGAATTAAGTAAACTTCGCTGAAAGTTTAATAAAAACCTAATAGCCCGAAAACTTTCGTTAATCAGTCCATAAAACCGTAATTTCGGAGGCTATGAGAATAGGAAGGATCTTACTACTCTTCTGTCTGCTACTGTCCAACGTGCTCGCCGCCCAGGAGGGATTGGTGTACATTGATGAGATCAGTATCGAGGGCAATCGGCGCACGCGATCCGATGTAGTGTTTAGAGAGTTGCGGTTTCAGCAGGGGGATAGTATTCCACTTTCTCAACTCAGTAAAACGCTGGAAGAGAGTGAGCAACTGATTATGAATACCGGCCTTTTTCAGCGGGCCAATATCACTTTTAAAAACTGGGAAGGCAGCACCAACAAGGTCCATGTTCACATTGCCGTAGAGGAAACCTGGTACATTTATCCCGTGCCAATACTGGAATTGGTAGACCGCAATTTCAATGTGTGGTGGGTGGAACAGCAGCGGTCTTTGGACCGCATCAATTTTGGTATTGAATTTACCCATCTCAACTTCACCGGCCATCGCGACAAATTTAAGCTTACCGCAAAATATGGATATACACGATCCTACTCCATGAAGTATAGCCTGCCCTTTATCAACAAAGCCAAGACGATCGGCATCAATACCGAAATTGACTTTGCGCGCAACCGGGAAACCAATTATGCAACGGTGGGTAACAAACAGGAGTTTTACAAGGATCCGGATCGCTTTTTGTACCAGCGATTCAATACTGTTTTTGGGTTGAGTTACCGCCCCGGACACCACCTTTTCCACCGGCTGCGGTTTGCTTATCGCCAATATGTGATCGACGATCTGATTGCCAATGAGCTCAATCCCAACTTCTTTGGTGATGGCCGCAACCTGACCCGCTTTTTTTCCTTGGAATACAGCTTTACCTACGACCGGCGTGATGTGAGGGCATACCCGCTCAATGGTACTTATATGGAAATCAAGCTCAACAAGGATGGGGTAGGTATTTTCAGTGATCGCAATTCCATGACGCTTTGGGCAGACTTTGCCCGGTATTTTTCACCAACCGAACGGTTTAGTTTTAGCGTGTCGCCAAAGTTTAAATTATCGCTCATTCGCGACAAGCAACCCTTCATCGACTATCGGGCTATTGGCTTTGGCAGGAATAACCTGCACGGTTTTGAGTACTATATTGTAGATGGGCTCGACATGGCGCTGCTGAAAACGGTGGCCAGATATCGACTACTTAATACCGAAATCAATTTCGGCAAATGGGTGCCGATCAAAGCCTTTCGGCGAATGCCAATACGCATGTACTTTACGCTCAATAATGATGTGGGTATCGCTAATGATCCCTTTTTTGGTGATGTCAACCCTCTCAATCGGCAGCTGCTATGGGGCGGCGGACCCGGTCTGGATTTTGTATTTTACTATGATAAAGTTTTACGGGTGGAGTTTAGCATGAACCATTTAGGGGAAAAAGGTTTATTTTTACATTTTAACACAAACATCTAGCTCCCACAGGTATGCAGGTTGTCGTTTTTAGTAAACTCGCCAAAGATCAGGACCTTTCCCACATTCAAACCCTTTTTGATGCCCTACACGAACAGGAGATTAGCACCTACGTGTACGGACCTTACCTGGAGCAACTGGATGGCAAGATAAAATTTCAGCGCGACGTAGGCGTATTTGAAGGCTACCTCGATTTCAGCGTAAAGAAGTTTGATTTCTTCATCACTATGGGAGGTGATGGCACCATCCTGGAGGCATTGACTCACGTAAGAGATAGTGGCGTGCCGATTGTGGGCATTAACCTCGGTAGATTGGGCTTTTTGGCAAGCATTGAAAAAAAGCGCATCCGCGAAGCTATCATCCTCCTGGGCCGAGGCATGTACCGCATTGAAGAACGCAAGATGTTGTATCTGGAATCCAACCTTTCCATTTTTGGTGATATTCCTTTTGCGCTCAATGACTGTACCCTGCTCAAGCGCGACACCTCTTCCATGATTACCATCCACACTTTCATCAATGGAGGTTACCTAAATTCGTACTGGGCCGACGGCATCATCATTGCTACACCGACCGGCTCAACCGGCTATTCATTGAGTTGTGGTGGTCCTGTCATCTTTCCCAATTCCGGCAATTTCGTGATCACGCCGGTAGCCCCGCACAACCTCAACGTGCGGCCCATCGTCATTTCCGATGACTCGGTCATCTCCTTCGAAGTGGAAGGCCGCACTGAAAACTTCCTTTGTACACTTGATTCCCGGTTTGAGACCATTAGCTCGGCCTATCAACTGGCCGTTCGCAAGAATGACTTTCCGGTAAGATTAGTTGAATTGCAGGACGTAGGATTCCTGGAAACACTGCGGAATAAGCTGGCGTGGGGAACGGATTCGAGGAATTAGTTTAGAGTGTAGGGTGTAGGAGTTTAGAGGGGAGCGCCTGGGGATTGTGCTAATGCTTGAATCATAGGAATGCTGCTCAGCGTTTAGGAGGTTTATGTCGGTTTATAAGGGCTATAGTTTAGAAGGCGGTTGAGACGGGGGAGGCGGTTTAGGAGGTAAGCTGATCATGCTGTTAATTCTTCAATTCTGCAAGTTTAGAGATTGTTGCGCTTGATTATTGTGCATTTCTTTAAATCAGAGAATCCTTCCCTGGTTTATAAAGTTTATGTTGGGTATGAGGTTTAGGCTGTTCGGAGTAGACGGTTGAGGTGGTGTAGATCGGTTATGAGGTTGATGTAGTTTATAATGTTTATGCAATCTGCTAAAACCTAAAGTCCAAAGCCTAATACCTAAGCAATTCTGGAAATTCTGCTTTCGATTTAATGTTTGAGAATGGGCATAGCTTTTTAGCCGACCCGCTCTGAAAACTGAGCGGCCAGCCCCCTAAATTTCGAGAACCCTCAACCGTTAGAGGGAGGGAATAACTAAAAGCCCACCCACATCCGCCAAACCACCAATGGTCTACGTACAGCTTGCGCAGCAGCACAGAGCTGTCAGGATAGGATGCTGTGGGGAGCATCTACAGTTTCGCCGGCGAAGCTTATGAGTGAATCACGATGCAATTTAATAAAAAGTTTTAATTTTAAAAAATTAAAACATAAAATATTTAAAAAGAATCTTTCTAAAATAGAAAAGCCGGTCTCAAACACTGTTGAAACCGGCCCTTCAAGCATAAGTTTATTTCTTCTACCGTGCAAACGACACCGCCCGCTTTTCGCGGATGACGGTCACCTTAATTTGCCCGGGGTATTGCATTTCGTCCTGGATCTTTTGTGAGATCATGAAGGAAAGATCGTCGGCGTGCTGGTCGGTTACTTTTTCGGATTCTACGATTACACGCAGTTCGCGACCGGCCTGCATGGCGTATGCCTTTTGTACACCTTCGTGGCTCAAGGCCAGTTCTTCCAACTCACCGATGCGCTTGAGGTAGCTTTCCAGAATCTCGCGGCGGGCACCGGGGCGAGCACCGGAGATGGCGTCACAAGCCTGCACCAGCGGTGAAATGATGTTGTTCATCTCTACCTCGTCGTGGTGGGCACCTACGGCGTTGCAAACCACACCATTTTCCTTGTATTTCTTACAAAGCTCCATACCCAGCAGTGCGTGCGACAATTCGCTTTCTTCCTCGGCAACTTTACCAATATCGTGCAATAGTCCGGCGCGCTTGGCCAGTTTGATTTGCTTGGAGCTTAGGCCCATTTCGGCCGCCATTACAGCACACAGGTTAGCTGTTTCGATGGAGTGCTTGAGTAGGTTTTGTCCGTAAGAAGAACGGTAACGCATCCGGCCTACCATCTTCACCAGGTAAGGATCCAAACCGTGGATATCCAACTCAATCATGGTACGCTGACCGATTTCCACGATCTGCTCATCCAGTTGTTTCTTGGTTTTGTTGACCACCTCCTCAATACGAGCCGGATGGATACGTCCGTCGGCTACGAGGCGCTTTAGTGACAAGCGGCATACTTCCCGACGGATCGGGTCGAAGCTTGAGATGACGATGGCTTCGGGGGTATCATCTACTACGATTTCCGCACCGGTAGCCGCTTCGAGGGCCCGAATATTACGACCTTCCCGACCAATGATCTGACCTTTCAAATCATCAGATTCCAAATTGAAGACAGATACTGTATTTTCAATCGTATATTCCGCACACATCCGTTGGATGGTTTGGATAACAATCTTTTTCGCTTCTTTGTTGGCCGTTACTTTTGCCTCTTCGATTGTTTCTTTGATCACCGCCATCGCGTCGGTTTCAGCTTTGGCTTTCACGGCTTCGAGCAGCATGTCTTTGGCTTCCTGCTCAGTAAGTTTGGCGAGGGACTCCAATTCCTTAATTCTTCTTTCGTTGGCGCTGTCCAGGTCTTCTTTCTTCTTCGCTACAATTTTTAACTGGGTGTCGAGATTCTCGCGGATGACTTTGATATCTGTTTCCTTCTGCTCGATTTCCTGTTTTTGGCCTTCGAGCCACTTTATCTGATCTTCAAACTTTTCCTGCTTTTGCTTCAGCTCATTTTCCTGCGTTTTGACCTCAATTTCGCGGTCTTTCATTTCGACGATGTGGGACGACTTCTGCTGTTCAAAATCAGATTTAAGACGGGCAAATCGGTCTTTGGCTTCCTGAATTTTCTTCTGCTTGATCTTCTCGTTGTGCATCTCCGCTTTGGAGGTCACCTTGTCGGCTTTGGCCTGCGCTTCATCAATAATTCGTTGGGCAGACATGCGGGCTTCCTTGATTTCCTGGTCGGCTTTGGCGTTCATCTCCTCAACTTTCGCGCTGGCCTTCTTTTTTGCCATCGAGTTCATGATGAGATAGCCAATAATCGTGCCGACCACTAATCCAATCACTATACCTATTCCTATATCCATGGTGGTCCAGGTTTATATCCGGCAGGTTTGCGGGAAATATATGCTTTCACCAACAAACAGTACCGGTATATACTGATCAGGGGTTTTCTGAAAATACTCCTGAACGAGTATACGTGGTTAACAAAATGGTTAATATGTCAAGGCGGGAATCGGAAAAGGTTAGACTAAGAGTTTATCCAGCATTTCATCGATTTGCGAAAGTTTAGTACCGATGTTGTTAGGGGGTTGAGTGGTTTTTTGCGCCTGGCTACTTTTGTGGTAGTCTACGGCATAAGTCAGAATGGCCATCGACAGGCAATCCTGTTTATCCTTATTGGCATAAGTCAACTGAAATTTATTGATCTTATCATTGACTTCTTTAACAATCTTGCGAATAGTGGGCTCATCGCCCTCTTTAATTTTAAGCGGATACGGCCTACCAGCTATCAGTACTGTTATCTGTTTGGTATTTTGACCGTCCATGCGCTATTCGTTGTTGTTTAACCACTCAATACATCGGTCAATTTCGCTAATGTATTGATCAATTTGCTGTTTAAGCTGCTTAGAATACTCCGTTTGTCCTTCCCGCTGTTGTTCCAAAACTCCTTGAGTTTTCGATAGCTTATCCTTCAGGGCATCAACCGTTCCTTTTTGGCGGTCTATTTCAGCCTTCAGGTTATCATTTTCCCCCTTGAGGGTGGCATTTTCCTCCTGCAAGCGCCCCATCTTGAGCGCCAGTTGCCTGATTTTTAATTCAATATTGTCAATTTTATCGGAGAAATCCATACCTCAAAAGTGAAAATATTCATTGTGATATCAATCTATTAACGCCGGATCAAGGCTCCCAGTTGTGTTTCATATTGCTGAATCAACTGGTTCATAATTTTGTCTACCTCTTTGTCTTTGAGGGTCTTGGCCGGGTCTTCAAAGGTAAAGCTTACCGCGTAAGACTTTTTATTGGCTCCCAGCAGATCCTCATTGACGTAAACGTCAAACAGATTGGTACTTTTCAACAATTTCTTGCCGACCTTTGCGGCAATCGATGCAATATCACTAAATTTTACTGAATTTTCAACTACTAATGCCAAATCCCTGCGGGTCGAAGGATATTTGTTAATCTCCTCCACTGTGATCTTGTGCTTACGCAATGCTTTCATGATGACATCCCAATGGAAATCAGCGTAAAAGACATCCGAACGAATGTCCATATTGCGCAGAACTTTGCCCGCCACCTTACCAAATTTCACCAGCGTTTGCGGTCCGCGATGGTAATGCAATCCGTACGCAAACGGCTCATCGTGCTGCTCGCTTTGCTGGTAATTTTCAATACCCAAACGACGCAGCACATTCTCCACATAAGCCTTCAGGGTGTAGAAATTAGAGTCGGCTTTTTCGTCCGTCAGCCAGCTTTCCTCCCAGCGCTTTCCGGTGAGGAATAGCGTCAGGTGACCGGCTTCATCATAGCCTTTTTCTGCTTTGCGGTAGGAATAACCAAATTCAAACAACCGCAACTGGGTTTGCTGACGGTTTTGGTTGTGCAAAATGGCTTCCAGCCCGCTGATCAGCATTTCCGGACGCATGATGTCCAGGTGCACATTGGAGGTATTGTTGATATACACCAGTTCGTCCTCCTGCACTCCGGAAAGTACCTTTTGGTAATACCGCGATTGTGAAAGCGACACGGCCATCATTTCATAAAACCCGTTGGCGGCCAGCATATTTCCAATGGTGTTGCGTACCACATTGGGGTCTGGTTGTTTGCTGATGGCCATCGCCGTGCGGATCTTGCCCGGCATGGGAATATTATTGAAACCGTAAATGCGCAGAATCTCTTCGATCACATCCGCGGGGCGGGTCACATCTGCCTTGTTGGTGGGCACCGCCACGGTAAAGGTGGTATTGGTTTGGTTGACCAACTCCATCTCTAATGCAGCCAAAATCTCATTGATCTTCTCCGCCGAAAGGTTGATACCCAGCAGGCTGTTGACCTGCTCGTATTTTACTTCTACCTCAACCGGTTGGATTGGATTGGGGTAGATATCCACAATCTCGGAGGCAATTTCTCCACCGGCCAATTCCTTGATCAATAGTGTGGCCCGCTTCAGTGCGTGCAGTGTGATATTGGGATCACTGCCCTTTTCAAATACCTTGGCCGCATCCGTGCGCAGGTTGTGTCGCATACTCGAACGACGAATCCATTTTGGATTGAAATGTGCAGATTCCAGGAAAATATTGACAGTATTGTCGGTTACACCGGAATCAATCCCGCCAAATACTCCACCGATACACATGCCTTTTGAGTCTCCGTCACAGATAATGAGATCTTCGGCATCAAGTTTGCGATCGACCTCATCCAGACTGCGAAATACCGTTCCGGCCGGAAGTGTTTTTACGATAATCTTTTGATTGGTCACCTTATCCAGGTCAAAGGCGTGCAGAGGCTGCCCAAATTCGTGCAAAACGAAGTTGGTAATATCAACTACATTACTGATGGGCCGTACGTCAATGGCTTCCAGACGGCGCTTTAGCCAGTCGGGCGATTCTTTGATGGTCACTCCCTTGATGGAAACGCCAGAGTATCTTGGACAAGCTTCTATATTTTCTACCTTGACGTCAACAGGCAGGCTGTTGTTGTCAATCTTAAATGCATCGACATTTGGCATGCGAACGCCTTCCTTAGCTTCGTGGTGTACCTGCAATGCTGCGGCCACATCGCGGGCAACGCCGATATGGTTGGTAGCATCGGAACGGTTGGGCGTCAAGCCAATTTCGTAAACGTAGTCGGAAGGAAGGTTGAGGTATTCTTTGGCTGGTGCGCCAACGGGAGCCGACTCTTCCAGTACCATGATGCCATCGTGGCTGGTGCCGAGGCCGAGTTCATCTTCGGCACAAATCATGCCTTCGGAAACTTCACCCCGAATCTTGCCTTTCTTGATGGTCCAGGCTTCTCCTTCCGGAGAATAGAGGGTAGTGCCTACGGTTGCCACCAGTACTTTTTGTCCGGCGGCCACATTGGGCGCGCCACAAACCACTTGCAAAAGGGCGCCGTTGCCCACGTTGACTTCCGTCAATGACAACTTATCAGCATTAGGGTGTTTGGTACAGGTTTCTACTTTACCTACCACCACGCCTTCGAGCCCTCCTTTCACTGCTTCCACTACTTCTTCGCCTTCTACTTCAAGGCCCGTGCTGGTCAAAACTTCACCCAATTCCTGCGGGCTTAGCGGTATATCGATGTAATCCTTTAGCCAGTTAAGGGATACCTTCATTACTATTCGTATTTTTCAACTCTTCAACAGATAACCGGAATGAATAATTCCGATTATATACAAGCCGCAAAGATAAATAAATATACCTGATTCAAAATGTTTTAAATTATTCTACAGGCAAATCCTGTCCCCTTACCATTCGCCCAACGGGGTACAATTGGTAAGTCGGCTCGTAATAAGGGGAGCGCTCATAAACGAAATTGAGCTGCGCTCTGGCCGATTTGGCAAACTCAGGGTCTTCGGCTCTTTTGGCTTCCAATTCCTTTTTGATTTCCGGGTGCTGCTGCAAAAATGTTGTAGCCAAATCCTCGAAGACGTAGGCGGAGAAGTATTCTTTTTGCATGAGAATGCCATCAAAAAAATTCCAGGCAAAAAAGGCATCAGCGGCTTGAGGCTCCAGGGTTTCTACAATGTAGCGATTGGCGGCCTGATTAGTGTAAACCACATAGTCCCCCTTGTGATAATTGCGGGAAAGGGTTTGCTTTTCCACCTTCACCTGACTGTGTAGGTAGTGGCCTTCGTAAGGTGATGGCGAAGTCTCGTATTCCCTGATATAATAGCGTTCCAATTCCGGAGCAACGTCTTCCTTTAGGCGAAACATTTCCACCCCATTCCAGCGCAAACGCTCTATCACCTCCTGATAGGCTTGTGGAATGATGTACGCTAGTGGCTTTTCTACACTTTGGGTAACCTTATAATAATTGTAATGTGGAATAGGCCTGGTGTAGGGTTTTGACCGATCATAATATAGCCGGTCCAGGCCGGAAATCTCGCTTGGTTTATAACCGGCTTCATATCCCTTAAACTGGAAAGTATCTGATTTTGAAAAATCCAGTTCCCAATTTAGATCAAACGTCTTCTGTTGTTTGCTTTGCGCAATAGTTTTTTGCCGTAAGGCGCGAATATTTCCCCCCTCTTCCTGAGCCAGCTCCACCATAATATCCATAAAGGCGTAAGTACTCAGCACCCGGTCGTGAAAAGGCTTGAGCATGTGGGTTTCCGGGATAAAAGCCAGAGCATGGTGCAGGGCCGCATAGCCGGAGGAGTAGCGCGGTAAGTCCAGAAAACCGGCAATGCCTTTATCCGGGGTATCGCGTGCATATACATAAGGGGTCATTTCCCATTGGCGTGAAGCCATATCCTTATACAACCGGGGCAACATATCCTGCTGAAGGTATTCAGCCAATACCGGATGCAGTTTATTATGCTGCGTAGGAATCATGGTCATCGTATATTGATAATCGGCTCCGTTGGAGGTGTGATTGTCAATAAAGATGTCGGGCAGCCATTGATTGTAAATCTGGTTGAACGTACGTGCATTGCGGCTGTCGCACTTGATAAAATCGCGGTTCAGGTCCAGGTTTTTGGCGTTGCCGCGAAAGCCATACTGGGCCGGGCCCACCTGGTTGGCTCTACTGGAACTGCTGCGATTGAGTCCACCACCAATATTGTAAAAGGGAATCACCACCAATACTACATTTTGTAACTTGGCTTGTAGCTCCTTCTTAGTCAGATAATCCCTCAGCAGCAATTTGCTGGCCTCCACCCCACAGGGTTCTCCGGGGTGAATCGCATTATTGACAAAGATGATCGTCTTGCCTTTCGCTCGGATTGATGTGGGATCAAAGTCGCCATCGAGGGAAAGCACGGCCACGTGTAGTGGAAATCCACTGTCGGTTTCGCCCTGAGCGGTCAGCTGAAGTTGGTTGGGAAATTGTGCCGCCAGTTTTTCATAAAAGGCAATCGTTTCGGAATAGGTGGCGGTGGAATTGTTGTCTTTTTCGAAAGCGGTGGTGAGTTGTGCCATCATGTTGGTAAAACTAAGCAGAGACAGGCATAAAAGTAGCCAGTGTAATTTCATAAGTCAGAGTATGTTTAAATGTCGTTTTTGTAGTCAAAAATAATTCATTTCAGCTTTAATCGAGGCAAATTTGAGGTTCATACCTGGAAGGTCTGAGCCGATAATTTAACGAAGAGTAAAGTTGAAAGGGATATTTTAGGACCGAAGGATGACCTTTAAACATACTCTCAGTTCGATGCGATTAGGAATCATCCAGTATGCAGGCTAGTCAACATGTCCCGGAGGCGGTTGAGGCGGGCGTTGTCCCGGAGGAGTTTCCTCGTTGATCGGTTCTACGAGCAGTACTCTTCCATCGATGACATCAATCACCCGAATTGGTACGCCAGGGGGCAATTCCTGTCCTGCGGTGATGGCTTCAATTTCGAAGGGAACCCCTCGTTTATCAACATGTACTTTACCAAAACCATTGCGATGCGGTGGAATGGGTTGCAGTACCTGTCCCACAGATTCGCGAAGGTCATTGGCTTCCATGTCTGCATTCAAACGTGGATGGTTAAGCAAAAAAGAAGCCACTCTTCTGGATATTAGCGCTGCTAAAATACCTGCTATTGTGGAGATTAACAAACTAAGGTTAAGAGAAACGTTGGTGTAAGAGAAGATGACACCTACCCAGCCAAAGATGGCAAAAAAGGAGAGCAACCAGCGGGCATTGATCCAAACCGATTCTTTTTCGGAGTGTTCGGGGTCGGAATCAGAATCGTAGAGGCGTCCGACCACACTTGCTGCGATCAGGATGAGCAGGAGGAGGGTGGCCACGATCGCCAGGCTCCACAGGGACTGTCTTAGCCCACTCATTTGGGTCCACCAATTTGCAAAAAGAAGTAAACGATTCATAAAAGCTATTCTCTACCGAAGTAAAAATAGGTAATCTGATACTAGATGTGGAAGTCCTTCGACAAAAGGCAGGGATTTTTCGGCTAAATCGGGTGTATCGCCTTTTTGCCGAAAATTACTCCGGAAAAGGGGGCGATTTTGAAGCAGAGCTGTTTAATTCTTTTTACTTTTGCGAGAAAGCAGGAAAAGAATGCTAAATACAATGGTAGAAGTAAAACTCTTTTCGGGTACCAACTCCCAATATCTCGCCGATAAAATTGCTGATTTTTACGGACAGCCGCTGGGCAATGTGCAGGTCAATCGCTTTAGCGATGGTGAAATGCAGCCGGTCATCAACGAGTCGGTTCGGGGAGCCTATGTATTTTTTATTCAATCCACTTTTGCGCCATCGGAAAACCTGATGGAACTGCTGTTGCTGATCGATGCTGCCAAGCGTGCTTCAGCCGGATATATTACTGCGGTGATTCCTTACTTTGGCTACGCACGTCAGGATCGGAAAGACAAACCACGGGTGCCCATTTCGGCGAAGATGGTGGCCAATCTTATCCAGGCAGCCGGTGCCAACCGCATCATGACCATGGATTTGCACGCCGATCAGATTCAGGGATTTTTTGATATCCCGGTGGACCACCTCAAGAGTGAAGCCATTTATATTCCTTACCTGCAGGAGCAGGACCTGAGTAATGCGCTATTTGCCTCACCCGATGTGGGGGGCGTCAAGCGGGCACGAACCTACGCTAAGTACTTTGAAAAAAGCCTGGTGATTTGTGATAAATACCGCAAGCGGGCCAATGAGGTCAGCAGCATGACCGTGATCGGTGATGTAAAAGATGCCGATGTTATTTTGGTTGATGACCTGGTGGATACGGCCGGAACCCTGTGCCGGGCAGCAGAAACCATCCTCGACAATGGTGCCAAGAGTGTGCGGGCGCTGTGTACTCATCCTGTATTATCGGGAGCCGCATATGAGAATCTCGAAAATTCCAAACTGGATGAAGTCATCATTTGTGACACCATTCCAATGAAGAAGAAGTCTAAAAAGATCAAGATTCTGTCTACGGCCAAGCTGTTTTCAAGAGCCATTCGGAACACACACGAGCACCGCTCTATTTCGGCTTTATTTGTAGAAGGTTAGGATGGATTAGGCTTATTGCCAAAATTATTGATTAACGTTGAAAAAAATCAACTCTAATTTCTGAATAATTCGGAAAGATAGCTATCTTTGCGTGCCTTTTAGAAAAAATTTAAAAGACTTAGTGTCATGAATAAAGTTGCAATCAACGGACAAGCTCGGGAAGACCTGGGAAAAAAAGCAACCAAAGCGGTAAGAAATAGTGGAGCAATCCCTTGTGTGCTGTACGGAGGAGGAGATGCTGTACATTTCTCAGTAGAAGTGGGCGACGTCAGAGATTTGGTATATACCCCTAAATTTAAGCTTGCAGAGATTGAGGTAGGCGGAAAGAAGTATTCAGCTATCCTGAAAGATATTCAATTTCATCCGGTGACAGAAGATATTCTGCACATTGACTTTTTGGCGCTGGAAGACGGTCGTACCGTTAAAGTGGAGGTGCCAATTGCCTTTGAAGGAACGTCTCCAGGTGTAAGACTGGGCGGAAAGCTACAGCAAAACCTGCGTCGCATTAAGATCAAGACCACTCCGGAACACTTGGTGGATCACCTGACGGTGAATGTTTCCAAGCTGGAACTGGGACACGCTGTACGGGTTCGTGACATCAAGCCTGGTGAAGGTATTGAAATCATGAGTGCCCCCGGTACACCAGTTGCCTCGGTTGAAATTCCACGTGCACTGCGTAGTGCTTCTTCTGCTGCCGAAAAAGCTGGTGGAGCTGAAGAAGGTGCTGAAGGCGCTGAAGGAGAAGGCGGAGCTGAAGCGGAAGGCGCAGAGAACGAATAAGAACGAGCCTACAATAGACGAAATAAAAAATCAACCAAAGAGGTGTAGGGTTTCCTGCACCTCTTTCATCGTTTCTGGCTATGCGAGATTTAACGGTTACACTCATTCAGGCTCCCTTGGATTGGGAAGACAAAACTGCCAACCTACAGCGGTTTGACCGGCATATTGCTGCCCTTGGCGGGAAAACCGACCTGATTGTTTTGCCGGAAATGTTTTCCACGGGCTTCAGTATGCAACCCGCTCCTCTGGCAGAGGGCCCTGATGGTCCCACCTTTTCCTGGATGGCTCAAAAGGTTAAGGAAACCGGAGCCGTCATTACCGGAAGTCTTATCGCATCGGAAAATGGCGCATTCTATAACCGCCTGGTATGGATGCAGCCCGATGGAGAGTTTCACTATTACAACAAACGACATTTGTTTACCCATTCCCGGGAAGATCACAATTACCAACCGGGGCATAAGCGATTGATTGCCGAGATCAATGGCTGGAAAGTTTGTCCACTAATTTGTTACGACCTACGCTTTCCGGTATGGAGCCGCAACACGGAACAGTACGATGTGCTGCTGTACGTAGCCAACTGGCCAGAGCCAAGACGCAACGCCTGGAAGTCGCTCCTCATCGCCAGGGCCATTGAAAATCAGGCATATACGCTGGGCCTCAATCGCATTGGCACAGATGGTAATGGCTTGAGTTATACCGGTGATTCCCTGGTGGCCGACTATGCCGGAGAGCCGATATTGCACGTTGCACAGCAAGAAGGTGCCTTCACCGTGCAACTAAACCATGAAGCACAACAAACCTTTCGCAAAAAACTGGCCTTTTTGCCCGATCAGGATAGGTTTCAAATTCTGGATTAAAATTTTATCCACTCCCTCAAGCAACCACCCCTTTCACTTAAAATTTTGTCAAATACTATTTTTCAAAATACTATTCTCTAAAAACAGCACGTTTATAGGGTGCTTCAGACCATGTTTGCAACTCAAAATTTGACCTCCAAACATGGTCTCAAAAGTGCACGTTTTCAAAAACAATACGGGAAGACCAACCACAATCGCAGAAAATCCAAACATCGCATGTCCAGATTTAGGCTAAAATATATTTTTCCCATCGTGTTTTTGGGAATCACTTTTTCCAAATGCGCCATACTGACCGCAGATTACCGAGACAACAGTACAATGGGATCCGGCAGCAGCAGTAACAGTAAGGAAGATAGGATGCGCCAGGATGTGGTGGCTTACGCCAAAAAACACCTCGGTGCCCGCTACAAATACGCTGGTCGTGACCCCCGCGGCTTTGATTGCTCTGGCTTCACCTATTATGTCATGAAGGAATTTGGCGTGACATTACCCACCAGTTCCAAAACCCAGGCCAATGTCGGCAAAAAAATCCCCATCAAGGATGCCAAATCCGGTGATCTTATCTTTTTTCGGCGCAGCCCGGCCAGCCGGGTATTTCACGTTTCGCTCATCGTCAGCAACGACCGGGATGGCATTAAAGTGATCCACAGTACCTCGCGTGGCGTGGTGATTGATAACATTACGGAGTCGAGCTATTGGAAGCCGAAGATTTCGCTGGCGCGGGAGGTGTTATAACATGCTGAGTAAAAAAATATTTTGTTTTTAATTTTTATTTTAAAAACAAATTTATTAAATTGCACTGTCATTGACCTCATAAGCTTCGCCGGCGAAACTGTAGATGCTCCCCACAGCATCCTACCATGACAGCTCTGTGCTGCTGCACAAGCTGTACGTAGACCCTTGGCGGTTTGGCGGATGTGGGTGGGCTTGGAGGGTCTGCTTGCATTTAACCCTTTGATTTTGTTATGTCTCTTTTGCTGCCACTCCGCGTTGCCAAAATCCTCATTTAGCTTTGGCTAAACTCCGGTTTTGTCGCCTTGATTGGCAACAAAATATCCTATAACAATTTTCAAAAGCCAAATCCAAACAGCTCCTGATTATATCCTACCCTCTAACGGTATGACTGATTCGTTTAGGCCCTCGGCGGCTCGTTTTTCAGAGCTGGCTGGCTGTAAGGCTATTGGCAAAATAGTGCTTCTGGAAAAGCCGGATCAATACTCCGTAGTCCGCCGTTCCATTTCTTCAATCAGCAGATCAATCTTCCGGTAATCAACCTTTAGCGCCTTCGCCTTTTCGTAATGTTCCAACGCAAGGGCAAAATTCCCTCGCTTTTCGTGGTACATGCCCCAATGCAGGGCGTGATAGGGTAAATCTTCCTGGAGAGCCTGGGCCATATCCAAATCTTCCTCGGCAGCATCCCAATCATTATTCAATACATGTAGTAAAGCCCGATTGGCGTAAGCCTCCGCGTATACCGGATTGAGATAAATGGCCTTATTGATATCAAACCCAGCTTCCCGATATTCTTTCACTTGTAAAAAAGCGTAGCCCCGATGGTTCAAAGCCACCGTGTTTTGATGGTCTTCATGAATGGCCCGATTCAGGTAGGTAATGGCCGGATGATAATTGGCTTGTTTGAGTTCAATCAATCCGAGCGTGGTAAAATCCTGGCCGGTGGGTTGAAAGTGTTCCATCATGTGGTGCAAGCAATTCCTGGCCGCGCTGTAATTTTTCTGCTCCAATAGTATTTCCAGCACGTGCTGGTAGATACGCTTTTTGACAAAACCTTTTTCAATCAGGTTTTCAAACAAATCCAGGGCGTCTTCCTTTCTTCCGTCGTGCAGGGCTTCCAAAGCTTCAAAATATTCATCCGGATAGTTTCGGGTGCTCAGCAGTAGGGCAATCTGCTGTCCATCGTTATAGGTGGTGCTACCATCGTGCAACACAATGGGGCGGCTGACCGGAATGATATTGACAAAAAAGTCAAAAACGGCTGACGCAAAAAAAACCGCGATGATAAATCGGATGAAGTCGCTGACGTTAGGGTTGAAAAACTGGCTAAATAGCGGTACGGCCAACAATACGGAAAATACCGGCCCACCAAACAGAATCAATAGTCGCTGACCGATACTCAATTCTCCCTCGTGCGTACACATACCCAGGTTCCAGGCCAGTAAGTTTAGCTGAAAATAAATGTCTAGCCGACCAATGGTAAAATGCAAACTCTTGGCCACATCGCCATAAGAACCAATGTGTACCACCACCCGGTTTGGGGTATAAATGAGCGCGGGAATGGCGTGCCCCAATTCGTGAAAAAAGGTGGTAATAGAGCGCGCAAACAAGGATCCGATGATGATGAATAAGCCCAGAAGGATGCCGGTGAACATTAGCGTTAAGGGTTAATTGCTGAGTTGTTGGACATATTGTTTAAAGAGCTGTTCACATCGACTTGTTACTTCTTCTTCCGAACTTTTTAAAACGTCATCATAATCCAATGGAATTGTAAGGTAAAACTTCCCATCAGATTGCCAACTATCTACACTTTGATCATTGGGTTTACGAGCAACCAGGGTAATGATGATTTTCTTGAACGCCTTGAATCTCTCGGGAAGCTCGAAAATAGAAAATAACCGATTAAGTTGGTCCAGGTTGATCTTGGCGTCTACTTCGGAATCAACTATTTTGGTGGTAAAAAACTTCATACGTTGATTATTGCTCTGCACAAAGATAACATTCTCCATAACGGATATCAATACCCCTTTCATCTATCCCCAATTATCTGTAACTTGTTAGCGTACACCCGATTGTTCATCTAAACCAGTAACTCATGCTAAATCTTGCCATTCCCATTCCCAACATTCCCGGTCCTCAGGATATTGAAATCGAAATGTCGATGAACGGCACCCGCCAGAAGGTGCACTATCGCGTGGAAGTCTTTCAGTGGGAAGACTGCCAGGTGATGACCGACAACCGTGTGGATTGCATTCGTGATCTGGTCAGAGAGTATAATGAAGACTGGATGATATACCATATCGGTATGCCCACCGATAATTATGTGCCACTTACCTTCATCAAAAAAGACGACTGGGCCGCCCAGCACGAGTGGCTGTGGAAAGGCCAGGGAAGCCAGCCGTAAGCATTCGCTTTTGTCGCCTTTTTTCCAAAGCCAGCACTTCTGTTCTATTCCCGGTTTGGAATGGAAAGCCCTATCTTTGGCAAAAATTCGGCTATGTGGCGTGCTTTTATACTGATTGGTCTCTTTTTCCAAAGTGCTCTGGGTTTTGCTCAACTCCCCGCTGATTTTAATGATGAAATCGTGGCTGGCCCCTGGCCGCAACCCGTAAGAATTACGTTCGACCAAGAGGGGCGTGGCTACATCTGTGAGGCGACCGGCATTGTACACCTGATGGATACTTCCGGCACCGTTTTGCCAGAGCCCTTTCTCGATATCCGGGAGGAAGTAGCCCGCTGGATTGACAACGGAATGGTAGGTTTTGCGCTCGACCCGCAGTTTGCTGAAAACGGATTTGTATACGTCCTGTATCCCGTGGATCGGCACTATCTGGATTTTTACAGTACCCCCGAATACAATCCCAATACCACCGTCACGCACCAGGCCACCATCGGGCGGCTGACCCGATATACGGCTGATGCCAATAATGACTTTAAAACCGTTTTGCCCGCAAGCCGAAAAGTACTCATTGGAGAAACCATTGACGATGGCTTTCCACTCTACTTTGATTCGCATGGCCTGGGAAGTTTGGTCTTTGCACAGGACGGCACCCTGATGATTTCCTGCGGTGATTCGGCCAGCTCCAATTCACACGACAGTGGTAGCAATTGGGATACCTACTGGCAGCAGGCATTGAATGACGGCATCATCCGGGAAGGGGAAAATGTCGGCGCTTTTAAAGCGCAACAAATTGATAATTTAAATGGAAAAATCCTGCGCATTGATCCTGCAACGGGGGCGGGAATCTCCAGCAATCCCTTCTACGATTCTGACCGGCCATTTTCAGCCCAATCTCGCGTTTGGGTGCTCGGATTTCGAAATCCCTACCGTTTTGTGAAGGTACCCAATACCGGAAGTCATCAACCTGCCGACGGGCAGCCCGGTGCTTTCCTGGTGGGCGATGTAGGGCTCAATTCCTGGGAGGAAATCAACCTGGTTGACGCGGCGGCGCAAAATTTTGGCTGGCCAATTTACGAAGGGTTTGACCAGGAAGCAGGTTATGCTTCCGTAGCCCTGGAAAACCCGGACGCGCCCAATCCACTCTATGGCATCAATGGCTGCGAAGAACCTTATTACCAATTTCGACAATTATTATTCCCCGATCAGTTGGATACGCTGCGTGCTACCAATCCCTGTAATCCAGAAGTTCCCCTGCAAGTCCCTCATTTCCGTCATCGGCGGGCGACTGTGATGTACCGCAATTTTGATTCCCAAAATCAAAGTCTGCCTTACACTGCCTTTCCCGGCTACGATAACGAAGGACAACCCATCCATCTGGCCCTGGAAAGTGATCAGGCACCGATCAGCAGCCCGGCCTTTCAGGGGACGGCCAGTTTGGGAGGTACCTTTTATGATGGGTATTCCTTTCCTGAGGAATATTATGGCAAATACTTCCAAATCGATTACCTGGGCTGGATTCGGGTGATGGACTTTGATGCGGCCGCCGGAACATTTCAATCCGTCGAAGATTTTCACGCCAATTGCCCAAAGATCACCGATTTGGCTGTCAATCCACGTGACGGCAATTTGTATTACCTGACAGTAGGTGAAAAGAAATTGCGGCGCATTTCCTTTGGCGGTAATCCCGCGCCGGTGCCGGTCATTCAAGTGGATAAACATTTTGGCCCCAGCCCACTAACCATCCAGTTGGATGCCACGGCTTCTACGGATGATGCCGGAGACCTGACCTATGAATGGGATTTTGGAAATGGACAAATGAGCGCTTCACCAACAACTCAGCATACCTTCATCGCATCTTCTCCTCAGTCATTTCCGGTGCAACTCACCGTTACGGATTCACTGAGCGCAAGCAGAACGGCAGAGGTGATTATTTCCGTCAATAACACACCGCCAGCAATTCAATTGACCAGCCCCCGGGAAGATTGGCGCTACCCGGTGGATGCTACCACCCTGGTACGGCTTGCCGCCAATGTGACAGATCAGGAATCAACCGAGGAAGAGCTGACTTATGAATGGTCAACAACGTTGTACCACAACGAGCACTTTCACCCGACAAGTGCGGTGGAAGACCGCGAAAGCTTTGCCTTGATCTCGCCGCTGGGATGTGTGGATGAACCCTATTGGTATGGTATCACGCTCAAGGTGAGTGACCCACATGGATTGTCTGCTGAAGTGGAACAATGGATCTATCCCAATTGTGAGGACATGCCAACTGATCGCCCGGAACTGGTGGCACTATCCGAACCGGATCGTATCAATTTGCAGTGGGAGGCGGAGGATGACTTCTGGAGGCAGTTTGTAGTAGAACGCTCCACTGATTTTTTCCACTTTACGCCACTCGGCACGGTGGATTTGCAGCCAGGAAAAACCGCCTACCATTTTCAAGATCAACAACCACTAAATGGAACCAATATTTACCGCTTGCAATTTCTGGGTCAAAACGGTGCTTTTCATTATTCAAATTTGGCTGTAGCCAATTACCCAATGCCCGACCCCTATCGGTTGTATCCGAATCCCGTTGGAGCAATGCTGAATATCGAAATTGAACAGGCACGATCAGAAAAAATGAATTTTACCCTTTTTAATGCCTCGGGACAATTGGTGAATCGATATACGTCTATGGCGGAAATAGGAAGCCGAATCTACTGGCCAATTGAGGTCGGACAATTTGCAACAGGACTCTATTTTTATATTTTAGAAAATGGTAGCCAAAGTTACGCTGGACAATTTTACAAGGATTAAGACCATGATTGGAGGTCAAACTTTGACCTCCAATCATGGTCTTAAGGACTGCTGGCACCTTATGGATGAAAACCCGGTAGAAGGATGTGAGTAATTAAACCTTTTCTATTTAACCTAGTCTATTAAAAGTCAAGGATCAACCTGCTTGTTTTGAAGACATCTAATCAATACCCGATCTCATCTGATTTATTGGCAGTTGTATCCTAAACGCGATAAGTTTAAGCTTAAAACTCTGAATTATGATTACCACCAATTGTGCGACTGGGACTCTAGCACCCTATTCGCCTTCAGCAGAAACCCCCTGGGATAATCGGCGGATTCAGCATTTGTTTCGACGCATGGGCTACGGCCCCTCTCCAGTCGACTTGCAGGACGCGCTGGCTCAGTCTCCTTCACAGCTCGTTGATAGCCTGATTGACGATGCCATCAACTTGCCACTACCGGAGCCGCCCGAATGGGCCAACTGGAACATTGACAATTACGGCGACTTCCTCGACGAGCGGCAACCACAATTTGTAGAATGGGTGGTGAAATGGGTGAAAGACATGCTGGCTTATGGCTTTCGCGAAAAGCTGGCCCTGTTTTGGCACAACCATTTTGTGACCAAGGTCGATACCTATCTTTGCCCCTCCTATACCTACTCTTATCACAAACTATTGCAACAATACGCCCTGGGCAACTTCAAGGATTTTGTCTACGATATGGGTAAAAACCCGGCGATGTTGGTCTTCCTGAATGGTGTGCAAAGCACTAATATTGAACCTAACGAAAATTATGCAAGAGAACTCTACGAACTATTTACCCTAGGTCAGGACAATGGCTATACCCAGGATGATATCGTGGCCACTGCACGGGCATTGACTGGCTATGTTGGCTTGACGACCCTCTGTGACGATATTGCATTTGTGCCCTTTTTCCATGACAATGGCCTCAAAACGATCTTTGGTCAAACGGGCAACTGGGGTTATGACGATGTGAACGACATCTTGTTTGCACAGCGGGCCGATCAGGCAGCAACACATATTTGTACCAAAATATATCGCCATTTTGTACATCCGGAGGTTAACGAAGATATTGTAGCCGGCCTGGCCCAAACCTTCAAGGACAATAACTGGGAATTGGCGCCCGTCTTCCGCCAATTGTTTAAGAGTGAGCATTTTTTTGATGATTACATTCTTGGTGCTCAGGTGAAGAGTCCTGTCGATTTTTTCCTCAGTTTTATTCACGAAAGTGATTTCCCACATCCTGATGAACTCATGGAGGCGGTGACTTACTTCATCTTCAGTTTAGGGCAGGAACTGTTCAGCCCGATTGACGTTTCCGGCTGGCCCGGCAATCGCAACTGGATCGACAGCTCGACCCTGACCGGCCGTTGGAAGACGATGGATGCCTATTTGTTATACCTCTTCCAGAATTATCCGGAGAGTTTGCGCGAATTTGCCTTAAGCCTTTCCAACCAATCCAATGATCCAGCGGAGATTACACAGATGATTGCTGATTATTTCCTACCCAACGGCTTTTTCGATCCGGAAACCTACACTCGGGCAACGGATGTATTGAAGTGGGATGTTCCCCAAAACTATTATGACGAGGGTTCCTGGAACCTGTATTGGGAAACTGCACCACTTCAGGTGGCGCTGCTGATGCAGTACGTGTGCCGCCAGCCGGAATTTCAGTTACAATAGGATTCTTCAACCAAAAAAATGACACATCATGTGTGATCAACATAATACCACTAAAGAAAATAAACAACGCCTGGGCAGTGCTCTGGAACACGGAGAGGCCCACGAGCAGGACCACAATCGCTGGAGCCGACGTTCCTTCCTGCGCAATGTGGGTATTGCCGGCAGTATGTCCATGCTTTTGGGCAAAACGCCCATTACGGCTATGGCCAATTCACCCATGGCTATGGCTTTAACCAACAATAACAGCGACCGCATTCTGGTCTTGATTCGCCTCAAAGGTGGAAATGACGGAATGAATATGATCGTGCCACTTTTTGACTATGGCACCTACCAGGCGTATCGCCCGGATATTGCTGTACAGCAAAGTGATCTGTTCAATCTAAGCCCGGAATTTGGCATGCCCAACTACATGGGTGCCCTGGAAAATCTCTGGCAGGATGGATCCATGAAAGTGGTCAACAGCGTAGGTTATGCCGACCAAAACCTGTCGCATTTCCGCTCTACTGATATCTGGACTTCAGCAAGTGATGCCGATGAGCTGGTCACTTCAGGCTGGCTGGGGCGTACGCTGGATCAACAGTTTCCCGATTTTCTGACCAACCCGCCCGATATGCCACCGGCCATTCAGATCGGAGGGGTGGGGAATATCATGTTTGACAATCCAGACGGTACCAATTTGGGCGTTATTGTGTCAAACCCGGAAGAGCTGTACGAAATTGCGCAAACCGGTGAACTCTACGATCCGCTTGACGTGCCGGATTGCTACTACGGCGAGCAATTGGGATTCCTGCGCACCATCACCAATAGTACTTTCCGCTACGCGGAGGTGATTGCTGATGCCTATGCCGCCTCATCCAATTCGGTGAATTATACCACCTCCCTCGGTGAGCAGCTGGCGCTGGTAGCTCGTTTGATCAAGGGTGGTTTGGAAACCCGCCTCTATGTAGTGAGCCTCGATGGTTTTGACACCCACGCCAATCAGGATACGGACCATCCGGTATTGCTGGAGGATATTGCGGAAGCTGTACAATCCTTCTACCTTGATCTAGCCGCCGGTGGCGAATCAGAGCGGGTTTTGAGTATGACGTTCTCCGAATTTGGTCGCCGCCTGGAGCAGAATGCATCAAATGGTACCGATCACGGAGCGGCAGCGCCAATGATGATGTTTGGTAGCGGCCTGAACGGCAACGGTTTTGTTGGCCCCAACCCCGACCTGCAAAATTTGGATCAGGTGGGCAACCTGCAATACGGTGTTGACTTTCGTCAAATTTACGCTACGGTACTCGAACACTGGCTTTGTGTAGAAGCCGCTACGGTTGATGCTGTATTGGGTGATACCTTTATCAGAATGCCGGAAATTGGCATTAGCTGTTCTCCGGTATCGAGCAATAGCCTGGTGAATACGCCACCCTTGAAACACCGTCCGCTGTACGGCAATGGAGAGGTCACAATTGAGTACCAGCTTACGGAAAGTATGCCCGTTACGGTACAGATTTTTGACATCCTCGGTCGGCCAGTGGAAACCCTCTTCCAGGGCAATCAGCTGCCGGGCACGCACCGCCATGTCTTCCGAAGCCGGAATGCCAGGTTGGTGACCGGTATCTACATTTACGTCATTCAGGCAGGCCGTCAGCGGTACAGCCAAAAGATAAGATTGGTGAATAACTAAAACTAATTCA
Source organism: Saprospiraceae bacterium (assembly GCA_965229635.1). Taxonomy (GTDB): domain Bacteria; phylum Bacteroidota; class Bacteroidia; order Chitinophagales; family Saprospiraceae; genus BQJU01. Next base: position 716,917 of record OZ245894.1, read on the forward strand.
ACAATCGTGATAAATGGGGCATTCGCACTGCGGATACCCCATTTTTTTTCTTCATTTTGTGTAATTCCCACCATTGCTGCATCCTGTAGGCATCAGCTTTACTAAAATCCTATAGCGATGAAGAAACCTACTAAGTATCTCCAGCTACAAATTCCCGAACCCTGCGCCAAAAAATGGGAGAATATGACTCCCGAGATTGGTGGTCGCCATTGCGACTCCTGTAGCCGCACCATCGTCGACTTTACCAACTTCACTGACGCTGAACTGGCCCGGTATTACCTCAAACACGAGGGCAAACTTTGTGGTCACTTCCGCCTGGACCAGATGGGGCGCTCCATCACCTTACCTACTCCACAAACCAGTTGGGAGCGCTGGCGAACGGCTGGTATAGTAGCCTCGGGGCTATTGTTGAGCCAGGGCGCTGTAGCACAATCCGGAGAGCAACCTCCCTTGCCCATGGAGGTGCCAATAGGATGTGGACAACCGGACAAAATGGAAAATACTGTTAATCCCGATGCCAAGCCACTCACTGGTACTGTAACGGATAGCAATGGAGAGCCACTCATTGGAGCCAGCATTATGGTAGTTGGAATGCACCGTGGAACAGTCACAGATATAGAGGGTAAATTCCACCTGGAACGGACCCACTTACCGACCTCGTTTGCTCTGGAAGTTTCCTACATGGGATATGAAACACAAGTACTGACCATTGGTACAAACCAGGATGAGGTACATGACCTTGAAATGAAGATGGCAACCCACACCCTAGAAGAAGCGGTAGTAGTTGCATCCAGCACATCGGTAAAAGGAATGCTTACCGGTATTCTTACCTGTACTATTAGCTCCCCGGCTGCCCAAAAATCGCCCATTCGGGAAATGCCCGAATTTCCCGAACCGGAAACGCCGGAAGTACTACTTTACCCCAATCCGTTTATATCTACTTTCCAGTTAAACTGGAATACCCAAAAGGCCGGGCGGTGGACCATCCGATTGATCAATGCTGCCGGACAAGAACTACTGCGAGAGCAACATCAGTTGGAGCAGGGTCTTCAGCAATTAGTGATTGATACAGGGCCTTTGAGCCTGCCGGCTGCGCAATATTTTATTCGAATGGATAGTGATAGAGGGGAAAGTCATGTGCTGAATGCCATGAAAGGAAAATAAAAAATGTATTACCTGCACGTCCGGATCAACTTGCGTCTCCGGACGCCAGCAGGTAAGTTGGTTCTATTTGGTAATATCGTAAACCTCCTGAATATCGTGCAGCATTTCACGGAAATCCAGGTTCAAATCTTTCAGTATACCGTTGCTCAGGTCATAAACCCAACCGTGCACGGTAGGATAATCGGTTTCTGAATACAGCTGCTGGACTGCAGCCGTCTTTAATACATTCACACACTGCTCTTTTACATTGAGCTCCACCAATCGGTTGTAACGAGCATCCTCATCAGGGATGGCATTCAGTTCGTCCTTGTGCAGACGATATACATCGCGAATGTTTCTCAACCAGCCGTTCAGGATTCCAAGGTCCTTTGGCTGCATTGCTGCTTTTACCCCTCCACAACCATAGTGGCCACAAACCACGATGTGCTTGACGCGCAAGTGTCGTACGGCATATTCAATCACCGATTGGGCATTCATATCGGTATTTTCCACTACGTTGGCCACGTTGCGGTGTACAAATACGTCGCCGGGTTCCAGGCCCATGATTTGATTTGCCGGCACACGACTGTCGGCACAACCAATGAATAAAAAGTCAGGGTTTTGGTCCTTCGAAAGTTTCTTAAAAAAGTCCTTGTCAGTTGCCAGGCGTTCTTTTACCCAGCGTTTGTTGTTTTCGAAAACTTTGTTGTATGCTTCCATTGCTATTTTTTTTGATAGTAAAACACTTATTCTAAGATAATGTTGCTCATTCGCACAAAAAAGAAAATTATTTTCTGCGGGCTCAATTTTTCGGTCTTGTCAGGTACTTACATTTGTTGGTAAAACAGCTTCAGCTGATCATTGGTCTCTTTCTCGATGATGGTCTTCAACACCTGATCAAGGCTGCTAACCGCCGCTTCCAGCTTAGCCTTTTTACCGGCCTCGGCCGTCTTACTTTCAAAGGCCAATTCTGATTTAATCTCGTGGATGGCCTTTGTTGCTGCAGCTCTTTTCCAGGGCGATTGTGACATATCCAGTGAAATCGGCTTGAGTTTTTCCGCGGCAGCTTGCGCGGCATCCAGGCCTCCTTTCACCACTAGTTCCTGGTATCTTTGATAGAAAGTAATGGCCGTAAATCCATCGACCTCCTGTAGGTTTTTCTCAAAAAATGGCAGGTATTTAGGATCCCCACTATCGGCATAAATACCGGCAACCGCTTCCTTGATGTATTCATTTTCTTCATTTTCCAGCCGATTGGCGTATTCTTCCGCCTTCTCCGGCGCAACGATTTGAATAAAACTCAGGGCAGCACTAACTGCCGGATACGCTTTTTCTGATTCGATGGCCTTTTCGGCAATAGGCAGGGTGGCCTTATCCTCAGCAGTAGTCAATAATTGGAAGGCAGCGGCTCTCACCTCGGAGTGGCTATCTTTTTGAGCCATCTTTCTAAGGATCGGCAGATCCTCCTCTTCTACCTGGCCTTCCAGCAAGGTGAGTGCACTGGCGCGAATGGCCCAGAATGGATCTTCGAGGGCATCGTGTAGCATGGTCTGCGCGGCAGGATCCTGACTTTCGTAAAGTTTTTGAATGGCTTCAAACCGATCCAAAAATTTAGGCGCATTGTAATATTGGAAAATCAATGCTTTCTCCGTTTTATTGTCTTGCCTTTCGGCCAACAGGGTTTTGTCGGCATCGAAGTTGATCAGTTTTGGCTCGGAAGGGACTTCAAATGTGAAGGTTTGACTTCTTTGGTCAACCATCACCTGCTCACTCATTTTCTGGTCAGAACCAAGATAGATGTCAATGGTGGCAGGCAGTTGGAAAATAGGCGGTACTCCTTCTCCCGATTGGGTTTGCTCCACGGTTACCGAAGCGGTGTTGCTTTCGGCGTTGTAATCGTAGGAGATATCCAGTTTGGGATGTCCTTCGGAAAGGTACCATTGGTTGAAAAACCAGTTGAGGTCCTGCCCGCTAACCTCTTCAAACGCCAGACGCAGATCGTGTACTTCCACAGCACTGTACGCATGTCGGGTGAGGTACAGGTTTAATCCTGCCCAAAACGCATCGTCTCCCAGGTAATGACGCAGCATGTGCAATACCGCCCCTCCTTTATTATAGCTGTGGGCATCAAACATATCCTCCTTGTCAGCATAGCCAAAGTCGATCAGTGGGTGCATATTGCCGCGAGATGAGCTGATATATCCGCTCCATTCTTCCAGCAGGTGATAATCTGCGGCGTCGGCACCGTATTTGTGTTCAAACCACAGGTATTCGCTGTAATTGGCAAATCCTTCATTGAGGGTCAGGTTGGCCCAACTCTCGCAAGTCACATAGTCACCAAACCAGTGGTGAAACATCTCGTGGGCTACAATGCGATCATTATTATTGTCGATGAGCTCCCGCTCGTGGTGTTGTACAAACTCACCAAAGATGACGGCAGTGGTATTTTCCATGGCTCCCGAAACATAGTCGCGCACTACTATCTGGGCGTATTTTGACCAGGGGTATTTCATGTCCAGTTTCTCGGAAAAGAAGGAAAGCATTTCGGGGGTATTGCCAAAAATGGCCTTGGCGTCTTTTTCGTATGCAGGTTCTACGTAATATTCCAAAGGAATGTTCTCCCAGCTATCTTTGACCACAGCAAATTCACCAACGGCCAGCATAAACAAATATGGTGCGTGGGGCTGATCCATTTTCCAGTAGTCGGTATGAGTGCCATCGTCGTTGGGCGTGCTGCTCACCAGTAATCCATTGGAGAGGGTCGTGAATTTATCTTCTACAGTTACATAAATTTCCTGAGTACAGCGCTCATTGGGTTTGTCAATGGTGGGAAACCAGCGGGAATTATTTTCGGTTTCTCCCTGAGTCCAGATTTGCTGGGGCTTATTGGGGTCTTCCCCTCTTGGATTAATAAAAAACAGGCCTTTGTCGGAAGTGATGGCGGCACTGCCTCCACTGGCAGCCGGTGTGGCAACGTAGTCGATTTCCAAGGTGTAGGTTTCTTCCTTATTATATTGCTTATCGAGTTGGATAGTAATTTGATTGCCATCGTAGTCGTACTTCAGCGACTCACTTTTTCCCGTAAGGGCTACATTTTTAAAATCAAAGCCTTTGGCATCGAGCACCACCTGATCAGTATCGTAAAAGTATGGTTGCAGTTTGAGGGTTGCCTTGCCGATAACCTGCTCATTGGTCCAGTCAAATTTTAGATCCAGACGGGTGTGCAGCAGGTCATTGGTGCGGGTATGGCTGGCATTATACGGTTGGAGCAGGTAGGTTTCCTCTTTGACCCCGGTAATTTCTTCGGGGTTTTGCACACGTGGTGCGCTTACCACCATGGTATCGAGGTCTCTCTGTTCGGTAAATAAGGAATCATCGGCTGGTACCACCACTTTGTTGGTATTGCAAGCCGCCAACAACAGGATGCTAAGAGAAAGCAGCAAAGCTGAATATTTCATAAAGGGATATTTTTTCAAAATAAGTGATCTATCATATACTGAAGACACGGAAGTGATTTACTGCTTCAGCATTCCTTACTAACGAAAATGTTTTTAAAAAATTGATGTGGCGCTTAGCTAACTTCCTTCTTGGCAGATACTTCCTGAAGGAAGGTTTCCAGGTACTGGTTGAACAATTCCGGGTGTTCCATCATGGGAGCATGGCCACATTTGTCGATGAAGATCAGGCGGGAATTTTCAATCAATTCATGGAATTTTTCTCCCACAAAAGCTGGTGTAACCTGGTCTTGTTTGCCCCAAACCAACAGCGTTGGTGCTGTAATTTGGTGGAGCTTGTCGGCCAGATTGTGACGCACGGCCGACTTGGCGGTGGCAATCACCCGGATGGCTTTATTGCGATCATTGACAATATCGAATACCTCGTTGATCAGTTCTTCGGTAGCTGTCTTTGGGTCGTAAAAAGTATCCTCCGTCTTTTTCTTGATAAACTCGTAGCTTCCCCGTTTTGGAAAGCTGCTCCCCATGGCACTCTCAAACAGACCAGAACTTCCCGTAAGCGTGATAGAGCTTATTTTTTCCGGATTGGCCAACGCATATAGCAATGCGATGTGCCCGCCCAGGGAATTTCCCAAAACATGGATATTCTCAAAATTCTTGTACTCGATGAAATCTTCCAGATACCCCAATAGCCCGGCAACGGATACCTTACGAATCGGTAGATCCATAATTGGTAGGATGGGAACAACTACATTATGGGTTTTGGAAAAATGATTGATGATGCCTTCAAAGTTGCTCAATGCACCAAATAAACCGTGTAAAAGGACCAGTGGCTCCTCATGCTCTCCTGACTCAATGTATTTAAAATGATCCTCTTCTTTAATGCCTTGCTTCATCTAAGTTTTTATCTGTTTGAAAATCACGTGTTTAATTTAGATTGCAAAAATAGCTTTTTTATTGCTATCGGCCAATAATCAAGGCCATCAAGGCGAATCTGCCGCCCGTTTGCCAGTTGCTTTCTTGTCAAAACCCGGAAACAACAAATTGGTTCTCTTGGGTTTTTCCGAAATTATATTTTCTGCAATTTAAAAAAAACTATCACCCTGCGAACATATTTAGGCAAAAACAGTTTCCCAAAAAAGGATTGGCCCGATGATGATCGGGTAATCCTCACAGGTTTTTTGAGGGTTTAAAAAACTCTACATCTGTAATAGTTTCACAATTTTGGCCTTATCTTTGCTTTATTCAAAAAATATCCATTGCTTTGCCAATGTTTATTTTTACCTTTAGGGCTTTAAATCATTGAGTCATTCTGCCCAAATTTGTTAGTATTTTTTAATTAAATTAGTTGAACATGCGTCTGATACTTAAAATGTTGGTTCTTACACTTTTCCTTGGTTCGTTCCAATCTTGTGTATCCAAAAAGAAGTATGACGAGTTGGTAGCTGCCAAAGAAGCTACTGATTCTGCTCTTGCCGAAACCCAATCACAAGTTAAAACACTGCAGGAAGAAAAAGATGCGCTGGCTACCGAAATGGAGTCTGAAAAAGCAAGACTTAACGGAGAAATCAGCAGCATCAAATCTGACTTGGATGCTACTAAGAGCCAAATGGCTCAGGTATCTGAAAAGCTGAGTATGACCGAGGCTGAGTTGAAGAAGATCAAAGATGAACTTAACGGTATCTTCAATGCTTACAGCGAAAGTGGTCTGACACTGGAAGAAAAAGAAGGAAGACTTTACGTGGTAACTGAGCCAGTTACTTTCAGAAGTGGTTCTTCTCGCTTGACCAAAGCTGAGCGCGATGCAATCGATGCTATGGCTGAAAAACTGAAGTCTAACGCCAAGATCAAGGTGACTATCGAAGGTCACGCTGACAGCCAAAAATTCCCTGCTGATGCCGGTATGGACAACTGGGATTTGAGCTACGCTCGTGCTAAAGCTGTTGCTACTCGCCTGATCAGAAAAGGTGTTAACCCTGACCAGTTGGCTATCGCCGGTAGAGGTGATGCTGTGCCAGCTGCCGACAACGGTACCGCTGACGGAAGAGCGAAGAACAGAAGAACTGTAGTAGTGCCTAACCCAGACCTTGGAGGCCTGAAAGGCAACTAAGCACTACCCAACAAAAGAATAAAAAAGCCGGGAGGTCTACACCTTCCGGTTTTTTTATGCCCGGAGGTCAACGCGCTCCTAATTTTCCGTTGATAATAACTGTTGTAAACGTTGCAAGCTGGATTGGTTTTGCGGCAAATTAATGGCGTTCAACACATCTTCCCGCTCCTGATTGGTGAGGTGAAAGGAAACAGACGCTTCGAGCTTACCCTCAGAACTGGTCTTGTACAGGAAGCGAATCACGTCAAAATTTTCCATACCCAATAGGTCATAGATAAAGCCCAGGCTGTTGTCGTGCTCAAATTCCTGAGTGGTGAGCACCATGCCTGCGATGCCCAACGGGTTCATCAGGCTTTCGATAATGCCGGTTTGCCGGTCTGGCTTGATCTTTTCAATCTTTTCTGAACTGCTAATCTGGATAAGGACTACGCCACTGGTGTTCTCCTTGATCCAATCGCGGAAGACCTGGATAAAGCGGGTCGCCGTCTGTATCCCGTAGTTGTCGCGAAAGCCGGCATCCACCACTTCCAGCATGGGTGTACTGGGCAAATGCACAATCGGCAATACGTAGGGATAGGTGGCATTCATGCGCAGGGCCGTCGTAAATTGTAAATCACTGGCACCTTGTTGTTCAAACAACCACCCAAAATCTACTGCATCTACCTCTACCGCGTTGCGGCGCTGGGTGCCCACTGGGGCCAACATCATGTAGCTAACGCCCTGTGGAGAGATGATCAGCCGGCGCCCGTCGTTAAGAATGGACGGGGTGAGGTAAAGCAGGGGAACAATGGCTTCAGCTTCCACCTGCCGGTAGGCCGAAAGCGGCTTGTTCATGATGCTACCGGTGTTTTCATCAAACTGCTGCTCGAAGATGTAGCCCCGATCCTTGTGATAGGTGTGATCGCCAACGGTAAACTTGGTCCAGGGCAGAAACAGGTCGTTTGAAACGATGGTAAAGGCAATGGAATTGAGCAGGTCCTTGGAGATATTACTGATGTATTGCTCGTCTTGCAGATTGATGTCTCTGCCCAGTTTTTGCTGCAAAAACAACTCTCGCCGATAGGCCATTCCCAACATGCCTCCCGATGCGCCGGTGATCAACATCGTGTTGTCCATCAGCTGTCCACCCAAAAGGCTATCGGCCGTCCGCATGACCTGCATGGTCCACACTGCTGATTTTAATCCGCCGCCACTCACACACAATACAACCATCTTGGGTTTTTCTGCCTGCTGTTTTTCTTTCCATTTATCCAGAATTTGCTCCGTCTGTTGCCGATCCGTTTCGACCTGCTCGGAAGTACAGATGTCTTGGAGCTTTTCATAGTTATATTCGGCTCGATCGGTTTCGTAATTAAGTCCGTAGGCCAAATTTTTGCGGTTGAAAAAGTCGAAGCTGGTAAAATAATTGAGGGCCACCAACAGCAAGATGAAGGTGGCAAAACTCCAGTCGCTAAACCAGTAAGTCACTGCGCCAACCACCGCCGCCACGATGCTAAAAATGATGAAAATACTGGCGCCCGCCGGAATTCTAAACAGCTCATAGTCGATCAGATAACCCAACATCAGCAAGATCATCATACTGAGCAGCTGCAACAATAGGGCGTTGAGGTGGTTTTGCCGAAAAATGTTTTTCAGTAGCTTGGATTCATAATGTGCCACACTACGAACCAGTCGCGGGCGGAGTGCTTCATTAAGATAGGTGCGCACCCGCCAGCGGTTTTCGTCCCGCTTGATTAAATCGAGGTTCACATTCCGGCGACCCGGCACCAGGTTTTTGGTCCGGTCGGGAGCCAGGCGATTGCGACGTTTATAATAGGAAATATCCCGGTTGGTCAACTGAAAATACAGGCTGTACAAAAACAAAGTGGCAATGGTTCCGCAGAGCAGCCCCAGCGCATTGTAGCTGATTTTGGCGAAAGCCACCCCTTCGTAGATCCACTGGAAGTAAATCATCAGAATGACGTAAAAAAGGAAAAACCCCAGCGGCAACAGAAGGTTGTTGAGGGTGAATTTGGTGAAGGGCCGCGATAGGGAAGCCAGAAACGGAAAATGATGAGCCGTAAGCAGGTAGGCCGTCAGGTTCCAACTCATAAAAAACACCCCGAATGCCAGCCCGACAATAAAAAAGCTCAGAAAGTTGACCTTACCAAAATACTCCGGATCGAGAAAGAGGTATTGCAAACCCAACCTGTTGCCCAGTGAGCCGGTCATCAGCAAGATGAGGAAAAGCCAACTGCCAATCAACAAAAGGTTGCGCCGTAGATGCAGAATGATCAACTGCACCGGGAAGGAATAAAACAGGTTGCTTAACCATTTTCTCATTGTGGGTACTTGTGACTGAAAATATAGTCGTTTTTTAATGAAATGGACAATTTTCCGGGTGTAAACAATTTTTCACCTGACAAATCTAAATTTAAGGATAGTTTGTTATTGAAATTGGTTTAGATAACTTTGCGCTTTTTTTAAGGGCGTTTTGTTGTGAAGGCCCGTCTGTTTTGCCTTCTGCTCAGCGCCACAAACCCAACTATCGATGAATATAGCAGTTGTCGGCACCGGCTACGTGGGCCTTGTTACCGGAACCTGTTTTGCTGAAACGGGCAATCAGGTGATGTGTGTGGATATTGATGCTGAAAAGGTGGCGCGCATGAAAAATGGCGAGGTGCCCATCTACGAGCCGGGATTAGAGATGCTTTTTGAACGCAATACCCGTCAGGGCCGTCTGAATTTTACCACCGATTTGGCGGAAGCCATCAAGGATGCACAAATCATCTTTTTGGCCCTGCCCACGCCTCCCGGTGCGGATGGATCAGCCGATTTGTCCTTCATCCTGAAGGTGGCCGAAGACCTTTCTACCATCATAGAAGACTATAAGGTTATTGTTGATAAAAGTACAGTGCCGGTTGGTACTGCCGAAAAAGTGCACGCCCGTCTGGCCCAAAAGCTGGACGAAAACCTTTTTGATGTAGTGAGCAATCCCGAATTTTTGCGTGAAGGCGTAGCGGTAGATGACTTCCTCAAGCCCGATCGCGTGGTCATTGGTACTACCTCTGAAAAGGCGCGCAAGGTGATGAACCAGCTGTACAAACCCTTCGTACGCCAGGGCAATCCTATTCTATTCATGGATGAGCGCTCCGCCGAGATGACCAAATACGCCGCCAATTCTTACCTGGCTACCCGCATTACCTTTATGAACGAGATTGCCAACCTTTGCGAAAAGGTCGGCGCAGATGTGGATATGGTGCGCATTGGTATTGGCAGTGATACCCGCATTGGCAAGCGATTCCTGTTTCCCGGTATCGGTTTTGGCGGAAGCTGCTTCCCCAAGGATGTGCAGGCACTGGAAAAGACCGCCAATGAATTTCAATACGATTTCAAGATCCTGAAGTCGGTGCTGGATGTCAACAACCGCCAGCGCGTGGTACTGGTGGATAAGGTGAAGAAAAAATTGGGCAATGACCTGACCGGCAAAACCATTGCCTTGTGGGGATTGGCCTTTAAGCCCAATACCGATGATATTCGTGAGGCTCCGGCCCTCTACATGATCGACAACCTGCTGGAGGCGGGTGCCACCATCCGCACTTTTGACCCCGAGGCGATGGACAACGTGAAGGCCATCTACGGTGATCGTGTACATTTTGCCGATGACCAGTACGAAGCCCTGATTGGCGCTGAGGCCTTGATCATCGCCACCGAGTGGAGTGTATTCCGCACGCCAAGCTTCAAGGTGATCAAGGAGCTGATGAAAGCAATGGTCATCTTCGACGGCAGAAACCTATACGATCTCGATTTTATGCGCGAAAACGGCTTTTATTACGAAAGTATCGGCCGTACCGTAGTGGAATAGCAGAACAACGCTAAATAACAAGGCCGGGGCTTTTGATGAACCCGGCCTTGTACCCCTCGAACCTTTCTACCAAGGAGCGATTAGCTAATGGCTATCTTCTTGGCTTTTGGTTTGTCTTCAACCATCTTCTTCAGATTCAGTTTCAATACACCATTTTCGTATTTCGCAGCAACGCTTTTTTCATCTACGTTCTCTGGTAGGGTAAACTTGCGTTCAAAAGTGCTGAAGTTGAATTCGCGGCGGGTATAGTTGTCCTCTTTCACCTCCTTGGTGTCTTCCTTTTCGGCGGAAATGCACAACATACCGTTTTCAATTCTTACTTCAAAGTCGTCCTTGGTAAGTCCGGGCGCGGCCAGCTCAATATCAAAACTGCCTTTGTTGTTTTTGATGTTTACGGCCGGAGCCCACATCTTTCTCAAGCCTAAGAAGTCCTCGCTATAGAGGTTCTCAGCTCCCCAAAAATCATCGATCCATGACTTAAAAGTAGGGAGCAGACTTCTGTCGTTACGTCCTTTCATTGTGTGATGATTTTGGTTTAATAATGTTCCCCAAATTTATTCGAAGAGCAGCCCTTTGGCAATGATTTTCCTCAGAGGAGGAGCTGATATTACTTCATTTGTCACAATTTTTACCGTTACTGGAATATTCTGTAGATTGAGCCCTTTAATAATATACGCTGACCGGGCTTTGCTCGTTATAATAACTTCAGGATGTAAAATGCATGAAAGTATGATTCGAAATGTTGCAATATTGGGAATTCTGGTGTTTATCATTGTATTGAGTGCTTGTAAAGGTGATGCCGGATCACCCGCTAATGAAGCCGCCGATGAGAGCAAAGAAGTGCCCGCCAATCTGGAAATGATTGAGCACAAAGACGATTACGGCTATACCGAAAAATACTACCGCCGTAAGTCCGACTTTGCCAAGGAAGGCAAGTACGTGCGCCGCAATGAAGCCGGTAAAATTGTGGAAACGGCCGAGTATACCAATGACACGCTCAATGGAGTCCGCGTCATCTTTTACGAATCAGGTGATACCCAATACGTGGAGCGCTACAAAATGGGCTTGTTTGTTGGACCCTACGAGGTGTATTACCAAAATGGCCATATGGCCCAACGCGGTCAGTACATCGATAATGCGATGCAGGGCATCTGGTTGCGCTACTACGATACGGGTGAGCTAATGGAGGAAGTCACCTTTGTCGATAATGAGGAAAATGGCCCCTTTCGGGAATATCATAAAAATGGGCAACTCAAGGCAGAAGGTGCTTACCGCAATGGAGATAATGAAGAAGGCCCGCTGAAGTTGTACGATGAGGAAGGCGAATTGATCAAGGAAATGGACTGTAAATATGGCATCTGTAAAACGGTCTGGGAAAAAAAATAACCAAAATAAGGCACAAACATGAATCGACCTTTACTACTCTCTCTCTCGATGTTGATGATTTTTACGGGGGCTTCCGCCCAAATTGGAGGCATCAATACCTACGAGTTTTTGAATCTGTCACCCTCTGCACGCATTTCCGGCCTGGGTGGCAATCTCATCTCCGTACGCGATGATGATGTCAATCTGGCTTCCGCCAATCCATCGCTGCTCAACGAAAGTATGCACCAGCAACTGTCTTTCAGCCACAGCTTTCATGTGTCGGGTATCAACTTTGGTTATGCTTCTTACGGTCATTATGTGGATAAGTGGAAAACGACCTTCCAGGCAGGTATTCAATACGTCAACTACGGCGAATTCAACCAAACCAATGAGCTGGGAGAGGTGGAAGGCACCTTCAAAGCCACCGAAAATGCCATCACCCTGGGCGCTGCTTATCCCGTATACGACCGCCTGGCGGTGGGCGCCAATGTGAAATTTATCACCTCCAGTTTTGAAAGCTACAATTCTACCGGACTGGCCACCGACCTGGCCGGCATTTACTACGATACGGCCTCAAATTTTAACGCAACGATCGTCTTTAAAAATATCGGCACCCAACTGAGCACTTACCGCGCCGATAATTTTGAGCCCTTGCCCTTTGAAATTCAGGTAGGCATCTCCAAACGGCTGGAATATTTGCCCTTCCGCTTTTCCATCGTCTATCATCACTTCGATCGCTGGAATATCCTGTACGACGATCCAAATAAGGAAGAATCCACGCTTACCTTCGGTGATGAGCCGACCGAACCCAGCGAATCCAGCGTCTTTTTTGACAACCTGTTTCGCCATTTTATTTTTGGGGGAGAATTTCTGCTGGGGCGTAAGGAAAACCTGCGCCTGCGCGTAGGGTACAACCATTTTATGCGCAAGGAATTGTCGCTGGAAGACTTTCGCAGTTTGGCGGGATTTTCGTTTGGATTTGGTATCAAGATCAACCGCTTCCGGCTCGATTATGCCAATACCACTTTCCACCTGGGGCACGCCATGCACCACCTAAGTATTGCCACAAATTTGCAGGAATTTAAGCGATGATGCTATCTTTACGCAGGAACCGGGCCAGCGAACGCCTTCGTTGGCTTTAAAGCTGATCAATCATGCTCAATCGCCTGCTATTTGCCTTAGCCATTGCTTTGTGTACCCTTACGGGAAATACGCAACTTTCCGCACAGAAAGACCTCGTCGATCTGGTGAACCCACTGATGGGAACGGATTCGGAATTTCAATTGTCCAATGGCAATACCTACCCTGCTATTGCCCTGCCCTGGGGCATGAATTTCTGGACACCCCAAACCGCCAAAATGGGCGACGGCTGGGCCTATGCCTATGATGCCTATAAGATTCGTGGCTTCAAACAAACCCACCAGCCCAGTCCCTGGATCAATGACTACGCCGCCTTTTCCCTGATGCCGGTCACCGGCAAGCTGGAGTTTCGGGAGGACAAACGAGCTTCCTGGTTTTCGCACAAGGCGGAGGTGGTCAAGCCGAACTACTACAGCGTCTATCTGGCCGATTACGATGTCACCACTGAGATTGCACCAACAGAACGAGCCGCACATTTTCGGTTTACCTTTCCCGAAGAGGAAAATTCCTATATCGTATTAGACGGCTTTAATCAGGGTAGCATGGTGAAAATCCTGCCCAAGGAGCGCAAAATCATCGGCTACTGCCGCAATAACCACGGCGGAGTGCCGGAGAATTTCCACAACTTCTTTGTAGCCGAATTTGACCGCGATTTTGACCTCACCCACGTTTGGCACGATTCCGTTCTCGTCGAAAATCAACTGGAAATAGAAGGTGATCACGTCGGTGCGGTCATTGGTTTTTCGACTAAAAAAGGGGAACAAGTACACGTAAAAGTCGCATCCTCCTTCATCAGCCCGGAGCAGGCTTCCATCAATTTGTCGAACGAAATTGGTGACGACAATTTTGGGCAAACCAAAACAAAAGCCTGGCAGGCCTGGCAAAATGAATTGAGTCGCATCCTGGTGGAAGATGACCATCCTGATAATGTCAAAACCTTTTACTCCTGCCTATACCGCTTGTTGCTTTTTCCACGCAAATTCTACGAGCTGGACCGCTTCGGCAATGTGTTTCACTACAGCCCTTATAATGGCGAAGTATTGCCTGGCTATATGTTTACCGACAACGGTTTCTGGGATACTTTCCGGGCCGTTTTCCCGTTTTTCACCCTCATGTATCCCGAACTCAACAGCCAGATCATGCAGGGTCTGGTCAATACCTACAAAGAAAGCGGCTGGCTACCCGAATGGGCCAGCCCCGGTCACCGCGATTGTATGATTGGTTCCAATTCAGCCTCCCTCATTGCCGATTCCTACGTCAAAGGCATTCGCGGCTATGATGCGGATGTATTGATGGAGGCAATGCTAAAAAATGCCTCCATCAATGATGGCCGCCCGGTGGGTTCTGTGGGCCGCATGGGGGTGGATTATTACAATAAACTCGGCTATGTGCCCTATAATGTGGGCATCAACGAAAATGCCGCCCGTACCCTGGAGTACGCCTATGCTGATTTTGCGCTGGCGCAGATGGCCAGTGTGATGGGCAAAAAAGATGTTGCTGAGAAGTTTTACCGACAAGCTCAGAACTACAAAAACCTTTTCGACCCCGAAACCGGCTGGATGCGTGGCAAAAATGAAGACGGTGCTTTCCAGTCGCCCTTCAACCCACTCAAATGGGGCGATGCCTTTACCGAAGGCAATAGTTTGCACTACACCTGGTCCGTCTTCCACGATGTGGATGGCCTGATCCAGTTGATGGGGGGCAATGAGGCTTTCGCCCAAAAGCTGGACGCCGTATTTGCCATGCCACCCGATTTTGATGACTCCTACTACGGCTTCACCATCCACGAAATCCGCGAAATGCAGATCGCCGATATGGGCAATTACGCACACGGCAATCAGCCTATTCAGCACATGATCTACCTCTACAATTACGCCCGGCAGCCCTGGAAAGCCCAGCAGCGCGTCCGCGAAGTGATGACCAAACTCTATGCCCCAACCCCCGACGGCTATTGCGGCGACGAAGACAACGGCCAGACCTCTGCCTGGTATGTTTTTAGCGCCATGGGATTCTACCCGGTTTGCCCCGGCACCACCCAATACGTGATCGGTAGCCCCCTATTCGATAAGGTGACGGTGACCTTCGAGAATGGTAAAAAACTGGACATCACCGCCACCGGCAACGATCCGGATAATCTATACATCCAGGCCGCCACCCTAAACGGCGAACTGATGAAGAAAAACTGGATCGATCACAATGAGCTGCAAAGCGGAGGTAATCTGCTTTTTGAAATGGGTGCGAAGCCCAATACCCAATGGGGGAGTGATGAGGGTGCAGTGCCGTATTCTTGGTCGAGGTGAGTTTAAGCTTAACTCATCGTAATATCTTCAATAATGATATCATCACCACCTTTGATGTCATTCAATTCCTGATCAGTCAGAATTTCTGTTTCAAAACTTGAGAAGTTTTTCATTGTGTGTGGATTTAGAATGGAAAAAATGAATAGGCTGAACAAGATATCAAAAAGGAAGAAAACTTCAAATGTTATCATCAATCCCTTTCAATACTTCCTCGATCAGCGTTTTGACAAATTCAAGAGGCTTATCATTTTCTCGGGCAAATTTTTGCAGCATTAATCCTGGAGGATCTATTGTGGCAGCTTGTTCTTGAAGAATTTGTAAGACCTTTTCTTTAAAACTTTTGTAGGGATTGCTCATAAATGATTTTTGCAGTTTCAATACATCTACTATCGCCGGTTCCCATCAAATCAGCATAAGCCAATATAGAAGATACGTATTTGTCGAGCTGTTGACCAGTGTTTGGCCAAAATGTATTATATATCCAAATATCTCCCTCTGGATCAGGAATCCACCTATAATTTTTCATAATATCCTGCTGAAGTTCATTAGTGTAAAGAGTAAAAACTTCTGGTTTGAGATAGTCAGTAAGCAGGTCACCTGCCGGTTCACCACCCCAGTGAGTGCCTTGCTGCAATTTGAGGTCTTTCCAATTGGTGTAAAATCTCTGGTCAATTGACCGATAGCGTTTCATAAATAGAGCGGGCTTTAATTTAGCTGTGTATTCATATTGCCATCGGTTAAGCAGCTTTTCGTAACGAGTAATGATCCATTCCTCATCGGTTTTCTTCAACAAAAAACCTTCGGTCTTTAGTCCGGCAATTACCTTCGGTATGGTTCCGAGAGATGCTCCACTAATTTCTACAATCTCGCGATAGGTAGCATTGACCAGGTCAGGGTTCTGTAAAAATTGAAAAACAACCTTGAGTCCTGTCCGTGAAAAAGCGCGGGTTTTCTTGTCTTCGCTAGGAGGAGCGTTGTGCCGACCTTCTATGTGAATATAAGTTGATGCTATTTTAAGCCAAATGTTACCCACTCGGTCGATATAGTTGATGTCCTTTTCTCTGAGTAGTTTCTTGGCATTAGGAGTAATGTAATTCGCTACGACAAGCAAATTTCCTAAGTCCTGATTTAAAGAAATTAGCGAAGGTACTTGATTAGGTCGCACTTCATTTTTAGCTTCTATATAAAGGGGAGTGCCTTCTAATGAGAAGATTCCATCATAGCCGAAATCGGAATGTTTATGATGGCTTTTTTCCCATCGTAGTTTTTTTCCTAGCTCTGCTTGTAGGAAAATAAAAGCCTGTTCTATAATATTTTCTTCCCTTTTGTTCATTTTATCCCTATGTTCATGTTGCATGAACACGAAACAAATATGAACATTTTTGGTGACAAATGCAAGTAAATGAGCATACTTATCATCTGTACAAATCACACTTATCTTTCTAATTTACCACAAATGCCACCCTTCTCCCATCCGTCGTAACCGCCCAATAAACCCCACTCGGCATCCGCTGATGACCAACCTTACAAAGATAAAGCCCCGCACCAATTTTTTCCGGGGTGAGGTGGCAGATAACCTTCCCTTCTACATTCATAATAGAAAGGGTATTGATGTTTTCCTGCCCGGTTTGCAGGTAAAAAAAGTCTTTGACCGGGTTGGGATATAGTACCAGGTCAGAATCAGTGGACGGTGCGATAGTCGACGTAATGGGTGCTCTTAACAACAATAGGTCTTTCTGATTATTCTGTGGTGTATTGCGGTCGCAGATGTAGAGATCGCGGAGGCCATCGCCGTTAAAATCGGCGGCAATGACGCCGAGGGCATCACGGACGTAGCTTTGTCCCAGTACGCTGATGGTAGCATCCGTAAAGAAGCCGTTGCCGTCATTTTCATAGATTTTGATGGGCGCACCAAAGACATTAGCCACTACAATATCCAGGTCATTATCGAGGTCAACGTCGTCAAAAATGGCATCAATGGTGTGGTCCAGATCAGAGGGTAGCTGAGTGGCCGTGGCATCCGTAAAATGACCGGTGCCATCATTGATAAACAGCCGATTCTGTCGGTTTTTGCCGGGAATAAATCCAACATTGCTCAGGAAAATATCCAGATCATCATCATTGTCCACATCCCCGAAGGTAACTTTGCGGGTTTCCAGGTTTAAGCCTTGTGGAAGCCGTGCAGTCGTCTCATCGGTAAAGAAACCGGTACCATCATTAATGTGTAAGAGATTGCCATTCTCATTGCCTTCAAAGAGGTCCAAATCCAGGTCTCCATCGACATCGGCCATAGCCAAATCCTGGGTGGTGCGGTTGATTTGTGGAACCCTTTCCGGCGCTTCGCTAAAAGTGCCTTCACTTCCCGTATTGATCAAAACGCCGGTACCGCCATTATTGCCAAACAATAAATCCGGAAAGGTATCGCCATTGATTTCCGCCACGATCACTGCATTGGCCTCTGTATCGGGCGGTTGGTATCCGGCAGGGGTAAAGGAGCCCGTCCCATCGCCGAAGTAGTATTCATGCACGTTGGTAAATCCCAACACGATATCATCCTCACTGCAAAAGACCAGATCGAGGTGTCCGTCTCCATTAAAATCGGCGATGGCCACATCTTCACTGTCGTGATTTTCCTGTGGTAGATTGCCGATTGTACCATTGGTGAAATTACCCTGCCCGTCGTTGAGCAGAATGGTATTGGGCGGGCCTTCATTGGCCAGAATGATGTCCAGGTCTCCATCGCCATCCAGGTCCGCCGCGCGTACATCCATACTGGGATTACGGGCACCATTGTTGGGTAAATTGGCACTGGCATTGGTATACAACTGCGCCTGGGCAAAAATGGGTAATAAACAAAAACATAGAAAAGAGAGGCGAGTCAACATAAGCATTCGGTTTAGTTGTGAAAATTAACGAATGTTATGTTTCGAGCTGGCGCAAAAATTGCTAAAAATAGAGCAATAGCGGTTGGAGGACAAACTGCAATCCGAAAAAACAAAAAAAACTGCCGCCTCCCTCCAGAAGCGACAGCCATCGAGTAATTTCTATATTTTTTACACCGATTCCACAACCTCGGGATTCCAAACCCCGGTGGAAACGGTTTCCTGTACATATTCCGAAAAGTCTTTGGCTTTTCTGCCGAGTACCTTTTCGATGTCGTGGGTGACAAGGTTATTGTTCTTGGCCACCAGCACTTCGGTAAAGAGGTAATTGATCAGCCAGATATAATCGGTGGGAAGCTGAAATTCTTCCAGCATTTTGACGTAGGCGCTCATCGAAATCGGGGTGAATTCGATGGTTCTACCCGTTGCCGCAGCAATCTCGTTGACCACTTCCGGGAAGGTCAGCGTTCTCGGTCCGGTTAATTCGTAAATCTGGCCGTTGTGCCGGTCATTCAGCAGTACTTCCACCGCCACATCGGCAATATCGTCGGTATCGACGTAGGGAACTTTGGCTTCGGCCTGAGGCAAGGCCACATGTCCCGCCACGATGGGGTCAAGGAAGAAGCTTTCGCTAAAATTTTGGTTAAACCAACTCGCCCGAATGATGGTATGATCCAGCCCGGAGTGGATGACCACCTGCTCGCTGAGCTCGGCTTCTTTTTCACCCTTGCCGGAAAGCAAGACCATCTTTTTGACCCCACTTCTGCGGGCTTTCTTGGTCAATGCCTCAATGGCATCCAGTGCGCCGGGCACTGCCAGGTCGGGCTGAAAGGTGACGTATACCTTGTCCATGCCTTCCAGAGCTGAATCCCAGGTGGCTGCATCTTCCCAGTCAAATGCCGGGGTGGCGCTCCGCGAGCCAATTCTTACGTTTTGCCCCAGGTTTTGCAGGCGTTGTACTACTTTACGTCCGGTTTTACCGGTTCCTCCGATGACTAAAATGTTACTTTGCATGATGTTTGTTTTTGGAAGCTGTTTGAATTTAATCCTTCAGTTTTATTATGGCCCTTTTCTCCCTGCTTTTTAGCTTTTTTTCGGCCCAGACCTTCCAGGTATGAACCTCAAAAAGAGCTTCAATCAGTGAAAAAATGACCTATAATAAATTCTAAAAACCAAATCCAAACAGCTTCTTAGATTTAATTATATTTAAAATGTTTTTGCGTAAGCAAATCCTGCTGCTAGTGACAACAGAAATGAAAGCACCGAAAAGACCGTTCTGATGGTGTGCAGGCGGTTCCAGGGGGCTTCGTATTGCTTGCGGGTGCTGAGTATTTCTTCCGGGTTAAGCTCTGCCAGTTGCAGGGCATCCACGAAGTCATTGAGCGGTACATTGCCAAAAGCAGTCACGGCAAACGTGCCGAAGAAGTAGGTCAATAATGCGGCCAGTATCAGCCAGAAAGTTGGCCCGTTTGGGTATTGTTGGATGCCGCTGATGACCAGCAAGGCCATATTGCCAAAAAAGATCAAAAAGAAGGCCGGATTCAGGATGGCCCGGTTGATGGACTGCATTGTTTGCAGGTAAGTCAGGTCGGGTACTCTGCGGGTGCCGGGAATGACAGAAACTGCCCAGGCGTAAAAGAAACCCGCCGAGAGTCCGGTCAGTAAAATGGCTGAAAAAAGGATGATAGATTTGAATGAAAATTCCATGATAAATTGATTTTAGGTATTCTTGTTTCGTATTGACAATACAAAGGTAGGGGCAACACCGGGCGGGAGCCTTGTTCGAAAAGGAGGCAGATTTGTTCGAAAAGGATTTTCGGATGCAAACTACCTCAGCAGAACAACTCTATTGCTTGATTTCGCTGGGTCGGAAGCCAAATTTCTTGGCAAAGGCATTGGAAAAAGAGCTTAGGCTGTCGTAACCCACCTGCCAGGCGGCTTCCTGAATGGTGAGCCCTTCATTGCGAATGAGGTAATGGGCTCTGGTGAGGCGTTCGTTTTGCAGATATTTAAATACGGGCACGCCAAATAGTTCTTTAAAGTTCTTCTTGAGCTTGAAGGTATTCAGGCCAATTTGCCGGGACAATTCGGAAAGGGATGGCGGCGTTTCCAGGTTTTCCGTAAGGATCTTTCGGGCCTGCTGCAACTGCTCGCGTTCCGCTGCGGGAATGGCATCCTCGGACATGATCGACAACTGGCCAAAAAAGTGGGCCAGCAGTGAAGTCATCTGACTTCTGAAAAACATCATCTTGGCCTTGCCGCTGTATTGAATACGAAAAACCTGATCGACGATAGTCTGCATCTCCGGCGTCATAAAAAAACTGGGGCCTTCCACGTAGTGATCTTTCGGGTGCACCAACTGGTCCAGCATTTCTCCAAACAGCTCCCCTTCCTGATTGGGCAGCTGCTCCAGATTGCGGGCGGTGGTGGCAATCACAATACACTCCAACGGCCGGTCGGGAGATACGGTGTGGATAAATTCCACCTGCTGATCGCCGTAAAAAGACAATGCCAAACCCTTGGTATGATCAAACTCTTTTTGCTGATCCCCGTACTTTACCGTCAGGTGTACATTTCCCGAGCCGTAAAAAGCCACCGCAATCACTGCCTCGTCAAAAAAGCAGGAATCGACGATGGTTTTAGCGCTATTGGCTTCCTCTACCAGGATGGTGAAGTCGTTGATATCGATGATGTCTCGGGTCATGGTATAAAAATACAAAAATCAGTCTAGATGTTATCAACCTGACACTCAAAGTCAAATCAATTGGTATCCATAGGCAAGCGTAATTGACAAATACCGCCTATCTTTGTAGGAATCAACGCCCTTACCATGGAAGTTCCTGGAATGAAGGTTATTGCCTGTGATGGACTAGAAATCGCCGCGTCTGTGGAGGGGTTTACCAATATGGAATGTCCTATTTATTATCCTGCCAACTTCCTGATTCATGTTGAACAAGGCATTTTACACCTGAAGATTGATGGGCAAACGCATACCTTACAAGAAGGAGAATTTGGCCTAATACGCAAATACACTCAGGGCACTTTTTTTAAAACCTGGGAAGGAAATCAGGATGGTTTTCGAGAGCATATCTTTATTTTGCACGATGCCTTCATCAAGGAGGTGATCCAGGAGTTTGAACTACCGCAGGATTATATGCCAGTATCGGTGCCGCTGATCAAATTTGAAAAAGAGCCGATTTTAATGGGCCTTATGGACTCTCTAAAAGGGTACATCACCGGACAAATCCAGCTTGATCGACAGCTCATCCGCATCAAAACAAGGGAAGCCTTACACGCCCTTTCCCGGCTCAACCCCAACCTCATTCACATTTTTAATGAATTTTCAGAACCAAGCAAGGCGGATTTGGTTCAGTTTATGGAGTTCAACTTCATACAGAATATTCCTTTGGAAAAATTCGCCCAGCTTTCCGGTCGGAGCTTGTCTACATTCAACCGCGAGTTCAGAAAGGCCTTCAAAATGACTCCTTACAAGTGGATCAAGCAACGCCGGTTGGAGTTGGCCAATCATCTATTGCTAAATACTCAACGTAAGGCTTCCGACATCTACCTGGAGGTGGGTTTTGAAGACCTGGCTCACTTTAGTCGGTCATTCAAAAAATACTTTGGGAGAAATCCTTCGGAAGTGAAATTTTCAGGCAAATAGAAAGCATTTTTTTGCACTATCATAAAACCCTGTTTCATCATGAAAAGTAAAAATAGCTGGCCAATCCTTGTGCTGTTCCTCATTGCGGGGACGACAATTGGGTTGGCTTTCGCCGAATCCGACCCTCCGGTGACGGATACTCCCCCTCCCATGGCATCATCTGATATAACGCCCGAAGAAGGCTTTGACAAGATGATGGCCGTTTTGACCCACAAGCGCTGTGTCAATTGCCACCCCTCCGATGATTATCCCCGGCAGGGAGAGGATAGTCATGTACACAATTTTGGCGTACGCAGGGGGCCGGACAACCACGGCGTTTCCGCCCTAAAGTGCAATACCTGCCATCAGCCGGAAAACAACAACCTCGCCGGTGTGCCCGGTGCCCCGGAATGGAGTCTGGCGCCCTTAAAAATGGCCTGGCAAGGCTTAACTCGCGTAGAAATTGCCAAGTCGATGATGAATCCCGAAAATAACGGCGGCAGAAACCTGGAAGAATTGGTGCATCACCTTACGGAACACGAACTGGTACTTTGGGCCTGGGAGCCCGGCTTGGATGCCAACGGTGTACCCCGAGAAAAGCCGCCGGTTTCCAAGGAAGAATACATTGCTGCCGTTAAGGCCTGGGCCGAAGGTGGCGCACCCATTCCTGAAAAGTAAAAAACTCAATCAAAATGAAAATATCATTTACCATAAACGGCCAATCCAAGAGCGTGGATGTCGATGAAAATACGCCCCTGCTCTGGGTGGTCCGCGATCTGCTTGATCTAAAAGGCACCAAGTTTGGTTGCGGCAAAGCGGCTTGTGGCGCCTGCACCTTGCACGTCGACGGTGAGGCAGTACGTTCCTGCTCCTATGCCGTCAAATTTGCCGAAGGCAAAAACATTACCACCATCGAAGGACTCTCCGCCGAGGGCAACATGCACCCTGTGCAGCAGGCCTGGATCGAGGAAATCGTGCCGCAGTGTGGCTACTGCCAGCCGGGCTTTATGATGGCTACGGCCGCCATGCTGGAAAAAATTCCCAATCCGACGGATGAAGATATTGACAACAACATTGTCAATGTATGCCGATGCGGCACCTATTACCGTATGCGCAAGGCCATTCATCGCGCTGCGGAAATGAAAAATGCAAACATCTAAAAACACCGACTCATGACTGAAAATAAACCAAAAAAGAAGTTTTCAAGGCGGAAATTCCTCGTCCGATCTGCAGTTGGGGTTGGCGTAGTATTGGGTAGCGGTTATCTAACTGCCCCCCTTTGGCGACGGAGCCTGGCGGGTTTTGTCAACACCCTGGAGCCTGCCTATCTGGGAGATACGGATACGCCACAATTGTGGTTTGAAGTAACCGCCGACAATAAAATCACCCTCAATTCTCCCAAGGTAGAAATGGGGCAGGGCACTTTCACCGGATTGGCCCAAATCGCCGCCGATGAGTTGGAAGTAGACATCAGCCAAATTAAGGTCATACACGCGCCCAGCGCTTCCGGCAATGTAGATGGCTTGTCAACTGGTGGAAGTACGTCCATTTCCGGCCTATGGCAACCCTTACGGGAATTGGCTGCTACCATGCGCGAAATGATCAAAAATGAAGCCGCCAAAATCATGGGACTGGAGGCATCCAGCCTCTCTGTAGCCAACGGTGTAGTAAGTGGTAACGGCCAATCCATGACCTACGGCGAAATCGTGCAGCAAGTCACCGAATGGGAAATTCCGGACGTACCACCGCTAAAGGATGTTTCCAGCTACAAATTTGTGGGTAAGCCCATTCCAAGAGTAGACCTACACGACAAGGTGGTAGGCGCTCCGATTTTCGGTATGGACGCTACGATGCCTGATATGCTTTTTGGAGCCGTGGTACGCCCTACGTACGTCGCCGCAAAATTTGTCAGTGCGGACACCAGTGCGGCGGAGAACATGCCCGGTGTAGTGAAGATTGTCAAAGAGGACGACTTTGTAGGCGTGGTGGCCAATTCCAGAATGGAGGCTGAACTGGCCAAGGAAGCCATCAAAGTCACCTGGGATAATGAAAAAGTGTGGCAATCAGCGGATATCGAAGAGATGATCAAGGTGGGTAAAGGGAAACCAACAAATATTCAGAAAAACGGTAGTCCCGGCAGCATTCTCGACGATGAAGAAGGGGTGATCACTGCCGAGTTCAAAAGCCCGATCGGTGCCCATGCCCAGCTTGAACCGAATGGTGCTGTCGCCTTTGTCAACGGCGATCAGGCCACGGTGATGATCTCCACCCAGGTGGTGGCTATTACCCGCCGGGAAGTAGCCGAACGACTCGGGCTGGATGAGGAAAATGTCAATATCATTCCGACCTTTTTGGGTGGCGGCTTCGGCCGAAGATTGCACACGCCCAATGCCATGCAGGCAGCAGTATTGTCGAAAGCGGTAGGCAAGCCGGTCAAGTGCTTTTTCAACCGAAAAGAAGAGTTTCAAAACGATACCTTTCGGCCGCCGACTCATCATGTGCTAAGGGCTAAACTTGGCGATGATGGCCTGATCGAAGCTATTGATCACAATTTATCCAGCGGAGATGTGATGTTTGGCTCCCCCTTATTGCCGGCCATAGCCGGTACAATTCTGGGCTCAGATTTAGGCGCCTGGCGTGGAGGCATGATCCAGTACAGCGGTATTCCAAATTACAGTGCCACTTCCTGGCGGGTGAAGCTGCCTTTTGCCACCAGCTGGTGGCGGAGTTTGGGGCTACTGGCCAATACTTTTGCCATTGAGAGCTTTATGGATGAATTGGCCATCAAGGCCGGAAAAGATCCCGTCCAGTTTCGCCTCGATCAGATTAAGGACGATGAAGCGGGCAAGCGACTGAAAGCTGTCATCAAAACCGCCGCTGAAAAAGCCGGTTGGCGCGATGGTGTAGTCAACGGCCGGGCGATGGGCTTTGCCGCCTCTACCGATGCCAATACACCCTGCGCCCAAGTGGCGGAGGTTTCCATTGAAGATGGCGAGATCAAGGTACATAAAGTCACCTGTGTTATTGATCCCGGTATGGCGGTCAATCCCGATCAGGTAAAGGCACAGTGTGAAGGCTCCATCATCATGGGTATGAGCGCCGCGATGTACGAAAAGATGACGGTGAAGGATGGCCAACTTGCGCCTATTATTTACGGCCCCTACCAGATGGCCCTGATGCGAGATGCGCCCAAAGAAATCGATGTGATCATATTAGAAAATGCCGATGCGCCCGGAGCCGTCGGCGAACCGCCATTGGGCCCCATTGGTGCGGCTATTGCCAATGCTGTATTCCGCCTGACGGAAAAAAGATTGCGGGAATTGCCGCTGGCATTGGCGTAAGCCAAAAGGGATGAAAAGCGTGGGGGAATTGACAAAAACCATTCCCCCACAACATTCCAAACTCATTATTCCTCAGTATCACAAATATCCAATGGCCCGTTGATGCACTCCAATGCATCGAGCAGGTCTTGTAGGAAAGGTGTCAATACCAGATTGCCCAGTGCCAGATTAGCTACGCGCAGCAGGTGTTTTACCTGCGGATTGGTGCTGTTTTCGCGGCGGATGGTTTGCATCACGATCGGCGCGATCGTACAACTCAAGTCAGCCAGCGGGACATCCAAAAACTTGGGATCCAACCGGGTGTAAATTTCCAGCTTTAAGGTCGCGCCAAGCAATGGGTTGGTAATTTTTCCATTGATGTCGCGTTCATTGGTGCTTATATTACAGGAGCCATCCACTACAGCATTTTCTCTTTTCAGCGGAATGGGTACGCTGCCGGAAGCGGGCATCCATTGCACAATACACGCCGCATTGGCTGCCTCTATGGTAAGGGTGGTGAAGGTGGCTCCCAATACCAAAGGATCGGGGATTCCATCTCCATCCACATCGGCCAATAGTGCTTTTTCGATCAGTGGCGTGACATCTTTTTCTATAACTTGTACACAAGTTGAGGTATTGTCACAAAAATCGGTGGCACTCCAGGTGCGGTCTATGATACAGTTCCACTCACAATCACCGCCATTCAGGGCATCAGCGTAGGTCATTACCGGACTGGGATCACAATTGTCAACGGCGGTGGCTACGCCAGTTTCCGCAGTGGTAGTGTCACAGGTGACGGTGATATCCGCCGGACAGGTAATCACCGGTGCTGTCACATCCGAAACCGTGATGATTTGCTGACAAGAGGAACTGTTTCCAGCGGCGTCGCTTACCATCCAGGTCCGATCAATGGTGTAATTTCCGGGGCACGAGCCCGGAGTAGTGATATCGGAATGGGTAATGGCCCCGATACCACAATTATCTGTTGCAGTGGCCGTACCGGTCACGCTGGGGTCGGTAGCTTCACAACTGGCGGAAGTATTGGCCGGACAGGTGATTACCGGAGGTTCATTGTCGGTTACCGTCACAGTGAAGGTGCAAGATTCACTATCGCCGATAGCATTGGAAGCCGTACAAGTCACAGTAGTATTGCCAAGCGGGAAGAAGCTTCCTGATGGTGGACTGTAGGTGATGGTGATACCCGCTGGAACATTGCCTGGCATTGGTGCCGGGAAACTAACATTAGCGCCACATACCCCGGCATCGTTATTGGTGACGATATTAGCCGGGCAATTAAGTTCAATAAATTCATCCATTTCAAAAAAGAAGGGGTCTATGGATGCATTCACCACTGATCCACCGTTGTCCAGCAGTTGGTTAGTCCCAAAATCGGCAATTCGCTGATAGGTTACACCAATGGGAAAGTTGTTGTTGTCCGGGATATTGCTGGCAGAAAAAATGCCGTAAAAATCCAATCCAACCGCCATTAGATCGATATAGTCGCCAATATACGGCTGGAAGGTCGGCGTTGGATTGTTGTCGGGCGTATCGGCCAGGGTCAGGTCTGACCAGACGGTACCGTTATCTTCTGATCTTCTCAGGTGGGTTTCCCAGTCTCCGCCCGTCAGTTGCTGGTAAAGAAGGCCGACAACTCCCCTGAAGTTAATGGCCAAGGCGGGGTTGGTAGCATTGGTAATGGTCAATAGGTCATTGGACCAGGTTACTCCCCGGTTGGCGGAACGCCGCACGTGAATGGTATAGTCGGTGGCGCCCACCCGGTCGGCCCAGGCAATATAAACGATATCAGAATTGTTGGGGTCTACCGCAATGGATAAGTTGGAAGCCACCAGTCGGTTGGCACCCAGTGCAGCGGGAAAGGCTGGAACCAAACGATTTTGTACCACTCTCATTCCGGGGTTAGTGTCTCCGGGGTCGGTTAATGCGGTAAATGGTGCTGCACCCGTGCCGAAGGCATCATCACGGACCACCACCACATCACATTGGGCATTTGGAATATTGCCCGAGGTCCAACTATAGAAGACGGCGTAGATGGTGCCATCAGTGTGAGCGGATGTTCTAATAGCCGGCATATCCTGTGAGAATGTGTTGCGTGGCTCAATGACTGCCCGGGTAAGGCCCGGAGGAGGCACTCCGTTGGCGGCATTATTCGAAAACTCAATTTCGGCGGTACGACCGGTTCCTCCGTTGGGGATGTTGTTTCCGAAATTATTAAACCCCCAAAATGCTCGATCACGGTCGGGGCCTTGAGTAGAAATTACATTGACGTAAGGTTGATCGAGTAATTCAGTGGTGTGGTCAATGAGCACCTGCATCATGCCTGCTCCAAAAGGATTGCTGGAGCGCAAGAGTACCATGCGGAGCCCGCCCCCACCTCTCAGTATTCCGGTGTATAGACGGTCGCCGTCTTCGCTAAACTTTAGACTAATATCGCCGGTGGCACCATTGGCACTCGGTACAATGTTGTTCAAAGCCCAGGTATTTCCTCCGTCGTTGGAGGTAAATATGGGAGCGGAGTTCAAACCTCCGGTAGGATTAGAGGTGAAAGCGGAACCAATAATGCGGTTCGTATTGCTAGGGTCAACGGCGAGGTTGGGCTCACTATCCTGACCGGTTTCACCACTCTGATTGAAGGGAATCATGTTTATGAGCCGGGAGGTATTGCCATATTTTACCTGCAATTGAGCGTGAATGAAGGGAGTAGACATACTCGTTACCAGAAAGACCAGTAAGGTCTTAAGCAATAGATGGTTATTGAATTTCATGGTTTTTAGAGGTTTTTATTTTAGCGTTTTCTTTATTCTTTCAATGACGGCAGTGTCGGTCGTAAATTCCTCGGGGCTGGTCACTACAAATAGATTACTGCGCCGGTTGAGCTGCCTGGCCACTTCGCTTTCTCGCCGGGACAAAATCCACGTACCCTGGTCTTGTGATCTGAACTTTGGAGAATTATACCACATGATATCTATGCTGTTGGAAAAGACAATGCTGACTTCCCGTTGCACAGGGGGCAATCCTTTCAATGCCTCGGTCACCCTGATTTTGGCTTCAGCCCACTGTGGATAATGTTCCGATGCAATGTTATTATTGGCAGGAGTAATCTCATTTACCTCGACGACCTCACCACTGAAGATGACCTCCGCGGTTTTCAATTGAGCTTTTAAAATTTTGGTTTCAACCTGTTCATTGACATCCTGTACTTCTGCTTTGACCCTGTCTACAAAGCCGGGATCATCCTTGGCTTTAAAGGTGCCTTTATCACGTACTGCCACACTTTGACCAAAAATCCAGGGCTCTGTAACAAATACCTTTGCCTGCCCCTGACTGTACTCCGCTAACTTATCGGTCTCGATGGTTATATTTTGTCCCTTCAGATGGTCAAAATCTTTGGTAGAACTAATGATTTCATCTACCTTAACGACTAGCAAATTGCTACTATCCGGCACCTCAACAGTGGCGGCATTAAGCGTTTGTACAGTTCCCTCAAAAATGAAAGGTGATTGATGAACCGGCTCATACAGCGATTTGGGGACGGTGTTGCAGGAATAGAGCAGCAGCGCCAGAAACCAACAGAAATAAATAATTTTCAGCTTCATTTTTTTGATTTTATGGAGTTGTTTAAAATATCGATTGCCAATAGTGTTGCGAACAAGGGCAGTGAAGGGTGCTACTGTTTATTGGAATATCTCAACGGTTTGTAAACAGCTTTTTGTAAAAAAAAACGGTTTTGCCAGACGTGACCGTCTTATCCAATGATAATTCGTGAAGTGTGTTGATGTGAGGGTCAGAGAATGAAAAAAAGAAAACGGCTTTTGACCAGAGAGGCTCTCCTATAAATTTAACGGAATTTTCAGTTTAAAACAAAAAGTGCTCGCGAAAAGTGCCCGAAAACAGCAATTTCGCACGAGATTTTCGACAATAGTCCAGAAATGGGAACATCATTTTAGATCAAATTTCACCCCCTCCGTCTTCACCACCATACCACCAGCCACAAAATTATCGCCATCTTTCAACTGCAAGGTGTAGGTCATTTTTTGTTGATGAACCGGCTTTACGCCAATGAGTCGTACGTTTTGGCCAAAAGCCAATACCTCATCGCCTTCACTGAGTTGCTGCACGGGTTCTTGCTGCTCATAGTCCCGGTTGGATTTCTCCGGATTCAGGGACGCCCAACCTTTGCCATTTACCCAAAACGGATGATCGGCAGTGGTGGTGATGGTGCCGGTTTCGAAGGTAAGTTCGTACAGGTGGGTATGCTGGGCCATGATGACTTCAGTTACCGTTGTGGTTACCCATTGTTGAGTCAGAAAATCATAGGTCAGTACCTCATCGCCGGGTTGGATATTTTCGATTGCCTTGGTGGATTGATCGGCCATGGTGACGGGTGTTTCACCGGCAAAGCAGTGCACATCCAGCCCGTCAAAGTTGATCTCGCTGATGGCCAGGTCATCGTATTTATCTCCCGGGTAAACGGCCAGGATTTCAAAGGCCAGAATCAGGTGGAAAGAGCTGTCTTGTGATTGTAGCGGTTCAATTTTGAAATGTTGACCGGCAGTGGTGTCTTCCAAATCCAGAATGGCGTAGGGCTGGTCATCCACATACATTTTTAGTGTTTTGGCGCGGGCATTGGCTTGCCAGAGGTATTTGTTTTTCACGTAGCCATTGTAGATAATAATCTCATTCACCCGCGGTGACATGGGCGGAAAGTAAAAATTGATCCGCTGGCCGATCACGCCCTGTTTGGTATCCGGCACCCAGGCCGTAAAAAGGTCAAAATCCTGGATATTTTCCGGAGCGTAGGTGTTTTTACCCTGGCTCGGCAGCTGTGAAGAGGCCGTCACCTTTGCCGGGCCGCCACCACAATACCAGCTACAGCCGGGCCCAACTGTAATCGGCCCGTTGGTGTTTTCCAGGGAGTCGACCATCTTGCGGTCCTGAGCGGGGAGGGTTTCATAATTCAAATCCCCGTCATAGATCGCATTCATCTGTGTCATACCTTTTTGCCACAGCTTCATTTCTTCTTTAGTGAAGTCATTGGAGGGGCCAAGGTCTGGAGAAAGGTGTTTGAGCTCCTGGGCGGACAACAGAGAGGTTAAAAGCATAGATGCCAGGATAAATAAATTGATTCTCATCGGTAAATTTTGGTTTTAGATTAATACGGCTTTTGCCAAAGTTTTTCCAGCAACTCAGCTTTCGGATCTTCCGGCCATTCAAAGTCCTGACCAGACATTTTTTGATAAAATTTGACCTTCTGCTTTTTGACATCGGCCATGATTTTGTCAAACTTCACTAGCTCATTTTTTATCGATTCAGTGGGCCGAAAATAGACCTTCGTTTGCACCGGGATCAGTGTCGGATTGCGATAAAAATAAATATGGCTACAGCCCAAATCATTCAGCAAGTCTACGATCACTTTCGCTTTTTCGGAGGAGTTAGCCAGTTCAATTTTATAAATGTCATTACCCAGGTCTTCCCCATAGCGGGCGTATGCTCCCACTACATAAGACAGTTTCTGAGAGGGTGTCCTTAACACATTTTCCTTAAAGGTTCCATCCATCGTGCCTGCCCAGTTGATGCCATCTTTGGAAGACTTTCCACCCTTTTCAAACTTATAAAAACTATTGATTTTCTTAGCCAATGCCTCGGATAGCAGCCTCACATGCCGTTCCTTTTGCGAAAGCTCCACTTCGTACCCGGAATGATTGACAATAAAGTCGTAAAGTGCCTCCTCATAAGCAAAAAATCGATCCACTACATCCGTAGATTTCAGGTTGACCTTGCGGCCCATGTAATCAGAAATGGCACCAAGAATCAGAAAGGTGGTATCGATGGCCGGCGCGGCGGTTTCGAGTTTTTCACCCTGTAGGTTTACCCCGGCAATTTTGTCTTTCAGGGTTTCCTTTTGGGCGAGGAGGGCGGTGGTGAAAAGGAGTAGTAATATTGGGAGAAAGCGGGTGGATGGATTCATTTTTAGTAGTTTTTGAGGATAAAGATAATGGTTGTGTTTTTAAAGTATGTCATCGGTGACATATGACTCCGATGACATACTTTAAAAAAATCCCCCCTCCCCGGAAAAAATCCTACCTTCAAAGAGTCTAATCATAAAAATTGAGTATTTGGTGACCCGACCGACTCCAACAGATACAAATTTGATCGAGCAGGCGCGGCGCGGCGAACAGTCGGCGTTTAAGACGCTGGTGTTACGACATGAGCAGCAGGTGCGGGCGACGGTCATTGGTATGTTGGGGGAAGTGCCAGAAGCAGAAGATGTGGCGCAGGAAGTATTTATTCGATTCTATCGATCGCTGGAAAAGTTTCGCGGCGAGGCGGAATTGAGTACCTATTTGAGCCGCATTGCGATCAATTTATCATTGACGGCGCTGAAGAAACGACAAAAGCACCACCTCCGTGTTGCGGCCATCGATGGCGACTGGCAGGACCTTCCGCTGGAAGACAAAGCCGCTCATCCCGACCGGCACGACGATCAGGAATTAGTTCAACGGGCCCTGTCGATGCTCGAACCCGATTTTCGGGCGGTGGTGGTGCTACGCATGATCCAGGGCTATTCGACCCAGGAAACTGCTGATATGCTCAACATTCCAATGGGGACGGTGGGCTCACGTCTGAGTCGGGCGCAACTGCAACTGAAGGAGATTTTAGAAAAATGGCAAACACTTTAGATATGAAAGAGGAATTGCTGGAATTATTAACCCGTTCGCTCCATGAGGAACTTTCCTCTCAGGAACGTATACGCCTGGAAACGGCATTGGCGACACACGATTGGCTGCGGCAGGAACAACTAAAGCTGCTGCAAATGCGAACACTATTTGCCGATTGGCAACCCAAGGCCAATCCCGGCTTTGCGGATAGTGTGATGCAGGCGGTAGGTAAGGAAAAGAGTGAAGAATCGACTGCGCTATTTGTGCGCTTGTTTCCCCGGGTAGCAGTGGCTTGTGCCCTGTTTTTTGTGTTGGGATTGGGGGCGTTTTACCTGTCGGAAGGCAGCCTGAGTACGGATGCATTGATTGGGTTGGAGGACTGGTCGGTGGAGGATGTTTATACCATGACGGATACAGAATAAAGATCTTAGAAAAATGAAAACATTAAAGACCATATTGTCGATTGTCGGCTTGTTGCTGATCGGTTTTGCCAGCGGCTTTTATGCCCACCGCATGGTGACGGTGAAGAAGCTACAGGAAATCCGCGAGCTGGGGCGGGTACCGAAGTTTGAGGAGCATTTTTTTAAAAGCATTGATGCCACGGCGGAGCAACGGGAGCAGTTGGAACCCATTATTGCCGAACACGGCGAAAAGATGTCTGCACTCCTGCAGGAATCCCGCGAAAAGCGCCACGAATTAATGAGAGAACTTCATGATGCCGTGGCGGAGCACCTCACGCCGGAGCAGCAGGAAAAGATGGAAAAATTTGCCCGCAGATTCGCCCGCGAAAAAAAAATGAGAAAAAAACGACCAGAACGGAAAAAAAGGCCGGAATAGGAAGTCTAATAGTCGCAAAGTGTAGAAAAGGAGCCCAATCCTTTTACAAACAATTAAAAAATGAATCCGATGAAAAACTTGATGAAAGGCATCACCCTGATGTTATTGCTCGGCCTGACGGTCAGCGTTTTTGCGCAGCACCGCGGCCATAGAGGCCCTCATGGTGGTAACCTGATTGAAAAATTTAAAGCAGACCTTAATCTTACCCCAGAACAGGAAGTACAAATCACGGAATTGCAGGCCAAACAAAAGGCCGCCATGCAAAACCTGAAAGATACCGACTACGAAGATCCTACTGATCGCCGCGAAGCGATGCATGAGTTGATGAAGGAGCACAAGGCCGCTCTGGCGGAAATCCTGACCGACGAGCAGGAGGCCATCCTGAAGGAAAAAATGCAGGAGATGCACCAGGCTCGCAAGGAGCGCATGGGTAAGGTAGATCATAAAGCATTGCGTCAGGAAATGAAGCAATACCGCGAAGAAAATATGATGCCGACCTTACGTGCACAACGCGCCAAACTGGAGACTAAGATCAGCACCGAAGATAAAAAGGCAATTGCCGACTTGCGCGCCAAATTTGAGCAGGCCCATGCCGAGCGTAAGGCGATGAAGAAGGAAATGAAAAAAGAAGACGGTCCACGTTCCTTTGACAAGGAAAAAATCAAAGGCTTCAAAGAAGAGCACAAGGCCGAGCGCGAGCAAGTGAAAGCATTGGTAGAAAAATACCAGGACGATATCGATGCCCTGATGGAAGAAATTGCGCCCCAGCGCGAGCAGTGGCAACAGGACATGAAAGCCATCGGTGAAAAATACCGTCCCGAAGCGCCGGAGGGAGAAAAGGTAGAGGGCAAAAAAGGAAAAGGAAAACGCGGACACGGCGATCACCACCGCCTAGGCCACAAAGGCATGAAGTCCGCCCACTTCCTGCTGATGAACCCCGATGCTCCGGCCGAAGCACCGGCCACCGATACCGGTCAGGCCTGGACCAAGGTAACCACCTACCCCAATCCAGCCGTCAGCAGCAACCAGATGGATTACTCAGTAGTCAAAGCCGGTCAAATCCGCATCGAATTGCACAATGACAGCGGCAATCTGGTACAAGTCCTTCTCAACGAATACAAGCAACCAGGCGACTACACCCTGAATGTCGATCTGGGTAGCTTTCGCAGTGGCTCCTACTACCTCATCGTGAAAGACGAAGGTGGTGTGAGCTCGCAGAAAGTGGTGGTGGCGAAGTAAAAAGATAGCACTCTTCGCTTCGCCGTAGCGGATACGCGAAGGCAGAGAAGACGCGAAAGCCCGCAAAGGACGAGATGGTTCTTTGCGGGCTTTTTGTTTTGGGGAAGAGGCGGTTTGGGAATCTTTAAGAGAACCAATGTTACAAAATGATTGTATATTGTAGAAAAGAAGGCATATGACTATAGAAAGAAGTAATAGTGAAATCATCATTCGTATTCCCGGAAATGTAGACACAGATGGTTTGCAAAGGTTAATTAATTTTTTGACCTACCGAGAAGTAACTGCTGAGAGCAAAGCAACTCAGGAGGATGTAGATCAGTTAGCAAAAGAAGTGAATAAGCGTTGGTGGGAAGAGAATAAAGACCGTTTCCTGAAGTAATGAAAATCGTGGTAGATACGAACATTGTTTTTAGCGCAATCCTAAATACTGAAAGTAAGATCGGAGATCTGCTTATGAATTCGGAATCCACCTTTGAATTTATAAGCGTTATGTATTTGAGAGAAGAAATTGAAAAGCATGAGAATAAATTAATGGATATCTCTGGACTTACCCAAGAGCTCATCAAGCAATCCGTTGAACAAGTTTTTTCCTGTATTAAGTTCATTTCGGAAGAAATTATCCCATTTGAAATTTGGCAAAAATCAGCCCGTTTGGTTCGAGATGTGGATATGGATGATATAGCGTTTGTCGCCTTGAGTGAATATGAAGAAATCAAATTGTGGACTGGCGATAAAGAACTGATTAAAGGTTTGACAGCTAAAGGATTTAAGAATTGCATCACAACCGATGAGATGATTGATCTGAGGAGGACACTAGAGCAAGAAAAAGATAGAGAATAATGGCGTACGCCTCGGCAGAGCGAAAACGAAGCCCGCAAAGGACGAGATGGTTCTTTGCGGGCTTTTTGTTTTTTGGGAAGAGGCGTTTTGGGAATCTTTATGAAATCGAGGTAGATACGAACATTTTTTTAGCGCGATCCTGAATACTGAAAGTAAGATCGGAGACTTGCTCATGAACTCAAATTCGACTATTTTGGTTAACTTTATAGATCAAATGCGAAAACAAAGAGAAGCAAATTATGAAAAATTACATGGACCATATTGAGATCAACCCCAAGAGGATGTTTGGCAAACCTACCATTAAGGGGACGAGAATCACAGTTGAATTGATCCTGGAAGAATTGGCAGCAGAGAAGACAACGGATGATCTGGTTTTTGCCTATCCCAAATTAACAAAAGACGATATCTGGGCTGCTCTTACCTTTGCCGCAGACTCACTTAAGGGAGAAAGAGTTTATCCGGTTGCGGTATGAAATTTATTGCAGATGAAGTATTTTAAAGTTATCGATGATTTTCAAGAACAGCTCATAGGAGCATTTACAGTTATCCAGCCTAATAAAATTAGACTTAGGAAGTTATAAGAAATTCTACGAGATACTTGAAGAATTTGTAAACAAATGAAAACCACCCTAATCCTACTCCTGACAATAATCTCCACCAATATTTTCAGCCAAGGAACCTTCGAATTAACAATAAGCCAGGTAAACTATCTATGCTGTACCCACGAAATTACCTTAATTCAGGAGAACTTGATCGTCAAAAAAGACCACAAAACGATTTTTCGGAAGAGGATTAGAGACCGTAAAAAGCTTGAGCACTTAACCGACTTCATAAGCTCAAAAGCATTCCAGGACCTTGACAACAACTATTCTAAACCAGCGCTCGACGGTTTTTACTGGAAGTACGAAATCAACCATGATGATTACAAACGTACTATTGTAAATGAAAATGAAATGGTTCCTATTTTGCTCGAGCTGAACCGGTTAGTAAATGAGCTGGGGGCTAAGAAAAAGGCACATGTGCTGGTGGAGACTTATTAGGGTAATCAAGAGGCTCCTAGCCCGCAAAGGACGAGATGGTTCTTTGAGGGCTTTTTGTTTTTTAAAGAGGCGTTTTGGGAATCTTTAAGAGAACCAATGTTACAAAATGATTGTATATTGTAGAAAAGAAGGCATATGACTATAGAAAGAAGTGATAGTGCAATCATCATTCGTATTCCCGGAAATGTAGACACAGATGGTTTGCAAAGGTTAATTAATTTTTTGATTTACCGGGAGGCAACTGCTGAGAGCAAAGCAACTCAGGAGGATGTAGATAAGTTTGCAAAGGAAGTAAACAAGAGTTGGTGGGAAGAAAATAAAGACCCTGGACTGGCGACAAAGAACTGATTAAAGGTTTGACAGCTAAAGGCTTTAAGAATTGCATCACAACCGATGAGATGATTGAACTGAGGAGGACACTAGAGCAAGAAAAAGATAGAGAATGATAGCGTACGCCTAGGCACAGAGAAGACGCGAAAGCCCGCAAAGGACGAGATGGTTCTTTGCGGGCTTTTTGTTTTGGGGGGCTTTTAAGTGTTGGGCTTTTTTTGCAAATTGGGGTGGATAAAAAATGTATACAACTTGCTATCCGCCATAATTATGGCGGTTATACGTAGTTGCATCGAATTGATAATTCTAAAGCCAAAAGGGAGCTGGAAAAGGCCTTTATTTGTTAGCAAGTTATTCTTTGAAAAAGAACGGAGTAGAAAAGGCCGACAGAGCGTAAAGCTTGATTTTAAGCGGATCGGCCTGGTCTGCGACAGGTTTTGGTTGGAAAGAAGTGAAAACCAAACTTGCTAACAAATAAAATATTAAAAAGGTTGAGTGCGCTCCCTAATTTTTGGCACTTGGTTGATTTTGGTTTTCCACTTCATTTATCCACACATAAAATGGAAATAGAAACCCTGTTTAAAATCAACAAATTTAGAATTACCAACTACGTTTTCTACGGATTATACTACCAAATTTAGCTTAGAAAAAAATAAGCTAAATTTGGAGTATAATATGAAAACTCAATGCAACATTGCGCTATTGACAAATATTCCCCTGAAGGTGAATACTTCCAATAGCTTACCGTTAGCGGCAAGTGAACAAACCTAAATGTGCAGACTCTAAACAACATATACTTAAACTTGGAAAAAAGTTACATTCAATGTTTGACTTCTTTATCAAATACCTGCAAGACAAAATTTCACTTTCTGACAATGAAATTGAGATGATTCGTGACGTCACAATCGAAAAAAAGCTTCGCAGAAAACAGTACCTCTCACAGCAAGGCGACATATGGAAATACAACGCTTTTGTATGCAGTGGACTCTTAAAAACCTTTTCTTTCGACAAGGAAGCACGGGAACATATTATGAGTTTCTCTCCCGAAAATCATTGGACAGGCGATAGAACAAGTTTGATGAACGGCACTCCTTCTCAATTCAATATTGACGCTATTGAAAATTCAGAAATCATATTAATTGAGAAAACAAACTTTGATAACCTTTGTGAAAATATTCCGCAACTCAATGATTTAGTAAATACTATCCTACAAAGGAGTTTTAATGTATCTCAAAGCCGCATCCATTCCCAAATAAGTCTTTCTGCCGAAGAAAAGTATCTGGATTTCTTGAAGAAATCCCCCTCTATTGCCAACCGGGTTCCACAGCATATGATTGCCTCCTACATTGGGATTACTCCTGAAACACTGACACGTATAAGAAGAAACGCAACCAAAAAGTAAAGCACTATTCCTAAACCATTGACATTTGTTTGCTTTTTTTTCGAGCATTTGTCAATGAAAAATGGCTTCCTGTAGTCGCATCTTTGCTTCATCCAATAACAATTAAATTTTTAAAAAGATGAACAAGACAATTTTCATTACAGGAACAAGCACGGGCTTTGGTAAACTTACCACGATTACCCTTGCAAACGCAGGTTACACCGTTATTGCTGGTATGCGTGGCACAACAGCTAAAAACGAAACAGTAGCAAAAGAACTCGCTGCATTGCCCAATGTAGAAGTGGTAGAAATAGATGTAACCGATGATACATCTGTTACGAATGCTTTTGACAAAACATTGGCGAAGCACGGAAAAATCGATGTGTTGGTCAACAATGCAGGCGTAACAGGTTTTGGGCTTTTAGAGGCTACCTCAATAGAGCAAATTCGTAAAATGTTTGAAGTGAACTTTTATGGTGTCATTAGAACCTATCAAGCTGTTTTGCCAAGTATGCGAAAAGAGAAATCAGGTTTAATTATCAATATTACCTCTGGTGCAAGTGGGCATACACTACCATTTATGATTCCATATCTGGCTTCTAAATTCGGTGTAGAAAGCATTGCCGAAGGGTTGCAAGCAGAACTGGCTCAATTTAATATAGAGAATGTAACCATTCAACCTGGTGTTTATCCTACCGAAATGAACAACGGAAGCAAGGCAGGTATTGGTGCAGACAAAACCGAAGTTGCGGCAGCATATGACCCTGTTGCAACAGATATGTTCAATGCGATTGGAGCAGGGTTATTTGGTAAAATGCAGGAATTTGACATGAATCCACAAACCATTGCCGATGGAATTTTAAAATTGGTGAGCATGAAAAACGGAACAAGACCGCTGCGCTTTCCTCTAGATGCGATTGCTCAAGGAACTGACATTGAGTTCATAAACGCAAGAGCAGAAATAAAAGAAAAATGGTTGGCTACCTATAGCAATTAAATCATCATTTAAGGGTGTTTGAACTTGCAAAAAGCAAACACCCTTGAAATTATTTAAACCATAAATTCAAAATAATATACTATGAAAAATGCAGAAGAACTCTTTAATGAGTATATAAATAATATTGGTAATCCTGAGTATTTAGCTTCCATTTTTGCAGAAGATGGCGCTATTGAGCTGCCCTACATGGCATCCATGGGGAAAGGTTGGAGAACCGTAGGTAAAGAAAACATACAAAATATGTTGACTGGTCTGCGTGAAAGTTCTCCCGAATTTAGATTTCTCAATGTAAAAACACATATCGTTACTCCAAATCAAGTTTTTGCAGAGTATGAAGTAGATACACTTATGATTGGAAAACCCTATAAACAATTGTATATGGGTAGATTGGTTGCAGAAAATGGTAAAATAAAATTGGTTAGAGAAGGGATGGACTTGGTTGCCGTACAAAAAGTGTTTGGTACTTAATTGAAATGTATGGATTACGGTTTTAAAATTTCAATTGAGCAACTTTGGACTTTTCAACAAAGTAGCTCGATAGTATTTAGCAGATATTTGTAGTGTAAATTTTAAATTAATCGCTACAAAAATGTCGTTAAAAAAGATGTTGTATATTTTCATTGGAATTCCCCTTTTACTCTACGTCCTTTTCTATGCCTCTATCATTTTTATGTTCGTAAAAAATGATAAATCCGCTGGAAACCCTATCTATTCAGGTCAAATTATATCTGACACCTTACAACAACAACTTAAAAATAACTTTGGTCATAGCACCACTGCTATGGAAGTGGTTGAAGGAATGGATTTGTCTGGTAAAATTATTGTAATGACTGGTGGACATACTGGCACAGGACTACAAGCCACAAAAGCATTCGTGAGCAAAGGAGCTACCGTTATTGCCCTTGCTCCAGACGTTAACTGGGCTAAGAAAAACCTAAAAGACCTGCCCAATGTAGAAATTGAATACCTGGATTTACTAATACCAAAATCTATTGATGCCTTCGTTAAAAAATTTATGCAATCGAATAGGCAGATTGATGTGTTGATAAACAGTGCCGGGATTCATAATACACCACTTCAAAGAGATGAGCGAGGATATGAGCGCCAGTTTGCTGTCAACGTTTTGGGGCATTTTGAATTGAGCCTCAAACTACTCCCTGCTTTGAAAAGAGCCAATGGAGCAAGAATTGTAAATTTATCTTCTCGCGGACACAGATCGAGCGATGTAAACTTGAATGATATTAATTATGAACATACACCTTATGATGGATTCCAAGCCTATTGCCAAAGCAAAACGGCAGTGGCGCTCATTTCTGTTAAGCAAAACGAATTGTTCAGTAAATACAACATTCAATCATTTTCCGTACATCCTGGTCCTGTTCCTTCGTCTGACCTTTTTGCGGCTTCTTTGGTTGGATATGCTCCAAAATTCAAGGTTTGGATAACAAAATTTGCAGGGCAAAGTTTAAGGACTTTTTATGGCACGGAGCTATTAAACTACTTTAGAAAACCCGAAAACGAAGGCGACATCTACAAGACAGTACAACAAGGTGGAGCTACCACAACTTGGGCTGCTGTAAGTCCACAATTAAATGATAAAGGCGGACAATATTTAGAAGATTGCAATATTGCCCAAATGGTACCAAATGGCAGTGATGCCCCTTTTGGGGTAAGACCCTGGGCGTTGGAAAGGAATGCGGCAGATAGTCTTTGGGTAATTTGTGAAAAGATGGCAGGCGTTTATTTTGAGTAATAAGTCTGTAATGAATGATTACCTTATGGAAATGAACTCCTGCTATTTAGGTCCTGAAATATCGCCCGAACAATTTATACCCGAACACCTTTTTTTATTTTTGGTAAAGGGTACGATGAACGGGTATGATGGAAATGTGCATTACACTTTAAATGCAGGAGAATACTGTCTTGTGCGGAAAAACCGATTGGCTCGCTACAATAAAGTTAAGGGTAGCAATGGCTTTGAAAAAGTTGCTGTCTTATTTGATGAAATTTTTCTCAAAAGCTATCAAAACAAGCATCTAACCCATAGTCAGGATTTAGACACAAAAGAAACTTTCTTGATACTTCATCCTACAGAACAAATTCCGAATTTCATCAATTCATTAAAACCTTATTATAAAGGCGAGGGTAAGATTGATGCTAAAATGGTGGATATAAAACGAGAAGAATTGCTGACCATTCTGTTACAATCACAACCCGAATTAGCGAACGTGTTTTTTGAGTATGGAAACCCATACAAAATAAACCTGGAGGAGTTCATGAACCGAAATTATCAATTCAATGTAAGTTTAGAACGATTCGCATATTTAACAGGACGTAGTTTATCTGCATTCAAACGGGATTTTAAGACGATATTCAATGAACCCCCAAGTAGATGGCTGACAAAGAAACGTCTAAAAGAAGCCTATTTTCTCATGGAGAAAAAGAACAAAAAGCCGTCAGAAATTTATCTTGATTTAGGCTTTGAAGATTTGTCGCACTTTTCATATGCTTTCAAAAAGAAATTTGGTCTGGCACCAACAAAATTGGGTAATTCAATATGAAAAACACAAATTACATATCACAATCGGGATTATTTTTTTCTTGTAATGAGAAGAAAGAATTCGTAACAGAACAGATTGTCCCCGAACATTTACTCACTTATGTTTATTCGGGAAAGATTTCTGTAACTACTGCCAATAAAACCTATTCCCTTTTGGCCGGACAGGCTGCTTTATTCGGTCGTAACCAATTGGCAAAATTCGCAAAAGAACCGCTGGGCGGTGAAGCCTGTCAATCGGTTACTATATTTTTCACACAACAATTCCTGCAAAAATTCTATGCCACCGAAGTGATCAAAAAGGATAATGGGAGTCGCCCTAAACTGTTATTTCTAAAGACAAATGACGTTTTGAATGAATTATTCCGATCTATCGAAAACCATTTGAACTCGAACAGCATTTTTGTTACTGACAATCAAGCACAAAGCAAAATAAAGGATGCTTTAATCCTAATTCGAAAATTGGATGTTCATGTAGATGATTTGCTCTCAGATTTCTCCGAACCGCATAAAATTGACCTTGCAGGATTTATGCAAACCAACTTTATGTTCAACATTCCTATTTCGAAATTTGCATACCTTACAGGCAGAAGCCTCGCTACTTTTAAACGTGATTTCAAAAAAATATTTGGCACCTCCCCACAAAAGTGGCTTACCGAGAAACGTTTGGAACAAGCCCATTTCTTAATCGCACAAAAACATCAGAAGCCTTCACAAGCTTTTATAGATGCAGGTTTTGAGAATTTGTCCCACTTCAGCAAAAGCTTCAAACAGTTTTTTGGCTACAATCCGTCCTCTATTTTGCCTCAGTAAGCTTTTGAAGTTGAGCTTCTAAGCAAAGAAGTTCATTTTTCGCCTCACTACTTTTGTACCATAAAAAAGTTTCCTCATTTCGGTAAAACACCGATCTGCCAGAAGGAAATAATGTACATCAAAATTTAACACATTAAAATATGAGTAAAGTAGTTTTAATAACCGGAGCATCTTCAGGAATGGGAAAAACCACAGCCGAATTACTATTAAAAAAAGGATATGTTGTCTATGGAGCTGCCCGGAGAACCGAAAAAATGAACGACCTGAAAAAATCTGGTGCTAAAATCCTGCAAATGGATGTAACTGAAGAACAAACAATGCTTTCGGGGATTGAAGAAGTTGTGAAAAATGAAGGCCGGATTGATGTTCTTATTAACAATGCAGGATTTGGTTTATACGGAGCAATTGAAGATGTAACTTTGGAAAGTGCCAAATACCAAATGGAAGTCAATGTATTTGGCTTGGCCCGCCTTACCCAATTGGTTTTACCTCATATGCGGGACCAAAACAATGGGACAATTGTAAACATCAGTTCCATTGGTGGTAAAATAGCCAACCCTTTTGGCGGTTGGTATCACGCCAGCAAATTTGCCGTAGAAGCCTTGAGTGATAGTCTAAGAATGGAGGTTAAACAATTCGGGATAAATGTGGTGGTCATTGAACCAGGTGGAGTAAAATCTGAATGGAGTGACATTGCAATGGAAAATGCTAAAAAAGCTTCTTCAAACGGCATCTATGGCCATATGATACAAAAGATGATAGAAACAGGAAAAAAATTCAAGGACAAGAATGCAGAACCTGAAATTATCGCCAACCTGATTCACAAAGCAATCACTTCAAGAAAGCCAAAGACAAGGTACAGTGGTGGGTTTATGGCAAAACCATTACTATTTTTAAGGAAAATGCTTTCGGACAAAATGATGGACAGAATGATTTTGGGACAGTTTAAATAAAATACCTGCCGCTAACATTTTGTATAATTAATGGCAGGAAATGTGGAAATTTCAAGGTTTGTAGCCCGCTCAAACTGCACAGCGGTTTGACAGGAAATTACCACGCAATCTGCCACTACTCATACATTGGCGTTAGTGACAAGCAGGAAAAATAAAATGAGACATTCATTAAGATTCCGGAAAGGAAGAATAAAGGAAAAATATGAAATTTAGCTGAGGTTTGACTAATTCGGTAAATCGTGAAAAAGTAGCCTGCTGCTAACAGATAGCGATGAAGTTATATTGAATGTTGATGAAAGAATACTACAAGCTGCTAAATAAGCCAAATAAACCACCTGTGCCGCACCCACGAAATCACCTAAACTCAGAAACAATCCATGAAAGCAGTAGTTTTTGAAGCATTTAAAGGAAAAATTCAGATCAAAAATGTCCCTGATCCTACACCAAATAATCATGGCGTAGTTTTAAAGATTAAGGCAACAGGGATGTGCTTAAGTGATTGGCATGGTTGGCAAGGGCATGATGACGATATTGTCTTGCCTCATGTGCCGGGACATGAACTTGCAGGAGAAATTGTAGAAATCGGGAAGGAGGTAAAGAACTTCAAAGTCGGCGACCGTGTCACCGTTCCATTTGTAGGTGGATGCGGAAGTTGCTACCAATGTCATTCAGGAAATCATCAGGTATGCGACAACCAATCTCAGCCTGGTTTTACCCATTGGGGTTCATTTGCAGAATATATGGCCTTAAATCATGCCGATTTGAACCTTGTCAAATTACCAGACGAAATAAGTGATGAAACGGCTTGTATTCTTGGGTGCCGATTTATTACTTCATTTAGAGCAGTTGTGGAACAAGGCAATTTAAAAGGTGGAGAATTTGTGGCGGTTCACGGCTGTGGAGGCGTTGGTTTATCCGCTGTTATGATTGCCAATGCCGTAGGAGCACAGGTAATCGCTGTGGACATCAATGACGAAACGTTAAAATTGGCCAAAGCACTTGGAGCTACTGCGGTTTTGAATAGTAGAAATTCACAAGATGTTGTAGGCGAAATTAAAGAAATGACCAAAGGCGGCGCGCACGTTTCCATAGATGCTTTGGGGCATCAGGAAACCTGCTTTAATTCAATTGCCAATTTGAGAAAAAGAGGCAAACACATTCAGGTTGGATTGATGGCTGGACCCCATAAAAATCCACGAATACCGATGCATAAAGTCATTGCAGATGAACTTGAAATCTTAGGTAGTCACGGAATGCAAGCACACAAATACCCCGAAATACTGGAAATGATCAAAGTAGGCAAACTAACGCCTGAAAAAATGTTAGAAAAAACGATTTCGCTGGAAGAATCCGTAGCATTATTGCCCGAAATGAATAAATTTAAGAATAGTGGTGTGACGGTGATCAATACATTCTGAAAAGAAAAGCCAGAGTGGAGCAGAACTTGCAAAAATCAATCTTCGTATCTTTAGAAAAATCACTTTTTATAAAATACAACAAGACAAATGAAAAAGCTGCTATTATTGAGTGCCGTCTTCATTTTGGGATG
This sequence comes from Saprospiraceae bacterium, assembly GCA_965229635.1. Taxonomy (GTDB): domain Bacteria; phylum Bacteroidota; class Bacteroidia; order Chitinophagales; family Saprospiraceae; genus BQJU01. The sequence continues at coordinate 761,332 of OZ245894.1, forward strand.
CCAAAGCAATGCTAAATATGAAGAACAGGATTTGGTGGGGTCCTGGACTGCTATTGAGTGGAAGGATGTGACCAACGACAAGTTGATTGAGGTGCCGGTTGGCTTCGAATTTGACGAAAATAGCCGCTACGTGGGAACATACGGTGAGGCAACGGAGGAAGGCAAATACTGGATTTCCGGTGACAATTTGCATACCATTGAAGATGGCAAGGCGGAGAAAAAAGTCAAGATAAACAAACTGCAAAATGACACGCTAATCCTGGGGATGAACAGGGCCGGGGCGATCGAGGAGTTGGTGTTGGTGAAGGGGAATTGATTTTACAACCTCTGAGCACTAATACACATGCATGTACTAATCATCTATTGCCATCCCAGTCCCCAATCGTATACTTATCAGGTGCTGGAACAATTGAAAAGCACGCTGAAGGAACCAGACTTCAAGGTCACCATTTCCGATTTGTACCTGATGAATTTCCGATCGGATATGACCGCGGAGGAATACGAGCGAGAAGGGCTTTTAAACTTTGATCGGCCCATTCCGAAGGACGTGCAACTGGAGCACCAAAAAATTGAGGCGGCGGATTGTATTATCTTCCTGTACCCGGTTTGGTGGAGTGATTGTCCGGCTAAGCTCAAGGGCTGGTTTGATCGGGTATATTCCGTAGGGTATGCTTACGGATACGATGCAGTGGGCAATAAAACACAAAAGATGAAAACGGTGCCCTATGGCATAGTCCTTTGTACGGCCGGGCATCCCAATGTGTTTTTGCAGAAAATCGGTATTGCCGAAAGCATGCGTAATGTGATGATTGATGACCGCCTGGGCAAGAGGTTTAAACATAAAGAAATGATTATCCTGGGAGGCACACTGGATAGGGAGAAGGTGAGGGAAAGCCATGTGGAAAGCATCCAAGATCTGAGGTTTCGGATAAAGGAAAAATTGGGAAATAAATGACAAACACTGATGAATAAGCATATTATCCCATGTCAAGATTGTCCAGCTTTTTGAACAACTGAAAGTCGGGAAATGCTTTTTTGGCTTCGTGTAAAGTTTTGTAAAATAATTTGTCCTGCCTCAGTTGATAATAACACAACACCTGATTGTAGTATATGTCCGCTTTCATGCCAAATGCATCTATCGAATGCTGAAAATAACCCAGTGCTTCCGTATAAAAGCCGAGGTCGTAAAACATGCCGCCAATTTCGTACGCCAAATCGAGGTTTTCATTGATATTGAAATACATTTCCCAGACACAGTCCATCGTTTGCGCCAGGCGCTTTCGCTCATTAAAAGTAATCGACTGGGAAACCTGCTTTAATTGTGGCAGCAATTTGACAAAAAAAGTGGAATCATAGGCACTCAAACGATAAAGGGCAATCAGCTCCCTCAGCCGCAGTCTCGGAAGGTTAAAGTACGCGAGTTGCTTCATGCTGTTAAAATCGTCGGGGCCGAAATTGTTGACAAATTGCTCGTAGGCGGCATCAGTTTGCAAATAGGTTTCGCTTTCAGGCAAAAATAGAAGGCACCCTATTTCCAGGTGGAAATTAGAAAAACCCGGAAATAATGCTTTGCCCCCTTGTTTGCGACAGTAGGTGCCCAGCGCATGATAGTTGACCCATAGCGAAAAACTCCCATGGGTAATGATATCGGGCTCTTTCCGGTCTTGCAGGTTATGTAGTTCATGAAATCCCTTATCCATAGTCAGCAACACCAGGCCTGGTGCTGAAAACGCCTTGAGGTGTTGCAAACACTTTATCGCTTTTCTTGGAAAAAAGAGGTAGGAATCTGACAGCAAGTTCTTGTAGTCCTCCAAAAGGTCATTCAGCATTGGTTCTTCAAAGACCGGTAAACTGGAAACCGATTTGTGGTAGGTCAGTTCCATGTTTTGGATCAATCCTTCCGCACTCATTTCACGAGGATCATCCCTCGAATCGATAGAAATAGAACAGGTTGATACGACTTCATTTTCGATGTAAAACAACTCGTTGGGGATGGAGTCAAAAAAGTAATTGGCAATAGCCAAAAGGGGTTGTTTTAGGTCTCCGGGAAGAATGGTTTGTTTGGTATTGCGCAGGTGCAATTCTTCGCTGCCGGAAGCGTCGAAATAGGATACATCCAAAACGCCCTGCTGTAGGTAATCCTGAAATTGCGGGTGATTTTGGAAAAACAATAAATTGTCTTCTACAATATCGCTAAGTACATAACAATAGCGGGGAAGGACTTCCTCTATCGAGGCCATCAGTTTTTGTAAATGCTTGAGGATATGAAACGCCAGCCGGCCATGGCCTGCACCCAGTTCCAGGATGTAGACCACTTCACTGGTCTGTCCCTTTGACGCCAGATCTTTAAGGAAGGCAAAGATCAATTCCGCATAAGTTTGCCCCACTTTAGCATTGCTGGTCATGTGGTGAGGAACGATGTCATCACTCCAGGCGCTGATGCCCCGTTCCTGATAAAACTCTCGATTGAGCTTCCAGATTAAGCTTTCTGAAAAGGGAGTGATCGGTTCTATCTCAAAATGATGATCCTTCATAATAGCGACGCTTACGTTAGTGAATAATCATTTTCCAACTTGTAAGCTTATACTATGAGGTCATTAGTAGAAACCAACGAAATTCAAATGTTAACCAAAGGTACTTGAAATTATCGGGGTATTAAGAGATATTTGAAGAGAGGTATTTAAAAACTTATCCCTTTTGAAAAAAGGAGCTTTAAATATTACCCTTGTCGATAAGGAGGCACAAATTCCTCGAGACCTTTTGGCCTTGGCAGATCCGTCGAAAGCGCAGGTTGATGCCTATCTAAAAACGGGGGATTGTTACATTGCTACACTGGATACCGAGGTGGTTGGTGTCATGGTTTTGCAGAAGATTGATTCGACCTCCATTGAGGTGAAAAACATTGCGGTCAAGGAATCTGCACAGGGGAAAGGACTGGGCAAGGAGCTGCTGAAGTACGCCGACCAACGGAGCCGGAAGCAAGGCTATAAAAAGCTAGTCATCGGCACCGGAAATTCGAGCATTGGGCAGCTTGCACTTTACCAAAAACAAGGGTTTGAAATCATCAGGATTGAAAAGAATTTCTTTTTGGATCACTATCATGAACCGATTATCGAAAATGGAATCCAGTGCAAGCATATGATCATTTTGGAAAAGTTGTTGTAGGTTTAGAAGCCTTCATCCACCCAAAGCCACAGCGTGGCGACACACCGTAGCCAGTGGTCACGACCGCTGGCTACGGTGAAAAATGTAATTAAGCGACGTAGTTGCGACACATCATTTTGTGGCCAAGTGAAAAGTGGAAGCACGCAAATCAGGAGATTTGAAGAATGACGTTGCGAGTCGGAGACTCTAACGAGCGATCCGATGTTGATTTCAAAAGTCTGGAGACTTTTAGACGCGCCGCATCGGTTTTGGAAAACCTCGCGATCAAAGCATTTTAGTTCATCACCAACTTATACCCTACTCCGCGGATATTGACAATCTTCACACTGCTATCGGCCTCGAGTTTTTTGCGCAATTTGGAGATGAATACATCCAGCGTGCGGCCTACGTAATCGCCGTTGTCGCCCCAGACTTTATGCAGGAGGACTTCGCGCTCAACGGGTTCATTAGCCGAGGAATGTAGCAGGGCCAGCAGTTCGGTTTCTTTGTTGGAGAGCTCTATCGTTTGATTGTCAATAGACAGCAACATGTTTCGGGTGTCAAACTGGGACGCACCGATCTGGATCAGGTCGGGGTCGGTATTGGGGCCCTGCTTTTTGGTGGAGAAATAGCCGATAAAACCAATCAGGAAAACCAAGGGAAGTAATAAATAGCTCAGCGTTCTTGCGGAAGAAAGCGTAGCATCTTCTTTGGTGGTAGCCGGACCAGTTGCGATTAGCGCATCATGTTGCAAAAGCGTCATAAAAATGCTGTAACAATCCTCCGGGAGTACTCTTCCTACACAACCCTGCAGGTCCGCATTGCCGACCTCAAAGCTGTGCACAATCTCGTTGGTGCTGCATTGCTTTACCGCTACCAGATAGCTGTCGGCAATGCCGGTTTCGGTCATCACATCCTCAATGATGGTGATAAAATTTTCAGGGTCAAACCCAAATTCGGAGGCAAAGGAAATCTTGTACTGGTAGCCAACTTTCTCAATCGGCAATACCCGTGATTTGGTGTCTCCGGCACACAACAATACCTCATGTCCAATCTTCCGCAGGGCCATTTCGGTGCGGCTGTCCATCACCTCCTCCTCCATTGGGCTGGTCGCCATCAATGGAAGCATACCTGCTAAAAGGAAAAGCGCAATGATTAGGTTTCTCCAACTCATACTACAAATCTATTTGCTTTATCACACTTTTAGAAGTGTTTTACCTGCATTTTACACTAATTTACACTTAATAAACGGTAAGAGACCGGTGCTGAGCATAACTTTGAGGATAAATAATGTATGTCATAATTTCACTTGATGCAATGGAAGAAATGTAGGAAATGGAAGCGATGCTGTTCTGCAAAATCAGAATTATATCAATGCTTCTATCCTGGCATTTCTTCCGAAATTATGGCACTTAAATGCATGAACATGAAAACGCAATTAATCGCCTTGATGGCCTTTCTTTTGGGAATCGTTCAGTTTCCTTTTGCGCAAAGCAATACGGCTGCCACACTGACCTTTGAAGTCAACCGGGTTTACCCTACGGTTTCTCTTGACAAAGAAAAATTGGCGAAAGCCAAAACACTATTGGACCTCAATGAGCGCTACCCATCATCATGGGTAAAAACTTATCTTTCCGTTGAGGTTTTCACCAAACAGCATGGCCAGACCAGGAAAGCAGGAGGCAAAAATGAAAGCCTCAACCCAGAACAAAAAGCCCTCATGAATATGGCCGATACGGGAACGGAGATTAGCGTTGTGGTGCGCTACATTCCGGAAAATAACCTTACTCACAATGATCCTAAAGAAATGAGCTTTACCGTTTCGGTCAATCCCGAACAGGATGCAACCTATGCCGAAGGGGTACAGGCAATGGAAAAGTTGCTAAAGGAAAATGCCATTAACAAAATCCCGGAGGGAACCTTTGAAGGATACGCGATGGCAGCGGTCAAGTTTACAGTGGATGAAGCCGGAAGAATTCTGGAGCCGCACATCTTCTGGCCATCCGATAATGAAAAAGTAGACCAATTGTTGCTGGATGCCATTTGTAATATGCCCAACTGGACACCGGCCTCCTATGCCGACGGCACCAAAGTATCGCAGGAGTTTGTATTGACCGTAGGCAATATGGAAAGCTGTGTAGTACCCCTGCTAAATATCGAAAGAGAATGAGGTGGAATTTATTGATGATCGTCTTGCTGCTTTTTGCTTCCTGCAATGGCCAAAATAGACAGGAAAATACTGGTCCAGGTACAACGGTCACCACTATGGAAGGAGGCGTAATGGCCATCTTCCAGGACCGAAAAAACAACCTTTGGTTTGGCGCCAAGGGCGTTTATCAATACGATGGGAAAAAACTGGTGCATTATAGTGTAGAGGACGGCCTGGTGAGTGAATCCGTACTAGGCATTCAGGAAGATAAAGCTGGAAATATCTACTTCGATACTCCCGAAGGGGTTAGTCGATTTGACGGAGAAAAATTTACCACATTGGAGTTCGCCAACAGCCTCGAAAACCAAAATGAATGGGTGTTAAACCCCAATGATTTATGGTTCAGAATGGGCTGGAATGCCCCGGGGCCTTACCGTTACGATGGGCAGGTTTTGCATGCGCTGGAATTTCCAAAAACGGAGCAGGAGGATGTATTTTATAAGCAATACCCCAATGCTTCTTTTAACCCGTATGGCATTTACAGCTTGTACAAAGATCGAAAGGGCAACATGTGGTTTGGCACCTCTTCACTTGGGGTGTGCCGCTTTGACGGGCAATCGGTGAAATGGCTGTACGAGGAGGCAATGACCACCATTCCAGGGGGTGGCGCGCTGGGTATTCGCTCTGTTCTCGAAGATCGGGAGGGCGATTTTTGGTTTACGAATACGCGGTATCGCTATCAGATGTTATCGGAAAATGGGGCCGAAAATGAAACAAGTAATATCCGTTACGAAAGAGCGCCGGGAGTTGGCCATGTTACGCCAAATGGAGAAGTGAAATACCCCTATTTTATGGCCATTACTGAAGACCAGCGCGGAGACCTATGGATGGCCGGCTACGATGAAGGAGTCTGGCGCAATGACGGGGATAAGGTCACGAATTTTCCGCTGGAAGGATTGTTGGTTTTTACCATTTACGTGGACCGTCAGGGAGGTGTTTGGCTGGGAACACATAATGATGGAGTGTATCGGTTTGATGGGGAGCAGTTTGTGAAATTTGAATAAAAATTGCCAATGAACAAAGTCGTCGTGTCTATCTTGCTGGTTTCTATCCTGTCCTGCAAAAGCAATCCGCTGACACCCGGTACAATAAAGGAAGATCGGGACTGGTGGCTTTGGGCGGCAGCCTGTAAACCGGATGGTACCAGGCTTGCTGTGGGTGGTACTCAGGATACCCTTAGAATATTTTCCATGAGGGATGATCAGGCTTCCAAAAAATATCCTCTTCCTGGGACAGTTACAAAACTGAGGTGGCATCCATCAAAGGATAAGTTGGCCGTCGCCCTACAAAACAACAAGGGAAAGACGCAAATTATTGACTTCAATTCAGACGCAACAGTTGAATTGGACAGCATAGCATTCGTTGGAGCGAGGGGGCTTGGGTGGAACCATGACGGCTCTTTGCTGGCAGTAGGAGACAATGAAGGAGCGCTGATCATTTATTCTGAAAAAGGGGAACTGATCAAAAGGGTTAATGCTGATCCAAAAGGAATTACCGGGTTGAGTTGGCATCCCCATCACAACAAGATAGTCACAGTGGGTTCACGAATCGGGTTTTATGATTTGAAAACGGATCGGTTAGAATTGATGAAATCAAGGACTGAAGAAGTATTGATGCTTTGCGTGGAATGGCACCCGACAGGGACCTTTTTTGTAACAGCCGACTATGGTGATTTTGTGGAGCATTATCCACCGCTCCTAAAATTCTGGACACCGGATGGCAGGAATATTAAGGAAATTAAACGAAGTAAGGCTGAATACAGAAACCTTAGATGGTCACCTGAAGGTGAAATATTGGCAACAGCCAGCGACTATATCAGACTTTGGACGAAAGAAGGCGTATTAATCAGGGAGGAAAAGTCTGAAAATCTGCTATGGGGAATAGATTGGGACACCAACGGAGAGAACCTTGTAACCACCGACTTTAAAGGAAAAATTATAGTCTGGAATAAAGAACTGGTGCCAGTTAGAAAGCTTATTTATTGACCTCCCGGTTCCAGAGAAACCATTTTTCTGTTGAACCGGTCATCACACACGGACCAGCGTGCCGTAGGTACGACATCTAAAACCGGCAAATGGACAAGGGCACGGGTGAAAAAAAATTCACCCAACCAGTGAAGGGCTTCCCGGTTCTGGAGGAACCATTTTCTCTGTTGAACCGGTCATCATACATGAACCCGCGTGCCGTAGGTATGCTATCTAAAAAAAGTGAGTCAAACGAAAGAATAGAAAATAATGAACAGATTTTTAAACCTGGTTGTCCTACTACTCCTGACAGCCTGTCAAAATCAAAGTCCAGCGTCAGAAACACCGGAGCAATATTTAGCGAAAGTTGGTCCCAAGCTGAAATTCACAACCAGTATCCGCTCCATCCTGGAAGACAGTAAGGGCCGTTTTTGGTTTGGCAGTGATCGGGAGGGCGTGGCATTGTTGGAGGGCAATGAATTCACCTATTTTACCGTCGAAAACGGCCTGAGTGACAATCAGGTGAGGAGGATTCAGGAGGATAAAAACGGCGTCATCTGGTTTGGAACGGCAAGGGGCATCAACAGCTATGATGGTCAGAAAATTCAGTACCATACCATTGATAGCACGGATTCTAAGTGGGCCTTAACGGCAAATGACTTGTGGTTTAATGCCGGTAAGGAAGCAGGAGTGTATCGGTACGATGGACAAAAACTGCAATACCTTCCTTTTTCCATGCCGGAACGTGCTGAAGCGTTCAATTCCTACGCGGCAACGGGGTTTACAAAAGACCAGCAAGGCAAGATCTGGATCGCCACCTATATGGCTGCTCTGGGCTATGACGGAGCATCCCTAACGGTCATCGATGATTTATCCTTAGGCTATACCGAAGAGACCGGGCGGCTGCATATCAGAAGTATCTTTGCCGACTCGAAGGGCAGGCTGTGGATTGGCAATAACGGCATCGGTGTTTTATTAAAAGAGGACGAGTCCATCACCAATTTTTCGCAAAATATGGGTTTGGTACCCATGTTTAGTTCAAGAAGTGGAAGTCGCTCCCCAAAAGGTACATTGGAGCACGTCTTTGCCATCGAAGAAGATAGCCAGGGTAATATTTGGTTTGGCGACCGGGATACGGGAGCCTGGAAATACGACGGCAAAAAAATGACGAATTATACCCAAAAGAATGGCCTCACCAGCGATTTTGTGCCAGCGATCTATAAAGATAAAAAGGGCGAACTCTGGTTTGGAACGGCAGATGGAAGTGTGATGCAATTGGTAAATGGATGGTTTGTGAAGGTGTATTAAGCGTAAAAAAGGCATCAGTTCAAGATTATTTGCTATCTAGTGCTTTATGGCAAACCCGGCAATACATATCATCGAAAAGCAACTAAGCGGCGAAAGGATCACCGCCTTCGATGTAGGGGCCAAGGGCGGTATTTTCTCCTTCCCAAAATTGGAAAAATACTGCACTTTTTACGGCTTTGAGCCTAACCCGGATGAATACAAAAAGCTACTACAGTCCAATCAAGACGCCAGTATTTCTTACTTCCCCTTCGCTCTTTCTGACAAAAAAGGCGTCGCCAATCTGCGCATTACTAAATATCCCAGCTATTCTTCTTTTCTGGAATTTGACGCCGCCAATTTTGATAAACACTTCGGCCGGATGAAAGGCTCCGAAGTATGGAGAAAAGGCCTGGAAACAGACAAGGTCATTCCCGTTGAAACGGAATCCATTGACAACCTCATGCAACGGGAAAACCTCCCTCTCATCCACTTCCTCAAACTCGATACCCAGGGCACGGAATTACAAATATTGCAGGGCGCAAAAGAAACCTTGGAAGCTACCCAAATTGGCGTCATCTTCACCGAATTCAGCTTTATCCAAAGCTACGTGGGGCAAAACCTGTTTTCCGAGCTGGAGCTCTACCTCCGGGACCTCAACTACGAACTGATCGACTGTCGTTTTTATCCTGGTTCGGTGCAAAAAATATTTTGGCCTTTCGGCAAAATTTACGACCAGCCACGGTATTCCACCGGCGGTGATGCGGTATTTGTACCGGCAAAAATGGAGCTGCTGGATGCTCGTACGGCCTTCAAAATTGGACTGATTACTACCTCCTTGAGGTATTACGGCATCGCCAGTCGTTTCTTTCGGCACAGTCAAATGAATGATACGGAAATTGAACTGGTGTTCCGATATTTCCGACGGTTTAAATGGAGGTCCAACAAGTAGAGAAAGTTTGCTTCACTAGACCAGCTAAGGCCGATTAGGAGCTGCGATTGGGATGGCCGTTTGGTGCCTTTGTATGACCTGCTAGCCACAGCGTGGCGACACACCTTTGCCAGCGGTGTCGGCCGCTGGTAAAGGTGTCAGTAGTAATTTTTAGCTACAGAGTAGCGACACATATTTAATGCAGTTCAGCCCATCATTTTGCGGTGAAAAATGAAGTTTTTCGCCCCAAAAAAATCCAGTTCATCCTGTAAATCGTCCAAAAAAAGTCAACGTCAAGTATTTCACTTTTGCGAGAACCGCAAGGTTTAGGCAAGAAGCCACTTTGCGTCCTCCGAGTCTTGGCGGGCCAACCTATTCAAGTGATTTTAGCTGTCAAATTTGCCCCCCTTCACCCCTCATATCCGCCCATGGCGGGAAATGGCATACAACAACCGAAATGTCAATACTGCCGCAATGATCAACCCGATGAAGCCTAATACCGAGATATTGTACACCCGTGGCGGCACATCGGCGACAATGATGATGGAGGAGGAAACGATGATGGCCACCGTGATCAGCGTAAAGGCAATGCGGTTGATGAAGATATCCGTGTTTTGCAGAACAGGGCCGAGGCCCTTGTGTTCAAATTCCACATGCAGCTTTCCCTCCTTCACCTTGCGGATGATCTCGCGGATGTCTTCGGGCAGGTCTTTGACCAGGAGGGTGCCTTCTTCAATGGTGCGCAGTACATCCTTGCCCAGTTTCTGCGGATCGTATTTTTGGGCCAGCAGTTTTTTGACGTAGGGACCGATGTTGGCAATGATGTCGTATTCCGGGTCGAGCTTGAGACCGACGCCTTCGATGATTACCAGGGCTTTAAGCAGCAGCAGCAGATTAGGCGGGATGCGGATTTTGTAATCAAAAAACAAGGCATTCAGTCCCTTCATCACCTCATTACCGTCGATATTTTCGATGGAGACATTGGTATAATTGCGTAGTACATTGATGATGTCGTACTCCAGCTCGCGTTGTTTTTCCTTGTCGAGGCCGCTGGAGAATTTTAGAATGGCTTTTTTTAGATTCTGTACATCCTGTTCGTACATCGCCAGCAGGATATTGGCAAACAACACCTTGTCGCTCTCAATGATGGTGCCCATCATGCCAAAATCGAGGAAGGCAATACGGCCGTCTTCCAGCACAAAGATGTTGCCAGGGTGGGGATCAGCATGGAAAAAGCTGTGTTCAAATACCTGCTCAAAATACAGCCGAATACCACGTAGAGCGAGGTCCTTACCCGTGATTTTAAACGCCCGCAAATTTTCCAGATCGGTCACCTTATAGCCATCAACATATTCCATGCAAATGATGCGATCGGTACTCAGTTCTTCGTACAGATCGGGTATGAAAACATCGGGATTCTGGGCAAACATATTCCGAAACTGCCGGAGGTTTCTGGCCTCCGCTTTAAAGCTAAGCTCTTCATTGATGCTTTGCTCAAACATCCTCACCAGCGCTGCGGGATTGTACACCTGGTATTGCGGAAAGTAACCATCAATGATGGAGACGATGTTTTTTAAAATGGCAATGTCGGCCGCAATTTCCGCACGGATTTCCGGCCGTTGAATTTTCAAAATCACCTCCTTACCACCGTGCAAGCGCGCCCGGTGTACCTGGGCAATGGAAGCGGAGGCCAACGGCTTTTCCTCAAAATATTCCAGCAATTCATCCACCGGCCGGGGAAGTTCGGCGTCCAGCATCTGGCGGATGACAGGCAGGGGAATGGCAGGAGCATTATCCTGCAATTTGGTCAGCTCTTCGATCAAAGGCTCGGGTAGCAGGTCGGGGCGATTGCTGGCAATCTGGGCAAACTTGATGAAGGTGGTACCTAGCTCCTCACACACCAGGCGGATGCGTTCGTAGCGAGTGTATTGACTCACTTTTTTACCATTGCGGCTAGGTACCAGAATGTTTGTCTGCGGCAAAACTTTGTTAAACGGAGGATGCGATACAATATCCTCAAAACCGTATTTGATCAAGGTGGCCAGCACCTTTTCGTACCGCATAAACCGCGAAGTATTTTCCGGACTAATCGCCTTGGCCTTCATCGTTCATTCCTAATTATTAGAAAGGTCAGAAATGGCTTTTTTCAGATAGTTGAAAGACTCGGAAAGGTCTTCCACAAAGTGATCGAGCCGGGTCTGATCGCCTTCCTCTTTTGCCAATAAGGTTCTCACTTCCTCCAATTTTACGGTAAACTCGCTGCGAATGCGATCTACGCGAGTGGGATCGTCCTTGTCGTGTAGGGCCAGGTTGACGCGGAAAGCATCCATTTTGGCTTTAAAGCCTTCCAGTGTTTCCTGCATTTCAAAACCCATTTCGGCATAGTTTTCCTTGATCTCTTCCTCTACCTTGTAGATTTTGCGCAGCAATTCTTTTTTGTACGTATCGTATTTAACACTCTCGATTGGCACCTCAGCATTGAGGGCAGCTTCGAGGTTTTCCACGGCCGTCAGAAACTCGCGACGATTTTCACCGGTGTCGGTATTCCAGTCGTTGATGCGGTTCCGCTGACGGTTGATGTATTGTGAAAGGTTTTTCCTTTCGGCTTCAATCAGGTCGCGCGCCTCGGCCTTGCCAAGGGCCATTTGTACCTGTAGCTCTTCGGAGAGCACCTTCAGGTTTTTGACCTGGTTTTTGACTCTATCCATAATTGCCTTTTCCATAGTACCTGATTTTTGTTGAGTAATTAAAAGGGCTATTTGCCCTTTCTATCTTATCAAAGCTGCATTTCTTTTGGGGAAAATGCGATGATGCAAGTCTTGCCAATCCATGACCTAAGTCATGCCTTTGAGGAACCGCAATCAGTCGGCGACAACCGGCTTTTTTAGAATTTTGTACTACATCAAAATGCAGGAGGATGAAAACCATACTGATTCCGACCGACTTCTCCGAAAATGCGGGGGATGCACTGGCCTATACCCTCAGCCTTGTAGGCCATCACCCCGTTCATATTCACATCATCAATGTGGTGGAACCCAACGTCACCTCACCGGGCCTTTCGGTAGTAAGCACTGACCTGATGACGGCCCAGCTCGAAGATGCGCGCGCCAACCTACAGGCCCTGGAAGGCTTTAGCCAAACGACGCTCAGTGACCTGGGAAAAACCAATGTGAAGGTGACCACCAATGTGGCCGTAGGTACGCCTCCCGCAGCCATCAAGGCGGAGGCCAAGGAGATTCATGCGGATGTGGTCATTATGGGAACACAAGGCAGTAACCATAGTGGAGTGGAGAAGCTGTTGGGAACGGTTTCTACCAATACTTTGCGCGAATCGCCCTGCCCGGTCATCCTGGTCCCAAGGGGTTATACCTTCAAGGTAATAGATACGGCCCTATTTGCCACCAATCTCGATCATGCTGATCCCTACGAATTATGGCGGGCTACCGAACTGATCAAACCTCACGCATCTGTGGTGCGATGCCTGCATGTGGTCAAAGATCGCGTGGCTAAAAATGATGAAGCACTGGAGGCTTTCGCCAAATACATGGTCGAGCATTCACCGGCCATCCAGACGATCTTCCACATCGAACTGGCACAGGATATTGAGGACACCATCGCCGAATACGCGGAGGATTACGATGCCGAGCTGATCATCATGCACCGGGCCAAAAGAAATCTCTGGGAAACGGTATTTGGCCCCAGCCACACCAAACGCATGGTGTTTAAGTTGAAAGTGCCGTTGCTGGTGTTGAATTGAGAAACTGAAGGTTTTTAATACAAACTCCTTTTGAGAAATAATATCCTTATTTTACAGGCAAAACGACAACCATCCTAACCATGTCTGAAGCAGTCTTGCCTGATAAAACCTTAAAAGCCTTTTTGCAAAAGCAAAACCTCATTGCCGATCGGGATAGTGCACTAAACGTGTACCAATATCCCGGCGGATATTCTAATCTGACATACCGGCTGGAAATTGAAGACAAGACCTTTGTGCTGCGCCGACCGCCGGAAGGAGCCATCAAGCGCGGACACGATATGGGGCGGGAGTACCGGGTATTATCGCATTTGTATCCCGTATTCCCGAAAGTGCCGAAGACCTACCTATACACCGAAGATACGACTGTAATCGGTGCGCCTTTTTACCTGATGGAGGAAGTCAAGGGCATCATTTTGCACCAGCAAGTGGCCAGGAAAAGACAGATCGGTGCGGAGGATTTTGCGCGAATTGCTGAGCAGTGGCTGGCGACTTTCGTCGAATTGCACCAGCTCGACTATCAGGCGGCCGGACTGGGAGAGCTGGGCCGCCCGGAAGGTTATGTGGAGCGTCAGGTGCGCAACTGGAGCAAACAATACCTCAAAGCCGCCACCGATGATATTCCAACGGCTCAAAAAGTGATGGACTGGATGGAAACTCACCAGCCTCGCGAATACGCCTTCGGCCTCATCCACAACGATTATAAATACAACAACGTAGTTTTTGCCGATGACCGCTGGCAGGAAATCACGGCCATTTTGGACTGGGAGATGTGTACCATCGGTGATCCGCTGATGGATTTGGGTACTTCACTGGGCTACTGGGTGACGGCCAATGACCCGGAGGTATTTCAGGCCATGGCCCAGTCACCAACGACGCTGCCCGGCAATCCCGATCGGAATGAATTGGTACAGCAGTACGCAGAAAAAAGTGGCCAGCCGATTCGTCATTTGACCTTTTACTACGTCTACGGGCTATTCAAAATTGCGGTGATTGTACAGCAGATTTACTACCGGTACCAGGCGGGTTATACCCAGGACCCACGCTTTGCACAGCTCAATAAATTTACGGAAATCCTTTGCCAAACTGCCTGGCGATCTATTCAGCGGGACCGGATCGACTAGTCTGAAATTAGTCATCTGCTCAAATATTATCCGTCAGAAGTGGGCGAATTGGGCATATTTTCTATCTTTATTTTGGGTCTTTCTATTCGAAACGCTACATTCCGGCCTTTATTCCGGGTAAGGCCCGACCAAATTGCACCTGAAATTACTGTTTGAACTAGATAGAAACACAATCATTTTCTCTCATGAATTTTCCCGATTTTACCGCTTTAAAGGAGAGCGTTGGTATGCAGCTTACTCCATCGGAGTGGATTACTGTGACGCAGGATATGATCAATGCTTTTGCGGACGGAACCGATGACCATCAGTGGATTCACGTTGATCCGGAAAAGGCAAAAGAGCATTCGCCATTCAAAACGACGGTGGCGCACGGCTTTTTGTCTATTTCACTGTTGGCTAGTTTGCTGCGCAGCATGATCAAAGTTGAAACGGGCAAACTGGCCATCAACTATGGCCTCAATAAAGTTCGCTTTCCCGCCCCCGTTCCGGTAGACAGCCGCCTGCGCCTGCACTGCAAAATTTCCGAAATCCGTGACTACGCCAAAAACGGACTGAAAGTGACCTGGAGATTTAGCATCGAAATTGAGGGCAACAAAAAACCGGCCTGCATGGGCGAATGGATCACACTGATGTTTGATTGACCTTCTGGATATAGTTTTTCAAAATGCGCTGAAGCCTGACATTTTTCCGGATCGTTGTTATCCTTTCGGCAAGCCTGACCCAACCCTTTCCCTTCACGCCCCGTTCTATATTAAAAGTAGGTTTAAAAAAGAAAAATACCATGCGCATTTCCCAATTATTCGGTTTATTAATTGCCGTTACCCTAATGAGTACAACGGCCTGTAAAAAAGACAGCTGCAATTGCCTTCCCTCCTCCGATACGGATTACCTGGTCTTTGGTCATTTCTACGGTGAGTGTATCGGCGAGCAGTGTATCGAGATTTTTAAACTCACCGATGAGGCGCTCTTTGAAGACACACAGGACAAATATCCGTCTTCCCAATCGGCTTATGAAGGCACCTTTGAAGCCCTCCCCGAAGCCACCTTCAATGAAGTATCCGATCTGATCAATCAGGTACCCGAGGCGTTACTAAACGAACCCAACGGCGTAATCGGTATGCCCGATGCCGGCGACTGGGGCGGCTATTATATAGAGGTCCAACGCGATGGAGTGGTGCAGTTCTGGCTGATTGATACCATGGAAGATAACATCCCGGCGTTTTTACACGACTTTAACGAGCAAGTGAGAACGGCCATCACGGCGATTAATGACTAAGGTCGTTAATGTATATTTACAAACCATGAAGGAGAGGATCGCCTGTTCGGCGATGGTTTTTTGAACCACAGAAGGCACATAAGGTTTGGTGGGGACGAGTGGAATTGCCTGTTCTCATCTAACAAGCCACATCGTGGCGACACACGGTAGCCAGTGGTGTCAACCGCTGGCTATGGTGAGAAATAAGTTTCAGCTACGTAGTAGCGACACATACCAACTAATGAATGGCGAGGATGACTGCCTCCCAATCATAAGGAGATCCTATGAATGTGAACCACTATTTTCCATACTATGGGCTTTTGTACTAACCATATATCCTTTTAGGATGAAACAAATTTCACCCAACCAATAACTTTACCCAACCATTTTGTCGATCCAAACGACCCATTCATCCGTTTTCTGCTATTATTCAGTCATTTATCTCCACTTGCGTGAATTTTTTTCAAAATTTTCCGGTTTTGCTGTTACAATGATCAAATGAAAAACAATAGTCAGTAACACACGCATGAAAATGCGCTGACTCCAATTTTTTAACCTCAAAACAACCAAAATGAAACAGCAGACCATTCAGGACTGGCTGAACCTTCAGTCAGTGGAGTTAACTATTGCTCAGCAGCAACAAATCAAGGGTGGCGATGAGACCACAAACATTGTAGTAACTGAAGATTTGGATGGTGGATAGAAAACCATCCTGAAAAACAAGATAGCCCCTGGAGTTACCCCACTTCGGGGGCTATTGCGTTAAAGTGCTCTGCAATCCAGGGCTTGAAAATGAGCAATTCACACTTTTCAATATCCCGGTGCAAACGATCCAGCGTTTTACGGTTGGGATCATACTTTACCCGAGCCAGTCTTTTGGTAAAGCGGATTAAATTTAAATAGGGTTTTGCCTTTGACCGTTGTACCATTTCTTTTCTGGTCAGAAAGTGTTGAAAGGTGTCGGCATGTGCAAACAAACTGTCATATCCTTCCCTGAAATTGACATAAATTTCGAAATACGTACGAAGCAATAGTGATCGGCGAAACAATTCAAAATTCACATTTTTAAAGAACAATTGATTTATTCTATCACGGCCGTTTTTCCATTCTTTTCTATAGAAATCCAGTGCCGCTCTCGAAAGACTGACAATGTCATTTCGGTCTTTTTTATGGAGGTATCTTTTATGTGATTCGATAAACCTTTCGGTCCAATCAAACTCACCGACCTTGCTGCCAAGAAACGCAATATTCGTAAAAGTGACGATGCTCAGCTTTTTGTTGTACACCAATAAATCATTATCGATCGCAAAGCGATACAACACTAGTTTTTCCGGTTCATACAGCCTTTCATCTTGTCGGGTCAAATGCACAAGGTAGTTGTACATGTGCTTGTAAAAGAACTGTACCTCCTCATCGGGCAGAGCCTGCCAGTTCTCAAAAAAGACCTCCTTTAAATTTTGATAAAACTGCCAGCTGTATCTTCCTTTATCCCGAAGTACCAGCACCAAATTCCGATAGCATTTCAACAGCAGATTTGCTGATTCAAGTGTTTTGGAATCATCCAGTATTTTTTCGATGGCTTCTTTGTCAAATGGCTGGTCTTCCTGAATTTGAAAGGACCGCGCCAGAAACTCGCTGATACAGCGCAATTTTGACAAATAATAAAAATGATCAGCATTGATGTAAGCCATGGTCAGATGAGCTGGAAGATTGCCCTGTCGGGTAGTTTCACCATTGAAGTGGCGCTGATGATTTAGCCATTGTAAATGAGCATAGTCAGACAATGATTTCTGTGGGTTTTGCTCCAACGTTTCAATCAACTTATCTGACTTTTTATTGGCTTCTTTATATTGCTTGTGATCATTGAGCGCCACCACGGTAAGTCGGTCCCAAAGGATGGGATCCTTTTTCAACTGTTCAATGGTGAGAAACGCCTGCGCCAGCTTGCCCATGTTGGAAAACAAATCCCGCAAACGACGGTCAACATATTCCTCCTCGGCGGGATAAATTACCGCGTACAGTTTTTTGCGATCTACCTGCTCCGGTGAGAATTCCGGGAAATAGTTTTCCAGATACCGATACAACAAAAGTGCCTGCTCAGAGGTATTATGATAAGGCGATTGTAAAAAGAGACCAAAAGCCTTCCATTCTTCCGGCGAAAAGCTTTTGAATAATTTTATGAGTTTGGAATTGTACATTGATTTTTGCGTTGGTCGACAAAAGCTCAAAAAGAACCTGACGCAAAATACTGAAAAATAGGTTTTTACAATAAAAACAATTCCTAAATTGTAAAAAAGCAATCGACAAGCCCTTTTTTTTGTCTATTCTTTTCCCCTCAATGCTTTTTATCTTTGAAGCAGTTCCAGTTTCCCCTCTAAGAAATATAAGACAGACTCCTTAATGGTCAGGTTATTGCACTTTTAATAACCCTGTAGATAAGCTTCTTGTAAGGAGAGCTATCCAAGATACCAAATGAATTTTTATTTGCAATGACTTGTGCTTCCTGTGGCGTTGGGTGTCTAACCTCATGCAAGGTGGATGGGCAATCACGCCACTACTTTTTTCAGTTCATTGAAAAACTGTTATTTCCAGTATAATTCCACAAATACCGGCAAGTGATCCGATGGGTAGTAGTCATCGCCGTAGATATCGGCGATGGCAGCATATTTCCTTACGGAAAATTCACTATTGACAAAGATGTAGTCGATACGACGCTTGGGAGCCTTGCCCCGCTCAAAGGTACTCCAGGTGCCGTCCGGACCGTACGGGTGTTCATTTTCCATACGCGTATCCTGAAGGTGTTTGCTCAGAAAGGTAATAGGCGCTTCCTCTGGTGTTGCATTAAAATCGCCCATCAGGATGACCGATAAATTGACAGGCTGATTTCGTTCCTGGATGGTTTTCCAGATCAGCTTTAAGGCCTCCAACCTCGATTGCGGGCCCCGGTGATCCAGGTGAGCATTAAACACCCAAAACCGTCGTTGAGTCCCATTGGTAGGTTGACGCTCCTGCAACAGGGCGTAGGTGCAAATGCGCTCCATGGATGCGTCCCAGCCTACCGACGGCTCACCCGGATTGGGCGAAAGCCAAAAGGTAGACGCCTCGATCAATTCAAAGCGTTCTTCATTGTACAGAATGGCCGAATACTCACCGGCCTCCTTGCCATCATCACGCCCAACGCCTACATAGGTCATATTGTCCAGTGTTTCGTCCAAATCTTTGAGCTGATGGTGCAATGCCTCTTGCACGCCTAGTACATCCGGTTCGTAAAAGCGTACCAGGTCTACTACATGATCCTTACGGTGGGTCCAGCTGTGGACTCCATCACCGGGATTGTCGAAGCGGATGTTGTAGGTCATCGCCTTGATCGATTGACCATTGGCGTGGTAAGCCATCAGGCTAAATACGAATAGAAGAAAGGTGGTGGTTGATTTCATGATAATCAATTGGTTTTACTTTTTTCGATCCGTTACAAAGATCACTAAATCCTCCAACGACTGCCGCACTTCCGATGGCGGGAAGGTATGCAACAATTCAAATGCCTCATCCCGGTAGCGGTACATCACCTCACGGGCGTAGTCGAGGCCACCACTTTGGTGTACAAACTGTATCACCTCCTGTACCTTGGCATCGTCTTCATTGTGGCGCTTGATGTTGTTGATCATGCGCTTGCGGTCTGATTTGCTGGCTTGTTGCAGGGCGTAGATCAACGGCAAGGTCATCTTCTTTTCCTTGATGTCGATGCCCAGTGGTTTGCCCACATCATCGGTACCGAAGTCAAAGAGGTCATCCCGAATCTGGAAGGCCAGCCCGATCTTCTCGCCAAACTGCCGCATACGTTCGATGGTGTCCTCATCTTTGGTCACCGAAGCCGCACCCGCCGAACAGGCTGAAGCAATCAGTGAAGCCGTTTTCTGGCGAATGATTTCGTAATACACTTCTTCGGTGATATCCAGCCGGCGGGCTTTTTCGAGTTGCATCAGCTCCCCTTCACTCATCGCCTTTACGGCATCGGATACGATTTCAAGCAGGCGGAACTCTTTATTTTTTAAGGCCAGCAACATCCCTTGCGAAAAGAGGTAGTCTCCGACCAGGACGGCGATTTTATTTTTCCACAAGGCATTGATGGAGAAAAAGCCACGTCGCTCGTAGGAATCGTCTACAATATCGTCGTGTACCAGGGTGGCGGTGTGTAGCAATTCTACCAGCGAAGCCGCCGAATAGGTGGAGGCGCCACTTTCACCACACAGTTTGGCCGACAAAAACACAAACATGGGCCGTACTTGCTTTCCCTTTCTTTTGACGATGTAAAAGGTAATGCGATCCAGCAGGGGCACCTGGCTTCGCATCGCATCGCGGAAGTGTTTCTCGAAGTCCCGGAGTTCTTTTTCAATGGGAGACTTTATCGTATTTAGGGATTTGACCATGTTATTTTTTGCTTGCCAAAGGCTGTTTTATGCATCTCGAAGCTGAATATGTAAATGCGCCGGTTCAAAAATTGTTCTCAAAGCTACGAAATGATCATACATTTCAGCGGGATTATTGCCCTTCAACTTTCGATTGACTGGTAAATTATGTATATTTGGAACGATGTTCGACCCTTAAAGCCAAAACATAAATGCCCCCATTGACCCCGTTACCGTGCATCGCACCGTTTGGTAATCCCTTTACCAACGAAACTTTCTCGTGTAACCTTCGAGGCATTCGCCAGTTTATTTCATCCCGTTTAAGAATTGGTCGGTCATTATTTTTTGCAGGCACCACTTGTAGTGGAGGTGGACGATGAGCCATTGGTGTGTCTGTAAGTAGCCATTACTGGAAAAATGACAGAAACCGTGTATACTTTTTGTTCACGAAAAACAAGGATAAAGGAATAGACAAAATCCAAACTCATCACTTAAAGGTTACATTTATGAAGTTTCAAAGTGCATCTGCCCTCATCATTTTGTTATGCTCGCTGTTTGTTTTTAGTGCTGCCCAAGGGCAAAATTGTGTTGATTACAGTCAACAAATTATTAACCCCTGCCCCGGTCAGGCAAATGGAGCAATCCGCATCTTTAATATTCAACCGGAAATAGGTGACCCGCCGTATACCTTTACCTGGAATGATCAGGAAGATGCAGATAGTATTCGCACTGGATTAACGGCAGGGAGTTACAGTTTAACCATCACAGCCATTGATGGTGATGGAGAGTGCTCTTCCGAACTGGAATTTGATTTGACCGAACAGCCCCCTGTCGAGATCAATAGTGTCAGTATTGACAACACTTCTTGCAGCGAAGCTTCCGATGGTAATATCACCCTTTCTGTTAACGGGAATAGTGAAAGTTACAGCTACAACTGGAGCAATGGATCAACGTTTGGAAGCATCAATAATTTGTCGGCGGGTACATATTCCGTTACGATATATGGTGATGGCAATTGCCCTACTACCGCATCCTTCACCGTTGAGGAAGATCCGTTTGAGATCAACGAAACCATCACCGATGCCACTTGTAGTTATAGCGGCGATGGCTCCATCCTACTGAGTATAGTGGGCAATAGTGAAGGCTATATTTACAGCTGGAGTAATGGAGGGTCTCCCAGCAGCTTTAATGATAACCTTTTACCGGGCAGTTACTCCGTCACTGTGACCAGTACAGATAATGGAGACTGTGTACTTTCGGAGACATACGAAGTGGGGGCTCCAGACCCAATAGTAGTGAATTACACCTTCACTGATGTGACCTGCCCGGAAGAATCAGATGGAACCATCACCATGGATATTAGTGGCGGCACACCGCCTTACACCCATTCCTGGAGCAATGGAGACACCTTGCCTAACCTGACAGGTCTTTCCCCGGGCACGTATACCGATACCATACTGGATGCCGTACAGTGTACCACCAACTGGACCTTGATCACTATTGATGAACCCTTACCCATTACAGTAGGCAGCGGAACCTCGGTAAGTGATGAGACCTGTGTGGGCAGCGCTGACGGGAGTATTGATGTGGCTGTATCCGGAGGTACGCCACCCTACAGTTTTAGCTGGAGCAATGGCGCGACCGGCGAGTTTATCTCAGGCCTTACAGCGGGCGCATATACAGTGACGATCGCCGATGCTGATACTTGTGAGGTGGTGGAATCATTTGAGATTGGGTCGTTGAACACGATGGCTATCAGTTGCAGTGCTCTGGAGGCTGATTCTTCTCAGGTTGATAATACCGGAGAATTTCAAGTTGCTGTCACTGGAGGCATTCCACCCTACGAACTAAAATGGAATCGAACATATGACCCTAATATAAATGAACAATCGTTTGATACTGATTCCTTAAAAGTGTCAAACCTGTATTCTGATCGATATTTTATCACTGTTACGGACGGAAATGGATGCTCTGACACTTGTAGTGTTTTTGTTGAGGAATATTTTATTGTTGAAGATTCTTCGCTTTTTATTCTTGAATTTGAGGAAGATGCTTCTGGAGCCGACATCAAGGCGTATGAAGAAGAACTGATGCAAAAGCCCGGAGTGACACGCAAAAAAATGTGTAATTGCGAGAATGATACGGCCAGGCTTCAGCTTTGGTATACTGAAAATAGGTTGGATATTAATACTTCTGGAGAGTCTTCAACCAGCCATCCAAAGGGCGATACTTCAGGTCTTGCAATTGGTTTATTATTGCCAGAAGAAATAATAATCGCACCAACTGCTAATATATGTACACACCCTGAAACGGAACCAAGTCCAGATAGTGACACAGTTATAGTAGCCATCATTGACTCTGGAGTTAACCTGAAGATAGGCTCCGATGATCGTGGTCATCCTGCATTAACCGATCTGCAATGGACAAATAACGGTGAAACGTTTGGAGATGGAAAAGACAATGACCAAAACTGTCTGATTGATGACCGCTTTGGATATGATTACTTAAATGAGAGTGGTACAGTGATAGACTCCGTTGGTCATGGGACCCACCTTGCCGGGATCATAGCTAATGCCTATCCGAACGACATTAATTTGCAAATAATTAATTTAAAAGTATATGGCGAAGATGAGAACGGCCAATCAAGAGCTACGGTTTTTGATTTAACATGTGCCATTCACTACGCGATAGAAAAAGGTGCTAATGTCATTAACCTCAGTCTTGGATACTTCGATAAAGAACCTTCCAAAGTACTTTATCGAGCGCTTAAGCGGGCAGAGGAAAATAATATCTTAGTCGTCATCTCAGCAGGAAATGATGGACGAGATCTAGACGAATGGGAAATTGAGAAAAGTGAAAGCAGATGGCCAGGAAGGTTTAATAAAGACTTTAAAATACAGGACAGTACTCTGGCTACACTAAATAATGTTATCGTTGTTGCTGCTTTAGATTCTCTAAACAACGATCTGGATTCAATCTATTCCAACTATAGCTCAACGCAGGTAGATATAGCCACCAATGCAAATTTTCTTAGCACTCATTTGGATGCTAACTATCTCGCACTAAAAGGAACCTCTATGTCTGCTGCCTATTTGAGTAGAATTTTTTCAATTGTTCTGGCTAGGCATGATACAATTCCTGTGAGAAGTATGGTAAAGGCTGCAATTAGCTCTGCGGAGGTGATCGGATTTGGTGGTCGTCTGATCTCAAGTGGAAGATTTAATGAAAAAGCTTTTTTAGATAGCTTGGGAATAGACTCCATCATTACGAGGCGAAAACCAGTATTGGTGCCGGATGATTTAATTCTTGGCTTGGATAGTGTTGAGTTTTTAAATAATCAGGTAGTGAACTTTACTGTAAAACTAGGAGATGGAAAGGTTTTGTTTGAAGATGTTGTGTTTCAAATATTTGATTTGGGCAAGACCACCAATCCTGTATATGAAGAGCACTTATGCCGTGCCAATTTCTTACAGTGGAAAGGAGACCATAAAAATGGTGGAAAAGTTATTGGAGGAACCTATCAATTTATAGTAACCATTGGAGGTAAGAAATTTACCAGACCAACTAATATTATAATAGGGGGATGATAGAACTAAGTAGGTCTCTTTCAAAATTCAATTTTTGAACAAACATGTTTAGATGTCAATTTTGGTGTCCAAAAATGTTTTAATAGTTATGCTAAGGATGCCTGCAATTGGTTAAATATGCGAACTATTTGTATTTATGAATCATTACAACATATTCAACATGAATGAGTTGCGCTTTCGGGTAATAGATATAGTGGTGTTTATTACAACTTTTAGTATACTTCTTTTAGGATGTCTACAAGACTCAGAAATTACGGAAAAGCAAAGCTTTGCAAATTCGCAAGCTGAAAAACTTCATAAAAAGGGGTGGGCTTTATTTAATGAAGGAAATTTTAATCAATCGATACCCTTCTACTATAAAGCAATTAATATTAGAGATACCCTTTTAACTAATTCACGATACTATATCGAAAAAAAACTGCGAGATACTATAATGGAAGGAATTGTTAGAAGCCACTACAATCTTGGGCTTTCCTATTACATTTTAGGGGATTATGAAAACACTGAAAAAGCACTTGATACGTGTTTGAATAAACTAATAGAGTACGAAGTTAAATGGGGATTACAAAGGAATATTCGCAAAGCTCGTGCAATTCATCAATATGGTCGATTGAATTTGGTTACAAGAGGGCTAGAAGAAACTTTGGATAAGTATCAAAGTGCTCTAAATTATTATATAATTGAAAAAGAAACTGAAAGTGTAGGTGATATATATAATGATATTAGTGCATTGTTTGTGGATTGGCGAGAGCCTGATAGCGTTATCGGATATGCAAATAAAGCGTTAAAATTATATGAAGTTGCTAATGTTGAAGTAGGGAAGGCTATGCCTCACCAGAATCTAGGTTATGCCTATATTCTTAAAGAGGATTTTACACGCAGTGTGTTACATCTTGATACAGCGTACTATTTTTTCAACAAAGAAGAAAATGACTATAAAAGATTTAGTCAAATCGCGAAAACATTTCATAACAAAGCTCTTGCTTTTCGTTTAAGTCATGATTTTACCTCGGCCCATCAAAACATCGATAGTGCCATCCACATCAACACAAACCTACTCAACACCCCCTCCTCCTACCTCTCCCTAGCCAAAAACTACAGCAACAAAGCCGATATCTACCTCGACCAGGGCGACCTCACAAACGCCAAAAAATACTACGAACGGTCCATCTTCCAGTACGGAGAGCAAACCAAACCTCAGGACTTTCCTGCTTTTGTGATGCCGCCACCCGCCAAGATTATTGGTGATAAAATCGGCTTTATTGAGGCGGTTGCGGGACTGGCCAAGACTTTTGCGGCGGGAGGTGATTATGGCCTGGCGATGGAAACCTATCGGGAGGCACTGGGTTACTTCGATGCTTTCCGTAAGGATTTGCGGGATAAACCTTCGAAAATTCAGCTGGCACACCTGACGAAGCAAATCTTTGAAGCGGCCATTAGCCTGAGCTACAAAACTAAACCGGAAGAGGCATTCGCATTTGCGGAATCGAGTAAATCGTACACTTTGCTGGAGGCAGTGCGGCATTATAAAGCCTTTGATGTGGCGGGTATTGACTCTAAATTGCTCAAAGAAGAAAATGAATTGCGCCGCGAGATCGCTTATCTGGCGCATCAGGAGATCAATACCGATGAAGTAGCCCGCAAGGCAGAACTCAATGAACAACGGGATGCCCTGCAAGGAAAGCTGGATGATTTGCTGAAGAGCCTGGAAAGCAATGAGCGTTACCAGCAATTGATGTCGGCAGCGGTGACCCCGAAATTGTCAGAAATTCGGGAGTCCATACTGGACGCAGATCAAACCCTGATTGAGTATTTTGTGGGCACCGACAGTACCTATATCTTTTCCATTTCTCCACAGCAGGGGCTTTCTGTTCAGTCCGTGCCGGTTAGTCAGGAAATGGTAAAGGAGCGGGTGACCCAGCTGGTGGCCAGTATTGTACCGGATAGCCAGAGTGGAAACGGGCCAGTGGCCAAACAGACCTCTGCCAAAGGGGGATCTTCTCCAGAAGAAGCTTACGCAAAACAGGCTTCCTGGTTCTACGAAAACTTGTTGGCTCCGGTGATCCCCAAACCAACTTCAGCACCACAACGCCTGGTCATTATTCCCGATGACCTGCTGGGATACGTTCCATTTGATGGGCTTTATTCGGGCTTTACTAAGGAGACATTCAGTTACAACCAATTCCGCTTTATTGCCGAAGATTATGCCATTAGCTATGCTTATTCTGTTTCTCTACTCAAGGAAATGCAGGCGCAAAGAAAAGCGTTGGCCACCGATGGAATGTTGCTGTATACTTACCCGGAAAATAAATTTCAAAAGCACCGCAGCAAGTTGAACGATATCTTTACCAGCCAATGGGATAAAAACGGTCAGTTTATTGTTGAAATGGCCCCCGAACAGCCAAAAGAATCGCTGCACAAGCTTAGTGAACAGTATCGCTATGTGCATTTTTCCACCCACGGTGAGGTGAATGATATTGAGCCCAATCTTTCTTTTTTGGAAATGAAAACGGCCTCCGGTGAAGAGCAGCTATTGTATCTATACGAGATTTATAACATCCGGCTCAACGCCGAACTTGTCGTCACCAGTGCCTGTAAAACGGGTATTGGCCGCTTTTTCAATGGCGAAGGCATTATGAGTCTGGCTCGCGGCTTTTCCTATGCCGGAGCGCGCAGCATTGTGACTACGCTTTGGGCCGTACAAAAGGCTGAAACCGAAGAAATACTCGAACTTTTTTACCAAAACCTGGGAAAAGGAATGCCTAAGGATCTGGCGCTTTACCAAGCCAAGAAGGACTATTTGATTGGCCATCCGGCTGATGCATTAAATCCTTACTACTGGTCGGGTTTGATCCCCATTGGCAATATGAATGGGCTCACTCTGTAGTGAGCTTTTCGAGTAACTGGGTAGCTTTATTGCGGTAGTATCGATCCTGGGCAGTTTGGATAAATTCCTCTACTGTGGGGCGGACCTTCCCGGGTTGATCTTCATTCATTCCGTAGAGGGCTAGTATGCGATCCCAGCGCAGTTTTTCCAGGTTCTGATATTTGTCAGGCAGTGCCAACAGACTTTCGGGCTGGGTGATAAAGGAGTCGAAAACATCGATGGCGTCCTGAAACTTTTCCTGCATAAAGTAAGTGTATCCCAGAAGATACCGGGCTTCGGCCGCGTATAAGGTGTCATCTTCGGGAATGGTCTCCAGTTGTGCTTCGGCAGCGGCGTAATCTTCATCGTCAAAGAAGGCTATGCGCCCCTTTTCCAGTGCATCTTCCGAATTTTCACCACCAAGCACTCCCGAGCGGGTGGGGAGGTCGATCAAATTGAAGGCCGCGGGCTGGGTAATGTCGGGTTCATCCGGCGGCGGGCCAGTAGGGTTGATGTAAGGTAATGCCCCAATAATGATCACTCCAATCAACATTGCAGCCGCCGCCCAGCGAAACCAGGCTTGTTGCCAAAAAGGTATGATCACCGGTTCATGAATCTCAGGCTCCGCTTTATCGGTTACCAATGATTGTTCTTCTCGTATTTCTTCGACCATTTTTTGGATATCATCCTCAATGGCCAGGTCAACGGCCATATTGGTCCAGGCCATTAGCCTGACTTCCTTTTCCAGGTCGGAATTTTGGGCCATTTCCTGCTCAAATGCCGCCTCTACTTCGGGCGTCATTTTTCGTTGCAGATAGGCCTCAATGTCATCGTGTCTCTCTTTAGGGTCCATTCTTGGGATAGTCTATTGTTAGAGTTATTCTGCCGGGACTCCTTTGGGCGCAAATTGCCCCTTTTCTTCCCACACTGTGCCTTTTTTCAGTCGTGTAGCTTTGGCTATACTCCTTCAAAAACACTTCGTATGGTTGAAAATGAACAAATTTTCCCACCAAACGATCCCAGTACAACAACTCTACTGGTTAAAAAAGGGTGTTGATTCCAGGATATCCCTAAGCTGCTGCCGACAACGGAAGGCGTAAACAATGGCCGTACGCTCATTTCTAAGCCCCACGCTTTCGGCAATTTCCTTCATGGAAAAGTCTTTCATTCTCAGGGATAATATATTTTGACACCTTTCTGTTAATTTGGCGAAAGCCTCCCGCAAAATTTGCTTGAATTCTTCCTCCACAGTAATCAGATAAGGGGTCCGCAAATCTTCAATCGGAATGTCTCTGGGATCTATTCGATCACGATCCCTGTTTTCCTTTCGGTAAAACTCTGAACAGACATTCCGGCAAATTCCTTTAAAATATTCAAGAAGGGAACGATCACCTTTATAGTTGCCCTTCTTAATGCTTTTTACCAACTGGATGATGCTTTGGCTAAAAACATCTTCCCAGGTATGAAGCCTCAGTCGTCGGTGACTATGGGCAATTTTCTGTGTGCTTGTTTTATAGTGTTCGTTTTGGTAAAGAAAGGCGATTGCCTTTCTTTCTTCGTTTCCACCCTGGTTTACAATGGCGTCAACTATCTGGGCATCTGTCATTTGCGAGGGTTCATTATAAGGTGATAAAGAAATGGTTTTGGTATACAGAGGAATGGCACTTTTTTTAAAAAAGATTGCCATTCCCTGCCTGCTCTTGCCTGTTGGTTAAATTACAATTTTTCCAAAACAATTGGAGATTCCCGGCAAAATTTTGTGGCTTGCCTCAATTTATAAAATAAAAAATATAAAATCTGCTGTTTACATCTCTTTCTCCCGACACACTATATAGTAAATGAAAGATAAAACATCCTTTACTCAAAAAACCAAATGACTCCACGTCCCCTGGCAATACCCCAAGCCGGGGGACTTTTTTAAAAACGCAAATAGCTGACAAACAACACCCCCACCTTGCACGGACAGTGGCGCTCATCCCGAGGGCCCTGTCCATTAGTGGAAGGCTATACCATTTGGAGTATACCTACCCCAATAATTCCTGGTACAAATTGTAATTTTCCTGGTCAAAGCAAACAAAGAAGACTTGCTCGATTTGGGTGGTATTTTGGCTGGCATAGTCATTGACTGCCTGAATGGCAATTTGCGCGGCCCGTGCTTTGGGAAAGCGGTATACCCCTGTGCTGATGTTGGGAAAAGCAATGGTTTTGAGTTGGTGCTCATCGGCCAGGCGCAGCGATTGGAGGTAGCAGGAACGCAGCAGTTCCGGCTCGCCGTGCTGACCGTCCTGCCATACCGGACCGACGGTATGGATCACATGTTTTGCAGGTAATTTTCCCGCCGTAGTGATCACCGCTTGGCCCGTATCACAACCACCCTGACGGTCGCGGATTTTTATACAATCTTCCAGGATTTGGGGGCCACCTTTGCGGTGAATGGCGCCGTCGACTCCACCACCGCCCAAGAGAGAAGAATTGGCGGCATTGACTACTGCATCGACCTGCTGAATGGTGATATCTCCGGAAACTAATTCAATCTTCATCGGTTCTCATTTTCATAATTATGCACTTCGTTTACCCAGGAATTGATGAGTGCTCCTACCGCTCCCTCCCGTAGTTCCGCCGGATTTTTAGGATCGATTTTTACAATCATCCATTCGTGCAGCTGGCCGTCAAAAATGCCTTCCATTTTTAATCTATCTTCCTTGAGGATCAGCATTGGCAAATTCATCTGGTAGGCCATACCGCCTTCCAACTGGTTCCAGGCGGTGGAATAATACTCGTTTTCCACTACCGCTTCCTGGGGACTTTCCCGTTTATAAATACCCTCTTTTACGTGCAATCTTTCCATGGCCACGATCACACAACCGGAAACGGTAGTCATTTTCTTGCGTAGGGCAACCAATGGGTTTTTAAGTGCCCAAAAAGTGCTACCCAGCGTTTCCAGCTGAATGTTGTGTTCTTTCAGCAGGGCTTTCAGCGATTCGATATATTCTTTTTGAAAATCGTTGTGAGGAGTGCCTACGCTAAGAAAGGCGGTGAGCATTGCATCTGACTTTTCACTTTCCTTTCCAAAAATTTCCCGCTTGTATTTCATCTCCTCCTCAATAGCGGAGACCAGATCCAGAATGTTGCGGCGAATTTGGTTTTTGACCTGATTGGCTTCTGAAAAGTCGATGACGCCATCCCGGAGTTGTTTTTTGACATCGTTAAATCGGGCAGATTGTAAGATGATTTCGTTGATTTCGGAGCTATCCTGGATGTTTTTCGAAAGCAAGTCTATAGCGTCGTCAAGCTTGTCTTTGGCCACAAGCATGGTTACTTTCTTCTTTAGATCATCGATATCCATAGTATCCGGGTTTAGGGTAATGCCCTCAAGATACTACGTTTGTGCAAAAGATGACAAAGTGTGTTGGGTGAAAAAAGATAGCCTTTGCATAATCCGATAAGCATAGAACACTCGTAAATACTGATAGGGAAAGTTCAGACAACGCTAATTATTACTAATACGGAAATTGTGAAACGTTTTCGTAACGGTTTTTGGTTATTGGTTTGATTGGAGCGGCGAAACTCGCCGCTCCTGCTTTTTTCATAGCTTTATGATCTGTCGGGTGTCAATAAGTTCCTCAAAGCGAAGGACCACCTGATAAGTGCCCTCCGGTTGTCTCCCAAAGTCGAGGGAAATAGATGTTTCATTGCCCTCAATACTTCTTTTTGCCACAACCCGCCCCAATGTATCGATCAGCGTAAGCTGGCAATCTACTCCGGGTTTTACTCCGTTCCATTGAAAGTCAATATGCAAGCTTTCCTTCACCGGATTTGGACTACAGGTCCACTGAAAAGGTAAGCTTTGGGTGGTTTCCTGGGTGTGATTATTGATATCTTCCAAGAGGTACAATTGGGTATCTACTCCCTGCTGTGTCAAAACACTTTCCTGACCACTGGGCCATTCCACCAGCAAAGAGTCTACCAGAGTGGCGTCTCCCAATCCAAAATGTACGATCAGGCTATTTTGTCCACAGTAGCCGCTTTGCGCGGAAATTTCCCGCACTTGCCAGCGGTCACTACCGTTGATATTGGCTTTGACCCTTACCTTTGCACCAATGGCAGAACGGTTGGATTGGGTGCCTTCCAGGCGAAGTGTCAGCCAGTGGTTATCGTTGCCATCATTGTGGTAATAGGTGTTGGGCGGTTGTGCTTGTCCGGTTGCATTTCTGCAATTGGCAATGACCAGATCGAGAAAACCATCCTGGTCAAGATCGCCGAAGGCGGCACCAAAAGAGCAGCGCTCCGGCATATCGGGCAGTGCATCAGGAGCGTAAGTAAAGCTGCCGGTTCCGTCATTGACATACAGCCGGTCTTCCAGGTTGTTGTTACAAAACCCATTGGCCACGAGCAGGTCCAGGTCGCCGTCGTTATCCACATCGGCAAATGCGGAACCGTAGGAGCAACCGCCATCGGTTACCGCATCGCCGGAGGTGATTTCGGTGAAGGTTCCATCGCCTTCATTGATGAAAAGTTGGTTATTCATTTCCTGATAATAGCCGGCATTGGCCACAAACAAATCCGGGTCTCCGTCATGGTCGATATCGCCCCAGCTGGCGCTCATTGAGCTGCGGGTGCTTTGTACGATGCTACCCGCTGTGATCGGGGTAAATTGCCCTTCACCGTCATTGCGCAAGAGGTCGTTTTTGGCATTGTTTTCATTGGTGATAAACAGGTCCGGGTCACCGTCCAGGTCATAGTCGGTCCAGGACACACAGCGCGAAAGGTCGGCTTGCAGCAGCCATTGCTGCCCGATCACCAGGGAGAACGTGCCGCCAGCTTCGTTTTGGTACAATTGGTTCCGGAAATTGCCTTCGCTGTTGGTCACCAGTAGATCCACAAAACCATCCTGGTCAAAATCGCCCCAGGAAGCGGTCTCGGAGTAGGACCCGCCCATCGCCGGTGCCGCGTCGGTTTCATCGGTGAAGGAGCCGTCGCCATTATTGCGGAAGAAGAAATTGCGCTGCCCGTGCCAGGTCACGACCATTGCGTCGAGGTCGCCATCATTATCGACATCGGCGAAGGTGGCACCGTCGGATTTACCATTATCCATTACGATGGGGTCATCGGTGACGGTAGTGAACCCCTGTCCTTCATCATTGAGATACAACAGGTTATTTTGCCCGGAGGAGGGACCATTGGAAATAAAAACATCCTCCCAGCCATCTTGATTGACGTCTACAAAATTGACGCTACGACTATCTGAAGCAGTGTTGACAATATCTCCCTCGATCACCCGAGTGAAAGCAGGTTGCGCCGTCGATGAATAAGTCAAACCAATGACCAGCAGGATGAGTGTAAAAAAACTTTTCAAGTCTTTCATCTTAACTTTTTGCGCAAGCTAGTCGATTTTCATTTCGCGTTTTTGAAAAATGTACAAAGGTGTAAAATGCCCGGTCATTCACTCTTTTCAGATGATCAAACGCCATTCGGCGGGAGCAATAGGCCATTGGTGGGGAGCAGAACCAAAATCAGCCGTTTTCTGCGGCAGAAGCCCGGAAAATTGCGACCTTTAGGTGATGAAGCGGATATTGCTACACATCGGTTTCTGGACCATCTACCTGTTGATCAATGGTTATATTGAGGTGGCCCTGGTCAATTATTCTTACTTTGATTTGCCCCTGAGCGAGCAACTATACAAAGGCTTTATGCCGCAGCTGATTGCCCTCCTTCCCAAAATCGCCTGTACTTATTTTATCGTCTATTACGCCATTCCGCGCTACCTGAATTCCCGAAATCTGGGCCGCACTATTCTGGAAGTTATCCTGGCCCTGGTAGTGGCCATTGCGGTGTACCGGTTATTGATTCAGGAAGTGATTTTTCCGTATATCTACCAGGAGGTGTACGAACAGCAGGACCGCTCTAAATTACTGCCGAGACAGATCTGGACGGCCCTGGAGTTTTTCTCCGTGATTGGCATTGCGGGAAGTATCAAATTTCTGCGCCTCCGACTGGCCAGTGTGGAGCGCGAACAGCAACTGACCC
Organism: Saprospiraceae bacterium; assembly: GCA_965229635.1. Classification (GTDB taxonomy): domain Bacteria; phylum Bacteroidota; class Bacteroidia; order Chitinophagales; family Saprospiraceae; genus BQJU01. The sequence goes on from OZ245894.1 coordinate 793,883, forward strand.
AGGAAAAACTGCAATCCGAGCTCAATTATCTAAGGGCACAAACCAATCCGCATTTCCTGTTTAATACCCTGAATAACATCTATGCGCTGGCGCGAAAAAAGTCAGATCAAACAGCAGAAGTGGTAATTCGGTTATCCAAAATACTGCGCTTTATGCTGTACGAATGCAGCGCCCCGACCATCCCGATCGGGAAAGAGATAAAAGTGATCAAGGATTACATTGAGTTGGAAAAATTGCGATATAATCAACGCATTAGCGTAAGCTTTCAAACCGACATCGATGACGAAAACCAGGAGCTGGCACCCTTACTTTTGTTGCCTTTTGTGGAGAATGCCTTCAAACACGGATTGAGTGAAAGCCGGTTTACCGCGGAGGTGAGAATTGAACTGCGGTTAAAAAACGGACAGCTACAATTTTGCGTAAGCAATACAATAGAGGAAGAGCCAGCGAGTGTTTCTGACGGAATAGGTTTGACCAATGTGAAGCGACAGTTAAATTTGCTGTATCCCAACAGTCACGATTTGAACATAGCCGTAAAGGATGCCTGTTTCAGGGTCGAGCTGAAGATCGTTTTACCATGAGTACATCACTGAAATGCCTGATTGTCGAAGATGAGCCGCTGGCCGCTGAGGTATTGGAGGATTACATCCGGGAAATTCCTTTCCTGGAATGTGTGGGCATTTGTACGGATGCCATCTACGCCTTGGAGGCGTTGCAACGCCAATCGGTGCATGTGTTGTTTTTGGATATTCATTTGCCAAAGCTAAAAGGGCTGGATTTTCTGCGCACCCTTACCAATCCACCGCAGGTGATCCTGACTACGGCCTACGATCAATACGCGCTGGAAAGTTATGAATTGGCGGTGGTCGACTATCTGCTCAAACCCATTGAATTCAGCCGATTTTTGAAAGCAGTGAATAAATTGCAGCGGCCCACAGAGATGACAAGCCCCGCTCCCGCCAGCGAAACCACCGACCGGCCCTTTCACTTTTTTAACGTCAACAAAAAACAAGTGAAAGTCTACCTTGATGACATTCTCTTTGTGGAAAGCTTGAAGGAATACGTGCGCATTCATACCCCTGATCAGTCGCTGGTGACGCAATATCAGATCGGGGCGCTTGACAAGCTGTTCGGTTCTCCCAATTTTTTGCGCATCCACCGTTCCTACCTGATTGCGGTGGATAAGGTGAAGGCCTTTTCCGCTACGGAAATTGAGATTGCGGGTCAGCAGTTGCCGATTGGCAAGACCTATAAGGTGCGGGTAATGAGTGTGTTAAAAGATTAGAGCTGCCGCAAAACTTCCTCCTGATAAGATCGCCCGATGGGCAATTGCTGTCCTTCCAATTCGATAGTATCGCTGGTAAAGGCAGTGATTTTTGCCTTGTTGACGATAAAGGATTTGTGGATGCGCAGAAAGGAAGAATCCAGGTCGAGCAAGATTTTGGAAAGAGAGTTATAAACCACATAGACCTGCTCCGGGGTGTGGATTTTGATGTAGTTGCTCATGCCTTCTATATAGCGAATATCGGTGCAGTTGATCTTTACCGTTTTCCGGTCGCTTTTAACGTATAATTGCTTCGGGTGGTGTTGCGCTGGTGTTGGGGCAGAAGTATTTTCATTTTTCTTATAACGATTGACTGCCTTTAAAAACCGTTCAAAAGAGATGGGCTTGAGCAAGTAGTCCAGGATTTCAAGTTCGTAACTTTCCAGGGCAAACTCCCGGTGGGCGGTGGTGATGATGACGGCGGGCGGTTGTAAAAGCGTTCGTACAAAGCTGAGGCCTTTGAGCTTTGGCATTTCAATATCCAGTAGCATCAGGTCAATCGATGTTTCCTGCAGGACCTCCCGGGCTTCCAGCGCATTTTTGCATTTGTCCACCAAAACCAAATCCGGCAGATCGGTAATATACCCTTCCAGGATGCGCTGGGCAATGGGTTCGTCGTCAACGATGAGGCATCTGATATTAGTCATATAAATTTAGCTTTAGGGTGGCCACAAAATGATCCTTCACCGGTTTGGCGTCCAGCCGATAAGCACCGGGATACAAAATTTCCAATCGGCGCTGAAGATTGGTGAGCCCGATGCCTTCATCCGGGAAAACCTGGTCGCCGGGTGAGGGCATTGTGTTGATCACCTTAAAAACTAAAGTTGATCCTTCCCTTTTCAGGCTAATGGAAACCGTTGCTTGCTCACTTTCTTCCCGCACGCCATGTTTGAAAGCATTTTCCACCAATGGCATCAATAGCAGGGGCGCAATTTGGCTGTCGCCCAATGTGGCATCATTGATTTGCCAATGTATGGTCACCCGGTCCTCGTACCGTTCTTTTTCCAGTGCGATAAAATCGCGGATCAGTTGTAACTCCTTACTGACGGGAATCTGCCGCACCGAAGATTCGTAAAGAGAAAAACTCAGCAAATCCGATAGTTTCAACAGCAGTTTGGGCACCTTATCCGACTTTTCCAGTGACAATCCGTAGAGGTTGTTGAGCGTATTGAACAGAAAATGTGGATTGACCTGTGAGCGCAGGTATTTTAGTTCTGCCTCCACTTTTTCCTGGGCCAGTTGCCGCGCCTGATTGCGCTGGTGGTACCAGTCGATGAATAGCTTAATGCCGGTGGAAAAGGCCACGGGAGAAACAATGATCACCAGGGTTTGCACAATGCGAAAGAAAACCATAGCCTGGGGTGGATTGGCATTCCAGTCCGGGAAAAATACCGGGTAGGCCCAATAGATGGTAAGGAAGCGTTGGGCAATAGCCAGTATTAATAATAGCGCAAAAATGGTGCTCAGATAGGTCGCAATTCTTTGCTGATAAAGCAAGCGAGGGATGAGTACAAACCAGTTGACATACACGGCAATGAGCCTTACGGGTAAATACACCATTTCAAAAAGCATAGCTTGCGCAAAATTGTCGCGGTAGCCCCATTCGGAAATGGCGTAGGTCAACATGATGATCAACCAAAATAGTATGTGGCCGGCAATTGCCTTCAGCTTTTTTGATGTCATAATCACAAAACTATTGGAATTCGGGGCTTTTGCCTAACTGGTTTATGCCAACGACCCTTTTTATGATGTCAATGGCCCAGGAGCATTTCGCTAAAGATAATCACTTTCTGCATCGACAAATCCGGCGTTGACATAAGTTTCCAGCGACGTATTGCGATAAGCTATTCCTTTGTAACCAAAAGAATGCTTATGAAACGTCAGGAATTTTTGAGGAATGCCGGAATTGTTGGATTGATGGGAAGTAGTTTTAGTCTGTTGGGACAAACCGTCCCTGCCGCCGATCCTCAGCTCGACAAGGAACTGGTCTCTTCCTTTGTTGGTGCCGGTCACCGTGATATGGATAAGGTCAAAGGGCTGCTTGAAGAACACCCTACTCTACTTAATGCCGCCCACGACTGGATGTACGGCGATTTTGAAACCTGCCTGGGAGCGGCTTCGCACGTTGGTTATAAAGAACTGGCGCAATACCTGATTGACAAGGGGGCACAGGCCAATATCTTCACGGCCGCCCTTTTTGGTAAGATCAACATTGTTAAACCCATGCTGGAAGCCTTCCCGAATGTATTACACGCCAAAGGACCACACGGCTTCACCTTGTACCATCACGCCATTCGCGGTGGGGAGGAAGCGCTGGAAGTGAAGGAGTTGCTGGAATCACTGGGCGCGAAGGAAACAAAGATTCCGCTTTATTAGTGAGATACAGGCACTTCGGAAGTGCCTGTATCTTAAAAAGTTCATCATGAAAGAGAAGCAAAAAAGCAAGGTCATTTCATTTAGTAAGGCAAAATTGACCACCCAACAACAAGTAAAAATCAAAGGTGGCGGTGGACCATTTATTGATCCTTCAGGATAGCATTTTATTCACTCATAAAACAATAAAATTATGAAAGCGAAGAAAACTAAAATCGACGCATTTAAGAAAAAGGAATTGACTTCTGCTCAGCAACTACAAATTAAAGGTGGTCGTGGGCCGTATATCGATCCGGTAGGCTAGTGGACCACACGCACTAATCATCAATAAAAAACACATAAGGTTATGAAAACGAAGAAAATCAAGATTCATCAATTTGAAAAGGTAAAATTGGCTACCCAGCAGCAAATCAAGATCAAGGGCGGTTACGGCCCCGGTATTGAGCCAATGGGATAGCAAAAATTGCTGTTATTTTCTATTCAAATGGGACATGTCTGCCTGTAGGTAGGCATGTTCTGCGAACTAACGCCGTGGGCAATTGTTGTAATAGAAAACCAATAACCATGAAGCGGAGTTTCGACACGATGGTGGAAGCCATCCAGGATCTTAAAAGCAGAGGATATACCGAAGATTTTAATCTGGAAAAAAAGTACATCAAGTGCCTGTCTGATGGCCTGGAAATCTTTGCCCGCGACTTCAAGGTTGATGAATTTTACCGCTTTGAAGGCGAAACCAACCCCGCCGACGAATCCATTGTCTATGCCATTTCTTCCAACTCACACGACCGCATGGGCACGCTAGTGGATGCCTATGGCCCCTACGCGGACCAGCTGAGTGCCGAGATGGTGGAGAGATTAAAGTTTCGGCCGGACGCACATGGGGGGTAATTGCCCATTTTACTTCCCGTGGTATTCCATATTGGGTATGGGTGCCTCTTCTTTAAGAAACTTATCAAACCAACGAATCACCTGCTCATTTACTTCAGCCCGATGTTCGGAAAGGCCGTGATCCCCTCCTTCAAACATAATAAGGCGATAGGGAATGCGGTATTTTTCAAATTGCAGCGCCATGCGAAGACTTTGCTCCGGCTTGACTCGCCAGTCGGCATTGCCGTGCATCATTAAGATCGGCACATCCTTTGGAAATTTTTCCACCCATTTAATTGCTGACCTTTTTTCCAGTTCTTCTTCCCGATTGGTCTCATAATTTGGGGCGAGCTCAGCGATCACTGCAGTTTCCATTCCCGGACGATCCTCAATGAAGGCAAAATTGTCGGAAACCGCACCACCTACTGCAGCTGCTTTAATCTTATCTGTTTTCGTCAAGGCAAGGTAGGTCATCATGCCTCCACGGCTCCAGCCGTACATACCGATCTTCTCCGCATCTGCATTTTCTACCTCTTTTAATACCTCGGGCAAAATGGTGATATCATTCACCTCCGCACCGCCAAACTCTTCCTGCCCTTCACCGCCGGCATTTCCTCGGTATTGGCTGGCAATAACTACGTATCCTTCTTTTGCAAGAGGACCGAGTAAAATTGCTCCGTGTCCAACGGTCAAGGCTCCAAACTCCCGATTTCCACCACGATTGAAGATAATAGCCGGGTATTTTCCTGACCGCTTGGGTTTCACCAATAAGCCATTCACCCTGAGCCCATCACTCAGGTAGGTAATTTTGTAAATCTCAATGCTGTCCATATATTGATAAGCCGGTTTCCACTGGACTTCACCGTTGACCTCCTCGGTCAGGCGCTGGTAAATGGGGGTCTGCGACAGATCGGCAACCAACTCCTGCTTTAGCAAAAGTGGACCATCCTGTGCACAAATATTGGCGGTAAGCCAAAAAAGGAAAATAAGATGTAAAAGCTTCATAATTGTTTTTCTTGTTGTGGGTACTTGGTTATTAGAATGAGACAGGGTTAAGGTATAAAACGAGAGAAGTCCGGCTTTTCTATCGCAAATTATCATTCTGGGATTGAAGCTCTTGATAAGTTAAATCTGTCTCCAACAGAAATGACTTTTTATCAAGAAGTCCATATTCTTTAATGACAATGCTTGATTGGTGCCAGACTTTCAAGAGCCTTCTTATTTCCGTAAGGGAAGCGGAATGTTCTATTAAAAAGTGGACTCTGGCCACTCCCGTTTTGTCTTCAATGATGATCTCATTCTGATCACCATAGCAATAGTTTCTTCCGATCATCAAGCCCTTATATCCCCGATAATACAAGGTGATTTTTGAATCCTTCGTGTCTTTTTTTTCAAATGCAGCCTCTCGGTTGTAGAAATGGCCTTTGATCACCTCTTCCTGTACAATTAATTCACCTGTTACGATGTAATTTTTGAGCACGCCAATTTGTTTGAATAGTAGCCAGCAAGCGAGTACCAGCCAGATTAAAATAAATGCCGCAATGAGTAAATTGTACCGTTCAAAAATGGCTAGCGCTATCGCACTAAAGATTAGTACGGGTAAGACGATTTTATACAGACGGTTCAAATCGTGTTGCTGGTATTCTACAATCTTAAAAGTCAAGAGTTGAGGAATTCTTGTTCAAACCAGCTCACAATATAATCAAATCGTTCTTCGTCCAGCGCATGTTCCCCTTCGACAGCTTTCAGGCAAATGTTTTCCTCCACACCAGCTAGTTGATACTCCTTTTTCACTTCCTCATAAATCTCCGGGGCATCCTTGGCGTATTTATCCTCACTTGCCGAAAGGATCAGCAATTTTCGGGGTGCTACATCCCGGAGCAAATCCGCAATATCGTAGTGCTCACAGAAGCCCGGAATCACCTCTGCCATTTCGATGCCGATGTTGTGCTGCATCTTGGTTTTGTAGCTACACACCGCACCACTGCTACAGCTATATTGGATGCGCTCATCGAAGGGCGCGTGAAAGATGACCGTATTGCCGCCGTAGGAGTGACCCAAAATACCTATTTTACCGGGAATAGCTTCCGGCATACTTTCCAGCAGGCTGATGCCAATGGAGGAATCGTCGATCACTTTTTTCATGAGGGTGGTACCGCGCAGCAGCCGATAGGCCATTTCATTATAGTGCTGCAGCCAGTCGTCATCCGGATCGTCGGCCATTTCGGTGCCCGACATATTGGTGCGGCGGTCCTCAAAGCTGATGGAATCGGGCGCCATACAAATGAAACCCTTCCTCGCCAATGCCGGACAAAAGGCCTGTAACGGATCGCCTTTGATACCCGCCACTTCACATTTCCCCAGGTGCCGCTCGCCGTTGTGCTGGTGGTGCACCAATACCGAACCAATGATTTTGATGCCTTTCGGCAAAAACAAATAGGCACGAATTTCATCCGCTTCGCTACCGGCATAGCGAATGAGTTGCCGCTCGTATTCAGGAAAGGGTGCTGTAGCCAGGACTTTATAGGACACTGCGCCCTGGTGAAGGTTGAGGTTGAGGAATTTTTGCATTGGGGGTGGCTGAGGCATAATTTATGATTAAAGGTCAAACTAGTTAACCTAACTAGAGATTTCCTATTTTAGTGCCTGAACACTTCAGAAAGTCTAATGATTAAGCGTTTAAATTCATTTTTCGAGTACTTCATTCCGGCGGTCCATTTTGATGATCCCAGAATTTACCGCAAGTCCTTCTTTACGGTAGTCTGGCTGGTGATTGCCGGGCTAACGTGCCTCGCTTATGGCGCTTTTTACGTGCTTATTGGTTTCCGCGAGGGTGTCATCGCCGATCTTATTGGCGTGGTGATGTCCGTGATCCTAGTGGCTCACTTTCGTAAAACGGGTAATTTCTCCGTCATTGTATGGTTGTATACCCTCACCTGCACGGTGGTGGTATGGATTCTATCCAACTACAACGGTGGGGCTTATTCTCCCGCAACGGTGTATTACGGACTCAATATCATCACTGCCTTTTGGGTGGGTAATTTCCGGCTGGGGCTCATCATTACCTCCCTGACCTTGGTTGGCATGGCTGTTTTGGTGCCCATCAGCGAGTGGATTTTGGGGCCGCCCATTAATACTTTCCCACAGGGCTATGATGATGTTTTTATCCTTACAGTCAATACCACGATCCTGCTTTGTTTTGCCCTTTCGACCATATTATACGAATTTACGCGCATTGAGTTGGAAAAAAAATTGGACGAAAGCCAAACCCAACTGATCAAATCCGAAAAGATGGCCTCTCTCGGCCAGTTGACGGCAGGGGTGGCACACGAGATCAATAACCCGCTCAACTTCATTGGCAGCAGTGCTGAAGCCCTACAATTGGACGTTGAGGAAATCCTTGCCCTGCACCAGGAGCTGGCGCTGCAATCAACAGATGATCGCTATCCTCCGGCCCTAAACGCACTGATAAAAAAAGCGCAGTCAGAAGAATTAGAGGTCACCGTAGCGGAAACCCGGAAATTGCTAAGCGCTATCCACTACGGCAATGACCGCATTTCGGAGATCGTAAAGGGGCTGAAGCTTTTCAGCCGCCAGTCGGATGAAACTTTTAATAAGGAAAACATCAATGACCTGCTTCGTGCCGCGCTGATTATACTGAGTAATAAAATCAAGGACAAAGAGGCCGAAGTAAAACTGGACCTGCGGGAGTTGCCACCGGTGAATTGTCAGGGTGGAAAAATCAATCAGGTGTTTGTCAACATTATCGATAATGCCATTGATGCCATTTCCAAAGGAGGCCAAATCAGTATCCAATCCTGCCGCAATGGCGAAACGGTAAAAGTGACTATTCAGGACAATGGCAAGGGTATGAATGAGGCAACGCTTCAGAAGGTTTTTGATCCGTTTTTCACCACCAAGGAACTAGGGCAGGGTACCGGCCTGGGCATGGCCATCAGTTACGGCATTTTACAGGAACACTCCGGGGAAATTGCCGTCAATTCGCAAGAGAATACAGGCACCGAAGTGGTTTTGAGCCTGCCACTGCAAGTTTAGATCGTTTTACTTGATCTTGATCACCCCATTTCTATACAAATCGAGTGCATCATTCAGGATGCCTTCAATCAGCGCTATGGGTAAGTCTTTGTTGGGATCAATCCGCAATATCTTCATTCTGGACCGACTGCCGGCTTCCAATAGCGGGTGATCGAGGTATTTGCCTTCGACCATCAGGATGTAAGGCTCGTCCGTCTTTTTGTCGGTCCAGAGGTAGCAAAACATTTTTTTCTGGTAACAGAAGCAGGGCATGCCCCACTTCTGCGTTTCAGTCACCTTTTCATCCTGTCGGAGAATGATGCTGCGTAGTGCCAGCAGGCAGCTGCGGTTGGGCTCTTCTTTATTCGAGTAATAGTTTTCCAGCGCTTCAATCATCGGGGTGTTATTTAATCGCTACGTAAAAATCCACTTCGGCATCGTTCGGGTTTTGGGCTTTTTCGCCAAATAACTCAAAATCGGCCGTAAATTTTCGGTCGATGCCCATCTCCCAGATTTTAGCCCAGTGCTTGCCAATCAGGCCATTCATCAGGTCGCCCCGTGCGGAGGTTTTGACATACTCGCCTCCTGCAAATGTTCGACCGGCCATGCCTTCGGGAATCTCCTCCAGGCTGCTTACCGGACATCCGAGTACAGCGGTATAAGGCTGGGTATGGTCTCCTTCATAATCGGTATACAGGGAGTAGATATTGTCGCTGATCCGATTAGGGATTTTTTGCATGATACCTTCCGACATAAACCGGCTCCACAATGCAGCGATATCCTGGAGGGCCTGTTGGTTTTCATTGGTGGTGCGGATGGATAGGCCAATGAGCTGAAATGGTTCAATTTTCACTTTTTCCATGGTGGTTGTTTTTTTGATTCATGGCAAAAGTAGAAGCCTCTGGTGACATAGGTGTGTCAGGGGTGTTTTCCCATTTTTCACGGCATTGTTCCAGGTATTGTTCCAGCGTCATATCGTGTGGCTCGAAATGCTCCGAAGTGACCAGCAAAGAGTGGATGCAATCCAGGCGAAAGGCTCTGAAATCCTGTCTTTTTCGGCAGAAGGCGATCATTATCCAGTTGTCTTTAGTGGTGTACAATGCAAAAGGTTCGATGCTCCTCTGGCTGCGTTGATCGTTTAGGGAATGGTAGTCGATATGCACCACCTCAAAGTTGGCAATACAGGATTGCAGCTGGATTAAATAGCGGCTCGTTTTTTCATTTTTATAGTTGTCGCGAATCTGGATGCGCTCGGCGAGGAATTCTGCTTTGCTTTTCTGGCTTCCTTTCAGCACTGCCCTGATTTTGGTGATGACATTTTGGTAATGTGCCACCAGTGCTTCGTCCATATTTTTCAGAATCAGCTGTTCCGCCGTGATCAGCGCCATCGCCTCTTCTTCGGTAAACATCAGCGGTGGCAGTTGATAACCGTCCATCATGGAATAGCCCTTACCTTCCTGGGTAACAATAGGAATGCCCGATTGCTGCAACGTACGGATATCCCGATACACCGTCCGGATGCTGATGCCGTATTTTTCGGCAATATCCCGGGCCGTCACCATGCGCTTCGATTGCAACTGTGTGATGATGGCGGTCAATCTGGCCAGCCTTGGTTTGTCTTCTGCCATTTGTAAAAATGGGTGTGGGTTAGCTTCGAATATAGGGGAATTTTTCTGGTTGGTTGTTAATAGGAATGAGGTATCTTCGGATTTTAAGAGCTTGGATGTAACTCGCTGTAAAGTTCTCCAACTTGGGGATTGAGATACTGAAAACCTTACATTAGGTTATAAAAAACCGCGAATCATATGACCATAATATATAGGGGTATTTATATTATTTTAATGTTGTGGCTATTCTGTGCTTGTGAGAACAGGACTTTGGAGCAACATGCTAAAAGAATAGGAACCTCCGTTCAGGTATATTTTAATCCAAGCTTTTTAAAGGAAGTAAGATTAAATGGGAAATCTAATGCAGAGGGAGTTCCATATGGAGAATGGACGCTATTTGTGGAAGACGATAGCATGACCGTAAATTTTGAAACAATGAAAACTGATTCATTTCAATTGCTCCTTCCTAATACATTTGATCTAAATGATACTTCGACGGACGGCATAGTCAAGCTCAATGACAAAGAGAATATTATCTATGTCGTAGCGGAGGATATAGGCGCAAAGATGGATACTATTTCAAATATACAAGAATTCATTCTATCAGAATTTTCTGGCATTGCAAGTATTTGTGAGGAGAAAACTCATTGTAAAGCAATTACTAGAAATGGTAATTTGTTTGAGGTTCAAAACGCTGAACCCTTCATTGTTTTTTCCTTCAAAGAGGAGATAAATGGAAAAGAAATTTACAAACTTGGATACTTGGATTGTATGACGATTTAGAGATTGTTATTGTCTATGAATTCCCTGTTGAAGGAAATAATTTAGCGTTTAATCAGGTCATTTTCACTAAGGCAATTAATTTTTTCAAAACTCGCGGAGCCTACGTCCTACCTTCTTCTTTGGCTTTAAAAGATTTGAAAACCATTGACTTCAATTAAAAGAGAATATTCGTCAACTCGCAATACCCTACAGAATGAAGTAGGATTCTAATAATCATTGAAAACAATTCCTACTTGATGAAAATTAACCTAGAAATTTTAAGAATCATACCGGAAATTGAGTTATTAAAGTTTGGTGTCTCACCGATTTCATCAGAGGAATTCTTTCTTACGTTAGGACTTAGTGAGTATGAGGTTCCAGTAGGGGCGGTTTTTGATATAAGTATTGGAACAAAAGATGGTCTTCGAGTTTTTGATGAAGCACTAAGGTTAGAAGAAATATACCTTTTTGATAAAAAAATTGATACAGTACCTATTGGTATCAGAGTAGCTTGTAAATTTTCAGTAATTCAGCAAAATAAAGAAGCCATAATCAGTGAAATGGCTATAGATTTTAATGGTTATTTAGAAACAAGGAGTACATTGACAGCCAATATTCGGGCATCTCCACCTTAGGCCAGCAATCAATGCGCCACCGCTTTAAGCCCAATCACTGAGGCGATCAGCGTAATCAGAAAGAACATACGCAGAAAGGTAATGGGTTCTTTAAACACGATAACGCCCACCAGTACAATGCCGGTAGCGCCAATGCCGGTCCATACCGCATAAGCCGTACCGATCGGCAGGGTTTGTGTAGCTTTGATCAATAATACCATGCTGCAACCAAGGGCAAGCAAAAAGCCCACGTACCAGAGCCACTTTTCACTGCCGGTGCTTTCATTAGCTTTTCCCAGGCAGAAGGCAAATATAACTTCAAACAAACCCGCTAAGATTACCAAAAGCCAATTCATTGTGCTACTTTTTTGCCACAAAGATCAGCATTGGGGGGGAGAGAAAATTTTACATATGATAAAAAATGGCGGCCTATTTGACTTCCGCTCTGATGCGGCTTAAGCTAACCTGGGTGATGCCCAGATACGAGGCAATGTGTCTCAATTGCACCCGCTGAATCAGGTCGGGGTGATAATCCAGTAGCTCCTGGTAGCGTTCCGTGGCGGTCTGGAATTGGCGGGAAATCAGCCGTTTTTCCGTCCTGACCAGTTCGTACTCGGCAAACCGCCGCCCCCAGTTGGCGATGTGGATATCTTCGGTAAAGAGCTTGCGCAGGTCTTCGATTTTTAGCTCGCAAAGTTCGCAGACTTCCAGCGTCTCCATATCTTCGTAGCCTTCTTCATTCGCCACGTAGCTTTTCATGGAAATGATGGTGTCGCCTTCTTTGCCAAACCAAAAGGTAATTTCCTTGTCCACCGGATTTGCGTAGGCCCGAACGATGCCTTTCTTGATAAAGTAGAGGCTCTTTTCCACTTTATTGGCTTTCAGCAGCACCTTGCCTTTCGGCGCTTGGGTTTCACGGATGTACTGCCTGATGGTTTGCTTGGAAAGGGCAGGAAGCGGATAGATACGGTCCAGAATTTGGTCAATATTCATTCCCCAAAGGAAAGAATTTTTTTAGTTTTGTTATTTCGTCATGTCAGTGATTTCTTGACCATCATATCTCCAGAGCCCGTGTCGTCCGCCGAACCAGATGTGTTGATTTTCGTCTGCTATGATGAAGATGATGCCACTAAATGACTGACCATTTTTATCCTTAAAATCGGTAAAATTACTGCCGTCGAAAATACAGATTCCTTCTTCGCCACCTAACCAAAGGTTTCCATTTTTATCTTCGAAAATGGTGCGTATATTCCGGTGACAGGCATTGCCTTCTAAAGAAAAAACATGAAATGACTCTCCATCATAGACTGTTAAGGCACTCTTTCGATTGCCATTAAATCCCAACCATATTTTTCCCTCATGGTCTTCAAAGATCACCCTGATCATATCGTCACTCAGCCCATCTTTTCGCAGAAATTGTTGAAATGATCGGCCGTCATAACGGTTTAAACCACCGTACGACATGGAGGCAAACCAGATATTGCCTGCCCTATCCTGCATAATGTCGGGAATCCAATTGTGGTACAAGCTATCCTCATACTTTCGCCCTTCATTGCGTAGGTAGGGCGTAAAGGTTTCCCCATCGAAGTGATAAACTCCACCGCCCCCGGTGCCAATCCAAAAGTCCTCATTTTGATCTTGAATCATTGAATGGACCGCATTGGGATTGATGATGGGGTACACCTGGTCGAGCCATACGCTTGAGGTATCCTGAAAGGGGATGGGAAGGTGTGTGAAAGTTTTTCCATCATATCTGCAGAGTCCATTTGGCGTTCCCAGCCACAGGGTCCCTTTTTGGTCTTGCAGAAGAGTGTAGACTTCATTGCTGCAAAGGCCATCAGCTTCGGTGAGGTGGGTAAAAGTGCTCCCATCAAAATGATATAGACCCTGCCCAAAACTAACAAACCACAAATGGCCATCACGATCTAGCAACGCACTACTGAAGCCATTTTCAGGTCGTTTGAGTCCCTGTTTTTCACCTGCTATCGATTGGGACTGGGGTTGTCCATTGCAGGAAAAAATGGATGCGGTGATTAGTATTAATATGGTATTTTTAAGCATGAGCCATTCGGTAAATATACCTTACACTTAGTTATTCCCTTTTTTTAATTCTTCAATTCTATTTTTGTAGTATTCATCATCACTTAATTCAGCAGCTTTTTGAACAAACTTTATTGCGTTGGCAATATCATTTTGAGCTTCATAATAATCCGCCATTGAGTCGTAAGCGTTTGCACTTTTAGGATAATAGTCAATGGCAAATTCAAAATACATTTTAGCTATTTCAGGTCGCTGCATGTCCATATTCATATATCCTGACATGTTCAAGAGTTCTTCTGGGTAGGGAGGCTCTGTGTATCCAAAATGTTCCCGAAGTTTCTTTTCCCTCTCCTTTATTATCCTAAAAAGCTCTTCCTTGGATGTGTCAAATGAGTTTATTTTATCTGTATTTTCCATTTGGTACCATTCAAAAAGAGAAATCAAACCCTCCATAATTGAGGGAAAGGGAATTGTTCCATGGATGTCGTTCGGGTAAAATTTCCATTCAAAAGATAATCCGCTGTCAGGTTTTTGCTTAACCAAATTTGAAAAGGCGATATTAGAACGCGCGAATAATGTATAATCGGTTGTGTCCTGCATTACAATGTCTATGGTTATTTGCGAATTCTGCATATGCAATTGGCCACTTAATGACATGAACAAAGCCTTACCTTGATATTTCTGGTTGACAAATACTTCTTGTGCCTCTTTCAATAGTTTTTGGTCGTCCCAATCCAGGCTTGGGTCGATTGCCAAATAGTTCGCAAATAAATCTGGATAATGAATTAGCGTGGATATGGTAAATAATCCACCATAAGAATGGCCAATGAGTGTTCTATAATTAGTGACTGGATATTTATTTTCAATAAAAGGAATTAGTTCATTCTGGATGAACTTTCTAAAATTGTCAGCCGCTCCGTTTTTTTCGGTAAAAGGCATGCCATATTTCGAAGTTATCGTTGAAATAGTTAGGTCTCGAACTCTATTTTTGTCATTCGCAATACCCACAAGAACCATTTCAGGTGTAAAACCACCGCTATAGTAATTTTGTACATCATTTACTGTTGGAAGTAAGATTTCTCCATCTATAATAAATGCTACTGGATACTTTTGATTTTTCGAAGGGTTAAAACTGGAGGGTATTTGTATATAGATCTTTCTAGACTCGTTTAGTATCTCGGAATAAAGACTATCCACAATACCCACTTTTTGCAAAAACTGTTGATCTCCTTGTGCTTTTACAAGTTGTTGAAAGAAAATAATGAGTCCTATTGTCAATACTATTTTTATTCCTTTGGTCATTTTGTTGTTTTAAAATCATTCTTATTCCACCTTAGTGTATAGATACATATTTCCGTCCAAAGGAGTAGCGTCTCTAAACATGTAGTTTTCACAAAATTGATTAATGAATAAACCTTCTGCATTCTCAGGGATAACCTTTAGTCTACAATATGGACCTCCACTCCAATTCACCTCTTCAACTTTCCATTGATGTGTGGTAATTATGAACCGGTACCCCGCGTAAGCGGGCTGGAGGGCCACCTGCTAAGGTGGGACTCGGCTGAGCCGAGTCGGAGCAAAGCGAACCCCGGAAGCACGCGACCCTGCCACAGTGATAACGGCGGCAGGGATACGCCCAAAAACAACTCTTCCTACAATCCCCGCAAGTAATCCTGGATATCGTCGGTACGGAAATAGGGCGAGTCATCAGCAAACTGCTGAAATAGCGGAATATGCCCGGCACCGTAGACGATAAAAATGCGGTCATCAGCACGGTCGGAAATCTGGTGGAGGTTGCTAAAGATGCGCAGGTTACGCTGGTACCAGTCATTGACCATATCGGCACCGCCGTAGTTGTCGCCTTCCACCACGGGAACAAACGACTGGAAATAGACAGCGTGGCCCACTTCATTGAGTGCCGGATCATTCATTTTATAGAGCATCGATCCGATGGTGCCCTCCTGCAGCCACTTGCCCATGAGTGAAATGGCGGTTTTGCCTACGGTTTGCAGGTTGGACAAATAAGGGCCAAACTTCTGCGGATTAGCCTGTACCAGCTTTTGCAATTCGGTATCGTTCAGTCCCAGTTTCACATCAATGGGATAGATTTTATCGTGGCCCAGTTGTTTGGCCAGTCGGAAGCCGATTTGTTCTTCTTCGCTATTGCGCAATTTGAGTTTGCCGTTCAGGTAAGCCTGATAGCGGGCCTGGGTCAGGCTGTCTCCCAATGGTGACTCCACGGCCACTTTGGTTGGTTTCCACAAGGCTAAGCGATCCACGACCGCCTGAATTTCTTCCTGTCGCTTGGGCGCTTGCACGTCATCGGCCTGTAGGTTAAACATATCCAGTCCGGGATTGCTCATATGGTAGGAGCCGAGCATGAGCAGCGGGATGGCGGTGTGTTGCGGAACCAGGGCCATTACTTCTTTCTCGGCCTCACTTTGAGGGGTAGCACGCTTGTGGTATTCCAATCGAGCTTCGCGGTGGGTGCCATCTTTTTGTTTCATACCCAGGTAATGCACCAAATGATCGCCGGTACGGACGATGGTGAGTCCTTGAAACCAGGCGGTATCCTGCGTGATTTTGACCAGCGGAAAACCGATGGATTCTTCTTTTTCTTCCCAACCCACCAGATCGGGGTTGAAGTGCTTGACCTTGTACACCATGCTTTCGCCCTCGGGCATCAGCGTGAGGAATTCGTAAAATTCCGGTCCTTCGGCATTGACTAGCCGGAAAGAGCCGATCATGGTGCCTCCCAGTGGCGGATTCCAGGTTTCTTCAACCGTTCCGCCAAAGCCCTGACCTTCCCAACGGCCGGAAAGCCAGTGAAAATCTTCGGCAGTAGCCTGGGCAGCATTTTCTGGCTTGTCGAGTTTGAGGGTGTGCTCGGTGAGCAAAGATTGTGCAGTGAGTGGTGACCAAATGGCCATTAAAAGGACCAAGTAGATAAGGTTGGCTTTCATGTCAGGTGATTTTGTTTTTTAATAAACGAAGGAGGGAGGGATTTTGCTGTTTGGATGTAGGAGCCAGTCGCTTCGGAAGTGCCGGGCTCCTGTTCCCCCGGAAGAGCCAGCATTCTCCCCACCAAAAAAAATTTAAAAAAATATTACCTTTTCACTAACCCTTTCTCATTTCTCTCCGATAGTAAGGATAGAAACACCTTTTAGATGCAATACGGAAACCACAGTACGGATGAAGATTTGCGGCGGGGATGCCTCGCCGGGGATCGCCTTGCACAGAAGGTGCTGTACCAACGCTACTTTGGCAAGTTGCTGGGTATTCCGATGCGCTATATGCGCAACCGCGAGGAAGCCACAGCGGTGATGAATCAGGCGTTTCTACAGGTTTTTAAATCGCTGGAAAATTATAAAGAAGGCGGCTCTTTTCAGGGCTGGATGTCGACCATCACCTTTCGCACCACCATGGATCAGGTGCGGTTTGAACAGCGCTACCAGGAACGGGTGCTGCTGGATACCAGAGAACCGCAACCACTCGACAATCAGGCCGAAGCTAAGCTTGCTGCCGAAGACATCTTCCGCTATATCCAGCAATTGCCCGATCACTTGCGGGTAGTATTCAACTTGTATGTCATTGACGGCTACAAACACGAAGAAATTGCATCATTGCTCGGCATTACGCTAAGTGCCAGCAAGTGGCGATTGGCGAAAGCCAGAGAATCGCTCCAGCAGGTACTGGAGCCATTGTATAACCAAAACGGTCGATCCGCATGAAAGCTCAGGAACACAACTGGGAAGAGGCCCTCCGCCAACAGGTCGAACAGCACGAGTTTGACTTCGACCCTCAGGCGTGGGAAGAGATGGAAGCCCTGCTGGACAATGCCGTGCTGCCTCCACCCGATCCCAAATTGATGAAGGGAAAGCCCGGTTGGTGGTACTACGGGAAGTGGGGATTGCTGGGACTGCTGCTGATCGCAGGGATTGTGCTGTGGCAAATGCGTCAGGGACCATCGCAGCGTGTATCGTTGGATGGGTTTACAATTGTGGTTCCGCCGCCTGTGCCAGAGGTGATTGAGGCGCCCGCAGTTGAAACTGATGCTGTGATCAATGAGGTGGTTGCTGTGATGACAAAGTCCAGTCGCAAACCTGTTCCGGAAGAGGTAACGGCCAGTGAAAAGGAAAGAATAGACACGCTAGAAACACCAATATTGGCTATAGAAAAAATGGCTCCGGTAACACCCATTTCAGGTCAGAAATTACCGGCAAAAATACACTTCCGGAAAACGGATAAAAAAGCATTGACACCTCCCGAACCTCCTAAACGCAAGCGAAACCGGCGCAAGCTGTTTCCCGATGTTTTTGATAATTATTAAAACGCTATTATGAAAAAACGTAATAATTGTCGGCTGCTCATCATACTGGCCGCACTCTCTTTGACATGGGGCACGATAAGTGCTCAGATGAATTCGAACAGGCAAGAGGCTTTTAAGCCACCCCAGAGCCCCTGGACTGTGGGGGCGCAGGTTGGCTTGAGTGTAGTGAAAGATTGCTGGACCTGTAAGGATGGCAATGACAGTCAAATGCTCAGCGCAGGTCTGGATCTGAATTACCGTTCTGCACGATGGATAGCCCTAACCGGGGAAGTCAGCTGGGCACGTCAGGATTTTTACTATTACAAATTCATGTACAACAATAACGATGGCACCAGTTTACCATTACAGGGCCACGCCAGAATGAATTGGGCAGGCATCTCATTTGGTCCTCAGCTTCTGTTGCGCCTTGGTCAGGGCGATCTCCATTTGGATTACCTTTTTGGAGTAGCAGTTCGTACTGCTAATGTTGAAGCGGTGACTGCAACCGGCAATTCCTATCTGATCGAATATAAGCCGAGTATACAAAGGCTAAATATACTTAGAGTGGGCTACACCTATTGGCCAAAGCCAAAATTTGGCATTACGCTGGGCGTAGAGCTAAGATCGGTTGCCTACCTCTATTCGGACGGTTATTTGCAACCAAAAGCAGATTTAGGGGCCGAATATCCGGAATTCAGTGACGGCAACTGGATAGGTGCTGCTCCCAACGAAGATGGTCAAACTGTCATTAATGCGCTGGTGGGAATTCGTTATCGACTAAATTAGAATCAACTAAAAACGACATGAAAAAACTACTCCTTATTTGTTCCTGCTTGCTGATCGGTATTTGTTCCCTGCAAGCGCAAAACAAGAATAGTAAACTGCAAATCGGTATTGGTGCAGATATGCTGGCCTATCGCTCTTCAACGGCATCCAGCAAACTGGCCATTGGTCAGCAGATTCAGCTGTGGGCGGCCTATCCGCTTAACACACAAAATAGCCTAAAAATTGCCGCAGGATATCGTCGGATGAATGGGTTTGACGAGCAAGCTGTTCAGGTAGACGAACGTACCTTCCCCAATGAGTTTCAAACAGTGATTACCACCAAAACGCTAAGACAATTGGCCTACTGGGATGTGAATTTGCTTTGGCAACACGACTTGAATAACTCTCCCTGGACGATTTTCGGAGGGGCCCGGCTGGGCGCCATTGCCCAGGTAGAGGGAAATGAACAAACGACAACCTGGGCAACGGGCTATGAAGTCAGAATTATGGAGAACTCATTTACGGCCAGCTCTGACAACGGCTCAGAAACCAGGGCAACTGCTTTTGGCGAGGAGGGGATTGAGCAGCTTGATTATGGTTTATTGATTGGTGTTCAGTACCAAATCACGAGGGGGCTCCATGCAAATGCCGGCTATTACCTGGGCTTAAACAATGTTTTTGCTGACGACCTGATGCTCTCTACCGAGACACTCAAACTTTCTAATTTTTCTCTGGGCTTCTCTGCCCGGATTTACTAAAATTAACGGATCATGTATAGATATCTTTTGTTTGCTCTTACCCTATCTGTTTTCGCTTGTGAAAAGACAGAACAACCGAAGCCCGCAACAACCGTAATAGAACCCCAGGTCTTCATTCGCGGAGAGATTCGCGAACCGGAGCAAAGTGATTTTGTGCCATTTGACATAACGGTCGGAAAAAAAGATGAACCGCTGAGGTTTCTTTTTTGGGGTGGTTATGTGTCAGAAAGCGAGCTGGGTGGAGAGGTGTACATTGGTGGAGCGTATTCGAGCAATGTAACCGGTCGACCATATTGGGGGCTACAGCTCTGGCAGGATGTTCCTTCAGAAAAGGGTGTCTGGACACAAGAACAGATTGAATCTATCTTTGAGCCCGGTACGGTTTTTCCCTTTGGCAAAGGGGCCGGAAAGGTAGACCTGCTTTTGCGCGTGCCTCTTGATTCGGTCTACAACTCCAATAACTGCTCGCGGCCATCCTATCTTGCCGATCCGGAAGGCGCATTGGAGGTGATAGGTTTGGAGCCCCTAGATTATGAGCTGTTTACCATTGGTAATAACCATAGTTATGGCATGTTGGTCCACTGCGTATTTTCCGGCCAGTTGGGACGTCACGACTACATTGCGGACGGGGCTGATGGTAATCCCAATTTTTATCAAACGGATGATGTGGTGGAGTTAAGAAATGGGGAATTGACGTTTTATATTGAATATCGAAGGGAGTAGGTTAAAGTTGATTGGCCAACCAACCGCGCTGTAACCTCCAGGCTCTTTGTATAAAATCCTGGTATAAAAAACGTAACCTTCAAACTACTCTTTTTATTACAATTTGTCTTGATCTCCGGAGCACGACTACCAATTGGTGCTGTTTAAATCCAACCGGGCGCAGTTTCGCCCTGTCTTAAAGTTGGTAGTTAAAAGATCATTCTCATTAATAGAACTAGGGGTTCATCGTATTACCGGTATTTTTGTCAAAAAAGCAATTTGAATATGCCTCCGGCGGTATCTTTTCCTTGATGAAAAGATAGAAAAATCAAGGCTGTAAATTGTTCTTCACGCTACGCTGCCACTTAAAATCCTAAAGGGTAAAAACTCGCCTTATCGTGCCCAGTGTTACCCTTGATTGCAGAAACAATTAATCATTTTAGACCACTTAAATTATGGTTTTGGCTCAAGCAGTTTACCCTCCTTAACGGATTTTAAATGGCGACTCCACTAAACAATTTAATGCCGGAGCAAACCGCTTGCTGTAACTATAACGGTTGATTGTATTGATGAATGTTATTCCGGCATTAGAAGCTGCTATCAAACCGGGTTTGGAAAGCGAAAAGACAGCTCATAGACTGAGACAAGGCGGCAGAAAGCGCACATAGCCCCAGCTACGTAAGTTTTCTGACAACGAAGTATCGGTCTATGAGCTGACTTTGTAGCCCAAAGGTTGGTTTGATAGCAGCTTCTTTAAGCATTTCCGTTAAGAAAATCTTCACAGCGGGCGGCTAAAAGAGCTTTGCACTGCGAACCATGGAGTGAAAAAGGCTACTTTATACCTTCCTAAAACCAAACTAAATTTCCCCTGCCAAGTACCCCCCGTGAGCAGCTTGGGAAGTGAGCGTGAGGGGAGGGAAGATTTTTAGGAAAGGCTCTACAGTCTTGGGTTTTTCTCGGTTTTGGGCCAAGCCAAAAGCGACCGCCGGAGGTGATTTAACAGACTGAAAAACAAAGATTAAGAGCGGCAATGCAGTGTGTTTATAGACACCATTTTTGACAACAAATTGTGACAGTATTCTTACTGAGACAGGACGCAACTGCGCCCATCCAGCCTGATTTATTTTGAGGAAGATTTGGAAATAACGGAGGACATCCTTCCGGAAATCATCGTGGAAAATGAGATCAATCAGGTTGTGCTGGCCTGGAAACAGGGATTGCTGGCGGAGGGTGATCGGCAAATGCGGCGGATAAAATGATGGAAGAAATATAGCGCACCTCCGGCGCGCCCAATGTGGTTGATCTAACCGTTCTACAAAAAGGGCGTGCTTCCAGCACGCGGTTCATTATTGGTAATGCGGTACAATTCATCATTGTGAAACAGGGCAATCGTAATCCAAGAACCGGTCCCGGAGGCACCATTTCTGTTGGCTTTCTAGCACACCGCGGATTTTTGAAAGGGCGGTTGAATTCATCGTTATGGTGAACAGTTATTCTAATCAAGAACCGGTCCCGGAGGGACCATTTCTTTGTAGACCGGTATTGAATGGTGTGGTCGCGCGCCGGAGGTGCGCCCTCTAAAATGACGGTGCTACAACCCATATCCCATCATGGCCGTTTCCACAGCCGTTTTGTCACCACCTGTTCGAGCACCTGCTCGCGATAGCGGCGGCTGAGCGGGATAGTCTGCCCATTGACCAGAATATCGGTATTTTCGATGGCGTCAATTTTGGCTATAGCCACAATGTATGATTTGTGTACCCGGATAAACGCTTCGGAATCAAGGTTTTCCTGCACGTCTTTTAAGCTGAGCAGGGTGGTGTATTTGTTTACCGGGGTGTAGATGGTCACATAGTTCTGCATGCTTTGAATGTAGAGAATATCCTTCACGTAAATGCGCTCGTAGGTATAGCCACATTTTACGAAGAAGTAATCTCCGGCCGGTGATCCATTGGCATCTTTCGACCTCAAAATTAGCTGCTGATAATCCCTGGCCTTACACGAGGCTTTAAAAAAACGATCAAAGGTAATGGGTTTTAACAGGTAGTCGAGTACGTCCAGCTTGAAACCCTCCAGCGCAAAATTAGGGTAGGCCGTAGTGATGATGACCATTGGCGGATTGTTGGTCATTTTGAGGTAATCAATACCATTCATTACCGGCATCTGGATATCGAGGAAGATCAGGTCTACATCGTGATTTTCCAACAGTCGGGTGAGTGCTACCGGGTTTGCTCCGGTACCAACGAGGTCCAAAAAATCGATTTGATCAATATAACCGGCAATGCCTTCCCGGGCCAGTGGTTCATCGTCGATGATTACGCATTTCAAGTTCATAGGTTGATGCTATCCGGCCGCAATGGCCATGGGTTTGCTAATTTCACTTTCGTGCAATGCCAAACGCAGCTTTACGCAAAACTGCCGGTCCTGCTGTTCAATTTTCAATTCGTGTGCATCCGGGTACAGCAAATCCAGGCGGCGCTGCACATTTTTCAGGCCGAGCCCTTTGTGTTCTAATACTTCATTCGCGGATTCCTGATGAACTGCCATGCTATTGCTCACCTCAAAGAACAGCGTATGTTGATCAAAGTGGAGTTTCATGGAAATGCAATTACTGGCATCGGTTTGTCTGGAAACGTGTTTGAACGCATTTTCGACAAATGGAATCAGCAAAAATGGAGCGATGGTCGCATCAGGAATATATTGTGGCTCAATGTCAAAATCAAGGGTGAGCACATCCGTATCCTGCCGCAGGTTTTCGAGTTCGATAAAGTTTTTCAAATACGTCAACTCCTGCCGTAATGGGATTTGCTGTTCATTGCACTCATACAATTGATACCGCAACAAGTCTGAAAACTGCGCGAGCGCCTCGGAAGCCAACTGCGGATTTTTGTGAATCAATACAAAAATGGAATTGATGGTGTTAAACAGGAAATGTGGATTAAATTGGGAGCGCAGAAACTTTAGTTCCGTCTCCAGCTTTTCTTTCTCCAGCATTTGCTCCCGTTGCCGGGACTGAATCCAGTTTTTGGTCAGCTTGATGCTCATGGCCAGCGTCATACTGGCTACGGTGGAGGCCAGGGCATTATTTTTGAAAAAATGCAAATAATTTTCCGGACCCATGCCCCACAATTCCCGGAATGTCTGCTCGGAAAAATAGGCATTCACATAGTAGCCCCCGGCAATACAAGCCGCCGTGACCAAAATGGTCGCCAACACTCCGCCAATGTAGGCAACGTATTTCCCTTTTTCCAGAAACCGGGGAATCAGGAAATACAAATTGAAATATACCCCGATAGCCTGAAAAATGACGTAAAACGAAAACTTGATCGTATAAGCTGAGAAGAAAATATTATGCGCCGCCTCCCAGGCGCTACCGATGGTCAGGGCCCACCACATATAGTGGTACGCAAACCAGAATGGCAGGTGGTACAGTTTGTATTTTAATATCCAGTTGAAATTTGCGCTTTTGATGGGCACCCGTTTTAATCGTTAAGTTACAATCTTCTCTAATCATACATGGCAATGTGCCGGAAAATCTTCAGCGAGCCATCGGCATTCCGCCTCCAGATTCTTAAATCCTTGCCGGTAAATACGCCCGAAAAATTACCATTGCGGATAATGGCAATGTGGCTGGAATATTCTACCACGTAAGCTCCCAGGTGATCGATGCGGTCGTTACGGATATCCAGTTTTTCAAAAATGGGCATCTCGGCGGCGTGGATTTTTAAAAATGCACTCAATTCCTTTTGGCCATGATAAATGGGATTTCGGCTATAGAGAAATTTGCCGTCCTCTGTGTAGAACTGCGCCCAGATTTCCGCCGCATGTTGGGAGACCGTTGCCTCCATCAAATGATTTAGGGCCGCCAATTCAAAACGAATGGCATTGTCGATCGGTAGGTGGGCCTGCAAGGCTACATTTACGGAAGGAACCTCCGGAAACTTCATCTGATCCTCAAAATCCAGCCCGTGATTATAGTTCCATGCTTCGGTGATCAACACTAGGCTTCCATCTTCCTGTTTTTGCCAAAGGTTTACGTATTTACCACTCACCTCCTGACTTTTGTCGGCATTTTTTAGCACCATTTTCATGGAAAACTGACCTTGCTCGTATACCAGCTTCCCCAGATCGAGGACTTCCTCCCATGATCGCTGGTAATTCTCGGGATCAAACCGATTGAAATAGGCTTGATAATAAACCTTTAGCTGCTCTTTGCCAATCATGACCTGCTGAAATTCGGGCATCACCCGCACTTCCTGGTCGTAATATCTGAGGATGGGCTCGGGCTGGTGATGGCGGATTGCATTGATGTAGTCCTCCTGATATTGTTTCAGAAAGTTGGTTTGGCTTTTGGTCAGTTTTTGCGCAAAGCAATAGTTGGCCAAAAGGCAGCCGATCAGTAGGATCAGATTTTTCATGGATTTTAGTTTAAATGATTGTGTGTGCCAATTTCGCGGTGTTTTTTTAGTGAGTTGTCGGCCTGGCGAGTCCAAATGCGGATGCCCTTACCCTCGGTGCGACCGTTATATTCTTCGGAGGTCCACTTTACCCGGAAGCGGTAATACTCCAGTACGTACGGTTCGGCGTATTGATGGTCATAAGTTTGAACCAGAACGGAGTCAAGCGTAACATTACCACGGCTGCTGTATTCGATGAGGTAGGGTTTTAGCTCCGCCATTCCACGCAAGGTCGGTTCCTGAAATGGCATGAAAACTACATCATCCGTAAAGAAACGAGTACGCAGCTCGCCGTCTCTGATTTTGACATAGTTACCCATCAAGGCATTGTACGCACTCAATTCGTAAGGGAGGTCTTTATTTGCCAACAACGGAATATGGTCCGGCAGAACCGTCAGGTGTTCCGGATGGTCGATGGGATGAAAAAACCCAAAGGCTTCCCCTCGTAGTTTAAGTTTGCCATCCGGGTGTAGCCGCCAGATATTCCAGTATTTGCCTTTTTGCGTAAGCAATTGCTCGTTGGCGTCCTCGTATTTTTTGATAAAAGTACCCAGCTCTACAATCGTACTGTCGAGCCAAAACAGCTCCTCCACTTCTTTTTGAAAAGTTTTTACGGCCTGACGGGGAAAGATTTCCTGATAATAAGCTGTTATGTCGGCTAAGCCGTGCAGCAATGGCTGGTATTCCGGCATACTAATGGCGTCTTCGTCGTAAAAGGCCAGAAATGCCTCCAGGTCATCCGTCTTTTCCGCCTCCGTCCTGGCGGCGGAAAACTGTTTGATTTGTTTTTCCAGGGCATCCGTTATTTGTGCCTTTGCGGAAATTGGCCGTAAGCCAAATAATAGCAGCAGCAAGCTGCCAAAAATCATGCATTTACCTTTCATAGATCGGGTTTTGATTGATTTAGCATCAAAAAAACGCAATGCACGATTATCAAATCAGTTCGATTGATGACCAGTGGGAATGACGGGATTTCCGGTTGAAAGGGATTGATGAATGGTTGCAGCGGTTTTCATTACCGATCACATCTGCAAAATGTCAACGTCATGCTGGTTGGGTGAAATTCTTTCCGTGTATTTTAGATGGCGCACTGCTGGTGCGCAAATCCCTATGGTATTGGCATTATCTACAAAGAGGAGGTTTCTCCGGAACCGATGAGGCTTGTTCGTCCGGAAAATGAAATTTTTCGGTCAAAAAAATCTTGTAAATCATGTGAATCCTGTCTGATAAAAGTCAACATCATGTGTGCTCATTTGCGGAAACCGAATAGGTTCCTGCAAAAATTCTTTGCGTGCTTTGCGACTTAGTAGCCGCTACGGCGAAGCGTGGTGTTTGGTGTGAAAAATTTTCTGATTTGATTGAATAAATCAGACATTTTCAAAATTTTATTAAAAAAGTTGACCCCAGAATTTCTAGTAAAATCAAGCCCTCCCACTTCTTTTCCAAAAAAAAAATCAAAAAAAATCATTTTTCCATGATGACCTTTTTGATTTCCTGCGATACAGGGGTAAACAATCAAAAAAAATAAAAAACCATAGATCATGAAAATCACGAAAATCATTTCTTACAGCGTTTTAGCAATCGTTATCGCCGCTTATGCCGCATTTAGCACGGAAGATTATGCCATGGAAGATGGCTATTACGCCGAGGACGGATACTACGAGGAGGATGCGTATTATGCAGAGGAAGGATATGCTGAGGATTATGGTGATGAAAATTACGCTCAGGCCAATCAACGCAACCTGCAAACCAATAGCTATAATCAATCCAATGACTATCAGGCACAACCCGTGGCCAACAGACCAACGCGCAACAATAACGGTAACGGCCGGGTAGTAGAACTGGCCATCAAAGATCCCAAGACAGGCATGGTATCCAGTACCTTACCGCTTCCTTCCGGGTGGAAGATTTCAGGACCTGCAATCATAAGTCCAAATGGCTCCAGAGTACAGGATCAAAAAGGAGGCTCCTTTATGGACCCAAGGCGTCCTATGGCTTCACTTGAGCAAGTTATCCAGCAGGATTTTATGCCTAAGCTTCGTCAGAATGGAGGTCAGTTCATCAACAGCTTTGATGTTCCCGAAATTGCACGTCGCGACCAGCAAAACTACAAGATGTACTGGCAGGCAATGCCTTGTCAGAACGTGCACGAAGCCAAGGCTATCGAGATCAAGGATAATCAAGGTAATCCTACGCTGGTGGTGCTGCACTTCACCCGCACGCTTTCGCAATATGGCAATATGTCCTTTTACTACGGCAATGTGATGACCTCAAACCCATCCGCTTATGAAGCGGACAAAAAGGCCATCCTTTACGGCCTGGCAAACATGAAGCTGAATCCTCAGCACGTGGCCATTCACAACAGAAATGAACAGCAAAAATCAAATGCCAGCTGGAGTGCCCACAACCAGAGAATGCGTACCAATCAGGCCAACTTTGACGCCTGGAACAAAACACACCAGGAGACTTACAATGCCATCAACAAAGCTTCCATGGACGGCTACTGGGCCAGAAATAATGCTTCCGACAGAATGCAGGAACAAGCTGTAGATGGCATCTGGGAACGCCAGAATGTGACTGATCCCTATAGCGGTCAGCAAACCAAAGTAGATGCAGGATACAACAACTATTATATGAACAATAATGGGGAATACATCGGTACGGATAACTCTTTGTACAATCCAAACCTGGATCCCACAATGAACAACACGGAATGGAGAGCCGTCGGAGACGGTGGATATTGATAATTACAATTACCCTCGCAAGGGCGTCAATACGCCTTTGCGAGCTTTTTGCTCCGGTGACCCCTACTTTTACCTTTGGATATCTCGTCATGCGGACCTATATTTGAGAGGAAACTGATTATCAATATCCTCACAAACTAAAGTTCGTGACCGACCAGGAAATTTTTGAAGGCATCACTCGAAAAGATAACCGGACCTTTCTCTTCCTTTATCAGGAATACCAGGGTCAAATCTTGAGAATGGTGCAAAAGAACAGTGGAAATGAAGCCGATGCACACGATATCTTCCAGGAAGGCCTGGTGGCGCTCTGGACCAATATCGCTCAGGGCAAATTTGAACGAAAGGACAGCGCAAAGATATCCACCTATCTGTACACATTGTGCCGCAACATCTGGATCAGCCGGTTGAGGAAAAGGAAAAACGTACAGTCGATCGATAAAAATCCTCACCTGGAGGTAGCTGCCGAGACGGAAGAAATGGAAGCCCAATACGATCAGATCACGATGCTCGAAAATCAGTTTGCCAAGCTCGGCGACCATTGCAAGAAGATACTGACCCTGTTTTATTACCAAAAAGCCGCATTGAAAGAGATTGCGGAAGCATTAGACATCACTGAGAAAACCGCTAAAAATACCAAGTACCGCTGCATGCAAAATCTGCGGTCCATTTACGAAAATGAAACTCAAGGATAATGAAAGAGGAATTAATGGAACAGATTGAAGCCTTTCTGGATGGAGCGATCAGCAAAGCTGAACTTCAACAGCAGGCCGATGCCTTGGGTGAAACGGATCTTGACGAAAAGGTTGAATGGTTTAGAAATACCCAAACGGCCATTGAAGCCGCAGGCCTACGCAATCAGTTACAGGATATACTACCCAAACCTCAACATAGAGAAGCCAGGGTGGTCAACCTCAGCAGCAAGCGCTGGGTGTGGGCCGCTGCGGCTTCCGTGCTTTTACTGGTGGTGGGCTATTGGGGGGTTACCCAATTTTCCAGCCCAGGGCTTTACGCCGAATACGAATACGTTGATCCGGGCTTGCCGGTTTTGATGAGCCAGTCGGATGACTACCAATTGTACGATGCGCTGACCTATTACGGAGAGGGCAATTACGCTGTAGCGGAGCAAAAACTCCTGGAAATTAAGGCTCAATACCCGGAAAGTGATACGCTGGCTTATTATCTTGGTGCCAGCCAATTGTACCAGGGAAAAACCGGTGCAGCTGTCCAGTCGCTACAGAAAGTGGCTGCGGCCAATGATTCCCGCTTTGTCCAACGGGCCGAATGGTTACTGGTGCTGGCCGCCCTGAAAGAGGAAGATAAGGCTCGGGCCAAACAATTGCTACAGGCCATCCTGACTACCCCGGATCACGAATTCCGGCAAAAAGCACAGGACCTGCAAAAAGAACTGGAAAAATGATGCTGCCCTTACGCAAAAAAGCGGTTGTTCTCCTGAGCTTTTGCAGCTTGCTATTCCTCCTGCCTTTTATTGGCTACAGCCAAAACCCACAGGAACTACTGGACACGGCCATTGATTATTATAAAACCGACCAGCTCGACTCCGCACGCATTTATTACCAAAAAGCTTACGCAACAACGGATGTAGACATTCAACTACAGGCGGTGGAAGGCATGATGAAGGTGGCAATGCTAAAATCGGAAATGGCTAAGGCGGATTCGTTGCTGCAACTGGGTGATGCACTGATCAAAAATGAATCCATTGGCCTGAAAGCCATCTGCGAATTTGAATCAGCCAAAGGAGAATATTACAAACAGAATTCTCAATTTGATAAAGCCCTTGCCCAGCACCGGGAAGTCATCAAAAAGAGCGCAAATCTCGAAGAGGGCGAAGTTATTCACGCCTATGCGCTTTATTATACGGCACTTACCTTTGAGCGCATCGGTGATTACGATAGCAGCCTGATCTATGTCAACCAGGCCTACGACATCTTTCGGGAAGAGCTGGATACCACCAGTCTGGAATTTGGCAACATTTATAACGGCCTCGGCGTGTGTCATTACCGGTCCAATAAAATGGCGGAAGCCAAGCAGTTTTATCTTAAGTCAAAGGCCATTGCCGAAGAAAAGCTGGGACCAGTGTCCACTGATCTGGCGATGTGCCTGAACAACCTTTCTTCTATCTCGCGTGCCGAAGAAAATTACCCCGAAGCCATCCGCTACAGCGAGCAGTCCCTCAAAATAGCCCGTGCACTCAATGACGAAGGCAGCATTTCCAGCGCCTATTACGCGCTGGGTGTTTACCATTATTTTGTGGGCGACTACGGTCGTACCAAAGACTATATGGAGGCCTGCATCGCCATTCGTGAGCGGCTGTACGATGCCAACCATTACTCGCTGATCGGGCCGTATGAGGTGCTGGGCATTGCCCATGAAGAGTCGGGCAATTATGATCAAACGCTGCACTTTTTGAAAAAGGTTCGTAAAATTATCAGAGTCAATTATGAGCCGGGTAGTCTGGTGGAAGGCTTTAATTACGAAAATACAGCGATTTGTTTTAAGGCCATCGGCCAGTTGGATTCGGCATTGCATTACATCCAATTGGCAACCGATATCATTCCCCAAAAAGCGCCGGAAAATGACTACTCTGTCGGGGTGCATTATTTTACTTATGGCAATATTTTATACCTCCTCGGACAGTTGAAGACCGCCGGAGAGATGGTGGAAAAGTCCCGGTCGATCTATCAGGCTGTTGGACTTGGAAACTCTACGGAAAATGCAGAAAACCTGGCGTTGTCGGGCTTAATCGCTGCAAAAAACAAGGATTGGGCGAAAGCCGATGATTGGTTTCAGCAGGCCCTTGATAATGTGCGCCTGCCGGAAGGTCAACTTGAAGGAGAAGCTTTTCAAATGAGCCCCAATACCTTGAGTGTACTGCACGAATACTTGCAATACCTGATTGATAAATACCAGTCTCAAAATGCCGCCGCGCTGGTAGATTTATTCGACCGTTACGCCGGCATTTACCTCAATCTTTCCGACGATTTCCGCAAGCAATTTCACGACCCGTATACCAAAAGTGCGTTGATCAAAGACAATGCGGTGGCGTACAAAAGCATCATTGGTTTTTATCAGCAATTGTACAGCAAAACGCATGATGAAAAATACCTGAAGGCCGTCTACCGCTTTTCGGAATACGGCCGCACCTGCCTGCTACGCGATTTGCAGGACGACAAAATCGAATCGTACGCCGGTATTCCCGATACGGTGCTTCAAAAAGAGGTGGCGCTACGGGATGAGATTACACGATTGAATCAGCAACTGCTGGAAAACCCCGGGTCGGAAGCCTTGAAAAAGGAGCTGTTTGCCAGTAAGGAAGCTTTTAACACCCACATTGCAGAGACGCTTCGGGCATACCCCAAATATTACGACCTGAAATTTAACTCCGAAATTCCCGACTTGAAGGCCGTTCAGGCCCAATTGAAAAACGAAAACCTCATTGAATTTCTGGAGGATGATACGGCTTATTACGCGTTGGTTCTTAATGCTAAGCAGGCCGCATTAATCCATCTCGGGCAACGTGAAACGATCAATAAAACAATCGCAACCTGGAAAAAGGCCATTGTCAATCAGGATCAACAGGCGCTGGCCGCTAGCGGGGGAGATTTGCAACAACAATTGTGGCAACCGCTCGCTGATCAATTATCGGGCAACCGGGTCATTATTATTCCGGCAGGACCGTTGTTTTACCTCAATTTTGAAACGCTGCCTTCCGGCAATGAGGCCGCTCCGTTTTTGATCTATGACTACAACATTTCCTATGCGCTTTCCATCAATGTCCTGCTTTCAGAGGAGGCAAAAAATAAGGAGGATGGCATCATTGCGATAGCACCTGGATTTGAGGATGATATAAAAGCCCTCTACCGGGATCAACGCGACACGCTGGAGCCGCTGGATGAAGATTACCTGCACACCATTCGGCAGCCGTGGTCGTTGAAGCTGGCGCAGCAATTGCGACAAAAGTTTACCAACCAGACCTTCACCGGTAGCGCAGCCACCGAAGCCAATGTCAAGCGATATATCGATAGAGGGAATGTATTGTATTTTGGCACTCACGCCATTGCCAATGCAGATGATCCCCTGCGGTCAAGATTGGTGCTGGCCAAAGATGTCGGCGCGCACCAGGAAGATGGTTATTTACACGCCTACGAGCTGTATGGCTTGCCGCTAAAGGCCGAACTGGCCGTCCTTAATGCCTGCGAAAGTGGCCTGGGCGAATTGCAGGAAGGAGAGGGCATGATCTCGCTGGCCTACAGTATCCACTACGCCGGTTGTCCGAGCACCGTCATGTCATTGTGGAAGGTGGATGAAAAAATCAGTACCCAAATCACCGAAAATTTCCTGGAATATCTCGCGAAGGGTTACCCCAAAAGTGAGGCTTTGCGCCATGCCAAGCTGGACTATTTAAGTACCGCTGAAGGGCATTTGCAGCACCCGTTCTACTGGGGCGGTATGGTATTGATGGGGCAGGATGGCGAGGTGCACCTGGGGAAGGGAGGTATGATATGGTGGTGGGGGTTGGGGCTGCTAGGGCTGATCATTTTAGGGCTGACTTTTTGGTGGCGGAAATCGCGATGAATCGTCCATTAGCCCATGTTTGCAGCTCAAAGTTGGACCTCCAAACATGGTCTTAGTGATGTTCTACCTGTTTCGAATTTATTTTGACGGCACTGAGCTGGCGCACATTCCGGCGCGCTCACTTCTCCCTCTCACTCACTGGTATACAAATCAATTTTCCCATCCAGCAATACTGCAATAACCGTCAGTTCTTCATCAGCTACAGCTTCCGGTACATCAATAAAGACAATGCCGGGAATACTGCTCCAGTAGGCCTTACTTAGCACGCGATGACTGAGTTTGGTGCCATTGCCCACTACCCAGATGCGGTTGATTTTGTTTTTCAAACCCTTGATCATCAATGGAGCGGACGGTGTACCGGGAACAAAGAGATACAAAATGGTGCTATCGGCAGAAAGGGTGGAGGGATGCCCAAAGTGGATGCGTGGAATACCGGCCCGGCTACCAAAAATAGCCGATTCGTGCTTTTGGGTCCAGCGACCCAGACCTTTTAAAATGGCTTCCTGCTCAGCCGGGATGGTGCCATCTGCCCTGGGGCCAATATCGAGTAAGAGGTTGCCTCCATTACTGATCACATCGGCAAAGATCTGGATGGTTTCGTTGAGGGTTTTGTAGTTCGTGTCGTTGCCCTGATATCCCCAGGAGTCATTCATCGTCATGCACAATTCCCAGTATTTTTCGTGCGGTGGAACCACCGGAAGACCTTGCTCAGGAGTGGCATAATCACCCTGACCCGGCAGGCGGGCGTTGATGATGGTTTCGGGGTTGTTTGTCCGAATCAGATCGCCCACTTTTTGGGCCTGCCATTGTTCGGCGCTAAACTCCCAATCGCCGTCAAACCACCACAGGTCGGGATGGTAGGCGGTGGCCAATTCCTGAATTTGCCCCTGATAAAAGTCGAGAAATTTTTGCCAGCGCTGATCGTCATCTTCGTAGCGTTTTTTGGTCCGGGTTTGATTGGGGTAGTCTGGGTGCGACCAGTCGGGTAGGGAGTAATAAATGCCCAGTTTCAGTCCTTTTTCGCGGGCAGCTTTCGCAAATGGTGTGAGCACATCCCGGCCTGCTGGGGTATCTTTTACCACGTTCAAATGCTTCATTTTTGTATCCCAAAGCGCCATGCCATCGTGGTGCTTGCTGGTGATGACGGTGTAGCGGGCACCGCTGTTTTTAATCAGTTCTGCCCAGTATTCCGGATCGTAATTTTTGGCTGTAAAGCCATCCTTTTGTTGAAGATAATCCCCGTGAGAAAGGTAGCCATTATAAAAAGACCAGGATTCATCAATGCCATTGACCGCATAGATGCCCCAGTGAATAAAAATGCCCAGCCTGGCATCGGCAAACCATTGCATTTTGGACTCTTCAGCCGTTTGGGCACGGAGTAAAAAGGGAAAAACAAAGAGGAAAACGAACAGGATCTTTTGCATGGAACAGAGGGTTCTAAAACACCACAGGAGCATCAAAAGTGGATGCCCCTGCAGCTTGTTTGGGTTAGAGTCACCAAATAGTTAATAGTGCTTTGGTCCTTCAAAGATAAAGCATCCGGCAGAATTGATCCTTATCGGCGAGCGCTAAATTTGTCTGCCTTCTTTGACAAATTTTCCCGATGTAAAATCGGGACAAGTGATGGTCAAACTAAAATGTGAAGCGCAAAGCGACCATAGGGAGTGGCGATTTGCAGTTTCGATTGACTCTAAACACGAGATTTGTCAAAGAACCTTTGTCTGACGACAAACCTCTTAGTGACAACACTTGGTTTTTAGGCATGAAAAAGCAATCTTTGTCTGGCAAAACCAACCAATTTTGACCACATGACCCTACAGGAACTGCTTACGCTCATCGGAGAAAATCCCTCTTACATTCTGTTCTACTTTTGCATCATTCCTTTTGCTGCCTTGTTGGCCGGCATCCTCGGCAAGGGCGAAGGGCATGAGGCTCCCTGGAAATATCTGTACTCCGCACTGATTTATCTGATCTGCGTACCCGGCATTTTTGCCGTGACCCTGAGCGTTTATGTCTTCCTATTTGAACAGCGCAGCATTTTTGACACCGACATTTACATGCAAATCCTGCCCGTTGTGTCCATGATTGTTACCCTGCTGATCATTCGCAAAAATGTGGACCTCGACCATATTCCCGGCTTTGGCAAACTCGGTGGTCTGGTTATGGTGATCTTTGCCACACTCTCCATCATGTGGTTTGTTGACCGCACGCGCATCTGGGTTATTTCGTACCTGCCATTTACTTATCTGCTGCTGATTTTTGTTGTCCTGCTGATCGTCATCCGCTTTGGCTGGTCAAGGTTGATGAGTGGGTCGAAGGGGTGATTTTTTCTTGGAAGGAATGTTTGGATGGCAAGGGAGTTGTTGCCATTTTTC
This sequence comes from Saprospiraceae bacterium, assembly GCA_965229635.1. Classification (GTDB taxonomy): domain Bacteria; phylum Bacteroidota; class Bacteroidia; order Chitinophagales; family Saprospiraceae; genus BQJU01. The sequence continues at coordinate 828,208 of OZ245894.1, forward strand.
TCCTTCTTCGAGGATGAGATATTCGGGTCGATACGCTTAATAGGATATGCCTCCGGCGGCCACTTTGTCTCGATACAAAGTGGGAAAAATCAAGGCTGTACCTGGTTCTTAACGCTGCGAAGCCATCACTTTAACAATTTTTAAGGCTGATTTTCGCGCTACTTAACAACAATTTAAGGCTTCCCTTGCCGGGAAATAGGCCAATATTATGGATATTACAAGAAGCAATTAAATGTTTTGTGTTAAACCAGAAAATAGAATCCATGCGCCCGTTCCTTTCATTGATTTTTATATTGTGGGGCCTTTCGGCAATAAGTCAAGACCAGCCCCAGCCCGCTATCAACTGGGAAATGCAAGCGTTGGTTCGCTGCGGTTCGGCGGGCAATGTGTCGGTGCTTACCGACCGAGCTGATTTTGCCGGGAGGGTTCGATTTGAATTGCTGGATGCCAAAAATGAAGTGATCAATGTCGAGGAGTTGGATTTGCGAAAGCTACAAATCACCGGTCAGTATGAAGGCGCCTTTTTCTGGAATGGAAAATTTACCGTGCTCACTTCCCTTTACTATCCTGGCCCTCAGCGCAATCACCTTATTTTACGACAGTATTCCTTACCCGATTTTCAGGAGGTTCGTTCCGAGATCATCGATGAAGCCTATACGCCGGATCGGTTTCGCATTCCATTTGGCTACAGCCTCTCCCCCGATAGTAGCAAGGTGGTGTTTTACAGCTGGAGTTATGCCCTGAAGGAGGGCTCCGCACGTATTGTGACCAAGGTGATGGACCGGGAATTGAAGCTGCTGTGGCAGGAAAAGTACATCTTGCCGTACGACAATCGAAAATTGTATGTACACCGATGTATGCTCGACGATGCCGGTCAGGCTTATCTGGTGTGCGAATACTACGAAGGCAAACTCAACCCCGATGGCACGATCAATCAGGATAAAATCAAACACTTTTTGCTGCGGCTGGAAAAGCAGTCCAACAATATGCGACAATACGCGCTCAACCTGGATGATCAATCCATTTCATATCCCACCTTTAAAATGGATAAAAAGGGCAACGTTTATGGCACCGCTTTTATCAAAAAGAGAAGCCGTAGTAAGGTTGAAGGGCTGGTGTTGGTGGATATTGACGCCGGTAGTGGGGACTTACACCGCAATATCATTCCTCTCAGTGAGCAAACTTATGATTTGGCTTACGCCAATGGAGAAAAAGAGAAGTTTTTTAATCCCCAGAAGCATTCCTTCCGTTATTTTGAACCCGATTTTATCCATTTTAACACCGATGGAAGCCTGGTAGTAGTGGCAGAGCAACGTCCCATCATTGACGACTATAGAGACCCTTTGGAAAACAACGATATTCTCGCGCTGAAGATTAGCAACAAGCGGCAAATGGACTGGATGGCACGCATTCCCAAGCGGCAAAATGCCTACGATGAAAATGGTCTGGCTTTTTTGGGCTACGGCATGCACGCCATCAACGATACGATTATGATATTCTATAACGACGAGCGCCACAATTACGAAAAGGAGCGGGGTACAGCTGTGCTGCACACCTTCGAGCCTTACAACCTCAAGGAACCAGTAGCAGTGATGATTACACTATACCCGGATGGGCACTTCATCGAGACTCTACTCCTGCCCACAAAGGACTCCCCGAAAACCATGTACATGATTCCGCAGAAAGTGTGGAAAAAGTCGGCGCGCGAGGTTTTATTATACTGTGAAATGGCCAGCGGTGCTAAGGTATTTGGATTCCTATATCCGTTCCGACCGCTGGGGCGCTGATGTTGGTTATTTGATATCTTTCACCAGTTCTACATCCGAAAGCGAGTAGATGAGTCGGTTTACATCTGAGTCGTTCAGTTCAAGCTTTCCCTTCAGGGTAACGGCCTCCGCTACGTATTTAATCGGTTCCTTGGCGTAAATTTCCATTACACTTTCCGGCCCGGCATTACCGCAGAAGAAGCACATATTATAGGGAAAAGCAGAAAAGACAAACTCCTTGTGGCTCTTGTAGCCATCTACCGGAATGATGTACCCCTTGACGGTCACTTCCTTTCCGTTGAGAGCCTTGATTTGTTCGCTGAATACCGGTACATCTACCTTGAAGCCGAGCATTTCATCATACTCTTTTTTGAAGGTAATATTCGCCAGGGTCTTCCAGGTACTGGCCGAAGATTGGGCGACAGCCTCGGTTCCGATCACTAGTGAGAAGGCGGCTATTAAAACGATTGACATTTTTCTCATGCGGGTCCTGTTTTTTGGTTCTTTTTTGATCTCCAAGCTTATAAACGTTCCAAAGCCGGAAATTGATCTTAAAGATAAGTTAATTCTTGTAACAGGCCGCAAGAGTACTTGTTGTCAACTGACAAAATCACTTTTTCTTAAGGAAATAGCTCGGGTGCAATCCGCACTCTTTTTTCTCGGTGCCTTTCCAACGCCCTTCGCGTCCACTGCCCTTGGCGGTACAGTGTGTGCAACCGATAGAACCATAGCCCTGACTTTCCAGCGGATGATCGGGGAGTTGGTGTAGGCTTTTGTAATACAGGAATTCCCCTTCGTCAATATCGATGATGGGGTGAAATTTGATGATGTCGCCCTGCTGTTCGAATACCCGCAAGTGAGAACGGAAATCCGTTTGGGAAGCCATCAAGCCCGAAATCCAGGCTTTGTGCTCATTGATAATCGGCTCCAGTGGAACCACCTTATTGATGCTGCAACACATCTTGGGATGGTCAACCCACCAGCTTTCGTCGCGGGTCAGCGCATTTTGTACAGGATCGGGGGTGACGTTCACCAACTCAAAGCCAAAATCCCGCGAAAGCTGATCGCGGTAGGCCATGGTTTCCGGAAAGTGATAGGTCGTATCGATAAAATGCACCTTTTGCGTGGGGCGAATTTGACTCACCAGATGCAATAGAAAAACCGACTTTGTGCCAAATGAGGAAGTGTACAACACCTCAGATTCGTCAAAGTACTGATACAAGGTGCGGATGCGGTCTTCAAAAGGGAGCGGTGTGAAAATTTCGTTGAGTGCTTCGACCGTTAAAGTCTTGGATTGAAGCTTTCCGGGTAAAGTAGTCATGGCGTTTATTTCGCGGTTTATGAAAAGCCAATCTACTTCAGCAGATCAGCGGTCAGTTCATTCAATTGCCTTACTTTGGTGGCAAAGTCCTTGCTCAGTCGGTCTCTCACCTTGTGCAGGTGTTGTAATAATTCGTCGGTTTCTTCCGGAAGGATTTCTTCCAGCAACTGGCGGAAGCGCTTGGCAAAAGTTGGTGATTTGCCATTGGTAGAAATCGCTATTTTCAGGTCGCCCTTCGTCACAATGGAGCCGAGATAGAAATCGCACAAGTCGGGGGTATCCGCCACGTTGATCAGTTTGCTCTTGGCTTTCGCAATGCGGTGCACTTCACGGTTGAGTTCCGGAATATTGGTGGCCGCAATCACCAGATCAACCTCAGTGCTGACATCCTCTTCCTCAAATGGCCGCTTGATAATCTGCACCTGCGGATCGGGATGACTGGCCAGCAATTCCTCAATCTCCGGCGACACCCACGGTGCTACCATCGTGACCTGTGCCCGTGGGCTGCTTTTCAGAATGAAAGACAGCTTTTCGTACCCCACTTCTCCCGCCCCCACAATCAGCATTTGCAACTGATGCAGTTTCAGGAAAATCGGGTATAACTCATTTTTTGACGACATTATTTTCGGTTATCTTTCTTTGGAGAAAGGTTTGAGAGAGGCACAGCATTTTTCTGTGCCTCAATATCTCTTAACCATAATCCCCTAATTTTATGCAATACTCAGGTGGCCACCGGAGCGATCTTGCTTCGTTTTTTCCACCTCTACAGCCACAGTTTCCAACAGATCTTCGTGCAGTCCAACTACCTCACCGACAACGATCAAACCCGGACCTTTGGTGGTATTGGCTTCCACCAAATCGGCAATCGTCGCTACAGTGCCGAGGGTATGCTGCTCATTGGGCAACGACCCATTTTGGATCACCATCACTGGGGTGTCCTGCTTCCCATTTTGCGCAAAGCAATGCATAATCTCCCGGATTTTGCGCATACCCATCAGGATGATGGCTGTAGCAGAAGATTGAGCCGCAATCGCCACATCTCGCGAAAGTGCTCCCGAGCGCGTAGTGCCGGTCAGCACCCAAAAGCTCTCATTCAGTCCGCGACGCGTGGGTGGAATGCCCTGCAATTCCGGCAAGGCAATACAGCTCGAAATACCTGGCACTACCTCTACTGGAATATCGAATGAGCGGGCGTAAGCCAATTCTTCGTGTCCACGTCCAAACACAAAAGAATCGCCTCCTTTCAGGCGTACCACATGACCGTAGCGGAAGGCGTGCTGCACCAGCAAAAGGTTGATTTCTTCTTGCCGATAGCTGTGCTGACCGGCTCTTTTACCCACAAAGATCTTCAGTGCGTGCCTGGGTACTTCCGCCAGGATGGCCTCATTGACCAGGGCATCATACAGCACCACATCGGCAGCTTGCAGGGCTTTCAATCCCTTGATCGTCATCAGGTCTGGATCACCAGGACCGGCCCCCACCAGGGTGATGCGTGCCGTAACTTTTTTGTTGTTGAGATCGATAAATTTTGCCATGATCATTAGGCTTTATAGTAGTTGTCAATCACTAATTTCTCCACGCCGCCCTCGGCCACGATTTGCTGCTTCCGGGTGGCAATTACCTTCTGCACAAAGGCTTCGGCTTCCGCCAGATAGTCCTCCGCGAATTCCTGTGTCGGTTCGTATTTGCTGATTTGCAACACTTGTTCAGGGAAGGTCTCTGGAAAGTGGAATGCGCCCGTTTCCACATAATGCGTCTGAAAATCGTCGAGAATCACCCGGTGCGTATTACACTTCACATCGATGCTTAGCAATAGCGCCTTGGCACCAACCACAAAGCCGGTATACGCCTGATACAATGCACTGACGTAATCTTCTTGCTCAAAGGAAGCCTTTGCAGAATCGAGTTTCTCCCTGGCATCGGCGATGATGGTGCCGACCACATCCAGGGTCACACCCGCACATTCGCCCACACCGATTTCCTGTACATATTCTTCATTTTGACCCCAGTCAAAAAAGTCGGTTTCACCCAGGGATTCGATCTCCGCCAGCGGCTTCAGCAGGTCATAGAAGTAGCGCTTACCCAGGCGGTGTACGTAGGCATTGAAGTATTCCGTTTCACTAGCCGACTCGTCGTAATCTGCCAATAGCAATCGCAGCGCATCGGGGATGCGTTTGGTTGGCAATTTGATCACTTTATCGGCCACAAAGCCGGTGCCATCGGGACTTACCCCACCGCCCAGCACAATTTGCATTGCGGGGACTACTAGCGCCCCTTTCTTGATGGAACTACCGTGAAAGCCAATCTGCGCCGCCATGTGCTGACCACAGGAATTCATACAGCCGCTGATCTTGATTTTGATGTCGCTATTGACCACCAGATCCGGGTATTCCTCGCGGATCACCTTTTCGAGTTCCTGTGCCAGGCCGGTGCTGTTGGTTACCCCCAGAGCACAGGTATCGGTCCCCGGGCAGGCCGTAATATCGGCAATGGTATCGAAGCCCGGTTCGGCCAGTCCCAGCTTCAGCAGTTCATTATAGAGGTGCGGTAAGGTTTCCTCACGGAGAAATTTCAGCAGCAGCCCCTGATTGACCGTGATGCGGATATCATCGGCGGCGTACTGCTTCACCAATGACGCCAGTGCACGTGCGGTCGGGGCAGAAATATTGCCAAGTGGTACCCGCAGTTGCGCGGCGTAATATCCTTTTTGTTTTTGCTCGTACACGTTGGTATTTAGCCAAAGCTCGTACTTGTCAGCATCCACCGGGGTAGTGGTCGGCAGGAAGAGTTCTGAGGGGGGAAGCGCCTGGGGAAATGCTTTATAATCAATAGGGACCTTTTGGTTTTTCAGTGCTAATTTTTCCAATTCCACCAGGTTCAGAAACTCTTCAAAGCCAATTTTCTGGATCAAAAACTTCATACGGGCCTTCATGCGCTTCTCCCGTTCGCCGTAGCGATCGAATACGCGAATGGCCGCCTCCATAAACGGGATAATGCGGTCGGCTTCGAGGAATTCGTAGGCTGTTTGGGCGACCATAGATACGGCACCCAATCCACCGCCGACAACTACCTTAAAGCCACGGATTTCCTCTCCATTCTCGGTCTTAATGCGGGGTATAAATCCAAAATCATGAAAGTAGGTAAACGCCGAATCCCGGTCGCTGGAAGAGAAGGCCGGTTTGATCTTGCGACCCATTTCCTGGCAGATGGCATTGCGTAAGAAGTACTGAAAAGCCGCCTCGGCATAAGGGGATACATCAAACGGCTCATCCGGATCGATGCCCGCATTGGCGGAAGCCGTCAGGTTGCGTACTGTATTGCCACATGCCTCGCGGGCGGTTACACCGGTTTGCGCCAGTTCCGTCCAGATTTTTGGAGAATCCTCCAGCTTGACGTAGTGCAGCTGGATATTCTGCCGGGTGGTCAGGTGCAGATTGCCATTGGTGTACTTTTCCGACACATCAGCGATCTTGATCAGCTGATCGGCGGTCAGTTTTCCGTAAGGAATCTTGGTGCGAAACATCTGCACACCGTACTGCCGCTGGCCGTATACGCCACGAGTGAGGCGGTAGAGTTTGAAGCGCTCTTCATCCTCGCGTCCTTTACGGAAAGCCTCAATCCGGCGATCAAGCTCCAGGATATCTTGCTGCGCCGCTTCGTTGACATTGGTAAAATCGTATTTCATCATTTTGGATATTATCGTGTGGATTAAAAAACAAAGGGCCTTACCAGATCACTCCGGTAAGGCCCTTCGCCTTTGTTCAATCAGTAATATTTACACAAAGACAGTCCTGCCAGAGTTCGACTCGTGGTAACAACAGCAACAGCAACAAAAAATAGACATTCGTTTCATCACGTTGATCTTTATCTGGCTAAGTACAGTATCCTGCACTAAGGACACTGCAAGTCTACCGACATTATTGCTGGGATGCAAGTTTTTGGCTATTAATTTTTTCATAAAACACTGATTCATAGGAATATATGAACAAAGTTTGTTGTGTTTTTAAAAATTGGAAATCAGGAGGTTACGGGAGACGGTGGTGAAAGGGAGCGGGTGGTGAGGGGTGAAAAAAAGTTGACAGAAAGAGTGAAGAATTAACGGGAGGCGGATAATGGTTGAAATTAAAAGTGTTTTATTTTGTTTTTTAAAACAAATTAATTAACTTGAGCCTGAATTCATTTTTTGTCGGCAGATTTATGATTACATCCTATCTGATCCGAAAGGATTTTCTATGAACTTACCTGAAAGCACAACAGGGCGGAGGTGGTAATGCGGGCGGGTTTTTATCCCACCCACTACAATTATATAACCTTAGTACTAACCCTGAAGCGGGGCGGCTCGATTGACTGCTTCGGCCTCTTTGGGCGTGCTCAACCTTGTGGACTGAAGATCGTCAATACGAGGCGGCCTTCTCAATCCTCCAAAATCAACTCATCCTCCTCGTCTTCCAATATCTCTTTCACCCGGCCTACTTCGCCGGTGTCGAGCATGACCTTGATGCCGTGTGGATGGTGTGGTGCTTTGGTGAGGATGCGTTTGACAAAGCCCTCGGTAAGATCACCGGTGCGCTGGTCTTTTTTCAGGACGATATTGACCAGCATGCCGATTTTGATGTCTGAGCGTTTGGTTCCGTTGGGCATTTTACACACTTTTTTCCAGTTCGTCAATTTTATCCTTGAAATTAAAGCGTGGCGTTTCATCGTATAGCACGCGGTAGAGTGCCAGGGCCTGCACGCGGTATTCTTCGTTATCGGGCTGATTGCGGGAGAGTTCGTAATAAACGGCCGCTTCCTGATCAGTGGTGAGGGTGGTTTCCAGCAGGTTCAATAAATCGGACGCTGTTTCTTCGGTTTTGCCATCCGCCAATTCGAGGCGGGTAATCAGTAGTCTGGCTTCAAAGAGCAGGTCGGGATTACCAAGTTCATTGGCAATTTCTATGGCTTCAGTGCTGATCGACTTGGCTTCTTCTTTCTTACCCATTGTCAGTAATACGGTCCCCTTTTCTACCAGGCTAGAGCCCAATACCAGCCGGTTATTAATCTTCCTCGTCACCTCAATGGCGCGGTTGTAATATTCGAGCGAACGGTCGTATTGTTGGGTGAAAAAGAAGACGTCGCCCAGGGTGTTGACGGCCTTGGCAATGCCTTTTTGGTAGCCCAATTCTTCACAAAGCATCAGGTTTTTCTGAAGGTACTCGATGGCTTTGAAAAACTTGCCCTCAATGCTCAGCAGCTCCCCAATCAATCCCAAGGCGATGGCAGTACCTTGCTTATCCCCCAACTCTTCACATATCTCGAGGTCCTTCTGAAAATGCTTCATGGCCACCTCGTAGTCGCCCTTGCGCTCGTATACACTACCAATACAACCAATGGCGATGGAGGTTAGCAGCTTGTTGCCCAATTCTTCACTCAGGGCCAGTCCTTTTTTGTAGCTGTTCAGCGCTTCGTCGTAGTCGCCTTTTTCGAAATAGACAATGCCCATATTGGTATACAGCGTGGCCATGCCCTGCTTGTCGTTGCGCAACTTGGCAATGTCGAGCTGTACCCTTTGCACACGAATGCCTTCGTCATAATTGCCCTTATTCATGTGGGTGAGCCCCAAATTGGCCACAATCTGTGCGCTATCTACTGCTCCGCTCCGCGTGTAACCCAAATCGATACTTTTCTCAAAATACTCCTTGGCCTGATCATAATTTCCCTGACGGAAATACAGATTGCCAATATCTCCCGATACCCGCGCAATGCCCATGTCGTCCTCAACGGATTCAAACAAACCGGCGGCCACCTGAAGATAGGTCATCGCTTTGGGATATTCGCCCTTCAGCATCAATACGTGTCCCAGACTGTTATTGGTGCGGCCCAACATCAGCACATCTCTCGATTTTTTCGCCAGTTGCAGGGCTTTATCAAAAGTCGTTTCACACTCCTCCCACTTGCCGATCAATTCCAACACCTTACCCTTCTTCAGGTAGGTCGTAATCTCGTCAATGGTATCGTTTTGGCGGCCCAGCTTTTTCAACAGGCGCTCGTAGTAATCCAGGGCCTGCTGGTTTTGGAAATTCTTTCGTGCATGATCGGCTGCTTTACGCAAATATTCACAGGTCTTGTCAAAAACACCGGCCTGCTCATAGTGAAAAGCCAGGTCAAAATACCGCTGTTCAATAGTATCCTGATACAGCTTTTCGATCGATTCGGCAATGAGTTGGTGCAGCTGCTGCAAACGGGTCCGCAATTGCATACTGTATACGGCTTCGCGCAATAGGGAGTTTCTGAATATGTAGCGTAACTCATTCATCGCCAGCCAAATTTGCCCTTGCTCCGCCGACTTCACCTGTTCCCTCAGCAGGGCCACTGTATCGGCTCCTCCTTTCTCACGCAGGAAATCTTCCTGGTTTTTCATCACTTCCGACAAAACCGGAATTTCAAATTCCCGACCAATCACCGCTGCCGCCTTCACCGTCTCCCGCACCAGCGTAGAGAGTCGGTCGATACGGGCGGTCAAAATGGCATTGATGGAGTTGGAAAGCTTCACATTCTGGTCCTGAATGGTCCATTCGCCGTCCTTTTTATCCAGCAGATTGTTTTCCATAAAGTATTCCAAAACCTGCTCCAGATAGAAGGGATTGCTATTGGTAGTGCGCAGTAATAAATCAAAAAATTCATCGCTGATCTTACCCTTCAGAGTTGTTTCCGCAAAGGCCCTCACCGTTTCCGGTTGCAAGGCACTCAGATTGATTTCCAGCGTAGGTAATTGGTAGGAAGACAGTACCGGTTCGGGAATGATGATGGGTTTTTCTCCTTCGTCATTGTAGCGGGAAGTTACCAGAAGTAAGATCGGAAAACGGCTCATCTGGCGGGCGAACTCATTCAGCAGTTCGATGGAGTTCTCATCGATCCAGTGTACATCCTCCAGCTCCAATACTACCGGAGAGATCAGGCTTTCCGCAATGATCAGATTGAGGATGGCTGCCATGGTATTTTGGTAACGACCCTTCGCATCCAGTTGCTCCCAAAGGGAATTGGTGGTTACCAATCCAATCAGCGCCGTTAGGATCGGCTTTGTCCGCACGAGCTCCTTCCTCACATTTTCAGCTTGAGGATGATCAATATCTCTCAACTCCTCCTGCAACAGGCGAAACCGTTTTTCAAAATGATCCCGCGAGTTGGAAAAGGCTCCCCCCGAAGCTTGGCCAAAGTAATTTTTTAGAAAATAGATGAAAGGATTAAAGGGCTTACGCAAAATCTGGTCGGTTTGGCAAATGTGCCAGGTCAGTTCGCTGTATTGCAACAATAGCCGCTTGCGCAATTCATAAGTCAATCGACTTTTGCCCACACCGGCTTCCCCATAGATGTAGGCCACGCCTGCACACTCCCCCTCAAAAACCGGATCGGTAAACTTTAACAGCTGCTCAATTTCCTTATCGCGTTCTACCAGCAGCCCTTGAAAAGTAGGCCGGTTTTCGAAGTCACGGCCCAGTAATTTAAAGGTCGGCACATTGCCCTTAATGCCCTTGTATTTGATATCTCCCTTATGGGAAAACTTAAAATATCTCGATTTTTGAATGCCTTCATCCACCAGCACCTCACCCCAGTTGGAGTAGGTCATCAGACGAGCGGCCAGATTCACACGATTGCCCACGCAAGCGTACTGGCAGCGCTGCTCACCACCTACAATGCCGGTATAGGCAGTACCCACAGTAATGCCGCCTTTAAAGCGTAGATCGGTGGTTTGCTGCAACGGCACCAATGCATCGGACAGGGCCAGCACAAATTCCAGCGCCCGCGCAATATTATTTTCAAATGACACGGGTGCACCAAAGAAGCCAACGATCACTCCGCCTTTATCGCCAAAGTCAATTTCCTTGAAATACCCCGAAAAGTCATTGATCTTTTCCAGAATCTCGCTGGCAAAAGCATTCATCTGAAAATGCGTATTGATGCCTTCAAAGGATAGAAATACCGAAATGACCGTGCGGAATTCGCCTTCTCCTTTATAGTCTACTATCGGTCTCGGCAAAAACTGCTTGACGATCTTCTTTTCGAGCGGTTGTAGCTTTAGCGGGGTGATTTTTCGATCCTTGATGGTCTTAACTTCGCCAACTTTATAACAATTGTTGCCAATGGATTCCAGTGGAAAGACCTCCTTCAGCAGCTTTTCCCGAATGCAGTTGTCTACTACAATTTCCTGACCGCCAGCGTAGGTCTGGCAGGTGGCACAGTCATCAATAGCCGCTCCACGAAAATAAAAGGAATGGTGATCTTTAACGCCCACAATGCCCCATTCTACCATCCCGTAGGAAAGGCCAAATTTAACGCTGATGGTAAAGTTGCTAAACTGGAACGCCCGCCGACTAAACATTTCACGAGCCATCAGTGCGGTATAGATGACGTCTTCAACCGCAACATCTTCATGGTCGGCAGGAATGACGGCAGTAAAGGCATCACCCGCAAAATAGGGAATAAAGCCGCCCCGAGCGTACATCAGGCTAACCAGCGGCCCAAAGACATCGTTGAGGATAATAGACAGCTGCTCTGCCCCCCGACTACCGGCCCGCATGAGTGATTCGGTGAGGGGGGTAAAACCAGATAAATCTACAAATATGGTGTAAGCTTCAAATTGCCCTTTGTGCGTTCCCTCTTTAAACCGCTCCTGAATGAAATGTGGAATTAGATTCTTCACAACCTGCTTAACTCGTTCTCTAAATTTTGAAACTATCCGGTATCAGTTAGCTTCAGGGTGAAAATTTACGAATTTTAACTATAGTAAAGGTCTTAGCTGGAGAATAGTTTCGGAATAATTGACCTGGGGTAGGTTTTGCACCTCAATTTCAGTCGATTGTACGTATTTATTTCTTTTGGTCAGCCACATCGACCACTCGGCACCTGACTAAAGTCCTCTCATGAAAAACCCCGACCAGGAAAGTTGTTTGGTGAAAATACTGTATTTTTCCAATCAGAAATGATTATTGCAATGGACCTACGCGCAAGTTTGCTCAAAGAACACAGCAAAGCCAATACCCTTCGCATGACCAATTGGATTGGTCACAACCACGAGCGGTTTGACGAACTGATCGACCTTTTCCTGCACGATGAATACCGCGTAGTGCAACGCGCCGCCTGGGTACTGGGTAAATGTGCTGAGCAGCACAAGGACCTGATCCTCCCACACCTCGGCCCCTTGATTGCCAACCTCGAAAACCCCAAACACGAAGCCGTGCTGCGCAACACCCTCAAGGCCCTATCGGAGATCGATGTGCCGGAAGAGCACATGGGCACCCTCGCCAACCTTTGCTTCGACTTGCTGCTCGACCCCAAAACGGCTATTGCCTCCAAAGTACACGCCATGCAAATCCTGGCCAACTTCTGCGAAAAAGAACCCGACCTGGCCCCCGAACTCCGGCTGGTCATCGAAGATCAATGGGAGCACGCCTCGGCGGGATTTAAGAGCCGGGGAAAGAAGGTGCTGAAGCAGTTGGGGAAGTATGGGGCGGGGTAGAAGGTTAAATTTAAATCTTATCCAAACCGTCTTTTCACCACCCGATACACCCCTACAGCACCCATCCCTCACCAATTGCATCCATTTTGTCATTAGTAGGTAATCAATTTCTCGACGGTTTCACCGGGTTTTACGACAATCGTAAAGGTTTCGGTTTTGCCTTTGTGTTTGCCAAGCGTACGCATTATCACATCATAAGTGCCCGGTGAAAGCTGGAATTTCCTTGGGTTGCTGCTTTCCGAGGTATAGGTGCGGCCGCCATCTACGTTTTTTTGCGTCTTGCTATCGTTGACTGAAACCATAGCATCAACAAACTCGCCTCCCGTTTTAATACCAATCATGGCAATTCCTGACTCAAAGTTGTGACTAACGGGGACTGTTTCATTGGGCTTGACCTCTATTTCTTCCATCCGGTGAATTCTGTCAGCTCCTTTCAAAACCATTGCCTCTACCTGCACATCGTAAGTGCCGGGGTCTAAATCAAAAACTTTGGCTCTGCCATAGGTACGACCTCCAGCCGCTGTTCTGTTTTCGCCGTGAGGAAAAATCTTGACCACCGCATCCCAGCCTTCGCCATTATTGGTGGTCAGCAGCTCTATTTTGCCGGAATCAAAACTTGCATCCCGGTGTACTATTTTGTCATCAGATGCCTCAACACCGGTGAGGGTAATGGCATTGACACTGCTACCACCCAATGGTTGCACCTTAAGGTCGTATATGCCCGGAGGAAGGTACATCTTGGCGGTATCCTGGTAACTTCTGGCAGCGGCAGGCGAGTCCTGTGTTCCCTTCCTATAGGCTTTGATATAGGCATCGATGGGCTTGCCGTTCTTCACGGCATAGATGGTGGTGTTGAAAGCCGGTTTATCCACACTGGCGGTGGTGGCTTCGTCGAGTACATCACTCAATCCTCCCGCATCGGCAGCATCGTAATATTGACCATCACCGGCCTGAGCGGCACACTTCAGCTGCTCAGTTTCATCGTCTTTAAGGCCAAAGCCAATGATGTGCAGGCGGAAATCAACGCCTTCGGCCTTAGCGGCTTTTACCACCTCACAAATGTCGCCATCGCAGGATTCGATACCATCGGTCACCAGGATGATGGTGGCTTTCATCTTTTCTTTTTTCAGCAAGTCGATTACCTGTAGCGCCGAATAGGCCAGTGGTGTTTTACCCAGTGGTTTAATGCCTTTTAGCGATTCGTTGATTTGGGTTTTGGTATCATTGGCTACAGCCACCAAAAATTCCACGTCCTCACAATCGCCCTTTTCGCGGTGCCCATAAGCCACCAGTCCGATTTTTTGATTGTCGGGCAGATTATTGACGGAAGTAGACAAAACGTCCGTAGCAATTTGCATCTTGGTTTTGCCTTCCATCTGTCCCCACATGGAGCCGCTGGCATCGCAGATGAAGATGATGGGAGAGGGAGTCGCATTGTCTTGAGCAGAAAGAAAAGTGCCAAAGAAGATGGCACACATAAGGAGGATCAGTTTTTTCATTTTCGGTTTTTGTCCCGAAAATAGTGAATTTTAGTCAGACGATGTTTCACACGGCCCCGGAAGCTATTCCCAAAAATAGCTTTCTGTTCTCAAGGAATCCACAATAGCTGTTTTGCCAAGCATCATTGACAGCGTATCGAGTACCTGATTAAACTCCAGGGAGTCCTGAAAATGGCTGTGGTATAAATAGCGAATATAAAAACTGGGATAGTCCTCAAATTCTTGTTGTAATGCCGCAATATAGATGGAATCACTTACTTGTAGGGCAAGTCTTAATTTGTGAATACTCATCGTATTGTCCGTCATAAATTCATCGGGAATGTCATATAGCACCAGCAATGCCTCCAGCGGATTGCCACTGGCCAGATATTCTTCTGATGCTGCAATGGCCCGATTGGTCATTCTTCGCTCCGGGGAGCTGGCCGTATAACGGGCATTCACCCGAAGGGTTTGCCTCAGCTTTTTGCTCAGCCAGGCCGCATCTTTAAACAGGTAGGTATCACTGATTTTTGCATTCCCTTCGCTCATCTCCACCCGATAACGCAGGAAGTCCACTGAATGAAACGAATCGGAAAGCAAAATGTAGGTCACCTCGGAATGGTGATCAAAATGCTCCACCTTGCCCAAAGAAGTAGTGCTGCTATCACTTTGAATTCTTTGAATCATGGCGGCATTCCAGTTAATGATCGTTGAAGCGAAATCGTTCTCGAAAAAATGATGGAGAATACTTTTCTCATCACCGGATAACCCCTTGAATTGTTTCTTCATCAAATTGCTTTCCCAGGCTCCTTGCAGCACTTTATGGTCGTACTGATTCAGGCTTTGTTCCAGCTCATTGGCCAATGCTTCGATCTTTTGTTTTTCGGCCTCCGATAAGGATGGCGCCTGCTCTGTTTCTGAAGCACAGGAAGAAAGGGTTAGGAGAAAGGTAAGGATGTACAGTAGCCTTGTCATCGATTTTGGTTTAAGACCATGATTGGAGATCAAAGTTTGACCTCCAATCACGGTCTAAGTGGTGTATAGCTAATATACCCCTATATGTCAAAACAAGGAAATATTCTTACCCTTCCGGGAATTCTTTTTCTAAATCTTATAGGGTTTTGTCAACCAAAACGTAGGTAGGCGTCTCTAAATCTTCGGAGTCATACACCGCAATTACCCCACTATTGTGGATGTTGTCACGGTGTTCTGCCAATTTGAAAAGGCCGGTATCAATCACCACCAGATTACCGGCATTATAAAGATCACCGGTATTGATGATACCATAATTGTAGGTCGTACCGCCATTGATCACCAGGCTTCCCGATTCAGTACAGGGGAATAGCCATTTGATGTTGCTAAAACAGACAGCGACTGAGCGATGTTTGGTTACTGCCCCAGCTTTTTCCTTCCCAAAACCAGTCGAAAGCCAAATCCTGCGGTAGCGGGAAAGGTGCGTGCATTGTCAAAAGCATTGAGTCCTTCAATGGTTGGATGTAGTGGCATCCCCACCGTAAAATCGATGCGAAATGCCTGCGAACCAATGCCCATCACAAAGGCCGGTTCGAGCAGAAGATACCGTGAACGGATGGCCTCCATAGAACCCCGAAGGTGCTGTCCATCGTAAATGAGGTAGCTCGTTTTAAAAGAAAACTTCAGATCACCTTTTAACTTTCCCAAAATAGTACCGCCATCAACTCCCGCCGTCAATTGCAGATAAGGCCGGTAAAAATCCCCCTCATAAGCTTTGACGGAGTGGGTGCTGTCGGTGTAGGCAAAATTGGAACCAAACCCCAGTCCTCCAGATGCAAAAATACCTGCGGGATTGGTAGGCGTATAATAACCAATGCCCAGCTCGCCTTCCTTGACCCGGTAGTTGAATACCGAGGCGTGATACATTGCCGTAAGGCCAATATTACCAGGCAATGCGTAAGCTGCCTTAGCGGAAAGTCCGGAGCTTCCAAAGTCGCCGACAAGATGCAGTTCACCCTCATTGGCAAACAAGGCGGTATTGGGCAATGGTTGATAATAACGATAGGTCCCGCAGGAATACGACAACAGGACAACGGAAAGGATGAGTATCAACATCTTCATAAGCTGAATATTGTAATCACCAGAAGTGATTGGTTCACAAAATTCAGCATGGAGTATTTAGACACGAGTGTGTTCGGAACAAGGGAGGCTCTTCTTTGGAATTAGTGCTAATTTAAGAAAAACAGCTAAGGGGGCCACAGATTCTATTAGAATTTAATTGACTGGTAAGATTTATGATTATTTTGTAACTTTAATCGACTACTTTGTAAGTAACTCTGGAACTTCTTAGAAGACGCTAATGTTTCCATTATAGTTATTTAGCACATTCTAATAGATCAAGTATTTGTGTTAACTCTTTTTGGAAAGTAAATTATGCAAAAATGGAAGGAGCAAGCAATACAAATGATTTGAAAATGGATATCATTAGTCTTGTGACAAAGATTGATGATGTTGATAAATTAAAGATAATCTACAAAAAAGCAGAACAGCTGAATCAAAAAGCAAAAAGTAATAAAGCCTTTGAAGACTCATCTGTTGAAGTAGATGAAAACATCTCCTTTCAAGAACTTCTAGATGAACAAGACTACAAACAAATCAGCTATGAGCAGTTTCGAAAATTAGCTGATCGAATTGAATGGGAACATTCTTTAGAAGAATTGTTGGAAGCACTAGATTGATTATGCCCACTCCGAACTGATGGACTATCTACTAGATACTAACCTTATTTTGATCTACAGCCGTGAATCTGAGATCGCGAGAAAGATTGAGGAAAAATATCATCTCTTTAATGAAAATAACCGGCTAGCTATATCAATTGTCACCTTGGGAGAATTGGATGCACTTACCAAAAAGTTGCAAATTGGTGAAAAAAGAAAGCTTAGAATTGAGCAGGTGGTAGATCGGTTAGCTAAAATAAGACTAAATATCAAAGACGTCATTGAACGCTATGGGGACATAGATGCTTATAGCCAGAACAAGCTGATAGGCAGAAAGAGTACCTTTACAGCAAGAAATATGGGTAAAAATGATATTTGGATAGCTGCTACAGCGAGCGTTTATGGCCTAAAACTGGTTACAACTGACAAGGATTTTGAACATTTGGACCAAGAATACATTGACCTGGAATATATAAATATTGAAGACTATAAGTCAAAAGTATAGCATTCCTTATACATTTTTCAACCACCCCGCAATACTAATCCGATACCGCGTGAGCGAAGGACTCACCTCATGCTCAATCTCATCGCTCTTAAAAAATATGGCTCTACCTCCCAGTGGGGCAAGGTCCTCCTGATGATCGGGTGTGAGGTACAATGACAGTACACCACCATCCGTGTCTTTCCAGTCTTCATTGAGGTAGGTTACCAGTGAAAATTTGCGGCCACGGTGGGATTTAAATTGGTCCAGATGTCGCTTGTAGAAGCTGTTTTGCTCGTAATAGGCGTAGTGAAATTCGTAGTCGTTGATGCCTGCATAGCAGGTGTGATTCAGGTAGAGAATAAAATCTTCCACCCGATCCAGAAAAGCTCTTTCGAAGGGGTCTTTGCTATCCTTTTCAATCCATTTGATCACATCGCCGCGGATCAGGGTGTTTTGTTGAAAATCAAAATTGCGGCCTACTCCGGCCGGGTGCATTACGCCACTTTCGTGGAAATGCAGCAAATTCTTGCGAAGGCCGGTCACAGTGGCCTGATCGATAAATTGATCGCCAAAGCCATATTGCTGATCCAGCAATCCCTGGATCATGAACTCAAATTGTTCTTCCTGTTGGCCCGCCAGCAGATTTTCGTCCATTTTTTCAAATTTAGCGCACGAAAATACAACTTCCCACAATGCAATGCTGATTTATTTTTTGTCGTTCGTCGAAAAAATAAATTACCTACAATGAGCTGTAAATGAATTTCTTACAAAGCCGTGATGCTCTTTTTTCGAAATTTTTTCGAAAAATTTAAAGTAATCCTGCTGCACGGTCGTCTTCCTTTTTGTAAGTCATTCACCTTCTTTGACAAATCTCCCCGATGTGAAATCGGGACAGGCTGTGGTCAAACTAAAATGTGAAGCGCAAAACGACCATAGGGAGTGGCGATTTGCATTTTCGATTGACTCTAAACACGAGATTTGTCAAAGATCCGTCATTCATAAATTCACTCCTTTGACAGACCCTAAGGTTTGCCAAAGGCGTACAAAATCAACCTTCATGAGACCGTTTAAATTCTTTTTTATGTTTTCGCTGGGCATTCTCCTATTTATGTTCGTGGCCAAATTTGTGGTCATGGCACTGATAGCCGCTGCGGTGATGAGCCTTGTGTTTTTCGCTGCACGCCGGATGCGCTACTTCTTCAGCAACCTGAGCTGGGAAGAACGCCCATACTACTACGACCATGTGCATTATCGTCAGCGCCGGGGACTGAACTCCTGGCAATTTGAACCCGACTACTTCGCCGAAAGCCTGGAGCGACCAACCGAATTAGTTAGTAATTACAGAGTTATTAAAGTACAGTAAAATCTTAAAAACAGTAAAATCATGTGTTACAACAAAGCATATCATCAAAAATGGGGCGGACATCACAGACATGGATTTCGCCATCACGGCCGCGAAAAGTGGGCCAGAAAGTTTCAACAAATGTGGCTGCAACCAGCCGTTAACGTGCGCGAAGTAGACGATGCCTACGAGCTGTACGTCTACGCTGCGGGCTACGTCAAGAGCGACTTTGTCGTCAAAATGAAGGACAACACCCTCGTTATCTCCGTCAAGGAGCCCGAGCAGGTAGAAGATGCCGGATGGAGCCGCCAGGAGTTTTACCCCATCGGTTTTGAGCGGCGCTTCGAGCTCAACGAAAAGATCGATAAAGACGCGATCAGCGCGAAATACGAAGACGGTATTTTGAAGGTGCAACTGCCCAAACTACCCGGCTTCGAATCGACCACAAGTGACATTGAAGTATCATAATTCATTGGAATTATATTTTATCCTGTCGAGGCAAGCTTTCGGGCTTGCCTTTTTTTATATTTGTTAGTGCATGAAGCGGTTCTTTAAAAACGAAAGCCACAGAGCTTTCTAAACATGCACTTAAAAAAAGCAAATATGACCTTCCTCCCAAAAACGCAGCGATTAGCAATCCTCTTCTTTTTCTTCATTATCTCCTTTAGCCAGGCACAAACCGTTGAAGTTTTCCTTACGGAAAAACAGCAAATCATCGATGGATTTGGTGCCCATCAGGGCAGTAATGATGTCAATCAGGCCTGGTGGAAGCAACTGTTTTTTGACGATATGCGCGCCTCCATCTACCGGGTGGATTTGACACCACAACTGGTTTCTCCCTATTCGGATTTGAGCGTTTATTCGCCCTGGTTTATGGGCTCAGCTACGGATCATGTATTCAACCTGGAAGACCCCGACAATCCCGATGGCCCGGAGGGCAATCGCGTGCGTACCTACACCGGCCCCAATGACTATTCCCGACTTTTTGGTGGAGAAAATGCCCCCATCGCCGTGATGGGACCAGATATTGATGAGAACGTCAATTATTTCACCTACAGCAATGATGGCGCCATTGATGAAGGATTGGCGCAAGCCGAAAACCTGGGCGACTTTAAACTAATCGGCTCCTTCTGGTCGCCATTGCCGTGGGTCAAGATTTCCTCCGGCAATTCCTGGAGTGAAAACTGGTGGCCCGGCCCTGTACAGGGAGCTGCCTGGCCGTTTATCTGGGGTGGCAATTACGCCGGTGGCCGCATTGATGTATCGGGAGAACCGCTGGATGTGTTTGATGATTCGGATTTGGGGGGTGATGGACCAACCAGTTCGCTGACTCAGTTTGCGCGCAGCGCAGCGGCTTACGTTCGCGGTTATCAGCAATTCCACAACGTACAATTTTACGCCATCAGCATTCAGAACGAACTCAATTTTGAAGAGTTTTATAACAGTGCTACCTATCCGCTATCATCACAATACATTGCTGCGTTGAAAGCCGTGCGCAACGAATTTGACCAATACGAAGACCTACGCGACATCCGCATTATGGGCCCCGAAGACCTGCTCGGCGGCGATGCCTACGGCATGTGGCAATACGGCGGCGGTGATAATACCATCCACAAAAACCTGCAGTACCTACAAAACCTCAATGCCGATCCCGAGGCGATGGCCGCCCTCGACTTTTTCTGCATTCACGGCTATGGCAGTGATGGCGTGAGTGCCTCCGGAGCCACTTCCACGCTATGGGATTGGTGGCTCAACGGTTGGCAGACTAGTCCCGCGCCCGGTATTCCCGGCAATGTGGCTGGTTATGCCTCCTACAACAAAAAGTCATGGATGACCGAAACCTCCGGCGAAAATCCGGCCTGGCTGTTCCCGGCTAATGGCTATCCCAGCAATGGCGGCTGGGGCGTAGCCTTGCGCATTCATCAGGCATTGACCACAGGAAGACAAAGCGCCTGGATCTACTGGACCTTCACCGAGAATGACAATGGGAATACGACTTCATTCGCTTTGACGAATCAAACCCTGGGTGTCAATTCCCCAAAATACGTAGCCGCCAAACATTTCTTCCGCTACATCCGCCCAAATGCCCATCGGGTGTCAACCAGCACGACCGGATCAGAGACGCTACTCGCCAGCGCCTACACGCATGAAGAAGATGGTACCCTGACCGTCGTCCTAATCAATACCTCCCCAAATGCGCAAACGGCTACCCTCAGCATACCTGACATCCAGGCCCCTTCGGTGACTTTTGATGTATTCACTTCCAGTGATAACAACTATTGGCAGCCCTCGCAAATTACGTTGCCCAATAGTAGCAGTTCCGTAAACGTACCCGGCTATGGCGTGGTGACGCTTTATGGGCAGGGGGCATTGACTACCAGCGTGAATGATGTGGCAACGCCAACCGCCGAACTTTTCCCCAATCAGCCCAATCCATTTTCGGGTGCCACGGATATTCGCTTTCGTTTAAATCAACGGGAGAAGGTGATGCTGACTCTTCTCGATGCGCGGGGTGTATTGGTACGGACCTTGGTGAATGACGTGAAAACCCCGGGATTACACACCATTACCCTGGATGCCCAGGACTTGACTCCTGGCGTTTATTTCTACCGTCTGGAAGCGGGAGATTTTGCGCAAACCCGGAGAATGGTGGTAATGAACAGTTCCGATTAGCCGGGCATTTTTATGTGTCGCCACGCTGTGGCTGACGGGAGTGGTCCCCAGAATTTACGCCAAATACAACCTCGCTTGGGAGATGGTTGTAACATTGGGATCAATCCAGGCGGCAAAAATAAACTTTCACCATTAACCTTTAAACTCATAAAATTGAGCAGAATTAAAGCAGAATTCCCAGAATTCAAGAATTTGCAGAATGAATAGGCAACGCCTCTCTCAACCGTCTCTGAGCAGAATTCCCAGAATTCAAAAATTTGCAGAATGATTAGACGCAGAGATTCTAAACCGTCTCAACCGCCTCCACCTCCCCTGAGCGGGATTCCCAGGGTGATAGAATTTGCAAGATGATCAGGCACTTCTCCCCCTCTCCCTCTCTCAAACGCTCCCCCGCTCAAGCAACCACCCCTCTCAACCTTTCCTCCACCCCCGCTCCTTCCGCCCGATACCGAAACGGCCATTTCGCATTTTTTTTAAACGATAGTTTAATCGTCCAGATGCCAAACAACCAGATTGGGCAATAGCCATGGTACGATAGCCGTCCATCTTTGAGTTGTACCTCAAATACGAGTAGTGCGCCGCCTTGTGTTTCTCGATAGAAGGTGTCAAAACCTGGTTTTTGTGTAAGCTTAAAGGCTACCGTTTGACCCATTTGGTTGGTGGACAAGTACAGCCTTCCCTTTTCAAACTTTGCCAGTTGGAACTTTTGTTTTTTGAACCAGGTATGGAGTTGGGGGAGGGTGATGTGGGTTGGAATTGCAGGCATTAAAGCGATTTTTCAACTCAATTTAATAAAAAAATCCCCAAAGCAGCTTCACCCGCTTTGAGGATTTTGTTCTCATTTTCTTTTGATCATAAGATTAAGATCAGGGTCGAAGACGCCGCTGCTGCCAGGCATCCAGGCTCGGACAACCGTCGTAGAGGCGGTCGAGGGCAATGAAAGTGGCGTCGATCTTGTCCAGGACCCACTCTTCGATGTACTCGCTTTGCTTGGCTTGTATAGCGGCTTGCTGAATTTTGGAATAATCTTGCTTAAGATTGGCCTTATGCGGATCGGTGCGCGACTGTAGCTGCACGATCCGGAAATGGGTTTCGCCTGCAGGCGTATTGAATTCAAACGGGGCAGATACCTCGTTGAGTTGCAGGGTATCTACGGCAAAATAAACGTCGGCATCAAGGTCGCCGATTTCGAAGAAGGTATTGCCGGTATTCGGGTTGACAATACGGCCGTCGTTGTTGTAACTCTGGGCATCTTCGTCGGAATAAATCTTCACCGCCTGCGAAAAGGTGATACTATCCGACTCAATCAACATCCGCACCGAGTCGAGGTGAGCACGTGCCAGCTCGAGGTCATTGTCGGTAATTTCCGGGCGGATCAGGATGTGGCGGGTGTTGATGGAATTACCGCGCCGCTCCAGCATTTGGATGACGTGGAAGCCGAATTGCGTTTCCACCACCGGCGACATTTCGTCTTTGTCGAGCTTGTAAGCGGCGGCCTCAAATTCGGGTACAAACTTACCGCGCTTGGCCCAGCCCAGATCACCGCCGGCATTCCGGGAGCCGTCCTGGGAATACTTTCGAGCCATTTCCTCAAAGGTGGCTTCGCCATCAAGGATTTGCTGGCGGATACCTTCCAGTTTGGTGACGGCCTTTTCCCGTTCCTCGGCATTGACTTTGGGTTTGTACACAATTTCGCCGACTTCCACTTCGGAGCTAAAATAGGGTAGGCTATCCACTGGAATTTTGGCAAAAAACTTCTTTACCTCTGATGGTGTTACCGTGATATCGGTCATAATCTGGCCCCTCATGCGCTCTACGAGAATCTGGTTGCGCAGGTCCTCGCGAAACTGAGCTTTTACCTCGCCGATAGATTGGCCATAGTAGGCTTCAAACTGGCTGACATCACCGTTCATATAGGTCAGAATGCGGTCAATACGGGCATTGAGCTGTTCTTCCACTTCTTCATCGCTAACCACTACACTATCCAGCTTGGCCTGATTGAGGAGTAGTTTGTTGACCAGCAGGCTATTGACGATCTCACAACGGGCATTTTCCGGCAGCACACCACTTTGGGCTTCCATCAGCGCATGCTGTTCTTCCACTTCGGAGAGCAGGATTAATTCGCCCCCCACGGTAGCCACTACCTTATCAATGACTTGCCGCTGGGCTATTCCCATAAGGGCCATCATCGAAAATGCTATTGTTACAATTAATTGTCTCATTGATTTATACTATTTTTTACTCCACAAAAACCTGAATGTTGTCTCTCCGCGACTCCCGATCGTACAGTTCTTCCTTAGCCCTTTCCAGTAACTTGATCTTGCGGTTGTGCAGGATCACCTTGCGGGCCTGATCCTGAATATAAGACAAAGGAGCGATATCCTTGCGTTTTTTCAGTTCAAACAAACGGAAGTAGTACTGATACTTGCTGTCCCGCTGCGTAAACTCTTTTTTTGACCCCACATTATCGGCAGTGAGGGTGCCTTGCGGCAATTCGATAGCAATCTTTTCCACATTGTACCACACGCTGTCTTCCAGCAAATGGGCCACCGCGTGTTCTTCGCAGTATTTGGAAAGATTGTGAAAAGCCCCCATCGAGTTGCTATTCCACAAGCGCCGCAACTTATCTGCTTCCGGTACGGGTACCGGCACCTTAATAAAATGACAACGAATAATGGGTGTTTCCAGTTGATACTGCTCCTTGTTTTTTTCGTAAAACTCGGTCAGCTCTGCCTGGGAAACGGTTGAGTCGAGCCGTTGCTCAACAATGATTTGCTCATAGTTGTGGCGGATCAATGATGCCCGGTAATCGCGTACCAGCTTATCGATATTGAGGTCGCTGGGAATATTGCGCTCCGCTTCAGAAAGCAGCAGCGCATCTTTAATCCAGCGCGACATATAGGCGTTGATGATCAGGGAACTATCTTCACTTGTTGTTCCGGTGGGAAACATGCCGTCCATTTCCGAAAGGTACAGTGATTTATTCTGCACCTTCGCCAACAAACGATCCCCCCCTTCCTTGTCGTCTGCCGATTGACAGGCTGACATGATCAAGACTACCAGCAACAAAAATCCGCTTAATTTTATCCCCATTTTCATTTTGTTGCCAACTTATTTTTTAATTAAACTTTCAAAAACGGGCTTGTTGATCTTCACCTTGTACTCTTTGCGTAAAGCTTCCACCCATTCTCTTTCCAGGTGATCCTGGTAATCGGCCACTGCGTATCCTCTTGCTTCTTTCAGCGTTTTTGGACCCGCAGGAAGGATGTTTTCAATCTTGTAAAACTTCATCGATTCACTACGCGGCAATTCTTCCATCTTCGACATTTCACCCTTTTTCCAGGACATGGTCTTCAAATCCGGATTACGACCTTCCTCATATGTGGCGCTCTCAACCGTCACCACCGTGGTGCTATCGGTATTAAATTTAGCTTTCACCTCTTCAGCACTGTGCTTTTTGGCGTAGTCGTAGATGGATTGTGCCTGATCTTTAAAGCGTCCACCTACGCGGTATACACTCGTTTCAGCACGCTCTTTCCACTTGTATTTTTTCGACAACCGCTGGTTGAAAAAGGCCTCCAGTCCTGCGGAATCTTGCGATGCCTTGTCCCACACCAGTCGCTTGGTCGCTTCAAAAAGCAGGATGCCCTCTTCGTATTCACGCATCAGCGATTTGAATTCCGGGTATTTATTTTCCAACTGGCTTTCTTCGTACCTCAATACCTGATCGTTGACAAAACTTTCGTACAGTTGGTCAACCGCATTTCTCAAATTACCGCCACGCCCCATTTTCAGGCGCTGACGGGAGGCACTGGCCAGGTAATCGGTAAAGTCACCCAGGGTTGCCTTGTAGTCTTTCCCCAGTGTAAACAGCACATCCGGTGACTTTTTCTTGGGTGCTCTCCAGCGGAAAGTCAGGAACGTATCGGTCAAAGAACTGGCAAACTCGTCGAGTACGGCCGGGTTTTCCTTGAAGTTGCTGTTTTTCTTGATGCGGCCCAGCATTTGCATGCGCGCATCTTCAAAACGAGAGTCTCGGCGAATTTTACCATCTAAACGACTCTTCTCAATATTAAAAGGTTGTATGCCTTTGTGACTAATTCTTTTTACGATGTGCCAGCCGGCGCTGGTTTGGAATGGCTTGGAGTATTGACCATCTTCCTTCAACCCAAAAGCGGCCTCTTCAAATGACTTTTCGTAGCGGTTGATACCAAAAAAACCGATGTGTCCGCCATTTGATGCCGTGCGGCCATCTTCAGAAACCGCCTTGGCCAGATCGGCAAAGTCCATTCCACTCTTGAGCAACTGGTAAATACTGTCAATTTTGGCCTTGGCAGCTTCGGAGGTCTTCTTGTCTTCTCGCACCAGAATATGCGCAGCTTCCATTTCACTCCGCGCCGGGCGGCGACCATTAACCTTCAGGATGTGGTACCCGGCAGCTGTGCGGATAGGTCCAATCAGTTTGTTCAGCGGCGCCTCGTATGCTGCTGTTTCTAGGTTGTAGAAGCCATTAGGCAACAGGGCCGTTACATAGCCTACATGTCCTTCGTTACGTGTTACTGATTTATCCGTCGAGATCTCCTTGGCTACCGCAGCAAAGTCAGCACCACCTTCAATGCGCTTCATGGCGCTCTCTGCCTTCCGGAACGCCACCAGGGTGTCCGAAGGTGCAGCATCCGGTGCTACCGAAATCAGAATGTGGCTGATATCGACATCCTGCTGAATGCGGTCATAGGCCTCCTTCACCAATTCATCGATCAGGCTTTTATCGATCAGGTAAGAGTCTGCCAATTGCTTGCGGTACCCGGCCAGTTCGTCGTTGAGCGACTTGATAGTATCGAGTTGCATGTCTTTGGCCTTCTGGACCTTCAATTTAAACTTGACGTAGAGGTCGAGGTATTCTTCCAGCGATTTTCTGGAAAAGTCGGCCGTTTCCCCATTGGTCTTGCTATAGATGTACACAAATTCAGAGACAGCAACCGGATTTTCCTCCACTGAAAAGAGTTCGCGCTGGTCTTCCTGGGCCAGTGCTGCTGCCGCTATCCCCATGACAGCAATAAGCACTATGATGATTCTCTTTACCATGATTGTTTGATCGTTTTTTATCAAAATAGAAGTACCTTTTTTTAAAAGCACCGCAAAATTAGCAATTTTGAGAGTGTTTTCATGCCTTTTAGGATTTCCTTAATACTACCAGCCGACATTACAGAAGTAGGCAGGTTAAGGAATCAGGTTTTGGGCTTTAGGTTTTAGGGCAATCAACCGCTCGGGAGATGTTTGCAACATCGACCACCTCAACCGCCTCCCCCCTCTAAACTCTAAACCTCCCTAAACTCTAAACTTAAGCAGGATTCCCAGGGTTACAAAATTTGCAGAATAATCAGCTGCGTCCTTTCCTCAACCGCCTTCTATGTTGAAAAACAACACTTCCGACCACTTTTTTTAGTCTAGGCACAAATTTTTTTTATCACTCCCAGAGACTTTTCTTTGAGTGTAATCTAATCATTCATTTTTTCCTTTTTTCGAAAGCCCCCCCTTTTCATAAAGGGGCTTTTGAAAAAAAGACCAAGCGTAATACTCGCAATTCCTTACTCCCTTGCCTAAAGTCTTCTATCAGCGGTCAAGTGCCGCAAAGTTTTATTATAGCTAAAGGTGGGGGACGCAATCTAAACAAAACGGTCTTAGAGCCGTAGACGGTTGATAGCGTTGAATCCCCCATTTTTTAAGTCTTGGGTAATAAGGCTTTTTGCCTGATTACTATTTTATACCCATCTGGTATGGCTGACCACTGAGCAACACTCTGCGAATCCGATTGAGCAACTTCTTTTCAATTCTTATAATAGCCTTATTGCCGTGCATACGCTTGACTAATTCTTCATAGCAAGCCAATAAGCCTGGATCTTGCCCCTTAGCTACCCAGGCACTCTGTACCAACATCCGTCTGACCAATTTATTGCCGCGCTTCGTTTGTCTTCCTACTCTAACCGTATCTCCTGAGCCGGACACATTTGGGATCAAACCCACATAGGCACACAAGTGATCTAAGTTCTCATAGCGCAGCATATCCCCCAGCTCTGTTAACAGAATCATACTCACCAGTAAACCCACTCCCGGTACACTCTTGAGTAATTTAACCTGATCTTGATATTCCGGCTGACGGCTCAATGCCACAATCTGACGATCCACCTGCCGTAATTTCTTTTGGTAATATTCTAACTCTTCAAGCAAATGATCCAAACTTTGTCTTGCACTTGTGTTAGATATCTCCAAGTTCTTTAACCAGCCTTGATAGGCCTTGGTCCACGAGGCTGAGCCTCCTCCATATCTATAGTCATAAAGAACCAAAAATGACTTGATCTGGTTCTTTATCCGAGTCTGCTTACCTACTAATTTATTACACCGATAGCGGATTAACTCCCGATCTTGTTGTACCTTTAGTGAGGGAACATAGATGCCCTCCAACTCCTTATTCCTTAGGCTACGACCTAATTTGCAGGCATCTACTGCGTCTCGTTTTTGCAATCGTTCTTTATGTTTGGTCGGTACATCACTGGGATGAACTACTATATTGTTAAAGCCACACGACGACAGATCCCGATGGGTCTTAAAGCCTGTTAAGCCTGCTTCGTATACCGTATAGTATTCTCCTCCAGGAAAGTGCCGGTCCATGTAGCTGCGTAGCACATTGGCTTCCGGAGGTTGTTGGAATACTTTGTGGAAACTTGATTCCGTATAAATCCCAACATTCCATTGTTTTAAATGTACGTCGATGCCGATGTACAACTTTTGTCCTGAATAATTTGCTTTTTTCATAGAGCTTTGGGTTTTGAGTTATTGAATATTCTCAAATTACGGCCCAAAGCTCGTTTTTCAAACATACTAACTAAACTGTCTCCCCCGCCTAAACATAAACCTCCTATACTGTCTCTAAACTCTAAACTCCCTCAAATCACTCCCTCACATACACCCGCTTCACTCTCGGAGAAATATTGGTAAACACCTCATAAGGAATGGTCTCCAGGGCTTGCGCCAATGTCTCTACCCGCGGCTGTTCGCCAAAGACGACCACTTCATCCCCCTCTTCTACCTTGGCAATATGCGTCACATCCACCATACACATATCCATGCACACATTACCCACAATCGGGGCCGGTTCTCCACGGATAGCGACACTAAAGCGCCCATTTCCCGCCCGCCGGGAGAGGCCATCAGCATAGCCCACACTAATGGTGGCAATCCGGGTTCCCGGGGTTAGCTTTCCATGTCGGCCGTAGCCCACGGTTTCGCCTGGTGCCGGGCTTTTAATTTGTGATACCGTTGCCTTGAGCTGCATCACTGGCCTGATCTGTTCGTCGGCTTCGCCCACTCCGTACAGGCCAATGCCCAAACGCACCATTTCCATCTGGTATTGTGGAAAGCGCAGGATACCAGCCGAATTGAGGATGTGGCGATAAGGAGCATAGCCCAGACATTGCGTAAGCTTTTTATACCCTTTTTCAAAACGCTCCACTTGCTGATGAGTGAATGCATCATGCACGGTGGACTCGCTCGCCGCCAGGTGGGAGAAGATGGAACGGACCTTCAATTGTGGATTGTGGCTGAGTATTTCGCAGAGTTCATCCCAGTGTTGTGGTTCAAACCCCAGTCGGTTCATACCGGTTTCTATCTTCAAATGTATGGCCATATCACTGCCACGGCTACGGCAAAATTGTGCCAGCTCGCGAAGTTGATTCAAGCTGTATACTTCCGGCTCCAACTGGTACCTCAGCAATGCATCATAAGCCGCCGGTTCCGGATTGAGCACCATGATGGGCAAATGAATGCCGCCTTTTCTTAGCTCGACTCCTTCATCGGCGTAAGCCACCCCCAAATAGTCGGCGCGGTGAAATTCCAGCGCACGGGCAATTTCCAGGCTGCCGCTACCATAAGCCGCCGCCTTGACCATGACCATGAGTCGCGTTTCGGGATTCAGGTACTTTCGAAACACCCGGAGGTTGTGGGCCAGCGTATTGAGGTTGACCTCCAACCGGGTGCGGTGTATCTGTCGGGAAAGGCGTTCGGCAATGGCTTCAAAACCAAATGGGCGGGCTCCCTTGAGCAGGATAATTTCTTCCTGGAAAAGCAAGTTGGGCAATTGCTCAATAAAGTGATTGGTATTGGCGAAAAACTGTCTTTGGGTGCCTTCCGGCAAATAAGTATCCAACTGTCCCACCCGTGCTCCAATAGCAATCAAGCGGTCAATACCGATTTCGTCGCACAGTTGTGCTATTCGCTGGTACAATTCAGCATCACTCAATCCACTTTGCAAAAAGTCGGACAAGACCAGTGTACGTTTCAGGTTTTTATTTTGCTGCTGCAAAAACTGCATGGCCATGGTCAGGGAAGTGAGGTCGGCATTATAGCTGTCATTGATCAGGATGCAATTGTTGATCCCCTCCTTTTGTTCGAGGCGCATGGCCAGGGCATCCAGTTGCGCCATTCTGGCGGAAATATTCTCCGGAGGAATATTTAGATAAAGCAGGGTTGCCCAGCAGTGAATGGCATTTTCAATGGCTGTGGCTTCGTTGAAAGGGATCTGGATTTCGTAAGTTTCACTACCATAAATGCCACGCAATTGGGTATGCGAGCCAATATTTTTGATGTCAACAATTTGTAAATCGGCCTGAGTCTGGGTGGACCAACAAAGCGTTGGAATATCCGTCTTTGTGATAGCTTGATGCAGGCTTTTGTGATCGCGGCAGTAGATCAACAGGTCAGTATTGGCAAACAATTTGAGCTTTTCTTCGATCTTTTCGGCTTCGCTGGCAAATCCTTCGCGGTGCGCTTCACCGATATTGGTAAAAATACCGATGCTACAGTCAATCATTGGCGCAAGCCGCTGCATTTCTCCTCGTGTGGATACCCCGGCTTCAAAAATGCCCAGTTCATGTTCGGGTTGTAGTTGCCAGACTGATAATGGCACGCCCAGTTGAGAATTAAAGCTTTTGGGGCTTTTCGCAATATTGTAATCATCGTGCAGCAGCTGGAATAGCCATTCCTTGATGATGGTCTTGCCATTACTACCGGTGATGCCGATGATTGGGATATGGTATTGTTTCCGGTGGGCTTTCGCCAATGTTTGCAAGGCATTTAGTACGTCTTCTACCTGTATAAAGCAGGCATCCGGGTACTCCTCGACCGGCATTTTCCGCGACACTACAAAGCTTCGCACACCTGCCTGGTAGGCTGCCGAAATGAATTGGTGTCCATCCTGCTGAGGCCCCTGGAGCGCAAAAAACAATCCCGTTTTGGGAAAGATCACCTGGCGGCTGTCGTACTGTAGTTGCGCTACCGGGTAGTCGGGAGCACCTTCGGGCAGGACCTTCCCGCGCATGATCCCCGCAATTTGCTGAGTGGAATAGGATGACATAGTTGATTCTTGACTGCGAAGATAGTCACGTCCAACGGGAAAAGGAAGGATTTGAGATTGTATATCGCACTAGTGGATTGATGCAGAAATGATTGACATTCGATGTTCAACATTATCAACACATAGAGCCTGAAAAAAGGATCAATCATTTCGGACTAGTTGCACTAGCTGTCTTGTCTTAATTTGAGCTGGTACGCTTTAGGGGAGAGGGTTTTCTTGCGCTTGAATACCCGGTTGAAATAGGAGCGGCTTTCGAATCCACATTCCATATACACCTCTTTGACCTTCTTTTTGGGATCTTGAAGGAGGCTTGCCGCCAATTTGATGCGTTCGTTATTGATAAAATCGATGGGTGAAATACCCAGTTCATTCTTGAAAACCCGATGAAAATTGGATTCACTCATGTAGGCCTTATGGCTAAGTTCCTCAATGGTGAGCGGCTTGCCTAGGTTGTCGCGAATGTATTGAATGATGAAAGCCAGGCGATTGCTGCTACTCAGGCTCAGGGCTTTTTCGGTATAGATCTTTTTGGAATCTGCCTGTAGGATGCGGATGATCAGTTCGCGTAGAGTAAAATCAACGAATACATCTTTGGAGGGGTGGTCCTCTGTAAACAGAAACAACAGCCGTTGAATGATCTGATAGATGCCGACATCATTGGTAAAGTGAAAATTGTAATCGACAAAGGCCCACTCCTGCTTTTCAGCTTTGGGCATGGTTTCGTTCATCAGCATGACAATCTCATGGATCTTCTCTTCGGAAATGGCCATGGCCAGACAGCGGGTCGGGTTTTCCATCTGCGCTTCCGGAAAATCGATACACATCAGTTCTTCGGAAGGAAGAATGAGCGATTCTCCAGGCAAGAAATCAAAAGATTGGTGATTGCGCAGGTGCATGATTTTTTTGCCCTGAAACATGCTGGCCAGCACCGGTTGGTTAAATTGCAGCAATACCTTTTCGGCGACCTCATGAGTTTCAAAAACGTGCATGGCCGCGTTTTCCAGCGTGTAGGAGGTTTTGTTTTCAACCAGTGTTTCCAGCCTCCTGCCTTTGAGGAAATTATGAGGTAGCTGCATATAAAACAAATATCTGTATAATCGCTGAATTGCCAAATAAAGATGAATTTTTTTGCGAAAAAATCAAATAAAGCACCTCAGCAAGTTGATTTTCAGGTTGTTTTTGCAAGGATTGTTCACCTTTTTAGCAGAATCCGTCAGATTGAATTGCATTTGGATCAATAATTTTGCTATGCAAAAGTAATGTCCCTCTTTCCAAAGAACTAAAATATGACAAGCAGATAACTGCTCGCGATTAAAGAATATTTATCTCAACGAGTGAACAATTCGTGCTAAGTAAGCCCATCCTGATCTATTTTGGATGGGCTCTTTTTGTAACTATTATTCTAATGTGCATTAACCCTGATATCAATTGTTAGATTGATCTCCTTGATTCCAACTCAAAAATTTACCATTTATTTATCTATGTCGGCAAGGGAACCAAAACAAACATCAGGTGAAACCCCAATCGGCGTTTTTAAAGATAAAATCCCATA
Organism: Saprospiraceae bacterium; assembly: GCA_965229635.1. Taxonomy (GTDB): domain Bacteria; phylum Bacteroidota; class Bacteroidia; order Chitinophagales; family Saprospiraceae; genus BQJU01. Next base: position 860,419 of record OZ245894.1, read on the forward strand.
TCTTACAAGAACAACCAAAACCCCTTTCTGATGAAAAAAAGAATACCCCTCCTAATCCTTTATTTTTCCTTTTTCGCTGCTTTAAATACTGGATTTACCCAAAATTTCGCACCCGTTGGGGCCGTGTGGCATGTGGGCATCTATGACATCTTCTGGAACAACCATTACGGCACAATCGTAAGCGTTGGCGATACCATTATTGAAAATAAAGCCTGCAAAATCATTGAAATTCCGGGCACCTGCAATTTGCTTCCTTCTCCCCAATACATGTATGTTGAAGACGAAAAATTGTACTACTACAGCGAGGTAGATTTGGAAAATCCCGATAGCATGAAGTTTAAATTGCTCGCCGACTTTGGGGCAGATGTCGGGGAATCCTGGACCTTCGAATTTTGGAACCCCGCTCCTTCGTTGGAACAAACGAGAGAGGCCATTGTCGATTCCATTTCTTATTTCTATTACAACAATGGCATGGATAGCCTCAGGATTCAACACATCACTTTTGATCCGCCCATTACCTTTTTCGACAATTATCGTGTCATTGAAAATCTGGGATTTAGCGATGGCCTTTTTCCGGACATGAGCGTGATGTTTCCTTGTGATGCCTCGGGTATTTTTGAGACCCGCTGTTATGAAGATGAAAACCTCGGGTTTTTGAAATTTGTGGATTATGCCTGCAATTTTACCGGAACGGAAGACCTGGAAGCGCAAGAAAGCTTTACATTAATACCCAATCCTGCATACGATTTTCTCCGTATAGAAACAGTGCACTCAGGCGTGATCAAATATCAGATTTTTTCCTCAGATGGGCGTCAATGGCGGCTTCAGGACAATTTTATCGGACAGACAGCTATTGATGTTTCTAATCTCCCAAATGGGATATATTATATCCAATTATTGACCCCGGAATCTATTGTTGTAAAGCCGTTTCATAAATTGTAGCGCTTGTATGACGACATGTTGGCTTTCGCCAAAAGAATATAGCGCACCTCCGGCGCGCCAACTCGTGGGCTATGACCGTTCTACAAAGATGGCGTGCTTCCAGCACGCGTGAGACCGTATCAAAACAGCAGATGTCATGATGCCAGTGAGCGCTATTTTGTGCCGAAAACGGTGCCATTTACCCCCCCCAGCCCGGTCCCGGAGGAACCACTTCTTTGTAGCCCAGTTTTACCATCGTTGGGTTGCGCGCCGGAGGTGCGCTATCTTTATTAATCTATGTATTTTCCCTATCTTGCAAAAAACGAAAATTATGTCCGTAGATACACAGGCCGATCTCATCGGCATTCAGGAAGCGGGGCGTGCGGTAGCTGTCACCCTGAAGAAAATGCAGGAATATGCCGAGGTGGGCATGTCGACCAAAGAACTGGATGAATATGGGTATCAGCTACTAAAAGCCTTTGGCGCAGTACCCGCACCGAAGAAGGAATACGGCTTTCCCGGGTATACCTGTATCAGCATCAATCATGAGGTGTGCCACGGCATTCCTTCGGAGCGCACCATCTTGCGGGACGGTGACCTGGTCAATATCGATGTCTCGGCAGAACTGAACGGTTTTTATGGCGACAATGGCGGCTCTTTCGTCCTTGGGCAGGATTACCGCAACCTGGAACCGCTGGTACAAGCCTCAAAAGAGATCCTCTACAAGGCCATCAGCAAGATCAAGGGCGGCGTGCGCATCATGGATATTGGCGGGCTGATTGAAACCGAGGCCAAACGACGCGGCTATAAGGTGATTAAAAACCTCTGCGGCCACGGTACGGGTCGCAAACTACACGAAGAACCGCGCGAAATTCCCTGCTACCGCGACCGATTTAATCGGGGACGCTTTCGCAAAAACAGCGTCATTGCGCTGGAGACCTTCATCTCCACCCGCACCCAGCAAGTCTATGAAGCTGGCGATGGCTGGACGCTCATGACCAAAGACAAAAGCTTTGTGGCTCAACATGAACACACGCTGATGGTGACGGAAGGATATCCGGTGATTTTGACGGAGGAAAATGGGATCTAATCTATTAAAGTCATGAAAAAATACCGTCTTCCGCTTTGTCTCCTTGGTGTAATATTATTGCTCACTAATTGTACCAACGACGAGCAAAAGAAGCAGAAAATCGTCCAGCAAAAAATCAACATGCTCAACCGGGAAGCGGCCGATTGGGGATACCTCAGTCAGATCATGCTCAATAGCAAATACATCAATAGTAATCTGGGAAAAACCCTAAAGGCAGACCTTCTAAGCCCTTCTCTTTCGGGGGTGCTGGCGGAAAAAGATATTTCCGAAATTGTAGTCAACAGAGATCAGTCCTGTGCTAAAATTCAATACCGCACCAACTGGATCGAACCATCTCTCGGCGTCCTTTACGTCATTTGGAGTCCCTGTGATTCAGTCCAAAATGAGAATGGGTTTTACGAAGACAATGGCAGGGAAACATGGGGGGCCGGTGAACCCTGGTCCATCCAAATCAAAAGCGAAACAAAATAATACCCGATATGCAAAACTCCCTGATCGAAGTACTCAAGGTCCTCTTTACCCGGGATTTGAACAAATTAAAAGATGAAGTTTCCGCCTATCAGCGGGAGGCTAACCTCTGGATTATCAACAAGGAAATCCTGAACTCAGGTGGTAACCTATGCCTGCACCTGATCGGCAATCTCAACGCATTTATTGCGGCAGTTTATGGCAAAAACGGCTACGTCCGGCAACGGGAACTGGAATTTTCTCAAAAAGATGTACCGCGTGACGAGCTGTTGGCAATGATCGACAAAACCATTAAGGATGTCAATCATGGTTTGGACCAGATTTCCGAAGAAGACCTGAAAGGGGAATATCCGGCGCGGGTGTTTGATCAAAAAACGACCACGGAGCATTTTTTGGTGCACCTGGTGGCTCACTTGTCGTACCACCTGGGGCAGGTGAATTACCATCGTCGGTTGTTGGATAACTGATTCCCTTTTAGAATAAAGAATATCTTTTGCTTGCTATGAAAATCAACATAAAAACCGCTTGCGGCAACGCCCCAAAACGAATCTTTCTGAAAGACTTTAATATTGCTTACGCAAAAGGGGATACAGATCATCTTGCACAATGCCTGACGGAAGACATCATTTGGACTATCCACGGAGATCAAAAACTGGAAGGTAAGGCCGTCGTAATGGCTCACCTTGAATCTATGAAAGACTACAAAATATCAGCATTGATCCTCGACAAAGTGGTGACTCATGGCCGGGAAGGCGCAGTAAATGGTTCATTGGAAATGGCTTCAGGAGAGGTCTATCATTTTGCTGATTTTTATGAATTTAAAGGAGCAAAAGGAGACCGGATTAAGGACATTGTTTCTTACGTAATAAAACATTAGGAATCATGAAAGTACTATTCATCGGCGGCACCGGAGTAATCAGCTCTGCATGTTCAGAACTGGCCATTGCGCGCGGCATTGACCTCTATCATTTGAACCGGGGGAAAACCGGTTTGCGAAAGATAGAAGGAGTAAAGACTATCCAGGCCGATATTCGCGATGTAGAGGGGACCAAAAAGGCGTTGGGCAGTCATGAGTTTGATGTGGTGGTCGACTGGATTGCCTTTGAGCCGCAACATATTCACAATGACATTGCACTATTTGCGGGCAAAACAAAGCAGTTTGTCTTCATCAGTTCCGCCTCCGCTTACCAGACACCACCTGAAAAGTTACCGGTCACCGAAGAAACACCCCTATCCAATCCCTTTTGGGAATACTCCCGCCTCAAAATAGCCTGCGAGGAAGTCTTGCAGGAGGCTTATCGCCAAAATGGTTTTCCGTTCACCATCGTGCGGCCTTCCCATACCTACGATCAAACGATGATCCCGCTTTTAGGAAAATACACCACGCTGCAACGCATGAAAAAAGGCCAGCCGGTGGTGGTCATCGGCGATGGTACGTCTATCTGGACCTTGACCCACCATCGCGATTTTGCAGTTGGTTTTGTAGGCCTGCTGGGTAAAAAGGAAGCCATCGGCGAAGCCTATCAAATCACCTCTGATGAGTGGCTTTCCTGGAACAATATCTATCACCTCTTTGCTCGCGAGCTAAACGTAGAGCCAAATCTGGTGCACGTGCCCTCCAAGGTCATTGCCCGCTACGCGCCGGAATATGGAGATGGTCTACTGGGCGATAAATCCCACAGTATGATCTTTGAAAATACCAAGGTCAAGAACCTGGTGCCGGAGTACGAAGCCAAAATTCCATTTAGTCAGGGCGTGAAAGAAATCGTAGCCTGGTATGAACAGCACCCGGGAGAAATTGATGCAGAGACCAATCGATTTATGGACCAGTTAATCGGTGATTTTGATTGGGGGTAGTCAATTTTTAATTTCATTAAATAATGCTATTTTTGCCATGGTAATATTAACTTTAAACTCCGTCTTTAAAGACGTGCTCTAAATCTAAATCATGAAATCTGCATGTACACTTTGCACACTGCTTGTGCTATTGGTTGGCTCATCGCTATTTGGTCAAACCGACTGGGAAAAATATGATGCCATTGTAGCGGTAGAATCTACCGATCCGGTGGAATTATCCAACCTGATCACCAAAGGCTTTGCTACCCCGAAGGAAAAAGCCGAGGCCATTTATTATTGGTTGGCCAAAAACGTTGCTTATGATCATCGCTTGCTGGAAAAGCGCATGAAAGCGGCTCAGAAAGGCCCTCAGAAGATGAGCAAATCAGAAATCCAGGAGAGAATTGACGGCGAAATTAGTTATACCTTAAAAAAGAAAAAGGGCATTTGTCAAAATTATGCCTACACCTTTCAGGCCCTCTGCCATCACGCCGATATTCCCTGCGAATTTGTTGGAGGCTATTCAAAAACTGATCCCGGTGCATCTGGTAGCCGTGGGGGGAGGCACGCCTGGAATGCCGTAGATTGGGGCGAAGGCTGGAAATTGGTAGATGCCACCTATGGCAGTGGTTTTAGCCGGGAAGGCAAATTTCATTTCTCATTTGAGCCCGGCTTCTTTGCCCAAGATCATCAGATGTTTGCACTCAATCATTTGCCACACGACGAAAAGTGGCAGCTGCTGGATAAGGCCAATGACGAAGATACCTACAAGGATTTTCCCATTCTTGGACGGGCGGCTATAGCCTACGGCCTGACCGGACTGTCTCCAACGACCAATGAATTGGAAGTGAAAAAGGGAGAGGACCTGGAGATTCTTTTCCAAAGTGATGCGAAGCTTCCGGAGGTTTTTTGCGGCAACCTGCGGACCCACAAAAAGGTAGAAGCAACATTACGTCAAGAAGGCAATCAGTACAAGATCGTTTTGGATACCAATGACTTACGCAACGGGACGTATGGCTTTTGGGCAGACCAACAGCTGCTATTGGTGTACAAAGTAAGAATCCATTAGGGAAATGGGCAAAGGTGTCCGCAAAAGCCTATTTTTGCGGGTCAAAATCCTTGTTTTATGCTCAATATGCGACAACTTTTCCTGAAAAATCTGGCCCAAACCAGCGCCTTCCCGCTCATGCTCGAAATCGATCGGGCGGAGGGCATATACCTGTATGACACTGAGGGAAAAGCTTACCTGGATCTCATTGCGGGCATCGGGGTAAGTAGTCTGGGTCACCGCCATCCGAAGGTGGTCGCTGCGGCTAAGGCCCAATTGGATCGCTACCTGCATACCATGGTTTATGGCGAGTACGTTTTGGCTCCTCAGGTGCAGTTGGCCAAATTGATGACCGACCATATGCCCGATCCACTGGATAGTGTTTATTTTGTCAATTCGGGTACAGAAGCCACGGAGGGCGCCATGAAGCTGGCCAAACGCTATACCGGCCGGGCGGAATTTGTTGCCGCCAAAAATGCCTACCACGGTAGTACGCAGGGCTCGGCCAGTTTGATGTGGCCCAAGGACTTTACGCAGGCTTTTCATCCCCTGCTTCCCGGCATTCGCCACCTCGATTTTAATCAGGAAAAAGACCTTGCGGTCATCACCCAAAAAACCGCCGCCGTGATCGTCGAAACTGTGCAGGCGGAATGTGGTTTGCAAACGCCCAAAAATGATTACCTCAAAAAACTACGCCAGCGCTGCGATGAGGTCGGCTGCCTGCTGATCCTCGATGAAATTCAGGCGGGTTACGGCCGTACCGGCACACTTTGGGCCTTTGAGCAATACGGCATTGTACCCGATATTTTGCTATTGGCAAAGGGTATGGGTGGCGGTATGCCTATCGGTGCTTTTGTCGCTTCACGCGAAATCATGCAATCGCTCTCTCACGATCCAATATTGGGTCATATTACCACCTTCGGTGGACACCCGGTGGGTTGTGCAGCAGCACTGGCAACCCTGGAAACACTTCTGGAAACCGACCTGATTCAACAGGTGAAGACCAAGGAAAAGTTATTTCTGGAGTTACTCCGTCATCCGGCCATCATTGAGGTCCGTAGTGCCGGTTTGTGGCTGGCGGTTGAACTACCCGACTTTGATTTTGTGCAGGCTGTGATCAAACACTGCATGGCCGAAGGCCTGGTGACCGACTGGTTTTTATTCAACAGCCATTCCCTGCGCGTTGCTCCGCCCCTCATTATTGAAGAAGCGGAAATACGAAAGGCTTGCCATATCATTCTGGAAGGAATCGGTCTGGCGGCCCAGTGGGCGTAACTTGATCCACTATTTGGCCTCCTCCGTTTGCGCTGGAATTTTATTGCCCATCATCCGATCCCACAGCAGCGCAAAGGCATCGTTGACATTTTCCGGCGCTTCCCGGCTTTGGTAGGCCTGCAATTCACCTTCTTCTTCCTTGAGGTAAAACTTGAAGACAAATTCCGGCCGGGCACCCGGAGCAGCTTCAAAGCCCCCAAAGCGCATATCGTTAAATTGCAGTGTACCATCAAGCTTTTGATCGACACAATAGTAGCCATCGGAAAACCATTTCAAAATCTTGATCGCCCGCTCCGATTCGTGATCTTTTAATAGCTCGTGCCCTTTCGGAATGACGGTGAACACCGGAATATTGGGAGGCTCATCAAAGATGGAATAGCTGGCTTGATAAAAAGCCGAGTCGCCTTCTGCCACGCCATGCCACAGTACATTGTTAAAAATAGTAGGGGCAGTCATGAAGCGCTGATAAGGGATAGCCTGCGCTTGCAAAGACTGCTCAAAAACGTGATCCACCTGCCACTTATTCACGAAAGTGAACAACATATAGGCGCTACTCAATCCGATACCCAGGTAATTGATGTATTTCCGCCAAGGTGATTCCCGCCAAAAGCGCGAAGCAATGATCACACAGATTAGAAAAGGAATGGTATAAACCGGATCGGCAACGGATATATTATTGAAAGCCACCCGGTAGTCAAAAAAGGGCTGAAACAATTGGGTGCCGTAGGTGGTACAGCAGTCCAGCAGCGGATGGGTGAAAATGGCCCAAAAGAAAAGCAGCGACCAGGATTTCCACCCCGGATTTTCATTGCGGCTGGGTTTTTTCCGAGCCAATTCCCGCAAATAAACCACCAGCGGTAAAAAGAGAATACCCGTACTTATGGTCAACGCAATGAGTGCCGTAGTACCAATTGGAATTGGCATTACCAAACTGCCCAAACCGATTAGTGCAATGAGAAAAAGCCACACTTTGGCCAGATCCCAGGGAATACGCTTACGCAACCCGACATCCGAATGACTTTGATAGATGCGATGCACCAGCCAGCCCAGTGCTATCGGCGTGACAATGGCAAAGGCAGCGGAGTGCGTAATGGCCCGGTGAAAGGCCAGCGCACTGATTTCATCAGCCGGAAAATTGGCCAGTACATCAAGATCGGGAATGGTACCACCAATAGCGCCCCAAAGCATGGCGCGGTTGCCGGCCTTACGGCCAAGGACGACTTCACCAACGGCGGCGCCCAGCGTAATCTGTGTGAGGGAATCCATGCGGGTTTTACTACTGTTTCTGTTAGAGCTTATTTATATGCAAACAAGCCCTTAATATTTTGTAAAAATAACCCTCTGGATGGAGGTAAGTTTATCCCGAATCACTTTTTTGGAAATAAATCGACTGATACAGGAAATATCAGGACGAACAATTACCTTGACATTCCTTACATTGTTACTACTTCCCGGCATAAAGCAGAAAAATGGCCGGCCTTTTGTGGAAGTCGGGCAACTTGCCTTTTTGCCATTGGTTAATGGGCTGGGATATCACCTTTTCTGCGGGTAAACTTAAATCCACGGCAACGGCAAACTGGGTGGCAGGAGCCAGGGTTTTCACTGCCACTTCTAAAAGGTTGTTGTTGCGGTAGGGCGTTTCGATGAAGAGTTGTGTCTGTTGGTGTTTCCGGGACAATTGTTCCAGCTGTTTGAGCTTGCTGCTCAGTTCATTGGGTTTGTGCGGAAGGTAGCCATGAAAGGTAAACGACTGCCCGTTCATACCGGAGGCCATCAAACCGAGTACCAAAGAAGATGGCCCCACTAAAGGCACCACCTCAATATTGCGCCGGTGTGCCTCCTGCACGACCAATGCCCCGGGATCGGCTACTCCCGGACAACCGGCTTCGGATAAAACGCCGATATCATTTCCCGCATCAGCCGGTTCCAAAAAACGGGCAATGCCCTCAGATGGGTCATATTTGTTGAGTTCAAATACGGTAAGCACGTTGATGGGGCGTTCCGGCTCCGTACTTTTGATAAATCGGCGGGCCGTCTTTGCCCTTTCGGCAATGAAATAATCAAGCCGATGCAGGATCTGGATCACGTAAGTGGGAAGCGTATGCACGGCATCATCACCCAAGGGGGTGGGGATGAGGTAGAGCTTTCCTTTATTTGACATAATTTTCTTTTGTGGTGGTCAAAATAATAAAGCCACCGGAAATTCTGTTGCTTCACCCTAAATTCTTTACGCAGAATTTCTATAATCTTCCGTAACTTCGTCAGTGATGTCTAGTCCCGTATCTTCTATTTTGCGTTACTTCCGAGCCTGTTACGCTGCCGACTATAAGGCGGTGCAGTTGCTGAATTTTTTTAGTAAAAAAATCACACATCCGCTTTTACTCGACGAAGCAACACTGCTCGAAGGTTCCCTGATGCAAGTCCCGGTCGACACCAAATGGGGAGAAACGGTGAGCTCTTTTTTGCTGTTGCACAGCAAGGAAAAGCAATTGGTTTGTGGCTCCATTTTCCTTTTGGGAAAGACATCACTACTGGGCAAACCGCAGCGCATCTGTGCCCCACTTTATCTGCACAATGCCGAGATTTTGCACGAACAGGAGGTCTATTACGTCACGATCAATGAGCAAGATCCGATCATTAATCCGGTGGTTATCGACGCCCTCAAAAATGCCTCGCACGAAACCGGTCTGTATGAAGAACTGGTCGATAAATTGCCGAAAGGCTACCTCGGGTTTGCAGAAATGCACAAGATTCAGGAACTATTAGCCGAATATTTTCCCGAACTGCAAATCAAAGCGCTTGATCAATACCCTGATTTGCACAGGCGCAATCAAATGCGTGCTCCGCAGTCCGGTGCCAAAATGGTACCGGCCATAGGTGTAGGACTCATGGACAAATCCACCGGCTCAATGGGTATTTTGAATGAGCTGGAAGACATTGCTCGTAGCGGAAAGTTTTCAACGCCGCTACTGGAATTATTTGGCCAGAAGCCACCTCCCATTCACCGGAAAGAGGTGAACGATATCTGGTTGCCCGTTAGCCTTAGTGCCAACCAGGAGGGCATTCTAAAAAATACCCGACACTTTCACCTCAATATGGTGGTCGGTCCGCCGGGAACCGGGAAATCTTTTACCATCGCGGCGCTGGCTGTCCACTGTATGAACCGGGGAGAATCGGTGCTCATTGCTTCTAAAAACACCCAGGCCGTTAATGTGGTGGTTAATAAGATTGAGGAAGATATGGGCCTTCGCGACATAGTGGTTAGGGCTAGTGGGCGGGATTACAAAAAATTTTTGCGCAGACGACTACAGGACTGGTTGAGTGGCATTGGTTTGAAAAAACAATACCAGGGAAACCTGATGAAAGCGCAGGTCAATCTCCGCTATCGCAAAAAGAAAGTGAGGAAAATGGAGGTGATCGCTACTAGCAGGGAGGCTAATGAAATTCGCCACGGCGAAAAAATTACGCATGAAGGAGGGTGGTGGCACCAATGGAGATTGCGCTGGCTTCAACGCAGACTAAAGGGCATAGTGCCCATGTGGGAGTATATGTTTGACCTGGAAAACGAAATGCAAAAGCTGCACCAGGATGTTCGTAAATTTCTCGAAAAAGGCTTTCAGTATCGCCTCACTCGAGCCCTGCGACATCACCGGCAGGATTTGATGCTGTTTTTGCAGGGATTGAAATCCAAAACCGGCAACGAAAAAGAGAATTACTTTACCAACGTACAATTCTCCCGCGTACTGAAAGCTTTGCCAATTTGGGTGGTCAATGCTGCCGATGTGCATCAGGTGCTGCCATTGGAAAAAGAACTCTTTGATGTCGTTTTGATCGACGAAGCCAGCCAGTGTGACATTGCCAGTGCTTTGCCGTTGATACAACGGGCCAAACGGGTGGTCGTGGTGGGCGACCCTAAACAATTGCGGCATATCTCTTTTCTGTCAACAGCCCAACAGGAACAACTGGCCCGCCAAATGGGGCTAAACAACTTGCCGAAAGCCCAACTCGATTACCGCAATAAGAGCCTACTCGATTTGGTGAGTGAAACGCTGGAAAGCCAGGACCAGGTGCATTTTCTGGACGAACACTTTCGGAGCCAGCCGGGGATTATTTCTTTTAGTAATCAGGAGTTTTACCGTAGTGAACTCAAAATCATGACGGCCACGCCCACCAACCAGATGGAGGAAAGCGTACAACTGGAGTTCTCGAATGGCACCAGGGAGGGCCAGGGGCACAACCCTGCGGAGATTAACCAAATCATGGATAAGGTGGAGGAGATCATTCGGTTGGAAGCGCCATTGTATGGAACCCTCTGTCAGTCCATCGGCATCCTGTCACCTTTCCGTGATCAGGTCAACCAATTGCGGAAACAAGCCCAGGAGCGTTTTTCCGACTCGCAGTTATCTCGTCACCAGCTATTGATCGGTACGCCATTTGAGTTTCAGGGTGAGGAGCGCGACATCATGCTGCTTTCTTTTGCCATCGACAACCAAACCCCAGGGGGTGTTTTTCACTACCTCAATCGGGAAGATGTTTTTAACGTCAGCATCACCCGTGCCCGGTCCTTACAGCTTCTTTATTATTCCTTTGACCCGAGCGGATTGGACCAGAAATCCCTGCTGCGAAGATATTTTGATAACCTTTCCAGGCTTGCCCCGCACAGCAGCGACACGGAAGAAGTTCCACAGGATCCCTTTTTATTGGAAGTATATGAGTTATTGGTCCGCTGGGAGATGGATAAAGTGTATATACACTATCCCATTGCGGGCATGAATATTGACTTGGTTGTTGTCAATAATGAACAAACCTTCTGCATCGATCTGGTGGGCTTTCCGGGACAGTTTGCGGAAGCCATTCCCATTGAAAGGTGGCGTATCCTGGACCGCATTGGATTAAAAAGCTTTGCCCTGCCTTACAGTTTGTGGCGCTTTGAACGAGAGCGATGCACGGCTAGTCTTTTGGCATTTTTGAAACAATATTAACACGTTGCTTATGTCTTTTCTTGGGCCAAAAAGCAGGCATTACGTTCTCGGTAAATGTTTTTTTTCTTCTGAAAATAAAAAGTCGTCACATTTTTCATTTTGCGGAAAGCTAAAATGATATTGATTGCCAGTAGGTTATAGAGATAGTTGTGTGGCTGGAAAAAATGAGCAGCTTGATTTTTGTATAATTTACTATGTCACAAAAAGTAAAAAACAGCCCGTCTTTTATCAGTTTTCAATTTTTAATTTTGAAAAGCTACGTGCTTTACCCCAACTGACGCCAAAGAGTTCCGAATAAATAGAGAAATATTTCACACTTAATCTCCTTGAACATCCTCGTTTTCAAGCTGACGGTTTTTTGGCTAGACCCCTGAGTTTACATGAAACAAATTATACTCAGTTATAATTTATGATACGGCGGTTGGGTGCAGTTTTAGGCTAGTTCCCCTTCCGTTGTCACCGTCGGGAACACTGCGAACAACAACTTTTTTGCACTTATTTAACCCCGATGGTGTACCGGTTGCCTGAAGTCGGTTTTCCGCCAGGGCAGCCGGTAACCATTTACTACCCGTGGAAAGGTAGCGATTTTGGCAGCATCTTATTCTCCCTTTAAGATGCTGCTTTTCTGGTTAAAGACGCAGCATCAGGAGGCATCTGCTGATTATTTCCACTCCACTTTTTCTTCAATCGGGCCTCTGGTCGAAGGAATCTCTCCAAGATCGTGGTGGCCCATGTAGAACAATCCCAAACAGCGTTCACCGGGCTGCAACCCCAGCCATTCATCTGCCTCAATAATCGAACGGGGAGAACTCCAGTAACTGCCGATGCCGTACGCAGTACAGGTAAGCCAAATATTTTGAACGGCGCAGGCCACAGCGGCAACCTCTTCCCATTCGGGCAGGCTTTCAGCCGGGTCTCTCTGCATGCAAATGACAATCACACAGGCACTCCGCAAAGGCTTTTCTACGGTTTTTTTCAGCTTCATTTCCGAAAACTTGTCTTCTGGTGTATTGTCGCGGTACCAGTTTCCTAGATAGTCCGATAGGTTTTGTAACGCCTCTCCTCTGAAAACCTTAAACCGCCAGGGTTCGGTCTTGCGGTGAGTGGGTGCCCAATTGGCATTTTCCAGTATCTCGTGGAGTACCTCATCTGAAATCGGACGGTCATTGTAGGTGTTGGGAAAGATAGAACGGCGCTGGCGAATTAAAGTATTGATTTGATCAGGAGTCATAGCGAATAGTTAGAGAAAGTTAAATTTTCAGAAATTATTGAAAGTTGTGAATATTTAATGTATATTTGTTTACAACATGAACATCCAAAGATAACCATCATGAAAGCAATTCAAATTATTAAACGACCGGATTTAGGTTTACAGGCATTGACACTATCCGGTATTGCCATCTGTGCCCTGTGTAGTCTTTACGAGCCCGGCATCTTGATCTTCAGTATGTTAGGCCTGCTCTTTCTGGGTTTTGTGCAACTAATGGTGGCGACTTTTCGCAGTATTATCCTTAAAAATAAAGTTGACCAAACCTACTTGTTTTCGGCACTGACCTACTGTGGCATGCTCTACCTGAGCACATGGTTGGAAGGCAACATTTCTTATCACCTGAAAGATGATCTTTGGCCGCTGATTATTGCATTTTGGGCAGTGATCCCTTTCATCGGCGGTACCTGGTACTTCATTTATCAGGTGAAAACCGATTGGGAGATTGAACAAAGTGAATACGTATAATTATGGTACCTAGAATAAGAATGAAAATTGATTTATTAGGTCAGGCGGTATTAGCCGTAGCGCTTTTGCTATTGGGTTTTTACTCTACCGGCATCAAGTGGACGCATACTACGCTGTTTGTCCTGGCCATCTGGCAGCTGGGCAGTGCCATCCACCTGTTTTACGTATACCGCCATATCCGCCGCGTGCGTTATCTACGTACGGCATTGGTCATTGGCATCAGCCTGCCCATCTGGTATCACCTAATTGGCAATGTCGCTTTTCTCTCCGTGGCCGGTCTTGTTTTGTGGTACTTCATTCAAACCATCCGCGATACCATCGTCGTGTACCGGCGGCCAAAGTCATTCTGGGATTTAATATAATCCTAAATTTGTTTTTAGATTAATCTAAATTAGCCTATCTTTGTATGACTAGTGCGACTAGTCCGAAATAGTTGATACTTTTTTCAGGCTAGAAGCATTGAAGATGCTGAATATTAGATATCAATTATTTCTGCATCAATCCACTAGCTAATTTAGTCTATGCAAAACCTTTCACAAACTGAGGAAAATTACCTCAAAGCAATCTTCAAACTTTCTGAAGGGGTGTCCAGCCCCGCCAGCACTAATGCCATTTCGGGTGAGATGAATACCAGTGCGGCTTCCGTGACGGATATGGTGATCCGATTGTCCAAAAAAGAGCTGGTGGATTACAAAAAGCGCAAGGGTGTTCGCCTCACCGATCAGGGCATGCAAATTGCCACCCACCTGGTGCGCAAGCACCGGCTCTGGGAGGTCTTTCTGGTGGAAAAACTCGACTTTTCCTGGGATGAAGTACACGAAATTGCGGAACAGCTGGAGCACATCAAGTCATTGGACCTGGTGGAGCGCCTCGACAACTTTCTGGGCAATCCACAATTTGATCCCCACGGCGACCCGATTCCCGATGCCGAGGGTAATTTTGCTTATCGCAAACAGGTATTGTTGGCCGAATTAGCACCCGGTGACAGAGGTACTGTGGTAGGGGTCCAGGATCACACTACAGCTTTCTTACAATACCTGGATCAGTTGGACCTGGGGCTAGGTGCACAGGTCCTTTTACTGGAGCGTTTTGCTTATGACGAATCGGTGAAAATCACCCTGAATGACGACAAGGAAATGATCTTATCAAAGAAGGTTTGTCAAAATTTATTTATTCAAAAGAAATCAGCTTCCGCCAATGGAAAGGCCGGAAAAAAGTAATCAGCCAACAGGATTAGTACACAAAAACAAACAATCATGATCAAGAAATGGGGTGTCTTTCTACTGATTTTGGGAATGGCAACCACTTTTGTCAAGGCCCAGGAAGAAAAGCCGCTGGTAGTGGCCACCGCATCGATATTCGCCGATATGGCAGAAGTGATTTCAGGCGGCCTGGTAGAGGTGCGGTCGGTAGTGCCCATTGGGGGAGACCCACACATTTATGAACCGACGCCCGGCGATGCACAGCTTATCGCAAAAGCGGATCTCATTATCAAAAATGACCTCACCTTCGAGGGGTGGCTGACCGAACTTATTGACAATTCAGGCACCAAAGCCCGGGTAGTCACCATCACCAGGGGGATTCAACCCATTGAAAGCATCAAATACAAAAACTCGGCCGATCCCCACGCCTGGATGTCGGCTAAAAACGGATTGATTTACATCAAAAACATCACTGATGCCCTGGTTGAACTTGATCCATTGCACACCCGCGAATACGAGTTTAACCACGATGTTTACCGCGAACAATTGATGGAGGTAGACAACTATATTGAGGAGGAAATTCAGAAGATTCCGGAGCAGCGCCGCATCCTGATCACCTCTCATGATGCGTTTCGCTATTATGGCCAGCGCTACGGCATTACCGTAGAGGCCATCCTCGGCACTTCCACCGATGCTGATGCCCAAACTTCTGACCTGATCCGCCTCAACAAAATCATCAAGGAATCAGGTATTCCGGCGGTTTTTATCGAAACGACGGTCAATCCTAAATTACTGGAGCAACTGGCCACCTCCAATAACATTGAAATTGGCGGCAAGCTTTATTCCGATTCTATCGGTGATGAAAACAGTCCGGCTCCCTCCTATCTGGAAATGCTGCGGTTTAATACCAACACGATCATAGCGGCACTGACAAAGGAGGTCACACTAGGGGAGCAACCGGCAGAGGATGCCCCCGATTCCTCCAATTGGTGGTTGTTTGGAGTGCTGGCCATCCTCTTGATTGGTGGTTTTTTCATTATGTTTAGTAAACTAAATGCCTAGCTTATGCAATCGGTCATTTCCATCAATGGATTGTCAGTTTCGTACGAACGCAAGCGCGTATTGACCAATATTTACCTGGATATTGAGGCGGGCAAGGTATACGGCCTGATCGGGCCAAATGGTGCCGGAAAATCGACCCTGTTTAAGGCTATTTTGGGACTGGTAGAATCCAATTCCGGAACCGTGACCATTCAGGGGAAACCCATTCGCAAGGTGCGCAAGCAGATGGTCTACGTACCGCAAACCAGCGAGGTAGACTGGAATTTCCCGGCCACCGTTTTCGATATCGTACTTATGGGCCGCTATCCGCATAAAAAGATATTCGAAAAGATCGATGCGGAAGATCGTGCCCTGGCCACTGATGCATTGAAGAAGCTGGGGATCGAGCACCTGCAGGAACGCCAGATCGGCGAGCTATCAGGCGGACAGCAGCAGCGTGTATTTCTGGCCCGAACCCTTTGTCAGGAAGCCGATATCTTCCTGCTCGATGAGCCTTTTGTTGGGGTAGATATTACTACTGAAGAAAAGATCATTGAACTACTGAAAGACCTGGCCCGGCAAGGCAAAACCATTCTGGTAATCCACCACGATCTCTCCACTGTGGCGGAATATTTTGATCGGGTTATCCTGCTCAATCAGCGGCTTATCGCCTTCGGCGACACCGACTCAACTTTTACAGAAGAAAACATTTCCATGACCTACCGCAGCCAGTCGGCCATCCTGCACCAAACGGGGTTATTGGATAAGTAGGAATTTTTGCGGCAACTGAATCAGTTCCCGCAAGAGTGGCATACATGATGTTGACTTTTTGGGGACATGATTCACCGGATTTACAAGATGGCGACCAAATGAATTTGGTCGTTACGAACTAGTGCATTGGATGGTTGATGAAGCCCAAAAACGGCATTCTCTATTGTGGACTCAATTCGGCCTTTAAGTAGTTGCGCAGCGTGAAGAACAATTAACAGCCTTGGCTTTTTCCCACTTTTTGCCAAGTAAAAAGTGGCCGCCGGAGGCAAATCCTCTATTGCTTTTAGATTGCAAAATAAGAGTATAACTAAAAGATATTCAAGGGTTTAATGCTGTGCGTTGGTGGCCCGGTAAAGCTTGGGAATTTACGGTGAAATGAATTTCACCCAACCTGAAGGAGGCATACATGACGTTGACTGATATTCTTTACACCCACTGCTTCACCGTATTGCGTCCCAACTGGTACAAATGCACTTCATCGGGGCCATCAGCCAGGCGCAAAGATCGGGCTCCGGCATAGAATCCGGCCAGTGGGGTATCGTTGCTTACGCCCAGCCCGCCGTGAATCTGTATGGCACGGTCGATCACCCGACAGGCCATGCTGGGCGCCACAATTTTAATCATCGCGATCAGATCTTTAGCGGCCTTATTACCGGCTTTGTCCATTTTATCGGCGGCAGCCAGGGTTAATAAACGGGCCTGTTCAATTTCACAGCGGGAGTGCGCAATCTCCTGCCGAATACTACTGTGATCCATAAGTTTTTTGCCAAAAGTCTGGCGCGAAGCCGCTCGTTGACACATCAATTCAAGGGCCCGCTGCGCCATACCAATCAGCCGCATACAATGATGGATACGTCCAGGCCCGAGCCTGCCCTGCGCAATTTCAAACCCGCGACCTTCACCCAGAATGAGATTTTCCCTGGGCACCCGCACATTGTCTAAAACGATCTCCGCATGTCCCTCCGGCGAGTCCAGATAACCAAATACAGGTAGTGGCCGTATGATCTTTACCCCCGGCATATCCAGCGGCACCAAAATCATGCTCTGCTGCAAATGCCGGGGCGCTTCGGAGTCGGTTTTACCCATCACGATAGCCACCTTGCAGTGTGGGTTCATTGCGCCGGAGGACCACCATTTGCGGCCGTTGATTACGTACTCGTCTCCATCACGCCGGATGGAAGTTTGCACATTGGTTGCATCAGAGGAGGCTACCTCCGGCTCGGTCATCAGAAAGCAGGACCGGATTTCTCCAGCCAATAAGGGTTTTAGCCATTTTTCCTGCTGCTGTGGACTGCCATAGCGGGCCAGTACCTCCATATTTCCGGTATCAGGGGCGTTGCAATTAAAAATTTCCGGCGCAAAGCGCACCCGACCCATCAATTCCGCCAGGGGGGCATATTCCAGATTGGTCAGTCCGGGGCTATAATCACCGTATTCCTTGGGTAGAAACAGGTTCCACAATCCGGCGGCACGGGCTTTTGCTTTCAGTTCCTCAAATCCCGGCCAGTACTGCCAGGCATTATTTGGATTTTGCAAAAAACGATTGACTTCCGCTTCGATCGGATAGATGTGGTGATCCATAGAATCGGACAACTGCTGTTGAAGATTGAGGACTTTATCGGTAGGGTCGAAATTCATGTGGTTAGAGTTGTAGGTGGTAATATCTGAATTAATTTTTTGCCAACTAAATTTATTGCTTAATTTAGGGACTCAATCCTAACCAGCGCTCTAAATTCAAAACTTACGATTTTTCATGGCAGGCAAACTCAATCGGTGAACCTTTCTGTAGCGTGGAAGAAACCATTTTCATGCTAACTACAGGGAATTAAATTCAATTGTGAGGTGTTTGCTCCATATTACATTGATTTCTTTAACCAAAAAAACTCAATATGAAAACAAAATTTGCGCTAATGCTGCTGTTGTTAACCGCTTTGGTTTTCAATCTCGAAGCCAGTGATTCATTACAGGTTAATCAGGAATACTCCGATGAAGAATTGTTGAATGCCTATGAAGCTTAT
The DNA here is from genome assembly GCA_965229635.1 of Saprospiraceae bacterium. Taxonomy (GTDB): domain Bacteria; phylum Bacteroidota; class Bacteroidia; order Chitinophagales; family Saprospiraceae; genus BQJU01. The sequence continues at coordinate 878,806 of OZ245894.1, forward strand.
TCCGACAGTGTTTCTCAGCAACTCCAGTATGAATACGGCGAGGTTACGCTGAAAAATGGACTGGCCAAAATTGCAGTCCCTCCGGGTTACAAGTTCTTGAATGGCAAAGATGCCGAAATGGTATTGACCGACCTCTGGGGGAATCCACCAAGTGATCCGGGATATGAATCCCTGGGCATGTTGTTTCCGGAAGAAAGCACCCCAATGTCCGATTCCTCTTTCGTTATCAATATTACCTATACGGAAGATGGGTACATAGACGATTCTGACGCCAGTAGCATTGACTATGACGAACTGCTGGAGGGAATGAAGGAAGATACCAGGTTGGAAAGCGAAACCCGATTAGAAATGGGCTATCCTGCCATCAAACTGATTGGCTGGGCCTCTGCTCCTTATTATGATGGTGCCAATAAAAAACTACACTGGGCCAAGGAGCTTAAATTTGGAGACGCTCCGGAGCACACCCTCAACTACAACATCCGCGTACTTGGCCGAAAGGGCTTTCTGGAATTGAATGCCATTGGTGAAATGTATGTGTTGGGCAAGGTAAAGAGTGAAATCGAACCGATTCTCACCAGTGTCAATTTTAATGAAGGTTTCCAATACTCCGATTTTGATCCGGATATCGACGAGGTAGCGGCCTACGGGATCGGAGCACTCATTGCCGGAAAGGTATTGGCGAAAGCCGGTATTCTGGCCAAGATCGGATTGTTTCTGGCTAAGGGCTGGAAGTTGATCGTACTGGGATTGATTGCTCTTGGAGCCGGTGTTCGGCGGTTCTTTGGGAAGTCTGATGGGACTCCTGCTTAGCGCAGGCTATTTAAAATAATGCTTACCTTGGAACGACCATGAAAGCTCGTTCCACATTCAAAGATATTTATGAAGACCATGCCGACATGGTCTTCAATCTTTGTTTGAACTACCTGCAAAACCGCCACGATGCGGAGGAAGTCACCCAGGATGTGTTTGTGAAGGTGCACGAGCAATTGGACCGCTTTCGCGAACAGGCGAGTCTCAAAACCTGGATTTACCGCATCGCTATCAACCAATGCCTCGACTTTCTGAAGGCCCAAAAACGACAAAAGCGCTTTGGCTTTATGCTACCCATCTTTTCGCTCAATACCGGTGCGCCCCTGCCCATTTCCGACTTTGATCACCCCGGAATCTTACTGGAAGACAAAGAGGCACTGCAACAGATTTTTGAGCACATCAATACCCTTCCCGAACGACAAAAAATCGCCCTCATCCTCAAGGTAATGGACGATCTTTCCATCAGGGAAATCGGCGATATTATGCAGCTTTCCGAAAAGGCCATCGAATCACTGCTTTCCCGCGCGAAAAAAAAATTAAAAAAAATATTGGATCAAGCGAAGGATTGAATCAAAGGTGTCGTCTAAGCGAATGTATTTATCCCCAATCGGGATTTTAAACTTGAAAAAATGAGCGACGAATTTGATCCGTTAAGGAAGGTAAGAAGAGTAGAGGCTCCGCCATTCCTCTTTACCCGAATCGAAGCCAAAATTCAGCGAAAGCAGGAAGAATGGGTGTCGGTGAAGTGGGTATGGGGTACGAGTATGGCGCTGGTGCTATTGGCGCTTTTTAACCTGTCGGTATTGAACAACCGCTTGCAAATAGATGCTACTCAGTACGATGCCGCAGAGGCTGTTGCCACTAGTATGCAACTCCTCGATTCAAACCAACTCTACAATGAATAAGACCCGATTATTAACCATACTGGTCATCGTACTGGTGGTCATCAACCTGCTGGCTCTGACCGCCCTGATTCTGGGAAGGCCTCCCGGACCAGGGCCGGGCAGAATGGGCCCCGGGCCCCGGCAGTTGGTAATCGAAAGATTGCAGTTAGATCAGGACCAGGAAGCTGCTTACGATAAAATCATCGAGGAGCACCAGGCCGCGATTCGGGTAGAGGAGACCAAAATGAAAGAGGCCAAAAATGCCTTGTTTGCATTATTAGCTCAACCAGAATACACGGAAAAAGACACCCTGATCCAGCAGATCGGAGCGATACAGGAAGAAATAGAGGCTCTGCATTTTAAACACTTTGCCGAATTGAAAGTCCTATGTACACCGGAGCAACTACCTGCATTTAACGAACTGACAAACGAACTGGCGAGACTATTTGCCCCCCGACCCAGACCAGGAAGATGAATAAAATTGGGAAACAAGTTTTTCCAACCCATTCAACCTTCCAAATGCTAACCTTCTTAAAAACAACTACATGAAATTCAACAAATGTCTTATTGTTGGAGGGATTTTGCTGTGCCTGATACTGGCAACCTCCTGCGCAAAAGAAGAGACCGTCATCCAGCCGGTCGTACCCGAGGAGCCCAGCGCCATTACCCAAACTTTTGGTGATAAGATCGACGCCAATAACCTCTTTGACTACGCTGGCCTGCCAATCCCCGATTACATCAATCGCGATAATACCGGCAATAACACCATTACCAATGCCGGCGCAACCCTGGGCCGAGTATTGTTTTACGACAAAAAACTTTCCGCCAATGATAAGGTGGCCTGCGCCAGTTGCCACAAACAAGAACTGGCCTTCGGCGACGACCTGATTGCCTCCGAAGGGGTCAACGGCACCACCGGCCGCCACTCCATGCGATTGGTGAATGCCCGCTTTTCTGATGAGGAGCGTTTCTTTTGGGATGAACGCGCCAATACGCTGGAGGAGCAAGCCTCCCAACCCATTCAGGATCACATTGAGATGGGGTTTTCCGGTGAAAATGGCGATCCTGGGCTGGCTGATTTATTGGCCAAGCTAGACGCTGTAGATTATTACCAGGAATTATTTGCCCTGGCGTATGGCGATGCGAGCATTACTGAAAGTCGCATTCAGGATGCGCTGGCGCAGTTTATTCGCAGCATTCAATCTTTTGACTCCAAATATGACATTGGCCGCAATGAAATTCGCAATGACAATGTGGCCTTCCCCAATTTTACGGCGCAGGAAAACATGGGCAAGCAACTCTTTACTGCTCCACCTCAATTTGACGGTAATGGTTTTCGCGTAGGCGGCGGATTGGGCTGTGCCGGTTGCCACCGTCCACCGGAATTTTCGATTGATCCAACCTCCATGAACAATGGCATCATCAGTTCCTTTGCTGGTACGCCGGATTTCGATGTTACACGTGCTCCTTCGCTGCGCGATGTAGTCAATGCCCAGGGCCAACCCAACGGTCCTTTCATGCATACCGGAGAGCTGGCCGACCTGGTGGCCGTACTGGAACACTACAATGATATTGACGATACAGACAATCCACGGCTGGACTTCAAATTGCGGCCGTTGGGAGAACCACAAAAACTGCAACTAACCGATGCTGAAAAGGACGCTGTAGTTGCCTTTTTGCAAACCTTGACGGGTACTGAAATATATACGGCCGCTCAATGGTCTAATCCTTTTGAGTAAACTGAATGCGCCGTAGCAGGAATTGGGGAAGGGGGACATTTCTTTTAATTCTTTGTGTATCTTTGGATGCACCTGGAAAAAACACAACAATGAAATTTCTGCTTACGGCGCTTTTTCTCCTTTCTACATTACTGGCATCCTCACAGTTGGAATCAATTGCTGAGGATTTGTACTTTTTTACGACTACTAACGACGATGTGCTGAAAAATTGGGTAGGAAAAGTAGCTGCTGAAAAACGCATTATTGGCCTCGGGGAAGTCTCTCACTATACAAAGGAATGCTACGAATTAAAACATACCATGATCATGGAATTGATCCGTCAGGGTTATGACGGACTGATCCTTGAAGTGGATTTTGGTCAGGCCTTGATTTGGAATGACTTTGTGCTAAATGGCTCCGGTAACCTGGATACCATCGTTGCCCAATCGGGGTGGTTTACCTACCGTACCCAGGAGTTCAAAAACCTGCTGGCCGATATCCGCCAATACAACGTAGAGAATGACACCTCATTCCAGGTTTTTGGCATGGAAATGACCGCAATGAATCACAACGTGGACTGGATTCGAGAATACCTTCAGGAGTTTTCACCGGGCGCGACGGATTTATTAAAACTTCTTGAGGTGGAGCGCCCAATCGTTGCTTTTCAGTCGCATACGGTAGAGCAACAGCAGGGATATTGGCAATTGTATTATCAACTAAATGCCTTTTTACAGGAAAAGGAAGAACAGCTGATTGCTCAATCCGGCGCTCAAAAGTTTGCCGTGGCCACCAGGATTGCGGAACTAGTCCGCCAATATGCCACCTACATTTCCCACGATGATTTTTCCTTGAAAGTTGAATTTCGTGACCAGTTTTCGGCTCGTAATGTATGGTGGTGCCTGGAGCAGTTGGGTGAAAATAGTCAAGTAGCGATCTGGGCGCACAATGGGCACATTGCCAAAGAATCGGTACTCTTTAATTATAATGTACTCGGCCACCACCTACAGCGCTGGTTTGCGGAAGCTTACTACGCCATCGGCTTCACTTTTAACGAGGGAGAATTTGGCGCTTTTGGCAATAACGGTTTCGGCAAATGGCAAATATCCCCCGCAACCGATAGCACCTCGCTTACTTACGCGTTGGATCAACTCCATCAGCCTTTTGTCCTCTTTGATATCCGGCAGGCTGTAGCCAATCATTCAGCTGAAAAGTGGATAAACAACTCCATTCCAATTCGTACCGACATCTCGGAATCTTTTGACGAAAGTCAACCCAAAATGATGGAAATCAATTTGAAACAAACCTACGATGCCTTAATTTACATCGATCAAATGCATTATCCAACAACTATTTCCTGGCAGCGGTAACCAGCGCGCCATTTGACGCAAGTCACTACAAATGTTGATCTTGATCATAAGTTAACCCTGGAGATTGCCCTAATTTGACTACCGATTTGCAACCATAATCTATCGGTATGTCTACTCATCAACAAGACCTTACCCTCGCCCCTGACCTGCAAGGTCACGGCAAAGGAACTGGGCCCAACCGGGACAAGAAACCCATTTATATCGATTTTCTTCCACCTTGTAATAATGCCTGCCCCGCTGGGGAGAACATCCAGGCATGGCTGTCGCTGGCGTCCGTAGGTCGCTACGAGGAAGCATGGCTGAAACTGGTTGAAGAAAATCCGATGCCCGCTATTCACGGCCGGGTGTGTTATCATCCCTGTGAGAGCAGTTGCAACCGGGCCCACATCGATAGCACGGTATCTATCCATTCGGTGGAACGCTTCCTTGGAGATCTGGCGCTGAAGAATGGCTGGAAGGTACCCCTTCCGGAAAAGAAGAGTGGCAAACGCGTGATGATCGTCGGAGCGGGACCGAGTGGCTTGTCGGCGGCGTATCACCTGGCACGTTTAGGGCACGATGTTGAGATTATGGAAGCGGGACCCATTGCGGGCGGGATGATGCACTTTGGCATTCCGGCGTACCGGCTGCCCCGCGAAGAGCTCAATGCCGAGATCAGGCGCATTGAAGAGATGGGGGTGAAAATGACATTCAACCACAAGGTGACCAACCTGCTGCACGAAAAAGAAGCCGGTAATTTTGATGCTGTCTTTGTGGCTGTGGGTGCTCACCTTTCCAAAAAGATAGACATCCCTTCCCGCGATGCCGGGCAGATCATCGATGCCCTGAGTTTCCTCAAAGGAGCTGAAGCAGGGACTGCTCCAAAGCTGGGCCGAAGGGTAGCGATCTACGGTGGTGGAAATACCGCAATGGATGCTGCTCGGGTAGCCAAACGTTTGGGCTACGAACCGCTGATCATCTACCGGCGCGACCGCGAGCACATGCCCGCTCACGATTTTGAGGCCGCTGAAGCACTATCGGAAGGGGTTAAAATCAACTGGCTGCGGACCATCAAGGAAATTGACCACACCACCTTCAAAGTAGAGGTAATGCGCATCGAAAATGGCCGTCCGGTCGGCACCGGTGAGTTTGAAGACCTGGATGCCGACTCCCTGATTCTGGCCCTTGGGCAGGATACCGATACCGGCTTTTTGCGGGATATCCCCGGAATCGAATTTGACTACGATGGCACCGTACAGGTCGGCCTGGACATGATGACCGGCTATCCCGGCATCTTCGCCGGTGGGGATATGGTGCCCAGCGAACGCACGGTGACAGTAGCAGTAGGACATGGTAAAAAAGCCGCCCGCTACATTGACGGCTATCTACGCAATCAGCCCTACGAAAAGGGACCAAAAAATCCGATTGTCGGTTTCGAACGGCTGCATATGTGGTACAAGACCCATGCTCCAAAATCGGAACAAGCTGAGAAGGCCGTGCAGGAACGCGTAACCGATTTCACGGAAGTGGTGGCCGGATTGACCGAAAAGGAAGCCCGCTATGAAGCGATGCGCTGCCTGTCGTGCGGCAACTGCTTTGAATGCGATGGCTGCTACGGAGCCTGTCCTGAAGATGCCATCATCAAGCTGGGGCCGGGCAAGAAATATACTTACAATTATACGCTTTGCACCGGCTGTGCCGTGTGTTACGAGCAGTGCCCCTGCCATGCCATCGAGATGGTGGACGAAGTGGAAAACACCAACCAATAACCTTTTCGAAATCGGGATTTGTGATTTTGAAAAACAGATTTTAGGAAAATGGCTAACAAGAAGAAATACGTCACATTAGATGGAAACGAAGCGGTAGCGCATCTGGCTTTCCGCGTCAACGAAGTGTGCGCCATCTATCCCATTACCCCATCCTCACCGATGGCCGAGCACGCTGATGAATGGTCGGCAAAAGGCATGACCAACATCTGGGGCAATGTACCCGAAGTGATCGAAATGCAGAGTGAAGGTGGTGCCGCCGGAGCCGTACACGGTGCCCTTCAAACCGGAGCCCTGACCACCACCTTCACCGCCTCACAGGGGCTAATGTTGATGCTGCCCAATATGTACAAAATTGCGGGTGAGCTAACGTGTAGCGTCTTCAACGTAGCTGCTCGCTCACTGGCGGCTCAGGCATTATCCATTTTTGGTGATCACAGTGATGTGATGGCGGCGCGGACCACCGGATTTGCCCTGCTGGCCTCTGCTTCGGTACAGGAAGCCCACGATATGGCCCTGATTGCGCAGGCGGCCACGCTGAAATCGCGCATTCCGTTTATCCATTTTTTTGATGGTTTTCGCACCTCTCACGAAGTGAGCAAGGTAATCCTGCTGACCGATGAGGAAGTACGTGCCATGATCGACGATGAGGACGTGATTGCGCACCGCAAGCGCGGGCTGAACCCGGATAATCCCTTCATCCGTGGTACGGCACAAAACCCCGATGTGTATTTCCAGGGACGGGAAACGGTCAATCCTTATTATGTAAAAACACCGGGTATTGTCCAGGAAGTGATGGATCGCTTTGGCCAACTGACCGGTCGGCATTACCACCTGTTTGATTGCTACGGTGCTCCCGATGCCACACGCGTGATTGTCCTGATGGGCTCCGGTGCACAAACGGCGATTGAAACAGCGAAAGAGCTGAGTGAGCAGGGAGAAAAAGTCGGTGTCATTCAGGTGCGGTTGTACCGGCCATTTGCGGAAGCCGCCTTCCTGGAGGCATTGCCGAAGACGGTAGAAAAAATCGCCGTGCTCGACCGCACTAAAGAACCGGGTGCGATGGGTGAGCCCATGTACCAGGATTTGGTGAGTACCCTTTCGGAAGCTTATCAACAGAAAAAAATAAAGAGATGGATCACCGTAGTAGGCGGCCGGTACGGACTTTCGTCCAAAGAATTTACGCCGGGCATGGTGAAGGGTATTTTTGACGAATTGAAAAAAGAGGCGCCAAAAAACCATTTTACCGTTGGTATCAATGATGATGTAACCTACACCAGCCTCGATTATGACGCGGAATGGGAAATTGAAGATCCGGGCATGACGCAGGCTTTATTTTTTGGCCTTGGTGCCGACGGTACGGTGGGAGCTAATAAAAACAGCATCAAGATTATCGGTGAAAATACCGACCTCTACGCACAGGGATATTTTGTGTATGATTCTAAAAAATCGGGCGCGCAGACTGTTTCACACCTTCGCTTCGGCAAGAATCCGATCAACGCGCCCTACCTGATTAAGAAGGCCGATTTTGTGGCCTGTCACAAATACAATTTTATCCACAAAACGGAAATGCTATCGCGTGCCAAGGACGGGGCAACCTTCCTGCTCAACAGTCCATACGGCCCTAAAGAAGTGTGGGATCAATTGCCACGTGAAGTGCAGAAAGCCATTGTAGATAAACAACTGAAATTCCACATTATAGATGCTTCCAAAGTGGCGCTGGAGTCGGGGATGGGCAATCGCATTAACACTATTATGCAGACTTGTTTCTTTGCCTTATCCGGCGTTTTACCACGTGAGGAAGCCATTGCCAGCATTAAGAAAGCCATTGAAAAAACCTACTTCAAAAAGGGCCCTTCCGTTATCGAGAAGAACTTCCAGGCGGTGGATGCCACCCTCGCTCATTTGCACGAAGTGAAGGTGCCCGAAACGGTCAATAGCAACCAGCACATGATCGACCTGATTCCGGAAAATGCACCGACTTTTGTCAAAGAAGTCACCGGAGTGATGATGAACGGACAGGGCGATGAATTGCCGGTCAGTATGCTGCCCGATGATGGTACTTATCCAAGTGGTACGACCAAGTGGGAAAAGCGTAACGTCTCGGATGTTGTGCCGGTTTGGGAACCGGATATTTGTATCCAGTGTGGTAATTGCAGCTTCGTTTGTCCACACAGTGTGATCCGAGCGAAATTTTTCCACGAGGATTACCTCAAGCCCGCTCCCGAAGGATTTAAATCTGCGCCGATCAACGCGAAGGGTTTTCCCGATACGCAATACACTTTGCAGGTGTATCTGGAAGATTGTACAGGCTGTAACCTGTGCGTTGAAGCCTGCCCGGTAACCGATTTGACCGACCGAAAGAAGAAGGCCATCAATATGCAGGAGAAAGTGCCATTGATGGAACAGGAACGGGAAAATATTGACTATTTTGAAGTCATTCCGTTCAACAACCGTTCAAAAATTGACTTTTCCCTGGTGCGCGGGGCACAATTTTTACAGCCATTATTTGAATTCTCAGGTGCCTGTGCTGGTTGTGGAGAAACGCCTTACGTACGGCTGCTTTCCCAGCTCTTTGGTGATCGATTGATTGTGGCCAATGCAACGGGCTGTTCTTCCATCTATGGAGGTAACCTGCCCACTACACCCTGGACCACGAACAAAGAAGGTCGCGGCCCGGCCTGGTCCAACTCACTCTTTGAGGACAATGCCGAATTTGGCCTGGGGATGCGCGTGACGATGGACAAACACGATGCCATGGCCAGAGACCTGCTGCAAGACTTGCGCTCAGAACTGGATGAGGCCCTGGTGGATGCCATTCTGGACTGCCCGATGGAAGTGGAATCACAGCTACAGGAACAGCGATTGCGCGTAGGGCAATTGAAGACACAGTTATTAAAAATGGATTCGGCGAAAGCCAAAAACCTGCTGTCCATTGCGGACGGCCTGGTACGGCGAAGCGTATGGCTGGTGGGTGGTGACGGCTGGGCTTACGACATCGGTTCCTCCGGTGTGGATCACGCTCTGGCCAGCGGTAAAAACATCAATATTCTGGTGCTGGATACCGAGGTGTATTCCAATACCGGTGGCCAATCATCCAAGGCTACGCCAACGGCGGCTACGGCCAAATTTGCGGCAGCCGGCAAACGAGTAGGCAAGAAGGATCTGGCCATGCAAGCCATATCCTACGGTAATGTCTACGTTGCTCAGGTAGCCATGGGGGCCAATCCGCAGCAAACCCTACTGGCGATGCGCGAAGCCGAAGCCTTCCCCGGACCGTCCCTGGTATTGGCCTACAGCCATTGTATTGCCCACGGCATCAATATGGAGAAAGGAATGGATCAGCAGAAGCTGGCAGTCAATTCCGGCTACTGGCCACTGATTCGATACAATCCGACATTGCGCCAGGCAGGACAAAACCCGTTTGTACTTGATTCGCCAAGGCCAACCATCAAGCTGAAGGACTATGCGTACAATGAATTGCGCTACCGCATCCTGACACGTACCAACCCGGAAGAAGCCGAACGACTGATGACGCTGGCTCAGGAAATTGTTAACCTGCGCTGGCAATCTTACGAAGATATGTCGACCTGGAAACCAAGTGATTTTCAACCCGTAGCCTAAAAAACGAGCCATGAATTTACAAACCAACTATATGGGCCTTCGCCTGAAATCACCGCTGGTGGTTTCTGCCTGCTCCCTTTCCGAAAAGGTGGGAAACATTGTCAAAATGGAAGATATGGGCGCCGGTGCCGTGGTGCTGTTTTCCCTGTTTGAAGAACAGATCAGAAAGGAGAATGCCGTGTACGACAACATCTTTGCGTCGACTTCCAATGTCTTTCCCGAAGCCACCACCTACTTTCCCGACATGGACGACTACCGCCTGGGTACTGAGAAGTACCTGGAGCTAATTCGCAGCGCAAAGGAGCGGGTCGATATGCCGGTGATTGCGAGCCTAAATGGTATCACCGACGAGGGCTGGATCGACTACTCCCGCCAGATGGAACAGGCAGGAGCCGATGGTTTGGAAATCAACGTATATTACATTCCCGGCGACCTGCAACTATCCGGTGAAGCCGTAGAAAAAAGGTACACCGACATTGTGCGCCGGGTGAAAAACACCGTGCATATTCCCGTAGCTGTGAAGCTCAACCCTTACTTCTCCTCAATGGGTAATATGGCGTTGAAATTACAGGATGCCGGAGCGGATGCCCTGGTCTTATTCAACCGTTTTTACCAGCCCGATTTTGATATCCAGACGTTGAAGGTGCTGTCTAATCTGGAGTTGAGTACCGCTAATGAAATTCGCCTGCCGTTGCTGTGGATTTCTCTCCTTTACGGAAAAATAACGCCGTCACTGGCCGCTACTACGGGAGTGCAAAGCGCAGTGGAAGTGATCAAATACCTGTTGGCTGGGGCCAATGTATCGATGACCGCTTCTGCTCTGTACAAACACGGCATCGAATACCTGCGGGTGATGCGCAAAGACCTGATCACCTGGATGCAGGACATGACCTTCAGCGATGTGGAGAGCTTCCGCGGTGCCATGAGTCAGCAAAATGTGGAAGATCCTACGGCTTTTGAGCGGGCGAATTATATTAAGATATTGGGGCACGCGTAATCCCCTACCGCACCACCATCACCTTCTCCGTCAATGCCTGATGATTTGTCCGCAGATGAATCAGGTAGAAGCCACTTTCCAGACGGCTGGCATCAAAGTTGACGCGATGACTACCTGCTTCTTGCTGTGCCATCTCCACTAGATTAATCACCGGCTTACCGGTCACATCAAAGACCGTGAGTTGTACCCTTTCGGGAATGTCGAGGTGGTACTCAATGGTAGCCTGGTGCGACATCGGTGAAGGGTAGCATTTTAGGGTAGTGCCTGAAATTTGCTCCGGCTCATTTTCGGCCAATAGCTTATCGTTTGGCTCTTTTTCTCGTGGACTTGGGGCCGGGGTACAACCCAGGATCAGGGCCCAGAATTCGCTGCCCGCTTCCGCGGAAAAGCCAGGCGTCATTTCCACATAATTGCCGGCTTGATAGATGACTCGATCACCGGATTGGATGGTGCCGTTAGAGGTAATGTATTCCGAAGCAACATAGATGCCCGGACTCACCACCCCGGAAATATCCAGGAATTCCGGACAGGCAGACAGCATGGTGAAGTAATCGGTAGTATACATGCCACGGCCGTGGGTAGCGGCAGCAACCAGATAATCTGAGGTGCGGTATTCGAGCATATCCACCCGTACATTGGCCAAGCCAAAGTTATTTGTTGGATACCAGGTAGTGCTGTTGCCATCCAGGTTGCCGGTAGACCATACACCGAGTTCGGTAGCGACCAGTGCCTCATCGGGGTCCAGGGGATTAAACATGATCCAGCGGATGGGCATATCGGGTAGATCACCCTCTATGCTGGTCCAGGTGGTGCCGGTGTCCGTTGATTCCCAAACGCTGTTGACACCATAATTACTGTAGGTAATCACCAGGTGGGTATCATCGCCAACTTCCACATCAATGGAGGAAACATAACCGTTGACCGGCCCGTTGAGATCGGTGACGCTAATGGCGCCGTTTTGATCGGCATCATCTACCATAAAGACCTTACCGTTGGTCATGCCCATAAATACCCGATTGCTGGTATTGGGCGAAACCTTCATGGCGCTGACCAATCCTTTGCCAAGTATTGGCGCAAATTCGGAAGTCATGGTATTGGCTCCGCCTACGTCCGTCACCCGGATAAAGCTGGAGATAGTATCGGAAACGTAGAGGATGTTTTCGGTATCGTCGTAGTCTCCGGGAGTAATAAACAACCGTTTAGTATCACCCGGAACGATATTGCTAAATGAACCGCCTGCATCTGTTGATAGATTAAAAGAGCCATCCTGGGTAGACCCCACCTGAATATCCGGATTGTCCTGATCAATAAAGGCCCAACCACCATCGCAGCAGCAGAGTACGCAGGTAGTCGTACTCAATCCCGGATTGGTAAACTTGGGTGTGGCATTATCCTGGGTGCCGCCCAGCATATAATTGGAGCCCGCATCGGGGTGCACGGCTACGGCGTAGAACTGGGTGACATTGTAACCGGAATTTTTATCAGAAATGGAGGGACTACCATCCGAACCGTTACTAGATTTGTAAACACCACCATCATTGCCAAAGATGATTTCATCGGAACTGCCGGGTTCGTATACTATGGCGTGATGATCGGGGTGAATGCCACCTACATTGGTCCACGTTGAACCACCATCGGCGGATACATTCATGCCCACGGCACCACACCAAACCCGCTCTTCATCATTGGGATCAACCGCCAGAATCTGATTGTACCAGGTTTGACCACCAAAACCGGGGTCCATCACGCGGTTGGACCAGCTGGTACCGCCATTGGTGGTGCGCCAGATGCCGAGCACCTGGTCTTTATTGGCGGTGGTGGTATCCTGAAACATGATATAAACGTAATTGCTGTTATTGGGCGCACAAGCGAGCTCCGAGCGCCCGTAATTCATGCCGGGCAAGCCGGTATTGACGGGGGTCCAGCTGTCGCCATTATCTGTTGATTTATATACACCGATGGCCCAGAAAGAGGCGTAGAGATCTCCGTTGGCGGCAATTTCAATGTCATTGGCGGATTCATGTGGCGTGCCGACTCCCGGGCTGACACCAACACCGATCCCGAGCACTTTTGGCCAGCTAAGTCCGCCATCTTCTGAGCGGCGTACGCCACCCTGCGGGGTGCAAATGAAGACCGTACCATCAGCAGCAATGACCAACTTGCGGGTAGAGCGGAAAATCCCTCCGGTAGCTGCGGGCAACAAATCCCAGTTATTCCCGCCATCAACTGTTTTCCAGATGCCGATGCCCAGCACACCATCAATGTTGCCCCAGCCTTCGCCGGTGGCAAAGTACATAATGTTGGGATCGCTGGGGTCTTGGGCCATCGCCGAAATGGCCAGGTTGTCAAACAGGTCATTGATTTTGGTCCATACCGGATTGGCGACATCGATATTGGTGGTTTTCCACAATCCTCCGGACACACTGCCGGCCCAAACGGTACTTCCATCCGGATCATTGGCATCGATGACGATGGCTCGGGTGCGCCCGCCCACATTGGTAGGCCCCCGCTCTTCCCAATAAATGGGCAGGGCATCCGAGGCTTTTTCAGCTCTTTTCTGCTCGGCCAGCTGAAAGGCTGCCAGCAGTCGTTCCTTCGGTACTTCACCGGTTTTGGGTACTCTGGTCATTAAATATTCCTGCTCAAAACGGCGCTGAATGCGTTCCAGTTTTGGTGCTTTTTTATTTTCGTGTTTTTCGTATTGTTCCTGGATATTTGGAGTGGAAGTGGTCGTCTCTTTAGGAGAACTCAATACCACGGCAAGCAGCACACTGAGTGCGATCGAGATCGTGTAAAATGTCTTCATTTTGGATAGTTTTTTGGTAAGTTTTCTCACCAATCTATCCAGTGAAGAAGTAAGTTGTTACAGAAAGGAATAATTTTTAACCAGCAAAGGCTGATTCGATCTCCTGGCTATTGTCGCCTTTTTGCAGGATATAGCTGAAGCCTTCCACAATGGAGTAGGCACCGTATTCTCCGCGCTTGTTAAGTGCCAGGTAGCCGACCTGAAAATCAGGTGTCAGCTGATCTTTGTATTTTTTGATGATGCGGTTCACGGCTTCTTCGCAAGCTTGCTGAGGCGACATGCCCTGTCGCATCAGTTCCACTACCAGGAAGGAACCCAAGGTTTTCATTACCATTTCGCCTACACCGGTGGCACAGGCGCCGCCTACTTCATCATCAACGTAAAGCCCGGCACCGATGATGGGGGAGTCACCTACCCGGCCATGCAGCTTATAGGCCATACCGCTGGTGGTACAAGCTCCCGAGATATGTCCCTGCTGATCGATGGCCAGCATACCGATGGTATCGTGGCGTTCGATGTTGGCTTTGGGTTGGTAATGAGCTTCTTTTTTCCATTCCTCCCATTCCTTACGCGAGGGTTCAGTGAGCAGGTCTTCCTCTTCAAATCCGTGCTCAAGCGCGAACTGTAGGGCCCCTTCTCCGGCGAGCATCACGTGTGGTGTTTCTTCCATCACCTTCCGTGCGACGGAGATGGGGTGTTTGATGTTTTGTAAAAAACAAACCGAGCCGGCATTCCCTTTTTCGTCCATAATGCAGGCATCCAGTGTTACAAATCCGTCCCGATCGGGGCGGCCGCCGTACCCTACCGAGCGGTCTTTGGGGTCCGCTTCGGTGACCATTACACCAGCCTCTACGGCATCCAATGCACTTCCTCCCGCCTGGATCACTTCCATGGCTTTGGCTACAGCCTCTTCATTGGTCCAGGTAGCAATGACAGTGGGCAATACTGGTGGAATACCCATTGCTTCACCGGATGGCTCAGTGTCGCTTACGGAATCAGAAGTTTCAGAAGAATTACAGGAGGTTAGTCCGGAGCCCAGGGCAAAAGAAGCCAAAAAAGAATGGCGAAAGAAATTGCGGCGAGAAAACATTTATTTAGTGCTTTTAGTAAATCCCGAGCCAATTTTTGCCGGGTGTATGTGATCAATCGGGTTGAAATTAGCTAATTTTTTGAATTTACCCCGAGTGGGTAAGACAATTCTCCTGATTCTTCGAAAAAAGAGACTACTTGATCAATCTTTCTGGACTGATAACCTGGGAAATTGTAAATTGAAAGTGTTTCACCCAAAACCGTATGCCCATGCTTCATTTCAACACTTCTTTGATGCGTCAAATCATCTGCTTTCTTTCCGCCTTTTTGTTTTATTTCGGGGCTAATACTCAGCCTTCCTCCTGGCAACCAGCTGGCATGGGCGGCGGCGGAGCACTATTTGCGCCAAGCATCAACCCGCACCAAACGGATGAAATCTATGTGGCTTCCGACCTGACCGCCATGTACCACAGCAACAATTTTGGCGAAAGCTGGTCAGTGGTACCCTTTTATGAATTGACGGCCCTGAATGAATCACAAATCCAGTTTACCTCCAATTCAGATATCCGCTACGCCATTCACAGCGACTTTGGACCGGATTTGCGTAAGCCAATCAAATCGACCGATGGAGGGCAAACCTGGCAACCACTGGCATCTGACCCAACCGATGGCGACGCCTGGACGCTTTTTGCCGATCCTAATTCAACGGACCGCTTGCTTTTGAGTAGTTACAGTCAATTGTTCTTTTCCAGCAATGGTGGCAATTCTTTTCAGCAAGTGTATACGGCCAATGACTTCCACATTGCCGGGGTGTTTTGGGATGGTGATCAGATCTATGTAGGCACCAGGGAAGGTTTGTTGGTTTCCACCAATGCTGGACAAAATTTCTCTCTGGATAATTCTAGCGGCCTTTCGGCCAATGATGGCATGTTATCCTTTACCGGGGCTAAAGCCAGTGGGACAACCCGCTTATTTTGTGTGGCTAGAGCCAAAAGCGACATCTGGCCTGGCATCCCGGGATCGGATTATTGGAGTGACCAGCAGGTGTATGGGTTGGACTACGGAAGTGGACAATGGACCGTCAAGGAAAGTGGCATTCCCGCCGGAGATTTTCCCTTCTATGTGGCGATGGCCAAAGACAATATTGATGTGGTATACGTGGCTGGAGCGACAGCCTTTCCCCAGCATCCGATGGTCTACAAATCAACCAACGGAGGCAATTCGTGGACGGGTGCATTTCAAACCAACGGCAATGCCAATATACGTACTGGATGGGCAGGCGATGGCGGCGATCTGAACTGGGGTTGGGCCGAAAATGCGATGGGATTTACGGTTTGCAGCAGCGATCCCAACCGGTTGATCATTACTGATTTTGGATTTGCGCACGTTAGTTCAGATGGTGGTGCCACCTGGTCACAGGCCTACGTTGATCCGATGGATAGCCATGCTCCCGGCAATGCTACGCCGCAAGATCAGGCCTACCGCAGCAATGGACTGGAGAATACCAGTTGCTGGTGGCTGCACTGGACTTCCGAGCAAGATATTTTGGCCGGATATTCCGATATCACGGCAGCGGTAAGTGATGATGGCGGCAATAGCTGGTCGTTTGACTATTCGGGCAATGACTACAATTCTACCTATCAGATTGTGGCGCACCCGCAGCAGTCGGTGCTGTATGCAGCGGTGTCGACGGTGCACGACCTTTACCAAAGTACCTACCTGACTGATAATGCCATTAACGGCGGCGATGGTGGTATTTTGTTTTCCACCAATGAGGGGCAAAGCTGGTCGGTATTAAATGATTTTGGCCATCCGGTGGTTTCGATGGCTATTGATCCGGGCAATACAGAAATTGCCTATGCCAGCGTGGTGCACAATGGAAATGGTGATATTTATAAAACCACTAATCTTTCAGCAGGAGCAAGTGCCAACTGGACCCGACTGTCCAGTCCTCCGCGCACGCAGGGGCATCCCTTTCAGGTACGGGTTTTGGATGATGGAATGGTTGTTTGTACCTATTCCGGTCGGAGGGCATCGGGTTTTACGGCCAGTTCGGGCTTGTTTGTCAGCGAAGATGGCGGCACCAGCTGGGATGACCGCTCTGATCCCGGCATGCATTACTGGACTAAAGATGTGGTGATTGATCCACATGATTCTGAGCAAAACACCTGGTATGTAGCCGTATTTTCCGGTTGGGGAGGCGCACCCAATAACCTGGGCGGCATCTATCGCACTACCGATCGCGGGCAAAACTGGACGCGTATCAACGATCTCGATCGGGTGGAGAGCATGACTATTGATCCAATCAATGCCAATGAGATGTATGTTACGACCGAATACGAAGGACTATGGCATACTTCTGAGTTGAATCAAAACAACCTTTCCTTTCAGCGATTGGGCGGCTATCCTTTCCAACATCCGGTGCGGGTGTTTTTTAATCCGTATGATGCTTCCGAAATTTGGGTGAGTAGTTTTGGCAATGGGTTGAGAAAGGGCAATACCGTTCCTACGGAAATATCGGACCTGCTGACTAAAAAGCAGCCCGTTTTCTACCTATCGCCCAATCCGGCAAGCAACCATGCTATCTTAAAAGGAGAAGCCCATTTTGCTCCAGGGCAGTATCATTTGGAATTGGTCAATGCCGCAGGACAGCGGGTGCGGCAGGCTTCATTCCTATTGAGTATGCAATCAGCGGAACATCCAATTCCACTGAATGAACTTGCGCCGGGGCAATATTTCGTTCGGATCAAATTCAAAGGAGAATTGATACAGTTAATTTCGTTGTTGGTGCATCGGTAAATCCTAAGCCTACTTCCCATGCAGTATATTCTCCTTGTTTTTCAGTTTATCACTGTACTTTTCGCGGAGTTTTTTCAGCTTTGGTGAAATCACTACGGAGCAGTACCGGTTATTTTGATTGTTTTTGTAAAAATCCTGGTGGTAATCTTCGGCTTTGTAGAAAGCTTCGTACTCCGCCAGCTCGGTCACAATCGGATCGGCATAGTCTGACTGTAGCTCGGCCATCACTTTTTCGGCGGCTTGCCTTTGCTCATCAGAGTGGTAGAAAATGGCTGATCGGTATTGCGTGCCGCGATCGGCGCCCTGGCGGTTGAGGGTAGTTGGATCGTGGGTGTAGAGGTGGATTCTGACCAGGTCCTCAAAGCTGATCACGTCCTCGTTGTACACGATCTGAATCACCTCAGCGTGGCCGGTAGTGCCGCTGGTCACCTGATTGTAGGTGGCCGTATCCGCTTTTCCACCGCTGTAGCCCGACATCACACTTTCTACGCCATTCAACGCCTGAAAGACGGCTTCGGTACACCAGAAACAGCCGCCACCAAAAGTTGCGGTGCGCAGGGCCGTGGTGTTGACCTTTTTCAGTGAAGCCGAATTGATGCAATAACGCAATCCACTGGGCATCGGGCCATCGGGAAATACGTGCCCCAGGTGGGCATCACAAACATTACACATCACCTCCACGCGGGTCATGCCGTGTGAAGTATCCTTCTCGTATTGGATGGCATTTTCCATGACCGGTTGCGTAAAGCTAGGCCAGCCCGTGCCGGATTCAAATTTCTGACGGGAGTCAAACAGCCAGTTATCACAGCAAACACAGCCGTAAAGCGCCGGTTCAAAAATGGAACAATGCTCGCCGGTAAAGGCCCGCTCCGTTCCCTTTTGGCGGGCAACGCGGTACTGCTCATCGGTCAGTTGTGCGCGCCACTCTTCATCACTTTTCTCTACACGACGGGCAGGTTTAGGGTTTCCTTTTGTGGCAAACTTGATAACATCTAACCAGTTTAACATCATTGACTTTTTTGATTCTATTTGAATATTTCAACAGGACAAAGATACGCCCAAATCGGGTTGGACACCATGGCTAAACTTCCTCAGGGTTTGTCAATTTTTCCCTTTCCGCTTGCTTTATAATGCAACTCGCGAAAGGCCTGAGGAGAATGACCTGTTGTCTTCTTAAACAACCGACTGAAACCCGAAAGGTTGTCAAATCCGAGTTCGTAGGCAATTTCTTTGACACTGGAATCTGTGTATAGCAATAACCGTTTGGCCTCCAGTGTGATACGCGAATGGATGATGTGCAGGGGATTGGGCTGGTTGTTTTGTTTAAATAGATGCGCCAGCGTTTTTGGGGACTTGTGCAGCAATTTGGCGTAAGCCGCCACCGAATGAAGGGATTTAAATCGCTCCTCCACCAGCATATTAAAATGCCGAATGACCTCGACACTTGTTTTGTCGTAGCTGATGCTGAAATCCTGCATTTTGAAAATGCGGGTTGCCAGAATGATCCAGCGTTTGAGCAATACGCGCAGCATTTCCCCCTGGATATTGTCGCGCCAGCCAAATTCGTCCATCAATACCTGGTACAACATCTCAAAACGATGCCGATCTTCCTTTCCCAACTGCAACACCGGAATACCCTTACTGCCAAAAAAAATCAGTCCATTGCAGGATACTTCGTGATCATAAGTGAAGATGCAGTAAAATTCCCGATTGAATTGGAGGGCGATGTACTCAGCATCTGAGTTAAGCAATTCAACATGCTGATTCGGAGTGAAAAATACCATCATTTCGGGTTGTAGGTTGATCGGAATACCGTCTACCAGCAGCATGAGTTCCCCCATTCTTACCCAAACCATGGTGAAGTAGCCAATGGGCTGCATAGCATCCACATGTAATGCTCCCATTTCGGGAATCATGCGAAAGAATTGTTTATCTGTGGTCTGGAATAATAGTGGATTCAAAAGTTGGACGTTGATCTTGTTTGTAAGCTAAGCAATATCCTTTAAAATTGGGTATTTGGTTAATCTATTTTGATGATGGGCTTGTTTAAATTTCGTGTACTATTTATTCAAAACCAACTTGTTCTTATGGCTTTAACAGAATCGAAGATGTTAGATTTGGGCACTAAAGCCCCCAATTTTCAATTACCGGATGTTGTTTCCGGCAAGCAGTTGTCTCTACATGACCTGAAATCCGATAAGGCTACCGTGGTGATGTTTATTTGCAATCATTGCCCTTATGTCATTCACGTGAATCCGGAGATGGTGAGGTTGGCAAAGGAATATCAGGAAAAGGGTGTCAGCTTTGTGGCCATCAGTTCTAATGATATCAACTCTCATCCGCAGGATGGCCCAGGGCCAATGAAGGCACATGCACAGAAGGAAGGCTATCCGTTTCCCTATCTCTACGATGAAACCCAGGCTGTGGCCAAAGCTTACGATGCGGCCTGTACACCGGATTTTTATGTATTCAACGGTGAGCTTACGCTGGTTTATCGCGGCCGACTGGATGCATCGCGGCCCAATAGCGGTATTCCATTAACAGGCTCCGATTTGCGGGCCGCACTGGATGCGGTACTGGCTGGAGAATCGGTTTCTGAACGGCAGTATCCGAGTATGGGCTGCAATATCAAGTGGAAATCATAATCGTTACTTTTATCATCATGATAAATATAACGATGATAAATATAATGATTATTTTTATAACGATTTTTTGTTTGAAAAATGGATCAAACCAACTTCTTGACCAGTACCATCTCCCTGTTTCGCTACTACAAATCTCTGGGAGATAAATCCATCGCTCAGCTGAGTGCTGAGCAATTGCACCACACGCCACCCGGCTCCAATAGCATGGCCATCATCATGAAGCACCTCAGCGGCAATATGCTGTCGCGCTGGACCGATTTCCTGACTGCCGATGGTGAAAAAGAATGGCGCAACCGCGAGCAAGAGTTTGAGGATAGCTTTAACAGCCATGAGGAATTAATGGCCTACTGGGAAAAGGGCTGGAACTGTCTTTTCTCAGCGCTGGAGGGCCTGACTCCTGATGACCTCAGTCGCATCATCTACATCCGCAATGAAGGACATAGCGTGCCGGAAGCCATTCACCGGCAACTGGCACATTACGCCTACCACGTGGGGCAAATGGTGTACCTGGCCAAAATGCTGAAAGAAGAGGACTGGCAATCATTATCTATCCCGAAAGGTCAGTCGCAGACGTTTAATACTGAAAAATTCCAAAAGGAGAAAGAACGGCGGCATTTTACTGACAATCATTGATTAAGCCAGGGCGTTAGGTCTAAACGATACAATTTTGCGAAAGCAAAATTTTCAGCTTCGCTACTGATCATCACCTCGTGTTCATTCAGAAAAACGATTCCCTCCATTTGTACAATCGGGGGTAGGTCGATTCGCTGAGACTTCCCGGAAAAAAAGTTGGTATTGTCAAAATCCGTAAATAGCCATACGAAGGGATAAAAGGTGCTGCTTCCCGCAAAATTATAGCCCAGTAGTGCCAAAACTGGTTGTTCCTCATTTGTCCAAAATGCCGCTCCGGTGATGGTGCCTTTGGTATTAAAAGTATCGCGGAGCAGAGCAACTGCTGGAGACTCTCCATGTTTGCCTAAGGCATACAATCGGCATTTTTCGTTGTCGTGATTTTTGGAAAAAAGGTACAGACTGTCGCCAATGGAAATCATTGCTTCACAATCAAAATTATGCTGGTAGGGGCCGTAAGTAAATCGTTTCTGATCTTCGTAAGAAAATTCAACTTTGCGAAAGCTAGTGGTTCTCTTCACCGAATTGGAGCGGATGCTATCCAGGGGTACGGCATAAATGATGAGGTTTTTTCGGTTGCCATTGTTGTTGCCAAAGTCTCCGAGATAAAAGTAGTGGCTATCGCGTGTCATATCCTCCCAATCATAAGCTCCGGCACCGCGAAGTGCCACCTGCCGCAGCAATTTTTTGCCTTCCAGGTCTATCTGATATACAAAAGGGCCATCGCCGCTATCGTTGTGAGTCCAGAGGGTGCTGTCCCAGCGTTCCAGGCCTGAAGTTTCATTGAGCAGGGGAGGAAGTGGGCCAATGTATTGGAAATGCTGGCTCACAATATCCGGGACTTCCTGGGTGGCAGGAGCCGGTGGGTTACATTCCAAAAACAACACTAAAAGAAAGATAAAAGCAGCTAGTTTACGAATCATAGTATGCGCATTATTCCGTTGTGCGCCTAAATTACCCCCTTTCCTTTTCTTACCAAAATTTCGGAGCCCTCCGCCATAAATACGGATCGGGGATTTTCCTGCATGGCTTCGCCAAATGCCGGGCCATAAAGACTGTGCGCATCGCAATCAATATCGAAATTTGTCACCCGATAAGCCTGCCACCTCGGATGCTCTACCTGGTATTCTGAGGTACGCGTATCCGACTGGCGGGTGTAGCCCCAATAATGCTCGGTGATGAATTCCGCTTCGCTACCCTCCGGAATATGGTGAGATTGGGGCCCGGTTTCCACCATGATTTGGTTCCAGCGGCCTTGCCATTTCCAGCCGTAAGACACCGTAAGTCGATCGGCTTGTTCCTGCCAGGCGTGGCGCATGGGCAGTGTGACATAATGCTCGCCGTAGAGGGTATTGGCTACAAAAGTAATGGCGGCACGGGGTACAATTTCCTTGATAAAGACGACACCCCGCTTCCATTCATCACCTTCTTTGAAGCGCACGTAGAAACGCAGGTTGACTTCTTCAAAATTGCGGTGTCCGGGAATTGGGATGCCCAGCACGCGCGTATTGCAAAACATAAATCCCACCAGACTGATGTAGCAATGGTCATTCCACAAGTCCAGCTCGGTACCGGCTGGCACATAGGCTTTCAGCGCCTCGGGATCAATGAGGTAATTGGCCATCACCAGCCGTCGCCATTCTGCGCGTAAGAATACTGTTCGCATCTGGAATTACCTTTTTTTGTTGTCAAATGACCAGGCCCCGGCACCGTTAAAAAGCAGAAATGCCGATCCCAGCAACATGGCCAAAGCGGGGAATAAGCTAGGGTAGACATCACCAAGATGCACCATCATCAAGGCTACTATAAAGTTGAAAATCATCACTAGTGCTGCAGCTCTGACAAAGGCACCAAGGATAAACAATAATCCACAAATGAGCTGCGCATAGACACTGACCACAGCGCAAAACAGCGACAATGGAAACCCATGCTGTGCCAGGAAGGCTTCAAATTCCAACATCCGGTCCCAGCTCAGCACATTGTCTTGCACGCCGTAGATCAAATGAAAGCCAAGGAGCAACCTGATGAAGATGGCTCCGTAGACTTGATATTGATCAAAAAATTGATTGAGTTTACGATTCATTATTGATAATTTCAACCTCTTCCGGCACGATAAACAGTAACATACATCCCGTCTCAGACTTTACGCTATGTTTGAATCCGGGAGGCGTGTACAAATAATCTCCGGCCGACAGCGTCGTTCCCTCAATAATACAACTTCCCTGTTGAACAAACAACTCCTCACCGCCAGGATGATTGTGATAAGGGTAGGAAGCGCCAGGTTCAAATTTTAACAGAAAACTACTTGGCCTTTGTTGCTTTTCATCAAAGCGTAGAACTTTTACGGACAGGCCGGTGGTGTCTACTCCAACCTCTTGTAAAGGTGTCCAGGCTACCAGATTAGATGGCACGATATAATCCTTGATGTCGGTACTCATGATTGATTTTTTTGTGATTGAATACCACAAAGTTAGCGGGAGTACCGTTGGCAAAACATAGACAATCCTGGGAAAAGCATGTAAGATTTAGATAGCGTGTTCCCGCTGATAAGTGCTGGGTGATTGCTGGGTATGCTTTTTGAAAAAATTGGAAAAATAAAAGGGATCATTAAAGCCCAATTGATAGGCCACCTCCTTGACTGCCAGATTTTCGTAGGTCAATAATCGTTTGGCTTCCGATACCACAAGGCCAAAGATTACATTTTGGGCCGTTTTTCCGGCATGTAGCTTGGCCAGCTTGTTGAGACGTCTAAAGTTAAACATTCCTACCCTCACGCTCACTTCTTCTCCTCTTTGGCTTTCGCCAAATTTTCCTTTACCCGGGCTTTGACGACCTTCTTGATTAATGTTTTCGGTAGGCGTTGATTGGGATCAAAGTGCAAGGTGGTGCCAGAAATACTGTATTCGGCCAGTTCTTCCTTCATCTCTTTAGCCAGGCGGGAGCTCATCAGGTAAAGGCTACAGTGTTTTTTTGTAGCCCCAAAACCGACGAGCATGTATTTGTATTTAAAGGAAGGTATCTGATAGCTGATCAGTTCTTCAGCTTCTGGCACTACCGATTTGATGAGGCCACGTATTTCCTCCAGCATGGGCTGAAAGGCTTCGGGTTGACCGGCGATATACTCATCGATGTTTTGGTAATTGGTTTTCATACTATGTTGTAACTATTCCCTACAAAGGTGCAGAATTTTCACGAAGAGAGAGGGGCTGAAAGCGGCTACTTTAGGGGCAAAATGCGTCGAAAATTCTCTATTTTAGCCTCTAAGCACTATTTACGTTCCAGTTCGCTGTCATTTTTTTACTCCAATCTAGCATCAATGAAAAGCATTCTAACCCTAAGTTTTATTCTGTTTTTCCTAACCTTATTTTCCCAAAACGAGATTGCCACATTAAAAGAGCAGCTTCAGTCCGCCACCACAATTGAAGACAAAGCCCAAATAAACTTTGATTTGGCCGATGCTTATCTCCAGAATCGAGATTCAACACTTGGCCTGGATTATGCAAAAACGGCTTTTCGCTTCTATACTGACTTAGAACGAGCCGACAAGAGCGCTGAGGCCGCATACCAGGTAGCACTGTTTTATGAAAGAAAGCGAAATAGTAGAAGTCAGGATGTTTGGTTGAAAGCAGCCGAAAATAATGCCAAAAAAGCGCTTGATCGAGATCTTTATCTAAAAACAATAGAAAAAAGGACCTGGATCGCAAAGAGTATCCTCACATTTACAAATCTCACAGCTTACGCTGAAAAAGCACAACCTAAGGCCGTATTCGGTGGTTTTGGCACCAATGAAGCGGGCGGTAATTTTTTGCTGATTCGCAAATAGCAGGAATCATCAGGTATGACTCGCATTTGGCGAAAGCCATACCTGATGATATAAAATTGACTACAACAGCATAAACCGTTCGTCCTCGCCTTTCATCTCGAAAAACTTGCCGTTCTGGCTGCTGTCGAAATCAAAGTCGAAGTAGTCAAATTCACAGTCGCCCATGCGGGCCAGCTTGCCGTTTTTGGGACTGGAATAGTCAAAATCATAGGTTTCCACCTCTACCGATCCGATGCGGGAGAAGGTGCCATTTTTATGGCTTTTTCCCGCTTGGCTATCATAATAATCAAAGGTAAAAGAGCCGATACGGGATACCTTGCCGGTTTTATGACTGGACGCATCCAGGTCGTAATAATCGATCTTGCAATTGCCGATACCGGCCAGCAAACCGTTGCGCGGACTCTCTTTCAGAAAGTCAAAATAATTCAACGGGATATCACCCAGCATGGCCAGTTTGCCTGACTGGTGGCTTTCCTCGCCCTGATTGTGATATTCCAGGTATCCTGAAAAGGGGTGATAAATGCGCAGATCGCCTTCATAAGTCACCGACTTGTTGAGGTAAGTACAGGCCGTAATCATGCTTTTGACCTCCTGTGGCTGGTCTACTTCCTGGTCGAGGATGATGTACTCCAGCTGCCCCTGTCCGGATAGGCCAAAGACCATTCCCGGTTGCCAGACAACGACTTCTTCCAGCTGTCCGGAATGGGGAGAAAAGCGTGCAAAAA
Source organism: Saprospiraceae bacterium (assembly GCA_965229635.1). Classification (GTDB taxonomy): domain Bacteria; phylum Bacteroidota; class Bacteroidia; order Chitinophagales; family Saprospiraceae; genus BQJU01. The sequence continues at coordinate 904,408 of OZ245894.1, forward strand.
AGGATTGAGCAATGGCACTTTGTCCAAGGCTAATGCTCAGGAAAAGCAACATTAAAATTTGGATAGTTTTCATGGGTCTCTGATTTAATGTACAGGATTTAACGCTTTAAACCGGGAAAAACGCATTTCGAATACCTTAAAATTTATTTTTTTTTAATGTTTTAACAGGTTGATGTTCGATTTTCCCATCATTTTCACAGGTGGTGATCAAAGTCATTTCCCTCCATGCTCAAAGTCACTAAAATCCCCTGCGAGACGCCCTAAATTTGTTTCAACGATAACAAAAAAATCAATCACCGAAAAAATATTATTGATATGAAACCTTTTGGCGTAAGTTTTGCAACAATCGTAATCCGTTTTTACCTGATGATGGCCGTAGTGATTGTGAGTGTGTTTAGTGGCATGTATTGGTTGGCCATTTTGGCTCTGCCGGTATTCCTGTCAGCAATGCTGGGCATTCGTCTTTTCAAATCTTCAGAGAAAGAAACACAGGCTACAGTGACCAATAAGGGTGCAAAATCTATGCAGCAGGCTGCTTAATAAGCGAATAAGAATTACGTATATATGGTCGATTTTTCTTCATAGCGGAGCCAAGAGCCCCAATTAATTCCGACAGCAATTGACTCGTAGAATTATTACAGTCGGATAAAGTCTATCCGAAATCTTGGTTTATTTACTCTATGGCTCCGCATGAATTTTTCCCCCTCCATTTTTCTATTACATCCATTTTCCGGGCTGACGTGTTATTCTTCATGACACTTCAAATTTGTGACTTGACAGCCCAGGACTTATGAATTTTAAAAGACTGATTATTTTTGGTAGTTCCCGCAGTCATGGGGATACCCGTAAGGTAGCGGATGCTTTCGCAAAACTGACCGGTGCGGATTTAATCGACCTCAACGATTACAACATCAGCTACTTTGACTACGAGCACCGCAATCAGCATGACGACTTTCTCGTCGTATTTCAAAAACTCCTCCAATACGATCAAATCATCTTTGCCACCCCTGTTTATTGGTACACGATGAGTGCCGTGATGAAAACCTTTTTCGACCGCATTTCCGATGTATTAAAAATCCGCAAAGACCTGGGCCGACAGCTACGCGGCAAGCGCATGATGGTGATCAGCAGCAGTTCCGACAATAAGGAATATCCTGGTTTTGATCTACCCTTTTCCCGATCAGCTGAGTACCTGGGTATGCACTACGATGGTTATATGCATGCGTGGGTTGAGGATGGTCAGGTTCCGGAAGTAGTGCATAATGGCCTTGCCAAGTTGGCAAAAATTCCCAAACTGGAATATTAAGTTTTTGTAAAGAACGGGCTTTTATTCTCTGAATCGTGCATCTTTGTATGAGCATTTTTCAAATAGGGCTATAGATTTTTCAATTTTGAAAAACACTATACCTATGCCTTATTATCTCTTCATTGGCGGGCAACGCTACGATGCCAGTCTCATCAATAACGCCAAATTCAGAACCCGCGGCCAGGGAGATGGTCGTATCTCCGAAACCGAAGCCCAGGAACTGTGGCGACAGGTGATGGACGGTGGTCGCATTACGGAAGTAGAGGAAAGTACCCTTCATTACATCTTAGAAAACTTCAATTGGACCGACAAAGCCCGCCAGTGGATGGAAACGGAGATGACAAAAGAAGTGACCAAAACCAATAGCTACTACAAAGTCATCGATGGACTGCGTTACGACCGGGCTATTTTGGAAAGAGCCGAGGCCTTGACTCAGGGCCGTGGTGATGGTCGTATTTCCCTCGAAGATGCCCAGTTTTTATTGCCACTCTTCGGAGATGCCGGAGATGTGCGCATCGAGGAGGAAAGAACACTACAGTACCTGTTAGAACACTACTCCTGGACCGACAAGGCCAGGGAGTGGTTTCTGCCAAAGGTTGATGCGATTAGCAAGGAATCGAACTATTATGGGCTGGTCAATCGTATTCTCAAGCAGGAGTTTGACCTGGAACGGCTTTCTGTAGAAATTGGCAGTGCTATTGTGCATAAACAAACACTGGAATACAATAATAGAATTGAATTTCCCGATGCCTTTCGCCGCGCTTTAGCTTCTCTTTTCACCGAGGGCGATGATGGCTCCTTCCAGTATCTGGTGATGAATATTTTTGAATTGTATCCCGGCGAAGTGGACAATTGGAAGGAGTTGCGCGACGCGAAAATCAGGGAATTACTCAATGGTGAAGCAGTGCTGGCGCTGCTCGACGAAACAACCGCCAATGCAGACGATGATGCGCTGTACAATCCACCTCAACGAGGGGAGACCTTTGAAGAAAACTGGATATTGGGCTTGTGGGTGCCCAACCTTTCCGATCACTATACTTTTATTGTGGTTGCAAGAGATGGAAGTTCTGAAGCGTTCAATTATGCTTTTAATTAAAAATTAGGCACTACATTAAATACAAAACCCTTCCTGGAAATGTCCGGGAAGGGTTGCTCATTTTGTGTATTGCTCTCAAGGGTATGTATGAGCATTTTGGTTTTATCAGGCCACAGCCTTTTCAATTAGAGTCTGATCTTCTACCGGAGCAGCTTCCGCTACTGCAATTACGGATTCAATTCCGGAATCTCTGCCTTCCGCCGTTTCGTAGGTTTCGCTGGAGCCAATTACCTGACCGTTGCGGGCTTTAAGGTTGAAATAATACGCTCCATTATCCGCTGTCAATTTTTCAAAGCGCTTTGCCACCGCATTTTTCTTCACACTTACAATGCCATTCTTAGCTGCTGAACGGGAAGTGTACCCTTCACTAACCAGAATAATTTCGCCGTTGATGGCATTCAGCCTGAAATAGAATTCATCATTTGCTCCCCGGTAAATTTCAAATTTTGGATTGGGATAAACCAAAGCACCGTGTGTGGTATCTTCAAAAGCAGCACTGGGGGCTGTTTTCATCACCGACAGGATACCGGCATCTCTGGCTTCTTCGGAGTTGTACATTTCACTTACCCCGATCACTTGTCCGATCATAATGTCATTGTCCGCCCGCAGTACAAAATAGTGGCGATTATCACTGGAGGTCCGCTTTTCGTAGAGATCCTCATGCTTGGCATGGTCCTTTACTGACTCAATGCCATGTTCCGCTCCCTGCTTTGAAACATATCCCTCGCTGGCCAGAATGATCTTTCCATTTTGGGCTTTAAGCCGGAAATAAAATTGACCATCCTGTCCCTCAAATACCTGAAATTTGGGGTTTTTCACCGGAGATTCCCCTTCTACAACGCTCAGCGCCGCATCTTCATCCTCTTTTTCCAGTGTATATTCAACCAGTGGAGAAAGCGTCAGGTCTTCAATCGGCGCTTCCTTAGACAGGGCAATGACGGATTGAACACTGTTGTCTAGGCTTACGGAAGAAACAAAAGTTTCACTTGTTCCGATGATCTCACCATTGGTGGCCTCCAGGTTGAAATAATATAGCCCATTGGCTGCCTGTTTGATATCAAAGTTTTTGGTGGTAATGGCGTGAGCTCGCACGGACGCAATGCCGTTCTTTGCACCCTGCTTGGAGGCGTATCCTTCGCTAGCCAGGATATTTTCGCCATTGCGCGCATTCAGTCGGAAGTAGTGCTGCAAGTCCTTGCCCTGGTAAATCTGAAATTTGGGATTGACATAACGGATCGCATTGATCGTCAAATCTTCAATTGGTGCCTCCACCGCAATATCAATCACTGCTGCAATACCGTTGTCTACGCTTTTTTCAGACCAATAAGTCTCGCTACGAGCCAGGGTCTCCCCATTTGCTGCTTTGAGGATGAAGTAAAACTGCTTGTCCTGAGCCGTCTTCTTTTCAAATTGGTCCGGGGTGGCGTTGCGCTTAGTTGAAATGACGCCCGCAATGGCCGAGTGTTTGGAGGTGTAGCCTTCGCTCCAAATGAGGATCTCCCCGTTGACGGCGGAAAGACGGAAATAATACAGATTGTCAGTACCTTTGAAAATCTGAAATTTTGGAAAATTGACCATAAATCATAGGTTTAGGTTACCCTTAATTGGGTGGGTTATGAAAAGGTTCTACTTGCGATTCGAGGCTATCTTACCATAGCAGAAAGGGGATAGTTTGTGGCCTATTTTAGCCTTTTCAAAGTTAGTCCTATCCAAGCAGACAAAAATTATGGGAAGATTAAGTTTTCTTAAACTTATCATTAACTGACCAGACGATCTAACTCAGCATGGTTTGTTCGAAAAACTCCGGATTTGTGAACATATATTTGGAAAAATGAGTATTATGCCAAGGGTTTTATTGAATCAGAAGCTTCAAATGTAAACTATGCTAAATTTAGCGGTAATACTGGAGGACAGTGCCCGTCGTTTTCCCAATAAGGATGCCTTTATCTTTATGGATACCCACCTGACCTACCAACAGGTGAATGCCGCAGCCAATCAGGTGGCCAATGGTCTGCTGCAATCCGGCATCAAACAGGGCGACAAGGTGGCTTTGAGTTGCCTGAACCTACCGTATTTTCCAATTGTATATTATGGAATATTGAAGGCCGGAGCAATTGTTGTGCCCTTGAGTGTATTACTGAAAAAAGATGAGATTGCCTTCCACCTTACCGATAGTGATGCCAAAGCTTATTTCTGTTTTGTGGGTACCGAGCAACTGCCGATGGGCCAGATGGGCTATGCCGGTTTTCAGGAGGTGGATGCCTGTGAGCAATTTTTTATGATCACCGCCAAGCCGACGGATTCTTCGCCAATTGAAGGCACCAAAACATTGGGTCAGCTGATGGCCAATCAGTCGCCCAAGCTGGAAACCACCGCGACTGGTGCCGAAGACACCGCCGTGATCATCTACACCTCGGGAACTACGGGTAAGCCCAAAGGCGCAGAATTGACACATTCCAATTTGTTGCTTAATGCTAATTTGTCCCGTGATCTACTGGGCCAGGAAAATGACGATGTCAGTCTGATTGTGCTGCCGCTGTTCCACATTTTTGCTATGACCGTGCTGCTCAACGCCGGTGTCTACGATGGCATCACTGCTGTGCTCCTGCCCCGTTTTGATGCGGAAGCGGTATTTGCACTCATGCAAAAACACAACGTGACGGTCTTTGCCGGCGTGCCCACCATGTACTGGGGGCTACTCAATTATAAGGAAGAGAAATTTGATTATAAAAAGATCGCCGAGAAGCTGCGCATTTGTGTGTCGGGAGGAGCGTCCTTGCCGGTGCAGGTCCTCAAGGATTTTGAAGCCCGCTTTGATGTGCCGATCATAGAGGGATACGGTATGTCGGAAGGATCACCGGTAGTAACGTTTAATCACATCAGTGTTGGGCGAAAGCCTGGTAGTATTGGCACGCCGGTTTGGGGCGTAGAGGTCAAAATTGTGGATGAAAATGACGAGGAGGTGCCTGTCGGTGAAAAAGGCGAGCTTTTGTATCGTGGGCACAATGTGATGAAGGGCTATTATAAAAAACCGGAGGCTAATGCCAAAACCCTGCGCGGCGGCTGGATGCATTCCGGCGATGTGGCGGTGAAGGATGAAGATGGTTATTTTTACATCGTAGATCGCACCAAGGATATGGTCATCCGCGGCGGACTCAATGTGTACCCACGCGAAGTGGAAGAGGTGATGATGAAACACGAAGCAGTATCTTTGGTGGCCGTCATTGGTGTGCCGGATGATGAACACGGAGAGGAAATCAAGGCCTATGTAGTGCTGAAAGATGGTGGCAAGGTTGGAGAGGAGGAACTGATGGCCTGGACCAAGGAGCACATTGCGGCCTATAAATATCCCCGCATCATCGAATTTATCGACGCCTTACCGATGAGTGCAACGGGTAAAATTTTGAAAAAAGAACTTAGAAAATAACTACTTCATAAAATGGCTATAAATGTCCAATAAAATTGACGCTTCCAAAGCTCCCAAACCCGTTGGAGCCTATCCTCACGCCCGCAAGGTGGGCAATCTGTTGTTTCTTTCCGGCATTGGCCCCCGCGACCCTGAAACCAACGAGGTTCCGGGCCTGAAGCGCAATGCCGCCGGACAATACCTCGAATTTGATTTTGCGGCGCAGTGTCATTCCGTCTTTAATAACGTACGCCTGGTACTCGAAGCCAGCGGTGCCAAATGGGAGGATCTGGTGGATGTGACCGTCTTCCTCACCGATATCGAGCGTGATTTTCAGACCTATAATCAGCTCTACGCGGAATACTTCCAGGATGTGATGCCGTGCCGTACCACGGTGGGTATTTCGTCACTGCCGGCACCGATTAGCATTGAGTTGAAATGCATTGCGGTGATTGGGGAATAAATTATTCTTTTACCACCTTAAACAGGGTTCCTTTCGTTATTGGATCACCGAGTTCCATGCCATTTAGAATAGCCAATTCTTCAAAACGGCTCGACGGCATATTGGCAACTTGCAAGGCTTGCTGAAAGGTACCGCTTTGTGTGGCCGTAGCGATGTGAATGCGCTCGGGCTGGCGGTTTAGTTTGTCGGGGTCGTTCAGGGTATTAAACCGCGTCATCGTATTTAAGAAAGTAGAGCGATAGGCATTAAAATCACTCTGTAGGCTGAGGCCAATAAATTGGTAAATCAAACCATTGTATTCAATCAAATAAGTCAAGGTACGAATGGGTTCTTGCTGCTGTTGCTGCTGAGCCTGAGCATCCTGCTGTTGTACTAGGTCGGCGGTCATTTCCAGGGCGGAGAGGCCGTTGACGGTTACTTTCCGTGAGTTGACCAACTGAAGTTGATATTGCTGCAGGGTGGCCTCGGCTGCCTGCTCAAGGGTCTTGCCCTGAGCGAGGGTCAGGATCATCAGGGCCTTGCCGTCTTCCGGAGCCATTTGCACCTGAATGGGGGTATTCTGAATAGCCCATCGGGCGGGAGTCGGAAATTGAAACTTCAGCTCCGGGTGGTAGAAATTATTGTTTTCCACAAAACCCTGACGCGGATCTTCGCCATACACCAAACCGTCGATCATGCGCAGGTAGCTATTGCGATTGACTTCAAAGCGGGTATTCTTCATCTTTTCCTGCCATTTGCGAGCCAGGGCATCGACCTTAGTATTCCGGTCAGCAGGATCGGGGTGGGTGGAGAGGAAGGTAGGAATACGTCCCTCCGGGCCACCGCTCAAGCGGTCGAGTGTGTTAAAAAAGTCGGCCATCTGGTGGGCATCGTAGCCAATTTTGCTGGAATACTCTACACCCAAACGGTCGGATTCACTTTCATTATCGCGGCCAAACTTCAGAAACAAAAGTCCCAGCCCCTGGCTGGCTGCACCGCCAAATTGACGGAAGTCTTCCGATAACACCATACCAGCCACCAGACCGACCTGGGCAAGAACTTGCTTGCTGTACTGCTTGGCAGAATGCCGGGCAGTGATGTGCCCAATCTCGTGACCAAGGACGCCGGCAAACTCGGCTTCATTGTTGAAATGGGCCATGATGCCTCGTGTGAAGTAAACATAGCCACCCGGCAGTGCAAAGGCATTCACTACCGGAGAATCCAATATGGTAAATTCATACTTCAGTTCGGGGCGGTGAGATATCTGACCCATCTGCTTCCCTTTATCGTTGATGAAGGCTTGCATAGCCTCGTTATCGTATACACCAAATTGTGCCTTGATGCTGGGGTCTGACTGCTCTCCCATGGCAATTTCCTGGCTTTTGGAAAGCAGCATCAGCTCTTTTTTGCCGGTAACAGGATTAACGGCACAGCCATGGATCAATAGGAAAAGGGGCAGCAGAAGTAATAACTTTCTCATGTCGATGTAGTTGTGTTGGTTTCGTTAATGTTTCTTTTTGTGACGGGATGATCCCAACAAGTCACTTCACTATCTAATTTAACACTCTTTCACCAATTAATGTGCGAATCGACAATGAGAATGTATTATTTGGCTACTTTCATTGATCCCTGACCATCAGCGGTTTGCCAGGTAACAAAGTAGATGCCACTGGGCCAGTCATAGCTATCGATCTGGTATGAGGTGGTGCTGACCGATGAAGTAGAAAATACTGTTTTTCCCGATAGATCGTAGATTTGCAACCCTTGCAAACCGCCAGGAGGAATGACCAATTCCAGGGTTTCTCCGAAGGGGTTAGGGGCCGCAATCACGGGCCGGCTTTTCGCCAAAGGGGCATCAATAGCTGATTCAACATCGAGTTCGTAACGGTCAAAAAAGCGCCAGATTTCCACCGAAGCATTGAAGTCCCGATTGGTGATGCCGATATTGATGAAAGCATCCGGCCAGGTATGTTCTCCTCCGAAGATCTTGTAAAAGACCACCTCCGTACCCACGCCGCAATCGGTATAGTCGAGGCGTTCGGCGGTGCAGTTGTCATTGGTCGCAGTGTTGGGAACTTCTGTGGTATCGGCAGGGGAGGAACAGCCGTTGATGTCCAGCCAAAACGACACGAGGTCCTCAATGGGAATATTGGTGCCACTTCCGTTGTAAGGAACGATTGGGTCGGCGGTACCGTGAATTTGCATCACCGGAATCTGGCGGGTGGGATTACACTGCTGGGGAATACCGGGCGGCATACTGCCCGTCACTGAAGCGATGGCAGCAATGCGGTCGGTCAGCTCACAGGCCAGCGTATAACTCATAAAACCGCCATTTGACATACCACAGGAGTATACCCGATTGAGGTTGATATTGTATTCGGCCTTCAGCGTGTCGATCAGGGCGCTGATGAAGCCTACGTCGTCCGTGTCATCATTGAAGGCCCATCCTACATTCCATTGCGCATTGACGCCGTTTGGATAACAAATAATAAACTGTGCGGTGTCGGCAACCAGATTCATCAGAGAGTATAATTCCTGCTCCGAAGCATTGGAGTTGAGTCCATGCAGGTTAAACACCAGCGGCAGCCTCATGCCATCGGTGTAGCCTGTAGGCAGGTGCAGACGGTAGGTGCGCGTAAGCCCGTCGTGGTTGATGGAGCCGGTGATGGTTTGAGCCGAAACAGTGCCAAATGTAACGCAAAACAATAAGAGCATGAAGAGCAGGTGATTGTTTTTCATGGTATTGGATTTGTATGATTGATTTAGGTTTAAAACTACGAAAATATTGGAAGGTTTACGAAGGAAGTTTAGTGTTTAGAGGGTAGGAGTTTAGAGATGTGCGCGCCTGGTCATTTTGCAGATTCTTTAGTCCTGGGGATTTTGCTTTGAGTTTATGAGGTTTATGAAAGTTTATACTGTTTATGCCAATTGTCTAAAGCCTAAGCCCCAAAACCTAACGCCTAAAACCATTCAGCTTTGAAGGTCGATGTTGAAAACATCTCCCGATCGAGGAAAAAGAAAACGGGCAGATACTTCTGATGAAATACCTGCCCGTGATGGCTATTCGTTTAAATCTGCTTTTAAATATCCAACAACAGAGTTACCGGATCTTCGAGCAGTTCTTTGACTTTTACCAGGAAGGTTACCGAGGTACTACCGTCGATTACCCGGTGATCGTATGACAATGCCAGGTACATCATCGGGCGGATTTCTACCTTGCCGTCGATGGCTACCGGGCGGTCTTTGATGCCGTGCATACCAAGAATGGCCGATTGTGGCTCATTGATGATCGGGGTGCTGAGCAAAGAGCCAAAGACTCCACCATTGGTGATGGTAAAGGTTCCTCCCTGCATTTCTTCCAGTGACAGACTGCCTTCACGAGCCTTGACCGAGAGACCTTTGATGGCTTGCTCAATTTCGGCAAAGTTCAATGACTCTACATTGCGCACCGGTGGCACTACTAGTCCGGTAGGCGTCGAGATAGCAATGGAAATATCCACGTAATCGTGGTAAATGATCTCATTTTCCTCGATGAAAGCATTGACATCGGGCATTTCCAGCAAAACTTTGGCGCATGCTTTCGCAAAAAGCGACATAAATCCGAGCTTGATGCCGTACTTGTCAACAAAGCGATCCTGGTACTTTTTGCGCAATTCCATAATGCCACTCATATCTACCTCATTGAAGGTAGTGAGCATGGCCGTTTCGTTTTTGGCGCGCACCAGGCGGGTAGCGATGGTACGGCGCATACGGCTCATTTTCTTGCGGGTTTCCTCCCGACTGAAATTGCCGGCGTTACTACTTGTCGGCTTGCTTTCCGGAGCTTTAGTCGCCGCAGGCTTTTCGATAGACGGAGGCGTTGCCGTTTTATTACTGGCGGCCTTTTCGGCATCTTCCTTGGTGATGCGTCCATCACGACCGGTACCCTTGACCTCTTCGGCCTTGAGGTCGTTTTCCTTTAATATTTTTGCAGCAGCCGGAGAGGGGTGTCCAGTAGCGTAGTTGCTATCCTCAGACTTTTCTTCAGCTTTTGGTTCTTCTTTCGGCGTCTCTTTTTCTTCTTTCTTGGGCTCTTCCTTGGAAGAGGAACCGCCACCATTACCCTTGACCTTGCTGGTATCGATTTTGGCGACTAGAGCCCCAATTTCCAAATCATCGCCTTCCGCAGCAACATGAATCAACTTCCCAGCTGCTTCTGCGGGAAATTCCAAAGTGGCCTTATCTGATTCAAATTCACAGATGGCCTCATCCAATTCGATATATTCACCATCCTCTTTCAGCCATTGGGAGAGGGTTACTTCTGATATCGATTCCCCAATCACGGGGACTTTCATTTCAACAATACTCATTATATTCTTTAGTTTGACGGTTTGTGTGCAATATTCCGGCAATTGTTAAAATTAAACAACTTAAAGGCGAAATATATTTAATCCCTGTCAAAAAAAATGGTTCACGAAGTGCAAATATGCGGCTGCATTTGGCGAAAGCCAGAGCTTAACGCTGGTTAAAGCGGTAAATTTTTCCAGGTCCTTTTCTGCCTTCATTGGCAATGTAGAGGGTGCCATCGGGCGCAAAACAGATACCCTCTGGCTGTTCGTGGATTTTTTTCTTCATTTTGGCAATGTGCAGCACCCTTCCACTCTGGTCCAGGACCAGCATCATCTTTCCCGCCGAGGAACAGATGTAGAGATGGCCGGTGTGTGGGTGAATAGCCAGGGCTGAGGGGTGAAAGGAAAATTCATCATCTTCGTCCAGAAAGCGCTCGGCCAATTTTTCAAAGCCGTTTATTTCCGGAGCGCCTTTCAGGTATTCCTGGATGGCGGATAGCGTAATGATGTAAACGGGATCGGGATTGAGTTTATTTGTTTTCAGATCAAAACCATAGATGGCCTTCTCGAAGTCATCATCAGAACCAAGGCCGGCATCCGCCTTACAAGCCAGCAACAATTGTTGATGCACCGGGTCGTAGCCCAATCCTTCTACATCATTTTTCTTATCCAGGTCATCGTCGTTGTATTTTTTTGTAGCAACTTCTTTTTGAGTCAGGTCAACTGCGTAGATGGTTCCCGTACTTTTTGTGACGTATACCATATCGCCTACCACCTCTATTCCTTCGTAATCCCCATCTTTCCAAAACTCGATGGTGCGTTTGATCTTTCCGGATTGTTTGTCAATGAAGAAAATGATGCCATCCTCATCCTGAATGGCCACCAGCTCATCCCCTCGGGAGGTCATGCTGAGCCCTGAAATCTCTAACAAATCGCTCGCCATTTCAAAGGTAGCATCGGGTTGCTCCAGGTTGTAGTCAAAAGCAAAAGTTGAAGTGTAGTGATTATCTTCGCAGGAAGAAAAGAGCGAAAGAAAAAAAAGTAATAATACCATAGCCTAAAATTCGGTTTTTGTAAAATTATGAATTTTTCTATATATGCAAGGGCTAAGAGGTAATTCGAATATGAAAAATCAAAAAATATATAGTAATTTTGCTTGCAAGACTGCTGTCTAAAAGTTAACTTTACCATTCCAGAATCCGATATCCCCCCACTACTCATGGACAATCCTGAAGTCACCTTCACGAGAGTAGGCGTTTCACTTGATCAGTTGCTCTAAGAATCACATACTAAAAAAATTAGTATACTTTAGTAGTCCACTGCTTACTTATTGATACTAATTCAACGAATTATAGCTATTTAAATGATGTAAGTTGTCAAAATCAACTGTGCAAAAGAAAGATTTTGATGGCCTAGACCTCATATTTTTTTAACTAAAATTGCTTAGACAGATGAAAGCACTTAACACTTTCTCATCGTGTTGTACGGGACCTGCCAAATGGTTCCTGACCAGCATGATAACCCTGCTGTTTTCAGCAGCAGCCTTTGCCCAACCAGCCAATGATGACTGTTCGGGAGCTATCGCCGTAAGCTGCGGTGATATCGTTACCGGAACAACCATTGGATCTACAGCGGACATGGTGCCTAGTTGTGGACTGTTTCCTTCTGCTACCGGAATGTGGTATTCCATTGAAGGAACAGGTAGTGACATCACCGTTTCAACTTGTAGCTCCAACACAATTTTTGATTCTCAGCTGGGTATTTTTTCTGGTTCTTGTGGTAGTTTGACTTGTGTAGCGAGCAACAACAATGACTTTTCTTGTGAAAACAATCGTTTATCTACCGTTACTTTCGCTTCTGAATTCGGCACGACTTACTACATCCTGCTGAACGGTACGGTTGACTCACAAGGTCCATTCGAAATGTCTATTACCTGTGATGCAGTGCCCATCGAAAATGATGACTGCGACGGTGCTATCGACATTGCATGTGGCCAAACCATTGTAGGTTCTACCGAAGGAGCTACTTCTGAGACCTTGAGCTTCTGTGGAACTTCTCTTTCTTCCGCTCCTGGTGTATGGTATCACGTGGTGGGAACGGGCGCGTCAATCACCGCAAGTTTGTGTAACCCAAGTACCAACTACGACACTAAAATGGGCGTTTTCTCTGGCTCATGTGGTAGCTTGACATGTGTTGGTGGAAATGATGATAGCAGTGGTGCCGGTTGTCAATTAAACGGTTTGAACCGTTTTTCTACCGTAACATGGAACTCCACTGCTGGTACAGACTACTACATCTACGTAACTGGTTTTAGCACCAATTCCGGAACATTTGGTCTTTCCGTAAGCTGTGCTTCTGCCATTGAAAACGACGATTGTGCTGACGCAATCGCTATTGACTGTGGGGAAAGCGTAACTGGTAGCACTACCGGTGCATCTGCTGAGTCTGTTTCCTTCTGTGGAACTTCATTGACTACTGCGGGTGGTGTATGGTACAGCGTTGAAGGAACTGGTGCTGACATCACCGTTACCACCTGTAATCCTGGCACAGACTATGACACCAAGCTTGGTGTATTCTCTGGCTCTTGCGGTAGCTTGACTTGTGTAGGTGGCAATGACGATAGTACAGATCCTGGCTGTCAATTAGGTACCTTGAACCGCTTTTCTAAAGTAACTTTTGCTTCTACTGCAGGTACTACCTACTACATTTTGGTAACCGGCTTCAGTACAAATACAGGAAACTTTGAATTGAGCGTTACCTGTGCAGAGCCTCCAACTGACATCTCTACTTGTGAGACAGCTACGTCGATCTCTTGTGATGATGCCATCGTAGGAACGACTACCCTGGGTATGGTTAATGATCTGGACAACTGTAACGGTGTTCGCCTGAATACTGCTCCTGGTGTATGGTACGTATACGAAGGTGACAACTCTTTGGTAACCGTAAGCACTTGCGGACCTAACACTGACTTCGACACTCGCGTGGGTGTATTCGCCGGTTCTTGTGACGCATTGAGTTGTGTAACGGCTAATGACAACAGCAACATCGACGGTTGTTTGTACTCTGGCCGTGCCTCTGAAGTACGTTTCCCAGCTTTTGCCGGAACAACTTACTACATCTACGTGACTGGTGGCTTCAATGCCCAAGGTACTTTTGATCTGACGGTTGACTGTAGCCTGATCAACGACGAGTGTGACGGTGCATTCCCAATTGGTTGTGGTGAATCAGTAAGTGGTTCTACTACTGGTGGTTCTCCGGATGCCGTTCCTTTCTGTGGAACGACACTGACCACTGCTGAAGGTGTATGGTATACCCTGGTAGGTACTGGTTTAGATATCACTGTTTCTCTTTGTGGTTCCAGCTACGATACCAAGTTGGGTATCTTTTCTGGCTCTTGCGGAGCATTGAGCTGCGTAGGTGGTAATGATGATTCTTGTGGCCTACAATCAGAAGTAACCTTTACTTCTGCCGACGGCGCTGATTACTACATCCTTGTTACCGGATTTGGTAGCGCTGATGGCGACTTTGATTTGAGCGTAACTTGTGAAGTGCCACCAACCGACAACACTTGTGGCTACCCAGTGGTAGCATGTGATGATACTGTAAATGGATCTACCGTAGGTGCTGGAACGGCTAATGCTCCTGCCTTCTGTGGTACTTCACTCAATACTTCTGGTGGTGTATGGTACGCATTTGAAGGTACCGGTGACCTGGTTACTGCTTCACTGTGTGGTTCAGGTTTCGATACCAAGATTGGTGTATTCACCGGTACTTGTGACGATAGAACTTGTGTAGGTGGCAATGATGACTCTTGTGGCTTACAGTCAGAAGTTGACTTTACATCAATTGAAGGCCAGTGGTACTACATCTATGTAACTGGCTTTAGCGCAAATGAAGGTAGTTATACCCTATCTATCACTTGCCAGGATCTTGGCGGTGCTGACGACTGTGGCTTCCCAGAATTGCTGTGTGGTGGTTCTGAAACCGGTTCTACTATCGGTGCAGGAACAGCTGATGCTCCTCCAACCTGTGGTACTACCCTGAATAGCTCAGGTGGTGTATGGTACAGTTTCCTTGGAATCGGAGATGTAGTACAAGTTACTACTTGTAACCCAGGTACCAACTACGATACCAAGCTTGGTGTATTCACCGGTGCTTGTGATGATTTCATTTGTATCGGCGGTAATGACGACGGTAGCCCAAGTGGTGCTAACCCTGATGCTGATTGTGTAGTGCCAGAAACCGGTTCTACTTTCAACAGAGCATCTACCGTAACCTTTACTGCATTGGCTGGCCAGTACTACTATATTTATGTGACTGGCTTCAGTACTGCTGAAGGTACCTACGAAGTAAGCATCGACTGTAATGTAACTCGTGGTGAGGCAGGTGTAGGTTCTTCATTGAACGTTGCACAAAATACCGGTATGGATGTGAAGCAGTTTGAAGTAAGCGACTTCTATCCAAACCCAGCTTCTACGGGAGTATCTAAAGTACAAGTGATGGCTCCAAACAACGCTACTGGTGCAGTAACACTGTTTGACCAACTCGGTCGTCAGGTATACAGCAACAACCAGGTTGAGTTGTTTGCCGGACACAATGTTGTAGAGGTACCATTTGGCAACCTTGCTGACGGTACATACTTTGCAAACATTCGTATCAACGATCAGAATTTCAGAAAGAAAGTAGTTGTTGCTAACAACTAACTAATCAATTTTAGTTCTGCTGCGCAGCGCTCCCTTTGGGAGCGCTGCGTTTTTTTTGGGGTATTTGGGCTGTATTTTGTTGTAAAGCGTAAATCTGATATCTTTGGATTCTTTTTAACCCAAAACCCGAAAATTCATGTCCAGAGGCTATTCCTTTCTTCTATTCTCTTTTCTTCTTTTAAATATTCATTTCCTTAACGCCCAGCAATTCACCATCACCGATAAGTTTGTTCCGACCGACCGCGACACCGTTGATTTTTTTGGTTCGGATGTCGACATGGAAGGGGACATTGCCATAGTTGGCGCTCTGGGTGATGGTGAGGATGAAAATGGCAGTGGACCTCAACTTAACAATTCCGGAGCTGCTTACATCTTTGAGCGCAACGCTTCCGGCGAATGGCAGCAAACTCAGAAGCTGGTGGCTTCTGACCGACAGGAAGGTGCCGAATTTGGCTTAAAGGTGGCCCTTTCCGGCGATTATGCTATGGTTACTACTATCCGAGAAACCCGCGATGCTGGTGGAGCCAATGTATTGGATGACGCAGGAGCAGCTTATGTCTTTCAACGCATGCCAAACGGTACCTGGGAAGAAGTGCAAAAGCTGGTGCCTTCAGACCGAAGTGCAATTGACCGCTTTGGACGAGATGTGGATATGGAAGGAGATTACGCTGTAATTTCCGCTGCTGATGAAGACGAAGATGCCAATGGCGAAAACCTGCTGGTGAGTGCCGGATCGGTATATGTTTTCAAAAGAAATGCCGAAGGTGTTTGGGAGCAAATGCAAAAACTGGTGGCTTCAGATCGGGCAGACAATGACCTCTTTGGCTTTTCGGCAGCCATTGATCAGGACTACATCTTGGTAGGGGCTCATGCCAAAGATGAAGTGGTGGACGGGACCGAGGAAAATTCTGTAGGAGCAGCCTACTTTTTCAAAAAAAATAATGCTGACGTGTGGGAAGAAGTACAAAAAGTGGAGGGAACCAATCAGGGCTTTCGCTATTTCTATGGTCGCGATGTAACCCTGGCTGGAGACTTTGCGTTGGTGAGCGCGGCGGAGGAAGATTTTGAGGCACCCATGGCCGATACCACGGTGGGGAGAGCCGGAGCAGTGTATGTTTATCATCGCGATAATGATGGTATCTGGAACCTGGAGCAACGCCTGATTAGCGGAGATCCGGATGGCTTTGACTACTTTGGAGGCAAACTGGACCTGGAGCTTCCCTACGCCGTGATTGGCGCTCGTGATGGAGAGGATGCAGCAGAGGAAAACCTGTTGCCCAATGCCGGAGCGGCCTTTGTTTTTAAGCGAGGAGAAGATGGCAACTGGACCCAAATGCAGAAACTGGTGGCTTATGACCGTGCCGAGGCGGACTTCTTTAGTCGAGGCGTAGCCATTTCCAATCAAAATATCTTGGTCAGTGCCTTCCGCAACACTACCGATGGTGAAGGCAGCAATGCGCTGGATCGGGCCGGAGCGGCTTATAGTTATGAATTGATGACCACCGGCCTTTTGACAAATACCTTTCAAGTCGAACCCATCCTTTTTCCCAATCCAACCACCGGGCCGCTGACTATTGACTTACGTCAAAACTACGCCACCGTCACGGCAAAACTTTTTACAACCACCGGGCAGCTCATTTATCAGCAAGAATTTGAACAGGTCGATCAGCTTTCGCTGAAAATGGACGGTACGCCGGGCGTATATTGGCTACAGCTGGAAACCGATGATGGTCAGCAAGGGACGTGGAGTATTGTTAAGAAGTAGCTGTTATGATTATTTCGGAACCGGTCGGAACATAAAATACAGCCCCACGATAAAAAACGGGATGCTCAACAACTGGCCGGTAGTCAGCACATTGCCGAAGGCGCTCTGGAAGCCACCCTGGTCGCTTTTAATGTATTCCAGCACAAACCGGAATCCCCAGATCAGTACCATAAACAGCCCGAAGAGATAGCCGAGCTTGTGGCGCTTATTGGTATACCAGTAGGTGTAGTAAAGAATGGCAAAAGAGATTAGGTAGGAAATGGATTCATATAGCTGTACCGGATGGCGGGGCACAGCATCCACTTTCGTGAAAATGAAGGCCCAGGGGACCTCCGTAGGCAAGCCGATGATTTCGGAGTTCATCAAATTGCCCAAACGGATAAAACAGCCTGCCAATGCCGTGGGTACCACCACCTTATCCAGAATCCAGAGGATGGATTTTTTGGTGACCCTTCTGGAAAATACCCATAAAGCCAGGATGATGCCGATTGCGCCACCGTGGCTGGCCAGTCCACCGCGCCATACCATTGGGATTTCTGTCAGATGTTCCGAATAGTAGTCCCATTCATAGAAAAAGACGTGACCAAGCCTTGCGCCCAGTACCGTACCCACCACCATGTAGATGAAGGCATTATCGAGCCATTCCTCCGGCGCCTTTTCCGCTTCAAACATCTTGCGAACGATGTAGAGCCCGATGAGAAACCCCAGGGCAAAGAAGAGTCCATACCAGCGCAGGGTAATGGGGCCAATGCTAAATATTTCGGGCGAGGCGTTCCAGGTGATGTAGGCCATCAGGTTTTGCATAATTGGATACGGTTTTGACAATCGAGATCGTAAAGGTCAGAAAAAATCCTCCTTTGACAAAGCCGGGCGAACAATTAGAGCAATTCCATTTGGGAGGTCTTTAGTTTATTGGTATAGATTTCCAGTCCCTTGTCGTTTTTGATAATCCTGGAGCCAAAGTGGTTACGGTTAAAAATGATGATTTCATCCTCACTGAACATCACCCTTTTTAATAAATGTTTTCGTCCCCAGCTTCTCCGCCAAATTTCGATCAGTTGCTCCTTTCCATTCAGGCTGATGATATAGCCATTGTCAAGGTGTACGCCATCGGCCGCCAGCTTGAAGGTGTTGTTTCTGTGGCGAAATTTCTCCACATAGAGCCCATCTTCTTTCTTCTCCAGCTGCTTGAGCACTCTACCTCTTCTATTTAAGTAGGCAGCCTGCTCTTCATTCTGGTAAATGCTGTAGCACAGCCGATCACCTTCAAACACCTGGATGGTATCGCTGTGAGATTTGACGGTCAGGCATCGTTGTCGCTGATTGCCAAAAATATTGGTCCACTCATTACAGATGTCCGTACTGTCCCTCGACTTGAAGGAGATATCTCCTCCCCAAATCAGGTTTGAAGTCGATTTGATTTTAAACTGCTCCAGATGTTGTATACCGAGGAAATAGTCCAGCCGAAGACTAAGGTTTCGGTTAAAATCGTAAAAAAGGCCGTTGCCAAGATCAAAGCCCATAGGGTGGTAATCTACCTTCCTTGTCTCAGTGGTCGAATCGTTGACACAATCTTCATAGGTTTGGCGGATAATATCCTGACGTAGGAAGAGTAATTCAGTACTGGCTTCCAACATCAGTGGGTTGACGCGTTTGGCTTTCGCCAAATTGATGTCCATGCTTTCCCATGCGGCACAGCTGCTAAGTAATAACAGGTAGGAGAGTAAGCATTTTTTCATAAGAGCACGTTTGTAATTGACAATACGCTAAAAATAGGGCTTACCCCTAATGCAGGCAAGTGGAAATGCGAGGGTGGTGACTGGTTTAACGCATTTTTAACCGGGCTCATCGTCTTAACAATTGAATGTTAAAGCAGAATTTTCAGAATTGGAGCAGAATTTTCAGAATTATGAAATTTGCAGAATGATCTTAGGTGTTAGGCGTCGGGAATTAGGTTTTAAGAGGCAGCATAAACATTATAAACTACATAAACCTCATAACCATTCCACACTGGCTAAACCGCCTCAACCGTCTCCTCCGCCTACACTGTAAACTACCTCCTCCCCCGTCCATCTACTTAAACCAATCAAAACTCACCGATGCCTCTTTCCCATAAGTTCCATCCCGGCCCACTGGCTCTACAATGATCGTACTGTAATTCTGTCCGAGTTCCTTTTCCACTCCCCGGAACGAACAATCGGGTGTGGCGGCACTGCCCAGGAGCTTGCGTGTGCCATCCCGCAGCAGTTGGTACACATTGTAATATCCATAATCAGCCGCATTGGATACGGTGACGAAAATCTCTGCATCAACCTGAAACAGGCGGGCTTTGAGGAAGACTTTCGGTGAAAGGAGATTGGAAATCGGTGCATTAAACAGGGCCAGCTCACCGATATAGATCGGATTGCGGGTGTCCGTACCCGCGCCTACCTGGAGGCTGATCTGAATAAGCTGTTTGCCCGCTCCGGTTGCCAGGCTGTGACGGGTATTGGTCCAGTCTTCCCCCAGTCGGATGGGGTACACGTGGTTGATACCATCGGCATATAAAAGTGAGACGAGCAGTTCGTGCCCCGGATTGCCTTTTGCTACCAACTTGAGATGGGTGGTTTGGGCGAGGATCAGGCAGGAACGGTAGAGTGGCAATACAATCTGTTCGCCTGGCTGCATCTTAAGATCGAGGCGCAGGCAGGAGCCTCCGGTATAACTTTCGGAAAAGTCAAAAGAGGGCTGAATTTTGGATTCATCCGTATACCACTGCCAGGTCGGCAGTATGTCCTGCTCCTCAGGATTTCGCCAGGAGCGGTTGGATAAGCGTTTGCCGGCTTCGTTGTAAAAACGGCCTTTGCCACAATTGAAATGGGTAACGAAAGGAAAGGAATTTTCGTGAAAGGTGGGGCCCGGGCCGTAAAATTGGGCCACGAGCCAAACCGGGAAAAGAGCAAATGCCAGCAACGGGAAGTAAATTTGTTGATTCATGAGTTAAAAGTTTGACGATTATCAATACTTTTGGTACGAAACGAAGTTTTAAAATATGATCAAGACCGATGTACTCATTATTGGTTCCGGAATTGGGGGACTGACTACTGCTATCAAAATTGCAGAAAATCGGCCAGATTTGAAAATTACCATCCTCACCAAAACCAATGAAGGGGAAAGTAACACGCGCTATGCGCAAGGTGGAGTGGCGGCTGTGTGGGATCAGGAAGTAGATTCTTACGAAAAACACCTCGAAGATACCCTCGATGCCGGCGACGGCCTCTGTAATATTGATATTGTCAATATTGTGGTCAAAGAAGGTCCCGAACGAGTACAGGAGATCATCGACTGGGGGGCACGTTTTGACAAAAATGCTTCTGAAAAATATGACCTGGGTCGCGAAGGAGGACATTCGGAAAACCGCATTCTGCACTACAAAGATTTAACCGGTTGGGAAATACAGCGTACCCTCATGGCCAAGGCCGAAACCATGAACCTTGACGTACACGAGCACTATTTTGCCGTCGACCTCATTACACAGCATCACCTGGGGTACAATGTCACTCGCCTTACGCCGGGCATCACCTGCTTTGGGGCCTATGTGCTCAACAAACATACCGGCGAAATTGAAACCATCCTATCCCGCATGACGATTCTTGCTACCGGTGGTGCCGGACAGGTATACCGCAATACCACCAATCCCGTCATTGCCACCGGTGACGGCATCTCCATGGTTTATCGTGCAAAGGGACACATTGAAAACATGGAGTTCATCCAGTTTCACCCAACGGCTTTGTTTAATCCGGCGGGAGAAAATCCGGTCTTTCTGGTCTCGGAAGCGGTGCGCGGTTTTGGAGGCATTCTCAAAACCCGCGATGGCGAAGAGTTTATGCATAAGTACGATCCCCGCAAATCACTGGCACCGCGCGATATTGTAGCACGAGCAATTGATAACGAGATGAAAATGAACGGTGAGGAATGTATGTTTCTCGATTGCCGCCATCTGGATAAGGAAGGTTTTCTGGCGCATTTCCCCACCATTTACGAAAAGTGTATGAGTATCGGCATCGATCCTATGGAGGACATGATTCCGGTGGTGCCGGCCTGCCACTACACTTGCGGGGGCATCAAAGTAGACGATCTGGGGCGCAGTTCCCTTAAATATCTCTACGCCTGTGGCGAATGTACCTGTACCGGCCTGCACGGAGCCAATCGACTGGCATCCAATTCTCTCCTCGAGGCCCTTGTTTTTGCCCACCGCATTGCCGAAGATGTGATTCAGCATATTGCCGGAGCCAACCTTGCGGAAGGCATTCCCGACTGGAATGCCAGCGGCACTACCGATCCCAAAGAGATGGTCTTGATTACCCAAAGCTTGAAGGAACTTAAGGAAATTATGAGCAACTATGTGGGTATTGTCCGCTCCAATGTCCGTCTCAAACGCGCATTGGACCGCCTGTCACTGCTCTATCGCGAAACGGAAGATTTGTACCACACCACCACCATTTCGCCCCAGCTCTGTGAGCTGCGTAGTTTGATTACGATTGCTTATCTGGTCACCCGCTCTGCTAGTATGCGGCATGAGAGTCGCGGGCTGCATTTTACCACTGACTATCCCGAGAAAAAGCCTTTTATTCAGGAGTCCATTTTATAGAAATTTACTTTGGGAAAGACCTGACATGAATGAAAATAAAAACAAATATTGTCCGCGATGCGGTCTTGACTTTGAATGTAAAGCAGGAGCTGTAGGGTCTTGTCAGTGTGCCACAATTTCCTTAACGGAAGAAGAAAGAGACTACTTGCAAGGTAAGTTCGATGACTGCTTGTGCCTAAATTGTCTAAAAGAAATCAAGACGGAATTTCAAAACCAGCGGTTCAGTACCTAACTTGCCTCCATCGAAAATTTTTTACCCTTATGAAACATTGGTATTTATTGATTTTTTTGTTGTCTACTGCTTTTGGAAATGCTCAGGAAGCTGCTCAGAACTATTACAAAATTTATGATACTAAGCAGCAACAGCTGATCACATTTTCAGAATTGGCAAGCCGGGTGGATGGCACGGATGTGCTTTTTTTTGGAGAAGAACACGACGATAGCCTCGGCCATTGGTTGCAGGATACCCTTTATACTTTGCTTTTGAACAGATTTGAGGACGTCGCCCTAAGTCTCGAAATGTTTGAAACGGACGTTCAGCTAGTACTGGATGAGTACCTATCCGGGTATATTACCGAAGATAAATTGATTAAAGATGGCCGGGCCTGGAAGAATTATAAGGACCACTACCGCCCATTAGTTGAAAGTGCTAAAGAACAACAGCAAAGTGTGATTGCGGCCAATACGCCTCGTCGTTATGTCAGTATTGTCAGCAGTGAAGGACTTGACCGCTTTTATCAATTGCCTAAATCGGCCCACCAATACCTTCCTCCATTCCCGATCTATACTGCCGAGAAGGCCTATTATCAGCGGTTTGCAGATACCATGGAAGAGGTTGGACATCCGCTGGAAAATGACGATTTCTATCACGCCCAATGTACCTGGGATGCCGGGATGGCCCATTCCATTTATCAGTATTGGCGAAAGCACAAACAGACCATGATCTTTCATCTCAATGGCCGATTTCATACGGATTATCAACAGGGAACAGTGACCCAGTTGCGGCGATTTTCACCAAAGATCAGTATTCGAAACATTAGTTGTTTCACCGCCGAGGATTTTGATCAACCCAACTGGTCTGAATATACGCCGATTGCAGATTTTATTATACTGGTCCGGGAGTAAAGAGACATCAAAACATCTCCATTCCCATATACACCAGGATACCCGCAAAATACCCAACCAGAGCCAGCCAGGAGATTTTTTTCAGGTACCAAATGAAATCAATTTTCATGATGCCCATCATCGCTACGCCCGCCGCCGAACCGATGATCAGGTTGCTACCCCCGGTACCGGCGCAGTAGGCCAGCAATTCCCAAAAGGCGTGATCCTGTGGGTATTGCTCCAGCGTGTACATGCCCATAGCACCCGCCACCAATGGCACGTTATCAACAATAGCGGATAGCAGTCCGATTAAGGTGTTAATAGCATAAATATTCTGAAATTGCTCATCCAGAAATACAGCCAGCTGTGTAAGGTGCCCCGCAGTTTGCAATGCCGCTACCGCCAGTAAAATCCCCAAAAAGAATAACACGCTCGGTACATCAACACGTGTCAAGACCTCCACTACGGAGAGTGGATGGCGCTGGCCTTCATGTTCTTTATTCCGGTGCAAAATTTCGGTGGTAAGCCACAACACCCCTAGTCCGAGTAGTATACCCATAAAGGGCGGCAAGTGGGTTAATGTTTTAAAAATTGGCACAAAAAGCAAAAGACCGATGCCCATGGTAAATACAATGTATTTGACTCGGGATGAAACGGGAGGGTGATGGTCTTCCTCCTGCTGATTCTCGGTTTTTGCGCCAATTTGTCCCTTTAGGAAAAAGGAAGCTAACCCCACGGATACAAGCATCGATACCAAACTGGGTAAAAATACCGCTTTGATGATGTTAACGGTCGTAATTTCTCCACTGATCCACAGCATAATGGTGGTCACATCACCAATGGGCGACCAGGCACCACCAGCATTGGCCGAAATAATCACCAAACCGGCAAAGAACCACTGGTCTTCCTTTTCGGGAATCAGCTTACGCAAAAGAGCCGCCATGACAATCGAAGTCGTAAGGTTGTCTAATACGGCCGACATAAAAAAGGTGATGCCACATAGTAACCACAACAAACGTACTTTACTGGTAGTGCGAATGCTATCAGTAATGACCGAAAACCCCTGGTGGGCATCTACGAGTTCCACAATAGTCATTGCGCCAAGCAGGAAAAACAGGATGCTCGATATCTCACTTAGGTGTTCCTCCAGGGATAAAATAATCCCTTCTCCGGGATCAGCTACTCCCGGAAAGATACTATGTTCCCCGATGATCAATGCCGTCCAGCACAATACACCGGTAAGTATGGCAAATGCCGACTTGTCAACTTTGAGTGGATGTTCCAGAGCGATGCCGAGATAGCCCACAATGAAGATCAGTAAAATGGCCAGATACATGAGCTTTTCGGAGCAAGGTAAGCCAAATTTTGATCTGATTATACGGGGGCATGATTTTTAAAATTCTTTTAATATTTACTTGATAATCACTGTTGTAGATGAGAGTAAAGCTATTGCAAATGATTGTGGCTAGCTAGCCAGTACCCCCGCCCAAACCTCTTCATCAACCTCTACGCCCTCCCGCATCTGCTGTTCCCGAATCTGAAAGGACCGTTCACTGGGATAACGCACTTCATCATTGATGGCTGGGGAGCGTTTGATGTATTGCAGTAGCTCTTTCGACATTTCCTGGAGCCGTTCTCTGCTCATCAGTTTTTCCGGTTTGAGGCAGATGAATATCTGTGATAATCCGTACTCCGCTTTCGATTTGCCAATGTCCTCCGTAGAACGCCCCTCGGAGAGCATGGCGGCAAACATATCCAGCAAAATGGATAAGCCGGAGCCTTTCCAGTAGCCGATCGAAATGGGCAATTGGCTTTCCAGAATGGCTGTTGCATCGTCGGTGAGTTTTCCTTCCTTGTCTACTCCACCGGGAAACGGCAGTTTTTTGCCCTCACGCTGGTGCGTTTCCATTTTTCCATAGGAAAAGAGCGACATCGACATGTCCAGTAGCACCGGATTGGGATCACCCGGCAGGGAAAAGATCAGTGGGTTATTACCGATCCAGGGAGCCTGGCCGCCCCACACCGGCATGTTGGGGGTCGTATTACTCCAGCAAATGCTCATATACCCTTTTTCGGCCGCCATCAGGCCAAAATTACCGCCGCGCATCCAGTGGTTGGTATTGCGCAAAGCCACACAACTAATGCCGTAATCATCAGCCAGTTTCATGGCCCGCTTCATCGCAAAAGCGGCATTGTTGGGACCAGAGCCCAGGTGGCCATCCCACTGTTCGAGTGCGTTAAATGCCTTTACCCGCTCCGGCTTTTCGCCAACCTTGATCATGCCTTTGTCAATGTTATTCAAAAACAACACAAAGCGATTCACGCCGTGTGAATGCACGCCATCCAGAGTAGCTTGGGCAAAAAGATGGGCGCATTCTTCCGCATCGGCGGATTCAAATCCTTTATTGACCAGCTTTTCCTGCAAGGTGGTGCGTAATTGGGCGTAGGGTATTTTCATAATCGACATTTTGAAAATTGAAATATACAAAACCGCTGTAAAATGCAGGTTTTGGCATTGGAAATCCCGCTGAAAATGGTGACGAATTCCTCATGCTTTCCTCCGTTATTTACTAACTAGCGGACCAAATCGATTTTTAAAATAAACCAATCATAATAGACTGTGAAATTTCAAACTACCTTATTCTTATTGCTGGGAATTTTAACCGCCGCTTCTGCTCAAAAAACCGTTTACATACCCGCCTATCTGCAAGATGGCGGCACCGTTGATGGTAGCCAGTTTAGTATGGACAAAACCGCCGAATCCGATAATTTTATCATCATTTGGGGAACCTACACGGGCGCTGCTGTGATTCGGGATCAGGCTTTCGCCGAAAATCTCACAATGTCGGAGCAGGCACAGGTGAATATGCGCGCCAAGGTATCCAATTACACCCTTTCGGGAAATATTGAAGTAGGCGGAGATGTGGTGGTTTATAATGAAACCGGCGATTGTGACAATGGCGTCTACTACCGGATGACCAATTATTACCAAAACAACCTGCTGGAATGTGACGGCCGTACTGCCAGTCATCCGGTCAATCAGGATGTCAATAGCCCTTATACCCCATTTTCTGCCGAAGAAATGGCGATGACCTGCAATTGTGATAACCTGCCGGATTGTCTGACCCCAAATGCGACGGGCGAACTTGATGCGAATGCTCTGGTAAAGGTATTCCCAAATCCGGCTAGTGATTTGGTGCATTTTCAGGTAGAAGGGAATCACACATTTTCCAAAATGGGAATAACGCTGTACAATGCCGTTGGGGTACAAGTGAAGCGCCTGGTATCAACCAACAGCTCTGTACAAATGTCGGTGCTCAATTTGCCGAAAGGCATCTACCTGGCACGAATTGTATTGGATGGAAGGCCGGTAGAATCCACGAGTGTCATGATCAAATAATAAAAAACAACCATGAACGACCAAAACATCCTGGACCAACCAAAGGTCTACCCACAGCTCCTCGAGCGCTGCGAACAGATTGGCTTTACGATGCCATCGGACGGCTACATCGGCACCTTACTCAAAACGCTGGTCTCCTCCAAACCGGGCGGTCTTTTTCTGGAATTAGGCACGGGCATTAGCTTGACCCTTAGCTGGATGGTTGACGGTATGCAAGAGAATGCCAAGGTGATTAGTATTGATAATGATCCCGAATTGATCGATATTGCCAGGGAGTATTTTGGTGATCAGGAGCGGGTCAGTCTGGTTTGCGCCGATGGCGGAGCGTGGATGAAAAGCTATACCGGCCCTAAGTTTGACCTGATCTTCGCTGATGCCTGGCCGGGTAAATTCTGGGACCTGGAAGAAGCGCTGGACCTGATCAAGCCGGGTGGTTTTTACGTTATCGATGATTTGAATCCCACCGATGACTGGCCGGAAGGCCACGCCGAAAAGGTGGATGCATTGGTGGCCTATCTGGAGAAGCGAGCGGATTTTAATCTGACAAAAATGAATTGGTCAACGGGGATTATTTTGGCAGTGAAAATTTAATGTGTCGCAGCTACGCAGCTTATGAACGTATTTACCGCAGCCAATGGCTAACGCCATCGGCTACGGTGTGTCGCCGCGCTGCGGCTTGAGGGCAAGGGTAGATGCTAATTGATGTCCGCAGGTTGCTGGTTAACCAGCCAGGAATTTTTGCGTATTTGATTCCATGTATTTCGCGCACAACTGCTTAGCAGTGACAAACCTTAGCCTCGGCCGTCAGCCCGTGGCTAAAATTCACACCCTATCTAATCATTAATTTACCCGTCCCCATCAAGCTACCATCACTCCAAATCTGGAAAAAATACACCCCTGAGGCAAGCGAATCATGCATTCTAATTTGGTTATTCCTGATCGGCAAGGTATTCATTTGTTGCCCAACGCTATTGTACAGCTGCATCTGTCCATTAGCCAGGTTTAGCCCATCGAGCTGGAGGAATGCCTGGCCAGAAACCGGATTGGGAAAAACCTCAATCGAAAGATCATCCTGGTACGGATCATCAATTGCTACTGTAATGAACGCCTCGCCAATGGTATGCAATGTGGTGTTGGTAATGATCGGTGCATTGAAGTCGAAATAAATGGCCGCCGAATTCTCAATCTCGGTGCCGTTGGGTAAATCTGCAACCTGCTGGATTTTGTATTCCACAAACCCGTGCGACATCGCCTCATTGGTTATACTGTCCACCAAATTGATATTATTGAAGGTAAAGACCAGCACATTACTGCCCTCCAGGTCCAGGACGTAATCATGGCTGGATGCACCAGATCTCAACGTGCGAATATCCAAATGTTCCGAAAGGGTATCCCGAATCACCACCAGGTAGGCCGTATCATTGCCCGTATTCTGAAAATCGATGTGGTATTCAATGGGCGTATTGGCTTCGATAAAATGGCGGTCACCGTAACCGGCCGGGGTCGCAAGCTTTTGATTGGGATCCAGCGAGTTTTTCACCGGTACGCATTCAATATCGACCACTGGCGCACCATCATCAAAGGGGAACTGGTAGAAATCGTTGCTAAACGGGATGGTGATATTCGGATTTTCACAGAATGCCACCAGGTCGACGGCAAAATTTCCGTAAGGATACCCCGGTTCCTGTTCCGCCCGGGCTACATAAACGCCATGCTGGTTGGGAATGGTCAGGTACTCCGATTGGCCCACATCCAGCTCAAAATCGCCGGACATGTACATCACGTGGTCTTCCACCACTACGTATTGCAGGGGAGCCACCATATCCTGCGTGCCGATATTTTTTATCTCAAAATTGATGTCCTCGCCCTCACAATCACCTTCCACTTTGATGATGGCGCCGTCCCACATTTCCTCCCCGCAGAGGGTATCCGGATAGATATTGGCCTGGAGGCAAACGGTGGTACCCAGTTCGGCATTGCAATCGGTGAAAGCATTAAAATAGATTTGGCCGTAATCACCATGCGCCACATCGCCCAGGTCGAACTGGTATACATTATTGGGCAGAGCCGTATAGGGCGCTGACGCTGCCGTGATGCTGATCAACGAATCGAGTGTCACCTGGATGTAGGCATTCTGAGCCGTGACGGGCCCCAAATTGGCATAAGCCAGGGCAATTGCTCGGTCAACACAGGGGCGCATCGGCGAGGTGGCCAGGTCGACTAGCATAAAGGGGCATTCTTCTACGGCGATGGCTTGCAGGTTTTGCACTACCGTATCCGGTCCGGGGCCAACGGTTACCGGGATATTAAGCGCGCAGGTTTGCCAGTAGCTCATCGGCTCGTGGAGGGTCAGGTCGTAGGTGCCGGCATTTACGGGAAAGGCGTAATTGCCATTGGTATCAGAGAGAGCGTAGTAAGAAAAATTGCCGGCATTGAGTTCCACCAACCAGTTGTATAAAGCGTCACCAGCTCCATTTTCAATACAGTCGCCATCACCATCAATGTTCACATTGCCGGTAATCAGATCAACGGCGGCGATGCAATTGTCGTCCATTCTCACGAGCGTCAGAAATTGTTCCACACCGACCGGGTCGGTTTTATAACTTAAGGAGGCAATAGCGCCACCATCCGGCAGGGCTTCGATTTCGATGTCACTCCAGTCGCGTACGTGATCCTCATTGAGGGTACAGATGACGGCCCCGGTACTGTCGCGTTTTTCAATAAAATATTTCCGACCAATTAAAAATTCTCCATCATCATTGATGGCAATCGAATTGACGCCATCACCTGCATCACTGGTTACATCGGTCCAGAGGATATTGTAGGAGGCATCCAGTTTACACAAATAGCCTCCCTCATTCCAGATGGTCGCGCCTACGAGCAAACCGCCATCTGGAGTGGCTACAAAGTCGCCTGCAACCAGGTTATAGTTGTCGGGGTTGGGGATGATCTGTTCGGTGACAACCGTACCATTATCATCAATTTCGGTGAGTCTCAATTGTCCGTCACCACTGCCAAAAAGCAGGTAGTGGTCATTGTCTTTATTAAGGATTTTTCGAAAGCCGTCATTGTAAGGAAAAAAACTGGTACCGACCGCAAAATGGGTAGAATCCCAGACTACCGTACCGGCAGCATCGGCTCTGATCGCAACGGCTGACATGTTCTCTAGACGCAACCCTACGATCAGATAACCACCATCTGATGTCTGTACCAGATCATTCGAATAATCGCTGCAACATCCGTAATTACCGGTCCACAGGGTATCGCCCTGTGCATCCAGTTTATAAAGTGCAATACCATGATCGAGTGGAGTAAAGTAGTGCCTCCCCGTCATAGCGAAGCCTCCGTCATTGGTATTGATGATTTTTTGTATATCAAAATAGGTAACATCATTCGGTTCGGGTAGGTGTTCTTGCTGCCAGATCACGCTGCCTTGTGTATCCGTTTTTACCATAGGCACCGTAATTTGATCCGAGTTGCCCAATGCCATAAAAGCGGTATCGCCAACAATAAGCACATCGGTACTCTTGGTGGTAACATTGCCGTTGAGGTAAGGAATTTCCCAACCCTGCGCCACAAGTACCGGGGTCAGCAAAAGGAAATATATCAGTAAGGTCGTTTGTAGTATTCTGTCGTTCATGATGCTCATTTTTTGATACTACAAAAGTGGGGGAACTTTTTTCTCCATCAAAAGACAATTATTGAGATTTATAAAAATGAAATTTTGACAATTTGGCAATAAATAGCTGTTTTACAGTGTAATTTTTCTAGTTTTATAAAAATGAAATACTGCATAATTATTGATTGATACATGAGAAAATGCAAAAAAGCCGCCTCGTTGAACTAATTCATACCCTGGATAAGAAGGAAATTAAGGAGTTTCGTCAGTTCCTGGCGTCGCCTTTCTTCAATCACCGCGAAGATGTAAGGCAGCTGTATGAACTGATTTTAGATCATGATGGTAACTTGAGTAAGGAGGCTGCTGCCAAGGCACTTTTCTCTGATACCTCCTATGATCCACAGCAGGTACGTTTTGTGATGAGTTGGCTACAAAAGCGGCTGGAGAAATACCTGGTCGTGCAAGCTACACTAGAGGATAAGGTTGGGGCAAAAAACAGGCTGGCACAAATCTTTCAGGAACGGGAATTGCCACGACATTATAATATTGCCGCAAGGAATGTCTCCCAAAAATTAGAGGAACAACCTTTGCGCAATGCGGCATTTCACTACAGGGAATTCCTGCTCGCCAAAGGAAATTACCTGCAAGCCAGTAAAAAACAGCGCACCGGTGATTTGCCGCTTCAAGAGGTTACCGATCAGCACGATGCTTATTATTTGATTGAAAAATTGCGCCAGGCGTGCCTGATCCGCTCCCATCAGGCGGTGGTGAAAAAGGATTATGATCTGGGATTATTGACCTGTTTGTTGGCTAATCTGCCGGATAGTTTTTGGCAAAAATGGCCCGCAGCAGAAATCTATTATCACTGTTTTTGCATGCTAGATGTGGAAGATGGTCGTCCACACTTCCGACAATTGAAATCTTTACTTCAAAAAAATCACGCCATCTTCCCACCCTCAGAATTGCGTGATTTATATCTCTTTGCCATCAATTTCAGCATCCGCCAATTTAACGGCGGTGATGCAACCTTCAATCGGGAGGCCTTTGAATTGTATCGCAAAGCACTTACTGCGGAATTATTGACGCTGGATGGTTACATTTCCCGTTTTGCCTTTCCCAATATTGTGGCATTGGGATTGCAATTGAAGGAGTATGACTGGGTACAGCGTTTCATCATGCAGTACCGCGATCAGCTGGAGGCTCAGCACCGGGAAGCCACCTTTAGCTTCAACCTGGCCAAGCTGGAATACGAACGTCAACATTATGATGAGGCCATTTTACTGTTACAAAAAGCAGATTATAAAGACGTACTCTTAAACCTGGCGGCTAAAACCTTGCTGCTAAAAATCTACTTCCAACTGGATGAATACCGGTTACTTGATTCCCACCTTGCAGCCATGCGCCGTTTTGTGAAACGCAAGAAAGTCATCGGTTATCACCAGGAGAATTACCTCAATATCGTGCAGACTACCCAGAAATTAATGGAACTGAATCACTTTGACAAGACGGCAGTAGAGGCCATGCATCAGCAAATACAAGCTACCGATCCACTTACGGAAAAGAAATGGCTGCTGGAGCAGTTGGGGGACCTGAGAAGGTGAAATTTAGTTTAGAGTTTAGTGTGTAGAGTTTAGAGAGGGAACAGTTGGTTATTGTGCAAATTCTTGAATTCTCGGAATTCTGCTCTATTTTATGGGTTTATACCAACTACGCCTTAGGCTTCGTCGATCAAAGAAGGTTAATGGTTAAAGTTTATTTTTACCGGGTGCTCTAAAACCTAAACTTTTCTGCTCAAGTTTATGAGGTTTATGTTGAGACGGGTTAGAGGGGGAGACAGCGGAGATGGGGAGACGGGATCGACTTCGCCGGAGGCTTCATCGATCAAGGTCGATGTTACAAACATCTCCCGAGCGAGGGTTTTGACGGTGAGGAGTGAAATAGTGAATGGTGATCTTCGTAAAACCTAAGTCCCAAAACCTAACACCTCAAATCATTTTACGCTAATTTTTCACACACTGTTC
The DNA here is from genome assembly GCA_965229635.1 of Saprospiraceae bacterium. Classification (GTDB taxonomy): domain Bacteria; phylum Bacteroidota; class Bacteroidia; order Chitinophagales; family Saprospiraceae; genus BQJU01. The sequence goes on from OZ245894.1 coordinate 936,228, forward strand.
CCGGTATTTAGCCAGCAGAGTTTCATCACAGGAAATTTCCTTGAGGTTGTTGTCATTCATTTCCGGGTCCTCATAAAAGGTTTGTGTTTTGGGATAGAAGCGAATGCGGGTATAAGTAGCGATGTGGTCATCCTTATCCTCAAAAATGGCAAAGCGGTAGTAGTCGATGCTGGGATCTGTCCAGGCATTATCTGACTCCGGATCGGGACTGCCTTCGATACGGAAGCGCAGGTCGTAGTTGAGTTCTTTACTTTTCTTTACAAAACTCTGGAACGTGGCCGTAGATCGCATCATGTCAATGATCAAACCCAGGCAATCGTCAGCGGCTTGCTTATCGGACACCAGCTGTGCCAATGATGAGGTCTGGGTATCCGGCTGATCCGATCTATTGGTAAAGGACAAAAACATAACAGCCAGGAGAAAGGTAAAAATGGCTTGTGGTAGGTGGCTAGGCATAGTGTGATTTTTAGAGTGGAATTCAATGCTAAAAAGGTTTCTCCAATATAACGAATCTGATTGATAAATGATATGTTTTTCATGCGATTCCGGGAATTTTGCCACGATGGTTACTTAACCCTCCCAATCACCACCAAACTGCTCACCTCAATCTCTTCACTACCGACCACCTGCTTTGGCTCCTCCTTTTCCAATACTTCCAGTATTTCAAAGCCATTGGCTGACATCAGCTCCACCACATCCTTTCTGTTAAAAAGGTTGAACTCGCCGACCTTCACAAAGGGGTAATTTGCCATCGATGCCTTAGGACGTATGGCGATGGCCAACAAACCGCCAGGCTTTAGCACTCTTTTTAGCTCTGCAAATACGGCTTCAGGGTTATCCCAAAAATAGAGTGTGTTAACGGTAAAAGCTTTATCAATAGCACGGTCGCTAACCGGCATTTTTACCGCTTCACAGTGGAAAAATTGGGCTCGTCCTTCTCCTACAAACTGCTGATTATGTTTTATTGAAGCCTCCACCATTTCTTCCGAAAAATCACAACCCACATAACGAATGGACGAATCAATATTAAGAATTTCTGGTACAAAAAAGCCATTACCCATGCCAATTTCCAAAATCTGATCATTTGGCTCGATGACCAATGCATCAATCGTTGTTCTATTAATTACAGCATTGCCTTCGTTCATCTTCTCCGCAACGGCCAGGGCAAATTCCCCCTCCGGCTTGCGAAGTTGTTGAGCGATAGCTTTGGCAGTTTCGGTGTCCATAAAGGAAGCTTATTGAGATTTGATTTTTTCTAAAAGTGATCTTCCCCTCTTAGCCAATTATCTATAGTATCGTTGTTCAACCCTTCTTGGTCCCAAAGGCGATCCATCTCATCAGATGCTTCATCCGCGAAATACCTGGCTAAAACACGTTTTACATCCAATAATTGTTGTTCAGATAGATCAAGGCTATACAGCTTCAGCAATTCTAATTGCAAATTTGTCAATGGCTTATCGATGGGAGTCATGATATTCTTTTTAAGAAAAACACTCTTTCAATATTAAGCGTTTTCTATCTAAATTCATGATCGGCCGACTGAATTTTTAAAACATTTAGTAGGGCTTGTAGGTGCTTATTCGCAGCTCCCTACGTTTCATCCATTCCTTCCATTTTATCCTATTTTGCGCAGGAGGCTGGAGATATCCCCGGCAGGCATTTAGCACAACTGCACCTCTCTAAACTTTAAACTCTACACTCTAAACTAAATACCTACTTCACCTCCACCTCCGCATCTACCCGATCCAATAGCGCCTGCAATACTTTTTTTGCATTCTGCAAACTACTCACACCATCCCGAATCACAATAAGATGCCGCGGCGATTGTTTCAACGCAAGTCCCAGGGTCTTTGAATCGGTGGCAATTGTTTGCACGATGCGTTGAAAACGGTCACTTTCGTAGAAGGGAGATTGCGGGTTTTCCACAAAGTAACAGCGCAGTTTATTATTTTTCAAAATAAGCCTTTCAAAGCCAAGGTCCTTGCAAATCCAGCGGATGCGCAGGCCTTCAAACAGCTCCTCAATACTCACCGGAATGCGCCCAAAACGGTCGCGTAGCATATTGCGGAAAGCATCAATTTCTTCCTCCCGTTCAATGCCATCCAGGTCGGTGTACAACTTCAGTCGTTCCTCAATGCTGGTGACATAATCATCGGGGATCAGCATCTCCACATCGGTATCGATCTGCACATCGCGCACGTAGGTGCGGTCGCGTTCCATATCTTCTTTGAAGAGTTCTTTAAACTCATTTTCCTTCAATTCCTGCACCGCCTCTTCCAGAATGCGCTGGTAAGTCTGATACCCGATATCGGCAATGAAACCGCTTTGTTCTGCGCCCAGCAAATTACCGGCTCCGCGAATATCCAAATCGCGCATGGCAATGTTAAAGCCACTACCCAATTCCGAGAATTCTTCCAGCGTTTTCAAGCGCTTACGCGCATCGGAAGTTAGTACGGACATAGGCGGACTAAACAAATAACAAAATGCCTTTTTATTGGAACGGCCCACCCGACCGCGCAGCTGGTGCAGATCACTCATGCCAAATTGATTGGCGTTGTTGATCATCATCGTGTTGGCATTCGGAATATCGAGGCCGGTTTCGATAATATTGGTACAAACCAGCACATCATACTGCCGGTCGATGAAATCGAGCAGGGTTTTTTCCAGGCTTTTGGCTTCCATTTGGCCATGAGCCTTCGCAATTTCTACATCCGGACACAGGCGCTTGATCATCGCAGCCATATCGGCCAGTGTTTTTACCCGATTGTGCACAAAAAAGATCTGTCCGCCCCGATTGACTTCGTAATAAATGGCCTCCTTAATCAACTCTTCACTAAATATACGTACCTCGGTATGAATTGGCTGCCGGTTGGGTGGCGGCGTGCGGATGATCGATAAGTCGCGAGCCGACATGAGCGAAAATTGCAGGGTCCTCGGAATGGGCGTAGCCGTTAGCGTAAGCGTATCTACATTCACCTTGAGGTTGCGCAATTTTTCTTTGGCTGCCACGCCAAATTTTTGCTCCTCGTCAATCACCAGCAGGCCGAGGTCTTTAAATCCGACTTCCTTGTTGAGCAAGCCGTGAGTACCAATGACGACATCCAGTTTGCCTTCTTTGAGTTTATTAAAGATTTCGCGCTTTTCCCTCGTTGTACGAAAGCGATTGACATAGTCAACACTTACACCAAATTCACCCAACCGCTCGGTAAAGGTGCGATGGTGCTGCAACGCCAGAATGGTGGTGGGCACCAAGATAGCCACTTGTTTGCCATCCACAACTGCCTTGAAAGCTGCTCTGACGGCTACTTCCGTTTTTCCAAAACCCACATCTCCACAGATCAGGCGATCCATGGGATAATCTTTCATCATGTCTTCCTTGACGGCAATGGTGGCCTTTAGTTGATCGGGTGTATCTTCGTAGATAAAGGAGGATTCCAGCTCATTTTGCAGGTAGCCATCCTGTGGAAAGGCGTGTCCCTTACTGGCGCGCCGTTTTGCGTAAAGCTTAATCAACTCACCGGCCATATCCTTGACCTTCTTCTTGGTACGACTCTTAAGGTTTTTCCAGGCATCGGACCCTAGCTTACTGAGCTTCGGGGCGGTGCCCTCCTTGCCGATATATTTGGAAATCTTGTGCAGCGAGTTGATGCTGACGTATAGAATGTCATTGTTTTTATAAATCAACCGCACCGACTCCTGTATGTGGCCGTTGATGTCAATCTTTTGCAATCCGGAATAACGCCCAACGCCGTGATCGATGTGGGTGACGTGATCTCCGGGCTGTAGCTCACGCAACATCCGCAAATTCAATGCCTGGTCCTTGGTAAATCCCTGCCGCAACTTATACCGGTGAAAGCGCTCAAAAATCTGGTGATCCGTATAGCAGGCCACCTTCTGCCCCATGTCGATAAAGCCCTGATGGATGGCTTTGTTGACGGGATGAAACTGCACAAACGCCTCCAGGTCTTCAAAGATGGAGTAAAAGCGCTCGATCTGTTTCACGTTGTCGGTGAAAATGTAATTTTCCAGTCCTTTACCGGTATTGGCTTTCAGGTCTTCAATCAGCAGGTCAAAATTGCGGTTAAAGCTGGGCTGGGGTTTGGCTTCAAAGCCAATGCGTTGATCGAAAGTGATAGGTTGCACGCTATCCGTCATACAGATGATGGGCTGGTGGTTGATATCGGCCATCACCTCATTGGGGCGGATAAAGGCCCGGTCGCGAAAGACTTCCGCCAATTCGCTTTCGTCAAGCAGTGAGATGGTTTCGGCGAAAGCCTCCGCCTTTTCAAAACACTGCTGCAACTTGTCGAGCAACACCTGAAAGTCCTTGATCCAAACTACCGTATTTTCCTTTAGCACCTTAAAAACCGGTACTTTCTGACTCCGGTCAAACTTGGTATTGATATTGGGGACGATGGAAACCTTGGCGATATTTTGCTGCGAAAGCTGCGTCATGGGGTCGAAGGTGCGGATGCTTTCCACATCTTCGTCAAACAGCTCCACGCGGTAGGGAAATTCATTACCGTAGGAAAAGATATCGACAATGCCCCCACGGATAGAAAACTGCCCCGGCTCATACACAAAGTCCTCGCGGGAAAAGCCGTATTCCGTAAGGATTTCAATGAGGGTGTCGACATCTACCTTTTCATTGACGACGATATTCAGCCGGTTTTCATCCAACACCGATGGAGCAACCACTTGCTCAAATAGCGCTTCCGGATAGGTCACCACAATTTCGCCCTGAGCACCGGAGGAAATGATCTTGTTAATGGTCTCCGTGCGCTGCAGCACATTGGTATTGTCGAGCGCCTCGTAATACATGGGTCGTTTGAAAGAATCGGGCAGGAACAATACCGGTTTTTTGTCAAAGATACCGGCCAGGGTATTTTGCACATAAGCGGCCTCCTCCTTATCAATGGCAACAAACAAATGATCGCGGGGCTGATCGAGGTAACTTCCGGTGAGGACAAAGCATTCCTGCGCGCCCATCATGCCGGATAATTGAAGGCGTGCGGGCGTTTCTTGTTTTAACAACTCGTTGATCTGCTTCACCCGTTTGTCCTCACGGTACCGGCCGAGCAGGGTATCCAAATTACTCACGCTGCAAAAATAGAGATTTATGGTCAGTAATTGGTCAATAATTTTCCAGTAAGTTTTGTTCGATAGTATTGGCTTTTTTTGGAAAGAAAATGGGCTCCGGATTTGGAATGCCGCAGTTTGGTGCGACTACGCTGTACCCCGGACGCTTTGGTTTTTTATATTTGTTTATGATTAAACGATACCGGAAACTATTGCTGTTTGCTATCCCCATCTGCTTGCTGGCTATGTTCTGGCTTTCGCCAAAATCTCATCCTCCTTTTCAGCCCGAAATTGGCCAGCCAATCGATAGCCTGAATGGTGTCTATGTGTTTTACAATGGGAAAGTAGGCAATGTCTCCGGCCGCCACCTCACAGAGGATCGTTACAATTTGGGGCTCAAATACCAATGTGTGGAATTTGTCAAACGCTATTATTATCAGTATTTAAATCATCGAATGCCCAACACCTATGGGCACGCCAAAGACTTTTTTGACAATCGCCTGAAAGATGGCAAGAAAAATGCCGACAGAGCTTTAATCCAATATCGCAATCCAAGCCAAAGCAAACCTCAACTGGATGATTTGTTAGTCATGGGGCCATCCAATTTTAATGAATACGGCCATGTCGCCATCATCGCCTCCGTATCCAATTACGAAATTGAGATTATCCAGCAAAACCCAGGCATCTTTGGTCCTTCCAGAAAAAGTATCTCCCTTACTTTTGATGGTGAAAGATGGGCAATAAAGCATTCTCGGATTTTAGGCTGGTTGAGAAAGGAGTGAGGCCATGTAACTCTTTTGCCCTAAAAATTGTTAAGAGAAGGAAGTCTGAGTGCATTTTGATAATTTTGTAAATTGCAGGTAAAACAAAGAAAATGGAAAATTACCAGGAATTTATCAGTGTTGATCCCAATATTCGTTTTGGGAAACCTTGCATCAAGGGCACACGTATTGCTGTCCTTGATATTTTACAATTTCTGGCTTCTGGGATGACCTACGAAGAGGTAATAGCGGATTTCCCTGCGTTAACTAAAGATCATATCTTAGCTGCTTTGGCGTTTGCAGCTAAAAGAGAGCAAATCTCCAAAATAATTGCAGCTTAATATGTCTCAAGCTCCAGGATCGCAGCGCGATCCCATTTCCCACCGCACCTTCATCGTCGCCGCCTTCGACCACAGCGTGGTCGCATAAAATACCTCTCCTCCTACCCGGGAACTTTCCTGCCTTTAGCAGGCGTTATATCCCCAAACCGCACTTTTATGCACATTTTTCCGACCACAGCGTGGGCGCACTATACACACACCACCACCACTCCAAAATGAAAATAGGAAAACGATTCAACCAATTGTCTAAGAAGGAATACCTCCATTATATCGACAATCATAAGAAATATACCGACTTCAATACCTTGGGCCTTTACCGTTCACTCACCGAAAATGAAAAGCTAAACCTTGAGGATAAACTCGACATCCTCAATTATGCCAATCGCCTTTTTGGTAAAACCTTCCAGTTTCTCCAGCTCAAAGACCCTATTACCTATTTCGAATTGACCTCTTTAGGCCAGGAACTGACCAAAGCGGATGAACACCAGATTTGGAATGACATCCGCTCCAATCAGGAAAAAATCCTTAAAGAAAAGAAGATCCGTCACCGCAATATCGGTTACTATTCCAAGCACAACTGCGGCTACGAATCCTGTCCACTCAATGGCCTGATGATCCGGCAGGGGTCGGAAATTGCCGAGTGGCACATGCGTTTTGAAGGAGACAAAAACCCTTACGCTGCAAAAGCCAAAGCAGATCGCCGTAAAAAGCAACGCAAACAGCAGCGGAAAATCATTGATGAAGAGTTGGATAAAATGATGGAGTAGTTTTTTTATCTTCAATTTTTTATTCCCCAAAAAAAATTAAACATGAAGTACCTTGCTATTGTATTAGCTTTTCTCACCACTTCAGCCTGCTCCAACCTGACCGAGCTGAAAACCACTGTCGAAGTAAAATCTGATACATCACTTACTGATGTGGCGCTTGAGAATTTGCAAAATCAGCTACAAAAGCGGTTTGACAAATCCGAATTTCGCAATACGAACATTGCTACAGGCGACCAGCCCAATCAGCTCATCATCACCGCCAAAGTCGATACGGAAAGTGAGCGGGAAATGCAGCGCTACCGGGCCATGTTTACCTCCAATACACTAGACCTGTGGGATACCTACCGGATTACAGACCCGGAAGTTGCTCCTTTCGTTACCAGTTTGCCGAAAATCTCTGGCTTCGCTGCCCAAAATCCGGAAAATGGCGGGATGCTGGCTACTCCGGAGGTATTGGGCTTTTGTGACAATGAGTCATTGCTTACTCGCATTATTGATAGCCTAAAAATGCTTCCTGATCAACCCGAAAATATATACTATCTCTGGTCAACAGAAATCGATGAAAAATACCGTCAGACAGGTTCTCGGTTCGAGCTCTACATGATTGATACCAAAGGCAAGAAAGAAGCGCCATTGACGGATCGTGATATAATAGAGGCCAATGGTGGTAAAAGCGAATATACCGCGGAGCCGGAAGTTTATTTTCAGTTTGATGAATCGGGTACTAAACGCTGGGCCAGCATGTCCGAAAGAGCAGCAATGAATGATAACCGTTCCATTGCGATTGTGATAAACAACCGGGTGTTCTCCGCACCAAGGGTGATGAGCCCTATCACAGGCGGTAGTTGTGCCCTTTCTGGTAATTTCACCCCTGAAGAGGCTCAGGAGCTAGCGCTTAAAATTGACGTAGGTCGCCTGGATTACCCTTTGGAAGTAGTGGACGAAGGAGTGGTGGAAGAATAAATCCTACTGTGTTTTCTCTTCTTCCATCAGCCACTTCAACTTACTAATCAACTCCTTGGCCTCATCGTACTTTGGAAAGGCCGGAGAAACTTGCTGCAAATTAAAAATACTGGCTTGCGGAAAGCCCTGTTTTAGGTACACCATGGCTAGTTCCCAGTAGCCGGCATCTTCGTATTCCTGGCCGGTGCCTTCCAGGATTTTAAGGTAGGTTTTGGCCAGACGGTATTCACCTAGATGAGCTTGCGTTACAGCCAGGGCCAAAATGGCATGGGGCGCGTTGGGGTGCTCCGCCAAATAGTTTTCCAGGTGGGTAATGCCCTGTTTGTAGTTGCCCAGCTTGAGCTGCTCTTCAGCCAGCGCCAGTAGTTGACTGTCGGTGTCTTTGCTTGCCAATTCGTAGTTGGGGTCATTGTACTGGGCGTACAGGGAAGCCGCATCGTTGCCTTGTGCTGCCTCGGCATTGCCACAGCCGTTAATGAGCACAATACTAAATAGTAATCCAGTCAGTAGAGGGAGAATTGTTGCTATTCTTTTCATAAGACAAAGGTATCCAACTATTCGATAAATTCACACAATATTCCCCAAACAAAAATTACCTTCGCAAGCATGGAAATTCCGCAATTGTCCCGCCTGCAGGCTTTTCGCAATGCCCTGCGCCACGCCGATAATCCCCTTCCGGGAATGGATGCCAATTTGCAAAAACTGGGCCCTACCTTCCGGGGATACATCGGAGGTATATACCCTTCAATTGTGACTGCCGACCCGGAACTGACCCGTCACGTGCTACAGAAAAATCACCGCAATTACCACAAGTCGTTCCTGCATTTTAAGAAGATCTCGGATTACCTGGGCAATGGCTTGCTCACCAGTGACGGCGACTATTGGCTACAACAGCGCCGCCTGATCCAGCCGGGTTTTCACAAGGCTCAACTGGAAGCCCTTACGGAAATTATGCTGGACGTGATCGATGATTTTTTGCAGGCTTTCGCCAAAAAGGTGGAAAATGGACCCGTCGATGTCTACCAGGAAATGATGGAGCTGGCCTTTGGCATCATCTGCCGGGCGATCTTTGGCAAGCAGGTTAATGCCGAAGACTTGCGGGAATTGAGTGATAACCTTACGGAAATCCAGGCCTTTATCGTCAAAGAAATCCGGCAACCTTACCTGCAACCCTGGCTAAGATGGACCGGCCAAATTCAACAACACCGCGACCTGGCCGCAAGATCGGAAGCCATTATTTTAAAATACATCCGCGAGCGAAAAAGTAGTACCCAACGAGGTAACGACCTTCTGCAAATGCTACTGGATGTCCGCTATCAGGACTCCGGGGAGGGCATGACCGAACGGCAACTACTCGACGAGATCAACATCCTGCTGGAAGCGGGCCACGAAACCTCCGCCAATGCCCTCTGCTGGATCTGGCACCTGCTAAGTCAACATACCGCTATTGCCGATAAAGCAAGAAGTGAAGCCCAAGAAGTTCTTGGAGACCGCAAGCCAACTTTCGCTGATTTGCCGGGATTGGTTTACACCAAACAAGTCATTCAGGAAGGTATGCGCCTCTACCCACCGGTATGGGTGACCAACCGCATGGCAGCGGAAGATGACCAGTTTCAAAACCTGCACATCGCCAAAGGCACCATCATGGTGCTCTACTTCTACGGCGTCCATCATCGCCCCGACTTTTGGCCCGAGCCAGATCGATTCAACCCCGACCGCTTTGCGCCTGGTCAGGACTTGCCGCATCCGTATGCTTATATCCCTTTTGGAGGCGGCCCACGCCTATGCATCGGTAATAATTTTGCATTGATGGAAATGCAGCTGGTGCTGGCGGAAATGTTGCGAAGATATGAGGTACATCCCGTGTCGGGACAGGAGGTGAGGCCGTGGCCGTTGTTGGCTTTGCGGCCAAAGGAACAGCTCCTGGTTAGATTTGAAAAAGCACCATCTTCAAAAAATGAATAGGAAAACTAAATTTGTGAATTATTCTTGAAATGGCTTTTTGCGACTTTTGGTGTAAACTATAAAAGTCCAAACCATGAAACCATTTTTCCATTCGCCAGCCACAGTAGTTTTCCTTTTTGTCAGCCTTTTGACCCTGACTTTCTCCTGTCAAAATCCGGGAATACCAACCACAGAGAATGCTGTTGATGCCACTTTCGTGGAATCACTCTACAAGGATTTACCCTTTGCCATGCCGCAGGTGCAAGAGCCGCAATTTCCCGATTTCCAGGTGAACATCACCGATTTTGGTGCCGTAGCGGATGGGGTGACCAAAAACTCAAAAGCATTTGCCGATGCCATTGCAGCCATCAGCAAAAATGGAGGGGGAACCCTGCTGATTCCGCGGGGCGTATGGCTGACGGGGCCGATTACACTGCAAAGCAACCTGCGCATTCATACGGAGGAGGGAGCCGTGGTGAAGTTTAGCGAAGACAAGGACGATTACCCGTTGGTGGAAACCAGCTTTGAAGGCCTGGAAACCTACCGCTGCATTTCCCCCATCAATGGGGTTGGTTTGGAAAATATTGCCTTTACCGGTCAGGGTATCTTCGACGGCTCCGGTGAGGTTTGGCGGCCGGTAAAAAAGGATAAAATGGCGCCCTCAGCCTGGAAAAGACTAGTGAAATCAGGAGGAGTATTGAGTGACGATGGGAAAATATGGTATCCCTCCGAGCAGTATAAAAAAGGCGATAGCCCTGGCAATTTTAACGTGCCCTCCCTCTCGCGCAAAGCGCAATTTGAGGCGGTCAAGGACTACCTGCGGCCGGTAATGGTAAGCCTGGTAAAATGCAAAAAAGTGCTATTGGATGGACCCACCTTTCAGAATTCTCCGGCCTGGAATATCCACCCATTGATGTGTGAAGATGTGATCATCCGCAATTTGGATGTACGCAATCCCTGGTACTCCCAAAATGGCGACGGCCTGGACCTGGAATCCTGCAAAAATGTGCTGATCTATCACAATACTTTTGATGTGGGCGATGATGCCATCTGTTTTAAATCGGGTAAAAACGAATCCGGCCGCAAGCGGGGGATGCCTACCGAGAGTGTCATTGTTTCCCACAATACGGTCTACCACGGCCACGGGGGCTTCGTAGTGGGCAGTGAAATGTCGGGTGATGTACGCAATGTGAAGGTAGAATATTGCACCTTCATTGGCACGGATGTAGGGCTACGTTTTAAAAGTACCCGCGGTCGCGGCGGCGTAGTGGAAAACATTTTCATTTCCAATATCGACATGATTGACATTCCTACCGAATCTATTCGTTTTAACCTTTTCTACGGAGGCAATTCACCCATCCTGGAAGACGATCAGGATGCTGAAACCGAAGCTCGTGACGAGACCGTAGTACCGGTTACAGAAGAAACCCCTTCCTTCCGCAATATCCACATGAAGGACATCAAAGTGTCGCACTCCAATATTGCCGCCATGTTTCAGGGGCTGCCCGAAATGAACCTGCAAAATGTGACCCTGGAAAACGCCAGTTTTGACACCCGCCATGGCATCACCGTGATCGATGGTGATGGTATTTCCTTCCGCAACATTCGCCTGAAGCAACAGGAAGGAGCCGGATTGACTTTTTACAACACCAAAAATGCCACCGTTAACCAAATGGCATTTGTTTCCGATGATGAAACCTGGGTGCGGGTACTGGGCGGAAAATCATCCGATATTCAATTGTCAGTGGAGGGAATGGATGCCTCCAAAATGCAGTTTGGGCAGGGCGCTTCGGAAGCGGTGGTGAGTTGGGAATAAGGTGTTGGCCAATTAAGAGATGCTGATTTTTATTTCCACGCCCATTTCTTGTAGGGTTTGAAACAGCGGCATTTCTTTCACGAATTGTCCCATCAGGTGAAGTCCGGGAGGGGGCGTGTTCTCAAAATATTGCTGTAGCAAAGCAACCACAGCAATTGCGGTTAGTTGGAAGCCATCCTCCGAAAGCAAGGTGATTTCGACCTGTTTGGGGTGACCATTCTTAAGGCCTTTAGCTTGTAAAACAAATTCAACTCTGGGCTTTTTTCCGAGGTTCTTTTTAATGCTTTGGAAAAGTAGTTTGCTACATATCCTTTGACTTAGCTTTATGCTAAATAAGCCGAGAATCATAGCCAGCGGGAAGATGACATTATCGGCAAAGGAGCCAAAGCCAGCCGCGTAAACTCCTGCATTTTTCAAGCCCAATTCCAGGTCAAGCCCATAAATCTCCCGCATTTGCAACGGGAAACAGCTCTGTTTGCCAAAATAGTGCTTAAAATCAATGCTCAGTGCATCTTTGTAGCTAGCCTTACGCCAATGACCGTCTTCCAGAATTTTCGAATCGGATTTTATAACCTCATAGATGATTTCGCTGGCCGATTCCGGTCTTTCAAAAATGGCGTCCATTGCCAGAAAGATTTTGGCATCCTGGTATTCATCAAAATAAGTGCGCGCCATTCGAATAGTGGGGGTGATCAAACCGGGGTGAAACCCAGCCTGCGTGATAAATCTTCTGCCTCTCTGCTTGATTTGGGATTCAAATTTGGCCAGCTGATCCACCACGTCTCCTCGAAGCAAAATATCGATCAGATCTACCCCCGTTTCCAGAGCTACCTTCGCGATCAAAATCATATCATCGGGCACCGTAGCGGTGATGACAGCAAGATCAACCTTCTTGAAGTTTGATGCCAGCGAATCACGATCAGCTGCGTCAAGACGACTTACTTCGAGGCTTGCTGCGGGATGTTTTTCTAATAATCTATTCCGAAAAATTGTCGCTTTTTGGAGGTTCCTACCGGCAATGGTGAGCTGGTGTGAGGTGTGTTTAATCAAGCATTCTGTCAGCGCCTTTCCAACGCCTCCATAGCCACCAAGGATCAGTATTCTTGCCATAAAATCAGAGTGAAAAAAAGATCTATAACTTAGCCCCTATTTGCAGCTCAAAGTTTGACCTCCAAACATGGTCTGAGCCACAAATAGGGTTAAGCAAAATACTTACTCCTGAATGAGGTCTTCAATGATCACCCCATCTCCTCCCTTGATTTCGTTCATTTCAAGGTCCGTCAGAATGAGCGTGTCGTCAATATTGAAGTCTTTCATTGCGAATCAATTAAAGTTATTTTATTCAATGAATAATCAAATCTTCAATGACGATTCCGCCTCCACCTTTTATGTCGGTCAGTTCCTGGTCAGTCAAAATTGCAGCGTCATCAGCCGGAAATTGGTCAAATGTATTTTTCATGATGGTAATGATTACTTTTTCAATGTTGAATAAATAAAGATTAGCTCCCTAAAATTACTGGAAACTCGAATAAAAGGCAAATGCCCTACCGGTTCGGGAACTTTTTCCACCAAAAATACCTAGTTTAGCTATAACTGTAATGTTCAATCATCATGACCTTAACAGCGTTTCTCCACGATTTATTTACCATAGGTAAGGTAACCATTACGCCAACTCCGGAGCAGTTTGGGCGAAGGGATATTGTTGAGGCTTCGGAAGTGTTGGGCCAACGCTATGAAGAGGATGCTCAGGAGATGCCGGGCCGGGTACCGGATTTTTTGCCGGAAGCGGCTCTTTGGGCAGCACAGTATTTGTACCGGGGGGCTCAGCTGACCCTTTTGCGTGATCTCGATGAAGAGGCTGTGGTAAAGCTACTGCCCCCTTATCCCGAAAAAAAGAGTGCCGAAGCGATCTATTCAATCGACCTCAGTTTTCGGTATTTGCCTGACCTGTTCAACCTGGCACGGGGACTGGCTCCGGCTGATGTGCTGGTCAAAACACTGCGGGAAACCGCCGAAAATTGGCCGTTTTCCTCCATTGGCATTAACGTGAGTAATTTGAATACTGATCATATTTACGAAAACACTAGTTTGCGACAAGCATATGTTGATCGCATTATTGCAGCAAAGGACCAGCGCCGGATGCAAGAGGACCGCTGGCAGCAATCGGTATATGAAGCGCTGGGCGAACATGCTGGGGTGCTCTGGCCAGAATTGAAAAAACTTCCACAAACAAACCAAAATGAATAAACAAACCACTACAGATTTTGCACTCATTGATCAACTCAATGCCATATTGCGCCACCTCAAATCGACATTTGTAGGAAAAGATGAGATCATTGATTTGATGGGCATTTGTCTGGTGGCACGAGAAAATCTCTTTCTGCTGGGCCCTCCGGGTACGGCCAAGAGTGCGATGGTGCGCGAGCTGTCCTCTCTGTTGCAGGGTAAGACCTTTGAATACCTGCTGACCCGCTTTACGGAGCCCAATGAATTGTTTGGTCCCTTTGACATCCGCAAACTGCGCGAAGGCGATCTGGTGACCAATACCGAAGGAATGCTGCCCGAGGCTACATTGATTTTCCTCGATGAGTTGCTTAACGCCAATAGCGCCATTCTCAATAGCTTGCTGATGGTACTCAATGAGCGCATCTTTCGCCGTGGACGGGAGACGAAAAAGCTGCCGGTACTCATGATCGTGGGAGCCAGTAACCACCTGCCGGAGGATGAAGCCCTGCAAGCGTTGTTTGACCGTTTTATGGTGCGGGTGCAGTGTGATAATGTATCGCCGGAGCTGCTCAGTGCGGTGCTACAGGCGGGCTGGGCATTGGAACAACGCAACGGGGAACAAAGGCCATCAATTGACGCAGAAGACATTCGCGAGCTGCAGGCACAACTTGCCACCGTTGACCTGGAAGATATCCAGGAAGCTTACCTCGAATTGATTCAGCAACTGCGTAATTCCGGACTCAAGGTATCCGACCGTAGGGCGGTAAAATTACAGCGGCTTATTGCAGCCAGTGCGCTACTTTGTAAACGTCAGAAGGCCATCCTCTCGGACCTGTGGGTGGCCCGCTACATTTGGGATGCCGAGGAGCAAATTGAAGTGATTGCCGGTATCGTAAATACGATGGTGGAGAAAGACCCCGCTATGAAATCAGCTCATCCGAGAGCCTCCAAGAGCAATCTGCCCAATGCGGATGAGCTATATAAAGAGGTGAAGTCCCTTACGGAAAAATGGGAGCAGGAGGACCTGCCGGCCTCCGAGTTGACCAGGATCAAAGACCGGCTTCGCTACCTGAATGGACGCTGCGAGTGGCTGCCCAATGATACCCAACGCAATTTTGTCAAGGCACCCATTGATGCCCTTTGGGAAAAAATACTGCGAGACTCATGACGGAATGGATTTTTGTAATCGATGAAAAGCATGAAGCGGCACTGGGTAAGGTACGCTGCATCGCGGGACTAAAAGCCGCCCGGGAAAGAGGCCAGGTATGGCTGAGAGGCTGGCCGGTAAAGCAGCCGTTGCCCTTAGAACTCAAGCAATTGCCCGCGGCGAAAACCTATCGACTAGATAAGAATCAGCGGCTATTTCCTAAGGAAAATCTGACTCCGGTGGGGCTATTGCCGGATTTAACCTGGGAATTATTGCCGACCTTTATTCCGGTGAAGCTTCCTACAGCCGCATTACCGGCCGAGATGCCGGAGCCGCTGAACCTGCGACTGGTTCCTTCCCAAAATACGAGCCCGGGAGCTGCTTTGATGGTTGACCTTAATGCCTGGATGGCCTACGTGGAAACGGCTCCGCAAGTCCGATTGGATCGTTGGCAATACGCTGTCTCCGAAGAGCGTGAAGTATTGGTGCTGGGTACCCCATTGCCACCATTGCCCGGGAGGGAATTCTGGCGATTTAAAGATATGTTGTTACCTGGTGGCTATGACTTTGAGTATGCCTTTTTGCGTAAAGCAATACAACAAAAACTAAACCCTGAAAAAGATGCGCTGGTGCTATGGACTGAAGACGGTGTATGGCAACGCATCCCGAATGAAGATATGCTGTCGCTGAGCCGTAGCGGCGTTCGGCAGTTAAGCCTTTTACAAGACCATGAGTAACCTGATTCCATTAGAAACGCTGGCCTATTTCCGGCCTCCTCATTACTACTTCTGGCAGTGGTCGGAGGAGATGGAAATAATTGAGTGGAGAGATGGGCGCACCATCTCCTACCGGGAAGATATGATGCCGCTGCTTTCGGCATTGATCCCGGATGGTGTGCCGCCGTTGGGTACGGTGCTGTTGCTATTGTCGGCGTGCAAGGACAACTGGCAAGATGAGTCGGTGGGGAGGCACATTCTGGAAGGCTTGCGCCAACATTTGCCAGCGGAGGTTGACTGGCAGGTATTGCATGGCTTTTTGACTCACGTGCTGGAATTCATGGATATCATCAATAGCTTGCCGAGAGAACTGCGCAGTGGTCGAAACCGCATCCATCTGATTCGGGAAATTGCGGAGGTGATGCCCAATAAACTGGTCAGGAAGCAGTCGCAATTGGTGGTTGAAGAATTTCGGAGCGGTCGCCTTGACGATCTGGCCATTCCCCAGAATAAATTTGCGTTGCTCAAGACGCTGGAGCAGGATGTGGAGAATATGACCACCGCTTACGGGCATTTCCCCACCCGGGAAACACTGGAGACGTTACTACGTACCGGGCTGAAAAAACTGCCACCGGCCGGGGAAGATCCTTTGCCCCAAAAGCCACCGCTGGATTTGCTATCTGAACTGGCACAGGACCAGGAAACAGAAGGGCTGGCCCGTCTGACCCGGCGGGTGATGGCTGCCATAAAAATACCGCTGCAATCAACGGGCGCTAGCGATATGCCACTGGGCGGGGTTTCCGACATCACCAATCGTGGAGAGTTGGACAGACTCCTGTTGAGCGAACTGGCGCACGATGATTTGACCCTGACCGCCCGATTGGTCAACAATGAGGCGCTTTATCTGCGTCGTGAGGAACCACCGCAAGATCCTATTCAGCAGCGGGTGATCCTGTTGGATGCTACCCTGCGCATGTGGGGATTACCCAAGGTTTTTGCCATGGCTACGGCCCTGGCTTGTACCGAAAACAATCCACATCAGGCCAGGGTGGTCACGCATGTGTTAGGTGGTGACCACGCGCTACTGGCCGATCTTTCAAAGAAGGAAGGTGTCGTGCACGCTTTGGAGCAAATGCATCCGGCCTTGCAATGTAGCGAGGCACTGAAAACGCTATTGCAACAAAAGGAAGTGGATCAGCATACCGAAACGGTTTTGATCACCAGCATTGACAACCTGCAGGATCATCAATTTGGGCAGGCGTTGGCCAGTTTGACCAACAAGATGCAATATCTGATCGTGGTAAACCGGTCCGGGCAGGTACATTTATACCGACTAGTCAATGGTCGGAGGAAATTGCTGGTCCAGGCTAAATATGATCTGGAGCTATTGCTGAAAGGAGAAAAAACCTCGGATGAAGAAAAAGTCAAGCAACCGGGTAAAACAGCATTCATCGGTGCAGAGGTCATGCCATTGTATTGCCCCTCCTCCCGGTTTTATATCACTGCCGACAACAGCATGGTGCATCGCGGGCGCAGCCTCATCGGCATTACCGATGATCACAGACTGTTGTATTGGGAGTCGAGATCAAAAGGGGCGCTTGAGGTACTACCGTTTGTTGAGGTGGGACGGTATACTTTTGGGACTTCTGGATCGGAATGGGTTTATGTACTGGTTGAAATGGACCAGCCCCGGCAATTGAAGCTTTATGTATTGAAGGATTTTGAACTCATTAAGGAGGTGGTCATTGATTACCCCCAAAAGCATTTTGAATCCAGTAAAACGGCTTTTGGTAATGATTATTTTTACCTGAAACTGGACAAGGATTTGTATAAAATTTCGGCCAAAACCGGACACATTAATTCCGAAAACGAGGACGAGTCCCTGCGGTCATTACTGACTGCGATTCGTCCTCATCCAAAGCGATTTGGCAATTTTAAAAGATTGATTAATTCGGGCTACAATATGTGGACAAGTATCGAACGCGTCTACATCAATGAGCTCAAGCAGCTTTGCTTGGACAAACGTGCGCTTACCCTCACGGCTGAGCGGACATTAAAAATATTGCCGCAGCCAAGAATTCAGGGACGCCAGGAGCTGGCGATACGCCGTTTTAGCAATGCAACTCATTCCATTATTCCCGAAAATCCTCATCTGCAATTTTCCTTTGCCAGATGGGGTGATGAAGTAGAAGTGATCATCGACTATCGGGGCTTTTTGCATTTGCGCACTACGGATAATTCGCTTCCTGAGATCACGCTAACCCTGATTCTCGGCAAACAATTAGCTGGCTGGACTTCGGACGGTCTGGTTTTTGGATCACAATATTTTCAGCGAGGGTTTGGAACGGTATACCAACCCCAGGCGATCTATTATGGGGAAATTGGGAACTACATTAAAAAAATCCTCAAAACAGCCGATGAGTAATGCAGTTACAACTCAAAATACAGGATAAAATCTGCCACCAGACGGCAGCTGCCTTCCTTCGGGGAGGCGACCCTGCCCGTTGGCTGGAAGAAATCGACAGCTGGCAGCTCGATGCTGACCAGATGGAGGCATATTTGGTGCCAGAGGGGATTCATTCCACGAAAGTGGCAGGACTATTTATTGTTTTTAAATCTGGCTTAGCGCCAAAAAATATCACCCTGCTTGACGCCTACGGGCTGGTGGGGGCACGACTGTATTTGCCGGTACAGGCAAAGCTGTTTCCAGAGGTGACGCAGAGAGAACTGGCTGACCAACTCCTCTATGATCGCAACTTCCTTCACCCGATGATCGGTTTGGTGGGATTCTCTAAAAGTGAAGATCAGCTCAATTGGGCGACCTTACTGCAAATGGGTGCTCAAGAAAATCGAAATTGGGGTTTTGCCATGCCAAGGGTGGGGAAAAAGGCACCAAGGTTGAAGCAAATTACGCTTGATCAGCCTCCCGGATTGAGCTTTATGGAGTCGCTGCGGAAAGATATTGACCCGCGTTCGCCCGATGATATCCCGGAGGACAAAAAGGACATCCTACAAAATCTGAAAGACAAGGCTATTGATAAAACGGTGTCGGCAGGGCGTAATCTGCTGGGCCGTATGGGACGGGGATTGTCGGGTGCCGGTGGTGGATTGGGTGGGATGTTGGGTGGCCTGGGCGGTCTGATGGCCAGTGGCCTGAGTGCACTGGAAAGAATGCGCAATGACGAGATAAACAGATTATTGAACTTATTTGAAACCAACCTGGAAGAAGCGTTGCGTTACTCCATCCCCCTGGATGATCAGTATGAGGGGCGAGGGAAGGCACCTCCTTCCGGGCGGCTCTTCCGTTGGGATAAAATCGATTTTAATCTCGGCAATTTGGGTGGTGGTCAACCCAGAGACGGTTGGGATCTTGGCAACCGTTTTTTTGATTTGCGGAAGCGCTATCTGGAAGCAGCCCAGCGGATGATTCAGGAAGGGAAATTCCGTAAGGCGGCCTACATCTACGCTCACCTCCTTGGTGATTTCACCTCCGCTGCCAATGTATTGGTGCAGGGCAAACACTTTCGGGAAGCGGCAGAGTTATACGAAAAACACCTCAAAGACCTTCCGGCAGCCGCAAAATGCCTGGAAGATGGGGGATTGTTGCTGGAGGCTATTGAAATATACCGCAAGCTGGGCAAGGAGGAAAAAATGGGCGACCTGTACCACACCCTGAAGATGGAAGAGGAAGCCATGAAGTGCTATTGGGATTGTGCATACAGAGCCCTGGATAACGATGATTTTCTGGAGGCGGCCCGAATCCTTGATGTGAAAATGAACCAATGGGATCGTGCCAATGAACTATTGTTGGACGGATGGGGAAAAAGCCTTCAGGGGCAAAGCTGTCTTCAGGAGTATTTTCGTCGGTTGCAGGACCGGAATGAGGACTCGATTGCCCCGGAAGTGCAACGCATTTTTATACAAAAAACAAGGCAGGACCAACGGCCGCTATTTTTGAATGTTTTGTTGAATATGCCACTGAAAAAAGTGGATGAAGCCTTACGGCAAACGACCCAACATATCGGTTATGAATTAATCAGTGAGCAGGCTTCGAAGGGTAATACCGGGTATCTGGCAAATCTCAGTCATTTTGTAGCGGAGGATTGGCTGGTAAGCTCGGATGCAAGCCGCTACCTGAGTAAGCTTCAGCCAAAAATTATACCAAAGGAGGCACACCAACAACCTCATTTTGCGGAAGTATTGAAATTTCAGCTGGACACCAAGGTGGAATGGCTGGTAGCCACTACGGTGGCCTGGCAAATGTTAGTCTTGGGTCGGAAAAAGGACCGTCTGATATTGGCACGGGTATCACTTTCCGGCAAGGTGGAATACTACTCCTGGAAACAACCCATTGATAGTAGGGATCAGTTTCGCTTCGTCAAAGGGCCTACCGGAAGCGCGGATGTACTGCTGCATACTACCGGTAAGGCATTGGGAGAAAAGGTTTTGTCGGAAAACCATGATTTCCCATATCGCGTAAGGATTATGAGTCCCATTTGGTTACCCCAAAATATTGTTGGCGTTGGATTTGACGATGAGGATAAAGTGGTGACGGTAACCAACAATTGCGCAACGATCCAGGTGTACGATAAAGAAGGCCGCCTGAAGTATACCAGGGATGTGGTGAGGGATCCCCAAAAAACTTACCTGCCGGTGATCAATAACGATTATCCGATGCCCATGTATTTCCGGAAGGGCTATTTTTATCTGGCGGTGTCCCGCAGTGTGGTGCGGTTTGATCTGGGAGGGAAGTTTGAACACAAAATGCTGGATAGGGAAGTAGACGCTATGGAAGTTTCGGCTCCGCACTCAACGCTGCGATTGGTATTAAAAACCGATCAGGGGTGCCTGCTCATGCGCCCGGATAAGCGGAGTTTGGGGGCTTTTGGAAGTGATTTTGCCTACTCCCTCGTAAGGATTAGTGATATGGCCATCGTTTCAGATAATATGATTCTGACGGCCGGAGAGCGGACCATAGAAGTATACCAAAATCAGGTGTACGAGCAGCAGGTTAAGCTGATTGGCGTGGTGGAGCCACAGGAAAGTTCGATCATCAATGTTTCGCCGACCAATAACCGGAATCAGTTTTTGGTGATTACAAGGGAAGGCACGGTGAAGATTTATGATGTAGAGCGATAGTAAGAAGATTAAAAAATCTTTCCGGTTTCTCAACCGGAAAGATTTTTTTCATTTTACTGATCCCACCAAACTTTGGAGGTCAATGTGACGCCAGCGGGAACATTAGCGGCGTTGTTGTTGACTTCAGTGTCGGTGTAAATCATGCGGGTCGGGATTTCACTCACATCTCCACCGGGCACCGGGGCCAGGGTAGATGGGAATCCCGTTCTGCGATAATCATTGTACGCTTCCATTGAGGACACGACGAACCCTGCGATGTACTTTTGGGTAATCAAATCCTCCGGTCCGTTCAGCGGATTGGCATCCAGGTAAGCATCCTGGGTGGCCTCATCGATAACTGTGTTAAATTCGCCATTGCCGGACAACTGGTTCATATGCATACGGATAGCGGTTTCGTAAGCCGTGCGGGCTTCATCCTGCCGGTCCAGAATCCATAGTGCTTCCGCTTCGATGAACTTCTGCTCTACATAAGTCATCAATGGGAAATCCCAGTCCGGATCAAGGTAATATTGGCCAATAGCCGAAACATCACCGAGCGCATTTGTCGGCGTTCCGCCATTGATATGGCCAACGTATTCACCATTGTTGTTGACGTCCGCCATGATTGGTAGACGTGGGTCGTTTTTGTCTTTCAATAAATCGATGAAATGGGCGCTGGTTTGCATTGTAGTAGAAAATTTGGAAATCCACTGAAACCAGGGCGATTCCGAGCCGGGATCCGGGCTATACGGAAAGCGAGCCTCATCGGCCGGGTTGGTCATCGCCTTATTGAGTGCCTCCAGTGCGAGGGTGGCCTGCTGTTGCGGATCCTTTACATTGGTGAGGTGCATGTAGTAGCGCGCCTTTAAGGCATAGGCAACCTGAATCCAGGCTGCGGCATCGCCTCCAAAGTAGAAATCACCACCACCTACGGTCATATCCGGAGTTTTACCCAATTCGGCAATCGCCTCGTCGAGCATGGTTTGGACACCGGCATAGACCGTTTCCTGGTCGTCGTAAGTTGGCTTGATGTTATTTTCGCGACCCAGCGCATCGGTGAAAGGTATTTCTCCCCACATGTCGGTCAGCAGTGCATAATTGTGAGCCATTAGCACCTTGGCAATACCGATGTGGTGCCATTGCTCGGTTTCGGTCGCAAATTCAATGGTTTTTTTGCCATTGATCAGTACCCCGGCGTAGGAATAAAACGCCCATTCGTTGTTCATATCAGATGTATTGATCCGATAGGTGTCATTGGTGGGCGGTGTAGCATTATTGGCTACATGCTGAATCCATTGCGCACCAAAGCGCGTCCAGTTGCCTCCACCCACCAGATTGTAAGAAGTGGTGGCGGTCATATCCGCGATCAGCAAATCCAGATCCCCGGGTGCTTCGGGAGAATTTGGGCTGGTGTTGATATCCAGATAATCACTACACGCTCCCAATCCGATCAGGAGCCCCACCAGCAAACATAATTTTATAGATTGATTGATTATTTTCATTTTATTCAAATTTATAACTTTCATGATTTAAAAAGTAACCTGTAGTGCTACATTATACCCCTTGGTGCCCGGTGTGATGAAGTTGTAGAATCCCTGAGGGTTCGCACTTCCGTAAAGGCTGGTTTCCGGATCAGCACCAGTGAAATTGGGCGTATGCAAAAACAGGTTTCGACCGGTCACGGAAAGATTTAATCCATCAATAAAGGTTCCCTTCAAAATCGATTGTGGGAAAGCATAGGATAAGGTGACTTCACGCAGACGCACGTAGCTGCCATCTTCTACCCATTCTTCCTGAGCACGGCCCCAGTTATTGCGCCAATAGGTTTGATCGTAAGGTACTTCAATATTGTTGGGGGCACCATCGGAAAGCACACCATTCGGAAACACAAAAGTGTTTTCGCCGGAGCGATCTTCCGAAGCTTTGGTCATTCCGTAACCATTCAGATAGAAATTATCGAGGTTGAGGATGTCACCACCCTGGCGGATGTCAAACAATACTTTCAACCCCACACGACCAAAGTTGTCACCCGTGTAGGAAAAGCCATTCTTGATACCGGCAATCCAGTCGGGTAAGGTATTGCCAATCACGCCAAGGCTTGAGTTTACCCTTGCGGGCAATCCGTAAAGCGGAGAATTGGGATCGTCATTGATGATCACCTGGCCATCGTCATTTCTCTCGTATCTGGACCCCCAGATTACGCCATATCCGCGATCGCGCACGATGTAGATACCCGGGCTGGTGAATCCACCCAAACGGATATTTTCCACTCCTTCGGTCAGCTCTTCAATAATGCTTTCATTCATAGTAAATGTACCGCCGATATCCCACTGGAATCCCCCAACTTTTACCGGAGTAACTTCCAGCAATAACTCAAATCCTTTATTGCGCAAAGAGCCGGCATTCACGACACGGGAAACAGCTCCGGCTGAAGCGGCGATGGGTGCCTGGAAGATTTGATTTTTGGATAAGCGGTTGTAGTACGAACCTTCAAAGCGAATGCGGTTTCTGAAAAGATACAATTCGATACCGGCTTCAATTTCGTCGGTCCGCTCCGGTTCCAAATTTGGATTTCCGATAACGTTACTTACCGTAAAGCCATTTTGTCCCAGATAGGGCGAAATGATATTACCACGCTGACCATCACCTACGCTACTCTGTACATAGAGGTCGGTTTGGGTACCGTAAGTAGGCGCATCATTACCCACCTGTGCGTATCCGAGGCGCAACTTCAGGAAGGAAAGCACCGGACTGCTTTGCAAACCGGGAATCGCATCTGTCGCCACGAAACTGGCGGATACACTGGGATAGAAGAAACTTCTTCCGCCTTCCGGCAAAGTAGACGACCAGTCATTTCTGGCAGTAGCCGTCAGGTACAAATAGTTTTTGTAACCAACGGTAGCGGTGGCGTATGCCCCAATCAGGCGACGCAGGTCCATATTTTGCACAGTGCTAATGGTGGAAGCATTGGAAAGGTTGAAAAAGTCAGGAACCGACAGGTTAACACCCTGTGTGAACAGGCGGTCGGTGCGCTGCTCATTGATTTGAGAACCTACAATCACGTCGAGGTCAAAGTTATCAAAGCGCTTGGTCATTGTCAGCAATAGATCATTATTAAGCTGACGATATTTGATGTTGTCCTCATAAACACGTCCAGTTGGGAAGGTTCCTTGAGTCCCGTTGACCTCTTTATAAAGGCGCTGATCGGTATAGATGTCACCACCGAGGCGATTGGTCAGGGTTAGCCATGGAGTGAGTTTGTAACTAACAGACAAATTAGGCAAAAAGCGATTCGTGTTGCTGGTCAGTCCATTGTTGTCGACCAGGAAATAAGGATTATTTCGATTGGTGCGATAAAGCCTTTGCGTACCATCCGGATTCAGATAGTCATCGGGGCCATCTCCCTGAAGATTGTAGGTTGGAGGTGCTCCGTAGACCGTCCACATAAACGACTGCAAGCCATTTCCTTCGGTAGCGGTGGTCAGTTCCGTATTGGTGTAAGTAATGGAGGCAGAAATATTTAGATTGTCCGTGAAGTCATTGCTAAACTTGGCCAGGAAGCTGTGACGATCCAGGTCATTGTTTCTTACGATTCCCTTTTCAATCTTATTAGAATAGGATACGTAGTAGCTCGATGTGCTTCCTCCTCCGGAAATGGACAATGAGTTATCAAAATTGGAGCCCGTACGGAAAAATTCCTGAGCATTGTTGTACACCTGAGCAGGCATGCCGTTGGGGTCGTAATCACCATTGGCATCAACGCGCAGGGTATCAATCAGGGCGCCCCAGGAATTGCTATTGAGCTGTCCGGGGTTGTTGCCATTGCGATAAGCGCCGTTCAATCCCTGGGAGTACTTGTTCTGGAATTCAGGCAAGCGGGCCTCGCTTAAACCGTAATTGGAGGAAAAGGTGATCACCGGGCGAGAATTTTGTTTACCATTCTTGGTGGTAATCAATACCACACCATTGGCCGCTCTGGAGCCATACAGCGCCGTAGCACTTGCCCCCTTCAGTACGGAAAGAGATTCGATGCTGGCCGGATCAATGTCCACGCCGCGGTTGGTGGTACCACCGAAGAAGAGAGGTGAATCACCGGTGCCGCGACCATTGTTATCATTTTGGCCACCGCCGAAGGTTTGGGAGTTATCCACGGGAATACCATCGATGACAAAAAGGGGCTGGTTGCTACCCAGGAAGGAAGAATTTCCCCGAATGATCACCCGCGAGGAGGCACCGGCCTGGCCGCCCGAGCTGGTCACCTGTACTCCGGAAAACTTACCGGCAATAGAGTTGACAATATTGGCCTCGCGCGCCTCTTGCAGGTCTTCACCGCCCACCTGTTCTACCGAATAGGTGAGGGTTTTCTTTTCTCTTTCGATACCCAGTGCGGTCACTACTGCGGTTTCGAGGGTTACCCCCTCATCCAGTACCACATCGATGACATCGGAGGCACCGAGGTCTATTTCTTTAGAGGTGTAGCCGGTGTAGCTAAAGATAAGTGTCTTTGCATCATCAGGTACGTTCAGGCTATATTCTCCGTTAAAATCGGTAATGGTACCGGTACTTGTACCCGCTACCAATACACTAGCCCCGATCAGGGGATCTCCATTTTGGTCAGACAGTGTGCCCGTAATGGTTCGTTGGGCCATTAGCAGGATACCCGTTGTCAAGACCAGGCTAAAAGTCAGCAGGAGTCTTTTCATAGCTATAATCAGTTTAAGTTAAAAAATACGGACACAGCCCTCCCATAGCTGAGGGAATGCATTGTCCACAGCAATAATCAAATCAGCCCGTCGGAGCATCATGTGCCGACAGGACGGAATAAGCAGTCTTGGGGAATTCAGATTGTTCTGAATGCCGGGTTTAAATAGTTTGATGAAAAAGCGAGAAAGGATGATAGGGTTAGCAGGTAAGCCTCAAGAGAGTGCGTTCCTGTAACCTTTCGGTGGTTGTTTTGATATTAGGCGGAGACAACGAAGTGGGATGACAAAAAGTTGTCGTGCATTGGTTAATGCACGACAACGGAAATTTGGATTAGTATGAAAAAAACTCTCATTAGTTCCTAAGGAAAAGAGTTGCCAGCCCTTATCGGCAACTCTTGTTACCCTTCCAAAGGGGGCTTTAAAAGCTCCCTTTTTGTGGTTGGGTATAAAATTCCACACACGTTATCTTTCAGGATGCAAGGTAGAGCTAAAGATGACTTTTTACAACTGCACAAATGGGTAGTTTTTATTAATTTAAAATAAAATAAATAATTGATATACAGTTGTTTAAGTGCATAGTGGTGGCCTTTCAGCAGTGTGCATTTTCTACTGATTAAATGACATTTTTTGGTGCCGCTTTCGGCAATAAAAAATGGATTAAGCCAAACCTACTCGGGTTGCTTTGAGCACGGCTTCATGGCGGCTATTCACCTGTAATTTTTTGTAAATATTTTTGAGGTGAAACCGCACGGTATTGGGACTGACGAAGAGGTTTTTCGCAATGTCCCGATAATTCTGACCTTCACACAGGAGGTCGAGGACTTCTTTTTCACGTTTTGATAGTTCAGGAAATGGGTTTTGTTGTGCACTGAAATACGAGACTACTCTGCGGGCAACATAGGTGCTCATCGGCGCACCGCCTACGCGGATTTCCTGGATAGCACTCAATAGTCGCGAAGGAAAAATGCTTTTGGTGAGGTAGCCGTAGGCTCCTGCCTTGAGGGCCTGGAATATATGCTCATCGTCCGTGTAGGCCGTGAGCATGATGACATCGAGGTCGGGCAGGTCTTGTTTGAGCGCCTTGACACAGTCGATGCCGGACATCTCCGGTAGTTCGATGTCCATCAGTACCACATCGGGGTGCAGCTTGGGAATTTCTTCCAGTGCAGATTCTGCATCGCGATAGGTACCCGAACATCGGAACCCATCAGCAGCGTCAAGCAGTTTCTGCAGCCCCTCTCTGATGTCTCTTTGATCATCAACGATTGCTACAGTGATCATTTTTTTATGTTTAGTCGGATGAAATATCAGTATTTCCCCAGGCAGCATTCACTGCCGGGTAAGTTGCTTGTGCAAGATGTTAAATTGATGATGAAGTGGCGGGACATCAAGCAAAAGCAGCTACTGGTTTTGTTTTCAAGTGGTTGTTTTGAGCCTTCTATTTAGAAGGACACTTCGTTTTTGGGATGGTTGCTTTTACGATTGCCTTGATGTGGTCTTCTGTAGTATAAACGCATCAAAGCCCGTAAATGCTGTGTGTTAGATCAGTAAATAAACGAGGCTAATGCTGGTTCCCGCAAGGGGAGAAGAAGTTATGGTGAGCTGTGCGTCAATGCTTGTGGCCCGGCTATGCATATTTTTTAAGCCCGAACCGGTGTAGGAGCGATGGGTGTCAAACCCTTTTCCCTGGTCTGACAGGTCAAACTGCAGGTTGTTTTTCTGGTAACTGACTACCAGACTGGCGGTGTTGCCACCAGCGTGTTTTAGCACATTATTCATAGCTTCTTTTAAAATCAGCAATAGCTGTTTTTTGGCGCCCAGCGGAAGTGTTTTCCGGTTGGGAATGCCATTTTCTTGGGAAAATGTAAAATTGATCGCCGAATCTTCAAAGATCAATGCTGCACTTTCCCGGAGTCGGATCAGCAGGTCTTCCACTGCATCCCGACCAGGGTCGATGGCCCAGATCAAATCGCGGACAGCTTCGTAAATTTCGCTGGAAGACTGCGATATTTTCTCCAGATAGCCTGCCGTTTTTGGGTTGGCCCCACTGTCCAGTTCCTGTCGCACCAGCTGACTATACATCTGAATGACCGACAGGCGTGTACCTAGCTCGTCGTGGAAATCCTGGGCGATTTGCTTTCGCAAAAGGTCATGCCTACGCTCCTCCCGTTTTCTCCAAACGTACCACCAAAGTACCAGTAGTACTGGTATGCTGATATAGATCAACCATTGGTAGCCGGTCACTTCCCACTGTAGCAGGAACAGACCGTAGGGGATGTAGTTCATACAGGTGATTTCCTTCTAAAAGCATATACAAGTGGCAAGCTACTATCTTCCTGGGTAGGATGTACCTACATAGGTGTGTAGTATTGGTCAGTTGGTAATGCACTTTGCAAACTTGGCAATATTTACCCCTTTAGGCGTTAGGTGTTGGGAATTAGGTTTTAGGTGGCCGTCCAATACCTTCTCGCTTGGGAGATGTTTGCAACATCGACCCTGGCCAGCGGCTTTTGGAGGTCATTTTACCGCCTCACTAAAGTCCATTTGGACGATTATTTTGACATTGAGTCTGTTTTAACTTAATTATTGTTCAGGCGCTTCAAACTCTTTTGGGCTGGTTCATACCCTTGCTCTGCAGCTTTCTGATACCATTTTTTGGCCTCTGCAATATCCTTTTTGGCTCCATCACCATTTTCGTACATCACACCAAGGTTGTTTTGTCCTCTAGCATATCCCTGTTCTGCGGCTTTCCTATACCATTTCATTGCCTCATGGTAATCCTGTTGAACGCCAAAGCCCTTGTCATACATGAATCCGAGATTAGCTTGCCCTGTGGCATTACCTTGTTCTGCAGCTTTCCGATACCATTTCACTGCCTCATGGTAATCTTGTTGAACGCCATAGCCCTTGTCATACATAAATCCGAGGTTACCTTGCCCCATGGCACCTCCTTGCTCTGCGGCTTTGCAATACCATTTTACAGCCTCATTATCGTTCTGTTCAACTCCATAACCATTGCGATACATGACTCCGAGGTTAGCTTGCGCTAAGGCATTACCCTGTTCTGCGGCTTTCCTATACCATTTTAAGGCCTTCTTGTAGTCTTGCTGGACGCCAAAACTGTAACCAATATTCTTTTGGTCCTCTGCTGTTAAAAGATCACTCTCAAAAAGCGGTTCATAAACAGAAAAGGCCTCCTGATATTTTTCGTCCTCATACAAGGCCCTCGCTTCCTCCAATCTTTTCAGCACAACAGTATCATCCGCATCATAGATCACCTTCAACTGCTCATAAAAATCCTCACAATCTCTTCTCCATTTGTTATTCCGCAGTTCAGGACCGTGAATGGTCGATAGTTTAATGATTTCTTCCGGCAGTTGGTTAGGAGAAGGCATCACCGCATCATTAACAATAACGGGGATGACAATCTTACCCTGCTGTAGCGCATAGGAAATTTCATAACGCACGTAATCATTTTCATTAAACAAGCGCTTTTCTTCCGTTAAAAAATAGCGGCCAATGACGACCAGTACCACCACACTCGCATCAATGGCATTGCGGATTTCCTCCCGAAAGTCCCGACCGTATGGGATATTATCCACATCCTTAAATAAGGCCTGTTCGCCAAACTTCGCTTCCAGAAAATCGTACAACCGGCCTGCTGCCGCTCCCGTATCCGTACGTCTGTAACTGATGAAGATTTTTGAGGTCACTAACTTCTTTTTTCTGTAAAGTTAATACATCGTGATTGCTTAAAGGAATAGTAGGTTCGTATATATTGTCTCAGGCGATAGGTTTTTGGATTTAGGTTTTAGGAGGCCACCGTAAACATTATAAACCTTTACAATAGCAGAAATAACCAGAGCAATGGCCCTAAACCGTGTCCACCGTCTCCCCCGTCTCAACCGTCTCCCCCGTCTCAACAAACACCTCATAAACCAAAGCAAAGTTCCCAAAATTCAAGAAACTGCCGAATGACTTTAGGTGTTAGGTCTTGGGAATTAGGTTTTAGGGGGCAGCATAAACATTATAAACTACATAAACCTCATAACCATTCCACACTGTCTCCCCCGCCTCAACCGTCTCCACTAAACTACCTACGCTACCAACATCGCCGCGCCAAACACTCCGGCACTATCGCCCAGTTTCGGAGCCAGGATAATGGTATCCAGCCGCGGGTTAAACAAAAACTGCTTGATAGCCTCCACGCCCTCGGTGTACAAAAGGTCAATATTCCCCAATCCACCACCCAGTACAATGGCGTCCGGGTCGAGGATGTTGATGATATTGGCCATGCCCCGGCCAAAGAAATGGATAAGTCGCTGTACGGTTTGATCAGCGATGGGGTCTTGGTTTTTGCCGTAGCGGTTCACAATTTCCCGTAAGGAAACCTTCTGCCCGCCCGACTGCTCGCGGTAGAAGCGCTCCAGTGCCGGGCCGCTAATGACGGTTTCCACACAACCTACGCTGCCGCAGTAACATTTTCCTCCGGATTCGTGCAAGAAGGAATGCCCCCATTCTCCGGCAATACCCTGGCGACCATTCCAAACCTTGCCGTCAACCACAATACCGCCGCCTACTCCGGTACCCATGATGGAACCGAAAACCAATTTGGCATCAGGAGCCCCTTCGAGGATGGCGCCCATGCGGGTTTCGGCAACGGCAAAACAATTGGCATCGTTGGCCATAGAAAAATTAACCTTTAGTCGTTCCTCCAAATCCTTCTTAAAGGGTTGGCCATTCAGGGCAGTTGTATTGGCATTTTTGTGCAAGGCAGTGATGGGGTCAAGCGTACCGGGCGTACCCATGCCAATTTGTTCTGGTTTGAGGTCCGTTATTTTCTCCAGTTTCTTGATGAGTTCACCAATGCGTTGAATGATGTGATCATACCCTCGTTCTGACTGGGTGGGAATGCGTTCGCGGGCCAGTTCGCGGAAACCGCCGTCAACCGGTGTTAAGACGACACCCTCAATTTTTGTTCCTCCCAGGTCAATACCCCAAATAGACTGCATATAGATTTTGTTTTTGTCTTAAATATAGTGCTTCTCCGCAAATTCAAGGATGGATGGCCAGTAAAAGCTGAAAATCAAAAACTTATTTTTTCATTACGGCTAAGAACCAAAACCATGGTACTTTTTGTAATTTTGCCGCATCGCCGCCCTTTGACTTTAGGGAAACTGGCGCCAGTCGCCTTTGTGAACTATCCCATGCAGGCGTCGGGCAGTGAATAGATTACTGGAACCATTGTTCCCGTGCTTATGACAGAAAATGCAGCATCAATTCAGGAAAAACAGGAATCGCAAAACCTGATCCTGGAATTGAAAACGACAACGAAAGATGACTTTCCCGTTTACCTCTCGGGAAACTTTAATAATTGGCATGCCCCGGATGAAAAATACCGCCTGGAACGGATTGGAGACGGGCTTTATCGCTTCGAATTTCCTGAGCAGGAACAGTTGCCAGTGCCACTTGAATACAAGTATTTAAGGGGAGATTGGCAGCAGGTAGAACTTGACCAGTACGGCAATGCTACACAAAATCGTCAGCTCTGGACTTTCAACGAAAAAGTGCTGGACCACGTGCCTCGCTGGCGAGTAGATGGATTGGATTATCCATCAGACAAACTACCTCTAATCGAGATATTGTCGGAAGATTTCGAGATTCCACAGTTAATCAAAACTCGGCGCATATCTGTTTTATTGCCCTACAATTATCACGAAACGGATCAGCATTATCCTGTGCTATATTTACAGGATGGGCAAAACCTTTTTGATGAATATGCGCCTTTCGGCAATTGGGCAGTTGATAAAAAACTGGCGGTCCTGGCAGAGAAGGGATTGGGCGATATTATCGTCGTTGCCATCGATCACGCGGAGAAGGACCGGATTGCGGAGTTTACGCCCTCCTTCAAAACCAAGTTGGGGCGCGGAGACGGCAAGAAATATGTACGGTTTTTGGCCGATACGCTAAAGCCCTACATCGACAAAAACTTTCGAACTTTACCCGATTGCGAGCACACGGGTATCGGCGGTAGTTCGATGGGAGGCCTGATCAGTATTTACGCCGGATTTATGTATCCGGAAGTTTATAATAAATTGATGATTTTTTCACCATCTTTGTGGGTCAGTCCGGCTGTTCCTTTTCAAATCATTGATTTTGAGGGGGCACCCGAGATGAATATATACCTTTACGGTGGTGCGGCGGAAGGTGAAAGTATGATTCCCAACCTTACCCGATTTAAGGAAGCGGTAGAACGCAAGGGGCAGGCTCAAAAGTTTCATTTTTACCTTTCCATCGATCCGGAAGGCAAACACAATGAAGTGCGTTGGGGCGAAGAATTCCCCAAGGCGATAGAATGGTTGTTTTTTAATACATTAGGCAACGGGTGAGGTAGCCGTTTTGGCTATTAAGATCTTACTGATGCACACACTTCACCCCAAAAGGCACCTATTAACATGACAATTGACTTATTACATTCCCTCGACCGACTGCCAGAAATTTTAATTATACCGGTAGCCACCGATACGCATTATTCCGAAAGTCTGCAAGCCATTGCCTCAATGGCAGGATTGAATGTGTCACTGATTCAAAAAGGTTTTAAAGCGGAACTTGGTGAAGCCTTTCCCCTGCATATGCAAGGACAACGGATATACCTGCTCGGATTGGGCAGTGAACCTTCCTTTGCGGAAATATTAAAAGCATTTCGCTCTTTTTCACACAAAAACCGGCAAAAGCTGGCTGCTTCTATTGGCGTAAGCTTTCTGCACCAAAACCTGCCTACGGGATTCCCGGCCTGGATAGAGGCGATTACGAATGGCTTATTGCTGGGGACTTACCAAATTGGACGGTTTAAAACCGAAAAGGATGCCGCTCACCCGTTGGCAGAGCCGAAAGCCAAACTCACTTTTTATGTGGATGAGGTACACGAAGATAGCTGCCGACAAGCCGCACAGAGGGGACTGGCCATCGCTCAGACGCAGCTCAAAGTATACGATCTGGTCAATGCACCAAGTAATAAAAAACTACCCGTTGATCTGGCCAATTTTGCCCTGGAGTCAGGAAAAAAGTATGGTTTTGCGGTGGATGTTTTTGATAAAAAGAGAATTGAAGAAACGGGACTCCATGCCCTGCTGGCGGTCAATCGTGGGAGCGAATTTCCAGCTACCTTCATTGTGATGGAACACAAACCCAGTAGCAAAAAGCCACTGAAAAAGGTAGGACTGGTAGGGAAGGGCGTGACCTTTGATACGGGAGGCCTCTCGCTCAAGCCTTCCACCAATATGCACTTTATGAAAAGTGATATGGGAGGAGCCGCAGCGGTATTGGGTACTATGGAAATGGCGGCCAAGCTGAAGCTGCCGGTACACCTGATCGGCATCGTACCGGCCACCGACAACAGCATCGGCAGTACGGCTATCAAACCCAGTGATGTGATTGACTCCTACAGCGGCAAGACCATCGAAATTATCGATACCGATGCCGAAGGCCGCTTGATTCTGGCCGATGGACTGGCCTACATGTGTAAGCATTTTGCTCCGGATGTACTGATTGACCTGGCAACGCTGACAGGTAGTGCCGTACGGACTTTTGGATATCATGTAGCGGCATTATTTTCCAATAGTGATCAACTAGCCGGTCAACTGACCCAAAGCGGTGAGACAAGCGGCGAACGGGTATGGAGACTGCCCATCTGGGATATCTACAAGGAAGACCTGAAATCAGATGTAGCTGATGTGCGCAACTTTAGCGGCAAACCGCTGGCCGGAGCGATTATGGCGGCCAAATTTCTGGAAACCTTTACGGCCAGTCATCCCAATTGGGCGCACCTCGATATTGCTGGGGTAGCCTTTAGTGATTCGGAGTTTTCTACACAAAAGAGCGCCACGGCTTATGGCGTGCGGTTGTTGACGGAATTTTTAAGGCTGATTGCGGAGAATTAGGAGTAGTTTAGAGGGGAGTGTTTAGAGTTTAGAGGACGTGCACGTTTGATCATTCGGCAGATTCTTTAAGACTGGGAACTTTGCTTTGGTTTATGAGGGGTATGATGTTTATCAGGTTTATGTTTAGGCGGGGGAGACAGTTGATGCGGTTGAGGAGGATCGACTAGGCCACAGTCCTTCACCATAGGCGGAGAAAGCTTCGTCGATCATGTCTACTTTGCCAAAGGCTTCGTCGGTCAAAGAAGGTCGATGTTGTAAACATCTCCCGAGCGAGGAAGCGGAGACGGTTTCTGGAGGTCTCCTAAAACCTAAAAAGTAACAACGCTAATAATTAAATTGCAATAAACCATCCAAGCTATGGCACAGTCACTTACATTTTTGTGTGTATCCTGCTACTTCAAAGGCAGTGATTTTTTGACGGCTTGCAAAGAGGCGGGCAATACGGTTTATTTGCTCACCAGCAAGCACCTGGAGCATTCTCCCTGGCCAAGGGAGGCGGTGGAGGAGTTTTTCTTTATGGAAAGCGATGCCAATACACCGGAAAATATGGGCAATATGGCCAAGGGACTGGCCTGGCTGATGCGTACCAAAAAGATCGACCGCATTGTGGCGCTGGATGATTTTGATGTGGAAAAAGCGGCATATCTGCGCGAGGAATTTCGCATTCCGGGCATGGGGCAAACTACGGCTCGCTATTTTCGCGATAAGCTGGCCATGCGCATCAAGGCGCACGAGGCGGGTATTCCGGTTCCTCCCTTCAGTGCTTTGTTTAACGATGCCGATATCCAAAAATTTGTGGCGGAAGTGCCGGCTCCCTGGGTGGTCAAACCCCGGGCGGAGGCATCGGCTACCGGTATTCGCAAGGTAAATAATTCAACAGCGCTGTGGGAAGTGCTGGAAAGCCTCGGCGACGAACGCCATCACTTCCTGATTGAGCAATTTAAACCCGGAGCAGTCTACCATGCGGATGCGCTAACGGTGGACGGGAAGGTGCAATTTTGCCGCGTATCTCAATATCTGAATACGCCCTTCGAAGTGGCTCATGGCGGGGGCATTTTCCGCTCACATACAGTGGCTTTTGGTGGAAAAGACGATAAGGCGCTGCAAAAACTCAATGCCAAGGTAATGAAGGCATTTGGTATGCAATTTAGTGCCTCACACACCGAATTTATCCGCTCACTGGAGGACGACAAGTTTTATTTCCTGGAAACCTCTTCCCGGGTTGGAGGCGCTCACCTTGCGGAAATGGTGGAGGCTTCATCGGGCGTTAATTTATGGTCAGAATGGGCGAAAGTGGAGACGGCTATGGCCAATAAAACGACTTACCAACTGCCGGAAGTGCGTAATGATTATGCGGGTATTCTTGTCTCACTATCCCGTTTTCAACACCCCGATATGTCGCCGTTTAGTGACCCGGAGGTGGTGTGGCGCATCGAAAAGGATTACCACGTAGGCATGATTGTCAAGTCGGATAAGCGGGAGCGTGTACTGGAGCTGCTCGACGATTACGCCGATCAGGTTTTTCACGGCTACCACGCCAGTGCACCGGCACCGGACAAGCCTACTCACTAAACTGTCTTCCGCAGACCAAACCTACGATCAAACAGGCATTATTGGTAAATTTCGCTTAACTTGTTAGCATACACCAAATATTCCACAAGTTATGAGGTATTTATGGATGATGCTGGCAGTCGGAATGGCCGTTTCGCTTTCGGCGCAGAAGGGAATGAACAATGACAGGATGTTTGAAATCCTGGAAAGGGAAGCAGCCGATGTGCAGGGCGAAAAGGGCTTTTGGGAAGTGGAGTACCGCGACCACATGCTACTGGTCGTCACGGACACGGACAACAACCGCATGCGCATCTTTACTCCCGTCATTGAAGAGCGAATGGTGGAAAGGGAAGTACTGATCGCCATGTTGGAAGCCAATTTTCACAGTGCGCTTGACGCGAAATACAGCATCTACGAAGGGTTTGTGATCAGCGTATTCACCCATCCGCTCAAAGAGCTGACCAGTTTTCAGTTTATCGATGCCATGCAGCAGGTGGTTAATCTGGCTGAAAACTTTGGGACCACCTATTCCAGCACCGACCTGATTTTTGGCGGCGAGCAGGAAGGAACGAAAGAAAAGCGCATCAATCAGAGCCCGAGTAAGAAAAAAAGAACATAATCTTTTACTTTTGCGGCAAATAGAATAGAACGACATATATGGCATTTGTCAGCGAAGAAATTATTGACGGCATCGCCGGGCAATTTGGCGAAGACGAGAAGGTTTACGAGGCTTCCATTCAGGACCTACAGCGTCGTCAGCCCATTTTGCTAGCCTATTTGTTTTCCGAAAATTTTGAGGTTTTCACCCAATCGGAGCGGGAGTTCATGCTCTATCTTTTGCTGGTGATCTGGCGTTCGATGGAGGAAGTGCATGGCCCGTTAGGCAAGGTCACCGAGGCACAACTGGAAGTGGCGGAGGAAAACAACTGGACCCTGATCAATGAGGTGAGAGGTGGTCGCTTCCGCGATCGGCTGGATGTCTTTTTTGATCGCACTACCCAGGAGGATCTGCTGGCCTTTGTAGAAGACGCCCTCGTTGACGACGAGGATGATCTGATCACTCCCGAGGGGCGTGAGGCCATGTTTGTTTCTCTAAAGTCGATGATTGATTGTTTGGAAGAGATAGCTAAGCGGTAGTTTTGTTGTTTCTTTGGAAGAATTGTCTGTTTGGAGGAAATGGAAGAAGATGAAGGCAGATGTTTTTAGCACCAGCAAATGATACTGATGTTCCCACCGAGTTGCTTTTATGCCCACCATGAGGTTACCACAAAAGAGCCTGTCAGATGTTGACTCTTTTGAGGACAGGATTCACAAGATTTTTTGGGCGAAAAACTTCATTTTTCACCGAAAAATGATGGACTGCTCTGAATTTAAATATGTGTCGCTACTCTGTAGCTTGGGGCTACTTCTGATCTCTTTACCAGCGGCTGCCACCACTGGCAAAGGTGTGTCGCCACGCTGTGGCTAGCAGGTCATACAAGTACCACAAACGGTTATCCCAACCCCAGTCCTTAATCGGCCTTAGCCGGCCTAGTGAAGAAGGGCTTCAAAAGCCGTTAAAAAGGGTAAACTGTTTGAGCCAAAAAAGAGGTTCAAGTGGAAGAAAATGATTAATAGTTCCCGCAATCAAGCCAAAAAATTAGCACAATAAGGCGAGTTTTTTCCCTTTAGGCTTTTGGAGTTCTTCGCAGTGTTAAGGGCCGGGTACAGCCTTGGCTTTTCCCCTTTTTTGCCAAGAAAAAAGGGCCGCCGGAGGCAGGTTTTATATCGTTTTTAGAACATAAATTAAAAATTTAACTAGTAGATATTCAATGGTTTGAGTTTATGGTCGGCAATCTAGATTAACTTAAAATTTTACGAAAAACTCACGGTGAAATGAATTTTACCCAGCCCGGTACTGCGCCTGCGTGAGCGCTGCGAAACTGTGGCACTGCAAGTGCCAGCCCGTAGGGCCGAACGAATAGAGAGCAGTGTAGCCTAGCGACCCCGGCTGAAAGTTGCCAACTTTCACCCGGGGGCACGCCCTATTTATTCTCCTCCTCCCTCAACGCCCGCCGCAATATCTTCCCTACATTGGTCTTCGGCAATTCCTTTCGGAATTCTACGGCCTTGGGCACTTTATAGCCCGTCAGGTTTTCGCGGCAGTAGCTGACGATCTGTTTTTCCGTAAGGGACTTATTCTTTTTGACAATGAAGACCTTGACGACTTCACCGGATTTGTCATCGGGAATGCCAATGGCAGCCACTTCCAGCACATCGGGGTGTGCCGAAATCACATCTTCCACCTCATTGGGATACACATTGAAGCCCGATACCAGGATCATGTCTTTAATGCGGTCCACGATTTGGAAAAAGCCATCCTCCGTCATCTTGGCCACATCGCCGGTACACAACCAGCCATTTCTGATGGTTTTGGCGGTTTCGTCGGGGCGGTTGTAGTAGCCTTTCATTACTTGTGGTCCTTTGATTTGTAGCTCACCGATTTCACCAACGGGAACGGGAACGTCTTGTTCATTGACAATACGAATATCCGTAGAGGGCACGGGAAGTCCGATGGTACCCAGGCGGCCGGAGCCATCAAGTGGGTTGGTGGTTGCTACCGGGCTGGATTCCGTAAGGCCATACCCCTCGCTCAGAAAACAACCGGTCACTTTCTGCCACTTCTCAGCCACTGCACGCTGTACGGCCATGCCTCCACCTACGGTGATTTTCAGGGAACTGAAATCCACTGATGTGAATTTTGGGTGATTGACCAGCGCATTAAACAGCGTATTAATTCCGGTCATCAGCGTAATGGGATAGCTCTTCATGGCGCTGATCACCGAATTCAAATCCCGGGCATTGGTGACCAAAACGGTGAGGGTGCCAATACTCATCAACGCCAGGCAATTGACCGTAAAGGCAAAGATGTGGTACATCGGCAGTGGAGAAAGGGCCACTTCTTCGCCATCTTTGAGAAAGGGCATCATCCAGGCGCGGATTTGCAGCATATTGGCCACCAGATTGCGGTTGGTGAGCATGGCACCTTTAGCCACACCGGTGGTTCCTCCGGTGTATTGCAGGATGATCACATCGTCGGCGCAAGCCTCAAAATCCTTGATGGTAAACTTCTTCCCTTGTTTTAGTGCTTCCGTAAAAGAGACCGTATTGGGAATCTCATATTTGGGCACCAACTTTTTGATATGACGAACCACGAAGTTGGTCAGACATCCCTTGATGGTACCCAGCATTTCACCAATACTGGTGATGATGACGGTTCGGATTTGGGTGTCACCCAATATTTTTTGCAGGTTGGCTGCAAAGTTTTCGGCTACTACAATGGCTTTAGCGCCGGAGTCGGTAAACTGGTGGCGCATTTCGCGTGGCGTGTACAGCGGGTTGGTGTTGACCACAACTAGTCCCGCCCGCAATGCCCCAAAGAGTGCAATGGGATACTGAAGCAGGTTGGGCATCATCAGAGCAATCTTATCGCCGGGTTCGAGGCCGCGGGAGTGCAGATAGGCGGCAAACTGTTTTGAATAACGGTCGAGCTGATCAAAAGTCAGCTCCTTTCCCATACAGGAAAAGGCGGCCTTGTTTTTGTATTTTGGGAAGACCTCATCAAAAAGGTCTACTAAAGATTCATAAGCTGCAGGATCAATATTGGCAGGAATGCCGCTTGGATAGTTGGTTAACCAGGGCCTTTGTTCACTCATAATTACTGGAAGTTATTTTGCCTAAATTTACAAATTATACCGGATCGGAAAGGGTTTGCCGGTGATATTTTATCGCGGATTCTCTTCGCTTTAAGTCTCCATTAAAAAACACTGGGCTTGAATTTCTGTTCGGAGGCCTTTTAATTACGAGACTTTTTACAGTTTTCTGCGGTTTTTAACAGATAATGCTTACCTTTGCGCGGCAATTTAGGAAAGGGAATGTTAATCCCTTCTTAATGAGCGGATTGAAACCTTATTTTTTAACCCTTCTGTTTTGTATAAAACAGAGCAAAAAGCATTCTTTCAATGCTAGACGACAAAAATCTTGAAAATGAAGGGCAGGAGACGCCCGAAAATGCGGAGAATACTCCCGAAACGAGTGAAGAGCTCGAGATGAAAGCGGAAGTAAGCAACCCCGAGGAGGTAGCTGAAAAGGCAGAAGCTGCTGCTGAAAAAGCGGAAGAAGCTAAGGAAGAAAAGGCGGAAGAAGTCAAAGAAGAGGTAGCAGAGACTACTGCCGAAGCGGAAGAAGCTGCCGAAGACGATGCAGCTGAGGATGACAGCGACGAGAGTGATGACGATGCATCAGATGAGAGCAGCGATGACGATGATGAAGACGAAGATGAGCTGGTTTTAGATGATGATGACAATTCAGCATTGCAGACCGCTCACGACGACTACGACTGGAATCAGACGGGTAAGGATTCATTGCCTTATACTGAAGCAGAGATTGAAAAATACCTGGAGCAGTATGAGTCTACGCTGAGTACGGTTTTCGAAAATGAAATCGTGAAAGGTAAGGTAACTTCCCTGCACGATGGCGATGTGGTATTGGACATCAACTTCAAGTCTGACGGATTGGTGCCACTGTCTGAAT
This sequence comes from Saprospiraceae bacterium, assembly GCA_965229635.1. Taxonomy (GTDB): domain Bacteria; phylum Bacteroidota; class Bacteroidia; order Chitinophagales; family Saprospiraceae; genus BQJU01. The sequence goes on from OZ245894.1 coordinate 975,872, forward strand.
TCCGTGATATGCCGGACCTTGCTGAAGGTGACGAAGTAGAGGTTTACGTAGAACAGCAGGAGGACGCCCGCGGGCAGCTGGTACTTTCTCGCCGTAAGGCAAAGCTGTTGCGCGCCTGGGAAAGCATTGTCGATTCTTACGAGAATGGCACTGTGATCAGAGGTACTGTAATCAGTAAGACCAAAGGTGGTCTGATCGCCGATACCGGTGGATTGGAAACCTTCCTTCCTGGTTCACAAATTGACATTAAGCCAATCATTGATTACGATTCATACGTTGGCAAGACCATGGAATTCAAGGTGGTGAAGATCAATGAAGCCATCAAGAATGCCGTTGTGTCGCACAAAGCACTGATCGAAAGCGATCTGGCTGAGCAGCGCGAAGCCATTATCGCCAGCCTGGAAAAAGGACAGGTACTGGAAGGTTTGGTCAAAAACATCACCGACTTTGGAGCATTCCTCGATTTGGGTGGTGTGGACGGTCTGCTTTACATTACCGACATTTCCTGGGGACGTATCAACCACCCAAGCGAAGTGTTGGCCCTTAACCAGAAGATCAATGTGGTGGTACTCGACTTTGACGAGAACAAGAAGCGGATTTCTCTTGGTCTCAAGCAGTTGCAACCCCATCCATGGGAAGTGCTCAGCGAAGAGATCAAAGAAGAATCAGTGGTTAAAGGTAAGATCGTTAATATCGAGGACTACGGTGCATTCCTGGAAATCCAGCCAGGTGTTGAGGGCTTGATCCACGTGTCGGAGGTGACCTGGAGCAACCAGCCAATCAACGCTCGTGAATACTTCAAGCTGGGGCAGGAATACGAAGCAAAAGTAGTCACCATTGACCGCGAAGATCGGAAGATGTCTCTGAGTATCAAGCAACTGAGCGAGGATCCTTGGAGCAATATCGAGACGCGCTTCCCAGAAGGCAGTCAGCACAAAGGTGAGGTGAAAAACCTGACACCTTACGGTGTGTTTGTTGAACTGGAAGAAGGAATCGGTGGTATGGTACACATTTCCGACTTGTCCTGGACCAAGCGTTTCTCTCACCCATCTGAATTCACAAAAGTGGGTGAAGTGATTGACGTGAGTATTTTGGACATCGACAAGGATAACCGCAAGTTGTCACTCGGACACAAGCAGCTGGAAGAAAACCCATGGGATACTTTCGAAAATGTATTCCCTGTAGGTTCTTACCACGAAGCTACGATCCTGCGTCGTGACGACCGCGGAGCCATTGTACAGTTGCCATACGGACTGGAAGCTTTCGCACCGATCAAGCACGTGAGAAAAGAAGATGGCGCACTGGCTGAGGTTGATGAGACCTTGACCGTGAAAGTGATCGAATTCAATCGTGACGACAAGCGTATCCTGGTATCTCACCTGCGTTACCTTGACGACATCCGCCGCGAGGCTGATGAAGCGGTGAAGAAAGAAAAGACTGAAGAAAGAAAAACTACCCGTACCGCTGTGAAGCGTCAGCAGTCAAACGTTGAGAAGAGCACCCTGGGTGATCTGGACGTTTTTGCTGACCTGCAATCCATGGTATCCGATGAGGATAAGGAGAAAGCGGACGATAAGAAAGACGAGAAAGAAGATTAATCAATATTAATTTTTCTCAAAAAATAAAGCCTTGTGGCCTTTCGCTGCAAGGCTTTTTTTATTTTGCAGGCGAATATCTGGAAAATCATGAGTCACCTCATCGTGGAAATCAAGGCCAAATGTGCTTATGCGGAACGTATTCGCACCATGCTGCATAGCGAGAATGCCCGATTTCACGGTCGGGATCACCAGATAGACACCTATTTTCAGGCTCCTCACGGCCGGCTAAAGCTGCGTGAGGGCAATATCGAGAATAATCTCATCCATTACCATCGAAACAATCAGGCGGGGCCGAAGTTGTCAGAGGTGAGTTTGCATTCGGTAGCAAACAGTGCGAGCCTCAAGGCCGTTTTAACGGCAGGAATGGAGGTGTTGACGGTAGTTGATAAAGAACGAGACATTTACTTTATTGATAATGTGAAATTTCATATCGACCAGGTCCAGGGCCTGGGGGCTTTTGTGGAAATAGAAGCCATTGATATGGATGGAACCTTGGGAGAAGCTAAAATAAGGAAACAATGCGAACACTATTTGCAACTTTTTGGTATTCCAAAAGAAGATTTGATTGATGTTTCGTACAGTGATATGCAACTGTCCAGGAAATAGACCACTGCGATGAAATACTTTGCAAAACTGCTTCTTTTTGGAGAATACACGGTGGTTAAAGGCTCTCGTGCCCTTGCCATCCCTTACTTGCGCTTCAAAGGTTCCTGGCGTTATGCTCCCGACAAAAGAGAAAAGCAACGCGATCTGGTGGATTACGCCAAATTTCTGGCAAAGGAAATGGAAGCAGAAAACCCCATCGTAAAGCTGGATGTCGACCAGTTGGAGCAAGACCTGAAAGAGGGACTTTATTTCAAATCCAATATTCCGGAAGGTTATGGACTGGGTAGTTCCGGAGCACTTTGTGCCGCAGTTTATGATCGCTACGCGCTTGATCCCTACCATCGAAAAGACTACAAACACTACAACGAACTGAAAGCATTACTGGCCTGGATGGAGCAGTATTTTCACGGTACCAGTTCAGGTATCGACCCGCTGATCTGTTACATCAAACAGCCTGTCTTATTGGGGGGCAAACGGCCGGAGCGGCTCCGCAAGTTTCCTGACACCGAAAAGTTGCCTTTTCACCTCTTCCTGCTCAACACCGGCAAACCTCATGAGACCGGACCATTGGTCAAATTGTTTGAAGAAAATTACGAACAGAAGAAGTACCGGAAAAAAATCGAAAAAGAACTGGTGCCTTGCGTGGATGCAGCCATAGATGCCTTTCTCGAAAGTGACTGGAAAGCTGTATCTAAAAAATTCAAAGAGATCAGTGCATTACAATGGAAATACTTCCGGCCTATGATCACTGAGGAAGTTATGCCCGTATGGGAAAAGGGGCTCGTCAGCGGCGATTTTAGTTTAAAATTGTGTGGTGCCGGGGGCGGAGGTTATATGTTGGGCCTCACCAAGGACGAATCGGTTTTAAAGAAACTGGGTAAGCAATTCTCTATCGAAAAGGTTTTTGAGTAAACAATTCCACTGTTTTATTGGCGATTTTTCTGATTTTCTGCTGCTTGATTGCCGTTGAGTGAGGTATTTCTTGTTGCCCAAAACCAACACAGGGTCCCGCCGAAACGGGACCCTGGCTAGAAATGGGGGGGGGACACAACAAACGTTGTTATTTGACAACCACAAAGCGCTGGCTGGTGCGCTGGCCGTTGTGGTGTATAAGAATCATGTATGTGCCGGCGTTCATCTGGTTGACGTCCAGCTGCTGCTCATTCTGACCGGCATCAATGTTCCAGCTTTGCTGCACAATCGTTTTACCCAGTAAGTCGATCACCTGCATTTGAGCCCTACCGGCCGTTTCGCTGCTGTAGCGCACGTTGAGTTGATCACTTGTTGGGTTCGGGAAGCAAGTCAATTGGTCTGCTTGCGCAAACGTTCTTCCCGTCTCATTGTTCTGATCCTGCAAGCTGCTGACACAGAAGTTGGTCGTTTCTGAAGAACCAAAGCTGCCACCAGAGGCAAGGGTTGATCCTCCACTGCTTACGGTATAAGAACCACTGCCATAGGCACAGCAAATGCCATCGCCGTAAGAATCAAAGATCGTGAAGTCATAGCAACCGTCATCCAGACATTCTGTAATGTTTACGGTAGAGCCGTCGGGCTGAGAACCATAAGTTCCGCCGCTGGCTACCAGACTACCGCCGGAATCTCTGATTTCCCAGCTGGTTTCTTCCGGATAGTTATCCAGCGTAATGCTGACGAGTACGTCGGTACAACCGCCACCACCACCACCGGTGGTCGATAAGCTCAGTGCATCGATGGCCATATCTCCTTGCCAGGTCGTTCCGGTTGTTCCGTAGAAGCGCAGTTCTACTCCGTCACCGGTGTAAGAGGCGAGGTCGACATTGGCGCTCTGCCAGCTATTGCCCTGGTTGCCACTTGCCGACCATACGGTCGACCAGGAACCGGCGCCGTTGGCCCGTGCCTGTAGGCTCAGGCTACCCATATTGGATGCACCGTACATGTGGTACTGGAAGCTGAAGCTAGCACTGCTTTCTGCCGACAGATCAAAACAAGGGCTGTTTAGAATGGCCACTTTATTAGAATAATTTGGACTACTGGACTCCATGTAGGCATAATAAGAACCTGCTGCTGCTCCCGAAGGACCAGTGCCGCTGGATGGAGTACTTCCCGATCTGCGCTCCCAGTTGAAGTCATCACCGCTACCTTGAGTCCACTGGCCAAAGTTGCTTTCAAATCCTTCGCCGTATGGGAAGGAAGTAATACCGCCGATACAGCCGCCGCCACCACCAGTAGTGGTTGTCAGGCTGATGTCATCAATGGCAATGTCGCCCTGCCAGGTACTGGTAGTGGTACCCACAAACCGCAACTCAACGGTAGAGCCATTGTAGCTGTTGAGGTCTACGGTTCCGGTCAGCCAGGCATTACCCTGGTTGCCACTGCGGGTCCAAATGGTAGACCAGCTTCCGCTACCCACACGAGCCTGCAGGTTTAGTGCGCCCATACCAGCAGCCCCGTACATGTGGTACTTGAAGGTCAAGGTACTATTGGATGCACCTGCCAGATCAAAGCAAGGACTATTAAAGATCGTTGTTTTTGAAGGATAATTTGGGCTGGATGCCTCTACGTACATGTAGAAAGATCCGCTGGCTGCAGCCGAAGGACCGGTGTTGCTGGAAGGCGTGCTTCCCGAACGGCGCGTCCAGTCGAAATCATCACCGGTGCCCTGGCTCCACGCACCTGTACCACTTTCAAATCCCTCCGAATAAGGGAAAGAAGAAATGGTGGTGCTACAAGTCTGTCCACCACCACCGGTGCTACAGCCTGGAGAATTGCCAAGGGACCCACGGCGGGGACTATTGGCCAGTACGGTTTGCATTCTCGCCTTCTGATCTATGGTGAAGATATTCATACACGCATCGTAGGAATAGTCCATATAGTTTTCTACCATATCGGCCTGGCCGTCACAGGTAGTGGTATTGGGACAACCACTACTTGGCCCCTGTTGCGTTGGTGTATCTGCACAGTAGTCAGTGCCGCAGTTGGCATCACCCCAGATGTGGCGTAGGCCGAAGAAGTGGCCGACCTCATGAGTAGCGGTACGTCCTTCATCATAAACACCACCACTTGGGTTGGGCGTTGTGCTGCTACCCAGAGAACTGGTGAGTAATACCACCCCGTCAGTACTGGCGGCACCACCGTTGGTATTCAATCCACCCAATCCTGAATTGCTGGGAAATTGGGCGTAACCCAAAATGCTACAGTTAATATCCATTACCCAGATATTGAGGTAATTGTCCGGATTCCACTGTGATTGAGGCTTGATGGTATTTTCGATATAGGCATCTCCAAAGTTGCCTCCGATACAGGTGCCGTAAGGCGGGGCCGACCAACCCACTGAGTTGCGGTTGATGCGGTTGATACCGGGCTCGGCGAGGGTGTTGCCGGATGGGTCCTGGAGAGCCATACAGAACTCAATTTCTGAGTCGGCACCAACGGGGTTGTTGTTGTAACCCGTTGTTCCCAGAATTTTGCGAAAATCATTGTTAAGCTGATCCACCTGAGCGTTGATATACGTGGCGCTAAGGTTGTCTCCGGATCCTACCGGGTCATTGTCGTGAATAATGTGAAAGATAACGGGAACTGTGGTAACGGCTCTGGCGTGTGGTGAATTTTGGTATTCCCGAATTTTCGGGGCCAGCCATTCCTCAAATTCCTCAAGGGTACCCAATTCAGGATATTGGGCTCGCAGGGCTGCATCGGCTTCCATCGTGTGGCACTTTCTTTCGGTTTGCTGTTGTGCGCTTAGAAAGGGCAGGCACATCAACATCATGCACAGGGTAGTACATAATTGGGATAATCTAAATTTCATGTAAAGAGTTTTTATATGAGTAATAATAGCAATATCGTCTTGTCCACAGCAGTACAAATCATCAACTGTTGTGGCCACTGAGAAACAGTTAGCATCTATAAACTGGGGGGCGCAGCAAGGAAGAGAATAGAAAATCAATAAAGAATCTTCCAGCACAGCGCGAATCATTAAATATTGAATAATTCACTACTGGAGTTCACCTGGAACGGGGTTAGAAGCGGGTGAATAGCTATGTTAGTTGAGGTCATACACCATTAAGAGTGAACAATCTAACTTATCTGAAATTAGATTTGGTGTTACTGAGGTAGTGCCAAAGATAATGATTTTAAGAGTAGGTACAAGTAGATATTTAATTTTTTTAAAATTAACCTTCTTTGACAAATCTCCCCGATGTAAAATCGGGACAAGCAGTGGTCAGGCTAAAAGGTCAATCATAAGCGATTCCAAGGAGCGTTGGTTTAGATTTTTGATTGACTCTGAGTCACGAAATTTGTCAAAGAACCAAAAATCTTAGGTGTAAGCGGTCATTGTGTCGTATATTTGCAGAGCAAAGTCTATCTTCCACCAAAGCGACGAAGTGCCATTTTGAAAAAACCAACGGAGAAATCCATAGCATCACTGCCCAAAACTGAGGAAATACTAAACGATTATTACATCTGTTGCCTCAGTCGTGCCTATAGTATCAGTATTCGTAAAGATGTACTGACCGGGCGTGCCAAATTTGGTGTTTCTGATGATGGGAAGGAGTTGTTTCAAGTAGCAATGGCCAAGGCGTTTCAGGTGGGTGATTTTCGGTCGGATTACTACCGCGGGCATACCTTGTTGCTTGCACTTGGAATTGCAACCATCGATCAGCTCTATGCTCAGCTCTACGCCGATAGCGATAATGATCCCTTCTCTGCCGGTCGACAAATGAACAATCACCACGCCACGCCACTCGTGGATGAAAACGGAGATTGGCTTCCACACACCGATCGTTACAATCTTTCTTCTGATATCTCTACTACCGGCGGTCAAATGGCTCGTGGCTTTGGCTTGGCTTTTGCTTCCAAAGTATATCGTGAGGCCACACACCTGCAGGATCACCAATTCTCCAAAAGGGGCAATGAAATTTGCTTTTGCAATATCGGTGATGCGAGTACTTCGGAAGGGGCCTTTTGGGAAACGGTCAACGCCGCCGGAGTAACTCAGATTCCTCTGATCATCTCCGTGCTGGATGACGGCTATGGCATTTCTGTTCCGAAGAGACATCAGACCACTAAAGAAAGTATTTCCCTGGTGCTGGAAGGGTTTCAGGAAAATGAAGATGGAGAAGGACTGGATATCCATCAGGTGAAAGCCTGGGATTATGCCGCACTTTGTGAAATTTACCACAATGTAGCCGAAAAGGTAAGACATACGCATACTCCTGCCGTGATTCACCTTGACGAAATGACCCAACCACAGGGCCACTCCACCTCCGGCTCGCACGAGCGCTACAAGTCGAAGGAGAGGCTGGCCTGGGAAAAGGAGTTTGATTGCAATGTGCAATTTCGCAAGTGGATACTGGCCAATGGCTATGCCACCGAGAATGAACTGGAAGCATTGGAGACTCAGGCCAATAGTGAAGTAAAGGCTGCTCGTAAACGCAGCTGGCAGAAATACTACGACCCCATCAATGAAGTTTGGCGCGATATGCAGCAGACCTACGCCGCTATTGCGGAAAAATGCAGCAAATCGGATGAGGTCCAACAATTACTTAAGAACCTGAAAGGATTGGTTAATCCGGTGCGGACCGACCTTGTGCGCAACCTGCGCAGATTGTTGTTTGTACTACGCAAAGATCAGCTTCCTGAATTGGATAAGTTGCGGGCATTCCTCGCCGATGTAGAGGTAACCATGGATCGCCGTTATCACACACACCTGTATAGTGAAACGGAAAAGTCAGCGTTGAAGGTGCCAGTGATTCCTCCTGTCTATACGGAGGCATCAAAGACCAAACCCGGGTACGAAGTGCTCAACGCCTTTTTTGATAAAGCGCTTGAAAAATATTCCAACCTCTACGCCTTTGGTGAAGACGTGGGGCAGATCGGTGGTGTTAACCAGGGATTTGCCGGCCTACAGGCCAAATATGGCAAACACCGAATTTTTGATACGGGCATCCGCGAATGGACCATCATTGGTCAGGCCATTGGTATGGCGATGCGTGGCTTACGCCCAATTGCGGAAATTCAATATCTCGACTACCTGATCTACGCTTTTTCACCGCTATCCGACGATCTGGCTACGATGCGCTACCGCACCAATGCCACCCAAATTGCTCCGGCTATCATCCGCACGCGCGGTCATCGGTTGGAAGGCATCTGGCACTCCGGGTCTCCGATGACAGTATTGCTGGGCGGACTCCGGGGAATGTACGTGCTGGTACCCCGCAATATGGTACAGGCGGCAGGTATGTACAATACCTTGTTGCAATCAGATGATCCTGCCTTATTGATCGAGTGTTTGAATGCCTACCGCCGTCGCGAAAAGATGCCGGATAACCTGGGGGATTTTACCGTTCCGCTCGGCGTACCTGATGTATTAAAAGAAGGTGATGATTTGACTATTGTCACTTACGGCGCCTGTGTTCAGATAGCCGATACTGCCATTCAGTTGTTGGAAAAAGACGGCATTTCCGTTGAACTCATCGATATACAAACCCTCTTGCCATTTGACCTGGAGCACCGCATCGTGCAATCCCTGCAAAAGACCAATCGCGTCATTTTCCTTGATGAAGATGTGCCCGGAGGCGCTTCCGCCTATATGATGCGCGAAGTACTCGAAAAGCAAAATGGCTACCGCTACCTGGATTCCAAACCGGTCACCCTTTCGGCGCAAGCCCACCGCCCCCCCTACGGCTCAGATGGCGACTACTTCTCCAAACCCAACGCTGAAGACGTCTACCAGGCCGCCTTCGACCTCATGTACGAAGCTGACCCGGGGAGATTTTAATTTAGTTTAAAGTTTAAAGTTTAGGGTTTAGAGAAAGGGCCGACCAATGAAATCGCATGCTCGCTCGGGAGATGTTTGCAACATCGACCATATTCTAACCATAAACCTCATAAACTGACATAAACCTTATAACCTTAGATTAGATTAGCCTTCTCAGAGTCAAAGTATTTGCAGAATGATTAGAGCAATGCCTCCTAAACCGCCTCCCCCGTCTCCTCAGTCTCCCCCTCTCCCCTGTCTCTGAGCAGGATTTGCAGGATTATTGAATTTGCAGGATTACCAGGCCGAAGTCCTCTAAACTTTAAACCTCCTCCCCCGTCTCCCCCGTCTCCTCAGTCTCCCCCTGTCTCTGAGCAGGATTTGCAGGATTATTGAATTTGCAGGATTACCAGGCCGAAGTCCGCTAAACTTTAAACCTCCTCCCCCGTCTCCCCCGTCTCAACTCAAACCAGGATTCCCCAAGTCAAAGAATCCACAGAAATGACCAAGTTGCCCCATCCTCTAAACTCTCCACCCTAAACACTGACTACCTACACCGTTTCCACCTCCCTCTTCACCTGCTCGATATCCACCTTGATATTGGCTGTACGGCTGGATAGATAGCTGTAAATGGCAGGAATGACAAATAAAGTCAGCAAGGTAGAAAACAGTAACCCGCCGATCACCGCAATACCCATGGATACCCGGCTTTCAGCACCGGCACCTAAGGCCAAAGCAATGGGCAATACGCCCAGTGTTGTGGAAAAACTGGTCATCAAAATAGGACGAAAACGCGAAGCGGCTGCTTCCTTGATGGCATCCATTCGGGATAGCCCGGCTTCTTTTCGCTGGTTGGCAAATTCCACAATGAGAATTCCGTTTTTCGCCACCAGGCCGATGAGCATAATGATGCCGATTTGGCTAAAGATATTCAGCGTCTGGTTGAAATACCAGAGTGAGAACAAAGCCCCGGCCAATGCCAGGGGCACGGTAAACATGATGATAAACGGATCGCGGAAGCTCTCAAATTGTGCGGCCAGTACCAGATAAATCAATAATAGGGCCAGGCCAAATGCAAAACCCAAACTGGAGGAGCTTTCTGCAAAATCTTTGGAAGCACCGGTTAGGGAAGTGATATAGGTGTCGTCAAGCACCCGGTCGGAGATGCCTTCCATGGCAGCAATACCATCCCCGATGGTCTTACCGTCTACCAGTCCGGCGGAAACGGTAGCCGATACAAATCGGTTGAATCGGTAAAGGGTTGGAGGAGTTGTTTGCTCCACCAGTTTTACCAGATTGTCGAGCTGAATCATGCGGCCTTCACGGCTGCGCACGTAGAGTGAGCGCACATCCACCGGCTCATTGCGGTCCTGTCGCTGTACTTGTCCGATAACTTGAAACTGCTGTCCGTTCATGATGAAGTAGCCAAACCGTTGACCACTCAACCCAAGCTGTAGGGTCTGAGCAATATCGAGCATGGATACACCCAAATCCTGGGCCTTCTGCCGGTCAATATCGATGCGGATTTCCGGCTTGTTAAACTTCAGGTCAACATCGGAGAAACTGAAGATGGGTTCTTTGTTTACCTCTTCCATAAATACCGGAAGGATTTCTTTAAGCTTATCGAGATTAGGGGCCTGGATTACAAACTGCACGGGTAGCCCGCCCCGGCGGTTACCGATACTTTGCTGTTGGGAAATGAAGGTACGGGCGCCGGTCAGATCTCTCACCGCAGGAGACAGTTTGGCCAGCGTTTCCTGCTGACTAAGCTCCCGGTCTTCCGGGTTTTTCAGCAAGACGATCAGGAAGCCGGAATTAACGGAAGAAGAGGCCCCAAACCCAGGAGAAGTCACAGAAACCATGCCTTGCAATTCATCAGGGATGGTCTTTTTAGTCAAATCAATCAGGTCGTTCATATAGGCATCCATATATTCAAACGTGGAGCCTTCGGGAGCGGTGGCAAAACCCCGCAGGCGGCCTCGGTCTTCCAGTGGCGCCAATTCTGAGGGTAGCGTGGTTCCCATGTAGTAGATCAGAAATCCAGACCCAATAATAATGAGAAAAGCCAGCCAGCGAGCAGCCATAAATCCATTCAATGTCTTTACATAACCCCGGTTGAGCGCCTGGAAAAAGGGCTCCGTAATGCGATAAAAGAAGGGTTGCTTCGGGCGTTTCTTCAACAATCGGGAAGCCAGCATTGGGGTTAGTGAAAGCGCAACAAAAGAAGAGATCAAAACAGCTCCCGCGATCACGAACCCAAATTCCCGGAACAAGCGTCCGGTGAGCCCCTGGAGGAATATTACCGGAAGGAATACCGCCACCAGTGCCACCGTAGTAGCGATCACTGCAAAGAAAATCTCTTTCGATCCCGCAAAGGCGGCCTGCAATGGCTGCATACCTCCCTCAATTTTGGTATAAATATTTTCGAGCACCACAATAGCGTCATCGACCACCAGACCGATGGCCAATACGATGCCCAGCAAGGTCAGTACATTGATTGAAAAACCGGCTGCGTACATCACAAAGAAGGCCCCAATCAGAGAAATGGGAATGACGAGTACGGGCACAATAGTGGTCCTCCAATCACGCAAAAACAGGAAGATAATCAGCACCACCAGCCCAAAAGCTACGTAAATGGTCTGCTCCACTTCGTTGATCGATGCACGAATGTAATCGGTATTGTCAAAACCGATGCCCAGGGTAATATCGGCCGGGAGGTCTTTTTTGATGGTCTCCAAACGGCGATAAAATTCATCGGCAATTTCGATGTGATTGGACCCCGGTTGTGGAATGATGGCATTACCAACCATAGGGATTCCATCGCGCTTTAGTACTGTTCGTAGGTTTTCGGGGCCAAGCTCGGCATAGCCCACATCGCGGAAACGCACCACATTGCCATTTTCTTCTTTGAGAATGAGGTTGTTAAACTCTTCCGGAGTATCCAGTCGGCCCACTGTTCTTACCGTCAGTTCGGTAGTATTGCCCTCCACACTTCCCGAGGGGAGCTCAATATTTTCCCGATCCAGGGCATTACGCACATCGAGCGGGGTCAGCTGATAAGCCACCAGTTTGTTGGGATCGATCCACAGGCGCATGGCGTAGGTCTTGGAGCCCCAAATGCGTATTTCACTAACGCCGGGAATGGTTTGCAGCCGCTCTTTGAACACGTTGTCGGCCATGTCGGTCAGTTCGAGCAGAGAGCGCTGTTCACTGCGGATATTCAAAAAGATAATGGGCTCAGAATCTGCATCGGCTTTGGAAACTACCGGAGGGTCAGCATCGGGAGGGAGATTTCGTACTACCTGAGAAACTTTGTCGCGCACGTCGTTGGCTGCCGTTTCCAGGTCAATATCCAGGTTGAATTCTACCGTCAAGGTACTTCTACCGTCGCGGCTCACCGAGGTGATAGCACGGATACCGGCAATACCATTGACAGCTTCCTCCACCGGTTCGGTGATCTGTGATTCGATAATGTCGGCATTGGCACCCACGTAGGAGGTGGATACCGTAATGATTGGAGGGTCAACGCTGGGGTATTCGCGAATGCCGAGGTAATTGAGTCCGATCAGGCCAAAGAGTACAATGGTGATGGAGAGCACGGTTGCCAATACGGGCCTTTGTATGGATATGGAAGAAAGACTCATAGTCTGAAGGTATTATCTGTTGAATGAAAACGGTCAAAGGCATTGTAGGGCTTACTGCAATTCAGTAATGGTGACATCGGCTCCGGCTCTGATTTGTAATACACCGGTGGTGATCACGGTATCTCCGGATTCCAGTCCCTCAATGACCTGTATGCTGGACTCTTGGCGGATGCCGGTTGTTACACTAATGGACTCGGCCTTACCATTGCGGTAAACGAATACTTTTTTACCCCCAAGCTCGGGTACAATGGCTTCAGTGGGCACCATGATGGTTGCATCGTAATTTTGCAGGTTAACCCTTACATTGGCGAAAGCCCCGGCCAGAATCTCGCCATTCGGATTGGGAGCGCTGGCTTTAAGCCGGAAGGTCCTGGTATCCGGATCAATGGTAGGATCAGTAGCTTCAATGGTGGCTGTGCGACTGCCCCCTAGCCCATCCACCTGAAATTCTACCGTGCTGCCTCGTTTTAGAGAGCGACTGTATTTCTCAGGAACGGAAAATTCTATCTTGATCGGATTGCTGCTCACGAGATTAACGATTGGGGTGCCCGGAGCCAGGTAACTCCCCTCACTAATCAGGCGCAGGCCAAGACGACCGCTAAATGGCGACAGCACGATACGCTTTTCCAACTGGGCATCGACCAACGCCAGGTCGGCTTGCGCTTTTTCAAATTCTGCCTGAGCTACTTCATATTCCTGAAGGCTGACGCCCTCTTTTTCATATAGTCCCTTAAAACGTTCGGCAATTTTTTCATTGAGCTTCATCTGTACCTGCAGGCGATTGCGCTCGGCTTGTAGTTCATCGTCATCCAGGTGGATAAGCGGAACGCCAACCTTGACATAGTCGCCTTCGCGGAAAAGGATTTTTTTGACCTTGCCTGGCACTTCACTGCTGACCATCACCTCTTCAGCCGGCATCGTTGATCCGCTGACGGTAATATAATCTTTGAGCTCTTGGGGCTGAATACGTCGGGCTTTGACGGGTATAGGGGCCTCAACAGTAGCAGGACCACTCGAAGCAGAGGCATCAGCTGCCGGAGCTTCTTCTGCTTTCGCAAAATAGCCGGATTGGTAAAGAATGAAGGCACCGAGAAGAAAGATGGCAACCACAATGGCGGTCCATCGAGTAGTTCTTTTGTTCATAAAAGGAGGATAAAATCTAGATTTTTGATTCCAGTATTGCTAATGCACTGACTAATGTAACTAATTGTGAGGGCATCTGGTTCTAAAAGCCTCCCACAATTGCATAATTTGTGATGAATGACCGGAAGTTGGTTCAAATGGAGGAGGAACCAATGATTTGCCGAATCTCCTGATTGTAAAATTGGGATTTTTAGCGTAATTTCGCTGAACCAGGTTTAACCAGCCCTGTTAAGGCTTATGTAAGTAGCTTTTTAACAAACCATCCAGTGCTAAAATGGCACAAAAGTCCTAACGAAATAAAACAAGAAATAATGGTATTTGACTTAACTGAAGAACAACTGGCGGTACAGGATGCGGCCCGGGAATTTGCCCAAAAAGAACTCAAACCGGGAGTGATTGAAAGAGACGCCAAAATGATGTTTCCTGCGGATCAGGTACGCATGATGGGGGAACTTGGCTTCCTCGGCATGATGGTAGCACCCGAATACGGTGGCGGCGGAATGGATACGATGTCTTATGTACTGGCCATGGAGGAAATCTCCAAGATCGACAATTCTTGTTCGGTCATCATGTCGGTCAACAACTCACTGGTTTGCTGGGGAATCGAAACCTACGGCACCGAAGCACAAAAACAAAAGTATCTGCCAAGGTTAACATCCGGTGAATGGATTGGCTCATTTTGTCTTTCGGAACCTGAAGCTGGGAGTGATGCGACCAGCCAGCGCACTACAGCTATCGATCAGGGTGATCACTACCTGCTGAATGGTACCAAAAACTGGATCACCAATGGTGGTACATCGAAATTACACCTGGTCATTGCCCAAACGGATGTGGACAAAGGGCACAAAGGCATCAATGCCTTCATCGTAGAAACGGATTGGGATGGCGTAGAAATTGGTGCCAAAGAAGATAAGCTCGGTATTCGTTCTTCCGATACCCACACCATCATGTACAACGATGTAAAAGTGCCCAAGGAAAACCGCATCGGAGAAGATGGCTTTGGCTTTAAATTTGCCATGAAGACCTTGTCCGGCGGCCGTATTGGTATTGCGGCTCAGGCGCTGGGTATTGCCGGTGGTGCTTACGAACTGGCACTGGCATACTCCAAAGAGCGCGAAGCTTTTGGAAAGCCGATCAGCCGCCATCAGGCCATTGCCTTCAAACTGGCAGATATGGCTACCGATATTGAGGCGGCCAAGCTTTTGGTATACCGCGCAGCCTGGCTGAAAGACCAGAAGATGGATTACAATCAGGCAAGCTCCATGGCGAAATTGTTTGCTTCGGAAGTGGCCATGCGTCATTCCGTTGAAGCAGTACAGATACACGGCGGCTACGGGTTTGTGAAAGAATACCACGTAGAACGCCTGATGCGTGATGCGAAGATCACGCAGATTTATGAAGGTACTTCGGAAGTACAGCGCATTGTCATTTCCAGAAATATTCTGAAAGGACAATTGTACGTTCCTGTACTGGGAGGTACCGTAATGGAGCAGGCGTAATTGATAATGCCTGTAATGCACTAGTATGAAAAAACGAAGGGCGGTTTCCCACCAGGAAGCCGCCTTTTTGCATCTACACAACCAAGTGTCTTTCCCAATTGTTAGTGATTGACAATAAACTGATTGATGAACGGATCCCTACAAGTTGCAAAGCTCTTTGGCATTCCGGTAAAGGTACACTGGTCCTTTCTGCTGGTCTTTATCTGGATCGGCTATGTGACTTATGGGAAGAGTGGTCGTTTTGACGTTTCTGTAGTGCTGGCTATTGTTTTCTCCCTGCTGGCCTTGTTTACCTGTGTCGTTTTACACGAATTGGGCCATGCCCTGACTGCCCGCCGCTATGGCGTGGATACCCGCAATATATTATTACTACCCATCGGTGGATTGGCCATTCTGGACCGTCTGCCGGAGAAACCCATTCAGGAATTTTACGTGGCCATTGCCGGCCCGATGGTCAATATTGGCTTGTCGGCCTTGTTTGCGCCGCTTTTATTTTTATTACCCAATCAGCATTTGCGGGAAATTACCGCTTACATTGTCAATCCACAGGGCAACAGCTTCTTCTATTCCGACATCAGTTTCTGGTCTTACTTCCTGGTTGGGCTGGTGACCATCAATTTTGCGGTAGCGCTGATGAATTTGTTTCCCGCTTTTCCTATGGATGGTGGCCGTGTATTGCGGGCATTGCTGGCCGTGCGGTTTTCGCGCTTACGCGCAACATTAATCACCACAATCATTGCACAGGTATCCGCAACGGTGTTGTTTTTCTACGGAATACAGACTGGAAACTGGTTGATCGCGTTTGTTTGTCTGTTCATCTTCTTTTCGGCCTTTAATGAGCTGCGCGCCGTGCGTTCCCATCACCGCCTGGCGAAAGGTATTGTACAAGAAGCACTGCGGTCTCGTTACACCAAATTGTACCAGAGTGACAGTGTAGACAGCGTGGTGCATCAACTTCAAGACGGCCTCGAAAAGCACTTCCTGGTTTTTGACGAGTGGCAAAACCTTAAGGGTGTTTTGATGAAAAATGATTTGCTCAAAGCCGCCAAATCACTGGACAATCCTCAGGATATTTCCATTGCTTCCTTTGTCAATCAAAAATATGTTCCCCTCCTAACAACCGATGACCTTAAAGAGGCGGTGGAAAAAATGTATGCCACTAATTGCTGGCTACTGCCCGTTATGGACAAGCAGCGGGTAGTGGGTGTGCTGGATTTTGCGGGGATTAATGGGTATTTGGAGAGGCAGGCGAAAGCCCGTTAACTTTCGTTTGCCAATATCTAAAAAAAGCGATTCATTTCAAAAGTAGACAAAGTAAGTCGAAAGGGAATTCCCAATCGTTGAAGCTGGCGTTGTGTATACAGAGTGTGGCAGTTTTCGAGCATAAATAAGAAAAACATACATACAACACCCATTTCTATTCATTCATCACTAGGATTTTTGCAAAAAACGGGTATTTTTACTCAGAGATGTCCCAAAACCATACCTTATATTTGTTACGATCAGAGAACAAATACTCCCATAGACCACCCAATTCCGCCTCCTGATATAAGAATAGAAAACACCTAGTCTGGAGATGATGTGAAATGACCATTTTCTTGCAGACCCTCATTTATCATAAAAAATACTTTATTGATGGAAACCCTAGTTCAAGAGAAAAAGCTGGTGGGGACGGATGATCGCCCACCATTGATTGACAATGAAAATGCGGATAAAGTCCGCTTTACCATTCCTGAGCCACCAAATTATTCAGCATTTCAATCCCTTCTTTCAGTGCTTAGTTTGATTCTACTGGCTGGAGTAGGTGCTTATTTGTATCTACAGCTGAAAGCCCAACCATTATGGATCACACTGCCCTTCCTGTTGACTGTTTTCGGTGGTGGGGTAGGCGCTTTGTTGGAGTTGGGCCTGCTAGTTACCGGTTCACCGTTTCAGATGATGAAATCCCGCTTTACTACCGGTATTCAAATGATTCGGTTTTTAAACATTGCTCCCGTTGTTACCTCTATTTTCTTTTTCGTTACCACGATGGTTCTCACCAATACCGGGTTACACATGGGCATCCTGTTTCTGGCGGCCTTTGCCACCTTTGCCATGGGCACCATCCTCTACTTTGGACCTCCCAATGCAGCTATTCCGCCCATTATTTTGGGTACGCAGCTGGCCCAGCTAATTATTATTTTGGCGTCCGGTATTCTGCATACACCTCTTTACATGGTAGGCGTTTTTCTGCTAATCCAGGCAGTTACTCAGGCGGCAGCATTTGTGGTGGGCACTTCCACGCCACTAAAAAGCACGGGCTTTCACGTACTGAGTACCATTTCCGGAGTGCTGTTGTATCTGGCCGTTATAGAAGCTTTGAAAATTGACCCGGCATGGCTGGCCGCCAAGGCCTTTTCTTTGACGCCGCTGCTGAAGTTGTGTCTGGTACTGACTTGTCTGGCCGGCATTTTCTTTGCACTGAGAGCCGCTCCAAAAACGTATTATGTAATCCGCTCCAGAGTGAGCAATGCCATCTGGTCACTACAGTACTTCCTGTTGATCAGCGCCAAGCGCTTTCCCAATCCAAAGAATTTGAGCGAACTCTATAAAGATGGCGCTCCTGAACCCAGTAAGCTAAAGCCATACTACCAACAGCATCCACAGTTCTTGCCGGAGGCATTGAATATCCCATCGGTTGAACGCATTGAAGGCAATGTGAGCGCATTTGGAACCCTTGTTAAAAAAGTGAAGAAGACCTTTATGGTCATCGCCCTGATGGATCACTTCTTTCCGCAGGCCGACCTGACTGTGCCGCTGTCGAAAAAACCGCGTATGAAGGTGTGGAGTGATGGCAAGGATATTTACCCACGGATTTACACCAGAAAACTATTTGGCCTTAGCCTGCCTATTCCAAAATTCAAAATAACACCTCCTCCGGTGATCGATGCTTATAAAGAAGGACAGCTTTTGGCCTATCTGGCCGAATATGGCATCGCTAACCCCTTCCTTAAAAAAGCACCGGACCGGGAAGGCTACCTGATGATGGATTTTCGTTTTCTGGAAAAATACGTTGAGAAGCCCGATTATGAACCGTATGGCGGAGTGGCCTATTTTAAGGTCAATAGCGAGAAAAAGAGGTTGGAGTTGACGTCCATCATCGAGCCCAGAACCAATATCGAGCTGAAGCCCAATGTAATGGATGCTTCCTTTCGCCGGGCAGAAAGCATGATCACTGCTTCTATGTATTTCCAGGTGATAAGTGGCAAACACCTGGCCGATATTCACATGACCTATAACTTGCTGGAGGTCGTTTTTCACAATGCTTTTGACGCGCAGGGGCAGTTTAACCACCCCTTCCGTACTTTCATGTATTTGCATCTTTTCTCGCACGAATTGGCGGAAGAATTGACCACCGAGCACCTCGTGCAGGAAGGCGCAGTTTTCAGTCAAATCTTTGCGCTGAGGCATGACTCCCTTATTGATCACCTCAATGACCAGTACCACAGCTTTGAGTATGCTGAGGATGAAGATTTTGACTATCGTGCCGACATTATGCGCATGGACAACGGCGAAATCTTACCGGGTGCGTGTATCAACTGGGAACTGCAATATAGAGAGATCTGGACCAATTATACCGATCAGTTAATTGATATCATTTACAAAGATGATGATGCAGTGAGAAACGACCGCTATTTGCAGGATATGCTGCGGGGACTGAAGCAGGTGTATTTCAATCCACTGCCGGAGCGCTATGACGATTTGAAAACCAAAAAAGGCGTTTCGCGCTGGGCCTCCGATACCATTCACCACTTGGTGGTGCGTCACCAGGTTTATGGTACTTCAGGTATCAATTCCGCTTTGGATCCACGGATCAGCAGCCCACAGGTGCCGAAGGATAGCGGTACACCCGGTGTTGATGAATGGCGTTCGCTCACGGGTGTCGCATTGGCCACAGCCTGTGCCCGTTTCACATTGTTGTACGGAAAGGATGGCGAAAAATTTGTCTACCTGCTCGACGGCGTAGATGAACAATACAAAGACAAGATGGCACATGTTTTTGAAGAATTGCACGACAATCTGGAAAAACTGGACAAGGAATGGACGAAGGATTCCAGTAGCCGGGAATACAACTACAACTATTTCCGCGCAATTCCTTCCGATTTGCGGACAGGACCGGGGTATTAAATTGTAAAACTTCAAAAACAAAGTCATGAATTTTGAAAATAGAAAAATAGAGAACCTCGTCTTCGAAGGCGGCGGGGTGAAAGGGTCGGCCTATGCCGGCTGTATGCAGGTATTGGATGAATACGGGCTACTGGCCCCGGTAAGACGGGTGGCCGGCACCTCTGCCGGATCGATAACGGCTACGCTACTGGCCATCGGAGCCGGTAGCAAGGGCCTTACCGAATCCATCCTTGATACCCAATTTAGCTCCTTTGTATATGACCGCTGGGGCTTGCTCGGTGACCTCTGGCGCGTGTTGTTTCGTTATGGATTTCATACCGGAAATGGGTTTGACAAGGTGCTCAAGCGTTATCTTAAAAAATACACGGGTAATGAGGCATTAACCTTTGTTCAACTTGATAAGATGGCAACGGAGAATCCCGAAAAGTACAAACACCTTTCAGTGGTGGCTTCCAATATTTCTACCCAGCAAATACACGTATTTGATTGTGTAAAAACCCCCGATGTACCCATTTGGCAGGCCGTTCGTTGTTCGATGAGTATTCCATTCCTCTTTGAGCCTTTCAAGTTGCTGGGCGATTACTACATGGATGGAGGCCTGGGCTGGGTCTATCCCATCGATATTTACGATCAAAAGATCAGTAAATTCCAGGGACATACTGAACTACCTGATGTAGATCGGAATATGGCTACGCTTGGCTTTTATCTGGAGCCGGAAGTCGACATCAACGACCCTGGATTTAAACCTCCCCGGATGAATATTCATTCTTTAAAAACGACGGTTGAAGCGGCTATGGATTTCATGATGAATACCGCAAATGCCAGTCACATGCATCCAGTAGACCGGCAACGAACTGTCTTTATTGATGACCTTGGCGTAAGTGCCACTGATTTTGATATTTCCAAAGAGATGATTAAAAAGCTTATCGCCTCCGGGCGCCGGGCTACAGAGGAGTATTTTGCCAAGCAGGCATCGCCGCAGGTGTAGCGTGGAAATCTAAGGAAATAATTAATAGCCAGGCCGTCTTGCCCGGTGGTGTTTTGCACCGGGTAAGACGGCCTAGAATTAGCCTTTAGAGAGGAGGAATAGTATTCCCTGGATAATAATGGAAATAGAGGAATATTATAGTGTATTGAGCGCGTAGAGAAAGGAATATTGATCCAAATTTCCATTCCTTCCAAAACCTGTGGAAGGAATGGAAAACCGGCATATTAATGCTATTTAATGCCCAGTTTGGTTTTTACCAATGGCATCACATCGTCTGTTTCGCGGACGTAAAGGACTGCATTGAAGGTACTGGTATCAAAAATAAACTGATATCCGTTTTCCTTGGCTACATCCTGAATGGCCTTTTCTGCCTTTTCTACAATTGGCTTCAAGAGTTCCTGACGCTTAACTTGCATCTTTTGGGAAATCTCTTGCTCGTAAGCCATGATATCCTGTTGTTCTTTGGCCAGGGCAGCTTCCCGTGTTTCCTGATCCTTACGAGATAGTGTTTTTGACTGAATATCTGCCAGCAATTTTTCGTAATTGGCTCTAAATTTGGTGGCCATTGTTTCTCCCTTCGAAACCAGTTGTTTGCGATAGGCTTCCAGAGAGGAATCGGCAGCTTTGGTTTCCGACATCTGGGAAAGTAAATTACCGAAGTTCAGGTGGCCGTATTTTTGTGCCATGGCCGGACCCGCTGCAAGCAGGCAGAAGGCCAGTAAAAAAGTGATTCTCTTCATAGTCTAATTTAAATTTCCCACAAAGGTAGGCCTCCCAGCCGAACTTTGCTAATTATTCTCCCGGCAAATAGAGAATGTTACAAATTTGTGTTTTAAAAAACAAAATGTTTTAATTTTACTTGCTTTTTTAAAACATTTAATTTTAATTTGCATTATTCCTTGACACAAAAGCTTAGATAATGCAGCAAAAAATA
The DNA here is from genome assembly GCA_965229635.1 of Saprospiraceae bacterium. Lineage (GTDB taxonomy): Bacteria > Bacteroidota > Bacteroidia > Chitinophagales > Saprospiraceae > BQJU01. The sequence continues at coordinate 997,187 of OZ245894.1, forward strand.
CAAGAATTACAAAGCCTGGTGCAGTATAATTTTCAGCGGGCAAAGGTGCAGTCCACCGAAATTGTACAACGCTACTGGCTAAAAACACTCCTGATCGGGGTGTTGCTCTATATGGTCATGAGCAAAGATCTGAGCATCAATCTGGACCTCAATAGTGTGGCACAGGCCAACATTGTTCAGAGCCCTGCCCTGCCAACCGCCAGCACCGTTGCCTATCATGAAGGAGGTGTGAAACCGATGAATACTTCTCTTCTCAATAATGGTACAGCTGCCACTGAAAAGCCCAATGGTAAAGCTGCTAAAACGAATGCTGACCCCAACCTGGCCAATACTTTTTCCAACATGACCTTCGATGATAGCGAAGAAGCACGCGCCAGGGCGGAAAAACGCCGCAAACAACTGGCCTATGTGGATCAATATGCCAAAACAGCACGTACGGAAATGGAGAAATTTGGCATTCCTGCCAGTATTACCCTGGCTCAGGGATTGTTGGAGAGCAATGTTGGCGAAAGCCGACTGGCCACCAAAAATAACAATCACTTTGGGATTAAATGCTTTTCGCGCTCTTGCAAAAAAGGACACTGCTCCAATTTTACGGATGACTCACATAAAGACTTTTTTCGCAAGTACAGCAGTGCGTGGGAAAGCTTTCGCTCCCACAGCAATTTGTTGAAGCTGAATAAGCGCTACGCTCGTTTGTTTAAGCTGCGCAGATCAGATTACAAGGGCTGGGCACATGGCCTGAAAAAAGCCGGCTACGCGACGGACAAACGCTACGCCGAGAAGCTCATCCGTATGATCGAAGAATTGGACCTGCATAAGTATGATCGTTAGTTTGCCAAGTGCATTTCCAAAACCTGCAATTTGCAGCCTGAATGATTACCTTCAAACATGCACTTTACTCTTTGTCTAAGCTTAGCTTGTAGGGGCGTTACCGCAGGGACAGACTGGGTTGGAAAATATCCGGAATGTTCCCTGCTTGCCCTTATCCCCGTTCCCTCACACTTGAAACCAGTGCTTCCAGCGATACTCCCGCCTCTGCATGCAAATCCAACCACTTTGCTGCCTCAAGATATAGTGCTTGTGGCCCTTCACCCATTTCTCTCCGGGCTTTCAAGGCAGTTGACATTTTTGATTTGGACAATTTTTCCCCCGATTCATCGGTGAGTAATGGATGGTGCCAGAAAGTCGCTTCCGTAAATGCTGTTTCGTTTAGCAGTTCGGCCAGATAGATTTGTGCACCGGTTGACGAAAGCAAATCCTGCCCGCGAACGATAAAGTTGATATTCCATTGTAAATCGTCTAGCAGGGACGCCAGCTGATAGGCCGGACGCTCATTTTTCTGGCGCAGGACAAAATCCCCCATTTCCTGTCCCGGCGAGATGCAAGACCGACCTTGCCGCCATTCCCGAAAGGAGACCTCTACCTCATCTGGCACCCTTACGCGCCAGGCGGTTTGCGGGGCCCACCAGTCGAGCGCCTGGTCACGGCAAGTACCCGGATACCGACCATCTTCCGACTGTTCATTAATCTGCCTACGGGAGCAGGTACAGGCGAAGAGGTGGCCTTTCGTCCGTAGTTTGTTCAGGGTGTCTTGATATTGTTCCAGCCTTAATTGTTGAGAATAATTGGCATAAAAATCATCAGGTCCGGAAGGACCTTCATCATAGTCGAGCCCAAGCCATTCGAGGGTCTCGAAAATATCAACTACATATTCCGGCCGACTGCGTTCCGCGTCCAGATCATCGATGCGCAGGAATACCTCTCCATTATTGGCTCTAGCCAAAACCCACGTCACAATAAAGGAAACGCCGTTGCCAAGGTGTAACAACCCGCTGGGGGTAGGAGCGATTCTGGTGCGGAAAGTAGACAAGGGATAAGGGTGAATGAGCAGAAATAGTGGAGACAAAGGCGCAAAACTAAAGGTTAATTGGGTTTTGCGCCTTTGATTAAGTCAGTTTATAATTACCTCAGCAACGCCTTGATGCGTGCATACTCAGAAGTATAAGACTGGCCATTTCCACAGCTCATAGACTTGGCTTCGCCTTCAATATTTTGAACCCGGTTGCCGGGATTGGGGTGGGTACTCAAAAATTCGGGTGTACCTCCCTGTCCTTCCATTTTTCTAAAGAAACCGGCGGCACCATCTGCATTGTAGTCGGTGCTACAGAGGTAGAGTACAGAATGCGAGTCAGCCTCCGTTTCGTGGGAACGGCTAAACTTCAGCGAAACCAGGCTCAACGCAATTTGCTCCAGGAGCCCAGGGTCTGAATTTCCGGTAAGAATGGAAGTCAGCGCCGACAAACCGTAAAGTTTGGTCATCTGACGGGTGGAGTGACGTAGTGCCGCGTGAGCGATCTCGTGTCCCATCACACCGGCCAGCTCATCCTCGGAATCCAGAAATTTGATTAACCCGGTGTATACATAAATAAAGCCTCCTGGTGTACAAAAGGCATTCAAGGTTTCGGGATCGTCGATAATTTTCACTTCCCAGGCAAATTCATCGCGGTAGTTGACCTTACCGGTATTGAGAATTTTTTGTGTGATTTTACGTACGTAGGTGTACACTTCCCGGTTGCTGGACTCTGGCAAAATGGGGTAAGTAGCCGGGTCGGAAGCGATTTGTTTTTCCACTTCTCTACCCAGTTCAATATCCTGCTCCGGGGTAAATAGGTTAAATCCTCCACCTTTGCCCGTACCACAACCGGTACTGGTAAATGAGAGGGTGAAGGCAAGGGCTCCCAGTACGAAAAATTGATATACTCGCATGTGTGTTTATTTAGATTTTCAAATGTTAAACCGATAATTGCTCTAACGAACGAATAAAGTCGATTGTTTTATGGATATCTTCACTCAAGATACGATCTTCTTCTAAAACGGGTACTTCCACCCGGTATTTCTCCACCATTTGCTCCAGCTTTTCCGCCGTGCGGAGGGGGCGCCGGAAGGACAGTGCCTGTGCGGCGGTCATCCATTCAATAGCCAGTAGGGTTTCCAGATTGTTGACTACCCGGTAAGCCTTGGTGGCGGCATTGGCAGCCATACTCACATGGTCTTCCTGCCCGTTGCTCGACACAATAGAATCGACCGATGCCGGGGTACATAATTGTTTGTTTTGGCTTACAATGGAGGCTGCCGTGTATTGAGGAATCATTAATCCGGAATGCAAGCCGGGCAATTTCACCAGAAAGGCGGGCAAGCCTCGGGTGCCGGAAATCAATTGATAAACTCTCCTTTCGGAAATGCTTCCCAACTCCGCCAGCGCAATGGCCAGGTGATCCAGCGCCAGCGCGATAGGTTGTGCATGAAAATTACCACCCGACAAGATGAGATCCTCATCCGGGAAAATATTGGGATTATCCGTTACTGAATTGACTTCCGTCAATACCACTTTTTTGACGTACTGCAGTGCGTCCCAACTTGCGCCGTGTACTTGTGGAATGCAACGAAAGGCATAGGGGTCCTGTACCTGATCGCGGTCGAGCTGGAAAAGGGGGCTGTTATCGCGCAATTGACGGATGGTAGCTGCCACTTTTTGCTGTCCTTCGTGGGGGCGAATTTGGTGTAGGTGTACCTCAAAAGGAGAGGAGTGGCAGTTGAAAACCTCCAAAGATAATGCGGCGCAATGACTGGCTGTATCAAACAATTTTTCGGCCTTGATCAGACTCCATACGGCGTAAGAGGTAGAAAACTGGGTGCCGTTGAGCAGTGCCAATCCCTCCTTGGCCTGCAAGTGTAAGGGGCCAAGACCCAGCTGTTGCAGTGCCTGAATACTGGGTTGGCGTTTTCCCCGGAAGTTGACTTCCCCCAATCCCACGAGTGCCAGGCTCAAGTGTGCCAGTGGTGCCAGATCGCCTGAGGCGCCCAAAGAGCCTTGCTGGTAGATCACCGGTAGGAGGCCTTCGTTGTAATATTGGATGAGCCGCTCCACCAATTCAGTGCGCACTCCGGAAAAGCCATAGGACAGGCTCTGAATTTTGAGCAGCATCATGATGCGGACCACTTCCTGGGGTACTTCATCGCCCGTGCCGCAGGCATGTGATTGCACCAGGTTGTGCTGGAGCTGTTCGATCTCCGATTTGGAAATCTGCACATTACAGAGGGAACCAAATCCCGTATTGATGCCATAGAAAGCGGCGTCACTTTCCGCCAGTTTTTTTTCGAGGTAGGCGCGACAATGCGCTATTCTTGATCTGCTTTCATCAGAAAGGGCCAGGGAGTAGTTATTTGCGGTGATTTCGCGAATTTTGTCCAGTTCGAGATAATCCGGATGAATAAAGTGCGTTTTTTTCATTAGACAAGTGGTTGGTTAGGCTTGATTAACGGTTTTGGTGCGCGAATTTAGGAACTTCAATCAGCTTCTTCCCTTTTTCGCACCGGTAAATTATTCGTTTGATTAGCAGCTTTTTAAGGGCACTTTCGTTAAAAATATTTTAAAGCCGGTTAAACATTAGTTAAACCAATGGGGTCAAAAAATGCATTTTGCTTACGCAACTCGTTATATTACAAATAGTTAGCGCTTTTATTGATTGAGCGGTGCTTTTTGGATCGCTGTTACATTTGGCGCCAGCCATAGTCAAAAGGGCGTATTGGATGAAAGAATTTGTAATTTTGAAATTGGAAACCTTTGTACCAAATACCACTAAAATAAATCTCATTATGAATTATCAGAACATTGCTAAACTGGCCAAGAAGGTCCTTGCAATCAGCGCTTTCTCTCTGTTGTTGGCATTTACGGCCCAGGCACAACGGATCGCTTCCGTAGATGTAAACCGCATATTGGAAACCATTCAGGAATATCAGGATGCTCAGGCGGAAATTGATCGTCTGGCGACCCAGTGGAGACAAGAAATTGCACAAGAATACGACGTAATTAAGGGGATGTACAACCGTTACCAGGCTGAACAAGTCCTTTTAAGTGACGAGGCGCGTAAGGATCGCGAAGAGGAGATCATGGCCAAAGAAAAGGAAGTGCGCGATTTGCAAAAAGCCAAATTTGGTCCCGAAGGAGATCTTTTTAAGCGTCGCCAGGAATTGGTGCGCCCCATTCAGGATAAAGTTTACGGTGCTATTGAAGAATACGCCCAGGAACGCAGTTACGACTTCATCTTTGACAAGTCGAGTGCTTCAGGGATCATTTTTTCAAACCCCGAATACGATAAAACCGACGACATTCTGAAAAGGATGAAATAAATGTATAAAGAAAAGCTGTACTTTTGCAGCCGCTTTTACTTCTCAATTAAATTAAACGTATTGAACGATGAACAAGATTTTGAAATTAGGTAGCTTCTTTATAGCCATGTTTTTGATGGTCAGTGTAGCCCAGGCTCAGAAGTTTGGATATGTAAATTCCGCTGCATTGCTGGAAGGTATGGCTGAAGTGAAGCAAGCCGATGCAAACCTGGAAGCACTACAGAAACAGCTGCAGAAAAAAGGCCAGGGTATGCTGGAGCAATTGCAGAAAGACTATATGCAAATCCAGGAAAAAGTACAAAGTGGTGATATGTCCCCAAAACAACAGGAGGAGGAAGCCGCTAAACTGGAGGCCAGACAGCAGGAAATTGCTAAATTTGAGCAAGAGATGGTTAGCCAGTTGGAGAACAAGCGTCAGGAATTGCTCAAGCCAATTTACGACAAGATTAACAAGGCCATTTCCGATGTGGCCAAGGAAAACGGATTCCAGTTCATTTTCGATCAGGGAATCTTACTCTACGCCGATGATGCACAGGATGTGAGCACTATGGTTAAGTCCAAACTAGGCATTTAATCTGTGTCTCAATACGAAAGCATAGGAGTTTTTGACTCCGGCATTGGCGGCCTCACGGTCGCCAATGTCATTTTAACGCATTTGCCCCAGGAAAACCTCATCTACTTCGGCGACAATGGCCGTGCTCCTTACGGTCCCCAAAGCGCCGAAACGATTACCAAATACAGCCTGCAAATCGTCCGCTTTCTATTGGAAAAACAATGCAAAGCGATTGTCGTGGCCTGCAATACAGCCTCGGCAGCGGCTCTAAATACCCTTCGCCAAACCTGGCCCGATCTGCCTGTCATTGGGATGGAACCGGCCGTTAAACCCGCCGCCCAGCAAACCCAAACGGGAAAAATCGGCATTCTAGCTACCCTCGGTACCTTTCAGAGCGAGCGCTACGCCAGCCTTGCCACCCGCTATGCTCAACACCTTGAAGTTTTTGAAGATCCCTGCATTGGTCTGGTGCCGCTCATTGAGGCCGGCAAAACCGATGCTCCCGAAACGGAACAGTTGCTGCGACAAATCATCGCTCCGATGCGCGCCAAAGGGGTGGATACGCTTGTCTTGGGCTGTACTCATTATCCCCTGGTACGGCCACTCATCGAGGAGATTACCAACCACGAAGTCAATATTATTGATCCTGCTCCGGCTATTGCCCGCCGGCTTGATTATATCCTTGAAGAGAAAGGTCTTTTCCGGCCTGCTGGACCAACCCATCACGAGTTTTATACTTCCGGTGACCCGGAGGTGATGCAAGGTGTGCTCGACAACTGGATGGGGCTGGAGGTGAAAGTGAAATTGCACTGGTGGTAGGATGCTTTCGCATAAAATATAGAACCGGATGGATAACAAAAGAAAAGAACGGCTCACCAAAATAGCGTTTTTCTTCAATGGCTTTTTGTTTCTCATGGGCGGAATTGGGCTAATCGGGGAGGATAAAATCGCATTTGGAAGCATCCAGATATTAGCGGGAATTATTAACCTGGCCATGTTGATCAGGTTTAAAAACGAAACATTGAAGGATCGCCTCAACTGGCTCATTCTGTTGATGAATGTAATTGTTGCCCTTTCTGTCGCATTGGATTATCACTGGGCGGGGAAGCAGTATATTCAATACGCATGGGTGCTGGCGGCGGTAATGTCGGTGGTGGCGATGGTGGTGCAGTGGCGTAGGGCAGAAATTGGCAAGAAGTAAATATTTTTTCATAAAGTTCGCTAAAATCTACTCTGATGAAAGTTTTTGTTACCCTATTATTACTGGTTGTTTTTTGTGTAGGGCTTCACGCCCAGGAATCCCACCCGCTGAAAGAGGCTTTCCTTGCGCAAAGTGAAGAAATGAAGAAGTTGTCTGCTGAAAAAATTCCTATTGCTGAAAAGGTTGTTCGTTTTAAGGGAAAGATGTCTTTAGTTCTATTGCATGACCCGGTTTTATTTCTTTTTTTTGAATAAAATAAACGAAATAAAGGAATAAAACGGGATGATGATCGAGTTTGCAGTTGAAAACTACCAGTCTTTTCGAGATAAGCAAGTACTAAGTTTAGTGCCGGACGAAAGTAAAGGGGAGTTCAAAGAGAACGTCTTTAAAGATAAAAATGGAATCAGTCTTTTGACGTCTTCATTTATCTACGGAGCAAATGCTTCTGGAAAAAGTAATTTGATTCGTGCGATGCGTGCGCTCAGAACATTAGTGCTATTTTCAGGTAGCAAATCACCCAACGAACCAATACATGAGTACGATCCATTTAGATTTTCCGCAAACACCCTTCATGCGCCCGTTAACTTTGAGTTTGACTTTCTCTTTAATGGAGTTCGCCACCGTTATGAGGTAAGTTTTCTAAAGTACGAGATCTTGGTGGAGGCGCTGTATTTTTATCCGCAAGGTAGAGAAGCTAAACTCTTTAAGAGATTAGGGCAAAGTTTTGAATTTGGAGAATACCTTAAAGGGCAAAAAAGCACCATCGCTGATCTGACAGGACCAAATCAATTATTCCTTTCCAAAGGTGCTTTAAACAACCTTCGGCAATTAGTTGATATGTTCAATTTTTTTAATGAGGATTTCATCCCTGTGCCATTTTATGAGTTTTGGATTGGTGATGAGTTTACGTCTCAGATAGTACATGAGTTTCTAGATAAGCCTGATAATGAAGGTTATATTCTGAATTTTAAAAAACTGTTGAAGAGTTTTGATACAGGAATATCGGATATCCGAATTGAATTGAAGGAATCAGGTTTACGAAATAAGGAATACGATATTCTTTTTGATCATAAATTCTTTGATGAAAAGGGTATGCAAGTAGGACTTAGTGAAAATTCAATTCTTGAAGAATCAGAAGGGACTCGGAAATTATTTGTATTAGCTGGGGTAATCTTAACTGTTTTAGCAAAAGGACAGGTGCTTATTATTGATGAGTTTGAAAGAAGTTTACATTCTCATATTTCGACTTATATCATTCAGATGTTCCATAATCCTAGGATCAATAAAAAAGGTGCTCAACTAATTATTGCTACACATGACACCAATATTTTGTCCCAAAATGAATTGCGAAGAGATCAAATCTGGATTGTGGAAAAAGATTCACAAGGATGTTCTGAATTATTCTCTCTTGCAGATATCAATGGTGTTCGTGCCGGCATCCCTTTCGAGAAATGGTATCTCTCTGGTCGATTTGGTGGAATCCCTGGCATTGAAAAGCTAAACTTTGAATTGAATTTCCAAAATGAAGCGCTCCAAAAACAAGAAGAAAAGACAAATTAGGAGGAGGGTTCTGATCCTATGCGAAGGAGAAACGGAAACACTACTATGGCTATGAAAAAACAAAGCAAAACGATTTCGAAAATTTAAAGTCGAGGTTACCTACAGCAATGCAAAACGCAGAATGGTTAAGAGAGCAGGGCTTCGATGAAGAAAAGAAAATAACTGATCAAAACCCTTGGACTGATGTTGATCTTCTGATGAAGTTTCTATCCAATCTGGACTAAATCCCCTCTTCAAATATTCTGTACCTTCACCCCTATAAACTCGTTACAGAATATGCAGCTACAAATACACCCCGTCCAACTCCAACTGCGCGAAGCCTTCACCATCAGCCACGGCAGCCGAACGGTACAGCCGAGTATGATCGTGGCATTGAGCCAGGGTGGGCATACCGGATACGGCGAGGCAACGGCCACCAGCTACTACGGACTGACGCTGGAGCAAATGGTAGAAAAGGTGGAAGCGCTGCGGTCCTTGATTGAAAAAATAGAATTGTCGACTCCGGAAGTATTTTGGCATAGGCTGCAGCCAATATTAAAAGACGACCCTTTCATCCATTGTGCGCTAGATGAAGCCGCCCATGATTTATACGGCCGCCTGCAAGGGAAACCACTCTATCAGCTATGGGGACTATCGCCCCAAAATTTACCATTGACCAATTATACCATTGGCATCGGCACCATCGAAGAAATGGTAGCCAAGATCAAACGCTACCCGTGGCCGGTGTACAAGATCAAACTGGGGACGGACCACGACCTGGAAATTATTGAGCACTTACGGCAAGCAACCGATGCCATTTTTCGGGTGGATGCTAATACGGCCTGGACTGCGGAGCAAACCGTGAAACTTGCACCAAAATTTAAGGCGCTGGGCGTAGCGTTCCTGGAACAACCCCTACCCGCTGAAGATTGGGAGGGTATGAAATACGTTTACAAACACTCCGCCTTGCCGATCATCGCTGATGAAAGCTGCCAGCGCGAGGAAGATGTTGCCCGTTGCCACGGCCACTTTCACGGCGTAAATATCAAGCTGATGAAATGTGGCGGCATCACGCCAGCCCGGCGCATGATTGAGCAGGCCCGAAAGCTGAATTTACAGGTGATGATTGGTTGTATGACGGAGTCTTCCGTGGGTATCTCAGCTATTGGCCAGCTACTGCCATTGCTGGATTACGTGGATATGGATGGGGCGCTATTACTCAGCAATGACCCGGCTGAAGGGGTGAATATCGAAAATGGTCAGGTTTTCCTTTCGGAAAAGCCGGGGACTGGCGTTGAACTAAAGTTGTGATTAGAGTATGCCGATCATTGAACAAATTCCCGGACGAACGATCACCATTAGTGGGGAAGAATGGCTGTATTTCAGCGGCACTAGTTACCTGGGCATTGCTGCACTACCGGCATTTCGGACATTATTGCACCAAAGCATTGAGCGGTACGGCACCAATTTTGGCGGTTCTCGCCTAGCGAATATCCAGTTTAAGGTTTTCCTGGAGGCGGAAACATTGCTGGCCAAAATCTGCGGAGCACCAGCGGCGATCACCGTTTCTTCCGGAACACTCGCGGCAAATGTAGTCATGCGTTTATTGCAAGATCAAACCTCAGCACCGATCCATTACGCCCCCGAAGTGCATCCGGCGCTGCATTGGCGTACGGCAACATCTTCTTCTTCTCGTGAGCTTTGGGAACAGCAAATGCTTGAACAGGCCCATCGAGGTAAACATCCTGCTATTTTTGTAAGTAACGGCATCGATCCCTTGCGGGTAGTGCATTATGATTTTCACTGGTTGAAACAATTGCCCAACGATATACCCTACACCTTGGTGATCGATGACTCACACGTGCTGGGTGTGTTGGGGGAAGACGGTGGCGGCAGTTTTCGGTCTCTGGAATTGCCCAAAAATGTAGATTTGATTGTGGTCGGTTCATTGGGTAAGGCCTGGGGTATTCCCGGCGGTGTGATTCTTGCTAGCGAGCCCTTTCTGAAAAATCTGCAACGGTCGAGCTTGTTTGGGGGCGCTTCGCCCGCTATCCCGGCTTATCTGGATGCTTTTGTTAATGCACAGGCGCTTTACCGGGAGCAGCGGGTTAAGTTGAAGCAAAATATTTACCAATTTCAATCTCTAATAGGAGCAAAATATGAACTGGTGTCCATTGATCCCTTCCCTGTTTTTTACAGCGCTGATCAAGCCCTGGCGGATCAATTGGCTAAGCACAAAATATTGATCTCCAGTTTTGCCTATCCAAGTCCGGAAAGTGATTTGGTTACGCGCATTGTTTTGAATGCTTTGCACGAAAAAGCGGATATTGAAAAGTTGGTGCACGCACTAAATGATATTTATTAACATCCCTACATTTTTAGGCTTTCATGCACCTGTTCCACTTTTTCGATCGGAACGCCTACCAATTCTGCTATCTGGGCGACGGAGTACTTTTTCTGTAGAAGTTGATTGATCTTAATTACGATTGTAAATTCTTCTTTCCGGATAGCCTGTTCAATTATTTCATTAATACCCATAGCCTACTCATTTTTTAAGTGAGTTACGTACCTGTTCTACTTTTTCAATAGAAACGTCCAGCAATTCCGATACTTGGGAGGTGGAGTAATTTTTCCTAAGTAATTGGGTAATTGCGATTGAAATTCCTTCCTCCTTGCCTTCCTGCCGGATAGCTTGTTCAATTATTTCATTAATACCCATAACTTCTTCTCTTTTTTCCAGTAATTGAATTTCCTTATCAAATTTATGATTATTTTCAATAGCTTCAAAGCGTAGGTAATACCGCAGGAAATTCAACAACTTCCTGATCTTCTCCCGTGGGTATTCCGACTTGATTAGTTTTCTCGCCAGGGCTACTTTATTTTGTAGCAAACTGGCTTCTCCCCGAACCTTAAGCGCATTCCAGGCTGTTTCCAGGATGATGGAAAATGGATTTGAGTGTACCTGGTGGAAATCTTCTGCCTTCTTTTCCAGAAGCTTATAGGTGTCAAAAGAGTACTGCACAGAAGTGCGCAGAAACTGGTATTGATAGCATTTAGGATGGAAATTGATGCCATTATCTACCAACAACGCCAATGCCGTAACCGGATGGCGATACCGATCAAAAATGCGGTAGAAATAGATGAACATGCGCTCGGAAAAGTCGGGATCGGGATATCCTTGTACTTCTACATGCACCAATACCCACTTTTCGGCCCCATTTTTGGTGAAAACCTTAACCAGTTTATCGGCATAGCGCTGATTTTGATCCTCATCGGGGAATAACTGGATCAGTTCCTTATCCAGGAATTCAAAATCCTGACCAAAATCCACTTCGGTCGCCCAGTCGGGGTAAAAGTAGTTCAGCAAATCATCAAAGCAATCCTCGATGATCCCTTTCCACAGGAGATCTCGTGTCACCATAATTAGGCGGCGTTTTGTGTGTGGTTACAAAATGGTTTGGAAATTGCTTACTTGGAGGTGTGCTGAATGTGCAAATGTAAAAACTTTGTTATAAAAATGCAAATATATTTGTTTTTTTGTTGTTATTTTTTGTGTGCAGCCCCGGCTTAAGGATAGGAGCGGAATGCACGGAGCCATTTTGGCGAGTACATTATAGCGTATAGCCTTATTAGAGCATCTTTGGAGCTTGCTCCTACTGCAAATCAGTGGGTCAAGAACCTTGCGTTGACTTTTTATATTCACTTAACCCGCTAAGCTCACATAAAAAGACTTAGCTAGAACCTTATACCACTGATTTTCGTCACGAATCCGCTCCAAACATGCTCTCACCCGACGAAGGAGGGGAAGCCCCAAATTATTTTTATCTTTCTCAGAAAAACGAAATAGAGATGAAGGCAATCATGATGCTTTGGCTATCACTACTTTGTATCCCTGTTGCAAATGCTCAAAAAAGTGTATTGCAGGAGCTGATCAGTAAAAATAAGAACCAATTCGGCAGCTGGGTGGAACAGCCGGAGCAGTACGAAGTGCAAATCATCTATACCCAAATTGATCGGGATGCTGATAATCAGCCAGCTTTTACCAGTCATACTTTTGGGATGGCGCCTAACCGCTATTTTTATCCGGCCAGTACTGTGAAAATGCCGACGGCTTTTATGGCGCTCGAGAAACTCAACCAGCTGAACATTCAAGGCCTGGATAAATGGACTCCCATGAAAACGGGAGCAGTCACTCCGCCCCAAACACCCGCAATAACCGACCCTACGGCGGCCAATTTGCTTCCCTCTATCGCTCACTACATCCGTAAGATTTTTCTGGTCAGCGACAATGATGCCTACAACCGTTTGTACGAATTTCTGGGGCAACGATACCTCAATCAAGGGTTACTCAGTAAAGGATATACGGACCTTCGACTTTTACACCGCCTTTCCTTACCCGGCTTCGATGTGGAAGCCAACCGGCATACCAATCCGGTGTCCTTTTACCACTTTGATACCTTGCATTATTATCAGGGAGAGGTTTATAGCCTGGCGCCTCAGCAGCTAAAGCTACAGGAAGAAATACGTGGGGTGGGCTATATGAATAACGATGGAGATATTGTGCCGGAGCCATTTGACTTCAGTCAAAAAAACTATGTGTCGCTCCAGGATTTGCACAACATCCTGCAGGCCGTACTGTTTCCGGAAGCGGTGCCGGAAAATAGGCGGTTTGATCTTACGGAAAATGACTACCAATTTCTCTATCAATGCATGAGTGAATTCCCACGGGAAAGTGAATTTCCAAAATACGACGAGCCGGATAACTACGTCAAGTTCTGGATGTATGGCGATAGTACCCATTCCGATATTCCGGATCACATCCGCATTTTTAATAAGGTGGGCTGGGCTTATGGCTACCTGACGGATGTGGCCTACATCATCGATTTGGAGCGCAATATTGAGTTTATGCTTGCCGGTGTGATTCACGTGAATGCCAACAAAACCTACAATGACGGCGTATACGAATATGAGGAAATTGGACTGCCGTTTTTTACGCAGCTCGGGAAGGTGATATATGATTATGAAATTGCGCGCAAGCGGAAACACCAACCCGATTTGAGTAAGTTTCGCAGATAGCGTATCTTTCCGACAAAAGCCAACTCAATATGCACGAATACGGGTTTCTATCGCTGTTACCGCCGGTCATTGCTATCTTTTTTGCCATCCGCACCAAGCAGGTATTTGTCTCCCTCCTATTCGGCATCTGGCTGGGGTGGATGATCATTGAAGGCTTCAATCCCCTTACGGGAACGCTCAGTACGGTACAAGCCCTGGTGGATGTGTATAAAGATCCCGGAAATACCCGCACCATCATGTTTTGTGCGCTCGTGGGGGCCTTGATCATCTTCATTCAGCGCTCTGGTGGGGTAGCGGGATTCATCAACTGGGTAGGCGGTATCCTGCATCGGTTTGAGCAGCGCAAGAGCGGCAGCAATCGGGTGATTGTGCAGCTGCTGGCCTGGCTCACCGGGTTGTTGATTTTTGTGGAATCCAGTATTTCCGTTTTGACGGTAGGAGCGTTGTACCGCCCGATGTTTGACAAACTCGGCATTTCCCGCGAAAAGCTGGCCTATATTGCCGATTCCAGTTCGGCACCATCCAGTATTTTGATCCCTTTTAATGGTTGGGGCGCTTTCATTATGACCTTGCTGGCTGCCCAGGGATTTAGCGATCCATTTGCCACCATGTTTAAAGCCATGGCGTTCAATTTCTATCCTATTTTTGCGCTGATCCTGGTGTTGGTCATTATCCTGTGGGGCAAGGATTTTGGGCCGATGGCCAGGGCGGAAAAGCGGGTAAAGGAAACCGGGAAGCTGTTGCCGGATAATTCACAACCCATGGTCTCCGATGAGCTGACCGAGGTGGAGCTGGCCCCCAATGCCAAAGAGAAGGCCTACAATATGGCCATTCCCATCCTGATTATGGTATTGCTCATGCCATTGATGCTGGCCTATACCGGCTGGGAAACCGCCGTACAGGAACGGCCTAATGCCAGTGGGTTTGACCAGTTTTTCTTTGCCATCGGGCAAGGTTCCGGCTCCACGGCGGTATTGATTGCCGTTTTGGCATCCATCCTGTTTTCGATGGTTTTCTACCGGGTGCAAAACATCATGGGCTTTAAGGAGATGGTGGAGCTGACACTCAAAGGCATTAGCGGCATGATTCCGCTGGCACTGTTGATGATGCTGGCTTTCGCCATTGGCGATGTTTGTAAAAATCACCTGCATACGGGTACCTACGTGGCAGAAGTGGTGCAAAGTTGGTTGTCGCCGGGGCTGGTGCCCTTCCTCATCTTCTTGGTGGGTTGTTTTATCGCCTTTTCTACCGGTACCTCCTGGGGTACTTTTGGGATTATGATCCCCATTGCCATCCCCATGGCGGAGCAGCTGGACGCTAATGTTTACCTTACCATTGCGGCGGCTTTGGGTGGTGGCGTATTCGGTGATCATTGCTCTCCGATATCCGATACAACCATTCTTTCCTCCATGGCTTCGGCTACTGATCACATTGATCATGTGCGCACGCAGATACCCTATGCCATGATTGCCGGAGGTGGGGCGGCGTTGCTGTATTTGTTGATTGGCCTGGTGGGGTAATTTTTTGGGCGTATCCTCCCGGCTCAGCCGGGATCGGCCAGTTCCTTCGTCACTGTCGCCTAACGGCCCCTTTCGCAGCGCTTACGCGGGTCCATGCATAGGATTTACTTTCCCGTACTCCAAAACGGGTCACCAGCCGGGATAAACTCCACTGGAACGTCCTTGATAAAGGTCTTCAGCCATTTGGCGCAATAGTCCATGCCCGCCTCTTCGCTATTGGCGTGTCCGATGAGTACCAGGGCCTTTTTCTTTCCCAGGTTGACCGCATCACGTACGTATTCCACTGTTTCCCATTCGTGGGTTTCTCCACCGATCATGACCTCCACGTCATCGCGTTGCAGGCTGGCTACCTGTGCCAGATAACCGGGTGACCCCAATACCAGACTGGCCTTGGTAAATTGCATCTCCGGGTCGCCTACTACGCGGATGGTAGAGACGGGAAAGCGTTCTTTGAGTTGGGCCACCAACTCCTGCAAAGTCATTTCCGGCAAGGTGTACAGATACGGCCGTCGACTAGTTGCAAAATCCTCCCATTCCAATTGATCAATCACCCCCTGGTAGATGCCATCGGGCTCAGTGCGGTGCCAGTGGTCGTGAAAGCGCCACACGATCAGGTTGTTTTCTTTAATGTATTTTTGTTTGGCCGCAACGATGAGGTCATCGCCAAATTGCTCCGTTTCATCCAGGTGATTATAAAAGGTAGGCTCGTGGGTGATGATCAGGTTGAGTCCCCTGGCTTTGGCTCGTTTCAGTACATCCAGCGTAGCCAGAAAGGTAGTGGCGATACCGGTCACTTCGACTTCCGGGCCGCCGCCTTTGTAGGTGTCCACGGTTTCGGTTTGCCATTCGCAGGTCAGGTGTTCCTGAATTTGTTGAATGATGACTTCGGCAGTGGGATGCGCCATTTGTGTGATTGCCACATGGCTAAAATAAAAAAGAAAAAACAGCGGTAAAAGGGAACGAAAAGTGACCATAATCTTTTCTTTCAAAAATAACCAAATTCTCCATGGATAAGACCAAAATAGCCATCGAAATCTTTGGCGACTGGGCCCAGCAGTACCAGGACAAGTTTATGGACCTGGATTTGTACCACCATTCTTTCGATCGTTTTTGCGAGTTGATTACCACACCCAATGCACAAGTACTCGAACTGGCCTGCGGCCCGGGCAATATCACCAGCTATCTTTTGCGTAAGCGCCCTGATTTAAAAATTCTAGGGACCGACTTATCGCCAAAAATGCTGAATTTGGCGAAAGCCAATAATCCTGCTGCGGAATTTAAAATCCTGGACTGCCGCCAGATTGGCCAGTTGGAAACCAAATACGATGCGGTGATGTGCGGATTTGGCTTGCCCTATTTATCAAAAGAAGAGGCCATCAAATTCATCCAGGATACAGCCGTATTATTGAAGGATGGAGGCATTTTGTACCTCAGCACTATGGAGGATGATTACGAAAAGTCGGGCTTTAAGAGCCCCAGTTCAGGTGGCTCAAAACAGCTGTACGTTCATTATCACCAGGCGGATTATTTGACAGGGGCACTGGAAGAAAGTGGCTTCGCAATAATGGAGCTGACCCGGCAAAAATATCCCGAAACAGATGGCTCGGAGACTACGGATTTAATTTTGCTGGCACGGAAAATATAAGGGATTGCAATATGGGGTCGTTTGGGAGGGGAATATTTGAGAGGAGTTTAGAGTTGAGGGAGGTTTATAGTTTAGAGAAGTGTAGCTAATTATCCTGTAAATTCTGCTTCAATTCTGGGGGTTCTGCTCGATGGTCGATGTTGCAAACATCTCCCGAGCGGAGCATAGGTTTTAAGCCGGTCAACTCTGAAATTTGAGCCGCCGCCCCCTAACGTTCTATCATTCTTCAACCTGAAGAGGGTGGGAATAAATAAAAGCCCGCCCACATCCGCCAAACCGCCAATGGTTTACGTACAGCTCACGCAGCAGCACAGAGCTGTCAGAGTGGAAAAGTAGCTACTTGTCTATGATCCGCCGGCAGAAATGGATTCTTAATAATGATTCTGCAATATAAGTAAAAAGTTTTAAAAATAAAAATAATAAACAAAAAATAAAATAATGGAGAATGCACTGTGCTTGTTGCATCCTCCATTTCGCCTGTGCACTAAGCCGTTAGAAACAAAGTTCTTCCCGTGTTGCCCAGCGTTGGATCAACCTGGTTTGAAACATATTTGGGCTCTCATTGAAAGCGCAGGCCATCTGCACAATACGTCCTTGCGCACTAAGTTCAATGGTAACCAGCGACTTTGTTTTGCCATTCACCAACTTGCGTAGTGACCAGACGGAGACCTCTCCATTGACACAGCGATATCCGTACGAAGCCACGCAGTGACTCATTTGCTTACCTTCCTCGAACAGTTCTTCGGCGGTAGTCAATTGTACAATTTTATACACCATGCCTTCCACCATGCACTCAAATGGACGGTAAGTAGCACCTTTCCAGGACGGTACATTGGATACGTAGGTGTATCTGCGCCGCAGTTCCTCGTACCAGGCATCCGTTCGGCGTTGCAAAGTGGCCAGTGTCCAACCCTTCATGCACAACTCTCCATTTTCTTGCCATAGATGTCTTAAATAGGCCAGAAATCGCTGCATGGGCAACTCATCTATCGGCAAGTCCTTAAAGAAACCGACGAGCGAGCCCATCAAACCCATATCCTGCTTCCAGTGACGAAAATGGCGCTTTAAGGCAATCATTAGGGCCTCATTACCATTTAACCCCATTACAATGCTGTACCAAACCGCCTGATTGAAAGTCATCTCTTTTGGCGCATTGGTAAAATGATGAGCCATTCTTTTGGTAAATGGCATTGGGCAACACTGGGCTTGTCTCACATTTTTACCCATTGCCAGCGCTACGGTCAGGGTTCTGATGTGAGCCGACATCAGACAGGGCTTCATCCGCCAGATCATAAATTCCGGCAAGTACTGGATGATCTGTTGCACCGAAATACGTGTTAAGGGCCGATAGGCAGCCTCCGTATTTTTTCCCAATAAGAAGACAGAAAGCGCCGGATAAGTGGCGCACAACCACAAGGCAAACCAGCCATATACCTGTTCTTCGCTCGCCTGCTGGAGCAATTGATCTTTTGTCCATCCGTAACGCTCCCCTACTAATTGTAGAATGTCGGTATTTTCAAAGCCGGTATAGACCAGGTACATCAATTGATTCCACTGACTCATCGCTGTCAGGTCAAGTACGTTGTACATGGATTCTCCCCAATAATCCACAAAGGCGCGAGCATCCAGGCTTGCTGTTTCATATAATTGCACAAGCCGATGCAACTCACTCACCAGTTGTGACAGATTACCGCCTTTCCATTGATAGGAATTAAGCAGCGCCCACATTTCACTTTCAAGAAAATATTCCGGATCTGTTTGGATCAATTCCACCACTCTCTGTAGCTTTTCTTCATACAGGTCCAGGGTAACTGAATGTTGCCATTCCATTACTAAAGGATTAAAATCGTCAAAAAAATTGGGTTTTTAAAAAAGAGAACAGCGGCCTTTTCTCCATCCGTAAAAGTCTACAGATAGAAATGAGCAGTTGAGGCCTCAATGACGCCTTCGGAAGGTGGGTAGCGTTGTTGGGAAAGTGCTCATTTTCCTTGGATTTTGAAAAGAATGATTGCCTGTATAATTCGAATGGAAAAGGAATAGTTCCCAGACGGAAAAGTTTTTATCTGCCCACCAGCACAAATGGCGCCCAGTAAAATGGATGGGAGTAGTCATCTCCCAGATCATCGACTTCGTCAATGTCGAGGCTACCGCGATTGCTGCGCGTTAGTACTTCTTTTGAAATGGACGCATTCCTGAGACCTTCCCCCATTTGCCGTAAGGCTTCATCAATCTCCTTTGGCGAAAGCCCACGCAAATACTGCTGGGCTTCATGGAGGGCCTCTGCCGGATCGGTGCCGGATTTTAACTGCTGATAAAAATAGCGCATCAACAAACTGGTGGCCACATCGTCTACTTCCCAAAGGGTCACCACCGCAGCTTTGACACCAGTGGATAGTAATCCTCGACTGAGACCCAGTACGTCATCACCACCGGTCGTTTCTCCCTGGGCGGTATTGCAAGCACTGAGCACGGCCAGTTGAGCTTTAATATTGAGCCCCATCAATTCATAGAGTGTTAGTGATTCTCCTGGCTCCATGGCCAATGCCGATTGCAGCGGATTCTTTTCTGAAAGGTAGCCGTGGGTAGCAAAGTGCAGAATGTCAGCACCGTCCAGCTGCTGTCGCAATTGAGCTTCGGTTGCTTCATCGCCCAGCAATGGCTTTTGTTCAAACAAATGAGCCACCCAGGCCGCTTCGACCGCTGCTGCTTTCAGGTCACCGGTGGGATTACCGATGGCCAGCAGGTTGGGCCGCTCGGGTAATGTAATGGCCTTCAGGTATTGCAACGTACTGGCGCTGGGCAGATAGGCCAATTGTACGGCATCACCCAGCAGTTTTCCTTTCCAGGGAAGGGCGTGAATTGGCAGCGTGTGACATTTGCCGTAAGGCACCATAAACCATTTGCTATAAGTCTTTTTTAATTGGGCTAGTGGCTCGATTAGCACCTTGGAGAGGGGAATTGCAAATTCCTGAGTCGCCGTACCAAAACGGCAGGCTCCGTGAAAGGCTTCGATTTGACGCTCCAATTCATGATCATCAATTTCCTGGCTGAAGGCGAAAACCAAACCACTGTGGTCAATGCCAAAAATAAATAGCCGTTCACTGGAATAAATGTATTCTACCAATAAGGATTTTTCATTCAGCTGTTGAGCAACTTTTTTAGCATCCAGTACCTGACCTTCAATGCTGGCCAATTCACGGATACCACTTTGCTGCTGCGCCAGCGTGTTTTCTAGTTGGCTTAGAGCCAATTCATCCCGAGTTATCTTTTGGCGGTAATCTGCAATGCGGGTCTCAGAAGGTTCCCGGCTGGCGTATTCCTGAGCCATCATTCCCTGCCAAAGGGTGATCTGAGCATTGAGCTGTCGCCATTGCCTCAGGTGATCGGCCTGGGCACTATCGGCGGATAAGTGCTGTAAACTTCCGGCCATTAAGTCCAGCAGGCCGCGGGCTTTACTCTCTTCCGTTAGCTGGAAAGCCAGTTCATAGGCCTCGGTCTTAAAAGCTAGCCGCACGGCATTTAAGTATAGATTTTTGACACCGCGATTGCCGGAAAGGGCGGTTTTAAGACTATCCTGGCTGAGCGTTTTGCGACGACTTTCGAGCAGTTGTATCGCTTCCTGATACAACGTCAATGCCTTTTCACTACTGCCGATATTTTCTTCAATTTCCGCCAGATCGCGAAGCGTCAGCCAGGGGTCTTCCTCGCCCTGCCACCAGTCCTTGCCGTGGCGATTTTCGAGCTGCTGGTAAGCGTGGCGGGCTTTTTCGTATTGACGCAGTTGCACCCACATGGAGAAGGCCTGCTGCCAGTTGCGCTGGTCCTGTAATTCAGCTTCCGTAGAGGTGTTGCCCATGGCTTGCATTAACTTGCCGATGACTCCCGTAAAACCCTGTTTTTGCTGTCCTCCATTCAGGTAGCGATCATAGCATTCCGCGGCAGTATCCCAATCTTCTTTCTCGGCCCAGTACATGGCAGCCAGAAAGTCATGCATGGCGGAGTTGTTTTCATTCAGCGCTTTTTCTGCTTGTCGCAAATGGTAGCCCAGTGCTTGCTGATCACCCTTCCGACGAGCAGCCCGTGCCCGGTATACCGGCACCAGTACCGATGCCTGTTCGATAATATTTTGACCCAGAAACCAAAGTGGCCACAAGTCCATTAATGACAATCCGCTATGCCCATCGTCGTTGGCAAACTGGTTGGTGATATTGGCCATCATACTTTCCAGATTCTGCGTGGGATCGGGAATATCAGCCAGTTGCACTTTGATGCGTTCCACATTGCGCTGCATACCATCGGGATCGATTTCGCGCAAGGCGAGCTGGTAGGCATCGGCGGAGAGGAAGATGATGCGTTGCCGCAAATTGGTGACTACATCTTCACCACCGTGCATTTTTTCCGGATAATCTTTCAGAATTTGCTGATATTCATCCAACGCTTCGCCAATCTGGGAGGCGGCCAGTTCGTGCTGCCCGATGGCTTTGAGGATCAGCCCGATGTCAACGCGATTTTGGGCGGCATTGATACGGGCTCCGAACCCTTGAAATAAAGCTCTGGCACTCCGGTAAGCGGTCATGGATTTTTCGTAGTCTCCATGTTGCATTAGCAGCTTTCGCGCAAAGCGGTTGATGAGCATACCCAGACTTAGCGCGAAACTCAGACAGCCGTTTTCCTGTCCCCACTGACCAATGGCACTGGCCATCGCCTCAGTTCCTGCCGTTTGGTTTTGGCCAATTTTGCACAATAAAAGATGGGTTTTGGCCAAATGTAGTGCCTTTTGATCCCCAGTGTTTTCAAATTGGAAAACCGCCTGATGAATGTACTTTTCCGCTGTCGCGAAATCAGTCTTTTGGGCATGAATATAAGCCATCCGCAGGTGGAGATTACCCAACAAACGGTGAAAGCCTTGCTGGTCAGCAGATTGAGCCAGCTGCTCATAACCGGCCCTGCATTGCTCCAGTTGACTTTCGGGGATGGGGCCCATTTCCAATTGCTCCGTCTCCGGAATCAGGGCACTGGCCGCAGAACTGCTGTCGTGAATGGCAAAATTCCAGCTCAGTGGACTTCCGCAGTGTGCACATTGCCAGTCCAGCGCTATCATATCGCAATACAACACCTGCAAGGCATCCTTGCCAAGTACAGCAGATTGGCGGGCTTGTGCTAATGTATCTTTGGCTTGGGCCAATTCACCCACCCAGTGGTACAAATCAGCCGCCATCCAACCCACGTAAGCGCCGAATGGGTAGTTTTGAAACTGCTGCGATTGCTGAAACAAATTGAGCAATTGCTGAATAAAACCACCCACCATCTCCCGCCATTGAAGGTCATCACTTTTGTAGCGCGTACGGTCGGCATTGTAGCGGGTCGGACGAATGGTGCAAAGAATGGAGTAGGTGTACCAGGCACCAAAAGCCGTATTAGTGTCCGTCACCTGAGCTTTGAGTTGCTGCCAGCGGGCATCCGGTTCCATCAGGTCTCTGGCGCCGCGCCAGTGCGCCGAAATTTCGATGGCACCGGTTCCGGAACCATTCAGGTAGGTATTGTAGCGCTCGTGGGTGAGCAATGAGCGGTAGGTTTCTACCATAAGCAGTTGGTTGACATCATTGCCCGAGAGGGCCTCGTATTCGTCCAGCGCCGCTTCCATGCCGTGCATGTTTCCCGTAAGGTAGTGGATCACAGCCTGCCAGGAAGGCACCTGATAAGCTGGTTGCGGTTGGGTAGCCGCCCACTGATCGAGCAGTTGTTGCGCCTGCGCAAAATTGCCCTTACAATCGTCGTAGTGAAAGCTGAAGCCGAGTGCGGAGAAGATGTCTTGCTGCATGATTTTTCGGGTATGATCGCTAAAGTTAGGTAATTCTAGTGGTTTGACACAGATCTCCTGATTTGCGAAATTCATCTCCTTCCTCCCGACTAATTCCCCAGGTAACCTACCACATTCTCCGCCAAAAAAGGTAATTTGTCGGCTTGAACCACCGCAAAAGGGATATGCAAAAGGCTTCTGGCGACATAGAACGGCACTGGAAAGGCTTGTGTGAAGATGGCGAGCCTCAGGCGTTGCAGGCCCTGTTCTTTCTCTTTTACGATGATTTGTTTGCCTACACTTTCCGATTGCTCAAAACTTCCGACCTGGCACGCGATGCCATTCAAAATGCATTTGCTGACCTCTGGCAATACCGCCATAAACTGGCCGCCGATGCCGTGGTCAAAGCCTATCTTTTTCGAGCAGTGCGCAATCATGCTATTAAATTATTGCGCGCTCAGCGCCCCACTATCCCGGTGGAGGATATCGAACATCAGCTATTTTTTGAGCCGGAGGAGCTACAATTAGAGTCGGCGACGCATTTGCAAAAGCAAAAAATTACCACTTTACTTAACGACCTCTCACCGCGCCAGCGAGAAATTCTCTACCTCAAATTTTACGACAACCTTTCCTATCAGGAAATTGCGGAGGTCTTGGATATCAATTATCAATCGGTGGTTAACCATGCCCACAAAGCCATCTTGAAGCTTCGCCAACACAAGGATTTGAAATTTTTTTAAAAAAAGTGTTCCCCAAACGAGTATAAACCGGAAGATGGGTTCCTTTTATAGTTTAGAAGCGGTTATCACTGCTCCGCAAAAATTAAAGGCTATATGAAAATAGAGCAATTTCTCGCTGATCCCAGCTTTGAAAACTGGGCACGTCAAAGCAATGCTGAGGACGTGGCCCAATGGGAATCGTGGAGAGCCAAACACCCGGAACATGCCGAGTTGATGGATGAAGCCCGGGCCATGATCGTGGGATTGCCATTCGAGCAGCAAAAGCGAGAATCTCTGACTGATAAAAATGCAGATTGGGAAGCGCTTTCGCAACGACTTAATCTGACGCAGCAGCCCGCTACAGTACGCCGCTTCAATCGCCGTACCTGGTGGGGAATAGCGGCCTCACTCGCATTATTGATTGCGGCGGGATGGTGGCTGGTGTCAGAATCAAAGCCTTCTACCGAAGATTGGCTTACCTTGCAGGCGGGCTACGGTGAGATTCAATCTGTTCGCCTGGCAGATGGCTCTAAAGTGACGCTTAATGCCAATTCCATGCTGCGTTACCCCGAACAGTGGGCCGAAGGAGATGACCGTGTGGTAGAACTCACCGGCGAAGCATTTTTTGAGGTCACTCACCAATACAACAATGCCCCCTTTATAGTGAAGGCCGGATCAATGGCCGTGCGGGTGCTGGGTACTACCTTCAACGTTACTGCCCGACGGCAAGAGCCGATGGTCAGTCTTGTAGAAGGTAAAGTAAGCCTGAGTCACCACCAAAGTCATGGTCCGGTCCTCCTCGCGCCCGGAGAAACGGCACGATTTGACTCAACACAAGAACAATTCAACATTACTACTGGTGAAACGGAACAAATGACCAGCTGGCGGGAACACCGTTGGGTATTTGATGATACCCCCTTGGTAGAAATCCTCCAGCGCATTGAAGATGAATTTGGATTAAAAGTCCGGCAGGTCGATTCCCAGTTGTTAAACCGGAAAGTTTCCGGCCAGGTATCGACCCGAGAAAAAGCGACCTTGTTTTTGGCCCTCGAGGCTCTGCTGGATGTAAAGATTACTGAAAAAAGCGGAGAGCTGATTATTAAGGACTAGACAGTACCGTTTTCAGCAATAAATTTGGTTAGCTACCGGCTCAACCGTGTGATTGTTATGCCCCGAATGACCAGATTGTACTCAGTTTATGAACAAAAACCAAACCTATGTCTAAAGCGGCTACACTTATACCTACTCATGTTTTACTGCCGGCCATTGTCCTTTTGATGGTCTTTCCCCTGAGGGCACAAACCATGGCCCAGGTCAATGAAGGCACGCAGCAGGAATCCTCCTCCAATGCGCAATTGTTGGAAACCATCCTACAACAGCTTGAAGACAGCAAAGGTGTTTATTTTCTTTATGAATCATCCCTGGTTTCTGGTGTGGTCATTGAACAGGACATCAATTGGCAAGAAAGTACCAAAGAAATTCTCAACCACATCTTACCTGCCGCTGACCTGACTTTCAAAAAAATTGACGCCAACAATTATGTGATCAAAAAAGGCAAACCCCGTAAGAGATTATCGCAACATACGCAGGTGCCATCTGCCCCGGCCTTTTCCTCGCCGGTGCTGGATGAAAAGCTCATTACTGGAGTGGTTTCGGATTTCCGTACGGGCGAGCCGCTCATCGGCGTGACGATTATGGTCAAAGGTCAGGCCGGACTTGGGACCATTACGGATTTTGATGGCAGCTACTCGCTCAACGTGCCCGATGAAGCGACGACCCTGATTTTTAGCTTCATCGGCTTTGAAACCAAAGAAGTAGAAATTGGCGATAAAACTGAAATCAATGTATGGCTCAATGAAGCCGTGAATCAGCTGGATGAAGTGGTGGTCACCGCCGTAGGTATAGAAGCTAAAAAAAGAGGCCTGGGTTATTCCATCGAAGAGGTTGACGCCAAGGCCATTGAACACAGCAATGAGGCCAATATCGTAAGCTCACTCAGTGGAAAATCGGCCGGGGTATTTGTTACTACCTCCTCCGGTTCTCCTGGGGCCAGCGCCAATATTCGCATTCGTGGCAATAAATCGATCAATGGCAGCAATAAACCTCTTTTCATTGTGGACGGGGTGCCGATTGATAATACTTCCTCCGGCAACGGAACGGTAGGTGTGGATGTGTCCAATCGGGCTATCGATATCAATCCCAATGATGTGGAGAATATCAGCATTTTGAAAGGACCCGCTGCAACGGCGCTCTACGGTATCCGGGCCGCCAATGGAGCGATTCTGATCACCACCAAACGCGGTAAGGCTGGGGCGCCACGTATTGCCATCCGCTCTTCTTTTGGCATTAGTGAGGTCAATAAGGTGCCGGATCGTCAATTCATCTATGCTCAGGGTACCTACACCAGTGGCCAATCGCTTTACCGTGGCCCCGAAACCGGAGAAGCCAATAGCTACGGCCCTCCCATGGGCCAGCTTGAATACGATGGGGATAGTGAATATTTGTACGATAGCAATGGTAGACTAGTGGCCACCGGCCGTGGAAATGGTATCCCTGCCACCATCCACAATCCGGAAGAAGATTTTTTTGATACGGGATTTACGTATGACAATAACGTGTCGGTTTCCGGGGGCTCCGAAAAGCTGACCTATTACATCTCAGCCGGTAATTTATACCAAAAAGGGGTAGTGCCTAAATCCGATTGGAATCGGACCTCCTTTAAAGGCAATTTTGATATTCATTTAAGCGATCGCCTGACGGTGGGTTCCAACACTACCGTAGCCCTTTCCGGCGGCGACCGCAAGAGCCGGGGTAACTCCCTTTCTGGTGTGACCATTGGGTTGTTTAGAACGCCGATTAGCTTTGACAATGGCGCCGGTAAAACCGGGCGGGATGCGGCCAATTTCCCGGATGCTTACATTTTTCCCAACGGAGAACAACGGGCCTACCGCGGTACCGACAGTTATGACAACCCTTACTGGTCGGTCAATCGGGTGCCTTTTCAGGATGAGGTGAACCGTTTGATTCAAAGCGTTAGTCTGAAATACACGCTGACCGATTGGCTGTCGGCCTCTTATAAAATTGGTTTGGACCACTATTCTGATAAAAGAGAAATGGCCTGGGACATTCATTCCGGCTCGGAAATTAATGGGCGCATTGATCTGGATACCCGTCTTTCCACAGATTTGAATTCTGACTTTTTGCTATTGTTCAATAAGGACTTTGGTGAGGACTTTAGCCTGAATGCTACCCTGGGGCACAACTTCTTTTCTTCCGATTTTAATACGCGTAGTGTCTCGGGCGTGGACTTGTCAAAACAGGGTTTTTATCACATCAGCAATGCGGCGGTGACGACTACGGATGAATCCATTGCGCGCCGCAAATTGGTGGGGGTATTTGGCGATGTACGCATGGACTGGAAGAACATTTTGTACCTTAATCTAACCGGCCGAAATGACTGGTCGTCCACGCTGCCTAAGCAAAACAACTCCTTCTTTTATCCGACGGTTAGCCTGGGCTTGGAATTTACCGAACTGCTCGGCCTGACTGACAACAAAATCCTGTCGTACGGTAAGCTACGGGCTTCCTACGGTGAGGTGGGTAATGATGCTGGCATTTACCTTACGGAAAACTACTACAATCAGGCTGATGCCGATGGTGATAACCTGCTGGCTGGCAATACCTATCCCGCTTTTGGCGTCAATGCCTTTGAGCGCTCCGGCACGCTTGGCAATGCCAACCTGAAAGCGGAAACAACAACAACTATTGAGCTGGGGGCAGATTTGAAGTTCCTGCTGGGCCGTTTTAATATTGATTTCACCTATTACAAAGCCACCACCACCGACCTGATCGTGGAGGCGGATATTTCTGCTCCTTCAGGATTCATCGTGGCACCGGTGAATGCCGGTGAAATTGAGAATGAAGGCATTGAGTTATTGGTGGAAATCAATCCCGTCCGAACCAATCATTTCCGCTGGGATATTAGCACCAATTTCACCACTTTTAAAAATATCGTCACTGAATTGCCGGAAGGTATCGACCAGTTGAGTCTGGCTTCCTTTTCCGCGCTTTCCTCCCTCATTTTGGAAAACGAGCCTTATGGTGTGTTGGTGGGCACTGCTTACCAACGCAATGCCGCAGGGCAGATGATCATCGGTGCCGATGGGTGGCCGCTGATCAATACCGAGCAGATCAAGGTTGGGGATCCCAATCCCGACTGGCTGGCCGGCATTCGCAATACGTTCACCTACAAAGGGCTGCGCGTTTCTGCTCTGTTAGATGTCCGCAACGGTGGCGACATCTGGAACGGGACGATGGGCGTACTCAACGGCCTGGGTGTAGGGTACGAAAGCGGCCGCGACCGGGAGATCACCGGCTATGTTTATGAAGGTGTGACAGAAAGTGGAGAAGTCAATACCACGCCGGTTGATTTTGCCAATCCAGCCAATGGGACCTCGGGCATCAAATGGAAACGGAACGGCTTTTTGGGCCTTGCGGAAGACAATATAGAAGATGCCGGCTGGGTACGATTGAGGGAAGTGGTGCTGTCGTATACCTTTCCACAAAAGTGGTTTGGTAAGTCGGTCCTGAAGGGCGCCACTATGAGTGTCAGTGGGCGCAACCTTTGGCTAAAAACCGATTATACCGGTATCGATCCGGAAACCAATTTGCGCGGCGACAGCAACGCTACGGGCTGGGATTATTTCAACCTGCCCAACACCAAAGGTTACGCCTTTACCCTGAATCTTAACTTTTGATATTAAAAAGAAAGTCGATGAAATTTAAATATATACTCACTTTAGTACTATTTACTTTGATTGCCTCCTGTGATTTTGGCGACATCAATGTAGACCCAACGCGGGATTCTGACGCCGGGCTTAATGAAATATTACCGGTGGCTATTAATCAGTCGGCCCGCAATATTTTGTCGATCGGCGGACGGGTGACCGGTACCGTGGTACAACACTTCACCGGCACCGATGCCCAACCCTTGAGTTACACTACCTATTTTATAGATGAACAAACACTGACTACTTTTTGGGAGACTGGCCTGTATGCCGGGGCGATGAAGGATTGTGCCATCATTATCGAGAAAGCCCAGGCGCAGGACCAGCCCGTTTACGAGGGCATTGCCAAGGTATTGATGGCCTTCAATCTTGGTTTGGCCACTACTTATTGGGGCGATGTGCCGTATAGTGAAGCCTTGCAGGGCACGGCCAGTTTGAAGTCAGGGTATGACACGCAGGAATCTATCTACCAAAGCATACAAAGCCTGCTCGATGAAGCCATTCTCCTGTTTGAGGATGCCCCCCAAATCGGCAGGCCGGAGCAGGACGACCTCATTTACGGTGGGGATGCAGACCGTTGGAAGGCGGCAGCTTATGCCTTGAAAGCGCGCTACCTCATGCACCTCACCAAGCGAAATGACCAGGCGGCAGCGGATGCCCTTACGGCAATTGAAAATGCTTTTGCTTCCGCCAATGAACAACCGGATTTCTTTTTTGGTAATACCGATAATGAAAGCAACCCATTGGCATTATTTGGCAAAGAAAGGGCGATGCAAATGGTGGTTGGCGATTTTTTGGTCAATTTAATGAATGAGAAGAATGATCCGCGCCGCAGCAAATACTGGCTGTTTGAAGATGGCAAATACATCTATTTCAAAGTATCGGATGAAACACTGGTGCGCACCCAGAAAAGTGCCCCTTTGCCGTTGATTTCTTATACAGAGTTATTGTTTCTCAAGGCGGAGGCCCAGTTGCGGGTCAGTGAGGACAGCAAAGCTTCGCAGACCTATACCATGGCATTGATCAATAGCATGGAGCAGCTGGGGGTGACTTCTCAGCAGTATAATCCCTATCTGGCTTTTAACGCTGGATTTAGCGGGCTGAGCACCTTTGAGGAAAAATTGCAACGGATTATTACCCAAAAATACATTGCATTATACGGGCAGAATCCCAATGAAGCGTGGGTAGATTACCGGCGGACCGGATTTCCACAGTTGGACATTCCCGTAAACGCTACATCAAGTTTTAATCCGTCATTAGTGGTGCCACGTAGATACCTCTATCCCATTAGCGAACGGACCACCAATAATGAAAATTACGAAGCGGCGATTGCCCGGCAGGGCGGCCATTTGATGGACATAGAGATGTGGGCTTTTAAGTAACCAAGGAAAGTGATTCACTAACGAGAACCCGCGTGAGACCATGTTTGGAGGTCGGATTTGAAAGTGAAAATCATCAGTTTTTTGATGAGACAAGGCGTCTTTTTGCAGAGCATACCCTGAGGTACGGTCAAGAAAAGCAACGCAGAATCATCAAAAAAATGAGATTTGTAGCTCAAAGTTTGATCTCTAAACATGGTCTATAGGATAGAAGCGGTATCCCGATTCTATCGGGATAATAGCGGATAGCCCGACCCCGGCTCAGCCGGGGGCACGCCCAAATAAACATCATTCGAAATGTATAAAACTGGTAGTTGTGCATCGTGCACGACCTGGGTTTGTATTGCAATAAACCAACTATTCATTTATTCCAAAATCAATTGATATGAAAAAATGTTTACAAAGACTGATCCTGATTACGGGCCTGATCATTCCGATGGCGGTGGCGGCGCAGATGTCCGACCTCATCATTTCGGAATATGGAGAGGGTTCGAGCAATAACAAATATCTGGAGTTGTACAATGGAACCGGCGAGGCAGTCGATTTGTCGAATTACGTGATGTGGAAGATCATCAACGAAGGCAATTGGTACGAGCGGTCCTTTCCACTGACCGGTACCCTGGAGCACGGTGAGACCTATGTGATGGTCAATCCGAGTGCCGATTCTACCTTGCTGAGTCGTGCGGATACGGTAGGGCCCACTGATCCGGTTTTTGTGTTATTCAATGGAAATGAAGCTTACGCCTTGTCCAAAATTGTGGCACCGGGCGATACGGTGATTATTGATGTAATTGGAGAGGAAAGCGGCGATGTGGTGCCTGAAAACTGGGTGGTGGCCGGCGTGGCTGATGCCGGAGCCGAACATACGTGGGTACGCAAAAGCACGGTCTGTGACCCCAATCCGGTGTGGTCGTCAAGTGCGGGTACCAATGCGGATGACAGCGAGTGGATTGTGCTGCCGCAGGATACCTGGGAAAATGTGGGTATACACAGTGAAATGTGTAGTGGCGTGGCGGAAGATCTTTTCTTTAGTGAATACGGAGAAGGCTCGGAGAATAATAAATACCTGGAATTGTATAACGGGACCGGGGAGACAGTAGATTTGTCAAACTACGTGCTGTGGAAGATCATTAACGAGGGCAACTGGTACGAGCGATCGTTTCCATTGGGTGGGACATTGGAACACGGAGAAACCTACCTGATGGTGAACTATCAGGCGGGAGACGAACTCCTGTCTATTGCCGATACGGTTGGACCCATTGATCCTACCTTTGTGCTGTTTAATGGAAATGAGGCCTATGCGTTGACAAAAATTCTAGCGCCGGGCGATACGGTCATTATCGATGTAATTGGGGAGCAAAGCGGCGATGTAGTACCCGAAAACTGGGTCGTGGCCGGGGTCGCCGATGCCGGAGCTGAACACACCTGGATTCGCAAGCCGAGTGTTTGTGGCCCGAACCCCACCTGGTCGTCGAGTGCGGGAACCAATGAAGAAGACAGCGAATGGATTGTACTGCCGCAGGATTCGTGGGAAGATGCCGGGCAGCACACGATGATTTGTGAAACGATGGTAGAGCCGCAGGTGGCCGTCACCTTCCGGGTAGATATGACCCAGGAAACCACCGCGGCCGAAGGCGTACACCTGGCGGGAAGCTTCCAGGGCTGGGAACCAGGCACCACCCCGATGAATGACGATGACGGCGACGATATTTGGGAACTGACGGTGATGGTAAATGTTAACCAAACCTATGAATTTAAATACGTCAACGGCGATGAATGGGGAGAAGATGAGGCCGTCCCGGGCGCTTGCGCTATGAATCAAAACCGATTTGTGATGGTGGCCGAAGAAGACATTTCCCTTGACGCGGTTTGTTATGCCTCTTGTGGAGCATGTTCGGGTGAATTCAGTGTGACTTTCCGGGTGGACATGGCCGAGCAGGATGTTTCGGCTGATGGCGTACACCTGGCCGGTAACTTCCAGGGCTGGGATCCCGGTGCAACACCGATGAGTGATGACGACGGCGACGGTATCTGGGAAGTCACCATTGCGCTAGGGGGCAATAACACCTACCAGTACAAGTTTGTAAACGGTATGAACTGGGGTTTTGATGAGGCGGTTCCGGCGGAATGTGCGGTGGATAATAACCGTACCCTTGACGTAGGCACGGCCGATTTGACTACTACGGCTTTCTGCTTCGGATCTTGTGAGGCTTGCGTGAGTAGCGCGGCGGTAGATGTAGTGCTTGATCGATCTTTACGGTTGTTCCCGAATCCTAATGCTGGCCAATTTGTGCTGGATTTTGACCTTTCGGAAACACAGGATCTTTCCATTCGCGTGTACAATACGGTGGGGCAGTTGATTCAGCAGCAGGCACAACTATTCTTGTCTGGTCACCACCAATTGGGTATGAATGTAGCGGCGAAAGGCGTTTTATTTGTTGAAATTACCAGCGAAAACGGCAGTGTGAATCGACGGATTGTGGTGGAATAGGATAAAAAATATGAAATATATATTGTGTTTTTTGGTTTGGCAATGGGCATTGGTGCAGGCCAATGCCCAGCAGACCGTCTTCGGCAATTTGTATGATCATGTGGTGGAGGTTATTGATAATATGCCGGGCAATTCCGGCAATCAGTATTCCAATCTGACGCCTTCGCAGGAAGAAGACTGGCGAGCTCTGATTCAACTGATCCAGGAAGAGAATTTTGCACAAGCGGCTGCACAGGCCAGTCCGTTGCAATACCGCTTGTTGCGATTTATCGATAATTCGGGGCCGACAAACCAGGAGTTTTTTGTGTTGGAAAAGACTTCGGAAGGCAGCAATTACTGGGGAACCTATGTGTTTAAACCCGGTGCTTGTCGGCGACTTGTGATCCAGTGCCCGCATCCAAAATTTGACAGCAATACCGGCAAGCAGGGCATTTTTGTGTACCAAAAGGCGGATGCATACGCCTATTTCCTGACCGGCACCCACCGCTGCAATCACATTAGTCCCACGGCTTGTTCCGGCACTACCTCGGTATGTGGATCTTCGGCGGCTTATCGAATTTCGGATGTGGCGCACAATACGCTGGCGGCCTTCCACCTGGCAACGGAAGTGCTCCGCGATGCGGACGATGCCCTTTATTTTATGCAACTACACGGCTTTGCTCAGCAAGCGGGCGACCCGTATGCCATTATGAGCAATGGGAGCAGAGATACGCCCGAGGAGGATTTCGCTGTTGCCATTCGTGATGGCTTGCTGGATGTTGATGGCGTGCTGACTTTCAAGATTGGCCACCTGGACTTGAGCTGGAATCGACTATTGGCGTTTACCAATACACAGGGGCGCTATATCAATGAGAGTGTGGATGCCTGTAGTGCCAATGCGAGTAGTGGTAATGGTCATTTCTTGCACGTTGAACAGGAATACAACAGGCTACGGGCTGATGCGGATAAATGGGAAAAAATGTTGACCGCTGTGGAAGCGGCCATGCCGTGTAATGCCACGGCTACCATTGAACCGGTAGCTCCTGAAAGGATTTATTGGTGGCTTGAGGCCAATAAAACGTTGCATTTTAATTTGCCGGAGGGTTTTGAGTACACCTTTGTTTGGTATAACTTGTTGGGGCAACCTCTGCAAAAATGCCAAGTCTCTGCGCAGAGTACCATTAGTTTACAGGGGTTTGGGCCGGGTGTGTTTACCATCTGGTCGGAGGGGAACCGGGTGACGAGTGGGAAGGTGTTTTAGGTCTCAGTTGCCAACCGATGGTCTCAGTTGCCAACTGAGACCATCTACTATCAATCAATATTGATATGAAAATAAGGTATTTGTTTTTTCTGCTGCTTTTTGTTGGTTGTAAAGCCATCAGGGCGCCTGAAGTTGAATTTCCTAGTCCGGTGCCGACTACTGATGTGGTGGTGCAGCTTCAGGAGAGAATTATCCGTACGACCGGAGGAGTTTCGGTAGATAATACCTTTTCAACGGCGCGCTTAAATCAATTTGAGCAACAAAATGACAGCACCTTTCGGGCGGTGATCGCACCGGAAAATGAACCAATCAATCCCAGTCCGTGGTATGCATTTAAAATATGGTCGGATGAAGAGCGGAATGTTGATTTGATATTGGATTATGTTAATGCCAAACACCGTTATGATCCCAAAGTAAGTTACAACGGCTGGGAGTGGACGGCCTTGGATAGCTCATTTTTTTCTATTGATGAAAACGAAGATTTTTCGTTAAAAATACCGCTCTCGAGCGATACGCTCTGGATTGCGGCTCAGGCACCTGTTTCTTCCCTGGATGTGGCGGATCAATGCGGCAGTTGGGCGGAGCATCCAGATGTCAATTGGATCAGTTATGGCAAGAGTAAACTGGGGCGTGACCTTTCCATGCTGACGATTGGCTCAGGTAAGACGAAGAGGAAACCGACTATTGTCTTGCTGTGCCGACAACATCCTCCGGAAGTGACTGGCTGGCACGCCTTCACCGCCTTTGTGGATGCTTTGCTGGCTGAGACGGAACAGGCTCGTCAATTTCGTGCAAACTACCGGGTATTGCTGTTTCCCTTGCTCAATCCTGATGGTGTCGATCTCGGCTTTTGGCGGCACAATGCCGGTGGCGTGGACCTCAACCGTGACTGGTCTTATTACCGCCAGCCGGAGATTCGCCAGACGGTGGACTACATCTACCGAGCTGTAAAAAAGAATCGTTCACAAGTACTGATCGGCCTGGATTTTCACTCCACCTGGCACGATGTGTATTATACCAATGAGGAGACCGAATTGCGGCATTCATTACGTGGATTCAAGGACGAGTGGCTCTCGGGAATCCGGACGGCCTTGCCGGATTTTTCCTTTCGGGAAAGCCCTTCTAATCCCGGCAAGCCGGTGTCAAAGAGCTGGTTTTTGCTTCAATTTGGCGCGTTGGGCATCACCTACGAAATTGGCGATGATACACCACCGGAGGTGATTGAGCAAAAGGGCCGGGTTTCGGCGGAGATGATGATGCGGTTGTTGTTGGAAAAGGGGCTTTGAGGGGGCTTGACTCAAATCTGGAGATTTGAGGAAGGCGCGTGTCGAGTCGGAGACTCTAACGAGCGAAATGTGCGTATCGCGTCAGAGACGCTCACGAGCGAAATGTACGTATCGCGTCAGAGACGCTCACGAGCGATGGCGGCATTTAAGCCGTTTTACGGTAGGCGAGCATGGCCAGGCTGCTGAAGACTACGGCCAATACCGTCATTACACCAAACTGGTATTGGATATCCGCGAAAGTGCTGCCTTTGAGCAATACCCTACGCATCACCTCCACGAAGTGAGCAATCGGGTTGGGGATGGTCAGGTACTGGGCCCATTTCGGCATACTTTCGATGGGGGTAAAGAGGCCGCTCATCAGGATAAAAATCATCATGAAGAACCAGGCGACAAACATGGCTTGCTGCTGGGTGTCGGCCATGGTGGAGATGAGCAAGCCAATGCCGAGCACCACGATAAGATTAACCACACAAAAGGCAAAGACCAGCCACAGACTGCCGACCATCGGGATGTCAAAAATCAGCTTACCGGCGATAAGGCCGATGGATAAATCAAATAAGCCAATCAACAGGAAGGGCAACAATTTACCCAGGATAAACTGGTACTTTTTGATGGGCGTTACATTGAGTTGTTCAATAGTACCAATCTCCTTTTCGCGCACGATATTCATGGCGGTAAGGATCATGACAATGATGGTGACCAGGGTGCCGAGGATGCCGGGCACCATAAAGGTTTTGTAATCGAGGGTGGGATTGTACCAGTTGGAGTACTCAATCTCCAGCCGCGGCGTGGGGCGTACATTGGCGATGGAAAGCTGGGCATCGGCGATGACCTCACGGTTGAAGTCCTGGATAACGCGGGAGGCGTAGGCACCGGCCAAGCCTCCTTTGGAGCCATTGATGGCATTGACGAGTAGCTGTAAATCGGCCGTCTTGTCGCGGAGCAGGTCGCGCTCAAAATTGGCGGGAATTTCGAGGATCATATCCACTTCATCGGTTTGCAGGCTGCGGGCGGCCTGATCGTGGTAATCGGCATATTGCTGGAGGCGGAAATAGCCGGAGGCGGTCATCTTTTGCAGCAGCAGCCGGGAATAGGAGGAGTGATCCTGGTCGAGCACGGACAGGGAGATGTTTTTGACCTCGTTGCTGGCCGCAAACGACAATAAAATGAGCTGCACAATGGGAATGACCGTCAGCAATGGCAGCATGGCCTTGTTGCGGAA
The DNA here is from genome assembly GCA_965229635.1 of Saprospiraceae bacterium. GTDB lineage: Bacteria > Bacteroidota > Bacteroidia > Chitinophagales > Saprospiraceae > BQJU01. Next base: position 1,032,838 of record OZ245894.1, read on the forward strand.
AACCTGTAGAAGTTCTTTTTGTATGATGAGCCAGATGGTACGCATATTTATCAGTTTAGTCTTTTAAAAATGACGGACGCCGGACTAGCGCTGCGGAGTGGGCAGCCCGGCTTTGCCGGGGTGAGCCCGCAGGGCCAAGCGAATAGCGCGCTACGAAGAAGAGCGACCCCGACGATAGGAGGGGGAGGCCCCAAAATAAAATTGCAATCACTCTTACTCATGCTAGTCGTATTTTGAAGTTCTTCAAACTGACCACCAGAAATACAGTCGCCATGATGCCGAGGACGGATGCCTCCCATAGAAGGAGGGACAGGCCGCTGCCCTTGAGCATGACGTCTTTGAGCAATATGATGAAGTACTTGGCCGGGATGATGGTGGAAATCCACTGCAGTAGCTTGGGCATACTCTCGACCGGAAAAATGAAACCCGATAGTAGCATGGTGGGCATCATGAGCATCATCAGTGACGTGAGCATGGCCGCTTGCTGGGTTTCGGTGCGGGTGGAAATGAGGATGCCGAGGGCCAGCGCCGTGAAAATGAACAGCAGACAAAGGGCGATGAGCAACACCAAACTACCCTTGACGGGAACGCCAAAAACGTATACGCCCAATCCCAGAATGAAGACGGCATTGATCAGCGCCAGAAAGATATAGGGCGTCACCTTGCCGATGATGATCAAAAATGGGTGTAAGGGCGAAACGAGTAACAATTCCATGGTACCCAGTTCCTTCTCGCGGGCCAGGGTGAGGGCCGTCATCATAGCCGATACCAACATGAGTATCAGGGCCATTACACCGGGTACAAACATGTACACACTCTTGAGTTCGGGATTGTAGACCATACGATTTTCTGCATTGACCCGAATGGGTAGCGGTGGTGCCTGGGCTTTTTGCACCTGAAACTGATTGATCATGAGCGAGGCGTAATTGAGTAGCGTGGTGGCCGTATTTGGGTCGGTGCCATCAGAAAGGACCTGTACTCCGGCCTGCTTTTCCTGATAAAAACGCTGCGAAAAATCAGGTGGGATGACCACGGCCATTTTAATCTTTCCGCGGCGGAATGCCCGATCAATGTCTTCAACATTGGCCACATCCTCGGTGATGACAAAGTGGCCGCTGGCTTCCAGGTGATTGCGCAGTTCGATGCTCAACTCATCGTGGGCCTGATCTAGCACGGCGATGGAGGCTCCGCGAAATTCATTGGTCACCGCATACCCGAAAATGAGCACCTGCACGATGGGCATACCAAACAGAATGAGCAGCGTACGCCGGTCGCGCAGGATGTGGTAGATTTCTTTTTTAACAAATGCTATGAATGGTTTCATGTTGTGTCGTATTATGATTATTCACCCCGGGTAGCGCCTCTGGCCAGCTTGGTAAAGGCAGCATCCATGGAGGCCACGCCGAGGGAATTTTTAATGCCGGTGGGACTGTCGAGCGCCACAATTTTGCCATCTACCATGATGGAAATACGGTCGCAATATTCAGCCTCATCCATGTAGTGGGTGGTGACAAAAACGGTGACGCCCTGGTCGGCGGCTTCGTAGATCATCTCCCAGAACTGCCGTCGCGTGATGGGGTCGACCCCGCCGGTGGGTTCATCCAGGAAAACGATCTCGGGATCGTGGAAGAGGGCCAGCGAAAAGGCCAGCTTCTGTTTCCAGCCCAGGGGCAGGGAACCAGTTAATTTACGTGCTACGTCTTCCAGTCCCAGGTGTTTGACCAGTCGGGTACTTTTTTCTTTGATCTGCTTGCGCGAAAGTCCATAAATGCCGCCAAAAAAGCGCAGGTTTTCGAGTATGGTCAGGTCTTCGTATAGCGAAAATTTCTGACTCATATAGCCGATGTGGCGCTTGATCATTTCCGGCTGGCGGTAGACGTCGAAGCCGGCAACGGTCGCCTCACCCGAGGTAGGTCGGGACAGGCCGGTGAGCATACGCATGGCGGTGGTTTTGCCCGCGCCATTGGCTCCGAGGAATCCAAATATTTCGCCTTTGCCCACTTCAAAGCTGATGGCGTCCACAGCGGTAAAATCGCCGAACTGCTTGGTGAGGTGATTGGTGGTGATTAGTGCTTCCATATTAATTGGTCATCAATTCCATAAAACAATCTTCAATTGTGGCTTCGGTGGGGTGCAAATCGATGTCTCCGTGTCCTTTTTGCTGTAGAAAGTCGGTCAGTTCTTGCTGTTCCAGCTGCTGCCGGGTGGTGAGGTGCAGGTATTCCCCGAAAGGGAAAACCGATTCAGTTTGCGGAAAGTCGCGCAGGTCTTGCAGGAGCTGGTGCAGTCGATTGGTTTTGACGGCATAAAGTGGTTTACCAAACTGCTTGATGATGTTGGCCGGACTGTCGATCGACAGCACTTCCCCTTTTTGCATCAGGGCAATGCGATCGCAAAGGCTGGCTTCATCCATGTAGGGCGTGGACACCAGAATGGTAATGCCTTTTTCTTTTAGCTTACGCAACATATCCCAAAATTCCTGACGCGAAACGGCGTCGACACCGGTCGTCGGCTCGTCGAGGAAGAGCACTACGGGCTTGTGGATCAGGGCGCACGACAGGGCCAGTTTTTGCTTCATACCGCCGGATAATTTGCCGGCCCGACGCTTTTTAAACGGCTCAATTTGCACGTAGATATCCCGCACCAGGTCGTAATTTTCTTCGATGGTGGTGCCGAAGATGGTGGCGAAGAAATTGAGGTTTTCCTCCACCGTCAAATCCTGGTACAGGGAAAAACGCCCCGGCATGTAACCGATGGACTGGCGGATTTTTTTGTAATCCTTTACTACATCCATACCGGCTACGGTAGCGTTTCCGCTATCGGCTAGCAAAAGGGTGGTCAGGATGCGAAAGAGGGTCGTCTTTCCGGCTCCATCCGGCCCGATCAGGCCGAACAGGGCGCCTTCCTCCACCTCCAGGTTGATCGGATTTAAGGCTTGTGTACTGCCGTACTTTTTGCTGATGCCTTCGATGGTTATTGCATTCATTGGGCCGCGAGATTTGGATCAGAGAAATAGACTTCGGCGGGCATGCCCACTTTGAGGAAGCCGTCATTTTTTACTTCGATTTTGGTGGCGTACACCAGATTGACCCGCTCTTCCTTGGTTTGGATCGTCTTGGGTGTGAATTCCGATTGATCGGAAATCCAGGTGATCTGGCCTTCGTAGGTGCGGGTTTGTTCCGGACTTTCGTCAACGTGTACCTGCACTTTTTGCCCCAGCTGCACCTGTCCGAGTTGGGTGCCGCTGATGTAGGCGCGCAGGGTCAGTGTATCCATACTGGCGATGCGGTAGAGCGGCAAACCCATGCCCACCACTTCGCCGGGCTCTGCCAGCTTGACAAGTACGGTGCCGGTGAAGGGATTGTAAATCAGGCTTTTGCTGATTTTGTCCTTCACCACATTGATTTGTGCTTCGAGCGGATCGCGCTCGCTGAGAATGCCCTGATTGGCCGTTTGGCTGTTCTTGCGTGCTGCATCGATTTGGGCATTGACCACATCAATTTGGGCATTGATGTCGTCCAACTGTTTGGGCGTGGCGGCCTTGTCGGCCAACAGGTTTTCAAATCGCTTTTGCTCGCGTAGTAGGTTCTGCTTTTGTTCTTCCAGCACAGCGATCTGTGGCTTGGGATTTTGTTGTTTTTTGCCCAGTGCGCGAATGGTCGCTTCCAGCTGTAGTTTTTGCAAATGCAGTTGAGTAGTATCTACCCAACCGATCAGTGTGCCGGCTTCAATTTTCTGACCTTCTTCCACGCGGAAGGCCATCAGTTTGCCGGGAATTTCCGAGCTGACGGTGGTGTGGGTGACTTCAAAATTGCCGTAAGCATCGGCTCCCTCTTCTTCGGGAGCGCATTGGGTCAACAGCAGGGAAGAAAGGCCCAAGACAAGGGCCAGCGGAATATTTTTGAGGATCGAATTCATTATAACCAACCTTTTTGTGTGAGATAATCCAATGTCAATTGTTGCAATTGCAGTTCGTGCAAGCTCAGGTTCAGACGTGCGTCCAATTCGGCACTCACCTGCGTGAGATAGTCGGCCACCATGATCACGCCGTGATCGAGTTGGGAGCTGACCTGTTTCAGTATTTCTGCCTCCAGGGCCACAATCTTTTCATCATTTTCAATCAGTCGCTGAATGCGGTTTTGGTCTTCGCGGTATTTGCCGTCGATGAGGTTGAGGTTGTAGAGAAATTCTTCTTTTTGGTTCTCCACAATTTGTGCCTGAACGCTAAGGGATTGGCGCTGCAAATCAGATTGCTTCCAGTCCAGTATTTTCCAGCTCATGCGCACGCCAAGCACTCCGAATGGACTCAAATCTGTATCAAAGAAGTTGAGTGGATTAGGGTAGCCCAGCCCTGCGCGGGCGTAGGCGCTGATCCGGGGCCGGTTTTGCACTTCCGTCAGTTCGGTATTCGCCAGGATTTGCTGGCGATTTAGCGCAAAAAGGTCCAGTTCGGGACGGCGTACTTCCTCGGTGAAGGACGGTGTGGGCAGGTCGGGAATTTCCCATTGAGTGTCCGAATCGAAATTTTGCCCGGTCAGCTGATTTAGGGTGGCAATCAGACTGCGAATCTGCCCGGCAATTTCCTCGCGCTGGGCGTCCAGTTTGAGGCCCTGCACCCGGATTTTTTCCACCTCGCTGGGTAGTACCACGCCGTGTTTTTCCCCCGCTTCCAGGGAGGCCAGCCGGGTATCGAGGTTTTCGCGGGTATTGGTGAGAATGGCGTCTTTGGCACGCATCAGGCGAATGCCCATTACCAGTTCGTTGACGCGGCTTTTCAGCTGATTGAGCTGCACTTCTACCGATTGCTGCTGGGTGGTCAGTTTGGCGGTTTCCAGCTTGCGCTGAACCTCCTTCATGCCGCCGTCGTAGACTACGTAATTCAGGTCGAGTGTACTGCGGGCATTGACCAGGGGAAGTTCAATTCTTTCCGTTCCCGGAATGGAAAAGGGAACACTCACCGATTCCGATTGCAAGGAAGCTTCCGTATTCCAGTGCAGGGTAGGCAGCTTGCTTTTGTCGATCTGATCGAGTGCAAGTTGATACTGCTGATCGAGCAAGGCCTTGCGCTGCTGGATCGGGTGTTGCTGCTGCGCCCACTGGTAGCAATCGGCCAGTTTGACGGTAGGCTGCGCCCAAAGTAGGGAGGCCAGCAGCAGGTTGAAAAATAGAAGGTAATATCTCATGATGCTCGTTTTTTATCAGATGGTTTAACTGTTTGGTTAATACAGGGGCAAAAAAAATTTAACCCTTCTTTGACAAATTTCGTGGTCAAACTAAAATGTGAAGCGCAAAGCGACCATAGGGAGTGGCGATTTGCATTTTCGGTTGACTCTAAACACGAGATTTGTCAAAGAACCAATTTAACTTCGTATAGCCCGGTGAATAAAGGTCTTTACTTCTTCTCTCCGGTTTTCCATGATGGTTTCCCACATGTCTTCATCCATGCCCGAGATGGCCTTCACCATCGGCTTGGCGATAAAGGGGAAGGCGCAGAGCGACAGGATATTCAGGAAAAAGTGCAGCGGGTGCATTTCCCGGATATTGCCGTTTTGCATCTCGACCATCATTTGCTGGAAGAAACCGGCTATTTCCGGAAACATTTCCTTGCGCTTGATCTTTTCCACAAAACGGTCCGGGTTTTGAGCAATTTCGTTCACAATAAAAAGCGGCACGTGTGGATTGGCTTGAATGGTGGAAATGTACTTGTCCACAAAATCGTCGAGCTTATCCACCAGCGGTTTATCGGTGGTAATCGTTTCTTTCAACTGTATGATCAAGTGGTCGAACAGTTCAGAGAAAATGGATTCAAACAACTTGTCTTTGCTGCGGTAATAATAGTGCAGCAGGGCTTTATTGATGCCGGCCTCTTCGGCAATTTCCTGCATGCGCGCTCCGGCGTAGCCTTTGCGCACAAAAATTTTCTTTGCCGCCTCTTTAATAATCTGTTCTGTAGATGGTTCTATGGTCATTAATCAAATGGTTTAACCAAATGGTTAAGACAAAGATAAGTGGGATTTTGGAAAGATGCAAGGGGGAGGGAATTTTTTACACAAATCAGGAGATTTGTTGAATGACGTATCGAGTCAGAGACTCTGACGTGCGGGACGGTTTGGTTTTTTGAGGACCACCATCACACCCCCCTTGGCTGCACGCTAGCATTTTAAATGCTACGCGGACCTTGTTCAAATCTCCTGATTTGCGGAAAAACCATCACCCCACCGCCTCTCGGCAAGTTTGCCGCTAATCAATCCCAGCGGAGTGAATATCAATAAGCCGATGGCCACAAAGATGCCGACCGTTTCTTCTTCGATGCCGCCAAAAACATAAGCTTTCGCGTAAGCGGACAAAATACTGACGCCCAAACCAACGCCAATTCCTAGAAAGGTGAACGCCAATACGTACCAGGAAACCTTTTTCATATCATTTGTTTTTTGATGATTCAAAGGTAGCTGGCCAATATTGAAATAAATCCTAACTGATGGTCAATGGAAGGTTAATGAGCTTTGGCCAACTAATTACCCACAATTTTGTTCCATCTCTAAAGAAAATATACTTATGACCATTGATCCTTCTGAACTAAAGGTGGTAAATAACCCGGAACGAAAGCGATTTGAAGTAAAAGTCGGAAAGTATACTGCTGTCGCCGAATATATTCAGCTCAAAAACGGGATTATTTTCACCCATACTGAAGTGCCTCCTCAATTGGAAGGTAATGGTATTGGTTCCATGTTGGCGAAGACCGGGCTCGAATATGCCAAAGCCAACAGTTTGGAAGTGACGCCGCTTTGTCCGTATATTGCTGGATATATCAAGAAGCACCCGGAATACCTTCCATTGGTGAAAAAGGGTTTCAATATCAAATAATTTATGCAACGTATTTCCCTGATTGCGGCAATGAGCGAAAATCGGGTGATTGGCAACCACAATCACCTGCCCTGGCATTTGCCGGATGATTGGAAAAACTTTAGAGCAGTAACGGCGGGAAAGCCCTTTATCATGGGCCGTAAAAGCTATCAGGCGGAGGATGCACTCATTTCTGACTACCGCAATATCATCGTTACCTCTAAAAAAGAGCTGGACCTTTGTGAGCACTGCGAATTGGCCGAAACACTGGTGCAGGCTTTTGCCAAACTGGCCAATGAACCCGAAGTATTTGTGCTTGGCGGCGGCTCCATCTTTGAGCAAACCATCAACAAGGCGAATTATCTATATCTGACCATCGTACACCATACCTTCAGTGGTGATGCTTTTTTCCCGCCAATCAACTGGAACCAGTGGACCAAGGTCAAAGAGGACTATCACGAAGCGGATGAACGTCATGCCTTTGCCTTTTCCCTGAATGAATATGAACGGAAGGCTGACTAGTCTGTACTTCCCGGCAATTCATCCAATTCTTCCTACTTTTTTCTGTCTTTTCCTTATCTTTCGGTTATGAAAAAGACCCTGTGGCTTTACCTGCTGTGTACCTTGTTTAGCACCAGCTTATTGAGCCAAACCACCTATACTCCTGAAACGGTTCCCGATCCCAAACAAGGTGGCGGTGGCTACGTCAGTGACCCTGCCAACTACTTGCAACCCGGAGAGGTACAGCAACTCAATCAGATGATTGGCGCCCTGGAGGGCAATTCTACGGCACAGGTAGCCGTGGTGATCCTACCATCCATCGGAGAGGAAGTGCCCAAGGACTTTGCCACCCGTCTGTTCCAACGTTGGGGCATTGGTCAGGCCGGTAACGATAATGGCTTACTCTTGCTGGTGGTCATGGATCAGAGACGCACCGAATTTGAGACCGGCTACGGAATGGAGGCGGTACTTCCCGATATCATCTGCTACCGGATATTGATGGAGGAGTTGATCCCGCAGTTTCAGGATGGCAACTATGGTGCCGGTGTGGTGGCCGCTATCAGCCGGGTAAAAACACTGCTGGAAAATCCGGAGGTACTAGAAGAAATCCGCGCGGAAGCGGAGCCTAAATACTACCCCTTTTTTGGATTGAAAATACCACCCTGGATTTACTGGTATTTGGTGGGCGCTCTGCTATTTGGCCTGGCAGTAGTGGTGTGGATCGCCATTACCCTGGCCAATAAGGAAGACCTTTACGACAAGTATCGCCACGTGCGCTATGCGTCGAGTTTCATCTTTATCATCTTGTTTCCCATCCCATATCTGCTGCTGTATTTTGTGGTACAGATGGTGCTCCGCCGATTGCGCAACCAGACACGCTACAGCAAGATCAATGGGGAACCGATGCGCAAACTGACCGAGGCGGAAGAAGATGAATACCTCGATAAAGGACAGATTGCAGAAGAGCTGGTCGGTTCGGTTGATTACGACGTATGGATAACGGATGACCTGGAAGATATTGTTATCCTGCCCTATAAAAAACGGTTCACCAAATATTCTGCTTGTCCCAAGTGTAAATTTCGGACCTATCATCACGCAGAGACCCGTACACTGCGCCAGGCTACGCAGTACAGTACCGGTGAAAAAGAGCGCCTATACGAGTGCAAAAACTGCAATTATATCCAGCGCAAGCGCATCACTATTCCGCGTATCTCCTCCGGTGGCGGATCGGGAGGAGGGGGCTTTTCCGGTGGCGGCGGCGGTGGCTGGGGAGGCGGCTCTTCCGGTGGCGGCGGCGGCGGTGCGAGTTGGTAAGTGTTCAGGCTAAAGCCTTCGAATACTTCTTTCTGTCGATTTTTTTTGACATTTCCTCTGCAATTAATCAACTTAGGCCTATTCTTAATTCTTAAACCTAACTACGGAAAATAATGAACGCACACGAGATCGACTATCAGATCCACGGAGAAGAAATGCAATTTGTAGAAATAGAGCTCGACCCTTACGAAACGGTCATTGCTGAAGCCAGTTCGTTTATGATGATGGACGATGGCATCGAAATGAAGACCATCTTTGGTGATGGCAGCGGCCAGGACGGTGGAGGCATCTGGGGGAAGGTGTTTTCGGCGGGTAAGCGCTTGTTGACTGGTGAAAGTCTATTTATGACGGCCTTTACCCATGTCGGACAAGGCAAGAAACGCGTTTCCTTTGCGTCGCCTTATCCCGGACGGGTAGTGCCTATGGATTTGAGTGAACTGGAAGGCAAGATTGTTTGCCAGAAGGATGCATTTCTCTGTGCAGCGCAGGGCGTTTCCGTAGGCATTGAGTTTTCCAAACGCCTCGGGCGTGGTTTCTTCGGTGGTGAAGGTTTTATTATGCAGAAAGTGGAAGGTGACGGACTCGCCTTTTTGCATGCCGGTGGTACCATTGTTGAAAAAGAGCTGCAAATTGGAGAGGTACTGCGAGTTGATACGGGCTGTCTGGTAGGCTTCACTCGCTACGTAGATTACGATATTGAAATGATCAAGGGGGTCCGCAACGTGTTGTTTGGCGGTGAAGGCCTGTTTTACGCCCGCCTGGAAGGCCCCGGCAAAGTATGGATACAATCACTACCCTTCAGCCGACTAGCCGACCGCATTGTATCTGCTTCACGCAAATATGGCGGCAAGTCAAAAGGTGAGGGTAGTGTACTCGGCGGCCTGGGCGATTTGCTGGATGGTGATAATTGGTAAAGCCACATCGTGGCGACACACCTTAGCCTTCGGCGTTAGCCGTTGGCTAAGGTGATCAAATATTATTAAGCTATTAAGCTAAGCTACATCGTAGCGACACATTTCATTCTCCATACGAAATGCGATAAATCGCATCGGCGAAATCGTCGGAAACCAACATCGAGCCATCGGGCAAAAACTCGAGATCTACGGGGCGTCCCCAAGCCTCGTCCTCAGCTTCATCCAGCCAGCCATCGGCAAAAGGCTCGTAGCTGGTGGCCTGCTGGTTCTCGTCGAGCGTAACCAGCATAACGCGGTAGCCGATCTTTTTGCTGCGATTCCAGGAGCCGTGCTCGGCAATGAGAATCTGGTTTTTATATTTTTCGGGAAACATACTGCCGGTGTAAAATTCCACGCCAAGTGGCGCCACATGTGGGCCAAGATTGCGAACGGGTGGGGTGAATTCCGAGCAGTCTCTTTTATCGCCAAACTTTGGGTCAGCCAAATCGCCCTGATGGCAATATGGGTAGCCAAAATGCATGCCTTCTTCGGTGGCGTGATTGAGCTCACAGGCGGGAATATCGTCACCCAGCATATCGCGGCCGTTGTCGGTAAACCACAGGTCATTGTCTTCCGGGTGCCAGGTAAAGCCCACCGTATTGCGAATGCCATGTTGAACGATTTCCATATCAGTTCCATCCGGATTCATGCGGGTGATGGAGGCGTAGATGCTATCCGATTCACAAATGTTACAGGGGGCACCCACTGGCACATACAGCTTGCCATCGGGTCCAAAGGCGATAAATTTCCAGCCGTGATGCGTTTCAGTAGGATATTGATCATAAACCACCACCGGTTGGGGTGGATTGTCGAGCTGGCTTTCGATATTCATGAATTTGATAATGCGGCTGACTTCGGCGACATACAGATTCCCATCGCGAAAAGCTACGCCATTGGGCATCTTCAGGCCGGAGGCAATCACGTAGGTTTTATCGGCACGGTAGTCGCCATCGGTATCTTGCAGGGCGTATACATTGCCTTCATCGCGGGTGCCGACAAATAGGGTGCCATTGGGCGAAAAATCCATGGAGCGTGCATTGGTCAGGCTATCCGCAAAGACTTCAATCTTGAAGCCCTCGGGAAGGTTGATGCGTTCCAGCGGAAGGTCGCTCTTGTCGACGGTGTTGTCTTTGGGTGGATTATAGGTGCAGGCTCCAAACAACAACGTGGAGCAGGCAAGCAGGACAAGAAATCTCATGGTCTTGGTGTGTTTTATTGGACTTGTCTTATTAGAAACAAGCCAGATGAAGTGATTGAAATGGTAAAATAAGGATATTCCAAATCACTTCTTTAACATCACCACACAAAAAGTGTTCGACCGCTGGTTGCAGGCTATTTATCTTTTTTGGCTCACCAACACAAAAGCGGGAGGTACATTGATCGGAACAAAGTTGATGTCCACATTGCCAAAGATGTTTTCGTAGATATTTTTGGCAAGTAGGGAATAGTGCACCTGAATATACAATCCACCCGGCTTGAGGTGTTTGTGGCATTCACGAATGATGCTGTACCCCAATTCCTTTGGCAGTGCTACAAAGGGAATGGCCGATACGATATAGTCAATTTGCTTGGCGCCAATAGCTTCCAGGTGTTTACCCAGGTTTTCAGCAGAATCCTCGGCAACGATCAGCCGATCGTCATCAATATTGCGCAAAACTTCGCAGAAGCGGCTATTTACCTCAAAGGTCAATAATTTGGTATTGCTTTTCATGCCTTCCAGAATGTGCCGGGTAATTACACCGTCACCAGCTCCCAGTTCTACAATCAGTTCGGCATCATCAAAGTTGACGTGCTTGACCATACCTTTGCAAAGGAATTTTGAGCTTCTGGTGATGGTGCCTACTGTTTTGAGGTTTTTTAAGCCCTCTCGCAAAAATTCAATATGCTTCATTTTAAGTATTTACGTTGATTCGATTAAGAACCATTAGTTAATGCAGGAGACATCCCCACGACGCTACTGACAACGCCGGTGGTTAGGTGGATGATGGTACTCCGATGAAAACCAATAATCCGATGTATGGATTTGAAAGAAAAGCAATACATTCTAAAGTTGCTAACGGATTGAATTCAAAGCAATGACAGGGGCTCCTTATGTTCAATCCGGTGCAAAAATAAGCTTTTTTCCGAATCTCCAGGCTACGGATCAATCACCAAGGTACTTTCTCAGGTCGGGAAAGGAGCTGGTGTGTTGTCTGATCTCATTTTTGTCGGCCCGTTGTCCATAGAGGTAAGGTACAATATAAGCGCCGGAAAACCCGGAGGAAAGCACCTTTTTGCGAAAGCTAAAGGCCTCAGCATAGGTGGTAAATGCCCCCAGCGTATAACGGTAGTAGGCAAAGTCGGGTACTTTTTCTACCATGGCATCCGGAAAAGAATTGATGGCATTATGTTCGTACCCGTTTTTGGCGGAAGCGATCTGTACTTTATAACAAAGGGATTGATTGACCGGCTGTTGGTTAAATGGGGATGTCTGGTTTTTTCCGATCACTGGTACGTCTTTAGCCCCCACCAAACCGTCGGTGTGGGTAAAGCTGTATTCGACGGTGAACTTGCTCGAAGACTGTGCATTTCCCTCAAGGGCCCTCATGAAAATCTGTTTGGCGGAAACGCCATTTCTCAATAGATATTCGCCAGCTTTCTCCGCGGTATTGATGGCGTCGAAAAGTCGGTTGGTTAATGGGGTGTTGCCATGGGTATAGGTCGTGATGACCAGCTGTAATTCCGGGTTTTGTACCAGTTTTTTTACAATTTGATCAAGGGTTGTTTGTCCCCGGTTGGCCAAATTATCGGCATGGTCAATGTGCAGTGCCGGATAGTCTTCTTCCGTTGCTGCGGGTACCCTGGGATGTGCGATCACCACATTGCTGGTTTCGGGGATGGGCTGATTATCCAGGGTGCCTACCTCACCAAAAGTGTTGCCCTCAAATCCGTCATCCGGAGCCGGAGTGTCGGGCACAAAAGTAGGCTCGGGGACCACTTCCGGCGACGCATAAACGGCGACCGTACTGGGTGGTTCCATTTCCGGAAGGAAATCAGGAAAGTGGGCTACATACAGATCACGTTGGCCGAAGCCATCTTTGCGCGAAGACGCAAAAAAGCCGGAAAAACCATTGTTGCTCAGGCGAAAATGGGTGTCGTCAGCACTGGAATTGATGGGGATACCCAGGTTCAAAGGCGTTGTCCAGCGCTTCGAACGGTGATTATATACCGCTTTGAATACATCAAAACCCCCGATGCTGCTCCGGCTGTTATTGGAACTGAAATAGAGGGTAATGCCGTCGCGCGACAGGAAAGGCGTTGTTTCATCAAATGGAGAATTGATCTCCGGGCCCAGGTTTTCGGCTGGCGTCCACACGCCATTGACCCGGGAAGAACGATATAAATCCAGCCCCCCGTAACCACCGGACCGCCGACTGGCAAAGATCATCAGCGTATCGTAGTAGATAAACATGCTCTCGTCGTCAATGATCGGATTGATCGGACTTTGGAATGGCGTAGAACTCACCGTGCGATTTTCCACCGTTTTAAAGGTATCGATCACAATCTCGCCGTTGGTCATTGACCAGCCCTGATAGTAAAACAGCACACTTCCATCAGCATTAAAATCGAGCAAAATTTCGTGTTTGGGACTATTGAGCAGGTAGTGCATGGGGGCAGTACTTCCCCAGCCGGTATTGGTGATTTGGCAGCTGAAAATATCGCTGTAATATTGGCCGAGGCGTTCGTCGGGCTGACCATATTTATTGCGCGCGCCCCCGGCATTGCCCTGTCGGATGGAGGAGAAATAGATTTTGTCAAAGTAATTGGGGCTTAGTACCGGTGCAAACTCATCGCCCGAGCTATTAACCCCCGGCCCAAGGTTTTCCACTTCGGCCAGCTTTTCGTGAAACTGGATTTCCAGACCATTGGCGGCCCGGCGAATTTCTTCGCGCACCATTTGTCGGTGCGGATGGTCGGGGCGAATGGTTTTGAGGTAGAGCTTATAGTAACGGGATGCCTCATCAAAGCGGTTTTGGGCATGGTAAATCTTGCCGAGATAGAGCCACGATTCCGGATAAGGAGAACGCTCTTCTTCCACTTGCTGCGTGAGGTTAGCCAGGGCCTGTTCGAGATGATTGAGCTGGTAATGACACACTGCGATGAGAAACCGGCCTTCTTTATCCTGCCGACTGAGTTGTTTGGAACTGGTCAACACCGCCAGGGCGTTTTCGTAGTTGGAGTGAAAGATAAATTCTTTGGCCCGACGCATTTTTTCGGTATTGCTCTGACCGATAGCGGCAGTGGCGATTGCCGTAAAAAATAAGACAAAACAAAGGCTCCTCATAAGCTGCTGGCTGATTCTAAAATATACAACGAGTGGAGGACTGGTCAGCTGACATCATCCTCCACTCGTTTATGAAAATCATTGTTTTTTTGTTACAAGCGATCAGATCGTTCGATTTGGATCAAATGCCTCCAGATAGTCGCCCACCTTGCGCAGGAATGATCCACCCAGGAAACCGTCTACCACGCGGTGGTCGTACGACATTGAGAGGAACATCATGTGTCGCACGGCAATCAAATCACCGTATTCAGTCTCGACTACAGCTGGTTTCTTGCGAATAGCCCCTACGGCCATGATGGCCACCTGTGGCTGATTGATGATCGGCGTACCCATCACATTGCCGAAGGTACCCACATTGGTTACTGTAAAGGTGCCATCCTGGATTTCTTCGGGCTTCAGTTTATTGTTTCTGGCGCGATTGGCCAGGTCATTTACGGCTTTGGTCAGGCCCAGCAGGTTGAGCTGATCGGCATTTTTGATCACCGGTACGATCAGGTTGCCCGATGGCAGTGCCGTGGCCATACCCACATTGACATCTTTTTTCCGCACAATGGTTGATCCGTCTACTGATACATTGATCATTGGAAAATCCCCGATAGCTTTGGCAATAGCCTCAATAAAAATTGGTGTATAGGTGATCTTTTCACCGTACTGCTGCTGGAAGGATACTTTAACCTTATTTCGCCAGTTGACAATGTCGGTGACATCTACTTCCACAAATGAGGTCACGTGTGGAGAAGTATGCTTCGACATCACCATGTGGTCGGCAATCATGCGGCGCATCCGATCCATCTCAATGATTTCCACATTGCCGTTGGTGCTGACCGCCGGGGCTGATTTTGGCGTGGCGGGTGCTTCCTGACGAGGAGGTGTTTTTGGTGCCGGTCTATCCGAAGTACTGCGATCTTTGAGGTAGGCCAGGATATCTTTTTTGGTTACCCGGCCCTGCATTCCACTTCCTTCTACCTGCTCCAGTTCTGCCATGCTGATATTCTCCTCCTTGGCAATGTTGCGCACCAGCGGCGAATAAAAGCGGCCACTTGTAGACGTTTTTTCCACAGGAGCTTCGGCAGAGACACCAGCTCCTTCCAGTACGGGTTCACGCTTTTCCTGGTGCTGGCCATTGTTTTGACCGTTACTCTCTTCTGCGGTACTTTTTTCGGTGGTTGGGCTTGCTTTAGGAGCAACCTCCTCTCCATCAGTGGCGATGATGGCAATGGTTTTCCCAATCTCAACGGTGTCGTCTTCCTGGTACAGAAGTTCGGCGATAACGCCATCCACCGGAGAGGGGACTTCCGAGTCGACTTTGTCCGTAGCGATTTCCAGAATCGTCTCGTCGGCTTCTACCTTATCTCCTACTTGTTTTACCCATTTCAAGATGGTGGCTTCCATGATGCTTTCCCCCATCTTGGGCATGATTAGTTCTACTTGAGCCATAATTTCTCTTTGTAATAATTTGGTTGTTGTAGTGCATGTTTGGAAGTAGTCATTCAAGCTGCAAATTTCAGCTTATGGAACCTCACTTCGGCTATTTTTTTGTCCGTAGCGCTGCTATGCACTCAAAAATACCCTTCGTGAGAACCCAAAACCTGCAATTTTCGCTTCTAAAGCACCACTTCCAGACATGCACGTAGGCCTTTCGGCCGATGGTTAGGCAATTCCGCTGCAAAAATAGTCGAATTTCGTGGCACCTACAAGCTAAGAAGAACTACCGGAGCCAGATTTGGGCTTTTAGCTATAGCTTTCTATATTCGCACCTGCAAAAAATAACCGCAAGACCATGTTTGGAGGTCAAACTTTGACCTCCAAACATGGTCTAAAGGTTCCATATCCCAAAATTTATAACCAAACCCATTATATATTATGAACCGATTTATGCAATTGTTCGCACTTCTGATGTTTTGTTCTTTCCTATTCACTACTTCCTGTAAAAAGGATCCCGTTAATCGCTGTGGCGATAATTTCAATTGGGGAGTGGAATTGCAGGCAGAGTCCAGTGCACTCAGTGCTGCGGCACAGGTTTATGTCAATGATCCAACCACGGAAAATTGTGAGTCTTATAAGGCGGCATATCAGGACTACCTCGATGCTGCGGAAGATATTGATGACTGCGTGATCGCTTCGGAGCGCGCGGCTTACCAGCAAGCTATTGATGATGCACGCGATAATCTGGATGACTTGCAGTGTTAGTCACCACGATATACCATGGAGTCGGCATTAGTTCGGCTCCTATGGTTTCATTTCTTTCAAAAAACTTTCCTTGTACACTCTGCCGATCGGGATTTCCAGCTTCCCGATTTCTACATCATGGGCCGTGTAAGCCGTGATTTTGTCTTTGGCTACCACAAATGATTTATGGATTTGTAGAAAGCGATCCTGGGGCAATTCCTTGTGAAAATTGCCGATAGACATTTTCGTCAGTATTTGTTGCTTTGGCAAAATGATCTTGACGTAATCTTTCAGCCCTTCAATATAAAGGACTTCGTTGAGGTCTATCTTTACCGTTTTTCGATCCGCTTTGACAAAGATAGCATCCGGTGAGGGGTGTTCCTTATCGGCAACCGATGCACTTTGCAGAAATTTGTCGATAGCTTTCGCAAAACGTGGAAAGGGGATAGGTTTCACCAAATAATCCAATACGTTGAGCTCAAAACCCTCTACGGCGTATTCGCGATAGGCAGTGGTGATGATGATTTGTGGAGGATTGTGCAGTGTCGTGATAAATTCCAGACCGGTAATATCAGGCATTTGAATATCCAGAAAAAGCAAATCAGGCTGTAGGCGGCTAATTTCCGGCAAGGCTTCCAGAGGCTCCGTAGATTGACCGCATACAACAAACTGGTTAAACCTGGAAAGGTGTTGCTCAATGACCTTCAATGCGAGCGGCTCGTCGTCCAGAATGTAGCATTTAAATGATTGCATATCAATGACTTTCGGTAAATTCTATTGATTGCTTCTTGCGGGTGGTTAGGCTGATTTGAAGTTCAACCTCGTATCGCTCAGGCAGGTTGCGGATGTGCAGCTGGTGCCTGTCGGGGTAGAGCAGTTGGAGTCGTTTCCGAATGTTGTCGAGCCCCATCCCTCCGTTGACAGCCAGTTTTGGGGCTTTCCTTTTTGTATTGGTCATTTTAAAATAGAGCATCTGATCCTCAGCCTTCAGCGTAAGATTGATTTTGAAAATGCCATCCGGACCGAGACCCCCGTGCTTGAAGCAGTTTTCTGCAAAGGGAAGCAAAAGCAATGGAGGGACTTTGAGTTTTGGATCAGATAAATGTACCTCAGAGACGACTTTGAGTTTTTCGCCATACCGCAGCTGTTCCAAACCGATGTAGTTTTCCAGCAGTTGAATCTCTTTGTTGAGGGCTACCTGGTCCATGCTGGCCCGATATACCAGATAATCCAGCAATTCAGTCAGCTTCAGAATACTGTCGGCCGTCAAATCCGATCGCATCAATGCCAGACTGTAAATATTATTGAGTGAATTGAAAAGAAAATGTGGATGAAGCTGGCCTTTAAGCAGTTTGATTTCCGCCTCCGCCTTAGCTTTGATCAGCTGTTCGTTCAATTTTTGCTTCTTTCGATAGTCACCTATTATATAGAGGCATACACCGAGTGCCACGATGGAATAATCGCGGATCGTATTTTTGAGTACTTTGCTGACTGGAATGCGGAAGTATCTTCCTTCCTCCAGGTAAATAAGTAATTCCTGCCATTTGATGCGACCCAATAATAGAAAAGCTGCTACGACGAGAATTGAGGCTAGAAACCACGGCCAGTTATTTTTCTTCAAATAACGGGGCACCGCATACAAGGCAATAAAATAGGTAGAGAGCATTAATACGGGTAATGACAATAGGGTTGCTTTTACAAAACGCATTTCCTGACCTGGTTGAAGGTGCATCATGTTGGCCAGATATTCCAGGGCAACGTAAAGTGCCCAAAAAAGGAAGTGTCTGATAAACGTCGCGGATTTTCTCATCGAATAGAATTGGTGCAGAACAAAGGTAAAGGTATTTGATTTGTAGATCAATGAAGCACATAATAGAGCAACACCTTGTTGGAGTAGACCAACAACCATCTTTGAAAAACCCCTAAAATATAGCCTTTTTGAAGAAAAATTTAACTTTAAATAAAAAGGAAAACAATTTTAAAGGCTGTTATTTGGAATTTCCAAGCAGAATACTTTACATTTGTAGGTAATAATGAAAATTAATCCCATGACTAAAAAATTATACTCCTCAGAGGGCTTCTTCTGTTCTCGACAGTCCTTTATGATTACATATCAGTCATCATCCCTTAGTATTTAGAGTAAAATTTAGTAAAATGAACTGACATTCGACCATGTTGTTCATTTTTTTGTCATGTAGATTTTTGTAATAATAACGACGACCCTCGCTGCACAAAAGGTGCGGTGATCATTTGAAATACTGAAATAATTCGTTTTGACTTGTCGGAGATTTGAATCCGGCAGTTCTATAAAAAATAGTAAGACAGACCAAAACGAGGAAATATATACCGTTCCGTTTTCTTTGCAATTAAACATATTATGTTAGAAGACGACGACCTTAAACCACTACGGAATCAGGTAATTTCTTCGAAGCAGTCAGAAGACGTCTTGACCGGACGCTTTTGGCATTTGGCTATTTATTTAGCAATCTCATAACCTAATTTTTTACCTAATTTTTTAACAAATTGTGATCTTATGGAAAAAACGAATTTTACTTTCGTTAATCCAGCGAGTTGGATTAAAGCACTGGCTTTAGTGCTTTTTGCCGGCTTGGGATTAGGGTTGCAGACTGCCAACGCGCAATGTGCGGCACCAACAGGATTGGGCGCTGCTAACATTACGGGTGATGCAGTAACTGTAACTTTCACCACCAACAACCTTCCAGTGGACGACCACTGCTGGAGAATTTTGATTGGTGGCCAAGGCTTTACCAATGTAGGTCAAGCCGTTGTAGACGTAGTTGTATGTGCAGGTCCTAATAACGGACCTTCCGTAGGACTCAACATTGCAGGTAGTTCTGTAAGTGTTGATATCATGGGCGGCGCATTGGCACCAGGTACATGCTACGACTATTATGTAACAGAAACTTGTGACGGCCTGGCTGGCGGCAACGCCTCGCCATTTGCAGGACCATTCACTTTCTGTACTTTCGATGATCCTTTCACCGTAGATTGGGCAGCTACTCGCCCAACTTGTCCTGGTGGATTTGACGGATCTTTCACCATTTCCATCAATGATGGACCTTCTTGTACTGGTACTACCTATGACATCGCTGTTGTAGCTGGTCCTTCTGCTACCATTCCTAATCTTGTATTGGGTGCTACTGACGCAGGTAGTCCATACCTGTTTACCAACGCAGCAGCTGGTACTTATACAGTACAGGTAACAGAAACCGGTCCATGTAACCCACCAACCAACCCGGTAACGGTAAGTGTTGTGGTTCCTGCTGGTGTTGACGTGGTGAATCCAATCATCTACCTGACCGACATTTTCGGTAACATTTTGGCAGACACCGATCCATTTACTATTCCTGGCACTGCCGCGAACCTGGGTAACGTAACGCTTCCTGAAGGTACTTGTGGCCGTCAGGACGAATTCTACGTTTATGGATTTGACAACTGTGACGGTTTCATCGTAGTTCCTGGTGCATTCACTGCAACAGCAGTTACTGCTCCTGCTTCTTTGATTCCTGGTACTCAGGTAGTTTCTCCACTGGTTGATGATCCATTTAGCATCAACTACCTGTTGGATGTGCACTGGAGTGCTGGTCAGTCAACTGTAACAGTTACCGGTTCAGACATCGCCGGCAACACTGCAAGTGTGAGCATTTCAGCTAACGTCATTGCTGATGAGGATGACCTGGCGATCGTAGCTGATCCAATCAGTGCCGTTATCCCAGTATGTGAGGACGATGTGACTGTATTGTTTGGTGTAACCATCACTGGTGGTTGTGATGCTACCTTGACTGGTAACCCAACGGTTAACCTGAATGGTGGAAACCTTTCCAACCTTCAGCTGGTATTTGTTGAGCCTACTTCTAACTACTTCGAATACTCAGTAGATGTAACAGCTGGTGCAACACCATTGTCTGACTTCATCACTATTTCTTACACCAGTGCCTTGGGTACTTTTGAAAGTACTTCAATTGGCGTTACCTCGGTAGCAGCCGCTGAGAACCTGGATCCAGTAATCTATGCCAACGCAGAGAATTACAACATTCCATCTTGTCAGGCTACCGCCAACGTGATTTACAGCTTCACGGTATGTGATGACTGTGAGCCAGTAGATGTAAATGCGATCACCTTCACCAGTGGTGCAGGTTTGACGCCATTCTTCAGCGACAACGTAGGTAACAACTGTGTATATGTAGAATACTCTGGACAAGTAGCTCCTGGTACTTACTTCCCAAGCATCACATACGGACCAACATCTGTATTGCCAAGCCTGGTAGTAACACAGGACGCTCCACAGGATCCAGTAATCGACATGCCTGGCAACCTGAACTTCACCGTTCCAGTATGTCAGACCGAGATCGATCAAATTATTTCTCTGACTGTAAGCGACGACTGTGATGTATTCGCTTCAGCTGACGGTATCAACGTTGATGGATTGACCCTGACTTTGGGAGGCAACACCATCACTCCTAGCTACTTTGACCTGAACGGCAATAGCGTATACGTTGAGTACACTGTAACTTTGAGCGCAGCCAACAGCGGCCAGTTTCTGGTAGCTTCTTACGGTGGCGTTACTGTTGATGCACAAATCGTAGTAACTGATCAGCCAGACAACTGGGCACCAATCATCATTTATCCTTCACAGGATATCAACGTAGAATTGGACCCATGTGAGTCTAATATTGCAACTGTTATCTTTGAAGTAACGGCCACTGACAACTGTGACGGTGACCTTGCTAACGACAACGTAGAAGTAATTGTACAAGTGGCACCTCCATTTGCTGGAGGATTGATCGTACCATCACCAGGTGGTGATACTTACATTGGCTTGTTCGAAGCCAATCAGTCATACCAGGTATTGATCGAAGCTACTGACGCAGCTGGCAACACTCGTCAGGAGGACTTCTTTGTAAACGTTTCACAAGACCCAATGGCTACGCCAAACCTGGCTTGTAACGACGATATCAACATCACACTGGACGACAACTGCCAGGCTGAGATCATTCCTTCCATGGTATTGGTAGGTGAATTCGGCTGTTTGGTACCATCTGACTTCGACATCACCGTAGTAGATGAGGATCCATCCAACGGAACCACTGTTGACGGTTGTGGCGAATTCCCAGTAAACGTAACACTGGCTATACCACAAGATGTAATTGGATTTACTGGACCATTTGCTCCACAAAACTGGACTGTACTGGAAGAAAACAACGGATCTGTTGATTTCTCTGCATCGTCTATTGCTTTCGAAGGACCTGATGGTGGTACTTGTACTGATGCACAGGCTACAGCAATGATTACTATGCCTGCTAACGGTACCCTGACATTTGACTATGACTGGTCTAACCTTGATGTGGGTTGGGATGCCTTTATCGTAACTGTAAACGTAAGCACCGGTATCGTTGATACTGAGAACTTCGGAACAGCTAGCGGTACTGTATCACTTGACCTTATGGCTGGTGATGTAATCTTGATCGGTATCGTATCAGAAGACTGCTTCGGCGGTGCTGGTAGCGCATTGGTTGACAACTTTACATTCCAATATGCTTCAGGTGTAGATGCAGGTGCATTCACACAGTGCTGGGGTTATATCACAGCAGAAGACAAAGACGATCCGGTACTGGATTGCCCAGACGACACGGATATGGCGTTCTTCTCAGTAGACGTACAAACGCTTGACGGCACTATTGACGGCACTGATCCAACGATCCAGGCGCTGCAATACCCATGTTTCTATGAAGTATTGAGTTACCAGAACCCAGGAGCTAATGACGTAGAGGACGAGTTCTCTTACGACCTGTTCAACTTCACAGTAACTCAAACTGACTACTATACGTTCTTCTTCGAAAGCGACGACTTCACCGGTGCAAACGGTGGTGCTATGGCACTGTTGTTCCAGGGTGGCTTTGACGCTAACCAGCCATGTTCAAACGTAATCTTCCAGAATGACCAGCAGGTAGCAACCGGAGCAATTGTATTGTTCCCAAGTACACAGTTTGGTGCATTCTACACAGATTTCAACCCACTGGTACGCATCAGCTTGCCATTGGAGGCTGGCCAGACCTACTCACTGTTGACTACCGGAACTTTTGCTACGACTATGGGTGATTACACCTGGAACATCTTCAGCGATGGCAACGGCGTAGTACAAGGACCTGGCATCTCTACACCACAGACCTCTACTGCTTTGGTAGAATTAGTATGTGACGATATCCTTGAGTTGACCCTGAGCACCTTGCCAGCAAACGTACCACGCTGCTACAATGTAGACGCAGACGGTAACGTCATTTACCCAACCAACTTCCAGGAGCGTCAGCGCCTGCAGCAGTTGTTGGATCTGTTGGCT
Source organism: Saprospiraceae bacterium (assembly GCA_965229635.1). Taxonomy (GTDB): domain Bacteria; phylum Bacteroidota; class Bacteroidia; order Chitinophagales; family Saprospiraceae; genus BQJU01. Next base: position 1,055,300 of record OZ245894.1, read on the forward strand.
AAGACGGGCTACCCAGTGAATGGCGATCCATTCAATGGCTTTGTATCAGATAACTGTGGTGACATCACCGTTTGTGTGACCGATGTAGTAGACATGGATCCAAACTGTGCACCAAACACCATCACTCGTACCTTCACAGCAGTTGATGCTAAAGGCAACGAAGCTGATGCATGTAGCCAGGTAATCTCTGCTCGTAAGTTGACAGTGGCCGACGTAATGGTACCACCATTGACTGCATTTGTAGAGTGTGACGAAGGAGACTTCGAAGCGAACAACCCATCACCAGCTATCACCGGCTGGCCATTTGTGCAAACTGCCACCGGCTTTGTAAATCTGGGCGTAGCAGGTGCACAAGAATACTGCAACCTGGCGGCTCAGTACTCTGATCAGCCACGCATTGAAGTATGCCCAAGCGCATACAAGTTTATCCGTAGCTGGAACGTACTGAACTGGTGTAACCCAATCGAATCACAAATCTTTGTACAGATCATCAAAGTAGGTGACTTCTCAGCACCTGAGGTGACTTGTCCTGAGGTTGACTACGACTGGGACGGTATTCCAGATATTTTGACTTACTCAACTGGGCCATTCAACTGTACTGCCGCTTTTGCTATTCCAGCACCAACGGTAACAGATAACTGTTCAGATTACGAAGTAAGCACGGAAGTAGTAACAACTGTACAAGATACGGTTTATGACCAGTGGGGTATCAACATCGTAGACATCGTAGATGTAGACGTAGTTGTGGTAACCGTAGGTCCAAATCAGCCACAATTTGTAAGCGGCATTCCATTGGGCTGCCACCGTTTCCGTTACACGGTAACAGACGACTGTGGTAACATCGCAGTGATCGAATGTCCATTCCAGGTAGAAGATCAGGTAGAGCCCATCGCAGTATGTGATGACGACCTGAACATCTCAATCGGCGGACAGGGTTACGCTCGCGTATACGCTGCTGACATCGACGAAGGAAGTTCTGACAACTGTGGCCCAATCCGCATCGAAGTACGCAGATTGTACAGTGAAGACGCGACTACCTGTAACCCAATTCCTCCATTCTACTCACCATGGGGAGACTACGTAGACTTCAACTGCTGCGACGTTAACGATATGGTGACCATCGAATTGAGAGTATGGGACGACCGCAACGGCGACGGTATTGCAGGTAACACCATTCCTGTAACGTACTGTGACGGTTCGACCAAGCTGGTAACAGACAACAGCAACGTATGCTGGTTGGAAGTACTGGTAGAGGACAAGATCCGTCCATTCTGTGCACCACCACATGCAGTAGTACGTGACTGTAACGACCTTCCCTACAACTTCTCTGCAACCGACACCTTGTTGCTGCAGGAACTGTTTGGAAACGCGATGGCTACGGACAACTGTCCAGGAGCCTACACTCAGGAGTTGCCTCCAATTGATAACCTGGATGACTGTGGCTTTGGAACGATTATCCGTCGCTTCCGTGCTATTGATGCACAGGGCAACGTATCGACCAACTCTTGCCAGCAGATCATCACGATCAACGAAGTACACGAATACGAAATCAAGTTCCCTAAAGATGCTGAGGCATTCTGTGGCGAACCTAATCCAGATACCATTGCCTACGAAGAGATCGGTTGCGACCTGTTGGCCGTAGAGATCACTGACGATACACTGAGCGCCTCTGGCGACGAGTGTTACAAGATCTTCCGTCACTTCCAGGTAGTTAACTGGTGTGAGTATGATGGCATTTCCCAAGCAGTAACGGTAAGCCGTGACGAAGATTGTGACGGACAGCCAGGTGACGAAGATGTATGGGTATTGGTACGTCCAAACGGCATTACCTACTTCGACCGTGATAACAACGAAGCGAACAACAACCCATTTGCCTTCACCAAAGGTACATCATGTGACGGTATCACCAACCCAACGGGACACTGGATCAACTCTACCATTGACGTGAACGCAACCCGTGATCCAATCACTGGTGTTGTACAGCAGGGAGCAGAGCCGATTCCAAATATCCGTGATATCGCATCACGCGGTTACTGGAAGTACGAGCAGCACATCCGCGTATACGACAACGTAGACCCAATCATCACAGTAGATTCATATGATGCGTTCTGCAGCGAGGATGGCGTGAACTGTACTGGCGATGTAGAGATTACCTTCGTAGTAGACGAGAACTGTACACCAGATGATATCGAAGTGATCATCTATCTGGACGTAGACGCTGACGGTAGCATCGACTTCAACAGCGATGACAACCCATCAGTAGTAAGCCTGAGCGGCAGCTATCCAAACTTCACCATCAGCGGTACATACCCAATTGGTGACCATGAGTTTGGTATCCGCGTAGACGACGGCTGTGGTAACTACTCAAGTGCAGATGTACCATTTACGGTAGTAGACTGTAAGGCACCAGCCCCAGTATGTATCAATGGTTTGGCCATCGAATTGATGCCACAGCCAGCGGGTACTGACGCTGACGGCGACGGTGACGAGGATTGTGCAGCCATGGCTATCTGGGCTAATGACTTCATTGCCAGCCCAATCTACGATTGTACAGGTCAGGGTGATCAGCACCCAACCAACGAGAACGTAACAGAGATTCTGAAGTACTCTATCCACAGAGCAGACTCAGTTATTGCCGGATCTGAATTGCCAGACCCAAGTGTAACTGGATTGGTAGCCACCTGTGACGACCCAGCGACCTTGATCGTACGCATCTATGCATGGGACGATGCAGACAACCCATACTCAGTACAGCCTGATGGTAGTGTAGGCGGACCAAACTACGACTTCTGTGAAACTTACATCCTGGTACAAGACAACATGGGTTCTTGTGAAGGAGATGAGTGTGGAGGCGTTGGTTCAAGAATCGCCGGTGTGATCATGACCGAAGAGTCTGAAACTGTTCAGGACGTAGAAGTAGGTCTGAGCGGTGGATCAATCTCTAACATGACTACTGAGGCAGACGGAGCTTACGAGTTCAACAACCTCGAGAATGGATATGACTACACCGTTTCTCCACAGTTGGACAACAACTACCTCAACGGAGTATCTACATTTGACCTTGTATTGATCAGCAAGCACATCCTGGGTGTGACTCCATTGAACAGCCCATACAAGATGATTGCTGCTGACGTGAACAACTCACACTCTATCTCTACGGTAGACATCATCAAGATCAGAAAACTGATCCTGAACGTAGACACTGAGTTTGAGGATAACACCAGCTGGCGTTTTGTTGATGCCGCTTATGTATTCCCAGATCCATCTAACCCATGGGCTGAGGCGTTCCCAGAAGTTTACAACGTAAACAACCTGGATGCGAACATCGACGATGCGGACTTCGTAGCTGTTAAGATTGGTGATGTTAACGGTAGTGTAACTGCCAACAACTTCGCTGATGTTGATAACCGTAACATGGAAGGCGTATTTGCCTTTGACGTAGCGGATGTAGCACTGAAGGCTGGCAACGAGTACACTGTAACCTTTACGGCAGCCGACATCGCTAAGATCCAGGGCTACCAGTTCACCTTGACCTTCGACAACGAAGCACTGGAATTGGTTGACCTGATCAGCGGAGTAGTAACTGAAGAGAACTTCGGAATGCGCTTCGTAAGCGAAGGTATGATCACCACTAGCTGGAACGGCGAAGCGAAAGCTGATGAAGTATTGTTCAGCCTGGTATTCAGCGCACGCGTTGATGCTCAGTTGAGCGAGCTGATCGGTGTAAGCTCACGTTACACAGTAGCGGAGGCATACAACCAAAACGACGGTACGATGGATGTGGCCATTAACTTTGGTCAGAGCACGGTAGCTACTGCTGGCTTTGAAGTATACCAAAACACGCCAAACCCATTCAAGGGTGAGACGCAGATTGGTTTCAACTTGCCAACAAATGCACAAGTGACCGTTACCATCAACGACGTAACAGGTAAGGTACTGAAACTGGTTAGAGGAGACTTTGCCAAGGGTTACAACAATGTAACTGTTAACAGCAACGATCTGCCTGCAACTGGTGTACTGTACTACACAGTATCTACTGACGAATTCACTGCTACGAAGAAAATGATCATCGTAGAGTAAGAATCATATAAGATACTTGCAAGTGGAGTGGCTTCCCTCGGGAGGCCACTCCTTTTTTATTTAGGGTGGTTCCTCTCCGTTAAAAGGGCGTTGCTCTACTTTCCCACATCGGCTCCGTTATCCTCTTTAAGTTTGTCTCATCTCGTTCACCAAACCTAAAGAAGATGAAAAGCTATTCTTGCTTATTGAGCTTACTGGTCTTGCTTACCAGTTCTTTTACCTTGCACGATGATGTTGTTTCCAAGAATCTATTACCAGGTGGTGCTTACGCTAAATTTGCCGGTAAATTTGGCGGAGAAATTACTCCGACGGAAATTGCTGACCACTGCACATTGACTGTAGATGGCTGCGCAAAAGGTTCACACATTTTTACCTTTGCGGTAAAAATTACCAGTAATGGCCGGTCCGTAACATTGAAGACAGATTCAAATGAATTAACTGAAGTGATGCACACTGAGTTAAAAAAACTCTCACCGGGCGATTCCTTTAAATTTGTGCAAATGAAGGCTTATTTACCCAATGGGAAGGATGTGGTCAGTGTACTGAGTCGAACCTTTACGGTGGTTTGATTGGAACAGAGTAGATAAGGAAGAGGCTGCCTCAAAAGTCATAAAACAGAGACAGCCTCTTTAATCTGATGTGTAGAAAGTACAAAAACTAAGACACAACAGGCCGGTGACTAAGACTTAATAAAAGCCCGATTGAAAACAGCCCGCTCTTCGGCCCTGATTCGCACGAAGTACAAGCCCTGAGAAAGATGATCTACGGCCACGGGAATGATATGACTACCCGCCGAAAAAATTTTGGGTGTAGTAATTGTCTGTACCAATTTCCCGCTGCCATCAATCAGTTGCAAGTCAATAGAAGTGCTTTGTTCCAGTTGGAATTCAATCCGAATTTGATCGATAGTTGGATTGGGTGAAACCTGCCACTGAATATCCGCAACAGGAGCCTGGGAGTTGGTCGTGATTTCATCCAGCTGCGTAATGATGCGCAGGGCCCGCGTATGGTGATCCGAAACAAACAATGTATCCTGCGAACCCGAAGCAATGATTCCGTTAGGTCCGTTGAATGTAGCTTCACCCGGTCCGCCATCCATTATGCCGGGGCCACTGCCCAGAAAGATGGTATCATTGCCCAGCAAGTCGGTGCGAAAGATTTTGTGTTGTGAAAACAAAGTCCCATAGATATACCCCTTGGCATAGGTGATAAAGCCCAGCCAGCCACCACCCGAAGGTTGTACCAGCAATTCCTGCTGACCGTCATCATGAATTTTGATGATGCGCCGATTATTGAAATTGCCCACGTAAAGCTGGCCGTCATCATCATAGCAAAGGCCCACCGGGCCGTTTAAAAGATCATTGGTGGTGATGGTCAGCACTGCACCATCCGGGGCGATCTTGACGATTCTGTTGCCGTAGTAACTGGTCACCACCAGAGTGTCGCTATCCGGCTCCTTAATCATACCGGAGGGACTGTAAAAGTTGTTGATGAAAACCTCCGAAGTACCATCTTCCAGGATGCGGTAGATTCTGTTGCCTTCCTGATCGGCCATAAAGAGGCTCCCATCACTGGTGAAGGCCATGCCGTTGGGGCTGTTAAATCCTGAGGCAAACTCTTCCGAGGACCAATCATCGGGCGAAAGCCTGAAAACGGCACTACCAGTGTATTGTGCCCCGTAAAGAAAGCCATCATCTTTTAATACCATGGCATCATCAATGCCGGAATCACTGGAAAGTGTGGTCACTTGCTGGGCCGAGGCGAAAACCAAGCCGATTAGTACCAGAGCGCTACTCATGTACATTTTTAACATAGTCAGGTGCTTTTAGTGAATAATAGCACGAACTACGGACAGAAAACCCAGTCAATCGACCACTTTTGTAAAGTGGGACGGATTTTTTCTTTATCTTGATTAGTCTCCGCAATTCCAAGCCCAGATCAGGTGCAACACCATAAAATACTGTAATGGCGCGAGCGCATTCAGGGAGATCCTTATGTGCAGGAGTGCTATTTGATCATGAGGGATATGGTGGGGTGAGCATCAATCTCATTCGTAGTTGCCATATTTGTAAACGATTGATCCTTCACGTACCTTCTTCTCCAGGTCTTTCAATTTATTCGCAATGAGTTTGATATTGAGTCGATAACGCTCATTAGCAGCACAAAAGTGGTAGAAGTTATCGTTGTAGTCGTCTTCCAAAAAGTACATATCGTGCAGGCGGTCTTTGTAAGCTTTGCCTTCAGTGTGCATCTCTATAGCTGCCCGATAGTGTTTAATGGCCAGCTCATTATGATAATTTGGCTCCAGATAGTAAGTGGCATCAGTGCCTAGGAGGTTGGCCAGCTTATCCTCTTCCTCTCTTCTTTCCTTTTCTCGCTTCTTTTTCTGTTCATGGTGCTCATCTTTTTCAGAATAGTGGACCAGCTTTCGATAATTAAGCAGGGCCTCGCACCAATTGGCCAGCTTGTAGTGGGCATTGGCCCGGTAACTATGGCTGATCATGTAACTGGACCCGTAAATATCCTGGGTTTTTAACACATCGAATAGACAGAATATAGCGTCATAAATGAGGAATTTGACAAGCTCTTTGCCTTTCATTTCCTCCGGCATGCTACGGTCGGGGAGCGTTGCATCTTCAAGCCGTTTTTGTCCTTTTGGGAGAGTTTCTTCTGTAAACTCCTGGCGATGAAACAGGAACTCCAACCGCAACAAATGGGCAAGAAAAAAGTAATTGCGTTCGCAGCGGTACTTCAATTCCAGCATACGTACAAATTTGTTGGAAATGGTAGTAAAAGGAGAAGAGAGATGGTCCTTAAATGGAATCTCAAGTTTTTTGATTAGTAGCTTTAGCTGCTTCAGTTTTTCCTCCTCCGTTTTGGTCATCTGCTTACCGGACTCCAGTTTCTCCACTTCCTTTTTATCAAAAATATTGAGCTTCGCTCTGATCCGTTTTAACTTCAATTTTATTTCCCGGGTCAGCACTAGTATTTCTCTGGTTTCATGGCTGGAGGCCAGGTTGTTGTACAGTAAATTATTGTTACGCTTCTCTTCTCCGTGGCCAAATATTTGACGATACTTTAAAATTTGGGGACGGTTGGATACTTCATATGATTGGGTGTAAGTTCGTACAATTAGCATCGCCATCTCCTCCAGGTCAGTTACCAATCCTTTTGCTATTTCAGGATCTGAACTGGAAATACATTTGATCAGGTAGTCAATGACCTCAGTTTTTGGGGTATTAGTCACCTGATTCTGTTGAGCATCATTTTTCGTTTTTGTCGCATTTTCTTTTGGTTTTTGATCAGAGGGCAGGGGATTATCCGGCAGTTCTTTCCCCCAGAATACAAGGTGATCTTTGAGGATATACAATACCTTTTTGTACTGAAAGGCGTAGCTGTAGGATCGGCCCGCCTTGGCGTAAAAGACACTGGCTATTCGATAGAAAAGGAAGACGGTGTTTATGCTATAGTATTTGGTAATATGCCTGGTGGTATCAAGACTGGCATCCAGGTCTTTCGCCAAGGTCTTTAGTATTGGTATAAGGTCATTGGTGTGTTGGTCTGGCGTGAAAAGCCTGAAGGCTTTTTTGTTTAGTACACTTTGCTCTTTGGATTTGATAAAGGTTAGTGCGGTATCTCCCAGTTTAGAAAACAGGTTTGCAAAATGGTAAAGTGCATTGGCATTGGTAGCGTATTCATAGGTCTGATCCAATAATGCGGTTGCTTTTTCAAAAGTTGAAAAATTTTTCCATTGTTCTTCTTTGTCACCTCCCGCAAGCAAATCCTCTTCCACCGCATCCAAAAAATGCACAAGAGAAAGAAAATAATATTGAAACGCCGAGAAACTGACGGCCGCATCCGAATGCAGCAATGACGGCATCTGTTCCGCTTTATGCAAGGGTTGGGCTTCCGCCAAATTGCGACAAAGACCAACAAAGTTTTTGTTTTTAAAATAGAGTATACTGCCTACGTTATTGTAATAATCTCCAAGCAGAAAACTAAACCGATGGCGATCTGTGCGTGATTCTTTACCATTATCAATTTGGTCGTTATTCAGTTCCAGGAGATGTTCCAGCGCTTCTCGATTTTGAATTAAATTAACTTTAGTGAGGCCATCAAAACGCTGCTTTTCCACCAGGCTAAGCCAGGCCACGTAGCCCTTGTTGATTTGCTGCAAGCCCCGGTAGGGTTTGATCCCTTCAAAATTGACGGGCGCATGCTCCTCGTCTTTGTCCACAATCTCAGCCAGGTACAGCGGCAGGTTGATCGTAAGCTGCTGATATACGGAAAAGGCCGAATTGTAGGAGCGGATTTTCTCCATTGTTTGCCCTAGTTTAAGCTGATTCTGGATGAGCAATACAAACCGCTGTTTGGCCATGTTGCCAAAACTGTAACAGTCATCCAGGTATTGAGAGGCATCATAATAATACATTAGGGCATCGTCGAATTCCTTGTCGTAGTAATGCAGATCACCCAGGATATTTTGGATGAATCCAATGGAATAGAGATATCTGGACTCTTTCTCACGGGGAGAGAAGTGATCAAAGCTCTTTAGCGCATCTTCCAGTTTTTTGCGGTAGTGCCGTTTGATGAGCAGCGATTCATCAAGGGTGAAATTGAAAGCAGCAGAACTTAGATCGGAAATTTTGGAGACATACTCCAATTCGTTTTTCATTTCGTTGTAAAACTTGAATTGGTTGACGCCAGTGACCGTCATGCGGAGGTAGGTGCCGGATAGAAACTTGATCAAGTCGGCAATAAATCCGCGGAGGTTGGGCTCTTTGTTGATCAGGATGATCTCTGGAATGAGCTCCAAATTGCGCCAGGAAAAACCAAAGGGATGAAACTTCAAAATGTGGTCCATGATGAACGCGTTGGAAAACAAAAGCTTATCTCCCAGGGCTTTGAGATAGCGACTGTGGATGATGAGATAGGGGCGATAAAGGTTAGCGGTGAGGCCGATCTCGTATTGGCTATTGTATTTAAAGCAAAGAAATAGCCGCTGTTCGATGGCCTTATCTGCAGCTTCCGGGTTTTCGATCACAATTGCTTTGGAATCCGCTTTAAGTCGTTGTAACCGGTGAGAACCTTTTACAATATAATCTTCAATCAGCCCGGTTAGCTTTTTGGGGGTACCATTACTGCGGTAAGTAAGAAAGATGATCAATTTTTGCAAGAGGAAAATGATCTTGTAAAGCCTTTCTGTTTGCAATTCTTTTAATTCATCCGGTAATGGCGTTTTTAGTTGGTTCGTTTCATTTTCCCGGGCTTGTACTATTAGTAAATATTCGTAGTAATATTTTAATTTGAAAAGTTTTTCCTTTTCCCAATCTTCATCAATGGTCTCAGAAGGATTGTTTTTCCTCTTTTCCTGCATTTCCTTTTGTAGAAAATCGTCGGGAATCAGGATACTGCACAAATAAGCCTCGGTCATGCGGGTGACGCCTGATCTTATTTCGATTTTATCCTTAAAAAAGGAATTGATATAAATGATATCGTGAAAGATACTACTGTAAAAGGAATCCCGGTCGGCGATGTCGGCCAGAGAGGCATCGTACATCTCGCGGCCGCCAATGAATACAAACTTGGCCATGGCGATATTCAGGAAGCTTTTCAGGTTGGCCAACAGGCTGGCAATGCTTTCCTGGCGGTGACGAATTTTTTCAGAGGCAAACATGCCTTTGCTATTGTCGGGTGATATATCGAGCGCGTCCTGCTCATCGGTGCTGTAATTGTAGTTGGGTTCAATTTTGTCCAGCTCATCGATTACGAAGATGAATTCGGGAATGTCAAACTGTGGATAAAAGTTGTCAAACCAATTTTTAAAGTATTGGCTCAAGCCTGTCCTTTTATTGTCTCTTGGTTTTCGAAGTTTTTCAATATCAAATAAAATCTGAACCAATTCATTTTCGATTTCTTTGCCTTTAACTTTTGGCAAAAACGATTTATTGCCACTTCGAAATGAAAACGGGGAAAATCTCTTGGCTATTACAATAGGCCTTATATCGGTCTCACTGGATGCCGTTAAATTTGCATTCAATCGTTGTTTGAGGTATTCTAATTCTTTAAGGATATTTTTATACTGAATTTTATTTGTGCTTGCTTTATTATAGCCGAAAAATAAATACTCAACAGTGGACATCAGAAATAATTTCAGGGTATACCTGATATCAAATCGTAGCGAAATATTGCCCCTATGCTGATTTTGACGCCATTTGGCAAGTAGTTGTGTTGTGATTTGTCGCAGCACATCAATATCTTTTACTTCACCTTGTGACAGGTATATTTCAACCCTCTCAAATTTGGTCAGTCTAGCGTAGGTTTGGTGTGTTTTTAAATGATCGAGTAGCGAACTGATCAATAAAGAGCTTAAAATGATAGAAATAACAATAGAAATACTTAGAGCAAAAGTAGATTCTGCATTGTAAAGATAGGGATAGGCTTTCCAGCCCAATATGAGATAAATGATATTTTCAAAAAATAGAAGGACATGCTGGTATTTTCGATGTCGCCTGGATTTTTCTTCTCTATATTCCTTGTTCAAATCATAAATAGCCTTGCGCACAATGCTGGTCTTGCCCATGCCCCGGAAGCCCGTTATGAGGTAGGCACCGGACTTGGTGTCCGAATTCTTTAAAATCATTTTAATGCGATTCAAGGCGCTGCGCCGACCAATAAATCGCTCATCGGGCTGATCTCTGCCGAAGGGACTGTGAAAGAACTTGAAGTTGTCTAATTCCAGGTATACGTCTTTAATCTTTGCGGCATAGTCAAAGAAGGAGTAACTCATTTATGTGTGGGCTTTAGGCGGAAGTGTAAGTAGGTTTTGTTTATGTGAAAACGTCAATATAAGAAATTTATATGTAAATACCGAAGGTTGTTTTATTTTAATTTAAAGTGCCTTAAGAAGAACTACTGCGAATTATAAGGAATTGTGTAATATATTTAGGGTTACAAATCCAGGTACAATGCGAAAGATATTCTACTTATTGTTTTTATGCGGCATCGTTGGGTGTGTTAACCCTACAATGGAAACGGAGGCGAAAGAGGAAGGGATTCGAAAAGAAATCATGAAAGCTTCTTTTCAAGCGATCATTGATTCCTCACAACTGACCGGCACTACCCTGATCTTCGATCCGCAAAAAGGGGAGTATTACTCCAATGATTTTGAGCGAGCCAGAAAGGGCAATTTGCCGGCTTCAACTTTTAAAATTCCCAATTCCATTATTGCATTGGAGGTTGGCGTAGTGAAAGATGACAGTACGCTGTTTAAATGGGACGGCCAAAAACGTCGACTCCCCATCTGGGAACAGGATATGATCTTTCGGGAGGCCTTTCACCGGTCTTGTGTGCCGTGTTATCAGGAGGTGGCCCGAAAGGTGGGCGTGGAGCGGATGCAGGAGTATTTGCGGAAATTGAACTACGGAGAGATGGCCGTAGATTCGAATAGTATTGACTTATTTTGGCTGGAGGGCGAATCGCGGATTACTGCCTTTCAGCAAATTGATTTCCTGCATCGCTTTTATGAAAACCGATTGCCCATTACCGATCACACCACACAAATTATGAAAAGGCTAATGGTCATCGATGACAATGACCGTTACCGAATTAGCGGCAAAACGGGTTGGTCGATCCGCAATGGCAATGACAACGGCTGGTTCGTGGGGTATGTGGAAAAGGGCAATTCGGTCTATTACTTTGCCACCAATGTGGAACCAACTGCGGAATTCAATATGGACGACTTTCCTGCGGCCCGCAAGGAAGTGACAATGCAGGTGCTGGGAAAAATGGGCATCACCAGATGAGTTGAGTTTAGACCCTGTTTGGAGGTCAAACTTTGAGCTACAAACATCATTTTTTTGATGATCCTGCGTTACTTTTTTTGACCGTACCTCAGGGTATGCCCTGCAAAAAGGTGCCTTGTCTCATCAAAAAACTGATTGTTTTCACTTTCAAATCAGACCTCCAAACATGGTCTTAATTATTATAATTTTAATAGCATGAAATCAGGAAAACGGATACCCTTGTGGTATTATTCACCTGATGTGCCGTTTGTAGATGCGGGGAGCTTTGCGTAAACGGGCTGGAGGGCCGCCTGATAAGGTGGGTGTCGGCTCCGCCGACACGGAGCGCAGCGAACCCCGGAAGCACGTGGCCTCTCGGCTCAGCCGAGAGGATACGCCCAAATCAATAAAAAGTACATCGATAAAATGATCTGAATATGAAATCACCACGATTGACTTTAATGCTGGCCATGCTTTTTTTAGCGACCACTATTTATGCTCAGGACGATGCTGCTACGGCTCAGGATGTAAACGAAAAACTCTGGAAGCCGTTTAAAGCTGCCTTTGAGGAGCGGGATTGGGAGGCGTTTAATGCATTGCATACCGCAGATGTGCTGCGGGTAAACAAATGGGGCATCAAGGTGGGGGAGGAGTATCGGGAGTCGAATAAAAAGCACTACAGTCAGCCGGATAACCGAAAGCGGACCATTGATTTTTGGTTGGAGCACCGCATCTATCACGGCGATATTGGGTATGAAGTGGGGTATTATCACATTACTTCACAGGCTCCGGGGGAGGAAATGCGATCGTACTATGCCCGCTTTCATGTGGTGCTGAGGAAAGAAAATGGAGAATGGAAGATTGCGCAGGACTGGGATACTTCGGAAATTAATGGTGTGCCGGTGACGGCCGAAGATTTTGCAAAAGGTACTCCGTTAAAGCTTTAGTTTGCGATACTGCGAAGGGGTCATTTGGTATACCTTTTTGAAAAGGGTATTGAAGGTGGGCACTGAATTGAAGCCACTTTCGTAGGCCAGTGCGGAAATTTTCAGGTGAGCCGAATCGGGGTCGATCAAACGCTTTGCGGCTTCCTGCAAACGGAAAGTGTTGATGTAGTCCGCAAATCCCATTTTTAATTCCTGGTTGATAACCCGGGACAGGTGGTGTGGCGATACGTCGAGTCGGGTTGAGAGGCTTTGCAGGGTTAGTTCGGGATTGAGGTATGGTTGTTTTTCCATCATGATTTGCTCCAGCTGATGTCTGATCTCCCGGGCTTTTTTCGGGCTTAACGAAGAGGTCTCATATTTGGTTTGAAAGAAGGGCATGGCCCCTTTATTGGCGAGCATAATGTAACCCACGGTGAGGATGGCAATAGTGTAAAAAAAGGCACCGCCGATGTAGCCGACGTATTTGAACAGGGCTGGAGAGTAGACAAACATCAACAGGAATGCAAGCCCAAGCAGTCCGGCCAGCCATTTAGAGGTGGCCCGGTCAATGGTGCTGGTTTGGCGAAAAAATAATCGGAAAGTAAGGAGGTAATAAATCAAAATGGAGGCATAGGACAGCCATAGTCCGCCATTGGCCCAGAATCCCCACTGCAGCATTGGACTAATCAATATTAGGGCAAAGTAAGGGGTGAAATGCCACAGAAATGAGCGCTGCCATTTGAATCTCTGCTGCAATTTGGCCTGGAAATAGAGGTAATATAGGGGCCCAATAGCAAACTGATGCGCCAACCCGATGTACACTGCTAACCGCCAAAAAGTAAGCGATGTAAACATGTCGGGGTTGAGTTCGCGGAGGTGCACAAAAATATTTTTGGCGATGCGAATGCTGGTGACGAGTAGTAGCAGGGAAAAAATTTTATTGGAAATGTGTTTATTGCGTAGCCAGAAGATAGCCGCAAATACCAACCCCTGGAAGGTACCGATAAAGGCAAATAAAGTGAGGACGTCGATGGTAAACATGACTGGTGATTTCTCCGGTAATTGATGCCAATTTCGGGTTAATTAGGCAGAAGGGCTTTATAAATTATAAGATTTAAGAAGTGGGGGAAGGAAAATCAAATCATTTTCAGCAAATACCCCAATACTGCGCCACCGATTATGATCCAGAAAACACTGATCTTTTTGACAAAAAAGGTCACGCCAATACTTGCCAGGGCGATCACCCATGCCACCCAGTCGATCAGTACATCCCTGCCCAGGTTGATGGTTACGGCCACCATGATGCCCACAGCACCGATATTGACGGCGTCGAGAAAGCCAGCGGCCAGTGGAGATTTTCTTAGCTTGGGAACGAGCGGATTGAGTAGCCAGACAAAGAAAAAAGAGGGGAGAAAGATGCCAAGTGTTGCCACCACAGCTCCCCAAATTCCATTCACCTGATAGCCGATGAAAGTGGCTGTGGAAAGCACCGGCCCGGGCGTAAACTGGCCAATGGCAATGGCGTCGAGCAGTTCCTGACGGGTGAGCCAGTTGAGCTTTTCGACCAGTTCTCCATCGAGGTAGGCCACCAGCACGTAGCCGCTACCAAAGAGTACGGCTCCGATCTTGAGGAAAACGAGGAAGAGCTTGAGGTTGGAAATATCCTGTAGCTGGGTGGCTGCCTGTTGGAAAAGCAAAAGGGGAAAAAAAGACTTCAAACTATGCTCGGACCGCAGTAGTCCAAACCACAGCAACCCCACCAGCCCTGCTCCGAGAATAGCCAAAACCTCACTTACGCCAAGGAAGGAAGCAATGATGGTGGCTATCCCAATCAGGCCCAGCTGCCAGTTTTTTAGCGCTTTTTGCCCCAGCTTGTAGATGGCGCTCAGGATGATGGCCAGCACGGCTGGTTTGATGCCGTACAAGAAGGGCTCCACTGCCGGCACTTCACCGTAGGTGACGTAGAGCCAGGCCAGAATGCCGGTCAGGATGACTGCCGGAGTAATGAAGCAAAAACCCGCCACAAAAAGTCCTTTCCAGCCGGCGCGTTCGTGGCCGCAGTGCATGGTCATCTCAGTAGAGTTGGGACCTGGAATGAGGTTGGTAGCACCCATCAGATCGAGGAAGTGCTGGGGGGGCATCCATTTGCGCTTGTTGACGACTTCCTCCTCCATCATGGCAATGTGCGCAGCCGGACCACCAAAGGCTATGATGCCCAAACGAAAGAAAACACTGGCGACTTCAAAAAGGCGATTTTTTTGCATTATCTTGCAGTTTACCCACAAAATAACCATGAATTGGATTTCTAAAAAAACATACCTGCTTTTCTGGTTTGTGATTCCTTATTTATTGGGGGTTGGCCTCCTATTCCGCAATAGCGCCATCGACATTCAGCTACACGATACCTATCTGGTTTTAAGCATTTTGCATATTGGAATCGTTCAGTCCATTATGTGTGCATTGTTTGGGCTGGTTTACTGGCGTTTGAGAGAAAGAAGGTTGATGCCCTGGGCAACGGTGATCCACGTACTGGTGACGATCATTTTTGCAGTAAAGCTAATGGGTAACCTCGGACCATCTGCCCGACGTTATGCTAACATCCCTGTTTCTGGATATTCGACATGGGATATATTCATCCTGCTGGCGGCCATCTGGGGGCTTGCTCAGTTGCTTTTCCTGGTGAATGTGGTGGTGGGGTTGGTGCGTGAGCGGAAATGATCTCTTTCATTTTAGAGGAATCTTAAATTCAAACATCTCCTTCATCTTCAGCAGCGCCTCCGCATTTCCCCGTGCATCATCCACCGGATGATGGGTGTGTTTGGTTTGGCGCAGGTGTTTGAAGTTTTTAAAGACATCGGCGACTAGTCCTTTGTACAGGCTCCCCAGGTTTTGTGAGGAAAAACCAAAGGGGTTGCGCCCAATAAAGTGATGAAAATACCAGCAGACAAACATCCAGTCGAAGCCGTTGTTATCGCTGATGAAAATGGGGCGGCCCTGCGAATTTTGGTTGATCCATTGGACAAAATCATTCATCACCGTTTTTGGATCGGCAAAAGCCAGGGTTTCCTCCCGGGAGTGGCCCGAGACCTTCAGGGCATCTTCGATGTAATTGTCAGAAATCGGTTTTAATTGTCCGTAGAAGGTTTTGTCGAGTGCTTTATCGACCACGACAGCACCGAAGGAGATCATCGAGTAATCTCCGGGAATGGGGCCATCGGCTTCAACATCTACCATGATGTAGCTCATATGGGTTTACTTTTCTATTGATACAATTCTTGTCTCATGTTCACCAATAATTGGACCACCGCTGTCTCATCCGGTGTTTCGGGCAAGGTGCTGTTTCGCCAGGCTTCTTCAATAGCCTGCATTTTTTGTTCTGCTATTTCAATCAGTTCATCGTATTGCCATTTTCCTCTTCTGATGGCCAGCAAGGCTTCACGGTTGGGGCGTTTCACCTGAATCTGACCAGTGCTTAAAATTTCGTGTGCCATATCCAGCAAGCGGAAGGTGTGCATCATATTTTTGGAGTCGTAATTTTTGCCGTGCTCCAGGTTGTCTTGGTAGCGATGCTCATTTCGCTTTTCTACCCAATCCCAATATTCTCGATAGTCTTTGCAATACTTCACATAGCCGTCCTGATTAAAATATAGATAACCAACGGGGGCTTCTCCTTTCGGAATACTGCTCAATAACACACTCGTGGCATTTTCCTTTTGCAGAATGCCTTTATATCCATGTTGACCGGCCGTATCGGTGTAAATGCCGTACAGGTTCTTCGCGTGTGGAATATTGACCAGGCCGCAATCTTCCTGATGCAATTCCTGGATGTCCAACCACTTTTTTAAAGAAATAGTGCCCTGACCGTGCAAAACGTAGCAAAATTCCAGAATTGTCTTTTTCTTTTGATCCACTGGATTGACGATCTTTTTGTTCAACCCCCGCGCCTTACGAATTTGGGTAAAGGCGTAACCACCGAAGGTGTCCTTGCATTTTTTCGACAAAAACATCTCCGGCCGGATGCGATCCATCACCGGGTGTTTGTGCAGGATCATTGCTTCCGGAGTGGCCAGTAGTTCAAGGATGTTGGGGTTGTTTTTTAATAATAATTCCACAAATCGGCCCAGTTCATAATAAATGACATCGTTGGTTTCATCCGTGACCTGTGGGATGTAATTTAAGCCGTACAATTGTTCTTGCGGCAGGATAAACACCCCCTTAATATCCGTATCCGAAGTGGGCAGGTCCAGACCATAAGCCTTACTGCCCGAGATACACTCGAGAATAATCAGGTTACGTTCTTTTAATTCGGCAATGGTCATGGATAAAACTGGGTTAATAGTTTTCGATAGCTTGTAGCATGGTTTTGATCTAGTTTTCTTGAATTCGAATTTACGCATGTCATGAGATTTGAGAAATAACGTTGCGTGTCAAATATCACCCCACCACATACTCCACCTCATGCGCTTCCTCAAACCCTGGCACCTCCAGTTTTTCAATCATGCGTTCTACTACCGTTTCCGGTACCGGATGTGGGCGGTTTTGGTTTTGCTTTTTCAGCTGAGCATGGGGTACCTCCAGGTAGATGATCCGCACGCGTCCGCCATAATCGGTGAAAAGACTTACCCATTTGCGCCGCATTTCACTGGTGATATTAGTGGCGTTAAAAATGAAGGAAGTGCGTTTCCTCATGTACACTTTGGCTTGTTCTTTCGCCATTTGGACCACTAAGCCGTTTTTCTTTTTGTCGGTCGGGTCAATGTGGTGTTCACGACGTATATCATCCAACGACAGGATCGGTAAATCCAGGTGCTTGTGGATGTAGGTGTCTTTGCCTGCTCCCGGTAAGGCGCACATCATAATGACCTCAAATTTTAAATCATCATAAGGCTCATAATCGGGATAAACTTCAGGTCGGGTGAGAAACAGATAGCGACCATATTCTGATGGGAATACCCGGGGTTTTCCCCAGCAGTTGTGCTCATGACAAAGCTCATTAAACAAATCGATGCGGTACAGCAAATCATCCTGATCTTTACAGTGCCGACCGAGGGCATCGGCCTTGGCCAAAATCGACAGGTGAGTCGTATTGAGCATCAGGCTGGCGCCAATGACGGCCCGGCGAGGATCATCCTGCGTAATGGCCCACAGCGGCAACCCGTGTTTGCGCACCAGCTTGACAATTTGTTCCCGAATGGCAAAAGGCGTGGGAATATCGCGATACAGAATGGTCCTGGCGGTAAATTCTCCCTTTTTGGCGTGCCGAGGCGAAACGATGCGCTCTTTGCCATCAAGTATTTCGGTCGTTGTGGTCGAGCGCTTTTCTACATCGTGTAGAAGGGCTGCGGCAAACAAGATGTGTTTGTCCTGTTCCGCCAGCGCCTGAAATTCCGGAAGTTGAACCAGTGCTTCCACCACCATTTTGGTATGAACATAAACGTCCCCTTCTGCGTGCCAGATCGGGTCTTGCGGTACGCCTTTCATGTCCCGAAACCAATCGTACTGTGCATCAATGGCATCCCAGTTGATCGATTCGTTTACGTCGTATGTGGGAAACTTCCAGTTCATTGTTTTGATAAGTATTCGTAGCCAAACCAGTGGTGCTTTTGGTAATCAATCAGCGTGGCTGGTTGCCAGTTTTTGGTCCAGTGCACATCTGTTTTGACATGTGCCTGGCGTACAATTTTGAATAGGTTGTTAAATTCATTTTCCGCGACTGGAATAGGCCCTTCGTTGGTCTCAAATGCATTTTTGTTTCGTATTACAAAACCTTCGGAGCAGGGCTTTCCAGTTAAGGGATCATATCCACCCAATTGCCCGCTGGTATCTACACTTTCTTGCCAGGATATACCCAGGTTTTGCTCCAGCCATTGGGCCAGGATTTCATTTTCCCCCTTTGCTTCATCAAATAAGTCTTTCAGCGGAATGGAAATCTTCCACTCCGGGACGGTGGGGAAGTCCAGCATTTGCGCATAAAATTTCACCTCTTCCCACGACAACCACTGATCACCTTCCCGCACCGCAAAGACATAAAAAAAGGATTCCAGTTTGTGGTAGGCAATGGAGTGAATGGCGTACATGTTTTCCCCAAATATTTCGAGATTTTTCAACTCGTTTTTGATCAATTCCCAGCGTTCCCGGAGCGGTTTGTCCCAGGGATGGATGCTTGGCGCGGCGTGCGAACGGGCGAACACCCCATATTTGTTAAAGCAATTGTTTTGTCCATCCAGCTTTTCCGTGAGTACCAGCCCTTCCATTGCCGCAAAGGCCGCCACATAACCATCGGGCATAAACCGATCATCAGAGGTGGTACCCAGGCTGATCTGGGCGTGCAGGCTGCGGTTGTATTTTTTGGAATGGCTCATCATGTTTTTTTTTGCGTGATTTACAACCATTAATCTCTCAAAATAATTCCCGGGGCTATTTCCTGCCTTTGTCAGAGCTATTGCAATTTGAAAGCTTAAATTCATTTATCTTACATAAAATAAAAACCAACGTCTATGCGCTCAAAACTTATACTTTTATTATTGACATTTAGCACTCTGTTGACTGCGCAGGAGAATTATCAGTATGTTTTTCACAAAAACCACAGCAGGGTACTCGACATTGCTGTTGATGATGCCCGCCTTGCGGCAGGAGGCTCAGCGGAGACCTGTTATCAACCTCTACTCGCCCTGATGAATCGGGATGGAAGCCTAAATTGGGAAGTAAACCCCTTTGGTGAGTGTGGCTATTGCTGGATTGATGATGTGGCTTTCGCCGAAAATGACGACATTTTGGCTGGTGGAAACTGGAATGTAGCTGATGACACGGGGACTCCTTTGGATGGTTTTGCGATAGCCCGATTTGACACCTTAGGCAACCAGTTGGCGTACCGGCACCTGTACCCATTTTTTACTCATGATCCGGTAAATGTAATGGAATTGCCCAATGGCAATATTGTTGCCGGGATCAATAAATACTTCTTTGGATTTAGCCCGGAACTGGATAGCCTTTATGGCCAAACCTATGACTTTGAATCAGGTGAAGCGATTCTCAAAATAGAGGTCCTCAATGATTCCTCTCTGTTGTTGTTGACTCCATTTCAAGTCTTGGTTACGGATTTTGGGGGGGAGATTCAACAAAGTGTTCCTGCTCCGGAAGGCATGACGTTGATTGACCTGGCAGTGTCGGGAGATGAGCTTTTATTTATGAGTTCAACGGCATTGTATTTTTATCATCTAGCCACTGCCGGAATCTCTTCTATCGACCTACCTCAAACTGCAAGAAAAGGAATCCTATTGCAATCCGATACCGTAATGGTGTGGGGAGAAGCAGTATATCGCCTGGATAGTAATGAGGAGTGGCAGTTATTGACAGAGCCTTATCTAAACCAAAAGGCCAATGTACAAATGGTTTATGAAAATGGGATCGTGTATCGGGGTGGGATAGCGACTCTGGAACTTGAGCCGGAACAAACTTTCTACCGCATCTTTAAAACCGGGTTTGTGGAAAGCAATACTACGCTACAATCGCCTCCACAACCGGTCAAAAATTTAGGACTTACTGGACAAATTAATTGGGAGTTGCTTAATCACAATGTCTATCAAGATGTTCCGGAGATTTTTATAAATACATATCATATTCGCGTAGGAGTAGAGGTGATGAATTTTGGTGATGATCCGGTGAGTTCTTTTGTGGTCGGTTCCGAATTCTTGGGAGGATTTAATTGTGCGGAAGGTCGAATGTTTGCGGAAGCTCAGGTGACCTTATTACCCGGCGAAAGCGTTTTCGTAGAAGGCGAAATCAACGAAGTGAAATACAGTGATTCGCCCAACCCAAATGTCACCTTCGAACGCTGCTTTTTTGTCGGCGCACCCGATCATGAGTTTGATCTGAACTTTGGCAATAATCACACCTGTGGAGCCGTCTTTGTGGATACCCAAAATCTGGCAGAAGACCTCAATCTTCAACTCTACCCTAATCCCGCCAGCGACCTGCTACACGTAGCCATCACTCCGCAGCATCCCATCGAGGCCTACACCTGGATCAATGCCGCCGGGCAGGTGATCAACAGTCAGAAAGTAGCCCCAACGAGCAAGCTGGAATTGACGCGCCCCGGACTGGCGGGAATGTATTTCCTAAGAGTCGTCAGTCAGGGAAAAACGGCAATTAAACGTGTAAACTGGCAATAAAAAAACGGGCCGGATTAATTTAATCCGGCCCGTTTTTTTATTGATCTTCTTTCACTTCTTTGGCTTTCTTGATCTTCGTCTCCAGATCCATCACGGCCTTTTCGGCCTGCTCGATCTTTTCTTTTTTATCCTGGTAATCTTCTTCAGATACGGTGCCGGCGGCTTTGTCATTCTCCAGCTTTTCCTTTGACTGCTTAATCTTCTCCCTGGCGTCTTTTACTTTCTGCTCGTTTTTGTCAACGGTCATATCCAGTTCTTTCTTCTTTTCCTCCTTTTTCATGCGTGCCTGACGGGCTCTCTCCTGCCCAAATTCCTTGCCCTCCAGCTCGCCCTTGTCTTTGCCAAAAGCATTGCCGTTGTTGCTCTTTTCTTTTTTCTCTTTCTTGGCTTTTTCGCCGTGGTCATGACCATCATGTTCCCCTTCAGCTTCCGCCTCCTCCGTTTTTTCTTCGTCTTGACCTTTCTTCTTCTCTTTCATTTCTGCGGCTTTTTCCTTGCCGGTGAGTTTTCCTTCCTTGTCCAGCTCACTCTTCACTTCATCTTTTTTCTCCTTGCCTTTCTCCTTCTGGTCTTTTACTTTTTCGACCTTTTCCTTGCCCTTGGCTTTGTCAGATTTGCCCCTGGCATCCTGTGCTACCAATGAGAAGCTGATGAAGGTCAATAAGCCGAGTACTAATAAAAAGCGTGTTGTGATTTTCATAACGTTACTGATTTTTTTGGTTTACAATTCATTAAGCAATTCGTCCAGATTTTCGGAAGATTCCTCGATGTCATTTTTCAAGGTTTCCAGTTCGGTAGACAGGGAATCGATGGTCTCGATTTCTTCCTGTAGTTGTGCCGCTTCAGCTTCTTCCTGAGCCTGCTGTTCAGCATTCCCTCCGCAACCCAGGAGAAACAGGGCAAACATGGAGGTGGTTAAAATCAGATTTTTCATACTGTTTTGTTTTGGTAAATAAGATTGAAAATACGGTTATTTCCTCATTTTCAGAAAGCTACTGTAGTTCAAAGTGTATCTGCCAGCATGGGGTATTTACTTTTTCTGACTCCGGAGTAGATAAAAAGTCACCATCAGTGGCATTAAATTGGTAACTGTCTTTTCTCGCGATAGTCCTCCAGCCCGGATCGGTACCTGGCCAAAACGCCATTGAATTCACTCATGCTGGTGGTATCCTTAATCAGGTCGTAGTATTTCAGTTTTCTGATCACAGATTTTAAGCCCATTTGTTGGATGAACTAACCTGCAAAACGAGCCTTCCTGGTTTTTGGTTCCGTTACAAGCTTCTAAACCCGGTTGACCTGACAACTATAGCAACCTGGCCCGGCATTGTGTACCTGAATGTATTTAACCTCCGTATTGTCAAATATTTGATCGATAGTTTTGGCCAATTCGCTTCCCGTAATAGTATGGGCTTCGATCATCATCGTCTGCTCATTGTAGCCACGGAGAGAAAAAGTGCGGTGCAATCCGATCAAAGGGATTTCATTGATGGCTGGATGGGCCTTTGGGGCATCTTTTTTTACAAAAATGGGACCGCTGGCCCGGTAAGGCGATGAGACTCCATGGTGTTCATAAGGCAATAAAATCACCTCCTCCCCGATTTCAGCATCTGTCAAACTTACCCGGCAAGGGAATCCTGGTTTTTTGTCCACCACAAGCCTGACGGCTCCGAGTTGGGATAATTCCTGCTGGTTTAGGGAAAAGAGGTGGCTGAATTTAGAGCCGTCAAGGGCTGTAAATTGGAATTGATGTTTCATTTTTTAAATCATTTTAATCAAATAAGACAGGCTGATTCGTATCCATTGATGGCTATCTTACGGGAGCTTCCCCAGCGGTAATCGCCCATTTGTCCGGATTGACGGATGACGCGGTGACATGGAATTAAATAGGCGATCGGGTTGCGACCAATAGCACTGCCTACCGCCCTTACAGCCCCCGGATTTTTAATCATATTGGCAATGTCCTGATAAGCCAAAAGGTGCGCGGAAGGAATGGAAATTAAGGCTCTCCATACCTGTAGCTGAAAAGGGGTGCCTTTGAGGTCGAGTACAATTTGGTCATCGGGGATTTCCCAATCGTTGAAATATTTTTCAACCAGGCTAATGTATTTTCCGTGATGGGCATGAATATTTGCTTCGGGAAACTCTACCTTTAGCTCCTCTAGAGCCTTATGCTCCTCTTCCAGAAAAGTTATTTTACAAATGCCAATGTCGGTTTCGGCCACCATCGCCGGTCCAAATGCCGTATCAATGATCTGGTAACTAATCTTTAGGTCTTTCCCTCTCTTTTTAAAGTCACCTGGGGTACAAGCTTCTACTTTGATAAACAGATCGTGTAGTCTGCCGTTACCCGTTACCCGTTAACCCCACCCCGTAGGCAGCATCCAGCGTAGATTGGCCAGCCAGTAATTTCTCCTTGGCATGTTCGACTGTGATGTGCTGTAAAAATTGTTTTGGACTAACCCCGGCCCACTGCTGGAAAAGACGCTGAAAATGAAAGCGGCTTAGGTGAACCTGCTGCGCTACCTGATCCAGGCTAGGTTGAGCCGAAAAGTTATCGGCAATGTATCCAATGGCCGTAGCTATGGTATCGAAATGGTGATTACTTTTCATAAGACAAAGTTAGGCCAACCTAAGTCTTCACACAATCCGATTATTGCGCTTTATTGAAACGATTCAATTGGGGCGATACCATGACAATTGTTCCTAATCCTAGCTAAGAACCACTGACTAAAGAATGAGGCCTGGAAATCTAATTTGATTTTCGGGCCTTTCCTATTTAAAGAGACGCATTGCAATGCGTCTCTATTTATTAAAAAAAGGAATCGTTTTCCCAATTTCTTGGATTATCCTCAATGTATGTTTTGATCCTTTCGCAGGATGGTTGATCCTGGATGATCTGGTCATAGAAACGCGATTGCCATTTGAATTCCGCATCAATTAGCCGGGCGTTTCGGGTGACCGACCCTTTGAATCCACGGATTACGGATGCCAGGTTTTTGCGTTGTGGACCGAATTTGTTTTTTGGTTCGGTACCGTCCGTCGTCGTCGTCGTAGAGACGCATTGCAATGCGTCTCTACCGCCATCCCCGTCATCGCCACCGCCATCCCGATTATATTCATTTTCACCAATCCCCACAATGGCGTGAAAATGGTTGGGCATGATGACGTAATTGGCCAACATTAAATTCATATCAGCACGTAATGCTGTGGTTTGTTGCCATTCGTGATCAACAATTTTTCCAATGTTGGATAAAATCATTTCACCATCCCTAATTTCCCCGAAAAAATGTTGCCGTTGATGTGTGCAGATGGTTATAAAATACATCGCCTGATTGCCATAATCCCACCAGCTGGCACGTGCAGAAGAGATTCGGTATTTATTTAGGTATTTGTCTGACATTTTTTGAAATCAATGTGTTAAAATAACATTTTTCTTTCGTTTTTTGTACATTGTTATGGTAAAGCCTAATCATGCGCTCTTTTAGGCACCTGGTATTATTCGCCATCCTTCTCCTGGCTTTCTTGCTGCGATTAACCGCCGCGCGTATGCCGGTGCTTGGTACCTGGGATGAGCGCTTTCATGCGCTGGTGGCCAAGAACCTGATCGAACACCCGCTGGAACCCACATTGTACGATCAGCCGGTGCTGGCGCACGATTACAAGGTGTGGTCGCAAACGCATATTTACCTCGAAAAGCCGCCCTTGCCGATGTGGTTGATGGCTGTTTCCATTTATTGTCTTGGGCCTACGGAATGGGCCGTTCGTTTACCCTCCATCCTCTTTTCTACCCTCAGTGTTTTGCTGACCTTTCTGATAGGCAGGCGGCTGTTTAATCGGCGGGTTGGGCTTTATGCAGCCTTTTTCCACGCCATTCACGGCATGACATTGGAACTGGTGGGTGGCCGCATTTCCAATGACCACATTGATGTGATCTTTCTCTTCTTTTTTGAATGGGGACTTTACGCGGTCATCACCTTTTTTGATCAGCACAAGGCCACGAATAAAGGGGCATTAGGGATCGGAATACTGACCGGCCTGGCCTTCATGTGTAAATGGATTTCGGCCGGCTTTATACCCATTATCTGGGGTGTTTTGGCCATTGGTTACAGATATTACCGATATCCCTTGCGTTTTTTACGCTATGTGGGTTTGATGACGCTGGCCTTTACGGCGGTCAGTTTGCCCTGGCTCTGGTATATCTGGGAAACTTACCCCGAAGAAGGTAGCTACACCCTGGCCCGCGTGTTTATGCGGTTGGGACAAAGCATTGAATTGCACCAACACCCCTGGTATTTTTTCATCGATCATGCCCGGATGATCTTTGGTGAATGGATCTACCTGCCCTTGTTATGGTTGTTGTACCAACTGTATCAAAAACCTAATAGAAAGACCATTCTTACACTCGCAGTCCTGATCTTTGTCCCGCTACTGCTGATGAGTATGATGGATACCAAGCGCAGTCCTTATATCCTCATTTGCGCTCCGGGCTTATTTTTGTTGACGGCATTTTTTATTCATTATTATGTAAATATAAAATCCCACCTTCGGCCGCCTTCAGTGATCTATTATATGGTTTTAATATTAATGATCGGCTTGCCCATTCGCTACGGTATTGAGCGACTTAAACCCTTATCTGCTTTTCCAAAAGAATGTATGGTCAAAGCAGATATTCTAAACACCCTTGAGCAGCTGCCTTGCGGCAAAAAGGTCGTGGTTTTTAATGCGGCCTACCCAATTCGTACCATGTTTTATGGCGGTATAACGGCCTATGAACGCCTGCCAAAGCCGGAGGAGTTGAACCGATTGGTGCAGGAAGGCTATCAGGTATTTATTAGCGAGGAAGGTAAGGTGGTTTCCATCCTGCAATGACCACCTCCAAACATGCCCTGATTATTGCAATTCACTGTCTAATACTTCAACTTGTGGCATCTCTTCCTGGAGGACTGATTCATTTTCCGCCACCTTAATCTCCAATTTTGTGATGAAAATAATGAGAAATAAAGCGACTAAATTGACCATCATATAGTCCTGAGGGGAACCGGGGTTGATGGAGAAATTCACAGCTGAAAGTCCGAAGCTATATCGTAATAATAGGTCATTCGTAAAATCAAAGCCAATGCCCAGGTATACTCCCGCGTAGTATTCAAATGTGAGGGTCCCAAACCCAAGTTGCAGCAACTGTAGTATTTGGTTGAACAGCGACCACTTCAGGGCATTGTTCTTCAACCGAATACACTGATACCCGGCGTAGATGGAAAGTAAAAAAGGAAGTAACAGTAACAGATAGATCGGCAGAAATAAAGAACCTAAACCAATGCTTAAGATGTTAAACATGAGCCAAAGAATCAATACCAGGCCAACAGCGCCGCCAATAATTTGATAATAACCGAGGTAAGTGATCTGATTTTTGATCGTTTCCATTTGTTGTTCAGGATTGAATTGGATTAATAAAAATGTCTTTGTTTGTAAGTGTATGACCAAACTGCACTATATCTTACCCCTCGACCGTCAAAAAATCCCATCTTTGTAAGCGATATAGAAATCATCATGACGTTTACACTATTCGATTCCTTTTTACTGCTGGGCGCCGGGCAGGGGCTATTTGTATCCTTTTTGCTCTACCGACGCAAGGTGTCCAATCGGGCAGCGGCCAATTATTTGCTGGCGCTGGTGCTGCTAGTCTCTCTTTTATTGTTTTTTAAGGTGGGATTTCAGTCGGAATGGATCAATTATCTGGGAGATGTCATTCTGCTGCCGGACGTTATCCTATTTATTTTTGGTCCGTGTATTTGGTTGTTTGTTCGAGAGCTGCTACGCCTGCCAAAACTGACTTCCAGGCAATTGGCCCTTCATGCCTTGCCCGCATTTATCCACATTTTTGTATTCAATACGGTGCTTGGGCAAAACCTGGTGGGCAATTGGGATTTTCTGACTGTGCCGCAAATCATTTTTGCCTTTTATAGCATCGAATTTTTTGCTATTTCCAGCCTACTGGGGTATTTGCTGGCCAGTTTCCGTTTGGTGCAAACCCACCGATCACAACTAAAATCTACCCCCACTGCCGCCCGGTTTTTGCCGGTCTTCTTTCGCATTGGATTGTTGCTGGCAGGGAGTTGGGCGATTTCCTTTTTATATCATCTGGTGGTGTTTGATCCCGAATATTTAGCCTATCAGATTTTCTGGTTCTTGTTGGTAGGCTACATCTATTGGCTGGCCTATACTGTGCTGCTGCATACGGAATTGTTTGACTTACCGCCGGCACCCAAAACCATTACTTCCGATGACGAGCAGTTGGTTGATCGGATCAAAGCGTTTATGGATGAAGAAAAGCCTTATCTGGAGCCGACTATCAAATTGGCTGATCTGGCGGAAATGCTCCAATTACCACGTCATGAGCTCTCAAGACTACTCAACCACGGCTTCGGCCAAAGCTTTTTTGACTTCATCAATAGCTACCGCATTCGGGATTTTATTGCTTTACGCAATGATCCTCGTGAATCGGGCAAGTCCATCCTGCAACTGGCCTACCAGGTGGGTTTTAACTCCAAGTCAGCCTTTAACCGGGCCTTCCGGAAGATGACCGGTGTGAGCCCAAGTGATTATCCTTCCTTTCGGAAAGAAAATGCGTGATCTGGTCATTAGAAATCAGTGACCGCTTCGTAGGCTTTTTTACGTTGGCGTTCCTGGTCAAAGAGTAGTGGGTAATTTTTTCGACCCGGTACCGGATAGTTGTCCAGCCAGGTGTGGTGATCAGACACGTTCCAGAAGGTTACGCCGGTCAGCACCTCCTTATATTCGCGGAAGACATCAAAGAACATTTTGTACTGTTCCACTTGCTTTTGCTCCAGCTCCGGGGTGAATGCATCGGATTCATCGGCTCCGCGTTCGCGGGTTTCTTTTTCCCATTTGTAGAGGGATACATCCAACTCGGTAATTTGCACTTGCAGGCCCAGTTGGCCGTAGGCGTCAAGGGCATCACGCAGCTCCTGCTCCGATGGTTCGAAGATGGACCAATGTCCCTGAATGCCCACTCCGTGGATAGGAACTCCCCGATCGATCAACTGCTTTAGTAGCTTAATAATGCGGTCTCTTTTTTCCGGTCTTATGGCGTTGTAATCATTGTAAAACAGAACGGCATCGGGAGCCGCTTCGTGGGCGTACTCAAAGGCTTTGTCGATGAATTCTTCTCCGCAGATTTCGTACCATTTGGAATTGCGCAAAAACTCCGATGGCTTATCGGAAATGGCTTCATTGACCACGTCCCAGGCGTATATCTGTCCTTTATAACGACCCGCAACGGCATCAATATGATCCTTTAGTCGTTTCAGCAAGACTTCCTTACTGACCGGGTTGCCGTTGTCATCCTCAAACATCCATCTTCCGGCCTGCTGGTGCCAGCACAGGGCATGTCCGCGTACGCGCAGTCCATGTTCTTTGGCGAAAGCCATCATCTGGTCGGAGGGGCCCCAGTTGTAGCGGTCTTCTTCCGGATGAATGGGGCCCATTTTCATGATATTTTCCGGGGTAATGCTGTTGAATTCCTGCACAATTAAAGCCGAATCGGGGCCACTAAAACTGGAAGGAGCCACCGAGACGCCGATCGGGAAGTAGTCGGCATAATAGTCCTTCAATCCCTTGGTGGATGTTTCGGTGTTTTCAGTAGCTGTCTCTTGCTCTGCGGCGGGTGTATCACAAGAAAACAGGGCCATAAGAACGAACAATAGGAAAGGTGTTAAACGCATGTCTACGAAGCTTTTGGATTTTACGCAATCGATTGTGGTAACTGCATAAAAATACTAAATTTGGCTAAAAGCCCAACACTATTCTCTATCTTTCCAGATAAATATATCTGCATGTATCCCAATCTCATCGTCTTTCCCAAAGCACTCTTGCTTTCCCTATTTTGCTTTTTGACTTTTAATGCCTCCAGCCAGTGGTCCACATCGCCGGAAAATTTGCGTTGTGAACATTTGTCGAATCCCTTGGGTATTGACAATGCTCATCCCCGGCTGACCTGGCAGCATTTCGATCTCGGAGTGTGGGTAAAAGAACAAACGGCCTACCAAATTGTCGTCGGTACGGATTCGGCTGCCGTTAGCATGGGGCAGGGCAATTATTGGGACACCAAAAAAGTGGCTGATGGCGCCCAATTGGTGGTCTATCAGGGAAAACCATTGCAGGCATTTACCAGCTATTATTGGGCGGTTCAGATTTGGGACGAAGAGAACGAGGTGAGTGAATGGTCGCAAGTGGCGATTTTTGAAACGGGTATGATGCAGGTTAATAACTGGCAGAGCGCCTGGATCAGCGATAGCCGGGATATCCATGAAAAGGCTGCGCCCTATTTCCGTAAGGAATTCACTGCTTCAAAAAAAATAGTGAAAGCCCGGGCCTATATCGCCGTGGGGGGATTGTACGAATTGTCGATTAACGGTTGGCGCATTCCCACCCGGCTGGATCCTGTGTATACCCGTTATGACCGCCGCATTATGTATCAAACCCATGATGTGACTCGTCAGCTAAAACAAGGAGACAATGCGATTGGTGTCCTTCTAGGCAATGGCTGGTACAACCACCAGTCGACCGCCGTCTGGGATTTTCACAAAGCGCCCTGGCGGGACCGGCCCACCTTTTGCCTGGACTTGCGCATTACCTATGCCGATGGCACTGAAGCGGTGATTACTTCCGGGAAAGACTGGAAAACGGCCCACAGTGCGGTTATCTTCAACAGCATTTATACCGGAGAGCACTACGATGCCCGATTGGAACAACCCGGCTGGGATACCGCTGGCTTTGATGATTCGAAGTGGAAACCGGTGATATATCGTGCGGCACCTTCCAAAAATATTGTGGCTCAGGCGATGCAACCTATTGCTATGGGGCGAAAGCTTCGTACACAATCCATGCAGCAAATAAACGATTCCACCTACGTTTTTGACTTTGGAATGAATATCGCCGGGGTAAGCTTCCTGAGAGTCTTTGGAGAAAGAGGCACCACGCTAAGGCTAAAACACGGTGAGCGACTGGATAAGGATGGCCGGGTGGATCAATCCAATATCGATCTGCACTACCGGCCTACCGATGACAGTGATCCTTTTCAAACGGACATTTATATACTCAAAGGAGAGGATGCGGAGACGTTTATGCCCCGGTTTAATTACAAGGGCTTTCGATACGTTGAGGTCACTGTAGATCGACCTTTTAAATTGTTCCCCGAAAGCCTGGAGGGTTATTTCCTGCATAGCGATGTACCAAGTGCCGGTACCTTGATGACCTCCAATGAGTTGATTCAAAAAATATGGTGGGCTACCAACAATTCCTACCTCGCCAATTTATACGGTTATCCCACCGACTGCCCGCAGCGCGAAAAAAACGGCTGGACGGGTGACGCACACATCGCCATTGAGACGGGGTTGTACAATTTTGACGGCATCACCGTATACGAAAAATGGATGGCCGATCATCGCGATGAACAGCAACCCAATGGGGTATTACCGTCGATCATCCCCACCAGCGGCTGGGGCTACGAATGGGGTAATGGCCCTGATTGGACGAGTACGATTGCCATCATTCCGTGGAATATTTACCTCTTTTATGGGGATTCGAAAATCCTGTCGGATTGCTATGACAATATCAAGCGCTACGTGGATCACATTACCGAGATTAGTCCCACGGGTCTGACCTCCTGGGGCCTGGGCGACTGGGTGCCGGTCAAATCGAAAACGCCGGTAGAATTTACCTCCAGCGCTTATTACTACGTTGATGCCATCATTTTAGCGAAAGCGGCCAAAATCCTCGGCAAGGAGGAGGATCACGAGCATTATTTGGCTTTAGCCAATAAGATAAAAACGGCTTTCAACCAAAAATACCTCAATGCAGCAACCGGCATGTATGGCAGCGGTTTACAAACCGAGTTAAGTGTACCGCTGCAATGGAATTTAGTACCCGATTCGTTGATCAAAAAGGTGGCCGACAATCTGGCCGAGCGGGTACGTGCCGACAACAACCACATCGACGTAGGACTGCTGGGCACCAAGGCCATTTTGAATGCCTTGAGTGAAAATGGCCACGCTGATTTGGCCTACAAAGTGGCCACACAGGACACTTATCCCTCCTGGGGCTGGTGGGTAGCCAATGGCGCGACCACGCTTTATGAAAACTGGGACATTGATGCGCAGTCGGATATTTCGCTGAACCATATCATGTTTGGCGAGATCAGCGCCTGGTTTTACAAGGCCCTGGGCGGCCTCAAGCCCGATCCGGAGCAGCCGGGATTTAAACATTTTTTTCTGGAGCCACACATTGCAGAAGGCCTAGATCGATTTAAAATAACCTACAAATCTCCTTACGGAATGATTCTGTCCGGTTGGCAAATGGAGGGTAATAAAATAAGATATCGACTGTGGGTGCCGCCCAATAGTTCGGCTACCTTGCGCCTGGCGGTGCGGCCGGAGCAGCGGGTGGAAATAGATGGGGAGTTACAGCAGTTTGAGGGAGATCAGGTGGTCAGAACCTTACCGGCCGGACGGTACCACCTGGAATGGAATGTGCAGTAGTGATGCCAACTATCCGATAAAACGAACCACTTACACGGTTAGCCTTGCCAGTTATCCCGAGCCTGTTTCCTGAAGGCAGCTAAAGAGATATTTTGCGGAAAAGAAAGGCAATTCCCCGGATTTGGTTATCTTGGGCAAAGGCCTGATTATCAACAAAAATCGGTCTAAACCCAGTGCAAAAAAACGGCAACATAGCAACACCTGAATCCAAAATCGCCATGTGGATGGGCCTGTTACTGCTCCTGTTAGCAGCCTGCAGTGATGAGCCCGGCATCGATTTTGAGGCCGTTCGCGCCGAAAATTACCCATCCGAATTTCTCGACCGCTACCAAAACAGCGACAGCCTGATCAAGGTAACACAGGAGTATTCCGGTGCCCGGAAGAAGATTGATTCGTTGTTGTTTTGGACGGAGATTTTGACCAATTATGATGAGGAAGCGGCGCTGGAATATGCCAATGAAGCTTATCGTATTTCCACGGCTAAAAACAAGAAGCTTTCGCGGGCGATTAGTTTATATTATCAGGCGGTACTGAAAAAGGAAAGTGCTATTTATGGGGAGAATTCCGAAACGGCCTTGGCAGATGCTCAGAATAGTTATAAGCTGCTGCAGAAGATTGGAGACCCGGAGTGGAAGATTAAAGTGAATCATTTATTGAGTAACCTATTCCTTAGTCAAGAAAATTTCGACAGTGCTAAGTATTACCTGACTGAATCCTTAGAGGTACTATCTCAATCAAAGCTTCCCGGCGATCTCCCTTACAATTTACGTGGACAAACCCTGCATTATTTTGCCAATATCTATTCGATGGTTGACAGTACTCAGGATAAGGCTTTTGACTATTATGAAGAAGCCCGCAGGCTATACTCGCAGTCAGAAAATCAGAAGCGGATGCTGGATTTGTACACCGGACTGGGGTTGTTGTATATGAATAGAGGAGAATATCATCAGGCTGATTCTCTGCTGAGAATCAGCGAAGCGCTTTCTATAGTATTGAATGAGAGAAATGACCTTGCTAATATTTACAATAATCTAGGTTCCTTAAAATTATCGCAATGGTACACTGAACCAACAGATTCAAACCATTACTTCAAACAAGCAATGAGTTATATTCAGAAAGGAATCCCATTGCAAAGAGAAAACTTTTATTATCCTTATACACTAATGGGATATGCCTACCACCGTCTATATTACTACAATAGCCTTAAAAAAAGTGAAGATATAATTAGCCTTAATCAGGCAATAATCTACTACAAAAGGGCTACTCAGGAAGCTAGTAAAGAAGGGGCGCTATCTATGGTTCGTTCACTAACCGAATACCTTTTCAAATTGTGTGATGAGCGATTGTTATTGACAGGTGAAAGTTGTGACAGTCTTCTTGAAGCAACTCGGATGGAATTTATACATCAAAATTATGCCGGACTGGTGGCTTCCAATAAGAATGATCTAAAATTGGCTTCAGATAAAATTACTGAGTTTGAAAAAAAGGAACAAGTGGCGATTAACCAGTTTCGACTTCGGAACAGTTACTTTACCGGAGCAGTAGCGTTAATTTTTTCAATTTTTATATTCTTGTTGCTTTTACAGAGACAGCAACAAAAACGGTTACAAGCGCGGATGGCCGCATTGCGTGCCCAGATAAATCCGCACTTTATGTCGAATAGCCTGAATGCCATTGAAAGTTTGGTTAATCAAGGTGAAAACAAAGCTGCTTCCAAATACTTGATTCACTTTTCTCGACTTACCCGACGCCTGCTCAACAGCTCACGTGCGCCCAGGGTGAGCCTGTCGGAAGAGTTTAAAACACTGGAACATTTTCTGGCGCTCGAGCAGTTGCGGTTTCGCGATAAACTGGATTATGAACTAGAAATTGCTCCTGACCTTAACCCGGAGCGCATTGAAGTGCCGGCTATGATTTTACAGCCTTACCTGGAAAATGCCATTTTGCATGGAATCAAACCGAAGTCTGGGCCAGGGAAACTTTGGATTCGGGCTAAGAGGATGAAAAACAAGTTACTGGTAGAGGTGGAAGACAATGGTGTAGGACGTAAGAAAGCACAGGAATTAAAAGATAAGTCAGTTTTTAAACACCAATCTCATGGGCAATCCATCACTGAAGAACGCATCCGAATTTTTGCCAAATCCAAAGGAGCCAAAGTGAGCATCAATGATTTGACTAATAACCTGGGAGATGCCAGAGGTACAAAAGTAATTATTGAGCTTCCCTGGAAGGAGCGAAAGGAACAGGCCAAAAATGATCATTTCCAGCAATTTATCAAGAAAAAATAAATTATCTAAAACTCAAAACAAACCCAATCATGCCAAACTATTCTGACCTCTACCCTAGCTGGTATCAATCCAGCAATGGTCCTTCTGTACAGCATTCGGAAAAAGCTGCTATGGCGAGAACTCTTATCGGATACCAGACAAATAAGCGATATATACCTCTGCAAATGGCAATTGAGAATCCACCGCCACCACCACCGCCACCACCACCCGGTCCACGCCCAGGCCCTGATGACCCACGCAGCAATAATGCGGGTAGCACCCTGAGCAACCTCCTCAACCCCCAACCCGGCGTCACACCCCGCCCCCGCTCCGACTTTGACGGCAAGCGGGTGTATGCCCTGCTGATTGGCATTGATCACTACGATTATGTCAAGCCGAATGGGGATACCATCCATTTGGCGGGTTGTGTGAATGATAGCCGGGAGGTGGAGCGCTACCTAAAGGAAAGTGTGGATCAGCCGGAACAGCGTTTATTTTTGCGTAAGCTGAGAAGTGCACGTGCAGGCAATGAAGAGGAAGTGCCCGGCACCATCGCCTGTGCTTCGGAGGAAGTGTTTACGGCCACGCGGGAGAATATCATCCGCTCCTTTCGGGAATTTTTACGGATGGCGCGAAAAGGTGACGTCGTTTTTATTCATTACAGTGGTCATGGCTCTTTTGAATTTCGGCCGGAAAGGCTGCACCATTTGAGTCGGGAAGATAATGTGGAGCACCAGGGTGGTACGCTGGTGGCCCAGGACACCTACACGATGGATGGTGATCGGATGATCGAAGCGATCAGTGACCTGGAATTGCGGTGGTTGTTGCACGGCATTTCCGAGCAGAAGCCACACATCGTTTCGGCCATGGATTGTTGTTACTCCACGGGAAATACCCGTAATGTGGATGATGACGGAGCCGTCACCCGCTTTGCGGAGCCACCTTCCAGTCGGTTGAATACCCCGAATACCGATAATACCCGTCCTTTTCAAACCTATACGTTTTACCAGACCGATCCCGAGATTTGGGAGATCATGAATGGCGATAACTTTCAGAAGCTGGAGCTTCCATTGGCCGACAGAGCCGTTGCCCTGCACGCCTGCCGTGAGAACGAGCTGTCGAAAGAAGACGGCTTTCCGGAAGGCCGACACGGGGTATTTACCTACTACTTTTTACAACTGCTTCGTGCTACCGGAGGCCAGATCAGTTACCGCGATCTGGTGAAGTTGATCCGCGCAAAAGTGGCCGGTAATACGAGGATTTCCTTCCAGTCGCCGCAAATTGATGCGTCGCGCGCCAAGGATATGAATCTGTCTTTCCTTTCCGGAAAACTGGCACCTGGGGCTACCTACTATACGGTGCGACCTTCGAGCACGGATGCCAACCTCGGAATTATGGACGCCGGGTCAATACACGGTATTGCTTCGGTGGAAGAAGGTCAGACTACAGTGGAATTATACCCCTCCAACGTAGAAATTGCGGATGCCAATCCAGCGGATGCGCTCAAGGGTGTACTGACAATTGTGGATGCGCATGAGAGTACCGTGAAGCTGGACAATGAGCAATTATTTCCGGAAGGAACCACCTTTATGAAGGCGGTTGTCACGGCTGCGCCACTGCCCGCCACCAAGGTAAGACTAATGCAGGAAGCGGAGACCGACCTCAGCGAACTGGCTGATGACAGTCCGGAGAAATTGGCCCTGGCCGAGGGTCAGCAATTGCTTGAAGCGGCCATTGCGGAAAGCAAATACTTCCAATTGGTCAATACCGGCGAGCACTTCTGCATTTATACCTACCTGTTTGACGGAGAGGAAAAATACCGCATCACCAGCAAGGGTGATATTGCCGCTTTGGTGGAACCAGTGGTGGGCTTTAATGAAGATTCTGCCGAATTGATTGTGGCACAGATGGATCACATTGCCCGCTGGGAGAAAACGCTGAACCTGGAAAAAACGCAATATCCCATTATTCAGCCCGGTGATGTCGAATTGCTGGCTGTAGATCCGGGGACGGGAGCCGAAATTGAGAGCAATAATGGCGAGGTGATCCTGCAACAAGTACAACAGGCCGATGGCAGTTGGACAAAGCCTCAGATCAAGGTCAAGATCAATATGAAGAAGGAGGATGGCTTTTACCATGCGGCACTGTTGCAGTTGAAGCGCACCTTTGCCATCGATACTCAACAGTATTTGCCCTCAGGCGCTATATTGGGAATCAAGAAATGGATTGAAGAAGGCCGGGAAAGAAGTGAGGGCCGCCGGAGCTGGTTTGCCGTACAGGAATTCATTGATGCCAATGGTACAAAGCGCACCTTCCCCACCGGCCTGCCCATCAATTTTTCGGTCGATGATCCCGAGAACCTGCTGGAAAGAGGCATCAGCGAAGTGGAAGAACACTTTAAGCTGATTGTCAGTACTGCCGAATTCGATGCCTTTTACCTGGATCAAAAAGGCATTGAGCTAGCCACCACCACCCGGGATGTGCCTGATACGGCACCGAAAAACCAACTGGAGGCCTTGATGCTGGAAGCCAGCTTTGCCACCCGGGGAGACATCGTGCTGCCCGATGATGTAGTGGCAGCCAATTCGGTTTCGGATTGGTTTACCACAACACTGACGGTCAAGACCGTACTTGTGCCATTGGCAGATTAAACTCGAATATGAATAATTTCAAAATGGTGATGAGTTGACCAAAGCTCATCACCTTTCTATCGTTTGATCATCGTCAACACCTAAACCTCTACCCCAATGTCAGATACACCTATTCTTCAGTTTACCCAAAGCTACGCTTATCTTATTGGCATCAATAATTACGAAAGTGACCGCATTAAGTCATTGAAAACGGCCGTGGAGGATGCCATTGCGGTGGCACAAAAGCTGGACGGACACGGCTACCAACCCACTTTGTTATTAGATGACGGTCGTTCCGAGGAAAACCTGGCCCTATTCAGGGAGTACTTTGGAGAGGAAGCCGATGCGCAAGCTTTTATCCTGGATCAAACGGCAACCAAAGCCAATATTGAGCAGCTTTTGCTGACCACCATTAAGGACCGCCTCACCGCCGATGATCGGGTCATCTTTTATTTTGCCGGTCACGGTATTGCCGATGATCTGGCTGATGAAGACGATGAAAAACCCCAGGGGTATCTGATGCCCGTGGATTCTGATGCTGACAATTTTGGCAGCCTGGTGTCTATGGAAACGGTCAATGAAGCCCTGGCCGATTGGCATTGCAGGCACGGTTTGTTGATTCTGGATTGTTGTTTTGCGGGGTCTTTTCAATGGACACTGACCGGCACAAGAGGAGATATTGTCTTTCCGCAAGTCATCTTTGATCGTCGTTTTGAGCAGTATGGCCGGGACCCAGCCTGGCAGGTCATCACATCCTCTGCGGCGGATCAAAAAGCGGTGGATATCTTTCAAAACCGGGCCCTGGGTCAACGCGATCACGATGGGGACCACTCCCCATTTGCGCAAGCCTTGTTGGATGGTTTGGCCGGTGCCGCTGATCTCGGCATAGTGGAAGGTGAAGCCGATGGGGTGATTACGGCTACAGAGTTGTACCTCTATTTGCGTCAGCGGGTAGAAATGGCCACCATGGACCGGCAGATTAGGCAGACACCCAACATTTTTAACCTGGCCGCCAAGCACGATAAGGGAGAGTTTCTTTTTATCAATCCGACTTCGCCCTTGTCGTTGCCCAAGTTTTCGGATTTTGAACCCAATCCGTATCGGGGACTGTCCCCATATCGTGAAAAGGATGCCATTTTCTTTTACGGAAGGGATGCTGTCGTTCAGGATTTATCCAATCGACTGGGAAAAATTGGTGACGCCCCAAAGCGTCTGGTGATCCTCAGCGGTGGCAATGGGGGAGGAAAGACCTCCGTGGTGCAGGCAGGGCTGATCCCGGTTTTAAAGCGCAATGGATGGACTGTTCTTCCGGTAATTCAGCCGGCGAGTTTCCTTCAGGACAAAGAGTGGGCATTTTTTGATGGTGTTATTCCCCAAATCGATGATACGAGCAAAACACTGCTGGTCATTGATCAATACGAAGAGGTGCTGACGAAGCTTGGCAATCGGGAGCGGTGGTTTGATTTTGAGAAAGCCATTATTCAATTGCTAGAAGACCATCCACGTTTGTATGTGCTTTTGGTGATCCGCAATAGCCTCGAATACCAATTGCAAAGAGGGCCGATCGCTGAAGCGGATTGGTGGCAATCCTGCCGATTTGCATTACCCAATCTGCGCCCCGAAGAATTGCGGCAGATCATTGTGCGGCCAGTGGAACAAGCCGTATTGTTTTACGAACCCGCCAGCCTGGCCGATCAGATTTTGGACGAGGTAGATGAAAGTCCGGAATCTTTGCCAATGTTGGCTTTTACACTACACCAATTGGCATCGCGCATAGCCGATGGGCGGGCATTGACCGCTGAGTCTTATGGTGAGTTGGGAGGAGTAGGCACCGCCATCTGGACCCAGGCCGATCAGGTTTTTAATGGCTTTGATGAAGGTAGTCCGCAGCAAAAAGCTATGAAGAAAATTATGCTTCGCATGGTGAGAATTGAAAATGGCACCTACCAAAAAAGAAGGGTGCCCTATCTGGTCAGAAGCGATGCGCCAGGCGAAGAAGAAGGTATTTTATTACACGAACTGGACTATCCGGAAAATAGTGATGATGTGATAATCGAAGAGGTGATCGACGCACTAACTGAGGCGCGGTTGATCCATCAGCCAATTGACGCCAGTCAACCCAAGCAGTTATACATCGAGCCCATTCATGACGCACTGATTACGGCCTGGCCAAAATTGCACAGCTGGATTGAGGAGATCGGAACAGATCAGTTGCGGCTGCGACGCCAATTGTGGGAAGCGGCACTGGAATATCAAATCATTCGTCAAGTTACTGAAAGTGAGGAGAGTCATTCCTCCCCAGACATTAAACTAAGTACTTCTTTTACCTGGGAAAATAATTCCAAACTGGCGGAGGTGTTGCAGGCCATTTTTGACCCCGAAGAAAAGATTCCCAAAAGGAATAATCCCGTATTGACAGAGCTGGCGATGCGGTTGTGGAATATGGAAATCGAATCTTCGGACATGGACGACCTTAGGCAGCTCTATATGCTTTTCCCCTGGCGGGAAAATGTGGAGGAATTGCCGCAGCGGAAACAATTGCAGGAGGGAAAGCTGTCACTCCCCGAAGTCATCTCCACCCTGCTACGCCTCACGGATCACTGGTTGAATGAAACAGAGCTGGCTTTTGTAGAAGAGAGTTGGAAAAAACGGCAGAGCAGGATCGCCAAATTGAGGGCCGACCGCGATGATGCCATCCGCCGGGCGACCATTGCGGAAGCGCACATTGTGATGGCCCAGGCCCAGGCGTTGCAACGTCATAAAATGCCCGAGGCACTACGCCAGATCGAATCGGCCTGGGATCAGTTAAAGGAGAAGAAAATTGAACCTACACCCATTTTACAGACAGCACTGGCCAATGTGTTTTATACCCAGTTTAGCGGCCGGGACTTTCCGTATGCGCAGCCGTTGCCGGGCCGTATTTTAAGTGAAAAAGAAAATTTTTGGGATATCATCATTTCCTGGGATGGGCAGTTTTTACTAACTATTCATGAGCATGGGGTTGCGAAACTGTGGGATGTACAGGGGGATTTGATCAGGACATTCCAGTACGAAAGTGATGTTGTTGCTACCTATTTTGTGCCTGCGGAGGTTCCAACCTTTATTGCGACTAATAAGGATGGCAGCATTTGGTACTGGATTTCAGACATGGAAGAACCAGTCCTGATCGGTGAAAAAGGACCTGTTCCAATGGACATTCAGGTTTCCCCTAAGGGACAATATTTGATCCTGTTGTTTGACGACGGGCCCGGCCTTTTATGCAATAGTAGCGGAAAGGTCTTAGATGAGTTAAAGGAAGGAGCGCTGTATTTTGCTTTTTCTCCATCGGACCGTTATTTGGTCATATTACATAAGAGTCTGGATGTGAGATTTATTGATCTAAAAATAGAGAGTCGGAGCCGCCTGAAGATCAATGGGACTTATAATAAAGACTTTCCCTGTAACGTGGACTTTTCATTTGACGAAAGTCAATTTCTGATTTGTGTAAATGGAGCTGTTACTCTTTTTAGCATCACCGAAGGTAACAGGGAAGAAGGCAGCATTAGTGACAGCGGTATTATGGTAGATAATACACCGTTCCCCCATTTGCCCGAGACTCCTGGCATTGATTTGAGCGAGCATCCCGAACAAAAAGGTTTCACCACAGGGGCTTGTTTTTCTAGAGATGGAAGACTTATCTTGACCGAAACGGCTTTTGGCAAAGCCAGTATCTGGGATGTCACTGCGAAACCTCAAGTCAGCAATGTAGACCCTGGCATTCTACCCGAAGTGCCCGGCGAATACAATTACATGCAACCTAAGTGGAATCGTTTTTTGCCGGAAAGCCAACTTGTATTGACTGTTTATAATGTGGAATCGTCTCCACTCTTGCCGGAGGGCGCGGCAGTTGATCGCTCCTTCTCCGGTGAAACCTATTCCATTCGGATTTGGAATAAAGACAAACAAATTCCCTTTTATGTGCGTCAGCACCACGACCTGATCAAGGAGGTGGTCATATCGCCCGATGAGCAGCTTATTTTAGGGCTTTATGAGGATGGCATGATTAAAATCTGGGATCAAAAAAATAGTTTGCAGGCGGAAATTATATCGCCAAGGGGTAAAATTACTAAAGCAAGATTCATTGGGGCCAGTGGAGCCTATAATGTGCTGACGTGGGAGGAAATGAGGGGAAGCACGTTGAAAATCACTATTTGGAATCTAAGCCAACAGGGTACACTATTAAACTATCACAAAGAGAAAAATGATGAACCGGCAAGGTTCTCGTTTCTGGGGGATGACAAATTGATTATTGATTTTGCAAGAAAACCGGATTTTACCATTTGGGACCTTTCAAGTAATTGGTCAAAAAGGGTGACTCCCTCTTCCGGAGATCCGATGCGAGCAGTATATCAGGTTGTTGCTTCTCCGGATGGTAAGATTGTTGCTTTTACCAATAGTTTTAAAATACAACTTTACGATGATAACGGGACGGCATTGCCTGGCGAGATGGAGATAGACTGGGATCAGTTTGAAAAAATTCATTTTATTAATAACCATCTTCTGGCGGTGTGTTACAGCACACTCAAAACGGTAGTTTATAAAATATCGGATCAAAAAATCTTTATTCATAAAGAAGAGCCTGATTATTTCTTAGCAACAATTAGTGATGATCGTGAAATTGGGGTTTTTGTGAAGAGCAAAAAAATCAAATTATGGTATTTTTCCGAAGACCGTCAGAAGGAGTATGATAACCCCGCACCACAATTCTTCTCTGCGTGGGTCTCACCGAAAAACCGATATCTGGTGTTCACGGGTATTAGAAAGATCTGCGTTTGGGATATCTTGGAGGAGAAAATCCTAATAGAGAGTATTGTGGCTCATGACTCAGACATTTTTGCCCTTACTTTTTTGTCAGATCACCTTTTTGCAACTTCCTCATTTGATGCTACTGTAAAAATATGGGACATCAATCAGCAGAAAATCCTGCAACAAACATTCATGCCTCAGGTGCGGGTGAAGTCCCTTGTTGCTTCCGAAGACGGGCATTTCCTCTTGACTGTAACCAAAGAGGGAAATGCCCAGGTATGGAATAAGGCAGGGGAAGTCATTGCCCAACTCGACCAGCACACCGATTCCGTGACACAGGCTACTTTTATGCCCGGTCGCGCTAATACAGTCGTCACTTTATCAAAAGATAAATCGATCAGAATTTGGCCCTTGCCCAATAAAATATACGACTGGTTGAAAACTGTCGATTGTCCGATACCCCGACTGGAAACCTTTATAAAACCTAGGGTATTGGCACAGGTTTCAGTTGATGATTCTGCGGATATTTTATAGTGCCGCTTGCGGTATTCGTACTTCGGCGGCAGTGATCTTGTCTGCAATCTGATCCAGCAATCCCACATTTTTGCTGATGTACTGCAAGCCAGCCTGGTGCAGGGCTTCCAGGTTTTTGGAACTGACATTGTCGATGGCCGAATCGGCCTGGTGCAGGTTTGGCTTTAGCCGGAAGTAGTTGGGATCGGTGGGGTCCTGGCAGGTGTTGAACAACTGCTGCAGTTGATAATCTACGGTCTCTGAATTGGCAGACATCATGATATCGATGACTGGCTTGATCCATCCGGCGGCTCCCCGTTTTCTCATTTTATCGTAGGTGTAGGAGCGTTTTACCGAGCCCGTACTAATCGAGACGATGACCATGTTGGAACAATCGGGATAGTCTGGGGCATTTTCCTCGGTAAATATTTTAGAAAAGGCCGTTTTGTGGGCCTCCACAAAGGCACACATCGCCGGGTTATTGGCCACCAGCCCGCCATCGATCAACGGAAAATTGCAGTCATTTTCGGAGTCAATGAAAGCCGGTTCAAAATAAGTGGGAGCAGCGGAAGTGGCACGGGCAATTTCCCATACGTCAAAGTCGCGAACGTGGTTTTCTACGGCATTTAGCTTATTAAAAAACATGGCTCGCCGAGTGGTAATATCGTAAGACGTAATCAGACAGGGTTTTAGCATTTGGCTCAGCCGGGTTCCTTCTGTAAAATGTTGCTTCAAAAGTTTTTCCAGTGCGGTTGATTTGTATTTTTCATCAAGGAGGCCAAAAAGCGTTTTCCATTTCCGGCCGGTGGTTTGGGAAAAGATGTCCTTACCAAATTTCAAATATAGGTCTAGTGCTTCTTGTGAGGTCATTGGACGACCGTTATTTTCAGGGTTTGGGGTAAGGTAGGCACAGGTCAAAATACCTCCGGTGCTGGTGCCGGCCATCATATCAAAGTAGTCACTCAATCTAGCGTTCTCATTGCCTGTCTTTTTCTGAATCAATTGTTCAAGATGGGTTAAGATGGTCGCCGGAATAATGCCTCTGATGCCGCCGCCGT
The DNA here is from genome assembly GCA_965229635.1 of Saprospiraceae bacterium. GTDB lineage: Bacteria > Bacteroidota > Bacteroidia > Chitinophagales > Saprospiraceae > BQJU01. The sequence continues at coordinate 1,098,070 of OZ245894.1, forward strand.
CAATGGAAAGGATGCGGATTTTTCTGGATTGTTGGTCTGTAGACGATTCGCCAAGGTTGTCACTCTGGTTTCTTTTTTGCGTAAGTAATGGGTTGTCTTGTGTGGTTATCAGGGTTTGATTTTTCATGATAATGGTTGTTTTTTCTTGCAAGTTATGCTTGCCCTGTTGGCAAATAAAGGCCATCGGGGTGGAAGGAGCAGTTTAGGGGATAATGGTCGAGAATAACGTGGTAAGTGGTCAGGGCCCGGGTCCTGCCAAAGAGCTCAATTTCAAAAAATCCAGATTTATGCTGTATTCTTTGAAAATCCCCCGGAGCCTCCGTAATTTTCAATCGGTAAAAATTAAGACGACCTGACCATGACGCCAACACCCGACACACCTGCCCTGGATACGAAGCGGCTGCTCCTTCGATATTTGACGCTCGATGATGCTCCCTTTATGCTCCAGCTGGTGAATAGCCCGGGCTGGTTGCAATATATTGGCGACCGTAACGTTAAAAATTTGGATGCGGCCCGAACCTACATTGAAAACGGAGCCATTAAAAGCTACCAGGACAATGGTTACGGCCCCTTCCTGATTTGCCGAAAGGCAGATTCCCTTCCCATAGGCATGTGTGGCCTGTTTAAAAGACCTTCCCTCAATCATGCAGACATCGGCTTTGCGCTGTTGCCGGAATTCGGTGGGCAGGGGTATGCCTTTGAAGCGGCGAGTGCGGTGATGCAATTTGCAATAGACGTACTGCGAATGCCGCAGATTTGGGCCATTACCCTTCCCGGAAATGACCGATCCGCCAAATTGCTGGAAAAGCTGGGGCTGCAATTTCAAAAAATGGTGCGCCTGGACAACGACAAGGAGGACCTGATGCTCTTTGCCACGCCCATGGAAAATGACAGTTATGGTTAATTTACAAGACTACATTCTCAACAGCAAGCTATTCAAAACCTTTCGGGTAGACGACCTTCTCTTTGTGCAATACCAATGCCTGGTATCCGATCAGCAGGCTGATATCTGGGCCCACCACAATTATCTGGCGTACGTGGTAGGCGGTGAAAAAAAGTGGAAAACGCGGCAGCATGAATATCGTGTAGGTTCGGGAGATGCGCTGTACGTACAACGTGGGGCGCACTCAGTATACCAGTATTTTACGGAGCAATTTATGGTACTTTTCATCTTTCTACCCGATGAATTCATGCAGGAGGTGATGACCAAATACCCAAATGTTGCCAGGGTAAACCCAACTACCAGCCAAGAGGTTGATACGGTGATTCCGCTTTCGCTAAATGAGGTGTTGGAGGCTTATTTCAATTCCTTGATGGCCTATTTTACTCAGCCCAAACCACCAGCCAAGGCCCTGCTCCGGCTAAAGATGGAGGAATTGATCCTGAGCCTTTTGTCGCAGCCGGACAATGCACTTTTTAAGCAATACCTGTGCATGTTGGGGCAATCACAAAAGCGCGATTTGGAATCTCTGATGAAGGCCAATTTTACGCAGCCCCTTTCATTGGAAGAATTTGCACGGCTCACCAACCGTAGTCTCTCCTCATTTCAACGTGACTTTAAAACCGTCTTCCAAACCACTCCCGGTCAGTGGCTCATCCGGGAGCGCCTCAAATACAGTCGGTTTTTACTTGAAACAACCGACAAGACCGTTATGGACATTATAGAGGAAAGTGGCTTCAAAAACCGTTCGCATTTCAGCAAAATCTTTAAGCAGCAATTTGGGGTGACTGCCAGGCAGTTCCGGGAAAAGGTGGGGGAGGAGGTTGAGAAAGTGTAGAGTTTAGGGGTTGCTGAATCTAATTAAGTCGTACTAATTAATAGTCCGATAAAGTCGTATTAACTTTGTCTCCAAAAGAGGAGCAAAAGCAAAAGTCATGACAACTCTGGAACAAAGGCATGAAATAAAGCATCTGACGCAGGGAGGCAAGAAGGCTCCCGAGATTGCAGCAATGCTGGGACTTTCTGTATATACCGTGCGCAAGTGGCAACAGCGTATAAAAAAAGGGGATCTGTCCATTCGGTCCTAGGTCGGCCCGCGACAGGATCGATGAGCAGTTTTCCAGCATTTTTGGCTGAGCGTATCAAAAAGATGCGCTTAAAACATCCGGGCTGGGGACCAAGTACCATTCTTGCGGAATTGCAATCAACCAAGGAACTGGCGAATTGCGCGCTTCCCAGTAGAAGCACCATTGGTCTTTTTTTGCAAGAGCAGCAATTGAGCAAGAGCTATGAGATTAATAACCCCTTACCGGTAGAGCCTTGCAAAGAAGCAAAGTGCTGCCACAGTCTTTGGCAGGTAGACGGTAAAGGCAATAGCCAGGTAAAAGGAGTAGGTCCCATTTCGTTGTTGAACGTAAAGGATGTTTACTCCAGTGCTTACATATCGTGTTTTCCTGCCAGGATGAAAAGCATGCAGGGGCATCCCAATAAGAGTGACTATCAAACGGCCTTACGCCTGGGTTTTATCAATCATGGTTTGCCCCGGGCTTTACAAAGCGATCATGCAAGTGTGTTCTACGAAAACGTCAGTAAGTCGCCGTTCCCAACGATGTTCTGCCTGTGGTTGATTAGCCTGGGCATACAGCCTTGCTTTAGTCGGGTCAATCAACCCACTGATCAAGGGAAAGTGGAAAAGGCGCATCAAACCGTTTTCGATCAAGTGCTGCGCGGTCGCCACGACTACAAAAATTGGAATCACCTCTTTGAATGGTGTCGCCAAAGGCGCATCCAACTCAATGAAGTTATTCCCAGTAGAGGAACCGATCACCTGCCTCCTTTGAAAAAGTATCCCCGAGCAAGACACTCCGGGCGCTTTTATCACCCCACGAGGGAAGCTCTATTGATCGACTTGAAAAAAGTATTTACTTTCCTGGCCAAAGGAAAGTGGTACCGAAAGATTGCCGGAAATCAGACCGTCTGTCTGGGAGGTCAGATTTACTACATCTCAGGCAGTAAGCCCAGGCAACAAGTGCAAATCACTTTTTGCAGTCGGAAAAAATGCCTGTTGTTCCAGAATGACAAAGAACTTGTGATCGCTGAGCTCCCAATTAAAGGGATCTCTCGCGAGATTTTGATGGGAAATTTAGAGCCAATCGCTCATTTTCCCGATTTTCAACTGGAGCTACCCCTTGATTGGGATGCTCAAAAACTTAATACGACTTTATCGGACTCTGCTTAGTACGACTTAGTCGGATTCAGCAGGGGTTTAGAGTTTAGAGGAGGAGGCAGCTGATTATTCTGCAAATTCCATAATTCTGGGAATTCTGCTTTGGATTATTGTAAAGGTTTATAATGTTTATGTTAGTTTATGAGGTTTATGTTGAGATGGATTAGAAAGATCAATTTCGCCGAGGCTTCTGGCAGTGCCAGCCTCGGGATTGAGGTCGATGTTGCAAACATCTCCCGAGCGAGAGGTGTGTTTTCCTGAAATTCCAAAATCTAAAGAGATTCTGTTCAATTCTGCCTCGGAGTCTTAGCCATAGCTTTTTAGCCGACCAGCTCTGAAAACTGAGCCGCCAGCCCCCTAAATTTTGAGAACCCTCAACCGTTAGAGGGTGGGAATAACTAAAAGCCCGCCCACATCCGCCAAACCGCCAGGTTTTACGTACAGCTTGCGCAGCAGCACAGAGCTGTCAGGGTGGAAAAGTAGCTACTTGTCTAATCCGCCGGCGAAGTATGGATTTTTCTTTAAGACACTGCAATGTAATTAAAAAGTTTTAAATTTAAAAATAAAACACAAAATATTTTTCGCGACCACAAAGGGCCATCCTATTCAAATAAATACCTTCTATCTTAAGGAATCCCTGCATTATCTTTTATTTTTGTCTAAACAGCCAACCAGACCCCATGAGAAAACACACTACACTTCTGTTTTTGGCAGGCTTGATGCTGGCCTCTTGTACCAAAAAGCTTTACCCCGATCGCAGTCAGTTTATTCAGGATGGCGGTACGGTGCCCATTGTGCAGCTCGATAAATACCGCTCTGTACAGGAGCGGCCGGGCCAACAATCAGACCTGGCCGTAGGGCTGGCCATCTCCGGTGGTGGATCACGGGCCGCTAATTTTGCCATCGGTGTGATGCTCGGCCTGGAGGGGATTCCACTGGAAAAAGGACAGGATGTACTCGATCAGGTGGATTACCTGTCCACCGTCTCCGGAGGAGGTTTTGCCGGGGGGGCATATATTACGGCGCTGTTTGAGCACAACTATTTTCAGGATAGCACGCATTTTTCACTTCGAAGATATCTCGACAAGCAAATTCAAAAGGACCTGAGACAATCTTACGTGAGGCCGTTGGTCAATGGTAATTTAAACCCCTGGTTTTGGTTTACCAAAATTAATGATGGTGACGCGCTGGAGAAAGCTGTCGATGATCACGTACTCGGTTATCGCAGAAGAAAGAAGGGACCCGCTAAAGGCAAAAGCATTCTGCTGGGAGATCTTTTTATCCCTAAAGATAGTACCCACATTCCGGTAAAATATCCTATGCATATCGCCAATAGCTCTATCCTGAGCACGATGGCTATTTTCCCCTTTTCTCCCGACATTTTGGACAGCTACGGTATCAATGGTTATACCCACCGGTTGAGAAGAATAGAGAAAGATTCGATCAATCCATACCAACTTCCACTGTCGGTAGGCATTAAGGCGAGTGGTAGCTTTCCGGTGTTGATTTCGAACTCCATTTTGTGCAGCCGCTATAGCGACGACCGTTGCTACCTGCACCTGATTGATGGGGCGATGAGTGACAATATCGGCTACTATACCGCACTACAGATTCTGAAACAGGATAAATCGCCACGCAAAATCTTGTTCATCATCGATTCGGATACTCAGGGCAATCGTTATACTTTTTCGCCAAAGAGTACGGCGGTTGGCTCCTTCTCGGTGTATTCCCGACTAGCCTCCTCCGGACTCGATGCCCGCCGTATTGTTCTGGAGCGCGACCTGATCGAAACGGGGGAACGATTTGGTATTTATCCGGTCTTTTTTAGCTACAACGTCTTGATTCGCAATAGTTTCGCCCCTCCTCCTACGGAAATACGGGTCAAGGAGGAGCAAAAGCGTTTGATCAAGCTAATGAAGGAAGACCTCGATGCACTGACCGATGAGGATTTGCAGATTCTCTATGAACTGGTAACCAACATCGGCACCAAATATACCATCACTGATGAGGAGCAAGAGTTGCTGTTGCTAACGGGCCGAAAAATTGTATGCCTGCAAGAGCAGGAAATTCGCAATGCCCTTAAGATGAGGTAGGGGGGCTAGAATTGATCAGGCGCTCTCTTCCGAACTACTCGTGCTTTTCAGCAAACCCATACCCGAAGAGAAGAAGATCAGCCCGAGAATGACACCAATCCAGGCATTGGAGTTGCTGATACCGCCATTAAAAAGAGTGACCACGCCATAAATTAGTCCGGCAGCGCCCAGTAGCGTAAAAACAAGAGCCAATGATTTTTTCATTTTGCAGCAATTTAGTGATGTCGCTAGAACGATGATTTCCCGGCGATTGTTCGTTGTGCTCCGGGGTGGTCCCAGGGAAATATGGTATCTTTAATTTGAAGCATGATGCAAACCATTGTAGAATTATACAAGACGAAAAAATGAGAGACAACTCCCAAAGGGCAAAAAGCGCAGCTATGCTGATCTGGATTATTCTGGTCCTTGAAATAGCCATGGGCCTATCCAGCTATTTACAACTCAATTTATTGGAAAAAATGGCCGCAGGCACCCATTATTCTGATGAAAGTATCAATGCAAATGACATCAGGGAAGGCATTGTCGCATTGGCCTATATGGTGGGGTATATTGTTTCCGTGGTGATGTTTATTCGCTGGTTTAGGAGGGCATATTACAATTTGCATACTCAAACCAGGGGGCTTTCTTTTGAAGAGGGGTGGGCGGCAGGATGTTGGTTTGTGCCCATTCTAAACCTGTTCCGGCCCTATCAGATCATGAAAGAGTTATATGTGGTCACCCAAAAGCTGCTTGCCGGCCAATTAGAAGTACCCCGATCTGCCAACCTCACCATCGTTAACGTCTGGTGGACGTTGTGGATCATCTCCAATATTATTAACAATTTTGTTACAAGAATTACCTGGAGGGCAGAGAGCGTTGATGATTTGATTCTGAGTTCACAGCTGAGCATCGTTACTGCTCTGATTGGCATTCCGCTTTGCCTGGTTACGGTTAGGGTGATTCGGGAGTACGCCGAGATGGAAAGTACACTCTATCGATTAGTAAAGGAGGAAGGAACAACCAGTTTTGAAGATCTTGACCCAACGGAAGACGATAATGTACTGGATGCATTCAGGTAGTCCGATGCCCCATTTTGGCAACAGCCATCAAAATTTTGTATCTTTCTTGAATCAAGTTCTGACCACCTGCAACAGCAGGTCCACCACCACCAGACTTCGCATTTGTTGATCCAAAAACAGATAAGGCATGAAAGATATCAGCCGCAAGGAATTCATCAAAACCGTTGGTCTTATGGGCACTTCAATGATCTTTTTTAATGGTTGTGATTTTGGTAATGAACCAGCGGCTACTGCCGAAAATGGTGGCGTTTCCGTGGCAGAAATTGAGTCCGGAGAAGACCTGTTTGCCTACATTAGGCGCACCCGAGGAGAAATGGATATCGATTTGTACCGCCAACTGATTGGTGCCGCAAATGAGTTTAAGGAAGGGGACCAAACCTTGGGTGTCGCGGCTGATAACGACCAATCACGGGAGCGAGCCAGAACTTTGCTGGCCAATACTAAAATCGGTGACCTGGAGAAGACGGCCGTTTATCAGGATGATCTTTATGCTCTAATTCAAAATACGACGTCTTCATTGGCAAACATTGATTTGCAAAACTGGACGCTGGGGCAATTAAAGGACTTTGTATTGACCAAATCCGAAGCGGAAATCAAAGTGATCATGCCCGCATTGAGCAGTGATGTGATTGCTTGTTTGATCAAGCTGATGAGCAATGAGGAGTTGATTCACATCGGGCAGACGGTTTTTAATCCCTTGCCCAATAGCAAAATCGGCAGCAAAGGATATATGAGTGCCCGCATTCAGCCCAACTCCCCAACCGATAATGTAGAAGACATCATCTGGCAGGTTTTTGATGCCTGGTCCTACGCGGTGGGTGATCTGGTTTTGGGCACCAACCCGGTGTCGAGTGAGCCGGAATCGGTGGCCAGGATTGAAAAGGCTCTGCACGACATCATTGTCAACTTTGGTTTGGAAAATACGTTACCCAATTGTGTGCTTTCCCACATCGATGTGCAGGCGGCGGTGGAGGAATTTCAGCCGGGAACGACCGGCATCTGGTTTCAAAGTCTGGCTGGTACGGTCAATGCCAATCGCACTTTTGATGTGACCATTGAAAAGATGTTTGACCACGCCGCCAAACGCTCCGGTCAATATGGCCTGTATGCCGAGACCGGTCAGGGGGCAGACTTTACCAATGGACACGGGGCGGGGTTTGACATGGTGATGCACGAGGCGCGGAAATACGGATTTTTGCGTGCCTTGAAGGCAAAAATGTCAGAAGGCAGGACTCCGGGGGAAATGCCCTGGGTACACGTCAATGATGTGGCCGGATTTATTGGTCCGGAGGTGTTCAAAAGCCGGGAACAGCTGGTGCGGTGTTGTCTGGAAGATACCACCATGGGCAAGCTGCACGGCCTGACCATCGGACTGGATATTTGCTCTACCCTGCACATGGATGTCACGCTGGAAGACCTGGACTGGTGTATCGAGCAGGTGATGCCCGCCAATCCGGCGTACCTCATGGCATTACCCACCAAAAATGACCCTATGCTGAGCTATCTGACGACGGCATTTAACAACCATGTGAAGGTGCGGGAGCAATTTGGCTATAAGGTTAATGATGCCATGTGGGACTTTTTTAAGCAACTCGAAATTATTGATAAAAACAACCAACCCACCGATCATTTTGGCGATCCGATTTGGGTATATTACCAATATTGTCGTGCAAAAGGGGATGGGCGGAGTGAGGAAGAAATTTACGCGGAAGGTCGGCAGCAAATTGCGGCTATCCGGAAAAGAGGCGTGCCCATTGCCGAGGGCTACGGCGAAAATATCTGGGACTTAGATCCCGAATTGGCAAAGCAGGTGAAGACACTTTACGAAGATGCGAAGGTGAGTCTATGGACGGAAATGCCTGCGGGTTTTGCCAGTGCTATCCCGGCTGCGATTCCCATTGTGACCCAATCGAAAGATCGAAAAGATTATGTTTACCATCCGGAATCCGGTGAAAAGCTGCGCGATGATGCGGTGGCAACCTTAGAAGGCTTGCGCCAAAAATGGGGCAGTGAAGTTCCAGAAGTGCAGATCATCATTTCCGATGGACTCAATGTACGAGCCCTGACCGATGAGGGGCATTTACAGCCATTTATGGAAGGCTTAAAACTGGCTTTACAGCAAAAAGGTTATCAATTAGCAAAAGAAAACATCGTCATTCAACATGGTCGGGTACGGGCCGGTTATGCCTGTGGTGAAGTCTTGTTTGGCGCACAGCCAAATACCGGAGAGGTAAAGGGCATCATCCATATCATTGGTGAACGGCCGGGGTCGGGGCATCACAATTTTTCCGCTTACCTTACGGCTGCACCAGTGAAAACCTGGGCGGAGAAGGGCGTGGTTGACCACAATATTTCCCGGGTGGTATCCGGCATTTCGGATACGGCATTGATGCCGGAGGAAGCGGTGAAGGCAACGGTGAGTATTTTTGATCAATTGTATGGGCAGTGGAGTTAGAATCATCAATTTTATGAAGAAAATTTGTTTCGTTTTTTATTTCATTTGCATGACATTAACCTTGCAGGGGCAACCTAAAATTGGAATTTGCCATGTCGACACCCTTTTGGCTTTTCTACAGCAGGAATTGCTTGATCACAACCTTGAATTGGAGCGGATCTTGGTAGATGGAGATAGCATAAAGGAAAATAGCATAGGTTTTATGCAAAAAGGGTATTCAGAGATCATACGTCGAGTTCAGGGAGGTTGTCTTTCTCCTCAGGAACAGAAGAGAATGGAAGCCTACATTTATTTTATACATGAAATTACAACAGAAATCCTGGAAAAGGTGGATAGCCTTTATTTGGTCAGCGATAATAGTGTATTGGCGGAAGCGCGTCCATTTTTAACTCGATCTATTAGATACACTTGCGATCAAAAACAGTTACAGATGGCTGTTGACCCCAAAGTAATCTTCTATCAAGAAGAAGGCACTCCAGATATTACAGAAGATGTGCTCAAAGACTTAACGCAAAATATGACTGAATTCAAAGCCAGCTTGAGATTCACCGTTGCTATAAATCTCTTGCAGGAAATACGGGGTAAGCAAGCAGAACTTATTGAATACGAAGCTTATCAGGAAAAATATCCGATAAAATAATACGCATGAAAAATACCACACTGCTCATCTTTAGTCTGTTTCTATTCACCACTGTTGCCTGTCAACAGAAAACAACGGAACCTACTACACAAAATCCGGTTGCTTCCGGCGCACAACCCATGCCGCCCGCCCCTAAGTACTCCCTGGCCCAATGGTCCTTCAACCGCGAGTTATTTGCCGGTAAGATGACGACCATCGATTACATTAATGCCGCCGGTGAGATGGGCTTTTCGGGAGTGGAGTACGTGAGCCAGTTCTTTCAGGAGAAGGTGGAGAATTTTGCTTTTTTAGATAGTCTGAATGCCGCAACAAAAGCGGCCGGCTTACGCAGTCTGCTCATCATGGTAGATGGAGCCGGTGATCTTGGAGCATCCGACGCCAAAGAAAGAGAAGAAGCCATCGAAGCCCACAAAAAGTGGGTGAAAGCGGCCCAATATCTGGGTTGTACTGCCATCCGCGTCAATGCCCACGGTGATGGCACCCCTGAAGAGATCAAGGCCAACTGCATCGATGGAATTGGCAAACTGGCAGCCTGGGCGCAGCAGGAGAATATGGCCATCATCATTGAAAACCACGGAGGCATTTCCAACAATGGTGCCTGGCTGGCGGATTTGGTGGCGTCTCTACAAGAGTACAAGGTGGGGACTCTACCCGACTTTGATAATTGGTGTACCCAACGCGAAAATGGCAAACTTTGGGGAGCGCCATGTATTGAACGGTATGACCGTTATAAAGGCCTTGCTGAATTGATGCCTTATGCCAAGGCATTAAGCGTGAAAAGTTTTGCTTTTGACGAGCAAGGAAATGAGACCACGATGGACTATGCCAAGATATTTGAAATCGTGCAAAATTCCGGATACATGGGCTATTTGGGAATCGAGTACGAGGGGCATGATTTACCGTCCCGTCAAGGGATTGAGAAGACGCGTGACCTTGTGGAAAAGGTGTGGCGTCGATAATTAAGTTAATTTTATAATCGCTCCTAACTGATTTTAACTATGAAAAAGTTGCTATTCCTATTGTTGGTATTCCTATTTGGCTCCAACCATCTTTTTGCGCAAAGCAAATTGACCGACCTTGTAGAGGAAGGGGTCAAGCTTCATGACGAGGGGAAATACGAAGAGGCCATTGAGAAATACTCAGAGGCCTTAAAAATTGATAAGAAGTCTTCGCTTGTCAACTATGAAATGGGGTACAGTTATTACGCCTTAAAAGAATATGACAAGGCTATCAAATATTTAAATAAGGTAATTAAAAAGAATACAACCCATGTGAAGGATGCCTACATTGTCAAAGGATCTGCGCTTGATTACGACAAGAAGGCAAAAGAGGCCATCAAAGTCTACGAGGAAGCCATTGAAAAATTTCCAGATGAATACCTGCTATATTTCAATTTGGCCCTGACTCAATATCAAAATGGTTATAAGGAGTACGTGGAGGACAATCTCATTCAAGCGATTGCTCTCAACCCTTCACATCCCACGAGTAACTTCCTGCTGGGTCTGGTCAAAGCAGATGAGGGCAGAAGGGTGGAGTCCTTGTTGGCGCTGTACTTTTTCCTATTATTGGAACCCAATTCCTCTCGCTCTGAAGGAGCCCTCACTCAGATTGACAGGCTGATGAATCAGGGCGTTTCGCAGAAGAATGATCAGAATATTGAAATTCAAATTGATGCGGGATCGCTAAATGACGATTTTTCCAGTACAAACCTGATTATGTCCTTAATGGCAGCCAGAAATTCCAGCGACGAAAACAAGGATAAATCTGAGGAGCAGCTTTTCTATGAAAATACGGAAACGATCCTAAGTACTTTAGTAGAAAAACGAGAAGGCAAGGAAGAGATTTGGTGGACGCTCTACGTTGATTTCTACGCGTCGGTGATTGAGGCCGGTCATCTGGAGGCACTTTGTTATTATATCACTCAGGCAAAGGGAGCGCCAGTACAGCAATGGATTGAAGAAAATGAGGATAAGATGAATGCTTTTGTAGAATGGATGAATAATGGATAGGTGTAAAAGCTAGAAAAATAAAAACAGCTTTTCATCCTGCAGGAGTTTTGATTTTGAGAACGCTGCTATGAATTGGGGTAGAGGTTAGACTGTTGAGGCGGTTTAGAAGGGGGAGACAGCGGAGATGGTTGAGATCGAAGAGTTGATGATTCTGCTAATTCCAAAATTCTCAGAATTCTGCTCTAATTCTGGGAATTCTGCTTCTGCTTTGACTTTCAGGCATAGTTTTTAAGCCGACCAACTCGAAAAATTGAGCCGCCGCCCCCTAACGTTCTGTTATTCTTCAACCTGAAGAGGGTGGGAATAACTAAAAGCCCGCCCACATCCGCCAAACCGCCAATGGTCTACGTACAGCTTGCGCAAGCAGCACAGAGCTGTCAGGGTAAAATGCTGTAGGAGCATTTAGGGAATCGCCGGCGAAGCTTATGAGTGAATCACACTGCAATATAAGTAAAAAGTTTTAAAAATAAAAATTAAAAACAAAAAATTAAACCCTTCACCCTACACCTCACTCGGCGAATAGCCATACGCATCCTTAAAACACTTTGAGAAATAGGCCAGGCTATTAAACCCAACCATAAAGGCCACCTCCGAAGCATTACCGGCGTCCTTCTCCAGCAGCTCCTTGGCGCGCTGTAGCCGCATCTCGCGGATGATCTGACTGGGGGACTTATCGCTCAAGGCCTTGAGTTTTCGGTGCAGCTGACTGCGACTCAACCCCACTGCCTGGGCCAGTTCGGGTACGCCAAACAACTCCTCATCCATGTTTTCTTCGATGACCGAAGCCACTCGGTTGAGGAAGATTTCGTCGACCGAGGTGACGGCCATTTCCTTGGGTTTGAAGGTCACTACATTGCTGAAGCGGGCCCGCCAGCGCTTGCGCTGTTCTACTAAATTATTGACCTTTAGGCGCAGTTCTTCGGCATCAAAAGGTTTGGTGAGATAGTCTTCGGCTCCGGTTTCCAACCCCTGCAATTTGTCGTCCCGTTCGGCTTTTGCAGTCAGCAAAATGATGGGAATATGGCTGGTGGCTTCCTCCGCCCTTATGGCTTTGGAAAACTCAATGCCATCCATCTCGGGCATCATCACATCGGAAAGGATGAGTCCAGGCACATGGGCTTTCGCCAATTCGAGACCTTCCTTGCCGTTTTTTGCTGATAATAGCTGATAGCGGCCCTGCAACTGGTCCATGACGTAGTTGCGTACATCTTCGTTGTCATCGACCACCAAAACGATTTCTTGTTTGCGGGAGCCAATCGGTTGATCAATATTTTCCCCGGCATTTGTCGTTGCGGGTATCGCAACCAGGGTAGGGACTGCTACTGTCCTGGATTCAATCAGGTGCCCTTTTTCCAGCAGACTTTCATTGACTGGCAGTAACACCGTAAAAGTAGTGCCGACTCCTTCTTCGCTTTTTACCGCTATATTCCCTCCGTGTAGCTCCGCAAGTTCCTTGGTCAGCGCAAGGCCAATACCGCTGCTTTCCATTTCCGCATCGTGCTGGCTACTGCTGTAGAAGCGCTCAAATATCTGCTCCAGCTGATCAGCTGGGATACCAATGCCATTATCACTGACGACTAACTGCAACTGTTCGCCCTGCTTGCTCGCCTTAAAATGAATCTGACCTTCTTCAGTGGTAAACTTGAAGGCATTCGATAATAAATTAACCAGAATCTTTTCCAGTTTGTCGCGGTCGAAATACCCTTCCTCAAGCTCAGCTGCAATATCGATTTGGTAATTGATCTGCTTGCGGGCAGCCATGCTTTCAAAGGCGTTGGCAATGGCGTTGAGAAACTGGGCAATGTTGCCTTTCTCTACTTCCAGCTCTGTTTTTCCACTTTCCAGTTTGCTCAGATCAAGTAGCTGGTTGACCAGCCTCAAAAGGCGTTCGCTATTGCGCAACATAATGCGGTAATACTTCTGCAAATCGCCTTCAAAAGAACCCTGTGTCATGGCTTTCAGCGGTCCCTGAATCAAAGTAAGTGGTGTGCGGAATTCATGACTGATATTGGCAAAGAAATTGGATTTCACGCGGTCCAGCTCCCGGAGTTTTTCTGCCTCAGCACGTTCAACCTGGGCTTCCCGTCTTCGCATTCGCGTACGGTTGCGGAGCCATAAAATCAGCACGATCAAAGCGACAATGGCGAGAATGGAACTAAATAGGATGAGGTTCCTTGCGTTGCGCTGGCGGGTTAGTTCAAGCTCGTTCTGCGCAATTGTTCGGGCTTGTTCTGAGTTCTTAAATCGGGCATCACTTTCAGCCAAACTTTCGGCCAGTTGGTCTTGGAAGATGCTGTCTTTGATGACGGAATAATTTATCATGGCCTCATACGCCAGTTGATAATTTCCGTGTTCCGCAAAGGTCTGATGCATATAGTCGTAGGTGTCCTGCAGCAGGGCATTTACTCCGATTTCTTTAGCCAGACTTTCGGCTTTGTCAAACCAGTAGAGGGAAGAATCCAGGCGACCAGATTCGCCGTAGGCGCTACCCAGGTTGACATAGAACTGTACTTTTTTCTCCCGGTAGTCGCTGTCTTCAACGGCTGCTAGCGCTTTTTTATAATAACCAATAGCCTTGTCGTAGTTATGGCGTTGGTGATGGAAAGAACCAATATTATTATCAATAGTGGCCATTCCGAAGACGTTGCCCAATTCTTTATAAATTTCTCCTGCCCTCAGGTGATAATTCATCCGCTGGCTACTATCTAGGCTAACATTGCCCAGGTTGGAAAGGGAGTTCGCCATACCATATTGATGCCCAATTTTGGTGAACTCATCAAGCGCTTTTTTATAATAAAACTGGGCTTTTTCATAGTTGTTGAGCTTCCACTGCACATTCCCCTGGGTGATACAGGTGAAGGCCACTCCTTCCCAATCTTCGTGATCTTCGGCAACCTTGATAGCCAGATTGTTGTATTTGATCGCCTCCTCATAATTACCCTGGTCAAAAGCGGAACTTGCCAATAGGCCGTAAGCGCTATTGATCAGGATAAAGTCTTCCTCCTCATTGCTCGCAAAAATGGCCTTGTCGGCATAATATTTTGCACTATCATATTCGGGCATGTAGTAAAAGGCGCCTGCCAGGCAATAGTAGGCTCTTTTTAGCCCCCTGGTGAAGTTGATCTGGGAGGCTAGCTCAATGGCTTCTTCGGCATAAGCCTTTGATTTTTGTAAGTCATTGCCGCGGATTTCGGCGGAGAGTTCATTTAAGAGCAGCACTTTACTCGTATCCTCCGCCGATTGGGCTAATACCTGGGTCAAGCTATCCAGATAAGGCGTCTGTGCAATCGATAAAGAGTAGGCTCCCAATAAGACCAGGCTAATGAAAGTTATCCGCATGTAGTTTGGTTTTCGTTTTGCTCGGCTCTTGCTTTCCCAAAATACGAAAAAGATTGCATCCAATAAAAAAGCCGCAAGGCTCCAAGGGAAGCCATTGCGGCGGAAAGATGAAATTAAAACTTCTTTCTACAATCCGAGGTAATGCCCCGGATCCTGATGCTCTCCATCTTTTAGGACTTCATAGTGTAAATGAGGACCGGTTCCCGGATTGGGCTCCCCGATCATACCAATGCGCTGACCGCGCTTCACTTCCTGCCCCTCTTTCACCTCAAAGTCAGCATCGAGGTGGCTGTAAAGGGTCTCATACTGCTCATCGTGGCGGATCATCAGGTAGTTGCCATAACCTTGATGGCCTTTGATGACCTTGATCACCACGCCATCGGAGGTGGCGTACACCGGAGTGCCCAATTTGGCCTTGAAATCGATCCCCTGGTGCATCTTCTTTTTCTTCAAAACCGGATGTTTCCTCATGCCAAACGAACTGGTGATCTCCACTTGTCCATCCAGCGGTGAAATACTCGGCGGATCCGTTTGCAAAGACCAGAGCATGGTGCTGAAAAGCAGTAAACAGGCGGCGGTAATTAAACTTACCTTCTTCATAATAACAGATTTTTGGTTCAACAATTCGAGCGATTTCTGTTCAAGCTCTTGCATTTCATCTTTCCCAAAAGTCTGGAAGGCAGCCGTTTTTGCTTCCGCAAACGCCATTCCCCGGTTCATGTTGTCCTCAATGACACAACAAATATGGTCCAGCAATTCTTCCTTTAAAGAATCGCTCTTCAGGCCCACCGATTCCAACTGATCGGCAATCTCGTTGATCTGTTGCTTAGTCAGAGGTTCCATATCAGCTCATTCCGGGTTTGAAAATCAATCGCATCATGCGTACGTAGTCCTCAAACTCCTCCAGTTTCTGCACCGTTGCTTCCACCCCGGATGGCGTCAGGGCATAATATTTGCGCATTCGCTTGCCCTGGTATTCCTTTTCTGTACTCAACAAACCGTCGGCCTGTAACTTGTGCAACGTTGGGTAGAGGGCGCCTTCCGTCAGCACCAATTCCCCGTCCGTCAATTCCTTCACCCTTTGAGTGATCTCGTAGCCATACATCCGGCCGTGCTCGCGTAACAGCTTGAGAATGATGGTTTTCAAGCTTCCTTTGAGCAATTCTGTCGAATACATAAGATAAAGATACATAAAATTCTTAGGTATTGAAGTTTTTGCTGATTTTTTTCAAAAAAATGATGCATTCGGTAACCTTTTCTGAGGGTATGCTGACCAATACTTTTGAAAATTAAACTTCATGTAAGCTTTCTTCGAAGACCTAAAGACCAAAATCGATGATTACAACACCTCCCCCAACTCCTAATGCGAAAATTTTAGGAGCACATTTAAATGAAAACAAACCCAGTCTTTGGGACTTCGAGGAAGTTTTTTCTCTCTCCTTCACTCAATTCAGGCGACGATTGAGCAGAGTATTGCGCATCACCTTTTACTGGGTTCTTTTTGGCATGTTACAGCATTTCTATGATCAGTTGGTGATCCGCAATTATATCTCCGATTACCTACAGGTCAATTTTCGACTCTTCCTTTTTATCGACGCTTTGACCTGTTTGATTGCCGGATTGATTGGCGGGCCAATCATCGTCTTTTTTCTGGAAAAAGTGTGGCGAGAGCAGCCCTTGTATGTGGCATTGGTTTGCTTGACGGTCTGCTATTCCATTGTGATGCCCTTTAGTGTAGCGATGGGAGGACTGGTGCATTATCATTTGCTTTACGCAAAACCGATTTGGGCTCCAGAGGTATGGGAGGCCGTTCGTAGCATTTTTCAGACCTTTGAATTCATCAAAGACTACCTCTCCTGGTGGGGCATTTCCATCCTGACGATTCTCATCTTGCAAATCAATGATAAATACGGTCCCGGCATGTTGATGGACCTGGCGATGGGTCGGTATTTCAAACCCAGAAGTGAAGAGCGCATCTTCATGTTTCTAGACCTGCGGTCCTCCACTCAAATTGCGGAACAGCTTGGTGAAAAGGCCTACTTTCGGTTCATCCAGCAACTGTTTAAAGACGCCACTGATCCCGTCTTGCGCACTCAGGGCGAGATTTACCAATACATTGGTGATGAAATCATTGTTAGTTGGAAAATGAAGAACGGCTTGAATCGAGCCAATTGCCTGCGTTGCTTCTTTGCCATCCAAAAAGCAATTAAAGACCATGCCGGTGAATATGAAGCGGTATTTGGGGTGGTACCCGTTTTCAAAGCGGGCATACACTACGGTCAGGTGATGGCCGGAGAAGTGGGCATCATCAAAAAAGATGTCTCCTACTTCGGCGATGTGCTCAACACCACCTCCCGCATTCAAAATCTCTGCAATGACTATCAAGTGGAACTTCTGGTGTCTGACAAACTACTTAACCTGATCCCGGACAGGCATAGGTTTGAAATCCGCTCTATCGGCGAAATTCAGCTACGTGGCAAGCAGGAGAAGGTAGGGTTGAGTACCATTTCCTTGCGGCAAAGGCGGCATCATTTTGTGCCTTCGGAGGCTTGAAAAGATGACTAAACTGGTAATGTAATGTTGGGGTTGAAACTGTGGGCGAGTCCCAGAGCTTTACTCAATCTCCTTCACAATAATATCCGATCCCAGATATTCCCCCGAATTTTTTCCATACCAGTGTCGAATCCGTGGAATACGCATCCCATTGCTGCTGACTTCTCCCTCAAATACGAGGTATTCACCACCATCGGGACTATCCGGTGCATTCAGCTCAATACCCAGAAAACTATAATCAGCCGTAGAGATCAACAACGACCAGTTTTTACTAATCATTGGCTCTTTCAGTTCCACGTCAATCTTATAAGCCTCCTTCCCCTGCCATTGCACCGTAGTGGCGGTATCCATGTGCTCGTAAAAGTCCACATTCATAGACATCGGTAGCCCGTACATTAGCTGGTAAAACTTCCAGTACCCCTCAATGCGGTCCTTGTTTAACCGGTATTTCTCCACAATTTCACCTGGAATTTCCTTAACCCCTTCCAGCGTTGCGCTAAAAGCCCCGTTTTCATCGATCACACAAGTAATGGCACCCTCCTCGCGATTGCGCTCAAATTCAAACGCATTACGCTCGTTATTCAACTTGACCTTGGAATAACGCCCCGGATTTTGCACCCGTGGTTCCTGAATGTGAAAATTCAATTCGGCTTTCGCCCAATACTGATTCGGGTCGTGCTTTAGCTGCGATTGTTGTAGAATGTATTGACTGTTTTTACAGCCCTGCTTTGGATCAGCTTCCGGCTGGATGATGGCAAAAGACAATAAGACGGGAATGAACAATAGTTGTAATAGCTTCATAATTTTGTCGGTTGTGATTTCTGAAAATAATGGCCCCTTTCAGGGGATCCATCGTTTAATAACGGAAAATAAAAATACAAATTTTCTGAAATCGACAAAAGTACTCGCTCGGGAGCTAGTTGCAACATCGACCTTAATCTAGGTAGCTTACAGCGAAGTCGATCCCCTAAACCGCCTATCCCTTTCTCTGCCTAAACTAAACTTTAACCATTAACCATTAAACTAAAATACAGCAGAATTCCCAGCATTAAAGAGTTTGCAGAATGATTAGCAGCTACCTTTCTCTAAACTCCTACACCCTACACTCTAAACTAAAGCAGAATTTCAGAATTCTCAGAATAATTAAGCGCGTCCGCCTAAACTGTCTCCCCCGCCTAAACACTAACCTTCCTCACAAAACAATCCTATCTTTACAAAAACCGCTGCCATGAAACGGACCTTCATCACCCTGATCACACTTCTCACCCTCACCGTTCTTTCCGCTCAGGACTTCTATTTCGGTGCCGACCTCTCCTATGTCAATGAAATGCAGGATTGTGGTGAAACCTATTACGAAAACGGCGAAGAAAAAGACCCCTACCATATCTTTGCCGATCACCATTGCAATCTGGTGCGCCTGCGCCTGTGGCATACCCCCAGCTGGTACGACGACCTCAATGACGGCAACCGTTATTCCGATTTTGCCGATGTCAAACGCAGTATCCAGCGGGCAAAAGATGCAGGTATGCAGGTTTTGCTCGACTTCCATCTGTCGGATAATTGGGCGGACCCTAGCAAGCAGGTCGTACCCGCCGCGTGGCTGGAAGTGGTGGATGATTTGTCAACATTAAAAGACTCCCTTTACAATTATATCTCGGGTACGCTATTGGCATTAGCCGAGGAAAATCTCCTTCCGGAAATGGTGCAAATCGGTAATGAAACCAATAAAGGCATCCTGCAATCGCCAGAAGACAATCAAGAGTGGATGCTGGACTGGGAACGCAATAGCCAGCTTTTTAACCGCGCCATCGAAGCCGTGCGTGATGTGTCGGACAGCACCAATATGGATGTCAAAATCGCGCTGCACATTGCCGGACCGGAGGATATGGACTGGTTGCTGGAGGGATTTACAAACAATGGTGTCGCCGATTACGATGTCATCGGCATGTCGTACTACTGGGCCTGGCACAAGCCTACCACCATTGCCGAAGTAGGAGAGCTGATCAGTGAACTAAAGCAACAACACCCCGATAAAGAAGTCATGGTCTTCGAGACCGCCTACATCTGGACCTGGGACGGCAATGACAATGCCAACAACATCATCAGCGAAGTACATTCCGACTACGCACCCCCCAGCCCGGAAGTGCAGCGCCAGTGGATGATCGATTTGACGGCCGAAGTCCTGGAAAATGGTGGTACCGGCGTCATCTACTGGGAGCCGGCCTGGATTTCTTCGGCCTGCTACACCCAGTGGGGACAAGGATCCCATCAGGAACACGCCACCTTTTTCGATTTTGAAAACAACCTGATGGACAATGGCGGCATCAACTGGATGACGTACAATTACACCACCGCTGCGGAGGAACCCACCTTACTCGAAGACTTCACCTGCTACCTCAGCGAAGACCAGCGCCTGCTGCACCTGGAATTTCTCAATACCTTGTCCGACAGTATTTTTCAACTCAAAATTCTCAATGCCGAAGGCAAAACCCTTCTGAACAAGCGCATCGAAGCCATTCCCCAAACCCGCATGCTTCGCCAGTTGGCTGTACCGGAATTGCCAGCGGGAATTTATGTGGTTTCTTTGTTTAGTGGGTCGAAGATAGCGTGTAGCCGGAAGGTCGTGGTGAGGTGATGGACTAGGTTAACAACTTCGATCATCGGTCGCTAAGTTTTTGGAATTGAATCTATTTTCTTAGCTTGAGTGTTAATCTAAGAGACCTGATGTTTATGGATAAAAATGCTTTAAGTCTGGAAATTTCACCACACTTGCTTTGGGAGTACGATCTAAGCAACTTCGACTATGATCGCTCTAAGCGCATTGTCATCGAGCGAGTGATAGAACGGGGCAACATCAAAGACTGGCAGGAAATAAAAAGGTATTATGGCGTTACCGAGATTCTTGAAGTAGCTAAGTCTAGCAAACAACTCTCCAAGAAAGACAAAGACTTTACGGAAATTTTTGTTCATAGTGGGTTCTTACATGCTGTATAATTCGCCAGATAGGGATTCCCTGAAAACCACTAGTACCAAGAATATGAGGCAATTAAGTCGATAAAGATGGTGAAAAAGTCCCCCAAAAGTGCCAAAAAGGCTTATTTTGGGGGACGAACTTCAATTAACATCGACAAGATAGCCAAATAATCTTTGGAAAACCTACTATTCTCCCCCGAAGCGCTGAAGAGCTATGAAGAGCTACTATTCGAGCGCAGTCCATTGGGCCAGATACATGCCCAAATTCCCTTTTTGGATTTAGCATCCGAGTTTGATCACTACAAGCCCCCTCGTCATCAGGGCGGCCGCCCACCTCATTTAAATATTAAAGGCGGCTTGGCATTGATGTTCCTTAAACATCACCTAGGGCTTAGTGACGAGATGCTCATCGAACGACTCAACAGCGATGTGTATTTACAGCTATTCTGTTTTACACGTATCCGGCTCAATACTCCCATCCGTGACAAAGACCTGGCTGGGCGCTGGCGCAGATTCTTTGCCGAGCATCTGGATTTGGATCAGCTGCAAGCTATCCTGGCCAATTGCTGGAAAGACAAGTTGGAGCATGTGCATGTACAATTGGACGATGCAACATGTTACGAGAGCCAGATCAAGTACCCTACAGATGTGAAGTTATTATTGGACTGCTGCCAATGGCTGGATGGGGAGCTTACTCGTGCGTGTAATTACTGTGGCCTATCACTGCCACGTAAAGACAAATACTACAAAGCGCTTAAGCGAGCAGCTAGTTACCAGAAGATGAAGAAAAAGCGGCACAAGAAAGAAAAGCGCCTGCGCCGATCCCTACTTTACTGGCTAGACCGATGGCAGTGTGAACTGCAAAAGATACTGGATAACCATGTAGTTTATCACGAACACTTGGGCAATACTTTTTATCAACGTCTCAAAACTACCCGCATCATATTAGTGCAACAGAGTTATATGCTGACTCATAACGTGCGTCGTGTACCACACCGTATTGTGAGTCTAGCTAAGCCTTATGTACGGCCCATTATCAGAGGCAAAGAAAACAAACCTTATGAGTTCGGGGCCAAGGCGCATATCACCCAGGTAGGCGGGCTGAATTTTATCGAGCATCTTTCTTTCGAGGCTTTTCATGAAGGTAATCGGATGTGGCACAGCATCGCCCGTAATCAGAAACGCTTTGGCCAAAGGTGTGCCCAATATGGGGCTGACCGCATTTACGCAACTAATGCCAACCGCAAAAAAGCTTGTAAACTTGACGTGCAGACCTGCTTCAAGCCTAAGGGCCGCCTGGCTAAAGATGAAGAGCAGCGTCGACAAGCCCGCTCTGCTATTGCTAATGCAAGGGCTACCCGTCTGGAAGGCAGCTTCGGCACTGAAAAAGAGCACTATGGCTTGCGAAAGGTCAAAGCCCGTAATGAGATTACGGAAATAGCCTGGATATTTTTTGGAATACACACGGCCAATGTAGTACGCCTGGCCCGGCGCTTGGCAAAGAAAGCTAAAGCGCCGCCCTCTGTCCAGGCTGCATAGCCCACTAATCGCTATGGAAAATAGAAAGTGCAAGCCTTGCTTGCATGGCTGAGCTATGCCTTAAACTCTCCGTAGAGTCAGTACGATTGACAAAAAAGATGAAATCTCGACCGATAAACCTTTTGACGGTTCCTTAAGAACGAAGAAAAAGAATAGCTCGACCAAATTTTATTCGCTTCAATGATTATTAGAGGTCTGCTAATCGGTTTTCAGGGAATCCCCAGATATCATTTTGCCCGAAACGTTGGCCTTATTGGAAAGGCTTCAAAAGGATGAAAACCTTGATTCCTTTTTTCTGGTTGGAGGCACTGCTTTAGCTTTGCAAATCGGGCATCGTTATTCAATCGACTTGGATTTCTTCTGCTTAACGGCTTTTGATACAGAGGAAGTCGCCTTTTATTTATCCGGCTATAATTTTCAGGTAACTGCAGTAGCAAAAAACAGCCTTTTGGGGGTTATTGATGGCGTCAAAACTGATTTTATTGCACATCGTTACCCGCTAGTAGAGCCATTAACCATCATTGATGGGATTCAGATGGCCTCATTGCTAGACATTGGAGCAATGAAGCTTAACGCGATTGTACACAGCGGGCAACGTTTAAAGGACTTCATCGACATCTTTTGCTTACTAGAGGTATTTCCACTAAATGAATTACTGATAGCCTATCAAAAGAAATATGCAAACGCAAATACTCTGATTGCTTTAAAAGGGCTTACTTATTTCGATGATCTCGATCTTAATTTGGACAGACCAATTATGAAAAGAGAAATCAAAATGGATGTTTTGAAAACCCGTTTAAAGCAAGCTGTTGAGTCTCCAAATCGCATTTTTTCTAAGGAATAATCCCTACACCACCTCCACCACTCGCTTCCCCTGCACCGGCACCACCTGCTGCCAAGCTATCGGCACCTGTACACCTTGCATTTTCAAACTCTGCACCCGGTACAGATAAGCCGCACCGTTCATGATTTGCTCGGCCACATCGGCGGCGTAGCGATTTTCGTAGGCTTCCAGATAAGTACCTTTTACCCAGTCATTGAAGGCACCCATGGACGGGCCGCACCAGATTTGGTAGTCGGCTACACGATCGGGAGTACCGGCATTGGCCCAGTTGGAGCTCAAACCCAGGTACCAGCGGAAGATGAGCGCCATCTTGCGGTGTGGGTTGTTTTGCGCACGTTCGATCTGGTGTGGATCGCGGCTTTGGAAAAACTCGATACAGCTCTGCCAGATGGCTTCCAGCGGCTGTTTAAAGACCTGCTTTTCCAGTTTCTCACGCTCATCCGCCGGAATATCGTCGATGGACTGGTAGCGGATATAATATTCGTATAGCTTCTTGGCTCGGGGCCCAAATAAGGTACCCAATTTCAAGACCTGCAGTTCCACACCCATTTCAAACATATCCGAAGCCGGTGCCATCATCACATCGGTAGAAGCCACCTTAGCCAGGAGCTTGCGTACATGTTCGGAAGTACCGGCTTCCACACACGCCTGATTGACGGAACCAGTCACTACATAAGCCGCACCCATCATAAAGGCTCCCAGGGCAGATTCCGGTGTGGAAATGCCGCCCGCCGCACCAATGCGAATGGGGTGCTGAAACTGCTGCTGCGCCTGAATTTCATCGCGTAAGCCGATAATAGAGGGCAACAATGCCACCAACGGACGATTGTCAGTGTGCCCACCGGAATCGGCCTCTACAGTGATGTCGTCGGCCATGGGTACCTGCTTAGCCAATTCGGCCTGTTCAGCGGTGATTTTACCCGCCTGTACCAATGGCTGCAAGATGCGATCCGGGGCAGCCTGCATAAACTTAGCGGCTACTTCCCGCCGCGATATCTTGGCGATCACCCTATTTTTAATCAAAATATTCCCTTCTGCATTTCGACTCAATCCCGCCGCACGGTAATGCACGATATGCGGCGTCAAATCCAAAAATGCCGAAGCTTCCACCACGTGGATACCTCTTTCGAGAAACAACTTTACAGCACCGGCTTCCAACGCCTCCTCATTCGGACTATGGATTAGGTTGAATGCGTACGTCTCGTGCGTCAGTGCGCCCTGAATCTTATTGATGGCCTGCTCTACCCGGCTTGGCACTAATCCTGCCGCACCAAAAGACCCTAGCAGTCCGGCCTTGCCAATGGCAATAACCAAATCCTCGGAGGCAATACCATTGGCCATCGCACCGGTTTTGTAGGCGTACTTGAGTTTATAATCTTCCCGAAAACTCGGATCACCCAGCTGGTTGGCTGTCAACGGCGCTACCATCGCCAGCAATTCCAACCCGGAACCACTGCCGCCTATTTCCCCCTCATTGGCCACCCCAATGCGACCACGAAAGTCTTTCACCACGTAACAAGGCAGATGGGTATTGCCCAATTTCTCGCGCATACCTTCCGTATCAAAAGCAATGGCTCGCGGAGAGCCCTTCCATGTTTGGGAACTACCCGCTCCCGTAAAGTTGATTTGCATATCCGTCAATTGTAACGACTCTTTATTTATTGTTTAATGGTTAAAGGTTAATGTTTAAAGTCGCAGTTCCGTTAACCTCGCTCGGGAGATGTTTGCAACATCGACCCATAAACCTTATAAACCCCATAAACCTCCTAAACTGCAAGTATAAGTTCCAAAACCCAAGCATTTGCAGACTGCCCCTCTAACCTCCTACACTCTAAACACTAAACTACTTAACCCGCTTCTTCAATTCCCAGCGCCAAATCCGTCACATGATAAATCCGCACCTGGTCATTCCACAAACTCGCATCCGCGATAATCGCCAAAGTCCCCTCCCGCTTTTCAACGGTCTTGATGTGTACTTCGAGCTTCATTTCGCGCACATGCGTCAAAATCTGTCCACGGTATTTCCACACCGTTTTGTGGTTGTGTAGCTGCACAAATTTCGGCGAACGGAATTCCTTACCCAAATCTTGCTGTAGCGCATAGACCTGCATCGCCTGCAATATAGCCTCCACACCCAGCGAGCCCGGCATCACCGGATCCTGGTAGAAGTGACAGGTGTAGAACCATTCGTACGGGCGCACCTGCTTGATGGCGTGTACATAACCTTTGCCAAATTCGCCACCATCCCTGGCAATGATCAGATCATCGATCAGGTTGAGTTGCTTCTCTGCCAGTCGGTAGTGGGGTTTATCCGCAGGAGCCTTGTACAGTTTCATTTTCCCGTAAAGGGAATTCAATTTAATCTGCATATACTGGCTTGGCGCCAATTGTTCCTTCTCGTACCAGGCCGCCATCGGTTTGCCATTGTCGAGGCCTACCTGCTGGGCCAGTGCTTCTCCGGGGAAGAACCCGAAGGAAGACTTACCCTTATAAAATACCTTGCCATCTACCGATAGCTCAAAGGTGTAGTTTTGCAGAATCGTACCGCCCAGTGCCACTGAAGACACGAGCACCGCCTTATTGCTAATCGTCTTGCCTCTTAAATCGGTGCCGTTGGGCAAATCAAACAACTCGCCGTCTCCATCAAGATTACGGAAGTACAAATTCTTATCGGCAAATTGTAGCGTACTGCCCAGGTATGCACCCAGCAATCCACAAGGCTGCAAGGCAATCTCCATCAGCACGGAATACGGCATGGTTACATTGGAATTTTGCCGGTAGTACCAGGCATCTTCCGGTACGTCGTATTCAGCGTAGATGGTGGATGGCTGTTTGAAGTTATGCCGCTCACCGTCAATCCTCAATACCCGCGAAATGAGCTGCAAATCCGTATTGGGCTGGCGGCTCACGGTACGACCATCGTATACTTTAAATTCATCACCAAAACACTTCGACAAATCGTCAAGCGCAAAGGTGGTAATGTCTTTTTCATTCAGAAGGGCTCCCTCCGAACGTGGTGAGATCTTCACACCTTCTGTCTCCTCCAGGTAACGTGGATTGTCCTTCTCGCGCAGTTGCAAACCGAGGTTTTCAAAGTGTACGGTTACCACACCATCGGAGATGATTTCCAGGTCGCCAATCACGTAAGGATTTGGGATCAATCCGATTTCCTTGATCTCGAGCTTGTACACCAACTTGGTGTCTTTCGGCGTCACCTGCTTGCGGCAACGCACCTTTTGTGGCAGGTCAAAAACCGGCTGGTAGCGAGCATCTTTGGTCAGCCGTTGAAGCCCCAACATTAACATGAAGAAACGCAACAGGTTTCCGCCACCTTCAGCTTGTAGTGAGCCTGCCAGTACTTCATCATCACGGAAGTGACAAGGGAAATACCAGTCATCGGGATGTAAGTCCTTTTCCGCCACGATATACCCCAATCCGTATGCGCCACCCGTCAAATCAACCTCTGTAATGCGGTCGATCATCAAGATCTTCTCCGGTGGTAGGCACAGCGATGGGTTGCGGCCGTTGGCATAATAGGATTCATCCTCAAAACATTTCTCCATATCCCCATTGATCAGGTGCTGTAGGTCTTCTTTGGTGAAGGAAGTTTTCTTTGTCTTTAGCAGAGGCGTAAAGTGGCGTTTAGTCGCTGTGCGCCTGGCTTCCAGTTCTTTATCGGTGTATACCACGCCATTACCTTCTTCCAGCTGCTCATCGGTGAAGAAACCGGCACAACCACCGTCCATCTTCAGCACCAGACGGTCTTCCACGTAGCAGCGGTAGCTGAAGAAGAAGAGCAGGTTATCGGCATTTTTGACAAAGGAATTGATGGAAATATCGTAGCGCAGCGTCTGTCCTTCAAACGGCAAATCGTCCACAAAAGTCAGCGTACAATCCAGCAGGCGGTACACCAGATTTCCTTTATTCTGAAAGTCAATACCCAGATAAGAAATCAACAGCAAATCACACTGCCCCGACTCCACGGAAACGGCCCACGGAATCTGGCGGTCGGTGGTAAACCAGGCGTTGTACGGAATGTCGTACTCGGTTTGCATAAAGGAGGGTTTGTATTCCCCCATTTTGCCCTTGAGGCCCGTCACCCGACTTACCAGCAGATAGGGATCCATCGGCAGCATCACCCGACGACTGTAGGTGTCGATGATGGCATATTCAGGGCCAAAAACGTTGGCAATTTTGCCGGTGGCAAATTCTTCGAGGTCTTCCTGAGAGAAGATGATTTCCTTGCCTTTCAGCTGTTCACCGGAGCTGAAGTCCCACAATTTCAAGCCATTTTCTCCCACTTTGGGTTGTTGCTCGGTGGACACATTATTGGGTACTGCGGTATTGGATTCCATTATCGTTGTTGATGTTGAGAAGTTGGAGATCGGGTTTGCGGCCCGTTTTGTGCTTTGTTTGGCTTCCGCCAATGCATAAGCCGATTCGGTTACGAGGGCTTCCTGCTTTTCAGTGCGGGCCACTTCGGCAAACAATTGCCGGTTGGACTCACTCAGTAAAATATCGTAAATCCGGGCGCCTCCCGGAATGATCTTTTTCAAAAAGCGACGTGGCTGTTGCTGCTGTTCAGCCATGGGGTATAGACTGCTCAAATCCAGTGATAAGCTATGACTCAGCAATTGTGCCATCGTTTCTACAATGGCCTGCCCATCGCGCTTGCCTTTCTGGTTGATGCTCACGGACAAGTACTCCTGCCCTTGCAAAATGCTGTTAATCCAGCCGGTACAAGTGGCGTTAGCACCAAGTTCAATAAAGATGCGGGCACCGGCATCGTACACGTTTTGCACATTGTCCGGAAAGTCGACCAATTGGCAGCAAACGGTCGTGGAATTCTCCGCAATCTTGCGACTGTCCATCGGCAGTTGCTCACCGCTGATGCTGGAGTAGAAGTCGATAGCCGGTTGCTCCTGCAAAGGGAAGTGGTGCATCTTCAAAAGCCCTTCCTCTTCCTTGCCACAAAAATCGTGGTGGATGATATTCTGGAAGGGAATCTCGACCACTTCGCAGCCCAATTCATTGGCTATAGCCAAACACTCCTGCCGATCACCGGAGATGACGACTTCGGAGGGCGTATTGACGAAAGTCAGATAGACCTTTTCTTTGGTTTGCACCAATGCCTCCACCTTATCGCGCGAGGCCAGCAGGATCAAACTCACCCAACGTTCCTGAGCCTCTTTGGAGGAAATGCCCCAGTGCTCGGCCAGCAATTCCAGTGCTCCGGAGAAACGGCTTTTGAAAATGGGCGACTCCTGAAATTCCTTCGTTTCCGTGGGTGCCCAGATGCCCAACGAATACCACATACTGCTGCATTCACCCATGCTGTAGCCGAAGGCCATATCTGGCTTTAAGCCAAATTTTTCGCGCAGCAAATGCGTGTAAACCGCCGAGAAAAACACCCCCGTCGACATCATCGCAATAGCGTCGCGGTGGATATTGGGACCAGCCTCACTGGCTTGCGTCGTCTTCGGGTATAGATAATCCGGCCAGATGAATTGATCCAGCCGCGAATCGATTTGTTCAAAGTGTGGATATAGCTCGGGAAATAACTGAAATACGTCCCTGCCCAGCTGCGGATAAGCCGTTGCCGAACCGGGATACACAAAAGCTACCTTGCCTTTTTGTCCCAGCGGATTGGGGGTGAAGTAACTGCCTTTTGGCGTCTTCAACACCTGCTGCTTCTCAATGGCAGTCGGCAACATTTTCTGGAAAAAGCCAATTTCCTGTGCCAGCGCTTTTTTGTCATTGCCAACCAGACACAAAACCAATGTGCCCGCTTTTTCCTGATATCTTTGGAAAAACTGCCCGGCAATTTCCGCCAGAGAATTCTCCGTTTCGAGCGCAATTTCTAAAGCTGAAAGCTGTTGTTTCAGCGTCGCTGCATTTTCGCCCTTGAGAGGTATGAGCTGTGGCGTATTATGCTCTAAAAACGCCTTGCCTTCAGGGACAAATTCTTGTGCCTCTGTCAGCTGAATCTGCAATCCATCGAGCCCATTCACTGCTGCCTTACGTTGCGCTTTGCCGTCCTGCAAAATCCACGGCCGCGATTGTGTAGGGAAGTAGTAATGGCTATCGTTAAAGCTGGCGTTAGCAGGGCCTTGCCAGTTGGGAATGGCCGGAATAAATCGGTGGTGCAAACAAAGCGCCGTCTTGATCAACGCCGCAATGCCACTGGCTGCGTAGGTATGCCCGATATTGGTTTTGACACTGCCGAGCGCGACGGGTTGTTCCAGGTCGGTTTTCAGCAATTGTTCCTGCTCGGCCTGGTCTTGCTTTGCAAAGCCGGTGGCTGCCAGCTCCAGATAGCCTACATCGAGGCGTTCTGTTGCCTTCCCAACAGCGTCGACTACGGCGTATACCTTTTCGTCGGCCAGTTGATCGGAACGCTTCAACACCACGGCTCCGGCTCCCTCGCCAATCAGCCAACCCCGGTCATTTTGATTGTAGCTCAGACTCGGTTTGGCATTTTCATTGACGCCTTCCTGCTGATTGCGCAGTATCACATTTTCCAGTCCTCCGGAAAAGTCTACGCCACCAACGACAACGGCATCTACCTCACCGAGATTGAGGATGTTTTGGGCCACTTCCAGGGCTTTAAAAACCGAATTTTCTCCACAGGAAATAGTGAAAGCCGGTCCGGAAAAGTCCCACAGCGCTGCAATGCGACTGGCCATGATGTTGCCCACAAAACTGGTGTGCTGACTCGGCGTTTGAGAGCCCGCACGGTGGTACATGCTGTTCCGCAGGTCGGTTTCCAGTTGTGTCTGTTGTTCATCAGTCAGTTCAATGTCGCTTTTCTCCAGCGCTTCGGTCAGTTGCCAGCTACTGTCCCAGCGGGCCAGGTAGTGGTGAATGGCCAGCTCGGATTCCATGGCGATCAGGACCGCCACATTTTGACTTTCGTCCAATCCGGCGTCCTTCAATGCATTATCGGCTACTTTCAGGATCAAGGCCTGCTGCGGCTCCAGTGTCTCCGCTTCCTGCGGTTGTATTTTATATCTTAACAGGTCAATTTCAAAATCTTCAATATAGGCGCCACGGGGTGCTTTGCCATCGGCAAAACCGTAGGTTTTGAGCAGTTCCTCATTTTCATCAAATCCCTTCCATCGGCCTTCCGGCAAATCGCGGAAATGCTGTCTGCCTTCGTAAATCGTGGTATAAAAGTCGTCCAGTGTTTCACAATCGCCAAAGTGGGCGTCCATACCAACGATTGCCAGCGAAGATGGTGCCTTGAGTTCCGCATTAGCGGGATGGTCTGCTTCAGTTTGCTCCACTCCTTCCGCGCGCCAAACCACCATGTGGGCGTTGGTGCCACCAAACCCAAAGGAGTTGATGCCCGCCTGCTTGTCGGTAGACTTCCAGGGTGTAGCTTCCAGGATCATCTGGTCGCGACCTTCCCAGCCGTTGTCGGCTACCAAAGCGTCTTCCAGGTTGATATTGGGTGGGATTAATCCATTTTTCATGGACATCAGTACCTTGAATAATCCCGACATACCCGCTGCCGTGAGCAGGTGTCCCATATTCGACTTCACTGATCCCAGAATGGGGCGCGTGCCGTACTGGCTGAAGTAATCAGCAATGGAATTCATCTCGGTTTTATCGCCGAGGGGCGTGCCGGTGGCGTGGCATTCCAGGTAACTGGTATCCTGAGGGCGAATGCCGTTTTGGGCGTAAGCCCGCTCAAAAGCTAACCGCTGACCCTTAGGGTGCGGACTCAATAAAAACTTTCCACGACCGTCGTTGGATAAACCAATACCCCCAATCACACCCAAAATATGATCGCCATCGCGCTCGGCATCTTCGAGGCGCTTGAGCACCACCATGCCGGCGCCTTCGCTGGATACCAGCCCTGCGGAATTTCTATCCAGCGGCACAAATTTCTGATCCTCCGGTGCGTAGGCGTGGAAGATGGAAAAGCCCATGTGAATAAACAGCTGATCGGAAGCGCAAACGGCTCCGGCCAGCATCAGATCGGCCTTGCCGGTGATCAGCTCATCGCAGGCTAGTTTAATGGCATAAAGCGAAGTGGCACAAGCGGCATCCAGCGCATAGTGGCTGGCCCCCAAACCGAGGGCTTCGGCCACCATTTCCGATGGCGTGTAGGCTAGAACTTCGTTATTCGGTAACTCCTCCTTATGTGCTTCGAGCTGGAATTGCGGATCGTGAAGCAGCTCTTTTAAGCCCTTATCTGCCGTTTCGGTGTAAACCGATGACAATAACTTATGCGACGAGCCGGTAGGGAAGGAGAGGTTGCCCAAAATGAGGCCACACTTCTTCAACACCTCCGGCTGATTCATATAAGGGGTGTCGCGAAGGGCTTCCCGAGCCACATAAAGTGACCATTGGTACAACTTGTCCTGACGCGCCAAAAACTCGGCTGACATCTGGAAACCCTCCGGATCAAACTGGAAGTCCCGAATGTAGCCGCCCCGCAAAGAGTAACACTTATCAACTACGCCCTTTTCCGGCTGGAAAAAGACCTCCGGTTCTACACCAAAGTCCTCCTTGGTCGCAGTGCCGGTCAGGTCTTTGCCTGCCATCAGGTTGTTCCAAAGCCCCTCCGAATCTGAGGAGCCCGGCAACAAACCAGACATACCGATAATGGCTATTTTTGATTTTTTCATTTTACCATTTCAAGTCTTTCGATACGGTGACCATCGCGCCTTCGGTGTACATATACACTTGCCCGGTTTCGTCGTAGACCGTGCAATTGGCGGTCATTTTGAAGTCGGTATCTTCCACGATATTCACCCGCACAAACAGGGATTTGCCAAAAGGCACCGGTTCATAAATCGTCGCCGATTTGGTCTGCAGCGGCAGGCTTTTGGCACCATCGTGATACTTTTGTACCCAGATCACCATGCCCTGGTACTGGATGTCGCTAAAGAAAGTATTGACGGTTTTCACCGAAAACTGGCCCTGCTCAGAAAGCGGTACTTCGGGAGCACTGCATTTCAACACGATGCCTTCCTTATTCCAGTCCAGAATCTGTTCGATACCCTGGAAATACTTGCCGTGGAAAAGCGATCCATCCGTATAGAGGGTTGAACCACCGGTTGGCGTATAAGTCCCGGTCAGCTGGTGCTCAACACTAGGTTGGGCCATCTTTTCCTGACGGTGTACCAGTGTCACCTTCGCCTTGTAGTGGTAGGTAGGCAATTTACCACCCTCACTCAATACTGTAGCTTCAAACACGATCGACGAGGCGCTTTTCTCCACCTCTTTCAGCTCTACCACATAATCAGTAGGTTGCTGACCATCGAAGACGATGCCTTTAAACAGCCTTGTATCCTCTACCTTGTAGATGCGAAAATCCGGGAACAAACGCTCACAGGTTTGGGCCATCCAGCCCACGGCATTCACCACCGGCAGTACCGCATTGCCCTGAATGACGTGGTGCATCAGGAATGGGTTCTGATCGGGATACAGCTTTCGCTGAATGCGGTGGGTACGCAAATCGTCGCTGATGTGGCTAATGCCCATCGGCAAGGTGCCACCGATGATCACCTGCGGCTGATTAGCGTAAGCCGTATTCAACTCATTGACCATCATGGCCGCTCCGCCGTCGCTGTTGACGAGGCTCACACCGGCTTCCTCAAACTTCTTCTTTAGTTCCGGACTCACCATGCCTGCATCCCAGGCACCCCAGTTGATAGCGGATACCTGTGTATTGGGATGGTTGGTTTTAAATAAATGAGCGGCTTTGCTTAGTATTTCGTTGGCAATAGCATAATCCGTTTGTCCAACATTTCCATAGAAACCGGCCACTGATGAAAAGAGTACCAGGTGATCGAGGTGGTGGATGTCGACACATTGTAACAAAGTCAACAAACCGTCCAATTTCACTGAGAGTACATTCTCAAAATCTGTGGCAGTTTTGTCCTGAATGTATTTGTCCGCCAGTCGGCCGGCACCGTGTAAAATACCGGTGATGCGCCCCAGTTGTTGGGTGGCTTCGGCCAAACCATCCTTCAGGGTGGCAATTTTGGTCACGTCACCTTTGAGGTAAACGGCTTGTCCACCCGCCGCCTGAATTTGCGAAAGCGTATCTTCAATTTCCTGCTTGGCAATGATGTTGTTGAAGGTGGATTTCACTGTTGCCAGATTGGGCTTTTCGCCCCTGGCCTTCAGGTCTTCCATGATCAACCGCTTGAGGGTACTCTCGTCGGTTTCCGTTTTGGCGAAAGCCGGAATTTCGAAGGTATCGTCAGAGCGGCCCAGCAGGATGAATTTGCATTT
Source organism: Saprospiraceae bacterium (assembly GCA_965229635.1). Taxonomy (GTDB): domain Bacteria; phylum Bacteroidota; class Bacteroidia; order Chitinophagales; family Saprospiraceae; genus BQJU01. Next base: position 1,130,991 of record OZ245894.1, read on the forward strand.
GAAAGCTTTGGCCATCTCCATCACGCAGGTCGCCGTTACGCCACGTGCTCCGCCACTCACCAGAAATACTGATTCGGGCGTAACGGTGGTGGTGATCTGCTGATTTTCGGCCACCTCCACAGGTACGGCACTGATCGTCTGGCGACCATTTTCACCAAAACAAACCTCCGTGTGTGTCAAATCCGCATCGTGCAATTCGGCCATTACCTGATCGGCAATGGTACCTGCTTCCAGTTCCGGCTGGATATCCACCGCGCGGCAAAATACCGGCGACCATTCCAGGTTGAGGGATTTTACCAATCCAGGCAAACCACCGCCGATAACGGATACATTACCGCGCTTGCCCAGCCCCAGCTGACCATCCAAACGGGACACGGTCAGGAAGTTGGCGCGCTGTTTTTGTCCCAGTTCATTCAGCGATTTTTGCAAATGCTTTGACAGCATAAACACCGTCTTTACCACTGCTTTATCCTGCTGGAAATGCTGGGTGAAATGACCACCCTGAAACTCCAGATGCGGGTGCAGGTGGATGAAAGTACCCACCTTGCCGTACTGCTGTTCGATAGTGGTCAACGCCGCCTGAATGGCTTCATCGGTATTGTCTGCCAGGTCAATAGAGTGCTTCAATGCAATCTTTGGGACCATCGGCAAATTGAGCACGACCACGTTGTTGCCCTGTCTGGTCAATCGTTTCTGTACTTCTGCCGTCAGCATTGAGCCATCATTGGTGATCAGCGCAATGTGGGTTTCCGGCAGACTGAATTCCAGAAAATCCGGTTGTGGAAGATAGGTCAGCCCTACTTCACTCCGTTCCACTCCGTGAAAACGGCCCGTGCTAACTACGCCCGATGATGATTTGGGAGTAGGAGTGGATGATGCTAGCTGCGGGCGAATTACTTTTTTCCGCCAGCCTTGGCGATGTATTCTACAATCTGACGCAAGGTGCGCAGCTCGGTCAATTCCTGAGGATTAATGCCGGAAACTTCCGGATACTGCTCGGTCATGGAACCAAAGATTTCCACACGCTTGATGGAGTCGATACCCAGATCTGCTTCCATATCCATTTCCAGCTCCAACATTTCGGTTGGATAACCGGTCTTTTCGCTGATCACGGTCAGCAGGATATTCTCCAGTTGGGCATTATCCATTCCACCGGTTTCCGCCGGTGTAGCTGCGGGCGCTGCCGGGGTAGCCGGAGCTTCCGCTTTTGGTGCGGCCGGAGCAGCGGGCGTTGCTGTGGCAGTTGTTGCACCAGCTTTACCACCGATGTACTCAACAATCTGGCGCAAGGTGCGCAGCTCGGTCAATTCCTGTGGATTGATGCCGGAAACTTCGGGATATTGCTCAGTCATGGAGCCAAAGATTTCCACGCGCTTTATCGAGTCGATACCGAGGTCTGCTTCCATGTCCATGTCCAGTTCCAACATTTCGGTTGGATAACCGGTCTTTTCGCTGATCACCGTCAACAGGATATTCTCCAGTTGGGAATTGTCAACACCGGTAGTTGTCGGCGCAGCCGCAGGCGCTACGGGCTGAACTGGCGCTTCTGCTTTGGGTGCAGATGGAGCAGCGGGCGTTGCTGTAGTGGTTGTTGCACCAGCTTTACCGCCAATATATTCTACAATCTGACGCAAAGTGCGCAGCTCAGTCAATTCCTGAGGATTGATGCCGGAAACTTCGGGATATTGCTCAGTCATGGAGCCAAAGATTTCCACGCGCTTGATGGAGTCGATACCGAGGTCTGCTTCCATATCCATGTCCAGTTCCAGCATTTCGGTTGGGTAACCGGTCTTTTCGCTAATGACGGTCAGCAGGATATTTTCCAATTGAGCGTTGTTCACGCCCCCCGCTACCGGCGTAGCCACCTCCGTAACCGTTGGTGCAGCCACCGGAGCGGTTTTTACTTCTGGTGTTGGCGGTGGAGTCGGAGGCGTTACGGTACGTCCGCTATGGCCATTTGGTGTAGCAGAGCCATTCGTTTTATTCACGATTGGTGCCGGAGCCGATACTGGTGCCGTAGCATTGCCCATCTGCTGGTTGATCATCTGGATCAAGGCCTGGGCCTGCTCGTTTTGGTCGTGCAGGAAGCGTTCAAATACTTCCAGGGATTTAGTTTGCTGTGTTTTGAAATGAGCAAGGGTATCCTTAAGGATTTGCATTAATTCTTGATTCATGACTTCTTCTTCATTAGTGTGTTGAATAGCTGTTTCTACGGGAACTTCGACTATTTTCTCGACAATTTTTTCGACTTCCACGACTACAGGCTTTTCGACCACTTTAGTAGTACCGGTAATCTGGAAACCATCATTTAATGCTTCGTAATATGCTTTTTGCGTTGGTGTACTCACATAATTGTTACCGCTCAATTTAACATTGAGTTTGGTCGGTACCGTTGGCGCTGCTGTTGGCACCTTATAAGGGTCCACATCGCCGATGGGCAAGCCCAGTACCTGTAGTTGTACCACCGCCTGGCGGAATTGCTGATCGCTATCTTTCCTGGCGTTTGCATTTAAGGCCAATGCCGTGTAATCTTTTCCGTTAAGGATATCCTTTACCAGACTGGTCAGTACGCCTTTGGGGCCAAATTCCACAAATACCCGACCGCCGGCCTGATAGATGTTTTCGATTTGTTCCTTGAAGCGAACTGATTGCAAAATTTGCCCTTGCAGGATGCTCTTGATGCTATTGCCATCTGCAGGGTAGGGTTGAGCCGTAGAATTGGCGTAAACCGGAATTTTTGGCGCCTGAAACTGCAAATTGTCCACGTGGTGGGCAAATGGCCGCTGGGCGTGCTGTACAAATTCCGTATGGAATGCCGCCGATACTGGTAACGGCACGACCGAAAATCCTTTGGCCTTCAGCGTTCGCTCAGCCTGCTGAATGGCTGCAGTGCTGCCACCCAATACGATCTGGCTGTTGGAATTGATATTGGCAATGCTGATACCCTGGAGGCTCTGTACTTCCTGATTGACCTGCTCATATGGAGCTTTCACCGCCAGCATAGAGCCGGAATCAGCACTCGGGTTGCTCATGGCCATGGCTTCTCCACGGGCTTTCGCCAATGCGAGAAAGGTGGCCTCATCATAAACCCCGGCAGCCCAAAGGGCGGTCAGTTCGCCGAAGCTGTGCCCGGCCGTAAAGCTGGGGTTGAAGCCTGCCTGATGCATCACCTTGTACATACCCATGCTCAAAGTACCGATGGCTGGTTGAGCAAACTGGGTCTTGGTCAGTTCTGCTTGCTGCGCTTTTCTGGTGGCGTCATTAAAGGCAGGAATCGGGAAGACCTTGCTCGATAATGGCTTTTCATTATCCTTGGTATACAATTCATTCGCTTGCGCAAATGCCTGATTCAACTCTGGAAAAGCATTTACTAACTCAGCACCCATACCCGGATATTGGGATCCTTGTCCGGCAAATAGAGCGACTACCTTGGTATTCGGATCAACACCCTGCGTACGAAAATAAATGCCTTTGGGGTGTTCCCAATCGCCGGACTGTTTTTGCAGGCTTTGCACGGCCAGTTGCAGAAAATCGATACATTCTGCCTGAGAGTTGACCACAAAACCCAGACGAGCATTGGTTACCGGTATTTGCGGTGCGCTACTCTGGTTGGTCAATTCCACGAAAGTGGCCTCACCGGTTTCTGATTGCAGGGCCTGTAATTTGGCCTGGCATTGCTGCAATAATTCTGCCGGAGTTGCGGCGTGCATTACTACTGCCCGGAAAGGCTGGTGCAGGCGATAATTGCCTTGCTGCGTAGCCTTGTACTCTTCCATCGCGATGTGCACATTGATGCCGCCAAATCCAAAAGCACTTACACTGGCCCGGCGTGGTACGCCATTGGTCAGCCAGGGACGAGTCTCGGTATTGATGTAAATCGCAGAATTTTCGATGTCAAATTTGCTGTTGGGCTGCTCCACGTTAATGGTGGGCGGCAATACCTTATGGTGTAGCGCCATTACGGCTTTGATCATACCTGCTGCACCGGCCGCCGCCTTGGTATGTCCGATTTGCGACTTGACACTACCCAATGCGATATGTTGCTTTTCGGGATTGTTTTCCCCAAAAACCATCTGCATGGACGTGAATTCCGTAGGATCACCGGCACCGGTCCCCGTACCGTGGGCCTCCAGCAATCCAACCGTAGCGGGTGCATAACCGGCCTCTTCGTAAGCGCGGTTCATGGCCAGCGCCTGTCCGGAAGAACGCGGGGCATAAACGGATTTAAATCTTCCATCACTCGAAGTACCGACGCCTTTTACTACAGCATAAATACGGTCGCCATCGCGTTCGGCGTCTTCCAGGCGCTTCATTACCAGCATACCCAGTCCTTCGCCAATCAACATGCCGTCAGCTTTATCGCTGAACGGGCTGATGTTGCCGGATTTGGAGAAGGCAGGTGTTTTACTGAAAGACATATACATAAATGGTGAGTTGTCGGTATCGACACCACCGGTTAGCATCATATCGGCGCGGCCTTCCACCAGTTCGCTCAGGGCCATCTTGATGGCACTCAGGGATGCGGCACAGGCGGCGTCCACCACACTGTTGATGCCCCCCAGGTCGAAGCGGTTGGTAATGCGCCCGGAAATCACGTTACCCAAAAGCCCGGGGAAGGAATTTTCATTCCAGCCTACGTAGGCCTTTTTCATTTTATCTACAATAGGTGGAATATCTTCCTCGGCAATACCGCTGGCACGCAGGGCCCGTTCCCAAATGGGATATTGCAGGCGAGCAATCAGCGGTGTGATCAGCTTTTGTCCACCACCAACACCCAGAAGTACGCCGGTTTTGGCCTTGAGTTCTGCCGTCAGTTTGGCGGAATCCTGAGCATAGCCAGCATCAGCGAGGGCATCGCGGGCGGCAACGAGGCCGAGGAGTTGAGAGGTATCGGTTACTTCCAGGATATTGGGCGGCAGGCCAAATTCCAGCGGATTGAAGTCAATTTCCGGAAGGAAACCACCGCGTTTGCAGTAGGTTTTGTCCGGAGCGGTCATATCGGGATCGTAGTAGTCTTCGATGCGCCAGCGGTTGTCGGGCACATCGCTAATGCTATCTTTTGCCTGGACGATATTGGTCCAGAACTCTTCAATGTTGCGAGCATCGGCAAAGACAGCAGACAGGCCGATGACAGCTACGGGTGTTTTGCGTAAGGAATGATTTAAATTCATGTCAAAGGTTTATGAAGAGACGTGGAACAATTCCTCCTGTCTTTCCAGCAGCTCCATGCCTTTGCGGGTACACACTCCGCGCAGGTAAGGGACCAGAATACCGAAAGTGAGTCTTTCTTTACTGTAGTCCGGAAAGGGAAATTGATCGTTGTCTTTTAATAGTTTTAATAATGCGAGTACGGTTTTTACCGCAATGTCCACATCGAGATCTGCGACGAAGATGCCGTCCTCAATACCCCAATTGGCCAGGTCGACGAGCTGGCGGTGGGCGAAATTGCCATTTTCCCGGTAGGATTCGTGCAACATGCCGGGGTAGTAATGGAGAACGTCGTTAAAGAAGTTGGGATTGACCTGGCTGGCTCTTCTCACAATGTGTTTGTGCAGATAAGCCATCGCTTCAATGGCATTGTCGGCCGAGCGAATGACCGCGGCATTTTCCTGGCGAATGCGGGCGTGGTAGACCGACAGGCAGGCGCGCAGCAATTCGGTCTTATCCTTAAAATGGCTGTAGATGGTTCGTTTGGAGGTGTGCAATTCCTTTACAATCCGATCGATTGTGACGGTTTTGACCCCATTTTCGATGAAAAGTTTGGTCGCTGAGTCGATTATTAATTCTCTCGTTACCATTTTCTAAGGATGAAAGCTTTCAAAAAAGGAGAGGAATTAAAGCCTACGTGGTGTTTCTGAAAAGGTTGGTTTTCAGCAGGTTGCCTCGAAGTGTTAAATCTCTGGTTTTCTGAATGCTCTAGTTAAAAAGTCGCTGATTTTACCTTGTGGTAATATTTTCGTTTCAAAATTACCACAAATAAAGCACAATGTCGAGGAAAATTTATCTTTTTTCTGTCAGGAAATTTTTTGCCGAGAATATTACGGTAAAAAAAGAAATGGAGAGGGCGTATAAATCAGAAAAGCCCCTGCGGGTTCGCAGAGGCTTTTCGAATTCGAAGATAACTAATTTCTAGTATCTGTTGTAACCACCGCCGCCGCCGCCGTAGCCGCCACCGCCGCGGTTGTAACCGCCACGTCCGCCACCACCGCCACGGTTCTCACGTGGTTCAGCTTTCTTCACAACAATGGTTCTTCCATCTAGCTCTGAGTCGTTGAGGTTGTTAATGGCTTCTCTTGCCTCATCGTCGTTAGGCATTTCTACAAAACCAAAACCTTTTGATCTGCCAGTGAATTTGTCCATGATAATCTTAGCAGAATCAACTGCACCGAATTCTTCGAAGGCAGACTGCAACTCGTGCTCTTGTGTGTCGTAATTTAGCTTTGCTACAAAAATGTTCATAAATAAAAAATTAAAATAATAAAAATGAGTCCAATTCAAGTGTAGCAAAGTCAACTTATAAAAAAAATATCATCCGCTAAACAAAAAATTATACTCTAAACAAATGCAAAGATAGGGATTTTGAACCGGAAATGCTGGAATAAGTTGTGTTAGACTATTTTTGGAGGTAATAAAATGAGAAAAGCCCCTACAAAATGTAGAGGCTTTTCTTTTTCGGTGATAACTAATTTCTAGTATCTGTTTCTGTAACCACCGCCGCCGCCACCGCCGTAGCCGCCACCACCGCCACCGCGGTTGTAACCACCACGACCGCCGCCGCCGCCGCCGCGATTTTCTCTTGGTTCTGCCTTTTTAACGACGATTGTTCTGCCGTCAAACTCAGTGTCATTAAGATTGTTGATTGCGTCTTGTGCCGCATCATCATCAGGCATTTCTACAAAGCCAAAGCCTTTAGATTTACCAGTGAATTTGTCCATGATGATCTTTACGGAATCAACTTCTCCGAATTGCTCGAATGCATCCCGAAGATCATCTTCTTGTGTGGCAAAATTTAACTTTGCTACGAAAATGTTCATAAAAAAAAGTTTAAAAAAAAAATGATAAGAGTGAACTTGATGTGTAGCAAAATAAATTTAGACCAAATTTCAATTCGCTAACCAAAAAATTAACTCTGTAGAATACAAAGACAAAAATAGGTGAAAAAATCCAATGATGCTTGAATAAATGGCCAATCGGGGAAAATATTTCTAAAGAAAATGAGGGGAACAACCTTTTTTTTCTCTTACTCCCGGAAAATATTCATTGTCAAAACATTAGAATGGGGCTTTCGGCTAGTGCACTGAAAATGATCAAACCATATCAAAACCATGATAAATTTTGTATTTTAGACCGTCTCAAATAATTCTCCTATTATTGCGGAAACGGAACTAATCGACTAGTTATGGTGGAACTGGCCGGAATTATCATTTTGGGAATATTGGCCCAATGGCTGGCCTGGCGCATTCGGGTGCCAGCTATTTTGCCATTAATCCTGATCGGGCTATTTGCCGGCCCCATCTCCAGTATCTGGCGTGACGACCACTCTAAATGGCTGCAACCCGTATACGATGCCAGTACAGAGGTTGGGCTCTTTCCCGGAGAATACCTCTTTTATTTTGTGTCATTGGCTATTGGGGTTATTCTTTTTGAAGGGGGACTTACCCTGAAGAAACGCGAAATTACCAATGTTGGACCGGTCATTCTGAAATTGATCACCATTGGTTCGCTGACTACTTTTATCGGTGCCGGACTGGCCTCACACTATATCATTGGCCTCAGCTGGCCGGTTTCGTTCCTCTTTGCGGGGCTGGTGATTGTAACCGGCCCAACGGTGATTGCACCGATACTGCAAAACGTGCCTCTGACATCCAATGTAGCTACGGTGCTGAAGTGGGAAGGTATTTTGATCGACCCCATTGGAGCACTGGTGGCGGTACTGGTCTACGAATTTATTCTTTCCGCTGATGTGGGTATGGCATTTACTTCTCACGCAGTGATCTCTTTCTTTCGCATCATTCTCATCGGATTGGCGCTTGGTGGCCTGGCAGCCTACGTGCTTTATCAAATGATTCGGTTTGACTGGATACCGCACTTTTTGCTCAATGTGTTCACCCTGGCGCTGGTGCTGGGAGTATTTGTGCTTTCTGATGTGCTGGCCAAAGAGTCCGGACTTCTGTCTGTAGTGGTGATGGGCATGGTATTGGGCAACCTGGATGTGCCGCAACTCAAGGAAATTCTTTATTTCAAAGAGTCGATCAGTCTGTTATTGATCTCCATCCTCTTTATTTTGCTCGCCGCCAATATTGATATTGAAGACCTCCAACTGATCGTACATGACTGGCGGGGCCTGGGCCTTTTTTGTTTTATCGCGCTGATATTGCGGCCATTGGGGGTTTTTATTTCTACCCAGAACTCCGAGCTAAATTTCCGGGAAAAGCTCTTCATTTCCTGGGTAGGGCCCCGCGGGATTGTGGCGGCCGGTATTGCCTCTCTTTTTGGGCTTACCCTAACCAATAAAGGGGTGCCCGATGCCGAATACATTACTCCATTGGTGTTTATGATCGTATTGGGTACTGTATTGCTCAATGCCACTACTGCCCGGCCAGTGGCCAGAGTGCTGAAAGTCATCCAGGAGAAGTCGAGTGGCGTTTTGCTGATTGGTGCCAATATGGCCGCCCGCGTGCTGGGGAATTTCCTGCAGGAAAATGGGCGCCATGTTGTATTGGTGGATAATAACAGCAGCAATATCAAGAAGGCGCAAGAAATGGGGTTAAATGCTTTTGAAACCAATATCTATACCGACGACCTGAGCGATCATTTTGAACTGTTAGATATGGGGTACCTCGTGGCAATGACCAGCAGTCAAGCCATTAATGAATATGGTGCCAAAAAATACAGCAAAATATTTGGAGAAAATGGCACTTTTCGGCTGATCTCGCCGGAAGAACTGAAGATGGACCGCACGGCATTGCCACAGCAGGGCATTTTTTCCTATCATGATGATTTTCTCAACATTAATGAGGTGGCCCGTGACTACCCGCAAGTCAACGAAATACCGATCGAAGACTTTGATTCTCTCAAATTCGTGTTGGACCGCATGAATGAGATCAAAAGCTGTATTCCTTTATTTTACAAGGAACCAGATGGCGAATTGCACTTCCTTCCCGCCGACATTTCTACGATTTCCATAGTGCCTGGTATGGCCCTGGTATACCTGGGTAAAGAAGCAGAAAGTGAAATCAAGGCGAAAAATCCTGTTGAATAAAATATTCTGGCTGATTTACTTAAATAATTGCAAGTAAATGTTGAACTTAGTGTAGTTTCATTCATTAAAATGATAGTAAAGCTATTCAAAAAGTTTGGCTTTTACTGATTTGGGAAAATAAATAATTGTCTTCGGGACCGTTCGCGGAATGTCTGAGGACACACTAAATTTAATGATCATGCTGGGATTTTTAAAGCTAGATTTCTCCAATCTACGGGGAGACTTCTTTGGTGGTTTGACCGCCGGTATCGTTGCCCTCCCGCTCGCACTCGCCTTTGGAGGACAAACAGAATTGGGCGCTATTTCGGGTCTTTATGGTGCAATTGCCATTGGTATTTTAGCCGCGCTGTTTGGCGGAACGGAAACTCAGGTCAGTGGCCCTACCGCACCGATGACCGTTGTTTCTGCGGTTGTGATTACCGATGCCATTGCTTATGCCGGTGATCTTAGTACGGCTTTCCCCATCATTATTGCTGTCTTTTTTCTGGCTGGTCTAATGGAATTATTGCTCGGAGTACTCGGGATAGGTCGATACATTCGATATATTCCCTACCCGGTAGTTTCGGGCTTTATGAGTGGCATTGGAGTCATTATCATTATCAGCCAGATCTTTCCTTTCTTTGGAGTGGCCAATCCCGGAGGAGGCTCTTGGGGGGTCATCACTCATTTGGGCGATCTGATCGGCCAGATCAACTGGTTCTCCGTGATCGTGGCCGGTGCCACTATCTTCATCATTTATACTTTTCCAAAGCTGACTAAAGTTGTTCCGGGATCACTGGCGGCCCTGATTGTCATTTCCGGTGTTGTCTTTTTCTTTTTGTCCGGACAGGTCTCCGTAATTAATGATAGTACTCCGGGAGGTGTTCCGGTTGGATTGCCGGAGGTGCATCTTGGGTTTTTCTCGGTTTTTGCCGATACCAGTCATCTGATGATGATATTCGAATTTGCCTTTACCCTGGCAGCACTGGGCGCAATTGACTCCCTGCTGACCTCGGTGGTGGCCGACAATATTACCAAAACCCGTCACAACAGTAATCAGGAATTGGTGGGGCAGGGTATCGGCAATATGGCAGCGGCCTTCATCGGAGGATTACCAGGTGCAGGAGCCACCATGCGTACCGTGATCAATATCCAAACTGGAGGCAGGACCCGAATTTCGGGCATAATTGCCGGCCTTTTCCTATTGGCTGTTTTGCTCGGGTTAGGCGTTTTGGTGGGGCATATCCCCAATGCAGTACTGGCGGGCATATTGATCACAGTAGGTATTGGCATTATCGACTATAAGGGGTTCCGACACATCACTTCCATGCCAAAAACCGAAGGCCTGATTATGGTGACGGTATTGTTGCTAACGGTATTTGTTGGCTTGCTTGAGGCCGTAGCAATCGGTATGGTGATGGCCTCCTTATTGTTTATGAAAAAGATTTCCGATGTCATCGAAAACCGCACCTTCACGGCTCCATTGCGCAATTTTGCCCGCGAGATACCCTGGTCGGACGAAGGAAATATCATTGATCAGATTGGTGACAAAGTATATATCAAACACCTCGATGGACCGCTATTCTTTGGCTTTAGTTCCCGACTTCAAGAGATGATCCGTGCCTTGCCGGGCATTCGGGTAGTGGTGATCCGGATGGACCGCGTGCCGTACATGGATCAGTCGGGCATGTATGCGCTTGAAGAAGCCGTACAGGAAATGCGCAGCAGAGACATTACCGTGGTTTTCACCGGCCTGCATGGCCAACCCAAGGATATGTTGGAAAAGATTAACCTGGTGCCAGGACTAATACCACCCCAGCACAATTTTACAGATTTTGAGGATTGTACAGACTGGTTGTATGATTACCTGGAAGAATATGGTGATTTGAATGAGATTGCCCAAACGACCGATCCGGGTGGTAATGGGTTTCGTAGGCGGCTGTAGAGACGGATTACAATGGTAGTAGAGACGCATTGCAATGCGTCTCTACAATAACCGATGGATAATATTTTTATTTAATCTGCAATTCGCTGCTATCGTCTATCTTTTTATTGATAGATTCGACTGTGCCCATATTGGCTTTGCTGTCGCCGGAGAGGGTGATGTCTGCAATTTTAATCTCTGCCTTTTCGGCTTCCAGTCGAGCTTTATCGGCCAGCCTGGCGGTTACCGTTCCGTATGCACCTCTCAGCACCACTTCATTAGCACCGCTCTGATCGAGCACCAGTTGTTCCAGATTGGTATATAGCTTAACCCGGGTACGGCCATCCACGGCAAGGTGCATTGTGGGTTGGTCAAATCCTTTGATAGTCAAATCTTTGAGTTTGGAGCTTACCACCTTTTCGAGTTGTGGGGTAATGATCGTCACTTCAATGCTGGAAGACTTCTCGTTGGGAGCGATTGTGAGGGTACCATCTAATACCACAACATCGAGTGGGGTGTCTCTTTCCCTGTAAAGGAGCTCGTACTTGTCTCCTTTGAGGATTTCCAGTTCGAGATCGCCATCTACATTCAGGTTTTGAAAGGCATCCAAACTGATTGACTCCTGGTTTCGCTTCTCCTGGCTACTACAATCGAGACAGATCAGACCATCTGCTTCCATCAACCAGGTCTTTCCTGGGTTCTTCCAGATGTAGTGTTCATTTTCAGACTTTTCTACATGTCTTAGAAAGCGGGAGGTCTTTTCTGCAAAGATGATAAATTTCCCTTTAGGAACCTGTAGTGTAAACTCCAGCTCCTGGTTTCGCCAGGGCTGTCCAACTTCCAAAACCACATTGGGATCAAAGGTGAGGGTACTGGCGTTGAGTTGATATTTGTAATCGATCAGATCGGCATTTTCTTGCGCCATGCTGCTATTCTTACCGCGGGCTTCCCTCTTTTCGATGAGTCTAAACTGTTCGTCCTTACTAGGTTCTACATTAATATTCATGCCGCGATAGGCCAGCTTATCCCCCTGAAATTTTACTTCCCCATCGATGTTAAATATGGCATTGCGGAAAGCATCTTGTCCTATTTCTAGGTGGATGGTATCGGAGGTAAGCAGCAGATTTTCCTCACTTCTTACAAACTCGGTATGCGTATCAAAGTCGCGGGCAATGGAAGTGGCCACAAATGCCAAAGATACAACATTGAGTACCCAGAGCACCATCATTCCTGCCTTGACCGGCCTCCCGATGCGGGTGCCGAATACCAGTCGGGCGATAAACAGGACAGCCGATAGAAGAATGAGGCCGATGACAAAAAGTAGATTGATTAGGCCCAGGGTGGAGAGGAAGGTTTGTTGAACCGGTGCAAAAAACTGGAAGAATGGTGAGGCATAGAAGATGCCAATCAGAGAGCCAATCCACAGAAGTGCAAACATGGCAATGATAAATATGCCAATGATCATGAGGGCTGGGCGCCAAATGCTACCGATCACATCGATCAGGCCGCGAATGATGGCACCAACTATAGATAACCCTTTCTTAATGGCGTCTCCTCCGGGACTTCTTCCCTGAAAATTTTTTTTTTTGAACCCAGTTCTTCTCCCAGCTCTGAAACCTTCTCGGAGATGTGTTCGACTTCTTCCTGAATGATTTTGCCAATGTTGGATACATTGATCGGCTCGCCGCGCATGGCCAGTCGATCACCGGCAGTTTCCGCTTGTGGCAGAATGGCCCACAGTACGATGTACATCGGGATACCAAACCCACCGGAAATGGTGATCAGCACAAACAAGATGCGAATCCAAACGGGATCCTGGATGCCAAAATAGGCAGCGACACCCGAACAAACGCCAGCTACGACTTCATCATCTGGGTTTCGAAACAGGCGCTTGCCGGTTTTATAGGAGCTTTCGCCACCTTCGGCACCTGCTGTCTCTTCTTCCAGAGGCTCGTCGCCGAATTCTTCGGGGCGGCCCATCGTAGCAATGGCTTGTTCGACGTCTTTAAGACTAACAATCGGGCGATTTCCCATGCTTGACTGAAACAGTTCAGCCAGGCGGGCTTCGATGTCTTCGGTGATTTCTTCATAGCCTTCCGACTGCTTAAAGTGTCGGTGAATGGCTTTAAGGTATTTATCAAGGTGTTCAAAGGCATCCTCATCAATGGTGAAAGGATACCCGCCAAGATTTATGGTGAAAACTTTATTCATTGGTGATAATGTTTTTCGTTGAGAGTTGTACAGCTGCAACCAATTGGTTCCAGGTTTCTAATAATCCGACCAGAAAAGATCGGCCTTCATCCGTGATTTGGTAGTACTTGCGGGGTGGCCCCAAATCGGACTCCTTCCAGTTGTATTCTACCAGGTTCTGGTTCTTTAGCCGACTGAGCAAGGGATACAAGGTACCTTCTTTAATGATCAGGTCGGAACCAGTCAGGTTCTTAATTATATCGGATGTGTAAGCCTCTCCCTCCGCGATGGTGGAAAGAATGCAGAGTTCCAGAACTCCTCTCCGCATTTGCGATCTTACTTTTTCTAAATCCTTTGCTTTCATGACACAAATATAAGGCAATGCCGGGTACTATGCAACACAAGGAACCGGGTTTTGCAGGGTACTTTCGACGAAAGGGTAGGTTTTTTCGATGAAATGAGGGGGAGATTTGTCTCGCGAGGCAAGGAATTAGTGTGACTTTCGTCAAATATACCCCAAAGTAAGGTCCTTCTCTATATTGTAAACACCTTCTTTGTCATAGAACAATCTTATCAAGGCTCCTGAGTTTTTAATAAAGATTTTCAAAGTCCATTTTGAATCCCCTGGATTATAGGAATGCTCAATCACAAATAGTTGGGCTACCTCTTTGGGCAGCTGAGTGGCAATTGTATCCCTCCAAGCCATCACCTGATCCGGAGAAAAATCAGATTGTACAAAGCTCAGCGGGTTTGAGTGAATTTCATTCACTGAGCATTTCGTATGCTTACTATGGAAAATTTTGATTGAGGAAACCGCTGGGGTAGTTAGGTGGGAAAAATTTCGAACTCTTTCTAGGGTGAGCAGATGCAAGACTGCTTCACAAAGGTCGGTGGGGATAGTATCAATTGGACTTTGTATATCATTTTTCTTACTACTCGTATCGCTGCTACCATTTTGACAACTAAACCACAGCACTCCGAATAGCAACAGTAGAAAAGAAATTGGGTGTTGCTTCATTGTAAGCCGTTTCAACCAATTTACGATAATCCAGCGTAGAGGACAAGTTTGGTGGCTGAATAGGCTTTCCTTTTTCATACATCGGGAGATTTGCTGAAGCACGTCGCACATTAGCATTTCCAATGCAATGCGGACCTTCATCAAATCTCCTGATTTGCGTAAAGCACCTTTACCTCACCACCAACTTCTTGACATAGATATTTTGCTCTCCGTACAACTGTAAAAGGTATAATCCACCAGGAAGGGCATTCTGAAAAGTAATTTGGTTACTTACCGGAGCGCCCGACCAGATTGGTCGTCCACTCAAATCAAGCAATTGCGCCTGGTGAATGAGGTCTTCACTTTCGATGTTAAGCACATTGCCACCAAGCGGATTGGGAAATATCGCGATCTGATCTGAAAGATTCGGCTGCTGGATACTGCTCGTTCCCTGTAGGTAATTCCTCAGCCATTCCAGTGCCGGGCGTTCGGTAAAGCCATCCTCTTCGATCAGAAAGGCACCTTGTTCAGTACGCCACATGCCAGGGCGGTATCCCCACAGGGTGATGCCTTGTACTGCGGGATATTCCCAAAAAACAGGAAAAATTCGCTGAAATTCGTCAAGTTGTACCTGATCAGTAGGGCCATCGATATCCAATTCGGTGACATATAGTGGCAGTCCGGTGGCGGCGAGGGCGTCGAGATTATTCATAATGGTATTGACACTGGCATTGGCCGTAGAAAAAGCGTGCCCCTGAAAGCCAATCTGGTCGATGAGATTTTCGTTCTGTAACAACTCTATGATTTCGAGATATTGATTGGTGCTGGACACACTATTGATAATGCTGTAATCATTTAGCATTAGCTCTACCCCCGGAAAGGTTTCCCGGGCCATACGAAAGGCTTCGAGTATCCAATCCCAGCCGGTACTACCGTTACCCCCAAGCGCTTCGATGTAATTGCCGCCGCCATCGCCGGAAGAGTTGGGCGGGTCGTGCAATGGTTCGTTAACCACCTCTATAAAGTCGATATCCGGATAACGATCGGCGATGGCCTGAAACCATTCTTCAATTTCCTCTAGCTGTTCACTGGGTGGCAGGTTTTCAATCCAGGCGGGTTGCTGGTTACCCCAGATCAACACGTGCAATTTGAACGGATAGCCATTATCTTTTGCCATTGCGTAAGCAGAATCCATTTCCGTCCACACCATCACATCGCGGGTGGCCTCTACACTACCCCATTTACCTCCATTTTCTGGAGTTACCTGGTTCCAATAGTTGGCAAAGTTTTGCTTTTGCGATTGGCTGTAGGCACTACCCAAAAATTTGGGATGACCATCGGCCAGAGGTGGACCGGGATAGCCGGCACCGCCATTTTCGGGCGAACCAGCTTCTCCATTATCCAGGTTGCTGACCGTGTAAAAGTAGTCCGCTCTGGCGAAGGCAATCTTGTCAAAGTCCAATCCATCTTCGCGCGCACCAATCTGGAAGGTTTGGGTAAGTGCGCCGCTAGCTACTTCAAAAATGACGGGCGGCTCATCACCGGTATATTCCGAGAGGTTGATCCATTTCCAGGTGCCTGTGCCTGCAATTCCGCCACCGTCGACGATCTGCCCACTACCGGTATAGCCAAGCATGTTGAGGTTGTTGGCCCTTACCCAAGCATTATCGGAAGAAAGGGAAAGTGTGCCAAAATCACTGCCGTAAAAAAAGCTGTCATCATCAGCTCCGTTTGGCCCTACGCGGCAGCGCAAATACAGATCGTACTGCTGGGCAGCTGGAAAGGTCACTTCAAAAGTAATTACCCGGTCTTCATTTTCAGGTGTTCCTGCGGTACCGTTAGTCGAAATGGTAAGGTAGGTTACCTCTCCATCGTTGTCAGAGGCAAAATCGGCACCCACATTTCCATCTTCTACTTCTAAAATGACCGGAATATTTTGAGCTTGTGCTGGTACAAGCGCGCAAATAAAACACGATAGAGTAAGGAGTAAGTATTTTTTCATGTTTAAGCAGTCAATTGTAAGGTTTATGGAAGTTACGCAATCGATAGCGTAATGTACAATTATTATAATGCTTTTTCTGAAAAAGGGTTCATAGGTCGCATTTGAATTGCCGTTTTTGGTCATCAAAAGGAGCATTCGCCATAACATCCCCGGCATTTGGCCAGTTTAACTGAGAAGCTGACCTGGCTAAAATCCCGCCCAAAATCTGATTATTTTGCAATAATGTTTGGACATTTTTGATTTTTACGTAATCGATTGCGTAATTTGGTGTTTTCTAGTGGATTGATGAAATGATTGACATTCGATGTTTAGAATTATCAATGGTTATAACCTGAAAAAAGGATCAATCATTTCGGACTAGTCGCACTAGTACTTTTATTCGCAATCAATACAATCAAAAATGCTACTGCCCAAGCCATTTCATTTCAGGTTTTACAATGCGATACTTATTCCAGGACTTTTTTTGTTTGTCCTGATATGCTTACCCTGTATTTCCTACGCGCAAGTCAAGGTGATTCATTCAACAGAGCACCCTAAAGGAACCTTCCCGGTAGTCATGAATGGCCAGTCGGCTACTATTCACTATGACAATAAGGAAAACACCTTAATAAAAAAGTCAGCTGAATTCCTGGCCGGTGATATAGAGAAAATTACCGGCGTCAAGCCAGGTATTTCCACAACTGGAAAGCCCGGAAGGGAGGATGTCATTATTGTGGCAACTGTCGGGAATAACCCATTGATTGAGCAGTTAACTACAGAAAAGAAACTTGACGTTGGACCACTCAAAGGACAATGGGAAAAGTTTATCATTCAGACCATTGACAACCCATTTCCGGGAATCGATCAGGCGCTGGTGATCGTCGGTAGTGACCGGCGAGGGGCGGCTTATGGGGTATTCACCCTTACCGCGGCCATGGGGGTATCTCCCTGGCATTGGTGGGCTGATGTACCGGTGCAAAAAAAGGATGAAATCTATTTGGAAAAGGTGCAATTTGTTTCGGAGCCTCCTTCTGTAAAATATCGCGGCATTTTCATCAACGATGAAGCACCGGCGCTGCGTGGTTGGGCTACCGAAAAATTTGGCGGCTTTAATCACCAGTTCTACGAGAAGGTGTACGAATTACTGCTGCGCAGTAAGGCCAATTATTTGTGGCCCGCCATGTGGCAGCCGTCCGCTTTTGCCGACGACGACCCGGACAATGCCCGCCTTGCCGATGAGTACGGTATTGTCATTTCCACCAGTCACCATGAACCCATGATGCGCGCCCATGACGAATGGAATCGTTACGGCGAGGGGCCATGGAATTATGAGGAAAACAAGGACAAACTTCGCGAATTCTGGCGTGGTGGCATTGAGCGCATGGGTGATTATGAAAGTGTGGTGACAATGGGCATGCGTGGAGACGGAGATGAGGCGATGTCGGAGGAAACAACCGTTGACCTTCTAAAAAGAATCATTACCGATCAGCGGAGCATTATTGCGGATGTGACCCAAGAACCAGCGGAAGAAACGCCGCAAGTTTGGGCGGTTTATAAAGAAGTGCAGGATTATTATGATCGGGGCATGCGCGTCGATGATGATATTACCATTTTGTTTTGCGATGACAACTGGGGCAACCTTCGCATCCTACCCAAAAAAGCAGACCTTGATCATGAAGGGGGCTATGGCCTGTATTACCATTTTGACTACGTTGGCGGCCCCGTTTCCTACCGATGGCTCAATGTTACCCAAATAGAGAGAGTGTGGGAGCAGATGAATCTGGCTTATCAATATGGTGTTAGGGAACTTTGGTTGGTCAATGTTGGCGATATTAAACCCATGGAATTACCCATTAGTTTTTTCCTGGATTATGCCTGGAATCCCGATGCCATCCAAGCCAGTGATTTGCCAGACTATTATATCGATTGGGCTACACAACAATTTGGTGGTCATTATGCTTCTGATATCGCGGAACTGCTGGCGCTATACACAAAGTACAACGCTCGTCGCACGCCGGAAATGCTCAAGCCCGATACCTACAGCCTGGATTTCTACCGGGAAGCCGACCGGGTTGTTGAGGAATACAATCAACTGTTGCAAAAAAGTGAAAAGGTCTACCAGCAACTTCCGGAAAGTTACCAATCTGCCTTTTACCAATTGGTCCATTCTCCTATTGAAATGTGCAGCAACCTTTACAGCATGTATGTAGCCGCTGGAAAAAACAGCCGCTACGCCAGGCAGGGCAGGGCATCCACAAATCTATATGCTGAAAAGGTGAAAAAGTTGTTTGATAAGGATGCGGAATTGACCCGTTGGTATCACGAGGAACTGGAGGACGGGAAATGGAACCACATGATGTCACAAACCCGCATCGGCTATAGCAGTTGGAACAATCCTCCGGCGAATATCATGCCACCTGTTTCCTACGTTCAGGAGGATGTTGAAAAAGATGCTAAACCGGCGAGAGGATGGGTGAGTATAGAGGGTGCCAGTCCTTTTAGCCGCAGCTTCAGTGCCTTTGATCCGATTAATAAGCAGGATTATTATATTGAAATCTTTAATCAAGGTAGCAGTCCACTGGAATACAGCATTGAAACCCAAAACGACTGGATAAAACTATCCAAATCCAGTGGCAGCGTTGAGTATGATGAAAAAGTCTATGTGAGCATTGACTGGGATAAGGCACCAAAGGAAAATACCTCAGGAGAAATTACCGTGAAAGGCATAGGAAACCGCTTTTCCATAAAAGTCCCGATCCGAAATGAGCTTCCGAAGGTTGTTGGATTTGTAGAAAACAATGGAGTGGTATCCATGGATGCGGCTAATTACACCCGAAAAGTGGACACCAAAGATCGACATTGGACCGTGGTGCCCAATCTGGGGCGTACGGGGTCTTCCATTATTGCACAGCCGGTAAATGTTGAAGGAGAAACCGATCTCGACAAAGCTCCTCGTCTGGAATACGATTTCACGGTTTTTGAGGCCAGTGAGCTAAAAGTACAAGTGTATTTGTCGCCAACGCAGGATTTCAAAAAGCAAGGAGGTTTAAAATTCGCCATTGCTATCGATGATGAAGACCCGCAGATCATCAATATGAACGAGGGCGAAATTACCCCGGATTATGAATATCCCTCCTGGTGGAATAACTCGGTAGCCGACCACATTAAAATTAGGAATTCAGAGCATAAAGTAGATAAGCCGGGGCCACACCGACTCAAAATTTGGATCATTGACCCGGGTATTGTTTTTCAAAAAATTGTGATTGACGCTGGTGGTTTAAAACCGAGTTACCTCGGACCGCCGGAAAGCACTTATATCAAACCATGATGAACAGAAATTTTTTACTCCATTTTTTATTGTTGACCCTATTTGTTAGCTGTCAGCAAAACACAGCGAAAGAGGCCGCTCCAGGGGAAACGGCAACCTCTAAAACCTTCCAAAACCCGATCCTTGCCGGGTTTAACCCCGATCCAAGCATCTGCCGGGTTGGGGAGGATTTTTACCTGGTAAATTCGTCTTTTGGCTATTTTCCGGGCATCCCAATTCTTCACAGTAAGGACCTGGTACATTGGGAACAAATCGGGGCCGTATTGGATGAAAATCACCAATTGGACCTAAAGGATCAACGCATTTCCCGAGGCTTTTTTGCCCCGGCCATCACTTACCATGATGGTTGGTTTTACGTCATCTGCACCCTGATTGATAAGGGCGGAAATTTTATTGCAAAAGCACAAAAGCCGGAAGGACCGTATTCTGATCCTTACTGGCTTCCAGCCTTGAACGGCGGCATTGACCCTTCCTTATTCTTTGATGAAACCGGGAAATTGTTCGTCGTATACAATCACACGGCCCCGGACAACAAACCCCTCTACGGTGGCCATCGCACCATTCGCATCCGGGAGCTTGATCCTGAAGATTTCTCCCTGATTGGGGAGGAGAAGATTCTGGTGAATGGAGGTGTCGACATCAGTAAGGAACCGGTATGGATTGAGGCGCCCCATATCTACAAAGTGAATGATTATTATTACCTGATGTGTGCCGAAGGTGGTACCAGTTACAATCACTCTGAGGTGGTCTTCCGATCCAAGGAAGTTTTGGGAGATTATGTGCCTTACGAAAACAACCCCATTCTGACGCAGAGAACCCTGGACCCAAGTCGCCCCAATCCGATTACCTCCACCGGTCATGCCGACCTTGTAGAGTTGCCTTCCGGCGAATGGTGGGCCGTGTTTTTAGGGTGTCGGCCTTATGAGGGCGGACATTACAATACGGGAAGGGAAACCTTCCTTGCTCCGGTAGAATGGAAGGATGGTTGGCCGGTGATCAACCCCAACTTTGAAGAAGTTCAATACGAATACCCCATGCCGAATACCGGTCATGCCTCAACGGCTTCGGTCCCACTTACCGGACAGTTTACGTATGAAATCGATTTCACAAAGCCATTGGATAAGCGTTGGATGTTTTTGCGCAATGTCCGTGAAAACTGGTACCAACAAAATCAGGAAGCTGGAACAATAACGCTGCAACTGCGGCCGGATATCATTGCTGAAACCGGCAATCCGTCCTTGATGCTGCGCCGCCAAACCCACCTGACGGGGTCGGTGAGTACCTATATGGAATTTGAACCGGTGGGGGCGAATGAGATGGCAGGGCTGGTGATTTTGCAAAATGAAAACCACTACTATTTTGTTAATAAAACGGCTGATCAGTTACAACTGCTTAAACAAACCAAAGACGGTTTTGAAATCCTCGTGGAGACACCCTATACCAATAATGGTGTGCACCTGAAGGTTGAAGCACGAGGCAATCAGTATAACTTTTTGTACAGTGAGGATGGGGAGAGCTATGAAGCTTTAAAGTCAGGTGTTGATGCCACATATCTAAGCACCGAAACGGCTGGAGGTTTTGTGGGCTGCATGTACGGATTGTATGCAACCTCCAATGGAGAAGCCAGTACGAATCAGGCGACTTTTGCATATATGGTTTTAGAAAATCAGGAATAACTATTCGGTGGCCTTATCCTTGCGGTTGGAAGATTCCCGGATCACCACATGAGTGTGGAGGGTCTTCCTGCTGGCTGAATCTGCACCGATTTCGCCGCCCAACATGGCCAGAGCCTGCCCAACAGCGGCTTCGCCCATCTCGACAGCGGGGTGGTGCACGGAGGAAAGTGGCGGATCGATGATTTGACAAATGGGGTCATTGTTGAAACCAATGATGGCCAATTCTTCCGGAATTTTAATGCCGCGTTGTTTGGCACATTGAATGGCACTCACAGCAGCGGTATCGTTGGCGCAGAAGATGCCATCGGGTGGATTGGCGGAATCCAGGATTTGCGCCGTCATGCGGGTACCTTCTTCGGCACTCAGGGAGCTAAACTGGAGAATGATCGATTCGTCGATATCGAGGCCATTTTTTCTCAGGGCAGCGATGTAGCCCATACGCCGATCCTCGTAGATGCTCTGATGACGACCACCGCCAAAGTGAGCGATGCGCTTGCAGCCTTGCTCGATGAGGTGCTCGGTGGCTTCAAAGGCGGCGTTGAAGTTGTTGATATGTACTTTGTGTACCTCCTGAGCCGTGGGTATCCGGTCGACAAAAACAATGGGAATGCCATTGTCTGTAAAGAGGTCAAAATGAGAATAATCGGTTGTTTCCATGGCCAGCGAAACGATGAGGGCGGAAATCCGGCTGTCGTACAGGGCCTGAAGATTCTCGATTTCCATCTCAGTGTTGTCGTTCGACTGCGAAATAATGGTGTGGTAGCCCGATTCGCGGGCTGCTTTTTCGATACCTGAAATCAGGGAAGAAATAAAAGGGCGATTAATCCAGGAAACCATGATGCCGATCGTGTTGGATCGGTTGGTTCGCAACGAAGACGCAATCGTATTGGGTCGGTAGCCGCGTTTTTCGGCCAGCTTTTTGACCGCTGTGATGGTCTTTTTCCCAATGCTATGGTGGTCTTTCAACGCTCTGGAAACGGTCGACGGGGCTACATTCAGTTCCTGGGCCAGATCATAAATCGTGACCCCTTTCTTCTTTTCTTGCATTTTTTCTGTTTGATGACTAGACAACAAAGCGTGCAATAAATATACGATCTTACACAACAAAAGTTGTACCAAAGGATCAATTACTAAAAAATATCAATGCAATCGATTGCGTTTTGTGGATTTTTCTTAGCTTCGCAGTAGCACTCCTCAACTCGTTGGTATAGATATTCGACTTTTTACGGTCAATAGAGCTTTTTTAATGACGCCTATTTCAACACAGCAAAAATGATCAATAAGACCAGGCAACTGTTCCTCCTTTTCCTACTTTGTCTGCCATCCCTTATTGTAATGGCGGAAGATGGCTATCGACTTTGGCTACGGTATGATCCCATTGCGGATGAAACCCTCCGTCGGGCCTATTTACAAAACCTTGGACACCTATTTATCGATGGCGATCATCCGGTGCTAGAGACGGCCCGCAGGGAATTACAGGCAGGTTTATCCGGCTTACTGGGCCAAAATATTCCGGTTTCCGCAACCTATGAAGATACTCCAGGAATTGTAGCGGGCATACTGGGTCAATCCAACGAAATCACCCGACGAATTGATGCCAAAGATGCCGCTCAAATCAAGGAAGAAGGCTTTTTGATTCACAGAAGCCAATCCGATGCATCGGGGCAATTGATCATTGCGGCCAAAGACGAACGAGGTGTGCTTTATGGCGTTTTTTATTTGTTGCGTAAGCTGCAACAACACCAGCCCATCAAGGAGGTACACCACATCGAAAATCCAAAAATTAAGTTGCGGGTACTCAATCATTGGGACAACCTCGACCGCACCGTTGAGCGGGGCTACGCCGGGTTTTCCGTCTGGGACTGGCACCAATTGCCTGAATATATTGATGTGCGCTACACCGATTATGCCCGGGCCAATGCTTCCATCGGTATCAACGGAACGGTAGTGACCAACGTCAATGCCAATGCCCTGGTATTTCGACCTGATTACCTCGACAAGGTGGCCGCGCTGGCGGATGTTTTTCGGCCTTACGGGATACAGATTTACCTCACGGCCCGCTTCAGTGCACCTATTGAATTGGGTGGCCTGGAAAGCGCTGATCCGCTAAATGCCGAGGTACAGAAGTGGTGGAAAGACAAAGTCGCAGAAATTTACCAGCGCATTCCCGACTTTGGTGGCTTTTTGGTGAAAGCCAATTCTGAAGGACAACCGGGACCACAAAACTACAACCGCAATCACGCCGAAGGGGCCAATATGCTGGCCGATGCACTGGCTACACACGGTGGCGTGGTGATGTGGCGAGCCTTTGTGTACAGCAATGAAGAGCCGGAAGATCGCGCCAAGCAAGCCTACAATGAATTTGTGCCGCTGGATGGACAGTTTCGCAAAAATGTTTTGATTCAGGTGAAAAATGGCCCCATTGACTTTCAGCCCCGCGAGCCGATTCACCCGCTATTTGGCGCCATGCCCAAAACACCTCTGATGATGGAATTCCAGATCACCAAGGAATACCTGGGGCAGGGCACGCACCTGGTGGGGCTGGGAAAGATGTACGAAGAAGTATTACAAACCGATACCTACGTCAAAGGAGAGGGCTCAACCGTGGCCAAGGTGGTCGATGGCAGTCTGGATGGACATACCCTTACGGGAATGGCCGGGGTGGCCAATATCGGCACGGCGCGCAACTGGACCGGTAATCTCTTTGGGCAAGCCGACTGGTATGCCTTTGGCCGACTGGCCTGGGACCCCTATCTGGAGGCGGACGCCATCTTTAAGGAATGGGTGCAGCTCACGTTTACCCACGATACGGATGCGCTAAAAACCATCACCCAAATGTTGTCTACTTCCCATGAGACTTGCGTCAAATATATGACGCCGATGGGCTTACACCACATTATGGCGGCGGGGCACCACTACGGTCCTGGTCCGTGGGTGAGCAAGATGTCGCGTGCCGACTGGACCTCGGTCTATTACCATCGTGCCGATGAGAAAGGCGTAGGATTTGACCGCACCAAAAGTGGCAGTGATGCGCTTTCGCAATACGCACCACAATTCCAGAAGCAGTACGCCGATTTGGATCAATGTCCGCAAAGGTTTCTGCTTTGGTTCCATCATGTGCCCTGGAATCATGAGTTGCCTTCCGGCAATACCCTGTGGGTGGAATTGTGCCGAACGTATCACGAAGGAGCCGCTGAGGTGGAGACCCTGCAAAAACAGTGGGCCTCGGTTCGGAAATTTGTGGATGCGGAACGATTCAATCAGGTTGATATGCATTTAGCCATTCAGGCCAAAGAAGCCAAATGGTGGCGGGATGCCTGTTTGTCCTATTTCCAGTCCTTTTCCAAAATGGACATCCCGGCAGACTTGGAGCAGCCGACACATGATCTGGAATATTACCAATCACTCTCCTATCCTTATGCACCAGGGATTCGTCCACGCTGGTAGTTGTATCCTTTTTTTCAACTCAAACATGAAAAGATGTCAGATTCTAAAATAGCATTAATCACCGGAGGGTCTTCAGGCATAGGATTGGCAATTGCAAAGAAGTTTGCCACTGAAGGGTATCGCATCATTATCACCGGCAGGAATGAGGAAAAACTCCGGGCAGCCGTTGCCGAGATCGGTGGTTACTGTGAGGGCGTTCAATTTGATATGACCTGGCTGGATAAAATTCCCGGGTTTGTGAAAAAACTCAAGGAAACCTACGGCCAGATCGATGTGCTGGTCAATAATGCCGGGATCAACCAGAAAAAGTCGTTTTCTGAGGTGACCAATGATGATTTTGAAAACATCGTCAAAACCAATCAGACGGCTTTATTTGCGCTTTCGCGCGATATGTTGCAAGTCATGAAAAACGGCACCGGCTACCACGGTTCCATTATCAATATCAGTTCCATGGCGGCCCACTACGGTATTCCGAGAGTAGTCTCCTATACGGCTTCCAAAACAGCTCTGGAAGGCATGACCCGAGCCATGGCTGTAGAGCTTTCGCCGCAAGGCATTCGCGTCAATTGTGTGGCGCCCGGCTTTATCAGAACGCCGATGTCGTCCAAAGCATTGGATAACGATCCCGACCGGAAAAATCGGGTATTATCCCGCACGCCGATGGGCAAATTGGGCGAACCGGAAGACATTGCGAATGCTGTCTTTTTCCTGGCATCCGACCAGGCGGCTTTTATCACCGGACAAACCCTGAAAGTGGACGGCGGTAATTCCATTGGATTTTAAAATGAACAGAAACTCCCCTGATGAATAAAACCTTTTCACTCCAACAAACGATGCGTTGGTACGGCCCGACCGACCCGGTCAAGTTGCGCTATATTGCGCAGGCCGGATGTACGGGAGTGGTTTCTGCATTACACGCCATTCCGGTAGGAGAGGTGTGGCCCATTGAAGACATTCGCCTGCATCAGGAAATCATCGAAGCCAAGGGCTTGAGCTGGACAGTGGTGGAGAGCTTGCCGGTACACGAAAACATCAAATCGCAAGGCGAGCACTACGAGCAGTACATTGAAAACTATAAACAAAGCCTGATCAATCTGGCACTTTGTGGTATTGAGGTGGTAACCTACAACTTCATGCCCGTACTCGATTGGGTGCGCACCAATATTGCTTACAGGCTACCCAATAAATCGGAGGCCCTACGTTTTAACCGGGCCGATTATGTCATTTTTGATCTGTTTTTACTCAAGCGTCCCGGTGCAGAGCAGGATTACAGCAAAGATGAATTGACGGAATTCAACGCTCGCTTTGAAGCCATGAAATACCAGAAGCGCAGGCGGTTGTTTCAGACCATCTTGCAAGGGCTACCCGGCAGTGATGTGCCGTTTACCGCACATCAGGTATTGGCGTTACTGAAACAATACGAACATATCGATCGCCAGCAGCTGAAAGCCAATCTTTTTCATTTTCTAAAAGAGATTACCCCAGTGGCGGAAGAGGTGGGGATCAAGCTCGCCATACATCCGGATGATCCGCCGTTTTCAGTATTGGGATTACCCCGAATCATGAGCACCAACGAGGATGTGGAGGACCTGATGGAGGCCGTATCGAGTGAAGCCAATGGATTGTGTTTTTGCACCGGTTCTTTTGGCGCTCGTCCCGATAATGACCTGGAAGCAATGGTGAAGAAATGGGGTTCGCGCATCTTTTTTCTGCATTTGCGCAACACCAAACGCGATGAGGACGGCAACTTTATGGAGGCCAATCACCTGGAGGGAGATACCAATATGTTTGCGATTTTGAAGGAAGTCGTTAAATTGATGCAACGCGAGCAAAGAGCCATCCCCATGCGACCGGATCACGGCCATAAGATGCTCGACGATTTGAATAAAAGAACCTATCCGGGCTATTCGGCTATTGGCCGATTGAAGGGGCTGGCGGAGCTGCGCGGCCTGGAATACGGGGTAACGGAATTTTTACGGGAAACCGGCGAGATGAAATAATTTTGTCAAAGAAGGATAATATTTTGAGGCTATGAGGATGAAATTTTATCATCCTCTCAAACTAACTAACACCAATGAGAAAAATAGGAACCTACTTTTCTTTGCTGTTGATTTTACTATTCAGCACGCAACTCACCGCACAAAAGTTCGAACACAAATTTCAAAATCCAAAGTTCTCCATCGAGGAGCGTACGGAGGATCTCATTTCAAAACTCACTCTGGAAGAAAAGGTCGGCCAGCTGATGTATTCGGCTCCGGCCATTGACCGGCTGGGTATTCCGAAATACAACTGGTGGAACGAATGCCTGCACGGCGTAGCCAGAAATGGCCGCGCTACGGTATTTCCACAAGCCATCGGCATGGCAGCAACTTTTGATACGGATTTGATCAATCGCGTGGGCAAAGCCATTTCGATGGAAGCCCGCGCGAAGTTTAACATCGCCGTAAAACACGATCTCCGGGAGCGCTATCAGGGACTGACCTTCTGGACGCCCAACGTCAATATCTTCCGTGATCCACGCTGGGGCCGGGGACAGGAAACCTATGGCGAAGATCCTTACCTCACGTCCCGTGTCGGGGTGGCTTTTGTGAAGGGCCTTCAAGGGGATAATCCCAAATACCTGCAGGCCGCCGGTATGGCCAAACACTACGCCGTACACAACGGCCCCGAAAAGCTGCGCCACGAATTTGATGCTGTAGCCAGTATGAAGGACATGTGGGAGACCTATCTGCCTGCCTTCGAAGCCCTGGTCAAGGAAGCCAATGTAGAAGGCGTCATGGGCGCGTATAACCGCACCAACGGTGTGCCTTGTTGCGCACATCCCTACCTGATGACGGAGGTCTTGCGTGAGAAATGGGGTTTCAAAGGTTATTACGTCTCCGACTGCTGGGCCATCGTCGATTTTTATCAGGGACATAATGTCGCCAAAGGACCCGCCGAGGCCGCCGCAATGGCATTGAATGCCGGTACGAACCTCAATTGCGGAAGCACCTATCCGGAATTGGTCAATTCCGTCAAACAAGGCCTGACTACCGAAGCGGAAATTGATAAAAACCTGCGCCAGTTGTTGCCTACGCGGTTTAAACTGGGTCTGTTTGAACCCGAAGGCACCGTACCTTTTGACACCATCGGTACCTCCTGGATCAGAAAGAAAGAACACGTGGATTTGAGCCTGGAAGCGGCCGAAAAATCAATGGTTTTATTGAAGAATAAGGACAATATCCTACCCCTCGATCCGGAAGTAGCCAGTGTGTTTGTCACCGGACCCACGGCGGCCCATACTCAGGCACTATTGGCCAATTATTACGGCGTAAGCGAGGATTTAAAGACCATTTTGGAAGGTGTTGTCGCCAATGCCAGCCCACAGACGGCCGTTCGTTACAGTCAGGGCGCTCTTTTGGATGAACCAAATAGAAATCCCATTGATTGGTTCTCCGGAGAAGCGGGAGATTGTGAAGTGACGATTGCTTGTCTGGGTTTCTCCCAACTCATCGAAGGGGAAGAAGGGGAGTCCATTGCATCTCGTCATTTTGGCGACCGGGAAGATATCGGCTTGCCGCAAAATCAGGTTGATTTCCTCAAAAAGATTCGCGCCAATGCCGAGAAGCTGATCGTGGTATTGACCGGCGGTAGTGCCATCGCCTGCCCGGAAGTGTACGAAATGGCCGATGCCCTGATCTTCGCCTGGTACCCCGGTGAACAAGGAGGCTTGGCGGTTGGTAATACCATTTTTGGCAAGTCGGTTCCTTCCGGAAAATTGCCGGTGACTTTCCCTAAGTCGGTGGATGATCTGCCGCCTTACGAGGACTACGACATGAGCAATCGGACCTACCGCTATATGCAAAAAGACCCGCTGTTCCCATTCGGCTTTGGTTTGAGCTACAGTAGCTTCACCTACGGTGATTTGTCCCTTTCCAAGTCCGCAATAAAGCCAACGGAAACGGTCACCGTTAGCACCACCGTCACCAATACCGGCAAGATGGCGGCTGAGGAAGTGGTACAGTTGTACATCACCGATGTCAAAGCCTCCGTAGCGGTGCCACAATACGCTCTGAAGGGATTCCAGCGCATTAAACTGGAGCCGGGAGCTTCCCAAACGGTGACCTTTGAGGTGACACCCAAAGCGCTGCAAATGGTCAATAATGACGGGGAAAGTGTATTGGAACCCGGAGATTTTCAAATTTCTGTTGGAGGTTCCGTACCTT
Source organism: Saprospiraceae bacterium (assembly GCA_965229635.1). Lineage (GTDB taxonomy): Bacteria > Bacteroidota > Bacteroidia > Chitinophagales > Saprospiraceae > BQJU01. The sequence continues at coordinate 1,159,980 of OZ245894.1, forward strand.
CCAAGCGTAGTACCGAACTCGGCGCACCCATGTACAAACAGGCGAAGCTGACGGTCAGGTAAATGCATTGGTCGAGGTGTTGGACTCCAACACCTCTAAAACCCTCTAACTATGCTCAAAAGAAGAACATTCATCCAGCAAATCGGCCTGGGCACACTGGGTGTTGGCGCGGCCATCTATCTTCCGGGTTGCAAGACCGCCGCTGGTTCTGGAACCGGCACCACCATTTACACACCCGAATCGCAAGGTGTGGATTCCCAGGGTTTGCTCGACTTTTTTAAGGCCGTGGAAGCCAGTGACCTGGAATTTCACAGCATCATGATCAACCGCCACGGCAAGACCATCCTGGAAGGGTGGTGGGAGCCGTTTGAGAAGCCCTACGTGCATACGCTTTATTCGTTGAGCAAGAGCTTTACCTCCACGGCCATCGGAATGCTGCACGATGAAGGCAAACTCACCGTGGAAGACAAGGTGATTTCCTTCTTCCCGGACCAGCTACCGGACACCATAAGTGACAACCTCGCCGCCATGCGGGTACATGACCTGCTCACTATGCATACCGGTCACGTAAACGACACCATGGGCCCATTGAGAGAGGGTGGTGATGATTGGGTGAAGACCTTCCTGGCGCTGGAAGTAGCTAAAGAACCCGGCACCCATTTCCTCTACAATACCGGAGCGACCTATATGCTTTCGGCCATTGTGCAAAAGGTGAGTGGAAAACCAACGATTGAATACTTGCGGCCCAAATTATTTGTGCCACTTGGCATTGAGGGCGCCGATTGGCAGGAAGACCCCAACGGCATCAATGTGGGCGGTTACGGATTGCGCGTGAGGACTCAGGATATTCTGAATTTTGGGCAATTGTATTTGCAAGAAGGGAAGTGGAAAGGCAAGCAACTCATCTCCACAAAATGGGTGCAGGAAGCCACCAAAAAGCAGGTCAATTCCCAGGAAAATGACAGCGACTGGGGGCAGGGCTACGGCTACCAATTCTGGCGCTGCAAGCCGGGCTGTTACCGCGGTGACGGGGCTTTTGGCCAATATTGCATCGTCGTACCGGAAAAGGATGCCGTCATTGCCATTACCAGCGAATCCAGAGACATGGGCGCTTCCATGCAGTTGGTGTGGGACCATATCCTTCCAGCTATGAAGACGGATGGATTGACCCTGAGTCCGAGTCCCAATGCGGAGCAGGTGAAAAAAGTGGCCGCATCACTGACTATTCCCATTCCCGATGAAAGTGCGGAGAAAAACGTACAGCAGCAAGTCCATGGAAAGTCGTATGAATATAGTGACAACCCTTACAACGCCAGCAAGGTAAGCTTCACTTTCGACGGGGATGAATGCAATGTTATGTTTATTGAAAAAGGGCAGGGCATCAGCGTGAACAGCGGCCTCAACCGCTGGGTGACCGCCGATAATCACAAGGATGGCGAAACGCTATTTGCCATTCCCGGGCGTACGCCGAAGCCGACCAAGGTCAGCAGTCACTACCACTGGTCGGATGAACGGACCCTGGTGATGCTACTCAAATACGTAGAAAATCTGCACCATGATATTTTTACTTTCACCTTCTCGGATGACGGACTGGAAATGACTTTTAACCGCAGTCTCTATTTTAATTTTGAAGGCCTGGACAACCGCCGAAAGCCGATCAAGGCTAAGTTGGCTTAGCGCGGCAAGGATGGAGGGCACTTCGCAAGTGCCTTCCGGAAAGAAAGATGCCTGGCACTTCTCAAGTGCCAGGCACCTCCAACAAAAAAACACCTAACATCATGAAATCCTTCCCTCTCTTCTTAACCTTCCTACTCCTCATGACCGGAACCTCCCTTGCCCAAAACAAACTGGGCATTTTTGACAATCACACCGACATTGGTCCCTGCAAACACGCCGGATTTGCCACGTACAACGCCGAGGATCAGACCTACACCATTGGCGGTGCCGGATTTAATATGTGGTTTGCCGAAGACCAGTTTCACTACCTGTGGACCACCCTTCAGGGCGATTTTATTCTGCGGGCGGAAGCCAAATTCCTCGGCGGCGGCGTAGACCCACACCGCAAGCTGGGCTGGATTGTGAAAAACAACCTGGATGCCAATACCAAGCACGTCAATGCCTCGGTACACGGTGATGGATTGACGTCTTTGCAATGGCGCAACACCATCGGCGGAGACACCGAGCAGAAGGTGGCCAAAGACAGCTTTGCTGATGTCATCCAGCTGGAGCGGAGAGGGGATGTTTTTATCATGTCGACGGCTAAATTTGGCGAGGAATTTACGGTTACCCAAATGGATTCCATTGACATGGACAATGAGGTATACGTGGGCTTGTACGTGTGTTCCCACAATCCCGATATTGTGGAGACGGCGGTTTTCCGCAATGTACGCATTATCCGCCCGGTTGATCCCGATTTCCAGCCTTACCGCGATTACATCGGCAGTCATCTGGAGGTGATGGATGTGGAAACCGGCCACCGCAAGATTCTGTACAGCTCCGCTCATTCCATCCAGGCGCCCAACTGGACCGTAGACGGCGAAAAGCTGGTGTACAACAGCAAGGGACGGTTGTTCAATTACCACTTGTCTACCAATACCATCACCCCATTCAATACCGGTTTTGCCACCCGCAATAACAATGATCACGTCTTCAGTTTCGACGGCACCTTATTGGGCATCAGCCACCACAATGACGCCGATAACAGCAATTCCACCCTCTACTGGCTACCCGCCACCGGCAGCGATAAACCCACCGTGGTCACCAAGCCCGGCATGGGCGCCTCCTACCTGCACGGCTGGTCGCCCGACAAGACCAAACTGGTCTTCACCGCCAACCGTAAGGACCGTTACGACATCTACACCGTAGACGTCAAAACCGGCACCGAAACCCAACTGACCGACCAGCAAACCCTCGACGACGGCCCCGAGTACAGTCCGGATGGCCAATACATCTTCTTCAATTCCGTACGCACCGGCACCATGCAACTCTGGCGCATGGACGCCAACGGCAAAAACCAAAAACAACTCACCTTCGACGACTACAACGACTGGTTCCCCCACATCAGCCCCGACAAAAAATGGATCGTCTTCATCTCCTTCCCCAAAGACATCGACCCCACCGATCACCCCTTCTACAAGCACTGTCTGCTGCGCATTATGCCCTACGAAGGCGGCACGCCCAGGGTGATCGGCTATGTCTACGGCGGCCAGGGCACCATCAATGTACCCAGCTGGTCACCGGATGGGAAGAAGGTGGCGTTTGTGACGAATAGTGAGATGTAGGGGGGATTAGCTTGCTATCCTTTTGCGGTGAAAAATGAAGTTTTGCGCCAAAAAAAATCCTGTAAATCGTGTGAATCATGTCCCCAAAAAGTCAACATCATGTCAGCCCTTTTAAGGTTGGGTGAAATTCATTTCACCGGGAAGGCCCAAGCCTTCTCAAATTGCCATCGATCAGTCTTAATTTGCTGATTATCTTTTGGTTATATTTTTAATTTGTATTCTAAAAGCAATAGAGAGTTTGCCTCCGGCGGTGCCTTTTGGCTTGGCCCAAAAGGCAGAAAAACCCAAGGCTGTACCTGGTTCTTAACGCTGCGAAGCGAGACAAAAGCCTAAATGGTAAAAACTCGCCTTGAAAAGTTGTTTCTTACGCTTTTTTGCAGGAACAATTCATCATCCTCGTAGCTCAGATACAGGTTTTGGCTCAAACAGTTTACCCTTTTTAACGGCTTTTGTCTCGCTTCTCCTCTAAACCAGCTAAGGCCGATTGGGGGCTGGGGTTGGGATAACCGTTTGTGGTTTTTTATGACCAGCAAGCCACAGCGTGGCGACACACCTTTGCCAGCGGTGTCAGCCGCTGGTATAAGGTGTTGGTGTTAACCCTAAGCTACAGCGTAGCGACACATATTGAATGTATAGCAGCCTTCCCTTTTGCGGTGAAAAATGAAATTTTTCGCCAAAAAAAATCCTGTAAATCGTGTTAATCATGTCCCCCAAAATGTCAACATCATGTCAGCCCTTTTTAGGTTGGATGAAATTCATTTCACCGGGAAACTTCAAGCCTCCTCTGGTTGGTGTTTTGCAGGGTTAAATCCGATCGGTGGTTCAAATTGGCAAAAATTAGAAGTTGATATGATTGAATTCTCAAAGGAGGGTAATTGCCTTAGCTTGAATTTTTAAATTAAAATCATTCGGTTTTTGCTCTTTAGAATATGCCTCCGGCGGCTTCTTTTCCTTGATGAAAAGCAAGCAAAATCAAGGCTGTAAATTGTTCTTCACCCTGCGCAACTACTTAAAATCCTAAACTGTAAAAACTCGCCTTATTGAGTCGTTTTCTGCATTAATTTGCGGGAACTATTGATCCTTAGTAATAGCGCAATTCATTGTTTTGGCTCAAACAGTTTTCCCTTCTTAACGGATTTTAAGCAGCCGCTCCACTAAACAATTTAATGCCGAAAGGGCGTCCCGATTCATGATGACCTGGGGAAGTAATTTAGGTAGTAATATGATCTGTTTTAACCCTATTCTGGTGTTGTTTTTATAACCCATGAGCCACAGCGTGGCGACACACCTTTGCCAGCGGTCTTAGCCGCTGGTAAAGGTGTCAGAAGTAATCTTAAGCTACAGCGTAGCGACACATATCCACCGCTGGTATAAGTTGGCAAAACTAAAAGCTTAGACGACCGGAGAATTGGTATTCTGACCTACACTGTGATTCTGATTATCAAAGCACACCTGGACAGAACCAGGAACGGAACGAAGTCCAAGAAAATCATGTTTTTAATATATTTGATAGCCGAAATAGAGCAGCAATTGGGCGATACCCTAACCCCTAAACAACCCAAAAGTGATCAACAATTTCCTGATATCCAGAGTAAAAAGATACCAAAACGACTGGGAGAAATTCAGCCTTTCAGGACAAGTAAAGTCTTTAAAAATAGAGGACCACAATCTATTACAAAAGCCTGGTCAAAGAAGCAACGGTCAAGTCTATCTAATGCAATTCAATGAATCTGGAAATCTATCAGAAGAGATGGTCTATTACGATGGGCGGTCACTTCCGGAAACGCATATAACCTACCGCTATGATGAACAAAACCTGATCCAGGAGAAAACGGAAAAGTTTCGAGACGGCACCCTAATGACAGAAAAGTACCTTTATGATGACCACGGAAATTTGATTCAAATCAGCTACGCTGTTCAGGAAAATGATGCGAATGGGTTTGATGAACATCCCATTGAAAAATCCGTCTCAGACTTTATAGAGAACGCCGGAGTAGAAGAGATTGACCACGAACTATTAAAATATGGAACACAAAACAGGGTAATGCAGATAGACGCCTATTGCGGGAATCAACTATGTTTCAAAACCGTATTTCAATATGATGATGACACAAATGAAATCACAGAAACGCAGTACCGTCCTGGCGGAAAAAATCTACTATTCCGAAACGAACAGGCCAGGTACAATGACCACGGCTATAAGGTTTATCATGAAGTGGGCAATGCAAAGGGCGAAGTGGTGTTGTGTACCGGTTACACATATAATACTCGTGGGGATTTGATTGAGCAGTATTCCAAAGATTTCCGAGAGCAGCGCGCCGTTAAAAAGGTATTTGAATACAGATATGATGAGCGGGATAATTGGTATTTGCGATGGTTAAAAATTGATGGAGTTGGGGTGATGGAGTGTAGGAGGGAGGTGGTTTATTATTGGTGAATGTGGGGGCAGTTAGAAAAAAAAGGCTCTTAGTAAAATAGATGGTTTTTTGTCTTTTTGAAACTGGGGGATTTGATACTTGAATTTTCTTTGGAAATTCATTAATTTTAGGAACCGGTGAGTTTGAGAAACAAAAGTTAAGCTATTCATTGATAAGAGATTTCAGGATACAGCTGTATCTCCGCAACTTTAGGGCGGATAGGTTGAGTTGGGGATTAGAAAATAAAAAGTGGCATATGAAGGATATAAACAAGAGTGATATTGTTCAAAAAATAACGGTATTTGTAATCATTGGACTTATATCCTTTGTAGGCACATATTACCTAAAACCTATATTTATAGATGAGGAGATTGCTTATGAAAGGAATGAATTAATTTTTCCTTTAAATCCTATTGTAAATTTAAATTCTAAAATATTCTTAACAACTTCGCAAAAAGACTTGTTAATTGGACAAGATATTGACATTGAGGTCAATGAAATATTTTTTCAAAACAATGCTAAAGCCATTAAAAATACGAATCCTCAATGTTGGATAATTGAGTTGAATAATAACAATGAGTTAGCAAAGGTGTTTTCTAAAGGAATAAATAAAATTAAAATTCTAAATGACAAGATAAAAGCTGAAACCACAATTTTTGTTTCAGATGAAAATGACAATGTTACCTCGAATTCTGAAGTAGATATAAAAGTAAGAGAACCTATTAGTATTTCCACATTTGAAAAGGTCTCCGATTTTTTTATTACCGAATTTCAAGAAATCTCAAATGAAATTTCTTTTGAATACAGACAGACAAACATTATCTGTTCAGTTTTAGCTCAAGAATATTTAATCAAAGAAGGAAGTTCGCTGTGGGCTAAATTCATGAATTCATTTGTAAAAGAAGATGTAAATGATAGTCCATATGAGCTTTTGATATTTAATCTATATCTAAAAAATAATGAATTTGTAGATTTAGGGGTCAGCGAAAAATAACTTACCCAAAATGATTTGATCTGAATAAAGATAGGATTAACTTTGGAATATCTCCAAAAATGGAAATATGAATAAATATCCATACAGTGAATCGACCGAGATATTGATGAAGCGGTTGTTCAATAACTTATCGGAAAAAGATAAACGACATTATGCCTCAGTAGAAGCCTTCAAATTGGAACATGGGGGCATAGAATATATCAGCACCCTATTTGGCATTGACCGTAAAACGATACGGTCAGGGATCGAAGAGCTAAAAAAAACGACTTTTGCGGACCAGGACAGATCCGTAGAAAAGGAGGCGGACGAAAAGCGGATAAACCGGAACAAAACCCGATCCTAATCGAAAAATTTGAAAAGATCGTTGAAAATCACCGTGCCGGTAATCCAATGAATGCACAAATTCAGTTTACGTATTTGAGCAGGCCGGAGTTACTTAAAAAGCTACAACAAAGCGGTTTAAATACAAGTCTTTATTATGTGGATAAGTTGCTTGCCAGCCTTGGGCTAAGCCAACGTAAAATGGCAAAGACGGGTACTTTTAAACAAGTACAAGGGCGCAATGAGCAATTCGAATATATTGACCAACTGGTGAGTCAATATAGGCAGAGGGGACAAATTCTCATCTCGATGGATAGCAAAAAAAAGGAGCAACTAGGCCAATTGTACCGCCAGGGAAAGGTGTATTGTAAGGAGGCACAAATATGTAATGATCATGATTTCACAAGCATGGCTACTGGAAAGATAACTCCTTTTGGCATTTACGATATTCAACTCAATGAAGGCTATATGTTTCTAGGTCAATCAGCTGATACCCCTGATTTTGCGGTTAATTGCTTATTGGATTATATCAAGTACTACGCCTGTAAAAGGTATCCCCAGGCTACCCAAATGCTCATCCTTTGTGATTCGGGGGGGAGTAATGGGTGTCGAACCTATCGGTTTAAAGAAATGATACAATGGGTCGCCCAATATACCAACCTCCAAATCAGAGTGGCTCACTATCCAAGTTATTGTTCAAAGTACAACCCTTGCGACCATAAACTATTCCCTCATATTACCAGAGCATTAGCCGGAGTCATGTTGGATTGCGTAAAGACCGTTTGTCATTTGATCAAATCCAGGGCTAAAACAAAGCAAGGCTTAAAGGTATTTGTTAGACAAATGAAAAAGGAATATCAAACTGGAATTAAGGCAACAAAAAACTTTCTACAAAACTATCCAATTGTTCACGATCAGATATTACCTCAGTGGAATTATTGGGCCTTACCTTAGTATTAATATGGGGAGGTTATTTTTCGCTGACCCCTTAGAATTAGAAGCAAAATATGGCTCTGGTTTATATAAACCAAGGGGAGAAAATATGCTTGACTTATCAAGTGAATACCCGAATGAAATAGAAGCAATCTTAAATAAGACTAAGGATAGAATGATTGAAAAAATGAAATCAGACACCCCACAAAGCATCAACTCCGTTAAGTTAGCCCTATCAAAGCGGCACATTTTTTGATGGAGACTGACTTTTTCATGCTGTAGCCTTAAGCAAATAGAAACTCAGGGCTAAAAACAATGAAATTAGGCATAACTTCCTAGCGTTCCTCCATAGTGGAAGGTACAATAAAATGAATATATGAATTGGCCTTTGAGGTCAAAAACAATCACACCCTCCGATAATTTTTCTCGGTTTCATGGCGCTTTCGATCCAGTATTTTGAAGTTCCTTGGCCGACTTTGATTGGGCACAATACGCTCCAGATTCTGGAGCATTAAAGTGAGTAATTCCCGGAGCCATCGCTTGATTTTGGATTCAGATTTAAGGAGTAATTTGACAAAATAATCCTTGATCAGTCCAGCGCTGATGTTTCGATTGATCTGATAATTCCAGTATCGATTGTTGTTGATTTGATTGAGTTGTTTTTGGCAATCATTGCATAGGATGCTCTGCAAATTAGTAGCAATGACAGTAGCATAAAGATCCTGCCAAATGGCCGTTTCAGAGTATCCGCTAAAGGAGCCAACTGCAAAGATATTTTTCAATCGATCCCAGTAAGTTTCAATGCCCCAGCGAAGGAAGTATAGGTTTTTGAACAATCGAGTTGGATATTTTCGATGATCCAATAAACTGGTCATCAGTATCTCGGTAGGCAGCCCCTTTCCCAGTTCCACCCTGATCAGCCGGACCTTAACTTTAGTGTATCGACGTACCGGAAGATTTCTTTTCCGCATGGATCGGGTAGATCTGTCACCAGCCTCAAAGTCAACAACTTGTGAGGTTTTATGACTACTTAGGAAGGCCTGAATAATCTTGGTTGCTCCCAGTGAACAGCGCATTAAATAATGAGTGCCATAGTGATCATGAAGCCAGGGCAAGTTGAAGCCAAAATATCCCCGATCATAGAGCATTAACACATCTTTGGGTTGGTCTTTAACCCATTCTTGGGCTGTCGTCAATTCGTCTTCATGTCGGCTTTTCAGATCGATGCGCACACAAAGATGATTGAGCACATCGTAGATACCCCGGAGTCTGGCCGAGGGTACCCGATTGTGTTGATTTTGATGCCAGCCAAATAAATCTCCCAATGCTTCAATATCGGGAAGCCTCAATCCTGAACCATCCATGGCCCATAACCGGAATCCTCTCCATCGCTTCACCTTGATGATTTTATAGGCACATTTGATCACGTACTCGAATAAATCGGAAAAGAAAAGGGGGTTAACCTTTTTACGTGCCTGAGAAAAGGCACTTTTGGTAACCATGTATTGTGGATCAAGCTTCAGCTTTGAAAAGAAACGGATCAGTTCGACCGATAGGCTATTGGTTAGATTGGATAAGATTAGGGTAGTTGTTGTTGTGAAAGTGAGGATATAATCTCTTGTAAAGTCCTGCGGTCGTTGTCGATATTTAACTTCACCGGCTCCTTGACGAATAAATTGTCGAATTTGCGAGATGATTTTGAGACTTTTTTTTCATTTTCACTAACTTGAACGTGATATAATTTGATACTCAATCCCGTAAGTTAAGCATTTGTATGCTTAGCTTAACGGGATTGCACAAAGCATGTAACGACAATAGCCTCCATCCGTTGGCTACTGCCAAGATGCCAGCCGTTCTGCGCAACAGGGTACGATCAAGAGACATAGTTTACAAAGTCAATGAGTTTGATTGGGTTTATAATAAATTGATTATCAATTGGTAAGGGAGTTGTTAATAAGGAGCGTATCATTATGGCACTGAATTATTGGCAAAGGATGAAAGACATTCGTATCATTGTAGTATTGAAGGTCAATAACTTATGAAAGCGATTGAGTTTTATTCTGGAGTGGGTGGTTTTAGTCTTGGGCTTAAAAGGGCTGGCTTCCATGTAGAAGCAGCGTTTGAAATCGATTGGAGACATGTTGAGACATATAATAAAAATTTCAATAAAGGTGTAGCTATTAAAGAAGATGTAGCTACTATTGATTTTGATACTTATGATTATAATTTGAATCTGTCTGACCTGGATTTGGTATTTGGGGGCCCTCCTTGTCAGGGGTTTTCAAATGGGGGAAAACAAAATTCAAATGACCTAAGAAATATTCAGGTTGTCAATTTTGCAAATTTAATAATTCAACTTAGTCCTAGAGGCTTTATAATGGAAAATGTAAGTGGGATATTAAATAAGAAATTTAAACAGACACTTGATGAGTTTTATAGACTTTTATCAAGTAATGGCTATTATGTCCATAAGCCTTTAATTCTAAATGCATCAGATTACTATGTTCCTCAAAATAGGAAAAGAGTTTTTTTTGTGGGATTTAAAAAGAATATTTCACAATTTTTAGTTCAACCATTTGTTCGTTCAAAATTCAAATCAGATAATAGAGTAACTGTCGAAGATGCTCTATGTGATATAATGCATGTCAATCTCGAACCTAATAGCACTGATATTTTTAAAGGTTCGAGAAAAAAGCATTCGAGTTATTCAAAAATATTAGCAGACGCCTCTTTCGATAATGATATTCGAGAAAAATCATTAACGGGTATTCCATTAACTGGTTTAATGACTACTTTCCATTCATCAAAAGTGATTGAACGTTTTACTGTAACTCCTCCTGGAAAATCTGAACCTATAAGTAGATATAAAAAACTTTTATTAAGTGGCCTAAGCCCTACTTTGCGAGCTGGTACAACAAGAGGAATGGGACAATTTATGGCTCCACGGCCTATACATCCTATATTTCCTCGATGTATTACCACAAGAGAAGCTGCTCGATTACATTCCTTTCCTGATTGGTTTACATTTTATCCAACGAAATGGTACGGAATGATGCAAATTGGAAATTCAGTACCTCCACATTTGGCTGAATCCATAGGACATTCTATTTTTAAAGCTTTATCGTGATTGTTATGAGTACACAAGTAAAAGCAACTCCAACTAAGCGTTTTTTTGTGCGAAGCTTGACTCGCGATATCGCATTAAAAGATGCAATTCTTGATTTACTAGATAACTGTATAGATGGTATTGTTCGTACAAAAGATTTACGCTCTTTAGATGGGGATGACATATATTCAGGTTTTTGGGCTGAGATCAAGCTTTCACAAGATGAATTTGAAATACATGATAATTGTGGCGGAATACCTATAGATATTGCTACTGAAGAAGCATTTAAATTTGGCCGAAGCAATCCTGAACGTGATGCTAATTTAGAAACTGTTGGCATGTATGGGATTGGAATGAAGAGAGCTGTTTTTAAAATTGGCACTCATGTAATTGTTGAAAGTCAACATAATGGAGATAGATATCAGGTGGAAATTTCTCCTGATTGGCTGCAAGATGACAATGACTGGATGCTGAATTTAGAAAGACAAAATTCTTTAGGTCCTGATAAAAACGGGACTTCAATTATTGTGAATAAATTGCTAGATGACATCTCAAGTCAGTTTGCTGAGGAGAGAGGATTCGCCAAGGATTTAAGAGATGAAATTGGGCAAATATTTGCGTTGATAATACGAAAAGGATTTAAAATAACTGTTAATGGAGTAGTTGTCACACCAATCTCATTTGATTTATTACAAACAGAAGACCTTGAAGATGAGAAGGCTGGCATAGAGTCGTATCAACTTAGTGCAAATTATGATGATGTTGATATAGATATTGCAATTGGTTTTTATAGGCCACTCGCATCAATTGATGAAGTTGAAGAAGAAAATAGATTAAGTCGATCTGCAAGCAATGCTGGTATTACAGTTATTTGCAATGATAGAGTTGTTCTATTTAGGGATAAATCTCATATTACTGGTTGGGGAAGTAAACCAGTTCCGTCTTTTCATAATCAATTTTTGCCAATTGCAGGGATTGTGAAATTTAGTAGCTCAACTAGCGAGAATTTACCATTGACAACAACAAAACGAGGTCTTGATTTGTCGTCAAAAATATATTGGTATACGCTAGACTATATAAAAGAAGGGATAAAACGGTTTACGGATTTCACTAATCAATGGAAGGGTAAAGAGCAAGAAGTAAAACCCTATTTTGATAAAGCTAAGTATAAGGATTCCATAAAATTGATTGATACTCAAGAAGGATCGAACTGGAGAACTGTACCTAAAGGCAAATTCAATGAAAAAAGAATAAATCCTAGTTTACCCAAACCGATTCGCAGAAATACTAAGGTGCGAATAACTTATTACAGAGAGAAAGACGAAGTGGAGTTAGTTGCTGAGTATATATATGGCGATCCTTCGGCAAATCCTTCTGATGTTGGAAATTATACTTTTGAGAAATTGTATTTATCTGCTAAAGAAGAAATATAATGGCTGGAGGTGGAGTGTCATATAATTTAAGACCCAATAAGTATGTAGAAAGAAGACTATTTGTTGACCTTCTTTCATTGATTTGTGATAATCCTAAGGAGAACTATTTATATATCTCAATGGGAGGACCTCAATTAATGGATCATAAATTAGTTCATTATGAATTAGGAGTGAAAAAATTATACTCAATTGAGTCTGACCCTTTGATTTATGATCGTCAAAAATTTAATTTACGTCCGGGATGTATCAGGTGTGAATTACAATCTGTTGATGAATTAATATCAAATTTTGTGGCTATTGATAATGAGTACCCATCAGAAGATTATATAATTTGGCTTGATTATGCAGCTGCAAACAAAAGGTATGACCAATTAAGTGAGTTTCAATCACTTCTGGGTACATTAAACAGTGGGGATGTTATCAAAGTGACAATTAATGCAAATTGTGCTTCATTAGGACAGAGATTGAGTAATCAAGAAACAGGAGAAGAATTACAACGTAGACGCTTTAGTATAATTAAGAGTCAGATTAATGAGTATTTTGATGAAGAGCGATTCAATGAGGCAGATATAACAAATAATAGATTTCCTCAAGTAATAAGAAGAGCTATCGAACTAGCTATGATAAAAGGGTTAAGAGAAGACTTATTTGCTCTTAACATATTGTCTTTCATGTATCAAGACGGAGAGCATAAGATGCTAAATGTTGCTTATAAACTATTTGAAGATAAAGGGAAATTAGAGTTAGTAAAAGCCAATCTTGCTGCAGATTGGGAATTTTCGCCAAAGGATAGCACAGATATTAAGCACATAAATATACCAAATCTTACGCTTAAGGAGAGACTTTTTCTCGATTCAAAACTTTTTTTAGAATCTATCGATGTAATACATGATGAAATCTTACCATTTCAGTTTGACAAAGATCCTGAAATATCTAAAAATGTTTTAAGTCAATATTTCTCTCATTATAGAAGATACCCAAATTATTTTGATATTAATATCTAATTGAATATTCAGAACAATGCTGGCCGCGTCAATACTGCCATTAAGTTGATTATTCGTGTCAAAATCCCTAAATTGGTCACGGTAAAAACATGTAGCAACGTTGGTTAAGGCTGACACTGTGCGGCACCGAGACATAAGAGATTGTTCCAAAAAGCATCTCTCTTCATAAAATACTCCCTTAAACTTGATCCTTACCTCCCCCTAAACAATCTCCCCAAATTTCCCGTTTCCCTTAAAGAAACAACCAAACCAAAAATGCAAAAAAACATCCTACAAATACACGACGCCCGTTACGAGCCGATTGCTGATTTATCCACCTGGCGGGCGATGCCTACGCCGACGATTAATAATTTGGACCCGTTTTTGTTTTTGAATCATCATGGGCCGCAGGAGTATGGGCCGAATAATCATGGCTTGCCGTTTGGGCCGCACCCGCATCGGGGATTTGAGACGTTGACGTTTGTCTTGCAGGGGGATATTACCCACAAGGATTCTGCCACGGGGGAGAGTGTCATTACCGCCGGGGGTATTCAGTGGATGACGGCCGGTAGCGGACTGATTCACGCGGAGATTTCTTCGGAGGAGTTTCTGCAAAAGGGCGGCATGGAAGAGGTGCTGCAGTTGTGGATGAACCTGCCCGCCAAACACAAGATGGTGGCGCCCAATTATACCGGATTACAAAAGGAATCGATTCCGGCGCTGTCATTGGATGGCGGTAAGGTGACCCTGAATCTTGTATCCGGGAAATACGGTGATACGGAAGGGCCAATCGACTCCCTCACTGACCTGTTTACCTCCACGCTGGAAATGAAAGAAGGCGGCACCTTTACCGATCAATTGCCGGAAGGCAGTCAGGTGTTGTTTTACGTGGTCAATGGCTCGGTCACCGTTAATGGAAAAACGGCCAAGGAGCACCAACTCGTTGAACTGAGTACGGAAGGTACGGAGCTGACCGTCACCGCATTGGGCGATAGCCAGATCGTGTACTGCTACGGGATGCCGTTTGATGAACCCATTGTGGCGCACGGCCCCTTTGTGATGAATACCCAGGCCGAAATCCGTCAGGCGATCTATGATTACCAGACGGGTAAGATGGGCAGCCTTGAACTTTAATCCCCACCAATAAAGTCAAACGTTAAATGAATACGCATGGGCTCAATCTCCCGGCCGATGACGGTTTGAGGCAGCGATTGTGGCCCTAGTGTTTCTGCCGGAGCAAACTTGGTGCCGATCGGGGCGATGGTCTTTAAAAAAGAAAGATCGCCGGGTGGATAATCCTTTACGGTAGCGCCGCTTCTTGGATCACTGGGCTGATCGGGAGTCAGCATGCGCAGGAAGGTAAATGGTGTATGATTGTGGATGGTGAATGCTCCGGAATTTTTGGTCTTGATCTGCACCCAATATAGATTGGAAAAGAAGCCTTTAAACTCCGGGTATTCATATTCCGATTCACCGGTGATGGTGTTGTTGTAGTCATTACTCCATGTAAAAAACTGGGTGCCTTTCATACGATTTCGATATACCCGATAGGGGCCGTCACCCAGCCACATTTTACTAGCGATTTCCTTTTCTTCCAAACCAAAAGTAATGCCTTCGTAGCCTTCAATGGTCCTTTGATTTTTAAACGTTGCTTCGAGATCGAGCAGGCCATTATTTTGTAAAATCCAGCGGAAGGTATTGCCTGATTTGTAAACAGCCGTTATCTCATAGCCATTGGCTATTTTTTTGTGGGAAACCGTTTCCGGTTCGTCCTCTTTTTCCGAAAGGATCATAGGCCCTTTCGAAATAGGTAACGCCTGGCCATCACGCTGCACTTCTTCAAGGTATCCCGTTCTGGTATCAAATTTTAGTTGCATCGAACCATACTCAAGTGCGATTGTGTTGGTGGTTTCTTGCGCTATTATCGTGGCGGCAGACTGTTTCTTGCTAAGTATTTTCTCATTGAGGATATCAGGAGATTTGAGGGGAAAACTCCAGTTAAATAAAGACCCTTGCGAATCGCGGATTTCCAGCCAGAGAACATCATAATCTTGCCAGTCTTCAGGCATGGGGATACTCAAAAAACCGGATTGCTGAGGCGGGATGTCCGTACCTTTGAGGAAATCCTGAGCCACTGAGTCTATATTTCCGTTTACCGAAGGACTAACCATTTTTAGCCATCTCAAATAGATTTGACATTGGTTGAAATTGGTGTAGTGATAACGATTTTCCACGCGAAATACCCCATTAAAGTCGGGTGTGATAAAGCGCTTTTCCAGTTGGATGGGCGACCAGATTTCCTTGATGGTGTAATAGCTGCCCTCCTTCTCGTGAAAAGGCCCCACAATGCCATCGGGCGCGTGATTGCCATCGGTATCGATCTCGCCATTGCGGTCGGTGCGTACCACGCCTTCATCGGCGAAGACCCAGAGGAAACCACCGGCGGAGAGCGGATCATGCCACATGTATTTCCAAAAGTCGTCCAGTCCGGCGCCGTGGCCGCCATCGTACAGGCCGTGCAGAAATTCCGTAGGAAAATAGATTTTATCCTGCTGATGGCCATCGTGCACGAGGGCATCATACTGTCCGTAGTGAAAGGTATTGGTCTTGCCAAATACCTCCCAAGGATGGATGACCTCCCGTTGCTGGATGTCCCATTTGGCGAACTCCGAATCCAGCTCCCGGTTCCAGCCGCCTTCATTACCATTGTCCCACAAAATGATACTGGGGTGATTGACATCTCTGATCACCATTTCCTGCAAAAGTTTCCGCCCAATTTCGGCATCATAAGCCGGTCGTTGCCATCCGGCCAGCTCGTCGAGCACAAACAGCCCTAATTCATCACAAACATCCAAAAAATGCTTGTCGGGAGGATAATGAGACATGCGCACGGCATTCATGTTCATGTCTTTCATCATTTTGACATCTTCGATGCTTTGTTTCTTATTAAGTGTACGCCCAGTGGTTGGCCAGAAGGAGTGGCGGTTGACACCCTTAAACTTAATGCGGACCCCATTGACGTAAATGCCGTCGCCAGCCCTAACTTCTACGGTGCGGAAACCGATTCTTTCGCGGTGTTGATGAAGCAGTCGGTGCTGGTCATCGAATAAGAAGTACCGAACAAGATACAGGTTTGGGGATTCCGGCGTCCAGGTCTGAACAGAGTCCACTTTAAGAGAAAGGCGAATGTCTTCCCTTGCGGGATCAAGTGGAAAGGTTTGTTGGGCAATGGTGTCAAAATTTTTATTGATCTCCTGCACGGTTACTTCAACAAAGCGGGCCATGGGAGAATGATAAAAAACATCAGTGGTGAGCGAGCCATCTTGCCGCGCATCGATGGCCACTCTTTTGATGTGATTGATGGGTTTCACCTCAATATAAACCGGTCGAAAAATACCGCCGAAAATCCAGTAATCCGCCTTGCGCTCGGCCTGATTGACAGACTCGTTGCCGGAGTGTTTGCTGACGGTGACTTCTAATAAATTGAGAGAATCATAGCGCAGTAATTTGCTGACGTCATAGGAAAATTCATAAAAAGCACCCTGATGTACAGGCCCTGCCGATATACCATTGATCTTTACTTCGGCATCGGTCATAACCCCTTCAAACACCAGGCGAACATCTTTAAATCTCCAATGGCGACTGGCTTCAAATTCGTATTTGTACAACCCCTTTTCCTTCAGCCGTTCTTCAAAAGGCACATGCCCATAATTGTAGCTGCCAAAGCCCTGCAATTCCCAGCAGGAAGGCACCGGAATGGTCGTCCATTTACCGGAATTATGGCCATCTGTACAGTAGAATTGCCAGTCAACAGTCTGGTCGCTACCGGTACCGGAAAGGTATTTTATTTGAGTTTGGGCATTGAGCTGAAAAGTGATCAATACAAGGAAAAATAGGAGGGTAGTGGATGTTTTTTGCATGTTTTGTTTGTTTATTGAATATAGGCTCGTAACCATCAAACTTGTTTGGTGAAAACAAACAGTGACATTGTGAATCGCCTATCCGGCGATGGTTAATTTGAACCACAAAAGGGACAAAAGGAAACAAAAGAAGGATTAGAAAAAATCCGTACGGATTTTTTTCCAATCAAACTTTTGTGCCTCCTATTGTGTCCTTTTGTGGTTCAAAAACAAGTCAACATCCAGTGAAGCCCTTCCATTCCCCTTTTCTACTCCTCCTCCATCCGGCTATGTTCCACCCGTCGGCTCAACTCCTCCAGTTTCACCCGCATCACATTGTACCGGCTCGACTCCTTTTCAGAGAGGTCATTTTTCTCCTCAGGATCGTCCTTCAGGTTGTACAAAACCGGTTTTTCACTCGATGCTCCCTCCGGAACATTCCGTGTGACGTAGGGCCGCACCAGCTTCCACTCGCCGTCCAGAAGGGCAGCGTTGTGTGAGTAGTAGGGCACACCGCGGTTCCATTGCCAGAAGCGATAATCGGGCAGCTGGATTTCCTGGTCAAAAAACAATCCGGCGAAGCTGCCGCCATCCAGCGGCTTGGTTTCCACTTGTTCCAAGTTACAAAGTTCAATTAAGGTAGGCAACACATCCGGAAATTGAATCACCTCGTCGTAGCTTTTGGGTTGGATTTTGCCCTTCCAGTTGACCATAAACGGGACGTGGATGCCGCCTTCGTTGACGGTGTATTTGGTGCCTTTCATCTGGTGGTTAAAACGCTCACCAACGATTGGGTCGGGGCCATTGTCGCTGGCAAAAATGACGATGGTATTTTCGCGGAGATTGAGCTTGTCCAAGGTGCTTAGCACCGTTCCGATGCCTTTATCCATCACTTCAATCATGGCGTAAACGGTGGCTGTCTTTTCATCAAAACCCTTTTTTAGATAACGGTCGATAATGTCCTGCGGTGCACTCAGCGGACGGTGTGGAGCGTAATGTGCCAGGTGTAAAAAGAAAGGTTCTTTTTGGTGTCGTTCAATAAAATCGACGGCGTGGCGGGTGAGTTCATCGGTCAGGTAGACGTCCTCAAATTCCTGGTAAGTGCCCTGAATATCCAGGCGGTAGTTGTAATAGGTTTTCTCCACATCGTAGCCCTTAAAACCAACAAATTCCTGGAAACCTCGCTTCATCGGGTGATAATCCGGTCCATCGCCGATATGCCATTTGCCCACGATGCCTGTGGTGTAGCCGTTGGCGGCAAAGACATCGGCCATGGTCTTTTCTTTGAGGTGTACGCGGCTCATTTCGGGATAATTCTGCATGTTGAGCGTAATGGCTCCTGTGCGGTGTGGATAACGCCCCGTGAGCAGGGCTGCCCGGGAAGGCGTACACACCGGCGAGCCCGAATAAGCCCGCGAAAACCAGGCACTTTCTTCGACCAATTGGTTGAGGTTGGGTGTTTCGTTGAGTCCTTCGTTGAAGTAGGACAAATCGCCCAATCCCATGTCGTCAGCCAGGATGAGGATGACGTTGGGGGGTTGGCCCTGAGCCGTTAAAAAATGGATATTTAGGAAGAATAGGAAGGTTAGAAGAAGCGGGAAGGGCTTTTGCATAATCGATTAATCTTTAGGCTTTAACAAAAATATCTGATAATAGCTGGAGTCGCCTTTTTCCACCTTGCGGTTGTAAACGATCGTTTTGCCGTCATTGGAAAAATTCACGCCGCGCAGGTTCGACATTTCAGCGGTCGCTTTGGGCGAAACCTGTTGAGTCTTTTGTGTAGTAATATTTGTGACAAACACATCTTCTTCGATACCGTAAATCAGCCACTGGCCATCACGACTCACATTAAAGCTGGTGGTGATGGACGCCTCGTTTTGGGTAATTTGTTGGATGTCTCCTCCAATAGGGGAAACCCCATAAATCTGGATGATATCGTTATTGTCTTTCATCATAAAATAAATTACCGACCCATCGGGGGCGCTGCGTAGCCAGTGGCGAGGGCCTTGTACGCCGGGATGTTTACGATCTTGAGTGAAGGTCAACCGCCGTTGTTGCGTGCCTTTAGGCGGCATGGGGCGGGTCGTTTCGGTGCCCTGAATGGGATTTCCCTCGGAAGAAGCAGTGAGGTCATTGGGTACATCCACCACAAAGACTTCCGTCAATACTTCTCCATTTTCATTTCGGGTGTCCCCCAAAAAAGCGATAGCGCGTTCCTGGCGGCTGCCGTCGGCTTTGAGGTATCCTTTTTCCCCGATCCAGCCGTCTTCGTAGGCCCGGTCGATTTCATCAGTGCCGGGTGTTGGATTCTCCACCACTTTTGTGACGATCACTGTAAATTTTTCACCGCCAAAGTTTTCGGCTTCATCGGCTCCTTTTACCGTCACCGGTCCCTGTGGCCCCGTCACACCCACCATTCTCAAATCTTGCACCCCGGAATCGGAGTCCTCGGCCAGTTGTCCCAGCACATAGTCATTGTAGGTAAAGGTTATCCATTGGCCATCAGCGCTCCAGGTATGGGCGTGGGTGCCGCCGCGCAAGGCACCGGGGGTAAACGGAGGCGTAATATCTCGGGCGTCCATGAAAATGGGTTGCTGTGGCGCTTCCGTTTTGATCATTACCCCGGTGCGACGAGAAAAGCCGTAGGGTTGGTCTTCATCACAATTGCGCAAGCCGTGAATAAACAAAACCTGATGGTCCTGAGGATTGAAAGTCACCCCTCCAACCCCAGGACCAAACAAGCTCTGGTTTTCAGTTTGATATAGGCGGCGTATCTTGCCGGTCGTTGCGTTCACCATTTCGATGCAGCAGGTTTGACCGATTTGTGAATCTTCATTTCGCGTATCATACACAATCCACTGATCGTCGGGCGAAAACTGCTGCGTAGTATGCAGAAAATGTCCACTTTCATCAAAAGTCAGTTGTTTTTCTTCCATTGCTGGAAAGGTTTCCTTCTCGGGCATAGACTCCGGTTTTTGTTCTGGCTCACAGGCCAAAATTGAGCACAACACCAAAAGTAGACATATCTTTTTCACAAGCGATAGTTTTAGTACAATGGACCATAATTCTCGCAGGCCCGGAAATCGGCTCCCTCGGGGTCCATACCGTAGGACGCCCAGTCTTTCGGCCGGAAAATGCGTTCTTCTTCCACATTGTGCATACACACCGGAATGCGCAGCATGGAGCAAAGCGTAATCAGTTCGTGGCCGTAATGCCCGTAGCTGAAAGCCCCGTGGTTGGCACCCCAGTTGTTCATCACCGAATAGACATCCTTAAAGGGGCGGGTATCATTCAGCTTGGGTACAAACCAGGTGGTTGGCCAGGTTGGATCGGTTCGGGCATCCAGGGTTTTGTGCACTTCATCGGGCAGGGTTACGGTCCAGCCTTCGGCAATCTGCATCACCGGTCCCAGCCCCTTGATGATGTTGATGCGGCACATGGTCACAGGCATACCTCCCCGGGTAACAAAGTGGGAGGAATAGCCACCTCCGCGGAAATATTCGTAAGAGGCGGGTGGCCAATCGGTGGCGTCGAGACATTTTTGCGCCTCAGCGTCCGTGATTTCCCAGAAGGGTTTCATGGCCACTTCACCGTTCTTTTCCTGCTGACCACTGCCGTCGAGGGTGGAGGAACCGGAGTTGATCAAATGGATGATGCCGTTTTGGGCCCGGCCTTCCAGCTGGTGGCCGGTGACACGTTTGACGGCATCCGGACTCCAGTAGGTGCGTACATCGGAAAACATCTGCGCCTGGTTGGTCAACAGATAGCCAAACAACATGGAAATGCCATTCAGAGCGTCATTTTCCGTAGCCATCATATAAGGTGCCCGGCGGCCATTCCAGTCGAAGGAGGAATTAAGAATCGCCTCCATAAAGTCGCCGTTGGGCATATAATCGGTCCATTGGCGCTGTCCCTGAAATCCGGCGGCAATGGCGTAATGCCCGAGTGCCTCCTCGCCAAATCCCATGTCCTTGAGCTTGGCATTGCCGATCATCAGGTCGCGGCAAATTAGGGTCATTTTGACCACCATTTCCCATTCTTCATCCATGCGCTCGCGTGACTTGATCTTTTCCTTCGGATTGCGGTTTTCACCCTCTTTACAATTTTCTTTCGTCCAGGCCAGGGCCTTTTTGAATTCTTCCGGGTCATAAATCCCCTGCTCCAGGCGGCGCTGCACCTCACTCATATCCACATATTCATTGCGCATACCCAGGTAGTTCTGGAAAAAATCCTCCTGCACGATAGATCCGGCAATACCCATCGAAACCGCACCGATCGATAGATAAACCTTATCTTTCATGGTGGCTACAGCCAATCCCGAACGGGTGAATTGCAACAGGTATTCCTGCACCTCATCGGGGATGGTTTCATCATCGCTTTCCTGCACATCGTGGCCGTAAATGCTGAAGGCGGGAATGCCTTTTTGTCCATGACCGGCCAGGGCTGCCGCCAGGTAAACCGCTCCGGGGCGCTCCGTGCCGTTAAATCCCCAAATGGCCTTGGGGCGAGTTGGGTGCATGTCGATGGTTTCGGTGCCATAGCACCAGCAGGGCGTCACGGTGATGGAAAGGCCTACGCCGGACTCGAGGAACTTCTCCTCGCAGCGCTGCGCTTCCGGAACGCGTCCGATGGTGGTTTCGGAAATGACACATTCTACGGGCTGTCCATTCATGTATTTTAGCCGGGAGGAGATCAGGTCCGCCACCCGTTTGGCCATGCCCATGGTGCTTTCTTCGAGGGATTCTCGGATGCCTCCTAAACGAGCATCGATCACCGGCCGGATGCCTACTTTGGGAAATTTAGTTTTAAGCATATTCTTATTTTTTAAGTAATTCATCTAATCGATGAGATAACCGGGTTCTCTTTTCTTTGCCTTCCGGCAATGAGATGACATTTTTCACCTCGTGTAAATCTTTGGTCAGGTCATATAATTCTTCGGCAACTTCCTCGCGGTCCTTCATTTGCATCCAGCGATTGTAGCGATGGGTCTCGGTGCGCAGGGAAGTGCCGATGGTCTCAAAATCAGTACCGGAACCAATGGGGCGACTGATTTGCGAAAGCGCCTCCGTTTTGATCACTTTTTCCGGGTTTTTCAGGATGGGGACCAGAGAAGTGCCCGCCAGTTTATCTTCCGTTTTAGGAGCCGGCAAACCACACATTTCCGAAAGGGTGGGAAATAAATCCACCAACTCCACAATGCCATTCGCGGGCGTACCGGGTTGTTGAACTTCCGGTGCCGCGATGATTAGTGGTACGCGGGTGCCCAGTTCAAAATTGGTCCATTTGCCAAATTGGCCGTGCTCTCCGGCGTGATAACCGTGGTCGGAGACAAAAACGATGATGGTGTTCTTGCGCAAATCCAGCCGATCTAATTCCGCCAGCAACTTGCCTACGAGTGCATCGACGTAGCTGATACCGGCCACATAACCGTGGCGTAGTTCCTGCTTCTGGGCATCGGGAATTGGTGCATCCGGGTCGACATCGGTATAGCTGCGGGCTTCCTTGGAGTCCACGTAGGCAATGTCGGGTACTCCCGGTACGGGATTGGGATATCTTACCTTCGGCAGGTTGTCGCGATCATAAAGGTCCCAGTATTTTTTTGGTGCATTGTATGGCAAGTGCGGCTTCCAGAAGCCAACGGCCAGGAAGAAGGGCGTCTCGCGCAGCTCGCGCAATTTGTTGATCGCGGCATTGGTGGTCCGGCCGTCAAGGTAAGCCTCATCGGGGACATCCACAGATTGCACGGCAGGGCCTTTTTTGAGGTCAAAATGAGTTTCATAAGCCCTTCCGGGAACGTACCAGTCGTGGTAATGGGCGGCATAATGGTTGACCTCCGGCTCCGACCACGATTGTGGATCGCCGTGGATGGCTTGCCCCCAATTGTGAAAGATTTTACCAATACCGATGGAGCGGTAGCCGTTATTTTTGAAATGCTCGGGAATAGTGACTGTCTTGGCGTGCATTCCACGAAAGTGTGGCTCATTGCTCCAGATTTTTAGTTGCTGTGGCCGCTGTCCGGTCATAATGGAGGCGCGACTGGGATTGCACAAACTCGCCTGACAATAGGCCCGTTCAAATAATCGGCCTTCCGCAGCCAATCGATCAATGTTAGGTGAAATAACCCCTTCTACGCCGTAACAGCCCAAGGTATTGGAAAGATCATCGGCAATGATGAACAACACATTGGGCGGTCTCTCCGCTTGCCCGATAGTTGGGGAAAACATAGACCCCCAAAGGCTAAGTGTTAATAGTATTTGCGAAAGCATATTATAAGTCCTTTATTTATTCAGATTACCAATCCAGATCATCTCTATCGTAATACATGAACCTTCCCTTTTCCGTGCCGACAATGAGATCAGGGCCTTTGCCGGCTTCCCGGTACCAGGGTGTTGGGGCGCAGGAATGCTGGCCGAGAAATATCGGCTTTCCGCGAAAACGCATCAGTTTGGGGTACTCAAAAACAGTTTCGATATCGGTTCCGGCATTTTTTAGAAAGAGCACCGCTGCACCCGGCCTGCCTTCTTCATGATAGCGGTAAGGAAGGCCATTTTCCGGCTCTGGAACAGTGCCATGTCTTGGGGTGCCAACAATGAGGTCCTTCACCCCATCGAGGTCCCAGTCTACCAGGTTGAATTTGATGCGCCCGGTACCGCCGGCCTTGAGGAAACTCGCATTGATGGTTTCACCGGTGGTCAGTTTGAGTTTGTAGCCATCTTCCAGATTATAGTCGTCCAGCTGAAAGTAGATGTGAAACTCATCATCGTCGTCAAGGGTGATGTAAACCATTTGGTCTCCCATAAATCCGGCCGCGGGTTTGCAGCGCCAGGTACCCCGAAGTTCTACCTCATCCAGAAAAAGGGAATGTTGAGGTGCCAGTTCCGGTTGCTTCAACGTGCCGGTATTGAGAAAAACCGAGTGCATACTTTTTGAATCATTCATGACCAGATCGGGCAGGCCGTCCTGGTTCCAATCAATGACATTCGGGCATAAATAACCGTACCGGTTTTCGTAAGGCCCCTGAATATTTCCCCCGTAACCATTTTGCATAAAGTAGTCAAAACCTCCCACCTTCATCCTTTCGGGGTCCATAAATGCAGGGCGGGCATTTGTGCCTTTATTTTCTATAAAAGTGAGGTAGCCTAAAGAATTGCCACAGACCATATCGTCATCGCCGTCCTGATCCCAATCAACCATGGACGGGACAACCAGGGTGCCGTCTACAAGGTCCCCGTTCCGGTATTTCAGATTTACCGGGTCTGCATAAATGAGATTGCCATTCATAGGGTCGACACCGAGGAATTTCATGTAAAACAGCCCCCCTTCGCAGGAGGTGATCAGGTCGCAAGACCTTCCTTCTTTTGATGGGTAAGCTACCGGCGAAATAAAGACCCCGGGGTGCCGAACCATATTCCCTTTGTTATCCACCACCCGGTATTTTTTGGAAAAGGTATTCGTTCCTTCTGTAGCGTATTCCGTATAGTCAATTCTGCCGAGGAGCGATCCCGAAATAATTCCACCTTTTCCTTCGCCGAGGTCAACTTGGGAGATCGTATAATGGGTTCCTTTTACGCTTTTGGGTGTAGGGGACCACTGCACTGGTTTGGAGGCTTTTTTTAATGGCCAGTCCACTGTAGCCTGGTATAAGGCCGAAGTGGGAGCCCCGCCACGGTAAATGCCTTCTCCATCGTAGGGGAAATAGCCTTCGCCACGGTAGTTGCCTTCTGCGTGATAGTCTACTCCATCTTCTACTGAAAATATAAGCGAAAGTTCACCTTCTCTTTGCTGGAGGATGCCCAATGCTCCGACGTCTCCCGGCAGGCTGACATCGATTTTTTCAAGCACCTCAAATTGCTTTTTGTTGTGCTCATAAACGGCAGAGATCAACTTGCCTTTTTCATACCACAAGCCGTAGATCTTGTTATTTAATAAAAAAATCGTGCCTGCATTTCTACAGGATACCGGAATTGTTATCTCGATCCGATCCGCGAAAACCGGAGCTCCGGATGCATCAAAACCGGACCATTTGTAAAGGTAGGCACCGGGATACCAGCGGTCTGACCTCAGGAAAAGGTCGGGATATTTGGCATCGTAAACGTGCGCTACGCCCAGCGGAGGGGCTGAAATGCCGGGAGAAGGGAAATTGCCAACTCCGTTGAAACTACCGTTGGGAATCGCTGATCCACTCTCCAGAGCCTGGGAGGAAGCAGACCAATACAGGAAGCAGAACACCATGGTCAACATCAGCCGGAAAGGTGAGAAAACTATTTCACTGCCGCGAAACGATAGTTGAAGGATCATATTTACACACTATTTTAAATAATAAAAGAACCCATCTTCGGCACCGATCAGCAATTCTTTGACGCCGTCCTTATTCCAGTCTACCACGGTGGGGGAAGTACTGTGCCCGCCAATATCCCGACCACCTACAGGCCCACGGTCTTCAAAAATGAAATGATCCCCCTCTTTGCCGGTATTCTCCAGGAAGTTCACGTTGAGATCCGTGTTGACCAGCACATCGAAATCGCCGTCATTGTCCCAGTCGGTCATGACGAACTTGCGGCGGCCGCTTCTTCCGGCGCGGTCACCATTGAGGCGCAGATAACCTTCCGATTTATCAATGATTTCGTGGCGTCGGTCGTAGGCCGAATTTTTTTTCATGTAGAAAAGCCTTTTGGGAGGCAATAGGTAAGGCCAGCCTTTGTGCATTGTTTTCTCGTAAAAAGCCAGGAACCCCTCCGGATCAAGCATCACCAGGTCCAGTAATCCGTCCTGATTAAAATCGATCACCTGCGGCGTGGTTCTCCACTGGGTGGCCAACTCCAAACCGGCGGGATCCCACCAGGACCACTCCGGTTTTTGGGGAGCACCGACCCAGTTCACTTCAACGGGTTTGGCGGGCAGCAATTCAGGAGCACCCTCTTTGCCAATATTTTGATACCAAAGGACCTTTCCCCAGGAGGAGTTAACGACCAGGTCGGGTAGTCCGTCTTCGTTCCAGTCGCCAACCGTCAGTACGGTATAGCCCCATTTGGCCTCCGATGGGCCCTGTACAATGCCGTTATAGCCCGCCTGAATGCGAATGATTTCTCCACCCGCTTCGATATATTCGGGAGCCGCCCAGCGAGGATTATCCCCACCCCCCAGGTTTTCGATAAACCCGATGTAGCCCGCGGTATTTCCACAAATCAGGTCTTCATCTCCGTCGGCATCCCAGTCGTAGCTGGACGGAGTAGATAAAGCGCCAAATTTGAGCTCGTCCGCTTGTTGTTGAAAGAAGCGGGGAGCGGTAAAAACGGGTATTCCGTCATTAAACCTGCCCGTATTTTCCACAAATGCCACTCGTCCATCCTCTTCCCCCACGACCAGGTCTACGTCGCCATCCTTGTCCCAGTCTACGGCAACGGGAACGATCATGCAGAGGTCCAGTTTTAGCGGCTTGTTTCCAATACGAATTACTTTACCGGTAGCATATTCAGGGTTTTCCCGCGACCCGATATTTTGAAAATAGGTGAGCTTGTCGAGAAATTCACCGCACAGCAAATCCAGGTCGCCATCGCCATCAAAATCAACAAAATTGGGCGAAGGCATACCAAATACGTCCACCGGCTCTCCTCCGGCGGTAACCTTTTGTGGTTCCGCATATTTCGGTGATTTATTTGAACCGGTATTGGTCAACAGAAATACGAATCCATGTAAGGGGCCTTTGGTCCACTGTCCAAATTCATTGTAGGCATTTTCCCAACCGCTGGCGTTCCATTCCATCCCGTAGTCATTCCAATCTCCGATGCCCACTACGAGATCCAGGTTGCCATCTCCGTTATAATCGCAGTATTTCCACTGGTTGGCACGTACCTTTCCGGGATGAAACTCCTTGTTGGCATTCAGTTCTGCCGGATCACTGTATTGATTTTTGAGGAAACTTTGATACGCTACTCCCGGCCCCAGGACATAGGGTTTGCCATTTACAAACGATACCTGTGTATTGCGTAAGCCATCACCGATCCGCACGCCCGGTTTGAATACCGGCCAGGTACTGGCACCTTCGGTATTTTCAAAGAAATAGGTGCCGTTGTAGGGAACATCGGCACAGGAAACCACCAGATCCCAGTCGCCGTCCTGATCGTAGTCCATCGGCATGGGATTGGCCCATAGCCCCACGCCCAGGTCGACCACCAGATCGTTGTTGTATTTGAGGCGATGCAGGTTTTTTTCGGTTTTTCCTTCCTGGGCAACTCCGTGAACAAATGATACAATAACCAAACATGATAAAAGGGTAGTTCTAAGCATGATAAGCGGGGGTATTAAAATTCATTACAAACTGTTCAATCCTTTTGGCCTTTTCCGGACTGGCCTTTTGCAGCGGTTTTGCCAGATTATCTTCGCATATTTTTAGATAGCTTAAGGCGCATTTTATGCCATTGATCACCGTACTGGAACCGTAGCCGGAACCACTGTAGAGGGTACTACTAATTTCCATAACCGTTTTTTGCAGATGGCGTGCTTCCTCCAGCCTGCCCGCCTGGGCCGCTTCGTAGAGGCGCACGAATAATTCGGGAAAGACATTTCCGCCGCCCGGCACCCCGCCCCCGCCCCCGATCAGGGTGGCTTCCATGAGCAATTCTTCGGGGCCCATCAGCAGTGGCATCTCCAACGGCTCGGTAAGTTGCAGCAGATGATTGAAGTACATCAAATTAGCCGAGCTATCCTTGATGCCGATGACTTCGGGACGGGAAATCAATTGCCGAACCGTCTCGACTTCAAAGGCCACTTTGGTCAGGCCGGGATTATTGTATAAATAAACCGGTAGGGAAATTTCCCGGATCAATTGATCTGTAAAGTGGTAGAGTTCCTGTTGGTTAATATTAAAAAAGAAGGGCGGTGCCAGGACTACGGCATAGGCTCCACATTTTTTAGCCTGGTCGGCGATATCCGCGGCTTCCCGGAAAGAAGCATTCATGATGCCCACCAAAATCGGAATGCGGCCATCAACCTTATCGCAGACGATCTTGATCAGTTCCTTTTGTACGGATTGCTTTAAGCTGGGACCCTCTCCGGTAGTACCCAGAATGAACACTCCGTGCACTCCACCATTGATCAGGTGTTCAATTAAGTTTTCACAACCTTTTATATCCAGGGTGTCCTCATCCAGAAGAGGCGTCACCATAGGAACAATAATACCTTTAGCTGTAGTCATAGTTGAATAGTTGAAGAAGTTCAATCAATTGAAATTATCCCGGAATTTCGACACTCGGTGAAAAGTGATGTAATTGGCATTGTGAAAACTGTCCGCTCCACCCACACCATCGTCAAAAGCGGTCCGGGAAACGGCGATGATGTCCTCTCCTTCAAAGACCCAGTCGACGTATTGAAAAGCGTGAAATTTAGTGTCGGGATGGTGTAAAACAATGCGTTCCACCGTCCAGGTTTTTAAATCGGTGCTGCTGATCAGCGCCAGGGTGTTGCGGATTTTTCCGGCCTTTTTGGTCTGCGCCAAGATGGCTTCATCGCGTGGTTGTATCCAGTTGGAAAGCGACCAGTATTTTTTAGATTTTTCGTCGTAGCGAATGGTGAATTTTTTACCCGTAGCACCCGGCATTTGAATGAAGTCTTCGGCAGGTTCAAAACTGGCCGTTTTACCGTCCTCACTGATGGTGACCATGGCCCCGATTCCCTTTACGCCTTCTTCAAATTCACAGCGTAGTACATTAACTATTTTGCCATCGGGACTGAGCACTGCATTCCCCTCCAACCAGCTGCGCAGACCCGATGAGTGCCATTCTTTTTGGTAGGGAATTTTATTGGAAAAAGTCCAGCTATCCGCCCGCATCAGATCAGCATCAAGGGGTGCCGACATCATGAAGGCGCGAAACTCTCTTCCCTGTGGTGCATCTTCCATTGCCCGCCAGATGCGGCCGTTGTGGATGACCATCGGCACCGGGGCACAGTGGTAGCGGCCATCGTCAGCCAGAATGCCAGCGTTTTTATCCTGGGGAAGCGTCCAGGTTTTTCCTCCATCCAGGGACTTTCGGATAGCGATGGGACCAAAAGCTTGTTGCACGCCCAATAAGTAGAGCGCATCATTGTGATAAAACAGGTTGGACCAGCGCTGGTTATCCATTTCCGTAAGGAAAGTCCAGGTTTTGCCCTTGTCTTTTGAGCCGTAGATGGCCGTTTTGTGCACCTTGCCACGGTCCCCGCCTTCAATGGAAGTGAAATTGTGTGAATTCACATAATCGCCATTGGGCAGGATGACGATGCTGGGTGCACCGACGTAAACACCAGATGAAGCCGGCTTGTGATTGATGATACTTCCGGGTA
This sequence comes from Saprospiraceae bacterium, assembly GCA_965229635.1. Lineage (GTDB taxonomy): Bacteria > Bacteroidota > Bacteroidia > Chitinophagales > Saprospiraceae > BQJU01. The sequence goes on from OZ245894.1 coordinate 1,189,665, forward strand.
CCTGCGCGTTATCACTTGACATATTCGATTGTCGGGGATAGTCGGCGGTTGGTTGATACGCTTCCTGCAAGATGCTTTTTACTTTGGCCACCACCTCCGGATGGTTGTCCGCAATGTTTTGGGTTTCCCCCAAATCTTTGTCCAGATCGTATAATTCGAAAGTACTTTTGCCGTCTTTCTCGATATGTACGGCCTTGTACTGGCCTACTCGCACGGCTTGTTTGAAGGTGGGACGCACATGGCCGTAATCCCAGTAAAGATAGTCGTGTTTTGGACCGGTTTTGCCTTTCAGATCGGCCAGCATGGAGAGGCCATCGGTTGGAAAATCGGTGGGATAGTGCACCAGTTCCGCGAAGGTGGGCAACATATCCCAGAAGGCGATCATTTTGTCATTGGTTGTTCCCGCCGGGATGATATTTTTCCACCGGGCAATAAAGGGAATGCGAATGCCGCCTTCCGAAAGGTCTCTTTTGCCACCCTTGAGCGGCCCATTGCTGTCGAAGAATTCAATCGGCGTGGGTACACCTTTGTACGGGCCGTTATCGCTGGTAAAAATGACCAATGTATTTTCGTCAATACCTAATTCTTTTAATAAAGCCATCAATTTCCCCACATCACCGTCCAGGCGGCTAATCATGGCCGCGTAGTTTTTGGCGATTTGTGGCCAATCTTCATCCGTATACGGGGCATCCGACGGGACGATGTAGTGGTCGGGAGAGTCCTTGGGGAAATCTGAGAAGTGAGGGATGGTGTAAGACATCAGCAGGAAAAATGGCTTTTCCCGATTGTCTTTGACGAAGTTTTGCGCTTTTTGTGTAAACAAATCATGGGTATAAAAGCGGTTTTCTCCCCCGCGATTGCCCTTTAGTTTGCCCACCTCATTTTCCATCACCAGCTCCTGCAACAACACCAGCTGATCATTCTCCCAGAGGTAATCCGGGTAATAAAAATGTGCCTGATCCTGGTTGTAATGCCCGTACCAGTAATCAAATCCCTGCTGGTTGGGCAGGCCCCAGGAACCGGGAACACCGATTCCCCATTTGCCCACGCCGCCGGTTTGATAACCGGCTTGTTTGAACATCTCCGCCACCGTAAAATCATCGGGACGTAGAAATACGCCGTGCGGCAAATTATCGCGCACCCGATTATGGCCATTGTGAAAGCCGGTCATCAGACTGGAACGCGAAGGCGCGCAAACACTCGAACCGGCGTAGGCCTGGGTAAAGCGCATGCCTTCCCTGGCCAACTGATCGATATTGGGTGTTTTGATTTTCTGCTGGCCGTAGCAACCCAGATCGTTATAACCCAGGTCGTCGGCCATGATAAAAATGACATTCGGATGGCTTGGAACCAGCGTAGCATAGCTGAATACTGGCAATAAAATAGCACACAGCAAAAGGCTGCAAAGGGTTGTTTTTTTCACAACAAGTTCTTTTGGTCAACAAATGTTATTTCCTGATATCGCCAGTGTTCTTTCGAAAATTTTCAATCCGGTGAAAGGTGATGTAGTTGGCATCGTGGCAGTTGTTCGCCTTGGTGCCATCCGGCTCAACAAAGGCCGTGCGGACCAGCGCCACCAGGTCGTCGCCGTCAAATTGCCAGTCGGCATATTGAAAGCCACTGTAAATCACATCGGAATCCTGTAACACGATCTTATTGACTTGCCAGTTTTTCAGGTCCGTTGAAGAAATCAGGGCCAGGGTATTGCGGGTACGTTCGGGGTTTTCGCCTACGTATTCTTCGGGAATATAGTTGCTCAAGGACCAGTAGCGTTTGGAAACGGCATCGTAGCGAATGCTAAACTTCTTACAACCGCCCGGAAGTTTAATAAAACCGCTTTCCGGATCAAATGCTACGGTTTCTCCGTATTCCGAAACCTTGACCATGCAGGCCTGGCCACCCTCCGGGCGAAAGTCGTTGCGTAGAATATTCCACATTTGCCCCTCGGGATCGACCACCATATTGCCTTCCAGCCAGGCTCTTCCCGGCCAGTCCTGGTTGTAGCGAAGCCGGTTGCTGACGGTCCAGCTGGAAGCTTTTAAGAGGTCGGCATCCAGCGGAGCGGAGACTACAAAGGAGCGGAATTTTACACCCCATTCTTTGGGAGGATTGCGGTCCTCCATGGCCCGGAAAATACGACCATTGTGGATGAGCATGGGCATGGGACCAGTGTGGTACTCCTCATCATCGCGCAGGATGGAGGGCGTGGTCCAATTGTGGCCACCATCGGTGCTTTTGCAAATGACCATTGGGCCGTAGTGGCCGGCAGTGCCCATGAGGTAGAGTTCGGTTTGGTACACAAATAAATTGGCCCAGGAAAAAGGCTTGATCGAAGCGATTTCTTCCCAACTTTCCCCCCGGTCGCTCGAAGTAGCAATGAGGGTTTCCTCCGGCTGGCCGGTGCGTTGAAGTTCTTTGCCAAATTTCTGGTATGACGCCACATAGGTGCCGTCATCCAGAATAACAATGGAAGGTGATCCTATATAAATTTTATTTTCTGCAGGATAGTGGGTCACAATGGTCCCGGGCACCTTCTGGGTTTGGCTTAATGCCATAGTAAAGGGGAACAAAAAAAGCATGGTGGTATAAATGGTCCTGGGCATAACATGGATTTTAATCAATCATCTTTTTTTATCAGAGAAACCAAAAAGCCTACAAGAAATATAGCGGTAGTGCCAAATACGATGGTCAGATAAGTATGAAACTGGTTGCCAATGGCGTCCTCTCCAAGGAAGACATTCGACAGACTCAGCCAAACGATCACCAGAATGCCTGCGATGACACCGAGGATGGCGCCCACCACATTTTTCTTTTGGGAAAACGCCCCCAGAAGGAATAGTCCGAGCATGCCGCCGCTGAAGATCGAGGCAAGCTTCCACCACGCATCCAGCGCACTCTTTACGTTGATCATGGCAATGCCGATGGAAATACCCAAAATGCTGATTACCACGGAGGCCAGGTAAAGCACCCGCATGGCTTCCTTGTCGGAGGCGGTCTTTTTGAAATACTTATTGTAATAATCGGTCAGAAATACGGTGGCCGAGCTGTTGAAACTGGTAGAAATGGTACTCATGCCCGCCGCAAAGATGGAGGCGACCAGCAGTCCGGTTATACCAACCGGTAGTTCAGTAACGATGAAGTAGGGGAATACCCGATCACTCTTGTTGATATCCTGCAATTCGGCAGGTAGCACACCTGCTTTGGATTGATAAAAGGCAAAAAGCGCTGTCCCAATAAACAGAAACAAAGCCGAAACCGGGATGTACAATAAACCGCCGATCAGTGCCGACTTTTTTGCCTCTCGATCAGATCGCGAAGCCATATAGCGTTGTACGTAGTTTTGGTCAATTCCGTAGTTCTGTAGGTTGATGAAAATGCCGTAAACCAACACCACCCAAAAGGTAGGTTCGGATAGTTGCAGGCCAAAGCTGCCGAGGCTAAATTTGTCATTAGCGGCAGCAATTTCAAAGACCTGGCTGGGGCCTTCCGGCATGGCAAACAGCAGGTAAATGGCACAAACGATGGCTCCAAAAATGAGGATAATACCCTGAATGGCATCCGTCCAGACTACGGCCTGAATGCCCCCCAGCATGGAGTAGATGGTGACCACAATACCGGTAATTATAATGATCGTCGCAATGTCCCAGCCGATGATGGCATTCAGCGCCAGCGCCAGCAGGTAAAGTATTGTCCCGATGCGCATTAGTTGCGTGAGCAGATAACACATAGACACGTAGACACGGGCCCAGGGGCCAAACCGCTCTTCCATATAGGTATAAGCCGAGGGGCTGTTGATGCGCCGGTACAGCGGCACAAAAAACTTGACCGCAATGATGGCCGCGATGGGCAGCGAAAGGCTGAAGACAAAGGCATTCCAGTTGGAAGAATACCCCGTGCCGGGCAGTGCCAGGTAGCTGATGCTACTGACGAACGTCGCGAAGATCGACATGGTCACTACCCAGCCCGGAATATCGCTGTTGCCGAGGGTAAAGGCCTCAGAGGATTTGTTCTTTCTAAAGAAAGAGCCTCCAAAGATGGTAATCCCGGCCATGTACAGAAAAAATACAATTAGATCAATACTGTTCATGAATGTTTGTTTGCATTATTTCGGAAAAATACCTTTCAGCAGAGGATCATTCAATGCCTCCATCTGTTCAGTAATTTTTTGATCAAGCACCTTGATAACCTCCTTGATTTCCTCGCGGCAATCGGAGATCAGGTTGATGTTTTCTTCAGGATCCAGGGCGATGTGGTACAGCTCATCCCGCTCCGGATTGAGGAAGTCACGCACGAGCTTCCATTCGTCGGTCCGGTAGGAGCGCATGTGCGCCTGGCAGTAGTTGATCATGCTGTATTCGGAATAGACATCGTTGTTCCAGTCTGCGACCGTTTCACCCTTGAGCAGGGGCACCATACTGTGTCCGCGAATGGTTGCCTTCTTTGGGATTTTACTACCCGCCATTTCCACAATAGTGGGATACCAGTCCAGGCTGCGGGTGTTTTTAGTAATAACCGTTCCCGGTTTTACCTGCCCCGGCCAGCGCACGATTGCGGGTACACGCAATGAATTGTCGTACAGATTAGGCCGGTATTTGCTGGCAATATTTTCCGTGGCTTCGGGTTGGTGATTGGTAATCCAAACGCCGTTACCCTTGTGCTCAATGCCGTTATGGCCCATATTATAGCCGTGATCGGAAGTGAAAATGACAATGGTGTTATCTTCAATACCCAACTCCTTAAGCAGGACCATCAATCGGCCCACACTGCGATCCACGCCGCTGGTACTGGCCAGGTATTCGCGCATCTTGCGCTTGGCTTTTTCCACATCGAGGTCCGGATAATTTGGGTTGGGCAATACGGGATCCATATCCTCGTAAGGTGCCCAATCTTCCGGTTCCACAGGAAGCCAGCGGCCGTGTGGTGCCCGGTAATTCAGGCAAAGCAGAAACGGCTTTTTAGCATTTTTTTCGATGAATTCAATGGCGTGATCGGTCAAAATATTGGTGGTCAAGCCCTCAAATTCCTTCACTACTCCGTCCTTCTCCAATGGAGGATTATCCGGAGAAGTACCGCCACCAGTCAGTCCCATGAAGTAGTCAAATCCGTGCTTGGTAGGATGGTATTGTTTGTTTTTTGTTTGTGTCCAATCACCCAAATGCCACTTGCCCACCAGCCCGGTGGCGTAGCCTGCCTTCTGCAATATTTCCGCAAAGGTGATACTTTTTGGGTCGAGCCCAACGGGGTGCTCCGGGTCGTAGAGCTTGTGGCCAGGTTGAGCAATGAAGTCGTAAATCTGATATTCACTGGCGTATTGGCTGGTCATAATACTGGCCCTCGCCGGACTGCAAACTGGTGTGGTGACGAAGGAGTTTTTTAGATAAGCTCCTTCCTTTGCCAATTGGTCCAAATTGGGCGTATGCGCATTTGGATCACCGGAAATACCCAGCGCCCAGGGCGCCTGATCATCGGTGTAGATGAACAGGACATTGGGGCGGTCGTTTTGTGCCTGCAAAGCAGTCGCGCAGTAACAGCATATAAAAATAAAAAGCCAAAATCTTGTTGAAAATCTAATCATAAAACCACACATCTATTTTGGAATGGAGTTTTCAAAAACAATCTCGTTTTCAAAACACAGCTGTTCAAAAACGAGGTACATCGCATCCAGTTTGTCGTAATCGTGAGCCGTCATCTCGCCGCGCGGGGTTCGTCCCTCTGCATGAATATCCATTCCGCGTTTTTGTAAAAAGAGCTTTGCGGTGTAGGGATAATTGTGGTGAATCTGAGTGTCCATCAGACTCAGTGTCGCTTCGAGTTTGGCCGGAATTTTATTGTACTTGTTGGCATTATTCGCCAGATAACTCAATAACTCCGGATACAAATTGGCTCCAATGGGAGACAATCCACGTGCACCACATTGAATCGACGCGACACCGGTAGGCATGTGAGCATTGTATATACCCATTGGCGTACCCTGGGTGGCCGCTATTTTTTGCTTGATGACCTCCAGGTCGCAGCAGGTATCCTTGTGGTACAAAAAGCGACCGGTATGCGCCAGCCAGCCCAGTATTTCCGGGCTAAGTAATCGCTTGTAGGGCACCGGACACTCGTACAAGCCAAGGGGAATATCCCCGGTAGCCTTCAGTAAGTCTTCGAACCGCTTTTTTAGGATATCATCAGCTTCCATCTGTGCACAGATCTGGCTGGTGCTGATCACCACGGCCGCTGCACCGGTATCGTAAATCTGTTTTATAAAATCAGCATTGATCTGTGTATCACTGCCAAAACTACCAACGGAAACCACCGGCACTTTTCCGGCAGCTTCTACCACCGTTCTGGTGACAGCGAGCCGCTCTTCTCCGGTGAGCTGAAACATTTCGCTGGAAAGGCAATTGGCAAAAAGCCCGGTAGAGCCTGCGTTGATGTAAAATTCCGTCAAGCGCCGCAGTGCTGTGTGATCCACTTCATTGTTGGCCTTAAAAGGCGTCAACATCACCGGCCAAAGGCCTTCAGGTAATTGTTGCATGTTGTCTATTTTCGTATGAGTCGGCGCTTATTTAGCCGCCTGGTTTTTAAAGTGATATAAAAATCCGTCCTCTGCTCCCAGAAGCAGGTCCGGAACTCCATTTTTATCCCAGTCTACAATCGTTGGACTGGTGGTGTGTCCGGCAAGTTTGGTGTCGGAAAGGTCGCCTTTGAAGGCAAATTGGACCTTGCCGTCTTCGGTACCGGTATTTTCAAACAGGGCCACATTTTTGCTGTTGACCAGAATATCCATGTCGCCGTCCTGGTCCCAATCCACAAAGCACCACTTTCTGCGGCCACTTTTGCCGTATAAGCCTTCATTGAGGCGTAATGGTCCGGCTTCCTTTACCACCGGCTCATTTTTGCGGTCAAATTCTGATCCGTTGGTTCCGTGGAAGATGCGCTGACCGGGCTTTAGTTGGAGCGTGCCGCCGTTATCAAACCTTTCAAAATAGGCCAGATATCCTTCGTGATCTAGCATGATGAGGTCCACCAGACCGTCTTTGTTCCAGTCGATGGTATTGGGTGTGGTACGCCACTGGGTGGCCAGCTCGTCAGCGGCAGGGTCCCACCAGTTCCATTCCGGTTTTGGTGGGGTGCCATTCCAGGCTACTTTTACGGGTTGGGCGGCACTGAGTTGAGGATTGCCCTTACTGCCCACATTTTTATACCATTCGATCTTGCCCCAAATGGAGTTGGTGATGACATCCTTCAAGCCGTCGCCATCCCAGTCGGCAACGGAGAGGGTCGTATAGCCCCACTTTTTTTCTGCGGGCCCTTGAATGGAGCCATTTTCACCGGCCATAACCCGGATGGGTTGACCATCAATTTCCAATCTTTTGGGTGCGGCCCAGGTGGGTGGATTGCCGCCATCCAGGTTTTCAATAAAACCGATATAGCCAGCGGTGTTTCCACAAATCAGGTCTTCGTCACCGTCTTCATCCCAGTCTACGCTGTAGGGGGTGACCAGAGCGCCAAATTTGACAAAGTCGGCTTCCTGCTTCAGATAGACCGGAGATCGGAACACTGGCATGCCAGCGTTCCGGGTCCCAGTATTCTCTACCAACGCCACCCTGCCGTCTTCGTCGCCCACTATCAGGTCGATATCACCGTCCTGATCCCAGTCGACAGCGGTAGGAGTGATCATCTCCAGGTCCAACTTAATCAATTCATCACTACTGTTGCTTAAAAATTTTCCTTCTGCATATTTAGGCTCGGTACGTGTACCGATATTTTCAAACCAGGTTAAGCGATCCAGGAATTCTCCGCAGATCAGGTCCAGATCGCCGTCTCCATCAAAGTCTTCCATGCTCGGAGAGGGAGCGCCGTATACGTCAATTGGCGCGCCTCCGGCTTCAATTTTCCCTTTCAGGGAATACTGCCCGTCCTGATTCTCCAGGAGGTAAACATAACCGTGCAGGGGGCCATTGGTCCAGTTGCCATTGTCATCAAAGGCATTGTCCCAGCCATAATCACCCCAGTCGTCGATACCGGCAATCAGGTCCAGGTCGCCGTCATTTTCGTAGTCCACATATTTCCACTGACTGAAGCGTATTTTCTGGTGTTTTTCTTCGAGTTCTTTATTGGGGTACAGTTCTTTTGGTTGCTCATAGATGTTTTTCTTAAAATCCACAAATTCCACTCCGGGGCCCATCACTCGGGCTTCTCCGTTGATGTGAACCACCTGCAGATTCTTTTTGGCATCGCCCAGTCTTACCGGCTTGCCAAAGATGGGTAGTCCATCTTCTCCTTTTCTTTTGTTTTCAAAAAAATAGATGCCATTAAATGGGGTGTCAGGACAAGAAACAATCAAGTCCATATCGCCGTCCATATCGTAATCCATGGGGAGCGGCCAGGCCCAAAGACCCACGCCAAGGTCGACCAGGAGGTCCGGATTCTGATAGGTGATGCGGGTAAAATCTTCGGTGGGAGTCTCTGTTTCAGGTTCAGCGTCTTCAGGCGTTTGGCATTGCCAAAGCGATAAAACAGCTAAAAGGATAAGTACTCGTGAAAGGTTTGACGTACAGGGGAAAGTCGACATGAATGAAAAGTTTACGTTGGAAAATGGGCTGCCTTCAGGAGAGCAGAACAAGTGTCCCGCTCTCCCGGCAGCTGACCATAAATGTATGAAACTGTGCGTGTTTAATAACCTTCATTCTGTTCTAAAACAGGATTGGCGTCAAGCGCAAACTGAGGAATGGGGTAGCGCACCATGTGGTCCTGGGCCGGTAATCCCCTGGCCTGTGCCCGCTTGATGAACTCATCGTGACGAATCAAATCTTCACGACGCTTACCTTCCCACCAGAATTCCCAGCCACGCTCATCCAGGATGTGGCTGCGCAAGGCCTCCTTGCTACCAAAATCAGACAGCTGAAGATCGGCTAATCCAGCACGGGTTCTGACCAGGTTGATCAGGTCAAGGGCCTCCTGAGTAGGGCCGTTGAGCTCGTTCAGCGACTCTGCTCTGGCCAGGAGGATGTCGGCGTAGCGAATTTCCGGAACGTCATTTCCGTAGGCCGGACCGGCAAAATCATCAGCGGGCCAGTACTTAAACGGACGAGGGTTGTCCTCTGGAGGCAACAGATTGATCAGCTCTCCGCTGGTATTGATGTATTCGGTCAGAATGAGTGATTTTCTCAGGTCGTTCTCTTCAAAAGAAAACCAGAAGTCATCGCGGAAGCGAAGCATCGTTGCAAAATTTCTACAGCCATCACAAAACTCCAGCCCGGTGTTCGGATCGCTGGCGAATGCTACCGGCCACGCAAAATTCATGATACTGATATTGGCCTCGCGGTTGAGGTCTGCCTTGGAGGTTCTCACCCAAATCATTTCCTCATTTCGCTCATTCTTCACCTGAAACAAACCAAAATATTCGGGAAATAGGTCATAAGCATTGAGGTTCATCACGTCCTGGGCGGCATCGGCACATTTTTGCCACTGCTTGGTATTCAGGTATAGCTTGGTCAAAAAGCCCATGGCCGCACCTTTGGTGACGCGTCCCCACTGCTTTTCACTACCAGGATCGGGCAGATCAGGGATGACGGCCTGGAATTCAGCCTCCATAAAATTGATCATCTCCTGCTCGGAAGCTTTGGGCGTTTCCAATTCCTGCTCAGAACTGGTGCGAAGTGGGGTAGGCCCAAACTGGATGTATAGCTGATAATAAGCTGCTGCTCTGATAAAACGGGCTTCGGCAGCAATCAGGATTTTGTCGGCCTCCGAGATGTTGGCGGTCTCTACATTTTCAAGAAGAATATGTGCATTTCTGATGGCCTGATAAGGCTCATTCCAGAATACGCTATACATACTACTGCCCACACCATCCAGTGTGAAGTCCTGAAAGTTAGTTGCCCAATTAGCAATGGCGCCTTCAGTGGCATATCCTACATCGGTCATACCCTCGCTGGCGGAAAGTCCCTGGGCGCAGTTATTACCACCCATTTGCACCAGGTTGGCGTAAGCCCCGTAAAGGACAGCTTCTACCCCTTGCAAGGAATTAAAAAGATTATCAGGAGCGGTTTCTGAGAAAACCTCGGGTTCGAGAATGGACTCACACCGGATAAAAATCAAGGTGGAGCATAAAAGCAGAATTCGAACTATATGTTTCATTATTACTCTTTTTTAGAATTTGATAAATAGGGTGATTAAAATCCAACATTAACACCAAACAGGAACGTTCTGGCCGATGGATAACCGTTCCAGTCGATCCGGAAGTTGGCACTGCCGTTGGGATTCAAGGCAGGGTCGAAACCGTCGTAGTCTGAGAAAGTCAGCAGGTTCAGACCGGTCAGGTACAACTCTACCGAGCGGAACGCTTCTTTTAGTGCGGACTTGGGCAGTTGGTAGCTCAGACGTACGGTTTGCAGCTTGATATAAGATGCATCCACAACGGTTCTGGAATTAACACCCTGGGAGTGTTGATCAACGTTGACGTAGGAAGGGTACTCATTGGTGGGATTACTCGGTGTCCAACGGTTCAGGAATGGCTCCGCAAAGCGGTTGATCCGTGTACCGGAACGCGGGTAGTATTGCTCCAATAGGTTACCATTGATCATATTGATGCCTTGTACGCCAGTAAAGAATACGTAAAGGCTCACGCCTTTGTAGCTAAAGGTATTGCCAAAGCCCCAGCTAAAATCGGGGAAGGAATTACCCAGAATGACGCGGTCATCGCTGTCGATGGTGCCATCATTATTGATGTCATTAAATTTGAAGTCACCAGGTTGTACATTATTGGTCACTGACGAAAAGTCGTCTCCTTCCTGCCAGATACCTACTACATCAAAGCCATAGAATGACTGTAGTGGCTGACCGGGGGTAATGATGCTGATGTTGCCCGCAGCGGCAGAAAATCCACCGGTGAGGATCTGGGATATACCGCCAAGGTCCTGCACCTCATTTCTTAGGGTGGAAATATTGAAGTCAGAATTCCAGCTAAAGTCCCGGCGGCTCACATTATAGGAGGTAAATGCCAGTTCAAAACCGGAATTGTTCATACTACCAATGTTCACCAATTTGCTGGTATATCCGCTTGAGGTTGGAATCGGCAGGTTGAGCAACATGTCGGTTGTTTTCTTTTGGTACCAGTCAATTGATCCGGACAACCTACCTTCCAGCAGGCTGAAATCGATACCGATGTCAATCTGTTCGGTGGTTTCCCACTTCAGGTCAGGGTTGGCAATTCGGGTAGGGTTGAGGCTGGTCACAAATTGGTCATTAAGTACGTAGCTGGTCCGATTGCCGGAAGCAAAAGTCACGAGCGAACGGTTATTACCGATTTCCTGGTTACCGGTTTGGCCCCAGCTGGCTCTTACCTTGAACAAGTCAAACACATTCTTTAGAGGGAAGAAGTTTTCCTGATCTACCAACCAGCCCAGAGAGAATGAAGGGAAGAAACCAAAGCGGTTACCTTCACCAAAGCGGCTGGAGCCGTCAATCCGGTAGGAAGCGGTTAACAGGTATTTGTCGAGGTATTTGTAGTTCACACGGCCCAGGTAAGACAACAAAGCATTGGTGGCTTTAAAGCTGGAGTTGACCAGCGTACTGCGATCGGCCAGGCCAAAATTGGTGGCACCGGTAGCATCAGTTGTAAAGTTATTGGCCTGTTGCGAACTGCTTTGGGTGATAAACTTTTGGGTAGTCGCACCGGCGAGCAGGTTGAGGGTGTGGTTACCAAAGCTTTCGTTAAAGTTAAGCGTACCCTCAATCAGGTAATTAGATTGGGTAGCCTGATAAGCCGTAGCCACACCACCTAGGGAGTTACCGATGATGGTGGTGCGGTCTTTGTATACACTCTTGTCTTCGTTATTGACATCTCCGCCGGCTCTTACCTTAGCACTCAGGCTTGGCAGCAGAAAGTATTCCATGTAAACGGTACCCAGATAGCGGTAGCGGTTGCCATCCATGTGGTTTCCTCTGATAATGGCCAGCGGATTGTCGATATCCATAAATTCGGTGGTGACATAGCTGCCATCTTCATTGTAAATGGCCAGCGTTGGGTCGTACAGTTTTGATGCGTTGACCACACCACCGCGGAGGTTTACATCAAATCCCTGTGGAACAAAGATGTCTTTGATGTAGCTGGTAGTGGCACTCACGCCAAAGTTAAAGCGTTCGGTGCTGTGGTTCAGGTTGAAGCGGCCACCGTAGCGATTGAAGGAGGTATTTTCCACCAGGCCTTCTTCGCGGGTATTGTTGACGGAAACCAGGTAACTGGTATTGCTATTGCCCCAGGAAAAGCTGAGATTATGCTTTTGCAAAAGGGCTCTATCACGGTAAATGACGTCTTGCCAATCGGTACCATCACCGGAAATTCCGGTTACACGTTCGGTTTCACTGCCTACCCCGGCATCAATCAGTTCGTTGATGCCTTGCATGTACTGCTGCGGATTGAGCAGGTCGAGACGGTTGTGTACTTCATTAAAACCAACATGACCGTTGTAATCAATTTTCAGTGCTCCTGAACTACCACTTTTAGTAGTGATCAGGATGACTCCATTGGCTCCTCTTGCCCCGTAAATAGCTGATGCTGAGGCATCTTTGAGGATTTCGATGGAGGCGATGTCCGCCGGATTGAGGAACCCGATGGGATTTCTTGGGGAACGGGTCGGGGCTACCTGATTACCGGTGCCGCCGATGAGTACGGAGTTTTCGATCGGTAGTCCATCCACTACGTAGAGCGGTGCGCTACCGGCGTTGATCGAACCAACACCTCTAATATCGATCGACATACCGCCGCCCGGCTCGCCGCTATTTTGTACCACTTGTACACCGGCGGCTTTACCCTGGATCATTTGGTCAACCGAAGCGTTGACGTTCTGATTGAATGATTTCTCATCCAGTTTGGCTACAGAGCCGGTCAGGTCTCTTTTGGTTTGAGTGCCGTAGCCCACTACGACCACTTCGTCGAGGGCCTTAATATCAGCGGAAAGTTCTACATCTACAACTGTCCGATCACCGACTTTCACTTCCTGAGAAACGTAGCCGATAAAGCTAAAGACCAGAATGGCCTCATCGGAAGGTACGGTAATGGAATAGCTTCCGTCAAAATCCGTAATGGTACCCGAGGTGGTTCCCTTTACGGTGACATTCACTCCGACCAGCCCTTCCGGGGTGTCGGCACTGGTCACTCGACCGGTGACTTTCTTTTCAATTACGGTGTGGTGGCGATGTGTGTCATCTGGCTCGGATAAATTGGTGTGAGCTAATAAAGAGGGGAGACACAACAGCTGTAGTAGAAAGGCCCAAAAAGTGATTTTGCAGACCTGTAAGCGTTGATGGTGTTTAGATAATTGTGAATTCATAACTAGCGTCTGGTTGTTTAATTAATTTCAATACAATAAAAACGGTAGACTGTGTAACTGCTTTTTCAGTGTAAATCCGACAGTTGAATAGGTGGGAATCACCTGAGCTTCCTTGACGCTATTGCAATATTTACGCACGCAAGACCGAAAGAGGCTGGCTCTCCAATCCCTTTGTGTGTAGTTGGTTAGCGCTCAATTGGCTTAAACGTTTAAGCAATAAAATGAAAAAATAAGGTTCATTTAGTCGCTAAACTTTAGCTTGTCGGCTGTTTTTGTGATTAATTCAGGGCTCAAGCAAACAGTATTGATTTTAGACACTCTTCCATTGATTTGATCAATCAGAATTCTGACGGCCTCCTGTCCCATTTCCTTAATGGGTTGTTTGATATGTGGGACAGAGTATTTAAAGAAATCATAGGCGATGTTTTGATCAAAAGCAACGACATCTATCTGGTTGGGAATTTTAATTCCCTGGGCAAAAATCTGTTTTAACCCCTCGATGGCGAGGGTGTTGGTACAAAAGAAGATCGCTTCTACCTTTTCCCCGTACACCAGGTCTTTAATGACCTCGTTCATATCCTCTTCAAAATTATGGTAGGTCACTTCCCGCAAATACTTCGAATCCCGGGATTGCCCGGCATTTTCCAGTGCTGTGAGATATCCATTGACACGATCCTTAAAGTGAACCAGGTCCGATTTGTAGGTGATCATGCCAATTTTTCTATGACCACGGTCCAGGAGGTGATCGGTGGCATCCAGGGAAGCCTGAAAGTTGTCAATGATCACATAGTTGGTCGGCAGGTCCTTGAAGTAGCGGTCCACCAGCACAAAGGGAATCTGGTTTTTCTTCAATTTTGCAATCGTGTCCTTACATTCCTGCGTTGGGGCTATGATGAACCCATCCACCTGACGAGTAGTCAGGAAGTCGAGTACTTTCTTCAGTTTTTTGTGATTTTCATCTGAAGAACCAAAGATTACAGTATAATCCAACGAATGTGCTTCATCTTCAATGATCCGGGCCAAATTAGCAAAAAACGGATTCGAGATATCTGCTACAATCAGCCCAATGGTCTTAGACCTTTTGCTTTTCAGGCTGCGGGCCAGCTGGTTGGGTTGATAGTTTAGATTTTTGGCAATCTGCCGAATCTTTTCCGCCGTTTCGGGAGCAACCCGACCTTCTTTTTCCTTATTGTTCATCACATAAGAAACGAGCGTTACGGACACCCCAACAGCTTCTGCAATATCTTTTAATGAGGTTCTTTTCTTCATTTGCTTAAACGTTACAGCAAACTTATGGAAAATCTTTGACTTGGCAAATTATTTCACTTCTTTTTGCTGTTTTTTGGAATAAAAAATGTTTTGCAAATCATTAGGTGTATTATAATTCGGATTCTGACCCTTTTTTGCCTCATTTCAGGCCTGAGGGGTCGAGCCTGGCGTACTTAACACTTCGTCGGTTGTAGGTATAAGTAATGTGGACTATGCCATCGGCTGCCTGAATAATGGCGGGATAAGAAAATTCACCCTCGGCTCTTTCCAGAGTCATCACCGTTCGCCAGGTGATGCCGTCTGTTGAAATAGCCAGATTGAGCATATCTCTTCCCGAAGGAAATCGGCCTCCGCGAATGGTGTGATTGTAAATCAACAATTGCCGTCCATCCTGCAATGTAACCGCATCGGTGCCGGCATTGGGATTGGGCAAGGTAGTGGGCAGCATTTCACTCCAGGTATTGCCTCTGTCATCCGACCAGCTTTGGGTGATAACGTGCTGTCTTGATCGGCAAAGGACCTGCATCTCTCCATTCTCGTAGGTTAAAATGCTGGGTTGAATAGCATCAAATTTTACGCCGTCATTGATTGGGCCGATGACTTGCCAGGTCTTACCCCGATCAGTTGTTTTTTCAAAATATACTTTCCAGAAATCACCCTCATCTGTTTTAATCTCAATACTGGAAGGGCACAGAATACTCCCGTCGGCCAGTTGAATTGGTTTGTTTTTGATCGGTCCAAGAAGTGGGCCGAGGGGGCCATCCCCTATTTGCTGCGGAGCAGACCAGGTGCGGCCTTCATCTTCCGAGGTAATCAACATGCCCCACCACTCGCGGGGAGAAGGGCCTACCTTGTAAAAGAGCATCAGGGGGCCGGACTTTGGCTGAAAAAGCACCGGATTCCAACAGGGGTACCTTAGTGATGAAGACTGTATGCCGTTGGCCACCTCCACCGGGGTCGACCACTTTCCGTCACGGTGTAAAGACACCCAAATACCTACATCAGGATTTTTTTCATGGGTGCCGCCAAACCACGCAGCGATCAAACCGGAGGGTGTTTGTTCAATAGTACTGGCGTGGCATTGTGGGGTAGGTTTGTTGTCCAGAGCGTAAATCAGTTCGCTTTTAAGCAAAACCGATTTTCCGGGTTGGGTTACCTCGGTGATGTCAAAATATTTTGTGCTTGAACAAGAATACAACAAGAAGGACATCGTCAGAATCCCCAGAATATTTTTTACTAATTGAAGCTTCATTAATTTTTGTTTTTAATCCTCCTCACTATTTGGAGGCATGGTATAAATGGTAAGACCGGTCAGGTCCTTGTCTTTTTGGGGAATAAATACGCTGGTCAGCAAAGCCATCACAATAAAGAAGGCATTCACAATGGCGCCCACCCAGTAGCTGTGAATACCAAGTTTCAGACTTTCGGGCAGCCAGCCCAACAACCCCAGTCCAATGTAGATGTTAAACAATATAGCTGCCACCATTGCAAAAGTTGCTGCCGTACCACTGACTCTTCGGGTAAAAAATCCCATCATGAATAATCCCATCAGGCAGCCGCCAAAAATACTGGTCACAATAAGGCTTAGATCATTCATGCTTTCCTTTTCAATACGACTAAAGAAAATGGCACCTAATATGACCAGAACAGTTACGGCCAGTGCAATCATTCGCGCCGCTCTCAAGTAGTATTTATCCGCTTTGCCCTGCACCAAAAATGGCTTCATCAGGTCTATCACACTGACGGTGGAAATGGCATTGATCCCCGAATCGAGGCTGCTCATAGCAGCGGCCAATACGGCAGAAATCACAATACCGGCCACCCCGGCAGGTAGTTCCTGTAGGATAAAGTAGGGAAGCACCTGGTCGGCTTCCAACTCGGCCACCTGCGGATTTGGGAAAACGGCATAGTAGGCAAAAAGTGAAGTGCCCACAAAAAAGAACAATGTCCACATGGGTAGCGCTATGGCGGAATAGAGTGCTGTTGCCTTGCGCGCCTCGCGGGTGGAGCGGGCAGCAGCATATCGCTGAACCATATTCTGGTCGCCACCGTAGATCATTAGCCAGTTGACAATGCCCAGAATAGCTACCGTCCAGAAGGTGCGTTCCGCCAAGTTCCAGTCAAAACTACCGAGGCTGAACTTGTTTTGGGCTTGTCCAATTTCGATAATTTGTCCGACACCGCCCGGCAGGTCTATGGCGATCAGGATAAAACACAACAAGCCGCCAAGAATCAAAATACCGGCCTGAATCACGTCGGTCCAGATCACGGCTTCAATACCTCCGGCAATGGTGTAAAATGCAATGAATATTCCGGCACCGATAATGACCAATTCAATTGGCGCACCGGTCAGAAACTGGATGGGCAGCGATACCAGAAATAACACCTGCGACATGCGAATGAGCTGCAATGCAATAAAACTACAGGTGCCGTAAATGCGAGGCGCTACTCCAAATCTTCGGCCCAGATACTCAAAGGCCGAAGTTAGCTTTCCTTGCCGGAAAAAAGGGATAAACACAACAATGGCTACAATGGCCACAAAGGGCAGTACCAGATTGACACTGAGTTGGCGCCAGTCCAGTACATAAGCAGCCGCCGGCAAGGCCAAAAAGGTCGCAGAACTGATGATGGTACCCAGCATGGATAATCCAATTACCCAGCCCGGAAAGGAGCGGTTGCCCACGAAATAGTCTTCAGTGGTGTGGTTTTTGCGACTAAAGTAGCTACCCATCGCAAGCAAGCCCCCCAGGTAGATCAAAATGGCAATAATGTCTAATGTTCGTATAGTCAGGTCCATGTTTAATCTTGTTTTCGCGTAACGTCTTTTTCCCAGTCAATGAAAGCTTGCTCAAACTTGTGCACCTTTCCTGGCTTTCGCTGTGCCAAATTATGTTTTTCTTCCTGATCTCTTTTTAGGTTATAAAGAAATATCCCTTCTTCATTTTTGATGTATTTCCAGCGGCTGTGCCGTACGGCATGTGCCTTTTTTTTATTGTAAAAATTATCGAATCGCCAAAACAGGATTCGTTTGGAAATGGATTTACCTTCCAGCCAAACTCGACTGACATCAATTCCGTCACTGTCAATGCCAGCTGTGTTGACACCAGCAATGGTCAGTAAAGTGGGCAGCAAATCCATCGTCAAAACCGTAGCATCCGACCGGCTTCCCGCCGTTACATGCTCTGGCCAGTTAACGATCCCGGGTACCCGGTGTCCTCCCTCAAACAGGTCGCCCTTTTGTCCGCGAAAGGGGCCATTACTGCCCACCCAGGAGTAGGCCCCATTATCGGAGGTGAGGAAGATAAGGGTGTTTTTGCGCAAGCCCAGCTTTTCCAGAGCCGCAACCGTTTCCCCAACGCTTTGATCCACCGCCATCAGCATATCGCGGTAAGCGCGCTTGTATTCGGATTTGGGCAGCGGTCCATATTTCTGGTCGTGCCAGATATTCCCCGGAGTACGGTGTGGCGGATCGTTGGGCCCCTGAAAGGGAAAATGGCAGGCAACATGTGAAACAAAGGCAAAAAATGGATGCCCCCGGTTGCTTTTGATAAACTCGTTGGTGTGTTGTGTCACGAGATCAGTCAGATAGCCGGACTCCTCATTCAGCTTTTGCTGGTGGTACCAATCCAGTGCTCCCACCCGGGATACATGGGTGTGATAATCCGGCGAATTATTGCTGACCCAACTTTCGTCAAATCCCTGATCATTGGGACCAAAATAATCCACATGTCCCACATGCCATTTTCCAAATACTCCGGTTTTGTAGCCCGCACTTTTAAGTGCTTCGGCGATGGTTATCTTAGTTAGTGGCATGCCCTCCTCTTTGTTAAATCCAATGGCGCTTTCTACTCCGGACCGTTGCTGATACTGGCCACTGAGTAGTGCTGCCCGGGTTGGGCTACACACGGCACCATTGGTGTGGAAGTCGGTCATGATCATCCCCTCAGCCGCCAATTTATCGATGTTGGGTGTTGGGATAAGTGTATTGCCATAACATCCCAAATCCCCGTAGCCAATATCATCAATGACAATCAGTACGATATTGGGAGGTCCGTCTTTATCGGCAGCTATAGCATTATTGGCGAAAGCCAGGCTAAAGATTGATGCCATCCAGTTTAGCAGCAATAGTATAGTGTGCTTTCTCATAAATTTTCCAGCTTATCGAGATCACTAATTTTAATTTTCAATAATTCTACACTTTGTTTACCGCCCGAAAAGGCTACAAGCAGGTAGCCGTTGTGCTCCATTACGTAAGGGTAATCCACTCTGCGGCCACCAACGAGGTATCCCATTTTGTGGAAGACCATGCCGTCATCACTAATCGAGATCGTTAGCGGATCCCGTTTTTTAGGATCGGCGTTATTGACGAGCACGTAGCGGCCATCGCTCAGGCGAATACCGTGTAATTTGGAAGTAGCATCCGGGAAATTAGTTTGGATGGGTTTGCTCCAGTTTTTTCCATTGTCGGTAGAAAAGGAGCGGTACAGGTATCCACTCTTGCTATTGTCGCGGAACAGAGCCATCAGGTTGTTGTCAGGAAGTAACCACCACATGGGTTCTTCAGCGGCCAGCTCGCTATCCGAGCCGAGTACCGGATAGGACTCCCATTGGTCGATGCCTTTGGTGCCGCCTACCAGGAAGTGGACTTCATTGTCTTTATAATCGTAAGGGCGGCGCGACATCATCCATTCGCCGGAAGGGATCTTTTTTGGTGGAAAATTATTGATGGCATTGTCATAAATAACACCAAGATCTTCCCAACTTTCGTCTGCGTCATTTAGCCGAAAGGCGTGCAATTCCAGGCTGGGGCCAAAAAAACCGGCAGCTTCATCCAGTGACGCCAGCGCCAAGACCTCCCCTGCGCGCTCCCAAAATCCACGAGCAATCCAGCGAAAGCCCTTTTCGGAGCGGGTATTGTAAAACTCGGAACCTTCACCGGAATTTGGTGGTTCAGGAGTCATAAATTGCGGGGTACTCCACGCTAACCCATCAGGACTGGTAGCAAATTTCACCCGCTGACCAACCCGATCTTCAACGCCGGGCCCTTCACTCCACATGCACCAGTATTTACCATTGTGGAAAAGCAGGTAATTGTGCTGATTTACTCCGTCAACAGGCTTGACATCACTGATCACCAAGTGCTCACTGGGTACCTTTGGCAGGCTGTCAAAATTGATCTGGTGAACATCTTCGGGCACCCAATCTGCGGCAAGCATCACCTTGGATAAGGGATTGCTGGCGGGGTGGGGATAATCAATGGCCTCTTCGGTTTCCGTTGCGGGAGGGTTGGAACATCCCATCAGAAAAACCAACAGGCTCAGGCTTAGAAATTTAGCAGGTAAAGATTTATGGCTCATCATTTTTTTAGTTATCTGAGTTTTGTAATTGATCAAGGTCGGAAATTTTAATTTTAAGCACTTCAACAGTTTGTTTGGCACTGGCAAAAGCGACGAGCAGATAGCCATCGTGTTCGATGACGTGTGGATAGTCAATATGCCGGCCACCAACCAGATAGCCCATCTGCGTAAAAACTACGCCATCGGAGCTGATGGAGACGGCCAGTGGATCCCGCTTTTCGGGGTTGGGATTGGATACCAAAACATAGCGGCCATCACTGAGCTGTACCCCGCTAAACTTGGAAGTGGCATCCGGAAAGTTTGTTCGGATCGGTTTGGTCCAGGTCTGTCCATTATCGTTGGAAAAGGCCCGATAAAGAAAGCCACTGCGTTTATTGTCTCGAAACAACCCGACGAGGTTATCATTCGGCAGCACCCACCAATACGGCTCCTCCGCCGCCAGTTCATCATCGGTATATTTGATAATGCTAAATGTATCCCATTGATTATAGGCTTCTACCCCTCCAATCATAAACGAGACATCTCCGACACTATCCCTTCTAGACATCATCCATTCGCCGTTGGGAAGCTGCTTGGGCGCAAAATTATTCATTGCATTGTCATAGAGCACCCCGAGGTGTTGCCAACGTATAGAATCGCCTTCCTCCAACTGGAATGCGTGCAATGCCAGTCCTTCTCCGCGGTAGCCCGGTGCCCGATAATGGGTGGCTAAAGCCAATAACTTACCATCTCTGACCCAAAATCCCCGTGCCAGCCATCCAAAACCTTCAAGTGGTGGGCCCGTCATATCAAAGGTTGGACTCCACGCCAGTCCGTCCGGACTATGAGCAAAGGAAACCCGTTGTTCTGCCCGGTCGTGGCCAGGTACCCGATCGCGGTGCAACTCCGGCTCAGTCCGGGGTACACCGGGACCATCACTCCACATTGCCCAATAGCGCCCATTATGGAAGACCAGATAATTGTGTTGATTGACCCGGGTTCCTCCTTCGTCTCGCCGGTCACTAACGATAGCGTGACTGGAAGGAACTTTGGGTAGTTGCGCAAAATCGATTTGGTGGGAATCATCAGGCACCCAATCTCCTGCCAGCATCACCGGGGAGGCCGCCAGGGTTTCAAAATCATCACTTTGATTTTCTTTTGGCGGAGTGGTGCAGCCTGCCAGAAAAAGCAGGCTGAGCCAGGTCAATAACATTACCGGCGTTTGTATATACTGGGTACTTTTATTACTCATGATATTTAGTTTTAGGCATTGGCGGTTTTCTGCTTAGCCTTTTGAAAAAATAACTCGAAGAGCGCCTGGCAAACTTCGCCTCGAAGCACGGGTTGTTGATCTGCCCTTGACGGGTAAAGCCACCCCAAATCCTGGAGTGAACGATCGTGATCTAATTGCCCGATTATGTTTGTAAAATCCGAAATGCTAATGGTGGTTGATACTGAAATCGAAACAGTTGATGAATCTCCGGTTTCCTGTAAATAGATCCCCAGCCATTCGGTTAGTGTCTCAGCATTGACCGGCTGTTGCAGGTGGGCGGAGTAGGTTTTAAAGAAGCCTTTGGTGCCCCAGAATTGAGCAGCTGCAAATGCCGGATCTTCTTTGTCCAGGTCATTGAAATAGGTCAGTACCTGATCATTTTCCAACAACATTTTCTGTAGGGTGGCAATCGGTACTTCATCAACATCAACACCCTGCCGGATGGACAAATGAGCCAGGGTTCCGGCAACCTGCCCCAGTCCCATCCATTGTGGTTCCATGCGAATGGTGGAAAAGGCTACGTGGGTAGTCGAAGCGGCTACCGGTACAATCAATTGCCCGACTTTTTCCGGCAATAAAATGCTCAGGGGCACCTGGTAGGGAGAAATTTCCAGCAGACAGATATAGCCTTCCAGTACACTGTTGTCTGCGCTTTTTTCCCTGGAAGTAGGGAAACTGTCGATCGGAAATTCGCCGGTAATTACACTGTCGGCAAAAATGGTGGAACGTTGGGGGGCATGCTTCGGATTGAGGTCATTTTCCGTAAGGGTATATTGACCTTTCAGCCTGCGTCCCTCTCTTACGTACAATTGCCAGGGAAAGTGATCGTTGTCGGTAAATTCATCTGATGGAAGGTGGTAAGCATTCGCCATTTTGCGATGCTCCTCCGCTACTTCCGGATCATTTTGGGCAAAATAGAGCAGCCCGAGCACCATTTCGCGATGTCTTTTGAAGATGGCTTCTCTTTGCTGCCAGTCGGCCTCAATGTAATCCCGGTTTTCTCCCGGAAAAGGGAAAGCCAGAGCACGAGGATTAATGTTGACATCATACTTTTGATTGGGAATTTCCGCAAAGGAAAACGCCCGCAAAATGGTATCAAAATGCGCTGGGTAATAGCCGTGTCCCTCTCTCATTACTTTTGGCCCGCCAAGCCTGCCTTCCCGGAGATCTTCCAGGTAGGGCGTGTAAAGGTTGCGGTCATACCCGGAAGGCGGTTTGCTCAGGGGAACACTATTGTCGGGGTCATCGGTTAGGCACAAACGATAGGTATAGGCCGGCAGCAAATCATCGGCTTCGCCGGTACTACCGGGGAGGAATTTGTGGTCATTATGGTCAAAGAAGATCCTGCCTGCGTGAAGTTCATTAAATTCGTCTTTACCTTCCCGGCCCAACCGATAAGCAACACCGGCTTTTGCGTATAGGTCGCCTTCGTAGGTGGCGTCGATAAAAACGGTTGCCCTGAAGGTTTGAGTTTCATGTGAATGTCTATTCTGAAAAGCAGCTTCCGTTATCTTTTCCGATTGGGTAGTGGCCCCTTCAATTTGATACCCCAAAAATAACGTAACGCCAGCTTCATTCAGCATTTCATTAAAGACCATTTCCGCTACCGAGGGTTCGTAATAGTACCCTTCCCGGCACAATTGTACATTTTTTGATCCTTCTCCATACCTACTTATATAGTATTGATGTACCCGTCCGGTAAACTCCCGGAACAGGCCGGAAATGACCGCCTTGTTTTCGATGTCACTTTTCCCCAAGCCACTGGTAGACATGCCACCGATATGATCGTGGTATTCTACCAATGCGGCACTGCTACCCAGGCGTGCTGCGGCAATGGCGGCCATTATTCCGGCAGGGGTGCCGCCGACCACGACGACCTCAAACGTCTTTGCACCTTCACTCATAAATGGCTAATATTAGACAGGTTTTTCCAAATTAAAAACAGGAAGTGGTTAAAAGTGGAAGACAGGCCATGCCAAATTATTGATAAGGAGAAACTGATTTTTGCTAGAAATTAATGCTTGTCAACCAATCATATTCCTGGCGTTCAGTCTTGATTTGGCATATCGGTGCCCGTCTTCCCCAAATTGTATTAGTATCTCTTAGGTTATCTTAATATCCAGGATTTTGGTCCTCCGGCCCCAGTGCGGGGTTGGTGTTGATCTCATTTTCGGGTAATGGCCACAGCAACCGCTCCGGAATGATGGGGCGGTCAATGGACTCGAAGTAGGAAAATACGCGATTGGTGCGCTTCAAATCCCACCAGCGTCTTCTTTCGAGTAGAAATTCGTAGTCTCTTTCTTTCAAAACTGCATCCCGAAATTCCTCCTGACTCATGCCCGCGGGGTAATCTACCGGTGACACTGCAAACGGATCGTAGCCATACCCCCTTCTCTTGATCGCATTCAACCTTTCGAGGGCGGTAGATGATGGACCACCTTCCGCCTGGCTGGCTGCTTCGGCGTAGATTAAAAAGGCTTCGGTGTAGCGAAACATGGGTACACTAAATGTCTGGAGTCCATTTTCGTCGTCGATAAACTTTTTAAATAACAAGGGGGTCGTTTCCGGCAGGGGAACGGTATTGCCATCGGCATCGACGTATTCTGTATACAGGTTGAAAGCCTTCCGCAGGTCATTGTCATCCCAACTCTCTCCAATGTAAGAGTTGGCAATAGGCAACCAGGCGAAGAAGCCGGAACCCGATGGGTTGTAGACCGGGATATTGGTCAGGTGCAGAAAATTTGGAATTTCCGATTGTGAATTCTCAGAGTGTTGCCGTGACATAATATCTTCGGTATGGGTTTTGACACGAAAGAGTTGATAGAAATCATCCGGTTCGTCAACCAACACCAGGGAGAATAAAGAGCTGTTGATCACTTCCTCTGCTAAATCCCTGGCTGCTGTCCAGTTTTCGCGGGTGAGGTGCACCTGGGCCAATAGCATCTTTGCTGCCCACTTTGAGGCTCGTCCTGTGCCTTCCGCTTGTACTTCCGGAAGGTCTTTTTCGGCCACCTGGGCATCGGCAATAATTTGGGCATACACTTCATCTTCTGAAGCTCTGGGAGCGGCTACGGCATCAAGGCCGCGGGTTTCGGTAAGACGCAGCGGTACCGGGCCCCAACCTCTCACTAATTCAAAATAGGCCAGTGCTCTCAAGAAGTGGGCTTCCGCCAAAATCTGGGTTTTCAGCCCAGCGTCCATATCTTCAATTAGAGGCACATTATCCAGCACGGCATTGGCTCGGTTGATACCGGTATAAATCCTGCCCCAAATGTTGGAAGCCCGGTCAATATTGCGCTGGTCGAGTACCTGATCGTAGATGGTGATGGGGCCTTGTGAACCCCGGCCATTGGCGGCACCACTGTGTAGCACATTAAAGGCGTAGTACTCCCAGTTGCCATAGTACTCATTGCCCAGCGAGGCATAAGCTCCGGCAATGGCGGCTTTGGCATCCGCTTCGTTTTGATAAAAATTGACAGACGTAATAATGTCTTTTGGGTCTTCTGCCAGAAAATCTGTGCAGGAGGTTACCGTTAGGGCGGCTATGATGGTTATGAGTATATTTTTCATGCTTCTTGTTATTTTGATATCCACTTTTTAAAATCCGAATTTCAGTCCAACGGCAAAGGTTCTGGAGGTCGGGTAGGCACTCTCATCGATGCCGATAATGAGGCGGGAACCCACATTCTGACTGTCCGTTCCTCTTGTATTTACCTCCGGGTCGGGGCCTGGATAATTGGTGAAAGTGGCAAGATTGATCACGGAGAAATAGATTTGCGCCGAGCTCAGCCAGGAATTGATGCCAATTTTGCTGGTTGGCAGGTTGTAGGCCAGTCGTACCGTCTTGATGCGCAGATAGCTGCCATCTTCAATAAAGCGGTCGGAAACATCGACCTGGGTGGCGCTGCTTACTTTGGGATATTTGGCATTGGGGTCGGGGTTTTCCTCGGTCCAGTAATTGCCAAAGAGGTCGGCAAACTGGTTTTGTCCCCGGTTGAAAGAGCTGAGGTGTGTTCCGGCGGTAGCAAAGAAAATTTCATTGCCGTAAGAGCCTTCCAGAAAGACATTCAGGTCAAAATTCTTATAGGAAAAATTGGAGCCAAACCCATACAGAAAGTCGGGGTGTGGATTACCGAGAATGATCCGATCCTGAGTGTTGACTACACCATCGTTGTTTTGATCAACAAACTGGATGAAACCTTCATCATCCAGCCCGTCTTCTACCAGTCCGTAAAACATTCCCAATGGTTCTCCTTCCCGCGCGATGTTGAGTGTGGAATTGAAGGGTTGGCCCAAACCACTACCCAGTACATCTTCGCCGCCGGCCAGGCTCACCACCTCGTTGCGGTTGGCCGAAATTTGCCCGTAGGCATTCCAGCTAAATTCACCCACCAGCACATCAGCATCGATGGCCAATTCTACCCCTGAGTTTTTGATAGAACCAATATTTCTGAGAATAGAGCCAAACCCTACAGAAGGTGGCAGCGGCACGGAGGCCAACAAATCGTCGGTGTTTTTGACATAATAGTCGAAGGTAAAGCGCAGGCGATTGTCAATCAGCCCCAAATCAAGGCCGATATCCAGCTGCCTGGTCGTTTCCCATCTCAGGTCAGGATTGGCAATAGCTGCGGGTACAAAGCCGATCACATCATTGCCACCGCCGTAAACCGCCGTAACCGAATTCAAGCGATTGAGTGTTTGGTAGGAGTTGATCCCCTGGTTTCCGGTAATGCCGTAGCTTGCACGCAGTTTCAGGTTGGAAACAACTTGATTGTCGGCCAGAAAAGCCTCATCCGATATTCGCCAGGCAGCAGCTCCCGAAGGGAAATAACTCCATTTGTTTTCCGGTGCAAATCTGGATGATCCATCGGCGCGCATGCTTACGGTAAACAGGTATTTGTTGTTCAAAGTGTAGTTGATCCGTCCAAGACCGGATGCCAGGGTCCATTCGTCATAACCCGACGATGGGGGACTGGGCGTTTCGGCAGCACTGAGGTCATAATTTTGGGTAGTATTGTTGCTAAACCCACTGACATTTATGCCCAGGCTCTTTGCCTGATAAGCCTGAGTGGTAAATCCTGCCAGAAAGCTTAGCTCGTGTATGCCGCCAAAGGATTTTTTGTAGCTGAGCAGGTTTTCGTTCAACCAGGAAAACCTTTCCGAACGACTTTCGGATGCTGAGCCTCGGTCGTTGGGGTAGAGCAGTGGTGTGAAGGCCTCGTTTGAACCCAGGTTGAAGTCAGCGCCCCAGATGGTCTTAAAGGTCAGGTCTTTGGCAAGGGTAAATTCTGCGTAAGCATTGCCGATAAAGGTGCTTAGTACCCGATTGTCCTTGCGAGCAGCAAACTCCATTGGATTGGTGGTACTGGGGTCAATAAATGAGTATACCTGCGATAATTCTGTAGGCAGCCCATTTTCATCGTAAACTGGTAAGGTGGGGGGAGCCGATAGTGCTCCGGATAGCAGATTTTGACCGAAGTGACCATTGTCTACATTTTGATAATTGGTGGTGCTTCGCGTCAGGTTGAGATTCGTTCCTACTTTCACGATGCGGTTAATTTCCGAATCGAGATTTAATCTGATGGAAGCCCGCTTTACGCCTGTATTGATCAGGATACCCTGCTGCTCAAAGAAATTTCCCGAAAGGGAGTAGTTGGTTTTTTCGCTGCCTTTGGTAAAGGTGATGGTATGATTTTGCAGTCTTGCAGTACGGTATACCACATCTTGCCAGTCGGTACCAGCCGCGGTTGGTAGTGGATCAAAAAAGGGTGTTTGTCCATTGTTTTTAAGGTATTCATTCACTACAATGGCGTATTGCTCGGCATCCAACAATTCAAATTGATTCATCACCTGCTGGGCGCCAAAATAGGTTTCTACATTAATTCTTCCCGGCTGATTTTTACCACCTTTTTTAGTAGTAACAATAACCACCCCATTTGCTCCGCGCGAACCATAGATGGCGGTGGCGGAAGCGTCTTTCAGAATGTCAATTGAGGCAATGTCGGCGGGGTTGAGAAAGGAGATATCGCCGGTGATAGGATATCCGTCCACCACGTAAAGCGGTTCATTGCTGCCTATCATGGAATTGTTTCCTCTGATTCGCACCTCGATTCGCCCGCCCGGCCGACCAGAATTCTGGGTGACTTGTACGCCGGCCGCTCTTCCTTTCAGGGCCTGGGATACTTCGTATACAGGGAACTCCGCTATCTTTTCGGCATCAACCTGGGTAACCGAACCCGTCAGGTCGCTTTTTTTGACATAGCCATAACCAACTACCACAACTTCGTTTAGGGCCTGTACATCCGCGGCCATGGTTACATTGATCAAGGAACGATCTCCAACGGTGATTTTTTGGCTGATAAAGCCGATGTAGCTAAACACGAGGACCGCATCATCGGATGGAACCTCAATGCTGTAATTGCCGTCGATATCGGTGATGGTACCCGTTGTTGTGCCCTCAATACTGACGTTTACTCCCGGCAATCCTTCCGGACTGTCGGCGCTTGTTACTTTTCCGGTAATAACCTTTTCTTCTAAAACAGTTTGCGATGATGCCAGCGCATCAATAGTTGTTGTATGATCAGCCCATAGATTCGGTGTGGAAAGGAGCTGTAGCATAAAGACAAGAAACAGTATTTGCCTGCCTTTAATTAAACGTTGGTGGTTAGAAATAGATGGTTTCATAAAAAAATGATGGTTGTTTAGTTTAGTGTGCAATTCATACCTATATTTCGTGATTCAATTAATCAACTTAAACGTTTCAGCAGATCTTTGATTAGCTTTCAGTTTAGTCTGTTCAGGGTTGGGAATAAATAGCATTATTCTTAAAAATGGTCGCTGGAAATGGTCAGAAAAAGTAGTTGGTTAAGTCACTAAGCCTGAATCCTCTGCGGAGGATCAGCAGTGTTTAACCGATGTGCATTTAGATGGGGATATGGCAATAACCCCCGGAATAAGTTTGAACTTCCCGATGGTTATACCCTAATTCTATATTGAAAAAATGTGTGTTTGGGTTCTTTGCTTTAACGTTTAAGCAAACTTAGCTAAAAAATTGGCATTGACAAATTTTTTGCTGTATTTTTTCGATAACTAGAATTAAAAAACAAAAATCAGAGGGTAAGCCTTTTAAAATTAGGCATTCTTAACTCTGACAAGAGATAACCTTTTTGTTGAGGTACAAAGATGAACTGAGTTGTAGCGTTTTCCTTTACACAACCTTAACCCTCACTTAAGTTTTGGAAAATCTATCCACCCTACCTTTGAACCAACCATCCGAGGTTTTAACCCTAAACCACCAAAAAGGCCGAACTTACCAGCTGGTAAGTTTCGGCCCAAGTAGATATTTAATTAAACAAAGCTAAGTTAGTAAAAGTGAAAGGCAATTGCCAAACGTCAATTGGATGTAAAATGTCGGATGTGAACATGCACTGAAATCAAAACGTATGAAAAACCTACTGACCCTTTCCTTGGGCCTGCTCTTGCTGTGGGCCTGTGACTCTACTCCTGCCATTAAAGACGACCGCTGGGTGGCTACCGCGCCCGCAGCGGAGCGTATGGCCCAAATTAACCCGGATGGTGAAACCATCATTCCCAATGGTCGCATTATCAAGCCTTATGGCAAAACAGTCCGGGTAGCACCTCATCCCTACGGACTGGCACTTTCGCCTGATGGCACCTTTGCCGTGACGGCCAATTCAGGAACCCGGCCTTTTTCCTTTTCCATTCTGAGTAATTTTGCTCAGGAGCAGATCTCGGTGCGGCAAATTCCGGAAGGCCCCAACAACGACGAAGGGCTGTTGGAAGCCGTATTTATGGGACTGGCCATTACACCCGACAATCGCTACGTCTATGTTGCCGGGGGAACGGCCAACAAGATCTTTAAGTTTGAGGTCGCCACTGGTACCAAAGTGGATTCTATTGATTGCTCGGTACTCAACTCGAAAGGTAAACCGAACAATGGCTATATCGGCGATATGGCGATGACCAAAGATGGCCGTTCGTTGTATGCGGTGGATCAAATTGGCTTTGAATTACTGGTTGTTGATGTTGAAAACAACTCCATTGTTCACCGCTTGCCTACTGGAAGATATCCTTTTGGCGTGCAGCTGAGTCCAGATGAACAATCGGTTTTTGTGGCCAATGTGGGTTTGTTTGAATACCAAACGCTGCAATTCAAGGATTCAACCCGTTCCGGGCCGGGCATTGCTGACTATCCGGCATTCGGTTACAACTCTAAAGAGATGCGCGAAGGTTACGAAAACGATAGCCTGAAAGTGCCTGGACTAGGAGATCCGAATGCACCCGAGTCTTTTTCTGTCTGGAAATTCAACACCGGCGAAACGCCATCGGTCGCAGCCAAGGTGAAAACCGGTTTTCTGGTTGGGGAGTTAGTAGAAGGCATTCCCGCAGTCGGGGGAGCAAGCCCCAACTCGATTGTAGTGACCAATGACCATGTATTTGTGAGTAATGGCAACAACGACTGTATTTCCGTAATCGACTTTGCCACAGAAAAGACAGTGAAAAATATCTTTTTAAAACCGGATGCCCGGGTGTCAAAGGTGCGTGGAGCGATCCCCTTTGGTTTGGCGCTCAGCCCGGATCAAAAACGGCTGTACGTGGCCGCTGCGGGCATCAATGCCGTGGCGGTGATCGATGTGCCTTCTCTCGAGGTGCTGGGATATATCCCGGCGGGGTGGTTTCCTTCTAAACTGGCGGTCACACCAGACGGCAAAACCCTGATCGTGGCCAACGCCAAGGGTTATGGCAGTGGGCCGAACGGCGGTCAGGATTACCAAATCGGGGCGGAAGGTACCTACATCGGTAGCCTGATGAAAGGCTCGGTGTCCTTTATGGATATCCCTTCCGATGAGGTGCTTAAGGAATTGACGGAGCAGGTGATTGCGCAGAACTTTCATTTTACAAAAGCAGATGAAGCCGCTTTAAAAGCTAAGGCCAATCATCCGATTCCGCTCTACCCAGGCGCCGCTAATTCTCCTATCAAACACATCGTTTTCATTTCCAAGGAAAACCGCACCTACGATGAAGTATTTGGGCAGTTGCCGGATGGTAATGGCGATGCGACATTGGCTCGCTATGGGCTGGATCAAAGCTTTGCCAACCAGGCCCGCACCGATTCTGTACAAAATGTTGATGTCATGGTCAATCATTTGGCTTTAGCCAAAAGGTTTGCCATTTCCGACAACTTTTACGTCGATTCTGACCACTCCGCCGATGGTCACCGCTGGCTGGTCAATACCTACCCCAACGAATGGGTGGAAACCAGTGTGGCTGCCAGTTACGGTGGTAAGCGGAGGATGCAGCGGGGCTCTGAAGCTCCGGGCAACCTGGCATTGGTAGGTTCTTCCGGCGCGATTTATCCCGAAGATTATAATGAGGCGGGTTCGATCTGGGACCATTTTGAACGCAATGATGTTTCCTTTTTTAACTTCGGATTTGGCATGGAGCTGGCCCCCGCATTTGCCGATTCTACGATGAAATATACCGGCGTGCGCTACGTGGTGAATTTCCCGGTTCCGGGGCCGCTCTACGAGCGTTCTTCCGCTCAGTATGCCACCTACAACATGGCCATTCCCGATCAATTTCGGGCGGATCAGTTTATCAAAGAATTTGAAGAAAAGTGGCTCGGCGAAGGTAAAACTATGCCGCAGGTATTGACCATTATGTTGCCTAATGACCACGGTGCCGGTGATCGTCCGCACGCCGGGTATCCCTTTCGCGAAAGCTATATGATGGACAATGATCTGGCGCTGGGGCGTATTGTGGAGTTCCTTTCTCACACACCTTATTGGAAAAATATGGCCATTGTGGTCACCGAAGATGATTCGCAGGATGGTCAGGACCACATCGATGCTCACCGCAGCCTGTTGATGGTCATTTCACCCTACGCGAAGCAGGATCATATTGGACACCAACACTACAGCTTTGGCAGTATATTTAAAACCTTTTGGCATTTGCTGGGCACACCCTATCTCAATCAATACGATGCCGCTGCTACCGACCTTTCCGATCTGTTTAGTGCCGAACCGGATTTCACTCCTTATCAGGCTAAACCGGTAGATGGGCGTGTTTTTGATCCGCAAAAAGCCCTTGATCCTTTTGATGAAAATTTTGACTGGAAAGCCATGACCGAATCACCGGAACTGGATAATGTGTCGGATTTTATGGAGAACCACGAAGAAAATGAAGATTAAAATGCAGCGAATTGTCCTATTGTTTTTGTTGGTTACCCAATTGGCTCAGGCTCAAAACAATCTCCCGCAGGATACCAGTGAAACCATTGTAGTGACGGCCCAACGTCAGGAAAGTACACCATTTGATTTGGCGGAATCGGTGTCGGTATTAGGTGAGCAAGCACTGCAGCAGCAGGTTTCCCGCAGCACAGCAGAAGCCCTGACCGGTGTACCCGGCGTGTGGATGCAAAAAACCAATCATGGCGGTGGCTCACCTTTCGTGCGTGGCCTGACCGGCAATCAGACGCTGCTGCTAGTTGATGGCATTCGCTTAAACAATTCGACCTATCGCTACGGTCCCAATCAGTATTTCAATACCATCAGTGTGCTCAATATCGAGCAGGTGGAGGTGGTGCGTGGCAGTGGCTCGGTGCTGTACGGCAGCGATGCCATTGGCGGGGCCATCAATGTGTTGACCCATTCGCCAAAATTTGCTGAAGCACAATCTTCCTGGCAGGCCACGGTGCTGGGGCGTTACATCAGCGAAGGTATG
This sequence comes from Saprospiraceae bacterium, assembly GCA_965229635.1. Taxonomy (GTDB): domain Bacteria; phylum Bacteroidota; class Bacteroidia; order Chitinophagales; family Saprospiraceae; genus BQJU01. The sequence goes on from OZ245894.1 coordinate 1,221,611, forward strand.
GAGCAAAGCGGCGGTGCCGGATTGGAATGGTCGGGGACCAAGATGGCCGCTTATGTCGATTATCAATACCGTGACTTTGGCGATTTGATAGCCGGTGGCGACTTGGGAAAAGAAGGGCCTTCGGCATACCAGGAGCAGGCGGTTTCCGCCAAATTGAAGATCAAATCCGGTAGCCAAATGGTTTGGACGCTGGCTTACAGCGGCGTTTTTCAGACAAATGTGGGCCGCTACGATCAGGTAGCTCAGCGAGGCTATCGGTTGTACCAGTTTGACCCACAAAACCGGCAATTGGCCTATGCCCGTGCACAACTGCCCACTCGTAAACCATTGTTGGAGAGCATCGAATGGACGGCTTCCTGGCAAAACTCCAAAGAAGGGCGGGAAAAAAGAAAGCAAGATTCTTCGGTATTGGAATACGAGCTGGATAAAGTTCGTACGCTGGGATTCAATATGCAGGTTCAATCAAGATTATCTTCCCGCTGGCAATTGACCACTGGTGTAGAAACGTATTGGGATGTGATCGAAAGTAGCGCTACGGATCGGGATTTGCGCACCGGTGTGGAAACCTCCAAAAGAGGCTTGTATCCGGATGGTGCAAGTGCGGGAAATGTGGCAATATACAGCAATGCCAGTGCTCGGTTTAACCGCCTAAGTCTGCGCGGCGGATTGCGCTACAATTTCTTTCGGTTGAACCCCAATGATGAAAATTTTACCTCAGCCATTCTTTCGCCACAGGCGTTGGTGGGCAACTTATCGCTGCACTATCAGGTTGCTGAGTACCACGCACTGGTGGGCTCCATAGGCTCTGCCTTTCGGGCACCCAATATCAACGATCTAAGCAGCTTTGGCAGCTTTGACTTTGGATTGGAAGTGCCCAGCCCGGAGTTACAGCCCGAGAAAAGCCTGAATGTGGAACTCGGCTACAAATTGGCGACAGCCAAAGCAAAAACCAATCTAGCCTTTTATCGCATGGGGCTTTACGATCTCATTACCCGCGTGCAGGGTACCTACCAGGGGCAATCGATGTGGGAGGGAGAGGATGTTTATGTCAAGGCTAATACTTCCAGAGCATACATATACGGCTTGGAGTGGGACGGTCAGTGGGTGATTCATCCCAAGTGGCAGCTTAGCGCAAATCTGACCTACACCTACGGTGAAGATGTTTCGAAGCAAGCGCCTATGCGTCGCATTCCGCCCTTGTTTGGCGCGTTTGTAGTGCAATTCAAACCTAATCAAGACTGGTCATTTGCCTGGCAAAACTGGTGGGCGAATCGTCAGGATCGCCTGTCTGGTGGTGATATCTCTGATCACCGGATTGCGACAGGAGGAACGCCGGGCTGGTTTGTATCAAATGTGAATATTGGCTTTCGCCAACGGTGGATAAAAGTTAATGGCGGCATCCAAAATCTGTTGAATGAAGCCTACCGCATTCACGGCTCGGGCGTGGACGGGGTAGGGCGATCCGTTTGGCTGAGTGTTCGTTTTCAATTGGGTAATCGTCACTAAACCACTTATCCCGTATTTCCTGCACGTTACCTTTTTTACCTTTCCACTAGCTCGGAAGCTATTCCTTTCGGCGGCAAACCGTCATAGTTTTGAACCATCAATTCAAACCTATCAAACCATGAAAACGAATAGCATCAAGGTTACCATGACCTCCAACGAACTAAGCGAAAACACTAAGGAAGAAATGTGGGGCGTATACCACAATTACTACCACTACAGCCGGGAGTACTTCATGAACCGAATCAATCAAAACAACTACTTTTCTTTTTATACGGTGGATGGAAAAATCGTCGGCTTTACCGGATTGCGGATTAACCGAACGGAAGTCGCAGATCGGGAATGTTTGTTGATTTATTTTGGTCAGACCATCGTAGATAAGGCCTATCGGGGTAATGGGCTTATGCAGCGCACGGCGGTGAAATTGTGTGTGCAGTATTGGAAGGACCTGATTTTGGGCAGAGTGTATATTTGGGCTGATTCGCTGACTTATAAGGCCTATCTCAATTTTGCCAAGACCGTGTCGGAATACTATCCATCCTACCGGACAGTGACACCCAGCCATGTACAACAATTGATCAATTTTGTGGGAGATGAGTACTATGGTCCGGCGTTTTGTAATCAAACCGGTACCGTTCGTAAAGACACTGTGTTTGTCAATGACCCTACCACGGCGATTGACCCCAATCGTGAAAGAGATCTGGATGTGTTGTTTTACCTGGCGGTGAATCCGAATTATGTGGTGGGCCATGGCTTACTGACCATCACTCCGATGCATCCACGAAATTATTTGCTTACCCTGCTGAAGTGCACGCGAAAGATTTTTTTCGGGAAGAAAAAGGAGGAAAAGCGCAAGTGGATCTTGCAGGCGGAATAAATGCTAACTTATCAAAAATCGTTACAAATATAATGATGATAAAAATAATGATTATAAATATCATGATGTTTTTTGTAACGATTTTTTGTTTGAAAACCTGGTGTTAACCTCATAATCAAAACCATGAAAGTCAAAAACCTCACCATCCAGCATCTTAAAATTCCGATGCGTATCCCTTTCGAACAGGCTAATAGTGCCGCCAAAACTTCCAGTTCGGTAATCGTGCGTTTGGAGACGGGGGCTGGAACGATTGGCTACGGGGAGTCCTGCCCTCGAACCTATGTCACCGGCGAATCGGAAGCTGGTGTGCAGCAACAATTGGAAGCCTTTTATCCGGAGCTGTGCAATTGTTCCTTTGTCACCTTGGAGGATATCCAACAACTGGTCTGTGAGGACTTGCCTCAACGCATGGGCAAGGCGGCCATTTGTGCTTTGGAAATTGCCCTCCTGGATGCCTGGAGTTGGGAATCGGGACAGCCACTGGTAGAGGCGTTGGGCGGACAGCTACGGGAGTCGTATCACTACACCGGGGTAGTGCCTTTCGGCAATTTGCAGAAAATTGGACCTATCCTACAACGGTTTGCTTTTCCGGAAATCAAGATCAAGGCGACTGCCGATGTGCGGCAAAATGTGGATCGCATTAGGCAATTGCACCAAGTTTGCGGCAATAAAACCATGCGCGTTGATGCCAACTGCGGCTGGTCCTTTACCCAGGGCCTGGAAAATGCAACCCGCCTGATTGAGCAGGGAGTAACCTGCATCGAACAGCCATTCCTGCCCGCCAATGACCGCGATATGGCCTATCTGACCGAGCATTTTGGTCGCTGGACAGATATCATGGCTGATGAATCACTCACTGATCAGAGTAGCGCTCATCGACTTATTGCCACCAGCGCGTGTAATCGCTTCAACCTGAAAATTTCCAAAAATGGCGGCATTCTAAATACCCTGAAAATCTATCACCTGGCCACTCAACACGGCATTCCCTGCCAACTGGGTGCCCATTTTGGAGAAACCAGTATCCTGACGGCTGCCGGCATGATTGTAGCGGCGTTGGCACCCAACCTGGTGGCCATGGAAGGAGGGTTGGGCACTCATTTGCTGGCTTATGACCTGGCGACTTCCTCTCTGAAGATTGATGCTTCGGCAAGGATTTGCGGTAGTGCACTGGGGCATAAAGGATTGGGTGTGGACATTGACGAAAATCATCTGCCATCCGGGAAGAAAAAGCAGCCTTACTTTAACATTCCGGCAATTTTATTATCTTGACAGGGTTATTAAACTGACCCAATGAAGTTATTACGCACTATTATTGTCGAAGATGAACCTTCAGGTGCGGAAAACCTGAGAATCAAGCTTCAGCAGAATTGTCCGGAAGTAGAAATTATTGCCGAATGCCTGAGCGGAGAAGACGCCATTCGTCAAATTCGCCGCCATCTTCCCGACCTGGTCTTTCTCGATATTATGCTTGGTGATATGACCGGTTTTGATGTTTTAAAGGAAATTCGCCAACCTACTTTTGAAATCATTTTCACCACCAGCTACGATGAATACGCCATCCAGGCCATCAAGTCGAATGCGCTCGACTATCTGCTCAAACCCATCGATATCGACGAGTTGATTGAGGCCGTTTCAAAGCTGCGCATCAAGTTACGGGAAAGAAGCAGTGCTCCGACACCTGCCGTTTCTCGTCCCTCCAAAATTGGTTTTCCCATTTCTACCGGTCAGCAGTTTGTCGATCCGCAGGAGGTGGTCTACGTCTCGGCTGAGGATAATGTGGCGGTGTTGCATTTGCCCGGAAGGGAAACCATTAAGCTCACCAAATCGCTGAGCTGGGTGGAAGAGTTGCTGGAGGATCACGGTTTTTGCCGGGTGCACCACTCCTATCTGATCAATTTCAACCACATGAATGAATACGTGCGTCAGGATGGGGGCTACCTCATTATGAGCGATAAAAAGCTGATCAGCGTAGCGCGCCGGCGCAAGGACGACTTCCTGGCAAAACTGGAAGCCTGGGAGGGCAATGGATAAAATTCAACAATTATGACTAGCAATATCATTACCTGGTTTCAGGATATAGGGGTTTCCTCCCAGGAAATCCTGCAAGTACTGGCGTCACTTTTTGTGGGTATCCTTTTTACCCAATCCGGGTTGGACAAGATTTTCAACTGGAAAGGGGAGAAGGACTTTTATACCAGCCATTTTAAGGATTCCATTCTTAATGGCACGGTGCCCTTGCTGATGCCCATTATTACCATATCTGAAGTTTTGGCCGGTATCCTCTCACTTGCCGGCGTTATTGGCGTGCTGTTTATGAACAATACCGATCTGGCTATTCTGGGCATGCTAATGGCCTGCCTGTCCATCATCCAGCTATTTTTTGGACAGCGGGTAGCCAAGGACTATGGTGGCGCGGCGACGTTGGTGCCTTACTTCCTGGTTTGTTTGTTTGGGTTGTGGCTGTACTTGGGGTAGGTTGATAGCCCCAATAGGCTGCTCTGCCGATATTTAATTGGCAAATATTCCGATTTTGATACGGTAAAAAAGTACCTGCAAATGTCCCGGCCTTTGACCTCATTGCTGTTCAAAATGCTTTATGCCAGGAAATGGAATAAGTCTTTGGAAAAGAGGATGTTGCCGGACTTTAAAGCGAATTTGTATTACCATGTTTTCCTGGTCGATGATGATTTGGAATCTGCCAGAAGCATTGTTAAGAAATTGGATGGGGCCCTTTTGTAAAAACCTTGCGGGTTTCTTCAAAAAGGACATACATGACGTTGACTTTTTGGAATTCAAAAGCCGTTAAAAAGGGTAAACTGTTTGAGCCAATACATAGGTTCAAGTGGAAGCAAAGGGATTAATAGTTCCCGCAATCAAGCTAGAAAATTAGCACGATAAGGCGAGTTTTTACCGTTTAGGCTTTTGGCGTTCTTCGCAGCGTTAAGGGCCGGGTACAGCCTTGGGTTTTCCCCTTTTTTGCCAAGAAAAAAGGGCCGCCGGAGGCAGCTTTTCTATTGCTTTTAGCACGCGGAAAAAGAATGTAATTAAAAGGTAATCAAAGACTTAAGGCATAATGCAGATAAAACTAGACAATCACAATTATCTTATCCTCATGCAATTCTAGCAAATCGTGCTGGCCAAGTAAGTCGATTAACCTTGGCGTGATCTGTTCAAACAAATTAATCATTGCACGAAGTCGCATATTTCCTACTTTCACATGTACCAACTTTGGAGGCCTGCCATATAAGAGGAAGGATTGGTAGAAGTCTTCATCTTTAGTGACAACGATACCATCAGTCCCCGCTAGATCCATAATCTCCGAATCTGATGTTGCATTGCCTTTAGTTAGGTTGCGGGTATGCAATACTTCATGTCCAAGTGCAAGAAATGATTCTGCAATTTTTGCAGGTAGATGTGCATCAATGATGAACCTCATGCAGCAAAAGGAATAATAATCCCTCCTTTAGTATTTACTGCCAAAACAGCAAATGCCAAGCAAGCCTTAATATCCTCTTCTTCCAAATCCGAAAATTCGGCCAAAATATCCTCAAAAGAATCCCCGGCCGCAATATATTCCAATATTGATGACACGGGGTAGCGCAGTCCTCTAATGCAGGGCTTACCGTGACAGATTGCCGGATCTATTGTAATTCGTTTTAGCAACTGATTTTCTTTCATAAAGAATTTCCTTGTAATTCAGTACCTCAATATAACACATTTTCTCCAAACTTCGTTCTGCCCCATGTAATAACGAATTCGTAATCAAGAATTTTGTAGTATCAGTCGGTTTACCAATCCTTCGGTCGTCTAAGCTTTTAGTTTTGCCAACTTAAACCATTGGTGGATATGTGTCGCCACGCTGTGGCTAGCAGGTCATAGAAAGGCCATAAACGGCTATCCCATCCGCAGCCCTATTCGGCCTTAGCTGGTCTAGCGTAGAAGGGCTACAAGAGCCGTTAAAAAAAGGGTAAACTGTTTGAGCCAAAACATAGGTGCTGTGTAAAAAACCATCCAGTTTTACCAAAAGGCATCTCCTTATTCTAAAAAAATAGCCTTATTATTACAAACATTAGATTTCTTGTTTCCAAAACTTTATCAATTTATGAAAAGATCATTGCTGTCTTTTGCGTTATCCGCAATGTTGATTACCCTATTTAATGTAACTGCCCATTCCCAAGCTGCCGATAAAACTGCTGCCGACTACGAGCAGGCGGTTCGCTACCTTTGGTTCAATACTTACCCGCTGGTTGACCGGGGAAGTGTGCGGGCCAACTGGCAGGAAGACGGCACCTTTTATTACCAGGTGACAACGGATGGCGAAGAGACCTACGTTTTGATCAACCCAGCCGATGGAAGTCGCAAGGAAGCAGCCAGCCTTGTTGAATTGATGGGTGAAGACTTTGAGGAGCAAGAATCGTCCGGACGTCGGCGTCGCGGTTCCTCAAGTGTGACCTCACCGGATGGAAAAAAGGAAGCTTTCATTCGGGATTGGAACCTGTGGATGAAGGATGTGGAAACCGAAGAAGAAATCCAATTGACTACTGATGGTATCGAAAACTTTGGCTACGCCACCGATAATGCCGGTTGGCGAAAGAGCGACCGTCCCATTCTACTCTGGTCGCCAGATTCCAAAAAAATTGCCACCTTCCAGCAGGATCAGCGGCACGTCAGTGATATGTATTTGGTGGAAACTACAGTTGGAGCGCCCAATTTGCAAAACTGGAAATACCCACTGCCGGAAGATGAGGATATCATCCGTATCCATCGCGTGATCATTGAAGTGGATGGCCCCAAAATGATCCGCCTGCAAATGCCGCCCGATCCTCGTCGGGGTACCTTGTGTGACGACATTTCCTGCTCCGGTGAATTTGACGACAATGCCTGGAGTCCTGATGGCAGTAAATTGGCTTTTGTGTCCAGTTCACGTGACCATAAGGAGGCCAAAATGCGCATTGCAGATGCCAAGACGGGGGAGGTGACGGATATTTTTGAAGAAATTGTAGCCACTCAATACGAGTCCGGACAAGGCAGTATCAACTGGCGCTATCTGCCTGCCACCAATGAATTTATCTGGTACTCCGAGCGCGACGATTGGGGGCATCTCTATCTGTATAATGCCAATACCGGGCAGGTAAAGAACCAGATCACTAAAGGTGACTTCGTAGTTACGGAGTTGCTGAAGATGGACGAAGAAAACCGCGTTTTGTATTTCGAAGCTAATGGACGGGAAGAAGGTCGTGATCCTTATTTTAGCCACTTTTACCGTGTCGATTTTGATGGACAGAATCTTAAATTATTAACCCCCGGAGATGGCAACCACAGTGTGTCTTTTTCGCCTGATGGCCAATACTTTATCGATACGTATTCGCAACCGAACGTACCGCCCGTTTCCGAACTGCGGGATATGAATGGTAAGCTGGTTGCAGCACTTGAGAAAGCCGATGTTTCCCGCCTGGAAGCAATGGGATGGCAACCACCCATGCCTATCACCGTCAAGTCGAGAGACGGCCGCTGGGATTTGTATGGCCTCATGTTTACCCCCACCAATCTGGATGAATCCAAAAAATACCCGGTGGTCAATTACATCTATCCTGGCCCGCAAGGTGGTGGCGTTGGCGGCCGGTCTTTTGCCCCATCCCGCAATGATCATCAGGCGTTGGCTGAATTAGGCTTTGTAGTGGTGGTTATCGATGGCACTTGTAACCCTGGCCGCTCCAAATCCTTTCATGATGTTTGCTACGGCAATATGGCCGATAATACGCTGGAAGATCAGATTGCCGGCATCCAACAATTGGCCAAACGCTATCCCTACCTCGATCTGGAGCGCGTAGGCATTTGGGGACATTCCGGTGGTGGTTTTGCCACGGCAGCGGCTATGTTTCGTTATCCGGATTTTTACAAGGTAGGCGTATCCCAATCCGGTAATCACGACAACCGCAACTACGAGGACGACTGGGGCGAACGCTACAACGGCTTGATGATTATTGACGAAAGTGGAAAATCCAATTACGAAGAGCAAGCCAATCAACTCTTCGCCGGTGATCTGGTTGGCAAACTACTCCTGGCCCACGGCGGCCTCGACGACAATGTACCGCCCTACAATACCTACCTCGTGGTAGATGCCCTCATCAAAGCCAACAAAGACTTCGACCTGATCATCTACCCCAATGCCCGCCACGGCTACGGCGCCGACAGCTACTACATGATGCGCCGCCGCTGGGACTACTTTGTGCGGCACCTGCAAGGCGTGGAACCACCGAAGGAATTTCTGATCAAACGGTAAACATTGAAGGGGGGGAATTGAACCACAAAAGGGACAAAAGATAACAAAAGGACGGTTTAGTTTTTCTGCCTGCTCTAAAGTTAATCGGGGAGGGACCTGAATAAATCATTTACGAAGGTTTGCTGCCCGTTTTGATATAGATTAGTAACATTAAAGTTAAATAGTATCCCTTTGGGAACATTCAATAATTTCATGTAAGTCAATAATTGTGCTTCATGGATAGGGAGTAACTCTTCAACTGCTTTGAGTTCTACTATGATCGCATTTGCAATAAAAAGATCACACCTTAAATTGGTTTTGACAACCATGTCTTTATAGAGGACTTGAATTTGCTGCTCGGAAGCATAGTCAATCCCTCTGATGTCAAGTTCCTTTGCCAAGCATCGATGGTATACGCTTTCCAGAAGTCCAGGCCCCAATGCTTTATGCACTTCAATAGCTGCACCATTTACCTGATATGTAAGATCTCTGAGGTAGTTCTTGGTGATTTTAACATCTTAATTATTAAACTATTATTTCCAAAAATATAAATCTCCTGCTAATTCTTTGTGTCCTTTTGTCCCTTTTGTGGTTCCAAAAAAATTGTGTTTCCACCCTTACCGTTTAGCCAGTTTTTTATACCGCCGCATCGCCTCCACGAAGTAATAATCCGCATAGGTCAATGGTACATCCACTTCGCTGTTGGCGGGTTTGTGGCCCACGCCGTGTTGCAGGAGAAAGCCGCCGTTGGTGCCTTTGGCTGCTTTGTATTCCGGGCTTGACAGGGTTTTTAGAATGGTTTCGGCGGCTTGTAGGTATTCGGTGGACTCCGTGGCGGGAACGTATTCGCTGAGCTCAAGCAGGGCAGACGCCATGATGGCAGCCGCCGAGGCATCGCGCAGGGCATTGGGTATTTCGGGAGCATTAAAATCCCAGTAGGGAATCTTGTCGGCGGGAAGGTTGGGGTGGGAGAGCAGGAACTGTGCAATCTTGCGTGCCTGGTTGAGGTATTGCTCCTGGCGCGTTTCCCGGTACATGACGGTATAGCCGTAAAAGCCCCAGGCTTGTCCGCGGGCCCAGGCAGAATCGTCGGCAGCGCCCTGGGCGGTTTTCTTTTCTTTGACTGCTCCGGTTTTGGCGTCGTAATTGAGTACGTGGAAGGAGCTATTATCTGGTCGGAAGTGGTTGGCCAGGGTCGTGTTGGCGTGTGTTACGGCCATATCAAAGAAGGAGGAATCATCGGCAACCCGGGCGGCCCAGAACAACAGTTCCAGATTCATCATATTGTCGATGATCACCAGAAAGTCCTCCGGTTTGGAGTCCCAGCTTTTGATGCAGCCCACCTGTGCATTGAAGCGGGTAGCCAGTGATTTTGCACTGGTCAGCAAAATATTGCGGTAACGCGGATTGGGATCAATGCGGTTGGCCAGTCCAAAACTACAGTACATCATAAAACCCAAATCGTGAGTAGAGGTATTGTCTTTTTCCTTTTCCAGAATTTTGAGCATGCGTTGCGCCTCTTCCAGGAGTTCCCGGTCTTTTGTCTCCTCATACAAATGCAGCAAGGTACCCGGATAAAAGCCACTACACCACCAGCCCGAATCGCTGAACTCATATTCACCCGTTTCCGGAAACCAGGTTCGGGGAAACTTCCCTTCCGGCAGGTTTTGCATCAGTAAGGTATATTGCCCGGCGGCATCTTTAAGGTTGGCCTTGATCGTTTGCAGAAGCTCGGGATCAGCTTGATACGTCAGGTTCTTTTGCGTGCCGCAGGATAGGGTAAAGGCAAGCAAAAGCAGGCATAAGGTATTGCGCATAGTTGGTCGTTTTATTCGAGATTACTTGGGTGTCCATTGCAAAACGTAAATCATCTGAGCCGGAATATCCGCTAAGCCTTCCGCATCCACTTGCATGATGTTCTGCACAAAAAGGTGCCATTCCTGGCGGTCTTTCCATAGTTCCGTATCGTAGCTGGGCTTCCATGAACCCGGCGGCTCTTGCCAAAGATCGCGAATTTTCCACCGATTTTTCCGAATATTTCGATTGATGATTACCGATATCCGATTCCTTTGGGCTTGATCACGAAAAACCAGCGCTATCTAGAAGAATTTTCCCTTTGTCAAGGACACCAGTTGCGGCCGCGCGATTGGGATGCGTTTGGTGTCTATTCCGCTTTGACTAAAATCCAAATTGGCGAAAGCCCAGATTCTGTACTTGCCACTTATTTCGTAGTTAAAAATCAGATGGTCTTGAGGCGCTTGTCCCCCTATTGCTTTACAGTAGGTAGTGCTAAACTGATGCCCTTCTTCATCGGCATACATGGAGGTATGATTGATCAATTCACTATCTTTGCAGTGCCTCTAAACCCAGATTGCTTTGAGAAAAAACCTTTTAACCGGCTTCCTCTTTTGCTGGTGTGCTTCTCTTTGCGCACAGACGGAGCAATTTTTTTCCAATGGTTATTATATTGAAAAATTTACTGCTGAAGATGGGCTGCCTGGCACCAGTGTGCCCAGTATTGTACAGGACACTTCGGGCTACTTGTGGCTGGCCACGCACGATGGCCTGGCCAAATATGATGGGTACCAGTTTGAGGTTTTTAAATCAGATACGAGTAGCGACAAATCGGCTTATGCCAACTTTTTTTATACGTTGCAGCTAGACCAAAAGCAACGCCTATGGGCGGGTACGCTGCGCGATGGCCTATATTTATTTGACTTGCAGCAAGAGCAATTTGTGCAACACTTCATGGCCGATGAGGCGGATTCGAATAGTGTCCGGAGCTCTTGGATTGTGGATCTGGCGGAGGATACTGCGGGCTTTATATGGGTGAAAACAGATGGTCTTCAGCGGATTAAAGAGAATGGGGATGCATTCATTTTTGAGCAGCAAACAGCCTTTAATCAGGTTGATGATCTACAGTTTGTTCTGTCTATTGCTCAACCCTTAAGCGGAGTGTTTTCTGAAAAGAAAATAACAAACTTTGAGTTGAAAAATGGAAGTATAACAACGGAAGAATGGACCAGTCCATTGGTATCTCAGGAGTTGGTTGCTCATAGTGGCAAGGCAGGGTGGTATTGGCTCATTGGGCAATCCACCGGCAGTACAACCAAACAGCTGTATAAATGGCAGCCAAGTACCGATCAACTCGTTTCATACCAGTTGGGCCTTCCTCAGGATATTCCTATTCAGCACCTTTTCGAAGATGCCTTTGGCAATCTCTGGCTGGGCACCTGGGGGCGAGGAATTTATCTTATCGAAGCGACAGAAGGTAAGTATGCCCAGGCAAAGCACATTCCACTTGATCCACAGAATCTACAGGCAAAAGGTAATATTTGGGATTTCTTTCCCGACTGTTTTGGCAATCTCTGGGTTGGTACCTGGCGGGGGCATTTGTTTAAAATACGATTGCATCGGCAGGCACAGTTTTTTACCCTACCCCAAAGCACTAGCGGCCGCATTGCGCCCGGCAAACTGGCCGAGGGGTCGGACGGTAAGATCTGGATGACGGCTACCGATGGTCAGTTGTACCGCTTTGATCCTGCTACCAATGATTTCCGGCGCTTTGCACTGCCCAATCCTGCAGAAGCCCGGACCATCGATGTCACCATGCCAATTGCTTTTGATGCCAAAGGAGTGATTTGGATCGGCAGTTTTCACGGGCTGCTTTCGTTTGACCCGGCAACCGACCAGACTCAGTTCTATCCGATCCGGCGGCGGGATCAGTCTTTGCGTGACGACTGGATCAATGTGCTCCATCGCAGCGAAAACACCCTGTGGTGCGGCACCAGCCACGGCAGTATTTACAGTTTTGATTTACAGCAAAAAAAATTCCAGACCTGGCACGAAGAATATACCAATTTAGGAGTAATCAATGATCTGCACTGGCATACTGATGGCGTACTTTTTGCTTCGACCAGTCGGGGTATTCATAAAATAAACACGACCGACACTACTCGTTCCAGCTTTTTTGAGCGCTATCGTGGCAGTCTTGATCTGCAACCCGGTCAAGGTACCACCTTATGGGTCACCTCTTACCTCAATGGCCTGAAACAAATAGACTTCAATGGCGAACTGCTAAACAACTATCAGCAAGCGGGTGATTTTTCAGTAAACTGGAATACGGCCATAGCAGAAGACGCCAATGGCCACTTCTGGTTATCTGGGCCGGAAGGAATGTTGCGTTTTAATCCCACTTCAGAGCATTTTGCCGCTTTTCTCACCCTCAACCAGTTTTCTTTTCCGAAATCGGCTACCAAGTTGGGACATTGCGTAAGCAAAACAGGAACAATCTATTGGGCAGGTGACGCTGGGTTGATTGCCTTTCATCCACAACAGATCGTAGCTGATACGATACCTCCACATAGCATTATTCAGCAGGTAATGGTCAATGACTCCATTTTGCACGCAGTATTACCAAATCAACCGCTTCGCCTGCCGTATTCCAAAAATGACGTAACAATCACCTATGCGGGCTTACATTTTGGTAATCCGGAATGGACAACCTATCAGTATCAATTAGAGGGAGTGCAGTCGCATTGGGTCGATGTAGGTAAAGAACGGACCGCCCGCTTTTCCAACCTGGCTCCCGGCCAGTATACTTTTCGGCTAAAAGCCGCCAATGGAGATGGCGTTTGGGAACAGCAGGAAACAACTCTGGTCATCCATGTGTTGCCCCCCTGGTGGCGCACCTGGTGGGCGTATCTGCTTTTTACAGCGATTGTCTTGGGCGGTATATTGTGGCTGTATCGTTTTCAGTTGCATCGCCAACTGGCCATTGAAGAGGCCAACCGATTAAAAGAGCTGGATCAGCTGAAGACCCGGATGTACACCAATATCACCCACGAATTTCGCACTCCGCTCACCGTTATTCAGGGGATGAGTGAGCAGGCCCGCCTCTTTTTTCAACGGTCGTCCGCCAGTGATTTTGATACGGCTATTCGCGCTATTCAGCGCAATGCCCGACAACTGCTGAAACTCATCAATCAGATGCTGGACCTGTCCAAGCTTGAGGCGGGGCGCCTTTCGGTACAAATGATACAGGATGATGCAGTGGCTTACCTGCACTACCTGGCAGAATCGTTTCAATCTCATGCTGAAAGCAAGTCAGTAAAGCTTCAGATCATAAAAAATACCGATAGTCTGATGATGGATTTTGATCCGGATAAACTGATGCATATTACTTCAAATCTTTTGAGCAATGCGATTAAGTTTACCCCGGAGGGCGGACAAGTAACCTTTGAAATTGATGCGGTTGATATCAATGACCAGCCTTCTCTGAAGTTTGTTGTAAAAGACAGTGGTATCGGCATTGCCAAAAAAGACTTGCCCTATATCTTTGATCGCTTTTTTCAGGTTGATGATTCTTCAACACGCGATGGTGAAGGTACGGGCATTGGCTTGTCTTTGACCAAAGAATTGGTCGACCTGCTGGAAGGCGAAATCCGTGTGGATAGTCTTGAAGGGGTAGGAACCGTTTTTACCGTTCAACTTCCAGTTCGAAAAAATGCGGAACGAGCCGCCGCTAAATCCAGCATGGAGGTGCCCGTTTTGACCGACGAAACCATAGTAAATGCAGAGAATGGTTCGTCCGACTTACCCTCCATACTCATCGTTGAAGATAATGTTGACGTCCGGCATTACATCCAGCTCAGCCTTGCCGGCAAATACCAAACCATTCTGGCCAGGGATGGGGAAGAGGGCATTCAAATGGCACTGGAACATATTCCAGACTTGATCATTAGCGACGTGATGATGCCCAAAAAAGATGGATTTGAGCTTTGCCGTACATTGAAGCAATCGGAAACAACCAGCCACATCCCTATCGTATTGTTGACGGCTCGGGCCAATGAAGATTCCCGGATCGAAGGTTTGGAAGGCGGCGCGGATGCCTACTTGTCCAAACCATTTAATCAGCGGGAGTTGTTTGTGCGGCTCAAAAAACTGATCGAGTTGCGGCAACGCCTGCAGGACTATTACCGCAATGCGAGTCCGGTGGAGGCCCGTACTTCATCGGCTTTTCCAAAAGAAGATGTGTTCATTCAAAAAATCCAGGCGCTGTTGGAAGAGCGTTTGGAAGACGAAGATTTTAACGTCCAGCATCTGACACGCGATCTGGGCATGAGTCGGTCACAGGTGTTTAAAAAGCTCAAGGCCCTTACGGGCAAATCTATCGTGCAGTATATGCGTGAATATCGGTTGCAGCGAGCACGGCAGTTGCTGCAAAACTCCGAATTATCCATCTCCGAAGTGGCCTATCAGGTAGGCTTTAGAGATCCCGCCTATTTCTCTCGTGCTTTTTCCAAGGCATTTGGCATTGCTCCAAGTGAAATCCGCAAGTAATTGATTTTTATGTATTTATGATTTTATTTTGTCGTTTTGTCCAGGCAAAAAAAGGGCAAGGAACGATTTGTCCAAGCCTTTGAACGCTTTGTGCAAGAGCGTATGGGGTAAGGATTGGAATATTGTGGCATTGTCAATTTCAATCACAAAAAGCGTTGATTATGTTACCTAAACCTTTACTCCTTTTGCTCTTTTTATTGCTCTGTATAACCCCAAATTTTTCCCAAAACATCGCATTCACTGAAGACTTTGATGGCGGCATTCCTGATGACTGGACCCAGAATCCCATCAGTTCTGGCAACCCCGATTCGGTACAAAATGCGCTCTGGTTCTGGATGACCAATGAGGGACTCCCCAATGATGCTTTTTGGATCGATCACTACCGGATGAAATCACCAACAGCCGATAACGGATTTGCTATTTTCAACGCTATCTATTTGAGCACGGGAGGAAGTTCAGCTTCCGACCCGTTACCGATAGGGGAGGCTCCTTTTCCCTTAACGTCCGAATTGATCACACCGGTGATCGATTGCTCAGAACTGTCGTCAGTAGTCCTAACCTTTTACCAGCTGTACTATAAATTCCAGTCTGTTTCCCGGATCGGGATAAGTATTGATGGCGGTGAAAACTGGGAATATCAGGTCATCAATGGAGGCATCAGCTTTCTGGCAGGAGGAACCGCTGATTATGAAATAGCCAGTTCGTTCGACTTTACGGAAGTAGCCGCCGGAGAGCCTAATGTACAATTTTCCTTTCACTATGATGGCTATAGTTACTTCTGGGGGATTGATGATGTGATGGTATCTGAAACTCCCGAGTATGACCTGGTGCTCGATCATGTGGTTTATCCGCTTACCAGCTATGCCCAGCCGGTTTCCCAGATGACTGATGATGAACTGGAGTTTTCCCTGACCGTTTCCAATCGGGGTACGGCAGACTTGTTTGATGTAGTAAAAAGGGTGGAAGTCAGCGATAGTGAAGGCACATTGTTGTTTGCCGATAGTATCGAAACCGGCATATTTCCCTTCGGCTATGTCGAGGTAGAGTATATTTTTCCTAACACCTTCACCACGGAAGCACTTGATACGGGAGAATATTATATTGAATATTCGGTCTATGCGCGTGATGATCCGGATTTTACCCCCTCAAACAATACCGCACGGATCCCTTTTCGGGCTACCGAGACCTCCTACGCCAAAGATTACGGCGAATACTTTGGCGCCATCTCCTGGACCGGTGGCGACGGTTCATTCCGGGCGGGTAATCTTTACCACACCAGCGC
The DNA here is from genome assembly GCA_965229635.1 of Saprospiraceae bacterium. Lineage (GTDB taxonomy): Bacteria > Bacteroidota > Bacteroidia > Chitinophagales > Saprospiraceae > BQJU01. The sequence continues at coordinate 1,237,877 of OZ245894.1, forward strand.
CAATTGGAATGGCGGGTTTAAAGCTGAAACGGCCAGTATTCGCATTTGTTGTGAACCCGAACTGGCGGGTAAAAATATACCGGTGACCCTCTTTGAAGTCATACCGGAAATTGCTGACGACTGGAATAATTTTGATGTTGAATCAGACAATAGTTTAATCATTAGAGGCTTTGGAGGCTATGAATTTGGAGAAGATGACTCCTTTTTAGAGCGGGTAGAGGTGCCATTGATGGATATCAATACCGGCGACAACGGGGTGGCCTTAAATCCTGGTAGCCGCTATTTTCTGGTAGCCGACTTCTTTGATGAGAGCGCCCCTTTGGGCATTCAGGTAAATAATAAAATCCGGTACGAGCCCGAATCAAATAGTACTGTTTTTTGGAATGGCATCTGGAATGTGATTGGAACGGGCATCTTCGGACCACCGGCTTTTGTTCCGGAAGTGCGCATGGAAATCTCCATGGACGTCACCAATACTCAGGAAAATAACCTTGCGGAAAACACCCTGCATATAACCCCAAACCCAGCTGTTGATTTCATCAACATTCAGGTTGATCTGCCCCAAACCACAAGCTATCAGCTAACACTGGCCGATATGACCGGACAGATCCTCAAAATGCGAACCTACCAAAGCAACCAGGAGCGTTTTACCTGGTCGGTAGCGGACCTCCCTGCCGGAACCTACTGGCTAAGGCTGAGCACCGAGGAAGGAAGCATGACGAGGCGATGGGTCAAGGTCAAGCCATAATCAACAGTTTTGTAGGGCTATCTCCTCTACAGCGGGGATGGCCCTTTTATAATATTTAGTACGCAATACTCCCTTCAAACACTTTGTCAATATTTCCCTCCGTATCAAGAAAAAACAGGTAGTAAGATTCAGCCTTGTAAGGACGCTTAATGTGGTATGTCTGCCAATTGGCACCCTCAGGAATCAAATACCTCCACTGGCTAAATACTATACAGCCCAACCGCTTTCGACTTTCCCCTTAAGGCCACTTCCCCAATGGGGTTTGCAGCCACAGCCCCCTTTGGGAATAAACTTAGCAGATCTTCCGAGATCAAAAGCGTTGCTCCAAATTCGTTGCATCTGCTTTGAATGCGGGCCGTGGTGTTCAATACATCGCCCGAATAGGCAATGTCTCTTTTGATCACCCCAACCTCTCCCACAATGGCCCTACCGACGTGGAGTCCGGCCTTAAATTCAGGAATCGCACCAAATTGCTCCCGGTATGCCGGTGCCAGGTGCTCCAGCAGTTTTTTAATATTTTGAAAGCAACGAATACAATTTAAATCCTTACTGCCGGGCTTGATTTTCCAGGTGATGACGATCTCATCGCCAACGTATTGGTACACTTCTCCTTTGGTTTCCAAGAGGACCGGCGTGACGTCTTTAAAGACCTTCTGTATGAAGTTAAAGTAAGTGTTTTCACCGAGCTTTTCAGCGATGGTTGTCGATCCTTTTAGATCCAGAAACATAAAGATCCGCTCTTCTTCTTTTGGGTAAAAATATTTGCCGAGAAGAAACTTCTTGAGTTCTCCGGGACCGTATTTGTCATTAATGAATAAAGAGATCAGCGTGCCGGTTAATACCAGCAACCAAAACGGGAAAAGCCGGATGAATTCATAACTTATAAAATAGTCCTTCAAGCCTTTGATGTAGGCCGAATAAAAGGGCGTATTTCCATCCCAAATGGAATTAATGACAAAGTAATTTTGCAAACACGTCATCAAAAAGAATAAGAGGATATAAATGAGCACGCCATAAAGGAGTCCAAAGCCATAGGACCGATTCCGGATCCAATACTGAAGGAAAAAAACGACGATCAAACCGCCTAAAAAGCCATTCAATACAAAGGCCGCTGTATTGATCAGGAAATAGGTCATAAAGCTGTTGGGCGCGCTCCAGCGATATTCAAGGCCATATTCCTTAATAATGGTGATTTCATACCCGAGCTGCATCATGGAGATGATGGTCCACGACACCATTATCCAGAAAACGGTGCTGAATTTCTTTTTGAGAATATTGGAGATTTTCATAATGGTTTTTCAACAAAATTTGTGACGTCTCTTCAAGGTAGTGATTTTCGCGCAGCCATTTATCACCCACAGTACGCACGCGAGCATTTCTAATACGATGTACCTTTTTAGGAAATCTCCTGGTTCCTGGAGGTGAAGGGCTTGCTGGATACGGATGAAATAAATTTCACCCAACCATTTCAGTCAAAGCCAACCTCCACCTCCCGCAACACTTCCCCTTTCATCCTCACCTCCATCTTCAATGCCGAATCCTCTCCCGCTTCGAGGAATTGACACTCAACATTCAGCTTGTGCGCGCCCGGAGCAATGGTCCATTCCGACAGCTCATTAGAAAGGGTTTTGAGTACCTTCCATTCTTTATCGTAGAGCTGGATTTGTCCCTCCTTGACCTCAATCGTTTGCCCTTTTTGCAGGGTGATGGGGAGGACCGCCTTTTTATAATTGTCCAGTTCTACGGTGATTTCGGTTACGTTGCAATTGACCGCAGTCAGCATCATTGTCAATGGTTGTTCAGCGCCGTTGTTGTCAAATTCATAAACTGAATAAAGCGGCTCGCCCGGCTGGCGGACTTTCTTTTTGTAATTGAATTTAAAAGACTGCACTGGCGTGAGCGCATACTTGTTTTGTGCTTGCGGCGTCAGTTCAAATTCCGTGGATAAGTCCTGCATTTGCTCCTTTTCCTGCGGCTTAAATAGGCCCGCCAACCTCGCTCTTTCCCACACTTTGATGATGCGTAATATTTCGTCAGACTTGCCATTTTGCCGGAAGGTCTCCGGGCTGGCCACAAAGGAAAATCCGGCGTCAAATCCCGCTGAACGGGCCATCAGCCACTGGACGTCTTCCACGGTGGTGGTCGGGGTCATCAGAAACCAGCCCAACATGCCGGGCATCAGGTTTCGCCGGTAATATTTTTGGTTGCGCAGGCGGTATTCGGTCTGGCTTTCCCGGAAGCCTGCGTACCAGGGTTCGCCCCAATTCATGCGGGCGTAGATGTGCCAAAAATAATGTGTAGGCCGACTTGCTCCCGCCAGGAAATGACCTTTTAGATTATTGTCCAGGCGGTCGTACCATTGTTTGACAAACAATGATTTTGCATAATTGCCCATACCCGTAGAATGGCCGCCTTCCAGTCCATCAAAATCCAGCATACGCACCCCGGTTTCATTCATAAAGTCGGCAATATTTTCGGCGATCTCCTGGTTGAGTTCGGCATTACCCAAAAATACTTTGTATGGATGGTCCATTAGCTTGCTGATCTCGGTGCCGGCCTGGTGCGCTGATGGCGTTGTGCCAAACGCTCCCCGCTGGCAATCCAGCAGCTTCCAGGGCGCTGCTTCGGTGACGGAACCATAACGGATGATTTCCTGGCCGATCAGGACGCTCTTTAGTGTGTTATTCTCCATCTGGTTGAAGAAGACCGGATCTTCAATGGTGATTTCGGATTGATCTTTGGTGATGGCTTGTGAAAGGCGGCTGCTCCCAACTTTGGCCAGTCTTTCATCGGGAACCGGCGTCACGTAGGGATCGTCCGTGGTAATGAAATTGGTCAGGGTGTGGGTACCCAATCCAATGCCGCGAGCCTCGGCTTTTTCCACGCATTGTTTCATGCCATTGTAGCCGTTGGGAAATTGCGCCTCAATCAACGGAAAATGCCCCCAGGTTTGGAATGGATGCCCATGGTACAGGTAGCCAAATCCAACTTTTTCGGTATAATCCAGGCATTCATCAATCGTCGCTTCGGTGAAATCCATGATCAGGTAGGAGGAATTGATCACCGGCGATTTTTTGATCCATGTGCCGTTGATTTCGGGATGGGGAAGGCCTTCCGCCAGCTCAATACGGCCGATCATATCCAGCGTTGCTGCGGTCTCTACACCAAATAGCGCAATCTTACTGCCGACTACCCCACCATCCTCATAAGCCGGAGCCACAAAATGTGGGTGTCCCCAATTATCAATCACCCGATCCGTGCTCCGGTTTCTGGTGAAGGCCTGTAGTGCACTGCCGCCATCAACCGGCCTGGCCGCTTCCACGGAATAAAGCACATAGCCATTGCCCTCTTCGCGTTGCATATTTTCATAATCCGACTGGCTGAAAATATCCAGTTGCGGCATGTGGTCATTTTCCCGCCAGGGGTATCCGCCCAGCGTTTTGACGTTCAGTCCCTGAAGTCCCAGCGTAAATACTGAATCCTGCACGATACCCACCGTCTCCCCAATGCTTCCCTCCAAAGTGGTAAAGTACGGCCCCCAAATCACCGCATCGATCTGATCGGCGGGTGTCGCATCGATGACCTCCAGACTTAGATAGTCCGCTTTCTTTTCAATGCGAATCTGCACGGAAAGGCTATCCGGAAAATGGAGAGTGTAAGTATCAGCATCGCCAGCCACAACCGACTGAGGAGCATATACCGTAGAATCCACCTTCACCGATAGCAACCAGGACTCCCGTGTATTTAATAAATGATTTTTGCCATCCTCTTTATTGATCAGGGCAGTCAGTTTTCCCTGCGTATCGACCGACAAGCTCCAATCGGACAAATCAAAGGTGAGGTCACTGGTCGAACTGCCGCAGCCGGACAGGAAAAGAATCAGTGGCAATAGATACGGCCAGGGGCGTGGAGGAGTTGGTTTTACCTTCATGAAACGGAAGTTTCCGGGAAAATAAGGAAAGATTAATTTTTCGTGGGTGTTTTTCTAATCTTCCTCTTTAGAAAGACATCCCGATCAAGGTCTGCTAATTGGAGGTCATGATTGAAAGAAGTTCCGAAGTTTATATCCTTCTGCCAAGGAGCAATTTCTGCAGTGAAAAGAATAATCATTTCACTTACTTTGCTGATATCTGAATATGATTTCTTGATCTTTTGCATCTATGCTGAATTTCTCACACGGTTCGTGTATGCGGCGTTGCCAGCTTTTACAAACTTCTTCTCGAAGCTTTAACGTGGCGTAATTTAGGACTTTTCAACCGAAGAATCAACGTCATGGCTGGGTTGACGTATGCGCATTGTTGTTGGCTGTAAAATTATGAATTTAAAAAATCTTCTAATTCTTTTACATGATTAGCTATTTTGTAAAAGTCTCGCCTAATTTCGTCAGCTACATCAGGATCTACACCTCGTCCGGCAGTTGTATCTGCCATACCAATATAAGTAGAATCAAAACTTGGTGCGTTATAATATTCCAATTGACTCTTTTGATATTTTACAAAAGTCTCTTTCGCAAGATTGCCCCAATGTACACTGCTGTCATCGTTAATTTGATGATAGAGTAATGAAATAAGAATAGATATATAAGTCATTTTCTCATACACGCTAATTTCCTCTGTATATAAAACAATTTTAAACCAGCTCTTTTTTCTACCTGACAAGCATTCTTCATAAGTGTAGAACGCCACCCTTAAATGCCCTATTCCTACACGTATTTCGGTTTCTATATCGGAACTGACAGGAGCGGTAATAAATACCTTTTCAGCTGCAATAAGGTGAACTCTAGCAACTTTATATAAAACTTTCTGTAATAGTTGACCTCGAATAAAATCAAGAGTTACATCAATCATACTATTTTTTGACGCTCTTATAAGTTTGAATTTTTCTATTACTTCCATCTTCAATAATTAATTTAACTTTCAAAGTGTTATCAAAGTATAACCGGGATATTACTACCTGATATATTATTTAATTCTACTGAAATTTTGGCAAACTCAAAAGAGAAGTTTACATTTTTTCCTTCCCCAATTGCTCTATAGAATGTACTCGCAAATTGAATCGCAGTTTCATCAGGAATAGCACTCTTCATTCCTATAACATTAGGAATATACTTCCTTATTAAAATAGCTTGTTCATATGAAAAACAAGAATTTAAAAATACAGCAGATATGCTATCAGTAAATAATTTAAACAAATTTGCTAACGGTTCTGATCTAACAATTTTTGAATCTTCAAAACGATTATCTAATAAAGATATACCATCAGAACTACCATGACCAGAAAAATGAACGAAATTGGGATTATATCTTAGCAGCGCTTCTTGAAAATCTTTAATTCTCACGGCCGAAATCTTAATAAACTCGAAGTAGTCTCTATATTTTGATTTTGTTAGCTCCTCTTCAATGCCTCTCATTTCTTTATCCAACCTAATAAAGCTAGTATTAGCAGGACTAGATGCTAAAAACAAGATTTTTATCTTAAAATTATTTCTCAATGATTTTTCCACCAGAGTTTCAGAAGTATTTTTAGTCTCGCTATCAATCGAAAAATCACCTTCAATTTCAACATGGTCATTAAATGTAATATTGTTATCCTCTATCAGCTTCACTGATTTTTCATCTATTTGGACCTCACTCTCAATTTTATTAATCAAGTTCAAAATAGAACTAATTATTCGACTAACTTCCAAAGTTGCCTCTGAATTAGATATTATTCCTCTAACTTGACTATTTTTTAAGTTAGCATATCTCGAAGAAATCAAAATCACATCATCTAAAAACTTTTTTCTAAGATCATCATATGATCGGATAAATGCCAAGAGAACTTGAAATGCTTCATCAATTTTTCCAGTTGCTAAAAGCTGCTTAACAATATAGCTTATTCTTTCTTTTTTCATTAATGTTTTTTTTATAGCCACCAACGTTGTACAAACACCATAACGGCGTATATACCTATTATGTATAAACCTTCCAAACATGCTCATTTGTTTATTCCGATGCCTCAATCTTAGTTTTAAAAGCATACAAAGCAAATGAACCTAACCAATGCTGTCCTGCATAGTCTCCATCAGTAATTTTGGAAAGAGAGTAGTCCAGATGCTCGGTGGCTAAGTTATAGGCATTGACATTATCCTTTATAGGGTAAAGACACCAGGCTCTTGAAAAATTCACGCCATCCAAATGCACGAGGTGCCCATCAGAACGATCGATGACTTGTCCTGGAGGGAGGGCTAAATTTTGATTAAATAAGGAAGGTAAAAACTCAACAGACCATTTTTTAAATGCTTCTTCAGAAAGTACTTTACGCATAATGTCAAGTTCTTGCAAACAGGGAGAGAGGAAATCATATCCACTTGGTTCCCAGCTAATCGGGCAATCTTTATCGTTGCTGTAAAATCGAATGGCTGCTTCCTTGATGGCATTTGATAACGTATCGTTTCCAACAACTTGTGCATAGTCGTAGGCAAAACTAATGCCAAAAGCGGTATTGGAATGAGTACCTACTCTAATCGGGTAAACCAGTTTTGGAAGGTATTCAATGTAAGCATTTGCAATATAATCTTCTAGTGGTTTTAAGTTGTTGTACCACTTTTGAGCAAGGGGATTATTCCAGGTAAATAATTCCTCCTGAAGCTTGAGCAACCATGCCCAACCATACAACCTTTCGAAAGACTTACTGTCTGGGTTTAATGAGAAATAGGCCACTTCTTTTTCAATGTTTTCAGCGGTAAGATTTTCATCCAGCATTTGGATGGCCTCTTCTTTTTTAGCCAGGTCAGGGAAGTTTTTTAATAGATAAACCAAAGACCAATGACCGTGTACCGCAGAATGCCAATCATAGCAACCGTAAAAAGCCGGATGGTGCTCTACAGGCATGGCCAAATCGCTTTCTTTTGCAATGACTAATCCCGACTTATAGGGGAGCGGATTTTGAATACAGCCAAGCGGTAATTCACTTAACCGGTTGGCCTCTTTGAGATCCAATTCTATGTTTTTCGTTTCCTTAATTGGAGGAGTAGGTGAGCTTTCTTTTTTCTTTTCATCATTGCAGGAAGAAAGTAAAAGACATATGCTAATCATTAATAAAAGTCGCTCCTTCATTGGACGAAATGTTTTCGGGAAAATAAAGAAAGATTGATTTTCTGTCCTCAAAAGTATTCTTTTTTCCAGGCTTCAATTTTATTTTCTATCTCCTATTCACTATCAAGGTAATAATCGAACTCAAAATTAAAAGCGCCTATTTTTTCAAATTCATCAGAATATTCAAATCCGCTATTTAAAAAACCTTCTATCTGTGAGGATAATTTTTCTACTTTTTTTGCAAGTATTGTCCGGTGTACGGTCTGCTTTACTGCGAAAAGCAAGGGCCTTGCCTTCCGTAAATCTAATATTTAAATCCCAAAAAAGAAAGCAGAGAGATGCAAATGAAGGACTATCGAGTTTGACTACGATTCCCACCCCGGCCCCACCTTCTTACCGGTGGGCGGGGTGATAATACTCATGTTATTTAGCTGCATAGGATCTTCCCTCTGATTGATTCGTCGGTTCATGTCCAGAAGTTCCTGAAGAAGTTCAATCAGTGTGACATCTTCCTGATCCTTTTCGGCGGTGTGCAGAAGCTGATCGAGCCTCTGTTGCGCCGCTTCCCAGAAGTACCGCTGGTTTTCTTCGGTAAATTCCCGAAAGTCGATGATCATCATGACTGTTTCGCCGGTGTTTTTATGGTAAAAACCGCCATAGCCGTTGAACTCATGATCTTCAGTGGGAATGTATTGGTTGAGGTAATCAGCAAAGGGTTTGGCCTTGGGATTTAGTGCCAGGACTGGATGAATTTCTTCCATCAATCGGATCATCCATCGCAGCCTTTTGGCGAAGCCTCTGCCGTCTTTTAAATACCAGAATCCGGATGCCATTTGGGCGTGTTTTGTTAAATGTAATCCCTACAAACATACACTTCCCCCGCAAAAAAAAAGAATAATTTGTATAGCTAAAACTCTTTCATTATTTTGAGGCTTACCTTAAAAAAACCTAAACCCCGATGGATACTCACGCAAGAGAATTAATTAGTCAGAACCGGCTCTCTGCTGCCATAAAGCAGATGCATGCTCAGGTGAAAAAAGGAAAGATCAAAAATGCCTTGTCGCTCATCGAAAGCCGCCTGAATGACGTTAATGAGAAGATGCGCTTGGGACTACTGTCCGAGGAAAATGCCAATCTCGAATTAAATAAGATTCGCAATAGTTTACTCGAACTCTGTGACCAGATGGATGCGGCCGAGCAGGTGGTCGGCGTAGGCGGTCAATCCTTTGTTCGCCTGGGACTGATTGGTGCTGGGGTATTGTTGTTACTGGTGGCATCCTGGTTTGCCTTCCTGAAACCGGCGAGTTGTGATGACCGCAAAGTGGCCGTTTTGGTGGCTGATTTTCAAAGTACGGAAAAGGTGGAGGAAACGGATGGTTTTGCCAATACGCTGGTGACCAGAATGGACTTTCTGCTGCCCGATGATGTGTATGATGTCAGCCCGGTAGGACCACAGTCCAGACAGGTGAAACGGTACGATGAGTTTATTCAGCAGGAGCATTTTCTAAATACTTGTGATACCAGCGGTATGTTTGTAAACGGCTTTCTGAGCCTGGAGCAGGAGGTGTTTAATATTTATATCACCCTGGCTAATTTAAAAATGAATGTACCCGATCTGGCACAGGACAATTCCATCGTGCTCGACAATCCTGCTGGTCTGGAGTTTTCCATTTCCAATAATGCCAATTTCCTGGCAGATTTTTTGATCGGCATCATTCAGTGTTTTGAAGGTAAGCCCTACGATGCCTTGCAGCGCTTCTTTGAATTGGAAAAAGGCGATGAAACCGGTATCACCCGCGAGGATAAAAAATTTCAGGCAGCTCTTGCCCATTTCAAAGGCAATTGCTACGCCATGCGCGGTGATAACGAACGGGCGAAGGAACAATATGAAATTGTAAAGAAAAACGGCAGCGCCGAAATGCAAACCGTGGCCGAAAAGAACAGCGCTACCTCCGACCGCATCAACCAAAAAATGCAGGATGATCCCGAGCTGAGGTCCAAATTAAGTGAAAACCGTTCTCAGCATTCCAAGTTTGAAGACGAATTGAATAGAATATTGAAGCAGATTTTTAATCCGGGTATTGATAAGGTGGGTAGGTTTTTGAAGTCGATAAAGTAGGGAAGCTAACTTACTATAGACGACGGGGGAGTATTTAATTCGTTAATCCGAATTAACTCATCTATTTCCCAAGTAGTAAAATGATCCTGGATTGGTAATTTGGGCAAATTTTTGTTTTTGATTTTTACTACTTTCTTTATCTGCTTTACTTTTAAATCATTTAATATGGCATCGATCTTGCCATGATCACCTCCTGTTTTGAATTCTATTTTGGCTGTTTTTTTATCGATCTCTATGTCGTTCTTTTGGATGTGGGGATCAACATTTTCGAGGTTGATATCTTCCATTAAAAGATGTTCATAAATTCTATCTATTCTAGACTTAGCTACCTTGTCGAATTTTAAATAGGATTCAATAGCTTGTATTCCGGTAAATATCTTATATCCCCTACTATTTCTGACGATGTAATCTTGATACCATCCTCTACTTAAGTTTGCACCAACAAATCCAAGTACAAATCCTATCTGCCATCCTTCAGCTTTTTTATGTCTATTTTCTTTGGCAAGCAGTACTTTTAAGGCTTCTTTAAATGCTTGTCTTAGATCAGATATCAATACCTGCTCATTATTAATTATTATTTGCTTTTGATCATCACCCAGCTTTGAAGTCCAAAACCGAAATAGATCAAATGCTGCTTTTGGTATTTTATTTTCTAATAGAAATAAATCCATTTTAGATTCTGTTCAGTCAGCAAGTCTATAATATATCTTCATCCAACTTTTGCGAATGTAAATTCTCACAACTAATTAATTATCAGCGTTTTTATAGAGAAGGCCTAGAAATAAGGTATAAACCATCCACTTGTAAATATAATACTATTTTTTTAAAAAATTAAAGCTCTGCCAACCCAAAAGGCCACCCAATATTGATTCACATTCTCTGATTGCGTACCTTTACCAATAGGGTCAAACAACCCCAAGCTTTACAACTCATGCCAGATAACCAACAAATCATAGCCCGCTACTTCACTCGCGCAGAGTTAAGCGCCAATCAGCCTATGATTAAGCTGCTGCGTGACCAGGGTATCAAGGTGGAGGTGAGGGATCACTTGTCTGAAGACGGGAAGTATGGATCTGCGCCATTCGGGTCGATTATGGTGCTGGTGGAGAAGGCGGACTACGAGAAGGCGCTTCGCATCCTTGAGGAGAATGGCTACCTTTCTCTGGACCGGTTGCGTAAAAATAGCGATACCTATCTTTTGGAAAGGTTATTACAGCTTACCGATAAAATTCCGGTGCTCAACCGCCTGATGCCTTTACAAAAGTTGCGGTGGTCCATTGGTGTCCTGGTCCTGGTGGTGGCCGGTATTGCCATTTTTGCTTACGCAAAAGGGAGAAATGTGGAGGCCCTCAACCGGTTGACCTATTACCGCTGGGAGGTTGTGGGCATGGACCTGGATGGAGAAGCACTCAACGTGACAGAAGGCATCGAACCTTCGGATATTATTATTGGCAGCTATGATTTTTCAAAAAACTATTTAAATTTTGACCAGGACGAATATTTCAGTTTAGGCTCATTTCGGGGAGAAACAATAAGGGGAAATTTTGAGGCAAGAGGTCGCAGAATATGGGTTAATAATACCAGCAAGCTAGCCGGTTTCCCGGAAGGGAAATACACCCTGCGATTTTATAAGGACAGTCTTTTGCTTTCGTCGGAGCGGCTAAGGATTGTTTGCAAAAGATAATACGACTCCTCCTCGACAAAGTGCCGTTCATCAGTGATTCCCGGTTTTACAACATTTATATTTTCCTGATAATAAAAAAGTCCAGACCTTCCCATCTTTAAACATACGCTTCATCTCATCACGTCTTCGATGCGAAATTTTCTAAAAGTGTCGGCCTTTTTAATTTTGTTAGGCATCATTGTCCTGCTGGGCTTCCTTTTTATTCCCAGAAGCTACGATGTATTACCCTTTCAGGAACGCCCCGGCACTCAGTATTGGGATCTACCTACCGGCTCCCACATTGGCTACAGCCAAATTCCGGCAAAAGGGGAGAAGAAGTCAACGCCCATCATCTACCTGCACGGTGGTCCGGGAGGGCGGGTCACAGATGAAACAATAGCGGTATTGGGGCAGCTGGCCAATAAGGGTTACGACCTCTATTTCTACGATCAAATCGGGTCGGGGCACTCGGCGCGGCTGGAGGATATCACGGAGTATACCATCGAACGGCATCAGTGGGACCTGGCGGCGATCATCGGAAAAATCGGGGCACAAAAGGTCATTCTGATCGGGCATTCGTGGGGGGCTATTTTGGCGGCGACTTTTATGGCAGAACATGCAGACCGGGTGGAAAAAATTGTGTTCACTGGACCTGGCCCGATTCCTCCGATTCGGAGAGAATTGGCCACGGTACCACCACCGGATAGCCTGAATTTGCAACCGCCTCCAACTACCAACCAACAAGCCAATGCCCAGGCACAAAACCTCCGCAGTCGCTTGATGACCAAGTGGGCTTATCTATTTGGCAATAAGCTGGCCTCCGATCGGGAAGCGGATGCGTTTATGGCACATTTGTTTGGCCACCTCAACCAATCGGCGGTGGTGGATGCTGCTACATTGCCAGAGCCGCGGATCGGGGCGGGGTACTATGCCCATATCATGACCTACAAAAGCTTCTTTGCATTCGAGGACCAGCGTTCCCAAATCAAAAATGATACCCTCCCCGTATTACTGCTGCGTGGGCAGTACGACAACCAAAAATGGGGTTACGCGGAGGAGTATCTGGCGTTATTCCCTAATCATAAATTGGTGATTGTTCCCAATGCGGGGCATTTTATGGAACTGGAGCAGCCAGCTTTGTATTTGCAGGCTATTACTACCTTTTTAAATCAATAATTCTTTACTTCACCCTGGTGTTTTTTATTGTAAAGCGTTACGTAGTAAATGATGCGCTCCAGATTGTTCATATAGCTATTGTCAAACAGTAAATTGTGGTCCTTTTTTCGGTCTGCCATAAATGCAGCAGCAATTTCCGGATCATTGGCAAAAAGGGCGGCTTTTACTTTTTCATTTGGTTTTTTCTTCCAGTTTTTGAGCTTTTCTTTTTCCGCATCTACCCCAAAGGCATACCACACCCAGGGATCTTGTTCTGTGGCATATTTTTGAATTTTCTTTCCCTCTTTTTTTGTTTTGATCCAGCCTCCCGGTTCATGTTCGTTGGAGTAAATTCCATTGCGATACCCCTGTGAGTAAAGCCAGATATCGCCGGCAGCCAGGACCACGTAAGCTCCTCCATTCATAATACGGTACCGGTTTCCACTATCGTCCTTATAGCCGAAAAAAGTGGCTTCGGCATATTTGTAATAAGTATCGCCAAAGTTGACCGTACCGGCGTGTTGCCACCGCATGGAGCCCAGCTTAATTTTATTATAGGCTTCGTTGTATTCGCCAATGTATTTGACGGAGTCTTTTAGAAAGTCCTCCAGCGTTTCATAGATGCCGGCCTTTTGAGGGTAGACCATATCTTTCTGATCAAAATAGACGTTGGATTGACAAAAAGCGACCACGGAGGTGATCAGGAAGAGGATGATGAATGGAGTTTTCATTGGGTTATTTTTTGTGAGATAAGCAAAACATTGCTTTTTCAAAATTACTTAAAGATTGAAAGTGATTTTGCCGTAGAAGTATAATCTCTTACGCAGTAATTACCTTTTTTAGTCCAGTTATTAGTGCCCCAGTGATAAAATGATTTTCCATTGTCAGGATCTGATACCCCAATCACGAGTGTAGTTCCAGATACACACGAGGCTACTTCTATGTCACTATTGTTTATCCCCGGGTTTATGTTCGGAATGCTGGCGTCATGATATATTGCACCTGTATAAGATAAAGGAGCACAGCTTGGCGACGAAGGAATTATTGCTTTTGCAACTTTATGGTCTCTTGCACTGATGATATAACAAGTCCCAAGATGATCAAACGAAACGCTATATGGCCCCTGGCCGATATTAGTTAAGGTGCCAATGCAGGTGATAATAGCACTTGTACCTTGATTGCTACCAAAGCATGGCGCTCCATAGGAGTTACTTGCATCTTTTTCAACTCTAACTAATCTATCTTGGTAAATGCCATACAAATTTCCATCTACGGGATTGAATTCTATGTCTTTTATCTCAATGTTAAAGTCAGGGCCTAACTTAGCTGTACCCAGTTTAGTTGCCGATCCTGTATTTAAGTCAACATCATAAAAAGCGGTTCCATTGCCACAGGAACTGAGGTTATTTGCTTCAACGGCACTAAATATTGCTTCATTTTGTCCTGAGACTTGTCCCACCTTACGTGCAATGCCAAGGACATTGATTGTTGACCCTTGGGCAACGCCAACACCTTTGATGGGTTTGGATGTATTACCATTCTCTGCTCCATTACTGTAATATATTTCATAAATGCGATAGCCGTTGTTGCCAAACAAATTGAGTTCTACACCGTAGACCTGAGGTTGGGGCGCAGTTTTGAGGTAGTAATAAACCACTACAAAGCTCAAAACGACAACACTTATTAATGCGAAGATTGATCTCTTTTTCATGATTAAAATCTTTGTGGTTTTAATGAGGTACTGATTAAAAATCTTACCCTAAAGTTCTACCTTTCTGCACTTTCCCGCTTGCTATTCCTAAATTCGGTATAGGCAAACCAATCATTCGGTCAAAACCCATCTAAATTCGGTTATTTACTACCCCGACAACTTCCCTATTTCAGCGATCAACAACTGCTTAAAACGGCTTACTTCATCCAGGACAAAAAGGTCAAACCGGCCTTCCTGGCCTTCAATGCGCAAACCGTTTTTGGCCAGATCAAAGACGAGGTAGGCCTCCACTTTTTTGATGGAGGGAAGGGGAATGTGCAGGTTGAGGTGTCCATCTTTGAAGTCTGTGGGATGGAAAATGACGGCAGCGGGCCACAGTTCCAAACATCCGGGAAGTTGTTGAGCGCCATCCCAGAGGGTCGCCGGTACAGTTACAATTGGAGTATTATTGTCCGTCATTGAAAGGAGGCGGTTAAAGGTCTCACAAAGTCGCAGGTTATAAATATCCACGACTTTGTGAGCATTAGTTTTGGCATTATTGCTTCACTATTCTTTCAATACCGACAACTCTTCCGGCTGAGAGCGCCTGAACAAAATATAATCCGGACGGTAACGACTCAATGTCGAAGACTTGTAAGGTATTTCCTGCTTCAGCACGTTTGGTGAGCATCACCTGCCCGGTCAATCCGAGTACCTGGAAGGACATTTCCGGACCGGCCGGTTGGGGCAATTCCAGGACAAAGCCCCCGGTGGTAGGATTAGGGTATAGCCGGAAAGCAGAAGATTGTGGTGCTTGGGTATCGGTTGTCAAACAGGTCCATTCGCGTACGGGAGTATTGGCACCGGCAGAAAACAGGGTGCACGCTTCCCCTGGCTGTTCGTAAGTCGCTAAGGCAAAGATGCGTTCGTAAAAATGATTGGTGCTTAGCCAGCTGTCATTGGCCTCATCCCATTCCGCCACGGCATTGGCGGCCGTGATGCCGATTTGGGTGAAAGTTCCGCCCGCATAAAGCCTTCCATCGTAAAGAATCAGGCTATTGATTACCTCATTATTGTTGATAATGGGAACACCGCCACCCATAGATTCCCAACTGGTGCCGTTCCAGGAGGCAATGATTTGGGTATTGGGAAGATTGGAAATATTGTAAAAATTTCCGGCAACACACAGCTTGCCGCCATATTGCTGCATGGCGTAAACGTAACCGAAATTTGCGCCAGCTCCCATGCTATGCCACATCTGGTTTTCCCAGTAGGCAATGCTCTTGGCACTAATGCCCCCGGCCATGGCGAAGGACCCTCCTGCCACAATATTGCCTTTGTAATAGACCAGACTTCTAATGTCACCACTATTTGAACTGGAATTTTGCACTCCTCCACCCAGATTATCGACCCATTGTCCCAAGGCATCATCCCAAAGGGCAATACTGTTCACATTTGCCAACGGATTCAACAACCCGGCCCGATCAAATCCTCCACCAGCCAATAGTCCATTGGGGGTACTCAAGAGGGCATAGACGCCAGCTATCGAATTAGGGAAATTGATAAAACCAAGGCCTCCGTCCAATGGCAGCCAACTTCCCGCATTTTGATCCCAAACGGCAATGCTTCCCGCGGGGTTAACAAAACGACCGGCGGCATACAATTGGCCGTTGTGAACCGCTAAGGCAAAGATGCCTTCGGAACCCAAATTGCCCGGTATACCACTGCCAAGGGTAGAAAAAGTGGTGCCATCCCAGGCGGCAATATTGTTAAAGCCGCTTTGGTTGCCAACCTGATCAAAAATGCCGCCAATGATCAATTTTCCCTGGTATTCCACCATGGCCTGTACAAAGCCATTGACAATTTGCGTCGCATCCCAGAGGTTATTGGCTTCGCATTGATCAGTACAGGCGGGACTACAACTTGACGCAATGCTGGCTCCACAGTTGATGGTTTGCCCATTATCGTCATAATCGGCGGTAATGGTAAAAGCTGGGGAGAGGTTGCCCTCAATGCAAAACTGTACCGGAAGCTGCTGACCTCCGGGTATGTATCCGTCCGGAGGGATGAGCTGTAGCTGGTCAGGAGCGACGAGATTGACTGTCCAGCCATTTGGCATTATATTGCTGAAGGTTCCGGCATTTAGACTAATATTGATTTCCGGGAAGCAATAGGCTGCATTGTTTTGCACTTCCAGGTAATAACAACAGCCTTCATAATTTTCTACATAAAACTGCAAGTCGCTGCAATCGCAAATGGCGCAAAGGCCAAATGAAAGATTATACGTTCGCGGACCGGCGGGCGGGTCAGGGGCTTCCACCGTGAGGTTGTATGAGGCCCCCGCAGGTAAGGAGGGGCTCCAGCCTGCCTGCACAATGAGCTGCACGAGATAGTCGCCCTCCGGAACATTCACAAATTCGTAGCTTCCATTCTCATCGGTGAGGGTATTGTCATATTCATTGCCTAATGCATCATAAAGGACCACTGTCCACCCGGCCAAAGTCGGTTGATCCGTAAAAGGAACAGCAGCACAGTCAAGATCCGCATAAACCCTTCCATAGACGTAAGAGGTACAACCGGGTACAGTAAAATTGATGGTACAAGCACAGGGGCTTCCTCCGCACTGACCGGTGAGATGAATCTGGTAATTACCCGGTCCGGGGAACAGGTTGTAAGGCATCGGCGGCAGCGTAAAGGCGTTATTGTTAGTAAGTGTTCCACTGAGTAGTACTGCTCCGCCATTGGCCGAAACCACCTCGTAATCAACACTTGAAGTACACATTGGGCCTGAGCAAAGCAGGGCACCACTGAAATAGTAGAAGCCATCACTACCGATACAGGGCAGGTTTACCGGTGTAAGGTTGTTGCAGACTACACTTTGGTTCCATGCGCCGGCTCCTGCTCCGTTGGAGAAGGACAGGTTGGCAAAGCCCAGACAAACACAAGTATCCATATCGGCCGGGCAATCGCAATGCAGGATGTCTACATCGCCGATCAATCTTTTGGGATTCACCGAATACATCTGGTCGGCATCAACGATCCAGGTGTCATTAAACCAGATGTTTCCCGTTGCCGGAATACCCGCGATACCGTAAACCTCAATCGGCGTTTCAGATAGGATATCTCCGGTGGCCCAAACCATGCTGTCGCACTTGCCAAATACCCCGGTCACGGGATCGATATTGTCATATCCGTAATCGACTCCTCCGGCAGCGCTTTCAAGGTAGTTGCGTTCGCCTACCAAAAATTGCCGGGGAGAGGCTACCCAGCCCAGGGGGGGATTCTGAATGTATTCCAATACCCGTGACTCGTGAGAAGTGGGACTTATGGTATTGAAGCAGCCCATACCCATTTCCGAGCGCTCCGCCAGGATCATTTTCCCGTCTGCGGAGAATTCAATATCCGATACCGGGTTGGATCGGGGGGGCGTGAAAGGAAAGGCCGGGAGGGGAATTTCCAGGGTTTCTCCGTTCACAAAATCAAACTCTCCCGTGGAAGCATCCCGGCCTACCGAATAGATCATATTGGGTATATTCCCTGAATTAATGGCGGAATTTTGATTACATTGACTGAAGTAAATCCGGTCGTTGTAAATGCCAATTCCCCAGAGGCGCTCGCCATCACAAACCATGCCTGCACTGTTGTTGTCGGGGGTAAATGGGTCGAAGGTGCTCAATATAGCGCCGGTAAATGCATCGATGCGATAGATGCGGCCGTCTTCCATATTGGTGACGAAGAACTGATCAAAGCTTTCGTCGTAGCAGATGTTGCCCAATCCTGTCAGGTCATTTGGTATTTCAGTCCCTCCAATATTGGGTGGACCAACAGTAAGTGCAGTTTTGACAAAAACGGATGGATTTCCGGTAATGGCGTCTATTCGATAAATTCCCCCACTGCCCGCCAACCCGTAATGATTGGTGTTGGGCCAGCTTTGCACATAAGCGGATGAAGCACAAACGTAGATGTTGTCAAATTTATCAGTGGCAATGCCAAAAATGGCGCCCAAACCTCCATAGGTCCAGTGGGGATGCGTAATTTCCGGTGCTACCCAATTAATCATTTTGGGCACACCCGTACGGTTGCGTATATCTCTGATTGATAATACTTTGTCGTTTAAATTAAGTGTTGGCGGTTGGTACGTGGTAATGGCCATGCCGCATTGATAGAGGGGCATGTTGTTGCAATTGATATCCACGGTCATGCACATATCCTTATTCCAGCAGGTATCCTCAAAGACCTGCATGCAGATGGTATAGACCCCACTCTGCGTGTAGCTGTGGGACCAGCAACCATTGGCGGGTTGGGTACCCGTAGTGGGCGTAGTTCCATCACCAAAATCAGGTGTGACGTTGATGTAGTGACAACTGTCAAATTGTGGTGCACAAACGGTAATATTGCAGCCATCCTGCTGCACGGTAAATCCCTCATCAATCAGGTCACAAAAGGCTTCATAGTCTTCACAGCAGTCACAACCCGGCGATTCGATATATAGTACACAAGGGGTACACATCTGGCCGGCACATTGCCCGGTGAGGGTAAGGGTATAAAGGCCGGGCGTGTTGAACCATGACGGGGTAAGGGCAAAGTTGAAGAAAGGGTCGGCTGTAGCCGGAAAACTTTGCACCGGATTACCTTGCGGGTCCTGTAGCGTCCATTGGATCGTGTTGGTGTTTGTACAGGAAGGTCCCTGGCATTGAAACGATCCGTAGATGAGTGGACTAAAATCCTGATCGCACAAGATATTGAGGGTATCTCCACAGTCAATGGGCATGTTCATCCCCCCTTGTGTGGGTCGGAAGGTCAGATCTGAAAAGCCGCCACAGTTGCAACATTCCGGCAAGGTAAAATTGACAGTGCAGGTGCAGGAGTCACTGCCGCAATGACCGGTCAGGACGATTTGGTAATTGCCGGGGCCGGAAAGTTGGCCATAGCCAAAATTGATGGAAGGAAGACCTACCACCGTGCCGGAAAGCAATGGCGGTCCGCCGCCAGCAGCCACGATGGAATAGTCGACACTTTGCATGCAGAGCGGATCAGAGCACTGCAACAACCATTGAAACCAGTAAAGTCCATCGGGAGCAATACAGGGTAATAAAATGGGTGAACTATCACAGGCTGCCGCCAAATCGGGCTGGTTGAGGAAATTGTAAAATTCCATGTTCTGAAAACCAAGACAGCTGCAAGTATCACAGGCCACTGTAATGTCAAAAGAACAGGAAGCAGTATTCTGACACCAATCGGTAGCGGTGTAGGTCACCGTGGAAGTTCCGGCATTAAAGACTGTACCGCTGGCATCACCAATTCCCGATCCGGAAGTGACGCCGCTAATCACATAATCAACGGTGGGCACCCCGCAATTGTCGTTAGCACCCAAAGAATGGATGTTGAACACCGGGATGCTACAATCCGGGTGGAAGGCGGTGAAGGACATATCCTGAGGACAATTGATCGTCGGAGGAATATTGTCTGAAATGGTAATCGTTTGCGAGGCGGTAGAGGTGGTGTTATCCGCACAAAAGACTGTCACGCAGATGAGGTGTTCGCCGCAAGGCAACTGTAAATCAAGGTTAGCGGTTGTTGCGCCATTGCACCATTGGTAGGTCAGCGGCCCCTGACCGGTACTCGTATTAGTGACCTGGATATGGCCGCAATTATCCACATAAGTGATATTAAAAGAGGCTTCACATGGAGCTCCGCAGGCTGTGGCTTGCATACAATCAATCTGAGTATTGGGTACAGCGGTGATGACGGGTGTTTCCGAAGGAAATAGTGGCGGCGCCTGAGGACCATCAAATAGGGTAGACACGGTATTTATTGCCACATCGGTCATGAAGGTACAGCTGGAGGTCAAATCGGCATCCGTCACGGCGAGGAAGCCATCCATTTGGCCAAAGCCGCTGGGGTGTCCGTCTCGGCCATCCACAAAAGAGAGTCCTCCCGTTGCCGTAAGGGCGATGGCACCGCCAACGTAATCGGTTTCTGTATTGCCCAGGTATTTTGCCCAGACGAGCGAGGGGCTACCACCGGACTGTATCATTTTCAGGATCACGGACCGGTTGAGACCCGCAATCGTTTTGGTACCCATGGCATAGATGGTTCCGCTGCCACCCTCAAGCACTTGGTCCAGGGTGTTGAGCCCCAAAACTTCTACTTCCCATACCGGGAGGAGAAAAGCATCAAACCGCATCATACGTGGTGCGCCACCGGCGGTAGAGTTGGCTATAGCCAATAAATCGCCATTGGCGGAAAGCTGTAAATCACTGTAGTTAAATTGGCTGGGGCCTTGCACCCCATTCACAAAATTGGCGTTAGCATCCATTTGATAGATGACTCCTGAGCCACCTGTGATGCCACCTACGAGGAAATCATTATTGGGTAATACTTCGATGTCATTGCCAAATCCGTCACTGGCCGCACTAAAGAACTGCTGCGTGGAATTGAGGGTACAGCCCGGCGAAAAGTTAAATACTACGACATCTTGCAAAGAGGAAGGTGTGGTGTGAAAGCCTACCGCCGAATAGGTACCATTGCTATTGGCGGCAATGCGGCCCAGGGCTTCGGTTCCGGGACCATCCAGTTGGTTGACACAAAGATTGCCTGCAGCGGTAACCTCTCCAATGAGGCTTTTGTTGCTGCTATTAAGCGGAAGCGTAAATCCTACCATCATCAGATGTCCTGTGCTGGGCACGAGGATGCCATCCGTCCAGGCGGATCCGATACTCAGCGTTTTTGTCCATTGGCAGGTTCCACTACCATTAATCAGCGATACCGTGGCCATCCCGTTATCATTGCCGAGCACATAGTAGGCATTCCCTGCGGGAATGACCCGATTGAAATAACTATAGGTACCTGACCCGTAGAGGTTTTGAAACTGGGCCATTACCTTTTGTTGAGGGTACAGCGCCAGCAGACAAATGAAAAAACAAAGCATGAATATTGAAAAACGTGGAAAGGTAGAGGTAGCAGGAGTCATATTCTGGAGTTTTTACCAAGGTTTGCCTATTTTCTTCATTTCCGCTCGGGTTTTCTAAATGCGGTAGGCCGACTACAGGATTCGGCAGCGGATTTTATAAATTTGGTAAAACCCATACAATGCATAAATAATCGAAAACATTAGTTATCTTTCACGCAGTGCTAACTTTTGGAAAACCGCGAGCCATTGTATGCGCCATGGTCCATATACTCCTTGTTGCCCCCTGGACTGATCAACCGGCCCCTGACCAAGCTTTTCCTTTTGTATTCCTTTTTGTTGATTTTTGATCAAGCAACCGCCCAAAATTCACCTCACCCCTCCTTTAGACAATATACTACGGATGATGGGCTGGCCAGCCCGGAAGTCTTTCACATTTTGCAGGATAATGCCGGTTTTATCTGGATTTCGACTGACAATGGGGTGAGTCGTTTTGATGGCTATACCTTTCACAATTATGGTGTCAAAGAAGAACTGAAGGAGAATGTCATCTTTGAAATGCAGTTAGATACGCTGGGCCGCTTGTGGATGCAGGCCATGAGTGGCAATTTATATTACCTGGAGGGTGACCGGATTCACCCGTATTGGAACAATGAGGTGCTTCTGAATTTTAAAAACCGCCCCGACACGGGCAAAGGGTTTATCGTAGAAGGTGCGGGGGAAATGGTACATATTGCCACTTTGAAATACGGGATCCTTTCCATTGCCAAGGATGGAACTACCACCACTTATACTCATGGAGAACCAGTTTATAGCCAGATTTTTGAAAAAAACGGCAAAGCGATTTATGCCCTATCCGATCAGAAAGCACCGGAGGTCGGACGGGACTATCGAGATAGCCTTTTTAATCAAAACCAATACTTTCCGCTTTACCTCCACACGCAGGATACGGTTAAGGCGCTGCGTGATCTGGCGTTTGCCAATGACAAGATTTATAACGATGAGGCCTTCTATTTGGGGCCGGGCAAATACTTCTTCCAGATGTATCACAACCTTTGGTTGATCGAAGAGGGGGAGGTACGCTGGCGGCACTCTTTTCCCCACCGCCTGTTGTACGCACATCTGATGAAAAACGGGCAGCTTTTGGTGGGATTATATGGACATGGAGGGCTACGAATCTACGAGTCCCTGGAGACCTTCTGCCATACGTCCGGTTACTCTTGTTTACCGGGTAAAAGTTTAAATTTTTTCATGGAAGATGATGAGGGAGGTCGTTGGTTTGCTACCCATGAGGATGGCGTTTTTTATGCCCCTGCCGATGCAATTATGGTCTATGATTTGGAGGCGGGGCTACCCGATGAAAAGGTGACGACCCTGGCCATGAAGAATGAGCAGGAGATTTATATAGGATTGGAAAATGGGCAAATCTGGACCCTGCACACGCCATCGCTACAGTGGCAACAACTTCCCGAAGTCCCCGATATTGGAGCCATACAGGAGCTTTATTTTGATTCACAATACCAACAACTATGGGCCGGTCGGGTTAATCTGTTTTACCTGAAGGACAACCAGTGGATGACACGACCAATCGGCGCTGAAGAGATCCCCTTAGCTCGAATCAATCACCTGGCAAAAGGCCTGCAAAAGGATCATTTATGGCTATACAATTACAAGGGATTCCAGCGGCTGGAAGCCAATAGAGCAATTATTTCCAATATGTACCGAGGGGGCGATCATCGCATCTACGCGATCCAGGAAGACTATCATGGGCGTGTGTGGGTAGCCCAATCCAATGGCTTATTTGAATGGGTGGATAATACGCTACAGCAACGCCAACATGTTCATCCGGCTTTCTCCTTGCGCATAGAGGATCTTGCCCTTTTGCCCGATAGCACACTGGTGTTGGCCACCAAAGGAGGAGGGGTCCTTTTTTGGAAAGATGACCAGCTTGAGCAAATCACCACGGAACAGGGACTCACTGCTGACATGATGGAATGTCTGCACGCCGATCAAAATGGTGGTTTGTGGTGTGGTACGCTCAATGGGTTAAATAAAATAAGTGGTACCTGGGGGCAGAGGCAGGTGGAACAATTGACCGTTTTCCACGGATTGCCTTCCAATGAAATTAATGCCATCCGAACCTTTGGAGACAATGTTTGGGTAGCGACCAGTAAGGGCCTTGCCCATTTTACCAATAAAAAGAAAAGCGGCTTTTCAGAAAAGCCAATTCTAGCCTCCGTGTTGGCCAATGGTCGACCGCTGGATTTGACTTACCCTCCGGTTTTACCCGCCGATCAAAACAACCTGACGATCAGTTTTCTGGCGATCAATTATAAAATGAATGGTAAAATTCCCTACCGCTACCGAATGGATCAGGGTGATTGGACACATACGTTTATGCGGACCTTAAATTCTCCCGCCTTACCTTCCGGGAGTCGCTGTTTTGAAGTACAGGCCCAAAATGAAGACGGCGTGTGGAGTGAGTCAACGATGTTGATGCTGGTGATCAGACCACCCTGGTGGGAAACCTGGTGGGCCAGAGCTGGGGCACTTCTTGCCTTGCTTTCGCTGGGTTTGGGGGCTTATTATTATCGGACGGGACAACTAAAAAAAGAACTCAAAATTCAGCGACAGATGACGGATCTGGAGCGCTCAGCACTACAAGCCCAGATGAATCCCCACTTTATATTTAATTGTCTGAATTCTATTCAACACTATATTTTAAAAAATGAAAAAGAGTCGGCCATCGCCTATTTAGGAAGTTTTGCCAGCCTGGTAAGAAGTATGCTGAATGCTTCGGTAGTTGGTGAAATTTTACTGGTGGAGGAGATCAAACTGTTGAACAACTACCTGCATTTGGAAAAACTACGGTTCAAAAATCGGTTTTCCTACGAAATCAAGACGGGTGAAAATGTGGATGTTTACGAGGTAGAAATTCCGCCTTTGTTGGTTCAACCCTATGTGGAAAATGCGGTATTGCACGGGATCTCCGGCCGGAAAATTGGAGGGGAAATAGCTATTTATTTTGAAAAGAAAGCATCTTATCTGGAAGTGCAAATCGTCGATAATGGGAAGGGGATCAATTTGGAAAAAGAAGCCAAGTCCAACCCCAAAGCGCACAAGTCCTTTGGTATGTCCATTACCCAAAATCGACTGGAATTACTTTCCGCAAATAAAGAAGAAAAATCAGTGATTACAACAAATATTTATGATGAAGAAGGTCAGATAGTTGGTACAAAAGTCATTATACGAATAGGACTCAAAAAGGACTTTGGATTGATCACAAAATAGCCTCAGGATGAAACGCATCGCAATTATTGACGACGAATACGACGCCCGTGAATCGCTTAGAATGCTTATTACATCACTATGCCCCGATGTTGAAATTTGTGGAGAAGCAGATAGTGTAGCGGAGGGATATGCCATGATTCGCCAAACGAATCCGGAGGGCGTATTGCTCGACATTTCTTTGGAAGATGGTACCGGGTTTGATTTATTGGATAAGTTTCCCCAAACCACCTTTCAGGTCATTTTTACAACAGCCCATGATGAATTTGCCTTAAAAGCTTTCCGTTATCACGCCCTGGATTATCTTTTAAAACCTATCAATCCTGTAGACCTGGCGCAGAGCATCGATCGGGTAAAAAACAAGCCACCGGAGGATTTTTCCACCAGAATTAGTAATTTACTGGAAAGTACCCGAACCGGAGAATTGCGAAAACTGACATTGACCAGCCAGGAGGGCATGATTTTTTTGCGCCTGGATCAGATTGCGCACCTGGAATCAGAAGGAAGTTATACTACTTTCTACTTGTTAAACCAGGAACGGCACGTTGTCTCGCGACCGTTGAAGGAGTTTGAAGACATTCTTCCGACGAATGAATTCTTTAAATTACATCAGTCGCATTTAGTCAATCTTTCTCTGGTTAAAAAAGTATTGCGGGAAGAAGGTGGATATGCTTTAATGGAAAATGGTTGCAAAGTGCCCATTGCGCGTCGTCGGAAAGAGGAGTTCCTGGAAGTGATGAGACAGCGTTTTCAACGCTATATCCGAGATTAAATCTTTAGTACAAAAACAAAGTGTAGACAATAAATCGAATTAGATATACGCTGTAATTTGGTAAGCCCCCTAATCAAAAACAGATTTACACAAAATGCCACACATTTTAAGATTCCTACTTATAATTACCTTGTTATCAAGCTGCGGGACAACGGGGCAATTAAAAAAATATGGCCGCCAATATCAGGCAAATCGGAGCTTCGATGCCTTAAATAACGTCGTCATGCTCATGCCCATGCAGGTGGATACCGTTTACCTGAAGAAGATATTAGGGACACCCATTGATATGGGCTTTGACTATCGGTACCTGTTGGATTCCATCGGGGAAGGGGGCTGTATCGTAGGCGCCGTTTTTCATCTGGATGACAATGGTCTGGTTGATGACAAGTGGCTGGGCGAGATTTGTGAATAACGAACAATTTTCCAGTGCGAGTGGTCCGAAATAATTGATAACTTTTTCAGGCGCTAAGTATTGATTATGCTGAGCATTGAATGTCAATTATTTCTGCATCAATCCACTAGAAAAAAAGAAAAGTACCAACTAATTCACCTAACTTTGCATTTTTTATAAGAAATATATGATTTTCAAAGACTTAGGGATCGTAGGTCCCATCCTCAAAGCGCTGGACAAAGAAGGCTACCAGCATCCAACCCCAATCCAGGAAAAATCCATCCCCATTTTGTTGCGTGGTAAAGATTTGCTGGCTTGCGCCCAAACGGGCACCGGTAAAACGGCGGCCTTTTCCATTCCAATCATTCAAAATCTCTTCCGGGATCAAAGGAACCAGAAGAAAGGCTTTCGCCCGATAAAGGCACTGATTGTCACGCCTACCCGAGAGCTGGCCATCCAGATTGCGGAGAGTATATCGGCGTACGCAAGATTTACCGGCGTAAGGAATACGGTCATTTTTGGTGGCGTTAAACAGGGGGCACAGACCTCGGCATTACGCCGGGGCACAGATATCCTGATCGCTACACCAGGCCGTCTGCTGGATCTGATGTCGCAGGGTTTTATTACACTGGAACACATCGAATACTTTGTATTGGACGAAGCCGATCGGATGTTGGATATGGGCTTCATTCACGATATCCGAAAGATCATTGCCCAGTTGCCGAAGCAGCGGCAATCCCTGTTCTTCTCTGCCACCATGCCGCCCGATATTGTGAGCTTGTCGCGCAAGATTTTGGGGCAACCCGAAAAAGTGGAGATTCAGCCGGAGCAGACCACCGCCGAGAAGGTAGAACAAGCCGTTTATCACGTTTCAAAAAAGGGAAAAACCAAGTTGCTGATCCACCTGCTGAAAACTGATCCGGTAGATTCCACTATCGTATTTTCCCGAACCAAACACGGCGCCAATCGCATTGTGAAATTCCTGGATCGGGCAGGTATCCGGGCGGAAGCGATCCACGGCAATAAGTCGCAAGGAGCACGCCAGCGAGCATTGGGTAATTTTAAAAGCGGGGACATCAGCGTACTGGTGGCTACCGATATTGCTGCCCGGGGAATTGACGTGGAGGAGTTGGCCCAGGTCATTAACTACGATCTGCCCAATATTCCGGAGACCTACGTACACCGCATTGGACGCACGGGCCGTGCAGGTGCGAGCGGAGTGGCACTGTCATTTTGTGATGTAGAAGAACGGCCATACCTGCGCGATATCCAGAAGTTAATTGACCAGAAAATTCCGGTTATTGCCGATCACCCGTTTTTGGAAGTAGAAGAGACCAGTACGCAACAAACTCAGCAGCACTCCAATCAGGGCCAACGTTCGTCTCGATCAGGAAATAATCGAAATGCCGGGGGCAACAGTAGCCGAAATAAAAGCCGTCGCCCCAATTGGCGAAAGCGGGACAAGAAATAATCTTTAACAGGACTTTAATAGATTTTTCGACCACCATTTTCAGTGGACAGGCGTTGTAATTATACAAACCAAAACAATCTGATATGAAAAATCTATTCCTTTTGCTCCTTTTGGGCGCGCTGACATTCTCTGCCTGTGAAAAAGATGACGATCCTGTGGTACCCGATAACATACTGCACCACGATGGCCCCAACCAAACGGGCCCGTTGCTGGAGGCTGGTTACCATGAGGCGGCCGTTCTTTTTACGACAAACGACTTGCTTCCTTTCCAGGGAAAACAATTGACTGATGTGCAATTTTTTATGGGCATCGCTCCGGCGGAGGCTGGTCTGAAAATCTATGGAGCCGGCTCTGACGGCAATCCCGGAAATTTACTCTACAGCGCTGATCTGATGCCGGACCTGAAGACGGGAGAATGGAGCACGCACACCCTGAGCACGCCCATCGATATTCCGAGCGACGAACTGTGGCTGAGCATTGGCCTTACCCACGATGCTGAGCAACAATCCATCGGTTGCGACGCTGGTCCCAACAACACCAATGGCGACTGGCTCTTCTCTGCTTCCGACAATACCTGGGAAACGTACATCAGCCGCACCAGCGAAAGTGTGAATTGGAACATTCGCGGGGTGACGAATGAATAGAATTATTCTGCCAGGATTATTTGGGGTGGAAGAGTAACAATATTTCCACCCCAAGTTTTGTATTGACGGAGGTGGTGTTAAATAAATTGTTTTTTGTTTTTTAATTTGAAAAAAAATATTTATATTGCAGAATCATTGATATCATAAGCTTCGCCGACGATTCTGTAAATGCTCCCACAGCATTATACCCTGACAGCTCTATGCTGAACGCGCAAGCTGTACGTAAACTTTGGCGGTTTGGCGGATGTGGGTGGGCTTTTATTATTATCCCACCCTCTTCAGTTTGACAAATAACGGAACGTTAGGGGGCCGGCGGCTCAAATTTTGAGCTGGTCGACCTTAAAGCTATGTCCCAACCAAAAGCAGGATTTATTTTAGCTGTAGGTTTTAGGAATCACCTCTCGGACTTCACTCTTCACCTTTGCAAAAAAGAGCAGAATTCTCAGAATGATAAAATTCTCAGAATTCATTAGAGGTTAGGTTTTGGGCTTTAGGTCGCTAACAGTACTTTCTATTACTTAGAGCTTTTTATAACACCAGACCGAAAAAATAACCTTTAAACCTTAACCTTCTTTGATCGACGAAGCCTAGGGCGAAGTTGATATAACCCTATAAATGGAGCAGGATTCCGAGAATTCAAGAGCTTGCACAATAACCAAGCGACATTCCCTAAACTCCTCCCCCTAAACCGCCTCCCCCGTCTAAACCTTATAAACCTTATAAACACGATAAACCTCATAAACCTAAAATAATAGAGTTCCTGAATTCAAGAATTTGCAGAATAAGTAGCTGTTCCTTTCTCTAAACTCTACACTCTAAACTCTCTCACCCTTCTCCTCTTTCTAAAATTGCTGTGAGCACTCCTGCTCCTAAAAAACCACTATACTGAAAGACAATTTCATATTCCGAATTTAGGATAACAAAAACAGGGTAGGCTAGCGTACCATCTATAGTTCCCAGAGCAGTAGCCAGTTGGTGCGTTCCTGAGTTCCTGCCAGTTGGCACATAATCAAATCGATGGTCATGAAGCACCACCTCCGCTTTCTGCTCTCCATCAAAGGAAATGAAGTAGTACTTTCCGTTTAGTAAATCGACTACACTTTCATTTTGGAAAGTGGTTTGCTCCATATTTAGACAATATTTACACCAATTAGCGTGCAAAAAAACGGCGATGGGACGTTGTTCTTTTGACATTAAGCTGTCTAATTCTGAAAAATTATTGTGCTGCAAAAAATTAGTAGGCGTGCCCAACTTCACTGAGGGCAACCCACACCCCACTATTAGCATACTTGAAAGCATTAACAGGTATATACAGCCTCTCATCATTATCGAATAGAATATCGTATGCCCAAAAATCCACGAATCCCCTGATTAGGCGCATAAACATATGATGGGTCAAATGTCAAGGCGTTGGGGTTATTGGGGGTGGCCACCACGTTTCCATTCCCGTCAAACGCCACGTCCCGATCAAACGGGTCAAAACTACGGGCAATGATCGGCTCGTCCTGCTTTTTCCATGGTGTCCAATTCAATAAATTTTTCACCCCACCATAGAATTCGAAATTTTTCACCCCTTTATAGGTCAGTTGTATATTTTGGATACTCCACCACGGGGACTCCTCCGGGCGAGGGTCCATTTCGCTAAGCAGTGGCAGGCGCATTGGACCGTAAACATTTCCTGTATAATCCACAGTCATTTTGTTATGTAAAAACCTGTACGACACCGACCACGTCCCCGTAAAACGTTCGGTCAGGATTTGTCGCTCCGTTACCCCACCTTCTGTCGTGGAGACATCCATCATTGTACCTCCCAGTAGGAAGGAAAAGCCATTGGGCAGACTCAAATCGGCATTCAAGCTGATACCTTTGGTGACTGCATGGCCGTCAAGGTTGTCATAGATAATTTGGTTGGAATTGGTTTCGAAGTCGGGAAAAATGACATTGGTGAAGTAGGTGTACCAACTTGATAGTTCTATGCTCGCCGCACCGCCGTTTTCCATATACATTTTCTTAATGTAATTGATGTTGACGTTGTAGGACTGCTCCGGAGCAAGTTCTTCGGCAATGACCACTTCCCTTGCCCCGGTCAGCGCGGCATGATCTTCGGTGAAGAGGTTAACCACGCGGAAGCCCGTACCCGCATTCAAACGGAAAATATCATTCTTGGTTATAGACCATTTATAGGCTAAGCGCGGCGTAAAAATATTACCGTGAGCATCATTATAATCATACCGTAGTCCCAACAACACCTTATGCTTTTTATTAAGGGTAATTTCGTCTTGCACAAAGATGCCAGGGAGCCATATTTCATCAGGGTTGTTCACATCAATATTTTCGGCTGAGGCCGTGGCCGGTGTATTATCATCATAAAAAGTATAACGCAATGCAGTGCCTACCAGTAAGTCATGATTATTGATTTTTTTGTCCCAGGTCAATTGCCCAAAACCAATTTTTTGATCGGCAATGTAAGGCACATCTCCGTACACAGAGTTTTGGTCGTGTGTGTTGAAGGAAAACGAAAACATGATGTTTTCTATGGTTGGCAATTGGTACTGACCCAGGAGTTCAAATCGCTCGGTGGTGATAGCTTCGCCGTATATCTCATCACCTCCTCGAAAAGCTGGGGTCCAATTGAGTTCCCCGCCCCAGCGATCTTCCCAATAGTATCGACCTGCCAGCGTGAAAAGGCGGTTGTCCTTGCGTTTGAAATTCCATTTTTGAAAAATCGATACCCGCTCTTGTATGGTCATGTCAGTGAAGTGGTCATCATTATTGTCCACCACGTTGTCGAAATTAAAATAATTAACCCCGGTTAGTACCGAGGCCGTTTTCCCCAAATTGAACCGAATTCCCAAATCTGCATTTAGCTCTCCCCAGGTTGTGCCCATCACGTCAGCTGTGAAAATGGGCGCCTTGCCGGGATTTTTCGTGATGATATTTATCAATCCTCCAATTGCTTCACTTCCATAAAGTGAAGAAGCAGGGCCTTTCACAATTTCCATGCGTTCAATCATGGAGTTGGGAATGCCTGAAAGTCCATAGACTGTTGCCAGGCTACTCACTATTGGCATCCCGTCGATCAGCACCATCGTGTATGGCCCCTCCAAACCATTGATGTGAATATCTCCGGTATTGCACACCTGACAGTTGAGCTGCGGACGTACACCATTCACATTTTGTAGAGCTTCATACATATTTGGTGTTGGGTTTTTCTTGAAAAAAACGGGATTGTAAACCTCAACAGGAACGGGACTTTCAAGGCGGTTTACTTCCTTCATGGTTCCGGTTACGACCACTTCCTGCAAGCCCAGTATGTCTTCCTGCAATGTTATTTTGCCCAGGTCGACGGCCTGGTTAGCATTGAAGACCACCTTTTTCACTACGCGCTGATAGCCGACCAGGGAAATGGACAGCTCGTAACTGCCCGCTGGAATGTTTTCCAACCTAAAATTGCCTTCTTCATCAGTATTGGTACCAATATCCGTTGAAAGCAATGCTATCGTAGCCCAGATAGCAGGTCCTTCCGTGGTCAAAACCTTGCCCTGTAGACTTCCAGTCTGGGCAGTAGTTTGTATAACAAGACCGAGAAAGATAAGTATATTGATTAGCCGAGTTAAATTCATAGATTTGCCTTTTCTATTTTTTAATTTAGACAAATCTAAATTAAAACTTTGGCAAATGCAAGTCTTGTGTGTTTAATTACAAAACACGCTTAATAAATAGTAGACTTGGGTTAGGTTTGAAAATGTGATGAAGTATATTCTATTCAATCCGAGGGGCGCACCAGGTTACTTTAGCAGAAAACCTCATAGTTGCTTTAAAAGTGTGCCAACTGGATGTTGACTTGTTTTGAACCACAATAGGTGCTGTGTAAAAATCCATCTGGATTTTTGATAATCTTTCTTTTGTGATCCTTATGTGCCTATGTGGTTCCCCAGT
The DNA here is from genome assembly GCA_965229635.1 of Saprospiraceae bacterium. Classification (GTDB taxonomy): domain Bacteria; phylum Bacteroidota; class Bacteroidia; order Chitinophagales; family Saprospiraceae; genus BQJU01. The sequence continues at coordinate 1,269,743 of OZ245894.1, forward strand.
TACTTCCTCACCCCCGGCAATCCATCCAGGCTTTCCTGATTCCGTTCCTGGATATAGGCCTCAACACCCTCTTCACCTTTATTGTCGACCCATTTGAGCAGGATGTCGCGCTGACCTTTAAATTCGTATTCCGGTACTGCATAGCCACAGGAATCCTGAATTCTATGCACGTCAATTTTGATGATCGAACGCTCACCCTTAAAGTGTGGAAAATGAGATCGCAGCGCTTCGTATCCCGCCGAGCCTTTTTCATGAACGGTTCCCTGACCATACAGCCGTAAGATTTTAGGAGGCCCGGCAAAAGCACAAAACATGATACTAATGCGGCCATTCTCCCTGAGGTGAGCAATGGTCTCCACTCCACTCCCTGCCAGATCGAGGTAGGCTACGGTGTGGTCGTCCAATACCCGGAAAGAGTCTAATCCCTTTGGTGAGCAATTGATCAAACCATCGCCAGAGAGGGGAGCGGTGCTTACAAAAAATAGTTGCTGCTCGGCGATCCAGTCGCGCCAGCGCTGATCAATAGTGGGAAATACTTTACCCATTTGGTTGGTGTTTTTTATTTATTCAAATGCAATAATCTGAAAACAACCTTACTTCTATTTTGGATGAGTAAAACTAAAAAAGCACCAGAATTGCTTCTGATGCTCTTTTTGCAATGAGTAGTTAATTGCAAAATCCACGAAACGGAGATCTACAATTTCACACCCGTTTCGAGAAGGGGGGTAACTGAGTGACCTTGCTTTAGCAAAAGCCACCCAGTTGGTTCTTATTGTTTTACAAAATGTAACGTCTGCACGGCACCATTAGTGCGGTAGCGGAGCCAGTAACTTCCCGTTGGCAATTGAGAAACGTCAACGTCAATTTCAGACTCCGGTATCATTTGTCGGCTGATCAATACCTGGCCATTGAGGTCCACTACCTGCAACAGGTCGGTATTGCTGGCCTGGTCATATGCTGGTGCATTTTCAGTGGTCACCTGCAAATGCAATACATCGGAAACCGGATTGGGCCATGCCTCTATACTCAAACTCGGCTGGCTGACCGCTATTTCCGGTAATCCGGGGGCTGGTCTCATTTCGGTACGCTCCACAGTGATGAAGTTGTCCGACAAGTCGAAGCAAGCGGTGCTTAGCGCAATATTGTCTGCGGTATCACCGGGCATTGCTGTCAAAGTACCGGTATAGGCCAATCCCCAAACACGGCAGATGCCTACCCCTGCACCTTCAAAGTCTTGTGCATCACCTTCCGGAATGGATAAAATCACATTGTTTTCATCCGTGATGACGTAGGTGTACAAGCTATTACTGACATCAATACTGTCAAAAAAGACGAGGTCAGGAATACTGTCGCCAACGGTTACGGTTACGGAAATGGAACCATTTTCGGTCATTACCATGCCGCCATCCGGTACCTCACGGTAAACGGTGATAAAGTTGTTGGACAGGTCAAAACACTGATCACTCAAATCAATAATCGAGGCGGTATCACCGACCATAGCGGTCAAAGTTCCGGTATAACCGAGACCCCAGACGAGACAAACGCCCTCTCCAGCACCTTCAAAGTCCTGCATGTCTCCTTCCGGAATGCTGAGGATCACAAAATTGGTGTCAGTCACCACATAAGTAAAGGCATCACCAAAGTATCCGGTAGTGTCAAAGCGTACGATATCCGCTTCGCCGTCACCCGGACAGGTGTACACTACAGATTCCCCATCTTCGGTCATCACCATGCCGCCGTCCACACTTTCCTTAGAGACTGTCACGAAGTTGTCAGATAGATCATAACATTCATCCGAAAGGGCAATATTGGTAATGGTATCACCTACCATAGCCGTGATATTACCGGTGTAGGCAAAGCCCCAAACATAACTGTCGGGTTCTCCGGTGCCGGTAAAATCAATGGTGTCAGTTTCCGGAATGCTAATGATCACATTGTTGGTATCAGTTACCACGTAAGTGTATAAGCTATTGCTCACATCGGTACTGTCAAAGACCAGGATGTTTTGTCCACCATTGGTGAAACAAACGGTTGATATCGTATCGCCACTTTCGGTCGTTACCATTCCGCCATCCGGTTCGTCACGATTGACCGTAACAAAATTGCCCGAAAGGGCATAACAGCTATCCGAAAGGGCAATATTGGAAGCGGTGTCTCCAACTTCAGCGGTCAGGTTACCCAAATAGCCAAGTCCCCAAACACGGCAAATGCCAATGCCAGCACCTTCGAAGTCCACAGAATCGGCAGAAGTGATGTTGAGGATGACATTGTTTTCATCAGTGATGACGTAGAGGAAGGTGTCGCCAACGACCCCGCTACTATCGAAATACAGCACATCAGCAATGCTATCACCCGGACAGGTATAGACCACAGTTTCGCCGTCTTCGGTGGTAATACTTCCACCACTTACTTCGGTACGAATGACGGTCACAAAATTGTCCGACAAGTCAAAACAAGCATCGGTCAAAGCAGTTGAACCCGCATTGTCACCGATTCCTGCGGTGATATTACCGGTATAAGCCAATCCCCAAACGCGACAGATACCTCCACCGCCGTTTTCAAAGTCCACCATATCTGTTCCAGGTACGGCGAGGATATTATTGTTCTCATCCGTCACTACGTAGGTATACAGGCTATTGCTGGTGTCCATACTATCAAAGCGGACCAGATCAGCAATGCCGTCGCCTACACAGAAGGAAAGTTCGGTTTCACCATCCTCTGTACTCACGGTACCTCCATCCGGTTCTTCGCGGTAAACGGTTACAAAACCATTGGATAAATCAAAACATCCATCAGTCAGCGAAACGGCCGAAGCAGTATCACCAATCATGGCCGTAATAGTCCCGGTATAGGCTAGTCCCCAGACGCGACAAACGCCTATGCCCGCTCCTTCAAAGTCGATAGAATCAACGGTTGAAACACTCAGGATCACATTATTGGTATCGGTTACGACGTAAACGAAATTAGGACCGGTCACGCCAATGCTGTCGAAGTAGAGTATGTCGGCCAGACTATCGCCCGGGCAGGTGTATGCCACACTCATGCTGTCTTCCGTGAGGATCGCTCCGCCGTCGATGACACCCCGTGTCACGGTAATATAATTGTCGGAAAGGTCGAAACAGCCGGTCGACAGGTCGATGATTGATGCGGTATCTCCTACCATGGCCAGCAAGCTATCGGTCCAGGCCAAGCCCCATACACGGCATACACCGATGCCCGCCTGTTCAAAGTCTACTGAATCCGTTCCAGGCAGGGATAAAATCACATTATTGGTGTCGGTGACCACATAGGCAAAATTAGGACCGGCCACATCGGTACTGTCAAAGAAAATAACATCGGCCAGGCTGTCGCCAATACAAGCAAATACCTCGGTCAGGCTATCTTCGGTCATGACCATACCGCCGCTTACCTCATCGCGGTTGACCGTAACGAAGTTGTCGGAAAGATCAAAACAGCCATCGGTCAAATCAACCATTGAGGCCGTATCGCCAACCATGGCCGTTACATTGCCGGTGTAGGCCAACCCCCACAGACGACAAATTCCGGTTCCGGCACCATCAAAGTCAACCACATCACCTTCCGGCAATGACAAGATGACGTTGTTGGTATCCGTGACCACATAGGTGAAGAAGCTGTTGCTAACACCTGCGCTATCAAAGCGTATGGTATCCGGCTGACCATCGCCCACACAGATGAAGAGGTCAGTTTCGCCATCTTCGGTACTGACTGTACCGCCCTCGGGCTGTTCGCTAATGACGGTAATGAAGTTGTCGGAAAGATCAAAACAGGCATCGGATAGATTCACTGCCGAAGCCGTATCCCCAACCATAGCGGTAAAGTTGCCGGTATAGGCTATTCCCCATACTCGTGTGGTGCCGAGGCCCACTGAGTCAAAATCAAACATCTCCATATCGGCTATAGCCAAAATCACATTATTGGTATCGGTGATGATAAACTCATAGTCACCAGGCGTGGCGCCTAGCCGATCAAAGATGATGATATCGGGATTGCCGTCATCGGGGCAGGTATAGACTTGGGTTTGACCGTCCTCGGTTTGCACCGTGCCTGCATCCGGTTCTTCGCGGTAAACGGTGATAAAGTTATCGGACAGGTCAAAGCAGCCATCGCTGAGGTCTACCACCGATGCGGTATCGCCTACCATGGCGGTAATTGTGCCACTGTAGGCCAATCCCCAAACGCGACAAATGCCCGGTCCGGCAGGGTCAAAATCGTTCATATCACCCGGCGGAATGCTGAGGATTACATTGTTGGTATCCGTAATCACATAGGTGTAATTTTCACCGGAAACACCGGTACTGTCAAACATCACAATATCCGGATTGCCGTCACCAGGGCATATATATACCTCATTTTCTCCGTCCTCCGTGGTCACTACGCCACCATTTGGTGTATCGCGGTTGACGGTGACAAAGTTTTCCGAAAGGGCATAACATCCATCGGAAAGCGCTACTGCACTGGCGGTATCACCTACCATAGCCAGGACGTCGCCGGTGTAGGCCAGTCCCCACACCCGGCAGATACCGATGCCTGCATTTTCAAAATCTACGAAGTTGCTATCGGGAAGGGATAAAATCACATTATTGGTATCGGTCACCACAAAAGTGAAATTGCCGATGACACCACTGCTATCGAAGAAGATGGTGTCCGACATCATATCACCAACGCAAATGAAGATTTCGGTTTCTCCATCAGTTGTGCTGACGGTGCCACCACTGGTCTCTTCACGATTGACGGTGACAAAATTGTCGGAAAGGTCAAAACAGCCGTCGGTTAGATCCACGGCAGAGGCAGTATCTCCGGCCATGGCCGTGATATTGCCGGTATAGGCCAATCCCCATACCCGACAGATGCCGGACCCGGCATTTTCAAAGTCAATAACATCCCCATCAGGAACAGAGAGGATGACGTTGTTGGTATCGGTCACCACGTAGGTGAAATTGCCAAGTACGTCCATACTGTCAAAGGCGATCATACTTTCGCCACTGCCGATACAGAGGTCAATTTCGGTTTCTCCGTCTTCGGTCATCACCGTGCCACCATCGGGTACTTGTTTGACGACAGACACAAAATTTCCCGAAAGGGCATAACAATTATCGGCCAGGGTGGTGCCCATCAGGGCGTCTCCGGGCATCGCATTGAGGTTGCCGGTATACACCAGGCCCCATACGCGACAGGTCCCCACTGCGGCGGTGTCAAAATCGACCGCATCGCCACCGGGGATACTCAGAATGACATTATTAGAATCCGTCACAATGTAGGTGTAGCTGCCGTCCGGGCTCACGTCCATGCTATCAAAGCGGACGATGTCTGCCAGGCTATCACCTGGGCAGATATAGGCGGTGGTCTCGCCATCCTCGGTCATGACCGTACCGCCATCGAGGGCCTCTCCGGAAACGGTGATGAAATTTGCGGTAATGGCTGCACATCCGGAAGCCAATTGTGTGCCGGGGTAGGGATCCCCCACTTCGGCAATAATACTACCTATGTAATTGAAAGCATAAACCTGAAAGGTTTCCCCGTCGAGCAGGGAGAAATCGATGTCATTTTCAGTGTCGATGTAAAGGATGATGCCATTTTCGTCCAGCACCATGTAGCCAAAGGGCAGCGCGCCCAGACTTACGTCAAAACTCACCGTTGATGAGCCGACATCGGCACAAAGGTCAATGGAGTCTCCGGTTACGCTTGTAGAAATGGTTGTTCCTCCTATGCAAGGAAATTGGGCGTGAACGCTTGCGCTTATGCTGAGAAAGAACAGAAGGGATAGAATGGTAATTCTGAAACGCATAATATCGGTTTAAGTGAATGAATTGTAGGCAAACTTGTTTTGTTGTAACTGAGGTCTTTTCTCCCTGTTGGAAGGAGGCTTCATAGTGACTTTATGTGGACTCTTTGCAGAGGACTTGTCCGATAATCTGGATGTGGAATAAACTTGAATCAGACTCCGGACATGTTTAGTAACGAAATACGTTACGGCTTGTTCGGATATAACTGTTCAGCCTCTAAGATTATTATGGCAAAGAGGGCTATTTGGCGATATTTACCAGGTCTTCCCTCTCTTTTACAAATCTTCATTTTCACGCATTTTTCTTGCATTAGATCCGAGAATCAGGCACAAACCAGGGGTTTTTCTACAAACGGCTAGGGAAATGTTAATAAATGAAGGGTGGTTAAACCCGGTCCCAATATACTTTTGCAACAGAGTCAATTTTCCAAAAATTGAATCAATGATAGTGTGATAAACAAACAAAAATTCTTGGAGACATGGATGGCCAGGATGGTGCCCCGCACCAGAGAAATCGTGGTGCCATCCATGTCAAATCCAGGTCTCCGTCTTGCTGCATTTCCGAATTTAGGATGATATTATTTTGGTAAAAAAAGTAAAGAAGGATAATTTACACAGGCTGCAGCCGCTGATCCTTGCCGCCGTGGAATTAGATCGGTAATCTTACACAAGACAAAACGAAATGAACCCAATTTTCATCATTTTGATCGGAGCGGCCATAGTGTTGTTTTGCATTATCCGCCTGAAATTGCACGCCGCCATTTCGCTGCTGTTAGCGGCTTTGGTGACCGCACTTTTGACCTCGCCGGAATTGATTTTGGCTTACGCCAAACACAGCGGCATGTCGGATGCCGAGGCGTTGGCCTTTTCCCAGATTCCACTCGGCAAAAGGCTGGCCACGGCATTTGGAAATACCAGTGCCAAAATTGGCATTCTCATCGCACTGGCGTCGGTGATCGGCACGGCATTGATGCGTAGTGGCGGGGCCGAGCGCATTATCCGAAGCTTGCTGAGCCTGTTTGGCAAAAAGAACACCGGAGTAGCCTTGGTGACGGGAAGCTTCACCCTGGCCATTCCGGTATTTTTTGATACGGTTTTTTACCTGATGATTCCATTGGTGAAGTCTCTGACGGTGAGAAATCCGAGGAAATTTGGCCTATATCTGATGGCGATCATCGCCGGTGGAGTGATGGCGCATTCTCTGATTCCTCCCACCCCCGGTCCTTTGTTTGTCGCCGAGGAAATGGGCATCGACCTGGGGGCGATGATCATCGGAGGACTGGTGATTGGAGCTATCACCGTAGCGGCAGGGTATGCCTATGCGGTATGGGCCAATAAAAGATGGGACCTGCCCATGCGCGATACACCCGATATCAGTGTGGAAGAGTTGAAACAATTTTCGGCCAAAACCCCCGAAGAATTGCCTGGCCTCGGACTGTCCTTGCTGCCCATCATCTTGCCATTGTTACTGATTACGGGTAATACATTTTCAGAAATACTATTGGAGAAAGGCACCTTGGGCCACAAGTTGCTGACCACCATCGGTAATGCCAATATTGCGCTATTTATTTCGGCAATCATTGCCATGTTTTTGTTGTGGAAACAAGTGAAAAACCGGGAAGCCTTTCAGAAGTTTATCACCGAAGCACTGACCAGTGCGGGTATGATTATACTGATCACTTCAGCCGGTGGCGCTTTCGGGCAGATGTTGCAACAGACGGGTATCGGTATTCTGGTAGGAGATATGGCGGCCAATTATCAGGTGGCTTTATTGCCAATGGCGTTTTTGGTGACGGCGCTGGTGCGTTCGGCGCAAGGCTCGGCAACGGTGGCCATGGTTACCGCCATGGGCGTGATGAGTGGGGTAGTGGGTACAGGCCTGGCCTTTCACCCGGTTTACCTGGCTTTGGCCATCGGGTGTGGGTCCAAGATCTTTGCCTGGATGAACGACAGCGCCTTTTGGATCATCACCAAAATGAGCGGTATGGAAGTCCCGGAAACGATCAGGCACTTTTCCATATTATTAATGGTTATGGCCCTGGCTGGATTGATCTCCGTAATGATTTTATCGGTGATCTTTCCCTTTGTATAGAAGATGAATTAAAATGAAAAATGAGTCAACAATTTGTCATAAAAGCATCGCCTCAGGATAATGTCGGAGTGGTACCTTATGCGGAAGGTATAAAGGAGGGGACTACACTGGAGAAAGAACTGGTTGCCAGGGAGTATATCCCGATGGGACATAAGGTGGCTTTAGAAGTAATCAAAGCAGATGGAGCGGTGATACGCTACGGGCAAACCATTGGCTACGCCAAACACCAAATTCAGTCCGGAGAATGGGTAAATGAAATGAACATAACCCTGCCGGTTCCGCCTGATCTGGATTCTATTAAAATAAGTGCCGGAGTGGATCAAAAGGTTGAACCACTTGAAGGATATACCTTTCAAGGGTATAAAAATGTCGATGGTAGTGTGGGCACCAAAAATGTATTGGGCATCACCACCAGTGTGCAATGTGTGGCCGGGCTTACGCAATTTGTGGCCGACAAAATCAGGCGCGAGTTGCTGCCCAAATATCCGAATGTGGATGAAGTAGTGCCGCTAAACCATTCCTACGGTTGCGGCGTAGCCATCGATGCTCCGGCAGCCATCGTCCCCATCCGGACGATTCAAAATATTGCTACCAATCCCAATTTTGGCGGGGAGGTCATGGTCATTGGATTGGGGTGTGAAAAATTGCGCCCCGAGCGGCTGATTCCTGATGCAACGAAAGACGAGCCTTCTTCCATTTTATACATGCAGGATCCCGCTTTTCAGGGATTTGGTGAGATGGTAGAAGGCGTGATGACATTGGCGGAAAGCCACCTCAAAAAACTAAATCAGCGCCAGCGACAAACCTGCCCGGCTTCCGATCTGGTGGTGGGTATGCAATGCGGTGGTAGTGATGCTTTCTCCGGCATTACAGCCAATCCGGTGGCGGGTTATGCGGCGGATCTCATTGTGCGGGCTGGAGGTAGCGTCATGTTTTCGGAAGTGACCGAAGTGCGTGATGCGGTGCATTTACTGGTGCCCAGAGCTATGGATGAGGCAGTTGCTAAAGCTTTGCTTTCAGAAATGCAGTGGTACGATCACTACCTGCAATTGGGGCAGGCCGACCGCAGCGCCAATCCGTCTCCTGGTAACAAAAAAGGAGGTTTGAGTACCATCGTCGAAAAGGCATTGGGTTCCATTGCCAAGTCGGGCACCAGTCCGATTGTGGACGTACTGAGTCCCGGCGAAAAAATCCGCAAAAAAGGACTGACCTTTGCGGCTACGCCAGCCAGTGATTTTGTGTGTGGTACCTTGCAGGTGGCGGCGGGCATGAATGTGCACGTTTTTATGACCGGCCGGGGCACACCCTATGGCTTGTCGATGGTGCCGGTGATCAAGGTGGGCTCCAATTCGTCGTTGAGCAACCGCTGGTTTGACCTCATCGATTTTGATGCAGGCAAGATCGCCACCGGTGAGCAAACGATTGAAGCGATGGGCTGGGAATTGTTTCAAATGATTTTGGATGTCGCCAGCGGCAAGACCATCGTGGCCAGTGATAAATTAGGATTACACAATGACCTGGTGTTGTTTAACCCGGGCCCTTTAACATAAGAATATGACTATTCAAACCATCAGAAAAGCATTAAGTGACGGCCTGCTGTCTTTCCCCATCACCGATATGGACGCGCAGGGCAATTTTAATAATGAAAGTTATACCGAGCGATTGAAGTGGTTCATTTCCCACGACATTTCCACCGTATTTGTGGCTGGAGGAACGGGTGAGTTTTTCTCGCTTTCGCGCGATGAATACCGTCAAATTATCCAAACCGCAGTGAAGGTTGTTGAAGGAAAAATGCCGGTCATTTCCAGTGTGGGGCGTAGTATTCCGGAGGCTATTGAGTTTGCCAAAATGGCTGAAGAAGCGGGTGTGGATGGCTTGTTGTTAATGCCGCCCTACCTCACCGGCTGTCCACCCGAAGGAGCGGTAGCTTATGCCCGCACCATTATGCAAAACACCAAACTGCCAGTGATTTATTACAACCGTTCGAATGGCATCCTTACGGCCCCCCACGTACAGACCCTGGCCAATGCCTGCCCAAACCTGATCGGCCTCAAAGACGGCACCGGCAATATCCAGGATCTCAACGACATCATCAAGACCCTGGGTGATCGCCTTGTCTACATCGGTGGTGTACCTACGGCGGAGATCATCTCGGAAGCTTATCTGGCGATTGGCGTGAATACCTACTCCTCGGCTGTCTTTAACTTCGTACCTGACCTGGCGGTACATTATTACCGTGCATTGCGCGCCGGTAATCAGGAGGTGGTGCACCGCATTTTGCAGGAGTTTTTTATTCCTTTTGTACGCCTACGCGGCAAAAAAGCGGGCTATGCGGTTAGTTTGATCAAGGCAGGCGCGAGGATCATTGGTAAAGATGCCGGTGATGTCCGGCCACCGTTGGTGATGCCGAATGCGGAGGAGGTGGCGTTGTTGAAGGGGATGGTGGAGAAGGGAAAGCAAATTATTTTGTAAATTTCTATCCAATTAGAACGATTATTGATGGTTTGCTTATGAGCAATAAACCTTATAGTTATACTAACAGACAAGGCAAAACGGTCTATTTCCGTGCCGTGCCGACTAAGAAAGGAGGGATTCGTTACTACCTGACTCATAAGAGTGATGCAGAAGGATTGATCAGTGAAATTCCAAAAGGATTTGAAGTGGTGGAACTTCCTTGGGATGGACAAGTAGTATTACGCAAGAAGGTGCCAGTTTATACTACTGAGGATGAAAAAGCAATAGTCCAGGAAGCTATGGAGAAATATTCACCGGTTAAGGACTTTATTGTTACTGCTGAGAGAGGGGGCATTGCTATTAGTATTTCTCAATTTAGTCACTTCTATGAAGCCGCTTACTTAACGCATGAACAAGCAAAGAAAATTTATGGTAATAGTCTCCATAAATGGAAGAAATACGATTGGATCATGACTTTTGAACTGTTGAATAAGAAAACGCGAAAATTCCAGGTTATCCGCAAGGCAGAGGTCGAATATGATGCTGTACCTATTGATGAGGGAACAAACCTAAAGGAGCTAGCCAAAAAGTACTGTTATCATATAGGTCGTGAATCGTTATTAGAATTCTGGATTCCAGGGGAAGATTGGTAAGGGTATCATCAGAAAATAAAAATGCCCCGGTTGAAAAACCGGGGTCTTTTCGCGGCTCGATAACACCATGCGGTAGAACCGAGTCGGCTTATCTTTAATTCTATTTTAAAATAGAAAGTATTTTTTGCCTTACAGTTTTACAAAGTTACGGTTTCATAGCCTATAATGCAAGTAACATGTTAAACGTAAGTGTTGTTCACCGAAAATAGGTCATAGGTAAAGATGTAGTACTCCGCAAACTAGAAGGCAAGGATTTTGCAGCTATAGTTGCCACTACCTCCCCCAACACTGACCAAGATCATCTTTTTTCCTCCCAAAACCGGCTACCTTCGCGGCACATTTCAAAAAACAGGTGATGGTGACAACCGAATTACTTGCCCCGGCGGGCAATTTTGATGCCTTGCGGGCAGCCATTGATGCAGGAGCAGATGCCGTTTATTTTGGCATTGAGCAGCTGAATATGCGGGCTCGTTCTGCCAATAATTTTACTCTGGAAAATCTTTCGGAGGTAAGTCGTATTTGCCGAAAGGCGGGTGTTCGCAGCTATATTACGCTCAATACGGTACTATACGATCACGATCTGCCACTCATGCGTCGCATCATTGATGCCGCGGCCGAGCATCAGATTGATGCAGTCATTGCCATGGAGCCGGGCGTGATGCTTTACGCAAAGGAAAAAGGTGTGAAGGTGCATCTGTCCACCCAGGCCAATATCACCAATATTGAGGCAGTGAAATTCTACGCCCAATTTGCCGAAGTGATGGTACTTTCGCGGGAGTTGACGCTTTCACAGGTCGCCACCATCTGTCGGGCCATTGAGCAGCAAAATATCTGTGGACCTTCTGGTCAGCCGGTGGTTATTGAGGCATTTGTACACGGCGCGTTGTGTATGGCCGTTTCCGGCAAATGTTACCTGAGTTTACATACCCACAATTCCTCTGCCAATCGCGGAGCATGTAAGCAAAACTGCCGCCGTACCTACACGGTCAAAGATGAAGAGGGCAACGAACTGCTCATTGATAATGAATACATCATGTCGCCCAAAGACCTCAACACCATCGGGTTTCTGGATAAACTGGTAGAAGCCGGAGTTGGTGTCTTCAAGATCGAAGGCCGAAGTAAAGGACCGGAGTATGTGTATGAAGTCACCAAATGTTATCGCGAAGCACTGGATGCCATCGCGGAAGGTACGTTTACTGCCGAAAGGGTAGAAGAGTGGATGGATCGGCTCTCCACCGTCTACAATCGAGGCTTCTGGGGTGGTTATTATATGGGTAAGAAACTCGGCGAATGGACGGATCAACCCGGCTCGGTGGCGAAGGAAAAGAAGGTCTATCTGGGAACCGGAATCAAATACTTCAGCAGCATTGGCATCGGTGAGTTCAAGCTGCAATCCGGCGATTTGCGTCTGGGAGATGAGGTCATCATTACCGGACCCACCACCGGCTACTTTCGCACCAAGGTCACCTCCCTACACCTGGACGAACTACCGGTAGAAGCTATCACCCGGCGCGGTGCTCATTTCTCCATGCCGGTCAGCGAAAAGATTCGACCATCTGATAAATTGTATAAAGTTGAGCCGAATACAAATTAGCTTTCTCCGTCATAAGTGTATCGGCTGTAATGCCTGTGTGGAGGCGGCTCCAGAGCATTGGGTGATCTCTAAAACGGATGGCAAAAGCTACCTGCGCAAAAGCCGCCAGCGGGGCGACTATTACCTCAAAGAATTGCCCTGGCTAGAGTACGAAGAAAACGCCAGAGCTGCGGAAAATTGCCCGGTAAAGATTATCCGGGTAAAGGAAATTTAAAAAATAGAATTTCCGGCAAAGTCTATTAAATCAACTATTCTATCTAAAAATATAGCATAGAAAAGAAACCTTTCCGTAAATTAAAGGTCTTTATAATCACCGACTTACTCATTAAAACCAACACCCGATGCTGTACAACTACCTCAAAGTTGCCTTTCGCAACATCCGCAAGCAGAAGTTTTACTCCGCAATTAATATTCTTGGACTCGCTATTGGTCTGGCCATTTGCCTGCTTATCATGCTCTTCATCAAAGATGAACTGAGCTACGACCAACACCACAGCAAGGCCGACCGCATTTATCGGGCCCTGATGGTGTGGGGCAAACAAGATGGTGCCGGACAGCGAAGCCCGATTGGTCCTTACCGGTTGTTGCCAGCGTTGGAAACGGACTTCCCTGAATTGGAAAAGGTGGGGCGAATTGTCTCCGCCTCCGGGACACTGGTCTCTTATGACAATGTAGACTACCAGGAAGATCGCATCTTTTTTGCTGACCCTGCTATTTTTGACATCTTTGATTACGAATTACTGGACGGTGATGCTGAAACCGCACTTTCTGAACCGGCCACAATGGTGCTTTCCGAGAACACAGCTAAGAAGTATTTCGGCAACGAAAACCCGGTGGGAAAATCCCTGATTGTGGATGAGGACAATAATGTGAGAGTGACCGGAGTATTCAGAGACATGCCTGAGAACACCCACTTATCAGCCGATATGTTTATATCTATGGAAACGGGTAAGAGCGTTTTTAACCAGTTGGTGTTAAATAACTGGGGCGAAGGCAGCTCTTACACTTATGTGCTGTTGCCGGAAGGTATGCAACCGGATGAAATTGCCTCTCGCATCCCGGATTTTATTGAAAAACACATGGGCGAAGGCGCCTCCGAAGGCGTGGGCATCGACCTGCAAAAGATGACGGATATCCATTTACACTCCAATCTGCCCGGAGAAATTCAGGCCAATAGCGATGTACGTTATATCTATATCTCTTCGGCTATAGCCCTGTTTATCTTATTGCTGGCCTGTATTAATTATATGAATTTGGCTACCGCCCGTTCCATCAAGCGCGCACTGGAAATCGGGGTTCGCAAAACGTTGGGCGCTCCACGTTCGGCGCTCATTGGACAGTTTTTGAGTGAATCAACGTTGATCGCCGTATTTGGCCTATTGGTTGGTTTTGCCCTGGCCTTTTTTGCTTTGCCTTATTTCAATAATTTCATGGATAAGGAGCTTTCGCTAAATCTGATGCAACATCCGGATATTCTACTGGCTTTTCTTGGTGTTACCTTATTGGTCGGGTTGATTTCCGGAAGTTACCCGGCCTTTTACCTCTCTTCGTTTCAGGCTATTGGTGTATTGAAGGAAAATTTCACCCAGGGCATGAGCGGGGTGCTGCGTAAGTTTTTGGTCGTCTTTCAGTTTGCCATATCGGTGATTCTCATCTTTGCCACGGTGGTGGTTTTTAAGCAATGGGATTTTCTCAAGCACAAGGATTTGGGCATGAACCAGGAAAACCTCGTCATGGTACCCATTCCAGATCTGGATCAATATCAGGCGCTGAAAACCCAGCTGGAGGCGAATCCTAATATTTTGTCGATTGGGGCATCCAATAAACAACTGACTGGTCGTCTGAGCAGCAATTTGGGCTTTAAAGCCGAACAATACGAGCCCGATCCAAAGGGCCGTAACGGCATCAAAATTGTCACCACCGACCACGATTTTCTAAAAACGCTGGAAGTTAATTTCGCCGCCGGGCGCGATTTCTCCCGTGAGTTTGTCAGCGATGACACGAGTGCCTTCATCCTCAACGAAGCCGCTGTGGCGATGATCGGCTGGGACGAAGCCATTGGTAAGACTTTTGAAACCAGCGAATTCAATGACGGCACCTGGGTTCCCCGTAAGGGAAAAGTGATTGGCGTGGCCAAAAACTATAACCATGAATCGCTGTATAATGATGTGCAGCCCGTGGCTTATTTCATTTCCAAAACCTGGCTCAACTGGATGACATTGCGCCTGAGCGGCAACAATATGAGCGAAACCATGGCCTACGTCAAAAACAAATGGACGCAGTTTGCCCCTGAGGAACTCTACGACTTCACCTTTCTCGACGAGCGCATTGACGATATGTACCGCACCGAGCAACGGTTCTTTAGCATCTTTACTTTCTTCACCTTCATTGCCATCTTTATTGCCGGTATGGGCATTTTGGGCCTCTCCGCCTTTATGGCCGAGCAACGTACCAAGGAAATCGGAGTACGCCGGGTATTTGGCGCTTCAACCGGCCAACTGGTGTTGTTGCTTACCAAGGAATTCACCCGGTTGTTACTCATCGGTTTTGTGATCGCGGCGCCGCTGGCTTACTGGCTGCTTAATGACTGGCTCCAGGACTTCACCTACCGCATTCAGATCGGCTGGTTGCCTTTTGTAGTTGCTGCGTTGGTTGCAGTGGCAATGACGTTTATCACTTCCGGCTTTCAGTCTTTAAGGGCGGCTTTGGCCAATCCGGCGGATGCGTTGAAGTATGAGTGAAGTTAAATGAAGTCTTTTTTCAAGAGAAAAGAAGATAGGTTACAAGAATCCACTAGTTCTTGCTAAGTATTTTTTAATACTCGAAATGATAATAACAATTATTAGCTTTAAGATAAAAATTTTCTTGCGAAAAGGAATCCACATACAATAGAGTATTATTGCCACTAAAAATTAAGAACCCTCTAATTGTATAATCTTCTTCACTATCTAGATTTTGGCTGGATGATTCAAAGTCCACGTAGTTTTTCTTCTCAAAATTGGGAATATAAGGGGCGTTAATTTTAACTCTGAGCTCAGATTTTTTTAAATCATAAAAGCTATTGAATCCAGGTGATTTATATGCAGGCTTCAGAGGAAAGTTTCTAATGCGGAAAGCAAAAGAGTTATTAAATTTATTATAGGTTATACCTAATTCTAACCTATGGTTTAACACAGCATCAACGTGTTGATTCAATAAAGCTACATCGGAAACATTTAATGTGTTATATAGTCTAAACGATCTTTTTTCATTTAATTTTACAAATTCAATAGCTACATAAAGATTGTTTATTTTATTTAATAATTGGCTATATATCATACTGTGAAATTCACTACGAGAATATTTTTCAGGAGGCATATAAAATGTGTAAAAAGCATCGTCTTGACCTGTTTTATCTTGATGTTCTTTTATTAAATTTGCTAATTTTTGATCTCGAATCATTATTTCAAAATCAATTGAGAGGTTATCAATAATCGGAAATCTGTTCTTAAGAATCTCTGATTTCTGGATATCCGCCTGCTCTTTCAGATTTGTGATCTCACCTTGTAAATATGATATGAGATTCTCATTCAGTACGGCGATTTTATCAGCTTTTTGTAGTTCGCTAGTTTGTTGTAAAATTAGGATACTGTCGCTATGAAGTAGGGTTGCCATTCGCAGAGAATCCTGAATCGCTTTCTGTTCTTCAAGGGCCTTTAAAGTTTTTGTTTCTTCGTTTTTAGAATAGATAGAGAATATGCTTACCGTAAAGGCAATGATTGCGATAGTAATTGCTATTCTTCCTGGAGCTGTGTGTTTTTTGACAATGTCCTCATTCTCCTTTTTTTCTGTTTTGTAAAAGTGAGTGATTAATACACTAATGAAACTCAGTACTGCGATAATGTATTCTATCTCCATTAATGCTGCTTTTTAATAGAGCTTTGGCGCTAGATTTTCAAGATAGGATTCTGATATGTTTTCTCGCAAGGCTAGTATGATAATTGGCTTTTAGGTTCAAAAATAAGAAAAGTTTTATGAAATTATTTACCCTTCATAATAGAACATTGAAAGAAGAAGAACTGCTTTTTTACTATGACCTTTCATGATTCCTAACCAAAAAGAAACACTTTTGGCCTCTTTGCGCCCCGCCCTTTTCACCACAAAAAAGCTCACATTCACCGCAAGCTTTCTCTTTTGCATAATATTACTCACCATTTTTGAATTATTGGTTACACGACTGTCGTTTACTCACCGTAAATGACAGCGAGAAAGATTCTGTTTATCAACCATCAATTCAAATCCATGAAAAAGATCATTTTTGTCTTCCAATGCTGGCTGGCTGATGGAGCGCCGAATAGTTAATGCCAACTCCTGACCGAAAAACAACACTTTTCGTTTTTTCCCACTTTCCCTTACGGAAATACTGCCGAAGTTTGTGAAAAACTAAAAAAATATGAAAATCACATTCATCGGACTGGGCATTATGGGCAGCCGCATGGCGGGTAATTTATTAAAAAATGGAGTTGATGTTACCGTCTGGAATCGGTCGAAGGACCCGGTAAAGGAATTGGAACAACAGGGCGCAAAAAGTTTGGCTACAGCCAATGAAGCAGTCGCTGATGCGGATATTGTCTTTAGTATGCTTTCCACGCCGGAGGTAGTCGGGCAGGTTTTTCTGGCAGAAGGTGGCGCCTTATCGGCCATGAAAGAGGGTGCGATCTGGGCGGATTGCTCCACGGTGAATCCATCTTTTAGCCTTTCGGCAAATGAGGCAGCGAAAAAGGCAGGCGTGCGATTTCTGGATACCCCAGTGGCCGGAACCAAACCCCAGGCACAAAATGCCGAATTGGTCTTTTTTGTCGGAGCAGAGAAGGCGCTGTTGGAGTCAGTAGAACCTTACCTACAAATGATGGGCAGTAAGGTCTTACACATCGGGGAAACGGGGAAGGGAACTTCCTTCAAAATGCTGGTCAATATGATGCTGGCCCAATCGATGATCATCTTTTCCGAGGCAGTGTTACTGGGTGAAAAGATGGGCATCGATCGGGATTTTTTGCTGAATCTGATTCCCAATTTGGCTGTAGCCGCCCCCTTCACCAAAGCCAAGGCTGAAATGGTGCGCGCCAATGACTACGAAGTACAATTTCCATTGGAGTTGATGCAAAAAGACTTACATCTGGCGGCTGTTACGGCTTACGAAAATAAGCAAACGCTTTATCTGGCCAATCTGGCCAAGGAAATTTTTGCGGCTGCCAATCAGTCGGGAATGGGAAGGATGGATTTTGCGGCGATTCACCAATACCTGGAAGGGAAGAAATAAGGGCACGCTTCAACAAAATAGTTTTAAAAATTTAAGTGACTTTGCGCATATTTTTCTGTCCTATTCTTACGTTCTCCAAGAAATGTATCCCCCAATTTCTTGAGTCCGAGTTTGCGGATAGTTTTTCGACGAAAATCAGAAAAAAAATTTGCAAATATTTAAATGTTTCCAGAATATTTGTTCGGGCAAAAGAAGTGCTAATCTTCTCAAAAAGAGACGGCTTCAATTGGTGAATTTTTAATGTTTATCCTTTAACTAATTAAATTGGTTATCCCTATGATTAAGTATCAAGGAGCATTTCTGATACTGGTAATTTCTATGTCTTCAGCTTGCGTCAGCAAGAAGAAATACGATGCACTTCAGGTGCAATTGGAAAGTAGCCTGCAGGACTGCCAGCAGGAGCTAAAAGTCTACCGGAGTACAAGTGAGCAGGAAAGGGGCGAGCTAAAGCGTAACCTGCAAGTAACCCAAAACAGCAATCAGCTTCAGGAGCAACAAATTCAATCTTTGCGAGAACAAATTGCGGACCTTAGAGCGCAGCGCGATCAACAGTTGACACAAGTTGGTGATCTGACGGTGCTTTCTAAATCTGCCAATGATAACATCAAGCAGACGTTGACTCAACTGGAAAGCAAAGACAAATACATTCAGCTGTTGCAGGCCGCCAGATCAAAAGCGGATAGTATCAACCTGGCGCTGGCTGTGAACCTGAAAGGCGTATTGCAGGATGGTATTATGGATAAGGATGTAGAAGTCAAGGTGGATAAAACCGTTGTGTTTATCAACCTGTCGGACAAGATGCTTTACCAAAGTGGAAGCGCCAAATTGACCCCTCGTGCAAAAGAAGTCTTGGGTAAAATTGCCAAGATTATCGAGTCTCGTCCCGACCTGGAGGTGATGGTGGAAGGATACACCGATAATGTGCCCATCAAAAACTCCTGTATGGAAGACAACTGGGATTTGAGTGTGAAGCGCTCAACCTCGGTGGTGAGAATGTTGCAGAGGGATTATGGGATCAATCCCAACAAGCTGATCGCGGCCGGTCGTGGTGAGTACAATACGCTGGCCAGCAACGATACCTCGGAAGGAAGGGCAACCAACCGCCGTACCCGGATTATCATTATGCCTAAGTTGAATCAGTTCTATGACCTACTGAATCCTAATGCTGTTCCATAAAAACAGCTTCCTATAATAGAGCACAATTTGTTAGAAAATATAATGGAAATGCCTCTCCTACCTGCGCAGGAGAGGCATCTTTTTTATAAGAAACCACGTTAGTTGTGATACGCCTGATTGTGAGTCAGGGCACCACCACAGGTAGCACAGTTTCCTGCACCACTTGCTCCACCTGCACAGCCGTTGCTACAAATGTAATGGTAGACCCCTGCGGCATTTTGTGCCGGTGAGGGCTGCGGTGGTGTAGCCGCCGGGTTAGCGGGGTTTGGCACTGCCGGATTTGGTGTTGCCGGATTGGCAGCGGGTTGGTTGTGGTAGGCCTGATTGTGTGCCAGGGTTGTTCCACATACCGGACAAGCCCCTGCCGCTGCACCTACACCGCCGGCGCAGTTATTGGGGCATTTATAATGCGGTACATTCGCATTGGTGGTGGCGCCGGGCGCAGGCGTTGCGGTTCCGGGTTGAACAGCCGGAGCGGGCTGAGCAGGTGGCGTAGGCAAGGACTTTCTCGCATTTTCGCGGACCTTGTCGCCTTCGCTATCCTGACAAGCCGAGAAAGTAAAGGCCATCAGTGTAGTAATAATTGCTAATACATAAAATCGTCTCATATTCTTCATTCTTTTTTGATAAAAATAAAGAAAGATGTGACAATTCGTAACGATAAGCATATAAATCGAGAATAATGAGGTAGAAATGCCGGACTTTGTCCGGTAGAAACATTATCAACCATCAAAAAACCACAAACATCATGGCCTGGAAATGGTATGATATCAACAGTTACAAAGCAGCCGTGGGCGGCGAGAAAGGTAGCTACTACGGCAGTATTCAGCTTTACGGAGATGGCTTTTACGCCCTCCTGAAATTTCACAAGGACGGGCCCCTGCCCACCGCTTCTGATCCGACTACTTTTGGCCAGCGTTTCTATGGGCATCTCGACTTTCAGCAAATGTCGGTCATGGTCGACCTGCTGCGTAATGAAAGCCCGATCCGCTTCGGCTGGTACGACGAAAATCCCAATCTCTTCCACCTGATGACCGGCACCGAACCGGTAGGTGAGGGCGATGGGACGTTGGTAGCGGGTGAGGGGTAACCTTAAATTTGAAAAGCTAGAGATAAATAAGCTCAAGTGCGATGGTGTTCTTGGGCTTATTTTTTGTTTACCTTTAGGATAATAAACCCGTTAAGAGAGAGTGGGAGTGAATCAAATTTGCTGGAAATGTGTTGTAGAATTGATTAACAATCAAATGATGACTTTACAGGATAAATTAGAGAAGGTTGACCAGTTACAGGCGCAAATCAATGCACATGGACCGCTGTCGTCGGAATTGAAGAAGAAAATCAATTACAAATTCCGACTGGACTGGAATCATTACTCCAATGCCATGGAAGGCGGTACTTTGACAATGGAAGAAACCAGGAGCGTCATGATAGGGAATATTACCGTTCAGGGAAAACCATTGCGTGATGTGCTTGAAATGAAGGGGCATGACGAAATCGTTCTCGAAATATTGGCAATGGGTGAAGGTCAAAAGCGCCTTTCAGAAAAGCGAATCAAGGATGTACACCGGGCAATTATGCATGAGGAAGACGAGGACAAAAAGCGGCTGATCGGTCGATGGAAGGAGGATGGCAATCATGTAATTAATTATCGGAACGAAAAAATCCATTTCACCCCACCGGCAGAGGTGGCAGAGCGAATACATCAGCTGTTAAACCAGACCAATGCCGAGCTGGATGCTTTGGAAAATAAAAAGTCTAAAAACAATGCGCTCCATCCTGCGCTGATCGCCTTTAAATTTCATTTGGAGTATGTCTCTATTCATCCCTTCTATGATGGGAATGGGCGTACCGCAAGGATTCTAGCAAACCTATTGCTGATTTCGAGGGGCTTTCCTCCCGTAATCATTCGAACAGCGGAAAAAGATGTATACTACCGCTATCTGGCGGATATACAGGCGTATGGCGGTGAGCCCGACCTTTTTTATGGATACATGGCGGATCTGTTGATGCGCTCGCAACAGTTGATATTAGATGCGATCAAAGGCAAAAATATTTTTGAAAGCAGTGATTGGGAAAAACAGCTGAACTTGTTGTCTCAACAAATTTCCAATGACGAGGACCTCCAGCCAAAAACGAATGAACTGATCTTTCAACGGTTTCAGGATAGTTTCAAGGTGCTTTTAGAGAAATCTCGTGTCAGATTGGCAAAGTTTGATCATTTTTTTGTAACCGCTAAAGTGACGGAACAATTACTGCCTATGAGCGGTGATTTGGATACGTTACTGACAATGGAAGACCGCATCAATAAGCTCCATAAAGAAGAAAAATTACCAGAGGTAAATCAAATTCAACTGCATTTTCACTGGAAAGGATACAAGGGAAATGGCACTACAATTTTTGATATGTCAGGGTTGATCAAAATTGAATTGAATCAGGAGTTCTTGTACGTCATTAGTAGTGATGAAAGAACAATGCCTAAGATTGAAAAACGTTTTACCGCGCGTTTGACAGGACAGGAAATCAACCGATTTATTGATGAGTATGGTACCGTATTGGTACAACGTTTGGAAAGGCGGATCGGTGACCATCAGAATTAATTCAAAACCAATCTCCATGCCCTACACCACCCTCACCCAACCCGAAAATATCGCCAAAGTCTTCATCGAAGCCTGGAACCGGCGTGATGCCGAAAAGCTGGCGTCCCTGTTTGTGGAAGATGCTGAATTTGTCAACGTCACCGGCCTGTGGTGGCACAATCGGACTGACATCTTCAAAGCGCACGACTACGGCCTGAAAGAACTGTTTCAACATTCCACATTGACGGAAGTCAAAATCAAAACCCGTTACCTGAGCGATGACATCGTCATCGTGCACCTCAAAACGCGGCTCACCAACCAAACCGGCATCGGCGAAGTGGAAAAAGGCCAGCGCCGCAACAATATCCTGGTTTTCGTAGTGAAAAAGAATGGCGATCTCTGGCAATGTCACACGGCCCAAAACACGGAAATCATTCCCAATATGGAAACCTTCATCGTGTCAAAAGACCAGCAAATTAAGGCCGTGAATTATGGGAAGTTTAAAAAGAAGTAACTTTACATAAATCACCCGACGATGATTCGACCCTACCACCCTGACGACACCGAGCAAATTGTCACCGTTTGGCGCAAAGCCTCCGACATTGCCCACCCATTTCTTACCGAAGCCTTTCTGCAAAAGGAAGCCTTCAATATTGTTAATATCTATTTACCCAACACCATCACCTGGGTGTACGGCCCAGAAGAAGAAGTGCAAGGGTTTATTAGCATGATCGATAATGAGATCGGGGCCATCTTTGTTGACCCGGACCGGATGAAGAAGGGTGTTGGTTCAAAGCTTCTTCAGCAGGTGCAAAAAGATCATCCCGTTCTGACGGTAAAGGTGTTTGAAAAGAACAAGGTAGGCCGGGCTTTTTACCAGAAATCTGGCTTTCGCCAAATCGGTAAGGAACTCCATGATGAAACGGGAGAAATGTTATTGGTCCTTCAGTTGCAGTAGTGCAAGACTTTACAAACAAATACCGAACTCACACCTTCTTATAATAAAGACTGCACCTCATCATGGACCACGACAATCATAAGCACCAGCACAACCATAAAGATCATCATCACCACAATCACCAGGACCATCACCGTATGATGATGCAGGACTTCAAGCGGCGGTTCTGGATTTCGATGATATTGACCATTCCCATTTTGTTGCTCTCACCCATGATTCAGAAATGGCTGGGGCTGGACTGGCAGTTTCCCGTTGATCGGTACTTATTGTTTGCCCTGTCCAGTATCATCTATTTCTACGGGGGCTATCCCTTTTTGAAAGGACTGGTGGACGAACTAAAAAAAGGAGCACCCGGCATGATGACCCTCATTGCTGTGGCAATTACCACAGCTTACCTCTACAGCTCAGCCGTGGTCTTTGGCCTGGAAGGCAAGACCTTTTTCTGGGAATTGGCCACCCTGATCGACGTGATGCTGGTCGGCCACTGGATGGAAATGCGATCCGTATTGGGCGCCAGTAAAGCCCTGGAAGCCCTGGCTGATCTGATGCCAGACGAAGCTCATCTCATCGAGGGTGAGAAGGTGAAAGAAGTTCTGGCCAGTGAATTAAAAAAAGACGCCCTCATCCTGATCAAACCCGGTGAAAAAGTTCCCGCTGATGGCATAATCACCGAGGGCAGCAGTGAACTCAACGAAAGTATGCTCACCGGCGAAAGTAAACCCGTGTCCAAATCGGAAAATGACGAAGTCATTGGCGGGTCCATCAACGGCAATAGCGCCATCAAGGTAAAGGTAAAAGGCGTAGGCGACGACACCTATCTTTCCCAGGTGATCAATATGGTGCAGGAGGCTCAGGGCCAAAAATCCAAAACGCAACGGCTGGCCGATAAGGCCGCCTTCTGGCTGACCATCATCGCTCTCGTGGGCGGCTTTGGTACTTTTGGTGTTTGGATGGCTTTGGGCAAAGATCTGGCCTTTTCGCTGGAGCGCATGGTGACGGTTATGGTCATTTGTTGCCCCCACGCGCTCGGACTGGCAATACCGCTAGTTGCGGCCATTTCTACCAGTATTTCGGCGAAAAATGGCTTGCTGATCCGCAATCGGACGGCCTTTGAGGCGGCACGTAAGATTTCCACTATTGTCTTTGACAAAACCGGGACGCTGACCAAGGGCTCGCACGAAGTGGTTCGCATCGTGTCTTTATCGAATGAATATTCCGAGAAAGAAATTTTAAAATACGCCACTGCCGTAGAAAGTTCCTCCGAACACCACATCGCGAAGGGACTGCATCGCAAGGCGAAAGAGGAAAAAATCGAAGTGCCTGCCTCCAGTGACTTCAACTATGAATCGGGGGTCGGCGTTAGTGGCACGGTCAATGGCAAAAAAGTGCAGGCCGGTGGTTACGTGCTGCTCGAAAAACTGGGAGTAGATGCTCCGGACGATAATGAGGATGGCGCCGAAACCAAAATATTCATCCTCATCGATCAAAAACTCACCGGCTTTATCACCTTTGCCGATCAGGTGCGGGAAAGTGCTGCCGAAGCCATCAAAATCTTACAGCAAAATCGTATCAAATGCTACCTGCTCACCGGCGATAATGAAAAGGTCGCAGCGACTGTCGCCAAAGAATTAGACATGGACGACTACATGGCCGAAGTTCTGCCGGAACAAAAGCAGGACAAGATCAAAAGCCTGCAAAACAACGGCGAATTTGTCGCCATGACCGGTGATGGCGTCAATGATGCGCCCGCCCTGGCTCAGGCCAATGTAGGCATCGCCATCGGCTCGGGAACCGATGTAGCCGCCGAAACGGCTGACATTGTCCTCGTCGACAGCGATCCCGCCGACATTGCCAACCTCATTCTCTTTGGTAAAGCCACCTACCAGAAGATGGTACAAAACCTTATCTGGGCCACCGGCTACAACGCCATTGCTATGCCACTGGCCACCGGTTTTATTCCCGGACTTGTGATCAGTCCCGCCGTGGGTGCCGGACTGATGAGCCTGAGTACCATTATTTGTGCCGTCAATGCGCAACTGCTGAAAGGCAGCATGAATAAGGCGAAGGGTAGTTGATTGTACAGACCGCACCGAGCCTTCTTCAAAGTCCATGACTTGGAAGATGAGCGGCAATATTTCTCGCAGAGAAATGTCTGGGTTTACATCCAGCTCGCTGGTAAGCGTTTGTAATGCGATATGTAAATATAAAGTCGCAAAGCACGCCGGAAGACTCAACCTCCACAGCGGCTTTGCGTGAAATCACCGTTTCTTGGTGCCAAAACTATATTACTCTATCACAATTTCTTTCTCCGCCACCGCCGATACACCGAAGTAGCCCAGCGCCTTTTTGCCCCCGGCCTCTACCGGACGGATATTGCCATTTAAGGCCGCAGGTGGACTATCAAACAAAAAGCCCACAAATGCGGTCTGCGTCTGCAACTGGGTGAAAAAGTCATACGCCTCTTTCGAGATCGATAATTGCTGGACCAGATATTGATCTCCCAATTCAAGTGGCTCGGTGTTGATTTCAAACCCCAAAATGGGATTGCCATCCACAAATTCATCACTGGCATAGATCAGGTCGAGCGGGTTGTTCATAAACTCACCGTTGCGGTACTGCTTCCAGCGGTAATAGTTGCCAATACCCTCCGGTTCGTAGGTGTCAATGCTTACGTAGTAACCTTCTTCTTCAAATACCGATTCTTCCTTGAATTCAGAATGGATTGCAGTAATTTCCGGCACTTCAATTAAAGTCTCTGGGTTTGATTCGTATTCCTCTCCTTCCGGAGTGCGGATGTAAATGTGGTAAGTCCGTCCCGCTACGCCCTGGCTGTCGGTCACGTACTGGCCGGGAGTCTTTTCCTCTAGCGTATCTACGGCACCGTAATCATCGTACAAGACCACCAACGCATTCCCGACCGCTGGCGGCTGGGTTTGGTCAAAGTAATTGGCTGTCGTTGACAACAGTACTTGCTTTTCGCCTTCCTGGTCGGTAAACCAGCCGTCGACCACCAGTTGGATATCCCCATCGGGAACCTTCAGGTCTACCACGTCCTGGCAGCTGGATAAAATCAATAAGGTACTGGCTATGAAGATGCTTATCTTGATATTCATGATTGTTGTTTTTTATGGAATGTTAGAATGAGAAATTATAGGTTACATAAGGCAATACACTGCCGAAGATGGACAATCTGACCGCTTCAGTTTCCAGCGGATTGTCTTCATTCTGGCGGAAGAAGATCGAGTAGGCATTCTTGCGAGCGTAGGCATTGTATACCCCAAAGTCCCAGGAGCTTTTCCAGCGTTTTTCCGGGTGTTTGTTGGGCGTGTATTGAAAGCCAATGTCTAAGCGGTGGTAATCGGGTGTGCGTGCGCCATTGCGATTGCCGTAGTGGGGCACCGTAATACCGTCAAATACATATCTTGATTCCGGGTAGGTGATCGGGCGGCCCGTTGCGAAAGCAAAATTGGCAGATACATCCCACTTTTTATTGATTTTGTAAGAGGCCGTGATCGAAAGGTCGTGAGTCTTATCGTAATTGGAAGGGTAAAACTCATCGTCATTAATGCCCGGTACTTTCCGCTCCGACCGCGACAGGGTATAACTCACCCAGCCGGTCAGCGCGCCCTTGTTTTTCCGTAAGGATAATTCCAATCCATAGGCCCGACCCTCGCCGGACAGCAATTCGGTTTCAATGGCTTCGTTGAGCAACAGCTCCGCACCGTCTTTGAAGTCCATTAGGTTCTCAAACCGCTTGTAAAAGCCCTCAATCGATGCCTCGTAAGCGTTGTCGTTGAAATTGCGGAAGTAACCCAGCGCCACCTGATCTACGGTAGCTGGCTTCACGTATTGGTCACTCGGGGTCCAGATGTCGATAGGGGTGGCCGAGGTGGTATTGGATACTAACTGGATGTACTGCGTCATGCGGTTATAGCTCAGCTTGACCGAGTTTTCCGCATTGATTACGTAGTTGGCCGAAAAGCGTGGCTCCGGATTGCTGAAGGAGATAATCTTCTCCATGGAGCCGTAAGAAACCGTATCGATGATGGCCTCCGGACTGGTCGGTATTCCATTTTCATAAAGATACACATCCTCCTTACCAAAGCGGGTGAAGTTGCTAAAGCGCAGGCCGTATTGCAAGGTCAGATTCGGGAGCGGTTCGTGCTCAAAGCTTACATAAGCCGCCGACTCCAGAGCCCGCTTGTGTTGAATGTCAATTTCATTAAAGATCGACTCATCGCCAATGCCCATCGCCCGGCCTGGGTGGAAGCGGTAGAAGTTGCTTTCCACACCAAAGTCCAACTGGGTTTTTGGATTGATGAAGTAAGTGAAGTCGCCTTTCAGCACGTAGTTGTTGATGCGTGCATCCCAATCAAACCCTTCCGTGCCCGAAGGCGTACCGAAGGAGTAACCGTAATCGCTAAAGATGGCTGTAAAGTTGGAAAACAGCTTATCCGAAAAGAGGTGGTTCCAGCGCAGTGTAGCGGTTGAGTTCCCCCAATCGGAAGTGAAGTCGTCCCCAAAATTGAACACATCGCGACCAAAATAGCCTGACAGATACAGCCGGTCTTTATCGCTTAGTTCAAAATTGGCTTTGGCATTAAAATCGTAGAAGTACACTACATTATCCTTCAGGTTGGGGTTGAATTTGAGGAATAAATGCCCGTACGAACTCCGTCCCGCCAGCATGAAGGAACTCTTGTCTTTCTGGATCGGCCCTTCCAGCGTCAGGCGGCTGGCGATCAGTCCCACCCCACCGCTGGCCGCAAAATTCTTGCGGTTGCCATCCCGCTGGCGCACGTCCAGCACCGAGGATAAGCGGCCGCCGTATTTCGAGGGAATGCCGCCTTTGTAAAGCTTGGAATCCTTGATTGCATCCACGTTAAAGACAGAAAACAGGCCAAACAAATGTGAGGAATTGTACACCGTTGCCTCATCCAGCAGGATCAGGTTTTGATCCACATTTCCACCCCTCACGTTGAAGCCGGTGGCTCCTTCGCCTACGGTGCTTACCCCAGGCAGGAGTTGAATACTCCGGATCAAATCCGCCTCGCCCATGACCTGCGGAATCTTCTTGATCTGCACGGCCGTGAGCTTTTCCACACTCATTTCAATGTTCTTCACATTTTGGTCCTCTTCCTTGGCGGTGACCACGATCTCGGCCACCATCACGCCCTCCGGCTGCATTTCAATATCCATCGTCTTACTTTCCGTAAGGGTCAGTTCCAGTGTCTGGGTCTCGTAGCCCAGATAGCTCACCACCAGTTGGTAAGTATTGGGCTCAAAGGAGAGGGAATAAAAGCCGTAAACATTGGTGGAGGCGCCGGCGCCGATTTGATCGACATAGATATTGGCGCCGATCAGTTCTTCGCCGCTACCGGCATCGCGGATGTGACCGCTCAGGGTGATTTTTTCTTGTGAATAGCCGCTCACAGTCAGGAGCAGCAGAAATAAAAGAACGGGTGATTTCAGAATTTTTTTCATAATGTAGATTGTTCGAGCTGTGTGACTGCATGAAAGATCCGGGAAGAATGAGGGCATTCTCCGCGATCCTGCATGCAGCGCTACAACTCAGGTGATTTCTTAAAAACAGGTCTAGTCTTCGTTTGCAGATGAAGTGTAGACCTGCTAAAAACGGGTTTAAATAATGTGTCGTTTAAGGGATACCTTTGCGCGGGTCATACCCCTATGTGATGATTTAAAAATTTTTATAATTGACAATACAAAGGTAAGGGCAGGGCATACACCGTGCGTTCGCATTTGTAAATGCGAACCTTTTAGCTTGAAAATCGAACGTTTTGATTTGGGTGTGTTTTAGTCGACGAAGCGATAGCGAAGTTGGCCTCCTGCGCTTACAGGCTCCGGCTACGCCTGCGGCACTTCCCCTCCAGCCCCCTCACGCGGCGCTGGGAATACCCCGGCGGTTCTGGTCGATTGATGGGCTTTTCCTGTACTCGAAGGATGGTAGCAGTTCGAAAAAGGTTGATAAACTGTCAAAAGAAGCAGATACTAGAGGTCTAATCACCAAGAGTTGGACATCGCTGAAAACTATTCCAGGACCTCATTCACAACTGTTTCTAGGTCCTCCAGAAAATTTGAAGTGGTACCTTTTAGCAAAAAACCTTTGACATTTGGGAATCGTTGCTGCACTCGAAGAGGGTTTCCTACCCAAACTCCAGTTATGAGAATAATTGGCATGTCAGGAAGATTTTTTTCTATATACTTCAATAATTTCCGCCCAGTTAGCCCAGAGCCTTCCCCTTGTATATTCCAATTAGAACAAATTAAACGGTAGGTGTTTTCTTCAAGCTTTTTCTTTGCCTCTTTATAGTTTTTTGCATGGTGAAATGTATAAACGTCTAGAAAAACATCTTCCAATAGGTCCCTCCAGTTTTCATCATCGTCAACTATAAGAATATCAAAAATTGGTTTCTGTAAAACAGGTGTCGTATGTTCTGGGATACTTTTTAAATCAATGGAATTTGTTCCTAAATTAAAAGAATCGGTAAAAGAACGGCCAGCTCCAATTCCATCGTAAAAACCTTTGGCAAATTCAATTGCGGCAGCATCTCCAATTTCTTTATTCATCCCGACAACAATGCCGATGTGTTTTCGAATTGCTCTGGATTGGAACTCTGAATAACAGGCATTCAATACAACACATTTTACTTTCTCTTTAAATAGGCTGAAAAGACTCGCGAGGGCTTTCCCTTTTACTAACACCGCATTTTTATTTTCATCTTCAAGCACTAAGCCATCAGTCTTTCCGTGACCAGAAAAGTGAAGTATTAAATTGTTCTGCTCCTTCAACAAGGCATGACGAAGATCAGCTATTCTCAAAGCAGATTTGACCTTTACTTCGAAATTGTCTCTGTATTTAGACCTATCTATACAGCTTTCAATTTCACGAGCTTCCTCATCGAGTCGGAGGCGACTTGTATCAATTGGGTTTGAAGCCAGTATTAGAATCGTAGTTTTCTCCATGACGATAAATTATTCTTATCCAATTAAGTTGGCTACTTTTGCACAAAAGAGATCAATATCTAACGAGTCTCCATCAGGTACTTTTTCAATAAAGTCATTAGCTTTATAATAATTTAATGCCTTTTCTTTTTGATCACCATCCGGATAGCCAGTGTACATTATAGCTTTGATAGAGGGCTGAATCTTTTTTGCCTCTCTCAGTACTGCTAACCCCTGTACATTTTCCACTGATTCATCTACCAGTCGCATGTCCAGTATTGCCAGATCAAAAGCTTGGGTAGTCAGCAATTCTTTTGCCTGCTTAAAATTGCTTGCACTAAACACATCATAACCTTCATCTCTAAGAACCAGCGTTATCAATTCCCGCCAGCTATCCATATCGTCGACTACTAGTATATGTCGCTTTTCTTTTGTGTCCATTTCTTAAATTTAAGGTGTGAAAACTTTGCTTTCGAAGGGGAGCATGATGGTGAATTCCGTTCCTTTTCCAATTTCAGTGTAAGTCAAATCCAGCCTTCCTCCATAGTTTTGTATTACATTTTTAGCTCTCCACAATCCATACCCTGTTCCTTTTAGATGTTTCCAAAATGTAATCCCGAACTCAAATATCAATTCTCGTTTAGCCTCATCGATTCCAACACCATTGTCTCGAACAATGATCTTCGCAAATTTTTCCTCGTCAATCGTTCCCTGATCTATCGTAACGGTAAGGTCTCCTCCATTTTTCAAGGCTTTTAACCCATTTTGTATAATGCTGTATATTGCGGCGGATAATTGTTGACGGATACCAATAATATCAGGTAGATCTGCCTCTTTCTTAAAATGTATAGAGACATTTTCATTCGCCATTAGCTCTACTTGTCCGAGAATAGCCATGATTAAGGATTCCAGGTCAATGGGTTCAGGATCAGTCATGGGTTGGCGTAATTGTTTCGCCTCATTTAAGATCAGTGAAATATCTTGTTCAATTCGCTTCAGTATCTTTTTCACCCTTTCATTGTTTTTACTTTCATCACTCATGCGCCGGTGGAGAAGCTGGACCCAAGGTTTCATCGGACCAACCAGGTTATTGATTTTGTGTGTGAAATCCATAGCAAATCCACTGGTTACGGATTCTCGCTCTCTTTCAGCAATTTCCGTTTGTACTGTTTTTAGTCTTTCTACCAGACGCGCATTTTCTATGGCGATAACAGCAAGATCAGCCATTGATTCCAGAACACGTAGATCATCTTGATCGTAAAGGTCATTTTCAACCGGATGATACGTCGCAACTACCCCAATTACATTTCCCTCATTGTCTTTCATGGGCACTCCAATCCAGGAAGACAGCTCATCTCCAATGTATTCCTTTCGGCCGGGTTGTTGATACCATGCATGAGATTCCTCTTTATTGTGAATTAAAATGGAGTCCCCTGTCTCAATGATCGCTTCTGTCCGTCCATCTCCAAATGTCCTGGACGGTATTTTTGAACGAAGCCCATTTTTATAAAATAAGGGAAAGTTCACCTCATTCTTGGCTTGATCGTAAATGGCAATGTACATATTCTCGGTATTCATAAAGCTATCCGCCTTCTCCTGAATAAAATCCTGAATAGCGTTTTCCCCGGCATAGATTTTGGTATTAAGTTCTTTCCCAAAATCAACTAACGCTTCAATTTTTTGAGAAATAGCTTCCAGGTCATAATTAGCTTCTTTTAATTGCTCATTCGCCTTTTCTGCTTGGCTTTTAGCTGTTCTTAAGTTGGTAATAGCTCTTAAAATAAGTTGCCCGGATCGACTAAGGAATATGAAAATTAAAACACCTGAAATCAGCACAAAAAAGCGAGATAACTGGTCCGCCCAAGGGTTCCTAAGAGGGGCAATTAATTGGGCAAAGCTTGAAGAATAAATGGGAGTATGTTGTAATGAATCACTTATTTTGGGTAAGCTCCAAAAAACTGCATCTACCAGCAACAAGAAGATTGCTACATACACAAACCAGACAAGCTTTTGGTTTTTTTTGTCTCTAAAGGTAGAGGGGGGGAGAGCAAAGGGTATAAAAATTAGCATCGCCAACCAAAACAAGGGTACTAAAGCATAAACTATAATATTAAGACCTGACATATTTTATCTTTTTAGGTAGCTCTTATTTAAGAGTTATCATGACTTTACAAATACAATCCATTTGCTCTAATAATTTTATCAATTATTACGGGAGGAACGCCGTATTTCTTTTCGATTACCTTCAAGTTTTGATTAGACAGGGTTCCTTCTGGATGTTCCTTTAAAATATTTCGGATGTGTTTTTGGCCGGTTCGCAATGTTTTATGGAAGCGTTCAACATCCATTTGAAAAAAATCGATCATGTTTTGTTTATTCGAATCCTCATATCCTATAGAATTTGAAAAAGTCTTCTTAATCTGATCTAAGGCCGTTTCAATAAAACAATCAAAAGGGATTCCCAAGACGATCAGACGAGCTAGTACTCCTCTAATCAATCCTTTCATAATGTGGGCCCTACCACCTCTGCCTGGAGGAGGAGCACCATCCATAACAAGAATATTAATTGCTCTTAAATGATCGAGTATGATATTTACATTTTCATAAATAAACTCGTCTGAAAGTTGTTTTTCTTGAATAAAGGAACGAACAAAGCCATGTAAGTCAGCATAGGAGGAAATATCAAATACATTGGACTCATCCTGCCTGATCATGGCAACTCGTTCATTGCCTATGACCGTTTCCGCGAATGGCAGATCCAACGTAAGAAGCCTTTCACTCTTTTCCAGAAACTCATATTGAACAAACAATACATTTGCAAATTCTATGAATCGACCACATCGGCAACCAGGCTTACAGGAATTCGAACATTTGAAGTGTTCTCCTTTATCAAAAAATAATTCGGAGTTTGTTCCGCATTTTCTCTTATGATGTTCTCCCTCTAAAGTGTCTCCACCCTGCATCCAAAAGTTGTCTTCCTTTGATAAGGCAATGATCTGTTTTGGGTCTATTCCTAATTTTTGCCAAGCCAGTAATGATTTCTCATCCCTGTTCACATAATCTCTGCCGATAAAGCCTCCTTCATAATAGGATGCCCAAATCCTATCGGGATCGACCTTAATGTGATTTACGATCAAATCCCATAACTTGGACATGACATCAATTTGATTAAATTGACCAAATTCAAAAGCGCCTGACATTTCGAACAAACTAAGATGATTCGGCTCTTTAGCCACTCTTTTTTTATCAAAATGCCTGAAGCAATCCTGGATAAGCACATATTTGTCCCCTTCCCGGAGTTTTCCTTTCTTCAGTGAGCTTTCGATTTGTACTAATCCTGCACTCATGACAAAGGACATAGGAATCGACGGGTGAAGCATTTTCGCTCGTGGAAGGGATGTAAAATTCAATTCCGTATAATAACTCAAAAAAAGTTTTCTAATCTCGGTATAACCCACAGTCTTTGTTTTGCTTTTGCACAGTTGAAATAATTTCTCCTTTATTGAATGAGGCTGTTATAAATTTTCTTTAACAATTCCAGTGATCTTTCTTTGGGCCTCTTCTGAAAATTCCAAATCCTCAAGGGTTATATTTTGCGCTTTAAGTTCACGGGTGATTTTTGCTATCACATTCAAATCTATTCTTTCCATCAAGTCTTTAAGCTTTTTCTCAGCATCAGCATCTTTATACCATTCCAGTACTTCTTTCCTGACAATCGGGATCAAATAATAATGTGGAAAAGCATTATTGTCATCTTTTAGAAAGACAAAAGAGGGAAAATCTTCATCAAAAACATATTCTTCATCAGTAGAATATCCATCTGCAATTTGGATTGCTCCATTTGACAGTTTTTCGTACTTTCGGCTATGGTGTAAAAAAATGGTTTGCCGGTCTTTAAAATGTAGTCCGTAAACTCTTTCTAAGGCCTTACCGGCATCAATTCGAATGTCGAAATCTCTGGTAAATCCAAATTCATACCATTCCGGGATTTCCTTCTTACTTAGTGCCGTTAAGGTGAAGTCATCTCCCAATAAGGCCACTGCCGAATCTCTGTCCATAACCATTTCATAACTACTATCGACTTTTTTTGCAGGGTGTAATATTTTGTATGGCTTTCTTCCCGACAATTCTGTCTCAAGAATGGAGTTAAGCTGTTCATAGGTATGATTAGCTTCATCTTTAGCAAGAGTAGTGTCTTTTATTATTTCACTAAGAAAGGTTCCGGTATAATCTGGATAAAGATGAATGTTATTTTCTTCTAAGGATCGGATCAATTCATTCGTAACGCCGGCATTAAACATCCGCTCCACTGTATCTATTACACCAAGCTCTTCAAGCTCTAATGCAATCATTTCTACTGCAATCGAAGATTCAAAGGAATCTTTTCCGGCGATAATTATTTTATTAGGTTTCTCGGGAGGAGAAGAGAGAGTCACTATCGCAGCTCCCACTATAGCAACAATTAGGATCAGGATCAGTAGAAATGTACTGTTTTTTTTCTTTTCGCTCATGATTTAAAGGATTATTCAAGGCAATAATTTATGGAAATAGTTGGTCATCTAAACCATACTTATTCGGCTTGATACCTCTATTACAGATTATCAAATGATAAAGGTATCTTATAATGGTCTATTATATTAAGATCACTTCTAGTTTACTTCTTCTTGGATAGACGATCTCCTTTAGTTAGGGTAGAGGCGGGAATTTAGATAAAACCATCAGGCAGGTCCTTTGCCAGGGATAGAATTATAACCTCGAGTCTATTGATCCAGAATTTATTAAGTCAACGCCTTTCCTTAATAGTAATAGTTTGCTTAAAGCACTTTTGAATTTATGTTAGAAATGGAAAAGGTTGAAGGGCCGGAAGTCAAGAAGTTGTATGACGATTCAAGACTAAGACTTCGTCATAGAAGACATTTTTTGGGCTCAAGCTATTATGTTTTCCAAAATACAAGTTGTGCTTTTATCTTATAATAATGGTAAATATACAAAAGAAAAACGTTTGACCAAAGACTACACCATTTACAGGCAGCAAGAAAACTGGTTTTTGGGGCTTGAGACGATGGCTGGAAGTAGTCCTCAAGGATCGGCAATCTGGACTCTATTTGTCCTTGATAATGGGTACGCCTCCTAATCCTCGCTGCAGCGCAGCGACTCATCTTAGCGGAAGGCTGCCGAGCCTTCCGCTAAGGTCCCCCTCACCAGTAAGCTCCATCGGAGCGACACATATTGTTGAAGATTTAGAAAATGAACAGACAGTTTCATCCCTCACTGCAGATGCTTTTGCAAAACAACACCGCGGATGTTGGCAGTTGCCAACTGCCAACTACTCCTCCCCCGCCTTCATTTTATCGGCATTGTCCGCAACTTGCAGCGCCTCGATGATATCATCGATCTGGCCGTCCATCACCTGATCGAGGTTGTAGAGGGTGAGGTTGATGCGGTGATCGGTGAGGCGGTTTTGTGGGAAATTGTAGGTACGGATCTTTTCGGAGCGGTCGCCGGAGCCGACTTGCAGGCGGCGTTGCTCGGCTACGGAGGAGGCTTCTTCCTTGCGTTGCACCTCTACGATCTTGACCATCAATCGCTGAAGGGCGATCTCGCGGTTTTTGATCTGGGAGCGGCTGTCCTGACTTTCCGAAACGATACCGGTAGGAATATGCGTAATCCGTACGGCCGATTCGGTCCGGTTGACGTGCTGACCACCCGCGCCGCTGGCCCGAAATACGTCGTAGCGCAGTTCGTCTTTGCGCACATTAACCTCTTCGGGTTCTATCTTTGGCATCACCGCTACCGTTGCGGCAGAGGTGTGCACTCGCCCCTGCGATTCGGTCTTGGGTACCCGCTGCACCCGGTGGCCACCTGATTCAAATTTGAGCTTGCCGTACACCTCATCACCAGATACTTCCAGCACGATTTCTTTATAACCACCGGCGGTACCTTCATTGGCGGAAACCACTTCGGCACTCCAGCCCTGGTTGTCGAAATAACGG
Source organism: Saprospiraceae bacterium (assembly GCA_965229635.1). Taxonomy (GTDB): domain Bacteria; phylum Bacteroidota; class Bacteroidia; order Chitinophagales; family Saprospiraceae; genus BQJU01. The sequence continues at coordinate 1,305,304 of OZ245894.1, forward strand.
CTGTACATGCGGTATAGGTCACCGGCAAATAGGCTGGCCTCGTCGCCACCCGTACCGGAGCGGATTTCAAAAATGACGTCCTTATCGTCATTGGGATCTTTGGGGATGAGCAGCATCTTGATCTTTTCCTCCATCTCCTCCTGCTTCGGCTCCAGCTCTTCCAGTTCCATCTGGGCCATTTCCTTCATCTCCTTATCGGCGAGCATCTCTTTGGCGGTCTCGATATTTTCGAGTAGCTCCTTGTATTCCAGATAGGCTTCCACCACCACCTTGAGGTCTTTGTACTCCTTTCCAATCTTCATATACCGATCCATATCCGAAATGACCTCGGGGTCGGCCATCTGTTCTTCCAGATAATTATAGCGATCGTATATGGCTTCCAGCTTGTCTAACATCTTCACATTTGTTTAATGAGGCCAAAATTAATAACTTATTTTGGAATTTGTTCCAACAGGAAAACAAACCCGCCTTCTTTCGTAAAAGTTTCGGGCCAGGTAATAATCTCGACCCGCTACTTGCAGGGACAGCACCAATCCGCTATTTTTGCGCGCACTATGGCCTTGATTCTCAATATAGAAACCGCAACGGATGTCTGTTCCGTGGGCTTGTCGCGCGATGGGCTGCCCATTGTCCGCAAGGATGCTTCCGGTACCTTTCAGCACGCCAGCCAGATTACTTTACTGGTACAGGCTTGCGCCAATGCGGCCGATGTCCGGCTGAATGACCTGGATGCGGTAGCCGTTTCGGCTGGTCCAGGTTCCTATACCGGTTTAAGGGTCGGTACGTCCACGGCAAAAGGAATCTGCTATGCGCTGGACAAGCCGTTACTGGCCATTCCTACCCTCCAGGCGCTGGCCCATTCCGCTCATTTGCAACAGCAGAAAGACGCCCTTTACCTGCCCATGATTGATGCCCGCCGTATGGAGGTGTACACAGCGATATTTGACGCTGATAATCGTGCACTGACCGAGACGGAGGCAAAAATTATTGATGAAACGGCTTTCAGCAAATGGAGGGATCAAGGCAAAAGAATCTATTTCCTCGGCGATGGAGCCGAAAAATGTCGTGCGGTTTTATCGCATGCGTATTTTGAGTACCTACCGGTCCTTTGTTCGGCAGATCACTTGGCGGCTTTAGCCGAAGAAGCCTTTCAGCATCAGCAGTTTGTCGATGTGGCCTATTATTCACCCTTTTACCTCAAACCACCCAACATTACCAAGTCGAAAAAGAATATTTTGGGGTAAAATCGATAATATTTCAAGAATTATATATACGAAATGGTCTTTTGAAACGTTCTCTTAGAGAAAACACAAACATCCTTCTATCTACTACACTCACTTCTGTGAATAATTCACACCACACTTGCCCTATCAACAGTGTCCACTGAATCAAAAACAGCCACTGGAAGAAAAGAACAATTATACCCGGCATCCTTTTGGCGAGTATAGATTAATATATTTTTATTATGTAAATATTTTTGCTATTTTTGTTTAAGTATCAGCGCTTTTACAGTTGAGGATTAGGACTAATATTAAGTTGGTACGATATTTGGAACAAGAATTATGAACAAATTTGTTAATCTCTTAAAAACATCAAAATGAGAAAGCAAAAGAACGAGACCGTCGTTTTAAAGAAGGGCAAAAGCGACATTCAGCTCGACTATGCTGAGTTGCGAAAGGCGGTATTGGTGTTGCGTGCAATAAACCACAAACTACGTCAACGAATTATTGATCTGTTGGAAGAGCACGAAAGCATGACTGTTACCGATATTTACATCAAACTGCGTCTGGAGCAATCCGTTGCTTCACAGCATTTGGCCATTTTGCGCCGTGCCGGCGTGGTGATCACTGATCGTCAGGGTAAGTTTATTCACTATTCCCTCGACCGCAGTCGTTTGATGCAAATTTCCAAGCTGATCGAAGAATTGGCAGCCTGATTATACGGCTTGGGATCGTATTCCCAACCTCAAAATACAACACTAATCAATGTGCCAGACTTGCCCGGCGGCAATGAACGGCAAAAAACACAAAATGCTGTAAATCAGGTCGATTTGCGGCATTTTTTATTTTCCAACTTTGAAAAAATAAAAATAAAACGCATATTTGCTGATATATTTTGATCGGCATACTATAACTACACAACTATGAGAAAAGCAAGAGTTAACATCAACAACGACAAACTCCATTCGTCCTCGGAGTTGTTGCGGGCCTTGGCTCACCCCCTGCGGTTGAAGATTTTATCTTTTATCGACCGCAATTCAACCATCAATGTAAACAAGATTTACAACACGCTCAATTTGGAGCAATCCATTACCTCTCAGCACCTGCGCATTTTGCGCGTTGCAGGATTGGTTAGGACGGAGCGTGAAGGAAAATTTATCCACTACAGCCTCAATTATGACCGTATCGGCAATACCATTACGGCCATTCGCTCTTTTATTGAGCAGGACTAGGAGGATACATTTTCCACAAAAAAAAACCGGCAGCGAATGAGCATTCGTCGCCGGTTTTTTTTGTTTGCACCAAACCTCAATCCACCGTATTCTCCTCAATCCAGGCAATCTCCTCCTCGGTGGGGGGCACATACTTGATATAGCTTTCGTGGATTTGCTTTTTGATAAAAACGTCCGGTTGTTCGGGATCGGATTTGGCGTAAAAACTCAACTCCAATTGTCGGCGGTCAATTTCCTTTGGAAAGTCAAAAAAGACGTAATTTTCAGCGTTTTCTTCCCGGTTAGCATCGGTGTCCTTCAGAAGAAATTGCAGTGGGGTATTAAATACCGAATCGATGGCTACCATGGTGATCGACTGGTTGCCACCCTCTAAAAAAGGAAGCTTTTCAATGCCAATGCTCTGATCAGAAGTGTCGACCTTAATTTCCCACTTAAATAGCTTTCCCGCCCGGTACTTAGGCTTTTTTCCCCTTGATTGTTGAATGTAGGTTTTGATGTGCTTAAAATACACGGAAGTGCCACGCCTTCTACCGATATAAAACTGATCGAGATTGTTCAGGTTAATCTTGTTGGTACTGGCATCAATCACATTTTTAGTGGAAGCGTATATAAAAATATCTGTAATGGGATTGATGAAAATATAGGTTTCATCCTTGATTTTAGCTTTCCGATCCTCCAGCGATAATTTGTCGACATCTCCGCAGGGTACATAGCTGGGGTAGGGAATAATTTCCGGTAAAGTACCCTCTAAATTAGCGACCAGCTCTTCACAAATGCGCAGGGTATACCGCTCAAAACCGGTTTCCTCCGGGTACTGATCCGGATCGTCAATGGGGATGTCGGTATTTTTATAAACCTTACACCCTCCCAGAAGCAGGGCTGCAATCAACAATAGGGGCGTTCTCATTTGGAAAAGTATTTTGCGTATTGATAGTTAAACCCCAAAGCAAAAGTGGGTTTGGTAAAAACAGATGGGTGGAAAGCTGCTCCCAGTGAATCATGAATCCAGTTTTGCAAGTCATTGTTGCCTTTTACATTATAAATGGAAGCCGCCAGTCCCAGTCCCTGCCGGAAGCTGTGGTAGCTCAGCCGCCACCGATTTTGATTGTAATAAAATGCCTGGGGATTCTTGTAGGAAATGTAGTTGATATCGAGATGGCTGGCAAATTCATAGGCGTAGCGAATATATCCCGTAAATTTGTGAAAACTCAGTTCAAACAGGGTTGGTTCACCAAACAGGCGGTGGTGCAATGCAAAGCAGATTCCTCCGGTATAATACCGATCAAAGCCATCTCCGGTAAAGAGCCATACGATGGGAGGGCCGCCGTCATTGTAATAGGATATCTGTCCGGTGCGATCAATGTTGAGGTTGACAAAACCAACCTGCTGCGCTTCCTTCAACGGATCATTGCTGATGATATAGTTGGTACCAATTCCCAGCGAAAAATGGTAGACATTTTGCAGAGGATTGGCCGAAAGGTCCGAAAAATAGTAGAGTGGGGCTACGATTTTGGAGAAGTCGTCCTGGGATCGGTGATTGAAGCCAAGGTTTAGTGTCAGGCTATTCACAAAATCCAGGTAGATTGCCTTGCGCTGGTATTTTAGCGGTGTGCCAATCCCACCTGTGTACAGCTGCATTTCTGAGTGAAAGGCCGGGTAGAAATAGGGCAATGCCTTAATGCGCTTGCCCACACCGGCAGCGAGCGATAAACGGAAGTTATTGAATTTTTGAATTTCAAAACTGGCCTTGACGGCAAAGCCAAACTGTACGGAGGAGGAAGCATAGCGAGTTACTTCCGAGTTGTCGATTTGCCCACGGACCCAATAGACCATCGAGACAACCAACAATAGGGTTGATAATGCGTTTTTCATTTGGTAAATGAGGGGTTTTATTCAAAAATACGGATTTTTTTGATGAGATGCTGACGTATTTTCTCAGCGCATGTTGGGAGGTGGCGCCTTAAAACAGACACTCACCGTTAAACCATTTGCACCAACAATAGAATACCGATATATTACAGACCGGTATCAAAACATACCCCTTTCTTGATTTTAAAACTAATGTAGCAGTATGAAAAAGATAGCAACAACTTTGATTTTGGCGGCGATGGCCGTAGTCGTATTTGCGCAAAGCAGCACCAAACGCGCCGTGCTCAATGTGAATCTGGAACCGCTGGAAAGCGAAGAATATTTATCAGCAGTACAAACCGTTCCGCTGAAGGATGTAGCGCCGTTTTTGGCCTATTCAGCCAAGTGGAAGGGCGAAGAACCTGTTGATTTGGCCATCCGTTTTTCGGAAGATGGAAATTCATGGACCAATTGGGAGCCGATGCACCCCGATCCGCACGTAGACTCAAGAGATGGAAAAATGGTGAGCGAACTGATGTTTGCCAAAGATAATCAGCTGACTTTTCAGGTGAAGGCCAACCGACCAGTGGCAGAGTTGCAGTACCATTTTTATAGCCCGGGCAAAAGCTCCGAACAGATGCGTGAAAGTGACGATGAGGAAGTTGCCAGTCGGGCCTGCCCTTGTCCGATACCGGGGTTCTTTTCCCGGGAAGACTGGTGCCCCAATGGTGATTGCCCGGTGGATCCCACGCCGACTTACACCGCGGTGGACCACCTCATTGTACATCACAGTGCAGGACCAAATACTTCTTCTGATTGGGCCGCAGTAGTCCGTTCTTTCTGGGATTTCCACGTCAATACCAACGGCTGGGACGATATCGGTTATAACTGGTTGATTGACCCGGATGGCAAGGTGTATCTCGGTCGCGGCAATGATGTGCTGGGTGCGCACTATTGCGGTATGAACACGGGGACAATGGGCGTTTGTGTGATTGGCGATTTTACGGATATTATTCCAACCACTGACGCCCAAAGCAAGCTGGTCGATTTGCTGGCCTGGAAATGTTGTACAGAAGGAATTGATCCGTTGGGCATCTCTGAACGAGCTAACTCCGGACAAGTTGTAGTCAATATTGCGGGACACCGCGATGGATGTTCTACTGCTTGCCCGGGAGAATCCTTCTATCCATTACTTCCCAATATTCGGGATATGGTGTCCTTCAAGATCATTGCCGGCTGTAGTGGCTTGCCGGGGGCAACCAACCTGACAGCTGTCCTTGATGATGTAGATGCACAACTCAGTTGGGCCGATAACACCGAAGGCGAAAGCGGATACCTGCTGGAGCGTTCGGAAAACGATATGGAAAATTTCACCCTTCTGGCTACCATCGACGCCGATGTGACCACCTATCCCGATCCAGGCTTGACGCTGGGATCGGATTATTACTACCGCATCCGCGCCTATACCGATATGGATACCTCGGCGTATAGCAATGTGGTTTTGGTCAGCCTGAATGTTTCTTCTACCTCACAGCTGTTTAATGAACAAACCGTTCAGCTATTCCCCAATCCGGTGGCCTCGCAATTGACGGTGACCATTAACAATCCAGCCCGTGGATTGATGCAGGCTTCCTTGTTGGATGTGGTAGGCCAACAGGTGTTGCAGCAGCAAACCCTGGATAAAAATACCGATCAGGCCCAATTTGATTTCGACCTGACGGATTTGCCGAAAGGCGTCTATCTGCTGCGCATGAAAATGGGTGAGGAACAGGGTTTGTTTCGGGTGGTGAAACAATAAACATTGTATTGCCAGTGGAGACGCATTGCAATGCGTCTCTACATCCAGGCAAACATCCAGGCAACCTTTCCCATCATTTTTGCACCATACCAATAATACGGAATGCGAATACCGAAATAACTGCTTTGGAAAACACCGAAAAAAGGCTGATCGAGGGCTGCCTGAAGAAGGACCGGAAGGTGCAGCGACAATTGTATGACCAATACAAGGTGTCAATGTTCCGACTTTGCCTGCGTTATGCCAGAGATCGGGCTGAGGCGGAAGATTTGTTGCAAGACGGCTTTGTGAAGGTCTTTCAGGATTTGTCCAAATACCGGGGTGAAGGAGCGCTCGGTGGTTGGATCAGGCGGGTGATGATCAATACGGCATTGCAGCACCTGCGGAAGCAGAAAATGGTATTCCCCACCGTAGAGGTAGAAAAAATTGCAGAAACCCACGCTTCGGAAGAACTGATCCTGAGCGGCTTGCGAGCACAAACGTTGACGATGATGATTCAACAATTGCCACCTGGTTACCGTACGGTTTTTAACCTGTATGTGATCGAGGGATACAATCATCAGGAAATTGCCGATCAGTTGGGCATCAACGTGAATACGTCGAAATCACAGCTGTCAAAGGCCAAGGCGATGTTGCGCAGCAAGCTGGAAAAGAGCATGATCAGCGAAACCTGAGTTATTGGAAATAAATGAGTCTGACTATGGATGAAAATTTACATAAAGACAAATTGGAGTCTTTCTTCCAGAAGTCTCTCCGGGATCAGGAAGAAGGCCTTTCTCCCGATGGCTGGGATATGCCCGGCGAGGAAGTTTGGGCGGGCATAGACCAGGAGTTGGATGCATCGGCTGTAGTAGTGGGGGGTATATCCTGGCGCAATGTGGCGATGGCGGCCGCTTTGCTAATCGGTATTCTTTTGATCGGTTTTCAGGCGTATACCAATTACCAATTGAGACAAGAACTGGCAGCACAGACGGAGCAGATCAAGACCTTAAAAGAAGAGATTCAGGTACTGAAATCAGAAAAAGAACTAGAAACTTATTACAAACCGCAACAGGGACTGGAAGAAGAGAATATTACTACCCAAACTGCTGAAAACAATCTACATCAACCACCGGTGGAAAAGCCCACCACAATTGCACAGATCAACCTTCCAGGTGCGGAAGCTCAGCTGATTAATCCAGAAGAGGAATCACCGATTGCCGGGAATGCTACGCAAAATGATGTGCAAGCACTGGCATCGGACGCTGAGTTGGACAAAACGCTACAAAAAGAAGAGGCGTCTGTATCATCGACTAACAATACGGCAGTTTATTTTAGTAATACTGAGCAGGTCGGGATTGCGAAGCTCCATTCCAATCCTGTACCGCTCTCTTTACCACGTGATAAACCCAAAGCCGCATTAAAAGCGCCAAGCCTGGATATTGATAAGGCTCCCACTCGACTACATTTCTTTGCCGGTGTATACGTTGCCCCAAATCTATCGGGTAACAGCGTGATGCAAAGGAGGCCCGAAGCTATTTTGTTTCGCAAGAATGAATCCTATCAATGGTCGGCGGAGCGGGGAGTGAAATTGGGCGTGGAATTGTCTAGTCGTTGGCGGTTGTATTCGGGTGTGAGTTTATACAATGTGCGCTTACGCTCTCAGCAACTGTTCCGGTTAGAATACAATCCAGAAACAGAAACCCGCATTGATGACGAATATGAAAGTGTATACGCTTTGAGCGTGCCTTCCTCCTATGGCGCATCTGATGTAGAAGTGGAGGTAAGGCGTCCGGCCAATCAGGCGATACAGGCGGGCCAGCGCTTATTGGTGGATGTGAGAACACAGCAGGAATTGAAATTTGTCAGTGTTCCACTGGTAGTAGGCTATCAGTTGCGCAACGGACGGGTGAGCTTTGGATTAAAAGCCGGCCTGGCGTTGAATATTTTGAATACAAAGACCTTCTCTTCAACGGCTCAGGCCCGACTGGCATTTTTACGGCTTAACCGGGTACGGGTGGAGAGAGCATACAACGCAACACAAAGCCTGACGATGGACTATCTGCTTGGCGCAACGCTGGCGTATCAATTGAGTCCAAATTGGAGTATCGCACTGGAACCTACCTTTCGGAGAAATATCACTCCGATCACAGAAACGGAAAACTTCCGTACCACTAATCAGGCTTTGGGCGTGCAATTGGGAGCGTATTTTAGGTTGTGACGCTAAATTTGAACCACACTTTAGTCCCGCCGAAGGGTAACCCGTGAGGGTCGGGATGAGGCACAGAAGATTATATAAGTTTGAATTAGAAAAAATCTGAAATAGATTTTTTCTAATCGCTCAAAAAATCATGTAAATCTCGTTAATCTTGTCTTTTAAAAGTCGAATCATGTATGTCAATTTTGTGGAAACCGCAAGGTTTCTGCAAAAACAACTTAACGACTTAGCGTGCGGTCTCTTATCTGTTCGTGATAGCGTCCAAATGAATTGGGTCGTTACGAAGGGGCAAAAAAAATACCCTCGGTGAGAAGACCTCACCGAGGGCATTTTGCGCAAAGCAATCAGAGGTTAAGCACCTTGTAATTGCTCTTTAATCGCGTCTTTCTTGTCCATAATGTTTTTGGAGCCGATGAAGTACTTTTTACCGTCTTTGGTAATGATATGCAAGCCCGTACGGCCGCAAAGGCTATGGGTTTCCTCGTCGAGCGCAAAATGTACGCCCCAACCGGACCACTCTGCCATTTCAGGAGTACGAATGAAACGACAATCTTCTATCTCCGACCACTTGATCTTCCGTTTTTTGAAGAACTGCGGGAAATAGCGGATCGTCAATCCCTTTTCGTTTACCTTGATAATCATTTTGAGTTGGTATAAATACCAAAACACCAGGCCAAAGGAAGCCAAAATCAGCACGTATACCACTGAAGAGGCCATCTCCAGTTCTGCAAATCCCAGCAGGCCACTAACCAGTCGGGCCAGTGCCAGGGACATAAAAAGCGCCAAGAGAATGTAAACTTCCCAAAACCTGAATTTCTGCTCCTCTTTAAATATTTTCCTGTTCATCACTTAATTAGTTTACATTGAGTTAACATTGAATTAATGCAAAGTTAACAAAATAAACAATGTAAGTAAAGAATCAGTTTCCGAAAAGTCCACTTTTTTTCAACAAAATAGAATTTTTATTGTTTTTAATTGTTTGACTGTTAATGAATTGTGGTTGTTTGTCTGCTCTTGTCAAATAAAAGTTAATGTTTGGCAGGATTGATAACCCTGGGTTAACATTGGGCGAAAGCCGGTAGCTGCCTTGATCACTCAATCACAAACACCACTTCTATCTTATACGTCACCTGAATAGGTTTGAAACCGCTAATCTGGCTAGGCGAACTGGACACGACTTCGTAGGTGGATCCGGAAAATTCCAGGTTATTGTGAAGCGGTTGTTGAGGTATTTCTTTCACCGTTAACACACCTCCCGGTTTTTGGTTAGAGGTGGAGAGGACTAAATTGGCCTTCTCCTGAGCATCTTTAAAAGCATCGATTTTCACCTGCTTTTTAAATTCCTCGATGTCAGTATGTCGGGTTTCCACAATATCGAAAACCGTGATGATTTCGTCCATGAGTTGAGCAGCTTCCAATTGCCGGACTACTGTCAGTAATTGATCCGTTGTTTCCACACAAACGGAAAGCGCTTTGTTCAGTCGCCGCTTCAGGTAGATCCGTTCATTGTTTTTATAAATACTCGGGCGGGAGATGCTGATGTCGCCGAGGGTAATCTTTTCATCCTTAATTTTGGCCTTGCCCAGTGCCGTCAGCACCTTGTCCTCAATCTTGTCGATGGTCACGCGGTTTTCCTCCGTTTCCTCTCCTTTAAAATACTCCTGATACCGAATTTCAAGAATAATCTCATTGGGCGATACATTAACCGTGGAGGAGCCGGTGACTGTGATGGTTTTGGCATCGTTGGATTGAGCGGATGCGGTGATGCTTGTCAGGCAAAGCAGGAAGACGATGAAAGATAGGGATGGGTTTTTCATAAGCAATGAGTTTTGGTGAATATTTGCTAAAGATAAGGGAATACTTTAGTAGTGGCGCTGAATAATTAAGACGCAAGTAACACAGAATGATGATATTTGGACTTTTTAATTTTTGGAAAAGCAATATGCGATGCAAAGAGTACTATTTATATGCACGGGCAATTATTACCGGAGCCGTTTTGCTGAAATCTATTTCAATCACCTGGCCAAAGAACACGGGCTGAACTGGTCAGCCTTTTCGAAGGGGTTAGAAGTATTCAAACATCGCAACAGTGGACCCATTTCTGTTCATACGCTGGATTATCTGGACGAATTGGCTATTCCTGCTCCGTTACCATTGACCCTTCCACAGCAATTTGCCCCTGACGACTTACAACTGGCTTCGATTTCCATCCTGATGTACGAACAAGAGCACCGCCCGATGATGCAACAATACCATCCGGAGCTGGTGAATGAGGTTATTTACTGGACCTTTCCGGATATTGATATCAGTTCCCCGCAAGAGATTTTGCCACAGGTGAAGGCAGCGGTGGAGGCCTTGGTGGAGAAGGAGGTGGGTTAAACCTTTCAATGAAATGCCAATAAATGCCATTTAGGCGGTATTAACTTTATGCTGTACGTCAAGATGGCGGAGTTTTTGGTTTTTCTTCCTGAGGAAATGCTTTGGAATGGCATTTGCTGTTGTGTAAAAACGATTTAGTTACAACCCCAAAAACATCATGAAACATTCTTCCCAAAATGACGAAGCATTTCTCTCAACCATCTACCGCTGGCTGGAAGAGTGCGGCGAAGTACTGGTTTTCATAGAAGCAGTGGCTAGCTCGCCCGACCCTTGCTTATTTACGACTCGGGAACAACTACAGAAGAAGATCAAGCAATGCAGTAAATTCTGTATTGAGCGGTTACCCACTTTAAGTATCTACGGAATTTTTGCTGTCAGGAATTACGACTTCCCCTTGCGAGGCATCATGGATGAAGCATTTGCGAAAGCAGCATTGGAAATGATGTCAAAGGAAAGTGGCTCTGAATTTCTCATACTGGAAATGGGGGAAGAAGGCTACCATCATTTTGGCGAGTCGATGACCAAACCATCGGAACTTTCCGATAATCTGGACGATTATATGGGAAAGGACTGTGTGTTTGGAAAACATCCGAAAATTAGTCCGAATCCGGTTCCTGGCATTCAGGTGGAAGCGGGTTTTCCGATTGATTTGGAGTGATTAGAAAACGGACAATCCACAGCATTATTCAAGTATTTGTATTGGCAATGGTCACTTTGTCCGAAGTTTCCATCATCCTAACAATCCCAATAGTTTTCTACTTCTCCAAAATAGCTTTTTTTATAACCGCAAGATCATGCTTCAACAAAAGTCGAATGAAAACTCACAAACAGACCATTAAATATTCCCTTGCCGCTCCAAAACGACAGAATTTTTATTTGCTACAGCGAATGCACCGTCGACGTTTGTCCTATAGGCACGTATAGGCTGGTGATTTTTGATATGAAGGGGAACATCCTCGAGAAATATGATTTAGAATTTGGACAAGAGATTAAAGCAATTTGCTATTATTCTGAGCATGAAATTGCCTTACAAGAATTCTGTTCCTTAGATATATGTTTTCTCATCTTTGTAGATAATAAATTAACTAAGTATCGCACTGATTCTGAAGTTTATGCAGATATATTAACTTGCAAGGATGGGCAACTTTACGGTGGTTTCCGATCAAAGTGTATGGACAATGAAGAAGATATTAGAAATGGACAAATGAATATCTTTGAAATGAAAAAGTCGGAGAGTACAAAGGAAATAACCAAAGGCAAAATCCTGGGAAGTGTGCCTTATTTTATCCATAGAGTCCGATCTCAAAATGATGGAGTTCTGGTATTCACAGATACAGAAGCTTATTTAAATGTGAATAAAATGCCGGCTTTTTGGACGGTGGTTTTAGCAGCTAATCTTCAGCCCTAATTTGCTGCACGTTAATGTATACGATTCTGCCGGCATGGGCTCCGGTAACAATCAACATGGAATAACCCCCGCAGCCCAATTCACCGATCGGCATTAACCCCTGGTAAAGCCGGGCCTCCAATTCTTCGTCCTGGAAACCTTCTTCCAGGTCCTGAATCATTTCCCCCATTCGGCATCGGAAACGCCCGGCGCAAATCGGCAAGGCTGTTTCAGATATTTTATCATCCTCATTGAGTGGTCGGACATAAATGACAGATCGTCCTGCCCCAGAGAATATAATCCATGGGCCGGCCCTGCCCCTAATCTGCCGTATCTGCCACCATTGCCAACATGGGTAATGAAATATTTGTACTCCGCTGGAAGAGTGACCTGGTAAATTTGTTCAAATTCCTCTACATCCTCTTCTGAAATGGGTGCGACCAACGCGTATCGAAGCGCCGAAAGCGGTAAATTGCAGGTCTTAATTCCTTGCGGCTTGTAATTTCTTTAAGGGGATATCGGATCTGTTTTTCATCCCTTTAGGTTGTTATCCTTAGTCATTTTCTCCATGAAAAATACGCGCACCGATCAGGAATCAGCCGGCGGCTTGGCATCATAGTAGGTTTTTACCCATATAAAAACTGTCAACAGTACAAAAATAGCAATGGCATAATACCAAGAAAAATTATTTTGATGGGGCCGATTGGGATCTCCCGTCGAGATATGGATAATCTCACTCAGCATGCCTCCCCCAATAAAACTAATAAGGATCCGGATCCATACTTTTCTTAAATACTTCATTTTTAGAAGGTTTTAATCGAAAATAAAATACTATTAGACTGAAGCTCATCTGAAAGATTCAGGATTGTCCAGATCTTCCGATGCAGCCTGAATTATTGACCTTATCTCATCATAGGGATGATCGTTTCCGATCCTTCTCAGCAGAGGTATTGTTTCTGATCGTTGCTCTTCTGAAAAATGTTCCCAAGCAGACAAGAGTAAAATGGTGGATTCCTTTGCCAGTAAAATGATAAATGTTTAGAGCCTGGCCTTTTCCATTCCTTGGTCTGGGAAAAGTGCCCCTCAGGGAAGGTTTAAACACCGTACACTATTGCATAAGGTTTACGATTTTCCAGGTAGGAAAGGTTAAATTCTGCTTTCATCAAATTGGCGCTTGTAGTTTCCTCATCAAACAACACGGCTCGTATGACTCTAAAGCTTAAAGCATGCGGAAAACGGTGTCAGATAGTTGGGCTGCGGTTTTTTCATGGTCAATCATGAGCTGGGGTTAGTTTTAAAGGTGATGAAATGAAGCTTTTGTTCTTTGCCCAGTGAAAATAGTGCCACAGGAAAAAAATCCGTCAATACGCGCCATTTTGACAGGAAATTGTTCTAATAAATGTCATTTGGACAGAATTTTGTATTTCTTTTCCCAAAAAACTCCAATGGAATAAAACTTGTCATAGGCATGTCAACGCTGACCTATATTCCGAATCTGAAAGACATAATTAATAAATAACCGCCAAATGGAAAACGCGAACAAGCCAGTCTCCACCAAGTCTGAAATCTTTAGCAAAACCCTAAGCAGTTGGTTTGAAGAGAAAGGCGAGATCCTGGTTTTGACCTGGTATCCCTTGAGTCATGGGTATGACTTAGAACTGCATCAGGATCTAGACTTACTAAAGAGAAGGATCGCCGACCTAGAACCAGGACGTTCCCTATCGTTAATCAAGGACTTTTATTTGCCGATAAGGGGTATCGTCGATCACGAATTCATTGACAAAGCACTTCAATACATTGGTAAAAATGAAGAATTCATCGTCCTGGGATTGGAGTACAAAGATGTAGATAGGGGAATAAAACCGGATTTCGAGAGAGGGGACAATCACGCCGAGCTGGTTGAAATGTTAAATGAATTATCAGGTAAAAGAATTGCCTTGGGAAAAGATAAGGATGCCACCTGGCAGGAGGATCACATTGAGGAATTTGAGGCGTTTACTTCTTAAGAATACAAGTACGATGCAAAAGGCTAAATGGTATAATCGACCAAGGAAATGAAAGCAATACTGGAAAAGTTTGGCGGCCGCGGCCTACCTTATTATTCAAGGGTTTATGACGAAGCCTTCCACCAGGCCGTATCCGATATGGAGCCGCTAGACCAGGAAACTATTACTGCCCTTAAAACGTGGCTAGAATTACCGGAAGAGTTGGAACACTGTCCACTGAAATACCTGGCGGTAGATATACTGAGCAATTGCCAGTATCCACCTAAAACACTGTACCCAACCGTTTTCCTGGCCGGCCTTAAACACCGGGACCCAAGCATGAATCGGTATTTCTTTTATCAGGCCAAAAGATTGAAAGGAGAAGAGCAATTCCTTAATGACATTATTGACCTGATCCGGGGAGATGATGATTATTTTAAAATAGAAGCGATTAGCTCCATTTACTGGAGCTTTCCCTCTTTTCACACCTTTGCCAAAAGGCGCCCCGCACCCTATTTTTTATTAGACAATTACCGGAAAAACCGCTCGGAAATTAAGCAGCTCCTGCGCGTGGTGATGGATGCATTTCTAAAATCGGATAATCCGCTGGTGCTGTATGAGCTTAGCCAGTATCTACCCCGGCATTGGATGATGTATCCTTTCCCATTGGTGTTGAAAGCGTGGAAGGTCCGGAAAAAGATCAAAGTGCAAAGGTTACCGGAAACGCCAGATCTTGACCGCGAAGTATTCATCCGGATTTGGAAAATGGCAATAAAAGATGAAGCGCTGGGTTACTTATTTTTCGACCAACTCAAGGCTAGACCCCGGGATCTCGATCCGGATATGGAGTTGCAGACATTCCGGGAATTCCAGAAGAAACATACCTTTCACCGGGGCATGTGGAAACCCCGGGAGTAGCATTCTTCTTCATTTGAACCTATTTGCTTTTAAAAGAAGAGTTGAAAATCTTGAAAGGATACAGGCGACTTTTCTAATACCGGAAAGTAGAACCATGAAAATGAACCCTCAGCTTTTACCTACTTGAGCGGCACCCTCCACCATTTTCATTTCATATGGCCTGGGATATGGCCTGGTGAATCTTGCATTGCTTCAGTACTGGGTGTTCATTGCCCCTCAACTGGCCATGATCATCAAATCAAGCAGTAGTTATGATTTCTGTTAAAGAGTCCCCTCCTGTCCCTGATCTGGAGAATCGACCCAATTTCCCATTTCGATGGATTTTGATCTTACTGGGATGTCTCACCATGTACATGGCCTTTGAATCCTTTGATGACTTCGTCGAAAAGAAGCCTGATGGCATTTACAAGCTGAAACAAAAAAGGAAGGATCAACTCAATGATGAGGTATATCGGATGCGAGGAGAGGTAGTCGTGTAGGGGCTGTAAGAAACAAATACAAAAAAAGCCCTCACTGTGGTGAAGGCTTCCATTTCGTAGCGCGAGGCGGAGAGATTTTAAACATTTATCTTTAAAAAGCTTGTAAAAATAAAGATATATCATTAATTTAGATTGTAATTTTAAAGATATTTCTTTATGAATAAGCAGCAAAAAAAATTATTACTTACTCAACTTGAGAAAAAAATTGCTACTTTTTCTCAATTCAAATCCGCTCCTCCACCGGGTTCTGGCTGGGTAAATGCTATTCGTACCGCACTAGGAATGTCTTTAAGACAACTAGGAGAAAAATTGAGTATTTCCCCGCAGGGAGTCAAAGATATTGAAAGACGGGAAAAGGACGGATCCATCACCATCAATGCTTTAAGAGAGACGGCCGCTTCTTTGGATATGCCGCTTGTTTATGGTTTTATACCAAAGGAAGGAACACTAGAAAAGACAATCGAAAAACGCGCTCGTCAAATTGCCACTAAAATAGTTAGGCGTACTTCTCATACGATGCACCTGGAAGATCAGGCGGTATCTGCGGAAGAACTAAAAAGGGCTATTGAAGAAAAGACTCAACAGATTATGAATGAAATGCCCCGGTACTTATGGGACTAGAATTGGAATACACCAAAGGGCAAACTCCTATTAGCGAGGAAGAAAAAGAGGGGCTAAAAATAAAATTTATCCACCTGATGAAATAGCTATCCGGTTTAAGCATAGGCTTGTTTCCATCCACCTGTATCCCAATGGAAACGGCAGGCATTCCCGGTTGCTAGGAGATATTTTGATTGAAGCGTTGGATAGGGATCCATTTACCTGGGGAAGCCAGACAATTGCCCAAAGTGAAAGTAGAAACGCATATATCGAAGCGCTCCGCGCTGCGGATAGGGGGGATTATTCTGACCTTATTACCTTTGCAAGAAAGTGACATTTGCTAAAAACAAAAAAAGCCCTCACTCCCGTGAAGGCTTCCATTCTGTAGCGCGAGGCGGACCCGAACCGCCGACCTTCCCGATGTGCCTCGGGACGCTCTAATCCCGATTGATAATCGGGCCGCTACCGCTTTAGCGCATAAAAAAAGCCCTCACTCTGGTGAAGGCTTCCATTTCGTAGCGCGAGGCGGACCCGAACCGCCGACCTTCCCGATGTGCATCGGGACGCTCTAATCGCAATTGATAACCGGGCCGCTACCGCTTTGGATCATAAAAAAAAGCCCTCACTCTCGTGAAGGCTTCCATTTCGTAGCGCGAGGCGGACCCGAACCGCCGACCTTCCCGATGTGCCTCGGGACGCTCTAATCCCGATTGATAATCGGGAAGCTACCGCTTTAGATCATAAAAAAAGCCCTCACTCTCGTGAAGGCTTTTCCTTCGTAGCGCGAGGCGGACCCGAACCGCCGACCTTCCCGATGTGCCTCGGGACGCTCTAATCCCGATTGATAATCGGGAAGCTACCGCTTTAGATCATAAAAAAAGCCCTCACTCTCGTGAAGGCTTCCATTTCGTAGCGCGAGGCGGACCCGAACCGCCGACCTCATGATTATGAATCATGCGCTCTAACCAGCTGAGCTACCGCGCCATGTAATTTTGCGCTCTAATCCCGATTAAAAATCGGGAAGCTACCGCGCCAAAAATTTGCGAGTGCAAATATACTGCTTTTCAAGATTATCGCGCAAATATTTGCGGAGAATATTTTTGAATAATTATAGACCATTTTGAACAAATCGGGATTGGGGGCATTTCATTGGCAAAGCTGATCCTTATGACCGACCGACTGGACCTGCGGCCTGACCTGCAATTGCCTACCGATGACTCCAAACCTGATGAGGTGTTCCAGAATGTGACGCTGCGGCCGATTCTGAAAATGCAGCACGATTTATTGCTGGCTGTCTTTCAACATCACTTACTACAACGCAAGGTGGACCTCGATCAGTTCCCGCAACCGCAACGGCGGGAGAAAATGGAGCAATTATTACAAAAAGACAATCGACTGCGGGAGCTGTTGCGGGGCTGCGTGATTGGGCATTTTACGATGGAGGAATGGCAGTACTATGCTGAAAATACGGGTGAGATCAATAAGCGGATCATGGCCTTACTGGGGCAGAAATTGAGAAAAGAGTATCTGTGATTTCTTATTTTTTCAGTGCTCTACGGTTATGCCGTTTGCGCAAAACTGGGTAGGTAAAGACCGCTCCGAGAATAATCATTCCGCCAATGTAAAAGCCGGTAGTCAGTTCCTTGTGATCATCCAAAATAAACCAGGCCAGAGCGATGCCGTAGATGGGTTCGAGATTGACGGTGAGATTGGCGGCAAAGGCGGTGAGATGCAGCAGGGATCGCAGGGCCAATACATAGGCCAACGTGGTACACAGTAACGATAATACCAATAGATATCCCCAATCAAGCAGGGTTGGCATGACCTGGAAATCATCGGGAGCAGTGTATAGGAAGTAAGGCAGTAGCAGACTCAGAAATAAAAAGGCCGTTCCCAATTCCAGAAAGGTGATGTTGATGACATTGGATTCACCAATGTAGCGCTTGTTGAGGGTGCCAAACAATGCGGCCAGGAAGGCAGCTGCCAATCCAACCCAGATGCCGGCCATCATATTCAGTTCGGTAGCATTGGCCACCAGCGCCATTCCTGGAAGGATCAATAAGCCAAGGGCAATTTCGTAACCTTTCACCTTTTGGCGCATGATCCAGGGCTCGAGGAATGAGGTGAAGAAGGAAGTGGTGGCCATGCAGACCAGAGCTATGGACGCATTGGCGAGTTTGATGGAGCCATAAAAGGCCAGCCAGTGAAAGGCGACCAGTACCCCAATACCCATAAACCGCAATAGTGTACGGCGCGGCATTTCCCGAAAGAGGGTACCCATCTTAATCAAAAAAAGCAAACTGATACTGGTGAGCAATACCCGCCACCAGACCAGCATCAGGGCTGATAGCTGGATCAAATCGCCCAGAATGGCGGTGAAGCCGAATAGCATGACCGCCACGTGTAATTCGAGATATGCTTTCTTTTCCGGATCCATCGATTACAAATTGACCTCAAAGGAACAAAAAGAGATGAACAACTGCTGTGATCAGGCGTTAAAAACTTTATTTTTACTTTTTTCCATCTAAAAATCAAAAATATGGCTCTACAAGTAGGCGATAAAGCGCCCGACTTTACCCTGTATTCTTCTGAAAAAGCGGAGGAATCCCTGGCAAAATATCAAGGTAAAAATGTAGTACTCTTGTTCTTCCCAATGGCATTTACTAGCGTATGTACCGAGGAATTGTGTACCATGCGTGATAACCTCTCCGTTTACGACAACCTGAATGCCGCGATTTTGGGCGTTTCTGTGGACTCTCCTTTT
The DNA here is from genome assembly GCA_965229635.1 of Saprospiraceae bacterium. Lineage (GTDB taxonomy): Bacteria > Bacteroidota > Bacteroidia > Chitinophagales > Saprospiraceae > BQJU01. The sequence continues at coordinate 1,324,108 of OZ245894.1, forward strand.
ACCCTGGCAAAGTTTAAAGAGGAGCAAAAGCTGAACTTCCCTTTATTGTCCGATTTTAACAAGGAAGTTTCTCGTTCTTACGGCGCATTATACGAAGAATTTGTGCTGGGTTTAAGAGGGGTTTCCAAGCGTTCGGCCTTTGTTATTGACAAGGAAGGTTCAATTCGCTATGCGGAAGTATTGGAATCCGCGGGAGATTTGCCTAATTTTGCAGCGATAAAGGAAACTTTATCCGACCTTAATTAGTTTAAAGAGTATGTTTAAAGTTCATCCTTCGGCCCTAAAATATCCCTTTCAACTTTACTCATCGTTAAATTATCGGCCCAGACCTTCCAGGTATGAACCTCAAATTTGCCTTGATTAAAGCTGAAATGAATTATTTTTGACAACAAAAACGAAATTTAAACATACTCTAACTTCAAACCACCAAAAGATGCTCTGGGAAGAATTGGAAGAAGAAGTATTAGTAGAAGAGGAAATTGAGGATTCCGATATAGGGGAACGATCACAGCTGATTGTCTACAATGACGATCACAATACTTTCGATTGGGTGATTGATAGCTTTATCGATGTGCTCAACCATTCCCAGGCGCAAGCGGAGCAATTGGCAATGATCATTCATTTCAAAGGCAAAGCTACGGTGAAAACAGCCCCCAAGAATGTACTAAAGCCGAAAAAAGATGCCCTGATCGATCGGGGATTGTCGGCGGTAATTGAGGAGGGCTGCTAGAGTAAAAAGACGTTACATTACGATATACTAACGGAGCAGTGGCAGCACCTGTCATTGCTCCGTTTTAGTTTGTATAAACAGGAAGTGGAGTAAATCTTTACTTCTATTACCGATTATCATCCATGCCGGTATTTTGGTTGCCCGAAGACGAAGTGATCTTTCCCGATCCGGAACTGGCTGATCCCAATGGGGTGCTGGCAGTAGGGGGCGACTTATCTCCCGAACGGTTGTTGACGGCTTACCAAATGGGCATTTTCCCCTGGTTCAACCCCAATGAACCGATGCTGTGGTGGTCGCCAGACCCGCGCTTTGTGCTGTTTCCCGAAAAGTTAAAAGTTTCGCGTTCGATGCGGCCCTATTTCAATCAAGAAAAATTTCAGGTAAGTTTGGATCAAAATTTCCGAAAGGTCATCACCGAGTGTCAGAAAAGCCGACGAGCCGGACAAGGCGGTGGCACCTGGATCACGCCGGAGATGCTGGAAGCATATTGCCTGCTGCATGATCTGGGCTACGCCCATTCGGTGGAGGTTTGGGATGGGGAGGAACTGGTCGGTGGTTTATACGGTATTTCACTAGGAAAAGTATTTTTTGGAGAATCGATGTTTGCTAAGGTGAGTAATGCTTCTAAATTTGGCTTTATCAGCCTGGTACGCTGGCTGCGGGAAAGAGATTACTGGATGATCGATTGCCAACAGGAAACGCGCCACCTGGCTAGTCTGGGCGCTGAACGTATCGACCGGACAGATTTTTTGCAGTGGCTGGAGAAGAATGAGGAGGAAAGGACGATGGTTGGGAAGTGGAAGATGGAGTAGGAACGGTTTAGAGTTTAGTGTTTAAAGTTTAGAGAAAGTCCTTGTTTGATTATGGTGCAAATTCTTTAATTCAGGTAATCTTGAATAGCGTTTATGAGGGTTATGTTTCAAGTTTAGACAGGGGAGACGGTTGATGCGGTTTAGAAGGGGACGTTAGTCATTGTGCAAATTCTTTAATTCTGGGAACTCTATTATTTTAGGTTTATCGGGTTTGTGCTGGTTTATGAGGTTTATGTAGTTTATAGGGTTTATTGGTGGAGGCGGTTGAGAAAGTGTAGAGTTTAGGGGTTTAGAGTTTAGAGAAAGGAACAGTGATTTATCGTGCAAATTCTTGAGTTTGAGGAACTCTGCTCTTTTTTGGTGGTGATGGGTGAGTGGTGGCTAAAACCTAAGGCCAAATACCTAATGACTAATGAGTTCTGCGGTGGGCATAGCATTTTTGCCGGTCAGCTCAAAGATTCGAGCCGCCGCCCCTTAACGTTCCATCACTTACTGAAGAGGGTGGGAATAATATAAAAAGACCCGCCCGCATCCGCCAAACCGCCAGGGTCTACGTACAGCTCGCGCATTCAGCACAGAGCTGTCAGGGTGGAAAAGTAGCTACTGTAGACTTGTTTCGCGGGGATCATTATGGGCTTAAAATTGTTCTTTTCTTCTCCTACTGTGCCTTGTTTCAGTCACTATGTTGGAGCATAGCTCCTTCAAAAAGCCTTCGTAGGATCGAAAAAAACTAATTTTCACCATCATCCTGCCCCCGCGGAACAAGTCTCTAATCCGCCGGCAGAAATGGATTTTGATTAAAGACATTGCAATTTAATAAAAAGTTTTAATAAATAAAAATAAAAACATTTTTATTTGAAATGATTTCACGTTGTGCCCAGCGGTGAAGTCATTAGTGTAAACGAAATGCGACTTATGCGATTATCGAGATTATTGATTGTTTTGACCTTTTTTGCACTGCTCTCTTTTACCGGAGCGGATAAGAAATATCCCCAGAATTATTTCGGCTCGCCCATTGGTTCGACGATCCGCCTGGCGGGGACTTTTGGGGAATTGCGCGCCAATCACTTTCATGCGGGCATCGACATCAAAGGACCGGTAGGCACACCGCTTTATGCCATCGCCGATGGCTACATCTCTCGCATCAAGGTCGGCGCTGGGGGGTATGGGCAGGTGCTCTACATGCGCCACCCCAATGGCTATACTTCGGTATATGCGCACATGGATCGCTTTGCACCGGAATTGGAGGATTTTGTGAAAAGCTACCAGTACCAGCAACAGCAGTTTGAAGTGGAAATCTACCCCGAAAAGGATCAGTATAGCTATAAAAAAGGGGATGAAATCGGTAAGATGGGTATGACCGGTACTGCCTACGGACCACATTTGCATTTTGAAATCCGTGATTCGCGCACCGAAAAGCCGATCAACCCACTGCTGTTTGGCTACGAAGTGGCCGACAGTCGCCCGCCCCGGATGCACGAGTTGCGGGTTTACGAAATTAACGATCAACGGGAAACGACCGACGCAAAGTCTTTTAACCTGACCAATACCGGAAAGGGGTATAAGACCAAGAGTGATACGCTGTTTGTTGACAGCGAGCGGGTAGGTTTTGGCCTGAAGACTTATGACCACATGGATGGCGTGACCAATTGGAATGGCATCTATAGCCTGGATATGTATCAGGACGACTCGCTGGTATACCATTTTGAAATGGAAACCTTTGCTTTTAATGAAACCCGTTTTCTCAATGCACATCTCGATTACGAGGAACAGGTGAGTGCCGGTAGTTATTTCAACCGTTGTTATTTATTGCCGGGTAATGAATTGTCAATTTATAACTCCGTGGATAATTTTGGTCTAATCAAGCCCCATTCTGGTAAAGCCAGTCAAATTAGAATGGTTGCAAAAGATATTGCCGGTAATGATGCGGAACTTTCCTTCTGGGTAAAGCGCCATGATGTAACGAGCCCTAAACCACTTCCACATTACAATTACTTCCTACCCTACAACCAGGGCAATGCCATCGATAATGGCGATTTCTTTATGCATTTGCCGAAAGGCAGCTTATATGAGAACCTGTATATGGAGTACGATGGGGTGCATGAAGAAACCAATAACGTTTTCTCCAATGTGCACCATATTCACAACTATAAAACGCCGGTACATTTCTATTTTGATTTGGGCATTCGCCCGGTAATGCTTCCGGAATCACTGCGTGATAAAGCCTTTGTAGCCTATTGCGATGAGGATGATGATATTATCAATTGTGGCGGAAAGTGGGTAGATGGCATGTTACAAACCAAAGTGCGTGACTTTGGCGACTATAGCATCATGACCGATACGGTGCCTCCCACGATTCGCATCATTCGCTTTCAGCGGGACATGCGTCAATCTTCAGAAATGAGTTTTAAAATTACTGACAATTTTGCTACGGCCCGTAATGTAGAAGGTTTGTCCTACCGCGCTACGGTTGACGGTCGCTGGATTTTGATGGAACTGGATGGTAAAAAAGACCTGCTGACTCATGAATTCGATGACCGGATTGCACCAGGCCAACACCAGTTGAGGTTGGTCGTTACGGATGTGTTGGGGAATGAAACCGTATTTGAAGGAGAATTTATTCGATAGGGCAGATTGCTCACGCACTAGTTTTGCGGGAGCTGTACTTTTCCACGCATGGCCTTTTTCTCGGACCGTATCTTTTTGGCCTTGAGCCGCTTTTTCTTATTGGCCTGAAGAGGTTTTACTTTCTTGCGTTTGGCCCGCGGTCGCAATGCCTCCTGGATCAGCTCATCAAGCCTTCTGACTGCCAACTCACGATTGCGGTGCTGTGATCGGGTATCAGAAGCGCGAATGCTTAATATTCCTTCCTGGTTTATTCTTCCTTCAAGGCGTTTGTGCAGTTTTTCCTTCTCCTTATCAGTCAGTGCCAAAGAGGCGTCAACATCCAATAGCGCCTCCACCTGGCTTGACACCTTATTCACGTGCTGACCACCACTGCCCGAGCTACGGCTAAAGCGAAATTGTAATTCAGTATGTAGTTGTTCAATGTTCATAACACCTTTACAACGTGGGAGGTAGGGGGAAAGTTCCTTTTTTAGTGTAGAGTTTAGAGGAGGTTTAGAGTTTAGAGGAAGGAAGCAGTTGGTCTGTCTGCAAATACTGGATTTCGGGGAATCTTGATCTTGTTTATTGTAAAGGTTTATGATGTTTATGGCAGTTTATGAGGTTTATGTTGAGGCGGGGGAGACGGTTGAGAAAGTGTAGCGTTTAGGGGTTTAGTGTTTAGAGAAAGGAACAGCTATTTACTTTGCAAATGCTAAAACCTGAGAAATTCTGTTCAAGTTTATGAGGTTTAAGCTGTTGAGACGGTTTAGAAAGGTCGATGTTGCAAACATCTCCCAAGTGAGTGTAGGGTGTAGGAGTTTAGTATCTAGAAAAGTGCAGCCTCCTCTCTAAACTTCTAAACTCTAAACTAAAAATCCTGCTCCTGCTCCAATATCACTGAATGGGGTGATTTTTAGCCCAATAATGTGAGATAACTTTGTAGCATCAAAAAAACTACAAAATGAAAATGTTACATTTAACACTAAGAAACCTATTATCAGCTTTTCTTCTCCTTTTTTTCACCAGTAATCTTCATGCTGCTACGTTCACCTGGATTGGTGGAACCGGCAATTGGCACGACCCGGCCAACTGGGACCTGGGGTATATTCCCACTACTGATGACGGTGTGCAAATCTTTTCCGGAGAGGTTACAATTACTAAAGACGCGGAAGCCAATTATGTATTTTTAGATGGAGGCGACTTGTATGTCGCTCAAGGTGGCAGTTTATACGTGGCGCCAACCATCCCGTGGCATCTCAGTGCCAGTCATACTGATGGAATTGTGATCTACAGTGGAAGTACACTCAACAATAGCGGAGGCATCCGTGTGTATGGTGATCCGCAATATATCAATGGCATTCCTGATTTGATTCGAAACTATGGCACTATAAATAATAGAGCAAGTGGTGCTATTGGTATGATGGGCCCAGGTTATAGAGGGCTCCGCACTTTCGGCGGAGGCATGGTCCATAATGATGGCTATATTTCTGCTGAAGATGTGGAAACGGCGGTTACGGTGCAAAGTAACGGCGAATTTGAGAATGCCGGGGAAATGGATCTTACGGGAAATCATTATTCTATTTCTGTGACCTCCGGCGCCAACTTTATCAACAGGTCTTCCGGAGAGATGAACCTTGGATTCACGTTATCAATTTCTGGTGTTTTTCACAATTATGGCGCTATTGATGCTACTGGATCTGGTTTGACCAATACGGTTGTAATGATGCATGTCGGGGGGGAATTTCAGAATCAAAACGGTGGTAGCTTGAATATTCTGGTAGATTGTGACATTGCCTTATTTGTTTACGAGGATGGTATTTTCAGAAATCGCTCACAAATGACGGTCAACAATAGCTCGAACGGGGCCGCTATTTACAATATTGGCTTTTTTGTAAACCATCAGAATGGAGTGATTACGGCAAAAGCTGCGCAGGCTTTTTATAATATGCAGGACGGCGAGACGAGAAATTATGGAAAGATGAAACTGGATGTTATTTCCGGTGTTTCGGTTTCTCTTTATAATGAGCATGTGTTTTCCAACCGCCCCAAAGGAAAGCTGGAAGTCTTCCATCAGATTGTTAATACGGGCGGCGCTACTTTTAATAACCAGGGACATGCGTTTGTATATAAAGAAAACGTTACCCATACTACCGCAGGCAACTTCAACAATACCGGCGCACTGGGCGATATCCACGATAATATTTCAGGAATCAATAACACCAGCATTCGCGTGCGCCCGCTTCAGGGGACGGTGGAAGAAGGTGTACCCGTAGCCAATGCCCTGGACGTAGGCGGTACCGGTTCAGTGACCGTACAATCCTGGTATACCACCTCTGGTGGATCGACAATTGCCGGTACCTACAATGCTGCCAATAACACTTTCACCCCCAATGCCAATGCCGTAGGGTTGACTTCGGTCTGGGTGAAAATAAGAATCAACACCGGCGGAAAGACTTTTCGGCATCGGGTAAAAATCCCGGGGGGGGTACAGCTAAATGGCGGCGGCTCCAGTAGTCGAATTACAGCCGGAACCTCGACAACAAATGGCGTAAAGGGTTACCAGATTTATCCCAATCCCGCCTCGGAATGGATCAACATCAACTGGGATGAGGCAACCGCTGAAACAAAAGTGGACGTCAGCTTGATGAATGCCGCCGGGCAGCAGGTGTTTGCACAAACCTGTGACCCCTCTTCGGGCACTAGCCGCCTGGCGTTACCCGCCGAACTGACCACGGGCACTTACATTCTGAACATTAGAAATGATCAAGAAATATTGCTTACGCAAATGATACAAATTCACCGATAGAGTTTTTATCTATCAGGAGCGATGTAGAAGAGGCGGTCATTGATTTGGCTGCCTTTTTTTGAGTTTAGAGTGTAGGGGTTTAGAGTTTAGAGAATGTGCACGCCTAGTCATTCTGCAAATGCTTTAATTCTGGAATTTTCACTCAAGTTTAGGAGGTTTATATCGGTTTATGAGGTTTTTGTTGAGGCGGGGGAGGCGGGGAGTTGGTTGAGGGGATTAGAAAGAAATCCAGATGGATTTCTTTTTAACTTAACTTCTGTGTTCTTCTGTGCCTTATTCCGACCCATTGGGTTTCCCTGCGGCGGAACTGAAGTGTGGTTCAAATCCATCGCCGAATAGGCGATTCTTTCAATATGGTCATATCCTGGTTAATGAAAGGTCGATGTTCCAAAAATCTCCCAAGTGAGTGGTGATGTTCCTAAAACCTAATACCCAAAACCTAACACCTACCAATTTCTGCAAATTCTAAAATTCTGAGAATTCTGCTCCAATTCTGCTCCTTTCGGAAAATTTGTCATGCGTTGCAGTGTTATTTTGTCAAAATGTCACCTGTTTTCATTCAAAATTCTGCCTCTTTTTCCTTTTCCGCACATTGGTATGCCAATTGCATTAGGTTGGGTGTAATTCATTATTAAAAAAACTTCAAAAATCTATAATTATGTTAGTCGTAAAACCAGCCATCAGAAGGAATGTAGCATCACCTGCTAATCGTTTTTTCAACGACTTTTTTGAGCGCACCAATACCTTCACACCAGCCATCAACACCGTCGAAACACCACAGGGATTCCGTTTGGAAATTGCCGTACCTGGTTTGGAAAAATCGGACTTCCAGGTAAAGGTTGAGCAAGGTGTTCTGACGATTGCGGTTAACAAAGAATACCAGACCACAGAAGGTGAAACAGTGAGAAGAAGAGAGTTTGGACACTATGAATTTGAGCGTAGCTTCCGCCTGCCGGATACCATTGATCAGGAGAAAATTGATGCAAGTTACCACAATGGCATTTTGCTGGTGAGCCTGCCCAATAAGCCGGAAGCCAGCCCGAAGACCATCGAAATCAAATAATTGCGAAAAGCGTAGATTGATATAAAACGTTGGAAAATGACAATTTTCTGACGAAGACCCAAAAATCTTTTAACCAATAAAACTGTTTAAGTCATGAACATTATTAATTATCGTCCATTTAATACGGCAAAGGCCTTCAACGATATCTTTGACAATTTCTTTAATCACGACCTGTCCAGCTTCGTTGGTACAGACAGTTTGCTAAGCAATCCTTCCGTCAATGTGGTAGAAAACGAAGACAACTTCCGCATCGAATTGGCGGCTCCGGGTTTGGAGAAAAATAACTTCGAATTGAAGGTAGAAAAAGGATACTTGAAAGTTTCAGCAAACAAAGAGCACCAGGAAGAGGTTAAAGAAGAAAAGTTTACCCGCCGGGAATTTAACTATGCTGCTTTTAGCAGAAGTTTTCAACTCCCGGAATCCGTTGACACCGAAAACATCGTAGCTAATTATGATAAAGGTGTATTATCGGTATCTTTGCCCAAGAAAGCGGAAGCTAAACTGGAAAAAGCCCGCTTGATTGAAATCAAATAAAACGACAGCACTTTTGAGCTGTTTTAAGAATAGTTAATAGGGTTTTAGGTGTTTAATTTTGGACCGGCGCATTATCGCGTCGGTCTTTTTTTGTCTACAAACATGCACTAAAAAGTCAACCCGGTGACTTTCGACACCGGGCTGCTTAAGAAAATCCAACTTCAAAAAGGAGAATAGTTAACTCTTTTACAGTTGTAGTCGTGTTTATTTCAGGGCGGACCCTTACAGTAAAGAAGTTAGGATTCGTCTTATAATGAATAAACATCATTGGGATGACCACAACCACAGTATTCCTTTTCTTTTATTCGCAAAACTGTAGTATAGTGGATTGATGCAGAAATAATTGACATTTAATGTTCAGCATCTTCAATGCTTCTGGCCTGAAAAAAGTATCAACTATTTCAGACTAGTCGCACTAGTATCAAATCGGTTTCAAGATTAGATTTGTTGTTTGACCTCCAAGGATGGTCTTTAACGAGGGATGTTACTGAAATACAATTGGCTTTAGACCAAAAGCATCAGTCTTTAGAATAGTTGCTATTGTGTATGCTTAAATCGGCAGCTTTGAATGGGGGGAAATCTGTTTGGGAGTTTTGTGTATACTTCAGATGGTACAAAAATAACAGAAAAAAGGAAGTAAGTCAATAAAATGCGGAAAATTTACCTGTTCAGGTGTTTTGCCGCAGCCTCCAGCTCTTCAAAAAAGTCGGCTCCGTATTTGCGAATCAAGGCCTCTTTTAAAAACTGATAAACGGGCAGCTCCTTTTCCTTCCCCAGTGTACAGGCTGCAGAGCAAATGTCCCATTGATCGTAATTGAGGGCCTCAAAGCCGTCGTGAGGGGCCTTGCTTACGCGAATCGGATAAAGGTGGCAGGAAATAGGCTTTTTAAAATCAACCATTCCCGCCTTATGGGCCTGCTCGATACCGCATTTAGCAATACCCAACTCATCGTAAGTCATGTAGGCGCAGGGGCCACCGTCAATCAGTGGCGTGGCATAATCATCGGTTTCTTCCTGAAAAACCGAGGTGCCTTCCGCCTCGATCACGGCAATGCCGGCGGGGCTGAGAAAGGGTTTCACCTTGTCGTAAATCTGTTCGAGTGTATCCAGCTCTTCCGGCTCCAGCGGAGCGCCGAAGTCGCCTTCCCAACAGCAAGCCCCTTTGCAGGCGGAGAGGTTGCAGAGAAATTGTTTCTCAATCACGTCGTCGCTGATCAGCTTATCCTGAACAATTAGCATTTTTTCTATTTTAAGCTACACGTCGGCCAGCAGCCAATTTTTGGGAATAGTGCCGCAAATATCGTATACCTGAAGCAATAAAACGGGCAAAAATTGTATTTTAGCGGTAATAAAAGTTGAGAAAATGAAGAAAATTGTACTGAGTTTATCTTTTTGCCTGGTCGTATTGGCGCTCTCTGCACAGACCACTACTGACCAGGATGCTGTTCAGCAGGCAACAAGTGAAATGGCTAGCCTATACCAGCTTGATGCCAAGCAAACGGCCAAAATGCAAACCATTCAGGAACGCCGCTTTCGCAATCTGGCAGAAATTGAAACATTGCAGGATTCCGACCCACGGCTGTACCTGATCAAGAAGAAGAATATTCGCAAGGGAATGGAGCATTCCATCCGCATGATGCTCACACAGGAGCAAATGCCGATTTTTAACCAGCAACTGGTGGATCGCAGAAAGCGCGAATCTGAAAAAATAAAGCAGATGAGGCTGAATGGCGCTTCCAAGGAAGAAATCCAGAATGCCTTACTGGAAATTGATTAGTAGCGACTAATCTTTTTTCTGAAAAACAGGAAGGATTGGTGGTATAATGCTACCAATCCTTCTTGCATTAATATCCCTCGCTCACCGGCTCGCTTTGGCCTGCACTATTCTTCCTTTTTTACCAAAAAAGTATCAATTTTTGAAAACCTGACCTTTTCACGACCATTTCCGTTATAAACTGGCAATATTTCAGAACAAACTTCCCTTTATAACTGTACCATTTACTGGAAGTACTTTTCTGCTTAGCTCAGTTGGAGTACTACACCCTATAAACTTGGCAGGAAATTTGCAAAAAAAGGTGACCAGACAATTCTTCCCCCCCGGTTTATTGAGAATTTGTTGTAAGTCCAGGGCTTTTAGCCCGATTAATGTGGACTATTTTTATCACTAAGAATAGGAAAATGCCTACCTTTAAGGCACTAAAAATAGTAGGAAGGAATTAATAAATAGCTAATCACTATAATTGAAAAAAAATTGATGGATCCCCTAAAACAGAAGTTTAATGAGAAGGCAGCTAAGTTGAAGAAAGAGATCAAGGCGCTGCTGAAAGAGAAAGGTAATACTAAGGTTGATGAAGTTGTATTGAGTCAGGTGTTCGGGGGAGCCCGTGGTATCAAAATGATGCTTTGGGAAACCTCCCAGCTGGACCCTATTGAAGGCATCCGTTTTCGCGGATATTCGATTCCTCAACTAAAAGAATTATTACCGAAAGGTCCCGACGGGAGAGAACCGCGTCCAGAGGGCTTATTTTGGTTGATGCTGGTCGGTGAGATTCCTACCGATGAGGAGGTAAAATGGCTTACCGGACAGTGGACCCATCGCAGTAATGTACCGGAGCACGTATTTAAGGTATTGGATAGCCTTCCGGTAGATACCCATCCGATGACCCAGCTATCTACCGCCATTCTGGCCATGCAAACGGAGAGCTGTTTCGCTCATCGCTATGCGGAAGGTATCTCAAAATCGGAATATTGGGATCCAACCTATGAAGATACGATGAACCTGATTGCCCGCCTGCCACGTGTAGCGGCCTATATCTACCGTCGTACCTATCACGATAGTAAACATATTACTCCGGATCTGTCTCTGGATTGGGCTGGTAACTTCGCCCACATGCTGGGGTTTGAAAATCCCGAATTCAAGAGCCTGATGCGTTTGTATCTGACCATTCATGCCGATCACGAAGGCGGAAATGCCTCAGCCCACGCCACCCACCTTGTAGGTTCTACCCTGAGCGATCCATACTACTCGCTGGCGGGAGGTATGACTGCCCTGGCCGGACCACTTCACGGGTTGGCCAATCAGGAGGTAATCAAGTGGATTTTCCGTATGATCGATGCCCTGGGGACCACCAAACCTACCAAGGAGCAAATTGCCGAATACGTAAAGAGCACCCTGGCTGCCGGTCAGGTGATTCCGGGTTACGGCCACGCAGTATTGCGCCGTCCCGATCCTCGTTTTATGGCGCAAAAGCGCTTTGCTGAAGAATACATCAAGGATGCCGATATCGTGAATGTAGTCTGGAAGGTATTCGAGGTGGTGCCACCAATCCTGGAAGGACTGGGCAAAGTGAAAAACCCCTGGCCAAATGTTGATGCCCACTCTGGCGCGATATTGGTGCACTACGGATTGAAAGAAAACAGTTATTATACCGTCTTGTTTGGTGTTTCAAGAGCACTAGGTGTACTTGCCGCATTGTGCTGGTCACGTGCGCTCGGACTACCATTGGAAAGACCAAAGTCGCTTACGTACAATTGGGTCAAAGAGTTCTTGAAAAAAGAAGAAGAAACAGAAAAAGTAGCCGGGTAACCAACCCGGTTAATGTATTATATAAAAATCGTTGCAGGATATTGATCACCAGCTTTTTTGTTAAACTGGCGATGAATATGCTGTGACGATTTTTTGTTTTAAACATACTCTTCAACCATTCGTACCCATCAAGGGTTGTAGAAGGGAGTATTTTAATCGATATGGCAAAGAATCAGCAAAACGGTACCATTGACAATGGCACGATAGAAGAACAAGAGTTCATCGAGGTCATTGGTGCCAAGGAACACAACCTGAAGGACATTGATGTGCGGATTCCCCGTAATAAGATGGTCGTGATCACGGGCATCAGTGGCAGTGGTAAATCCTCTCTGGCCTTTGATACGATCTATGCCGAAGGGCAGCGGCGTTATATGGAGACGTTCTCTGCCTATGCCCGACAGTTTATCGGTGAAATGGAGCGTCCGGAGGTGGAGCAGATTTCCGGCCTCAGCCCGGTGATTTCCATCGAACAAAAGACGACTGGCCGCAATCCACGCTCTACGGTAGGGACCATTACTGAAATATACGACTTTCTGCGCCTGCTGTATGCGCGTATCGGGGAGGCTTATTCCTACGAGACCGGAAAGCCCATGATCAAGTATAGCGAAGACCAGATGAAGGAGCGCATCATGGATCAGTATGCCGGTAAAAAAGTGGCCCTGCTGGCACCGCTGGTGCGTGGCCGGAAAGGGCATTACCGCGAGGTCTTTGAACAAATGCTCAAACAGGGATATACCAAAGTGCGTGTCGATGGCGTATTGATCGACCTCGAGCCGGGATTGCAGGTAGATCGCTATAAGGTACACGACATCGAATTGGTGGTAGACCGACTGAAAATTGGGGAAGAACGCCGCGATCGCATCAACGAATCGGTGCAAACCGCCCTGAAAATGGGCAATGACCTGCTCATGATCATGGATGTGGATACCAATGAAGTGACGACGCTGAGTAAGCAACTGATGGACCCCGAATCAGGGATTTCCTATGAGGAGCCTTCACCAAATTCCTTTTCCTTCAATTCGCCTTATGGTGCCTGTCCCAACTGTAAGGGCCTCGGTCTGGTCAACCAGGTGGATATGGACAAGGTCATTCCCGATGATAGCAAGAGCATTAATGAACAGGGTATCGTGCCTTTCGGCGAAGTACGGGACAATATGACCTTCAAACAACTGCGGACCATTTCCAAACGGTATAAATTCAATTTTTCAACTCCGGTCAAGGATATGCCGGAGAAGGCCCTCGAGACAATATTACACGGAGGTGATGATAGCTTTGATACGAAGCTGAAATTCAACAGCAGTCACGACTTCTCTTACAACCTGGCGCAAGAAGGACTATTAAATATGCTGTCTCGATGGTATGAAAACTCAACCTCCGAAAAGGTACGCAGCTGGGTGGAAGAGTTCATGACCATCAATGACTGTCCGGAATGCAACGGTCAACGCTTACGCAAAGAGTCGCTGCATTTTAAGCTAAATGGGAAAAATATATCCGATCTGGCGCAGATGGACATCATTGAGCTCAATGAGTTTATGCTGGACCTCGACAATCACCTTTCGGAACGACAGGAGGTGATTGCCAAAGAAATACTGAAGGAAATCCGCTTCCGTCTCGGCTTTTTGCTGCATGTAGGCCTGGATTATCTGATGCTGGACCGTCCGGCGCGTACCCTGTCGGGAGGAGAGTCGCAGCGCATTCGCCTGGCCACCCAGATCGGCTCCCAACTGACGGGCATTACCTACATCCTGGACGAACCAAGTATTGGTTTGCACCAACGAGACAACCAGCGCCTAATCGAAGCACTGCGCGAACTATCGGATATAGGCAATACGGTATTGGTCGTTGAGCACGACAAGGACATCATGCTGGCCTCTGACTACCTGATCGATCTCGGTCCGGGTGCAGGCAAGCACGGTGGAGAAGTGGTCGGTGAAGGAGTTCCAAAGGTATTTGTGAAAAACAGTACCCTTACCTCGGAATACCTCAATAATAAACGCCGCATTGAAATCCCGGAAAAGCGCCGCAAGGGCAACGGTAAATGGCTGGAGCTGAAAGGCGCCACCGGCAATAACCTAAAATCGGTGGATGTCAAGATACCGTTGGGTACCTTTACCTGTATCACCGGCGTATCCGGCAGTGGCAAATCCACGTTGATCAATGAGACCTTGTATCCCATTTTGCGGCAGCATTTTTATAAAAGTATTGGTAAACCCATGCCCTTTAAAACCATCAAAGGGCTGGACCACATCGATAAGGTCATTGAGATTGACCAATCGCCTATTGGTCGAACACCTCGCTCCAATCCGGCAACCTACACCGGCGTTTTTACCGATATCCGCAAGATCTTTTCCGAGCTTCCCGAAGCGAAAATTCGCGGTTATAAACCGGGGCGCTTCTCCTTTAATGTCAAAGGTGGCCGCTGCGATGTCTGTGAAGGCTCCGGTATGCGGGTCATTGAGATGAACTTCCTGCCGGATGTATACGTGGAGTGTGAAAAATGTCTGGGCCGCCGCTACAACCGTGAAACGTTGGAAGTGCTCTATAAAGGCAAGTCAATCAGCGATGTACTCGATATGACCGTTAGTGAAGCGGTAGAGTTTTTTGAAAACATTCCCGCCATCTACCGAAAATTGAGAACGCTAAACAGTGTTGGCCTTGGATACATTACGCTGGGACAGCAAGCGACCACCTTATCCGGTGGCGAAGCACAGCGCGTAAAACTTTCCGAAGAACTCGCCAAGCGTGATACCGGTAATACGGTTTACATCCTGGACGAGCCAACCACTGGCTTACATTTTGAGGACATCAAGCACCTACTGGCCGTACTCAATAAGCTGGCCGAAAAAGGCAATACCGTGATCGTCATCGAACACAACCTGGACGTAGTGAAAGTAGCCGACTACCTCATCGATATGGGCCCCGAAGGCGGACAGCGTGGGGGGACCGTAGTCTGTACCGGCACGCCCGAACAGGTTGCCAAAAAGAAACAAAGCTACACCGGGCAGTTTTTGAAGGCAGAACTTTAGGGGGCAGGAGGTTAGAGTGAGTGTAGAGTTTAGAGTTTAGGCGTGTCTTACACTGGAGGAGGCGGTTTAGACGGGAGGCTTTGCTAGGTTATTGTGTGGACTTTTATCTGTTGGAGGCTGCGTTGGATTTTGGAAAGTTTAGAGTGTAGAGGTGTAGAGTTTAGAGGTTTAGAGTTTAGAGAAAGGCACAGCTATTTATCCTGCAAATTCTTGATTTCTGGAAATGCTAGGATATGTTTAGGAAGTATATTGGTTGGTTGAGAGTCGATGCTGCAAACATCACTTAAACAGGTTATTTCATTGGTCCGCCTCCTCCCTAAACCTCCTACACACTAAACTCTAAACTAAAATAATTCTGCAAATTCTAAAACCCTGGGAATCCTGCTCTGCACAGTGATAGTTAATGAAAAGTCGATAATACAAACATCTCCCAAGCGAGTGGTTGTAAAGGTGAGGAGTGAAGTGGTGATGGGTGATTTTTCTAAAACCTAAAGCCCAAAATCTACGACCTGGTAAATCCTGAAAACTTGATAATTCTGAAAATCCTGTTCGAATTATGCTCCAATACTTGATATTAATATAATAACTCCTTATCTTGCCGAAAATTAACCTCTTCTACCTGCAAATCTAACCGCTAACGTTCTGTTCTAACTCGACTTCAATATCTAAATTGCTTTAAGCAATACTTAGAGCTGTTTTTTTCTGTTTGTTAGTGTAACGAACTGATAGTCAGTTAAAAACAGTGCTGTTGTACCCTTTGAAATTGCAACCTTGTGTTGCTCATGCTGACCTGTCTCTTTCTTACATATAGGTCACCCCACTTGGTAAATATTACAGTCCTACTTTATTTTATTTAACTTTTGTATTGTTAATTAAACATATAAGAGCATGGATTGTAATGCCTGTAACTTACCTTTTAACAAAAATAAAACAACCAATATTCGCTTTTGGAAGCCAGGCCGATGCCAATTGGTCCCGGGCTACTTTTATTTACCATATGATCACAAAGATGATCTCCTGCATTACAATTTCCGAACAGAATAGAGCGCTTCTCTAGCACTTACCCAAAACGCTCAATCCCCCCATCATTAGTTCTATTTTTTTAACTTTTAAAAACACCTGTTTTATGAGTGATTCATCAATGTCCTCAAGTGCGGATTTCGAGATCTGGAACCACAATGATCGCGGAGGGTTAAGCGATACCTTTACTGGCACACAAGGGCAGGACAACATTACCGGCAATACGGATTCGCTGGAGACGGCAGCCAATACCTGGGTGATTGTCTTTAACGACACCCACTACACCGGAGACAGTATGCAGGTCGGACCAGGTACCTACCTCAGCGATCTCAACCACGTGGACCGGTATGACTCTAGTGGTAGCAAACAAGGGGACTGGAAAAATCAAATCCAGAGCTTCATTTTGTACAAATCCCAACCGGCGTATTGGGGGCGAAACCCGAAGAGCAGTGAACTGTTTGACCCGGGGTCGGGAAAGGCAGTCTTTACTGAGAACACGGATTTTCTCGGAGATAACAGAACGTTTGCAGCGCCTTACACCGCGCCAAACTTACAATCTATTGGCTACACGACCAACAGCGTTGAAATGTATCGGACTACCGGCGGTACGATCAATTCCCTGCGGACTGGGGCCAATGCCTGGTTGATTATTTCCAGTGACTTTGAGTCAAACGGAGATTCCCTGAAGGTGCCACCCAGTACGACTTACAAGGATCTCAATGATGTAGATCGCAAAGACATGGATGGTAACGATGATGGCGACTGGAAAAATCAGATCGCATCCTTTCTATTGTACCCAGCAAAGCCCGCTTTTTGGGATACAGCTTACCCCCGGCCATATATCGACTTTGCTGCGTTGTTTGACCTCTATCCTGACACCACCAATAGTGTCAATGATGACAAAATCACCTATGTAATCGAGGATGCTACGTACAATATTGACGAACCAGACCTGGAAATCCAGACTACTACCCAAGCATTGTCGAACTACTACGGCGATGATGATTTCACTCCCTTACCCGCTGATGGCTGGACCAAGTACTCCGTGAGTATGAGTCACAAGAATACGGCGGGCAGGAATGACCACGCCAATTTCAATATCTACTTTGACAATACGGGCAAGTTGGTCAGCATTCAGGATTTTACCTGGGATTCGGATGGGGCTTATAATATTTCGCAGCAGGCCATTTCCATTGTGGATGACGAAGCCTGGTTACTGGGCGCTTCCGGAACCTTGGAAACACTGGGCATCTCCGATGAAATTGCCGATGCTTTTGTGGATATGTTTGATTTTGTCTGTAAGGTGTTTAATGATATCAGTTCCCTGATTTTCAAACTAACCGATAACGGTGGCCGGTATTATTTCCTTCCGGTCATTTGCCACACCATCAATCGCATTTGCACGGTGGTGCTGGACAATTACAACCTGCAGACCTATACCAGTGCCGCAGACACCCGGAATAATTATGCACTGGACTTCAATTATGGAGGCTATTACAATGCATTAAGTGGTAGTATGGATTCAATCAGTAATTGGAATACAAAATCTGGTTACGATGCCAACAATGCTTACAATCAGGTGATGGAATACGTCTATTCCGGCTACAACTTCCGCACCTGGTACCAGGAAATTTCCTTCTCCGTGGAGTTGGGCCTGATGGTATCCTGCAAGATCGACTATGAAATTGATGATGACAAGGATGACCACATCATCTTGTTGATGGCCTTCCGCGTTCCTGCCGAGGGAGACACCAATCCGGTACTCGTATTTGCGCAGGCCACGATCCAGTTTACGGATGAGTCCGAGTCCAATATCATGACGTCACCTTACACCGGAGACAATATTATTAATGATGTCTACAGTGACTTATCTGCCGGACTCAGCAATGACAACGTCACCACCAGTGAATACGGCGGCCGTCAATACCTGGCCGACATTGCCAAAGCCAATATGCAGGCGATGGAAAGCTGTGCGGTCTTTGAGCAGAAATAATGTCCCTTACTTAACTCAATCCCGGCAGGCCGGGCAACCGGTTTGCGGGGTTGGGATTTATGATGTTTCATTAAGTAATTTGGACAAATGTAGCTTTCTTAATAATCTATTTTGAAATGATGAAGTCCCCAAAATGAGCACTTTTACCATTTTCATACCAAATGCCTTTTATCAAACTCCCATTTTTATACAAGTAGCAATAATATTCCCCTTCTGCAACATTATCCATTTTTCGAATTCTAGTTTCCCTAAAACGAAAAAATAGGCCACCATCAAAATCAATGATTTTTTGTAAGGGTCTAAGCTTTGATTTAGTCTCAAAATCCAAATCTTCAGTTAAAATTTCGCCTTCAATTCTTGTTATGGCATTGCCCAGGGTTGGCCAATTCAGATTTCCAAAAAAAGTCGAACCATTTACTTTATTAATACTCATGATCATTTCATAAGGGACATCATTAGGTTGATTATATCTACCTTCCCATTCAGATTCTACCAAAGCCAGAGAGGATATATTCGAAGAATTTTCTTTTTTACTTAAATTGTTATTCCCTTCAATTGCAGAACCTTCGTTTAAGTACCGCAACATGAAAAATAATTCACTTATTTTCTCTCTCCTTGAGAAAGGATCAACAAGCATATATTTAGGTAAATAAATACTGGCTTTATCTAAAATTTTACTGTTAAAGGACTCAACAGTAACGGTGATTTTTATCTGACCACTTGAAGATTCTTCAAACACCTCACCAAATACAACCTCTTTGGCATCTAGTGCTTTAAGTCTGTCAAAAAGTGTAGGGGGAATATTCTCAATACTTAATATTGATTTCTCTTGTTCTTTCTGATCGAAAAGACGAGCATAATGTCTTCGTTGCAATATGTTTTTGCAGCACCGGGATTGAATAAGTTTTTCCTCAAAGTCCTCTGTTAACGACCGCGTATACTCATTCCTAGAGCCATCTCTATTCGTGAATTCCCATACATAAATCCCCTCATTTTGTCCTAATCCCCCAGTGGGCATTGCCAATAACAGTATTAAATTGATAACTATTACTTGTAGAGTTTTCATTAAATATGATTATTAAAATGTTTTACAATCGCTTTCAAGTGTAAATACAACTGTCAGATTACTTCTTACAAGCCGATTTTTTTCACAATAATACTCTTTGTTTTTTATTACTATTTTATGAGTTCCTAGTTTTTCTTTGACAAGAAACATTTTCCTAATTCCACTGCTTCCTATGTCTTCAGCAACTTCATCATCAATTAGAATCTCTGCTCCTGTTAAACTTATCGGGACTAAAACCTTTACTTCATAGAAAGTGGAGGAGACTAAATCATCTTTCACTTCATTATCGGTTTTTTGGCCTCTTTGGATAATCTCTTTATTCGAGAAATTAGAATCCACCCGTTCCTTTTTTACTGACTGAGTTCCCTCCTGCACAGTCGTACTCTCTGTCGAATCGTGCGGCTTCCCATCTTTATCGATCTTTAAATACCTCAAAGTCAGAGCTGTCAATATAGCAATAGCGAGTCCTATAATTATTGGGAATAGTAATTTTTCATTTATGTATTTTATTTCACCTTTCATATTGCATATATCGGTCAAACCATGCCACCTATATCGGAGCAAACCGTGCCACCTGTATCGGATGAAAGGGTGCCAGTCATATCAGCGCAAAGGGTGCCACTACATTGTGTTATAAAAAATGAGTTAGCGAGGTTTCTATCAGGAATCATGGTTATTGCGAGTTTGACAATGTTGTCGAGCTTTATGGAGTATCAAAACTACTTCAGCAATGGCCAATCAAAGAATAGCACTGATGGATTTACAGCAACTTGTACAGCTCAAAGCAAAAGGGCATAGCAACCGATCAATCTCGGAGAGTATTGGCATATCACGCAATACGGTTAACGATTATGTGAAGCTTTTTAAAGGCTTGGATCAGTCCTTTACAGATTTAGCGGCCTTGGACCTAAATGCGCTAAAAAAGTTGTTGGCTGAGTTGAAGCCAGCAGCGGAGCAACAGGTAGATACCCGTTATTCAGCGTTTCAAAAACAACTGAGCTATTACCTAAAAGAACTAAAACGGCCGGGAGCAACCTACCAAACTTTGTGGTACCAATATCGGGAACAACATCCCCAAGGGTATGGCTACACCCAATTTAAGCATCACTTACAAGCTCATCAGCGCAAGAGTGAGGTGTATTTGCCGATGTCTCATAAATATGGGGACAAGCTTTTTATCGACTTCACGGGCAAGAAGCTACAGATCGTAGATCGTTCCAGTGGCGAGGTGCAATCCGTAGAGGTCTTCGTTGGGATATTGGGAGCTAGTCAGTATACTTATGTAGAAGCTGTCCTGTCGCAAAGCCTGCCTCATTTTATTTCCTGCACGGCCAATTGTCTGGCCTTTATGGGTGGAGTGCCTCAGGCGTTGGTTCCAGATAACCTGAAGTCAGCCGTGGAAAAGGCGAGCAATTATGAAGCGCTTATCAATAGACAGTATAAGCTGATGGCTGCTCATTATCAGACCGTTGTTTATCCCACCCGAGTGGCTAAACCAAAAGATAAACCCTTGGTAGAAAATGCGGTTAGATTGGTCTATCAACGCATCTTCTACCCCATACGGAACATGGTTTTCTTTTCACTAGCAGAACTTAATCAACAGATTAGTCAGCTACTAGATGCCCATAACAGACAACAGATGCAAGGGCGAGATTATTCTCGTTGGGACCAGTTCATTAAACATGAAAAAGCATTGCTGAGTCCACTACCAAAATACCGGTATGAACCTAAGCATAGCAAGCGGGCAATGGTACAAAAAAACAGCCATGTATGGTTAGAAAAACACTACTATAGCGTGCATCATAGCTATGTAGGTCAGCGTGTACAAATCCTTTATAATGAGCTAAGTGTAGAGATTTACGCCCACCAGGAGCGGATTGCCATACACAAGCGATCCCAACAGCCTCATGCCTACACCACCATCAAGGAACATATGCCTTCCACCCATCAATTTGTCATGGACTGGCACCCAGACCGCTTCATTAAATGGGCTAATAAGATTGGTCCTCATACCGGCCTGTATGTGGAACAGGTTTTAGAACGTTATGGCTATCCCGAACAGGCTTATAAGTCCTGTATTGGCATCATTAATCTGGGTAAGAAATATAGTAACCAAAGACTGGAGAAGGCCTGCCAAAGAGCCCTGCTGTACGAAAAGTACTCCTACCGAACCATTGAATACATCTTGCTCAGAAAACTGGATCAACTAGATGAACAAGAGATTGGATCGCAGCAAGTACAACGGCCGTTACATGACAATATCCGGGGACCGGAATATTACGAATAACCACTATTTTTTAATCAAAAGATGAAAAACAATGAATACTGCCACCTTAGACAAAATGCGAAGTATGCGCCTGTTTGGGATGTTAGAAGCCTTCGATGTGATGCTCAAAACAGCACAAACTACTCATTATTCCTCTGATGAGTTAATGGCTCATTTAGTAGAAGCCGAATGGAATGATCGGCATAATCGTCGCCTGGATAGGCTGTTAAAAAATGCAAAGTTCCGCTATGGAGCCACTTTAAATGAGATCGATTATCAGGTGCCAAGAGGGCTAGATAAGGGAATCATTCAACGCTTGGGCCAGGGAGATTTTATCCGGAGGGCGCAAAATGTAATCATCTTGGGGCCAACTGGAGTAGGCAAATCTTTTATCGCCACAGCTTTAGGTCAACAGGCTTGTACACTAGGAATGACAACTTATTATGCCAGCACTTATAAGCTATTCCAGGAACTGAAAATGGCAAAAGCAGATGGATCTTATCCTAAAATCTTGAAGCGATTAGCCAAGCAGGAACTGCTCATCCTGGATGATTTTGGGATTAAACCTATGGATCAACATGCTAGAATGGCTTTAATGGAAATCATGGAAGATCGCCATCAAAAACAGTCGACTATCATCACTACTCAGCTACCCGTTAAGCACTGGCACGAAACGATTGGAGAAAGCACCATCGCTGACGCAGTCATGGATCGGTTGGTACACTCCGCTCATCGAATAGACCTCAAAGGAGAGTCTATGAGGAAGATTTTAGCTGCTAAAAAGGAAAAATAAACTTACTTTTAGATCAGAAACCGACCTAACTCATCTGGCACACTTTGCTCCGATATGAGTGGCATGGTTTGCTCCGATACGAGTGGCACACTTTGGCCGATATGGCTGGCACGGTTTGCTCCGATATTTGCACATATAGCTATCAAGTTAATGCTTTAATAAGAATTGTGCTTCTGTTTTTATCTTTTGGGGCTAATTATTTGATGCCTATTTTTCGGCTAACCCAATAATTTACGAACCTATTTTTTCTTAAAGAACTATTATTTAAATAGTATTTCTAAATATCCATAAAATCCTTTGTTTTTCCAATGTAAATTTAATAAAGTAGCTAAGCCTCAAAGTACGATACTTGGCCAACACTGCAAAAGCCGATGCACAAGCAATGCGATCCTGTTTGGTTATTAAACTGAGATAATCTCCCTGTCAACATCCAGTCCTGGTAGATCGGCTGGCAGCGACGAGGAAGGGGACAAAGGCTTTCCCTTCTCAACGCCTCAGATAATGCACTTTGGTATTGGGCCTACCCACATAACAGGCCGCACTTGCCTGGTAGTACTGCAATGTCTCTAATATCTGCTTTGCCGTCTCTTCTGTGGCAGCAGTATATAGGAGTCTAGCCCCTTCCACAACCGTATACAATTGTGATTGATCGATAAATTCGACCCCAAGGTCACAAAGCTCGAAACTAGAACAATCTTCTCCGGCAATGTCTCCGGTTGGTATTTGATCACCAGCCAGGAAGTAAGTAAATGCAGTATCAGAGCCGATGATACAGTATTGATCAAGGTTATAATGCTCAATGATATCCCGGGCCATTTCCGCTTCGGACATCTTTTCAAATTCAAGGGTCAAATCACTGCCGTTGGTCAAATAGAATAATGACGCATCACTGGTTATGGTGAGTTCATTCAATGCAAAGGTCACACAAATATCTGCGTGAAAAACCTCTGATTCGCAGGTGACCTGCTGACCCGAGTCATCCTCCTTATTGCAGGTGAAAACAAGCAGAACTACTAATAGAAGAAAGGGCGTGAATAGTAATTTATGAGAGATAAAAATGGTGTTTTTCATGAATGTCAATTATGTTTTAGAGGATGTTAGATGTTAAAACCTCCCCATTATTTTTTTACAAATTTTGAAACAGAATGATGACTATCCGTTTCTACCTTGATAAGGTAGATGCCTTCATTAAGGGTTGAAATATCGACATTTTTACCATCTGTTGTTTTCTTCAGCAGTGATTGACCAGAGAGGGTGTAGATTTCTACTGAACGGATCTTTTCATTATTTTCAGTCTCAATGGTTAAGGTCTCTTGTGTCGGGTTGGGGTAAATCAGTACCCGATCCATTTCAGGGCCTTCTGAATAGACGCTTGAAACAGTAGTTTCAGTTCCGACCAAGCGGATTGCTGCAAAAGATTCCTCTCCTCGGTAACAAAAGAAATTGCCACCAACCCAAATCTTACCATCCGGTTGAATCAGAAGGTCCTTACAGCCGTAAGTCTCATTGATATTATCTTGGAAGAAACCTCCAAATTGCATATTCCCGTTATAGATGATGTCAAAGCCCTCATCAACCGATCCGTCATCATTTACTTGCACCAGGCCTCTTTGGTAGCCGCCATTATTGAAAAAATAATTAAAGGTTCCTCCCAAAAGTACCTTTCCGTCCTCCTGGATGGCTATCGATTTTGTATTGAAATAAGGAACAGTAAAGGTGTCATCGATACTACCGTCCATATTTAGTCGTCTGGGCAGGTGTCCCGTCACGACATAGATATTTTCCGTAGTTGATGCAAAATCGAGGATAGCATCCTCTGTAGTATAGGTCCCCAGGAATTCGTTGTCTTGTGGCGGCGTAAAAGAAATATCTTTTGCACCATCTGCATTCAGGCGAATCAGGTACCGCTGTGAATCGCCATTAAACGTAATGAAATTACCGCCAACAAGGATCCTTCCGTCTTCCTGTAATAAAAGCGCGGTTATTCTACTGTCAAATGAATTCCCCACCTCAAATGTTGAATCTTTTGTGCCATCTTGATTCAGACGAATGAGGTGATTTTGCGGCTGTCCGTTATAGGTAGTGAAATCCCCGCCGACAATGATTTTACCATCCGGTTGCAGGGTCATCGTTTTAACATAGGCATTAAAACCAGTGCCAACCTCAAAGCTTGCGTCTATTGAGCCATCCTGATTGAGCCGAATGAGATGATTCGCCGTCTGGCCGTCATATTGGGTGAAGTCACCACCCACCAGAATTTTACCATCGGCTTGTACGGCAATGATCTTTACAGCGTCATTAAATCCGGAACCAATATTAAAGGTTTCATCTTTAGTGCCTTCAACACCGTTGACTCTAATGATCCTGTTTTGTGAAACGGCATCAAAAGCAGTGAAGCTTCCTCCCAGAATTGCGTTGCCGTTTGCTTGCAGGGCCATGGTAAGCACTTCATCATTCAGTCCCTGACTTAAGAGAGAAGTATCTAATGAACCATCCGGGTGTAGACGCGCATAACAATCCCGCATTTTACCACTCCACATCACAAAATTGCCTCCTGCCAATAGTTTGCCATTAGGCAACTCCACAACCGTTTTTATGTGACTAATGAAGTCCTCGTTAATGGACAAACTACTATCAAGGCTTCCGTCACTATTCAATAGCCAAAGGTGCCTTTGCCCGTGTAGTTCGAATGAAGTTCCGGCTGCCAAAATTTTTCCATCCGCTCGTAAACTGATGGTTGCCGGAGAACTACTCCCAACGTTGTCCACTGAAAATTCATTCTGGAAACCATCGTCAATGCTGCCATCGCTATTCAATCGAATCAGGTGAGCTTGTGCTTGTCCATTCCAGGATTGAAACCCTCCATTGATTACTATTTTGCCATCAGGCTGAACAATCACATTGGACAAGGTATATCCGGTATCTGCTCCTGTTCCTATATCAAATGACGTGTCTTTTGACCCATCGGAATTTACTCGAATCAGATTTTGTTGGCTTTGATTATTAAAAGAGGTAAAACTCCCTCCCAGCAATACTTTTCCATCGGGTTGCAGGGCAATGGTTTTAATATTAGCCACGTCCCGTGGGCCTCCCTCAATTCCAAAATCAAAAGCATCATCTATTGAGCCATCAGGGTTCAACCGACAAGCATGGTATTGACTGTGGCCGTTGACCTGTACGGTAAAACCGCCACCGATAATGATCTTACCATCCGGCTGCAATACAATATCATGGATGATCCCGCCTCCACTGGTAAATACTGGTGGCGTAAAAGAAGCATCCTGAGTGCCATCAGCATTTAATCTGATAAGGTAATTGACTGCTTGTCCTGACGCTCCATTAAAGGCACTGAACAGCCCGCCGACTAAGATCTTCCCGTCCGGTTGCACGACTAGATCATTAATGAGGACTCCGCTATTATTATGTGTAAATGAGTTGAGTTGAAAACTCGCATCCGTGCTGCCATTAGCATTAAACCTGGCCACTCTTCCATTATTGTTATAATAGGTGCCGCCAACTAAAAATTTCCCATCAGGTTGGGTAGCTATTTTGTCAACAGCGGTAAAGGAAGCAAAATGACTTCCAAGTGTTAGATCGACATCAGCAGGATTGTTTTGCGCATTGCCAAACAGGCTTATGATCAATAAAAGGCAGGTAAACGTTTGTTTCATATTATGGGTTTAAAGCTGGTTTATTTAGCTGCCGCACCCCTGTGGTGGTTGTACAGAGGTACCTCTCTAAACGGCGACACCGGTTTTTAAAGTCAGCCAATTTAAAGTTTTCTGGCCGAAGAACCAACTTGGGGGAAATGTAAAAGGGGCTAAAGCAAGGGTAGCTCCTTTCACTTTGTATTAGGGGGGATTATGAGAGCCGTGCTCTCCGGTTATTTAGGACTGAGTGAGGGGCATACACTCGATTGTGCTTACAATTTTCATTTTAATCTAATTTATTCAGGTTGATGGGTAGAGACAAGATGTTTATATTTATATTCTTACCTAACCTTTTTAAGAACCCCAGTTCGTGATACTTCTTGACTTTCATTAAAATATTTATCACGTCTATTTCTAAATCGGCTTCTGTAATCTTAGAAATTTTACTTTTGTTCGTCGGAGTTAATATCTTGTTGTTTACTTTAAGTAGTGCCTTTAGAGGCTTGTCTTTCTTTAGTTGACTAAGTAGGATGCTGTTAAATTCTTGTTTAAATCTATATGCAATATCGATGAATCTATCCCTTTCAATATATTCCTTTGAGTGAAACTCAATTTGATATCCAGATTCGACTTCTTTAAAGCTTACGTTAAATAATAAGTTGTATTCATTTGATAAAAACCTATTGAAGCATTCCAGAAACACTTTATAGACATTTAGTTTGATGTTGTCGTCAACATTTTTAACATAAAACTGGTATGAAGTCCCACAACAAACTCCTATTTCAATCTTTTCTTTTTTAGCCAACTCAACTAACAAATCAAAATGCTTGATTTTATGCATGTCGACTGATTCAAATAAAATATTTCCCTTAATATTGTCTTCATTTATTTTGAAATGAATTTTCCCTTTTGTAGTATTCTCAAAGAGTCTGTTTTGGAAGTTCAACCCTTTAAAATGAACTATGGATTCAGGATGGACTACGATATTGCTATAATCTACTGTCCAATCTGTTGGATAGCTAACATCTTCGAAATTTGTTTGCCGAAAGAACTCTGCGTATTTGAAAGAAGTATGACTATTAAATGAGGCTCTATGAAAGTATAATCTTTTTTTAAACTTGCAGTGGTTAAAGTAAACGTGCTCATTGAATTCGCATTTTTGAAAATCCGCATATCCACGTATTTCTGCATCTTTAAAATAAAGTCGATCAAAAGAAGAACCCGCAAAGTCTACTGAACGAAACTTAGCACCTTCAAAGTATGCTTCACGATTAAATATACTTCCAGAAAAATTTGTGTAACCTTCAAATACGGAATTGCTGAAAAACACCTCTTTGTCAAAAACAAATCTTCTAAAGTCAATCATTTCTTCATTAAATACATTTAACCGTTCTTCACCTGCCTTTGAAACGAAAATGAATTTTCTAAAATCATAAGAATCTAGTCCAGAATCTTTCCTGACTTTATTAAAGAATTTTAAAAACCATTTTGAAAAATTATTTTCCTGCTTCCATTCAATGTCAGTTGAATGAAAAATACAATAACCGCTTGAATCTATTGGGAAACTCCGGCCCAAGTAGGCCTTTAAATTACATTCCTTATTGTTTGAGCTAAATATTACGTTGCACATAATAATAGATTAATCTGATATACACAAATATTTGATGTTGAGGTAATCATCCAATCCATATTTAGAACCTTCACGTCCCATGCCAGATTCTTTAACTCCTCCAAAAGGTATCAGTGCAGATGATATTCCTCCTCTATTTATTCCTACCATTCCATACTCTAATTCCTCTGCTACTTTCCAAATTTTTGCCATATCCTTTGCATAAAAATAACTGGCAAGACCGTATTTTGTATTGTTTGCTAATTTAATAACTTCATCGGTAGAATTGAATGTTACAATTGATGCGACAGGGCCAAAAATTTCTTCTTCAAAAATTGACATTGAAGAGTTAATATTTGAAATGATTGTAGGTTCGAAGAAGTTTCCTCCTAACTTATGCCTATTGCCACCATGGCATATTCTACCTCCCTTAGTTGTTGCGTCGGTTATTAGCCTTTCTACTTTTTTTAATGCAGCTTCATTAATCAAAGGACCTATATCGCTATCCTCCAAACCGTTTCCTATTTTAAATTCTTTTACTTTTATTTTCAGCTTTTTTATAAATTCATCCTCAACATTGCTATGGACAAAAATCCTATTAGCACAAACACAAGTCTGACCACTATTTCTAAACTTTGAAACAATTAGACCTTCAACTGCTGCGTCAATATCTGCATCATCAAATACTATAAAAGGAGCATTTCCCCCTAACTCTAATGTAATTCTCTTAACATTTTGAGATAAGCCACCCATTAAAATTTTTCCTACTCTTGTTGAACCTGTAAAGCTTATTTTTCTTATCAATTCATTTTTTGTGAACTCGTCGCCTATTTCAGATGGAATTCCAGTTACAGCATTAATTACCCCTTTAGGAATTCCAGCTCTTACTGCAAGTTCTAAAACAGCGAACGCAGACAAAGGTGTTCTTTCGTCTGGTTTAATTACACAGGTACAGCCACTCGCTAATGCAGGTGCAATTTTTCTAACCATCATTGCAATTGGAAAATTCCATGGAGTAATAATCCCAACAACACCGACTGGTTGTTTTAACACAATTACCCTCGAATTTGGGAAAGGGGAAGGAATGACATCTCCATAAATTCTTTTAGCTTCTTCGGCAAAAAATTCTACGTATGAAGCTGCATAGTTAACTTCCCCTTTAGCCTCTCTAAGGGGTCAGCGAAAAATAACCTCCCCATATTAATACTAAGGTAAGGCCCAATAATTCCACTGAGGTAATATCTGATCGTGAACAATTGGATAGTTTTGTAGAAAGTTTTTTGTTGCCTTAATTCCAGTTTGATATTCCTTTTTCATTTGTCTAACAAATACCTTTAAGCCTTGCTTTGTTTTAGCCCTGGATTTGATCAAATGACAAACGGTCTTTACGCAATCCAACATGACTCCGGCTAATGCTCTGGTAATATGAGGGAATAGTTTATGGTCGCAAGGGTTGTACTTTGAACAATAACTTGGATAGTGAGCCACTCTGATTTGGAGGTTGGTATATTGGGCGACCCATTGTATCATTTCTTTAAACCGATAGGTTCGACACCCATTACTCCCCCCCGAATCACAAAGGATGAGCATTTGGGTAGCCTGGGGATACCTTTTACAGGCGTAGTACTTGATATAATCCAATAAGCAATTAACCGCAAAATCAGGGGTATCAGCTGATTGACCTAGAAACATATAGCCTTCATTGAGTTGAATATCGTAAATGCCAAAAGGAGTTATCTTTCCAGTAGCCATGCTTGTGAAATCATGATCATTACATATTTGTGCCTCCTTACAATACACCTTTCCCTGGCGGTACAATTGGCCTAGTTGCTCCTTTTTTTTGCTATCCATCGAGATGAGAATTTGTCCCCTCTGCCTATATTGACTCACCAGTTGGTCAATATATTCGAATTGCTCATTGCGCCCTTGTACTTGTTTAAAAGTACCCGTCTTTGCCATTTTACGTTGGCTTAGCCCAAGGCTGGCAAGCAACTTATCCACATAATAAAGACTTGTATTTAAACCGCTTTGTTGTAGCTTTTTAAGTAACTCCGGCCTGCTCAAATACGTAAACTGAATTTGTGCATTCATTGGATTACCGGCACGGTGATTTTCAACGATCTTTTCAAATTTTTCGATTAGGATCGGGTTTTGTTCCGGTTTATCCGCTTTTCGTCCGCCTCCTTTTCTACGGATCTGTCCTGGTCCGCAAAAGTCGTTTTTTTTAGCTCTTCGATCCCTGACCGTATCGTTTTACGGTCAATGCCAAATAGGGTGCTGATATATTCTATGCCCCCATGTTCCAATTTGAAGGCTTCTACTGAGGCATAATGTCGTTTATCTTTTTCCGATAAGTTATTGAACAACCGCTTCATCAATATCTCGGTCGATTCACTGTATGGATATTTATTCATATTTCCATTTTTGGAGATATTCCAAAGTTAATCCTATCTTTATTCAGATCAAATCATTTTGGGTAAGTTATTTTTCGCTGACCCCTAAGTGGTTTTCCCTGCTCGGACACCATAATTAACGCTAAATCATTGATGTTTTCTTTGATTAGATTAAACCAATTCTTTAAAAGATTTGAGCGAACAATGGCACTTGTCTTTTTCCAATTTTGGAATGCAGTGTTTGCGGAGTCGATCGCTTCTTTTACTTGGTCTTTGCTTACTTGTGGAATATTAGCAAGGGATTCGCCATTATAGGGGTTAAGAATTCTAATTGATTCGTTAGTTGCTGAATCGACCCATTCTCCATTAATTAAGCATTGGGTTTTGAATAAAGTTTTATCTTCAATTATTTGCTTCATTTCAGACTTGTTTTTTGCAACGTTTAATGTGTCCTTCATGTTATGCTTTTTATTTAAGATTTCCACATGTATCCGATAAATTCAATGAAATTTTAGACGTACTTATTTTTCTTTCATTGTAAGTAATGGATGAACGTAGGCGGAGTACGACCATACGAAGTACTCCGTGTTGCATAGCGTGTCCTCCAAATGGGCATTGAAATCTTACCGAATAAAGATAAGGAAATAATAGAATAAAAGAATCAGGGGTCAGGGGAGAAGGAAGTTCTCCTCGCACATGAAGTAAGTAAACCGAAAGGGCGGGAAGGCAATTTTATATGAAAATGTGAGCAGTACAACCCAGTAATGTTGGGCTGGGGCTGTCTATTTTCTAGTTACCGTCCATTCTAACAATTTTTTCCATTTCACTAAAGACGATATCAGTATCCTTTTTTGTCGTTCTCCAATTGACCAATGAGCACCGAATTCCTGCTATTTCATTGTACTTCGTTGGGGCTATAAAATACCTTTCCAGTTTGATTCAACTCATTTAGGAAGTTTTGTACTTCTTCGTCTCTTTTAAATTCATTTAGCGTGAAGCAAATATTATTCAATCTGACCGGTGCTAACAGTATGAACCTGTTGCTTTCCGCTATTCGCCTTCCCAGGTCTTGTGCCAGGTAATAACTCCATTCAAATAAAGCGCAGAGGAGTGGCCAAACTGAATGCTACTCCAACATGTACTCCAGGTAGTCTATGATGCCTTCGTAAATCTTATTGGCCATTTGCTGGCGAAATTCCGGATCTGCCAATTTCTCTTCATCTTCGGCATGTGTCAGGAATGCTTGTTCTACCAAAATAGACGGCATTTGAGCCGTGCGAATTACGGTGTAATTAAAGGAACCAATCACCCCGAATTCGTTGAGAGTTGTTTCCAGCAAACGGTCGTATACTTTTTCAGCTAAAGGTGCCCAAAAAGCATTGTGATAATAAGTGCTGGTACCGGCCACCCGCAAGAAACCGCCTCCCGCTGCATTGGCGTGGATGCTAATCAACAGGTCGGCATTTGAAAGTTGGGCAGTATCGCGTTTTTCAAGCAGCGACATATTGATGTCGGTAGCTCTTACCTGAATCACCTCAGCTCCCATGGCTTCACAAACCTCGCCCAGCCGCAGCGACAAATCGAGGTTAATATCCTTCTCAAGTAGCCCCGATAATCCCCTCGCTCCGGTATTTGTTCCCCCATGCCCGGCTTCAATGGCAATTTTCAAGCCGGCAAGTGGCTTTTTCTTTTCCACCTCGATTACCGGAGGGTGTTTCAACTTTACGCTTAACTTTTTCCCATTGGGTACCACCTCGTAGCCCCATATTTTCGATGTTTTTAAATTAATATAAACCTCATGGGTTTCCGGAGTGGGTTGCTTCCAGGTTACATTTTCTATCACCTTACGGCCGGTTCGGTGAGTAATCCATGTACTGCTGGTTTTGGCACCAAATATCCTCACCACAATGCGCTGCTGATTGGGCTCAGGGATCACTTCGTACGGTACCGGATTCAAATATGGAATGTTCAACAGGTCAGCATTACCATCGGGAGCGCAAGACATATTAGTAATAAAGTAGGGTTCCTGTGAAAATTCGGCAGGTAATTCTTCAACCTGATCGGCGTTTACCATTCCCGTTTCAAATTCATTTAACCTGATTTTGTATTGTTTTCCAAGCTTGCCGTTTGTTTTTAGAATGATCCCTTTTTGATATTCTGCTCGCACAGGACCCCCCAGACGAATAGGTCCCTGGTTGTAGGTTAGTCGTACATGATCTTCGGTGACTTTGACATACGGAAAATCGTTTACATCCTTTACCGTAATAGAGTTTTCCAAAGGAAAAACAAAGGAATCGTTGAGTCGGACAATCAATTTTAGCGCCTTATTTTTCGCAAAATGATTCAAAGGCAATTCTGTTTGGTACGTACTGAAATCATCGTGATCGGTTCGTAAGCAAGCAAACCGCAAACCTCCCGGGATTACTTCAACACTCGCTTCCTGTCCTTTCGAACCATCGAATGTTATTTGAATTTTATCTTCGGCTGTAAGCTCAATGTCTGCCGCCGGGCTAACCGTTCGTTCATCAACCCAAAGCGGAAATGAGGATCGTTTTTTATCCGCTGGATCATAGAAGATTTCCTGCTCGTAAAAAGCGGCATCCTGTGTGTCGGTTAAAACAGAAGCTCGAATCCGGTTTGCTCCTTCGTTTAACTGTACGGTATTAAAAAACACACCGGTTTTGTACACCTTGGCTTCCTCGCCGTTGACAAAGCCCCTATTCGAAGCAACGGTTTTGCCGAGCAGATCGTAATGCTCAAGAGTGGTATGTTTCGGGGGCATATTCCTGAATTCAACCCAGGGCTCCGGGCGGGTAAGGGTGCTGTCACGCTTTACAATATACCTATAGGGCAAAGCCCACTGCCTGGTTGGCAATACCAGTGCTTCTCCATTAATGCCGAGCAGGAATGTATCCACTTCTGGAGCAATAAATTTATGCCAGCCATCATCATCTGGTTGTATTTTATGCTCAAGTCCATTAATGTCTATTGCTTGCGTACTGCTGCCTTCGGGCCAGAATGCCGCTAGATTTAGCGCAATGACCTGTATGGGTTTTACCTTTTTCAGGTTTTTCGGGAATGGGGTGGGTTCTTCTATTGTTACCGGCGCTTCTCCGGGGGTATATTCGTTAATATCAGAAAGCTGTAGGTCAACAATCCCTGTTTTTAACAATTGCTCTGCCTTTTGCCTGTCAATATCATTGGTAACATCAATTCCGGTAATCAGGTAAGGCTTTACAAGCATAATATCCACCACTTGATCTTTAAGCGATGCATAATCATCAAAATTAAACACAAAGCCATCCAGATTGTAATCACTCACCAATTGGTTCACCTTTGTATTTTCATCATCAATTATGGCAAATATTTTTAATTTCTCTAGATGAGCGGCATCAATGGCCTCCGCTAGCCCTTCTGTACTACCCGAAAATCTGTACAAAACCGTATTGTAACCGGCATTTTTGATTTTGTTCATTGGTCTATTCAAATCAATATTATTGCCGTCAGACCATGCATCAATATCCATGATAATTGCCTGAACGGTTTCTTTTAGATGGATGGCTTCTTCTTTTGGGTAATTCTCCAGAAATACACCCAGTTTAGGAATTAAATCCCGGGTTTTATCGGAAACATTGATTTGTGATAACGCACTTTCGTTGCCAAATTTATCGATAGCTGTTACAGCTATTGCGTTTAAAGGAGCAACTATCTCGTCAATACTTTTTATTTCTCTGGCCTCTTTGGGTTCGGTAATGGGATTTTTATATGCATATCCCGAGAGCATTTTAAATTGTCTTTGTCGGCCCAAAATATCGTAGGTCCATTCTTCCCCATATTGTTTATAGACCACATAAGCAAACAGTTCATCCGCTTTGTTTTGACTCCAATGTAAGCTAAGCGAATCCTTTTCTATCGCAATCTTAACTTCTGGTGCGTTGGGTGCCTTATTATCCAACCAGGGCGAAGCTGGCACCAACGCTTTTTTAGCGTATGGCCCTTCTACCACCGCCTCGGTAAGCACTTCCGAATTGGTAAAACCGGCGATACTCCAATGCACGATGCCCGGACTGTTGTATAAAATCCCCCGGGTAATCATGATTTGGTTAATGACTTCATCAGCTGCTTCTTTGCCGGTTTTCCGACTCAGGCTAATACCGGGCCAAAAATGCCTGCCTTTGTA
Source organism: Saprospiraceae bacterium (assembly GCA_965229635.1). Taxonomy (GTDB): domain Bacteria; phylum Bacteroidota; class Bacteroidia; order Chitinophagales; family Saprospiraceae; genus BQJU01. The sequence goes on from OZ245894.1 coordinate 1,358,242, forward strand.
GTTTTGCTGATTCCACCATCCGAGCAGTACCGGGAAGCTTTGTGGGATCTTGTTAATGGGCCAGTACAGTTGTGGGGTCCAGTAATCAATCCACCCCTCGTTCAACCATAGTTTTGCATCGGCATATAGTTTCTCGTATTGATCAAATCCCTTTATCGATGGCGGATTATTTGGTCGCCAAATTCCGAAGGGGCTCAATCCGAATTTTACATGCTTCTTTTCGGCTTTAATGCCCTTGTACACCCTTTTCATAAACTTATTTACCGCATCACGGCGCCAGTCTCCTTTGCTGAGCTTTCCTCCTTTTTTTTGATAGTTGGCCCAACTTTTATCGTCCGGAAAATCTTTATCGTTATTGTATGAAGGATAGGGATAAAAATAGTCGTCGAAATGGATGCCATCTACATCGTATCTTTTTACAATATCCATCACCACGTCGTAGGAATGGTCTTGTGTTTCTTTGGCCGTGGGTTCCATCCAATAATAACCGGTTTCGAGCTTTACCACCAGATCGGGTTTGGTTTTTACAATAGATTGGTCGCTAATCGGTCCGCCCGCCACGTGATGTGCACGGTAAGGATTGAGCCAGGCATGCAGCTCAATGGCTCGCTTGTGCGCTTCGTCAATCCAGAATTGTAAAGGATCATAAAACGGCTTCGGCGCTTCTCCCTGGGTATTGGTTAGGTAATACGACCATGGTTCCAGTTCCGATGGATACAAGGCATCGCACTGTGGCCTTACCTGGAGGATTGCCGCATTAAAATTGTTGTCAGCTAAAAAGTCTAGAAGTTCAATGGCCTCTTCTTTTTGTTTTTCAACAGGTAAACCCGGTTCACTGGGCCAGTTGATATTTGCGACAGATGCAATCCAGGCCGCTCTGAACTCGCGTTCGACGACAGGTTGTTGGATGCTACTTGTTTCCTTGTGTTTGATTGCTTTTTTTGAAGTAGAACACTGTGTTCCTAAAAGGGAAATGACTAGCAATAGAAGAAAAGAGGGAAGTTGGTTTTTCATGTTTTGTTCAACTGTTTTTATGACATCAATATAGTATTATCATAGAAATGATGCCATACATTCTACAGTTAAGATGTAATCGCAGCTATCTCCCATGTCTCCTTCTTAAGTACATACCAATTGTGCTCCTCCCCCTCAAAGACAAAAGTATTGATGAGTTGCATCCCTACCTTTTGCAAGACCGCATTGGAGCCTTTATTCTCGACATGAGCAGCCGCGCAGATTTCCGGGTAGTTGAGCACCGTAAAGCCGTATTTAAGGGACTCAATGGCTGTTTCGGTAGCGATGCCCCGGCCCCAGTATTTTCGGTTCAGACGATACCCGAGGTCGTAATAGCTCCACTCGCGGATGTGTTCTTCATATTTCAGGCCCGACCAGCCCACGAGATCACCGCTGGCTTTATCGATCACCGCCCACCGACCGATGCCGTTTTCGTGGTATTGTTTTCTGATCCATTGAATGGAGGCCTGCGCCTGTTCTATCCTGGTCAGCGGATTATTGCCGAGATACCGGTGTACTTCCGGATCGCGTTCCATTTCGAGAAGCTGCTCGGCATCGTCTTCAACAATTTCACGGAGCAGGAGGCGGGGAGTTTCGATGAAGGTTTGCATGGAGGACAGATTATTTTATGATAAAATAGTTAACTATCCTATCAATGTCATTCTATCCTTAATCGTTCCATCGCTCAATTCTCGCTTGGGAGATGTTTGTAACATCGACCAGTTTTCAATATGATATCGTCGATTTTCACCTTAGGCAGCGTTGGCCTCCCAATCCAGCTGCCTTCCCTCTTCAGCGGCCTTTTTATCCATTCCAGTGCCAACCGCAATGCCAATGGCCAGACCAATGGGAAGGCCTATTGCCAGGAATGCCATATTGCCCAGGCTCATGCCAAAGGCAACACCCATGGGAATACCAAATGCAGCCATGCCCAGCGCCATCCAGAGATTGCGGTAGTAATGTTTGGGTACAATTTTTACTTCCTTTTCCAGCAGTTTGAGGATTTCGGATTGGGTCTTTTTGATTTGCTTATGCAATACTTCTCCGGAGTCAGCAATGGCGTTGATTTGGTCCACACCCTCATTTATCGCGGTGACGACTTCGTCATTGAGGTCCTGCCTTTTCAATTCATCAAGTAAGCGCTGAAATTTGGCGAAAGCCTGCTCTGACTTGCTGTCTGGATTGAGATTGGGTCTGTTCTGTAGTGCTTTAATTGGCATACTTTTAGTTTAGAGTGTAGTGTGTAGATGTTTAGAGAGTAGGCGCAGTTCTCTCCCAAGTCTCGCTCGGGAGATGTTTTCGAGCATGATTTCCAGGGTTATTTTAGGTATTAGGTTTTGAGCTTTAGGTCCGTAACGGTACTTTCTATCCCTTAGCGTTTTTTATAACACCAGATCAAAAAAATAAACTTTAACCATTAACCTTCTTTGATCGACGAAGCCTAATGCGAAGTTGATATAAACCCATAGATGGAGCAGGATTCTGAGAATTCAAGAATTTGCACAATATCCAGGCGACATTCTCTAAACTCTAAACCTCCCTACACTCTACACTTTCTCAACCGTCTCCTCCGTCTAAACTTTAAATCAAAGTAGAGTGCCCAGAGTCAAAGTATTCGCAGGATGATTAGCTGTTCCTTCCTCTAAACTCTAAACCTCCCTAAACGCTAAACTCTAAATACCAATATCCTCATTCCAAACTTCCGGCTTTTCGCGGATGAATTGCTGCATAAGGTTATAACACTCGGCACTATCAGCCACTTCAACGTCTACACCGCGGGAGCGGAGCAGGTCCTCTTCGCCCATGAAGGTTTTGTTCTCGCCAATCACGATTTTGGGAATGCCATAGAGTAAAATGGTACCCGAACACATCGGGCAGGGAGAGAGGGTCGTGTAGAGCACACATTCCTGATAAACGGAGGCGGGCTGGCGGCCGGCATTTTCGAAGGCGTCCATCTCGCCGTGCAGGATGGGGCTGCCATTTTGCACCCGCCGGTTGTGGCCACGACCAATGATCTTACCGCGGTATACAATGACGGAGCCAATGGGAATGCCTCCCTCGTCGTACCCTTTTTGGGCTTCCGCCAATGCTGCAGCCAGGAATTGATCCATTAAGTTATTCTTTCTTTTTCTTGAAATCGCCGTTTTTCCAGGCGTCGAAGAATTTCTTCCAGGCCACCGGACTAAAGATATTCATCGGTGGGGTCTGGCCAATGTAGTAGGTTTGTCGCGCCTGCTGTCGGAGGTAAAAGTCAGCGTTTTCGCGACCATCGGTCTTGACCTCGTTTCGCATCCGCTCCAGCGTTTCGTTGGCCAGGTTGCGAGTGGCGCGTTCCTGTAGCTCGGTAGTGACGTCCATGGCGAGGAATTCCAGCTTAAAATGCTCACGGCTCGGCCAGGGAAAAACCACCGTTTCCGGAAGGTTGATGGCATCCTGGGTCATGAGCTGTACCAGCGAATAGCGGTTGTCATCCAGGTCGGCGGGAATGATGTATTCCACGGTTTTATAACCAATGGCCGAAAATACCACGGTATCTCCCTTGTGCACCACAATTGAGAAAAAGCCCTGAAAATCTGAGTAGGTACCACGTCCCTGGCTCTTGACCAGGATATTGGTGTACGGTACCGGATACAGCTCTTCGGTCGAGCCGTCGAGCACCATTCCGGTAAACTGCACCAGATCTTCACTCTCCTGAGCAATAGCGGCAATTGCTCCAATGGTTACAAATAATATACTTAATAAAAAGGTCTTGATCTTCATAAACTTTTCCATTTTCCAGTCATCCACTTGATGAGGTCCTAATAAATTCTTCTACAATAAGACCCCTAAAATGCCCAAGAGGTTTGATGATCAGGAATAAAAGTACTGTTTTTCTAATGACTGTAACGAAAATAGGCCGCAGAAAAGATCGATTTGTATCGCTCTTAACCTAGCTTTAACGAGTATCCTATTTATCCATTAGAGCAATCTCCAGCACCTCTTCCATATCCGCCACATAATGAATCTTCAAATCACTTAGGTATGCTGCCTTGACTTCTTCTACGTGCTTCTTATTCTCCTTGCACAAAATCACCTCCTGCATACCGGCCCGTTTGGCCGCCAGCAGTTTTTCCTTGATGCCACCTACCGGCAGCACCTTTCCGCGCAGGGTAATCTCACCGGTCATGGCCAGAAATGGCTTTACCGGACGTCGGGTCAGCAATGACGTCAGGGCCGTCAACATAGTGATGCCCGCCGAGGGACCATCTTTGGGGATGGCGCCTTCCGGAACGTGTAGGTGGATGTCATTTTCTTCAAAATAAGTATTGTCAATGCCTAGTTTTTCACTATGAGCCTTGATGAAACTCAGGGCAGTGGTGGCTGATTCTTTCATCACATCACCCAGGTTTCCCGTAAGGGTGAGCTTGCCTTTGCCCTTGCTGAGGCTGGATTCAATAAAGAGGATATCTCCACCAAATTGGGTCCAGGCCAGGCCCACCGTCACACCGGGAGCACTCACCTCCTGGTACATATCAGTGGAAAAGCGGGTAGGTCCGAGCATACCCCGCAGATCACCGGGCTTGATGGTTGGACTATATTCCTCTTCGATGGCTACCTTTTTGGCAATATTACGCATCACGCCGGCAATACGCCGATTGAGCGAACGCACGCCCGATTCGCGAGTATATTCCTGAATGATCCTGGTGATCACATTGGGCTTCAGCTTGATATGTTTGGCTTCAAGGCCATGTTCCTTGCGCTGCTCGGGAATGAGGTGGCGTTTGGCAATCTCTACCTTTTCTTCGGTAGAATAGCCGCTAATTTCAATGATCTCCATCCGGTCAAGCAGGGCCGGTTGGATGGTAGATAGTGAATTGGCAGTAGCAATAAACAACACCTTGGAAAGGTCGTATTCCAGCTCCAGGTAATTATCGTGGAAGGTGGAATTTTGTTCGGGATCCAATACTTCCAGCAAGGCCGAAGAGGGATCTCCCCGGAAGTCTTTGCCTACCTTGTCGATTTCATCGAGGATGAATACCGGATTGGACGCTTTGGCCTTTCGGATGGATTGAATGATCCGTCCCGGCATGGCACCGATGTAGGTCTTGCGGTGACCGCGAATTTCCGATTCATCGTGTAAACCACCCAGTGACATGCGGATGAACTTTCGCTTTAGCGCTTTACTGATCGAACGTCCCAGGGAGGTTTTACCCACACCCGGAGGGCCTACCAGGCAAAGGATTGGGGCTTTCATATCGCCCTTCAGCTTTAGTACAGCCAGGTGTTCCAGAATGCGCTCCTTGACCTTCTCCAGTCCGAAGTGGTCTTTATCCAGTACTTCCTTAACTCGCTTGAGGTTAAAGTTATCTTTGGTGTATTCGTCCCACGGTAGATCGAGTAGTAGTTCCAGATAATTCATCTGCACGGAGTATTCCGCTACCTGCGGATTCATACGGCGCAGGCGGTTGACTTCCTTGTGGAATACTTCGTCGACCTCCTTGGCCCACTTTTTCTTTTTGGCGCGATCGAGCAGGTTCCCGACTTCCGCTTCTTGCGGGTTTTGCCCCAATTCTTCCTGAATGGTCTTCAGTTGCTGATTGAGAAAATAGTCGCGCTGTTGCTTTTCGATATCGACGCGCACCTTATTTTCGATCTTGTCCTTGAGTTCGAGCAGCTGTAACTCACTGTTAAGTTGCTCCAGCACCAGATTGGCTTTTTCCCGCAGGTTACTGATTTCCAAGATCCGTTGCTTCACGGGAATTTTAGCACCCATATTGGAAGCAATGAAATTGAGTAAAAAGCTGGTATTACTGATGTTGCGCAGCATCACCATTGCTTCGGAAGGGATATTTGGCGAAAGCTCGATGATCTGTTTGGCCAAATCCAGGATGGAAGAAACCAGGGCTTCAAATTCCAGCTTGTTTTCTGGCTCAATATAATCCAGGGTTTCCACCTTGCCTTCTAAAAAAGGCATTTCCCGGAGGATCTCTATCAAAGAAAACCGGCGACGCCCCTGTAAGATGGCGGTAATCGTGCCATCGGGCATACGCAGCAGCTTCAGGATACGGGCAATGGTGCCGATTTCGTAAAGATCCTTGGTGTAAGGTTCCTCCACTTCACTATCCTTTTGCGAAAGCACCGCAATGACCTTGCCCTCCTCATAAGCCTTGTTGATGGCCTTGATCGACCGGTCTCTACCAACGGTGATAGGGATAACAATGCCGGGAAATAAGACGGTATTTTTTAGTGCCAGAAACGGCAATATTTCGGGAAAGTCTTCCTGACCATTTGCATCCTCGCCTTCTTCGATAGATATAAAAGGTAGAAAGTCTGTATCTTCATCGAACCCTTGTTGGGCAAAAAAATTCTCAAACATTCGCTTCATCAATTTTCCAATTTCAAACCACGATTCTTCAACGTGACGTGTACATTCGCGGAGATTGATCGGGTATACGGAAATGAGTGGGGAGTTGTTCCTTTACTTCGATACAATCAATCCTTGACAAACTGACAGCAATCAGTTGTCTAAATTACGCATTCAGGTAAGACAACTTCCGTGCCATAAGGCAAAATAGGGAAAATAACCTGCAAAAAGGCCTTTCCGGAGAGTGGAATTATCAACAATCGGACAAAAAGACAGTTTTAGCTAACCGCTTCTTCTATAACAACTTCTGCACTCGCCTCCTCGGTTTCTTCTGCTTCCGGATCAACTTCCACCTCGTCTTTTTCTACCCTCAGATTGTCGATGATAAATTCCTGACGGGTTGGCGTATTCTTGCCCATGTAGTAGGCCAGGATATCGTCAATTTCGGTGTCTTCATTGAGGAATACCGGATCGAGACGAATGTTTTCACCAATAAAATCGCCAAATTCATCGGGAGAAATCTCACCCAGTCCCTTAAATCGGGTGATCTCGGGTTTGCCGCGCAGCTTTTCGATGGCTTTCCTTTTCTCGTCCTCGCTGTAACAGTAGAAGGTTTGCTGCTTATCGCGAACCCGGAATAGGGGCGTATCGAGAATGAAGAGGTGGCCATTGCGCACCAACTCGGGAAAGAATTGCAAAAAGAAGGTCAGTAGCAAAAGTCGAATGTGCATACCATCCACATCGGCATCCGTGGCAATCACGACACGATTATAGCGCAGGCCATCCAGGCCGTCCTCAATGTCCAGAGCGTGCTGGAGCAGGTTGAATTCTTCGTTTTCGTAAACTACTTTTTTGGTTAGGCCGTAACAGTTGAGCGGCTTACCGCGCAGGCTAAATACCGCCTGGGTTTGCACATCTCGGGCCTTGGTAATGGAACCACTTGCCGAGTCACCCTCGGTGATGAAGATGGTGGTAGCCAGACGCATTTCCTCTTCAGTGGTCCTTGGCCCATCGCTGAAATGCAGGCGGCAATCGCGTAGTTTTTTATTGTGCAAATTGGCTTTCTTGGCGCGTTGATTGGCTAGTTTCTTGATGCCGGCAATTTCCTTGCGCTCACGCTCCGATTGCAGAATGCGCTTTTCGAGCGCCTTGGCAATCTCCGCATGACGGTGCAAGAAATTATCCAGCTTTTCGCCAATGGTATTTTTGATAAAGGTCCGGATGGTATGGCCTTTCGGCGAAATATTAGTGGACCCCAGCTTAGTCTTGGTTTGAGATTCAAACACCGGTTCTTCCACTTTGATACTCAATGCGGCGATGATGCTACTCAGGATATCGCGGCGGTCAAAGCTTTTATTGAAGTGTTTGTTCACGGTTTCTACCATCACCTCCTTAAAGGCATTGAGGTGGGTCCCCCCCTGCGTGGTATGCTGGCCATTCACAAAAGAGTAGTACTGCTCTCCGTAGTGATTGCCGTGACTGATGGCCACTTCAATATCCTCGTCGCGGAGGTGAATGATATCGTAGCGCAGGTTTTCCTGGTTGGTCTTACGCTGTAATAAATCCAGGAGTCCGTTTTTGGATACCAGCGTTTTACCGTTGAAGTTGAGTTTCAATCCGGCATTTAGGTAGGCGTAATTCCACAGCTGATTTTCGACATATTCCTTACGGAAATTGTACTTCTTGAAAACCTCTCCATCCGGGCGGAAGGTGATCAGGGTGCCATTGTCCTCATTCGTCTTTTTCAGTTTGTGATCGTTGACCAATTCACCGCGCTCAAATTCGGCAATTTTAGTCTTGCCCTCGCGCACAGCCTGTACCTTAAAATAATCCGAAAGTGCGTTCACCGCTTTGGTTCCTACACCATTCAACCCCACTGATTTCTTAAATGCCTTGGAGTCGTATTTACCTCCGGTATTGATCTTGGATACACAATCAATCACCTTCCCCAGGGGAATACCACGGCCATAGTCGCGCACAATCACTTCGCCCTCTTCGATCTTGATATCGATGGCCTTACCGTATCCCATGACGTACTCGTCAATAGAATTATCAAGTACTTCTTTGAGCAAAATATAGATACCATCATCTGCCGCCGAGCCGTCACCGAGTTTACCGATGTACATTCCCGGCCGCAAACGAATGTGTTCCTTCCAGTCAAGCGAGCGAATATTGTCTTCCGTGTAGTTTACCTGGGCCATATTATGATCAGTTGAAAATTTAGAACTAGCAATGTACAAAAATAAGGAAAAAAAGCCATTCAACAAATTGTTTTTAAAGCATAAAAAATAAAATGTTAATTGGCGATTTTAAGTGTTTGTTACACAGGTCATAAACATTCGAAAGTTCATTTTAATTGAAAATGCAATATTTTGCAAACTGGGGTAGGGCAAAATGAGTTACCTTGTAAATAGCCATTTTAGATCACTGTGACAAAACGCAAAGAACACCTCTTAAAGTACCACCCGGCCATGGAAACATTGCGCCAGGCCTTGCAGCGCGAGTTGCGGTTACAGCTCGTCCTGGCCTGGTTGTTGGTGTTTTCCGGTATGGCATTGGTGTATTTTGGCTTAAAAGGCTCAGTTTTGCTGGTCATCCTCGGCCTGGTGTTGGTGGTCCTTGCAGTGAGGATAGTGTTGTCACTTATCAAGTACTGGGAGGTAGAGCGTCATCCCATTATGCAAACCCTCCGCCAGCGCCCCAAGGAAATCGTATGGGTGTACGCCCTGGTCACCGAGCGCATGCCCTTTGGCATTCAGTTTATTAAAAATGGGGTCCTCTATTTTAAGTTAAAAAATGGAGAGGATTTATCCGTTAGCCTTTCGGCAAAAAAACTCAAGCTCGTCTCCAAAACCCTCAATCGCCTGCTGCCCCACGCCTCCTTCGGCTACTCCGTTGAACGCGAACAGACCTTTATTACCGACCCGGAGCAATTATTAAGGAAGAGGGATGATGAAGAGCAGAATTGAAGCAGAATTTTCAGAATTTATTAGGCGTTAGGTCTTGGGCTTTAGGTTTTAGCTACACTCGCTCGGGAGATGTTTGCAACATCGACCTTTTCATTAACCATCACTATGACCATGTTGAAAATATTGCCTTTTCGGCGATTGCTTGAAATTGAACAACACCTCAGTCCCGCCAAAGGGCAACCCGAGAGGGTCGGGAAGAGGCACATTAGAATAAGAGTAGGATCGCCTATTCGGCGATGGATTTGAACCACACTTCAGTTCCGCCGCAGGGAAACCCAATGGGTCGGAATAAGGCACAGAAGATCACAGAAGTTAAGTTAAGAAGAAATCCAGATGGATTTCTTCTTAACTCCTTCAACATAAACCTCATAAACCAGAGCAGAATTCTCTGAATTTGGTAGGTTTTAGGAACGATCTCGGACCTCACCCATCACCACTTCACTACTCACCCTTAAACAGGAGTAAAAACCCCAGAATTACAGCATTTGCAAAATACCAAGCTGTTCCTTTCTCTAAACACTACACCCCTAAACGGTACACTTCCTCAACCGCCTCCCCCGTCTTCTATGTTGAAAAACAACACTTCCGACCACTTTTTTTAGTCTAGGCACAAATTTTTTTTATCACTCCCAGAGACTTTTCTTTGAGTGTAATCTAATCATTCATTTTTTCCTTTTTTCGAAAGCCCCCCCTTTTCATAAAGGGGCTTTTGAAAAAAAGACCAAGCGTAATACTCGCAATTCCTTACTCCCTTGCCTAAAGTCTTCTATCAGCGGTCAAGTGCCGCAAAGTTTTATTATAGCTAAAGGTGGGGGACGCAATCTAAACAAAACGGTCTTAGAGCCGTAGACGGTTGATAGCGTTGAATCCCCCATTTTTTAAGTCTTGGGTAATAAGGCTTTTTGCCTGATTACTATTTTATACCCATCTGGTATGGCTGACCACTGAGCAACACTCTGCGAATCCGATTGAGCAACTTCTTTTCAATTCTTATAATAGCCTTATTGCCGTGCATACGCTTGACTAATTCTTCATAGCAAGCCAATAAGCCTGGATCTTGCCCCTTAGCTACCCAGGCACTCTGTACCAACATCCGTCTGACCAATTTATTGCCGCGCTTCGTTTGTCTTCCTACTCTAACCGTATCTCCTGAGCCGGACACATTTGGGATCAAACCCACATAGGCACACAAGTGATCTAAGTTCTCATAGCGCAGCATATCCCCCAGCTCTGTTAACAGAATCATACTCACCAGTAAACCCACTCCCGGTACACTCTTGAGTAATTTAACCTGATCTTGATATTCCGGCTGACGGCTCAATGCCACAATCTGACGATCCACCTGCCGTAATTTCTTTTGGTAATATTCTAACTCTTCAAGCAAATGATCCAAACTTTGTCTTGCACTTGTGTTAGATATCTCCAAGTTCTTTAACCAGCCTTGATAGGCCTTGGTCCACGAGGCTGAGCCTCCTCCATATCTATAGTCATAAAGAACCAAAAATGACTTGATCTGGTTCTTTATCCGAGTCTGCTTACCTACTAATTTATTACACCGATAGCGGATTAACTCCCGATCTTGTTGTACCTTTAGTGAGGGAACATAGATGCCCTCCAACTCCTTATTCCTTAGGCTACGACCTAATTTGCAGGCATCTACTGCGTCTCGTTTTTGCAATCGTTCTTTATGTTTGGTCGGTACATCACTGGGATGAACTACTATATTGTTAAAGCCACACGACGACAGATCCCGATGGGTCTTAAAGCCTGTTAAGCCTGCTTCGTATACCGTATAGTATTCTCCTCCAGGAAAGTGCCGGTCCATGTAGCTGCGTAGCACATTGGCTTCCGGAGGTTGTTGGAATACTTTGTGGAAACTTGATTCCGTATAAATCCCAACATTCCATTGTTTTAAATGTACGTCGATGCCGATGTACAACTTTTGTCCTGAATAATTTGCTTTTTTCATAGAGCTTTGGGTTTTGAGTTATTGAATATTCTCAAATTACGGCCCAAAGCTCGTTTTTCAAACATACTAACTAAACCTTATAAACTCATAAACCATGATTAGAATTCCTAAAACCAAAGTATTTGCAAAATAACCAAGCTGCTGTTCCCGTCTCTAAACACTAAACCCCTACACTCTAAACTAAATCAATATTCCCTCAATCTCACCACTTGCTTCTTAAATCTTTCTACCGGCAAAAACTGCTTTTCCAGGTTGCTGGCAAAAGGCACCGGCGTATCCAGACTGGCCGAGCGCAATACCGGTGCATCGAGGTATTCGAAGAGGTGTTCAGAGATGTAAGCAGAAAGCTCTCCACCAATGCCGCCAACCAGCGTATCCTCGTGTAAGATGATCACGCGATTGGTCTTTCGTACCGTGGCATTGATGGCATCGTAGTCCAATGGGAGTAGCGTGCGCAGATCGAGAATATCCGCGTCAATGCCCAGTTCTTCAGTCACCTGTTTGGCCCAGTGTACGCCCATGCCGTAGGTGATGATGCTCAATTCCTCTCCTTCGCGGGCCAGGGCGGCCTTGCCGAGAGGAACAGTGTAATAGCCTTCCGGAACCTCAGCCGTCAGGCTACGATACAATCCTTTATGTTCAAAATACATCACCGGGTTGGGATCGGCGAAGCTGGCGAGCAAGAGGCCTTTGGCATCATGTGGATTGGAAGGATAAACCACCTTCAAACCGGGCGTATGGAAAAACCACGCCTCATTGCTTTGCGAGTGATATGGCCCCGCGCCCACACCGCCACCGCAAGGCATTCTGACCACCACATCGGCATTTTGACCCCAGCGATAGTGCAGCTTGGCCAGGTTGTTGATGATTTGGTTGAAACCACAAGTCACAAAGTCGGCAAACTGCATTTCCACCATGGCTTTGTAGCCCTTCAAACTCAAGCCCAGGGCAACACCAATGATGGCGCTTTCGCAAAGCGGCGTATTGCGGACCCGCTCCTTGCCATACCGTTTGGTAAAGCCATCCGTAATTTTAAAAACGCCTCCGTATTCGGCAATATCCTGCCCCATGAGCACCAAATTGTCGTGGGCCTGCATGGCTTCATCGAGCCCCTCGCTAATGGCATCCACCATGCGAATTTCCTTGCTTTGGCCATTGGCTGGCGCAAAATCGGGTTGGTCAAAAGGCTGATATACATCTCCGGTCTCCGCTTCAACAGTTGATTGCACTTTGGGTTGCTCAAAAGCAGCCGCCAGGCCCGCCTCAATTTCGGCTTTGATTTGTTTACGGATCGCGGCGATCTTCTTAGCATCGAGAAGCCCATTTTCCGTAAGGAACTCCTCATAATTCTTCACCGGGTCGCGCTGTGCCCATTCTTCCAGCAGGGCCTTGGGTACGTATTTTACCCGGAAGCCTCCTCGTGGCCCCTCATGCGGAAAGTGCGGCACTCTACCAGTACCGGCTCGGGCTTTTTGCGCATTTGTTTGGCCAGTTTCTGGATACCCTGATACACCTCCAGAATGTTATTGCCATCGAGCACCAGCGATTTCATGCCATAACCTTTGGCCCGGTCGATCAACTCCTTGCAGTGGTATTGTTCATCGGTAGGGGTGGAAAGGCCGTAGCCGTTGTTTTCAATTACAAAAATGACCGGCAGTTGCCATACGGAAGCCACATTCAGCGCTTCGTGAAATTCGCCCTGACTGGTACCCCCTTCACCGGTAAAAGCCAGCGAGACCTTGCCCTCCCCGGAAAGTTTATGGGCCATGGCTACCCCGCTGGCCAGCGAAAGCTGCGGACCAAGATGGGAGATCATGCCCACAATATTGTAATCCATGGTGCCAAAGTGGAAAGACCGATCGCGGCCTTTAGTAAAGCCGGTAGCCTTACCCTGCCACTGGGCGAAAAGCCGCTCCAAAGGCACCTTGCGCGTGGTGAAAACGCCGAGGTTGCGGTGCATGGTAAACAGGATTTCATCCGTATCAAGGGCGGCAGCACACCCCACCGAGATGGCTTCCTGGCCAATGCCGGAAAACCACTTGCTGATCTTGCCCTGGCGCAGCAAAATCAGCATCTTTTCTTCAATCATACGCGGCCGCAGCAGCTGTTCGTACAGCTCCAGTTGTATCTTTTGCGATAGTTTACCGCTTTTATAGTCGATTGTGGTTAATTTTTTGGTTGCCATTATGTATTTTGGTTATGGTTAGGTCAATTGTCCTTTGGATGATTATAAAACAATTCAGGTTTTATTTTATTTTATAACCATCAAATGCCCCAATAAAACCGCAAAGTAAAGCAATTCTTTTTTCACACAATACACAATCCAATGTTAAAGTATCTGTCCACTGGTTTATGTTTTCTATTACTATTACTCACTGCCTGCGGGCCGTCCAACTCCTCCTCAGAAGAAGGTGAAAAAGACGATATGGCCCAGTTTTCTGAAGATAAGGAATTTCAGGAAGCTCACGAAGAACCCGCCGCTACCCAGTACAAAGGCAAGGGGCAAATGATTGATTTCCCCACTCCTGATGGTCAGCAGGCAAGTGCATACGTACTTGCCCCGGCCCATACCAGCGATAAGGCGCTCCTGGTCATTCACGAATGGTGGGGCCTCAATGATCACATCAAACGCGAAGCCGAAATGCTGTTCGATAGCCTCGGCGATGTGCTGGTCATGGCCCTGGATATCTACGATGGAAATGTGGCCACGACCCGCGAAAAAGCTGGTGAATATATGCAGGCCGTCAAACCCGAACGTGCCCGGGCCATCATTCAGGGAGCTTTGGGACAAGCTGGATCTGGTTCGAAGATAGGAACCATCGGCTGGTGTTTTGGTGGCGGCTGGTCGCTGAAGGCATCCATCATGGCAGGTAATCAGGGAGCAGGCTGTGTCATGTATTACGGCATGCCCGTGGAAAGTGCTGCCGACCTTGGACCACTTAAAGCGGATGTACTGGGCATCTTTGCCGAAAAAGACGAATGGATTACCCCTGAGGTGGTACAAAATTTTGAAAAGATTTGCGATAAGGCCAACAAAGACCTGGAAGTTCATTCTTTCGATGCCGATCATGCTTTCGCCAATCCGAGTAGCCCGCGCTATGTGGAAGAGGCCGCTAAAAAGGCCAATGCACTGGCGCTTTCATTCCTTCGCGAGCACCTATAAAAATGGTAAAAAAAACTAGTATGAAAAAAATCCTACAAACCCTGCTGATTGGGTGGCTGATTGCCGTCGCTTTCGGTGAGGCCATAGCTCAGCAATCCTTCCCCCGCAACGGCGTTTACGATGACCGTGAAGGGTGGTATGCTTTTACCAATGCCACTATTCACACGTCTTACAATCAAACTGTGGAAAAGGCGACCCTGGTCATTCGCAATGGAAAAATTGAGGCCGTGGGAAAAGGTGTCCTGATCCCGAAGGGAGCCATTGAGGTGGACCTCAACGGGCAACACATCTATCCTTCCTTTATCGATATTTACACCAACTATGGCTTGCCGGAGCCGAAGCCGGTAGGCAAGGAGCCAGCGCAAAAACCGCAGATGCTTTCCAATAAGGAAGGTGTTTTTGCCTGGAATGAGGCCCTAAAACCGGAGTACCGGGCGGCGGAAGCCTTTTCGCCCAATGACAAGGATGCTGGCGCCTATCGCAAACTGGGCTTCGGGGCCGTTCTGACCCACCAGATGGATGGCATTTCCAGAGGGACTTCCTGCGCGGTATTGCTGGGCAAGGAAAAGGCACACGAAATGATGCTCAAGCCTAATGTAGCACATCATCTTTCCTTTAGTAAGGGGGAATCCACTCAGACGTATCCCACTTCTCTAATGGGGTCGATTGCCTTGCTACGGCAAACCTATTACGATGGGCAATGGTACGCCGATCAGGATGAGGAAACGAACCTCTCGCTCGAAGCCTGGAATGAAGTGCAAAGCCTGCCTCAAGTCTTTGAGACCGGCAATAGATTGGACATCTTACGCGTGGATCAACTGGCCAAGGAATTTGATAAAAAATACATCATTGTCGGTAGTGGTGAGGAATACCAGCGGCTGGAGGAAATCAAAGCCACCGGTATGCCGCTAATCTTGCCAATTGACTTCCCCGATGCCTACGATGTGGAAGATCCCTTTGATGCGCTTCAGGTTTCGCTGGCGCAAATGAAACACTGGGAGCTGGCCCCCACCAATCCGGCGAAAATTGCTGCAGCGGGGATTGAGTTTACGTTGACTACTCATGGTTTAGAAAAGAAGGAGCAATTCTTGTCGAATTTGCGCAAAGCCATCGAAAATGGATTGAGTGAGGAGGCGGCCTTGAAGGCATTGACGGAAACGCCCGCCAAAATGCTCGATTTGTCAGCAGAGCTGGGCAGCCTGGCCAAGGGCAAGGTGGCCAGTTTTATCGTTACCAATGGGCCGGTTTTTGACAAAAACAGTACGATACTCGAAAACTGGGTGGCCGGTAAACATTTTCAAATCGAAGATCACAGCGCTGGTAAACTAGCAGGAAGGTATAACCTGAAAGTCGCCAATTCCACTTACGATCTTAACGTTGATGGCAAGCCCGAGAAGATGGAAATGGCGATCAGCAAGGCGGATACCAACACGCTGGATGTCGAGTATACTTACGACAAAGGCCTGATCTCCCTTTGGTTTGAACCGCAAAAAGAAGCCGGAAAAATTCGCCTTTCGGGCATGGTGGACGGCAAGAACTGGTCGGGAAAAGGTCAGGACGCTAATGGCCAGTGGGTAAGCTGGTCGGCCACCTACCAGGGACCACCCAAAGCCGAAAAGAAGAAGAAAAAAGAGCAAGAGAAAGAAAGTGTGGCCACTCTGGGCAAGGTCATTTATCCCTTTTCCGCCTACGGCTGGGAAAACCGACCGGAGCCATCAACTTATCTGATTCGCAATGCCACGGTTTGGACCAATGAATCGGATGGTATTCTGGAAAATACCGATGTGCTGGTCCGCAATGGCAAGATCGCCCAGATCGGCTCGCGGCTAAGTGATCGCAGTGCGGTTGTCATTGACGGCTCTGGCAAGCATTTGACGGCGGGAATCATCGATGAGCATTCTCACATTGCGGTAACGCGTGGCGTAAATGAAGCCAGCCAGTCCAGCTCTGCCGAAGTGCGAATCGGGGATGTGCTCAATTCAGAAGATATCAACATCTACCGGCAATTGTCGGGAGGAGTGACCGTTAGCCAAATTCTGCACGGCTCGGCCAATCCAATTGGCGGTCAATCGGCGATCATCAAACTGCGGTGGGGTTATACCCCGGAAGAGATGAAGGTGGCCAATGCCGATGGCTTTATCAAGTTTGCTCTGGGCGAAAATGTCAAACAATCAAACCGCAGTGATGACTACCGCATCCGTTATCCGCAGACGCGCATGGGCGTGGAGCAAACCTACGTAGATCATTTCACCCGTGCCCGGGAATACGGTAAACTCCGCGATGCCGGTAAGCCTTTCCGCCGTGACCTCGACCTGGAGGCCTTGTTGGAAATTCTCGAATCCAAACGCTTTATCACCTGCCACAGCTATCAGCAGGGTGAGATCAATATGCTCATGAAAGTAGCCGAACGTTTTGACTTTCGGGTCAATACCTTCACCCATATTCTGGAAGGCTATAAAGTAGCCGACAAGATGGCAGAACACGGCGTGGGCGGCTCCACTTTCTCCGACTGGTGGGCTTACAAATACGAGGTAGTGGAAGCGATTCCCTATAATAGTGCACTGATGCACGAACAGGGCGTAACAGTTGCCGTCAACAGCGACGATGCCGAAATGGCCCGCCGACTCAATCAGGAGGCCGCCAAGGCAGTACTTTTTGGGGGCGTTTCCGAAGAGGAGGCCCTCAAATTTGTTACCCTCAATCCGGCAAAACTCCTGCACATCGATGATCGGGTGGGCAGTATAAAAGCCGGTAAAGATGCGGATATGGTGCTTTGGACTGATCATCCGTTATCGGTTTACGCGAAAGCGGAAAAGACCTTCATCGATGGTATCATCTTTTTTGACCGGGACAAGGACGTCGAGATGCGCGAAGCCGTAGAAAAGGAACGCACGCGCCTGATTCAAAAGATGCTGGCCGTGAAGAAAAAAGGCGGCAAAACCCAACCGGCCCGCGGAAAGAGCCAGTATCGTGAGTACCACTGTGATGATATTGAGCACGAATAGGTTAACCAATTACAAACAAGCATTATGAAAATCAATATTATTAATACCCTGCTGTTTTGCTGGCTTGGCGCAATGACGTCATTGCAGGCCCAGTCGCCCGTGCCGGCGCCGGCCCAATCAGTGCCGATTGCCATTGTTGGTGCGACTGCTCATCTGGGCAACGGGCAGGTCCTCGAAAACAGCCTCATTGCCTTTGCGGATGGAAAATTGACCCTGGTGGAGGCATACAGCCAGCAAGCTTTAGACAACTATCAGGTGGTTCAAGCCGAAGGCAAACACGTTTACCCAGGATTGATTGCGCCTAATACACAACTGGGCCTCATCGAAATTGGGGCGGTGCGGGCCACCCGTGATAATGATGAAACTGGCAGCCTCAATCCCAATGTCCGGTCACTGATTGCCTACAACACAGATTCACAGGTCACCCCTACGGTGCGCTGTCAGGGCGTTTTGCTGGCCCAGATCACACCGGAAGGTGGGCTGATCAGCGGGCAGTCGTCGGTTGTGCAGCTCGATGCCTGGAACTGGGAAGATGCTGCCTACCTGACCGATGGGGGCATCCATTTGCGGTTGCCTGCCAAGAAGTATTATTCCTGGCGGCGCGGTACCTATCGGAAAAATGAATCCTACGATGAGCAATTGGAAGAGATTGAAAACTATTTTGCGGAAGCAAAGGCCTACTGCCAACAGAACGAACCAAGCAAAGAAAACCTGAAACTTGCTGCCGCCTGCGGGCTTTTTGACAAAAGCAAAAAGCTGTATGTACACGCCAATTCGGTAGAAGATATGACCCAGGCCATTTTATTAGCCAAAAAACACGGTGTAAGCCCGGTGATCATCGGTGGCCGTGATGCCTGGCGCATGACCGAACAGCTCGTGGAAAATGAGGTAGCCATAATACTGGAATCGACCCAGCGCCTGCCCGGCACTCCCGATGAGCCGGTAGATATGCCGTTCAGAACGCCACAGTTATTGCAGGAAGCGGGTGTGTTGTATTGCCTTGGACACGAAGGATTTTGGCAATACCGCAATCTCGCCTTTCAGGCTGGCCAGGCCGTCGGCTATGGATTGGCGTATGAAGATGCCATCAGTGCGCTTACGCTAAATACCGCCAAAATACTGGGCATTGACAACCGTGCCGGATCACTGGAAGTGGGGAAAGATGCGATTTTATTTATCTGTCAGGGTGATGTGCTGGATATGCGCACCAGCGTAGTGGAAGCCGCATATATTCAGGGCCGGGAGATCAGTCTGGACAACAAACAGAAGGCACTTTATCATAAATTTCAGGAAAAATATCGCCAATAGCGTTAATTTTTTACTAAAAGTGCGTCTAAATAGGTGGAGTTGCAATGGTGGCTCCGCCTATTTCGTTTAAAAGATGAAGTTTATTTTAAACCATCTACCCATACGGGGTGGTTTATTAGGTAAAATAATTGGAACTTTGAGTTTTACACAGAATCATAAAAGACAAGAGATGAGTAGGATTATTTTTATTGGGGTTTTGTTGCTTTCCGCCTGGCAATTGTCGGCGCAGGAAGGTTATACGTTTGTCAATGGGCAGAAGTTACCCTTTACCATTGACGATTGTGGAGATACACTCATTCTCGCCAGCTTGGAAGGCGTTTCCGTATCCTCGTTACGCCAGTTTGAGGACGATGAGGAATACCGTCGTTATCGTCGCTACCGTCGTTATGCGGCCAAGGTCTATCCCTATGCGGTAGAGGCCATTCGCATCTTTCGGGAAGTGGAATATGCCACCAATCACATGAAGAAACGCAAGCGCAAGAAATACATCAGAAAGCTACAACGAGACCTGAAGGATCAATTTTCAGATCCTCTGAAAAAGCTGACTAAAACACAGGGCATGATCCTGATCAAGATGATCGAAAAGGAATTGGATACTCCCATGTTTTTTCTGATCAAGGACTTGCGCAACGGCCTGACCGCCTCTTACTGGGGGACGGTTGGTAAACTATTTGGCCACGACCTCAAAGATGGCTATGTGCCCGGCGTTGATCCCATCCTGGATGCGGTGCTCAATGATATGAATATTTCCTATGATGTGCGCCCGCCCGCCGATCGTCCAAAAGACACTGATGATGACGATGACGACGAAGGGGATGATGAGGAAGAAGATGACGATGGGAGCGGAGAGGAAGAAGGCGAAGAGAACGGCTTCTAGCGGATTGATGCAGAAATGATTGACATTCGATGTTCAGCATTATCAATACTTGGAGCCTGAAAAAAGGATCAATCATTTCGGACTAGTCGCACTAGAGCGGATATACAACTGCTATTCAATCTGTAGCGGCTTGACACAAATTTCAACTTTCGAATTGTCGACACCAACGGCTTCATAGATTAATGATAACCTCACTATTAGCCGATCCAGGTTACTTGGGAGGTTCCCATATTGATTAAGATCAAAAATGTAGTTTCCTGGATTGTCGACTGGAAAAAGGCTGAAATTTCCCACTTTTATCTGGGTAGTCTCATTCGGTGTTTCAACCCAGACACCAATCCGGATTGGGTATTTATCCGGATTAGTGACTTTACTGATTTCTACTTTGATCAGACTTTTACGAGTCAGCTGTTCGCTAAGAGGGGACAATGGGAGTTCTACAGACTGTCGGTTGGCGAAGTCCATACAATAAACAGTATCCTGACCAGGTGTCGGATTTTCCAAAGTCGTATGCTTTTTACCGGTAAATACGTTACAGCATAAGCTACTTAATAAGAGTACAGAACTCAACACCAACAGGTTCATCTTCACGTATCCTTTCATAGCAAATCACGGGTTGACAGTTTCTTGAAATCGAATGAGTAGTTATGATCTGGTGTGGATTCGACTCACTATGATGTCAATCTTTTCCAAATTCAGACGGGCTTGTGGTTGTTCAAGGTCTACATCAAACGGCACTGATACAAACTTTAACGATATCTTGGAGTCATTATTTAACTCCCCCGCCTTCCTCAGTCTTCTGATGGTCTCCGTAAGATTGACCAGTGCTTTGGGTTTATGGCCGTGGTGTCCCTGGTGATCACCATCGCTGGTGCCAAAAAACGAGAAACTACCGGCATAGTGAATATCCCCGGTGGTTGTATCTTTGTTGGCCTCCGGGTAATTGACGAATACTCTGACCAAAAAGTCATTAGTAGGGGGCGCTTTCGCAAAATTGACTTCAGCAAAAACGCGATCTTTACTCTTCGTATTTTCAATAACCCTGGCAATTTCTCCAATAGAAATTCTGGTAGGCTGCTGTAGGCCCTCGTTCAGGTTCAATTCCAGCCCCTCAGCAATACGAATATGCTGACCGATCTCAAAATTTACCTTCCCGCCTTTTTCTACCCGGTCTTTGATCTTTCTGAAGGCTCGTTTATTCTTCACTGCCATCAATTTGGCAGGAGGAGTAGTACCAATGGCAGATTCTTCATATTGGTAGGACAGTAAGGGCATCAAAGTAGTGATTCCGGCGGTCATTTCGGCGGGGTTGCCCTCTTCATCAACAAAATGATTCCACGTTTCGCTATTCCAGGCATTGTCATCGGGATTATCATTCTCACGATTAATGTTCCATTCCGCCCAGCAATAGTCTACCATACAATGGTGTAGCCAAAAAAGTGGGTCCCTGGGAGAATCAAAATCTCCTAAGATCCCTCCGATATTCCAATGCGCTGTGTTGTGCGGTGAAGTTTCAATTTGATTGGAAAGGGCCATGAAATTGGTATTGTCGAGGATATCTTCCAGGTTGTTGGGGGTAAATTCACTTAAGGAGAAAAGAGAAGTACTGGTACGGCTGGGCTCATAAAGTGAGCTGCTTGGCACCAGAAATTGACTGGGTACGTCCTTGTCCAATGCCCAATTCCAGTAAGGTAGACCGAAGTCCTGATCCCCGGTAAGTCGCTGACAAATTTGTTCGAAATAAAACAAATAGGCCCGGTGCCAGCTGAAGAAATGCGGCGTTCCGTGTTGACAAAAATTAAATCCTGCCGCGGTGCCATGTAGAGAGGCTTGTTGTAGCCAACTTCTTGGGTTTGTGTTCTGGTTGAGGTTGTTTTTCATCTGATCAACCGCAGCAGCGTAGGTAGCCACAGCCTGGTCAACTTCTGGTGAACCGGTACGGATTCTTCTGCGGGTTGGGCGGTTTCGGATGGCTTCAGCCAATTCCTCACAGGCTCCACAAGTGGTAAAAGTAACGGCTGTACCAAGCACGGCCATCTTTTTTAGGAACTCGCGCCGTTCCATAGGACGGTTGAAAATTGTTTTCATTTTGGTGGGAATTAGGGTTTTCAAATAGGGTTATTTGCGAACATAAAATACAGAAAAAATCTTTAACTTACAATATTTATGCTGACACAGTCTGCAAAATTGAGAGCATTCATGAGAACAGTAGAGCAAAAAATTCTAATTAAAACGAGACCGGAAAGAGTCATATCAGCTTTTACTGACACCACTATGCTGAAAGGCTGGTGGGGGGTGGAAAAGAGCCTGGTTGAAACACATTCGGGAGGCTGTTATACCCTGGCCTGGCAGGTTTCGAAAACGGGATTCAGTTATGTGTCAACCGGTGTGATCAAGTCCTATGAGTCGCACAGTCACCTCATCGTGGAGAACATGGTGTATCTCAACCCGGAGCGGCCTTTCCTTGGCCCGATGACCTTGACGATCAAAGTTAAGCCGGTGGGCGATCAAACTGAACTGTATCTACGTCAGGACGGCTACCAATCCGGCCCGGACTGGGATTGGTATTATGAAGCAGTGGTAAAAGCCTGGCCCATGGCGTTAGAACAATTGAAAACCTACCTTGAGCAATAGTATGATTGACTTGTCAACAGTTTTTGAAAGACTGAAAGCCCAGTTTCCCGAATACGAATTTGAATTGAAGAAAAGATTCGGCCGCCAATTTATCGTGGTAAAGGAGGATACTTACCGCGGGGCGGAGATTTATGCGGTAGAAACCAAGGTTCAAGTCTTGCCAATGACGCCGACCCTAAAGGGGAAAATGCTTTTTGGTTCCGGCCAGCAATTTGCCAAACACCTGATCAAAAGGTATGAGGAAGCCGGGAAAAAAGTCTACGATTTTCTGGCAAAGGAAGACCTGGGGGTGGAAGTCGAATTAATCGACACTCCCTTTGCGGTCGAACGCGATGAAAAAGGCAAGAGAAATGATCATTATGCCATGATTATACTGGGCCTGGTTGTGCTGGGGTTGGCGGCTTTCCTCTATATGCAATTTGAGCAACTAGAGCAGGAGGGCGGCGAGATGAAAACCCACGCAATTATTGCACTTTTGTATGAAAATTTCGGGAAGGTAATCACCACGGGGCTTCTGGCCATCGCCGGATTAGCGCTGGCTTTTACCGGGTGGAGAAAGCTACAAAATTGATTATGTTTTACTTTTTAGATAAGCCACTACCTCTGCATGGCCATCTCTTTCCGCGAAAGCGAGCGCATCATCGCCATTATCCATTTTCAGGGTGAGGTCAGCGCCATTTTCCACCAACAACTTCACCAACGCCAGATTGCCCTGATGGGCGGCGGAATGTAAGGCCGTCACGCCCTGGTTTTGCGGCTGATTGACATCTGCTCCGTGTTTAATCAATAATTCACACAAAGGCACTTCTCCGCGCGCTACTGCTGCATGCAGTGCATTCACCTTTGATGGATTTGCGGCCGCAATATTTGGATCGGCGCCCTCTTTAATCAGGGATTTGGCAATGCCTGGGTGGCCAAAAAATGCGGCAAGGGCCACTGGCGTAAAGCCGTCGGGGGAATGCCGATTGAGTAAAGATGGCTCCGCTGCTAACCTGGATTTAACCAGATCAGGCTGGCCACTTATAATGGCTTCATATAAGTTGAAATCAGCCTTCAATGCCAGTGCTTGCGCAAATACTGCGGGCAACTGATTATAAGCAATCAAAACAAAGCCCGTGGCTCCACTATCATCCGTTTGGTCCAAGACTTCCGGATGCTTTTCGAGAAAGGCCCCAAGGGTTGCCTCGTCGCGACTTTTCAGGTGTTCTTTTAATTCATTGATCATAACGATCCAAGATAGTTTATTCAGAAGAAATAAAAAAGCCTGACTTCGCAATGAAGCCAGGCGTAGTGTTTTTCTGTCTAATAAATATTTACTATCGCAATAGCGTAATATTTCCTTTTTGGATCAATTCCTCCCCGTTGGGACAAACTACCCGCAGATAGAAGCCATAGCTATCCGGTGGAAGCGCTTCGTCGCGGAAGGTGCCATCCCATACCTCATAAATATTTTGGGTACGGAAAATCTCTTCTCCCCAACGGTTGTAAATCAGCAATTCCATATCGGTCACCTCATCGGCAAAGAAGGTACGCACGCGCAGTACGTCATTGTCGCCGTCATTATTCGGCGTAAAAGCCGATGGAATAAAGACGTGGTCCGGATCACAAATGGCGTTGATCACAAACACTTCTACCGATAGGGTAGTGGCACAGGTCAATTGTGTCACATCTATCTCGTAGATGTTAGAACCGGGCTCGTCCGGAATGGCAGTGATCACCGGCCCCGTGGTCGGGTCAATCGTTCCCGAAGGTACGATCCAGTCGAAGTCGCAATCATCACAGCCGGTTACGGTAATTTCAGTAGCATCACCCAGCAGGATGGTGTCTGGCTCGGCAGTAATCGATAGCGTGCCCTCCAGATCAATGACGGTGACACTTGTACTCAATTCCTGGCTACAGCCAAATTGGTTGGTCACCACTACACTGAAGTTGTTCACACCCATTTCCAGATCAGCCGTCACAATGGCTTCATCGTTTGGCGTAACCGTTCCGGTCCAGTCGTAAGTCAGTTCCTGCTCCGGATCGTTGTTGGTTACTTCCAGCGTGGTCATCGTTTCTGGCTCACAAATGATCAGTTCCGGCGTAATGCTGGCATTGATCTCGAAGCTATTGACAAAAACAGTATCGCTTTCTACACAACCCAGGGCATCTTCTGCTACTAATACGTATTGGGTAGCGCCCATTGGCGTATCGGTGATTTCCGGGCCAGTGCCAATCGGATTAGTGATGTCCGGCAACCTGAACCAGGTGTACGTTGCATCGGGCAAGTCACTGGTTGCTGTGAGCGTCAACGGTTCGGTTGTACAGAGTGTGGTATCCGGACTGCCCACTGGATTGATCAGCGGAGCAACCATGACTTCTACCGTGCGCACCAATTCACATCCAAAATCCGGATCAGTAATGGTCACCATGTAGGTCATATCTTCCGTAGTGGTCACCACCGGGTTGGATGGATTGGTCAAATCCAGGTTGGTTTCCGGGCTCCACACATAGGTATATTCCGGATCGAAATCCGGGTTGATTGGTGTGGGCACTCCACTACAAACATCTATCGTATCGGCCGGCAAACCTTCGTTTATAATTTTTACATCAATCCGAACGGTACTGGTATCGGTACACATTGTGGTTTCATCGGTGGCAATGGCCGTATAGATGTTGACTCCTTCTACAGGTGTCACCGTGATCGGTGATCCGGTATCAAACACGCTGCCATCCTGATACCATTCGATGGTAGCTGGAATGTCGGTACTTGCCGTAAGGGTGATTTCCGAAATTTCACAAAGTGAAGTATCGCCGGTTGTCGTCAGGTTGAGTTCCGGATAAAGAATAACCTGCACATCCTGCACGATCTCACAAACAAACCCATTGCTATCATCCGATACGGTAACGGTGTACAACGTATTCATATCTCCCGAGAAGATCGGATTAAAGCTGGTGGGGTCGTCAAGACCGTCAGCAGGCGACCATTGGTAAGTGTAGGTCGGATTGCCGTCCGGATTGAGGCCAACTGGCGTATTTGGACAAACAAAAACCGTATCCGGTAAGTCGTATTCAAAGGGCGCCACGGTGACTGTTACGTTCACGGTGTCTGCACAATTATGCTGATTGGTGGCAATACCGGTAAAGGTCACTGTGCCATCCAAAACAACGATCGTTACCGTCGACGAATCCGCGCCCGAAACGATGTTTTCCAGCGGTGTCCAGCTATAGGTTAGTGTATCCAGAATATCCAGGTTGATCATCGTGATCGAAGTATCTACTCCCTGGCACGCGGTAATGGTACCGGATGGCATGGTATTGAGATCTACTCCATTATCAGTGATGACCAGGGTGTCCATATCTGTACAGCCGTAAATGTCAGTAGCGGTGGCAATGATCGTATCGCCCCGGAACGGATTGACCGTAATGCTCGGACCACTGGGTAGCGGTCCGTCAAGCACGCTTAGCCACTCTACCGTCACATCCACATCGGCGGTAGCCGTAATCGTTACATCTTCGCCGCAGGTGGTTACATCCGGACCAAGATCGAGATTGATATCTTCCGGCACAAAAACGGTGATCATCTGCGTCACCTCACAGGTATCAGTACCCAGCGTTTGTACACTTACCGTGTATGTTGTGGTCTCCATAGGGAAGGCCATTGGGCTGGCTACATCGGTAGCGCTGAGTCCCGTAGCAGGCGACCAATTATAAATGTAGTCCGGATTGCCATCGGGGTTTAGAATAGTGGTGTCTCCCTTACAAAGCGTCACAGAATCAGCCAGCTCCAGCGTCACGATCTGCACATCAATGGTGTCGGTTACTGAAGCAAAACAATCATTGGCGGTGAAGATGGTCAGATTGACAATCAGATCACCACTTTCTGTTATAGTAATCACCGGATTTTCCAGCGTTGAAGTATCTCCGCTACTGAAAATCCACTCCCAGGCAATGGTATTGTCGAAAGTGTTGGTAGACGTATCAAAAAACTGAATCACTGCAGAATCAGACAAACATTCAGCAATGTCAAAGTCGAAGTCTGCAATAATTTGTGGATCCTGCACCATCACGGGAGCAGTGAAATCTGTGACACAATCCACATCGTAAACGATTGACAAAGTCACGTCATAAGTGCCTGCCATCTGGTACGTGTGGGTTGGATTTTCTTCGTAGCTAATGCTGCCGTCTCCGAAATTCCAAACATAACCAAAGGCATTGGTGCTGGTATTGGTGAATTCTACGGTAGCGCCATTACACTGTACTTCACTAGTGAAGCTCAGGGAAATATTGGGGTCAACCACGGCGGTGATCACCGAATCCATATAAGTACAGCCAAATTGATTTTCAATAGTCACATAGAGCGTCTGCTCGCCAATTTGCTCAATCACATCCGGAGTGGCGCTATTGGCAGTACCGGCTTCAAAAGCATCAACCGGCGTCCAGCTGTAAGTCAGGGTGTCCGTTGGATCAAGGTTGGTCACACTGATCATCAACTCATCAGGGAAACAAACCGCTACGGTATCAGGAATGGTCACATCGACCGGTCCGCCAATCACTCGGATATCCTCCTGATCGGTACAGCCGAAGCTGTCAGTTGCCACCACAGAAATACTGGTAACACCAGAAACAGGAATGGTTAATGTTCCTCCTGTGCCTAGCGTATCGCCGGTTGTAGAATTGATCCAAACGATATCCGCATCGACATCGGTAGTAGCCGTTAGTGTGGCATTGGGTTCACAAGTTGGTCCATCGCCATTGACGACCAGGTTGATCGGTTCGTTGACCAATACTTCCACCTGCTCGGTGGTGGTACAGGTATCCACACCGATATTGCTGATCACAACGGTGTAAGTCGTGGTCGTTGTGGGGAAAAACGATGGTGATGGAGAAGTAGGATCGTCGATACCGGTTGTAGGCGACCACTCATACGTATAATCCGGATTGCCGCCGGGCAGTAATTGAGTGGTATCGCCGATACAGGCCGTGAAAGTCTCCGGAAACTGATCGTCATTCTCCACCAGTGTGATTTCGATATCACGAGTTACCATTGAGCTACAATCAGTTGAAGTATTGATGGTCAAAACAACGGTCACGGTTTGACTGCTGTCAAAAGTAAAGACCGGGTTTTGTTCCGTGCTGGTTTGTCCGTCACTCAATTGCCAGTTCCATTCGGTAATGGTACCGAGGTTGGTAGAAGACAGATCGGTAAATTGAGCAGTGAGCATGTCGGTGCTACAATCGGTATATTCTACGGAAAAGTCGGCACTAACGTCCACCATATCCAGTGTGATTTCTCTGGTAAGCGTATCCGGACAAAGTGTATTGGGACCGGTCACTAATGTAACAGTATAACTACCCAATCCAGGATAGGCGTAAGTAGGACTCTCCAGTGAGGAAGTATCGGATTCCGTGTTGGGGTCACCAAAATCCCAGAAGTAGTCATCGGCATTGAGGCTGGTATTGTTGAAGGTAACGGTTACCCCATCACATCCGAGCTCAATATCAAAATCCAGTTCCGGTAAGGGCACCACATTGACATTTACCGTTCTCACAATTTCACAAACATTCAATGATGGCGTGATCGTTACGGTAAAGACGGTATTTTCAGCCACGGTTGCAATCGGATTCACCGCATTGGGGTCATCCAAAAACTGTGGTGGCGACCAAACATAGGTAAATGGAATTTCCGGTGGCGTATTGGGGTTCAATGCTACCGATTCTCCATCACAAACGTCCACATCCGTCAAAAGGAAACTTACAGGGTTGTCAAGTCCGCTTTCGAAGGGTAGCGATAAACTTTGCACACATCCATTCTGTGAAGTAACGGTCAGCTCTACCGTTCCCGAAACCCCGAGCGGGACCGTAAAGGCCGGATTTTGATCGGTTGAAGTCAGTGTATTGCCCGGATAGGTCAGTACCCATTCCCAGGCAACTGGTGGCGACACCGGATCAAAAGAAAGGTCCTGTAATTCCACTACGGAAGTGATATCACAATCAAAAACATCCAGTGTAAAATCTGCCGTCAGTGAGTTTTCCTGAAGGTAAATTGTACGCGAGAAAGTATCTGCACACTGGGTGTTGGGCTGCGCAATCAGCGCAATGGTGTAGGTGCCGGTATCCGGGTAAGTGAAAGTAAACGTATCGGCCGCAGTGGTCGACGTTGGCGTTTGATTGGGCCAGTCAAAGAACCAGCGGTAGCTTTCGGCATTTTCACTTTGGTTGATAATGGTCACTTCATTATTATCACATTGTGCATCGGGCACAAAGAAGGCGGCCGAGGGCTCTCCACAGAGGTTGACGTTGTATTGGAAATCTCTCAGTGTGGTAGACAATAGTTCTCCGGTTTCCCGATCGTATTCATCTACACAAACACCCACTACAAATTGTCCGATTGTTCCCGGAGTGGCCGTCATCAATCCCGTTTGAGGGTTGATCGTCAGCGGCATACCGGTACCCAGCATATTGTTGAGGGAATAGGTAGGCGTTCGCCAAACTACGGTGTCGTAGGGTGGAGGAGAGGATGGAATCGGTTGTGGTGTGGTTAAACTACCACCGGCAAAGGGATTGCACAATCGATAAACCAGGGAGTCCCCATCCGGGTCGACAGCTGAGTGGTCAAAGACCAAGGGTAAATCAGCACAAATGTAGATCGGCGGATACTGTAAGAATGTCGGGCTGGAGTTACAGTTTAGCATCGCCGTTTCGGTCAGCTGTATCGGATATGTAGCACCGGTTTCTACCGGGTTGATGATGTTGTCAATGGTTTCGTTTCGGCAACAGCGTTGGTAAGCAAGGGTATACCCCCCTTCAATAAACGGCAGGGTAACCGTTCTGCGGTACGTGGTGGTGTGTACACAAACCTCCTCCAGAATGACCAGGCAGGGGTCGCTGAAATTGGTGGTCAGTGTATCGTCGCCCATATAAGGAAGGGCAATATTCTGCACCAGCAGGCCAAATTGATTATAAACTGCAATGTAGGCCGGGTTGTCGAAAGGCGCATTGGCCGCACCGTTGATACAGTCGCGGTAAACGGCCAGACTGATCTCGTATTCGTCATTACCCAGGCACTCATAACTTATTCTACCGCCCACAATGTGGGTTGCTTGCAGCGCTGCTGGCAGCATTATACCGCAGGCCAGCAGGATCGGCAGGAAATATTTGGTGATATTATATTGATTATTTTTCACTTTGTGTCTTTTTTTTGGATGTATGAAAACACCATGAACAAATTATTTTCCAACCTCTACTTCACTGATCTCTACACGGCGACTCAAGCTGGCAAAAATACTGTAGATCGATCCACCCACCAGGTCAGTCAAGGCCGCGCTAATGCGGCGAATGGTGGCCTGTGTTTCTCCGAGTGGTTCTTCTTCGATCTTCAGCTGCCTGGAGTCGAGGTAGGGTTTTAAAACACCATCGGCATAGCGTGCAAATTCATTTTTCACGCTTTGAATCCGGCGGGCACTCAGGCGCAGGTTGTAGTCGCTGGCGCCCCGCACACTGGTAAAGCCCTGGAGCTTGATGGTCAATGGTGTGCCTCCTTTCAGAATGCTGAGCATTGCTTTGGAAAGGTCTTCAAGGTCGGAACGGCCACCGCGAACTTCCCGCTCGAAAAAGTCACGGAAACGGCGGGTGGTCCGGAAGGCTTCCTCCTGGGAAAGTCCTTCAGTAACGGCACTGATGAATTCATCTCTTTTCTCATAGTATTCTATATTCGTAGGAATATAGGGCGTGTCAGTGGAATAGCTCCGTGAACGCGGATCGGGATAATCATTATCAAAGTAAAGCGTCAACGGCAGGAAGTCATTGAGCGAAGTACGCTTGAGGTACAGCTCTACGGTCAATCGGCCACCGGCCTGCTCCACTACCGCCTGATCAAATATCAGGTCAAGATTGGCATCCTGATAGCCCTTGCGAGATCCCCGAATCTTATATTTCTTACTCAAATCAAGTGGAAAATAAAAACTGTTGGCATCGGGGTTGGTGCGTTTGTGCTTAGGCTGTGGCCTTCCCTGGATCATCTCCAGAAGCTCTACCGTTGCACCACTCAGCGGCTCGCGGGTATCCTCGTCAAAGACCAGTACTTCCAGTTCCTGCCCCAGGTACAACTTCTTCTCTATCGTGCGTACGTCTGTGTACTGGGGCTGGGTCAGGTCAACATCATCGAATGCATCCGGGAAGCCGGGCTTCATACCCTTGATGCGGTATTTCTTACCGGGTTCCAGTGCAAAGGTGAAGTCATTTCCAGTTGGATTTTCCTTGCTTTCGATCAATTCCAGTTCGCCATACTCACCTACCTCATATAGCTCAACGGTAGTGCCGATCAGGGGCATGGAGTCAATGTTTTCATAAGTGCTTACATTGAGTCGAATACCTGGTTCGAGGTAGAGCTTTTGTTCGATCTCGGTTTTGCCAACGTATTGAGGATCCATCAGGTCGATGGTCACCACATCCTGAATGTATCCCGGACGCGTGGCAACAATCTTGTATTTCTTATCGGCTTCCAATGGGAAATTAAAGTCATTGGCACTCGGGTTATCAATCGAACTGATGAGCACTTCTTCGCCGTTGGGCAACAACTCATACAGCGTTACCGTGGCACCGGGAAGCTCCGTCTGGTCCAGCTTGTCGTAGGTCAGGGCCAGCAGGTTGACGATCTGATTGCGGTCGTAGGTATAAATGTCGTTACAACAGGCCTCCTTACTATCGTCCCAGAAAATGGCACTGGAATCGGGGCGATTGGAAGAGAAATAGGCCTTCTCTCCTTCGGCAAATACAGTATAATAGAGGTCATTGTAGCTACTGTTGACCGGTACGCCCAGGTGACGCGGATCGGTCCAGCTATCGCCGAGGTTTCGGGTTTCGTAAATATCAAAACCACCCAGTGTTTGGTAACCTTCAGAGCTAAAGAAGAGCGTATGTCCACGGCTGTAATAAAATGGTGTCGCATCATCTTCTTCGGTATTGATGTCCGCGAGGTTCATCGGTGTACCGATGCTGCCATCTTCATTGATCATAGAATACCAGATATCCAGGCCGCCCTTGCCACCGTCGCGGTCAGAAACGAAGTAGAGGATTTCATTGCCTTCGCGGTCAAGGCCTACATTGGGCTGGGTATTGGTCTTACCCGCCACATTAATGCTCAATGGTGCAGGTTGGCTCCATTTGCCGTCAGGCTGAATTTGACTAACAAACAGCTCACAGCGGATATCAGCGGCATCAACGTAATCACACTGGGTGAAATAAACCCGCTTGTAATCCTTATTAAAGGCCGTGTGTGCCCATTGACGTTGCTTGATATTGATGGGTTTACCCAATTGTTTGCCCTCCTGGAAGTTGCCCTCCGCATCAGCGATCGATTGAAAAATCCTGATGTAAGGACGGGGGGGATTAAAAGTGTCATTCAGGTTGGGCACAAAGGAGGAATAATAGAGTGAATCTCCCTTCAGCGCCGTTCCAAAGTCGGAATAAGGCGTATTGATTACCGGACCCATATTTTTGATAGTGATATCGTCCGTTTCATCAATCATTTGCTGTGCCCAGCTATTGTCCTCAACGGCCTTTAGGGCATCGTTCCGGTATTTGGTATTAGCATTGGGCTGATCATCCAGAAACTTCTGTAGGAAAACAGAAGAATTTTCATAATCTCCCAGGCGTTGTTTGACCTTGCCGAGCCAGTAGGCAGCTTCGGGAAACGCATTGCTGGTATCTCTGGCCAGCACTACCTGGTAAGCGGAATCCGCTTTGGAGAAGATGAAGAATTCACGCGCCGAATTGGCGTATTGATAAAGGATATCGGTTTGGTTTTCTTTGTACTCAAGGGCAATACCATAATAGCGGTAAGCCGAGTAGTAATCTTGCCGTTCGTAGGCCTTATCACCTGCTTCAATCCAGGCTTCCAGCTTTTGTGCCTGTCCCAATTGCAGCATAACGACGGCAAAAAATGCGGATAGTAATATTTTATTCATGGTGAATTATCTTAATGCAGATTTTAAGATACCCCGATTTGTGGGGGGATCGTTTGGGGAATAAATTTAGATCAACGGACAGATTTTGAACGCCGGCAGTGGACGCACGCGACGAATGATGTAGCGCAGCGTAATTTCCGGCCCACCTCTTCTATTGGTCGCCAGTTGAAAATCTGAGACGTTGACATCATAGGTGAAGCCCAGTTCCCAGCCGTTGTAAAATACCTCCAGGCCGGGGTAAAAGGCATCGCCAAAATCATTGAAGCGATAGCCGAAGTCAATCTGAGCGGCAAACTGACGGCCCAGGTTACGGTTGAAGTGTACTTTCAACCCCAACATGCCTATATATTCTTTATAAGGCTTCTGAAATTGGGCATTAAAATTGCCAATCAGATCGAAAGAGTTGCCCAGCATGAGGGTTCCCATCACATAGGGGCTCAGCCGAATGGGCAGCTTGGCTTCATCTGCATCTTGAAAACTCTGGTCGGGGCGTAACAAATGGTGCACTCCCACCCCGAAATCAAGCTTGGAGCGCTTGTCGAGCCGGTCCACCAGCATGTCTGTTTGTTTGCTTTGCAGGCGGAAGTTGACGCCCAGCGCCAGATCAGGGAAAAAGTAACTGGTATTGTCAAAGTTTTCCTGAGTGGGTCGGCTGGGGATAAAGACACCGGTTGAAGGATCGTACTGCCGGTCGAAGGTCAGATCATCCAGCTTGAAGGAGCGTTGCCCCACCGATAGTGCTCCGCCGATGGTTCCAAAAAAGGTTTCGCTAAACCCGCGGGTGTAGGCGGCACTCAGTCCGAGGTTGATCAGCCGAAGCCTCGAAAGTCCCGCCTGGTCGTAGTTGAAGGCAAAGCCTCCCGACCAATAGCCGGGGCGGCCGGTACGTTGTAAAAACTTTTTGTCAAATGCCCCCGTAAATGTCATGTAATCTACCGGTACTGAGGTCCACTGGCTGCGGTAATTGGCCATTACTCTGGCGTCGCCGCGAAAGATGCCGGTGAGGGCGGGATTCATGTTCAACGGTGCATTGTGGTACTGTGAGTAGTGGAAGTCTTGAGCAGAGAGGTTGCCCAGAAATAGGAGGGCTAGCACCCCCAGTAGTAGCGTCTGTTTCAAGGCGGTAAAGTTTAGTTTTTTAATGTTGTTAGGATTACGATTTTTCATAATTGTATAGTTTTCTCTATGTTCTTTTAAGGGATTTAAAGAATTATGTTTCAAAACTTTGCAATTGTTTTGCAAATACCCGTCTTTGACCACAATAATTGTCAAAGAACTACATATACGGATGGCCAATACACTGACCGACAGTTGATTCCCTGGGTTTTACTCAGTAGTTTTCCCTTCTGACTGAGTAATCCCAGCTCAAATGTTTGCCAATGCCTGACAACAGGCATAGCTCACCTCATTTGCCGAGGAATAGATGTAAACGGTTGCCTCCAATGCCCGTGACATAATCCTCCCAAATATGGGTTTTTTGATTAATGATTTGTTGGTTGATGTAGTTGTAACCTCACGCCTATCATTCCACGATAGGGCTCACGTTTTTGAGGTGTATGTGGTCCTCAAAAATGGAACATAGGTCGTATTAGGGGAATGCAAGTATTCGCTAATTATTGCCGCCCTCCGGATGGGTAGTCCAGGAAAGCGCCTGAAAAATACGAGGGTTTATGAAAAAAAACAACTAATCCCGCAACTGATTCTAAAAATGACCACATTTTAACCTCTTTGACCGAAAAATTGGATTTGGGTACCGCTAAATAACCCAAACCCGCCTAAAACGATATGGTGGTTGTGGGGTCGGAGAAAATAGATTATCATTGTAATGTGTTTGGGTTCAATACGATTGAAGAAAGATCAAAAAAAATTCAATCAAACTGAAACATAATCCCTAAAGCCTCGTTCAATAGCTTAAATCCCGTTTTTTACATCCCTATATTATGGTACATTAGTACCGCACCTACCCAATAACCGTGAAAATTTGCCATATCCCCGGTATTTTTTTTGGAAAATACTTTGGCAATAAGCCCAAAATTTTTTATTTTGGCACGAGTTAAGTTATTTGTTTTGACAAACCATCCCTGTACAAGTTATTAGGCGCAGCCTTGACAACTGCGTTTATCCTATCCTATCCAATTTTTTGGATCTTTCGTTTGACACATCGATTGGAGTGTTCTGGGACTACTTTGTTTCATTCTGAACAAGGTAATTTTCTCTGCAACCGACGATTACTTGTCGTCCCTACACACTACAACCTCAAGTTTGAATTTTAAGGCGATTAACCAATTATCCAACTTCAAAAAGGATTACACGTGAAAAGGGTATTACTACTTGCATCAGCGTGTGTGTTGACTTTTTGTCAACTCAACGCTACAGAGACGATTTTTGTAAAGAAAGGCAGCAACGGCAACGGCACTTCCTGGGCATCCGCTTATGGTGATCTGCAACTTGCTCTGGCAAAGGCTCAGGCAGGAGACCAGATCTGGGTAGCAGCCGGAAAATATGTACCAACGACCAATAATGACCGTAACGTGTCATTTGTGATCAACGACGGTGTAGAAGTTTACGGAGGATTTGAAGGTACTGAGACCAGACTGGAAGACCGCAACCCTGAACTTTTTCAAACCGTGCTGAGCGGCGAAATCGGATCTACTTCTACTGTGGATGACAATTCTTACACCATTATATATACAGAAGGTGTAAGCGAACTGACCATCGTTGATGGTTTCTTCATCATGGATGGCGTTGCCAACGGTTTTGCCAGCACCGGCGATCGGACTTCTTCCGGAGCAGCCTGGTACAACAACGGCGCCGATGGTAAAGTTTCTTCTCCAACGATTCGCAATTGTGTTTTTGAAAGCAACTACGCTCGCGACGGCGGTGCGATCTACAACTACGCTGCCAACAAGGGTACTTGCAATCCTTTCATTTTCGCTTGCAGCTTCGTTGCCAACAAAAGTGACTTTGACGGTGGCGCGATTTACAACGACGGTACTTACGGTACTTGCAGTCCAAAGATTACCAGCTGCTACTTCATCGAGAATGAATCTACTTACGGATCAGGTGTACTGAATTGTGGAATGCGCGGCGTAGTAAGACCGGTCATCGAAGAATGTGTTTTTGCCGGAAATACTTCCATCGTTAGAGGTTCTGCAGTTTATAACAAAAATGACGAAGGCCGCGGTGATGTAGAAGCAATCATGATGGCTTGCCGCTTTGAGCAAAATGTTTCCATGGTGAAAGACGAAGTAAGCAACTCCAGTGCAAGAATGGCCATGGATGAAAAAGAAGGTGCTTCTGCCGGTAGCCTGGTGATTCGCGCTACAACAACAACTCCTACTGCTGACGAAAACGTTAGCTACGAAGATTAATATTTCCTTTATCCTTTTCACGTAAAGCCAGCCGGTTGCAACCATTTGCAACCGGCTGGCTTTTTTTATACCTTCCAGATTCTAAAATCAACTCCTCTATGAATAGAATCCTATCTCTATTGTTTGTTATTGCTCTGATTCAGGGCTGTCAGTCCAATAAAGCCATCACTACGGCACAAACCGAAATAGAAAGCATCCGTCAGCAGTTTGCGCCCGATAAAAGAGTGGCGCTGGTCAACCTGGAGCCCAAAATGCAATCCGGAGCGCTGGTCATCACCGGGGAAACCAATGTACCCGAAGCGATGAATTCCCTGTCTGAACGGTTAACCCAATTGGGGCTTTCGCCAAATATGCAGGTCAATACCTTGCCCGATCCTGCTTTAGATGGAAAAATTTACGGTATTGCTCAGCCTTCTGCAGCCAATTTGAGGTCAAAACCGGGCCATTCACAGGAACTGGCGACCCAGGCCATGCTGGGAACGCCCTTGCGTGTATGGAAGGAAGAAAATAACTGGTATCTCGTACAAACGCCCGATCAGTACCTGGCCTGGCTAGATCCGGGTGGCTTTGTACCGATGACGGAAGAGGAATTTCAGGATTGGCAGTCCGCCAAAAAAGTGGTTTATCTCTCCGATTTTGGCTTTGCGCTCTCGGAACCGGAGGCTGATGCCGCAAGGGTCAGCGATTTGCTGGCCGGAAACATCTTGCTGGATTTGGGGCAGGAACAGGGTTATGCCAAGATTGGCTATCCGGATGGGCGCATTGGCTACGTGCCCGCCGATGCCGTGATGCCCTATAAGGAATGGCTGGATTCCCGCAATCCCACGGCAGAGCAAATCATCACCACCGCCAAAACCATGATGGGGCGGCCTTATCTCTGGGGCGGTACCTCCGGTAAAGCCATGGATTGCAGCGGCTTCACCAAAACGGCGTTCTATCTTAATGGCCTTTTATTACCCCGCGATGCCTCGCAACAAGTGCACACCGGCACTGACATCCCTTTTGATAACACCCTGACCAACCTGCAAGCGGGCGATCTGCTGTTTTTTGGCCGAAAGGCTACCGCAGAACAAAAGGAAAAGATCACCCACGTGGGCATCTATATCGGAGATGGCCGCATGATCCACTCCGGCGCTTCCAATGGCGGTATTCGCATCGAAAGCCTCCGCCCTAGTGATTCAGACTTTGCCGAGGAGCGATTTTCCTCACTGGTCCGAGCCAAGCGGGTATTGGACAAACCTGGTGATAATGGGGTGAAATGGCTGAAAGATGTGGAAGGGTATCAATAGCTGGTATACTTCAACATCGTCGACTGCAGTGTAGATTTGTCCCCCAAAAGTCAACATCATATCGGGTTGGGTGAAATTCATTTCACCGTGAAGGCCCAAGCCTCCTAATGTTGCTACTTTCTGGAGTTAAACACTTGATTATATTCTTAGGTTGCATTCTAAAAGCAATAGATAGTTTGCCTCCGGCGGTGCCTTTTGGCTTGGCCCAAAAGGCAGAAAAACCCAAGGCTGTACCTGGCCCTTAACGCTGCGCAGAACTCCAAAAGCCTGAACTGTAAAAACTCGCCTTGTTGTGCAGGTTTTCAGGCTTGATTGCGGGAACTATTCATCATTTTCTTCCACTTAAACCTGTCTTTTGGCTCAAACAGTTTACAGCTCTTAACGGCTTTTGGAGCCCTGCTTCGCTAGGCCAGCTAAGGCCGAATGGGCGCTGTGGATGGGATAGCCGTTTGTGGCCTTTCTAGAACCTGCCAGCCGCAGCGTAGCGACACATAATTGAATGCACAGTAGCACTCCCTTTTGCGGTGAAAAATGAAATTTTTCGCCCAAAAAAATCATGTTAATCGCCCCCAAAAGTCAACGTCATACCAGGTTGGGTGAAATTTATTTCACTGTGAAGGCCGAAGCCTTCACAAATTGCCATAGATCAGTCTTAATTTACTGATTATCTTTTAATTATATTCTTAGTTTATATTCTAAAAGCAAGAGATAATCTGCCTCCGGCGGCTTCTTTGGCATTGCCCCAAAGAAGCAAAAGGCTAGGCTGTACCCGGCCCTTAACGCTGCGAATGACTCCAAAAGCCTAAACGGTAAAAACTCGCCTTATCGTGCTGATTTTCTAGCTTGATTGCAGGAACTATTAATCCCTTTGCTTCCACTTGAACCTATGTATTGGCTCAAACAGTTTACCCTTTTTAACGGCTTTTGAAGCCCTTCTACGCTAGGCCAGCTAAGGCCGAATGGGCGCTGTGGATTGGATAGCCATTTGTGGCCTTTCTATAACCTGCCAGCCACAGCGTAGCGACACATAATTGAATGCACAGTAGCACTCCCTTTTGCGGTGAAAAATGAAGTTTTTCGCCCAAAAAAATCCTGTTAATCGTCCCCAAAAGTCAACATCATATCAGGTTGGGTGAAATTCATTTCACCGTGAAGGCCCAAGCCTCCTAATGTTGCTACTTTCTGGAGTTAAACACTTGATTATCTTTTGATTATATTCTTAGTTTGTATTCTAAGAGTAATAGAGAGTTTGCCTCCGGCGGCTTCTTTTCCTTGATGAAAATAAGCAAAAATCAAGGCTGTACCTGGCCCTTAACGCTGCGAAGGACTCCGAAAGCCTAAACTGTAAAAACTCGCCTTGTTGTGCAGGTTTTCAGGCTTGATTT
Organism: Saprospiraceae bacterium; assembly: GCA_965229635.1. Classification (GTDB taxonomy): domain Bacteria; phylum Bacteroidota; class Bacteroidia; order Chitinophagales; family Saprospiraceae; genus BQJU01. The sequence goes on from OZ245894.1 coordinate 1,396,517, forward strand.
TGGGAACTATTCATCATTTTCTTCCACTTAAACCTGTTTTTTGGCTCAAACAGTTTACAGCTCTTAACGGCTTTTGGAGCCCTGCTTCGCTAGGCCAGCTAAGGCCGAATGGGCGCTGTGGATGGGATAGCCGTTTGTGGCCTTTCTAGAACCTGCCTGCCACAGCGTAGCGACACATACTGAATGCACAGTAGCACTCCCTTTTGCGGTGAAAAATGAAGTTTTTCGCCCAAAAAAATCATGTGAATCATGTGAATCCTGTCCCCAAAAGTCAACATCATAGTAGGTTGGGTGAAATTCATTTCACCGTGAAGGCCCAAGCCTTCTCAAATTGCCATCGATCAGTCTTAATTTACTGATTATCTTTTGATTACATTCTTAAGTTATATTCTAAAAGCAATAGAGAGTTTGCCTCCGGCGGTGCCTTTTGGCTTGGCCCAAAAGGCAGAAAAACCCAAGGCTGTACCTGGCCCTTAACGCTGCGCAGAACTCCAAAAGCCTGAACTGTAAAAACTCGCCTTGTTGTGCAGGTTTTCAGGCTTGATTGCGGGAACTATTCATCATTTTCTTCCACTTAAACCTGTCTTTTGGCTCAAACAGTTTACAGCTCTTAACGGCTTTTGGAGCCCTGCTTCGCTAGGCCAGCTAAGGCCGAATGGGCGCTGTGGATGGGATAGCCGTTTGTGGCCTTTCTAGAACCTGCCAGCCGCAGCGTAGCGACACATAATTGAATGCACAGTAGCACTCCCTCTTGCGGTGAAAAATGAAGTTTTTCGCCCAAAAAAATCATGTGAATCATGTGAATCCTGTCCCCTAAAAGTCAACATCATGTCAGTCCTTTTCGGGTTGGATGACATTCATTTCACCGTGAAGGCCCAAGCCTTCTTAAGAATCTATTCAACCAGTATTTTCTTTACACCACTTCTTCCTTTACTGGTGACCTCCACCAAATAAAGGCCGCTCGGCAAGTGCTGCACATCAATGGTGTGTATTGATTCAGGTTGCCGTTTTTGGTACACCGTCTGTCCCTGGGCGTTCACCAGGCGAATTTGATCCGGCTGGATACCCGAAATGTCAATAGTCAGGTTCTTGTTGGCCGGATTGGGGTAACATTTTAGCAAATGATTGAGGGAATTGGGGGCATTGACGCTGGTTACGGGGCTGGTACAGGCCAGCGTAGCGCTACCGATTTCAAAACAATTGTCAAACAGCGCGCGCAACTGCACAATGCTATCGTACATGGCTTCTACATTTTCCAGGTTGTTCGCACCAGGATTTTGGTGGAAGGAATAAGCCAGCAGCAACTCATTGACCGCACCCGGAAACAGGTTAAACGGCCCGGATGACATCAACATACTGCGCGGCCCGCCTGGACGATCCAGCGCATATTCCGACCAGCCTTCCGAATCTGTAGGGTTATCGGGAAATACGTAGTCGGTAGCGGCACCGGTCTGGTAGCCATCACCACCGTAGGTCAGGGGACTGCCATCGCGCCATTTGCCGGTGAGGTAGTTGTAGTATTCAGCGGCGGTTTGTGGAAATTGCATCGCTGCCGGAAGATCGTTGTCATCACGGAAAAGCGGCATCGTTTTTTCAATGTTCAGTTCGTTGGCGGTCTGATCCAGTGGGCCTCTCAATAGGGTGACACTCGCCACCGGAGGCTGGCTTTGATAGCCTTCTTCGTCACCACAATCGGGATCCGTTTCGGTTTTATTATAGGCAAAGAGAGAGCCAAAGTCCCGGTTGGTCGCAATGTAGTCATTTTGGCTACAGCCCAATGCAAAGTCGAGGTATAGCCCGAAGTGGGTGTCTTCCAGCGTTTCCATACCGCGGTTGATCAACTTATGCTGCACAAAGATGGTATTGTTGAGCAGCTGATTTTCCGAGCAGCTAAAAGCGTAAGCCAGGGTATGCACTTCCATATTCATGACCGCCATCATGGACTGGGTGTGGGGCCGCTCATCGTTGTAGATTAGGTACATCATCTCATCCGCGTAGATAGGAATCTCACAGCCACGAATGTCTACGATGGGAAAATCGCCCTCATCAGGATTATAGATGCCATTGCCGTTATTGTCCCAAAAAGGAGCCAGCGGTCCAAAGGTCTCAGGCAGGTCAAAGCCAAAATAATCTGCAAAATGAGGATTACCCCGGCCCGGCCACTGGTAGATGGCATCGATAGGGTTATCGATGTTGTCATTGTCAGCAAAGTCGATAAGGTGGGCTTCGATATCGGCCCCTTTTACGCGGAAAATCTTGTCGAAGGTATCGGTTCCGCTATTCCAGTCGTACGGCTGAAAATCTCGGCGATTATCCTCATTGTACAGTTGGATGGCCCCTTTCAGGTTACCATCTTCATCGCGCCCACCGAGCCACAGCCCGGCATTACGAATAGGCGAAATATTAGCCTGATCCCCGACCAGAAATTGCCCTTGCTGCCCGTCCCAAAATTGGCGCCCATCAGTGCTGAAGAATGCCTGGATGTTATTGGTTTGCAGATAAGCCGTGGCCGGATCATCCTGAGCGTTTAGAGAGAGTAAGAGCGTGAAGAAGCTAATGAGTAAAGACGTTTTTTTCATGTTGAAGCAGGTTTTAAAATTGATAATGTGGTTGATTTTTTATTGGAAGAAATGTCGTTTTGGAAGGATTGGATGGAATGGTTTGCACCACGTGACCGTCGATCCGGTTTTGACATTCCCATTCTTTGAATTACAATAATAGTACCTCTGATGCAGAAGATACGGACAGAAGGAGGTTGATTGCAAACCGGAGTTTTGGGATAAGTCAGGTTGCTGGGGAGAGGAGAGAATTGATTTTATTTTGTAACTGTTTAGGTACCTTAATCAGCAAAAGCAAAGGTATTGCCGTTTAAAATTGCTTTTAGCTCGGCAAAAATCGAATAGCCCTGCTTTCTCCAGGAAGAGAAAACTCCTTGGAGGCGAGCATAGCGCCTAGCTCCATCAAAAGTACGGAAGCACCCAGCCACTTTTTGTTTTCCTTTTACCGGACGCAGGTCGCGTTCAGCCTGATTATTGGAAAAAGGGATGTGTGGCTCCAGAGCGAATCGGAGCACCTCGGTTTTATATTTAATCAACCTTTCGGCCAGATTTCGTCCTTTTGTTTTTTTAGGTTTGCCCCGTGATTGGGGTATAGGAGGTGGCTCTTTCTGGTCAGCCAATCGGCAGATTTTATCATAGGTACGCCAGGCTTTATGCCTTGAAGTGAATGACCTGCCAGCTTGCTTGTCTTGGAATAGCTCCAAAAGCAAGGTGTGCATCTGCCCGGCCCAGGAACTGCCATTTTCTACCAGGCCCGTCAATTCTCGCAACAAGTGTGCACCGCATAAGCTGTGTCTGGCCTTGCCCAGCCCCCAATAAGAACCAAAGCAGTCATGAATCAATGTGCCGATATAGTCAAACATACCACCCATTCCCTCTTGGATGGCCTTCTTGCCTCGACTGTTATGTACATACAAATAGGTAAATGCCTCATTGCAGGCCACATGCACCCAGCGCCTTTTTCCATCAATGCGTAACCCCGTTTCATCAGCGTGTAAAACGGCAGCACAAAGTAATTTGTCTTTGATTTGCTTTTCAACCCCTTCCAATTTGTTGTATGACTTTTGCACAGCCTGCTGTAAGGTTGCTCCATTGATAGGCTGACCAAACAAATCAGTAAATAACTCGCTGATGTTTTGGTAGCTTAACTGGCATTTGACATGCAACAAGCTAACTAAGGCCTGGACACCATTCCCATACTGTACTGGTGCCTTGACCTGTTCCGGAAACTGTCCCATATTAAGCTGGCCACAATTGGGACACGTGCAGCTTAACTGCTGGTATTCAGTTACCAATAATTTGGGATCAGGTATATCAAAGACCTGGCGACGGGCATGGATTGCCATCGCCTGGCGTAGCAAACGCTTGCCACACATACATCGTTTTGGGGCACATAGCTGCAAATCATCTACCTCACTTGACATCTTTAGAGTGTCTCCCTTGTGTCCTTTTTGGCCGCCTTTCTTGCCTTTTTTACCTGGTAAGCCTGGTTTACGTTTGTTGATATCTGATGAGGGAGGCTTAGACGAATTGCGGCTATTCTGGTTGAGTTGAGCCTCTAGCTCCCTTATCCTAAACATAGCCTCCGCTAGCAAATGCGTCAAGCTATCCACTCGCTGGGCAATCTTTTCCAGCTCCTTGATCCGGGCATCTTTCTCGGCTATGATTTTCTGATAATCCATCAATACAATTATTCAGATTTTTTTCCGATTTTGCAAATCAACCTAAATAGTTACTTTATTTTATTGTAGTGTGTACGATGGTGTTGTATATGCTGAATAAACGTCTTGAAACGTTTTTATTCGTTTACAAACGTAAGTATGTTCACCGGAAGCCCTGGAGGAGAAACAAATAAAGGACTATTTATTGCATCACATTAAGACCAGCAAAATATCTGTTTCCACACAAAATCAGATTATCAATAGCATCAAGGCCTATTATGAGCGTGTACTAGGTCAACCACAGAAAACCTATTACCTGTCAAGGCCAAAGAAACCGAATCAATTGCCGCATGTATTGAGTGAAGAAGAGGTGTTGGCGATCTTAAGGGCACCGAAAAACCTGAAGCACCGTTGTATTTTACTATTGGTTTATTCCGCCGGTCTGAGATTAAGTGAAGTAGTCAATCTGAAGATCAAAGATATTGATAGTCAACGGATGCAAATCTTCATATAAGGCGGTAAGGGCAAAAAAGACAGATATACTTTACTTTCAAAGAAGGCTTTGGTATATTTACGAAGGTATTACAAAAAATACCGGCCAACTGACTGGCTATTTGAGGGGCAATATGGCGGGCAGTATGGGAAGCGGAGTGTGCAGAAAATCTTTCAAGTGGCCTGTGAAAAAATACAAATGCAAAAGAGACCTACCCTTCATACGTTGCGGCATAGCTTTGCGACACATTTACTTGAGAAAGGCGTAGATTTAAGGTATATCCACCAGCTTTTAGGGCATGATTCCAGTAAAACGACTGAAATCTACACTCATGTTACCAAGAAAGGGTGGGATTTGATTGAAAGCCCGCTGGATAGCTTAGAGCTCTGATATTTTTTTCGCGAACCTACTAATTAAAAAATAACACGAACTAATGGATATCGAAAAGGCGAACTTTATAGGTGTTGATAATCAATTGATTAAGTATTTTCGAAGAACTTGAAGTAAACTTACACTGTGGATATACACGAACCTTGGTTCGTGTGCACAGTCGTTGAACAACTCCTCTCGTTTTTCACCCACCCAACCACCTGATTTTCAATCATTTGAATGGTTTTTCTTTTAACTTTCCAGACGTTATTTAACCAAAAAAATACGTCATGGAAGTTTATCAAAAACACTTACTGGATTTTGATGCTCATCTCACCTTAAAGAATTTCAGCAAGGCTACTCGATCAGCTTATGGTTGTGCTTTACGTCAGTTTTTCGCCTATCGAGAGAAGCAGGATTTACGAGGGGATTTTACTCAAGATCAGGCTCGAACTTATATTTTGCATCGGTATAACCAAGGGTTAAAATGGCAGACTATTAATGGAGACTACTCCGCCATGTTTAAGTTTTATCGTGAGGTCTTAGATATCCCCTGGGATGTAAAGCATATTCCCCGACCGCGCAAGGAGCGGAGCCTTCCACCGGTTTTATCTCAGCAAGAAGTACAAAGACTGATCGAACATGGGGCTAATTATAAACATCAGGTTTTCATGACCTTGCTATATGGTACGGGCCTACGCTTGAGTGAAGCACTAAATCTAAGATTGGAAGATATTGATGGCCAACGCTTACAGATTCGGGTGGTCAAGGGCAAAGGAGCCAAAGATCGTTACGTGGCCATTCCAAGTTGTTTGTTGGAGTTATTACGATCCTATTATCGGATGTATCGCCCCAGTAAGTATTTGTTTAATGGCAAACATAAAGGTCAACGCTGGGCCAATCGTTCAGCGCAGTGGTCGATACAGACGGCGCGTAAGGCGGCTGGGGTGGAACGAGAGGTGTCACCTCATGTTTTGCGACATTGCTATGCGACCCACCATTTGGAGAGTGGCACTAATTTGGTATTTTTAAAGGCACAAATGGGCCATAAACGCCTAAAAACCACAGCTCGATATATCTCCTTATGCAAGTCCTACCAACACCAGGTGAAGCATCCAATTGCGAACATGGTCATCAGTTACCGGACCTATATACGATAGGTGAACTGTTCCGGGATTATGGAGAAGAATATATCAAAGCCTACCCAGCCGATCGACGTACGATTCAACTGATTCGTTCTATCCGAGTGTGCCGAACGCCAGCATTGGGAGGTCATTTAATCACGTGTCAGGACTGTGGTTATCATCGGTATCAATACTTTTCCTGTGGCAACAGTCAGTGTCCGCAATGCCAGGGCATCAAACGATTGCAATGGCAGGATCGGTTGGCTAAGCGCATGTTGGAAGTACCTTATATTCATACGACTTTTACGATGCCGCACCAATTGAATGGACTGGCTCGGCGGAATCCAAGAGCGATCTATAACCTGTTGTTACGCTCTGCGTGGAAGACCATCAAAGAGCTGTGTAGTGATGCTCAAAACCTGGGTGCACTGCCCGGCATGACCGCTGTATTACATACGTGGGGCTCGGATCTAAAGTATCACATTCATGCCCACTGCCTGATCACGTTTGGAGGCTTATCAGGGGCATCAAAAAATGAATGGCGGTGGCCCTGGCGTAAGCATAAACTGGCCCCATATCGTAAAATGTGTGGTAAGTTCAGAGCGATCTTTTTGCAAGACTTAAAGCAGCTAATGGACACCGGCCAAGTTGTTTATCCGCGCAAATACGAAGATATAGTAGAAGAACTGCAAAAAATAAGGTGGGTAGTTCACAACACCCGCCCTACGGCAGATACCAAAGTGATAGAGGAATATCTGGGGCGTTACATTTGCCGAATTGGGATCTCCAACAAACGGCTGAGCTATGACAAAAACGGTAAAAATGTACGCATTGAATACAATGATTATGCCCATCAAAAAGCGGGTCAGCCAGCGCCGAAGAAATATCGGAATGTGCCTCCTTTGGTGGCAATGAATTTATTCTTACAGCATCAATTACCTGCTTATTTTCAGCGAGTTCGTCATTATGGATTGCATGCAAGTGCTACGTATGCCAAGATCAAAGATAAAATACCGGAGAAGCTAAAACGAAATGGTAAGACGGTGAGGACGGTCCTTCAGATATTGACCGCTTTGTTGGCTGAAGAGCCATACAAGTGCGAAAATTGTGGCGGTACCGCTTTTGATACTAGCCCTATCAAAAGCGATCACCATTATCTGAACCGACACATCCTACACCTGGGCCGAAGCCCGCCGTCTATACAAGCAGGCACCACAAGATCGACTCCTGTTAACTGTGAAGACCTCATCGTAACGAGATGAGCGGGGACTGCTATGCTTCAAATTTAGCAAAATACAGGGAGAAGTGGAAAAATCGATGAGTATGGCACAACGGAAAGGCATTATCTTTAAAATCATCAGCAATTTTGCCCGGAAAAACTTAAATTGGGTGGAGGTTAAGTCAATACCAGAAAAAAGGCTTTCCCTATAGGAATAGACTGCTAACCCACAGGACCGGAATCGTCCAACTGAAATGTCTGCGCGATATTCGTGCTGATGCCAGTTTTTGAAGGGAGGGCGCAGACATTCCTTTGAGTTGGCTGCAACAAAAAAAAATACTCTAAATGAAAGAGGCAAGAAAAAGTAATACTCAATCGTACGTTCATCCAAAGCCAAAGAACATTCCTTTTTTTCAAAAAAAATCAGATACGGTCAATATCAGCAAACCTTTTTTTAGTCCAACAATCCAGGCAAAAAAAGAAAACACACCAAAAAGTAATCTTAAACAGGAATTACATGGAGGAGTAGTTTATGATACAAGAGGCAATATTATATCCGAAACTTCCTCAAAAGGAAAAAACATAATTATCCTTTACAATAAAAAACAAATAAAAAGTTTAAGGAAAGAAAAAAAAGCAGCAGAAAAAGATGGACTAACTTTTAATGTAGAGGTTAAAAAGTTATCTGAACTTAAATATTTTATTTTACCTCCTTACGAACATAGGGCTACTATAAAAAACATTTTAGAGAATGACGATGAAAAAAGTCATGTAGAATATGGAGGAAGAGGTGTAATTCCGGTTAATACTGTATCTGGAGAATTGGACTATGATAAGTTTTCACATTTAAGAGCAGATGATGGAAATCCAGCGGGACCATATGATAATGCAGCTACTATAAATATTGATTCAATTCATGATGATGAGATTAAATCTGGTAGTGCAATGAAAAAAGTTCCAAGTGGAAATTTTGCAGTTGACTACACTTGGCATTCTCACCCAGGAGGAAAATGGAAGAAAAAAGAAGGAGATAAAAAATGGATGACTGAAGATGAATTTGACAAACAGGAAATGAAAAAAAATCTTAATAAAACAGTATCGGGTGATTCATTTGGGGGAGAAGGAACAGTCACAAGAGGATATGAATTAGGACCAAGTGAAAGAGATATTAACAATGCGCATAATAGATATAAAGAAAGTACTTCAAAGGAAATTAATGGCACGAATGGGTATTATCCAATTACAAGGAACTTCGTAGTTCATAAAAGAGAGAAAAAGGTATTTTTTTATAATCATGAAACAATTAAAGGTCAAGGAAATTATAATGCAGTAATTGATTACGATGTATTCTTCAACCTAAAATAAAAGATTGAATGTAGCAGCCAACAGAGGCTAAATCGTTCATAGCCAGCAAAAGCTGGCTACGCCGTTTAGCCGGGACGTTGAACAATCCCTCTCGACTTTCACTCTGTCAATCACCTGTTTTTCAGGCATTTGAGTGATTTTTCTTTTAACTTTCCAGACGTTGTTTAACCAAAAAAATACGTCATGGAGACTTACCTAAAACATTTACTGGATTTTGATGCTCACCTCACGTTGAAGAACTATAGCAAGGCTACGCGGTCAGCTTATGGGTGTGCATTGCGACAGTTTTTTGTCTACCGGGAGCAGCAGGGCATGGAGGGACGTTTTACCCAGGAGCAAGCCCGCTCCTATATTCTACATCGTTATAATCAGGGACTAAAATGGCAGACCATTAATGGAGACTACTCGGCCATGTATAAGTTTTATCGTGAAGTCTTAGATATCCCCTGGGATGTCAAGCATATTCCCCGACCGCGGAAGGAGCGGAGTCTACCACCGGTTTTGTCTCAGCAGGAAGTGCAAAGGTTGATCGAGCATGGGGCCATTTTTAAGCATCAGGTCTTTATGGCCTTATTGTACAGCACGGGTCTACGTCTGAGTGAAGCGCTGAACTTGCGGGTGGAAGATATTGATGGTCAACGCTTACAGATCCGGGTGGTCAAGGGTAAAGGGGCTAAAGATCGTTATGTAGTCATTCCGCCCTGTCTATTGGAGTTGCTGAGAACCTATTATCGGATGTACCACCCCAAGCGCTATTTGTTTAACGGCAAACGTCAAGGGCAGCGTTGGGCCAACCGTTCGGCACAGTGGTCTGTCAAGACGGCTCGAACAGGAGCGAAGGTCGAGCGAGAGGTGTCGCCCCACGTTTTGCGACATTGTTACGCCACCCATCATTTGGAGAGTGGCACTAATTTGGTATTTTTAAAGGAACAAATGGGGCACAAACATCTAAAAACCACAGCCCGCTATATTTCTTTATGCAAGTCTTACCAGTATCAAGTCAATCACCCAATTGCAGGCATGGAGATCAGCTACCGGACCAATATACGATAGGTGAGTTGTTTAGAGATTGTGGGGAGGACTACATTAAAATATATAAACCAAATCGGAGAACTATTAAATTAATCCGCTCTATCCGGGTGTGCCGAACGCCAGCGTTAGGAGGTCATTTAATCACTTGTCAGGACTGTGGTTATGCTCGATATCAGTATTTTAGTTGTGGCAATAGTCATTGTCCACAATGCCAGGGTATTAAACGATTGCAATGGCAGGATCGGCTGGCCAAGCGGATGTTGAATGTACCTTATGTACATACGACTTTTACGATGCCGCACCAATTGAACGGACTGGCTCGACACCACCCAACAACCATCTATAATCTGTTACTCCGCTCGGCCTGGAAGACTATAAAACAACTGTGTGCCGATGATGGTAATGTGGGGGCATTACCCGGTATGACAGCCGTGCTACATAGCTGGGGTTCCGACTTAAAATACCATGTGCATGTGCATTGTCTGATCACTTTTGGGGGGTTGACTTCAGGACTAAAACCGGAGTGGCGATGGCCTCATCGGAAGCATAAATTAGCACGGTATCGTCAGATATGTGGTCGATTCAGAGAACTCTTTCTTGCTGGTCTAAAACAATTGATGAAACAGGGAAAGGTTCTTTATCATCGTAGTTATGAGGATATAGAAGCCGAGGTAGGTAAAATTAGATGGGTAGTTCACAATACCCGGCCTACAGCAGATACCAAAGTGATTGAGGAGTATTTAGGCCGGTACATCTGCCGGATTGGGATATCTAACAGGCGATTGAGCTATGATAAGAATGGCAAGAATGTACGCATTGAATACAATGATTATGCCCATCAAAAGGCGGGTCAGCCAGCGCCAAAGAAATACCGGAATGTACCTCCTTTGGTGATGATGAATTTATTCCTACAGCATCAACTACCTGCTTATTTTCAGCGAGTTCGTCATTATGGATTACACGCCGCAAGAACCTATGCCACCATCAAAGATAAAATACCAGCGAAGCTAAAACGCAATGGCAAGACGGTTAGGACGGTCATTCAGATATTGAAGGCCTTACTGGCTCAAGAGCCCTATAAGTGCGACAACTGCGGCGGCACCGCTTTTGATACTAGCACTATCAAAAGCGATCGCCAGTATCTGAATCGACACATCCTACACCTGGGCCGAAGCCCGCCGTCTATACAAGCAGACACCACAAGATCGACTCCTGTTAACTGTGAAGACCTCATCGAAACGAGATGAGCGGGGACTGCTATGCTTCAAATTTAGCAAAATACAGGGAGAAGTGGAAAAATCGATGAGTATGGCACAACGGAAAGGCATTATGTTTAAAATCACCAGCAACTTTGCCCGGAAAAACTTAAATTGGGCGGAGGTTAAGTCAATACCAGAAAAAAGGCTTTCCCTATAGGAATAGACTGCTAACCCACAGGACCGGAATCGTCCAACTGAAATGTCTGCGCGATATTCGTGCTGATGCCAGTTTTTGAAGGGAGGGCGCAGACATTCCTTTGAGTTATCAGCAATAAAATAAATAGAAAATGGAAGGACTAGGTGTTGAAATGATAGGCTCTCTTTTGGACAGACTAATTGATGCTGGTATAAAAGAAATAGCCAAAGAAACCTCTTATAAGGAATGGAAAAAAAGGAATGGATTTACAACATCAGAGAACGACTTTATTGATATTTATGTTGAATCAATCATAGAATTTTCGCTGTACTTGAACAGTAAAGAGTTTTCTAATTTTTTACGAGAAAAATCAGTTATTCAATCAGTTTATAATCTTTGGTATTTATCCACGTACAATAATTTTTATGATCATCTAAATAATTTATTAAACTACTTTAGCATACAAGATTCCATCTTTGGTAACCATACTTCAAAAGAACTGGTCGATAAATTTGAAGAAATATTCAGAAACAATGTAAATATTTCCCAAAGTACTTCAGATAGAATAAAACAAGATCAACTTAAAAATATTGAGAGATTAATTGAGCAGGGACATGAAAATATCTCTGATTTCAAAAATGTCTTTGCTTTTAATCTGATGCTAAATGAATCGTCAGACTTTCATATTTCCAAAATAAAAATTGACGAGAAACTAATGACGAGAGTACTAAATGAATTAGTACTAACTAAAAGATCTGTAATTTTTGGTGATGAAGGTAGAGGAAAATCCATCTTAGGAAAAACTATTCTTCATAAATTAAAGAACGAGAATAATCACAAAGTTTATTACTTAGATTTACAAGACTATCTTGTCGAAAAAAACGGAGGTATATTTAATGTAATAGAAAAACTTACTGACACAGAGGCATTCACTTCAATTTGCATAGATAATATCCAAGTCAATGTTCATGAATTAGACTTAATTCTTAAACAAATTGAAAATATCAATTCTACAAACAAAGCAGTTTGCTTTCTGCTACTTTCAAGACCATTTTTATTATCGAAATACATGTCTCCATTTTACAAGTGGCAAAGAGGAACTGTTTTCAATTTGAGCCCTTCCATAGATTTTGTGAAAGAGATAATTAAACTCAACGTATTTATTAGTGATGAACAAATATTAGAAAAATGGATAAAAGAAAATCTTTATGATTCTGGACAAGGTGGTGTCAACCTAAGAATACTTCAACACTATTTGAATTTTGCAAAGTCTTCATTTACTACATTGACCAATTTAACGCTAGAGTCAATAATTGATGAATTTATTTATCATTACATAAGGAAAGAAGTTGACTTTAATAACAATCCAAATTTCACATCTGATTTAGATAGAATGGCGTTTATTTCATCTGTAAATCGATTCGACATTCCATTGTTTTACAAAATAGACGACAAAACAACAAAGCTAGTCCAAAAAGGATTAATCAAATATGAAAATGGACTAGTATCCTTCCCGCATTCGATTGATGCGAAACTGTTCTCATTGTCATATTCAAAAATATTTTCAATTGACAACAATATGCTAGTTATAAAATATTGTTATGAATATATAAAATCTAGAGCAGAACTCGATTCCTCAGATCAGTTTAAAACGAGAGTTACAAAATTGATCTCAATACTTTTCAATCAGAATAAAAAATATTCAAAAATATTCATTCAACTAATTGATGATTGTGAGTCTAATCATTTAATCTACTCAAAATCCTTAAATGTTTTTAACTATGTTTTTAGATCTTATCAAATACATCATGGGTTTGGCGCTTTTCTTGGGGTATACAATGTTTTTCGGAAGACTATAAAAAATGCAATCAATAACTATCTCGCATTTAGTGTTCTTGTTCATTTCAGAATGTTAGAAAAAGAAGGATTAGATCCTCACGAATTTATTCCATATTACTTCGATACTGAAGATGATGTAAAATTCTTTTTGGAAAAGGCTGAATTATTTTCTTCAAGTGGAGATTTCAATCGTCTTAAATCTTACACAGAGATCGCATTTAAAGTTGAGATTCAAAAATCTAAAATCAGCAATGCTATTCATAAGAGCAAAAGTATTAGGAAAATATTGCCAGGTCTCATTTTGAATATTTCTGAAGCCGGAGTTAATCAAATTGACTTTCTTACCAGAAAACTGCATAATGAATATGAATGCTCGAATGAGGTTTCTTTATTAGAGTTAAAATATTTTAAGAATGTAATTCAACGGCATTATTTAGAATACAAATCAATTGGTACAAAATTGTTTTTAAGTAAATTGGAGAACATGATTGAACTAAAAAAGTATGAAGAGAAGTATTATTCTTTATCACTTTTTGTGAAAAGCTTGAAAGATGTTAGTGAAGATAAAATAAAACATTTTAGACCTAATCTTATTGATGAACTAAAGGGACTTAAATTAAATGAGAGATCGATTCATTTTTTAATGCATATTTATGATATTGCGGATGATGAAACAATGGCTTTAATTAATGATATCATTTTAAGTTCCTCAAATGAGGAGATCCAATTAATTCAAAATTATTATGACTCATTTAAACTGAAATATCTAAACTTAACTGGTTTTCTTCCATATGCAATGAAATTTTTAAGAAAATATAAAAGCTGATAACACTAGATATGATGCCATAGGCTATCGCCTACGGGCACATATCATTATCCGTTGAACAATCCCTCTCGACTTTCACTCTGTCAATCACCTGTTTTTCAGGCATTTGAGTGATTTTTCTTTTAACTTTCCAGACGTTGTTTAACCAAAAAAATACGTCATGGAGACTTACCTAAAACATTTACTGGATTTTGATGCTCACCTCACGTTGAAGAACTATAGCAAGGCTACGCGGTCAGCTTATGGGTGTGCATTGCGACAGTTTTTTGTCTACCGGGAGCAGCAGGGCATGGAGGGACGTTTTACCCAGGAGCAAGCCCGCTCCTATATTCTACATCGTTATAATCAGGGACTAAAATGGCAGACCATTAATGGAGACTACTCGGCCATGTATAAGTTTTATCGTGAAGTCTTAGATATCCCCTGGGATGTCAAGCATATTCCCCGACCGCGGAAGGAGCGGAGTCTACCACCGGTTTTGTCTCAGCAGGAAGTGCAAAGGTTGATCGAGCATGGGGCCATTTTTAAGCATCAGGTCTTTATGGCCTTATTGTACAGCACGGGTCTACGTCTGAGTGAAGCGCTGAACTTGCGGGTGGAAGATATTGATGGTCAACGCTTACAGATCCGGGTGGTCAAGGGTAAAGGGACTAAAGATCGTTATGTAGTCATTCCGCCCTGTCTATTGGAGTTGCTGAGAACCTATTATCGGATGTACCACCCCAAGCGCTATTTGTTTAACCCCATCTTCCGCACCCTAAAATACAAAAATGGATAATTAAATGAAAAAGAGTATCCTTGTAAAATGGAAATACAAGGATACTCGAGTAAGACTCTGGATCACTTGGGGCTAGTTTCCGGGATGTGTCAACAAATAGGGATTAGCCAGGTAATAGATGAGTATTGCGGATCAAGCAGTGCAGATCAAATTGTCAGCACAGGTAAAGCACTGGAGGCGATGATACTCAATGGATTGGGCTTTGTCAATAAGCGGCTGTATCTGATTCCTCATTTTTTTGAGGATAAACCCATCGAGTTGTTGCTAGGTCCTGGTTTAAAGGCTGAACATTTTAACGATGATCGGCTGGGTCGAGCTCTTGACCAACTGTATGATACAGGATTGACTACGTTGTTTGCTCATTTGAGTCGCCGGACGCTTGAGGTGCTGGAGTGTCCGCTAGAGCAAGGACATTTGGATAGTACGACATTGAGTGTACAGGGTCGCTATAACAGCGAAGAAGAGGAAGTAACTGATTTACACATTACTCAAGGCTATAGCAAAGATCATCGACCGGATTTGCCACAGGTAACTCTACAGTTAATTTGCGAACACCTAAGTGGCATACCCATTCACATGGAAGTATTAAATGGGAATAGCAGCGATAGCGAGTCCTTTCGACACACGATTCAACAGTTTGGTAGTCAGTTGAATACTGAAAGAGGCTTGCGTACGATCATCGCTGACAGCAAACTGTACAGCGAAGCTACCTTGGAAGCCCTGCAACATACGTCTTTAAATTGGATCAGCCGGGTTCCCGGCACATTAGAGGCTGTCAAGGAACTTATTTCAAACATCCAATCCAGCGATTTGACTAGCCTAAAGCTGGAGGGCTACAGCAGCTCATGTTATACCATAAATTACGGTGGAGTGGACCAGTATTGGGTGGTCTATCATTCTGAAAAGGCCAGGCAACGAGAGAGTCAAACTTTGAACAGACGGCGGGATAAAGAGGCAGAACAAGCAAGAAAAAGTCTTAAAAAACTTAGTCGTCAGCATTTTCATTGCCTGGAGGATGCACAGGCTGCAGCCCAACAATGGCAGCAACAATGGAAATGGCACAAACTGGAAAATATCCAGATCAAAACTCAAAACAAACACGATAACCCTGGACGCCCTGCCATTAAGGCGGCACCAATGATCCAGTACACAGTCCAGGCCCAGGTACAACTAGATGAACAACTTTGGGAGCAGCAAATTTTTCAACGCAGTTTATTCGTCCTGGCCACCAATCAAAAGCTCAAATATCTGGAAGATGAAGAGGAGTTATTGCAAAACTATAAACAACAACAAAGCGTAGAAAGAGGCTTCAGATTTATTAAGGATCCTAACATTGTTGCCTCTTCATTTTTTGTGAAAAAGCCAAAAAGAGTAGCAGCTCTATCCTTTGTGATGACCTGTTGCTTATTGGTTTATACAGCCTTGGAATATCGAATCCGAAACGCTTTGTTAGAACAAGATAAAACCATCAAAGATCAAAAAGGAAAACCAACTGACACGCCTACTACTCGTTGGGTCTTCCAGGTCTTTGTTGGTATTCACGTATTGAGTTTACCTAACCAGCAAACACTAGTCCTGAATTTAAATCAACAACACCGTACTATCTTGGACTTACTTTCATACTGGAATTTTTATTCCTGATTTTTGAAAATTGGGGTGCGGAAGATGGGTTTAACGGCAAACGTCAAGGGCAGCGTTGGGCCAACCGTTCGGCACAGTGGTCTGTCAAGACGGCTCGAACAGGAGCGAAGGTCGAGCGAGAGGTGTCGCCCCACGTTTTGCGACATTGTTACGCCACCCATCATTTGGAGAGTGGCACTAATTTGGTATTTTTAAAGGAACAAATGGGGCACAAACATCTAAAAACCACAGCCCGCTATATTTCTTTATGCAAGTCTTACCAGTATCAAGTCAATCACCCAATTGCAGGCATGGAGATCAGCTACCGGACCAATATACGATAGGTGAGTTGTTTAGAGATTGTGGGGAGGACTACATTAAAATATATAAACCAAATCGGAGAACTATTAAATTAATCCGCTCTATCCGGGTGTGCCGAACGCCAGCGTTAGGAGGTCATTTAATCACTTGTCAGGACTGTGGTTATGCTCGATATCAGTATTTTAGTTGTGGCAATAGTCATTGTCCACAATGCCAGGGTATTAAACGATTGCAATGGCAGGATCGGCTGGCCAAGCGGATGTTGAATGTACCTTATGTACATACGACTTTTACGATGCCGCACCAATTGAACGGACTGGCTCGACACCACCCAACAACCATCTATAATCTGTTACTCCGCTCGGCCTGGAAGACTATAAAACAACTGTGTGCCGATGATGGTAATGTGGGGGCATTACCCGGTATGACAGCCGTGCTACATAGCTGGGGTTCCGACTTAAAATACCATGTGCATGTGCATTGTCTGATCACTTTTGGGGGGTTGACTTCAGGACTAAAACCGGAGTGGCGATGGCCTCATCGGAAGCATAAATTAGCACGGTATCGTCAGATATGTGGTCGATTCAGAGAACTCTTTCTTGCTGGTCTAAAACAATTGATGAAACAGGGAAAGGTTCTTTATCATCGTAGTTATGAGGATATAGAAGCCGAGGTAGGTAAAATTAGATGGGTAGTTCACAATACCCGGCCTACAGCAGATACCAAAGTGATTGAGGAGTATTTAGGCCGGTACATCTGCCGGATTGGGATATCTAACAGGCGATTGAGCTATGATAAGAATGGCAAGAATGTACGCATTGAATACAATGATTATGCCCATCAAAAGGCGGGTCAGCCAGCGCCAAAGAAATACCGGAATGTACCTCCTTTGGTGATGATGAATTTATTCCTACAGCATCAACTACCTGCTTATTTTCAGCGAGTTCGTCATTATGGATTACACGCCGCAAGAACCTATGCCACCATCAAAGATAAAATACCAGCGAAGCTAAAACGCAATGGCAAGACGGTTAGGACGGTCATTCAGATATTGAAGGCCTTACTGGCTCAAGAGCCCTATAAGTGCGACAACTGCGGCGGCACCGCTTTTGATACTAGCACTATCAAAAGCGATCGCCAGTATCTGAATCGACACATCCTACACCTGGGCCGAAGCCCGCCGTCTATACAAGCAGACACCACAAGATCGACTCCTGTTAACTGTGAAGACCTCATCGAAACGAGATGAGCGGGGACTGCTATGCTTCAAATTTAGCAAAATACAGGGAGAAGTGGAAAAATCGATGAGTATGGCACAACGGAAAGGCATTATGTTTAAAATCACCAGCAACTTTGCCCGGAAAAACTTAAATTGGGCGGAGGTTAAGTCAATACCAGAAAAAAGGCTTTCCCTATAGGAATAGACTGCTAACCCACAGGACCGGAATTCCCGATGTAAAATCGGGACAGGCTGTCCAACTGAAATGTCTGCGCGATATTCGTGCTGATGCCAGTTTTTGAAGGGAGGGCGCAGACATTCCTTTGAGTTCGCTTCAATTGAAAAAAATGAAAAAAAATAGTCCATTTAAAAAAGGAACATCAATTTTTTCTCGAGAAAATCTTTTTTGGATTGACGATATTCAAAAGTCAAAGCATAATAAAGATGATGATAAATACCTTCAAAATATTTTGTATTTGTCTCTTTTTTTAGAAAATTATGTTTTACATGAAGAGTTTGTGATATTGTCAAATGCGATTGAAAGGTTTGCATTTGATTCTGATTTGATGACTGAAATTTTTGAATTAAAAAATATTCAAATTATTGAGCCATCGCAAGAAATCGAACTTGAATGGTCAGAACAAATACTTTCAGAAATAGCTCAAAAAGAAGGTTTAAAAGAAGAAGAATATGTGTTTACGGCAGATTATCAATTAGATGAAAATATTGCCTACGAAGTTAAATATTGGAATAAACATATGCTTTCTTATATTCCAGCATTAGATAACGAATCAGTTAGGACAATGAATTATTTTGAAAAACTAAATTCAAAATTTACAGATTTATTGTTAATAGAGTATTTCAAATTAACATCTGAACTAAAAAATGAACTTAACGAATTAGTTTCTTATGGAAAAGATTTGAGTGTATTTATACCTCCAATATCTGCTCTCGTCTTTGAACGGGCGAGTTCGGTGAGTGATATTATTGCTGTAGCAACAACTTTGAAAGAAGAATTTAGAGAAGTTAGGAAAGCTATGGTTGATTATGAGATGAGAATTCAAGATAATGAATTATCACTTAAAGAATCTTTGGTCGCAGTAAAGGAATTTCAATTAACAATGCAAAAATTAAGATTAAGAATTGATAATAATACTTCTTCATCTTTAAAAATTTCAGAATGGAGAGATTTATCAAATGTTTTAAAGGTTTTTGATGGTGTTAATCTAAATGATGCGAGTTCTTTAACTTCGATGATTTTAGGTAAGCCTCTTACCCATATTTCTAATAATTTAAAAACAAGAAAGGTGAAATATCTGTATCAATTAGTTGATAATTTTTTAGAAATTAAAAATTATGCCCTTTTAGTAGAAAAACTTTTTGGAAAACCAATAACGAAAAAGAACATTGCGTTTTCTAAAAATAATGGATTTGAAAATTTGATACTGAAATAAAAACTGAAGCCAACAAATAAGCGTCAAAGCGAGGCGGAGCGCAAGCGACGGCCGTAGCGATGACGCTATGTTGAACGCGCCCGCCTTCGAGCAGACTATTATGGGTATTGAATAATTTGTTGCCCAGCTGATGTGAGATTTTTTGGGGCATTGTTTTGAGAAAAGGGAGCGTAAAAATCCGATAAAAGAAATACAAAGACCATCCGTTCATTGAATAATTGGTAAAAAAAGTAGCTTTTTGAGTAAGCCCGGGCATAGTAATGGCTGAAGGCGGTGCGCCGTTATGAAAAAGGGCTATTTGTGGTGTTGTGGAATGGATTGAGGAGGAGCCCGAAAACCTGCGACTTTGGGCTGCAAAGGCACTTCAGCAACTGAATAAATAAAAAATAATACTCGCAAATCAGGAGATTTGCCGAAAGTCCGCATAATATTAAAAATGCTAGCGCGCGGCCGGGGTGCACAGGGCCTTCATACACTTAACAATAATCCCTTTGGAACAAATCCAAATACTTTTCAAACAAGTCTCCACACAGAAAAGCCATTTATTTTGGTGCTAAACCAAAACAACTAAAAAATGGAATATTCAAGAGCCATCAAGGTATTACAAAGTGTAGCCGGTATCACAGCCATGATCATCGGGGTAGGATTGACTTTTTTTCCCATCGCCTTTCAATCTTCGGTTGATATTTCGCTTGGAGATGACATCAATCTACTAAGCGAAACCAGAGCTGCAGGTAGTCTGCTACTCGTGGGAAGCGCCATCATTTTGTGGAGTGTTTTTAAGCATCAATGGAGACCGGTTGGTTTAGTATTAACCGTATTGATCTATTTTGGCTATGGCTTTGGCAGAACGGTAAGTCTACTTTTTGATGGAATGCCCAACCAATCTTTATTGGCGGCCTTAATCGCCGAACTGGTCATTGGAGGAATTGCAGGTTATATGTTATGGAACGGTAAGAAAGTGGTTAGTAACTAGAAGCCATTTCAAAAAAATAGAAATGCAGGTCCTACGTCCATAAAAATAGACGTAGGACCGTAATGCATTGCTATTCTACTGCTTCAATAACTTTTTGTGGAATGATTTTCCATTGATTCGAATCTCCAGGAAGTAGGTTCCCGTGGTCAAATCGTGTAAATCAAAGGAGCGCCTTCCTTCAACTGACTGCCAGGTGCGGACGGGCTGCCCAATGCTATTGAACAAGATCAAATCAATATCTTCTACGCCAGCCTCCTGGATGTCCATCATCAGATAATCACTCACAGGATTGGGGAAGAAAGAGATACCAAAACCACTTTCACCTACTTCACGGACGGATACGATATTGGGCAACAGCACGGCGTCAATAACGTGCACGATACCATTGCCGGCATAAATATTAGGCACAATCACCTCGGCTTGATCAACGGTGACGGTCCCACCGTTAATGCCAATCATCACACTTTCACCAAGCAACGTCGGAATCATCTGACCATCACTCAGACTACCTGACGACGCTTCTGCCGCTACGACATGGTATTGCAAAATCGACGCCAGATCACCCGTTGGGTCCATTAATAGTTCATCCAACAGTCCATCTGGTAAGGCATCAAAAGCTGCATCGGTTGGAGCAAAAACGGTGAACGGACCGTCGCCGCTGAGGTCATCGGCCAGCTCTGCCGCAATTACTGCCGCTTCGAGGGTGTTGTGCACGTCGCTTTCTACGACTACATCTACTACCGTAGCTGGATAAGTAGGCAACAATACTGCATCAATCACGTGCACAATGCCGTTGCCGGTGTAAATATTATCAATGATGACCTCGGCACCGTTAATGGTTACGACACCGCCGTTGATAGCTACTGTTACATCTTGGCCTTGCAAGGTGGTCACCATCTGGCCATCCGTCAGTCCGCCAGAGGAAGCTTCTGCGCCCACTACGTGGTACAGTAAGATATCCGCCAAGCGACCGGTTGGGTCTTGCAATAGCGCATCCACTACACCCGCCGGTAGAGCATCAAAAGCCGCATCAGTTGGGGCGAATACCGTGAACGGACCATCGCCGCTGAGGTCATCGGCCAGCTCTGCCGCAATTACTGCCGCTTCGAGGGTGTTGTGCACGTCGCTTTCTACGACTACATCTACTACCGTAGCTGGATAAGTCGGTAAGAGCACCGCATTGATGACGTGGACCACGCCATTGCTTGCGGGAATATCTTCTACGGTAACCAGGGCTCCATTGATACTAATGTCTGAGCCATTGATGGCTACCGTGACGTCCTGACCTTGCAGGGTGGTAATCATCTGGCCATCCGTCAGTCCGCCGGACGTCGCTGCCGCGCCGACCACGTGATACAATAAAATATCCGCCAGTCGGCCGGTAGGATCTTGCAGTAGTGCATCCACCACACCCGCCGGTAAGGCAGCAAAAGCCGCATCGGTTGGGGCGAATACGGTAAAGGGGCCGGTACCGGCAAGATCATCATCTAATTCTGCCGCAATCACTGCCGCTTCCAAGGTGTTGTGATCGTCGCTATCGATGATAATATCTACAACAGTTTGCGCGCTCAGGGTGAGCGTTACGGACATAGCAAGCCCTAGTAAAAAAAGGATTTTACTTCTCATGATACTTTACGATTTTTAGTTAAGAGCTACATTTTGAATAGGGAAAATTCACGGATGAAACAGAGCCATTTAGAAATGGTTTTTCAGAAAACGGGAAACGAAAGCTTTGTCAAATTATATACATTTTGGGGGTAGGATGGCGATGTTTAACCTTGGAACATGTTTGGAGAAGGGTGTTTGCTGGTCGTGGCTTTGAAGAAGCGAAGGCAGGGGCCGTACTCGACTTACAAGGGGCAGGAGCGGATTGAAATTAAGGTTAGGCTGGCAATTTGTATTGTACCGGGGTAAGGAGTGGTGAAATTTTGTATTTTTAGTGGGCGGGTTTTGTGCGGACTGATGTTATGTACAATTAAAAATATGATGAACAAAAAAACGACAGATACAAATAAACCAGTTGTTATTTCAAAGTTTGGCGAATTTGAAAACAAGGAAGACGCAAATATTATATGGATGACCGAAAATGAGTTTACCAAAATAATTATTGGAAAAGAATCATCAAATTCTGAGTATGTAATATCAGAGGGAATAATTGAACCAAAAGGGTTTGTTCCAGACCATTACCACAAATGGGAGGACCAAACTTTCCATGTGATTGAAGGACAATTGGAAGCAAAAATTGGAGATAAAACGGTAATAATTAATACTGGTGACTCGATACATTGCCCAAAAGGAATTTCACATTATATGAAGAATATAGGAAAAACAAACGCTAAACTGATAAGCTATATTTTTCCGGGTGATTGGGCTGAAGAATTCTTCCAGGAAACAAGTAAACAAACTAAATCTGGACAAATTGATTTCAAATTGATTGAAGACAAATTTGGAGTCGTTTATTTATAAAAAACTGTACACAACAAATAAGCGTCGAAGCGAGGCATAGCGGTCAGCAACGGCCGTGGCGAAGAAAACAATATTGAATGCCTCCGCCTTTCAGAAGGATATTATGGGTATAGCCTTTTTAGTGGAAAGCTTTTGCATGGATTGCCATTATTCTCAATAGAAACCCCGAAAACTCTACAACAAAAAACACCTATGAATACCACAACAAACAAACCCGCCCCCACCGCCGCCATTATCGGCGCTGGACCGGCCGGACTGGTTGCGGCACGCTGGCTGCGTGAGGTGGGCTTCCGCACCACGCTTATTGAAGAAGATATTGACATCGGCGGACAATGGCGGGTTGGCGGGCCGCAAAGTAGTGTGTGGCCGGGGATGCGCACCAATACCAGTCGCGTAATGACGGCGTTTTCTGATCTGCCGCATCCGCCGGGGACAGCGGCTTACCCCACGGCCGAACAAATCGGTGCTTACCTTCGACGTTATGCCGAGCAATTTGCAGTGCTCGAGGATGCCCGTTTCCGGACCCGGGTTGAGGAGGTCGATCCTGATCCCACTAGGAAGGGTTGGCTTGTCAGTGCTACCCTGGCGGACGGCGGTACCTGGACAGAGCACTTCGACTATGTAGTCGCCGCTACCGGTCGCTATCGGGTACCGATGATACCGCAGGTGCCGGGACTGTCCGGCTTCACCGGCAGCGGTGGTGCGATCCATGCGGCTGCTTACCGCGGTGCGGATGCGTATCGTGGGCAACGGGTTCTGGTTGCCGGACATAGCATTAGTGCGTTGGAGATCGCCAGTGAGTTGGCGCTGCGAGGAGCAGCTCGGGTGGTGGTGGCAGCACGCCGACATCGCTACGTGCTGCAAAAAATACTGGCGGGCGTGCCGATAGAACACCTTGTCTATACGCGCTACGCAGCACTGGCTTCTGAACTGCGGTCGCCCGAAGAGAGCTCAGCAGCTCTGAAGGCGCTGATCCTGCGCACCAGCGGCCATCCTGCACAGTTTGGTGCACCGTGCGCATCGGAAGATCCGTATGAGGCGGGCTTTACACAAAACCAGTTCTACCTGGCACTCGTCGCTGAGGACCGCATTGTGCCGCGGCCCTGGATGACGCAGGTGACGGACAAGACGGTGCAGTTTACCGATGGCAGCACCGAAGAAGTGGACACCATCATTTTCGCAACGGGTTATGAGCTTTCGCTGCCCTATCTCGGTCCAACCGCCCAGGCGGCACTTGCACCGGACGTCAA
Organism: Saprospiraceae bacterium; assembly: GCA_965229635.1. Classification (GTDB taxonomy): domain Bacteria; phylum Bacteroidota; class Bacteroidia; order Chitinophagales; family Saprospiraceae; genus BQJU01. The sequence goes on from OZ245894.1 coordinate 1,420,482, forward strand.
TCAGGCGGACCTCTACCATCATACCTTCCACCCCGATCTGCCCGGCTTTGCTCTGGTGGGCGTTTATCACCAGTCGGGACCTTACTTTCCAACACTTGAGTTACAGGCGCGTTGGGTGGCCTACACCTGGGGTGGTCGCCGACAAGCCCCAACCCACGAGGATATGACGCCCCATATTGCCGCCACTCACCCCCGCAGCGGACCGCCGCCGATGCTGCGCATGCACACCTGGGCCCGGCTGCTAGCCGATCAGGCGGGTGTAGAACCGGTCGCGGCGCACTGGCCGGAGCTGACACGAGCGTTACACTTTGGTCCACAGTCGCCCGCCTCCTTCCGGCTGGACGGACCAGATGCCTTGCCCGATGCGGCGCAAAGGGTACTGGAAGATGCGGCTGCCTTTGGGGCGATTCCGGATGGGGTGCTTACTGATGAGGAGCGGAGGCAGTTGGATGTGATTTTGGCGGCGGGGAGGTGATTATGATGGAGCAGTTCACAACTGTACCAATCGGAGGAATAGCCCCGCTTATCGCTTATCTACTAAAATTTAAGGAGACACCATTGTAACCATTTTACTACCTACCCAAGCAAGGAGAGGTTAAATTTTGTATATTTAGTGGCCGTATTTTGGACGGCTACATTTAGGTACAATTTTCAGAATTTAAGATGAGCTATTTAATAGGCCAATGAAATAAAATCACAAGACAAAGAATGTATAAAAAAGGTGAATTGCAGTTTTATAATGACTTTAAGAGAAAGGCAAAGACTATTCTATCTGATGAAACTATTGATGCTGTTGAATTTATATTTGAAAACATAGATGCTGATTCAAATATTTTCAATGATTTAATCCATTTGAAGGGTCGATATAATCAAGCCAATAAAGATTTATTGAAAAACATCATCAGAAGAGATGAACGAAATTTAGTCTTAGATCAAGTAAGACAAGGGATTTTAGAGTTATTAGATAACATAAAAATTCAGGATTTAACATTCTACAAAGATTCTAACATAGAAACGCAAAACAATAATATAGAAACTAAACCAACAGAAACAAACATACTAAAAAATGACATAGAAAAAGTAAGAAATAAGATTAACCGACATAAAGAAAAACTAGATAATGCCGCCAGCGAAAATGGTTATTTTGAAATAATTATTGAAGAGAAAAGAAGGCAGAAAGGAATGACCTATACTTGGACTTATGAGCATGATGTTTCAATAAGTATTTGGGGAGAAACTGTTGACATTTACCATAATAAAAAGGTTGAATATTATAACGACACAGATGAACCATTAAAACATGAATCCGATTATGAGTATGAATCTTATGAATTCGAAATATACCCTTCTAAGATTAGTAATATAATAATTGAGGAAAATAACCTAATTAATTTGCCAGGCAGAAAATTTCCAAGGTCAATTCAAGAAGTAAAAATTTACTTTTCTGAAAACCAGCGATGCTATTATGAAGGCAATGGAAAAAGAGAACATAAGTTCGTAAAAGAAATTGTCTTGCCATTCAAAAAGGGTAAAGCACATACTGTTTTTTCAGTTCTTCAATACCTAATTGGGTTGTCTTCAGAGTTAATCGAACTTGAAAAAAAATATTATGAATCTACTCGAAGATAAGGATATATATACTGTAGCCAAAAAATAATCTTCAAAACAAGTTAGAGTCCCAGTGATCGCTCAACAATTAGCCTTAAAGAGACGTTCCCAAAGTCTACATTAAACCAAATCATGACCTGCAAAGCCCGTTAAACTATTGATCTGGCTCTTCCACTCCCCCCAAAATCGTATTAGCCCCAAACAGTCGCTATAGCAAATTTTAGTGAACATCCCGATTTTTATCCACACAAAACTCAACCTATCATATGGCTCATATTAAATTAGAAGAACACTTGCCCGGGGTGACCGGCTTATTGGAATTTCGAAAAGATGCGGCTGAGCCCTTGCGGGAATTAACCCAACTTTTACTACGAGGCGCAAATACTCTGAGCGAAGCAGAAAGAGAATTGATCGCTACGGTTGTTTCCAATAAAAATCAGTGTGTATATTGTACTACCTCGCACGCTGCGGCTGCCGATGCTTATTATGGAGATGATCAAATTACTCAAAAGGTAAAAGACAATATCCAAACGGCTCCCATTAGTGATAAAATGAAGGCTTTGCTGGCTATTGCATCGCAGGTACAGGAAAGCGGGAAAAAAGTCACCACACAGTCTATCGAAAAAGCCAGGAAACAAGGGGCTACAGATCTGGAAATACACGATACGGTCATGATTGCTGCCTTGTTTTGTTTTTACAATCGATATGTGGACGGATTAGGTACGTTTGCACCGACTGATCCTGATTATTATGCTGAAATGGCGCAACGATTAAAGGAAAAGGGGTATCACAGGCCTAAAGAGGGGTATGATGATCTGAAAAATAAACGTATTGTATAACAAACTTAGGGGCATTTATCCAACCTTCAGGAGTATTTGGACGAAATGGAGGGAATGGATGAATTGTTGGGATCATGTTTCTACAAAAAGTCAATATACATTTACCAATGAAGAACTTATTTTACCTGGGCATAATTGGCTTTGCTATATTTGAAATTGCCAATGTTTATTTCATTATGCCCATGCCCGGGGGCAGCCAGGAAATTAATAGTATTGACCTGGCTTATACCTTGCATTCCTGGCGGTGGCTATTCAGAGGCTTTTTTGCTTTGCTGATTATTTTAGGGGCAAGCTCTGCTTTTTCGGGTAGGAAATGGCTGCCTGTCGCGACGTTGGTTTTGTTGGCAGGAATCATTTATGCGACTAATTTTTACATGGCAGCCGACACCATGTTTTATCAACCTACCACCTTGTCCGTAAAAGACATGAGTGAAAATAGTGTGGAAAAGGACAGGTTAATCATTGGTATCACGCATCAAGGACAAGCCAAAGCCTATCCGATTCAATATTTGGGTTATCATCATCAGGTGCGGGACAGCATTGGCGACAAGCCCATTATGATCACCTACTGTACGGTGTGTCGTACCGGCCGGGTTTTTGAGCCCATTGTCGATGGAAAAACCGAGGAATTTCGCCTGGTGGGTATGGATCATTTTAATGCGATGTTTGAGGATAAAACCACCAAAAGTTGGTGGAGACAAGCTACCGGTGAAGCGATTACGGGACGTTTGAAGGGGCAGTTGCTGCCCGAATTTCCCGCCATGCAAACCACCTTGTCGAAATGGATTGAGTTATACCCTCATTCTTTAGTAATGCAGCCCGATCCACATTTCCAGGTAAAATACGATAGTATGAGCACCTATGAAAAAGGCCGGTTGACCGGTAATTTAACCCGAAGAGATACGGCCTCCTGGCAAAATAAATCATGGATAGTGGGCGTGGAAGTTGGCGATGCCTCGATGGCTTATGACTGGAATTTGCTGCAACAAGAGCGGCTTATTTACGATGTCATTGATAATACCCCTATTGCAGTCATTTTATCCCAAGACAGCAGCAGTTTTGTCGTATTGGAAAGAACAAATCCGGAGCAATTTTTTGTATTGACCAACGACACCTTAAAAAGCCCGGAAAATGCCTATACGTTTGCGGGGGCATCTTTAAATGAATCTGGTAACGATCTAAAGCGAATCAATGCTTATCAAGAGTATTGGCATAGCTGGCAAACCTTTCATCCTTTGACTGGGAAATATGAAGAGAAATGACCTAGAGTAGGTAGAAGGTCAGTGGCAACTTCAGGCTACAAAGCCGATAGCAGCCAATCCAACTTTAAAACGACTTCCCAAGCGATGACTTCGCATCAAATCCCCCACCTTTCTGCCTATTAGAATTCTTAATTATCGAAAAGAGGCAGTAAAAGGGCATAAGATACTCTATTAGCTTGCGCAAAACGTTAACATTTGTTAACTTTGATTCATGAACATATTTGCACAAGCACTTAAGAAGATAACAGATATCCTCAATGAGGAGGATATAGATTATATGCTGGTTGGAGGATTTGCAGTAAGCTACCATAATAGAGCTAGAACAACTAATGATATAGACATCGTACTACAAGTCCATCCACGGAATGTCTCACAAATTGTAGCCTATTTCCCAGAATGGAAAGCTTTTGAAGAATCATTTGAGGATAGTGTTCGTCAGGGTCAATTATTTAACATTACTGATTTTGAGACAGGGATTAGATATGACTTTATCACCTATCAAGACAGTGATTATAATTGGATTGCATTTGAGAGAAGGGAAGAAGTTGAATATTTTGGAATTAAGTGCTTCATATGTACCAAAGAAGATTTAATCATTTCAAAACTTAGCTGGTACAACATAAGCAAAAGTGAAAGACAATTAGAAGATATTAAGTTTTTACTATTAGATCAAGAATTAAACAAAAGCTATATTGAAAGCTGGGTTAATCACTTAAAAATAAGGAGTTATGGACTTCTGGATGAATAAGGTAAATGTAAGCAAAAAGGCCGCCGAGCAACAAGTGGCCATTATCAATAGCTTTAGTCCGGAAAAACGGATGAAGATCGCTTTAGATTTTTCTGGTTTAGGGGTTCAAAGAACTCGTGAATGGATTAAAGAAAGGCATCCACATTATTCGGAATTAGAGATTTCTTTGGAGTTTGTAAAGTTGATGTATTATGAAACGGGGCAAATGAAGGAAGAGCTATGGAAACATTATGAGTCAACAATGCAGGAAAAGATAAAGGAAGATTGGAAGGATAGATTCAAGGCAATGTTGAAGGCTAATAACTGGACCTATGATGACATTGCAAAAATGGGCGGATTTAAAAATGGAGATGTTATCAAGACAACTATAAGCAGAGGGTTGCCATCATTCGCAAAATTATCAGTGCTTGTGTATGAAAATGTAATGATTGATGGCAAAAAATAACACAATACGCCTAGTACTCCTCCTCATCCTTTTGGGTTGTCATGCGGAGAAGGACCAGGCAAACACTGTAGCGGAAAGCACTCCTCAGGAAGTAGCGCAAAAAATAGAATTACAACTAAGTGCAAGGGTAGATACTACCAATAATGAGGTAAAAGAGGTGGTCAAATTGTATGAAAATTACATCCACTCGCAGCCGGATTCTATCTACGATAATTCTTATTGGAATAGTGCGGAGAAGGCTCAATACCGGGATTTTGATTTCTCCAGGAGTAGCATTTATAATGGGATAAGCAGTAATCAGCTGTTCAAGGTTTATATGCCGTTTGTGCTTTCAGTCGAGCCCAAGGGTGAAAAATATGAAATAAGGGTTTTGTACTCCAACTCGGCAACGGAACCGCCGTATGTCGGTTCGAAGGTGTGGTGTATTCATAAGCTGATGGCGGTGAGGGAAAAAGGTGCCTGGAAACTTGAAAATTATTTGCAGGAGAAGACAAAAGATTGGCAAAAAACAGCCGTCGGGTTTTTTGAGTATGTCTATCCACGAGCGCACGGATTTGATACTGAAAGAGCGGGTAAGGCAAAAGCCTTTTGTGAAAACATCATTGAACGATTTAATCCGGGCTTCAATAATCCTTTTAAGTTCTATTTGGCGGCGGGCAAAGACGACATGGGGGAGCTTGAGAATTTTGATTATTATTTTACCGGAATCACCACGGGAAAAGCAAGAGAAGGAATGATCTTTTCAAGCCGGGGCGATGAATATTATCCTCATGAATTTGTACATCAATTACTGCCGGTTAATGAAGATCGAGGGCATGTCATGGAGGAAGGGTTGGCGACTTTTTTGGGCACCAAAGAAAATTTAGAGGAATACTTCCCGCTGATGCAAAAGCTAGCCAAAGACTATCAAACAAGGGAATCCTATTCCCTGGAAAATATACTGAATAATCAGACAGCATGGAATGGTTATCAGGTGGCTTATCCAGCAGGAGCGTTGATCTGTGAAGTCCTGCATGAGGAAAAAGGCGATGCGGGAATCAACAAACTCATTAGGGACAAGACCAAGAATTATGACGAAATAATGAGGGTAGCGAAGGAGGTCTTGCAACTAGAAGAAGCGGAGGTGATACGATTGATTGAGGAAAAATTGAAGGCATTCGAATAAAAGAAGCAACTGTGAAGTTCCGACAAATTAGAAATTCATTTCCAATGGAGAATAAAGACGGTCGGAATACAGGAAGAATTCACAGATAATAAATGGAAGACACTCTGTTTGGAACCCATTGGTCAAATGAGCTATCAAGAAGTCCAATTGCTCAAAGAGGAGCTATTTGGCAAACAACGCTAAAGATCGTATCTTTAATCTCAACACTAATACCATATTACCGTGAAAGCGCTCTTACCTACTTATCTTTTATTGATTTTATTCTCCTTTAGCAGCTGCGAAAAGGAACCCACGCCTGAAGCCGATGAGCAGGAATATTTCATTGAAAACAATGGCGTTTTTGAGAAAGTATTGCTGGATGAAGAACCGGTTTATCTGGATGGAGGAGTGAAGGGGTTTTTGCGCAATTGTTTTGAAGTGATCAAATACCCGGCCGAAGCGCGGGAAAATGGGGTAGAAGGTACTGTTGGGTTAATGTATATCATCACGGATATTGGAACGGTGGAAGATATTATTATCACTCAGGACCTTGGTGCAAGCACCGGGGAGGAAGCGAAAACTGCCCTGGAAGCAATCACCCAGGGTGTGTGCTTTGAACCGGCCATGTTGAATGGCTCTCCGGTAACGGTGATGACGCATTTGCCGGTGCGATTTAAACTGGAGTGATTTCGGCTTTAAAGGCATTCTTTGGTTCCCTCGGGAAAAGCACAATTCTTACGGTTCATTTTTTCAAATTAAGCCTTTTGACCAATTTCCCAACGGTCAAGCCCTGAACAATGATAGAAAAAGTGACTACGGAATAGGTGATGAATATAATCGCATCTTTATCCGGTATGGAGTCGCTCAGAGAAAGGGCCAATGCCACAGAAATACCTCCTCTCAATCCACCCCAGGAAAGGATGGCTACTGTTTTCCAGGGAGAGAGCTCGGAATGTTTTAGGAGCGCATAAGGAATGCCAACAGAAACTACTCGCGCAAATAAAACTAGCGGAATACTCAAAAGCCCTAAAATCAAATAGTCCAACTGGAAATTCAGGGTAAAAATAACAAGACCAATCAACACAAATAAGACCCCATTCAAAATATCATCCAACATCTCCCAAAAGTTTTCTAATAGCTTTTCTGAGGTGTTCGAAAATTCAGGTTGATTGATCTTGTTTCCAATGAATAATCCTGCTATTACCATGGCTAAAGGACCGGACACATGAATGAGGGAAGCAAGGGCATACCCTCCCATGACTACTGCCAAGGTGATGACTAAACAAACCTGAGGGGCATCATCAACTGATTGTAACAGTTGATATCCTAAATAACCAAGTACAGATCCGTAAATCAGACCGCCTACGGCTTCTTCCACAAACAGTTCTCCTAATTCCTGAGCTCCGAAGTGTTCTTCTCCCATGACAGTGGCTAAACTTAAAATGGCTACAAATACTACTACCCCAATGCCATCATTGAATAAGCTTTCGCCTTCTATTTTAAGCTCCAGGCTTTTACTAACATTTGCACCTTTTAAAATGCCCAAAACCGCGATCGGATCAGTAGGGGAGATTAAGGCTCCAAAAAGCAGGCAATAAATAAAAGGTATATTCATATGAAGTGCTCCTGCAGCAAAAAAAGTTAATCCCCCGACGATGAATGTGGAGATTATGACCCCTAGGGAGGCGAACAAAAGTACTGGACGGGTCTGTTTTCTCAAATCGTGAATATTAATGTGCGTGGCCCCCGCAAAGAGTAAAAAGCTGAGCATGATGTCTAGTAAGACAGTCTTAAAGTCAATATCCAGAATCAGTTGACAAAAAAATAAATAGACGTCCTCAAAAAGGTTTTCAGAAATGATGATACCCAATGCGGTCAACAGGCTCAGGATCATTAGCCCAACGGTGTTTGGCAGTTTTAGCCATTTGTGATTAATGTAGCTGAAAATGGCGGACAAAGAGAGTATAATACTGAAAGAAGTAAACATAGTTGGAGCTTTCGGAAAACGTGGAATGACTAAAACATGGTCTTAGATAAAGCACTTACCCTTTTACCAATCTTTTTGTTGCTAGAAAATGTTGTAAGTCAACTCGGTGGAGGTAAAGGACTATGAGGCAACTTATAAATACGGCTAAGGCCAGAAAAAATAAGGTTCCTCCGTCACCCTGTACAATGATTCCTAATTTGGTCAGATGAGCAAAAATAGCACCAGTGATCACGCCGATTCCTCCAACAGCGCCTAACCAGGCTGTACGGGGAATAAGTAAAAGAATACCGACGATAAGCTCAGCTATGCCTATTCCAATTCTGCCCCAGGGTTCTAAACCAAGCTGGCTAAAAATGTAGACACTCTCCGGAGCAGCGGAAAATTTAAAGTAAAGGGTTTGTAATAGAATGATTGCCGCAATCAAGCGAAAAGTCCAGGAAAGAATGTTATTGGTTTTCATATTGGTTCTTTTTTTGTGTATTAGGATTCATGATATAATTTCCACTTCCCAAAACGAGGTGCTTTTGACCAGGGGGAGCCAACTTGTAGGCCAAGGTATTGCCCCTTGCACCGGTTCCGATAATGATAAGATTGTAATGGGTCATTGTTTCTATTTTTTACACAAAGGTAGGCCCGGGTCGAAAGTCAGGTTGTTACTTTGGTAACAAATAGAAAATTCTTCTGCTAAGAAAGTATAGGAGGAGCTTCCATCTGATTGAGTACGGCATCAAGGTTTTCAACCGGGTTGTTTCGGATGTCCAGACGTTGCAGGTGGTGTAGCTTTTCAAAGCCGGAAGGTAGCAATTGTACCCGATTATTTGCCATGAAGAGCCATTCTAATTCCTGAAGTTCAGTGATGCTTTGCGGTAATTTATGGATCCCATTATCACCTAGAAAAAGCCGCTTCAAACCTTTTAAACGACCAATTTCTTCCGGCAAATGGTTGAAGGAAGGCATCGCTGACAAGGCCAGGTCCTCCAGTCCAGACAAGTTCCAGAAGGAAGCTGGCAAATCAGACAGCTGGTTGTCGTTGAGGTGGAGTTCAAGGAGGCTGTTGATGTTTCCGAAGCAATCTGGTAGTTTATTCAATCGGTTAGAAGGGAGAAACAGGTGCTGTAATTGAGACAGCTTGCACAGTCCTTCAGGAAGGAAAGTGAGCTTGTTGTTTCGCAAACTCAACCAGGTAAGGTTTTTAAGCCCGGCAATCTCTGGCGTTAATTCCTGAAGCTCATTATCGGTGACTACCAACTTTTCCAAAGCTGTCAATTCCCCAATTACCTTTGGTAATTTTCTAAATGAATTGTCACTCAGATAAAGTTCTTTGAGATTTTTTAGAGCCCCAAACCAATCGGGCAAGTCTTTAAGTTGATTATTCGTTAGATGTAGGTATTCCAGCTTGGGTAATTCTCGAAGTACCTCAGGTAATTCCGCCAGCCCCATGGATGACAAGTCAAGATTTACTGCATTACTGGAAAATGCAACTTCTATTCTTGTAAACCATTGTGGAGCATTTGTTTCCATTTTTACAATTGTACTATTAACCCAGACCGGTCAAATATTTTGTTATTTATTTTTGGAAACCAACTGACTCAACCGTTGTGGATGATTGAGAAAAATGTGTCTTCGATCAAAATCAATGAGGCCTTCCTCTTCAAGTTCGTTGAGGCATAAAGATGCTGATTTTCGAGAAGTGCCCAATAACGCAGCAATATCGCTTTGGGTTAAATTGTGCGTAATCCAGATTCCCCCATTACGGGGCCTACCGTAATCTTTGCCAAGATCGTATAAAAATTCCAACATTCTGGTTTTGACACTTTTGCACATTAATAATTCAATACGCCGTTCCAGTTTGCGGACATGATTGCCAATACGACGATTTATTTCCAGTGCAAAAGGTACGTAGTCTCTGGTCAGTTCTTTGGCTTTGTTTACGCTCATTCTACACACTTGAGTACCATCTTCCATCACTTGTGCAAATGCTCGATGCTCCGTTTCACCCAACAAGGCCATCTGCCCTAATATTTCGCCTTTTCCCAGAAATGTGATAACGGTTTCATTGCCTTCATTATCATAATGGCCGATTTTTACCTTACCCTTATCGATGAGAATGATGTCCTTACATGGGTCTTTTTCCATGAAGAGAAATTGATTCTTGCTGAAAATATTGTTAGGTTTTTTCTTCACATGATCCTCCAGTTTGTAAGGACAAAGGATCTTGTAAAAATCAAAGTGATCCAGATACCAGATATTATTTTTCATTGGCTCCTGTGTATGTACACAAATCTACCATACTTTGAGGTATCTGAAAAAAATTGAAAGTTTTAATTTTATTGATTTGACTTTCGCATTTTGCATTAATCTTTGCATTTTCTGAAGGATATCCAATTCTGGATCATTGTAGGACGAGAAACTAAAGCCGAAAGAAAGACTAAATTGCTGCCAAGGTAGCCGAACTTTTGAATGCTGTCTACACTATGCCAACTAAGGCCAATGGGGCCGCTCGTAGTTAATCGGAAAGTTGGTTTTATGGATGAACGTTATTCGGCATTATAGAATTTCTCTAAGAAAATCTTGGTATTGAATTTGTGAAAAATTGGTTACCTTGACCAGTCACAAATAGAGTTATGAAAGAAGAATTGACCGCCAGACCGGCCGAACTCAAAGGCATCGATACCTTTTCCAAATTACTGGATACTCAATTTCGCATTCCGGGTACGGATATTCGGTTCGGGGCAGATTTTATCATTGGCCTGGTGCCTTATGCCGGGGATTTGCTCAGTTTCCTTTTTTCGGCCGGATTGATTATGACCATGGCTCGTCATGGGGCCAGCGGACAAGTCATGGCCCGCATGATCGGCAATGTGGTGCTCGACACGGTAGTAGGCAGTATTCCAATTGTGGGCGATATATTTGATTTGTTTTACAAAGCCAATCGGCGCAATTATCACCTGCTGGAAAAACATTACGGCAAGGGCGATTACCAAGGCAGTGCCTGGAAGGTGATCATCCCATTACTGATTGCGTTGCTGGTGGTCTTTGTCTTGATGATCTGGCTGATTGTCAAGGTGGTGGCTTATAGTTGGGAGCTAATGATGGGATAATAAATAGCCGCGTTTCTCGACTTTAGAGCGTTATCATACAAACCCTATTTACTGTATGAAAAAAAACGCGCTTTTTACTCTTACTTCAATTCTAGTTTTTCTTATTCTTTGGATTCCCTTCACTGATCTTCATGCCCAGCAAGCGCTGCACGTGCATCTCAATCCGGTACACATTCCCGGCGTAAATCCCTTTACGGTTGGACTTGGCTATGAATATCCCGTTGGCAAAAGCTCCATAAGCCTTGCGTTGCTTTACACTAAGATGGATGCCGGAGTGTCCGGAGATGGAGATTGTTCGGGGTTTCGCATTGTTGGCGACTGGAAATTTCCCTTTCGGGAAAAAGGCAATGTTGGCATGACGCTCTTTCCTACTTATTGGAAAACCACCGCACCTATTCCCGATGAACCGGAAGAGCCCATAGAAGAACGCAATCGCATCAAATGGGGTGTTGGGGCAGGTATTTTTAAAAGTTTTACTTTTTATAAAAATTTTGGTGGAGAGCTTATCGTCGGACCGGAGATGAATCAGAAAATTTTGTACAGCGATATTTTTCGCGAGGTGACTTATGCGCCGAGGTTACGGATGGATTTTAAACTAGTTTGGAAATTTGATTAAAAAAAAACCAAAAATAAGACCATGAGATACCTTACCACACTTGCCATGCTTGGTTTTCTGGCATTATTCTCCTGTGAAACAAACGATTTTGCTTCCCGGACGTATGCTGATTTTGAAGCTAGTGGTCCCGGCATCTTCGAAGGCGAGCCCGGGGATGAATACGAAGAATACCAGGAGAATGATTTCATCAATGTATTGGATGAACCCATTTCTACCTTTTCCATTGATGCGGATGGAGCCTCCTATGCCAATGTACGCCGCTTCCTGACGGTCGACAACATGATCCCGCCCAAAGGCGCCATTCGCTCGGAAGAGCTGGTCAATTATTTTGACCTGGATTACCCTTTTGAAAGTACCTATGATGATGTGCTCAACTGGTTGAATGGCGTTAATTTGCCGGATCAGCACGGGTTTAAGCAGGAATTCAAACAGCTGGTGCAACAAGCCAGGGACTTGTAACCCCTGGCGAAGCTCATAAGAATTTGTTATCTTTGTGGCAATGAAAATAGCTTCCTTAATAATGGCCGTAGCAATCTTTACCCTGGCAATCCAGCCGGGCATGGATTTGCTTTGTCAGCAACTGGAGCAGCAAGAGACTTGCTGTGCCGGTCACTGTCAGGTACCGGTTGAGGAGGAAGCTACTGCTGAAGAAACGGATCGTCATCTGCCAGGAAGCTGTGAAGGAGAGAATTGTTGCAATCCATTTCAGGTCTGTTGTACCTGTTTGTTGCAGTGTCTCGAAATTCCCAAAATGGCCCTTGCCGGTCCCGTATTTTTCACGCAACAGAATTTTTCTTACCATCATGCCCATTCGGCATTGTTCACTTCTGAATTTTGGCAGCCCCCGCGTCAGGTTTGACAACTTCATTTTTAAACAAACCTATTTTTAAGTTTTAAAAGAAATTCAGAACGATGAAAATCTTCAAATCCATTCTATTTGTATTTGTCCTTTTGGCGGCTACAGCCAATATTGCTTACGCACAAACAGCCAGTACTACTGACACTCCAGCCACCACTCAAACTGAGACGGTGACCATCAAAGTGAAGGGAGTAGGGTGCGCCAACGACCTGAAATCCATTGCCGGGAATGTAGAAAAACTGGACGGTGTGAGCAGCTGTAAAGCAGTGAAAATGGGTGCTACATCCTCTTTCGAGGTTGTGTACAATCCGAGCCTGGTTGAGGAAAAAGCCATTCATGCTGCTATTGAGGATACGGCCGGGTGTTCAAACCCTAAAGATCGCCCTTACAAGGTGAAGTTATAAGTACAACTCTGGAAATTTATTGCCCGTAAGGTAAATAGTTGGATGTGCTGCTGAATTGTGAAATTGCAGTAGGCGTTACACCTATTTGCCTTACGGCAAAACGTTATTACAATGAAGAAGTCTATATTCATTGTTGCGTGGCTATTGCCGTGCCTTGCCTTTACGCAAAGCATTTCTGGGGTAGTCACCAACAATCAACAAGAGCCGTTGGTAGGTGCCAGTGTGTATTGGTTGGGAACCACCACTGGTGTAGCCACTGATGGCGAAGGAAAATTTGAAATTGAAAAGGCAGCTACAGCCAATGATCAGTTGGTAGCTAGTTTTATTGGCTTTCAGCCCGATACAATAAAAGTTACCATCAAGGATGAAGTCGTTTTTAGCCTTTCGGCAACGGAAACGCTCGACGAGGTAGTGGTGCAGGGGCGCAGAGATGGCGTCATTATTTCGAACCTGGATGCGGTTAAGACCGAAAACATCAATCAAACGGAATTGAAGAAGGCCGCCTGTTGTGATTTGGCGGGATGTTTTTCTACCCAGTCGTCCGTGCAGCCGCAAACGACCAATGTATTGACGAATGCCAAAGAGTTGCGTATTCTGGGACTCTCAGGAGTGTACAATCAGGTACTGATCGACGGCTTTCCGATGATTCAGGGCTTGTCGTATACCTATGGTATTAGCAATATACCCGGCACTTTGGTCGACAATATTTTTATAGCCGTAGGTGCCAATAGTGTGCTGCAGGGCTACGAGGGCATGAGTGGGCAAATTAATGTGCTCACCAAAAAGCCGGAGGATACTGACCAGTTATTGCTCAATGCTTATATCAATAGTTTTGGCGAAAAACAGTTTAATGCCAATTATGCCTTTCGTAAAGGCAAGTGGAGCAATTTGACGGCAGTCCACACGGTACAGCCCGCCGATAAGATTGACCGCGATGAGGACAACTTCCTCGATTTGCCGCAGCTAACCCGGTATATGGTATTTAATAAGCTACAATACGGTAATCCCACGGAATGGGGCTGGAGTAGTACCATCGGATTGCGCTTTGTGGAGGAGCAACGCATTGGCGGAACCATTGATTTTGATGCGGATCAGGATCAGGGCAGCGATCAGGTGTACGGTCAAACGATCAACTTCAGCCAGCCCGAAATTACGGCAAGGACCAGCTACGGCTTTAATGATGATCAGCGCATTACCATTTTTGCATCTTCTTTTTTTCAGGATCAAGAGTCTTACTTTGGAACGGTGGCTTACGATGCCAGGCAATTGAATGTAAATACCAGGGCACAATTTGAACTCAATTATGCCAAAGATCACAGCCTGATGACCGGTTTGAGTTATCGCCATTTTGATTTGCGGGAAACGATTGATTTCACCAATGGTAATCTGGAACGTACCTATAATGGCAATTATCGGCGCAAGGAGAACGTCCCGGGCGTCTTTGCTGAAAATACGCTGCGCTTTCTGGATGATCGCCTGACGTGGATTGCCGGTATACGGGCCGATCATCACAACCAGTTTGGCTGGAAAGTGACGCCACGGACTTTATTAAAATACGACCTTTCCTCGCAAGCAGTGGTGCGCGGCAGCATCGGCACCGGTTGGCGAACGGTGAATCTATTTAGTGAAAACATCAACCTGCTGGTCAGTTCACGGGACATCATATTTGAAGAAGCGCTGGAGCCGGAACAGGCGGTAAATATGGGCGTGAATTATACACACAAAATTGATTGTAGGGAGGTGACTGGTTACTTCAGCGCCGACTTTTACCACACCAATTTTCAAAACCAGATCTTCCCGGATTACGATAGCGATCCAACGCTGGCCGTTATCAAAAACTTTAAGGGGAAAAGCGTGAGCAATAGCTTCCAGGCCGAGATCAATTTGACCTTTTGGCAGCGAATGCAGTTCAAGACCGGCTACAACTACCTGGATGTATACCGAAAAATTGGCGAAGACAAGCAGTTGTTGCCCTTTAATTCCAAGCATCGGGTATTGACCACGGTGGGCTTTCATCCATTAAACAACAAGTTTCAAATTGATGTGAATTGGCATTGGTACGGCAAGCAACGGCTACCCAATACGCAGTCGAATCCGGAGGAATTTCAGCGTCCTGACTTTTCGAAGCCATATTCGGTACTCAATGCGCAGTTGACTTATAATGTGAAGCAATTTGAATTGTACGGAGGTTGTGAAAATATCTTCAATTTCCGGCAAAACCGGCCTATTATCAGTTGGCAAAACCCCTTTGGGCGTTACTTTGATACTTCTTCCGTATGGGGCCCCACGCGGGGGAGAGAATGGTATTTGGGCGTTCGATTTCGGATAACGGACGAGGAATAGAGAGGCGGTAGGGATTGTAAAATCATTGTTCCATAAAATCAAAAATCCCTACCGTTCACACTATTTTTTGTAGCACAGCATTCATTTTTTAAGTACCTTTGAGCTTAACTCCAGTACTTTTTATCAGGATTTAGCACTGTCTACCCACTTTTTTGTACAGAAATTGCGTTATTGATTTGTTTCCTTCTTTGGCATAGATCACAGGATTACCAAAGAAAGACCAATTTTAACTCTGGTAGGGGAGTACTGCTGCTAAACTTAACGAACAACTCGCCTGCCATTAACATCAAAATTTTTTATACCATGAGGATGCTAAATCTACTATCAGTTGTATTACTGATGCTTTTTTCTACTCAGATTTTTGCTCAGGATATGAGCCGGGAGGAGAAAAAGAAATGGAAGAAAGAGCTGAAAAACTACAAGAAAGACCTGGACGCACTGAAAACGCTTACCGAAGAACACACTGAATACCGCAAGGAAAATCAAGACTTACAGGAGCGGATCAACAACCTGGAAGCCAGCAAATCGATGGAAGAATCCCGACTGGCCCAAAAAGACGAAGAAATTTCGGCCTTAAACAATCAGTTGATGAATGCCCAGATGACCATTCAGCAGCTGCAGGAGCAGGAGCCAACCGCTGACATGACCGATAAGGGTATGATGATGGGGCTCGTATACCGGGTGCAAATTGGTGCTTATGGGAAGACCAGTATTCCTGACGATTTGAGTTCAGATGATAGTATGTCACTGGAGCAGGAAGATGGCTTGCAAAAGGTGGTTATTGGACAATTCCGCGACTACACCCGCGCTACAGCTCTGCAGGACCACATGAAGAAAATGGGTGTAAAAGACGCCTGGGTAGTACCGTACAATGACGGTCAGCGCATCACCATCGAGGAAGCCAAGTCGATGGGTGGAATGCAGTAAAACTGTATAGAGAAGACATCCCGGTCAAAAAACGCAAATGAGAACATTGTTTTTGCCTGGATAAAGAAATAACGGCCAGTAGCTGGAGGAATCCGGCGCTGGCTGTTTTTTTTTAGTTTAGAGAGGAGAGTGTAGGAGTTTAGAGGAGGGTTACAGCTGAATATCCTGCAAATTCTTGATTTTGGGGAAAACTGCGTTAGTTTAGAGTTGAGGCGGTGGAGGCGGTTGAGAGGGTTTAGAGGGAAAAGCTAATCATTGTGCAAATGCTTTATTTCTGGGAATGCTGCTTTGGTTTATAAGGGTTATGAGTGAGGTGGTGATGGGTGATTGGCCGAAGTGTATCGCCTGCACTAATCCTGTAAATTCTATAATTCTAAGAATTCTGCTTTATATTCTGGAAATTCTGCTTTGGTTTAAAGTTTAAGGGTTAAAGTTTATTTTTTCAGTCTGGTGCTATAAAAAGCTCTAAGTGATAGAAAGTACCATTACCGACCTAAAGCCCAAAACCTAATACCTGAAAATTTCAAAAGAATAAGATGATAAAAAAATCGTGGAAAGATCTTGAAACAGATGCCCTGGGATTGATAGCTAATGAAGTCTATAAAAAAAGGGTGGATAATGGCTCTGACCTTCTGGACATCATAGATGAGGAATACAACCAAGAATTTGAAAATAAAGACGAAACTGAGATGTCGGAGGTAAGGATAAAAAACTGGAATGTTGCAGATATGGAGAAGTTGTGCCCGGGCTTGTATGAAAAGTATTGGGGCAAACCAATGCCATCACGATATGGGCGCAATTAATGGAGAAGTAAGGTGACTTTTGAGCATAACTCTTCAACCCGGTTAGCTCGAAAATTCGAGCCGCCGAGGGTCTAAACGAATCAGTCATACCGTTAGTGGGAGGGAATAAATAAAAGCCCGCCCACATCCGCCAAACCGCCAATGGTCTACGTACAGCTTGCGCGTTCAGCACAGAGCTGTCAGGGTGGAAAAGTAGCTACTTGTCTAATCCGCCGGCAGAAATGGATTTTGATTAAAGACACTGCAATTTAATAAAAAGTTTTAATTTTTACAAATTAAAACAAATTTATTTTACTTGCAGCTTGCTCGTGAAGCAGTGGTAGGGTGATTGCTTACAAATCAAAGCCGATGTCCTTGCGGTAATACTTTCCTTCGTATTGGATTTTATCTGCATTGCTCTTGGAGATTTCCAGCGCTACTTTGAAATCGGTGCCATAAGACGTGATGGCCAATACCCGACCACCGTTGGTCAGTACCTGATCTCCTTTCTGGCGAGTGCCGGCGTGGAAGACGATGCTGTCCTGGACCGCATCAAGATTCGTGATGACCTTGCCTTTTTCGTAGGCCTCCGGATAGCCTCCCGATACCAAAATGATGGTTGAAGCAGCCCGAGGATCTTCTTTGATTTCGGCTTTCGCCAAATCGCCGGTGGCCAGCGATTGCAATAAGGCGACCAGATCATTTTCCAGCCTTGGCAGAACAACCTCAGTTTCGGGATCTCCCATGCGGCAGTTGTACTCGATGACGTAGGGATCATCGCCCACCTGGATCAGGCCGATGAATACAAAGCCCTGGTAGGTCATATTGCGTTCCTGGATGCCTCTGATGGTGGGTTTAACAATGCGCTCTTCAACCTTTCTCATGAGCTCTTCATCTACAAACGAAACCGGTGAGACGGAGCCCATACCGCCGGTATTCAAACCAGTATCTCCTTCGCCGATGCGTTTGTAATCCTTGGCAACGGGTAAGATTTTATAGCTATTGCCATCAGTGAGCACAAAAACGGAAAATTCGATGCCGCTAAGGAATTCTTCAATGACCACCCGTGAGCTGGCCTCACCAAATTTGCCTTCGAGCATGGCTTTTAATTCAGCTTGTGCTTCGGCAATGTCATTTAAAATCAGCACGCCTTTTCCAGCTGCCAGGCCATCGGCTTTGAGCACGATCGGCGGCTGTTGTTGAGCGATATATTTTAATCCGGCCTCGATATTATCCGCCGTAAATTCCCGATAGGCTGCCGTAGGAATGCCAAAATCCTGCATGAATGCTTTGGCGAAAGCCTTACTGCCTTCGAGTTGCGCACCAATAGCCGATGGGCCAACCACCTGAACATTGGCCAATTCCCGGTCTTCCGCAAAGAAGTCATAGATGCCACGTACCAGCGGTTCTTCCGGACCTACCACGACCATCGCTATATCATGATCAAGGACAAACTGCTTGACTACCGAAAAATCATTAGGGTTCAGGTCCACATTGGTCCCGTGAGCGGCAGTGCCTGCATTGCCAGGGCCGATGTAAAGCTGGTCACACAAATCACTTTGGCTGAGTTTCCAGGCAAAGGCGTGTTCGCGGCCGCCGCTACCGAGTAGGAGAATATTCATGTCGGATTAAGGGTTTTATCTTAAAATTCACTGGTAAAATGGAATTGTACTTTTGGGTGGTTTTCCTGTGCCATTTGCAGCGTCCAGGCCGATTCCGCAAGGAAGACCAGTTTGTCATCCTTGTCACGCGCAATATCCCGTTTACGGCGAGAAATGAACTCCTTCAATGCCGCCGGATCGTCACAACTGACCCAACAGGCTTTATGCAGGTTGACCGGCTCATAGGTACAGGAAGCACCGTATTCATTTTGCAGTCGATATTGAATGACTTCAAATTGCAGCGCCCCAACCGTACCCACAATTTTACGATTGTTGATTTCTTTGGTAAACAACTGAGCCACCCCTTCATCCATCAATTCCTGCAGACCCTTGTTGAGCTGCTTGGATTTCATGGGGTCGGCGTTATTGACGTATCGAAACTGCTCCGGGGAGAAGGTCGGAATGCCTTTGAAGTGCAACACTTCTCCTTCGGTCAGGGAGTCGCCAATTTTGAAATTCCCCGAATCATACAAGCCAATCACATCACCGGGGTAAGCCTCTTCGATAATGGTCTTTTTGGAGGCCATGAAGGAAGTAGGGTTGGAAAACTTCATCTTCCGGTTTTGGCGCACGTGCAGGTAGTTGGTATTGCGCTGGAAGGTACCCGAGCAGATCCGCAGAAAGGCAATACGATCGCGGTGCTTGGGGTCCATATTGGCGTGGATTTTAAATACAAATCCCGCAAATTGGTCCTCTTCCGGCTTGACCATGCGTTCCTCAGTCGGGCGTGGCAGCGGAGTCGGGGCAATTTCCACAAAGCAGTCCAGCAGCTCCTTAACACCAAAGTTGTTAATTGCACTACCAAAAAATACCGGAGAAATATCGCTATTGAGATAATCTTGCCGGTCGAAATCCGGGTAGACTTCTTCGATCATGCGTACTTCTTCACGCAATTCTTCAGCTGCTCGTTCCCCTACCTGTTGGTCCAGGGTAGTGTCACTCAGGTCGGTAATCTCAATGATGTCCTCCTCGGTTTGTTGTCCGTGTGGATTAAAGAGCACCAGCTTCTTTTCGTATAGGTTGTAAACCCCCTTGAAGCGCTGTCCCATACCGATGGGCCAACTCAGGGGGCAGACATTGATATTGAGCTTTTGCTCCACTTCATCCAGCAGGTCAAAGCCGTCTTTTCCCTCGCGGTCCAGTTTGTTGATAAAAACAATGATGGGTGTTTTACGCATCCGGCAAACCTCCACCAGCTTCTCGGTTTGGGTCTCTACACCCTTGGCCACATCGATCACCACAATCACACTATCCACGGCCGTGAGCGTGCGGAAGGTATCCTCGGCAAAATCCTGGTGACCAGGAGTATCGAGGATGTTGATCTTTAAGTCGCGGTATTTGAAGGCCATCACCGAAGTGGCCACCGAGATACCCCGCTGGCGTTCGATTTCCATAAAGTCGGAAGTGGCACTGCGCTTGATCTTATTCGACTTTACTGCTCCGGCTACCTGAATGGCTCCGCCGAAGAGCAGCAGTTTTTCCGTAAGGGTCGTTTTTCCCGCATCCGGGTGGCTGATGATGCCAAAAGTCCGTCTGCGATTGAGCTGTTTTGTAAAACTCATAATAAAATTCCTGAATTAAGTGCGCAAAGGTAAGGCTTTCGGCGCAACAATTGGGAAAAATTGAGGAACAACTGGAAATATGACCTGCAACCACAATTTCTGACTATTGACTGGGTGGGGGCGGGAAAATGGACTAGTGCGACTAGTCCGAAATAGTTGATACTTTTTTCAGGCCAGAAGTATTAAAGATGCTGAACATTAAATGTCAATTATTTTGGCATCAATCCACTAGCTTTCTTCCAGATGGACCAGGATGTCTTCCAACTCCCCCAAATGTTTGGCATAGAGCCAGTGGATGTATTTCTTTTTGATAAACCACCCCATCAATAACAGTAGCGGAATGCCAATAGCGGTAATAACCAACAATGCTTTCAATCCATTAGTGGAAAACAACTCACTGTGGTCTGACATAGAAGAAAGGGCTCCAACATAGAAGCCAATGGGAAGAAATAAATGGGTATAAAGGTATAGCCGATTGATAAATTGACGCAGGATTTGAATATTGGATTTCAGGGATTCTCGAAGGCTGATTTGGGGTACTGCCTTGAGTTGCTGGCGTAGCTTTAAAAAGAAATAAGCAGAGAAAATAGTGGCGGTAACTCCGGCGGCAATAAATGCCCAGTAAACGTTGGTATCGGAATCGAGGAATAGGACAACCAGGCCAATGCAAAGCAAGCTGAAGCTCAACTCTGCCAGTGCGTTGCGCAGTACCTTTCGCAAAACATTGCTGGACCGGCGAGTGGCCATCTGCTCTACCTGCGGTTTGATGCTGTGGTAGTGCGCTTTGGCGGCCTGATCACCTCGTGCCCATATTTTCTGCAAATCAAACTCTTGCATAGCCCCTGGCTTTTAATAATTCAAACAGTTTCTTCTTGATACGTAATAGTTTCACGCCCACATTGGAGGTAGTGATGCCCATAATCTCGGCGATCTCATTGTATTGTTTGCCCTCCAGGTGTAGTAAAACTAGGGCGCGATCATCTTTCTTTAATGCCTTGATACTTTCGTATAATAAGTTGACTTCCGCTTCGTGCTCGCCAGTAGGTTCTTCTTCCGGACTTGCGTGATTTAGCTCACCGAGCTCGGCTGAGCCGAGAGAGACCTGCGGTAGTTTTTTTCGCTGCTTTTTGCGATAGGTCAGGGCCGTATTTAAGGCCACTTTGTAAATCCAGGTGGATAATTTGGATTGTTGCCGGAAGTTCTTCAAAGACTGCCATATCTGGATCAGCATTTCCTGGTAAAGGTCCTCAAAATCCGCCACCTCATCCGTATAAGACCGGCCGATCTTATACAGCAATGGATGGTATTGGTTAATAATGGATTTGAAGTCTTGCATAGATGTAGCGATACAATTCATTAGTATTCGCTTGCGCTAAATTATTACAACGGAGATCGAAAAAATAAAAAATTCGATCAGTACTGTAATAAAACCGATGTTTCGAATACCAATGAGGTAAAATCAATTCCTTCATCAAAATTCCTTGTAAAATGTCTAAAACACTAATGGAAGCCCTATGGGTATTCCTCTGCCTCGGTATGTTTTTTTGTAACAGTACACAAGCCTGTACCTCACCTGAAAACGGTAGTCTACTTTGGGAAATCAGCGGCAATGGTCTGGAAAAGAGCAATTCCCTTATCTTAGCAAAATGGATATCGAACAGCTCAAAGCCCGCAATCGGGAATTGCACATCCTCAATACCATTGCCCATCAGCTCAATCGTGAAGTGAGCATGGACAAGGCCCTGGCCGTAACGCTACAACACAGCGTAGAATTGCTGGGCATGCAAACGGGCTGGATCTGGTTGACCCACCCAGGCTCAAACGCCGTATACCTGGCAGCTTCGTTCAATCTGCCACCAGCCTTTCGCCAACACCCGGAGCGACTGTCGGGGTGGTGTTACTGCATCGATAAATACCTGGCCAATAACCTGGAAAGCGCCGCCAATATCAGTGAGATTACCTGCTCTCGGCTCAAAGACCTGGAGGAGGGAACCGATGGACTCCGCTATCACGCCAGTGTGCCACTCTATTCCCAAACCGATAAGATCGGCATCATGAATGTGGTCAGCAGCCAATCGCAGGAGCTGAGTGCGCCGCAGCTGGAACTGCTCTACACCATTGGTGATTTGCTCTGCATCGCCATCGACCGGGCGCGCCGCTACGATCAAAGTCACCAGGCCGGAGTACTGGAAGAACGCCAACGCCTGGCCCAACGACTACAGGAAAGCCTTCTCGCCGGACTGGAGCATTTGCAGCAGCAACTGGCCACCTATTCCACCAGGGATGCCGTCCTCAATGAACTTCGCCAACTGGCCAAGCAACAGGTCGATCTGACTAGAAATACTATTCAGGCACTCGGCCTACCTTCACAAAAAGAAACCAAGTCAAAACCCCCGCTCATCTATCCCTACACACCCCTCACCGAACGTGAAATGGAAGTACTCAACCTGCTCAAAGCCGGAAAAACGAATAAAGCCATCGCCGCCGAACTCTTCCTGTCCGAACGCACTATCAAATTTCACGTCAGCGCTATCCTCAGCAAACTCAACGCCAACAACCGCACCGATGCCGTACAAATTGCCGTAAAAGGCGGATTGGTAAAGTGGTAGCAGGAGCAAAATTCCCAGAATTGAAGCAGAATTTCCAGAATTTTAGAATTGACAGAATGATCAAGTGCCTCGCCTAAACCGTCTCTACAGCCTAAACCTTATAAACTAAATAAACCTCATAAACATTATAAACCTTTACAATAGCAGAATGATCAGAGCAATGGCCCCTAAACCGCCTCAACCGCCTACTCCGCCTACTCCGCCTCAACTTTCTCCCCTCTCCCCCATCACCATTTCACCACTCACCAATACTAAAGCAACATTCCCCAAATCAAAGAATCCGAAAAATGACCAAGTGCGCCCATTCTCTAAACTCTCCACCCTAAACGCTAAACTAAATACTGTACCAAAGTACAGGTCCCAAAACTATCCCTTTGCCGGATGCCTGCCCTGCCTTTTTCGCCCACCTTTGTATCAACGAATTCACTATCAAAATCTATCCATCATGCAAACGAATCATAAAGTAGCTTTAATTACCGGCGCATCGAAAGGACTGGGACTTGCCCTCGCAGAAGCGCTGGCTCAACGCAAATGGTACCTCATCATCAATGCCCGCAATGCGGAAGAATTGCTTCACGCCAAACGGCACCTGGAGCAGTGGACTTCCGTGACCGCCATCTCCGGTGATGTGCGTGATGAGGTGCACCTGATCCAGTTTCGGGAGGTATTACAAAAACTAAATACTCCATTGGACCTCGTGGTTAATAATGCCTCAACGCTAGGCGCTTCACCCCAGCCCCAGTTGCTCGACTATCCAATTGAGACCATTCATTCTATTGTGCATACCAATCTCATTGCCCCTCTCTCGCTGCTGCAAAAAGTACGTCCGTTTTTGGCGGATCACCCCACTGTGATCAATATCAGCAGCGATGCAGCGGTAGAGCCTTACCCCGGTTGGGGCGGCTACGGTGCCAGTAAGGCCGGACTCGATCACCTTACTTTGATTTTAGCACAGGAAAATCCACGTTGGCACATTTACGCCTTTGATCCGGGAGATATGCGCACGCAAATGCACCAGGAGGCTTTTCCCGGGCAGGACATCAGCGACCGGCCACTTCCGGAAGAGATTGCAGTGCCGGGATTACTCAACCTTTTGGACAGCAATCGAGCAAGTGGGCGCTATTTTGCACGGCAGTTGCTTGAGCCGAGTGTGGCATAATATCCAACGTAAGATTTTGATTTGGGCGTGTCCCCTCGGCAAAGCCGAGCGGTCGTTACGCTACAGGGCTCTCTATCGTTCGGCCAGCTCCTTCGTCGCTGTCCCCTGCGGGCCCTTCCGCATCACTCACGCGGGGTCCGTCCGACTCAAAACCTATTGTCATAAAGAAATCACCCGACAACTTACAAAACCAATATACCATGGTCTCTACAATCAATAACAACCCCCTCAAATTCACCCTACCCCAGGCGCTGCAATGTGCTCAACCTACCGAATTACGAGGCATCCATCGCGATGAAGTGCGGCTGATGGTCTCGCATCGGGCAACGGATCAAGTTGAGCATAGCCAATTCAAATACCTCGACCAATTGCTGCAAGCCGGAGATGTGTTGGTGGTCAATACCTCCGCTACGTTACCGGCGGCATTGCCCATCTCCTTACCAAATGGACTGCCCGGGCGTTTGCACTTGTCGACCCGGCGCAGCGAAAAGGAATGGCTGGTGGAGGTGCGTTGTGTAGCGGAAAATAAAACCCACCGCTATACCGATCTAAATGCCGGACAAACTTTTGTTTTGCCGGAAGGTGGCATCGTATCCTTACAGGCTCCTTATTATGAAGGAATTCCTAATCTGGAGCATTTGCAACTCTGGGTAGCTCGTTTTGAATTACCTATCCCAGTTGTTGACTTTCTGCAAAAGCACGGTACTCCAATCCGCTATGCGCAAGTGGCGGAGGCTTATCCAATAGACTATTACCAAACGGTCTTTGCCAAACATCCCGGCAGTGCGGAAATGCCTTCGGCGGGAAGAGCCTTTACACCCCAATTGGTGAGTCGATTGATCGCGAAGGGCGTTCAGTTTGCACCCATTTTATTGCATACCGGAGTGGCCAGTCTGGAAACCAACGAGCGACCTTATCCGGAGTATTATGAGGTTTCTCAAACAACGGCAAGCCTAATTAATTGGGCAAAAGCGGAAGGACGGCGCATCATTTCGGTTGGTACAACCGCCGTCCGTGCACTGGAAACCGTTACCGATGAAGATGGCTATTTGAAAGCAGGAGAAGGTTGGACCAATGTCTTTATCACCCCCGAGCGAGGCTTGCGGGCAGTTGATGGACTACTAACGGGCTTTCACGAGCCGAAAGCCTCTCACTTATTGATGCTGGAAGCGCTGGCCGAGCGG
Source organism: Saprospiraceae bacterium (assembly GCA_965229635.1). Classification (GTDB taxonomy): domain Bacteria; phylum Bacteroidota; class Bacteroidia; order Chitinophagales; family Saprospiraceae; genus BQJU01. The sequence goes on from OZ245894.1 coordinate 1,445,722, forward strand.
TCTCACCTGGCCATGGCTTATGAGGCGGCCATTAAAGGAGGCTACCAGTGGCATGAATTTGGCGATTTGCATTTGGTATTGTAACTGAATTTAGTACCAGAAATGCAGGACTCCATTCAATTGAAGTCGCTTTATTTCCCGTCGCAATATTTTTTGTAAGCATTCAGAATATAATCCCAGCCCATTTCACTATCCATCATTTCCCGGTACTCTTCAGCTCCATCGCCGTGATTGTCGAAGTTGATGTGCTCAAATTCCATAACGGTGCCATCTCCCTTTTTGAGAAAGCTAATTTTTAAATCACTGGCATGATCCGGGTTGGGAATGGGCTCCCGGTTTGGGCTGATTTGCCATTTCATTTCCAGGTGTTTTCCTTGCTCAAATTTGGTGATTCGCCCCCAGTCACAACGGAAGCCATGCGGCCCGATTTCGGTGCAGAGGCCGTTCACTTTGCCGTCAATGCGGATTTCCTCCAGCTTCTCCTGCGACCAGGTATACTCCTTTGGCCACCAGTAATTGAAGTCAATGACAAATTTCTGAAAGGCAAGATTGACCGGGATACTGAGGTCGATTTTTTTGGTGATGTTTTTCATTGGCGTGAAGCGTTTTTTACTTAACGCCAGGAAGCAGCTTGTGTTTGCTAGAATTAGTGTCTAAACTTCTGGGGCCTCAAAATTTACACTCCAGGTCTGAAAACAGTGACACCCTTCTTCCGGACACATAATCCAGCCCTCCCTGGGGGCACCAATCGATTCGTCAATAGGCCCGCGAAGTTGATGTGCATCAAAATCGTGGCCGCATTGAGCACAAGCACCTTCTGGTTTTTCCCCGGCCGTGGCTTGCAGTTTTTCCATTTTGTGCAGCAATTCGAAGTACTTTTCGTTGTATGCCTCCTCGTTTTCTGGATAGTTGCCGAAGTCAAAAAAGATAGTTCGATCAAGTGTTGCCAGCTCGTCGATTTGATTCATTCGGTCATTCAAAAATTGATGGACCTGATAGGCGACTCCCTCCTGGATAGCGGTCGTTAGTGCAGGGCTATCGTTGAAAAAGATCAGGATAAACCAGTGGGAATGTCGGGCCGGATTAAAGAAGATGGCATATTCGGTGGGTTTGGGATGGAAGTCATTAAAGGCTGAAAACATCACTCCGATGACGGCTTCAATCTTGTCGGCAATTAATTCTGAGTTGTTCATTTGGTATTGGTTTGATAAATCTATAGTAATAGGAACTTGTCTGGTTGCCTTTTAGTTCCTGGGCAGTATAAAGTAAGATAGGTTTATGCTCCCTTTACTTCAATATCCAACTTCCGCAAATACAAAATAGTTAATGTAGTCCCAATAATACCCAATACACACCAAAGAAAAATCAGGAAGGGTTCGGGGTTGAGTTGTTGGATATACATGCTCAGCGCCATGGCCATCAGGGCAAATCCCAGGGTGCTGGTTTTGGTGAGTATAATGCCATTCAAGAGCAACCCCCATGGCCTGTTTTTATACAGTGAAATTGCTGCTGTAATCATGAGTGGAATAATGATGCCGAGGTCCAGAGAATAAATAATTAGTGGAGCTTTCCCATCGGGCGTACCCGATTGATGAGAGGGATCTGTTAAATGCGCAAAAATATCGTTTAACCACAAGAAAGAAACCATCACTGATATGAAAATAAGGTAAATGATAATGGTCCATTTTAGTCCCTTTTGATCAAATGAGTAACGCTCATTGGTGGAAAACAAATCCATCATGGCGATAAACAAACCGATTACGGAAAGTCCATAAATGGGAAGGTGAAACAAATACAGCACGGTTAAATTGGCGGCAAACATAAAAAAGCTGTAGGTGTACACATAGTACAATAAGGCCCCACTGTAAACCATTTTCCACTTGATATCCTCCCCTTTAATTCCTTTAAAATGACTAATTAACAGCAAGGGAAGTGCAATTATCAGCGTCACGAAATCCTGTCCGAGCCACTGAGCGTTGGCCCATTCTCCATCCTGGTAAATGTCGTTGTGAAGAATACTCAGCAGGCAGGAGATGAGTGTCAGTCCGGTCATTAGGAAGGTGATGATTGACAGTGTCCTGGTTTTCATAGTTTTGGGTTTGCCATTACTTTAAGACAATGATTGTATTCATTGCAATTTGCTGAAAACAGCCAAATAGTAAAAGCGATCAGCCGGTGATAAAGATCAACTTGACCGAAGATTTAGGACAGGTTGCAAAGGAGTGGTTGTTGCGCAGTGGAAGGGGGAGAAAATTTTGTTCCAGAGGGAATTGCGTGGCTGTTTCTTATTCAACAGGTCTAATATGGCGTAGCTGGTGGCGGTCATCGCGTCCATCTTCGCTGAGGAGGATGGCGAGGTCTTCCTCTGCGTCGTCAACCGCCACAAAGACCAGGCCATCGCAACCGACCTGATCTGCCAGACCGGCAATTTCAGCGGCCTCAAGCCACACTACCCTCAACCTTCCCCGTAAAAAATAAGCTTGTACTCACTGCAATGGCTATGGCAGCCAGCAATCCACCGATCAGGCCGGCAGCGACGAAGACGTGCATGGTCGTTGGTAAGGAGCCCTGAAAGACCAGCCCAATCATAGCAATGATGAGCAGACCACCAGCCCAGCCGAAAGTATTGGTGCCCACCCAGCCGGAGGCGCGTTGGCGGTGTCTTCGCAGTTCAAACCACTGCGCGCAGCCAATCATGGCACCCATGATGCCGCCGAAGAGGATGGACCCGTATTCAACCGTAAAGGTGGGGATGCCAAAGGGAGGAATGACCTGTCCAATGGAGTTGGCTTCGGTGGCAAAGAAAGACGGGACAATAGCCAATACCCACGCGCCGATGTAGGCGATGACGGTATTGCGCCACCAGCGGCTCCAGTTGAGATTTTCGTAGCGTTTTTTCAGGATGCGGTACTGAAACCAGGCCAGGATGGTCCCGGCGATGAGTCCGCCGCCGATGGCCAGACCGAGGCCGGTCAGTTTTTCATTAGTGGTGGTCGGTAATCCGAGCCACTGCACTTCGTAGGCGAGAATGCCCGCGGAGACGGCAATGCTGAGAAAGATGCCGATGGTGTCGTTGACGATCCAGTTGGTTTGGTAATTGCTTTTCATGATTGGTGTTTTATTCTTTAAAACCTTCAAAGACGGGTGATGTTCGTTTGTTTTGCTTGTAAGTTGTTTAAAATCATTTAGTTGTGAAAGGTGTGACCGGTTTGGGGTGGGGGCGGCGAATGAGAAGAGGCAGCTGAAGTAGTATTAGGGATTGACTTTTCCTTGAATTTTTGCGCGTAGCTTAAAAAATTTAGATATTGGAAAAATTAGCTTGTGCAAACATTGAACGAAGAACGTAAACATATTATCCTTAAGGTCGAAAATCAGGGCTTGTTGTACAACGAGCATGGATTGATAAGTTGGGAACAGACCAATTTTCCCGATAAGGAATCCTTTACAGTTCGTACCTACGAGCCGATTTATTGGAGGGTATTCATGGAACGGTTTGACAAAGCTACCAATGAACTGATGGTAAGGGTGGTCGATTATAATGTGGAGGATATTGCTGGTTTTGCTAAGCAAAAACCTAAGAAGCCCATTCACAGACTTACCTTCAATAGCCTCGACTGGAATGGGGTGATTCAACACTTATCATCTTACACAACTCGTGAATTGGAGCAGCTGATCACACGGAATGATCCAGAGACTCGGACATCAAAGCAAGCAAGTCCAGTTAGAGGAGATTGGGATTTTTCCGCTAGTCATCGGATTAAAATCGATTTCAAAATCCCTTTATCAGAGACACGTTTTGGTTTGGGTATGGTGGAGCTCACAAAGGAGCTGAAAGACTTTGACGAACCCCTGGATATTAAGATTTATAATGAAGATATCCTTCCCGAATTTGATTACATCAAACCTTTCTTCGCCAAGGCCTTGGGTAAACGAAAAATAGGGGTGCAGGGATGGGCTGAGATTGATGACAATGGGGAGGTCAGAACCAGCTGCCGTTCGCAGGAGGTTGATCGCATTAATCAGGAGCTCATTTCGTCGGTGAGGCAAATAAGAATTAGGAAGGCTATTGAATCGCCGAGAGTGATCGCGGTGGATAAAAGCTTGTTTACTGCTGAGGAATTTTTTGACGGGATGGAAGATAAGGAACACCTCGGCAATGCGTTGCCCGCTTCCGAACAAGATATTCTCAAAGAGGTTTTGGAGAGTAAAGGCATTAGAAATGCAAAGCAATTGACCTACCTGGCGGGTAAGCTACATGCACAAGATGAAAAAATGAGATTCTCCTTGCCTCCTAAATTCGGGTTTTTGTTTTGTGTGAAAGGAGAAAAAATGCATCATTTTATCTGGGAATTGCTCAACTCCAATGCGACCTATATCTGGAGTATTGACCGGGGAGAAATGAATATGAAACAAAAAATAGCCCGGATTGAAGAGATCATCGGTTTCATCAGAAATCACGGCAGAATGGCATATTTGAGGAATGAGGACGACGAGGAATTTGTGTTTTCAAAAATTAATCACGCACAAGCCAATTCCCCGGTAGTGGACGGTTTCCCCCGCTGGAAAGCCAGAGTAAATCAACTATTAGTTTAAAAATAGACCCATGCAAACGCCCAAAATCATCACCATCCCACCCAAAAGATTGGTGGGCATGCACATCACGCACTCTTTTGCCAATCATCAGGCGGGAACCCTGTGGCGACGCTTTATGCCGCGACGGCACGAGGTGGCCAATGTGGTGGGAGCAGAGCATTATTCAGTACAAGTATTGAGCAAAGGGCAGCTGATGAAGGATTTGCGGCCGGAGATTTCCTTTACCACCTGGGCGGCGGTGGAGGTGTCGGCGTATGAGGACATTCCGGAAGGCATGGAGCCATTCACGCTGAAGGGCGGAGACTATGCGGTTTTTATTTATAAGGGTGTGGCGGAGACTTTTCGCGGAATGTTTCAGTATATTTACCTGGAGTGGCTGCCTTCCTCGCCTTACCGGGAGGATGAGCGGGCGCATTTTGAAGTGCTGGGAGAAAAATACCTGGGGCCCACCAATCCGGAATCGGAGGAGGAAATCTGGGTGCCCATACGCAAGCGTTGATCCCTAAAACCTAAAACCTAAAACCCAAAACCTAAATCCTTTCCCCAATGAGTGACTCATCTTCCTATCCGCCAGTATCCTTTTTATTTCAATTGTCCATTGACGGTGACACTGCTGCCTTTCAGGAAGCATCTGGTATAAATATGGATGCCAATCCGGAGGAGATCCCCTCTGGTGGAGAAAATCGTTTTACGCATAAGTTGCCCCGTGCGGCCCAATATACCAACCTCGTGCTCAAACGAGGCTTAATATCAAAGGAATCAAGTATTTGGAAATGGTGTCAGGAAACGCTATCCGGGGAACTGGATAGTCCGATCAAAACCAAGCAAGTTGTCGTCCAGCTAGTGGATGCACAGGGTAAAGGACTAACCTCCTGGACCTTTTACAACGCCTATCCGGTGAAGTGGTCAGCATCTGATCTTAAGTCAACGGGAAATGAGGTGGCGGTTGAATCCTTGGAGTTTTCTTATAATTATTTTGAAACTAAAAAGTTTTAAAAATCCTCTAATGGTAATATGGGACTGCTTCGTTTTTCCTATCCGTGCAACTCTTTTTCAATCGAGACGGTCAAAATGGCCTTAGCTGGTTTAGCGAGAAGTGATACAAAAGCTGTTAAGAACTGTAAACTGTTTGAGCCAAAAAAAATGTTTGAGTTGCGAAAATGATGGCTAGTTTCTGCAGAAAAGAGTAGCAACTAATCCAAAAAGGCGAGTTTTTACAGTTTAGGCTTTTGCTTTTTTGTTGTCTTTAAAGCTTCACTAAATCAATTTAGCCGTCGAACTAACGGCATAGAACAACACCGAAACGACCCTCCCGTAGACGGCGCTCCATTAAATGGAATTTCCTCCACTGTAAAGCCTTTTTCTCTTAAGGTTTTGGTGAGTCGCTTGCACTGCGGATGGTCCCGTGCGATGATGGTTTTTTCATTAATAGAAAGCACGTTCGTGGCTAGTTCCTGCTGCTCGGCTTTGGTGACTGGAATCCATTCGTAATCCTGTTTTAGAAAATCTGGAATGTTCTTAAAGCCCTCTTCATAAATCAGTGCCAGCCCCTCGCCAATGGGGTTGAAGGTACAGTCGAGGTGCAATACGTTTTCGTCTTCGGCCAGGCTTTTGGTGTGTAGGGCCACGACCTCAAATTGGTGGCCAAATTCCCGTTTCAGCCATTCATATCCCGCCAGATTGGAACGCTGGCTGATGCCAATGAGAATGCGGCCTTTGTCGACCATGATATCGCCGCCTTCGAGTCGGCAATTGGGAGGCGGAATCAGAATATCCGGCTCTTCTCCGGCAAATCCTTCCAGCAAAGGAAAGATCCCGGCGCACTCGTACTTGCGGCTGGTATTGACCATATTACACAGCACCAGCTTCCGGCCGATGACCACTGCAATATCACGAGGCGTAAGCTGGTCGTACACAAATTTGCCGACGTAGTGCGGAATCTTTACCTCCACACCGTGCTTTTCCAGGGTCGCCCGAAATGCCGCAAATTCCGGCTGCAATTCCTGCTCCGTAGGCAATCCCTTGCGCTGTTCTTCATTAACGATCTCGGTATAGGCCTCCACCCGCCGGTATCCCTCCCACCGGCCAATGATGACGGATTGCAGGGCGTCGGTTTCGTTGAATTGTGCGAATGTTTTAGGCATAGATTTTATAATATTTGGGCGTATCCTAAAAATCTGCTGTTCTTTCTGAACAGATAATTGGCGAAATCCAAAAAGAGCAGAATTTATTTAGTTTAGAGTTTAGTGTGTTGCCGTCCGACATTAAGATTTAACGAATTAGTCCGACAAAAAGATTTGAAAAAAAAATAGTTCATTGACACATAGTTAGATTAAAAAGGTTTTCTGCTGAAAATCTGGGATCAGGAATAGACACCAGTATTGTGCCTTTGGAGTCCCTAAATAACCAGGCGATATGATTTGGGTCAAATTGAACAAAGACATGTTGGTGTTTATATTTTAAGCCTACCTGGAAAGTTTTTCCATAGATGGCCGTGTGTCCTGCCGAACTTACTTTTCTGGGATAGACAGCCTGAGCGAGGTATTGATAGGCTTTTTGTTCATCGAATAGTGTTTGTTCAAATGGCCGCTGAGTACAGTACAAATCTTCAAAAACCTTACTTCGTGTTACCTTTCCAATGCGTTTGACGGGGAAATGATCTCTTTGTATTATACATACTTCATTGAGTTTTTCTTGCATTTGCTCAAGGCTTTGGCATCGATCGACTTCGGCCCAACGACTAGCCGTACCTTGGTTACTTTCCACTGTTGCATTATCCTGTGGTCGCCGTGGACGATTCAAAATTGGGGTAATGCCCCAAGCCACCAGCCATAAGGAAAGAATTGGAATGACATCGCGGGTAGGCACCCCAAAGGGGCTTCCATTATCCGTGCGTATAGCTAAGGGTAGGCCCCATTGTTTAAATGTGCTAAGTAGCAGTGTTCGAATTTCATCCACTGAAACATTACATATCCTTCCCAGGGGGAAAAGCCTTGACTTGAAGCAAGGCCGCTGTTTTTTCATCAGTAATATTTAAAAAGCATCGCTCATCGCCATCAGTCCCCTCAATACGTTCTTTGGCATCTATTTGCCATGTATCATGGGCTTTGCGAGAACGATCCAACGGTGGCCTCATCGGAAGTTTAGGCTTAGGTAGATCATTGCGTTGTGTAGCTAGCCGCCGTTGATAATGTCGTTCACTTTGGAGTAACAAGTCAGGATAGGCTTGTCTAATCCGAACTAAAATGTAGCCTACGCCCCAAGTAGGGTGAAGATGCTTCAACAAACGAACTAAGCGAAAAGACCGTTCGGCTCCTTGCTCTTGGGACCGACCGCAATTGTTGTAGCGAGGCACTAAACCCAATTCTTTGGATTCTTGGTAACGAATACAGATCGTCCGTACTGTATTATAGCTAACGCTATAGCGATCTGACAAACTACTGTAGGACGCTCCTTTTTCATAGGCTAACGCTATTTGCTGACGAAGTTGTAGTTCTTTTGCTTGCGCCATGATCCTTTTTATTTGAGTAATCTAACCAATATGTCAATGAACGTTTTTTCAAATCTTTTCGTCGCTAAGATTCGTTAAATCTTAATGTCGGACGGCAGTCATAAATCCATTCCATCTTCAAAATGCCATTGACGCGTTCGGCAATAGCGTTTTCTAGAGGATCTCCATTTTCAGTCATGCTGATACGAATCTTCTTACTTTTCAATATCTTGACATACTCATGGCAACAATATTGAACACCTCGATCAGAGTGATGAATCAGCTGATCTGTTGGACCGTTTAGTCCTTTTAATGCCATTTGTAAAGCCTCCACAGCGTGTTTAGCTTCCAGACTATCTGCGGTCTTAAAGCCAATGATCTTTCTGGAATAAGCGTCCGTTATTAAGAACAAATAAGCAAAGCCTTTTTCCGTTTCAATGTACGTAATATCACTTACCCATAATTGATCAGGTCCTGTAATTTGCAAGTCTCTAATCAGGTTTGGGTATTTTCTAAACATATGAAAGCTGTTGGTCGTCCGAACACTCCTCCTTTTTCTTCGAACCAGTAAATGATGATGATCCATCAACTCATATAGAGCATCTCGACCTATCTTTAAACCTTTTTCTAATAACTTGACTACCAGCTTTCTGACTCCAATCCGCGGCATCCTTTTCCTGATCTGTAGTACGGCCTGAAGCACTATGATTTGTTCAGATTGCTTCTTGTATAATTGACGCTCTTTTTTGTAATACCCTTGTTTACTTTTGCCAAACAGTTCACACAACGTCTCTATCGAGACCCCTTTCCTTTCCTTTTTTACTTCTTGGACTGTTTGGCTCCAGGCTTTTTTCGGATTGGAATTTTAAATTCTCGCTCCGCTATGGTGATCATCGTATCTAAAACCTCATTCTTCAGCTGTTCATACGATAACTGACGCTTCAATTGCTCGATTTCTAATGCTAATTCTGCTTTACTTTTTTCTCCTTGCTCTAATGGTTCTTCATCTTTAGGTATCATACATTCATATTTTGTTATCCAACGCGGGATGGTCATACTTCCTCCTATCCCATATTTGCGCTTGGCTCCTTCCTGGCTAATTTGGCCCAAGATAACTTCTTTTACCACCTCTTTCTTAAAGGCGTCCGAATACTGGTTTACTTTCTTCATCTTTGTCCTTTTTTTGGTTTACTTTTTTGTCAACCTATTTCAGGACTAGTCAAAACCCCTAAACTCTACACTTCCTCCCCCGTCTCAACCGCCTCCCCTGTCTCCCCGTCTCCTTCATCTCCCCCTCGATCGCCGAAGCTTTAGCGTAGGAGATCCTCCTCCGTCTCAACCATCTCCCCCTCTCAACTACTGCGGCAGTCCAAACAACCTCGGATACAACTCATGAAAAGCGTTCTGCAATTCCCAAATGTCCGCTTCTACATTGATCAGGCGGCCTTTATTTGGGGCAATGTACGGCTTGCGGCGGCTTTTGCGGCGCTGGATGATCGTCTGCATCGTTTGCTGTAGCTCCGGGCGTTTTTTTAGCATCTTGAGCAATAGCTTTTTGGCTTTGGCGCCGTGTCCGGAAATGACGGCAACAGCTGAAGAACGGCGATCCACGATTTTTTGTTTACCCATTTTCTTGATTGCGGCCAACGTGACCAGGGAAGCGGGCTCGGGCAACAACTCTTGCTTCAGGGCCAGTGCCTCTTCCTGTTCCATCAGGTCGATCAGGGCACCTTTGATTTCCTTTCGACTGACTTGCATCGCCAGGCCGCCGGATTCCAGCACGGCTTTGGTGGCTTCCACACTATCATAACCCTCCTCGGCCAAAATGGTGCTGCCAATTTCCTTTTCGCTTTCGGGGACATTGTCGAGGTTGCAAATGACGGGGCGACTGGTTTGTCTTCGCTGCACGGCTTCATAAATGGGAGAGGCATTCTTGATGGCCGCAGAGACCATTTTGGGACACTGTTCGATGATGCCCAACCGCTTTAACTCGGTGAAGCCCCGCCAGATGCCGGCCAGACAACTTCCATTCCCCGTGGCCACCACTACATAATCGGGTACGGCAGTGGTATTGCCGGTCGTCTTGCGGTATTGCTTGACGATTTCCAGGGCAGTGGTTTTATCGCCGAGGATGCGGTAGGGATTACGGACAGACCAATTGTCGAAGCCATTTTCGACAAAGAAACCCTGATCGTTGAGCTGGGCAAACAGGCGGTAACCTTCCTCATAATTGGTGTGTTCATCGCCAATGCGAATCACGGCTGAGCCTTTTTTGCGTATGTACTCCACCTTTTCAGGGTAGGTATCGCCTGCTACACAGGTGATGAGCTGAAAGCCGAGACCGGCGGCAAAGAGCGAAGCCGAAGCGGCGGCATTACCCGAGGAATAAATGACGGCCTTCTTCTTGTGCTTCGCCAGACTGTGCAGGGCAGCCATGACGGTCTCGCGGTCTTTGAAGCAACCGCTGGGGTTTTCGCCCTCATTTTTCAGGCAGATCATGGGCCCGTAGCTTTCGCTGAGGTGATCAAGCGAAAAGAATGGTGTGAGGCCCACCTGCAGGTCAATCTGCCCGGCCTGTCCCCAGTGTGGAGTGAAGAAATACTGTAGTATACCTCGTGGATCATTGAGGTCGTAATGCTGATACGATTGTACCGCCCGGGCTTTCTCTTCCGGAGAAAGTTGGTAGGTGACATCGATCATGCGGTATTCTTTGGTCCATTCGGCTTCGTCACAGGTGCAGGTATAATTTTCCGCAGCATTGATACGGTTGCACTTCAGACATTTCTGATAGAATTGCATTTTGAACGGTTTGTGCCTACTCCGTTTGGTGGTGCATCGAAAAACGGAGCGGGGATTTGGTTAGGAATTGCTGGGGCGCTTTTTTACAGTAGAAGGTGGTCTAAGGGACGCGGACCCGCGTCTCGGCTGAGCCGAGATCACGCCCAAAATGTCACCTTCTATTGAAGTTAAATGAGTGTCGGAGACTGGTTGAACCCCGGCAGTTAAGTGGTGAGACCGTATTTTTATAAATGAAATACGAAATAAATGGTATTGGTTAATTCAAAATTCCTAAAAAAAATTGTTGATGTCAAGTTTTTTAAAATTTAGTTTGGAAAATTAAAATGACGTTAGATCTGCCGACGGATGCTCAATAACCCCAAAATCGGGCCGGGCAGCAGGGCCAGGTACAGCCAGTGAGGGCCGTAGTGAACGTGCAGCCAGTTGAGTAATTCGATGCTGAAAATGGTGATGAAAAAGCCGATGCAATTGACAATGGTGAGGGCCGAACCGATGTAGAGAGAAGGGGCGGTGTGGGCCACCATGGTGGAAAATTGCGGCGAATCGCCGACCACAGCAAAGCCCCAGATCAGGAGGATGAGCAGAAAGGGAACTACGGGCAAGGCGGTGAACAATGGAGAAAACAGGCAGCAAAGCCCCGAAACGATCAGCATGATGGACGCTACAAAACGACTACCTCGGCGCATCGACCAATATCCACCCAAGATACAGCCCACTGTACCCATGCCGATGATAAAAAAACTCCAGAGCGACGTATTGCCGCTGAAGGCGGGATTGGCCTTGAGGAAGACCGGAATGAAGACCCAAAAGGCGTACAATTCCCACATGTGACCAAAGTACCCGAATGCCGCCGAGCGAAATTTGCTAAAGCTGAAAATCTCGGAAATGACATTGATTTTGAAGCGACTACCTTTCTTGCGTAGTGGCCCGTCGCCGACAAAAAATAGTATGGAAAGTCCACCTATAAAAGCGACAAGTGACGTCACAATCAAAATGGCCGACCAGGGCCAATCCTGCCCTTCAAAGCGCAGGAAATGCGGAAAAGCCTTGCCCATGACCAGCGCTCCGACGAGATAGCCCAGCGCCTTGCCGAGGTCTTTGGCGTACCAGTCGGCAGCAATCTTCATGCCGATGGGGTAGATGCCTGCCAGAAAGAAGCCAGTGAGAAAACGGAAGGCGAGAATGTCGCCAAAACCACGCGCAAAGAGGTAGATACTGAGATTGGCCAGTGCGCCCAATGTAGTCGAAATAAAAAACACCCGCGAGGGAGAAAACCGGTCGGCGATGACCAGAAAGGCAAAGGTCAGGGTGCCCGTGATAAACCCCAGCTGAACGGCGGAAATGAGATTGCCGAGGGCTCCGGGGGGCAGGTCAAATACCCGTTGCAGGTCATTGGTGATGGCATTACCGGCAAACCAGAGTGACGTACCGGCAAATTGGGAAAAGATGATCACCGGAAGGATGTGGCGCGGCACTTTGATGGTTTGGGTGGACATGGAAGCAGAATTTTAAAATTAGCAGAATTTTTTAGGGGAAGGGGTTTAGGAATTAGGTTTTAGGGCTTCTACAGCATTAGTTTTCAGGTAATCGGGAAGAATTGGTTGAACTGAGGGCTTGTGCGTTTCACATGATTTTGGGCTATTAGAGAAAAATCCGGATGGATTTTTTGGAGAATAAGGACTACAATAATTCATGCAATTTCATCTGGCCGTATGTCTCCAGATTCATGTTCCAATATAGATTATTTCATCAATTTTGAAAATACGCCCAATGCTCGGGATAGACCAGTACATCCTGGATGGAGGCATTGATCAGGCCGCTGACTTTGATAAGTTGGGTAAATTCCTCATCCAGTCCGGTGAGGGCGTAGTAAAAGATGAAGGCGCGCTCGTAGCGGGAGAACATAGACCGCAGTGTATCGAGGAAAAAGGGCTGATCCACTTCATCTTCGAGCACATAATCCAGCAGGTGTTTGATGTTGTTGAAATACACCTCAAACATGCCGGAATCGCCCGTAAAATACTGCCCAAAATACTTTTTAATGTGTGCCAGGTGGTCTCCTTCGATCTGATCTTTTTTACCAAAGCGAAAGCGAGCACCACCGTAGAGTTTGTGCACCGCTTCCCGTCCGTTGACCCGGTATTCATCATCGTAACCACCGGAGGAGGGCCGCAATTCGATGTAGCAGAGCGCCTCCAGGTTTTGGAAGTGGATATCGAGTAGTTTAAAGAAGTTGGTCCGCCGGTTGGGCAGGGCCGTATTTTTGATAGCCGTATCCAGCTTGGGGCGGTTGAGGTCTTCCTCGCGCAGGTTGTCGATAATCTTGAGCAGGTGGGTGCGGAGTTTGTTCAGCCCCAGCTCAATCTGCTCGTACGGCAGCGTATTGATGGACGACAGGTGCATCAGGTCATTGTACTGACTTTTCAGCAGGATAAAATCGTTGTAGCCGGTGGCGTCGTTGGCCAGCATCTTCTCCACGGCTTCGATACCAAAATTGAGGCCCTTGGCCACTCTGGATTTCAGGTCAAGTTGGGTTTGTTGCAGCTCCATAGGGATTGCCGGTTGGTGATGATCGAAAGTAGAAATTTATTTGGGAAAGTTTAGAGTGTAGGGAGATTAAGTTTAGATGGGGGAGGCGGGGGAGACGGTTTAGGGGCTTCGCCTTGACCATGACTAGTCCTGAAATAGGTTGACAAAAAAGTAAACCAAAAAAAGGACAAAGATGAAGAAAGTAAACCAGTATTCGGACGCCTTTAAGAAAGAGGTGGTAAAAGAAGTTATCTTGGGCCAAATTAGCCAGGAAGGAGCCAGGCGCAAATATGGGATAGGAGGAAGTATGACCATCCCGCGTTGGATAACAAAATATGAATGGATGATACCTAAAGATGAAGAGCCATTAGAGCAAGGAGAAAAAAGTAAAGCAGAATTAGCATTAGAAATCGAGCAATTGAAGCGTCAGTTATCGTATGAACAGCTGAAGAATGAGGTTTTAGATACGATGATCACCATAGCGGAGCGAGAATTTAAAATTCCAATCCGAAAAAAGCCTGGAGCCAAACAGTCCAAGAAGTAAAAAAGGAAAGGAAAGGGGTCTCGATAGAGACGTTGTGTGAACTGTTTGGCAAAAGTAAACAAGGGTATTACAAGAAAGAGCGTCAATTATACAAGAAGCAATCTGAACAAATCATAGTGCTTCAGGCCGTACTACAGATCAGGAAAAGGATGCCGCGGATTGGAGTCAGAAAGCTGGTAGTCAAGTTATTAGAAAAAGGTTTAAAGATAGGTCGAGATGCTCTATATGAGTTGATGGATCATCATCATTTACTGGTTCGAAGAAAAAGGAGGAGTGTTCGGACGACCAATAGCTTTCATATGTTTAGAAAATACCCAAACCTGATTAGAGACTTGCAAATTACAGGACCTGATCAATTATGGGTAAGTGATATTACGTACATTGAAACGGAAAAAGGCTTTGCTTATTTGTTCTTAATAACGGACGCTTATTCCAGAAAGATCATTGGCTTTAAGACCGCAGATAGTCTGGAAGCTAAACACGCTGTGGAGGCTTTACAAATGGCATTAAAAGGACTAAACGGTCCAACAGATCAGCTGATTCATCACTCTGATCGAGGTGTTCAATATTGTTGCCATGAGTATGTCAAGATATTGAAAACAAAAAAGGTGCGTATCAGTATGACCGAAAATGGAGACCCTTTAGAAAATGCTATTGCCGAACGCGTCAATGGCATTTTGAAGATGGAATGGATTTATGACCAAAGGTTTAAAAACCTTTCTCAGGCACAGGGCTATATTAGCCAGATCATCGGCATCTACAATAGTGAACGTCCACACGCCAGTATTGAGATGCTTACACCGGATAAAGCTCATCAAAGAGCAGGAGCGCTACAAAGGAAATGGAAGAACTACTATCCTCAAAAAATAGAGGTTCTTTAAACCCTTTTACGGAAAAGTTATCCACATTTTTGCTGTGGAATTAACAAAGAAAAAAAGTAGCAAAAAAAGAAACCGTGATGATGATGACCATTAATTAATTTAGTCAACCTTTTTTAGGACGAGTCACCATTCTGCTAATTCTTCGATTCTGAAAATTCTGCTTTAATTCTACTCAAAGGGTGATTTTGCAAACTTCTTCAGGGCGAGTGCAATCTATTTCAGCATTTATAAAAAAAAGTAGTACTTTCAAATCATAGACAGTATATCGTTAACCTTTTCTAAGAAAACAACATAATAGCTGTTGGAAGCAAATTCGGGAGGGACCATTTCTGATCAAAAAAGTGCATTGTATGATGCCCTGGGCCGTGCTGATCATACTGCTATTCGAACACTGGCGGATAAAATCAGGCCAGATGTGCGCAAGGCGGTCATCCGGGCAGGATTGGCGATTGAAGATGCCGAAGAATTGGTCAATGATATTCTGGTCATCACCATTGCCAATATTCGCAAAAAAACCTTTCAGCATCAGGATTATCACCCGGCGGCCTATGCGATGGGGGTGATGCGGAAATTGCTGGCCAATCGCATTCGGGCCAAAAAGCCAAGGACGGAGGAATTGGACAATATTCCCCACCAAAGCAGCCTGAACCCCGAAGCCTATTTCCGGGACAAGGAGCGACAGAAAATCGTTGGCGATTTGCTGCAAAGGCTTGGGGAAACCTGTAGGAAATTGCTGATTTTTAAATACTTTAACCACTATAGTGATAAGGAAATAGTGGAGAAAAAGCTGGCGGATTTTACTTCCATCAACTCGTTGAAAAGTAAACGCAGTCAGTGCCTCAGAAAGCTGGCCGAAATTGCCAGAGCGGCAGGTATAAAGGAAAAATTCTAATGGAAAAATTCAATATTGAAGCCTATATCGATGGAGAATTGAGCGGAGAGGCCCTGGAGGCCTTCGAAGCGGAAATGCAGCGCAATGTTGCTTTTGCAGAGGAAGTTCGCGAATTGCAGCAGCTCACCGAAGATATTGATATACAAATGTTGAGAAATACCGTATCAGAAGCCTTGTCCAGGCCCTCGAAGCCAAAAAGGTCGGCTCCCTGGTGGCGCTGGCTGTTGGGGGCATTGGGCGTGGCACTGGCTCTGGGGCTTATTTATTGGCAGTTTGCTGATCGGGCAGCTAGGCCTACGGATACGGAAACGATTGAAACGCCATCGATTGAAACACCGGTTATGCCTTCTTCGGAACCGACAGAAAACGAGGAAAGCCAGGCTCCCGAAGAAGTGCCGATCCAGGAAGAAACGCCGGAGAGGAAGAAGTCTCGCCCCATCGCCGAAATTCAGCCCTCTGAAGCGATTCCTGATCCACTTTATACAGCCCCCAATGTACGGGGAGCACAGCAGGAAAATGCAGCCCGGAAGGCCCTGCTGGACCAGTTATGGTACACCGAATACCCCCCGGCAAGTATGCAGTTTGGTGCTCCTTTTGAAAAGATTGACACCCTGCTAAAAGGCCGCAATTTTACCCAGGCCTACGTTCGCCTGCAGGCGCTCGAGCGCAAAATGGCCGCAAATGATACGCTGCATTTTCTGAAAGGTTATTGTCTGCTGGAATTGGGCCAGGGAGCAGAGGCACTGCCTTATTGGCAAGGTCTGGAAGGGCGGCAACCAAATTTAAAAAATCACCTGGAATGGTATCGTGCATTGGCGGCACTCATTTCCGGTCAGCGGAGTGAAGCCACGGAGCAATTTGAAGCAATTGCGGCTGATGCCAAACAACCCTTTCAAAAACAGGCAAAAAAAGCTGTAAAGCTAATTGAGTAGTCCTTGAAATCACACCTAACCCTTGCTTTATATGAAACATATTTTGATGCTCTTTTTGTTCTTCCTCCCATTATTGGTTCTTGCACAGGATGTAAATGACCACATAGCACAAAAAGTGGACAGCCTCATTCAGCATTCAAAAACTTTAAGCGACCAACGGCAATATGATCAGGCATTGGCGGTGAATCTTGAGGCGGAGCAATTGGCGCTTGAACAACTGGGACCGGAAACAGCGGTCTACGGGAACGCGTGTTTCAACCACGGCAGAATATTGCAGGCGAAACGTGACTATGAAGTTGCGGAAGGGTGGTATCTCAAATCATTGGAAATCCACGAAAAAGCTTCAGGTAAAGTGGATTCCGGCTATGCCTACAGTCTTTATGGGCTGGCTAATCTTTATCAGGCGCAGGGCCTTTTTCAGAAGGCATTACCCTTGCAACAAGAGTCGAAGAACATCCGGGAGGAATTATTTGGCAGGGAACATCTGGATTATCTGCGGAGCCTGAATAACCTGGCAAATCTGTACACCAGTACCGGTCAATTTGAAAAGTCGGAGGCGGCACAGCTCGAAGTCATTTCCCTGTGGGAAAAACTGAAAGGTAAGCAGTCCCCCGATTATTGCGGTGGACTCATCAACCTGGGCATGCTCTACCGGGCAATCGGATTGTATGAAAAGTCTGAAGAGCTATATCTGGAGGCCAAAGATATTTTTGAAAACCGCCTTCAGGATCGAAAGCATCCCTATTACACCAATTGTCTGAACAATCTGGGCAATCTTTACTATTCGATGCAGGATTATGCAAAAGCAGAACCAATTTACCTGGAGGTGCTGCAAATCAAGGAGGAGCTGATAGGCAAGGATGATCCGCGTTATACCTTAAGTCTGGGGAATCTGGGCAATCTATATTTTTCGATGGGCAATTGCGAAAAGGCGGAACCCCTTTACATCAGTGTAAGAGCGGGCTGGGAAAAGGCCTTTGGTAAAAACAACTATTATTATGCCACCAGCCTGAATAACCTTGCGGGCCTGTACCTGGCCACCGGAGCTTATGAAAAAGCAAGACCCTTTTATGAGGAATCTCTGGCCCTCAACGCGGAAGCCCTGGGTAACGACCATCCGGATTATGCTGATGGCCTGAATAATCTGGCCATTTTGTACCTGAATTCCGGCGAATATGCCGAAGCAGAAAAACTGCATTTTGAGGCGCTGAATATCAAGGAGAACAAACTTGGAAAAAACCACGCGAAATACGCCGAGAGTCTACAAAATCTGGCCAATTTATACAATAAGATGCAGGCCTACGCCAAAGCAGGGCCCTTGTATCAACAAGCCCTGAATATCTATGAAGCGACCCTGGGAAAGGAGAATCCCTCTTATTCCAAGACCTTGAACGGTCTGGCACTGGTGGAGTGGGAAATGGGGAATTATGCGACGGCACGTATTCACTTTGAGGAACTCGCCGGCCTCAATCAATCACTGGCTATCCTCTCACAATATTACCTCTCAGAGCTGGAATTAAATGCGTATTTGCAAAAATTTTCGGCCAGCCAGGAGCAGTTGTTTTCGTTTGCGGAAACACTTGCCGGTCAAGTCCCGGATTTAGCCGCTGACTTTGCAAAAGTTGTTTATGACAATAGCCTGTTTTACAAAGGCTTTTTGCTGAATGCCGCTCATCAGAACAAAATCCGGGCGTTGGCCGATCCTCTGGGTCGGGAACAGTTATATCAACTCAAATCCATCGGGTTTCGATTGGCCGGTGAATATGCCAAACCAATTGCAGAAAGGGATAGTGTGATGGTTGGGGAACTGGAGGAAAAGGCCAATGTAGTGGAAAAAGAATTGGTTCGCACGGTGGCAGGTTTTGGGGAGGGTCGCCGTCAGGTCAACTGGCGGGAGGTGCAATCACAATTGGTAGCCGGAGAAGCCGCCATTGAATTTGTGCACTATCAGAGATTTGATCGCGAAGTGACCGATCAGGGAATCTACGCGGCCCTGGTACTAAAACCCGGTGCTGATGCACCGCAATTCATTCCGCTGACTACGGAAGCAGAACTGACCAAATTGATGCCTGAATCCTCAAATCGACCCGATGAAGATATTAACAAGCTCTACGCTCAACGGTCCATTTACCAGCAACTTTGGCAACCACTGGAGCAAGCCCTAAAGGGCGTTACAACTGTCTATTTCTCTCCCGCCGGACAGCTACACCGCCTAAGTCTCAATGCCATTCGCCTCAACGAAACGGAGATACTGGCCGATCGTTACCGGCTCATCCGGCTGGGTAGTACCCGGCAGGTGCTGTCATTGAAAACTGCTTCTCAGACTAAAAGCATTAATGCCAACGCGCTGCTTTTTGGAGGTATTCGATACGAAATGGACAGCGTTGCTACAATGCAGGCCAATGCTCAGTGGAGTAGTGGCGGCGGCCTGGGCAGCAGGAGCGCCTTACGCGGGCTTTCCTTCGCCGATACCGATGCCACCTTGCGCAATGACAAATGGAACTACCTGCAGTGGACCGAGATCGAAGTGGACGCCATTGGCATCCTGCTGGAAGATGCCAAGGTGAAAACTGTTATAGAAAAAGGCTATGCGGCCAGCGAGGAAGCCTTCAAGGCCAAAGCTAGCCCTGCCCCGCGCATTCTGCATTTGGCCACTCACGGCTTCTTTTTCCCGGACCCGATTGTTGATAAAATCGGTGGCCAGGAACCCATTTTCAAAACCTCTGGCCATCCTATGATTCGCTCCGGATTGGTGTTGGCTGGGGCCAATTACGCCTGGCAAACCGGAAAACCGCTATACGACGATATGGAAGACGGCATCCTCACCGCTTACGAAATCAGTCATCTGGATTTGACAAACACGGAATTGGTGGTCCTTTCTGCCTGTGAAACCGGACTGGGAGATATAAAGGGTACGGAAGGCGTTTATGGATTGCAGCGGGCTTTCAAGATTGCCGGAGCGAAAAACCTCATCATGTCGCTGTGGCAGGTTCCCGAATTTCAGACTCAGGAATTGATGACCGATTTTTACTACAACTGGCTCGAAGAAAAAATGACCATCCCCAAGGCTTTCCGCACCGCTCAAAGTGCGATCAGGGCTAAATATCCGGAGCCTTTCTATTGGGCCGGGTTTGTTTTAGTGCAGTAAATTCAAGGCTTTCAGCCGAAAAAAATGGGTGATCCAGAAAAGATCACCCATTTTTTTTTGCCTTGCCATTAACCTTTTTTTCAAACAGACATAGAGGGAAAGAAAATAATGAAAATCATCACTTAAAAACCTAGTTGTCATGAAAAAAATTCACATCCCTCTTCCTGGGAAGAGAACCAGGGTATATCCCTACCTTTTCAGCTTTCTTTGTCTTATTTTTTGCCTGCCCTTACAGGCACAACTGCCTTCAGATGAACAATCTTTGGTCGAGCAGGCCATAGAAAATACAACGCAACAGATCCCCCTGTTACAGCCATTCCTCGACGCGATAAATCTGGGTGCCCCGGTAACGATCACCAATACGGAGTCAACTTTTAAATTCAAGCAGGAGCGTACCAATGTTCCATTTGCCACCATCCTCAACGATTTGGCAACAGCGATTGGGGGCTCTGAATTGAGTGCTCTCTTGAATAACCCAGTGATTATTGCCATATCCGATATTTTTACCAATAACTCCATTACTGCCACCTTTACTATCCAGGATTTGAATAGTACCCCGCGTTATTCGGTGAGCCTGCTGGGTGCAGCTTCCGGCCTGGAATTTGAGTTTTATTTTGGAAGAGGGGTAGGCAATACCGATTTTGTATTGGCCATTGCGCCAAGCGAAATGAACTTTGCTGACATTCACACTGCGCTGACCATTTTCGATGGCTTTGCGGATCCTAACGTTGGACTGTTCATCGCCAAAACGAGCTCGGAAATCACACCGGACATGGCCATTCTACAACAAATGGAATTGACCGATTTCAGCCTGTCTACCGGCCTGATGGCATTGGTGAATCTTAACGTAGAAGAAGCTTCTGACATCGGAGCAATGTTCAAGGTTGACCACCTACTTGCTAC
Organism: Saprospiraceae bacterium; assembly: GCA_965229635.1. GTDB lineage: Bacteria > Bacteroidota > Bacteroidia > Chitinophagales > Saprospiraceae > BQJU01. The sequence continues at coordinate 1,466,433 of OZ245894.1, forward strand.
TGCTCAAATTCCGGATAATATTACCGCTCCATTGGCCTTGACTGCTTCCATTGTACCCAACTGGGATCTTGGCCCGAATGCATCGATTGGGGATTTGACGCTGACGATGAATGCCGGATATAGTGAAGGTAAAATAGTGATCGAACAATCCGCAAGTCTGACTTTAGATACTAAACTTCCCAGCAGTCTTACTGATGGAGCTACCAGTGATGTGAGCTGGAAAGTGCAGGGAAGCATTAGTGTGAGTCCTGACGATACAGGGATTGTGAACTGTAGAATTGCCGGATTTGGAAACATGGAAGGAACCTGGTCCACGCCATTTGGTATCAATGAACTGGATATCAATTCGGTAGGCTGTGAATTGGGCATTAACGTGGAGGTAAAGGTGGTCCCAACTCCCGCCGGGCCAGCAATCGCGGTAACGGTGCTGCCAGATTTAGGAATCCGTGGTGATATGAATATTGGCAGAACCAGAGCAATCAAATTAGCAATGGCCGGAAAAATAGATATTGCTACGCCTTATGCTTCCGGTGTATATGGCCACTTTACCAACCTCGGCCTGGGCACGGTTTTAAGTGAATTGTATTTAAGTGAAATAGGTGAAGGCATCAACCCCACTGACCTCGCTTCGCTTGACAAGGTATTTGTGGAGTATGGCAAGATTAGCCTTTTCCCTGCTGGCGCCGAAATTGCCGGAGAAAGTTACTCGGCAGGAATTGGCTTTGCCGGAAAAGGAAAAGCATTTGATTTGGGGTGTGATATCAGTGCCTTTTTTGAACCCACCGGTGCATATGGTGAATTAAGCATCGACCCTATTAAATGGGATATTGATAATCAAGAGGTCTTTTCCTTGAGGGGTACAAATCCGGATGACCCCCTAAAAGCCTCATTAAATCTACAATTTAACAGTCTGGCTTCCCAAATATCCGATGCATTTAATGGCATACCCTTTTTGGTAGCTGATGCTTACGTTGGCCTGCTTGGATCTTCATCACAGACAAAATTGGTGCTAAATCCTATTCATGGAAGCTATTTTAGTACAAATTCAAAATTGCTGAATCTTCTGGATATAAAAATGGAAGGGGAGGCACCAAGTCTTCTTCAGTTTGGAGACATGAAGATTAGAGGCGCTTTTGACAAAGCGCCCACCGAAGAAATTAACAAAGCGATCATCCAATTTTTTGATAATGCCATAAGAGGATTAATCCCTACTGAACGAATAGAAGAGCTCAATGCTGCTATTGCTGCTAAACAAAATTTGATCAATACCACCAAGCAGCAAATACATAATGAACGCGCCACCAATATTGCTCAACTTCAAGTGGCAAGGGATGATGTACAAGGCTTGCAAAATCAGTACAATATCCTGACTGCTCAGGCAGAAGAGAAATGGAGGCAATACAATGAAACGCCCTGGTGGGACATCAATACAAGATCCGCGTTATGGGCACAGACAACGGATTTGAATATCCAGAAAGAGGCTTTGTTGATCGGAATAAACACGGCTATAAACTTCCTGAATGACCTGATTTGGATTAGCTCTCTTCCCCCGGTGGACCTGGACCCCCGCGTTTCCAAACTGGAGGTTGAAAAACTTGCTCTGTTGAGCGAAAAAGAGGTGTTAGTCAATTTGGACCACATGGGGAACACGATCTCCGGAATGATGAGAGATGCACACGCCTATTTCATGGCAAATGGTATCATGGATATAATCGATGTTCGACAAGCAGAGTTTCAGGGTAATTTGAACCTTTTATCTGGAGGAGAATTGGACCTGATGGTCAATATGGTATTTATGGGTAATGAAATATCACTCAACTCCAAGGTTAAGGTCAATTATGACGGAACCTTTGATGTCGGTTCGATTATCAAGGACCTGCTGAACAATCAGTTTATCCAGGGGTTCTCTCCTTCTTTTGCGGCAGAGATTGGCACGAAATACAATTATTCAACGTCCATCGCTACCGTCCATCCAATCACACCTCCTCAAAATGGAAATTACACGCCTCCTGTTACCAACCCCAATCCTGCACCGGTAGGTACCGCCGGTAATACGGACTATCTTGACACCCATGACCTGACTTTCAATGGTACCACCGACTATCATGAAAAAGTGGGTAATTGGGGAAGTGGCTGGACGGAAATGACCATTGAGGCCTGGGTGAAAAGTAACGGAAGCAATGGAGGTTTTCAAACCATCGTTAGTGGAAATGAAGGCTTTGCACATTTTCAAATGGCCCCGAATGGTAATGGCAATAATGTGGTGTACCTCTCCAATGGTGTAGCCATCTTACTACCCACCTTACCCGATGCTACTACGGAGTGGAGACACGTAGCAATCGTCGCAAAATCCGGTGAATCTAAAGTGTATCAGAATGGTGAATTGATTGGACAGCCCAATTACCTTGGTTTTGGTGACGGTACAATTATGCCCACCGGCCACATCCGACTAGGGGGCAATAAAGGATACGGTCGCTATCTCAACGGTCAATTAGCAGATGTACGCATTTGGAATAAGGCCAGAACACAGGCGGAAATTAAAGCCGGTATGCACAATGCACCTTCCGTGAATACTCCGGGTTTAGTGGCTGCTTACGGTACAGCAGCCATTGCCCAACTGGAAGACCTTGCTCAATGCTTCAACAACCAAACCAATATGACTATCCCTGGTAATTATAGCCAAAACCTGACGGAGATGACCATCGAGGCGTGGGTGAAAAATGAGAGTGGAGGAGACAATATCCAGGCCATTGTTAGTTCGGCAAATCTGGACTTTATACACTTACAAGCTTCCGACGATCCCAATGTGCAGTGCGCGGTATATGTCAATGAGGGAGAGGTTTATCTGCCGGCAATCCCCAGAGCGGTTGGTCAGTGGCAACACGTGGCAGTAGTGGTGGGAGCACGCACTAGTCAGCTGTATATCAATGGATTGCCCTACGGCTCAATGAATACAATGGATTTTGTCAGTATTCGTCCTGCCAGCAATATCCTGATTGGAAAAGGCTTTGGTGGAGGACGATCTTTTAATGGAAAAATTGCCAACGTCCGTATTTGGAGCCGCGCCAGGGATCAGCAAGCCATTGCTAATGATATGCTGCGATTTGATCTGGTTGAACACCCCGCATTATTGTATCACAGCCCTATGAGTCACCCGCTTACCGTCAGTTCCGCAAGCGATTGTGTGGCGATACCGGCGAATGCTACCTCAGGTCCTTTGCATAGTCTCACAGTAGAGGCGTGGATCAACAATAGCTCCGTTCAAAATGACATTCAGGCCATCGTCAGTGCCACCGGACCGGAATTTGTGCACCTGCAAATGTCGGGAGATGGCAATGTTAATAATGCCGTTTACCTGGATAATGGAGGTTCCATAATGCTGCCGGTCATTCCGGTAACCACTCCCGGCTGGCACCATGTGGCCATGGTCGTCGAATCCGGCAATTCCAGGGTGTATTTGGATGGTGAGCAAATTGGCGCAACCGATACGACTACCTTCACCGCATTGAAGCCTTCTCAGTCTGTCTTTATCGGTAAAGGCTGGGCTGGCGGCCGTGTCTTCAATGGCAAAATAGCCGACGTCCGCATCTGGAAAAACCGGACACTGACCCAGCCTCAGATACAGACCTATCGGTTTACGCCACCTCCGGCCAGCGCAAATTCCTTAGCTTTTCACTACAAATAAATAATGCTGTTGTTACGCAGCACCTAAAAATTTAAATTATGAGATTATTGATTTTTTTGTGCCTCATTCTTTTTTCGAGTTCATTACTATTTTCACAAGACCCAGGCGGGGGCGGAACAAGTCAAGAGACATCCTCTGAAGGTGGCGGTGGCGGAGGAGGCGGTGGTGGAGAGGAAGCATCGACTCCAGTAGCCATGCTTGAACTCAATGGCTACAATTTTGGTCCTCAAACCAATGTCTTTATTCCTGGCATTCTGACCCAAAACCTGACAAAACTTACGGTGGAAGCATGGGTCAATAGCACGTATACAGGGAATACGATCCAGGCCATTGTCAGTGCTGCCGGTCCGGAATTTGTGCACCTGCAAATGTCGGGCGATGGCAATGTTCATAATGCTGTTTACCTAAATGATGGAGGCTCCTTGATGTTGCCAGTCATTCCTTCATTAAGTCCCGGCTGGCACCATGTGGCACTGGTTGTGGAGTCTGGCAACTCTAAAGTATTTCTGGACGGCCAGCAAGTTGGCAACACGGACACCAGCACTTTTAGTGCAATCACACCAGCTGAATCCGTATTTATTGGCAAAGGCTGGGCTGGCCAACGAGCCTTCAATGGCAAAATTGCCGATGTCCGCATCTGGAAAAATCGGGCATTGACCCAGGCAGAGATTGAGGCCTATCGATTTACACCACCTCCGGTTGATGCTCCGGGACTTGTTTTTCATTTGTTTTGAGAAAACTCCTTTAATCCATCATGATCATGGCTAAAATAACTTTTATCGCTTTAGGTATTCTCTTGCTGATACTCGGCAAGGGGCAAGCCCAGGATCTGCACGTCTACCTCGATGCCCAAACCAAGGCGGTAACCTATGTCTCCAAAGGAGATACCATCTATCGGCCCAAGGTGAGGAAGGGGGAGCAGATTGTTTTCCACCTGCAAAACTTCAATAACTTTCTCTTTGATGCCCGATTGCAAAAAGGAGGGGAGGAAATTGCCGTTTCCGGGAATAGTGCAGGGGTGGGCAATAATCTGCTGTCCGGCTTTGGTGGTGGCGGTATGGGATTGTTGGGCGGCCTTTCTCCTATTAGCGGTATGGCGGGGACCAGCCTGGAAGTAACGGAGAACATCAATTTTGGCGGCTCCGGCTACGGTGCCGATGTCAAGACCATGCAGCAGATTACCCAGTTGAAAAGTCGCTATGAAACAGCCCTGAAGCAGATGTACCGTACGGAGAAGCAATTAAATTTCATCCATGATGATGTTGATGCCTACCTGCAAGCAAAAGCGATCAACCACATTGTACTGGAGGAGCTGAGCAAACTCAAGCGCAATCCCCGCCTGCAACCGGAGCAAATCAAGGCGCTTTCCGTCGAATACCTGCAAAAGATCTTTCGGGCGGAAGACAATGAAGAGGTTTCTCTTTCCGGACTGCTGGAAAAGGCGGATGCCAAAAAAGAATTACGGGGTTATCAGCAAAAATTGGAAGAGGAGGCCTTGAATTACCAACAAAGCAAGGGCGAAATCGCTTCCGTGGTGGCACAACTGGCCATCTTTGATCTGGCCGATAGTGATTTCAATCGCTGGAAAAAAGATGCGGAGGAGGTGGTGACCAAATCCGAAGAAGTGGAGAAGACCATCACCTCCAATCGGGAACAGTTGAAGCAGCTGATTGCCGAGGCACGCAATGAAGATATTCAGGAATTGGTGGCGCTGCGCTATGAATATGAGGCCATTGCCGCTAACGACTTTTTTGAAACCTTCCGCCTGGAAGCCGAAGGCGACCAAACCATCATCACGGCCCAGCTTCTGCCCAAAGATTCGACCGGGAAGGTGGATAGTCGGGATGCGATAGATTTGGCTACGCTGAAAATTCCGGTTTTTGGCGGCCTGAAAATCAATACCAGTGTCGGCCTGAGTTTCGGCCAGTTTTTTGAACGTCCTGTCTCCTATTTTGTGCAGGAGGGCGAGATCGCCACGGAGGAAGTGGATCAGTTTACACCAATGTTGACCTCCTTTTTTCACTTTTACCTGCAAAGCACCCGGCAGCTGTCGGTGGGTGGTTCTCTGGGTATCGGCCTGCCGATTATTGGAGGTGCCGGTCCGCAATCGATCAACTTTTTTATTGGCCCCAGCCTGATTATTGGCAAAGGAGAACGGGTGGTGGTCACTGGTGGACTGTTGGGCGGCAAAAAGGAGCGACTGGCCAGAGGATACGCCGTAGGCGATGAATTTACTTCGGTATTTGATGAGGTGCCAACTACTTCCACTTACGAACTCGGCGTTTTCCTGGGACTTTCCTTTAATCTGCTTTCGAAAAACTAGTGTGACATTAACCTTTTCGGGAAAGTGCACATAGAGGAAGGAGAACCTTCAATATAAAAAATTAATTATGAGAACTACATCGCTGCTTTTTCTTCTTCTGATGGTTACCTGCCTAATTCATGCACAGGAAGCCGCCTCTCCAACCCCTCTGAAAATGGGGAAAGGCAAACCGAAGGTCTACGCCGTTGTTGTCGGCATTTCTGATTATCAAAATGAGGGCATTCCCGACTTGCGGTTTGCTCACCGCGATGCGCTTGCTTTTGTTGATTATTTGCAGTCCAAAGCGGGAGGCAATGTCCCGGAGGATCAGATGATGGTACTGATCAATGAAGAGGCTACTACAGCCCAGATTGCAGCGGCGATGGATTGGCTGATTGAGGTCACCCAGGAAGGCGATCAGGCAATGATCTATTTTTCCGGACACGGGGATGTGGAAACCAAAACCGCCATGCAGCACGGTTTTTTACTCACTTACGATTCTCCGCCCACCACCTATATCGCCGGGGCGTATCCCTTGTTTTATTTACAATCGGTGGTCTCCACGCTTTCGACGCAAAAAAAGGCGCAGGTATTGTTGATTACTGATGCGTGTCATTCGGGCAAACTCGCCGGGAGCTCGGTGAGCGGCACCCAGGTGACAACGGCGGCTTTGGCCAAACAATTTGCCAATGAAATCAAGATCATGTCTTGTCAGCCCAACGAATTTTCCATGGAAGGTGAGCAGTGGGGTGGGGGCCGGGGTGCTTTTTCCTTCCATCTCATTGACGGCCTGACCGGAATGGCGGACCACAACGAAGATTTACAGGTAAACCTGCTGGAATTGGAACGCTACCTGGAAGATAAGGTACCGGCAGAGGTGGCTCCCCAAAGTCAGATTCCCATGGTGCTGGGCAGCAAAGGTACCTCCATCGCTTATGTGGATACGGAAACGCTGGACCGGCTGATTGCTGCCAAACAAGATGAAACGCCACTCATGGCCAGCGCGGATAGCCGGGGCATCGAAGATGAAGTATTGGCAAAAGCCGATGAACCTACCCGCCAGTTGTATGCTGATTTTAAAAAGGCATTAGAAACCGGAAACTTGTTGAGCCCACCCGAAAATTCTGGCTACGGTCTTTACGAAAAGCTGGTGCAAAAAGAGAGTCTGGTAAAACTGCACAGCACCATCAAAAGAAATTTGGCGGTAGCCTTTCAGGAAGAAGCGCAGCAGGCCATTAATGCCTACCTCCGGGCCGATTCGGCCGAAATGGCGCAACTTTACGCCGGGGATGAGAAGTACAGCCGTTTTCCGCAATACCTGAACAAAGCCTCCTCGCTGTTGGGTGATAAACACTATATGTTTAATGCCTTGAAGGCCAAACAGCTCTACTTTGAAGGCTTGATCATGCGGCTGGATGTGGAGAAAAACGGTGACAAAGGGGGGCAGCTTGACAAAGCACTGCAAATGCAGGAAAAAGCACTGGAATACCAGGAAAGAGCCCCTTTTGTGTACAGCGAAATGGGCATTTTGTATCGCCGGCAGCAGAATTTGGCGAAAGCCGCCATTCAATTCAAAAAAGCCATCGAACTGGCCCCCTCCTGGCTCGTACCGCAGTCGATGCTCATCAAAACCTATCTCGAACTACAGCGATACGAAGAGGCCAAAAGCTACGCCGAAAAAACCAAAATTCTGGCGGAAGAATTTCCGGGCGTTTCGCCCAGGGTGCTACGTAACATCATGACGGATTTGGGTATTGCCCTTGCTTTTTTAAAGGAATACGATCAGGCCGAATCGCAGTTTCAATCCATGTTGGATGAAGATCCCGATAATGTGGCTGCGCTGGTGAGCCTTGGCTGGATCAATTGGGCGCGTTCGAGGTGGACCATTGCGCACGAGTACCTGAAGCGGGCCATCCACATTGTACCGGATGACCCGGAAGTGGTGGTCATGTTGGGAGATGTTTGCTTTTTCACCGGTAAGTTTGAAGAGGGAACAGACCATTACCTTAAAGTCATTGAAATGGACCCCGCTGATGTGGTGGCTGTCGCCAAATTATGCTTCTTGTATTTACATAACAATCAAACCAGGGAGGCAGAACGTCTGCTTAAAGATACCCGCGAGGTGGTGGAAGGACCGAATGCCAATCTGGATGTGGTGCAGGCATTTATCTATCGCAATAACGAGCGCTATATGGAGGCCATGGCCTTGCTGGAGAAGGTCATTCAACCGGGGCAGGTTTTGCCCATTATTTTGCCGCAAACGATGACCCTATTGGGCTATACCCTACAAGACCTCAGCCAGTTTGATCAGGCCGAACAGGTGTATCTAAAAACCCACGAGATGGGGCAGGAGCACTACTGGCCAAAGTACTGCCTGGCCAGATTGTATGCGCAGCAGGGTAAGAAAGAGCAAGCCATGGATTGGCTGAAAAAATCGCTGGAAAGCGGAGGCCCCTGGTACGAGCGCCTGGTAAAAGATCCCTTCCTGCGCAAGCTGCGGAAAATGGATGGTTATAAAGCGTTGCTTTCGCAATATTTTCCCGAAGAGGTTAAGGATAAATAAAATTTGTACAAGAACCAAATTGATGACTCATGCGTGCAGGTTTGATTCTCCTGTCTTTATTGCTATTGGGTTTTTTATCGGCTTTCGCCAATAGTCATACTCATTGCCATATTGGGCATTCGGTTTGTGAAGCCAGGGGCACATTGGTGGAAGGCTATAAAGAGGGCGTTGCCCGCCGGGTTTTTGATGATCTGGTGGAAGCCAAGGGCGTAAAGAATATGCCCATCCCTAAGTTTCGGCTGGTCAATTCCCAGCGCAATGTCGCCTGGTCAAATTCCGAACTGGCGGAGATCGGTTTGGAGGAAAAGGCCTACGATATTTGCACGTTATTTGGTGCGGACTCCTTGAATGCCCTGGCGGGTATTTTAGCGCACGAATTGACCCACTATTACGAAAAACACGGCTGGACGGAAATGTTTGCTGCCGACTTTTCCGAAATGGAAAGCTCCGCCGAAATAGCGCGCTTGGATCAGCATTTACCTCAGGAAACCCAGGCCGATTATCTCGGCGGCTTTTTATCGTATGCTGCGGGTTACCAAACCCTGGGCATGATGCCCCAATTTCTCGACAAGGTCTACCAAGCCTACGGGTTTGAGGAAGCCATGCCGGGATATCCAACACTGGCGGATCGGCAGGAGATGGCCACGGCCTCGCTGAAGCGCTGCCAGGAGTTGATTCACGTTTTTGAGACGGCCAATTACCTGGTAGCGTTGGAGCAATACGGGCCTGCCAAAGGGTATTATCAATACATCCTCAAGGATTTTCAAAGCCGGGAGATGTACAACAATCTGGGCGTTGCCACTACACTGGAAGCCATGGCATTATTTTCCAAAAAAGACCTGCATTTTGCCTATCCGTTGGAGTTGGATGCAGAGTCGCGCCTGAAAAATGGCCACCGTGGAGGACAACAAGGCTTTGGGGAAGACCAGACCCAACGTGAAGCCTTACTCAAGATGGCCATCAGCCATTTTAAAACGGCCATTGTATTGGATGAAGATTATGCCGTAGGTTACCTCAATCTGGCGAATGTCTACGCCCTGCTCCACGAACCGATGGATGCCGAATACAATGCCCGCAAAGCCATAAAGATTGCCAAAAAAGAGGGGCGCAAAAAGACCGTTGCCGATGCTCAGGTTTTACTCGGTATTTTGGCCGCTCAGGAAGACGAGACTGCTAGTGCAATTGGCTTTTTTGATCAGGCTGTGGCCAATGGCAGTTCGTTAGGTATGATCAACAAAAACATCTTGCTGGAAAAGACCATGCCTGCCACGCCCGCTGCATCGGCCCTCGGAATGGCTAAACCTGATCGTATCGGAGAGGTTTCCCTGGACAAGCTGGTCGTTGACCTGCAACGTGAAAATCTAGTCCCGGAATTGTTAATAGAGATCGACCAACGCACCACCTTTGCAAGAGTCGATGACGAGCAATCGGAGGTGTTGATTCACCTGCTGCCTTATGATGAGGTCTACACTTTTTTACAAATCACCAATCCAGCCTATGTCGGCGCAACAGGGAAAGGCATGAAACCCGGTTCCTCTCGCCAGGAAGTGCTCGATGCCTACGGCGAAGCCGACCGACAACTCCAGTTGGCCCAGGGCGAATACCTGGTGTATTACAAGCGCAAACTACTCTTTATATTGGACGAGAAGGGGCAGGTGAGTCGCTGGGGTGTTTTTAGATTCAGTGAGCATTAATCCTCATCCGCCAGCAACAAAAAATGGATGGAGGCATAGCCGGTGGCAATCTCCCGTGCTTGTTCCCTGGCCTCTTTTTGCGCTTCAATCGGGTCATTGACCAGCTGATGGGCCAGCTTTCGGCCCAGGAATATTCGTAACGCATAAGCAAAAAAGTAGTGGGCCGCACCGGGCGTTTTGTAGGTAATTACTGGCAGCGTTTGCAAGCGCGACAGTACCTCCGCATTTTCGGTACGCCGGGTAAGGTAAGTCTTCATCTCTTCCGAAAACCGGGCGAGGTGTTCCAGGTTGGCATCCACGTTATCGCCTCGCTGAATGCGGTCGGCCATGATGCGAATGTCTTCAAAGGCTCGTTGGGAGGTGTTCATATTGATTCAGTTTTGGTGATAACTGAATGAGCGAGTTAAAGATAGTGAAATTTTGTATTTTTAGTGGGCGATTTTTGGATAACTGGAGTTGGCTTCCATTAATTAAAAATGAATAAATGACCAAGACCATTTTCACATTTGTAGCATTATTAATTAGCCTGAAAAGTTATTCCCAAATCAAAGGGGATTATATCATCATCATTAATAATGACTCAATCCTAGTGGACCTCGATAGTGACTTTCAGTATAAAACGTCTTCCGGGGAAGAATTGAATATTAGGATCTTACAACCTGACATATTAACCTATTCGGATGACATGATCTCCTTTAGTCACGATAAATCACTAGGGGTGTCGAATGCTAAAGTTGACGAAGGAATTGACCAGTGTATGATTATGAAATCCACTGGAAATGGGTTTATTGTTCAAAAATACCGAGGAATAAACCCGAGTAGTTTAACACGGCTAATGTTGAACGAAATTACGAAGGAGAGCATCAGCTATGGCTACAAAAAAACCGAAGAGGATTTCAAGAGGCAGCTCAAAAGTGGTGAAACGATCGAAGGTATTCAAGCCACTTTAACTTATATGGGAGAAAAGGAAGTCTATACGGTGGCTACTTACGGAAGGAAAGATGAAGGTATCATTGTTGTCACCATGTTGTTGAGCGAGGATTTTCCGGAGGATAAAGAGGTCATTGATTTGTTTTTGGAAACGTTAGAAATAAAGGAATAGAAGGGAATTAAGAGATCCAGAAGTATATAAAACTTAAGGATAAAGGTAAGTTGGAAAAGACCATTGCAGCAAAATTGTAATACGCCATTGATAAGAAATGAAACGCTCAAAGCTCCTAATGACCTTCATTGTTATGTGCCTCACTGTGTCGTCAAAATCATGGGGGCAGGTAGATACGACGCTGTTATTTGAAAGAGTTAACCAACTCAATGATGTCGAATCTCACATGGAGTTTTGGGAGGAAATATACCGGGCAGACCAAAAGCATCGAGGGGAACAAACCGTTGACTCTGTTGATATTGCAAATTTGATTTTATGTTCATATTATATCAATAAATTTGGATTTCCACCTAAAAGACTCTTCGGCGCCAAGTCAAAGATTATTACCCTGGTTTGGATTCACAATAGATTCCCTGGTTTGGATAAATTGACATTTCCGATCATCCTGAGCGGTTTTTCGGCGGGAGAGATTTCAGAAGTTGATCTAAGAGGATACTATTTGAGGACCATGTACATGAGGCAATTTGATGATCAGGGCTATCTTGATAAAGCGCTAAAGGTGATCTTCAAGGAACTTGCACTAAATATTTCCTCTAAAATTAATGTCGAAGAAGTGCTGTCAGAATTTAATAATTGCCTGGATTTTGAGCATGGGCGCAAATTCATCATTGGCAAATGGAAAGAAGAGGATGTGTATACTGTATATCATTTCGACAATGATTCAATTGTCAATCAGGTCAGGCAACCGGTAGTGACAATTTTTAAATCTGAGGACGAAAAATTTTATTTGAATTACGGTTACAGTGATCATTCCCACTTTCCCCAGGAGTTAGTCCCTTTGCATGGGATGAAGAACGCATTTAAGTTTAAGAACGTCACGACCAACAGCTATTTTGAGATTAGGAACAATGATCTAATTTACTTTGATGATGATAAGCAGGTTCGAAAGGTTTTTAAAAAATACGGCCCATAAAACTAAGATGTAACGAATCAAGGATTGGTAGTCACTCCCTGTTTCTTCAAGCCTTCCGCCAGCGCCTGTTGTTTATTGATCAATTCCTGTTGCCAGTCCTTTTCAGGATAGAAACTCTCAAGGTATTGTATCAATTTATCCGCTTTAGCTTCCTCTCCTAAAAGTTTGAAACATACGGCTCTTTCCACCAGTTTGGGCTGCATTTCATTGGCTACAGCCACTTCTACGTCTTTGAAGCCATGTTTTTGGGCCAGCTCCTGGAATTTTTTCACTTTTTTGAGATTGCCCTTTTCCAGTTCCTGACAGGCTGATTGGAAATAGACTTTTCCATAGTCGAGGGTGTCCTTTTCCACATATCTTTTTAGCGTTTCCTGGTTGTAAACACCAGGCAGTATGGTGAAATTATTGGTCTTTCCGTCAAACATTTTGCGCACCACGTCGGGCAGTTCTTCTTCAGGATAAGATTCGTGGTATTGATAGACGGTAGGTTCAATTGATTTCAGTTCATCCTCTTTATTCACAAAGGCGAGCAAGATGACGGATGCCAGCGGAAATTCACCATTCCGCCGGGACACACCGGAGAAGGTCCCGGCATAATAAGTCTCTCCAACTGTAGGCGTTACCTCGGCGACCCGGATACACATAAAGCCGGTTCGTTTGTTGTCGTCATTCAATAAGGTAATATTGATGATGGAACGCACCATTTCGGCCTTACCAATGGCATTCGGCTTTTCTGCCCCCGAAACGCCCCGATGTTCTACAGAGCCGTTGGGGTAAATCTTCAGCGCACTCATTCGGATATTGCCCCCTTTGGCGTAAGAATAAACTTTGTATAGACCGGAATATCGTAGTGGGGTGTGCTGTTGAAGCTTGTCATAACTGGGTATTTTGACCAGGCTATACTCCTTTTTAGCTAATAGCGTAATGATGTTTCGTTCAATTGGCCCTACCGTTTTTATATAAGGCTTATCGTAATTGTAATGTGCGGCATTGATAGCTGAAGGGAGTAATGTCAAGTCAAGTTGGCCCTTTTCAGTATCAGGTATTTTAACCATCACCACTGTGCCTGATCCCAACGCACCCGGAGGGGAGTAGGAAATGGCATGTGCACCAATCAATAAATGGTCATTCACGATATTAAATAATAGTTGAATGACCCGGTCGTTGTGTGGTTGCACATACATCGACAATAGTATGTTGTAGCTATTGTTGAGTTGGTGATTGAGGATATGACCTTTAAATTCCAGCGTTTTGTCTTGTCTGTTCTTTTTGACAACCATCGTACACTTCCAGACTCCGGAAATTTCGTCTTTGAAGATTTTGAGATGCCCCAGTCCAATGGTGTAATGAAATCCTCGGCGGTGATTGGAAACGGAGTTGAACCGTTCGGTGAAATAAATAACAAAATCTCCGGCCAGGGAGTCCTCTATTTTGTCATAAAACCTGGCTTTTACACCACGCATCGGGCTTGGCCCCGGCACGTTATCTTTACAAAAATTAAACGGTTGGGAATCCTTGCTCAACGGCGTAATGGGCAAAATGGTACTAAGCAAGTATTGCTCGATATTTTTGACGTAATCAAGTTGTCCGTTTTTTGCCTCGAAAGGTTCATGATCCAGTGCAGGCAGCTTCCTTTGTGGCGTAATAAAATGCCCGTCTGCTCCAATTCTGACAAAAACGGCCAGTCCGGCCATCGTTTCGCCCCGGTCGTTGTTGTAGAGAAATGGCGCCTGGAAAAATTCCGGTTTTTCACGGATACCGATAGAGGCATAAAAGATCAGTTTGCAATCCACATCGCTATAGGTCAGCAGAATCTTGTTTTGACCCACAAGTTCAACCTCCAGTTCCTTTCTATCTTCCACGGTGTGTCGGCGGCTTAGATAGCTTAGAAAAGCCCCTTCTTCCGAAATCTCTACATTGGAGATTTGAAAATGCGCGGTACGATTGTGGGTATTGATCACATTATAACGACCGTAAGCATTTTTCAGATGCTTCCTTTTTTCTTCCTCTTTTTCAACCACCGCGGCAAAGGCCTGCAAGATGCCAAGCGTTGTTTTGGAGGGTGAGGTGTCTGGTCGGCTAAGCAGATTTTTAAGAGTCTTGGGGTCTAATAAGCCCTTGTGCGGATTGTTTTCCAGGTAGTTTTCCCAGTCTTTTCCAGTCTTGGCGCTGATCAGTTCTATCACCTTAGGGTCTTCAGTCGCCCTCAAGTACTCTACTATCTTTTCCGTAATGTAGATGGCCACCGGACGAAGCTGGGTTTCAGACGGCTTTGTACCTAGCTTCCCTCCGGGGAAGTCGTAAGTTTGCAGTAACTTGATTAACGACTTTTCTTCCTTTTTCATATTGTTTTCTTTATGAGTGTTTGCCGGGGTTTTGTGGAACTGGCTATTGATTATTATCCAAATTAAGGCTATTTTTATGGAAAGTCAATGCTTTAAAATCATAAATTTCTGAATCACAGACTATTTTTTCTGAAAAATTACCCTACTTTTTCCGAAGCCCTATTGCGGCGTATCAAATAATAACTTATATTTGGGCAAGAATAACTGATGAAATAGATACCTCACTTTAATCGATTTAAGCTTTTCCTATGAGCATATATTAAAGTGAAAAAAATTAAATAGTTAATGAACGCTTCTGAACTACTCTGTATGAGAATGACAGGTAAAGGGAAGTTCCAGGCTTTGGGGGGCAAAAGCAGGGGTAAAACCAGGCCCGAACCTAAACCTGATAATTAAGCATTCCACCTATTGCCTTCAATTGGTTTCTTTTCAATGGAGGTACAAACTTGTGCTTGACAGCTTTCCTTTCAGATTACCTATTAAAAACCAGAGACATAAGACTTTTTCTTTTCCAGTGTGAAACATTGGGAGAGGTAACTTTCTTTTGCTTAGGCTACGAATGAATGTTCGTTAGTAACGTTGTGCAATTGTCATGACGTGAGGGGAAATTACTATGCTTTTTTTATAACTAACTTAATCACAATGCATTACCATTATCAAACACCACTAACAAAACGAGGCCCTCCGGACTAATCCAAAAGACCTCGTAATTTTTACAAATGCCACCGGTATGGCAGCAAAGGAAAAATTTAACCAATTACAAATATACAACTTTGTGTAGCCAAATGAAATAGCCGGTGGTGATTGATCATCCAAAATATTGACCACATGTACGCTATTCCATTTGGGCTGCCAAGACAGCTCCTGATCTTCCTATTCTTTCTGCCAGTCTGTTCCAACTGCCAGCCTACGGCAAAGGAGCCGGCCAACAAAGCAGAATACCTACAGTACTTTTCTGATTTTGTAGACTACATTGAAGACAATCAGCACGAACTCACACAGTCGGATTACAAGTCGCTGAAGAAAACCTTTATTCATTACGCGGAGCATTGTTACAACCAGTATGATGCAGCGTTGACGACAAGTGAGGAAATGCTCATCGTTGAGCTCAAGATCACCGCAGGGTTGCACCTGTGGGTCATTCGTCGGGTTAAGGATCAGAAAATCGACATCAGAGGTATTCTGGACCGGTTTTTTGACGGTTGGGAAACGCAGAGAAGGCAGAAGAACATCAATGTCTCACCCAAAAATAACAGGTCATGAAAGGAACAGTCAATCTCATGGCCTGGACAATCGCCGGGCTAAACATCGTTGCCCTGATTTTTGGGTATCAATTTCATCACGAAAGAATACAGTCAGTACGTACTGAAACGGCTTCCTACTACGAGCAATTAATGAGCAAGCGGGAAAGAAGCCACCAGCAAGATCTGGATTACCAGAAAGGACAATATGAACAGAAAATCCAGGAATTGAAACTGGATCACCAACGTGATTTGGAGGTACAAAGACAACAATGTGAACGCGAGAAAACCCAGCTCGTTGATCAGATCGGCATTTACGAGGATAGCTTACTCATAGAGCGTCGCCACAATCAGCAGCTTCAAAATGAAGTGCAGCGCTTAGCTTCGCGCAAGATGCCAAAGCTAAATACTGTCAGCGGTCAGATTGCGGGGCCATCTCCAAAAATAGATTTGCCGTGGAATGACCTCTTGATCATCGGGGCTATTCTTTTTGTGATTTTTATCCTGTATTTCACTTTGCGCACCTGGATTTCCGTACGAAACTCTTACGGCGAGTTTGTGTAAAAGGTGGAAGAGGGTTTGATCTCATGATTAAACCCTCCTTTTTTGAAATTTTTAATACCGGTTTGTGGCGTGGTGGAATTTTGTATTTTAGTGGGTGGTTTGAGTACAGGCTGACCTTGGCCACCATAAACCAGAATGCGCTAAATCCAAAATCAAAACACAAACATGTTCGACAATAAGGATTATTCTACACTGACTCGTGAAGAGCTGCTGGCCGAAGAAAAAAAGATCAAAAGGCATCAAACCTTTTCCGCCGGATTAATCGGATTTTTAATTGGCGTAATGGTTTTTGGCGTTGCGAAAAACGGCTTTGGGTTTCTCTACATCGTTATTCCGTTGCTCCTGATCGGTGGTATTGCAAAAGGTTCACAAAACCTAAAGCAAAAGCTAGAACAAATACGGGGAGAGATTGGTGCGAAGAACGGGTAAACGTTATCACCAGGCCTATTGGCTTTTATCACCAGGCAGGTGTTTTGAAAGTAAAGATTTCCAATCATTAAACCAATAAAATGAAAACAAACAGCAGCCTCTTTTCTCTATTTGTGATATGCATTTCCGTGTTGATCATCACCTCCTGTAAAGATGAAGATGAATGTGATGGTATTTTGTGTGAAAATGGCGGCATCTGTGTTGAGGGCACCTGCGATTGTCCCGAAGGTTTTTCGGGGATTCATTGTGAAATTTAGCCAATACTGTTTACTGGAGCTCGACACAACATAACGCTGACCGCGCCTGGATTCAGTTTTTCCCCAATGGGTATCAATTCTCCGATGGTAAAGCGGCGGATTGTAGGGTGCGGGGAGTGCGGGGGTTTTAGGGGTGATCAAAACGTCAACCTCCTAATATTCTCC
This sequence comes from Saprospiraceae bacterium, assembly GCA_965229635.1. Classification (GTDB taxonomy): domain Bacteria; phylum Bacteroidota; class Bacteroidia; order Chitinophagales; family Saprospiraceae; genus BQJU01. The sequence continues at coordinate 1,483,753 of OZ245894.1, forward strand.
AAATAAGACCGACTCACCCTCACCACATCGCCATTGCTCATGCGGAGGTCGTAGCTGGAGGGGTATTTGTGGATTTCGCTGACGCAGTGTAGGTTGATGATGGCGGAGCGGTGTACACGGATGAAGACCTGCGGGTCGAGCTTTTGCTCCAGCTGGCCGATGCCGTAGTTGCTGAGGTGGGCGGACTGGGCGGTGACCAGGCGCGAGTAGTCCTTATCAGCGTTGATCCAGATGATGTCGGTGGTGTTGACGGCGGTGAGTTTGTTGCCGGTTTGTACAAAGATTTTGGTGGGGTAATTGTCGGTCTGGGCCAGGCTTTCGGCCAGGGCCTTGAGGTTTTGCAGATCGGGGGTGGTGGTTTGCTCCAGTCGGCTGACGGCGCGGGCGAAGCGCTCCTTGGTGTAGGGCTTGAGCAGGTAATCTACGGCGTGTACTTCAAAAGCTTCCAGCGCATACTGATCGTAGGCGGTGGAGAAGATCACCTGCGGCATTTCTTCGAGCTGGCGCAGCACCTCAAAGCCGGTCATACCGGGCATTTGAATATCCAGAAAGACAATTTCCGGCCGAAAGGTCTCAATGGCACGGATGGCATCTACCCCGTTGTTGCATTCCCCCACGATAACTAGAGAGGGATAGTCTACGAGGTACTCCTTCAGCAGCGAGCGGGCCGGCGCTTCATCGTCGACGATTACCACTTTTTTCATAACGAAGGGATTTCAAAATTAACTTTTACACCCCCTTCAGAGCCATCTTGGATGTGCAGTTGACTGCCGTACATCACTTCCAAACGGCGCATGGTATTCTTTAGCCCCAGCCCGTGTCCATTGTGGTGCAATTTGCCGTTAAGGCCCTTCCCCGTATCGGTGATTTCAAAATACACCTGGTCATTTTGCCTTCTGGCAATAAGCGCTACCGTGCCCCCTTCAATTTTTGGACCAATGCCGTGACGAATGGCATTTTCCACCAGCGGCTGCAAAATCATGGGAGGTACCATTGTGTCTTTAATCTCCGGATCGACCTGAAGGTTGACTTGCAGCCGTTCGCCAAAGCGGGCTTTTTCCAGATCGAGGTATTTTTCCACAAAGTCCAATTCATCCTGCAAGGGCACAAGTTCTACCTTAGAGGCTTTGAGCTGGTAGCGAAACATATCGGCCAGTTGGGCAATCATCTCGCGGGTATGTTCGAGTTGGCCTGGCACCGAAGCGCTGATGGTATTAAAGGTATTGTAGAGGAAGTGAGGGTTGAGCTGGGCTTTCAAGGCTTTGAGTTCGCTTTGTAAGGCCAGTTCCCGAAGTTCAGCGGCTTTTTGTTGCTGATCCTGGAGTTGGTAATAATATTCATAGGCGTGGAAAATGCCAAACTGGATGACGTAAAACAATCCCGGTATATACACATCCCAACCGGAGGCCCAGCCGTATAAATGCCCCCAACCAAACTGATCACAAATAAAGTAATAAACGTATTGCCAGGTAAAGACATTGAGCGGCAGAAAAATGAGGTGCAGCAGTAGTTTTTGCCGCAAAGGCAATCCCTTCAATTTGCGAAACAACAACCACCAAATTGGAATGGAGACCAAAGCCTTGAGCAGGTAGTCGAGTAGGATGTACGGAGTGAGATGGTCGCCTTCGAGTCCGGAAGTCCAAAATAGTGCCAGCTGATAGGCCATGGCAAACAGGAAATAAAAGCCTAGCACCGATGCTAGTTCCCAGCGGCGAATGCCCCAGATTTGTCTTTTATTCCAGAAGTGTTCGCTGTTCATTGATTTGATTTATAATATAGCTTTGGCTCATGTCAAGCCACCTTTTGCGAAAACCACAAGGTTTTGGCAAAAGTAACTTTGCGTCCTCGCGACTTTGCGCGCCAATTCTTCCTCTCGCCAAGTAGCGAAGCCGCTAAGTAGATCGCCTATTCGACGATCTGAGCCAGGATTAAAAACGTCCATTTCCACCACGCTCACCTTCCTCCGCCTGCCACAGTACCTAAGTACGGCGAGCAAGGCAAGTTCTTGGGAACTTTGAAGGAGGCTTCCGTTCGTTTTAAGAAGCAGCACAACTTTCACCGTCGTTCAAAAAAGCCACATCGTGGCGACACACCTTTGCCAGCGGTGCCAGCCGCTGGTAATGGTGTCAGAAAAAACAGTAAGCCACATCGTGGCGACACATTTTTCAAAGTCCTAGACCTGGAAAATCAGTCGAGGTACAAATAAAGATAGAACATTTCAGCAATTGAACCGCAAAACGATGAACCGCAATATAGCCCGACGAACGTAACTGCACACCGTTCAGCGGCCCATTTTGCCACTCGTCGATCAGCGCTGGGAAAGCCTCACGGGCCCCCCTATCTTTGTCCTATCCAAACGAAGAAAAAAAAGTAAAAAATAAATAGTTTTAATATTTTAAAAATAAAACATTTTTTGTATTTTTACATCCCTTTGAAGGCATTTGGTCCATGAAATGAATTGTTTAACGAGCTATATCGCCACTCGTCGAAAATAAATGGCGGTTTGGAACATCCGTCATTACCTTTGATTCGTAATTAGATTATTAAATATCTATACCCGACATGAAGTGGTTAGGTAACTGACCACTTTATAACGAGTATTAAATCACCCGACATGAAATCTTTATCACTCTCAGCAGCATTGCTGCTTGGTGCCCTGACGTGTGTTTGGGCGCAAAATTCTAGCGGAACAATTTCTGGAAGTGTCTTTGACGAAGAAGAAAAAGCAGTGGCTTTCGCCAATGTGATCCTCTACGCCGCCGCCGATAGCAGTATGGCAAAGGCGGAGTACACCGAGGAGGACGGCAGTTTCAAAATTGCCAATGTGGATGCAGGTCAATACTGGGTTTCCGTAACCTATGTTGGGTTGCCATCCTTTACTTCAGAAACCATTCAAGTAAAAGCAGGCGAGGTGCTACAGCTTCCAGCCTTCGTCATGAAAAGCGCCGGTGCCGAACTCGATGAGGTAGTGGTCGTTGCCAAAAAACCAATTATAGAAGTTCATCCCGATAAAACAGTTTTTAATGTTGAGGGTAGCATCAATGCTACCGGGAGCAATGCACTGGAATTGCTCAGGAAATCACCCGGCGTTATTGTTGATAACAACGACAACATCATCCTGCAAGGCAAAAATGGCGTGCAGGTGTACATTGATGGCAAACCTTCTCCGCTTAGTGCCGCTGATCTGGCCGAATTTCTGAAGTCGGTACAGTCTACGGAGATCGAAGCCATCGAGATCATCACCAACCCTTCGGCCAAATACGATGCCGAAGGCAATGCGGGCATTATTAACATCCGCCTGAAGAAGGATCAGCGGCTCGGTACCAATGCCAACATCAATCTGGGCGCAGCCATGGGCGAAGTGCCCAAGTACAATGGCTCTGTCAATTTCAACTACCGCAATAAGGCCATGAATACCTTCGGCTCCTACAGCTACAATGGTGGAGAATGGCGCAACTTCATGAATTTCTACCGCGAGCAGGACAAGATTTACGACCAGCGTTCGCGGATGCGCAATGAAAATGATAATCACAACTTTAAGCTGGGCAGCGACTTTTTCATCAATGACAAAAATACCGTTGGTTTTATCGTTAATGGATTCTTTTCCGAGCGCGATTGGTTCAATGATGGCCGCACTACCATTGCCTCACTGGAAGATGGAATAATAGATAGCGTACTCATTGCGGAAAGCAACAACACCGGTGATCGTCAAAACCTGAACTTCAACGTCAACTACCGTTTTGACGACGGAGAGGGCGTTGTCTGGAACTTTGACGGCGACTACGGTACTTTCCGGACCACCGCTGAATCCTACCAGCCTAACTTCTACAAAAGTCCGGACGAGACCGAGATTTACAGCCAAAATATCTTTGGAAATAATACCCCCACCGACATCGATATCCTGACCTTCAAGGTGGACCACGAACGCAATTTGTTTGGCGGTAAGCTCGGCATCGGGGCGAAGTATTCCTACGTGACCACTGACAATACCTTTGACTTTTACAATATCGTCAATGGTGAAGAGGTCTATAACCCAATGCGCAGTAGCAACTTTGTTTTTGATGAAAATATCAATGCCTTTTACACCAGCTTCCAGAAGCAAATCGACAAACTGGGTGTTCAACTGGGCTTGCGAATTGAAAATACCAACTCGGTCGGGACACTGACCAGTGAGCAAACCATCGACAACAAAGAAGTGGATCGTCACTATACCGATTTCTTCCCTTCCGGTGGCTTGACCTACCAGGTAAATCAGAAAAATATGCTTCGCCTGAATTACAGCCGTCGCATCGACCGTCCGCGTTATCAGGACCTGAATCCGTTTGAGAACAAACTGGATGAACTGACCTACCAGCGTGGTAATCCATTTCTGCGGCCGCAGTATACCCACAATATCGAACTGACGCACACTTTCAACTATATGTTGAATACCAGTTTGAGCTATAGCTATACCAAGGATTATTTTACGCAGATTACGGATACAACGGAGATCAGCCGGAGCTTCATCTCTCAGCAAAACCTGGCCAACCAGGAAGTGGTGAGCCTGACGGTGAGCTATCCCTTCTCGGTGACCAAATGGTGGAACGTCTACGCCAATCTGACCGGCTACATCACCCACAATCAGGCCGATTTTGGCGAAGGTAGAGTGGTGGATATCAGTGCGGAATCCTTTAGCTTTTACAGCCAGCACACGTTTACCTTACCGTATAACCTGTCGTTACAACTGTCCGGTTTCTATAATTCTCCAAATCTCTGGGGTGGTACCTTTGAAAACCGGGCCATGTATGGTATTGATGCAGGTTTACAGGCAAAAATATTGCAGGGTAAAGGAACGGTTAAGCTAAGCCTGAGCGATGTTTTCAACACCATGCAATGGCGGGGTGTGAGCAACTTCGGTGGTCTGTATATGGATGCCAGCGGTGGTTGGGAAAGCCGCCGTATAAGTCTCAATTTCTCCTATATGCTGGGTAATGAACAGGTCAAAAGCCGCAAGCGCAATACCGGCCTGGAGGACGAGAAAAACCGTGTTGGAGGAGGCAATTAAAATCGACGATTGTTTGTTAATATACCCGGCATGAAGTGGTAGGGGAAAATTAGCACGCAGTTATCATCGTTCTGAACGAGGCGCAAAACGTAGGCGAAGCCAAAGCTATGCGTCAAGTGGGGAAGGGGCCCTACTTGTAAGCCAGCTTTGTAACGAAGTTGAGGACGAGGAGAACCAGTGAAAAATTCCCAGATCACTTCGTAACGGGTATACTTATATAAGATTGGAAGGCTGTCTCTTCGGGGCAGCCTTTTTTATTTTAGTTAAAACCCATACCACAACCCCAACCGGCTGCCATAGTTGACAAAGCGACCATCTCCTTCTTCAGTAGCGGGTTGCAGCATCATTTCAGCCTGGGGCATCAGGTAAAGATTTAGCCTTTGGGCAATGGAATACTGTAACCCAATTCCTAATCCGGCGGAAAGGTTGACCTTGCGCAAGCCGTCATAACCACTTGCAGGAGCATCGCTGGTAGGGATTGATTCCACCCGTCCATCATCATAAATGTACTGAGTATGCAACTGGCGGTCAATTAAAAAATTGGACTCCAGGTATGGCAAGACGAAAAGAGACAGCTTTCGCTGAATGGCCACGTATTTCAAGCCAACCTGCCAGTCGAGGTAGAAGTAGGAAGTTTTGGTTTCAGACTGATGCGGGAGGCTCGGATCGGGGGTCCACCCACCACTGCCATTGTGCTCACTTGGCCACCGCAGGTCTCGATTGTCCGTCTTCTCGGCAAATACGGTAAAGCCTAAAGCAGAAAAAGCCGCCAATCTATCGGTAAAGAAATGTTGGTAGTCAATACCCGGCGAAACCTGCACTACGCCACTACCGGGGCGATTGGCCGGAGAAAGCGGTTCTGTACAGCTAAAATTACTAATGGAAAAATGAATACCGATTTGCCGGGGATTATCCTGTGCGTGCAACAGCGTTCCAAAAATCAGTGCGAGAACGAATAATAAACCGTTTTTCATACTGTTCGATTTAAAACATGTAATTGACACGCCCACGTATACCGTAAGTTTGGGGCTTAACGTTGAGCATTGGCGTAATGGCTTGGTAGTAAGAAGGCTCAAGGGCCAATTCTATCCTTGGTGTTACATTGTATCCTACACCCATGGCCAGTCCAAATTCAAAATAACTGTCCCGGGCTGCTGCAACGGTCACTCGTGGGTTGGTAGCCGTCAAGCGACCTGTAGAAAGGCGAATAGAGGGGAAATAAGCCCAATCGCGCATTAGCTTATTCCAGATGAAACCACCTTTGACATAGCTGTGAAGGCGCTTATTGCCAAATTGATACCGCAGCCACACCGGTATGCTGTAATAACGTAGGCGGTAAGCCGAGTTGAAATCGACATTAAAGGACTCCCCAGCCGTAATTTCCGGCTCTGTACTTGCCAATTCATTAACGATCTGTGCTCGAAAAGTAAGAATGCCCTCCTGCTGGAAGGTGTACGTGCCCACCGGGTTGCCCTCTTCATCGAGAGTTGTATTATCATTCGTATATTCCAGAGAAACCTGATCGGAGAAGGAAAAGCCATTGTTGCGGAAGCCAAGCCCGGTATGGATGCTCCAGTGTGGGTTCAGGTGAATGCCTGCCGAAATCCCGGCTGTTTTACTGAGGAAAACACTGGTAGAGGTTCCCGCTGCCGGAGATATGCGACGATCAACGGAGTAATACTGCACTACAATATTGCCGCTCCAGGCACCTACGGAAAAGCGGGGGTAATAATTCAGAGACTTTTCAAAAGGTTGCTTCAGGGCGGTGGCCTGGCTACTGGTTTTGTCTACCCGAAAATCCCGGTTTAGCGGATCAGGAGAAGACCATTCCCGTGTAGCTGTTTCTTCCTCAGGTACGGTAAGTTGATTTTCCTGATGCTGCTCGTTGACAGACACTGAAATTTGCAGTTCCTGTTGTGCATCTATCGCAATCGGTGGAGTATTTAATGATGTTGGCTCGGTTGCTGGTTGAGTAGATGTGGCTGGTTTGACTGCAGGCTTAGCGAGCGCTATTTGGGGTGGTTTGCTTTCTATTGTGGCGGTAGTTGGTGGAATGGTCGCAGGCATTGTTTGTAACGCTACCAACTGTTGTTCCAGATCGAACATTTGCCCTTGCAGCGCCACAATTTTTCCTTCCTGTTGCTGGTTGTGGTGATCCAGCTGATTGGCCCGCTGATGTTCATAGATGGCAAAGATCAGCAATACAATGCTCAGTGCCATTAGCAGGGAAAATTTCCATTTTGCTAATGTTGCGGCCAGCCCGAGTCCTGGCTTTTGGGGAATGACGGGAGCAATCTTATCCCACATTCCCGGCCCGGGATCTTCCTGATAGTGTTTCAGCTCTCTCTGGAAAAAAGATTCCAGATTGTCCTTGTTCTGGTCTTGGTCCATGCGTAATCAAACTACTTTTTCAATCATTTTTCTCAGCGTTGACTTCGCCCGTGATAGCTGTGATTTGGAGGTTGCCTCGCTGATGCCAAGCTGCTCGGCAATTTCCTTATGGGAAAAGCCTTCAATCACGTAGAGGTTAAAAACGGTGCGATAGCCGTCAGGCAGTTGCTGTACCATCCTCATCAGTGCGCGCGCACGGAAGGAACTGAAAATCTGATCTTCGGCCTCGTATTGATCAGCAAGATCTTCAATTTCCACATCCGTAAATAGGTGCCGCCTTCGTCGCAGGTGCTGTAAAATTACGTTCACCACCACCTTGCGCATCCAGCCGCCCAGCGACCCGATGGGCTGATACTGGTACAGATTCTGGTAAATCTTCACAAATCCATCCTGGAGAAAATCTTCTGCTTCTTCCCGGCAACTGGCATACCTCAGGCAAACGCCAAAGAGCATCATCCGGTAGCGTTCATAAAGTGCTTTTTGGGCTCTTGGGTCTCCCTTCTTACAGCCTTCAATCAATTCCAGGTCCGTGCTTTCCAAAATGGACGTGTTTTCTTCTAAAGTAGTGCAAATTAAGCATAAATGGTTGCATCAGAGGGAATTTTAACTTTGAGTGGGCAGCTTTAACCGGCCTCTTTTGATTGAAAAAACTGGAGAAATGGTGGACTCATCGAAAGTATACCCCAACATTCCTTCCAGTTCTTCCAATTAAACATTCCTTCCGATTACCAACTACCACTCATACAAATAATTGTACTTCACGGTAATGTTGAAGAAATTAAATGGCATATCCGCTACGGAAGTATTCTGCAATTCACTCTTGGGTGTTTTGCCGGAGAAGTTGTAAGCAAATTCAAGTGCAAAGCTGCTGATTTGTACCCCCAGGCGTGGAGAAACGGCCAGGTTGAAGCTGCTTTCCGAAGGGATGGTAGAACTACCGCCGGAACCGTCAGAAATGGTGATCTCCGGTGTGGAAATCTGTCCCAGCCCGAGGCCTAATCCTACATATGGCTGCACTGTTCCTTTGGTCAGGAAATATTCTCCTTTGGCCAGATACAGTGTAGCACCATAGGCTGACACGCCAAACAATCCTCCGTCATTGCCAAAAGCGATGGCATTACCATTGTATTCCAGTCCGGCCGCCAGCTGATCGGTAAAGAAGTATTTGCCCTCCAGAAGGTATTGCAAACCAAAGGACCCCCCTTCGCCCAAATCACCGGTTAGTTTGGCACCACCTAAACCACCGCCCAGGGCAATTTTTTGCGCATTCACATTTCCTACGATCATCAATCCAAGCATCAGCAAAGCACACGTCAATAGATTTTTCATTTCAGTCTGTTTTTTTGGTTAAAAAAGAATTTCAACCCTTCATTGCGTGTGGAACGAAAAGGTAACCAGCGATCTGATATTTTTCCCTTTCCTACAACGTATCGGTCCTTTGGTGAAACAGTGACCACTTTGTATGAAAGAGTGCTGGTATTTTGGTAAATTGAACATGCACTCAAAACAATTTGCCATGAAAGCATTGATCGTCGATGACGAGGCCAAGGCCCGGGAAATGCTGCACTTCATGCTGGATTACTATATCCCGGAAATTACGCAGCTAGAGATGGCATCCAGTGCTGATGAGGCAACTGAGATGGTGAAACAGCTACGTCCCGAGCTTATTTTTCTCGATGTCAAAATGCCGGGCAAAGATGGTTTTACCTGGCTGCGGGAATTGAAAGAATGGCCATTTACGGTCATTTTTATCACCGCCTACGATCAATATGCCATCCAGGCTATTCGTTTTTCGGCCTTTGATTATTTGCTCAAGCCGGTAGATGGTCAGGATTTGCGGGAAGCCATTGACCGCTATCTGTTGCAACGACGTGATCCGGGGCGTGCCTACGACAACCTCATCTACAATGCCACCCAGGAGGACCCCTGGAAATATCGCCTTACGATTGCCACTACGGAGGGGACCTATTACCTCAACCCCGCAGAGATCATCCGTTGTGAGGCCGATGGCAATTACACCCATTTCTACCTGCAAAATAAGCAACACATTATGGCTTCGCGCCCCATTGGCCTGTTTGCTGAGCTACTGGAAAGCTTTAACTTTATCAGGTGTCACAAATCAAACCTGATCAATATGGAACACGTGATGCGCTACTCAGAAGAGGGACTGACCATGAAAGATCAAAGCCAGGTGGACATTTCCCGCAGGCGCAAAAAGGATGTCAAGAACAAGCTGGATCAATATCTGCGATTAAAAGGATGAATTTGCTTAAATGCCTATACCCACTGATTATAATGGTCAGTCTGGCAGGTACCAGATTGGTTGCCCAGACATGGGTAGTGGAATACATTGGGGTAGAGGAAGGGCTGGCCTCACCTGATGTCTGGGCCATCTATCAGGACCAGCGAGCCCTACTCTGGGTGGGTACTGAGGGAGGGATCAGCAGGTTTGATGGGTTTGAGTTTGAAAATTTCTCCCACAGTGCCCAGGGAGATCGCATTGGGTGGGTCAAAACGATTGTGGAGGATGAAGAACATCGGCTATGGATCGGCTCTGACCAGGGCCTTTTCCACTGGGAAAGTGGTGGGTTTCATCGAATGGAAGGCATTGATCAAAGCATCAACGTACTGAAATTTGATCGGGATCAGACGCTGTGGCTAGGATGTGAGGAAGGGCTGTTTTATCTTACGGAAAACGAGATTTTCGACCTATTTACGGGCAAAATTGTGGGGCCAACAACCGTGCCTGAACAAAAGACCGTTCTGGCTCGTGACAATCGAATCCTTTCTTTAGCGGTGACACCGGATAATCACCTTTTGATTGGAACCCATTATTTTGTGGGACACTATAATGGTCATCAGTTGACCCGCCTCTGGGGACAAGCCGACCTCAAACCGGATGTGCAATCAATTGTGGCTGTAGGGGACAGCCTTTATTACTGGGCTTGTGACGAAACCACTTTTTACAAATATGATCATGGAAAGGTGTCAATCCTTGATGAATCCCTGGGGCTGGCCCAGGATCTGCTTTATTCTGAAGACAAGTTGTGGCTGCTAACCTTCAATAATTTCTACCAGTTTGAAAACGAAAGCAAACAAACCATCCTTTATGAGGAGACGGCGCCGGAATGGTTCCGCAAGCTCGTGGTGGATCGGGACGCCAACTTCTGGATCGGTACTTTTGAGGGCCTGATCAAAATAAAAAAAACGCCTTTTACCCATTACGACACTTCCGGGCAGGAGAGGGTTGCCGAGATTTACGCACTTGGAGAAGATGCTTCTGGCAATTTGCTATGCGGCGGCAATCGGGGCATGGTTTGGCAACGGCAGACAGCAGGATTTAAGCCTTATTTTCAGCCCGGTATGACTGTGGTGCCACAGGCGGAGGTTTTTGCCATCTATCCGGAGGAAAATGGAGCATTGTGGATGGGTACGGGCTACCAGGGCATTGCACTTTGGCAAAATGGCAAGTTGCAGAACTTTACCACGGCGGAAGGACTAGCCGACAACAGTCGGTACTTTTTCTTTCGGGATGCTAAAGGCCAACTCTGGACCGGCGGCGATGGTGGTGTGGATCAGATTCTCCGCCAGGAGAACGGAGCAGTGAGCTTTAACAATTACAATTATTCCACGGGAAATTTCTCCTACGTCTCTTTCTTTGCAGCGACTGAAGGACCGGATCACCGACTTTGGCTGGGCAGTAATCACGGGCTATTTGTCATCGACAGCACCCATTTGGCGCAAGCCACCATCCAATCCTTTGCGGTAGCCAATATCCACATCACTGATCTTGCGAAAGATCGGGACAACAACGTATGGATCAGTACGATGGGTGAGGGCATATTGAAATGTCGTTTTAATCAGAAAGGGCAGCTAGAGTTGCAGCAGCAGTTTTCTGTTAAAGAGGGCCTGTCGGTCAATACCTTTCTGAAACTTCTGCTGGACAGGGAAGGTCATCTGTGGGCCGGCAGTTATAAGGGATTATGTCGGTTAGAAATCGATTCCGGAGAAGTATCTTCAATGCGCTTTTTTGATCGAAAAGATGGCTTCCTGAATGCCTCTTTTTCCAAAATGGATCTTTTTCAGGACCGCACTGGACTGATTTGGTGTGGCACCACTGAGGGCATATTTTCCCTTGATCCGGAATTGTGGCACCCCAACGACAGAGCGCCGAAAGTAGGAATCAAAAGAGTGGAATTGCTCGATGGGCAAAGAAGCTGGCAGGAATACACCACTTCCGTTGATGATTTCTGGGAGATGCCACAAGCCTTAAGCCTGCCTTATTCGGTCAATCAGCTGCGCTTTTATTTCACCGGGGTGAGCTTGAAGAAACCCACGGATGTTCAGTTTCGGTACCGCTTGCTGGGAGCCGGTGAAAAATGGGTGTACACCCGTCAGGATCGGCGGGCCAGTTATCATCAGTTGCGTCCCGGAACCTATACCTTTGAAGTAGAAGCGGCCAATGAGGACGGGCTTTGGTCGGAACAACCGGCTACCTTCAATTTTGAAATTCAACCTGCCTTTTGGCAAACCTGGTGGTTTCGCTTCTTGTTGGGGTTCTTGCTGGTTTTTATTGCCTATCGCATTTACCGGCATCGTCGTCAGCTGAAAGAAAAAAAGCTCTACGAACTTCAGTTGCAAAAAGAGATTGCCGAGTCGAAACTGACGGCATTGCAGGCGCAGATGAATCCGCATTTTGTCTTCAATTCCCTTAATTCGATCAATTGGTACATCGTCAAAAACCGACCCAGAGAAGCTTCCCAATACCTCACCAAGTTTTCAAAATTGGTGCGATCGATTCTGGATAATTCCAAAAAGCCGCTGGTTTCCCTGGCCAGAGAACTGGATGCGCTGAAGCTCTATCTCGATCTGGAAGCGATGCGTTTTGAGGATAAGTTTACCTACTACTTTCAAACTGATGCTGAGTTGGAGACAGAGGCTATCCTTATTCCCCCGCTGGTACTGCAACCCTTTGTTGAAAATGCCATCTGGCACGGCCTGATGCACAAAAAAGACAAGGGAGAGATTGTCATCCAGATTTACCCGGAAGGGGACTGTTTGAAGTGTATCATTCAGGACAACGGTATCGGCCGGGCTGCTGCGGCTAAAATTCAGGCGAGTAATCAAAAAAAGCACCAGCCAAAAGGATTGCAACTTACATCGGATCGATTGTGGCTGCTTCGGCAACACCACCTTAAAGAAGAGATGATTCGCGTGATCGATCTGGAAGACGAAAACGGCATGGCAGCAGGCACCAGGGTGGAGATTTTGCTGCCCTGTGAATAACCGGAAATGAAACCGCTCCCACCGTACCTACAACAGATTTGACATTCAGCAAGCATCCTGCTCATCTTGTAGAAAATTATTCATAACTCCTAAAACGATTAAGATGAGACACTTTCTAATGCTATGCTGTTTTTTTACTGCCATGACACTTTCGGCACAATCTGTTGACTACGATAAGGTGGCCGATCGTATTGTTAACCAGTCGCTCCAGGTCATCGAGGGGGAAACCGTTGCCATTTACGGCAATCCCAATAGTATTGACATCATGGAGGCGGTTTATGTGGCGGTCGCCAAGGCTGGCGGAATTCCTATTATTGGCCTCTCTTTGCCGGACGCCGAAGCACGGATTTCGAAGGAGGTCAAACCGGAATTCCTGGCACAACCCTACTGGCCCAATGCTGTGATGAACCGCATGGCCGATTGCATTGTATCCATTGATTCGGAAGACAACCCGGACCGCTGGAGTGAACTGACGATGGAAGTGCGGGAAGCCTTCCGCGAATCAGGCAAGCTAAACCGTAAAATCAGCACCCATCACCGGGCACGGGTCGTTACACTGGGACAAACCGATGGTATGCCAACGCCACAAATTGCCCAGGTATTTGGTGCGGATTACGAACAAATGAAGAACAATTTCTGGGAGGCGGTGAGTGTGGATTACGATGTACTTTCGGTAAATGCCAACAAATTACTGACCAGACTGAAGCCGGGAAGTAAGGTAAAAGTAACCACGCCTTATGGCACCGATATTTCCTTCACCCTACACAATGGAACACCCATGGTCAGCTGTGGCAATACCATGGACCAGAAACGGGCCAGAGGAGACAATTATGCCTGGCTACCCGCCGGAGATGTCTTCACCGCCATTGATCAGGCTTCCGCCAATGGAACCATTGTATTGCCCGCCTATTACTGGGGCAGTAAGAAGTACACCAATGTAAAACTGACCTTCAAGAATGGTGAAATTCAGGACATCACTGCCGATCAGGATTTTGCGGAGCGTAAAAAGGTCATCCTTGCGGCCGGAAAGGATCAGGCCATGCTGAGTTCACTGGATCTTGGGGTGAACCCCGCCAGCAAAACAGTCGGTGACTATCGCTCATTTGAAATGCTGGGTATGGTGACCCTCGGCATTGGTGATAATTTCTGGGCCGGCGGGACCTATGACGGAGCAACCAATTTCTTTTTCCACCTACAAAATGCCACCCTGCAGGTAGATGGGAAGGCAGTGGTGAGCAATGGGAATTTGAATTGACAGTGAAACGAGCACTGAAGCAGCCTGAAATAGGAGGAAACTCTTGTTTCAGGCTTTCCTTTTTAGAGAAATAGTGAGTGATCCCTATGCAAGAGTTGAACTTCAATACGAAAACAACTTAAGTCCTTGGATGTCAAGCCAAAATAGTGTAAATTACAGGAGTAAAATTAAAACCGGATGAAAGCAACAACCCATCTTTAACAGGTTACCCTGTTAACCTTCCTCGATTTAAAGTAAATAGTATTAGAAGTTTGTTGGTGCCTTGTTGTCTTTCGCGCTTACAACTGTAGATCAATATGATACCAGACTTTAGCAAGGATGACTTAACGAAATGGATCGCATCGGGACGGGAGCAAGAGGCGATTGAAGCAATTTTAAAGGTCGCCAAGTACCAGGATCGGGATTTGCAGAGCCAAATCTTCCTGACTTCCAATCGGTACCGAAAATTGCGCAAATCGATATCTCTGGGCAGTATTTCGAGGGAAAATGCTTCTATCACTTCCTCCGAGATCAACCAAAGTCTGCTGGACATCATTGACCAGATCAGAGTAGAGGAAATCACAGAAAAGGAGGTGAAAAAGCAATTGGCCAGGGAGAAGCGTAAAAAAAGTCTTTGGCCTTTGGTGCTATCGGCGGCAGGGTTGTTGGTTATGGTCATTGCCATTATGTTGATTCAGGGGAGGCTAGGTACACCTCAAATATCTACACCAACTCCAGAACCACCGAAGCATTATCTGCAACAATGGGCTGGTGACTGGAAGCAAACCGTTGAAATTGACGAGGAGCAACAAATCGGCGGTAAGCTGACTTTTACCGTTGATCAAAATGAAATTGAAGGCATGGCTTACCCAACCTATGCCAATGGTAGCTCTACTCAAAACCGACTTTTTAATATCGTCTTTTCCGAAAACGGTAGAAAACTCAAAGGCAAATGGAAATACGAAGAGGTATTGAACGGTCCGGAAGGCACTTTTGAATTTACCCTGGACCAAGGTCAACAGTCCTTTTCCGGGACTTACCATAGTGCGGAAGCCCCACAAGCTATTTTTCAATGGACGGGAGAGAAACTGGAATAGGATAAAAAATTCATCATAAAACCCTTAAAAAATGAAACAACCAATTAACCATTTGAAACAACTCTTCTTTTTATTGCTGGTTTTCTGCTGGTCGACCATTTCGCTACAAGGCCAGGAATTTTACCGACCGTTGGACACCCTCAATACTTCCTTTTTTATCTCGGGTATTGCCGCCAATATTCTGCCCAAGGATCGGGTCGAGATTTTGGCATATAGCTCCCTTAATTCCTTTTGGCTGGCCATCCATGAATCGGTGGAAGAGTCCCCAGTCAGAGATCGTCTGCGGGCCACGCGTTTCACCACCAATGTTGAAGGATATTTTGGTTTCTCCAATTCACAACGCTGGGACCTCGGGCTGCGGCTTCAGTACGCCAGGTATCGCCTGGATAATGAGGCGCGTAGTTCGCCTTTTCGGGTTTTTGAAAACTTCGAAACCCCAGCGGTGGAAAACGGACTGGACCAAAATTACCAGGCATTGACCGGAATTGGTGTTCGTGCGCGCTTTATGCCCATTGCCAGCGTGCCGGCCTTGACGCTTAATGGAGGTTACACGGTGGCCAGTGTAAAGTCGGAGGAAAAGCAGCAAAGACTCAATGCCCAGCGCGATATTTTTGATTTGGGCGCCGCATATTTTCTTGAAATGAATGCCAATACTTATTATTATTTTCTGGCCAATACTTCGGTGTTTTTACCCAGCGAAATCCTCAATGAGGCCTTGTACAACAGCAGTGTCAGTTTTTTTCTGGTACAAATGGCCTTTGGACAAAAGTTTGTATTCTATCCCGGGCTGTCATACAATTTGACCTATAAGTCTCCGGCTTACGGCAATCAGTTCTTGGTCCGGACCAATGATCAATTATTGGCATTTGCGGGCATACAGTATCAACCAGGTTCGAACTTTAATGTCAATATGAGCCTGGCCTATCCGCTGTTTTGGAATGACAGTAACTTGCTGGTTGAGCAGGTGCGTGAAAGCTATACACTAGTGAGTCTAGGCTTACGATTTCTTTTATAGAAACCCATTGGAACAGGGAAATGAAAAAGGCCTGGTTTTTGGAAGTAACCAGGCCTTTTTTGTGCGGTGGCAGGTGGCCGAAATCAGCCATTATTCATTTCTAAATAGGATCAATTGTCGGCCGGTGGTTTGGGAAGTCAGCAGCATAAAACTCCGTTTTTCTTTATCATCGCCGCTACAGGCCGAAGAGATCTCGTAACCGCCAGGTAGTTGACTGTAATCGATGAATTCGCCTACAAATTCCTCCACCCCAAGCCCCTTGGGCGTACGGTCAATTTGAAAACGGATAAAGTTATTAAACTTGTCAATAACGCCCGTGACAGAATTATTATGGAAAAGGTCATCATCTTGTGAGCCATTACACCCTGCACTAAATTCGAGAGAACTGCCGTTGCCGGGCATTGGTGAGGTGGTGATATCTCCAGGAACCAGTTGGGTGGACTCCACACGAATCATCCCACCATTGCCATCGGGTATATCGATGGAATCTGGTTGAAACCAAATGCAATACTCCGTGTTATTTGGGCTAAACCAGGCGTTAAAAATGTTGGCCGGAGGGGCTACGGGAGGATTAGGAATCACCATCAGTGGTGGTGCGGGAGTGATGTAAAGCGGATTGTTTACAAAGAAGCTTTGCTCCTTGATATCCAAACTGGATAAAGGGATTTGCCCACCACAATCAGGGTCCTCCACATACAGGGATGCGTTGCCGGTAACATCATCAGGCAATTTGGCGATGATACCGATGTTTTCCAGGTAACGGGATTCCAACAGTTTGGCTTGTACTCCTCCGGCTGAACTTTGCTGGAGGTAGATGTCGCGCCCCGCTAGTAAGTCGATGGGCTGGGTAGTGATCCACATTTCGCTACCGGCGGGCTTGATCATGGTATCAATTTCCGCGTCAATCCCGGCGTAGGTTTCGCAGTCTGGATTGCAGGCCATTAGCAGGCTCATCGCCACGAGCAGGAGAAAAAGGAGATTGGAGTTGGTTGACCTAGTCATTTTTATTGGGTTTTGGAGTTAAGTAAATTTCTTTTTATGCTGGTTTTATATGGTCGAGTATTTCGGTTAAAGGTTATCCGCCAATAAGGTGATGATACGTTGAGTATCATTTTCCAGTTTAGTTGTCATGGGGCCAAGTTTCTCGGATATTTCGCTACTAACTTTCTGCGCTTTGTTGAGATTTCTATTTTGCAAAAAGTTGGTGACCTCGTTCATAGCCGGTTTAAATTCCCTTTGGTGAAGGTCATTCAAAAGAAAGGAATACACCCGACTTAGTTCGCGCACGATTTCCGGGGTTTTCCAGTAGCGTTGTACCCCTTCAAGATGAGATCGGTGGTGGTCATTTATTTTTATGAATGCGGCGCTGTAGCGGTTAACAGTGGAGTTATAATTTTGTGCATAATTGCTGTTGGAAAAGTATTGCTTGACCTGAGGCAATATTTCCGTAAGGTCTTTCAGTGAAATCAGGTAATTGGATAATTCCGCAGAAATATCATCAAAATACTTCTTTTGTCGCAAGTACTGTTCTTCCAGCGCATTGAAGAGCTTCTTGGTCAGGTCGTCTACCTGGAGCGTTAGCCGTTGGAGGCGTAGTTGGGCTTGTAACAGCGAATCCCGCAATTGTTTATTGCTTTGTTGCTCATTAGACAGTTGTACTTCCAGACTTTTGATCGAATTCTCAAAGGACAGTTTTTGATTTTCGTAGTACATGATGGTATCTGCCATGGTGCGTGCCAGGGCATTGATCTGACGGCGCGACAACTGGTTTTTGCTTTCCAGCTGATCGACCTGTCTGGTCAGCTCATTGAGCTTTTTATCCAGTTCGGGAGGAGTATCCAGCCCGGCCACCAGGATTTCAATTTCCATTCTGGGAGTACTGTTGGCCGGCATGTCGAGTAGCCCCTGATGGGGAATGACAATGCGGTAATCTTTTGGATGGATTTCCAGTTTTAACTCACTTTTCCTCAAGGCCAGTTTGAAGGAAAAACGACCGTCTTGCTCCGTTTCCAGACGACTTTGCAAAGTTCCATTTTCATAAACATAAATACTGACCCCCGAAACGCCGTGGCGCTGATCATTGATTTGTTCAATTAATTTGCCGTGAATTTCTACAATACCAGAAGGTTGCTGGCAGTAGAGAAATAGGGGCAGGCATAGCCCTATCAGGACCAGATGGAAGGGGCAGGTTTTCATTGGGTCAATTAGAGGTTGAACTATTCAAATATAATATATTTTCCTGTTATTTTCAATAGGCCTTGATACTCAGTTAGTAATAAACATTGATTTTCTTTCCGGATATTAAAGATTGTTTTTGAAACAAGAAATGTTAACAACAATTTGCATTTGCCACTTGCGCTAAACCGGTAAATTAGATTATATTTGTAGGTATCTACGTTTTATTGTACATAAACTCGCTGTTTATGAAAAACATCAATGAAATTGGCATTCTCGCCTGCGGTACCCGCATGAAGCGACTTTATGACCTGCTGGTAGTTGATGCCCGGGCACTGTATGCCGCTCACGATATTCGGCTGGAGCCAAAATGGTTTACCATCATTTACACCCTGGTGGAGGAGAAGGAGATGACCGTCACCGAATTGTCGAACAGCCTGGGGCTTTCTCACCCAACGATTATCCAATACGTGAAGGAGCTGGAAAAAAATGATTGGGTCGTTTCCGCCAAGAGTAATACCGATGGCCGTTTGCGGTTGATCAGCTTATCAAAATCAGCTCAGCAGCGAGTGCCCGAATTGAAAAAAATATGGGGACACATGCGGCAAGCCTTTGAAGAAATTGCGGCGGAAGGACAAGTGGAGTTTTGGGAAGGATTTTTGGAGTTTGAGGCGGCTTTATTAAAAAAATCATTCCAGGATCGGGTATTGGAAATTCACGGTCGTCACCAAAGAAAAAATCAATCTATGAATACCATCACACATCCGGGAAAATGGTTCGAACGCAAGTTTGACTTTGATCACCTCAGCACCACCGCCGAGGGTTTATTGGAGCGATTGCGCTTTACGCCCTTGCGCATTCAGGAACAAATTCGCAATTTGTCGGCGGCTCAGTTGACCCAAAAGTTTACCGAAAAATGGTCCGTTCAGGAAAATATTGGTCACCTCAATGACCTGGAGCCACTCTGGCACGGCCGCATTCACGACATGATCAACGGAGAAGAGGTGATGCGCCCCGCTGACCTGACCAACAAAAAATCACACGAAGCCAGTCATGATGAGGTGCCCATCGAGAAGCTGCTCTCCGATTTTACCGCCAACCGCAATAAGCTGATCGCCCTCTGCGAGGAAAACTACGATCAAATCTGGACAGCTTCGGCCTTGCACCCCCGACTACTGACACCCATGCGGATAGTCGATCTGATGTATTTTGTAGCAGAGCACGATGACCATCATCTGGCGACGAATCGGTTTTTGATTCATCAGATGTGATGGCTTTGTAGTTTCATATAAGATAATACACCTCCGGCGCACTAATAATAGGAAAGCCGTTGAAAAAAACTGTTTTTTCAACCCCAAATCCTGTCTTTTAAAGATAGCGCACCGCCGGTGCGCAACTGAATTCCATTGGATTTTCTACAAAGAAATGGTTCCTCCGGAACCGAGGGTAGGTCCTTTATATTGCCTCAATCAGCTCAGCGATATTCAAGGATGCATTATCAAAAACATGTACGTCTTTGTTCCAATGGAGTAGTTGCCAGTTTTGATCTTTCTGGGCAACCATTACCTTCTCGCTATCCGTGAAAATCCAGATGACCTTTTCCACCCCAAAATCCAGCAATTGATCGGTTTTCATGCTGGTAAAGGCTGAAATCCTTACTGCTTTTAACAAATTTACTAGTTTCTACCTTTTTTTACAATACCGTTTCTCTAGTCCCTATTACCTCGATGCCGTGTTCCGTCAAGGTCTCAATCTTCTTTGGATTATTGGTGAGCATCCGAATGGATTTGACGCCGATCTCTTGCAGGATCTCCGCTGCGGCACGGAAGTCACGGGCGTCTCTTTTAAAACCTACCGCTTCGTAGGCATCGGCCTGTGGCAGGCCTTTTCGTTTGTAGGCGATGCTGTTTAGCAAGGCGAAGTGGCCGTTGCCCTTGCCTTCCTGCTCCAGCCAGATGATGATGCCTTTACCGGCCTGCTGAATGAGTTGCTGGCTGATTTCCATTTGCTCGCGGCAATCACATTCAATGCTATTGAAGGCATGGCCGTAGAGGCAGCTGGAGTGCACCCGGCAGAGTACATCTTCGGCACCGTTTACTTCGCCCATCGTCAGGGCGATGGTCTCTTTTTGTCCATCGTAAAAGAGGATTTCCCGAAATTCGCCAAATTTGGTTTTGATGTTGCCTTCGGCAATTTGGATGGTCATGGTGATTATTTTTTGGTGTAAAACCATAGCAAACCTTTTCCTGGTAAATTAGTTCCCAACAATGTGCACTCATTCGGGATTGGCCCTGTTCCTCAGCTGCAGCAGAGCGTCTTTGAAAAGCCTTTTCTGGAACAAGAATTGCCTGAAATTAAATAAGTAAGTTTTAGAAAAAATCACAAGGGTTTTAATTAATTTTATTGGGCTTTTTAGTAATTACTTTTGTAAACCCTGTTAATGAAAATCAATGAATAAATACTTCTATATACTGAAGCCCGATGACGGCACCACCGACCAGCAGATGATGGAAAAAATCGAGCCTTTACAGGGTTCCATTTTTATTGTCCTGGGAAATAGCAGCAAAGCAGATGAATTGGCAAAAAAGGCAGGTATTATGGCGCTTGATCGCCCTGGGTACCGATTTGTCTTTTGGATCAACCAGCCAAATGTTATTGAAAAAATCAGCCTTCATTATCTAAGCTCCTTAGAAGGAGGGTTGTCCTGTGATAGGAAGCAGGTTTTAGGCTTTGTACTGAACCCCAAAAGCAAAAAGGTGAAGTACATCATTCGACAAAATGATTCAATTGGAGATCTACTGGTGAATAAAGCATATGCTACTGCAGAAGCAAAATAGGCGTACTACTCACTTTTTAGCAAGATCCTATTAGAAGGTCAGTCTGTGGCCTCCCAATAAGGACAAAACCTTTTGGATAAATGATCAGAATCCTTTTTTCTGTGCTATGTCTGTGTTTTCTTAATTGGCCAAATGTAGTTGGACAAGTATTTTCCATCTTTGAATTGGATAAATATGAAAAACAGGCCAAAAACTCTCCGGTTTTAAGCGGAGATTACGTTGAAATTAATTCAATATTAGTTTTGCAGTTTGAGAAGGACCGGTTGTTTGAAGAAATGCAGGCCTTTTCTGGGGGTAAAAAAAACCTCAAGACGCAATTGTCACAACTTCAACATATCTTAGAAAGCCGAAATGTATTAGAAGACGCTATAAAGGAATTTAGTGAAACACCGGGATTGTCCTCCCTGGAAGCCTTAGGCACGGCCACTGCAAATTTTCTGGAAAAAATCGAAAAAAATCCGGATACCAAAGCGCTATATGAAGCTTATTCAAAGGAGTATACTGCAAAATTTGTTGAAACTTC
Source organism: Saprospiraceae bacterium (assembly GCA_965229635.1). Taxonomy (GTDB): domain Bacteria; phylum Bacteroidota; class Bacteroidia; order Chitinophagales; family Saprospiraceae; genus BQJU01. Next base: position 1,505,355 of record OZ245894.1, read on the forward strand.
CCTATACTCCCCGATAACCTTCAACTCGATAGACTATATAGATACACCTCAATCCGATATTGACAGAGATGATATTCCGTTAAGAGAAGCCTATATTTTAGATCAATTTGGGAAAAAGGCTCAATCCTTAGCACAGGAACTGCAAAAAGCATTGACTGATGACGAAATACACCTGGTCCTGTCGGGGGAAATTATCACAAAAAACGGGCCTCGTCCGATAAAACTCTCTAAGGAATTTGATAGTTATGATGCGGATGTCTTTACCGTGCCTCGATGGCAGTCAGAATTGAGCGAAGTTGCAAAAAAACAATTTCAGGCAATTGATAGCCTGACCAATAGTTCTGATAACTCTTTAAAACTTGATGCCGCTCAACTTGAAAGGGTTTCGGAAACATTTGGTAACTCGGTGGAGTGCCTTACCGGATTGGTAGAGCGCGAAGGAGAATACCCTGGTGACGATAACGATACGGCTTCAGAGGAATCGAATGAATTAATCAAAAATTACTTTAAATTATTAAAGGCGCTAGAGGGTTCATATGAGGCTTTGGTCAGTGCATTGGATTGGAAGGCAACTAATCAAGACTTTGCAGTTCGCATTAAAGGGGAATTTGAAACGACACTAGCTAATTTCCAGAATTTGAAGGCCTTCGTTAAAGATAATCAAAATGCATTGGCCGCCAATCAAAATTTCGAAGATCTGACAAGTTGTATTTCCACAGTAAAGAAAAACCTCGAAAATTTACAGAAGGTGGCTTATTTATCTTCATCGTTTCAGTCTTTTAATCAAACAAATGAATCTTTGGATTGGCTGAGCGATAAGTTGAAACGGCTCAATTACGATGCGGTACCAAGGGAGTCCTTCATCGACTTACGAATTACTGGACAAAGGGAGAATGGGGATCAAATTAAAATAGAGGCCTTTCTTGAAAAGAAAACGCAAGACCGGGACGATGTCATTCGAAAAAGAATTGACTGGCGGATATTTAAATTGCAACAGATTGGATTGTACTCAGTAATGAAGCCTCTCTTATTATTAGCCAATCCCAGCGGAGATGGCAGAAATGACGCCATCAGTGGTGAAAAATTCCAATTTGCCGCTTCTTATAGCTTCCTGTTTAAGTTTGGGAGTCGTAGGAGTAAAGGCATAAATGAAATTTGGCAGCCCTGCCTGGGGGTTAATTTGGGAGCGCTGGACTTTAATACCGATGCTAACCCTGAATTTAGCATAGCTCTTGAGTTTACGTTTTTGAGGGATTATTTTTCAACGGGCTATGGTTACAATTTTGGCGTAAACGAACAGTTCTTTTTGCTGGGGTTTCGCCTGCCCATTGGCGCTTTCCCGCTCCCAATTCTTAATGAGGTTGAAAGTCAAAACTACTAGCTTTATTTCTACTCAAACAGCCGATCCAGCGAATCGCCGATGGTGAAATCCCGTAATTCCTTTTCCAGTTGGGCAAATTCCTGCCGTTCTACTTTTTTGACAAAACGTCCTGCTTTCAGTAAGTGAATTTCGTCACAAGTGTGGTCCAGGGTGGAGAAGATATGCGACGAAATGATCACCGTTTTACCGGCTGCTTTTAAGCGGTGGATGATTTCGGTAATCAGGATATTGCTCTGGATATCGACGCCGTTGAAGGGCTCATCCAGGATGTAATATTCATTGGGCTGCAGCAAAATAGCGGTAAGGGCCAGCTTCTTTTTCATGCCGGTGGAGTAATTGATCGCGTATTCGTCCAGTGGCAGATCAAAGATATTTTTTTGATCAAAATCAACGCCTTGGACCTGACGGGCAATGGCCAGCAGCCGGAGGTATTCACGTCCGGTAATCTTGGAGAAAAAGAAGGGATTGGTCGGCAGGAAGCCGAGGTGGGTTTTTAATGGCTCAAGGTCGCTTTTGACCAGGCCATCGTACGCTTCTAATCCGGCAATACATTTAAACAAGGTCGTTTTTCCCGCTCCGTTTTCGCCCACGATGCCGTACACCCTGCCGGGCTCAAAGGCAATGTTGATGTCCTTGAGCACCTGCTTGGGGCCGTAGGATTTTGATAAATTTTGTACGCTGATCATGGCAATAGCGGTTTGAGGTTTTCAAGGGATTTTTTGTAAAAAAATGGAATAATGCCGATCAAGAACGGTGGCAACCAAATGCCGATGGCAATGAGGATGCCTTGCGGCAAATTGATCTCTCCGGGAAATACGGCATACTTAGCCAATATGATGGTGATCAGGTAGCAATAGCCGAGTAGCAAAGCGGCGATGACAAAGATGATCTTATTGGGAAAAAAGAAACTCAGTGTTAGCATAATGGGCAGGCAAAGTATCAAGCAGTACCAAAGAGCGGTCTTGATTTTTTGAAACAGGAACGCTTTTGGCTGCGTATTGTAAATCCACACAAAAAACTTGTTTTCCGGCGAAATGTAGTAAAAGATTGTGGTGAAAACCACCAGAATAATGGAGAAAATGCCCAGGTTGAAATTGTCGGCTACCATGGCCATTCCCGTAAGGAAATAGGCAAAAAGAATCAATGCAAACGTTTTGCGAAAGCCCACCGAAAACTCAAACGGCCGCCGGGAAAAAGGGGTGGGCATCATGCCACGAAAGCTTCGATTGAAGTTGATAAAAACCAATATCATCGTGGCAAGTAGTGCGCCCACAGCCACTAAAAAGGCTGATTTATAAAGTAAAAAGATCACAAAAGGGAAGGTCAGGATAGTATTTTCGAGTAACCTGATTTTGTGATAGTCCCCCGTGCTAAATTGACTTTTCAAAAAGGCATTCCTTTTGCTCTCGCTGGAATTGATGACGATGCTGATGCCCAAAATGGCGTAGATGTATTCCGCGTAGCTGGTTTTAAAAAACAGGTACTCGGAAAAACCAATAAAACCAATCACAGCGAGCACGTAGCCGAAGTAGGGGTTTAACCCAAATTCGGAGATGTGCCGGTTCAGCATCCGGTACTGTAGTCTGAAATAATAACTCATTGATCAGGAGTTCGCAAGATTCATATCAAATTGATCCCGTAAAATACGGTTAAATGCGAATTCGTCAGCTAAGATGGTTTCCGTTGTTTCCCGGCCGATAGTAGTCAGTAGTTTGAGATCGCTCAGGGTAATGCGGCCATTGGGGGTTAGTAGGGAACAAACTCTTTTTTTGGTGAAATGGGAATCAGGAGAGGTTTGCTGGTGCCTACACATCTCGCTGAAGTCATTCAATTGACGCGGCTGCGGGCTGAACAGGTATTCCGGATGCCAGTTGTCTCCGTTCCATTTGCTGATGAGAAAATGAGTGTCATCAAAGCTTTCAATCCGGTAGCGCTCGCGGCCGTCATCTTGTATCAGACCCGTTTCAAATTGTAGTGGCCTGATCGCAAACTTGCCAAATCCAACATCAGATAAGTATTCCTGTTCGTCGATAGTGACAATCAGGGCCATGTGGTCAAATTCGGGACCAAAAGCATCTTTTTGAGTATTGTGCACTCTGGCTGAGATCATTTTTACCTGAAATCCTATTTGCGAAAGCAAGGCATAAAATAGACCGTTGAGTTCATAACAAAAGCCCCCGCGATTTTCTTTTATTACCTTACGGTAAAAACCGGCGACATCCAGCTCGATCGGTCGACCGAGGTGGATGTCCAGGTTTTCAAAAGGTACGTGCAGCATGTGCTGCAACTGCAGGTTCTGAAGGACCGGCAGGGTAGGGTGGAGCGGCCCGTCGTATTGAATGCGTTTCAGGTATTGGGTGATTTCCATATACTATTTTTGGTTCTTTGACAAATTTCGTGATTCAGAGTCAATCGAAAAGGTCAATCAACGCTCCTGGTAGTCGCTTTTGCTCTTCCTTTTTGCTTGACCACGGAATTTGTCAAAGAAGGCTATTTTTTGACAATTTTGGCGGCAGCATGACCTTCTTTGCTGCGGACCGATATGTAGTAAACACCGGGAGGCCATCCTTCGGTTTGATTCAGATTAAAGGTATTCGGACCGCTAGGGTAGTTGCGGTTTTCAAATAAATGCTGACGTTTCCCGTTTTGGTCAAAAACTTCAACCAGTGCTTCACCGCTGGGCGGAATGTCAACGACAAAGCTGAGGCTTTCGCCAAATGGATTGGGAGAAATATCCGAAATTTTTGGAATAATTGTTCGATCTGAAATATCCAGGGCATTGGTAGGAAGGTCACCATAGCGATACACCCGGGAGCCGCAGGCATACAACAAATTTTCATCAATCCTCCAAATGCGATTGATGTTGGAAATGGTGTTGTCCTGCGTCCAGGTTTCGCCACCGTCGATGGTGTGAAACATACCCGAATTGCGCGGACAAACCCAGCCTTCCAGTTCATTGCGGAAGCCGATGCCCTGAAAATCGTAAAAATTGGGGGAGACCAGCTTTTCCTCCCAGGTCAGTCCTCCGTCTTCGGATTTGATGATGTAGCGGCCGCTGCCTTCCGGCAAATAATTTTCTACGGTACCGTAAATCAGGTTGTCATTCACCACATCAAACTTCCATACGAATTCCAATATGCGGTTGGCTTCAAAGACGTTTTCCCAGGTTTGGCCGCCATCTTCGGTACGGAGCACCAGTGCACCGGAGTTGTTGGAAATACCACCAATGATACCGTTTTGATCATCAAAAAAGTGTACTTCTACCAGCCCGGAGGCGAGATCTGACAGGTCGAGGTGAGTCCAGGTATCCCCCTGATCGTCGCTACGAATAAAGACGGGCGTATCACTGAAGGTACCAACGCCCATAATGGTTTCTGTTCCAATGTGGCTCATCCCGCAAATACCGGCGATGCTGCCCGGAATGTGATCGGTAATGCCAAGCCATTCTTCACCACCATCCGTGGTGCGAAACAAGGTGCCATCAAGTGAACCGACAAAACCAACTTCACTGGTCAGAAATTCTACCGAACGCAAGTAATCCAGGGTGTGGAAAAGCCCCTGCCAGGTATCGCCCCCGTCTTCGGTGCGGTAGATAAACCCTTCGCCGTTGACGATGTAGCCCTCCGTGGGACTCAGGAAAAACATATCTTCAAAACGGGTACTGATAAAGGTGTTGGTGGTGATTTGCCAGGATTGAGCTGCGGCAAATTTCGGTGCGCACCACAAGAGTGCCATGCTGCCAATGATTAGCAGATAGTAATAGTTTTTCATAACTTTTGAATTAGAGTATGTTTAAAGTTCATCCTTCGGGCTTAAAATATCCCTTCCAACCTTACTCTTCGTTAAATTTTCGGCCCATCTCGGCTGAGCCGAGACTGGTATGAACCTCAAATTTGCCTCGATTAAGGCTAGAATGTATTATTTTAATCACCAAAAACGAAATTTCAACATACTCTTTAGCTTTATTTATTCATACAAATTATCCAAATCACAATTGGCCAGTTCCACAAACAGCTCCGCTACTTTTTGGGTCACATCTTTGAAAAAGCGTTCTCCTTTCTCTCTACTGGCCATTTTGGGGTTGCCCACACCCGTATCTGCACTGATCTGCGACCATTTGCGCTCGGCCCAGGCCCACTTTTCGCGGATACCTTTGATCTTGATCTTGCGTTCGGCACCATCACCGGCCTCCTCCAGTGGTAGTACCCAATCGGGTTGTAGATAGAGTAGCATACTGGTCTCCAACTCATCGGCATGGTCGCCGTCGTGCTCAAAGTATTTGGAGCGATCCAGGGCCTGAAACCAATTGCAAGTGGTTAGAAACATCTCGGGGTATTTTAGCCCCAGCTCGCGCAGTATGGTTTTAAAATCATTGCCGCCGTGGCTGTTAAACACCAGCAGTTTGTGAATGCCCTGCCGCCGAAGCACCGTGATGATATCGTCAAGGATAGCCATCTGGGTGCTGGGATTCAGATTGATGTCGAGTTTGATATCAGCCTGGCCGGTATTAACGCCAAACGGGATGGTCGGTAATACAATCACCTTTGCTCCCTGCTCCCAGGCAATGCGTGCTCCTTCGGCCGCAATATGGTCTGCTTCTACTACATCAGTAGCGTAGGGCAGGTGGTAGTTGTGAGCTTCGGTGGCGCCCCAGGGTAAAATGGCCAGATCGAAACGCGCGTCCTTGATGTATTTCCAATTTGACTGAGCCAGTAGGTATGGTTTCATAATACTATCCGATTTGTCCGCTGATCCGATTGTATAGTCCTTCGGGTTGCCAGCGGAGGGGCTTTCCGAGGTACATGCGTTTTGCGGAACGACAATGTACAAAATTTTGGCTTTTCAGAAAGTCATTACCAGGGGCATTTGCTGTCGGCAGCACTGCCTGATGCCAGCTATTCAATCGGTATTGCATCAGGGCCCGTCCAGCATCCTCATTTTCGGCAAGGATGACGCCATCGCCGAAGCGGGGTAGGTAAAAGCCCTGTAGTTTTCCTTTGTTTAGATAAATTTTGGCTCCAGCCAACCAGAGTTGCAGGTGGTTGGACCGGTCTTCACCAGAGATCAATTTGTCTAGCCGAAAAATTGCGGATCGATATCGGGGGTGATAATCGCGGATGTTATGATGGGAAAAAGCATCGGTTCGAGCGGGCGTTCTTTCGTAAAACTCGTAGCTGCCGCTGGTAATAAATCCGATCTTCTCGTAAACCGGTGCGCCGAGTTCTGTAGCCACTAACTGTACAGTAGAGCACTGGCGAGAAAAGGCCAGGTCGACCATAAATTGAGTCATGCATTGGCCCAACCCCTGTCGGCGATATTCAGGATGCGTAATAATATGGGCCAGCCAGGCGACATCGTGGTGGATAATGGCAGCTCCTACGGCTACCAGGTTGGTATCGTGCACTACCTTGAAAGGGTAGATAAATGGAATTTGCAAATGTAAATGAAAGGAGGGCAGGAGATTGCTCCAGCCGGGTGGTTGTAACGCTCCTAATTGCGTCAAATCATCAACCAAAAATGGTTCGGGTTTGTACATCGAAACAGGTCTTTCTATTGACCTAAATTTACGAAAGAATAGTCATCTTTTAAGGACTATTTTCGCTTTTCCCAGACCATATTTTCGATGATTAATTGGGCTCGGGGGCCAAATCCGTCTCCGTACTCTGGCGGGTACTCGCGCCACCAGATATAGGCGTGTTTTTTGCGTTGACCAACCTCGGCAATAATTGATTTTTGCGGGTCCCCATCCAGCCGGTAGCGGGTAAAGCCATTGACCGTATCCGTAATCAGTTCGCCCTCCGACTGGATCATGCTTTTGACCAGGCCAGTGGCCATTGTTTTATTGACCAATTCGCTAAAGGTCATCAATTTAAGGTTAGCTTCTCCCATCTGGAAAAGTAGAATGTCAGCCTCTCCCGACTTTTCGCGCGTAGTGGTGAAATTTTCGGGAATGTAGGCGTGAAATTGCAGCGGATAGTCTTCCGGCGCCTGGTACAAACTAGCAGTAACAGTTTCCATATTTCCTTCAATGGAAATGGGGATTTCTTTCGAAGCAGGCAAATCTGGAACTCCTGCCGCTTTCTCTGTTTTTGAAGCATCGGTCGAGCAGGCGGCACTGAAAAGCAATGCGCCTGCTACGAGCCAGTTGGTCAATTTCATAGTTAATATTCTTATAATCCAGCCTTAGCGGAAACCTCTAACATGCGATCAATGGAAGCCACACCTTCCTTGATGACCCATTCCGGAAGGGTAATTTCCGGCAATTCGTATTTCATACAAAGGTAGAGTTTTTCCAGGGTGTTGCGCTTCATGTGCGGGCATTCGTTGCAGGCACAGGTATTGTTGGGTGGCGCCGGAATAAACGTCTTATGGGGTGAAGCCTTTTGCATTTGGTGGATGATGCCGGGCTCAGTGGCGACAATAAATTCGGTGGCTTCATTCTCCTTGGTATATTTCAGTAATCCGCTGGTAGAGCCGATGTAGTCGGCCTTGTCCAGAATGTGCTCTTCACACTCCGGGTGGGCAATAAATTTGGCATCGGGATGGCGGACCATAAGTTTGGTAATCTTCTCGTTGGAAAAGATTTCGTGCACCATGCAGGAACCGTTCCACAGCACCATATCGCGCCCGGTCTTTTTGATCAGGTAGCGGCCCAGGTTGACATCCGGTGCAAAGATGATGCCCTTGTCTTCCGGGATGCTTTCGATGATTTGCACCGCATTGGTAGAGGTACAGCAAACGTCCGTCAGGGTCTTCAACTCCGCGGTACAATTGATGTAGCTCACTACTACGTGGTCGGGATACTTTTCCTTGAATTTCCGGAACAGGGGCGGTGGACAAGAATCGGCCAGTGAACAACCGGCCTTCAGGTCGGGCAGGAGCACCTTTTTGTGTGGCGATAACATTTTGGCGGTCTCGGCCATAAAGTGCACCCCGGCAAATACGATCATATCGGCATCCGTATTGGCCGCCTGCTGGGAAAGCCCCAGGCTGTCGCCAATGTAATCGGCAATGTCTTGTATTTCAGATTCCTGGTAATAATGCGCCAGGATGATAGCGTTTTTTTCCTTCTTCAGCTTTTCAATCTCTTCAAACAGGTCCAAGGTAGGATCAACCTCTAAGTCGAGGAATCCCTTTTTGGTCAGATTTTTTTCGGCAAAGGCTACTGCGCTCATGATGTTTGAATTTTAATATGGTAACACAAAGGTAGCAAAATAGTTTGCTTAGTTTTGATTTTAAACTAACTTTTGTTTTTGAGACGCAAGTTTTGCGGGAAGGTCACTTTTGGAAGTTTAGAGTGTAGGTAGGTTTAGAGTTTAGAGAGGGGGACGCTTGATCACGGTGCTGATGTTTGATTTTGGAGACTCTGCTTAAGGTTTATGAGGTTTATGTGGAGATGGTTGAGGCGGGGGAGACGGTTTAGGGGGCATGGAGCTGGTCATTCTGCAAATTCTTGAATTCTGGGAATTCTGCTCTGGTTTATGAGGTTTATGTGGAGATGGTTGAGAGAGGGAGAAAATGAGAGTAGGAGAGGGATCGACTTCGCTACAGTCCTTCGCCATGCTCCTTCGCTGAAGCTTCGGGCAAGGTTGTTGCGGGGCGATGTTGCAAACCTCTCCCAAGCGAGTTATTTCAGTGGTCAGCCTACTCTCTAAACTCCTATACACTAAACTCTAAACTAAAATAATCCTGCTATCGTCGACTAAAAATCAACGGGACGCCGTGTTTCGGACGTAAAGTGACTAGTGGTTGCATTTCTATATCGGCCTCGGGAGCGAGTTCAAAGTTGTAGCGTTGTAGGATGCTGTGCAGCAGCAATTGCATTTCCATGATGGCAAAATTGTTGCCGATGCACATGCGCGGACCGGAGCCAAAGGGTAAATAACTGAAGCTGTGGCGCGCCTTGCTGGCTTCGGCGCTAAAACGCTCCGGGCGAAAGGTTTCGGGATCCTGCCAGAGCGTGGCCGAGTGATGAATGCCGTAAATATAGGGCACCACGACGCTGCCTTTGGGAATGAGAATGCCTCGGAATTCGTCATCGGCCACTGCCTCCCGGTCGGTAATCCAGGCGGGTGGATAGAGGCGCATACTCTCGTCGATGACCTGACTAGTGTAGGTCAGCTGGCGCAGATCGGGGAAGGTGAGCTGGTCGGGAAGCTTGGCAAATTCATCCCGCATTTTCTGCACGGCATCCGGGTGTTGGCTGAGCAGGTACCAGGCCCAACTCATGGCATTGGCGGTGGTTTCGTGACCGGCCACGGCCAGAATAATTGATTCTTCCAGCAATTGCTGATCGGTCATTCCCTCGCCGGTGTCTTCGTAGCGGGCATCGAGCAGCATCTGCAACAGGTCATCCTGTTCCAGTCCTGAAGCCCGGCGTCTTTTGATGATGTTGAGAATGATGTCAAAGCCCTCATCCATCAGCTTAAAATTCTTGCGGTATTCGCCGCGCAATCGGAAAAGCGGCCGCAGGAAGGGCAAACGAACAATGCGTATGACAAACTCCTGAATTTCGGTCACGATCACGGAGAGGCGTTCCAGTTCGGCTTCGCTCAGGCTGACGCTAAACAAGGCGCGGGCCACGATGCGGAAGGTGAGTCGCATCATGTGCGGATAGATATCGATGGGCTGCCCCTTGGCCACTTCGCGGTCAAAATCTTCCAAATATTCATCGATTACGTTCTGCATCAGCGTGACCAGACTCGCCAGGCGATTGCGGTGAAAACCGGGTTGGATGAGTCGGCGTTGCTGGAGCCAGTAATCACCATTGCTGGTGAGTAGCCCCTGGCCGATAAATTGCCCAAGGTGCTTGGTTTGTATAGCCGACTTCTTATAGTTGCGGTGGTTCTTTTGCAGAATGTGCTGGGCAAATTCCGGATCGGTGGTGAAAATGGAACGCTGAGAGCCACCAAGGAACATGACATAATTGTCGCCGTAGTCCCGCTGGTAATCCGACAGAACGGGAATGGGATTGATCGTAAATCGGGTGATACGGGCGAGTGTACGCAAGGGGGAAACGACTGGTAATGGGGTAGATTGAGCCATAATTGTAAATTTTTAGCGAAAATTCGCAAAAAAATAAGTCCTGTGCCTTTACATATTGGTCAAAAGCGGTTAATTTTGTAGCGAATTTTCGCTAATCCTGATAAATCCTTCTCATCATGCAAGATACAATAGAAAAAAAGGCCGTGCTCAAAGGCGGCGAATTTTTGGTCAAAGATGCCAATCCTGCCGATACCTTCATCCCTGAACAGATCGACGAAGAACAGGTGATGGTCCGCAATATGGTCCGCGATTTCCTCACCACGGAAATCCTGCCAAATGCCGACAAGATCGAGCACCAGGAAGACAATATTGCGGCAACGCTGCTCAACAAGATTGCCGAACTGGGCCTCCTGGGATCACACATGCCCGAAGCTTACGGCGGACTGGCCATGGATACCAATACCAACACGTTGATTTGTGATACACTCGGACCTGCCGGGGCATTTACAGTATCTTATGCCGTGCAGACCGGTATCGGGATGTTGCCGCTGTTGTATTTTGGAACCGAGAAGCAAAAAGAATATTACCTGCCCAAATTCATCAGTGCTGAGCTGAAGCCTTCTTACTGTCTGACCGAGCCTTCTTCCGGATCGGATGCATTGGCGGCCAAGACCCGCGCTGACCTTTCGGAAGATGGTAAACACTACATTGTCAACGGCCAGAAGATGTGGATTTCCAATGCTGGTTTTGCCGATGTATTCATCGTATTTGCCAAGGTAGACGGAGATAAATTCACCGGTCTGATCATCGATCGCAATGCGGAAGGCGTTAGCTTGGGAGCTGAAGAAAAGAAATTGGGCATCAAAGGTTCCTCTACCCGTCAGGTATTTTTTGAGAATGTGAAGGTGCCCGTAGAGAATGTCCTGGGCGAAATCGGAAAGGGACACCACATTGCGTTTAACGTATTGAATACCGGTCGCTTTAAGCTCTGTGCCTTGTCTTTGGGCGGCGCTAAGGAAAGCGTAACAACGGCTATCCAATACGCCAACGATCGTGTTCAGTTTAAGGTGCCGATTGCCAATTTTGGGGCCATCAAATACAAGCTGGCCGAGCAAGCCATCCGCATTTTTGCTGGAGAAAGTGCCTTGTATCGCGTGTCCAACCTGATGGAGGAGAAGAAAAAGGCGATGGATGCCGAAGGCAAGAGCTTTGGTGAGGCAAAACTACAGGCCGCTGAGGAGTACGCGATTGAGTGTGCCATCCTGAAGGTGGTCGGCTCGGAAGTGCTGGATTATGTGACCGATGAGACGCTGCAAATCCACGGAGGAATGGGCTATTCTGAAGAAGGAACGGCCGCTCGCGCTTACCGCGATTCGCGTATCAACCGCATTTACGAAGGCACCAATGAGATCAATCGTCTGCTGACGGTGGATATGTTGCTGCGTCGTGCGCTGAAAGGCGAATTTGACCTGGTCGGACCGGCCTGGGAGGTGCAGAAGGAACTGGCATCGATGCCGAGCTTTGAGCAGCCCACCGGCGAATACGGTAAAGAGGTCAAGGCGCTGAAGGATTTCAAAAAGGCCATTTTGATGGTGGCCGGAGCTGCGGCCAAACTGCAGATGGACGGCAAGCTGAACCTGAAGGAAGAGCAGGAAATTGTGATGAACGTAGCCGACATGCTGATCGACCTGCTGCAGGCGGAATCATTGTTGCTGCGTGTGCAGAAGCTGGCTGATATGGATACCCGTCACCCGCAGGAGGTGTACGATGCCATGCTGCGCGTGTACTTCACCGATATGAACGCCCGTCTCACCAAGAATGCCACCGATGCGCTGGTATCCTTCGCGGAGGGCGATTTGCTGCGGACGATGTTGATGGGCCTGAACCGCTTCACCAAGTATACGCCAACCAATGTAAAAGCTGCTCGTCGCCTCATCGCCGATCGTCTGATCGAGGCTAATGAGTATTGTTTCTAGTCAGTCGTAATCACCAATTCTAGTTGGTGCAATCAAATAAAACCAGCCACCGGTGGGAATAGACTTCCTGCCGGTGGTTTTCTTTTTCTAATAATTTTGGGCGTGCCCCGCCTTCGCTACAGCTACGGCGCGTCGGTCCCTTCCGTATGCGGTAGTCGCCTTAGCCCTGCGGGCCAGCCTCCATTTCATTTCGGCTGCACTCCAGGCACCTCACGCGGGGGCTGGGGGTAGAAAGGCCTTCGTTTGAAAAGGACAAGGTGTGTTGGTTTTTGGTAAACCTTGCGGTTTTTCCAAAACATGTTAGATGTTGACTTTTTGGGGACAGGTTTAACAAGGTTTACACGATTGAGTTTGAAATTTTTTCAAACTCAATCGTGTGCTTAGCTTGACTATGTGTCGCCACGCTGTGGCTTACTGCCATTTTTTTCACCATTACCAGCGGCTGGCACCGCTGACAAAGGTGTGCCGCCACACTGTGGCTGATTCTCCGACTATTAAATAACCTTCTTTCGACTTCTCTCGAACGATAGTAGAAGTTATCAATGCAGGATGGTGGAAGTTGTCAACTTTCATCTAGTGTGACCAAAGCTTAGCAATCCGTAAGGCTACTCATGCTTATCCATTGCCGAATCAGCATGAGCTGATTTAGCTGCAGCGCAGCGACATACCTTAGCGGAAGGCTGCCCAGCCTTCCCCTAAGGTGGCCCTCTCCCCTAAGCTCCATAGGAGCGACACATATTGCTGTAGTTTTGGAAGCTAATCGAAATGCTGGAGATGATGAAAATTGTCAACGCCTACTGAATAGTAGGGATGGCATTATAATGATCACCCCAAGAAAGCCGAATACATCCATATCAGTTTTTCCTGCTCGCGGATATAATCACTCATCAACGCATTGGTGCCCTCATCGCCGGATTCACCGGAGAGCTCCAGCAATTCCCGCTCAAGGGGCAGCAGTACTTCATAGCCGCTCAGGATTCCCTTCACAGCCGCTACGCCCTCGGAAACATTCTTGGCTTCCTTGATCTCAGCAACGGCAGAATAATCCGAATAGGTATGCAAGGGCGTGAAGCCAAGGGTGAGAATCCGCTCCGCGATTTCGTCAATTTTGATTAGCGAATCGTTATACAGTTCCTCAAATTTGACGTGCAATTCAAAGAATTTTTCTCCCTTGATGTTCCAGTGGAAGCCCCGGGCGTTCATGTAAAACAGCTGGTAATTGGCCAGCAATGTATTGAGCTTTTCTGATAGTATTTTTGATTGTTTTTGGTCTAGTCCGATCCGACTTAGTGTATTTTTCATGGTAGTAGTATTTTGGTTGATTTCCTTACAAAAATAGCGGAATCAGAGCTGGAATTCAGTGAGTTAGATCACAGGAATATGATGAGTTTGTCCCACCATAAAATGACAATGCCCCCTCAATACAAGGAGGCATCGCCAAAAGGTATAAATCAAATTTTATAATAATCAGTTCACTTCAGCGACTTCTTCTTTCTCTTCCTTCACTACCGGGTTCCCATTAGTCACCCATTCCTCGTACCCATTCAGGTAGTTCTTCACCTCTTTAAAGCCGTGTTTGGCGAGGATGGAGTAGCCAATAGCGGCACGATCACCGGTTTTACAGTGGATCACCACTTCGCGGTCTTTGCTGATTTTGTCCAGGTTTTTCTCCAGGGTGCCCACAAAAACGTGGTCAGCGCCTTCCAGGTGGCCGGCCTTATACTCGGATGCACCCCGCAGATCGACGATTTGAGCATCGCCTTTTACCATGATGTCTTTCAATTCGTCGATGGTAATGATTTCCTCGGTTTCCAGCTCATGGCCAAGTTCCTTCCAGACATTTACATCAGGCACATATCCGGAAATGTTGTCCAATCCGATACGCATCAGCATACGCGTCAATTCATCCATCTGCTCCTCCTTTGCAATCAGGATGAAGGGTTCGTCGTAGGAGACAAACCAGCCCATCCAGGTGGGGAAGGCATTGTTGTGCTGAATATTGAGGGTGCCGGGAATGTAACCGGCGGCAAAGTCCCGTTTCTGGCGGGTATCGATGACTTTTACCCCTTTGTCCATGGCGGACTGAAACTCCTCTTTGGTCAGTTGTTTGGGCTGAGGTACTTCGGTCAGCAGAGGGCGGTCCACTTTATTGAGTTTCTTCATCATAGCGAAGTACTTCGGTGGCTCCGGCTGGTCTTCCAGCAGGTAACCGATGAAACCCTCCCGGTTATTTTCAAATTGCAGGGCCCAGTTGCGGATCTTTTCGTAGCCGACGGTGGTGCTTGGTACGGCGCCCAGTGCTTTGCCGCAGGCAGAACCTGCACCGTGACCCGGCCATACCTGTAGGTGATCGGGTAAATTACGGAATGCTTCAACGGAGCGGTACATCTCTTTGGCCCCGGCCACTTTGGTATCCTTGATACCGGCAGCTTCCTCCAGCAGGTCGGGCCGTCCGATATCTCCTACAAATACAAAGTCGCCGGTAAACAACATCACCGGCTCCTGGGTAGATGGGATATCCGTCAGTAAGAAGCTAATGCTTTCCGGCGTGTGGCCGGGCGTATGGATGACTTCAAACTTGAGGTTACCAACCTTAAAAACGCTACCATCCTTCAGTCCTTCGTGCGGAAATTCATATTCCCAGCCTTCACCCCCTTCGTCAGAAAGGTAGAGCTTGGCACCAGTTAGCGCTGCCAACTCACGCGAGCCCGACAGGAAATCGGCGTGGATGTGCGTCTCGGCAACATGCGTAATTTTCATTTTCTGTTCTTCGGCGATCTTCAGGTAGGTATCCACATCGCGCTTTGGGTCGATGACGATCGCCACGCCTGCTTTCTGACAACCTACAAAATAACTTGCCTGCGCCAGTGTCTTATCATAAACGTGTTGGAAATACATGTATATATGGTATTAAATGGTTATTAACTGGATACAAAATTATAGGTTATCAGATGACCATACAGTGAGGTAGATCACAAAGGGGAATGATGTTTTGGGGGATTAATAACAAGTTGTCAATTTGTTGAACGGATGGACTTTTTGAATGTTTGTTCAACTTTACATGTTAATAGGGAGATCATCTAAGCGCTGTCAACTCCCGCTCCATTCTCGCCCCGGCCCAATTCCAGGACTTCCAGCTCAATCGATCTTGCTGCCGTAAAAATGTGGCTTTCTTCCTATCTAATGCTTCATCAAATTCCTCCGGATCACTCACCAATTTCCTGATTTGAGCTTTCTGATTTTCAAGAACCAGCAAATTACCGGTGCCCACTTCCTGCGTCAGAAAATAGTCGTCCAGCACCCGATCCGTATTGGCGGCCTGGTAGATATTGTACTTCGTGATGATCACATCCCAGTTTAAAGCGCTGAACAGGACCAGCACCAGGTAAAAGATCCAACCATTGGTGCGTAGCAGGAAAAAGGTAGTCTTTTTGTCGCGGATTTTGAGGTACAACACCCACAATCCGGCCAATACCAGCATTAAAAAAACAAAGACACCAATGCGTTTATAAGCCAGGCCAAATTCACTGAAGTAGCGGTAGTTGCGCATACCGACCGAGAGGGCCAGCATGGCATTTTGAGCGATCCACACGTAGGTCATCTCGTGCAGCAGGGTGTTTTTTTTGTAAAAATTCTGATTGCCACGAAAGAAATAGATCAGAATGCCCGCCGACAGCAAGATGGACAAAATGAGCAGATAGGTGCCTTCATGCACATACTGGCTGAGCTCGGCGGCGGTGGTCATTTCCGTTTCCACCCATACGTAGCGCAGGTCGGTCATATTGACCACAAACAACAAAATATTGAGCAGGCCAATGGTGAGAATGGCCACCCAATATTCATTTTTCAGAGAGAGCATGTTGGTATGCGGCCACCAACGGTCCTTCAGCGGAATGCGGTGGCGGGTGAGCTGATCACCCAGGTAGTTCTCCACATGCGTAAACAATTCACCAAAGCGAGAGCGCAAAATTCCGGCCCCCATTAGCCAAAAGCCGAGCCCAAACAGTAAGACCTGCTCGATGGAAAAATTCCAATGAAAGATATTCAAAAAAGAGGCCCAGAAACGATCAAACAAATCGGCCCACTTTTGATTGGCTTCGTAGTAAATACCGCCAAAGATGGTCAGACAAAAAATCGGCAGAATCATTAGCGGTATCTTTTGCAGGGGAAAGCGATAGTGGGCTTTTGGCAAAATTGCTTGACGCAATTCCTTTAGCCATTGTTGGGGTAAAGTCAGCAAGCTGCTAATGGCCAGCATTCCCGCAAAGACGACAAAGCGCAGTTCGCGTCGTTGTGCATAGCCAATCAACAACAATAGGGATATCCAGTGCATCACTTTGGCGAAAGCCGAATTGTGCCAAACAACAATCAATGCTGTGAGAAATACCCCGCCAGCTGCCAAAAGCGCGGAGGGTGAGGTTCTCAATTTGGGTTGAAAGCCCAATATTGCGGAAAGCAAGGCGATGGTAAACAACAGGCTGTTCAGGCCCATCTGTTCCCCTAAAAACAGATTGACGTAAGTGAAGCCGCTCAGTAGCGTCAGTCCGGTGATGAAAAAATGCTTTTTCATATTGATTTGGTTTTAAAAGAGTTGTCCGCGATAGAAGAAGAACTGGGTAGGTTAAGCGGGGCGCTCAATAACAGGAGCATAAAGTAACCTAGCAGTAACATTGCCGTCAGTACGATGGCCAGTCCGAAGGTGTTGAGGTAGAGCAAAGGCTGGCTCAATACAGTGCCGATATCTTTCAGTAAGGCGAAAGGTTGGGTGACAACATCCCAACTATTCCAGCGCAGGAAACGACCGAGGTATACCCCAAATCCGGTCAATGCAATACTGATCAGCACTACTGTCCAGCCGATGGTTTTACCCATTACTTTGTCCAGCACACGGTGGACTTTTAGTAGCGATAAAAAGCCGAGCATGAGCCCGGTCCAGGCAAAGGAAAAAATAAGCAACAGGTCATACCAAAGCGGCAGGGGAGGGCGGTGCCGCAGATGCAGTAGGTCGGTTACGATGTAGGGTGCATTTGGGAAAAACAATAACCAACCTGCAAAGATGGGCAGCAATAGCCACCAGGACTTTCCACACTTCGCTTTGTTTTCCAACAGCATTGCCATCAGATAGGGAATCCAGGCCAGAAACAGATTCCAGGCCAGAAATAAGAAGGTATAGCCCCGGTATTGAATGAGTGTGCCCACTTTGGGGATTTCTTCGGGTATGCTGTTCATTTTGTACAATCGAAAGAGCAGCAAGAGCGCGTCGAAGGCCGTCATGAGTACCAGCACCAAGAAGAGTTGTTGATCGCGATTGTTGATATTTAATTTGATATCCATAAAGTACTTTGTATTTCAAAGTTGATGGGTAAAAAAATATAGTTTTCTAGTCTTTAATATCCCTAATAATTTTTTCCAGGGCATCCAAATGATCGGTGAAGGCTTTTCTACCCACTTTGGTGGCCCGGTACGACGTATTAGGCTTACGACCCACAAACTGTTTGCGCACTTCAATAAACTGCTCCTCCTCCAGGGCCTTGATGTGGCTTGCCAGCCGTCCGTCCGATAGTTCCAGCATATCGCGAAGTGTGGTGAAATCGACCCAGTCATTCACCATCAACATCGACATAATGCCGAGCCTCACCCGGTTGTCGAAGGTTTTATTGAGTTGTGTAATGATTTTTTTCATGCTACTTCGGTACGCTCGTACTTGAGGTACATCATCATGCCGTATACAATGTGTAAAATGCCGAAGCCGATGGCCCAAAACTCCAGTCCGTAACCGAGCTTAAACATAGCCAATAATCCCAATATAATTTCACTGATGCCCAAATACCGTACATCATTTAAGGTATATTTGCTGGCGTTGACCAGTGCCAGTCCGTAGAAAATCAAAGTCGCCGGAGCGATCAGGCCGCGCAATTCCAGATTGAAGAGCGCAAGGCAAAAAATACCGCCCGCGACCAGCGGAATGGCCAGGTTGATGAGCAGCCGTTGAGTGAGCGCATCCCAGATCTTTTGTCCTTTCTTCCGGGCTTTGCGCGTGGTGAAAATTATGCCCACCGATAGGGCGCCAATTAGTACCAATGCTGCATCTACAATCAGAAAAGTAAGGTAATCCATTCCCCATTTGGTAGCTGAGGGCGTTAGGGCGTAATACACGCGTTTGCCATCAAAGGGCATAATGTCGAAATAGATGTACACCATGGCCGCTCCAATCAGCGCAATAGTGCCTGCCGCCACTCCCGACAATCCACTCAATGATATAAACCGCGAGGAGCGCTCCATCAGGGAACGAATTTCGCTCAGTGCCTCCAGATGAGAATTGTGATGCTGGGTCATATGAAAAGTTGGTTAAAGTACTTTGAAAAGCAAAGTTAGTAAGTAAACGGGAGATTGGCAAGTTTTATTTTTTGAGTGTAGTGTTTAGCGTGTAGGAGTTTAGAGAGCGGGGAGCGACTGATCATTCTGCAAATTCTTGAATTTAGGGAATGCTGCTACTTTTTTAATGATGATGGGTGAGGTGGTGATGGGTGATTTTCCTAACGCCTAATAAATTCTGAAAATTTTATAATTCCGGGAATTCTGCTCCAGTTCTGGAAATTCTGCTCTCGCTCGTGAGCGTCTGCGACGCGATACGTTATTTCTGTCAAGGAAGCTGAATATTTCTTGGTATTAGCACAAACTAAAAATAGGGAAATACCTTTTAGGCCAGCCAGCTTGAAATTTCGAGCCGCCGAGGGGCTAAACGAATCGGTCATACCGTTAGAGGGAGGGAATAAATAAAAGCCCACCCGCATCCGCCAAACCGCCAAGGTTTACGTACAGCTCGCGCATTCAGCACAGAGCTGTCAGGGTGGAAAAGTAGCTACTTGTCTAATCCGCCGGCGAAGTATGGATTTTTATAAAAGACAGTGCAATATAATTAAAAAGTTTAAAAAATAAAATATTTAAACAAAAAATTATTTCGAATCCAGCGAATCCAGTAATTCCAATGTCGAATCCCTGAAGAAAGGCTTGATCGGCACTGAGTCGATGAGGGTTTTAATCTCGGGCTTTTCCGGTTTGAAGGGTTTGGGAGGTTTGCTCATGGTATCTCTTTCCAGGCGGGCCTGTTGGATGAGGATGGAGTCGGCAATGCGGTTGGCTTCCGCCAATACTTTGTCGCGGCACACGCGGAACTTAGTCTCCCGGTGCAGCTTAAGGCGATCTTCTACTTCCTGCTCGATGACCGACTGACGAATTTCACTCTCAGCCTCCGGTGGCTCACAACTCCAAAGTGTGAGTAGCAAAAAAACGATTAGTAATTTATTGCTCATTTTTCTTCAACATTCTTTCGCGTAGCATCTTCTCTTCGGCCTTTCGAACTTTAACGATGGAATCTACCGCAGCACGAACTTCACGCTCAAATCTGGAATCACAGATGCTATCAAGAATGGGGGCGGCGATCTTCACCTGTTCGAGAAACATGGTATCCACCAATCGGCGTTCTTCCGAACTCAAACGGACCTGAGTGCCGGGGTCATTCCCACAGCTTCCCAGCAGGAACACTGCTGCAATGATAAAAAAGCAGTTTCTAACGTTGGTCCACATCGATTACCTTTTTGCGCAATTCGAAATTCTTACCCAGGTATACCTTACGTACCATCTCATCAGCAGCCAACTCTTCGGCAGTACCGGCTTTGAGGATGCTGCCTTCAAACATCAGGTAAGCTCTGTCGGTGATAGAGAGGGTCTCCTGTACGTTGTGATCGGTGATGAGGATGCCGATGTTTTTGGTTTTTAACTTGGCCACAATGTACTGAATGTCCTCCACTGCAATGGGGTCGATGCCCGCAAAGGGTTCATCCAGCAGAATAAAGTTGGGATCGGTAGCCAACGCCCGGGCGATCTCCGTTCGGCGGCGCTCTCCACCCGATAAAGTGTCCCCACGGCTTTTGCGTACCTTGGTTAGACCAAATTCGTCGATCAGGGATTCGAGCTTTTCCTTTTGTTGGGCCTTATCCATGTCCTTGCGCATCTCCAGTACAGCGGCAATGTTGTCCTCTACACTCAGCTTCCGAAATACGGAAGGCTCCTGCGGCAGATAGCCAATACCACGCTTGGCACGCTTAAACATGGGCAGATCGGTGATCTCATCCTGGTTGAGGAATACCGAGCCGCCGTTGGGCTTGATAAAGCCAACGACCATGTAGAAAGTCGTTGTCTTACCAGCTCCATTGGGTCCCAGCAATCCCACGATCTCTCCCTGGTTGACTTCCAGCGACACATCCTTCACTACCTTCCGGCGACCGTATATTTTAACCAGATTTTGACACCAAAGCTTCATTGCATGCTTTATTTTAGTCCTTTCACAAATTTCGTGTTTCAAAGTCAATCAAAAAGCTCAATCAATAGCGACGATAGGAAGCGGTGATTGACCTTTTGGCTTGACCACCACTTGTCCCGATTTTACATCGGGAAAATTTGTGAAAGGACGGCTTTATTTTAATCGATATATTCATATTTATTCAAAAAGCGGAATCCGGCGGTGACCTCAAAGGTGATATTGCGGATTTTGCGCTCTGACAATGTGCGTTCATTGCCCGTATAAGGATCTGTGACGTTTTGAATGGGAGGCTGGCGATATTGCAGTGAGAAGTCCGGATTGATCGAAAATTCTAGCACCATGCCCGTCAGTTCTCCAAAAGGAATTTCAAAACCACCTCCGGCATAAATTCCGTAATTAAACTCATTGATAAACGTTGGTTCATCAAACGGATAGATGGCATAAGCCGGGTTGCGCAGGTTAAAGTCGGTATATTCGTCCAGGTTAGTACTGACCGTATAATCTACCCGAATACCAAAGGCGTAGTAAACCTTGGTACTGCCCGAAAAGTCAAATTTTTGCTTTCCACCCAAAGTCAGCGATAGGTTGTTAAACTTAAATTCCCTGGCAGAGGGTTGAAAAATCTGATTGGTAATCGAGCTGATAAACCGCCGGTTGCGTTGTGCACTTCCCTTTACATGATAGCCCAACTGGGCAAATAGCGCGAAGGCATTATCGTCACTCAGGGTCTCGATAAAAGCGATGCCGTGGTACTTCAATAACGGATCCTGTTCCAATCCCGACCAATCCTGAATGCCAACGGTCAGACCGCCCTTTATGCCGAAGGCATAACCCTGAGCCTGAACAAAATAACCCATCATTGCAAAACCTAAAAGTAGTCCTGTTTTTTTCATCTGCATACTGTTATGGTTAGATCGTCATTTTCGCCGAAAGGTAGGCAAAAAACGGGATTCATCCGGCATTTTCGGGGGATATAGGCATCGTTGGACGGCTCGACGCCATCCAACGATGTCATGGATTACTTGATCCGCAGGCGCATGCCAACGCTAATGATATTATTGGTCAGACCGTTCATTGACTTCAGCTGATCCACGGTCAGATCGTATCTTCTGGAGATATTGTACAACGTGTCACCCTTCACCACTACGTGATAATTTTGGGTAGTGGTCGGGGGCGTGGGAACGATCTCAGTGGGCTCATCCGGTTCTACCAGCGGCTCTTCCGGGAAATCAGGTTCGTTGTCAATCGTGTCATCAGTGGTGGTCTCCGTCTCTGGCTTAGGGTCAGGCTTGGGCGGTATTGGGGTAGGGGTAACTACCGGCGGATTGGGCTTGGTGGTAGCCGGATCACCATCAATTTCTATTTTATCGGGAATAGTGGACGGATCTTTTGGCTTTGATTCCGGAAACTCCGTGTTCTTGCCGGGGTCCAATACGGGTGGTTTTGGAGTGGTAACCGGCACCTCTGGCTTAGGTGTTTCGATCACAGTCTCGTCGGTATCATCCATCTCGATCTCCCCGTCCTCCGTCTCGTCAATGATGAGTTCTGGCATGGGCGGCTCATCCGATTCGCGGTATTCACTCAGCAGTTTTGGTCTTTCTTTTACCTTACAGCCCCGCAGTCTGATGCGCTCATTTGGTGCGGGCTGTGTGCCTTCATCCATGCGGTTGCGCTTGTATAGTTTGGCCATTTTTACCGCATAGCGCTGTGAGATGTAAAACATATCCTGACCGGCCTCCACGTAGTGGTATTTCTCCTTACCGCGGTAAGCATTGCGCTTGGGCTGAATGTAAATCTTGTCGCCCTCTTCCAAATCTTCAGTGGCATTAGAAGCGATTTCGTTATACTTTAACAACCGGCGCAGTGCTACATCAGTACGGCGGGCAATGTCGGCCAGCGTTTCATTGGATTCGGAACGTACATACTTGACATCGTTATTGGTCAGAATTCCGGCGATAATCTCCGAAGCCGGCGTCTCCAATTCGATGCTCGACATCTCGTCGTATTTGTGCAATTCGTACAGCTCAATCAGGTTGATCAGTTTTTCGGCATAAGTCGCACTGGTAGCATAACCGGCCTGTTTCAGGCCCACGGCCCAACGCTTGTAATCCCGTGGATTGAGCCGAAAGAGAAAACCGTATCGGTAAGCTTTGTTGGGATCGCGCAAAAATTCGGAGTGTGCCACGTAGCAAGCTTCCACACTCTTGTAAGACCGAAAGCAGGATTCAATCAGCTGGCCCTGCTCATTGTAGTCGTCATCCTTGCGGTACACTTTTTTGCCCTTCCAGTTGCTGCCGCATTTGATGCCAAAGTGGTTGTTGCCCTTCCGCGCCAGTTCACTTTTTCCGGCATTGGATTCGAGAATTCCCTGTGCCAGCTTAATACTTGCGGGAATTCCGGCCCTTTCCATTTCCCGGATGGCCGTGCTGGCGTAATCTTCAATATAGCGAATGAAATCCTGGTTTTGGCTCCAGGCCAATGTTCCGGAAACCAGAAGCAGACAAATAATGAGCAGTTTCTTTTGCATTTCTTTTTTTCTTTTAAAAAAACTAAACGGCTGGTTGTATGATCAAACTAGCCGTAGAGCATAAAGCATTAGGTTGATGGGTAGTACTAACAAACGCATAACAATTGAGAATTATTTATGTGCATTTGTCTAATTATCTTTTTGTTAACGTTTAAAATAACGTCCACAAAAACGTTACTACCGTAGCTACGAAGCCGATCATGAAAATATTGTAGGAAATGGATAAAAACCGGTATTTTTTGTCCAATACCTTACCCAGGTGATACAAATCTCGGGTCATATTGCCAATCAATAATTCACCATCGCGAAACATGTCGTCCATCGCCTGCTCGTACTGGTCCAGGTCAAGGTTCACGAAGTTGCCAAAAAAGATGATATTTTTTCTGGCCTGCTCGGGTGTCACCTTCTGATTGAGCATGGTTACCTTGGGGCGTGCGGAAAGTACGGCAAAGGTCAGAGAGGCCAGGCCGGTTACCAGGAAGATCACCACAGGTAAAATGACCATAGGGTTCTTTTCGGCAATGTGTTGGTAAGACAAGGCCGTAATCAACACCGAGATCAGGATTGTATTGACACTGATCATAATGTTGGCCTTATTGTCGGCAATGGCGCTGAGGTTGATGTGATTGCGATAATTGGTCCGGAAGAAAGTCTGAATAGCACGAACGGGTACACCGTCCTCCAGATGTTGAAAATGTTCGGTAGGCAGTATCTCAGCTTCGTCCTTTTGAACGTTTTTTTGCTGCTTTTCGACTTGTAGCTTTTGTAGCAGGATATTTTGCGAAAGCTTGGAGGCGTATTCCAATTGGCCGTAAGGCGTGTAAAAACGAACTGCCAGCAATTCCTCCAGCTGCTGCTGTGCCCAGCCCAGTTTGTCAAACTTCTCGTCGAGCATAAATTCCCGCTCCAATCGCAACAACTGCTGCCTTTCGGAATAGTGGTGTACGTAGGTAGCCATATGCAGCGCATCAGCCACAATCTTGCCTTCCTCCGTTTCGGGGCGCCGATCCGTACCCAGGGCTTCCAGACAGGCCAACGTGCGCCGTTTGATCGTTTCAGAAACCGTTTGCTGGCTCAGAAACGCTCCCGCCTTTCGCGCACTGTGCGGAAAGGGATTGGTATATACCGATAAATATCCAGTAATGGCAAACCAACCCGCCAACCCACTTACGGTCAGCACCTCCTCGTCGGCCTTTAACTCATGGCATAGAAGTCCAACATAATGCGCTACTTCGGCGGCCAACGCATAGTGATGAAAGACGAGCCTGGTATCTCCTTCTTTATCAAACAGCTGCTGCACACACTCATCGGCCTTGACGAGCAATGGTACGCTGATTCCTCCTACTTGTGCGGTGTATTGTCCTTCCATAGGATTGATTTGGCTTACAAAGATAAGCGATTAATAGAAGTTTGAAAATTTACATTTGTTGTGCGGCTGACAGCGAAAATGCTCTTTTGGCCGTTTAGAATAGCGCACCGTAATGATTTTATTTCTATTTTTGCCATTGTAAATCAGCAACAGACCAATCTCAATAGGTGGCTTTCCAGGCCAGCAAATAAATGTCATTCTCGAAATGTCGCCCGTGTTTTCCGGGAGGACGCCCGAAACACATTACACCTTTTAACGGTTATGGAATTGACCGAACACTAGTTCTTTTTCTAGGCTTAATGTATAAATTACCCTTCTTCGGCAATTTGACCTGCCACCTTTTGCGTTGTAGTGATTTGCAGCGAAAAGCGTTGCCGGAGAACCAAAATTCACTGTTTCATGAATACGAGAAAACTTTATCTCGCATTTTCCGGTCTCATGGCCCTGTTGTTTATTGGCTGTAGCCAATTTGATGATCTGGATAACATCAAGGGCGTTGATTACGATGCGGAATATGCAATTCCTCTGGTGAATACCCGAACCTCCATCGGTGATTTACTGGAAAATTTTGAAGAAAACTCCTCCCTGGTGATAGACCCTGACGGCCTGATCCGCTTTCAGTACAGCGGTGACGTATTGACGGAAACCAGTGAGGATGTATTTGCCGCCATCAATGAAACCCTGGTGCAAGGCGGTATCATTCCCCTTACGGAAAATTCAACCCCACTGCCTTTTGAACTGCCCGGTGGACTGGATATTGACCGCCTGGACCTGAAAACGGGTAAGTTTACCTATGCTTTTCAAAGCACTAATCCCGAACCTCTCGATGTGGTGCTCACCGTTCCGGGAGCGACCAAGAATGGCAATGTCCTGAAGTTTGAATTCACCCTTGCCGCTTATTCCGGCTCGGGAAGTCCAAGTTTGGCTACCAACGGGTTATTTCCTGCTTCCCTGCAGGATTACTCACTGGTGCCGGAAGAGGATGGCAATATCTATATTGTATACGAAGCTTCGCTGCCCAATGGCGACCCGGCTACTCCGGATGTGGCGGGGGTACTTATCGAAGACCTTTCTTTTTATTACGCTGAAGGCTACCTTGGCCAAGACGTATATGAAGGTACCCGCGATACCATCGAGATTGACTTCTTTGACAATTGGTCACGCGGCGATATTTACTTTGCCGATCCGCGCATCACCGTCAATTTTGAAAACTCCTTTGGCGTGCCTACCCGTTCCCAAGTCGATGTATTTGACATCTTTACTGTAAGGGAAGAGGTATTGCCCCTCCAAAGTGAGTTTATTGAAAATGGTATTGACTTCCCCTATCCGGAACTGGATGAGGTAGGCGAGGTGAAATATAAAAGCTTCACTTTTGATAAAAACAATTCCAACATCGATACAGTACTGGGGGCCGGTCCATTGGCCATCGACTACGAGGTGGACGCCAGTATCAATCCCGATATGGATACCTCCATTCGTGGCTTCATTACCGACAGTAGCTACTACAAAGTGCGCGTTGATGTAGACCTTCCGCTTTATGGCTGGGCCTTTGACTTCCTCACCCGCGATACTTTTGATTTGTCTTTCGACCAATACGATCAGGTAGATGAAGCCGAATTCAAGATCGTTACCGAAAATGATATGCCACTTGGTGTGGACATTCAGGGCTATTTCCTGGACGAGAATGGTGTGGTGCTCGATTCACTGCTGGATGAGCGCCAGCGACTGGTTTCAGCAGCCGGGGTCAATGGCGAAGGAGTGGCGGTGGAAACGGCAATGGAGACAACTTTTGTGCCCTTCCCCATGGAGCGGTTTGACAAGATTTTGCCCACCAAAAAATTGATCGTTGTGGCGTCGTTCAGTTCAACCAATGCCCCCGATCAGTTTGTGAAAATTCTGGCCAACCAGGATGTGAGAATTCGTATCGGTGCCAAATTTAAAGTCAGTAACTAAATTAACCCGAACCAAATTATTATGAGAAATATCCTTTTGCTCCTTTGTGGAGTTTGTATCGCTTTTTCCAGCCAGGCTCAGCAGGAACTGGGTACCCACTTTATGCAGAGCTACTGGCAATCAACCAATACCAACCCGGCCTTTATGCCCGATGCCCATATTGTGGTGGGCCTGCCCGGAGTGTACAACAACCTTTTGGTCACCAATGTCACCTTTGCTGATCTTCTGGTAGAAGATGAAAATGGCAATAATCGCATTGATGTCAGTAAGGCCATTCCCAAACTGGGCACCGACAATTTTATCCGCGAAGACCTGGATATCGAAACGGTGAGCGTTGGCCTGCGCTTGGGCAATTTGATGCTGAGTATTGGCCATAAGCTACGCTTTAATTCCTTTATCAACTACCCAAAAACTTTTCCGCAACTGGTGTGGGAGGGTAATGCCCAGTTTGTGGGGCAAAGCGTGGAGTTTAGTCCCGACCTTCAGGCCTCGGCTTTCCACGAGATCGCTCTGGGTGGAGCCTACCGCCTCGGCAATTTTAGCTTTGGCGGCCGGGTGAAGTTATTGAGCGGAGTATCTGATGTTTCTACCGATCGCACCCAATTGAGCCTCTACACCAGTGATGACGTCTATCAGCTCGATCTGGATGCCGATTTTCGGGTCAATACTTCCGGTGCATTGTTTTACAATGGCTTTGACGATGTGGTGATCGACTTCAACTTTGGAAAATTCGAGACGAAAAAATTCCTGTCTAAAAACAGCGGTATTGCTTTTGATTTGGGGGCTTCCGCCCAATTTGGCAAGCTCGGCATTGCGGCTAGTGTGATCGATATCGGCGAGATTACCTGGAAGGATGAAGTGAAGAATTACAGCCTTAACGGCAATTATGAATACCAGGGGCTGGACATTGCCAGGGACGTACTGGAAGATTCCACCGATATTGGCTCTGCACTGGATACGCTCCAAGCGATCTATGAGCCAATCGAAACGAGCAATTCTTACAAGACCAAACTACCCGGTAGGGTCTACCTGAGTGCCACGTATCGCCTGACGGAAAAACTGCAATTAGGTGGCCTTTTTTATACGGAACGTTTTCGCGGTGAAAACTTTCCGGCCGTAGCGGTCAGCGCCCAGTACAAACTGAATAAATTCCTGCAATTTGGAGGCATTTACGCTTTCCGCAACGATACCTTCGATAACCTTGGCGTCAATGCAGCCGTCTCCGTAGGCCCGGTTCAAATCGTGGCAGCTACGGATAATATCCTGACGGCCTTCCGGGTAAAGGATAGCAACAACGCCAATGCTCGATTGGGCATCAATCTGGTCTTTGGTAAAAAAGCCGAAGAGACCGGTGCGGCGGATGAGTCAAGTTTTTATTAAAACAGCGTCCCCTGCACCCCATCAGGCAGTAAGCGGAATGACTTGCGGTGGTGGGGTGTTGGGCCGTGTACTTTGATGGCCTCCCGGTGCGCTACAGTAGGGTATCCCTTATTGGAAGGCCAGTCGTATTGGGGGTGGGCTTTCGCCAAATCCAGCATGTAGTCATCGCGGTAGGTCTTGGCCAGAATAGAAGCCGCTGCGATCGACAAATATTTCCCATCCCCCTTGATGATACAATGGAAAGGCACCTCCTGGTAGGGTTTGAAGCGATTGCCATCGATGAGCAGACTGGTTGGGCGGGTGGTGAGTTGATCCAGCGCCCGGTGCATGGCCAGGAAGGAAGCATTCAGGATGTTGATTTTGTCAATTTCCTCCGGATCGACCTGGGCTACAGCCCAGCACAGCGCATTTTCTTCCACAATGATGCGGGCTTCGTAACGCTTGCGTTCGTTGAGCTGTTTAGAGTCATTGAGCAGTGGATGGCTGAAATCGATTGGCAGGATCACCGCAGCGGCAAATACCGGCCCGGCGAGGCAGCCCCGTCCTGCTTCATCGCAGCCCGCTTCAATATCATCCTGATTGAGAAAGGGTAAAAGCATTTACAGGTACATGTTTGCTGGATGGGCCAAGATCGGGAAAATTAACACAAATATTCGCACCATTATTTGAAATTCTAAAAGATTAGCCCTTATTTCCCGAGCAAAAATTTGTCATGGCGGCATCTGATCACCTCATTCAACTGCACGATCTGCAATTTCGGCCCTACCTGCTTGCTGCCGATATACAGGCCCGTGTCCAACAATTAGGCAAAGCCATCAAAAAGCGGTATGCCGATCAAAATCCGCTCTTTTTAGGCGTACTGAATGGTGCCTTTGTCTTTGCCGCCGATTTGCTGCGCGCCTGCGATTTTGACTGCGAGATTTCTTTTATCAAACTATCATCCTACCGCGGCACCCAGTCTACCGGTGATGTGGCGACCCTCATTGGCCTGGAGCAATCCATTGCCGGCAGGCATGTCATCATCGTTGAAGACATTGTGGATTCCGGCCGGACGATGCATTCCCTTTTGCCTGATCTGGAAAAATTGGGGGTGGCTTCCGCCGAAATTTGTACGCTGTTGCTCAAACCGGATGCGCTCGAATTTGATGTGGACGTGCGCTATGTAGGCTTCAAAATACCCTCCAAGTTTGTGGTCGGCTACGGCCTCGATTACGACGAATTAGGCCGCAATTTGCCGGACATCTATCAATTGGCAGAATAGAAATCATTACTTATGACACTCGAACAACTTTGCCGGGAAGCACGGCCCCTGATCATCGAAACCGGCGCTTTCATCCGCCAGGAATTGGGCAATGTTGGCAATCAGGATATCGTCACCAAGGCTCTCAATAGTTTGGTGAGCTATGTGGATGAAACCGCCGAAAGAAAATTGGTGGAAGGCCTGGGAAAATTGCTTCCCGAAGCCACCTTCCTCACAGAAGAAGAAACCGTCGATACCCAACACAGCGACCTGCAGTGGATCATCGATCCACTGGATGGGACCACCAATTTTTTGCACCAGCTGCCGGTCTTTTCGGTCAGTGTGGCCCTGCAAAAACAAGGAAGAATTGTGCTGGGCTTTGTCTACGAAGTCAATCGCGACGAGTGTTTCTACGCCTGGGCTGGCGGTGGTGCCTATTGCAATGATCGCCCCATTCGCGTGAGTGCCAATACCGATTTGGCCGACAGCCTGATCGCTACCGGCTTTCCCTATTACGACTACGATCGTATAGATGGCTATATGGAGGTCCTGACCACCTTCATGAAAGGCACCCGCGGCATTCGCCGCTTCGGCTCCGCTGCGGTGGATCTGGCTTACACCGCCTGTGGCCGCTTCGACGGCTTTTTTGAATACAGCCTCAACGCCTGGGATGTGGCGGCGGGTGTACTTTTGGTGCAGGAAGCCGGTGGGGTAGTGACGGATTTCTCAGGTGGAAGCAACTACCTATTTGGCGGTGAGATGATTGCTTGCAGCAAGGGCATTCAGCAGGCTTTTACCGAAGCGATCGCTCCGTTGGCAAAAGGGAGATAATTTTTTTTGCACCTTGGGGTAAGAAAACCCATTTCACCTCTATATAATAGTACTCCAAAAAAACTAAAATGACTGAAGAACTAAAGCAATTCGAGCGCGCCATCAAAAAAAAACACATCTTCGCCTGGACGCCAAAGTATGAGGTGTACTTTCGTACAAATCTTAATGAGACCGTTTTTATCCCTATAGTCATAGAAACCTTCGAAAAGTTAGGATGGGAGCTCGTGTATCAAGATGAAACCACCGCGGAAGCCAACAGTCCAATGGATTGGTCTCAATGGGGGCACAGAATCACCGTAAAATACGAGTATGGAAAGGTGACGGTAAAAAGTGTGTCCTTGGGCAATGAATTTTGGGACAATGGCCGAAACTCAAAAAGGGTCAAGCTGTTTATTTATGCCTTTCGGCAAATCGAGAAGGGTTATGATAGAGCTGCACTAGCGGAATTGGAAAAGGAGGTGGAGCGGGCAAATAATTGGGATGATTATACCGTCCCGGAGACTTTGCCTCCACCTGTAAAGCAGGGCCCTCCCCGATTTTGGATTCCTGTTTTAGGAGGCATTATGACTGCTCTGCTGATGGGGTTCGTTGTTGCATTTTTGACGGTGAAGGTCACCTATATCATCTTCTTATTTGAGGTTGGAGTCGCTTTCGTTTTTGGTTTTGTACTCAAACACCTGATTCGAATGGGCAACTATACCAATGATGATTATCTGCATCATTTATTGATTGGAATGATTCTCATTACCTACCTTTCAAATCAATATTTCCAATATCAGATCATTCTACAAGAAAATGATTTTGCGCCGATCGGATTTTGGGCATTCATGAAGTTGAGATTGGAAGCGGGATTGATGGTCAAAGAGCTAAACACGGGATGGATCGGATTGGTAATCAGTTGGGTGCTTCAATTGGTGATCACCTACATTGTTGGTACGATGCGAGTTGCCTCTAATTTGGCAACATACCGGCTGGAGCGAATCCCCGAAGCCGTGATCGAATTTACCATCTACCATTTTGCAAAGGAAAAAACAGAAGAGCAGGTGAGAGGAGAATTGTCAAAAATGGATTGGTCTGATCCCAAAGATCAGGATGAAGTTTTTGAATGTCTGGGAGCAATTCAGGATGCTCAGGAAATGAATAGAATGTAGAATTTATCCTTCGAAGGATCGCCAAAGTTGGTGGCTTTTGCAAAAAAATGACGATCCGAAAAATGATAAAGAGCTACAGAAGTGCTCTCACACATCACTCAAAAAACGCTCCATCATACACCACCTCCCCACTAACACCCTGCAAAGCACCTTCCACCAATTCAATCACCATCACATTTTCGTCAGGAGCTGGAAAGGGAAGGGAAATGCCATATTGACTGGCCTGCTGATAGCCAAAGCGTGGATAATATTGGGCGTGACCCAGTAATACAATAGACTTAAAACCAAGTTCTTTTGCGCGTTGGTGGGCCTCGCGGATCAACTGTCCGCCGATACTCTGGTGTTGATAATTGGGGTGAACAGAGACTGGGGCCAGGGCGAGAGAATCAAAAGACGCCGTTTCGTTTTTGATCTTAATCTTTGTCAGTAAAATATGGCCGACTATTTTACCATTACTTTCCGCTACAATCGACAATTCCGGCACAAAAGCCGCTGATTTGCGTAAGCGGGCTACCAGAAAATGTTCTTGCTGGTCGCTGTATGCCTCATCGCGGAAGGCGGCTTCAATCAACTGATGGACGGCTTTGTGATCGGCGGCGGTTTCTTGTCGTAGTGTGAGCTCCATATTACTTCAATGAATCCAGGTAATCTTCGGCCGTTTTGAGGTGTTTTTCTCTTTTTTCTTCAGCCATCTTGTCAAAGGTACCGATTAACATGCCCAAGCGGGGATTTTGGGTGAAAAAATCACGGTTGACGTGCATAAACCGCCAGAAAAGGCCGTCCCAGATTTGTTGCCAGTCGCCCTTTTCATAGTGGCTCATTTTCATCAGGTAATTGCTGCTGCTAATGTAGGGTTTGGTGGCCATCAAACCGCCATCGGCAAATTGGCTCATGCCGTAAACATTGGGCACCATCACCCAGTCGTAGGCGTCAATAAACAGCTCCATAAACCACTGGTACACCGCATCGGGGTGAAACTCGCAGAGCAGCATGAAATTGCCCAATACCATCAGCCGCTCAATGTGGTGACAATAGCCGCTGCGCAACACCTTTTTAATGGTGATGTCAACCGGTACAATGCCGGTAGTTCCGTCATAGAATGACTTTGGAATCTTCCGTTCAAAACCCCAAAAGTTTTTGGTGCGTTCCTCCACGCCTTTACAGCCGTAAATGCCCCGGATAAACTCCCGCCAGCCGATGATTTGCCGCACAAAGCCCTCGGTAGAATTGAGTGGAATATCGTGCTTTTGGGCGTATTTCAGACTGGCGTCCAATATCTGCTGGGGTGTCAATAAACCCACATTGAGCATCGGCGTCAATACGCTGTGATTCAGGATGCTTTCTTTGGGAACGATGGCATCTTCATAGGGACCAAACTCCTTAAAACGGACCTTCAAAAATTGATCAAGCCACTCTTCTGCGGCCTCATAACTGGTGGGGTATAACGGTTTTTCGGTTAATTCACCCAGGTGGTCATCGAAGTGTTTTTCCACGTAAGTGGTGGCCTCCTTGAAATATTTATCTGCATCGGGAAAGCTGACTTTTGGCGGTGTTTTATCCTTCGGATATTTTTCTCGATTGTCGCTATCGTAGCTCCATTTGCCACCTTGGGGGTTTTGGCCTTTTTCGAGTAAAATGCCGCGTTTTTTGCGCTCGGAAATGTAGAATTTGGTTTGAAAAAACTTCTTTTTACCGGACTTAAAAAAGGACTTCAGGTCGTCATCATTATTTAGGAAAAGTTGCGAATCGTACACCTTGCATTCGATGTCGGCTTTTTGGGCTTGAGCCTGAATGCGTTTGTTGAGCCAGTCATCCGTAGGGTCGAGGTAGTGAATGACCTTGATCTTTTCCCTGGCCAGCGCCGGAATCAATTTGCGGATATCTGACTGCTTATCCTGAGCATCGATGTAGGTGACGGAGCGCTTCTTTGACGACAGGTAATCTTTATAAAACTGCATACTCGCCCGGTGAAAGGCGATCTTTTGTTTGTGGAACGGGTATTGTTTAAAAAACAAATATTCCTCCACCAGGTAGCAGGAATGGCCATTTTTGATCAGTGGACTTTCCTTAAACAACTGGTGGGGGAATATCAGGTTAACTTCCGACATCGGTTTTGTTTTTGTGTGATTTGTTTCGGCGGCATTTTTCGCTGCAATACTTTACCTCATCCCAGACTTTTTCCCACTTCTTGCGCCAGGTAAAAGGCCGTTGACAGACCGGACAAATTTTCTGTGGTAAATGCTGCTTTTTCATACCGCAATGCGATTGATCATGCCCTGAAAAATGAGGTAGTGAAAGGGCAGCACGGAGTACCAGTACAACCTGCCCCAAATCCCTCTTGGCCGAAAAGTGGCGACCTGAAGCAATCGGTCATCCTCAATTTTAAATTCCAGCCAGGCCTCTCCGGGTAGTCGCATTTCTGCGTAAAGCAACAGCCGTTTGTCTTCCCGTGAGGCGTACAGCACGCGCCAAAAATCCAGGGTCTCCCCGGCGGCGATAGTGTCCGGGTTTTTACGGCCACGCCTTAGTCCTACGCCGCCCACCATTTTGTCCATAAAGCCGCGAATTTCCCAGAGAAAATTGGCATAATACCAGCCCTTATTACCACCGATCGAAAAAATATTGTCAAGAGTCTTTTCTTCATTGTTGACCTGCGTACTGCGCCGGTCTTTCAGACATCCAAAAGAAGGGACTTTCAACAGGTTGCCAACCCCTTTTTCCAGTTTTCTGCCAGACAAGGCGTCCGTCCAGCGTGACAATACTTCCTGTTGTTCTATTTTGTCGAAAGCCAGCTTCACCGCTTCTTCGTAGCTCAATAACTTAATGCCCAGCCATTTGTCCAGGTCATTTTTCTCGCAGATGACTTCTACCTTCATGCTGTTGACAAGATTGATAGCCAATTTGTAGGAGGTGGAGGTCACAAAATATAGCCAGTAGGAGGAGAGCTTTGGCGTCATCACTGGCACCACAAATATATAGCGATTGAGGTTGCGGATTTTGCCAAAACGCAGTAACATTTGACGATAAGTCAAGATTTCCGGTCCACCGATATCAAAGCTTTGATCATAGGCTTTTTCG
Source organism: Saprospiraceae bacterium (assembly GCA_965229635.1). Classification (GTDB taxonomy): domain Bacteria; phylum Bacteroidota; class Bacteroidia; order Chitinophagales; family Saprospiraceae; genus BQJU01. The sequence continues at coordinate 1,539,549 of OZ245894.1, forward strand.
TAATGCAAAACGCCTTTTAGGTATTGAATAACATTGCGAATAGCAATGGGCTGACAGCGGGTCTTGAGCCAGCGTGGGGCCACCATAACGGGCAATTTTTCCACCAAATCGCGGATGATCTCAAAAGAGGCGCTACCCGACCCTACAATAATGCCCGCGCGCAGGGTAGTGAGATGATAGCGACCATGGCCCAGGATTTCCTCCACACCCTTACGGGAACGCAAGTGGTCGGAGAGTTCCTCATCGTTGACAATACCGCTGAGGTAAATGACTTGTTTCGCCTGGGTTTTATCAAGGCGCTGGCGGAAATTTTCGGCGCAGCGTTCCTCCAGCTTTTCGAAGTTACCGACCGAAGAAGACATGGAATGGATAAAATAATAAGCCGCATCAATAGCTTCGGGAATGTTGGATAGGGTCTCGGGTTTGAGGAAGTCCACCTCAATGACCTTCAATTTTTCCGGATCGAGGGCGTCATGCTCAAAACGCCGAATATCCCGCACGCAGCAGATGACGTCATGGCCCTCCTCCAGCAAAACCGGCAACAATCGCCGGCCGATGTACCCGGTAACTCCAGTAAGCAGTATTCTCATACTTATCTAATGGAGAAAATGGGGAAATGTTCATCAACTATTTAATCGCATCAAAATCTTTGCCGGTCAGCGCCTGTACATTGCGGGTGATCTTTTCCACATCCCAATCCCACCACTGCAATTCCAGCAGCTTTTCAATGTCTTCATCCGAAAAGCGCTTTTTGATTTCCCTGGCCGGATTGCCGCCAACAATAGCATAAGGAGCCACGTCTTTGGTTACCGTCGAGTTGGTGGCGATGATCGCTCCATCACCAACTTTTACGCCGGGCATAATCGTCGCATTATACCCAATCCACACATCATTGCCGATAATGGTATCGCTCTTGGTAGGGTAGTCTTTTCCCTCCATCGCATTGGCCCAGTCGTGCCCAAAAATGGCAAACGGGTAGGTGGAGAAGGCATCACTGAGGTGATTGGCGCCATTCATAATAAAGGTCACCCCGGAGGCAATCATACAAAACTTGCCGATAATCAGCTTGTCGCCAGTAAAATCGAAGAGGTATTTGACGTTTTTTTCAAAATTATGCACATCCTCAAAATCGTCGTAGTAGGTGAAATCCCCCACCTCAATATTGGGGTTTTTGATGATATTTTTCAAAAAACAAAGCCGGTCGTAATGCGGCAAGGGAAAGACTTGATCTTTATCGGGGAAGGTCATGGTGCTTTAGGTTTTGCGAAAAGTGGAAGAAAAGGAAAAATGGTTGAATTGGCAAGGTCAATTTGAGTTTTCATTGGAGGAAGTATATTTAAATCCATCTGAGAGAAAGGCTTAATTTTCCATAAGTTGCTTTAGTTCATCCAATGAAGTTGTGGTGTATTGTTTGTGGTCCATGGCAATAGTAGAAGCTAAAATACGCATTCGTGTGGTTAAGGGAGTCCTGTCTTCATCATCTGGTTGCCAGGTTTCTGTGAAGATAGCGTATGCCCCCATTCTGGTAATTGTGTCGTTTATAAAGTTGGTAAGTTCATCTGTCTTATTGCGATTCAACTTGATTTGTTGATCAAAAATCAAGTAGGCGATAAGGGAGCCAGTATCAAGATCAAGAGTTGTATCTATCCACTTCTTTAGATATCTAACCTCGGGAGATGGGTGCAGAGACAAAAGACTTAGCGTTTCATAATCGGGTGAATGATCTGGTGGAATATCTATTAGCGTTTGCATATCATTAACTTCCAACTGTCTCACTATAGGCGCAACGATTGCCCTGTAGTAATTAAACGCCTGGGCTAATGATAAGGAGAGATCAGAATACGCTTCTGATTCGATTTTATCGTGACTAAATTTTTCTAATACCTGAAAGTAATTTTGGAAAGTAAGTTGCTGTTCTGTTAACCAATGTAAAACTTCAAAGCGTAGGTTAAAGACATCTTTACGAAGCTTTACTGCTACTTCTCCTATCGGTTGTTTGGCAATGCGAAAAGTAATAAGATCTACGATCTGCTCAATATCTTTCTCAATAACAGGTTTAAAAGCTGCATTTTCAGCCTTAGCCTGCCCAATTAATCCTCCGATAGTTTCTCCAGTAGTAATCATGGGTAACGCGATCTAATGTTCGACACTATAAAACAAAGAAATTTGCCTTTTAGTTTCCTTAGCGTAACAATGTAAAGCTAAAATTCCAAAAAGCCAAGTAGTCAAGTAGCCATTTGCCTTTGGTGCAGCCTAGGTGTTGAACTTTGTTGATCTACATTTCTCACAAAACGATATCACTTCACCAACTCCACCCTCTGAATAAAGTAATCGGTATCACCCTGCCAGGGCATGGCCTTGTATTTTTGGTGGTAGTGCAGCTTGACCTGCTTGCCTTCAAATTGTTGTAGCTCCTGGTAGATATCGTTGTCCCAAACGGAGAAGTTCCAGATGTTGCCCATCAGGCCCGACTGGTCATCGGCCTGGATGCCGCCCAGGTTGAGCTGGCCTTCGTAGGTTTTAAAAACGACGCCCTTACGGGAAATCTTGATGAGTGTACCGGCGCGGGTACCATCGCTGTAGGTCCAGTTGCAAACCCATAAATAACCGGCGGTAGAAAGAATGGCGAGAATGGTGATGACGGCCAGAAATCGTTTGATGAAACTGGCTACCTTGTTCCAGCCGCTGATCATGACTTGTTTAAACTCACTCATGGTGTTTTCATTATTTAGGGTAGGAAATCATTCCGGCACTCAGTTGGTCTGGAATGATTTCCTCTGCTTCTTAAAGATTACATGTGCAATGACCGATTATCAGTGGCTGCCAGCGCAGCTTCCTTAAAGGCTTCGGTATACGTTGGATGCGCGTGGCTCATGCGGGCCGCATCTTCGGCGGAAGCCCGGAATTCCATCAGTGCTACGGCTTCGGCAATGATATCTGCGGTACGAGGGCCCACCATGTGTACGCCCAGAATCTCATCGGTTTCTTTGTGGGCCAACACTTTGATCATCCCTTCGGTATCGGTACTGGCGCGGGCGCGACCGAGGGCCTTGAAGGCAAATTTACCCGACTTATAAGGCGTGCCGGCTTCTTTGAGCTGATCTTCGGTTTGTCCTACACCGGCTACTTCCGGCCAGGTATAGACCACTCCGGGAATCAGGTTGTAGTCAATGTGCGGTTTCTGACCGGCAATCTGCTCGGCTACCAATACACCTTCCTCCTCTGCTTTGTGTGCCAGCATAGCTCCGCGAATGACATCGCCGATAGCAAAGATGCCCGGCACATTGGTTTCGAGATGATCGTTGACCTGAATGCGGCCTTTATCGTCCTTTTCGATGCCTACATTTTCCAATCCGAGATTGTCGGTATAAGGACGGCGACCAATGGCCACCAGGCAGTAGTCAGCATCAAGCTTGAAGGTATCTTCGCTGTCGCGCTTTTGTACCTCTACGGTAACGCCGTTGCGCTTGGCTTTGACGGAAGTCACCTTGTGTTTTAGGTGGAACTTCATGCCCAGCTTCTTCAGGGCACGCATCAACTCCTTACCGCAGTCAACATCCATACCTGGTATGATGCGATCCAGAAACTCAACCACCTCTATTTCGGTACCCAGACGGGCATAAACAGAGCCCAATTCCAGTCCGATAACGCCCCCACCGATGATGACCATTCTTTTCGGTACCTTATCGATGTTGAGGGCTTCGGTAGAGGTAATGACCCGCTTTTTATCGTAGTTGAAGGCTTCCGGTGTGATGGGCTTCGAGCCGGTGGCAATGATGACCTTGTCGGTTTCGATCACTTCATTTTTACCATCCTCTTTGGCAATGTTGATGTGGTGGGCATCCTTAAAGCTGCCGTGACCGTGGAACACATCAATTTTGTTCTTTTTCATCAAAAAGTCGATGCCTTTGGTCGTCTGGTCCACCACCTCATCCTTGCGCTTGATCATCTGCGGCATATTGACCTTGAGGTCTTTGAGATCAATACCGTGCAGTGAGAATTTTTCCTGGGCATTGTGGAAGTGCTCTGAGGAGTCCAACAGTGCTTTGGAAGGGATACAGCCCACATTGAGGCAGGTACCGCCCAATGTGTTGTAGCGTTCGATAATGGCCGTTTTCAACCCTAACTGAGCGGCCCGGATGGCAGCAACGTAGCCTCCGGGGCCGGAACCGATTACGGTCAAGTCGTATTTCATTTATAAAACTATTTTACTGAATTTACTTTTTCTTGCGCCGGTTGTTGCGCCGCCGCGAATTGCCTCGTGGCCGATTGCCACCTTCTCCCTGCGGCTTGTCATTGCCCTCTTTGGTTTGCTTGCTTTCCGGTTTCTTTTGCTCGGCATTACCCGACTGGTTTTTTGGACGGTTACCTTGGTTGTTTTTATCTCCTCCCCCTTTGCCACTGCGCTTCTTTCTTCTCTTTTTGCGCCGTCTCTTCTCTTCGGGAGGTAATTCTACCGCTCCGGTTACGTCGGCAAAATCCATTTCTTCTTCGCCCGTCTCATCGGGAATAATGTAGTGCGCTTCACCAAGACTGGTCAGCTTTTCGCCTTTTTTGTTTTGCTCCAGCAATTCTTTGACCTTGGTTACATGCAGGGTGTATACTTTACCACGGCCCTTGCCCGAATCGTAGACGTAGTACATCAATTGCTTGAAAATATCCGTCTTGATCAGGGTGGCTGCACCGGTTTCGGTCTGCAACTTGTCGGCCTGCTTGGGAAAGTGCTCCAGCGCATCGAGGTAGGTGTCGAGCTCGTAATTGAGGCAGCACTTGAGGCGGCCGCATTGTCCCGACAGCTTCGACTGGTTGATGGCCAAATTCTGATAGCGAGCTGCTGATGTAGAGACCGATTTGAAGTCGGTCAGCCAGGTTGAACAGCATAGCTCCCGACCGCAGGACCCCAAACCACCAATGCGCGCCGATTCCTGACGGGCACCGATTTGCCGCATTTCAATTTTCACCCGAAACTCCTTCGCAAAGTGGCGGATCAATTCCCGGAAGTCGACTCTTCCGTCGGCGGTATAATAGAAAGTGGCCTTGCGTTTGTCTCCCTGGTATTCCACATCACCAATTTTCATATCCAGGCCAAGCGTACGAGCAATCACTCTGGCGCGAATCATGGTGGGGCGTTCCACTTCGCGGGCTTCCTGGAGCTTTTCCAGGTCGCGTTCGTTGGCTTTGCGAATGACACTAAAGAGAATATTGTCTTCATTGGTGCGCTTTTTCCGCATTTGCAGGCGCACCAATTCTCCCGAAAGGGTCACGCGGCCAACATCGTAGCCGGTACCGGCTTCAACCACGGCCATATCGCCGGTCATCACCCGGTTGAAACTTAGATTGCGAAAAAATGCCTTCCGCGAGCCATTTTTAAAGCTCACTTCAACGTAATCATAAGGTTCGGCATCTTCCAATTCGAGACTGGACAACCAGTCGTAAGTATTGAGTCGGTTGCAACCGCCGGAGGAACAGCCGCCATTACTGCGGCATCCCCTTGGTGAACCGTTTTCTGTTGTAACAGAACATCCTAAACATCCCATCTTTTCAAAAATTTTCTTGTGGACGTTGAACCCACACTTCGTTCTTCATGCATCAAACACTCTGTCTCCGTTGATAGTTTTCTATCATTCCCGTTCTTCCACTCCTGCGTTCAGGTCTTATTGAGTTTTGGCATTTACAGGGTTCAAATCCATGTGATTTCGTTTCAACAATTTATTCATCTGTATCGATGTATCTAAAAACAACACCTTGGGGTGGGCATTACGCTCTACGTAATACGCACAATCAGTGAGGAGTTGTACCATTCGTTCCAACTGATCCATTTCGATGACCTTGACCAGATTTTTGGCTGTTTTCAGCTCATTGGGCCGTAGCCTGACCTGATCGTTGCCGGTCAGTTTCAGTACCATGTATTCCCGCATAAAATGCAGGGCATAATTCAAAAAATACTTCTGGTTTTCGCGTCCCAGCGTAGCGAAATTATCTACCCATTCCACGAGTTCTGGGCCATTGCCGATGTAGCATTTGCGCATCCAGTCGAGGAAGAGGGCCGCGTTGTCATTTTCCTGGTTGCCGGCCAGTTGCAGGGCCTCGTTAAAATCACCATTGGCCAGATGAGCCACCGCCCGTGCCGTTTCGATATCTAGCTGGCGCACCTTAATCAGGCCCTCCACGATGTCGTCATCGGGCAGGGCATTGATCTTGACGATCTGACAGCGCGACAAGATGGTGTTCAATATCAGCTCCTGGTTTTCGGCTACCAATATGAAGATCGTATCCTCAGGTGGCTCCTCGATGAGTTTCAGCAGGCGGTTGCCCTCCTTACCCAGGTATTCGGGTAGCCACATGATTAGAATCTTATGACTGCCTTCAAATATTTTCAGGCTTAGCTTGCGGATAATGGCGGCACATTCTTCCTTGTTAATGTTGCCCTGACGGTTTTCGGCACCGATGGATTGCAGCCATTCATTGACCGTAAGGTAGGGATTGTCTGCCATCCATTTTCTCCACTGAGGGAGGAATGAATCACTGGTCACATTGGTACCTATCGTAGGGAAGGAAAAGTGTAGATCCGGGTGAATAAAACGGTGTGATTTGGAGCAGCTGGCACATTGGCCGCAGCTATCGCCGTCCTGGCGGTTTTCGCAGAGTAGGTATTGGGCCAGCGCCAGGGCGAGTGCTAGTTTGCCACTGCCGGAGGGGCCGAGAAATAGCAATGCATGAGGAAGGCGGTCGCCGAGCACCATTTGGTGCAGCATTTGCTTGACCTTATCCTGTCCGATGATATTGCTGAATGCCATAGCAATCTATTCTGCCATGGACTCTGATACATTTATTGGTTTACCCAATCAAGAATTGCTTCATCAATCGGGCTGACCGAGGAGGGATAATATTTGACGAGTTGCCCATCTTCATTGAGCAAAAACTTGTTGAAATTCCATTTTACTTCGCTATCCATTACGCCATTTTGCCCTTTTTGGGTCAACCACTGGTATACCGGATGTGCTTTCGGGCCCAGGATTTTTACCTTACCTGCCAGCGGAAAGCTTACCTGATACCGTGTACTACAAAACGACTTTATTTCCTCATTGGTCCCCGGTTCCTGCCCGCCAAAGTCATTCGACGGAAAGCCGATGATGACCAATTTATCATTAAATGCTTCATAGAGCTCTTGCAACTGTTGATATTGTGGAGTGTAGCCACATTCTGAAGCTACATTAACCACCATCATTTTCTTGCCCTTGAAGTTAGCAAAGTCTATCTCATTCCCCTCGATTCCCTTTACCTTAAATATATGTATAGAGTCCACTTATTAAGTGATTCTGTTAATTAAAGGTAAAAATACACAAATTATTAGGAATGTGACTTTTTTTCTGAACTGCGTCTGAATAAGCGAATAAACAAAAACACTCCTCCCCCCGGACAACACTCACCCCCCATTGTTTCAAATTTTTAACAAAGAACTATGAGAAAGTGTACAGCACTTCTGTTTTTGATGTTTGCTGTGATTGGGGGGACCTATGCAGCAACTTATGTGAGTATTCAAGATGGTCCCTGGAACAGCCCAAGCACCTGGTCACCGAGTGTAGTACCACCAACGGGTAGCTGGAGCAGTGATCAAATTATTATCAATCACGATGTGACCTACAGCGGCAATCTTTCCTTTGGTGGTAATGTTTCTCTGACGGTAGACAATGGCGGTAGTTTGGCGATTAGCGGCAACTTTAGTGTAAACAGTCAGGGCATTTTGCAGGTAAAAGCCGGGAGTGGGCTAAGTTGCGTCAACTTTACCTACACGGCCCAGGGCATTGGCTCGTTCAGCTCCGCCGGAACATTACAGGCCACTAAGCTCACGGTATTCAACCATTCCAATGCCTTTACCCTTTCGGGAAATAGCGTGATCGGTACGCTGGAAACCAATAATGGTGGCGGCTTGACCTTGAACGGAGGCACCCTTACGGTCAATGATACCGATCTGAGAGGCGGTGGTAAGATCGTCAATAATGGAGGCACCTGGGCTATAGCCAATACGCTGGGGCTCAAACAAGGGTTTACTATTGAACTGGATGGTGATGGTGAAATTACTGCCGGAACTGTAGACCTGAAAGGTGGTTCTTCGATCAATGGTATCAACAACGGTGGTGTCCTGGCCTTCACCAACATCAGCATGCAAAACGGTACCCACGTGCGTTGTGCCGCCAACCTTTGCGATTATGATCCGGGCGGAGGATTTTCAGGCAATACACCGCCTTCGCCCATTGACCTGGAAACGGGTTCACAGGTGGTTCTTCCGGTGGAATTGACGGCATTTTCCGGCAAGGAAGACAACGGCCAGATTCGCTTGTACTGGACGACTGCTCAAGAAATTAACAACGACTATTTTGAGGTACAACGCAGTACGGATGGTCGTCATTTTGAAGTGATTGCCAAAGTTTACGGCGTAGGCAATTCAAACACTCCGATTCACTATGAGGCGCTTGATCAGCAGCCTGTGAAAGGCCTCAACTACTACCGTCTGCGCCAGGTGGACTTTGACGAAAGTGAGGATTATTCTTCGGTGATCACCGTGAATTTATCTGGTGAAAAATCTGCTCAATTGATTCGGCTGTGGCCAAATCCTGTTGTAAATGAACTTTACCTGGAGCGTTCTTCCGAAAATACTGTGCCCAATGTGCAATTGTACAGCACTACCGGGCAAATCATCCCGCTGCAGGTGCAATGGAATGGTATTCAGGCGCGGGTATTTTTTTCCGACTCTTTGCCAGATGGGATGTATTTTCTGCAATTTGATGGAGAGACACACCGGGTGATGGTGGGAAGAAATTAGTGGAAGGAATGTTTTATTGGAAGAATTGGAAGGAATGTTGATAGCCAGGAAGTGGCATTCTTCTATGGCAGCAGTGAGCGCCATCGGTATGATTGGAATCGGTGGCGCTTGTTTTTTAGGTCCCCTCGTATTGATAATGCCCAATGATTTTATAATCAAAAAGCACATCCTCCATTACCTGCCCGGCACCGATATTGTGCACGATTAAGTGCCGTTTACCATCGCGTGATTTTTGATTGATGACGATGCCGATGTGCGGTCTTCCGTTTTTTAGCTCCCAGCAAACAATGTCGCCGGGGAGGTAGTCGGCCGCATTTTGGGTGATCTTTTTCTTTTGGCCGTGGCGGGTGAAGAAGGTCATGAGGTTAGGCACGCGCCGGTGGTCGATGTTACGATCGGTGGTTTGCATGCCCCACTTATTGGGATAGCGACTGAAGTTGGACCGCATATCTTCGTGCACTTCCTTTTGCAGATCGATGTCCATTTTGCGATAAGCGCGAATCACTACATCCGTACACACACCGCGATCGGCGGGCACATCGCCATTGGGGTAGTCTATGCCAAAATAGGTGGGATCATAGATGACGTAATCCTCAGTCAACTCAATAGCGGAAGTGGCCAATTGATCAGGGAAACAATCCTGGCTGTATAAGGCTATTGCGGAACAAGTGAAAAAGAGGATCAGGAGCGCTTTTCTCATAGTTTGGGGTTATTCGATCAAAATACGGTGTTTTGACCTAAAAATCAAGGTGCTGTGATGTAAACTGCCACACAAAAAGAAGGAAAAAGTTCATTCAATACTTCAAACACACATTCTTCGCCTCCGTAAAGAACCGCAATGCCTCCAGTCCTCCTTCACGGCCCACACCGCTGTTTTTAACGCCACCAAATGGCGTACGCAGGTCACGTAGCATCCAGCAGTTGACCCAAACGATGCCGGCGTGCAGCTGTTCGGCCACACGGGTAGCGCGTTGCAGGTTGCTGGTCCAGAGGGTAGAGGCCAGCCCGTACACGGTGCCGTTGGCCAGCGCGATGGCTTCTTCTTCCGTATCAAATGGGGCGATGGTGACGACCGGGCCGAAGATTTCTTCCTGATTGGTGCGGCAGTTGATGGGTAGGCCTTCCACTACGGCCGGGCTGAGGTAATAGCCGTCGCGTAATCTTTCATCCTTGTGATCGATGAGCGCGCCGCCGCAGAGGATTTTGCCGCCTTCTTTTTGGGCCAGGCGTAAGTAAGATTGGACTTTTTCAAGGTGACCTTTAGAGACCAATGCACCAAGGTCGGAGCCCTCCTCCTGTGGATCGCCAACCTTGAGTGCTCGTGTTCTTTTCACCAGTTCATCGCGAAAGCGCTCGTAGATGGGGCGCTCGATATAAATTCGGGAGCCACAAAGGCAAATCTGGCCGTTATTGGCAAAGGAAGAGCGCATAGTGGTGTCCATCATCTCTTCAAAGTCACAATCGGCAAAGATGAGGTTGGGGTTTTTGCCGCCCAGTTCCAGCGATAGCTTTTTAAACATCGGGGCTGCCGTAGCTGCAATGATTTTGCCGGTTTGGGTCCCACCAGTAAAAGAGATGGCTTTAATTTCCGGATGTTCCACAATGGCTTGGCCGGTATTGCCGCCCAGCCCGTGAACGATATTCAGCACGCCAGCGGGGAGTCCGGCCTCCATACAGACTTTCGACAACAGATAGGCGGTCATTGGCGTAAGCTCCGATGGCTTGGCCACCACACAATTGCCTGTAGCCAGAGCCGGAGCGATTTTCCAGGTAAACAAATACAAGGGCAAATTCCACGGAGAAATACAGCCTACCACCCCAATGGGCTGGCGCAACGTATAATTGATGGCTACCCCTTCCATGCGGTGGGCTTCGCTACTGAAATGTAATATTGCGGTAGCAAAAAAACGAAAATTGGCTTCTGCCCGAGGAATGTCCACACTTGATGACAGCCATACCGGTTTGCCGTTGTCCTGGCTTTCTGCTTTCGCAAAGGCATCGAGGTTTTCGGCGATCAAATCGGCAATGCGCACCAGAATGCGCGAACGCTCCTGTCCCCCGCAGGTCGACCAGGCAGGGTAGGCTGCCTTGGCTGCTTCCACAGCTTGCTGCACATCCGCCTGATCGGAATCCGGAATCTGGCTGTAAACGGTGCCGGTAGATGGATCGTAATTGTCCAGGTATTTGCCGGAGGTCGGCGGCTGTAATTGGCCGTTAATGTAATTTTGAATGGTGGTTTCGGTGGTCATGATGTCAGGGCATTTAGGGAAAAATGGGGACATGGGCGGGCATGTAGAGACGTATTGCAATACGTCTCTACAATGTACCCCCCGCTTCGCGGTAAATGACGGCCAGCAATACCTGACCTACCGCCCGCAGGGTCCGTTTGTCAATGATATCGATATCGTCGTTGTGGGTATGCCAATGTGAACCAAATCCTTTATTGTCAGAATTGATGGGCAAATTGATGATGTCGATCATCTTGATACCCGCAATGGTATTCACAAAATAGTGGTCATCAGTCACGCCACCGCCATTGACATCGTGGAAGTAATTACTGTATCCCATTTGCTTGGCCAGTTTCCAGATTTTATTCACCACCTCTGGTGCAAACTGCATGGAATTGCCCTCCTTGGGGAAACGTGCGCCCTTCGCACCTACCATATCCAGTAAGATGCCGTAACGGATGCCGGAAGTATGAACATTTTTCGACCAATGTTGAGACCCCAATGCCCAGGTAAACAGCCCGTCGCGCTCTTCCTGAATATTGGCATATTGTTCCTTGCTTTCTCCATAATCCTCGGCATCAAAGAGCACAATATCTACACCAATATCTACGGGATTAGTATTCAGTAACCGGGCCACTTCCAGCAACACCGCAACTCCGCTAGCCCCGTCATCGGCACCCATAATGGGCTCGTCTCGGCCCTCTTTACTCAACGGAGAGTCAGCGATGTGGCGGGTGTCCCAGTGGGCTGCCAACAGAATCCGATTGTTCAATTCAGGATTGTACTGGGCAATGATATTGGTGGCATTTAAGGTGACACCGGTATAGGCTTTCGCCTGAAAATCTTGCTCAATGACTTTAGCACCAAAGCTTTCAAACTTGTTCACCAACCATTCTTTAGTGGCTTTATGTCCTTCTGAATTGACTACTCTTGGCCCAAAAGAAAGCTGCTTTTCTATGTAAGCATAGGCCGAATCTCGTTCAAATTTAGGTACGGGCAACTGCTGTTTGGGGGCAGTTGTTTCCTGCTGAGCCTCTTGCGGGTCTTGTTTACAAAATTGAAAAAGGAGCGCTCCGGCAATGAGCAGGAGAATAATTCTTTTCATGAGCTTGCTATTGAATATTTTGAGATTCATTTATGCCTTTTTCCCGGGTTGAAAGTGCTTCCAGCCCTGCGCGGTAATGGGGTGGAGGTTGCCACCGGTGGTGTGCAAGTTGATGCCATCCGAGGCCTTTACAATCTCTCCGGCGATATAAATGTCTGGTAAATATTTGACTTTCTCCACATCGTGCGGACGGATGGTAAATAGAAGCTCATAATCTTCCCCACCGCTCAGAGCGCAGGTGATCGGATCGAGTTTAAACTTGATGGCCATCTGTTGCGCATCCGGATGGATGGGCACGCCACTTTCTTCAATAAAGGCTCCAACGCCCGACTGCTGGCAAATGTGGTGCAATTCCGAGGCCAGGCCATCGGAAATATCGATCATGGAGGTAGGCACTAGTTTATTTTTCGCAAACAGCTCGATCATGTCCTTGCGGGCTTCTGGTTTGAGTAGCCTCCCAACCAGAAAATCCTGGTCTTCCAGGTCGGGCTTCATATTCGGATCGGCGAGAAATACCTGGCGCTCACGTTCCAACAGTTGTAGCCCAAGATAGGCCGCTCCCAGATTGCCGGTGATGCATACTAAATCGCCAACGTGGGCGGTATTGCGATACACGACTTTATCTTTCGCCCCCTGACCAATCGCAGTGATACTGATGTAGAGCCCTTTGGGTGAGGAAGTCGTATCGCCGCCCACCAGGTCTACCCCGTAGCGATCGCAGGCGGCATGGATACCGGCATATAATTCCTCCAGCGCTTCCACCGAAAAACGATTGGATAGAGCGATGGATACCGTGATCTGTTTGGGAATGGCATTCATCGCGTAGATATCGGAAAGGTTGACCACTACAGATTTGTACCCCAGGTGTTTCAATGGGGTATACATCAGATCGAAGTGGATGCCTTCCACCAACATATCGGTTGAGACCACCGTTAGATGGGCTCCATTATCAATGACTGCCGCATCATCGCCAACACCTTTGAGGGTGGATGGGTTTTCCACTCTGGCCTGCTTGGTCAGATGGTCGATCAGTCCAAATTCTCCAAGAGTGTTGACGTCGGTGCGGGTTGCTTTTTCCTGTTCTGACATTAAAGGTTTTTATTTATTATACATTTCAATCAAGGCCTCCGTGCCGGAATAGTCTTCACCATTGGCTTTCGCCAATTTGATGGCCTCATTGGCTGCAGCCATTCCCTTTTTCTTTTTGCCTGTTTTGAAATAGAGCGCCGCCAAGGTGTCCAAATTGAAATATTGCTTGTCCAGTTCTACTGATTTCTCAGCCCATTTTACCGCCTTTTTCAACTGTTTCATGTCGTTGACATTTTCAAAAAAGGCCCAGGAAATATTGTTGAGCTCCATCATGTCATCTGATGGGTATTTGTCCAGGTAGTTTACGGCAGCTTCCGCAAACTTGTCCGTATTCCCCAGTTGCTGGTAGTAATTCATCCTGAAATTGGCCGACAATTGAGGAGCAACTTCGGGATATGCTTTCGCAAAAAGGACATCAATTTCCTCTAGGGGCGGTATTTCATTGGTTTTGGAAAATGCCTTGTGCAAGATGAGTGCCTGAATTCGGTTGATCACCTCGGTTTTACCAAATTGTTGGGCGAAAGCCTCCCGGTTTTCCACCAGAAAGTCAAACATTTTGCCGTCCGCCTCCTCAATCATAGTGTAGATGAATTCGCGGGTTTTCTGGGTATCCCAGTTCGACTGCGTTTTCAGGTATTGTTCGGCAATTTTCTGATAGCCGTTCTCCATAGCTTCTGATTTTGCCATAGCATAGCGCCGTAAAAAGTCAGGCTCATAGTTGCCGCTGGCATAGATCTTAGCCATACCAAACAGGCTTGATTCGGGATCGGCTGCAATTTTACCAAGGGCCAGTAATTCATCTGGTCCGCGATAGCCTATACCGCTGTGCACCAGTTCGCCATTGCCGTTGATAAACAGGAGGGTAGGGTAGGCGCGTACCTTATATTCGCGGGCTAGTTGGGTGCCTTCGCCTTTTTCCATGTCTACTTTTACATTGACAAAATTGGCATTAAAAAATTCTCCAACTGCCCGGTCGGGGAAGGAATTTTTGGCCATCAACTTACAGGGGCCACACCAGGTGGCGTAAGCATCCATGAAGATGATTTTGTCTTCAGCTTTGGCCTTTTTCAGAATTTCGTCCCAGGAACCTTCTGTAAAACTGATGCCTCCCTGGGCTACTAAGCCTCCCACGATAAGGAGTTGCAACAATACAAATAATTTGATTTTCATTAATGGTGATTTTTTGTGAACAACATTTTTTGGGTTTGATTAGTTGTCCAATTGGTTAGCCTTGGATGCGCTGAATGAATCCTTCTACCATTCGAACCGCGTTGGGACCTTGTTCGCGGGCCAGTTCCAATGATTTATTGGCGGCTTCCAGCGCGTCTTTTTGCTTGCCGTTTTTCTTCAGAATGTCGGCATAAGTGATGTAATATTCATACCGATTGCTATCTTTTGCGGCCTTACCGGCAAATTTTTCTGCAGTTTTCATCGCCTTGTCATCATCGCCAAACTTTTTGAGCAGTGTAATGGCCAGTTTATCGAGGTGCTCGGGGTCGTTGTTGACCACTTTTTTGGCGTAGTCCTTACAGGCATCCACATACTCCTTGGCATCCTGGCATTCCAGACAAAAGGCCATCCTGGTTTCGATAGCGAAAATCTCCGCTTCATCCGGATGGTGTTTTTTCATCTTGTCAATGGCCTCTTCGATGAGGGTTTCGCTTTCAAATTCAATGCCTTTTTGTGCGGTGGCCTTGCAGGCCTGAACGATCTTTTCCTGCACGGCCTCCTTGCCCATCAGGGATTCTATGGCCTTGCGATGTTCAATCAGCAGAGCAAAGATTCGGGAGTCGGCCTCGGTGGTGGCCTCCAGAATGAATTTGAGGTTTTGCTCAGTAGTGATGTCTTCCTGATCACGCAGATAGTCGTTAGCGATTTTCAGGCTCGACTTTCCGGCACGGTTAAGGGCTTTGACATAATTGTAGACCAGTTCGGGATTGCGGTCTCCATTCTCGTACGCTTCCGCAAATTCGCCGCTGCGATCCACCTGTCCCAAAACGCTTTCGCCCAGCTTGATCAGCGCATCAGCCTGCTGAGCTCCACGCACCGCCTGGATCACCTCCTCATTGTAGTCGATGAAATACAGCGTAGGAAAAGCCGACACCGGATACTTCCGGCGGAAGCGGATGCCAACGGGGTCTTTTTCTACATCGAGCTTGAGGCAGATGAAGTTTTTATTAAAAAAGGTGCCAACTTCCGGTTGAGGAAATACATTGGCGGCCATGCGCTTGCAGGGACCACACCAACTGGCGAAGGCGTCAACAAAGATGACTTTTTCTTCTTTTTGGGCTTTGGCTACAGCTTCTTCCCAGGATCCGTGAAAAAACTCGATTCCCTGAGCGTTTGCACTTACCAGGCCTGTCAATATCAATGCGATTAAGAACAAATTTTTCATAATGAGGTCTTTTTACTTTTGCTTAGACATGTGGGGTAACCTAAAACCAGCGAGTAGACGTTACACGATTCAATGGAGCAGATTACGACATATTCAGCTTTGATTTACAACAACCCGCAAGATAACCAAAATCTGTCGGGTACAGGTTCAAAGGCTTGCTGAGTCGGGGGAACTTTAACGAATTTGTAACATAATGGGAAGTTTAGAGAAAGGAACAGCTATTTATGCTGCAAATTCTTAGATGCAGGAATTCTTGCTTTAGGTTATGAGGGGTATAGCGGTTTAGGAAGTTTAGGCGGGGGAGATGGTTGAGGAGGTTTAGAGGATGTGTGCGCCTGATTTTTTGGGGGATTCTTGATTTGCGGGTATCCTCTCCTATGTTTATTGGGTTTATGAGGTTTATAAAGTTTAGACGGGTGAGGCGGGAGGCAGTTCATGAGTTTATAAAGTTTAGACAGATCAACTTCGCCAAAGGCTTCATTGAGGGAGAAGGTCGATGTTGCAAACATCTCCCAAGCGGGGATTCAGTTATGGGCATACCTTTTAAGTCGACCAGCTCAAAATTTTGAGCCGCCGCCCCCTAACATTCTGTCATTCTTCAACCTGAAGAGGGTGGGAATAAATAAAAGCCCACCCACATCCGCCAAACCGCCAAGGTCTACGTACAGCTTGCGCGTTCAGCACAGAGCTGTCAGGGTGGAGAAGTAGCTACTTGTCTCATCCGCCGGCGAAGTATGGATTTTTATTAAAGACGATGCAATATAGTTAAAATGTTTTAAATTAAAAAAATAAAAACATTTCTTTTAAGATAAATTCAAGAAATTTTGATTGAGCAATTCCTTCCACCGTAGAACATTACTCCTCCTCCCCCGGCGCATTTTGTTCAAACTGCCTGATTAGCTCCTCTGGTGACTGGTTACTTTGCAGAATGTCTAGTAACATTCGCGCATCCTTGGCTTGCGGGTGATCGGGATATTTTTGCAAAAAACGCTCGTAATAGGCAGTGGCCATGCCTACATCTTGCAGGTCTTTATCGGCAGTGAAGGCCTTCAGGAACAAGGAGACCGGTACTTTTTCGTGACGAGGGTATTCGCGTGCGAAACGGTCCCACATATCGATGGCCTGCTCATAGTGCCCCAGCCCTCTCGATACATCGGCAGCTTTAAACAGTATATCACCCGCCAGTGAATCACTGGGATAAGAAGTGACAAAATCCATACTCTGCTGCACCAGTGCGTTGGCCGAAATGGTATCTAACGTTACGTCCTGCTGGGCGCGTAACTTTTGCTCCAGGGCATCGATGGAGGCAAGTTGTTTTTCCCGGTTGCCAGTTGCAGATTGGTTGGTTGCATTACATGAGGAGAAAAGCAGTAGCCCAAGACTGCTGATCAGGATGCCATTCAAAATGGTTGTCTTCATAACTTTTTTTGCTGCAAAAGTAGCAAAGTGCAATAAAAAACCTTCTTTGACAAATTTAGTGGTCAAACTAAAATTTAAATCAAAAGCGCCTTTAGAAGCGTTGGTTTAGATTTTTGATTGACTCTGAATCACGAAATTTGTCAAAGAACCACAAAAAATAGGAGCCTTCTTGACCGAGAAGACTCCTACTCAAATGTGAACTTGTTGAAACTAAAGCTTAATTAATTAGGATAACTTTTGGGCTTGCGATTGAATCGCTAAAAAAGATACAGGGCTTGTTGCATTGGGAGGTACCATTGGATTAAATTCCTTTGGCATCCCTTTGCATCACAAGTTCTTTATGCTGTTCCGGTGCGGCGTCTGGTCGTTTCCAGATAGGCGCTGGCACCTGGCTGCTGTAATAGTTCGTACAACATTTCCTTGGCCCGAAACAATTGAGCTTTGACCGTACCGAGTGGGATGTTCAACTCGTTGGAGATTTCCTCATAACTGAGCTCTTCAAAAAAGCGCAGCTCGATCATCAGCCGGTATTTGTTACTTAATTTGGTCAACACTTGTCGCATCAATTTGACCCGTTGGTTGCGAATCACTTCTTCCTCCGGATTGAGCACCTTGGCCCGCAGGCTGCTGCGGTAGTCCTGCTCGCTATCCGGTTCGATAGGCTCGTCAATCGAATAGGTCAACATGCGCTTCTTACGCACGTAATCAATACAGTTGTTGATGGCAATTTTAAACAACCAGGTACTGAAAGCATAGCGCGGTACGTAGCTGGGGAGTTTAATAAATGCCTTACCAAAAGCCTCAACAGTGAGGTCATTGGCATCTTCACGATCATTGACCATCTTCAACATCAGGTGATAGATCGACGTTTGGTACCGATTCATCAGTGATGCGTATGCTCTTTGATCTCCTTGTACGGCCTTTTTTACCAATTCATAATCGGCGTGGGCCTTTTTCGATAATACGTTCTTGGCTACTACTTCCATTTTCTTAGTTTGCCGGTTGTTAATAAAGCCGGTGCAAATGCCAAGTAGTAAAGCAGGTAAAACAGATCCAGAAAGGGGACCCAGGGAAGCAAGTCTTTTGCCCTGAGTTTCGGGAGGATTTGTGCAGATACTGCGACTACTACGAGGATTCTCACCAAATACCATAAAATAATTGCCTGAAGGCTGCCACCTAACAATAATAGCAAAACCGCGCCCGCATAGTGCCCAAAATGGCTGGCCGATAGTACGCCCAGTGCCAGTTGGTGTCGGAGCCGGTAGTAACTACCGGTAGTTAAGTGTCTCGATTTTTGGTAGTAGTAGTCTCGCCAGCTGCTTTTGGCTTCGGAAAACACAAAAGTGGCCGGGTTCAATATAACAGTAGTATTATGCCCATTGGCAACCGCATTGATGAATAAATCATCATCGCCGGAAGTAACATGAGCATGTCGTTGAAAGCCGTTTGCTTTTGCAAACAATGACTTGCGGTAAATCAAATTACGTCCTACGCCCATATAGGGCATTCGCATTAGTGTAAAGGATTGGTATTGGATAGCCGTGTAAACCGTCTCAAAGCGTATAAAAGTGTTGAGGAAGCCTTTTTTAGAAATATACGGACCATAACCTAAACCGATTTGAATGTTGCCTCTCAAGACAGATTGCATTTTAGAAATCCACTCTGAACTTGCGGGCCGACAATCTGCATCGGTGAGCAGTATGATGTCGTATTGGGCGGCTTCGATGCCCTTTGTCAATGCTGCCTTTTTACCAGGCAACAACTTTGTTGTGACGTTTACGGGGTGTAAGATCGGATTTTTTGTTTGAATATCCAAAAGAATTTTCCAGCTTTCGTCATCCGAGGCATCATTTACGACGATAACTTCATACAACGGATAATCCTGCCTAAGGATGTAGGGAAGGTTTTTTTCCAGATTTTCCGCCTCATTACGGGCGCAAATAACCACCGACACTCCGGGGAAATCGGTGGCAGCAATTTTTTTATTTTTTTTCACCAAATATCGGGCCAACCTGGAAAACACCCCTCCCCAGAAGAACAACTGTACCGCTGTAGCCAGCAAAAAAATCCAGAAAATAAGTGCTTGCATAGGCAATGCTATGCTGACAACCAGTTGAACAACTGCCGGTTCACTACATCGTGTTCAAAAAAGGTCACGTGGTTGATGTCATCATCCATCTGGTAGAGTTTCTGGCGCTCTGAGGGTATCGGGAATCCACCATTGCCCAGCGCTGTGTCGAAAGATCCCTTGGTGGGTACTACCATATCGCTGTCTTCGTCAAAAATCTTCGCCAACACCTTCATGAGCAAACGCTTGCCAAAACGTAACAGGAGCTTTTCATCATGTGGAGCATAACTGGCCCCCATGGTATAATAGGTGGTATCGACAGCGCCAGTGCCATTCAGGCGTTTGATATAATCACCATCGGGAACCATGGATTGTAATCCCGGCAATCCCTCAATAGCGCCACCTCCAATGATTTTTACCAGACTGATCAATGCCTCCATAATAATGGTCGCCGGTCCATCGGGTAAATTGGTGAGCATGTTGGTATAACTGTCAATTAGCGTGATGATATGCTCTTTATTGAGCAAGGTGGTCCCCAAATGTGGTCCTGCCACAAAAATGGCTTTTTTTACATCTACCTTGCGGCCAAAGGGATCGATATCGGCCAGTCTTTCACACAATTCCCGACCTACCAGGCCACCACGGCTGTGGGTAATGATGTCAACATCAAGCTCCACGCCATCAGGAAGCATCTCCATCAGGGTTTTGACATTTTCGGCCGGCGTTTGGTGCAAACTGGGGTGATTGAAGGCAAAAATGCGATTGCCATAAAATTCCTGCATTTGTGGAAACCAGGTTTCGCTGCGGCGCAAACCGTCAAATGCCGATTGCCAGGTAGAAAACGTCCCATGAATGAGCAGCAGGGAACGCTCTCCGGATATCTTGTCCCAATCTACCGGTGCATCATCCTGATCTGGCAGCACGCTGTGCAGCGCGTAGGGGCGTTTTTTATTTTCCCAGTTTTTTACCAATATCAATGCTCCGGCACCCACTACTTCATCAGTGAGCCAGGCAAAGACCTTCACCACCCGCCGAATACCTTTGGTGATCACACCACGCACGGTGGAGCCATCAGTGGGCAATGGCGGAGCACCTTCTCTGGGCAGCAGGAAAGTGAATTTATCCTTGGGCGCCTTTTCCTCCGGAAACACCCAGCGCGATTCGCCGTCCTCATCGGTATACAATACAGCCGAAGCCATATTTTCCTCCAGCTTTGGTGCGGTCAGTTCCATGGCCGGTTCTCCCATTGCCGTAGAGCGGGTGATACCGGCAGCTCGGGTTTGGCTTTCGGGAGCATCTTTGAGTTCATCCTTGGTCATTTCGATCTCGAACTGATTAAACAGGATGATCTCATTTTCCTGGGCTGATTCCATCACCATTTTGTGCATGGGATCTTCAACGCCCGGCCCACGCGTTGTTGTTTTATCGGTTTCCATTTCCCTGACCATGCCGTGCATGCCCGGACAATGGAGGGTAAATTCGCTGGAAGAGATTTTGATGGGTTCAATACTTCCGGATAATGGGGTTTCCTTGCCCATGATTGTTGAGTTTATTGGTGTTGATAATCTAATACTAATGCGGGGTGGCCATAATATAGATAGGCCAGGGGAGTAAGTGATTCCTTGAAGTCATATTTGCGCCGTAGGTCAAGCAGTACCTCGGCCACTGGTTTTTTACTATTTAGGGTTTCCTTATAAAAAGCTTCCGCAAATTGCCGGGCCGCCACATCGTGCACTTCCCATAGCGGTGCAATAAAACCTAACATGCCCTTTTTCAGCAATATCCCCGGAAAGCCGCTGGCTTGCCCCAATGTCTCCCCCGCCGTACCTACCTGGCAGGCATTGAGAAACATAAAAGAAATGGCCGGTTGGTCGCCGCAATCGTAGGCACCAAACATGGCATTGGGGTTTAACCCCTTACCATCTTCCAGAATTAGCTTTTGTTCTTCAAAAACGGGGTCGCTGTGTCCGTGCAAGGCCATGTGCACCAGATTGCCCTCCACAGGTTGGGTCATGGTCATGCCCAGTACGCCATCAACCGTAGCCGGAATGCTCACGGCTTTGAATTCCTTTTCCAAAAATGCTTTTTCCACCAATGCTTCTGGCAACGCCTTGACTTTGGCCTTGAGTGGGCTGTAATTGGCCGCTATGGCGGAAAGCTGCAATATCTTTAATCCCGATGGCGGAGGAGTGACCACTCGTTCGTGCAGCCACCAGCGTCCCATGATCACCTGTGCTCCCAGAAAGCGGGGATGATCATCATCAAGGGTCAAACGTTTGCTATAGGCCAATTCCCAGGGGATGTAGGCCTCATCAGTCAATAACAGTACATGTGGCGTTTTTTTGATGGCCTCGTGTACGCCTTGTAAGGCTGTGAAAAACGCATCCGGCAATAGGTCCGCGATGGATTCTCCCAGGGTGACCAGTATATTATTGGCCAAAGCCTCCTTAAAATCTTCCGCTTTTAATTCGTTGCCAATTCGTTTGGCGAAAGCCCGGGCATCGGCAATAGGAGTGGTGGCCTTTTCCAGGATGTCGAGCTTTGGTGCATCAATTTCCCAGATCAATTCCTGGCTGCTCCTATCCTGACGGATGACCACAGTCAGGTCTGCTTGAGGCTGGTCAAAACTCACACTGGCTACGGATAGCTGACACCGATTGCCCTGATCAACTTCCGCCTCACTTGATGGGCCTGGAGCCGGAGCAGCAGCCTGTACTACCTGAATAATACGCTGCGCATTGCCTACGACCCGCTTATTGTAGCGATACATGGCAATGATGTTGACCTCTGCAGCATTGTCATTAACGGTAATGGTAAAGGAAGTCTGCGCATCTGGATCGAGCATAATCGGCTTGGCGCGATTGTCTTTGTCGGCCACCTTACCGCCGGTAACCATAAGGGATACCTTGGCGGGAATATCTTCATCAGGGCGATCGATTACGATTAACTCTCCTTCTTCCAAGCTTTCGTCACGTTCGGAGCTAAAACCGACAAAAACCTTGAAAGTCTGACCGGGATTCACCGGCCCCGGATCGCTGATGCTGGGATAAGCCTCAAAGGTATCGTCCATTTCCTCCAGGCTTTCTCCGCCACGAGTTGCCCCTTTGTCACTACCCACTTCCGCCTGTGGTATTGGCGGAGGAGCAAAATCTTTCTCTTCGTAAAGAAAACCGACTACCTGATTATCTTTCAATATGATGTAGCAGGATTCTACCTGAGCGGATAATGGAGCATCGTGCGGTAGCGTAGGCAAGGGCGCTTCCTCATGCAGCCGCATGGCCAGTTTAATCGGAACGGGCTTGGGCAGGCGAGCCAGTTTGGAAAGCAAGTCTTCTTGCAGGTAGAGGTAGTAAAAATGTTCTCCCTGATCTTCCCGGTCAATGATAATGTAGTAGTAGGGAGCATTGGCCACTGCATCGCGGCCATCGGCCACGGTCATATTGCCGTCGAGCAGGTAAAAGTTGTTTTCAGCAATGGTTTCAATCATGGCGAGGGTTTTAGTATTTTCCGCCTCGTGAAAATATTACTTTTCTGTGGTAAAAACAAAAGGGAGGTTTCCTACGCCACCGCTACCTTTTCCGCCCCCTCATAATCCCGGTTCAACCACGGCAGCAATAACAACGCCAGCAACCCAATCAACACATTGCATCCCAGCTGAATGGAAAAGAAGGCAATATTGGCAAAGGAAAAGCTGTCTTCACCGCTGATGCCATACATGCCCAGGGCGGTTTGCACCAAAAAATGGTAGGTGCCCATCCCGCCCGGAGAGGGAATGACGATGCCCCAGCCGCCAAAGACAAATACCACAAGTCCGACCAGTGGGGAAAGATGGGCCGTTGGCTGATAAGCAAAGAAGCACAGGTAGGTCATCAGGAAGTACATAAACCAGATATTGATGCTGTGCAGCACAAATACCCAGGGGCGTTCCAGCCTGCGAATACTCTTGATACCCTGCCAGAAGCCAAGCAGGATATTCTCAATTTTTTGGTACCAGCTCCATTGGGCAATGCGCTTGCGCAAAAAGTAGATCAGGGCCACAAAAAAAAGTCCAACTCCGGCGAGTGTCAACAGAAAGGGGCCGCTTCCGCCAAATTTTTCCGAAAGGGAAACGTACTCATTGATAAATTGCCACATGGTATCAAATTCCAGCAGAATAGCCAGACTGGTAATCAACAAGATGCTGATCACATCAATGGTGCGGTCTACCACGATGGTACCCATCACCTTCTCCACCGGGATGTGTTCGTAACGGGCCATCGAACCAGCGCGGACGACCTCCCCGATGCGAGGAAAGCCCAGATTGGCAAAATAGCCGAGAATCACGGTCAGAAAGGCATTGCTCAGGCGCGGCTTGTAGCCCAATGGGCGCAATAACATATTCCAGCGGATGGCCCGGCTCAGGTTGCTAAAGGTAAAGGCTATCAGCGTAAGGAAAATCCAAAAGTAATTGGCCGATGCGAAGTCGTTGAGTACTTTACCGATCAGGCTACACTCCTCGGAGGGAATACCGCGCTCGGCACAGCTCTCCTGGTAGGCGGTGCTTTGGCTTTTGTACACCAAATATAAGATGACTACGCCAACACCGAGGAAGAGCAAAAACTTTATGAAATTGAGGATCTTCTTTTTCAAGACAATTGCATTAAGCCATGGAGTATATTCCGGGAAATTCCGGCGCGCAAAGATATTAATTTTTGGCTTTTAGACTATTAAACCCTGTGGAGTGGGTCTAGGATTGGATGCGGTTTTGTTCATCAACAAAAACCACGGCCGGTTCGTATTTTTTGGCTTCCTCCACTTCCATCCAGGCGTAAGAGATGATGATCACCACATCGCCCACTTGCGCGCGACGGGCTGCCGCGCCATTCAGACATACTACTCCGGAACCTCTTTCGCCCTTGATGACGTAGGTTTCCAGGCGCTCGCCATTGTTGTTGTTGACGATCTGTACGCGCTCGCCTTCGATCAGGTTGGCTGCATCGATCAGGTCCTCGTCAATGGTGATGCTTCCCACGTAGTTGAGGTTGGCTTCTGTGATCACCGCCCGGTGAATTTTCGACTTGAATCTTTGAATCATCATAACGATGCAAAAGTATAAAATTTTGTAGAAATTCAGTTAATTTCAAAATTGCCGCAAAAATGCTATCTTTTTTATTAAAAAACAAAATAAAATCTTTTTTAGCAATTTGCGGTCCTACCAAGGAAACCATTGAACCTCGATTTGGTTGACTACCCTCCTATTTGGATAGCAAAATATTGTCAATCAGCCTCACCTCACCGGCCCAAACTGCGGTACAAGCCACCGCTTCATCCTGAGCACTCCAATCCGTGATCAACTGCAACTGCTGACGATCCACAATTTCGAAATACTCGGGTTTCAACCCCGACGCGCTGAGTTCCTCCATGGCTTTGGCCTTAACGGCTTCTACCGGCATTTCGTCCAGCCAGGTCCTGGCGGCTACCAGGGTTTCGTGGATCTTTGGAGCTAGCTTGCGTGATTCTTCAGTGAGTCGCTGATTGCGTGAACTCATAGCCAGCCCATCAGCTTCACGCACAGTCTCGACCATCACCAGTTCTACCGGTATGCTTAGTTGATCGATCATTTGCTTAACAATGGTGAACTGCTGAAAGTCCTTTTGCCCCATAAACAGCTGGTTGGGCTGTACGATATCGAGGAGTCTTTTTACCACTTCCGCAACGCCGGCAAAGTGTCCGGGGCGGAAAGCGCCTTCCATGGCCTGATCCAGTCCTTTGAGGTCAATTTGCAGCTTGGTATCCAATCCTGGAGGGTAAATTTCTTCCACATCTGGCAGAAAAAGCACATCGCAACCAACCATTTCCAATAACTCGATGTCTTTACCGGGAGTTCTGGGATAACGGGCCAGGTCACTTTGTTCATTGAATTGCGTAGGGTTGACAAAAATGCTGCAAACGGTCAACGCATTGGCTTTTTTTGCCTTTCTAAGTAGGGAAAGATGTCCTTCATGGAGTGCACCCATTGTTGGTATAAATCCCAGGTTTTGCGCGGCGTTGACGGTGTTTTTCAGGTAGTGCTGCAGGTCGCTTACTTTCTTAAACAGGTACATCTTCGTTGTAATAGATTGACAATCTGGAAAACCAATACGCGAAGATAGTTGTTTTTATTAACAGACCAATAAGGTATTGATAAATAGGGAAATGTCGCTGTTTTTTGTTACCTTTGCAGCCTTATTCCTTGCATAAAGGAGTCAAGGATAATTAGTTAACTATATTAGGCTTTATGGATAAAAAGAAAGTGCTGATCGTAACGCAGGAAATGCAACCATACACTGCGCTCACCAAGGTAAGTGAAATTGCCCGTAAATTGCCCCAATACGTTCAGGAAAATGGAATGGAAATCCGGATTCTGATGCCTCGTTTCGGGCTAATCAACGAACGTAGGCACCGGCTACACGAAGTAGTTCGCCTCTCCGGAATGAACATTATTGTTGATGACGATGATTTTCCATTAATCATCAAAGTGGCGTCCATTCCCGAGGCCAGAATGCAGGTTTACTTCCTGGATAATGAAGATTTCTTCAAACGTAAAGCATTATTTGAAGATGAAAGTGGAAAGCCATTTGATGACAATGCTGATCGTATGGTTTTCTTCTGTAAGGGTGTCATCGAAACGGTAAAGAAATTTGGATGGCCACCTGATATCATCCACTGTCATGGCTGGATGACCAGTTTGATTCCTCTGTATCTGCGCACGGCTTACAAAACGGAACCACTTTTTCAACAATCTAAAGTGATTTATTCCGTTTATGATAAGACGCTCGAGAGTACATTCAATGATACTTTTGCCTCAAAGGCTTCTATCAACAATCTGACTCCTGAAGATTTGGGCAATTACCAAAATGGTACCGGAGTTAAATTGCACGAAGGTGCGATTTCCTATGCTGATGCCATCATTCTGGGCAGCGAAGATGCCTCCGACTCCGTTAAGAAGTCGTTGGATGAAGCTGCCAAGCCGGTATTGCAACCAGAAGGAGATGATGATTATCTTTCTGCATACCTGGAATTTTATCAGAGTCTGTTGGCAGAAGAAGTAGAGGGCTAGCCTGACCCGGAGCCTTTCTTCCAGAATTTCATAATTTCTTTGATCGATGAATGGATCGACCAAAAGGAGATTGCGGTGTATTGCCGAAAAGGCAGTTTCCCCGACCTCCTTTTGGTGGTATCCACTCACGAAAGTCTTCAAAGAACCTTTTGTTTAATTGTAATTTAAAGAAAAGCATGAGCAAGCTTTTTAATGGGCTATTTACGTTACTCGTAATTGCAGGACTTTGTTTGCCTTCTTGTACAGACCCTACCCAGGTAGGATCTGATCTGTTGGAAGAGGATGAAATCAATGTTGGGTTCATCGACACCCTCACTATGGTTTCCAGCACGGAAACCGGTGATACAGTCAGAACCTACTCACCAGATATTGACCTCCAATTGAGGAGCTATCTGTTTGGCAACTTCATTGATCCGGTTTTTGGTCAATCCAAATCGGAAATTTATGTTCGCCCCCGCTTACAGCGGGCCTCCAATGGGGTATCGCTGGTTTATCCCGATTTTGAAGATGCCGTTTTGGATTCTGTGGTGTTGATACTTCGTTATGATTCCAGTGCCTTCTATGGCAATTTTGAGGAAACCTTCGGCATGGAAGTACGAGAAGTTACCGAAATGATCGATCCGTCTGAGGATTACTACTCCAATTCAAGTTTTAGTGCTGATAATCAAATTATTGCGGAGCACGAATTTGTGCCCGATCCCAACGATAGTACCGAGGTATACTACTATTTTGATGGAGAAGCCGATACGCTCAAATTCGATCAGCTGAGAGTGCCACTGCCGGCTTCTTTTGGCCAGCGCTTTATTGATGCGGACACTTCCGTTTATGAAAATGACAGTACCTTCCTCGAATACTTCAAAGGCCTGAAACTTAGTCCTACAAAAGAAACGGATGGGCTCATAGCCTTCGATTTTGGAGGCTTCTCGGTCGCCAATGCGCAACTCACGGGAATTTACGTTTATTATCATGTTGATACCGTTCCTGGCCATTATCAGTTTCAGATCAATACTTTTAGTACAAAAGTTGCTGCCTTCGATAATGATCCTACCGGGGCCTTTGTGGCGCCATTTATCGACAATTCCGATGCGGTAGACAGCCTTGTCTTTATCCAGTCAATGGAAGGGCTTTATACTCGCGTAGATTTCCCATATGTGTCTGATCTTAAAGGTTTGATCATCAACAAAGCTGAACTGGAATTCGACATTGCTTCCGTCAGTGGTGATGATCCAATGCGCTATGCACCGGTAGAGCAACTAATCGTGTTGCGAAAGAACGAGGATGGTGAATTGCGGGTTATTTCAGATGTGACATTCGCGTCTACCAACCTGCCTGCTTCCCTGGGAGGAGTCGTTGTCGCCGGTTCGGATGGCAGTCCTGATTTTTACCGCCTCAACATTACTTCACATTTTCAGGACATGATTGATGGAATTGAGCCAAACATTTTGTATTTTTCGGCGTTCCCCAGAGCAGAGAGGGCTAATCGAGTAGTCCTCTATGGCGCTAATCACCAGGAGTTCCCAATCAGACTGAAGCTGTATTTTACAAAACCCTAAAGGGTTGAAACAAAAATTACCGGCAGCGGGGGCCACATTTTGGGCTTACCAGTCAAAAAAACCGGAAATTTCGATATAACAGCAAGAGTTCCTTTCAAAACATGATTACTTCACCGTTTTAAACACCCCAATTATGTGCGGAATAGTTGCCTATGTTGGCGAAAAGGACGCTTACCCAATTTTGATCAACGGTTTGAAACGCCTGGAATACCGAGGCTATGACAGTGCCGGTGTTGCTTTATTGCAGGACGATATCACCGTTTCCAAAAAGAAAGGAAAAGTTCAGGAACTGGTCAATTACATGGAAAACCGCTCCCGGGCGGGGAAAACCGGTATTGGTCATACCCGCTGGGCTACCCACGGTCCTCCGGATGATGTCAATGCTCACCCTCATGTAAGTGGCAATGGCCGATTGACCCTGGTGCACAATGGAATTATTGAAAACTACGCTTTGCTCAAGGCCGCATTGGAAAAGGAAGGCCACCAATTTGAAAGCGAAACCGATACGGAAGTTTTGGTGCACCTTATTGAAGAAATTCAAAAAAGAGATAATCTGCCACTGGAAGAGGCCGTACGTATTGCCCTGACCAGAGTAATTGGCGCCTATGCCATAGTGGTAATGGATGAAGAAGATCCGGGAAAACTGGTGGGAGCGCGCAAAGCGAGCCCGCTGGTGATTGGCATTGGTGATGGCGAGTACTTCCTCGCATCCGATGCGACACCGATCATCGAGCATACCAAACGCGTGGTTTACCTCAATGATGAGGAAATTGCTGTAGTTACCCAATCCGGGGAAATGGAAATCAAAACCACCGACAATGAAGTCATGACACCTTTCATCCACGAACTCGACATGGAGATTGAGATGCTGGAAAAAGGTGGGTATGATTACTTCATGCTCAAGGAAATCAACGAACAGCCCATAACCATCTCCGACTGCATGCGCGGTCGACTCAATGCCGAGGAAGGTTGGATCAAGCTGGGGGGCATCGACGAATTTACCAACCGCATTGCCAATGCAAACCGGTTCATTATTGCGGCCTGTGGTACTTCCTGGCACGCGGGATTGATTGGTGAATATCTTTTTGAAGACCTGGCGCGCATTCCCGTTGAAGTAGAATACGCCTCAGAGTTGCGTTATCGCAATCCGATCATTACCGAAAAGGATGTGGTCATTGCCATCTCCCAATCAGGAGAAACGGCCGATACGCTGGCAGCACTGGAAATGGCCAAGGAAAAAGGCGCCCTGATTTACGGTATCGTGAATGTAGTGGGCTCTTCCATTGCCCGTATGACCGACGCCGGATCATACATCCATGCCGGGCCGGAAATCGGGGTGGCATCGACCAAGGCCTTTACTGGTCAGGTGACACTGCTAACCATGATGGCACTCAGCATTGCCTACAAGCGTGGCACAATTTCCGAATCTTATTTCCGCCTGTTGCTCAATGAAATGGCCAATATTCCGGCCAAAGTGGCCAAAGTGATGGCCAGTAATGAATTAATTGAGTACATTGCCGGCGAAATCAAAGACCGTCCCAATGCGTTGTACCTGGGACGTGGGTATAATTTCCCCATCGCACTGGAAGGTGCGTTGAAATTGAAAGAAATTTCGTATATTCATGCGGAAGGATATCCTGCCGCTGAAATGAAGCATGGTCCTATTGCTTTGATTGACGAAAACATGCCCGTTATCGTTATCGCTACCAACAAAAGTGCCTACGACAAAATTGTGAGCAACATTCAGGAAGTCAAAGCACGCAAAGGATTCGTGATTGCAGTAGTTACAGAAGGAGATACTGTTATAAGTCAACTGGCTGATCATACCATCGAAATTCCCGATACTGAAGAGCCCTTAACTCCACTACTTTCTGTGATTCCTTTACAATTGTTGTCTTATCACATCGCAGTTATGCGCGGATGTAATGTAGATCAACCGCGAAACCTGGCCAAGTCAGTAACCGTAGAATAGAAGATTAAAATAGTTTTTATGAATGAGCATAATATGGAGTATAACTCCGCCAGAGAGAATCTTGCGATTCCCGAATATGGACGTCACGTACAGAACCTGGTGAATTACGCCAGAACCGTTGAAGACCCCGAGTACCGTCAGGCATTGGTTGAGCGCATCCTGGATTTGATGATGCAAATGCATCCGCAAAACAAGATCATGGATGACTACAAGGAAAAGCTGTGGAAGCACCTGTTCCGTATTGCCAATTATGATCTGGATGTTGAGGTGCCGGGTGGACACAAGCCTACCCGCGAAGAGGCCGATAAGAAGCCCGATATGATTCCTTATCCTGCTTCGGAGGCGCGCTATCGTCACTATGGCAGCAATGTACAACGCCTGATCAAGAAAGCGCTGGAAATGGAAGAAGGACCGGTGAGAGATGGCTTTGTGGCAACCATTGGGTCGTACATGAAATTGGCTTACCGCACCTGGAATAAGGAACACTACGTAAGTGATGAAGTCATCAAAAATGACTTGCAAACACTTTCTGGTGGAAAACTTTCAATGGATGATGATGCTTCCATTGATAACCTGACTTCCAGCCACAGCAATCGGGGGGGAGATCGGGGCTCCAGAAGAAAGAAGTCCAACCAATCCAATGGTAGCAACTACCAGGGGAGATCTCGCTCGGGCGGAAATTATAAAGGCAGAAGAAGAAAGTAAACAAAGCTATGCTGACGGATGCATTTGAGGTGCTGGGAGGCCAGCGCCTGGAGGGTTCAATAGTGCCACAAGGTGCCAAAAACGAAGCGTTGCAAATCATCAGCGCCGTACTGCTCACCGCTCAACCGGTTACTGTTTCCAACGTTCCCGACATTCGCGACGTGCAGATGCTCATTGAGCTACTCAAGGGTCTGGGCGTTGAAGTGGAACGTTTGGACAACCACACCTATCGGTTTCAGGCCCACAATATCGATGTAGACTATTGTCAATCAGATGCTTTTCGGCAAAAGGCCAGCCGCATCCGTGGTTCGGTCATGTTGGTAGGACCGCTGCTGAGTCGTTTTGGCAAGGCCATACTGCCCAAACCTGGTGGTGATAAAATTGGTCGTAGACGCCTGGATACCCATTTCCTGGGATTTGAAAAACTGGGCGGCAACTTCAAATACGATCCGGACCAAAGCCTCTATTACATTGAATCGCCCAAATTACAGGGAACCTACATCCTGATGGATGAAATCTCTGTGACCGGAACGGCCAATGTAGTGATGGGAGCAGTCATGGCCAATGGTACTACCCAAATCTACAATGCCGCCTGTGAGCCTTACGTGCAGCAACTTTGCCGAATGCTCAACCGCATGGGCGCTAAGATATCTGGTGTTGGTTCCAATCTGCTGACCATTGAGGGGGTGGACGAATTAGGAGGCACTGAACACCGCATTCTGCCCGATATGATCGAGATCGGTAGTTTTATTGGATTGGCAGCCATGACCCAATCGGCGCTGACCATTAAGGATGTGCAGCTTCCCGAGCTGGGCATCATCCCGAGTGTATTTGAGCGAATGGGGATCGATATGGAATTTCGTGGTGACGATATCTACGTACCCAGCCAGGAGGAATATACCATCAATACATTCATCGACGGCTCCATTCTCACTGTCTATGATGCTCCCTGGCCTGGCTTTACGCCCGACCTGATGAGTATTTTGCTCGTGGTAGCTACGCAAGCCAAGGGTAGTGTGTTGATTCACCAAAAAATGTTTGAAAGCCGCCTCTTCTTTGTTGATAAGCTGATTGATATGGGGGCTCAGATCATCCTTTGCGACCCACATCGCGCTACAGTGATTGGCCTGAATCGACGCTACCAATTGCGCGGCATTGAAATGACCTCCCCCGACATTCGGGCCGGAGTGGCATTGCTGATTGCGGCGCTATCGGCCAATGGAACCAGCGTGATCCGCAATATCAATCAAATTGATCGTGGATACGAACGTATCGATGAGCGATTGCAAGCCCTGGGGGCGAAGATTAACCGAGTATAGACCTTCCCAACCTTATGATACTATACAATGTCACCGTCAAGATTGACCATGAAGTGCGCCAGGATTGGCTACAGTGGATGAAAGAGGTGCACATCCCCGATGTAATGGACACCGGTTTGTTTGTAAAACATCGCATGTTTCGCCTGCTGGGTGTAGACGAGACAGATGGCATCACTTACGCCATTCAGTATCTTTGCAATAGCATGGTGGAATACCAGTTGTATCAGGAAAAACACGCATTTCGATTGCAGGAGGAGCACCG
Source organism: Saprospiraceae bacterium (assembly GCA_965229635.1). Taxonomy (GTDB): domain Bacteria; phylum Bacteroidota; class Bacteroidia; order Chitinophagales; family Saprospiraceae; genus BQJU01. The sequence goes on from OZ245894.1 coordinate 1,571,566, forward strand.
CCAGCGGTACCAGGACCGTTATGTAGCTTTTCGCACTTTAATGGAGAAGGTATAAGTGTTGTTACCCTTTCAGGAAGACTTCAATATCCGATAAAGTACTGACCGACTCATCATAAGTTTCCTTCATGGCGGAAGCATTGTCCATACCGGCAAAAAGAGCCATTTCGGAAGTTTGAATGATTTTCATAAACCGATCAACCAGGTCCGCTGGCACGGAAAGTGATTCCAGCCTGGCCCTCACATTATCCTTGGTCAATTCCGACAATGGAATATGCAGCTTATCGCACACGTAACCCAATAAAGCTTTCGATATTTCATCATAGAATGCCCGGCTATTATCAGCTTTCAGATGTTGTTCAGCCGTTGACAACCGTTGTAATGCCACCTTTCGAGCCTTCTTGCTTTTCATCAACATCGGATCGATGTTTTGCAGGCGGTTCTGCGTTCGCTTGATCAGAAATACACCCAGTAGCATCAGAAATGGGAAAGCGGTCAGTATCCAGAATACGGTTGATCCGAAAAAAGAACGCCCCTTTTTAGTCAGTCCAGGCTTAGCATTGATGAAGTGAATGTCGCGATCACCGGCGGCCGTTTCATCATTGATCACCGGCAGTTTGCTTCGGTTGCTGCCCTGACGTACCGTGATCCGATATGGTTGCGGGTTTTGCAACACCACATACTTGGCGCTATCAGGATCAAAATAGGAGAAGGATGGATTGATCTCATAATTGCCCGGCTCGGTAGGCACGGCCAAATATTCAATCATCTTTCGCCCGGTGATGGTACCCAGTCGTTCCGAGCTATTTTCATCAATAATTTTTGGATCGTAAACTTCAAAAGCATCCGGAAATTCAATCTCCGGAATCTGCACTCTTTTCAAGTCACCATCACCGGTGATCAGCATTTTGATTGAGAGCGCATCATCAGTAGTGATGGCCGCCTGATCAATAGCAGTAGACATGTCAAACTGGCCTACCGCTCCCGCAAACGACACAGGAGCATTTTGGGGTAGGGGATTGACTTTAATTGTTACGGGCTCAGTGACCGCCGGAATGCGTTTGATTTGTTTATTAAAAAAGAAACTATTGCGCCGGCTGTTGTCTTCTACCACTACCCCTAACTGCACATTGAGTGGATCAATGGTCAGCTCACCAGCCTGCTGCGGAAATAATGCCACTCGTTTTAATACCTTGGTCACATACTGCTTACCGTTGATCACTTCCCGCACCAACCGCGAATCGTGCTGGCGAACGTCCTGAGCATAGAAACCCTGGTATTCTGACTCGCTCAACACATTGTAATTATCAATTTGAATGGACGTATAAAGCCGATAATCCAACCCAATCTGCTGCCCTACCCAGGCTTCTATCACGGTGGGCTCCGCCTTGATATATACTTCCTCTTCACTACTGTTGGAATCGGTACCGGAGGCTCCTTGTACTACCTCGACGGTGATGGGGTTGGTGTGCAACCTTTGGCCGTTGGCTTCAATGGTCGCCTGACCGATGGTAAAGGTTCCAATACGCTTGGGCTGGAGGCTGTAGGTATAAATCGTTTCACTCGACCGCACACCATCAGCAATCATCGTTTTGGCCGTGCGGTTTGGTCCGGAAACGACTGTGAAGTTGGTAAACGGCGGCGGTGAAAAGCGACGGGCGTCGCCATTTTTGATCGAAAAACTCACCTGAAAATAACTGCGCAGCACCACCTTTCTGGCATCGGAGTATGCCTCAAAGGAAATTTGCCCCTGCGCTGCTACCGCACAGATGGCACCTACTACAAACACCAGGGTTAGTAATTGCTTCGCCATGTCGCTGCCGTCGATCTTTTACGTTACCGTTATCTTACAATTTCGTGGTCTTCCGCTTTTTGCGCTGGGGTGTTGAAGGGGCTTGCTCCTCCAGAGGTGGCTGCAAAAAGGGGGACATTTTATTAAATTCCTCAAAGAAGGAATCGGAATCAAAGTTGAAAAAATTTCCGCGATTAAAGTCCATGCCAAAAGGCTCAGTATTCTGCTTGACACCATCCGGGTTGGGTACTACCATCACCTCAAGAGGCATCGTTTCCAGCACATGATCACCCGCCTGAATGCTGGCTGGCTGAATGTAATAATTTCCCAAATCAATGGGCTCAAGATAATAAGAATAAGATACACTTTGACTAACTTCCCCGTTGATGATGCTGTAGCTCGACGACGTACTCGGGCCATTCACAATCCGGAATTCACTAAAATCCGGGGCCTCAAATTGAGCGCCCTTCGCATTCTCCAGCGTAAATGTCACTTTGAAGTAGTTGCCAAATAAAATAGAATCCGTACTCACCTCGACAGTGAAGCGGGCATTTTCCTGAGCAATCAAAGCACCAAATGCCAGGCTCAGTACCATTGCTGTTAAAAAAAACCTTTTCATAGTCGATTATTTTGGTTATTAATTTTTAAACCAGGCTTTAGGCTTTGGGCATTAGGTTTTAGGAAATCCACCCCATTCGCCCGGGAGATGTTTGCAACATCGACCACCCCAAACCGCCTAACCCGTCTCCCCCGCCTAAACTTTAACCATTAACCCCTCACTCTAAACCCTAAACTCTCCCCTCTAAACTCTATCCTAAACCTACCAATCCTTATCCGAAGTACATGGCTTCGAATTCGCCTTTCGCATTTTATCCAGCACCTTCTGTTCCTCGTTTTCCATAATTTCCAGCAGGCGTTCCGCTTCCTCCTTGGTCAGGTCATCTTCTTCTCGCTGCTCGGCATTTTGCTGCTGTTGTTGCTGTTCATTTTCCTCTTCGCCCGACTGTTGTTGCTGCTGTTCCTGCTCCTGCTGTTGTTGTTCTTGCTGCTGCTGTTGTTGCTGTTGTTGTTCCTCTTGCTGGTCCTGATTTTGATCCTGGTTTTGATCATTTTGCTGCTGCTGTTGCTGTTGTTGCTGCTGCTGCAAACGATATTGGCGTTGAGCCTGAGCCAGGTTGTACTTGGTTTGTAAATCTTCGGGATTTAGCCGCAGCGAGTTCTTAAAAGCCTCAATGCTCTTTTCATAATCCTGTTGCTGAAAATAAGCATTACCCAAATTGTGATAGCCAAAAGCTTTTTCGGTATTGTCCTGTGAGCGATTTACCGCATCTTCGTATTCCTTAATGGCATCCTCATACCGTTCCTGCTGGTAGATGGAATTGCCCAGATTGAAATTGCCCTGAGCAGATTTGCGTTTTTCCAGCGCCTTGCGGTAGTTTTCCTCGGCAGTGGAAAAATCGTTTTCCTTATAACTCTGGTCACCCTCACGCAACAATTTATGGTCCTTTTGCGCATTCATTACAAAAGGTAACACCAACAAACCCAATATGAAACAGTATCTCTTCATAGCTTTAATGCTTAAAGATATCCTTACTCGCCAGATAGCGGTTTTTGCGAAACGCTACCAAAAATTCGATAATCAGGAGTAATAATCCCAGTCCGATGAAGTACTGAAAATAACTTTCGTACTCATTAAAAACCCGCTGTTCAAATTCGCGCTTTTCGATGGAATCGATCTGCTTACGCAATGCATCAATCACCTCATCTGTTCCGGCCGAAAGGTTAAAATAATTGCCTTTGCCCGCTTTCGCAACATTGGCCAGCATGGCTTCATTCAGGCTGGAGCGAATCGGATTGCCGGCGTTGTCACGCTTGTAGTCTGAGCGCCCATTTACCCTTACGGGAATAAAAGAGCCGGATTCCAGACCAACACCTACCGTGAAGATCATCAACCCATTATCATTGGCGGCAGCCGCAATCGACTCTGCTGAACCATCGTGGTCTTCACCATCCGATATGATAACAAGAGCTTTATGATTCTTGTTGTCTTCTTTAAACGAACGTTCCGCCAGCTCAATTGCCTCGCCGATGGCCGTACCCTGCGAGTTGGCCATATCCGGATTGGCCGAGCCCAGAAACATATTCACAAAAGCATAGTCGGTAGTAAGCGGCACCTGCAAATAGGCGTTACAGGCAAAAATGATGACCCCCAGGTTTTCGCCGCGTAGCTGAGCTGCCAGATTTTGCGCAAAGCGCCGCGCGCGAATCAGCCGGCTCGGTGAAATGTCTTCGGCCAGCATACTCTGCGAAATATCGAGCGCAATAAAAAGGTCGATGCCCTTGCGCTTGACCTGCTCCTTCTTAGTGCCCCACTGCGGATTGGCTGCACCAATGATCAGGAAGGTAAGCGCCACAATAATGAGTAGAAACTTTACAGCGTGCTTGTAGCGCGACATCTCGGGCATGATCTGCCCCATCAACTTCGGATTACCAAAGCGACTGATGGCCCGCTTGCGATAGTACCAGGCAGTGGTAAAGAACGCTGCCAGAATGGGCAACACCGCCAGGGCATACAAATAACTGCTATGTTCGAATCTAAACATAATAAATCTTTATGGAATCACTCTCAACACGGTGTACCGCAACATCACCTCTAATAACAACATCAACAGACCGAAGATCGCAAAAAGGTGAAATTCTTCGCTGTGCCGCTTGAATGCGGTGACGTCAATCTCCGTCTTTTCCAGTTGGTCAATTGATGCATAAATGCGCTCCAGACTCTCGGCCGAAGTCGCGCGGTAGTACTTGCCACCGGTCATATTCGCAATTTCCTGCAAAAGGGCCTCATCTATCTCCACACGGGCTACACCAAATACATATCGCCCATCACTTCTACGGCTCACCGGCGTCAGGGTTTCCCCCATGGAGCCCACACCGATGGTGTATACCTTGACATTAAATTCCTTGGCAATTTGCGCCGCCAGTTTCGGCGACTGGTAGCCCGTATTATTCACGCCATCGGTCAAAAGAATAACCACTTTACTCTTGGCCGGACTGTCTTTCAATCGATTGACGGCTGTAGCCAGCCCCATACCGATGGCGGTACCATCTTCGAGCAGGCCACACTGCAAATTGGCCAGAAAATCCTTGACAATGCTGTGATCGGTGGTCAGCGGACATTGCGTAAATGCCTCCCCGGCAAAGACCACGAGTCCTAGCCGGTCGTATTCACGTTTATCCACAAACTCACTAGCTACGCGCTTGCTCACCTCCAGGCGATTGGGCGTGAAATCCTGCGCCAACATACTACTCGAAAGGTCCATGACCAGAGATATATCAATACCGTCCGCTTTTACTTCTTCTTCCTGCAATATTTTCTGTGGCCGAGCCATGGCCAGTATCAGGCCGATCAAAGCCAGTGCCCGGAGTATAGGAAGTAAACTACGCAGTCGCCCTCTCAGGGAGGTACCCTGGGCAATACCCTCGAGCGTAGGCATATTCAATGCCGCATAGTACCGCCGGTAGGTACGGTAATACCAATAACCCATCAGTGGCAAAAGCAATAGCAGCCATAAGAATCCAGGGTGGATAAAGGTGATATTTCTAAAAAAATCAAGCATTCTCTTCTACTTCTTCTTCGCTGTCTTCCTCTGCGGGAAGGGCAACTTTCTTGGTGGCCAATACAAATGCTTCCACTTCGTCCCAGGCTTTGGCATGAATCTCAACCGGGGGTTCTGCTTTCGCAAATTTGACCAAATCTGCCGTTTCCAGCATGGTTTTTAATCGTTCATGCCAGTCCGGATCAACGTTGGAGCGCTTCAGGTCCTGTACGATTTCATCAGTCGTGGATTCCAGGGCACGCATCTGATAGCGATTTTCCAGGTACTCCCGAAGGATGAAGGTCAGTTCACTCTGAAATTCTTTAACCTGCCCTTGTTGCCACAACTTGGCGTTTTTCAGATCTTCCAGCTTTTGCAGCGCAATCTCATGCGCAGGCAGTCTTCTTTCCGGCTGAGCCTTCACCGGCTCGTATTTTCTTCGTTTGTAATAATACCAGATGAGCCCTACCAGCCCTACCAACAGGATCAATCCAATCAGGTAGGGGATAGCGTCTTGAAATTTGAGTGGCTCTTCAATAATATCTTTAATTGGCTCCAGCCGAATGGAGTCGGTGGAAACCGGCAGGGTATTTACCGTAAGGAGAATTTCGTTGGTCTTAGCCGTACTTTTTACCCCGTTTTGCACAAAAGACACTACCAGTTGAGGCAAATAGTAGTAGCCTGAATCAAAGGATGTCAGGATGACCCGTTGCTGGGTGCGCACCATAGGCTCAGTGCTGATCGTATCGGGGGGAGCTACATTGAGTACTTCCAGGCCAGAAACGGTATCCAGCGGCGACAAGTCGATGTTTTCAATCTGTACATTGGAAGTTTGCTCGATATGCAGGCGGTATTCCACCTGGTCACCGATCATGATCTCGGTTTTCGCCAGTTCACCACTCACGCCCACCTGTGCCATCAACTGACACACGCAAAACATACTGCCCAATATCCAAATTAGTCTCTTCATGCGTCAATGACTACCTCGTTTCTGGAAAAACTTCAATAATGCGTTTACATAAGATTCATCGGTGCGGATGGTGACCGCATCGGCTCCCGTTTTCAGGAAGGCAGACTTAAAATATTCCTGGTGTTTCTTGTACCAATCGTTGTAACGCTCGCGATTACTCCGCAGGGCAGTATCGACCCACCGCATTTTACCGGTTTCGGCATCACTGGCGCGGATCAGTCCCACATTGGGCAATTCAATTTCCCGGGGGTCGACGAGGTGGATGCCAACAATGTCGTGTCGGCGGGCCGCAATGCGTAGTGGCGACTCATAGCCGGTCGACAGAAAGTCGGACAGCAAGAAACAAATGCTGCGCTTTTTGATCACATTGTTGAAATAATCCAGCGTCTTGCCGATATCCGTACCGGAGCCTTCCGGCTGAAAATCCAGCAATTCGCGAATGATGCGCAAAATGTGGCTCTTGCCTTTCTTAGGAGGAATAAATTTCTCAATGCGATCCGAGAAAAACATCACGCCCACCTTATCATTATTATTGATGGCCGAAAAGGCCAATACGGCGCAAATTTCAGTCAGAATTTCATTTTTCAACTGATTGACTGTACCAAAAAAAGAAGATTTACTCATATCAATCAGTAGCATCACCGTCAGCTCCCGCTCTTCCTCAAATATCTTGACGTAGGGATCTCCCGTTCGCGCCGTCACATTCCAGTCGATATTCCGTACATCATCGCCGTACTGGTAATTGCGGACTTCGCTAAAAGACATCCCCCGGCCTTTAAAGGCGCTATGGTACTCACCGGAAAAGATATGCTTACTCAATCCCTTGGTTTTGATCTCAATCTTCCGGACCTTTTTCAGAATCTCGGCCGTTGTGCTCAGGGGATTATCCTCCTCGTCTTCACCGCTCCGGTTGTAACCGAGCAGGAAGTAAGCCGTCAATCCAAGCAGTACAACGGCCAGAATGATCAATATGAGGATCAGCGGATTGAGCATGATTTAGGGAACTTCTACGGTGTCGAGTACTTTGTTGATAATATCTTCCTGCGTCACGTTTTCGGCTTCAGCTTCGTAGGTCAGACCAATGCGGTGGCGCATCACATCGTGGCACACGTGGCGCACATCTTCCGGAATGACATAACCGCGGCGCTTAAGAAAGGCATATGCCTTGGCGGCAATGGCCAGGTTGATACTGGCACGCGGTGACCCTCCATAGTTGATCAGCGGATCAAGGCTTCGCAGGTTGTAGTCGCCCGGAGTACGGGTGGCAAAGACGATATCGAGAATGTAGCGCTCGATTTTTTCGTCCATATATACTTTGCGTACCGATTCTCTGGCTTTAATAATTTCGGCCGGCGTAACTACCGGAGTTACCTTGCCAAAATCTCCCGCCAGGTTACGGCGTATAATTTCTCTTTCTTCTTCTTTATTGGGATAGGTGATCTTTACCTTGAGCATAAAACGGTCCACCTGGGCTTCCGGTAGGGGATAGGTACCTTCCTGCTCGATGGGGTTTTGGGTAGCCAATACCAGGAAGGGCTCCTCTAGTTTGAAGGTCTCATTACCAATGGTTACCTGGCGTTCCTGCATGGCTTCCAACAGGGCACTTTGCACTTTGGCCGGTGCCCGGTTGATCTCATCCGCCAACACAAAATTGGCAAAAACAGGTCCTTTACGCACCGAGAACTCATTTTTGCTCGGATTGTAAATCATGGTACCAATGATATCGGCAGGAAGAAGGTCGGGCGTAAACTGGATACGGCTAAATTTGGCATGGATGGCCTGCGAGAGCGTTTTGATGGCCAGGGTCTTTGCCAATCCCGGAAGGCCCTCCAGCAGGACGTGACCACGAGTCAACAACCCCAGCAACAACCGTTCGATCATGTGGTGCTGACCAACAATAATTTTACCCGTTTCTTGATTCAACTTTTCTACAAAAGCACTGTCCTGAAAGATCTGCTGATTGAGTGCTTCAATATCTACATGCATAGCGGATTAGGTTTACCGAATCTGCCGACGCAAAAATTCTTTGTCGGCATTTTCCTAAATTGGAAAGTTTATTGGCAAAACTTCCCAAAATTGAGAATGTTTGGTGATATAAACTAAAGCCCACAAATTTGGCAAAATTTTTCTACATTACCCAACGGAGAGCCATCGGCTAAATTACATTAATACAGCATTAAAACTTCTTAACTAAATTTTAACCTTCTGTGAGTTGAAAAGTCGGTCAGCAAAAGCCCGGTTTACGCCACAGAATCAACCCTAAATTGATGTTGAATATGCGCATTTTTTCAATCATTTTGCTCTCTCTTTTTGCCCTGCACGTCAGCAATGCTCAGGAACTGACTCGAGAAGAAATGGAAAGTCGGGCTGTACAGGCCATCAAGGACCTTGAAGAGGGGGTACTGGTATTGCGTCTGCCCTCCAATGCCAAAAAAATAAAGGCGATGCAAGATATGTTGTCTAGTGATATTAGTCAAAAAGACAAAGACCGCATCAAAAAACAGGTCAATTCGATCAAGGAGCAGACCCGCCAGGAAAATCAGGCTTACGCCAAAGCGTTTGCGGAAAACTTCAATTTTGCTCCGGTATACATCATTTACGATACCTCAACCACGGCCTTGTTGAGTGGGGCCGCTGGCGAATACTTGCTCAATACTGACATGGAGCCGGTGTCGAGTAGCAAAATTGCCGGTAAACCGATACTCATTGCGCGCCTGGGGCGTACCAACCGCAGCAATACCTCTGGAGCGGAGGCCATTATATTGATGGATACCAATCTGGATGATCTGACCAATCCCTTTCCCTACGCTGCCAGAATCAATAGTCTGGGGTATGCTTTCAATCGTTTGCTTATTCCCGATGAAGAGGCTTTCGCCAAACGGCTGACCAAGGTGGTGTCGAAGCTGGATCGGAATTTGCAAAGATTCAATATAAAAGTGGCGGATTAAGGAACAAATAAAAAAGGCGCCGAGAAGATGATCCCAGCGCCTTTTTTTATGCTTACGGACAGACTACTTTTACAAGGTCTGCTTGATTTCGACAATTTCGTATCCTTCGATGGTATCGCCCACCTTGATGTCGTTGAAGTTTTTGATAGAAACACCACACTCCATACCATTCTTGACTTCTTTGACGTCGTCTTTGAAGCGCTTGAGTGAGGATATTTCTCCAACAGCTCCTTCCTTGGTCGGATACACCACAATACCGTTGCGCACAATCCGTACGTTGGTATTTCTGGAAATGGTTCCTTCCTGCACCAAACATCCGGCAACCGTACCGATCTTGCTGATCTTGAAGACATTGCGTACATCCAGTTGACATACAATTTTCTCTTCCTTGATCGTATCCAACATGCCCTCGATGGCCAGCTTGATTTCCTCGATGGCTTCGTAGATGATGGAGTAGGTCTTGATCTGTACTCCTTCGCGTTCGGCCAGTCGACGTGCACCGAGTGATGGCCGCACCTGGAAACCAATGATGATCGCATCGGAAGCGGAAGCCAGCAGTACGTCTGATTCGATGATTTGACCTACGGCCTTGTGAATTACATTCACCTGCACCGATTCGATCGACATCTTGATCAGCGAGTCAGAAAGGGCCTCTACCGAACCGTCCACGTCACCTTTAACGATGAGGTTAAGCTCTTTAAAGCTTCCCAGTGCCAGACGACGTCCGATTTCGTCCAAACTAATCCGCTTGGTCGCGCGGGTTGTTTGTTCGCGGATGATCTGGGCCCGTTTGGTGGCAATTTGACGAGCATCCTGTTCAGAATCAGTTTCCTTAAAGCGCTCACCGGCTTGCGGTGCACCACTCAGTCCGAGTACAAGTACCGGAGTGGAAGGACCCGCTGCTTTGATACGTTTACCACGCTCGTTAAACATCGCCTTGACCTTACCGGAGTGCTCACCGGCAACAATTGGATCACCAATATTCAGGGTGCCGTTTTGTACCAGCATTTTGGTTACATAACCACGACCTTTATCCAATGAGGCTTCAAGAACGGTACCGTTGGACATGCGATCTGGATTGGCTTTCAGTTCAAGCACTTCTGCTTCCAGCACAATTTTTTCCAACAGTTGATCAATATTCTGACCAGTCTTCGCTGAAATATCCTGTGATTGGTATTTACCACCCCATTCTTCAATCAGGAGGTTCAAATTGGCCAGCTCCTGCTTAATACGATCGGGCTGGGCGCCTGGTTTATCAATCTTGTTGATGGCAAAAACGATGGGTACATTAGCCGCTTGTGCGTGGCTGATGGCCTCTCGCGTCTGGGGCATAATGCTATCGTCGGCCGAGATGATAATCACGGCGATATCTGTTACTTTGGCACCACGGGCACGCATCGCGGTAAAGGCCTCGTGACCAGGCGTATCGAGGAAGGTAACCCTCTTCTCTTCGGGGCCCACCTTCACTTCATACGCACCGATGTGCTGGGTAATACCACCGGCCTCACCTTCCACTACGTTGGCCTCGCGAATGTAGTCAAGCAAGGAAGTTTTACCGTGGTCAACGTGACCCATCACCGTTACGATCGGTGCTCTTGGCTCCATATCTTCCGGATCATCTTCTTCCTCCTCTTCCTCTTCCACCTGCTCTTCCACGCTGATGAATTCCACTTCGTGCTCAAATTCACTGGCCACCAGTTCAATGACTTCTGCATCCAGACGTTGGTTGATCGATACGATGACACCAAGGTTCATACAGGTGGTAATCACATCGGTCACCGGAACATCCATCAGGCTTGCCAGCTCAGAGACCGATACAAATTCGGTCAACTGGAGCTTTTCATTTTGTGCTTCTATGTCGCGAGCTTCCTGCTTTTCGCGCATACGCTCACGGTTGTCACGACGGATTTTCTGGCGTTTCTTTTTGCCCTTACCGGAAATCCGGGCCATGGTAGCCTTAATCTTATCTTCAATTTCCTTTTTGGAAACTTCTTTGATTTCCTCGCGCTGAGACCGGCGTGATCCGCCACTTTGGCCCCTTCTGCGATCATCACGACCTCCAGAGTTGGGTCCGGCAGCTACTTTTTTGCGCTTACGCTTACGCTTTTTGCGGGCGTCGTCATTGCTGGTGTTGGTATTGGTATTGGTATTGCGGTCAGATGGTTTTTTGTCACCTTCCTGCTTTGACTTGGTCTCTTGCGGTTTTTCCTGCTTCTTTTTCTTTTTGGGCTTCTTGAATTTATCGGTATCGATTTTACCCAAAATCTTCAAGCCCCGTAGTTCCGGCGTTTTGGCTCTTACCAATTCATCACCTTTTCCCGGTTTTTCACCAGCTTCCGATTCGGGAGCCGATTCATCTTTCTTGGCTTCTGGTTGTACCTCTGGTTCTTTTTCTTTTGAGGTTTCCTTGTCCTTAGGAGCGGCTTCTTTCTTGGTTTCTGGCTCTTTCTGCTGCTTGGCTTCCACCGGCTTTTCCTCAGCTTTTGGTTTGGGAGCCTCCTTTTCGCTCTTCTCTGGCTCTTTCTCCTGTTTAGCCTCAGGTTTTGGCGTTTCTGGCGTCTTTTCCTTCTCGGGTTCCTGTTTGGCTTTAGCCTCTTCCGCCTCTTTTTGCTTTTCCGCCGGTTTTTCTTCGGCCTTGGTTTCCGGTTCAGGTTGTTTCTTCTCCGGAGTAGGAGGTGCTTCCTCTTTTTTGCTCTCTTCTTTGGCCGGCTCCTCTTTGTCTTTGGCACCACCTTTCAGGCGACCACCCAAATCGATCTTTCCTAAAATCTTAAGCTTAGGCGTACTGCGTGTCGTTTCCTCAGGAGCTTTTTCAGCAGGCTTGGATTTTTCTTCCTCCGTTTGGGAAGGTTTCTTTTCTGTAGGAGGAGGGGATGGTGTTTCGGTCTTGCTGGCCGGAGCCGAATCTTTCTTGGGCGTGGCTGGGCGAGTACCGATAACGAGTTGGTCAGCTTGTTCCTTGATAGCAATAGACTTCTGGAATTCCTTCAATAATTCGGAATACATTTCGTCCGTCACCTTCGCTGTAGGCTTGTTCTCAATTTCGTAACCACTCTTATTGAGATGCTCAACTATAGTGGCCGTGCCTACATTGAGTTCTTTTGCTATCTTGACTAAACGTTTCTCCATTAATAAATTTTTGTTCTTAGCTACGTTCAAAGACAGACAAAAGCTTAGAATATGGTGACTTCCTTACATATCTTATTATCTGTTTTTGATCAATAAAATAAAAAGGTCCATTGCAAAAGCTTTTGGCTATCAAATATATTAGAGCATGAACCGTCATCAACATTTATGAGGTCATTGCCCAAAACTATGCAAAGATAAGAGTTAAACCGGCTTGTGTAAAACTCTTTCCCACAAATTCCTTTAGTTTTTACGGTGATGAAGCCCCAAATCTGGTAAAACTTCAACCCGTTGACCAACAGATAAGTGCGGGAAAGAGTTTCCTTACCTCGGTTTATTCCTCAAATTCAGCTGCTAAAATTTTCAGGATGTCAAGGATTGTCTCCTCTTCCAGGTCGGTACGACGCAGCAGCTCTTCCGGGCTCAATTCCAGTACACTACGTGCTGTATCACAACCAATGCCTTTCAACGACTCAATTACCCAATCATCGATTTCATCCTTAAATTCGTCCAGATCGACATCATCGATTTCAATCTCTTCCTGGTTATTGCGATAAACGTCAATTTCAAAACCGGTCAAACGGCTGGCCAGCTTGATATTGGTTCCTCCCTTACCGATGGCGAGGGAAACCTGATCAGCTTCCAGGTATACATTGGCACGGCTGGTATCGAGGTCGAGGTCGATTTTTGTCACCTTGGCCGGCGTCAGTGCCCGCTGAATGTACAGACTGGTATTGTTGGTGAAATTGACAATATCAATATTTTCGTTGTGCAATTCGCGAACGATGCCGTGAATTCTCGATCCCTTCATACCTACACAGGCACCAACGGGGTCGATGCGATCATCGTATGATTCAACGGCTACCTTGGCGCGATCACCGGGGATGCGCACAATGTTGCGAATGGTGATCAGTCCATCCTCGATTTCCGGAACTTCCTGCTCCATTAGTTTTTCGAGGAAGGTATTGTCGGTCCGCGACAAGATCACGACCGGGTTGTTGTTGCGCATTTCTACAGTTTTGATTACCGCGCGCACCATATCTCCTTTTCTGACAAAGTCGCCCTTGATCATCTCACTGCGGGGCAGGATCAATTCGTTGCCGGTAGCGTCGTCCAGCACCAGTACTTCCCGTTTGAGGATCTGGTGTACCTCGCCCAGCACGATCTCGCCGACGCGTTCCATATATTTCTTGTACACTTCGTCTTTTTCCAGCTCCATGATCCGGGAGATCAGGGTCTGGCGAGCGGCCATGATTGCGCGACGTCCGAAGTCGATCAGGTGAAGTTGTTCGTAACATTCTTCGCCGATCTCGTAGTCTTCGTCAATGGCCAGGGCTTCTGAGATGGAAATCTGTGCACGGTCATCGGTCACCTCTCCGTCGGGTACAATTTCGCGAACCCGCCAGAGTTCAAGGTCTCCTTTGGTCGTATTTACGATGACATCAAAGTTTTCGTCCGATCCAAATTTTTTGCGAATCAGCGTGCGGAATACATCTTCCAGTACGCGCACCATTGTCGGACGGTCTATGTTTTTCCCGGCTTTAAATTCCGAGAAAGTATCCACCAAATTCATATTACGCTATATTTTCTTGTTAGCGAATGATAATTACTTCTTCTTTCCAAATGTGATTTTTACAACGGCTTTGGCAATGTCTTCCAGAGGAATGGAGGTTTGCACCACCTCGGTCTTTTTGCGCTTGCCATCTTTTACCCTTACTTTCTCTTCCAATGTAATCCGCTGGTCATCCGCAGCAATCAGGGTACCCGTTTGCGAGTTTCCGTCTTTTTGCTGTACTTCCAACTTTCGTCCGATGTTATTGCGGTACTGGCGGGCCAGCTTTAGGGGCCTGCCCACACCAGGAGAGGAAACTTCAAGGGTGTATTTTTCACCCAACCAATTACCTTCGTCAATGTAACTTTCCAGATAACGGCTGATCTGCTGGCATTTTGCAAAGTTCATTCCCGAATCACTGTCCACAAAAACTTCCAATTTCTGATTGGCGTGAAGTTTAATCTCGATAATAAAACAATCTGCAAAATCCGGTTCCTGAAATTTTTCTTCTAGCAGGTCGGTAACTCTTTCTTCTACCACGTTTACACTGATGGGTACACAATAAAAAGAGGGAACGAACGGTTCCCTCTTCTTTTTTCTTTCTATACTTCCGCAAAGGTAAGTTTTTTTTGTTACAAATGCCACATTTTCAATGAAAATAGGCATTCAGCACATAAAAATAAACCCGCAAATTGGGAAAAGGTTGCGTGTGTATTTTCTAAACTTTCAAAAAGAAATGAAAAATAAGGTTGTTCAGTAAACCCTGCTTGCGTATCTTTGTTTTGAAGTTGTCAAATGTTTTCTGCTGTCAGTGAGCATGAAGGCTTGTGGTTGTTGGCGAGGCTCTTTTTGAGTTTCGTACCTGGAAGGTCCGGGACGAAAGAAAGCCAAAGTCAAAAGCCGCAATGCTTCGTGCGTAAGTAAGTGAGGAAACATTTGACAACTTCTTTAATAAAATCGTTTTGCCGCATGAATGTTGACCAATTATTAAATAAAGCCTTAAACCTCGAATTTCTCACTGCCGAAGAAGGGGTGTTTCTTTTTGAACAAGCCACCACGGCAGAATTGATGTACGTGGGCAACCAGCTGCGGCAACACCACGTGCCGGGAAATACGGTCACATGGATCATCGACCGCAACTCCAATACGACTAATGTGTGTATTGCCAATTGTAAGTTTTGCAACTTCTACCGTCGACCCGGTCACGAAGAGTCGTACATCACCACCATCGAGCAATACAAGAAAAAGATTGAAGAGACCTTCGAATTTGGCGGCGAGCAATTGCTGCTACAGGGCGGCCACCACCCGGATTTGGGGCTTTCCTACTATGTAGACTTGTTTAAGGAATTAAAAAGTCTGTATCCCAACCTGAAATTGCACGCCCTCGGTCCACCGGAGATTGCCCACATTACCAAATTGGAAAAATCAACGCATATTGCAGTGCTCACTGCCCTGAAAGAAGCCGGACTCGACAGCCTGCCCGGTGCCGGTGCCGAAATTCTCAGTGATCGCGTGCGCCGACTGATTTCCAAAGGAAAATGTGGTGGTAAAGAATGGCTCGATATCATGCGCGCCGCCCACAAGATTAACCTCACGACCTCGGCCACCATGATGTTTGGCCACATCGAGACCAATCTGGAGCGTATGCAGCACCTCGTAGAGCTGCGGCAGGTACAATCGGAAAAGCCTGCCGATGCCAAGGGGTTCATCGCCTTCATCCCCTGGCCGTTCCAGGATGAAGATACCATCCTGAAGCGCATCAAACGCGCCCGCAATACCTGCACCGGCGATGAGTATGTGCGTATGATTGCCATGAGCCGTATCATGTTGCCCAATATTACCAACATCCAGGCCTCCTGGCTAACGGTCGGTAAGAAAGTGGCGCAGGTGTGTCTGCACTCCGGGGCCAATGACTTTGGTAGCATTATGATCGAAGAAAACGTGGTCTCAGCCGCCGGCGCCAATTTCCGCTTCACTGCTGATGGTATTCAGGAAGCCATCCGCGATGCAGGCTTTACGCCGCAATTGCGCAATCAGCAGTACGAATTCCGCGAATTGCCGGAGCATATTGTGCAGCAGCAACTGGATCGCGAGACGATGGTGGTGGATTGATGTCTAGTTGTATTGCCCTTTGATTTTAGGGGCAATTTTTAGCCTGAGTTTTTTAGGTAATCAGGAAGAATTGGAATGGTGGAAGTGCAAGCTAGTACTTAGACGACCCCAACAATCCATCATTCCTTCCATTTCATCCAAATCACGCGCAGGAGGCTGGTGGTATGTACCCAAGTTTTTTTTACAGTACATGTAGTCTATATCTGGAACTCATAAATCTAAGGGGCTCGGCTCTATCACACCATTGATAATTCTACGGATTTGCTGAAACTTAGGTCTGAATAAATAGAAATGATTACTTTTTAGGGCTAACTGATATAAAGCAAAGAGTATTCTGTTTTTTCACCGTATCCTCTGTTGCCCCCGGTTGGTAAGCTCAGGTTCGTCTTTATTCATTCTTCGTAAGCTAATTGTAATACATTCCTGAAAACATGCTCACTAATCCAGACATTTTTACGCCGGAGTTCTTCAACTAATGGGCGTATTTTAGGAATCAAGTTTTCTTTTTTAGCGCGAAGTAAAACTCCTAATGTACCGGTGAGAGGAAGATTGAAATGGCGAGCATACTGCCGACCGAGAGACTCATCAATGATGACTAAATCAGCCTTTAATTCTCGACCTAAAATGATGACTTCGGCTTCACCTCTATCTAAGTCTGTTAAATAATCCAGTGCTGAATCATTTTTAATTGATTGGATGTCAATCCAAGACAGAACCGATAAATCCGCATAAAACTCGGAATCTTTTCCTGCTTCAATTTCCCTCCAAACAGCGTGAGGAACGATGAGTTCTTCGTAAAGTTCCTTAAGGAGAGAAAGTTGATTTATTTTCAATAAGGAGATGATCGGCGTAGTATTACTTATCACCTTACGCATTGTCAAAATCTTCTCTCAACTCATCGGCACCCATATTCCCCAGTATCGAAACCTGGTATTGTCCGGCAAGCTCAAGAAAATACAAGCGAGAACAGCCAAGAAGCTTCGCTGCTTTACCGGAGGAAAGTTTACCAAGCTCGTACAACTTGATAATGGAAACCCTTTTCAATTCACGAGACAATTCCGGTTCCTGCATCTTTAGCGCAAGGGAAAGTTCTTTTGGAAAGGGAACTTGTATGTCGGTTGTCATAAATTACTAGTTTTCTTAAGGAAACAAATCTTCATGAAAATTGGTTTCTTGAATTAGTTCTACTCCTCCTTAATCTTTTTCACCGTATCCTCCAAATCCTCCGTTGCTTTCTGCAATTCCTCCAGCTGCTTTTTGCGATGCTCTGCGGCCTTCTTTGCTTTGGCTTCCTCAGCTTTTTCGGCAGCTTTCTTGGCAGCTTCGGCAGCCTTTTGCTCGGGTTTGGAGGGCTTGACGGCGCCTTTGAATGGCTCCTTGCTGAAGACCAGTTCGCCCTTAGGAGCATCCAGGTAAATGGTGTCACCATTGGTAAAGGTGCCGCCGATCAGGTGCTTGGAAAGCTCGTTGATCACCTCACGTTGTAGGACGCGCTTCATAGGGCGGGCGCCAAATTGTGGGTCGTAGCCCAAATCCGCCAGCTTGTCGAGGGCTGGTTCGCTGATGCGCAATAGCATACCCTGACGGGCCAGCATGGTGTCTACTTTTTTCAGCAACAGGCGCAAAATCTGCTTGATCTCTTCGCGCGAAAGCGGAAGGAACAGGATTTGCTCATCGATACGGTTGATGAATTCCGGACGCAGGTTCTCCTTCAGCTGATCAAAGACTTCCTCCTTGGTCGTAGCAATGATATCGGCACGATGCTCATCACCTACGGCATCCAGGTCTTCAAAGTTTTCCAGGATGGTCTCAGCGCCCATGTTGGAGGTCATGATGATGAGCGTATTTTTAAAATTGGCAATGCGCCCACGGTTGTCGGTCAGGCGGCCGTCATCAAGCACTTGCAATAGGATATTGAACGTATCCGGGTGTGCCTTTTCGATCTCGTCCAGCAGGATGATGGAGTAAGGCTTTCGCCGAACGGCTTCCGTCAATTGTCCGCCCTCATCATAGCCCACATAACCCGGAGGCGCCCCCACCAGCCTTGACACCGCGTGGCGCTCCTGGTATTCACTCATATCAATGCGGGTAATGGCTTTTTCGTCGTCAAACAATACCTCGGCCAGGGCTTTCGCCAATTCGGTTTTACCTACACCCGTTGGTCCCAAAAAGATAAACGAGCCAATGGGCCGGTCGGCATCCTGCAGGCCAGAGCGACTGCGTCGTACGGCATTACTCACGGCGACTACCGCTTCATCCTGCCCGATCAGGCGCTTGTGGATCTCGTCTTCCAGATACAACAGCTTGTCTTTTTCACTTTGCAGCATTTTGGCTACCGGAATACCGGTCCAGCGGGCTACTACTTCCGCAATATCATTGGCGGTGACCTCCTCGTTGGTAAAGCGCGTTTCTTCGGAAAGGCCGGCCAGCTTTTCTTCACCGGCTTTCAGCATGGCCTGTTGCTGCTGCAATTCGCCGTAGCGGATTTTGGCCACCGTTTCAAAGTCGCTATTGCGCTCGGCCTTTTCGGCTTCCAGCTCCAGCTCCTCGATCTTCTTTTTTACATTCTGGATGGTATCCAGGATTTCCTTTTCATTTTTCCAGCCCGCCCGCAGGGAATCTCGTTTTTCCTGAGCATTGGCGATTTGCTGATTGATGGTTTTGAGCTTGGACTGATCCTTTTCGCGTTTGATCGCCTCCCGCTCAATCTCCAGCTGTCGAACCTTACGGTCCCACTCATCTACCTCCTCCGGCACGGAATCCAGCTCCAGACGCATTTTGGCGGCAGCCTCATCGATCAAATCAATGGCTTTATCCGGCAAAAAGCGGTCAGAAATGTACCGATGCGATAATTCCGCGGCAGCGATTAGTGCCTCATCGAGAATTTCAATCTTATGGAATACCTCGTAGCGTTCCTGCAGTCCACGCAGGATGGAAATGGTATCTTCAATGCTCGGCTCCTCAATGATGATGGTCTGAAAGCGACGCACCAGCGCCTTGTCTTTTTCAAAATATTTCTGGTATTCATCCAGCGTCGTAGCGCCAATGGTACGCAGTTCACCGCGTGCGAGAGCCGGTTTCAGGATATTGGCCGCATCCATGCCACCTTGTCCACCACCGGCGCCAATCAAGGTATGAATCTCATCGATAAACAGGATAATCTCTCCACCCGATTCCGTTACTTCCTTGGTGACACTTTTTAACCTTTCCTCAAATTCGCCCTTGTATTTGGCGCCAGCCACCAAAGCGGCAATATCGAGGGTAAATATCTTTTTACTTCTCAGGTTTTCCGGTACATCTCCCTTGACAATCCGCCAGGCAATACCTTCTACAATGGCGGTTTTACCCACGCCCGGCTCCCCGATCAGAATGGGGTTGTTTTTCTTACGGCGCGACAAAATGTGCAATACCCGCCGAATCTCCTCATCTCGTCCGATGATGGGATCGAGCTTACCGGTTTCGGCCCGTTCATTGAGGTTGATGGCAAATTTCTTCAGCGAATTATAGCTGTCCTCTGCACTTTGGTCGGTCACCTTTTTGCCTTTGCGCAATTCCTGAATGGCCGCTTTTAGTCCCTCTTCGGTTGCGCCAAATTCCTTGAGCATACGGGCATTTTTCTCATTGCCCTGCAGGATACCCAATAGCATGAGTTCGATAGAGATGTACTCATCACCAAACTCGGGCAGCATCTTTTTGGCCTTAGCCAATGCCTTATTGGCATCATTGGTGAGAAACTGCTTTTCGGTGCCTTCAACCTTGGGATATTGGCGGATGGCCTTATCCAGCGCTTTGGTGAGCGCCGGGATGTTCACATTCATCTTTTGCAGCAAGAAAGTAGACACACTCTCATCCGTTTCGAGAATGCCCTTGATAAGGTGAGCCGTATCAACCTGTTGCTGGTCCAGACTGGCGGCCAGCTTTTGGGCGTGTATGATAGAGTCCTGGGCCTTTATCGTAAAATTGTCGTAAGTCATGTTCTGTCTTTTGGTGCTTTGACGCAGTAATTTAGTGTGTTATCAGTAAGATTTGGGTGTTTTTTGGCAAAAATTGAAAAACTAGTGCGACTAGTCCGAAATGATTGATCCATTTTTCAGGCTTAAAGCATTGATATTGCTGAATGTTGAATGTCAATCATTGCTGCATCGATCCATTAGTGGTTCTCCAAATTTTCAAGTTGCTGACGGATATTCGCCAGCTGCTGTTGCCGTTCAAAGGAAAAAACCTCCTGCCGGGCATCCAGTTGCTCAAAGATATGTAATGCTTGTCGCAAACGCATTTTTGATTCTACCAACTGACCCGTTTCATGGAAAAGTGTACCCTGGCGATGGAGTAATTCGGCGATAAATTCCAGCTGACCTTCGTGAAAACCCTTTTCTTCGGTGAGGTAAGTCCACCAAGATTCCGGCGGCAAATCGTCCAATTCGGTCGGACTAAATTCTAGCAAATCATCAAAAATATCATCGATAATATCCAGCGCTTCCTTCGTTTCCTTTCCCAACAACCGGGCGATGGCTTTCGCCAATTCCTGCGTCCAGCGGAGAATGTAATCGCGTTTGATCATATTAATCAGGCGTATTTTTTCTAAAACTAATATTTAATATTAACTTTAACGGTAGAGCTCTATATAATACATCTACCTGCGCCAAGTTTAGCAAAAGCATTAGCATACTTTGAACGAGACGACCCTAAGCCGTCATGCAGTTGATCTGCACTGGCCCTGTATTGCTATAACATCCTAAAACCGTAAATCTCATGAATCGAAAAGCGCTTTTTTTGAGGCATTGGTTTATTTTTTCTTTTTCTCTCGTCAGTCTTGCGTCGTGGGGGCAGATGCAAATCCTCAATCTTGAATCCGACCAGGCGGACCTGGAACTTGTGCGGTGTGTGAATGATTGTCTTGATTTAACGCACCTCAACTTACCCGCTTCCACCGCCAATATTCGCTGGATTGTTACCCCGCTCATTGGTGATGGACTGTCGATGGTGAGCGAGGAAGAGGTATTCACTTTTTGTACTGACGAAATTGGCTTGTATCAAATTACGCTGGAGGCTTTTGATGCGGATTTTATATTGTTGGAATCCACTTCTATTTTAGTGGAGATGAGGTCCACTCTTATTGAATTGCCCTATATCTCCTTTATCAATCCAGACTTTACGGACTATGTCCCATTTACCCCTTATGATGTCGACGAATGTCAACGTGTTTGTCCGGGAGATATGGTGGTGTATGGGTATCCGCAGTCTTACCTGGATGAAATTGGATTTCACTTTTATTTTTTTGACTATGTTGCTCAGGGGGGAACTTTCCTCTACGGATCAACAAATGGCTGGGGCGGATATGACGGGGTTTTTATGGTAGTCTTGTGGGAAGAAGAAGGCCCGGGTTCTTTCTTTGTGGGAGAGGGGCAAGCGCTGAACTTACCGGGTAATTACCTGACCAATACGGTGGCAACCGGTAATTGCCTGGTTTCTGTCTCTGGCTGTGTAGAAATTATGGGCCCTGCAGAAGTAGAAATCATTAGTTATCCTCCGGCGGTTAATGATATTGTCAACATCTGTCTTGGAGAGAGTATTTCTTTTTCTAATGCCTTTCCGGAAACCAATCATCTGCAATGGTATTTTGGCAATGGTATTTCTACCGATGAGTTAAACCCGACTTACACTTATACCGAAGAAGGGACCTACACTGTGCTTTTGCGAGGCAGTAGCGATACCGGATGTGGCAACCCTTCGGATCGTATCACCGTCATCGTCGAAAATGCCGACGGTCTTTCCCTGGATTGTTTGGGTACGGTATGCCCGGGAGATACCGTCAGCTACGCTGTGTCGCCGGTTTGTCCGCAACTGGAATGGATGGTCAGTTCTAATGGGCAGGTTGTTGATGGCGGAGATGTTGGCGATGCATCTATCACTGTGGTTTGGAATGGTGGAATAGAGGGCGTGATCGAAGTCAATGCCGAAGCCTGTGCCCTGGACCTGGAATGCGGTCCAATGGAAACTTTCACCATCCCCATCCTGTCTGGCGAGGCCGAAATCGAAGGTCCCGCAGTGGTCTGTATCAAAGAAACCTACCGCTATCAGGTGCCGCTCTACGAAGGCACGGAGTACGAATGGATGGTGCAGGGCGCGGAGAGTACCGGAGATACGGACCGCAATTTTATTGATGTGACCTGGGCCGCTTCCCTGGGGACCGGCCGACTGATTGTCCATTACGAAAGCTGCTTTTTAGGTTGTTCCGGAACGGATACGCTGCTGGTGGAACGTCGATTGCCTTTTCATATTGAAGGACAACAAAATATTTGCCCACTGGAAACTTACAACTTCTTAGCGGTGGATTTGGCGGGAGATTCCATCAGCAGCCATTGGCAATTGCGGGATAGTGTGGACAGTTTGATTCTGGAAAGTACGGAGCCTGCTTCAGTGTGGAATTTTTTGACACCAAATACTCCGGGAAATTATACCCTGGTAGCCACCCCCGAAGATGCCAGTCTGGTCTGCCAGGAATTTGCCCTTATTCAACTTACCGTGCCCGAGCCGCCACCCGTGCCTCAGATTTATGGCTCCGGCATTGTGTGTCCGGGAGAAAGCCAGCTATACCAGGCCATTGCATTGCCCGCTATGCAGGTGCAGTGGACCGTCATTGACGGCGATTTTATGTATCAACTAAATACCCGCTCCATTCAGGTAATCTGGGGAGATCAGGAGCCGCGACAATTATTGCTTCGCCAGCGGCCAGCCTCCGGCATAGCCTGCTATTCTATACCGGATACCCTGGACGTCATCACCCCGGCCAGTGCCGAGATTTTAGGCGCTGAGCACGTGTGTGTGGAAACTGTTTCCACCCTGGCCTTACCTGCCGGTAATGGCAATACCTATTTCGACTGGCAAATCATTCCCGCCAACGCGGGCTCCATCATTACCACCGCGCCGCAGGATAGTATTGAAATTCTTTGGCACCAGCCAGGAGATGCCATTGTACAGCTAAATCTTTGCGGCAATACTTTATTCAAAACCATCACCGTGCACGAAATTCCCGAACCGCAATTATTCTACGATACCGCCATTTGTGCCGGTACCACCACACTGGTGCAAACCAGCGAACTGCTGGCCGATTATACCTGGATGGACGAAGCAGGGGACGTGGTCGGTACGACGCCTACGTTGCAATTAGGGCCAGGCAATTATCAGGTGCACTTTACCAGTGAATGGGGCTGTGGCAGTACGCGTCAATTCAGCATTCAGGAGTTGCCTTCGCCGGAGGTGTTTATTTCGACTCCACAACTCAGGCGTTTTTGCGACATTGAGCCAGATAATGATCTTTATGCTACAGCCACACAAACGGGGCTAACCTATCAATGGTATGTTGACGGAATTCCGATTGCAACGGATACTGCGGTAATTCATGTAACAGCATTTGGTGACTACAGGGTTGTGGTTACGGATCAAAATGGGTGTACCGGAATTTCAAATAAATTGACCCTTGAAGCTAATTGCGATTTCCCAAGCTCTGGAGAAGAAGATGATGACATACCATTGTCTGTCGACTTTGATATCCTCCCTGAGATGGATTGTATGGAGAGAAGTTATTTGCTACAACCCAACAATTATACGCCAATTTCGATAAGTTGGAATTTTGATGATCCAACTAGTAGCAGTAATTTTGCAACAGAAATTCAGGTTAGTCACCATTATACAGAACCGGGGTTTTACACTGTGATAATGAAGGGCACTTTTACCCATCCTTTGTTGCCTGGCCCACAAGATGAAAATGTTGCTAAAAAGGATACCGCCAAAGCCCTGGCTGATTTTAGTTTTCAACCAAGTTGCGCCGGAGAACCCATGTATTTTACTGACCTGAGCCGCTTTGTGCCCATTACCTCCATCGCAGCCTGGGACTGGGATTTTGGCGACCCCACCAGTGGAGCTAGCAATTTTTCCTCGGACATTCACCCAACCCACATCTATGACAATCCGGGGGCCTATACTGTAGCGCTAACCATCACCGAAATGGATGGCTGTACTTCAACGGCTACGCAGGAAGTCACCGTGGTGCCGCCGCCGGAAGCATTTTTTGAGGTGCCTGCGGCCAATTGTGCCTTAACGGCCATGCGCTTTGTGCCCGATAATATCGACAATATCGTCATCGTGCAATGGGATTTTGGCGATCCCGCCAGTGGTCCGGCTAATGCCTCACAGCAACTATCGGCCTACCACGTATTTGCCGAGCCGGGCAATTATATCGTCACGCTTTCAGTCGCCAATATTGCCGGGTGCACTGACACCTACTCGCAAGCCATAATTATCGAACCAAATCCCCTTACGGGAAATATTACGCCCACTGAGCCCGAGGCCATTTGCCAGGGCGACAGCGTCCTGCTAACGGCACCACCGGGCGGCGTGGCCTGGAATTGGTCAACGGGTGATACCACGGAACAAATTGCTGCGACCTTGCCCGGCCGCCATACGGTGACGGTCACCGGTGCGGATGGCTGTACCTATATTCCGGAGCCGGTGCAACTCCAGGTTATCCCCAGCCCGGCGGCCCAAATTGTGGGGTTGGAACAGGGAGAAACCGGGCAGGTTGTGGCCACTCACTACGAAACTATGCAGGTTTGTGAAGGCACGGACGTGATTTTGATGACTGACCAAAATACGGCTTACGCCTATGCCTGGTCTTCTGGCGATGGAATGCACCAGATCTATTTCACCGAAACCCGAGGCTCACTTCTACCGGCCGGAACTCATGAATTCACGGTCACGGTTACGGATCAAAGTACTGGTTGTGTGGCAGTGGACGGCCCTTTTATCGTGGAAGTTGTACCCAGTCCGGCTACGCCCGTCCTTGCTTCCGATCCATCGGGAGCGGCGTGTAATTACGAGGAGCAAATTTTTTACGTAAGTAATGCTTCGCCAGAAGTTTCCTACCTGTGGAGCAACGGTGAAGACAGCACCAGCATTACGGTATTAGAGCCGGGAAATTACACCGTTACCGCTACCAATCCATTTGGCTGCGAAGCCATCAGCGATCCGATTGTCAAAAAATTGGAACCCAATCTGCATCAGATTCCAACGGGGTGTCATACCGTGTGTCGCCCGGCGGAAATCTGTGTAGCACCGATTGCCGGAGTGGTGGGTTACCAATGGTATTTTAATGGAGTACCTCTGGATGGAGCTACTGAACCAACGCTTGATGCGGAAGAAGATGGCAGTTATTACCTGGAGGTCACCACCACTGATAATTGTACCTACCTCTCCGATGCATTGGATCTTACCTTCTTTGATGGCGCCGGGAATTATGCAGGGCAGGTTTATTTTGATCAAAATCACAACGGAGAAATTGATGCCGGTGATTCCCTTTTACTTGGCATTGATATTCTACTGCAATTGGATACCGCCGTGCTTACAGCCACAACTGATTCCAGTGGCTACCTCTTTTCCGATCTTCCTGCCGATGTGTACCAACTGGAATTGGACCTCACCACCTTGCCGCCAGGAACGCAAGCCATGATCTGGCAAGTGGAGGATCGATTGAGTTGTAATGAAGATACGGAAATCAACTGGCTGGTGGACTGCCTGCCAACAGGAGGTTCACTGACCTTGTCAGCCTGCCCGGGAGATAGCGTGCAGGTGGACAATCAATTCATTCTGGCCGGTGAAGAGGCGGAAATTATACTGACCAATATCTGGGGCTGCGACTCCATTTTGCAGGTTTTAGTAACAGAGTTACTGCAAGATACGGCCGCCTTGACCTTGTCGACTTGCCCCGATACGCCGGTGATCTATGAAGGCATTGCCTTAAATGGCGGTGACCAGGAAGTCTTTCACTTTACCAATCAACAAGGCTGCGATTCGATGGTCACGGTTACGGTGGAAGCCCTGCGGCAGGATACCACCCAGTTGGAACTTTGGGCTTGCGCCAATGGGACCGCTTTGTATGCCAATACCGAAATCCCTGCCGGAACGACAGAGAGTTTTCTTTGGCAAAATAGCGTAGACTGTGACTCCACGGTAATTGTACAGGTACAAACCCTACCGGTTGATACGACAACTATCAGCCTGATGGTTTGTCCTGGTCAATTGATCGACATCGGCGATCAAACGCTCGAGGCCGGAGATAATGAATGGTTCCAACTCCAAAATCAACAAGGCTGCGACTCGATAGTGAATGTACAGGTGGACGCCTATGAAGTGATGGATTACCAATACGAAGTACAGGCCTCCTGTCCCAACGAAGCCAGTGGCCTGCTGGAGCTAAATACTGAATCCGGAACCGGCCCTTTTCAATATTCACTGGACAATGGCGACTGGCAATCTTCCGCAATCTTCCCTGATTTATCGGGCGGAGAACACCAAATCCGCATTGAAGATGGCAATGGCTGCCAAACCGAAGAAATCATCTTTGTGGAAACGCTGGAATCCCTTCAATTTACATTATCCGATCAAGTCTTACCCTGCGGGCAGGAATCATTGACATTAAGTCCAAACATTCGCAGTGGCGATGACGGTCAGTTGAGCTTCCGCTGGAACGATGGTACAACTACTCCGGAATTAAAGCTTTCCCAACCGGGCCTGTACAGCCTGGAAATCACCAACAACTGCGAAACACAACGGCAGGAAGTCCGTGTGGAGAGGGAAGGACAGGAGTTAGAAGACTACTTCTACCTTCCCAACGCCTTTTCGCCGAACGACGATGGTGTCAACGACCGCTTTCGCATTCTTCCCGCCGAGGATGTGGTAGTGCTGGAGTTCAAACTATTGTTATTTGACCGCTGGGGGAATCTGATGTACCGCTCCAGCGATTGGCAGGACGGCTGGAATGGCGACTTCCGCGCCCGCCCGCTCGATCCCGGTGTTTATGTGTATTACGTCAACGCCAAAGTGCTGCTCTGCGGCCAGGAAACCGACCTGGAATATGCCGGAGATGTAGCCCTGATGCGATAAAATCTTTTTAAACTAAATCTCATGAATCGAACAGCGCTTTTTTTTAAACCATTGCTGACGCTCTTATTGTGTTGCTGGGGTTATGCTCTTTGGGGGCAGTTGGGAATTTATAGCTTTGCCACTGACCAGGTGGAAGAGGAAATTGTAGCATGCAGGTATTCCTGTATTTCAGTGAAAGCAGAAGGCTTGCCTCCGGAAGCAACGAGCATAAAATGGACCGTCGTTCCCCTGATTGGAGATGGACAAACCCTTACTGACCACAGTGAAATATTTGAATTTTGTGAAAACACGGTTGGTCTCTACAAAATTACATTGCAGGCGCTTGATAATGATCTGTCGCCGCTGGAATCTGCAGAATTACTGCTGGAAGTTATGCCATTTGAATTGCCATCGACAGCCTATGTCGAGGACGAAAATGGTAGCATTACCTACCTGCCCGATCCGGAGCACGGAGAATGTCAAAAAGTATGTGAAGGAGATGTTATTACCTATGGCTATTATGAGTATGGGTGGCAGATTATTCTCAATCAAAATGGAATCGCCTATTTTCTGTCTGGTCAAGTTACTTTTAATGTTGGTTTTTGGGTCACAGGAGGATCGTCTACTGGACTTCTTGACATGCCTGAAGGTAGTTTTGGCACTGTAACCTGGGGCGAACCGGGCTTGGGGTCTTATTTCTTTGGGTATTATGCACCCGACAATCTCCCGGGATACTATTTGCCAAATACTTATATGAACGACGGTTGTGAGGTAGATTTGGGCGGATGTGTAGAGATATTACCCAAGGCAAAAGTGGAAATTGTAAGCGATCCACCTGCGGTAAATGAAATCGTGCAAATTTGCCTGGGGGAAAGCGTAAGTTTTAGCAATAGCTACCCGGAAACCACCCGACTACAATGGTTTTTTGGCAATAACCTGGTGACCGATGAACTTAACCCAACCTATACTTTTAATGAGCCGGGGACTTACGAGATCATCCTGAGAGGTGAAAATGAACTGGAATGCGGAGTCGCAACCGATAAACTCAAGGTAGTGGTTGCCGATAATCCCGAAAGTCTAACCCTGGATTGTATGGGTACCGTTTGCCCAGGTGATACCGTAACTTATTCGGTGAATCCGTTTTGTACTCAGCTGCAATGGATTGTCAGCGATAATGCACAAGTCCTTAATGGAGGAACTCCCGGATCGGATTCGATTACGGTCGTTTGGACCGGCGGGGTACAAGGCACCATCGAGGTTGATGCTCAGGCTTGTGCTCTGGATTTGGAATGTGGCAATATTGAAGAATTTACCATTCCAATTCTTTCTGATGATCTGCAAATTATGGGCCCGGCGGTGGCTTGCAGAGGAGAGATTCATCACTATTATTTACCGGAGTCGGAGGGCACTGTGTTCGAATGGATCACGCAAAATGGGCAAATTCAAGGGGATCACAATCGCAATTTTGTCGAAGTCAGGTGGAGTAGCCTGAATAGTCCCCGCAAGTTGATTGTCAACTATGAGAGTTGTTTTCTTGGCTGCTCCGGAACCGATACACTGGAGGTGGAGGTGAGACTGCCTTTTGCCATTGCCGGACAGCGCGATATTTGTCCCTCGGAATCGTATACCTACTACTCAAAATTATCAAACGATCAGGACATCAATTGCTACTGGCAACTGCTGGATGAACAAGGCATGGTTCTGGAGGAAGAGGTTGGCTCTACGGCCAATTGGACGATTTTGTCTCCCAGTAATCCCGGTGACTATCTAATAGTCGCCACACCGGTTGATCCGGATCAAAGCTGTTTTGAGCAGGTAGAATTGCCCCTCTCCGTCACCACACCGCTTGAAACACCCATCATTAATGGCCCGGAGGTTATTTGCCCGGGGATGCTTCAGCAGTATCAGGCTTTGGTGGGTTCCAATGCAGCTGTAGAGTGGACCATCATCGATGGTGACCTGAGGTACGAAAGGGATGAGAAATCGATTAATGTGATCTGGGGCACGGAACCTCCGCGAATGTTATTGCTACGCCAGCGGCCATTTTCGGGGCAAGGCTGCTATTCATTAAGAGATACGGTCGAGGTACAAACGCCAACGCTCGCCAGTTTGTCCGGGCCTGAGCAAGTCTGTGTGGAATCCATTGGAACCTACACCTTCCCAAATATTGACGGTGTCTATTTTCAGTGGGAAGTGATTCCCAATGAACTGGGCTCGGTGATCACCGCCTCCCCAACGGATAGTGTGCAAATCCTTTGGCATCAGCCAGGAAATGCGATGGTAAAGTTGACGGTCTGTGGCGGAACCATTGAAATGCCGGTAACAATTGATGAAATAGCGGCACCGGTTTTATCATACGAATCGCCAATCTGTGAAGGAACCACCACCTTGGTACAGGTGGATGGAGACTTCGCGGAATACCAATGGCTGGATGAAGATGGCATTTTGGTGTCAACCGCCCCTGCTCCGGAATTAGGTCCCGGCGATTATCAACTGATCTGTTCCAACTTATTGGGATGTGAGCAAATACAGGCCTTCTCCATCGGCGCGCTTCCATTGCCAAAAGTGCATATCTCCACGCCGCAGTTAACCGGCTATTGTAATCAAACTCCCTACAACGAAATACATGCCACCATTGCAGATCCGCCGTTGAATTATCAATGGTACTACAATGGAACACCCACGGGAGGAAATACCCCCAGTATTGTAGGAACCTTACTTGGCGATTATCGGGTAGAAGTTACCGATGAAAATGGCTGCACTAACTTTTCCAATAAAATTTCCCTGGTGCTCAATTGCAATAATCCGGGAGACGCTAGCATCGGACTGGTGAACGATCCGTACATCAATTTTCTCATCATCCCGGAGGCAGATTGTATGGAGCGCAGCTACGAAATGGATGTCAGCATTCCCGCTGAAGATATTGAATGGAGCTTTAACGATCCGGAAAGTGGAAGCAATAATACAGCCGTTGGGGAAACTGCTTTCCACCGGTATACGGAACCCGGGTTTTATCCCGTAAATATGTATGGAATATTTACCCATCCTAATTTTTCTCTACCCATTAATGCATATATTACCAAACCGGATACGGCCAAACTCCTGGCCGATTTTTCCTGCGAAATTAATTGTGTTGGTCAGCCCACCCAATTTCAGGATCAGAGTAGATTTTTGTCCATTACCAACATTGTCCAATGGGACTGGAATTTTGGCGACCCTGCCAGCGGTGGGGATAACGTGGCATCGGTGCGCAATCCCGAACACATTTATCAAAACCCCGGCACCTACAGTATAGAGCTGGTGGTTACAGAGGCGAGTGGTTGTACCTCCAGCTTTGTACAGGAAATAGAAATATTACCACTTCCAACAGCGGTTTTTAACCCACCATTGGCCAATTGTGCCCTAACCGCCCTGCAATTTAGTTTGGAGGACGCCGATGACATCCTCATTGCCCACTGGGATTTTGGTGATCCCAATAGCGGCGCCGCCAATCTATCCCAAAGAATTCAACCCTATCATGTTTATGCGGAACCGGGCGAATACGAGGTTTCGGTTGAGGTAGAGGATGTAAGAGGGTGTACGGGCACCTATTCCCGGACGATTACCGTGGTGGAAAACAATTTAACTGGCGATATTTCGCCAATGCAACCCGAGCCGGTTTGTGAAGGTGATACCACCATTTTTACGGCCCCTCCTGGCGGCATTGCCTGGCAATGGACCACGGGCGAGACGACGGAGCAAATTGCCGCTACCTTACCGGGGCGTTATTCAGTGACTATTACCGGACCTGATCATTGTACCTATATTCCCCATCCGGTACAGCACAGTATTATTCCGGCACCCACTGCGGAATTGATTGGCCAAACACTCGACTCAAATGGAGTGGCCAGTGGTCATTATTACGAGATGATGCAGGTTTGTGAGGGCACCAGTATTTCTATTTTTAGTAAAAAGGGGCCACAGTTTCCGGAGTATTTCTGGTCCGTTGGACTTGGGCCCAACGAGCTTATTTATGATGGTGATCGGAATGACCTACTTGAGCCAGGAACCCACGAGTTTAGCGTCACGGTTACCGATTATTTTACCGGTTGTAGTACGGAGGAAGGTCCCTTTACCGTGGAGGTCATTCCGGCTCCTGAGACGCCTGTTCTGGCATCAGATCCGGAAGGCAATGCCTGTGGTTATGAGGAGCAAACCTTCTTTGTCACCAATGCCTCGACTAGTCTTTCTTATCTGTGGTCCAATGGAGAAGACAGCACCAGTATTTCGGTATTGTATCCTGGGCAATATACGGTAACTGCAACCGATCCAACCGGCTGTTATTCGGTCAGTGAGCCGGTCAATAAACAACTGGAACCCAATTTACACCAGATTCCTGTTGGCTGCCATAGCGTTTGTCGCCCCGCAGAAATTTGTGTTGCACCCATCGATGGTGTAGTGTCCTACCAGTGGTATTTTGAAGGGCAGGCCATTAACGGTGCCACGGAGCCTTCACTCGACGCAGAAACGGATGGTACTTATTATCTCGAAGTCTTGACTGCGGAAGGTTGCGCTTTTCAATCCGATCCACTGGATCTTACCTTCTACGAAGGCATCGGCAATTTTGTGGGGAATGTCTATTACGATCAAAACCAAAATGGCCTAGTTGATGCAGAGGACTCTCTTCTGTTGGGTATTGATATCCTGCTGGAACTGGAAACTGGATCTTTGACGTCAACAACAGACTCCAGCGGCTACGCCTTTATGGGTGTTCGCTCCGGGATTTATAACTTCCAGTTGGATACCACGAGCTTGCCTCCGTATCTGTACGCGTCCATTTGGGAACAGCAGGACGTGGTATCGTGTAGTGAAACGACGGAATTGAACTGGTTGATCAATTGTGTACCTTCTGAAAGCACGCTGACTTTGACGGCTTGCCAAGGCGATAGTATTTTAGTTTATGATCAGTATTTAACGCCTGGTACCGAACTGGATTTTACCCTAACCAACGCCCATGGCTGTGATTCAATGGTGAATGTAAAAGTAGAAGCACTGCGAAAAGATACCTCGTTAGTGCAATTATCGGCTTGCGCCAATGGAACCGCTACCTATGCTAATACCGAAATTCCGGCAGGAGCCAGCGAAAGTTTTCTGCTACAGAATAGCCTGGGTTGTGATTCCTTGGTGATGGTGGAGGTAACGGCTTTGCCGTTAAGTTTGAATGAATTGATTATGTACACCTGCCCGGATGTCCCCATTGTATATGAAGGCACTTCGCTTGGGGTGGGTAATCAGGGGACCTTTCACTTTACCAATCAGTTTGGGTGCGATTCAACGGTATTTGTGGACGTACTTCCATTTCCCGAAAGTGCCAGTGAGTTGACGTTGCATACCTGCCCGAACACTCCCATCATCTACGATGGCGTGCCGCTCGAAGTAGGTGCCGAGCAGGTTTTCCACTTCAACAATCAATACGGTTGTGATTCGGTGGTCACCGTGCTGGTCGAAGCCTTGCGGCAGGATACCGTGGCTTTGCAATTATCGGCTTGCGCCAATGGGACCGCTTCGTACGCCAATACCGAAATTCCGGCCGGCACGACCGAAAGTTTTATTTGGCAAAATAGTGAAGGCTGTGATTCGATGGTGGTGGTGAATGTGATGCCATTGCCCCTGGATACTTCTCGCCTTGACCTGCAAGTCTGTGAAGGCGGAACGGTCACTTACGCCGGGCAATTGCTGTCTTCAGGAGTGGATGAGTGGTTCCCATTACAAAATCAAAATGGGTGCGACTCCCTGGTCAATGTGCGGGTGACCACCTTCCCACGTGCCGAATTTGCCATCACCACCGAGGCTTCCTGTCCAAACGAAAATAGTGGATCAATTTATTTTCAAATGAATGAAGGCACACCGCCGTTTCGATATTCGCTCGATGATGGTGATTGGCAACCGACTGCCCATTTTACGGATTTAGCAGGTGGCCAACATCTGCTGCGCATCGAAGATGGCAATGGCTGCCAAACCGAGGAAGTCATTGTGGTGGAAACCATGCCACTGCTGATCGTAACAATGCAAGATGCGACGCTGCCCTGTGAATCAGCCGAGTTGACGCTGGCTCCCGCCATTCAAAGCGGTGATGATGGTCAATTGTCCTACCGCTGGAATGACGGTTCCAATTTTCCGGAACTAACGGTCACCACCCCCGGCAGCTACTCGGTAGAAGTGCAAAACCTTTGCGAAAGCCAAACCCGGGAAATTGAAGTCCGCTGGCAGGAAATCTACCTGGAAGACTACTTCTATCTCCCCAACGCCTTTTCGCCGAACGATGATGGTGTCAACGACCGCTTTCGCATCCTGCCCGCCGAGGATGTGGTGGTGCTGGAGTTCAAACTATTGTTATTTGACCGCTGGGGCAATCTGATGTATCGCTCCACTGACTGGCAGGACGGCTGGGATGGCGACTTCCGCACCCGCCCGCTCGACCCCGGAGTCTATGTGTATTACGTCACCGCTAAAGTGCTGCTTTGCGGCCAGGAAACCGACCTGGAATACGCCGGAGATGTAGCGCTGATGCGTTGAAAATAAAGCGATTAGCAAGTTTATTTAATAAAAATAAAAAAAATAGGCATATTCAGGCAGCAACATTTATCTTATTGGGGTCTACCCAATAACAGATGAGTTTTGCTCACCGTTCGAATACTGCAACATCACCAATTGGTGAAAAATTAATTCAATCAAATTTTAGCACGCGCAAAGGTGATTGTCCCTTCGTATAGGTAGATTTGGGGCCGTCACAGTATGTCATTCGTCTTTTGGAGGTAAAAGAGGAGTAGTAATTCCTTTACACCAAAGCGAGCAGTTTATCATTTAAAACCTACGGTTATGCTATCCAGATGTATCCAAATGCTGATTATTTTTTGTTGCTTTTCTACTGTGCTCTCTGCTCAGGATAATATTGAGGTCTTTATTGAAGGGCCTGTGGAAATTTGTCCCGGAGAATGTTACGATTATTATATATTCTTTACCGGTGATGAACCGGGTACCGGTCTGGAAATCGTTGAAGCCACCTGGCTATTGCCCTTCGGCCAACAGATTGTCACTGAAGGTGATTCGGTTCAGACAATTTGTTGGGAGTTTTTAGAGCCGGGGACTTATACTATTCCAGTTATTGTTACTTTTAATAACGGAATGGTAGTTGAAACGGAATTTTTTGTCTTTACCTTCTTCAATGAAGAAATCGAAATCTATTCAAATGCAGTTGAAGTGTGTCCTGCTGCAAATGATTCCATCCCTTCCGGTTCCGGCGGTGGCCCCTGTGAAAAGCTCTGTCCCAACAGTACAGTCACCTATACGGCCTTTTTTCAGAATACCCCGAATTCGCAAGTACAATGGAATGTCATTGGGGCTGAAAGCTGGGAATATACCGATTCCAGTCTCACTTCCATAACCGTCGAATGGGGTGGTCCCGGAACGGGTGAAGTACAGCTTTTTTCTTTTAACTTTTGTCAGAGTTTTGTTTCACGATGTGTCGAAATCCTGGAAGAACCCATAGCCAGCTTTACCACTATTCCTTCCCCTCAGGAAAATCAACTTAGCATCTGTGAAGGGCAAACGGTTACCTTTGAAAATACCAGTCAAAATGCCTCAACCTACTACTGGACCTTTGGTAATCTTGGCACTTCTGATGAGGTAAGCCCGTCACAAACTTTCCAATCACCGGGCACTTATGAGATCACATTAATTGCCTACAATGAATGCCTTTGTGCCGATACAACTTCCATGTCAATTGAAGTGATTGATGCCGAAAGCCCATTTATCGATTGTGTAGGTACTATCTGCGCCGGAGAAACCATTACCTATACCTCAGATGCCGATTGTGGCATTTTCAATTGGGCGGTCAGCCCCAATGGTACCATCACCGAAGGTGGCGGAACCGGCGACAACTTTATCACCATCAGTTGGGGAAGTGGACCGGTTGGTACACTGGAATTGACGGTTTCGGATTGTCCCAATAGCAATTTCTGTCTGGAGCCCAATCTGGCACAAATCCCTATTCTATCGGATGGAGCGGATATTGCCGGACCGGAAATTGTGTGTCGCGGACAGATCGTCAATTACTCCGTAGTACCCTACGAAGGAACCACCTTCCTCTGGGCTGTATCCAACTTTGGTACGATCCTGGAAGGGCAGGGCACCAATGAAATTACCGTAGAATGGTTTGGCGGCTTTATCGTCAATGACCCACAGACCGTGAGCGTTACTTACGAAAATTGCTACCTCGATTGTGGCGGATCTTCTTCCCTTACGGTCAATATGCAACCCGAAATTTTTATTGATGGACCGATTGAAGTGTGTGAAAACACCACTGAACTCTTCCAGGCCATCAATACCCAAAATAATATGCCATCGCCGGCCAATTGGACGTTGACCGCACCCGATGGCTCTACCGTGTGGACCTCGAGCGGAGCTACGGGGTCTCCAATGATTGATTTTTTCTTTGCACCAGGCTCCTACACGCTCTCTCTGGAACCTGATAATCCACTGGATTTTTGTGTAGAAGGATATGAGGTGAGGGTAAGGATCGTCGCTGCTCCTCCTGCGGTGGATCAAATCGTGGGAGAAGACGACATCTGCCCGGGACAGCCTTATACTTACCAGGCTGTTTCCGGAATGCCCAACAACATGTTTCGCTGGACCATCAATGATGGTGGTACCATTACCGAACGTGTTGGTAATCCCATAAATGTGACGTGGGGGGCAACGGCTCCCTACGAGATTTCCGTCATTCAAGTCAGTACCAACGGCATCCCCTGTGAGTCGGATGCTGTGGTACTGCCTATTCAGCAGTTGAGCGGATTCAGCATTAGTGGTACGCCCGATGTCTGTCGCGATCAGATTAGTACCTTTACGACTACCGCCTACGAGGAAGTAGACTACGAATGGACCATCACCCCGGCAGGAGTAGGGACCATTACCGGTGATCCCAATGCCAATTCAATTGATGTATTATGGCATACCGCCGGAGCCGCAACGGTGACGCTTGATCTATGTGGTCAAAACGAGACCTTCGCAGTCAATGTACGCCCGCTTCCTGAACCGATAGCCGTACATCCAGACGAATTGTGTGCCAATGAAACGGCGCAATTATCCACGACGGTTTTGTTTGATAGCTACCAATGGAAAGATGAAGATGGAAATATTGTCTCCACTGACCCAATGCCGGACCTCGGCCCAGGCTACTACCAGGTGGTGGTGACCGACAATTTTGGCTGTGTGGGCGATACCACCTTCTACATCGATGCCTTCCCGGAATCACAAATCAATATTAGTACACCCGACCCCAATTTCTTCTGTAATGTGCCGATTTCCACCACCATGTATGGCTTGAATTCCAGTGCGGGATACACCTATCAATGGTACCAGGATGGTAATCCGATTGCAGGAGAGACCGGTCCGATCTATACGGCTACAGCCGAAGGGGTGTATAGCTTGCAAATTACCGATATCAACAATTGTCAGTATTTCTCCAATGCAATACCGGTAGGAGAGGATTGTACCCCGGGTGGAGGAGGTCCCGGTGGCGGAGTCAACTGTGGTCCCTCTTCCGATATCGCCTTTACCTTTACTACTACTGCTAAGTGTAATGTGGTTGATTTTCAAAATCAGTCCATAGATGTAATACCCGGCACTATCGAATGGTATTTTGATGATCCGGGCAGTGGAGCAAATAACTTTGCCACCGGGCCTAACGTATCACATGCGTTTTCTGCCCCGGGTTTCTATCGGGTGTTCCAGGTCGGTGACTTTGATGATGGCATGGGCGGCACGATCACCTGTTTGACTTTTAATGTTGTGGAGATTCCGGTTGCCGCCAATTTCGAATACGACAATGCCTGTGCAGGTGAAGTGGTTACTTTTGCAGATCTGTCTACTTTCCTTCCGGGAAATAGCATCACCTCCTGGTCGTGGGATTTTGGTGACCCCGGCAGCGGAGCCAATAATACTTCTGCAGATCAGAATCCGACACATACGTTTTCAACTGCGGGTACTTACAATGTTGCCTTGACCATTACCGCTGCTTCCGGTTGTACTTCCACACTGGTGCAGGAACTAACAGTTTATCCACCACCACCGATAAGTTTCGAGGAGCCGATAGTGAATTGTGAACGCACTGCATCCAATTTTATCGCCGATGTGCCAGCTACCGTGACCTACGTGACCTGGGATTTTGGTGATCCGGCTAGTGGCGATGCCAATAATTCCGATTTGTTTAATACCTATCACGTATTCGAAAATCCGGGCACCTATACCGTGACCTTATTTGCGCAAAGCATCTACGGATGTACCAATAGCTTTACCCGTACCATCACCATAGAGCCCAATAGTCTGGCCGGAGACATCAGCCTCTCCATTCCTTCGCCGCTATGTGAAGGAGATAATACCGTGCTGACTCCTCCGGCCGGCGGGACCTCCTGGTCTTGGTCTACGGGCGATTCTACCGAAACGATCACCGTAGGTGAAGCCGGAATTTATGCCGTAACCATCACCGATGAAGATGGCTGTAGCTATGAACCTACAGCGGTTACCATTGATGTATTGCCGGCACCGGAAGCACCCATTCGTGCGGTGGAATACAACGAATACCAACAACCAACAGCTTACTATTACGAAAGCTACGAAGTGTGTGAAGGAGAAGATGTTTTCCTCGAGGTGGTCGAAAGCACTGGCTATACCTACCAATGGTCAAACGGAGATGTTGGCCCTGAAACGGAATACTCCGACGATCGGGGCAACCTGCTCGCTGCTGGTGATTACGAAATCTCTCTAACGGTTACTGACCAAAACAGTTGTAGCAATGTGATGACCTACATGATTACAGTTCATCCATTGCCCGCTAACGTGCAAATCACGGCGTCTAATAGCGGTCTTGTTTGCGAAGGCAATGAGACCACTATTAGCGTCCTTAGCCCCGATCCAGCACTGGAATACGTGTGGAATACCGGCGAAGTAGGCACTAGCATTATCACCGCAGCCGCTGGTGATTACTACGTGACGGCCATCAATGAATTTGGCTGTGAAGCCGAAAGTACCTCCTTTACCATTACAGCAGGTCCGGATATTAGCCTGGTGCCCTCCGGCTGTCATACGCGCTGTCGTCCGGATACTTTGTGTTTGCCCAATATTCCTGGTGTTGTGGCCTATCAGTGGTATTACAACGGCGCGCCAATTCCAGGCCCTAACGGCACCCAACCGGACTTGATTGCTGACCAGGATGGCGATTACTACCTGGAAATGACCAGTAATCAGGGCTGTGTGCTCAACTCTGGAACGCTTTCGCTGGAATTTTACGACGGCTTTGGCACTTTTAATGGTAATGTATATTTTGATGTTAATGAAAATGGCGTCATCGACGGTCCGGATACGTTGATGAACGGCATTGATATTAATCTTTTGGTCAACAATGTCATTACCAATACCGCCACTTCCGACATCAACGGATTCTACGAGATTGCCAATATCTTGTCAACTGAATACCTGGTGCAATTGGATTCCTTCACCTTCCCACCGGATGTGAGTGCCTATGAACTACAGATTGATACGGCACTGGTGGGCTGTGATGATGAAGTGGAACTGAACTGGCTACTTTACCTGGATTGTCCCGATGATATGGTGACTACTGTTTCGCTCTCCGGTTGTGAAGGCGATGTAATTACCTACAACGGCGTAGACTATACCAGTGATGCCACCGTGACGGTGACCTATACCACCGCTACCGGCTGTGATTCCACCGAGATGGTGACGATCGATTTTATTGAGGATCAAAATTCCTTGCTGGAACTCGGCGCCTGCCCGGGTAGCACGGTAGAATATGAAGGCGTACAACTGTTCATAGGTGATCAGCAGGACTTTGTACTGGAAAATGCCCTGGGCTGTGACTCGGTGGTGACCGTTTCAGTGATCTCCCTGCCCAGTTCTCTGGAAGCCTTGCAGCTTGAAGTATGTCCAGGAGAATCCGTCGAATACAACGGTATGGAATTGGTGGCTGGAGACCAGGAACAAATTACCCTGACCAATGCTTTTGGCTGTGATTCTATCGTCAATGTCAATGTTGTTGCCTTGGCCATGCCGGATGTGAGTGTAACCACAGACGAAAGTTGTCCTAATGAAAACTCCGGCCGCATGGAAGCAACGGCTACCGGCGGAGTAGGGCCATTCACGTACTCACTTGACGGAGCAACCTTCCAAAACGATAATATTTTTGAAGATTTGCCTTCCGGCAATTATACGCTATATACCCAGGATATTAACGGCTGTACCCAGGAGATGAGTTTCCAGATTGAAGCACTACCTTCTTTGCAGGTCAATGCCAAGGAATTCTTCCTGCCCTGTGATGCACTGGAAACGACCCTGAAAGTGGATATTCTGTCGGGTGAGGATGGCCTCACGTACCTGTGGGACGATGGCTCCACCGATCCGCAACGACTGGTTAACGAGCCGGGCACTTACACTCTGACTCTGGCCAATAATTGCGAAACCGTACAGCAAACCTTTGAAGTTACCTACGAGGAGCACAATGTACTGCGCACCATGTATGTACCCAATGCCTTCTCACCCAATGAAGATGGTGTCAACGACCGATTTATCCCACTAGCCTCTCAGGAAATTGCGGTGGATGAATTTGAATTCTCGGTCTTTGACCGCTGGGGCAACCAACTGTACCGCTCCGAAAACTCAACTGAAGGTTGGAACGGAGACCGTAATGGTAAGCCGGTTAAACCCGGCGTCTACGTCTGGCGAATGAAAGCTATGGTCAATGTCTGTGGGCAAGTCATGGAAGTGACCAAGCAAGGTGATGTGACATTGTTGAGGTAATAGATGGAGTTGCACTGTTATTTTACCCTTATTTAGGGAGAACGGTGAAGCAGCCCCGGTCGCTCTTGCAGTGGCCGGGCGCTGCGCTTTTTTTAAGGCTTCATCTGCTGGGACTATGTGGTTCAAACTCATCGCCGAACAGGCGATCCTCTTAGCGATCTTGGCGTCTTTGCGAGATTAACAATTTGCGCGCGCCACGTTTCGCCGTAGCGGCTACGCAAAGGCAGAGGAGTCGCAAAGAACGCGGAGTTGGTTTTTCAAAGGTTCAGACATGATATTGCCTTTTGAGGATAAGTAGGATCTAAACAATTTATCCGTTCCTTCCATTTCATCCAATTACACTTTAGCATCAGGAAAACGAACCATTTTTTCTTTGTACCCGTTCTGTTAAGAGTGTTTACCCTGGTTTTTGGGGACACTACTTGTTTACACGGGCAACCATGCAAAAGAACTTCATCGATATTCAACACCAATTGGCGCAAAGCCTGATCATTCCGGATGACAAGCAGCCGCTGCCCATTTCAGCCGAAGACCTGATCTTTACTTTTGACATTCAATACAAAGGAGATATTGGTTACCTGGCCATTGATGTACGCCGCTGGGAAAGTGATCGGGTGGGGGTGTTTACGGGGGCTTATCCGGTGACAACGGCCTACCAGCCTGGTTTTTTTGCTTTCCGCGAAGGGCCGGTTCTGCAAAAAGGCCTCGAAGATCTGATTGAGCAAACGGACTTTCGACCTTCTCTGTTGGTGATCGATGGACACGGTACGGCGCATCCGCGTAAGTTGGGTGTAGCCAGCTGGCTGGGTATTCAAACCGATTTTCCAAGCATTGGCGTAGCCAAAGAAACACTGGTGAAATACACAGGAGAGCTGGCTGAGGAGACCGGTGCTACCTTGCCGGTAACGGTGGGCACACCTCCGGAAATGGTAGGCCATGTACTACGCAGCCAGGACGGCATCAATCCGATTTTTGTAAGTTGCGGCCACCGCGTAAGCCAGCAGAATGCCGTGAAAATTACCATGGGACTGCGCAGCGAATACCGCATCATCGAGCCCATTCGGATAGCCGACCAGGCCGCCCGCCAACTGGCCAAAGAGGCCAGCGGCGAGCTGGTGGCTGGTACTTTTGAGCGGGTTTAAACTGGCTTATGTGTCAACAATCCACACAACAAATCTCTGGTATTGCCGTCAGTGGGGACGTCCGCATGATGCGGTATTGTCCCAGATGATCGGATAATGGTCGTGGATTTTCCGGTCCTTCCTGGAGGTTATCCTGGAAGGTGATCCCGCTCAGTTCAACATTATTGTCAAACAATTCATCTCCTCGGGTACTGACGATTTTTTGCAGCGCCGCCTGATTGCGAGTGGCGATGGGGCGGTAGTTGGTGGGTAATAATTCCACACAAACTACACTCAGTGGCGAATCCAATGGTAAACCATAACCCGCCAGCGCCTCAAGGATGGCTTTTTGTTTGATAATCAAACTTCCGTAAATACGTCCGTCTTTATTGCTTAATTCCTGAAAACCTACTTCGTAGCTGGAGATACCGAAGGCACTTGAGGACCTTCGTGGAAATTGTAGTTTGTCTTCCCCGAGCAATACATTGCGATAATCCTGGTTGTCGGCCATTTTTACCTGGGCATAAACGAGGCACCAAATTTCGGTGCGAGGTGGTCGCGCGGTAACATTTTTACCGTTGTACACTGCTGTTGCATAAGGAGCCGAAACTTTGATGGTTTTGTCGCCGCGTTCGATGGTACAGAACAGACTGGGAGCCGGATGCTGCACCCCGGTGACCCGTAATGGGCGACCAAAACGCCCCTGCGCCGTACTCCAGATGTTGCTGTGTCCGATGCGCAATTCATAGGTGAAAAAACCAAAAAGCTCATCGGATTCTGGGTGTAAACCCGGCGGCAGGGGCACCAGAAAATGTCTTGGTTTTTTATTGCCCTGCGTTTGCGAAGGCACCAATTTTGTCATGGCATTTAATCCGGCCTGATCATCCGCC
Organism: Saprospiraceae bacterium; assembly: GCA_965229635.1. GTDB lineage: Bacteria > Bacteroidota > Bacteroidia > Chitinophagales > Saprospiraceae > BQJU01. The sequence continues at coordinate 1,613,442 of OZ245894.1, forward strand.
TGGTCGGGGCGAATGACGCGGATTAGCTCCGGATCGATGGGTAAAGCGGGTTCTTCCTGAGCCTCTAGCAGTTCGGGATAACGGGCCAGGTCGCTTAGCAATGGATCGGGAGCGTAGGCCAGAAAACGGACAAATAGACTGTCATTAGGGTCCTTAACTGGTTCTTGCAATTCGATCCATAAATAGCGTTTGCGCGCTTCTGTATTGGCATATTTATCATCGCGCTGATAGGGCGATAAGGCAATGCCCGCGGATGCCAGCTTCGGCTCCTGGGCCGGAATGGTTGTTACCGGCAGGGTAAGATCCAGTACCAGCGGATTTTCCTCTGTAGTCAGTTGAGTAGGTGTTTCTCCGGTTTTGAATTTCGGCGTGACCGAATACTCCAAATCGATTGTATCAGGATATGGATCTGCCCCAGGCCGATCCGGGTCGGGCTTCGGCTCTACGGCATCGATGAAGACCAGCTGACTAAAGGTCCGATCCGGTTTTTGCAAAGCCTGTAGGTTGATGGTATTGTGCAGGTTAATGATTCCCACTTCTTCCTCTTCCCATTCAGTTTGTCGGCCGAACTTCTTGCGGCGGGTCACCACAAAACTCTCCAGTTGCATGGCATCCCAGGTCCAGTCGCGGCGCAACCGCAGATTGATGGGTACCAGCCAGTGGTTGTAGAGGTCGGTTTTCACCGAAAAGGTCAATGACGTACCGTCCGGTGCCAGCGAATGACGAATGCTGCGCGCACAGCCAAATTGCACCCGCACGCCTTCCTTGCCCAGCAATGACAAGCCACGCGATTCCAGATCGGTTTGGTCGGCCAGCTTTTGCAGGGACACATTGGACTGACTTTGCGCTCTACCCAACAGGTAAGAACGTCCCCTTGGACGTAAGGCAAAAGTGGGCTGCAAATAAACACCTTCAATCTGATCATCCACATAGATGGGATCAAACAGGTGTTCCTCATCCTCTGCGGCGGCACGGACCATTAGCTGAATGGTTTTGCCTTTTGCGTAAGCTTTATTGCCAAAATAGGTGTCATCATTGGCCCCCAACCCACGAATCGTAATGCGAATATCGCGGCCTTTCGGCAAAATCAGTTCGGGAATACCCGCTAGTTCTGCTTCGGTGACATTTAAATCACCCAGATTATTGGGATCACCAAAACGCAAAACGGCTGCGTCGATAAATTGAAGGGGCACCTGCAGCGGCACTTCAATTTGTTTAAACGGATCATTGGAAGTCAAATCCTCATCTACCGCTGCGTTGAAATCCAGGGCGCTAAAGTCTCTTGTAGTGGTGTACAATTTGGCGTAAGCCTCCCGCCTGGACACACTCAGTTGCAGGTCCATATTCAATGCCTTCACTTCCACGGTAATCTGTACCTTATTCACATCGGGATCAGGCAGCCCGATTTCGCCTTTTCCCGTGGCCCATTTGGCGTAAGCCACCAGTTTGTCCACCACATCCTGATACTGGCCGGTAAAATCCACGTTGGGGTAATCCAGCAATGGGCGACGCAACATCAGGCTGGAATCGGTAAAGAAGTTATTGTTTTCCGGAAGGCCCTCCATCCGCACCGCATTAGGCACTACGTAGCGCTTGAAGGTCACCGCTTCATCACTGGAAATAGCTTCCAGAATGCGTTCATCGTTCATGGTTGGCCCACCGCCGCTGATATCGCCCAGGCGCACCCGAAACTGGTATTGGTGACCATACAGCAAGCGAATCTGATCGAGTCCCACTGGCTCATATTGGCGCGAAAGCTGCACCTGCAATTTTTGGGTGTTGCCATCTCCATCAACGTATTCGCGGGTCTCTTCTTCCACCCGATAAATGGCGGCAGCTTCCTCATCGGCCAGCACCAGCGATTTGCCGGCCCACTGCGTGAAATAAGCGGGTAGCCAGTAATTGCTGTTTTGATTGCCATCTAATTGCATGGGATACACCTCCGTCCCTAATTCAACCTCGGAATCCGGGTTCAAAATTGTCTGACCGCCAAGCACCAACGGTTGTTTTGGCCGCACCAGATTCAGCGAATGCCAGGCATTGGTGCCGTCCTCTTTTTCGCGCACATCGATCCGGTAGTTGAAGACCCCGAGCGGCACATCCAGTCGGTCATTGCCGGGCACGGAGCTATCGGGCTTCAATTGGCGGTTCAGCCAAATCAACACCTGTTCGTCATCCCAACCCAGGCGGATGCCGATGTCTTTGGTGGGATGCAACATGTTCTCACTGACTTCCTCCTGCAAAAAGTTGGTGCTGATCGGCTGGAAGCTGTGCATGATTTTGGCAAAACCATCGTCATAATCGGCCGCTTCGCGCTGCGGCTCATCATAATTACCGACAAATGGCGAGGAGTAAGCCACTGGAAACAAGACCGGCGCAAACAGAATCCGGCTCTCGTCATTACCCATCGGCGGGATACGGGCGGCATAACGTTTGGCCAACGCATCATCGGCATTGACCTTGTCGGAAAAGTAGCCGCTTGACGCAAAATCGACGTATAGCCAGCCACCGTCTTCAAAGGTGTTTTCCGGTACATCGATGGTCAGATTGGGATAAATCAACCCCACCTGCCGGGCCACCTCAGGATGGCGCAGGCAGTAGGCGTACACCTTACCCCAGCTGATGCGATTGCCGGAGGTTTTAAAATTGGGATTGATCCCGCGGTCCTTAAAAGCGCAGTGGTAGCTGTCATCCAGCACGGCATCTTTGGTGCGCGGGTTGGTAAAATTGAAGGCACCCCGGTAGCTCTGCGGCAAATACTTTTTGATAAAGCGGTGTGCGGCAATCGGCGGCGCTTTCTGGCTTTGGTTCGGCACATCGTCGATCTTGAATTCCGTCGCCAGATGTTCAAAAATCGGTCTTGCCGAACCGGGAACCACCACGCTATCCAATAAATCCGTAATGGTGGCATTGGCGTTATCGGGCATACCGGTCAGGCCGGAAATAACTTTGACGTCCAGTCGCAGACTATCCTTGGCATCGGCAAAAGGGCCGACATCTCCAAAAGGGGCCGCCAGGTCTTGGAGTGGACTGAAATTGCGCGGAATAAACACCAGGTTAAAGCGAAGGGTGCCGGCGTTGTATTCCTGTGGTAGTGCGAGTATCGAAAATAAGGCTTGAGTGGCCATGATATTGTTTTTTAGGATTATTGTTATGCAATTTGGCGTTCTTCTTGCCAGGATTCTTCAAAGCTGATGTTGATCACCAGGAAGATGCTGATGTCCAGACCGAAGGTCACCTGAGCGTGTACTTTGGTCTCATCACCGATGCGCTGCACGCCACCGCGCGCTTCGATCATGATGGTAACCGTCACAATGCCGCCCAGTATTTCGGCACGACCCTTGAACATCAGGAAGGCATCCACGTTGAGTTCATCGGCATTGAGGTCCATGTCAATGCCGGCCATGTAGGTCAGCGACAGGGTGCCCACCACGGGGAGTCCCACCGCCAGTTCTACTCCAAAGCCGAAACGCATGGCAATGCCCGGACCGTCCTTCAGATCAGCGTAGATTTTGACCTGGGTTTGCCCAACGGCGTATACCGTTGCCGCCGCCACACTCACACACATGACCGACATCTGTCCGTAGAACTCCACAAAGGCACCCGCACTAGGAATCAACTGACTGACATCAGTGGTCAGCGGCATTGACTGATTGAAATAGGCTCCTACCGCCAGACTTGCCTCAATCCTCAGCGGGGTAGTTGGACCGTCCAAACTCGCGGGCGGGAAGCGGATGACGGGAATTTCTTTCTTGGCACTGAACTTATATTCCCAAACCTCCGGTGTATTGCTCATGGCAATTTCCAGGCCTTTTTGCAACAGCTCGGCGTAATCAATGGCCGGAAACTGCGAGATGGTTGCCAACAATTGCAACACATCAGCTACCGGCTTCAAATCCGGCCCAAACTCCATGATGGGCTGATTGATCGAAATGGGTGATCCCTTGGCGGAATCAAAGTTGCCCTTTACGATAAATAACCGTTGGAATGGGCCCAAGTCCACCACGATGGAGGTGTCATTCAGTGCAGAACCCCAGCTCTTGGCCTGGGAGTTGATGTCAAAGTTGAGCAGTGAACTGGCACTTGGTGTCTTGTATTCCAGGTATATTTTGACCGGCTCGGTGCCACCTTCGGTGCCCACCCAATACCAGGGTTTGTCGGGCAGTACTTGCTGTAGGGCTTTACTGACGGAATTTTCGAGTGCTTCCGTTCCCTTTTCAATCATTTGGTATCCGGCCTTCTGTACCTTAACGGCAATGTCTTGCGCGTCCAGATCGAGGGTGTCAGTGATATCCTGCAGGTTAGGGAAAATGCCCTTGGAATTCAGCAGGTGATAGGCATCGGCAAAGTCGGGCTTTTCAGAAAAGAGCAGGTTTTTGCCCTTTTCAAATCGCGGTAAGCGGAATAATGCCTTTTGACTACCGGTATTTTGCAAAAAACCGAAGTGGATAGTACTGCCGTCGGCCGCACGCAGCAATTCACGTGGATTGGCAATACGCAGTAGTTTACCGTTTTGATTGGCCGACCAGTTGCCATTGCCGGCGCGTTTCCATTCGCCTTCACGAACCAGTGGTATTCCGCGCTCGTCCTTGACCGGCACCACTTCTCCCGATTGGTTTTGCTCCACCATACTCCACGAACCATCCGGTGGCAGAATGGGGGAACCCTTGGCTGCTCCGACAAAAATGCCAGTTCCGTTGGTGTCCTCCGCCGGATCAATTTCCACGCGATTGATACGCATTTTTTGACCGGAATCGCCCACATCCAGCAGGCAATCTACGTCGCCGCCAATGTCGGGATGTTTAACCAGCAAATCACTCAACGCATCACGCGGGATAGGGACTCCCGCCGGGCTGATTTGTACAAAGCCGAGGATCTTCTTGGAGGGTACCCGTCCATTGACCTTACCTTCCTTCACAAAGTCGAGATTTACATCGGCAGTGAAATACACCGGACTGAGCTTGATGCCCCAGGGCTTGCCGACTTCCGCTCCCTGCACCACGCGGATTTTGCCGTTTTGGTCCATGTAGGCTTCGCCTTCCAACTTAGGCCGATTATTGACATAAGCCGGAATATCGGCGGTGTTTTCAATATTTTTAACGTTGTAAACACCCTTCACCAATCCGGGATGGAAGGAGTAGGGACGTAGGTTTTTGATCGTTCCGTTATCGTTAAATTCTGCATGGAAGGAGTTGAATGCATTCAACAGATTATTGGGCACAATATTTTGATCAACGGTAAAATTGAAATCGTAAAGTCCATCCGTTTCGGCGCGCCAGCCGCTATCTACACGGTAAACGTAGGCACTATTAACACGGAATAAGGTAATGGTCCGCACCACATATATACCCCACGGATAAATCACACTGCGCACCTGGATGATCTCGTGAGCGGTACGGCCCACCCAGACATCAAATTTGGTCTGGCTGGTCTGGGCAAATTGAGCGTTATTGTTAAACCAGTGGTTAAACATGCTGGCTCCGTAACCGCTAAAATCAATACGTTCCAGCGGCACTCCACGGTTGGTAAACGGACCGTACTGGCCACCCGGGCTAAATTCATTATTAAAAATACCCGTCACATCCTCACCCAAAATATTGGTCACGTAGGGCTCGGAAGAAATGAGGTTGGTGAGTTGAATCGTATTGCCTTTAAAAATGCGATTCTTTTCGTCCTTATGCTCGGGAGCGGTGGTTTTTAATTGAATACCACCTTCCACTTCGTCGGGAAATTGGGGGCGGTTAAAATCAATATCAGCTCCTTCGTCATTCGAATCAAATTGATTTTCTTTATCGATTTTGGCGACAGCCTGCAAACCAAACGGGAGGGTGAATATGCTGTAGGTGTTCAGGTTGTCATCGTCCTTAAATTCATCTACGAGGAAATTTGTCACCGGAATCGGTGCCAGCGTCACCGTTTTGGCACTATCATTAAAAATCCGCGTCGGACCACCATCATCCGGAAAGGCCAGCACGCCCGGAGGCGGGTCTACGCCCAATACAGCATTATCCGAAAGGTTGATGACCGGCTCCCAGGAGATTTGCGGTACGGTGAATGCCTTGACAAATTTGCCGGAAGCTTTAAAATCCATGCCCTCAATCTGGTAGGGAATGGCCGGATTGTCAGGGTCATTCACAATAGGCGTATGGGTGACCTTCATGAGGTATTTCTCATTCAGAAAACCATAGGTGATGCCCATCAGGTCGGCGTTGGTAGATACATCGAGCAGCGCAAAAATGTCCCGCCCGATATTGTCGACCATGCTTTTCCAGGGCGTCTCGTATTGATGTCGATTATAGCTATTATCAAAGCTGGCAAAAAGGGCTCGGGTGGTCGTTGCTGCACTGACAGTCACTGTGTCATTCACCGCTTCGGCAGTGAAATCGGCACTTGCTTCCAAACCAATATTACGAGGCTGTCGTGGACTCAATGGAAGGAACTGATAGCTTACCTCGGCATTAAGCGGCTTTTCTTCAGTGGATGATTCCGCCGGCCAGGTCACGGTACATAACAACAAAGCCGCAATCGATTTTTCGGATGTCCTTCCGGCAATATTGGCGGTATCATATCTGCCCCGCTTGCGAATCAGGGCACCGAGATTGGCTGCGTAGGGATCGGGTAGGGTAGGGACCAGGTGATAAAGTCCATGTAACAGATTCAGGTAGCCGTTTTTGATTTTGTTGGCTTCCGCCAATGAACCCGCCAGCAGGAAAGAAGCCGGTTGGGTGACCGTCAATAAGGCATTATTCAAGGCAATGGCGTGTGACTCCAGTTTGATATTCGGAGCCGCTCCAATCGGTGCCGGACCGGCCTGATCAACGATCATATCGGCATCGTAGAGCAGCAGTCCCTGGAAGGCTTTGGACACATAAAGCAGGAAAAGCGTGTCTTTGCCCTTGATTTCAAAAGGGCTCTCGTCCACCTTCACCGGTCGGTCGGTTTGTACATCAGTGTCCACTTCTGTGAAAATGGCTTCCACGCCGATATTCAGGGCTGTAAACCGGAAGATAAAGGCATCGGTATACTGCAAATGCACTTCCGATACATAACCCGTTTTCTCATTGGCCCACAGCTCGTAGGTTTGCTTGGCGTAAATATTACCGGCCTGTTCTGCCGTGACGCTGAAGATGCCCGGCGCCAGTTGAAGCCAGTTGGCACCGAGGTTAATGGCACCACCCTCCAATCCCATCCATTTACATTCGAGGCCGGGCTTTACCAAAAGGGCCAACGCTCCGATACCCGCCGCTTCGGGCGGATCGGAGATAGTAATGGCTGCGGTGGGAAATGACCAGGCCCCCTGAGAGACGAGACCCTCACCGGAAAAAATATTAAAGACCGATTGAGCGTCACCGTCTGCTACCGTAAAGGTATCTGAAGAGGTGGACATCGGCACCAAAATTCGGTCGATTAAGGGGGAATAGGTGACGGAATGACTTTCCAAGAAAGTAAAGGTGCGTTTGTCCTTAAATAGTTGCCATTTTCCCCGGGCCAGCTGGTCAATGGTTAGCTTGTTTTGCACAATAGTGCAGGCTATTTTATCGGGAAGACGAATACTGGCGTTTTTGACGTCCAGTCCGTAATCGTCATTGGAATCGGGTAGGGTATCCGGTTGTACTAAATCCAGGTCAAGTTCGATACTGGCGTTGGCCGGAATGTCCATTTTATCGCCAATGGGCGCATCTTTGATGCTGAGGGTCAGCGTACCCCCGTCAATTTTTAGCCCGGTGTATTGCCCGGCCGGAGCCGAGGCGGTAAATAAGTTTGACCGTATCCAGATGCTACCCTCATCAATTTTGTAGCGTCTTTTGGAACTGCCCAACAGTGACAGCCGCACCGGCACCATCAAGGATGGGATAGATTCATTGCCAAAATGGATGGCGATGGTCTTGGTAAAGGTGTAAAAATCAAACCAGTACACCAGCCCATTTTCGCCAAAGAAGGGTCCTTCCGTAAAGGCGATGGCTGCTCCACGTCCCCAGCGGGGAATAGAGCCGGGAATTTCGGCATTAATCACGGGGGTGGTGCGCCGGAACACCCGGTATTTGACCTCATTTTTAGCGGCTTTCTGTTTGGCGAGGCGTTCCGTCAAGGTGTGCATTTCCTTATACAACGGCGTTTCCTCCAGCATTTCGCCGGAGAGCGTATCGGTGCGTTCCGTTTGGAAAATAATGTCGCGAATTTCCGTCTCCGGTTCGCGCAGCATGGCTTTGGCCAGGGATTCCTGCAGGTTTTGGATGGAGGCAATCTGGTCTTTGGAAGTCCGCTTCAGTCGACCGGTCAGCTCTACCAGTCGGGCGGCTAGTGTTTTAGGGTCCATGAGTGGTTTTTTAATCGGTATAAAAGCTCGGCAGATCCCAACGGGATGCACCGGGGATATCACAACGGTTGTTTACTTATTCGGGGAGGAAGGGAATCTAAAACATTTATTCCACCACAAGCCTTGCTGTTACCAATCGAGTGGACAGAATATTTTTTTCTTCGTGAAATTGGGTAGTACTGTTACGTTGGCTTAAAACTGATGATCACATCAGGCTTAATTGACGTGATGGGTTTGAATTTGTCTGGGTAGCGATCAAAAATCTAGAAGGGATATGTTTTGAGTTTCCGAGAAAGCACTGGCAATGTACAAAAAATAGCAACACAAGGCAAGTGGCTTTGATTAACCAATTGAATCGAATAAAGAGAAAATGCAGAAATAAAAAACCAGGGTGAATTTTTTTGAACCACAAAAGGGACAAAAGATCACAGAAGAGCTTTTGTGTTTCTTTGTTCCTTTTGTGGTTCGAATTAAAGATCGCCGAATAGGCGATTATACTTTCTTTTTTGTTGTTTATTCGACGATGATAATCTTCTCAATCCGATCACCCTGCTGGATGTCATCAATCACGTCCAACCCCTCAAATACGCGTCCAAAGCAAGTATGATTGCGATCAAGGTGGGCCGTATTTTCGCGGCTGTGGCAGATGAAGAACTGGGAGCCACCGGTATCTCGTCCGGCATGCGCCATGGAAAGCACCCCGCGGTCGTGAAATTGATTGTCGCCATCCAGTTCGCAGGGGATTTTATAACCCGGACCGCCACGGCCATCGCCATTGGGACAACCGCCCTGAATTACAAAATTGGGAATCACCCGGTGGAAAGTCAGCCCATCATAAAAGCCACTTTTCGACAGGTCCACAAAGTTCTTAACGGTTCCCGGGGCATCCTCCTCGTAGAATTCTACTTTCATCGTGCCCTTCTCGGTTTGAATTTCAGCGTGCATAATTTGATTTTGGGGTGAAATTAAGGAATTTTTGGGAACGTTACACCCGTATTTTGATCGGTATGCCCCTGCTTTCCACCTTGCCCCCACCTTCATTTTTGCCTAATTTGCAACACACAAAATCCAAAATCTATGCGCACGCTTTTTACCATTGTTGGTCTTGTTATTTTTTATGGTTTAGGGGCTCAGGAGGTCAGTCCGTTTATTCATGTCGATCAGTTTGGGTATCTGCCGGATGCGACGAAGGTGGCGGTGTTGAGTGATCCGGTGGTGGGGTTCAACTCGGGGCAGTCGTTTACGCCTTCGGGGCAGGTGGAGGTGCGCAATGCGGCGACGGATGCGGTGGTGCTGACGGTTTCACCGGAGGCGTGGAATGGAGGGGCAACCCACAACCTCTCCGGAGATCGCGGCTGGTGGGTGGATTTTTCGGCGGTGACGGAGCCGGGGCGGTATTACCTGCTCGATCCGGGGTCGGGGGAGCGGTCGGCGGAATTTGAGGTTGATCCAGCGATTTACGGGCATGTGATGAAGGCGGCTTGTCGGATGTTTTATTACAACCGTTGTAATGCGGCCAAGGAGGCTCCTTATGCCGAGTCGGCCTGGCGGGATGAGGTATCGTTTCTCAACAGCCAGCAGGATGCCAATTGTAGTTATGTGTACAACCCCTCCAATACTGACCTGGAAAAAGACCTGAGCGGCGGCTGGTTTGATGCAGGCGATTACAACAAATACGTCACTTTTGCCGAACAGGCAATGCATAACCTGATGTGGGCGTACCGGGAAAACCCACAGGCTTTTTCGGATGCCAATAATATTCCAGAGTCGGGAAACGGCATACCGGATATTATTGATGAAATCAAGTGGGAACTGGATTGGTTGCTCAAAATGAATAATGAAGATGGCTCGACCCACATCAAAATGGGCAGTATCGATCATGGCGATAATGCGGCGGCACCGCCGAGCCAGAATTTTGACCGCCGGTATTACGGTCCGACCTGTAGTTCGGCCAGTATTGCCATTGCGAGTATGTTTGCCCATGCAGCTTTTGTGTTGAAAGACTTTCCCAGCCTGCAATCCTACGCCGATCTGCTACAATCCCGCGCCGAGACGGCCTGGGATTATGTATTGCCCATGCTCAATGCCAATAACCTGGACGAAGCCTGCGACGATGGCACCATCAAAGCCGGTGATGCGGACTGGGATAGCGACACCCAAAAGGAGAAGGCGGTGGCGGCAGCGATCTATCTCTATGAGCTAACCGAAGATGCGGAATATTTGGCTTACGCCCAAGCCCACTACCAGGAAACGGAGCCGGTGGGGAATAATTTCTGGGGACCATATAAGGCTTCTCTGATTGATGCGCTGCTACAACTGACGACTTTGCCCAATGTGCCTTCCTCGATGGCCGATAACATTCGCAATTCTTTTCAAACGGCGGCGCAAAACAACTGGAACGGCTTTTTCGGGTTTAACCCAAGTGATTTGTACCGCTCGTTTATGCCCAGTTGGTCGTACCACTGGGGCAGTAATTCCATTCAGGCCAGCTACGCAAATCTCAATTATCAGCTGGTCAAATACGGACTTGATGACGGAGTGCCGGAATCTTTTCAGGAGAATATGGCCGGGCATCTGCATTATTTTCACGGTGTAAATCCGCTGGGATTAGTGTATTTGTCGAATATGTACCCACTTGGTGGTGACCGCTGTATTGACGAAATTTACCACACCTGGTTTGCCGATGGCACGGAATGGGACAATAGCCAAACGTCGTTGTATGGACCGCCACCGGGTTATGTTGCGGGTGGACCCAATGCGAGTTTTTCGGTCACATCAATCTCGCCACCGGCCGGTCAGCCGGAGCAGAAGAGTTACCTTGATTTCAACACGGGTTGGCCGGATAATTCGTGGGAATTATCGGAGCCGGCGATTTATTATCAGGCGGCTTATATTCGCCTTTTGGCCAATTTTCACGATGTGAATCTGGATACGGGGATTGATGACCCTCAGGGAGAAATTGCTGCGGTGAAGGTGTTTCCGAATCCGACTTCGGGAGTGGTTACCGTATCGGATTTGCCGGTAGGTGCCAGGATTGAGGTGGTGGATGTGATGGGGAGGCGTTTGGTGAATGTGCGAGCGGATCAGACCTCTGTGGAATTGGATCTTTCGGGGTATGCTGCGGCGGCGTATTGGGTAAGGGTGAAGGATGGTGGTGGTAGCGTGGTTCAACGGGGGAAGGTGATTTTATTGGAGTAGCAACTAGACATTTTTTGCTCTGGAAGCAATATTTTGGCTGCAGTTTGAGGCTTGGTTATTTCCATTTGCCTTATCAATAGGATGCCTCCGGCGGCCACTTTTTCTTGATAAAAAGTGGGAAAAATCAAGGCTGTGCCTGGTCCTTAACGCTGCGAAGGAATCCAAAAGCCTAAACGGTAAAAACTCGCCTTTTTGAGTTGTTATTTTGCGCTAATTTGCATGAACTATTGACCTTTGTCGATTGCGCAAATCATAGTTTCGGCTCAAACAGTTTACCGTTCTTAACGGCTTTTGAATCCCTTCTTCGCTAGACCAGCCAATGCCGGGTAAGGGCGCAGTACAGAGCGTACTTCCAGCACGCTGGTCCACATATGATGACCGTAGTTACAAAGAGGTGGTTCCTCCGGAACCGGTGGTTAGGGTATGACGGATGGGTTTTGATTGGTTGGGTGAAAATTTTTTCACCTGTGGATTTGCCAACCTTCCCCTTTTTAGATGGCGCACCGCTGGTGCCCCTTGCGATGTTGATGACCGGTTCTACAAAGAGGTGGTTCCTCCGGAACCGGGATGTATCCAATGAGGTAGCCTCCTTCAAAGTCCTCGACTTGGAAGGTGAGCGGCGGAAACACCCAGGTTGGTAATGTTGAGATAAAATGAATTTCGCCTTGGACTACAGATTTTTGCGTGCGGAGATGTGTCGCTACTACGTAGCTGAAATTTGTTCATACACTGTAGCCAGCGGTTAAAACCACTGGCTACAGTGTGTCGCCACGATGTGGCTTTTTCAGGGGGCTGATGAACAGAAGAAAAATGAAGGCTGAATTGTTGGGGTTTTGTCGCTAGGAGAACCCACCCAATTCATCCATTCCTTCCAATCATCAATACACCACAATCCTGCCATAACCCAAAAATCGCTCACTTTCGATGGCGTAAACGTAGATACCCGCGGCCAGGCCTTGCATTTGTAGTTGCGTGTTGTTTTCGAATTTAGCAATCCGGATGGCGCGGCCTTTTTCGTCGTAGAGGCTGAAGGTTACGGTGCCGGGTAATTCGGTTTTGATGGTCAGCAGACCGTTGGTGGCTACTGGATTTGGCGAAAGCCAGGTTTTTAACTTGTTGGAAATGGGTGCTGCTACGTCAGTCACCATTGGGGTGGAGAGGATGAACTGGGCGGCTTCCTGTACGCCATTATCCATGGTGAAATTGACGGTGCCATTGGGACCGGGGATGACCTGGTCGGCTACATCTTTCAACTCCCAGGTATTACCATCGGCGCGGGGTGCACGGGCGTATAGCTGGTAACCTTCGACGGGGGCATTGTCGGGAACTTCTCCTATTTGGCTGAAACCAATTCTATCCACCTGATCAAAAAGGGCGTTCTGGCCAAAATTGTGCAATATCCAATACGAACGATTCAAACTATCGGCTATTGGTAAAGCATCGGGCTGGATATCCAGGCGGGTGACCACCAATTCACCTTCCGGGAAGGTAGAACCAATGGAGAAATCCAGGGCAATGCCGGTATCGTCCAAATTATAGGAACCAGGATTGCTGACCGTTCTTCGGCTGCTTACTCCCGGGCCGACTGCTACCGTAGATATTTCGCGATAAGCGTCGCCGCCGAAGCTGACGTGGCCCAAACCAATGCGATCAAAAGCGAGGCCTTCGGCTTCATTAAACTGATAATAATTGCGTAAGCCATCCGTATCGGTATGCGTACGAGTAAGGTGCATGTCTTCACGGAGCTGATCCTGAGAAAGGGCTTTGTCATAGACACTTACCTCATCAATCAGCCCTTTGAAATAGCGGTTGTTGTAGTTCGGATCTCTGCCGATGACAATGGGAGAATCGAAAGGCTCTATGGCATGATTGGTCGACAAGGTAGCGGGCACTCCATTCAGGTATAAGGTCGCCCGATCAGGTTCAATGACCATAGCGATGTGCGACCATTCCCCCAGGGGAGGATACAAACCGGTATTCCACCACCAGTTTTGGTTGTCCCACATGTAGTGCAGTTCATTGTTTTCGCCAAAGTGCAGTCCAGCGGTCGTATTGCCGCCACGGGTCAGTACGATTCCCGCCCAGTCGCTTTGATCACCTTGCGGTTTGATCCAGGCGGTGATGGTCATGGTATTGCCGTTCAGGTTCAATTCATCGCTGGCTATGGCATAGTCGCCATCACCATCCAGTGCCAGGGCATAGCCCGGATAAATCTCCGGCAGCAGGCTTTCACATTCGTCACCCACCATTACCGTAAGGGAATCGACAAAAGTGCCTTCCGGAGTGGTGAGATTCATGATGGCGGTTTTGAGTCCGGCGGTTCCAAAGACCACTTTTGGTGTACGTGTATCCGCACCGACTACCGTTTCCGCATCGGGGAAATCCCATTGCCAGGAGGCGCCTTCGTGCATCACCACGGAGTGGTCGTCAAAGTAAAAGGTATCGGAAGGGCAGAAGGATTCCAGCTTGTTGGCCATAGCCAATGCTTGCACGGTGCTGGTTTCAAATAAGGGCGCTTCCCAGACCCCGAAGCCCCAGCAACCATTGCGGATCAGGCCTCTTTTATAAAAAGGCTTCAGTCGGTTAGTCCGTGCAGAAAGCGGGAGGCCGTCACTGTACACCTGCCAGTCGGACATGGTATTATTTTGGTAAAAGACGCCACCATCCGTACCCAGGTAGATGCCGCCATCGGTACCGTGTTGGGCCATGATGTTGGTGACCTGGATGCCATCCAAAACGGAAGTCGTCAGGTTTTCCCAGGTGGTGCCGCCATCCTCGGTTTTGTAGATTTTTTTGCCGTTGGAGCCGTAAGTGACGGCTTGCCAAAGCACGCTGGGATTGTCGGCGCTGACCGCCAATTTGACACGGTCGTTGTTATTGGGTGTAGGCAATGGGGTGCAAAGGGTCCAGTTAAGCCCTCCGTCATTACTTCGCCAAACGGCATCATCAGTGCCATCCCACTGACTGCAATACATGGTCTGCGGATGAGAACGGCAGATTTCGATATCGTAAACCTTGCGTTCTTCATCACCGGGGAATTCATGCAGCACCGTGAATGTAGTCCCGCCATCATTAGAGCGCCAGAGTTTGTTGTCTTTGCCCAGAAAGACGATGTTCCAGCAATCCGGGTGCCATTCCATCTCGGAGTTGGCGTAGTACGCGTAGCTTTCATTGGGCCAGGCCCCTACCGGGAATCCGCCCACACCATTGCCAAAACCGGGGATGAGAATGTCGCCGCCGATATCGGAGTGATAAATCTTGCGCTCGGGCCCTGGATTGACATAACCCGTGGCTGATTCCGCGCCGCCAATGGCGTAATAGGTGCCTTCCGGAAAACTTTCGTGGTAGGCCATATTGCCGTTGTGATAGCGGCCGCCAACCAGGATATCTTCATTCCAGCCACTGCCAAAACCCCACAAATCGGCTCCGCTAATGCCGTTGTTGCGGCCCTCTACGTGTTGGCCAAAATTATCGGAATAGACCATGCCTCCATCCGAGGATATCCATACCTCATTATCCACAGCTGCCGCCCACTGAATGTCGGGGTGGCGGTCACCGCTGATGCCGGTTCCGCCGACATAACCACCAAAGCCCTGCCAGGTAGCGCCGCCATCCAGACTGCGGAACCAGGAACAGCCTCCGGCGATGATTTCATTGTCATTTAAAGGATTGACCACAATGGCCTGATCGTAAAATCCCTGATAAAACCAGTCGACCCCATTGGCGTCCATCAGGTTGGTGTGGTTGGGAATAGAATACGGCTGGCCGATGGCATTATTGGGGTTGGTATTGGTCCAGTTGGCCCCTCCATCGAGGCTAACAAATACGCCGATATAGCCGCCCAGATTGCCGCCATTTCCACTTAAAAAAGCATACACCTTATCGGGATTGGAAGGGCAGGGCGCAATGATGGCACCGGTCACCTGCTCATCGCCGGTGGGTTGCCACCAGCCGTTGTTGGAGGTGTTGAAGGTAGCGCCCCCATCGGTGGAAATCAGGAAGTCGGAGCTATTGCCGTTATCGCTGATCACCCAAACGGTATTGGGATCGCCGGGTTTGGATTTGACACCCCAGGCATTTTGTGGAAATAGCTTGTCCCAGGTATTGCCACTGTTGGTACTGCGCAGCAAGCCGCGAGTAGTGGCGGCAATCACCACCGATGGCGTATTGGAATGCATATAGATTTCCTGTACGACCAGGTTGGCTTCATTGTAGACGGTTTCCCAGGTCAGGCCGCCATCGCTGGTCTTGATGATTTTGCCACGGGTGCCGGCAAAGACCTGATCGGAATTTTGTGGGTTGATTTTGACGGCGTTGAAAGCATCGTGCAGGATATTTGCGGTAAGCAACTCCCAATTCATACCCTTATCGGTGGTCTTCCACAGTCCGCCTGATTCCCCACCGGCATAGAGGATATTGGGATCGGCGGCATAGATGTCGAAGGCGTAGATATTGGTGTGATCCACCGATTGGGCCGAGGCATCGGGGAAGTAGTGCACCATGGGGCCATTGAAGGTCCAGATGGGATCTAGACGGTTGGAGGCGTTTCGTGTTTCACGTAAGTGGCGTTGTCTGGCGGCTTCTTCTTCCGGGGTAGGGATGACGATGGAGCCATCTGCCTGGGTGAAGGGTCGAGCCCAATGCATCCAACGTTTGAAATATTGGGTATACGTATTTTTTTCAAAAGGCCTTTCGGCAAAATAGGCATCGAAGGCGGTCTGAATTTCCCAGACATTGGGATTTTCTGCCATCATCATTTGCGCCCATTGGGGCGCATCATCTGCCAGATAGATGGGGGTAGGTTTTTGCTGGGCAAATAGCTGGCTCATGGCCAAGAGCAGGCCGAGGATCAAGGTTGTTTTTTTCATTGAAGGGCTAAATTTCTGCTAAAGATCGCTTTTTCATTTTGGGAAAATAAATGAATGGGGTGGTAGATCAAAATTTGTTGGGTGCGATACATTTTTAGAGGGCGCACCGCTGGTGCGCAATGGTTGATTTATTACCAGTTCTACAAATAGGTGGTTCCTCCGGAACCGATTGTGTTGCATAAGATAGCCTCTTTCAAAGTCCAAGACTTGGAAAGTGGCGGTTTAGATGTGGTCGCTCCCCAACCGTAGTGGTAATAAAGGCGATTCTCTTCTGAATTATCACAAAATGATTATTTTGGGTGAATTTTACTGCCCACTGTACAGGCAGGTATGAAACTAGAAAAACTAACGATCAATGACTAACACATCCATCGGCTCGCGGAAGCCCCGGCTTTCCTTTTGGCAAATCTGGAATATGAGCTTCGGCTTTTTGGGTATTCAGTTCGGGTTTGGACTGCAAAACGCCAATGTCAGCCGGATCTTCGAAACCCTGGGCGCAGAAGTAGAGCAAATTCCTATCCTCTGGATTGCTGCTCCCTTGACCGGGCTTTTAATTCAACCCATCATCGGTTATTTCAGCGACCGGACCTGGCATCCACGTCTGGGACGACGGCGGCCTTATTTCCTGGTAGGAGCCATTCTGGCTTCGCTGGCACTGGTTTTGATGCCAAATTCTCCCACTCTCTGGGTAGCAGCAGGGATGCTTTGGATCATGGATGCATCGATCAATATCACGATGGAGCCTTTCCGGGCTTTTGTGGGTGATAATTTGCCTTCCGAGCAACGCACGCTGGGTTTTGCTACGCAAAGTTTCTTTATTGGTATCGGAGCCGTAGTAGCTTCGGCATTGCCGTATATGCTGACCAATTGGTTTGGGGTATCGAATGTGGCTCCCGAAGGACAGATTTCGGATTCTGTGAAGTGGTCCTTCTACCTGGGAGGCGCAGTTTTTGTGACGGCAGTTTTGTGGACCGTTTTTCGGTCACATGAATACTCGGCAGAGGAACTGAAAGCATTTGGTGAGGAACACGAAGAGGTGACCCCAGAATGGACTGCTGATGAACAGGCGTCGGAGGGACGTAATCAGTTGTATATCGGAGCGGGCGTATTAGCCGGTGCCGCAGTTATCATTTTTGGATTGATGCAAATTGGGGTGCCCAAGGAAGTCTACCTACTGGCCATTATGCTTGGGGTGGTTGGCCTACTTTGGATCATTTCCGGGCTGATGATCAATGGTGGGGTATACCAAAACGGTTATGTTGCCATCATGACCGACCTGCTGCGGATGCCGACCACGATGAAGCAACTAGCTGTCGTTCAGTTTTTTACCTGGTTTTCTTTATTCAGTATGTGGATTTACACCACGGCGGCTGTTACGAGCCATATTTATGGTACCAGTGATACGACTTCCGCTGTGTACAACGAAGGGGCCGACTGGGTGGGCGTTATTTTTGCGGTGTACAATGGCATTGCAGCGGTCGTGGCTTTTGCCTTGCCTTGGCTCGCTAAAAAGACTAATCGGCGGGTGACACACCTGATCTGTCTGGTCATTGGTGGATTGGGCTTATTTTCAGTATACTTCATTACTGATCCCAGCTTATTGATCGTTTCCATGGTTGCGGTGGGGATCGCCTGGGCGAGTATCCTATCGATGCCTTACGCCATGTTGGCCGGAGCTCTACCGGCCAATAAAATGGGTTATTACATGGGCGTATTCAACTTCTTCATCGTCATTCCGCAACTGGTAGCGGCGACCATTTTGGGCTTTCTGGTGCAGCGATTTTTTGATGGACATGCCATCTATGCGCTGGTGGTGGGTGGCTGCTCGATGATCCTGGCAGGACTGTTGACATTGCGCGTAGATGATGTCGATGATCCGGAGGCACTTCCGGAGGACAGTGACTCGATTTTGGATAACCCTATTTCATAGACTGCAAGCATTATTTTAAACTCAATATTTGTATGAAACTGAAAATCTTTTCAAACCTGCTACTGCTGTTGCTGATGGTTAGCATCATGGGCATTGGCTGTAAAAATACACCTCAAAATGAGGGTGCCGAAGCAACGGCAACAACCGAAACTTTTGAAAAACCTCGCGTACCCGATTGGCATAAAAATGCCACCATTTACGAAGTAAACATGCGACACTACACTCCGGAAGGCACCTTTAAAGCCTTTGAAGGCCACATTTCCCGGCTTAAAAATATGGGGGTGGATATTCTGTGGTTTATGCCCATACATCCAATTAGTGTCAAAAACCGGAAAGGAGAATTGGGCAGTCCGTATGCTGTGGCCGACTATAAGGCCGTCAACCCGGATTTTGGTACTATGGATGACTTCAAACACATGCTGCAAGCCATTCACGATGCGGGCATGTACTGCATTATCGACTGGGTACCCAATCATACGGGCTGGGATAACCCCTGGATTACGGAACACCCCGATTGGTACACCCAAAAGGATGGCAAAATTACTGACCCCATCAATCCGGAAACGGGCGAATCCTGGGGCTGGACCGACGTTGCAGACCTGAATTACGCCATACCTGAAATGCGCTTAGGCATGATTGATGCGATGGCGTTTTGGGTAAAAGACGTAGGTGTTGATGGCTTCCGGGTGGATGTGGCCCACGGTATTCCGGTTGATTTTTGGGCGCAGTGTACCGATTCGCTTTATGCTATTGAACCATTGTTTATGTTGGCGGAAGCCGAAGTGCCAGCTATTGTCAACAACGGTGCTTTTGTGATGGACTACGCTTGGGAAATGCATCATTTGCTGAATGAAATTGCCAAATCACAAGGTGCGAATCGCGATGCTGCCAAGAAGCTGGTGCAGGGTAATGTAGTGGAAGGTGCTGAGGCCGAAATGGAGAAAAAAACGGCACTGGATATTGACAAACTGCTGGCTGAAAAGCACAGCGAATATGAAAAGGGTTACCAGATGCAGTTTACCTCCAATCACGACGAAAATTCCTGGTCAGGTACCGAATTTCAGCGCATGGGCGATGGCCATCAAGCTTTCGCCGTACTGACGGCTACCTTTGACGGTATGCCATTATTGTACACCGGAATGGAATCGGCCATGGACAAGCAATTGGAGTTTTTCAAAAAAGACAACATTGAATGGGGTGATTATGAGTACGCCGACTTTTACAAGACCTTGTTTGATTTAAAACACAAAAATAAAGCGCTTTGGAATGGCGAAAACGGTGGTGAGTTGGTCAAAATTCCCACCGGAAATGACGAAAACATCTACGCCTTCACCCGCGAAAAAGACGGCGATCAGGTGGTGGTGATCATCAACCTATCGTCCACGGTACAAAATGGTTCCCTGGAAGGAGAAAGCTTTGTGGGCAGTTTTACCAATGTATTTAATGGCGAAAATGCCGAGCTTTCAAGTGGCATGAATGTGGAAATGAAGCCTTGGGAGTATTTGGTATTTAGTAGTAATTAATTGGGCGTAAGAGTCTGAATGAATCGGGCCCGTTTGGAGATATCAGACAGGCTCGATTTGTATTTTATACTTCAAATTTGGTAATTTCGGGCATGATTCGAAATGCAATTTTTTTCTTCGTAATGTTTATCATGTTTTCCTGTCAGTCTGAACCCAAAACGGAGGAGACGACTACTCAGGCGAAAGCTGAGCAACCGACTAGCCCGCGCGATACCACAATCCAACAATATCCCGAACGCATCGGTAATGAAATGGTCACCATCGAAGTGATGAATATGCCACCGGTAACTGAAAATGAAAAAGGTCGGCATTGGAAAATCAGGATGGAAAGAGAGGGTAAAACCGAGTTGTCGATTGATGTGACGCCTTACGTGCTTTTTGAGCTGAATCAGACGGTACTTTTCAAGAATGCAGCTAACGTCGACTTTACCGATGGCGCCATTATTCAAGAAATTGAATACAAAAGTGTGCGTTCCAATACCCTTTATTTTAGTGCCATCCTGGAAAATCCCACTGAGGGAAAAGAGGTCAAGGGCCGTTTTAACTTGTTTTACAGCACCAACCGCAAGGGGGAAATATACGGATGGATTACTGACGAGGTCAGGTAGTTTCTGCTTCACGCAAACCCAGTACGTAGCCAAAGGGACGCAGCGAATCGATGTGATCGAACACCGTTTTTAGAATAGCCACAATAGGTACGGCCAGGATGGTACCGGCTACGCCCCAGATCAGACTGAAGCCTATAACGGATACGAATGTCGCGAAGGGGTTCAGGTTGACTTCACCGCCGACAATCCAGGGTTCCAGGATGTAATTCTCAAGAATCTGAACCAGAGTCATCGTACCGATCACACCCAATAGAACAGTGGTGCCACCCCCCGTTGCCAATCCGATCAATAGAGCGGTACTACCGCCAATGATGTTGCCCACGTACGGAATAAAGGTTACTATGCCGGCAAAAATCCCAATGGGAATGGCATATTTTAATCCAAAAATGGAAAACCCGATCATGTAGAGTACGCTTTGGATACCGACCAGGATAGATCGACCCAAAAAGTATTTAAAGACCAGCTTGCGTGAGGAAAGAATGATGGAACGCGTATTGTTTTGCTCGTCATCGGGCACAAGCATGACTACAAAATTGGTGAGTCGCTGGCTAACAATCATCAGAAAAACCATATAGACCAGGGCAAGTACCACCTTGACCAGAGTATCAACTGTGGAACCGACAAAATTTTTGATATAACTCTGGTAATTCTGCTTTTGATTCGAAAGATTCTCCTTGACTTTTTCAATGCGCTCTTTGGAGGCAATACCGATGTTTGCGATTGTCCAGTCTTCCAGCTGATCTATCTTCTGGCTGACTTCCTTTTTGATCTTAGGCCAATCTTCCGCCAGTGATTGCCCTTGCCAGAAGACAGCTCCTATGAAAAGCCCGAAAATCGTCAGTATGCTCATCAGGCACAACAATACGGCACCCATCTTGGGTATGCCTTTTTCCTGCAGCCAGTCTTTTAATGGAGTGAATAGGATGGCAAACATACCACCGAAGGCCAGTGGTATCAAAAAGGTGCTGCCGCAATAGAGAATTAGGGTAGTACCAATGATCAGAATGAGGATGGACGTGATTTTGGATAGCTGTTTCACGGGCTAGAGATGGGTGATTAATTGGAACTTTATATTTTTTTAACGGTTTGTGGGGGTTGGTGTTCGCTGTGGGAAAGTGGCACTTTGTCTTGTGAAAAAAAAGGAGTAAATTTGAAGAGCGACAAGCGTCGTTTTACAAGATAAATGTCAAGGATGACAGTAGAAACAAAAAAATATAGATTAATAGAACGCATCACCGATTTGCAGGATGAAAAACTGCTAAATCAGCTTGAAGAATTTCTAGACCAGCAGTCAGAAAGTGGAAAAGTGTTGGCCGAAATTACAAAGCCGATGAAAGAAAAGCTTGACCTTGAACAGTTAAAGCTTGACCAAAATTACCAGGGTTTTGTCCCGGAGGAGGTTGAAAAACTTATCAAAGATATTGATCTTCAGGAACCAATAGACAAGCTTCTGGAAATTTAATCACAATATTACCAAGGAACCTCTCCTTTATAAAGGTCCGTTACGCTACCTTTGGGTAAAAAATAGGTATGCAAAAACTAACCGCACCTCCAACCCTGGAAGATATCCGCGCTACCCACGAAGCTATCCAGCACATGATTCACCGCACGCCGGTGCTGACCTGCCAAAGTCTGAATCAGATTACCGGTGCGGAACTCTATTTTAAGTGTGAAAACTTCCAGAAAATTGGGGCCTTCAAAATGCGGGGCGCGAGTAGTGCCGCCTTAAGGCTTACTGAGGCGGAGAAAGCTAAAGGACTTGCCACCCACTCTTCCGGCAACCATGCTCAGGCGGTGGCGCTGAGTGCAAAACTGTTGGGTATTCCCTCCTATATTGTCATGCCTGACGTGTCACCTGGCATCAAAGTCGCCGCTACAAAAGGCTACGGCGCGGAAGTCACCTTTTGCGAAAACAGCCAGACCGCCCGCGAGGAAACCCTGCAAAAAGTGGTGGAGCGAACGGGAGCCACATTTATCCATCCCTACGATGATTATCACGTCATTGCCGGACAGGCTACGACCGCTAAAGAATTGATTGAAGATACGGACGGCCTTGACATTGTCATGGCTCCGGTAGGCGGGGGAGGACTGATGAGTGGCACTGCTCTAACCACCTCTTACTTGCTGCCCGATGCCGAAATTCTCGGTGCAGAACCCATCGAAGCCAACGACGCCTGGCGGTCCTTTACGACGGGAGAATTACAGCGAAACGTGACATTCAATACAATTGCCGATGGGCTACGAACCAATCTTAGTGAAAAGACTTTTACCATTATTCGAAATCATGTGCACGATATCCTGACCGTTGACGAAGACACCATCGTTCGTGCTATGCGGTTGATCTGGGAGCGCATGAAAATTATCATTGAACCCTCCTGCGCGGTGCCCCTGGCAGCGGTATTGATTTATCCGGAAAGATTTTCGGGGAGAAAGGTCGGTTTGATCCTGACGGGTGGGAATGTGGATTTGGAAAAATTGCCGTGGATGAGGTAGGGGAGTGAGCTTATAATCGTTACAAATATCATCATTATATTTATAATGATTATTTTTATAATGATGATATTTGTAACGATTTTTTAACTCAGAGGACTCCTCCCACTACCCTCCCTTCTCCATCTTATACTTCGGCTTCAGGATATCGGCAAAGGTCTTTTCCACCTTTTGTACTTTTGGCGTACTCACATTACGGATGTAGGGATTTTCCGGATGCTGCTCATAATAATCCTGGTGATAATCTTCGGCCACCCAGAATTCTTCGTATTGGCTGACTTCAGTAACGACCGGATTACTGAATTTACCGGATTCATCCAGCTTTTTAATGTACGCTTCCGTTTGCTGCTGCTGCTCTTCATCATGATAGAAAACAGCAGAGCGATACTGCGGTCCCTTGTCCGGTCCCTGACGGTTGAGCTGGGTAGGATCGTGGGCAACGAAGAAAACTTCGAGCAGTTTCTCAAAGCTAATCTCTTTCGGATCGTAAAAAATCTGGATGGCTTCGGCATGTTGGGTCATGCCACTGCCTACTTCCTGGTAAGTTGGGTTGGGCTCCGGACCGCCGGAATAGCCGCTGATTACATCTTTTACGCCCTGTATGCGCTCAAAAGAGGCCTCCGTACACCAAAAGCAGCCGCCGGCAAAAGTGGCTACGGCAAATTGGTCGTAAGGCTTGCCCTTGATGTATTGCTCGATGGACTCAGTGCCGTCCTTTTTCTTCTGTTGCATCGCTTCACCACCCGATTTTTGGCTACAGGCAACAGCCGTCATTGAAAGGGTCAGCAGGAAAATCATTAATTGTTTCATTATAGCATTAGATTTTGGGTTCTTTGACAAATTCCGTGATTCAAAGTCAATCAAAAACATAAACCAACGCTTCTAAAGGCGCTTTTGATTTATATTTTAGCTTGACCACAAAATTTGTCAAAGAACGAAGTTTTATGCAAAAATAGGGCCTCACTATCACAAATGTATCACAGAAAGATAGTGAATGTAAAACCGATTTCTGTACAGGATGTTCAACGTCAACCCTTGATGATATTCCTGATGTATTGTTGATTCCCTGCGTAAATCTTAATGACGTACATGCCCTGTGCCTGTCCGGAAAAATCGAGCGTAGTGGTGGAGGCTTCTACATTTGTGCTAAACAAAAGTCGCCCGTTTACATCAAATACATCGATGTAATCGATGGCCTGCGCCCCATTCAATAGCTGCACCTCCAGGAGATGCTTGACCGGATTTGGAAAAACTTGCACCTCAGTTTCCTGCAATGGATCACTAAGTCCGGTGGTAACTTCCTCAATTACATTATTGGTGGAAACCAACCACAATTCGGGGTCAAACTCGATACTTTCCGGTTGGAAAGGCAGCTCTACGTCAAAAAACTGACCCGAGAATTCGTGATCCAGTCTTAAATCCATTTGCTGGCTTTCGCCAAATACGCGAATGGGCACCGGCATTTCGTAGAAGTCGACGGAAGGATCGGACGTGGTTTGCTCCAGCAAAATGCGAATGCCCGATTCCGTTGGTGCCCATTTCACGTTGTAGGAAGGATAACCTTCCCCATAAAACCAGTCGTCAAAAAATTCATCCAAATCCTGTCCGCTCTGCCCTTCCAATGCGTCTTGCAAATCACTGGTATAGGCGTAGGCAAAGGCATGATCGGGGTCATTGTGATAATTGCGGATGCCCTGGAAGAAATCCTCATCGCCGATCTTCCAGCGAAGCATGTGGAGCAGCATGGAGCCTTTGTTGTAACTCAAGCGGCCACTAAAAATTCGTCCCACGCTGGTGGTATCATCCACCCATACCGAGCCGTCCGGTTGGCTGACGATGGAATTGATACGCCCCTGTTTCCAGTTGGTCCATTCCTGCTCTGAGCCCAGATATTCGTTGGTCAGGCCGGTAAGGTAGGTAGCAAAACCTTCATTCAGCCAGATGTCTTCCCAACTGCTACAGGTCACCTTGTCGCCAAACCACTGGTGCGCCAGCTCATGGGCCATCAGGCCGTAGGAAAAGTTGACCATAAAACTCATCGTCTGGTGTTCCATGCCACCGCCCCAGCCAAACTGAGCATGCCCGTACTTCTCATCGGCAAAGGGATAGAGACCAAAAAGATCATTAAAAAGTTCCATAATCTCGATGATCTGCGGCGTCTGGTTTTGGGCTGAGGCGAGGCTTTCGGGAAAGACGTAGTTCAACACCTCAATTGGCTCGGCTCCATCAACGGGCACGTAATCGGAATAAACGGCATAATTGGTCACTGCAATGGCTACCAGATAAGCAGGAATAGGGTACCGGTGCCGCCAGTGGTAAATCTTGTCGGCACCTACTATGGTTTCACTGGTCAATACTCCATTGGAAGCCACCCGGTAAGCTTCCGGTGTACGCACGTATACATCAATAGAATCGACTTTATCATTCAAATCCTGCTTGCAGGGCCACCATTCTTTCGCGCCGTAAGGCTCGGAAAGCGTCCACACGATGGGATCATCATTGTGGGTGGTTTGGATAAAGGAGCCAAAACCCGTTTCCGTGGGTACGCCCTCATAACTGATAGTCACGCTGTCGACTTGTCCTTCAGCAATGATCGAGGGTAAATTGATCAGCAAATTATCATTCCCCAATTGACTATAAGTTACCGGCTGACCGTGGTAGGTGATTTGATTGACATTCAGCGTAGCGGAAAAGTCGAAGTTCAGGTCCTGAAAGTTGGAGACCACCGGTGTGAAATAAGTGGTCACCGTGCCTTTGATGTAGTACTGACTGGGATCAACCTCCCAATCCATGCGGTGGTATTTAACGTCGTAATCGAGCGTAAATTCGTTGGTGCGGAAGTTGATTAAGTCTTCATGATGGTGCTGTTCCTGCCCAATGAGGTAATCCAGGTCTTTGCACATCACATCATCGGTTTGAGCCATCAGAGCGGTAGACATAGCCAACAGGCTAAAGGATAGTAGGTAGATAAGTCGCATAGCTTTTTTATTTTTCGAGTATATTTTCCCAAATAAAGGTGGTACAATATTAAAACACTTTCAGCCAATTAAATGTGAGGTTGATTACTGACTTTAATCAGCAATCCGGCTGACGAAGGGAGATTTTGCGCAACTATTCCCAGGAATTTCCTCGTTTCCCATTAAACCGCTAATTTTCCCGCCAGAATGAAGCGGGAGTTTCTCATCAATATCATCTTCTTGCTCGGCATAAACCTGCTGATCAAACCATTTTACATCTTCGGCATCGACCGGACGGTGCAGAATGTGGTGGCACCGGGGGTATACGGACTGTATTTTACCCTCTACAATTTCACCTACCTCTTCCAGATCATCAACGACTTTGGCATCCAGAATTTCAACAACCGCAATATTTCCCAGTACCGCCAGTTGATTGATAAATATTTTCCCAACATTCTAATTTTGAAGGCATTGCTGGGGATCGTTTATCTACTGGTTATTGGCTTGGCGGGCGTGATTGTGGGCTATACGCCCTTTCTGGGGCTGTTGATGTTGATTGGCTTCAATTGGTTGTTGAATGCGCTGGTATTGTTCCTGCGCTCCAACATTTCCGGGCTGGGCCTGTATCGATTGGATAGTGTGCTTTCGGTGCTCGACAAGGTATTGCTAATTGCCGTTTGCAGCGTGTTGCTCTGGGCCAACCCCTGGCAGGAAGCTTTCCGTATTGAGTGGTTTGTGTACGCCCAGACGTTTTCATTGGCGGTTACAGCCCTCATCGCCTTTCTGATCATTTTACCGCGTTTGGAGCGATTGATTTTCCGGTTCCAACCGGCCTTCCTCTGGCTCATCCTCAAGCGCAGTTACCCCTTTGCGCTGGTCATTTTTCTGATGACGGCCTACACCCGTATCGACAGCGTGATGATTGAGCGAATGCTGCCAGATGGGGTGCTGGAAGTCGACCTCTATGCCTCTGCCTATCGCCTGCTCGATGCCAGCAATATGATCGGTTATCTTTTTGCGGGGTTGTTACTGCCCATGTTTGCCCGCCTGCTGAAGGAGAAGGGCCATTATGCCGAATTGACCGAAATGAGCCTGCAAATCATTTGGGTAGGGGCATTGGCTTTGTGTTGTGCCTGCTGGTTTTTTCAGGAGGACATTATGGTTTTGCTTTACACAAATGGCAGCGCGTACTCCGGCAAAATCCTGGCGTATTTGATGATCAGCTTTATTGCCATTAGCGGTTCCTACATTTTTGGCACTTTGCTTACCGCTAATGGTAGCCTGATGCAAATGAACCGCATTTTTGTCATTGGCTTATTGCTAAACCTCATTTTAAACTACCTGCTCATCCCGGACTATAAAGCTCTGGGCGCGGCAGCGGCTACCTGTGGGACGCAGTTTTTTGTATTCATTGGTCAGGTGGTGTTGTGCCGGAGTTTGTTGGATGTAAAAATAAGTGGCTCGCTTAGTCTAAGGCTGGTCGCATTTGGCGTAAGCCTGATCATTACAACCTATTTGATTGACAACCATTTGAATTTACCCTGGACTGTTAATTTTTTGCTCAGTATATCAATGGCCCTGCCACTGGCGTTTTTATTTCAATTGATGCCAATCAAACAACTGCTCCGCCAGAGTTTGTAGGCCGCCTCCATCAAACCTTTCCCAAAAGCACAAGTTCATCCCAACTATATAAACCTGGTCCCAAAATCTGTGAGTGATCTTCCGCAATAGGCAGAAAGTTTAATTTGTTCTGACCGAATTTTCTACTTTTGCGGTATTTTTGAATAGAATACAAGCTACGGCGACGAAATAATCAACTTAGATGAATCAGAAGGACAATCTTTTGGGGGTGTTAAAAACGCTCTTTAAGTGGAAAAAACAGATTCTTTACACCTGTATTGCCGCCGGGATCGGTAGCATCATCATTGTGTTGTTGCTGCCGGTTTATTATCAGGCAACTACCATTTTCCTCGTTGCCAGTCCCGACCAGGCAAAACCGGAACTACTATTTGGCAAAGGAACCCTCGAATCCGAATATTACGGTACCGAAAGTGATATTGATCGGGTGTTGACCATTGCCAAATCTAATGAGCTGTACGAGTATCTGATCGACAGCTTTGACCTTTATCAGCATTACGATATCAAAAAGGAGGCTCCGCGTGCGCCGTATTATGTCAAGCTGGCTTTCAATAAGCGCTACGAGATTCAGAAGACCAAGCGCGACGCCATCGAGCTTTCCATTGAGGATACCGATCCGGAACTGTCGGCCCAAATTGCCCGCGCTACCCGTGAAAAGATCGATGATGTTGCGCAAAAGCTGGTGAAGGAAACACAGCAAAAGGCCATCAATACCTACAAGGCGGAGATCAACTCCCAGGAGAAAAACATGCGGGAACTGGCCGATACCCTGGCACGCCTGCGCGAAACGTACGGCATCTACAATACAGAAGCGCAAACCGAGAGTATGACCGAGCAGTTTGCCCAGGCCGAGTCTCGCCTGATCAACGGCAAAGCGCGCCTCGAAGCCTTGCAAAATACCCCGCGCATCTCCCGCGATACCATCGCCATGCTGGAGGCCCGGGTGAAGGGGATGGAAGTAGAAGTGGAAGGCCTGCAAAAAAGGATGAATAACCTCAACAGCGGACTGGGCACGGTATCTTCGCTGGAGCGTCAATACCGGGAGGCGAGTATTAGTTTGAGTGAAAATAAGGAACGCCTCAAACAATTTGAAGCGGCCTTTCAATCGAATATTCCGGCCCTGCTGCTGGTAGAAGAGGCGCAGGTGCCCATCATCAAATCACGCCCCAAGCGCACCCTGATTGTGGTGGCTGCGGTTTTTGTGGCTTTCCTTTTCAGTGTGATCGGTGTTTTGCTGTTTGAAAACTACCGGGACATCAACTGGCGGGAAATTTATCATGGCAAATAAGGTTTTGCACATACTGAAAAACAGCAATCAGCAGCAGCAAATGTATTACGGTTTTGCGGCCATCATGTTGATTGCGCTGTTTGTCGGCATTGCCGGCAACTGGTATTTTCTGGTGGGCATCCCGGCATTTTTGCTCTTGCTCTTTGTCAGCGTAGTCGACTTTCGCAAGGTCTTTTACCTGCTGATTGCTTGTATCCCGTTATCTACGGAATTTCGCTTGCCCAATGGCTTCGGTACCGACCTACCCACGGAGCCGCTAATGGTAGGGCTGATGCTCATCGCCATCCTATTTGGCGCAAGCCGCAGCAAAGATATGGATAGCCGATTTTTGCGGCATCCCATTACGCTCCTTTTACTGCTGCACCTGTCCTGGATTTACGCCACAACGATCACTTCCGAATTACTATTTGTATCGATCAAATTTTCGCTGGCCAAGACCTGGTATATCGTGGTCTTCTATTTCCTGGCGGGTTACCTGATCAAAACCGAAAAACACATCCGTACCATTTTTTGGCTGATTCTGATTCCTTTGGTTTTGACCGTGGCCGTCATTTTAGTTCGTCATGCCACCTTTGGTTTTGCCTTTCAGAGTGTCAATGCGGTGCTCTACCCTTTCCAGCGCAACCACGTCAATTATGCCGCCACTTTAACCCTGTTTTTCCCCTGGTTGTGGATTGCGCGTAGTTGGTACAAACCGCAAAGTCTGAAGTGGTGGTTTTTGGTGGGTTGTACGGCGTTTTTGCTATTGGCCGTGTACCTGACATACACTCGCGCTGCTTACATTGCATTGATGTTGAGTGTAGCGGCTTTTCTCGTGTTCCACTTCAAGCTAATCAGGCATGTCTTGTTTGGCAGCCTGATCGTGGCCATGCTTGGCATCGTGTATATGGTCAATGACAATACCTACCTGGAATACGCGCCCAACTTCGATCGGACCATCACCCACGAGAGCTTCGACAACCTGATCGAGGCGACCTACAAGATGGAGGACATTTCCACCATGGAGCGTGTGTACCGCTGGGTAGCCGGATTCCACATGAGTGGCGACAATCCCATTCTCGGCTTCGGACCGGGCAATTTTGTGAACTTCTACAAATCCTATACCGTCACCAGTTTTCAGACCTACGTGAGTAATAATGTCGACAACTCCGGCATTCACAGCTATTTCCTGATGACACTGGTAGAGCAGGGCATCATTGGCCTGATCATTTTCTTTGTGCTCAGCTTTTACGTCCTCATCCGCGGCGAACGCATTTACCACCAAACCATCGACCCCCACCGCAAGCGACTGGTGATGATGATGCTACTGACCATTGTCGTCATCGATGCCTTCCTCCTGATCAACGACATGATCGAAACCGACAAGGTGGGCTCCTTCTTTTTTATGTGTATGGCTATTTTGGTGAACATGGATTTGGCCAATGGACAAGAGCGGCAGTTGGGAAATTCAAAAATTGAGAAATAGGCCTACTGCAAAATAGGCAATGTGCTTCTCGGCTTGGTGTGAACATACGGAGCGCAAAAGCCGCAAAGTTGCTTTTGCAGAAACCTTGCGGTTTGTTTAAAGGAGTTACCCCAGATATTGACTTTGCTGGACAGGATTTACGAAGTCAACAGAGTTTTTATGTTAATATTTGAGAAAAGGTTGCTTGCTGTTTAGTTTTTTTTATTATGCATTAATAACAGCACCTAGGTTTAACGCGCAATTAGCTGGTTTTTATTTTTTTAGATTCATTGGCTTCGGTAATATTCATGTTACGGGCTTGTGATTTATATTTTTCTAGTAAGAATGTTTGTAATAAACCTTCCTAAGGGTTTCCTATTGCTAATCCTGCTAAAAATGAACTGAATGCTAAAAATTATCTTTACATGCTTTCTATTTTCAGTAGTAGTTTCAACAATACACTGCCAACAGGAATGGGCTCCTTCGGGATCAAAATGGCATTATAACATTGGTATTAATTTTGATACCTTCCCACCTGTTCACCCTTTAGCAGGGTTTTATGAACTTTCCTACAACGGTGATACCATGATCAATGGCTTATTAATGAAAAAAATAGGAGAATACTTGATGCTTCAGGAGGGTGGCCAAATTTATTATTGGCAGTATGAAGCTCTGCGATTGATATATGACTTTGATGTAGCACTTGGAGATACTGTGACTTTTGAAAAACCGGCCTGTGGTCTCAATGAAGTCCTCATGTTAGATCATGTAATTGTGAATATTGATAGCATTTGGATAGACACCTTACCTTTAAAAAGAATTGAGGCAATGCCTATTGAGGGAGATAGCCTTTCTAAATATTTATATATCGAAAAGATTGGTTCACTCAAAAGTTTAGTAGAAACGGAATGCAATTATATCCTCACATACCAACCTGCATGGTTAAGGTGTTATGAAGACAATGAAACTTCTTATCGATCAGATCGTTTCCTTTCTTATGAGGAGGAGGACTGTGAGGTAATCAGTGTTATAACGGATACGAAGCAGCCCGTTCTCCAACCTCAAATAAAAATATATCCTAATCCAACAAGCCAAGAAGTCGGGATAAATCTTTCGGAATACGCTTACTCAACCAAATTTATAGCCCTTTCGGTCTTAGATGCAAATGGGAGCATCATCTTTTCAGAACCCATTTCTAACCAACTATTTACGGTAAATATAACTCACTTGCCTGCTGGTCTGTATTTTCTGTTATTTCGTACCCAGAATTCACCCCATCTTATTACTCAGAAGCTACTTATTAAGTAAAAGTGTTTCAATTTTTTCATCATAAAAAATACTTAAATGAAAACTTTAAGCCGTTTCATCTCTGTTTCTCTATTTTTTATGTTTTTTATCCATAATTCATACTCCCAAGGTTCAGGAGTTGGTAGTCCTGCTATGATTTTGGCACATATCGCCGATAATCAAACACAAAATGCAATACCAGAAAACAATGGTAATTTGCATGCGATTCTGGACAATTATGAGGTGCAAATTTACGAAGATGCGTTCCCGGGAGCCCACTCTTCTTATTTACAACAATCAAAATTGATCATTCCAATAGATACAAATGACTTAGATAATCTTAAATTGGCCTTAGAGCAAAGTCTGATTTTTGACTTGGTCGAAATTGAACACTCATTTATAGTCCTAAATCCGCCCTCCCCTTCGGAAGTAATATATTCTCCGATACAGATCGAAACTCCCATAAATGAATGCTCAAATCCGGTCCAATTAAACGATCCATTCTCCTCTAATGCCCCTTATTATTTAGAACTGATGGAGCTACCTTGTGCATGGACCATTACGGAAGGAGATCCAAATATTAGTGTTGGAATAGTCGATGTTTTTTTTGATTATCACCATGATGAATTGGACGGAAAACTAATTGATATTGGTCTTAATTGCGATCCAAATCTTAGCAATTGTGACCATGGCTTTGGATCTGCAGGAAGTATTGCTGCAATTCATAACGCTACCTGTGTAGCTGGTGCAGGGAAATAAAACTTCTGTTAGAGGCTATTGCGCAGGGTACCAAGATTGTCAGCACCTGCTTTACTCTCACTCGGGCGTATGGACAGCAATGTTGGATGGAAATAAAGTAATCAATGTTGGTGCTTCTGGAATTGGAATAACATCCCAGGTACAAATGATGGTTCAGGAAGTAATCAATAGAGGAGTTACTTTAGTAGTATCAGCTTATGGTAGTTCACACAGTCAATATGCCAATATACCAGGGGTGATAAATGTTGCCATGCTATTAAATACCCTTGAATATGTTGTTTATCATAATACTCAATCGCAAGAGTTGAATGTTGATATTGGTGCGCCGGTCAGAGGAACTAACGGTAATGGTGACATTTGGAGACTAGAAGAAAACAATGGATGTAGGGCATCTTACGGGGGAGGGTCATCTGCTGCTGCCCCCCACGTTGCAGGAACAGTTGCATTAATGTTAGCCGTTAATCCTTGTTTAAAACCCGCCGAAATCGAGAATATTCTTAAAAAGACAGCAAAGCCTATCCCTAATGCAGACGAACCGGGTGATCCATGGTATAATTTAATTAATGCAGGATCACTGAATGCCTACCAAGCAGTTTTAATGGCTAAAATAAAATCCGGGACTTCAGTAACAAGTGACGAAACCTGGGATGATTACCGATTGTATAATGGTGATGTAATTATTAAAAGTGGTGCAACCTTAACTATCTCTGGAACTGTAAAATTTGATGGCCAAAATTCAAAAATTATTGTTGAACCGGGTGGTAAGCTTATTGTTAATGAGGGGGTATTGTCCGTAGGTTGTGAAAAGGATTATTGGGGAGGTATTGAAGTTCTTGGAACACCCAATGCCTCACAATTTTCGGCAAGTCAGCATGGCATAGTAGAACTCTATGACGCCTTAATCGAATATGCTGTGACAGGAGTATCCTTGTACAATCGGCACAATTATGACAGTGGCGGCGGGATTTTGAAAGCGGAAAACTCTACTTTCAGCAATTGCCAAAGGGCCATTGGTGCGGCAAAATATGAAAACTTCCTGCCCTCTACTCCGCCACGTCCTTTCTACAACCTCAGCTACATCAAAAATTGTGTCTTTACACTTAATGACGACTTCCCCTTTGCATCCTTCTGGGGGCATATTCTTTTTGACCGCATCAGGGGCATTAATGTTTCAGGGAGCAAGCTGGAAGATAGCCGCACTACGGTAAGCACAGAGGCCCTGTTGGGGGCCGGTATCAATGGGTATGATTCACGCTATACGGTGAGCAGCACCACGTTTGAGAACCTGCGCTTTGGTATCAATGCACAAAACGTGAGCTCTGTAAATACCTTTACCGTTCGTGGTTCCAGCTTTACCAACAATCACATTGGGGTCAATGTACGGGCTGTAAATAATTTCACTGTAGCAGAAAACTGTCAGTTTACAGTCGGTGGCTTTGCCTTTGACGATCAGTTGACTTCTCTCAGTGATCCCGATCTGCACCTGGGCGTATTCATCGATCAGAGCACCGGATTTACGGTAAAAGAAAACACTTTTACCGGCGATAACAGCTCCGGCAATATTCCCATCGGTGTCGGTGCCAAAAATACCAATTTCATCGCCGGGGAAGGTATTACGCTCGACCAAAATGAAATCTTTAAAAATACCTTCCAGGATCTGGAGGTGGCTAATCTGGCAAATAACTTTAACACAGGTAATCAAGTGATTGGTGGGCTCGTATACGTTTGCAATGAAAACAATGTACCCAACAAATCGAATGTGGTCGATGTGGCGGTGGTAGGTTCGATAGGTGTTAATCAGGTGGCAGAAAACAGTAAATCAGTAAGTAATAAGTTTTCTCACCTCGGCGGAGATCCCTCCTTCAGTGATATCAATAACCTTGAGGGAAATGATATCAATTACTTTTATTATGGTCCGGGCTCCGTTGAAGATCCGATTTATAGCCCGCCAGTAAAGGTTAATAAATTCTTAGGAAATACTAATACCTGTTCCTCAACGATCGAAGATGATGAAATCTCTGATCAGGATCTGCCGGGAGTTGTCAGCGGATTTGATACCCGTTGGCAAGCCTACAAAAATGCCAAAGCGGCCTACATTGGACTGATGGATGGCGGTGATCAACAGGCCACACTGAGTCTGGTCAACGGTGCGACTGTATTTAACATGAGCAGCGTCAAGGCTCAACTGTTGGGATATGCACCCTATTTGTCCGGAGCGGTGATTGAAGCCATCATTGATCATCAGGTTTTTCCTTCAACCGACAAGTCGGACCTGCTGGCAGCTAATCCCGAAGTTATTCGAAAAAGTGCGATGTGGAGTTATATTGAAAATAGTGGCGCGTTTAGCAGTCAACAACTACTGACCCTGGAACAGGCCGCTCAACAAACTACTGCCCGAACCACAACGGAGCGCAATCTGGCTTCTGCTTACGGAGATATGCAACGCTCGGCCAAACGGTTGATCCGGCACTACCGAAGTGACAGCACCAGTCTGAAACTGGACAGTATTCGCTATTACCTCGATGCCAAACTAAGTCTGGAAAGTGCTTTTGATCAGGTAGAAAGCTGGCTGCAGGAAGACAATACTTCGGCCGCTGACAACTTTTTGCAGTCGATTACTACCAATTTTTCTCTGAATACAACACAACTGGCCGAGTTTAATTATTACAACGATCTGAAACAACTCTGCATTGATCTGCTCGACTCCAATCGGGATTATGCAGACTTGACCAGCAATGAACTGACACTGGTGCAAAACATTGCCGGCAATAGTACAGGACTGGCCAGTGTACAGGCACAGAACTTACTCAATCGCGCTTATGGTGGTACTTATCAGCACGAGCCCATCTTGCCGCAGGGCACCGGGCAATTGAGTCGGCCTGAGGTTGATGCTACCATTCCGACGGCGTCGTTCCAACCGGTCGTCAATGTCACGGCTATTCCTAATCCGGCCAGAGACCAGGTGCGTTTTGACTTCGAATCTATCCAACCTTTATCCAAGGCTCAATTGGTCATTTCTGATATCAATGGCTCTGTGGTATTCAATGTTGCACTGGCGGAAGATGCCACCCATTATCTATGGAATACTTCAGCCCTCACGCAGGGAATCTATTTCTATCGCCTCCTTTCCGAACAAGGAGAATCTGCAACGCACAAACTAGTGATTATCAGATAGACAGAAATAGTGTGAAAGGAAATTTAAAAGGCTTGCGCAGGAATCACCTGGCGCAAGCCTTTATCTTAAGAATGTAAACATTCTGACTAAAAAATACCCAAAGAAGCTTTATTTTTAACCTATGAAAAAACAGCTCTTCTTATCAATATTGGTGTCTCTTTGTCTAACGAGTATTGTGGGCCAGTCTACCTTCAACAAACGACTGCGCTTCGATTTTCTGGCGGCGGTACTAACCAGTATCCAACCCACCGATAGCTGTTATTATGCTACGGGGATTATTGCCGACACGCTCTTTCCATACAATACCGGCAATATCTTTGTGAAATTTGATTTGGAGGGTAATCCCGAATTAGTAAAGACCATTACGGATACCCAGGCTACTTATGAAACCTGGATGAATAGTCTGTGTGTTACCCAGGATGGTCAATTTGCCGTACCTGGCTTTTCTATTGATTCTACAGCGAAACTAATGGTGATTAAGTACAATAGTTTAGGGGATACCTTATTTCTAAAAAAACACTTTTCATTCTTTTATCCGGAGCATCATTTTTCTTCCCCAAGAGGTATGGGTATAACATCTGAGAATGGGTTTATTATTGCTGACCTTCAAAGGAATCCAAGTGGGGTGAACAATGATCAAATTTTACTGTATAAGCTAGACAGCTTAGGGAATTTGATCTGGAAGAGACAATATGGTGATCTCTCATTAGATGAACCAAGTTCTTTAATCGTTGAAGAAGATGGGTATATTATTGGAGGATACCGATCAAATACCCTTCAGGTTACGGAGAATTATTTTAACCAGGTTCATATTTTCAAAGTTGATACCTCAGGAAATGTGAGCTGGGATTATTTTAGTCCTTTTTATCGCTTAATGGATAAAGCCAATTCAATGGTGACCACCCCGGATGGAGGGCTGGTCATTGCCAGCGCCAATGGGGTAGAAATCCAAAGTCCGCCCATTAATGAACTGTACTGGAAAAGTGGCTTGATCTTCAAACTGGATGCCAGTCGGCAAATGGAGTGGGAGTGCGAATTTAGAGATCCGACTGCGCCCACTTATTTTAACACTTTAAATAAAATTATTACGGTTTCCGACGGAAGTGGTTATGTTGCAACCGGTCATTATTACGAAGGTTACCCTGATTTTACAGCAGACTTGTTTGGTTGGTTAGTGAAAGCCTCTCCTGAAGGAGATAGTTTATGGAGTCGTAAATATCATTTTTTGGAAGCTGTTCAGGACTTACATTACCTTTACGATGTGAAAGAAACCAGCGATGGTGGTTTTATCATGGTAGGGCAGGCAAAAGAGTTAAATGCTCCTGCCTATCCACAGCAAGCCTGGCTGATCAAGGTTGATCAACACGGTTGTCTGGTGCCCGGCTGCCACCTCATCAATGATCTGGAGGAGACTGCGGATGAGGACTTCAAGTTGGTGTTGTACCCCAACCCGGTGAGTGATTACCTCAATATCTACTATCAGGCCAAATCTTTACCCCAAAACGGCCACTTCACCATTCTCAATGCCGAAGGCAAGGTAGTCAAGGCCTTTGCGGCTACCCAAAATGATGTCACACAAATCCTGCCGGTGTACGACTGGCCCAAAGGGGTATACTTTTTGCAGTATTGGGAAGGATCGCAATTGCAGGGCAGTCGGCAGTTTGTGGTGCAGTAAGGGATTCTTTTCTCCAAATAAATTTGGAGGTTACGAAACGCGGCGGGGAGTGTGTTTGTATGCTCTCGCTAAGGCGCAAAGCCGCAAAGCCGCAAAGCCGCAAAGCCGCCAAGGTGCTTTCGCAGAAACCTTGCGGTTTTCGCAAAGGGGCATGACTAGACGTTGACTTTTCTTCGACAGGATTGACAAGATTGACAAGATTTTTTGCAGCGAAAAACTTCATTTTTCACTGCAAAATGGTGAAAAGTGATGCCATCTGGTTGTGCTTAATGCCACAAACGGTCATCCCAATCGCAGCCTTTAATCGGCCTTAGCCGGCCTAGTGAAGAAGGGCTTCAAAAGTCGTGAAGAAGGGTAACCCTGCTTCTACCCCGTCTGATTTTCCAAGTCGAGGACTTTGAAAAACCGCCGAGGTTCTGCTTCGAAAAAAGAGTGGTCAGCCTCCTTCAAAGTTTCCGAAACTTGCCTTACTCGCTGTACTTAAGTACTAAGGCAGGCGGAGGAAGGTGAGCGGATTGGGGTTACTACACTAGATGTTGACTTTTATTGAACCACATAAGAAAGATAAGGATTACATAAGTTGCAAACACGATGTTGACTGTGATTTGAACCACAAAAGGAACAAAAGATCACAATAGAAGTGGGGTTTTCAAATCTTATCTTTTGATACTTTTTCCGACCCTTTAAAGGAACTCACAAACGGCTCCCTACTATTACTTCTTCTTAATCTCCCTTATGTGCCTCGTGTGGTTTAAAAAATTGATCTCACACTTCCGCCAGTTTTTCCAATAACCAATCCTTCTCCGTCAACGGATCTTTTTCCAGGATTTGCTCGTGCAGCTGGCCTTTAGCGGCTTTATCGTAGGGGTTGAGCTTGAGCAATTTGCCGGTGAGTTGCAGGATATTGTGGTAATTGCGCAGGTGGTAGCTGATCTTTTTGTTGCGGCGTACGAAGGTATAGGTCGTTTTCAGGTGGGTGTGCAGCAGGTCAAATTCCTGCAATTCGTAATAAATTTTGAGCTGTAAAATCTTGCCCACCATATTATTGATCAAATCGCGGTAATCGGCTTTTTGCAGGTGCTGGAGGGCCTGATCGTAAGCTTTTCGGGCGAAGGCCAGGCGGGCGGCGCAGAGGTGGAAGGTCACGTCGCGGTATTCGGCTTTGAGGTGGGGCTGGTACTGATGTACAAAGGCTTCGGCCCACTGCCATTCCCCGGCGCGGATGGCAATACCGACGATGTTGTTGTAGGTGAAGCGCGACAAATGCCCTTTTTCCATCAACAGATCATTTTCCAGCCCTTTTTGGTACAAATCCAGCGCTTCACTGAGAAAGGCCGCCTCATTGGCGTTAAGCCGCCGGATACAGTAATTGATGGCCAACAGGTACAAATCACGCATTTCTTCCCTGGGAAACCGGCCCACAAATTGCAAAAGATCCCTTTTAAATTTGGCAAAATAATCCTCCCGATCCGGGTAGCTCAAGGTCAGGAAGTAGTGGTAGTACACTGCTACCGCTGGAATCTCCTGCTGCTCCGGCTGAGCGGCTGATTGGAGTATGGCGTCCATCATTTCCAGGCGATATTTGGCATTGTACACATTCTGGTGAGCCAGTGAATAACAAGCCTGCTTCAGCTTCATGGCCAGCACCGTGTGGTGCAGTTGGTCTTCCAATGATTGAATATTCAGCTCCTGAGTACGGCCGGTGGTCGAGGTCCAGTGGTATTGCTCTTGCTCCAGTCGGTAGGCGGCCAAATAGTGCTGATCGTGCCGAAATGGGGTGCTTTCCAGGTGTTTTTGTTGCTTACGCAATGCTTTTTGAAAATGACGCTGCAATCCCTTTTTGCGATAAGCGGCCAATAAGTGATGCTGGTAGGATTCGGGTTGAGTTCGTAGTTCCTGCATCAGTAAAAATTCTTCCGCTAGCCGAATGAGATAGGTTTGCAACAAACGCAGTTTCGCCAAATCCGGTACTTCTCCAGGCCAGAGTTTTTCACAGCATTGTTCCGCCGAGGGAATCACCTGCAAGTCATGAATACACTCCGCCAGATATTGATAAAGTTGCCGTAAATCATCCCGTTGATTGTGATATGGCGAGTCCAGAAATCGACCAAACTCCCTGACTTCACTGCGGTCAAAGGCCAAAATAAGTTCGTAAACCAGGGTGTTTTGCATGCCGGAAAACAAATTTAACCCTTTTTGAAGGCGATTATAATTTATAAAAAATTAAATATGTTCAATAATTTGTTAATCGATTTCCTTTGAAAATTGATTGTTTATAGAATATTTAGGTGAAATTACTCAATAAAACTTAAAAAATGTGTTTGTGTTTGCAAGCTATCGGGTGAATCTTTGTAGCGTACAAAAAGAAATGATCTCATTATGAAAAAACTGATCCAGGTTACTACGATTCTCCTTGCGCTATTTTTGGGTTTAACCCAAACCATGCAGGCACAATGTACTACCGCCGCCGGCAGCATGGATGACACCCCATTACTGGCTTGCGTAGGCGAGTCACTTACGGCTACATTTAACAACGATGCAACCCTCGATCCCGATGATGTGGTCCAGTTTATCTTGCACGATAGCCCGGGCACTATCCTGGGTACCATTTATGAAACCCGGAATGATCTGGATTTTACTTTTCAATCGGGCATGATTCCCAATGTGATTTATTATGTCTCGGCCGTCGCTGGAAATAATGATGGCAGCGGAAATGTGGAACTCAGCGATGAATGCCTTTCCATTTCCCCGGGACAACCCGTCAAATTTAGCCAGCCGGTATTTGAAAGCTGTGGCGGATCTACGCTCACCTGCAACAATCCACAATTTTTCATGGATTGTTACATCACCGGAGCGGGGCCTTTTGAGTTGACCTGGCAACTGAATGCGGTCTTTTTGTCGAACGACAGTACCATTCTCGTCACTCAGCCGGGAGTTTATGAACTCACGGCCGTAGATCAAAATGGCTGCCAGCAAACCCATGCTATTACCATCGAAGAAAATACAAATCCTCCGGCCCTAGAGATTATTGCTGAGGGCGAATTGGGCTGTGGAAATGGCTCTGTGACCCTCACCGCCGACGTTGGTGAAGATATCAGTAACTACCAGGTGCTCTGGGCAACGGCCGAAAACGCACCTTCCATTACCGTTAATACACCGGGCATTTATTGTGTGACGGTAGTGGACAATAGTAGTGGCTGTTCCGCTGAAGATTGCTACGAAGTACTGCTCGATAACCCTGGCATTGAAATAGACCTGCCCGAAACTTATAATATCGCTTGCCCCAATGAAGGGGTCTATCTGTTTGGAACACCGCTGACCGGTACCGAACTGTACACTTTTGTGTGGGAGGACGACTTCAGCAATACTCTCGAAACAACTCAGGGTGTTCAGGTGTATGCTCCGGGGGTCTATCATTTTTTTGTGACGGATTCGGAAGGCTGCACCGGTATGGCCACCACCATTGTCACTTCCGACCTGATTGCCAATGCCGGACCGGATCAGTTCCTGGATTGTAATGGGCCGGTTACTCTTGGGCTTGGTGAACCGCCTACCACTACTGGTGATGAAGTGATCTACCAGTGGAGTGGACCCTCCAGTTTTAATTCAAATTTATTAAATCCGATCGTCAGTGAACCAGGCACTTATACCCTGCGGGTGACCACCGTTGGCTCACCTGATTGTTACGCTGAAGATGTTGTAGAAGTCCTGGAATACGAATTGCCGCCTGCCGAAATTAGCGAGATTTACTACGGCTGTGATACGGTCACACTGGTAAATGAAGGTATTGAGGTCGGCTTTCCGGTGATCTACGAATGGGTACTTCCCGATGGCTCTACGGCCAATGGCAACTTCAATCTCTACCTGATGGAGAATCAGGGGGATGGCGGTATCTATCAGTTGCGGGTCATTGATGAAGCTACTGGTTGTACGGCAATATCCAGTGTAGTGATTGATTTTGACAATATGACCTGTGCCAATATCCGGGGCTACGTTTTCCGCGATGAGGGCAATTGTTTGTATGATGGTGACGAATTGGGCTTGACCAACTTTGTACTGCGCTTTAACAATGGCACTGATGTCTATTATCGGATAGTGCAAAGCAATGGGTTTTACGATGCGGAATTGCCGCTGGGCACTTATGAGGTGTCGGTAGTGCTGCCCAATTCACTATGGTTGCCCTGTCAGCTTTCTTACAACGTGGTGATTGATAGTGAGGGCGAGGTGGTAGAACAAGATTTGCCGTTGCAACACGAGGAAGGCTGCCCGGAACTGGAAGTATTTATCAACAATGTTACTCCGGTACGGCTTTGTCAGGAGGTCGTTTATAAGGTCTCCTACAACAATTACAATGGCACCGATCTGGCAGAAGAGGC
Organism: Saprospiraceae bacterium; assembly: GCA_965229635.1. Lineage (GTDB taxonomy): Bacteria > Bacteroidota > Bacteroidia > Chitinophagales > Saprospiraceae > BQJU01. The sequence continues at coordinate 1,654,975 of OZ245894.1, forward strand.
CACCATCACGGTCACCCTTGACCCTTTGATGACCTTTGTGTCTTCCAACTATCCGGTGAGTCAGCAAAACGGCAATGAGCTCACTTTCATAGTAAGTAATATTATAGAAGGATATGGTGGTAACTTTAACATCACGGTAGCATTGGGCTGTGAGGGAGTACTTGGGCAAACCCATTGTGTAGAAGCCATCATTTTTCCAAATGAACCCTGCGAGGAAATCAACGAATTGTGGTCGGGCGCCAGCCTTCGCGTGGAAGGGGAGTGCAATGAGGCCAACGAAGAAGTGGTCTTCACTATTTCCAATGACGGCACTGGCAACATGGACACTTCCTCCAAGTTTATCGTCATCGAAGATGGAGTCATGTTCATTCCCAATCCCGATACGGTAAAGCTCGATGTAGGAGAAGAGTACGAAGCTATCTTTCCGGCCAACGGACATACTTACCGTGTGGAAGTAATGCAGGTACCCTATCACCCGGGCTTTTCGATGCCCAATGCCACTGTTGAAGGCTGTGGCACCGATGCCAACGGCAATTTCAGTACCGGCTTTGTTACCGCCTTTCCGCCCGATGACGAAGATGATTTCATCGATATTGATTGTGATGAAAATGTGTTCTCCTACGATCCGAATGACAAACTGGCTTATCCCAAAGGCTATGGCGATGAGCACTACATCTACGCCAATACCGATATTGAATACACCATTCGTTTTCAAAATACCGGTACAGATACGGCCTTCCGTGTACAGCTGCGCGATACCCTTTCCAGCTTCCTGGAACCCAGCAGTATCCGGGTAGCGGGGGCCAGCCACGATTATACCTACAACCTGGAAGCCGGCAATGTGCTACTCTTCAATTTCGACAATATTTTGCTGCCTGACAGCACCACTAATCTGGACGCCTCTCAGGGTTTTGTCACCTTCCGCATTGATCAAAAACCCGATCTTCCATTAGAGACGGTCATTGAAAACCGGGCGGGTATCTACTTTGATTTTAACGAAGTAGTGATGACCAATACCGTATTCCACCGCATCGGTGAGAATACCCTGGAGGTCATTGATCAGGTGGTGGAACCGGATGCTCCCTTTCGGGAAATGGTTCTATCGCCCAATCCCACTAGAGGGGCAGTGCGCTTACAATTAGATGGCATTCGAAGTCAGGGCTATCAGCTCAAATTATTTGACGCCATGGGCCGCCCCGTGCACAAAGCCACATTTGTTGGCAATCAATACGATTTTCAGGTACATCAGTTGCCGGAAGGACTCTACTGGCTGAGCATTGAGCATCAGGGATATCGGGTGGCTGCGGCCAAACTGATGATCGCCCGGTAAGTATCGGTAGTTAAAAACTGCGCTCTCTTCATGAGTTATCTCATACCGTATGGGATAACTCATTTTTGTTCAGGCCCGTCATTTTCAGGACACAATAAGCGGAACAAATTATTGGCCAGAACTGGGATATAAAAAAATTACTTTTTAGCTTTGCAGCAAAATGAATCGATAATGGAAACGACTCAAAATAAATCTACAAGAACGGATTGGATGTTGACGCTGGTATCTCTGGTGGCGACCATCTTGCTATTGGTCTTTGTGCCTGCGTGGTTCTGGGTAGGGTTGCCGTTTGTGCTGACTTACCTGGTGAGAGCGCTGGATAGCATGTAAGATTAAAACCATTCCTTTGTATCCTCCCTTTATTGTTTGTCTTTGACAAACAAACTCCCTTATTTATGCCTGTATCGCCCGTAGGGTGATATTTCTATTTTTTGTATCTTGTACTAAAATTAGTAGCATCTGTACCCGATCAAAAGGTTTCCCTTCTAAAAACTTTTGATCAGTATATACTGACTTAAATAGCTGGCAGTCAATGCTTTTGTAGCTGTTTAATGTTGAGTGTACCCCTGTTTGAGTACGGGAAATTTGACTGTTTTTCCCAGTGGTGTCTGGAGGCACACTAGAATCTCAATCCTTGCACAAAAGCATATTGCTAATAGGAATGAACCACTCATCCAAAAATGGGTTTATTCCAAAACGCTACTTCTATGAATAAACTACCCACTCTGACGGGTGCGCTATGCACCCTGGCCATGCTATTGGCCACTACCGCTCTATGGGCACAGCTCACGCCACAGGTTTTCATCCAAAGTGCAGACCCCATGAATCCGGAAATCGTGATCGAAGCCGAAAATGCCAGCTCGATCACGGATAAGACAACGGGAGATACTCGAAATTGGGTCTCCGTTATTGATGCTTCTGCTTCGGGAGGCAATGCACTGGTGGCCAGTGGCGGCAGTACGATAAACACTGCCGTAGAAGCCGCCTCCATATTACAAGATGCTAAAGCCTATTACTATTTTGTCTTTCAACAAACGGGTGATTATTATTTGTACATCCGTTATAAGGCAGATGATGCGACCGAAAATGAGGTTTATTTCGGCAGTGACTTCAATACTCCCATCCGATCTTATTTGGAAGGAGGTACGGCCGATGGAAGCTACAACTGGGAATTGGTTGGTGACTTGTCTGGCGCACCCCAAAGTGACGGCAAATTTCCTGGCACCTATTCCATTACTATGGATGACCTGAATCAGGTGGCCACGCTTGTTTTCTTTCCAAGGGAGGAAGGATTCAGCTTTGATAAATTTGTCCTTTCCACAGATAATACATTAACCTCTGCTGAACTGGACGCGCTTACAACGGAGACCAGTATGGATTATCCCGATCCGCCCAATAATGTGCTAAAGTATACGGCTTTTGAAGGGGTGGCTGACGAGTTGGAGGTTAATACCATAGCAAGCTTTAATGCATCTGTTGTGGATTATCCAGGACACGACAACTATGATTTCCCTTTTTTAGGAGATCAAATGGGTGTCCTGGATAACCAGTCTAGTTTTAATGACCCTGTTTTGGAATTTCTTCCAGTGGATATCACTTGTAATTATACCGATTTGAATATTTGTTTCCGTTGGATGGCGCCACAGTCATTAGAAGCTGGTTTTGAAGGAGGATTAGGAAGTGATCAGTTGCAGATTTTAGTCATTTATGAGGGAGGAAGTTTAGCCGGAGGAGATGGTACTCCAATTGGGACTATTTCCGGTACGGACTTAAATACAGAAGGAGATGCTTACAATTTGACCTGTTTTCCACTAGCTCCTCCGCCTGATGCCACCGGCGTAATTGTCAAGATTGTGCTTACGGCAGACGCGTCAAATGAAGACGTCTTCATCGGCACCACCTACCTAACCGTCACCAACGGCACCATCCCCACCGCAGCCATGACCGTCGATGCCACCGGTGATCCCATGGTTACCTTTGACGGAGGTACTTCCACTGATGCGGAATTTTATGAGTGGAACTTCGGCGATGGGGATACGGATGGTCCAAATATGGTCGCGACGTCTTCTCACGAATACCTGACCAATGGCACTTTCACGGCCTGCCTCTCCGTCCTGGATGCCTGCGAAAACCTGCCCGATGTGGCCTGCCAGCAGGTGACCATCAGCGATGTACTACCGGTGGAATTAACTCACTTTGCGGCTTCCGCCAAAGGATATGATGTGCTGCTCAACTGGACGACTGCCACGGAATTGAATAACGACTATTTTCACCTGGAACACAGTACCGATGGCCGGGATTTTAAGGTCATCACCCAGATTGATGGTCATGGCACCACCAATGAACCGCAGGCATACCAATACACCCATTTGTTTCCGGGAGCAGGTAAGCACTATTACCGTCTCAGACAGGTGGACTTTGATGGACGGTATGAATATTCCAACGTAGTCAATGTGACGCTGGAAGGTATATCGGAAATTGAATTATTTCCCAATCCGGTGAGTGGTATGCTGACGGTTTCTGGCACAGGAGGAGAAAGTTTGTTTTTGGATATCTATCACCTCGATGGACGAATGGTACAAACGTTGACCACTGGAGGCGATGAAGCCATAGACATAAGTCAACTACAAGCTGGTACGTATGTGGTGAAATTCCGCGACCTGTCCGGAAAAATTCTGGACTACCAACGGCTGGTAAAACTATAATCCGGCCGCTGCGGCCTTGTCGAGAAACCAATGCAGTTTACCCGATCCAGGCTGAACATGAGCACTGGGATAATCCAGATATCCCGGTTCCTTATTGAGGATGATTTTGACCTTTTCGCGCTTACTGTCGCCAGTAACCAGAAAGGCGACTTCGGCGGCGGCATTGATAACCGGGCCGGTCAGGCTGATGCGGTGCTGGCCGGTTTCGGGATGTATGGCAATGGCGCAAATCTTTTCGCTGGTCAGTAATTCCATCTGGTGTGGAAAGATCGAGGCGGTGTGTCCGTCACTGCCCATTCCCAGTATGATCAGATCAAATTGCGGTAAACCACTTGGCCCGGCGGGTACCCAGGTAATGATCTCTTCGCTGTAACGAAGTGCCTCATCTTGCGGATTGGCCTCGCCGTGCACGCGATGAATGTTGCTACGTGGTACATCCACTTTTTTTAACAATAAATCGCGGGTCATGCCAAAGTTGCTTTCCTCATCATCGGGGGGAACACAGCGCTCATCACCCCAGAAGAGCTGAACGGTTGTCCAATCTATTTTATCGGCATATTGCTCACTGAGTATCTGAAAAAGCAGCTTGGGTGTACTACCGCCAGATAGGGCAATCGTTGCGTTGGATTTCCCCTGAAGCCACTGCGCCAGCCATTTGGCAAAAGCCGCCGCCACGGAGGGGTTGTCTTCGTAAATATGCAGTGTGTTTTTCATCGTTAAAATTCAATTTTTACAATGCCTCATACGCACCATCTGTAGCCAGACTGCCACATGGATTACGCCAGCTCACCTGGTTGGAACTGATGAGCAAATCCGCTTCGCGAGGGCCCCAGCTACCAGCCGGATAGCCGTACAATTTGTAGTCGGGATTGTTTTCCCAAACATTCAAAATGGGGTCCACAAATTCCCAGGCTGCTTCGACGGAGTCACCACGCGCGTAGAGGGTGGCATCGCCCTTCATCACATCCAGAATAAGGCGTTCGTAAGCCTCCGGTACATAAGCATTGGTCAGGTCAGAATAGTGGAAATCCATGTCCACATTCTTCACGCGGAAGCCAGCTCCGGGGATTTTCATGCCAAACTGCAGTGCCAGCCCCTCGTCAGGATTGATCCTGATAATCAGTTGGTTAAGCTTGTTGTTGAAGGTGTCATCCTTACGGAATAAATGATGCGGCGGAGACTTAAACGTCACCACCGCCTCCGTTACCTTGGTGGGCAAACGCTTGCCGGTACGGATAAAAAAGGGCACATCGGCCCAGCGCCAATTGTCGATGAAAAACTTCATGGCCACGTAGGTCTCTGTGCGAGAACTTTTGTCTACCCCTCCTTCCTCGCGGTAACCGGGCATTTTGGTGCCATTGAGGTGGCTAGAGGTATATTGTCCGCGCACTACATGCTGGGAAATCTCGTGCTGCCGCAGTGGCCTGATGGCCTGGAACAACTTCAGCTTCTCGTTGCGAATGGAGTGCGCATCAGCATTATTGGGTGGCTCCATGGCCAGGTGCGCTACAATTTGCAGCATGTGGTTTTGCACCATATCGCGCAGTGCACCGGACGTATCGTAGTAGCCGCCGCGATTTTCTACGCCAATACTTTCAGCAGCGGTAATCTCCACATGGTGAATGTAATTTCGATTCCAGAGCGGTTCGAAAATACCATTGGCGAAGCGGGTGACCAACAGGTTTTGCACCGTTTCCTTACCCAGATAGTGGTCAATTCTAAAAATCTGGTCCTCTTTAAAATGCTGTAAAAGCTTATCATTCAGCTCATGTGCTGAACCCTTATCGTACCCAAACGGCTTTTCAATCACCAGCCGTTTCCAACCGGTATCTTGTTTGTTGAGTTTGTGTTCGGCCAGATAAGCGGGGATGGTTTCGTAAAGTTTTGGCGGCACGGAGAGATAGAAAATGTAGTTTTCGTTGGTCTTCAGTTTTTTATTCAGCTCTGCCAGTCGGGTAGCCACCTTTTTATAAGCTTTAGCATCACCCGTATCGATGGCCTGGTAATATAAATGCTCGGCAAAATCTTTCAGGACTGCTTTGTCAACCTCTGCCTTCTTGAGATGTTCATTTTCGTAGACAACCTCTTTCCGAAAGGCCTCATCGGAGTATTCGGTGCGGCTTACTCCTAATACTGCAAAGCCCTTGGGAAGGGTTTTGTTCTTATAGAGTTCCAAAAGCGCAGGGATAAGCTTGCGGGCAGTGAGATCGCCGGAAGCCCCAAAAATGACAAACAGCTGTGGATCCATGGAGTAGGGTGTTTTTTTAACAAGGAAGTGGAATCTATATGAAAACAATCAATAAAGCAATTGTTTTCCAAAATACCCGACTTTATGCTTTATTTTTAGATTTTTGAAATTGATCGTAATCCGTTAATGATGCAAGAATCACAATTTGACTTTGGAATGATTGGCCTGGGAACCATGGGCCGCAATTTTATCCTCAACGTCGCCGACCGCGGCTTTTCGGCTGTGGGCCTCGACCTGGACCAGGAAAAAGTAAAAGCGCTGGAAAGCGAAGGCGAGGGTAAAGATGTAAGCGGCACCACGGATACCGCCACTTTCGTGAAAGCGCTCAAGACACCGCGGCGCATCATGATGCTGGTACCGGCCGGCAAGGTGGTCGACAGCGTCATTAATAGCCTGATACCTTACCTCGATCAGGGTGATTTGCTCATCGACGGCGGCAACTCTCATTTTGCTGATACCAACCGCCGCGACCGTGAGCTGCGCGAGAAGGGGTTTTTCTTTTTAGGTACGGGAGTATCGGGAGGGGCAGAAGGTGCCAGAAAAGGCCCCAGTATCATGCCTGGCGGCCATCAGGATGCCTACGAAATTATTCGCCCGGTATTTGAGGCGGCTTCCGCCAAAGTGGATGGGGAACCCTGTGTTGCCTATATGGGAAAAGCATCGGCCGGGCACTATGTAAAAATGGTGCACAATGGCATTGAATACGGACTGATGCAGCTCATTGCCGAGGCTTACGACCTGCTGCAACACGGTGGTGGATTAAGTAATGAAGAACTGCACGAGGTATTTAATCAATGGAACCACGGCGTGTTACAATCCTTCCTCATTGAAATTACTGCTGAAATCTTCCAGCAAAAGGATCCCAAAACCGGCGGTGATCTGGTGGATTTTATCCTGGATAAAGCCAAACAAAAAGGCACCGGCAAATGGACTTCACAAAACGCTATGGACATCGGCATCCCGATTCCGACTATTGATTCGGCGGTGAGTATGCGGGGACTTTCGGCACTGAAAAAAGAGCGGGTAGCTGCCGCTAAAATTCTGGCAGTAGAGATCGATAAAAAGGGAGCGGACAAATCGGCCTGGATCGAGCAGGTGGGCAAGGCATTGCATTTTGCCTTTCTGGTGACCTATGCGCAGGGTATGGCCATGCTGGCCGATGCCTCCGAAGAGCACGATTTTGACCTCGACCTGGAAGCCATTGCACGCATCTGGCGTGGGGGGTGCATCATTCGGGCCGGGTTGCTGGAATCCATTCGTCAGGCATATTCGAAGCAGCCAAAGTTGAAAAACCTCATGGTCTCCGATCAATTTGCGACCGATTTGCTCAAGACCCAGTTGGCCACCCGGACGGTCATCAAAAGAGCCATTGACCTGGGTATCCCACTGCTGGCTATGGCCTCAACGCTGCACTATTTTGACGCCTTCCGCACCGCACGCCTACCACTCAATCTGGTACAGGCCCAGCGTGACTACTTCGGCTCTCATACCTACGAGCGGACGGATGAAGAGGGGACTTTCCATACGGAATGGGGGAGTGATTAGTTCAGCAAAATAGAAAAATCGTTACAAATATCACGATGATAAAAATAATCATTATAAATATAATGATGATATTTGTAACGATTTTTACAATTTACCTTACCTCGCTTTCCTACTTCGGCTCCATCACTTTACCCATAAATAGCACGCTATTACTCCGATTCTCCCGGATAGCCAGGAGGAATGGCCGGTTGAAATTCAGCGAAGGAGCGACGGATTCATTAGAGATTTCGACCACGGTAACTGCTGCGGCTTCTGAACCTTGTTCATTGACCTCCAGAACGGCTTTGTGCTTCACCAGGCTGATCCACAACTGAGTGGGCCCCAATTTACTGAAGTCGGCTTTGCCTTCATCAAAGGCATCCACCATGCCCATTGACACTAGCGCGTCGTTGAGCTTTTTCTCATATTCCATCTTGAACTTGGGCACGGACAACATGGTGCCGCTGGGATAAAGGTGGGCCGTCCAATCAGCCCAATTTTCGGCAGAAAGAGAGGCGATGACCTCATCAAGGCTACTGCTGGGGTGGGGGAGCAGCAGTGTCATGGAATAGATCGAATCGCCGTAGGGCAGATCTACCATGGACATCTGACTATTGGTGTAGGTAGGTAGCGTGACTTCTTCAACGAAGTGCATCATTTCTACGGGTTTGGTGGTGTTATCAGCCAGTGTGAAATCCTGCGTCATCGTATTTTCGGGATCGAATTGATAACGCCAGTCGCCCTTGAAATACAGCGCATTGATCAGATACATCACCGCATTGTTGGGAATCTCCTGGAGCATTTCCTCGATTTTCCCTTCCGTATTGTCTTTGATCCAGTCATTGATCACATCCACCGATGCCGGATCTTTGAAATTCAATGTTTGTACCTCACTATTGTAATACTGCTGATTGACATCCAGAAACTCCTGATAAGCCCCAAAGTCAATATCCTTCCAGATGGAATTGGCGATATTAAACTGCACCGATGGGTCCATATTCGGCAATGCATTCAGGACATACTCGTAAGTTTCATTAGCTGTAGCTATATCCAGTTCAATTCGTTCCAGCGCTTGCTCCATTTCGGTCTTAGTATTGCCATCCGCACCATTGAGGGTCATACTCAGGGCGGTACTCACACTTAGTGGCGACATAAAAATATTGTCCAGAGGGTCTTGCTGGTGCAGGGTTTGAAATAATTTGAAGCCGAAGGCATTATTGGCTGTAGCCAAATCACAGGCGTTGGGGTTGTCTTCACAATCGTATACTACAGGATTTGGGGTTGGTCCTGGGGTCGGCGTTTCATTGGTGCATCCAAAGATGATGAGGCCCATTAATAAAAAGAGAAGATTATTCAGACGGTTCATAAGCGTAATTTTTGGTTCTACCAGTGTAGACCCCCAATCGGGATAAAACCGTTGGGTAACTCCAAACAAAAAGCCGGTAGCAAATTGACTTCACTACCGGCTTTCGTATTTTTAGCAACCTATATTAACTATCAGATGGTTCGGTTTCTTCCTCAATATCAGGTTTGTATTTTTCCTTCAAGTTGGAAATGCCATTTTGCATCGCAACATTGGTACGAGCCTTATGGTCTTCGATTTCCTTTTCACTCATGTGTGGCGGATGCCCGATCAAACGCTCAACGTCTGATTTGAGCAGCACCTCTTTCTCAAGCAGCGCATTGGCCAGAATCTCCAACTCTTTCCTCTTTTCCTTTAGCAAGGCTTGTGCCCGCTCATACTGCGATTGCACCATGCGACGTACTTCCTCATCAATTAGCGAGGCTGTTTCGTCGGAATAAGGCTTTTGAAACTGATCCTGCTGCATACTGTAGAAGGACACTTGTCCAACCTTGTCGTTCATACCAAAGATGGCAATCATGCTGTAGGCCATTTTGGTCACCTGATCAAGGTCATTCTGAGCACCGGTAGATATCTTGCCGAAGATGAGTTTCTCCGCAGCACGGCCACCAAAGGTCATACACATCCGGTCGAGCAGCTGCTCGGTACGGGTGATGTATTCTTCCTTAGGTAAATATTGGGCGTAACCCAGCGTACCGATGCCACGTGGTACAATGGTCACCTTCACCAGCGGCGAGGCGTGCTCAAGGTACCATCCGCAAATGGCGTGACCGGCTTCGTGATAAGCAATAATCTCCTTTTCAGTTGGGGAAATCAGCTTGTTTTTCTTTTCCAGACCGCCGATTACCCGGTCGAGGGCGTAGTTAAAGTCGTCCATATCCACCGCCTTTTTATTGCGGCGGGCGGCAATCAGGGCTGCTTCGTTACACACATTAGCGATCTCGGCACCCGCAAAACCGGGCGTCATTTCCGCCAAGGCATAGGAATTGATATCGTCGGCTTTCTTGATATTCTTGAGGTGTACCTTAAAGATTGCATCACGTCCTTTCAAATCCGGGCGGTCGATGCCAATCTGCCGGTCAAAACGTCCCGGACGCAGCAAGGCTGTATCCAGCACATCGGGCCGGTTGGTAGCCGCCATCAGGATTACTCCTTTATCGGTGCTAAAACCATCCATCTCCACCAGCAGTTGGTTGAGGGTGTTTTCTCTTTCGTCGTTTCCACCCTGGAAGCTGTTGCGCCCTCTTGCCCGACCGATAGCATCAATCTCATCGATGAAAACGATACAAGGGGCTTTCTCGCGAGCCTGCTTAAAGAGGTCGCGTACCCGTGAGGCACCTACCCCGACAAACATCTCTACGAAGTCGGAACCGGAGATGGAAAAGAACGGCACGTCCGCCTCACCGGCTACGGCTTTGGCTAGCAGGGTCTTACCGGTACCGGGAGGGCCGACCAGTAACACGCCTTTGGGAATTTTTCCGCCCAGCGCCGTATATTTTTTTGGATTCTTCAGAAAGTCGACCACCTCCATCACCTCTTCCTTGGCCTCGTCAAGTCCGGCAACATCCTGGAAAGTGACATTGACCTTACTGTTTTGGTCAAACAAGGTGGCTTTGGACTTACCAATGTTGAAGATTTGCGCTCCTGGACCGGCACCACCACCGCCTACGCGGCGCATGATGAAGAGCCAGATACCGATGAAGATAAGGATCGGTATGACCCAACCCAGTATTGGCGTCAGCCAGTTTTGCTGCGTCTTAAAATTGGCGTAAATCCATTCCTCACGGGGGATATTCTCTTCTTCCTGGATATTTTTCAAAAAGTCATTGAATGATTCCGGTGTACCGATTTCCAGCCAGTATTGCGGCCGGTTGCCTCCCAGGTTACTTTGGGCGGCATCCTGATAATCGGCTTCATCTAGTTTGGACTCTTTGATATAAATCTGGGCTGTTTTATTGTTGATGACCACAATCTTTTCCACAGCCTGGTCACTAATCATCTTTTCAAGACGATTGAAGGCGATGGGATCTTTGCTGCCTTCTGAAACACTGTAGAAGTTGAGAGCCAGCAAAAACAACGCAATGACACCGTATATCCAATAAGTATTGAATTTAGGGCCACCAGACTTCCCCTCTTTATTCCCTTTATTGTTTTTATTCTCCATTATAGCTATTCTTCTCTTTTTACTGTTGGTAAACAGTTTACTAAACTCACTATATTAACGCGGCCAAATCAATTTCGTTGCGATTTCTCGACAAAGACCGTCATTACAACGATCTTTTTACGTTTTTGATCGGCATTGGCGCCCGAATCAGATGGTTTGGTACTCGGTAAAATGCGCGTCGCTCCAGAGTTCTTCCAACTCGTAGTAGCTCCGTGTTTCCCGATAAAAAACATGTACAACCGTGGAAAAATAATCAAGACATACCCAAAGCGCATTGCGCGAACCCTCGGTATGGGTAGGCAGGAGTCCGGCTTCATTCTTAAGGCGCTTGCTGACATTATCAGAGATCGCTTTTACCTGCGTATTCGAATCACCTTCACAAATAATGAAGAAATCCGTAGGGGCTTCCTCAAGGTGTCGTAAATCCAGTTTTACGATGTTTTTCCCCTTGATGTCCTGAATACTGTCAATGATCAATTCGTGGAATGTTTCGTTACTGAGTTGCTGACGTTTTACTTTTGCTTGTGAATTCAAATTATGATTTTATTAGTTTTGTAATTCAACGGAGGAATCCCTCCGGTGTATTGTATACTTTTGTTAAAGATACTAATTATTGCAGAATAGGAACACACTTTTTGTTGGAAAGGTTCTGCTATTCCACCATAGCGTTGAATCTACCAATGCCACTGCTCAGGAATTACTAGCAAAAAGTAATCCAACAGAGGGAACTGCCATATCGGCTTACCAGCAAACGGCAGGCAGAGGACAAATTGGCAGTACCTGGGTCAGCCAGGCCGGAAAAAACCTGACGCTGAGCGTTATTCTTTACCCCCGATTTTTGCAACCCCGTCGCCAGTTTCTGCTCAATCAGGCTGTTTCCCTGGCCGTTCGGGATACGGTGGCCGCTTTTGTTAGCGAGCCGGTATTTGTGAAATGGCCCAACGATATTTATATCAATCAACAAAAAACGGCCGGTATTCTCATCCAAAACCAGTTGTCGGGCAGCACCATTCAATCCTGCATCGTGGGCGTAGGCCTCAATGTCAACCAGGGCAGCTTCCCAGCTCATCTACCCAACCCAACCGCCATGATCCTCCATACCGCCAACTCACTTGACCTGGAAGCGGTACAGCAAACGCTTTTCAGCGACCTGGAGCGTCGTTACCTTCAATTGCGCCAGCAAAATTTGCCGCAAATTCAGGCTGATTATTTAAAACATTTGTATCGCTACGGTGTTCTCGCAGATTATGAGCGTGCCGATGGCAGTCGCTTTCGCGGAACAATTTCCGGTTTGACCGAAAACGGCCGTTTGCAAATAGACCATGCGGCAGGCACGGAAGACTTTGAAGTTAAATCCATCAAGTTTATTTGAACCCAGCAATATGAAAGTACACATCATTACCATCGGCGATGAAATCCTGATCGGCCAGATTGTCGATACCAACTCGGCCTGGATGGCTCGCCAGCTCAACCTGATCGGTGCGGAAATTACCTGGATCACCACCGCCTCCGATGAAGCCGATGCCATCAAATACGCCCTGAAAAATGCACTGGCCGATGCCGATGTGGTGCTGATGACCGGTGGCCTGGGCCCTACCAAAGATGACATTACCAAAAAGAGTATTGCCGAGTTTTTTGGCGTCGATATGGTCTTTCACCAGGAGAGTTATGATCGCATCTTGCGCCTGTTTGAACGCTGGGGCCGCTCCACCACACCCGCTCACCGCGAACAGTGCTATATGCCTGCCAATGCCACCATTCTTAAAAACAAAATGGGCACTGCTCCGGGCATGTGGTTTGAATACGAAAAGCAGGTCGTGGTTTCCATGCCAGGTGTGCCGATGGAAATGAAGTATCTGATGGAACTTGAGGTGATCCCACGCCTGAAGGAATACTTTCCCGGTCGGCCAATCGGTCACCGTACTATATTAACCGTTGGCGAAGGGGAATCTCGCATTGCGGCAAAGCTGGAAGATATCGAATCTTCATTACCTACCAGCTTGAAGCTGGCCTTTTTGCCGGGTCTGGGGCAGGTACGTCTGCGCCTTACCGGCCGTCATCCGGATGTGTCGGAATTGAATCGTGAGCTGGATGAATATTCCGTCAAAATCAAGGAGCGGCTGCGCGAGTTTGTCTTTGGTGAAGAAACCGAAAAACTGGAGGAAATTGTGGGGAAAGTGCTGCTGGAGCGTGGCCTGACCGTGGCGACTGCCGAAAGTTGCACAGGCGGCTACCTGGCCCATCGCATTACTACCATCCCCGGTTCATCTGCGTACTTTTTGGGAAGCACCGTGGCTTATGCCAATGAGGTCAAAATGAAGCAGCTGGGTGTCAGGTCTGAGACACTGGAACAGCACGGTGCAGTGAGTGAAGAAACGGTCGTTGAGATGGTGCAGGGAGCACTGAAACTTTTCGAAAGTAATATTGCCATCGCCATCTCCGGTATTGCCGGGCCGGACGGAGGTACGCCGGAAAAACCGGTGGGAACCATCTGGCTGGCTATTGGTAATAAGTACAAGACGCAAACCCTTAAACTACAACTTAGTAAGGATCGCTTACGCAATATTGAATACACCGCCGTGCAGGGGTTGAATATGATCAGGTTGTTTGCCCTGGAGCATTAAGCCCCTCATGCTCGGGAGTCTTTGTTGTTCAAATGGTGAATTAGGAGGCAATTCTGTATCTTGTTTGCCAGTATAACAAGACCCTTCTATGAAATTTTTGCTAACTGTTTTGCTCGGCGTTGTTGTATCATTTGGCTATAGCCAAAACGAGGATACCACCACGGAGATAGATTCTGGAACCGTTTATCACAAAGTCGGCGTACAGCAATATATTGCCAGTCAATACGATGCCGCCCAAAAGTCGTTCGAAAAGGCCATTCGCTGGCGGCAGAAAGAATTGGGGCCAGAGGATCCGGACCTATCGAGAAGTTTACACAACCTGGGCGTCATCCTAAAAGAAAAAGGCAATTATCAGGCCTCTATTCGGGCGCTCAAACGAGCTGCAAATATCCGGCAAGAACTGGAAGACCCCACTTTACTCGGAGCCACTTACCTGGAAATGGGCATCGTGTACGAGCGCAGCGGCGACTTTGAAAATGCCCTGCAATTTCACCAAACCGCCCTGTCTATCTTTGAATCGTATTATAGCGAAGTTCATAAAAATACAGCACGGGCCTACCTGTCCATCGGCATCATTCAGCGAAAGCTAAGGCACTATCCCGAGGCGATAGCCGCACTGGAAGAGGCCAAGAAACAGTACGTCGAGCTCTACGGCCGCAATGATATCGACGTATCCTCCAGCTACAACAATCTGGGTAATGTCTACGATGATCAGCACGCCTATCCAAAGGCAATTCAGTCTTATCGGGAGGCGTTGGCTATTAACCTGGAGCTATTTGGCGAAAGCAGCATCCCTGTCAGCGAAAATTACAACAATTTAGGCCTGACCTACCTCCAAATCGGCGACCTGGAGCAATCACTGGATTATCAAAAACGATCTTTACAGATTCGCCTGGAAAAATTGGGACCATACCACCCCAAAATTGCCAATGCTTATACTAATATTGGGGACATTTTTGTTGCCAAAGGGCAGTGGACGGAGGCATTGGAGGCCTATCAAAATGCATTGGTACAAAAATTCACCAATTACCGCGACACAAACGTTTATTCCAATCCCAACCTGGAAACGGCCACACTGGTCGGTTCGGCGAATGACCTGTTGGAGATCTTATCTGCAAAAGCCCGAACGCTAAAGCAAAAGTACGAGCAGGACCAGCAAAACGAGGATTTGCGAGCTGCCTTAAAAACCTATCAACATTGTGATCAGCTAATTGACCGAATGCGGCAAAGCTATGAATCAACCGGTTCCAAATTATTCCTTTTACAGAATGCGGTGCCGGTTTACGAAGGAGCCCTGGAGGTGGTTCATGCGCTTTACCAAAAAGAATCTACTGAACAATTTGCTGAGGAGGCATTCCGGCTGATGGAAAAAAGCAAATCGGTTTTGCTGTTGTCGTCTATCAAGGAGGAAAAGGCCCGTATCGCCGCTAATATTCCGGACTCATTGCTCGAAAGAGAAAACAACTATAAAGCAGATCTGGCCTATTGGGAACAGCAACTCGCGCTATTGGAATTGGATCGGGAAGCGACCGATTCGGCGCGGCTGGTGGTGAGGCAAGCACTTCTACAGGTACGTCAACAATACCAGGGATTTACAGGTGCGCTGGAGCAGAATTATCCAAGATATTACCGCGAGAAGTACAATACAAATGTGGCTTCATTGACTGAAGTGCGGTCCTTTTTGCGTAAGCAGTCAAAAAGTCTGGTGCAATACTTTGCGGGTCAGGGTCATTTCTTTGCCATCGCCATTACGCCCGATCAGACTCGCTTCATTCGTATTGATTCGACTACTCAGCTTACGCAAATGGTGGAGGCCTGCCTGGAAGGTATTAACCGGCCAAATGATCAAAATACTACCCGCGAGCTTTATCCGCCAAATGCCTTTTCGCTGTACCAAAGGATTTGGCAGCCTTTTTCCACTATATTGACTTCCAAAGTAATGGTGGTACCTGCCGGAGTGTTCGGATATTTGCCCTACGAGGCACTGTTGACCTCACAAACCGATGACGTCAATTTTCGCCAGTTTCCCTTTTTGCTGAAGCAATACCAGCTCAGTTATGCTTACTCTGCTACGGTGCTTTTGGAAGGTAATCGTCCGCAAAAGAATGTTGCAGACCAGGCACTCCTCGCGGTTGCTCCGGTATTTGACCAAAGTAATCATTTTGCCAAACTGAGCTATAGTGAGGCCGAAGTGCAGGGTATTCAACAGATTCTTGGTGGTGATTTAATGCTGCAATCTCAGGCCACCAAGGCTGCCTTTCAGCAAATGGCCGGTCAATATCACATTATCCACATCTCCAGCCATGCCGCTGCCCTCGATTCCGTCGGGTTGGATTCCTGGATTGCTTTTTCCGATACTGAAGGGGAAGAAAACAGCTATAAACTCTACCTTTCAGAACTATACGCCATGCAGATTCCCGCCGATCTGGCTGTACTCAGTGCCTGCGAAACCGGCCGTGGGCGCATCTCAGAAGGGGAGGGCATGATGAGCTTGGCGCGTGGCTTTGCGTTCGCCGGGTGTCAGAGTATTATCACTACGCTGTGGCAAGTCAATCATAATTCCACTACTCAAATTATGAATGAGCTTTACACGCAATTGGCCAAGGGTAAAGACAAAGACGAAGCCCTACACCTCGCCAAACTGGCCTACCTCGATGATGACCAACTCGACAATATTGGCCGTCATCCGTATTATTGGTCTGCCTTCCGGCAAATTGGCAATACATCTCCAATCGACCTTGGCCGAGGATATAGCTACTGGTGGTGGTTACTGGGAGCGGCGCTCATATTGGTGGGACTGTGGATTTTTAGGCGTTAGGTCTTGGGTATTAGGTTTTAGGGACGCGTCACCCCCTCTCTTCCTGTCTCCCTTGTAATCCTTCGCTCGGGAGATGTTTGTAACATCGACCTAAACCGCCTCTCCCGCCTCCCCCGTCTCAACAGCTTAAACATAAACCCTATAAACCCTATAGACCAATCCAAGATTCCAGAACTAAAGATTCAGCAGAATGATCAAGCGCTTCCCCTCAACCGCCTCCCCCGCCTCAACTAAACTAATCCCTCGCCAATTCCCCACTCAATACCTTCGAAAACCGATCTTTCATTTGAATGAATTTGTGCTCAAATAGATGGTAAGAAAAAGCAGAAATGCCGATAGTTAAAAGGATGCTGGCCGAGTACAGGACGATGTCATTAAAAAAATCCAGTTTTGGCATCAGCACAATTAGCAGTCCAATAACCATGGAATGATACATATACAGGCCATATGATATCTTTCCCAGGTAGTTTAGCCAGGGATGTTCCAGTCGGAAGATATTATCCTGGTTGGTGGCACCATTTAAAATAATGATGGCAAATAAGAGGGCATAAAAGGGGTAGAATACCTTTGCGCCCAGCAAGATTAACGTGAGGGTAGTCGCTCCGATGAATAACTGAACGCCGGGACGATAGAGAAGCCGCAACCAGCTTTCTTTTTTTTCAAAATAAATATAAGCCGCAATACCCCCAATGGCCATACAATCGATATTGAAAAAGGCAAAGAAGTTGTAAAAATGGGTGAATAGAGCCGGATTCCCCCATTGTAGTTTTTGCAGCCCCAGTAAACCAATGCGAATGCTCCAATATACCAAAATGACGCCTACCAGTGCCGCCAAAACATGCTGCGTTCTTTTCATCAAATGCGGCCAAAACAGGTAAAATTGCTCTTCGACCCCGATGGTCCAGCTCTGGTTGATGTAGGGAACAATGGGCACTAGCACCAGTGCCAGATTGGGCAACATAAAGACGAAGAGTCCCAATTTAAGCCAAAAATTATCCGCAACCTGATCCGTAAAGACCGGCATGTGCAACAGCGGAATTTGTGGCAACACAAACAATCCCAGAAAGACAATCAGGTAGTATAATGGCCATATTCTTAAGGCCCGGCGAATGTAAAACGCCCTGATCGCAATGCGCCCGGTTTCCCTCTTCTCCAGCAAAAGCAAGTACGTAATCAGAAAACCACTCAGCACAAAAAACAGGATGACACCCAGCCGACCGGCATGATTAAAGAAGGGCTCATAAAAGCGATTGGGGAGTTGAAACTTCAGCTTTAACTGCTCCACGTGGTGAATGATGACCAACAATGCCGCCAAAAAGCGCAAGCCATTGAGATTAGGGAAATAGACTTTCTTTTTCGGTGGTTCCGATGATTTCATTTGCCTGTTTATTCACAGAAATTCGGTGCCCAAATGTACAGTAATTATTCATGGTGATATAAAGCGCAAATATCATTTGTCATGAACAAAGCAGATTAAAGTAGCTATAAAAATTGCCTTTTACCTCAATTTTGTTTTTATTTGTAATCATTATTACCCTACTCGCATTTTTGCACCCCGGTCTTTTTCTAGCCTCTACATCACTGATTTGTATTATTTGCAATCTGTTTTTCGCAAATGCCTGAAAGACAGTAGGTAATTGTATTTTTTTTACTCAATCAAAGTGATTTGACTTTGATTGTGGTGAGTTTCTATTGCATCAAATCAAGGCTTAAATAAATATTAATTCATTTTTTCACCCGTTAAATTCGTGTTTATGAAAAACGTAAAGTTTGTTTTAAGTTTGGCTGCATTTTTTTGCTTTTCCATGATGAGTCAGCAGGCTGCGGCACAGATTGTTTCTTCTGCTTGCCAGACCTACACGGTAGTGGGACAGTCATGTGTAGGGGCTTGTGGTGATCCCGGAGAAATTGCTTATACCGTGGCAGGGCCGTGTAGTGAGTTCCTGGTTGACATGTGTGTTAGCAATGACCAAACCAGTCTTTGTCCCACTCATGGTGTGAAGGCCGGTGTCTATGTCAACGGTACTTTGGTTGCTACCGGCGACCTGACCAACCTCGGATCAAGCATTGGCTTTAGTGCCCCTTGCGGAAGTGTGGTAAAGGTAATTGCATCCCTTTATGAAAGAAAATCTGATACCGTCTGTGTCTGGCTCGGAGAGGTAGACTTCTCGTTGCGTAGAGGATAGGGCTCTTACCATCAAGACAAAACTGAACAACCAACCTCACGGTCTGCATGCATCCAAGTGTGCAGGCCGTTTTTTATGATGCCAAAAGTGAAACTACAGCCTTGCCCACGATGTACATCAGTGGAAAAAAACTCAGACAGGCAACAGTAATGATTAATTGTGTGGATTGGTTGGTGGAAGTTGCCGAAGCCTGCTTCGAGGTATCGGGTTGACAGTCGGGCGCTTCCGGTTGCTTTATAGCAGTGGTATATTTAGTCACTATCATTGGGTTTTAGGGGAGTAACTAGTTTTCAGTTTCTTCAACGCTTTTCCAAAAATAAAAATTGTGTGTAAAAATACCCCCCATTTTCCTGCCTTTAAAAAAAAATAAAAAAAAGATAGCGTTACTAAATCCGATTAAAGCTTTCCACTCGTAACTACAAATAACAACCCGTTAGAAATACGCCATGGACTATTGGCCCCAGTCAATAGGATGTATTTGCATTCACAAAATTAATTGAGCAGTAAAATCACCAGTCCCGTCAGCGGTAATCGTATGACGAGGGCGGGATATTCATATCATTTATTCAAACCTAAACATTAATTGAACCATGAAAAACCTAAGATTTGTTGGAAGCCAGGCGCTTCAGTTTTCTTTCATCCTTACCCTGATTTTTGCTTTCTCTTCCTGTGAAAAGAATGAACTGGGACTCGACTCTACTACTGCAACCAATGAAAACCTCGATTTCAGATCTCACAACAGCTCCGATGCTGTCGACCTCTACGTTTCCTCTAACACCGCCGGACAAATTGCCATCCTTGACGTGGAAGATGTAAATAGCATCAGCACGCGTTTGATCAATGTAGGCCATGCCGATGCTGATGGCATTTATTATGATCAGCCCAGCAACGAAATCTATCAGGTAAACCGTTCCAACAACAATGTGAAAGTGTACAGCACGGCCAGTATGCTGCAAAATGGTGAGTCGCCAAATGCGGTGGCTACCAGTACCTCCAATTTTACCAATGGCCGCGAAATGGCGGTAATGGGCAACTACATCATTGTAGCACAGGATGCCGATGCCAGTAACGGAAATACCAACAAGCTGGTGGTGTACGAAAGAACACCTTCCGGAGTTAGCCTGTACAGAACCTACACCACTACCATTAACCTGTGGGGAATCTACGCCGTAGACAACAATCTGTATGCTATTGAGGACAATTCCGAGCGTTTGGCATTCTTCTACAACTTCTTGTCTAATGCTGATGGTACCATGGTACGCCCAAGTGTTAGCGTTGCCATGGCGGGCATCATCCGCACGCACGGATTGGTATACAATGCTGAGGACGACGTAATGATCCTGACCGATGTAGCCGATGGTGGCAATGCCAACGACGGTGCCTTCCACGTAATCAACAACTGGACCACCGAATTCAACCGTTCACTGCGCCTCGGACAATACCAGGGTGGAACCATCATGACCTCTATCCCATTGAGTAAGCAAATCCGCGTAGCCGGTAGCAACACCATGCTCGGTAATCCAGTAGATGTAGACTACAACCCCGAAACCGGTGAAATCTATATTGCCGAGCGTGCCAACGGTGGTGGACGTATCCTTGTGTTTAGTACCCCAACTTCCAATGGAAATTACGCACCGATCTACAACCAAATGTTCTCCGGAGCGTCAGCCGTATACCTGAACTATTACGAAATTTAATATCCCGTTGAAATAGTCTAAGCCATACCCTCGTCCTCGGACGGGGGTATTTTTTTTGGATGGTTGGGTGAAAATTTTTTCACCGTGGATCCTACCGCCATGTGCTCTTGATGCCGCCTGCAAAGATTTTGTTCCTCCGGAACAGATACCTTCACCCCAAAATCCTATCCCTCACCCCATATTCCACACACATTTCTTTCATTTTTTTATAAAATGCCTCCCGATAAAATGTCGGCATTTCCGAGCCGTCCTTAAAATAATTCAGGTACCGTTGCTCCAATTCCGGATAGTGTTTTTGGATGGCCCTCAACATCAGCGTCTTACTATCTGCCGGGCCATTGCCAAAAAGCGTAATCGTAGCGGGCAACACGTAGTGCACCTTGCTGTCGCGAAAGGTGGAAAACAACCATTGTAAATGCGCTGTCGTATCCGAGATAAACGGCAATAAAGGCATCATACTCACCCCACTTAGAAAGCCTTCCCCTACCGTATTTTTTAAAGTTTGTAGTCGTATCGATGGTGGAGTAGCGCCCGGTTCAAAAACCTTACCAACGGCATCATCAAGGGTAGAAAAGGAGAAAGAAATGATGGTTCCCCTTTTGAGTTTTTCCTGCAAATCTTCCGGCAGAATCGCCGTTTCATCAATTTCATGCAAAAGATCAAAATCCCGCTCAATCAGATCCGATTTGGTGATGATGTGCACCGGAAAGCGATGTTTGGCGATGACTTGCAGGGCTTGTCTGGTCAGCTCGTATTTCTTTTCAATTTGCAGGTAGGGGTCGGTGGCGGAGGAAAGTACAATGATGCCGTACTGATTTTTCTTCGCCCGGTTGGCCAGTTGCCGGTCCAGCAATTCAATAGCATTCACCTTTGCCGAAAGGCTAGTCTCCAAATTCGTACCGTATTTACTGCCGCGAATGTAGCAGTACAGGCAATTGAAAGAACAACTGCTATACAGATTCACCGTGTAATCATCCAGAAACCAGCTGTCTCGCCGCTTTTTCCGGTTCAATACCGATTTAACTTCGATTTCCCCTGGCATGTTGATTGCGGTTTAAGCCGATTTTAACCTTGGTGCGAAACCAGTTGGCCACCTTCTCCCCATCCTGAATTTGTGATTGATACCGCTCGATGATATCCGGATGAAATTTAGCCGTTGTTTTGGCGGCCCAGCCCACCCCTTGCCGAATTTCTTTGTGGTTGGTATTGGCCATGGAAAACAATAGCGCAAAGACCTGCTCCACATGATTTGCACCTAATCCCTTTTTGATGGCATAATGACTTCCCGCACCCAGCGAGCGCACTACCCAGAAACTAGGATGTTTGGCCAGTTTTTTGATCTCCGGAATCGTCCTTTCCGGCTGGGTCAATAGCGCTACTCCAAACACCCGCTCCCCGATGATATCACAGACATACCAGGCATCTGCCTGAGAGATGTATTCGGCCGCTCTGGCCAAAGATTGATCATAATGGTCAGGTAATCTTTGCTGCAGCATCTTACCCAGAATCACATTACCGCCGATGGTTTGCAATTGTCGGACTTGATCGCAAAAATTAAGCTGTTCATCCTCCGGCAAGGCTTCATACAATAGGGTCGTGGCATATTCCAGCAGCGGAAATTTGACCTTATGTCGGAGCAATTCCGCATGGAGCACTTGCACAGCCACATCGATACCTTGATCCTGATAGGCTTCGAGGCAGGTATTGGCGGCCTCTCGTATTTCCGGTTTCCTGGTAATGGTTTTCATCGTCGGTGGTGATTTTATTGACAGGACGAAATTAGGCTTTTTTGGCGGAGGCGGGTGGGTGAAATTTTTTTCACCATCAATTTCCCTGCTAGATGAATTAGATTGCCGCCCAAAAAATATATTCTTCCTCCAGAACAGGTTTATCTACCGTAATTATCGCTGGTGTAGACCCGTATTTCCGCTAGAACGAAACAGCCTCACTTTAGCCGAAAAATGAAATTTTTCGGCTAACAAATCCTGTTAATCCCGTAAATCCTGTCTACCAAAAAGATCAACCTCAAAACCGGTTAGGTGAAAATTTTTTCACCGTCCTTCTTCTAAGCTGCATGGTACACCGTCCTTGTTTTCACAATTAATCAACCGCTTCTTTAGCTAAATTCTTCATACCACCCAGCTTTCGCGAAGATGGCGGCAACATCCTGTCGGAAGGCGTCCACATCAAATGATGATTTCAGCGGCAGTGTTTTAATTAAATCTATCCCCTCTAGGTAGGCTTTTTCCATTAATTCAAAAGTTTCCGCTTTTGATGCTTCCCTTATTCGATCATAATCAATGTCAACGGCAATTTCTGCTGCTTCACGTTTTCTGCTAAAATAGGTGCCTGGGGCCCATAGACTTTTGCCTGGTAGTGATATAAGAAAGGTGAAATAAAATTTCTTCAGGCCATTGCCATAACTAGTTAGGTCAATTCCTTCATGCAATGCAAAGATAAAGGGCTGCAAGTCAATTTTAGGCTGGATTTCGTGCCACAATCTGGCCGAAATGTAGATTTGTCGATCGTCAGGAAACTCTTCTATCACACCATTACGCAAAACTTTCATACCATCCTTCTTTCGTGAAAACGGCCTGTACATCTTGCTTGAAAGCCTCCACATCAAAGTTCTCAAGGGAAAGTGTCTTTATTTGATCTATCCCCTCTAGATATACAGTTTCCATTGACTTGATTACCTCCTCTTTTGATGCTTTTTTCGCCGTGTCATAGTCCACCTCAACAGCTACTTCCACTTCTTTTTTATCCTTGTCATAATGAATGCCCGGAAAGAATAATGTATTTTGCGGACCGAGAAGCAGGAATGTAAAATAAAACCGCTTTATCCCGGTTCCGTACTTTATTAAGTCAATATTTTCATGAAGGGCAAAAAGAAAAGGTGCAATCCGAACCTTGTTCAGCAGCTCAGGTGCAATCCTCCCGGAAATGTATATTTGCCTATCTTCTGGTATTTCTCTCATTAGTTATCATTTGCATTACCTGGTGGTCGTACAAGGATTATAGATCTCTTTTGAGCTTCAGGCAAAAGTGGGTAACTGTAGATATTAATTTTTTCCATCTTCAAACATTCAGCGTAGTTGCCCCAAAACTGAGGAACAAAGATAACATTAGTAGCTCCAAAATTTTGGTTCGGATACCGTCCGTTTTCGCCTTTTCTGGTGGTTCCATATTTCCAGACCTCCCCTTCATTCAATTGTATTAAAGTCATTCCAATTGGGCATGAATAACATGGGTAAAACCCTTTTGCAGTTGCCACCAAAGCATATTGAACGGCATTATCAATCTCCTCTAATTCCCGATCCAGCTTCGCCAGTCGATCCGGAGCGAGGGTTCTTTCACCATCATCCGTAACTACTACCGGCCACTGCTGGTCCCCGGCAAATAAATAATAGCCTACAATGACGGCACCAATGGCCAACAGCAAAAAAAGGAGCCAGGAGTTTGACTGGCTTTCGCCAAGGACCTGCCCGGTTTGGGGAGTACGATTTGTTTGTTGCATACTACATCATTCAAGCTATTCAGCACTGGCTGAAAATCTGTGTTAATAAATGCTTTAGTGCTGAAATTTGCGAGAGCTTGAACAATTGCAAATGTTGATCATCCACAATTTGAGTAGTGTGATATTGCACAAAGGTAGTGTAATTTTTCATTTATGCAAAAAATCGAAGCTAAAAGGAGGGATGAAATAGAAGGACTGGATGGGATGTTTAAAGATTTTTTCAACGACCTGGAACTTTTTCATTCCTCTGGTAGGTTTATGCTATCGTAACTCATTACAAACCAATTTTACTCATGTTACGAGTCAATCACATTTTGCAGCTTTTATCTCTGTCGGATCACGACCAGCACCAGTTGGATATTCATGATTCCGAACAGCATAGTTCGATTATTCAACGACTCTAACAACTCCTTTCTCCACAGATCGCAGTTGTTAGCAGACAGCTGCGAGTGTATCCTTTTCCTCATTTACTCAAGGCTGGCCTGAATTAATTTAACCGGTGGTGTAGTTCAATGGTAGAGCAGTGGATTGTCTATCCTCAAGTTGTGAGTTCGAATCTCATCGTCACCGCAAAAAGGAAAGTGAAGCAGCTACAGAGGAGTGGCGACTAGTCTTGAAAACTAGGTCCCGGCCAGCGCCGGGTGGGGTTCGAGTCCTCCGCTTTCCGCATTCATGGTGAATCTAGTTTAACGGGTAAAACGCCAGGTTGTGACCTTGGAGAACAGGGTTCGAGTCCCGGATTCACCCAACTTCCGGTGTAGCGCAATTGGTTAGCGCATCTGCCTGATACGTAGAAGGTTACTGGTTCGAGTCCAGTCACCGGAACGACTAGACCATATTTGGAGGTCAAACTTTGAGCTGCAAATATCATTTTTTTGATGATTCTGCGTTGCTTTTTTTGACCGTCTCGGTTGAACCGAGATGCTCTGCAAAAAGGCGCCTTGTCTCACCAAAAAACTGATGATTTTCGCTATCAAATCCGACCTCCAAGCATGGTCTTAGCCTGGTGGTCTAATGGTTAAGACCCTCGACTTTGATTCGAGGAATGTAAGTTCGATTCTTACCCAGGCTTCCACTGCTCCCGTCGTCTAAGGGTTTAGGATACCTGACTTTCTATCAGGTGATACGGGTTCGAATCCCGTCGGGAGTGCTTTTGGTTTGATTTTCTCTCTTTTTTTAATTAAATTGTATACCAATAAGTATTCCCAAAAGAAAATCACAATGAAAACGCTCCCCCAAACCTCATTGCGCAACCTGCGCAGGCCAATAATGTTGCATCGGCATTATATTTCTCTCCTTCCTTGGTACGACCATTCTTCACCAGTTTAGGGTTGGTTTTCATTGATAAGATTCCTGATAACCCAATTATGGCTTCTGGCCTACAACGCTAAAAAACCAATATTATGGCAACCTCCTGTAAAAAGCGCATCATTGGACTGTGGTGCAACAATCAAAAGTCAAATGCCTGGGCGTACCTCAGTCCGGGTGGCTGGAGAAAACTGGATGACCGCAATGATGATGCCTGCACCAATTTGCTTGCCGTAGCGGCGCTGGCCAAATCTCAAGGTGCGGAGGTGATGGTGGACGAAGAATTCAGAAATGGCCGCTGGCACATCACCGAGATTTACGATTTCTCTCACGGTAGAACTGTGGCTCCCCAGGAGATCAGTTTCTCCATGTCGGAATGCATCTACGGCTGGACGGCCGCCTACCAGCAAACGGGTACCCATATCGTGGTGCGCATCAAGCTCAACCCGGATGACGATATCAGTGCTTCCAAGTTGGAAGAGCTAAAGACGCGCTGGAAAAATGGTATTGAGGAGAAATGGAGTTATCGTTTTGCCTGCTGCAACAATGACAGTTGTACCAGTCAGTGCGCGCTGACTTTTGAAGTCCGGTGGGTAAACAGCAACGAACACCACGAAGTGAGGGTAAGATCGGGGTCTGGCCAGACCAATATGACCCTGTGGGACGAGGAAGATAGCGGTGACGTGGCTTCCCACGAATTTGGGCATATGCTGGGCCATCCGGATGAATACCCCAGTGCGACCTGCCCGGACCGTAGCCCGGTAGATACGGACAATGTAATGGATGACAATACGGAGGTCGTACAAAGGCTTACCACACAGTTTTGCAACCAGTTGTCGCAGGGAACGACCGGAGCTTAAAGATTTCCTAATCAAAAAGATCAAATCATGGCTAAAGAAATAAAATCTACACCCGCTGCGGCGCTTTCTCCGGAAACACATACCGATCCGGTAGGGGGGAAGCAGGAAGATGAAAAGATCAATATTCAGTTATTGATCAGTGGTGGAGTGCATTCGGAGCGCTTCAATTTTGACTTTGCACTCAATGAAAAAGGCCAGCTTAGCTGCGGTATCGATTGTATGCTGAGTAACCGAAAAGCACACCTTAAGAATAGGGCCATCAAAATAAACGAAGTGGAAGGTTTGGTGAGAACCATTAAAGCCACAGACCTGCTCAGCCAGAATGCCTATTTGGGTCAATTTGTGCCCTGTACCCTGGTCGGTATTCTGAAGCTCAGAATTGGAGACCGTTACTACGAGACCCGCTTTGCCGCAGATCCGGAGCAGGCCAAAACACAAAAGATCGAGGCGCCCAAAGGCCTTGACAAAAGCCTGGAGTCGATCTACAGCCTGGCTGCCAAAAACCTGAAAGTTAAATCGGTGAGGCCTGGATATAAACAAAGGAAATAATTATTACAACTAAATATTTATTCACTAAAAATCAACCATTATGCCTTGGATAGACAACAAAAAAGTAGATGCCCTTTGGGCCAATAACCAAAAGTCGAACGTACACGCCTGGATCGATGGTGC
This sequence comes from Saprospiraceae bacterium, assembly GCA_965229635.1. Lineage (GTDB taxonomy): Bacteria > Bacteroidota > Bacteroidia > Chitinophagales > Saprospiraceae > BQJU01. The sequence goes on from OZ245894.1 coordinate 1,681,991, forward strand.
CTGGCGCAAGCTTGATGATGACCACGATGATGCCTGTACCAATTTGGCGATTCTTGCCGCTCACGCAAAGGGAGATAACCGCAATGTAAATGTTTTTGTGAATGGAACCAGAGTGGAAGAAATGTACGTCTGGTAAAATCAATTTATTATGGCAAAGAAAACAAAAGGCAAGGGCACGGATCCCAGTGCTGCCAGCTCAGTTGCTGCCAGCCCCGTTGCGCTGACGGAAGAACAAATAAAGATTCTGGCACAGGGAGGCGCCAGGGCAGAAGCCTTGAGCAAAGAACTGCCCTTCCTGAATACCAAGACAAAAAGGTCTGGTAAAAAGTCAACAAAAAAGGCCAGCCCGGTGGATATCTCTGCCGAAGAAATGAAAAATATTCAGGCGAAAGCCAAAATATCGACTGCTGTGAAGAAGCGCATTGAGGGGGAGTGATATTTGTTTACAAATCTGTTAAGCAGAAGCAATTGATTTGTACCAAATAATTACAGTGGCGCCACAATCGCCCGCGCAAAGTCAAAAACGGTATTCTGGTCCAGGCAATTATTGGAATTATTGGCAGAATTACCGTTCACCTCAAGGGTAACATAGAAGTTACCCTTGACCACAACAATACTGGCAAAATCCAGCTTGCCAAACTCAACGGTCAATTCTGCGAATGCATCATCGCCGAGATTGCTGACTTCCATGTAGTCGGGCCGGTTTTCGAAGGCTTCTTTTTCATTTAGGAAGTCATCTTGTGCTTCTTCCTTGCTGAAAGCGTTGGACACCTGGATGTAAATCAGTTCATCATAAGGGAAGGTCGCATTAGTGTTGTTGGCTGCCTTGCAATTATCGATGTCGCCGGTGAGGTCGAAATGGCTCAATTCCATGGAGCAGAAATTGGAAAAATTCACTTGCGGCCAGTAATCCTGGCAGGTCAGGTTGGTCACGTTATTGGCAGGATTCTGATTGCAGGTTAGGAGAAATATACCGGCTAAAATGGGGAGTAAGGTTTTCATGGTTCGGTGTTTAATTACCTTCAAGTTACGGGAATTATGACATTGATGCAATGTCCACTATGGGGAATTTTGTAAGGCATGCTCAAATGGTTATTTATTTGACTCTCTTCCGATGATCTATGAACCTGGTGTTTTAAGAGTACATCTATTTTTGAACCCTTTCATTTTGGATGCGGGTTTAATTGATCAAAAAAATATTGGAACAATGGTTATGTTTCAATGAAAATGGTTACTCTTCTATTTTTTCGCCTGCCATTTTCTGTTTCATTTGGAGCGACTGGATTTGATTCTCCTTTTGAGTCTATCACTATTTGTTCAGGTACAACTCCTTTTTTTATTAGAAAGTTTTTTACTGATTGAGCTCGCTTTATTCCTAAAGTGAGATTGAATGAATCGGAACCAATATTGTCCGTATGTCCAGTCAGTTTGATTTTTATATCATTTTTTCCTGAAGCAAATGCAACTAACGAATCAAAATAGATCAATGAGCTTTCACCTAACTCCATTTCAACTGAATTAGAAGGGAACGGAACAGAAAAAGTCATATTAGTGAAAGTAAATTCGTTTTTATGGTAGTCCTCAAATCTGGTCGCATCCAATGTTCTCTCTATGAGCCCTCCCTCAATATTTTGGTTATATTCAGCAACGACTTTAATATTGCTAGGTTTGTACTCTGATTCATCTTTTATGTTTGGACTGTCTCCGATTGAGAAAACCTGAATCATTTCTTCCAATACCATTTCTTTAACCTTTTCCTGGCCGTTAATTATTTCGACCTTTGTTATTTTTAGGATTAGCGGAAATCTACCCTCTTGCAGTGGAGTAATGAGGAAAATCCATTCAGTATGCTCTCCTTCCTCAATGAATTGTTCCGGATTGTTGACTTCTATTACCTTAAAGTTACTTTCCGATTGTGGGGCGATCACCCCCACAGCCATGACTTCCGACATAAGAATAGATCTGGTGTGGATGTTTGGCGAAACGTCGAAATCACGCTTCGCAACGGCTTCCTCATAAGCCAGGCGAACAACACACCTGGTTACTTTACCTACCTGCATTTGTCCCGGAATATTGTGCACGACCGTTCCGGTTTTCAGGTCTGTTTTCTCCGGACTTCCCTCTTTCTGAGTGTAAAGAGCAATTCCAATAATTGATAACAAGAAAATTGCTCCCAGAATTGACAGGAGCAAAGCCGATGATCTTTTAGAGCGCTGCTTCTCTGGGCTAGTTAAATTTTTAGCGGAGGAAATATCGTCATCAGCGGTGGCAGACTCAAAATCTTTGATTTGCAAAGCACTGATCAAATCCAGTAAATTAGCGCGGATCCGATTATTGGTCACCTGAAGGTCTTCGGCATTGCTAATTCCCCTGAGCTTTTCCTTTTTAGCGTCGTTCAATTGTCCCTCCAAACTGAGGACATCATTCATCAGGCGGGAGCCATCAGGAAGTACACCTTTCAACTGCTGAATAGTGGCTGCCACGTCAGCGACAATCATCGATTTCAGACGTGTTTTTAAGTCCTCGAGTTCATTAGGTGTTAGCATAGTGATCTAAAAATAGGTAATTTCCAGGTTACTGATGAAGATTAAACCTGGAAATTCCTGTATCTTATATTCTTCATCAATTCCTCATCATCTTCCCATTCAACCCGCGTTCACCAACTTTCACCTTCAAAAAGTACAGCCCGGGTGGTACGGCTTGTCCGTTATTCCCCAACCCATTCCAAGTAACAAGGCCATTTGCAGCGGTCGTTTTTTGCCGATATACCAGCCTGCCCAAGGCATCAAAAATGTACACGGTAACCGGCTCTGCTGAAGGCAGTAATTCGATCGTCACCGTTTCCCGGAAGGGCTGCGGATAAACCTTGATTTCCTGTTGCGGCATCAGCCTGGCCTCAATGCTACTGGTGATCATACTACAACTGGTATCCGGCTCGGCATTGGCAATGAAAGCCAAGGCTGCCGCCAAATCCAGCTTGCCGCCGGTGGCTAGTACATCCAAAGAAGGTAGTTCCTGAACGGTGGATAGAAGGGCCTCTCTGACATTCAGATAAGTGACTTCCGGATTGGCTTCGTACAGTTGTATTGCGGCATTGGAAACAGCCGCCGCGGCCATCGAAGTGCCACTTTTGAAGCCAAATTCATTGCCCGGCAGGGTGCTCATAATACGTTCACCCGGAGCGGCGAGGTCGACCGAAATGAGGCCGTAATTGGAAGCGGGAAGCAAATCATCTTCCGTAAGGTTCAAAGCGGCTACGCTGATCAGGTTGTCCAATTCATAACTGGATGGATAGTGCGGCGTCTGATCATTATCGCTGCCGTCATTGCCCGCCGAGGCCACCACCAGGGCACCACAATCACCACCGGCGCGGAAGATGGCGCTTTCCAGCAAAGACGAAGGCAAACCGGTGTAACCCCAGCTCAGGTTGATCACCTTTGCTTCCTGATCGGCGGCGTAGTAAATGCCGCAAAGGGCGTCGAAGAGTACACCAAACCCCTCGTCATCGTGGCTCTTCAGGTTGATTAAACGGATGTCGGAAACGGCCAGGATGTCCTTCAGTACAATTCCTGCCACATGAGTGCCGTGGCCATTGACGGCATCGATGGGATCGGTGTTCTTTCCGGTGAAGTCGTAGCCCTGTACATCGTCGGGCAGGCAGTTGCCATCGTCATCGGCCTGGTTGAGGGTTTCATTTTCATTTTGCCAGATGAATGGGGATAGACTGGGATGGGTATAATCAACGCCAACATCGATTACCGCCACGGTCAAATCTCCCTCATTTTCCAAACGGGGCATGGCCTGTGATTGGGTGACGTAACTGGTGGGTAATTCTCCACCTTCCAAAAGAGAGAGTACATAGTTAAATCCGGATTCTTCAATCTCGGATTTGCTCATGGCGTCTTCCTTAATACCTTCCGTGCCGATGATGATTTCGCCTTCCGGCAAAAAAGAGGTATCGGGCACCTGCCACAGTTCCAGTACGCCACAAAGGCAGCTGTCCAGACGGATAGCCTGATAATAATTAAGTAGAGAGTCTTTAATCTCCGGGCTGGCGTCATCTACGAATTCCATAATGAGCTGATTGGGTACATACGGTCCTCCCAGAATGTCGAATTCGGGGAATTGCAGATGAATATCCTCGCTTTGCAAAGTCAGATTGGGGAAGGCAGGATTGGTCACCTCCACGTAATAATCACCGAGATCACCGCTAGTGACATTAGGGATTTCAAAAACAGGGTCAGCATTGGGTACTACACCAAATGGGGTGCCGTCTTGGTACCAGAGGTATTCATTTGTAGCGCCGCCGGTAGGGACAAAGAAGGTAGTTTCGGTGCCGGGAACGGCGAACTTGTCTCTTTCCTCACCAATTTTGGCCTGTGGAGCATAGATAAACAATGGAATACCCTGCGGTTGAAACCCCTCCAGATCGCCGAAATCGAGACGGTTGTTTTGGCAGATTACCTCCGTTAGTAATGAGGAATTGATCTCCGGTAATGCAGTAAGTTCATTATCATCACAAACGAATCTACCCAGGGAAGTCAAATTGCTCATGGAGGCGATACTGGATATGTTATTGGAGCTGACCACGATTTGCGAAAGCGCCGTCAAGTCGTTGATACTGGCGGGAATATCACCACTGAGGTTGTTGTTGCTCAGGTTGATTTGGGAAACGCGATTGCCTACTATGGTAATGCCAAACCAGGTAGGTACAGCGCCGGATAGCCAGTTGCTGTTGTTGTTCCAGTTTGGCCCATCGGTGGCATTGTACAAATCGACCAGGGCCAGTGAGTCAGCGGCTAAAACTTGTGCTTTTAGGGATTTATTAAGGATACACAAAAGCAAACAGCAAGCGAGTAAAATAGAAGGAAGACTTTTCATGATTGATGATTGAAGGATTTTACAGAACTTTAAGATAATGATTTTGGCAGAAGGGCTTTTGAAAAAAAAGCATGAGCCATCCCAGCTGATGGATGACTCATGTGTTAAAACCCTTCTAAAAATTTTTGGGATTATAATTACTGTGGGGATTACTTCACAAAACCGGCAGCAAAGCGAATCGCGTAGGTTTCATTGCCGTTGACCAGTTCGAATACGTCGTAGGCACTGACGATGGTGGTTTTGTAACCATTGGATTCGGCCTCTGCGATCTCCGCTTCAAGTTCTGCCTGGGTCAAACCATTTGGTGCGTACCAGTTATTAAAATCATCTTTGTCAAAGATGGCGCCAAAGGTGAAATCGGTAGAGGTGGTCTGGGAGATATCCAGGTGACGCAGTACACGACCGGCATCCAAATTGTTTTCCATGGTGGCTTGGGTTTGTGCCAGGTTCATATTGGACTTGGAAATCCAGCTGCCTACGTTTTTCTTGTCAAATAAGGCCGTTACATATTTATTGCCATTCTTCACTACTACGGAGCGGTTGACCAGGCGGTAGCCGTCAGCTACTTTGTCATCGAAGTAATTTTGCCAGGAGGCATGAGGTAATCCGTGTACGGCGGCCAGTGCAGGACCGGACTTCTTAACAAAGATCGGTGCGTAACGTATGTTATTACCCTGCATATAGCTCTCAATGAATTCCAGACGGTAGCCGTTGCTTTTCATTTCGTCGTATTTTTCCTGGTATTTGCTGCTACTCAGTCCGTGGTAGGCGGCCCATTGTTCTCCATCTTTTACTTTTTCGAAGATCACGTTAAATCTGGTGGTATTGTAAGTAGAAGTTGCCACTCCGGCCCGGTGGATAAATCCATCGATCCAAACGGGGCGGTATCCATTGCGGACTTTGAGTTCAAATTCGTTCTGATAATCTTCGGATGGGATGGCTAGGAGTACTTCCTGGTCAATGGTTACTGGTTCGCTGGTAATGTCGTCGATATCGTCAATCGGATCGGGAGTGGGGGCGAAACTTTCTTTTTCACAACTGCTCATCAAGATGATGGCCAATAAAAGTACAAGGGATGATAATTTTGAAATTGCGGTTCTCATGGTATTAATTTTGTTTTTTGAAAATCGTTGAATAATGATGTTTGCCCCTTAGTACCATGGCCGCCGGGAAACCTAACCGGTGTTTTGAAAAAAAATGAGAAAAATGTGATTTTATTTTTTGAAATAGAGTTTAATGTGTTGATAGTCAGATATCTATAGAAGTAGGTTTTTTTGAAAAAAATGTTTTTTTTGTGTTTAGCTTTAACTGGAGTAGGTAATGTAGGTCGATAAATTAACTGCCAGTCCCAGAATAGTTGGTGGTTTCAAGCTTTATATGATCATGAATTTTTGTTGTCACAAGTTGCAAACTTGTGGAAGTGCGGCTTCGCGTTGGAAACGCTCGCCAGCGAAGCGTATTAGGGTTTGTATTTAGTAGTAGCCCCGCGTAAGGGATAGAAGCGGAATGCACGGAGCCTCGCGGGCGAGTACATTATAGCGAATAGCCCGGCCCCGCGCTAGCGGGGATACGCCCTAATATATATAGTCCTCCTTTCAGATAGTGGCAAAAAGTAAATAACTTGCGCGAAGTGGTTAGGTTTTTCATGTAAAAAGGTACTCATGTTTGGAATCAGGAAATATACCGACGAAAAATTGGTGCAGGCCATCAAAAGTGGTGGCCGTGAAGCAGATCGGGCGATCAGCTACTTGCTGAATAAGGAATTTGCCAAGATTCGCAGTCTGGTGATCCAGCGCAATGGCTCGGAAGCGGATGCGGAGGATGTGTTTCAAGAGGGGGTCACGGCACTGATTATGAATATCCGCAAGGAAAAATTTCGCGGTGAAAGTCAGGTCAGCACCTATTTATACGGCATCTGCAAAGGCATCTGGTACAAACGCTTTCTAAAGCAGGTGCGCGAACAGGACCACAAAAAGAACCTGACCGTAGCCGAGGAAGATCACTTAACACCGGAGATCAGCCTGATGGATACGGAGCAAAAACAACAATTGACCGCCTTATTTGACCGCTTACGCGAAAAATGTAAGGAAGTGCTGCTCTACTGGGCCAATAGCTTCTCGATGCAGGAGATCGCCGATAAACTGGACTATGGCAACGCTCAGGTAGTGATGAACAAGAAAAATAAATGCCTGAAGCAATTACATGAACTGATGCACAATGATGAGGAGGTGAGGATGATGGTGGAGGGACTGTAGGAAGTTTAGTGTTTAGAGTGTAGGAGTTTAGAGATAGGTGGAGCTAATCATTTTGCTGGTTTTTGATTTTTGGGAATCCTGCTTTATTTTTTGGTTTAGACGGGGGAGGCGGTTGAGACGGTTTAATGGAACAGTTTAAGTACTCTGCAAATGCTCTAATTTTGCGGGCTGCTTTTGTTTATGAGGTTTATGTAGTTTATGTCGGGTTATAATATTTATCGTCTATCAGGCATATGTTGGCTGTTGCCTAACTCATCCTGAAAATTCTAAAATCCGGTGAATCCTGTTCGAAGGTCGATGTTGCAAACATCTCCCGAGCGAGTGGTAGCGCCCCTAAAACCTAAGGACCAAAACCTAATACCTAAGTTCATTTTATTCAATTTAAAGGATTGATTATGGAAAATGAAAAATATACATTCGAATTGATTGAACAATACCTCGCCGGAGAATTGGAGGGGGAGGCTTTGCGCGATTTTGAGGCGCAGCTGAAAAGTAACCCGGACCTGGCGAAGGCGGTGGGAGAACAACGGCTGACGCACAAAGCCGTTGATATTTATGCTCAGATCAAAACCAAGGAGCAGGTAAAATCACTGCATGAGCAAGTGCGACAGGGACGTCGCAGGCAACGTACGCTGATGATCCCGCTGGCGGCTAGCATTGCCTTGTTGATTGCAGTAGGATTGTGGCTCTTCTCGGGAAATAATACACCTACCACTGATGAGCTGGTAGCTGCCAATTTTGACCTATACCCCAATCGCATTACTACTATGGGGGAAACGGATTCGTTGCTGGCAATAGCCATGGAAGCCTATGAGGAAAAAGAATTTGAAACGGCCTTGCGGGTGTTTTCGGAGATGCCTAATGATTTGCCTGAGGCAGCATTGATTCACCTTTACGGGGGGGTGTCCTACCTCGGCTTACACGAACCCGACAATGCCTTGCTAGTGCTCGGACGTATTGGGGAGGATAGCCCGTACCGGGAGGCGGCCCGCTGGTACGAAGCCCTGGCCTATCTGGAAAAGCAACAAACCGAAGAAGCCCGGACTGTCCTGGAGCAAATTGTGCAGGAAGGGGCATTCCCGGGAGAAAAGGCGCGGATATTGCTGGGTGAGTTGAAAGGTTTATGACTTTAAAATCCCTATCTTGACTGCACTTTTGTGTAATTGTGTATCCAATTAAACCCTGATTCATGAAAAACATCATCATCTGCTGCGACGGTACCAGCAATGATTTTGGAGATCGAAACTCCAATGTTGTAAAGCTATTTTCCCTTCTCGAAAAAGAAACCGAACGGCAGATTGTTTATTACGATCCGGGCGTGGGTACAACTAGCGCTTATGACTCCTTTAATCCCCTTGTAAAAAAGTTGAAGTACGTCCTTGGACAGGCTTTTGGGTACGGCCTCACACGTAATATTGTCGATGCCTACTGGTTTTTGATGCAATCCTATGAGGAAGGGGACAAGGTCTATTTATTTGGCTTTAGCCGGGGGGCTTATACCGTAAGGGCGTTGGCCGGGCTGCTGCACAATTGTGGGTTATTACATGCCAATAGTCAGAATCTGATTCCTGAGGCGCTAAGGATTTACCGTGTCCGCGGCAATTACAAGACTTCGGCGGCTTTCAAAAAAACATTTTCACGGAATTGTCCGGTACACTTTATAGGGTTGTGGGATACCGTCACTTCTATCGGCTGGGTTTACGATCCCATCAGGTTACAATCCACCACCAATAATCCGAGTGTAAAACACGTGCGTCACGCCATTTCCATCGATGAGCGACGCGCTTTTTTTCGCCAAAACCTGTGGGGCAAAAAGTACAGAGATAAGCAGTCGGTCAAACAGGTGTGGTTTGCCGGTGTGCATTCCGATGTGGGAGGCTCTTATACTCTGGATAAAAGTGCGCTGAGCAATATCACCCTGGAGTGGATGCTCGTTGAAGCATTGGAGCAGGGATTGCTGATTGAAGATTTGGCGGAAGCCCGCAACATGGTCAATAGCATTCCTGACCCTCACCTGCAGGATCACAACCGTTCGCTGGCCGGGTTTTGGTACGTAGCAGAAATCTGGCCAAAAATTGTGAGAGTCAAAAAGGAGCGGTCCGGCGGAAAGACCGTTTGGGTGTCCCGACCTTATTGCAATATTGGCCGGTCAAGATGGATTCCGGAAAAGGCGACTATTCACGAGTCGGTCTTGTTGCGCTTGCAAAAGCGGAATGACTATCGGCCTTCCAAGTTGATTGGTAAGCGGCCGCTGGAGGAAGTCGTATCGGAATATATGGTGGAGCCTTGGAGTCGGCTATAAAGTCTCCAGAATGGCATTTTCTTAAGAAAAAATGAATTGCGATAAGCGTACCCTGCAAAAAATTATATATTAGCCCTCCAGCCACATCCTCACTGAGATAAGTTTGAACATTCGAATCTGGAATGCCTGTTGTTCCGGAATCATTTTTTTTAATCATCACAATTCATCACCGATGCAATTAATTACCCGACGTAAAGCAATCAAAAGGATGGGCTATGCCAGTGGCTCGCTGGCGCTACTATCGCTTGGCGCGACAAATTTTCAATCTGACAAAAAACTGGGCGTCGCCCTGGTGGGACTCGGCAATTACGCCACCCGGCAACTCGGTCCGGCACTGCGGCATACACAAAAATGTGAGCTGCGCGGCATCGTCACCGGCACCCCGGAAAAAGAGGGGCAGTGGCAGAAAGAATACGGTGTTTTGCCGGAGCATACGTACAATTATCAGACCTTTGACCGCCTGGCTAAGGACAAAACCATCGATATTGTTTATATTGTCCTGCCAAATTTCATGCACGCGGAATATACCATCCGTGCGCTGGAGGCCGGTAAACACGTAATTTGTGAAAAACCAATGGGTATGAATGCCGCAGAATGCAAAGCCATGATCGCTGCGGCAAAGAAAGCAAAACGCAAGCTACAAATTGGTTATCGCCTCTTTTACGAGCCCCATCACCTGGAAATGATCCGACTGGCACAGGGTTCCTTCAACGGAAGGATTCGCCTGATGGAGTCGAGCCTGGGCTTTGATATGGCACGCCCGGGCATGTGGCGTATCGATAAGGACAAAGGCGGTGGTGGAGCATTGATGGATTTGGGCCCATACTGTATTCAGGCGGCCCGAAGAGTGGTCGGTACCCTTCCGGAAAAAGTGGAGGCACAGGCCTTTGTAGATGATCCGGAGTTGTATAAGGGGATCTACGGGACGTACAGCTGGCAGTTGTCATTTGCTGATAAAACGATTTGCAATACTACGGCCTCATTTTCGGCTTATGTAGATCGGTTTCACGTAGCCAATGGCAATCAGTACTGGGAAATCAAACCAGCCTTTGCGGCCAATGACGATTTGTCGATACGAACCAGGGAGGATGTACAACAACTGCCCGTGCCGGAGTTTCAGCAAACGGCCCAGATGGATGCCTTTGCGGAAAACATTCTCAATGATACGCCGGTTGTAGCATCGGGCGAAGAGGGGTTGATTGACATGCAAATTATTGATGCGATCAAACAATCCATCGCCAAAGGTAAGGCGGTTGATATTGATTATTCATGAACATAAATAATTGCCCAAACAAAACAACATTAGATGAACGGCAAACTAATCTACGGAATCCAACAAGTCGGGGTAGGCGTGAGCAATGCCACCGAAGCTTTTGAATGGTATGCTACCCGCCTCGGCGCGGATGTGGTGATTTTTGACGACAACAATACCGCCACCCACATGGCTCCCTACATGGGCGGTGAAGCGCGGAACAAAAGGGCACTTTTAGCCATTAATCTGCAAGGGGGTAGTGGCTACGAAATATGGCAGTATCTGGACCGTAAACCAGAAGGTCCTAAGCAGCCAATTATGACCGGTGATCTGGGCATCAATATGGTCACGGTTAAAAGCCTGGATGTACAAAAAACCTATGACCGCCTCAAGGCGAAAGGTGTGAAACTGTTGTCGGAAGTGGTGGCCAATCCTGATGGACAGCCTACTTTCTACATGGAAGATCCTTACGGAAATATCCTGCAAATTAAGGAGTTTCATTCGTGGTTTTCGCGTAAGCGCACCGATGTTGGCGGCATTTTTGGCTGTACCATTGGGGTATCGGATATTGATAAGGCGTTGACCTTGTATTCTGATATTCTGGGTTTCACGGAAGTGATTTACGACGAGACCGGAACCTTTGACGATCTGGCCGGATTGCCAGGGGGAAAGGAGCGCATGCGCCGGGTACTACTGGGCAAGAAGGACAAAAGTAGTGGTGGATTCAGTGAATTATTTGGTGAAAACCAACTCGAATTGATCCAACTGCTTGACGCCACACCCAAGTCCATCTTTGCCGACCGTTATTGGGGTGACCTGGGCTTTATTCACCTTTGTTTTGATATCAAAAACATGAAAGCACTGGTGAACGAATGTGCGGCAAAAGGCTTACCGTTCAAGGTACTCAGTGAGCCCGACTTTGACATGGGCGACACGAATGCACACTGGGGCTACATCGAAGATCCGGATGGTACGCTGATTGAATTTGTCGAAACCCATAAAGTGCCGGTACTGAAGAAGTTTAACCTGTTTATCGACCTGAAAGGTAGAGACCCTAAGAAGAATTTGCCCAACTGGCTGATTCGGGCGCTTTCTTTTAACCGGAAGAAATTTTAGGGGGAGTTGAAGTTTAGGGTGTAGAGTTTAGAGGATGTGCACGCTTGATCATCCTGCAAATTCTAAAATTCTGGAAATTCTGCTTTGGTTTATACAGGGCCAATATAAGAACTGGGCAAGCTCTTTCATTAGTCTGCCCCATCTCTAAACCTTCTACACACTAAACTCTACACTAATAAAATCCTAAAATTCTGAGAATCTTGCTCAACTTGGGTGATCTTTTTCTCAAAACAGGCACTTTATATATAAACACCCTGCTTATGACGGAAATGACCATTTGCCAGCCGACCGTTGAAGACCGGGAACAGTTGTTCACCAACCTGTATCTGGAAGCCTTTCCCTTGGTGGCCCGCTACGTCAGCAAGATGGGCGGCACGCTGGAGGAAGCACAGGATGTCTTCCAGGATGCACTCGTTGTCTTCTACGAACGGGTAATATTGGGCAAAACTGAGTTGCAAAAGGATGAAAAAGCCTACCTCTTGGGCGTTGCCCGGCTGATATGGATCAGGAAGTACCAGGAAAAGCAGAAAACAGAGCTAACCGATATCATTCCGGAAGATACGGACGATGCCGTTCCTGGCCCTTCTGCTGATCGGGTGCTGCGCTTTTTGGAGCGTGCCGGTAAGAAGTGTATGGAACTGCTGAAATCCTTCTACTACGACCGCCAGTCGATGCCGGAAGTGGCCGACAAATTTGGCTACTCTACCGTCCGCTCCGCCACGGTACAGAAATACAAATGCCTGGAAAAAGTCCGGGATGAGGTCAAACAAAAATCCATGAACTATGAGGACTTCCTTGAATGAAATCAAGCAGATCGAAGACTATCTGCAGCAAAATATCAGCCCGGAGGAAGCCCAACAATTTGAGGCTCGACTACTCCTGGAACCGCAATTGCAGGAAAAGCTCTCCTGGCAAAAAAGGGTCTATCACCTGATCCGCCAGTACGGCCGCCGACAGTTAAAAAGAGAGTTGAATGCCGTGCAAAACAAGGTGTTTACCCAGTCGAAATACGCTGGCTTTCAAAAAAGTATCACCCGATTGTTTAGTTAGGTATTAGGTTTTGGGAGCAGGATTTTCAGAATTCAAGAATTAGCAGAATTTATCAGGCATTAGGTTTTGGGCCTTAGGTTTTAGGAAAATCACCCATCACCACTTCACTCCTCATCCTTGTAATCCCTCGATTGGGAGATGTTTTTAACATCGACCTAAACCGCCTCCCCCGTCTCAACATAAACCTCATAAACCCTATAAACCAATCCAAGATCCCCAAAAATCAAGAATGAGCAGAATGATTGAACGTGCCCATTCTCTAAACACTAAACTTCTACACTCTAAACTAAAAAAAAGCAGAATTCTCAGAATTATAGAATGAGCAGAATGATTGGACGAGTGCCCATTCTCTAAACACTACACATTTACACTCTAAACTAAAATATATGGTTTCCGCAAGTATGATTCCAATGGTCATCGATCGTAGTGGCCATGGGGAAAGAGCCTATGATATTTACAGTTTGCTGCTCAAGGAGCGCATTATTTTTCTCGGCACGCCCATCGATGATCAGGTGGCGGGGTTGATAGTGGCGCAATTGCTCTTCCTCAATAGCGAAGATCCTAAACGGCAGATTGACTTGTACATCCAAAGTCCCGGAGGACATGTGTACGCCGGATTGGCCATTTACGATGCCATGCAGATGATTGAAGCGCCGGTATCGACGGTAGCGATGGGCTTTGCCGGAAGTATGGCTACGGCTCTTCTCACGGCTGGGGCCAAAGGCAAGCGTTTTGCCTTGTCGCACGCCACGATTCACAATCATCCTACAGGTGGTGGAGCCAAGGGGTATACCGAAGATGTGCGCATCGCCACTCGCGAACAGGAACGACTACAAACTCAGCTGTTCCATATCATCGGCAAACATACCGGGCATACCTGGCAGGAACTGGAAGCGTTCTTCCTACGCGACCGCTTTCTGAATGCGCTGGAGGCGAAAGAATATGGACTGGTGGATCAGGTATTGGGAGATACCAGTGATTTGCTACAGCTTGATCATCCGGAATTGGGGGTGAGGTTTTATGGGAAGGGTTGAGGCGGATTAGACGGTTTAGGTGGTCGTCTTGCAGATTCTTTGATATTGGGAGTTTTGCTTGAAGTTTATGAGGTTCATGTTGAAGCGGAGGAGAGAGGGAGAAAATGAGAATGGGAGAGGGATCGACTTCGTCGATTGAGGTCGATGTTGCAAACATCTCCCGAGCGAGTTTGTTTTACCGGGTGTTTTTTATACCGATGTTACAAACAACCTCACACGATTTGGAGTACCGGCGCCCCCTAAAACCCAAAACCTAAAACTCCGATCTAATCCATTCCAGGACCTTTTGCATTTCCAGTTTGTAGGGGCTGCTATCTGATGGAAAGTTATTATGCATAAAGCTGAAGATCAGTGTTTTGCCGCTTTGGGTGATGAGGTAGCCACTCAGGGCGTGATTGTTTCTTAAGGTACCGGTTTTGGCGAAAATATAGGGTTTCCCATCCGGGCCGGGATACCAGGATTGGATGGTGCCGCTTTGTCCTCCTGCTGCCAGGATGCCAGAAAGTCGGGGCCAGGGTACGGTTTGGTAGAGCTGTTGCAAAACGTAGACGGTGGTGCGTGGTGTAAACAGGTTGTAACGGGTCAGGCCACTGCCATCGTACCACAATAAATCGTCCGGCGCATCGGTAAAAAGATGGTTTTGCGCAAATTGGATCGCTTTTTCTGTTTGCTGAAAGCCAAATAGTTTGTCGGAGCACATTAACAGCAATTGCTCGGCGATGAAGTTATCACTGTCCTTCATTAGCTGCTGATAAAGGGTATCCGGGAAGGGGCGGTAAAGGGTGAAGATCGGCTGTAGCGTATCGGGCTTTTGTGTGGAGGAGTGAATGTTGACTCCTGTCGTATCACTGAGTAGCTGGGCCAGCAAGTCGGTGCTGTAGTGGAAAGGCCGCAAGCGTTCGAGGGTGGGGGAGTTGGCGGCCTGAGCATTGTAATTGAACCAGTTGTCAAATTCGCGGCGGCGGACCCGGGCATATTCGTTATTTAAGGTAGAGTCGTAATGGGTGAAGGCCTGAAAGTAATCGGGGTAGGCCCGGATGCCAATACCCAGCGGATTAGGTTTGAAATACACCAAATTGCCATAGATGGGCATTGGAGATTTCTCCGGTTGATAGGAAAAGGGATAATCATCCCACATCCAGCCAGCACCAAAACGATCGTCCTGAAAGGTTTGATCAGTGTACAACAATGGCTGGTCCTGAGCGCGCAAAAAGTTGAGTGTGATCCCGTCTTCCGGAAAATCCGGATGTAAAAAAATGGGATTACCGGTCCCCCAGATGAGCAGGCTGTCGCCCAATTTCTGATAATGTAACAAGGGCAGGCTGTCGCCTAATACTTCCAGCGCGGTATAAAAAGTATAGATTTTTGTATTGGAAGCCGGGGTGAAATACTTGTCGGCCTGGTGTTGGTACAACATGCGATCAGTAGTAGGGTCGTAGAGTGCAAAGCCGGTAAAGCTGCTGCTGAAAAGTGGCGATCCCTCGATCAAATTGTCGAGTTGACGGTGCGCCTTTCGGCTAATGGGGTAGGAAGCACAGCCCAATTGAAAAAGGATGATTCCAAATAGCAGGTATTTTGTTAAATTGGTGCGCATGGATGACTTTATCTTTTGTCGTTCCGCCAAGTTTACAAAATATTAATTTATGAAGCTTCATTTCCTGCTACTGCTTTTCCTCTCTGCGCAAATTACCTTGTCGGCACAATGGACGCCCTACCGCCAGTCCAAGCTGGATGCCTACAACGAAGGGAAAAACACGATGGTGGTGCTGAAGGATAGCCTGAATCTCCTTCCACTAAAGCGCCTGGATACCCTGCGCATTGCTTACCTGCCCATTGGTATTTTGCCGGAACATGCTTTTCAGCAGCAGCTGTTGAAATACACCCAAATGGAGGTGTTGCCCACTTTTAATCCCGATGCAAATCCTTTGAACTGGTGGAAGGAATACGAGCAAGGGTTTGACTTGTATATCCTGGCCATTCACGGTAAAAATTTGCACCAGCATACGCCGCATTATTTGCGACTAGCTTCGGTCATTGATGAGGTGATTGGCAAACATAAAACGCTCGTTTACGTCACAGATGGCGTGGACGTTTTCCAGGAACTACCGGTCATCGAGCAGGCCGATGTAGTGATTGTCAATGGACGCGGAGGCAGCATTGCCACTACCTCAGTCAATACCAGGCCCGCAGAAAACCTTTACCCCTTACCTCCGGTAAAAGCCGAGGATGGAAAGGTCTTGCCCGATTTTCGTGATAAACAAGGTACTGTTGTCGATTCTTTAGGACGGCCCCTGCCTTTTATCGCTGATGATCTGGGGGCTCAGCTGATTTTCGGAGCCTTGGGAACAGACCAGCGGCTGGTGGAAGACTTGAGTGCTCGATTTCCTAAAGGAAGCGGAATCGATAAACAAGGAGGTATTCGACTAGGTTATGCGCCACCGGAGGCAGTGGGCATGGATGGCCTTATTTTGGCCGATAGTATTCAGGCTATTCTAAAAGAGGGTATTGAGGCCGGTGCATTCCCCGGTGCACAGGTGCTGGTGGCCAAAAACGGGCAGGTGGTGTACCATCAGGGATTTGGCTATCACACCTACGAAAAGGATCACGCGGTGAAGACCAGCGATATTTACGATTTTGCTTCGGTGACCAAGACGACCTCGGCTTTGCTGGGGCTGATGCAGTTGCGCGATCAGGGCAGGTTTCAGCTCGATGATCCACTGGAGAAGTATTTCCCCGACTTCAAGCGCGGCAATAAAGGTGACCTACCCTTTCGGGAAATGTTGGCCCATCAGGCGCGATTGCGGCCCTGGATTCCCTACTGGCAGGGTACGCTAAAGGGCCATGGCCGCTATCCCTGGAAAAAGCGCTGGGATGGGGCACGGACGAATGATTATCGCTTCCGCTGTAGCACCTTCAAGCGGGATTCATCGGCTAAGTACAATGTGTACATCACCGATGATCTCTGGCTACACCGCGATTACAAAAAGAGAATCTACAAAGCCATCCGAAAATCGCCGCTGAATGAAAAAGCTGAATATGTCTATTCCGGGCTCTTGTTTTATCTCCTTCCGGAAATGGTGGCTGAGCTCACTGGACGTGACTATGAAACCTATCTGAAAGATGCCTTTTACCATCGTTTAGGAGCTTACACCCTGACTTACAATCCGCTGCGCTTTTACCCAAAAGATCGCATTGTACCCACTGAGCGGGATACCTTCTTTCGCATGGTGCAAATCCACGGTTACGTGCACGATGAAGGGGCGGCTATGATGGGCGGTGTATCGGCTAATGCGGGCTTGTTTG
Organism: Saprospiraceae bacterium; assembly: GCA_965229635.1. Classification (GTDB taxonomy): domain Bacteria; phylum Bacteroidota; class Bacteroidia; order Chitinophagales; family Saprospiraceae; genus BQJU01. Next base: position 1,699,184 of record OZ245894.1, read on the forward strand.
GCTCCGCCAATGACCTGGCCAAATTGGCGCAAATGTACCTCAACTTCGGCACCTACGGTGGCGAACGGTTTATTGAGGAAGAAACCGTGCGGGAGTTCGCACGCTGTCAGTATTGTGACCTGGGCAATCGGCGGGGACTGGGCTTTGACAAACCGCTGATTGAATACGATGCCCAGGCCAGTTCGGTAGCCGAGGCGGCCAGCCCGGAGAGTTTTGGCCATTCCGGTTATACCGGTACCTTCTATTGGGTGGACCCTGAAACGGAGCTGATTTATATCTTCTTCTCCAATCGGGTATTTCCAACGAGAAACAACCGTAAAATTTACACCCATAACATTCGTCCGCGGGTGCACTCGGCACTCTATCAGGCGATTAAGGTGGTGCAGTAAACGGCGGCCGCGTCTCGGCTCAGCCGAGATAGCGACCCGCAGGGATACGCCCAAATAAAACAAGCCGAACGGCTGCTAATGCGCTATCCGGAAATAGTCGCATAAATGAGAAACTTTTCTGGATCAGCCACTGCACGTTTGTCATTTTTTCACTAAATTGAAACAATAACTTTGACTGCTGAATTATCAAAATCATAGCCATAAAATGCTTAATAAGTCCTTCAAGGTGGTACTGCACATCGGATTTTGGCTGGCCTATCTGGTGTTTTTGGCCATGATCATGTTTGCAGCCTTACAGGGAAGAGAAATGCCGCCGGAAGATAGGGGATATTACTTCTGGTTTGTGGTGGGCATTGCCATTGTACCAACAGTCAGTGCCTTTTACGCTTATTACGGCGATCTGTTTCCGAGGTATCTGCAAAAGCGGAAAATTGGACAAGCCGTGCTTTATGGCATCTTCCTCTCTACGCTGGCCACGCTGGCCGGTTTTTTGGTAATTTATTTGACCAATGATGTCGCCTATAATTGCATTACTACTGACCCAGAGTATGCATTTCCTTTCACCTTTACCTTTGCGACTGTCATGGGCGTCCTTGCACTGGTGTTGCGAGGGTTTCTGACCTGGTATGAGGAGCTGAAGCTTAAAGAGGAACTGATGGAAAAGACCCACCGCATGGAGCTGGCCTTAGTGAAATCCCAACTCGATCCTCATTTTCTTTTTAATACGATCAACAACATTGATGTATTGATTTCTAAGGACCCGGAAAAGGCATCCCATTTTCTCAATAAGCTGTCGGATATTATGCGGTTTATGCTATATGAAACCAAGGCGGAAAAGATTCCTTTAAGCAAAGAGTTGGAGTACATCAAAAAGTATATGGAATTACAACGGATCAGGACGGCAAATCCCAATTATGTCAGGTACGAGTTGAGCGGAAGCCCCCGTAAGAAAAAAGTGGCACCAATGGTGTTTATTCCTTTTATTGAAAATGCATTCAAACATTCTAAAAATAAAAAGATTGATCACGCTGTAAAGATTGACATTCAAATCGATGACCATCGGATTTATTTCCGGTGTCAAAATAAATTTGAAGCCGATCAGAACGCTGCAAATGGACATAACGGACTGGGCAATGAACTTATAAAAAAGCGATTAAGGCTGCTTTACCCTGACCAACATACGTTGAAGGTAGACCGGCAGAATGATCAATACAGCGTTGAATTAACCCTCCTGAATGGAACGATATAAGTGCATCATCATTGAAGACGAGCCGCTGGCGCTCGAACGGACTAAGAACTACGTGGAGAAGGTTCCCTTTTTGACATTGACCGGGACTTTTGAAAACTCTCTGGAAGGGCTGGGGTATCTCAAATCCCATTCGGTGGATGTGCTTTTTCTGGACATCAATATGGACGAACTTTCCGGCGTGGAATTGTTGGAAAGCACCCACATTGCCTGCCAGGTCATCATCACGACTGCTTACCAGCAATATGCTTTGAAAGGATTTGAGCTAAATGTAACCGATTATTTGCTGAAGCCCTTTACTTTTCAACGGTTCCTACAGGCGGTCAATAAAGCTCAGGAAAATCTGGCTAAACAGGAGACATCCCCACCAATAGACTTCATCTTCGTCAAAACCGAAAACCGTCTCGAAAAGATCATGATCAAGGATATCCTGTATATCGAAGGCATGAGGGATTATCGGAGAATTCATACTAAAGAAAAGAGTGTGATGACCTTGCAGACGTTTTCGGAATTAGAGGAAATGATGCCTTCCCGGGAGGTCTGCCGGGTGCACAAATCGTACATGGTGGGTATTCAAAAAATTGATGCCATCGAGCGAGGCCGTATTCTCATCAGCGGACAACGCATTCCCATTTCAGCAACATATCGGGCGTCTTTCTACGATAAAATATCCAGCAAGCCGTGATGTGTTGCAGATGAAAAACACCATCTTGCAGACGATATCTGGTACTTCACCAATCCCTTTTTGGCCTGGCAAGCGGATCATTTAAGTTTGACTTTTTATCACCCATAAAGTCAAGCAATATGATGCCCGATGTTCAAATTGAAGAAAAACTTCATACCAGCTCCGGCAATACCGATAAAAACCTGGATTTGGCCACCCGAATACTCTTTATTCTCGCTGTTGTGGGCCAATGGATTTTTGTGTATTACATCGTTAAATTTTACGGAGGGATTGTGGTTAGTGGCGCTTACGAAAAGGTTAATGAACAACTACCCCACGGCATCATCGAAGGGGATGTGATTGGTAATGCCATGCTGGCCGTCCACCTGTTTTTAGCGGCAGTGATCACCTTCGCAGGCCCATTACAATTTTTTCCGGTCATCCGAAAGCAATTTCCCGTATTCCACCGTTGGAATGGAAGAATTTACTTTGTCACAGCCATTCTTACTGCTTCTGCCGGGCTTTATATGAATTTCACTCGTGGTGCCCACGGAGGCTTTTTAATGGCCCTGGGTAATGGCTCCAATGCTTTATTGATCATGGCCTTTTCGACAATGGCGTGGCGTACTGCCATGAACCGTGATTTCAAGGCACACAAAAAATGGGCGGTGCGGGCTTTTGTAATGGTCAGCGGTGTTTGGTTTTTCAGGGTTGGTTATGGCCTTTGGATTTTGCTGACCGGTTTTACGGCCCCGGGAACCAATGGCGATCTGACCGGCGGCTTTGATCGATTTCTCGCTATCGGACATTGGTTGGTACCGTTGCTAATTCTGGAATTGTACTTCTATGCCAAGGTTCATTCCAGCCTGGCAGTTAAGAAGCTGGCCACCATCTCATTAGCGGTGTTATGCCTTTTACTGATCGGGGGCATTGGAATTGTGACAATGTTTTTTTGGGCGCCGGTGCTGTAGCGAGGTGGGCAATTTGATGCTCTATTTTACAAATACCTCAAAATGGAGCTTTTTCAAATATTTTTCGTAGCTTTAAGAAACTATCCTAGTTGCTATGTCTTGCCAACTCAGGGTAGCCATTTTATCACCTGACTAAGAAAAATATCATGAAAAAGCACTTCATGACCCTGCTATGCCTTGTCTTTTGCTGGCACGTGGGGCAAGCCACTAATCTTCAGCTTTCACAACCCATTTTGTATTACGAAAATGAAAGCCTTTTTACGGTTTTTAATCTGAGCTGGGACCACTCCTGGCACAATGATCGAAATCACGATGCGGCCTGGCTTTTCTTTAAAATGAGACCTTTTGATGGCGATCCCCAACACCTTCGTTTGTTGTCGGAAGGGCATCGTATACTATCCACTTTTGCGGGTAAAGAACTGGACCTTTCCTTTGAGGTATCGGAAGATGGTACAGGGATTTTTGTATATCCCAAGTCGCGCCATCGAGGCAGGGTGGAGGCAACGGTCAAGGTCGTATTTGATACCAAGAGCCTTGATGGGACTGATCTCCGGAATGTAGATTTCTGGGCGCACGGCATAGAAATGGTCTACATTCCGGAAGGGGGCTATGAGTTGGGCGCTCCTGATGAAAAAGCGGTGCCTTACGGGGGTATTTACCGACCGGGTAAGGACGGCGCATTTGCCGGCATGGTACAGATAAATGACGAAAAGCAGGAATTGACAATTGGCAAAGATGGCGACCTTTACTATCAGGCTCCGAGCGGGTATGAAGGAGATCAAGCCGGTGTACTCCCTGCCGAGTATCCCAAGGGCGTGGCGGACTTTTACATGATGAAATATGAAGTCACGGAGGGCTTTTACGTCGATTTTTTAAATAGCCTGACCAAAGCCGAGGCCGAAGCCAGAATTAACTTTAAAGAAGAATATTACCGGGAACTGGGAGGCTCCATTGAGCAAGTTGACGGGCAATTTAGGACGTCCTTCCCCAACAAGCCCTGCAAATTTACCAGTTGGGACGATGCCATGGCGCTGGCCGACTGGGCGGGCTTGCGCCCAATGACAGAGCTGGAATTTACCAAGGCGGCCAGGGGAACTGCCAAGGCACAGGCAGGCGCTTTCCCCTGGGGCACGGAAGCAAAAGAAAAGGTGCAACGGCTACCCAACGCTGATTATGAACTGAAGATGGTCAATGGCTGGACGGAAGGTGAACTGACGGATGCGAACAGGGTCTATTTTGGCGCTTCTTACTACTGGGTCATGGACCTTGCGGGAAGTCTGTGGGAAAGGATGATCACCATCGGACACGAAAAAGGGCGGGCATTCACCGGCAAACACGGCGATGGTGTTTTGTCGGCAGGCAACGCCAATGAGGACTGGCCGGTTGGGCAGGAAGAGAGTGGCGGCGTGGGCTTCCGCGGAGGCGGATTTTACGGCTACTCACGCCCCTATCACGAGTACAATCCGTTTAGCCCCGTTACCTACCGGAAGTACGGCGGCTGGCATGGTACCGCGCGGGCTAATGCTTACGGCACACGGTTTGTGAGAACCAATTAATGATGATTCTTTTTCTTTAAGAAAGGGTTAGATTTCTCTAGGAGCAGACATGTATAGATGTAATATATCATTTTAAATAGGTCTAAAATCATGAAAATTACAAAACTGTTTGCTCTTGTTTTATCGCTAACCTGTTTGTCATCGCTGCTTTATGCGCAGACGGATTCATTATTGTATGGCACCTGGAAACTGGTAGACATAAAGAAGGAAGGGGCATTGGCCGATATCGGCCTGGAACTCTCAATGCCGCCGCCGAGGATCAGTGAGGAGGAAAGTGAATCAGAGGATAAGATGGAGAAAAAAAACAATGAATCAGAGATGCTCTTACATTTTGCCAGAGATGGGTATGCGGATCGTGTCTTTTACTCCAATCATCTAAAATATGAATTTACACTCAACGATTCTACCTTAGTAGTTGGTCACAAAACTTACACCATCAAATCTCTGACAGAAGACCAATTGGTGCTCCATGAAAAAGACATGTTGATCAATGAGACCAGTACCTATGCACGTTCTTTTGAGCCATTCGAATCCATCCAAAAAATTCAAAAGGTAGAAGAGTTTTACGATAGTGGTCGCCCAAAACTGGAAGGACTCATGGAGATGGGAATGCCCAATGGCGTTTGGACCGAGTGGTACGAAAGTGGCAGGGTGAAGAGAATCAGGTCCTATTCAGGAAAATTCCCCTTCTTGTTTCTAGAATTTGATGAAGAGGGCAATATCACGACCAAGCGATGGTTTGACAAGGATTCTCGGCAACTCAGAGTAGATTGAAACGACCCTTCCATTGCAGAAAGGTGGTTTCAAATAAAATGTTCTGGAAACGAAAAGGTGACTGGGTTTTATGCAGTTTAAAACATTATGTTTACGTAATAAGTGTTATCTTTATCGCTGAGATAATATCACTTAAAACCCAATCGAAAAATCAATATGAAAGAGAACGAAGTACGCGCTCAGTTGGAAACTTACGCTGATGAAGAATTATTAGCCCTAGTTGACCGAACGAGGACCGAGGCTTCTGAGCTGCAAATAGATATTGCCATTGATTTGCTGCGAGACCGAGGGTATAATCTTAATGAAATTGAAGGTCATACCAATGCAAATATTGCAATGGAGGACGCCGACCTCGAGGACTTACCGTTGATTCACCAATTGAGCTATCTGGCCGAGCAAGACTCAGAATTTGAAGAAAACAGGTTGTTTGAACAAGATTATAACATAGCATATTCTGGAAATGACGACCTGTTGGCGGTCTATCTGGACATGGTGGAAAAGATAAACAAAGCAGGACGTTTTAGTGAAGACCGGGGGCAGTATTCTTTTGACCATTTTCTCAAAACATATCAGGAGCTGCACAGTAGGGAAATAGCGCTTTCCTGGGAACAGAAAAAGCTTGAAAAAAAGGCACGGTGGCTTTTGATTAATGAGCTCGAAAGGAAAGGACGGAATAATTTGCTGCTCGGATTATTTTTATTGGCAATAGCCCTGGTTCTTTTTATTGCAACATGGAAACCTTGGGGTAAGATTGCGATAACAATTGCTGGAGTTATCAGTATCGGTAAAGCCATTAATTTCTATTCTACGGCAAATTCCATAGCCGTTAGAACTGCGAATGTTAAGCAAACCGACACAGAGTGAGCTAACTCGGAACAAAATTTGAGGAATAATTGTAGGAAGGGGTGAATTCATTTATTTTCCCGAAAGGAAAGACCTGGAAATAGGATTGTAAAAAAGGCCTATATTGCCTGCCAAAGCAAAATCCCTGTATGAGCACCGCCAATCCCGGACCGGTACATTTTTTTGGCATCCGTCACCACGGACCGGGGTCGGCACGTAGCCTGGTGCGGGCTTTGCAGGCCCTGCAACCGGATTGTGTGCTGATTGAGGGGCCTTTGGATGGCAATTCCGACATTAAGTACATCAATAATCCGAAGCTGCAACCACCGATTGCCCTGCTGCTGTACAATACTGCTGATTTAAATCAGGCATCCTATTATCCGTTCGCCGAGTTTTCACCGGAATGGCAGGCCCTGAAATTTGCGTTAAGCCAACATATCGAGGTACAGTTTATTGACCTGCCCATGAATATCCAGTTTGCCCTCGACCAAGAGGAGGCGGAGAATAAGCAGGTGAAGGTTAAACACCAACCGGCCACCGCCGAGGAGCAGCGCATCATGCGTGATCCACTGAGCTACATGGCGGAAATTGCTGGCTATACTGATAGCGAACGCTGGTGGGAAGCCACCTTCGAAACTCAGGAGAATGATACGGCTATATTCAATAGCATCAGTGAGTTGATCAATGCACTGCGGCGTGAACTTGGGCGGCAGGAAACGCCCCGCACCTTACTCCGTGAGGCCCACATGCGCAAGTTGATCCGTAAGGCGGTCAAAGACAAATACCAACGTATCGCGGTAGTATGCGGAGCCTGGCACGTGCCTGCCCTCGAAGACTATGCCCGCATCAAAACGACACAGGATAACACCCTACTCAAGGGGCTACCAAAAACCAAAGCAAGCTCCACCTGGATTCCCTGGAGCTACGACCGTTTGGCTATGCGCAGTGGGTACCGTTCGGGGGTAATTTCTCCGGCCTGGTATGAACTGTTGTTCCATCATCGGGAGCAGGTGGTACCTTATTGGATGACGCTGGTGGCCCAGTTGTTGCGCAAAGAGGAATTTGATGCTTCCCCGGCCCACGTTTTGGAAGCCACCCGTTTGGCGCAAAGCCTGGCCACCTTACTGAAAAAACCACTTGCCGGACTGGACGAGATGGAGTCGGCGGCATTGAGTGTGTTCTGTGATGGCAATCAGGCTCAGCTGGATTTGATTCACAATGCGTTGGTCATTGGAGATAAAGTAGGGCAGGTTCCGGAAGAAATTCCCGTCGTGCCACTGCAAAAGGACCTGGAGCAGACGATCAAAAAAACGCGACTTTCCAAATACTGGGGCGACCCCGAGGTGCAATGGCTCAAAGCAACGGCCAGCAAGCCACAAGGCGGCATTGATTTGCGCACCGAGGCCGACCTTCTAAAGAGCCACCTCCTACACCGGCTCAATATTCTCGGCATCGAATGGGGCAGTTTACAGGGAAATAGTGGTAACGAACAAGGCAGTTTCTGGGAATACTGGAAGTTGCACTGGCAGCCCGACTTTGCCATCCGCATTATCGAGGCAGGGATGTGGGGCAATACGGTATACGATGCTGCGCTGGGCAGAGTACTAAAACAAGCTCCGGAAATGGACCGACTGTCGGATCTGACTGGTTTGGTAGGGGAGGTATTACGCGCCGATTTGCAGGAAGCGATTGATCCTTTGATGGAACATTTACAGCGACTGGCGGCCCTCACCCACGATGTTTTTTATCTAATGGATAGCCTTCCTGCCCTGGTTGACATCATCCAGTATGGCGATGTTCGCAAGACCAATGTAGGGGCAATTGCCCAGTTGATCAGTGAATTGATTCCCCGCATTTGTATCGGACTGCCAGGCATTTGTATCAATATCGACGAGGAGATGGCCGAGGTGATCTTTAACCAGATTGTGAAAAACAACCGGGCCATCGCGCTACTCAATAACGAGGATTACACCGATCAGTGGTTTGCCACTCTCGAAAAATTGGCCACCGCCATGGGTACACAGGAAAGATTGCGCGGTGCCGCTACGCGGTTACTCTTTGATAAAGGAATTTACAATGTCGACGCCACCCGGCAGGCCATGTACCTGGCGCTTTCCACTGGAAATTCATCCATGGCAATTGCTCAGTGGGTAGAGGGGTTTATGCACGGCAGTGGTTTATTATTGGTGCACCATCCTGAACTTTGGGAACTGCTGGATGAGTGGGTTCGCAATATGTCAATGGATGTGTTTACGGAGGTGCTGCCGTTGCTACGCCGCACTTTTGCCAATTTCAGCGGTGCCGAACGTCGCAAAATGATGGAACTGGCCCGCTTCGGCTCTTCCTCCGGTGAAGAGGTCTCGATTGCCGCTGCCATGAGCGAAAAACGCCGTGAAGTAGTATTGCCAACCCTCAAACTTATTCTCGGGATGAAATAAGTCCTAATCTTCAGGCAAACACTAACAAACGTTTAACTCCGACTTAATCTTTAGTTCATCTTCAAACCTCATCTTTGTACCATCAAACGAGATGTACTCGACGTTAAATGATTTAGGAAAACGATAATCTCAAATCATTTAAGTCGGTATATACTGATCAAAAGTACTTGTGGTTGTAATTTCCCGAAATACTTTTCATCAGTATAACTATTCACTTCTTTTTATTTATTATTCTTTCCTGCATTCTAAAGTCGCTTTCGTGCCAGGATGCTACCTCCCGGTAGAATCCTGGCTTTTTTTTTCTTCACGGTTTCTTCATGACGAGTTAAAATTCAGTTCATATTGAAACCGTTTCTTTGCATCAAGATTTGTATCCTATACTGTAGCCCTATATATATTGAGGCTGTGCATCGTGCATAGCCTTTCTTTTTTTTAAGACCTGTTCATGGGCGAAAGATTACTCTTCTTCGCCGGCGGCGTCGGTGGGTGGTTCGGATTCAGTGATGGCTTCGGGTTCTTCCCCGATGTCTTCTCCTTCGGGTCTGGGTTCGGCTTCGGTGAGCCAAAAGTTATTGACACCTTCACCAACTATGATGGTCACCTGGTCCATATTGAGTAGCTCCAGTAAGGCGAGAAAGACCACAATGGCATGGATGCGGTTTTGGCAATCGCCGAAGAGGGATTTGAAGTCGGCCCGTTTTCCTCCGCTCACCTTGTCAAAGATCATTTCTTGTGAATCCTTGATGGTGTAGGAAAACTGTACGATCTGGTGTACGGCGCGTGGTTGACTGTCGTCGAAACGAGCCATGACTCTTTCAAAAGCACGCAAAATCTTGAAGAGATTGACCGATTCCAATTCGGCATCGACCAGGGCTTTGGTAGCAATGGATTGTAGTTCTTTAACCACATTGCCACGATGGGTTTGCTGGGCACGTTGCTCCTCATAATCGCGCAATTCCTCAAGGACACTTTTGTAGCGCTTGTATTCCATGAGTCGTTGCACTAGTTCCTGACGCGGGTCAATTTCATTGCCTTCCTCATCGACCGGCTTGCGCGGAATCAGCATTTTGGCCTTGATGCGGCAAAGGGTTGCCGCTACCAGGATGAACTCGCTGGCCAGGTCCACATCCAGCTTTTCCATTTCGTGGATGTAATCCAGAAAATCATTGGTGATTTTGGAAATGGGAATATCGTTGATATCCAGCTCATCGCGCTCGATAAAGAAAAGGAGCAGATCAAAAGGCCCCTCAAATTGAGGAATGACTATAGTGTAGGTATCCGACATGCTTTTTATTAACCAGTTTGCAAAGGTAAAGATTTGTTTGGATTTGAACTTTATTTGGGTTCCAAGTTGTTGAAAGAAAGACTTTATTTTACACCTGACTAATGCTCAATTTTCATGAAGAACCCACAAGATTTTGAAACCCTCGACCCACAAAACTGGGACGAAATGCGCGCCCTGATGCACCAAATGGTCGACGATGCGGTAGATTACCTTTCCACCGTGAGAGCGCGCCCGGTATGGCAGCAAATGCCGGAAGAAGTGATGGCGGAATTTCAGCATCCGGCACCGAAAGAGGCCAGCTCTTCTGAAGCAGTATATGAAGATTTCAAGAAAAACATCCTTCCTTACCCAATGGGCAATATCCATCCCCGTTTTTGGGCCTGGTACATGGGTAACGGCACCATTTCCGGGGCCATAGGCGACTTTTGGGCCTCCGTGATGAACCCCAACCTGGGCGGTGGCAATCACGCGGCCAATCTGGTGGAGGCGCAGGTGATCAACTGGATGAAAAGCATCATGGGTTTTCCCGAAACAGCCAGTGGCCTGTTGGTGAGTGGTGGCTCGATGGCCAATCTGGTGGCTTTGACGGTGGCTCGCAATGAGAAGATCGGCTACAATATCCGCGAACGTGGCATTACCCCGGAAATAGCCGGAAAATTGACAGTATATGCCTCAACGGAGATCCATAGCTGCAACCAAAAGGCGGTGGAATTATTGGGATTGGGAGCAAGTAGCTTACGCAAAATTCCCGTCAATACAGATTACACCATCAATCTGGAGGCGCTCAAGGCGAAAATCAAGGAAGACCGCGCTAGCGGCTATCAACCCATCTGTATAATCGGTACACCCGGCACAGTCAATACCGGAGCGATCGATGACCTCAATGCATTGGCCGACATTTGTGAAGTGGAAAACCTGTGGTTTCACGTTGATGGGGCCATCGGGGCTATTGCGATGCTGGCCGATAATGTCAGGCCGCAGCTCTCCGGTATTGAACGGGCGGATTCAGTTGCCATCGATTTGCATAAATGGTTACACATGCCCTTTGAGGCGGGTTGCACTCTAGTGAAAAATGCGGCTGCTCATAAGGATGCATTTTCGTTAATCCCCGAATATCTGGCCAGAAAATCGCGTGGTCTGGCGGCGGGCAATTTATGGTTTAGCGAATACGGCCCCCAATTATCACGGCGTTTTCGAGCATTGAAGATCTGGATGTCGATCAAAGAACACGGCACCGCGCGATTTGGTCGCATGATTGCCCGCAATGTGGAACAAGCTCACTATCTTGGGGAACTGATTGACCAAAATCCGACGCTGGAGTTGGTGGCCCCGATTGGGTTGGACATTGTTTGCTTCCGTTATCACCCGGAAGGGCTGACCTTGGAGCAACTCAATCTCATTAACCAGGAAATTAAGATCCAGTTGGAGGAAAGAGGCATTGCTGCCCCGGGGTATACCACCTTGAATGGCATATACTGCATTCGGGTGGCCATAGGCAATCACCGTAGTACCAATGAAGACTTCGAGGCCTTGATCGAGGCAGTATTGACCATTGGTCAGGAACAGGTAGCCGTCAGTCCGGGTGCCTCAACGATATAATTATAAAAAGATTTCCGCATGAATCAGTCCATACCGTTCAGAAGGGTCTTCCAATGGGCCTTACTATTTGCCTTGACTTCTTTATTGTCAAATTGCGAAGAGCCACCTCCTTCGGAGCGCATGCACCTGCCGAGTAAAAATTACCATACGGCACCTGTGGAGGTAGATAGTCTGGCGAAACACCAGAAAGTGTATGTCCCCATCTATTCAGATATTTACCACATGAGCGGTGAACGGCGCTTTTTGCTTACAGCAACGCTCAGTATCCGCAATGCCAGCCTACAAGACACCATGTACGTTCGCAGCGTTGACTACCATGACTCCAGCGGAACCCTTTCCCGGCAATACCTGAATAAAACCATCGCACTTCATCCCTTGGAGTCGGTCGAATTTGTAGTCGAAAATGAAGAAGACCAGGGCGGTGCCGGGGCCAATTTTATCGTACATTGGGGAACGAATAGTTCGGCACTAAAGGCAGTCATTCAGGGCGTCATGATCGGCACTGCGTCGCAGCAAGGCATTTCGTTTGTGACGGAAGGGGTGGTGGTGGAGTAGGACGGTTTAGACGGGGGAGGCGGTTTAGAGTTTAGGCGGGGTGTTCAAGCGAGGGTAGGAAAGTTTATGGAGGTTTATGGAGGTTTATAGTTTAGGCGGGTGAGGCGGTTTAGCGTTTAGAAGGGGTGCTCGATGTTGCAAACATCTCGCTAGCGACAGAGGTGAAGGGTGAATAGGTGAGTGGTGATTTCCCCAAAAACAAATTCCAAACCCTAAGCGAAGTGAATTGTAATCTTAGTGGAAATTCTTAGCAGGAGATTTTCAGGTAATTGCAAGAATTGGAATACTGGAAGGATCGGAGCCAGATCAACGAAATCATCAATCACCACTTCACTCCTCACCTTAAAAAAAATAGTAGAATTCTGGTGTCAAAAAATCAGCAAAATGATTAGGCTACCCTCTAAATAAACCGTTTTCTCCGCCTCCCCTGTCTCGCCCACCTAAACCGGCATACCCCTCATTAACTTAGATTAGAGTTCCCAGAATCATAGAATTTGCAAAACACCCAAGTAAGTGGCTTCCTAAACCGCCTCCCCCGTCTCCCCAGCCTAAACCAAATAAACCTCATAAACCATATAACCCTCCTAAACCCCCCTTCATTAATACTCCGTCCACCTTTTCAGTTTCGTGCTCAGTACTTGATTGCTGTGTTGAAAAGAAAAGCGGACTTCCTCAAAGCGGGGCAATCGCCACTTGGTAATTGGAACCTGGGAAAAGGCGTAAGGCTCCGAAGGGATACCCAGGAAATTGCGGTCCAGCTCACCGTTGTTGTTGATGTCGTGAAAAAGGGCAAGGGCGTAATTGCCAAAAGATAAGTTGGGTACTTTGATGAAGACCTTGCCAGTATGATCTACTGTTTGGCCCTCGACTATTGCTTTTTCCTTGATGAGGTAATTTTCCTGGGAATTATAGAGTCCAATCCATACCATTCCGCCCGATGTTCGGATATTGTCGACCTCAATGATGAGGCTTCCGGCGGAAGTGTTATTGGGGCTACTCATGCTGATAGAGAGCATGACAGGAAGGACAAACAGTAATAATTTGGTGGTGGTTGACATGGTTGCGGGTGTTGACTATATTCAAAGATGAATGTATTTCAGACTAAAAAAATGTCTTTTGGAGGACTCATTTTCGAAATTTTGAATCTTTTCCGTTAAGGTTCCGTTAAAAAGATTGCCAACAAACAAATTGCCTGCCCAGGGGTGAGTTCGCTCATTTTTCAAATGATATAAAATTTAATGTGACGAGGCTTTCTGGACTCGAATATTTCGTACCTTGTGCCAATACAATGGAGCAGATGACTCTAATCTGTCACATTTTTTTGGGGAAATACTAGCATTTATAAGCGCTTACGGTTAAATTTATAGCTAGAACCCTCACCATTCTGCCCTCGACACAAAAAATGACGACCTCAGTAGCTTTCATCCCGTGAACATTGCTCATACAGGTGACACCTATTTATTTAGGCGTCGAATTGATTTAGGTTTGCTTTCCGTTGGGGAGTAAACGGACGACTAATTTCATGAAACAATATGACGACCTTGATTACCAGTACGGTTTATTGGCGAAAGCTTAAAGCATCACTGCTACCATATATATATGTAGTGATTGGACTTTTGGGGATACCAACGGCTTTGCAGGCGCAGTGCCTCGAACCTACCGCCCTTGGTGTTACTACAGTACAAACCACTACGGCCACTTTAACCTTTTCCTCGGCTCAGGCCAATGTCGATGATCACTGCTGGCGATTGCTGGTTGGTGGTGTTGGTTTTACCAATGTCGGACAGGCAGTGGTGGATGTGGTCGTTTGTGCCGGGCCCAATAACGGCCCTTCTCCCGGAATCATGGTCAATGGCAATGTGATTAGTGTCGACATTAGCGGACTGGCACCCGGTACGGCTTATGATTACTACGTTACCGAAACCTGCAACGGCTTTATGCCACCCAATAATGCATCACCATTTGCCGGACCATTCACTTTTGCCACCTTCGACTTGCCATTTAGCGTAAGCTGGACCTCCGTTCGTCCCACTTGCCCCGGCGCTTCGGATGGTCGTTTTTCCTTAGAAATCAACGATGGTGCTTCCTGTACCGGAACAACTTATGATATCGATATCACTGCCGGACCTTCGGTGGTCAACCCTCCTAATGTAATTGGCGCTACCGCAGCCGGTAGTCCTTATCTCTTTTCTGGTGCTGCGGAAGGCGACTATACCGTTGAGGTGATGGAAACCGGCCCCTGCAATCCATTGACCAACCCTGTAATCATCACCGTCACGGTTGATCCGGGAGTGGATGTGACCGACCCTACGCTTTTTCTGACCGATATTTTTGGCAATATTCTGGCGTCATCACCCGGTAGTTTTGATCTGGGTAATGTCACTTTACCTGAAGGCACTTGCGGACGTCAGGATCAGTACTATATATATGGTGTCGATAATTGTGATCTTTTCATCAATACACCCGGTGCCGTAGCGGCCACCGCTACAACTGTGCCCGCTTCGCTGAGTCCCGCCACCCAGGTGAGCAGTCCGGCCGCCTTAGTATTACCCAATTTATACGAATTGGATGTTCACTGGAGTGCCGGTGCGTCCACAGTGACCGTAACCGGATGTGATGCCGGTGGAAATTGTGTGGATTTGAGCCTTGCGGCAAATGTCATCGCCGATGAGGACGATCTGGCTATTGCAGCCCAACCGATCAGTGCAACTATCCCGGTTTGTGAGACCAGCACGACTGTGCTTTTTGGATTTACCATCAGCGGAGGGTGTGATGCCACTTTGAGTGGAAATGAAGTGGTAAATATCTTCGGTAGCCATCTGAGCAATTTGCAGGAGGTGTTCGTGGATGTATCCAGTGGTTATTTTGAATACTCCGTTGAAGTGACGCCTGGTGCAGATCCGCTCAACGATTATATCACCATTGCCTACGAAAGTGCACTGGGTACTTTTGAAAGCACCTCTATCGGGGTCACCTCGGTGCAGGCAGCCGAGGATGAAGATCCGGTCATTTTTGCCAATGCAGAAAATTTATCCATACCTGCTTGTTTAACCGAGCTGGAGGTCAATTACAGCTTTACCGTTCAGGATGATTGTGCGGCCATTGATGAGGACGCCGTGACTGCTGGATTTTCTGCCGGTGGAACAAACCTGGCTTTTTGTCGCAGTGAAGCAGCTGGACCCAACACCGTTTATTTTGAATTTTGCGGAACGGTGACGCCTGGCCTATATCCGATTACTATCTCCTATGGAGCTACTTCAGTTGCGACCAACCTGGTTGTTACCCAGGACGAAAATCAGGCGCCAATAGTGGACCTTCCGGGCAATTTGAATTTTACCATCCCGGTTTGTCAAACGGAAATCGATCAGGTCATTGCCATTACGGTGAGTGACGATTGTGATGCTATCGCATACGATGAGGTAAGCCTGACCTTGGGTGTTGATCCTTTGACGCCCAATTATTGGGTGGAAAATGGCAACAGTGTCTATCTGGAATATATTCCCACGCTCACAACAGCTAACAGTGGCGAACTGCTGGTGGCCTCTTACACCGATGCCAATGGAGAAACAACCACGGTAGATGCACAGATCGTAGTCACCGATCAGCCCGACAACTGGGCGCCCATCATCGTCTATCCCGCTCAGGATATTAACATCACCCTGGACCCTTGTGATCCACCTTTGGCGCAAACCGGCTTTTCGGTATCCGTGCTCGATAATTGTGATGGGGTGCTGACGCCGAATATCAGTACCAATCCGACTAATGGCATTGATATTCAAACGGCTGGAGGAAATGCCTATGTGGCAACGGCAAGTCCGGGCAATTACCAGGTGCTGTTGAGCGCTACCGATGCAGCGGGCAACACCCGGGAAGAAGACTTTTTTATCAACATCAATCAGGACGACCCACCATTGGTCGACTTGGGCTGTAACGATACCATCAACCTGACTTTGAATGCCAATTGCCAGGCCCTGATTATTCCCGAGATGCTATTGACCGGCGAATGGGGCTGTCTGACCGAATCAGATTTTGAGATTACCATTTTGGATGAAAATCCAAATAATGGAGCACTGCTGGATGGCTATGGCTACTTCACTTATCAGATCAATACACTGGATGATGCTTTTACCTGTGAGGGTGTGATTTTGGCCGAAGACAAAAACAAGCCACTGCTGGAGTGCCCTGATGATAAAACCCAGGCCTCGGTAGAAACGGATGTGCAATACTTGAACGGAAGTCTTACGGAGGATGATCCGGTATTGGAACTGGCCACCTATCCCTGCTTCCTGGAGTTCCAGAATCCCTCACCGGGAGACCACTATTATGATCTTTATACCTTTACGGTAACCCAAAATGATATCTACACCTTTGACCTTGCCACCAGCTGGGGTGGGGGACTCGGTGCTTTGTACCAGGGTAATTTTAATCCAAATCAGCCCTGCGAAAATATCATTGCGCAAAGCGATTTTTCCTTCAACGGCAATTTGGTGGTCCTGAATCCATTTGATCCCATCTTTAGGGTCAATTTGCCATTGCAGGTGGGTATGACGTACACCCTGCTCACCTCTGCCAACGGTAGCGTAGGCACTGGCCTGACCGGAGACTATACCTGGGCTATCTACAGCGCCGGAGAGGGAACGGTGTCTAATCTTACGGTCGAGACCACCACTTTTGTCAGTGATCTCATTTGCACCGATGTAGAGCGATTGTTATTAAACAATCTACCGGCTAATGTACCCACCTGTTATCAGCTTGATGCAGATGGCGCCATTATTTATCCCACCAATCCCGTTGAACGACAAAGGTTGGAGCAACTGCTCGATCTATTGGCCATCACCGGCTTTCCTTATAATGGACCCGAGGCCATGGGCGGATTGCTGACCGATAATTGCGGCAATATTGAAGTATGTGTCACCGAAACGGAAAGCAGTACGGGTGATTGTGCGCCCACCATTATATCAAGAACGTTCACCGCTACTGATGATAATGACAATACCATTTCCTGTACCCAGGAAATCAGCGTTCGACAACCAACATTGGAAGATGTGGTATTGAGTCCACTTACGGCTGTATTGGAATGTGATCAGCCCTTCCCACTGGATGAAATGGGCAATCCGCATCCATCTATCACCGGATATCCCTTCCTGCGTACCGCATTTGGTTTTGAAAACCTGGATGAAGACCTGTGCAATATCGCGGCTACCTATCAAGATCTTGCGCCGATCTACTCTTGCGCCAGCGGTTATAAACTGGTGCGGCAATGGACATTGAGTAATTGGTGTAATCCAATAAACCTGATCAATTACAGTCAGATCATTAAGGTGGGCGATTTCTCAGCACCTGTGGTCAGTTGCCCGGAAGAAGATTATGACTGGGATGGTATTCCCGACCTACTGGTGTATTCTACCGGGGCTTTTGATTGCACGGCAGCCTTTTATGTGCCGCTGCCGGATGTGCAGGACAATTGCTCCGACTGGGAAGTATTGACGGAAGTCATTACCGATGAGATCACGGAAACGATGAATCCCGATGGCTCGATAACACTAGATACCCAGGTGGTGGTGCTCGGTACCATTACGCCCGAAGCAACCAATCGTTTTGTTGGCGACATCCCCATTGGTTGCCACCGCTTCCGTTATACGGTGACTGATGAGTGTGGCAATGTTGCTATGGAGGAATGTGATTTTTGTGTGGAAGACCAGACCGAACCGGTGGCCGTCTGTAGCGATGATTTTAATATTTCCCTTGGCGGAAATGGCATTGCACAAGTCACTGCGGCAGATGTTGACGAAGGAAGCTGGGACAATTGTGGCGATATTATCGATTATGAAATTCGCAGATTATACACCATCGATCCCGAAAGTTGTGATCCGGTCACGCCCTTCTATTCTGACTGGGGCAATACGGTAGTCTTTAATTGCTGTGACCTGGGCACTACGGTGACTATCGAACTCCGGGTTACTGATGCGGTGGGTAATACCGATATCTGCTGGATGGAGGTAACCGTTGAAGATAAGATAAAGCCGATCTGCCATGCTCCGGAGGCAGTGACGACCACCTGCAATGACTTGCCCTATAACTTTAATGCGCAAAATACCGGTCAGTTGCAGGAACTCTTTGGTGAGGCCAGTGCAACGGATAATTGCGGTGCCACCTGGGAAGAACTGACGCCGATCATCAACCTGGATGATTGTGGTTTTGGTACCATTATTCGCCGCTTCAGAGCCATTGACCATTCCGGTAATGTATCGATCAATGCTTGTCAGCAGATCATCACTATCGAAGAAGAACACCATTACGAGATAAGATTTCCCGCCGATGCGTCAGCCAACTGTGGTGAACCGGCAGTAGATTCTATTCAATACGATGAAATTGCCTGCGACCTGTTGGCCGTGGGAATAGTAGATGATACCCTCAACGTTTCTGCCGAAGAGTGTTACAAGGTATTCCGCCGTTTCCGGGTCATTAACTGGTGCGAGTATAGTGGCGAAGGCCCGCCGGTGGTCATCAGCCGCGAGGAAGACTGCGACGGGGCTCCGGGCGATGAGGCTGTTTGGGTTTTGCGCCGCCCTGATCAAACCTTTATTGATCGCGATAATGACGAAGGCAACGCCGACCCGTTTGCCAACGAAAAAGGCACTTCCTGTGATGGCACGACCAATCCGCAGGGTTACTGGCGTACAGCTACTTCAACGGGTTATTGGGAATACACCCAACACATCAAGGTGTATGACAATACACCACCGGTGATTGCCTTTACCCCACCCAATCCCTTCTGTAGTGTGAATGACAGTTGTACAGCAGAGATCGAGTATCGCTTCATTTTGTACGAGCCCTGCTCACCTTCGTCTTTGAGTATTGAGATTTATTACGACGAATTTATGGATGGTGTAATCGACTCCAACCTGACCGATGACGATGGCTTTTCACAATTGTATCCCAAGTATCGTATCAATTGGGAAGCGCCCATCGGGATGCACTCCTTTATCCTCATTGCGGAGGATGG
Source organism: Saprospiraceae bacterium (assembly GCA_965229635.1). Lineage (GTDB taxonomy): Bacteria > Bacteroidota > Bacteroidia > Chitinophagales > Saprospiraceae > BQJU01. The sequence continues at coordinate 1,718,510 of OZ245894.1, forward strand.
CTGTGGCAATGTGCTGGAGGCCGAACTGCCCTTTGAGGTGGTCGACTGTAAGGCTCCTGCACCTTCCTGTATCAATGGCCTGGCGGTAGAACTCATGCCGCTACCTCCGGGCACGGATGCCAATAATGATGGCCTGGTAGACCCTGGCGGGGTTACTTTGACGGCCCAGTCATTCCTGGCCAGTACCATTTATGATTGTTCGTTGCCACTGCGGTATTCCATCAATATATTAGGCGAACAGCCCGATATTGATCAGTCTGAATTGACGTTGACCTGTATCAATATGCCTTCGGAAATTGTGGAGATCTATGCCTGGGATAATGCCAACAACCCCTATGCACTGCAGCCTGATGGCACCGTAGGTGGGCCTAATTACGATTATTGTGAGACCTATGTATTGGTACAGGACAATATGTTTAACTTGTGTGGCGGTGGCACCGATATTGCCGGACGGATTGCGGTAGAAAATGAAGAACCGCTGGAAGGAGCAATGGTAGAACTGAGTGGTGCTGCAAATTTGTTGGATGAAACCAATGCTGCCGGCCAGTACGGCTTTGAGCAGCTCCAGCAAAATTATGATTACTCCATCACTCCGTCACTCGATGAGAACCCGGTCAATGGGGTGACAACCTTCGATATTCTGTTAATGACCAAGCATATTTTGGGCGTCTTACCCTTGAATTCTCCGTATAAGATTATTGCCGCAGACATCAATCGATCGGATTATATTTCTACTCAGGATGCGATACAATTGCGTAAGCTCATCCTGAACGTTTACACCACTTTCCCTGAAAATACCAGCTGGCGGTTTGTACCAAAAACCTACGTCTTTCCCAATCCACAGAATCCCTGGCAGGAGGACTTTCCGGAGGTGATCAACCTCAATAATTTGTCAGCGGGCAATGTGCCTCTGCTTGATTTTGTGGCCATCAAGATCGGGGATTTAAATCTCAGTGCCAACGCTAATTTCCAGTCATTAGAAGACCGAAATGACCCGGAAAACGACTTCATTTTTACGGTCATGGACCAGTCATTTTCTGCTGGTGAAACCATTGCGGTGCCCCTTTATGCCAGGGATATTTCGGCCTGTTCAGGATTTCAGTTTACGCTTGATTTTGGCCCTTTACTGGAGTTGCAAAGGGTCGATTATGGTCTTTTAGGAGCCCAGCATATTGGCGAGAAAAAGGTGAACCAGGGGGCGCTGACCGTTAGCTGGGAGTCGGTTAATGGGGTTGCTGAGGTCCAAAATTTGGTGTCCAAACCACTCTTTATTGCCTATTTCAAGGCACTTTCTGTGGGCCAGTTACGGGAGCATTTATCAATGGGTTCGGCCTTTACTCCTGCTGAAGCCTACCTTCGCAGTGCTGATCAAATGGTCATGCCAAGGCTTGAATATTTGGCGCAACAGGATGGAGAAGCGGAAGGATATGTATCCCAAAATTGGCCAAATCCATTCGTTTCAAGTACTCAGATTCCGGTGAAATTGGTGGCCCCACAGCGGTTGCATCTTACTGTTTTTGACGCAAAAGGTAGTCCAGTTCTGGACCGGTTTTATGAACTTCCGGCGGGCGATCACCGATTGGTTTTAGACGAAAATGATCTTCCTGCTGAAGGGATATTCTTTTGTGAAGTCGCTTTTGGCGATCAATCGTTTTCCTTTAAAATGATAAAAATATAGATGTGTGTTTAGGCCATAATGTCACTTTTGAGCACTTTAAACAATGTGTTTTCAGGAGTGATTTTAACTTTTTTTAAGTTTTTTGGACTTTTTTGTGAAAAAAGTCGGCTGATATTTTGTCACAAACCTCACAAGGCAATGGCCTGTTTATTCAACTTTTTTAGCCAATTGTTGTGACAATACAATAGCTGGACTTCAGCTTTTTTCTACGGGGAAAGATCGAGGCTTCGGAGTTGTGTTCAAATAGAGGAAAATCGATTTATTTTTTTATATATATGTGTAAATGAGCGTTTTATGGGTTTGTTTTTTGTTCTATAGACACCGGTTTGAGATCGCTTGAAGTAACACCAAGAGCAGTGAGAAAAGACGGTGTTGGATTAACTGATTTTTGTGACATCGGATATTTGGCATGTCACATTTTTTGAAAAAACAGGATAAATGACAATTTTTTAATTATCAAACCTGTTATATTTGCAGTCGGAATGATTTTTATCCCCTTTCTTAATGACAAGACAGGTTAGGCACTTTACCCAATTACTCCCCAACTAAGCCTTACCTGAAATATCCTTATGATTCTTGGTAAAAGTGAGATGGCTAAAGCATGCTCTTTTGGAGCACGTAAAAACTTTTGAACAAACGCTAAAGCGTGGGGACATTTGCCTATGTTCCAGGAGATAGTTTATTTCCTGGAGGAGCTCACTTTATTTCTTTCACAGAAACAAGTTGCTTCTTATCTTTTGGCAGATAGTCAATCTGGATTTTCCAAACGATTTCCCCTTGTGTTTTAAGCGTCATTGAATAGTATTTGGCAAAACAAATACCGATACCCCTATGGGTATTGGTGAAATATCTCCCCATTGAGGGAGACGAAATATCAGTATTTAGCAAAAACTACAACCTCATTCTATGAAAAAGGTGTACGGATTTACCAATGGTTCCAACACAAAAAACTGCTTTGGGATATTTGCACTTTCCTTGGGGCTATTTCTTGCCCTTCCTTCCCTGCAAGCTCAACAAAGTGATGACATGGCTGATCAGATTTTCCAGGAGGAAGTCTTGGTCTGTGATGATTTGCGCATCGAGGGCGTCAACGTTACCGCAGAATCTGACTGCGGTGCGGCTGATGGTAAGCTCACCTTGCGTATTGTGGATGATATTGATCAGACCTCAACCTACCGGCTGGATGTTGGCTTCGGGAGTAGGGTGCGATCCTTTAGTGGTCTGACTGCCCAGGGCAACACGGTGGTGGTAGCGTCACTGAATGCGGGCCTGTATGGTTCTTTCAGGCTGGTTCGTGAAGCGGACGACTGTAGCTCGGCGCTTTACGAGTCGGAGTTTCTGATCGAACACGCCTGTGACTTCAGCGATCGGACCAACTGTGGATCGGGTTCCATTAACCATACCAACTGTGATGGAGAAACCATTACGATTTACAAGTCCAATATGGAACCGAGCACCTTTATTTTCACCGATAATGATTATCTGGGGTGTATCACGGAGGTTTACAGCAACTGTACACTCGGTCCATCGGAGCGGGTTTATTGTCTGGACTTCAACGCTACAGAACCAACACCCGGTCATGGCTACCCATACGGAACAGGTAGATTTACGAAGGTTGTAGGTGCCTCCAACTATGGAATGTCTGACCTGGTTGCTGAGCGGATCAACTGGGTAATGTGCTTTGGTGAACAAAATGGCTACAGCAAAACAAATGTCAACCAGGCCATCTGGTTTTTTACCGGTACCAGTGGTAGCTGTAATGCACTTTGTAATGCTGCCATCGATGCAGTTCCTTATGCAGTTGGAGAGATTGCTGATCAAATGACCTTTTTTGTTCCTGAGAACCCATCTGTACAGCCTTTTGTAAAATCAACCTGTTTTAATGCTTATGACTACGGAGATGCTCCGCTGAGCTACAATTCTGCTTCTCACATTATCAATACTTACTGTCGTACGCACTTAGGAGCGGAAGTGGATGGAGAAAGCAGTCACGCCTACAGCGATAATGCAAATGGTGATGACAATAACAATCTGGATGATGAAGATGGGGTTAACTTTAACGGCGGCTTGACCAGAGGTCAGACCAATACCATTACCGTAAGTTATACCAACCAGTGTAACAGTAGTGACTATATCTCCGGCTGGATCGACTATAATGCCAATGGTGTGTTTGAGTCTTCTGAAATGGTAATCGATAATTATCACGTCACTACAGCCAGCCCGGATGTGCAAACTCATGACTTTAATATTTCCGTTCCTTCTTCCGCAGAATGTGGAACCTTGTTGGCTCGTTTCCGCTATGATACTGATCAGATCAATACGCCAACCGGTGCCGGTGGCGACGGTGAAGTAGAAGATTATATTGTTCAGGTTTCCGGATGTATCACGCCGGTTCCGGTACCAGTACCTCAAGATTGGGCCTACGATTGTAATTCCGGTGTAGAAGTAGACGTATATGGAGTAGGTGCCAATTTGCTGCCTACCACAATCATTTCCATTCCAAACTCTGGCAACGTTTTCCAATATGCCGTAGAGATCGTTTATAAAGGTGGAAACCCAGGTAGTACGCTCAATGTCAGTGATGCTTCTGGTAATTACTACCAGCTGACCGGTTTCAATCCTCCGGGTACCAGTTCCAACGTAAGGGTGTATCGAGGAATGATCTCCGGTTCGACCTCGTCTTTGACTTACATTGACTTATTGACCTCATTGCGACTACAGTCGGTAGTCGTTTATGCGTTTAGAAATACGGGAGGATCAACCGGCTCTACTTCCGGTGTGTATACTGCCCTCAGCGGTTATCGTGATATTCAGAGTTTTTCAATCCCGATTCCAAGTGACTTTGCACCTCGGGACCTAACTGTTAAAATACCGATTTCCGAGTTGACTACCGATTGTCGTTGGATTCATATTACCGCTACGGCGGGCGGTGTAACGACTACTCTAACCATAGAGGGCCCCGATGGCAGCTATGGTCTTTGTTGTTTGGCTATCCCAGAACTGACCCTGAACAACGTGCCGGGTGGTGCGACCAGTTTGGATATTTCACTTGAATCACCAACCGGGAGTCACAATGGTTGTCCGGCAACCTCTGACCAAAACGGACAATCCTACACCGTTGCCGGTCTAATTGAAGTGACGACGGAATGTAACGACTGTATCACTTTTGAACCTGGCTCAATCAGTGGTGATGAGGCAGAGTGTGGTGAATACGATCCGGGGCTGATTACCGGTACGGCTATTGGCGATGGAAGTCCATCCTGCCCGGCAACCGGTCACCTCCTACTGGAGCGTTACGACAACATCTCAGGTACCTCAGTTAGTGATCTGACTTCTGATCCTGATTATCCTTCAAACCCATCTTCTTCCAGTATTCTCACCAGTTTGTTTGATGCGCCAATCAATGTCGCTAATGATTATGGACAGCGTATTAGCGGTTATGTTTGTCCTCCACAAACCGGCAACTATACTTTCTGGATTGCCAGTGATGATGGTGGGCAACTGTGGTTGAGTACGGACTCCAACCCTGCCAATAAACAACTGATTGCCTCTGTGCCTGGTTATACAGCGCACAATGAGTGGGACAAATATTCACAGCAGCAGTCTTCTCAGGTATTCCTGCAGTCAGGTCAGGTGTATTACATCGAGGCACTGATGAAAGAAGGTAGTGGGGATGACAACCTCTCTGTGGGTTGGAAATTGCCAAATAATACCCTTGAGCGTCCCATTCCGGCTTCTTACTTCTCTACGCCGGTTGAAGGTTTGCAGGTATCTTACCAATGGCAATTCCGTGAAGGTACTTCAGGGCCATGGACTGACATTGCCGGCGCTACCGGCCAGGATTACGATCCAATGACTATTACAAACACACACCAATACCGCCGGGTCGTAATCAATGAGGTCTGTGGTGATGCTTACACCAATGTGGTGACCAAAACGGTTTATGATGAGCCGAATGCCAATGCCGGAAGTGATCAAACCATCTGCGAAGATGGGGAAGTAACCTTAACGGCAACGGGTGGAGGTGCTTACGAATGGAGCACTGGCGCAACTACTGCCAGTATTACCGTTAGCCCTGCTTCCGACCAAACCTATACCGTGACCGTGACCAACGGCAACAACTGTACGGATACCGACGAGGTAAACGTGACAGTTGGTGATCAGCCAACGGTTGATGCCGGTGACGACCTTAGCATTTGTGCTTCCGTTGATAAGGTACATTTGTCAGGAAGTAAAGGTGGTGGAGCTACCTCTGCAACCTGGTCAACCAGCGGTGACGGTTCATTCAATAACAGCAGTGCGCTGGATGCCTGGTACTCTCCGGGGCCGAATGATATCAGCAGTGGCTCAGTGACCTTGACGCTGACCACAAATGATCCCCAAGGTCCATGTACCGCAGCCTCCGATGCCATTACCCTGACCATTACGCCAACACCAACTGTGAATATTACCGGTGATCTGGCTGTATGTGAAGGAGAGCCTGCATCGCTAACCGCAGCGGGAAGTGGCGGAACGGCACCATATACTTATGAGTGGAATACGGGCAGCACTGATGCTACCATTTCGGTTTCAAACGGTGGCGTTTATACGGTGACTGTAACGGATGCAAACGACTGTACTTCGGTCAACGAAGTAGAAGTGGTCGTTTCCACCAATCCAATGGCCATCATCGAATGTCCTGCGGATCCAATTGTAAGCCGTAGCATTACGGGAGTAGATCCTACCTGCTATACGGCTGATCCTTACGGTTTCTGGACCAATACCTTTATGTCCGATATCGTGAGTGGCTTGGGTTGTGGTGATGAATCCAAGCAGTGGAACGTGTTGAGTGGTTCGTTCCAGGAATATGACAACGGTTCCGCATTCTTCCAGATGTCGGTTTCCAATCAATGTAATACCAATCTGATTTTCAATATAGATGTGGTGCTTTCCGGCAGAACATTTACACCTCCTGCCGGAAGTCCAAAAGAAAATGAATTGTGTGTAGGAGATATCAACAACGATGACTGGTATTACTACACTGACCTGAAAGGAGTACTGACCGGTGCCGGTGATTTGGCCGGAGCCATCGTATCCATTTCAGAATATGGCCCGGCTTTCCAGATTGGCACCGGCGCTAACCTTAAAGATGGTAGCTTGTTTGGTGCAGCGGCATGGACAACTTATGTTGTGGTCAAGCATCCTGATTCAGGTCCTGGTTTCAACACTTCCAGTGGCCACTTTGATTTCAATTATAACCTCAGTGGAGAAATGCTTTCTGCAGATCCCGAGTGCTTGGCTATTTGTTCCGGCAGCAGTACCACTCTTTCTGTAAATGCAATGGGTGGTAGTGGCGGATACACTTACCTGTGGAGCACGGGAGCAACAACTTCCAGTATTGAAGTTTCTCCAACTGTTGATACGGATTACTCCGTAACAGTTACCGATAGTAATGGCTGTACGGCTACTTCCGAGGCTACTATTACGGTATTGCCAAATCCTGAAGTTTCCATCGAAGTTGACGGTGGCGGTAATTTCAGCATTTGTGAAAACGAATCTATTACCTTAAATGCGAATGCAAGTGGCGCAACAGCTGGATTGACCTATGAGTGGAGTACCGGCGCAACTACATCAAGCATTACTGTAAGCCCAACTGCTGATGCAACTTATAGTGTGACCGTAACCAATAATGATGGCTGTTCGGTTTCTGATCAGGTGACCGTGACCGTATCTGGTGAGTTGGAGGTAAGCACCAATGTTTCTTGTGATGACAATGGCACACCAACCAACCCTGATGACGATACCTTTACCTATACCATTACAGTAACCGGTACCGGCGTAGGTAGTACTTATGATATCAGCGGAGATGATACGCAATCTAATTTGTCGTACGGCGTTGAGCAAGGTCCATTTGGTCCTTTCCCAATTTCCGGAGGTGATCTCGATATTGAGGTAAGTGATGACGGAAGCAATGTTTGTGTTGCGGAAGTTACCGTTGAAGCTCCTGCCGCTTGTTCTGAATGTGGAACCATCGATGCGGGTGATGACAACGTGACGATCTGTGCGGGTGATGATGTTGCCGTAAACGGCAGCATTACCGGAGGATCTGGTAATGTGGTTTGGACCACCAGTGGTGATGGTTCTTTTGCCAATGCCAACTCCTTGTCAACGACTTACTTCCCCGGTGCCGGTGATATTGCCAACGGTTCCGTAACCTTGACGTTGTCGGAGCAGAATGCACCAAACTGTTTGGATGAGTCGGATGCTATCGTAGTGACCATCGCTCCGAACCCGGATGCCAATGCCGGACCTGATCAGGCGGTTTGTGAGTGTGAAGATGTAGATGAAAACGGTGGAAGTTCCAATCCACTTTCCGTGACCAGTGGTTTCAATGTGCTGGTTTCCGGAAATATGACTTTCAATGCCGGAGATACCGATGGGCCAATTGCTGGTGGTGGAAACCTGATCATTGATGGTAATGCCGTAATTGCCGGATTGACACCTGGTAATCTAACCCAACCAGGAGATGCCCAGCCTTCTTCAGTGGTTGTAGGTGGTCTGGTTTCTTATGTGTCGGGATCAGGTATTATCGTGAATAGCGGCTATGTTAAGATTGGTAACCTGACCGGTTCCAATGTATATGATACCGATGATAATAATGCAGCTTCGAATCTGCGTGTAACCCCAGGTGGCTACAACGCTACTCCGCGCATTTCTTCCAATTTGATGCAACCTGCTGGCTCTGTTGGCCAAACCAGTGTGATCAACTTTGGTAATGTAATGAGCCAGCTGCAATCCGTATCCAGCAATATTGCTGGCCTTACGGCAAATGTGACGCTAAGTGGAAACAGCATCACATTGACAGATAATACGGTAAATATTTTGAACCTGACCAGCAGTCAATTGACTGGGTTGGGGCAAATTACATTTAATAACCAGCCCAACGCCACGCGCCCATTGATTGTCAATGTAAGTGGTGGTGGTACGATCAACTGGTCAGTGACTAACCTGGCCGGTATTGGTGACAACCAGGGCAGTTATATCCTGTGGAATTTCCCTGGTGCTTCTCAATTGAATTTGAATGGGGGCAACAGCCTGATTGGTACAATTCTGGCACCATCGGCAGCAGTTAGTAAAAACACTTCGGCCAATATCAATGGCCAGGTGATTGCCGCTTCTTATGTACATACTGGCGGAGAACTGCATTATCATCCATTCTCGGCTGAAATTCCTACTGAGGAATGTCTTGATCCTGACCGTGCTGTAACGCTGACCGCTTCCGGTGGAACTTCTTACCTGTGGAGCAACGGTCAGAATAGTGCTTCTATCGTGGTAAATCCGGTAAGTACCACCACTTATTCTGTCACAGTATCCAATGGTTCAGGCTGTACCGATGTAGATGAAGTAACCGTCTTTGTAAATCCAGGTCCAGAGGTGACCATCTCCGGTGCTGAAGATCCGATGTGTGCCAATGTGGATGCCAGCTTGACGGCTAATCCTTCCGGCGGTGCTGGTCCATATACTTATTTGTGGAGCAACGGTGAGACCGGTTCTACCATTTTGGTAGACGCCGCAGGAGAGTACTCGGTCACTATTACGGATAACAATGGTTGTACGGGAGAAGATGAGGTAACCCTTTCCACTTATCCTGCCCCTGAGGTTTCTGTAACCAACGGCGCAATTTGTGAAGGAGCTTCTACCACAGTGATGACTTCTATTTCCGGTGGTACCGGACCATTCACTTACTTGTGGAGTACGGGAGCAACAACAGAAAATATTACTGTTTCTCCAACAGAAGATACGGATTATGCAGTAACCATCACTGATGCCAATGGCTGTACCGACAATGCCGGGTTGACCATTGTAGTTTACGGTACTCCTGAGCTGAGTGTCAATGATGAAACCATTTGTGAAGGCCAAACTGCAACGCTGTTTACTAGCGTAGATGGTGGAAATGGTCCTTACAGTTTCTTGTGGGAAGGTGGCGAAACGACTACCTCATTGGTGGTAACACCTGATGAGACTACTGAATACTCGGTTACCGTAACGGATTCAAATGGTTGTACGGCTGAGGCCACAGCTACCGTTACAGTGAATGAAAACCCAACCGTAGATTTGGGTGGGGATAAAAATATTTGTGCAGGTCAGTCACAAACGCTTACCGCTGTTGTTAGTGGTGGAGCTGAAGATTACACCTATCTGTGGAGCACTGGTGAAACCACCAGTAGTATTGAAGTTTCTCCTACGGTAACTACCGCTTACAGTGTTGTGGTAACTGATGCCAATGGTTGTACCGGTGAAGATGAAATTGAGGTGATCGTAAGTGACGATTACTGTGCAAGTCTTGGTGATTTTGTATGGGACGATACTAACGGTGATGGCATTCAGGATGTTGATGAAGATGGAGTTGGCGGTGTAACCGTACAACTGAAAGACGAGGATGGCAACGTGATTGCCACGACGACTACGGCTGCTAACGGGTTCTACCTGTTTGGTGGTTTGGCACCGGGTGAATACTCGGTGGTGTTTGTATTGCCTAATGGCTATGAATTTACTGAACTGAATCAAGGTGTGGACGAAGCACTGGATAGTGATGCTGATCCAGCAATGGGTGGCATGACCGATCCGGTAACCCTGAATCAGGGAGATAACTATGAAGATTTGGATGCTGGTCTGTATCAACCAGGCAGCATTGGCGACTACGTATGGGAAGACACCGATGGCGACGGCATCCAGGATGGAGACGAAGATGGTGTTGGTGGCGTGACCGTACAACTGAAAGACGGTGATGGCAACGTAATTGCTACCACTACTACCGCCGCTGATGGATCTTACCTGTTTGATGATTTGGCTCCTGGCGAATACTCTGTCGTATTTGTATTGCCAAATGGTTATGAGTATACCGAAGTCAACCAAGGTGGCGATGAAGGACTGGATAGTGATGCCGATCCTGCAATGAACGGTATGACCGATCCGATTACCCTGGAATCAGGTGAAGACAATGAAGACCTGGATGGTGGTCTGTACCGTCCGGCCAGCCTAGGAGATTTTGTATGGGAAGATACCAATGGTGATGGCATCCAGGACGGTGGCGAAACCGGTATTGGCGGCGTGACCGTTAATTTGTTGGATGGCGATGGCAACTTCCTGGAAACAACGACCACAGCACCAGACGGCTCTTATGAATTTACCGATCTGGCTCCTGGCGATTATATCGTAGAGTTTGTAACCCCAGGTGGTTACTCAAGCAGCCCAGCCAATCAGGGTGGTGACGACTCACTGGACAGCGATGCTGATACTGGTACCGGTCAGAGCCCGATTGTTAATCTGGAAAGTGGAGAGAATGACCCAACCATTGATGCGGGTTATTACCAAACCGGTAGCATTGGTGACTACGTATGGGAAGACACCGATGGCGATGGCATTCAAGACGGAGACGAAGATGGCATTGGCGGTGTAACCGTACAATTGAAAGATGGAGACGGCAACGTCATTGCAACGACTACTACGGCTGCTGATGGTTCTTACCTGTTTGATGATTTGACTCCAGGCGAATACTCTGTGGTATTTGTGTTGCCAAACGGCTATGAATATACCGAAGTCAACCAGGGTGGCAACGAAGCACTGGATAGTGATGCTGATCCTGCAATGAACGGTATGACTGATCCAATTACTCTGGAATCTGGAGAAGATTATGAAGACTTGGATGCTGGTCTATATCGTCCCGCTAGCTTGGGAGATTACGTATGGGAAGATGCCAATGCAGATGGCATTCAGGACGGTGGCGAAGTCGGCATAGGTGGTGTGACCGTTAACCTTTTGGATGGTGATGGCAACTTCCTTGCAACGACAACGACAGCAGCTAACGGTTTCTACGAATTTACCGATCTGGCTCCTGGCGATTATATTGTAGAATTTATTGCACCGGGTGGATATGCATCCAGCCCGGCCAACCAGGGTGGTGATGACTCACTGGACAGCGATGCTGATACCGGTACGGGTCAGAGCCCAATAGTTAACCTGGAAAGCGGCGAAAATGATCCAACGATTGATGCGGGTTATTACCAAAGCACCAGTTTGGGAGATTATGTATGGGAAGACACCGATGGCGACGGCATCCAGGATGGAGACGAAGATGGCATCGGTGGTGTAACTGTACAATTAAAGGATAGCGACGGCAACGTAATTGCAACGACCACTACGGCTGCGGATGGTTCTTACCAGTTTACCGGTTTGACTCCTGGCGAGTACTCTGTCGTATTTGTATTGCCTACAGGTTATGAGTTTACTGAACTGAATCAGGGTGGCAACGAAGCCCTCGACAGTGATGCTGATCCAGCAATGGGCGGCATGACTGATCCGGTAACTTTGGAATCAGGGGACAACTATGAAGACCTTGATGCTGGTCTTTACCGTCCAGCTAGTCTGGGAGACTACGTATGGGAAGATACCAATGGTGATGGCATCCAGGACGGTGGCGAAACCGGTATTGGTGGCGTGACCGTAAACCTGCTGGATGGCGATGGCAACTTCCTTGCAACGACGACGACAGCACCAGACGGCTCTTATGAATTCACCGATCTGGCTCCTGGCGATTACATCGTAGAGTTTGTAACCCCAGGTGGTTACTCAAGCAGCCCAGCCAATCAGGGTGGTGACGACTCACTGGACAGCGATGCTGATACCGGTACCGGTCAGAGCCCGATTGTTAATCTGGAAAGTGGAGAGAATGACCCAACCATTGATGCGGGTTATTACCAAACTGCCAGCTTGGGAGATTATGTATGGGAAGACACTGACGGCGATGGCATCCAGGACGGAGACGAAGATGGTGTAGGTGGTGTAACCGTACAATTGAAAGATGGAGACGGCAACGTCATCGCAACGACTACTACCGCTGCTGATGGTTCTTACCTGTTTGATGATTTGGCTCCAGGCGAATACTCTGTGGTATTTGTGTTGCCAAACGGCTATGAATATACCGAAGTCAACCAGGGTGGCAACGAAGCACTGGATAGTGATGCTGATCCTGCAATGAACGGTATGACTGATCCAATTACTCTGGAATCTGGAGAAGATTATGAAGACTTGGATGCTGGTCTATATCGTCCCGCTAGCTTGGGAGATTACGTATGGGAAGATGCCAATGCAGATGGCATTCAGGACGGTGGCGAAGTCGGCATAGGTGGTGTGACCGTTAACCTTTTGGATGGTGATGGTAACTTCCTTGCCACGACAACGACAGCCGCCAACGGTTTCTACGAGTTTACCGACCTGGCTCCTGGCGATTATATTGTAGAATTTATTGCACCGGGTGGATATGCATCCAGCCCGGCCAACCAGGGTGGTGATGACTCACTGGACAGCGATGCTGATACCGGTACGGGACAGAGCCCAATTGTAAACCTTGAAAGTGGAGAGAATGACCCAACGATTGATGCAGGTTATTACCAAAGCACCAGCTTGGGTGATTACGTATGGGAAGACACCGATGGTGATGGCATTCAGGATGGAGACGAAGATGGTATCGGTGGTGTAACTGTACAATTAAAGGATAGCGACGGCAACGTAATTGCAACGACTACTACGGCTGCTGATGGTTCTTACCAGTTTACCGGTTTGACTCCTGGCGAGTACTCTGTCGTATTTGTATTGCCTACAGGTTATGAGTTCACTGAACTGAATCAGGGTGGTAACGAAGCCCTCGACAGTGATGCTGATCCAGCAATGGGCGGCATGACCGATCCGGTGACCCTGGAATCAGGTGACAACTACGAGGACCTCGATGCAGGGCTGTATCGTCCGGCTAGTCTGGGTGACTACGTATGGGAAGACATCGATATGGATGGCATTCAGGATGGTAATGAGCCTGGTGTTGTCGGCGTAACTGTCAATCTGTTAGATGGTGATGGTAACTTCTTGCAAACCACCACTACGGTAATTGATGGCTTCTACGAATTTACCAACCTTCCTCCGGATGATTACATTGTAGAATTTGAATTGCCTACCGGTTTCATCTTTACCGATCCTGATCAGGGCGGTGATGATGCACTGGACAGTGATGCCAATATCACAACTGGTCAAAGCCCGGTTGTAACACTGGAAAGTGGTGAAAACAATCCAACCATTGATGCGGGTATTGAAGCTGATTGTAGCGTTGATCCAGGCACAATTGCGGGTGATGAGTCTAATTGTGGACCATTTGATCCAGCAATTATTACTGGAACAGCAGTAACCAGCAACGGCGGCCCAGCAGTGGAATACCAGTGGCAATACCGCCTGGTAGGTTCTTCTACCTGGATTGATATTACTGGAGCAGATCAGCAAGATTACGACCCAGGATTTATTACAGAAAGCACGGAGTACCGCAGATTGGTTCGTATTGGTGAATACTGTGATTATGAACCAACTCTGGATGTAGTAACCAAAACGGTGAATGATATTCCTGAGCTTACAGCGACCTCGGTTGATGTATCTTGTTTTGAAGATAATGATGGAAGTATTGATATTACCGTTGAAGGAGGAACCGCTCCATTTACCTACACTTGGAGCAACAGTGCAACCACTCAGGATTTGACTGGTCTGACAGCTGGCGTTTACAGCCTAACTGTCAGCGATGCAAACGGTTGTATGGATGATATTGAGGTAACGATTAATGAGCCAACCGATCTGGTAGCTAGTGAGACGCACGAAGACCTGACCTGCTATGATGACAACGGTCCAAGTAATGATGGTAGCATTGATGTTACCGTAAGTGGAGGTACTGCGCCATATACCTATTTGTGGAGCAATAATGCCACTATGCAAGACTTGACTGATATTGCGGCTGGAACCTACAGCGTAACCATTACTGATGATAATGGATGTATCAAGGTGCTGGCTGATATAGTAATCGAGCAGCCAGAGCAATTGGTTCTGACCGCCACTGATCACGATGCCAGCTGTAACGGAGCCGAAGATGGTAGCGTTGACCTGACAGTAACTGGAGGAACTTCACCTTACACTTACCTGTGGAGCAACAATGCAACCACTGAAGATTTGACCGGTGTAGCTTCCGGTACTTACATGGTAACGGTGACTGATGCCAACAACTGTACTGCAGTAACCAGCGTAACAGTTGGTCAGCCTACAACTCTTGAGGTAACGGAGACCCACACCGATGTGATCTGTAATGATGACAATGGTCCATCAAATGACGGAACGATTGACCTGACAGTAACTGGTGGTACATTGCCTTACAGCTATGCGTGGAGCAATAGTGCAACCACTGAGGACCTGACTGGCTTGGCGGCAGGCACTTACACGGTAACGGTAAGTGATGCCAACAACTGTGATTATGTACTTTTCGTAACTATCGAGCAGCCCGATCTGCTGACGGTAACGGAGACCCATACCGATGTAGTTTGTAATGATGATAACGGCCCATCAAATGATGGTACGATTGATATTACAGTAACTGGTGGTACTTCACCATACACTTACGCATGGAGCAACAGTGCAACGACTCAGGACCTGACTGGTCTGGCTGCTGGTACCTATATGGTGACGGTAACAGATGCGAATAACTGTACCGCAGTAATCAGCATCACCATCGAGCAACCAGAATTGCTGGTAGTAACTGAGACGCACACTGATGTAGTTTGTAATGATGACAATGGGCCATCGAATGATGGTACCATCGATATTAGCGTAAGCGGCGGAACCTCTCCATACACTTACGCATGGAGCAACAGTGCAACAACTCAGGATTTGAGCGATCTGGCAGCTGGCACCTATATGGTGACCGTAACGGATGCAAATAACTGTACTGCGGTAATCTCCATCACGATTGAACAACCAGACCAGCTGACAATCACCGAGACGCACACTGATGTCGTATGTAATGATGATGAAGGCACCAGTGATGACGGAACGATCGACATTAGCGTAAGCGGCGGAACGGCCCCTTACACCTATGCATGGAGCAATAGTGCCACGACTCAGGATCTGACGAACCTGGCCGCTGGTACTTACACCGTGACGGTAACGGATGCGAACGATTGTGTGGCAGTCTTGACGATCACCATCGAAGCACCGGATGCATTAACCTTGACCGAGACGCATACTGATGTAGTATGTAACGACGACAACGGTCCATCCAACGACGGTACCATTGATCTGGAAGTAAGCGGTGGCGAAGCTCCATATACTTATGCATGGAGCAACAGCGCGACGACCCAGGATCTGACAGGTCTTGCAGCCGGTACTTATACGGTAACAGTGACTGATGTCAATAACTGTTCAGCAGAATTGAGTATCACCATCGAGCAGCCAGAGCAACTGGTTGTAACCGAAACACATACTGATGTACTGTGTAATGACGATAATGGCACATCAGATGATGGCACTATCGATATCACAGTAGCAGGAGGTACAGCACCATACACTTATACATGGAGCAATAGTGCCACGACTCAGGATCTGAGTGATCTGGCCGCTGGTACATATACAGTGACTGTAACTGATGCCAATAACTGTACTGCAGTGATTAGCATTACCATTGAGCAACCTGAACAGTTGATTTTGACCGCAACGGATCACGATGCCAGCTGTAACGGAGCAGAAGATGGTAGCATTGACCTGACAGTAACGGGAGGTACTTCACCATACACTTACCTGTGGAGCAATAGTGCAACCACTGAGGATTTGACTGGAGTAGCATCTGGAATTTATATGGTAACTGTTACCGATGCCAACAACTGTACTGCAGTAACCAGCGTAACAGTTGGTCAGCCTACAACTCTTGAGGTAACGGAGACCCACACCGATGTGATCTGTAATGATGACAATGGTCCATCAAATGACGGAACGATTGACATCACGGTGACTGGTGGTACATTGCCTTACAGCTATGCGTGGAGCAATAGTGCAACCACTGAGGATTTGACCGACTTGGCGGCAGGCACTTACACGGTAACGGTGACTGATGCCAACAACTGTGATACTGAGTTGACTATTACTATTGAACAGCCAGAACTGCTAGTGGTAACGGAGACCCATACCGATGTAGTTTGTAATGATGACAACGGACCATCAAATGATGGTACGATTGATATTAGCGTAACTGGTGGTACTTCACCATACACTTACGCATGGAGCAACAGTGCAACGACTCAGGACCTGACTGGTCTGGCTGCTGGTACCTATATGGTGACGGTAACAGATGCGAATAACTGTACCGCAGTGATCAGCATCACCATCGAGCAACCAGAATTGCTGGTAGTGACTGAGACGCACACTGATGTAGTTTGTAATGATGACAACGGCCCATCGAATGATGGTACCATCGATATTAGCGTAAGCGGCGGAACCTCTCCATACACTTACGCATGGAGCAACAGTGCAACAACTCAGGACTTGAGCGATCTTGCCGCTGGTACCTACATGGTGACCGTAACGGATGCGAACAACTGTACCGCAGTAATCTCCATTACGATTGAACAACCAGACCAGTTGACAATCACCGAGACGCACACTGATGTCGTATGTAATGATGATGAAGGCACCAGTGATGATGGAACGATCGACATTAGCATAAGCGGCGGAACGGCCCCTTACACCTATGCATGGAGCAATAGTGCCACGACTCAGGATCTGACGAACCTGGCGGCTGGAACTTACACCGTGACGGTAACGGATGCGAACGATTGTGTGGCAGTCTTGACGATCACCATCGAAGCACCGGATGCATTAACCTTGACCGAGACGCATACTGATGTAGTATGTAACGACGACAACGGTCCATCCAACGACGGTACTATCGATCTGGAAGTAAGCGGTGGCGAAGCTCCATATACTTATGCATGGAGCAACAGCGCGACGACTCAGGATCTGACTGGTTTGGCAGCCGGTACTTATACGGTGACGGTGACTGATGTCAATAACTGTTCTGCTGAACTGAGCATCACCATCGAGCAGCCAGAGCAACTGGTTGTAACCGAAACACATACTGATGTACTGTGTAATGACGATAATGGCACATCAGATGATGGCACTATCGATATCACAGTAGCAGGAGGTACAGCACCATACACTTATGCATGGAGCAATAGTGCCACGACTCAGGATCTGAGTGATCTGGCTGCTGGTACATATACAGTGACTGTAACTGATGCCAATAACTGTACTGCAGTGATTAGCATTACCCTTGAGCAACCTGAACAGTTGATTTTGACCGCAACGGATCACGATGCCAGCTGTAACGGAGCAGAAGATGGAAGCGTTGACTTAACGGTAACGGGTGGTACTTCGCCATACACTTACCTGTGGAGCAATAGTGCAACCACTGAGGATTTGACTGGAGTAGCATCTGGAATTTATATGGTAACTGTTACCGATGCAAATAACTGTACTGCGGTAACCAGTGTGACTGTTGGTCAGCCTGCTGTTTTGGAAGCGACCGAGACGCACACCGATGTGACCTGTAATGATGATAATGGAACTAGTGATGATGGTACCATTGATCTTACAGTGAATGGTGGAACGCTTCCATATAGCTTTGCATGGAGCAATTCTGCTACTACTGAGGATCTGACCGGCCTAGCCGCAGGAACCTACACCGTGACAGTGACTGATGCTAATGATTGTTCTACAGAACTGTCCATCACCATCGAGCAACCAGAACAACTGGTCATCACCGAGACACACGAAGATGTGACTTGTAATGACGATGAGGGTACTTCTGACGATGGCAGCATTGACATCACCGTAACGGGTGGCACTTCACCATACACTTATGCATGGAGCAACAGTGCAACGACTCAGGATCTGAGTGATCTGGCCGCGGGAACTTACACCGTAACCGTAACTGATGCCAACAACTGTACTGCAGTGATCAGCATCACGATTGAAGAGCCAGAAGCCTTGATCATCGCTGAGACGCACACTGATGTAACTTGTAATGATGATAACGGAACCAGCGACGACGGAACGATCGACATCACGGTAACTGGTGGCGCTACTCCATACACTTACGCATGGAGCAACAGCGCAACAACTGAGGACCTGACTGGCCTGGCTGCCGGTACTTACACAGTTACCGTAACGGATGTTAACGGCTGTTCAGCTGAGTTGAGCATCACCATCGAGCAACCAGAGCAACTGGTCATCACCGAGACACACGAAGATGTGACTTGTAATGATGATGAGGGTACTTCTGACGATGGCAGCATTGACATCACCGTAACTGGTGGCACTTCACCATACACCTATGCATGGAGCAACAGTGCAACGACTCAGGATCTGAGTGATCTGGCCGCGGGAACTTACACCGTAACCGTAACTGATGCCAACAACTGTACCGCAGTGATCAGCATCACCATCGAAGAGCCAGAAGCCTTGATCATCGCTGAGACGCACACTGATGTGACTTGTAATGATGATAACGGAACTTCAGATGACGGAACGATTGACATCACCGTAACGGGTGGCGCTACTCCATACACTTACGCATGGAGCAATAGTGCAACAACGGAAGACCTCAGCAACTTGGCTGCCGGTACTTACACAGTTACCGTAACGGATGTTAACGGCTGTTCAGCTGAGTTGAGCATCACCATCGAGCAACCAGAGCAACTGATCATCACCGAGACACACGAAGATGTGACTTGTAATGATGACGAAGGCACTTCTGACGATGGTTCAATTGATATCACCGTAACGGGTGGCACTTCACCATACACTTATGCATGGAGCAACAGTGCAACGACTCAGGATCTAAGTGATCTGGCCGCGGGTACATACACCGTAACCGTAACTGATGCAAACAACTGTACTGCAGTGATCAGCATCACGATCGAAGAGCCAGAAGCCTTGATCATTGCTGAGACGCACACTGATGTAACTTGTAATGACGATAACGGAACCAGCGACGACGGAACGATTGACATCACGGTAACTGGTGGTGCTACTCCATACACTTACGCATGGAGCAATAGCGCAACAACCGAAGACCTGACTGGCCTGGCCGCAGGAACCTACACCGTAACTGTAACCGATGTCAACGGCTGTTCAGCTGAGTTGAGCATCACCATCGAGCAACCAGAGCAACTGATCATCACCGAGACACACGAAGATGTGACTTGTAATGACGATGAGGGTACTTCTGACGATGGCAGCATTGACATCACCGTAACTGGTGGCACATCACCATACACCTATGCATGGAGCAACAGTGCAACGACTCAGGATCTGAGTGATCTGGCCGCGGGAACTTACACGGTAACCGTAACTGATGCCAACAACTGTACAGCAGTGATCAGCATCACGATCGAAGAGCCAGAAGCCTTGATCATCGCTGAGACGCACACTGATGTAACCTGTAATGACGATAACGGAACCAGCGACGACGGAACGATTGACATCACGGTAACGGGTGGTGCTACTCCATACACTTACGCATGGAGCAATAGTGCAACAACGGAAGACCTCAGCAACTTGGCTGCCGGTACTTACACCGTGACCGTAACGGATGTCAACGGCTGTTCTGCTGAGCTGTCGATCACCATCGAGCAACCAGAACAACTGATCATCACCGAGACCCACGAAGATGTGACTTGTAATGATGATGAGGGTACTTCTGACGATGGTAGTATTGATATCACCGTAACTGGTGGCACTTCACCATACACTTATGCATGGAGCAACAGTGCAACGACTCAGGATCTAAGCGATCTGGCCGCGGGTACATACACCGTAACCGTAACTGATGCAAATAACTGTACCGCAGTGATCAGCATCACCATCGAAGAGCCAGAAGCATTGATCATTGCTGAGACGCACACTGATGTAACTTGTAATGATGATAACGGAACTTCAGATGACGGAACGATTGACATCACCGTAACGGGTGGCGCTACTCCATATACTTACGCATGGAGCAATAGCGCAACAACCGAAGACCTGACTGGCCTGGCCGCAGGAACTTACACGGTCACTGTAACGGATGTTAACGGCTGTTCTGCTGAACTGTCCATCACCATCGAGCAACCAGAGCAACTGATCATCACCGAGACACACGAAGATGTGACTTGTAATGATGACGAAGGTACTTCTGACGATGGCAGCATTGACATCACCGTAACGGGTGGCACTTCACCATACACTTATGCATGGAGCAACAGTGCAACGACTCAGGATCTGAGTGATCTGGCCGCGGGTACATACACTGTAACCGTAACTGATGCCAACAACTGTACTGCAGTGATCAGCATCACGATCGAAGAGCCAGAAGCCTTGATCATCGCTGAGACGCACACTGATGTAACTTGTAATGATGATAACGGAACCAGCGACGACGGAACGATCGACATCACGGTAACGGGAGGCGCTACTCCATACACTTACGCATGGAGCAACAGCGCAACCACTGAGGACCTCAGCAACTTGGCTGCCGGTACTTACACAGTTACTGTAACCGATGTCAACGGCTGTTCTGCTGAGCTGTCCATCACCATCGAGCAACCAGAACAACTGATCATCACCGAGACACACGAAGATGTGACTTGTAATGATGACGAAGGCACTTCTGACGATGGCAGCATTGACATCACCGTAACGGGTGGCACTTCACCATACACTTATGCATGGAGCAACAGTGCAACGACTCAGGATCTGAGTGATCTGGCCGCGGGAACTTACACCGTAACCGTAACTGATGCCAACAACTGTACTGCAGTGATCAGCATCACGATTGAAGAGCCAGAAGCCTTGATCATCGCTGAGACGCACACTGATGTAACTTGTAATGATGATAACGGAACCAGCGACGACGGAACGATCGACATCACGGTAACTGGTGGCGCTACTCCATACACTTACGCATGGAGCAACAGCGCAACAACTGAGGACCTGACTGGCCTGGCTGCCGGTACTTACACAGTTACCGTAACGGATGTTAACGGCTGTTCAGCTGAGTTGAGCATCACCATCGAGCAACCAGAGCAACTGATCATCACCGAGACACACGAAGATGTGACTTGTAATGATGACGAAGGCACTTCTGACGATGGTTCAATCGATATCACCGTAACTGGTGGCACTTCACCATACACCTATGCATGGAGCAACAGTGCAACGACTCAGGATCTGAGTGATCTGGCCGCGGGTACATACACCGTAACCGTAACTGATGCCAACAACTGTACCGCAGTGATCAGCATCACCATCGAAGAGCCAGAAGCCTTGATCATCGCTGAGACGCACACTGATGTGACTTGTAATGATGATAACGGAACTTCAGATGACGGAACGATTGACATCACCGTAACGGGTGGCGCTACTCCATACACTTACGCATGGAGCAATAGTGCAACAACTGAGGACCTCAGCAACTTGGCTGCCGGTACTTACACCGTGACCGTAACGGATGTTAACGGCTGTTCAGCTGAGTTGAGCATCACCATCGAGCAACCAGAGCAACTGATCATCACCGAGACACACGAAGATGTGACTTGTAATGATGACGAAGGTACTTCTGACGATGGCAGCATTGACATCACCGTAACGGGTGGCACTTCACCATACACCTATGCATGGAGCAACAGTGCAACGACTCAGGATCTGAGTGATCTGGCCGCGGGTACATACACCGTAACCGTAACTGATGCCAACAACTGTACCGCAGTGATCAGCATCACCATCGAAGAGCCAGAAGCCTTGATCATCGCTGAGACGCACACTGATGTAACTTGTAATGATGATAACGGAACCAGCGACGACGGAACGATCGACATCACGGTAACGGGTGGCGCTACTCCATACACTTACGCATGGAGCAACAGCGCAACAACTGAGGACCTCAGCAACTTGGCTGCTGGTACTTACACCGTGACCGTAACGGATGTTAACGGCTGTTCTGCTGAACTGTCCATCACCATCGAGCAACCAGAGCAACTGATCATCACCGAGACACACGAAGATGTGACTTGTAATGATGACGAAGGCACTTCTGACGATGGTTCAATTGATATCACCGTAACTGGTGGCACTTCACCATACACTTATGCATGGAGCAACAGTGCAACGACTCAGGATCTGAGTGATCTGGCCGCGGGTACATACACCGTAACCGTAACTGATGCCAACAACTGTACTGCAGTGATCAGCATCACGATCGAAGAGCCAGAAGCCTTGATCATCGCTGAGACCCACACTGATGTAACCTGTAATGACGATAACGGAACCAGCGACGACGGAACGATCGACATCACGGTAACGGGTGGCGCTACTCCATATACTTACGCATGGAGCAATAGCGCAACAACCGAAGACCTGACTGGCCTGGCCGCAGGAACCTACACCGTAACTGTAACCGATGTCAACGGCTGTTCAGCTGAGTTGAGCATCACCATCGAGCAACCAGAGCAACTGATCATCACCGAGACACACGAAGATGTGACTTGTAATGACGATGAGGGTACTTCTGACGATGGCAGCATTGACATCACCGTAACTGGTGGCACATCACCATACACCTATGCATGGAGCAACAGTGCAACGACTCAGGATCTGAGTGATCTGGCCGCGGGAACTTACACGGTAACCGTAACTGATGCCAACAACTGTACAGCAGTGATCAGCATCACGATCGAAGAGCCAGAAGCCTTGATCATCGCTGAGACGCACACTGATGTAACCTGTAATGACGATAACGGAACCAGCGACGACGGAACGATTGACATCACGGTAACGGGTGGTGCTACTCCATACACTTACGCATGGAGCAATAGTGCAACAACGGAAGACCTCAGCAACTTGGCTGCCGGTACTTACACCGTGACCGTAACGGATGTCAACGGCTGTTCTGCTGAGCTGTCGATCACCATCGAGCAACCAGAACAACTGATCATCACCGAGACACACGAAGATGTGACTTGTAATGATGACGAGGGAACTTCTGACGATGGTTCAATTGATATCACCGTAACTGGTGGCACTTCACCATACACTTATGCATGGAGCAACAGTGCAACAACTCAGGATCTGAGTGATCTGGCCGCGGGTACTTACACCGTAACCGTAACTGATGCAAATAACTGTACCGCAGTGATCAGCATCACGATTGAAGAGCCAGAAGCCTTGATCATCGCTGAGACCCACACTGATGTAACTTGTAATGATGACAACGGAACCAGCGACGACGGAACGATTGACATCACGGTAACGGGTGGCGCTACTCCATACACTTACGCATGGAGCAATAGTGCAACCACTGAAGACCTGACTGGCTTAGCCGCAGGCACCTACACCGTGACTGTAACCGATGTCAACGGCTGTTCTGCTGAGCTGTCGATCACCATCGAGCAACCAGAGCAACTGGTCATCACCGAGACCCACGAAGATGTGACTTGTAATGATGATGAGGGTACTTCTGACGATGGCAGCATTGACATCACCGTAACTGGTGGCACTTCACCATACACTTATGCATGGAGCAACAGTGCAACGACTCAGGATCTGAGTGATCTGGCCGCGGGAACTTACACGGTAACCGTAACTGATGCCAACAACTGTACCGCAGTGATCAGCATCACGATCGAAGAGCCAGAAGCCTTGATCATCGCTGAGACCCACACTGATGTAACCTGTAATGACGATAACGGAACCAGCGACGACGGAACGATTGACATCACGGTAACGGGTGGCGCTACTCCATACACTTACGCATGGAGCAATAGTGCAACAACGGAAGACCTCAGCAACTTGGCTGCCGGTACTTACACCGTGACCGTAACGGATGTTAACGGCTGTTCTGCTGAGCTGTCGATCACCATCGAGCAACCAGAACCGCTGGTAGCTACAGCAGTACCAACTGATGCTAGCTGTAACGGCGCTGAGGATGGAAGCATTGACCTCACCGTAACTGGTGGAACTACACCATACACTTACGAGTGGAGTAACGGTGCAACCACTGAGGATCTGGTAGATGTTGAAGCAGGTGACTACAGTGTGACTGTGACCGATGCCAACAACTGTATCGCAGTAATCGACGTGACGGTAGATCAGCCATCTGAGCTGACCGTTGAGATCGACGCTACAGAGGATGAGATTTGTTACGGCGAAACTACTGACCTGACGGTTGTAGCATCTGGTAGTGTTGAACCATACACTTACGAGTGGAGCACTGGTGAGACAACTGAGACCATTACCGTACAACCTGAAGAAACTGAAACCTACTATGTGACAGTGACCGATGATAACGGTTGTGAGGCGGTAGCCGAAATCGAAATCATCGTGAACCCACTTCCAGAAGTAACGGTGGATGTTGAAGGTGGTCAGACCGACATTTGTAATGACTCCGATCCAATTACCCTGATTGGTACACCAGTGGGTGGCACCTTCTCAGGAACCGGCGTTGTTGGCAATACCTTCGATCCAAATGGTCTTGATCCAGGTGATTACGTGGTGACTTATTCTTATACAGATGAAAAAGGATGTTCCGATGAAGCATCCATCACGATAACTATACTTGAAGTACCTGACGTTGAAATCGATGACGTAGCAGACTTCTGTCTGGAAGATGCACCTTACCAACTTACTGCAACACCTGTAGGTGGAACCTACTCTGGACCTGGCGTAACAGCTGGTGGAGTATTCACACCTGCAGACGCTGGAGTTGGCACACATACCATCACCTATACTTATGAGAATGGTGTTGGTTGTGAAGCTTCTGCTTCAATCGAAGTAACGGTTAACCCGAATCCACAAATTGCTGATGTGATTGTTTCCAACGCAACTTGCGCGGGTAACAACGGTAGCATCACCGTAGAGATTGAAGGTGGCACAGAGCCATACTCAATCCTGTGGAGCAACAACGCAACAACGGCAACCATTTCCAACCTGGCACCTGGTTCTTACAGCGTGACGGTAACGGATGCTTCCGGTTGTACTACTACCGCTCAGGCAGAGATCGTAGTTGAATGTTTCGATCTAGCATTGACGAAAGTGGTAAGTTCTGCAGCACCTTACTACCCAGGCGGTCTGGTAACCTTTACCATCGAAGTAACCAACCAGGGTAATGTGGATGCAGACAACGTTGAAGTGACCGACTACATTCCTGCTCAGTTCAACCTGGCAGATGCCAACTGGTCACAAGCGGGTAACCTGGCAACAACCACGATTCCATTCGTGGGAGCGGGTACTTCAGAAAGCGTAACCATTACCTTCGAAATCTCTACAGATTACCAGGGTGGTGACGTAGTCAACTACGCTGAAATCAGCGATGCCGAAAATGACCTGAACCTGATTGATGAGGATTCTCCATACGATCAGGACAATACCAACGATGCAGGCGGTCAGCCTAACAGCCCGGCCGATAACTTCATCAACGGTGACGGTACGGGTACTCCTGGTGATGGCGTTGCACCGACTGACGAAGATGACCATGACCCAGCCTTGATCAACATTGAGCCGTTGATTGACCTGGAGCTGGATAAGGCAGTCAGCAATGCTATGCCAAATGTGGGTAGCACGGTAACCTTCACGGTAACTGTGAACAACCAGGGACCAAGTACGGCAACTGGCGTGAATATCGCCGACTATGTACCAAGTGGTTACACCAACATTACCAACGTATCTAACGGTGGTCAGGTTATAGGTGGCAACACCATCCTTTGGGAAGACCTGACCCTGGCCGCTGGTGATGAAATTGAACTGACCTACGACGTTACAGTTCTTGCCGATGGCGATTACCTCAACTGTGCTGAGGTGACTTACGCCAACGAAGAGGATGTAGACTCTGAACCAGGTAACGGCGTCGATACCGATATGGATGGCAATACCATCGATGATGACGGTGATGAGGATGATGGCGACTGTGAAGAAGTAGAGCCTGTTCAAATCATCGACCTCGAATTGGATAAGAGCGTGAGCAATGCAACTCCGGATGTAGGAACCAACGTGGTATTTACCATTGAGGTGATCAACCAGGGACCTGGCGTTGCAACGGGTATTGAAATTACCGACCAACTGCCAAGTGGTTACGAGTTTGTAGGAGCTAACAACGCTAACTATAACTCAACTACCGGCATCTGGGAAATCGATGCACTGGGAGTAGGAGAGAGCACGTCTATCCAGATCACGGCATTGGTATTGGCCAGCGGAAGCTATGACAACTGCGCCGAAGTAACTAATGCAGATCAGGAAGACATCGACTCTGAACCAGGTAACGGAGTAGATACAGATAACGACGGCAACACGAACGACGATGACGGTGATGAGGATGATGGCGACTGTGTACCAGTTGAGCCAAACCCAATCATCGATCTGGAGCTTGACAAGTCAGTAAGCGTGGGTAACAACCTGGTGACTCCTGGTCAGGAGATTACGTTCTTCATTGAACTGACCAACCAGGGACCAAGCCCGGCTACCGGAGTAGAAGTCTCCGATGTACTGCCAAGTGGCTTCACTTTCGTGAGTGTGAATGATGCCAACTATGATGAAAATACCGGACTCTGGGAAATTGATGAACTCGCTGCGGGCGAAACCATCACCCTCGAAATTGTGGCGATTGTAAATGCAGATGGTGATTACACCAACTGTGCTGAAGTAGTCGATGCAAATGAGGAAGACAGCGATTCTGAACCAGGTAACGGAATAGATACAGATAACGACGGTGACACCACCGATGACAACGGCGATGAGGATGATGGCGATTGTGTGGAAGTGAATGTACTGTGTAACGTGACTGCCAATGTCGGAGTGGTGGATTGTGATGACAATGGTACACCTGATCCATCTGATGATACCTATACCTTCGAACTGACCGTAACCGGCAGCGGTGTAGGCAATGGTACCAACTGGACGGCTGAAGCCAACCCATACATCAGTGGTGGTGAATACGGTGTGACTTACACGGTCGGACCAATCCCGATCAGTGTGGAGAATGTGACCTTCCAGGTATTCGACGAATTCATCAATGGATGTCGTGATCTGGTAGACGTTGACAGACCAGCAGAAACTTGTTTCAATGACTGTCTGATTACCAACGTGGTTGCTGATGAGATCGAGTGTGATCCAAACGGAACGCCAGGTGATGACAGTGATGATACCTTTACATTCGACATTACCGCTTCTAGTCTGAATGGAACCTTCTGGAGTGCATTCGTGAATGGCCAGCAGGTAGTAGACTGTGAAATGTACGACAGGGATGCCAACGTGGGACCATTCCCAATCAGTGAAGGTCCGGTTGAGGTACTCGTAGTTGATTGTGATGACCCTGAATGTACTTACACTATCACGGTGAATCCTCCGGCTACATGTTCTGACGAGTGTGAGATCAGTGTTGAGATCACCGAGCCAGAAACCTGTGATAACAATGGTACTGGTACAGATCCATCTGATGATGTCTTTACCGTGACCTTGTCCATCAACGGGTTCAACACCGGTTCAGGATGGGTGCTGTCTAGCGGACAGTCTGGTACTTACCCTGCGGAAGTGGAATTGACCTTCCCAATTGGTAACGGAATACCATTCATCCTGGTAGTATCAGATATCGATGATCCTAGCTGTAACGAGGAAATTACAATTACACCACCAGAGCCATGTTCTGACGACTGTGAAATCACCGCTCAGGTTACATCCACTGTTTGTAACAACAACGGTACTGACTCGAATCCGGATGATGATATCTTCAGCTTCACGATTTTGGTGAACGGCGAGAACACAGGCAGCGGTTGGACCGCAACGTATCCAAACGGTACCTTCTCTGGTACTTACGGTACACCGGCTACACAATCTAACCTGCCAATCGGTGTAGGTGCACCATTTACGGTGACTATTACCGACAACGCAGATCCCGATTGTCAGACCACTGTTGTGGTAACACCACCGGCTACTTGTTCTTCAATTTGTGATATCGTGGCTATTCAGTCTAACCCTGCGGTTTGTGATGACAACGGAACGCCTGGTGATCCAACGGATGACGTTTTCTATGTGACCATCGAAGTGAACGGAAACAACACCTCAGCTCAAGGCTGGATGACCACCGACGGTACTATCAGTGGCGACTATGGTGTACCATTCACCTTCGGACCATTCTCTACCGAATTGCCAAGTATTACGCTTGACTTCGTAGATAAGGCAGATCCTAACTGTACAGCTACCATCACGGTAGCGTCTACCGGATCTTGTTCACCAGAATGTTACATCGATATCGAAGTTGAGGATACAGTTTGTGATGACAATGGAACGCCGTCTAACCCGAATGATGATGTATACTACGCGATCATTACAGTAACGGGATACAACAACAGCGGATTCTGGACATCCAATGATCCTGGTGTGCCTGACCTGAACAACGCATACGGAACAACGGTAGTAGTAGGGCCATACACCATCGGCAACGATCACATCCTGAATGTATTTGATGTAGATCAGCAAAACAACGCCGGTTGTGAGGCCAACGTATACATCCAGTCTCCTCCGCCTTGTTCGTTCGAGTGTGATATTGATGCGGTAGCTGGAATTCCGGTTTGTGATGACAACGGAACACCGAATGATCCATCTGATGACACCTTCACGGTAGTTGTTACCGTGACCGGCAACCAGTGGTCAAGTGGACTTGGTTGGCGTCAACTGGGTGGTCAGCTGTTGATGGGACAATACGGAGTACCAACTGAATTTGGACCGTTCCCAATCTCAGGCGGAGATGTAGAACTGAACTTCGTTGATAGAACAGATAATGGCTGTAGAGCAACGGTGACAGTGATACCACCGGATCCATGCTCTGTGCCAGATTGTGAAATTGACGTAACCTACGTAGATACAGTATGTGACGATGGAGGAACACCAAATGACGGCTCCGACGATACCTTCACCCTGATCGTAACCATCGATGGTACGAATGCCGGCGATAACGGCTGGACGGCGGGTATCTACGGATCAGGTCAGTACGGTGCAGGAACCGTGAGCTTCGGACCATTCATGACTCAGGACGGCGATGTGACCATCACCATCCAGGATGTGGATAATCCGGATTGTGCAACGGATGTCATTGCGGAAGCTGGCGTTTGTCCGGTACCGTGTGATATCGCGGCACAACTGCTGCAGATATTCTGCGACGACAATGGAACCGTAGATCCATCTGACGATGTGTTCTTCTTCGAATTGCTGATTACCGGCTCTCAATCACTGGGAGACTCCTGGTACACCATCGGTGATCCGAACAACACTACCGGCGACTTTGGTGAGGCAACCACCTTTGGCCCATACCCAAGTCTGGATGGCAACCTGCCAAACGTAGTGAACTTCGACATCATCAGCGAGACGAACGAAAACTGTGAGGTAGAAGTACTCATAACTGCTCCACCAACCTGTTCAGGATGTTCTATCCAGGCTGAAGTAGTGGAAACAGTTTGTGATGATAATGGAACTGAATTTGACCTGACCGACGATGAATTTAGCGTAAGCGTCAGTATCACCGGTCAGAACAGCAGCCTTGGTTGGTTTGCAACTGTAAATGGCCAGCCTGCGGGCAACGGATTCTACGGCATGGATGCGAACTTCGGACCATTTGATACGGAAGACGGACCAGTAACCATCATCTTTACTGACTTTGGCGATCCGTCTTGTACAGATACACTGGTAGTGGAAGTGCCGAACTGTGGTAACAACGACTGTGACATCACTGCTGTAGCCAGCAACGTTGACTGTAACGAAGATGGCACATTTGATGTTACCCTGACAGTAGATGCTTCCTTCGGAGTAGGTACTACCTGGACTACCGCTGACGGTCAAACCGGTCAGTATGGTGTACCAACAGTAGTCACTTACCCAGCCAACGGAGCACTGCTCAACATCGTGATCAGCGATACTGACAATGCAGGTTGTACCACATCAGTGGAAGTACAAGCACCAACTGAAGAGGAGTGTAATCCTGAGTGCGACATCGAAGTAACGGCCAGCAACGTTGACTGTAACGAAGATGGCACCTTCAGTGTGACCTTGACCGTAACCGGTACGGTGAACGTAGGCACTACCTGGACCACTGCGGATGGCCAAACCGGCCAGTACGGTGTACCAACGGTAGTCACTTACCCAGCCAACGGCGAGCTGCTGAATATCGTGATCACTGATCTTCTGGATGGTGATTGTGCAACCAGCGTGGAAGTACAGGCACCAACCGAGGAAGAATGTAATCCTGAGTGTGACATTGCCGCGATTGTTGGCAACACCGAATGTAACGAGGATGGCACCTTCAGTGTAACAATCACCGTAGTGGGTACTACGGGAGTGGGTGATACCTGGACTACCGACGACGGCCAAACTGGCCAGTACGGTGTACCAATGGCAGTGACTTATCCGGCCAACGGCGAATTGCTGACCATCACAATCAGCGATACGGATGACGACAACTGTTCTACTACGGTACAGGTACAGGCCCCAACCGCAGAAGATTGCGCACCTGAGTGTGATATCGAAGCGGTAGTCACTGACGTAGCCTGCTTGAATGATGACAACTTCATCGTAACCGTTCTGGTCACAGCGACGACCGGAGTAAGCGATACCTGGACAACTGCTGATGGTCAAACCGGCCAGTACGGAGTTGAAACAGAACTGACTTACCCAGTAAACGGTGAATTGATTACTATAGAAATTACCGATAGCAACAACTCAACTTGTGTAACCAGCGTAGAAGTCCAGGCTCCAAGTACTTGTGGAACTTGTGAAATGATCGCCCTGGTTGACAACGTTGTGTGTGATGATAATGGAACGCCGGCTGATCCTAGCGACGATGTCTTCTACTTCGATATGATGGTAGATGGCGGTAACGTGGGCTACGGCTGGACAGCAACCAACCCGGCAATTGGCTCTGGTGAATATGGACCATGGATCACTTACGGACCATTCCCAATTGAGGATGGCAACGTGAACTTCAACGTGATTGACAACCTGAACGGAAACTGCGGAATCTCTGTATTCGCTCAGGCTCCCGAAACGAGCTGTTCACCTGACTGTGATCTTTCAGTTGAATTGTTGGGTGTTGCATGTGATGACAACGGAACTCCGTTCAACTTCGATGACGATGAATACAGCGTAACTGTACAGATCAATGGATCTACAGCAAGTGATGGATGGTCAGCTGACGACGGCCAGGGTAACCAGCAAACGGGTACTTACCCAAGCACGGTAACCTTCGGTCCATACAGCACCGACATCGTGTTGACGCTGAACATCAGTGATCTGACACAAACGGAGAACTGTACAGAGACACTGACGATCAATCCGGCTGACTACTGCGAAGAAGGCGAGTGTGATATCACCGCCAGCATCGTTAGCAGCGATTGTGACGACATGGGTACTGAAGACGATCCTTCTGACGACACCTATACCGTAACTGTGGTAGTGACCGGCACGGGTACTTCCGGTACCTGGGTAGCCAGCACTGGTGAAACAGGAGCGTACGGTGAGGAAGTGGTGCTTGGACCATTCTCTCTGGAGGATATGGATATCACCATCACCGATGCACAGGTAGAAACCTGTACTGTCGCCTTGACGGCAACACCGCCTCAGCCTGAAGTACTGTGTCCTGAAGATGTCTCTGAAGTAGAGATCGACGGCGAGACTTACGATCTGGTTTGTACGGATATCTCTGAGATTCTCAACAATCCGGAAAGCCTGCCATTCACCGGTGAACCAACCATTGTGAATGCTTGCGGTCTTGACCACATCGACTTTGTGGATGAGATTATCTCTGAAGCTGATTGTGAAGACATCGTGATTCAGAGAACCTTCACCATCTACAGCGTCACCGGTGAAACCAGCGAATGTGTACAACTGATTACCATCCGCCGACCTACACTGGCTGATGTACAGTATCCTGAAGCAGAATTCATGTTTGATTGTCAGGAATTCTTCGAGATGGATGAAGAAGGACATCCGCACCCATCAGTGACTGGATATCCATTCGTGACCACGGCCTTCGGTGTACACCTCCTCGATCCGGAGTACTGTAACCTGAGCGCCAACTACGAGGATGAGGTTGAAAACAACTGTACCGGTGCCTACACCATCACTCGGACCTGGACGGTCGTTGATGAGTGTACCGGCGAAACGGATGAGTTTGTTCAAACCATCCTGGTTGGTGACGTGACCGGTCCGGTTGTAGAGTGTCCGTTGAACACCCACTGGTGTCCGATCATTGAAGAGAACATCATGTTGTTCCAGACTGATCCGTTTGAATGCACCGCCAGTATTCTGGTGCCAATGCCAACGGTGATCGAAAACTGTTCTAACAGTTTCACCGTACTGACGGAGATCTTCACTTACGAAACGCAGGAACTGCTTTACACTATCCTGCCGGGTGAAGACCGCTTTATCACCGGATTGGAACTGGGTGACTACATCATTCGCTACACTGTAACGGACGATTGTGGCAACGTTTCTGTAACCGAATGTATTTTCAGAGTAGCAGACCTCGAGGCTCCGGCAGCGATCTGTGACAATGGTCTGAACATTTCTCTGGGCGGCTCCGGTCTGGCCAGAATCTACGCAACGACCATTGACAACGGTAGCTATGACAACTGCGGTATTGCGACCATCGAAATCCGTCGCCAATACACGCGTGATCCGGAAACTTGTGATACACTGCTCACGCCATACTGGTCTGATTGGGGACCATACGTAGACTTCAACTGCTGTGATGCAGGCATCTACGTAACAATAGAACTGAGAGTAACTGACCTGTCAGGTAATTCGAACATCTGCTGGTTGGATGTACTGATCGAAGATAAGACACTGCCATACTGTTATGGTCTGGAAGATGTCACCGTAGGTTGTGACGACCTGCCTGATACATTTGATCCGTACGATCTGGATGGTCTTGCAGGTATGTTTGGTGTACCGGATGTATTCGACAACTGCTCGGGTGAAGCAATCGAGCTAGATCCGGTTGTGACCCTCGATGACTGTGGAATGGGAACCATTACCCGTCGCTTCCGGGCGATTGATGTGGTGGGCAACGTTTCCATGAGCATCTTCGAACAGGTGATCTCTGTGGACTACAGTCTGAACTACGAAATCAGATTCCCACAGGATACCGAGACCGATTGCATCGACAATGCCGACACCGTAGGATTGTACAGCACGGGTTGTGATTCACTGGTGATCAGCTACGTTGACGAATTCCTGCCAGTTGATGGTGAAGAATGTTACAACGTAATGCGGACTTACCACGTAATCAACTGGTGTGAGTACGACGGTATCTCTGCTCCGGTAACAATCACCAGAGATGAGGATTGTGACGGACTTGAAGGAGAAGAAGCCGTTTGGGTACTGAGAAGAGCAGACAACAGCTACGTGGATGCCGATAGCCTTGAATCCAACGATCTGCCGGTGGCAGGTACGAAGGGTACTGGTTGCGACGGCAACACCAACCCTGACGGTTACTGGCGCGAAGCGACCTCAACAGGATATTGGGTTTACACCCAAAACATTGTAATCTACGACACGATTGCAGCCGACATTCTGTTTGATGCTCAGCCTGCATTCTGTACCGATAGCATTGAGTGCGAAACGCTGGTGACCTATCCGTTCACCATCGTTGAAAACTGTCTCGACAGCGTCAACATCAGAGTATTCCTCGATGCCTTCGCTGACGGTCAGATCGATGCAGAGATCACTGAAGAAGCACTGGAAGGTGAATATCCGGATTATACGATTACGGGAGACTTCCCAATCGGTAGCCACATCTTCCGGGTAGAAGTGGCAGATGGTTGTGGACACCTCACTACCGAAAACTTACCGTTTGAAGTAGTAGACTGCTACATCCCAGAACCTACTTGCTACAGCGGATTGATTGTTAACCTGCAACAGGTGATCCCGGCCACTGATGTGGACGGTGACGGCGACCTCGACGATGCTGCGGTAGAAGTCTTTGCTTCTCAACTGGCATCCTGCGATGAAACGGACTGCTCAGCTCCACTGCGCTTCTCCGTCAACCGCATCGGTCAGGTTGCACACCCAAGTCAGACGAGCATCTTCCTCACTTGTGATGATCGCTACAGCCTGATGGTAGAGGTGTACACCTGGGATAGCGCCTTCAATCCATACTCCGTACAACCGGATGGAACGGTTGGTGGACCTAACTACGAAAGTTGTCAGGTGATGATCTTCGTACAGGACCCAGACGCAGTATGTCCTGATTGTGGTGATGAGCCTGGTGCAATCGCACTTCACGGTACCACTTACACGGTCACTGAAGTAGCCGTAGAGAACGTAGAAATGACCTTGTCAATGAATACACAAACGGTAGACGCGGAGATGACCAACGAAAATGGTATCTACGACTTCCATAGCATGGAACTCAACCAGACGTACACCGTGACACCGTACAAGAACGACGATACGAACAATGGTATTACGACGATGGACCTCATTGCCATCAACCGTCACCTGTTGGGCATCGAATTGCTGGATTCACCATACCTGATGATTGCAGCGGATGTGAACAACTCGGGAACCATTACTACCCTGGACTTGATTGAACTCCGGAGAATTGTACTCGGTGATATCTTCGCCTTCAGCAACAACACCAGCTGGCGATTTGTACCGAGAGACTATGTATTCCCAGAGCCTCAGAACCCATGGTACGAAGTGTTCCCAGAGTCCATCACTGTTGAGAACCTGGTAGACTGTACCAGCCAGCTCGACTTCGTGGCCATCAAGATTGGTGATGTCAATGGTACCGCAACTGCGAATAACTATCATACACCGCCACAGAGCCGGGATATGGGTCGGACCTTCAACTTCGAGGTGGAGGATCGGAGAATGAGAGCCGGTGAAGAATACAGAATTGTATTCAACACCGACCAGCTCGCCGATATCAAAGGATATCAGTTCTCTCTCGACTTCGATGAGGACAAAATGACCATCCTGGAAGTAGAAAATGGCCTGATCGAACAGGAAAATGTGGGAATGAACTTTGTGGAAGAGGGCTTTATTACTACTAGCTGGCATATTTCAGATAGAAGTCGTATATTCGCAATTGAGAACCAGAGGACGGAAATGTTCAGCCTCGTGGTTCGCGCCGAATCGAACGGATGGCTGAGTGATTGGTTGAGCATTGATTCCAATTACACCCCCGCCGAGGCCTATCCGCTCAGTGAACAGGTAAGTAGAGAAACTATGAACGTCGCTATCCACTACACCCAGGGAGATATTGCCACGGGCTCCCCCGTGATCCTCTATCAGAACCTGCCGAATCCATTTAAGGATGCGACCAAGATCGGATTTGAATTACCTGAGGCCGGTACCGCGGTATTGACCATCCAGGACTTCACCGGAAAAGTGCTTAAGCAAATCTCCGGTAGTTACGATCGTGGATACCATGAGTTAAAAGTTTATAGAGAAACACTTCCAACGGGCGTATTGTACTATACAATTACAACCAAACAGGGCCAAAAGACCCGGAAGATGATCATTACAGAGTAAAAATGGGTAGGGGTAAAACCAAAATCATTGGTTTTGTCCCTTTTCCCACAAGATACTAGTGTGTTAATGCACTTAATGTTGTAAATTTGTTTCATGTGAAGAAGGGGCGGGCCAACCTCCGTTGTTTCGCCCCGTTTTTTTCTCCCCCTTTTTAATTAGAGCACCTTAGCTTGCTTGGCTATTTCAGTACCTTTTTGACAAATCACTGGTCATTTCAAATTTAAGAACGACCAATGGAAGTGCCCGTGTGCATTTCTAAATGATCAGATTCCAAGAATTTGTCAGAGGAACTACTATTGATATTAGATACTTTGTTCCCACCCCCCCACCCCCCATATTGAGTACGTATAGACGATTTTTTATTCCTCGTAAGAGGAGGCTACGCTATTACCAACAAATCATGAACTTAAAAAAGGCTTAATGCCGGAAATCTTTCTGGCCATTACTGGGGAAGAACTGTATGGTAATTGCTATTTAGAAGATGAACAAGTCAAATTCACCTAGACAGATCCGGTATTCATAAACAAAAACTAAACTCCTGAAAGAGGCTTCAGGACATACTAACAAAAACTGCGAATTACAAAAACTGGACCTATTTCCGGGGAAACCCAAAATATGTCACTTATTCGAACCGGACAAAAACACTTACAATGAAGGGATTCTACACTAACCCTGAGCCCAAACAAAGAACTGGCAGCCTGATGCCTTCCTCTGTGCATATTGGCAGAGGGATTATGATTTCTGCGCTCTGTTTGCTCTGTAGCTTGTCACTCCACGCGGAGGGAACAAAGCAGTTGGCCCCGTTACCTCAAGACATGGTGATGCTATTGATTGGTAATGAGGATTTTGGAAACTTCGCAGAATACGATGCTCCAGAAAACAGCCGCCTCTACTTTTCCGTTAAGGATGCCTCAGAAATCGTTTATTTGGGACTTTCCCCAAAATTTTCGTCCTCCGGGTCACCGCTGGGCGTAGGCATTTACCAATTCCGTATTCGTCGGGCTAGTGACGGTGCAATCGTGCACGGTCCATATTCCATGAATGCTTTTAACGTTAACCTCACCTCCTGGGAGCAAGCCAACAATGGTCCTGCACCAATTGCCGGAGCCGAAGGTTACGACGTCAGCGATGCTGCTTTTACCTTCGAGCCCAACCAGGCTGGAGACTACTTCATCGAATTTCAAAGTATCTCCTACCTTGGCTTGTTTGATATCAGTGTTGCAAAAAACGGACAGGTGCAGGAAGGCCGCGTATGGTCGCGCAACTGGGCCCTGAGAACACCGGTGGAGGCCAATAACCTGCCTGAGTGTCTCTGGGATCGCGAGTTTAATGCTACCTTATATTCTTATACAACAGATGGGTTTGTCTCTGAAATCAATTTCAACGACTCAGGCTTCCAGGGGTTGTCTTTCAACCTGGCGTTCAACACTACCGGTCCGGGGGTAAGTGGAAACGTAGCGCTTGATCGTATGTCTGTGGCAAGCGACAACCTCACCGCCAATTCCGCAGAGCACCAAATCTTCCTCAACGAACCAGATATTACCCTTTTCCCCGATGGCGAATGCGGTAATATCACCGTAGAGAATTCCTTTAATTGTTCAGAATCTGATGGCTTTTGTTTGCCGGTAAGTGTAAATACCCTCGGCCTTGTTGAAGTGGTGTTGGACTTTAATCAAAATGGTGTTTTTGACCCCGATTCTGAAGATGTACTGCTGGTGCATCAGGTTAGTAGTTGGGATGATCTTTCCCCTTGCTTGCCGTGGGATGGCTTAAAAGGTGATGGCTCTCCGGTTGGCTTCGGTGATGTGATTGACCTCAAAGTGACTTTTGCACAGGGTGTACAGCACTGGGCCGTTTTTGATGGAGAATTCATGAAAAACGGTTTCTGTGTAGATGTGGTACGCCCGGTTTGTGATCCGGTGGCCTCCACCGATGTGCTGTACTGGGATGACCGTAACATTCCCGATGATCCGGGAACCGGCCAGCCCAAAGACGGCCGCGATGGCTGCCAATGTGATACGGATGGCTGTCGTACCTGGAATTACTTTGATCCAAATACAAATGCTTGCTCCAATGTCAATGATAACAACACGCTTGGATACGGCGATAAAAACACACTGAACACCTGGTGGTTTGCCCGGGTTACCTCTGAAGTCCAGGTAGGCATTCCTCTCTTTGGAACCCAAATTGAGGGCGTAACGGAAATTTGTAGCAATACTGATTTTGATCTGACACTCAACTTTACCGGTAATTCCGATGTCGTTTCTATTCAATGGTACGGCCCTGGTGGACAATTGATTTCTTCCGGTGGTGCCGACAATACCTCGATCACCGTTAATACCCATGGAACCTTCCGCGCTGTAGCAATTGATGAATTTGGTTGTGAAACCGAAGATACCCACACCGTTGCACTGGTGCCTTGCCCCATTGACCTGGAGCTTGACAAGAGCGTGAGTAACGCTACTCCTTATATCGGGGATGAAATTACTTTCTACCTGGAAATTACCAATAATGGTCCCGGTGGTGCGACCGATGTGATGGTGGAGGACGACCTTCCCGATGGTTTTGCCAACGTGCACAGCATCAACAATGGTGGTATTCTGGTGGGCGATAAAGTGAGATGGACCGGCGTCAACATGGCTCCCGGCCAAACCATCATCGCCAGCTTCGTGGCTACTGTAGTGAATGGCGACTATACCAATCTGGCAGAAATTGCTTACGCCAACGAGGACGATTTGGATTCCACACCAAATAATGGTGTTGATACCGATGGCGATGGCAACGTAGAAGACGACCCCGACGATGAAGATGACGGCGATGGAGTAGTGGTCAATCCTTTCCCCTGCGAAATCAGTGCCACCGTGAGTAATATACGTTGTAATCCAAACGGTACCCTTACGGAAGGCGATGACGATATTTACTACTTTGATGTAGTGGTGACCGGTCTGAGTATCGGTGGCGGCTGGACTGCCAGCACCGGTGAGACCGGGGCATATAACCAAACGGTTACTTTCGGCCCTTACGATATTAGCGAAGGCGCAGTTTCCGTTCAAATCACGGATGATCTTTCCGGAGACTGCCAAACGAATTTCGAAGTAGAGGCTCCTGAAAGCTGTTCTGACCAATGTTTGATCGAATTGGATATCACCAACATTCGTTGTAATGACAACGGTACGGAAAGTGATCCCAGCGACGACACTTTCACCTTCCAGGTAAACACCAGCGGTTACAACCTGGGCAACGGTTGGACGGCAACGGATGCCGACAATACAACTGGCAATTATAACCAACTCATCACCTTTGGTCCCTATGACATTAGCGATGGTGATGTGAGCTTTGAGATAATCGATAATGGAGAAGCCACCTGTACTGCAGAAGTATTTGTGCCAGCTCCTCCTACTTGTTCCGATGTATGTCTGATGACCGCACAGGTTTCCAATAAAATCTGTGATGACAACGGAACACCCAACAACCCAACTGATGACCGTTACACCTTTGATGTGGTGATTACCGGGTTTAACATCAGCGGTAGCTGGACGGCTACCGGTGGAATGTCGGGCAACTATAATGAAGTGGTCACCTTTGGTCCGTACCCGATTTCGGGCGGAGCTGTGAGCTTTATTCTTACCGATGATGAAGATGAAAGCTGTCATACCGTCATTTTGGTCAATGCACCGCCCACTTGTTCACCGATCTGTGCCATTGCACCGGTAGTATCTAATGTGCGCTGTGACAACAACGGAACTGCAAGTGACAACTCTGATGACGTCTTTTATTTTGACGCCGTCATCGGTGGCTTCAACTTTGGAAGCGGCTGGTCGGCCAATGACCCGCTGGGCACCTCCGGTAATTACAACGAATTGACCACCTTCGGTCCGTATCCCATCAGTGGTGGCAACGCTAGCTTCCTGATCAGCGATAATCAAGTGGGAGGCTGTACCACTACAATCAACGTAACGGCACCTTCTACCTGTTCTGATGATTGTGAGATTACCGCCGCCATTTCCAATAAGATTTGTGACAACAGCGGTACACCAAGTGATGCCAGCGACGATGTTTATTACTTCGATGCATTGGTTACCGGTTTCAATACCAGCGGTTCCGGTTGGACTTCAACAGATGGCACTACCGGCAATTACAATGTACCGGTTACTTTTGGCCCCTACCTGATTGCCGATGGTCCGGTCAGTTTTATCCTTACGGATAATGATACCGATGATTGTACCACCGTAATTCTGGTCAATGAGCCGGAGACTTGTTCTCCAATTTGTGCCATTGCACCCATTATTTCCAATATAGAGTGTAACAATAACGGTACTGGCGGTGATGCCACTGACGATACCTTCACCTTTACCGTACAGGTAGGTGGCTTCAACATCAGTGGCGGCTGGACCGCCAACGATCCCGATGGTACCACTGGCGGCTATTACGAGCCGGTTACTTTTGGACCTTATCCAATTTCTGCGGGTACCGTCAGCTTTGAGATTCGGGATAATGACGATGCCGGTTGTACAACCCTCATCGAAGTGGAGGCCCCACCGAGCTGTTCTGACGATTGCGAAATTATTACCAACCTCACCAATATCCGCTGTGATGATAATGGAACCCCCAGCCGGGCTTATGACGACGTTTTCTACTTTGACGTAGAATTGACCGGCTTCAACCTCAGTAATGGCTGGACGGCTACCGATGGAACAGTAGGCGTTTACAATAACGTGACTACCTTTGGTCCATTCCCAATCGATCAGGGCGATGTGACCATAACGATCACCGACAATGACGAAGCAGAGTGTACTGCTGTCCTATTTGCGGAAGCACCACCTACCTGTTCTGATGAGTGCGAACTGGAAGTGGAAATCCTGGAGGCTCGTTGTGAAGACAGCGGAACACCCAGCCACGCCGATGATGATGTGTTCTTTGTAGACGTTATGGTAACCGGCTACAACCTTGGTGATCACTGGGTGCTGGAAGATGGCACTACCGGCGAATACAATACTGTGGTCACCCTCGGGCCATACGACATTGCCGATGGCGACAGAATCCTCGCCTTCGAAGATGGGACCGATGGGGAATGTCTCTATGAAATTTTGGCGGAAGCCCCGGCTACCTGTTCCAACCAGTGTTTGATTGAAGCACAGGTGCTCGATGTTTCTTGCGACGATATGGGAACGCTGGAATATCCATGGGACGACGTGTATACTTTCCAGCTGCGTGTAGCGGGATTGAATACCAGCGGCACCTGGATTGCCTCTGATGGCTCTACTGGCAACTACGACGAAATTACCCTTTCCGTACCTCACCTTATTTCTGAAGGAGATGTTTCGGTGATCATCATGGATGCCGGTAATTCCGAGTGTGCCGTAGAAGTAAATGCCAGCCCACCGGATGTAGGCATTATTTGTCCGGAAAGTACCGACGAAGGCCGGGCGATTCGCGATATCCAATTGATCGAAGGAGACCTGGATGAATCAGATGCGACTTTTGCGATGGAAGATTCACTATGTTGGTTGCCTTATGCTGTCAATGATGGAGGCGAACGTACCTACGACCTGACTCCAATGCGTTCAACCGATAATATCGAAGGTCCTGCATTGTTTACTTTTATCCTTTATACCGATATGGACGTGCCCATTTCGCCGGACCAGATGCCGGAGAATATGATCGATGGATTCGGTGCTATTTTCTACGGCAATTACGATTCTGGAGAACCTTGTTGCAACCTGCAAACCAGTATGGCGCAACCTTTCACCGAGGATGATGTCATCCAGACCGGCCCAATTATCGATACTTCGGGAATGTTTCCGACTTATCTGACGCCGGTGATGCGTATGTCTATTCAGATGGAACCAGGACAGCTGTATACCCTCGCAACTACCACCTGGTTGTCGGAACAATATGGGCACTACGCCTGGGCGGTGATCAGCCACGATGGAGAACAATTGCTCTCACCCCAGCTGGGCCTCGAACCATTCCCGGTTACGGAGGCGGAGGTCACACAAACCTTAACCTTCTACGACATTGAGTCTATTGCTCATAATACCGAGAGCATAGAAATAACGGGAGCACCCATCCCAACCACTTATTGTGGTCTGGATTCGATCAGCTTCCGTGACTACCTGACCGCTTTCCGCGAATGTCAGGATATTACGCTGACGCGGGTATTTACCGTGTCTGATATTTTGGGTAACCAGGATTCCTGTATTCAGGAAATCTTGTTTCGCCGCCCGGAAATTACCGATGTGGTATTCCCACCGGCCTCGATCCTATTTGCCTGTGGCGAAGAGTTTGAACAAAATGCGGAGGGATTCCCGGCGCCTGAAGTCACGGGTTATCCTTTCATCCTGACCCTCAATGGGTATGAGATGTTGCAGTTAGGATCCAACTACAATATTCAGGTGGCTTACGATGATCACGACACCTACATTGGTGAAAACCTCTCAGAGGTCATACGTGAATGGACAATCGTGGATGAGTGTAATATGGACACCATTGGCCACTTTACACAAATGATGAAATTCTCCCAGATTTGTGCGCCGCAGGTAGAGTGTCCATTGAGTAATCACTACTGTCCGATTCTGGAAGAAAACATTATGCTGTTTACAACCGATCCCGATGAATGTACGGCAACGGTAACGATTGCCCTGCCTGAAATCACGGGTATTTCGGAAGCACTGGTGGAGGTAGAAACACAGATTTATTCATTGCCTGATACCATTCCGGTGGATACTTTCTATGCGGGCGAGCCAAGAACACTATATGATGTTGAAATCGGGGATTACCTCATTCGCTATATCGTAACCGATAATGATGGTAATATTTATACCCAGGACTGTATTTTCCGCGTGGCCGATCTGGAAGCTCCGATTGCTATATGCGCCGATGGGTTGAATATTTCTCTGACCGGTGCCGGTTTACAGCGCTTGTATGTTGACAACATCAATATGGAGAGCTACGATAATTGTGGCATCGACAATATCCTGTTGCGCCGAATTTATTACCGGGATCCCGAAACATGTGATACGCTCACCCAGCCCTACTATTCTGAGTTTGGTCCCTACGTCGAATTCAATTGTTGTGACGTTGGCTTGACCATCATCGTAGAAATGCAGGTTACCGATGCAGCCGGGAATACCAACTCTTGCTGGCTGAATGTGTCGGTGAAAGACAATACCCTGCCAATTTGCTACGGACTATCAAATGAATCGGTCAACTGCGAGGATTTGCCGGAAGATTTTGATCCGGCCAATATCGAACAGTTGCAGGCATTATTTGGTACACCAGATGTCTTTGACAATTGCGCTGCTGAATTTATTGAATTCCCACCGGCCATTGGCCTCAACGACTGCTGGTCG
The DNA here is from genome assembly GCA_965229635.1 of Saprospiraceae bacterium. Classification (GTDB taxonomy): domain Bacteria; phylum Bacteroidota; class Bacteroidia; order Chitinophagales; family Saprospiraceae; genus BQJU01. The sequence goes on from OZ245894.1 coordinate 1,761,986, forward strand.
GGTGTCATTGAACGTAAGTTCAAAGCGGTAGATAGGTATGGCAATCAATCACTGGATACTTTCCGTCAGATCGTTTCCATTGGTGAAAACCTCGCCTACGAAATTCGCTTTCCCATGGATGCGGCTTCCGATATGATCAACAGCGAGGATACGCTGATCTTGCGCCAAACTTCCTGTGACCAGTTTACGGTAACCTACGAAGATGAATTCCTTCCATTGGAAATGGACGAATGCTACAACATTCTGCGTACTTATTCGATCATCAATGAATGCGAATACGATGGTGTTTCTGATCCGGTGATCATCAGCCGTAATGAAGATTGTAATATGGCCGAAGGAGAGTCTCACACCTGGGTGCTGCACCGTGGTAATGAAGTTTTTGTAGATCTTGATACTTCCGAACTCAATGCTATTCCAGCAGCTGGCATCAAAGGCACCAGTTGTGATGGCACCACCAATCCCGCAGGCTACTGGCGACAGGTAACTTCCACCGGCTACTGGATGTATACACAGCGCATTCTGCTTTATGATACCATCCCTGCCGTAGTGAATTATGAGCAACAAGACCCTTACTGTACCGACTCCGAATGTGTGGGGCAGGTGGATTTTCCGTTCTCCATCTACGAAAATGCTATCGCGGATGGCCTGGAAATTCGGGTCTTCCTCGATGCTGGTGCGGACGGAACCGCTGATCTCGACCTGACTGAAACCGGTGTGCTTAGTGGCACCTACCCGAACTACCTCATTAGCGGCACCTTCCCAATTGGCAATCACCAGTTCCTGATTGACGTGATCGACGGTTGTGGCAATGTGGGGAATGGTACGCTTCCATTTGAAGTGATCGACTGCTACGTGCCCGATCCGATTTGCCAGAGCGGACTGGTGGTCAACCTGCAGGCATTGCCACCTAATACGGATGCTGATGGTGACGGAGACTTTGATGAAGGGGCCGTAGAAGTATTAGCCGAGGATTTGGCTTCCTGCAATGTTGCGGACTGTAGCGAGCCACTGCGTTTCTCTGTGAATCGCATTGGTGATATGCCTTCTCCCGACCAGACCAGCTTGTTCCTAACCTGTGATGATCGCTTTAGCATTACCCTTGAGGTATACGTTTGGGATAGCGCATTTAATCCGTATAGCGTCCAGCCCGATGGCACAATCGGTGGGCCGAACTATAAGTCTTGTGAGGCACTGATTCTCGTTCAGGACTTCGATGGAGTTTGTATGGACTGTGCTTCCGGAGTACGTGCTGATGGTAGGGTAACCAACATGGCGAATGTGCCAATGGAAGGGGTCAGTATGCAGTTGATCGGTGGTGAACCAACAACCACGGTAACCGACATCTTAGGCAATTACCACTTCTCCGATCTTGAATATCACGGAGATTACCTCATTCGTCCCAGCTATAATGAAGGGCTGATTGCCGGCTTGAATACGCAGGATATTGTGCGCATTTACTGGCACATCCAGGGTACACAAACCATTACTTCGCCCTATTTATTGCTGGCCGCTGATGTGGATCATTCCGGTGATATTACCGAAAACGATATGCAACAAATCCTGATGGCCCTAACCGGGGATATTAGTGAGTTTGAAAATAACCAGAGCTGGATTTTTGTGGATGCAGAGCACCAGTTCAGTAATCCAACTAACCCCTGGGCTGAGACCTATCCGGATCACATTGTGATTGAAGACATCACGCAGTGTATTCACGATCTCGACTTTGTGGGTATTAAGGTGGGAGATGTAACCCAGTCAAATGCAGGAGGTGGAGGTACCGGTAATGACGATCCGACCTCAGAGTCGGATGATGCTACCGATGAGGCCGAATTGCGTTTTGAGGGAGTCACTACGCTCCATACCCTCGATCAGGATATCGTTGCGGGCAAGACCTATGAAGTAAATTTGACCGCACCGGAATGGGCTCAACTCACCGGTTGTCAGTTTACCCTGCGGTTTGACCCAAGAGCGCTACAGTTGGAAGAAACACGCAGTACCCAACGGGGCCTCACCCACATTGGTACGCGTTATCAGGAGACAGGTGCCGTACTGGCCTCCTGGATACGGACCACGGAAGAATTGACTACTGATGAAAACTTGTTTACGTTTGTATTCCGGGCTACTCAAAACGGCAAATTGAGTGAGCTGATCGGTTTGGATTCTGAATACCTCAAGTCAGAGGCTTACGATCTTTCGGCCGAAACACTCGGATTACAACTGTCCTTTGGTGAAGACGTCACCTCTGCGGAGATGCAACTTTACCAAAACCGCCCCAACCCATTCCGTCACGAAACGATCATTGGCTTTGAATTGCCGGAGGATGATGTGGCCACCCTGATCATCACCGATGTTCGCGGTAAGGTCGTTAAGCGCTTCCAGGCCAATTATAGCCGCGGCTACCACGAGGTAGTGGTCAAGCACAGTGAGTTGAGTGGCAGCGGGGTTTATTACTACATTCTGGAGACCAACTCCGGAACGGTGACCAAGAAAATGGTACTGATGGAAAAGAGCTAATAATAATAATAAGATGCTTTGCAGTGCTATCCTGACCTTATTGTTGGGATAGCATTTTTTTAATTTGGGCACCACCCTGCGGGTCGCTACGTTACAGGGTTACAGCCTGCGGCCCTGCGGGCCTTGTCCGGTGTTGCACACCGCCCTTCCACATCGCTGGTGCGGGCTTAGGGGGGTGATGATCGAAGTTGACAGCTTCGATCTGATACAATATTGATTACCTTTGCAGGCTAATATTAGAGGTCATGAATTTTGTACCACTGGATCAGCTCAAGCAGCGAGCCAAAGACGAGCGTAAGGGCATTAAAAAATACTTCCGCAAACTGGCCCAGCGACCACCGCGTCAGCTGGATGCTACGGTGGCGGATTTGCACGAAGAAGTCTTTGCGGAATTCGACTGTCTGACCTGTGCCAACTGCTGCAAGACCACCAGTCCCATCTTCCGCGATAAGGATATTGACCGCATCGCCCGCCATTTGGGCCAGCGTCCCGCCCAATTTGTGGATACCTACCTCCATCTCGATGAGGAAGGCGATTACGTGCTGAATATTGCCCCTTGTCCTTTTCTGGGGCCAGACAATTATTGCTCCATTTACGAAGTGCGGCCCAAGGCCTGCCGTGAATATCCCCACACCGACCGCAAAAACTTCCATCAGATCCTGGATTTGACGTTAAAAAACACCAGCATCTGTCCGGCAGCTTTTGCGGTAGTGCAGCGATTAAGAGAGGAGTTGCCAGGTTAATTTAGCAACTGTGAGGAGAACTGTTGTTCTACCACCTCTCTGAGCCTTATTCTGGCTCTTGAAAGTCGGGTTTTGATGTTTGATTCAGTGAGTCCGGTATATTGGCAAATCTCATCAATGGAGCGTTCCATAAGGTAAAATTGCCGTAGCACCTCGGCGTCCTTTTCCTGTAACAGATTCAATGCGTTATTGATCCAGTGGCGGAGATCCCGCCGCTCCAGTTGGGTGATGGCTTCAGGTTGTGGTGATTGCACCGATGCCTCGGGGATGGCCTCTACCGGATCGAATTGATAACGATGTGTTTTGCTGCGGAAATAGTTGATGGCCGTAAAGGTGGCAATCTGGTAGAGCCAGGAACTCAGTTTGCATTCCCGGCGGAATTTGGGCAGCGCCCGGTACATTCTTACCAGGGTATCCTGGAGGCATTCCTCAATGTCTTCAGGTTTGTTCAGATACCGTCCAATGACCTGGGTCAACATGCGTTCGTAGCGTTCAAAAATGATGGTGTAGGCGCGCTGATTGCCGGCAAGGGCCAGATCAATCAGCAATGCTTCTGGTAATGTGTGAGTTTTTGATTTTAAAGACTGCGTTTTCATATCGGGTGTATTTATACTTCAAAAATATCCCGAATTACATTCTCGTAAAATTGAAAACTCACAGTTGGCGGACCTGGATATATATCTGGTAGAAATAAAAAAAAAGCCGCCTTTGGGTTGCAAAGACGGCCTCCGATTGATCATGCGAGTAGATTTTGAAATCAGTCGCAATGCAAGTTACTACCAGAAATTACTTGATCATGATTTGGGTGGCTTGATTCTCTCCGGCTACCAAAAGGCTTACCCAGTACAATCCACTGGGCAATCCGGTGAGGTCCAGCGGGATACTTTGCTCCCCATCGGTCAGTGCGAGGTTTTCCGTGCGAATGACCCGCCCCATACCGTCGAGCAGTTTAAGTGTGGCGTTGCTAAAGCCATTTTTTGCGTCGATGCTGAGCCAGGTCATTCCCGTAGCGGGGTTTGGGGCACAGGAAAACTGGGTAATACTTTGGTTTTTAGGTGTATGGACAGAAGTAGTTGTGTTGATATCAAACGCTACGTCATATTCTGGCCCAAAGGAAGAATATTGGGGTTCTTCTCCTACAACCACAAACTTGGAAGTGCCATTGGTGATACTCAATGTGCCTATTGGGCCAGCCACGTTTGGAATCATCCAGTTCCAGATTTGAGTGATCAAGGTATCTACGGAATAGAAGCCCTCTTCCACAAACAAAAAGCTGTCGATTTCCAACTGGTTGGTTTCCACCAGAATGACGTTGTGAAAGGTCGCCTGTGGCAATTTCAGCGTTCCATAGGCGCGGTACCAGACTTCCTCTTCAATGTACTGGTGGTATTCCACTTCGGGAAAAATGTAGGCCGCACTTGCCTGGTCTGTAAAAGACTCATTAAAAGCAAGGGGTTTAAGGATCGTCAGCGGATCTTCAAATTCTTGCGGGCCAAATTCAGTGCCTACACCCAGCCAATGCCAGCCGTCATTACCGGTTTTGTAGTAGGCGTATAATTCTACGGTGTCAGTGATCACGCCGGCTACATTGGCCTGCGGGAAGGCACTGCCAAACGGCGTTTCTGCGGGAAGTACATTCTCGAAGGTCGTGCGCTGAGCACCAGCGGGTAGCTGCAATCCCGTAAAATCCCAGGTGCGATTAGCGCCTGCTTCACCTGGTTCGATGCCGAGGTGAATGACACTCACCCGTTCCTGAACCTGCCCGGGTTGTGGATAATACGACGCATCAATTACAGGCTGAGCAATCAATTGGTTGCCTCCGATGAGGAGGATTAAGTAGGTAAAAATGTTTTTCATAAAAGAATGTTTTTAGATAATATCCTGACCATTTGGGTGGGAAGCGTTCTTGCTTTTATCACTTTGAGTCAGTAAATGATAAGACCATTGGTAAGGGAGGGAGGTGGCAGTTTTAGAATTATTTTTTTATGGAACCACCTTAGACATATCAGAAGTATTAGAAAAAATCCATTTTGGATTTTTCTCTAATGCCATAAAATCCTGTTAATCTGGTAAATCTTGTCAAGAAAAAGTCAACATCTGGTGAGGTCCTTTTGAAGAAACCGTAAGGTTTCAGCAAAAGTATCTTTGCGCCCTCCGCGTCTTCTCTGCCTTTGCGCAGCCACTAGCTCCGGGGGACGTAGCCCTTGGCGAAGTACTCGGCGAAGCGTGGTGCGAGCCAATTATAAATCTCGCGAAGGCGCTAAGCCGCAAAGGGAAAGAGGAAAAAACCGAGAAATAAACGACTGGAATCGTTGACCGCTTTGCATGAAAGTCCTATCAAATCTTCGTAATCCGCTCCAAAAATGCCGCCTTTCGATTCCGGGAGATCGGTATTTGGTGGCCATTCTTGAGCACCACTTCACCGCCTTCACCACGCAGGTATTTTTTGACATAGCTCAGGTTGATCATGTAGGAGTGATGGACCCGTAGAAAGCCGGAGCCGGAGAGCAAATCCTCCAATTCCCGAATGGGTTTGGACAACAGAATGGGATCACCCTGAAGAAAATGAATTTGGGTATAGCTGCCTTCACTGCGGCAATAAATAATTTGCTCCACTTCCACAAAGTGTAGACCATCCATAGTTGAGAGGGCAATGGTTTTCAACGGTACCTCCGCCTTGCGATTTTCTTCCATCAATTCAAACTGTGACCACTGTGGAGATTTTTGCTGCTGAGCTTTTTTTATGGCATTGATCAATTCTTCCGCATCGATGGGTTTGAGGAGGTAATCCAGCGCACTGATCTTGATCGCTCGGAGGGCATATTGATTGTAGGCGGTAGTGAAGATAACCTGAAAATTGACCGGCCGGACCCGTTCCAGGAGGTCAAAACCATTGAGCCGGGGCATTTCGATGTCCAGAAAAAGTAGATCGGGTGGATTTTCCCGAATAAAATCTACCGCACGGTGAGGGTCATTCAATTCGGCAATAATGTCCACCTCCGGGCAGTGCTTTGTCAGCAGGGCGGAGAGCACTTCCGTGCAATATAGTTCGTCATCAACAAGAATAGCTTTCATCATTTCGATTTAGGTTAAGCAAAGCGACAGCTTTACTTTAGTGCCTGCTGCCTTGCCCATCGGGTCAGTCAAATCTTCAATTTCTACTTCTGTTTTCGCTTCGTATATTTCGTTGATTATCTCAATTCTTTCCGCCGTGACCTTCATGCCATGTGATTTGTGCAGGGTGGCCGATTTGCTCTTTAGCAGTGCCGCCATTCTTCGGCCTATGCCGTTGTCTTCGACCTCTATGAAGATTCGGTTGCCACTGGTGTAAACCTTGATGGTAAGACGGCCATCACCATTTTCCTTATGCATCAATCCGTGCCAGATGGCATTTTCCACGTAGGGCTGTATCAGCATGGGGGGAATCTCGATGCTGTGGGTTTCCAGGTTTTCTGCAATGTCGAATACATAAGAGAAGCGCCCAACAAAGCGCATAGCCTCCAGTTCGATGTACAGGCGCAGCGCATCCAATTCATCCCTCAATGAGATGGAGTCCGTACGCGAATGGTCCAATACCAGGCGGATGAGTCGGGAAAACTTGGTCAAATATGCGGAAGCCATATCCGGTTCATTGCGCTGAATAAAACGGTTGATGGAGTTGAGGCAGTTAAACAAAAAATGCGGATTCATTTGGGAGCGCAATGCCGCCATTTCTACTTCTGCCAGTTTGTTGTTAAATTCTGCTTTCATTTCCTCTTCCCTGCGTATTTGTTGGATGCGAATGTGATAGATACTGTAGATGGTTCCACCGATTAGCAGAAGGGCTACCATCCAAAACCAGTACGTTTGCCAAAAAGGTGGCGCAATGTAAATTGCCAGTTGTTTTTCCTCGCTACTCCATGTACCATCCTTATTCTTTGCTTTTAGACAAAAAATATAATCGCCAGGTGGCACATTGGTGTAATGGGCAATGCGTCGTTTGCCTGCATCGATCCATTCTTGATCGAGGCCCTGCAGCTTGTAGAAATAGGTGTTTTCGGCCGGTAGGGTGAAGTTCAGGCCAACGTATTCAATGGTGAAAAAATTTTCATTTGGCTTTAGCCAAACCTTTTTCCAATAGTCAGGAACGAGGCTGCCCTGGGTGTGTTCTACACCGCGCGTTTTGAAGGAAAGAATGGATAACTTGGGCGGTTTTTCATCCTCAAGCAGGCTATCGGGATGAAAGTAGATAAACCCCTGTTTGGTACCCGAAAAAATGGTGCCATCAGGCTGAATGGAGAAGTAATCCAGATTGGCATCTATCTTGAGCCCATGCCGTTCATCGAAATTTCGAACTTCAAGGGTATCAATATTCAGCATGGCAATACCATTGCTGGTCGCCAACCAGATGTGGCCGCGCCCGTCGGCCCGAATGCCCTCCAGAAAGCCATTGATCAGACCATCTTCCTGGGTAAATAGTTTGCTTGTTCCATTGGGCGAAAGCCGCACCAAACCCACCCTGGTGGCAATCCAGAGATCGTTATTGCGATCCATGGTGAGCCCTGTGATGTCAATGAGGTTGATGTGATGACCATCGATAATGATTTCGGTGAGCTTTTCCCAATTTCCGGATTTGATGTCCAGGTGGTAAATGCCGGCTCCCTGAGAACCAACCCATAGGTGGTCTTTATTGGAATTGGCGGCGAGCACAAAGGCGGTATTGGGCACACCCAAACTATCAGGCGGATAGATGTACGATAGGCTTTGTTGCTTCCGGTCATAACGCAGCAATCCGGCTCTCCACTTGGCCACCCAGAGGTCGCCCTGGTAATCCTCTACAATATCGAAGGTAGCACGATTGCTTACCCCTTCGGGCAAGGGAGGCATTGCAATGGGAATCAATTTTCGATCTTTGAGCCTTGCCTGATACAGGCTTCCACCGGCCAGCATCCAGGTGATGCCCTGTGTGTCCTTTATGATTCTGGTGGGGGCCTCTTTGGGGAATGCCGGGGTGAATTCATTCGTGATCTCTCTCTGGTCTCCTGTGGCCGGATCGTACACAAAAAACTGTCCGCTGTAAAAGGAGGTGATGTACCACAGGCTGTCCTCGTCATTTTGGAAGACCTCATAGACCGAGTTGTCGTATTCCATCGGACTATGGTCTTTCAAATGAATGTGGTGAAAACCTTGTAGAGAAGGGTCCAGCTTGCAAAGACCGCGGGAAGTCCCTACCCACAAGATGCCTTCCTTGTCGTGCAGCGCGCACATACTGGCGGCTTTGGGGAAACTGGAATAGTCATCCGGTATGTGGTGAACGGGCACCAATTGATCTTTTTCCGGATACAGAATGCCGGGGGTGTTGACCCAGATCCCGTGCATGGGGGTTCCACACAGGTCATTGGTACTCATGATTGCGCCAGACAGGGGGATATCCCATTGCTGCCACTGGCCGGTTTGGTAGGCATAGGAATAGAGCCTTTGCGTGAAGGAATTAAACCAAAGCAATTCCCGCTCAGCATCGTGGTAAAGGGTGCCGGGCCAGTATTCCCAGTCAATGTCTTCCAGGTGGTGAAACTGGAAATCACAACTGGCCACATCCAGGCTAAAGATGCCGTAAGTCGAAGCGATCCACACTTCGTCTTCGGATTTAAGCGTAGACATCACCAATGTCTGAACCGCTGCTTTTTGTGCATTTTTTGGCCTTTGTTGTGGTGGCGCATCTGGAGCGTAAATTTCGGTATAGGATAGCGCATTGGGTTCAAACAATAGTGCCCATTCTGCATTTTGCGTCAGGAAGGCATATCCGCTTTTTGTGAAGGTAATTGAACTGCCTTGATTGAAGGACCAGTAAGCTTCCTTTCCCGGAAGGGGAGGAACCCGAAGAAAGGTATCACGTGGTGGGTCGTAAATGTCCAGCCCCCGATTGTGAGCTATCCAGATTTGCCCCGTTGGGCTTTCGGCCAAAGCCATCACCACTTCGCCCCCAAGGCTGTTTTCTGCTCTTGGGTTGGGGGTAAAATTTTGGAATCGATACCCATCATAGCGATTGAGCCCATTGGTGGTACCTACCCAAAGGAAACCCCGGCTATCGCGCAGCAAACTGCGGATTTCATTGGAAGAAAGTCCGTCGCGGGTAGTGAAGGTTTCAAAGTGGAAATCCTTCTGGGCAAAACTGCTGATTGATAAAAACAGAATGATGCCCGTAGCCAGTGTTTTAAGCATGTACACATAATGAATTGGGCAAAATTACTGCACTTTCTCAATTTCGGTTGAAAAAATTTATAGCTGACGGGTTTGGGTTTATAGTTGGCGGAAAATTGGATCAAAATATTGCAACCTGCTGTGGGAAACTTCGGTCAAATGTGTTTAAAAAGTCCTTCTTTGACAAATTTCCCCGATGTGGAATCGGGACAAGCTGTGGTCAAGCTAAAAGGCCAATCAGAAGCGCCTTCTAGAAGCGCTGATTGGTCTTTTCGATTGACTCTGAATCACGAAATTTGTCAAAGAACCAAAAAAGTACCGATGAAGCACTGTTTTTTTCAATTGATCGTGTTGAGTTGTCTGCTGCTGGGATGCGGCAAAAATGACCTGAATGAAAATGATCCATGTTATCCGATAAACTGCATACATGGCGAATGTGAGGACGGAACCTGCGATTGTGAACCGGGCTACGGCGGAGAAGACTGTTCTATTTTACTGGTTCCCAAATCGATCACTGTGAATAAAATTCAACTCACCGGAATGTTTAATGCCTGTAATGACTGGGATCCTGACAATGATGGGCTTCTGGTGAATGATGCCGATGTTTTCCTGCGGATTTTACAGCATGAGACCGTATTATGGGATACTCGCGAAATAGCTATTCCCAATACCAGTTGTAGTCACGGCTGCCTTTTTAGTCAATCACTGGTATTGCAGGATTTGCAAACCTACATACGGATTGAAATTTATGATAAAGATGAAGAGAGCGAAGAATTGATTGGTTCTATTGTGTTGACTCCCTGGCAGGTACTTCGTGGCAAACAATTACCCACAGCCTACCTGATTTTTCAAACACCGCAGGAGTGTGTGACTGGCTTGAATAGCAACTTCATTCCGGTCAGTGTGGATTTTAGAAATATACAATATCAATTTTAATTTCCCGATTATGAAAACGACCATCTTGTTTTTGCTGCTTGGCGCAATTGGGTTCATTGGTTGTGAGCAGGCCCCGTTTTATCCCGAAAAACTGAATGACCGCGAATGGGAGTTGGTGCGGTATAGCCAGGGTTTTGGCACTACGAGTGTCATTGCCGGTACAACGATCACCCTTAGATTTTCAAAAGATAGCATCACCGGCTCAGCGGGATGTAATGATTATTTTGGCAATTGGGCATATCGGGAACTTGACCTGATTGCCTTTTCGGGGCAAATAGCCACGACTGAGCGGTTTTGTGAAGGGAAAATGAAACAGGAAGACCTTTATCTGCGCATCCTTTCCGGAATCAGTACATTTGTCGTCAACGATAGCATTCTTGAGCTCAGCGGTCCGGATGGGATGCTGTTTTTTAAACCAAAATCGACCGGCCAAATCTCCGCTGTTCCACCCACTGACATACTCTTGGGCTACTACATGGCCGGTGATGAGGTAAGCGTTTTCAGAGACTGTGCAGATACCAGCGTGGTCTATTGGCTGGAAGATACGACCCTTTCCCTCGATAGCCTCTATCTGCAAAAAACGAAGGGGGAACAATACCAGCCGGTACTGTTGGAAATTGAGGCCGCAAAATTGCCCCGCCTCGATCTGGGCTACGCTTCCGAATACGATGGTTTGATCCGGGTTGTTAAGATACGGAGAATGGCGCTTCCCGATGAGAAAGATGGTTGTTATCAGTTGTTCACCTGGGGGTAGAATAGTAATAAAGTGGAGGGGTTAGAGGTGCAAGACCGGCATCTCTAACCCCTCATATTTTATTCATAAATCGTCCGTTCCACCTTATTCTCGATTGGCGGCACGGTTTTCAGGTATTCAAAGATGGCCAGTGCTTCTGAGTCAGTTAATTGTGTATAAGGCACCATCGGATATTGCAGGGCTGCTTCGCCATCTTTTATGCCGTATTTGACCGCCTTGACAAACTGTTCTCCGGTCCAGTTGCCGATGCCGGTTTCCGGGTCGGGGGTGAGGTTGGCGGTCACTACAATTTGCCCCTTTTTATTGAGGGGCACATTGCCGCCGCCCATATAGCCCGGGGTACTGGTGGGCTCCATGAAGTTAATCGTCTTAAAGTCGGCCGAGTGGCAGGTGTAGCAATCCAGGTTGTGCACCAGGTAGCGACCCCATTCCACCCGGTTGTTGGTATCGGGTAGTTCAATGGTCGCTTCAGGGTAGGGTAGTGGCTCAAAGGCTACAGTACAGAGAAACTTGGTGAGAAACGAAGGCTGGCACGGTTGATCTGCCGTTGGGTCAGCTGCAACCATAGGATCATCTGAGCGCAGGAAAGAAATAATGGCATCAACGTCCGAATCGGCCATATTGGGCAATTTAGCCATGTATGGCGGGGCATAAACGCCGTCTCTTTTGATCCCGGTACGCAGCAGGTAGATCAGTTCTCCATCGGTCCATTCGCCGATACCGTAAGTCTTATCTTGCGTAATGTTTGGCGTGTACAAGGTGCCAAATTCCGGTGGAGCGTCCAGCATTTTGGTGCCGGTGAGCTTGCCCGTTTCGGGGTTGCGGTGGCAATTGGCGCAAAGCATAGACACCAATTTCTTGCCACGTGCCACACTTTCGGGGGTGCTGATCACCTCGTGATCAATGGTTTTGACTTCGTAGGAGGGAATGCCCCGGTAGCTGATGACCGAGAAGCCCAAAATGCCGATCAACACAATTGCGCCGATCAGGATGGCCAGAACTTTCAAAACTTTTTTCAACATGTCAATAAGGGTTTTATGAGTCGATTACAAATAATCATCCAATGTGTACGAGTGAGCTGTTCGTACTTCGGGTAGCATTTATCTGTATTCATTCACGTGACTGCTGAATCTCTTGGCAGCTAGCTCGATAAGGAGTCTTAATGTATTCAGAGGGAGGAGAAAAGAGATAGTTGCCGTTCCGGCGGTAGGGTGTTTTACCGTTCGAACCCTAAATGTACAAAAATCGATAGAATTTGGAAGAGGTTTTTGGTGGAAATCTTTTTGGTCAGCTTCCAAGCACTTCTAAAGTACCTGGTAGCTCAAACGCTTGATTTATTTAAAAAGGAACCTTAACTTACCGGGATGAATGTCCAAAATAGCCATTCACTCATTAAATTGTCTGTCTTACCTTTACAGGACCTCACCGAAGACAAACGCATCCAAATGTTGTGTACCGGCTTGCGGATGGACTTGTTGACCGACCTGGCTCGTTTTCGATCTTTTCTGATCCTTCCCGCCGAAAACCTCGACTCCCTATCAACGATTCCTGATTACATAGTTAAAGGTATCGCCAGGTTTAAAGGCGGAATGATCCAGCTAAATTTGCAGCTCATTCAATACAAAGAAAACCGCCTGGTATGGGCTGAAAAATTTGGGGACACCCTCGAAAACCTGTTTAAAATAGAAGAGGAAATTCTTAGTAGGATTGTCGTCTCTCTTCAACAGAATGTCGATTTTGATCTGCTAAGCCAGATCCGTAAACGCCCATTGACAGACCTCAATGCCTATGAGAAATGGCTTTACGGCATGGAGGAGTTGAAAAAGGGTACTGTAGAAGCTGATGAAAAAGCCAGAACTTTTTTCCAGGGGGCAATTGATCTGGACTCTTCCTTTGCCAAGGCCTACACCGGCATGTCACTGACCTATTTCAACGAATGGAGTTGTTTGTTGTGGGACAAATGGGAGGAATACCAGTCCAGTGCCATTAGCTGGGCGCTTCAGGCTGTAGAATTGGATGCTTACGACTCCCAAAATTATTTTATCCTCGGCAAGTGTTATTTATTCTATAAACAGTATGCCAAAGCCGAACATTTTTTGCGTAAAGCGCTGGAAATTAGTCCACTCAACCCTGAATTGATCGTAGGCATTGCCTTTTGTTTAACGTATTTGGGATATACCGAGGAAGCGCTGCAATTGTACAATAAGGCGTTGGAGATGGATCCTTCCAAAGGCGGCTTTTTACTCACCGGAACCTTCGTCTATTTTGAAAATGGCCTCTTTAAAGAAGCCCTTGAAATTGGCGAAAAAGCGACACATTCGTCAGAATGGATTGACTTCAAAGCTACATTGGCAGCAGCCCACTTTCAATTGGGCCAAATGGATGAGATGTGGGCTTACTGGAAGGCCTACACGGTCTACTTCCAGGAGAAAATGCGACCGGGAGAACCGGTAGATGAAGCATTTGCATTGGAGTGGATGATGACGCTCAATCCATACAAGGAATATTCTCAGCACCAACCTTTTTGGGATTATATCAAGGAGCATCTTGGGGCGGAATTTCCTACTGAAGGACCAAAAGAAAAGACTTCCCATTCGCCATATCAGTTTGTCAAAGAAGACAAACTCTGGCGACTCACTTACAAAGGTCAGTCTATTCAATTAACGGACTTGAAAGGCTTGCATGACATTGTAAGGCTCTTACAGCAGCCCAATTCATCCATACATTGCGCTGATCTGATGGACCTGAAGGTTTTTGAAAGTGGCGCACCGGTGCTGGATGAGGAAGCCAAGCGATCCTATAAACAAAGGCTGCTGGAAATACAACAATCACTCGCTGAAGCGGAACAATATCAGGATTTTCAGAAAATTGAGCAATTGCAAAAGGAGTACGATGATTTAATCCAACACCTGAGCAGTTCTTTGGGACTTGATGGCCAATCCAGGAAAATTTCCGGTAATATCGAAAAGGCCAGATCGGCTGTAACCTGGCGTATCCGGTCCGCTATAAAAAAAATTGCAGCCTTTCATCCGGAATTGGCCCTTCATCTGAAAATCTCCATCAAAACGGGCCAGTTTTGTGTATATCAACCTGAGCAAAATATAGATTGGGAAACCTCGTAAGGGAAGTTTTTGGGGCACACTCACATCGTAAGTTCTATACTTACGCAATAGGGGTAAATAATTTTTTAAACTAAAAAAGTTTACTCAAATGTTATCACCCCTTGAAATTCTTTTGGACCCTATTTCCCTGATTGTTATTGTCATGTACCTCGCGCTGATGTTGTGGGAAGCCATCTGGCCGGCGAAGCAATTGCCGTATGTGAAGTACTGGAAGCTAAAAGGAATCGCTTCCTTTATCTTTTTCTTTTATCTCTCCAGCTACCTGCCCATGTTGATTGACCCGTATTTGGCGGACTATCAATTGTTTGACCTCAGCCATTTTGGGGTAGGTGTTTCCGCCTTCATCGGCATTATGCTTTATGAATTAGGTATTTACGTGTGGCACAGAAGCATGCATTCTTCTGATGTTTTGTGGAAGAGTTTTCACCAGATGCACCACAGTGCAGAACGGCTGGACACCTACGGAGCCTTCTACTTTAGTCCGCTTGACATGATTGGTTTTACCGTGCTGGGTAGTCTTTGTTTTGCCCTGCTCATTGGGCTCAACCCCAAAGCCATCACGGTGATCATCCTGATCACGACTTTTTTCAGCATTTTCCAACATGCCAATATAAAAACACCCTGGTGGCTGGGATTTTTGATTCAGCGGCCGGAAAGCCATGCACTACATCACGCCAGAGGTATTCATAAATACAATTACAGCGATATTCCATTGTTTGATATGCTGTTGGGCACCTTCCACAATCCCCGGGATTTTGAATACGAAACCGGTTTTTATGATGGTGCTTCGGATAGGATCATGGACATGCTACTTTTTAAGGATGTAAGTCACGATCCCGCTGAAACAGCTTCATTGAATCAACAAGACCGCGAGCCAGCGGAACTAACTAGTGCGACTAGTCCGAAATAATTGATCCTTTTTTCAGGCTATAAGCATTGATTATGCTGAACATTAAATGTCAATTATTTCTGCATCAATCCACCAGATAAAAAATGGAAATCACCTGACCTTTCTGTTGCCCCGCGATATTGCATCGCGGGGTGATAGATTTTAATTCTCCTGTTTATGAAAACCCTTACCAACCTCACGGATATATTAGAGCGCAGCGAAGCCATTTATTGGGGCAAATTGTACGAAGGCTGCCCCGGTTTGAAGACCGCAAAAATGCAAATACGCGGAGCCACGGCGCTTGCCTTACCCGAGATTGATCTCCTGGCCATGAATCGGGTCATTGGTTGGGGGGGGACCGGCAAGGAAACGGCTGAAGACATAATGCGTATGGTTGCGTTTTATAGCCAGCATGAATGCCGGCGGTTCTTCGTTCAATTAAGCCCTTTGGCTCCACGAATCAACCGGCTTCGTCAACTATTGCAAGAGCACGGGTTTATGTATTACAATAGCTGGTCCAAACTCTGGAAGCCAACGGCCAGTTACAACCCTAGTGTTTCCAGTTTCCTGAAATGTAAGCCCATTGGCCTTGATCAGGGAGCAACGTACGGCAAAATCATCCTGGAAAGCTTCAATTGGTCAGACCAGCGATTAATTCCCTTCCTGGCTTCCGCCATCGGCAAGCCCGGTTATCAACACTACCTCATCTACCTGGAAGAAAAACCCATTGCCGCCGGTGCCTTTCATTGGTATGATCAGTACGGCTCGATGGCCTTTGCCGCCACGCTTCCCGAGTACCGTGGCTTGGGCGCGCAGAGCTTATTAATCCACGCCCGAATCA
This sequence comes from Saprospiraceae bacterium, assembly GCA_965229635.1. Taxonomy (GTDB): domain Bacteria; phylum Bacteroidota; class Bacteroidia; order Chitinophagales; family Saprospiraceae; genus BQJU01. Next base: position 1,777,965 of record OZ245894.1, read on the forward strand.
AGGCCGCCCAACGCTTGGGTATTCATTATCTTTTTTCAGAAACGGCGGTCCACCGGCCGGAAAAACCGAGTCAGAGCTTTCAAAATTTGCAGAAGTTTGGGTTTGATTTGGCTTATGAGCGGGAGAATTGGGTTTTTACCCATAACCTATAAGCTCATGTTAAGAGACGACACTAGTAAACCAGTTTTTGTTGGCCTTCTAGGAGACATTGATCAAGCAAGTTGTTGGTTAATATTCTGCAAAGCTTTGTTGACAAACTTTGCAGCCTGCATATCGCAACTTTCCCCCAATATCTTCTCCACCCACTCACCATCCCCATCAAACTCCGGAAAGCGCAATTCGGGCACTATTTTCTTTTCTTTACTCATTGGTCTGAATCACAGATTTACACGGATGAATGGATGGCACGGATTGATGGTGCATGGGTATCTGATACCTGAATTGGCTCATAATACCAGTCGTTTAAAGGTGAGGGACTTGCTGCCAAAGTTGATTAACAACCCTACTTCCAGCTTGTATGCCTTTAGATAATTCAGGGCTTGGGCCAAATGTACATCTTCCAGCTGAATGATGGCTTTAAGTTCAACCAAAACCTTATTTTCCACTACAAAATCGGCTCTTCTGGCACCGATGGGTTCGCTGAGGTTTTTGTAGTATATTTCTTGTTCAATCTCTCTGGAGTAGTCCAATCCGGCCTGACTCATTTCCCAGGCCAGGGCTCTTTGGTAAATCACTTCCTGAAAGCCATTGCCTAGAAATTTATGTACTTCAAAAGATGCGCCAATGATCTTTTCAGTAATGTCTTTATATTTTAGTTCAGCCATAATCAGTGTCATCTCTTAATCTGTATCATCTGTGATTCAGACAATTTATTCATAAGCATCGGTCTATCACAAATCCTCCTCTACACTCTGATTCAAATTATTTCTATTAGAGTTGTTCTGCTGGGATTATTTCGGGCGCAAATTGCCCCTTTTCTTCCCACACTGTGTCTTTTTTCAGTCGTGTAGCTAAGGCTATACTCCCTCAAAAAGACTTCGCGTGGTCGAAAATGGACTAATTTTCCCACCAAACTACCCCAGCAGAACAACTCTATTATACCGAATGACCAAAACAACTTTAATTTGTCCGGATGTTCTTAGCGGAACTCAGTTCTTTACCTCCAATTCCAACAACTCCTCCACCTCTCCACAAGGTATCTCTTTACCTTCTGTATCTCTACAGATCCATGAACCTTCAACCATTTTTGCCACGTAAACCTCACCTCTGGATATGCTTGTTTTCACTGCTGTGTAATCGCCACTGGCCAAAGGATTACCGTTTTTGTACCAATAATTCCACCGTCCTACCGGTACACTGTGCAGGTATGGTCTAGACATGGCACTGATGCAAACACTAGTCGTATATTCCTGATAGTTTCCTTCGGCCATTTTGGTACCGCCTTCATGCCAAAAGATCCAGTCGCCAATTCTGACATTTTCCTCTAGCTTACCCTTCCCAAACAAGGCACCACTCGGGTAGTACAGTTGACAGTTGCCCTCAATGATGGTATCCTGCTCATACATCAAATTACACTTGGGCTGCCCATTTTTGTACCAACTGAGCAATTGACCTTCCCTTAAATCATTATCGTAATTTGACTCCTCCCTTAGTTGTCCATTTTTATACCAAAACCTTTGCATGCCGTTCCTTGAACCCATGGTATATTGTTCCTCAGTCGCCCGCGCTCCATTATGGTGGTACGTTATTCGTTGACCATCCAGTTGACCATTGGTATAGTACTCCACCTGTATTAAGTCACCATCTTTTGCTCTTGTTTCCCACCTTCCGTTCTTACCTTCCTTCATGACATGATAGTATGGGAGAAATGCCAGGTCATAATACATACTGTCACTCATCTTGTATTCACCCCTGGTGTACTCTTCCCTCCACGGTTTGGTTAAATCCGGATAAAAATGAAATATCCCGCTTCGGTTTCCATTTAAATAAGTACCCGTTTCTACCAATTGTCCATACTCATTAAACCGTCTGAATTCACCATTGGGCAAACCATCTTTGATCTCAAATATTTTTGCGGCAAGCAAGGTGTCTATGTCAAATAATTGAATCCACTTGCCATCTATCGGGAATTTTGTCGCAACTAATTCTTTTTTAAAAAACCTTCGCTCGTGCCATTTGTATTTTTTCAACTCCATTTTACTAACCTTCACCTCCGCTTTCCAGATCAAGTTACCTGGATTAAAGCTTATGCTTTGCTTTTCCGGGTACAGAAAATACGATTCTCCTTCATAGACAATCACGGGAACAGATTGCTTTTGAGCAAAGAGACCAACGCAATGTAGGATCAGGTAAAATGTTAGGTATTTTTTCATTTAACTTTATTAAACTTCACCACCCTCACCTCACTCACCTGCACCACCGGCTGAACATTCGTATAATTCTTAAAGTCCGCCACAATGGTTTGGATGTTTTGGCCGATGGCTTTGTTGTATTCGGCAATATCGTATACGTAAAAATAGCCGATGGCGAGAAAGGGCACCGGCTCATCGGGTGTCCTGCCAGCGATGCCCTTGTCGATTTCGTAGAATTTTAGGTTTTCACCTAAATATCCGGCGACCATGGGCATGTGTTTTTCCTGATAATAGTCCAGGTCAAAGGTCTTGCCTTCGCCGTTAGGGTAGAGTATGGCGACCTTGAACATTCCGGCTTCCGGTAGGGTGGCTTGCTTCAGTTGACTGGATTTGCAGCTCATTAAAGCCGTTAAGGTAAGGGCTACTGCGAAAAGGGAGATTCTAGATTTCATCATCGTTAATTTTATTTTTTTGCATAAAAGAAATAGGAAAAATAAGCGACGGCTATGATGGCAAGTATAGAAAGAGCGATTTTAGTCAGATTCATTTGCAGTCAGTTTAGAGCGCAATGGAAATTTACAAACATGGTCCTAAAATAAAATGGGCGGACCCCAGTACATGATGACCAGAGTCCGCCCTAAATTCGCTAAATTTTCTTTAATTTAAAAGATTCACTTCTCCGCTATCCATATCATACAATGCCCCTAAAATTTTGATCTCTCCGCTCTCTTCCATTTCTCTTAATATTTGACTTTCGCTCCTTATTTTAGCGATGGTATTCCGGACGTTGCTTTCGCTCACCAGGTGGACAAATTCCTGGTTTTTAGAAGTTCTTTCGCCTTCGTACTCCACCAGATCCACCGCAGGTTTGATCTTGGTGAGCATCGGTGTAATATTTCCCAACTTCACATCATCAATCGCAGCTTTGACTGCACCACAATGTTCGTGTCCCATCACCAGGATCAATTTAGAGCCTGATACCTTACAGGCAAACTCCATACTTCCCAGAATATCTTCATTTACAAAGTTGCCCGCCACTCTGGCCACAAATACATCACCGATTCCCCGATCAAATACATCTTCCACGGGTACCCGGCTATCCACACAAGATAAGACGATTGCCTTGGGAAATTGTGCTTTCACACTTTTTCTTACCTGTGCGGAATGGTCACGAGCCGTAAGGTCGTTTCGCATAAACCTTTCATTTCCTTCTTTCAGGGATTGTATCACCATGTCCGGCGTCAGGGCATCCTGTTCCGCTTTAGTCAAAACATCTTCTACAACGCCAACAATCGGTTCTTGCTGCTGCTCGGGTTGCTGTGCGATCTTTCGTTCATTTTCCTGGTTTCCATTGGTGCAAGCGGCCAAAAGAACAATTGCCAGAACGAATGCACTTAATTTGATCTTTTTCATGGCTTGGATTTTAAAGGATGATGAATGTTAGTAGTCTTATTTGATTGTTTTTCAGCTCTGGAAAAACCAATAAATAATCACATATTCTTAATCTTTTAGTTTTGAGATTATAATAATGCTATTATATTTAATAGTAAAACTATCATTTTAAAAAAGTGTTTAATCTGAAGCCAATTTTTTTTAGTTTTTTCCTTCTTTGACCACTAAATTTGTCAAAGAACCATTTTTTTAGGAGGAAAGGTTATCTCATCTTTCTGGCTTTTGCCAAAAATTCTTCCCAGGAGCTACGCTTTTGATACTTGATATGGAGCTCAACTGTATCCCCTTCCCTGACCATGACTGCTTGTTCCAGTGGAAATACGACCGGTGGCATCAGGCTATCGGAAGCAGCAAAGGTGAATTGTTGATAAACCCGCAGCGGGGAGGTCAATCGTATGCTATTTAACACTCCATCCTGTTGTACGGTAACGGTCAGTTTGTGTTGAAAATGGAGCTCTTGTTCCTGTGAGAGATCAAGGGTTTCTACTGTGATCTTTTCGGAAAGTGGTATGGCCTTTTCAATGCCGCTAAATTCAAAATAGTAGGTTTTTAAATCGATGAGATCGGCAAAGCGGTAGGTGGCCTGGGTAAGTTCGAGTTGATTAAAAATCATTTCCGGCAGGCGGATGGCGGATGTTTTGGCCAGGTGTTGATTAATATAATTCGTGATGACCAGCTGCGGCTCGGTGACCTGCCAGGTACTCAGGTTTTCGGCAATGATGACATCGGCTTTTTGTCCTTGTAAGTCTGCGGAGGTAACTTTCAAGGTATCCTTTTCAAGCAACGTAATGCGGTTGCTGTAGCCCGATTGTTGAATATTACGGCGGGCAAATTGAGCGATCTGCGGATCGATTTCCACCGCGAATACCTGTTTGGCCCCAGCCTGTGCCGCCAGAATGCTGAATATGCCCGAGCCGGTACCACTTTCCAATACGATTCTGTCTTTACAAGTGGCTTTGATTGCTTCAGCAAATGGGGTAACACGTTGTCGGTCTGCCAGCATTTCGTAGTGGTAAGGCAGTCCAAAAGCACCGGCGGCTTTGGGATTGTTGTGGTCAATTCTTGATGTCATCGATAGTCAATACTGTTACTTGGGCTTAAAATACACTAAAATCAAGAAAGGGGCGCCTCCCAATGGATTTACCCCTTTCGCGTCGTCGAAAAACTACCAGCTCTTGTGCGAGCCAATGAATTGACTTCATCAGCTGATTGTCACTTTATAAAAGGAAACTCGCGGTATAGCTTACCCACTCGCCGCCGGTTGTACACCGGACCGGTATTGGTGCGTACTGCATTATAAGCTTGCTCAAAAACCGTATTGATCAAGGTGGTGTCATTGAGATAACGCGGCGCGTAGTTTTGTTGGTTAGGCGTTACAAAAATCACGGAGGCCGGGCTGTGGCCAAACTCTCGGACCTGAGCCTGTATCGCCAGCTTTTGTTTGAGGGTGGAGAAGTCAAAAGTGCCTTCCTTGACCGGGGCCGTATCCGAAGAGACGGAACCGAAGGAAAGCTGACCCGAACCGCCCGGAAAAATATCAAGTGACCAGCCGGTTTGGGTCATCAATGTCAGGTAGAGCGTGTCTTCTCCACTCAGTGTCTGGAAGGTCTTGCCTCCCCGCCCGGAATCACAACTGACCAGGCACAATAACTGTCCAAGGGAAAGCAATAGCACTTTCCGGTAGTTTGTCTGTTTCAAAGCTTTACATTTTGGCGTCCTGTTTTGCCAGTGTGATTTCCTAGAAGGAGAGATGCGGTAACTCTGCATTTTGGTGGGTAACGGTTTAAATTAAATTAGATTTATGCTAATTAGTTAGAGAATTAGGCAAGGTGGTACCTGGCTTCACCGAGTCCTTCTCTGCCTTTGCGTTGCCGCTACGGCAAACAAGGTGCTCGAGGGGTGAATGCGGCACGCAGAGTCGCGAAGGACGCAAAGATACATTTGTGGAAACCGTAAGGTTTCCACAAATGGGCATAACTAGACGTTGACTTTAATGCGGACAGGATTCACAAGATTCACAAGTTTTTTTGGGCGAAAAACTTCTTTTTTCACCGCAAAAGGGAGTGCTACTATGCATTCAATATGTGTCGCTACGCTGTAGCTTAGGATTAACACCAACACCTTTACCAGCGGCTGATACCACTGGCAAAGGTGTGTCGCCACGCTGTGGCTGGAGCAATATGAAGGTCACGAACGGTTGTCCCATATGCAGCCCTTAGCCGGCCCAGTGAAGAAGGGCTGCAAAAGCCGTTAAAAAGGGTAAACTGTTTGAGCCAATACATAGCTTTAAGTGGAAGCAAATGATGAATAAAATCTTGAAAATTCATGGTGAAATGAATTTCACCCAACCTTAAAAAGGCATGCTGACGATAGAAAGCAGGCCCTTCAACGGATACGCCCAAAATAAAAATTCAACCCTTCTGCTCCTAAAAGTGTTTAATCCAATCAAATGGGCTAATTTTGCAAGCATAAATGAAAACGAGGTGATTGAATATTCAAGATTTGTATTAAAAAACGGCCTGCGGGTATTGGTGCATCGCGATGAGAGCACTCCGATGGCTGCTGTAAATGTGCTCTACAACGTCGGTGCGCGCGATGAATCGCCGGAGAAGACAGGATTTGCTCACTTGTTTGAGCACCTGATGTTTGGCGGTTCGGCTAATGTGCCCGATTTTGATGATCCCATCCAAATGGCGGGAGGCGAAAACAACGCCTTTACTAATAATGACATTACCAATTTCTACGATATCCTGCCGGCGCAGAACCTGGAGACGGCCCTGTGGCTGGAATCAGACCGGATGTTGAGTCTGAACTTTGATGAGCGGGTGCTGGAGGTGCAGCGCAAGGTGGTGGTGGAGGAATTTAAGGAAACCTGCCTCAATGAGCCTTACGGCGATGTATGGCACCACATTGCGGATATGGCCTACAAGGTGCACCCTTATCGCTGGCCTACCATTGGGAAGGTGCCCAAGCACGTGGAGGATGCCACCCTGGATGATGTCAAGGACTTCTTTTATAAGTTCTACCGACCCAATAATGCCATCCTCGTGGTGGCGGGTAATGTGGATGAGGAAGAGGTCAAGCAACTGACCAAAAAGTGGTTTGGCGAGATTCCCGCCGGCGCAACACCGCGCCGCAGATTGCCGCAGGAACCACCACAAAAGGCCTTGCAACAACGCATCAACCAGGCGCGTGTGCCTTCTGATGCACTATATCTGGCCTTTCATATGCCGGCACGTTATCATCCTGATTTTTATGCTACTGACTTGTTGTCGGACGTGCTGAGCAATGGCTCTTCTTCGCGTTTGTTCCGCCGCTTGCTTAAGGAAAAGCAGATCTTCTCACAAATCGATTGCTACATCAGCGGAAGCCTCGATCCGGGCCTGTTTATTATTGAAGGCAAACCTTCGGCGGGCGTTACGCTGGAAGAAGGCGAAGCCGCCATCTGGCAGGAACTGGAGGCATTGTGCGCGGCGCCCATTCCCGAAAGGGAATTGCAAAAGATCAAAAATAAGGTGGAGAGCAATCTGGTCTTTTCGGAATCCAATGTGCTCAACAAAGCAATCAATCTCGCTTTTTTTGAGTTGCTGGGCGATGCCGATATCATCAACCGGGAGATTGATTACTACCGCGAGGTGACCACCAATGATATCTGGCGTGTAGCCCGTGAGATTTTCACTCAGGAAAACTGCTCAGAGCTCTATTATAAGGCTGATGAGTCTTCAATAGTGGAAAGTGTTAATGAATAATAAGGAGAGGTAGGTGACGTTTTTTAAGTGATAATATGATTGATTCTCTTAAAATGATGTGAACCATGAAGCGACTTGCTTTGCTCTTCTTTTTGCTATGCCCATTCCTTACTTTTGCGCAATTCTCGCTTGGCCTACAGGCTGGAGTAAACTTCAGCAATATTAACATATCGGAACCCGAATCCTTTACGGAAAACCTTGATGAGGATTACCAATTTAAGGCAGGTTTTGATATTGGAATAACCACTGCATTACAAATAAAAGAAGGATTCCGCTTATCCTCAGCGGTACTTTACTCCCGAAAGGGAGCAACGACGGATCAAAGTGAGAATTTTCAAATACTAGCCTCGGAGACAGATCTGCATTACCTGGTTGTGCCGCTGGTTGGCGAATTTCAGATAGTTCGGCCAGTTTGGTTGTCAGGAGGTGTAGAAGCTGGTTATTTGTTGGAGGCTAAGGCCAAATCTGAAGATCAAACAACGGATGTGGGAGACCTTTGGACGGACGGAGATTTTGCGTTGAGAGCTGGATTGGCCTGGCAGGTTTCGGATCGACTACAATTGCGTTTTGACTACCGGCACGGGCTCGCCAATATCGGTAGCAAGGTGGTATACACAGATGTAAATGGTGAACCACTGGAACAAGCAACAACGACCAACCGGACAATTGCACTTTCACTGGGGTATGCCTTCTGGCGAAGCTAGAGCTAACGCCACTCTAGAAACAACCGATACCGAACATCATTGCGATAGATTTCTACCTCGGCCGGGTAATACTTTCTTACAATAAATTCAGAAGGTAATATCTCGGCGTAACCGATCACCTCATCCTCTTGCAAGTCTTTGTCAAAGAGGGTGAGGCGATATATCTCATCGATTTTTCCCAGCTCTACTGCCGGATTAAACGCCCATTCCAGGGGTAATTGACCGCTTTGGGTATTGCTCCTGCTGGCAAAACTCAGGTTGGGCTCATACTCAATATCTTCGCCGGTGAAGGTGAAATAGAGATCAGGGAAAGTGCCAATGCCTCCTTCTCCGGGATCCCAGAAGCCATCGTTGAATGTTTTATCGGGAAAGGCCAGCAGTTCTACTTGCTGCACGACCAGTCGAGTCGGTGTCGCGTCAATGATGACCTCGTCTGTGTACTCGTCCGTACGATCGCCATTGAAAACAGTCAGCGTTACGGCATAGGTGCCTGCTGTGCTATATTCGTGCATAGGATTGGGCCGGGTGCTTGAATGGCCATCACCAAAGTCCCACTGCACCCGCTCCGCATTCCCCGTTTCCAGCCGAAAATTGACGATCACCGGCGCCAGACAAGCGCCACTACAGTCATAGTTGAATTTGGCCACCGGTTTTTCCTGGCAGGCGGTGACGGTGATTAGGAGGATGGATAGTAGTATTGCAGCGTTCTTCATAGTAGCAGGATTATTGAGCAGGTATTAGGTTTTGGGATTTAGGTTTTAGGGTGGGACCGGTACTTTCTATCGCTTGGATTTTTTTTAGGCGCAGGAGATTGGAGAAATGACGTATCGCGTCAGAGACGCTTACGAGCGAGCTGTGGGTTTTAGGGCGGTGCTGGTACTTCCTGTCGCATGGAGTTGTTCATCACATCGAAATAAACACCAGACGGCAAAAATAAACTTTAACCATTAAACTTTAAACCCATAAATAGAGCAGGATTCCGAGAATTCAAGAGTTTGCACAAAAACCAAGCGACATTCTCTAAACTCTACAACTACACTCTAAACTAAATCAGAATTCCCAGAATTTTAGAATTAGCAGGATGACCAGCTGCCACCCTTCTCTAAACTCTAAACCTCCCTAAACTCTAAACTAAATCACTCCCCAAATATCTCCGCCAGTTTTTGTTCCAGTGCCGGGCCGCGCAGGCCGCGCGCCAGGATTTTACCTTCTTTGTCCAATAAGATGGTATGTGGAATCGAGCGTACGCCATAGTCGTTGGCTACCGCATTGCTCCAGCCTTTGAGGTCACTGATTTGCGGCCAGGGCAGGTTGTCGTCGGCGATGGCTTTGACCCAGCGGTCTTTGGTTTTGTCGAGGCTTACGCCCAATATTTCAAAACCTTTATCCTTGTATTTGTTGTATACCTTGAGCACGTTGGGATTTTCCCGGCGGCAGGGACCACACCAGCTTGCCCAGAAATCTACGAGCACGACCTTTCCGCGGAAGTCGCTGAGGCTGATGTCCTCACCTTCGGGGCTTTGCTGCGTAAAATCGGGGGCAGTGCCACCGACGGCGTAATTTTTCACCTCATCAATTTCCTTCTGTAAGGCTGCCGTCATTACCGGATCACGATCGCCGTAGTTTTTGATGTAGAGTTTGGTAAAATATGGAAAATTGGCATGGTTTTTTTGCTTCAGCGCCGTGATCACGCCACCGATCGCCAATTGATATACCGGACGGTCGGCAGGTACCTGATTGAGGGCCTTTTCCAATACCTCCTGGTGCTGATCAGTGGTCAAGGTCACTGAAGAGATAGTTGTTGCGTAGCTTTTAAATGCCTCGTATACCCAGGGCAGGTGATCATATGCTGCATCCGAAAAATCAGCGTGTACAAAAAATTCATTAACGAAATAATTCAGCTCATCACGATAATTTCCACCGTAGTTTTGATAACTGAGGTAGGTGTTCAACGCTGCGATCTTGGCAAAGAATGGGTTGGTTTTACGCAGCGAGTCCAGCAAGGCCAGCTTTTGATCGTCCAGCTCTTTGAGTTTCTCAACGATCGGCTTTTGGCGCTCCGTGTTGCGGCCTGCCATCTGGTATTGTCTTGCCAGCTGAGACGTTTGCCCTTTTAGTTGATTTAAGGTTTCTTTCAGTTCATCGTATTGTGCATTGAGGGATGATCCCGATAGTTTGGCCTGGCGCATATCACGACAATTGCCATTGATGGAAACGCCTTCTTCAGAACCCAGCAAAATGGGTAATATCGAGCTCTCATTCTGGCCGATGTAATAAAATTGTGGTCCCGATTTTGGGATGGTAAATTCGGCGGTTTCCTTTTTACTTTCGGCGGTTTGATATTCCACAAACTTAAAGCCATTAAAGCGAAACAACTTCAGTTCTCCGGAGCAGCCCGTCATTTCGGCCTTCACAGTAATCTGATCGCCATTGGGCTGAGTAGCGCTGGTCAGAGTGGTAAAAAAGAACGCGAGAAGTATCCAACTAATATTTTTCATGTAAATGTTTATTTAGAGTATGTTTAAAGTTCATCCTTCGGGCCTAAAATATCCCTTTCAACTTTACTCATCGTTAAATTATCGGCCCAGACCTTCCAGGTATGAACCTCAAATTTGCCTCGATTAAAGCTGAAATGAATTATTTTTGACAACAAAAACGAAATTTAACCATACTCTTATTTTTGTCGATGATTTCCCTCAAAATTACTCGTAAATGCCGGGAAATACAAAACCCAATTATTTTAGTGGAGAATTTTCCGCCACTTATCGAAGGAAGGCATCCAACTCGTCTAAGTGGTTTCAATTTGTGCAAACAAATGTCTAATTTTAATAGTTCTTAAAGTACAAAGGTTATAATTTATGCAATACCGACAAAGATCCGAATTTAATATAGGCGGTAACTCCACCGGTTCCATAACGGGAGTTATCCTGATGGTATTTTTCCTCATCGCACTTTTTTATCTGGCGCGCTTTGTATTTCAGATTCTGTATTTTTTGGCGCCGGTCATGTTGATCGCTACCTTGATCATCGACTACAAGGTGGTTTTGGGCTACCTGAAATGGATTGGCCGCAACCTGAAGAGCAACCCACTGCTGGGAGTAGGGGCTATTTTGCTGAGTGTATTTGCCTTTCCATTGGTAGCGGCATTTTTGCTGGGTAAAGCCCTGCTGAAGCGCAAAGTCAATCAGGTACAGGAAGACATCGAAAAAGAACGAGAAGGAGAGTTTGTAGAGTTTGAAGAAATTGTAGACGAGCCGCCATTGCGCTTGCCCGATTTGGAAGAGGAACCTCCGGTAAAACGCAAAGGCAATAATGAATATGACAACCTCTTCGAATAATTCATGACCAACTTACAAGCCGGGTATTTGGTTTTGACCGCACTGCTGACCGGCTTTTATTTATGGAACAACCTGCGATACTTCTACTGGTGGCGAAAAATACCGGTGTGGAACATTCCGAAAAGTTATCAACCCCATACATCCGTTAGCATTCTGATACCGGCTCGTAATGAAGCAGCCAATATTGGGCCGTGTCTCAAATCCATTCTCAATCAGCAGTTTCCTGCCCACCTTATGGAAGTGATTGTCCTCGACGACTTTTCCGATGATGCCACGCCGGAAATCGTGCAGGGCATTGAGGATAAGCGCGTACGTTATCTGCGTCTTGCCGACTTTGCGAAGGAAAAAGACCTGTGGGCACACAAGAAAAAAGGTATCGAAATCGGTATTCAACATGCCCAGGGTGAATTGATCATCACCACCGATGCTGATTGCTGGCTTCCGCCAAATTGGCTGGTCTTGTTGGTCAGCTATTATCAGTCACAAAGACCCGTCTTTATCGCTGCCCCGGTCAATTTCACCAACGAAAAAAATGCACTGGAACGCTTCCAGTCACTCGATTTTACCGGCATGATGCTGCTTACAGGGGCCGGTATCCAAGGCCAATTTATGCACATGTGCAATGGTGCCAATCTGGCTTACACCAAAAAAGTCTTTGACGAAGTAGGCGGCTTTTCCGGCATCAACCACCTGGCTTCCGGTGATGATATGTTGCTGTTGCAAAAAATAGCTCAGCACTATCCTGATCGTATTGGCTTTTTAAAAAACCGCGAAGCAACAGCATTGACTACTGCGCAGCCTACCTGGAAGGCATTTTTCAATCAAAGAGTACGCTGGGCCAGTAAATCGGCTGCTTATCGCGAATGGGGAATCACGGTCACGCTTGGGCTGGTTTTTGCTTTTTGTGTTAATATCTTCTTTTCGCTTCTGGCTGGTTTGTGGTGGGGGAGTTTTGCCCTGTTGCTTTTTGCCGGACAGCTACTGCTCAAATCCATTGCTGATTTTGTGATGTTGCGCAAAGCAACTCACTTCTTCGGCCGCATCGATTTGCTGCGTACCTTTCCGCGATCCCAACTCTATCACATCTTTTACATTGCCGTCATTGGCTTTTGGGCCAATGCAACGTCAGAATACGAATGGAAAAATCGACGGGTTAGGTGAGACCACGTTTGGAAGGGTATTGGCTCAAACAGTTTACCCTTTTTAACGGCTTTTGGAGCCCTTCTTCACTAGGCCAGCTAAGGCCGATTAGAGGCTGGGGTTGGAATGTCTGCTTGTAGTACTTGTATGACCTGCCAGCCACAGCGTGGCGATACAAATTAAACACACAGCACTACTCTCTTTTGCGGTGAAAAATGAAGTTTTTCGCCAAAAAAAATCCTGTAAATCTCGTGAATCTTGTCCTCAAAAAGTCAACATCAAGTCAGTCCTTTTTAGGTTGGGTGAAATTCATTTCACCGTGAAGGCCCAAGCCTTCTAAAATTGACGCCGCTCAGTCTTAAGTCCTTAAATATCATTTGGTTATGTTTTAGCCTATATTCTAAAAGAAATAGATTGTTTGCCTTTGGCGCCTCGCTGCGGCGTAGCGGCTACGCGAAGGCAGAGCAGGACCCCGGAGGCAACCATGAGCATCTTTGAGTAGGAAAACTAAAGATAAATTTGGCAGTCTATTCTGTGCCATCTTCGCTCTTGGGGATAGATTTAAACTGTAACTTGTCACACTTTGTGGAGTGAATGAAATTGTGAAAGTCTGTTAATCTCGGGGGCTCCTTCGTTAAATACCGTTAAAGGCTAAGGGTATCGTCCTCAAAAATCCATCCTTTAGTCGAAAAAAGGTTCTATTCAAACGAAGACGGATTAATTTGCCAATGCGTCCTTTTGAAAAAAACTCATTAACGGAATTTCTAAATCCTATTAAAAATGAAAAACGCAATCTTAATCACCCTGGCTGTTATGATCTCCGCAACAAGTTTATCTGCACAGCGCGAAGAAACCCTGTTCAATCGCAATAGTACCTGGTTTTCCGGAATCTGGGGCTCGGCCATGTACGACTACAATTACTTCGACGATGACTGGGGCATGGTCAAGGGAGGCTCCTTTGGACTGGAGTTTGGCAAAACAGTATTTCTTGGTTATGGAAGCTACCGCCTGAAGGACGATATTCGTCTTGGCGAAAGCAATGATCAATTTGATTTGAAATACCGCGGGTTCCTCTTAGGCATTACCCCAAATTCGCACAAAGTAGTACACCCTAAACTGAGCGTTTTTACCGGTAACGGTACCGTTCGCCTTGACGAAACCGATTCCGACCGGGTTTTTGTCATTCAGCCATCGGTGGGCATGGAAGTCAATGTATTTCAATGGTTCCGCGTAGGTGTTGAAGGCGGTTACCGCTTTGTCAGTAATTCTGATTTTGATAACTATACCAATGACGACTTTTCCGCGCCGTTTGCGCAGCTCGAATTGAAGTTTGGTATTTCGTGGGGCCGGTAAACTTCTCCCGATTAGGTTAGTCGATAACAAAAGCGCCAGGTTTCATTTGTGGAGCCTGGCGTTTTTGTTTTCTATGCAGGCAAAAATCTTCAAAATCAACACAGTAGGTGACCAAAATCATTTTAATCAAGTTGTGTGTATGATAAATTTAAAGGTAGAATAAAACCTTTTGTCATGAAAATCACCAACAACGTCACCTTGTTATCGCTACAGCAAACCTTCAATCAGACCTTTCCCGGGTTGCGTATTGAGTTTTATGCTGCCCACCACGATCCAGGACAGGGCTCTCCCAAAGGTACATCCCTCGATCCGCACCTTTTGGTGAAGGACGCACGGACTACCGATCAGGAAGGGATATTTAAGCTTGACTCACAGATGAGTGTGGGAGCATTTGAAGAAGCACTGGAAGAACGATTTGGTTTGAATGTACAGGTCTTTCGCAAGTCAGGCGTGACCTGGATGCAAACCACCGCTACCGATCACTGGACATTGGGTGAGCAAAACCGTAAGGGTAGCGCTTCCGAAAAACACTATCAGGAGAAGTACTACTGAAAATTATAGATATCTTTACTGCTGACCAAATTGCTGCCGAACATGAAAAGTATTCTCGTGCCCACTGATTTTTCCGCCTGTGCGGGATATGCGATGGATGTTGCCCTGGAACTGGCTGAAAAAACCCGAGCCTCCTTGTGTTTATACCACTCGCTCAGTCCTAATGATGATAAAGCCGAGTTAGAGAAGGCCCGTACCAAGGCAGAGGCACAGCTCAATACAGTCAAAGCGTCTTTTCCCCGACTTGACCTGACCACTCTCGTTGAGGTTGGATCGTTGACCGCCAATTTAGGCCACTATACGGATACTCATCTGGTTGATTTAATTGTAATGGGGTCGCAGGGAGCCCATGGAAGCAGTTTTGCCTATCTGGGGTCTAACACTCAGAAAGTAGTGCGGCAGGTGCATTGTCCGGTCCTGGTCGTTAAAAAGCCCTTGTCGAAAGTCGATTTTACAAAAGTGGCCTTTGCCTCTACTTTTAATCGGAACGACATTCCTGCCTTTGAAAAGTTTAAGGAAATTGTCAAACACTTTATCCCGGAAATCCACCTCCTGGCTATTCAGACTTCCGGATTCTTTGAATCTCCTGCCATCGTCACCCTGGAAGCGATGGAGGATTTTAAAAAGCTCGCCCATCCTTTCAGGTGTGAAGTACACTTAAAACGGGAAGGTACCGTGGATCACGGCATCCGCCAATTCTCGGAAGACCACGGCATTCAGCTCATCGGCATTTCCAATGTCTACCGTCATCCGCTGAAGCGCATTTTTTATGGTAGTAATGTGGAGGCACTGGTCAATGCGGCGGATGTGCCGGTGCTGAGTATTGATTATTATCAGGAGGGATCGTAGATGGTCCTCACCTGGGTTACCAACCACTCCGACAAAAGCCTGGCCCCCCGGTCGTTCAAATGTCCGTCATCCATCCAGTTTTTGGGATCGTCCAATATAGTTCGTGGTGGCAGCCAAACCTCTCCGTATTGTTGATAATTAGCCAATTCCAGCGGGTAGTCCAGGGGCCAGCCATATTCCGGAAGGTAAAGAAAATGCAGTTGAATACCTCGTTCATTCGCCAGCCGACTGATTTTCTCCAGATATTTTCGGGCAAAGCGCAGGTGGAAATTGCGCCCCTTCTCCTTTAGCTTGAAAGCAGCACGATCTATGCGTTCATTTTTTTTCTCCTCCAAAATTGTGGGATCTGCCTCTATCGTTGATGAGCCATAACCGTAGGGCTGTGGATTGTAGGGATAATTGGATGGGGTAGTCCTCAGCCAGTTCCTCTTGTGGTATTCAAAACGAGTTTCCAGCGCCAAATACATGTCTTTAAACAAGCTTTGATTGAACCAGATCACCGGCCGAAAAGCATCTTCCGACTCCGCCAGATAAGGGAAAATCGGGTGACTGTAGCGGCTGGCATCCTCTCTGACTTCCATGACGATCATTTCCGGTTGCTTTTGCTGTAGCAAATCTTTTAAAAATACGTACCGCATATTGCGTCCCAGTCGGCAATAGCCCAGGGTGAGCACGTGCAGAGAATCTCCGGTTTGCCGGTGCAGGCTATCTTCCAGCAATTGATCCATGGGGCCGTGAATAGTACGTGATGAGCCGAGAAATGCGATGTCGACCGGCCGGGAATTGCGAAAAACTCGGTCATAGACCCATGCCCCATGCCCGGCACAATCATCATTGATATAGTGATAGGCAAATGCCCGATCAAGCGGCGTAAAGACCAGATACAGGATGCCCCCTGTAAATGGTAAAGAGAAAAGAAAAATCGTTTTGATCAGCTTTTTCATCTTAAAACTGAAAATAGATAAAAGTCGGAGCATTATCATATTGACCTAAAAACAAAATGGCACCGATCAGCACATAATACAATACCCATCGGACGGCCCGTGGCAATTGATCCGCATAATATTCAGGCGGCTTGCGCCCAATTTGTATTTCCAACAATGCAAACAAAGCCAGCATCACAGCCCAGCTTGCTGCTTGGGGTATCGATTGAAAAGCATGCCACCACAAATAAGATATTGAAGGCCCCGAGAGGGTAGTGCTATGATACAAAAGCAGGAGGGCTTCTTCAATTGACTGCGCACGAAAGAATACCCAACCAATACAGATAAAGATAAAAACCAAGGGTATGCTTAGCCACCTTGGCAGTCGAAAATGGATGAAGTCCAGGCGATGGTTGAGAAATTCCAGACTCACCAGTAAGCCATGCCAAAGGCCCCACCACAGGAAGGTCCAATTGGCACCATGCCAAAAGCCGGAGATGACGAAAGTGATCAGTAAGTTACCAGTTAATCTTGCTGTGTTGACGCGGCTTCCGCCCAATGGGATGTAGACGTAGTCCCGAAACCAGGTGGACAAAGAAATGTGCCAACGTTGCCAGAATTCGCGAAAGGAAGCAGCCAGATAGGGCGTGCGAAAGTTGGTCATCAAATCAAAACCCAGTAAACGAGCTGTACCAACAGCAATATCAGAATAGCCGGAAAAATCGCAATAAATTTGAATGGCAAAAGCAATGGTAGCGAGCCAAATGGTGGGCCCTTGCCAATCTTGCGGAGCGGCAAAAACCGGATCCACAATGAACGCCAGGCGATCAGCGATGACCACCTTTTTAAACATGCCCCACAACATCAATCGACAGCCGCTAACGGCCAGAGGGTAGGAAATTTGCCGTTCTCTCAGAAACTGTGGTAATAAATGCCCCGCTCGTTCAATGGGACCGGCCACCAACTGTGGGAAGAACGCCACAAAGGTGAAAAAGGGAACGATGGCCCTGGTGGGTTGAACTTTTCCACGATAAATATCGATGGTATAGCTAAGCGTCTGGAAAGTGTAAAAGCTGATACCTACCGGTAATATGATATTTAAAACCGGTACATGAGGCTGGAATCCCAGGGTTTGCAGTAGTTCCGCAAAAGCGCCAATGAAAAAGTTGAAGTATTTAAAAAATGCGAGGATACCCAGGTTGACGGATAAACTGGTGATCAGCAAAATTCTTTTTCCTGAAGGTGAAGTGGCCTGGTGTATGCCGATGCCGATCAGATAGTCTGTAATAGAACTCAAAAGGATAAGCCCCAGAAACCGCCAATCCCACCAGCCGTAGAAAAGATAGCTGGCAATCAGCAGAAATAGATTTTGTAGCTTTAGTCTCTTACTAAAGACACCCCAGTACAGACTTAGTACCAGTACAAAAAAGAGGACAAAGGAAATGGAATTAAAAACCATTATTGCATTCCTTGCTCATCAACCTGGATTTTTTTATACCCCTTCATTTGCCGACGCAGGATAAATCGGCCGAGCAGGAAGGTGACAATAACTGCCAGAATTGTAATAAGAAAAACTTTAGGGCTGGACATCGTCTTAGGTGTTTAGGTGCCCTAATTTACGACAAAAAAAAGTCTTAAAAAAAAGGCGATGCCTCCCCCTTCCGGAGACACCGCAATATACTTCACGAATAATTTTTGTTCTTTTTCCCGAAAGGGCGCTTTGTTGCTCACAACGCCGCGCCCCTCGGTGGGAGAAACTATTTTTAACTACCAGGTTCCAAGGCAAAAGCAGCCAGGAAACTTGCGTCAAAATGGTCGAGCACAACGGTTCCATTGGTATGCAGACCATCTACATAGAGGTATTCCGCGAAAGCGGCCTTGCCTCCCGCCACACATGGCCCCAACATGCTGGCTACACCAAAGCTGCCGTGGAAGTAACCATCGTTGTTGTCCGGAGGATTGGCGCCGGTACCGTCGTACAGATCGTACTTGCTGGTATCATTAATCACGGAGCCACGGTCGGTAGCCGGCGTAGCATTCCCTTTTCCACGATTGACCGTGAAGCGGAACACGCCAAACTCGTTGGGATGGCTGGCTCGGAACTTCAGCTCGACATCAGAGGCCAGGCTATTGTACTTCACAAATCCGCAAGCAGAAGAAGAAGTCTTGCCGTCTACCTCCACATCATCGATCAGTGCGGTACACTGCTGGTTATCAATGCGTACCCTCATCCGGAATGGCTTAAAGGTGCCCAACGGGAAAGTATCAAAGAAGGTGTTCGGAGCAGCGGTTGATCCACCACTGCCATTGACCCGGTAGAAGCTCTTATCCACCGTTTGCAGGCTGCCCGCGTTGTTGAATACTTCCAGTTTGAATTCGTACAATCCATCTCCCTTCAGCGCTTCAGAGTTGAAGGATGCGGTTACGGTTTCCGCATCTTCCCAAACGGCATTGGGTTCAATGGAGGTAGCCAGATAAGGTGGGATCAGGTATTTGCCATCAGGCAATGGGCCCATATCGTAGTATTTACGGATAAAGTCCGTTCCGGTAGCATTGGGTACCAGGTAAGATTTCTTGAGGGCTACACCATTCAGTGGCTCCCATACCTTGTCGCCTGCGCTGGAGTTGAGCAGCTTATCGGTACGGATGCGGCGGTACGACCACAGGAATTTGGATACCGTATTGCCGGGACCGGTTCCGGTGCCAAACATTACCCGAAAATGCAGGCCTTTACCAAACGGACGTACTTTTTTGCCGTCAAGGCCAAAGGAAGACAATTCTCCCGTCCTAAAGTCCGTGAGGCCAATGGTGTTTAATAATCTACCTTGGATATTAGTAAAAGCATTGGTTTGCTGAATCTCAGCTACGCTGGCAGCTTGTCCAATGGTCTGTATCCAGGCGATATTATCGACCAGTGTTGGAGGACAACCAGGCTTTACATCCGGGTGGGTGGTGTAGAGCGTGACCTCTGTACCACAGGCATAATTCCAGTAAGTATGGCAAGGGATGCTGGGGCGATAGATGGTGGTTGGTACGCCGTCGATCAGTTTTTCTGCCCAGAAATAAAGGTCGGGCTTGTCGCCAAGCCACTGGTAGTAAATATTGGTGTCAAAACGGCCCTGACTATCGGTAACAACGGTTTTAATTTCATCACAACGATAGAAATAAGGCCAGAAATAGGGATACAAACAGAAGTAAGGACGCAGAATAGCGAAGTTGTCGGCAATGGCTCTTCTCACCAAATCGAGATTGGGAGAAGTGAGTTGCAGGCGTACTTCCGGACTGATGGCAGGGATTGATGTTCTTTGGATTAAATTGTTGGAGGCAGTCGTGCGAAAATTGGCACTGCTGATGTTGTCGGAAATACTGGGAATAGGGCTGAGTTCAGGAATGGGACCGATTTCAACCGGTGGTGGTCCCGGAGGTTCGGGCCAGTCGATGTCTACTTCTTGAAAAATATCCTTCACCTTAGAGATGACAAGGTCCGGAATCTGGCGGATGATCCAGTAGATGCGATCTACTTCACAGATGTGCACTTTGGCATGGCAGATGGGGTGTAGCTCCCAATTGCCGTCAACCTGGAACCATTTCACCAGGCGACCAGTTACGCGGCATCTGATCCACCACCAGATGTCACTCAGGCGTTCTGGAATGGGTAGTATTTCCAGTTGTTGCTCCCGATCAAAACGAATAATGGGTTCGTAGGCACGAACTTTTTCCATGTATTCAATATTCGGGGCTTCGACTCTTGGAATTTCCTTGGGAGCAGGAGCGATAAAGATGCGGACGTCGGCCAGTGTTTCTTCCGATAAGTTCAGATAGGCTTTCTTGCCGTCCACTTTGCCTTCCTCAATTAGGTTGCCCTTACGATCGTAGGCCAGTACACGCAGGTCAATCTTTTCCGGTGTTTCCTTTTCAAAGTTGATGGGAAAGGAAATGCCGTTGGTTTTCTTCTTTTTAGCCATTTCATTTAGATTTTGGGAATTGATAGAATTTGTTGATTGATGTGTTGGAACGGGTAGGTGTTACAAAAAGAGGTGCATTTTTTTTGTTTGATGCCAAACTTCGTAGTCCGCATAAAACATGGTCTTAGAGAAAGAATAAGGGAAACCTCTGTTTATATAGTGGAATAGACTGGTCGCTACATTGAGATCTGTAGTTTGTTTTTCTGATAGGAGTTGTCGCCTTTGGAACAGAATACTTACTTGAAAACAATTAATTTCGGCTGTAAATAAAACAATTTTTCATGCGTAATATTTTCATCGTCATGTTGTTCACAGGCTTGGGACTGACGGCCTGTGAAAAAGAATCGATCAGCCAAAATCCATCCCCGGGATGTTCTACGGAATTGACTGAGGAAAAAGTGTACAGCAAAGACGGTCGTCGATGGCTTTGGGCCGGGGGCGATTCGGCTACTCATTTTGACATTACCAACTGGTCATTAAACGAATGCCAATTGCTGGATTATGGCTACGAACGTGAAACCATCAAGGCGTTGACCGACCCTCAATATCAACCCATCAGTGAGGTAGCTGAAGATTTCGCAAACAGTGAAAAAGTCATTTATTTGGAAGGCGACGGAGCGGTGAAGGTCTATCCCTACATTACCATGCGTTTTCACGAAGTGATCAACGAAAGGGTTGAAGGAAAACCCGTAATGATTGCTTACTGCTACCTGGCGGACCTGGCCGCTGTGTATACCCGGATTTACTGTGACCGCGAATTTACCTTTGCTGTTTCGGGCTATACCTATGCCGATGAAAATGTGTGGGAAGGTTTGCAGGCTTTTGTGCTTTGGGACCGCGAAACCGAGAGCTTGTGGTGGCCTTTGATTGATCGGGGTGTTTCTGGTTTGATGAAAGGAACCGTTTTGCGTAAGCACGACCAAAACCGCTGGGGATATAGCACCTGGGGGGAGGTTAAAACAACTTACCCTGATGCGTTGGTACTGGAAATCGATGAGCAATGGCAGCCACCGATAGGGATTCCAACCTATTCTTGTACAGACTTAAACTGCTGTGAATAACCTGATGCCTCATGATTATTGAACACAAGACGCTGGAGCTGTTTGAAAAACAACTCTTTGAAAAAGCGATCGTCAGTGCGCCTTTTACCATCCCTCAATCCATGCCCAATGAGGCTTGTTTCATATATGTCATTGATGGTAACCTGGACGTTTTTTCGGCCATTGACAGAACGAATGTGTGCTCGGAAGAGGCCGTTTTGATGAAATGTGGCAATTATATCGGGCAATTTTCCAGGAGAAAAAAAGCCGCTAATTACCACGCCATTGTGGTACATTTTTATCCGGAAATACTGCGCAAAATATACCGGAATGACTTGCCTTCCTTTCTCAAAAAGCCGCTGAAAAATACCACCAAATCGGGCATGGCAACTGTGAAAGCCGGTGAGTTACTGAAGAAATATATTGACAGTATGTTGTTTTATTTCGAAAACCCGGCACTGGTCAATGAGGAGCTACTGGTCTTGAAGATTAAGGAATTGCTGCTGCTCCTGATGAATACCAGCAATGCTTCTAGGGTTCAACAAATCCTGTCACAGTTGTTTTCGCCTCAGACCTTTGATTTTCGGGAAACGGTGGAGGCTCATCTTTATGACAATATCAGTATTGGTGAATTGGCCGTATTGACCAACCTCAGTCTCTCTTCTTTTAAGCGAAAGTTCAAGGAAATTTACGCAGAGAGCCCAGGGCAATATCTCAAAACCAAGAAACTGGAAAAAGCAGCAGAACTACTGCTGATCACCAATGAAACGATTAGCCATATTGCCTATGATTGTGGCTTCACTGATGTTGCGCACCTTTCCAGGGTATTTAAATCTCAATACCAACTTTCTCCTTCCCAATACCGGCTGAACCAAATTGACAAACATTTGAGCCAAATGTAAAAAGCACTCCTGTTTGCTTGACGCAAATTTGTGGCAGATCAAAAATCATGACCAATGAATCGGATTATCACTGTTGTGTTATTAGCAACTTCATTATTGTTGCCCAGTTGTATGGCGGACTTACGTACTGCATTAATTGAAGAAGAAGGCATTACCAAGACCAATGAAGAAAAGGGCCGCAACCTATTGGCTGAAGCCTGGAAAAAACAGGGTTTTGAATATTTAGACCAACACACCACCTATTCCTTTCACGGTTTTGACACCTGGAAGGGGCTGTCGGGCAAATTGGGAAAACCCTGGCCACACTGGAAGTCGGAAATGGATTTTAAATATGCCATCGGGACCTTTGACGGGCAGGTTTTGTTTCAAAATGGAAAACGGAAAGGCGTATTGGCTGGCCTGCAAAGCTGGCAATATTATGAAAAAGAACCCGGGGATAAACTGGAATTCAAAGCGTATAATAAACGCATAGCGTTTGGACTTTCGGCCTACCAGTATTTTGTGGAATTACTGGACCGTTTGCGACAAGCACCCATCATTGCTTACGCCGGTGAAAAGGACTTTAACAGTCATCAGTACGATTTGGTATTTGCGACCTGGGAAACACCAGAGCCGCATATGGAGCACGATCAGTATGTATTGTATATCAACAAAAAGACCGGGATGTTGGACTATGCGGTGTACACTCTGCGTGATAATTATCTGAAACCACCTGGCTATAAATCATTCTATGGCTCCATTCATTTTTCTGACTATTGGAGTATCGAGGGAGTGTTGATACCACACAAGCAAACGGTCTTTTTAAATGCGCCCAAAAAGAAAGAGAAAAAGTATGCCCACCAAATGATTGTTACGGATTTTCAATTTGATGCTTTTGATGTGAAGGAACTTCATCCGAATCCGGATATTACACCCGTTGGAGATGACAAGATAGCCGTGGATTAGGAATTAAAATTTTACTTTACCACACCTGATGCACCTTCGCCTTCACATATTTTTCATAAATCTGGTCAACGGCTTCCCGCTGCTCGGTGGAGAGTGGCGGGAGGTCGATGGCGGAGAGGTTGGAGGGCAGATGCTCCGGTTTGGATGCTCCGGGAATGATACAACTGATTTGCGCAAAATCCAGTATCCATCTCAGGGCAATGGGGGCCAGATTGGTTTGGTTGGGGAATACTTTTTTTAGTTCCTCAACAGCCTCCAATCCCAATTCGTAGGGAATGCCAGAAAAGGTTTCGCCTTTGTCAAATGCCGCGCCTTCGCGGTTGAAGTGGCGGTGATCTTCTTTACCAAACTGGCTGTCCTTAGAAAACTTACCCGTTAGCAATCCACTGGCCAGTGGTACCCGGACAATGATGCCAATATCCCGACCTAGGGCTTCGCCAAAAAATCGCTCAATGGGCCGTTGCCGAAACATATTGAAGATGATCTGCACCGTAGTGACATTGGGATATTCGATGCCTTTCAGGGCTTCTTCTACCTTTTCGACGCTAATGCCCAGGTTTTTAATTTTTCCCTCGTCCTTCAACCGGTCGAATAGCTCAAAAATCTCCGGCCGATAGTACACCTCTGTGGGCGGACAATGCAGCTGAATCAAATCCAGGCATTCCAGTCCCGTATTTTTCAGGCTGTCTTCGATATATTTGCGAAGCACTTCGGGTGTATAATTTTCGTTGATGTGCGGGGAGATTTGTCGGCCGCATTTGGTCGCCACGTAGATGTCTTCCTTTCTACTGCGCACCACTCTGCCCACGGCGGCCTCGCTGGCGCCGGCTTCATACACATCAGCGGTATCGATGAAGTTGATACCAGAATCAAGAGCCTCATTGATAATGCGTTCGGCCAGCGTGTCGTCAAAGCCGCTACCCCAGGTGCCGCCCACCTGCCAGGTACCGAGTGATATTTCTGATATTTTTAGATTGGTTTTGCCTAGTCTGCGGTAGTTCATTTTTGAAGTTTATGATAAAAAAACAATATACAAATGAATGGGGAAAATTTGAGGATTAGACTAGTTGTAAATAGGAGCTACTTTAAATCAACGTTAACTACAGCCTGAAAAATAGGTTTCTTTTAATTAACTTGGCTTTCATTATTTTTCAATTACAAGGTGCTATGGATAAAGAGATTTATATTTTTGAAACAGAGACAGGAGAAAAAATATACATGGAGGCAGAAGCCGCTCCAGGATCCGGCGGTCAGGTGCCGGCATCAGAGGGGGAGGATCGTGATCCCCGGTATGCAGGTAAGATTAAGGATGCTTTTTCACAAGTGAAAACATTTGCGAAAAGTGTCATTGAGATTCTGGATGAAGAGGTAAATCCTGATGAGTTGACCATAGAAACAGGTTTTAAGTTTAATGCAAAAGCAAATTGCTTTATCGCATCCTCCGCAACGGAAGTAGCTTTCAAAATATCCCTGAAATGGAGTAAGGAAAAATAACCTCGCTACATGAGGTGCTAAAATACCCAAATCAAATGTCTAGCGAACTAAAGTATTGCATCGTTCGAATCATGTCGGGTGGTGCGCGAGGTACAGGTTTTTTTTATAATAAGAACTACATTGTTACTTGTGCTCACAACATTAATAATCCCAGTTCGATTGAGGCGAAAATCTGCTCAAAGGATTTTGCCTTTACGCTTTCTATTGAGGTCGAGCTTGCAAACGCCATTCCAAGAGAAATGGGCGATGTTGCACTGCTTAAGGTGCAGGGGAGGCTGCCTGATTATATTTCATTTATTGATTTGGCCTCAAGCAAACACAGTACAAACGACCCCTTTGTATCGTTTGGTTTTTCTTCTCATGGTGCAAGTCATGGCATTCTTGATTCAGGGCAAATTGCCGATACCAATTCGGTAAATGATTTTGGGATTCCTCAAATATTACTTCAGGATGCGAAGGTGCTCACCACTGGCTTCAGCGGTGCTCCAATCTATAATCAACGGTTGGGTAAGATTGTAGGCATGGTGACCGCCATTGCCAATCCTGACAAATATAGCAGAGGAGAGGAAATGGCTTTTGGTATACCTGGCGAATTCATCATCAGAGAGTGTCGAAAGGTATTGGTGAAAAAAGAGCCCCAAAAAGTGAAGAGCAAGGCAAAAGAGTTAATCCCCATTATGGAATTGAACGAAGATTCCTTTGTGGGAAGGAGTGAGGTGATCGATGATATCTACAACCAGTTGTCAGAACATCATTTGCTTTGGTTATACGGAATTGGGGGAATTGGGAAAACCAGTACGGCTCTGGCTTTTATCAAAAAGTATCGGGAAAACTATGACCACCTGGCCTGGGTAACCGTATCGGAAAACCTGGAGGACGATATTATTTCACAGTTGAGCTTTCTGGTAGAAGATTTTGAATACAAGGAAGACAATTCGGTGGAAAACAACCTGCAAAACCTTTTTAATTCGCTAAATGCAAATTATCCGGGACGAAATTTATTGATAATCGACAATGCCAATAAGCTCCCCGGTTTTGAGCAGGGTGCTACAATTCAGTTTCTCAAGAAGATCAACTGGTCCGTCCTCATTACCTCACGTGCTTATCCGGAGGGGTATAACCTAAAGTGTATTGGACTGGACAAACTGGGTTTGTCTGACAGTCGGGAATTGTTTTATCAGTATCATCGTGGCAATCGAGATGATGAGACCCTGGATAAATTGCTAAAAAAGATTGATTCACATACTTTACTCATTGAGCTTTTGGCTAAAGCCGGCAAGCGATTGTCAATAGGCGAAATTTTTGAATTGATTCAAAACGACTCCATTCAAAACAAGCGGCTACAAGCAAAAATCCGAAAGCAGGGTGAAGAATACCGCTTGCATTCCTATGTAGTGAACAATGTATTTGATTTTAAAGACAACGAGTTTAAAGCTGAAGAACAAAAATACCTGAGATATTTCTCCATCCTGCCGCCCACTAATGTCGTTTATGAAGATTTAATGGAATTGTTTCAGGTGGATGCGGAGGATGACATTACTTTTTGGGAAGTTTTAGAGGATTTGTCCTTCAAAGGGTGGTTGATCAATAGCCACGACCAGGAGAAGGGAAGTCCGGCTTTTAAGATGCACCCCATCATTCAGGACGTTATGGCTTCCCGGCTTTCGCCTGATGCGGATAATTGTAAGCCCCTGATTAAGGGGGTGACCCGAAAGCTGCAAACTTACGCAGATGAGAATGGCCTCGAAAAGGCGACGTATATTCCTTTTGGCGAAGCTGTTTTGAGAGCATTTCCGGATCGGACGGCTGATATTTGTTTGCTCATGCTGGAATTGGCCAAAAGGTATAATTACATCAATAAGTATGAGCCGGGAGAGCGACTACTGCATGAAGTAAAGAAAATGGTAGATGCCAATCTGATCGACCATAAATTATTAAGGAAAAGGGCTTATCGAGACCTGGCTTACTTTCGCTGGTCGCAATCCTCATATAAGGAAGCAAAGGAATTGATGGAGGTGGCGACACAAATAGATATAGCAGAGCCAAAGGATGCCTATCTGGAATGGCAAATGGAAAGCACAACGGGAATGATTGAGCGACAGTTCTCAAATTATGATGAATCCATTCAGGCTTACGAAAAAGCTTTAGCGATCATAGGCGAAACAAAAGGTCTGCCACAGGTTAGGCTTGAGATGTCAAAGGCTATTGTGCTTAATAACCTGGCCTTTGTATACCGAGATTTGAAAAACCTTCCGAAGGCGATAGAATTGATGGAAAAGGCTATTGAGCTAAGAAAAAGGAATGGTGGAAAGGACTTTATTAAGTTGGCCATAAACTACAATAATATTTCAATTTATTATGCTCAGGTAGGACGACTGGAAGATGCGATAGATGCCAATATGGAAGCCATTAGAATCCGAAAACTTTATTTCAAAGATCCAGATCACTACAAATGGTCTTTTTTGCATAAACAAAGATCATGGATCTTGTACCAACAGGAAAAATTTCAGGAGGCGATCAAAGAAATTGAACGAGCAATTGAAATTCGGATTTTAACCAGAGGAGAGATTATTCCCGCCAATCGTGAATTTTATGAATACTATACTCGTTATTTAATAGCAATCAATGAGGTGGAAAAGGCAAAGGTAAACCTGCGGAAGGTGATACAGTGTTACAATATGCGGGGTATAGAAAAACAAACAATTGAAGACCGAATTAACGAATTAAAGTCGCTAGTAGATGCAGCAAGCAAAAATCAATAGTGATATCACCAGGTTAGAGGATGAATATTTCGCACTGCGCACAGAAATCCTTCTAATGCCAGATATCACCCCGATCAATATACAGCAGGAGAAGGCTACTTTTTTTGCAAAATTCACTAAAGGAGAAAGATACAACCCTCAGTTTACCTACGAGCAAAGTGACAATATCAGGCATGTAAAACAAATATCAGCCATAAGAGAAAAGTTTGCTAAAGTTGATCATGCCCTTGTTCCCTGGTATTTAGAAAAGCTTGACTATGTCATCAACTGGATTGAAAATTTTGACCAGCGGGAAAGTCCTCATTTCCCTGAATGGCTTGGGAGTGTATACCAGAAGCCAGAGCAGGAACTATTTGACAAAGCAGCTGAAATTGATCAGGGTGACGATGCAGCTAAAGAGCCGGAAATCTTTGATACTTCACCACAGGAGGTCAGGGATGCGATAGAGGCGGAACTTCGGAAATACGAGTTCAACAACTGGGAGGTGGAAGTGACCCATATGACGGCGAGAATGTCGGTGAATTCTATTTTGAAAAAAGTGAAAATTAACCAGGACAAAAAATTCTCCGCACCTTCGATACAGCGCCTGTGTATTCACGAAATCGGCACGCACGTGTTTCGAAATGAAAATGGCTCTCAACAACCTTACCAGATCTTTAAATACGGATTGCCTGACTATTTGGATACAGAGGAAGGCTTGGCTATTTGGAGTGAATATACTAATGGAGTGAGAATTCCACATGATGATATCAGATATCGTTTAAGGCTAATGGCCAGTTATAAGTGTTTTGAAATGGATTTCTTTGACTTGTATCAATATGTGAGCCAATACTTGGATAAAAACACCTCCTTCGATTTAGTGACCCGTATCAAAAGAGGCCTTAGGGATACTGGTATTTATGGTGGATACACCAAGGATCAGGTATATTTTAAGGGTTTTTTAAAGGTGGATCAACTGGAAAGAAGTGATCTGTCTAAACTCTACCTGGGAAAAATCGGCATTGATCACCTGCCTTTATTAGAAGAAATGGATGAACTTAACTGGGATTTTTCGACCCCTCCATGGGTTTGATCAGGCAGGGGCAACTACCCAAAGCAATTAAAGTTAGTTTGGATGACCAAAATCATCCCTACAATTTGCAGAAATGCCGTACTTTCATCAAAGTATGGGCAAATGGGCACTGTTGACAACTCGTCTCCTGTCCTTACCTGTAAAACCGAATCGTTGTATGAGCTACCAAACTGCTGAAGAACACCTCCCTGCCTATCGGGTACGCCCGCGTTTTCAGATTGAAACGGCTTTTACCATTGTGGAATTGGCTGACAAAATCAACCTGGGATTGCAACGGGAGAACGCACCCTGCAAAGGTCGGGTGAACCCTACCTATGCCACGCTCTATTTGCCGCATGAGGAACAGCATTACTGGTCGCCGCGGCTCACCCTAACGTTGGAGGAAACCGAAAATGGTGGTAGCTTACTCAGGGGACTGTACGGTCCCCGACCTACGGTTTGGACCATGTTCATCTTCTTTTACGCCATCATCGGTTTTGCCATGATGGTCATTGGCATTATTGGCCTATCACACCTTACGCTCGGCGATCCCGCGCCTATACTTTGGCTGGTGCCGCTGCTGGCTATCGTATTTCTTTCTTTGTATTTGGTGGCTTTTTTTGGCCAAAAGCTGGGCCACGACCAGATGGTAATTTTGCATCAATTTATCGAGGAAAGTACGGGGCTGGAGATTCAGTAGAGGTTAATATAAACGCACCTCCAGTTGCACCTCATGAGCACTCTTCTGCTCCACCTGCAATTTTTTGATCCGATCCGCTTCATATTCCAGGTAATATACATCGCCGGTATCGCGGAGCAGGTAATAACCGCGATCGTCATCGTAATCGATGATGAGCTTATCGGTTTGTTGCATGGTGGAGGTCATCCGCAAAACGGGTAAGGATCCTTTCGGAATACGCAGGTGGTTCATCACGCCGATGACCTGGTCAAAAGTGAGACCATCATATTGGGCCAAAAGTGGCAGTTCGGCAAAGTGTGTCGACCAGTAATTTTGAATAATGCCCCATTCATTGCGTGGCTTGTCACCAATAAGAGAGCGCTCCACAAATTCGTCGACCACTAATTCAGGTTTTTCTCTTTGAATGAGCCCCACATTAAAGCCTTGCCACCCCCAAAGGAAAACGGATTCCGTGTAGTGTTGGGAAAAGAAGGGGCGCAAATCCTTGAAGAAAGAGTCGTGATCAAACAGCACTTTCGGCAAGGTGGCCTGCTCATTGACGTACACCTTTGGCGTAAGCCCGGGGGCAATACTGCCGGATCGGGTTTCGATGAAGGTGGAATTGGATTGCAATGGCTCCAAAAAGGGCGCAATTTCCCAGCGTTCGTCATCTTCAAGTAAAAGCCGCGCCAAATCGCCGCCGGAGGCCGTGTCCATGACCACTTCACAATCAGTCAGAGATAAGGGCTGGGCGCGATACCCATCGGGCATGGCGTGCATCAGGGATTGATAGCCGAAAAAGGCGGCTAATTCATTCCAATGGGTGTCATTTTTTAGAAATAAAATCCTTTCATCCTTATGTTGGCGAATGCTATCGGTCAGGTCAACAACGTACAAGTCGGTTAGCGCTTCCTTAAGCTGCTCCCGGGTACCCGAACCGACAAAGTGATAACGAGACGGCAGGATTTCAGGATAGATGGTTGCTTTATTGGGCGTAAGCACCAACATATAGTCCATGCCGTTAGCTTCAGTCCAATCACGCCGTTGTTGGAATAGCAATTTCCAGGTTTTCAGCTGGTATGGTGTATAGCGGAACACCCCCAACGATTGTTGAATGGCCGGTCGACCGGGGACTTCCTCTTGGATAAACAACCAGTTATCCTCCCCGATTTCCACACGATGCGTAAAGGAGGTATTCAGCAGTCCGCGTTTCAGTTTAGACAAGCCCCGCAATGCAAAATGGTCTTCTTCTGACAAAACCTGCGTTAAGGCATTTTCGTAGGCCGTACTGACATTGGCGGGGATGATGGGATTTGTTCTTTTTAGCCGATTTTCCTGCCACAACTGTTGAAAATGCCCCAAATACAGCCAACCGCCGTAGAGTAGTACGATACAGAAAAGGGCAAAAAACAGGATGTCGCGGTTAATCTTCATCAAAATCTAAAATAAATAAATGGATGATACGTACTGGCAATGATCGACATTACGCTAAGGCCAAAAAGTGCCATCAGACTGGCCATTTTTAGCCAGGATACGCCTTGCCAGGAACGTTGCTGTATTTGTCTTTCCAAATATGGATAAACCGGTGCTGACAAAAAGGTGGCTACCAGCAGCGTTAGTATGATTTCCTGATTTAAAAACAGGGCGGCGTAATAAGTAGTTTTGGCTGGTGCGCCAAACATGGCCTGGAGGTATTGCCAGGCTTGCGCCAAATCTTCCGCCCGGAAAAATACCCAGGAGATGGTGACGATAAATAGAGTGTAAACGTGCTGAAACACGGCTGGCAATCGATCCAGAATGCGGCCAAAAGCGGTGCGTTCCAAAATGAGAAAAAAGCCGTGCAGCAATCCCCAGATGATAAAATTCCAACTCGCCCCATGCCACAGACCGCAGAGAAAAAAGACGATCCCCAGGTTGAAAAAAGTACTCGAAACCGACACCCGATTGCCGCCCAGCGGGATATACAAATAATCCCGAAACCAGGTGGACAATGAAATGTGCCAGCGCCGCCAAAATTCCCGTAGCGAACGTGAGATGTATGGGTAATTGAAGTTTTCCAAAAAGTAAAAACCAAACATCCGACCCAGGCCAATCGCCATATCAGAATAGCCGGAAAAGTCGTAATAAATTTGGAAGGTGTAACAAATGACACCAAGCCAGGCGGCATCCATTCCAAGAGCTGTAGCGGGTGCATCAAAAAGTTGATCCGCAACATAAGCCAGTGTATCCGCAATGAGCACCTTCTTGGCCAATCCGATGATGAAGCGCTGTGCTCCTTTGGAAAGGCCTTCCGTGGTCACCTGCCGTTGTTCCAGTGCTTTTCGAATATCCAGATAGCGGACAATCGGCCCGGCAATCAATTGCGGAAATAGGGAAATGTAGAGCGCCAGCCGGGAGATATTGCGCTGCGCTTCTACCTTTCCACGGTATACATCCACCACGTAGGAAATGGCCTGAAAGGTGAAGAATGAAATACCAATCGGCAGATGGATGGGGGGCAGATAGATGAAGGGCAGCCCCAGGCTTTCCAGTACGATATTCAGGTTGTCGACCAGGAAATTGGCGTACTTAAAAAAGCCCAGCAAGGTCAGATTGAATAAGAGGGCGTAAACAAGCGCTCGCTTTTTTTTGTTGCTATCGGTGCGTCTTTGCAGCGCAAGTCCTGCACTATAATTGACGCCGATGGACAACAACATGGTTAGCACTACCGGTCCTTCGCCCCAGGCGTAAAAGAAGAGGCTGGCTGCCAGCAAAAGTCCATTGCGCCAGCTCAGCGAACGCAGCGATAAGTGCAGCAATAGCACCAGGGGTAAAAAGACAAAAAGAAATGTGGTGGAGCTAAATACCATAATTAAAATCATCCCGCCACGCGGGCTATTTGCAAAGCGAAGATGCACAATTTTTCTATCTTTATCGCACTAGTGCGACTAGTCCGAAATGATTGATTCTTTTTTCAGGCGCTAAGCATTGATTAGGCTGAGCCTTGAATGTCAATTATTTCTGCATCAATGCAATAGGTACTGACAAACGATTTAAACTATTATTATGTCCCGCCCTGACTTTTCCAAAATCAAGTTTAAACGCACCACCCAAACCAATGCCGGTGCATCTTCCGATGTGACCTGGACCAGCCCGGAAAAAATTGACGTCAAAGGTATATATCAGCCGAAGGATATTGCGGGGCTAAAACATCCCGCTTTTGCTGCTGGATTGCCGCCCTATCTGCGCGGACCGTACAGCTCCATGTACACCGTACGGCCCTGGACCATTCGGCAATATGCAGGGTTTTCTACGGCAGAGGAAAGCAATGCATTCTACCGGCGCAATCTGGCACAGGGGCAGAAGGGATTATCCGTTGCTTTTGATCTGGCCACTCACCGGGGTTACGATTCGGATCACGAACGGGTAAAGGGTGATGTTGGAAAAGCCGGTGTGGCGATTGATAGTGTGGAGGACATGAAAATCCTGTTTGACCAAATCCCGCTCGATAAGATGTCGGTATCGATGACCATGAATGGGGCGGTAATTCCCATTATGGCTTTTTACATCGTTGCGGCGGAAGAACAGGGTGTCAAACCGGAGCAGCTCAGCGGCACCATTCAGAATGACATTCTCAAGGAATTTATGGTGCGCAATACCTACATCTATCCGCCCGAGCCATCGATGCGCATCATTGCCGATATCTTTGCCTTTACGGCCCAAAATATGCCACGGTTCAATTCCATTAGTGTTAGCGGTTACCACATGCAGGAGGCCGGTGCATCAGCGGATATCGAACTGGCTTATACCCTGGCGGACGGACTAGAGTATCTGCGAGCCGGTATGGCGGCGGGATTAAAAGTCGATGATTTTGCGCCGCGCATTTCCTTCTTTTGGGCCATCGGCATGAATCATTTTATGGAAATTGCCAAGATGCGGGCCGGACGGATGCTGTGGGCCAAGATTGTCAGTCAATTTAATCCACAAAACCCAAAGTCGCTGGCGTTACGCACCCACTGTCAGACTTCCGGTTGGAGCCTGACGGAACAGGACCCTTTCAATAATGTAGCGCGAACCACTATCGAAGCCCTGGCAGCAGCCATGGGCGGTACTCAGTCTCTACATACCAATGCCCTGGATGAAGCCATTGCATTGCCCACCGACTTTTCGGCGAAGATTGCTCGGGATACGCAAAAGTTTCTCCAATCAGATACGGATATCACCCGGGCAGTAGACCCCTGGGGCGGATCGTATTATGTGGAGTATCTGACCGATCAACTGGCCAAGAGGGCCTGGGAACTGATCGAGGAAGTGGAGGAGTTAGGGGGTATGGCTAAAGCCATTGAGGATGGATTGCCCAAAATGAGAATCGAGGAAGTGGCGGCCAGGAAGCAGGCGCGCATTGATAGTGGCAAGGATCAAATCGTTGGGGTAAATATTTTTCAAACCGATGAGGCGGCAACGATTGATATTCTGGAGGTAGACAACACCAGCGTCCGCAATCAGCAAATCAACCGCTTGCAAAAGATCAGATCCGAGCGTGATGAGGCAGCGGTGCAAAAGGCATTGGAGGCTTTATATCAAGGCGCAAAATCGGGAGAGGGCAATTTATTGGCATTGGCCATTGATGCGGCTCGTGAGCGCGCTACGCTTGGCGAAATCTCCGATGCTATGGAGCGTCACTTCGGCCGTTTTGTGGCCACCACCCGCGCCATTTCCGGCGTATATTCCAGTGAAATCAGTATGGACCAATCTTTCAAAACCACACAGGCACTGGCCGATAAATTTGCCGAGCAGGAAGGTCGCCGTCCCCGGATCATGATTGCCAAATTGGGGCAGGACGGCCACGACCGTGGTGCGAAGGTCATCGCCACCAGCTTCGCCGATCTGGGCTTTGATGTCGATATTGGACCACTCTTCCAGACACCCGCCGAGGCGGCACGGCAGGCCACAGAAAATGACGTACACATCCTGGGTATCTCCTCCCTGGCCGCCGGACACAAAACGCTGGTGCCGGAAACCATCGAGGAATTAAAGAAACTTGGCAGACCGGATATCCTCGTAGTCGTAGGCGGAGTGATTCCATCACAGGATTATGACTTCCTCTATGAAAAGGGTGTAGCGGGCGTTTTTGGTCCTGGTACCAAGATTGCCGTGGCTGCGCAGGCGATACTTGAAGTATTGATGGAAACGGCGGCAGAGTAGGGGCGTTCGACTGCAATACTACTGACATTCAGCTAGATAAGTGAATGTAAGGTAAAGTTAGTTTCGATTTTAGTTCTATTCCCATCCAGGATAATCCCGCCATCAGTTACTGGCCTTTGAATCCGTCCATTGTGAGGATGATTACCGGGCTAAACCCCGCGAATGATGTCAGGTACAGTGAGCTGGTGATTGAGCAATTACAGCTGTATCCTAATCCGGCTATTGATCAGTTGTCGGTTGATCTTACATTGAGAAAGTCGATGAAGGGGCAGTGGATTTTACTGGATGCTAATGGCAAAACCGTACAACAAAGCACTGAGCAAGAGTGGACCGCTGGGAAACACCACTTGTTGATTTCAGTGGGAGTCTTGTCGGCAGGACAATATTATTTCTCTTTTAAGGGAAACTCGCAAGGAATTACGAAACCGGTACAAATTGGTAAATAGAAAAAAGGGTACCGCCTGCCTGGAAATCAGGTAAGCTCACAGGCAGCGGACCAGGAATAGACCAAAACACTGAGTAAGTTCTTTAAACCATATTTGGCGGTCAAACTTCGACCTCCAAACATGGTCTTAGATTGTTTAAGTTGTTTGGGTTGGAGGTTGATATAAAACGAAAAACAGAGTGAGAGGCTACTTTAGTGCCACACACTTAGGTAGCCTCTCGTATCCATTTGCTTAACTTCTTCAACTAATTCGGGATTGACCTTGGGCCCAAAGGCGGCGATAGCACCGCGATCATCAAAGATCTCTACATCCAGCTCACGGGCAAAAATCTTGGCCAGATCACCCAGGTTACGGGCATAGCGTTCGCTTTTTCCCAGGCCCATAAATAAGTCGACAACACCCGCGCGGATCATCTCGTATTTGTCTACTTGCATGAGCATCTGCCGGGGGGATTTACCACTGACGGACTTGCCCAGTTCCTTCATCTTATTCTTGAGCTTGTCTACGGAGTAACCCAGTACCTCAGCGCGGTGCTTCCACCAGTAACTGGCATTGCCCTCATTGCGGGTCTCATAGGTTCTCAGGTGCTGACGTTCTGAAGCCTCCTGACAACTCACTAGTCCCATCGCCCGGGATAGCTCCAGCACCGCCAATACCTGATCTTTGGTCAACAACTCTGCATTCTCCACTTTATCCTCCAAAGAAAATAGCCATTTGGCATATTTCTGCTTCACCTTACTTTTTGAATTCAGCGTGATCAGCTTGGCCAGTTCCACCGACAGGTAGTAATCCTTTAATACAGGACTGTCCTTGACGTTGCGCTTGGCAAAATCCTGCATGCGCAATGGCTTGCGGATACCGTCGTGAAACTCGTAAATATCATTCAGCCACTTGCGTACATTGGTGGCGTAGTGATGATCCGGTAGTTGCAATACCTGGTGCAAATTTGTTGCGGTAACTACCTTTGTTCCCTTTTTGCTGATTAAAACTTGAAGTTCCATGATATTGCTTAAATTTTGTTGACTTTACAAATATACAATTTGTTTTTATAAAATCAAATATTCAACAAAATATTTATCAAAAAAAGGCAAATTCCTGGTTTTATGGGACTTTTAGTGTCATTTCTTGGGTGTCAACATCTGATTCAAATTGTTGGATACCAAAAAATGTTTTAAAAATGAAGGACTGGTTTTATTTTTAAACAGGATCACTATTTTGGTGATTTGGTGTGAGCTTTGCCCTTGGATAGCATTAATTATTGCCTGGTGGAAGAATAGATGGTAAATTGCATACCAATGAAATGGACCTATATTTTGTGTTTCCTGCTGGGCCTTTATATACCAATGGCAGCACAACAATTTCTCAACGGCAGTTTTGAGGGAAGCGATCTGGATTGTGGCATCGACCTCACCAATGCGGAATTTACCGCCTTCATGCCCCAGGTGGTGGGATTTGGTGAAAAGGATGAACTGGATATCCTGACGGCCTCCTGCGGGTTTGGCAATGCTCAAAACGGCACGCACTTTGTCGGCTTGCGGGCCGTTGCGGGCATTACTGATGCCATTGGCCTGGAGTTGTCTGAATCCCTGCTGCCAGGTCAAACCTACACCATTGCGTTTTACGCCCGACTGGCATTTTCCACCAATACCCCCGTGCGCCTTTCTATTGGCGTCGTCAATAATCCCACCGCTCACGGTGAGCTGGTCTTCAGTGTGTTTGATCTGATCCCGGAGTGGAAGCGCTTCGATTTTCAATTTTCATCTCCTAGCAACATCTCTTATATCACCGCCATTATTGAAACCGCCGGTGAGGCCATTGTGCACCTCGACAACTTCTCTATCGTATGCCCTCCGCTCTACCTGGGCAAAGACACGACCTACTGTACCGTGCAAGAAGTGACCTTATCAGCACCATCCAATTACGAAACATATCTATGGAGTAACCAGTCTACAAGCGCCAGTATCACCATCAATACCCCCGGCCTCTATTGGGTGGAAGCTTCGGTGGGCAATTGCTCCGTTCGCGACAGCATCAATATCTTCGAAGATGCATTCAACTGCCGCTGCCAGCTCTACTTTCCCGATGCCTTTTCGCCGAATGACGACGGCATCAACGACACCTGGCAGCCGCTTGGCCCCTGTGAGGTCAGTGAGTACCAACTCCACATCTACAATCGCTGGGGAGGGCAGGTATTTCAATCCACTACACTTACCGAGGGCTGGACTGGCAAAATGAATAACCGCCGCCTGCCCGCCGGACAATATGCCTACCTGCTAACCTACCGTTCAGCCCAAAGTCCCGATGTTTTACAGCAAAGTGAAGGCCGTATTTTATTGGTGAGATAACTTGAAGATGGTTTAGAGTGTAGTGAGTAGAGTTTAGAGAAGTCGCTTGGTTTTTGTGCAAACTCTTGAATTTTCGGAATCCTGCTCTATTTATGGGGTTAAAGGTTAAAGTTTAGGCGGAGGAGACGGTTTAGATGGGTCTTTGCTTAATCATTCTGCAAATTCTCGGATAGTTGAAGTTGCCAACTTCAACTATCCGAGAATTTGCAGGCTGTCCGTTACACAAACCGATCGAGGTAATACCCTACCAGCGTTTCCAGTGTGGCCAATGCCAGTCCTTTTGACTCATCAGCGCTGAAGCCCTGATCCATGAAGTAATCCTCCAGACGGACTTGCGACTGGAAATAGGCCACTTTCAAGGCTACCACCACCCGCTGGTGAATCGGGTCACGGCTCGACCAGGCGTTGAGGTTGTTCCACAGGTCCGTATTCCAGCTTTCGATGGTTTTGGCTTCTGATGCATTGAGCGCTTGCGGACTGGTAAACAAATGCGCCCGCTTGGAAGCATCCGCGCTCAGGCGGCCGGTATTAACTTTACTGTCCGTATTCATATCCGCCGCGATAGCTTGTAATACCTTGATCTCCGGCCAATCCAGAAATTGATCACAGGCTTGCAGCTTCAGATCGTTATTGTCGTATCCCGCGAAAGCGGCTTGTGCCTTGGCGGTTTCTCTTGGATGACGGTCGTACAGCCAGCACGGTACGGCGTAGTTATTGCCCGGAGCCGCATGGATGTAAAACAGATGCTGAATCATCTGCCCCAGGTCCTGGTAAGCGTAAGTCGCGTTATAATCAAATGGAGGTTGGTTTTGCAGCTTTTTGCCACTATAGGCCCCTTTGATGGCACTATTCATCAGGTTGTTCACCTCATTGCTTGGTCCCAGCGTATTGTACAGCAAATAAGCCTGATACGCCTTGGCTACCGGTGCGGAGGAGCTTTCGATAGTCGTCGGTGCCGATGCCTCGGTAGGCAGATTATTGATGGCTCTTTGCAGGCTGTTGCCCGCGCCGCTTTCCTTGGTACCTTCCATCGTTTCGGCCAGGTGCAGGTATTTCTGCAATTCGCGGTTGGTGGCCATCACTTCGTCGTAGGCGGCTTCCGTGCCTTTACCGTAATAACCATCAAGGCTGCTGGTGTAGGCCTTTTCCGCCTTCAGTATTTTTTGCAGTTCCAATACCGAACGGCGCTTCACCTTCACGCGGATATCCGGCATACTCATCTTCTTGGAAGTGGGCGCTTCCGGGATATTGACATTAGCCGTCCTGGCCGCCACGGGAGAGCGGGCCGTTACCGCGCTATTGTCGTAGCCGGTAGGCACATCATCGGGTATATTACTATTATTGGTGCGGGGGCGGTTGTCAGGTTGAGTTACAATCCGTCCCTGGGTCGACTGCTGGTCAAACGACAACGGGATGAGGGCCTTTTTAATACCGGTCTCAAACTCCCCGATTTTCACCAGCAGGTTGCTATTGACATTTTTGACAAAAGCATCGGAATAGCCCGAGTTTCTCACCTTGGCCAGCTCCTGTTTGGCTTCGTTGACATTGGCGTAAAGCCCGGTCATAATCTTCACGCGGTCTCCGTTGAGGATAGCGTATAGGTTGCCAATTTTTTCAAACTCCTCCCATTCAATTTCTTTGCTGATCACGCGGGTGGCCATTTGAATGACTGTTACGGTTTTGCCATCGCTCAGGCGGCGCTCCTGCACGGAGGCATTGGCATAGCCACGTTGTTTGAGATTTTGGGCCACCTCTTCCGCTTTGGCTTTATCGTCAAAGCCGCCCAGGTACACCTGAGAAAGGTTGCCGTTAGTAGGATAAGCATACACCAGTCCCAATGGCCGGATGGGATCAAAGTCCTGGGGTTTGGCATCCAGGAAGGTACCGATCATGATGGTGTAATAATTTTGCGCCAGGGCAGCGGTGCCCAGGCATAGTGCACATAGCAGGAAAATCAATCTTTTCTTCATAAGGTTGACTTTAGATTTTGGGTTCGATCCACTCATAAATTTTGGTCTTTTGAATCGACAATGTTAAACTTTCAACATTCCTTTAACGAAAAAACGGCCAAATATTTTCACTTTTTTGCTTAAAAATTGAAAATAGCAACACATTTTCGGGACAATATACCACCAAAATAAGGGTTTTTGCCTGATTTTAACACTCTTGTACATAATTTCCATACTTCATGTGAGTCACTATTTCGCGAAAAAATGTGTATGTTACAGAAGTGATTTGAACCAATTCATAAGAAAAACAACACCAAATTGATTCATGAGCGACTCAAAAAAGACCGTCAAGGAATACACCAACGGCGAGGTCACCATCGTGTGGAAGCCGGACGTTTGCATTCATTCCAAACTGTGCTTCAACGGCCTGCCTGAAGTCTTTGATCCGCAAGCCCGTCCCTGGGTCAACGCCGAAGGCGCCAGCACCGAAGCCATCATCAACCAGGTCAAAAAGTGCCCCTCGGGCGCCCTGTCCTACTACCTCAATGACGACGCCAAAGAAGGCCCCGTAGAAAGCGAAACCGAACGCATCGTCGAGATCAGCAAAAATGGCCCACTAATGGTCTACGGCAACCTGCACATCAAATACCCCGATGGCCACGAAGAAAAACAACACCGTGTGACGGCCTTCTGCCGCTGTGGTGCTTCTTCGAATAAGCCGTATTGTGATGGCACACATCGGAAGGTGGGATTTGAGGGATAGTTTTTTGAGTGTAGAGTTTAGTGTGTAGGAGTTTAGAGAAAGCCAGCTTAGTCATCCTGCAAATTCCTTAATTCTGGAAATTCTGCTCAGAGACGGGGGAGATGGTTTAGAGGGGAGGTGCTTCGGAGATCATTCTGCAAATTCTTTAATCGTGGGAATTCTGCTCGAGTTTATGAGGTTTATGGTTGAGGCAGGGGAGGCGGTTGAGGCGGTTTAGACGGGAGGTGCTTCTTAGATGATCCTGCAAATTCTAAAGCCCGGGAAATTCCAACTTAGGGTTATAAGGTTTATGCTGGTTTATGAGGTTTATTTTTTCGGCTTGGTGTTACAAAAAGCTCCAAGTGATAGAACTTACTAGCGCCGCCCCAAAACCTACTGCTCGCTCGTGAGCGTCTGCAACGCGATACGCCCTTTCCTCCTGGAGTGAATGTCATGTGAAGCAATTACCTTGGATGGCTACTTCAAGTACTTTACAATGAAATACTATATCCGCTATACAAATGAACTGGTCGCTACCGAGGAAGCTCTGAAAAAGCACCTTCTGGAGGAGGATAGCTTCGAAGAACCATTAACCGTGCAAAAGGCCGAAGAACAGCAGCAAATGCTGACCTTCGTACAGCAACGAATCGAAAAAGACAACCAACAAATTGACACCTACACCGTTGGTCCCGATACCATCCTTTATGAGCGAAAACTGTACCGATTAACAGAAGACGAGGTCATCACCATTCATCCGCATACCGGGGTGATGAAGCACGAATACACGGATATAAAAGGCGTCCCTCAAATGATGGAATTGGCCTTACATGAAGCCTCCGAGGATTGGCAGTTACATTATGAACTCGACCCTCATCCCGATATCCGTAGAGACATCCTCGGCTACGATTGCTACAAACTGGTCATCCATGAAGAGCGCATCAACAAAAAAGAAGGCTGGCATGACCGCTATCGACACGAGCTATTTGTCACCGATGCCTTACCGCTGTCATTGTCCCTGATCATCCACCTTTGGAAGCCGGTCACAGACCTATGTGCCCTGGAAATCAAAACTACCCGCCTGGACCAACCGGAAAGTTATCATTTGAAGCAGGCGGTAAAAATCGAGGAGGTATGATCAAACTAAGCGGTAAAATCATCAAGCCCTCCTGGAAAAACGAAGCTCCTGATGTATTTGAGAATGATATCCGCGTTTATCACAAATCCGTAGGGCTGATAATCCTCATGTTTTTTGCTACGCCTTTGCTGTCCCTCCTGATACAAATCGAAAACAAGGTGCTTATCTTGATCATTCTTGGAGCTTTTGGCCTCTTGTTCTTGCTTTATACCCAAACCTGGGGCCGCTTTGCCAATAATAATATCCTCCTTTATCCGGAGTCAAAAGTACTGGAAATCAGGAACCGATATTACCCCTTCAAAAAGGTCAGGTATTTCGCTTTTTCAGAAATCAAAAGCATCACGCTACTAACGGGTATCAATCGTATAAAACTGCACCTCCATAATGGAAACCAACACCTTTTTTTCTGTGAATGCCTGCAACGAGATTACTATGACGAGCATTTCAGCAGCCGTACTTTTGATGACTTGTATTGCACTTTAAAACGACTTGACCTACCAGTAGATTTTCCGAATGCAGATCAGTGATTCCCCCTTCCTTCGCTCGTCAGCGTCTCTGACGCGCCACGCCCTTT
Organism: Saprospiraceae bacterium; assembly: GCA_965229635.1. Classification (GTDB taxonomy): domain Bacteria; phylum Bacteroidota; class Bacteroidia; order Chitinophagales; family Saprospiraceae; genus BQJU01. The sequence goes on from OZ245894.1 coordinate 1,819,589, forward strand.
TTCGCTCGTTAGCGTCTGCGACGCGCCACGATCTTCCTCCAATCTCCTGATTGAGTACAGCGCCCCTGCTCAATAATCCTGAGAATTCTAAAATTCTGAAAATCCTGCTCCAAATTACCTATATTCGTCCTACCCCTTCTATTAACATAACAAAGACCACCATGTCAAACCTAGCCCTCAAACTCATTGAAAACGCCAAAAAAAACAACAGTAAAATCCTGGACCTGGGCAGGTGCAGCCTGACGGAAATCCCGAAGGAAGTCTTTGAGCTGACGCAACTGGAGGAATTGTATTTGTGTAATCGGTATTGGGATTATGAGCAGCAAGAATGGATAGATAGTAGTAATAAAGGGTTACCTAATAAAATAAAATTAATTCCAGAGAGCATTAGAGCCTTAAAAAAATTATCCACCCTATTCGCTGCAGGAGATTACTGGGAAAATTGTACCATCTTAGAATTAAGTAATCTCAGGCTTTTAGAAAATCTGCAAACCCTGTACCTCCGTTCCTGTAATATCGTGGACATTTCCTTTTTACACTCCCTCACCGGATTAAGTACGCTGAATCTCAGCTCCAATAAGATTACAGACATTTCTTTTTTACAACCCCTCACCGGGTTAACCAAGCTGTACCTCGGCGACAATCAGATCAAGGACATTTCCTTTTCACAACCCCTCACTGGACTGACCACGCTGGATCTCCGTTCCAATAAGATCACAGACATTTCCTTTTTACAACCCCTCACGGGGTTAAGCATGCTGGACCTTAGCTACAATAACATTGCGGACATTTCCTGTTTACACTCCCTAACAGGATTAAGCACACTAAACCTCAGTTATAATAAAATTGGAGGTTTGGCACCACTTTTAGCACTTGTTAGGAAAGGATTAGTAGTCTGGTGGGGAGGCCTTGACGTAGGAGATTATGATATGATCTCAATAAGGGGAAATCCCTTATCAGAACCTCCCGTAGAAATCATACAACAAGGCAACGAAGCCATCCTTCGCTACTTCGAAGAACTGGAAAAATCCGGAGAAACCTCAGTCAAGGAAGCCAAATTATTGTTGACCGGAAGTGGAGAAGTGGGTAAGACCTCCCTGCGGTACAGGCTCAAGGATAAAAAACATGCCCTGCCCAAAGGGGATGAACGTACCAAACAGGTGGAAATTGATAGCTACGAGTTCGTTATGGATCAGGAAGGTAGCCAGTTTAACGCACACGTCTGGGATTTTGGTGGTCAGCAAATCATTCATCACTTTCACCGGTTTTTTATGAATGAGAGCGCGCTGTATTTGTTATTGACAGAAACCAGTCGGGAAAACGATGACTTTGATTATTGGTTGCAAACGATTCAATTGTACGGAAAGGACAGTCCCATTTTGTTTGTGCAAAACAAACGCAACGGCATGCCGCGGTCACTGGATATTCGCCCCTATAAACAGCATTTTAATATCAAGGATGAGTTGTTTAATGTCAATTTATTAAATAATGAAGGGCTGGATTCGCTGGAAAAGGCCATTCAGTATTACCTACAGCAATTGCCGCATACGCAGCGAACCATTCCCAAAAGTTGGTTGCGGATTCGTACCAAACTGGAAGCCCTTAAAGCAGAACCGGGTAATCATTTTATCACCTACCAAAAATTTATTGAAGTTTGCCGGGAAGAAGGGGAGATTGATAGCCGCAAGGGCATTGAAGATGTAGGGCGCTTTTTACACCAATTGGGAGCGGTATTGTGGTATCACGATAATCCCACTTTAAAACAAAAGGTCATTCTGGAACGACACTGGGCCACCGAAGGTATCTTTAAGCTGGTATTTGATGAATCTATTCAGAATGCCTGCGGTCGCTTTACCTTGGAGCAGGCACATGACATTTGGGATGTTTTCCCGGAATACAGTTACTACGCCAATGATTTGATTGCCATGATGCGGGAGTTTAGTATTTGTTATCCGCAGCGTAATGATCCCAATCAGTACATTATTCCGGCCTTGCTGCCTGCTACGCAACCCGAAGTAGCCTGGCAATACTACAATCGCATGGTGGTGGAGTATCATTACCAAACCATCTTGCCTCGTGGATTGGTCAACTACCTCACCGCTGAGATGTACGACTACATTGCCGATGACAATCATGCCTGGAGTGCCGGAGTTTGGCTACGCACGGAGGATACCCAGGCTAAAATTGAGGAAAATCGCTTTCGCCGGAAAATTCGTATTGAATTGAGTGGTAAACAAATGCGGGAACTATTTGGCGTGATCAAAAAAGAAATTGATGACATCCACCGTGATTATGCCGGGGTGGAGGTGGAATTGATGATTCCTTGTATTTGTACCAAATGCTCCAAAGCGGTTCAGGAAAAAATTGAATACTATAAATATTCTGATGTCCTACGTCGCTTTAATCACCCTAGTCAGCCTGCTATAAACTGTGATGTGAGTTTTGAAAATGTCTCGGTTAGAGAGCTTTTAAATAATGTGCTCCCGGAACTGAAGCCCACTGCCGAAGCGGTAAAGGAAGAGGGCACAAAAATATTTGTTTCTTATTCCCACAAAGACCTTGATTTTCGCAAAGAACTGGAGAATCGGTTAAAGCCGCTTTTGCGCAGGAAGAAAATCACCGAGCTTTGGTACGATCACCAAATCATGGGCGGCCAGGATTGGGATGAAGAAATCCGGCACAACCTGAATACCGCCGAGATCATCATTCTCTTGATCAGTGATGACTTTTGGGCATCGGACTATATTGACAGTGATGAACTGCCGATCATCCTGGAAAGGTACCACAATAATGACTGTACAGTGATTCCCATCGTGGTCAGAAAGGATAGCTACTGGAAAGGCCACGAAATCAGTAAAATTCAAGCCATTCCCACGGACGCCGCCACCGGCAAACTCACGCCCATCAGCAAATGGAAGGACCTGGATGATGCCTGGAGTGTCATCGTGCAGGACATTCAAAAGAAGCTTTAATTTCCCCCCTCCACCCTTGCAAAATTATTCGTAAATTTGTAATAGCTATACTATTGTAGCTCAAAGGAAGTGCCAGGTGGGAAGAAGTGATCATTGCCCAGCCAGGCATGGATAGAAAATAGTGCTATGAAATGGACTTACAGTATTAAGGGTAAATTGACCGCTGCGCTTTTGCTAGCTGTTATTCTCGGATTAACCATGCTCACCAACCTGATGGAGCGGAATCGCTTTAAACAACTCGAAGCGTCCATTTCTTCTATCTACAAAGACCGGCTACTGGTGGAGGGCTATATCTTTCACCTGTACGAGGACCTGAAGAAGGAACGCGACCAGCTACAGGCTCTGGAAGACCATCCGCTGGATGTGCCTACGCAAAGTGCCGTGGAGCAGTACCGCGCCGATCGGGATCACCTGATTGCCAGCTACGAAGAGACTTATCTGACCAAGGAAGAAGAGATCAATTTCAATAAGCTAAAGGCCTCACTGGCCACCATCAACCGCCTGGAAGATGAAATCCTGCATTCCAGCAACCCCGCCATTTCGCCGGAACTGATCGATACCTACGATGCCAGTACAGAAGTGGCCTTCGCCACGCTATCCGTATTGTCGGATATTCAAGCCAAAGAAGGAGCCAGCCTGAAGAAGAAGTCAGAAGAGATCATTCACGGCAGTGTGTTTACGTCTCACTTTGAGCTGATCGTGCTGTTTATCATCGCCTTTGTAATCCAGGCGCTGATCTTTTCGTCAAAGACGATGAGGGTAGGGGGGCAGCGGCAGAATGCGCAGTTGAATTAGTTAGGATTTAACCACATAGGCATATTTTTTTATTCTTTGCTTTTGCTCTTTCTTAAAAAATTAGATGTGAAGATTACTAAGACTTACCTTAAAGAACTGACTTATCAAGTCATTGGAGCGGCAATTGAGGTCATAAGGAGTTGGGACCTGGCTTACTGGAAAGTGTATATCATCGCTGTTTGACTCAGGAATTGGAGATACGGGGCATCAACTATGCATCGGAATTAGAGGTGCCCGTGATCTATAAAGGTCGGATTATGGAAACAAACCTAAGGTGCGATCTATTTGTAGAAGAAGTGCTAGTCTTAGAACTAAAAGCGACAAACGAAATCTTGCCCATTTATGAAGCTCAAATACTGACCTATATGAAATTATTAAGTGCGCCCAAGGGAATTTTACTAAATTTCAATGTCGCCCATATCTTCAGGGAAGGGCAACAAACATTTGTGAACGAACTATATCGAAAGTTACCCGATTAGCTCAAAACCAAATCCACCTTATGTGTCTATGTGGTTTAGAACTTTTCAGCAGAACATATAACCATATACACTCATCCAAATCAACGTACACAAAGACACAAGCACCAACCAAAAGGGCACAGAAGGGGCCCATATGGTGTTGACCTAGTTTTACAAAATGAACATGATTTTCAGGTGATTAGAGAAAAAACCGCTGGATTTTTTCTAATCTTCTTTTGTTTTCTTTTGTCTCTGTTGTGGTTCAAATATTTTATTGTTTCTAACGGCTTTTGAATTACGTCTCTGTTAAACCAGCTTATTCTATACAATTTAATCAAAGAAATTTCTATTACTTTGCGTGCAGTATTATAATCTGTAAAGCATAACACGATGATGCGCGCTCATTCAACCTTTATTGGTCTACTGGCCCTGGCTACGCTTTTTGTAAGTTGTGGTGTTTCCAAAGAAATTGCTCAAATAAACAAGGCGATTGTCCAAGATACCAAGGCATTGACACATGGCTTCTTTGATAACTTTCCCGAAGAACTTAAGCAGTTTGAGCTTCCTAAAATGCGCTTGTGGCGTCGATCCAAAGACCATATTGACTATGTTACAGATGAGCATACACTCCACTTAACGCCATTTGAAGAGTTGGATAAAGCTGAGGCGGAGTTCTTTCAAAGGAATCACCATTATGGAAATTACTACGACTCGGGGAAGGCATTGTATATCGATCTGATTTTTAAATTTTACGCCATTCACCACATGGCACATTTGCTTCAGCGTAGTCTCAATGCAATTCCTTCGGATAAATGGGAGTATGAAGTGGAAGCGCTGACCATCACCGTACTTTATTTCCGGGAAAAGGAAGAAGGGCTAAATCTGGAGGCATTCATGACGGCGTTGAAAGGTATGGAGGAAAATATTCCTCATCAGCTTGATCCTGAGGTTTTGCAATCGGATATGAAAGCGCTCAAAATGGTTGATCCCGATAACTTTCAAGAGTCCTGGTATCACGTAATCAACAGAGTTATTGAGGCAAAAAACAGAGCAGAAGGGCAAACACTACAAGGCTATTTGCAGCAATTGGAAAAACAACCAAACTAAGGTTGTAACGGAACGGTTAGTGATCGGCTCTTATGTGCCTATGTGGTTTAAAAAAATCAGCTGAACATATACCCGTACACACTCATCCAAATCAACGTACACAAAGACACAAGCACCAACCAGAAGCGCACATCCCGGTAAAAAGCGTGGGCTTTATCGGATAATAACATGACCAGCACGTAGCCAAACAGAAAAAGCAGCATTAGATACATCATAGGATCGTAGTTTTCATGGGTTCAAGCTCTCGCCATTGGGGATTTTAATGCGGTGTTGAGGAGAAACACCTTCTCGCCGATAGGAAAGCCTTTACAGTCTTATAAATATTAACCTGTTTTTAGTTGGCTTTGTTCCGTTGGAGGATGGCTTGATTGATCTTTTTTACGAGTGAAGGGCCCTCGTAGATCAAACCGCTGTAGACTTGCACCAGAGAAGCGCCGGCTTCCAGCTTTTCTATGGCGTCTTCGGGAGAAGTAATACCACCCACCCCGATAATGAACAGTTGGCCATTGGCCTGTTCATTTAAATAACGTATAACCTCGGTAGAACGCTGTCTCACCGGGCTTCCGCTAAGCCCTCCGGCACCGATTTCGGCAATTTCTTCGGCGGGCGTTTGCAAGCCATCGCGGCTGATGGTAGTATTGGTGGCAATGATGCCGGAAATGCGGGTTTGCTGCACGATCTCTACAATCTCATCGAGTTGCGTCTCGGTCAGGTCGGGGGCAATTTTGAGCAGGATGGGCTTTTGAGTGGGTTGAGCCCGGTTGAGGGTCTGCAATTCAGTCAGCAGCCGCGTGAGTGGTTCGCGGTCCTGCAAGGCGCGCAGATTGGGCGTATTGGGCGAACTGACATTCACCACAAAATAATCCACGTAGGGGAAAAGGGCTTCAAAGCAGGTCACATAATCATTGTTGGCTTCTTCGTTGGGCGTAATCTTGTTTTTACCAATATTGCCGCCAATCACGATGCCTTCCGGGCGCTCGTATTTTAGTCTTTCGACCAATGCCTGTACGCCTTCATTATTAAAGCCCATGCGGTTGATCAGGCCCTCGTCGGCAGGCAGTCGGAAGAGGCGGGGCTGTGGATTGCCCACCTGTCCTTTTGGGGTCACCGTGCCCAATTCGATAAAACCGAAACCGAGTGCTGCCATATCGCGGTAGTACTTGCCGTCCTTGTCAAAACCGGCGGCCAGCCCAACCGGATTGGGAAACGACAATCCTAAAACCTCTCGTCGCAACATGGGATGGTCAACGCGGTAATACCGGCGAAACCAGTTGCCGAGCAGCGGCGTAGACAAAACCATTTGTAATAGAACCAAGGTGATGGAATGGGCCTTTTCGGGAGAAAGGCGAAAGAGAAGTGGTTTGAGCAGAAGTTTGTACACGGTTCGATTTTTCGCAAAAAAAGCCAGGTAGCTCATGGCTACCCAGCCCAAATCATAATCCCAAAAACTAATCTTATGATGTGGCGATCTTCGCTAGAAAACCGCTCTAATCTATCTTTCAGGCTTCCTCTTCTGCTTTGACGAGCAATTGAAATCCGTTGCCGTGAATATTGACAATTTCAATGTTTTCGTCCTGCTTGAGGTACTTGCGCAATTTTGTGACAAACACGTCCATACTGCGCGCGGTGAAGTAGTTGTCTTCACCCCAAATTTTGGTCAATGCTTCAGAACGGGGGAGTATATCGTTCATATACATTGCAAACATACGTAAAAGTTGGGCTTCTTTGGGAGAAAGTTTAGATTTTTCTTCATCCGAACCACCCAAATCGTACGTCAAGATACGCAATGGATAGTTAAAATGGTATTTTCCGATGGTAAATTCTTTAATCTCATCTCTGGGATCAGCCTTCTGCTGGCTGCGCTTCAGAATGGCCTGAATGCGGTACAGCAATTCTTCTGAGTTGAAAGGCTTGGTAATGTAGTCGTCGGCACCGATTTTAAAGCCCTGCAGTACATCATCTTTCATCGTCTTGGCGGTCAGGAAGATGATGGGCATCTCCATGTCTTTTTCGCGAATTTCTTTGGCCAGGGTAAAGCCGTCTTTCTTGGGCATCATCACGTCGAAGATACACAAATCAAATTGTCCTTTATTATAACTTTCAAGGCCCTGCGCACCGTCGGTAGCGAGGGTTACGTCATATTCGTGCATTTCCAGATAAGACTTCAGTACATCCCCAAAATTCTGATCATCTTCTACCAATAGGATTTTGTCATTTGCCATAATAGATAGTTTTTCTTGTTTCCCTCCGAGCTTACCAGACCAGAATTTTGAGAATCCGGTAAGGGATAATAAGGGTTAATGTTTTGTTTCTACCTGGTAGGGAAAAAAGAGAATAAAACTACTTCCCTTGCCCGGTTCACTCCTGACGTCGATCTCTCCCTTATGGGCGGTCATCATGGCTTTTACATAACTCAATCCTAAGCCAAAGCCTTTTACGTCGTGTAGATTTCCGGTGTGTACCCGGTAAAATTTATCAAAAATATGTTTGCGCGCTTCCTTGCTCATGCCAATTCCACGGTCCTTTACTATAACTTCAACACCGTTGGGTAGATTGCGCGTGTGCAGAGAAATTTCCGGTTTTTCCGGAGAATACTTGTTTGCATTATCTAATAAATTGTTGATCACATTGGAAATATGTGTCATGTCTCCTTCAACAACGGGATTGGAAGCTTCCAGTTCGGTACTGACAGTTCCATCCTTTTTTTCTACCTGTAGGGTAATGTTTTCCACCGCATTTTCGATGATGTCGTGCAGGTTCACCGGAGAAAGCTTCAGGGAGTATTCCCGCTTGTCGATACGCGCCATCTGCAATACCTTCTCCACCTGTTTGTTCATGCGCTTGTTTTCCTGCTTGATGATGTTGGCAAAACGCTCTACCTTATCTTTCTGACCGGAAATGATCGGGCTGGTGATAGAATCGGCGGCCAATGAAATGGTGGCAATGGGCGTTTTGAATTCATGCGTCATATTGTTGATGAAGTCGGTCTTCATCTCGGAAATTTTCTTTTGCTGGAAGATCACCTGAATGGTATAGGCAAAACAAAGCAGGATAATTGCTGTAAAAAGGATGGTACCCAAAAAGTTGAGCCACAGCGAACTCCACACCACGCTGGTTTTGGAAGGAAAGTGGATCATCAACAGGCCCGGAGAAACAGAATCTTCGGGAAAGAGATGCACCTGATAGTCTGATGCAAAGAGATTTCTGTAGCCATATTGCCCGTCTTCGGGCTGTGGTTCTTCCACCACATAGTGGTTGTCAACAATGACAAAAGATTTGCGGCGCTTGGAAAAGATGCCGTAGTTAAAGTCGGTATTGATGCCCTGATTGTCGAGTTCCTGGCGTAGAGCTTTATCGAGTTGCTCAAGTTTGATGCGTTCTTCCAGCGGTACAAAGTCATTGCGCGTATTGTACATCATCAGTCGCTGGAGTTTTTCGTCCCGGCTGCGCAGGCAATTGGTGCACAAACCAAAATCCAGTACATCGGCCATCAGGCGGTCCAGTGCGCCGGGCTGTCCCACTACTTGTTTGAAGGAAAAGTCGACCTTGCCGCCATTGATGCCTTGATTTCCACCCGCCAGTCCCTGCAGGTCATTGCTCAGGTAGCTGATGGAATAGCCATTGCCATGTAAATGGAATGCCTCCCGTTTTTCGTTGTATTCCAGGCGGTTTACAACGGCATTCAGGGCATTAAAGACGTTCTTATCGAATTTCTCCTCATTGACCTTCATCGACGTTTGTATCAAGCTCATCTGAAGCCATACAACGCCAATGACAGCGAGGCTCATCAACCCAATTATCGCCCAAATAGCTTTTTTATTCATCGATATTAGCGTGCAAGATTTTGGAAATAACTTTCGTACTGTAAACCTTACAAAATTAGGTATTAACCGAACGCAACAGGATACTTTAACAGACTTTTAACTTTGCTGGAAATTCTTCATCCAACTTGTTACTAAATACTTACCAATTGTTAAAAACGATATACGTTTTTGCAGTTTTAGCCACAAGCATGCTCAATATAACGAAAAAAAAGCACTTATAGTTTGGCAAATGCCTGACGATGAACCTACTTAGAGTACTTCGTTGGGGACTTCTTTCACCACCTTCAGGCTCAGATCGAGGCTGTGCGCCGAATGGGTCAGGGCACCAACCGATACAAAGTCAACACCGGTTTTGGCTACCCGACGGATAGTGTGAATATTGATTCCACCCGAAGCTTCGGTCTCAAAACGGCCGTTGATGGTGGCCAGTGCCTCCTTGAGCAGGGGCAATTCAAAGTTGTCGAGCATGATGCGCGTTACCTTGCCTACTGCGAGTACTTCGTGCAGCTCCACGAGGTTGCGCACTTCAACGGTAACGGGAAGGTTAAGTTGATTGGCCTCCTGATAATCCGCAATCTTTTCGATGGCCTGACGAATGCCGCCGCAGGCATCGATGTGGTTGTCCTTGATCATGATCCAGTCGTACAAGCCATCGCGGTAATTTTCACAGCCACCGAGGCGAACGGCCCATTTTTCCAGAAAGCGGATGGTAGGGGTGGTCTTGCGGGTATCAAGAATACGAACGGGAAGGTCTTCTACCTCAAATTTATAGCGGTTGCTCAGTGTTGCAATGCCACTCATGCGTTGCATGGTATTGAGCACAATGCGTTCGGCCTTGAGTAGGGCCTGGGAGTTACATTCTACCTCAAATACCACATCACCGATATTGATATCGCTACCGTCTTCAATTTTGACATCAATGGTGGCTGTGGGATCTACTCTTTCGAAGATGCGCCTGGCCACGGCAATGCCGGCAATTACCCCGGGGTCTTTCACCAAAAGCTGCGCGCGGTCGCGGGCATCCGCCGGAATGCAGGCCAGCGAAGTATGGTCGCCGGTGCGTACATCTTCTTCCAGGGCGCGGGTAATGTACTGATCAATTAAGGTATCGATTTGAGGTATTTGTGTATCTCCCATTTTGGTTTTTTTAGCAAACAAAAAAGAATCCTTTTTAAAAAGGCGTGCAAAGATAAGAAATTCACAGTAATGTGCTAATAATCAGGGAAGTTGGAATGAAAATAATTCCTTTGGAAGGATTGGAAAAACTGGAAGAAATGCACAGTCGACAGTCTTTCTTCCAGTTTTTCAATTAAAAGTGTTTTTCCAAACATGTACTAAAACATCACACCCAATCGCAGTACGATGGCACGTACGGTGCCTTTGGAGTCCTCTCTTCGTTCGCCGCTGGGGGTGCTGGGATCAAACTCGGTACCGTTGTCATCCGTGGCATCGGTGAAACCGACCTGGAAGCCGATACCACCAACGAGGCTCGTGTTTTCAGAAATGGTATATTCAATACCTCCTCTCAGGCCCCAGGAGAGGTTGAGTGGGTTCACCTCTTTCTGAATGTTGTATTTCTCTTCGTCTTCCCCGTTTTTACCCGGATCTTTAATGGTACCGCGGGCCTGGGTTCTAAACCCAAAAACAATATTGGGCTCCAGGAAGTAGCGGATGTATCCAAATTCGCGGGTTCTCATTTTTAGTCCCGCCGGAATTTCGAGATACTGAATGTCGTATTTGAGTTTGGTATCTGCCGAAAGGCTGGTCAGCGGGTCAGGCAGGTCGGTCTTTTTCCAGTAGGAACCGGGATTGTCGTACAATAATGTTCCTCCGGAATTAAAATGAAAGCCGATACCGGTGGTAAAGGCGTAGTTTTCCTGAAAGTAGTATTCACCGACCATGCCCAGTTTAATCCCCAGGTTGGTGCCGCTGGTGCTGATGCGTGAAGAGTTGGAAGACATCCAGGAAAATGCCGGACTCACCTGGAATCCGAAGCGAATCAATTCCTGTGCGGTTGTAACCAGGGAAAAGCCCAATAAAAAGGCAGAGATGGCAACAATTTTTTTCATTATTCAACAGTTTTTTGTGTGACTTCTACAATATACGCGAATTTGCAGTCGCTTATTGCTTGACGCAAATTTATACGATGATCACTAAAATCCCGCTTTTTAAGGATATGAGTTGGAAAAAAGCTTTCATTTACAACGCACTTTTGGCTATTTCGTTCTTCAGTTGTCAAAACGAAGATCAAAAATACATTCCCGATGTATCGGATATCGCTGTTGAAACAAAGATGCGGCGGTTTGAGAAAGACCTCTTTTCGCTGGACACCAACAACCTCGATGCCGGACTGGAGCAGCTGCGTGGCGCTTATCCCGTGTTTGCCCCGTTATATTTTGGGCAAATCCTCGGCATTGACGGTGAGCGCATCAAACCCGAAGAAGAAACGGCCTATATCGGCGGTTTTCTCAAGCACCCGCCGGTGCGGCACCTCTATGATACCTCTATGGTGCTTTACAGCAATATGGAGGACATTCAGACGGAGTTTGACCAGAGCTTTAAATATTTAAAACACTATTTCCCGGAATTGCCGACTCCCGATGTGACCACCTTCATCTCGGAGTATACGGTGGCGGCCTTTATCTACGGGGAAAACTCTTTGGCCGTTGGACTCGACTTTTTTCTGGGAGAGCAATATCCCTATCAAACCATCAACCCGGGGAATCCGGCCTTTTCGGCTTACATGACCCGCACCTTTACTCCGGAGCATCTGGTGGAGAAAACCCTGCGGGTGCTCACCGACGACCTGGTGGGACCTCCTTCCGGTGACCGGCTGCTGGATATCATGGTACGCAATGGCAAAAAACTATACATCCTCGATCAGTTGATGCCCTATACTGCCGATAGCATTAAAATGGAAATTACGGCAGAACAGGTACAATGGCTCGACGATAATGAACTGGAAATTTGGGCTTACTTGCTAAGTGAAAACCTGCTCTATTCCACCGAGTGGCAAAAAATTCGCAAGTTGGTGGATTATAGCCCCAACTCACCGGGCATGCCGGATGAAGCGCCGGGACGAACGGCCAACTGGATTGGATGGCAAATCGTCAAAAGGTATATGCGCAATTATCCGCAAACCCGCTTGCAGGATTTGATCCAGCTTCGGGACGCACAACAGATTCTGGAAAAGTCGCGCTACAAGCCGCGCCGGTGAAAAAGTTGAATTGCGGATGACCCAGATTGTGCCAAAAAGTGTTAATTTAGTGGTCCTTTTTTCTTCGCTGACAATTTTTTAAAAGCGTTATTAAACAAATAAACATGGCAGAAAGAGTTATCCCTGTTGTTGATTTATCTCAATTTGTGGACGGCAATGCAGAAGAGCGTGCCGCATTTGTAGACAAATTGGGCAACGCCTTTCACGAAATTGGTTTTGTGGGAGTGGTCAACCACGGTATTCCAAAGGAGCTAATTGACGGTTTTTACAAGGCCTCAAACGAATTTTTCGGCTTGCCCGGATGGATTAAGAAGAATTACGAAATTCAGGGGCTTGCCGGACAGCGTGGATATACTTCCTTTGGCAAGGAACACGCCAAACAATCGGAAGTAGCTGATTTGAAAGAGTTTTTCCAGATTGGCCAGGAAGTGACAGATGGTGATCCGATCCAGGATTATTATCCGAATAATGTAAAAGTGCTGGAGAAACCTGAATTTACTGATTTGGGCATCCAACTATATAAGGCTTTTGAAAAATCCGGTGGGGCTCTATTGCAAGCCATTGCGATCCACCTTGGACTGGATGAGGACTATTTTGACGCCAAAATACACAATGGCAACAGTATTTTGCGTTCTATCTATTATCCGCCAATTACGCAGGAGCCTAAGTCGGCCATCCGTGCTGAGCAGCACGAAGATATCAACCTGATTACGTTGTTGGTGGGCGCCTCGGCGGGTGGACTGCAGCTGCTCAATAAGGAAGACAAGTGGCTGGATATTACGCCCGGAGAGCACGAAATTGTGATCAACGTTGGTGATATGTTGCAGCGTCTGACCAATAATTATCTGAAGTCAACCACCCACCGTGTGGTCAATCCTCCACGGGAAAAGTGGAATGAACCGCGTTTGTCGATTCCTTTTTTCCTGCACCCCAGAAGCAACATGGATTTGAGTAGCCTTGAAAGCTGTATTACCGATGAACGGCCATTGGCCTACGAGCCGATTACCGCAGGTGAATACCTCGATGAGCGGCTACGGGAGATTGGATTGAAAAAATAACCCAAGCTGATTAAACCATTTGTGTTGGGATGGATCAAAATGTCCGTCCTAAAATGATGCGTCACTGTTGAAAAAGGTGTAATTTTGCACCAATAAAATTCTTTATTATGAAAACCATATTGTTATTCAACTTTTTTGGTCCGGAGATGCTAGTGATTTTCTTTGCTATCCTGCTGTTGTTTGGCGGCAAGAAAATTCCTGAGCTCATGCGTGGTATTGGCAAGGGGATTCGCGAATTCAACACGGCCCGTTCTACCATTGAAAGTGAGTTGAAAGATGGCATGCGTGAATCGGAGCGTCAGGAGCAGGAGAAAAAACGGGAAAGCGAAAAAAGCGCCTAGTGGATTGATGCAGAAATAATTGACTTCTAATGTTTAGCATCATCAGTGCAGTTAGCCTGAAAAGCACATCAATTATTTTCTGACCAGTTGCACCAGCTTTTACTTTTGGCTTAGTGCCTAAGCTTATAAAATACCATCTAGGAATAAAATGAAAGCCCCGTGAGTGATCTCACGAGGCTTTTGTATTTCATTTTCTGTCTCATTCCCTTTGTGATTGGGAACGATTAGTATGTTATCTTCTTCCTTTGAAAAATCCGCCCAGAAACTTGAAGCCGATGCTGGCTACATCGTCCACAATGCTGCCATCGCCATCGCTATCCAGGAAGCGGGTAACGAGGTCCATGGTTGGATTCTGAGATTTCTGATTTTGTACGGTGCCGGAAAGCAAAGAAGCAATGCCATTCATATCCAGTCCCTGCTGGCGCTTGGTTTGTCCCAAGGCACCCATCAGCACGGGAGCCAGCATGGTCATCAGGCTACCGGTCTTGTTGGAGTCCAGCCCACTCATCTGGCTGATCATATTGACCGCGCCACTTTGGCGGTCACCAAGGATGTGGTTGATAATACCGGCTCCATTGAGCATTTTTGGGTTGTTGGCCTGAGCATTGCCACTCAACATACCCATTACATCATCCAGGATACTGCCATCGTGGTCTCTTTCCAAAGCGTTATTTAGGGATTGTGCCCCTTCCGGGCTCTGAGCATTTTTGGCTAGTGCTCCCATCAGGGTGGTCATAATGCCAGTGGTAGCAGCGGCGGTTTTTTCCTTGTCCGCTCCTCCAATTTGATTACTCAATTGGTCGATGAGGTTATCGGAAATTTGTCCTTGTAAAAGATTCATTAAATCCATAACAATGCGATTTTTTTATTTGGGAGGACCCAATTCTTAATTTAAGATTACTAAAATTATTCTTTTAGACGCAGAGATTCAAAAAAGGACACAAAAAAAATACAGGGCCTTATGAAAAAGACCCTGTACCGGATAGTCATTTTGGGGATTATGACGACTATAATGATCTGTAAATTGTTTCGGGGGAACGACTCTTGGGCTTTTTTTGGCGTTATACTTGTATGTAATTACAGACCGGTGTAAGACCATATTTTTAATATGCTCTAAAAGAAAAATATTCGATCCTAGTGCGCGTACCAGGGGAGTAAAAGGCAGCGGTAGGGTACCAACTTATAAGGTTTCCCTATCCGCTGCTGGTTCAAACTACTCTCTCAATGGTTCGTGCATCTTTAGTGTTCCATAGTGCATCACTGTTTTATACCTTGTCAGTTGAGTACAAAACATAGCTCTCCCAGGCGTTATCTGGCAGGAATCCAGTACGCGAACCTTGTCACGTACTTTTTCCCCGATAATCGCCATTAAACCCTGCTTTTCACAAATGCGAAAAGGAGGTTGGTCTGAGGACCTTTTCCGAAAATATTATGGAAGTTTTCTCCTAGTGGTAACAGCCCTGAGTGTGATGGTTTTCATTGGTCAGCTGGGCTAAAAATCAGAACTGCACCATAATTCAAGAAAAAAAAGTAAGACCTGTCGTCATGCGGGAAGTTATCGGTTTAAAAACTATTTTATTTAAGTGTAAAAAAATGTTGACCGATAGACGAGGGTTTTGAGTTGTTGATTAAAAATTCATTATAAAAACGGGCGCATTTTGCAGATTATTATATGAGAAGGAAAAAAAATTAAAAAAAGAGCAGGAATAGGAGCAGAATTCTCAGGATTATAGAATTTTCAGGATTATTTCAGGTATTAGGTTTCGGGCTTTAGGTTTTGGGGTGCCATCCGTACTTTCTACCGCTTGGGTTTTTTAAGGAGCGTATCGCGTCGCAGACGCTCACGAGCGAGCAGTAAGGTTTTAGGGCCTTCGCTCCCCAAGTCGCTCGGGAGATGTTTGTAACATCGACCTACATCAATCGAAAAGCCTTTCAACGAAGCCGATCCGTCTACACTTCTACACTAAAAAACCGCCACCTTCGCAACAGGAATACGCACCGTCTTTACCCCTTTCCTCGTTTTGCGGGCGGTGGGTTTATTTACGTAGGTTGCTTCCGCAGTGGTTTCACCATATTTGTGCTGTACCTCCTCCAGGGTCTCTTTTTTACCCAGGGTGTAGTGCACATAAAGGTAGTCCGGTGCCGGCATGGCGGAAGGTTCAATGGAGAGGCTGATGGCCTGTAGTTCGTTGATTTGTGTAGGCATTAGTGTGGCAACGGGAGAGAAGACAAGGCTTTCGTCTTCCTGGAGTTCATTGCGGGCCTTGTATATTTTCAGTTCTTGTCCGGCTTCCAGCACGCGGTTCGTTAGTTCGTTCCAGGCCATGAGCTGGTGCACGGTACACTCAAATTCAGCGGCCAGATCTTCCAGTAGTTCCCCTTCTTCTACCACCAATACATGATAGGGATACGATTGTCCTTCGGCTTTATTCTGAGATATTTTCACCGAAGTGTGAGCCTGATCAAATTGACTGTCTCCCTTCTCGCGGGCGATCAGGTAATATTCAAAAAGCGGCATCACCCTTTTGGGCAAGGTGACAAAACTACCACCGGGTGTCTCCGGAACGTATTCATTTTCGTAAGCCGGGTTCAGCGTTTTGATCACATCCAACGACAATCCTGTAATCTGCGCTATGCGATAAAAACTACAGTAATGATCGATACGGGTAGCCGTGGTGATCTGTAGGTCCAGGTCTGGATATAGTGGTTGCAGATTGTGTTCTTCAAAGTATTTGGCCAGGTAAGTCGCCGCGATGAAGGCTGGAACATAATTGCGAGTTTCGCGGGGCAGATACCTTCTCAGCTTCCAGAAATCCTTACTGCGCGCCCGTCTGATCGCTCTTCGTACCCGTCCTGGGCCAGAGTTGTAAGCCGCCAGTGCAAGTGCCCAGTCGCCAAAATATTCGTACTGATGGCGCAGGTATTCAATAGCTGCCAGGGTCGATTTCTGTGGATCACAGCGTTCGTCCACCTGTTTATCAATGCGCAAGCCATAAGCCCTACCCGTATCGGGCATAAATTGCCACAGCCCCACTGCACCTGCCCAGGATACCGCACGCGGATTCAGGGCTGATTCTACTACAGAGAGGTATTTCAGCTCCTCGGGCATTCCGTGTTCTTTCAGGTATTTTTCAAATATCGGGAAGTACATCACAGTACGGCCGAGGATGATTTCGGCATTGCGGCGGTTGCGTACCACGTAGCCTCGGATGTAGGCTTTGACCACACTTTCGTAGCGCGGTTCTACAATAAATTCTCCCAAACTTTTCAGGCGCTCTTCCACCTCTTCGTCCCGATATTCGGGCACTGAACTATTGGGGTTGTTTGCTAATGCCAACGGAATGAGGTCCGTACATACATTAAAAAAAACAATCAAAATGCAAGTTAGCAACAACCGTGACTTTCCTGGCTCCATGCCGATCAAAGATTTGGTTAATTTTCAAAGGTAGGAAATCATTGTCGTTACCAATAAATTTTGGGCCGGAAGTTTTCCACAGGGTGGTAGGGTTTAACAAATGATTATTTGGGCGGTAGAGACGCATTGCACAGTGGAGACGCATTGCAATGCGTCTCTACCGTGCAATTGCGGATTATTGCAATTTGAACCGTACCGGCAGATTAAACTGTACCCGTAGAGGTCGTCCCTGTTGTTTGCCGGGGCTCCATTTCAGGCTTTCCTTATTCATCAATTCTACCACCCGAACGGCCTCCTGTCCACACCCGGCACCGATGTCACGCACCAATTTGATGCCACTGATTGAACCGTCCTTTTCCACCACAAACTGCACGACTACCATACCCTCTACCGATGTTTCTCGGGCTATCGCAGGGTATTTGATGTTGTTATACACAAAAGACATCAGCTTTCCATCGGCACATTTTTTCTTATCATCATTACTCGCAGCCATATCCTCACATCCGGGAAAGCGGGGCATTTCTTCCACGAAGATGATCACATTATTGCCGGGATCTTTCCTTGGTGGTGGCGGCGGTACCACTGGAACCACCGGTTCTTCAACTGGTTCCGGGATCACCACATCATTAGTCATATCAATACTGCGATCTACAAAATCGGGTTGCTCATCGTCAATAATCTCCTCGGCGGGCACCTCCTCAATGATCGGTGGCGGTGGAGGAGGAGGTAGCGGTTTTGGCGGCGGCGTGCGCGGAATTTCCAGCTCAATCAGTGTTTCGTCAAAAGTAGATCCACCAGCTATTACGGTTACTGGTTCATACGAGGTCCAGGCCAGACAAAGTACTGAAAGCGCCAGCGTAAAGGCCAGGCCTACTTTGAAAAATACCTGACTGTATCGAAAGACATCAAAAGCCGGATACTTTTTGCCAAATGGAACAATTTTGGCGGTTTTTTGGGGTGTTGATCCGGACTTTTGATGCAAATAATAGCGGAATACCAGGATCAGGCCAACGATACCTAAAGACATAGCTCCGACCGTCATCAGTAGGGCAGTCCCACTGATGTTTGTAGTGAAAACATCCATGATAAATCAGATTTTAGTTGAAGGAAATAATGGCAGTTGGTTTGGCCTAACCTTTATTAATTAGATGTGGTTCAAGCCGTTTTTGGTGTGTGAGGGAGGAAATTTGGCATGATGATTTAAGTTGTCAAGTGATGGTTTAAGTTGGTAACTTAAATTTCATCACTCTTCCTCTCTCGGCCCCAGCACATAATACATGCCGATATCCGCATTGTTTTCCGAAAATTGCCCCTGATATTCACACTTGAATTGATGGCGGATCAGCTGGTAGGTGGTTGCCGAAATGTTGACCTTGCCTACTTCACCGTTGGTTTCCATCCGACTGGCTACATTTACGGTGTCACCCCAGATGTCGTAGGCAAATTTCTTAATGCCGACAATGCCGGCCACCACAGGGCCGGTGTGAATGCCCAGGCGCGCCTCAAAGTAGGGCGTCTTGTTCATCTTTTTCTCGAAGGAGATGCCTTTCAGGAATTCCTGAATTTCCAATGCAGCACTCACCACCCGCATCGCCTCGTCAATATCGTCGCTGGAGATGCCACCTACACACAGATAGGCATCACCAACAGTCTTGATCTTTTCCAGCCCGTACTTGTCGATGATCTCGTCAAATGCGCGAAAGCAGAGGTCAATTTCTGCCACCAGTTCCTCTGGCTCTAACTGCTCGGATATGCGGGAGAAGTTTTTAAAATCGGAAAACATCACCGTGACCAATTCGTGCCGCTTAGCCTTGGCAAAGCCGTGGGTTTTGAGCTCGTGGGCTGTTTCGGCGGGCAGGATATTGAGCAATAGCTCCTCTGATTTTTGTTTTTCCTTTTCCAGTTCCTGGGTTCTTGCTTTGACTATGCCTTCGAGTTCTTTTTCCCGGCGTTTGATGAGAATAATGCGGTAACGCATAATCAACCAGATCAATCCAAAAACGGCCAGGGCGGCAAAGATGCGGAAGGGCCAGGTATTGTAGTAGGCCTCCGAAATATGTACCGGAATAGCCAATTCGTGGTCACTCCAGGTGGACTGGCCGGCCCGACCGCGCACGCGAAAGATGTAGTCACCGGCCGGGATGTTGTTGTAGCGCACCGTATTGATAGTACTGGGGGGCGACCAGGTGCTTTCATAACCATCGAGCTTATAGCTATAGGTGTTTTGTAGAGGATTGCTAAAGTCGGCCAGACTATAAGTAAAGGTAAACAGCTTGTCTTGATGCGAAAGGTCGATGGATTGATGTTGCAATCCAAAGTTTTGGACACTGACACTATCAATGCCTCCATCAAGTCGGGTAAAAGAGGTCAGTAGCATTCGGGACTGTAGCTGTTTTTCCCGACGGCTTTGGAAGTTGCTCCCCGGATAGAAGGCATTGACCCCATTCAGCCCGCCAAAATACATGCGTCCATTTTTGGCTTTGTAAAAAGAGATGCGATTAAATTCATTGGCCGAAAGGCCGTCCTCAAGAAAAAAACTGGTCGCCTGTCGGGGCTCCGGACAGAAGCGGCACAACCCGTTATCGGTACTGACCCACATACAGGTATCTCCTTCCGGCAGGATGCCGTTGATGAAGTTGTTTGGTAATCCGTCATTAGTGGTGAAGACTTCCAGTTTTTTACCGGTAATGTCAAAGCGCAATAATCCATTGGCGGAAGCCGCCCAAAGGTAGCCAAAACGATCTTCGTAAGCCGCATTGATCTGATTGTGCGGCAGGATAATTCGACTGGTAGAATCGGCATTGTAGTGGGCCAGCCGTCCGAGGGTTTTATCTATTTTGTAAATGCCGTTGTTAAGCGTAGAAGCCCAGATGTTGGGACTGTCTTCACGTTGGAAAAGGTGACTGATTTGCCCGTTGAGGCTATCCCAGGTACCCTGGTTGTCCTGGAAGCTCCAGAGACTATCTTTTTCTACATTGTACTGATATAGCCAGTGTTGATAACCAAACCATAATTCCCGGGTTTGATCGACCAGGACGACACCGAGGTCTACATTGGGATGAGAAAAGATGGTATCGACGGCCAATGTTTTGATGTCAATGCGTAGTCCGTTTCCGGTCCAGATTGCTCCTTTATGGTATTGTATTCCGAAAGGAAAGTTGAAATAATCATTCGATGGGAAAAGCGGACGTATGGCATTATTGACCGGATCCAGGATGTGAATAGAGTTGTAATAGGAAATGTAAATCCGACCCGATTCATCTTCGGTCAGGCCACGGGTACTGCAGTATACATTGCTGCAGTATTCGCTGCCCCCACTAAGGTATTGTGAGAACAGATCATCTGATTTAATGATCTTGATGGCTCCAAAGTCAGAGGCGACCCAAATGACTCCCGCCCGGTCTTTAAAAAATTGTCGGTAAAGACAAGTGTTTTTCACCGTTTGCCGGATGGTATTGTCGTAGTTGCTCAAGCTACCGGAGGCAGCATCATAATGCAGCAAAATGCCGCGTCCACCAAGCCAGAGATCACCATTTTCTTCAATAAAGAAAGCACTGGCCACAAACGGATTGACCAGCTTGTTATTAACAGGGTGGGGAAAGAATGCTTTTTGAATGGTGTTGTATTCAAATACTTTACCGCTGGCAGTAAGGACCAGAATCTTGCTGTTGACAACCTGCATTTGGATGATGCGAAGTGCCAAACGTTCGGCATTGCCGGTTGGAATGCTGACCTTATTGATGATGTTGTATTGTTGATCAAGTTGCCAAAGCTCATTTTCATAGGCACCAATGAAATAGGAGTCCATCCACTCCAGTATCGGACGTCGGGTGTATTGTCCTTCCGTTTTGAGGATATCCTCCAATTGTCCATCGGGATGCATGATTTGGATGGCTGTATTGGCCGATTTTTCGTCGTAGGTCGCCATCCAGATATCCTGGTGGGAATCCTGGTAGAGGTTGCTGGGCACCTGCGATTCTCTTCTCACCAGGCTTCCTCTTTTAATACGAGCCGTTTGACTTTCCTGGCTCACCGGATTAAAAAGGGTAATGAAATCGGGATTGCCCAGCCAAATCTGATTATTGGCGTCGATCAGCATATCCGAAATGACATCGTGAGGGATATATTGTTGGAGGTTGCGGCTATTAAATTGCAGAAAATTGTAACCATCAAAGCGATTCAGGCCATTGATGGTGGCCATCCAGATAAAGCCGTTGGTGTCCTGCTGAATTTTGAAGACGTTGCGATGACTCAATCCTTCATCAAAATCATAGACCTTGATTTTAATATCATCCTGTTGCCCCTGTAGTGATACAACCAGCAGTATTTGCAACAATAAGCATAGGAAATGGCATCTTTTCATATAGGTCTGACCAAAAACTTTTCGGAAATGTAAGGATTTTCACTGCGGAAATGAAAACTGATGGGAAAGGATTGTTGGCTGATGAACAAATATTCTAAGAAATAATATTTGTTTTAATTATTTAAAATGTAAACATTTTTTTGTAAGTTTGACTCCTGAAACCTTTTTTAACTAATATCAAAACGATGAAAGCCTTAAAAATTATTGGAATCACCTTAGGGATTTTGATTGCCCTTGTATTGATTTTGGGAGCTATTGCACCAAAAAAGATAGAGGCATCACGGTCAACGACGATCGATGCACCAGTGGATTTGGTGTTTAATACCGTCAACGATTTGAGCAGCTGGGAGGATTGGTCTCCCTGGAAAGAAATGGACCCTACAATGAAAGTAACGATGGGAGAGCAAACGGCCGGAGTCGGAGCGTCGTACTCCTGGACAGCGGAAGAAGCCGGAAGCGGAAACATGTCCATTACCTCCAGTACCCCAAACGAAGAAATTCAGACCCATGTTGAGTTTGATGGTATGGGAGGAGCCGACGGAAAATGGGATTTTGAAAGCACGGAAGAAGGCACCAATGTGACCTGGGGCTTTGAAAGCGAGATGCCATTCCCAATGAATGCCATGTTGTTGTTTCAGGATATGGAAGGTGCTATCGGCAAGGATTTTGACCGTGGATTGGAACTACTGAAAGGAATAGTGGAGGCCAAGGCTGAAGCAACAGGTACTGCTAACCTTGAGATAGAACAGGTAGATTTGCCGGAGCGGTATTATGTGGCTGTTAGGAAAACGGTAGCCATGGACAAAATGCAGGAAGCTTATGCCGAGAATTTGGGGAAAGTACATAAAGCACTGACTGACAACGGTATTGAAATGGCTGGTATGCCGAGTGGACTTTATTATACCTGGGATGAAGAGCAGCAGGAGTCAGATATGGCTATGGGCATTCCAACCAAGGAGAAAGTAGAGGTGGATGGATTTACGGCTATTACTTTGCCTGCTGGTAAGGGGTTGTTAATTAATTACTATGGTCCTTACGAAAAGATCGGAGATGCGCACATGGCAATGGATGCATATATGAAAAACAACGGCTTGACTTTTGTTGCGCCTGCTATTGAAGAGTACGTAACTGATCCCGGAACAGAACCGGATCCGAAAAAATGGTTAACTAAAGTGGTTTATCACCTCGAATAGTTTTTGAATTTTATTAGGAAACATAGTGGGCCTTGGGTTATTCCAGGGCCTATTTTTAGAATAACTTCATAACAATACATTTTCAAAAAAAACGCTCTGCTGATGAATGTTATACCCCCTGATTTGTTATGGAAGGGAACCATTGAAGATTTGTTTCCCGATTTTCTGTCATTTTTCTTTCCAGGCTACTGTGATCTGGTTGAGCTTGAAGCTGGCTTTGAATTTCTTGATAAGGAGCTGGAACAGTTATCTCCTTATTCACAAAGTAAAAAAAGAGTTGCTGATAAGTTGATCAAGCTCCGATTGAAATCGGGCGAGAATTGGCATGTTTTAGTTCACGTTGAGATTCAGGGCTATGAAGAGAAGGATTTTACAAAACGTATGTATGAGTATTTTTACCGTATTCGGGATCGGTATCAATTGCCCATTACGGCACTAGTACTCTTAACGGATGCAAATCCTCGGTTTCGGCCTTCAAATTATCAGGAGGAACTGTGGGGAACGAAGTTGCATTTTGCATTCAACTCTTACAAATTGCTAGATCATACCGTGGCAGAATATCAAAACCAAGACAATCCATTTGCGGCAGTAATGGAGACGGCGAGGCTGGCTTTGGATCGGAAAACGTTGGTGGACGAACACCTATATTCGTTGAAGATGAGAATGCTAAAAAGGTTGATCGAAAGAGGGCTGGAGAAACCAAAGATTGTTAGGATTATGAACTTTTTACGTTACTATTTACTATTTGACGAAAAGGAAATTTTTAATAAATTTGAGGAGGTATGTGTCAATCTTCAACAAAACGTTCAAGGTATGGGACTTCAAGAGTTAGTTTTTAATTATTTTAAAGAAAAGGGGCTGGAAGAAGGTCGTGAGCAAGGCCTGGAACAAGGCCTGGAACAAGGCCTGGAACAAGGTCTGGAACAAGGCCTGGAACAAGGTCTGGAAAAAGGTTCTGAAATCACCAAGAAAGAAATCGTTTTAAATGCCCATAGAGAAGGCATTCCTTTGCATGTGATTGCCAAAATAACAGGACTTTCTGAAGATCAAATCAGAGCGATCATTATTGTATCTGAAAATGGCGAGAATTGAGTAATTATAAGCTTGTGCAAATTTCTGATAACGACCTTTCTAATTGAACGAAATAACGCTGCTCATTTCCAGCTTTTCCCTAAATTTAGTTACTTTGATGCCAGAAGGCTAACCGCTGAACTTCTAGTTCAGAGGATTTACACAATTCCAAGATGAACGTATGGCAAATCAGGTGATGCTCGAAGAGCTGGAGCGACATATTGAGAAAATTTTTGAGGAGATCATTCCCGCTGACTATGTGTATCATGATCTGGAGCATACCAAGTCTGTTGTACAGGCGGCGTTGACTATCGCCAATGAATACGAAAACCTAAATGAGGAGGAAATTGAAGCACTACAAATTGCTGCCTGGTTTCACGATGTTGGTTATTATGATGGCCAACAGGAGGGGCATGAAGTGCGCGGTTGTCAGAAGGCCCGGAAATTTTTGGAAAACTATGATTATCCTGAAGAAAACCTCAAGCTGGTGGAGGGCTGTATCATGGCTACCCGAATTCCACAAAGTCCACGGAACCTGGTTGAAGAAATTCTTTGTGATGCCGACTTGAGCCACCTTGGCATGGATCAATACTGGGATCGATGTGGCCGGTTGAGGCAGGAAATGTTGCTCACCAGAGGCGTCATTATGTCGGAACCGGAATGGGTAGATTTTGAGATGGGTTTCATGATTCGCCATCACTATCATACCACCGCTGGGAGAAGGCTTTTTGGGAAGCAGAAGGAAAAACACATTCGCCAGTTGTACAAACACAAGCTTCGGCTCAACCCCGGATTGACTGAAACCAATGGCGAACTGCCGGTGGCGGTTACCAAAAAGAAGAAGAAAAAGAAAAAAAAGAAGCAAGACAAATCTTCAAAGGATATGGAGCTGAAGCAGCTCAATCTTGGTCGGGGGGTGGAAACGATGTATCGTACCACTTATCGAACCCATGTCAACCTCAGTTCTATTGCTGATAACAAGGCAAACATTATGCTGAGTATCAACGCGATTGTGATCTCAATAGTGGTTTCTAATCTAGTACCGCGTTTTGAGACCAACGCAAAATTGATTTTTCCTACCATTATACTTTTGGCGGTTTGTTTAATTGCCTTGGTGTTTGCTATATTATCTACACAGCCAAAAGTAACAGAAGGTAAATTCACGCGGGAGGATATTGAAAACCGGCGTTCCAACCTACTGTTTTTTGGCAATTTTTACAATATGAACCTCGATGACTTTCATTGGGGCATGATGGAAATGATTAAGGATAGCGACTTTTTATATAGCTCCATGACCCGCGATATCTACTACCTGGGAGTTGTTTTAGCAAAAAAGTATAAATATCTGCGCATTTGTTATGGAGTATTCATGTATGGTTTGATTATTGCGGTTTGTTTATTTGCATTTGCTTTTTTAACATAATACAATCGCAACTTTTTAAATTAAAATCCACGAAATGATTTCAAAATCAATGGAAAGGGCCCTCAACGAACAAATAGCCCTGGAAGCCTTTGCTTCCTACCTATATCTTTCTATGGCTTCCTGGTGCGATCGGGAAGGACTGGAAGGCTGCGCGAAATTTATGCATCGCCAGTCGGATGAAGAACGTCAGCACATGCTACGCATTTTTTACTATATCAGCGAAGTAGATGGACATGCCCTTGCTCCTGAGGTGAAGCAGGCACCACATGAGTTTGAGAGTGTAGGGAAAATGTTTGAAGCTGTATATACTCACGAGCAAAAAGTAACCAAAGCAATTAATGAACTGGTGGCCTTGAGTTATCAGGAAAAAGACCACTCTACCCACAACTTCCTACAGTGGTATGTAGAAGAGCAACGCGAGGAAGAAGCCTTAATGCGCACCATTCTCGATAAGATCAAACTGATTGGCGATAGTCCTCAAAGCCTTTATTTTATTGATATGGAAGTTGAAAAAATCAATAAAGCCCAGGAGAGTGAAGCCGCAGATGCTGCAGCAGAATAAAAATTAAATGCATCCGGAGTTCAATACCGGATGCATCAATCACAATAGTCGGGTAAATGGGTTACTGCATAATCAATTTGGAGGAATAGTGTTGTTCTCCTTGTTGCACCGTAATGATTAGTGTTCCTTTTGCAGTATTTCCTAAATCAATTTCCTCATTAAAGGTTCCATCAAAATCCTGCCGGTTGAGGCGGTAGAGTTCTTTTCCGGCATTATTGGTAATAAGGATATTGATTGGCTTTGGCTCGGCCTTGAACCGTAGTGTGAAAATACCATCTGTAGGGTTTGGACTAGCTGAGAATTCCGCTAACTCCAAGACGTTTGCCGATGGTTGTGGCATAGGATTAGCCGTTACATTTTCCTTGTCTTCTTTAGCAATTGTAAACCTCACCGGCAGATTAAACTGCACGGATACATCTTTACCTTTTTGTCTGCCTGGCGTCCACCTTGGCATCATACTCACTACTCGTAGGACTTCTTTGTCCAGAGCAGGGTGACTACCACGAATGATCTCTGGCTCCAGAATTTGGCCTGTTCGATCAACAATAAAGGAAACGACTACCATACCTTCTTCTCCTGTGTCCTTCGCTTCTTTTGGGTATTTTACATTGTTAAAGATGAATTCGAGTAGCTTCTTATCAGAACACTTCTTCTTTTCCAGAGAATATTCTGCACTGGCTTCACATCCCGGGAATAATGGCATTTCCTCCACTACCTTAAAAACCTCGCCGGTCTTGTTTGTTTGTGCCCGATCTTTGGTATCAAACTTGAACTGAATCGGCAACTTCATTTCAACCTTTACGGTTTTTCCTTCTTTCTTCCCGGGGATCCATTTGGGCATTTGTCCCATCATTCTCAGTACTTCCTCATCACATCCTCCACCCAGGCTTTTTAGGATGGTAGGCTCAATGATACTCCCATCCGTATCTACCGAAAATTGTACAATTACCGTACCCTGAATGTTTGCCTTCTTGGCTGCTTCCGGATATTTTAGGTTATCAAAGATGAATTGGAACAAGTGTTTTTGAGCACAAACTTTTCGGTGCTCCGCATCTTCTATTGCCTCACAGCCCGGAAATCTGGGCATTTCGTCCACATCTCCGTTGGTTTTAGATTCAGTTAGCATACTGATATCTTCTTGTTCAACAGAGGAAAGTGGGAGCAGGGTTTCATTATGTCGGGCAAATGCGGCCAGCATTAAACACAAAAGAGGGAGTAGCAAAAAGTATTTGTAGCGGGCCGAGTGTCGGGATTTGTCTTTCGTCATCATGAAAATTCTTTTTTTAAGTTGTGAATGAATTAGGTGATTAACAAGTGCAATCTGTAATCCGGATTGAGATTGCGTTATCAACATTTGGCCATAATGTTTTCGATTGGAGGTGCGCAACACGGCAGCATCAGCAATGTATTCGTGTACCACGCGTAGAGAGCGACGGTATAGGTACACTGGCGGGCAACACCACGTTATAATACCGATTACTTCCATGAACAATACGTCAAGCGTATGCCAACCGTGAATGTGCGCCAGTTCGTGTTTGGTGATTTGGGATTGATCTTCTTCATTTGTTTGATGAAAGCTACTTTTAAAGAGGTAATTGAAAAATGAAAATGGAAGATGCTTTTCATTGGTCAGTACTAAAGTGTAACTGTCAAGATGTTGTTTTTTACTTTTTTGATATAAACTTGCCAACTGCCAAAGCCCGTAAGCAAAGCGAAGCCCGGCAAGCACTACACCAAGCCAATACAGAAAAGCAAGTACATCCAGAAAGCTGACCATCGGAGTTGCTGGAACTTCTGCAATTGCTATTGGCTGTTGGATGTTTAGCCCGGGGAGTAGCTGTACAAGGATCGGCGCTGGCTGCTCTGGAAGTAAAAATTTGGGCAGCTCAAGCCAGGGAATGATACCTCCCAGAAAAAGAGTGCCTAAAAGATACCAGCGATTGAGCTGGAAAAAAGTTTCTCGGCTGAGTAACAGGGCGTAGACCAGGTAAAAGGCCAGCCAGCAAACACTCGCTTCAAGTAGATATTGGAGCATGGCAAAATGTTTTTTCGCGGAATTGTTATTCTTCTTCCAGCCGGTTCAATAATTCAGATAACTCTTTCACGCTGAGTTCTTCTTCCTTGACCAAAAAGGAAACCAGTCGATTCATCGAACCGTCAAAGTAGTCGGAAACAATCTTTCGCAGGGTTTGACCAGTATAATCTTCTTTGCTGATCAGTGGGAAGTATTCATAGGTTCGACCATATGCCTTGTGGTCCAGCACACCCTTTTCTTCCAGATTCCGCACAAAAGTGGAAACAGTACTGTGTGGAGGTTTAGCGATATCCAGTTCCCTCTCCATGTAAGTTCTTATGTCGCTTACTGTGCAGGGCCCCAGGTGCCAAATGATCTGCATGATTTCCTCTTCTGCTTTGGTCAGTTTGGTCATATTTCCATACAATTTTTGTGGTTTTTCAAACAGCTTTCAACAAAGCTAAGGATCACCAATGGGAAAAACAACTATTTATCTAGTTTTATAACTATATTTTACGTTATAAATCTGTTTTTGTAGTTGAAGATGCAGGAATTAGCGATTTTGGTGGGTAGAGGAGGCTATTTTTTTGAAAAAATATTCATAAGATCAATTATCCAACAAATAATCGTAATAAAAATAATGATGACAAATATCATCATTATTTTTATCATCATTATATTTGTAACGATTTTATACCTCGGGCATACGCCAAAATTTGCCCAGCTACCCATAATTCCGTTCCCGAAATATTTTTATTCCAGCCGTAATCCTTAATATTGGACCAATTTTTATCACCTGTTTCTGAAATTGTGATCAATATGCTCGCAAGATTGACTTTTTTGGCTGGTTTGATGATCGCCACACTCAACGCTCAAGCACAGCTCCAATCACCCGACGAATTTTTGCCCCATCGCTGGGGCGAAACATTTACGCCACACCATCTTCTGGTCGATTACATTCAACACGTGGCAGCCAACAGCCCCAACGTGAAATTGGTCCCTTATGGGGAGACTAATGAACAAAGACCGCTCATGCTGGCCATCATATCCAGCACTGAGAATATGACTGATCTGGAAAGTATTCGCGAAAATAATTTGCGCAAAACCGGCTTGCTACCCGGCCAGCCAAATACTGACCTGGATCGGGCGATAGTCTGGTTGAGCTACAGTGTGCACGGCAATGAAGCCGCCGGTTCGGAAAGCTCAATGATGGTCTTATACGAGCTGGCAAATGGTAAAAATTCTGATATTCAAAACTGGCTCAAAAATACAATCGTCATCATCGATCCTTCTCTCAACCCTGACGGCTATTCGCGTTATACACACTGGTACCGTGGAGTTGCGAATCGCATGTCCGATCCGAATCCTGCTGTACGGGAGCACAACGAGCCCTGGCCCGGCGGGAGAGTCAATCACTACTTGTTTGACCTCAATCGAGATTGGGCCTGGCAAACACAAATTGAATCGCAACAGCGGGTGAAAGTGTATCAGCAATGGATGCCGCATGTACACGCTGATTTGCACGAACAGTATTATCACAATCCCTACTATTTTGCACCAGCAGCGCAACCCTATCATAGTTACATCACGGATTGGCAGGCAGACTTTCAAACGGAAATCGGTAAAAACCATGCCAGCCACTTCGATAATGAAGGATGGTTGTATTTTACCCGCGAAGTTTTTGATCTGCTCTATCCAAGTTACGGTGATACTTACCCTACCTTCAACGGCTCTATTGGTATGACCTACGAACAAGGCGGACACAGTCGCGCCGGAAGGGCAATTATCATGCCGAATGAAGATACACTCACCTTGTATGATCGGGTGTTACACCACAAGGTGACCTCTATGTCGACCATTGAGATCGCTTCAAAAAGTGCTGCACAATTGGTGAAAGAATTTGAGCAGTACTTTGCCGGTTCCAGTTCAAACCCTCCCGGAGCTTATAAAGCCTACATCATTAAGGGGACAAACAATAAAGATAAACTGAAAGCCCTTTGCCAGCTGTTGGATCGAAACCAGATTCAATATGGTCAAGCCAAGACTGTCCTGAGTACCAGGGCCTTTGATTATCAAAATGGGCAGGAAAAAAGCATTAAGGTGGAGGCTGGTGACCTGATAGTGAGTGCCTACCAACCCATGTCGGTATTGACTCAGGTGTTGTTTGATCCGGAAGTAGAGGTTGTTGATTCGCTTACTTATGACATCACCGGTTGGTCTTTACCCTATGCGTATGGATTGGAGGCATACGCCAGTAAACAGAAAATTGATATCAGCCCGGGCTATGCCATTGATCGAGTGCAGCCAATTAATACCAATGAAGGTGCTTATGCTTACCTCAGTCCATGGGCGTCAATGGATAATGCCAAATTTTTGGGTGCCTTGTTATATGCCGGTGTGAAAGTTCGCTATGCAAGTAATCCTTTCACCCTTGGCGGAAAAAATTATCCGGCCGGAACCCTGATCATCACCAGAGCAGACAACCGAAAGGTGGCTGATTTTGATCAGAAGGTGGTTGATATGGCGAGGAATAAAAACCAGCAACTGACTGTCGCTCAAACAGGGTTCGTAGATGAGGGCAATGATTTTGGCTCGGATGCGGTCAAATTAATCAGAATGCCGAAAGTGGGGCTGTTATCTGGTGAAGACACCAATGCTAATGAGTTTGGACAGGTATGGCATTATTTTGAGCAGGTGCTGGAATATCCCATTCATATCCTGGATGGCAAGCACCTTGGTAGAGTCGATTTGAATGAATTCAATGTCTTGA
Organism: Saprospiraceae bacterium; assembly: GCA_965229635.1. Lineage (GTDB taxonomy): Bacteria > Bacteroidota > Bacteroidia > Chitinophagales > Saprospiraceae > BQJU01. The sequence continues at coordinate 1,850,172 of OZ245894.1, forward strand.
TTTTGCCGGAAGGCTACTATAGTTTTAATGAAACAATTCGAAAGCAACTGGGAAGTTGGGTGAGTGGTGGTGGCAAACTAATCGCCATTGGAGAGGCCAATAGTACTTTGACAGACCAGGACGGGTTTGCATTGACTCCGTACGCAACAAATGAGGACAAAACCACTGCCGAGAAGGAGTCAGAAGAAGAAGCACTAGAGGGACGACTTGATGACTTTGCTGGACAGGAGCGTCGTTATATTTCATCCTCAAATCCTGGTGCAATCTTTAAGGTAATGCTTGATACAACCCATCCGCTGGCTTTTGGATTGGGGGACTACTATTTTTCATTAAAGACGAATACCCTTCACTATCAGCTATTAAAGGATGCCTGGAATGTGGGTACTATTGGCGAAGATCCGATGATTTCGGGTTTTATCGGTGCCAAAGCCCTCGAGGACCTAAAAAATTCGGTTGTTTTTGCGGTAGAAGACAAGGGTAGAGGAGAAGTGGTATATTTGATCGATAATCCGCTCTTTCGAGGTTTTTGGGAGAATGGCAAATTGTTGTTTGCCAATGCCTTGTTTATGGTAGGTAATTAAAACAGAACTGCCAAACCACAAGGCAGAATGGTGGCTTGGCAGTTGATCAGATGGTTTTTCAGTGTTAGTTGTCAAGATTACCATCCTCGGCATCCTTCTTCAGTTCTTCATTGGCATAGATGGCTACCTCTACACGCCGGTTGGCTTGTCGCCCGGCTTCAGTATCATTGGTTTCAATAGGTTGCCCTTCGCCATAACCCACGGTGTTGAGGCGAGTAACACGCACCCCTTGTGAGGTCAGGTAATCAGCTACGGTTTTGGCTCGTTTTTTGGATAGGTCGAGGTTGTATTCTTCCGAGCCCTTACTATCAGTATGCCCTTCAATCAGGATATCAGTATCATCGTATTTTTTGAGGGTTGAGGCCAATTCCTGGAGGTTGCTTTTGGTCGTTGCTCTTAAGGCGTAGGAATCAAAATCAAACATCAGCCCTGAGTCGAAAGTCACCAGGATACCCTCGCCAACACGGGCTACTTCAGCACCTTCAAGATCTTGCTCGATCTCTTTGGCCTGTTTGTCCATATAGCGGCCAATCAATGCACCGGCAGTACCGCCCACCGCGGCACCAATAATGACGCCTACTGCAGTATTCCCCGCTTTTTTGCCAATTACACCACCAATGACTCCACCGGCAGCGCCACCAATTGCACCTCCTTTGGCTGCCTTACTGGCATTACATCCGGCAACCAATAGTACGCTGGCTAGAAGAGCCAGACCCAGGGCGAAATTTGATCGTATTTTCATGATTTTAATTTTAGGTAAAAAGCTCAAATCAAATAGAATGTTCGCAAAACCGTAAAAAAAATACCGCAAAGGTGTTACCATTCTAAACTAGTCCGTTCTGCTTATAGATTTGTCACCAAGCAGGCAATCACCACGCAATAATCTTTGAGGAATCAGCCGTAAAATGATACTTTTGAGTTACCCTTATGATTTTACTATTCAACCATATTCACAAGTATGAAAATAACTCGTATACTACCTTTTCTACTGCTAGTAGCGCAGTTGAGCTTTGCACAAAGCATTGATGAGCGCATAGCCCCTGCACGTCAACCACTACACGAGGTGGAATTAGTCATGATGCCAGCTTTGAATAATGCGGCGCTATTGCAAGCGGAGCTTGAGCGTCGCGGTCCCGGCATTGCGCCTCGATTTGCCGAAACCTTTGCAGTCAACATCACTCCGGAAACTCATGGCAACTGGGAAACCCTACCCAATGGCAATGCTGTTTGGCGCCTGCGCATCCTGTCTTCCGATGCTTACTCCATAAATCTCGGGTTTGGCAAATATGTCATGCCGCGTAATGGTAGCCTCATCGTCTATTCTCCCAATCAGAAGCGCGTGATGGGCCCTTTTACACCTGCCGATAATGAAGAACACGAAGAACTCTGGACCCCCATTTTTGACGGCGAGCAATTGGTCATCGAAGTACAATTGCCCGCTGAAGAGCGTTCCGAGTTGCAGCTACAACTGAAATCGATCAACCATGACTTCATTGGTTTTTCCAGCATGGCTATGTCAGGTTCCTGCAACCTTGATGTCATTTGTGGTGACGCAGATGGTTGGGGAATTGTAGATCAATACCGCGATATTATCCAATCCGTGGCCGTAATTGGCCTTGGAGGAGGTACTTTCTGCACTGGTTTTTTGGTGAATAATGTTCGTCAAGATTGTACCCCTTTATTTATGACAGCCAATCATTGTGGCGTCAATGCCGGTAATGCGGCATCATTAGTGGCTTACTGGAATTATGAAAATAGCTTCTGCCGCCAGCCCAATTCCGGTGCAAGTGGTGGACCTGGCGATGGTTCATTGAGTGATTTTAACACAGGATCATTCTTTCGTTCCTCTTATGCTCCATCCGATTTTGCCCTGGTAGAATTGGATGACCCAGTGTCGACAACAGCAGATGCCTTTTTCGCCGGATGGAGTGCAGAAGACATAGCACCATCGGATACGGTCATTTGTGTGCACCACCCAAGTACGGACGAAAAGCGGATCAGTTTTGAATTTGACCCAACGGACATCCACAGCTACGGAGCCGGGTCCAACAATGATCACATCAGAGTCGATGACTGGGATATTGGCACTACTGAAGGTGGATCTTCAGGCTCACCGCTGTTTAACCGTGAAAAGCAAGTAGTGGGACAATTGCACGGCGGTTTGGCCGCTTGTGGGAATAATGAATACGACTCGTACGGTTGGTTTCATACTTCCTGGGAAGGTGGAGGAACCCCACAAAGTCGTTTGAAGGATTGGCTTGACCCAGATAATACCGGCATCCTCGAGCTTGATGGCCGGGCTCAGCTACTTTGTAATTTCTTTGTGCTTTCCAGCAATCCCACCCAAACGATCTGTGTGCCCGATGTGGTAGTATTTGATATCGAGGTAAGTGAGAATTTTGGCGCACCAGTTGACTTGACCATTACCGGATTGCCGGCGGGGCTAAATACTACTTTTGGTGAAAACCCGGTAGCTCCCGGAGGGACGACCACGCTCACAATTAGCAATACGGCTGTTTTAAACGGTGGGGTCATCAATTTCAACCTGATAGGAACAGATGGTACAGAAAGTGCCAATACGATTTTACAGTTAACGGTATTCGATGGAACACCTGCAGCAGCAATGCCAGCCCTGCCTGCAGACGGTGAAACTGGTCTTTTCCTGACACCTTCTTTTGTCTGGGCAGGACAACCGGATGCAACGAGCTACACTTTTCAGTTAGCGACTGATCCGGGCTTTACGAATATTATTGCAGAAGGTACTGATCTCGCTCAGACAAGTTATACTGGTGTAAGCCTCGATACTGAAACGACCTACTACTGGCGCGTTCGTGGTGCCAACCTTTGTGGTGACGGCGAATGGTCGGCAGTGTTCTCTTTCTCAACGGGAGCCATCTCCTGTGCCTCCGTAGGGGCAATGGATTTGCCCCAGGTTATTGCCACAGATGATGCCGAAGATGTCATTTCCACTATCGAAATTACCTTGCCTGGCTTCGTTTCCGATGTTCAGGTCGTGGATTTGGATATTTTGCACTCTTATGTGGGAGATGTTACAGCTACGCTGACTTCTCCGGATGGCACCGTCGTAACCTTGTTTGAACGCCCGGGCGAACCTGAGACTTTTTATGGTTGTGATGGAGATAATCTGGAACTAAGTTTCTCCGATATGGCGACCAATACGGCTGATGACCTTGAGAATTCCTGTGGCAACATGCCCGCCATCAGTGGTGAATTTCAATCCATTGATCCACTATCCACCTTCAATGGTGAATTGGCGGCTGGTACCTGGACGCTCAGGGTGAGCGATGCCGTCGATGAGGATGGCGGAAGTGTAGAGGCCTGGAATCTGAATATTTGTGTCACCCTGCCTAATGAAGTCGTACTGGTTGGGCCTTCCGGCGATTTTGAGATTTGTACGGAAGAAGTCATGAACTTCGATGTGCTTGTGGGAAGCGGTTATGAAGGCCCGGTTACCTTGTCGGCAGCTGGACTTCCCGCAGGAGCAATGGTCGAATTTTCCGAAAACCCTGCTGATCCGGGAAGTACGGTTAATGTGACGGTTTCTGGCTCACTTGACCCTGGCACCTATGTACTGACGCTGACCGGTACGGATGGCAATGACAGTGCCACTACTGATTTTGAATTTACCGTTTTTGGTACACCACCGGCTGCAGTGCCTTCCAGCCCGGCCAATGGTTCGGCGGATATTCCCAGCGGGCTTACGCTGGAATGGGGAGCAGTAAGTGGTGCCGTATCCTACACCGTGGTCATTGCTACCGATCAGGATTTTAATAACATTTTTACCACCAATACGCAGGCTGGAACGTTCTACAATCTTAGTGGCCTTGATTTTGGCACCACCTATTTTTGGCGTGTGGATGTCACTGGTGATTGTGGAGAAACACAAGGTTTGGAAATTTACAGCTTTACCACATTACCTGATCTGACCTTCTCCATCAGCCCAACCGGAGTGACTTCCTGTGCAGCAGAAGAGGCACAGGCAACCATTCAGGTAGGCCCCGGTTTCTCAGCCTCTGCTTCGATAAGCTACGTGATTGAGCCCAGTGGCACCCCAACGGTCACTTTTGATGTTGATCCCGATAATGTGATGCCCGGCAGTACTGTACAGGTTACCATCAGTGATCTGTTCAACCTGGAGCCAGGATTCAACAGCATCACCTTCACCATTTCTGATGGTACTTACGAAGTAGCAACTACGTTTTCCATCATTGTGGAAACGGCGCCTACTTTAACCTCTTTGACCTTCCCAGCGGACGGCTCTGTATTTCCGAATAACCCAAACATCACCTTCCTCTGGGATGCAGTAGACGGTGCTACCAGCTACTCCTTTGAAATTGCGACAGACCTTAACTTTACCAATATCATCGAGAGCAGCAATACTACCGGTACATCTTATAACGCTCAAAATATTGCAGGAGCGGGTCAAGGTACTTACTTCTGGCGCGTAACAGCCCTCAATGAATGTGGCGGTGCAACCACGGCTCCATTCAATTTTGTGTATACGGTGACCAATAGCACCAATGAGTTGAACGGAAGAACCATCAGCATTTCTCCAAACCCCACCAGCGGTGATGTACAGATTCAACTGAGTGATAGCGCAGGAAAGGATATGAAGGTGGAGTTGTTTAGCATTGACGGAAAACAATTAGAACAATATCAATTTGGCTACAGCCAAATGAGTATGAAACTCAATTTAGCAGAATATCCCGCAGGTGTTTACCTCGTTCGCCTAACAGAAGGGCGTGCCAGTATTAGCCAGCGCATTATTCTGCAATAACTAGAATACAGTAATAAAGTCCCTGAGACCAGGCATGGTCTTGATAGGGAAACCTGGCCGGAAGTGTACCCTTCGCACTATCCGGCCTTTTTATTAAGGATTGAAGGACAACTTTATTAGCTTTGTGCAAAACCAATTATATATGATTCGCGCAAATGATCCAAAGATCAAATCTTGGGTAAAAGTGCCTGAGAATAGTGATTTCCCTATCCAAAACCTGCCCTTTGGGGTATTTCAAACCAAGGAAAAAACACCCCGACTCTGCACCGCCATCGGTAATCAGGTAGCCGACCTGGCGGTACTGGCCGAGGATGGCTTTTTTGACGATCTCGACATCGACCGGGCCGTCTTTTCGCAGCGGTACCTCAATGATTTTATGGCATTGGGCAAAGCCAAAACAAGTGCCGTTCGCAATCGCCTTTCGGAAATTCTGGACGATGACCTGGAAGAATGGGATGCCAGCGAACTGGCCACCTTTTTCCTGCATGACCAAAGTACAGTGGAAATGCTACTGCCCGTAAAAGTGGGCGACTATACCGATTTCTACTCCAGTATCGAACATGCGACCAATGTCGGTACTATGTTCCGCGATCCCGATAATGCGCTGTTGCCCAACTGGAGGCATCTGCCCGTGGGTTATCACGGCCGGGCCTCATCCATCGTCGTTTCTGGCACCCCAATTCACCGACCAAAAGGACAAACCATTCCTGCCGATTCAAAACAACCCGTATTTGGCCCCAGCCGCCTGCTGGATTTTGAGTTGGAAATGGGATTTGTGGTGGGAAAAGCCACCAAGCTCGGTGAATCGGTGAGTACCGCTGAAGCGGAAGATTATATCTTCGGCATGGTGCTGTTTAACGACTGGTCAGCCCGCGATATTCAGAAGTGGGAATACGTGCCTCTTGGACCATTCCTGGGTAAGAGCTTTGCTTCCACCATTTCTCCCTGGGTAGTGACGATGGAGGCTATGGAGCCTTTCCGTACACCTGGCCCGGTGCAGGAACCGGCAGTATTGCCTTATTTGCAATTTGAAGGGAAGAAGAACTACGACATTCACCTGGAGGTCGATATCCTTACGGAAAAAGGTGCGCAGAAGACAGTCAGTGCCTCCAACTTCAAATACATGTACTGGAATATGGCCCAACAATTGGCCCACCACACCGTTAATGGTTGTAATCTCAATGTCGGTGATATGTGTGCCTCGGGTACCATCAGTGGTCCTACGCCGGATACCTACGGCTCGATGCTGGAAATTTCCTGGCGAGGTACCAAACCAGTCGCAATGGGAGAAGGTGAAGAAAGAAAGTTTATCGCAGATGGCGATACCGTCATCATGCGGGGTTGGTGTGAGAAAGATGGCCACCGCATTGGCTTTGGTGAGTGCACCGGAAAGGTATTGCCAGCGAAATAAGTAGATTCCAAGCGATCATTGTTAAAGCTAAAATGCGATAGACCATGTTGATCCCAAACCAAAAGATATACTTCTTGTTCAGTTTGCTTGTATTGGCCAATTTTGCCTTTGCGCAATCCGGTACACAACGAGCCATCGACGCCCTGGCCGGCGATTCGGATCTGGCCCACGCCGGTTTGGGCATCTGTGTGGTCGATGTAGAAAGCGGACAAGTCATTGCCAGCAATGAGGATCAACGCAGCATGATTCCCGCCTCTAACCTTAAGGTGTTGACTACCGCCACGGCCATTGGCCTACTGGGAGCAGATTTTCGATTTAAAACCGAATTGCGTTACTCCGGTACTATCGATGCCAATGGGGTATTAAACGGCAATGTTTGGATCGTGGGCTACGGTGATCCTACGCTTGGTTCCGATCAAATGGAAGAGGCGGAGGACTTGTCGGCAGTGATGACCAAGTTTCGCATGGCCCTCCAACAAAAGGGCATTCGCAAGATCAATGGCCATATCATAGGGGAGGATAGCTATTTCACCTCATCGGTAAACGCCCCCAACTGGCACTGGATCGATATTGGTAATTATTACGGCGCTGGTGTTTGGGGACTAAATATCCATGAGAACCTTTATTACTTACATTTTCAGCAGAGCAGCCGGTTGGGCAGCACGCCCGCTGTAGCATCGGTAGAGCCGTCCATTCCGGAATTGCGATTTATTAATGACATTACTTCTGCCGGTTCCGGAACTGGTGATAATGCCTACATCTACGGCGCGCCTTTTAGCTATGAGCGTTATCTGCGCGGCACCATTCCCGTGGGCAATGGTCGTTTTACCATCAAGGGCGCCATGCCTGATCCGCCATTGTTTGCCGCCCGGGAACTGGAAGCCTGCCTGCAAGCGGTGGGCATATTGACCTCCGAGTCGGCCTTGTCGAGCCGTCAGGCAAAATTGCGGGGTACGGAATTGGGCGAATCCAATATTTTGGTGACTCATTATTCTCCAACGCTGGAGCAGATTGTAGAACGCGCCAACATCAAAAGTGTCAATCTTTATTGTGAAACCTTGCTCAAGACCCTGGGTAAGGAAAAAGGCAAGGAAGGCAGCATTGATGGCGGAATTGACGTGGTGAAAGATTTCTGGGAAGGTCGGGGCATGAGTTTTAAGGGCATTTTCCTTGAAGACGGCAGCGGGTTATCGGCCCGAAATGTGGTGACGGCCAATTTTTTGGCCAACCTCCTGCGCAAAATTGCCCTGGACAAAAAGATTTTTGATCCTATTTATAATTCCCTGCCCATAGCCGGGCAAAGTGGTGGCATGAAGTACCTCTTGAGGGGAACAGCTGCCGCCGGAAAAGTAAGAGCCAAGACGGGAACTTTAGGTCGCGTGCGGGCGTTTACCGGCTATGCTACCACCCGCTCCGGCAAGTTGCTGGCCTTTAGTATGATGGCCAACGACTACGAATGTTCCAGCAGTGAAATCCGCCAAAAGCTGGCGGTGGTGATGCGCACCTTGTGCGAATAACAATTTTGTCGAATTGCAAGTGAAACATTAACTTTACCATTGTAAAGACCAAAACCTGCATGAAAATCTACAATGTATTCATCGCTTTTGTTTGTGGCCTGCTCTTACTAGGGAGCGGGTGTACCAACGATCCGGTAAACAATGATCGTCCTGCCACCCAGGATACCCCCGTCACGGAAACGGAAGGAGATACCGGCCAGGCTGCCCAACCTGCCAAAAATAAAGGAGAAGACTTCTTCGAAGATTACGTACACCAGAACCGTCTGATTTGGCAAAAGCCGGATTTGGTGCTTGACTACCTCGGTGATCTGGAAGGTAAAACTGTAGCCGATATCGGTGCTGGTACGGGCTTTTTCACCATGCGTCTGGTCCAGGATGCCGCTAAAGTCATCGCGACGGATATCGATCCGCGCTTCATTGCCTACCTCGATAGCGTGAAGGTACTGGAAGTACCCGAAAGCCTGCAGGACCGCCTGGAAACCCGCCTGGTAAAACCCGATGATCCGATGCTCAAAGCCGGAGAAGCGGATGTGGTGATCATTGTTAATACCTTCATGTACATCAAAGACCGCATCGACTACCTGGGCAAATTAAAAAAAGCTATTAAACCGGGAGGTAAACTGCTCATTATCGACTTCAAGAAGAAACGCACCCCCATCGGTCCACCCACCGAAATCCGTGTGCCACTCTACGTGGTAGAATCAGAAATGTACGAGGCCGGCTACCGGCAGGTTACAACCGATGATACTTCGCTGGACTATCAGTACATTGTGATGGCAGAGAAGTAATCTACATCACACCCGCCACTTCCTTTAGAATCAGCTTCTTGCGCTCCGGACCGGTAGATACCATGGTGACCGGCACTTTCAGGCTGTCTTCCAGCGTGGCCAGGTACGACTTTACCGCATCCGGCAATTCGTCGTAAGACGTGATGTCATCCAGTGACTGCTCCCAACCAGAGAAGGTTTCGTAAACGGGTTCGATGTCGATGTCACAAATGTCGAAAGGAAGGTGCTCGGAGGTGGCTCCGTTGTATTTATAAGCTGTAGCTGCTTTAAGCTGTACAAAGTTGTTGAGCACATCAATCTTGGTTACCACCAGACGGGTAACGCCGTTGAGCATGATGGTGTATTTGAGTTGTGGCAAATCAATCCAGCCGCAGCGGCGCGGCCGACCGGTAGTGGCCCCAAATTCGGCGCCTTCCTTGCGTAGCAATTCGCCGGTGGCGTCGTGCAATTCCGTCGGAAATGGTCCGGAACCTACGCGCGTACAGTAAGCTTTCGTAATGCCAATCACCTCACCAATCTGTGATGGGGAAATACCCAGCCCGGTGCAAACGCCGGCGGTTATGGTATTGGAGGAAGTTACGTAAGGGTAGGTGCCATAGTCGATGTCGAGCATGGAGCCTTGTGCGCCTTCCGCCAGGATGTTTTTGCCGTTTTGAATGGCTTCGTTGATGTAGTATTCGCCGTCCACCTTTTGTAGGGCCATGAGCACTTCAATGGCTTCAAACCATTTGGCTTCTTCTGCTTCCAGGTCAAAGTCCATAGGTGGATACATGCGGATCAGGTTGAGGTGTTTTTTGCGTAAGCCCTCGTATTTTTCTTTAAACGTATCGCGTTCCAGGTCGCCCACGCGTAGACCATTACGGCCGGTTTTGTCCATATAGGTAGGCCCGATGCCCTTTAGGGTAGAGCCGATCTTTTCGTGTCCCTTGGCATTTTCTGATGCTGCATCAAGGTAGCGGTGAGTTGGCAGGATGAGGTGTGCCTTGCGGGCTACCAGCAAGCGGTCGGCGAAGTCGACACCCATTTGGCGCAAGCCTTCAATCTCCTTGGATAGCGTAATCGGATCGATCACCACGCCATTACCGATCAGGTTGATGATATTGTCGCGGAAAATTCCGGAGGGAATGGTGTGAAGCACAAACTTTTTGCCGTCAAATTTGAGGGTGTGTCCGGCATTGGGGCCACCCTGAAATCTCGCCACAATATCGTAAGCGGTTGCCAGGTAGTCTACGATCTTTCCCTTGCCTTCATCGCCCCACTGCAATCCGAGTAAAACATCTACTGCCATTTCAAATTTGTTTGTTTTATAATTATAAAAACCTAACCGACTTCATTGCGTCCGTTAGGTTTTATATTTGATATCTTTGATTAATCAGCTACATGCATTGGCCGAAAATATTGCATCCATTGTCTTCCTCTGAGGAGGATTGTAAAAGGCCTAATCCAGCGATTTGTCTTTGGTTTTGGGACAGGCGCCGTCACACTGGCCGTAAAGGTTTAGCGAATGGTGCGTAATATTAAATTTTAGCAGCTCACCCATCATATCCTTGATTTGTTGGATACGAGGATCACAAAATTCCAAAACTTTGCCACAATCTACGCAAATCAGATGATCGTGCTGCTTATATCCATAAGATTTTTCGTATTGAGCCAGGTTTTTTCCAAATTGGTGTTTCTTCACCAGGTCGCAATTGACCAATAATTCAAGGGTATTATATACGGTAGCCCGGCTTACGCGATAGTTCTGATTTTTCATGTGAATATACAGCGCTTCCGCGTCAAAATGATCTGTACGTTTGTATATCTCTTCGAGGATAGCGTAGCGCTCGGGGGTCTTTCTCAGCCCATTCTTTTCGAGATGGGAGGAAAAAATGTTCTTTACCTCCTTAATGATATCCTCTTTTGTTCTTTGTGCTAACATAATGAAATTGCAATTGTGCAGGCATTGGCACCCGCTTATTTGGGATCTTTAACCAAGATACGGATTAAAGAGCGATTATTCTACTCTGGAAACAGATGAAACGTTCTCAAGGTTTTGCAATGCCCGAATTGCGATATTCAACTGGTCTGTATTGGCGACCAAAAGACTGACCTTTCCCTCAAAATATCCTTCGTCACCACTGATGGAAAACGAACGGATGTTGAGCCCCAGTAAAGTGGAAATCTGGTGGGTTAGCCGCTCAATAACTCCCGGGCCGTCGTCGATACCTGTAATCATCAGGTCGGCTACAAAGGTGGTATCGGTGGTGAGTATCCACTCCGCCTTCATCAGGCGGTAACCGTAGTTGGCCATCATATTGGTGGCATTAGGACAATTGGAACGGTGAATTTTCAGGCCTGCATTGCTGGTCAAAAAGGCAAAGATCGGATCACCTTGTACCGGATTACAACAGGCGGCAAAGGTATAGTCGAAGCGTTCGGCCGGTTCTCCATTGATCAGCAGGCGTGGCTTGGCCCGGTTTTTATTACGGTCCCGAACCTTTTTGGGTTCTTCATGTACCGGTTCAGGTATGGGAGCCACTTCGGGCGTTTCTACCAATTTGCCATTTTCCACGTGGAAGTGCTTGACCACATCCTGAACGGATATTTGATCCATGGCCAATTCGTAGTAAAGATCCGTATGAGAATTATAGCCAAAGTATTTGACCACTTTCTCCACTGCATCATCAAAATCCACCTTGATGTGTCGGAATTTGCGCTCCAGCGCTTCCTTTCCAAATTCACCCTTCTTGCGGCGCTCGTCTTTCATCGCCGAGCGAATCTTTGAACGGGCCTTTCCGGTGACCACCATCTTCAGCCAGTCTTCGCTGGGCTTCTGATTTTTGTTGGTCATGATCTGCACCTGATCGCCATTCTGGAGCTTGTAACCCATGGGCACCAGCCGGTTATTCACTTTGATCGACGTACAGTGATACCCGATATCGGTGTGGATGTTGAAGGCAAAATCCAGTGCTGTGGAGCCTTTCGGCAATATTTTCATATCGCCCTTGGGGGTATAGGCGTAAACTTCTTCGTTAAACAGATTGTTGGCGCGGAAATCACCCAGAAACTCGATGGCATCGCTGTGGGGATCTTCCAGGATTTCGCGTACACTGTCGAGCCAGCGCTCGTAGACGTCTGGCTGGTTATTGATGCCCTTGTATTTCCAGTGAGCGGCAAATCCCCTTTCCGCGATTTCGTTCATGCGCTCGGTGCGGATTTGCACTTCCACAAATCGTCCTTTGGGACCCACTACGGTAGTATGCAGTGATTCATATCCGTTGGACTTGGGCGTGGTGATCCAATCCTTGAGCCGCTCGGGAATGGGGGTGTGGACGTCCGTAACGATGGAGTAAACCTGCCAGCAGAAAAGCTTTTCCTTTTCCGGTGGTACACTCAAAATGATACGAACCGCAAAGAGGTCATAAATCTCCTCAAATGGCACTCCTTTGGTCTTGATTTTATTCCAAATGGAATAAATAGATTTGGGACGGCCCGTGATATGATATTCAACACCCAGTTCTGCAAGTTTGTCCTTGAGCGGAGCGATAAACTCCTGAATGTAGTCCTCACGGGAGCGCTTGGTTTCAGCCAGTTTCTTAGCAATGTCACGGTAGTTTTCCGGATCAGTGATTTTCATACACAAATCGAGAAACTCCGTCTTAAAGGCATATAGACCGAGGCGGTGGGCCAGCGGTGCGTAGATGTAACTGGTTTCTGCAGCAATCTTCAACTGCTTGTGGCGAGGCATGGCACCCAGCGTCCGCATATTGTGCAAACGGTCGGCCATTTTAATTAAGACTACCCGTACATCGTCGACCAGGGTACTCAGTACTTTTTTGAAGTTTTCGGCCTGCGGGCTTTCTGCATTGTAGGCGCTGTCCAGTTTGGTCAATCCATCCACAATGCGCGCTACGCGAGTGCCAAATTGTTTGCGGATATCTTCCAGGCTTACGTCGGTATCTTCCACCACATCGTGCAGCAGGGCGCAAACAATGGCCGTGGGGCCCAAGCCGATCTCGTCGGCGCATATAATAGCCACGGCGATTGGGTGCATGATGTATGGCTCTCCCGATTTCCGGCGCTGCTTACTGTGGGCTTCAACGGCCAGCTCGTAGGCCATTCTGATCATCTTCTGATCATTATCGTCCATTTCGGACTTAATGGCTTTAAGCAGTTTGCGATATTCCCTTTGAATCAGCTGCTTCTCTTCTTCTTGTATTGCTAATACCTCCGGCATAAACCCGTATACATTTTTCTATATACAAAACTAATAAAATTTAACCGCAAATGTCAGTACTATCGCTATGTGAAAGTGATTAAAATATATTGGTTTTCCTTAGTAAAACGCTTAATTTCTATGAGCCGCTGGCCTGATTCTTAAGAATTGGGGTAGAAATCCAGGCACTCATAGCCGAGAATTACATTTTTCTCCGTATAGATGTGGTTTTCTTGAAAAAGATTATATCTTTGCGTGGCTTTTTAAAAAAGCATTTTCCATGGTCAAAAAATGACGGTAGGAAAGGCAAAACAAACAAGCAAACCAACTAAAAATCTAACGGTCGAAGAAATGTCTTTCGATTTGTGAGCGGGTGTGGCGAAATTGGTAGACGCGCTAGACTTAGGATCTAGTGCCGCAAGGCGTGGGGGTTCGAGTCCCTCCACCCGCACGAATGTAAGGGTAGGACGAGAAGTCTATCCCGGATTAGGAAAACTTAGAGCGCAGCGAGAATAGTTTTCGTTATTCGGGAAGTCCCTCCACCCGCACGAATGTAAGGGTAGGACGAGAAGTCTATCCCGGATTAGGAAAACTTAGAGCGCAGCGAGAATAGTTTTCGTTATTCGGGAAGTCCCTCCACCCGCACGAATGTAAGGGTAGGACGAGAAGTCTATCCCGGATTAGGAAAACTTAGAGCGCAGCGAGAATAGTTTTCGTTATTCGGGAAGTCCCTCCACCCGCACGACTTTACAGGGAGTACCTACACAAAAACTCTCTGACAAATTCGGGATCAAACCATTTGTGTTTTCCCACTGTTCTTTGATGGCCTACCGGATAAAGCCGGAGATGAAGAAGAGGGCACCTGACCCGATAGAGAACAGGAAATAAAGAAACTTTTTTCGAGCTATACTTGCCCGGGCACCCGTGGAAAGTGCCAACCAGCTCGCCGACATTCAAATAATTTTAAATTCAGAATACTATGTCAAAAGTTGTCAGAGAGGATATTGACAATTTAAATGCCGTTTTAACGGTGACCTTAGAAAAGCAGGACTTCGAACCCAAATACCTGGCCGAATTAGGCAAATACCGCAAGCAGGCTAACATGAAAGGCTTTCGCCGGGGAAAGACACCTCTATCGGTGGTGAAGAAGATGTACGGTAAGGCGGTTTTGGGTGATGTAATTAATCAACTTTTGCAGGAAGAAATCAATAAACATTTCACGGAAGAGAAGCTTGAAATTCTTGGCCAGCCCCTGCCTTCAGAATCACAGGAGCCTGTCGATTTTGATTTGAAGAACCTGGAAGATTACGAGTTTAAATTTGACCTGGGACTGGCACCCAAGTTTGAGGTAGAAGGGGTAACTAGCGACAATACCTTCGAATTTTATAAGGTGGACATCACCGATGAAATGATCGATGAGGATATGGAAGCGGCTCGCCAGCGCGGCGGAAAACGCATCAATCCGGAGGAGGATATTCAGGAAAAGGATTTCCTCAAACTGGAGGGAACAGAGCTGGAAGATGGCAAACCAAAGGAAGGTGGCGTGGTGCACGAATTTAGTGTACTGGTAGAACGCCTGACCGACAAAGTGAAGGCCGAGATGCTGAAGAGGAAACTGGGGGATCGCTTTGAAGGCAATATTTTTGAACTGGAAAAGGATGCCAAGGAAGCCTATGTGCGCAAGCAGTTGTTGGGATTAGAGGATGATGATGACCGCGAAGTAAATCCGACTTTTGAATTTGAAATCACCGAAGTGAGCCGGATAGAAGCGGCGGAATTGAACCAGGAGTTTTTCGACCAGTACTTCGGTACCGGAGAGGTCAACTCTGAAGAAGAAGCCCGTGAAAAGATCAAGGAAAATATCCAGAAGCAATTCGACAACCAGGCTGATGCACTGTTATTCCGCGATTTTCAGGAAGGATTGATGGAGAAAAATCCACTGGAATTTCCAGCGGATTTCCTCAAGCGCTGGATGTTGGTGGCCAATGAGAATGCCACGGAGCAGATGGTAGAAGATGAGTACGATAATTTTACGACCAACCTGCAGTGGACCCTTATTCGTTCTAAACTGATCGAGCGGTTCGAGTTGGAAGTAGGGGAGGAAGAATTGCGCCAGGGGTTTGCCAACCAGATTATGAGTTACTTCGGAAATTCACCCTATGCGTCCGAAGAATTTGTTGCTTCAATGGTAGAGCGTTCTCTACAGGATGAGCAGAGTGTACGCCGGATGTACGATGAGATGATGACCGATAAGCTACACGACGCCATCAAAGGAGAAGTGAACATCAAGGAGAAACCAATTGATGCAGAAGCATTCCGCAAGATCGCTCAGGAGGCCAGAGAAAAGGCCGAAGCTGAGCGCGGCGGTACGGTTGTTACCGGTGAGGAAGAATAACTTACAGGTACAGAAATGAAATAAAGTGCCCCGCTTTCAACCACCGAAAGCCTCACGTGTTATTATTCCGTGTATATTTGACTTTTAGTTCTTCGGCAAATTCCGCACTTCAGGGAAGTTACCGAAGAAGGTAACAATTAAACAGCAAGTACATGTTTCACAAAGATGAATTCATGAAGTATGCCACTCGTCACATGGGGATGAGCAGCATGCATCTGGAAAAGTATGCCGAAAAAAATATGGCGACCATGCCAAACATTCAGGCATTCACCCCAAATGTAATTGAAGAGCGTCAGATGAATATTGTCGGCCTGGACGTATTTTCCCGTCTGATGATGGACCGTATCATCTTCATGGGTGTTCCGGTCAATGACTACGTCGCCAACGTTATTCAGGCGCAGTTGTTGTTTCTGGAATCGACTGATCCCAAGCGCGATGTTCAGATGTTTATCAATAGCCCTGGCGGTTCAGTTATCGCTGGTTTGGGCATTTATGATACGATGCAATATGTTTCTCCTGACGTAGGAACGATTTGTACCGGTTTGGCAGCCTCAATGGGTGCTGTTCTGCTCACTGCAGGTACCAAAGGCAAGCGTACCGTACTGTACCATAGCCGGGTGATGATTCACCAGCCACTGGGTGGTATGCAGGGACAGGTTTCCGACATGGAAATCTACTACAAGCTTGTCAAGGAACAGCAAAAAGAGCTATACGATATTTTGGCCCACCACACCGGCCAACCTTACGACAAAATCGAAAAGGACTGTGATCGCGATAACTGGATGACCGCTGAAGAGGCCAAAGAATACGGCCTGGTGGATGAAGTGCTCGATCGCAACAATCCTAAGAAAGATAATAAGTAAATTGGGCAATGATGCCGCAATATGTCGGCATCATTTGCCTTTAGAAGGCTGAGTTTCGCTATCTTTGCGAAACTCAGCCTTTTATAATGCGTAGACATTAGTAGATTAAAGAATAATTCCAATGCGACGAAGTAAGCAAAACTACCGCTGTTCCTTTTGTGGAAGAGACAAATCGGAGGCCCTGATCCTGATTGCAGGCATTGACGGGCATATTTGTGAAGTTTGTGTGGAACAGGCTGGGGAGATCATCCAGGAGGAGTTGTTTGGCGGAAAAAAGATGGAGGAGAATCCGGATCAAAAGTTCTTATTGCCGGAAAGCATTACGCCTCAGGAAATCAAACAACATCTCGACAAGTATGTGATCGGCCAAAATGAAGCCAAGAAGATCCTTTCGGTGGCCGTTTACAATCATTATAAACGTCTACGTCAACCCTCTCAGGGCGAGGTAGAAATCGAAAAGTCCAACATTCTCTTTGTGGGCCAAACCGGTACCGGTAAAACACTACTGGCCAAAACAATTGCCAAGTTTCTCAATGTGCCTTTTGCCATTGTTGATGCTACCGTGTTTACCGAAGCAGGTTACGTTGGTGAGGATGTAGAGAGCATTCTGAGTCGGCTATTGCAGGTATGTGACTATGATGTGGCTGCTGCCGAACGCGGCATTGTATATGTAGATGAGATCGACAAGATTGCGCGTAAAAGCGATAACCCCTCCATCACGCGTGATGTATCTGGTGAAGGCGTACAGCAGGGTATGCTGAAAATGCTGGAAGGGACTGATGTCAATGTGCCTCCCCAGGGCGGTCGGAAACACCCTGAGCAAAAGTTGGTGAAGGTCAATACCGAAAATATCCTTTTCATTTGCGGCGGTGCTTTTGACGGTATCGAAAAAGATATCGCGCGCCGAATCAATACCCAGGTAATTGGTTTTAAGTCGGAAGACAATACCGAGACCATTGATCGGGAAAACTTGCTGCAGTATATCAGTCATCAGGACCTGAAGCGCTTTGGTCTGATTCCGGAATTGATCGGACGTTTGCCGGTGCTGACCTACCTTGATCCGCTGGACCTGGATTCGCTCAAGCGCATTTTGACCGAGCCGAAAAACTCCCTGGTCAAACAGTACAAGAAGCTATTTGCCATCGAAAATATTGAGCTGACCTTTACAGTTGAGGCGCTGGAATTCATTGCCCAAAAAGCACTGGAATTCAAATTGGGAGCCCGTGGTTTACGCTCTATTTGCGAAGCCATTATGACTGATGCCATGTTTGAATTGCCTTCCCAAAAGGAGGTGAAGGAGTTTGAGGTGACTTTGGAATACGCCATGGAGAAAGTCAATCGCTCAAAATTAAACCGGTTGAAAGCGGCATAGAAAATATAGATTTACGGAAATAAGAAACGCCCCGCAAACAAAATTTTTGCGGGGCGTTTTTATTTTTTACCTTATAAATGGAAATGCTTGGTTGTGTGTTCGAAATATATTTTTGTATAAAAAGTGAAAAATCCATTGATATTTACTAATTTGCTTTAGACTTGTTTATACAATAATTGTCAAAACAGCAGGATTTTTAACCAACTAAACACCTAACATTATGAATTCCATTCTCAACTTGGGCAAGTACATTTATGCTATTCCTTTTGCCATATTTGGGTTGATGCACCTGGCTTCCGGCCCGCAGATGGCGGGTATGGTACCGATTCCCGGAGGCGCGATTTGGGTATACATTACCGGTATTGGCTTACTGGCGGCCAGCGTCAGCATTTTGATTGGTAAATACGACAAGCTCGGAGCGGCCTTACTAGGCTTAATGCTTTTGATCTTTGCCCTGTCCATTCATCTTCCTGGAGTCATGGGTGAAAATGCGATGTCCTCTATGCCTAACTTGCTCAAAGACCTCGGTCTGGCGGGTGCAGCCTGGATGTATGCAGGAAGCCTGGCAAAAGACAACTCGGTGATTGGCTGATGAACAACAATCACATCTCCGAATAGGAGAACAAAATAAATCAATCAACGCCCGGTCATTTTGGTCGGGCGTTTTCTGTTACTTTTCCTACCTTTGGGGCGCAAAATAGTGTGTATTTATGCGGTATTTTATCGAGCTGGCCTACAATGGAGCAAACTACTACGGCTGGCAACGCCAACCCCGGGAGGTCAGTGTGCAGTCGACGCTGGAAGATGCTTTTAGCACGATTTTGGGCACACCCACCGCGATTCATGGTTGCGGCCGTACCGATACCGGCGTACACGCCCGCCAGTATTTTGCACATTTCGATTTTACTGACCCACTGCCCAAATCTTTTACCCAAAGACTCAACAAATTTCTTCCACCAGATATCGCCATTTACCGCATCTTTGAAGTCGCTCCCGAGGCTCATGCGCGCTTTGATGCCCATCATCGTGCCTACGAATACCTGATCGACTTTCGCAAAAATCCATTTGGACTTCAAACCAGCTACTATTTTCCTTTTGCCCACCAACTCGACTTCAACCTGATGCAACAAGCCGGAAAACTGCTAATGCAATACGACGAATTTTTCCCTTTTTGTAAAACCAATACCGATGTCAAAACCATGCAGTGCGACCTCCGCCGTGCCGAATGGGTGCTGGACGAAGAACGGCAACAATTGGTGTTTCACATTGCCGCCAATCGCTTTTTACGAGGTATGGTGCGCCTGATTGTAGGCATGTCTTTAAATGTAGGACTTCAAAAAACATCACTGAAAGAAGTGAGAGAAGCCATGGACCAGCAAACGCGTTTGAAACGCAGCCTGAGTGTGCCACCGCAGGGGCTGTATTTGAAGGATATTCGGTATGAATACGTGGAGGCGGTTTAGAAGGAGGAGGCGGTTGAGAAAGTTTAGAGTTTAGGGGTTTAGTCTTTAGAGAAGGGAACAGCTGATTATGGTGCAGATTCTTTAATCCTGGGAATCCTCTCTTGGTTTATGAGGTTTATAGTTTAGTTGGTTGAGACAGGGGAGACGGTTGAGGAAGTTTAGAGTTTAGGGGGGTAGAGTTTAGAGAATGTCGCTTGGTTATTTTGCAAATTCTTGAACTTTGGAAATTCTGCTCTTTTATGGGTTTAAAGGTTAATGTTTATTTTTTGGACGCAGCTATTTATGCTGTAGATTTTGTTTAAGTCTAGCGTATTTGCGGCATGAGATTCTGATGGACCTATCTCTAAACGCTACACACTAAACTAAAAAAATCCTGCTAATTCTAAAATTCTGCTTTAATTCTGAAAATTCTGCTTCAATTTATGATATTGAATCGAATAGCGAAAGCATTTTTGTTAATAGGTATCCTCCTATTTACTGGTTGTGGAAATTCTGGTGAAAGAAAGAATCAAAAGCAAGCATTACAAGTTACCATTGCCGTAGCGGCCAATATGCAATTTGCGATGGAAGAATTGACCCGGGCTTTCACCGAGCAAACGGGCATCAACTGCGCAACAGTGATCAGCTCATCGGGTAAGTTGACCGCTCAGATCAAGGAAGGGGCACCCTTTGATGTTTTTGTATCGGCCAATATGATATATCCGCGGGAGGTGTACAGGCAGAATTTGGCTGTCACGCCGCCAAAAGTGTACGCTTACGGCAAATTGGTGCTCTGGTCGATGAAAGCCGACTTGACGCCAACGATGGATTTGCTGGGCGATGAGTCGGTGCGGCATATTGCACTGGCCAATCCCAAAACGGCTCCTTACGGGGCAGCAGCGCTGGACGTATTGAAAAATCAGCAATTGCTGGAAAAATTGGAGGATAAACTAGTGTACGGTGAAAGCATTGCTCAGACCAATCAATTTGTCATTACCCAATCCGCAGAAGTGGGTTTTACGGCCATGTCGGTAGTGCTTTCCCCGGCGATAAAGGGCAAGGGGCAGTGGACGGAAATTCCCAAAGAGGCTTACTCGCCGATTGAGCAGGGCGTAGTCGTTGTGAAACGAAAAGACGGTGCGCAGGAAAGCGCGGTGAAATTTTACGAGTTTTTGTCCAGTGAAACGGCTAGAAAGATTTTATTGGAGTTTGGGTATGCAGTGGATTAATCCTGGCTGATGGCAAATTGAAACTGATAACCACGCATTTCACCCCAGGAATCGATGGTCATTGCTAGATAATCCTGAAAAGAAGCCTGCCCGTAATCGTCATATTCAAAAATTTGTGGAGAAAAGAGGATCGATTTGAGCTTTTGGGGCGTCTTGCAGTAAACGATCCCGATTTCATCAGCTGATAAAAAAGAATTGCTTGATGACAACTCCGGAATATACATACCCAACACCGATTTGCTGGTCAGAAAAATACTTCTGATTTCCGCATTCAACAGATTTTTTAGATTTATACGGGATAAATCATCGATTTTGAATTGGATTTTGCGCGTTTGGTTTTTCATGCTTAATCGAAAAGATAAAGAAGTGTGCAGCCCCTAAAGTGATAGGGCTGCACCAAAATAACATTGATAAATATGTGCTTTGGGAAAGTGGACTTCCCAAAATAACTTTTAGCACGTATAAGTTATTTCCCAAAAAGCTTTTGGAAAAGACCACCGCTTTTAGGATTTTCAGGATCTTTATCCCAATTCTGGAGTTCTGGATATACTGGGTCATAGCGCCAGTCAACCCCTTGCTCGCGATACCAATCTCTTAAAAACCAGTATGGAATGGTATATTCGTCCAGGGGATTCACCCGAAGTAACTCCACAGGTAAATATTTACTCCCAGGATCAATTTCCAAACCCTTAATCCAGGCAATCTTTGCGTAGGCCAATGGGAAGAAGGATAGCACTTCTTCGCAGATATCCGCAGAAATGGCCTGCTTTTTTACAGCAGAAACGGTTTTAATTAATGTAAAAAGGCAATAGGAGAACCTTTACTAAAATATCCCCCACCTCTTTCCTTGCCGCTTAAGCCGAAAATACTTGGCCTCGTGCGCACCAAAAGCTTTCGCAAATGAAGGATGCATCGGATCATTAAAATCCAGAATAAGCGGCCGCCCGGCGTGGGTGCGGATAAGCATATCCATCAGGTATTCCTGGGCACCCATTTCTTGTCCTTTGGGAGATACGGAGGACATCAGACTCACTACCTGCCCGTGACTGTACAGGAAAAAGTCGACGGCGAGCAATTCATCATCGGGCGTAGTGACACTGGAGGCAAAGCCCCAGCCCCGGTGCAGGGCATTGTACATGATGCGTTGTAAGGCGTGAAAATCCTGATCCAGGGTGTTGCTGTAGGGCGTATGTTTTTTGTAAAAATCCGCTAACACTTCTGGTTTCATGCCCGATTTGGGCAATAATTCCAGGTCTTCAGCTTGTTTGATTTTTTGCGTAAGCGCCTCCGTGTAATTCGACTCTAGTACCTCGTAGGGCGAGTTGAGATAAAGTTGGTAATTGGTTAGTTCTTCGGAAGTAAGATCCAATTCCCCCGGCACCGTATTTTGCCCGCTCAGGGTAATATTGATGCGTTTGTATTCCTCCGGAATGGCATCAAAAAAGGCTTTGATGCGTTGGGAGGAAAGCAGGTGGATGGAGTAAATACCCATTTCGCGCATCAGCGATGGCTGGTACAATTCCGGACTGCTCCAGTTGCCCTTGCGCCACACCAACGGGAAGACCGATTCATAGTCGCCCTCAACTAATGCATCCCAGTCCTTGGCTACGGTGTCCAGAAACCAGCGGTAGCCAAAAATATTGCCGTTATTGGCGTAGTGTACGCAGCTATTCCATTTGACTTTGTCAATCTCTTCGCTCTTCAGTAGTTGGATATCCATAAAGTAAGGAATGTCTAAAATGTCAAATTGTTGATGGCAAGAGGTGAAATAAAGTATTTCTTGTCAATTGGAAGAATTTCAGGGGCTTTTTACTTGCAATTGATTAGTATGCTAACTATTTTTGCACCAACTAACCAAGCAGCGTGTCAATGATTGATGTAGCCCTAACCACTTCCGAAGTTTCGGGATTCATCCTGGAGCGGACGGCCAAACGAATGAAGCAGTTTTTTCAGCAAAAGCTGACTGCGGCGGAAACCGATATCACCATCGACCAATGGGTGGTATTACAAACGCTGGAGGAAAAAGATGGCCTGAGCCAATTGGAAATTGCCACTGCGACCTTCAAAGACGCCCCAACTGTTACTCGAATCATCGATCTCCTCTGCAAAAAGGAGTTGACCCGCCGGGAACCGGACACCAACGACCGTCGTCGCTTTAACATTCGGCTGACCAGGGCCGGGCACGAAAAAATTGCCGCTGTGATGCCCATCATCCGCGAGGCACGAGAACAAGCCTGGAGCGGACTCGATGAGGCAGAAATGGAACATCTGATCAAAATACTGAATCAGGTGTTCAGTAATATTGAAACCAAATAACAGATTGTAGCATATTTCTACAATCAGTCCTCAGTCCTAAACCACCAAATTATGCACTACTACCAACTAGGAAAAGTGCCGCACAAACGCCACACCCAGTTCCGTAAAGCGGATGGGAGCCTATTCCACGAGGAGCTGTTTTCAACGGAGGGATTCAGCGATCTGTATTCGTTGTTGTACCACTGCAATGCACCTACACAAATTGTGCAGGTTGATGATCCTTTTTCGGTAGCGCCGGAAATTGTGTCTGACAAACAGCTCAAGCACCGTAGCCTCAAGGGATTTGACGTAGCACCGGAAGATGACTACCTGAAAAGCCGCAAACCGGTACTGGTCAATGACGATTGTAAGATTATACTGGCGGCACCACGAAAAAGCACCACTGATTACTTTTTTAAAAATGCCGATGCCGATGAGGTGATTTTCATTCATGAAGGTAAAGGAAGCCTGCGCACTATGTACGGCAATATCCCCTTTGCTTATGGAGACTATCTCGTCATTCCGCGCGGTACCATTTACCAACTGGAATTTGAAGGCCCGGACAATCGCCTCTTCATCGTAGAATCGACCAGCCCGATCATTACGCCCAAGCGTTACCGCAATAAGTTTGGGCAACTACTGGAACACTCCCCATTCTGTGAGCGCGACATCCGTAAACCGCAGGACCTGGAAACCCACGATGAGCAGGGCAAATTCCTGTTTTACATCAAAAAGCAGGATCAAATGTATCCCTACTACTATCTCAACCATCCTTTTGATCTGGTTGGTTGGGATGGCTATGCGTACCCTTACGCCTTTTCCATTCACGATTTTGAACCCATTACCGGACGCGTGCACCAACCACCACCGGTACACCAAACCTTCGAAGCCCGCAATTTTGTGATCTGTTCCTTTGTGCCGCGTTTGTACGACTACCATCCACAGGCTATTCCAGCACCGTACAATCACTCCAATATCGATAGCGATGAAGTGCTCTACTACGTAGCCGGTGACTTTATGAGTCGTAAGCATGTGGAGCGCGGCATGATCACCCTGCACCCAGGCGGTATTCCGCACGGACCGCACCCGGGTACGGTAGAGAAGAGCATCGGAGCCAAGGGTACGGAAGAACTGGCCGTGATGGTCGATACTTTCCGTCCGCTAAAGCTGACGACGCACGCAGTGGGCATCGAAGACAAAGATTATTACCAGAGTTGGTTACCCTAACTTCAACCCTTCTTTGACCACTAAATTTGTCAAAAAACCATTTTTAAAAAACAATTCAATGGACGCTTTAACCAAAAACGATACCACCACACAAAATGATCTGTTCCCAATCAACGGGACGGATTATATAGAATTTTATGTAGGTAATGCCAAACAGGCCGCCTATTATTATCAATCAGCCTTTGGCTTTGACCTGGTTGCTTATCGCGGGCCCGAAACAGGAATGCGTGATAAGGTTTCCTATGTGCTACAGCAGGGAAAGATTCGCTTTGTGCTGACTTCTGCCCTCAGTCCCGACCACGAGGTTTCCCGCCATGTATTCAAACACGGCGACGGCGTGAAAATACTTGCCCTTTGGGTAGATGATGCCGAGTATGCTTTTAATACGGCTGTAGCCAATGGCGCAAAGGTGGCTCAACTGGTGGAAGAACACGAAGATGAGCACGGTAAAGTCAAAACTGCTGCTATCCACACCTACGGTGAGACCATTCACACTTTCGTGGAACGCAAACAATACAATGGTCCATTTTTGCCTGGTTTTGTAGCTCGCGAAAGCCAGATGCAGGTGAAACCCATCGGTCTGAAGTACGTAGATCATTGCGTGGGCAATGTGGAGTTGGGGCAGATGAATACCTGGGTGGAGTTTTACCAAAAAGTGATGGGCTTTAACCTTTTGGTCACCTTTGATGACAAGGATATTTCCACCAAGTACACTGCATTGATGAGTAAGGTGGTGTCAAATGGTAATGGCTATATCAAATTTCCAATTAATGAACCGGCCGACGGGGTGAAGAAATCCCAAATTGAGGAATACCTCGATTTTTACCGGAGTGCGGGCGTGCAACACATCGCCATTGCTACTGATGATATTATTTACACCGTTGATGAATTGCGTAAGCGTGGCGTTGACTTCCTTTACGTTCCGGAAACGTACTACGAGACAGTACTGGATCGGGTAGGGGAGATCAAGGAAGACATTGAGGAATTGCAGCGCCTGAATATTCTGGTCGACCGCGATGAGGAAGGCTATTTGCTGCAAATCTTTACCAAACCAGTGCAGGACCGTCCAACGGTATTCTACGAAATCATTCAGCGCGAAGGTGCCCGTTCCTTTGGAAAAGGGAATTTTAAAGCCCTCTTCGAAGCCATTGAGCGCGAGCAGGAACTGCGCGGCACCTTGTAACGATTTCTGTTCCCTTTATATGAAACAACGATCGTAAGTGTCAGATTTTGAGTAGATCGAAATCTGGCACTTTTTTTTAGCTCTTCCGGGTCTCGATGATAATGACTCCGTTGCCGCCCTGCACCCCGTAAAAAGACAGTGACGCGCCGTCTTTAATGACCCTCACATGCTTAATCTCTGCGGAAGGAATCGACTCATTCAGGTTATTGATATCGCGCCCCATCGGTACACCATCCAGCACAAATAGTGGGGATGGATTGGTGGTAAAAGAGCCAACGGTGCCGTTGATGGTCACGGAATAATTGCCTTCCCGTCCGCTGACCATCACTCCGGGAAGTCGGCGTACGTAGTCAACCAGCAAAATGTTATCCTCCAGATCACTGACTGAATTATCGGGGCGGGTTCCCTTCTTATGCGCCTGGATTTTTTCCTTCTCTGCTCCGGTGTAAGTCCCACAACCAAGAAGCGTCAAGGCAAAAACGGCGATCACTAAATATTGAAAAGCTTTCATTGTTCTTGTTTTTTCTTACAAATTAAGCATTTTTCGCAAATATTGTATCCGGTTCGTGCCTTAACCTCCGGTATTCCGCATTAAAATCCTGGAGTTCCCGATGCGGAACGTTCCAAATTTTGCGAGATATTGCCTTTCTTTGTATCAACACCAAACAACGCCTATATTATGTACCTGATTGGATACGATATCGGGAGCTCTTCCATCAAGGCTGCTCTGGTTAACGCAGATACCGGAGAGGCTGTGGCGGTAGCGCAACGCCCGCAGAAAGAAATGCCCATGCAGGCTCCGCAAAGCGGCTGGGCCGAACAAGATCCGGAAATGTGGTGGCAGTATGTTTGTGAAGCCACGGCAGCCCTTCTGGAAAAAAGCAATATTGACAAAAATGACATTCGGGCCATCGGCATCGCTTACCAGATGCATGGCCTGGTACTGGTCGACAAAGATCAGGAGGTGCTGCGGCCTTCCATCATTTGGTGCGATAGCCGCGCCGTAGAAATCGGCGACCGGGCGTTTCAGGAGCTAGGGGGCAATTACTGCCTTTCACACTTGCTCAATTCTCCGGGCAATTTCACTGCCTCCAAACTACGGTGGGTGCAGGAAAATGAACCAGCATTGTATGGGCGGATTCATAAGATCATGCTGCCTGGTGACTATATTGCTATGCGCCTTACCGGCGAAATTACTTCTACGATCTCTGGTCTTTCCGAAGGCATTTTCTGGGATTTTAAGACAGAAACCCCCTCTGTAGAATTACTCGATTATTACGCAATCGATAGCGTAAATTTGCCTGAGCTACGTCCCACTTTCTCTGATCAGGGGAAAGTGACCGCTAAGGCCGCTGCAGCGACAGGATTGCCCACAGGTATTCCGGTAACTTACCGCGCCGGTGATCAGCCAAATAATGCTTTGTCGCTTGGCGTTTTGCAACCCGGTGAAGTAGCCGGAACCGGAGGAACTTCCGGGGTGATTTACGGGGTAGTGGATCGGCCATTGTATGATCCGGCTTCGCGGGTCAATGGTTTTGCTCATGTGAACCATACGGCGGAGGCAAATCGAATTGGTATCTTGTTGTGCATCAACGGTGCGGGGAGTCAGTACAGCTGGATGCACCACCAGGTGGCTCCGGAGAGCGTTGGTTACAACGACATGGAAAAGCTGGCTGCAAATGTTCCGGTGGGCAGTGACGGATTGAGTATTTTGCCTTTCGGCAATGGAGCCGAACGGGTATTGGAAAACCTCAATCTTGGAGCGCATTTGTTGCATGTACAATTCAATCGTCATCAACAGGAACATCTGTACCGGGCGGCACTGGAAGGCATTGCTTTTGCCTTTGTTTACGGTGCAAAAATCTTGCAGGAAATGGGGTTACAACTCACCAAAATGCGGGTGGGCAATGACAACCTGTTTCAGTCGGCCATTTTTTCGGGTACGATCGCTACGTTGTTGGACACAAAAATCGAAGTGGTGGAAACAACTGGTGCCATTGGTGCGGCCCGGGCGGCTGGTGTAGGGGTACAGATTTATTCCTCAGTAGAAGAAGCAGTGGGCCAGCTGAAAGTACAGCAGGAGTTTACCGCTCATCAGGATATGGCCATCTATCAGGAAGCCTACGACCGCTGGCACCACGATCTGCAATTTGCGATAAGCAAAACCAAATAGTTTTTCAATTCGATAATTAATCAAAACTTCTAAATAAATGAGTTCAAAAAATAACAGTGTACTTCTTGGCGAACGGGAGTATTTTCCCGGCATAGGCAAGATCCAATTTGAAGGAAAAGAATCTGATAATCCCCTGGCCTTTAAATTTTACGATGAAAATCGGGTAGTTGGCGGTAAAACCATGAAGGAACACTTCCGGTTTGCCGTAGCTTATTGGCATACGCTGTGCAATACCGGAGGAGACCCCTTTGGTCCGGGAACCAAACAGTTCCCGTGGGCGGAAGCCACCGATCCGGTGCAGCAAGCCAAGGACAAGATGGATGCCGGTTTTGAGTTTATCACCAAGATAGGCATTCCCTACTTCTGTTTCCACGATTTTGACCTGGTGGACGAAGGGCCAACCATTGCGGAATCAGAGCGTCGTTTGCAGATCATTGGTGATTATGCCAAGGAAAAAATGGCTGCTTCGGGTGTGAAGCTGCTGTGGGGAACGGCTAATCTTTTTGGCCATCCTCGCTATATGAATGGCGGTGCTACCAATCCGAATTTTGATGTAGTAGCCCGCGCAGGTGCTCAGGTGAAAAATGCCCTGGACATTACCATGAAGCTGGACGGCGAAAACTACGTCTTCTGGGGCGGCCGCGAAGGCTACATGTCCTTGCTCAACACCGACATGAAGCGGGAACTGGATCACCTGGCGCGCTTCCTGCACATGGCCAAGGATTACGCTCGCAGCAAAGGTTTTAAAGGAACGTTTTTCATTGAGCCCAAGCCAATGGAGCCCACCAAACACCAGTATGATTTTGATTCTGCCACGGTGACCGCTTTCCTACGCGAATACGACCTGATGGACGACTTCAAACTCAACATCGAGGTGAATCACGCTACTTTGGCACAGCACACCTTCCAGCACGAACTGCAGGTGGCCGCCAATGCCGGTTTGCTCGGGAGCATTGATGCCAACCGTGGAGATTACCAAAATGGCTGGGATACCGATCAGTTTCCTAACAATGTTATGGAATTAACCGAAGCCATGCTTGTGATTCTCGAGGCAGGTGGATTCCAGGGGGGCGGAGTCAATTTTGACGCTAAAACCCGCCGAAACTCTACCGATCTGGCCGATCTTTTCCATGCACACATCGGTGGTATGGATTGTTTTGCCCGTGCACTGATGGCGGCCCAGGATATCCTCGACAAGTCACCCTATCGCAGTATGCGCCAGAAGCGTTATGCCAGTTTTGATTCGGGTGTAGGTCAGGATTTTGAGCAGGGTAAACTGGGGCTTGAGGCCTTGGCTGATTATGCCAAGAAGCAGGGCGAACCCACTCAGATTAGTGGTCAACAGGAATTGTACGAAAATGTGATCAACCAATACGCATAAGTATTGACTGTATTTAGTTTCAAATAATTGGAAACGTCTGGTTATCAAATCAGGCGTTTTCTTTATTTTGGGGGATATAAAATACATTTTTATGCAAAAGACCATCGATCGTTTTAAAGCCTGGCTAAATGTGCACTGTGCATTTTTGCTTGAAGACCTTGAAGAAGGGGCTTCGGAAAAGGACTTTAAACATCTGGAAAATGTGATCGGCGCCAGCTTGCCGGAAGATTTTAAAGCCATTTACCGTATCTACGACGGACAAATCAGTGGTGAAGCCGGACTGCTGGATAGCCAGGAATGGCTTTCCCTCGATGCAATAGAAGAGGAGTGGTCCATCTGGAAAAATCAATATGATGAAGGGGCTTTTAAGGACAATGAAGCCATTTCCGATCCGGAAGTCAAACCCGATTGGTGGAACCCGCTCTGGATTCCGTTTACCTACGACGGTCAGGGCAATCACTATTGCATAGATCTCGATCCTGCACCTCATGGCCAACGTGGCCAAGTGATCACGCTGTGGGAGGAAGAGGGGGAACGAATGGTGCTGGCCGATTCCTTTTCAGATTGGTGGGAAGAATATGTAACTGAACTGGAAGCTGGCGAGTATGTCTATTCACCGCAATATAATGCCATCGTCCATAAGGAGGATCTGTGAGCACTGGAAACAATGTGGCGATGGAAGGAATGGAAAAGTTGAGATTTGTGAAACTCACAATTCTTCCAACCTTTCCACTTCCTCCAGTTCTTCTATCAAAAACTTACTTCTTCTCTGCTTTCATCGGGTAGGACTGCCACAGCACGTTCATGATAAGCCATTTGCCATCGATCTTGGCCAGGTGGAAAAAGTCGACGCCCCAAACGGCATTCACGCGGGCAGAGGCGGTTTTATCCAGCACGTCCAGTACTTTGATTACCATGGGTGAATCGTCATTGGCCTGATTGCCTTTGGCGTTCCACGAAGCGGCCAGATCAACCAGCTGCTGGAAGCTCATTTCGTAGGGCCCCTTAAACTCTTTGGAATCGGCGGGTAGCCAAAAACCTCTCTTTTTCAGATCGGGATGCACGCTGCGGTAGATGAGTGTAGTGTCTACCTTGTAAAGTCCCATCACATAATCCGTAATAGCCTCTTCGATGAGGGTGATGTCGTCCTTCTCGGTGGTCATTACTTTGTCCTGTGCCTTATTGGCTACAGCCACAATTGATTGGGCCTGCAAGGCCAGGGTTCCTAAAATCAACAAAGTCGGAATGATTAACAATCTTTTCATAGTCAATAATGTTTTTAATTGGCATGAAAGATAGTGCATTTGCCGCATTGACACAAATCTTAAACATTTGTTAAGAGGCGTTTTATAAATGGGTCGGAGTAGGGGGGGCAGGCGTTATTTTTCATCATAAAGACAAAAAATAAACAGTGAAAATTATGAGAACGATCTTATTGGTTATCCCGCTCTATTTGCTTGTCGCAACCGTGTCCCTACAAGCTCAGGACGAACGCAAACTTTCCCCGTTTGATGCCGTTTCCGTGACCGGAAATATTGAAGTCATTCTAAAGAAAGGCACTGAGGAAACCGCTAAAATCAGTACCTGGGGCATCAACGAAGATGATGTCAATGTCTTTGTCAAGAGGAATGTACTGAAGCTGCAACTATTGAAGTCACTCTTTGACGACGATGAAAAAGTAACCATCTACGTGACTTACACAACATTGAGGGGGCTCAAGGCCAATGCCGGATCACTGGTGTACAGTGATGAACCATTGAATGGCGATAAAATCGACATCAAGGTAACCAGCGGTGCCCGGGTGGATATGGATATTCAATTTAATGCACTAGAAGCCAATGTGACAGAAGGTGGCATACTGGAGTTGGCTGGCACGGTAGAAAGTCAAAATGTAACCGTGGGCACCGGAGGCCAATACCAGGGACTCGACCTGGATTGCTCCCGCACCTATGTGCGTGCCAATACCGGTGGACAGGCAACCGTGGTGGCCAATGAAAGCCTTGATGCATCGGCAAATACCGGCGGTTCGGTAGAATACAGCGGTGATCCTGACGAGCGCTACACCAAAAGTTTGCTCGCCGGCGAAATCAGACGATTGTAACTCGACGATGATTTTCGGGCTTCGGTATTTTAATTAGGGGCTTTTATCTAAAAGCCTTTCTTTTTACCTCCAAATGTCTTTATTTTGCATATCTGATATCGAACCTGAAACACCATGCCTGGTAGTGCCAATAGTATCGCTGTTCTTCCTTTCGTAAACATGACTTCCGACCCGGAAAATGAGTATTTCAGCGATGGTGTAACCGAAGAAATTATCAATGCATTGACCCGTATTGAAGGATTACAGGTCACTGCCAGGACCTCCTCTTTCGCATTCAAGGGGAAAAATATCGACATCCGCGAAATCGGGCGCCAGCTCGATGTAGAGACCGTGCTCGAAGGCAGTGTGCGCAAAGCCGGACACCGGGTTAGAATTACGGCTCAGCTGATCAAGGTAAAAGACGGTTACCATTTGTGGTCGGAAAATTACGACCGCGATCTGGAAGATATTTTTGCTTTGCAGGATGAAATTTCCTTCAAAATAGCCAGTAAATTTCGTGGACATCAACAACTGGCACTGACCGCCCACCCCGGGAAAACACCCACCGATAATATCGAAGCATATCAACTGTACCTCAAGGGGCGTTATCATGGCAATAAGTGGACCGAAGAAGACTTTCGAATGGCCATTAGCCTGTATCAGGAAGCCATTGACCTGGCACCGGAATTTGCCTTGCCCTATGCCGGCATGGCCGATCTCTTCACGGCCATGGGCGCACTAGCCATCATGGATGCAAAAGAAGCTTCGGAGAATGCCCGCTATTTTGTGCAGAAAGCGTTGGGTATTGACGATCAGCTGGCCGAGTGCCTGATTGCTATGTCGGGCATTGCCTTCTGGTATGACTGGGAATTTTCGCGTGCGGTTTCTTTATTGGAGAAAGCGTTGAGCATTGCACCGGGAAATGCCGAGGCGATGGGTTTTCTGGGATTGTACCAGGCCTTTGGCGGAGAAGTCATTAAAGGCAAACAACAACTCGAAAAAGGACTCAGGGCCGACCCGTATTCCCTACAGCTACACTTCGGTCTTTGTGCGATTTACCACATGGAGGAAGATTATGAGGCGGTCGAGCGGGAGGCGGATATTATTCTGCAATTGCACCCACATTTCTGGCGCGGACACATTTTCAAGGGCCATGCCGCATATTGTCAGGAGCGTTACGACGAGGCCATCGTGCATTTCGGAGCCATCATTCAAAGCCAACAGGAAGGGGTCTTCGCCACGGCCGCGGGAGCACTGGCCTGTTGCTATCTGAAAAAGGGGGATGCCGATCAGGCCAATGCCTACTTGTGGCAGGTGATGCAGGCGTTTGAAAACAATTCTACCCTGCCTTGCGCAGCTTACTCACTGGCCATGTACTACCTGGAGTCCGACCAACCCGATCAAAGCATTGCCTACCTGCGCGAAGGCGTGAATCGCAATGTCAGCGATTTTGTATTTCTACCCCGTGACCCAATGTTCCGTCCCTTATGGGATCACCCGGAATTTGTAGAATTAACCCGTGAAATTGAACGCCGCCGTCAGTTAGCTGTTCCTGAAAACAAGACGCGCTATGCCAATTCCAATCTCAGAGAAGAAGATGCCTGTGATATTGATGAACGGCTGGTGCAATTTATGGAGGAAGAAAAGCCATTTCTGGACAACCAGTTGAGCTTACGGCAGCTAGCCGATGACCTTGAAGTGAATACCAATTACCTCTCACAGGTCATCAACGAACGGCACGGTAAAAACTTTGTAGAGTTTGTCAATGAATATCGGGTTTCAGCACTGAAAGAAAAACTGGAAAACCCCGAGAATCGTCAATTTACTTTACTATCTTTAGCCTTCGATTGTGGATTCAATTCCAAAACAACTTTCAATACTGCCTTTAAAAAAATTACGGGGCTGACACCTTCTCAGTACCTCAAAAAGGTGGGATAATCCAGCAACTATCAAGACTAACTTGCACGTGAAACTGTTATCGGTTCATCCGAACCTATGCGTGGATCATCTGTTTTAGCGAAAACGACGCATTTACATTAGTAAATTAATTCAACTGCTATGGAGTGGAAAAGAAATATACTTCGTGTACTTTTTATGTTGTTTATACTCACCCTATACACCTTCTTGTTTGTCATGCCGCAAGTGGCTTAGTGTAATGAATGTTTGTAAATTGCAAATAAATCAAAGAATTGTCTGGTGAAATCTGGATTTTGCCTTACTTTCGTTTAGTTAAAAAAGACAACTACACACAGCCAAAAGGCGGACAGATGAAGTTGCAGGCCCTGAATATTGTATTTTGGCTACTCTTGTATTCACAATTCTCGTTTTCACAGATACAACCACTATTCAGTGAAAAAGAGGTAGCTGTTCGTGGGGTAGCCCGACTTTCAATTGCAGAAATTGAAGCGCAGCCCTATGCCTTAAACGGTGAGTGGGCCTTCTACCCTCAGCGGTTATTGTCACCTGACCAGCTCCCTTCGCCAACCGATTATGCGAAATTTCCACAGCTCTGGAACAAGTTACAGAAAGAAGGGTATGAGATTACCCCTTGCGGGTATGCGACCTATTACCTGAAGGTCTCCTTTGACGGCACACCTCCTCCCCTGGCTTTGGACATTCCTGACTTTTATACCGCTTATCGTCTGTGGGTAAATGGCGAAATTCTGGCCGAAAATGGTCAGGTGGGAACCTCCCGTGCTGCTTCAACGCCGGAGTGGCTGCCGATGACCAAGGTGCTGGAGGATAGGCCCCAAACCTTGGAACTCGTCTTGCAAATTTCAAATTTTGACCATTATAAAGGAGGTCCCGGCGAACCCATTTTGCTCGGAACCAGGGGTCAGCTACTCAGTAAGCGGGAAACCCAGCAAAATTTTACCTATGCCCTTTTTGGAGCGCTCATTATGTGTGGGTTATTTCTACTGGGGTTGTATCCTTTTCGACAACCCGATTGGGCCGCTCTTTCATTTGCGGGATTTTGTCTGATTCACAGCTACCGCATCGTAGGCTCTGAGGACTATGCCTTGCATCATCTTATCCCAAACTATCCTTTTTGGTTTGCGCTTAAGGCGGAATACATTAGCCTGTATGTCAGTGTTGCGATTGCCTGGGAATACGGCTATCAGCTGTTTAAAGAGGCTATTCCCAAAATACTTACCCGTTTGGTGCAATTTACTTTTGCCTTACTGGTGGTGATCACTATTGTTAGTCCAACTTATTTTTTTCCAAAATTTATCATTGTCAATCATTTTCTCCTGGCCATTAGTGTAGTGGCAGGAGCCTATATTGCCATTTGGGCGGCACTTAAGGATTTTAAGGGTAATTTCTATTTTTCCTCCGGATTTGTGGTGCTGTGTATATTGATGGTCACTACTGTAGGGGATCTGATCGGTTTGTGGCATTCCAAGTTTTTCTTTGTACTACTCCTATACGCCTCTTTCCTATTCCTGCAATACAGACACCTGGCTCGCCGCTTTGCACTTTCCTTCAAGGAAGCAGTGAAAGCAGCTGATGCCGCCAATAAGGCAAAGTCGGAATTTTTAGCCACCATGAGCCACGAAATTCGCACGCCGATGAATGGGGTGATCGGTATGACAGGATTGTTAGAGCAAACGCCACTGACCACTGAACAGCGCGAATACGTAGGTAGCATCAAAACCAGTGGGGACAACCTGATGATGATCATTAATGACATTTTGGATTTATCCAAAATTGAGGCGGGGTCCATGCAATTGGAACGCTCCACCTTTTCTCCAGCCACAGTAGTCAGGGAAATTTGTCAGCTACTGCGCCCCAAAGCGGAAGTAAAGGGACTGGAGTTGCGGATGGATATTAGCGATGACGTACCTTCACTGATTGTAGGCGATGTGGTTCGAACCCGCCAGGTGCTCCTGAATTTGGTGGGAAATGCAATTAAATTTACGGAAAGGGGAGAAGTGAAAATCCGCTTGAGCGTAACGGCATTCACCAGTCGGAAGATCAACCTGAAATGGAGCGTAAGCGATACCGGAATCGGGATCAGTCCTAACAATTTGCAGCGCTTGTTTACGCCCTTTTCTCAGGCTGATGCCTCCACCAGTAGGAAGTACGGTGGCACCGGATTGGGCCTGGCTATTTCCAAGCAATTGGTAGACTTGATGGGGGGAAGTTTCGAAGTCAACAGTTGGGAAGGCCAGGGATCGGTATTTTCGATCATCCTGCCCTATGATTTGGCTTTGGCTACGCAATCGACTGCGTCAAAAGAAGCTCAGGAAAAACTGTTCTTTACGGAGAATCTGGCGGCTAAATATCCCATGCGGATTCTGATTGTGGAAGACCATGTGATCAATCAGAAACTCATCAGCATCCTGCTGAAAAAAATGGGGTACATATCTGATGTCGCCACCAATGGCCTGGAAGCGCTAAAATTGTTTAAGTCCAATAGCTATGATCTGGTCTTTATGGATATCCAGATGCCGCAAATGGATGGTTTGACGGCTACCCAGGAAATTCGTGGCCTGTCGAGTTTGGAACACCAGCCCATTATTATTGCCATTACGGCGAATGCACTGCGAGATGATCGGGAAAAATGCCTGGCTGGCGGCATGGATGATTATCTCTCTAAACCCCTTCGTCCGGAAAAAGTGGCTGAAATTATCAAATATTGGGGAACCAGAATGAATGCAGACTCCGAAGTGGTTTAACACCCACAATACCACCACTGACCGCTTTCCTCCTCTAACTGCAACAGATACTCCGAAATAGGCACCCCTCCTTCGAGTCGGGTTTTGCCCTCAGTGAGCACGGGCTGGGCCAATTGACCATCCTCTTCCATCCAATGGGCGAGCGCCAGTCTTTCCAGCAATTCCTGCCAGTCGTCTACTTGCATATTTCGTTTTGGATACCGAATCAGAAGCATACTTTTCTTATCTTGTTACGAGACAAATTTAAGCTTATGAAAATTAAAACACTTTTGACCATCTTGAGTTTATTCTGCGGTGGCTTGCTGCTCCGTGCCCAGGAAACAACGGCTACCGATCCACCCTCTACTTTCAACGTACTGCTCAATCAGGACAATGCCTTTGGGTTTTACCCAAAAGTAACCGGCAGCTTTAAGCTCATCGACAACGTCAGTCTTTTTTTTTACGGTACTTTCTGGACCAATCCGTCCTTTGGTAATTCCTTCGACGGGACCGACACCTGGTTGGAAACTGGCATCGGACTGAGGTTTTTTGCCATGCAGGACCGCATTGACATCAACCCCTTTGTGGGCTTTACCCACGGTAAGTTGCTATCCGACAATTTTGAGGCTATCCTGGCGGAGGGCATTGTCCCAGGGTTTAATATTGATTTTCTCGATGAAAGATTTGAAGCAGAAGCCTACTTTTCCTTTTACAAAGCGCTCAAATCCAAGGGGCGTGATTCCGGTGATTATTTGCTCTATTGGCTGCTTCCCGGCATCGTGGTGAATGACAATTTTTCGGTCGGATTGCACTACGAGGGGTACGACCAGATTCGTGCAGCCGAGGGAGAAGCCAACATTCGCTATCAGCGGTTTGGCGGCTATGCCAAATTTACCATTAAAGAGAAATATTTCTTCCGTTTTTCGGCTGGAACCAATACGGTGGAGGATTCCAACTACGCCAAGAATTTTTATAAGCTGACCGTTGGTATTCAATTGGCCAATTAATTGCAAAAATATCGGAGAAGTTAAAATTGGGAAAGCCCCGGAATTACTGGTTTTATCAGAGATTTGTGGCGATTATTTATCGATGGTATCCCACAATTGTAATTCCCGCTAAAGAGATGCAAAAAGCCATTGTTTAAGGTTGCGTTAAACTGCTCAGATTTGGCGAATTTTTCGTATCTTTGTACCCATGGATACAATTAATGAGAACGCGCAGCAGATGGCGCAAAATGGCGATTATAACGCGAGTAACATTACAGCCCTGGAAGGACTCGAAGCGGTTAGAAAACGCCCGGGCATGTATATCGGAAGTACCGATACAAAAGGCTTGCACCATCTCGTTTGGGAGGTTGTAGATAACTCCATTGATGAGCATCTGGCAGGGTATTGTGACAAGATCGATGTGATCATCCGTCCCGACAATTCCATCTCGGTCAAAGACAATGGCCGGGGAATTCCAACTGGTATGCATGAGAAGCTGAAAAAGTCAGCTTTGGAAGTCGTAATGACCGTATTGCACGCCGGTGGTAAATTTGACAAAAATACCTACAAAGTATCCGGTGGTTTGCACGGGGTAGGGGTATCATGTGTGAATGCACTGTCGTCACACCTCAAAGCCGAAGTACACCGCGAAGGAAAGATATTTGAGCAAGAATACAAGATTGGTAAACCTCAGTCGGATGTAAAGATTATCGGCGATGCAGAGGACACTGGTACGATCATCACCTTTACACCAGATAATACCATCTTTAATGTCCTTGAATACAAATACGATACACTGGCTACCCGCCTGAAGGAATTGTCGTTCCTTAACCGGGGCCTGACCCTGTCGCTTACCGATGAGCGGGATAAAGATGAAAAAGGCGAGTTTCGCCATGAATCCTTTCATTCGGAGGGAGGATTAAAGGAATTTGTAAGGTTTCTCGATTCCAGCCGCCAAAGACTGATCCAGGAGCCCATCCATGTGACCGGCACTGAAGACAATGTAGAGGTGGAAGTAGCCATGCAATACAATACTTCCTTTTCCGAAAATATTTACTCCTTTGTCAACAATATCAATACCCGCGAGGGAGGTACCCACGTCAATGGCTTCCGTCGGGCAGTCAACCGGGTATTCACCAAATATGGTGAAGAAAATGGCTTTTTCAAGAAATTGAAGTTCAAGATTTCCGGAGAAGACTTCCGCGAAGGCTTGACCGCCGTTGTTTCCGTGAAGGTTGCCGAGCCTCAATTTAAAGGGCAAACCAAAGGCGAGTTGGGTAACTCTGAGGTAACGGGTATCGTATCGCGCTGTGTAGGTGAAATTCTGGGCCACTACCTGGAAGAGCATCCCAATGATGCCAAGCGCATTATGGACAAGGTGATTTTGGCCGCCACGGCCCGTCACGCTGCCCGTAAAGCCCGCGAAATGGTGCAGCGCAAAAATGTACTGACCGGCAGTGGATTGCCCGGTAAACTGGCGGATTGTTCCTCGAAGGATCCGGAATCATCTGAGATATTTCTGGTGGAGGGTGACTCGGCCGGTGGTACTGCCAAGCAGGGCCGAGACCGTAATTTTCAGGCCATTCTGCCATTGAGAGGTAAGATTCTCAATGTGGAGAAGGCAATGGAACACAAAATTTACGAAAACGAAGAGATCAAAAATATCTTTACCGCCCTGGGCGTGCGGATCGAAGAAACAGAGATGGGCGGCCGACAGCTCAACATCGAAAAACTGCGTTACCACAAGATTGTGATCATGTGTGACGCCGACGTCGATGGTAGCCACATTGTCACGCTAATCCTGACTTTCTTCTTCCGCTATATGCGCCTGCTGGTTGAGCGTGGATATATTTACATTGCTGCTCCACCACTTTACCTGATTAAGAAAGGTAAACAGTTCCGCTATTGCTGGACCGAAGACGAGCGCCGCGAAGCAGTAGCTGCCTACGCCAAAGGAGAGAATGACTCCAGTGTGAAGATTCAGCGCTATAAGGGTCTGGGAGAGATGAATGCTGAGCAATTGTGGGAAACCACCATGGATCCCGATGCTCGTATTCTACGTCAGGTCTCTATCGAAGATGCGATGGAGGCCGATCGGGTCTTCTCCATGTTGATGGGCGACGAAGTTCCACCACGTCGGGCTTTCATTGAAGCCAATGCGAAATACGCCAATGTCGATATTTAATTTTATCAGAGTAATATTACAAAAAGGCCATTGTTGAAAAGCAGTGGCCTTTTTGTTTTTAGGTCTGTTGGTGGCGCAAGGCCATCATACGCTCAATCGAAAACCCATTGCGTTGAAGAAAAGTTTGCTCCGGCTTTGTCAATTCACCGGATTTTAGCCTGTTCCAATCTAAATAGCCCTCAAGTATTATCCGCTTGCCCTTGTCCTTCAGGTCAGGTCCCAGCAGCGACAGCAATTCATGCCTAAGTTTGGTGTCGTACTGTTTTAGAAAGGCCACCAGCAACGGTTCCCGTAGTGCCTCGGGTACTCCACCGCCGTGTAGCATTTGTATGCCGAGTTGTACATTTGCTCGGTCATTGTGCAATAATAACGTTTGTAGTGACTGGAGTTTTTCCGTTGAAGTTTCTTTCCATAAATACCCTTTTTCCAGTTTGTTTAGAAATTGATTGAGCTTTCGCTCATTGGTCAAAATGATGCCCTGATCAGGGATTGTTTGGGTGAAAACCCGTTTTTTCCTTACGGGAAAACCGAGCAGAAGATGCGTCGTTTGGGTGGTAAGAGAAGTGGTGAATTTGATTTGCTGCGCCTGTAAACGATTGGCTAAAATTTCCAAATCAAAAGAAGAATGTCCCATCACACATAGCTCCGAAAAGTCTTTCTTGCGAAGGCTCTGCCCCAATTCTTTTAATAGAAAAATACGGGTTAATTCATGCACCTGGCCCCCGGAAAAATTCAGGGCCATCATACATTGCTCCGGCGTGAAGGAGGGCAGTAATTCCTTGCCTTTTCCACTGAAGAGTTGAAAAAACGAGCGGTACCAGTCAGCAGGAAGGTTCTGCCATTGCGCTTCGGATCGGAAATTAAACAGTTGCTCAAACTTTCGGCCCGGCACCAGGCCGGTTAGGGTAGCAAGATTGGCAAGCGGCAAAAGATCCGCAGGCTGGCACTTCACCGGATTGTTTTTTAATTGAAGATTCTCCAGGCTTTGGCACAGAGCACCAAAACTTTCGGGAAGTTGAGCAATGGCAT
This sequence comes from Saprospiraceae bacterium, assembly GCA_965229635.1. Taxonomy (GTDB): domain Bacteria; phylum Bacteroidota; class Bacteroidia; order Chitinophagales; family Saprospiraceae; genus BQJU01. The sequence continues at coordinate 1,889,963 of OZ245894.1, forward strand.
TATATTCCAGGTTAAGGGATCGCAGGCGGGATAATTGGTTTAGCGTTTCCGGCCAGTAATTAAACCTATTGCGACTGAGGTCGAGGTCTTTTACCCTGTTGGGCAATGAGTGCGTTTTTGACAATCGATTACCGGTAAGGTTGAGGTGTTGAACTTCGGGTAATTGATCCAGAGAAGGCAGGTTTTCCAGCCCATTATGACTCAAATCCAGTCGATCCAGGGTGGGCGAAATGAGCCTCCCCGAATGAATCTTTTTAATCTGATTGTCGCTCAGGTCCAGCACCTGTAGCCAACGCCAGTTTTGTAGAAAATCCGGTAGTGATTTCAAACGGTTGCTACCGGCTATCAGGCGCTGGAGAGCAGTACATTTTCTCAAGCTCTTCGGAATAACTTTGAGCCGATTTTGGGAAACATCCAATACATTCAGGTTGGCACAATTGCCCAGCGTATCGGTAAGAGCCGTCAGCTTATTTTGCGAAAGCTTAAGCACCTCCAGTTGCTGACATTTTCCCAGAGCTTTGGGTAATCTTTTGAGTTGGTTATTGGTCAAATTCAACTGTTTTAGCTGTTGCAAATGACCAATTTCCCGGGGTAGAATAGTGATTTGATTTTCTGCTAAAAGCAATTCAGTGAGCTTCCTGAGGGCGCGAAAGTCTTTTGGAATTTCCGTAAGGGCATTATCCGAAAGGTCGATGGATTGCAGGTGACTCATTTTCAAAACAGATTCCGGCCACTCCTGGAGGCGGTTGCCGGATAAATCGAGCTTTTTGAGTTGAGTCAGTTGCCTAATTTGTTCCGGGATAGAAGTGATGTGGTTGTTTTTGAGACTGAGAACCTCAAGACTATACAAGGAGCATATTTCAGTGGGAAACTGCTCTATTTCTGATGATTCCACCACCAGCACCCGCAGGTTGGGGAATAGGGGGAGTTGGCTTTTTAGGCTGGCGGCATTTTGCTGACGGAGCAATAATTCTTCTACCTCCAGCCTTTGCTCGGGTGGAATATTCAGGTTGTAAAATCGCTTGCGGCCTGTCGAAAAATCAGCCATGTTTTGATTATCTAGTGGATTAATGCAGAAATGATTGACATTCGATGTTCAGCATTATCAATACTTAGCGCCTGAAAAAAGGATCAATCATTTCGGACTAGTCGCACCAGGAACCTGGATTATCGATCCACTTCACCAATGCGGATGCCCATTTGCTGCATCAGCAGTGTGGCATTGAAGCTCTTACTGACGCCTTTTTTGAGTTTGTAATCAAAATAAAGCTTTCCGTCGCGAATTTCCACTTCAATACACAGATTTTCAATGGCACCATTGGCGGTAGCCTCCAATTGTCCCAATTCCAGGTCGTGTGTGGCGATGATACCGCCACCTTTACTGTGGATCAGCTGGAGGATCAATGCCTTGGATCCGGTATGTCGGTCCACGGAGTTGGTTCCCTTCAAAATTTCGTCGAGCAGAAAAAATACCGGCCGTTCCTGATGCTCCCCCTGGAAGGCAGCCTCCACGGCCTCAATGATAATCTTCAGGCGCTTGAGTTCCGCGTAAAAGGAAGAAGTGCTTTCGTGCAGGGCATCCTGGGTCCTCATGCTGGTGAAAATCTGAACCTGTGGCAGCTGCATCCGTTTGGCACACACCGGCGCTCCGGCCAGGGCTAGCACAGTATTTAGCCCTACGGTACGCAGAAAGGTACTTTTTCCGGCCATATTTGATCCTGTGACCAGCTTGATGTGACCACGAACCGGCAGGTCGATATCGTTGGTAATTCTTTTGGAATAATGAATGAGCGGGTGGCCCAATTGTGTCGCTTCGACTTGCATTTTTTCGTGTAGCAGCGGGAAATTCCAGGAAGGGTGGTTGAAAGACAAATTGGCCAGACTGCATAATGCCTCCAATTCGGCCAGACTGTCAAACCATTTGGGTAAACGTTCCTTTTCGGCTTGCCTCCATTTTTCCAGTCGGTATACCCATTGCAAATCCCATAAGCCGATGAGGTTGAGTAAAACGGCAAAGATATTGAAACGGACGTTGAGTTGATTGATAATGTACGATAAGCGATTGATGCTGGTTGATGCCCTGCGTTCTCCCTGGAAGTTTTTTTGTAGTTGTTGGAGAAACGAAGATTGGAAGGTTGGTCCTTCCAGGTGCAGGATCAGTTGGGCGTAAGTGTTGAGCATATCAGCCGCTTTGGCGGTGCGGTTGTGGGTCTGGTCAACGGCCTCAAGTGTTTGTCGTAAGATGATGGCAATTGGAATCATCCAAAGCAAAAAGACTTTCCAGGAGAAAAATGTAGCCCAGAGCACTAGTCCACTAATGACCCAAATTGGCGCAATGTAGAGTCCTGCAACCAGGGCTTTTTTACCGTAGACTACATTTTCATCATCCAGCCAATAGTGCAAATTGCGCAAATGAGCCGGTGAATCCTTGCAGTCGAGTCCGTGGGCGCGAAAGTCCTGTCGCCAATCGGGGAGTTGCTGTAATTCTTTGATCGCCTCCTGTCGTGCCAATACGGTAGCCGTATTGGCTGGAGCCTGCAAATAAGCCGCCAATCTTTGCTGGCCGATACCGGTTGTAGTCCGATTGGTGTATTGGTAAATTGACCAGGGGCCAAAAAGGTCGAGATCAAGAGAGTAGGGATGGTCAGTCTCGACCCATTCTTTGCCATCAGCAAATGGATCGTATTGATGGTCGAGGGCCGCGCGCTCCTGTTGATTGATCAGGGTGAGGCTTTCGTAGTGTTTGGCTTTGGCTTCGAGTGCGAGGTGCCATTGTACAAACTGGTAAAACAAGATAAGAAAAAGAACGAGGCTGCCCAGTCCCCAATACCATTCAAAGGTCCACAACCAGGCGATGAGCCCGATGCCTGCCAGAAAAGTAAAGAGGCGAACCAGCGAATAACGATCGTAGCGTTTTCTGTACTCCTGAGCAATGGCGGAAAAGCGCGAAATTCTTTCGTCGTAATATGCGGGTAATTCTTGATTGGTCATATCCCAAAAAATTGGACCGCAAGGTAATAAAATATATACTCGACGTTAAATGGTTTGGAAAAATAGTAAGCTCAAACCATTTAAGTCGGTATATACCGATCAAAAGTTTTTGAAATCATAACTTTCCAAAAGACTTTTGATCGTGTATAAGTTCTGATTTATGAATTAGAACGCCTCGTGTCCTAAAACCCTGCACCTTTGTGTCATACTGAAAATACCCAACACATGAATAACCCGATTGTCAATAAAACCTACTCTTTTGTCCGCAACTTGTATCGAGAATACCTGCCGAAGGGATATTGGGAATTTCAACTCGATCTGGGCATGGAAATGAAGAATCACCTGATCACACTGGGTTTGCTCCGGCAATTACCTGATGAAGAACTGGAAGTGTTGGCCCTTTCTGCAATCCTACACAATACGGGTTGCATTGAAGGCCAATACGAAGAAAAGAAAGTCAGTCTGACGATTGCGGAAGCCTTCTTGCGGGAAAATGACTACCCTGAAGATTACCTTTTACAGGTTTGTAGTTGTATCGAGGCAACGCAGATTGGCTTCAACCCCCGAAATCGACTGGAGAAAATGATGAAAACAGTGAGCCATGGAGCGGCACAGCGGCATTTGCTTTATGAATTACCGGAGGTAGGAGATTTGTGGCCTTAAAGTTTGAGGTTTAACCCTACTTCGATTCTTCGCGTATTGGGATGTTCAACGTATTTAAAATCGGAATGAAAACGGGTAAGACCAAGATTATAGCGAAGTTTGAGACTCCCATGCTCACTGATATTGCAGCCGAGAGCAGCGGAAAATCCTCCATCGAAGCCGAGTTCCGTCGCTTCGGGGCGATCACCTGTATATTCGATAGGGTTGTCCACCAGGCGATTGGCTAGTATACTCAGATACGGGCCGGCCTGCACAAAATAGTCTTCGCTTATTTGAAATCCAGCGTAGAGTGGGGTAGTGGCACAATAGGTTTTGACGAGATATTGCATAGACATACCCTGGCTTTCCGAGTTTTTACGCAACAGCAGGTCTGCTCCAAGAAAGAAAGCCTTCTTGCTGGGAAGCTGTCGGGAAAGACTGATCGATTTGAATGGGCACTTGATGCCGGTTGGAACCTTTTTTAGCTGTAAATCAAGCGTTTGAGAGTATGCCCATTGACAAATGAAAATGATAGAAAGAACGATTACGGGTATTTTCATACTGTGGATATACTGTAGTTGCTTTATGCTTATAAGTAGTTTAACTGATTTGGGAATTCAAATATTGCCAAAGTGGCGTTTTTTTGTCCGCATCAGGACAAGTGTAAATGTACTCCCTTCCATTAGACGTCGGTTTTTAATAAGGTCACACTGCAAATTTAAGGTAACTTTTTGAAACAGAGCAAGTGAAGTACACCTATCCCAATGCTAAAAAGCTTAAATTGTCCATTTGTTCGGTTGACTTTTTACGTAAAAATTCTGTTTTTTTTAGCTGGAATGGCTTGGGACCGTTACTTTTTTCTAAATTAGGGTCTTAAAGATGTAAACCATTCATTAACCTAAAAAATCAGCAATATGTCATTGCAAGACAAATACAGACCTGTTCTCGATCTGGGATTGGAATACGATGCTAAAGATGGCTACGTAGATGAACTGGATGGCCTTCTCAAAATTGGCGGTACCGTTGAAACCCAATACCAAAAAGACCGCATGTGGGATACCATCAAGGAAATTGGTGGAGAAAATCCTCGTGACCTGGAGGCAGATATCAAAGTTTCCAACACTGATTATTACCACAAGCACACGGTAGCCAAGGGAGAAACCCTCGGAAAAATTGCCAAGCACTACTACGGCGATGCGATGAAATACAAGCAAATTTTTGCTGCCAACACCGATATCCTGAAAGATCCCAACCTGATCTATCCTGACCAGGAGTTGACGATTCCATTTGTGTAATCAACGGTTGGTAACAAACACAAAACCGGTATCAATGTCTATTTGGTACCGGTTTTTTTATGCTAGTAAACGACTTATCCTAATACTTCCTGGAGGACCAGGTGTGCTTTGATTTCCGGCAGATTTTCCAGGTGTAGCTGGTAGTATTCCAATATCTGCCGCAACAGGATTCGGCGTTCTTCAGAGGTGATGGTGATTTGATGGCACTCCTGTAGTTGGCAGTTGAGTAACCGATCCAGTAACTGACTCTGCCGTTCCTGCAGAAAATGGATGTGAAGCGGAGCATGTGTTACAAAAACGCCCTCCTGCAGATCAAAAAATGGCGTCTCCTGGTCATAGTGCCCGCTGGGAATAAACCCCAGAAAAACACTCAATTCGAGTAGGAAATGTAAATGTAGGTTGCCAACTGAATGGGGCGTAGCGTCCAGATACTGAAAGCTATCAAATAAGAATTTGAACAAATCGGCGTTTTCTTCCGACTCTCGTAGGGTCTTGCGGGCAATTTCGGCCATAAATAGGCCCACTGCGCCCTTTCTCACGTCAAAGGGAATAGATTGGTACACCCAGCTTGCCCGGATTTCCTTGATGCGATTTAGGTCGCGGTCCTCGCGGTTGTAGGCTACCAAATCTACCAAAGACATCACCTGCAACAGACTGGCCTGTACCTTGGCCTTCTTGCTGCGCACCCCATTGACGATGTATTTGCGTAAGCCATGTGCCTCCGTGTAAATATCCACGATCAGGCTGGTCTCACCGTACTTGAGCGTTTTAAAAACGATTCCCCGCGTTTTAGTCAGCATGTTGAGGAAGGTTTGTCAGGGCAAAGATACGATAAATAAAAAAGCCCTTTTAGTGACTTGATCCACCAAAAGGGCTCTTTATCAATTAGCTTTGGATTACGAGAAAAGCTGTGCCATGCTCACCCGCTCGTTCACAATGGATTCGAGCTTGTCAATGGGTACTCTTTCCTGTTCCAGTGTATCGCGGTCGCGGATGGTGACGGTATTATCGTCCAGCGATTCAAAATCGACAGTTACGCAAAATGGTGTACCGATGGCATCCTGACGACGGTACAACTTACCGATAGAACCGGTATCGTCGTACTGGCAGTTGAAGGAGAAACTCAATTTCTTGAATACGTCTTTGGCCAGATTCACCAATCCTTCTTCATTGCGCTTCAGCGGCAAAATAGCCACCTTTACCGGAGCCAGGGCGGGGTGCAGCTTGAGTACCTCGCGGGTACTTTCCTTACCGTCGGCACTGGTCAGCGTTTCTTCCTGCAGGGCGTTGCTCAGAGTGGCGAGGAACATCCGGTCGGCGCCGATGGAGGTTTCCACTACATAAGGCACGTAATTTTCATTCAATTCCGGATCGAAGTACTGGATGCGCTTGCCCGATAGTTCCTGGTGGCTACCCAGGTCGAAGTCGGTGCGGGAATGGATACCTTCTAGTTCCTTAAAGCCGAATGGAAATTCAAATTCAATATCTACGGCCGCATTGGCATAGTGAGCCAGATTGTCGTGGTCGTGGAAGCGTAGTTTTTCTTTGGGTGTACCCAATGCTTCGTGCCACTTCATGCGGGCTTCTTTCCAGTATTTGTACCATTCCATTTCGGTGCCAGGACGTATGAAGAATTGCATTTCCATCTGCTCAAATTCGCGCATACGGAAGATGAACTGGCGGGCCACTATCTCGTTGCGGAAGGCCTTACCAATCTGGGCAATACCAAAAGGAATCTTCTGGCGGGTAGATTTTTGCACGTTGAGGAAGTTGACAAAAATACCCTGAGCCGTTTCCGGACGCAGGTACAGCTTGCCTTCCTCACCGGCGATGTTGCCCAATTGAGTGGAAAACATCAGGTTGAACTGGCGTACATCCGTCCAGTTGCGAGAACCTGTATCCGGATCTGCTATTTCGTAATCGTCGATGATGGCTTTCAATTCGGCCATATCACCATCACCGGTGGCTTTCACAAAGCGGTCCATCACTTCCTTGATCTTCTCCTGATAACCCACCACTCTGGGACTTTCCGCCAGGTATTTGGCTTTATCAAAATTCTCTTTGAAGCGTTTTTCAGCCTTGGCCACATCCTTGTCGATCTTGTCCTGAATCTTTTCTACATAGCCCTCAATCAGCTGATCAGCACGGTAACGGCGCTTGCTGTCTTTGTTGTCGATCAGGGGATCATTAAAGGCGTCCACGTGACCGGAGGCTTTCCAGGTCTTGGGGTGCATAAAGATGGCGGCATCAATACCCACGATATTTTCGTGCATCTGCACCATGGAGCGCCACCAGTATTGCTTGATATTATTTTTTAATTCCACCCCGTAAGGACCGTAATCATACACGGCACTCAGTCCATCATACACTTCGCTCGACTGAAAAATGAAACCGTATTCCTTACAGTGGGCCACTACTTTTTTAAACTGTTCGTTCTGTTGGGACATATCCTTTGATTTTCAGCTCCTTGGTCGAAGCCGTAGAGATTTTGCTAATAAGTCGGCAAATATAAAAAGGTTCTTTGACAAATTCCGTGATTCAAAGTCAATCAAAAACATAAACCAACGCTTCTAAAGGCGCTTTTGGTTTATATTTTAGCTTGACCACATCTTGTCCCGATTTTACATCGGGAAAATTTGTCAAAGAACGGATAAAAATATTCTGGATGCAAAGTTCCTGTGAGAATTACGAGTTTTCCCGGAAAATGATTCCGGTATTTGCTGATTTTATTGAATATTTGTGGAAAACAAAGAATGTCCGTATGGACCAGAACACATTTGCACATACGAAGGATTTGATCGTCCGGGATTTTGAACTGGAAAAACACGAAGAGGAGACCCTCACCGAGGAGGATTTATTTCGCCTGTTGGCCGATCAGATCAGCTACATGATTGAATACCGCATGGAATACCTGCTCAGCCTGATGTATCGCCTGGATATTGATGAACGGAAGGTCAATGATGCACTGGCTCCCTTCGCGCCCGAACCCGCTAATATCGGACTGGCCCGCCTGGTGCTCGACCGCCAAAAGCGCCGCGCCTACACCAAAGCACATTATAAACAGGAGGAAAAGCTGGACGACGACTGGATATTTTAGAACGACTGTAATATTAAAAACCGGTACCAAAATGCTTTGATACCGGTTAACATCACTTATTTCTCGTCAGTAATTATTACTCTAATTATCTCTTGTTGAAGAAGAAGTCTTTCTTGCCGGTACAGAACTGTGGTTCGCCGCTCACGAGGGCTTGTTCCAGCACCAGCTCGTCTAGCTGAATGTATTTGATCTTTGCTTTCAGTGGTTCCTTGCTACAATCATCATAAAGCAGCAGGTATTGTCCATCATTAGAAACGCTCCACTGACCGGAGTCATTGGCGCGGGTAGTTTTGCTACCCAAAGTCTTTACATAGCTTCCATTAGCACGAAATTCGTAGCGCAAAAAGGCGCCTTCCATAGGCAATCCATTGTTGGTCTGTACTTCAAATGGATAGACCATGTTTTCCCACTGGCCAGTCAAATGGCCAATGGTTTTCAGCGCCAGGGCACTTGTTCCTTCTTCACCGGTAATGCTGGTTGCGATACTCGAATCGGGTGATCCGTTGCAACAAGGCTCTAAGGCCTCGGGGTGGTTGTTTGCTGATACAGGCAATAGTATTGCCACTGCAATCAGCAGGGTTAATAATTGTTTCATCCTTTTTAATTTAACAGTCAGGTTTAATAAAATATCGGGTTCTTGATTTCAAGGACAAAGGTAAGGGAGAAAGGTTGCAAAAAGCAAGTCTATAAGATGAAATTGAATGTTTTTTCGACTAAATCACAGAATTTAATTTTAAATTAACACTTAAAGGAGGGGGTAATCAGAAAATAATATGGTTTGAAGTATCAACATACTTGCTTTTTCTTTGGCTAAAATGAGGACCATAGCACGGAGATTTTTCTACTTTGATCAGACACAAATTCTGATTTTTCTGAGCGAAAAAATTTGTCGGGAATTGTTTTTGGCCGTTCTTTTCGAAAATTTTCCAGGAAAGTGCTTTGGGATGGCTGATCAAGAATGGCCCGTTTTTGAAAATTTATCAGGATCCAAAAAATCGTGATGCAACCTCATCTGTAGGAAAACAGTCTTTTTCAATTGCAGGTACTGGGCAAAATAAGTCATTTCCATCTCTTTTTGTACCTTCGTAGTCATTTTTGAACATCAGGCAGCATTGTCTGATCCTGAGGGATCAATTAGAGCGCATGATTACGTATATCAAAGGAGAAATTACATTTAAAAATCCTACGTTTATTGTGGTGGAGGCAGGAGGAATAGGATACCACATCAACATCAGTCTGAATACCTATTCTCAGGTGGAGAAATTGGAACGGGTGAAGATTCTTACCCATTTGCATATCAAAGAAGACAGCCACACTTTATATGGATTTTCGGATGATGCGGAACGGAGTCTTTTTCGCCATTTGATCTCCGTTTCCGGTGTGGGGCCAAGCACCGCACAAATAGCCCTTTCGGCACTGAATCCCGACGAGCTCAGAGCCGCCATAATCGGCGAAAATGAAGCCACCTTCAAACGAGTGAAAGGCATCGGTCCAAAAACGGCAAAGCGCATCATTCTGGACCTGAAGGACAAAGTATTGAAAGAAAGTGGCGATACGCCATTAACTTTGGGGGTTGTAGACAATACAAGTCGGGAAGAGGCGTTATCTGCTTTAGTTGCACTTGGTTTCAATAAAATCCAGGTGCAGAAGACTTTAAATAAGATACTGAGAGAGGAGCCTAATCCGGAGAACGTTGAAGTGCTGATCAAACGAGCTTTAAAGCAAATGTCCTAAGTCAGGCTCGTGATCAGTTTTGCCAATCCGGTTTCCTAAAATCTTATACCATCAACTTGCTGAATCTCCCTTTTTGACATTTTATCTCTCACGCCATTTGTTAAAATTTTTCATTTAAGCAAAATAGCACGGATTAGTACGTTTTAAGGCATGTAAAATGACTAGTGAGCAGAGTGTAGTGTGTACAGGAGAGATGACAAAACAGGATTGAGAAATAAATTATTTAAGAGTTCGAACCGCTTTTGAGTTTGTGTTATGAATAGAATATATTTACCCTTAGCATTGATTGCCGGTATTTTTTGTTACACCTTCTCCGCCCAGGGGAGCAATGTTGGACTGGACGACCCCTACTCAGTAACCAATATTACAGCTGTAGCAGATACCATTCCCCCACCTGGTGAACGGTACGGAGATTTTCTCAATGATCAACAATCCAATCCTTTTGATCTGGATGACCCCAGCGTGATCGAACAATCGGTGGAATTTGATCCGGCCACGGGAAACTACATCATCACCGAAAAGATTGGTGACAACTATTTCCGTGACCCCACTTACATGACCTTTGATGAATATCTGGAATACCAGCGTAAGCAAGAGGAAAAAGCCTACTTCAACCAATTGGCGGGTATCAATACGGGGGAAAACGGACTCAGCTCCCTCGACCCCATTTCCAAGATCGATGTGCAGAACAGTCTGCTGGATCGACTCTTTGGGGGAACCAAGGTGGATATTCGGCCGCAGGGTAATATTGACCTGACCTTTGGGGTGGATTACCAAAAGCTGGAAAACCCAATCCTTACCGAGCGGCAGCGGCGAAACGCCAACTTTGACTTCGATATGAACATTCAGATGAATGTGACCGGTAAAATTGGGGAAAAACTGAATCTGACAACCAACTACAATACCAACGCGACTTTTAATTTCGACAACGTTATCAAGCTGGACTACAACAGTGACTTATACGGTGAAGACGATATCCTCAAGCGGATCGAAGCGGGTAACGTAAGCTTACCCTTGCGGGGAACCCTGATCCAGGGGGCGCAGAGTCTTTTTGGTTTGAAAACTGAACTCCAATTTGGTCATTTGCGCCTTACGGCAATTGCATCACAGCAGCGCTCACAGCGTGAAAATATCCGCCTCGAAGGTGGGAGCCAGAAGCAGGAATTTGAAGTGCGCGCCGATGAATACGACGAAAACCGTCACTTTTTCCTCTCACACTATTTTCGCAATAACTACGAGGATGCCCTGGCCAATCTACCTTATATTAAGACCCTTTCGCGTATTACGGACATTGAAGTTTGGGTCACGGTAAATCGCAACGATGTCAATGTGGAAAGTATTCGTGATATCGTGGCTTTTGCCGACCTCGCGGAACCGGAGACACTGGTCAATCCCGATGCCGTTAATGCACCAACCATTCCGGTCAATCGTGATTTTCAAGGCAATGGGCTTCCAGCCAATGACGCCAACGACTTATACCAGCGACTGATCAACCGCCCGGGATTGAAAGATGTGGACCGTGTAGTTGCCCTGCTGCAATCGTCAGAATTTGGGCTGGTCCAGGGCCGCGATTTTGAAAAAGTAAGTGCCCGCAGATTGCGCCCCAGCGAATTTACCTACAATGCCGAACTGGGTTTTATCTCTCTGAATATCAATGTACAACCCGATCAGGTGGTGGCGGTAAGCTACGCTTATGAATACAATGGTGGACCTCCATACTATGCAGTAGGTGAAGGAGCCTCCAATGAAAATGACAACAGCACTGATACCACCGATCTCACTCCGCAGGTGATGTTTGTGAAAATGTTGAAGAGCACGGCTCAACCCGTAGACGTACCAACCTGGGATTTGATGATGAAAAACGTCTATTCCATCGGAGCCTACCAGGTGGAGCCACAGGACTTCCTGCTGGATATCTTTTACGATGATCCGGGAAAGGGGCTGAAGCGCTTCCTGCCTACCAGTAACCTGGCCGGACAACCGCTCTTGCGCGTATTCAACCTGGACCGACTCAATACCTACGGCGACCCACAGCCGGATGGTCGCTTTGACTTTGTGCCCGGCACCACGATAAATCCAACCAACGGCCGGATTTACTTCCCGGTGTTGGAGCCCTTTGGCTCATCACTTGCGAACCAGCTGGATGACCAGTTTGAGGATGATTACGTCTATCAGGAACTATACACTCAGACCTTATTTAATGCGGTGCAAAATGCCGAGAAAAACCGCTTCATTATCAAGGGGTCTTATGAGTCCAGCGTTTCTTCCGAAATTTCACTGGGGGCCTTTAATATTCCAGAAAATTCCGAGACCGTAACCGCCGGTGGTACCCTGCTGCAAAGAGGCCAAGACTACGAAATTGACTACAGTACTGGTCGTCTGCGGATTCTGAATGATGCGATCCTTGCTTCCGGAGTGCCGATAAACGTTTCTTTTGAGGACAATACTCTATTTGGCTTCCAGCAAAAGACCATGGTCGGTTTGCGTGCCGATTATGAAGTGAGCAAGGATATCAACGTTGGAGCGACCTTCCTACAGCTTTATGAGCGGCCATTTACACCGAAAGTAAATATTGGGGAAGACCCCATTAATAATAAGATTTATGGCTTGGATATGAATCTGAGCAAGGAGGCTCCCTGGTTGACCAGGGCAGTAGATGCCTTGCCGTTCTTATCCACTAGTGCGCCATCGAGCATCAACTTCGCGGCGGAGGCGGCTTATCTGAAGCCTGGTCACGCCCGTGCCATCAACGAAAGCAAAAGAGACAAAAGCGGTACGGTTTATATCGATGATTTTGAGGGAGCTGCCAGTAGTTTTGACCTGCGTACACCGGTGGTTGGAATTAACGGTTGGGCCTTGGCCAGTGTGCCGCAAAACGATGATGCCAACAACAACCCGCTGTTTCCTGAGTCCAGGGCCGATAACCTGGCTTACGGTGCCAACCGGGCACTGCTCAACTGGTATCGCATTGATCCCAGTGCCAGAGGACCGCGCGACGGGGATCGGGGAGATCCATACACCAGCCTCGTACCTCAGGAAGAGGTATTCCCGAATCGCCAGTTGACGCCAGATCAGTTGCCCAATATCCAGACCCTGGATATGTCGTTTTTCCCTCAGGAAAGAGGACCTTACAATTTTGATACACCGGATGGCTATCCAGGCTTGACCAGAGGGGTTTCCATCAATGGCAGTGAATTGGTGCTCAACGATCCCGCTACGCGCTGGGGGGGAATCATGCGCCAGATGAATACGCCGGATTTCCAGACGGCCAATATCGAATTCCTGGAATTCTGGATGTTGAGCCCATTCCTCGATACGACGGATGCTCGCAGTGCGGCCATGGATGCCGAATTGCGCCAGGGTACCTTGTACATCAACCTGGGAAATGTGTCGGAGGATATTTTGAAGGACTCCCGGAAGTTTTTTGAAAATGGTTTGCCCACAGATGAAAACCCTAACCGCCGTACCGACAATACAACCTGGGCCCGGGTGCCGGTGGGACAACAAATTACCAACTCTTTTGACCTTGGTGATGAAGTGCGCAACCAGCAGGATGTGGGACTCGATGGATTGGATGACATGATGGAAGCCAGCAAGTTTTCTGAATACATACAGGCCATCCAGAATGTCAATCCCAACGTTGCAGCGGAAATAGCCATGGACCCTTCTAATGACAACTTCTATTATTACCGGGATGATCAGCGTTTTGGACCAGATGACGGTGTACGACAGCGCTATAAATTCTTCAACAACTCGGAGGGCAACTCCAGATCAAATACGGGGAATAATGTACGGAATTCAAGTTCTAACTTTCCCGATACGGAAGATATCAACCGTGATAATTCGCTGAACGAAACCGAGGCCTATTTTCAGTATGCCATCCCATTGCAAGTGAATCCCAGCGACCGTCGGGAAATCGACATAAACCAGTCTGGCTTTATCACTGACCGCATCGAAGATGATGCCTCCGGACGGGTGTGGTACCGCTTCCGTATTCCACTTAATGGCGATCAAAAAACCGCGGTGGGTGGTATTCGGGATTTCCGTTCTATTCGCTTTATGCGGATGTATCTTCACGGGTTTGAAGCACCGGTTACGCTGCGTTTTGCCAGCCTTGAATTGGTGCGTAACCAGTGGAGACGGTATACCAAGAGTTTGGAAAAAGCTGATGGTCAGGTTGTTGATTGTACCGATGATTCCAGCATTGATATCGATGCGGTAAACATTGAAGAGAATAGCAATCGCCAGCCATTCAACTATACCTTGCCGCTGGGAATTCAGCGCGAGCAGTCGCTTGGCGTATTTAATACATTGCAAAATGAGAAGGCCCTTGCCTTGCGGGTAAACAGCCTCTGTGATGGTGCCAGTCAGGGAGTCTTCAAGATTATCGAAACAGATATGCGGGTGTACGAGCGCTTTAAAATGTTTGTACACGCTGAAGAACGAGGCACTCAGGATCCCGGAGTAACAGAAATTCCAGATGGTGCTTTGAGCATTTTTGTTCGCCTGGGTAGCGATTTCCAGAACAACTACTACGAATATGAAATTCCGCTATCGATGTCCGATCCGGACGCGGTGATGGGGCTTGACGCCAATAGTGACCAATATAAACGAGAGGTTTGGAAGGAATCCAACAGCTTTGATTTTGAATTGGCTCTTTTGCGTAAGCTAAAGGAGGAACGAAACAACAATGGCTTTGACGTAGGCCGCGAATATAGTCAGGTCATTGACAATGGAAATGGCGCTCAACACACCATTAAAGTGAGAGGAAACCCCAACCTTGGTTTTGTAAAGATTGCCTTTATTGGTGTTCGAAATCCATTGGATGGCATTCCCGATTCTTATTCCGCAGAGCTCTGGGCTAACGAGATGCGTCTGACCGGACTGGATGAGCGGGGAGCGGCGGCAGCACTGGCCCGTATGGACGTGCAGCTGGCCGACCTGGGTACGGTAAGCTTAGCCGGAAATATCAACTCGATCGGGTTTGGCGCCCTGGACGATGGTGTTCAGGATCGTGCTCGTGAGCAGGTGGCCGGTTATGATATGGCTGTTGACCTGAACCTGGATAAATTCCTTCCCGAAAAATGGGGTATTCGTTTGCCGTTTTACGGGCAGATTTCCAATGTCACCAAAACACCGGAATACGATCCCTATGATCTGGATATTAAGCTAAAGGATAAGATTGCGGCAGCAGAGACCAAGGAAGAAAAGGATGCCATTAAGGAGCAGGCTCAGGAAGTGGTCAATATCAAAGCCTTTAACTTTACGGATGTAAGAAAGGAACGAACAGGGGGCAGCAGTGGTGGCCCGGGTGGCGGTGCAGCTGCCAAGCCCATGCCTTGGGATATCGAAAACTTTAGCGTCAGCTATGCCTACTCGGAAACGGAGCGGAGTGATCCGATTATCTCTTCCGAAAAAGAAGAGCTGCAAAAAGCCTCAGTCGATTACGGCTACAGTCGCTCACCGAAGTATATTGAACCATTCAAGGGATTAAAAAAGAATACCTTCCTGCGATTGCTGGGAGAGTTTAATTTCAATCCATTGCCCAATAACTTTACGGCCAGCAGCTTCATGGAGCGGCGGTTTATCACCACCAGTTATCGTTTTACCGGGCTGGACGATCGCTTCCGCACCTACTTTGCCAAGTATTTCAGATGGGATCGCGACTATAATGTACAGTGGGATATAAGTAAGGCATTGAAGTTCAACTATAACGCCCTGGCTTCCTCGATCATTGACGAGCCTGATGAACGACGCATTAGAGATGATGCCGGCATTGAAGATTTCAACCAATACCGGAATGACAGTATCTGGTCGAACATTAAGAAGCTGGGCCGTCCAAAATTGTACAATCACAGCATCAGTGCCAACTATACCTTGCCGATTCGCTACTTGCCCTTTATGGATTGGGTCAATATTCGGGCGCAATATTCGGCAGAATACGCCTGGGAGGCGGCTTCGCTGGTAGTGGATAGTTTGGGTAATGTGATTCGCAATAGCCAAAACCGTCAGATCAACGCCGATCTGAATTTTGAAAAGCTGTACGATCAGTTCGGTTACCTGAAAAAGATTAACCGACCGGCCAGGCGAAATACCCGTGGCCGGGGGAATAATACCCGAAACAGTCGCGATAAAAAGGACGACTTATCGGATAAGGCTACCGACGATGATGATAAAAAGAAAAAGCGCAAGAAAGATGCCGAACCCTCCGTCTTTGAAAGGGTGCTGATCCGACCGTTGATGCTTGTCAGGCGGGCCCGATTCAATTATACGGAACGCTTCCAAACGGTAGTGCCCGGCTTCATGCCGCGACCGAGCCTGCTGGGGCTGGAATCGGGTTTTGGTGCGCCGGGACTGGATTTTGCGGCCGGCCTGCAGCCAAAGATTCGTGAATTGACCGATGCAGAACAGTACACTTCGGAAGATTGGCTGTACCAAAACCGGGAGTGGATTACGGGAAGTACCTTCCAAAACCAGAAAGTCATTCAAAATTATACACAAACCTATGATGCAAAGCTGACGCTGGAACCGATTCCCGATTTTCAGATCGATCTGGAACTGAACAAGACCTTTGCTGAAGATTATCAGGAATCTTTTAAGGATACGCTGATTGATAACAATCGGGAGCTGGTGCACTTGCAGGGGCTGGTTGGCGGTAATATGACCGTTACTTACTCGGCTTTGCAGACACTATTCAGAAGTGATACGCTAGACCTGAAAAACCTGTTTGAAACCTTCCAGGCCAATCAGGTGATCATCTCCCAGCGATTGGGCGACCGGCCGCACTCGGATATCAACCTGGCACGTCGAGGGTTTACTGCCGGATATGGAGAGAACCAGCAAGATGTGATCATTCCGGCCTTTATCGCCGCTTACACCGATCAGGATGCGAAGACGATTGACCTGAATTTGTTTAACATCATGCCAAAGATCAACTGGCGTATTCAGTATGATGGTTTGTCGAAACTGCCATTCTTCCAGGAGATTTTCAGCAATTTTACCTTATCACATAGCTATCGCTCCACACTGACCATCGGCCGCTACTCCTCCAATGCCCGGTTTTATGAAGCGTTGCCCAGAAACGGCGGTTTTAATAATGACGGGAACTTCTTTGCTCGTATTGAAATTCCGGAAGTGGCCATTCAGGAGGCCTTTTCGCCGCTGCTCGGAGTGGAAGCTACGCTGCAAAATGGCATGTCCTTCAACCTGGATTATAAGAAGAGCCGGAGTCTTTCGCTCAGCTCGATCAGTAAGCTGTTGAGCGAGCGCAACTCCAAGGAAATTACGGCCGGCTTTGGCTACCTGATTCGCGATGTGGATATTCCATTCCTGACGGGTAGTAAGAAGAAAGGTGGGAAAAAGAAGCAGGAAGAAGAAGATAATAAAGCACAAAATAATCGCAACAATAGCCGTAACCGGGGACGTGGAGGCCAGTTGCAGGGCCGTGACCTGGATATTCAGTTCAACTTCTCCCTGCGCGATGACATTACTCTGGCGCGTGATTTGACACCTCAAGGTGATTCGCAACCCACACGTGGTAATTTTGCGCTGAGCATTTCTCCCTCCGTGGAGTACAAGCTCAATCGCCGATTATCCTTGCGGTTGTTCTTTGATTACCGCAAGACGGTACCGAAAACTTCCACGGGTTATCCAAGAACGGATGCTTCGGGCGGTATTGTGGTGCGGTTTGAATTGAATTAAATAAAGGTACCTTTGCCAAGGCATGAGTACCCGTAAAAAAATATACTTCGCCTCGGATTTTCACCTCGGCATTGATGCCCGGCTGACCAGTGAAGAGCGTGAGCGTCAGATTGTGCGTTGGCTGGATATGATCAGCCCAGATGCTGAGGCCATTTATTTGGTGGGCGATGTTTTTGACTTTTGGTTTGAATACCAAAAGGTGGTGCCGAAAGGCTATGTACGCCTGCTGGGTAAACTTGCCGAAATCAGTGATGCGGGTATTCCACTCTACTTTTTTACCGGCAATCACGATATGTGGATGTTTCGCTACTTTGAAGAGGAGTTGGGCATCCCTACCTACCGCGAACCCATTGTTCGCCAAATTCACGGCAAGACCTTTTTTATCGGTCACGGTGATGGCTTGGGACCGGGAGATCATGGGTATAAATTCATCAAAAAAGTATTCGCCAATCCGATTTGTCAGTGGCTCTTCGAACGCTTACATCCCAATTTTGGTATCAAACTGGCCAATTTCTGGTCCGGTAGAAGTCGCGATACTAATCGAGAGACTCCTGCTTTTCTGGGCGAGGAAGACGAATGGCTCATCGCTTACGCCAATCGAAAACTGGATACTGTTGATGCCGACTTTTTTGTATTTGGTCATCGTCACTTGCCCATTGATTACCGGTTGAAGAATGGCCGCAGCCGCTATGTCAATCTCGGAGAATGGATGAACTTTAATTCCTATGCAGTATTTGACGGAGAGGAACTGCAACTAAAGTTTTTTGAAAACGGAAATGGTGTCATTTACGGGAACCGACAAACCGATAATCAGGAGGCTGCCAAACAATGACCCACAATAAATAGCCCCAAAAATGCTTTATATTCTCAGATGAAAGTTACAATATTCGGAATCATTGCGGTGTTTGTTTGCCTGTGCCAGACTTTTTCTCTCCATGCACAGGATTCTACAGCGGCAGATGAGGCTTACCAACTCAAGACCGTGCTCTACGGCTATTTTACCGATTTTACGACCGATAATTTACAACAGATCTATACCATTGATGCGGACAACGAATTGGTGAAGTACAATATTGAAGGAGTCGAGCTTTTTCGATACTCCAATAATCGGTTGGGCAAGCTCCAGCTGGTTGACGCTTCAAATCCACTAAACCCACTGCTGTTTTACCCGGATTATCAGATCGCCATTATTCTGGATCGGACGTTGAATCCAAGTACCCAGATCAACCTTCTGGGGCTGGCAGAATTGGTGCAATCCCCTGCTATCGCATTGGGTGTTGACAATCAAATTTGGCTGTACGACGAGATGAATTTTAAGCTTAGAAAGCTCAATCAGTCCGGCATCATTACCGATAATAGTGAGGATTTGAGCCTGCTCTTTACGGGCATTCCCGATATCGTGCAGTTGGATGCCAACAACATCTATGTCGTGGCCAATGCTCCCGAAACCGGCTTGCTGGTTTTTGACAATTTTGGGCAATTTGACAAGGAGATTCCCATCAGGGGGATTGAGTATTTCCAGTTGGAAGACAAAAGGTTGATTTACCAAAAAGAAGGTCAGTGTTTTGTGTACGACTTTGGTCCATTGGCCGAAAGGCCGCTACAACTGCCATTTCAACTCGACCAGGGCGATCATATTCGCGTACAGAAGGATTACCTTTTTCGCCTGCGCGATGATCGAATAGAGGTCTACCAATTGAAATAAACCGGCCCCGCCACCATTCGCAAATCGGCCCCTATTGCTAAGGGGATAATTCACTAATATTGTTGAAAAAAGACATGAAAGGAATTCGCCCACAGCCCGGGGATTGCAATCCCTATTTCTTTACCTACATTGATAAAGTTGAAGGCAGTGACATATTGCCTACCCTCCATTCTGTTTTCGAGGAGACGCTAACCTTTTTGCAGGATATTCCTTCGGATAAATGGGATTACGCCTACGCGCCAGGTAAATGGACGACCAAGGAAGCTGTGCTGCACATCATCGATACCGAGCGGATTATGGCTTATCGAGCGTTGTGCATCGCCCGCAATGACAAAACAGCCTTGCCCGGCTTCGAGCAGGATGATTATGTGCCCTATTCCAATGCGAATGAGCGAAACGCAGCATCACTGATTGAAGAGTGGAAAGCCGTTCGTGCGGCCACCCTACAGCAATTCAAATACTACACTCCCGATATGTGGAAACGGTCCGGTACGGCAAGCGGACATCCGGCCACGCCATTAGCGTTGGCCTATATCATAGCCGGGCATGAGTTGCACCACGTGTGGATCATCCGGGATCGGTATTTGTAGCATTATTTCTCAAAAAAGCCCACACTACCACCAACCCAGGTTTTGTCCTTATTGTAGCGCACTCCGACCATCTCGCCCTTGCTGAGACGAATGAGGTTGTTCACCAATTTGGGGCGGTCCTGGCCGGGCTCCCAGAGTAGCATCATGCGAACCTCACATTTGGACGGTACATCCATCGTGGGGATCACCGGTGCGTACTGTACCTTGCGTTGCAGGATATAGTTTTCCGGATCGGTGATGGCATCCAGATCAAAGCGGTTGATGTTGATGATCACACCGGTACCTGCGAAGGAGTAGAGCGGTTTGAGCACATAGTTTTGCAGGTCCTCCGGATATTCGTCCAATTCATTAAGGTAATAAGAAGTCGGCACATACTGGCTTTTTAGCAGGGGCAAAGTGTGCTTGCTGATGCGGAAAAACCAGTTGGGGTGACCCACCCATTCCACATTGTGTTCGTGGGTGAGGTAAAATTCACGCTTAAGGTCATCGCGGCGGATGAGTTCGTCAAAAATAACGCGGTTGAAGATCTTTTTTACCTGAATCTTGCGGCCATCCTTGTAGTAGAAGACATTGTCGCCTTCTTTTTTTAATTCGGTAACGCAGACGTATTCGATGCCGATGGCCTTTTTAGCACAGAAAAAATCGATGGCCGTGGTTTGTTTCTCCGGCTCAATTTCTAGCAGGATCACCTGTTCGGGATCGTGGTCACCGATGATGATATTGCGGAGTTTTTCGATGTAGGTTTCCGAATTCAGTCCCTCAAATAAGTGCGTATAGTGCTCAGGAATATCGTAGTGTGTGCGGTAGGCTTGCGCCAATAAGTCCTGAAAGAAATAGAGGGAGGGAAAGCCCTGGGCTTCGATCAGCTGAGGCGTAAAATCGCCGTTTTTGTCGATACAGACGCCAAAGTCAAATTGCAAAAAAGTGGAGTGATCCGTCTCACCGGGAACCGTCTGCCCGGCGAGCAGCGCCCGGTGGGAGAGTTCCTTAAAATTGGGCTGAGCAATGACATCCACAATTTCCTCGCAGGCTTGTACCAGGCGTTCCTTGAGCAATTTTGGAATGAACACCGGCGTTTCAGCAATACGAAACGGCTGGCGGTGGTTGGTTTGGGTGGCTACCCAGTCAAGGCATTGCTGGTAAACTTCCTCTTTAAAGCTGGTGTTAAAAGGGTTCCTGAATTCGGGAATCATTGTAACTAATTGGGTTTAATAGTTGCTATCATTCCCGAAAGGGAAATCCTATACCAGTACGGTCTCCGCTTTCAGAACGCGCAGTGCCTGGCTAAGAAACCCGGGGAGGATAGCGTTGTGTGTCAATGAAATTTTATCGGGATCACTAAGGTGATCGATCATGCGTTTGTATTTAGCGGCACCGTGTTCGCTGAGGACCATCTCGCGCTTATCGTCCGACTGGAAGTGTTCCAGCATACCTTCGGGATCTGCCTCGGGGTGAAACTGGGTGCCGAAAATTTCCGGTGAAAACCGAATGGCCATGACGGCTCTTTCCAGGGGTACGTGGGGACGAATTTTCTCCAATGCAAGAATCTTTGCACCCATCTGGTCAAACCGTTGCTCCTTGGGTTGCACCACTTGCCAATTGCGGAAGTCAGCGATATAAAACGGATTGGGCAATCCCTGAAACAACTCTTCCTGGACCCCTGCATCGGTCATGTGCGTGATGAAGGTCCCAAACGACATGGACTTACGTTCCGTAATTTCCGCCAGTTTGAAGTGATGACAAGCCATCTGAAACGAATGGCAGATAAAAAATACAAACTTGCGCGGATGGTCCGGATTCAGGTTCCAGTTCCAGATTTTACTGATCCATTCACTAAAGCGAACATCCCAAATACCATTGCCGTCCAGGGGGCTACCCGGGCCGCCGGTACAAATGAAAATATCGTAACTCAGGTCCGGAATTTCGGCGGTGCCTCTGGTGTCAAATACCTTCCATTCGATGTCTTTGGCAAACTGATCGACGATGTCTTTGATACAACGCATGCCCTGATTAGGGGTACCGTCGTACATATCCAATATGGCTAGTCGTGCTGTTCTCATTTCTTTGTATGCTATTCCCCTGGTCAACAAAAAATGACCAGGAGAAGTGTCTGTTTCAAAAAAATTAAACCGCGAAAAAACGAAAATCGTCGATAGCAACCAAGACCGAAGGCGTTATTTGCAACAAGCTTTACTTACTTCTTTGTCCGGGTACTGGTCTTTCTCGTCGTCGCAGCCTTTTTGGCGGTTGTCGTTTTCTTGGCGGTAGTTGCTTTTTTCGCGGTAGCAGGTTTTGCCTGAGCACCTACGGCATCCTTGATGAAGGTTCCCCAGGTGAGGTTATCCTGCCCAGGTTTTTGCGCTTTAGCCCGCTCGATGGCGTAATTGGCAGCATGCTCTACCACCCACTCAAAGTTTTCTTTACCTACTGAAGTCACCTCGGCGTCCGGTGCCGGATTACAGAAGTCAATGGCGTACGGAATGCCGTCTCTGATGGCCAGTTCTACGGTGTTGAAATCGTATCCCAATGCGTGGTTCAACTTCAGTACGTAGCTTTCCAGCGTCTTCATCATCTTGGCGGATACGTCAAAATTGGCCACGTAGCGCAGGTGGTGCGGATTGCGGGGTTCGTAGTGCATGATGCGAACGTACTTCCCGCCGATGCAGTAACAACGGAAGTAGGCGTCAAACTTGATTTCTTCCTGCAACATCATCACCAGCTGACCGGTTTCCTGAAACTTCTGGAAGAAGTCATCAGCGTCATTGAGTTTGTATACATTTTTCCAGCCTCCACCGGCAAAGGGTTTCATGTATGCCGGAAAACCAACGTAGTTGAAGATACCTTCCCAATCTAGTGGAAATGCCAGGTTGGCAAAAGAGTCGGAACTGGTTTCTTCGGGATGGTCTTTGGAGGGCAAAAGAACCGTTTTAGGTACGGGTACTCCTACTTTTTCGGCCAGGGCATTGTTGAAAAACTTTTCGTCAGCACTCCACCAAAACGGGTTGTTGATTACCGCCGTACCGCTGATAGCAGCATTTTTGAGGAAGGCCCGGTAAAAGGGAACATCCTGGGAAATACGGTCTACAATCACAGCATAATCAGAAGGTGCTGCCTGAACGACTTTATCAATCTTAACGGGTTCTGCCACAATTCCCTTTTCGCCTTTAGCATTGATGCGATCTACAAATGCCTGGGGAAAAGAACGCTCCTGTCCGTAAAGAATACCAATTTTTTTAGTCATTAGAGAAGGGTTTTATCAGTTGGTTTGAGTATTTATCAAATGGTCGATTGAGTGCCTTCCGGCGACTCTAAATATCGGAATTTTTTTTAAAAATCATCAATTATCCTACCATACTGAGGTAGTGTGGAAACATTTCGCGCCACAGCGGCCAGTCGTGCTCCTTCCAGCCCCGAATATCCAACCAGTGGTTGACGTTTTTGTTGCGCAGCTGGTCGGCCAGTTTCAGGTTGGCATCCAAACAGATGTCCCACTCCGAGGTGCCCAGCACGATATTCATCCGCCATAGATCGGGATGATTCAGGCCGTGCACGAAGTCGACCGGGTTGTTGAAATACACATTATCATCGTAATAGCCATCGGTGAAGGAGCGAATATCAAAGGCTCCGCTCATGCTAAACAGGTGACTCACCACTTCGGGGTGTTTGAAGGCAAAATTTACGGCGTGGTAACCACCAAAACTCGCTCCGGCTACAGCTACCTTCCCGGTGCCCGTATTCCAACGGATGCGGTGCACCACTTCTTCGAGTACCATCTTGTCGTACCAGGCGTGGTTTTTTGCCCGATGTGCCGGGTGTATGGATTTGTTGTACCAACTCAGACTATCGATGCTATCGATGCAAAAAAGCTGGATAAATCCACGGTCCACAAACCATTGAGCGGTGTCAGTCAGGCCAAAGTCTTTACTTTCGTAAAAACGGCCCATGGACGATGGAAAGATGACAACCGGATAACCACGGTGGCCATGTACGAGCATTTCAATATCTTTGCCCAAATTTGGTGAATACCACTTGTAATAGGATTCTTGCATGGTACTTATTTATAATTGTCTATAACCCTTTGACGAAAACCTTGCGGTGACGTCACTAAAAGTTTGTGTATTTTTTACACTTAGTGTGCAAAAGTAGTTACTTTGTGATAAATTACCAAGCTCAAGATGCTGGTTTACAAAAACTTAGCGATTGAGTCTTAGTTTAATTATTTAGTATACTAACTATTTTTCAAAATCAAATTCTGGCAAGTAGTCGTTCAAAAATTTTTCACTGGCAAAATCCCCCGCAAAACGAATAATTCCATCGATCATGAAAGGCATAAAAAAGTGGCTAAATAATCTCATTTTTTTTCCAACGGCGGAGGAAGGAGAAGTACAGAAGTGGCAAAATTTCCAATCCACGGCGCTTAATCGCGAGGTGAAGGTGGATGTTTATCTACCACGTGATTACCACGAACTGTCCAAAAAGAAGTTTCCGTTGCTGGTCTTTAATGACGGACAGGATATGGATGCCGTTGGCTTAAAAGCTATCCTGAGGGAACTCTATGCTGACAGGCAAATACAGCAGTTGATTATCGTTGCCATTCACGCCGGTGACCGAATGCACGAATACGGCACTGCTGATCATCCCGATTATAAAAAGCGGGGCAGCAAAGCCAAAAAGTATCAACGTTTTTTGAGGACGGAGCTGTTGCCAAAATTAGAACACCGTTATCGTATCAGTGACCGGGTGGAGGACAGGGCAATTGCTGGTTTTTCATTGGGGGGCCTTTCTGCAATGGATATCGCGTGGAATCATCCTGATTTATTCAGTAAGGTGGGTGTTTTCTCCGGTTCGTTCTGGTGGCGCTCGCAGGCGTTTGACCCCACCGATCCGGATGGCCACCGCATCATGCACCATATTGTGGAAGCCAGCACGCAGCAGCCTGAATTGCAATTCTGGTTTCAAACCGGCACCAACGATGAAACGGAAGACCGAAACAACAATGGCATCATTGATTCTATTGACGATACACTCGACCTGATTGCCGTACTCAAAGCACAGGGATACGGCGAAGAAGATATCACCTACGTAGAAGTGCTGGACGGCGAGCACAACCCGCAAACCTGGGGAGAAATTATGCCGGAATTTCTGGTGTGGGCCTTTGGATAAAGTTTTTTTAGTGTAGAGTTTAGTGTGTAGGAGTTTAGAGATAGGTCCCTCAACCGCCTGTCCGCCTAAACTTTAACCATTAACCTTTAACCTCATAAATAGAGCAGAATTCCCAGAATTAAAGAATATGCACCATAAGTAGCTGTTCCCTTCTCTAAACTCTACACGCTACACTCTAAACTCCAGAAAAAAAACTTCCTCCCTACTGATTACCTTTTTCCCTGCTGATCAATAAAGAAATGAACGTACGGATGGGATAATCACCTGGAATGGGCCGTCCGGATATAATTTTTAACTTTACGCGTCAACCACACATACGCGTTATTTTACAAAATCAAAACATTATGAATTCCAAATTTATGTTATGCCTCCTTGTATGGGTGGCAGGTACTACGCTATTGTCCGGACAGAAGATTACCACCGAGAAGTTTCCGGTACAATACACGGCATTACCCCTTAATCCACTGAACCCCGAATTTACCACTTATTCTGTCAGTGCCTATGGCGGTGGGTCTTCATTGGCCGACCTGGGATTAACCACAATGTCTCTGGCCAATCAAATTAAATTTCAAGGCTTTAAAAAGGTTGATGGCAAAAGCGGTCACTTTCGGGTGAGTATTCAGGTGGGATACATCCGCATCGGAAGTGCCACTACTGAAAAGAGGGTATCAACAACAAAAAAGAAAGACGGAACGGAGGTCAAGACGACCTATTATTACAAGAAAAGTAGTTATTCTGTACCCATCAGTTACCGTGTTACAGATTATGAAGGAAAAACCCTGAAGGAAGGAACCGTATCCAGCAATACCAGTGCTCAAGCGGTGAAATCAAAAGAGTTTACCAGCTATACTGCCCTCAACAACTACTGGCAAAACAACCGCAACAGTTTGATTTATGGTGCAGCCAAAAAATTTGTCACTGAAAAGGTAGGCTCCATTCAAAGTCACTTGAGCTACGCGTATGATTACCGCAAAATCACCTATCAAAGAGACGAACTGGAGGTGCCCGGTAAGAGAGTAGATGGCCACGAGGAATTTAATCAGGCCTACGAAACCGTAAAAACTGCATTCGAGGCCATGCGTCCCAATGAGTCCATCAGCGAGCTTGCGCCCAAAGTTCAATCTTCTATTGACTTTTGGATAAAAGCGATGGATGATTATCCAATGGGTAATAAAAAGACCGAAAAAATGCGTCACGCGTGTTTGATGAATCTGGCCACGGTTTACTTCTGGCTGGAAGATTTGGCGCAAGCAGAGAAATATGCTACAGAATGTTTGGCGATCAATTGGAAGGATGGACGTCCCAAACGCCTGATCAAGGAAATTGAGGAGGTGAAGAAGAAGTTTGCCATCAACAAGGTCGATACCCGCCACCTGGATCGCGACCTGGAAAATGCTGAGCCGCCCAGTACTTCGGCCGAGGAAGAAACACCCGTATTTGAGGAAACCGGTGATGTAGCCGCTATGGAGGGATTCATTGTGAATGAAGCTGGCGATACCCTCAATGGGGAATTTATGGTCAATACCGAAGAGGACCTGGAACTTAACTTTGGACCAGAGGGTAATGTAGTTTTTACCTACAAGGTGGACGGAAAAGATGAAAAAAGTGTATTGGATCCAGCGAAGGTGAAGTCGTTTCAATTGAAGGATCGCAACTTCATGGCGATGACCTTTACGCCCGGCGCCAAGGGCAATACCGAAGCCGGGACCCATCTGATGGAATGCATTTATGATACGGAGCGCATTAAGGTGTACAAGTTCTATCCGTATGATAATAAACTGGGAGATGTCAATATGGAATACGCCTTCCAGAAAGCATCGGAGGAGGCACCGGTTTCTACGGCCAGTACCCAATTTTTGTTGTTCAAAAAGGGTATGTCCAACTACTTTGCCGACTGTCCCGATTTGGCGGAACTGGCGGGTGCCGGTGAGTTTGAAAACGAAGAAGACAGCCTGATCAAAGCGGCACGGATTTTTGCAGAGGTTTGTGATTAAAATTAGAATAAATCATAAAATGAAAGGATTGGAAGGAATGTTCCGGTCCTTTCTTTGTTTTTGGTGGTTTGCTGTTGCAAGAAATTGAGTAAATTAGTGGGATCATATCCATCATAAAAATGACCCCAACTCAGAAACTCATCGCCATTAAATGGGTGCATACCCTGATCTGGCTGTTCTTTGTCAGTGTGATTTTCTACATCGTGTACTCGGGCATTACCGGGGAGATTAGTGCCTTTACCTGGATCGCGATTGGCCTGGTGATTGGTGAAGGAGCCGTTTTGCTGATCTTTAAAATGTTTTGCCCACTGACCATCCTTGCCAGGAAGTATTCTGATTCTCAAAAAGACAACTTTGATATTTATTTACCCAACTGGCTGGCCAGGCATAATAAGGTGATTTTTACCTCTATTTTTGTGGCAGGAGTGATTTTGGTGCTGGTGAGGAAATTGACAGAATTTAGCTAAATTTAGTTTTTATATTGACAGAGTTTAGCTAAATTTGGTCAATATGGATAAAATTCTTAGTCGTACAATTGAGGAGCAAGTTAAGAAAAGCATGATTGCTAATAAGGTTGTCACCTTGTTAGGTCCACGGCGTGTAGGCAAGACAGTATTGATCAAGCAGCTTATCGATAATTTAAAAGAGCCTTATTTGTTACTTAACGGTGAAGATGTCGATACCCGAAAAATATTGGAGCACCGTAGTAAACAGCACTATCTGAATTTATTGGGGGATAAGCGCATGCTATTCATTGATGAGGCGCAGAAAATTCCTGAAGTGGGGAAGATTTTAAAGCTGATGGTGGACGAAATTGAGGGTATTAGAATTTTGGTTACGGGATCATCAGCTTTTGATATCAATAAATACACCGGCGAGCCCTTGACGGGAAGAAAAAAGGACTTTAATCTGTTCACCCTTTCTGAGCAGGAATTCGATCAGGTAGAAAATGATATAGAAAAAATCTCTAACCTAAAGCATCGACTGGTTTATGGAAACTACCCTGAACTGCTGCAACTTTCGGATGATGATGATAAACGAGAATACTTGCAGGGATTGGTTAATTCCTATCTTTTGAAGGACATTCTGGAATTTGAAAACATTCGCAACTCTGACAAAATACTTAACTTATTGCGTTTAATTGCTTTTCAGGTAGGCGGTGAAATATCCTATAATGAGTTGGGAGCGCAATTGTCAATGAGCAAAAACACGGTAGAGAAATATTTGGACTTATTGTCAAAAGTTTACATTCTACATTCGGTCAATGCCTTCAGTCGTAATTTGCGTAAAGAAATAGCCAAAGGTAAAAAGTGGTATTTCTATGATAATGGCCTAAGAAACATTCTGATAGGAAATATGAATCCTATCGAACTTAGAAGCGATATTGGTCAATTGTGGGAAAATTACATCATAAGTGAGCGCATCAAATTTCAGAAATACCATCGAATGCTGGTGTATAATTATTTCTGGAGAACCTATGATCAGCAGGAAATTGACTGGATAGAGGACCGGGGAGGTATCCTGCACGCGTACGAATTTAAATGGAATCCCAAGAGAAATGCTAAAGTACCGGTAGCCTGGCAAAATGGTTACGAGAATTCAGCATTCCACCTCATCAATAGAGATAATTATTTGGAATGGATTAGGCAATAGACTTATTAGCTTCCGTCTTTCCTTATCTTCACTCAAAAACAACGTGAAACACATACCATTTCTCTCAACCTGCACCCTTTTGCTGCTCTCATTGCTGCCATTCCATCTTTCGGCACAAGAAAAGCCCCAATGTCGCATTCGCCTTCCGGGGCAGCTCGCCGAAGTATCGGGGCTGTATTACGCCGCACCGGATAGCTTGTGGTGGCACAACGATAGTGGTGATGGCCCCCAATTGTATCTGACGGATGGGGATGGGCATTTGACATATACGTTAGATTTGCCCCGGTTGCGTCACACCGACTGGGAAGACATCACCGCCGATGATCAGGGCAACATTTATATTGGTGATTTTGGCAACAACGGCCGCCAGCGGCAAGATTTGCGCATCTACCGGGTAAGGCCAGGCAGTGGCCAGGTCGATTCCATTCATTTTCGCTTTCCTACCCCTTTTACAGGTGACGGACTGGACACCGAAGCCTTTTTCTGGTACCGGGATAGTCTGCATTTGTTTACCAAAAGCCGGATCAGGGGCGAGCGGTTTGTCACCAAACACTTCGCACTGGCGGATCGGGGAAGCATACAAACGGCTGAGTTTCGCGACAGCCTCTCCCTCAAACGCCGGGTTGTAACCGGAGCGGCCATTGATCCCCTTTCGGGAACGGTGGTGCTGGTGGGATATAACTACGGC
The DNA here is from genome assembly GCA_965229635.1 of Saprospiraceae bacterium. GTDB lineage: Bacteria > Bacteroidota > Bacteroidia > Chitinophagales > Saprospiraceae > BQJU01. The sequence goes on from OZ245894.1 coordinate 1,919,216, forward strand.
AAGTTTCTGGGCTTTATTCCGTACTCCGCGGCTTCCGTTTTTTATTTGGATGATTATCCCGATGGCCATTTTCTCAAAGGCCATCGCAAAAGAAAAGGCATTTCGTGTCTATGGGCTTTGCAATACGAGTCGGTAGATTTTGTGAATGAAAAGTATATATATGTGGCGTCGGAGAAGACGTTGTGGATCAGAGCGAAGGCGAAGCGGCGGAAGTGGCGGCGGCCTTGAATTTTCAAATGCAATTGCCTTGCACTGCTTTTTCGTCTACTTTTGCAAACTGTGAAACTATTCAACACCATATTGAGCATTTACCTGCTGTCTATTGCCATCCTGCCATGTGCTGATGACGCGGAGTGGTGCATCTTCGACATAGAGGACACCTTTGGTGTGGAACTGCACGCGGATGCCGACCATGAGCACGAGCAGGAATGTGGTGATCACTGCTCTCCTTTTTGTATTTGTAGCTGTTGCCAAATGATCATCCGGCCGCCGGTCAAGCCTGGATTGGCTATCGCCGTTCCCGAGCTGAATTATCCCACTTTAGTTTCGCTACAGATTACCATCCCCAAGCGGGCCTCCATACCCGATATCTGGCAGCCTCCCAGAAGAGTTTAACCCTTCTTACTTACAGCATTTCAATTATTGGTCTAAACTGAAGTAATTATTAACTCATGTTTGATAAGATTATCGCTTATTCGATACAGAATAAGCTGGTGATCGGGTTATTGGTGTTGGGCCTGATTGTCTGGGGAATTTTTTCCTTACGGCAATTGCCCATCGACGCCGTACCCGATATCACCAACAACCAGGTGCAGGTCATCACAATTTCGCCTACATTGGCGACGCAGGAAGTGGAACAATTCATTACCACTCCCGTGGAGCTGGCCCTGCAAAATGTACAACAACTGGTGGAAATCCGCTCCATCTCCCGTTTTGGGCTATCGGTGGTGACGGTGGTATTTGAAGAAAAAATGGACATCTACCTGGCCCGGCAACTGGTGGATGAACACCTGAAAGAAGCTGAAGGCAATATACCTCCTGGCCTCGGCATACCGGAAATGGCTCCTATTTCAACCGGTTTGGGAGAGATTTACCAATACGTGGTTCGTCCGGAAGAAGGCTATCAAGCCCAATATCTACCTACCGAGCTGCGCACCATTCAGGACTGGATCGTTCGGCGGCAGCTTTCCGGCATAGAGGGGGTTGTGGAGGTCAATACCATGGGCGGCTTTCTCAAGCAATACGAAGTGGCCGTTGACCCCGGTTTGTTAAAATCCATCGGCATTAGCATCACCGATGTGTTGGCGGCATTGGAAAACAGCAACGAAAATACTGGCGGTGCCTACATCGAAAAACATCCCAATACCTATTATGTTCGCACTGATGGCATTGCGAAAACGCTGGCCGATCTGGAAAATATAGTGGTAGAAGTACGCGACGGACGGCCCATCCTCATCAGAGATATTGCTACGGTGCAGTACGGTAAGGCTCCACGCTACGGTGCCCTCGTGCGTGACGGCGAAGAAGCAGTGGGTGGCCGGGTAATGATGCTGAAAGGAGCCAATTCTGTCGCCGTTACAGAAAGGGTAAAAGAACGGGTATTACAAATTCAAAAATCTTTGCCGGAAGGTGTGGTCATTGAGCCTTATCTGGTGCGCGACAAACTGGTCTCCAATGCCATCGGTACGGTGCGAACCAACCTGATCGAAGGGGGGCTGATTGTCATTTTTATTCTGGTGCTGATGCTGGGCAACTGGCGGGCCGGGCTCATTGTGGCTTCCGTCATTCCGCTGGCCATGCTATTTGCCATTTCCATGATGAATGTGCTGGGCATTTCTGCCAATTTGATGAGTCTCGGAGCCATCGATTTCGGCTTGATTGTAGATGGAACGGTGATCATTGTAGAGGCCATTGTGCATCGACTACAAGGGCGTTTTGCTGGTCAGCAACTTAGTCAGCGACAGATGGATGAAGAGGTGAAAAACGCTTCGCTAAAAATCCGAAATTCGGCGGCCTTTGGCGAGATCATCATTTTGATGGTGTACATTCCCATTTTGGCATTGGTGGGTATTGAGGGCAAGATGTTTAAACCCATGGCCCAGACCGTAATGTTGGCCATTTCCGGTGCGCTGATCCTTTCCCTGACTTATGTGCCGATGATGTCGGCATTGTGCCTCAACAAAACCATTTCCAATAAAATTACCATTGCGGACCGCATTATTGGCTTTTGCCAAAGGCTGTATGCCCCGGTTTTGAATGCAGCCCTGCGTTTCAAGACAGCTTTTGTATTGGCAACGGCAGTTTTATTTGGCGTAAGCCTGATGCAGTTTACCCGAATGGGCGGTGAGTTTATTCCCACCCTGGAAGAAGGCGATCTGGCCATGCAACAAATTCTGCCGCCGGGGACCTCGCTTTCGCAAAGCATTGAAATGGCGTCGATTATTCAAAATAAACTGCTGGACGAGTTTCCGGAGATTCAGGACATCGTGACCAATATCGGAGCTGCGGAAATTCCCACCGACCCGATGCCGGTGGAGATTGGCGATTATACCCTGGTAATGAAACCCAAGGACGAATGGACCTCGGCCCACAGCCGACAGGAAATGTTTGAAAAAATCGAAGCCTCATTGAAAAGCATTCCCGGAGTGGGGTTGGAATTTTCGCAGCCCATTCAGTTGCGCTTCAATGAACTGATGACTGGCTCTAAGGCTGATATTGCCATTAAATTGTACGGGCAGGACCTGGATTTGCTGTATAGCAAGGCCAAGGAGGCGGAGGCTGTCATTTCGAAAATTGAAGGCGTGGGCACCGTCAATGTAGAACAATCGGTGGGCATGCCGCAGATCATTATCAGTTACAAATACGACAAGATGGCTCAATATGGCCTTCAGGTGCGGGATGTGAATCGCACTGTGCGCAGTGCCTTTGCCGGAGAAAGTGCGGGTATCATCTATGAGGGCGAGCGCCGCTTTGATCTGGTAGTGAGGCTGGATGAGCATTACCGAAACGGCCTTACTGATGTGCAGGATTTGTACATTACGCTGGACAATGGTACACAAGTTCCCTTGCAGGCTGTTGCCAATGTTGAATTGATTGAGGCACCCATGCAAATCTCCAGAGAAAATACCAATCGCCGGATTGTCATCGGTGTGAATGTGGGCGATACGGATGTAAAAACGCTGGTCTCCAATATTCAGGCCGAGTTGGATGAAAAAGTGGAACTTCCAGCGGGTTATTTCCTTACCTACGGCGGGCAGTTTGAAAATTTGCAGGCCGCTAATGCACGGCTTTCGGTGGCTGTGCCCATTGCGCTGACGCTGATTTTTATCCTGCTGTTTTTCACCTTTGGTTCGGTATCTCAATCCCTGCTGATCTTCACGGCCATTCCACTCTCAGCCATTGGAGGTGTGTGGGCACTGACGCTGCGCGGTATGCCATTTAGCATTTCGGCAGGCATTGGGTTTATTGCGTTGTTTGGCGTGGCGGTGTTGAATGGGATCGTATTGATCGGTTATTTAAATCAATTGCGGCAGGAAGGAGTGACCGACATTCGCAAGCGCATCGTTCTGGGTACCGGTGTTCGATTGCGGCCGGTATTGATGACGGCTGCGGTGGCTTCACTGGGCTTTTTGCCAATGGCGCTGTCGACTTCCGGCGGGGCTGAGGTACAACGCCCGTTGGCTACGGTGGTCATCGGCGGCCTGATCAGTGCGACTTTTCTGACGTTGATCATTCTGCCCATCTTATACAGCTGGCTGGCGCGCTGGCAGGAGGGTAGGGTAGGCCATCCCGAAAATGGGAAAGGTGCACTAATTATATTGCCATTGCTTTTTTGGGGAACGCTGGGTCAGGCCCAACAACCGATTACATTGGACGAAGCCCTCGATATGGTGGTGAAAAATCATCCGGCAATGCGGGCGGCACAATTGCAAACCCAACAAAATGAAACGCTGACCGATTTGCCTTACAGTCTGGGAAAAACGGAGGTCAACTATCAGGGTGATGGTCTTTTTCGAGAAAACGGGCAGCGGGTTAATCAATTGGGGGTTGTGCAAAACATTCCCAATCCAGCTACCACGAAGGCTCAGAATGCTTTGCAGGAAGAAGTATTGGCGAAAAGCCAAATCAATCAACAATGGACAGAGAGTGAGCTGAGGAGAGCAGTGAGGAAGCGCTACTACCAATTGCAATACCAGAAAAGTTTGGCAAGCCTTTACCAGAACTTAATAGCCACCTACGAGGAATACCTGCGTATTGCCGAGGTCAGGGTGGATGTCGGCGAAGCGAATGCGATAGAGATACTCACCTTGCAATCGAAGCTCCGGGAGTATCAATTGTTGCTGCGGCAAACCGAGATGCAGGTGACCAGTTTGGAACAACAACTACAGGTACAACTGCAATCCAGCGAAGCCGTCACTACTGCTGATACTTTGTCATTTCAGGCTTTTGTTGCAACGGATGATAGTTCGGTCCTTGCAGTGCAAATGGCCGAGCAAAATATTGAGATCGAACAGGCGGGTATTTCTGTATTGAAAGCTGTCACCAAGCCCAGTTTCAGGGTTGGTTATGCTGCTCAGAATTTCTACGAGGGCGGCTGGTTAAATGGACTGCAGGCGGGGATTCAGCTTCCCTTGTTCAATCGACCGGTGAAGCAGAAAATGGAAGCCCAGCAAGTGATGATTGAGGCAAAAAAAGCTGGGCTCGAAGCGGCCAAAACTGACTTTGAGCAACAGCGTTTGCAGCAGCTCAATACCATTGCGGTTTATGCCGAAGGGGTACAATTCTATCGGCAGCAGATTCAGTCAATTAATCCCGAACTGGAGCGCATTTCTCAGCTCAATTATCGGGCAGGGACCCTCTCTTACCTGGAGTTGCTCAACACCCTGCAGCTGCTGTCAGATCAACAACGCAAGTATTGGGAACAGGTACTGGCACACCGACAGGCGGTGGCGGAGTATCTGTATTTTTTTAATCAGTAAGATTTCATTTTTATGAAAAAAATAAAGCAAATTATTGGCGTAAGCCTCCTCTTGTTGGGTCTGCTAACGGTTAGTTGTGAAGCTGAACATTCTGCTGATGATGGGCACAATCACAGTAGTGCCGAATCCCACCATGACGAGGAAGAACACCATCATGATGAGGGCATTCACCTGACTCAGGAACAGATTAAAACGATGAAAATTGGCTTTGGGGATTTTTCCAAAATCAAAATCAACGACTTTGTCAGTGCTACGGGTACCTTGGGGCTTCCGCCCAATGCCTATTCCTCGGTGAGCGCCAAGGCCAACGGATTTATTCGCGGAAGCAACAAATATGTTGAAGGTAATTACATCAAGAAAGGCGAGCGGTTGGCTAATCTGGAAAATCCGGATTTTATCCAAAAACAACAGCAATACCTGGAGGTGGGGGCTGAACTGACTTATGCACAGCAAGAGCTGGAACGCCAGCAAATGTTGGTTGATCAGCAAGCCGGAATTGAAAAACAGGTGCAAAAACTGCAATCGGAAGTAAACCGAAGGACGGCTACGCTGAAGGGGCTGGGAAAACAACTGGCTTATTGGGGCATTGATGTGGATCAGCTGACCCCGGATAATATTGTGGAAAGCATTTCTATCATTTCGCCCATGTCGGGCTATATCACCAGTATCAATATGCATAACGGCATGTACGTCACTTCTCAGGAGGAGTTGATGGAAATTGTGAGTGAACAGCATCTGCACCTGGAACTGGATGTTTTTGAAAAAGACATTGCTCAGGTCAAGGAGGGACAGCTCATTAGTTATACTGTACCCGCATTGGGCGATGCGGTGTACGAAGGAGAAGTACACGTCATTGGTAAGGAGTTTAATACCAGCAATAAAACCGTGCGCATCCACGGACATTTGGAAAAGGAACGACCCCGCTTTGTCAAGGATCTGTTTGTAGAGGCTAAGATCTGGTTGAACGACCAAACGGTGAATGCCTTACCAGAGCAGGCCATTATCAAGGATGGCGCATCCTCTTATATTTATGTGGTAGCGAAAGACAGTCCGGAGATGCAGGAGGTGGAGTTTGAACCCGTTATGGTGATTCCCGGGACGAGCGATGATGGATTTACAGCGGTGGAATTGGTCAACCCATTGCCGGAAGGTAGCAGGATTGTGACCGAGGGGGCGTACTATGTCTATGCCCAATCAAAAGCAGGGGCGCTGAAGCACGAGCATTAGCATAAAAAAAGCCATTTCTGAATCGCTCAGAAATGGCTTTTTTATTTATTCAGTTTACTTTTTCGCTACCAGGTTAATGGTCAGGTCAAATTCGTCGTAGATGGTCTTGTCTCCGAGGTTGTCGAAGAAGCTACCAGAGCCATAACGAACGTCATATCTTGAACGGTCGATGGTCGTTTCTGCATTGGCAGATACTTTGTCACCTTCCTCGCTAACTTTGGCCAGGAAACGAATTTCATTAGTCTTTTCTTTGATGGTCAGGTCACCAACGACTTTGTAATCACCAGGCGTACCGCGAGATACCACTTGAGTAATGACAAACTTTGCAGTTGGGTGGTTTTCTACACCAAAGAAATCAGCAGACTTCAGGTGGCCTTCCAGCTTGGTTTTCCACTCACCCTCCAGATCAGTGACAGTAAGGTTGGCCATGTCGATTTCGAAGCTACCGCCGGTCAGTACACCATCAGTATACTCTAAAGAACCGCCTTTCAACGGAACAGTACCTGCGTGCTCGCCAGTAACTTTGTATGCTTTCCAGTTGATCACACTTTCGGAAAGGTCAGCTTTGTAGGTAACTTTCTCAGCTACAGGATTGGTGAATGCGAAGCTAATTAAAGCCAGAGCGAAAATTAAACTTACAGATTTCATGGTTCTTTTCAATTTGTTGAATAATGACAAAAAATGAATGTAATATAAACCAACGTTGCGCCATTAATGTTGCAACGCTGATTAGTTTAAAAAAATTTATCCGCGAACTTTGTCAAGAAGGTGACTCAATTGCTGGGCTTCTTCCTTACTGATGCCCGAAAGAATTTTGTCGAGTTGGCGTTCCAGCTCACCCATCTTATTGAGCAATTGCTGGCCTTTCTCACTGAGGGAAACGTCAACCAGCCTTTTGTCATTTGAGCAGGTATCCCGATTCACCAGCCCCTTCTTGTAAAGACGATCCACAATGCGTGATGTATCCGACATTTTATCAAGCAATCGCTCCCGGATCACGCTGGTACTCACGGGTTGTCCTGCTCCTTGCAGTATCCTGAGCACATTGTATTGCTTCATCGTCAGGCCATAAGGTCTAAACAATCCACTCATTTGGTCTGTTAACCAATTCAGCGTGTAAATCAGATTCACCGCTGCTTCGTGGAATTCGTTCCTAAATGGCTTTTTCTGTTGTATGGCGTCTTTTATTTTCATGTTGAATATAATAACAACGGCACAAAGATAAAGTTTAAACATCAAAGTTGCAACATTGAATTTGTTTTTTGCAAAAAAATATTCACCACCACATTCTAATCCAAACAATTAATGGTCTAATTCTTTCATTCTGATCATTCAGAGACTACCTTTGTATCAGGAATTTAAGAGTATGTTTAAAATTCATCCTTCGGGCCTAAAATATTCCTTTCAACTTTACTTTTCGTTAAATTATCGGCCCAGACCTTCCAGGTATGAACCTCAAATTTGCCTCGATTAAAGCTGAAATGAATTATTTTTGACTACAAAAACGAAATTTAAACATACTCTAAGCTTGCGATGAAGATCCTATTAATTGAAGACGAACTACCGGCCGCTCGCCAACTGACGAAGTTAATATTGGAATGTCGACCTCAGGCATCCATCCTGGAGTCACTGGATAGTGTAGAAAGTGCGGTGCGGTGGTTAAACAGCCAATCCTCGCCAGATCTGATTTTCATGGATATTCAGTTGGCCGACGGCCTGAGCTTTGATATTTTTCTACAGGCGGAAGTAAAAACACCCGTGGTATTTACCACGGCCTATGATCAGTATACACTTAAGGCCTTTAAGGTTAATAGTGTTGATTATCTTTTAAAGCCCGTTGATCCGGAAGAATTGAAAGCTGCTTTCGAAAAGTTTGAAAGTCTCTACCAAAGTGCTCCCGTTCCACCGATTGCTACCCAAACCATTCAAGAACTCCTGGCTTCTTTTCAACAGCAAGAATATAAGGAGCGTTTTATTGTAAAGGTAGGACAACAGCTCACTTTTGTATTGGTTAGAGACATCGCCTATTTCTATTCGGAAGATGGCCTGGTGTATGCACAAACAGTGGACCATAAAAAGCACCTGATCGACTATACACTGGATCAGCTTGTGGGTATTATCGATCCTGCTGATTTTTTCAGAATTAACCGTAAAATAATCCTTTCCCTCCTTTCCATCAATAAAATACACCCTTACTTCAACAGCAGATTAAAGCTTGAATTGAAACCTAAAGCAAATTTTGACGTAATAGTAAGTAGAGACCGAACTAATGACTTTAAAAGCTGGTTGGATAAATAATTATTAAGAGCCACCGGTAAATGGTTGAGTATAAACTTGACAATCTGCTTAATTTGTATAATTTTTGCAAAAAAGTATCCCATGAAAATCGAGAATCCCAAAACCGGACATTCCTATGACCTTATTTTAGCTTTTGTAATTTTTCTGGTATGCGTACTTTTTTCTCTGATGCGCAGCAATTTTCCAGACTTTACACTGGTGGGAATGTAATTGTTACCGACAAAAAAAGAGAATGACGAAATGCCATTCTCTTTCTTGATAAGTCGGGTTCTGCAACACTAAAATATGGACAACACAGACTTGAGCTTGCTGTCCTGTGTATGCTTATTTCCTGTTTTATTGCAAAATTATCTTCTCTGTAAATATCTTGCCCTTCTGGCTAACCTGTAGAATGTGTGTGCCTTTCGGAAAATCTTTCAAGTCAATTTCATCGGCAAACGTTCCATCAAAATTGCTCAGGTTACGCTTGTAGACAGACTTTCCAGAGGCGTCAGAAATCATGATTTCCGTAGGAGCGGCCTCGGCTTCAAATTTCAGTTGTATGCGCCCGTCGGTAGGATTTGGAAACACTTCAAAGTTTTGTAGTTCCAGTACGGTACTGTTTTCTGGAAGGTCTGGTTGTTCCTCAAAGAACGTATTCTCTGACAAATCATCACCGTCTTCCTTCTTCATTTTCTTGATGACAATGACTTTTTCGATTTTATCCAAATCGTCATCTTCGGAGTGAAAGATAAAATTACCACCACCATTCATCTCGAAGTCAAAGTCTAAATCCTTATCGATCCATTTGTGCATTCCAATACCAGGAAACTCGCTGCGCTCACCCAGCGTGGCTTCGGTAGAATAATTTTTGCCATCTCTGGTGTAGCTCAGGCGTACTTTGTCGCCTACTTCCTTCTGGCTAAGGTTTTCAACCAATTTTTCGTAGTCATTGATCGATTCGCCGTCCAGTTCCGTGATGATATCACCTTCCTGCAATCCTGCCTGTTCAGCGGGGCTGCCATCTACCACATCCAATACCATTGCACCATTGGCGTCTTCCCCGAAGACCTTGGTCGTTTGATTTACCACCCCATCTTCTCCAATAATTTCTTTGACCTCTTTTTTCTGGCCGAGGATGACACCTAGAAATGCGCCCTTATCTTTCTCGCCAAACTGAATCATGTGGGGCATGTCTCCTTCCAGAAACTGCATGTTTAGCCCTTTATCTTTGAGCTTTTGCTTGATGTCTTCAGGTAGCTCACCATTGCCTTTCCACTCAAAAACTTCGCCATCATCGGTAGTCTTGAGTTTCAGGTGAATGATGTGCTCTCCATCCTCCTCTTTATCGTTATACTCCAGTAGTTGCAGGTTGTGGCCTTCGATTTCTCCTTCATCGCCCTTAATTTCAATGATCTGATGTTTGCCTTCATCATCGACGATAACTTCTATATTTTGTTCAACTGCGTTATCAGAGTTGATACGCACTCTTACGTTTCCGTCCTCGGTATTCCATTCCATATCCTCCGCCTCATCTCCCTCCAGCTCAATGTTTTCCATCACGACATTACCGTCTTGATCAATTGTCTTTTTGAGGATGATTACTTTTTTAGTGTCGTCTTTTTTATTTTCCTGGGCCTGTACGAGTGTAGTACTCATAAACATAGCCAGTACTGCCAGCAGTACAAATTTTACAGATTTCATAAGTCGGTATAGTTTTAAATTGGTGATTAAAAATTGTCGGGTGATTTTTTATTTAGTTTAGAGTTTAGAGTGGAGTGTTTAGAGTTTAGGGAATGTGCGCTATACTGCATCATCCCTAAACTCTAAACCCCTAAACTCTAAACTTATTCCTCCCTATAAAACCGCACACGATGTTCTTTACGGAGTTTTTCAAAGAGGTCATGATATCTTTCAAAGACTTCCTGGGAAACCTTTTTGCCTTTGAGTTTCAGGAATTCATCAGTGAGTTGAATGGAGTATTTTTCGCCTTCCTTTAGCAATCCTTCCTTGACCATTTCTTCCCGCAGCTTGCTCATGATGGTATTGTCTTGTAACTGGAAAACACCGTCGGAATCAAACCAGGTGGCATCGCTATCCAGGTGTGGCACATGAAACTGGAATTGCTTTAAATCGCTCTGCCCTTGGATATGCGCTTCGGAGGGAAATTGGCCTTTAAAATTTTCCGGAAATTTGAGATCAAATACCTCTCCGTCTTTAGAAAATGCAAAGCTATTGCCATCTTTAGAAATGAATTGCTGGATATGGGGATCGGTTTCTACCAGCACCTTAAATCCGAGTGAATCTAACTTGTCGGTCGAAATGATCATTGGTTCTACATTCGATCTAAAGCGCATGACAACCGGTTTTTCTCCCTCCTTACTTTCGATCACGATATTGACCTGTCCATCTTCGCCCACTTCCTGATGCCATTTGGGGGCAGCAGGAGGTGCAGGTGGTGCTGGTGGCGCTCCCGGGACTGGCGGTGGTGCCGGTACAGAAGAGGCATTTGGTGCCGGAGGAGCGGGTGGAGCTGCGGGAACCGGAGGTGGAGGTGGGACATTCCGTAACGTCTCCTCTACCTTGGCTTCGTATTCGGCATATTCGCTGGGAGGAATTTCTTTGCCGTCAATTTTGAGGTATTCAATCCTTCCATTCTTTAATTTTACATCAATTTGCTCTCCGTCTCTGGTCATTTCAATGCGCTTGATGCCCTTGGGTAAAGTATCTCTCAGCACTTTTATGCGCTGTACTCTCGGCAATTCATTGTCATCATCAACCAATGCAGTCAATTCGACATCGTACACAGTAGTGGTTTCCCTGGCTTCAGTAGCCATCTCATCGGGTAAATCTTCAATTGATACATTTACTTCAGTAATGTTGGATTCGGGAGGGGTCTCCTCAGCTAGTGCCGGTCGGTTGGCACTGATCGAGAGCACCAGAACAGCCATCAATAATAAACAAGTTGCGGTGAACTTTTCCATAATGTTAGATTTGTTTTGTGGTTGTTTTAAAACTCTTTTCACCCGGTTGAGCAACTGATTTTTGTTGCGCGCAAGCGACATGGCCATGGCTGGCGAAACCAGGCTCATTTCTTGCAGGCTAACCAGTGCCTTCGCGTAGGTGATCGAATTTCCACAAAGTTCAACCGCGATATCATCACAGCAATTTTCCCGCTCCGTACGGACGTTGGCAGAAATCCACCACACTGCGGGATTGAAATAAAAAATAACTTCTACAATAGATTGTAAAATATTTAGCAAATAGTCATTCCTATATATATGGGCCAGTTCGTGGGCCAAAATAGCCTCTACTTCCTCTGGCCGCAGATGGTTTACTGCACCGATGGGCAATAAAACAACAGGCTTGATCCAGCCAATGACCACCGGCGTTTTGATCAGGGCCGATTCCAGTAATTGCACTGGACGTTTGAGGTCCAACTTCTGTGTCAATTCGGCCAGCTTTTGCTTCCAATAGTCAGAAAGCACGGCAGTACGGTGGTACTTGAGGTGGCGAACATAAGCCAGACCACCCAATACCCGAATGGTAAACAAGCCCACACCAATGAGCCACAGGGTAACAATCAGGGGTAGGTGCTGTTCGAAATATTGGTAAAAACCACCAAAAAGCTGCAATGCAGTGGCTGTCGATGAAGCCTCCGCAACGCCCGCTTCCTGAAATAAAACATTATTGGTACTATCCGTGACGGACCAGTATTTTTCAAAGAAGGTGTATATGGACCAGCCCATGACCATGAGCAACCCCAGATTGGACAGGCGATAACGCAGGCGAGCAGAGTGGCGCTGAGTGGCCACCAGCACAATGCCTAAAATCAATGCAATAACCATGGCCTGCCAGAGAGAATGCAAGACGGTCCAGCCGAGGGCATAGACCAGTTTTTCGGATATATAGGTTTGTATCAGGTTCATTTCGGCTTGTCTTTTTCCATTTTTTCAATTAAAGCTTTGATCTCGTCCAACTCCTCTGGAGAAGTTGCGTGGTTGCCCAGCGTTTGCATCACCAGCTTCATAGCCGAGCCACGGAAGGTAGCGTTCAGGAATTGTTTCAAAAGCTTTTCCTGGGTATCGCTCTCGCTTACGGCCGCAGAATAGATATGGGTACGGCTTTCTGTATTGCGATAAGCCAGTCCTTTATCAGCCATAATCTGCATCAACTTCAGCGTGGTCGTGTATCCTACTTCACGTTCCTCATTGAGTTTGTCGTTGACGAAGCGTACCGTTGAAGGGCCATGAGCCCATAGTATCTGCAAGATCTCCAGTTCGGAGTCGGTAGGCTTCGGAATTTTACGATCGGTCATTTGATCTTTTTTTACTGGACTTTTCAGAAGGGTTTCCTTCGTGTTCGCCAAAAGTCCGCTACAAATAATGCAAAGTTACAAAGCTGTGATGTATCGCCGTAAACTTCTACGAAGAAATTCGTACTGCAATTATATACGAATCATTTCGTAAAAGCAAATTTATTTACGAATTTCTTCGTAGAAAAATAAATTTCTTTAATTGTACTACCTTTGCAGAAATTGTTAACCAAAAATGCCTTCAATGAGAATTCTTTCTTTTTTGCTCCTGCTAATGATCAGCACCTTGTTTATTGCCTGTGGTGGTGAAGTGAGTTCGAACTCAGGTTCTACAACAACAGAGGAAAGTGATACCACTGCAATGACCGACAACAGCGAGGGAGACATCATTGAAGCGCCTACCAGCCACGATTGTGAAGTGGAAGGGGAGATATTGGAGGGCAATGAATTTTGGATTCGCGACAGCGAAACGCTGGTTGTCATCAAGGCGGATTCCACGACCTATGATGCTGATTTTGGCCCCAGCCACCGCATTCTGGAGGTTTACAATACTCAAAGTTGCAACCAGGTATTTCGGCAAGTGCTGCCGGTAAATGTCAGTCCGGACTTTGCGTATTTCCTGGCACAAATCCTTTATAATAATAGCAGTAAGTTGGTCGGAATTCGCGCATTCGGCAAAATTTACTGCTACGATGTAGAAAATCAGCAATTACTGGAGCCATTGACACCCAAGTTTCAGGCAGAGCGTTTTGCGGAGGATGCCCAATCGGGCATGATTCAGCGCCTGGAGGTATGGGAAGACTTCCTGGTAGGGTATTCTCAGGATAAGGGGGCGTTTGTACTTAACTTCAAAGACAAAGCCAACCCTGAGGCCGTGATGCCATTTAGTGAAGTATCCCTTACGGAAACGGATTTTGCCTCTTTGTTCCTGCTACCTTCTTCCGGAGGGGGAATGCAGGCAATTCTACCCAAGTACGATCCCAACACCGGCGAATTTGCCATCAATCCACTACTGGAGACACCCACGGAGCTGGAGACCAATATTCCAAAGAGTGCCCGCAACAACCGCTTCCTGGTCATCAAGACCAAGGGGGATGCAGCAACATCACTGGCAGTCGATCTGCAAAACTTCACCCGCGTGGATCTACCCGCTGATCAACAAAACAAAAAGACACAGGAAATCCTGAGCTGGATGCGGGCGAATGTTAAATAGGACGGTTTGAGTGTAGAGTTTAGGGGTTTAGAGTTTAGAGAAGGAACAGATATTTGTGGGGCACATTCTTGAATTCTGGGGACCTTGCTAAAGGTTTATAAGGTTTATGCCAGTTTATGAGGTTTATAGTTTAGGCGGGGGAGGCGGTTGAGAAAGTTTAGAGTTTAGAGTGGAGAGTTTAGAGAAGGGAACAGCTACTTATGGTGCATATTCTTTAATTCTGGGAAGTCTGCTCTATCTGTGAGGTTAAAGGTTAATGGTTAAAGTTTAGGCGGACAGGCGGTGGAGGGTCGATGTTGCAAACATCTCCCGAGCGAGTGATTCCTTGGTACGGCCCTAAAGCCCATTCTGCTTCAATTTTAGCGTAGATACGGCATGAGATATTGATGGAGCCATCTCTAAACTCCTACACACTAAACTCTACACTAAAAAAATTCTGCTCAAAATCCTGTTCCAAAAACGACCTTTCCCTACTCATCAGCTACCTTTCCTTGCCAAAATGTAGGCTTTTTCTGAATAAATCGGTCATTTCACTTTGATCAGACCTAATTATTCGTTAATTTTGTGATACAATCATGAGATAAAAGACTGACCCCCCTCCAAGAACTACACCATTTTTATAGATCACATTCACAATCCATTCGTCGGAAAGTCCTCTTTTGTTTGTAGCTTTGCAGCTTAAACAAAAGTGAGTTTAGGTATGAACCTAGAAAATTTAATTGCTGTTAGTGGATTGCCCGGAATTTTTCGTCTGGCGGCAAACCGCAACAACGGGTTAATTATTGAAGATCTTGATTCGGGTAAAAAAAGATTTGCCCCGGCGAGAAAACACCAATTTACCCCCCTGGCCTCTATTGCCATTTATACCGACGATGGAGACTCCACAGAATTGAAGAATGTTTTCCGCAACATGTTGGATCAATTTGATGATAATCCTCCGGTAAATCCGAACGGAAGTACAGAAGAAGTACTTGAGTATTTTACCGATGTACTGCCCAATTATGATCGGGACAAAGTAACCATGGGGGATATCAAAAAAGTGATAAAGTGGTTTACCTTCCTGCACGAAAAAGACTTATTATCGGCTGACGAGCAGGAGGCAACCCCTTCTTCTGAGGAAGAAGAATAGATGTGCCCTGCGGAAAATTTCTGTTGCGGCCCATCTCAGTTATAATGTAGAGCATACCTGGAAATGAATTCCCATGAATAATTGCGTTTCCAGGTATGTTTAGGGCCGAAGTAACCATTTTCAGGCTGAGAAGAGAATCAGCTTTGTTTGGGATTTTGATGAATGATTGAAGCGTGGCGTATTTCAAAACATTTGAAATCCAGTATTTTTCAATTATTTTTTAAGAACCAAGGGAGTCTGGTTGAGCTTCAAAACAGGTATTATGAGAACTACAGAAATTCCGTTACCGCGTGAGCAAAAGTACATTCCAAAAGATTTTACCATTACCACGTGGGCGAAACTGAAGCCTTATTACGATGATTTGGCGCTTCGCCCTATCGATACAATTGAAGATTTAGAGCAATGGATCAGTGACCGAAGTGAACTGGATGCTCTGCTCAGTGAAACTTATTCCTGGCGCTATATCAATATCACGGTAGACAGTGGCAATCAGGAAGCTGCCGAACTCTATCAATACGCCATCCAGGAATTGTCGCCAAAGATTTTTTCCTACGAGGATGAACTCAATAAAAAACTCGTTGCTTCTCCCTGCCTTGACCAACTCGACCACGATAAATACTTCATTTACCTTCGCGCCATTCAAAATGCTGTAGACCTCTTTGAGGAAAGAAATATTCCCCTCTCCACTGAGGTGCAGATGAAATCCAAAGAACACGGACGCATCTTTTCCGAAATGACCATCGGCGTAAATGGCATGCAGATGACCCTGCAAAAAGCCGGAACGCTCCTGGAAGAAACAGACCGCGATTGCCGCGAAGGCATTTACCATAAAATTAATCAGCGCATCCTGCAGGACACCACCTATCTGGAAGTGCTATTTGATGAGTTGCTGAAAAAGCGCCACGAGATTGCCCTGAATGCCGGATTTGAAAACTTCCGGGATTACAAATTTCGGTCTCTTGGTCGCTTTGACTACTCCGTTGAGGATTGTCTCGATTTTCACGATTCTATTGCCAATGAGGTACTGCCATTGGTAGATGAACTCAATAATTACCGAAAGGATGCCCTCCATTTAAATCATCTACGTCCCTGGGATTTACACGTGGATACCAATGGCCAACATCCATTACGGCCTTTTGAAACAGTTGATGAGCTTGTTGAAAAAACCATTAGCTGCCTTTCCAAACTACACCCCCAATTTGGCGAAACAATTGCCGTTATGGAGGAAATGGGCCATCTGGATTTGGATTCCCGAAAGGGAAAAAGACCTGGAGGATACAATATGCCGCTGCACATTACAGGTGTACCGTTCATCTTTATGAATGCGACCAATTCATTGAACGACATGCGCACCCTGATGCACGAAAGTGGCCACGCCATTCATGCCTACCTGACCCGGGATTATCAGTTGAGTTCTTCCAAAAGAGTACCATCGGAGGTGGCCGAACTAGCCGCCATGACGATGGAATTGCTCACCATGGATCACTGGGATGTTTTCTTTAGCAATGAAGCTGATCTGAAGCGTGCCAAGATTAGCCAATTGGAAAATGTACTGAAGGTACTACCCTGGATTGCTACTGTGGATAAATTCCAGCACTGGCTATACACCCATCCCAATCATTCTCCGCAAGACCGCAAGCGTGTATGGATGAAAATTTTTAAGGAATTTAGCTCTTCGATCGTGGAGCAGGAAGGCCTCGAACACTACTCAGAATATCTCTGGCACAAGCAATTGCACATCTTTGAGGTGCCGTTTTATTACATTGAATACGGTATGGCCCAACTTGGAGCCATCGCCATCTGGAAGCAATATCGGGAAAATCCGGAACTGGCCATTGAGCAGTACATCAATGCCTTAAAAATGGGGTATACCCGCCCGATTGGAGAAATCTATCAGGCCGCCGGTATCGCTTTCGATTTTTCCCGGGAATATGTAGCCCAGCTCGGCATTTTTGTTAAACAAGAATTAGAACAACTGATTCACCAGTAATGGACTGACTTTTTTCCTTTGCTGGCGGGATGACCCTCGCCAATGAAACACTATTATTATTACTAGTGCGACTAGTCCGAAATGATTGATCCTTTTTTCAGATGCTAACCATTGATAATGCTGAACATCGAAGGTCAATCCTTTCTGCATCAATCCACTAGCGAATTCCTTTAAAAGGATCTTCCCCCAATGACATTTGTTCCAGTGATGAAGCGGCCTTCAGGTTGCTGATAACCAGGTCAAACACTGGTCCTTTATGCAATTGCGCAATACGCGCACCGGTCGATAGGTCGGTCCAGTCTTCCCAGGTCAGCTCCAGACCACCAACGGGGATAATGGAGACCCACATCTTCCAACTCTGCGGTAGCCCTTCCTCGTCGAGTATCCACAGGTAGGTATCACCGGGAGTAACACCCCCTTCCGTGTATTGCACCAATAGCCCTTTCCTTCCATCCTCCATTTCTACCACACTTCTTTTGGTGCCTTCATCCATCACCTTTGCAGGTGCATTCATCCAGAAAGAATCATTACAAAAGAAAGACCAGGCCTTATTTAGTGCTTCCCGCAATGCATTGTCTTTTAACGCTGTATCGCCTTCCCAGGCTTTTCCACTTTGGTCGGTGGTGCGGAGTAACACCCGGGTATCGCCCCATTTTACCTGTACCAGGTGCGCATCGCGGTCCCACAAATAGTCATGCATACCCGCAAAAGTCCATTGAATGGCTCCGGTGCTGTCCCAGTCAGATTTGTGAATGGCGGTCAGCATCTTTTCGGCCAGCGCTTCGGCTTCCGGCCCCGCTTGTCCTTGTGGTTTGGGTTCGTGCAGGTACCAACCCACGGCTACAATGCCTAACAGTAGGACTCCCAGTACGATCAATACCCATTTCAATATAGACTTTAACATGGCTCAATTTTTTTCCATTCAATACCTTTCCCAACCAATTGAAACGGCGATTGTTTAGCTCAATGTGAAATTAAAAACACACTGGGATGAAGACCCTTGCCGCCTGGATTGCATTTGTGCTCAGCATTTTTAGACAATTGCCGGGGGTTGTATATCTTTGCCGCACAATTTTCAAAGCATGTACAAAGGCAAAAAGGTTATTGTTGTTTTGCCGGCTTATAATGCCGCACCAACATTAGAGAAGACTTATAAGGAAATTCCATTTGATCTGGTCGATGAAGTCGTTTTATGCGACGATGCCAGTAAGGACAATACGGCAGATTTGGCTCGCCAGATTGGTATCAAACATGTCATTGTTCACGAGAATAATAAGGGATACGGCGGCAATCAAAAATCGCTGTACAATAAGGCCCTGGAATTGGGCGGCGATATCGTGATTATGTTGCACCCCGACTATCAGTATACCCCAAAGCTGATTCCCGCCATGGTCAATATCATTGGTGATGAGCTTTATCCGGTTGTGTTGGGGTCCAGAATTCTGGGAAAGGGGGCGCTATCCGGAGGGATGCCCGTGTACAAATACATCGCCAACCGGATGTTGACGCTCAGTCAAAACCTCCTGGTCAATTACAAACTCTCGGAATACCACACCGGTTATCGGGCATTCAGTCGCGAAGTACTGGAAGGCATTAATTTCAATGAGAATTCCGATGATTTTGTTTTTGACAATGAAATGCTTTCGCAAATCATTTACCAGAAATACGAAATTGCCGAGGTGACCTGTCCGACCAAATACTTCGAAGAAGCATCGTCGATCAACTTTTCCCGCAGTGTGAGGTACGGATTAGGAGTGCTAAGAGTGTCGGTATCACACCTCCTGCAAAGATGGGGACTAGCAAAATTCAACATGTATAAAAAGCCTCAATAAAGGCTTATTCCTGACCGGAGATGGCCAGGGCTTTTCTGCCGAAGTAGATTGCTGCCAATACTAATGTATATGTAAGAGTTGCCGTCATAGTCTATCCTATCAATACAAACGAGCTTTTTGTTTTTTAAGTCTGTGGTTGTCAAAAAATATTACCCAAGAACGAAAATTTATGCCTGCTGATCTTAAAACCATTCTGGACCACCACGTCGACCAATACAATCGGCCCACCTTTATAGACACCGATCCGATCAGTATCCCCCATCGATTTTCCCAATTACAGGATATTGAAATCACGGGGTTTTGGGTGGCCATGCTGGCCTGGGGCCAACGGAAGACCATCATTAACAAGGCCAATGAATTAATCGAATTGATGGATGGTGCGCCGTACCAATTTATTCTTCAGCACGAAGAAAAAGACCGCGCGCGTTTTGCTAGTTTCAAACATAGAACGTTTAACTATACCGATACGCTCTTCTTTTTGGAGTTTTTACAGCATTTTTACAAAAATAATGCTTCCCTGGAGCAGGCTTTCGCCCAATTCATCACCTCGGATAGCCCACACATTGGTCCCGCGCTGGAAGGCTTTCACGAGCTGTTTTTTTCCCTGCCCGATGCGCCACACCGCACCCGCAAACACATTGCCACACCGGCCCGAAAGTCGAGTTGTAAACGCCTCAATATGTTCCTGCGCTGGATGGTACGCCGCGATGAAGCCGGCGTAGATTTTGGATTGTGGCGCCAAATCTCACCCCAACAGCTGCTCATGCCACTGGATGTACACGTAGATCGCGTGGCCCGCCAGCTGGGTTTGTTAAAGCGGAAGCAAACCGATTGGCTGGCCGTTTTGGAATTGACCGAACAGTTGCGGCAATTTGATCCCGATGATCCCGTTAAATATGATTATGCCCTGTTTGGAATGGGCGTGCTGCAATATGATCAGTTTAAGTAGGTAGGCGAGAAGTGTCAGAAAACGCTTACTTTTATCGTGGAAAAACAATTTATGAAGACCTATTTTTTGCCTTTGTTTTTGGGAATCATCCTGTTGTCGGCCTGTGGGCCCAATTATATCATCGATGAGGATTACGAAATGCCTGAAGAAGGCTGGACGTATCAGGATACCGTCGATTTTGTATTTGAAATTGATGACACCACCCACATTTACAACCTTTACCTGGAGGTAGAGCACGCAATAGATTATCCATTCCAGAATCTGTACACCCAGATTTATACCAAATTTCCTTCAGGGGAAAGGATCAAAGAAATGGTCTCTCTGGAATTGGCCGATCAAACCGGTCTGTGGATGGGTGATTGCAACAGCACAGATTGTACACTCAATATTCCGATCCAGCAGGGTGCTTATTTTGATGCATCTGGCACCTATAAAATTACCATCGAACAGTTTATGCGCAGAGACCCACTACCGGGGGTACACAGGTTGAGTTTTAGAATAGAAGACACCGGCCAGACTAGAAATACCGGTGGAAAATAAATGATGACCACGAAATTTGTCAAAGAACCAATAATAAATGTATGATGCGCCGCCGTATTCCCATTATCGCGGGAATGTTGGCCTTTCTGCTCTGGTTTTGCACTCGGGAAGTACCAACACCTCCAACTGATCTGGCTTATCGCAATATGGCCGAAGGGGTGAAGTATATGGGCATGGAAACCTGCCGCTCCTGCCACTCCAATGTACACAGCACTTTTATTCATACCGGCATGGGCAAATCTTTTGGCATTGCCACCCTGGAAAAAAGCGCAGCGGAATACGGCACTCACGCCCTGGTCTACGACGAAAAGTCCAATTTTTATTACAAACCCTACTTCCAAAACGACAGTCTGTACATTCGTGAATTCCGCTTGGAAAATGGCGATACGGTGCACCAACGCACCGAAAAAGTGAGTTACATCGTTGGTTCCGGACAGCATACCAATTCTCACATTGTCGATATCAACGGCTATATCTATCAGGCGCCGGTGACCTACTACACTCAGGAGGAGCGCTGGGATATGGCACCCGGCTTTCGCGAAGGCAATGAGCGTTTTGACCGTTTTCTGACTACCGAATGCATCACCTGCCATAACCATTTTCCGGAACCGGTAGCCGGGGCACTCAATAAGTATAGCAAAATGCCTACCGGCATTGAATGCGAGCGCTGCCACGGACCGGGCGAAATTCACGTGCGGGAAAAACTGGCGGGTGAGGTGGTCGATACCGCCCAATTTATCGACTATTCCATCGTCAATCCCCGTGATTTGTCCCGTGATTTGCAGATGGACCTTTGCCAGCGCTGTCATTTGCAGGGGGTAGCAGTGCTGGAGGAGGGCAAGACCTTTTTTGACTTTAAACCGGGTATGGCCCTGCACGAAGTGATGAACGTATTTCTGCCCCGTTACTCCAATTCCCACGAGAAGTTCATCATGGCCTCCCAGGCAGATCGCTTGCGGTTGAGTCCGTGCTACCAAAAGTCGGAGATGACCTGCATTACCTGCCACAATCCCCACCAAAGTGTGGAGGTAACCGGCACGGAGCATTTTAATGCGGCTTGCGCCCAATGCCATCAGAGTGGTCAACAACCACTTTGTACTGCCCCGGAGGCTGAGCGAATGGCGGAGCAAAACAATTGCGCAGGCTGTCACATGCCCAAAGCGGGAAGTATTGATATACCGCACGTGCGGATCACTGATCACTATCTGAGTCGGGAAAATACCAAAGCCAGTCCCATTTCCACCGCTGGAGAATCGGGTAGGGGACAGGCTGCTTTTCTGGGCCTGGAAATGTTGACCAAGGAGCAGGCCAGCCCATTAGAAATGGCGAAAGGCTATATTGCCTTGTATGATAAATACGTCAGCTCTCCCGTCATGCTTGACTCCGCACGTTATTACCTGGACCTATCTGCCGAAATAGGCGAACAGCAGTTCAAAACAGAAGTGCATTACTTTTTTGCACGACAAGCTTACGCTGATTTGCTGGCTCTGGCGGCCAATAAAACACCGGAAACCATCGATGATGGCTGGACGGCCTACCGTATTGGGGAAGCGCACTATAATGCCGGTAATTATCCAGCGGCCTTGACATTTTATCGGCGTGCTACGGAATTACTGCCCTACAATCTGGACTTTCAGGAAAAATTGGGCACCACTTACATTCAGACCTCCCAACTGGATCAGGCAGCAGAAACTTTCCAGTGGATCCTCTCCGAAAACCCCAAGCGCCAGTTGGCATTGACCAATCTGGGCTACACCTTCGTGCTCAACGGCCAGCTGAAACAGGCTGAGCAATACTACGACAAGGCCCTCTCCCTCGACCCGGATTATATACAAGCCCTACTCAATAAAGCCGCCGTTCGCCAATACAATGGAGATACAGCCACCACTCGAAAATTACTAAAGCGCATCCTGCAAATTGATCCCGACAATGCCCGCGCCCGACAAATGCTGTCGGCTATTGGTTTTTGATGTGGCTGGGTGAAAATCATCCGTCCTTGACCACGCTCATCTTCCTCCGCCTGCCTTAGTACCTATGTACGGCGAGCAAGGCAAGTTGCGAACTTTGCAGGAGGCTACCGCTGGTTATCCAAAGCAGCACCCCGCCAGTTTTTCAAAGTCCTCGACTTGGAAAATCAGACGAGGTAGAAGCGAAGATCTATCGGTCAAAAACTATTATGGAATATCCTTGATAAGGCGAGGTGAGTCACCTATTCGGAAATGTTTTAGGGGAACCACATCAGGCACATAGGGATGATTTGAAAAAATCCATCAGGATTTTTTTCTAATACTTCATCTAATCTTAGGTGTCTCATGTGGTTTATAAAAAGTCAACACTAAAACAGCTTCGTCTGCCCGTTATCCTCCATGTCAAAGTCGATGCTATCACCGGCCTTGAGCTTGTCGGGAAGATCTTTCTTGGTCTTTGCCTTCGGTTTAGGCGTTTCAACTTCTTTGATGGAGGTCGCTTTTGCCTCGGTGAGCTTATTGCCAATGGCTTTCCAACCCTTTACATCGATAAATTCGGCAATGTCAACTTCCTCTTCAAACTTCTCGTTCTTCATGCGGTAGCTGTATTTGACCTTTGGAGTCTCATCGATGCTGGCGTACAGCAGTTTGGTGCTCTTGTGTTCCGTAAGGAAATTGAAGCGCTGATTGAGGCTGTTGGTTTCTACCTGGAAGCGCTTGACCATCGTCCAGCCCTTGCCGCCTTCATAATAAATGACATTGATGATGATGTCCGGATCAAATTTAGTGATGGCCTGTACGTCCTTGGCATCAAATTTCTTGTTCAAGTCCAGTTCCAGCACCTCGTAGGAGCCATCCTTGTAAACCGCCAGGATGTTATCGCCGGTATCGAAGGCACCGAGATAGATGCCGCGTTCGTCGGTATTGAGGCGGCCGCTTACGCCATCCATCCAGACCTCCATGGCTCCGAGGGTAGATTTGCCCAATTCTTTGAGCGTGATCTTGCGTACAGGGTAGCGCGTCATGATGTTGCCCTGTGAGCCCCGTCCTTTGATGGCCAGTTCTCCAAAATCAAAGTCAAATACCTTCTTTTTGGCTTTACTACCCTGACTGAGCTGCACCGTCACGATCTCGGCTTCTCCATTTGGATTGGCACTGAAGTAGTGCATCTTGGAATTTTTGGTGCCCTTGGTCATATCGTATTCGCGATCGCGGGTGATGGCGGTGACGTTGAACCGTTTGACGTAGGTTCGGCCCGATTTCCCATCGACATAGGCCATATTGTAGGTCGTACGGTCATCGCCCTTCTTCCATACATCCACGTGGATGATGTCTTTACCCACAAAGACCTTATCGGAGATTCGCGATACCTGGAATTTGCCGTCCTTGCGGAAAACAATGATGTCGTCGATATCCGAGCAGTCGCAAACAAATTCTTCTTTCTTGAGGCTGGTGCCAATGAATCCTTCCGCACGGTTGACGTACAATTTGGCGTTATTGGCCACTACTTCGGTACGTTGAATGGTGTCAAATTCCGTGATCAGGGTCCGTCGCTCCTTGCCTTTACCGTATTTGTCCAATAGCCGCTGGAAGTAATCGATGGCATATTCCGTAAGGTGCGCCAAATGGTGCTTGACCTCCGCCAGTGTTTCTTCCAGCTTGGCAATGATTTCGTCAGCCTTAAAGGAGTTAAACTTGGAAATCCGCTTGATCTTGATCTCCGTGAGGCGAACGATGTCCTCCTCCGTCACATCGCGCAACAGATGAATGCGTTTATCAGAAGGTTTGGGCTTTTCACCTGGTCCAACCACATACTTTTTCAACTCCCGATCAATCGTCTCGATTACCGCTTCCCAGGTTTCACATTCCTCGATTTCCCGGTAGATGCGATTTTGGATGAAGATTTTCTCCAGGCTTGCGAAGTGGAGCTTTTCCTCCAGCTCATTCTTCTGGATTTCCAGTTCCTGCCGCAGCAATTCCTTGGTCCGTTCGGTGGAAACCTGGAGAATTTCTTCTACCGAAAGGAAGTGTGGTTTATCATCAATAATCACACAGGCATTGGGTGAGATGGACTCCTCACAACGAGTGAAAGCATATAGCGCGTCCACCGTCAGATCGGGAGATACTCCGGGAGCCAATTCAATGATCAGCTCCACATCCATGGCCGTATTATCGACTACCTTCTTGATCTTGATCTTCCCCTTATCATTCGCTTTGAGAATGCTGTCGATCAGGCTGGTGGAGGTCACCCCATAAGGTAATTCCCGTACTGCCAGTGTCTTTTTATCCACCTGCTCAATCTTGGCGCGCACTTTTACGCGGCCACCGCGCTTGCCGCCGTTGTAATCACTAACATCGATCATGCCACCCGTCTGGAAATCGGGATAAATCTTGACCTTTTTGTCTTCCAATATCTTGATGGAGGCCTTGATCAGCTCGATAAAGTTGTGCGGCAATATCTTTGTCGACAAGCCTACTGCAATACCGTCGGCACCCTGGGCCAGCAGCAGGGGAAACTTCATGGGCAGAGCCACCGGCTCCTTCTTCCGTCCGTCGTAGGAAAGCTGCCATTCGGTGGTTTGTGCGTTGAAGGCTACGTCCAGGGCAAACTTGGTTAGTCGGGCCTCAATATAACGCGGAGCGGCAGCGCTATCGCCGGTGCGGACATCTCCCCAGTTACCTTGTGGGTCAATGATGATGTCCTTTTGGCCCAGATTCACCAGCGCATCGCCGATGGCGGCATCACCGTGGGGGTGGTATTGCATGGTTTGGCCGATGATGTTGGCCACCTTATGGTAGCGCCCATCGTCCATTTCTTTCATGGCGTGCAAAATACGCCGCTGTACCGGCTTTAGCCCATCATCAATACCAGGGACGGCCCGTTCCAAAATAACATAGGAGGCATAGTCCAGGAAATAATCCTGATACATGCCCTTTAGCGGGGTTACATTTTCCTGCCCATTGACACCAGCCTCTTGCGTGGAATCACTCATCGCACTTAGATTTTCAGGTCCTCCGACTTTAAGCGGAGTGTGTGTTTTTAAAACAAAACGGAAAAATAGGAAAAAAGCAGCGAATTCTTTTGGGAGAAATTGATTTCCCACATTCGCCACCAGGCAAAAATAAGGAAAAGTTTTTATTTATTAAAGTATAAACTTTTTGTTTTCCGCATGGTTTTGAAAAATACAACTGTTCCTGCGCTTGTAAAAAAAAGCCTAAATTTGTAACCACACAGGATGGTCTCCTGTTATATATGTAAACAGATCTAAATCCGCTACATGACTGATCAGGAAGTACAAATGTCCGCACTACTCAAAGAGAAGAAGCTTCGTATTACACCTACCCGGGTAACTATTCTGGAATTGTTTAATCAGCACCAGCACGCACTTGCTCACAGCGATCTGGAAACACTGACCGATCAGAGCTTTGACCGCGTGACGATCTACCGTACCCTCAAAACTTTTGTTGATCACGGCATCTTGCATGAGGTCATTGATGATGAGATGAAAATCAAGTATAGTTTATGTTCGGATGACTGTACTTCGGAGTCTCATCACGACAACCATTTGCATTTTAAATGTGAAAAATGTGAGCGGACCTACTGCCTGACCAGTACAAAATTTCCAACCTTTGACATTCCCAAAAATTATCGGGCGCATACGGTTCAGGTGTTGATTTCTGGGTTGTGTGAGTACTGTGTCTGATTAAAATCTCCACATTTCCTATCTTGGGCTTATGGAAAAAATATGGCTTTCGCTAAAGCGGGGAAAAGTACACTGTTACCGCTACGGTAATGGGGCTAAGCTGGTGATTGCCTTGCACGGATTTGCGCGTACCGGCGCAAGCTTCCAAATGCTCAGTTTGGGCAATGACTTTACCGTTTATGCACCGGACCTTCCTTTTCATGGCCTTACCGAATGGGACGCCGAGCACTTTGATCAGCATGACCTGTCGGAAATGGTGGAGGCAATTTTAGATTTCTATCCACCGCAACAGTTGTTTTACTGGTTGGGGTATAGCCTTGGCGGGCGACTGGTATTGTCAGAGTGGAGGCAGTTTGAAACGCGATTAGCGGGATTAATCCTCATCGCGCCCGATGGATTTAGTAGAGGTTTAAAGAGGCTTCCCCATCGGATGTCGATGGGCTTGCGCCAATGGGTGTGCCAATGGTTGGAGCGACCTCAGTGGTTTTTGAAATGGTGTAAATTACTACGAAAAGCGGGACTGATCTCACCTTTTATCAATCAGTATTTAAATAAGAATCTGGAAACGGCAGCAAATCGTCGGCGCTTACTGGGTATCTGGCAATCGGTGGCGTATTTCAAGGTGGATTGGCGAAAGCCCGTCAATACCGATTTCCCGATCTGGGTCGTATTGGGACGGCAGGATCACATTATTCCACCCACGGTAGTTCATCCGATTAAAGAAGTGTTGCCAGGAGCAGAGGTATTCTGGCGAGATTGCGGCCACCAATTGATCAACCGGACAACGGGTGATGTTTTGCAGGAGCAACTCATTTAGAGCACGTCTAGAGTAGATTTTATTTGAAATTTGATACGACACCCACCTCGCTTCGCCGTAGCGGCTACGCGGAGGCACAGAAGTCGCCAAGGAGGCAAACGATCTATTGCTTTTAGAATACAGGTTAAAGGCGTAACTAATTGATATTTATGATCTTAAAGCTAAATGATGGCGATTTGTGAAGGCTTGGGCCTTCACGGTGAAATGAATTTCACTCAACCTAAACAGGGCAGACATGATGTTGACTTTTTGAGGACAAGATTCACAAGATTGACAAGATTTTTTTGGGCGAAAAACTTAATTTTTCACCGCAATATTCTTTCTCGTGCAAAACATTAATTACTCACCATCACACGAATACCCATCAACAAGGACGTGGTATGGAAACGATCGAGAAAAGGACCAATGCCTCCATTAGGATATAAGAAGGAGTGTGAATAATTGGCCTGACCAAAGATACTTAAACGGCCGTTGAGGTTTTTCTCCACACCCAATCCGACATTCGCGGAGAAATAGGAGTTTTCCCAGAGTCCACCGCCTTCCAGCAAGCCTTTGTTCAGGTCATACTGCTCCACCTGTTCGGGGCGTTCCTGTTCTCCACGGGGTACGGGTGCCGGCGCAAACAGGGCATTGCGGAAGCCATCCTGATCGGCCAGGTAGTAATTGGCCTGCATAACCGTATGCATCGACACGCCGGTAGAAGCGTACAAACGCCACGTATCTTGCAGCAGGTAATTGTAGCGAATCTTCATGGGCAGAGAGACGATATTGAACTCAAAATCTTTTGCCCCTTCGCCGTACAACCCATTCTTGACACTGCCGGTTACATAGAGCACCGAGAGGGGCTGGTAGCTTTTAGCTGTGTAAAAAAGGCCGGTTTCTACTTCCCAGCGACCGCGTTCCACACCAATGGTAATGCCGCCGGTATAGCCCAGCGAATAGCGATCAAGGCTTACGATGCTGTCTTCATCCACCTCAGTGGGAGGGGTGATGATGCGGTCGTAATTGGGTGCGCCCTGCATACCGATACGGATATTGAATTTTTTGCGTGCCGTGAGGGGTAGCAGTTTGAGACTGTGCTCATCTCCATCAGGTGAAAGCTCTTCCAGTTCAATCGATTCCAGGTCCGCCAGCAGTGCTTCTGTGTCCCATTGAGAGAGCCCTCTGTCTTTTGCTGACGGGTCATTCAGCAAATCATTCAGCTGGTCCTTTTTAGCAATATGTAGATTGTTTTGCTCCCGTGAGGGGATAAAGGACGGACTCTGGTTATTCACTGGGGCATCAACTGCTGCTGGTGGAGTAGCTATAGCTTCTCCGGAATTTATCATATGATCCTCTGCCAAAGGTATATTGGCAGCGATGCTTTGCTGATTAGTATTATTTGCAGTGGATGTTGCATTGGTTGTCCCTGCATCGACGGTGGTAACAGACTGGTTCCCATCAGAGGGAAAGGTCCGCTGTTGGTCGGCTCTGGGTAAAGGAGCTTGGAGGGGCTCCGCAGGTGATGTTGGATGTACCTCCGGCACGGAATGGTTTTGATTGACCGGCAGATATTGCCATAGCGTCAGTAGCAATAGTAACATCAGGCTTACTTCCACCAATTTATAGCGCATCACTTCGCGAACGGATGCGGCCTCTTTGTCGAGGCGCTGAGAGAATTCCTGCCAGTGTTCGGAATTATAAGGCGTTTCAAACTGATGCAGTTTGGCGAAAGCCAGCTCATCAATGGCCTCTTCGTCGGTCACGACGGCCGGACCCGCCTCTGAAGCATCCATTTTTTGCTCCAGCAGGTCCCAGGTTTCCGGTGCATATTCCGGCTCCAGGTTTTCTAGCTTTTCCCTGATGATCCGGTCAAATTCATTCATCTTCATATCCGTAGAGTCTCGACGTCAGTATTGCTTTTAATTTAGTTCTTGCTTTTACCAGATTAGAACGGGAAGTACTCTCCGTTATATCCAGTTTTTCGGCAATTTCCCTGTGGGAATAGCCTTCTATCACGTACAGGTTGAAAACAGCCCGATACGCGGGTGATAATCTTTGTATAGCTTCTAAAATTTCTTTTTCGGTGCACTTGCTGATGGCATCCGCCTCATTGGTGCTGATGTCGTATGCCTGCTCAATGTCTTCGGTCCGGCGGCGTACATTCTTTCGGTAAAAATCGATGGCCGTATTAACCATAATGCGCCGAATCCAGGCCGATAGTGAGGTTCCCGGTTGGTATTTGCTGATATTGCGGAAGACCTTTATGAACCCTTCGTGCAGAATATCCAAAGCATCATCCTGGTTGTTGGCGTACCGCAAACAAACCCCCATCATCTTGCCATAGTATTCTTCGTACAGCTTCTGTTGAGCCCAGCGCTCTCGACGAATACATGCTCTAATGAAATCTTTTTCTTGGTATTCTAGCTGCAAAGCAATGTTCATAGATAGTCAATCTGCTAAATTTAGCCCAATTGCCTCACATATACAACCGGAACTTTGATTTTCACTTATCTTTTGACACTATAAAGACAACGTCCGGCGCAGAAAATATGCTGCTTTGTTGGGCATTTTTAGCGGATTTCCTCCAACAGGAGGGCGTATTTTTTAATAATAGTTATCGTCGTGGTGTCAGCATCGTAAACAGAGTACCACCCCTGATGTTCATGCGGCGGGTCACCAATCCAGTTGTCGCCGGGTTGCCACAGGGCTTTGGGCGCTCGCGGACGGCCCATGCCCGCCCAGGCCCAAAAGTTGCAGCCCGCCATTGGACTTCCCTTTTGCTGGGCGTATTGATAAATGGTGGAAAACATGCTTTCGTAATACTGATCGCGCCACAGGGTAGAGGCGGTGGAGGCATGGTCATCACCATCGCGGCTGATGCCAAATTCTTCGAGCACCAATGGCTTGTTAAGCACTCTGGCCATTTCCAGGTGTTCAGCCAGGTATTTTTGAGCTTTCGCCAATGCTTCCGGATAGGTCTTTTCCGGTTTTTCCGGATTGTACCAGCTCCAGTTTTGCACCCAGATATGGATGGTGGTGTAGTCAATGTATTTGCTATCGTGGTCTTTGGTAAAGTGATTGCCGGTGGGGGTGGACGTATTGCCCTCACTGCCAATGGTGACCAGATGGTTTTTGTCCAGACTTTTGATCAATCGGGCGGATTGATCGATCCAGCGGCGGTACTTTCGGGGACGGGTCATGCCCCGGGGCTCATTGGCCAGTTGCCAGGCCATAATCGTGGGGTCATCACGATAAGCCTGATTGGTATAGCCATTGACCCGATTGATGATAAACCGCAGGTGGTCCCAGTAGGCTTCCCGGGCCGGTTTGTTCTTGTAAAAACGGGAGGTAAACAGCATATAGCCCAGCCAGTTGCCACCTTCGGCTGGAGGAGGGTAGGGGATTGATCTGTTTTTACTCCAGGCGTAATATTGTGCAAAACCACCCGACCACGGCCAGAAGTTACCGAGGCAAACTACGGCTTTGAGCCCCCGTTTCCCCATTTCCGCAAGGAGAAAATCCAGTCCGTCAAGTAGATCTTCATTGTATTCACCCGGCGCAGTCATCAACGTGGGCCTCGTTCGCCAGGGCTCGGTATCGGGGCCTTCAGCTGCGCCCATAATGCGCAAATTGGTAATGCCCATGGCCTGTAGCGAGTCCAGCTCGGCCAGCAGCCTTGCCCGATCGCCGCCAGGGCCTTTGGAGGCCAAATGCATACCGTACCAGAAATTGGTGCCCATAAAGTGATAGGTCGTGTCATCAATATAAAACTGTGGGCCGCGCACGATTACAAAAGACTGGGCTCCGGTATAAGTGGTATTTATCATGAAGCACAATAAAAATAGGGCAATTCGCATGTCTGAAATTTTTTTGCGAAAATTCGCTCGATTCTCGTAATTTAGCCATTCATGAGCGCAAAAACACAGAACGAACGGATCATCTTCGGCTTAAAGGTAAAGCATCTGCGTCAGCAACACAATCTTTCTTTTGCTGATTTGGCCAAGCAAACCGGAATGTCGATTTCTTACCTGAATGAAATCGAAAAAGGCAAGAAGTTTCCCAAAGCAGACAAGATAGAGGCACTGGCTAAGGTATTACAAACGACCTATACGGACCTGACTTCACTCGAGCTTGACCGCAGCCTGCAGCCAGTGAGCGAACTACTGCAATCAAACTTCCTGAACGAACTACCGCTGGACCTTTTTGGCATCGAGCTGGCCAAGGTGGTGGAGATCATCGCCAATGCGCCGGTGCGGGTCGGAGCCTTTATTTCCACCTTGCTGGAATTGTCGCGGAATTATGCCTTACGGGAGGAGAATTTCTATTTTGGCGCCTTGCGTTCTTATCTGGAACTCAACAACAACTATTTTGAAGATATCGAAAAGGCGGTAGCCGATTTCACCAAAGCCTTCGGGATCGATGATCAGCGACCCATCAGTGAAAAGACGCTCAAAAAACTGTTGGAAGACCGCTTCGATTACGAAATTATCGAAAACGGGCTCAATAAATATCCCGAGCTGGCTAAGCTGCGCTCAGTTTACCTTCCGGAAAAGAAACACCTGCTGCTCAATGCCTCGCTTTCTCCCATGCAAAAGGCTTTTCAATTTGGCAAAGAACTGGGCTTTAGCTACATGGGGCTTAAGGAGCGGGCCCAAACCTCCTCCATTCTTCGCAGCCGCGTATTTGAGGAAGTGCTTAATCACTCCAAGGCCATCTATTTTTCGGTGGCGTTGCATTTGCCTTTGCAGCCCTTTCTGGAAGACATGCGCCAATTTTTTCAAAATCCGGGCTGGAATGGAGAAGCCTTTTTAGGCATTATGCAGCGATACGAAGCCACACCGGAGATGTTTTTTCATCGGTTAACTAATGTCCTGCCGGAGTTTTTTGGCCTGAACAAAATCTTTTTCCTGCGCTTCATTCACAACCCGGAGCGGGATTCATTTGAGATCGATAAGGAGTTGCACCTCAGTCGTCGCCACCAGCCACACGGCAACCGACTTTTTGAACACTACTGCCGCAGGTGGGTGTCCCTATCCTTGTTAAAAGACCTTTACCAAATGCAGCAGGAAGGCACTTTCGTGAAAACGGTGGTCCGTGCCCAGCGATCACAGTATATCGGAACGGAGGATGAATACCTATGTTTAACCATTGCTCGCCCCGCCTATCCTGAACCCAATCGCAACGTTAGTGTCACTATTGGTTTGCTGATTAATGATGAGCTTCGCCAGAAGGTAAAATTCCTGGATGACCCAAGCATTCAAATCCGTCAGGTTAACAAAACCTGCGAGCGCTGTACGGTGATTGACTGCGAGGTCAGAGCTGCGGAACCTACCATTATTCAAAAGCGGGATAAGTTGCACGCAATACAAAACCGTTTAAAGGAGTTGAGGAAATAGGGGTAATGTGTACCTTTACAGTCTTTCAATAAAACCAAATCCGACACATGAATAGATTAATTCTTGTTTTCACCCTATGTATAGGTTGGGCCGCTATGGGAGTAGCCCAGCAAAACATCACGCTGGAGGAAATCTGGCAGGACTACAAATTCTACCCAAATTATGTACCGGGCTTTAATTTCCAAAATGACGGCAAGCACTACACCCGTCAGGAAGGCAATCTGATCAAGCAGTATGATCTGACTACCGGCGATGAAACTGCCGTCATTCTGGATGCAAGTACCCTTACGGAAAATGGCGACTTTGGTGGTCAGCTCAACGGCTATAGCTTCAGCCCTGATGAGACAAAAATGCTCATTACTTCTGAAACAGAACCAATATACCGCCATTCTTATCGGGCAAAATACTTTGTTTACGATCGCGAAGGCGGCAAAATGAGTACGGTCTTTAAGGATGGTAAAGTGCAGCTAGGCACCTTTAGCCCCGAGGCGGATAAAGTGGCATTTGTTTACCAAAACAATCTTTATTACGAAGAGGTAGCCTCTGATAGGGTGGTACAAGTAACTACCGATGGTGAAACCAATAAGGTCATCAATGGTCTGGCCGATTGGGTCTACGAAGAAGAATTTGGCAAAGACCACGCCTTTGAATGGTCGCCCGATGGCTCCAAGCTGGCGTTTATTCGTTTTGACGAAAGTCAGGTGCCTGAATTTACGCTCACCAATTATCACGATAATTTGTATCCGGATTATGTGACCTTCAAATACCCGAAAGTTGGCGAAAAAAACAGCCAGGTAACGGTTCACGTTTACGACCTGAAATCGGGCAAGACGACGCAGATGGCCACTACCCTGAGTGAGGATCACTATATTCCACGCATTAAGTGGACCACTTCCTCTGATCAGCTGGGCATCCTGAGGTTGAACCGCCACCAGAATCAGATTGAACTGCTATTGGCTGATGCCAAAAATGGGAAAGTTACTACGATTTTAAAGGAAACCAATAAATATTACATCAGCGAAGATGTTTTGGACAACCTTACTTTCCTGGAGGATGGGGAGCACTTCCTCTGGACCAGTGAGAAGAGTGGCTGGCACCACATCTATTTGTACAATATGAAGGGCAAAGAGGTCCAGTCCGTCACTCAGGGCGAGTGGGATGTGACCAGCCTTTACGGAATTGACGAAAAAGAGGGACTGGTCTATTATCAGGCAGCGGCGGAAGGCCCAACCAATCGCCAGGTGAGATCTTCCAGCCTTAAGGGCAAACGCATGCAAAAACTGGCGGCTGAAGATGGCTGGAATAGTGCGCAATTCAGCAGTACCTTTGATTACTTTGTACTCAATCATTCCACCATCAACATGCCAAATACCTTTGCGGTCTATGACCGTGATGGCAAGTTGGTCAGAACCATTGAAACCAATGCCGATCTGATGGGCATTCAGGACCAATATGGGGTGAGTGATGTAGAATTCTTTGATTTTAAAACCAGCGAAAATGTTGAACTGAACGGCTGGATGATCAAACCCAAAAACTTCAACGAGAACGGAAACTATCCGGTGCTAATGTATGTATACGGAGGACCGGGCAGTCAGCAGGTGACCAATAGCTGGAAAGGACAAAATTACTGGTGGTTCCAGATGCTGGCGCAGCAGGGATTTGTGGTAGCTTGTGTTGACAACCGTGGCACCGGAGGCCGGGGAGAGGAATTCAAAAAGATGACCTACCTGCAATTGGGTAAATACGAAACCATTGACCAGATTGAAGCAGGCAAATACTTAGGCAATCTTCCTTATATTGACGCCAACCGCATTGGCATCTTTGGCTGGAGTTACGGAGGTTATATGTCTTCCTTGGCGCTGTTTAAAGGCAATGATGTGTTCAAAGCGGCCATTGCCGTAGCACCGGTGGCCAACTGGAAATGGTACGATACTATTTACACCGAGCGCTATATGCGCACCGCCAAGGAAAACCCCGATGGCTACCGCGATAATTCTCCGGTTTATTTTGCCAATCAACTGAAGGGCAATTACCTGCTGGTACACGGCATGGGCGACGATAATGTACATTTTCAAAACACTGCCGAGATGGCCAATGCGCTGATCCTGGCCAACAAACAGTTTGAAACCTACTTTTATCCCAATCGGAATCACGGTATCTATGGTGGCCCCACGCGCTTGCACTTGTATACCAAGATGACGGATTTCCTTTCGGAAAAACTGAAAAATACGGTAGAGAGCGGAAAGGTGAATTATGGTAAGATCAAGGTGGAGCCTTCACGGATGAAAAAGGCTGGAAGAAAAAATTAATCATCAATGGGCATCCTGTACGGGATGCCCTTATTCAATCCTAAACCCATAATCATGATCGTAACCAATACAGACTACATTCCGGGCAGAGAAGTCGAAGAAATTCTCGATATTGCCCGCGGAAGTACCGTTCGGGCCAGAAATATTGGGCGAGATATCACGGCCGTATTAAAGAGCATTGGCGGTGGTGAAATTTCCGAATACACCGATTTGATGGCTAAAGCCAGAGAACAGGCCATTAACCGGATGATTGCTGATGCAGAAGAATTAGGCGCCGATGCCATCATCAATGTGCGGTTTATGACCGCCAATGTGATGCAGGGCATGTCAGAAATTCTGGCTTACGGTACTGCGGTAAGATTGAAAGACGAACATGTATAAATTGACATAAAATATAAAACCACCGGCGCCAGTATTTCAGAGTGCTGACGTCCGGTGGCTCATAAATTAGTATTCTCCTAAATCGTTAAGCCACCCGTTCTTCCTTCACAAACGGGTCACAGATCGGACTTGTTAGTCGGCTGGTCTCAATAGAGCTGCTTTTACCCAGCCGGTCCGCTTGTTGTATTCTACTTTCCACCAATCGTCGTTGGTTTTCTCTCTCACGGTAACGCGATCGCCTTCATCGAGGCGAGTCATTACGGTTGCCGATGAACTTGGTCCCTGGCGCAAACTGGTGCGTTGCGTCATGCGGTAGTCGCCGAAGTCAGGAATAACCTTCTCTTTTGCTGGTTTTGGAATCTCTTGTTCCATGTCTTCTTCTGGCTCCTCTTCTTCCACTTCCGGAATGGGTTCTTCAATCACTTCCTCTTCGATGATGGTATCCATTTCCGGTTCTACGCTGGCAGAAAGTGGAATTTCCCCTTCTTTATATTCCAGTACAAAAGTCTGGTCAAAGCTGGTTCCGGTAGGATAGAACGGGAAGGTGACGGGCTCGTAGCCATAACAGCGCAGGTACAATTCGTGCGGATCTTCGCTCTTATCCATGCGCAACATGAATTCACCGGTGCCGTAGCGATTGGTGCGAACCAGTTCTTTTTCTCCACCCAAACCAATGCGATAAATATCGACATAGGTAGCATCTACAATTTCGTCGGTGGCCTTGTCCTTGGCCTTGATCTTAAGCAGGAAGTAACGGGCGTCCGATGGTTTACTCACCAGGCCGCTGTGATCCAGCATCGGTGGCGGAGGCAATTCCTCTTGTACGATGGCATTGGTGTCAGCCGGTTCGGGCATATCATTATCAGCGATATCATCCATATTTGGTCTTTCAATACGACCAAATACGAAATTCACCCCAACATTGACATGTACATTTTTTGCTGATCCGGGCAGGACCACTCCAATCACATTATCCGTGGCAAAATAGACCTGGCAAGGACCCAGTTCGGCGGAAGCCCCGAGACCAATATTTACAAAGTTTTTATTGAACATGGCGTAATTTCCCGTAAGGGTCAGCCAATCATTTACGCGGTTGCTATAGGATGCGGCTATTCCAAATTCCAGGGCATTGGTATAGTCGCGATATTTACGGAAGTTGAGCAAAAGCCCGACCTTCTGGTGTCCGTCCAGCGCGTAATGTCCACCGGCATATACTTGTGGCGACAATTCACGGAAGAACGGATTGTATCTTCTCCTGGGATTATCGGTTAGTCGATCCAATATTTCATCTTGCAGATCGGTAGCGAAGTCATCCGTGGTTTCGGGATCGATATCCGTGCTGTTGAATTGATAAATATCGTTGTTGATATTAAATTTCAGATACCCGATGTTTACGGCACTACCAAACACCCGAATGCGAGGATTAACTTGATATTCAGCACCGATATCCAGGCTAAAGCCATAATTGCCTTCCACAAAGATCGGGAATTTGCGGTTGGTGGCTCCATTGTAAAGGTCGAGGCCGGAAGCCCAAAGGGTCATTTGATTGGCTACCAGCACGCCGCTGTCTTCAGCGGGGAGTCTCAGCATTACCCCATTTTGGCTGTAGGTGCTGAGATGTTCCAGCCCTGAAAGTACGTTAAACCGAGCACCTACCGAAAGGCGTTCGTTGTATTGAAATGCATAACCAAAACCGAGTGAACGATAGTGATTGTACAGAATATTCATGCCGCTGAGGTCGTAAGTCTTGCTCCGTGGCAACCCCCCTTTCTTACTATCGGCCAGCAGGTCGATATAACCAAAGGGGTATTGTACCCGACCTTCCACATAATCGGTCAGTGATACCCGAAAATAATGGCGATCCAGGCGGTAGCCGGCATTAAAGAGTTCGACGGTGCCATCGAGAAAGCCGGTATTCATCGGATTTACCTCGGAAAGCCCCATGGCATAGTTGGGGTCATCAAAAAACGGAAAAAAACCCTTCAGCCCCACATCCTTGGGAGTGAAGCTATTATTACTTCGCAAGTAATTTACATTGGACAGGCCGGGTAGCCCTACCGTCATTCGCGCACTCGGAAAAAATGCGGGACTGATATTGCTTGTTTGCATTACTTCCGGCAGACCAAACAAGGTTAAATTACGCTGCGCATTAGCGTTGAGGGAAAATAAAAGGCTCCCCAGACCTAGAAAAACATACAAAACCCCTAATTTCAGGGGGTTGCATTCGTTTTTTTTGTTAATCGGTGTTTTGAAGGAATTCATGAATGTCTGTTTTGTAATTTATTGAATGCCTAATCTATGCAAAATAGGTATGGAAATTCCAGGCCCGGCAAGTCAGGAGCCAGAAACAAAACAAAGCCACCAAAAAGCTCATATTGACCAAGGTTGGTCGTTGCGTTGGAGAAAGGGTTTAGATAGGGATTTGTGTATACTCTCCAATCGGTTTCGACAGGGTATACGTGATCTTTTTCAAAAGGATGCCTCCGAAGCGTGTTTTTTTCAAAAAAATATTACTTTTTTTGTGAGTCCAAGCTATTGCCTAATGAATATATTCGCACCGACAAAACTCATGCCTCATGGAGGATAAAACCCTAAACTGTGCCCAGGTCATTGAAGAAGAAGATAAATTTCTCAAGGCTCGCCGCAAAAAACTCTTTAGCTCTGAAGCTGCTGAAAAATTATCTGAAAATCGCTTTGGCATTGCTTTATCGGGGGGAGGTATCCGCTCTGCCACCATCAACCTGGGTTTTCTCAAAACGCTCAACAAGTTCAATATTCTCGAACAGGCCGACTATCTGTCAACCGTTTCCGGAGGGGGATATACCGGAGCTTACATACAAGGTAGCTTGCGCCAATCCGGGAGCTTCGACAAGCTATTTTCCACGGAACATGTCAAATACATGCGCACGCGAGGAGAATACCTTTTTCCAGGTACCGGATGGCTAAAAGTCTGGAATCAATTCATACTGGTAATCGGTTATCTCATCAGCTTTTTGATGAGTTTGATCAGTCCCGCAATCATTATTGTGCTTGTCTGCGGAATCTATTACTTCGCCAAAGATACAATAGGTTTTGAAATTGCGCAGGGCGCTGACCCTTCAAACTTCACAAAGCGCGTCAATTGGCTTTTTGAGAATGGCACTACCGTCCTGCTGATTTTGTTCATTATACACTATTTATTTAATATAGTTCTAAATTTTAACCTTTCGATTTCCGCCCGATTTACCACCCTTGAATCCATTTTGGTCGGCCTTTCACTGCTGGCTATGGTCGTTTTTTACCTGCTGAGCATTCGTTCTGCACAATTTCCGGCACTGGAATCCATCCTGCCGTACATTGGTTTTGGCTTTTTGCTCATCATTCTTGGGATGTTTACCAATCCCAATGCCACCAGTTTTCACCGGTTTTACCGCAAGCAACTGGCCGATACCTATCTGAATTTTACCGGCGATCATAAAAATATTCCGCTGAAAGACCTGGCAAAAATTGATGAAAACACCCCAAGCAGTCACCTGGCTCCTTATCCCATTATCAATACCTGCCTCAACCTGCAATCCTCCAATGACTCCAATTTTGCAGGGACCAAATCCAGCGATTACTTTCAGCTTTCGCCAATTTATTGCGGGGCCAAACTCACCGGCTACGTGCCTACCGACAATACAGTTGGTTATAGCAATATGACGCTGCCGGCCGCGGTCACCATATCTGCAGCAGCTGTGAATCCGGGTATGGGCATTTATTCGAATAAAGTATTGAGCATACTCACCACTATTTTTAACCTGCGACTCGGCTATTGGATCTGGAATCCTAAGAAATTAAAAACCACCTATCCTGTGGTGTGGTGGCCTTTATATTTCTTTTACGAACTGTTTTCCATGATCGGACTGGACAATAAAATGATCAATATCTCTGATGGTGGGCACATCGAAAACCTGGCAGTGATGGAATTGCTGCGCCGAAAATGCCGCCTGATCATTGCCGTAGATGCCGGTGCAGATCCTGGGTTTGCTTTTGGAGATTTAACTAATCTGACCATCCGGGCCCGCAACGAAATGGGTTTGGATATCCGCTTTCGTCCCGATAGTATTCCGGAAGACGTGCTAAGCCCCTTCCCTTCCACCGGTTACTCCAAGAAACGTTTTGCCATTGCTGATATCTTTCAGCTTTGGGAAAAGGTAGAGGAACACGGTGAGGAAGTAGTGAAGCATTATAAGGATAAAAAGGTGGGTACTTTTGTATATGTAAAATCGACGGTTACGGCTCCTGAAGGCCGCCCTAAACTCCAGCCATCTGATGGATTGAAATACGGTACGTACAAATACAAAATCTACCACCCAGATTTTCCCCACGAACCCACCTCCGACCAGTTTTTTGATCCGGTCCAGTGGGAGTCCTATTTTCAGCTTGGACAGTATATCGGGGCCGATGTGCTGGGTATTCAGCGCCTCGATGATCGTCCCGGCACCTGCGCCAGAGTGATCACCATTGATGAAATGATCGATTATTTTGATCACAATGCAGCGCTCTTCCTACCCCTTCCCGAGGAAGAAGAAGTCGTGGTGCCCACTACCCGCTCCCGTGGCGGTGAGGAATTGCCCCAAGAGGCAGAAATACACAAAGAAGTGGATTATAAGATGTAATTTTTGGTTTAGAGTTTAGTGTTTAAAGTTTAGAGAAAGGTCGATGTTGCAAACATCTCCCGAGCGAGAATTGGAGCAGAATTTCCAGAATTAAAGAATGTGCACCATGACTCGTCCTAAAAAAGGTTGACTAAATTAATTAACGGTCAACATCATCACGGTTTCTTTTTTTGCTACTTTTTTTCTTTGTTAATTCCACAGCAAAAATGTGGATAACTTTTCCGTAAAAGGGTTTAAAGAACCTCTATTTTTTGAGGATAGTAGTTCTTCCATTTCCTTTGTAGTTCTCCTGCTCTTTGATGAGCTTGATCCGGTGTAAGCATCTCAATACTGGCGTGTGGACGTTCACTATTGTAGATGCCGATGATCTGTCGAATATAACCCTGTGCCTGAGAAAGGTTTTTAAACCTTTGGTCATAAATCCATTCCATCTTCAAAATGCCATTGACGCGTTCGGCAATAGCGTTTTCTAGAGGATCTCCATTTTCAGTCATGCTGATACGAATCTTCTTACTTTTCAATATCTTGACATACTCATGGCAACAATATTGAACACCTCGATCAGAGTGATGAATCAGCTGATCTGTTGGACCGTTTAGTCCTTTTAATGCCATTTGTAAAGCCTCCACAGCGTGTTTAGCTTCCAGACTATCTGCGGTCTTAAAGCCAATGATCTTTCTGGAATAAGCGTCCGTTATTAAGAACAAATAAGCGAAGCCTTTTTCCGTTTCAATGTACGTAATATCACTTACCCATAATTGATCAGGTCCTGTAATTTGCAAGTCTCTAATCAGGTTTGGGTATTTTCTAAACATATGAAAGCTGTTGGTCGTCCGAACACTCCTCCTTTTTCTTCGAACCAGTAAATGATGATGATCCATCAACTCATATAGAGCATCTCGACCTATCTTTAAACCTTTTTCTAATAACTTGACTACCAGCTTTCTGACTCCAATCCGCGGCATCCTTTTCCTGATCTGTAGTACGGCCTGAAGCACTATGATTTGTTCAGATTGCTTCTTGTATAATTGACGCTCTTTTTTGTAATACCCTTGTTTACTTTTGCCAAACAGTTCACACAACGTCTCTATCGAGACCCCTTTCCTTTCCTTTTTTACTTCTTGGACTGTTTGGCTCCAGGCTTTTTTCGGATTGGAATTTTAAATTCTCGCTCCGCTATGGTGATCATCGTATCTA
Source organism: Saprospiraceae bacterium (assembly GCA_965229635.1). Lineage (GTDB taxonomy): Bacteria > Bacteroidota > Bacteroidia > Chitinophagales > Saprospiraceae > BQJU01. Next base: position 1,960,060 of record OZ245894.1, read on the forward strand.
AAACCTCATTCTTCAGCTGTTCATACGATAACTGACGCTTCAATTGCTCGATTTCTAATGCTAATTCTGCTTTACTTTTTTCTCCTTGCTCTAATGGTTCTTCATCTTTAGGTATCATACATTCATATTTTGTTATCCAACGCGGGATGGTCATACTTCCTCCTATCCCATATTTGCGCTTGGCTCCTTCCTGGCTAATTTGGCCCAAGATAACTTCTTTTACCACCTCTTTCTTAAAGGCGTCCGAATACTGGTTTACTTTCTTCATCTTTGTCCTTTTTTTGGTTTACTTTTTTGTCAACCTATTTCAGGACTAGTCACCATAAATAGCTTTTCCCTTCTCTACACCCTAAACTCTAAACTTTCTCCCCCGCCTAACCTTTAACCATTCACCTTTAAACCCACAAATAGAGCAGAATTCCCAAAATTAAAGAATCTGCCCCATAAATAGCTGCATCCTCTCTAAACTCTACCCACTGCTGAATCTAATTAAGTCGTACTAATTAATAGTCCGATAAAGTCGTATTAACTTTGTCTCCAAAAGAGGAGCAAAAGCAAAAGTCATGACAACTCTGGAACAAAGGCATGAAATAAAGCATCTGACGCAGGGAGGCAAGAAGGCTCCCGAGATTGCAGCAATGCTGGGACTTTCTGTATATACCGTGCGCAAGTGGCAACAGCGTATAAAAAAAGGGGATCTGTCCATTCGGTCCTAGGTCGGCCCGCGACAGGATCGATGAGCAGTTTTCCAGCATTTTTGGCTGAGCGTATCAAAAAGATGCGCTTAAAACATCCGGGCTGGGGACCAAGTACCATTCTTGCGGAATTGCAATCAACCAAGGAACTGGCGAATTGCGCGCTTCCCAGTAGAAGCACCATTGGTCTTTTTTTGCAAGAGCAGCAATTGAGCAAGAGCTATGAGATTAATAACCCCTTACCGGTAGAGCCTTGCAAAGAAGCAAAGTGCTGCCACAGTCTTTGGCAGGTAGACGGTAAAGGCAATAGCCAGGTAAAAGGAGTAGGTCCCATTTCGTTGTTGAACGTAAAGGATGTTTACTCCAGTGCTTACATATCGTGTTTTCCTGCCAGGATGAAAAGCATGCAGGGGCATCCCAATAAGAGTGACTATCAAACGGCCTTACGCCTGGGTTTTATCAATCATGGTTTGCCCCGGGCTTTACAAAGCGATCATGCAAGTGTGTTCTACGAAAACGTCAGTAAGTCGCCGTTCCCAACGATGTTCTGCCTGTGGTTGATTAGCCTGGGCATACAGCCTTGCTTTAGTCGGGTCAATCAACCCACTGATCAAGGGAAAGTGGAAAAGGCGCATCAAACCGTTTTCGATCAAGTGCTGCGCGGTCGCCACGACTACAAAAATTGGAATCACCTCTTTGAATGGTGTCGCCAAAGGCGCATCCAACTCAATGAAGTTATTCCCAGTAGAGGAACCGATCACCTGCCTCCTTTGAAAAAGTATCCCCGAGCAAGACACTCCGGGCGCTTTTATCACCCCACGAGGGAAGCTCTATTGATCGACTTGAAAAAAGTATTTACTTTCCTGGCCAAAGGAAAGTGGTACCGAAAGATTGCCGGAAATCAGACCGTCTGTCTGGGAGGTCAGATTTACTACATCTCAGGCAGTAAGCCCAGGCAACAAGTGCAAATCACTTTTTGCAGTCGGAAAAAATGCCTGTTGTTCCAGAATGACAAAGAACTTGTGATCGCTGAGCTCCCAATTAAAGGGATCTCTCGCGAGATTTTGATGGGAAATTTAGAGCCAATCGCTCATTTTCCCGATTTTCAACTGGAGCTACCCCTTGATTGGGATGCTCAAAAACTTAATACGACTTTATCGGACTCTGCTTAGTACGACTTAGTTGGATTCAGCACCACTAAACTCTAAACTATCTCAACCGCCTCCCCCGCCTAAACTTTAACCATTCACCTTTAAACTCATAAATAGAGCAGAATTCCCAGAATTAAAGCATTTGCAGAATAAACAGCTGTTCCCTTCTCTAAACTCTACACCCTAAACTCTAAACTCTCCACCCCTAAACTCTCTCCCCCTCTAATACCCCGCTGCCATCCCGTCCTTCCTCGATTCAGACGCGCCAATATAAACGCCCTTTTCTATATCCCAGCCGATGGCCTGGTAGCCACCGTAAATGCCTCTACGGTAGCCGATCTGATGGCCCATGCTCATTAGTTTTTTGATCACGTCATAATCAAAACCACTTTCCAGGTGGATTTCGCCCCGGCCTTCCGAGGGCTGGCCCGTGGGTGTAGAGGAGCCACCGTGATCGATGCGCGGTGCATCGCCGGCTTCCTGGATATTCATGCCAAAATCGATGATATTCATGATGATCTGCACATGGCCTTGCGGTTGAAAATCGCCTCCCATTACGCCAAAGCTTAGAAACGGCACACCATCTTTGGTGACAAAGGCCGGGATAATGGTGTGAAATGGGCGTTTGCCAGGTGCAAACACGTTGGCATCCCCCTCGTTCAAGCTGAATAATTCTCCACGATCCTGTAGCATAAAGCCAAGCCCCGGCGGTACCATCCCCGAGCCCATGCCCCGGTAGTTACTCTGGATCAGCGACACCATATTGCCATATTGATCGGCAGTGGTCAGGTAGATGGTTTCTCCGGCGCTAATTTGTCCGGCAGTGTAATTGCCAGCCCGATTTTGGTTGATCAACTTGCGTCTTTCTTTGGCGTAAGCCTCGGAAATGAGTTTTTCCACTGGGACCTTCTGAAAGTTCATATCCGCATAGTACTTTGCGCGGTCTTCAAAGGCCAATTTTTTAGCTTCAGTAAAGAGGTGAATATGCTCGGCACTACCATAAGCAATATCAGAAAAATCGTACCCTTCGAGAATGGCCAGCATCTGCAGGGCAGCAATACCCTGGCCATTGGGTGGTAATTCCCACACATCGTAGCCCCGATAATTGACCGATACCGGATCAACCCATTCCGACCAGTGGCTGCCCAGGTCTTCTTCGGAAAGAAATCCGCCTTGCGATTGTACAAAGTCAGCAATGGTCTTGGCAATCTTTCCCTTGTAAAATGCATTGCGGCCACCCGCTGCGATCTTGCGGTAAGTATTGGCCAGATCGGGATTGCGAAACACCTCGCCCTTCTGCGGCACCTTGCCATTTTTGGTATAGGTCTCCTTCACATTAGGAAATCCCTGACGCTCGTAGAAGGGAATGGATAGATTGAGATAATAGGCAATGAGCTCAGTGACCGGGAAGCCATCATCTGCATATTTGATGGCTGGGGCCAATATTTCTTCCATCTTCAGCTGGCCAAATTTGCCGTGTAGTTCAAACCAGCCATCTACACAGCCAGGTACACTTACCGGCAGTGGCCCGTGGGAAGGAATTTTTTCCAGCTCTTGATCTTTAAAATATTGCAAGGTTAGCTTTTTCGGCGAACGACCGCTGGCATTGAGTCCGTAGAGCTTTTGCGTTTTTGCATCCCAAACAATGGCAAAAAGATCACCACCAATACCCGAGCCGGTGGGTTCCATCAGCCCGAGTGCCGCGTTGGCCGCAATGGCCGCATCAACCGCAGTGCCCCCCTGTTTAAGAATGTCGATCCCAATTTGTGTGGCCAATGGATGGCTGGTAGCCACCATGCCGTTTTGAGCAATGACTTCGGATCGGGTGGCAAAGGGCAGGCCCGTAATTCGATCCTGAGCGGATATTTGAAACGTAAGCAGACAAAAGAGGAAACTGATGAGGGGATTCTTCATACGATGTCAATTTTTTTCCTCAAATTAAGCTTTTGGCAGGTGATCTCAAAAATACCTGTGGCGAAGGCAGGTATAAATACCCGTTTTGCCGTTTTAAGTACTATTTTCCTCGGTTTTGTGCGGGTCAATCGTTAAATTTACAAGCAAACCACCACCAACAAGTTATACCGTTACATTCGTAAGATTTAATACCTAAAACCCATTTTAATGGAAATCCGAAGCCCTCATCAGTATTGGGTAAGGCGATTACCCTTATTGCTATTATGCTTGTCTTTTTACACTACTTTTCTCATCGCTCAGGCTCCCACACAGGGCCGAAATCCCTCAAAAGTGATTGCCCGCATTGTTGTCCTGGAACAACCCCTGGTGTACAACCGCCTGGGGTCGATGCAGCCCGAAGGGCTGATGTATGCCCTGGAATCGGATGTGGTGCCGGTCAATGACCGAACGATTACCGTGAAACAAAATGGACATACGGTTACCAAAACCTGCAAGGAACTATTGGCGGAAGCCAAAGCCAAAGGGCAGTCATTTTGTGCCGGTTGTGTACAACTTCGGCCCGACAAGCGGCCACGGCCCATCGTGCTTCGAGCCAATGAAGGCGATATGTTGGAGGTAACCCTCACCAACCTGATCATGCCCAATGTGAATGTCGCTGCCAATGCGGCCAGCCAATTTCACACCAATCCGCAGGCCAATGCACAAACCCCATCCTTCAATCTTCCCGAAGTGGGCTTCAGTGTCAACGGAATGGAATTTGTAGAAGGCATTGCCGATGATGGTTCGTGGGTGAGCTCCAATGGAGACGATCAGGTGGCACCCGGTGAAAGCAAAACCTACCAGCTGTTGGCTCCAAAAGAAGGCACTTTCCTGATTCGTGATGCGGCTTCTGATGCTTTGAACGCTGCCGAAACCTCCAACTTTGGCCTGTTTGGCTCCGTCGTTGTGGAACCGAAAGGAGCTGAGTGGTACCGCAGCCAGGTGACCAATGAGGATTTGTATTACGCTACTTCCAGCTTACGTCTGGAGGACGGCACACTGATCAATCGCAGTGATGCCGCTTTCGCGCAATATGTCAAAGACAATCAGCTGCTGGAAAATTCCGGTTATCCGGTAATCAACTACTCGGCCAAATACCCTGAGGGGCATCCCAGGGCTGGTCAATACATTCTGCGGATGCTGGGAGAGGGGAACGAACTGATCTACACAGACTTGACGGCCCTCATCACCGGGCCCAATGCAGGGCGTTTCCCGGCCACGGATGTTGGCCCGCTATTTGATTCCATCCCCGCCTCACCGGATCGTCGGCAACCCTTCCGGGAAATTTGTATTCACTACCACAACATCTTTTCCGCCGTGCAGGCCTTTGATACAGAAATGGCCTACCTGCCAGGTTCTGTCAATACGGGAGGTGAAGCCTTTGCTTTCAACTATGGCAGTGCAGGTATTTCCAACGAAATCTTCGCTAACCGGGTAGAAGTAGGCCCGATGGCCGATTGCGTAGAGTGTAAATATGAGGAATTTTTCCTCAGTTCCTGGTCGGTTGGCGATCCGGCCATGGTGGTGGATGTCAACGCTACCCAGAGCCTACGCTCGGATAAAAAAATAAAAGCAACCCTGGCTAAGTATCCCGATGACCCTTCCAATGTTTACCACAGCTATATTTGGGATCACGTCAAGTTTCGCATCCACCACGCCAGTCAGGGAGTGACGCACGTTCACCACTTCCACGCCCATCAGTGGCTGCATTCCCCCAATAGCGATAAGGGACATTACCTTGATAGTCAGACCCTCAATCCGGGAGCATCCTATACCCTGGAACTGGTGCACAATGGTACCGGTAATAAAAACCTGACGGTAGGAGACCATATTTTCCATTGCCACTTTTATCCGCACTTTGCAGCGGGTATGTGGGCTTTGTTCCGGGCACACGATGTACTGGAATTGGGCTCAAGGCTCAACGATAAAGGTCAACCGGTGGCCGGTAGCCGAGCATTACCCGACGGGGAGATTACGGCGGGTACACCTATTCCTGGATTGGTGCCATTACCAACTAAGGCCATGGCTCCGGTGCCCGGTGAAGTGGCCATCGAAAAAGGGCAACCGGTGGTGAAAGACCTGGATAAAAACCCTGGATTCCCATTCTTTATTCCTGGTATTGCCGGTCGCAGACCGCCGCATCCGCCATTAGATTTTGCCTATGAGGTGGATGCAAAAGGGGATACCACTTATCTGGATGGTGGACTGCCCCGTCACATCATTAAAGATGGTGCGATTACCTGGGAAAAACACACCCTTTACGATTGGACCAAAGAGGCTGATTCCCTGACGGCAATTCGTTTGCCGGAAGATGGAACACCGGTGGAAAAGGTGGCGATGAAGGCCCATGCAACAAGAGAACATCCCACCTTCCGTCCGGATGGACAAGCGGATAATTTTATCCTCAACGGTCGTCCACCGGCCCCGGGCGCTCCATTTGCCGATCCGGTGGTGACACTGGACGGCGACACCCTGGAAAAGATTCCCGGTTTGCCGAATCCGGTACCCATCACCAAAAGAACCTATAAGGCTGCCAATATCCAGATGGATGTGGTGCTTAATAAAAAAGGCTGGCACTATCCTCAGCAGCGATTGATTGCCTTATGGCAAGATGTGAAGCCAACGCTGGATGGAACACGGCCGCCCGAGCCTTTCTTCTTCCGGGCCAATTCCAATGAATACATCGAATTTTGGCACAGCAATCTGGTACCGGATTATTTTGAACTGGACAACTTCCAGGTGCGCACGCCAACCGATATTTTAGGGCAGCATATTCATCTGGTCAAGTTTGACGTGACCTCCTCCGATGGTGCCGCCAATGGCTTCAATTACGAAGATGGTACCTTCAGCCCGGACGAAGTGCGCGATCGGATTCACGGGATCAATAAAGGTAAGTTTATCGATTACAGTTGGACCAGCAGCACCTCCGTATTGTCTAGCCCGGATAATAAGGTCGATGGCGCGAAACTAAAACCCACGCCGCCGCTTCCCGTTTGGGGTAATGCTCCGGCCAATCAGGACTGGACCGGTGCACAAACTACCTTGCAGCGCTGGTACGCCGATCCGCTATACGACCTGGAAGGCTCTGACCGGACCATTCGTACGGTATTCACCCACGACCACTTCAGTCCTTCTACGCATCAGCAGGTAGGGCTTTACGCGGGCTTGCTGGTGGAACCGCGCAATTCAAAATGGCTGAATGCCGAAACCGGTGAAGAGATGGGTAAGCGTGAGGATGGAGGCCCCACGAGTTTCCAGGCACTGATTGAAACGGAAGAAAGTGCGGGTGCTTACCGCGAATTCGCCCTGGAATTTCAGGAATTGCAGCTGGCCTACACCGCAGAAAGCAAGGCTGACCTATCGGTTTATCCCGAAATTCCTGATGATCCGGAAAGCGATCAGAACTTTTTGGACAGTATCGACAACTACAACGGCTGGATGGACACCCCATTTGCGATAAGCCCACCACAACGGCCGCAGATCATTTCTCAGGGCGGTACGATCGGCACTTATTCAGTCAATTACCGGAACGAACCGCTGTTCCTGCGACTGGCTGATCCAAAGAGCCAGCGTTTGGGCGAGTTCCAGGCTGCTGAATATCCGGCAGGAGACCCTTCCTTTGGCTATAGCTCACAGATTGAGCGCGCTGATGCGAAGTTTAATCAGCAACCGGAGCCTGGCAGTTACATTTCGCCATACAATAATGTAAAGTATCCAAAGCGGCCGTTAACGCCGGGTATGGAAGCCAAAGATCCATTTACGCCCTTGCTGCGGGCTTACGAAAATGACCGCGTGCAACTGCGCACACTGGTTGGTGCCCACGAGGTGCCTCATGTTTTGGCCATCAACGGTCTACCCTGGTTGTTTGAGCCTTCTTTTGAAAACTCTGGCTACCGTTCCTCCCAAATGATGAGTATTTCCGAGCATTTTGAAATGAATTTCACCCTTCCGGGCAATAACGGCAATGGCACAGCCGACTACCTATACAATACCAGCACGGATAATGCCGGCATTAATGGTGGTGTTTGGGGCATGTTTCGGGCCTATGAAAAAGGCAGCGCCCAGGATAGCCTGGCGGCCTTGAGTAATAATCCAATCGGCTCGGCTGTCCAGCAGGATTGTGGCTGTCCGGATGGGGCGCCGGTGCGTTCTTTTACGGTTGAAGCCAATTTGGTTGCTTCACTCAATAACGGCAAGCCGCTGGTGTACAATGAACGAGATACGCTGATTGACCCTAACGCCATGATCTACCTCAAACGGTCGGAATCGCTTAATGGTAAACCACAACCACTGTCCATCATGCCGACCGGTCATTTTGAGCCATTAGTACTGAGAGCAAGGGCTGGAGAGTGCATTGAGGTCCTCTTGGAAAATAAGATTGATCCAAACAGCCCATATTTTGAGGAGATCGTGCAGGTTGGTTTTACCAATGCACAGGAGCAGGGCGCAGGAAGAGATTTTCAACTCAATTTTACCGCCTCTTCCAACGTGGGGATGCACGCACAGTTGCTTTCCTACGATCCCAATAAGAGTGATGGAATGAATGTGGGCATGAACGACAGCCAATCGGTCGCTCCGGGAGCGTCCAGGAAATATACGTGGTACGCAGGCCGCTGGGACAATGGAACACCCATTGACATGGAATATGGTACCGTTTTGCTAACCAGTTCGGATGTCATGGAGCAGTACGCACGGGGCATGTTTGGCGCATTGATTATCGAGCCCAAGGATGCCAGTTGGACATCAGATCAGGGTACGGAGGTGTCGGCTACTGTGACCTATCAGGAGGGTGGTAAAGAACAACAATTCCGAGAATTTGTCATCTTCCACCAGGATAACGTGGTTCAGAAAACGGATCTAAACGGTAAGGTAGAACTCGCCAATAATACCTTTGCCGTAAATTATCGTTCGGAGCCTTTGCTCTATCGCTATTTTGCCAATGCTGAGGTTGTAGATGGGAATGCCGCCTTTGATGTACTGGATTTGACCTACAGCAGCCCAACTACGGACGATGCAGAAATGACTTTCCAGCTAACCTACGATGGGACTTCCAATAACAGCGTCAATATGCCACGCATTTTCGCCGACCCCGAGACAGCTATTTTTGTAGCCGAGAAAGGTATTCCAGTTCGGTTGAGGCTACTGAAACCAGGCGGTGCCGGCAATCCGGAAACTTTCCTGTTGACAGGACATGGCTTTCAGGAAGAACCTTATCAGGAAGGCTCCTCAGTCATCGGGGATAATCCGGAATCGCAATATTTGGGTTCTCGACCACAAATGGCCGGTGTCAATTGTTTCGACGTGGTCATCAATCAGGCGGGTGGAGCAAAAGGTGTAACCGGTGATTATCTGTACCGTATTTATCAAACTGCCCCATTTGCGCAGGGCATGTGGGGATTAGTGCGGGTGACGGAAGGACATGATGCAGTAACCCTGACCCGGATTACGGCTCCGCCAAACGGTAGGAAGGGCCGCAGCAGTGCCGAAATTACCACGACCATTGATCCCGCTACGGGTAAGTATCCTTCGGCAGTGACGCTGGTAGTGAATGGCCGAAAATATCCCGCAACGGGCGGTATGGATCAGGGCAACGGTATTGCCCGCTGGACGGTGGCCAATTTACCCACACGTACCTTAAAACGGGCAGCAAGCGTGACCGTAATGAGCAATACCGGGGGGAGTCGGCAGTATACTAATGACGAGTTGACACCACTATATCTGCCCGATCAGGACCAGCCTGAGGTTTACCCCATGCAGCTGCTGAATCTTGAGTTTGAAGCCACCTTCGATCAGAATCGCTTCCTGAAACCGACTAGAACGCTGAAGTCAGAATAGGTACAAATGATGAAAAGAGAAATATCGAAGAGTATTGTTTGCATTGTGTTCCTGATCACCGGAATTCACTTGTCGGCGCAGCCTGCCTTTCCCCAGGTGGTAAATTATCAGGGGTTGCGGGTGGTTTGTGATCTTCAGCATTTGCAGTCTACGGCTACGCCGAAAGTGTTCCGGGAAGGAGAAGAAGTATTGTTTAGCTTTACGATCTCGGATACCGTTACTGGTCAAGGCTTGTCGGGAGTGTACCCGGCAGCCTGGCTGGCCCGGCAGGAGCAGCACGTTTCCTCTTCCTGTGGCAAGAAGATTGAAGCTTTCCTGACGGGGAGTATCCTCAATCAGGCAGACCTCGACCTGAATGTTTATTATGTTTTGACGATGAACGATGATGCTTCGATCAATGTGGTCGATCCATTATTTGGCTATGGCAACACCAAGTTGCTCAATCGAATTACCCTGGCCAGTCCGGGCATGGACTGGGCGTTGACTGATGATCAGGAGTGGCTGTTTGTCAGTATGCCCGCCGTAAAGCAGGTGGCGGTTATTGAAACCCAAACCTGGACGGTAGTTAAAAATATCGATTTGCCCGGAGTGCCGGTGCATACCCGATTACAGCCCGATGAGGCCTATCTCTGGGTGACTTACGTTAATGAACAACCCGAAGACAAAACGGCTACGGGAGTTGGCGTAATCAATGTGCCCAGTCAAACATTGGTCAAAACCATTACTACCGGTGCAGGCTGGCACGAATTGGCGATTACTGATGACAACAATAAAGTACTTGTGACCAATTCGCTTTCGCAAACAACCAGTGTGATTGACATCAATCAATTGGCGAAAGCCAACGATATTTCCATGCCCGATCAGCCTACGGCGATTGCCTGGTCTGCATTGGCGCAAGCCGCTTATGTGGGACACAAAGCCACGGGAGAAATTGCCGTAATCGGTGGGCGGGAACCGCGTATCATGGCTGAATGCAAAGCTGAAGCTGGCATCGAGCAGCTCACCTTCGCACCGGGAGGTCGTTTTGCCTTTGTGGTGAACCCGGGAGAAGATCTGCTCCACATTGTTGATGCCGTCAGCAATCAATTGATCCAAACGGCCGATATGGAATCAGAGCCCGACCGGGTCAGCTTTACGGATGGGATTGCTTACGTGCGCCATCGCAATAGTGCTACGATATTGATGGTTCCACTGGAAGGCATCGGTACACCTGGAGGCCCGGTAAACGTAGTGGATTTTCCCGGGGGCCAATATCCCGCAGGTAAAACGAATTTTCCTACTCCTGCTCCCGGAATAGTACGGGCGGTGGGTGAAAATGCCGTCCTGGTGGCCAATCCACTGGATCAGACCATCTATTACTATATGGAGGGCATGGCTGCCCCGATGGGGAATTTTAGCAATTATGGCCGGCAACCTCGGGCGGTGATGGTCGTAGATCGCAGTTTGCAGGAGAAAGCGCAGGGGGTATACCAAACGGCGGTAAAACTCCGAGACCCTGGTCTTTACGATATTGCTTTTTTTATGAATGCGCCGCGTTTGGTGCACTGTTTTCAGGTGGAGATCGAACCCGATCCGGTGGTGCAACAGCAAAGGTTGTTGGCCGAAAAAGGACCGTTAGAGGTGCTTTACCGGGAACCCGTATTTAGCGAAAGCCAACAGATCAGTTTGCAAATCGAAATTCGGGATCGACTGAGCCAACATCCGGTGGAAGGGCTGACGGATCTGAAAATTATGGCCACCACACCAGCCGGTGATCGTCATTACCGTTTTTGGGCACAGGGTACGGAGCAACCCGGTATTTATGAGGTTTCTATGCCACTTCCCGCTGCTACTACTTTTCAGGTGTTTGTAGAATGCCGTTCAAAGGGCTTTTCGATGCACTTGTCGCCGAGCGTTTTTGTCGAAGTGCCGTAGGGTTTGTGAGGAGAAGGGGGGTAAAGGTTAATGGTTAAAGTTTATTTTTTGGAAGCAGCTAATTATTTTGCAAAAGATTTTAAACCATGAGATATTTAAAGGTCGTTTTTGTTGTTGTGTTTTGCTTTTCCGGAATTTTGTGTTGGGGGCAACACGATTATTCGGGTGATAAAAAAAGGGCCTGTTGCGACAAGCCTGCGCCGACTTGTGCCGGATTGCCGCAAAAAACGGTGAAGCTGGCCGATATGCAGATTCCGGATGTGTATCTGTATAATCAGAAGGGCGAAACGGTCCGCTTTTACGATCTGGTGAAAGGGAAGGTGGTGGCGATGAACTTCATCTTTACCACCTGTACTACCATTTGTCCGCCGATGGGCGCCAATCTGGCCCAGTTGAAACAAAACATGGCGGAAGAGGTTGATCGCGGAGATGTGGTCTTTTTGTCGGTCAGTATTGACCCGGTAACGGATACGCCGCAACGCTTGCTGGCCTGGAGTGAAAAATTTGAGGCTGGTCCGGGATGGACTTTATTGACCGGTGACCCTGCGCGGGTAAATGAGCTGCTCAAGGGGCTTAATGTCTTTACCCCGCTTCGCGAAGATCATGCGCCGATTATGCTCATTGGTAGGGAAGGAACCGATAATTGGATCAGGGCTAATGGATTAGCACCAGCGGACCAGTTGGAAGCACACATTCGGCCGTTGCTTTCCAAAGCGAAACTGGCCAATATCGACTACACCGCCGAGGAGAATTATTTCACCAATGTCAAATTGATCAACCAATACGGGGAAGAGATGTCGCTTTTTGACGATCTGCTGCGCGATAAGGTTGTGGTGATCAATCCCTATTTTCTGAGCTGTACCGGCAGCTGCCCGGTGATGAATGGCATGATGAAGGAGTTGCAGGATTACTTCGGCGATCGGGTAGGGAAGGACGTTCACCTGATCTCTATTTCGGTTGACCCGGAACATGATACCCCGGAAAAAGTCAAGGCTTACGCCGAATCGATGGGGGCTAAAAGAGGCTGGTATCTATTGACCGGCACTCGCGAAAATATTGACATGGCACTCTGGAAGCTGGGCAATCAATCTCCGCGCCCGGAAGACCACAAAACGATTTTGATGGTTGGCAATATACCGACTCGGCTGTGGAAAAAGGCCAATGGCCTGGCGCCGGTTACCGAAATTGTAAAGGTGGTGGAAAGTGTGTTGTATGATGAGGGGTAATGGCCTTTTTCTATTGCTATTCTTGCCCCTATTTGGCTGGAGCCAAATGAGTGAATCGGCCATGCGCGGGCAGGAAATATTCCGTAAGGGAAAAAGTGGTGTGGACGAATCCAAAATTACGGCCTTGATGTCGGGGACTTCGGTTCCGGCCACGGTACTGCCTTGTGCCAGCTGTCACGGCGTCGATGGTAAAGGGCGGCCGGAAGGAGGTGTCTCTCCCTCCAATATTACCTGGGCAAATCTTTCAAAAAACTACGTTGGACCACGAGCCAATGGTCGTCAATATCCAGCTTACCAAAAAAGCACACTCAAACGCGCCATCACCATGGGCCTTGACCCTGCGGGTAACCCCCTGAATTCGGTGATGCCCAAATACCAGATGACGCAACAGCAAATGCAGGATTTGCTTGCCTACATTGAGGTGCTGGGGCAGGAGGGCATAACCGGAGTCACCGATACGACGATCCAAATTGGCAGCCTACTACGCCCCGATACGATCCTTGAAGCGCTTAATGAAGCGACAAGTGCGGTCATTGAGGCCTATTTTGCCGAGATCAACGGGGAAGGAGGGTTGTATAACCGAAAATTGCAGCTGCAATTTTATGGACAAGATGACCCGTTGGTCAATGATCCACCTTTTGCGCTGGTGAACAGCTGGCAGGAAAAAGAGTCAACGGTTCCGGAAGATATGCCGCTCATTGGTGCTCTGGGGCATTGGCCTCCCGAGCAGTTTATCAAAAACCGATCCACCTTTTATTTATTGCCGGGCTTGCGCCAAATGGCAAGGGAACTTGGCAAACAAGCCACTGCGGATCAGGTCGCAGTGGTGTATACAGATGATCCTGTCCGGCGGTCACTACTTGAATCCTTCGAAGAAGGGATTACAGAGGCTGAGGAGAAGAAGGTTTTGTGGCTGGATATCAATGATTACTCCGTGGAGGGTTTAGTCGAAATTTTGCGAAAGCAAGAGGTCAAACAATTATGCCTTTTGGTCCAACCAGGTGTAGAGAAAATGATTAGTGACGCGTTCACTGCTGACGATAAATGGCAGCAGACTATGGCGAAAGCTACGGAGCTACCGGAACTACTTCTTCTGGGGAGCTATTCGACTTTGAATGTGTACGAATTACCCCCAGTGTGGGAGGGAAAGGTCCTTTTGGTGTATCCACAATGGATCACTACGGCCTCTGAAAAGGGATTGGCCATGATGGCTTACCTACAGGAGAAATATGGGTTGAGCAAGCGCTTTCCGCAAAGCCAATGGACGGCTCTGGCAGGAGCTATTTTACTGGTGGATGGGTTGAAAAGGGTGGGGCGGACCCTGACCCGGGAAAGGCTGGTGGAAGAACTGGAAGATACCTATCAACTAAATACGGGCTTATTGCCTCCTTTATCATTTAGTGCCAATCGTCGAATTGGGTCCGAAAAAATTTTTCTTGTTCGTTATCTGGGAAAGGAAAATGGCCTGCAACCGATCGATTAAAAACGTTTATTTTCCAAATTTCCCTTTTTTGGTACTTCCGCAAATTAAAATTCTGTTAACATTGGGATTTAAAGAACAATTTTTGCCAATTAATGGCCTTTGAATAATCGGTGATAGTGTTACTTTTTTTGCCGCGTAACTACTTGTAACTCAATCCTTCAAAAAAGATTAACCATTTTGGAAAAAAGAAGAAAACTCCTTTTATAAAAAGGTCATTATATATACCTTTGCAGCGATTTTGAACGACCGTACTAAATACTGCATTGGATGAAAAAGATTTTTCTGACTCTTTTTTCCGCTTTGTTGTTCACTTTTGTGCTGTCTGCACAGGGGCACGAAGGTCATGATCACGATGATCATGCCGGCCATAGCCACGCTACCGAACAGCATGATGATCAACACGGAGACGAAGGCCATCACGGCTGTGCTTGCCACCATGCAACGGCTGAGGATTGGGATGCCGGTGAAACGGCTTTCCACCACATTGCTGATGCCAATGCCTTTCACATCTGGGGAGATATTTACTTCCCGTTACCCTGTATGATGTATGCTCCTGAAGCGGGATGGTCGTTCTTTATGAGCAGCGCTTTTGAATTTGCTGATCACGGAAATGGTCACAAAGCCATTGACCGCTATGTATTGCACCACGGTGAAGTGATGAGAGTGGCCGATGATAATTTCCCGATGGGACATGTGCCCGTTGAGTGTTTTACCCACCGCGAAGCAGATGGCAAACAAATTTATCAGGTGATCAAGGATGGTACCTGCTACGATCTGGACAAGAAGAGTACGCTGGATGCCGGTGTATTGGGAGGTGGTATTACTTCCTACTACGACTTCTCCATCACCAAGAACGTATTCACCATGCTCCTGGCCTTTGTGATTTTGTTCTTCCTGTTCCGCTCGGCGGCGAAAGCTTACACCACACGTGACGGAAAGGAGCCAAAAGGATTCCAATCACTGATGGAGCCAATCTTTGTATTTATTCGCGAAGAAGTTGCGATTCCATTTTTGGGCGACAAGTACGAAAGGTACCTGCCGTTTTTGATGTCGATCTTCTTCTTTATTTTAGGTTTGAACTTAATCGGTCAAATTCCATTTTTCCCTGGCAGCGGTAATGTAACCGGAAACCTGGCAGTGACTATGGCTTTGACCTTGTTTGTATTCTTCTTTGTACAATTAAGCGGTAATAAGGACTACTGGGAACACATCTTCTGGATGCCCGGTGTGCCGGCCTGGTTGAAGATCATCCTGACCCCGGTAGAGATCCTCGGCGTATTCATCAAGCCGATCACGCTGATGCTACGTTTGTTTGCCAACATCACCGCCGGTCACATTGTAATCATCATCTTTGTGAGCTTGATTTTTATCTTCGGTGAGGCCGGAGAAAGTGTTGCCGGCTCAGTGGGAGGTGGAGTGATCGCAGTTCCACTGACGCTTTTTATGATGGCCATCGAGTTGTTGGTTGCCTTCATTCAGGCGTTTGTATTTTGTATTTTGGCGGCCTCTTATTTGGGTGCAGCCACGGAAGAACATGCTGAACATCATTAAATAACCATCATAAATTTCATTCTAATGACTGGTACAATTGCAGCTATTGGAGCAGGTTTGGCCGTTATCGGCGCAGGACTGGGAATCGGAAACATCGGTGCAAAAGCTATGGAAGCGATTGCACGTCAGCCGGAAGCGGTTGGTGATATCCGTTCTAACATGATCTTGATGGCAGCCCTTATTGAGGGTGCTACCCTGATCATGATCATCCTGGCTTTCTTCGTAAATTAAGAAAGATCTGCAAAAGATCGGAGTCATCGACGTAACGGTTGGTTGCGCGATGACTCCCCATTGTGAAACAAAATGGGAGCCTCGCTTCCTCCGTATAGTATAATACAACGATCATGACAAATATTCTATTTTTGGCTGATTTCTCAGTAATTCGTCCTGAACCGGGACTGTTGATCTGGACTATCGTTATTTTCGCTATTTTTTGGTACATGATGGCCAAATTTGCCTTCAAGCCCATCCAACAGGGATTGAAAAAGCGCGAGGATGATATCCGCAATTCACTACAGGAAGCGCAACGTGCCCGAGACGAAGTGGCCAACATGCAGGCTAAAAACGAAGCCCTTTTGGCGGAAGCCCGCGAGGAGCGTTCAAACATCCTGAAAGAAGCAAAAGCTGCCAAGGAGAACATCATCAACGAGGCGAAGGAGAAAGCTAAAGAGGAAGCACAGAAAATTGTGGCCAATGCCCGTCGCGACATTGAAAACCAGCGTTTGGCCGCTATCACCGACCTGAAGAACCAGTCGGGTAAAATGGCGATCCAGATTGCGGAGCTGTTGTTACGCAAGGAACTGGCAGACAAAGCGGACCAGGAAAGCTACGTGAAGTCTCTCGTTGACGAAATTAAGATGAATTAGTCCAGCTTTTGGCTTGCCGCAACAGCGGATAGTTAGAAAGCGACCAAACCAAACGATATGTCCGTACAAAGAATCGCATCTCGTTATGCCAAATCATTGCTTGATCTGGCCGTTGAACAAAACAAGGTTGAGCGGGTACTCGATGATATCCAGGCCTTCAAGGAAGCTGTGAAGAACCGGGACTTTTATTTGATGTTGAAAAGCCCGATCATCAACGCCGCCAAGAAGACGCAGATCACCAAGCAAATTTTCGGAGATCACTTTGATGAATTGACCATGGCTTTTGTGAACATCCTGTTTACCAAAGGCCGGGAAGCTTACCTGCCGGAAATTTCTCAGGAGTTTATCAACCAGTACAAGAAGTTGAGACACATCTCCACAATACGGGTGACCTCCGCTGCTCCGTTGTCGGAAGATACATTGACCGCATTGCGTAAGAAGCTGGAAGAAAGCTCCGAAACTGATGATAAGGTGGAGATCACCACCATGGTTGATCCGGAATTGATCGGCGGGTTGGTGATTGAGTTTGCCGATAAGGTGTACGATGCCAGCGTGGCACACAAGCTGGATCAGTTGAAGAAAGAATTTGTTGACAATCTGTATGTTTCCAAGATTGTGGCATCCTAGAATATAGGTTCTTTAATTTGGAAATTCATAATTCGTAATTTATAAATCCGAATAGATATGGTTGATGTAAAACCTGATGAAATATCTGCGATACTCAAGCAACAGCTTTCCGGATTCAGTGATACAACTGAACTGGAAGAGTATGGGACTGTATTGCAGGTCGGTGACGGTATTGCCCGTGTATACGGTCTGACCAACGCCCAGGCGGGTGAATTGGTAAAATTTGAGACCGGTGTGGAGGCAATCGTGTTGAACCTGGAGGAAGACAACGTGGGTGTGGTATTGATGGGACCTTCAGACAACATCCGTGAAGGATCACGCGTGCACCGTACCGATCGAATTGCTTCTTTACAGGCCGGTGAAGGCTTTGTAGGCCGGGTAGTAAACCCGCTGGGACAGCCCATCGACGGTAAAGGAGAAATCCAAGGTGAAAAGTACGAAATGCCACTGGAGCGCAAAGCGCCTGGTGTTATTTTCCGTCAGCCGGTAAACGAGCCGCTACAAACGGGTATCAAAGCGATCGACGCGATGATTCCAATCGGCCGTGGTCAGCGTGAGTTGATCATTGGTGACCGCCAGACCGGTAAAACCGCGATTGCGATTGACACCATTATCAATCAGCGCGAGTTTTACGAAAGAGGTGAGCCTGTTTACTGTATTTACGTAGCTTCCGGACAGAAGTCTTCTACCGTTGCTCAGGTAGCAAAGGTATTGGAAGAAAATGGTGCCATGGATTACACCGTAATCGTATCGGCTTCAGCTTCTGATCCAGCGCCGCTGCAGTTTTACGCACCATTTGCCGGTGCCGCTATCGGTGAATACTTCCGCGATACGGGACGTCCTGCACTGATCATCTATGATGATTTGTCAAAGCAGGCCGTAGCCTACCGTGAGGTATCGCTACTGCTGCGTCGTCCTCCGGGGCGTGAGGCTTATCCTGGTGACGTATTCTACCTGCACTCTCGCTTGCTGGAGCGTGCGGCCAAAATCATCAACAACGACGAGATCGCTCGCCAGATGAATGACTTGCCGGATTCTTTGAAAAACGCAAAAGACGCTGACGGTCAGCCTATCGTAAAAGGTGGAGGTTCTTTGACTGCCCTGCCGATTATCGAAACTCAGGCTGGTGACGTTTCTGCCTATATTCCAACCAACGTAATTTCGATTACCGACGGTCAGATCTTCCTCGAATCCAACCTCTTCAACGCCGGTGTGCGTCCCGCCATTAACGTAGGTATCTCGGTATCTCGTGTGGGGGGTAATGCACAAATCAAGTCGATGAAGAAGGTAGCGGGTACCCTGAAGCTCGACCAGGCTCAGTACCGTGAATTGGAGGCTTTCGCCAAATTCGGTTCCGACCTGGATGCAGCTACAACCTCCGTACTGGAGAAAGGTAAGCGCAATGTGGAAATCCTGAAGCAACCTCAGTACTCTCCGGTATCTGTTGAAAAGCAGGTGGCCATTATTTACCTGGGTACCAAAGGTTTGCTGCGTAACGTTGCGGTTGACAAAGTAAAGGCATTCGAAGAAATGTTCTTGCTGAAAATGGAGCAATTGCATCCTGAGGCACTGGCTGCTTTCAAAGCCGGTAAGCTGGATGAATCAGCTGTGCAAGCTGTTGAAAAGCTGGCTGCTGAGTTGGCTCCACAGTTCAAATAATAAAATTCGTAAGATGGAGGCCTGCTTCATTCAGGTCTCCTATCTTAAAAGATAAACCATTATCCATACATGGCTAATCTAAAAGAAGTTCGCGATCGGATCAAGTCTGTACAGAATACGCAGCAGATCACCAAAGCTATGAAAATGGTTTCGGCAGCCAAGTTGCGTAGAGCGCAAACCGCCATCGTGCAGATGCGCCCCTATGCCGATAAGCTGAACCAGATGCTGCGCAATATTCTCGCCAATCTGGAAAGCGGTGCCTCCAATGTCTTTGGTCAGGAAAGACCGGTACAAAAGGCTTGTGTGGTGGTCGTAACCTCCAGTCGTGGTCTGGCTGGTGCTTTTAACACCAATGTGATAAAAGCAGCTATCCGGACGATCGAGCAAAATTTTGCCGAGCAGCGCAAAAATGGTGACCTGACCTTGTTGTTTATCGGTAAAAAAGGCTACGATTACTTCCGTAAGCGTTATACCGATGTCAAAATGATCAAGGACTATGTGACCTTGTTTGACGATCTGAGCTTCGAAAATGTAGCCCAGGTGTCCAAGCGTCTGATGGATGCCTTTGAGCACGGCGAATTTGATCGGGTGGATGTGGCTTACGGCCAATTCAAAAACGCGGCTACGCAGTTTACCGTTTTTGAACAATTCCTGCCGGTACCAACGGTTGCTCCTGATGAGGATGTTTCTCTGAAGGCCAACTATATTTTTGAGCCCAACAAGGAAGAGCTGCTCGAATATTTGGTGCCAACCATCATCCAAACCACCTTCCACAAATACGTATTGGATACCCATGCTTCGGAACACGGTGCGCGGATGACCGCCATGGATAAAGCGACGGAAAATGCGGAAGAACTACTCCGCGACCTGAAAATCTCTTACAACAAAGCGCGTCAGGAAGCCATTACCAACGAAATCCTTGAGATCGTGGGTGGTGCAGCCGCTTTGGAAAGTGATTAATCAAGACTATATTTTACATCAACCATATTGGAAAGGGGGCAAAGACTACGCGTTTTTGCCCTCTTTTTCTTTTGGAGAAAGTTGATTGTTAACCTCAAATTCATGCTTTCGATGATTCATAATTTGACGGTTCCTTGTAGCTTTACTGCAAAACCTGAACCATGAAAAAGTTTTGTCTGCTATTCACGCTACTCATCGGAAGTAGCAGCCTTTGGGCGCAAGCCGAATTATTACAGTCCGGGCCAATGTTGGGCTATTCTGAAATGCGGGAAGTACTCATTTGGGTGCAAACCACTGGTCCCTCCACTGTACACATTGACTACTGGGAAGAAGCCACACCTGAAATGATCCATGAGACCGATAAAGTCCTTACGGCAAAAGCTACTGGCTATACCGCCAAACTCATTGCTGATGAAGTGGAGCCGGGACGGGAATACGTATATCAACTGCGCATCAATGGAGAGGAAGTAGATCGTCCATATCCCACCACTTTTACCACTCAGCCCCTGTGGCAGTGGCGTACCGATCCGCCTGACTTTAAAATGGCCATTGGCAGCTGCACCTATACCAATGAACCCAAATATGACCGCCCGGGGAACCCATACGGTGGGCAGAACAAGATTTTTGAAAGCATCAACGCCAAAAAGCCCGATGCCATGCTCTGGCTGGGCGATAACATCTATTTGCGTGAGGTGGATTGGTTTACCTGGACGGGCATTGTACATCGATACACTGAATACCGCAAAATTCCTGAATTACAAGCCCTGCTGGCTACCACCAATCATTACGCTATCTGGGATGACCACGACTTTGGTCCTAATAATTCTGACCGTAGTTTCATACACAAAGACAAAACGCTGGAAGCTTTCAAACTCTTTTGGGGCAATCCAACCTACGGCGTAAATCGAGAGCCTGGAATCACCTCCTACTTCCAGTACCGGGATATCGATTTCTTCCTGCTCGACAACCGCTATCACCGCAGTCCCAACGACCGGGAAAGCGGGGAGGCAACCATCATGGGCAAAAACCAGCTGGAGTGGCTGATCGATGTACTGGTCAACAGCAAGGCTCCCTTCAAAATGGTCGCCATCGGTGGTCAGGTGCTCAATACATCAGCAACGTTTGAAAATTATGCCAATCGCTACGCTGAAGAGCGGCAATATTTGTTAAACCGCATCGCCGAAGAAGGCATTACCGGCGTCATTTTCCTCACCGGTGATCGCCACGCCACGGAACTGTCGACTTACGTCAATAATGCCGGCAACGCAGTGTATGACCTGACCGTTTCTCCCCTCACCTCTGGTCCGGCCAATAACGAGGCTGAGCTAAATAGCCTACGCGTGGATAAGACTTACGTCAAACAGCGCAATTTTGGACTACTGGAGTTCAGCGGCCCCAGAGATCAGCGGCAGCTGAAGATTCAAATTTGCGATGCCGATGGCAAGGAATTGTGGAATCGGGTGATAAAGGCAGAGTAGATGGATGTAGGAATTGTAAACTAGTGGTCTGTGACATTCATTTCACCGTGAAGGCCTAAGCTTTCTAAAATCGCCATGGATTGTTCTTAATTTGCTGATTATCTTTTAATTATATTCTTATTTGATATTCCAAAAGTAATAGAGAGTTTGCCTCCGGGGTCCTGTCAAGCGTATTGGCACTGCTTTAAAGAGTAAAATGCTCTTAGCTTTGAATAAAACAGATATTCAGGTCGTCGCCTATAAGGAAGATGGAACACCTGTGGTTATCCGTCTAGTCGCCAACCGGCGACATCTTGATGAAAATTCAAAGAGCCCCAAAAACAGCAGAGCAATATTGTTTTACAACAATACTGCTCTACTAATTTAGCACTGAGCCTGGCCTTTTTTTATCGAAAAGAGGATAATATTAATTTATTTTTGAATCAAAGCCTCCAACCTGGCTAATCGCTCTTCCAGATTTTCAATCTTCTCATTCTGTGCTTCGATCACTTCTTGTTGCTCCTGAAGGGCGGTAATAGCCAAAACGGTCAACTGGCTATAGTCTACCAAAAGTACACTCTCCTCGCCTTCATTACGTGGCTTGGTTTCAGAAACCAGTTCAGGGAATACATCCTGAAGCTCCTGCGCCAGAAAACCTACGTAGTTGTGCCCCAGGCGGGTTTTGTACTGGTAAGTCTTTGGTTTTAACTGTAATAAGGCAGGTAATACACCACTTAATGCCTTGATATTGGTCTTGAGGCGTTTGTCGGAAGTTGGTGTGTAGTTTCCGGAAGCCGAATCAAAGCTGCCACGGTTGGCGTTGTTGAAATAAAGTGCCATATCTCCGTCATTGGCGGCATCGGTACCCACATAGAATTCCCAGCGGTTGCTTGCATCGGTTCCATTGTAGATTGCAAATCCATAATTGCCTCCCTGGCCGGCCACGTTTTGTACTACCCGCAGAGGGTAGACCTGAACCGAGGAAATACCAGGGCTTCGGCCCACATTTAGCTGCCGGGTGCGCATTTCGATGAAGCCCTGTCCAAAACCATTGCCATCACTAGAGATGATGCGGGCGCGATCAAAAGTGGAACTTGCACTGACGGAAATACTCACGGTAGGATTGCCTGCTTCAAAAGCCCCTCCGTTTGAACCTCCCACGGTAACAGCGGGTAAGGCCCAGCCTGAACCAAGGTTACTGCCCACCACCAGATTTTCGTCTGGATCGGTGTTGCCAATGCCAACCAGACCGCCTCCTGTGATGGTGAAACGGTCAGCGGCACCCTGGTCATTGGTAAACCAGAAATTCATACGTGAATTACCGGGGCCGGAAGCGCCATCGCGGGCAGTAGCGGCAATGTGCCACTGCGCAGTATGAGCGGTGTTGCCAAAGCCGAGGCGGGCATAGTCATCCTGTGTTTCTTCCAGAAACAACTGAGGTTTGAAAGTAGTTGAATTTTCTCGTAAGTGCATCCAGCCACGGGGTGTGGTGGTATTGCCAAGGATGAATTCACCACTTTGATTCATGGAAAACCGGGTAGTGTACGTAGTAGTGCCACTAGGTTTGGAACGAAAAATCAGGTCTTCTCCACCACCAAAGGTTGACAATCGCCAGCGGTTGCCATTATTTGGGTAACCAATATGTAGTGCGGCCAGGTTGCTTTGTATGAGCACATCACTGGCCAGGTGTAGGCCCATCTCGTCTTCCGGATCAGCTGTGCCAATGCCGACACCGTTGCTGTTGTAGTAAATTTCACTGCCGTTTTGAGACCATAGGTTGCCAAATCCGGCCAGACTGACATTCCCACCACCGTTGCTCAGGCTCAGGTTATTGCCGGTAAGGCTCAATGTCTGTAGCTCATTATTGGGATTGGCATCATCGTCATCTACCTCATCGGTGAAGGAACCACCTCCATTGCTCAGGGTGACGGTATTGCCGCTTTTGCTGATGGTCTGAATTTCATTGGTGGGGTCTGCGTCAGCGTCATCCACACCATCTTGCAATGTGCTAAGGTCTATGGAATTGCCATCTTCAATACTTAGGTTTGTTCCAGTCAGATTGAGCGTCTGATCGTCGCTGCCGCCGGGTAGGGTCACGTCGCCACCACCGTTGCTCAAACTCAATTGATCTCCTGTCAGACTGAGCACCTGAATCTCATTATTAGGATCGGCATCGGCGTCGTCTACACCGTCCTGAATTACCGATAAATCAAGTGTACTGCCGTCCGAAATGCTTAGGTTAGTACCACTCAGGCTGATGTCCTGCAATTCATTGGTTGGATCCGCATCGGCATCCGTTCCGCCGGTGGGAATGGTGACCGTATTGCTACCGGAGATTGTCAATTCACTGGTGCCTGGATTAAAGGATAAAGACTGAATTTCGTTATTGGGATCAGCATCGGCATCGTCTACATCATCCCCATCGGCAATATCGGCGGGGATCCCGGCCAAGGTACCCCAGGTTTCGATTTCGTTACTGGGATCGTTATCTGCATCATCCACTTCATCGGTGAAGGAACCGCCGCCATCACTCAGCGTAACAGTATTTCCAGATTTGCTAATAGTTTGCAATTCATTCATTGGGTCTGCATCAGCATCGGTACCACCGGAAGGCAGGGTGACCGTGCTCCCGTTGGAAATACTCAATTCATTGGTCGCAGGATTAAAGCTGATGTCCTGTAGCTCGTTACCCGGATCGGCGTCGGCGTCGTCTACCCCATCCTGAATGACCGATAAATCGAGGGTGCTTCCATCGGTGATGCTCAGATTAGTGCCTGTAAGGCTAATGTCCTGCAATTCGTTGGTTGGATCGGCATCGGCATCGGTTCCGCCGGAAGGCAAAGTAACGGTACTGCCATTGGAAATGCTCAGTTCATTGGTAGCCGGATTAAAGCTGATATCCTGTAGCTCATTTCCGGGGTCGGCATCGGCGTCATCTACGTCATCGGTGAAGGAGCCGCCACCATCGGATAGCGTCACCGTATTTCCCGATTTATTGATGGTTTGCAATTCGTTGGTTGGATCAGCATCGGCATCGGTTCCGCCGGAGGGCAGGGTAACGGTACTACCATTGGATATGCTCAATTCGTTGGTGGCAGGATTGAAGCTGATATCCTGCAACTCATTACTCGGGTCGGCGTCGGCATCTTCGGTACCATCCTGCAATACGGCGAGGTCGATGGAGTTACCGTCTTCAATTGATAGTGTCGTTCCCGTAAGGGTCAAAACCTGATCATCCGAGCTACCGGTGGGAATATTGAGGTTGATGGAATTGCCATCCGAGATGCTCAGCTGTTGAGTTGTGGGGTTATAAATGAGGGTCTGGAGTTCATTGTTGGGATCATTGTCTGCATCTCCGCCACTGCCGCTACCGGCCTCTCTGGCGTAGAGTGCGTAGGGAACCGAAAGCAATTGACTAACGCCCATATTAATATAGGACGTACCACCCGCCGGATCAATATCGACCTTGAGATAGTAGGCATGTGCACCCCAGTTGAGGGTGGAAAATGTACCGTTTAAAGGAGTTCCATTGCCAATACTTAGGTCAAAGACGCCAAGATCGGTAGTGGTGACCATATGGCTTTCGGAATAATCAATCACGCCGGAAACACCATCGCGGATCAGGCTGATGCGTACGCCCAGATTGGTACTCTGATAAGGTTGATTGGTTGCGTCGCGAGCTACAGCCTGGTATTTAAAACCTTGGGGGGATTGTGCAAAACTATAAGTGGAAAGTCCTGTCAATAGGATTAAAAAGAGAAATAGTTTTTTCATGATCGTCGTTTTTGGGAATTTAGAGGGTTGATTTTTGAATTTTGAACGTGCCCAGATGTTGCCCCTTACGGGAAACAGAGAGCAGGTATAATCCCGCCGATAGGTGGTCCAAACTAAGCGCTTCGTTGGGACCGGAAATCTGTTGCGAAAGCACTTTTTGCCCCAGTGTATTGATCATAGTGATCTGCAATGGGCCGGTTAAATCGGTTTTTAGCTGAAGCCAACCGGTGGTCGGGTTTGGAAATAAAGTTAGTTCAAATTGCTGCTGTGGAATTTCGGTCACGGGCGTGACTAGCAAATCATAATAAAGCTGGTGAAAGCCCTGCGAGAGCATAGAACTATTCTGGTAGGTTTCCACGGAGATTTCTCCAACGGTCCAGTGCAGGTTGCCTACTCCGGGATCAGATTGATAGTTGCCGGCATTGCCGATGACGGTCCGCTCCAGGCTTTGTGCGGGTAGCAAGGTGTGGCTGAGGCCAATAAATAGGACCAGCCAAAACAATGGTTTCTGCATGATATAAATGGTTTTTGAAATGAAATTCAATTCAAAACTGGGGAAGGGGAAGTTTTTGTTATGGAGTATTGTCGAATGAAACGATCTTTGAAGGGAAGGAAAAAATCGAATGCTTAAATTAAGGAAAAATGAGTGATTTTGCAAGTTCTGGTCTTGCAGGTATTGGTTTTGCATCTTTATGTTCTTTGTGAATAATTCAAATATTCCGGGGCGGCATTCAACCAATTTGGGAGATGGGGTATTTACTTTTTAACCAAATTCTTCTGCCATGCGTATCGCCAGTACAATGTTGTTTGCTCTTTCCTTTATGCTCTTTTCCTGCGAAAGTGTTACCAATTCAAGTGAAACTCCGGATGAAAAGCCGGAGGCTGCTCAGATTATTCAGCAGGCTATTGAGGCCCACGGCAGCAAAATGCTGGAAGGCAAAATCATCGATTTTGACTTTCGTAATCGGCATTACCGGGCCAGTGGAGTGGGAGGGAAGTACACTTACGAGCGAATCTTCAAGGATACTACGGGGACTCAGTACCGCGATGTTTTGATCAATGATGACTTCTACAGGGAAGTTAATGGCGAAAAGCAAACGATTTCCGCTAAGGATAGTGCGGCTTACGCCAATTCGGTCAATTCTGTGATCTACTTCGCGTTCTTGCCCTACTTCCTTAATGACCAGGCAGTGCAGGCCACTTACCTGGGGGAAGTAACGATCAAGGACGAAGCCTATCATAAAGTGAAGGTCACCTTCCGGCAGGAGGGAGGCGGAAAAGATTTTGAGGATGAATATATCTACTGGATTCACCAGGATCGGTATACCATGGATTACCTGGCTTACAATTATCAGGTTGACGGAGGTGGTGCCCGCTTTCGCGAAGCCTATAATGTGAGAACTGTCGATGGTATTCGTTTTGCCGATTATGTCAATTACAAACCGGTTCCAAAAACGCTGGAAGTCAATACTTTTGATAGCCTTTTCGTCAACGGGCAGCTGGAGGAATTGTCGAGAATTGATACGGAAAATGTGGCGGTGAGTCCGATAGAAAACGATGAGAAATAAACGATTGTTTACCTTTGTGCTCCAAAGGAATGCATTTTGAAAAAAATCCTCATCATTCGTTTTAGCTCCATTGGCGACATTGTGTTGACCACTCCGGTAATTCGTTGCCTAAAGCAACAGCTAAGGGCGGAAATTCACTTCCTTACCAAACAGTCATACCGGGCTGTGCTGGAGGCTAATCCTTATATTGATCGCCTGTTTACCATTCAAAAAAAAGTGAGTGAGGTTTTGCCGGAGTTGAAAGCCGAAAAGTACGATTACATCATTGATTTACACAAAAACCTGCGTAGCCTGCAAGTGAAGTGGCAGATACCCGGAAAAAGTTATTCTTTTGATAAGATCAATCTGGAAAAGTGGCTGATGGTGCGCCTGAAAATTGACCGATTACCACATGTGCACATTGTAGACCGGTATATGGCTACGGTGGCTGCACTGGGTGTGAAAAACGATGGGAAAGGACTGGATTATTTTATTCCCGAAGAGGCGGAGGTGTCATTGGGAAACATTGATCAAACGGATGAAAATCTATTGGCTTTAAGCCAAATACAGCCCACTGCCTACACCGCTTTTGTCATCGGTGCCGCCCACAATACCAAGCGCCTGCCAACGGATCGGATTGTGGAATTTTGCCAAAAAATCACTCAGCCGGTTGTACTACTCGGTGGCCCGGATGAGCGCGAAGAGGGCGATCAAATTGCCCGGCAGGCAGGCCCTCACGTTATCAATACCTGCGGTTTGCTCAAGCTCAATCAATCGGCCTCTATGGTGCGCCAGGCCGCGCGGGTCATCAGCCACGATACCGGTTTGATGCACATCGCGGCGGCATTCCGTAAGGAAATCATCTCCATCTGGGGCAATACCATTCCGGAATTTGGCATGTATCCCTACTTACCTTCCGGCGACCGGGGTACCATGCTGGAAGTCAAGGGCTTGTCGTGCCGCCCCTGTTCCAAAATTGGCTTTTCAGAGTGTCCGAAGGGGCATTTCCGGTGTATGCGGGAAGTGGTTTTCCCCATTGTGTGAGTTAATGAGGAGACCACGCACTAACCCGCTATTCCCAAAATTGTCGGTCAGCAGAGAAAATTGCGGGAATTTTGATTGGGTAGTTTAGGTTTAACAAGTAACTTGGCACGGATTTGGGCAAAAAAGCCTATATTTCGCCTTTGTCTTAAAGATGTCTTTTCAGAAAGCCAAATCAAATTCGCGTATATGAAGATACTTAGACCGTTGTTGTTCTCCGCGCTACTCATTACCGTTGGAACACTATCAGCACAGGATATTCATTATTCCCTGTTTAATTATTCGCCACTTACCCTCAACCCTGCCTTGACCGGTGCTTTTTCCGGCTCCATTCGCATTGGGGGAATCTACCGGACGCAGGCCTTTGCTACCGATAACGTCCGGGGCTACTCCACACCTTCCGTTTATATTGATTCTCCAGTGATGCGAGGATTTCGCAAGAACGACTGGATCGGTGTAGGAGGTACACTGGTGAGCGATAATTCCGGTGACCTCAAATTGACGACCAATATTTTTGCCTTTTCCGGCGCCTATCACTTCGCACTCGATAAGAAGGGTAATACCATGTTGACCCTGGGTATTCAGGGCGGTAATGTGGCTCGGTCAGTCAATTTTGATAATGCCCGCAGTGGCAATACCTTCTCCAGTGATATAGGAGGAGAGGAAACTGATATCTCTGCCGATCCGGTACTTTCCGGCAACAACAGCGGCGGGGGACAACAGAATCCAAATAATAATAAGGATAAAGAAAAGAGCTTTATGGATTGGGGTGGCGGATTGATGCTGCGTACGGTTATCGATAAGGGAACAAGCCTGGAATTGGGCGTCTCTACCGGTCACGTCACCACTCCCGATTACGCTTTTGGAGGTAGCTCCGTAAGTGGCGGCCCAGCACCTACCTCCGAAGGTAAAGAGCGGCCTTTCCTGACTTCAGCACATGGTCGTTTGAACATGATGATGGACGATAAGTGGAGCATCGCACCAACCTTCTTCTGGCAAAATACGGCTAAGGCCAATGAAATTGCGCTACAAGGTTGGGCTGGCTACCAGTTGAATCCTGATTTGAAATTAAATTTCGGCCTCGGCTACCGTGTGAGCGATGCAGCGAAGTTGTTGTTTGGTGTGGATTACAAAGACCTGAAAGTAGCATTGGCTTATGATCTTACCGTGTCTTCTCAGGGTAAATTTAATAATGGCCAGGGTGCATTGGAGCTTGCGGCCAACTACATCTTCCGCATTTACAAGAAGCCTGACCTGACGCCAACGATCTTGTGTCCAAGGTTTTAAATTAACATTGCATTAAGCAACAAATTTAATTTTCATCGTTTTAATAACAGGAAACACTATCACTATACATTACCCACTAATTGTCAACAATATGAGAATTGTTCTAATCATATCTGCAATATGCTGCTTCGGTCTGGCGAGCCTCACGGCACAACCAATCGGGAAGTCAAGTTATGAAGTGCTCTTGCAAGGTGCCGAAGAGGCGCTGGCTAAGAAGGACTATTACTTGGCACTCGAAAAGTATGAGGAGGCTTATGATGAGAAAAAAGACCGCGAGCTCACGCTGACTATTGCCAATCTGCACTATCAACTTCGCGACTATACCAAGGCTGAGCGCTGGTATCGCCGACTTCTGGATCGCGATAAGGAAAATAAATATGGTGAGGAGCGGTTCAATTATGGCCGCGTACTCAAGATGATTGGTCAATATCCTGATGCTATTGAAGAATTGCAGAAATTTATTGATGAAACCAGTGATCCGATCAAAAAGCAATTGGCGCAGAATGAACTGATCGGTGCAGAAATGGCCCGATCCATGTCGGAAACTGGCAAGGGTGTCACGGTAGAGAATGCCGGCAGAAATGTCAATGGTAAACAATCCGAGTATTCTCCCGCACTTTCGCGTGATGGACAAACGCTTTATTTTTCTGCTTTTGATGCGGACGATGTCATTGTAGTGGATGACAAAAATACCGACTACCACGCTCGCCTCTACATGGCAGCTAAAGATGATAATGGCTGGAACAGACGCAAAGCCCTCGATGATAAAATCAACCGTCCGGGAGTGCACACGACCAATGTGACCCTTTCTGCGGATGGTAATCGTATGTTTTTCACCCGGTCGGAATTGCAAGGTAATGTGCTTTCCTTGAGTAAAATCTATATGAGCGAGGGCGGTGATGGCGGATGGCTAGGGCCCAATGAGCTGGAAGGTGTAAATGGAGAATACATTGCTACCCACCCTGCAGTAGGTGATCTGTACGGTAAAGAAGTACTCTTCTTCTCCTCCAATATGGAAGGGGGCGAAGGCGGAATGGATATCTTTTACGCTACCTATGAAGGTGGTGGCAAATATAGTGATCCGGTTAGCTTAGGAGCAGTCATCAATACTGTGGGTAATGAAATGACGCCTTACTTTGTGGACGGAACGCTTTATTTTAGCTCTGACGGACATCCTGGTATTGGAGGCTACGATATTTTCTATTCTACCTGGGACGGCGCCAACTGGAGCAAGCCCGAGAATATGGGCAAAGTGTATAATAGCTCGGTGGATGACCTCTATTTCCGCATGGATGAGGAAGGCTACAATGGCTTTTTGACCTCCAACCGTGAAGGTGGTCGTTCGGCACACAGTAAGACCTGCTGTGATGACATTTATAGCTTCTCAATCGCAAAACTGTTTGCAGATTTGGTCGTTGGCGTTTTTGACGATGCTACTAAACAACCGCTATCTGGCGCTACCGTTTCACTGATTGAAATGGTCAATGACCAGCCCGGTGTACCAGACAACAAGACCAATGGCGATGGCAACCGCTTCGAATACGGACTTGGATTAGAAAAACCATATAAAGTAGTGGTGACCCACCCGGATTATTTCCCGGATTCAACCAGTTTGAACACCGTGGGGTTGAAGGAATCACAAACCTTTAAGCACAATTTTATCCTGAAGGCTAAGCCAAAACCACCACCAGAGCCAGATTCAATTGTAGTGGTGGAAAATGTGCCCATCGTTTTGGAAAATATCCTCTACGACTTTGATGATGACCGCATTCGTCAGTCGGCAGAAGTAGACCTGGAACTGGTTTATCAGATCATGACCGAGCACGACTCGATGAAAGTAGAAATGGGTTCACATACGGATAGCCGTGGTGATGACAACTACAATGCGGACCTGTCTCAACGTCGTGCCGAATCGGCCCGTCGCTGGTTGGTGCGTAAAGGCATTGATCGCGATCGTATTGTGGCGAAGGGCTATGGTGAAACGCAGCCGCAAACCGTTTCAGCCAAAGTGGCTGGTCAACATGACTTCCTCAATGAAGGCGATGTGTTGACAATTGACTTCATCGAAGCGCTGGAAACGGAAGAAGAAAAGGAAATCGCACACGAGCTGAATCGTCGTACAGAGTTTAAGATTATTGAAGGACCAACCAGCATCCAGATCAAGCGCATCGAAAGGGTAATGCCCGATGAAAAAGGAGAGGATGCTACACCGAAGAAGTCCAGCTCCCGTCGCTCGAATAACCGCAATAGCCTGCCCCAGATAGCCAACGGAGATCCTGTGATCAGCCCGCTGTCTTCACTACGTGGTCGCAAAGACCTCAAGGGCGTGCCTATTATGCACTTTGAAGAAAGAGTGATCGACTTTGGTAAGGTCAAGAAAGGTGAAAAGCGTACTCACACGTATGAATTTACCAATAAAGGAGATACGGCGTTGACGATTTCCCTGGTTTCCGCCTGTGATTGTACCACTACCGAATACCCAACCGAAACGATCCAACCCGGTGGAAAAGGTAGCATCAAAGTCATCTTCGATAGTACCGAAAAGGACGAAAGCGAAACCATTGATGTGGATATCCTGCTGGAGAATACCCTTCCGGATACGGGAGCACCTATCATAGAAATGCTTCAGTACAAGTACGAATTAGTGAAGTAAAACAAAAACGGGGTCGAAATTTTCGGCCCCGTTTTTGTTTTACTGCTTACCATTCCACCTCCTTCAGTGGAGGCAACATTGGCACGTTTTTATCCCGATAAGGGTCCATTTCCCGCAGAATGACATCCAGCAGGCGAATGGCTTGTAATATATAGGGCCCTTTGTTGAGCATCACACAATCGGCCCGTTGCGACATCACGGCATCGGTAATTTCCGCCCGGGAAGGGATGCCCTTTTTGGCCATCTTTTCTAATACCTGCGTGGCCCATACGTCCGTCAGGTGAGCGGCATTGCACAGGGCTAAAATTTCCTGTTGTACCCGCCCGATATTTTGCCAGCCGGCTTCAATGGCCAGATCTCCCCGTGCAATCATCACGCCTACCGGATAAATCCGCATCGCTTCGAGTAAAATACTGGTCAGCGAGTTGAAGGCCGCCTGCGTTTCGATCTTTAAGATTATGCCAAGTTTGTTTTTTACCTCTAGTTGGTCAAGTGCCTCAATCAGGTCACTCACATCTTGTGGTGTATTGATAAAAGAGAAATTGACAGCGTCCGCATGTTTGGCAATGAATTCCAGATCCTTCCTGTCTTTTTCCGTAAGGCCCTGGATACTCAGTTTGCTTTTGGGCAAATTGATGCCTTTATCACCTCTTAGTTTGGCCCCTCCAAGCGGCGTCTTTACTATCTCTACCAGGATTTCTTCTTCGTTGACTTTTTTGATCACACCCTCAATTTTTCCATCATCAAAGAGAATGGGTTCATCGGGCTTGACTTCCTTAAAGATTTCAGGATTGGTACAGCTAATGTGAGCAAGCTCGGTTTTGACGCCCTTGTTGTTAACCTTGGCTGGCTCACCGGGGGTGGGCGATTTGTGCAGTATCAGTTCATCACCCACCAGCAGTTGAATAGGGCGCTCTACGGCTGGAAGAGGCAATACATAGAAAGGCCCCAGTTGTACCTTTCCGGGGCGAAACATGGGTAGTCCTGTTTCCAGGAAAATGGTTTTGGGGCAAAGCCCCATACATCCTTCGGGGCTCACCTCCAGTATCTTGATGCGTCGTTTTTTATTGCGGGCATCCTTAAATTTCAGCACATCGCCGCTTTGCAATCCTTTCAGATGTGGTGATTCTACCGGTATGTGCGCCAGGCTGGCGTCTGTTGGCGGCAAGGGCCCTAACCATACCGGTAGTGGGCTGATGATCATGCCCCTGCGATTTTTAAGCGGTCGGTATTTCCTAATTTGTGGACCTGGAGAAAGAGCACCGGTTCGAATTTTAGGTCCTGCAAGGTCCATGGTGATGGAACACTTTCGGTTGAGCTTTTTGGCAGCAGTACGCACATGGTCAATCATTTTCTCCCAGGCTACAGCATCATCGTGGGCACAATTGATGCGTGCACAGTTCATCCCTGCCGATACCAGTCCGTAGACCAGCGTGTAATCCTTTGCAGCCTCACTGGGCAGTGTGACCATGATCCGGGTGCGGCGGCCCTTGGTTGATTTGCCCAGCAGGCGCTCGGTATTGTCGAGTAGTAGTTTGCGGGCCTTTTTTACAGAAACAACATCATGTGGCTTGTGCAAATGAATGGACTCCAAAAAGCCATGCAGAATTTCCCGATTGGTGAGCAAACTACTCATCACGTGTCTTTCAGCCCGAGCCAGGCGGGAAAGCCCCAGGTCGCCCAGCTGCTGGTGCAAATGTCGCAGGTCTAGACTTCGCAAGGCCCTGTAGTGTAATAGATTGCGGGCACTGTTTTGATAGTCCGGGTGTACTCTAGCCAGCTTTTCCTCATACTGTTTTTCCACTTCCCTGGCGTGCTCAATCAATCCATCGATCTCCTTGATCATCGATTGAATTTTTTCGATCCCTTTTGTTGTTGAATTATCGGGCATATGCTACTTATTCAAGGTGAAACAACAATCAATACCTTCGTCCCCGACGACGCAGTTCCCCGAGTAAGTCGAGGTCTTGCTCGTTTTTTAACAGGGCATGCAAATGTGGTGGAATTTCCTGATATAAATCCACCTGTTTTAGGTTTTCTGATTGAATTTTTTCCAAAAGTAATAACTTCAACCAATCCAATAACTCGCTGGTAGAGGGTTTCTTTTTTAAACCGGTAACATCGCGTAAGTTGAAAAATACCTCCAGTGCACTGCCCACTAATTCCTGCTGAATATTGGGAAAATGCACATCGACAATTTGCTGCATGGTTTCCTTTTCAGGAAAGCGGATATAGTGAAAAAGGCAGCGCCGGAGAAAGGCATCGGGGAGTTCCTTTTCATTGTTGGAGGTGATAATAACGATGGGGCGCTGGCTGGCCTGGATGGTTTGTTGTAATTCGTAAACGTAAAACTCCATGCGGTCCAATTCCAGCAACAAGTCATTGGGAAATTCAATATCGGCCTTGTCAATTTCATCGATCAAGAGCACCACCTGCTTTTCGGCCGTAAAGGCTTCCCAGAGTTTCCCTTTTTTGATGTAATGGGCAATATCTTCCACTTCCGGGTTACCTAGCTGCGAATCCCGAAGGCGTGCTACGGCGTCGTATTCATATAGTCCCTGCTGTGCCTGAGTAGTCGATTTGATGTGCCACGTAATCAACGGTTTGTCCAGTGCCCCTGCAATTTCGTGCGCCAGCAATGTCTTTCCCGTCCCGGGTTCGCCCTTTACCAACAGCGGCTTTTGCAGGTGAATCGCCGCATTTACCGCCGTTTGCAATTCATCCGTAGCAACGTAAGAAGCCGTACCTTGAAATTTCGTCATAAATTTGTGCTTAGTGCATAAAACTACAACATATTAACGCTTTCACCAATCCTGAGTTGGGTGACACTTTTTCTTTCTTTGCGAAAAGCAACATTTCCTTTATTAGCTAAGTGGTATCTCTTACCTTTATGGGCTTTTTAGGTTTAAAGGTTAATGGTTAAAAGGATAGGCGGGGACTGGAACAGGTTTAAAGGTTAAAGCTAGGGTAAAAAGAACATAAAGCTCAAAGCAGCCTAATTTCCCTAAACCCTACACCCTAAACCCCTACACTCTACACTCTAAACTAAAAAAAATGAACGACCTTTCCATCATAGAAAACCTTTGGATGCAAATTCAGGTTATGTCCTGGATCGATTGGGTGGCGACACTCACGGCCCTGGCCTATGTGATTTTGGCTGCACGGGAAAACAACTGGTGTTGGTTGTTTGGCATTGTCAGCTGTAGTTTGTGGGCCTATGCTTCCTTTGCGTTTTATCAGCTGTACCTGGATGCCTTATTGCAGGTTTTTTACGTAGGCATGTCTGTCGTTGGGCTATATCGGTGGCAGTACGGGGGGAAGGCGAAGACGGAGTTGGCCATAAGTCAGCTGAGCATGAATGAACACGGCTTCTGGGCAGTCATCGGGTTACTGCTCTCTGGCGTTTTTGGATACTTCTTTGGCGAATATACCCCGGCTGCAGCGACCTACCTGGATGCTCTGACCACGGTTTTTTCGGTCATTGCCACTTTTTTGCTGGTACAAAAGCGACTTGACAACTGGCTGTACTGGGTAGCCATTGATGCTTTGTATGCCTATTTGTACTTTTCAAGGGGAGCGTATCTGTTTTCCATCCTGATGGTTATTTACGTAGTAATCGCGGCGGTGGCCTACATCAATTGGCTGCGCATTTACCAGGTGGAAGATCAGCCTGTTGGCTAATTAGAGGAAATGACATATTTGATTCTGGATTGCTGGCCAAAGGACAAACGAAAATTTGTTTCCCTCAAAAATGTAAAATTCAATAAGGTGTTGAAAATTAACAGATTAGCAAATTTCGATGAGATAGAGAAATTTTCTCTATGTGGTTTTATTTGGAATTAATCTAAATAAGTAGCCTGTATAAACTTTGCTAAACCCCTCACTCTTATAAAGGTAAAAGGTTTTTATCTTTGCGGGGATTTTAGAAAAAGCAAACTTTTGGAATTGATTCTGACAAGCTTGCGTCAGCGTTGATAACAAAAAATAGATATTATTAGAAATTGTTGTCACAAGCAGCAAAACAAGTAAAAACGATAATGAAAAGCGGAATAACCAAAATACTATCAGTCCTGGTACTGATGTTTTCTGCCGAAGGGCTTTTCGCCCAAACAAGTGAGGGCTCCAGTTATTTTGTCTATGCTTTGGTTGGAGTTGCCGTACTCATTTTTTTCTACCTTATTCTTCAGGTTTCTGACAACTTGCTGGCCGTTGAGGCCAAGCAGAGTGGTGTTAGCTCCTCGGGTAATTTTAGCATCTTCCCCGGTTTGGGAGAGATCTTTTCTACCAGGTTGCCTGACTACACCAATGGTGCTCCGGTGAAAGTTCTGAAGCGTGGCCACGACATTTTGCTCGATGGTGCCGCCAGTACGGATGAGGTAAAGGCAGCCTCGGTAACCAACTATGCCGTACAGCCAGTCAACTTCCGGGGTATTGCACCCATTCCGAAGATGTTGGTGGAAGTTGGTGCTGAAGTTAAAGCAGGAGACCCCTTATTTTTCGACAAACCCAACCCGGACATGAAATTTGTCGCTCCGGTAAGTGGAGAAGTGATTGCCATCAACCGTGGGGCCAAGCGCTCAATTGTTGAAGTTGTCATTTTGGCCGATAAGGAAATGAAATACCGCACGCTGGCACCATTTGACCTGGACAAAAGCGACCGTACCGCATTGGTAAAATACCTGTTGGATAGTGGTATGTGGCCATTGATTCGTCAGCGTCCCTACGATGCTATTCCCAATCCAACTGATATACCAAGAGATATTTTTATCTCCACCTTTGATTCGGCACCATTGGCCCCGAACCTCAATGTGATGGTAAAAGGTAAGGAAGCGGCTTTCCAGAAAGGTTTGGATGTGCTCAATAAACTAACTGAAGGTGATGTTCACCTCAGTCTGAATGCACGTGGAGAAGAGGCGCCATCAACTGCTTTTACCGAGGCAAAAGGTGTAAAAACTTACTGGTTCCATGGCAAGCATCCAGCGGGAAATGTCGGTGTACAAATCCACCACATCAAGCCCATCAACGCCGGTGATAAGGTGTGGGTACTTGGTGTACAGGAAGTGATTACCCTTGGGAATTTATTCCTGGAGCAGCGCTTCAATGCCGAACGTACGGTAGTGCTAACCGGTGCAGAACTGAATAATCCTCAATATGTCAAAACTTACCTCGGTGCAAATTTGGGTGAGTTGTTGAAAGGCAATGAGAAAGAAGGCAATAATCGCCTGATCTCCGGTGATGTTTTGTCTGGTGAAAAGAAAGGTTCTGAGAATTACCTCAACGCCTTTGATGATCAGGTAACAGTGGTTCAAGAAGGAGATTATTATGAAATGTTTGGCTGGTTGCTGCCACTGGCACCGCGTCCTTCTATTTCCAGTACCTTCCCGAATTTCTTATTTCCTGACCTGAAATTCCAGGCAGATACCAATACCCACGGTGAAAAACGTGCCTTTGTGGTGACCGGCCAGTACGAAAAAGTACTGCCTATGGATATCTACCCTCAGGCGTTGATGAAGTCTATCATCATTGGTGATTTTGAGCGCATGGAAGGACTGGGAATTTACGAATTGAGTGAAGAGGATGTAGCACTGTGTGAATTCGTATGTACTTCCAAGCAGCCATTGCAGCAAATTTTGCGCGAAGGGTTGGAAACCATGCGTGCTCAGGGCTAAAAAAAATTAGAAAATATTAAAGAATCGACATAACGATCAATATAACATGAAAGAGAGTTTGATCAAATTTTTTCACCGCATTGAGCCGGATAAGCAGAAGTCGCCATTCCTGCATACCCTGTATGATGGCTTCTTTACCTTCGCTTTTACGCCCAACCATGTAACCAAGGGGGGCGTGCACATCCGGGACGGTATGGATTTGAAGCGGACCATGGTAACGGTGGTTTTGGCACTGCAATTGTGCTACCTCTTTGGCACCTACAACATTGGCCAGCAGCACTTTGATGCACTGGGCATGTATCCTGGGGTCTTTGAAGGTTTTCACCTCAAAATTTTCCACGGTCTGATCAAAATTCTACCCATCTTTGTGGTTACCCACGTCGTAGGATTGGGTATTGAATTCTTTTACGCTACCAAGAAAGGACACCCCATCGAAGAAGGTTTCCTGGTGTCAGGGGCACTGATCCCGCTGATTATGCCGCCGGATATTCCGATGTGGATTTTGGTGCTTTCCATTGCCTTTGCCGTAATTATCGGTAAGGAGGCTTTTGGCGGAACCGGCATGAACGTCTTCAACGTAGCCTTGCTGGCTCGTGTATTTGTGTTCTTTGCCTATCCAACCTATATCTCCGGTGATGAAGTATGGGTGTCTGATATTGAAAAAATTGGACTGGAGCACTTCAGCGTACAGTACGGCTGGGCTCACCATATGTTTGACTCTATGTTCCAGGCATTTGGCTGGAAAACCTTTGGGGCAGGTGGCCTTCCCGTAGTGGATGGATACACCGGTGCAACGCCTTTGGCATTGGCTGCCAAGCAAGGCTGGGAAGGGGTCACACAGGTATACACCGAAACGCAGATGTGGTGGGGAAATATCCCAGGTTCCATCGGTGAAACTTCCAAGCCATTGATCATTATCGGTGCATTGATTCTGATCGCTACCGGCATCGCCAGCTGGCGGATTATGGTGGGTGGTGTAATCGGTGCAGTACTGGTGGCGATGCTGATGAACGGCGTGTCTCCCGATCAGTTTACAGATGCAACTCCCGGTGTATTCAAATTTATGGCAGTGCCGTGGTATTACCAGTTTTACATGGGTAGCTTCTTCTTTGCCATTGTATTTATGGCCACCGATCCGGTGACAGCCTCTTCCACACCAACGGGCAAGTGGATTTACGGCTTTTTGATCGGTGCTGTAGGGATGATCATTCGCGTGCTCAACCCCGCTTATCCCGAAGGCTGGATGCTGGCCATTTTGTTTATGAACGTGTTTGCACCACTGATCGACCACTATGTGCTGGAGGCAAACATTAACCGTCGCCTCAAGCGCGCCAAGGCCAAAGCAGTGGCAGGATAATCAGGAAGGCTTGAAGTAGCCGTACCTGAAAACATTTAATCATTATTAAAATCTACTATTGTGCATAGTACCAGATATGTTGTCACATTCGTGCTGATTCTTACTGCTGCGGTAGCCGTCCTGTTGGCGGGCTTTCGCGAAGTTACCAAGGCTGGAGCCGAGCGCAACGAAGATATTTTTAACAAGAGAGCCATTTTGCTGGCGGTAGAAGACTACCTGGGCGATGGCGTCAAGGTTGATGACCTGAGTGATGAAGAGGTTTTGAATATCTTTGAAACCAAGGTACAGCAGGTTTCTTTGAATACTCAGGGCCAACCAGTAGATGGCGTAAAGGCGGAGGATATCGACATGGCTAAAGAAAAGAAAAAGCCTGTTTCAGAAAGAACGCTTCCACTGTTTATTTACGAAGTTGGCGGTGACAAATACTACATTGTTTCCGTACGCGGTAAAGGACTTTGGGATGAAATCTGGGGTAATATTGCCCTGAAGAATGATATCAACACCATTGCCGGTGCCGCTTTTGACCACAAGGGCGAAACCCCGGGGTTGGGTGCTGAAATCAAAGACAACCCTGCCTTTGCAGAGCAATTTAAAGGCAAAGAGATTTACAACGATCAGGGTAAGTTTGTATCGGTTGATGTACGCAAAGGTGGTGCCGTTGATCCTAAACATGATGTAGATGGCCTTTCCGGAGCTACCGTTACGGGTAATGGCGTGACAGATATGCTTTATGACGGCATCAAGGCTTATGAGCCTTATTTCAAAACACTTAAGTAACTAGCGGGTTACATACTTAGACAATCAAATTGACCAATCATAATAAGTAAATAAAATGGCTGATACATCAGTAAAAGAACCACAAATAAAAAAGTCGGAGCCTTTGTTTGGAAAGGCAGAACGCAAGCTGATCAGCGATCCATTAAACGACAATAACCCGATTACCGTCCAGGTATTGGGTATTTGTTCGGCGTTGGCAGTTACGTCACTGGTTTATCCATCAGTGGTGATGGCCATTTCCGTGATTTTTGTAACGGCTTTCGCCAACCTGTTCACCTCGCTCCTGCGTAACTACATTCCCAAGCAGGTGCGGATGATCGTTCAGCTGGTAATCATCGCCTCACTGGTAACCATGGTGGAACTGACGCTTCGTTACCTGAATTACCCCATCTACAAGCAGCTGTCCGTTTATATCGGACTGATCATTACCAACTGTATCGTAATGGGACGTTTAGAGGCTTTCGCAATGGCCAATAAGCCATGGCGCTCCTTCCTCGATGGAATCGGTAACGGATTGGGCTACGGAGCCATCCTCATCCTGGTTGGTATTTTCCGCGAAGTGTTTGGTAAGGGAAGTTTGTTTGCCGGTAGCCCGATTGAAATGAAATTTATTGGTGCCGGAACAGCTTACATGATCGATACCACCCAAAGTACCTGGTTTGGCTGGTACGCCAATAACAACCTGATGGTATTGCCCGCAGCGGCGATGTTCCTCATCGGTATTTTTATCTGGGTACAGCGTAGCTACAACAAGAAGCTGGTTGACGTATCCTAAGTGTAATCCTTTTACCAATAATTGATATCGACTTTTATAAATAGATAGACATGGAATTTATAAACGTATTCATAAAAGCAGCCTTCATCGAGAATCTCGTACTGGCATACTTCCTTGGAATGTGTTCCTACCTGGCCGTTTCCAAAACGGTAAAAACAGCTTTTGGTCTGGGACTGGCGGTGATCTTTGTATTGGGTATCACCATGCCGATCAACTGGCTCATCAGTGAGTACCTATTGTCTGAGACTGGCCTGCTGGGCGTCGACTTGACCTTTCTGCGGTTTATTCTCTTTATTGCAGTAATTGCCTCTATGGTACAGCTGGTAGAGATGGTGGTAGAGAAATTTTCTCCTGGTCTATATGCTGCACTGGGTATCTTCCTGCCGTTGATTACCGTAAACTGTGCGATCCTGGGTGGATCACTC
Organism: Saprospiraceae bacterium; assembly: GCA_965229635.1. Classification (GTDB taxonomy): domain Bacteria; phylum Bacteroidota; class Bacteroidia; order Chitinophagales; family Saprospiraceae; genus BQJU01. Next base: position 2,000,742 of record OZ245894.1, read on the forward strand.
TTTATGGTAGCGCGGGAGTACAACATGACGGAATCAGTTGCTTTTGGTTTGGGTGGTGGCTTCGGTTGGTTCCTGGCCATTATCGCCATTGCAGCCATTCGCGAGAAGATTCGTTATTCCAATGTACCACCGGCACTGCGTGGCCTGGGCATGGCCTTTATCCTGACCGGGTTGATGGGCATCGCTTTTATGAGTTTGATGGGTATTGACCCAGCGGTTTTTTCAGCCGCTCAATAAGCATTACTAAGAAAAAAAATTGTTCCGATGACGATCATTATATATTCAGTACTGGTTTTCTGCCTGGTGATCCTGGCGCTTTCCTTTATGCTGATCTTTGCGAGAAAGCGACTGGTGCCCCAGGGAGATGTCAAGATTGTAATCAACGGCGACGAAGAAAATCCATTGTTGGTTCAGCCGGGTGCTTCTTTGCTTTCTGCCCTTTCTGAAAAGAGTATTTTCCTGCCTTCGGCCTGTGGTGGCGGTGGAACCTGCGCCATGTGTGAATGTCATATTGACGAAGGAGGTGGAGATGTTCTGCCAACAGAACTTAACCACTTGACTCGTCGTGAAGTGGCAGAGAAAAAACGCTTGGCTTGTCAGGTAAAAGTTCGCCAGGATATGCACATCCGCATTCCAGAGGAGATCTTTGGTATCAAAAAGTGGGAGTGCGAAGTGGTGTCCAATTACAACGTGGCGACTTTCATTAAAGAATTTGTGGTGAAATTGCCGGAAGGCGAAACCCTCGAATTCGAAAGTGGTGGATACATTCAGATCGACGTACCGGTCATCACGGTTGATTATAAGAATATGGATATTACGGCTCACCCTGAATTCCACGATGATCCGGAGAAATTCCGTGCCGAGTGGGATCAATACAAGCTGTGGGATCTGAAGATGGTCAATGACGAGGAGCAATTCCGTGCCTACTCGATGGCCAACCACCCTGCGGAAGGAAATATCGTGATGTTGAACATCCGTATTGCCACGCCTCCATTCGACCGCAAAAACGGTGGTTGGATGAATGTGAACCCCGGTGTTTGCTCCAGCTACGTATTTGACAAAAAGCCCGGTGATAAGGTAGTCATTTCCGGTCCTTATGGTGAATTCTTCATCAAGCCGACTAAAAAGGAAATGTTGTACATCGGTGGTGGTGCGGGAATGGCGCCATTGCGTTCACACCTCTTCCACCTGTTTCACACCCTGAAGACAACCGATCGTAAGGTGTCTTTCTGGTATGGTGGTCGTACCCGCCGGGAGTTGTTCTACATCGAGCAATTCCGTCAGATCGAAAAAGAATTTCCAAACTTCCGCTTCTATGTAGCCCTTGACAACCCACTGCCCGAAGACAACTGGCAGATCAAGGAAAACATGGATGCACCCGGTGATGGCTTCAAAGGATACATCATGCCCGTAGTACACGAGCAGTACCTGAAAAACCACCCCGAGCCGGAAGAAATCGAATACTACTTCTGTGGTCCTCCAATGATGAACCAGTCGGTGATCAATACCCTGGACAGCCTCGGTGTACCTGAAGAAAATATTGCCTTTGACGACTTTGGTGGATAGCCTTCACGGCCAAAATCTATTTGGCTGGTCGTTAATAAAAACCGGCATCCAAGCAATTGGGTGCCGGTTTTTTTGTTGGAGTTGGTTGGGTGAAATTTATTTCATCCTAAATTCATTTAGTTGAGACCTTACGGTTCCTGCAAAAGGGACTTACACGATGTTGACTTTTAGAGGACAAGATTCACATGATTTTTTATGTAGATAAATCTCTGGCGTGCCAGAGTTTCATCTTGTTCATCATGTCGAAATAAAAATAGAGAAGGAATGAAATTCCTTCGTCACATTGTTTTCTAATCCCTTTATTCACCTTATGTGTCTGATGTGGTTCAAAATAAGTCAACATCTCACTCAACCTCCATCGAAAAATCATCGATTTTAATCGAGAATTATATTTTTTCAGCGTGGAAACTCGTTACTTGGATGTACATAAATCAAAAAAACAAACCATGTTGAAAAGACTATTTTTCGTAATGCTCGCGGTGGCTGCAACTTTTAGCGCTCAGGCCCAAACTGCTGATGAAATCATTGCCAACTATTTTGAAAATACTGGCGGCATCGACCAGTGGAAAGCGCTCAAAACCACTAAGATCGAAGGCCAGATGCACATGGGTGGGTTTGACTTTCCAGGAACAATATATTCGGCCAAGCCCAACCTGCAATACATGAAATTTAGCGTACAGGGTAAAGAATTGGTTCAGGCTTATGACGGAGAGACCGCCTGGAGTATCAATCCATTTATGGGAAGCACCGAGCCTCAGAAAATGCCAGAGGCTGAAGCCAAACAGTTTACGGAGGAAGAGTTTGAAAGCCCCTTTATGAACTATAAGGATAAAGGACATTCCGTGGAGCTTTTGGGTACTCAGGAAGTGGAAGGTGCGGAAACTTACGAGCTCAAACTCACCAAGGCCAATGGCAGCGTAGAGTACCACTATTTTGATGCCGAAAACTTCGTGCCGATTATGATGAAGCGCCCCGTCAGCTCTGGTCCACAAAAAGGGCAGAATATGGAGACTTATCTGAGCGACTATCAGGAAGTGGATGGTATTTATTTCCCTTTCTACATTGAGACCAAGATTGCCGGTCAGTCTTTCAACAAAATCACAATTGAGACTGTAGCCATCAACCCGGAAGTGGATATGTCCATGTTTGCCTATCCAAAAGCGGAAACCGCTCCGGCGGATAAATAAACGAACTGAAGACTAACTTTTGGTTCAGAAGTATTGGAGGAGTGTGATCCTCCAATGCTTCTTTATTTCTTCTCATTCAAGCCATTTCCTATCATGAAAAAAGCCCTAACGCTCTTTGTTCCTCTCTTTTTGATCAGCCTTTCATTTTTAACCGCTCAGGAAACCACACAAACCCTTTTTGGTGGTATGCGTGCCCGCCAGATCGGGCCGGCGGTGATGAGTGGCCGTATTTCCAGTATTGCGGTGGAACCCAATAAACCCGAAGTAATCTACATCGGTGCTGCCGGTGGTGGGGTTTGGAAGTCGGTCACGGCAGGCGCGCTGTTTCGGCCGGTATTTGATGAGCACAGCCAGTCGATCGGGAAAATTGCCATTGCGCCAAGCGACCCCGAAACGGTTTGGGTGGGTACTGGCGAGCCGTGGGTACGCAACAGTGTATCGGTGGGTACCGGCATTTATAAATCAATCAATGGAGGCACTAACTGGCAATTGATGGGGCTGGAAAATTCAGAACGCATTGGTGATATCATCGTGCATCCACAGCATTCGGATACCGTGTATGTGGCGGTGCTCGGACACCTCTGGAATGCGAATGAAGATCGCGGCGTGTACAAAACGACTGACGGCGGCAAAACCTGGAAGAAGATCTTCTACATCGACGAAAATACCGGCGCTTCTGATCTCGATATTGATCCGGAAAACCCGGAAATCATCTATGCCACCATGTGGAGTCACCGCCGCTATCCCTGGTCTTTTGATTCGGGCCTGAATGGCAAAAGTGGCGTGTATAAAAGCACCGATGGTGGACAAAACTGGAAACCGATTCAAAATGGTTTACCCAATGAAACTTTGGGCAGAATGGCCATTGCGGTAGCGCCTTCCAACGGACAAGTGATCTACCTTTCGGTAGAATGTAAAAGCAAAGATGGAAAAGGATTGTATTTGTCTACCGATGCGGGTGCCAACTGGAAAAAGGTCAGCAATGAATTTAATACCACTGTGCGTCCTTTTTATTTCTCCAGCATGGTGGTGGATCCCAAAAACGACAGCATCGTCATGAAATGTGGCTTGCAGGCAGTGATTAGCGAAGATCGGGGAGACCGCTTTCGTCCGGTTGATGGTACCGTACACAGCGATATCCACGACATCTGGATTGATCCTGCCAATACCAAACACGTTCTATTGGCCACTGATGGCGGAATGTATGAATCGTTTGACCGCGGTTACACCTTTAAGATGTGGATGAATTTGCCGGTTTCGCAGTTTTATCACGTCAGTGCGGACAATGATCAGCCCTACAACGTATATGGTGGTTTGCAGGATAATGGTTCGTGGTACGGCCCCTCCCAGAAGGCGGGCGGTATCAGCAATAGCGACTGGAAAAACACCTTCGGAGGGGATGGATTTTATTCCTTCCGTCATCCGGAAAATGAAGATATTGTGTTTAGTGAATACCAGGGAGGAAACCTCGTGCGCTACAACAAGAGTACCGGTCAGGCCAAAGATATTCAACCCTATCCGGAGGAAGGAGAAGAGAAGTTTCGCTACAACTGGAATGCGCCCGTTCGCCTCAGCCCAACCAATGCTAACCGCATGTATTTTGGCGCGCAGTACCTGTTTATGTCGGAAGATATGGGGGATTCCTGGCAACGCATTTCGCCGGATCTGACCACCGATGATTCGGAAAAACAAAAGCAACACGAATCGGGAGGACTGAGTATCGACAATTCAACGGCCGAAAATCACTGTACCGTATACGCCATTGCCGAGTCCTACCAGAATGGAAAAACGATCTGGGCCGGTACCGACGACGGCAACCTGCAGGTGACCAACGATGGTGGAAACAAATGGACCAATGTAGTGGGTAATGTACCCGATTTGCCACTCAATACCTGGGTGACCTTCATCGAGCCAGGGCGCTTTGATCGGAACACTGCCTTTGTCACCTTTGATGGCCACCGTACGGGTGATATGACGACCTACCTTTACAAAACGACCGATGGCGGCAAATCCTGGAAAAATTTGGCAACAGCCGATATTGAAGGCTATTCTTTAAGTGTGCGGCAAGACCCGGTTAACGCCGATTTGTTGTTCTTAGGTACGGAGTTTGGCCTGTACATTTCAGTGGACGGCGGCAATAGCTGGGCGCGGTTTGACAACAATGTGCCCAAAGTTGGCGTGCGGGATATAGTGGTTCAGGAAAGGGAAAATGCCCTGGTACTGGGTACGCATGGCCGTGGCATTATCATTCTGGATGACCTGACGCCTTTGCGGCAAATTTCGGAGCAGGTAATGGCCGAGAAAATCCACTTTTTCGAAACTGAGCCTACCGTTTTGCGCGATCCTGGTTCGGGAGGAAGCTGGTTTGGCGGCTCCGGCAATTTTGTGGGAGACAACCCCAGCTCCAATGCCCAGATTGTGTACTACATGTCAAAGCGCCATACTTTTGGGAAGATGTATATCGAAGTATGGAAGGATGGGGCACTGCTGAAAACCCTACCGGCCGGAAAGAGCAAAGGCATCAACATCGTCAATATGCCTACGGCAATGGAACGTCCCAAGGCGGCACCCACCAACAATCGAATGGCGCTGTTTGGTTCTCTGTTTGGTCCCAACCTATCGGCTGGCGAATACGAAGTCAAATTGATAAAAGGCAAGGACACTTACGCAACGACTTTCCAACTGGTCAATGACCCCGAATCTCCCTATACGGCGGAGGATCGCAAGGTGCAGCGCCAGGTGACGCTTAGTCTCTATGATATGACCGAGCAGCTGGCCTACATCTACGCTGTTTTTGAGCAGATTGAAAACCAGGCCAATGCCCTTTTGGAATCGCAAAAGCGCTATAAGAAAGACCTAACGGGGCTGGCACAGAAGGTCAAGCAGGAGAAGAACAGCATTGTAGCGCTGGATGGTGATTTTTACGTGGATGAAGGCGAAATGATCCGCGAGCGGGTGTCCAATTTGTACCGGCAGGTGAGTTCCTACCCGGGCCGGCCTTCAGAGTCACAGATCAAACGTACCGCCGCACTGCAAAAAGATGTCGCCGCTGTGCAGCGCCGTTTTGAGGCCATTCTCAACGGCGATGTAAAAGAGGTGAACGAAAAGTTGAATAAGCGCGAGCTTTCGCCAATTGAATATCCCACCTTCGAAGCTTTCAAAGCCGATGAAACCGGCGGTAGCGATACCGGTGGCGGTCAGCTATTTTTTAAAGGAAATGAGATGTATAAAACCATGACCGGGATGATGCCCGGAGTGAGTTGGTGGAGTGCGTGGATGCAGTGGTAGTGATTAAAGTTAGAAGCAACTGGCTGGAGAGAACTTAGCCAGTTGCTTCTAACGATAGTGGTCATTTGAAGTAAGATTGCACATTCGTTTTTCCATTCAGCACATTCTCGAGGCGGTTTTTGAATTCGGTGCTGAGTTGGGCATTGTCCATCCTGCCGTAAATTTCCTTAAGTGCTACCAGTGTATTTTGATCATTGGGATTAAGCTTTTCACTTTTTTGGAAGTAAGGTAAGGCTTGATCAAAATACTTAAAGATTTGTGCTTTTAGGTCTTCGTACTTTTTTAGTTCAGCTTTAGTAAAACCTGTGACCTCATTCATCTCATGAATTAGTTCGGCGGCACGATTGTAAAATAGGGCACCGATACTATAGGAAGCTAAGTAATAATTAGCGTCCATTGTCAGGGCTTGTTTATGATAATCCAACGCTAGGTTCCAATATTCTTCTGCCTTTGCGAAATTCTTGTTTGTAAAGGCCTCCTGTTGGTATAAGTTTTCATAAACGGAGCCTATCGTAGTATATAGTGATATATTTTCGGGCTCCTTTTTGATGGCCTCATTCAATCTTACAATTGCCAAATCAAATGCCTGTTTTTGCAATAAAAAATTGATTTCAGTAAATAATAGGCCAGTATCTTCGGGGTGCTTTTTTCTTCCCTCCAGAATAATCTGATAGGCGGGGTCATCTTCCAGCGTTACTTTGGTCGTTGATTTGGTTGGTGGTGCAAAATCAGATCGTATAAACAGAAAATTACCTCCTGCTTCATGCTGCCCGAACGTGCCAACTTGTGCATAAATATTTTTTTCTTCCAGGCGGCTTCGCAGGTCGGTGAAGGTCAGAAGGCCGTCAGCATCCTGTTTTTTTAGTATTTTTTCAAAGTTTTGGTATAGGCCAAATGTTTGTTGTTGGCTATAGGCCAAATACAACCGAGAATGGTATTGCTGTGTGTAGGCGATAAATTGCTTGCGGATTTCGGGATTAGTGGTATCCTCACGTTGTTGTTCGGGTTTTCCTTTAAAAGGAATTTGGGCAAAGCTGTTTTCATCCGAAATCACATCAAAAATCAACAGAATGTGTTTACACGGAATATTGTTGACAATGCCTTTGACCTTATCAATCGATATATAAGTATCTTGAAAGGGATCATCGCCATGGGCGGCGCCGTCTTTCGGTACCAGGTACCACTGTGAGCTGGAGGCCTCGTATAAGCCTCTTGCTAAAACGTAAATTAGCAGTTGATCTTCATTGGCGTATTCCTGTTGCTGGTACTTTAGAAGCGTATTGAAGACTTCCTTCCTGTTGGGATTGTTCAATACCATATTGGTGAAGCCAAACTTTGTTTCTAGCCATTGGTGAAGGCCACTTGTATTGGGCTTAGGTAGTACATTTTCCCAATGGTCATATTCATCGAGGGTAATGAATAGCGCCTGCTGGTTGGCGACAGCTACATTAGAGCATAATAAGAAAAGGCCAAAGATCAGAGGTAGTAGTACTTTCATCAGTTTCTTGAAGATTTAATACGACTCAACATTTCATAAACCGAGGGCTCATCATACCCTGTTAGATACAATAGCTGGAGAAATGGTTCAGCTTTTTCGGGATTTTCGGCTTGCATTAGAGTAATGCCAGTAACGTATAAGGATTGATTGTAATCCTTTTGCTCTTTCGACTCTTCAGGGTTCTGTTCCAAAAAATGCACCAGAAGAAATTGATAGGCTGCTATTCGATATTTCCTTTCCTCAAAGCTGGTATACCCAAATTGCTGCAATTGAGTTATAGCTCTTTTGAAAAGGCGTTGTATCCCTTTTCTTTTTCTTTGACTTTTTTCTTTTTGCAAGGCATTGAAATAACAGATCGCAGCCCATGAAGCACAATTTTCCAGGACGATTTCCGGGAGCTTTCGTCTATTGGCATTTTCATAATCTATCCCCAAGTTTTGGGACAAAATTTTCGGACTGGCCACCTCATAAAAAAAATCACCCAATTGCAACCAGTTCTGGACATCTCGGGGCTGGTGCAAAAATGCCCCTGCACAAGTTTTCCACATTTGCACGAAGTCCCCATCAGGTTTTGTTTTCTGATAATGCCAAATTGCTTTTTCCGCATCTTTCATTTTAGCAGAACCAACAGATTTAAAACCGGCCATTTCAGTATTAAACATTTCCAGTTCCGCCTGATAATTGTCTTCGGTAATTTTCTGTATTTGGGCCTCCCAGAATGCCTTTCCTTTCTGAGCAGGGGAGGAGGAAGAGGCCGAGGAAGCTGCTGGTGTGAGCAATTGATCTGCCTTGATCATGACAAAGTCGCCGCCATTTTGGTGGACTCCAAACTTTCCCCAATGGGGGCGCGGGCGCACGGTTTCCATGTAGCTAAATAGCGTGCTGGTGGTGATCAATTTCGATTCAATGCCGTAGCGCAGGCAGGCCAGCATTTTTTCGGTAAAGGGAGAATGGTTGACACCATCGGGCGTGCGTTCTTTTCCTCCGGAGGTAAGAAATAACCGGGATTTCAATTTCATCACCTCGCTGATGTATTCCTGCTGTTTGGCGGAAAGCTGACCTTCTTTCAGTGCACCTACTTCATTGCTTCCCTTCAGGGCCACATTCTCATCAATAGTGCCGGAGTAACAGGCATCTACACTCAAAAGAATGTGGTTGCAAGGTATATTGTTGATTAACCCTTTTAGTCGATTAAGCGGTATGTACGTATCCTGAAAGGGATCATCTTGCCTGGTTTGGCCATCTTTTGGAATGAAAAAACCTTGCGAACTTTCCGGAATGAATTCTCCGTGCCCGGAAAAGAAGATAAAGAACTGTGCATCATCCGGAAAGTCTTTTTGCTGGTAGGTTTTAATGACATTATAGATTTCCTGCCGGGTTGGATTCTCCAGGACTTCTGTTTGAAAGGCATAGATATCCCTAAGTTCCCTGGCAACGGCGTGGGCATCCTTGATTGGATTTTTCAGTGATGGCCAATGAGCATAGTCTTTTACGGCGATAAACAGTGCAAAATCCTTTCCGGCCCGAAGATCTGTTTTTGCCACACACTGTATGGTAAGGAACAGCAAAATTGGGGTTAGGTAGAATAACTTCATTTGAGGACTTTTTGAAGAAAGTCCTAAGATAGCAAAAAACTCATTTGGACTAAAATTAGAGGGAGCGCGCTTTTAAGGCCAAACCATGTTTGGAGGTTTACCCTTTATCTACAGACCTGAATTAAAACAGAACATGCTATATGAATTTTGTCTTTCATATAGCACGCCTGTAAAACCAGAGAAATATTAATCACACCAGCCAACTCCCTAGTTTAAGTTTGATCCAGGGCTGATCAGGGGGTGATCATTTTATGTCCAAGGCAAACTCACCAAGTCAAGTTTTCATGCTGAGCGATTGGTAGCATTTCACAATCACAAAAATGGCTTAAAAACCACAGAAGCATTGCTAACATTGAATGAAATTCTTTAGTCTTTTTTAATAAAAGTCCAAAGATTTTATTCTAAAAAAATAATAATTGTTGTTCTTAGCTATTGATTTTATTAGGTTTGTGTGGTTATTAACTAAAATTGTTACTTCAAAAAGTCCAAAAATATTAAAAAAAGCAAACTATTATCACTCATAGAAAATCTCAATCTTAGTCAGATCAGAGATTTGAAGAAATTCATGGAAGTCCCCTCTAATAATCTATCTCCACGGGATGAAGAGCTATTTCGGGCAATCATCAGCAGGTGCAAATCTGGGCTAATTGAGGATGAAGCCAAGACGTGGAATGAGCTTTTAACCAAAGAAGAGCGATCAAATAAAAATCGGATTAAAAACAGGTTATTTAAAACAACTGAGCGCTATCTGGCTATGCGACAATTGGAGAATACCAAACCGTTATGGAACTTGCTTTTACTTCGCTGGTATATGGAAAATAATATCAGGAAAACGGCAAGGACTTTGCTTAAACGTATCATACCGAAGTTATCAGGTAGAAGAATGAGGAATATTGAATACCCTCTTTTTCTATCCTGGATGTATGATATCGAACTTTTTTACGAGCGGGAAAAGAGGAAACAGGATAGAAAGATATTGCTTTCCGAGCAGGCACTCAATGAATTTTATGCCTATCAGAAAATGAGGTTACTCTGTGAAAAAGCCAACCGCAACCGGATTGTCAATGATTATCGCGTGGCGGATGAATTTGAAAAGGAGGCCCAAAAACTGTTGGAATTATCCGACTCGCCCTTACTGAAGGCTTATTTCTGGGTGTTTCGTATGATCGCTAAGGATTCTGACGAAGATTTTTCCAACCTGGATGCTTTCCTCACGGGGCCAGGGGAAAATCTTGAGAATCCGTATTTGAAAGAGTTTTATCTGAATGCAATGAATTTTTGTATCAGAAAGAGCAATCAGGGGGAAGATAAATACGCCAGAAAATATCTTGATTATATCGCTGACCTCGAATCAAAAAATATGCTCCTGGACAATGGCATATTGGTCGCCTCAAGGCTAAAAAATGTGATCACTGTGAGTTTGATGATTGATAGGCTAGAATTGGCCGAAGACTTTATGAATCGAAATGCTGGCTTTTTATCAGTTTCTAAAACCCTTGACCCGGAGGATTTTTTGGAATTAAATCGGGCCATTATCGAACTTCATAAGGGGAATATTGACGAATGTATGGAAGGCATCAGGCGTTTTCGCGACTCGGCCATGTATCATCGGGATATGTTTCATAAAATCTCTTGTGACAAGCTTTTGCTTAAAGCATATTACGAAAAGGGAGATATACAGGCGGTTCAACATCAACTGGCAAGTATCAAGAACTATATTCAGTCTCGGGATAATCTTAAGAAAGAAAAAAAAGATTTGTATCTCGCTATTTTTCCTTTTTTCGATCACATGTTGGCTAATAATGGTATTGTTCCCGATTTAGATAGAAGCAAGTTGACCATTCCGGATTTGATATGGTTGAAAAAGATGGAAAAGAGGAGTGACGACCAGCGCCACTCCTGATGATTCAATTATTCAATGGTGATTTCACCAGAAAAGGTATGGCTCGATTGCGTAGTGACAAAAACGGTATAGGAGCCACTGCTCAGAGCACTTAGATCGGTTTCACAAGACTGGGCACCGCAACCATTGATGTCCAATACCGTAACAGCAAGAGGTGTTACAACTTCAATGTTGATGATGGGGCCGTTGGAGGAGTCGGTTATCGTAACCATTAAAGCTTCCTCTTCCATCGTAATGATGTCAGCCAGGGAGGAGGATGTCTGATTGAAGGTGGTCTCGTTGGTGTTTGTGCCGTTGGGCTGAACTGAAAGAAAAAATGACAGCAATGCAAATGCAGCAGAAAGAAGTAAGTTCATAATGTTTGTTTTTAAAAATGAATAAATCTCCTTCCCCAACCTGTAGCTGATAGATTGGGAATTGCTGCGCAGCGGGTCCAACTTGTGCTTATCAAGGAAGGATTACGAAAGCAAAAGTATGGGGAGGTAAATCTGAAATCTACCATAGTTGTCCATAGTAACTTTGACGATTTATGAATTGACCTGAAATGGAGATAAAAGTTGAGCTGTTAGAAAAAATGTTGCGAAAGTCAGTAGAAGTGAGCAATGTCTCGTATGACCGCTTTGGCCTCTTGCAAATGCATAAAGTGATAAATGACCGCCTGCCGGATGGATACCGGCACCTGGGAGAACGCTATATGTATGACACTGTTTTTCTGGGCATAGAAAAGGCGAAAAAGGAGAAATCGCTCTGGCTCAATCTCGATCGATCTTGCCTGGATACCATTGTTTATTACCTTGGATTCAAGAATATAGAAGACTTCAAGGCTGCCTATTTACCCTTTGTGCCCAGAGAGATTTTGTTTCTGGAGGGCAATTGGTATAGCCTGGTTCGGGGCAATTCCGAGTCTCCGGATATCCTGGTTTCTCCGGTGAGAATACGGATCTCACATTCAGTAGACATCCATATGGAACTGCGGGGACCGGATCGAATGTACAGTGGAAAAATCAAATGGATTGGCGGCAGTATCAGTGCCTTATTAACCTCCGACGACGGGGTGAAACAGATGCACCTGGCTTTTAAGGTTGGTGTGGCCAGGTATCCCAAGATTTTGCTGGGAGTGTTCTCCGGGGTTTCTTCGGGCGGCGAACCCATTGCTGGTCGGGAAATGTTATATCGAACGGATGAAGGCTTCAACGAAATGAAAAATCTCAAGATTAGCCTCAACGCTGCCACACCGGAAAATTCAGTCCACTTTCCGAAAAAAGTAATCAATTATTTTTCTGATCTTAAAGAAAACTACATCAAGATATCCAATGTACGGTCCTTCGGCCTAAATGATTTGTAGTTCAGACCATCGTTTTCCCAAAAATAATTTCTCACTCCAACGTCTCAATCTTCACCTCCACCTTGCGGTTTTGGTTTTTATCGCTTTTCTCAACGATTTTACCTTTGCCTTCCATGTAGATTTGATCGACGGCCAGAGAGTGGTTGACCAGAAAAAGGGCGATGCCTTTGGCGCGTTCCTCGGAGAGGCGCAGGTTGTAGGCTTCGGCGCCTACCTCATCGGCGAAACCGATGACTTCGATGCGACTGATGTCCTTTCCCTTGACCTTTTCCACAAAGCTGGCCAGCTCACCAAGTTCATTTGGCGTGAGTTCTGCACTGTCAAAGTCAAAAAAGACGGTATGCCGGTATTCATTCTGCACCTTTGGGGGCTCCACATTCAAGGTGTCCTTAATCGGTGACTTTGCCGTCATTTCAGCGATGAAACTAAAAGTAGGCTGTAGCAAGAGGTCTATACCGTAAAAAACGCGGTTGTTCCATTCCGGAATGGGAAACTGGTTGTGGTAAGCCTTAAAGCCTTTCGTTTGTACTTCCAGGTCCAATACCTCATCGGCGCCTACACAAAGGAAAAAGCGACCTTCAGAATCGGCAGTAACCGGGGCCCGGCCATTGATCTTAACGGTGGCATTGGGTACTGGTGTCAGCAATACTGAATCCTTTAGGTACCCTTCCACGAAAGTGATTGGATCGCTAAACAGTTTTTCATTGAGCCGAAAGCGATAAATGTCCATCCCGCCGTTACCCTTAGGCCGATTGGAAGAAAAATAACCCGTTCGGCCGTCAGCGGAAAGGAAAAAGCCCAATTCCCGATAGGGCGAATTGACCGGAGGTCCTAAATTGATCGGTACACTCCAGGTCCCTTTTCGTTCGTCCAGCCAACTCACAAAAATATCTTGCTCGCCCATACCCAAATGGCCGGTTGAGGAGAAGTACAGGGTCTTGCCATCATTGGTAATATAGGGCGCTTCTTCGTCTTCTGAAGTATTGATTTTTGGACCCAGGTTCACTGGTTCTCCCCAGATTCCAAGGTCATTGCGCTCACTCATCCAGATATCCGTACCGCCGTAACCGCCTGTGCGTTTACTGGCAAAGAAAAGCGTACTGCCATCGCAGCTGATGGCCACCTGTGACTCCCAACTATCAGAATTAACAAAACCCTCAACGCTGCCGATGTCAGAAACCTCATCGCCATCTACCGTTGCTTCCCAGATATCACAGGGCCCCTGAATCCCTTCGCGTAAGCAGGCCGTGAAGAACAGGTGCCGGCCATTGCGCACCAGAGAGCCATAGCCCTCAGGAAGTTTGGTGTTTAGCCCACGAACAATCTTGGCACTTGACCAGTGATTATTGTTGAAATGGCTGTTAAAGAGGTTTTCATCTTCATCCAACCCCATTCGGGTGAAATATATTTTCAGCTGGTCGTTGGTCAGTGCGGGAAATACTTCATCTACCTTGGTATTGATTCCATCGCCAAGGTTGAAAATTTCGGTAACATTGACAAATTTGGCGGAATCCAGGGAAATCTGACAGGCGCGGATACTGCCGTCTACTTTGCGTACGTAGGATTGTTCCGCTTTCAGTTCCTTGGTCCCGTTAAAGCCAAACTGTTCAAAGTCGAGCGCCTGAAGTTCCTCAAATCGACGGAAATAATCCAGTGCTTTTTGGTGCTGTCCTTCTTTATAGTACATCTCGCCGACCTGATAATACAAAATGCGGGAAAAGAGGGAGTCACTTTCGAGGATGGTGGTGTATTGCGCTACCGCCGCATCAAAATTCTTCTGTTTTTCAAAGCACAGTCCAAGCCCTCTGCGGGCTGCATTAAAATCGGGGTGCAATTTGATGGCCTTTTCGAAATGCCTTTCGGCTTGTTTAAACTTCAGGTTTAACAATGCTTCTTCACCATCTCTATAGTGTACTTTTGCTTCTTCTCCCGCGGTTTGATCGATCTGTGCGCAGAGGAAGAGCGGAAAGAATAGTAGGCATGTCAGAAGGTAAATCTTGGCGTTCATGTCGTCTCAGTTTATGGGATATAATGGGTTTGTGTTTTTGCTATGCAAAACTAGCAGATTTTACCCGAAGCCGAAATATATAGGAAATGTTTATTTGAAGTGCCTGGCATCTACCACGCCTACCCCACTTGTTCAATCTTTTTTTTAACTACTTTGCGGGTATGCTTTTTTCCGGATGGAATATTGGGATGATGGCGTTGATTCCACCAATACGAAAGGGCACCGGCGAGAATGTTAAACAAGCCCAGCAAGCTCTCGCGGGGTTTGTCGTACAGCAGAAAGGCCAGCAGCCAGATACTAAACACCAGGAAGATAATTTGAATGTAAGGATAACCGGGGCTGCGGTATACCTTATGTCGGTTGGCTTTGCCTCTTTCGAGCAGCAGCCCCGCAACGGTTAGCGTAGTGAAAAGCTGTAGAATAAAGCCACTATAAAGTAAGATTTGTTCAAAGGAACTGGTTACCACCATGACCAGACTAATGGCGGCCTGAAGCCAGATGGCCCTTACGGGAATGCCACGTTGATTGTTCTTGGCAAAAAACTTCCAGATGTGATGCTCATTAGCCATGGCATGTGTTACCCTGGGGCCCACCCAGATCATAGCACTAATGCCGGCAATGAGTAGCAGCGCAATGAGGGTGCTGATCAACCGCCCGCCCTGCGTGCCAAACATCAAATCGGCCACAACCTGTCCTACTTCGATCTTGTTTTGCAGCTGATCGAGGGTAGCCTGGTTGAGGAACGCCAGTTGTAGCAACACAAATAAAATACTCACCAGTAAGGTTCCACCTACCAGGGCGCGTGGCAGATTTTTTGAGGGACTGTCAATTTCATCCACAATGTAAGCCGCTGCATTCCATCCGGAGAAGGCATACATCACATAAACCAGGGCCACTGCATAACCTGTAGTAGTGATTTCATTTTGCCAGCCACCGCTGAAATCCAGTGCATTGGTCGCACTTCCCTGCATAAAACTGCCGATAATCAGCAGGAGGATGAGCAGTATTTTCAGGATGGTGAAAATATTTTGAAATAAGCTGCTTTGGCGAATGCTGAAGGAATGCACCAACGAAAGGCCAACAATGGAAATGATGGCCAGCCATAGCCCGGAGATCGGGACTAACGGTGCCAGGTAATTACCCATCGCCATGGCTGAAAGGGCAATGGAGGTAGCAAAGCCCACCGTAAGCGAAACCCATCCGGAAAGATACCCTAAAAAGGGATTGTACATTTTGGAAAGGAAGTGGTATTCTCCGCCGGAGTGCGGATAACGGGTACCCAGCTCGGCGTAGCTGAATGCGCCAAACAACGCAATAAGACCACCGAGAATCCATAAGGATAAGATGGTCCAGGTATTGCTTAAGGTGTTGAGCTGCAACCCAAGGGTGGTAAAAACCCCGGTGCCGATCATATTTGCCACTACCAGGGCCCCCGCACTCATCCAGCCGATTTTCCTTTTATTTCCCATAGTGTGGTGGCTGCATTGGAATTCAATCCCGGCAAATACATTTACGCCGGTCAAAAAAGTTTGTTTTACTTCAACGTTATAAAGCTAAGAGGAATTTGACGGACTGTAGATTCAGCCTACATCCTTAACGTTAGTATAACATTTTGCGTAAAGCATAAGGCATTTTTAACTTAACAACTCTATTCATTAACGCGGTGAATACGGGGGATCAACAGTCCGATGGTGGTGCCTACGGCATAGCCCAGGAGCACGTCGGTCAGATAGTGCTTGCCACCACGGATGCGATTGTAGCCGGTTACAGCCGGAATGGCAGCTGCCAGCCCCCAGACGTAGGGTTTGGCCTTGCTCTCCGGATAGTAGTCAGAGTACAGCTGAGCGGTAAGAAAAGTCATAAATGCAGAGGAGGAGGTATGCCCGGAGAAAAACGAAAGGCGTGCGTTTCGCTTGAGCTTCAGTTCCATGGGCGCATCTTTGTTGAACACAAATGGCCGGGTTCTCTTAAAAATTACTTTGGTCAGGTTGGTCAGCGCCATTGTTGCCATCATGCCTTCTATGGCAAAGAGCGATGTCTTTCCGAAATCCTTACGACTGCGCTCTCCGACCAGCAGCATTGCCAATGGAGTTGCGTAGGAGGTATATAGCATGATGTCGCTCACTTTTTGTGCTTTCAACGACCAGTTTCGAATCACCCAACGATCCACTCCAAAAATACCGCTGCCATCATACCTCGTTACATCTTCTTCCGCAAGGACCACAATTTTGCCGTTAATCACAAAACTTACCGTGATGGTGGCCAGGCTTCCGCCAAGGATGGGGCCTTCGGTACTCCAATCCAATTCATATGGCGATTCCATTGGGGATTGCCCGTGGAGAGAAAGAGTGAACAACAGAAAAAATAAGATCCAGGTTCGACGCATTACAAGGTAGATTTTCAAGGTTTCCCCACAAATGCTGTAGGGGTAAAAAACATTCGGAAGTGAGGGTGACCCACTTCCGAATCTATTATGAATTCAAAGCCTTATTCTACTCCCAATTCTTTGAGAATACGGTCAGCTTTGTAGATGTATTTCATGGCGGCAATCATTCCGCCGGCGTGTACAGATACAGAGCGATTGACGCGTTCATCGTAAATGAAGTTGCCCGGCAGTGATTCGATGTTACCATCAAAAATCAATCCCACCACTTCACCTTTTTTGTTGATAATGGGACTACCGGAGTTACCTCCGATAATATCATTGGTGGATACAAAGTTTAATGGCGCCTTCAGCAAATCCATGGGAGGGTTTTGCCATTTTTCGGGCAGCGCCCATGGAAATACTTTATTGTGACTGTAGTAGCGATCATACAAGCCAAAATAGGTGGTTTTGTAAGGCGCAACGGTGCCATTGTACTCGTACCCCTTCACCACGCCATCGGCAATACGCATGGTAAAGGTGGCGTCGGGCGGGATATCCAGTCCGTACACCTGATAAACCTCATTGGCAATCTTTTTGGAGAGGGCCTGACGTGCCGGGGCCGTAGACTGAAACAAGGCAGCTCCTTCGTAAAACTTGGGAATGGCCAGTCTGGCAATCTTCAGCACTGGGTCTTTGCTCTTTTGCAGCTTTTTTGGCTTGGAATCCAGCAGTTTTTCCAGTTTTTTGGTATCGGTAAAGGCTGTTTTATCCAGTATCTCCTTAGCGGCCTCCTCCGGCGTACGGCCGTCCAGGATTTCTTGCAAGTAGGTATCGTCAGGGCTGGCAAATTGCTGGAGTTCACTCAAAACAGTGGAGAGATAAGCAGCCTCGTAAGGACTGTTCATGCCTTGCGCCAGTGCTTGAATTTGCTCATTGAGGGCGGCTTTGTCTTCATCGCTGGCATCGTCTTCGCCCATTTTTTGCAGGTAGTTGTACATCTGGTGAGCCACCTGTACGGTGCTACCATTATAAGGGTTAGGACCAAGGATATTAAGCTCGGCAATGTACCCTTTTAGGGGTTCATAGGCATCCGCCAATTGCTTCCAGTAGTCATTGCCATTGGCTACCGCCTCAGATTTTGACTTGATTAGTTCTTCCATCGCTGCTTTTTTGCCCATCAGTTGTGGGTCAAACATACCTTCCACAATGCCGTCGATTGCCTTTACACCGTTGGATAAGCTAAAGATGTCTTCCTGCAATTCGTGAGAAGGTTCCTGGTTGTATTTTTCCTGCATCAAAGCCACGCGGTTTTCCATCCACTTCAATTGGGAATTGTAGCGATAGTCGCGATCGAATTCGAGTTGAGCCATGGTGCGGTAGCGTTCGGTACTACCAGGGTTGCCCACCACAAATACCGCTTCTCCTTCACCGGCGCCTTCGGCGTTGAATTTGAAGTGAAAATCTTCGGTGTTGAGCGGTTTGCCGTCATCATACACTCGCCAGAAAGTACAGTCCAGGTTGTATCGAGGGAAGGTGAAATTGTCGGGGTCACCACCGAAGTAGCCCAGCTGTAATTCGGGAATGAGCACCAGGCGGACATCGTCGTAGCGTTTGTACCCATAGAGTGAATAACGGCCGCCACTGTAGTAGTTTACAGGCTCAACCTCCAGGTCCTGCCAGCCATCTTTGGCACTGTATTCAGTGATTAATACTTTCAAGGCGGAGTCACGCAGTTGTGCAGTTTCTTCCGGCGTCTTAGCTTTTGCCGTGTACTCAGCAACGGTTTTACTGACATCCGCAATTCGGGCCAGCTGTTTGACGTAAAGTCCGGAAACGCGTCTTTCTTCTCCTTCCGTTTTGGCATAAAAGCCATCCTTGTCAAAGTCTTCTCCTTCCTTCATTACCTTGCCTACTTCACCACGTGAACAGTGGTGGTTGGTCATCACCAGGCCATTGGGTGAAACAAATGAAGCGGAGCAAAAAGAAGAAAACCGCAGTGCGGACATCCTGACGTGTTCGATCCATTCATCATCGGGGCGGAAGCCGTACGTTTTTTCAAAGTAGTCGAGTGGTGCATACTCGAGCGTCCACATTTTTCCGTAATCAAAACGGTTGGGTTCAACATCGGCGTACTCAACGGTCCGTTGTGCAGACGTCAGCATAGGAATCAGGCCTATGCAAAATACCATCAATAAATGCTTTATTAAGCGCATCAGTCGGATTTATTTGGTTAACAAAATGGCTTCAAAGTTATCGAATTATTCCTGACTGAAAAAAAGTAAGGCCAACAATGAACCAGGCATTACCTAATTTGAAATAAAAATTCAGAAAAATTGTTCGATTGCAAGCGTTATCCAACGTCCTTAAAAGCCATTTCTCCCAGAATGCCCTCCCGCAGGGCATATTCCGAAACAATCACTTCACTAAATCGAATATTGGTCAGTAAATGTTCGACCAGCAGGAAAGCGACAACAATCATATCGGCTCTTTCGGGGGGCAATTCGGCCAGTGCCAGGCGCTCGGCTTTGGTGGTAAACAATAGGGTGGGAATTAGCTCCACCAGGTGTTGGGTACTCACGCGGAAATGGTGATCATCGATCAGTGTACTTGGCAGCATATTGGCCAAAACTTCAAAGGCGCCAGATGCGCCAATCAATCGCTGGATTGGATAATCTTTGAGTTGGGCAAACATCTCGGCGAAGGTCTGGTCGAGAAATTGGCGGGCCGCTTCCGCCTCCACGGCCAACAAAGGATCGTGGCGGTGAAATTGTCGGTACAATACGGCCATGCCTACCGGAAAGCTCCAAATGTGCATGATCCCCTTGCCGTTGGCAAGGATGAATTCCACACTACCTCCTCCGATATCCATGATCAGATCGGGAGCTTCCTGCAACGGTACGGCCATACGCACTCCTTCGTAGATGAGGCGAGCCTCCTCTTCACCGGAAATCAGGCTGATGGTAATGCCCGTTTTTAGGAGGATTTCATTGATGAAAGCCGGACCATTGGAAGCGGTACGCAGTGCTGCGGTGCCGGTCGCTTTTAATTGCCTGACATTGTATGTTTTAAGCTTCTGGTGGAATTGGAGTATGGTCTCGATGCCCCGCTGGTAGGCCTCCGGGCCAATGGTATCAATGCCTTGATCACCCAACTTGACAAAGCGCCGTTCCCGGAATGACTCTTCGAAGCTTCCATCGGCGAGCAGGGAGACGATCTTCAAATGAAAAGTGTTGGTGCCAAGGTCAATAACCGCGTATTGCTCCATATAGGAAATTTGGTTAGCCCCCGCCTTTGACCTGGGAGAAGACATTGCTATAAAAGCTGATGCCGTCCTGTGTCAGGTTGTTAGCGTATGTGGGTTGATTGTTTTCATAAAACAACAAAAAGGTACACCCTTTGGTGAAAAACAGGTCGGCCTCCATGCGATTGACGCCTTGCACCTGGTAAAAGATGCGGCCGATCGGCTTGCAATTTTCGGGCACCGGCGCTGGTTCGGGGGCAATGTGTCCCAGAGAGCCGAGGATGTCATTTTTCTTTTGCTGACTCAAAGAAAAAGACTCATAATAAAACACTACATCGATGAAGTCGCACTTTTCAGCGAGCATCTGCATGGTATCTTTCGGTACCGGCGGGTAGGTCTTGGTGGCTACTGCTGGAGTTTCAGGTGCCGAGGGCTGTTGTTGGGTGGCTTCCGTTGTTTCCTGCGATTCTGTTTTAGAACCGCCATTGCAAGCCAGAAAAAGGGTCATTAATAATAAGGGCAGCAAATTTCGCATCATAAAAATTTTCAATTTTCTTCAAGATGTATTTAAAAACGGTACATGCCGGTAATACCAATTACCCGGCCAATCAGCGTTCCGTCGCCGGAATCAGCCTGCATGTTATTGAGTGATTTGTGCCAGCGCACATCCACTCCAAATTTTTCGCTCAAATGTAAAGTAACGCCCAAAATTATCGAAAAAATGCTGGAATCGTAATCCTGGCGGTCGGTAATGTCCTGACCGGTATAATCGATCACTTTGAAGTTGATCAGGTTGGCGTACGAAAATCCGGCACCGACCTGAAATTTCCAGTCGCGAAAGTGTACCATCACGGGGGCTTCTACAAAATTGAGCCGTACACTTTCGTAAATAGAACTGGGATCATCTGATCTGGTGCGGTGGCTACCCTGTTGAGAATACAACATGCCCAGACTAATTTCCCACCGGTCGGTAAGCACGGTAAAAACCTTTAATCCTCCATGCAACCCAATTTGGTTGTAGCCTCCCAACTTGTCACCGTCCAGTTGCGACATATTAAACCCGGCTACTGCTGCGGCTTTAAACCGGCCTTGAGCCAGGGCTGACTCGGGCAACAAAAACAGGATGCTCAAAAGGGTCATAAAAAACATTCTTACAATCATAGCTTTTCTTTTTATCATTCTTTGGCAAAGATACCTTATTCTTAAAGTGAAACGCGTAAATGGCTACTTTAATGGAGCAAAGTGGGTAAAATTGTTACTTTTGTCGTGTGTCTGATGTCAGAAACAGAAGGGGACAAAAGTTAGTTGATATATTTTTTGATTATGTTTAAAAGCACGAAGCACAATCTAAAAAAGCTGGAGAACTTATTTGGCGATTTAGCCTATACCATACGCTACGAAAAGGGCAATTTTCAATCGGGCTATTGTATCGTGGAAAATAGGAATGTGATTGTCATCAATAAATTTTTTGAGGTCGATGGCCGTATCAATGTGTTATTGGAAATTCTTGGGGAAATCCCGGTGAATGAGGAGGTGTTTAGTGAGGCTTCCGCCAAATTGTACAAACAGTTAATGAAACTGGATGTTCTGGATAATGAAGAAGACCTGACCGACGAAGAAGAATAAAAAAAAGTCCGTGGTTAAGCTAAAAGGTCAATCAAGAGTGTCGGTAGGAAGCGTTGATTGACCTTTTTGATTGACTTTGAATCATGGGCTTTTTCAAAGAATTACAAAAGTAGACCCATCAAAATAGAAGTCACGATATTAGGTACGGGAACCTCGCAGGGAGTGCCCGTCATTGGTTGTCAGTGCGAAGTCTGCCGATCAACCGATCCGCGGGATAAACGGTTGCGGGTAGCGGCTATGTTGGAGATCGGAGACCGCCGAATTGTCATTGATTGTGGTCCGGATTTTCGCCAGCAAATGTTGCGCGAGTCGGTCAATCAGTTGGATGCCATACTGCTTACGCATGAACACAACGACCACATCATTGGTATGGATGACGTACGTCCTTTCAACTTCAGCCAGCAAAAGGACATGCCGGTTTATGCTACCGACCGGGTGGCCGTGGCACTGCGCCAGCGCTTCTCCTACGTTTTTGATGCCAAACCGTACCCTGGTGCCCCGCGCTTACAAATCCAGCACATCGATGCAGATCACCCCTTCACCGCTGCGGGTATCGAAGTGTTGCCTGTGGCTATCTTTCATGGAAAATTACCGATCCTCGGGTTTCGCATTGGCAATTTCGCCTACCTGACCGATGTCAAAACGATCCCGGAAAGTGAAATGCCCAAGCTTCGCGGCTTACATACCCTGGTACTTAACGCCCTGCATTTTAATCCGCACCATACCCACCTCAACGTTCCCGAAGCACTGGAAATGATTGAGCGCATCCAACCCCAACGTACCTTTCTAACTCACGTCAGCCACCGTATCGGCCTACATGCCGAGATGGAACAGCAACTGCCGGAAGGAGTGCATCTGGCGTATGACGGGCTACGGTTTGAGGTTTCCTAATGATGTTCATGCCCCTGATGACCGCCGTGTGTTGCCAACTGTATCTGTGGTTTTGACAAGTATTTCACCTCTGATTTTCCTTCCTGAATGTATACAGTGGCATTTGGAATAATCTCATTGAAGACCTGTGGCGGTGAGTTTGGCCACTGGACTTTCAGTTCGGCAATACTGACTGCATTTCCGATGCCCACCTCCTGCTGTATGCTTGAAGAACCAAAAGAGCCACCGGTATTGACCACGCGGTAGTAGGTGTTGGCCCTGCCGGTGCCATCTACTGCTGTGATTTTGAGCTTGGCTTGCAGGCCGCTGCGATTTGACGTATAGCCCCGCAAAATGATGTTGGTCCAGTTTTTACCCGTCGTAGGATTTTGGTACAGCACATTATTGGCCAGGTCTCCCTCATAAGCGCCGCCCATCACGCAGTAGATATCCTGATCACCATCATTGTCAAGGTCGCCGAAACTGATGCCGTGACCTTTCTGCAAATGACCAAAACCACTCATGGTGACTTCTTCAAAGCGTTTGCCACCGATATTGCGAAACATGCGGTTGGGCACCAGGGCGCTGTAATCGGGCGTACCTGTACCAATGTAAAAATCGAGATACCCGTCATTGTCGAGGTCACCGAAATTGCTTCCCATAGCGTACATCACTTTGTCTAGTCCGGTTTGCACGGTCACATCGGTGAAAGTTTCATTGCCGTTGTTGCGGTAAAGTCTTGGTGTCTCGGCCTGTTTGGGTTTACCCAAAAACTCAAGTGCGGCATCAAAGGCAACCCGGTCCAGCCGTTCCATATCGTACCCGGATACAAAGATATCCTCGTCACCGTCATTGTCGTAATCCCAAAACCAGCAGGGAAAGCTGTAGTATGGCTCTTGTACACCGGCTTTGGCTCCGATCTCTTCAAATTTCCAGTCATCAATACTCGATCCTCCCCGATTGACAAAGAGCTTGTTTTTACCCGCCAGATCGGAAATGTACAAATCCGGTAGCATGTCGTTGTTGATATCGCCCCAGGTAGCCCCTTTGATCATACCCAGGATATCCAGGCCTACTTTACCGGCCACTTCTGTAAATGTACCGTTGCCGTTATTCAAGTAAAGTTCGCAGGGGTTGTGCAATTTCTTATCACTCTTGAAGGCCACCGATTCATTGCCAATAAAGACATCCAACCAACCATCGCGATTGAAATCCGCCCAGGCTGCCGTTTGGGTGGGATACATTGACATCATGCCCGCAGCTTCTGTTACATCGGTAAAGGTGCCATCCTGATTGTTGTGCAGGAGCGAATTGGGGTGTTTGCCCCCTTCACCCATCCAGGCTCCGCGCAAAATGAGGATATCGGCGTATCCGTCATTGTCGTAATCGGCGTGTTTCACATTGAGGCCACTAACGATGCCTTTTAAGCCGGCATCAATGGTTTGATCTTTGAAGGTACCATCTCCATTGTTGAGGAAAAATCGGCATTGATCCTCCAGCCCGTATGAGGTGACAAAAATATCGAGGTAGCCATCCATATTGTAATCCTCAATGCTGCTGCCTCCTGACAAACCACGCACATCCAGGCCCAGCGGGATGGCCACATCCTGGAAAATGGGAAAGTTATTGGTTGGTTGAAAGTTTTTAGGATTGATCAGCCATTTTTCAGGCACACCATCGGGGTAGCGTCCTAAAGTCATATAGGCAATATTGAGGAGCCAGCGCGTTTGCAAATCATCGGGAAAGCTGTAGAGAATTTGCGTGAAAATTTCAATGGCTTTTTCAGAGCCTTCCGGCAAACGGTGAAAACCCTCCGGCTTTAGTGGGATGATACAAGAAGCCGAAGTATGATTTTGAATACAATTTTGTTGCTCCCCCAATCGAAGATAGGAAAGACCAAGCAGGTCCAGGAAACGTTTTTTACCTTCCGTGATGGGCGGATTGATGCCTCCCGATGCCTCTAAAATCTGGTTGGCTTCACGTAGCGCATCTTCTGTAAGACCGGCCAGTAGTAGTTGTTCAGCGTACTTCCATTTAATCTGGAATTGCTGTTGCGGATCGGTTGCTTGCTGAAATTGCTGTTGCAGGGATTGAGCCATGCGCTTGTTGAGCGAATAATTGAACTGAGGAGTAGCATTACGTGAAATCTCCGTAAGCCGGTTGGCCATCAATACATTGCTGACAAATTTGGATGGGGAGGATTGTGGGGATTGCTGTTGTTGCTGTCCTTCAACCACTTGCACCGGGGCGCGGTAGCTGGTATCAGGCTTATCTTGTTGACAGGCTGTAATTAAGAATACACCCAGTAAGAAGGAAATTGAAAGTCTCATCAAATGCAGATTTTCTGCAAAAATAAGATTCTTTCGCGTGGGATAACAAAAAAAGGACTCCCCATCCCTAAGGAGTCCTTCAATAACTTTGCAATTTTTTCCTATCCTATAATTAGTTTACACAAAAACCGGTCCAACTCCCATCCCAAGGAGATAAACCATTCCTTTATGTGGGTTTAATTCGTTTCTTCTTCGGTAAGTTCGATGATGGTATTTTGCAATGCTTGATCCATCAGGCGATAGCTGCCGTAATCATTGGCGGCCACGCCTTCAAAATTGCGCAGATCGGGGTTGGCCCCGTGTTCCGCCAGCAGTTCCGCCAGATCGGTATGACCATTACTGGCGGCAGCGGTGATCGGAGTGGTGCCTATGATATTGGTGTGATTGGGGTCGGCACCCTGCTCGATCAACAAGAGTGCAATGGAGGCATAACCCTTTTCCGCTGCAATATTCAGCCCGGTATTTTCCATATAATCGGTACCCATCACCTCCGCACCATTATCGATCAGAATACGGACCAATTGTTCGTTGCCCTGTGCTGCGGCAATATTCATCAGCGTTTCCCCGATGGAGTTGGCCCAGTTGGCATCCTCAAAGGGTTGCTCACTCTTGTGCAGCAGAATTCCAGCCACCACATTGTAGCCATTTTGCACGGCGATATATACCGGCAATTCTCCGTTGTCGTTGGCAATACTCGGGTCCGCTCCATTGCGTACAAAGAGCGCCACAATCTTGATCTGGTTTTTGGTAGCGGCTTTCGCCAATGGGGTAACGCCATTGGATTTGCGATTGACATCAGCTCCCTTGTCGATGAGGCGTTGTAATAACTTTAAATCCTCCAGGTCAATGGCCAGCATCAGCGGCGCAATACCCTCATCATTTTTCAAGCCGGCTTTGGCCCTTTCGGAGATCAACTGGATGGTCTCCTTGTCACCCTGCTTCAGGGCAAGTGTCAGCGGGGTTTCACCAGACTTGTTTTTCAGGTTGATGACGGCATCTTCCGCCAGAAGATCGATCATTTCCGGATGCTTATTGATGATTGCCTGGGTTAGAGCGGTTTCACCGTTTTCATTGTGGCGGTAATACATCATAGGGTGCTTCATCTTTTTCACCGTCTCGATATCACCGGCATCAATGGCCGCAAATACTGCTTGAGTTCGCTCCTCGTCGGAGAGCTTGGAAATTTCCTTTTCCTTTTCTTTTTTGGGTGTTGTGGTGCTGGTGTTTTCCGCAATAATTTGTGGGTCAGCAGGTGGAGTGGTTTCCTGAGCA
Organism: Saprospiraceae bacterium; assembly: GCA_965229635.1. Lineage (GTDB taxonomy): Bacteria > Bacteroidota > Bacteroidia > Chitinophagales > Saprospiraceae > BQJU01. Next base: position 2,026,836 of record OZ245894.1, read on the forward strand.
GTTAATGTGGTTACTGCCAGCAGGAGGGCTGGCACGATGTTCAGCAGGGATAATCTCATAACTTTCCTTTTTTTCAGTTTGACAATAAGGCATAGTGTAGAGTCTCGTCATAAAGGCTGAGATTAATCTGTTGATACCACTCTGCGCGGAACAGAAGTGATGGATGAATGATAAAAATTTGATACTGGATTATAAAGCGTAGTAGAGAGAATTGTTTGGTCGAAATGACGGAATATTAAATGGTTTTTCACCTGAAATTATTTTGCCAAAGGCAAAAAAAATGGCTTGAATGGCAAAATTTGTGAGAAAATGGTCGAATAACCCTGAAAAAGTGTTGTTGGATAAATTTCGTTTACAAGTTAATTTTATTTTATATTTATAGCCAAAACCTGGACCACTATGTCAAAACTTGACTTTCTAACCATCGCCATTGTGGCAGTTTGTATTTTTGCCCTGGGCTTTCTGGTGTACAAGCTCATCAACAGAAATGAACTGTCCAATCCGGCCATCACCAATACCACGGAGGCCAATCCGGATGAATACACCGAAGATGATGGCACCTACACTTTTGATGATGAGGGAGACATCGTTTCAGACAGCACCGCTAATGCCCAGCCGGGAAGCAGTGAAGATCTTGATGATGATGAATTGACTTCAAATGATGTTTTCGATGAGGAAGAAAATACGCCGGTAGAAGACGAACCAATCGGCAATGATAAAATTGACAATACGCCGAGTTCCTTTGGCAGTAGTGGTGCTTATATGGTATTAGCCGGTTCTTATGCCGAAAGGATCAATGCCGAAAATCAGGTGGAAAAGCTCCGTGGAATGGGCTACTCTGACGCTGCGGTAGAAATCTTTAATCGCGGCAGCCTGGCAGTGGCGTTGGTTGATCGTTTTGATTCCTACGGGCAAGCCAACACACTCAAGAAAGAACTATTGGACAAGGGCATTGAGGCCATTGTGCAAAAGAAGAGGTAATAAGGAGGGGGCCTAAAAAAGCAGCCGCAAAAATGATCTTGTGGCTGCTTTTTTGTTGGTATAAATCTTATTTAAAAGTTTCTCTCCAGGCCAACATGCCGCCAGTCAGGTTGCGTACATTGGTAAAGCCCGCCCGCTGTAAAATTTGTTGAGCCATGCCACTGCGCGCTCCCGAACGGCAATAAACAACGACCTCATCGTTTTTATGCTGCTCCAGTTCAGGAACTTTTGTCTGAATGATGCCTACCGGGATCAATTGCCCTCCGACATTAAATTCCTGGTGTTCGTGCGATTCGCGAACGTCAATCAACACAAAATCGTCTCCTCTGTCCAGTTTTTCTTTTAGCTCTTTAGCGTCAATATTCATGCCTTCTTTAGTTTAGAGTGTAGAGTGTAGAGTGTAGAGTGTAGAGTGTAGAGTGTAGAGTGTAGAGTGTAGGTCGATGTTGCAAACATCTCCCAAGCGAGTGTAATGTGTAAAGTTTAGGGTTAATCCCGTAAAATTACAATCCTTTGCTGAAATTCCTGTTGATTTCGTTCGTTGTTTATTTTCAAATGATACATACCTGCTTGTAAATCATGTACATCAATCGTTGGGCTCAGGGGCCCACGGCGTACGATCTGGCCCAGCTGGTTGAACAATACATATCGGTAGAAATACGGACTCTCTTCCGGTGTACTGATGTTGATCTGGTCGCGGGTCGGATTTGGATAAACCTTGAAATCCAGGGGTTGGCGTTCTTCTTCCACACTGGTAAAGCCGGGTGTTTTACTGCCTACCACCGGGCGCAACATCAGTGCTCCCGGACGTGTGAATTCCGCCAGTGGTTCCCAGCCGAAACCGGAATTGCGGGAAATATACTCCTTGGCTTGTGGGCGGTTGACATCGTAGCCTACAGCAAAGCAATAGACAAAATCGCAACTGCTCTTTTGCTGCCAACCTACGTAAAAGTCACCGGCAGGAAGTGCCAATGGCGCAAAATCTCCATTGTCATCTACCAGTGAGTAAGTGGTAAAACCCTGCAACGTATCATAGTAGGCATCAGCGAAATACAGATCAAAATTTTGTTGGTATTCCGGCTCGTCGTCCAGCTCTCCGATGTACACTTGCAGAATGAACTCTTGATCTTCGGCATCCGGATCAAAGTGGGGAATGTGGAATTGAACCGCTCTGAGGGTATCCGGTTCCTGGGTAGTAAATTTCACTGCCACCCGATTATTCTGACCGGTGACCAGCTTGCTTTCCGCCGTCCCGTCGTCGTAGGCAAAATAATCATCCATCACCGTAGTGCGCTCCACGTGATCGTTGACCTGTACGGCCTCAAAACCCGCTTGAGTGATCTGGGTATTGTCTTCCAGCTCGTAGGTCATCAAAAACTCCAGCTTGTCAAAGCCATCTAATCCCGGCCCCGACATGATCTGTACAAAATCTCCGTAAACGGGATCGGAAGCAGTTGGAAACTCCTGCAATGGGTAGGTGCGATTGACCGGTACACCATTGGGAACGTTGGCTTCCTGCCCATTCAACAAGGTCAACGTATTGCCGAAAGGCGTAATGTTGGAACTCAATTCCTGTAAGGAAACCCGGGTGGGTGTAATGTTCAACACCTGATCGGTATGGTTGTAAAGGCCCACCATAATTTCGTCGGTTAGGTTTTCCGTTTCGGCTCCGTCAAAATGACGATAGGGCATACTGGTATAAGGCGAAAGGATAAAATCAGGCTCCCTGGTAAAGGCGACATCCGCAAAAGTGGAGTCGGGGTTTTCCTGGCTGATACGCACGTAGTCGAGGTGCCAGTTGTCCTGGATGCCCGAGCGGTCCGAATAATTATAAAGGCGAAACTGAAAATCGGCGTGGCGGTATTCCGGGTTAATTTCAAATTTGTAAAAGGCAAAGCGTTCTCTTGCGTCAGGGCCTTCGTCTACAAACTGGTTGATGTGCGCCCATTCGCCATCATCGTTTCTGAATTCCAGGACCAGCGAGTCCTTTACCTCCGGCTTGTCGCCCAGTCCCGTTGATTCCACGTAGAAGCTTAGTGCCAATGCACCCGTTACTCCAGAAAGGTCGATGAAATTGGATGTCAGCCGGTCGGCCTGACCGTAGGTATCGGCATAGGGTTTGCCGTAGCTGTTGAGGCCATCGAAGGTGGCTACGCCAATGGAAGGTGGATTAATGGCCATAGTCTTGTTTACAAATACCTCGTTGTCCAACCACAGATCATTATCCGGATAGGGCCCCTCGTAGGAAAAGTCGTCAAGGAACGGAATGTTAATTCGGTGCTTGGCAATTTCAAAAGCGTAGTGAAAGGTATCACAAATAGCAAATTCATCACACAGTCGCAAACAAATGGAGTCTACACCGGGAAAGCGCCCCGCACTGTACACAAAACTGTTGGTCGGAGTGGAGTAATTACTCAGGTATACTCGCTGTTCGCGGCCCTCATATTCATCAAGGCAATCTACAAATGAGGAGCAGTACAAATCGCCGGAAAATTCACTGATGTCAGCTGTGATTTCTGTAATGTCTCCTGGTTCAAGGGCGATAGTGGCCGGGAAGAAGTTTTTGCCTGCCCGAATCACCTGTACATTAAAAGTGATAGAATCGTAGCAAGTGCTCTGATCACTGCTGCAAAAGCGAATAGTAATGTCTTCCGATCCTACGATAACCCCATCATCAGCCACATAGTCAATGGTTTGGGTGGAGTCTGTTTCCAGTTGCGCGGTACCAAACATCAGATCATCACAGGTGGAACAGAAAAGCTTGCCATTTTCGTCGATCGATGGGTTGAGTAGATTAAAATCCAGGGTTAGGGTGCGGCCGGATTCTACATAGCGAATCCCGGTCTGCTGTGGATTACAGAGCCCCTTTTCACTGGCCGCGGCCGCGTTATAACGCATAGACACTGGCAATTCATTTTCCCGCTGCATCTGGTATCTCTGAAGGACATTATTCTCGGACAGCGGTAGTACTTCCTGTCCAACTAAATCTGTGTTGCCCCACATCATCAAGAGTAATAAAGCGTAGATAATTCTCATTAGATCAATTCCGTTTATTGTGCTTTTATCAAAAATACCTCCTATTGAAAACGAAGACTTATAAATTTTGTTATTCGTTAATTTTGTAGCTTAGGCAGAAAGGGGACAGTAATCCCTTTTGTGCTATTCTCCCGAACACCCAACGGGTAGTTCATCTGTGAGGTAAATATTGACCTGTTGGCCAATTCTGATTCTTTGATCGGGCTCGTAGGGTGGGTCCTGCTTATATACATAGGCCTCTTGCTGATCATACACATCGCCATACACATTGCCTACGCTCAGCTTATTGCCAGTAATGACAAAGACCGCACGATCGTATTTGGAGCATACCAGGTTGGGTAAAATGACCCATTCCGTACTCTGTTTGGTAACCACAAATTCGAGTGTATCACCTTTGTATACCTCAAAACCCTTTCTCAGGTCATTCTCATTCACTTCCTGTCCTTTATAGAACATTTGCAGGATGGTATTTTCTTCCTGCTTGCTGTCAAATTTCCGTTCGCGCACGACCGAATTGACCTTCCGTTGTTTGAGTTTACCCTTGTAATCATTGAAATCATACCCGCTGCTGCGGAATTCCGGCAGCAAGATTGGATCACCTTTGGCTTTGTAGATCGTCAGGTAGATGGTTCGGTCTTCCTTAATTCTGGACAATGGGCTCGGCGTCTGATCAGCCACCTGATTGGCGGGGCGACCTTCCTGCCATATCGAATCCAGCACGACCACAGAAAGATTGCGGCTCCTGGCTTTGCGAATGGCATCCTTGATGTCCATACCTTTGTAGCTATCGACCTGCATGGACTCTCCGTGTTTGGTATAACATTTTAGCCAGTTGGTCGTCACCAGAAAGATCACCAGGAAAAATGCGGCCAAAAGTCCCAGGTTTTTCAGGAAAACCGGAGATTTTAAAAAATTCCAGATGGCTTCAAAAACGCCTTTTGCTTTCTGCTTCCAGTCAAAACCGGTATTGGTATACTCCATATCGGGTACGGTGTGTGTTTGTTTGGTATGTTCCGGCTGTGGGGATATTGGCGTACTGGCCACGATGGGGGCTTTCAGTTGGGGCAGCTTGCCATTTTTCTGTTGTCGGGACAGCGAAAATTCGAGAATGCTGTCAATAAAATTGTAGGGCTGATATCCATTGATGGCCGCCTGGTGGAAGATACAGGTGGCGGGTGTCATTCCCGGAAGGGAATTGACCTCTACGATAATGGTTTCTGCCTCCAGGTTGTCATAAATTCGTACAAAGGCGTCAATGCGGGCGTATCCCTGTACATTGAGCACCCGCGCCGCTTTCTCCAGATCATTCTTCACCTGATCCGCAATGCGTTGGTAGTCATTCTGTAAAGGGGCAAAGCGGGCTGGGGTGATGTTTTGTCCTTCGCCGGCCAAAAACTTCTCTTCTACCGAAAGCACCTCACCACTAGCCAGCGCTTCCGACGGATCAAAAACTTCGTATTGTAGAGTGCCATCAGGTTGGTAATGGGTTAACAGGCCACCAGTTATTTCGAGGAAGTGTGAGGCCCCATTGGCGGTGATGAGCTGCTCTACTAAGATCTCATTTTTACGTGGAAATTCTTCCTGCGGTCGTAGCTTTAGTACCCTGCGCTGGCTCAGCCCTTCATCATCGGGACTTCGGAAGATCAATTCCGCGAAAGCGGTCAATTCTTCTCTTGTTTTGATAATTTTTACCGCCGAACTACATCCGTCATCCACCGGCTTGACCACAAAAGGGTAGGCAAAGGAGGATTCAACCTTTGCATAAAAAGCATCCTGATCCGTCAGGAAATCCGCCTTGCGCACCAATAGCTGATTAGTGACACTAAAGCCATTGCGCTTCAGCGTTTGCAGGGTTTTATATTTATCTATGGTTACGCTACTGGAGCGAACTCCCGAGCCGTTATACGGAATACCGAGGGTATCGAGTTGCATTTGCAATTGCCCGTCTTCACCCGGCCGACCGTGCAGGGCAATAAAAACGGCATCGACCATCTGCTTGAGTGCATCAAAACGGATGGACTGCGGGGCAAAGACCACATTTTCTGAGGCGTATTTCTGGGTGATATCCTGACACTGGGCCTTGATGGCTTCAATGACCGGATGTACTTTCCAGTGCTTGATTTTATCGCGGATGTCGTCGGCGTTGTCTTTCAAGAGCAGGTTGATGGGCAGCTGTACCAGTTCGTAGTGATCGGGATTGCCCATCAAAAAAATCGGAATGGGGGCATATTTTTCAGAGCTGGCCAGTTTTTCAAAAATATTGCGGCCACTTTCCACCGAAATATGGCGCTCAAAGGAATAGCCGCCCAGTATCACACCTATCTTCTTGCGGGTGTCCACCTCGCCTTTCATTTCGGCCAGTTGGTCATCCAGCAGGTTAATCAGGTTGCGGAAGGTCCCTTTTTCTTCGGAGGCATCCATACGCTCTTTGAGGGAGATTCGGATGATGTAGGTCAGAAACTGGGATGGGTTGAGCCCAATTTCTGCCGCCTGATGGAAGAAAAAGGACGAAGGCAACATGCCCGAAGTCGTATTCGGATCGTTGAGGAAAACCTTCTCATCACGGGTGAAAAAGCCGTCGATTCGGGCGTAGGTCTGGAAGCCCAATTCGGTAAAGAGCCTTTCACATTCCGAACGTATTTTATTGATTTTTTCAATTGGCAGATCGATGGGCGTCAGTTTGCGTGACATGCCCGGCATATACTTGGAACGGTAATCGAATACCTCTTTGCCTTTCAGAATCTCCGTAGGAGGCAGGGCCACGGCACTGCCATCTTCTTTGCGGATGACGATACAAGAAAACTCCCGGCCATTGATAAAGCTTTCCAGAATGACCTTTTCTTCACCGTGGTGACCATTGAGGTAGAAAAAACTACTGGTGGGGTGTTGTGGCGCTTTTTCATTGAGGTACGACAGGAGGTGTTCCGGGTGGTAAATGGTGGTCACTTCCTCGTCGATGATGGCGTCCAACGGAAAACCGATACCATCGCGGATATCGGAAAGCAGGCGGACGTATTCCTCGCGTTCATACTCATTGCGTTCGTGCCAATCTTGCACCGGCAATACTTCACGGAAGAACGCGTTATCTACCGATTGCCGAAAGGCCCCGTATCCTCCTTCTTCCTCGATAATAGACACACCTATCGATGAGCCCTGATTGGCAGGGCGAATCACCATGGGGAAGCCAATTTTTGATTGAGCTTCCGCAAATATTTCTGCTGATTCACCACTTTCCCAGGTGTTTCGTTCCACCACGATGATCTCCGGACTTTCGAAGTTGTGGGCCTGCATCAGCTCCTTTTGCAGTGCCTTATCCATGCCAATTTGGCTGGCCCGTACACCACTGCCGGTATAGGGAATATTCAGGTTGGCCAGCTGTTGCTGAATTTGTCCGTCTTCGCCGTAGTAGCCGTGTAAGGCCAAAAAGGCAAGGTTGATCAACTGCGGCAATTCCTCCGGATCAATGCGGCGACCCACCTTTTGGATGATTTCATCCTGGCGCGCTTTGGAAAGATCACCAAGGCTTTCCAGGTAAATCTGGAAGTGGTGTGGGGAAGGCGGAAGCACATCCACCGGTGGGTAGAAGTCGCGAATGGTGCCCTTATAAATGTATTGCCAGTCGAGCAAAATGAAATTGCAATGACTGTCGACAAAGATAGGAACGGCTTCAAAAAGCGTCTTATTCAGATTGTCGTAAACGGTTCGGCCACCAGCGAAGGAAATTTCCCGCTCGCGCGAAGGGCCACCAAAAAAGATACCTACTTTTAACTTCATAAAACTCCTGGCAAAATCCGGTTAAGCAAAATTGTGGACAAATTTAGGAGAAAAACACTGTCCCAGGAAATAACAACCTCAATTTGTGGGGATTGAATGAGTATCTGTAGGAAATGGCTGGAAATTCGCCGTACATTTGCCGGTCATCAAAAAGATATTTACCGGATGAACAAGGAAATCCTGCGCCTGGCTATTCCCAATATTCTCAGCAATATTTCCATTCCGCTTTTGAGCTCTTTTGATACGGCACTGATGGGGCGGCTTACCGAGTTGCACATCGGGGCAGTTGGGGTAGGGGCCATGATCTTCAATTTTGTGTACTGGAATTTTGGTTTCCTGCGCATGGGGACTACGGGCATGACGGCACAAGCCTATGGTCGCCGCAATGAGTCAGAAATGGTCGATCTGTTTGGTCGGGCCATGTTGGTCGCCTTGGGCTTATCCATATTGGTGTTGGTTTTGCAGCAACCTCTCGGAGAGCTGACTATTTTGCTGCTTCAGGTGCCCGATGCACAGGCTCCATTGGTGGAAACCTACTTTTACATCCGGGTGTGGGCCGCACCGGCTACTTTGTCATCTTTTGCGATTATGGGTTGGTTTTTTGGTATGCAAAATGCCATTTTCCCGCTGATTTTGACCATCGTAGTTAATGTAGTCAATATGGCGGTGAGTTATGTGCTGGTGATGCAGTACGGCATGGAAACGGCGGGCGTTGCCTACGGTACACTCATCGCTCAATACGTTGGCTTGGTATTGGGGTTTGGTCTGTTTTTTGGCCGATACCGCTATTTACTGCCCCATTTCCGTAAGGAAGCCATCCTGAAATGGGAAGCCCTCAGCCGATTTCTTACCGTCAACCGCGATATTTTTATCCGTACCATTTGTCTGACCCTGGCTTTCGCCTTTTTCTACCGGCAGTCGGGAATAGAAGGGGAAATGATTCTGGCCGTTAATGTGATTTTGCTGCAGTTTCTCAACTGGATGTCTTACGGGGTGGATGGTTTTGCTTTTGCTTCTGAGAGTCTGGTGGGCAAGTACGCCGGATCGGGCGACCACTCAAAAACCAAACAGGCCATTCGATTGTCTTTTACTTGGGGCATGGCTTTGGCAGCGTTGTATGGATTGGGGTACTGGCTCTTTGGCCCCGAACTGGTACGCATTTTTACCAACCAAAACGATGTTATTCAGGCTACTTTGCCTTATCTGTTTTGGATGGCCATTTTTCCGGTGCTCAGCACGCCCTGTTATATCTGGGATGGCATTTTTATTGGCTTGACGGCAGGGCATTCCATGCGCAACACCATGCTTTTGGCCTTTGGGGTGTATCTTTTGGCCTATTTCGGATTAAAACCTTTTGGGAATGATGGTTTGTGGCTGACACTTTTGCTTTTTATGATTGCCCGTGGTGGGTTTCAACATCTGTGGTACTGGCGTAAGGGACTGGCTTTAAGCTAGAAATTTTGTCGGCCTGGTGATGGAGTGTCAAAAAAATTTAGGTTTGGTCTGCATTTAGCAGGATTTTTACCCTTGCTAATCATGGAGCAATCTAATATTGTATATTTTAGCGAAATACATAAGTATTAGTAACTATAGGTTAATTATTAAAAAATAGCTGGTAATGAATAAGTACCTCAGTGGATTATTTTTGGTGTCTTTACTCTTGATGATGAATGCCTGCGGCCCTCAGGCAGATTCTGAGCAGCCTTTGCACCGCAAGGCGCAAAGTATCAAGGATGCCTTTGAAGAAAATTTTAAGCGAACGATGGATTTGGAACTGGGCTATCCGCCAAATGAACGTTTGCTGGTTGCTTTGGAGGAAACGCGCCGTTTGCAAAAGGCTTTCGCCGAAAATGGCAACCGCTCCGGCATCGGTGAGGCGCGTTGGAGAGAACGTGGGCCAAGCAACATTGGTGGCCGTACCCGCGCCATTTTGATTGATAAGAATGACCCGAGTGGCAACAAAATCTGGGCCGGTGGAGTCGCTGGTGGTCTTTGGAAAACCGAAGACATCTCGGCTGGTAACCCCCAGTGGGAAAAGGTGAGTGATTATCTGGAAAATATGGCCGTTGGTTCCATCGATCAGGAAACCAGTAATCCGGACTACATCTATTTTGGTACCGGTGAAGGGTTTCCCAATGCCGATGCCGTACGTGGCCTTGGAATCTTCCGCACGACAGATGGCGGTGAAACCTGGGCGATATTGCCATCAACCACTAATCCTAACTTCCGCCATACACGGAGTATTATGGTCCACCCGGAAACGGATGATGTGTATGCCGGTACCTCACAGGGCTTATGGAGGAGTACCGATCGCGGAGAGTCCTGGGAGCAGGTACTTGGATTTATCCCCCCTACGGTATTTGCCAGTGACGATATGTATGACGTGATCTACGCCTCCAACGGCTTTATCTATGTGTCCACCGCCCGTGAGGTATACCGCTCTATGACCGGTGACCTGGGTGATTGGGAAAGAAGAAGTGATACGGGTACCGGCTTTCCCAGTGGGTTAAGTCGGGTGGAACTGGCGGTGAGCTGGACCAACCCTGATGTACTATACATCCTTGGTAGCGAAGGTGGCGGAGCTTCTCAGGTGTACACCTCAACTGATGGTGGTGGCACCTGGTTGCCGCGAGCCAGACCAACCAATAATGGCGGTGGCGAATTTACCAATGGCCAGGCCTGGTACGACCTTGAAATCGAGGTAGACCCTTATAATAAGGACCACGTCATTGTGGGAGGAGTACCGATTATGCGCACGCTGAATTCCGGATTGAGCTGGGAGCAGTTTGCCAATAATATGCACGTAGATCAACACAAGGTGGTTTTTGATAAAGATGTTGAAGGAAGAGTTTTGTTTGGTAATGACGGTGGTGTGTGGCGTAGTACACTCGGATCGGCCGCTCAGGTGCAAAACAAAAATTCAGGCTATAATGTGACCCAATTTTACGCTTGCGCCATTCACCCTGATGCCTTTACCGATTACTTTTTGGGAGGTACTCAGGACAATAATTCATTGCAGCTGAGAGGTTACGGAATTCAGACTGCTCGCAGTGTGCGCGGCGGTGACGGCTTCCTTTGCCACATTGACGAAGACAATCCGGACATTCAAATGGTCTCTTCTCAGTTTGGCAACTACAGTCTTTCCAGAGACGGAGGAAATAATTTCTCGAATGCCGCAAGTTTCAATGGTGGATTCCTCAATCCTTCCGACTATGATAGCGAATCCAATATCATGTACGCACAGACTAATGACGGCGATTTTTATCGTTGGAATATTGATGAAAATACTACTGAGCTGGTTGACATTACGGGCTTTTCCGGAAACGTATCAACCATTGCGGTCGATCCCAATGTGTCCAACCGGGTGTATTTTGGTACGTTCAATTCGGGGCTAATCGTACGCGTGGATGATGCCCATGAAGGAAGTACGGTAACCGGAATGAACATTACCGGGGTGACCGGAACGGTATCCAGTATCGATATTGAATTTGGCAATCCGGACCACATGCTGGTGACGGTTTCCAACTATGGTGCGACGAGTGTGTGGGAAACCAAAAATGGTGGGCAAAACTGGCTGAACTCCGAGGGCTCTACCTTGCCTGATATGCCGGTACGTTGGGGTGTTTTCAACCCGAAAGATGCTACTCAGGCCATGATCGCTACCGAGGCGGGAGTTTGGGTCACGGAAGAACTGGCTGGTAACGCAACTGTATGGATTCCGCCGGTAGAAGGCCGTGGTATTCCGCTGGTGCGGACCGATATGTTGCAGGTCCGTCGTTCTGACAATATTGTACTGGCCGCAACTCACGGTCGCGGACTATTCACTACCGATGTCTTTGCCGACCCTACAGCTATTATGGACATTGACCAGATTGGCTATACGGATGCTGAACTGGATTTTTTGGGTGAGCTTTCCTATAATGCCGATAGCTACTTCTGGGATTTTGGTGACGGCCAGACCGCTACCGGCGAAAATGAAACCCACAGCTACGAAAATATTGGGGAGTATCCGATCACCTTTACCATCAATGGAGACCAGACGCTCAATTCTATGGTGAAGATTTTGCCGGATCGCGGTACGCCCTACGTGCCGGGTGCCAGCAGTTATAGCGGTGATTTTGAGGGCTTTCCCGAACACTACGGTGTGGAAACCATTCAGGGTACACCGTGGGAACGCGGTAATTCTACGCGCCCCGGAAAGGAAGGAACCCACAGTGGAGAAAATGCCTTTGTCATTGCATTGGATGAAGATAATTATGAGCCTAATTCGCATTCCATTCTGTATTTGCCCAACTTCGATCTGTCGGAGCGTGGTATCTATGAGTTCTCTTTCTGGACCCGCTTCCGGTTGAATAACGGCTTTGATGCCTTTCGTGTAGAGTACTCCCAAAACCGTGGAGAAACCTGGCGTCAATTGGGTTCCGCAGATGATCCAAACTGGTACAATTTCCGCAACGACAATCTCGATAATGCCGGTTTCCCGCAAGGGGCTTCCTACTTCTCCGGCGATAAGAATGGCTATGTTCAGTACAAGCTGAACATCAGTGAGCTTTCGGGTGAAGGTACGGTGGCGTTTCGTTTCGTATTCCGGGCTTCAGATACCGGTAACGGCCGCGGTGTGGCGATTGACGATGTTGAAATTAGCAAATTTGACGGTGAGCTGGCAACCAAATTACTTAGCTTCACTGGTGAATATACCGACGATACCGAGATTACCCTGAGCTGGTTGACGCAACCGGAGTACTACTGCTCAAGCTTTGAGGTAGAGCGTTCTTTCAATGGCCGCGACTTTGAAGAGGTGGCCTCCGTACTGGCCAGAGGCAGAACAACTGCTGCGATGACCAACTATAGCACGACCACACTTGGTCAGCGTCCGGTGATTTTCTACCGCCTCAAGGTGATTAACAAGGAGGAAGAGATCGATTACAATTATGAATTTTATTCACCGACCATCGTGTTGAAGAAGGATACGGAGACCCCGTTGGAGGCCATCAATGTCTTCCCCAATCCTTTCCGCGATCAATTTTACCTGACCTTCAACGATGTACTAATGTCGGATATCCCATTCGAGTTGTACAATGAAGCCGGTCAGCTGGTAACAAAGGGCATCATCGGCAGTGGTGATGTACTGGCTGAGGTGCAAACGGGGCCATTGCCAGCAGGCATGTACATCCTCAATCTGAATATCGAAGGCCAGGAGCCACAGGTATATAAATTGATGGGTGGCATGTAAATACCGAATTCAAGGACAATGTAATATTCCGCAGGGCGGCATCGGTGTACATCGGTGCCGCTCTGTGGTTTTATGGCAAACTGTGACGTTGATCAATCACCACGGCGTTTCAATGATCATTCTTCAATACTTTCCCACTCAACCTCCCCTCCTCCGTATCCAACTGATACCAATATAATCCAACTGGCCAATCGCGAATAGCCTTCAACTGGTAATTATTCTCACCTGTGTGTAAGGATAAAGCTGTAGCAAATACCTGCCGCCCTTGCGCATCGTAGAGCTTTAAAGCGGCGACCGTTGTCAGCCTGCTGGAAAAGCGAAACCACAATTCAGAATCGGTAGGGTTGGGAAATACCTGCCACTGTGAAATGAAATCGGGTTCTTGTGTTCGGGTGATGATGGTAAGTTGTATTTGCACAATGCTATCGCAGCCATTACTGGCGGCATATATCTCGGTAAGTAGGGTATCGCTTTCATAAAGCACCCCGTTGTAAGGTTGACCAACTGTCAAGGCGGTGTCTATTTCGGTATAAATATCGTCTTCATGAGTCAGAGCCAAGACTACAACACTATCGCAACCGAGTGGCGTGACGTACTCAAACAGGTAAGTCCCCGCCTCTTCAAATGAAGTATCGGCCCAGACGAATGGAGGATCACAAAAACTGGTGTCAACCAGGGTGGTTGGTGGACAGAAAACAGATGTAAAGGCAAACGGCTCTTCGCAAGTGGTGGCCAGTCCGTGCACATGGTTATAAGGTACTACACTGACATAATATTCCATATCTTCCAGTAATGCAAAGGGCAGTAGATAACTGGTATCCAGCCCCACATCCAGTGGCCCAATGATTTCAGTTCCCCCGGGAATTAGCCCCACGCTCAAGCGGTAGCCATCAACGCAACCTGGAACCTTATGCCATTTGATCTCGGGTTGCAGAGCGGTAATTGTTGTAGAGGGGGAAATCAGTTGGATGTCACAATTGGCGGGACCGCCTTGGTAGTGTTTGATGTAGCCCCAGTAAACTGCCACGCCATTATCTGGGCCAGTCATAAAGAGAGAGGTATTGTTATTCCCTAGAGAAAAGGCAGTGCTTTGAGTATTCCAGCTTTCTCCTCCATCTGTAGACACATATACAGGTTCGTCGGATCTTGATGAAACCCAGCCTAAGGTATCATTGACGAAGAAAACCCGCATAAAATAGCCTTCTTCTTCCGTGATGGAAAAGCTATCCCATGTTTCTCCACCATCCTCCGTCTTATAAATTAGATTTGTATAATTAACGAACCATCCTAATTGATCATTTAAAAAGTGTAAATCTACATTAGGTCCAAATGACCCAAATGAAGAGGAGGGCGCTGCTAATTGTTCCTCCCACGTTTCCCCAGCATCAATGGTGTGCAATACTCTGACTGGACCACCAAGGTAGATGCTTCCAGCCACCCACCCTTCCTGACCATTTACAAAATCTAAACTGGCTAATTGCCAATCTTCATTTTCGAATACAATTTCCCAAGTCTCTCCTCCATTGACAGACCTATAGACTCGTGCATAATTAGACACCATGTACCCGGTATCGATATTTAAAAATTCAATATCTTTTGGAGAGGAAAGTTCATCTATCGAATAGTCTAGCTCTAACCAATTTTGCCCAGCATCAATTGTTTTAAATATACTTCGACTTGAGTGTCCTACCCAACCTATCTCTTCATTTAAAAAAAAGATACAGGTAGAGCGATCCAACTCACCAGTCTCTTGTATTTCCCAACTAAGGCCTCCGTCAGAAGTCTTATATAGTTCATTGCCCCAATCACTTACCCACCCTATTGAATCAGATGGGTAAAAAGCATCTCCTCCTATATTATTTCCTCCATTGTCAATCACTGTTTGCCAACATTGGGCAGGTAAATTTAAAGACACAAAGAATAAATTTACGATGAATATCGTACGAAACCGGATCATAATTTACATTTTAGAATATATCTTTAGATTAAATGCCTGGAAGTACTGCACTTCCAGGCATGTCTTTTAATCTATTTTATTCTTTGATTATTTTTCCACTTAAACTTTCTTTTTCACTTTCTAATCGATACCAATACAACCCAGTCGGCCAGGATTGCATCTCTTCTAATTGATGCATGTTCTTACCTTTTACTAAATCTAATGGTATGTTAGCCAGTTGTTTGCCCTGAATATCAAATATAAACAAATTAGCAGAAAGAGCTTCCTTCGTTTTGATACTGAAAACCACTTCTCCTTTACTCGGGTTTGGTTGTACTGCTACCAAAATTTGGTTTTCCAGCTCTTCATCATGTCCTGCCGGATAAGGCAGTCGATGACCTGTATCTTTAACCAATCGAATTACCAATGGTGTTCCATCTCCCTTATAGGCGACGGCCTGAATATCCGTTTCATTCAAGGCTAATTCGGTCAAAATGCTGCCTCCAAAAACCCATGGTTCATCTTCAAATTCCAAGCTGAGCATTTTCTCACCGCCTCCCAACGTTCTGCCTAGAGTAGTAGTATCAAACCAGGCAATTTTCAAGGTGCCACTGGAGGCTAATCAGAAAGTAAAATAGGGCGCAGTTTCGCCCTGTCTCAAAGTTGTAGTTAACAGATCATTCTCATTAATAGGACTAGGGGGGCATCGTATTACTTGTATTTTTGTCAAAAAAGCAATTTGAATATGCCTCCGGCGGTATCTTTTCCTTGATGAAAAGATAGAAAAATCAAGGCTGTAAATTGTTCTTCACGCTGCGCTGCCACTTAAAATCCTAAAGGGTAAAAACTCGCCTTATCGTGCCCGGTGTTACTCTTGATTACAAAAACAATTAATCATTTTAGACCACTTAAATTATGGTTTTGGCTCAAGCAGTTTACCCTTCTTAACGGAGTGAAAAAGGCTACTTTATACCTTCCTAAAACCAAATTAAATTTCCACTGCCAAGCACCATCCGTGAGCAGCTTGGGAAGTGAGCGTGAGGGGAGGGAAGATTTTTAGGAAAGGCTCTACAGCCTTGGGTTTTTCTCGGTTTTGGGCCAAGCCAAAAGCGACCGCCGGAGGTGATTTAACAGCCTGAAAAACAAAGATTAAGAGCGGCAATGCAGTGTATTTATAGTCACCATTTTTGACAACAAATTATAATAGTATTCTTACTGAGATAGGAGGCAACTGCGCCCAAATAAAATTGATTTTGTAAGAGATGTTAAAGGTTTAATATTTACAATAAGATTTGTTTTTTTATTGAGTTTACCTAAAACACCGCCGTTACCTGCGCCCTTCCTGTGTGAATCACCCGGGCTTCCCCGGTTTTGCGGCCTTCGTAAGTCAGGTTGAGTTGAATGTTGTTGCCCAGACGGCGGTTGAGGCTCAGGTTCCAGAGGAAGTTTCTGCCCCGTTGCAGGCCGTTAAGGATGGCAAATCCCACCGGTGAATTGGGTTCACCCTGAAAGTCGATATCGATGTAAGAAAAGCGCAGTCGCAGGGAAGACTTGGCGGAGTTGTTGTAGGTGGACTCGACGGTGATGTTGTTCTGCGTCGCTTTTTCTCCCATTTCAAGCAATCGGTTTTCATCATCACGGTAGCTGTATTTGACGATAGTACGAAAGCTCTTGGAGGGCTGGAAGGTGATCTCAGGACCGAGTTCAAAAAACTCCAGCAGGTAGTCTTTGTTATTAAATAGTTCCGAGTCATTTTCCCGTTCTCCCAGCTTAAAATCTAGCTGAATGGCCCAGCTTTGCCCCAGGTTGAGGCGCGTTTCCAGAAAGTAGTTGGTCAGGCGTCTGCTTTCGTAGCCGGAAGTTTGTACAATGCGATTGCGGTTGTCTTCCTGTCCCAACTGGAATTTCACCGGGGCATTATTTTGTCGGTTGAAGAAGAGGGTATTGCGAATGTTGGAAGTGATCGACACTAATGAGGTATCAGCAATATCCAATTGAAAGGGATTCCAGGCTTGCACAGCGTCAGATTCCTGGGTTTTGCGGATGATCTTTAGCGTAGAGCGGGTGGAAAAGCGGCTCAGCCATTTTTTCAACCCTTCTTTTCCATACCACAAACTCTTAGGATTGAGCTCCAGAATCTGATTAAACGTGACATTATCCGTCCTGATGTATTCGTCGGTGAAGGTGCGGATGGGAATGTAATTGGCTTGATCCTGAAAGGGCGCAATTTCCATTTCGTTCGGCTGAATTTTGCCGTCATTATTGTACAGCGAATCTAGCCAGATGTGGGTGCCCGACCCGATGGGTACTTCCTTGTAAGTGAATTCCAGCCTGGGTTCCTGTCCCGATCCGATTTCGTAGGTGCTGATGGCTCGGATGGCCCCTTTGAGTTTGGCAGGGTTGTAGTTGAGATCGGCTCTGCCCAGAAATGTCTCGGCGGGCGTTTGGCCAGTATTTTCGCGCAGTATCTGCAATTCGCGGTAGGTGACAATGCCATTTAGTTGCAGGCTTCGCCTGATGCGCAATTGGGCATTCACATCTACCTCCGAGGCTACGGTACTCCGAAAATAGTCATTACCTACCGGCGCAAAATCAGTGCGTTGGCTAAAGCCGGTGCCGAAGCCAAAAACTTCACCTCCGGTTTTTTCCATGAAAAAACGATAGCGATCGAAAAAGAAGCTGGAGGCCTGTAAGGTATCGGTTTCCAGGTCGTAGCGGTCGCTTTTTTCGCGCTGCCCTTCAAAGCCAAGTCGCCATTGCCCCAGTTGCTTACTGGCATTGAGTTTGGGGCGGAAAAATTGCGTCCGTCGCTCGGTCTCATCGGTTTGCAGCAGGCTGCCGGAACCGTTGATGAGCCATCCCTTACGGGAAAAGTTGAAGGCACCGGAGTGTCGCAAACCCTGGTAAATATCGCCCCGCTGGAAGCCACTCAGAGCGTAATCGAGGCCTCCCCAACCCTTTTTCTCGATGCCGATGCTGGCCCTTCCCAGTTGCTCCTGGGCTTGCTGGGTTTCTCCAACGCCCTGTATGTTGGTCAGATTCCAGTCGCGGACAAATTCGGCACTGCGGTAGGGGTTTAACGACTTGAAGTTCTCCTGTACCCATTCGGCACTCAGGCTGGTATTGAGCGACCAGCCGCTACTGTCCTTGCCCAGCTGAAAGCGTTTGTTGTAAGTGGTAAAGGCGGCCAGGCCATTGTCGTCAGCGCCATCCAGTTTGGAAAAGCGGTTTTTGTCCAGATAGCTCATCGCCACTTCGGTGCGCCATTCGGCATTTTTCGAAAACCGGTAGTTCGCGCCAAGCGTATACATTTGCTGCTGCTGGGGAGTGGCCAATTGGATGATGGGCGCATAACTGCCCTGGGGCTCACAGGTGAGCGGATCGGGCGCTACCCAGCGGTAAATGCGCTCGTTGCCGATTTCGGAATTGTCGAGCACGTAATTGCCATTGCCAAGGCCTACCAATGAGAAACTGGCGATATAAATGGCGCTATCCGGATCGGTGGAATAGGAGAGGTATTGCACTAGCGTATCTTGGCCGCCGCAGGTGAGTAAGGTGTCGATCAATTTGTAACTCACCCTTTCCGGACTAAAGGCTTCGAGGGTATCCAGACTAGGCACTACAGCTCTTGCCGGATCGTCGCCAGCTTCGCTAAGGCGGCGTTTTTGTTCGTCACTCAGGTCAAGATCACCGGTAGAGTTGCGGCTGTCTTGCTGGCTAAATAAGTTGAAGTACACATCCAGTTTTTCTAGCTGGTAATTGGCATTAAACGCATATAATGAGCGAAGATATCTTTGATCGGAATATTCAAATTCGACAATGATCCGGCTGTCCTTTGTAATTAGCCTTTTGCTGGTAAAGGTGAGCTCGCCCTGATTGTAATCAATAATGTAATCATCTTCCAGTCCACGAATCATCAATTGCCCATCGAGGTAAACCTTCTCTGTACCCGATAGTACAATGATGAAGCGCTCGCCTTGGCTTCCCTGCAATTTATACGGCCCCTGATTGCCTTCAATGGCGTTGATCTGGTTGCGCGCAAATTGGCCACGGGAAACCGCTACGCTGGCCTGGGTGTTGAGCTGTGACTTATCGTTGATCTCCCACTGATTGCTGAAGGTGGCGCCCTGCAATTTTTTGAAGTAATTCATAAAATAACCATTCGGACGTGCGAGTTCGTAATCTCCGGCAATCAAGCGGCTATTGCCTTTGCTCAGTTGGATGAAAATCTTATCAAATTCCTGCAGCTGGCGGGTGTTGCCTTCGGCCTGAATGGGAATATTTTCGTCGGTGATGGCGGCCAGAATTTCAATATCATCCCCCAGTTTTCCAGAGAGCTGCAAATTGAATCGCGAATTGAGCACCAGGTCCTGGTTGTTACCAAAAGAAAGCCCCCGGGAAAAGCTTCCTGAGTAGTTAAGGCCTCGGAAGCCCAGCAAAGGCGTCTCTTTGGCGTAAGGATTGTAATCAAATCCGATTACCCCTTCAACCGTATCTTTTTCCACCGCGCTGGTATCGAGATGCACGGCGGTTGCGCCCAGATGAAATGGCAGTACCCGGTAGCGTACCCGTACGGCAAACCCCGGTGGTTTGGTCCAATTGATAAAGCGGTCTTCAATACGGTAAAAGCTGGTATCGAGTGCCGGGCCTCCTTCCAATGGTTGTACATGTACCGAAGCGGGCACAATAGTCAGTGAGTCGAGCAGCTGACGGCCTTCAGGTTGTAAAATAATGCGTTCGCGCAGATTGGACAGACGGCCTTCCTGGCTGTAGCCAAATGAAAGCGCTGTGAGTAGTATGAACAGTATGTGTAAGCCTCGCCTCCCCATTTTACCTATAACGTAAAAAGTGGCAAAAGCGTGTAGTAGAAAAAAGTAAGGGTAGCAATGCTACCCTTACTGTAAAAGAAATCACCCGACTGTTGTGTTGATTTCTGAGTAGAAGATACTCCATCAAACAACTCAGAAATACCTACACATTCAATATATAAACAATTTTTAGACTAATCAATGTGTTAACAAAGGCTGTAAGAATAGTTAAGTTTTGTTTAAAACACAACTTTTTTGACTAAAAGTTGACCGTTTCACGCTTACTATCCTTGCCGTCTTTGTTGCTCGCTTCCAGGTAAATCACATTCTCTCCACGTACCAAATCTACGGTACATTCAAACTTCCCGGATTTACTATTAAAGGCAAAATTAGTGATTCTTTCGTTATTTACCTTAAATGTAACCTGATCCGCTCCCGAAATATTTTTTATCGTGGCAATAACTGTACTCCTTCCGACAGTTGGATTTAGTGGATTGGTTACCGGATGAGAGACGGATTCCATCGTCACAACAGGCGGCCTTTTGTTGGAAGGTTTGTAGGTCAAACTCGTTTCCGCATTGGCCGTTCCGCCCTCGTTGGTTGCTTCAATTCGAATGCTGGTGGTCCCTTTGCCAAGGGTAATGACAGCATTCAATTGCTTCTTAGCCTCATTAAAACTAAACGATGGCCACGATTTTCTGTTCACAAAAAGCTTGATTTGTTTTGCATCCGTCACATTTTCAATCCTCGCTACAATGGTCTGTTTAGTCTCCGAAACACTGCTGCCCGGCTTCACCGGATTGAGGAAGGTAATCTTCGGCTTGCTCACCAGCGGCGGAGTAAATTGAAATTGTACACTGGCCTCATCCTGGCCATCGGCATTGCGTGCGGTGATACTCACCGTGTGCTGTCCATTGGTCAAATTGGTCAGGTTGGCGGTAAACTGTCCGTTTCTAAAGTTAAAATCTTTGCTGCTTCTATTGTCTACCCGGAAGGTAATGTAGCTACTGCTTGATACATTCTGAATGTTGGCGGTTACCGACACAGGTTCCTTGGTAAAGCGGCTGTTATTTGTCGGAGCGGTGATCGTGACCTTTGGCAACTGAGCCACCCGGTAAGTTACTTGCTTGCTGTCTTCGGCACGGCCACTACTGTTTTGCGCACTGACTACAATGCGGTTGGTGCCTTTAGAAAGCGTCAGGCGGGTACTCACCCTGCCGGTTTGGCTATTGTAGTCAAAGCTGGACCAGTTTCTTCCGTTGAGGGTAATGCTAATCTGCTGTTTGCTGTCCACATTCCTAACGGTGGCTACCAGATCTTGAGTGTTTTGATCAGTGGTAGACGAATTGGCGCTCGGCACGGTGATCGTTACCTCTGGTTTTTTGGCCGGATTGTAACGTACATTAACTGCATCATCGGCGTTGCCATCGGCATTGCTGACTTCCACACGAATGTTGTTATTACCACCTTCCAACGTTAGGTTGGCGGTGATTTCCTGACGGGAAGTATTGAAATTAAAGCTGCTGATGCGGCGGTTGTTAAGGTAGATTTTTATATCGTTTTTGCTATTGACGTTGCGCGTATCCGCACGCAGGTTGACCTGTTGCTGGCTACTGGTGGAGTTGTTGCCCGGCTCCGTAATGGTTACGGTAGGTAGTTCCACCGGTTTCAGGTGGCGCACAGTCACCTCATCTTCGTCACTGCCGTCGTTGTTTTGCACCTGTACGCGGATGGTATTATTGCCGGACTCCAGGTCAATGGTGGCCGTAATTTCCTGGCGGCTATTGTTAAAGCTAAAGTTGGTAAAACTGCGTCCGTTGACGTAAATCCGGATTTGGTTGCTACTGCCCACATTGCGGGTATCGGCGCGTAGTACCGTTCGGTCATTGCTGACGTTGGAATTGTTGGTCGGCTGATTGATGGTTACCGATGGTGGATTTGCCGGTTGGTTGTAGCGAACGTACACTTCGTCCTCTGCGGTGCCGTCGTTGTTTTGCACCTGTACCCGAATGGTGTTGTTGCCATTATCCAGGTCCACGGTAGCCGTAATTTCCTGGCGGCTGCGGTTGAAGCTGAAATTGCTGAAGCTTTGCCCGTTGACATAAACCCGAATTTGGTTACTACTGGTTACATTTCGGGTGTCGGCGCGCAGCACCGTTCGGTCGTTGCTGACGTTGGAGTTATTGGTCGGCTGATTGATGCTCACAGATGGCGGATTGCTGGCGCGATTGTAGCGCACATTCACTTGATCTTCTCCCGTTCCGTCGTTGTTTTGCACCCTTACCAGAATGGTATTATTGCCTTCCTCCAGGTTGAGACTAGCCGAAACTTCCTGATTGTAGCTATTGAAGGAAAAGTTATTGATGCTTCGTCCATTGAGATACACGCTTACTTCCGATTGGCTGCGAACATTTTCGGTGCGTGCCCGCAAATTAATGCGCGAATCTGAAGTGGTACTGTTATTTCCCGGTGTGGAGATTGTGACCCTTGGCGGGAATGACTGCTCCTCGCGAAAATTGATGTACACATTATCTTCGGCGCGACCACTTTCATTTTGTGCCCTGATTTCCAGGTGGTTATTGCCTGGCTCCAGGCGAATATTGACGACCAGCTGATTTTGACTGGCGGCATAATCAAAATTGCTGAGCGGGCGGCCATTGAACCAAACCTCAATCTGGTCGCGGCGCTCTACATTAGTCACTTCTGCTACAATTCTTGCGGTGGGAAATTGTGTTTCCGTGCGCTCCCGGTTGGGATCGGTAATGTTGACGTAAGGTGGGGCCTGTTCCTGATAGGAAATGAACGCTTCTGCTTCATCCGTTCCTGCATTATTTCGTGCCTTGATGCGCACCGTATTACGTCCCCGTTCTAATTGCACATTGGCCCGGACACTCCCGCTTCTGGAATCAAAAGTGAAATTGCGAAGCGCGCGACCATTAAAGATAAAGTCGA
Source organism: Saprospiraceae bacterium (assembly GCA_965229635.1). Lineage (GTDB taxonomy): Bacteria > Bacteroidota > Bacteroidia > Chitinophagales > Saprospiraceae > BQJU01. The sequence goes on from OZ245894.1 coordinate 2,049,556, forward strand.
TGTCATTTTGACTGCTGACCTGCTGTACACTGGCCTGGATATTGAAAGACCGGCTATCCGAGCGGTATTCCCGTTGTGGTGGATTGACGATTGTTACCGTAGGTAATCTGCGGTCTACTACCGGTGGCGTTACAATTTCATCCTTATAATAAATGATCAGTGTTTCACGATCCGAACCGGCCTCGTTGGAGGCGGTAATGATGAGTTCATTGCTACCCGGCTCCAGCAGCAAATTAGTTGAAAAAGCTCCGTCGTAAAAATCAAAAGGCTGAGTACGGCCATTAAAACGACAATTGATGTCCATGGCGCTGCTCACATTGCGGATATTGGCCCGAACGATACCACTGCCGGTGCTCATGGTGTGTGGTGAGCGGGCGGGAGAGATCAGATCGATGACCGGTGCCAGCGTATTCTTCTCTCGAGGTTCAATTTTCCAGCGCAAGGCGAAGTTGGTGTAGTGGTAAATGTCTTTGTTGTCATCAGCCCACTGTTGTCCATCCAGAATATCTGTGCCGGAAAAGGTGACCCGGTGTCCAAGGTGCATGGAAAAGCGCGGGGTAAACTGGTAGCCCAATTCTACACCCAAAGACGGCATAAAGCCAAGTTTGCCACCATCACCATCAAAGCCATCGGCGATACTTTCATAATTGCCATCCAGGATATTATTTTTTAGTTCCTGGCGGATTCTGGAGGTTCGTTGGTTTTCATCGAGGTTTGCGTAACCTTCGTAGTAGGGACTGCCATTGGTATTGGCCTGATCAATTTTGGTGCGGTACCAGTCTATGCCAATACCACCATATAGAGCGGCAATAATGCCGGTATTTTCGCGCAAGCGATTGAGGGTGAGTACGCCTTCCAGGGCCAGCTCTCCGATTTCGGTTTGGTGATTTTGAAAGACAAAACCACGGGGCTCATTCAGGTCAGTTGGGTAATTGAGATAGTCCAGTCCGGAAGAGCCATTGAGTACAGTATTTTTATCAATTTGGAATGATCGTTCGGCGTCAAGCCCATAGTTGCGAGCGTAGAGGAAGCGGCCTCGCAGATCAAATGCCAGGGGGGCTCCGGTACGTTGGTAGAGATTTTTGGCCAGGGTTGCTCCAAAACCGTATCCTCCGGTCACGGCTCTCACATCGCTTGATTGGTAGGATAGCCCGGCATTGAGCCCAAAGGTCCAGTATCCCGATTCGTCCATCGAACCGGTACGCTGTTGGGCACTCACCTGTCCCCAAAGGGCCGTTGTGCTAAACAATGCCAAAAACAAAACTGGTAAGTAAAATTTTCCGATAGTCTTCATATATGTAGTTTTTACGGTGTCAATTGAATGGAATAAGAGTCTTCCCTCTCTCCAAGTCTCCAAACCTCCCTCTCTCACCTAATTAGACTCCTTATTTCCCCGAAAGTATATCCTTTCGCAGACTGTTAAAAGCAGAATGAATCTTTTTTTTAACAATTCACAAGCGATTCATTTCCAGTTGAAAACCAGGTTTAACCTGACAAATACCAGGTATACGGTTTTTAAATAACTGAAAATCAGCGACAAACCGGCAGGACTTGAAATCGAGTTTGTTGGCCTCAAAATGCCCCTACTTGTTAAGATAAATACCTTAAAATGTTAGTTTTTAACGCGATTTTAATGCAGAATACCCTAACACGTCATTGACTATATATTGTTTCTCAAATTTATGTCATCAATTTTTGAAGTTTGAATTAAGTCATCCACTCGTCAAAAATTCTTATTGTCAGACTATTTTTTTGATGATTTAACTCATAATTCGCATCACATAACGGGCTTTTGTTTAAATTTGTGGGGCACTACACCTAATCTTACGAAGACGGCATCAACATACCCAACCAGGTCCCCCTTCATCCTGGAGCAGTCATTCCTTGTAAAATTTAATCGATTGACAGTAATTGAGGAAAATTATTTATTTTCCACAGTAACTTGTGGATGATATTTCTGGAATAATATAAAGCCAGTACTCAAGTACTCCGGCAGTATCCCGTGAATAGTAAAATGAGCAGTTATGAGTATGAAAACTTTACCCCTATTTATTGCCTCTTTTTTGGGGCTAACCGCCATAACGTTGGCACAAACCGTGGATACGGATGTGTATCGAACCATCGACGGTTCTTTTAATAACCCTGACAATCCCGACTGGGGAGCGGCCGGCACCAATTTGCAGACCACCGTTGGTATCGCTTTTACCGACAGTATGTCGATGCCCACCGGGCTAAATCGGAAGAATCCGAGAGAAATCAGCAATACCTTGTTTTCTCAAAGTGGCCTGGTTAATGATCCGCTGGCACTCAGTGATTTCTGCTGGGTATGGGGCCAGTTTATCGACCATGATATTGGATTGACTCCCGACGGTCCCGAAGATGCCACGATCCAGGTACCTGCCGGTGATATCCATTTTGATCCACTGGGACAGGGGCAGGCAATCATCCCAATGCACCGTTCGCGGTTTGATGAAACCACGGGAACTTCTCCGCAAAATCCACGGCGTTTTCCCAATATGATTACCGCTTTTATCGATGGATCGGGAGTGTATGGCTCTGATGAAGAGCGGGCCAACTGGCTGCGGTCATTTGAAGATGGTAAACTGAAGACTTCACAGGGCAACATGCCTCCGTTTAATACAGTTTCGGGAGAGTACGGTGACGATATCGATCACGATGCACCGGAAATGGATAACCCTACCGGAATCAGTGATAAATTTTATGTGGCCGGCGATGTACGTGCCAATGAAAACCCATTGTTGCTGTCATTTCATACCTTGTTTTTGCGGGAGCACAATCGCCTTTGCGACAAGACCGTTGCGGAGCACCCCGACTGGACTGACGAAGAGGTTTATCAGCACGTACGCAAGCTGGTGGGTGGTTTGATTCAGTCAATCGTTTATGAAGAGTGGTTGCCTGCGATGGGAGTACACCTTCCTGATTATCAAGGTTTCAATGCGGAAGTCAATCCACAATTAATGAACGTATTTACGGCTGCTGCTTTCCGTTTGGGGCACACCCTGCTCAACGGGCAGCTACAGCGACTCAATAATGAGGGAGAGGTTATTCCCCAGGGAAATCTTGCTTTGCGTGATGCCTTCTTTAACCCGTTGGTGGTATTGGAAACCGGCGGCATCGAGCCATTCTTCAAAGGTATGGCCGTACAGATACAGCAAAAACTTGATCCGAAGGTTATTGATGATGTGCGCAACTTCCTGTTTGGCCCTCCGGGTGCGGGTGGACTGGACCTGGCGTCAATCAACATCAACCGTGGCCGGGAAAGAGGGTTGCCGGATTTCAATAGCATTCGTCAGGCGATTGGGATGGAGCCTTATTTTTTCCACCAGCAAATCAACTCCGATGCAAGCGTCTTCACCCGCTTGATTACCCTTTACTCAAACATCAATGATATCGATCCTTGGGTAGGCATGTTGGCCGAAGAGCCGGTTCCCGGTGCGCTGTTTGGAGAAACCATCATGGAGTTGATGAAAATGCAATTTACTGACCTGCGGGATGGCGATCGTTTCTTTTATTTGAATGATGCTTCGCTCTCGCAGCGCGAATTAGACTGGATTCGCGATACCAAATTGCGTGACGTAATCATGTACAATACCGGTATCAACCTGATGCAAAATAACGTCTTCCTGGCCATGCCACACGCAGATATTTGTGAAAGCCTGAGTGTACAACTTGAGGGTAACATCCATACCGAAGATGGCGAACCGGTGTCTAATGTCTTTGTAGATCTGGATGTACCTGGAGAAACCTTTGAAATGATGACAGATGGCAGCGGTGGGTATCTTTTCCAGGAAGTGCCGGGTTGTAATGTGCAAGCTATGCAATTGAGCAAAGCTGGCCCAATCAATAATGGCGTGACCACTCTTGACCTGATCTTTGTACAAAAACACATCCTGGGCGTTTCTTCATTAGATTCTCCTTATAAGATCATCGCTGCCGATGTGGACAACAATAGTCAATTGACTACACTTGACCTGATCCGGATGCGTCAGGTGATTCTTGGCGTCGCAGAATCCTTCCCGAATAATACTTCCTGGCGCTTTATTGCTGCTGATTACGACTTTATTGATCCACTTAATCCATTGGATGAGCCATTTGTGGAAATTCTGGAATTTGACGGTTTGCTGGCTGCCAATCAACAGCAGGATTTCATAGCTGTGAAAGTTGGTGATGTAAATGGCAATGCGAATCCTGGATTGAATGATGATAACGTTGAAGAACGCAACCAGGAACCTGCTCTGGTCATCACTTTGGCTAACGAAACACTGGAAGCCGGAGCTTATTATACCGTAGATGTTGCGGCTAAAGTATCACAGGGAGTACAGGGATATCAATTTACGCTGGAATACGATCCTGCTTTGCTGCAACTGACGCAAATTGAGCCGGTGGCTTTGGAGATGGGTACCGATAATTTTGGTCGCTTTGATGCTGAAGGAATGATTACAGTGAGCTGGAATGGCAGCCATGTTGTTGAAGTCGGCGAAGGTTTGTTCCGCCTGAGTTTCCAGGCGCTACAGGCTGGTGAGCTGCAAAATATGCTGAAGTTGACAGACCGCCGTACGGTGTCTGAGAGTTACAATGCAGTGTTGGAGCAAGGTGCGGTGAGCCTGCACTTTGATCAGGCTACGGAAACAGCCTTGGCAGTGGTTGTAAACCAAAACCAACCCAACCCATTCACCACACGGACCACCATTCCTTTCTTCCTGCCACAGGCAGATATGGTGAGCCTCCGCGTAATTGACCCTGCCGGTCGTATGATTTACCAGCAAACGGCAGATATGGATCAGGGCCATCACCAGTGGGAGTTGGAAACTTCAGAATGGGATGCTTCCGGTTTGTTATATTATCAAATGGAAACTACTGCGGGGACTGTTACTAAAAAAATGGTCCTTACAAGGTAAGATTGACGAAAATATGGTCATAAACTGGAAGAACCGTCTGTTTGCTGGTTCTTCCAGTTTTTATTTTAGGGAAACCGGCACTTAGCGAAAAAATCCCTATGTTTGGTTTCTTAGAAACCATAACCAAATTACTATGTCGACGCCCTATCCTACATTATTGACGCCACTCGATCTGGGATTTACCCAATTGAAAAACCGTGTCCTGATGGGTTCTATGCATACGGGCCTGGAAGAGACGAAAAACGGTTTTGAAAAGATGGCCGCGTATTTTGCGGAGCGTGCACGGGGTGGGGTAGGGCTAATGGTTACCGGAGGCATTGCCCCAAATCGGGCCGGATGGGTAGCACCTTTTTCGGCCAGGATGACGGCTTCGCGCCATGCCCGAAAGCATAAGATTATTACCGATGCAGTGCACGCTGATGACGGAAAGATCTGTATGCAAATTCTGCACGCGGGGCGTTATGGTTATCACCCCCTGGCAGTGGCTCCTACCTCGATAAAGTCGCCCATTTCGCCTTTCAAACCCTGGGCGTTGAGCGAAAATGGTGTGGAAAGGACCATTCGCGACTTTGTGCGTTGTGCTCAATTGGCTCAGGAAGCAGGATATGATGGGGTGGAGATCATGGGCTCGGAAGGGTATTTGATCAATCAATTTATTGTAGCCAAAACCAATAAGCGCAAGGACGAATGGGGCGGTAGCTACGAAAACCGCATTCGGTTTCCACTGGAGATTGTGCGGCAGGTTCGCGAGGCAGTTGGGACAGATTTTATCATTATTTATCGCTTGTCGATGCTGGATTTGGTGCACGATGGCAGTAACTGGGAAGAGGTGGAATATTTGGCGAAAGCCATAGAAAAAGCCGGTGCTACCATCATCAATACAGGCATTGGCTGGCATGAGGCGCGGGTGCCAACTATTGCGACGATGGTACCAAGAGGTGGTTTTAGCTGGGTCACCAAACGCCTGATGGGTAAGGTGAATATTCCATTGATTACGACCAATCGTATCAATACGCCGGAAAAGGCGGAAGAAATCCTGGCGCAGGGACATGCCGATATGATATCGATGGCTCGTCCATTTTTGGCTGATCCCGAATTTGTGGTGAAGGCCAGGGAAAACCGTGCCGACGAAATCAACACCTGTATCGGGTGTAATCAGGCCTGCCTGGACCATGTTTTTAAAAATAAGCAGGCTTCCTGCCTGGTGAATCCCCGAGCCTGTTTTGAGACGGAGCTAAATTATTTGCCCACCAATCAAAAGAAGAAACTCGCCGTTGTAGGCGCTGGGCCTGCCGGATTGGCTTTTGCAACGGTAGCTGCAGAACGGGGTCACGAGGTACACTTGTTTGACGGAGCTGCAGAAATTGGCGGCCAGTTCAATATGGCCAAACGCATTCCCGGCAAGGAAGAATTTTATGAAACGTTGCGGTATTTTAATAAAAAAATTGAAAAAACGGGAGTTAAGCTTTATCTTAATACGTATGTTAGTGTAGAATCGATAAAAGGGCAGGGATTTGATGAGGTCATTTTGGCCACCGGCGTCAATCCGAGGGAAATTAACCTGCCGGGGATTGACCATCCGATGGTGATGTCCTATACCGATGTATTGCAGGGAAAGCGGACCGTGGGCGATCGGGTAGCCCTCATCGGCGCGGGAGGTATTGGATTTGATGTCGCAGAATTTCTGGCACAGAAAGGCCCTTCGGAAAGTCTTCATGTTGAGGTCTTTATGCAGGAATGGGGCGTAGATATGGATTACGAAAACCGCGGAGGATTGACCCAACCCGAAATTGCTCCACCTGCCCGCGAAATTTATTTGTTACAGCGCACCAAGGGCAAACCTGGTGCCCGTTTGGGGAAAACCACTGGCTGGATTCACCGCAGTAGCCTCAAACACAAGAAGGTGCAAATGCTGGCTGGGGTGACCTATGAAAAAATTGATAATCAAGGATTACATATTGTAATAGACGATGAATCCCGGGTTATTGAAGTAGATCATATTGTGATTTGTGCTGGTCAGTTGCCAGAGCGGAGTTTGCAATCGCCGCTCAATGAACTTGACATACCAGTACACCTCATTGGCGGTGCCGATGAAGCCAGAGAACTGGACGCCAAAAGAGCTATAGATCAGGCCTCAAGGCTTGCAGCTAAAATATAAAACCAGAGAGATTTCTTAAAAAAAATTATTCGGACTTCATCCTTCCTGCATCGAAGGAATGAGTACTGAGTACTTTGTATTTATTACCTATTTAAATATTGGAAAATGAAAACAAATTTTTTAAGCGTTGCTCTGACTCTACTCTTATTTTGCGCCCTCCCTTCTGTAATGATGTTCGGCCAGAAAAAAAAGGTAAAATTTGGTAAGGTCAGTAAAGAAGAATTGAAAATGGAGACCTATGCAGCCGATCCTGATGCTCAGGCGGTTGTACTCTATGACATCGGTGATGCCACCATTGATTATTACACTCACGCCGGGTTTCGCATCCGGGTGGAGCATCACAAGAGGATCAAAATACTAGGAGAAAAAGGGCTGGAATACGCCGACTTTTCCTTCCCGATTTATGAAGGGAGTTCGAGTGCCAAGGAGGAGATTACCAATATCCGCGCCTACACCTACAATTGGGTGAATGGGGATGAAGAGAAGGTGAAATTATCCCACAAGGACATTTTTGAAGAAGAGATTGACCGTAAAAACAAGGTGATTAAATTTGCTATGCCCAATGTCAAGGTTGGGTCGGTAATTGAATTATCCTATGTGTATTATTCCGACTTTTTATACCAGTTTCAACCCTGGTATTTTCAGGATGAAATTCCGGTAGCCTGGAGTGAATACGAAGTAGCTATTCCCGAATACTTTTACTACAATACGGCCTTTAGAGGCTATGATTTTGACCGGTTGGTGATTAATGAGCAAGGGGGGAAATCGGCATCTTTCAACCTGGGCCAGGGTGATGTGGTTTCCTACCACGCCAAGACCTACCACTGGGCAGCCGAAGATATGCCGGCCTTTAAGGAGGAAGCTTTTATGGCTGCTGCCCAAAATTTTCTCACGAGAGTCGATTTTGAATTGTCAACTATCAAGTTTCCCTTTTCCACATCAAAAGACTATAGCCAAAGCTGGGAAAGCATTCGCGCACAGTTGATGGATGATGAAGACTTTGGTGGTGTCATCAGGCGCCTTGGACCGGTTAAAGATGTGACGACAGCGGTGACCGTTGGTCAGGAAACCACAGAAGCAAAAGTGCGGGCTATTTACGATTATGTTCGCACCAATATTCGCTGGGATAAGCGCTTTAGGAAGTATGCCGGAGAAAATCTCAAAAAGGTTTTGGAGGAGCGAATGGGGTCTTCTGCTGAGATCAATTTGCTGATGATTGCTATGCTGCGCGCTGCTGATATAGGTGCTTATCCGGTGCTGGTGAGTACCCGGGATAATGGTTTGATTAACCCGATACAGCCTACTTTGAGTCAGTTTAATCACGTGATTGCTGCTGTCAAGATTGCGGAAGATCAATTGGTGCTGCTCGATGCTACGGATAAGGATGCGCCGATGACGCTGTTGCCAGTCTATGACCTCAATAACCAAGGCCGCCTGATTTCTGAAGACTTTTCAGATTGGGTGTCATTGACGTCCCCCGGGAGGAGAAAAACCGCCATGCAGGTAGAGGTTAATCTGACTCCGGAGAACATCCTCGAAGGTAATATTCAGTATGCATATGAAGATTATGCCGCTTTTCAATGCAGAAAGGCCATCGACATAGCAGATAGTAAAGAGGATTTTCTCAACAATTACGTAGAAGACAAAATCGGCATGGAAGTGACAGCGCATGAGTTTGTCGATTTGGATAATCCCTACGAAAAGCTACGCTGTAACTATGATATCACCGTTTCCGATGTGGTCAATGATGCCGGTGGGGTCCTCTATCTGAATCCGATGCTGTATTATGGAGAGGATGAAAATCCTTTTAAGTTGGACGAACGCAAATATCCAGTGGACTTTGCCTATCCCATCTCCGATGTATATGTATTGAAATTGAATTTGCCGGAGGGCTATGCGGTTGAGGAATTGCCGGAAGGCACCAATTTTAGCTTGCCGGAAAGAGCCGGCACTTTTTCCTACAGTGCCAAATTGGTGGGTGACAACCTTATTCAAGTCACTAGTCTGTTGAATATCAATAAACCCATGTTTGTGGGAGAAGAATACGGTGCACTGAAGGAGTTTTTTCACTTGATTATTGAAAAACACGCCGAGCAGATCGTGCTGAGAAAAAAGGCATGATGATCTTGGTCCTTTGCCCTACCTGGTATTATATGCTATATCAGGTAGGGCAATTTTCTTAAAACTGTCCTATTTTTATTAAAAGAGTCTAATTTTCCTGGAAATCGGGAATGAGTTGTAAATTTGTCTTCTGAACTAATAAAGACGAACCAATGCAACTCATTAGCAAGACTTTATTCATTGCCCTTATTGCGGTGGGCCTTCTAGGCTGCCAGGCTGATCCGAAAGAAAATATTGACCCCAACAGTCCGATGCTGGAATTATTATCCGCAGAAACTACGGGCATCAATTTTTCTAATGATATTGAAGAAACGCCGGAATTTAATCACTTCATCTGGGAAGAGATTTATAATGGAGGAGGTGTTAGCGTAGGTGACATCAACAATGATGGCCTGCCCGACATCTTTTTTTCCGGCAATCGCGTAACTGATAAACTTTACCTCAATAAGGGAAATTTCAAATTTGAGGATATTACCTCCTCTTCAGGAATTTTGCTGGATAGAGGATGGTCGTTTGGTTCAACAATGGCGGACGTAAATGGCGATGGCTATCTCGATATCTACGTTTGTCGCGCCGGACTTTCTTTGGAGCCGGACGATCGACGCAACTTGTTGTATATCAATAATGGAGATCAGACCTTCCGGGAAGCTGCCAGGGATTATGGTATTGACAACGGGGGGGTATCTACACAGGCTACCTTTCTGGATTATGACAAGGATGGTGATCTTGATCTTTATCTGGTCAATCAGCCGCTCAATAAGCGCTATATTCCGCGTTATAACGTCAAACCTGATCCGCTCAACCCCAACTATAGTGACCGGTTGTTTCGCCTGGATGGCGAAAAGTATACCGATGTTTCCGTTGAAGCAGGGATCAACAGCTACGCCTACGGGTTGAATGCTGTAGCTTCCGACATTGATGATGACGGCTGGGTGGATGTGTATGTATCCAATGACTATGAGGAGCCGGATTATCTATTTCATAATAATGGTGACGGCACCTTCACCAACCTGAATAAGGATCAACTGAAGCACGTGGCCTTTTATAGTATGGGAAGCGACGTAGCGGATTACAATAATGATGGTTACAAGGACATCACTGCGGTAGATATGGCCGCCCCTGACCATTATCGTTCCAAGACCAATATGGGATCGATGGACATTGCTCAGTTCTGGGCCTATGTCAATTCGGGACGTCACTACCAATATATGTTTAATACACTGCAGCTCAACAACGGTAATGGCAGCTTTAGTGAAATTGGCCAGTTGGCACACATCTCAAAGACTGACTGGAGCTGGGCGGTATTGTTTGCCGATATTGACAACGATTCCTACAAGGATTTGCTGGTGACCAACGGTATCAAAAAAGATATTCGTAATAATGACTTTGGAGAGCGCATTAAGCAGGAGATTCAAAGAGGGAATACCAACTTTGACCTGATGAAGCTGGTAAATGCCATGCCCAGCAATCCACTATCCAATTATGCATTTCACAACAAGGGGGATTTGACCTTTGATAATGCGACCACGGAGTGGGGGTTTGATCAAAAGGGGTTTAGTAATGGCATGGCGTATGCCGATTTTGATCAGGATGGCGATCTTGATCTGGTGATCAACAATCTCAATGCCCCGGTTTCGGTATACCGAAATGTGAAAGGCATTTTAAATAATTACCTGCAGCTAGAGCTGGAGGGAGACGGCATGAACACCAACGCGCTGAATGCGGTGGTAAGGATAGAGGTTGGGGATACGGAGCAGGTGCAGGAGCTTACGCTTACCCGCGGTTATTTTTCTTCGGTTGAACCTCTTATTCATTTCGGTTTGGGGGAAGCCACTATGGTGGATAAGCTCACTGTGATCTGGCCCAACGGCAAAAGCACGGTAAAGGAAAATGTAAAAGCCAATCAGCGACTCGAGCTGGCACAAAAGTCAGCTGATGCCGACGCTCCCAAGACCGGTGTGATAGCTGGTAGGTTTCAGGAAGTTAGTGGTAGTGTTGGCGTAGATTTCCGTCACGAGGAAAATGAATTTGATGATTTTGCCAGAGAAATACTATTGCCCCATAAGCAATCTCAAAATGGACCTTACCTGGCTAAGGGAGATGTGGATGGCGATGGCATGGAAGATTTCTTCATCGGTGGTGCTGCCGGTCAAAGCGGGCAGTTGTACCTCAATAAGGGAGCCGATGGATTTGTGGCAGCTTCCAGTCAACCCTGGTCGGCAGATCGGGCGCAGGAGGATATGGGGGCGCTGCTGTTTGATGCTGATGGCGATGGTGATCAGGATTTATACGTAGTGAGTGGAGGTTCAGAGTTTGAAATAGCTTCCTCAATGTATCAGGACCGTTTGTACTTCAACGATGGTCAAGGCAACTTTGCGCGCAAGGCTGGGGCTTTGCCGGGCTTCACCAGCAGTGGTCAGAAGGTAATTGCTGCCGATTATGATGCCGATGGCGATCTTGATCTCTTTGTTGGCGGTCGGGTAATGCCAGGTAAATATCCAGCAGCTCCCCAAAGTTATTTGTTGCGCAATGAAGGAGGTACTTTTAAGGATGTAACCAGTGAGGTTGCACCGGAACTCAGCACGGTTGGTATGGTGACCGATGCATTGTTTGTTGATTACGACAAAGACAATGATCTGGATTTGGTGGCAGTTGGGGAATGGATGCCGTTGAGCATTTTTGTCAACGACGCGGGTGTTTTTACGAATCAATCTGCTCAGGCTATCACTGATCAGTGGAAGGGCTGGTGGTGGAGCCTTGTGGCGGCTGATTTTGATAAGGATGGCGACATTGATTTTATGGCGGGGAACCTGGGGCACAACCACAAGTTTAAAGCCTCCAAAGATCATCCGTTCATCATTTTTGGAAATGACTTTGACCACAACGGGACCAATGATGTTGTGTTGGCCAAATACTCAGGCAGCAAGCTTTTGCCCGTTCGGGGAAGAGAATGTACTTCTGAGCAAATGCCTTTTGTTGCGGAGAAATTTCCGACCTATGATGGTTTTGCGAAAGCTACCGTTGAAAATATTTATACTCCTGAAGAATTGGAGAAAGCAGTGAAATACGAGGTGACCACTTTTTCCAGTATGCTCTTTAAAAACAATGGAGCGCAGCAGTTTGTGGCGGTTGAATTGCCAGTGATGGCGCAGTTTGCCCCGATTCGTTCGATGGAAGTCAGGGATGTGAATGGAGATGGCAATCTGGATGTTCTGGCCGTTGGCAATTTGTTTCAGGCGGAAGTAGAGACGGTGCGCTACGATGCGGGTTCCGGACTTTGTCTGCTTGGTGATGGCCAGGCCAACTTTTCGGTGGAGCCTGTGGTGAAAAGCGGTTTTTTTGTACCCGGGGATGCTCGGGATATGATCGTTATCGAAAAGCCGAAGCCCACTATTGTTGTGGCCAATAACAACGACAAGCTACAGTTTTTTAGGTAGGAAAAAGATTTCTTTTTGGGACGTATGCCCAAAATGAGGAGCGCAGATATGCCGAGCAAAAGTTTTTGTGATTGTATTTTCCCAAAGACTTTTGATCAGGTATATCTGCCTTAAATATTGGCAAAGCTGGATTTTTTTTGCTATTTTGCTACGACTACACCTCCTAAGAGCTAATTGAGAGATTTTGTAAGTCTATCTTCATACCGTAAATATTTGCAGGCGCTACCTACCCCCGTAGCATGGCATCGCCTTGAAAATCAGTGAGTAATAATATTTTTCATGTTTTCAGGGTTATATCATCAGGAATTTTGTCGATTGAAGCACTTTGTGTGACTTTGATGATTACTTAGGATTTCCGATCGGAATGCCACAATGTGAGAACTGCGTTATTTTTTATCAGCTAAACCCAACAAAAAGAGGCTTTTAACGTAGACGAAGTTATGCTTCGTTTTGCGCCTTGGTATTATCGGCATCACCGGTAGTACTTGTGGAGTCTATTTCACAATGATTGAAGAAAAAGATCGAGGCAGCAGTAGACGGAGATCTACCTGCTTCGCGTAATCCCATAACAGATATAAAATACGGATGTAGATGCAACTGATTAAAACCGTAATAGCCGATGACCAACGCATTTTTTTAGAGGGGTTGAAAACGGTACTCCAACAAGACACAGACCTTCGATTCGATATTTTAGCTTCCGTACACAATGGGCGAGAACTTTTGCGTACCCTAAAGAAGACGAAAGCTGAGCTTTTGATTCTGGAGCTCAACCTTCCGGGAATTGACGGTATTGAAATTATCAAACAAATTAAAAAGGAGCGCTTGCCCATCAGAGTACTGGCACTGACCGCTTATGACGACTCAAAAATTGTCAAATCGGCATTCAAGGCAGGCGTTAATGCTTATTTGCTTAAAAATCAGCATGTTGAAGAATTATTTACAGCCATCAGGGAGATTCAGAATGGCAATAATTTTCTGGGAGAAGGCGTTGCGCTTAATCGTGTTAATGGCAAAGCCGGAAAAGCCAGTGCCTTACGGCAAAACCACTTTTTTGAGGACAGTTTTATCAAGAAACATCACCTGACCAAGAGAGAGTTGGAAATCCTGAGCCACATTACTCAGGCTTTGAGCAACAAGGAAATTGCCAAGATCTTGTTCATCAGTGATCAGACCGTGAGTGTTCATCGCAAAAATATTATGCGCAAGCTGGGGGTAAGCAATACCGCAGGCCTTATAAAAGCTGCTTATGATCACAGCCTGGTATAAAATCAAGTAGATTAATTTTTATTGATAAATACCTGATAATAAGTGATTTGAATGTTTTTTTTGCTTTTTGGAGTGGTATTTTTCTTGAAAAATACCAGATTTAGGGTATGAAATGTCGCTTGTGAAATTCTATCTTTGCCACTGTCTAAATGAAACCCACTACTTGTAGATAGATTGAAAAAAGTATACACGCAACCGACGAATTTTAGCCCTACAGTTTGTATCAGAGTGCATGAAAATCATTCATTTGTTAGCTTTTCTGAAAGGAATGCGTTACATTTGTACCGATAACAAAATCAATCCCATGACTAAAAAGTTTTACTCCTCAGAAGACTGCTCTTCTAATTTAGGCGTCTTTCCTATTCTTAAGATATCATTCATCCCTTTGTATTTAAGATAAACTTTTTTTGTTTGATGAACCGAACCAATAATGTGTCTCGTTCATCTTTTGTCATGTAGATTATTTTGTAATAATAACGACGACCCTCGCTGCACAAAAGGTGCGGTGATCATTTGAAATACTGAAATAATTCGTTTTGACTTGTCGGAGATTTGAATCCGGCAGTTCTATAAAAAATAGTAAGACAGACCAAAACGAGGAAATATATACCGTTCCGTTTTCTTTGCAATTAAACATATTATGTTAGAAGACGACGACCTTAAACCACTACGGAATCAGGTAATTTCTTCGAAGCAGTCAGAAGACGTCTTGACCGGGCGCTTTTGGCATTTGGCTATTTATTTAGCAATCTCATAACCTAATTTTTTAACCTAATTTTTTAACAAATTGTAATCTTATGGAAAAAACGAATTTTACTTTCGTTAATCCAGCGAGTTGGATTAAAGCACTGGCTTTAGTGCTTTTTGCCGGCTTGGGATTAGGGTTGCAGACTGCCAACGCGCAATGTGCGGCACCAACAGGATTGGGCGCTGCTAACATTACGGGAGATGCAGTGACTGTAACTTTCACCACCAACAACCTTCCAGTGGACGACCACTGCTGGAGAATTTTGATTGGTGGCCAAGGCTTTACCAATGTAGGTCAAGCCGTTGTAGACGTAGTTGTATGTGCAGGTCCTAATAACGGACCTTCCGTCGGCCTCAACATTGCAGGTAGTTCTGTAAGTGTTGATATCATGGGCGGCGCATTGGCACCAGGTACATGCTACGACTATTATGTAACAGAAACTTGTGACGGCCTGGCTGGCGGCAACGCTTCTCCATTTGCCGGACCATTCACTTTCTGTACTTTTGATGATCCTTTCACCGTAGATTGGACGGCTACCCGCCCAACTTGTCCTGGTGGATTTGACGGATCTTTCACCATTTCCATCAATGATGGACCTTCTTGTCCAGGTACTACCTACGACATCGTTGTTGTAGCTGGTCCTTCAGCTACCATTCCTGGTGCTGTATTGGGCGCTACTGACGCTGGTAGTCCATACCTGTTCACCAATGCAGCAGCTGGTACTTACACTGTGCAGGTAACAGAAACCGGTCCATGTAACCCACCAACCAACCCGGTAACGGTAAGTGTTGTGGTTCCTGCAGGTGTTGACGTAACTGATCCAATCATCTACCTGACCGACATTTTCGGTAATGTATTGGCAGATACCGATCCATTTACCATTCCTGGTACTGCCGCGAACCTGGGTAACGTAACGCTTCCTGAAGGTACTTGTGGCCGTCAGGACGAATTCTACGTTTATGGATTTGACAACTGTGACGGTTTCATCGTAGTTCCTGGTGCATTCACTGCCACAGCGACTACCACTCCTGCTTCTTTGATTCCTGGTACTCAGGTAGTTTCTCCACTGGTTGATGATCCATTTAGCATCAACTACCTGTTGGATGTACACTGGAGTGCAGGTCAGTCAACGGTAACCGTTACCGGTTCAGACATAGCTGGCAACACTGCAAGCGTGAGCATTTCAGCTAACGTAATTGCTGATGAGGATGATCTGGCGATCGTATCTGATCCAATCAGTGCCATTATCCCAGTATGTGAGGACAATGTGACTGTATTGTTTGGAATAACCATCACCGGTGGTTGTGATGCAACCTTGACTGGTAACCCAACGGTTAACCTGAATGGTCCAAGCCTTTCAAACCTTCAGTTGGTATTTGTAGAGCCTACATCTAACTACTTCGAATACTCAGTAGTAGTAGCTCCTGGTGCAGCACCACTGACAGACTTCATCACGATTTCTTACACCAGTGCATTGGGTACTTTTGAAAGTACTTCAATTGGCGTAACATCAGAAGCAGCAGCTGCCAACCTGGATCCAGTAATCTATGCCAACGCAGAGAATTACAATATTCCATCATGTCAGGCTACAGCCAACGTGATTTACAGCTTCACGGTATGTGATGACTGTGAGCCAGTGATTCCAGGTAACATCACCTTCACCAGCGGTGCAGGTTTGACACCCTTCTTCACTGACAACGTAGGCAACAACTGTGTATACGTAGAATACTCTGGACAAGTAGCTCCTGGTACTTACTTCCCAAGCATCACTTACGGACCAACGTCTGTATTGCCAAGCTTGGTTGTAACCCAGGATGCACCACAGGATCCGGTAATCGACATGCCTGGCAACCTGAACTTCACTGTTCCTGTATGTCAGACCGAGATCGATCAGGTGATTTCTTTGACGGTAAGCGACGACTGTGATGTATTCGCTTCAACTGACGGCATCAACGTTGATGGTTTGACCCTGACATTGGGTGGCAACACCATCACTCCTAACTACTTTGACCTGAACGGTAACAGTGCTTACGTAGAGTACATCGTAACGTTGAGCGCAGCCAACAGCGGCCAATTGCTGGTAGCTTCATACGGCGGCGTTACTGTTGATGCACAAATCGTAGTAACCGATCAGCCAGACAACTGGGCACCAATCATCATTTATCCTTCACAGGATATCAACGTAGAATTGGACCCATGTGAGTCTAATATTGCAAGTGTATTCTTTGAAGTAACGGCCACTGACAACTGTGACGGTGACCTTGCTAACGACAACGTAGAAGTAATTGTAACGGTAAACCCACCATTTGCCGGAGGTATCATTATTCCTTCTCCAGGTGGAGATACTTACTTTGGTTTCTTCGAAGCCAACGAATCATACCAGGTATTGATCGAAGCTACTGACGCAGCTGGCAACACTCGTCAGGAAGACTTCTTTGTAAACGTAACTCAAGATGCAGCAGCCAGCCCGAACCTGGCTTGTAACGACGATATCAACATCACCCTGAACGACAACTGTCAGGCTGAGATTCTGCCAAGCATGGTATTGGTAGGAGAATTCGGATGTTTGGTAGCTGACGATTTCGACATCACCGTAGTAGACCAGGATCCATCAAATGGAACCACTGTAGACGGATGTGGCGAATTCCCGGTAAATGTAACATTGGCGGTACCTCCACCAGTTCAAGGTTTTGTAGGCCCATTCGCAGCAGTAGAGTGGATGGTTACTCAGGACCCACCAACTTCTGCAGCCGATCTTGACTGGTCAACCGTAGAATTCACTTCTACGACCCTGACCTTGCAGACGCTGGCAGCAGGACCATCCGACGGATCAGACTTTGATGCCACGGGTATCGACGCAATTGCAGCGGCAGTAATGCCAGCAGACGGTAATGTAAGCTTCGATTACGACTACAACGGCTTTGATAGCGGTTGGGACTGGTTTGTAATTGACGTAGATGGTAACATCATTGCACAAGGAAACGTACAGGCAAGTGGTTCAGTAGATGTAGACGTAGCCCAAGGCCAGATCCTGTTGATCGGTATTGAGGACGACGGCTTGCTGCCAGTAGGTGGTAACACTCCATCTATCCTTGAGATCACTAACTTCGTATTTACCTACGCTTCAGGTGTAGATGCCGGTGCGTTCACACAGTGCTGGGGCTATATCACAGCAGAAGACAAAGACGATCCGGTACTGGATTGCCCAGACGACACGGATATGGCGTTCTTCTCAGTAGATGTACAGACGCTTGACGGAACGATTGACGGCACTGATCCAACGATCCAGGCGCTGCAATACCCATGTTTCTATGAAGTATTGAGTTACCAGAACCCAGGTGCAAACGACGTAGAGGATGAGTTCTCTTACGACCTGTTCACCTTCACTGTAACACAATCAGACTACTATACTTTCTTCTTTGAAAGTGACGACTTCACTGGCGCCAACGGCGGTGCTATGGCACTGTTGTTCCAGGGAGGCTTTGACGCTAACCAGCCATGTTCGAATGTAATCTTCCAGAATGACCAGCAGGTAGCTACCGGAGCAATTGTATTGTTCCCAAGTACTCAGTTTGGCGCATTCTACACAGATTTCAACCCACTGATTCGTATCAGCTTGCCACTGGAAGCTGGACAGACTTATACCTTGTTGACCACCGGAACCTTTGCTACGACCATGGGTGATTACACCTGGAACATCTTCAGCGATGGCAACGGTGTAGTACAAGGACCTGGCATCTCTACCCCACAGACCTCTACTGCATTGGTAGAATTGGTATGTGACGATATCCTTGAGTTGACCCTGAGCACCTTGCCAGCTAACGTACCACGCTGCTATAAGACAGATGCAGACGGTAATGTGATTTACCCAACCAACTTCCAGGAGCGTCAGCGCCTGCAGCAGTTGTTGGATCTGTTGGCTAAGACGGGCTACCCGGTTAATGGCGATCCATTCGATGGCTTTGTATCAGATAACTGTGGAGACATCACGGTTTGTGTGACCGATGTTGTAAACATGGATCCCAACTGTGCACCAAACACGATCACTCGTACCTTCACCGCAGTTGATGAGAAGGGTAACGAAGCTGATGCCTGTAGCCAGGTAATCTCTGCTCGCAAGTTGACCGTGGCCGACGTAATGGTACCACCATTGACTGCATTTGTAGAGTGTGACGAAGGAGACTTCGAAGCGAACAACCCATCACCAGCTATCACCGGCTGGCCATTTGTGCAAACTGCCACCGGCTTTGTAAATCTGGGCGTAGCAGGTGCACAAGAATACTGCAATCTGGCGGCTCAGTACTCTGATCAGCCACGCATTGAAGTATGCCCAAGCGCCTACAAGTTTATCCGTAGCTGGAACGTACTGAACTGGTGTAACCCAATCGAATCACAAATCTTTGTACAGATCATCAAAGTAGGTGACTTCTCAGCACCTGAGGTGACTTGTCCTGAGGTTGACTACGACTGGGACGGTATTCCAGATATTTTGACTTACTCAACTGGGCCATTCAACTGTACTGCCGCTTTTGCTATTCCAGCACCAACGGTAACAGACAACTGTTCAGATTACGAAGTAAGCACGGAAGTAGTAACAACTGTACAAGATACGATTTATGACCAGTGGGGCATCAACATCGTAGACATCGTAGATGTAGACGTAGTTGTGGTAACCGTAGGTCCAAATCAGCCACAATTTGTAAGCGGCATTCCATTGGGTTGCCACCGTTTCCGTTACACGGTAACAGACGACTGTGGTAACATCGCAGTGATCGAATGTCCATTCCAGGTAGAAGATCAGGTAGAGCCCATCGCAGTATGTGATGACGACCTGAACATCTCAATCGGCGGACAGGGTTACGCTCGCGTATACGCTGCTGACATCGACGAAGGAAGTTCTGACAACTGTGGCCCAATCCGCATCGAAGTACGCAGATTGTACAGTGAAGACGCGACTACCTGTAACCCAATTCCTCCATTCTACTCACCATGGGGAGACTACGTAGACTTCAACTGCTGCGACGTTAACGATATGGTGACCATCGAATTGAGAGTATGGGACGACCGCAACGGCGACGGTATTGCAGGTAACACCATTCCTGTAACGTACTGTGACGGTTCGACCAAGCTGGTAACAGACAACAGCAACGTATGCTGGTTGGAAGTACTGGTAGAGGACAAGATTCGTCCATTCTGTGCACCACCACATGCAGTAGTACGTGACTGTAACGACCTTCCCTACAACTTCTCTGCAACCGACACGTTGTTGCTGCAGGAACTGTTTGGAAACGCGATGGCTACGGACAACTGTCCAGGTGCCTACACTCAGGAGTTGCCTCCAATTGATAACCTGGATGACTGTGGCTTTGGAACGATTATCCGTCGCTTCCGTGCTATTGATGCACAGGGCAACGTATCGACCAACTCTTGCCAGCAGATCATCACGATCAACGAAGTACACGAATACGAGATCAAGTTCCCTAAAGATGCTGAGGCATTCTGTGGCGAACCTAATCCAGATACCATTGCCTACGAAGAGATCGGTTGCGACCTGTTGGCCGTAGAGATCACTGACGACACGCTGAGCGCCTCTGGCGACGAGTGTTACAAGATCTTCCGTCACTTCCAGGTAGTTAACTGGTGTGAGTATGATGGCATTTCACAGGCAGTAACGGTAAGCCGTGACGAAGACTGTGACGGACAGCCAGGTGACGAAGATGTATGGGTATTGGTACGTCCAAACGGCATTACCTACTTCGACCGTGATAACAACGAAGCGAACAACAACCCATTTGCCTTCACCAAAGGTACATCATGTGACGGTATCACCAACCCAACGGGACACTGGATCAACTCTACCATTGACGTGAACGCAACACGTGATCCAATCACGGGAGTTGTACAGCAGGGAGCAGAGCCGATTCCAAATATCCGTGATATCGCATCACGCGGTTACTGGAAGTACGAGCAGCACATCCGTGTATACGACAACGTAGACCCAATCATCACAGTAGATCCATATGATGCGTTCTGCAGCGAGGATGGCGTGAACTGTACTGGCGATGTAGAGATTACCTTCGTAGTAGACGAGAACTGTACACCAGATGATATCGAAGTGATCATCTATCTGGACGTAGACGCTGACGGTAGCATCGACTTCAACAGCGATGACAACCCATCAGTAGTAAGCCTGAGCGGCAGCTATCCAAACTTCACCATCAGCGGTACATACCCAATTGGTGACCATGAGTTTGGTATCCGCGTAGATGACGGCTGTGGTAACTACTCAAGTGCAGATGTACCATTTACGGTAGTAGACTGTAAGGCACCAGCCCCAGTATGTATCAATGGTTTGGCCATCGAATTGATGCCACAGCCAGCGGGTACTGACGCTGACGGCGACGGTGACGAGGATTGTGCAGCCATGGCTATCTGGGCTAATGACTTCATTGCCAGCCCAATCTACGATTGTACAGGTCAGGGTGATCAGCACCCAACCAACGAGAACGTAACAGAGATTCTGAAGTACTCTATCCACAGAGCAGACTCAGTTATTGCCGGATCTGAATTGCCAGACCCAAGTGTAACTGGATTGGTAGCTACTTGTGACGACCCAGCGACCTTGATCGTACGCATCTATGCATGGGACGATGCAGACAACCCATACTCAGTACAGCCTGATGGTAGTGTAGGTGGACCAAACTACGACTTCTGTGAAACTTACATCCTGGTACAAGACAACATGGGTTCTTGTGAAGGTGATGAGTGTGGAGGCGTTGGTTCACGGATTGCCGGTGTGATCATGACCGAAGAGTCTGAAACTGTTCAGGACGTAGAAGTAGGTCTGAGCGGTGGATCAATCTCTAACATGACTACTGAGGCAGACGGAGCTTACGAGTTCAACAACCTCGAGAATGGATATGACTACACCGTTTCTCCACAGTTGGACAACAACTACCTCAACGGAGTATCTACATTTGACCTTGTATTGATCAGCAAGCACATCCTGGGTGTGACTCCATTGAACAGCCCATACAAGATGATTGCTGCTGACGTGAACAACTCACACTCTATCTCTACGGTAGACATCATCAAGATCAGAAAACTGATCCTGAACGTAGACACTGAGTTTGAGGATAACACCAGCTGGCGTTTTGTTGATGCCGCTTATGTATTCCCAGATCCATCTAACCCATGGGCTGAGGCGTTCCCAGAAGTTTACAACGTAAACAACCTGGATGCGAACATCGACGATGCGGACTTCGTAGCTGTTAAGATTGGTGATGTTAACGGTAGTGTAACTGCCAACAACTTCGCTGATGTTGATAACCGTAACATGGAAGGCGTATTTGCCTTTGACGTAGCGGATGCAGCACTGAAGGCTGGCAACGAGTACACTGTAACCTTTACGGCAGCCGACATCGCTAAGATCCAGGGCTACCAGTTCACCTTGACCTTCGACAACGAAGCACTGGAATTGGTTGACCTGATCAGCGGAGTAGTAACTGAAGAGAACTTCGGAATGCGCTTCGTAAGCGAAGGTATGATCACCACTAGCTGGAACGGCGAAGCGAAAGCTGATGAAGTATTGTTCAGCCTGGTATTCAGCGCACGCGTTGATGCTCAGTTGAGCGAGCTGATCGGTGTAAGCTCACGTTACACAGTAGCGGAGGCATACAACCAAAACGACGGTACGATGGATGTGGCCATTAACTTTGGTCAGAGCACGGTAGCTACTGCTGGCTTTGAAGTATACCAAAACACGCCAAACCCATTCAAGGGTGAGACGCAGATTGGTTTCAACTTGCCAACAAATGCACAAGTGACCGTTACCATCAACGACGTAACAGGTAAGGTACTGAAACTGGTTAGAGGAGACTTTGCCAAGGGTTACAACAATGTAACTGTTAACAGCAACGATCTGCCTGCAACTGGTGTACTGTACTACACAGTATCTACTGACGAATTCACTGCTACGAAGAAAATGATCATCGTAGAGTAAGAATCATATAAGATACTTGCAAGTGGAGTGGCTTCCCTCGGGAGGCCACTCCTTTTTTATTTAAGGTAGGAGGGCCAACGAATGCCTTCCCCCAAGTACCGGGAATTCAGAAAGTTAACAAGAGGCCAACACGTAAATTTGTCTAAAATTTAAGGGCATTAACAGATTCTTTTCTAATTTTTTCGTACCTTGGGCGCAAATTTTAATGCAATTTTTCGCATAATCCCATGATATGAAACGTACTACTGGAAAGCTTTTCCTGTTGTCCTTCCTTTGGTTGCTATCCAACCTGCCTGCAAAGGCCCAAATTTCGCTTTTCTTTAATGATCAGGAAGCCTATCCTGCCACTACCATTAACGTAGACCTTAAGGTGGTTGATTTTACCAATATCCTTGGTGCCCAATTTTCTGTGCAATGGGACCCAACGGTACTTACCTTCCATTCTGTAGAAAACTTCGGTATTGACGATATGTCACCCGAAGAAAATTTTGGAGCCACTTCCGCCAGTGAAGGACGGTTGGGCTTCTTATGGTATGACGAATCTTTACAGGGCATGTCTTTGGAAGATAGCACCATCCTGTTTTCAATCAAGTTTGAAGTAGTCGGTGAGCCCTTCACCGCTTCAGAGATTGTCTTTGGAAGTCAACCTTCGGCGATCGAGATTGCCGATACAGAAGACGTCCTGGACGCTAATTTGATCCCAGGTATGGTTGAAGTAAAAAGCCCAACCAATACTGTCTTTAATAGCGCACCCGACAAGATCGAGGTAGAAAACAGCTTTCCTAATCCATTTAGCATTTCTACTCAAATTGCCTTCTCTCTGCGCAATTCAGCTACGATACAATTAACTGTTACCGATATAAGTGGAAAAGTCATCTTTGAAGATACACGGCCGTTTTCCGGAGGAGCACATACACTCGATATCCCGGAATCTATTTTTCCGGAGTCAGGCACCTATTTTTATCAGATGCGATCCCGGAACTTTACCGTTTCTCAGAAGCTGATCCACGTTAAAAACCGATAAAAACTTATTTCCTTAATCATCCCAAATTCCGGACAGCATGAATATATCCCTTACACGCCTTTTTGGTGGGCTGCTATTGTTGTGTACCATCAGTCTGCTGCATCCCACAACTGCTTTGTCATTCGGAGAAAGCAATTTCGTCCCTGAGAGGGACATCAATGAGAATGTTCGGTTGAATAAGACTGAAATTGCTTTCTCAAATGCTAACCATTTCACTAGTTCAACCACCGCTGAAGCTCCCGCTGTAGAAGGAGTCACGCTAACGCTGGAAGACCTATCCGCCCAAAACGGCGATCAGGTCTGTCTGGGTGTTTCCGTTGACGGATTCAATAGCATCATCGGCATGCAATTCAGTATCAACTACGATCCGGATGTTCTACAATTTGAATCCGTAGGTGGCTTTAACCTGGATGGCCTCAACGCCATTTCCTTTGGTACGCCGGCCAATGGTACACCGGATGGGGTGATTACCATGTCCTGGCTTGATCCGGAATTGGCGGGCGAGACCTTACCAAATGGTGCGGAAATCTTTGAAGTTTGTTTTACGGTCACCGGCACAACCAATACGGAGGTAATGTTCTCCAACAGCCCGGCGACCATTGAAATCACAAACTCTGATGAAGAAGGAGAAATGGTTACCACCGAATCAGGAACAGTTGACCTGGGTAACCCCGATGGTGGTGGCAACAACAATGGCCCATCCAACTTCACCCTTTCGCTGGAAGATTTTACCAATATCGATCCCGGCACCCAAATCTGTATGGGAGTCACGGCAACCGATTTTACCGAAATTATCGGGATGCAGTTCAGTATCAATTACGATTCTGATGATCTGCAATTTGTTTCCGTTGGGGGGTTCAACCTGGAGCAGTTAACGGCTGCTTCATTTGGCGTCCCACCTTCTACTTCTCCCGGTGTCATTACGCTGTCCTGGTTGGATCAGACACTGTCTGGTGTAACTTTGGCTGACGGCACCGAAATTTTTGAAATTTGTTTCAATGTAATCGGAAGCGACAATACCACCGTAAGCTTCTCCGGTACACCTACGGCCATTGAAGTAACCGATGCCGATGAAAACACCGTGGATCCGGTAAATACCGAAAATGGATCTGTTGCGGTGACTGGAGGCAGTAGCAGCGGTGGCCCATCGAATTTTACCCTGACGCTCGAAGACTTAAGCAATGTAGAATCGGGCACCCAGATTTGTATGGGAGTCACGGTAGAAGATTTTACCGATATTATTGGTATGCAGCTTAGCATCAACTACAACCCTAATGCATTACAGTTTGTTTCCGTGGGGGGATTTAACCTGGCACAGCTGACGGCTGCATCTTTTGGTACACCGCCATCTACTTCACCGGGGGTGATTACGCTTTCGTGGCTTGATCAAACGCTGGCGGGTGTGACCCTGGCTGATGGTACCGAAATATTTGAGATTTGCTTCAACGTAACCGGTAGTGGTTCCACTACTGTCAACTTCACTAGCAATCCAACCAGTATCGAAGTAACGGATGGCGATGAAAACGAAGTTGATCCCGTGAATACGGAAAGTGGTACCGTTACGATTAGCGGTAGTGGCAACGGTGGCCCCGGCGACTTCACGCTGACCCTCGAAGATTTTTCCAATGTAGAATCTGGTTCACAAATTTGTATGGGTGTATCGGTAAGTGAGTTTACCGATATCATTGGCATGCAATTCAGCATAAATTATGACCCCAATGCCCTTCAGTTTGTATCTGTAGGTGGCTTTAACCTCGACCAGCTAACGGCTGCATCTTTTGGTACGCCTCCATCTACTTCACCGGGTGTAATTACGCTTTCGTGGCTTGATCAAACCCTGGCGGGCGTGACCCTGGCGGATGGGACTGAGATATTTGAGATTTGCTTTAATGTAACCGGTAGTGGTACCACCACCGTGAGTTTCTCCGGCACGCCAACCAATATCGAAGTGACAGATGGCGATGAGAACGAAGTTGACCCCGTTGTCACGGAAAGTGGCACGGTAACCATCAGTGGTACAAGTGGTCCTGGCGATTTCACGCTGACCCTCGAAGATTTTAACAATGTACAATCCGGTTCTCAGATTTGTATGGGTGTATCGGTAAGTGAATTTACTGATATCATCGGCATGCAATTCAGCATCAACTACGATCCCAATGCCTTGCAGTTTGTGTCCGTAGGTGGCTTTAACCTCGATCAGCTAACGGCTGCTTCCTTTGGTGTACCCCCGGCGACTAACCCAGGCATCATTACCCTTTCCTGGTTGGATCAAACCCTGGGAGGCGTAACTTTGCCAGATGATTCTGAGATCTTTGAAATCTGTTTTAATGTAGTTGGTAGTGGTTCTACCACTGTGAGTTTCTCCAGTAATCCTACCAATATTGAAGTCACAGATGGCGATGAAAATGAAGTTAATCCCGTTGTCACGGAAAGTGGTACGGTGGTGATTAATGGCGAGCCTCCGGTTGAAGGCTTTACGCTGACTCTGGAAGATTTCTATAATGTAGAAACGGGAGATCAGATTTGTATGGGACTGACCGTCAATGATTTTGAAAATATCATTGGTATGCAATTCAGTATCAACTACGATCCGAATGCGCTACAGTTTGTTTCGATAGGGGCACTCAACCTTGATCAGTTGACAACCGCTTCTTTTGGTACACCACCACAAACGGCTCCTGGGGTGATCACCCTATCCTGGCTGGACCAAACGCTGGCCGGGGTGACGCTACCGGATGGCACCCAGATTTTTGAAATTTGTTTTGAAGTGATTGGTACCAGTACCACTACAGTGACGGTAACCGGCTCTCCAACCAGTATCGAAGTGACAGATGCTGATGAAAACGAAGTGACTCCAGTCAATACCCAAAGCGGGGTGGTTTCCTTTGAAGGAAATACCGGCGGCGGAGATCTGACTTTAAATATAGCAAGTGCCAATATTGAAGTTGGTGAAGAGGTTTGTCTGGATGTAACCGTGACCAACTTTACTGATATCATCGGTGCTCAATTTACAATTACTTATGATCCGGCAGTCCTGCAGTTTGAGTCAGTTGGCGGCCTGAGTCTTCCCGGTTTGAGCCTGGGACAATTTGGATTACCTACTTCCAATCCTCCGGGCCCTGGTGTAATCACCCTTTCCTGGACTGACCCCAACCTCACCGGAGTAACCCTGCCTGATGGAACGGCGATCTTCCACATTTGCTTTACGGGCCTAAGTTCGGGTACTAGCTCGGTGGAGTTTAGCAACGTTCCTACACCAATTGAATTTACTGATGTAGATGAAGAAAACGTTACGCCTGCCCTTAACGATGGCACAGTTACGGTAGAAGGCGGTGTAGGTTTTGATGGCTTTGGAATCATTATTGAAGATACCAATGCACAGACCGGCGATCAGATTTGCCTGGACGTTACGGTGCAGGATTTTATTGACATCATTGGTATGCAGTTTACCATCAACTACGATCCTGCTATCCTGCAATTCGTTTCGATTGAAAACCTCAATTTGGTAAACCTGGTAAATACCAATTTTGGAATTCCGGGCGATACGAACATTGAAGAGGGAACAATTACCCTGGCATGGACTGATGAGTCATTAGCGGGTGTCACGCTTCCCGATGGTACAGCTATTTTCCAAATTTGTTTTGAAGTAATCGGTGAGGAAAGCACCGAAATTACCTTTGGTAACTCTCCAACTCAGATTGAGATAACCGACTCTGATGAGATGTCTGTTGAGTTTAACGGCAATAACGGTATCATCACCATTGGTGAAATGCCACCTGTGGTTGTTACAGACAACGTGATCGATGTGACCTGTTTTGGTGATGCTGACGGTGGTATCTTGATTACCAACGTTCAATCTGAAGGAAACGTAACCTACCAGTGGAGTACACCAAATGGTTTTGGCAACAGCGCAACTAACCTGACTGCCGGAATGTATACGGTAACCATTACGGATACCTCCAATGACTTATTCACGGTCATGACTTATACCGTGGGCTCACCACAGGAACTGGTACTTTCCGTAAATAATATTACCAATATTGCCTGTTCAGGAGACAATTCTGGTACTATCACTGTTTCGGCAACGGGTGGTACCGGTGCGCTGAACTATAGTTGGGCGGGTCCTGCTGGCTTTAACCCGGTTCCAAACCAGGCAACTCAGTCAAACCTCGGTCCTGGATTATATTCTGTGACCGTGACCGACAATCGTGGCTGTACAGATGTGGCCATGAATATTTCAGTGAGCAACCTGAATCCACCGTTGACCATGCAGCCATTGCAGGTTGATAATATAACCAATGGTAATGATGGATCAATCAACCTGACTGTTACCGGTGGCACCGGTAATGGTACCTATACCTATTCGTGGACCGGTCCTGGTACCTTTACGGCCTCTTCACAGGATTTGAGTGGCCTGGATGAACCGGGTGAATACTGCGTAACGGTTACCGATGCGGCTGGTTGTACCGAAGAGAATTGTGTCGAATTGGGCCGCGATATTGTGATTACATTGAATACCATCACCAACGCCTGTTTTGGACAAGCAACCGGTGACATCTTTGTTGATGTGACCGGTGGAGCCGGAACCTTGCAGTTTGAATGGAGAAATAGCGCCAATATGCCGGTTCACAGTGGTGTAGTAGGCGGCAATAATGAAGACCTGCAAAACCAACCCGCCGGAGACTATACGATCAGAGTAACCGACCAGAATGGTCAGCAGGTGACGGGTTCTTTTGCAATTGGTTCCTTTATGCAAATCAACATTACCGGTTCGATTACCAACTCACTTAACGGTAACGATGGTGCTATTGATGTCAACGTAACCAATGGTTCTATGCCTTATACCTACGTATGGGATAATGGTATTGGCACGGTTCCTGGCGGCGACATCAGCGGTTTGGCACCAGCTACTTATTGTGTTACTATTACTGATAATAATGGTTGTACCGCCGAGCGGTGTTTCATTGTACCTGCCGCTCCATTAACAGCTGGCGCTGAACCGACTTCAGTAAGTTGTAATGGTGATGAAAACGGGACGGTGATGATTACAGTAGAAGGTGGTGTTCCTCCATACTCGGCAGAGCTTTCCGGCTTCCCGCCAATGACTGGCAATAGCTCTGGAGAATTTCTGTTTACCAATGTTCCGCCGGACGTCTATACCTGGAACGTGACAGATTCTAATGGTGAAGCCATTTCCAATCAACAGGTTACTGTTGGCGAGCCTGACGAACTGGTTGCTTCCGTAACCAACCTGATCAACGATGATGATGGGGCAGGAGGAACCGGTTTGATTGAGGTAGGCGTAACCGGTGGTACCGAAAATTACAGCTACACCATCAATGGCTCTCCAGTCGGCAATCCGATGACCAACCTGATGGAGGGAACATATACTATTGTTGTGACTGACGCCAATGGTTGTACTACGACTCTTCCTGCTGTTGTGATCCAAATGCTGACACCAATGACCTTGACCGGTACAGATGTAGACTGCCTGGGCGATGAAGATGGTGCCATTGATTTGACACTGGCAGGAGCGGAGCCATTTAATGTAACCTGGACCATTAACGGAAACGTTGTGGGCACTTCTGAAGATTTGACAGGAGTACCAGCGGGCACTTACACTTATACCGTTGTGGATGCTACCGGTGCTACTATTCAGGGAACTTATACCATTGGAACGAATTCGAATCTCTCACTGACTAGTTTGGAGGTGACCTCCAGTTTCAACAACTACGATGTAAGTTGTAGTGATGCCGAAGATGGTCGCGTATTGGCTACAGCCATTGATGGACAGGGAACATTGACCTACGAATGGGAAAAAGATGGTGAATTGATCCAAACCGGACCGAGTGCACAGCTTTCCGGAGCAAGTGCCGGAGTGTACAATCTGGTCGTCGTTGATGGGGTAGGGTGTACCGTTGAAGGAATAGTGGAATTGACCGCGCCTCCTTCCATTACACTGATCTCGGAAATAGACAATATCAGTTGTTTTGATGAAATTGACGGCTCGATTGAAGTAGCGGCCACTGGTGGTGCCGGTGACTTTATTTACTACTGGAGCAATGATGAGCTGGGGCAGGACAACAGCTTCCTGGCTGCCGGATCTTATACCCTGACGGTTACCGACCGCAATGACTGTGAATTGGTACAAACATTTGATTTGCCAAATCCTGATCCAATTGCGGTAGAGATTCTTACTGAACCGGCTACTGAGGGCAATCCTTGTAATGGCTCCGTGCGGGCCAATGTAACGGGCGGTAGTGGAACCTACCTCTATCGTTGGCTCAATATTCAGGGCGCATCCACAACTGAGAATATCGTAACGGAACTGTGTCCGGGTGAGTACCTCTTGCGCGTTGAAGATTCCAATGGATGTCAAACTACACTCGAGGAGTTTACCGGCATTGTGGAAGACAAGCGTTATCCTTGTCTGTCAGAACGCGTGGTCATCACGCCTGATGGAGACGGACTGAATGACGAGTTCATCATCTTCTGTATCGGTGAATTGCCAGACAATCACCTGGAGATTTACAACCGCTGGGGGCAACTGGTTTTTGAAACGGATAACTACGACAACAGCTGGGCCGGTACCTCTCAAAATGGAGAAAGATTGCCGGAAGGCCCTTACTACTTTATCCTGGAATACACCTCTCCGGATGGTGTCATTCAGGAGAGAGGATCATTGACCATCATTACCGAATAATCGAAATCAACCTTGCCCGCCACTCCGGGAGTGGCGGGTCCTCATAATAATTCCCAAAGCATATTAACCGATTTCCGATGAAGAAAATACTTTTACTCTTAGCCGTTTTATGTTGTGCGAAATGGATGGTTGCTCAGGATGAGGCCGTTTTTATGCACTATACCGTAAATCCAATTTTGATCAATCCTGCTGCGGCCGGATTTAACGAATCTTACAACCTGCAACTCAATGCCCGAGCGCAATGGTCGGGTTTCAAGGATTCACCCAAAACCTATGCTGCCTACTATAATGGCCCAATTGGTAAGACTTTTGGCCTGGGCGTAGGGGTATTGTCCGAATCCGCTGCTCAGTTGTCGCGCCTTAAAGTGCAAATGGATGTGGCTTTTCGCTTCAAGTTTGAAAATCGTGGTCGGGAAGTGGCCAAGATTTCGGCCGGTTTCTTTTCTGAGTTTCAGGAAATGACCGTAGACAATGACATTGTAGGAAGTAACTTCTTTATGCAGGGCGACGACCTGTTGGAGGAATTCCTTAATGGTCAGGGCGTATTTGATGCTGCCATCGGTGTTTATGGTACCCTGTACGAAAATACCTTCTTTGGTCTGACTTTCAATAACCTGGTGCGTAGCCGCCTGGATGATATTGCCGGAACAACGAATCGACAGTCTTTTTTCCAGTTCTATTCTTTTAATGTGGGACACAAATTTGATATTCCTGAGAAGAGCATGAATATCGAGCCATCACTGCTGATTCGCCAGATCAGAAATGCGCCTTTTCAGGTGGACTTTAACCTGAAGGCCGGATTCCTGGATGACCAGCTTGTAGCAGGGCTTTCCTACCGCTCCCTGGGTGCGTTGGGTATTTTATTGGGTACCAAACTCAATGCTTTCAAGCTCTACTACTCGTACGACGTTTCCTTCCAGCGTTTCCAGCAATTCAATATGGGATCGCACGAGGTGACCGTAGCGTTCAAGTTTGACAAAAAAGAAAAGGAAATTAATAAAGGATACTAAACTTGGTACAGTTCTTGGTATTAGCGTAACTGTATCCAGTTGACCCTGCTTTTTGGCAGGTTTAAACATGCTATGAGAAGTCCAGTGTACGGCATTCATGCTACACCGTCCGTACCTCGATCTAAAGATCGTTGAGGCTTCCTAAGAAAAACGATCTATCCGCTTCTCAACAACCTTAGGAGGGATGTATGCAGAGGCCGGATATATCAGAGAAAAGGATTCGAAAGGAATCCGGAAGTAAAATTTGGTGTAGTTTATGTAAAGGCCTGCACCATTCTCCGGAAATAAAGCTTCTGGGGAATGTACTCTCCCGGAATTATTTCCGGGAGAGTGTAGGTTTTAAGGTAACGCAGGAATTTTTAAAATTACCCTCTTTGGGGTATGTCCTATGTTAAAAATTAATGTATATTTGCATAGTAATAAAGGCAGAGCACACAATTGAAATGATCAAGACTTTTTCTTTTGTTTTTTGATTTTCAATGGCACTCCTTAAAGAGCTAATCGAGTTATCTACAAAACAACCTTGAAATTTTATACTATCTGAGTGATAGTTGATCCAAGTGTAAGCTTGGAAAGGGTAGATACTTTGATTGGTTTTTCTATTTCTTACCACTTCACTTCAGATAATACCTTTGCAATCGTATCCATTTGACGAAATGATGGTTTGGCGGCCATTGTCAGATGGTAAATATAGCAGTCCGCTGATTCGGTAACGAATCAGGGAACAGCATACAAATTCGAATTAAGATTATGGGCAATTATAATTAAGGCGATTGGATTGTATGTGATTCACTTAAGAACCGTTTTCAAGTGTATACTTAAATCGGTTTTTGGGATGGCCTCTCTCCACAGCAGACAGGAGGGGGGCTTTTTTTTTCTTCTTTTTTTACTAGCGCGTTCACCGAAAACATTTTCATCAAGATAGTAGCAAATCATCCTAAATTTTGGTAATTTAGGACCGTATTTCACAGCGATAACATTCACTTACCTTTTTACTGTTTATTAATTTTTAATGTTGGTTGATATTGGTTTTAATTCGTAAAACCAAATTTAATTGCGTGGTCGTATCACGTTCAATTCTTGTTCAAATCATTGACTTGATTTGGCAATATCGAACGGGTGATCTTCTGGTAATATCAGCCTACATCATTATTACCAATGATTTTGACGGAATACCGGCCTGAAATGGGGATGGGCAGGTCGTCAAAGTCTAAAATCATAATTATGAGAAAACAACTTCTACACACACTCGTCGTTCTGTTGTGCGGAATCAGCGCCGGTGCACAAACTATTGCATTTCAAGGTTTTGAAGGAGCTGCTAGCGATACCTGGGCTATTTCGGGAGGCATTGCTTTCGTTTCAAATAATACCGGCTCAGGAGATAATCCTGCTAATTCAAGGATACGGACCGGAGACTATTCTTTTCAGGTAAATAACCTCGGTATTGGCATTCTCGATTTGGCCGCTGCTCCTGTTGCAGGTTATAACGGAGTGAAGGTAATCATCAGGTTGTCAAGTACTTCTGTTAATACGAACGGTGGAGCTGATCGCAATGATATGCTGGCGGTCTATCTCAATGTGGATGGAGCTGGGTTTCCAATAACTCCTGATGTTTCTATCACTGGAAATAGTAGTGACAACAATGCAAAATGGGATTATGGTGCAACCCTTACGGCATCGACAGCGGCGGGCAACCCTTTGGAACTTGAGGCACCACAAGGAGGGCTAAGCAACAATAATTATTCGACAATAGAGGTAAGAATACCAGATGGCTCAACAACCGTGGCCTTGCGGGTTTTTGCGTCAAACAACAATACGAATGAAGTCTGGAATGTAGATGATATAGAACTTGTGGCAGCCTCAACAGAAGTCTTTTTTGATCCAACTACCACTACAACGCTGGAGGGAGCAGGGACTTACAACCTGAATGTCTCCATATTTGGCGCCGCCCCTGGCAATGCTACAACTGCGGAGATTGCCCTGATTTCCGGTGCTGCAGCGGATTTGGGCAATTACATGACCCAAATGGTGACCTTCCCGGCCGGTTCTTCTGCTGATCAAACTGTGTCCATTACTTTAACCGATGATGCACTTTTTGAGTCAGATCAAACTGACTACACCCTACAGATTCAGAATGTAAGTGGAGGTAATGCTGCTGTGGCCGGGGTAAATGATGAGTTTGTGCTTACCGTTTATGATGATGACTTTCCTGCAATCGTGATCAATGAAATCGCCTTTAGAGTGAAAAATGACCCGAGTGGAGATGCAAATGGAGATGGTACAACCGTGCAACGGGAAGATGAGTTTATTGAAGTGGTCAATGGCTCTGGAATGACGGTTGATATTTCGGGGTGGACCTTGTCAGATGCTGATAAAATAAGGCATGTTTTTGAAGCGTCGACAATTCTTGGCGATGGGGAGGGGATTACCGTTTTTGGCGGAGGAACACCAACCGGTATTACCTCCTATGTTCAGGTGGCTTCTACCGGGAGGCTGGCACTTACCAATAATGGCGATGTGGTTTCATTGGCCAGGCCTTCGGGGGTGGTCGTAGATAGCCATACCTGGGGAGCTGCAAGTAATAGCATCAATTCTCTTGCACGAAATCCGGATTTTACCGGATCATTTGTTCAACACAATACGATTGCAACTAATCCCGTAGCTTTCTCTCCGGGCAAACGCAATGCCGATGCTGTGGCCTTGCCACTGGAACTTGGCGCATTTTGGGCGGAGCAGCGGGACAATCAGGTGTTGTTGCAATGGGAAACCCTAACTGAGCTCAATAACGACTATATGGCCGTAGAAAGAAGTGCAGATGGCCGATTCTATGAAGAAATAGGCATGGTCAAAGGAGCAGGGAACAGCACCGAGCTCCGGCATTACCAATTTTTAGATATCCAGCCGTTGTCAGGTACCAATTACTATCGCCTGCGGCAGGTGGATTTTGATGGAAAGACAACCTATCATAAGGTCATCAGTATTTACCTTGATCGCGCCTTCAGTATGGTGCTGGTGCCCAATATTGTGAATTCTGAGTCTGAACTAAGTTGGTCCATTCCTTTAGAAAGAGATGGTAAGCTGTTGATCATTAACAGTCAGGGACAAATAGTGCGTAATCAGGTTTTGCCAAGAGGTCTTACTTCAACTCAGATTGAGGCATATGATTTGCCTTCAGGCGCTTATTTCCTTAGCGTTGAGGGGTTAGGAAGCCCAAAAATATTAAGATTTGTGCGAGAATAAGGTGATGATTTTTTCAAAATTTGGCCGCTAGTTTTTTGTTATAATAATTAATTTTTATTATATTTGTTTTGAGTCAGTCAAAAATCTATTCCACTGTCTCATCACACAGCCAAGTCTTCGCAAAGCATTTCACACATTAACTCATTGGGCAAATTGATTACTTATGTCCTTGCGCGAGATTCCCATGGTTCGCCTACTGGCACCATTGGTAGTAGGCATGGTTGTGGCTCCATTGTGGTTCTTTCCAGATCGGGTTTGGATCAGTGGAGTGGCGTTGGTTGCCATCTTGCTGCTCATGCTTTGGAGAGGCAGGAGAGGCGTAAATTATGATAAGCGCACGCTCTTTGGTGGTTGGACTCACCTGTTTTTCTTTCTCTTAGGTACTCTTCTATTAGATTTAAATATCGATATTCATCGGCATGATCATTGTCAAATTCTTGAGGGTAAAGATGTATGGTGCCAGGGAGTTATCGTTGATAAGCAGGAAGGTAGCCGTCGATTGAGTCTGGTTGTAGTGCTGGATTCAGTAAGCAAGGACCAAGGAGACTGGCAGGCCATTGGAGGCAGGGTACAGGTGTACGTTCCCATTGATGTTAAATCAAATTTACTTAATTATGGGCAACTAATTCGCTTTCGTGGAGAGATAAGAGAGGTCCCTGCACAGATGAATCCCAAAGCATTTGATTATCGGCAATACCTCCGACAACAGAACGTTTACAACCAGGTCTTTACCAATGAAGATGACTGGAGAATACTCGACCCCCAGGCCGGAAATTCGGTACTAATACTGGCCAATAAGTGGCGGAATAAGAGCATAGCAGTATTGCAGCGGCACTTGACTTCCTCCAATGAACTTGCCGTTGGCATGGCATTGATCCTCGGCAATAAATCAGCAATTGACGAATCTCTGCAAGCGGCTTACGCCAATACCGGCGCGATGCATGTACTGGCTGTTTCGGGCCTCCACATTGGTATGGTGTACCTGGGGCTGACTTTTCTACTGGGATTGGTTCCCTCGAAACATCGTTATTGGAAATGGTTGAAGGTATTGTTAACGCTGCTGGGGGTGTGGTGCTTTGCATTGATTACCGGAGGCTCGCCTTCGGTCTTGCGGGCCGCCACCATGTTCTCGTTTTTAATCGTCGGCATGGCGTTTAGTCGCTATACCAATATTTACAATACACTGGCGGCATCAGCTTTTGTTTTGTTGTGCATCAATCCACTTCTGCTGCGGCAGGTCGGATTTCAGCTTTCCTATCTGGCCGTTTTGGGAATTATCTATTTTCAGCCGCGGATTTACAAAAAGTGGTACATCAAAAATCGCATTGGGGACTATCTTTGGAAACTCATTTCAGTTTCCCTTGCTGCCCAGATTACTACCTTCCCCCTAAGCCTGTTTTATTTTCATCAGTTTCCCCTCTATTTTTGGCTATCGGGCCTGATTGTGGTGCCGGGGGCAGTATTGATTCTCACCACAGGACTTTCCTTGATTTTACTCCATCAGGTGCCATTTCTTGGATGGATGTTAGGAAAGATATTGTATGCTACCATCTGGCTGACCAATGCGTTAATTTTTATGATCCAACAATTACCAGCCGGATTGATCAAAGGCATTTGGATTGGCGGGCTCTCTCTGTTCTTAATGTACGTTACCATTGTTTTCCTGGTAGGCTTTCTGGAAAAGAAGACCGCCCCTTGGGCCATCGGGGGGCTGATTTCAGTTTGTGCGCTCCTGGTGATACATAATCTAACCTCCTGGCAGCGCTTGACCCAGCAGGAAATAACCATTTATCAGGTGTATAAACATACCCTGATTGACCTGATCGATGGAAAAAAAGCGATCAGTTTGGCTGATGAAACGCTCGACGAGGAAGGCCAGCTCTATCCAGCGGGGAATTACCGAACTTATAAGGGTATCACCCAACAGACCCATTTTCCCATTAATGCTCAAGACAAACAAGGACGAAACTGGTTTTGGAAACAGCAGTATTTACAATTTGATACCTTGCGGCTGGCCATTATTGACCAGGAAAGTACACTGCCCGGCCAAGCATTGTGGGTAGATTATGTGCTGTTGCGCAATAGTCCAGACTACTCGGTCGAAACCCTGCAAAAATCGCTGCGCTTCAAGGCGTTGATCTTTGACGGATCAAATTTTAACTCCAGGGTTGATGATTGGGTAGCCAGCTGCAAGTCCAGAGATATTCCTTACTATAATTTGCCCAAAGAGGGTGCGCTAACATTTGATTTATCACATCCCCAATAATTACACACATGAAATCCTTTTGGCCGGAGTTTTTATATTACACCCGAACCGAGCGTCGGGGAATTATTGTATTGGCAATACTGGTGATTTTATTGTTCATATTACCAAAGTTTTATCCGCTGTGGGTGAGTGACGCTACTACCGACTTCACACAATTCGTCGAAGAAATTGAGGTGGCTCATGCCCAGGTGCCGGAAGAAGAACCGGAAGGTTTTCCTTTGTTTTTCTTTGATCCGAATACCGCTACCAAAGATGATTTTATCAAATTAGGGCTTTCGCCAAAGGTAAGCCAGACCATTATCAATTATCGCAAGAAGGGAGGGAGTTTCAGGCAAAAGCAGGACCTGGGCAAAATATACAGCCTGTCTGATGAAGACTACGAACGACTCTTGCCTTTTGTTCAACTATCGGAAAATGAAAGTGAAGATGTCAAGGGGAACGAGA
The DNA here is from genome assembly GCA_965229635.1 of Saprospiraceae bacterium. Lineage (GTDB taxonomy): Bacteria > Bacteroidota > Bacteroidia > Chitinophagales > Saprospiraceae > BQJU01. Next base: position 2,086,894 of record OZ245894.1, read on the forward strand.
ACATGCATCATAAAGAGACTGCGGCATCGAGACTTTTTCCCTTTGACCCCAATACTGCTATCGAAACGGAGCTTCGGCAGCTTGGCCTCAGTGATCGTGTGATCAGGACAATGCTCAATTATCGCGAAAAGGGAGGGCGTTTTCGGCATAAGGAGGATTTGAAAAAGATTTATGGTCTTCGAGAGGCTGATTATAACCGCCTGGAGCCCTTTATTCAAATCGAAGCAGAAGTTATTGCCAATGATTCTCATCCCATTGCCAGCCTGGAAAAGGACCACCTCGTGAATTCCTATCGAAAACCCAAGGATGTCAAGATTGATATCAACCAGGCTACTGCCGAAGAATGGCAGCAGTTGTACGGAATTGGCCCGGCTTATTCAAAACGAATTGTCAAATTCAGGGACAAGCTCGGCGGCTTCTACTCCGTGGATCAAATCGCCGAGACTTATGGTTTACCCGATAGTACCTTTCAGCAGATAAAACCTCACCTTGTTCTCTCCCCAATCATTAAAAGCCTTGCGATCAACCGGGTTTCCGAAGAGGAACTAAAGGTACATCCCTATTTGCGCTGGAAGGAGGCCAAGGTCATTGTCAGCTATCGGGAGCAGCATGGCCCTTTTCATTCGGCTGAAGATTTGAGCAAGGTGAAGATATTGTCCGGCGAATTGATTGAAAAGTTGCGACCATATCTTACTTTTGAGTAATTATTTTATCCTAAAAAATAACCTCTAAACCATGAAGAAACTAATTTTAGCTACAGCATTGCTGGTTAGCGCATTATCTACGACTACCGCACAAGCCGATTCCACTTATCTGCAATCTTTGGTAAGCATGTTTGAAGCATCGGGAACGGAACAAACGTACCAAACGGTTATCAGCCAAATGGTGACCATTTACAAAGACGCTTTCCCACAAGTGGATACACACTTCTGGGACGAGATGGAAAAAGAAATGCTGAAGACATCCATCCAGAATCTGGCAGAGATGTTGGTGCCTGTTTACGAAAAATACCTCACTCAGGATGACCTGGAAGAGGTGATTAAGTTTTACCAATCACCAGTGGGAAAAAAACTGGCCGGAAGTACCCCAAGCATTACCCGGGAGTCGATGCAAATTGGACAGGAATGGGGGCGGCAAATTGGTGAAAAGATCGAGCAGCGCTTGAAGGAAGAGGGATACTAAACTTAAGAAAGGAAAGTTTAGACAAAAAAATCAGGCGAGATATCTGGTATTATATCTCGCCTGAATGGTTTATGCGTTTGCTGTACTACACACCGAGGGTAGCTCTGGTGGCATCCAGAATAGAGCGGACCTCCTTCTGATCAGCGGCCTGGGCATAAACACGTAGCACCGGCTCCGTACCCGATGGACGAATCATCACCCACTGATCATTTCCCAGGTTGAATTTGAAGCCGTCAATGGTTTCGATATCCTCAACGATGTATTTTCCAAAAGTTTTATAAGGATTGTTTTTGCAGGTTTCGATGACGGCCATCTTTTCCTCATTGGTAATGTGCAAATCGTCCCGGTCAGAAGCAAAAGGACCGACCAATTCGTATACTTCATCTACTAACTCCTTGATCGTTTTGCCGGTCTTAGCCATAAATTCCAGGATCATCAGGCCGATCCAAAGGCCGTCGCGCTCGGGAATGTGACCTTTGACGGCCAAACCACCTGATTCTTCTCCTCCAACAATGACATCTTCATTGGCCATAATCTCAGCAATGTATTTGAAGCCAATTTTCGTAACCTCAACATCGAGCCCGAAGAGTCGGGCCAGCTTCTTCATCTTGTCCGTTACCGAAAAGGTGACGACTACCTTGCCACTTTCTTTCCGGTACTTGCCCATATAAAGTAGCAAAAGCAGTAGAATATGGTGAGAGTCCACAAAGTTGCCGTCCTGGTCGTACATGCCTATACGGTCGGCATCGCCATCATTGGCAATACCCAACGTAATGCTGGAATCCTTGGCAATCAATTCGGATAGCTCGCCCAGGTTGCGGTGAATAGGCTCAGGTGCCTGCCCCTTGAAGGAGGGGTTGTAATCGCAATGTAGCAGCACCGCGTTGGGAAACAAACGCCGGGCTGCATTTTGTCCGGCACCGTACATGGCATCGTACGCAATGCGGATGCCTGAATTACGGATGGTGTCCAAATCAAACTTATCTGCCACGTGATCCAGGTAAATTTGTTCAAAATCCCGATATTCCAACAGCCCTTTGGATTCCAGGTCTTCAAGACTGGGCAAGTCAAGATCACTCGGTGTATCAGGAATGAGTGCTTCTACCTCTGTGATGCCCGATTGTACCATTGGTCCCCCGAGGTTAGACTTGAGTTTAAAACCATTGTAGGAAGGTGGATTATGGCTGGCAGTAATGACTACGCCAAGGTCGGCATTCACTTTCACTACACCCAGAGACACCATGGGCGTAGAGATAAAGCCTTTCGCCAAAAACACCTTTATACCGTGCGCACCCAACACCTGAGCGGTAACTTCAGTGAATAGCGGCCCGGCAAAGCGACAATCGTAGCCAATGACGACTTTGCTGCCGTTGTGCTCCTGCAGCCATTTCGCGGTAGCTTCAGCTACTCTTTTTACATTGTCAACGGTGTACTCCTGGGCAATAATTGCTCTCCATCCATCAGTACCGAATTTAATTTTGCTCATATTTATCTTATTTTTGGGTTGTGTGCAGAACGACAACAAAAATAGTAAGAAAAACGTAAAACAAAACTGTGAAGGATACCTATCGGCATAAAGGGTTGAGAAAGCAATTGGTGGCCACTTTGAGAAAAAAGGGCATCACTAATGAAAGGATATTGGCTGTGATGTCAGAATTGCCGAGGCATTTCTTTTTGGATAAGGCTTTTGAGGAATGGGCTTACCAGGACAAGGCATTTCCCATCGGCAATGAGCAAACCATTTCCCAACCCTACACGGTGGCTTTCCAGACCGAGCTGTTGGATCCGCAGCCACGCGAGAAGATTTTGGAGGTAGGCACCGGTTCTGGATATCAAGCTGCAATACTGGCCATGATGGGGGCTCGTGTCTACACCATTGAACGGCAGGAGGCATTGTACAAAAAGGCTCGCAAAATGCTGCAACAACTACAGGTGGGGAATGTACGCTGCTATTACCGCGATGGATATAAGGGCCTTCCCGAATTTGTGCCTTTCGATAAAATCATTGTGACAGCAGGCGCAACGGAGATTCCGCAAGCTTTGCTTGGGCAATTGCGTATAGGGGGTATTCTTGTGATTCCGGTAGGAGAGGAGGTTCAAACCATGTTGAAGATTACCAGAACCGGAAAAAACGAGTATGAGCAGGAAGTGAAGGGTGAATTCAGGTTTGTTCCCTTTTTAAAAGGCTTGAACCGGGATGAATGAGAAAATGAGGAGCTGATTCAATTTCAGCTCCTCATTTTTTCTAATTCACTTTCCGTCCTTCCGCCACCTTTGTTCTTCTTGATACCTGATTCATTCGTTTCAAATCCACCATTAGACCCGACCAGGCACTATCAGCATTGGCGCGCCATTTTTTACTTCCATAGGTGACAATTCCCGAATTTCGATCCCAGTCAGAGGCGAGCAGTACATAACGGCTGCGGGCTTTGGGGCTGGGGCCAAAGATCAGGAAGTTGCTGTCATTTTCTTCAAAACTTACGGCAAAACGGTTGGATTTCGGGCTAAAGAGAAAGACACCTGGGGTGCCTCGTTTAATAACGACTTCCTCAATTTTTTTACCGCGAACCATTTTGATTTCTCCGGAAATAATGTCCGACTTTCCTCCCGACAATTCCCGATGCAAGACGATATCATTGGAGAGGTAGAATTGAATTTTTTTCAGTTCAGACTCGGTCCAGCGGTTTTCTTCATAAAGATTTTGGGTGAAGGGGGTAAGGGTAGGACCACAGGCCGAAAAGAGCATCATCAAGCTTGAAATAGCGAAGTATTTTACTGTATTCATTGTTAGATTGTTTATTGGTTTAAGAAGTAGCGTTAAGCCACTTCCGTACCAAAATAACACCATTGAAGCCAGTAAATCCAGTGTGTTAAGAGATTTTAACCCGTCTATTAACAGTATTTAACGGGGGAAGGTGGCCTTAACGGGCCTTAACGTTTTCGTTGGAAGAAATTGGTCATCAGATCACGGCATTGGTCCTCTAAAAAGCCGTACTCTACCTTGGTTTTGGGGTGCAGTAATCTTTTGCCAAAACGCATAAAGCCACGTTTGTCATCGGCAGCACCATAAACGAGTCGGTCGAGCTGTGCCCAGGCGAGGGCTCCGGCGCACATTACGCAAGGTTCGAGGGTGACATAGAGTGTGCAATCGGTGAGGTATTTGCTGTCGAGGAAATTGGCCGCAGCCGTCAATGCCACAATTTCTGCATGTGCAGTCACATCTTTGAATTGCTCCGTGTGATTATGGCCCCGGGCAATGATCTGGTTTTGGCTGACCACCACGGCACCCACTGGAACTTCGCCCAATTCAAAAGCGCGCTGCGCTTCCTTCAGGGCCTGCTGCATGAAGTAATCATCACTGTGAACGGATAACATAGGTGCAAAAATGAAAATAGGAATCGGTTTTTGCAAGTGCCAACCGATTCCTATTTTCAAGGATTTTAAATTCCGGGCTTAGTTACAGCCCAAATCTTGCTTTGACTCGGGGTCGTTATTGGGGAAGCAATTTCCGGAAAGCACCTCCTCGGGAACAAAGCGCTGCAGATTTGGATCGTGCAGTCCATCGCTGAGGAAGGCAACGAGCTGCTGAATTTCTACAATGCTCATATCCAGTGGATGGAAAAAAGGAGAAATTTGCTCAGAAGGAACCCTTGGATTTTCCGGTTCCGCCTTATTGAAATAATCAACAACTCCCCACAAGGTATTCTTGCTGCTTCCGTGGAAGTAGAAAGGCGAGTCCTTCATATTGTATAGCTGTGGGACCTTGAATTTATACATGTCCTCTGCCTTGCCGGTAAAGCCACCACGTCCGAAGTTGCGAATATCGTTTGGACCAGTATTTAATGCATCAACATCACAAAGGTCTCCCACGCCCAGTGCATGAAACTCCACGGAACTCATTGCAGGACCCTTATGGCAGCGGTAGCATCCCGCTTTACCATAAAACAACAACGCTCCCTGCTTTTCCATTTCGGTCATCGCCTCATAATCTCCTTTTACCCATTTTTGGAAAGGTGCCTCGGTGGGCAATAGGGTGCGGAGGTAAGCAGAAAGCGCAAAGCTGGTAGTAACAGCGCCATAGCGTTCTTCCGGAGCAAAATCAGGAAATGCCTCATCAAACATGCTGCGGTAGCCCAGCGTGTCCAAAACATACTCGTCAATGCGCATCCGATGTAGATCCAGGCCTTCTATATTTTGGCTTTCAAGCCCTTGAAATCCATGATGGTTAGCCTCCGTGGTTTCATCTTCCGGTGTACCCCAGAGGTGTTCCGTGCCCTCATTAACATGAGTGGAGCCGAACTTGCCACTCCAGGTAGAATTGGTAACAAAGGCTACATTAAGCATGCTCAGGGCACGAGCGCCCTGTACGTCAAGTTCATCCTCGCCGTAAGTCATATCCTGAGAGCGAAATTCTCCATTTTCACCAAAACCGGTACCGCCGTCGGCAATACCCTGTTTGCGTCCGGGCATAAATCCTGCGGACGGGACGTGACAAGAACTACACGAGTAGGTGCCTTTGCCTTGTTCGTATTTCGAGTCGCGAGCGATGCCCGTTTCAAAAAAAAGCATTTTGCCCAGTGCCACCTTTTCGGGTGTTAGTGGGTTTTGCGGATCTTGTGGAATATCGGCAAGATTATCACTTTCGGGAAGCTCAAAGTAATCGCGGTCACCGGTGGGTGCAATTCGCTTTAAGGTTTTATCGAGCGCGATATCTAAGGGGTCGATCAATCGATCCTTTGTACAAGCAAAAAACAAAACCCCCAGTAAAAACAGTAGTAGATTTTTTTTCATGAGACTTATTTATGTTCCGGGATCTCCATAATTACCAGATTAAACAAATTCGCTACAAACGTCAAAAGCATAAGCACCTGAGCAATAAGGCGGCTTCTGAAGGGACGAAAAAATTTGCCTGATCTCGTGAAGTAAAGTAATTAGTGGTAGTAGTAAACAGCTCTGAGGACTCTATGCGACACAAAAATAAAGGATCGCGGGCAATTTTTCAAACTCTTTTAGATGATTAATTTCATTGCATTTCCATTTTGGTAGTACGATTTTTTTGTTAAAAGGTTCTGTAAACCGCAAATTCTTTTTGCCTGACAAAAAAAATGCAGGCCCGAAGACCTGCACTGGCGGGCTTTCGCCCAATATGTAGATTGATTGTTTAAGTAAAAAAGGGATGAATTTTTAATTCGGGTGATTAATTTAAGGCATCAGGTGTCGGAACTTTTTTGAGCTTTATTTGAATCTTATTTTTCCACAGGGTATGTTTCTTCGTTATACAGTGCAAAAATACCCAGCCCCTGATCAAAATTGGTCAGTAGCCCCACGGGTTCCGCAAAGGGGTCGTCCTGGGCATAAATATGTCCGGTAACGGATTTCAGATAAAGGAATCTTTCCTTGGTGATATTGCGCCAAACGAGTTTAAACTCGACTTCTTCATTGCTGTAATAGCCATAAAATTTAGGGCTCAGCGTGTAGGATTGGCCGTTAAAAAGCTGGTCACTGACCACCAATACATCACTGTACACGGTGCTGATGCCCTGGCTATTGTTTTCGGCAGGATATACAAAATACACCTGATCGGGGTTGTTAATGGGGTCCTGATAAACGAGCAACACTATCTCGTAGTAGTTTTCTTCCTCCGCCGGATCATCGATGGAGATCTGTAACACATCTACTTCATCGCCAAACTCATCAATGCCACCATTTTCCTTATAAACCGCCTTTTTGACGGGCACGTGTTGTGGCATCTTTTGGGTAGCCTGCATGGTCTCAAATTCGGGGTGGGTTACTTTCAACGTATATTCCTGGCCATTTTTTAAGGGTTCCGTAAAAGGGACAATGGCATTGCCATCGACAGAGAACAGCAGTTGACTTCCCTCGTAAAGTTCAACGGTGGCATCAGCCAGTGGTTCCGGATTGCCGTTTTCCAATAGTCCCACGGTAGTGGAAACCGCCGTAGAAAAGCTTTCTGTATTGGGATAGCAGTGTACCACCATTTGTTTTTCGTAGTCGGGTAGTTCCGCATCAACGGTCAATTCGCAGGCGGAAAAAGTAAGGATTGCTATCAAAAAGAAAAATAGATTTTTCATGATGCTTGATTTAGAATAATTAAAATTCAAACTTGTAGGCAATGGCCGGAATCACCGGGAACAAACTTACTTGCTTGAGTTTACGCTTGGGCTCGCCTCCGGGGTTATACTCGTTGTCTACATACAGGAAAAATGGATTTTGTCTGGAATAGGCGTTGTATACGCCAAACGACCAGGTGCGGGTACCCCACTTCTTTTCTTTGATGAAGTCAACATTCAGATCCAGACGGTGATAAGCCCTCATACGATAGTTATTGCGATTTTCATAGTGTTGTACCTGGTAGTTGTAGAAGCCATCCAGCGGCCGTGGTAACTGAGAGTCGTAGCGCGAATATCCAAGGGTGATGGCGTTTCCGGTACCGTATACCCAGGCTCCGGAAAGCTGTATACGATCAGAGAGCTTGTAGGTGGCCACCACACTGAAATCGTGGCGACGGTCGTACTTGTAGGGGAATTGTTCACCAAAATTAATGTCGTCAAATTGCCTCCAGGCCCAGGCCAGCGTATAGCCGATCCAACCGGTCAGACGTCCCTTCTTTTTCTGGATGAATAACTCTGCACCGTATGCTTCACCATCGCCCTGGGTAATATCATTTTCCCAATCACCAAATTGTAGTAGGCTGGAGCCTTCCTTGTAGGAAACTACGCGCTTCATTTGTTTGTAGTACCCTTCCAGGCTCACCTCGTATTTGCCGCCAAAGGTCTTGGCCAGTCCGGCTGCGACCTGCCAGCTATCTTGTGGTTTTACATTGTTAGTGGTTGGCACCCACAAATCAGTAGGCAGTCCGATCCCTTCATTACTCAGTAAGTGGATGTACTGTCGCATTTGGGCGTAAGACCCCTTGAGGGCAATGCCGTTGGGCAATAGGTAGCGGGCACTGATCCTGGGTTGAAGAGAGGTATACCAGCTGTCTTCTACATTGAAGGCAGAGAAATGTAGACCCGCATTGATCTTCATGTTGTCACCGATTTTGAATTCATCCTCAGCGTAAGCCGCAAATTCCCAGCCAAACACTCTGTTGTTGCCAAAGGTAGTGTCGATATTGATGTTTTCACTATCAATAATGGTCTTGCTGTTGAATTTTCCGGGGTTGAAGGTGTGGTAGGTGCCACCTACGCCGAAGCGGATAAAGTGATTGGGCGTTGGCACGTAGTCAAAATCAATCTTGGCACCAAGGTCGTGAATGCCGGCAAAGTAGTCGATGCCGTAGATTTCCGTCTCACGCATACCATTCTCCATATAGTTGCTTTCCTCTTCGGCTTTGGTGTCAAACTTGTAGCGGCTGTACGTCACGGTGGTATTGCTGAACAACTTTTTGCCAAACAAGTGGTTCCAGCGCAGGGCAGTGGTCAGATTGCCCCAACCGAGTCCGGCTTTAGTGGCATACCCGTAATCAGGGTCTTTGTCGCGTTCGCGGAAATAGAACTTGTCGCGGCCGGTATAGGCACTCAGATACAGGCGGTCTGCATTGCTGAATTTGTAGTTGACCTTGGCGTTGAAGTCGTGGAAAAAATAACCGGCATCGCCCTGTGATCCATAGGAGCTGAAAGAGCTTTTGATAAACGGTTTGGCCAAAATATCAATATACGTACGGCGACCGGAGAGCAGGATCGACGCCTTGTCTTTAATCAGTGGGCCTTCTACGGTAAGGCGGGAGGCAACGGTGCTGATGGAGCCGGCACCGTGCCATTCCTTCATGTTGCCCTCTTTCATGTTGATTTCCAGTACGGAAGACAAGCGACCGCCGTAGCGGGCCGGGAAACCGCCTTTTACCAAATTCACATCTTTAAGCGCGTCAGAGTTGAATACAGAGAAAAATCCGAATAAGTGAGAGGCGTTGTAAACGGGTACCCCATCCAGTAAAATCAGGTTTTGATCGGGGCTTCCTCCACGCACGTAGAGTCCGCTTTGACCCTCACTTCCGGATTGCACACCAGGGAGCAGTTGCAGGGTTTTCAACACATCATTTTCACCGAGAAACGCGGGTAATTTTTTGATTTGTTCGACCGGTACACCAATCCGGCTCATTTGTACCTGTTCTTCCACCCGTTCTATCGCTTCAGCCGTTACTTCTACGGCTTCCAGAGTAATGTCGGAGTTTAGTTCAATGTTGAATTCCATGTCTTTATTCAGGTAGAGCGCGCGCTCCCACGTCTGAAATCCAACGTAGGATGCGGATAGCTGCACGGAATCCACAGGAAGGGTAAGGCTAAAAAAACCGTAGGTATTGGTAGAGCTGCCTTTCATGCTTTTGAGGTCATACACGTGTACCCCCATCAGTTTTTCACCAGTTTGAGCATCGGTGACATAGCCGGAGATGGAATATTTTTCCTGGCCCTGGGCTTGTATGCGCGAGAGTACACCTCCGAGGAGAAAGATCATTGAGAGCGCAAGTACGAAACGGTTCATGTTCGTGAGTTTAGAGTGATTAATTTTTCTAAGAATCATTTCTTGTTCGTACTCTAATACCACATTCTGAAAAAGTACCCCCAAAAGGATTTGAAGTTTTTTTTGGTGGGCTCATTTTTAGCAGAAAGGGGGATTATTTTGCAAACTTGAGATGATCCTTTTGCGATAAGCGGACGATTCGCTATTTTCAGGGTTATTCGTAATCGAGGAGGTGTTTTCCGCAAGGATATTCACTTCTTCAGGAACAAAAAATTTATGGTGAAACTAGTAACAAAGCTGACGGGATTGTGCCTGATCCTGCTTCTGGCAATGCCCTTTCCAATGCAGGCACAAAAGAAAAAGAAAAAAGAGGACAAGCAGGAAGAAACGGCCAAACAGCCGTTGGATAATCTTTCGTTGTCCGGCTTAAAATTCCGGTCCATCGGGCCGGCACTTACTTCGGGACGTATTTCAGACTTTGCCATACATCCCGAAAATCCCTACATCTACTACGTAGCAACTTCTTCCGGAGGGGTTTGGAAAACCGATAATTTCGGAACAACCTTTACCCCCATTTTTGACAGCCAGGGATCTTATTCCATCGGTTGTGTCACCATCGACCCCAACAATCCGAATGTGGTATGGGTGGGAACCGGTGAAAACAACAACCAGCGAAGTGTGGCTTACGGTGATGGCATCTACAAATCATTGGATGGCGGCAAAAGCTGGAAGCACATGGGACTGAAAAATTCCGAGCACATTGGCAAGATCATTGTTGATCCTACCAATTCCGATGTGGTCTACGTAGCCGCCATCGGGCCGGTATGGAATTCAGGCGGTGATCGGGGTGTGTACAAAACCACCGATGGCGGAACAACCTGGGAAGCAGTCCTGACCGTTGACGAACACACCGGGGTAACCGATCTGGTGATGGACCCGCGGAATCCGGAGGTGTTGTATGCCTCAGCTTTCCAGCGGCAAAGGCACGTGTTTACCTACCTGGGTGGAGGTCCTGGTTCAGGACTATACAAATCAACAGATGGTGGAAAAAACTGGGAGAAGATCAATAAAGGCTTACCGAGTGTTGATTTGGGACGCATTGGCCTGGCCATTTCTCCGGCCGATCCCGAAGTCATCTACGCCATCGTGGAAGCGGCACAAGGAAAAAGTGGCTTCTACCGGTCTACCAATCGCGGAGCCAGCTGGGAAAAAAGAGGAGGTTATTCCACCAGTGGCAACTACTATCAGGAAATCGTTGCCGACCCTAAAAACCCCGATTTGGTGTACGCCATGGATACCTGGATGCACGTGAGCAAAGATGGCGGCCAGTCTTTTTCCATTGTAGGCGAAGATTACAAACACGTGGACAACCACTGCATGTGGATTGATCCCAACAACACCGCCCACTGGCTGGTAGGTTGTGACGGCGGAATCTACGAAACCTGGGATGCTGCGGCTACCTGGGATTTTAAAGCCAACTTGCCGGTGACCCAATTTTATAAGGTAGCAGTTGACAACGATCTTCCATTTTATAACATCTATGGCGGTACCCAGGATAACTTCAGTCTGGGTGGCCCTTCCCGTACGGTGACCAATCACGGCATTACCAACCGCGAGTGGTTCATTACCCACGGTGGTGATGGGTTTGAATCGCAAGTGGACCCGGAAAATCCGGATATCATCTATGCACAATCCCAGTATGGAGTACTGGTGCGCTATGATCGGAAGAGTGGGGAAGAGGTAGGCATTCAGCCCAAGGAACGCAAAGATGAAGATGGCTACCGCTGGAACTGGGACGCACCATTGGCGGTAAGCCCACACCAGTCGGGACGGGTGTATTTTGCGGCCAATAAGGTCTTCCGGTCTGATGATTATGGGAATAGCTGGGAGGTAATCAGTGACGACCTCACGCGCCAGATCAACCGCAACGAACTCGAAATTATGGGCCGGGTGTGGAGCATCGACGCGGTAGCTAAAAATGGTTCAACTTCTCCTTACGGAACGATTGTGGCGTTTTCCGAATCACCGATCAATGCCAATTTGCTGATTGTGGGTACCGATGACGGTCTGATCCAGATCACCGAGAATGGAGGAGAAAGCTGGCGCAAAGTGGACAACATTGCCGGTGTGCCGGAACGCACTTATGTGAATGCGGTATACGCTTCTCAGCACGATGAAAATGTAATGTACGCCGCCTTTAATCACCACAAATACGGTGATTTCAAACCCTATATCTACAAGAGTACCGACAAGGGAAATACGTGGACCAAGATCAGTAATAACCTGCCAGAACGTGGTAGCGTCTATTCCATTGAGGAAGATCACGTAGATAAAGACCTGATTTTCTGCGGAACGGAATTTGGGGTCTTTTTCTCTCCCAACGCCGGTGGTCACTGGAAGCAACTGGGAGCAGGCGTGCCGACCATTGCCGTTCGCGATTTGGCTATTCAGCGCCGCGAAAATGATTTGGTACTGGGCACATTCGGTCGGGGCTTCTATGTGTTGGACGATTACACCCCACTGAGAAATGTAGGGGTAGATACCATTGCCGAACCTCAGCTCTATGCCGTACGGGAAGCGTTGATGTTTGAAAAGAGTTTGCCGTTGGGACTACCGGGTAAGGCGTTCCAGGGAGATAGTTATTATACCGGTGATAATCTGGGGCCGGTGGCGCTGATTACCTACTACATGCCAGAAGGTATTGAAACGCCCCGCGATGAGCGTCGGGAGGAAGAAGCGAAGGCCGCGAAAAAAGGAGAAGACAATGCTTACCCGAGCTACGAAGCATTAAAGAAAGAGAATGAAACCTTTGATCCGGCGCTCGTATTTACCATCCGCGACAGCGAAGGTACGGTGGTGCGGAAGTTAGAGCGACCTGCTTCAAAGGGACTGCAAAGAATGGAATGGGATCTGCGCTACGCGGCCAAGGATCCGATCAATTTGAATGGCCCAAGCTTTTACAACCCATTTGCCAGTGCATCAGAAGGTACTTTGGTGAAGCCCGGGGCCTACACGATCACCATGAGTACTTATGTAGATGGGGAATATAAAGATGTAGCCGATCCGGTAACGGTTAATGTAAAAGCGCTTAAGAATACAGTGTTGCCGGCTGATGATCGCCTTGCCAAGGTGGACTTTCAGCGGCAGGTGGATGAATTGGCTCGCTCTATTGAAGGAGCGCAGCACATGATCCGTGAGGTGAACAACAAACTGCGTCACATCCGTGAAGCCATCAAGTTGGTAGAAAAGCCCATGACTGAGCTTACGGCTTCCGCCAATAAGATAGAACGGGAGATCGATGACATCAGTCAACGGTTGAATGGTGATCCGGTTAAGGCTCGCCTCGACATTGATGCGCCGCCCACTCCGGGAGGTCGCATTGGCTGGATTGCCTATGAGCAAAAGTACTCCACCTCAGCTCCAACCAAAACACATCGCGACAGCTATGCGATCGCCAAGGAAGAGTTTGAACCGATTTTGAAAGACCTTCGCAAATTGGTAGAACAGGATTTGTCTCAACTTGAACAGAAACTGGAAGATGCCGATGCGCCCTATACACCGGGCCGTGCCATTCGTATGATTAATCGGCATTAAGCGGGAAATAACGCTCTGTTGGAAGGAGTGGACCACGCTCGTGCTTCATTCCTTCCAACCACTCCGTTCCTAATCCACATCGTAATTCCTTTCCAATCGTAGTGAAAAGACCCCAAATCCCCGATCAAAATTGGAATAGGCGGGACTAGGGTCAACAATTGGCTCCAGTTCAATCTCTATCGGTGAATAGAGGGATTGTAAGTGAAAATATTCTGGCGTGTCCAGAAATCGAACCTGTACGTAGGCATTTTCCGAGGGAGGCTGATTGTTGCCGCTAAAGGATCGAAAACGCAGGGACACCCGTTGACCATTGAACGCTTCATCACTTAGCGTCACGCTCTTGTTATTTTGAATTGATTCTACTTCGGGCATATCCGGAGCGATAATGTCAACCAATTGCATAGTCGTGAGTGCTAGATCACCGGTACCAAAGGGATCATTAAAAAAAGAAAAAGTATAGAGGTTTGTCTCTTCAACCGGATCTTCAAAAGTGATTTCAATTCCATGTGAAATCAGCTCATTATTGCGAGAATAAAAGTTTTGGATCGCCTTTATTTCCTCTATTTCAACTTCTGCCGGAAGTGTTGATCTAGCCTCACTGGTACCAAACTCCGGGTGTTCTGCTCGTATCAGGTAGCTTTGTCCGGTGACACCAAACGGTATTATAGAGGCTGCATAGATCGGTGATTCATCTCCGGGGGAGAAGGACGCAATCAATTCTGATCCGTCCCAAAGCGTTACCGTAGCCGGGGTTTCCAGAAGTGTTTCTTCAAGACTCAGATCCTCTTTTAATCCGGCAGTTCGATTGACAAAAACTGTAGAAACGGAGTCGTTGGGATTGATGAATCCATAGATTACCAGGTCTTGCTGCCGCGGAGGCAGATCAACAGTAAGATCCGTTGAACAGGATGCTAAAAGGATGATACAAAGGGTGGAGAGCAATAAAAAGGTTCTCATCTGCTAAAATTTTAACTGATAACTTACTGATGGGATGATGGTGAAAATGGTAACCGCTTCGATGGAGCGATTTCCCTGAGTGTCGACATACTCGGTGTAGAGTGTTGGGTTTAACCGATTATAAACATTAAAGAAACCCACTGACCATTTTCGCTCGTAGGTTTTTCGTTTTTTCAGAAAGGTGAAATTAATATCGAGGCGATGATAATTGGGCATTTGGGCATTGTTGACCGTAGAGTAATCCCGGTATACATCATATGACCATGATCCGTTGTCATTATAGGCCACTGGAATACGCTGGTCAGAAATGGTAATGTGGTTACCTGTAGAAAAATGCCAGGCCATATTGAATTTGGTCTTTGGGCCGAGCGCAATATTGGCCATAGCCGCCAATTGATGCCTTCGGTTGTTGCGGTGTGGAAAGTAGGTGTTGTTATTGAAGCCCGGAAATTGTCTTTCTGCCCAGGAAAGATGGTAGGATAGTAGTCCTGTTAATATCCCGGCATTTTTACGCAACAAGAATTCCAGTCCATAACTGCGGCCTTTACCCTGTACCAGGTTTTCTTCCCAGTTGTTTTCCCGAAAGGTGGAAGAATAAGGTGAAAATGTCACCAGATTTTCCAGGTGGTTATAATAGGCTTCCAGGCTGACCTGATACTTCTTGACACCCCATTTCTTTTCCCAACCCAGGCCAAATTGCCACGATGATTCCGGTCCGATCTTTGCATTGGCCGGTACCCAAATATCGGTTGGCAGGTTAAAATTGTTATTGGTCAACAGATGTGCGTACTGTTGCACATTAATGATCGAGCCAAAAATCCTTTGCGAGCCAGGTAATTCATAATTGGTACGCAGCCGTGGCTGAAAAGAAAAAAACCAATCCTTCCCATAATTGAATCCGGCCAGGTGGGCACCTGCAAATAGTTGCCATCGTCGATTGATATCCCAGGTGGCTTCGCCGTAAAAGCCCTTTTCAAAGGCGTGCAGGCTCAATGGATCAAACTTGAGGTCGACCCCTCCGGGAATGGCATTGCCCACCCGATCATCGGCCAATATCAGCAAGCCATTGCCACTGGATTGAGGCTGGTAGTGGTGCCAGATCAGGCGACCGCCGTAACGCAATCGCACATTTTGCTTCCAGTTCCAGTCGAAGTCCCAGCGCAGGCTGAGGTCATTTATTCCGGAATAGTAAACTGCTTTTGAAAAACGATCAATGTAGGTGGTATCGAAGCCCTCAAATCCTTTCTGCACAATTTCCACAAATAAATCAAAACGGTAAGTGCTGTAAGATAAACTCGCATTGGAAAAAAGCCGGTCATTCCACACGTGATTCCAGTTGAGCGCCCCCAATTTATTGCTCCAGCCCACCCGAATGTCGTTTATGTCCTTACTTTCCACAACCCTGATGCTATCCTGGGAAATGACTAACGTATCAAAAGGGTGGTCGGCAAAGTCTTCGTAATACTTAAACCGATCTTCGCCCAGGTACAGGCTAAAACTCCAGTCGTCCCGCTCGGATATCTTGTGTTTGTATTTAAAATTCAGATCGCCAAAGTGATAGCCGATGTCCAGCCTGGTATCAGCAGCGTTAATGATAGGTTTGGCCAGCCAGTCCCAGATCGAACGCCTCCCGGAGAGCAGGAAGGACGACTTTCCTTTTTTTACCGGTCCTTCAATCATTACCTTGGCGGCAATCAGCCCGATAGAGCCTTCGGCTTTAAATTCGTTAAAATTACCTTCTTTACCGTTCACGGTAATCACTGATGAGAGCCGCCCACCGTACTGTGCCGGAAGGGCTCCCTTGATCAATTCCACATCCTTGACCGCCGAACTGTTGAAAACGGAGTACACCCCGAGCAGGTGGTTGGGGTTGTACACCTGAGCACCGTCCAGCAAAAAAAGATTGTGACCATTATCTCCACCCCGTACATTGACACTGCCCAGAGAAGCGGAACCGGCTTGTACACCGGGAAGGAGGTCCAGCGCCTGTAAGGCATCGCCTTCTCCGAGGATGGCGGGCATCTCTTCGATCAATGCTCCGCTAATGCGTGGTTGCTGGTTACTACCTTCCAGTGGTGGCAGAGAGGGGGGCGCAGCATTGGCCTTCACCTCAATGGTGGAAAGAGTAGTGGAGGGCTGTAGAGGGATCAATAATTGCTGATTTTCAAACAATCCGATCGATTGCTCCAGAGGCGAATACCCCACGTAGGAAAAGATCAAATCAACTGAATCAGCGGGAAGCGAAAGGCTGAAAAATCCGTTTTCGTTGGTGGTTGTGCCCCGGCCGGTATTGGGTTGGTAAATATTTACTCCCGTTAGCCGTTCGCCGCTTTGGGCATCCTCCACCACTCCACTAATCGTATAGCGCAGCGGTGGTGGCACCTCTCCCGGGGTAGGACGAATCGCAATATAGGCTCCGGCTTCGGCATAGCTCAATTCTGTATCTCTCAGCAATATATTGAGAATGGTATTTACCGGTACAGCCTTGAACTGGTAGGTAAATTGCCGATCCTTGGGGAGCCAGTCGCTACTATAGCTCAACTGGATGTTAGGGTCCTGCCCCAATAGTCCCAAGCATTCTTCCAGGGTAAGATTTTGGAAATGAATATCAATTGCTTTCTCCAGGGCCTTGGTTTGAGAGAAAGCAAATCCGGTAAGAAAGAGCAGTGCGCAGCTAAGAATACCTTTCATGCCGCAAAGATAAACATTCGTCTTTATCGATGAATTCTTATCTGCTTACCGTTTTTTGTATACTCAAGGTCAAAGGTGAAGGTAATGACATCCAGAATTTCCTCCAGGGAATTGGGCTTGAATGAACTGGTATAAGCCTGAGTGTTAATGTTTGATTCATTCACGATGGTCACGTCGTACCGGCGCTCCAGGCGTTGTAATACTGTTTCGAGTGGAGTATTGTTGAAAATGAGCAGACCGTCTTTCCAGGCATTGGCATTAGCCTGATAGGTCACACCCGCAAGGCTTCCTGACTGGCGGTTGATTTCGGCCGCCTGCCCGGCGCTATAGATGCCATTGCTTTGGGTTTTCAGACTGTTGAAAGCTACTTTCCCCTCAGCTACATCAAGAGCGATGACGGATTCATCGGGATAGGCACTCAGGTTGAATGCCGTACCCAGCACTTCTACCGTGGCCAGTTGGTCCATCTTGATCATGAAAGGTCTAATGCTGTCACTTTGTACATCAAAATAGGCTTCTCCACTCAGTTTTACCCGGCGGTTTTGCTCATTAAATCCTTTGTATATAGCCAGTTGGGAACCGGCATTGAGCGTTACCACCGTACCGTCGGGCAGTTTCACCTCTTCTTGTTGGCCGAAAGGCACCGTCCATTCCTGTGCCAGTTGCTCGGAAGTGGGGTTGAGGAAAAACCATACGGCCCCCAGGCCTAAGATGACCATTGCCGCAGCTGCGTATCGCCACCAGGCAATAGTGCTTCTTTTGGCGGCTACTTTCAGCGAACGCTCTGGCGTTGCTTCCTCAATGTTGCCCATCAGCTTCGACCACTCCGATTCGGTTTCCGGGGCCAGATCAAAATCGATATCGATTGCAGCCAGCCACAATTCCTCTACCTGCGCGTAATGGCGCCGGTTGCGCTCATCCGCCTGCAGCCACCCTTGCAAATACCGGTTTTCTTCCTCCGATATCTGCCCGGTGAGGTGCTTTTGAATGATACTATCGATGTGGTCCTGTTGCATGAATTTATATTGCGTCCGTTGGTAGATACCCCATTGGCGACAGCTACCCCCAAAGGATTTTAAAAAAAGTTAAAAAAATCATAAAAAAAGTCAAAAAAGCGATTTTTCCCGTGCTCGAATCGGGTGTTTCCGGCCCATAAACCCTGGCCCGCAGCCGCTTCAGGGCGATGGTCATTTGATTTTCCACCGTTTTGACGGAAACCTCTAATCGTTCGGCAATTTCGCGGTTGGTCAGGTCTTCCTCCCGGCTCAGCAGGAAAATCTTTCGGCAGCGGTCCGGCAATGCATTGATTTCATCATAGATCAGTGCTTTCAGCTCTTCGGTTTGCAGCTTGCCCTCAATTTGCTGATCTTCATAAGCCTCCGGAGTGGATTCATTCATTTCTACCGTTTCCAGCCGGCGCTTCCGCAGGTGATTGTAGCATTTATTGCGGGTAGCCGTAAACAAATATGCCTTCAACGATTCGTCCAGTTGCAGATTGTCCCGATTATTCCACACCGCCATGAATACATCCTGCACCACCTCGCGCGCATCCTCTGCCGAGTGTACAAACTGCCTGGCATAGCCCACCAGCACCGGTTGGAAGCGGTGAAAAATTTTTTCCAGTCCCTTTATTTGAGTGGAATGCGACAAGTTTTTCTCTGATTTTGGCTGCTAATATAAGGAAGTATCAGCACAATTGTTTACAACTTGTTTTGGGCGTGTCCTCCCGGTCCAACCGGGAGGTCGGTCCCTTCCAGGCTCGCCATTCGGCTCGTCCCTAACGGGAGCTTCGCCCTTCCAGGCACCTCACGCGGGCTCCCTCTTGATAAAGACCGTAGCGATTGCGAATCGGTTGCAATCCAAAATCGTTACTTTTATCATCATGATAAAAATAACGATTATAAATATCATCATTATTTTTATAACGATTTTTCATGCCTCATTAAACAAAATTTATCAAACCGCTCCCTCAATAGCATATTCCTCTGGAATTACCTAATTTTGCGCCAGCTCGACCAACCGAACCTAAAAAAAGACTGTTTTACATTTTAATTCAGGGGAACCATAACCTTTGTATACTCAATAAACTGATAGGGATCATGACCAATAATATTTCCGACGCCTTACGTCAACGTATCCTGGTACTCGATGGTGCTATGGGAACAATGCTTCAACGCTATAAACTTGACGAAGCAGGCTATCGGGGAGAGCGCTTCAAGGACTTCCACCGCGACATCAAAGGCAACAATGACCTACTGTCTATCACCCAGCCCAAGATCGTAGAAGATATCCATACCGCTTATCTCGAAGCAGGAGCAGATATTATCGAAACCAACAGCTTTACCGGTACCAGCATTGCTCAGGCCGATTATGATATGCAGGATTTGGCCTATGAGATCAACCTGGAAGCTGCCAGAGTGGCGCGTCGGGCAGTCGACAAATTTCTGGAAAAACACCCAGGTGAGCAGCGCTGGGTGGCGGGATCTATTGGTCCTACTAATCGTACCGCCTCCATGTCGCCCGATGTCAATAATCCAGGCTACCGGGCCGTGACTTTTGATGAATTGAAAGACGCATTTGGCGAGCAGACACGTGGCCTGATTGACGGAGGAGTGGATGTATTGCTGCTGGAGACGATCATTGACACACTGAATGTTAAAGCGGCACTCTTTGCGATTGATGAAATTAAAGAAGAGCGCAACCTGGATATTCCAGTCATCATCTCCGGAACGATTACTGATAGTAGCGGTCGTATTCTTAGTGGACAAACGGTTGAAGCCTTCTGGATTTCAGTGATGCACGCCCGACCACTTTGTGTAGGGCTCAACTGTGCCTTAGGAGCCAAGGAAATGCGTCCTCATCTGGAGGCCCTTTCCCGGATCGCTGATTGCTATGTACATGCCTATCCCAATGCCGGGTTGCCCAATGAATTTGGAGAATACGACCAGGAAGCAGAGGAAATGCGGGATTACATCCGCGATTTTGCGGAAAGCGGCTTTGTCAACCTCATTGGCGGTTGTTGCGGCACCACACCCGACCATATCCGCGCCATGGCCGAAGCGGTAAAAGGAGTGACCCCACACCAAATTCCCGAGCAGCCACACTACACCATGCTCAGCGGGTTGGAGCCGTTGATCATTCGTCCCAATACCAATTTCGTGAATGTTGGTGAACGGACAAACGTGACCGGGTCCAAGAAGTTTGCTCGTTTGATCAAGGAAGGTAATCTTAGCGAGGCCTTAAGCGTAGCCCAACATCAGGTGGAAGGAGGTGCCCAGATTATTGACATCAATATGGATGAAGGTCTGTTGGATTCCGAAAAGGCAATGGTGGAATTCCTCAATCTGCTCATGGCCGAGCCGGATATTGCCAAGTTGCCCATCATGATTGACTCCTCGAAGTGGAGTGTGATTGAAGCCGGACTAAAATGTGTGCAGGGTAAGTCGATCGTAAATTCCATTTCCCTCAAGGAAGGGGAGGAAAGTTTTATTCACCAGGCCAAACTGGTACGCCGCTATGGTGCGGCTGCAGTGGTCATGGCATTTGATGAAGTAGGACAGGCCGATACCATTGACCGAAAGGTCAACATTTGCCAGCGGGCTTATAGAATTCTTACAAAACAGGTGGGATTCCGCCCCGAGGATATCATCTTTGATCCCAACATCTTTGCAGTAGCTACCGGGATTGAAGAACACAACGAATACGCCATTAACTTCATTGAAGCTACCCGCCAGATCAAGCAAAGCTGTCCAGGTGCAAAAGTCAGCGGCGGGGTCAGCAATATCTCTTTTTCTTTCCGGGGCAACAATGCCGTTCGGGAGGCTATGCACGCGGCCTTCTTGTATCACGCCATCCAGGCGGGAATGGATATGGGCATCGTCAATGCGGGCATGATTGAAGTATACGAGGAGATTCCAAAGGACCTGCTCGAAAGGGTAGAAGATGTATTGTTCAACCGACGCACCGATGCCACCGAGCGGCTGACTGACTTTGCAGAAAGTCTGAAAGATACTGGAGGCAGAACGATTCAGAAAGATCTCGAATGGCGAAAAGGTACGGTGGAAGAGCGACTGAGTCATGCGCTGGTGCGTGGAATCACCGATTATGTCGATGAAGATACGGAAGAAGCCCGTCAGAAATACCCCTCGCCCTTGTCTGTCATTGAAGGGCCACTAATGGATGGCATGAATATCGTTGGCGACCTCTTTGGCGCCGGAAAGATGTTTTTGCCCCAGGTGGTGAAAAGCGCCCGGGTAATGAAAAAGTCTGTGGCTATACTTACTCCGTATATCGAGGCCGAAAAGGCAGCTTCCGGCGATGTTAGTTCAAAAGGAAAAATCCTGTTGGCCACCGTGAAGGGTGATGTGCACGATATTGGTAAAAATATCGTCGGGGTCGTATTGGCCTGTAACAATTACGATATCGTCGATTTGGGTGTGATGGTGCCCGCCGAAAAAATCCTGGATGCGGCACGCGAACACGAGGTCCAGGTGATTGGGCTTAGCGGGTTGATTACCCCATCACTGGATGAGATGGTTCATGTGGCCAGTGAAATGGAGCGTCAGGGGTTCAAATTACCACTATTGATTGGCGGCGCTACGACTTCCAAAACCCATACCGCGGTCAAGGTAGAGCCGCAGTATTCCGGTCCGGTGGTGCACGTGCTTGACGCCTCACGGGCGGTATCGGTGGTGAGTTCGCTGATCGGTGGCGACGAGGATAGTCGCAGCAATTTCATTCTGGATACCCGAAAGGACTACGAGCGCGTTCGTGAACAGCGGGCCGGTCGTACCTCCCGTAAGAAATACCTGACCATTGAACAGGCTCGCGAAAATAAGGTGAAACTGGATTGGGATCAATTTACAGCGGTCAAACCCAAGACCATGGGTATCCAAACCTTTGTGGATTACTCCGTTGAAGAGCTAACTGACTATATCGACTGGACGCCGTTCTTTACCAGTTGGCAGTTGGCCGGTAAATTTCCCGATATTTTGAAAGACGAGGTGGTGGGGCACGAGGCGCAAAAGCTTTACAACGACGCCCGCAGCATGTTGCGGCGCATCATTGACGAAAACTGGCTCGAAGCCCGCGCCGTGATCGGTCTTTTTCCGGCCAACAGTATAGGTGATGACATTGAGATTTACGCTGATGAAAGCCGTACGGAAGTACTGCAAACGCTGCACCATTTGCGGCAGCAAAACCAAAAAGCTCCCGGATTACCCAATTACTGTCTGGCAGATTACATCGCTCCCAAAAGCAGCGGTAAGTCCGACTATATTGGGGCCTTTGCCGTAACTGCCGGACACGGGATCGAATACTGGATTCAACATTTTCAACAGCAGCAGGATGATTATCAGGCCATCCTGCTTAAGGCCCTGGCCGACCGGTTGGCGGAGGCTTTGGCGGAGCGCATGCACCAGAGGGTTCGCAAGGAATTTTGGGCTTATGCCAATGATGAATGCCTGGAGAATGATCAACTGATTGCAGAGGCATATAAAGGCATCCGTCCAGCTCCGGGCTATCCGGCTTGTCCCGAGCATACGGAGAAAGGCACGCTTTGGAAGTTGCTGGATGTCGAAACACAGACTGGTATGATTTTAACCGACAGCTTTGCAATGTATCCAGCTTCATCCGTCAGTGGATGGTACCTGGCGCATCCGGAATCTCGGTATTTTGGTTTGGGTAAAATCAAGGAGGATCAGGTCGAGGATTACGCGGAACGCAAAGGCTTTACCATTGAGGAGGCCCGCCGGTGGTTATCGCCCGTCCTGGATTCCTAACATTGCGATTTCGGCGAATATTCCCTATCTTTGGATAGGTATACCCGGCACAAAGTGGTTGGGAAAAAATGAATATATGAGCGACACCAGGCCCACATCCTCCATCAATTTTTTGTCTCTGTTTTTGGCTGCATTAGGCCTGTTTTGGCTTTTTTCAGTGGTCAAGGCTTGCACCCAACAACCCAGCGAAAATATCACCTATTTTCCTGCCGAAGCAGAAGCAACAATGGCCAATGCCAACCGGGCGGAGGAAGAACAACCTTCTGTTCCACCTCCGGCAATACCTGAATATATCCCTTTGGAAATCACGCCTTGTGCACTGACTGCCGATGATTCCCTGTTCATCCCTCAACTATTAATGCAGTTTTTTCGGTCGGATGTCCTGACGGCCAGTGGCGGCATGAACTGGTCGCCCAATCCGAAAATTGACAAGGCCTTATACCGAATTCATCAGGATTCCTGGGAAAGCAGAGTGATCTGCCTACAGGACATTCGTGAGGTGGGTAAGGCCAAGGAGCGATTGGCCATCATTTCCAGCAATTATGAAGGCAACCAATGTGCCGATTGTACGCATTATATCGGCTGGATTCGCTTCACAATTGAGGAAAATGACCCCGTTACCCTGGTCATTCGTTCATCCGATCGCAATGCCTATCAGTACGAAACCGGGGAGAACCGATCAGAGAATATCGGCCTCGCTGAGGTAGGACCGTACGAATGGGCCGTGGTCATTACGGGTAAAGCTAAAGAGGAGCGCAGGGCATCTTTACAAACGGAATTACTCGATCTTGAGGATTTTCATACCCTTTTGACGGTTCCAAAAGTTGAGGTACAAGCGGATAGTGCATCTCAGCTAACTCCGCTTGCATTTGATTATTTTTTCTTTAAACCTTTGGAGCAGGATTATTATCCATTGTTGCATACCAGTCAGCTGTATTGGCCGGATAAGGATTCCCTTGCAGGTACCACGCCAGTGGTCTATAATTACGATGCCAAGAAGAAACAATACACCTTGGTGGAATAAGGTCAATTCTACGTTAATCGATGAAAAAGGCGCGCTCATCTATCAGTTTACCAAAATGTTACGTTTGGTAACCATGTCGTTGATTTTTTTTCTAAATTAAGCATACGCTTAGTTGTAATAAACCCGATTCATTCATTATAAATAGAAATTATGAAACGCGTATTCTTTACTCTATTACTTTTTTGCTGTTTATCACAGATTCGCGCTCAATTCACTCCTGGTCAGTTTGCGCCCGATTTTACGCTAACCGATATCAATGGTCAGGACTGGCGATTGTACGATTATCTGGCACAGGGCACTCCTGTAATCATCGACTTTACGGCCACCTGGTGTGCTCCCTGTTGGACAGCACATACCTCGCACGTATTGGAAGATATCTACGAAATGTATGGTCCTGATGGTACGGGTGAAGTCATGGTGTTTTTTATTGAGTCAGATCCCTCCACTGGTCTTGAGCAATTGTATGGACAATTAGGACCTTCACAAGGCAATTGGGTAGAAGGCACCTCTTATCCCATTATTGATGTACCTACTTTTTCGATCCCTGATGCGTTTGGTGTTGATGCCTATCCATCCATTTTCTTGCTGTCGCCGGATTTAACAGTATCTGAAAACCTTTGGAATACCGACTGGTCGGTGGCCAATGTGTATAGTCATGTTCAATCGGTAGCATCGGCTACTCCTCCTGCTAATGATGCTGCAGTACATGCCTATCAGGATTATAATGTGACTTGCGATGAAGCATCCATTAGTGTCAAACTGTATAATACCGGTTCTACTCCATTAACGGAAGCGACCATTCAACTTACTTTGGACGGCGAAGAAGTTGCTACGGAGAATTGGACTGGAAGTTTAGCTTTTGGGGAGTCAGAGGAGGTTTCTTTTGGTAGTATTTCCCTTCCAGAAGCAGGGTTGACCACTTATGAAGCAACACTCACCACTGCGGATGCTGAATTGGATAATAACAGTACCCCCATCCGCTGGTTGAAGTCTCCGCAGGCGACTAATCAGCTTGTTTTCTACCTGGAATCCGATGAAAACGCCGAAGCGGATAGTACTCAATGGTATATTCTTGATGAGACAAATGAAGTGGTTCTGGAAAGTGGCATTATCGCCAACAATGTTTCAGAAGAAATCACTATGACGATTCCCGATCTGGGGTGTTACCTTTTTGTCTTTGAGGACAAAGGGGGCGATGGCCTTGGAGAAGGATATCTGATCGTCAGCGATTCCGAAGGAGAGATCATTTTCAGTAGTAATGCTCAGGATGAATTCCGGAATGTTTTGTTTAATGTCAGCACAGTAGTCGGTGTACCACAAGAACCCAAAACGATTCAGGAGGTTACGCTGTTCCCGAACCCTGTATCCGATGTGGCTACCCTGCAACTAGAATTAACAGAAACGACTACTCTACAACTGGACATCCGTGACCTGACCGGTAAACAAATCCGTCCACAAACTACGGCAACCTTCGCCGCTGGTGCGCAGTCATGGACAGTTCCTACGGCTGATCTTCCTGCTGGAGTTTATACCATATCGTTGCGTACTGATGATGGGGTGAAGGCGATAAGGCTAGTAAAGCAGAATTCTCAGAATTAAAGCAGAATTCTCAGAATCTAAAGCATCAAAGGAATATGGAGTAGGGCCTTTGGATGGTTCTACTCCATACTTTTTTATTATTTGATTAGCCTCTGGTACTTGGGATTGAATATCAGCTTGTATTCGAGGCTTTTACCACCGAAGTTGATTGACAAGCCGGTGGGGAAGCTGTAAGCTACCGTGTAGTTTTTTGCTTGCACCAAATGCAAATCTTCTAGGCGGCTTTTGGCTTTCAATTCGACAACCACTTTATTTTCGACAATAAAATCCGCCTTTCTTGTTCCGACCTGAATACCATCGTAAAATATGGCCTGTTCCTTCTCTCGTGAAAATTCAAGGTTGGTTTTTTTCAATTCGATAGCTAAGCCTCTCTGATAAATAACTTCTTGGAAACCCGGGCCGAGTCTGTTATGTACCTTAATCGCACATCCAATAATTGTATAGGTCAACTCATCCTTTTCCATCATTCTGAAAATTTAATCATTCTGGTAATTCTGATTCAAAATCCACAAATCCGTTAAATCCTGCTCCATCTTTGCACTTCCACACTTCCCCCCACATCTATTCGCAGCAGGTATGTTCCGCTGGGCAAGTCCGCGACGTTGATTTCCATGGGCTTGGCGTTGTTGATGGACTGCACTTGTCGCAGTGGCTGTCCGGTTATGGAAAATATTTGGATGACTGTTGGGTGATCTGTTGGTTCATTGAAATGTAGGAAGATTACTTCAGTGGCTGGGTTGGGGAAGATCGAAACGGTGATTTTTTGTAGATCGGTTCTTTCGGTATGGATGACCTTTGAATAGGTGTATTGGCCATCGTCATCAACCTGTTTTAGTCGGTAGTAGCTGGAGCCGGTTAGGGGATGGGAATCCAGAAAGGTATAGATGTAAGGATCGGAGGTAGTGCCCTGACCGTCAATGACTCCAAGTTGTTGAAAGGTACGACCATCAGCGCTGCGCTCTATGGCAAAATAGTCATTTTGCACTTCTGAGGCTGTTTCCCATTTTAGTAGGATACCCTCGGGTAGGTTTTTGGAGGTGAAATGGGTGAGCTCTACTGGAAGTACACCGCCACTGGCCACCGCAAAAGGTGACAGGCTGGTAATGCCGGAACGAGTAAACGTATACGGTGGCCCACCACTGGCGCTGCCCGTTGGGCCGGCATCCCAGTAGGTTCCGGTATAGTGGGCCATGTAGCAACTACTACGGTCAAAACCGCTGAGTTCCTGGGCGGAATTCCATTGTACAGTGAGGTTGAGCGAGCCATTGACAGTGCCTTCGACATACCAGGTTCGGTTGACTATATTTGAAGATTGTTGCACCCCATTGTCATTGACCCAATCTTCGATGCGTACGCCAAAATTGCCGCTGCCGGTGTGTTGCAGAATAGCCGGATTGTACTGGTCATTACCGATGGGGAAGACCACACTACTGCTTACCGGTCGAATCAACATGCCCGAACTTTCTCCGATGACGTTGGTTTGGATATAGCTTTGATTGTGAAATCCAGACAAGTCAGCCAGAACAGTAAGGTTGAAAGTATTGAGGGTAATTTTGCCTAACCCCATGGTCAGGTTGTTAACTTGTAACGCTCTAGCCAGGTTGAGTCCATTGCCGTTGAAAAGCGTGAGGTTATCAATCAGTATGGTCCCATTGCCGCTGATGGTCTGTGGCCCATTGCCGCCAATAGTCACGGAGGTCTCTTCACCGATAATAGCGAGTGTTCCCTCCACATTGATGCCGCCTTTAAAGTTGAAGCCAGAGCCAAAGGCCGTGCCCTGATTAGTGAGCGTGGAGCCAAAGCCAATCTGGGTCGCTCCATTTACCGCAATCGGGATGCCGCTGGTATTTTGATTGTAAATAACGACAGAACCCCCTCCCGAAGTTCCGACATCCAAATTTCCGAGAACGGTTGCAGAACCACTAGAGCCTTGAAAACGACTGGAGCCAATGCCCGGATTCCAATTGTCGCCGGCGAAGTTTTCAAATCGCAAATTGGGGTAATAAGCCCCAATAGTAGTGATATTGGGGTCTCCGGCCCCGGTGTAGCGAATTACCCAATTGGCGGATGGAGGAATGGAAAACATACCTCCTTCATAGTTGTCGCGATATACCGAAGCACTGGAATTATTGCTCTTGATAAAGGTGCCATTTGAACCTAAATTCCAGGTTGCACCGCCCTGAAAGCGGGTGCCGTTGCCGGAACTGCCATTATCTTGGTAGCTGCCATTGACCACGAGATCAGAACCGGAGGCGGTATTGTAAAGGAAGAGTTCCAGGTCGGTATCAGCGAGGACGAGACTACCACCTGCTTCAATAACGATACTGCCTGCGTGCGCATTGTCAGAGAGGCCGCCGTCAATGTCGGTGATATTGATGGTATGACCGGATTGGATGACCACATCGTCGGTGCTGCCGGGAGGATTGGTTGCGGTAGTCCAGGAGGAGGTAAAGACCTGCCAACTGCTGGCGACCATCCACGGTCCACTGGAGGCACTGCGATAGGAAGCCGCCATTAGAAGGGTTTCACAAATCAGAAAAAGCGCAAGGGTGAGTGTTGTTCTTGTTTTCATTCTAGTGGATTGATGCAGAAATAACTGACATTTAATGTTCAGCATCTTCAGTGCTTCTAGCGTGAAAAAAGTATCAACTATTTCGGACTAGTCGCACTAGAGCATTAGGTCAGCAAAGAGAGCGAAGGCAAAAGCGATCACAAAAACAGTTTTGGGATAGCCTCTATATATTTGGACGCCGACCGATCAGAAATTCCATAACTTTTTGAAGTTTTTTTTGAAAAAACTTCATTTGACTGAATGGTATTTGGTTCTATCTATTTGATTTGAAGTGTTTTATGTGTTGATTGGCCTGTGGTGAATAAATAGGAGGTGTCGCGTCGGAGACGCTCACCAGCGACGCAGATTGGCCGATGGTCACTCGACAGTTGACAGTCATGCGCTAGGGCAAAAGCAAATTACTATCCCCATAGCTCAAAAAGCGGAAGTCTTCGGCCAGGGCATAGTCATAAATCTTATGCCAGTCATCTCCCACCAGTGCAGCTACGAGCAGCATGAGTGTGCTTTTTGGTTGGTGAAAATTGGTGATTAGTCCGCGAATCAGGCGGTACTGGTAGGAAGGTGCAATGAGTAGTTGGGTACTGCCCTCAAGCGTATCGAGGTGATGGTCAGTAAGATGCTGGATGACAGCTTGGAGGCATTCTTTTGCAGTTGGCCAGTCTTGATTTTCATACGGCAGCCACTGAGGCACTTCCATGTAGGTTTGGGCCGTGCCAGCGATGATCTGCGTACCGTGCCAGTAGATGCTTTCCAGTACCCGGCTGGCAGTCGTGCCCACCGTGATGATGGGCCGCTGATCGAGTACTGCCTGAAGAAGCGTTTGTAGTGTTTCTTTATTAATAGCTACCGTCTCTGAGTGCATGTGGTGCTCACCAAGGGTAGGGGTGCTAACCGGCTTAAAGGTCCCTGCTCCAACGTGCAGGGTAAGAAAAGTGCGACTGATGCCCTTGGACTCCAAGTCTTCAAAAACCCGGTCGGTGAAGTGCAATCCGGCAGTAGGCGCCGCTACCGAACCTTCGTGATGCGCGTAGATGGTTTGGTAGCGATGCACATCATCGGCGGTGCTTTCGCGCTTGAGGTAGGGTGGGAGTGGGATAATGCCGCCTTCGGCCAGTAGTTCTCCAAAGGATAGGTTGGTATCTGGCCACTGAAAGCGGATATCAAAGGCATTTTCATTGCGGCCCAGTCGCTCGATGTGTAGCGGGATGTTTTTTTGGCTTAAAGCCAAATGCGTATCGATTACCCCGGTCTTCCACTTGCGGTTGTTGCCTACAAGGCACTTCCAGGTGACTTCTTCGGTTGCCGAAAGATTTTGCTGATATTCGGCGGGTCGCAGTGGTTCCAGGCACAGGATTTCAATCTGGGCGCCGGAGGGTAAGGTGAAGCGCAAACGGGCGTGGATTACCCGCGTATCATTGAAGACGAGCAGACTATTTTCCGGAAGGAAATCTCCAATATTCCGGAAGGTTGAAGAGGAGATTTGCCCCCCTTGGTAAACCAATAACTTAGAGGCGTCCCTTTCTTCCAGTGGGAAGCGGGCGATGCGGTGATCGGGTAGATCGTAGCTATAATCCTCGATGTTAATTGCTGCTGGCGTCTGCATAATCCTTCAATTTCGCTGCAAAAATAGGATTTTTCCGGATTGTGGGAATATAGGGAAGGTTTAGGTTGAAAAATCGTTACAAATATAATGATGATAAAAATAATCATTATATTTGTCATCGTGTTAAAAGTTATTATTGTATAGACATTGGTTTTAATTTTCCTCACCGCTTTTCATCATCCACTGCGCCCGCGTGAGGTGCCTGCAAGGGGAAGGCCTGCGGCCGCCCCTGCCCACCGAAGCCTCCAGGCGAAGGTGGGTACGAGCCGAATGGCGAGCCTGGAAGGGACCGACCTGACGAAGGAAGGGCACGCCCAAAATACCTATACTTTCCACTTCAATGACCGCTCATCCAAGGCCCGGGAGGTGGCTAAAATGCCATCCAAATGATCGTATTCGTGCTGCAATAATTCGGAAAGGTCACCATCCAGTTGCCAGGTTTCCTCCTGCCAATCCGGGGTGCGAAAGTGTAGGGTGCAGCTCTGATGACGCTCCAGTTGGACCAGTAGATTGGGAAAGCTCATGCAGTCGTCCCACAGGATCATTTTTTCCTCACTGAAGTTGGTCAACATTGGATTGATCATCGCTATCGGTCGGTCGATGTTGAGCACGATCAGTCGCTTCATCACGCCAATTTGTGGCGCGGCAATTGCCCGTCCGGCCCCATATCTGGCCCGAAACTGCAAGATGAGATCGGCCATGCCGTCAATGACCTGTTGTAGCCCGGCGACCTCCTCCCGTTTGATGGGGGTACAGACTTCATATAGACGAGGGTCGCCGAGCAGCAGTATATCGTCAAGCTTGTAGCGCTTAGTCGACACGCTTGGCATGGATTTCATCAAAGAAAATATCGTCATTGGGTACATCAAATTCGATGCCGATGACCTTGCCGTTATTGTTGAGCACAAATTGGACCGTACCAAAGTCAAACCACGCGTGCACTTCATTCCACTTGATCTCGAAGGTGTTGAGGTGCCAGTGCTCCAGCTTTGCATCCAGTGAAGGGGCCTCTGGGAAGTGTAACTGTAGCCCCCCATCCGCATTTTTGATCTCGATGGTGCCAAACATTTTGTCTTGATAAGTTCCGGCGTAGTCTGCCAGTGCAAGTGTTGGTTTAGTATCCTTTATTCGATCATTGTAACGCTCCTGGACACGCTCTTTGCGATAGGTTTCGCCTCGTTCCTCTCCCTCCAGACCCAGTTTCATCCAGTCCTGTGGCTCAAGGCCAAATGCCTGATCGAGAATGTGATAGGCGATGGGGTTGCTGATGCCTTTCATGCTATTGGTGAGGATAACAATGCCCATTTCAGCCCCCGGCACGACCACCACCTTGGAGTACATGCCATCGTAGCCGCCGCCGTGATTGTACACCATGTGACCGCCGTGATCAAAATAGCCCCAGCCTAGCGCATAACCCGCCACGTTACGAGTGGGGAAACGTTCCTTGGCTCCCGAGCTTACGGTATAATTGTTGTGAGGCTTCCAGAACGTGGCCTGTGCCGCTTCTGAAAAGATTTGCTGTTCACCAATCTTGCCGCCGTCGATTTGCAGCTGTATCCACTTGAGCATGTCATCGACGCTGGAGAGAATACCACCCGCAGCGCCCATATTGTCCCAATTGACATACGGAATGGCTTTGTTTTTACCATCCATCGGTTTGTGGGGTTGAGCCACATTGGTCATCTTTTTGAGGTCCTCCACAGAGGTGCGGGTACGGTCCATCTTCAACGGATCAAAGATGCGCTCTTTGATAAATTCATCCCAGGTTTTACCGCTGGCGGCTTTGATCACTTCGCCGGCTGTGATAAACATCAGATTGGAGTAGCCGTAGCCCGAGCGGAAGGGATACGCCTGCGGCACTTCAGCTGCCCGTTTGACCACTTCTTCAGCCGGATATTCGCTCTTATACCAGATCACATCACCACTAAAGGTGCCCAGTCCGGCGCGGTGACACAGCAGGTCACGCACGGTGGTATTGGCACTCACATAGGGATCATATAGCTCGAAATAAGGCAGGTATTTTTGCACCGGATCATCCCAATCCAACTTGCCATCATCCACCAGAATGCCAATGGCAGCAGCGATAAATGCTTTGGTATTGGAGGCGATGGCAAAGATGGAATTTTCGTCGACGTTACCTTTTTTACCGGCTTCCAGCTGCCCGTAACCTTTGGCAAGTTTCACTTCACCGTCCTGAATCACTCCCACCGCGAAGCCGGGAATGTCCCAATCTTTTTGGGCCTTGGCCAGGTATTGATCCAACGCCTGGTAGTCGACCTGGGCTTGTAGCAATAATGAGGGAAGTAGAAACAAACAAAGCAAAAGCGTTCTGATATCTTTCATAGATGGGTTGTTTTTATGACGAAAATAAACAATTCAGCCGGAAAGAGTGTATATTGCATAGTAGCCGAGTGCTTTATTCGCGATCATCATTTAACTTCAAAACCTATAAGCACCAGCTCTTGTGCCCATCCTCATTCAAATAGTTTCTCACTGATTTTTTTGATAACGTAACAGCAGGTTCAAGCTTCGCTTGACTGTACATTAATTTAATCAATAAATCACTCTATTATGAAAAGGATGAATTTACTCATTGTGTTATTGGCATTGTGTGGTGGGCTGGTGGCACAAAGCATTACCCTTCCGCCCAGTGGCGCCAACCAGAAAAGTGTGGTCACGCAATACATTGGCTCCCTGGCTCATGTGACCATCATTTACAACAGCCCGGATGTGACCGCCCCCAATGGCGACGACCGCAGCGGTCAGATTTGGGGACAATTGGTGCCTTACGGAATGGCGGCCAACAGTTTTGGCACAGCTAAGGAGATCCCCTGGCGGGCTGGGGCCAATGAGAACACCATCATTAAGCTGTCGCACGATATGATGGTGCAAGGCAAGTCGCTCAAAGCCGGGAAATATGGATTGCACATGATCCCCAAAGAAAACGGTCCCTGGACCATCATTTTTTCTAATAATTCCGATGCCTGGGGTAGTTATTTTTATGAGGAAAAAGACGATGCGCTGCGTGTTGAGGCCACTCCGGAGGCCAGCGACTACCACGAGTGGCTGACCTACGAATTTACCGACCGTCAACCCAATTCCGCTACGGTAGCGCTGAAGTGGGACAAGTTGAGTATCCCCTTTAAGTTTGAGTTATCTGATGTAAATAATCTCTACGTTGAAAAAATTCGGGGAGAACTGCAAAACAGCCCCGGCTTCAATTACCAAAACTGGGTCGCTGCCGTCAATTTTGCCGTGCAGAATGATGTAGCGCTGGAAGAAGCACTCGGCTGGGCGGATTACGCCATCAGCGGTTCTTTTATTGGTGTGGAGGATTTTACTTCACTGTCGGCAAAAGCAGCTTTGCTCAACAAACTCGAACGCCAGGATGAGGCGGCTAAGGTAATGGACAAAGCGATTCACCACGCTACGGCTACGGCTTTCCAGATTCACGCTTATGGACGTCAGCTCATCGCTCAAGGCAAAAAGAACGAAGCGCTGGAGGTCTTCAAATACAACCACGAGCGCTACAAAGGTGGTTGGCCTACCGTGGTGGGACTGGCCAGAGGATATTCGGCAGTGGGCAAGTACAAGGAGGCCCTGAAATACGCCAAAATGGGCTTGGAGCAGGCACCTGACCAGTTGAATAAGGATTCAATGGCAAAGGCGGTGGAGCAGTTGGCGAAGGGGGAGGATATTAATTAAAGGTTGTTTTGTTTCTGTTTTTTACGTATTTTCGTAAAAAACAGAAACAAAATTGAATTATATAGACTTTTATCAGGCATTTAAAAACTTTACTCTATTCTCGATTCAGGATATACAAAAGTCATTTCCCGGATTTGATAGAAAGATTTTGGTAGACTGGCAAAAGAAGGGATACCTTCTGAAGGTTAGGAATAGTTGGTATTGCTTAGCTGAATTCTCTATACAAGAGTCCGATTTATTTTTTATTGCCAACAAAATTTACTCGCCTTCTTATATTTCTCTGGAATCGGCTTTCTCCCTTTATGGCCTAATTCCGGAAGGTGTCTTTAAAATTACTTCGGTAAGTACGCTGAAAACGACCTCATTTGATACTCCAATCGGCGTTTTTAATTATCGCAATTTTAAACCATCACTGATGTGGGGATATACATTGAAGAAACAGATTAATCACGATTTGAAAGGTTGGTACAAAGTAGCCACTCCAGAGAAAGCGATTTTAGACTTTTTATATCTTAATCCGGGTTACAATGACTTGGAAGATTTAGAAGGACTAAGATTTAACTGGATACAATTGCATGATCAGATCGATGTGGCAAGACTGGAATATTTAGCAAAATATTTTGACTCGAAAGCGCTTCTTGATAGACTCGAAAACCTCTTAAAACTTTTCTATGCTCACTCTTGATGAAATTAAACAATTTTATACAGAGGATTTACATAGCTTTGATCGGTTTCTTCTACGCGAATACTTACAGTATAAAATATTGGAAATCGTTTTTGATAGTGCTTATGGGAATAAGCTCTGCTTTATCGGCGGGACTTGTTTAAGAATTGTACACAACAATAATCGCTTTTCGGAAGACCTGGATTTTGATAATTTTAATTTGTCAAAAGAGGATTTTGAAGCAATTGCCGATATCATTAAAAGGCAGTTGGAGCTAGATGGATATGAAATTGAAATGCGCAATGTATTTAAAGGGGCATTCCATTGCTATATTAGATTTCCCAAAATACTGCATGAGAGTGGATTAAGTGGACACCTGGAAGAAAAAATCCTGATTCAGCTGGATACGGAGCCACAACATTTTGAATTTGAACCAGAAGCTTACATTCTGAACAAATTTGACGTTTTTACCAGCATTTTAACCACTCCCATAGATATTCTGCTGGCACAAAAGTTTTATGCCATTTGCAATAGAAACCGCCCCAAAGGACGGGATTTCTTTGATGTACTCTTTTTACTGCCCAAGACGAAACCCAATTACAACTATCTTCAGCAAAAGATGGACATCAGCGATGGAAAGGCGCTTAAAGAAAAGGTGCTGGAAGTATGTGCTGGTATAAATTTTCAAGAATTAACGCAGGATGTCAGCCCATTCCTGTTTCACTCCAAGGACGAAAAACGCATTGCGTTATTTGCTGATTATATCAAGCAAGAACAACTTTAAAAAAAGCAACCCCTCTCCCAACAACCGCCGGGAGAGGGGCCCAAAAACACTTGTCACTACAACAAGCCTGCTATCTTTTGATCGCCGATGCCGAGAGTTCGGACCTGGTCGATCAAACCAGAGAGCGCGCTTTTATCGTCTTCACCGGCTTTGTTGTGGAGCTTCAGCAAGAGTGCCGCAATACTGAGGTTTTTGATGTCCTCCGTTTTCAGTCCCGACTCACTGATGAAATGCTTCACTTTGCTGAGCAATCCGCTGGAGCCAGTGTTATGGCCGTTTCCGTTGCCAATCAGGGCGGTTTTCAGGTCGCCGAGGTGCTGACTGTTGTCAATCAGGCGATCCATGCTTTTACCGCGGTTGATGGCGTTCATCACGTTGTTGATGAAGGTATCTTCACCGCCAACGATGTCGATATTGGCTTTCTTGAAGGCTTCGGCTAATACTTGTGCCTGAGCCTGTGCAATGTGCTTCTGAATTTCAATACCGGCCAGCTGAATGGCACGGTCGTTCTCCAGGCGCAGCTTAAACTCTTCATGCTCTTTTCCTACGCCGTCGAGTTGCTTCATGGCCTTGGCTTTTTGTTCTACGCCCTTGGCTTCGGCCAGTAGTTTTTCTTCCAGTACTTTGGCTTCCGCCAATCCCTGCTCGCCGGTACCCTTGGCAGTAGCCAGGCTCTTCAGTTCGATTACCTTGGCTTCGGAAGTACCCTTTTCGGCCATCACTTCGGCTTCCAGCAAGCCCTGCTTGTGCATGGCGGTCGCTTTCACTTCGATGCCTTTGGCTTCGGCAACGGCCTGCTTTTCGAGTACTGCCGCTTCGATCAATCCTTCCTGTTCGCGGGCCTTGGCTTTGGCTTCGATCACCTGTGCTTCCGACAATCCGATGGTGGCTTCTTCTGCCGCCTTGGCTTCGGCGCGGATCTTGCGGGCTTCGGCTTCTTTCTCGGCAGCGTTCTTCTGCGCTTCGGCGTCGATCAGCATCTTTTGCGCCTGTATTTCGGCGGACAGTCTTTCGGCTTCTGCAGCCTTCGTTTGCTCGATCACGGTGGACTCACCGGTCTCCTGAGCGTGGATGATGGCGACTTGTTTGGCTCTGTTGGCGGCAGCTACTTCCCGGGTATCCTTGATCTTCTCTTCTTCTTCAACGGTCTTCTTTTCGACCATCACACGCTCGCGGATCACGTCCTGAATGTTTTTCTGCTCTTCTTCGATGGCGCGCTGCTTCTCAATTTCCGCAAGGGTCACAATGCGCTCACGCTCGGTGGCTTCCAACAGGCGGTCTTTTTCTACGCGCTCATTTTCTACAGCTTCGGTACGCTCCTTATTCTTTTGGGCCACCAGCACCTGGCGCAGCTTGTTTTCCTCAGCGATCGATAGTTCCTCCTCCGTTTTGATGCGGACCATCTCGCAGCGCAGGCGCTCTTCTTCGTTGATCTTGGCAATTTCTGCCGCTTCACGGGCCTTGATATTGGCGATTTCGCGCTTCTGGCGCTCCTCCTTTTCGGCCAGTTGACGCTCAAATTCCAGAATGGCTTCCTGAGCCTCTACATTTTGCTCTTTAATGGTCTTCTCCTCTTCCCGGCGGATAAAGTTGGCCTTGATTTTCTGGGTAGCGGTCAGCTCGGTAATCTTCTTGATGCCTTCCGCATCCAGTATATTATCCACGCGCAAAAATTCCAGGGAAGTCTGCTCGACATAGTCGATGGCAGCGTCATCCAGGATGTATCCGTTCAGGTCGGTGCCGATGATGTCGATGATCTCGTTCTTAAACTTATTGCGGTTGTCGTACAGCTCGATAAAGTCGAAGCGTTTGCCCACCGTCTTCAGGGCTTCGGAGAATTTGGCCTCAAACAACTGGCGTAAGGTCTCCGGATCGGAGGCGCGGCGGCAGCCAATAGATTGTGCCACGTTCTTGATTTGCTCGGGGTCTTTGTTGACCCGCACGAAGAAAACGACTTTGATGTCGGCCCGGATATTGTCTCTACAAATCAGACCTTCCTCCTTCATTCTGGCGATCTCTACGGTTTTCACCGAAAGGTCCATCATTTCAAGCATTTGAATGACTGGAACGACCAGCATTCCCTTGTCAAATTCTACCTTGGTACCACCACTACCGGTCCGTACCATGGCCATTCCCTGGGGTACCTTTTTGTAGAAGGAGACAATCAGAGCAATGATGCCGAAGAGGATAATAACAACAGCGATCAGCGCTACCCAAATTGGATTCATGGTTTTTTATTTTTTGGTTATAAATGAGGTTCTTGTAAGTTGTTTATGAGGTTTATGATGTTTAGCTGGTTGAGACGGTTTAGAAAGTGTAGAGTTTAGAGAAAGGAACAGCTATTTATTTTGCAAATTCTTTATTTACAGGCTGTTGCTTTGACTAGGAGGTTAAAGATTAATGTCTCGTTCAGGTTAAGGAGACGGTTTAGGCAGTTATCGTCGATGTTGCAAACATCTCCTGAGCGAACGGTTATTATATTGAATGGCCTCCTCTAAACCTTCTACACACTACACTCTAAACTAAAATAATTCTGCTAATTCTGCTTCAATTCCTACATTCCATCCACACTTTACACTTCAATTAATTCTTTTACCAGGTAATATTTTCCGTCTTCTGTTTTTCCGGTGATGACCACCTGTTTGCCTTTTTCCAGCGCAAGCAATTGCTCGGGGGCGGCTTTCACGTTGATGAGCAGCGTGCTGCCGTCGTTTTTGACTTCGGCCTGGGCTACTTTCCCACTTTCGAGCGGTAATCGCAGTGATGCGGCTTGTCCCAGGTATTCAATGGGAGCGGCGCCGGACTGGTAGTCCTTAAAAATGGGTAGTAAGGGCGTCGTTAGTACTTTTGTAATGATCAGACTGATCGC
Organism: Saprospiraceae bacterium; assembly: GCA_965229635.1. Taxonomy (GTDB): domain Bacteria; phylum Bacteroidota; class Bacteroidia; order Chitinophagales; family Saprospiraceae; genus BQJU01. Next base: position 2,124,399 of record OZ245894.1, read on the forward strand.
CAAATTGGGCAGGAAGGTAATGGCCATGAAGGCCAATGAATCCCACCCCCACCAGCGGTTCAGCCAGATGCCGATGGTCCACATACTCAGGCTCAAAAAGCTGAAGATGACCATAAACGGAATTCTGCCAAAGTTGAGAAAATGTAGGGCGTTGATCCAGCCTCCGGTATGGCCGGAAGCGTCCACATCAGCGTCCATGTCTACGTCTACATCCAGGTCGGCATCTACCTCAAAATCGAAGTCGATACTACCCAGGTCAAGCAGTCCCACGAAGACCGTGAGCCAGTAAAACATGGCAAAAACCAGCAGCCCGGTATACACAATGTTGGCAGGCAAAATGGCTTCTTGGAGTAATTCGTACATTTTCAGTTGGTTTGGTGTGTATATATTATGTTTGATAGAGACGTATTGCAATACGTCTCCACACATTGCAATGTGTCTCTACAAATACCCTACACAAATTCATCTAATGGTTGCACCCGGCTTTTGCGGCCCAGGCCTACGTACAGCAGCGAACCCAATACCGGTAGCCACAATACGAGGATCAACCATACTAATTTGTCGGTGGTACTTTTGAATTCGCTTTTCACGATTTCAATGATGCAGGCCACCCAAAAAATCAGGCATGCCAGCCCGATGATCGTTGTGAACAAAAACAGTAAGATTGTCATACGTCGGATAATTTTAAATGAATACTGTTGTCCGAAAATACATTGTTTAGCGGACTAAAATCAGGTGATGTTTTTTGTTTTCATCTGGTTCTTTGGGGTAATGTAGAGACGCATTGCAATGCGTCTCTACATTTTTTCATTGGTCTTTTGGGGGTTGTACGGTTTTCATTGGTTTTTCTGTGGAGACACATTGCAATGTGTCTCTACATTGCAATTTGTGCAGAAATCTTACCCAAAATAGATTGGGGTAATTTAATTTTTTGAAACAGTCGGGAAATCTATGGGTGATTGTTATACCACAATAATGCACTATTTTCAGGGCTGAGTGCCACTTTCCTCGTCAAACTTGGATTAAATCTCGACAAGCGTTAAAAATTTCTTAATAATAAAGCCTGGAGAGGTTTTAGTAGTCTTTGGGTGTCTTGAATGTATCTTAGGATATCTATTTACAGGACATTTAAGAACAAGAGGGGTGGAATAATCACTCCTCTGGTCTTATGGCTTGCGCCAGTTCAGGATGCCCTTTGAGAAACGCCTCCCACTGACTCTTACTGGCAATAAAGGTCATGCGTTTGCCAAAGGTGCCAGGGGTTTTCAGGCGGATAGAGACGATGTTGAAGAAGAGGAATTTGACCTCGTTGATGGCTTCTATATTGTGCCAGGGATAACGAAAGTTGCGAAAGTAGTCAGTGACATAGACAAATTCTTCATTCATTTCCACACGTTTGAGGCGCATCAGTGTGAGCGCCAACACTAGTGCTCCACTGATAAAGAAAAGCAGTGTACCTATCTGAAGAGATTTGACAGGCATGGCGCCGGACAACTCCTCTCCGTAAAAAAAGGTAGCGGTGGTCAGTGCACCAAAAAAGATAATCCAGAAGACTGGAATAAAAAATTTATAAAATAAGGTCAGATTCGTGGAAACTCGTTGCATGTTATTTAGAGTATGTTTAAAGTTCGTTTTTGTAGTCAAAAATAATTCATTTCAGCTTTAATCGAGGCAAATTTGAGGTTCATATCCCGAAGCCAGTTCGGGACAGGCTCTGGAAGGTCTGGGCCGATAATTTAACGAAGAGTAAAGTTGAAAGGGATATTTTAGGCCCGAAGGATGAACTTTAAACATACTCTTGTAAGGCGAAATCTCTGTGTTGAAATTTCCGGTTGTTAAATTAAGCCATCTCTTTTTCATTCTGCTTTTGTACCCTTCTGGAAATGAAGATACTGCCTTCATACAAGATGTAAAGCGGAATACCGATGAGGAATTGTGTCACCACATCGGGTGGTGTCAAAAGAGCGGACAGTGCCAAAATACCAATAATCGAATGTCGGCGATACTCTCTCATTCCCTCTGGTGTGACTAGCCCCACTTTGGAGAGGAAATATACCACCACGGGCAATTCAAAGATCAAACCGGCCGGTGCGGTAAACATCACCATGTAGTTGACCAATGATACCAACGTGGGTGAATTGACGACCCCGGGTATGGTATACCCCACCAGAAATTTGATGGCAAAAGGTGATATGATGAAATAGCCAAAAGAGACTCCTAGGAAAAAGAGGATGGAACAGATAAATACCATGCCCCGGGCAGCTTTTTGTTCTTTAGGATACAACCCTGGCTTGATAAACTGCCAAATCTCGTAAAAGATATAGGGAAACGATAAAACAAATCCGGCAACGAAAGACACCTTGATACTATTGATAAAGGCTTCTCCTACACCCACTGTCTGAATAGTGAATTCGGGTGGGCTAAAACAAAGCGCACCTCCTAAATGAAGTATATCCGCCAGATTACAAAAAAGTCGATAGGAGATAAAGTCAGCATGTTTTGGACCAAAAATGACCTTGTTAAAGAACCAGTCATTAAAGATAAAGAGCACAATCCCCAATACGGTAATAGCAATCAGCGAACGAATGATATGCCAGCGCAATTCCTCCAGGTGCTCCAGAAAAGACATTTCCTTTTCCGCGCCGTCCTGGCCGTCACCAAGTTTTAACTGATCTACATCCATCTGATCCAGTGGCATAATCTGCAATTGTGACTCTCTGATCTTTACGTGGACCAAAGAAGAATTTTATAAACGTTACAAACCATCACTTTCGCTTTGATTCTTTTGGGGTGATTTCGTTTAACCAATACCCGGCAAAAATACGAAAAAGTTACACTTGTTGTCAAAACGTGTCTTATTTAGAACGACTATATTTTCTGGCAAAGTGTTACTTTTTTCAACTTCTGCATTATGAGATGGAAAACGCGTCAGACACTTTCCAGGTTGTTTCCTATCAGACTGCTATTCTCAACATTCCTATAGACTGCTTCTATCGTGTATTGCCATCGGTAATACGGCTATTTTAATTCAATTACCAATTAAAAACACCCTTGTTATGTCTATACCAAAGGAACCCCGTCAATTGATGGTGAATCTGATGTATTTGGTGTTGACGGCTCTATTGGCCCTCAACGTTTCTGCTGAAATCCTCAACGCATTTAGTACCATTGACCGCGGCCTGGGCGAGAGTAGTCAGGTCGTTTCTCACGCCAACGGCCAGATTTTTGCCGCCATTTCCAGCCAGGCTGATGCCTACACCCAGTTTGAACCCTTTCGGGAAAAGGCCGACGAGGCCATGAAAATTACCGATGCCTTTGTCAAGGAAGTAGAACAACTCAAACAGCAAATTATCGAAGCGGCTGGTGGCCTGGATGAGGAAGGCAAACCGGTACGGAAAACGGATAAGGATATTCCTACGCGCATCCTGCTAAATGAGGGCAAAGGTGCAGCATTGAAAATAGAGGTGGAAAAAACGCGTGAAAATCTCCTGAATCTATTGCCGGAACAACAACGTGTAGCCCTGGCTGCGGGCATTCCCTTACAAATTGCGGAAGTGCCCGCCAAATCTGACAAAAACACCTGGGAGCAATACACTTTTCAGCAAATGCCGGTGGTGGCCGTGCTGCCCATTCTCAGCAAATTGCAGAACGATGCCCGCATCGCTGAAACTACCCTGCTCAATTTTTACCTGGAAGAAACCAATGTTGGCTCCATCAAACCCGATCAATACATCCCGATGATTGCAGCGGACCAAAGCTACGTTATCCGTGGAGAACCCTATCGCGGTGAAATCGTACTGGCGGCCTATAGCTCTACAGCTGATAATATCTCGGTAAGTGTGGATGGACGTACCCTGCCGGTAGAAAATGGTAAGGCAATTTTTACCAGCAATCCTTCTTCTCTGGGTACTAAAAAACATCGTATGTCTATTGAACTGACCAATCCGGTAACCGGTGAAAAGGAACATTTTGAGCGCGACTTTAGCTACGAAGTAGGGGAGCGCTCGGTGGCCGTTTCTGCGGAAAAGATGAATGTCTTTTATGTAGGTGTCGACAATCCGGTGGCGATTTCCGTGGCGGGAGTGCCAAGCGGTCAGGTGAATGTTTCGGCCAATGGAGTTTCCCTGCAAAAGCTCGACAACAATCACTATTTGGCGAAAGCCGATAGACCCGGCGAAGCCAGCATCACCGTTTCTGGCGGCGGGTTGGAGCCTTCTACCTTCAAATATCGCGTCAAGCGCATCCCCGATCCGGTCATTCGTCTGGGTACAAAAAGTGGGGGGATACTCAGCGCTGCGGAACTGAAAGCACACCGTGGACTCATCCCGGTATTGGAGGGATTTGATTTTGATGCCACTTGCCGCATTCAGTCTTTTAATATCGCTCGTGTACCCAAAAATGATGATGTGCAAACGGCTAGCAACAACGGTGGTGCATTTGAAAGCCGCACCAAAGCCATTATTGACCGTGCCGATCACGGCGATGTTTTCTATTTCGATGAAATCAAGGTCAGATGTCCCGGCGACAGCTATTCACGCGAAGTGAATGGGTTGATTTTTAGAATAAGATAACCTGTATAACCCTAATTCCCATAACCAACAAAATTCAATGATCATGAAGAACCTAATTTTGATTTTTGCTTTTATCGGCGCGTTCTCTTTGTCTTTACACGCCCAATTGGAAAGCACTCCCGATGCCGTCCTGCCGTTGGACGGCGTCGTGGAGCGCACCACTCTGCAGGAGAAGTCTCCCCTGAAATACCCGCCCATCCGTGAAGCCGATATCCTGTGGGAGGAGCGCATCTGGCGCATTATTGACACCCGCGAAAAGCAGAATTTGTGTTTTCGCTATCCGAAAAAGATGTTGTTTGAAATTCTCCAGGAGGGCATCGAATCCGGCGCATTAACGGCCTATAGCACCGAAAATGACAATTTCCAACAACGGATGGATACCGTAGAGCTGTTTGCTCAATTGTACAGACGTGATACCGTCCCGATTTTTGATCCGATAACCTATGATCCCGATTTTCAGATCGTCATTAACGACACCGATCCGGACGATATCAAGCGCTATCGCCTGAAAGAAGTCTGGTATTTTGATAGCCGACATAGTGTATTGCGGGTGCGTATCATTGGCATTGCACCCATGATCGATGTCAAAGATGACAATGGCAATTTTCTCTACGAGAAACCGCTGTACTGGATTTATTATCCGGAGGCCCGCGAATTACTGTCACACCACGAGGTGTTTAATCCGCTAAATGACCAGAGCCGCATGAGTTGGGAAGATTTATTTGAAATGAGACAGTTTTCCAGTCATGTGTACAAGGAATCCAATGTGTACAATCGCCGGTTGCAGGATTATTTGTCAGGAGTGGATCTGCTACAAGAAGGCGAAAAAATCGAAGTGGACCTCTTTCACCGCGAGCACGATTTGTGGAGTTATTGATCCCGTATTGGATCACCAAAAAACCGGATGAAGCCGAAGTTGCCCCTGCGTATTCAATTCCAGGGCCGGTGCGGGAATTTTGATCCAGTTGATGGATTTAAAGATCGTGCGTAATACCCGGCTCCTGGTCTTGATGCGGCTCAGGTCAATATCCAGCGAAAGGTAAAACTGGCGGTAGCGTGGAAAGGCCTCATTGTTTAAAACGAACTCCGCTCCATCGTCATTGGTCCAACGGTTTTCAAAGCCACCGTAGAGGTTTTGGGAACCGTAACCAATGGCCAGGTTGAGCCAATCGGGAAATCCGTCATTTCGCTTCCTAAAGGCGTTGATATTGATCGATGCCCAGACGGTCATGGCATTGTAGTCCTTTAAAAATCCTTCAATGTAAGTAGGGCCAAATAGCTGGCTGGCGCGTTGCCGTGGGGTAGTGGCAGCTTCTCCGTTAGTGGAGATAATCGGCTCGGTGGAGTAGGGGGCTTCCGCCAATGAGGATACTTTAAAACGAATGCGTTGTTCCTGCCACGCCAGCTCCTGAACGGCAAAACTGGCAGTCCCCAGAGCGTTGAAACCCACGTCACTCCAGGAAAAACCCCATTTGGCAGAATAGCCATCCATCACTTCCACGGTGCCTTGCAGCAAGGTGGAAATACCAACCGAGGTCCATAGTGCAGACCGGCGTTTCATCCCTGTCCAACGCAGAATATTAAAGGCAAAATCCGTTTCGACATAGGCCGTGAGTAGGTGCCCGGCTTTATCCATTTGATTCCATTCCGCCAGATCATCAAAGGTGTGAAATCCGATCAGCTCGTATTGTTTGTACCAGGTGTGGTAAAGCCCGATCGAAGCCGCTGTATACGCCGTCGCTCCCGAGCCGATACTCAGCCAGAAGCGCGTCTTGTTGAGTGTATCACTGGGTTGCAGAATTTTCCACTTCAGGTCATCCTGTGCAGAAAGGCTACAACAAAAAATCAACAGCAAAATTGGTACTAAAGGAAGTCTCACAATAGCATGTTTGTGCAAAGGTAGTGTTTTTTGAAAGCCCCTCAACCGTCTCCTCTGTCTCAACCGGCTAAACCAAAGCAGAATTAGCTGAATGATGTAGGATTTAGGTTTTGGGCGTTAGGGTTTAGGTGGCAGTATAAACCTGATAAACTTCCATAAACCTAATAAACCAATAAGCTAGAGCAAGATTCCCAGAATCAAAGAATATGCAGGATAATCAGCTGCTCCCCTTCTCTAAACTTCTACACTCTAAACCCTACACTTCCCCCTACTTCACCGTCACCCGCAAGGCCCTCAGCCCCTGTACCCCCTGCAGTTTTTCCAGGGCCACATCTTCAATCTCATCGGTGATCATGTCTTCGTGGCGCAAGTAGTTGAGGTATTCCATGTACTCGCGCTGGTCCTTTTCATGCAGGTACACAATAGCGATCTTACCCGATTGGGTCAGCCGTTCGGAAGTACCCTCAATGGTGGCTTTGTCGATGCGCTTTTTCAGAATTTCGTAGCGCACATTGTAGGCGCCATCCACATCAAAAAGCTTCTCATCCATGCGGAAGCTAATCGCTAATGGTGAAGAATAGACAAACACCAATTGGGCCGTAGTCAGCGGTACCGGCAGCGTAGATTGTAAGTCTTTTACCTTTTGAGTAATTTCTACCATGTGCAACAACTGCCAAAGACGGAAGTTTTTCAGATGCAACTGGGTGAATTGCCCCCGCCGTAGGATAGACTGGCCAATGTACAAATCGTATTCGACCCCATCGGTTTTGTATTTTTCAAAATAATGGGGCAACACCTCCTGCGTTTCCTTTTCCTGCTCATCGAGCAAATGTGCAATCGTGTCCGCCACGATTTCTACACTTTCCTCGTAGTCTTTTCGCTTTTTGTAGATGATGCCGTACTCCGGGTTTAACTCGTTAAAATACTGGTCAATCGTCATTTTATATTCCGGATATTCCTGACCCAGTTGCCGCAGCATCGGGTGAATTTCGTATTCCAAAACCTCCACAATCCTCGATTCATCACTGCTATTGAATTCCTTATCCAGTCCGTTCAAATTGTGCTGTATGGTTACCATCATTTGTTTGGCCAACGGAAAGGTAACGGACTTGGTCACCTGCTTGAGGATAGCCAGTGCCTTCTCCAGATTTTCTTCCAGGTCGGCCTGGATCGCTTCGTTGCGCAGGTGTGAAGAACTGACAATATCGGCCTGACCGTACAGCGGGTATACATCATTAAAAATGATGGGCTCCTGAACTACTTTTTCGTCATTACCCATCTGCTCCATCAAGTCAAAGGCCGACTGGACAAACCTCCATTCTACACTGGGGTGAATGGCCGTGTATTTTTCCCGGATCAGGGCTTCAATCTGATTGTCGATCTCCTCCCGACTCCGCTCCACGGCCATGCTGAACAGCCCAATAATTTCCTTAAACTTCAATTCCACAAAGCTGTGCATCTCAAAGGGCTTCGGCGAAGCAATCTCCAGTAATCCGATCACCTTATTATTGTCCTTACTCAACAATGGTGCTACAATAATACTTCGCAATCCCATGGCCAATAAGTCTCGCTCAATTGGCGTATGTGTTTTGAGGGCCTTAATATCCTCAACTAGTAGGATTTCTCGGTATTTACAAGCTTTTTCATAAATGGAATTCTCATTGTCAGGAGACAATAGACAATCCTGGACATCTGCCAGAAAGTCGAAGCGAATTTTGTAGCGGTGTGCCCCCTGATTTTCCTTGGGGTAGTCTATGGCGGTCAGCCCCAGGCGCAGATCTGGAACATTGAAATAAATGCGCATAAAAGACTGTAATTGATCCAGGTTCTCCCTCGATACCACGGCGTCTTTCTGCAACAACTGGTGCTTCATTCGCGAAAGCGACTCCTCATCGGTAATATCGATTAAGGTACCCAGGAAAAAACCGTGAAACTCAAATCGCTCGGGCTGGATGTATTTTAGCCATAGTTCCTTATCGTAAATATTACTGAGCAATTCATTGATTTTTTCCTGGCTCAGCGGCTTTAGAGGTTTGATGGCTTTGATATCAAGAAAATCGGTATTGAAGTTGGTTTTATAAAACTGGCGCATTCCGTTGGACTCATTGTCAAAGGTGAGCATTAGCGGATAGTCAACCGTAATATTCTGATTGTAAAATTTATTGAGAATCATGCAACAAGCCCGGATGATCATCGTGCAGTGCAGGTGATCATCGGCCGTGGTGGCTACGTAGCTAACTTTGTTTTCTGACCACAATTTCTTCAATGCTGGCGTCAGGTACAGCGGGGTCATGCCAAAAGGGGCACTGACCTTTGACAACTGAGTATTTCTCACTGCCGGTGAAATTACCATTAGCATCATCAGTTGCAGTAATTCCTTGTACTCTTCCAACAGCTTATGATCCTGGATGGGAGCCCGGAATAGGGGCGCCTCCTCCAGCTTGTTTAGGATGGTTTCCGCCAAAAACTGCTCCGCAGGGTCACCCTCCTCCAGCTTTCGCTCGATCACCTCAATGAGTGGAGCAAAACTGAGATGTGACTTAAACGGAATAGCATCAACGCCCATCTTGTGAAACGTTTCCTCATTGAAGGAAGGACGGTTCATTGGCGATGCCTTCAATTCATTTAATGGTTCTACGGTTCCAATAGCCATAATCGTAGATTTACAGGTGACAAAAGTCATTGTTTTCTACCTAAACAAAAGAAAGGCCATTTAAGATCAATTCTTCTAATAAATTAGCTGATAATTAGAGGATTGGAAGGTAATCGGAGGCAGTATTTCTTTGTTTTGACTTCATAAACTGGCGGGCCGTGGCGGCGATGGTGTCATCGACGGGGGTGTAGGTCAGGTCGAGGAGTTGTCTTGACTTTTGATTACTAAATTCAAAATGTCCTCCCGCCAGCATCACCGATTCGCGGGTGATCAATGGTCGGTATCCGGTGATGTAACTGCGTACCCATTCCATGCGCCACAGAATTTGTTGCAACCAAACAGGCAAATAGCGCGAAGGTGGCCGGCATTGCAGAGCCTGGGCAATGGTTTCCATAATATCCCGGAATGCCCGGTTTTCGCCGTTGATGATAAACCTTTCGTTTTCAATATCTTTTTCCATCAGACTCACCATACTGCGTGCTACATCGCGTACATCTACAAAGCCCGATTGGCCAAGCGGGTAAAACGGAAAGGACTTCCAGATGAGCCCAAACATTTGCAGCGGTCCACTATCCCAGGGGCCACTGCCTAAAATAACGGAAGGATTGACGATGCCCACCGTTAACCCTTCGGCCATACCTCGCCACACTTCCTGCTCGGCCTGGTACTTGCTGATGGCGTAGTGGGTGTTAAACTCGGTGCGTTGCCACTTGGTTTTTTCCGTCACTATCGGCTCTTTTTCATTTCTTCCGATGGCGGCAATTGAACTGACGTGCACCAGTTTTTGTATGCCGTGATGCAAGCAGAGGTCGACAATATTGGCAGTCCCCTCCTGATTGACGCGGTACATCATTTCCCGATCTCTGGGGTCAAAGGAAACCATCGCAGCACAGTGAAACACCCGCTCAATACCTTCCATGGCTTCGTCCAGATCTGCTAAGTCCAGGATATCTGCGGTGATCCATTCAATTTGGTCTTTTACTTCCGCCACCATCTCCCAGGAACTATTGGGGCGGCGCAACGCATGGATATTGGTGTACCCGTTTCTAACGAGGTAACGCAAGAGGTAAGAACCTAAAAAACCGGTTCCTCCGGTCACAAAAATGGGCTGTTCCTTTATCAAATTAGTTGTTGGTTAATGGCTTTGCAAAATGTCGGCTTCCGCCAATAGTATCGCGACTGGCCCCGGTAACAGACGCTCGGCAATTTGTTCTTCCACTCAGGTGCAGTGCTCCCATCAGGGCCATTAGTGCTGCTTCCTTGTAGTTGATGATTTCCGGTGCCGGTACAATTAGTTCAATTGGTTGCAGCCTTGCACAGGCTTCTTCAATACATTCGAGCAAAAAATGATTGAAGGTTCCTCCTCCGGTCACCATCACTTTGGGCCTGGATGTGTGGAAACGACCTTTCACCACCGTATCATTGACGGCTCTCGCGATCTGTCCGGCCAATTGTCGACAGGCCGTATGTAGCTTATCCTCCGGTCGGCCTTCCACTTTCGTGAAAAGCGGCCATTGTACTTCCCGCACCCAGTCATTGCCCAGTGATTTGGGGAAGGGCCTGGCAAAGTAGGGAAGCGCATCGACTGCTGCCAACAAGTCTGGCAGCAATTGCCCCTTTCGAGCCAGGGCTCCGCCTTCGTCATAAGCCAAACCCAGGGGTTCAACAATGGCATTCAGGATTTGGTTGGCGCCGCCAATATCAAAGGCCAGGTAGCCCGATGACGTTTGGGCACTTAGATTGGCAATGCCGCCCAGATTCAGGCAAAGGTCAAAAGCTCCAAATAAATATTCATCAGCAATTGGAGCCAGCGGTGCGCCCTGACCCCCTAGCGCAATGTCTTGTGCCCGAAAATTGTTGATGGTGGTTATTCCCGTAAGGGCAGCAATACCAGCCCCACAGCCGATTTGGGTGGTAAATCCCTGGTCGGGGTAGTGGAATACGGTGTGCCCATGCGAGGCGATACAATCCGGAGTGAGGTTGTTTGCCTGAATGAATTCTTGGAGTTGTTGCCCCAGAAAAACGCCGAAATCTGCGTCCGTTTTAGCAAGTTGCCAACCGTCCAGGTTGGGCGCTTCCCGCAATCTTGACATCCAATCATCTGAAAAAGGCACCATCGCCGCGGCTGTAATCTCCCAGCTTTGTAGCCAGGCCTGTGGTGTCCTCGCGTCTTGATCAACCCGAAAGACCACACAGGCCAGGTCGAGGCCATCCAGTGAACTTCCCGACATCAGTCCAACCGAAGTAATCGGTGTGCTCATGGCCGGATTATTTCTTAAGCTCCTGAGTGTACTCAGCTACTGCCTTGATTTCTGCTTCAGAAAGTAGGTCCTTAAACGGTGTCATGGCGTTGCGGCCATTGGTGATGACCGTCACTTTTTCTTCTACCGACAACGTAGAGGTGGTCAGATTGAAAGCCCCACTGGCTCCCATATCGCCGTAGAGGCCATGACAGGCAATACAATATTGCTTGTAAATCTTTTTGCCATCGGGGGCATCGGCAGCGGCTACACTCGTGGATTCAGCACTGCTGCTGCTTGAACTACTGCTTTCTGTTTTGTCTGAGCTGGCATCACCGCAGGCCCAAACCATTCCGATAATCAAAGCGAAGAAAAGAAGTTGTCTCATTGGGAATTCATTTTTAGTACTTACGAAGTAATTGCAAAGTAAAACAATTACTGCTTATATTTATAGCTAATTGACCATTGCCGGGTACCTGGTACGCCGCTTTATTTGATAAATTGAGTGCTAAAAGCCCGCTTTGTCGCTGTAAATTGGGAATTAATCTAATAATCCCAACCAAAGGCCATAGCAGGTGTTGCAATTATAAACCTAAAAAGAATTCTAATGAGTGAATCTAGAAATCGAGGTAATCGACAGGGAAAGTTGGTCACCTCGGGTATTATTGCTTTTGTTGTTTTACTGTTGGTCATCATCTTTTCCAATGCTACTTTCATGACCATTGACGCCGGTTTTCGCGGGGTACTCTTTCGCACCTTTGCCGGAGGACTGGATAAAGAAAATATTTATACCCCCGGTTTTCATGTCATTGCCCCCTGGAATACCATGCACCTTTATGATGTAAGGGAAAAACAGATTGAGGAATCAATGATGATTCTTTCCAGTAATGGTTTGAATATTCAGGTAGATGTGACGGTAAGGGTCAATCCTCAATATCAAAAAATTGGTGATTTGCATGAGAAATTTGGCCAGGGATATATCAAATCGCTGGTGAGTCCGGAGGTGCGTTCTTCGGTGCGAAAGATCATTGGCCGATTCCAGCCGGAGGAGCTATATTCTACCCGTCGTGATGAGGTACAGGAGCTGATCCAGAAGGATATGGAGGAAAACCTCAAAGCCAACTATGTTGAATTGCGGGCAGTGTTGATTCGGGATATTCAATTGCCCGATAAGGTGCGTGATGCTATTGAAGCCAAGATCGAAGCGGAGCAGTCGGCTCTGAAGTACGAATTTATCCTGGCTCAGGAACGCAAGGAGGCCGAAAGGAAGGTGATTGAGGCTCAGGCAAAAGCGGATGCCAACCAGATTTTGAATGCTTCTCTGACAGATAAAATCCTGAAAGACAAAGGTATTGAGGCAACGCTGCAACTCGCCAACTCCCCCAACTCAAAAGTGGTGGTGGTAGGTGGTGGTGACGCCGGATTACCGTTGATTCTGGGAGGACAATAGGTGGTTGTCTAGACCGGACCGGATACGCTATAGGCTATACCAAAAATGATAACGGTAATGATGATGCCAATCATAAAGATGTTGTAGCAAATGCGTAACTGGTTGTATTTCTTACCCAGCGAAAGCCCCAGGAAAAAGAGATCTCGCATGATCGAACTTTCCAGGTTTTTTTCATCATCAATGATGATCTGCATGCCTTTCTGGTAAGTCTTATAATCCATCTTATAAAAGTTGCCGAAGAAGAATAAATTGGATTCTCTGGATTTGATTTTTTCTTCTTCGGTATATCCTGTCATTTTTATTGGCCGCGTAGCCAGGGTGGCAAAAATCATCGATCCAAGGCAGGAAAGCAAGAGGCTGATGGTAGGCACCAGCAGATAAGGATTAGTGCGTACATAAGAGGCGGCCATTGGCATAGCAATGGTGATGATCAGCGCATTGACACTCAACATGATGTTGGCTTTGTTATCTGCCAGATTGCTCAAATCGAGGTGATTCCGCAAAGCCGTTTTAAACATCATCTGAGCACTCTTGCTATTGGCAATGGCACTCTCCAGGCTTTTTGAACGAGCCTTTTTCTCCTTCTTGGCCATTTTTTTGAGCTGCTTCTGGTTGGCCTGACTTTGTTTGCCGTACAAAAACTCGGCAGCATCCGTATAGTAGTTGTGTTTCTTGACAAATTTATGGTTGAGCTTATACCATTGGGCATCGGAGTGGTTTTCTCCCAGAAAGTGCTCCCATTCATAACGCAAATCTGCCAGGTGCGCAAAATAATCTTCTCGTCCCAAATTGCTCAGGTCAGCATCCTTCATGGCTTTATCCAGCATAGTTTGCGGCATCTGGTCCTTTTGTGTGATGCCAATCAGGTGCAGGACTTGTGCAGTTTTATCTTCGGGATATTGGTGCCCGTTCAGAAAGGTCTCTGCATATTGTTGGCTGACCGCTTCGTGGCCCTCATAAGTTTCCACAAAACCAGAGTCATGAAAAAGTGCCGCCAGCGCCAGCACTTCCAACTGTTCCTGGTTGAAATCAAGTGCTTTACCGATGTCCTGACTGGCTTCGGTAACGGCAAGGGTGTGGGTCAGGTTATGGTATTTGACGTGTTCGTCCAGTTTTTCGCTTAAAAGCTTTTCGATGTGCTCTTTTGCTGCCTTAATGATATCCATACAAATGATTTGCTCCTAAAATTTCTAAACCATTTCCCGCCCAAGATAGTTGATTATGTCGGAGCCTGAAAATTCTTTCTTCAAACAAAAAGACAATTGTGATCATTCGTTTGTTTGGCCTGGTCATTATTTATTGCCTGATTGCCCAAAATATTTGCGCTCAATCTCCTTTCAATGATAGCCTGCCGGACCCGTATCAGGTCAATCCGCTCATTAGTCTTCCCTTGGCCGTTGGAGGCCTGTTGGTACAACCTTTGGGCGTGAGAAATAACCAAAAAAAGCCAGGTATTCCCAATGAAACACTGGAGGCACTGAAAAGGTCAGATGTCAATTTTGTTGATCGCCTGGCACTTCGTCAAGACATCTCAACCCGGAAGCAAGCAGGCAAATTTTCGGATATCGGGCTGATCTTCGGTGCAGCCTCACCACTTTTACTATTCCTCGATCGCAAAAGCCGGCGCAATTGGATTGATTTTACCATAATGCACCTCGAAGCGCAGGCTATTGCCGGAAATTTGCAGAGCTGGGGTCCTTTTGGTCCAAACTTGATTGACCGCTATCGCCCCATTGTCTATTATGATAATGCACCCATTGAGGAGCGCAATTTTGGTGCTTTACGCAATTCGTTCTACAGCGGGCATACTTCGGTGGCGGCGGCAGGGGCTTTCCTGACGGCGCAGGTTTACCTGGATCATCACCCGGAACTGGAGGGAAAGCGCTGGATGATTTATGCGTTGGCTACGGTTCCAACTGTTTGGGTAGGTCTCAACCGGGTGAGGGCGCTTCGACACTTTCCTACTGATTGTCTGGTAGGAGGAGTGGTAGGAGCCGCTACGGGGATCATGGTGCCCTGGTTGCACCGAAAATTAAAGGGTAGGATGAGCCTTTCATTACTCTACGAAGAGGAGATCAAAGGCATGGGCATGATCCTGCGGTTTTAGCAGGTGGGTTGGTCCATAAATTTAGCCTTTAGGTAGAATAAAAACGTGCTAAACCGGGGCAGAGAATTATCTTTGTATAGAAACCAAAAACAAATCACAATGGCCACAAAATTGAAAATGACCGGCTTTGCCCGCTTTTTTATAGTGATGCTTTTTCTAGTGCCCGCTGCCTATATTGGTGCATCTTATTACAACGGAGAAGATGGTATTAAAAATATAAAGGAACTGCTGGGCCTGGATAAAAAATCAGAACAGGAAACCACCACCACGATTCAGGCAGATCAGCAACAACCTCAGCCCACTGCCACTGATAATGCCAATATTCAAGACCTGAAGCAGCAAATTCAGGACCTGAAATTGGAGAATGACAGGTTGAAAGCTACCATCCGTAACCGAGATCGCGAGATTCAAGAGCTGAAAAAGTAATTAAAATAAGCAAAGGCTATTGTTATAGTTCCATCTTCTTTTGCTATAATTAAGGAATTATCCGTAATCTTACCCTGTTCTGTGTTCAAGACAGTGATGTGAAATTATCGGTGAATCTAAAAGCTATGGTGAAAAAGGGGATATATAGCTTAATTCTGATGTTCTTTCCGCTCTTCCTCTCCGCTCAGTTGCGCGATTGGGCAGTGGGGCCTATGGCTGGTTTTTGCAATTATGGTGGCGATTTGGTGAGTGGTAAATTTATCGATCCGCAGGCCACCAACCTCACCCTTGCCCTCCTGGCCCGAAGTCCGATCAATGATCAGTTTAACCTCAGACTCTCCTTAATTTCCTGTCGCCTTTCCGGCAATGACCTTAATCGTCGAAACATCGATACCCGAGAGCAACGCGCCTTTCGTTTTAGCACTCATGTTACAGAAATTGCGGCATTGGGTGAATGGCATTTTCTGGGACGGCGGTCACCGGCTATTTCTCCGTATTTGAGTACCGGCCTGGCCATCATTTTTATGAAACCGGAACCGTTTTTTGACCTGGTTAAAGATGAAGGCCTTCTGCCGCGTATCGAATTGGATAAAAATGCTGATTTTGCCAAAACTCGCCTGGCAGTGCCCATTAATGTAGGCGTCAATTGGAAAATTGATGAATCCTGGACGATTGGCCTGGATCTGGGGCTGCGCACGGCTTTTACGGATTATCTGGATGGCATCAGTGAATCGGCCAATCCTGACCGCAACGATTGGTACGGTTATCTGGCGGTGAATGGTACGTACCTATTGAAGCCCAAAGATGCTGACAATGACGGCATAGCTGACAAGCAGGACGACTGTCCAAACCTTCCGGGTCTGAAACGCACCTACGGTTGTCCCGATACCGATGGAGACGGCATGGCCGATCACCTGGATTATTGTCCATTTGAAATTGGTCCCCCCCATCTTTTTGGATGTCCTGACGATGATGGAGATGGAATCTCCAACCAGGATGATCACTGTCCTGATGACTTTGGTCCGCAGGAGCGTAATGGCTGCCCATTCCGTGATACCGATGGTGATGGAGTAGAAGATTACGTCGATCTGTGCCCATCGGCACCCGGGCCGCCAGAGCGGGAAGGATGTCCCGCCGTTGATAGTGACGGTGATGGACTGCTGGATGAAGACGACCGGTGTCCCAATGTCTATGGTGTCCCGATTTTTGCCGGTTGCCCTGATTCGGATGGAGACGGCATTGAGGATGCCAAGGATGCCTGTCCGTTTGATTTTGGGGTCTATGAAGAAAATGGCTGTCCCGAGGTCATTAACCCCAAAGAGGAGGCCAAATCGTTGAGCCGGCAGTTGTTATTTTTTAATCGAAACAGCGTAGATATTGAACGCTATATCTTGCTGGATAAGATTGTGGATTTTCTGCTGGAAAACCCCGATTACCGATTGCATCTCAAAGGCTTTAGCGATAGCGCAGGGACTTCCGCCCAGAATGTCGCAACTTCGCGCAGGCGGGCGAGGGCCTGTTATGAGTACCTGATCGGTCAGGGCGTGGCAGCTTCGCGCATGGACTATACCGGATTTGGTGCCGAGCATCCTATTGCCAGTAACGAAACTGAAGAAGGGCGTCAACAAAACCGCAGAGTGGAATTTGAATTGTTTCACAAAGATGAAGACAGAGAAAATTAATAGCTTTTTAGTTAATATTTTAAAAATAAATGTCTAATTTGCATTCCATAGAGGGTGTAATTATCGCCAAAACCCTCAATTTTATTGATCACAATCCAGTCCATTTTCCTGCAAACCGATTAGTGTGAGCCCTCCGGCTTTCACCATTATTTTTATCAATTCATATTGCCCAAGATTATTTTCCCCCTTAGGAATTGAATTCGAATTAATCATTTGAATTCAAGTATTCATCCAGGTTATCTCATTTTTAGATACCAAGTTATTCAGAGTGATTCCACTTTTGGTGGATCAATGAGCATTTTATACTCAGCAAACTATTGTTTTCCGGCTCACCCTCCGGACTACAACAATAATCCTATTAACTGAACAAACACTTTTTTAATGATGAGGAAAGCAATTACACTATTTTGGGGGCTGGTATTGTGGACGGGAGTATTATCAGGGCAATGGTCGAAAGTAGAGGCCGGTTTTTTTCTGGGCGGATCCAATTATCAGGGCGATGTCGTAAAATCTACCGTTTTTTTATTAGACCAAACCTCAATGGCCTATGGGCTTCATCTGCGGTATAACTTTTCACCCCAGGTGTCCCTTCGCGGCAACCTGATGCACACCGATTTACAGGGCAACGATGCCAACTTTTTTCAATTACAGGACCGGGGATACGAATTCAAAACACCCTTAACCGAACTGTCTTTCCAATTGGAATACGACCTTTTTGGAGATCAGCGTTACGAAAATCAATCTTTCCGGCGCATTCTCTCACCATACGTCTTTGTCGGACTCGGCGCAACCTATTTCAAACCGCAAACACATTTTGGCAACCTGGATAGTAAACCTGGCAATCTGAAGGAAATTCTGGAAGATCAGAATGCAGATTATTCCAATGTTCAGCCGGTCATACCGCTTGGACTCGGCATTAAAATAGATCTTGCTGAGCAGTGGCTGGTGGGGGTTGAATTCGGCATGAGGAAGACTTTCACCGATTACCTCGATGGGGTAAGCAGAGCCGGAAATCCGGGGGCGAATGACTGGTATATTTTTTACGGGGCAAACCTGACCTACCGCTTTGCCCTGAGAGATATCGATAAGGATGGCATTGTTGATGATAAGGACTTGTGTCCCGAACAGTTTGGACTTGCCTCATTGAAGGGGTGTCCGGATGCCGATGGCGATATGGTAACCGATCAGAAAGATCTATGCCCTGATGTTCCCGGCTCGGAACTGCTCATGGGGTGCCCGGATAGTGATGATGATGGGGTTGTTGATCATCTTGACAACTGCCCAAAAATTCCCGGAATAAAAACGTTACAAGGATGTCCTGATTACGACGGCGACGGCGTTTCGGATGCAGATGACCTATGTCCTTCCCTGGCCGGATTGGCTGATCGCGGAGGATGTCCCTTCCCGGATATGGATGGCGATGGGGTAGAGGACAATAAGGACGATTGTCCCCAGATGGCCGGACTGCCGGAAAACAAGGGCTGTCCAAAAGACCGGGACAATGATGGCATTGTGGACAGTCAGGATCTTTGCCCCGATGTATATGGTTTGCAATCGGCAAAGGGCTGTCCGGATCAGGATAGAGACGGTGTTACTGATGATCAAGACGAATGTCCAAATGAATTTGGCCTGGCCAAATACGATGGTTGCCCACGAGCCTTTAGCAAAGATGCAGAGGTGTTTGATCTTAATGTTAGAGCCATCTGGTTTGAGCCTGCAGAAACCAATATTAAAACCAATGCCATCACCGTCTTGGATGAAACAGCCATTATGATGTTGCGCAATCCTGGTTTGAAGTTGCGGATCATCGGTTTTGCGGATAGTAACGGTAATGAATTGATCAACCAGCAGTTGTCTGAAGTCAGGGCCAAAGAGTGTTTTGATTACCTGGTTAGCCTGGGCATCGACCTCGAACGCATGATCTATCAGGGATACGGTGAAGCCAGCCCATTGGGTAATAACGAAACACCGGAAGGCCGTCGCCTCAACCGTCGGGTAGAGATTGAATTGTTGAAAGCAAAAGATAAGTAAAAAGCGCTAAAACCCTATCATAGGCGGGCTGTTATGGCCCGCCACCTTTTTATTTTCCGGTAAATCTACAAATAGCGGGAGAAATCCTATTTTTGGGCAAAAATGTTTTATGCTGACATCCAGTAGCCAAAGAACCAGAGCCCAGGAATCGCGTGCTGCCATCCAACGCTTGTACATTGCCATGCGCCATCTCTTTATTCGGGGTGGGTATAAACCGCTGGGCGTCTCTGGGGAGGCCATGATTGAGGCGCTGATGGTGTTGCAACCAGAAATCTATGGAGCGATCACCGATCCTGAACGGGTAGAACTGGATGGATTGTTGTATATTTTTCAGCGACTGCCCCGAGGGATCGAAGAATGCCGATACGTACGGCTTATCTCCCGCGAGGGGTTTGAAAACAGCAATTTTGAGCCCATCATTCCACCCAAGCGTCGGCGCAACGCCTACCGCATTGACAAGGAAGAGATCTATATCGAGATGACTCGTGGAAGAAGTGATATTTACGATATTCTTACCCACCTTACCTTCCTGTATATTGAGGCCGAAAAGATTCGCAAAAACAGCCAGGACCACCGCGACCGCGACCGGCGGGAGTGGACTATGCTTGAAGAAATTGTGCGTCGGGAAGATGCCGGAGAAGACTTTAACCAGGAAGTGGCCTACACCTATCTGAGTGCGCTACTGGGACGTACCTATGATGAAACGGTAGCGGCCTGCAAGCGCTTCGCCGCTGATCCGGATGTCAATAGCATTTTTCACATCACTTACTGGATGGGGCGTCTTTCGATTGAGGAAGACCAGGAAAAAAATGACCGGGAAATTACCTTTTCATCAGCGCTTCGTGAAAAAATCGGCCACCACTACTATGGGGAAATCTGGGCGCATAAAATCAAGGAATTTCTCAAGGAAAAAGGTTTGATGGACAGACCCTTTCACGTTATCAGTGCCAATTTGCACAGTGTGATGAATACGCTCTATGCCAGTGAGGCACTTAAAAAGCACAAGGGGATGAATGAACTGGAAGACTATGCACGGGAGTTGAGCCTTCTGGAAAATGAAGATATGCGCTTGCAGGTGAGTAAAGTTGCCGGAAGGCGCGGCATGTACCAGCTTGACGATACCAGCGGAACCAATATTTCAGTGCAGATATACGACACGGCCCAGTTAAGCACCGATATGCTCCCCCCCGAAATAAAGCTCCGCGAAGATGTGCCGGAAGAAGAGCGGCCGGTATTATTGGTGATGGACTACGCCTTTGGCGAGCAAGCTTATGAGACCATGGATGAACTGTTGAAGCCCTTTGAGGAGGGCGAAAACAAAACGCAAATATCTGTAGAGTCGATCTCCATTATGGGCAAGGCTGGTATTTTGGAAGGCGGCAAAGGGGATATCATGGTGCCCAGTGCCCATATTTTTGAAGGAACTGCGGACAATTATCCCTTTGAAAATGATTTCTCCAAGGCTGACTTTGAAGGTCATGGCCTAAAGGTCTACGAGGGGCCCATGATCACCGTGCTGGGTACTTCGTTACAAAATAAAGATATTCTGCGCTATTTTCTTAAGTCCTCCTGGCATGCCATTGGTCTGGAAATGGAAGGAGCACACTATCAAAAGGCGATTCAGGCTGCTGCCAAAATCAGAAAGAGCATTAATGAAAATGTGCGCTTAAGATATGCCTATTATGCCTCTGATAATCCGCTGATTACCGGCCACACACTTGCTTCCGGTAGCCTGGGCGTTGATGGCGTAAAGCCGACCTATCTGATCACTGTGAAAATCCTGAATGCAATATTGGGATGAATTTGATATAAAATTAATTGATATCATTAAAAGAAATACTTAACTTGCACATCACTTCAGGAATTTGTTCCTGTACTACAGTCAAACACCACTCAATAACTTTCCCACAAGCCGATCTATTGAATAGTTTCAAGCGCTATTTCCGTAAGTAGTTTTAAGTTTTTTCATTCCCCCCCTTTTTGGCATCATGTTTGGACGCCAGTGGATTGATGCAGAAATAATTGACATTTAATGTTCAGCATCTTCAATGCTTCTAGCCTGAAAAAAGTATCAACTATTTCGGACTAGTCGCACTAGTTTTTGAGCTACAAACAGTATCCTGAATGCTGCATGAGTAAAGCAGCTATGATTCGGCAATCAAACCATTTACCAAAACAAATAAATCGTTACGTGATGAGAAACAAATTTACACTAATGGTGGTCTGTGTGTTGTGGACAAGCCTCTTGTGCGGGCAGACCTATAAATTTGAGGGAGGACTCTTCCTCGGTGGGGCTAATTTTCAGGGAGATTTGGTGGAAACCAATGTCTTTAGAGTGGATCAGACTACGCCTGGTATTGGCCTGAACTTTCGCTACCACCTTTCGCCAATTTTTGCAGTGCGCGCCAATCTATTGCATGGAACATTAAAAGGAAATGACAACAATTATGATCGTCTCAAGGATCGCGGCTTTAATTTCCGCACGCCTTTGACCGAAATCTCCACCCAATTTGAATGGGATGTGCTAGGCAAGCAACGGGCAACGCAGGAAACCTTTAAAAGACTGGTTTCTCCTTATCTGTTTGTCGGTGTAGGGATTGCTTTTTTTAAGCCTGACACTCACTACGGAGATGAAACAACCAATTCCATCAGTCTGGAAAAAGTAGAACAGGACAAAAAAGGAAGTTATTCCACGACCCTGCCGATCATTCCGATGGGCTTTGGCGTGAAGATTGATCTCAAGGAACAATGGTTGTTGGCGCTCGAATTGGGTATGCGCAAAACCTTTACCGATTATCTCGATGGGGTAAGCCAATCTGGTAATCCCGAGAAGGATGACTGGTATACTTTTTACGGCGCTTCGGTAATGTATCGATTTGGGCAATAGCCTTCATCCGCACAAAGCTCCGGGACACGGCACTTTATGCCGGAGCTTTGTGCGGACTTTAATTTTTCCTTTACCATTCACCCAGAGGCTTGCTACTCATCCCTCTGGCTTGCCATTGGCCCCAGGTTTTTGGTGGTAATCCCTCATTTCTGCGGCCTATTTGCCGGATCTATACATTTGTTGAAAAAAGAATCCGGTTATGAAAATTCCGACGATGTCAGCCTGTATGGAGCTGGAGGTTGCTTATTAAACTACAAAAGCCCCAGGCAGTGGCTGGTCTGCTGGGGCCTTTGTAGTGTGCAACTAGTGGATTGATGCAGAAATAATTGATATCTAATGTTCAGCATCATCAATGCTTCTAGCCTGAAAAAAGTATCAACTATTTCGGACTAGTCGCACGAGTCGCACTAGTTCCTTCAATTGATTTCGGGCTTGACGATTTCTGCCGGAGGGTTGCTGGGCAACTTAGGTGAAAAACCATTCTCCAGCTCGATGAAGAACTGGTCCAGGTATTTGGTCACCTCCTTGCGGCTCTTACGGCTGAGTAGCTCAAATTGATCTACGGTGGTCAGCAATTGCTGACGAGCTGCTTTCATTTGATCGATAGCCGGTTTAAGGCTAGTCTGATTCATTCTTCCCAGGTAAATGCGATCCGTCATAGACCGTTGGCCAAGCTCGTTACGAGGAACGGCATATTTGGCATTGACCACTCCGGAAAAGTCAAAATCGTATGGTACAGGTACGTTTTTGCCGGATGGCAAGGTCAATAATTTCAGGTTGCGGCTCATCTGTACGGACCAGTCCGTATTGCCGATCATGTACTGAAACAGTGCATGAGTATAGATCACATCGGTATTCAACTGGCTATCTTCAATACCAAAGCAATCCTTGCAGGTTTCGCCCTGGTAGCGTTCTTCCATTTCATCGGTGTCTTCGATGAGAATGGCGTAGGAGGAAGTCTTTTTACCAGTGACGAGGTCTTTGTAGGTCAAATTGACCAACTGCACGCGGTAGTGGTAGGGGCTCACCTGTTGGTACAGCTTGTACGCCAGGAATTCCCGCAATACATAGTCGTTACCTTCGTCAGTGCCGGTTACATTGGTGACCAGTTTGAGATCGTTGTGGTGATTCATGCCTCTGGCGGCGAGGGCCTTCTTTGGAAACTTCAGCTTAAGCGGCGGGAAGTCGCCAAATACTCTGCGAAAGCGGCCGCGGGCGCGCACTTCCAGTGGCCAGCGTTGTTCCTGACCAGTAGCATCGGTAAAGGTAAAGACTGCTGGGTGGAAGTCATTGGTCTTCTTCTTTTCAAGAAGGTACTCAACGTTTACCTCCAGTGTCGCGTCCAGAATTTGCTCGGTATATAGTCGGTCAAAAATACTCGGCAGCTCTTCGTGGCCGTTGGCAAATACAGTCATTGGGCTCATGGCGGCTATCCATAGCGCCATGACCATCATTTTGTGTCGGGTGATCATGATTAAGGTTTTAAGGTACTTTCCTTATACTGTTATAAAAGAAAGACGATGATTTCAATGCAAAGTTGCAAGACTGGCAGCAAATAAGCTATTTTTTTCGAGGGAAGTTGGATTTTTTCTAGACGAACGAAAGGAATGGTTGTCTTGGAACGATGAAGGGAGGAGTTTTATCGACGAAAAATAATATCAACCCACTAGCAACCTTTCCCGATTGATGCAGTCCTTAGGGTGTACCTAACACTCATTGGTTATGCTTCAGAACTACTTCAAAACGGCTTTTCGCAATCTTTTCAAGAACAAATTATACAGCTTTATCAATATCGGCGGCCTTGCGCTGGGGATGGCGATTGCCATCTTGATTGCGCTTTACGTACAACACGAGCTCAATTATGACAAATGGATCAATGGCCACGAGCAGGTACACCGCGTATACCGGCATTGGCTGGGCGGTGGTAAAACAGCCTGGACGCCCGATCCATTGGCGGAAGCCCTGGTGGAGCACCTTCCGGAAGTAAATAAGGCGGCGGGCGTCTCCAATTATGGGGAGGTATTGATGGAGTATGAGCAAGAGAAAATCTACGTGAAGCGAGCGGCCATGGCGGACAGTACTTTCCTGTCGGTTGTGGAGTTGCCATTGTTGTACGGCAATCCAAAAGAGGCACTAAAAGCACCCAATGCGGTGGTGCTCTCCAAGCGGGTGGCGGAAGCCTTCTTTGGCCCGGTAAACCCCGTTGGAAAGTCGATGCGTTTCAATGACGAGATAGACCTGACGGTGGGAGGTGTGCTGGATGAATATCCTGGCGATACGCATCTGGACTATGAATTGTATACCCGCTACACTTATTCGTCGCCCAACTGGACTGGTAATAACCGGGCCACCTATGTGCGGTTAAATGCAGAGGCGGTGGTGCCGCAGGTGGAAAAGAAGATGACGGAATTGGTGAAGCCACATTTTGTTGCCCAAATGAAAGAAATGGGCGTAGTGGTGAAGGAAGAAGATATTGCCCGCTGGGAATTACAACCAATGGATGATATTCATTTGTACTCCGGTGAAATTGGCTGGCGCACGCAAACGGGTGGCGACATTAAATACATTTATATTTTTGGCGTCATCGCTTTAATCGTTTTGCTGATTGCGAGTATCAACTACATCAATTTATCGACGGCAAGAGCCATGAATCGGGCGCGGGAAGTAGGCGTGCGTAAAGCAACGGGCGCCCGTCGTGACCAGTTGGTGATGCAATTCCTTTCGGAAACGCTGGTGCAGACTTTTACGGCTTTAGTGCTGGCTGTGGTGCTGGCTCAGGTGTTTTTGCCCACTTTTAATCAAATTATTGATCGTGAGCTTATTTTTTTGAATGGAGCCTGGGCGCAGTATATCCCCGCGATGCTGCTTTTGGTCTTACTGGTAAGTTTGCTGGCGGGCAGTTATCCGGCCTTTGTACTTTCCGGTTTCCAGCCGGTGAAGGTGCTCAAGGGAGTGTTGAAGCGTAGCAGCGGCGGGCAGTTGTTTCGCCGGGCGCTGGTGGTTTCGCAGTTTTCCCTTTCAGTGGTATTGGTTATTGTGATGCTGTTTATCTACCGACAGATGAACTACATGATGGCCCAGGATTTGGGCTTTTCGGGGGATCAGGTATTGTTAATTCCACTTAATAAGGACGACTCTCACCGCAAGCTGGAGAGCATGAAGGATGCCTTTTTGTCTATCCAGGGCGTGAAGTCGTTGACCACCGCTAGTCGGATGCCTGGTCATTCCTATCCTGATTGGGGTATGAATGTCGAAGGTAAAACGGACCCCATTTATCCGCGCACGATGTTTGCGGATGCCGATTATGCTATAACACTGGGGCTTGAAGTGGTTGAAGGGCGATTTCTGGCCGCAGATCGTCCATTAGATACGCTCAATAACTTTATCGTCAATGAGGCGTTTGTGCGCGACTACCAAATTGAAAACCCTATTGGGCAGAAGCTCAAATTCATGGGTGAGGAAGAATACGGACAGATTGTGGGGGTTATAAAAGATTATCACTACCGTGGCCTGGATGGAAAGATTGATCCGTTAATCATTGGCGGCCACCACGATCGGTACTACACGGCCATCAAGGTGTCACCGGAGCAGTTGACGACCACCATTGCATCCATTCGTAATTTATGGGAGCAGGTTGAAGCGGCTCATCCAATGGTGCATTCTTTTTTGGATGAATCTTTCCAGAAGCAATACAATGAGTATGAGCGCTTTGGCAAAACCCTACTCTATGCGACCATCCTCGCGATCTTTTTGGCGGTTTTAGGCTTGTTTGGCCTGGCCACTTATGCCGCGATAACCCGAACCAAAGAGATAGGTATCCGTAAGGTGCTGGGAGCATCGATTCAAGGTATTAGCTTTATGTTGGTCAAGGATTTCATCCGCTGGGTGATGGTGGCGGGCATCATTGCCGTGCCGTTTGGTTATTTGTTGTCAAAACGCTGGCTGGAAGACTTTGCTTATCGAACCGATATGAGTATTTATCCATTCTTACTATCGATCGGAGCGGCGATATTGATTGCGGCACTGACGGTGAGCTTTCAGGCGATCCGGGCGGCTTTGGCCAATCCGGTGGAGGCGCTGAAGTATGAGTAGATGAGAGAAGACTGTTTAGAGTGTAGAGAAAATAAGCTGATAATCCTGCAAATGCTGTCATTCTGAAAATTCTGCTTTAATTCTGTACCTTACGGTAAAAAGATATGACTCGTCATAATGAAACGGGGGCCTTGGGAGAGCAATTGGCGCGAGCGTTTCTGGAAGAGAACGACTACGTAGTGCTGGAAGCCAACTGGCGATACCGACGGGCAGAGATCGACTTGATTGCCAAGGATGGAGAAATATTGGTCTTCGTTGAGGTCAAAACCCGCAGCTCTGCTGCATTTGGACGGCCAGAGGAATTTATCGATGCCAAAAAGGAAGCCTTCATGACGGATGCCGCTTCTGCCTACATGGAAGAAATAGGCCACGAGTGGGAAATCCGGTTTGACTTTATTTCCGTACTGCTACCCAGTAATCAGGAGCCGGAGATTGAGCACTTTAAGGATGCCTTTTTTCCGGGAATTTGATTTGAGGAAGTTTAGAGTGTAGTGTGTAGGAGTTTAGAGAAGGTGCACTTGATTTTCCTGCAAATCCAATAATTTTGGAAATCCGGCTTTGGTTCATGCTGAGGCGGTTTTGAGGTCGATGTTACAAACATCTCCCAAGCGAGCCGATATTGCAAGCATCTCCTGAGCGAATGAGGCCGACAAGACCTAAAGCCCAAAACCTAATCCCTAAAATAATTCTGCTAATTCTTTAATTCCGGGAATTCTGCTTTACTTCTTACTCCGAATATCATCCAGAAAACGCTCCAGCTCGATCTCATCGTACACCAGTACCTCGCGAGCTTTGCTGCCGTCGCTGGCACCAACGATGCCCATGGCTTCGAGTTGGTCCATGATGCGGCCAGCGCGGTTGTAGCCCAATTTCAGGCGGCGTTGGATCATGGAGGTAGAGCCGTGCTGGTTTTGCACAATCAACCTTGCAGCATCTTCAAACATCTCGTCCAGGTCAGAATATTTCAGATTAGAAGTGCCGGGAATTTCCTCATCGCCGTGGAATTCGGGCAGGTAGAATGGTTCCGGGTAACCGGGCTGAGATGAGATGAAGTTGATCACTCGTTCTACCTCCGGCGTATCGACATAAGCTCCCTGTAGGCGCACCATTTCGCCGCCTACAGAAAGCAGCATATCACCGCGGCCGATCAATTGATCCGCACCTCCAGCATCGAGAATGGTTCGCGAGTCTACTTTAGCAGTTACCTTGTAAGCAATACGGGCCGGGAAGTTTGCCTTGATCACCCCGGTAATAATGTTGACCGATGGACGCTGCGTAGCAATAATCAGGTGAATACCCACCGCTCGAGCCAGTTGCGCCAAACGTCCAATGGGCAGTTCCACTTCTTTGCCGGCGGTCATAATCAGGTCGGCAAATTCATCAATGACCAGGATCATGAAGGGCATAAAGCGGTGTCCCTTCAGCGGATTCAGCTTGCGTTGAACAAACTTTTCATTGTATTCGCGAATGTTTCTGGCAGATGCTTTTTTGAGCAGGTTGTAACGCTCGTCCATTTCGATACAAAGCGAATTGAGCGTGTGGATCACCCGATTGGTCTCCGTCGTAATGGGCTCGTCCTGTCCGGGCAGATAGGCCAGGAAATGGTCGTGCAGTTTGGCGTAAGGAAACAGCTCCACCTTCTTTGGGTCGATCAACACCAGCTTAATCTGAGAAGGGTGCTTTTTGTATAACAAGGACATCAAAATGGCGTTGATACCCACCGACTTACCCTGACCGGTAGCACCGGCAACGAGCAAGTGAGGCATCTTGGCCAAATCCACCACAAAAACTTCGTTGTTAATGGTTTTTCCAAGAGAAATGGGCAGGTCCATCTTGGCCCGCTTAAACTTATCATGCATCAGCACTTCTTTCATCGAAACGGTTTGCTGATGGCGGTTAGGCACCTCAATACCAATGGTTCCCTTGCCGGGAATGGGCGCAATGATCCGAATACCCAATGCGGAAAGGCTGAGGGCAATGTCGTCTTCCAGGTTTTTGATCTTGGAAATTCGTACCCCCGGTGCCGGAATAATCTCATAAAGCGTCACAGTAGGCCCGATGGTCGCCCGTATTTTGATGATCTCTATCTTGTAGTGCAGTAGTGTTTCAATGATCTGGTCCTTATTGGCCTCCAGCTCGGCCCGGTCAATTTCTACCTTCTGGTCGGAATAGTCT
The DNA here is from genome assembly GCA_965229635.1 of Saprospiraceae bacterium. GTDB lineage: Bacteria > Bacteroidota > Bacteroidia > Chitinophagales > Saprospiraceae > BQJU01. The sequence continues at coordinate 2,152,592 of OZ245894.1, forward strand.
TCCAGGAGGGTTGTAACCGGATATTCATAAGAAGAAAGTTCCAGGGTCGGATCGTATGGTTCACTATGGTCCACATTTTCTTCCTGGAATGGCATTTGCCGGGTGGGTGTAGCGCCACCAGGTCCAGGGGTTTGTCCCCCTTCATTTTGAGCCCCATCATCGATTTCCAGCTCCGCATCACCCGATTTGAGGGTTTGCGGTTTTTTTACTTTTTTATCTTCATCCAGTTCAAAAGCTAATTGATTGCCGGTCAATGTCTTGGAAGCTTGTCCGTTATTGTCCGACATCTGGGCATTGGTAGCGGCACGGTGCTCGCCTGGGCGTAAGGTAGCTACTTTTTCGCTGCTGGTGCTCGTGTTGGAATTGCTGGCAGTGGATGTGCGAGCAGGCCGCTTTTTACCGGTAATTAAATTGCGAACATATGCCGCCAGGTCCTCGAAGAATCCACCAGGGGTCAATTCGTTAAAATTGGGGTTGAATTTCCAAACCAATAAACCAACGATAATAAATAGAATCAAGGCAATAAGCCCGATCGTCCCTACGAAACTCAACAGCCAGTTACTCAGGCCTTCGCCAAAAGCACCACCCCACGGAAAATCAGAACGGCGCCCGAAGAGAAACTCCAGTAAAACAGAAGTGACCAGAATCAGCAACAGGGAAGAGTTGAGTACCGGCAGAAACTGAGTGAAAGGCTTGCGCTGGATGAGTGCCAGGCCCCCCTTCACCAATAGGTAAACAAAGACAAAGCTGGCGAGCCCAAATCCCCAAAAGAAAAAGATATTGGAGATAATGGCACCAAGGCGTCCCAGCCAGTTGGCCATTTCCATATCGCTTTGCAGCAAAAGTCCCCAGGAGAAATGGAATACCTTATTCTGGTCGATGGACCAGGTAAACAAATAGGATGTGAATGCCACAAACAGATAAAGGGCCAAAAATAAACACAGAATGCCCACTAACTTAGGTATGCGTTCATCATTGATACCAAGCTTGAGCGATAGCTGCCCCTTTTTCGCTTTCTTTTTCGCCATGAACTTATCGTAACGTATTTAAGTTCTGCTCCGTGTGCCAGATACCAGACGAACGGAGAACGGGTAAAATGCTAATCCACTAGTAATGGCCAGCGTGTACAAAATTAGTCAATATAAATTGGAATTGTGAAAAGAATAAAATTTTAGTTGTTTAAAATATCATTAAATGGTTGATTTTCATTCAATAATTTGGTGATTTTTACGAGTTTTGGCCAGAATTTATTTTAATCAGTCAGTCGATGCTTCAACTGAGGTAGATCGAAAAATGTTCCTACTCATTCAATTTATCAATCAAAAATCGAAGATATGAAAGCGGCCATAGAACTCAGCATGTACCCTCTCAATCAAAACTACGAACCACCCATTCTCGACTTTATAGAGCGCCTGAATCAGCATGAAGGTATTCGCGTGCAAACCAATAGTATGAGTACCCAGATCAGCGGAGATTATGATGAGATCACGTCCATCGTACAAAGGGAAATGAAGACCAGCTTTGAGCAAGGCGAAACGGTAGTAATGGTCATGAAAGTGATCAAATTGGGGTAATTGGCAAAGAAGCACTATAAATCGTAAAACCGTCAAAATTTAGGGTAGCCAATGGATACCACGAGGGTTACCTTCGCTTCATGAATCGTACAAAATCTACTGTAGTTGCCCAGGGCAACACCAATACCCTTCTGGCTGCGGGGCTGGTATTTCTTGGGGCCATTCTCTTTTCCACCAAGGCGGTGTTTGTCAAGCTGGCCTACCGCTACGATGTCGATAGTATTTCTTTGCTGGCGCTAAGAATGCTCTTTTCTCTGCCTTTCTTTCTGGTTGTAGGGTGGTGGAATCGTCGCAAAACGCCCACGCGGGAATCCCTGAGTTCAAAAGATTGGATAGCCATTATACTGCTGGGGTTTGCCGGCTATTATCTGGCCAGTTTATTTGATTTTCTCGGACTGCAATTCATTGGTGCGGGCATGGAGCGGCTGATTTTGTTCGTCTATCCGACCTTGGTGCTGATGATTTCAGCCATTGTGTACAAACAACCCATTTTGCCCAAGCAATTGTTTGCATTGGTACTGACTTATATTGGTATTGCCATTGCTTTTGCTCAGGGGGCACAACTATCCGGAGGAGGTCAATTCTGGCTGGGCGCAGTGCTGATTTTTTGTAGTGCTTTTACCTACGCTATTTATCTCATAGGTAGCGGAAGGTTGTTGCCACGGCTGGGTACTTTGCGCTATACTTCCATGACAATGACGGTGGCCGCTGTGTCCATCCTGTTGCATCACGGCATCCTGTACCGTTGGGATTTACTGGGTTTTGCCCCGGAAGTCTATTATCTAAGTCTGGTGATGGCCATTTTAGCCACCGTCTTACCCTCTTTTCTCATTTCTGAGGGCATTCGCATCATTGGGGCCTCCAATGCCTCTATAATCGGCAGTGTGGGACCGATTTCTACCATCATACTGGCGTATATCTTTTTGAAAGAGCCTTTTGGACTATACCAGTGGATGGGGACTTTATTGGTGATTGGCGGGGTGTTGACGATTAGTTTGCAGAAGAAGAAAGCGTAGGAGCACAAAAAAAATGAGCAGAAGAATTAAAATTCCCCTGCTCAAAATCTCAAATCGGTTTTTGAGCATTTATTATTCTTGTACTACATCAGATCTCAAGGTCTCCAACAATGCTCCAATCTCCGTAATCAGGTCGCCGGGTACACTATTTTGATTGGCTCCAACAACTACCGCTCCGATAAAATTATCAAAATCAGTGTCGTCTGCTGTCATGGCCATCCGAGGATTGACTGCCGGATCGTGGGCATCTTTCATGTTCAAACCATTGTAAGAGTAACTTTCGGCTCCCGTTGCTACGGCAAAGAAGTCGGTAAGGTTTTTACTTAAAATAGCCAGGTTGCTCAGATTGTTGTTGCCAACTTCCATCAGTAGCGTTGCGAAGAAAGGACTCAGGTCCGGGTCAGCAGCGATGACAAAAATGGTGCTGTCTACCACCGAGCGCAAGCCTAAACGGCCCTGCTCAATCATCTGGCCGGGATTGGCGGGATCGGAAACCATCGTTGTACCACCCAATTTTTCATAGATAGTGGGATCGGGTTCCGGATTGTCGTCATCATTGTCACAGGCTGAAAACGAAAATAGAGCGAGTGCTAAAAGTACCATTAACGAAGCGATTCTCAAGTTCATTTTTTCTTATTTTTTACGTGTTTAAAATATTCTTCATGATGGGGCGGTAAGGAAAGCACTTAAGCTTATTTTTTAGTTGAAAATGCTTACCAACAAATTACCTGCTTTGGTGAAAATTGAATTTTGCCCGGTAATCGGACAGCCGCTGGCGGCCATTTCCGCATCTACAACGAAGCGCTTGGCTGCAAATGGGAATTCCTGTTGAATCCGGTCGTAAACGGTCTCGGCAGAAAGCACTTTCGGATTATGACTATACACCACAATGCCATCAGGGATATTAAAGTAGGCGTGTTGTACGCTCTCCATGTGCTGAATACTGCCCTTGATACGATTGGCAGACAGGGAATCAACGGGAGCAGTGAAGTCGATACGACTTAATTGCATAGCCGGATTACTGGACGCATAAGATTGCTGAATACTGGCCACATGTATGGCTATAGCCAAAAAGGCCACAATCAGAACCCCGAGCGTGTAGGCAAAAAATTTAATAATCTTCTTACGCTGAAAACTCATTGTAAATGCTTTTTTATCATTTACGTGTCATTTTCTACGTTCGGATTATGCAAGGGGGGACTTTTTTAAACTTTTTACATGACAATGATGTAATGGCCTGATTAGCCGTTGGTTTAGAGGATTTTGGAAGTGGTGCTTTAGAATGTTATCCTTTGTCTAGATGATGAAAGAAGCACAATAGTGCATTGACGGCATGTGGGTGGTTAAACTGACCACTAAACAACATTTCACGTACCTGATCAACAGGCAAACGAACGACTTCCACATCTTCTCCGATATCCAGCTTTAATTCGTGTGTGAGTTGAATGCCTTCAGCGGTCCAATGAAAAATCTGGCTGTCCATGAAAACCGGATTGGAGGGGATGGCTCCAAGAAAATGCCACTCGGCAGCGGTGTGCCCGGTTTCTTCTCGTAATTCCCGCTGAGCGGCAATCTCGTGTCCTTCGCCCGGATCCACAATACCGCCGGGCAATTCCAGGGTGTAGTCCTCGATTCCAAATCGATACTGTCGTACAAAGAGAATTTCCCGTTGATCAGTGACCGCCACTACATTTACGGAGTCTGGCGATTCCAGTATGATCATGCGTTCCGTTTGTCCGTTGCGCGGATTGCGCATGTAGTCAAAGCGGGCCCGGAATAGTTTGAGGTCAGGTCCGGATTCAGAGCGGACCCTTTGCCATTGATTGTCGTTTTTCATCATTTGTGCTTAGAATCGGAAAATACAGTTTTTTATAAAATCAGGTCAAGAAAAGGCATTTACTTATATTTAAAATAAGTCTATTTGACTGGAAATGAGGATATAAGAATGTGTTAAAATATTATAAATCAGGATTTGTTAATAAAATCTTTTTATCTTTATATGGTCTTTTCACCCCTTTCTTACACTTGGTAATAATATAACCTCTCTAAGAGGACCTTAGACCCATTCCCCTTTCATCACATTTTAGACAGTACATTTTTGCGTTTGAGCAAAAGCAAGGGACTGCTTTGTTCATATGTATACAATATGAGAATTGCTAACTAGGTGTTCTGCACTGGCCGCCCGGCTTTGTGGGATGACCTTTTTTAAACATAAATCCTATGAGAAAACTTTACATCAATCGGCTATTGCCATTATTGCTGGGCATGGCTATTCCTTATTTTAGTTTGGCTTGTACTTTAGCTTCTTCTGACGACACCCAGGCTGAGGTGATTGTGTGTTTTAATGGTCCACCTGCAGGTACAACTATCACGATTCCTGATGGTGTGACCATCAATATGAATGGAGACTGGAATTTAACGTCATTGGGGGCCATTACCATAATTATTCAGGGGACAGGAAGCTTAGTTTTCAGTGGAAATGGTACCAATGCTGATGAGTTGATCCTTGCCACCGGGTCTTCAATTATTATTGAGAATACCAATAATAATAATGCGATTATAGGTACGGGAGCACAAGGACAAGAGAGAATTACTATCGGAGGGGAAGATTTTCCGGAATCTCTTTTTCTCACAATAATTGGGAGTGGAGGACTCACTGAAGCTGGCCCCGGCGTCCTCCCCGTCGAACTTACCTCCTTCCAGGGCAAAAGAAGCCAGCAAGGCATTCAGCTCTCCTGGATCACCGCCAGTGAACTCAACAATGATTATTTCGAACTGGAATACAGCCGTAATGGTCGGGATTTTCAAGCCATTACCAAAATTAATGGAGCCGGTACCACCTCATTGGAGCAATACTATGAGTATCTGCATCGCAACTATAGCGCGGGAACCAATTACTACCGCCTGCGCCAGGTTGATTTTGACGGTCAGTATAGTATTTCGGATGTGATTACGGTGGATCTAAAAGAGGGAAGTGATTCTCCTGTGGAAGTGTTTCCCAACCCGGCAAATGAGGAACTGAATATTCAATTTGCCAACGAGGAGTCAGAAGTTGTTGTGCAGTGGTTTGACGCCAGAGGCAGCTTAATATTCACCGAAAGGTTTGTGGATAGCATTAACATTCAGTCTGCTGCTCCGGGGCTATTGTCTTCTGGCCTCTATCTGCTGAATATCCAGCGTCCGGGAAAGACACCAATTAGCCAAAAGATATTATTGAAGTAGTGAGTTTGGGTGGACAAATGCATTTTTTTTTGTCCACCCTTTTATTTTCTATTTATCGTCGTCATCATCAATGATGGCGTCATCGATAATCTCATCGCCGTCACCATCGAGGTCTTCAAATCCCGCCACCTTGCCTTCATTCTTGGGCTTTTCCTTGTACTCGGGGTCTTTTTCGATTTTCATACCGCCTTTTTTGCCACCTTCGTTGTGATAATCGCCCTCGGCAAATCGTTTGGCTTTTGCAAAAAAGTCGTCGGTATCGTCTAGTAGGCTGTCCTTGGCCTTGGAGGTTTCATCCTTCACCCCAGAGGCCCGTTCTTTTACCTTATCGGCAAATTGGTCACCCATCGACTTAGCTTTTTCAATAGTGTCGTCCAGGTTTTCCTTTTCAGCCTCCTTCTGGGCCCGTTCTACCAGATCTTCCGTCTTATCGAGAATGGAACCTCCTGCCTTTTTAGCTTTTTCAAACAGGTCGCCGCCTTTTTCAAAAAGCTGCTCGCCAATTTTCTCGGCCTTATCAAGTACCTTTCCACCCACTTCTTCTGAAACATCCATCACTTTACCGCCTACATCTTCCGCAGTATCCATCACTTTCTTGCCAGTCTTTTCGGCAGTATCTTTCATCTTTTCTCGTACACCGCTGGTTTTGTCCATGAAGGTTTCTCCCAGGTGTTCGGCCTGATCCATTACCTTGCCGCCAAATTCTTCCAGCTTGCTCTTCTTCTGGGGAGTAGGTTCCTCATCAGCGTCAAAGCTTTTTTCAAATTCCACCGGACCGTCATCTTCAACCTTGGCTTTAGGCTCCGGTTGAGGAGGAGGAGGAGGCGTTTCCTTCTTTTTGGATTCTGCTTCCGCAAATATTTTATCGGCAATATCTTCGGCTTTGTCCTTGGTCTTTTGATAATATTCCCCGGCCTTTTCCACCGCATCACCCGACCATTCCTTCGCCTTATCGCCAGCTTTATCCAAGAATTCACTAGATTTTTCAAATAGTTCTTCGCCAGCTTCTTTACCTGCATCGGCGGCTTTGTTGGCAGCTGATTTGGTCACTGATTTTGCACCAAAAAGCACCTTTTTAAGGTCATTTAACAGTCCCATTTGCTTGTTTTTTATTTGATTCGTCTATAAAATTGCCCATCTAAGGATTATCTTCCCAAAAAAATGGTCGAAATCCCATATTCTTCCGATGAATCTGGGCAGTCATACTAAAAGTAAGATAAATCCCAGACTTCTGACAACTTCAATTCACAAAAATCCAAACACTTTTGATCGATGAAGGTCCTCAATCTAGTTCTTTGTGCTTTATTCCTGCTCTTCGGAGCAGTCCAATACAACGACCCTGATCCCTGGGCCTGGATGCTGCTCTATTGCTTTGTCGCAGTCATGTTCGGTATGGCGGCTTTTGGCCACTATTACCGTCCTGCACTCATTGCCGGCCTGGCAGTCTGCATCATCTGGATGGTCACCCTCATTCCCGATTTTATCGAATGGATCAACGTTGGCATGCCTAACATTGCCGAACACATGAAAGCCGAAACGCCCTATATTGAACTAACCAGAGAGTTCCTGGGCTTGGTCATTTGTATTTTGGGACTGGGGTTTATGTTGAGACGGGAGAGGCGGTTTAGAGTTTAGGCGGAGGAGGCGGTTGAGGTGGTTTAGAAAGTGTAGAGTGTAGGGGTTTAGAGTTTAGAGAAAGGAACAGCTATTTATTCTGCACATTCTTAAATGCAGGAATTCTTGCTCTTTTTTATGGGTTTAGAGTTTAATGGTTAAAGTTTATTTTTCCCGTTTGGGATTTATTCCGATGTTTCAAACAGCTCCCGAATGATGCGTGAGGTGTTGATGAATGATCTCATTTCTGTATACTAACGCCAGTACCGCAATGCTCAGTACGGTCGAGGTATAAAACAGATAGCTAAATGGCAATGCATTCATGTTGAAGAAATACACCAGACACAGCTTCAGGCTGCAGAGTGCGAACAATTCCAATGCGATCCATTTTCGGCCAAAAAAATGGTAGAAGAGATACAAAACCACCGGTAGTACAAGCGACCCCCAAAAAAGGGCGGTATGCAAAGTGGGCAGGCCCTCAAAGGGCACAAAGCGCGCCAAACCGATGTTTTTCTGAATGGTATTGATAATGCCCCACTGCCGGTCGGGGTTTTGCAGCGTTTCCAGGTAGTTATCTTTCAGGGAAATGAAGAGATCCAGATGATAGATGCCCTGTGAAATCCACAAAAGTACTAGGGTAGTGAGGATACCCGTTGCTGTAATGATCAGCGCCCGCTTGCGCGAAATAGCAAAAAACAGGTACAGCACATATACGACAGCCCAAAACACCAGCATATAACGGCTCATGGCGCAACAAGCCAGGAGAATGCCCTGTCCAATATCCCACTTTCGTGCAATGGTTACGGCCAAAAGCAGATAAAATCCGATGACAATCGGTTCTTCGGAAATGGTGATGAGGGTGGAGTAATTGATGAAAACATATCCCAGTAAGGTGAGGATTGGAATAACAATAGTGAGAAATGACAGTGGTGTCTTCCGCCGATTAGCTACCAGGAACAATGTCATTCCAATCGGGACCAGCAGAAAAAGCACATTGACAAACCGCATTTCGATACCCGTAGCCACCAGTGGGACATAGGGGAGCCAAAGCGCGGGAAGATAGGGTGGTTGCACTCCTCCCCATATTTCAGGTATGGGCTCATAGACCGCTGCTCCGGATATCCAGCGTTGCCCCATTATTTCAATGATGGGTAGCATATCGGCAAAGGTGTAATCCAGAGGCTGATTCCGGAAAAGTTCAGCGCCGAGAAACAAACAAATGGCAAATACCAGTCCGTATCCGATCCACACGAAAAGGCTGGAAATCACCGAATAGTTGGTCGCAGATTTGCTTTTTTTGATTTTAATCAGAGGAATAATGCCAATACCAAGTCCAGCCAGCAGGTACAGGATCGCCGCAACATCTTTATCCCAATAGCGTTGGCCAAAGGTTTGACAAAACACTTCAATCACGCTAAGTAGCACCAGGATCTGGAACACGCGGGTCTTGATAGGCCAGAAGTTTAAAGGTTTACGATCTTACCTTCGGTACCGATGACCCAGCGATTGGCCGTGCTGGAGGTCGCATCGGCGGAGGACTGGGGATCGGCGTTGGTTTGCCCCGAAACAATAATGATCAACCAATCCTCATTGATGGTTGCTACTGAAAGGGTAATAATGCCTTCCGGATCGGCGTGGATACCGGCAATGACCTTTTCGGCAATGAGTTGGCCTTTCAGATCATAATTTACCAATCGATATTGATAATTGAGCAAACCGGCTTTCCAATAAACAATAGAATGAAATTTTTTAGTGGCGGGAATGGAGAAGCAGGCCACAAATTCGGTCAGTTCGTCGATCGGCTCTTCCTCCAGTGGGGCAATGAATTGCTCAATCATGGCCGGAGGGAGGGGATCATTGGTTTGACTGAAGGCATGGTGTGATTCCTCACCAAGCGTGACGGGTAATTCTATTTCCGGGAACTTTTCCAGGAAGTGCTTGAAGTCTACTTTTTGTTTTTCTTCCATCTTCAAAAGGTTCTGATATACGTCTTTGCGCCAACAAATAATGGCAGAGATAGTTGAATTTCAGTCGATAATTTTGACTCATTCTAAATAACTGGACAACTTTCAATGAATTTCAACTTCCGTTGGGCAAATGGACTTTAACATTTAGCTTTGTATCGATCGGATTGGCGTCAAGAAAGTGGTATACTGCTTTTTTCTGATTGCTTCAAAATCAAATCTATACCCACCTTGCGTGGCAAAAGTAACAAAACGTTAAAAACAAAGAACATGAGTTGGTTTTCAAATTTTCTCACTTCTTCTATAGGGAGAAAACTCATTATGAGCCTCACCGGCTTGTTTCTCATCAGCTTTTTGGTGGTGCACCTGATTGGCAACCTGCAGTTGTTGGTTGATGATGGAGGGGAAAAGTTCAACCTCTACGCAGAGTTTATGACCACAAACCCTCTTATCAAAACGGTCTCTTACCTGCTTTATTTCTTTATTCTGCTCCATGCCATTCAGGGATGGCTGCTTTGGCGGAGGAATAAGGCTGCCCGCGGTCAGGGATATGCCGTGAAGGTAAACCGTGGTGCAAAGGGCTATCATCCCAAAGTAGCAAACGCGATGGGCTGGATTGGCACTATCATTTTTATCTTCATCGTGTTGCACATGTACCAGTTTTGGCTACAAATGAAGATGGATGTGATTGACTATGCCAGCTATGATGGTCAAGAGGTTAAGGACCTGTACGCACTGGTGGCCGCCACTTACGAAAACATCGTCTTCGTATTGATCTACGTGGTGTCGATGGTATTTATCGCCTTTCATTTGTGGCACGGATTTCAAAGTTCCTTTCAGACGTTGGGCCTGAACCACAAAAAATACACGCCACTGATCAGAACCGTAGGTGCCATCTACTCTATTTTGGTGCCGCTCGGCTTTGCCATCATCCCGCTGTACATGCACTTTATGATGTAGTGGACCGGTCTCTCTTGATGAAGAAATAACATTTGCTAAAACTTCCTTTAAATACCACAACCATGAAACTAGACGGAAAAGTACCTCCTGGCCCCCTTGCGGAAAAGTGGACAACATACCGCTCAACCATGCCGTTGGTCGCTCCTAATAATAAAAGACGTATTGATATCATTGTCGTAGGAACCGGTTTGGCCGGAGCTTCCGCTGCTGCCACTCTTGGTGAATTGGGGTACAATGTGAAGTGTTTTACCTTCCACGATAGTCCTCGCCGGGCACACAGTATTGCCGCCCAGGGAGGGATCAATGCCGCCAAGAATTACCAAAATGACGGTGACAGTGTTTACCGTCTCTTTTACGATACCATTAAAGGTGGCGATTACCGCTCGCGCGAAGCCAATGTGCATCGACTGGCGGAGGCAAGCCGCAATATCATTGACCAGGCTGTAGCTCAGGGTGTGCCCCTGGCTCGTGAATACGGCGGATTACTGGCCAACCGCTCTTTCGGTGGGGTACAGGTGAGCCGTACCTTCTACGCTCGTGGACAAACCGGACAGCAATTATTGCTTGGAGCTTATCAGGCACTCTCACGCCAGGTATCTTTGGGTAGTGTGGAGTTGTACAATCGCCACGAAATGCTCGATCTGGTATTGGTAGAGGATAAAGATGAAAATGGCAATCCGGTCAAAAAAGCCCGTGGTATTATAGCACGCAACCTGCTCAATGGCAAGTTGGAGCGCTTTGCGGCACACTGTGTAGTACTGGCCACTGGGGGGTATGGTAACGTATTCTACTTGTCTACCAACGCTATGAACTGCAACGTAAGTGCCGCCTGGCGTACCGTTCGTCGCGGCGCACTGATGGCCAATCCTTGCTTTACGCAAATTCACCCTACCTGCATTCCGGTATCAGGCGAATATCAGTCGAAGCTGACCTTGATGTCGGAAAGTTTGCGGAATGACGGCCGGGTGTGGGTGCCCAAGAAGCAGGAAGATGCCAAAGCCATTCGCGAAGGTCGCAAGACGGGTTTGGATATTCCCGAAGAAGACCGCGATTACTTTCTGGAAAGAAGATATCCAGCCTTTGGCAACCTCGTGCCTCGTGACGTGGCTTCCCGAGCTGCCAAGACCGCTTGTGATGAAGGCTTGGGAGTAGCACCAACTGGTTTGGCAGTATATCTTGATTTTACTGCTGCCTTTGAGCGATACGGTAAGTCAAAAGCCCACGCCGCAGGCATGCACAATCCTAGCCGTGAGACTATTCTAGATCTGGGGAGAAAGGTGGTGGAAGAGAAATACGGCAACCTTTTTGAAATGTACGAAAAGATCACCGGCGAGAATCCATACATCATGCCGATGAAGATTTATCCGGCTGTTCACTACACCATGGGAGGTATTTGGGTGGATTACAATTTGGAAACCAATATCCCCGGTCTTTTTGCTACCGGTGAGGCTAACTTTTCCGATCATGGTGCAAACCGTTTGGGAGCTTCCGCATTGATGCAAGGATTGGCAGATGGCTATTTTGTATTGCCATACACCGTGGGTGACTTCTTGTCAAAGGAAATCCGTACACCAAAAATTGATCCGACACTGCCAGCCTTCGAAAAAGCAGAAAAGGATGTGCGGGAGCGAATCAATACCTTACTGAATGTAAAAGGGAATCAGTCAGTAGAGAGTTTTCACCGCCGTTTGGGTAAGATTATGTGGGAATACTGCGGTATGTCACGTAATGCTGAGGGATTGAAAAAAGCCCGCACTATGTTGCGAGAACTCAAAGATGAATACTATAAAGATGTCTTTGTGCCTGGTTCCAATGAAGAATACAATCCCGAGTTGGAGAAGGCCCTGCGTGTAGCTGACTTTATGGAGCTGGGAGAAGTTATGGTTTTGGATGCTCTAAACCGGGAGGAATCCTGTGGTGGTCACTTCCGTGAGGAGTACCAGACAGGAGATGGCGAAGCACTGCGCCGAGATGACGAATTTGCCTACGTTGCCGCCTGGGAATACAACGGATGGGACGAAGAACCAAAGATGCACAAGGAAGAGCTGACCTTTGAGGCAGTAGAACTCAAAACCAGATCTTACAAGTAGAACATCATTTTTGACTGATCTTAAAAAAAGAAATAACCATGAAGCTTACATTAAAAATTTGGCGTCAGGGAGGAGAATATAAAGGAGGATTTGTGACTTATCAACTGGATAATGTTAGTGAGCACATGTCCTTTCTGGAGATGTTGGATGTATTAAACGAAGAATTGGTTGCGAAAAAGGAATCGCCGGTTTCTTTTGAGCACGACTGTCGGGAAGGAATCTGCGGCACTTGTGATATGGTCATCAACGGCCAACCTCACGGTCCAATGCGCGGCACCACCGCCTGCCAGCTTCACATGCGCCATTTCAATGATGGGGATACCATCGTCATCGAGCCATTTCGGGCTAAGGCCTTCCCTGTGATTCGTGACCTGGTGGTTGATCGCAGCGCGTTTGACCGAATCATACAGGCAGGAGGCTTTATTTCCGTGGATACGGGCCAGGCGCAAGATGCCAATACCATTCCAATTGAAAAAACTGTGGCATCTGAGGCTTTTGATGCGGCTACCTGTATTGGTTGCGGAGCGTGTGTGGCGGCTTGCCCCAACGCTTCGGCTATGTTGTTTACCTCCGCCAAGGTGGCTCACTTGAGTATGATGCCTCAAGGGCATGTGGAGGCCAGCCGCAGAGTACAAGCCATGGTCAAGCAAATGGACGAGGAGGGCTTTGGCAATTGCTCTAACGTAACTGCTTGCGAAGCGGAGTGTCCTAAAGAAATTTCTGTGGAAAATATTGCAAAAATGAACCGAGACTATTTCTCATCTGTTTTTGGTTCAGAGACTAGTGTATAATTCTATTTATACCCTACCCTTCAGATAAAGGACTTTTGTGCCCCCGGCTTCCTACGGCCGGGGGATTTTTGTTTCTGCACCTACCATTTAGTCAAATCGCTGAGCGGCACGGTATGTTCAATGCGCTGATTATCCCTGATATCAAAGACCTCCATCTTAATTGTGGGATTGGTAGCCTGCCAGTCGATGGTGAGCATGCCAAAGTGATTGTCCATGATCGGGCCTTCGATGCGGTTGTCATTGGGCGTGGCAAAATGCCAGGTAGAAGTAAGACCACTTGCGGTTACGTCATAAACTGGATACAAACCTTCGTCCTCCAGTTTGGAAATCTCTGCATAGTGCACATCTCCAGTGATAAATAGCACACCATTAGCCCTGGTTTTCTTGATCAAGTCCAGCATTCGTTGACGTTCGTGAGGAAAATTGGCCCAAGCCTCATAACCATTGTAGGAGATGCTAAATTGGGTGCCGGAGCCAATAATACGTACATCTGCTGGCTGCTGTAGTTCTTTTTCTAACCACGCCCACTGTTCTTCACCCAATAGAGTAGAATCAGTCGTTTCGTGAGGAAAATAATCCAGAGGGTAAAAGAATTTATTTTCGTAGTGCAATTCTCCGCGGTAGCGCCGCAAATCATCGCGAAAAGTACGGTTGTCAAGCAGGATTATTTGCAGTGTTTTACCTTGATTTTTAAAATAGTAGGAAGTATAAATACCTTCGTGTTTGCGTCGGGCAGAGTTGCCCGGTTCACCCCAAAAGTTTAGGAAGATCTCCTTTGATTCCTCCTTGAATTCGTAGTGACGACCCGAGTCATTCCAACCATAATCATGATCGTCCCAGGTGGCCAGTAGTGGAACCTCCTGGCGGAGCTTTTGAAATTCAGGCTTGGCAGCCAAAAGTGCATATTTGGCACGGAGCACATCCATGTCTTTGGTATCGCCATAGATATTGTCACCGAGGTAGATAAAAAGATCGGGCTGGTGTTTGATCACCACCTCCAGAATAGGTTGGTCATCGGTTTCATGACCGCAGGACCCAAAGGCAATTTTTGTGGGCAATTCTTGTGCTGTCAGGGACAGACAAAGTAAAAGGAGTGGGAATGTAAGGAGTTTGTACATGATTATTTTTTTGTCAAATGTAGCTTTTTAAAAGGTCGCAGCCTTGATCCGCACGTAACCTTTGCATTAAATCGGATATATACGGCGATTTACTTAACAATGTATTTGCAAAAATGCTGATTTTTGATTAAATTGCAACAAGAAAATTACGCGCCTTATGTTAATCGCCAACCCAATTTACGATTCGGTTTTTAAGTACCTGATGGAGGACAAGGAGATTGCACGGGAATTGCTATCCCTGATCATTCGGGAAGAAATTGTTGAGATTGATTTCAAGCCACAGGAACAAACGGGGCTTACCGAGAAATTTTCCGTGACGATCTTTCGCCTGGACTTCCGTGCAGTAATCAAAACCAAATCAGGAGAATTAAAGAAGGTCTTAATCGAGTTGCAGAAAGGCCGACACCTGATCGATATTCAACGTTTTCGCCGATACCTTGGCGAGAATTATGTACATGAAGATGAGGTGGCTTATGGCCAAAAGGATCCGGTGAGACAGGTTTTACCAATCATAACTATCTATTTATTGGGCTTCACTTTAAAGGATGTTGAGACACCCGTACTGAAAGTCAATCGGGTTTATCGCGATTTGATCTCAGGTAAAGTGCTGTATCAGGTCAAACATCCATTTATTGAGTCTCTGACCCATGATTGCTACGTGATTCAAATTCCGCGACTGGATACATCCTTGCGCAACCGATTGGAAAGGGTGCTAAGTGTATTTAATCAACACTTCATAATCGGTGATGATGATCATCTCCTGGGCATTCCTTTTAATCCCGATGATAATCTATTGGAAAAAATGATTCGCCGCCTGGCCATTGCGGCTTCTGATAAAGAAGTGCGAAAACAGTTGATTTTGGAGGAAGAATTTGAGTATACCATCGAACGTGCCCTGCGACAAAAGGACGAAATTCTGGATCGAAAGGATGAGGAGCTGCATGCACGAGATCAAGAGCTGCAAAAAAAGAACCAGGAATTGCAGGAAAAAGACCATGAGCTATCGGAAAAAGACCATGAGCTATCGGAAAAAGACCAACTTATTGCCGAATTAAAGCGAAAATTAGGCATGTAGGTAACTTTCGTTGGACCATTTTTTCAGAACCATCCGTCATTGCTTATCTTGGGTCATGGCAAAATCTAAACACATGAATCCAGAGCAAAAATCTTCAATTTCCAGAAGGAAATTTATGAAAACCGGTAGCCTCGCAATGGCCGGTTTTACGATTGTCCCACGCCACGTACTAGGCGGTAAAGGCTTCACCGCACCCAGTGATAAACTCAACATCGCCGGTGTGGGGGTAGGGGGCCGAGGTCAGGGCGTATTAAGCGGCCTATACAATGAAGGCAAAGAAAATATTGTGGCACTTTGCGATGTTGACGACCGTCGTGCGGCTGATACCTACAATACTTATAGCAAAGCCAATCGATACAAGGACTTTCGTAAGATGCTGGAAAAGGAAGGCAAAAATATCGATGCGGTGGCGATCGCTACACCCGACCATACTCATGCTGTGATCGCTATGGCGGCGATGCAGATGGGCAAGCATGTATATGTGGAGAAGCCCTTGACCCACAATATCTACGAAACCCGCTTATTGACGGAAACCGCCAAGAAAAACAAACTGGTGACCCAAATGGGTAATCAGGGGAGCTCCGGCGATGGAGTACGTCAGATTACCGAGTGGATACAAGCTGGGATTATCGGTGATGTAACCCGGGTACACTGTTGGACCAATCGTCCGATCTGGCCACAAGGAGTGCCCACCCCCACGGAAAAGCAACCCATCCCGAAAGAACTGGATTGGGACCTTTGGCTCGGTCCGGCAGCAATGCGGTCGTACAATGAAGCCTACCTGCCCTTCAAATGGCGCGGCTGGTGGGACTTTGGTACCGGAGCTTTGGGAGATATGGGCTGTCATATCATCGACCCACCGTTTAAAGCATTGCAACTCGGTTATCCAGTGGCTGTTGAAGCCAGTGTAAGCCAGGTCTATTCCGGTGATTTTGTTTTGGCTGATTACCCCAATAGCTGTCCACCTTCCTCAAAGGTACATTTTGAATTTCCCGCTCGCAATGGTATGCCAGCAGTAGAACTGATTTGGTACGATGGAGGTATTATGCCCAAGCGCCCCATAGAACTAAAGCCCGGTGAGGCGTTTGGCAATTCTGACGGTGGATGTCTCTTCGAAGGTACTCGCGGCAAGTTGATGTGTGACGTATATGGCCGCAATCCCCGCTTGCTTCCACTGAGTTCTATGGAATACTTCAAGCAACCAGAACCAACGCTAGAGCGGGTCCCCGAAGGCCACCAACAAAATTTTGTAAAGGCAATCAAGGAGGGGACACCTACTTCTTCTGATTTCTCCTATTCCGGTCCGCTAACAGAAACGGTGCTGATGGGCAATCTGGCTATTCGTAGCTACAATTATAAAGTGCTGAAGCCAGGTAAAAAGCCTGGTGATTGGGATCCCTACGACTTCCCCGGCCGTACCCGCCTGGAGTGGGATGGAAAGAATATGAAAATCACTAACTTTGATATCGCTAATCAGTTTGTCAAAAGAGAATACCGCAAAGGGTGGGAACTCTAACTCATTCCTGACGGTATAAATCAAATAAAGTAGTGGACAAAGGCACCTTATGGTAGGCATCAGCCGCCGTTGGTGCCTTTCCTTTTTCCGTAAGGATGAACGACTGATTATTTGCGGTACTATCGATAGAAATGTGATAGTAGCGATAGAAATAGCAATGGGTCATATCACCAACTTCCGGAAGTTCCTGGCCAATAATCTGTCCTTCGGGTACTTGCTGACCTACTAGCATCACATCCGTAAGCAACTGCCGGTCGCGCTTGTCTATTTTTCCAAGCTGCCCTACACCATAGCCGATTGTATAGACCAGAAAAAGGCCCAATAGGCCCCAGCTGAGATAGTGGAGCCACTTGGCAAATTGGATTTTAATAAACAACTGGGATATAATGGGCGCTGCCAATAAGGCAAACCCAATAGAGAAATAGGGTAGAACCGGAATCAGGTAATGCGAAACCTGCTTGAGAGTGATCATAATGGGTAGTGTGCCCGAAAGGCCAACCAGTATAAAAAATAGCGATCTCCTGGAGAGGTGATCCGGCATTAGTTTGCGCTCAGCCCGGTATTGATACCCAATTAGCAAGACGAGTAAAATCAAAACGGGCAACGACCGTTCAAAAAGCATCTTCAAAATATGTAATCGAGTAGTTCGCAGATTCTCTTTACTTTCCCCCACCAAAGCATGAGAAAGCTGGATGTCCAGATAACCGTCCAGATAGGCACTGGCGGCCGGAATTTGTATTAGTAGATAAAGGCTTATTACCACAATTCCTGTGATAAATGCGGTGTAGATGGCAAGGTGTAAAAAGCTCATCTTGCGGTACAATAGCCAGTAGATGCCGGGAACAGCAAGTGGGAAGAGCGCAACCAGACCCTTGGTAAGCACTGCCAGAAAGACAAGAATAGCGCCGCCGATCAGCTTCAGCCAGGGGAGGTACCCCCGGTCACCATAGTTTTCACTCCAGTGGTAAAATAAAAATACAGCCCAGAAGGTGAATAAGCCCAGGGTGCCTTCCAGCAGGTTGTTGACGTAGGTAAAATAAACCGTTTCATTACTCAGCCAAAACAAAACAGGCAGAAAACTCAGCGCACGGTAGCGAGGACTTTTTCGAAACAAATAGCGCCAGAAAAAATGAATGGAATAGATCGTTAATAAGGAAATGACCAGGCAGTAGAGCCGCTCTACAAACAGATGATCGCCGAAGATGGAGAAGAATAACGATTGGATGCCAAACATTAGTGGAGGATGGCTGTAAAACGTCGGAAAAAAGGTTTCCGTAAGGAAAGGTTGCCAGAAGGTGCCACTGCCCTCAGCCAGATTGCGAGAGAGGGTAGCGTACCAAAGCCCATCTACAAACATGCCATGCCGCACCAGGTTGGGCATAAACAGGAAAATGAACAGGGCCAGATTTAATAACCAGAAGTAAAGCGATATTTTTTTCATAGCTAATTAGCTGTAACGGTCTAATATCTTTCGCATATCGCTGACCTGCTGTCCATCTACCTCATACCATTGTCCTTCCAATTCAGCAGCTTCCGTGCCCATGGCTACTTGAGCCCGAAAGTTCATGCCGCTGTGCACCAGTTTGCGAGCCGACGAGTGAAAAGCTTTCAGCTCAGGCAGGGCTTCCGCCAAATCATCAATATTGCGGGGCCTTACACCTCCTCCGGCAATGATCTCCAGCCGATCTCCCGCCAACTTCAGTAAATTGCGCAGCACGGGAATTCCATCAAGTGAAGTATTGGCCTGACCGGAAGTCAGCAAACTGCTCACACCCAATCCGATCAGTTGTTCCAGTGTTTTTTCCGGTTCGACGCAGTGGTCAAAAGCACGGTGAAAAGTAAAGGGAAGTGACCCTGCTGCTTCAATCATCCGGGCGGTGCGGTCCTCATCAAGCTGACCATTGGCCGATAAAGCACCCGCCACAATGCCGTCAGCACCAAATTCGCGGGCAATGCGGATATTCCGGAGAATGAGCTCAAATTCCGTGTCGGAGTGGTAAAAGTCACCTTTTCGGGGACGGATTAGTACCCTTATCGGAATATTGACCTTTTCCTTGGTGAGCTCAATTTTTCCGGCACTGGGCGTCACGCCGCCCTGGTCCAGGTTTTCGCACAATTCAATGCGATCAGCACCGTTGGCTTCTGCCGTCATGGCCGAGGCAATGGAATCACAACAAATTTCGAGGATCATTGGATGTTATTTAAACCAGCTTGTTAATGCAAAACAACAAATATTTTTAAAAAGGAAACCTTTTTACCGGTCAAATACGTTTCATAGGAGATAGAATAAACACAAAAACCAAATTCTCTGACTTTAGTGGGGACTTAATACCCGTAAAAGAACAGAGAAACAAAACAATGAACTAACTTTATGACCCAAAAAACGAGATCAATCTCTATGTCAAAAAAGAAAAAAACAAAAATCAAAGGAAAAACCCTCCGTCCCCGACAATTGAAACACGAAGTATTTCGCCTCCTGAAAAGAGAACAAAAGAAACCTTTCGCGCCAAAACAAATCGGTAAAAAACTTAAGATTAACAACAATAAGGATTCCATCAAACATGCCCTTGATGTCTTGGTGGAAGAGGGTAAGGCTGTACCGGTTGGTAGCCTCAAGTACAAATTTAACCACAGCAACAATAACAATCGCTCGGATCAGAACGGCCGAGAACCCTCCAAAACTTATGAGGGTATTGTGGATATGACCCGTACGGGTTCAGCCTACATTGTGGTCAAGGAATTGGAAAATGATGTACATGTTGCCGCCAAATACATGAACACAGCCATGAACGGAGATCGGGTAAAAATCCGCACCTGGACTCCCCGTGGCCGCCGTAAGCCGGAAGGTGAAGTAGTGGAGGTGCTGGAACGCACCAGCGAATACTTTATCGGTACGCTCAATTACTTCCGCAAATACACGATCGTATCGCCGGATGGGAATTTACCGTCAGATATTGTAGTAGACCTGGACGATACCAAAGGCGCATCCAATGGCGACAAGGTAGTGGTGAAGGTCACCGACTGGAAGGCAGACCGCTACAACAATCTGAAAGGTATTGTGACCAGTGTGCTGGGCGAAGCGGGTAGCCACGATATCGAAATGAAGGCAATTCTGATCAACAATGGCTTCAATCTGGAGTTTCCCGATCAGGTGATGGTTGAATCTATTGCCTTGCAGGAGGATATTAGCCCGCAGGAAATTAGCCGCCGCCGCGATATGCGTGAGGTGACTACATTCACTATCGACCCCGATACGGCCAAGGACTTTGACGATGCGCTTTCTATTCAGACGCTCGATAATGGTCGCCTGGAAATTGGTGTTCACATTGCCGATGTCTCCCATTATGTATTGGAAGGATCGGCATTGGATGAAGAAGCCCTTAAGCGCTCCACTTCGGTGTATCTGGTAGATCGGGTTTTGCCAATGTTGCCGGAAAAGCTGTCTAACGAACTCTGTTCGCTGCGTCCAAATGAAGATAAACTAACGTTTTCCGCCATATTCGAATTTGACAATAACGACCGATTGGTCAAGCGCTGGTTTGGCAAAACGGTGATCCATTCTGATCGTCGCTTTACCTATGAGGAAGCACAGGAACGCCTGGAAAACAAACAGGGTGATTTTGCCGAAGAGCTGGAAAAACTCAATAACCTGGCGTATAAATTGCGCCGCCGTCGCTTCAAAAAAGGAGCCATTAACTTTGAAACGGAAGAAGTCAAATTCCGCCTTGATGAGAATGGCGTGCCGGTGGAGGTGTATGTGAAAGAGCGCAAGGACGCTCACATGTTGATTGAGGATTTTATGCTATTGGCCAACCGGGAGGTCGCGACCTTTATTGATAAAAAAGGCAAAGATACCGAACGTGAGGTTCCTTATGTTTACCGAATCCACGATGAGCCCAATCCGGATAAGGTGGCCGAACTGGCTTTGTTTGCCAAAGAGCTGGGGTTCAATATGAAGATTGGTAATCCTAAAGAAATTGCCAATTCCTATAATAAGCTCAGCCGGGCAGCTGAGAATAGCCCTGGTTTGAAATTGCTGGAACCACTGGCCATCCGTACCATGGCTAAAGCCGAATACTCCACCGAAAATATTGGCCATTACGGACTGGCCTTTGATTACTACGCTCACTTTACCTCACCTATCCGCCGTTATTCGGATGTATTGGCGCACCGCATTCTGGAAAAAAATCTGGGGGCAGCCACTTTTCGGGTCAATAAGGAAAAGCTGGAGGAAAAGTGTAAGCACATCTCCAAGATGGAACGCCAGGCCATGACTGCCGAACGCGAATCGATCAAATACAAGCAGGTGGAATTCCTGGAGAAACATGTGGGAGAAGTATTCCCTGGCATTGTTTCGGGGATGATTGATCGTGGCATCTTTGTAGAATTGGAAGGTAACCGCTGTGAAGGCATGGTGGGTTTTGAAACGATGGACGAGCCATTTGAAATTGGCGAAAGCCGCCTACAGGCCAAAGGTAAGCATAGCCAGAAGGTTCTGAAGATCGGTGATCGGATACAAGTGCGAATCACCGCTGCGGATTTACATCGCCGCCGCATTGATATGGAAATGGTGGATTAGAGCAGATTAATTGTCACCAGCTTCAAAAAAATAGCCGTCCGATCCTGGTTGGGAACAGACGGCCATTAGCAAAATATATTTAGAAGGAAAACGGTGTTCTCAAAGTGATTCAATCCAAACCATAACTTCGTTTAATGGCATTGATTCGGGCTGTAAGTTGACCACATTTTCTAACCCTGCGGCTGGGGCGATGTCTTTGAAATCCAGGTAGAAATTGCCGGACTCCCGTTCTGAAATGGATACAAGTTTCACCGGTGTTCCTACCGGGATGTGATCCGTGCAGAATTGTTGTCCGGGTGATCCCTCCAGTTTTACCACACTCCAATAGTCTTCAAAAACCAGAAAGACCGCAGAATTGAAGGCATTAAATCCTTCGGGTAGATTCACGCATACGGAAGTCGTTCCGGATGCAGGCTCGATCACTTGGGCACAACCAAACCAGCCTAGTTGACTGCTCTGAGTGGCAACAGCGAGGCGCCAGACATCTTCTGTTTCATCAAAAATTTCTGATGCAGACAATTCAGGAGCAATGCCCTGTATTTGGGCCGGCCAGAGCGTGATGCCCTCCTGGTGAGCTTCACCGTAGAGCACTTGCTGATTGTCGGCCGGGCTATCACTGGGGAAGGTGAACTGTAAATTTTGGTCATCGGCTAGTCTGAGTGGCAAATTGCCTTTCAAACCTGAGATCTCATAGAGAGCGGTCAGTTCCATAACCTGATTATCCACCAGTGTAGAAATATTATTCAAAATAAGGTCACCCCGGCTTTGGAGTTGTGCTACTTCCAGGTTGATGCTTCCTCCCACAATCACTCCTGCCTCAGTTGAAAAAGCATTGGGGGAGAAGTGAAATTCAGTTTGTTGTGCCGTTTTGAACGTTGCGGCAAAGGAAGCGTCCAGGGCAAAATTTTCGGCATTATCGTCCACCTCAGCGTAAAAATTACTGATTCGGCCCGTCCATTGGCTAGAGCCAATAATGACCTCATCATCTACATGAAAAACATCGGTATCCTTTCTGCAGGAGGCCACTAGTAGTAATATGCTGAGTGCCAGGCTAATTTTTTTCATTTCACTTATACACTTCATTATCATTCAAACATGATCGTTGTTAGAGGTTAGATGCCGCTGGTTGTCAAAACGTTGCCTGTTGTGTACATTTATCATCAGAAATTCTCATTTTTATTGTCAGACCATCAAGATAGCCAATGAAAAAAGATTTGATCGACATCGAGGTGACCCTGGTTGGCATGATCAGAAGTCAAACGCCTCCACTGAAATTTCGGGAAAATAAATAGGTGAAATAGACCACTATCTAAGTGCAAGCGGCACTTTGAGCCCGAGTTTTAAACCGGTAAGGAAATACTTCTGGGTGACGGGAAAGTCGGAGCGAGTGAATGACTTTGGGTACACTCTGAAGAATGGTTCAAAACTCAGCTGGAATCCGCCGTTCAGTTTGTAGTTAAAGCTCATACCGCCGTAGTAACCAATACCAATGTGTTGTCTGAAAGCTGGATAAGCGTTGGGCTTGTCGTTGGTAAAACTGGTTGGTTCCATATCTACCGGTGAAAGGAAGTCGCCTTTTTGGCGGGAAAGGATATTGATCAGAATTCCCCCTTTTACTTCCAGCGCAAAATGCGTGAAATCGAATTCGTAGTTGGCCAGCAGCGGAATATCCAGGATGCGATAGCGATTGTAGGTAATGATTTCGCGGCTACCGATGATCAGAACGGTATCTGCACCGATAATTTCTCCATTGGGGCCATATTCGGTGGTAATGACCTCTGTGCGTTCTGCATCGGGATCAACATAGTCAAATTTTTCGTTGATTTGGGTATAATCAAGTCCGGTGGACAGGCCTAGCCCGATGGGGCTGATAACGGACGCCCGCGCATCCAGGCTAAAGGTATAGAATGGTAACTCTGTATTTTCACGGGTGTCAACGTAGACCTGTGCATCAGCATCTTTGGGCGACATCTGTCGACGTGCCAGATCGATGGCACCACCGAAGGTAGCAAAGAACTTCCAGGGACGTTTCCTGAACTTTGCGCAGTCGGTTGGGTCATTAAACGCAAATGGGGCAGCGTTGGTAGCTTTCTGCTCATGAAAAGCAAGGATGGGTAACTCGGGAGTATGCCAACGGGCAATTTCTTCTGTGGTTTGAACCCGTGGTGTCTCTTCCTGATTGTTTATCTCCTGGGGCAGTTCGATGGACTTGCCTGATTTTGTTTGGAGCTCCGCAGCGGTTTTCTGAGGATAAATCTGGTGGTTATCTTTCGGACGAACGGTGGTGGTTCTTTGCTTTTGAACAGGTGCTGCCGATTCAGTCTGGGCCAGGCTGTTATTGGTTGAAGCTGGTTGATCTTTGGTAAAAGTGGCTTGTTCCTTTTCATTTTGTGCAAAGGGAATCGGAAGATGCTGTAGGCTGGGATGGTCAGTAGGCATACCCGCCCAAATTCCCAGGGCAACGATCGCTGATAGAGCAACACCAGCCAGCAAACGAAAATAAATACCACCGCGTCTGCGCTTTCTGCGGGTCTGGTCAATCTTATCCCACAAGTGCATAGGCGGTTCCGTACTGAGCTGTGCCAGTTTATCCCGAAAGATCTCATCGATAGGATGCCGAGAACTCATACCGCTATTTTTTGCAATTTTAAAATCTGCACCTGCAGGAGTTTGCGCGCCTTGACCAGCTGCGAGCGCGATGTACTTTCCTGGATGCCCAATGCGTCTGCAATTTCTTTGTGACTGTACCCCTCAATGGCGTAGAGATTGAAAACGACCCGGTATCCCTCCGGCAGGTCGGCAATCAGCCTCATCAGCACTTCCTCGCCCAGGTCACTGTAGACCGATGGTTCAACCGGTACATCCGGATAGTATTCTACACCAATCTGTTCGTGAGAGAAACTTTTTCGGCTGTAGTTTTTGAGGGCAGTATTGATCACAATTCTTCTGATCCAACCTTCAAAGGAGCCCTTGTGCTGGAATTTGTCCAAATTGTCAAAGACTTTAATGAAAGCATCCTGAAGAATATCCTCGGCTTCCATGCGGTGTCTGGTATATCGCAGACAAACACTCATCATCTTTCCGGCGTAGCGCCGAAAAACTTCTTCCTGGCACATCCGATTTTCACGGATACACCCCTCGATGAGTTCTTTTTCCGTCACGTCTTGTTTAGGTTGGCGCAAGTCCAGAGCATACTAATTTGCCTCTCAAGATAACGCTGGTTGTTTAATAGATACGATAGTTTTCTAAAATGCTGCCTGCTTGGGGTAAGAAAGTCTGTTTTTAATTTAAGGTCATAGCCTAAGGGCTACGACTAAAATAATAATTTCTACTTGATTCATCACTTCTTTAACGTTTTGAACCCTTAAATTGCAACCATGACGGCAAAAAACAGAGCTGAAAAGATCACACAAGAAATGTATCGAAATGATGCCTTTAGCCAGTGGCTGGGCATCAAAGTGATGGAGGTAGGGGCGGGATCCTGCATTTTGGAAATGGATATTACGCCGGTAATGCTCAACGGCTTTGGTGTGGTACACGGTGGTATCACCTTTTCATTGGCCGATAGTGCGTTGGCTTTTGCTTCAAACGGACAGGGACGCAATGCCGTGTCGATTGAAACTTCGATCTCTCATACTCGCCCCGTAGTGGTTGGCGATCAACTCAAAGCAGTGGCTAAGGAGCTTAGCCTTGGCCATCGCATTGCTATTTATGAAGTAACGATAATTAATCAAAACGAGAAAGTGGTAGGATTATTTAAGGGAACGGTGTATCGTAAGTCTTCAGAGTGGGCGGTGTGACAAAAAGTTTTATTTTTCTACAACATATTATAATTTTATTTTGCATAAAATGTGTGAAAAGAAATAAATTAAGCTATATTTGCTTTCGACCAAACACCTGAAATCTTTCCTTCGTTCCTAATTCCCTTTCTTACAAAACCCTCATATCATGTTGTCGGCAATTGCTGACCCCTGTTGGCATTGCCGGCACCTAAAACCCTATCTTTTTATTTTATTCACCTTGCTATTATCCATTATTCATTGTACCTTTTCCCTTGTTTTTCCGTAAGGAAATGGTAAAATGTTTTAAATCACTTCGGCGTCTTTGTCAAAAAACCAAAATTTCCACAAATGAGAATTCTTTTTTCTTTACTAGCCCTGATTCTGGTCGGGCAAGTTTGTGTGGCACAGGAGTTTTCGGATCCGGTCCAATATTTCGATTATCTCAATAACGAACACGCAGCGATTGTCAATAAGAACCTGGAATACGTTCAGTATTCGGTGCATAGTGATGATTACAATGAGGTAGAACAAAAACGCCTGGAGCTGATCAAGCAGTTGGCTCAGGCTATTGTCAAAGTTGCTGCTTTGCCTGCCTATGAGGATGATGCCGGTATGCGCAACGAAATGGAGGAAGTGCTCAAGCTATATCTGGAGTCTTACGAAATAGAATTTAGTGAAATCAATGACCTCAAACGAGAGAGTAAAGAATCGTTTGAAGCGATGGAGCGCTATTTGGAAGCTCAGGATGCTGCCGAGAAAAAGATAGCTGATGCAGCTGAGCGCTTTCAGGATGCTCAACGGGCTTTTGCCAAAAAGCACTACATCACCCTGCTGGAAGGAGAAAAAAATACCGAGATCGAGCAGATCAACCAGGTCAACGCTTATTACCGGGCGGTGTTTTTAAAGTACTTTAAGGTGTCGAAACAACATTCGGAAGTATCGGAGGCGATGCAGGCACGAGAGGCAGAGCAGATGGATAAAGCCCGGTTGAAACTACAGCAGATAACGCAATCAGAATTGAAAATTTTGAGGCTTATGCCCGACTTCAACGGTGATACTGCTTATCGCGACGGAGCGATTGCGATTCTGGAATTCTATCAGGACCTGGCGCAAAATGGATACAAAAAGGTAGTTGATGTGTTAAAAAAGGAACAACTAACCCAGGAGGATGTAGATGTGTACAATGAAGTCATTGAAAATTATAACACTAATGCGACACGCCTGATCAATGAGTACAATCAGGCCTTGGATCAATTATTAAAAAACAATGTCCCAAAACCCTCCATCCGAACCAAGCGTATTTAGGAAGACACAGTTTAAATGGTGAAGCAATCAGATGAAGGTAATTTCAGAAAGTTTAAAGATTTCGTAACGCTAACCTCAGACGGATTTTTTTACCTGGAATGCCGAAAACCCATTGATATCACCCTGCCCATAGAAGAGCAGGTGAAACAATTTTACGACCATACCTATATCGAGGAATGCAATCCTGCGATGGCTAAAATCTACGGAGTGGATTCTCCGGATATTATCATTGGCCGAAAATATCAGGAGATCCATCAGGGAAATGTATGGGACGCGCATAATGCCACAGTTAAAACCTTTCTGGATAATGGCTATAGACTCAAGGCCGAAGAATTTAGTCATGAGAATGATGAAGGTGATACACGTTACTTCATGGCACATGCGGTGGGCATCGTGGAGGATGGCTATCTAAAGGGCCTTTGGGGTAGCAGGCGCGAAATTACGGAGAAGAAGACCATTGAAATTAAGGCCAGGCATAGGGAAAACCTTTACAATAGTCTGCTGGAACATAGCCCGATGGGCGTATTGTTTGTTGATCCCCAAGGCATCATTAAGAATTTTAATCCAGCCTTTAACAACTTATTGGGCTACGAGAAAGAAGAATTGATTGGTTGTGATTTCCGAGACCTGACCCATCCTGAAGACGTGAAAAAAGAACTGGCCTTACTCATCCCGGCGATGAAGGAAGGCCTGCCTTCGGTGAAGCTGGAAAAACGGTTCTTACATAAAGATGGTCACCCGATCTGGACTAGTGTGGGTACTGCCTTGATCTACGGCGATGATGGCCGCTTGCGTCATGCGGTGGCCATGGTGGTGGATGTGAATGACCGCAATCAGGCATTGAAATCCTTTCAGGAAAATGAGGCACTTCTAACGAGTGTATTAAAAGCGCTGCCGGATTTAAAATTCCGCATCAACCTCGATGGTGTTTTTGTGGATTATTATCCTGCGGAAAGTGAGGAGGATTTATTATTGCCACCTGAATCTTTTCTCGGTAAAACGGTTGATGAAATTCTACCTGTTCCTGTCTCCATTGGTTTTAAAGCCAATATGCTGAAGGCACATGAATCCGGACTGGTGCAGATTTTTGAATACGCCTTATCCATCCGTGAAGAGATCAACTATTTCGAGGCTCGCATCAGCGCACTAAATGACACGGAGTTTATTACAGTGATCAGGAATATTTCGGAGCGTAAAAAAGCCCAGCGCACACTCCAGGAAAAGATTCAGGAACTGGACGTGAAAAACCGACAGCTACAAAAATACATCGACTCCAATTTGCAGCTGGAAAACTTCGCCTACATCGCCTCGCACGATCTGCGGGAACCCCTGCGGACCATGAGTACTTTTGCTCAGTTGTTGCAACGCCGTTATGGCAACCAATTGGACGAACAAGGTGAGAGTTATATCGAGTTTATCAATAAGGGAGCGGCAAACCTCAATCAACTCATTGAGGATTTATTGACCTATTCTCGGGTGAATACGGGAGATCAGACCAAAACGATGATTGATGTCAATGATCTTTTGGAAGAGGTGAAAAAAGGACTGGCAAAAACAATCCAGGAAAGCAAGGCGGTATTTTACACCAAAAACCTTCCGGAAAGCATTCATGCCAATGCCATTAAGATCAAGCAGCTTTTCCAAAACCTGATTGCTAATGCTATCAAATTTAGGCAGGAGGATCAGGCGCCGTACATCGAAATTTCGGCCAGGGATACTGGTAGCCATTGGCAATTTAAAGTAGCCGACAATGGTATCGGCATTAAACCCGATTATCAGGAAACTATCTTTTTACTTTTTAAAAAGCTACACGGCATGGGCGATTATGAAGGTACCGGCCTGGGGTTGGCCATCTGTAAAAAGGTGGTAGAACAACACCAGGGGGATATTTGGGTGGAATCCACGCCGGGAGAAGGCTCCACGTTTTATTTTACCTTAAAAAAATAGGTGCTCCACCAAACATAATCCAGCAGAACCAAATGCACGCTGGCTTGTTGCACTTGATGAAAGAACGCATCGGTTATGCCCTTATTGGAATTTACTCAGGACGGTATTTATTGCGCCCAGGCTCAGGTTCATATTGATCCCTGGCGACCGGTGAAAAGGGCATTGATTACCCACGGTCACGCTGACCATTCCCGCTATGGCCATAGCAATTATCTCTGTACCCGTAAAGCGGCCCCGGTGATTCGTTATAGATTGGGGCCAGTCAAGCTGGAAACGGTTGAATATGGAGAAAGCAAGACGATTAATGGTGTTCAATTTACCTTTTTTCCTGCCGGGCACATCATTGGTTCGGCCCAGATTCGGGTGGAGTACCAGGGGGAGATATGGGTGGTGTCGGGAGATTATAAACTAGAGGATGATGGCCTATGCCAACCCTTCGAACCAGTCAAATGCCACACTTTTGTTACGGAATCTACCTTCGGCCTGCCGGTTTATACCTGGAAAGACCAGGCGACTGTTTTTGGCGAGATCAATCAGTGGTGGCGTAGCAATCAGGCGGAGGGAAAGGTTAGTTTACTGACCGGTTATTCTCTGGGCAAGGCTCAGCGCATTATTCAGCATTTGGATACATCCATCGGTAAAATTTATACACACGGAGCCATTGAAAATACGAATGAAGTGATTCGCCAACAAGGCTTTCCGTTGCAACCTACTACTCGCGTTACGAAAGATATCAAAGTCAGTGAATATCCCGGCAATCTGGTCATCGCTCCGCCTTCCGCTGCGGGATCGAGCTGGGCCAAGAAATTTAAGCAGGTTTCAGTGGGTATTGCCTCTGGCTGGATGAGTCTGCGGGGCGCACGCAGGAGAAGAGGCGCTGATCGCGGATTTGTTTTATCGGATCATGCCGATTGGGAAGGCCTGAATGAGGCCATCAAAGGTACCGGTGCAGAGACCATTTATGTCACTCACGGATACACCAATATCTTCAGCCGCTGGTTACGCGAGCAAGGCTATGAGGCCATCGAAGTAAAGACGGAATACGAAGGAGAGTTATCAGAGATCAGCGAGGCAAGTGAAGAAGAGGAGGAAACGCGCAAAGACGCCAATTGATGTAAAAGGCGTCTTTGCATCTCATATTTTTGGTTCTTTGACTAGCCCATTTCGGCAACGACTTCCCGTACTTCCGGGATCATACGCTTTAGCATACCTTCAATACCAGCCTTTAAGGTGACGGTAGAAGAAGGGCAGCCACTACAGGAACCCTGCAAAACGACAGTTACCGTTCCCTGACTAAAGGCCTTAAACTCGATATTACCACCGTCCATTTCTACGGCCGGTTTTACATAAGTATCGATCAAATCTTTGATTTTTGTAACGATTTCCACTTCATCTTCAGAGTATTCGTAGGAAGCGCCACGCTCTGCTTCAATTTTGGCCATAGCCTCATCAAAGCCATCTTTCACAATTTCCTTGCCTTCTTCAATGTAGCCTTTGATGAATTCCTTCAGCTTCAGCATAATGTCTTCCCAGGCGTAGTTAAACTCCTTGGTGACTGTGACAAAGTTATTGCAGACGTATACCCCTTTGACGTAGGGCAATTCAAATAATGCGGTACCCAGCGGCGACCATTCTTGTGCCAGTTCTTCCTCGCGAAAATCGGCAGTACCCTTGTACAACATCCGGTTGGTGACAAATTTCAATGATTCCGGGTTGGGGGTCTGCTCCGTGTACAACATTACCGGGCTTTTCGTTACCGTACTCTCCATGGTCTAGTTATTGTTTTTGCTTAAAAGTAAAGTCTTATTTAGACTCAGTCTACAAAAATAACACATTATTGGTGGACTGGTTTTATAATGGATGGACAATTTTTTGCAAATATCCATAATTCACCCCGCCAGCGAGCGTTTAAAATGTGATGCGTACTGTAGGCAAGTCTTGGACGTGTATTATTCCCGGATACAACCATCTACCCAATTTTTGCATCTAATCAAGAAAAACCCATTATCACCATGAAAACTCATTGGCTTATCCTGATGTTTTGCGCTTTCTTTTCCGCAGCCACCGCCCAGCGAGGCGAATTCAAAATTTATGACAATGGTCTGATTTACGACGATACCACTGTGCAATACCTGAATGTAATGGTGGATTCGCTCAACCTGGTGTACAAAACCTGCGATCTGGACCAGGATTACTACGCTTACCCGCAAACCTTTGCCCACAGATTTGTGATTGAGGGCAATGTCGAGCAAGTGAAGCGAGATTTGGAGAAGGACCTGCCCTTTGCGGAACTGGAAAAAAGATACCCCGGCATTGAGATTGAAGAAAATCTATTGATCACCCGGTATGAGACGAGATATCGTGATGAAGAACCGTCCTGGAAATTTCAGGAAATGCCCGTGAACTATGGCTATGGACTGAGTATTTACTGGCCGAAGTCCAATGAACAACCGACCAGGGGAAGCTATGTTTATAAACAATACGACCAAACAACGACGGGTCTATACTTCATCGATGATCTCCAGCAGAAAAAGTTGTCAGACCGGCACGCACGGATGGTGCAGTACGTGGATTGCATGGTAGATACCAGTGCTCAAATCATTTTGGACGATATGTACGAAGAGCAATGGGAATTACCCAAAACGATGAAATCGGCCCGGGCTTTTCTGACACTGGTTAATGACTATCCTGGACATCCCAAATATCCGGAAAAGGACATAGAGGATTATAATGACAGCATTCAGGTACAGGCCTTTGATGAGGCTTACGCCAAATACTGGCAAGAACTGGATGAATGGCTCAAGCAAAAGGAAACATACATCACTCAGGAATTGTCGAAAACGCAGAAATTTAAAACGCTGCTGCGGGAAGCCATTCAGGAGATTGAGACCAACCGGGTTTCCAGTGAGGAACTGGAATACTATCTGGGGAAATACTATTCAAAAGAAAAGGCACTGGAGTTGAAGCGCAACCGCAGAGTGGTGGGTTTTTGCAGTCAGGACAGCCGTCCACGGGAACACGCGATGCAAATTGCGGTGTTGGCGGCGGAAGCAGCACAGTGGGATATTTTCCTGCGGGCACACCTCAATATTATGAATGACCGTTTTGAGCGGGTCTCGGATGGTAGCTATGCCTGGGGAGAACGACAAACCTACATCAGAGAACTGGAGGTTTTGGGGTTTGATGTGCCACAGTTATTGATTGGTTCTTGTTTGGCTGTAGCCAATACCAGTGAAGGGCACTACTGGGGCAATGTACGGCGAATTGGGCGCGCCCTGGCGGAAGCGCAGGAAAGGG
Source organism: Saprospiraceae bacterium (assembly GCA_965229635.1). GTDB lineage: Bacteria > Bacteroidota > Bacteroidia > Chitinophagales > Saprospiraceae > BQJU01. Next base: position 2,184,442 of record OZ245894.1, read on the forward strand.
AAAAAGTAGAAAAAATAATGCTCGAACTGATCCAGGATGACCAATTAGATGCCTACAATCGCATGCTGGTAGTGTATCTATATCGGAATTACATCCATAGCTTACCTGAGGAAGAACGACAGCCTCAGTGGGATCAACTCAGCGTAGCGGCGGAGCAATTGCCGAAGGTGATTGCCGAAAAAATCGAATTCGGCAAATAACCATCATTACAGGATCAGATCATGATAAGCAAAGATGGTTTTAAATCCTTTTTGCCGGAAATAATTGATGGTATCAGCTTGAGATAGGGGCGCCGCCGCCAGCACAAAATCGCCGCCCCAGGCGCCCAGCGATTTGATTGCTCCTGGAAAATCAGGGAAGTGCAGTTCCTTGGCTCGATCGAGTTGAAGGATTCGGCTCACCAGTTGCTCGTGCTCATGGATCCGCCGTTCAAAATCGGGTAGGGATGTTGCATTGGCCATAGCCAGAGATAGTTCACTAATTTCTTGAATCAATCCACTATCTTTTCCCGCTACATTGCGGTAACGCTGAATACCTTCACGGCTATCTTGCTTCTGGCCGAGGTAGACAAAGTACAGCTGATCGACAAAAGCAGGCCGGAAGGGAATTTCCACGTAATGCCCGCGCTGATTTCTCTTTTGGTATAAAATAGGGCCTTTGGCTTCGGCGCAAGCAAGATCATATCCCGAACCACCAAAGGTGTTGGCAAGTAATCGATATGGATCAACCTTGGCCCATTGGGCTAAAGCGGAGACCAGGGTGGAACTGCTGCCCAGACCCCACTGGCGGGAAAAATCGAGATGGGTTTTGAGATGAAAGGCGTCGTCTTCCTTAAAAAAGCCAGGCTTCAAGGTAGTGATGCTTTGCAGCAAATCCAATACTCGCTGGGCAATTTGGTGGTCACTAGACTGCACAATTTCTAAAGGGAAAATAGAAAAGTGTGCTTCAAACCAGCATTGTTCTTTAACCGTGAAGCTTTTCCAGTGAATTTGATTGGTGGTTTCATGCATTTGCTCAACCTGCAGGGATTGCCCCAGTCGAGTAGGCAAAGCTAGGGCAAGGGCACCATCCAATACGAAGTATTCTGCACTTAGCAGCAATTTGCCATGAGCATGAATGTGGTATGGAGCGCGTGCCAACATCTCAAGACTTATTTGGTGGCATAGATGGCCTGACCGTTGCGGTTGCGCAGGGACTCCACAAACTCACGGACGGAGCTAAAGGAAACGACCTTGTCGGTAAAATAGACTTCAGCCTGCAATGCTTCCCGCTCGTCAGCGCCCAGATGGTTCAAGATGTTTTTGAGGTGCATCTTCATGTGGCCATGCTGGATACCGGTGGTAACCAGAGATCGAACGGCGGCAAAATTTTGTGCCAGGCCGGTGGCGGCGATGATCATCATCAGCTCCTCTGCGCCAGGATTGCCCAATAATTCCAGGGAACGTTTGGCCAATGGGTGCAAGGTGGTGAGTCCACCTACCGTGCCCAGTGCCAGGGGCAGATCCATCCAGAAGCGGAAGGTGCCGTCTTTCACTTCACAGGAGCTCAGGCTGCGGTATTGCCCGTCGCGTGCGGCGTAAGTATGACCACAGGCTTCGATGGCCCGGAAGTCATTGGCTGTAGCCAAAACAACGGCGTCTACGCCGTTAAAGATGCCTTTGTTGTGAGTGGTCGCTCGATATGGGTCAATTTGTGCAATGCGAATGGCGGTGGCAAATTTTTGGGCAAAAGTAGGACCGTCCATGTCCTGACAGGCACCTTTAAGATGTTCTACCGGACAGGATACCTCCACGCGCACCAGGCATTCGGGCGTGTAATTGGATAAAATGGACATGATAATATTGACCTCCTGCTCAGTGCCGGTAAATGCCTCGTTTTCGAGAAGAAAATTTTCCAGCGTCTGTGCAAACTCCTCCAGCACCGAATTGATGAAGTTGGCCCCCATGGAGTCGCAGGTTTCAAAACTGACCATCAGTTGGTAGTAATTGGGCTCCAGGTCAGTCATATCGCGCAATTCGATATCGATTACGCCGCCGCCCCGGCTTTCCATGTTGGCGGTCAGGTAGGCCGATTCGCGCCGCAGCACTTCCTCCAATTCGGCAAAATGTTCTTTCAGCTTATTAGGAGCACCTGCCCAGGTAAAATGTACTTGTCCAAGCTTTTTGGTCGACACCACATTGGCTTTAAAGCCCCCGCGATTCAACCAGAACTTGGAAGCGCTGGCGGCCGCGGCCACTACTGAACTTTCCTCAATGACCATTGGAACGGCGTACACCCGATCATTGATCAGAAAATTGGGTGCGATGCCGTAGGGAATAATATAGTTGGAGATGGTATTTTCGCTAAATCCGTCCAGGATACGCTGTAAATCCACATTTCCGTGCCAGAAGCTGCTCAACTCTTCGGCATAGGCTTCCGCATCGGCAAAGAAATTTTCGGCCAGCCATTTGACCTTTTCTTCCTTGCTCCATTTGGAAAATCCGGAAATAGTTTTATCCTGCATTTTAAGTCTTTTAATGATAACTATTTTACCTGTAAAAAAGCTTTCGCCAATTCCAGTCCCTGCACCTGTGCTTCGACGTATTGGTACAAGGTTTCGTAATCTCCGCGTGCGTGGCGCAGAAAGGCGGAGGCCTGTCCGTAAATAGCCGGCAGCTTTAGTTTCTCAATATAATAATAACCGTCCAGAAAGTTCTGTACCCCACCGGATACAATAATCTGCCGGCAGCGGAGTTCATCCCCCAGTTCTTCCTGAATTTGGTTGGTTAAATTTGCCATTTCCCCGGCACTGTGTCCAACCAAAGCCAGATGGCTATAGATTTCAGTTTTTTGTGCGTCGCTGCGCAACATTTCCAGCTTGGCAAAATTGGTGCCGCCATTCGCCGCAAAATCGACCGCTGCGAGTGGTAATTGCAGCAGCGCTTTCAAACTGCCGAAGCCCATGCCTTGCCCAACCTCTTTGACAATGACCGGAAGGTAATCCATCTTTTCCAAAAAGGTCATTATGGTTTGCAGGGGTGGATGCTGGAATCGATCTCCTTCGGGCTGCAACCACTCCTGCATAGGATTGACGTGGATGATGAGTCCATCGGCTTTCAGTTTATCCAGCAGTTGACTGACCCGGTACAACTCATTCTTTTCGATCAGCTGTTCCACCTGGGCAATGCCCAGATTTGCGTAAAGCGGCAAATCCTCGCCAATAAGCGGGCGAACATTAAAATCATCGAGGGTGTCATCGCTGTACAACAGGGAGCGACAAGAACCCAGGCCCATACCGAAGCCGAAGTCTTTACAGGCCCGTGCCAGATTGTGGTTGATGGTGTGAGCCATTTCGGTGCCTCCCGTCATACTGGACACCCACATGGGCAACCGCATCTTTTTATCCAGGAAGCGAAATGGGGGCCAACTACCGGGCTCGGGATGCCCGGACAGGATCGGTTCGTAATAAAACCGGTCGTCGAGCTGTGCCCGGGTCACCTGCGACTGGAAGGCCAGTTCAATATGGTCCTTCTTTCGATTGGCCGCATTGGGGTCATCGGAATCTGGGGTAGAAAGCATGGTTTTATCTTGTGGATTATCTTTCATTCCTTTGGAAAATATGGTTGCACAAATGCAAAGTTAGCTATTCGGACGGATTTTGTGTTAAAGCACCCACTGGTGAAACTTTGAGACGTAACAAAGAGCCGACCAAATGGTTTAGGGGTAGATTGGGGGGATATTTCAGTGAATTTTCTGGGTCCATGAAAATTTTTGTGCGAAATTTTTACTGTTTTTCAGTCACTTATGAAATGAGATTTGCACTTTTTTTTAAAAAAGGCTTGTATTTTGTGATAAAGAAAATTACCTTTGCACTCGCATTTTTTAAAGGTATATTTTTTAAACATTAAAGCCAATATAACGTGGATACGCTGAGTTATAAAACGAAATCTGAGAAGAAGGAGGCCGTTGAGCGCAAATGGTACGTTGTCGACGCAGAAGGAGAGGTGGTAGGTCGCCTTTGCTCAAAGATCGCTCACGTGCTGCGCGGCAAGCACAAACCTTCTTACACACCGCACGTAGATTGTGGTGATTATGTCATCGTATTGAACGCCGATAAGGTGCGTTTCACCGGTGCCAAGTGGGATCAGAAAGAGTACATTACTTACTCTGGATACCCAGGTGGTCAGAAAAGAGCAACTGCTAAGGAACTGAACGCCAAGAAGCCCCATGCAATTGTAGAAAATGCAGTGAAGGGCATGCTGCCTAAGACCAAATTGGGCCGCGCGATGATTAAAAAGTTATTTGTTTACGAAGGAGCGGAGCACCCACACCAGGCGCAAAAGCCCGAGCCTTTCAATTTTTAATTGCTAACGATAATTCGATTATAGATTATGGAAATGATCAATGCAATCGGGAGAAGAAAAGCCTCTGTAGCCCGTGTTTACCTGACAAAAGGAGAAGGTAAGATTACGGTAAATGGCAAGGACTATAAGGCATACTTCCCCCAGCACCATGTTCAAAATAAAATCACAGCTCCTTTTGTAACAGTAGCTGCTGAAAATATTTACGACCTCAATGTTAATGTTCGCGGTGGTGGATTCAAAGGTCAGGCTGAAGCCGTACGTATGGCCATTGCCCGTGCTTTGGTTAAGTTGAACGAAGACTTCCGCAGTCCGCTCAAGGCTGAGAAATTCCTCACCCGGGATTCCCGCGTGGTGGAGCGTAAGAAGTACGGTAAGCCCAAAGCGAGAAAGAGCTTCCAGTTCTCTAAGCGTTAATCTGGACTCAAAGCTCAACGGAACCTTTTTTTTAACACCATCATTAATTATTGGAAAATGGCAAAACCAGAATATAAAGATTTGCTCGAGGCCGGAGTACACTTCGGACACCTCAAAAAGAAGTGGAATCCTAAGATGGCTCCTTACATCTTTATGGAGCGTAAGGGTATCCACCTGATCGATCTGAACCGGACTTCAGAGTGCATGGAGCGCGCTGCCAATGCAATGCGTCAGATTGCCAAGTCTGGTCGTAAGATTATGTTTGTTGCAACCAAAAAGCAAGCCCGCGATATCGTAGCCAATGCGGCACGTAGCGTAGGGATGCCTTTTGTAACCGAGCGTTGGCTGGGAGGTATGATGACCAACTTCTCTACCATTCGTCGTTCTGTAAAGAAAATGCAGACCATCGACCGCATGTTGCAAGACGGTAGCTTGACTAGCGTAACTAAAAAGGAAAGGCTGACCCTTACCCGTGAGCTAAATAAGCTGGAGAAAGTTTTGGGGGGTATTGCTAACCTGAACCGCCTGCCTGCTGCAATTTTTATCGTGGACATTCACCACGAACATATTGCAGTGGCAGAAGCCCACAAGCTGGGTATCCGCACCTTTGGAATCGTTGATACCAACTCTGATCCTAATCAGGTAGACTATCCGATTCCTGGTAATGACGATGCTTCCAAGTCAGTTTCTATCATCACTAATTATATGGTAGAAGCCATCCGTCAGGGATTGGAAGAGCGTCAGAAGAGCAAGTCTGAAAAAGAAAAGGCATAAGCGGAAGCGGTATAGGATAAGCCTCTGATAATTCATTAATCAAAGAATCACTTTAAAAGAAGCTAAAATGAGTGGAGCAATTTCAGCCTCTGACGTAAAAAAGCTGCGCGACTTGACCGGCGCAGGTATGATGGACTGTAAAAAGGCCCTGGCCGAATCTGGCGGGGATCTGGATAAAGCGATCGAGTATCTGCGTAAGAAAGGCCAGAAAATGGCCGATAAGCGCGCTGATCGCGATGCCAAGGAAGGTGTAGTACTTGCTATCGTTTCTGACGACCAGACCAGTGGTGTGATCGTGAAGCTGAGTAGTGAGACCGACTTTGTGGCTAAGAATGAAAAATTTGTTGACCTGGCTCAGGATTTTGCTAAGTTGGGATTGGACAAGATGCCAGCTGATCTGGAGGCATTTTTGCAGCTTGACTTTGGTGGCATCACCGTTGCTGATAAGATTGCCGAGCAGGTAGGTGTAATTGGTGAGAAAATTGAATTGGCAGCTTACGAAAAACTGGAAGCACCAATGGTAGCCCCTTACATCCACATGGGCAATAAGGCCGGTGTACTGGTTGGTTTGAACAAAGCCAGCGAAGACTACTTCGAAGCAGGCCGCGATGTGGCTATGCAGGTAGCCGCTATGCACCCAATTGCAGTGGATAAGGACGGTGTTGATGCCGATACTATCCAGAAAGAAATCGAAATCGGGAAGGACCAGGCACGTGCTGAAGGTAAGCCTGACAACCTGATCGAGAAAATTGCAATGGGTAAATTGAACAAGTTTTACAAAGAGAAAACTTTGCTCAACCAGCAGTTTGTAAAAGACAGCAACTTCTCAGTAGCGTCTTATCTGCAAAGTAAAGATAAAGAATTGACGGTCACAGACTTTAAACATGTGACTCTAGGATAATTGATAACGAAAGGCGAATTAGACATCTAATTCGCCTTTTTTTTTGCAATTTTGGCTGTGAAATGAAAAGAGAACTACAGTACAGATCAAACCATTCAAAACATGCCATTAAAATTTAAGCGGGTCCTTCTGAAATTGAGTGGTGAGTCACTCATGGGAAATCAAAGCTATGGTATTGCACCGCATATGCTGCAGCACTACGCTGAAGAGATCAAGCAGCTCGTTGATCTCAACGTAGAGGTAGCCATCGTTATTGGTGGTGGAAATATCTTCCGGGGATTGCAGGCTGAAGGTTCCGGCATTGAACGCGTACAGGGGGATTATATGGGCATGATGGCTACAGTGATCAATGGCATGGCGCTACAAAGTGCCTTAGAGGGAAAGGGCGTCTATACGCGATTGATCTCCGCCATTGAAATGAAACAAATTGCCGAGCCATATATCCGGCGTCGTGCTATCCGTCATCTGGAAAAGGGAAGGGTAGTTATCTTTTCCGCTGGTACTGGAAGCCCTTATTTCACTACTGACTCTGCCGCCGCATTACGTGCTAATGAGATGATGGCCGATGTCATTCTCAAAGGTACCCGGGTGGATGGCGTTTACACCGCCGACCCTGAGTTGGATCCCACTGCTACCAAGCTGGATAAGGTAACCTTCGCCAAAGTGATTAGTGAAGGCCTGAGTGTGATGGATATGACGGCATTTACCCTTTGTAAGGAAAATGACCTGCCTATCATCGTTTTTGACATCAATGAAAAAGGGAATTTGCTGCGCATTGTTGAGGGCGAAACAGTAGGGACCTTTATTGGCGGCTAACTTATTTAATAATCCGCAATAGCAATGGTGGCCATGCTCAAACGAGTACCGGCCACTTCCAGTATTCTCTGTCCACAAGCTTCCAATGTTGCACCGGTGGTGATGACATCGTCCACCAGCAGAATGTGTTTACCTTCCAATACTCCCTTTGTTTTCACTGCAAATGCTTCCGCTACATTCCTGATGCGTTCCAGGCGCGTTTTATGCGTTTGAGTGCTGGTATGTAAAGAGCGCACCAATCCATCGGCCAGATAAGGCACATCCATGGCCTTGGAAAGGCCCTTTGCAAACAGTTCACTTTGATTGTAGCCCCGCTCGTGATAGCGACGGGCATGTAACGGGACCGGTAAAATCAGATCAATGGCCGAGAAAAAAGGACTTTCCCGAAGTTTGCTACCATATAATTGGCCCATTCGGATACCCACTGCCTGTTTGTTCTCGTATTTCAAGCGGTGGATGAGGTGCTGAGTGCGCCCTCCTTTATTAAATTTGTAAAAGGCAGCTGCTGACTCCAGTGGCAACCTACCCCAGAAGCGCTCACTAAATGCATTTTCTTTATGTGAGTGGAAGTTTGTTTTGGGTAAACGATACTGGCAAGGCAGGCAAATGGACTCCTGATTGGGCGGAAGATTGGCATCACAAACCAGACATAAGTTGGGGTAGAATAACGAAAATAAGTCATCCAGAAATCGGAAATGGGCTTTCATCGGTGGGCGGATTTGTAGGTTGTTAGTGCCGTTACATTGCTGTTTTCTTTCGAAAGATAAAAAAATAAGTCTAACACTACAAATACCGTAAACAAAAAACGTCCACCTCGCAAAGCGAGGCAGACGCATCAAAACAAAACGAAAAACCAACTTTAAACAAGTCTTTTAACATTTAACGACTTCATTTGAATCCGTTAAATGCTATTGTTCATGCTAAATGAACACTTTCACTATTACTAACTTCATGTTTTTCAAAAATGTTGCTAACAGGGTGTTAATAATTTCTTAAATGTCGGTTTTTAGACCATGTTTGGAGGTCGGATTTGATGGCGAAAATGATACTTACAGCTCAAAGTTTGACCTCCAAACATGGTCTTACATCAATTTGCACTTGAAGGTCGCATTCGCACCGGGATCTCGATGGTCTTACCCCGGCGATTAACAGTAATATTTAAGGTATCCCCAACTTTCGCTCGTCCCACGATTTCGCTTAGTTCAGGCACATCGCGAATCACATAATCATCAACCTTTATAATCACGTCCTTGGGCTGCAATCCGGCGTATTGGGCTGAGCCTCCATCTACCAAATTATCAATTACTACGCCTTGACTAATATTCAGGCCGAGTTCGGTGGCAGCATCGTCGTCCAGTGGGTAGATATTGACGCCCAGGAATGCCCGCTGGAAACTTCCATATTCAATGATATCATCAACAATACGCTTGGCCAAATTGATTGGAATGGCGAAGGAATATCCCTGGAAAGAACCGGTTTGTGTAGCAATGGCCGTGTTGATACCCAATAGTTTCCCATCGGCATCTACCAATGCACCCCCACTATTGCCGGGATTTACGGCAGCATCCGTTTGAATGAAGGCTTCAATAGCGTCGCGCCCTTGCAGTAATTGCAGACTACGTCCTTTCGCACTGATGATCCCTGCGGTAACAGTAGAAGTCAGGTCAAAAGGATTACCAACCGCCAGCACCCATTCGCCAACTCTTGCCAGGTCGGAATCGGCCAATGGCAAGGTGGGTAAGTTTGTGGCGTCAATCTTGATCACGGCCAAATCTGCCTTCTCATCAGTACCGATGATGGTTGCTTCAAATTTGCGATTGTCAAACAAGGTGACCTCTACCTTATCAGCAAAGCCTACCACATGGTTGTTGGTAACGATATACCCGTCAGAACTATAGATGACTCCAGTACCACTACCGGCCTGTGCGCCACCAAAAAGATCGTCGCCAAAGAACAGGCGGAAGGGGTTGTTGTCTTCTCGATTATTGCGGCTGGCCGTACTAGTGGCACTGGCTGAAATGTAGACAACAGATGGCGTGGCTCTTTCCGCGGCAGCGGTAAAATTAAAAGGGTAGGCAGTGGCGCGTGGGGCTACATTAATGTTGTTCACCGGAATGGCCTGAGCCATTGGTGCAGAGTTGATTGCAGCAGGTTCGTAAATAAAATACAGACCACCCAACATCACTAATCCGCCGATCATGCCTGCCAGCACTAGAGAAAATAACTGTTTCATATTTTCGTTTCTTTGATATTTTCGTTCTTTGACCACCACTTGTTTGTCAAAGAACCATTTTTATAGTAAAGAAGGCCCAAACTAGTGCGACTAGTCCGAAATAATTGATAGCCTTTTCAGGCTCTAAATATTGATTATGCTGAACATTGAATATCAATTATTTCTGCATCAATCCACTAGGATTCTAAAACGTTCTCTAATAATACGGAAATATAACTACTAATACAAGGTCTTTGTTACCCTGCATTTTTTGTTTAACTTGACCTTAACAAGCGGCTATCAAAGCGGCAAAATTACCGGATCAGAACCTAATCGGTGAATTCCGCAATTTATGATAACTTTGTCCGAGCACCTGCCAAATATGACTGAGAAAACCATGACCGGACCAATTGATATGGAAGCTGTGTTGCAGCCCGAGACGGCCCTGGAGCGAAAGATACTCAGGGAGGAGGATTTTTTGCGGGGGCTGATGTGGGGCACACCGCGCTATGGTCATCCGGAAGGGGAGGTGTACAAGCATATTTTGGAGATTTATGACAATGTAGAACAGCTCGATCTCAACGAAGAAGATCGCGAAAAAATGCGCCTGATTACCCTGGCGCACGATACCTTCAAATACAAGGAAGACAAAGGTTTTCCGCGTGACTGGTCAAAACACCACGGTGTATATGCCCGAAAGTTTATGCAGCAGTTTTTGGATGATCCCATACTGTTGGAAATTATTGAGCTACACGATGAAGCCTACTATTCCTGGCGCATGGAATGCCTCTTCCATCAGCCGGAACCCTCAAAACTACGACTCAATCACCTGTTGGAAAGAGTAGGGGATCACTTGCAACTTTTTTACCTCTTTTTCAAATGTGACACCCGCACCGGCGATAAAACCCAGGCACCTGTCAAATGGTTTGAGCAGCGGGTGGAGGGAATTGAGGTGGTACCACTGTAGATCTACAAAAACAATTCCATCTTGATATTGCTGCGTTCATACGGCGAAATGGGGCCGCCAACTACTTTCTTGAATCCAAGCTTGTAATATAGGCTAATGGCCGGTTCCAGCTTGGTATTACTTTCCAGAAATAACTTCTCGGCATTCAGGCTTTTGGCCTTATTGATCACAGCCTGGGCCAATAACCAACCGATACCTTTGCCCTGTACAGAGGGATCAACCGCCATTTTTGCCAATTCATAAGTAGATTCATCCACTTTGACCATGGCGCAGGCTCCTACAGCCTTGCTTTGGTAAAGCGCAATAAATATGTGTCCTCCCGGCTGGATGATATAATTGTCCGGATCACCAAGGGCTTTGTGGTCAGCTTCTTCCATTTTAAAATATTGCCTGATCCAGGCTTCATTCAACTCGCGGAAAGCATTGCGATAAGCGGGAGTGTAGTCAACAATCTGCACCTGTGCCGCTTCTGCCTTTTTGCGAATGCCGGAAACTCGTTGCAGTAGCGTTTTTTGCGCCAGTGCCCGTTCCAGGTCATCGATGGCCTGCCAGATATTGTGCTCTGTTTCCTGCAATAACTCCCAAACGCCCTGGTGGACATATTCACAGAGGCTGTCCATGCTGGGGCGCATTGCTTTGCCTTGCTCGGAAAGATCGAGCAGACTTTTCCTTCCATCGGACTTATCCTTGAGGGTGACCACCAGTCCGCGCTTACGCATCTCCCGGGCAATTTGACTAACGGAAGGATGGCTATGCCCAATCTGCTCAGCAATTTCGGTCACACTGAGCGGGCCGCTGTGGGCCAGGGTGTAGTAAACAGGAAACCATTTGGGTTCAAAGTTGAGTTTTTCCAACTGATACACGCCCATCGAGTCCTGGGTGATGGTTTCGCTTAAGCGGCGCAGGCGGCTGCCGAGGGCCATGATTCCGGTACGTTCGTAGAAATTCATTGTAGTCGGACGATTTCAGGTGGATAGTATAATAAATTACGTAAGTGCTTACGCAAATTAAATAAAATTGCTCATTTTGTCAAGTTGCGATCGTTGGATCATTTCCTATACTGGGATAGGTTTACTTCTGTCACAAAATTTAAAATTTATGCTGGTAGTAGTAAAACCGGTAAAAGTTGGTCAATCTGGTTAGGTTTTCAGCTTTAGCAAACTATATTTACGTTTAAACCTATATCTATGGATATTTTTGTCATCGTTACGCTCCTCATCGTTCTATCTGCCATTTTTGGCTATCTCAATGTGAGATTTCTCAAGTTGCCGGTCACCATTGGGTTGATGGTCATTGCGCTGTTGTTTTCGGTGGCGACTATGCTGATTGGGATGATGTTTCCGGAATTACTGCAACTGGAACGCGAATTCATTGGTCAGATCGATTTTGAAAGGGTGCTAATGGACGGCATGTTGAGTTTTCTGCTCTTTGCCGGAGCCCTGCACGTCAACTTTACCAAACTCAGGGACCTGCGTCGTCCCATCATGCTCTTTGCTACGCTTGGCGTGTTGACCTCTACTTTTTTGGTGGCTGGCCTGATGTATTTTTTGCTGCATCTGTTGGGGCTAACTACTGAATTTATTTATTGTCTGCTTTTTGGCGCATTGATTTCACCGACAGATCCGATTGCCGTACTGGGCATTCTTAAAAAAGCTGGTGTGCCAAAGAAACTGGAGATCAAGATCGTAGGTGAGAGCCTCTTTAATGATGGCATTGGTGTAGTGGTTTTTCTGACCATCTTTGGCATTGCCGCTTCGGGGACCGGTCATTTTGATTTTGGGGAGATTGGCTTTCTATTTCTGGAAGAAGTGGGTGGAGGTATTCTTCTCGGGCTTGTATTGGGATATATCGCCTACCAGTTGATGCGCACCATCGATAACTACGAAGTAGAGGTCATGATTACCCTGGCCATTGTGATGGGAGGTTACCTGCTGGCCAGCAAATTACATTTTTCCGGTCCGCTGGCCATGGTGGTTGCCGGTTTGTTTATTGGTCACGAACGGTTTCGTACCTCTTCTATGTCGGAAATGACGGAATTGTATGTCGACAAGTTTTGGGAATTGATGGATGTCCTATTTAATGCCGTGCTGTTTGTGCTCATTGGATTGGAAATTCTCATTCTACCCTTTGACCAGGCGTTCCTGATTGCCGGATTGTTGGCCATTCCCATTGTGCTGCTTTCTCGTTTTGCATCTCTGGCATTGCCGATTGAATTGTTTAAAAAGAAACTGGAGTTTATCCCCAAAACCAACCTCATTATGACCTGGGGAGGGCTGCGAGGAGGCATCTCTATCGCCCTGGCACTATCACTTACAGAAGAAATGCCAAGAAATTTAATTCTAAGTATGACGTATATTGTGGTTATCTTTTCGATTGTTATTCAAGGACTTACTGTTGAAAAGGTAGTGAAGAGAGTACAGTAATCGCACTCCGTAAAGTTTTTTCACATATAAATAATTTTTGCGTTTATTGATTAAATATTATACTTTTGAAATATATCAATAAACACATGGTTGATTTATAGTCATCCGTCCAAGAACTCCCCCCACAGTTTTTCAAGTTGACTTACATCTTATTCGTATGCCACAGAGGCCTCGCATTCTTTGACGCACCGAAGAAGTATGTAGGTGATTATTTAACCCAAACGAAAGGCTTTAGACCAAGTATTTCACTGAGTATTTTACCTAAACGGCACTCTTTCCCCCCACTTATTGCTGATTAGAAAAAGTCATTATTATTCTGATTACCCAAACACAGAATGATAGAGGACTAGTTGCTTGCTAGTAGGATGATCCGTCCTAGCGAAGGATCATTCCACTTTACACATGAAACATACTATGGGTGAACTGTGCAAAATTTTTTAAGCCAGTTTAAACCCAAACACAAAAATGCAGAAACTACTAGCAACTCTAATCTTCGGAGCGGTATGTCTATGTACCAGCTCTGCACAGGACTATTCAGTCCATTTAAGAAGTTCAGTTGAGGTGCCTCTACCGGGCAATCAATTGAAATTGCAAACAGGAGGCCAAACCTTTTCCGGGCACCAATATGTGCTGGTTCAGTTTTATCAGCTACCCTCTCCGGAGGAGCGTCAAAAGCTGAAATCGGAGGGTATCCAACTCCTTGCTTACGTGCCACATTACACCTGGTTGGTAAAGGCCTCAGCACAAGCTGATTTCAGGAAAGCCAATATTCGGGCCGTATTGCCCATCCAACCGGAAGATAAGATTGACCAGAATTTACTTAGCGGAAATATCCCCACCGAGAGTTATCGTGCAGAGGGTATTTTAGTACGTGCCTTTCCCTTTCCGGGGCAGCCAAGGTCTGACCTGGCTCTATCTTTATCGCTCAGCGGCTTCAACGTTCACGAAACGAAAGAATCAAATGTGCAAGTCCTTATACCTCCCGACGACCTGCTGAAGTTGGCGGCCAATCCCGCGGTAATGTACCTGGAGGGCCTCGCCGATATGCCGGAGCCCGAAGGCTGGAAAGCCCGAAGCCTGATGCGTGTCAACCAGCTACAAGGAGAACTGGGCACCGGCTACGATGGCGATGGAGTGGTGATGGCCATTGCTGATGATGGAACTGTGAGCCACGAGGATTTCCGCAATCGATTGGTCGATAATACTTCCTCCAATGTAGGCAATCACGGTGATATGACCTGCGGTATTGCCATTGGTGCTGGAAATATTAATCCCTTGGGAAGGGGTATCGCTTCAGGAGCTACCTTACATCTGTTTGAGATTACCCAATACCAACATATCCTGAATGCTACCGAGCAATACGAGTCTGATGGGATTGTGATTACTTCTACTTCCTATGGCGAAGGCTGCGGAGGATTTTATAATTATTCCGCTCAGAGTATAGACACCCAGGTGATTGAACAACCGGAGCTATTTCATTGCTTTTCGGCCGGAAACAGTGGATTGAGCAGCTGCAACCCGGTTTACGGAGGCCTGGAAGGCCCGGATGGAGCGCATTATGGCAACATCACCGGGGGGCGCAAAGCTGCCAAGAATACGGTGGCTGTTGGCAACCTATATTTTGATGATGAGCTACGAACCACCAGTAGTCGCGGACCTACCGAAGATGGCCGAATCAAGCCAGATTTGTGTGCCCAGGGGCAAGGTAACCTTAGCACGAATGCCAACAACAGCTACCAGTTTGGAGGTGGAACCTCAGCGGCCTCTCCCACGGTGGCGGGCATTGCGGCATTATTGTATCAGGCTTACCGCCAATTTCGCGATGGCATCGACCCGGAATCCGGATTGATCAAAGCCATTCTACTCAACACGGCCGAAGACCTCGGGCGTCCGGGCCCGGATTACGATTTTGGTTGGGGACGAGCCAATGCGGATCGGGCAGTCACTGTTGTGGAAAACCAACAATACACCGAAGGCACGGTTAGTACCGGATTACAAAACTATCACGTGATCACGGTGCCACCCAATACTTCTAAAGTCAATGTGATGGTCTATTGGACCGATCCGGCCCCTTCTGTGCTGAGTGATCGGGCATTGGTTAATGACCTGGATATCAATTTACAAAGTGGTAGCGGACAGATCTACCAACCACTGGTGTTGAGCAATGAACCACAGATCGACAGCCTTTTGAAACCAGCCTATCCTGGTATTGATCGGGTCAACAACATGGAGCAGGTTACGCTCAATAACCCCAATCCTGGCAACTACACCCTACGGGTAAAGGGCCATCTGGTACCAGAAGGACCTCAGAAATACTTTGTTGTATACAGCTTTATCAACAATGATTTGAAAGTCACCTATCCCAGCAATGGCATTGGCGTGGTGCCCGGTGAAAGCAATCTGATTCGCTGGGATGCACCAAAAGCAGGAGGTAATTTCAGTATTCAATATTCTCTTGACAGCATGGCTACCTGGCAAAACTTGGCCAACAACGTGGCCAGTCACCTTCGCCACTTTGAATGGTACGTACCCTTCACGGCCAGTGGTAAGGTGTTTGTCAGAGTCAATCGGGGTGGACAAACCGCCCATTCGGAAATGTTTACCATCATTGGTCAGCCCAATCCGGAATTTTATTACGTGGATGACCACGCGGCGCGTATGGAATGGGGACCGGTGCCTGGAGCTACCCATTACGAAATCTATGCGCTGGGTGAACAGTATATGGAAGTGATCGGAACCACATCAGAAACCAACTTTGTTTTTCCCATTGAATTATGGGAAAGTAACTGGTTTAGCATACGAGCTTGTATAAATCCTGGTAAGGGGCGTCGGGTATATGCCCAAGAGTACCTGCACCGCCCCTGCCAGGTACAAGTTAATCTGGATTTACAATTTGACCTTTACCCCAGTGAAACAAGCTGGCAGATTCTGACCAGCAGTGGCGAACTGGTCGCCTCGGGCGGTCCTTACGAAAGCCTCCCAGGTGGGGCTTCCCTGATGGAGCAGATTTGTTTGCCCTATGGTTGCTACTGGTTGGTGATGCAAGATCAATACGGCGATGGTATGTGTTGCACAAATGGCAATGGCCAGTACATCCTGCGGGATAGTGATGGCCAGGTATTGGCTTCCGGTGGGCAATTTTCGGCCCAGGTCTCCCATGATTTTTGTCTGGCCCCCGGAACTAATGACTTAATGGTCCATGTGATCAACACTACCGCCCCGTCTTGTACGGGTAGTCAAGACGGTTCAGCCCAGGTTATTGCCAGTAATGGCAGCGGTAATTACACCTACACCTGGAGTTCCGGTGCTACCGGTCCACTTGCCAATAACCTGGGAGCTGGCCTCCATCGCGTGACGGTTACCGATGGAGAGGCTCAATTGGTCACTACCATCCAATTGTACGATCCTAACCCATTGCAGATTGAACTCGATGTCGATCAGCCGTTTTGCAATAGCTCCGGTCCGATTATCATTTCCAGTGATGTAGGAGGCGGAACACCACCGTACAACTATCTGTGGAATACAGGAGTTGCTGCTTCTGACCTGGAGACACAGGTGCCCGGCACTTATTCCGTATCCATTACCGACGCTCATGGCTGTACCGCTTCGGAAACGGTGATCGTTGAGCAATCCAATCCACTGGGATTGAATACCGCAAAGATTGATGCCAGCTGTTACGGTGCGCTCAATGGGGTGGCAATCGTTGCACCGGCGGGAGGCGTAGCTCCGTACAATTATATCTGGAATACCGGTGCAACTGGTCCGGCGGCATTTGGTCTTACTGCCGGCACATATACAGTGACCGTAGAAGATAATGCTGGGTGCTCCGCGGCCGTGGCAATCGAAATCAATCATCCCGATCCGCTGGTTTTGCAAACCATCACCCAGCAACCCAGTTGTGCCGGCGATGCTGATGGCAGCGTCGAGGTGGTCGTTTCCGGAGGTACCGCTCCCTATTCCTACTCGTGGAACAATGGCGAAACGACGGTCTCCAATGAAGGACTTGCCGAAGGCAACTATCAGGTGACAGTGACCGATAGCCACGGCTGCTTGCACACCTACGCCGGTTGGTTAGCAGGAGCCACGCCGATTCAATTGCAATTTTCCATCAATGAAAATAATGTGACGCCCCAGGTTATGGGCGGTACGCCACCTTACACTTACCAATGGAGTACCGGAGCTACGGATGAAGCGGTTAATGGACTGATGAGCGGTGATTATCAGCTCACGGTCACTGATCAAAACGGTTGTGACAAAGTGGGTAGCTTTACCATTGCCGGAATGCCGGGATACTGTGAATTGCGCGGCAGCAACACCTCCTTTGAATGGATTGAATCGACCACCATTGGGCAGCAAACCCACATCAGCGGTAATAACGGCGGGCTGGGCCTGTTTTGGGATTACCACTTCACCGTCATGTCGGGAGAGGATTACAATCTGTACGTACAGCCTCATTTTAATGGTACCCCTTTCGGGGAATACTACCGCATCTGGGTCGACTGGAACCAGGACGGTGATTTTTCGGATGCTGGAGAGGTGGTGCATTCTGAAGGGCCCAGTGGATCGGCCGTGAATACTAACTTACATATTCCGGTCGATGCCGTTGTGGGCACCACCCGGATACGCATTGCCATGAAATATGGTAGTTTACCCCCTGATTGCGGCATCTATGGCTACGGTGAGACGGAGGAATATTCTCTGGAAATTGTGCCAGCTACCACGCCTTTGGATGATTTGGTTCAAGGGCGTATCTTGGGGACTGGAGATACAGATATTGACAAGAGAGAGGCCATCTTTGCTTATCCAAACCCTGCTGACGAACAAGTACGGCTACAATTGCCGAAAAGCGCTAACAGCAACATTTGTCGGCTAGAGGTACTGGATACTAAGGGACAGGTGGTCTTCTCTCGTATTATAGAACAAGAAAATCGTGAATCTACAATCCAATTGAATACCAGGCACTGGCCGATGGGGGTGTATGAAGTTCGTTTGATTGACGAGCAGCAAGTGTACACCACCCGGCTGGTGATTCAAAGGTAGCTAGAACTTGGTTAGAAATAATTAAAAAAGCCGGGCTTCCGATAAGGTCGCCCGGCTTACACATGTTCCTCTATTGGATAAAGCTAACTTTTTTCGTGAGTACTTCTTTTCCCGACTGTATCCGGACCAAATAAGTACCCGCTTCCAGCTTTTGGCCGTTTTCGGCGGTACCATCCCAATCATAAATATGGGTACCAGCCTCCAGGAATCCGGCATCGAGCATTTTGACTTTTTGTCCCTGCAGGTTGAAGATTTCCAGCGAAACCGGTCCTGCGTGCTCCAGTTGCAATTCGATGGAGGTTAGCCGGGTAAATGGATTGGGGGCAATATCAAGTGATACATGGTCGGTCTGTTCCAGGTTGTCAATGATTTGTGAGCCGTTCGTCAATCCCCGTAAATTGAGATTGCCACTCAGCGGGGTAATCATCACCTGATCAAAAATGGCGGTAGTCAGAATATTCGGGTTATTGCTTTCAGCAAATAAGCCGAGGTATACACAATCACTGAAATTGATGTTTGTATTTAGCACAATGCTCCAGTTGAGGCCGTCATAGGAAGAAAAACCCATAATGGAAGATCCGCTGCGGACCAGTTTCAGCCAGCTATGCTGCGGCTTGAAGATTTGTCCTGCTGCTGCAAAGGCTCCTGTGGAAGTCCGAATTTTCCTGTGTATGATATTTCCCAAGGAAGTAGTAATGTTTGCCATTTTTGCATTGGCATCCAGGGATTCGCGGATTTCGGGACCCGCCCAGCCGGGAGTTTCTATCTCCTTTAGATGTAGAACAATTTCCACATCTCCACAGATTTCCTGATAAGCAAAATGATGTCTATCATTAGCAAATGTCGATGGACCATTGCTGTACAGAATGAATTCATCGGAGCAGGGATCAAAAATGACATCACCAAATCCGGTGCCAACATCATCAAACTCCCACGCATCGGGCAGGTTGATGCCTTGCTCAATGGCTATTTCAGCCGTACAGTTACTGCTGTTGCCACCAATGTCTGTAACGGTAAGCGCCACTGTTTGGGTGCTGAAATAAGATAGGGGCAAAGAGATCACCTGATAGGGAATGCCCGGCCCTTGAATTTGCAGCGAAATCTGGTCACATCCCAGGCTCTGAGCCGTAACATCTGCACAATCGGTTGCTGGATTCCAGGCATTGGAGGTCGTTGTGGTCCCCGCAGTAGTAGTTCCATTGTTGACAAACTGATTGTCATTCAAAATGGGAAAAAATGAATTTGCCGGATCACAACTCAGAGTACCCTGTAGGGTATACAAGCCTCCTGCCGGGGCATTCCCCGTAAAGGAAACATGATAATCAATATTGACGGTGTACCCGTAACCGTAGTTGCAGCTGCCCGGTGCATTGACCAGAGTAGGGGATAGCTGGATGATGACGGAATAGTTATTTGATCCGTTTGCCGCAACGGAAGTTTTTGCGGTTGCCTGCCCCCCTTCAACATCACTACAATCAAAAGTAGAATTATCCAGACTTAGATCGGCAATACCGCAGTTGTCAAAAGATCCATTATCCACATTCACTGCGGACAGCGTAGCCTGTCCATTTGCATCAAGCAGGACGGTGACATCCTGGCAAATGGCAGTTGGTGGCGTTTTGTCATTCACTATTACGGTTTGCACCTGCTCAAGGCTATTACCATTTCCATCCTCATAGGTCCAGGTGATGGTATAGGTGCCTTGCTCGGTATAGGTTGTTGGATCACTCGTAGTAGCCTGCACGAAACCGGCACAATTGTCGGTTGCGGTTGGGGTACTGACGGTTACTTCGCATTCACCGGTGGCATCGGGCAGGGTAGCCAGGTCAGGAACTGGTGGTGTTTCATCGCCGAAATCAACAACCCATACAACATTCCTTGTACAGCCGTTTGCTGGGTCTTCGATTTGCACATAAAGGGTCAATGAGCCACCGCCGACAGATGGCGAGAAGGTGTTCGTATTGACATTGTAGGTCCCAGCCGACAGGGTTGCGTTTTCATCCGTAAAAATGCCAAGGATGTTGAAATCCACCACTGCACCCAATTGGAAAGCTGGACTGACTTCATTACAATTACTGGTAACCGGAACGACGATGATCTCGTTGTTGATGCCGCCGGAAAAGGTGCCCTGGATGTCCTCTATAATGCCATGGTTGGTAAATGTTCCAGGTGTGTGAACTTCAATAGTGTTCAGTGTAATAAGGCCGTCATTGGTGAAAACACCATTATTATCCAGATTATCATGTAATTGAATAACTCCACAGGGTAAGTTATTCAGTATGCCACTATTCTCAATAAGAAGGCCAGTGGCATCTATAGAACTGTTCTTCCCAATGAAAATAGATGCTGAATTGGTAAAGACTGAGGTTGTTGAAGTGGGGAAAGTGCTACCTACAACCACCATACCTTCCAATTTTGTATTGTCGACATAAATAACACCACCGTTGGAATTGGTGAAGGTGTTCCGGCTATAAATTCCCTCTCCCTTAATATTGTTGGAGCCAGCGTTCTGACCAATGTATAATTTGCCTCCATTATTATTGAAGGTACCATCAACCCAGTTTTGCACAGCTCGAAAATTTGTCCGGTCGATATTGCAAACACCATTAGTGGTATTGTTGAAACTGCCATCATAAGTGGAAATGCCCAGTCCAATTTGATATACCTGCCCAGTATTAATAGTGGCTGAATTGTTGAAAGCACCCCGGTTCGAGATACCAGATGCTTCAGCATCAAGCAACCGTAAAATGTTGATAACGCCACCATTTTTATTGATAAAATTCCCTTTGTTTTCTATACCATCATCTTCTTCTATATTATCAATATCAATGGTCCCCCCATCATTGGTAATGGTGCCGTAGTTATTAATCCCCTGCTTTTCAGCTCCGTCGATAACAATCGTTCCACGATTTTCAACGGTCCCATCACAGGTAAGTCCATCCACATTGGCCCCAGTGATGCTTAGGCTGCCATTAGTGTTGATAGACAAATTTCCACCACTCTCTACACTTATCGATTTAGCGACCGCGGCTGTTGTTCCACTGATAATGGGATCATTGGTTACAGCCGGAATAATCACATCATCGTTCACAGTAGGCACACAAATCGGATCCCAATTGCAGGGCACGTTCCAGTCGTTATTAATGAGGCCCGTCCAGGTCTTGGTGCCACTTGGACATGAAGATGCCAATTCCACAGTAACAGTAGCAGTACAAGAGGAGGTGTTGCCGTGTTCATCGTTGGCAGTAACAATCACGGAGACAGGGCTACCCATATCTAAGCAGGAAACGGTTGCAGGGGAAGCGCTCTGAAAGCTAACAGTTCCACAGTTGTCTGTCCCGCCATCAAACACATCGGCCTCTTGGATGGTGTAGGCACCACTGGCATCCAGTACAACAGGCGTATTGGTCTTGCATAGAGGTACGGGAACCTCGGCGTCGGACTGCACAGTTATAGTGAAGGAGCAAGTTACAGCGTTGTTGGCCGCATCGGTGGCAGTGTATTCAATTGTATGAGTGCCTGCGGC
Source organism: Saprospiraceae bacterium (assembly GCA_965229635.1). GTDB lineage: Bacteria > Bacteroidota > Bacteroidia > Chitinophagales > Saprospiraceae > BQJU01. Next base: position 2,205,858 of record OZ245894.1, read on the forward strand.
AAAAAGAGATCCACTGGGGGCACCGGTAGTTTGGGTAGCGGTGAAATTGCCGTCACAGTTGTCAGTGGCAGTCGGGGCAGTCCAGGAAACGGAGGCACCGCATTGCCCTTCATCCATCGCCACATCAATATCGGCAGGGCAGGTGAGGCTCGGGTTCATTTCATCTTTTACGGTGATTTCGGCAGTGCAATTATTGCTGTCCCCATTGATGTCGGTGATCGTCAAGGTGACCAGCTGGGGATTGTTGGCGATGTCGTCGCAATCAAAATTGGTCAGATCAATGACTTTGCTCAGTTCACCGCAGTCGGCGGTGCTACCGCCATCTACATCAGTAACCGAAATGGTAGCTTGCCCAGAAGCGTCGAGCAAGGCAATGTAAGACTGGCAAACAGCGATTGGGGCCTCGCAGCAAGGGTTGTCATCATCGGCAATCGTGATGTTGGCCGTACACTGAGCCGTATTGTTGTTGCCATCGTTTACGGTAACTGTAACCTCGAAGGTGATCCCAACATCGTCGCAATCAAAGGAAGAAGGGGAGGTACTCACAAAATTGACGGTACCACAATTATCCGTCCCGCCCGACAGAACATCGGCCTCCACAAGGGTGTGTCCTCCGTTGGCCTCCAATTGAATGGTTTTTGAGCTACATACTGGTACAGGTGCTTCGGAATCGCCAAAATCCACGCTCCAGGATATGATGCGGGTACAGCCGTTGGCAGGGTCTTCAATCTGAACGTACAAGTTGTGCTGCCCGTTAGCAATGAATGGGATAAATGTATTGGTGTTGACTTCGTAACTGCCGGCAGAGTTGGTCGCATTTTGATCGGTGAAGATGCCGAGGATGTTCAAATCAACCGTTGTTCCCAACTGAAAGGCAGGATTGACTTCATTGCAATTGTCGGCTATTGGGGTCACAATAATTTCGTTATTAGTGCCGCCGAAGGCCAACCCCTGTATGTTCGCAATTACGCCATTGTTGACTACTTTATTGGAGCTCAACCCGTCGCCTGCATCTATATAAAGCAGTCCGTTGTTTTCGAAAATGTTGCTGGTGGAGGTAATGTCGAGATTTCGGTAAAGGTAAACCTCTGCACAGAAGTCGTTGATAAAAGTAGCTCCCACGATTGTGTAAATGGCATCATCTTCCGTATTGTCAATGGATATAATGCCACCGTTTTTGTTTTCAAAAGTACGGGTGTAATAGGATATGCCATCTTCTCCAATATTATTCGCTCCACCGTTCATCCCGATATTGAGGTTTCCCTCATTGGAAAAATAACCATTTGAAAAAATGCCCGAATCCTTAACATTGTCAATATTGATGTTGCCACCAACCTGGTTATAAAATTGGTTGTTGACGAAATTTAAGCCATCCGAATCAATATTGGCAGCACCTCCATTTTGGCCAATATTAATGGTGCCAGTATTGTGAAAAATGGAACTCGCAATACCTCTCAATCCATTCTCCCCGGTATTGTCGATGTTGAGCACGCCGCTATTGTCGAGGGTGCCTGATACCCAAATACCATCGTATGCAATGTTTGTACTGCCGCCATTTTGACCAATGCTAATGGTGCCAAAATTGTCAAGTGATGCATCGCCACCTATTTCCATCCCGTAGCGCCCTGTATTGTCAATATTAATCACACCAGTGCTATTATTCGTCAGCGAGCCCATTGATATGGATATTCCAGCATGGTTGATGTTGCTACCGTTTTGGCCAATGCTAATGATTCCGTCATTGACAACCATACCATCTACTTCTAAACCATCGTTGGATGAGTTTTCGATGGACAGGCTTCCGCCGCTGTTGATGGTCAATTGGGCATTTTCTTCTACAAAGACCCGATTGGCATTTGCTGCTCCGTTGATTTGTGGCCTATTGGCTACGTCAGGAATAATAATACTATTTGCGAAGGAAGGGACACAGCTGGGCGACCAGTTGCAGGCCGTTTCCCAGTTGCTGTCAACATTACCCGTCCAGGTGCGGATTGTACTGCTACAGTCTGGGCTGGGGTTTGCGTTTGCGTCAGCGTCGTTACAGTCCAGGTCTATGGTGTTGACGAGTTCATCGGCAGCCTTATAACCTGATGGTCGATGGCAGGCAGTCTGGGTTGTTCCTTCAGTATAGTTATCATTGTCATTGTCGAGGTACCAGGTCTGACCGGGGAATTCATAGTTGTCATTATCATTACAATCGGTGTTGTCGGTGACATATCCGCCTGGTAGATTGCAGGCATTTGTGGTAATGTTTGGATCACCAAAACCATCACTGTCGTTGTCTGCATAATAAGTGTTGGTTAAACCTTCGTCGGTCTGACCATCACAGTTGTTGTCTGCACCATCACAAATTTCAACCGCAGTGGGGTAGCTGAATGGGTCGTTGTCATCGCAGTCAAAATCGCTGGTATTGACCAGCTCCGCAGGCAATTTAAAACCCGTTGGCTGATTACAAGTAAATATAGTTAAGCCTGAAGAGTAACCGTCATCATCTGCATCCTGATACCAGGTTTTTATCATATGGATGGAGGGGTCGTTGTCATTGCAATCTATTTCTGCAGGGTTGCTAAATTCGTCCAGGGTTTTATGGCCTGGCGGGCGTACACAACTTAAGGTACCGCCAACAGCCCGGTAGCCATCTCCATCAAAATCATGATACCATATCTGGCCGGGAAACTCATCGGCATCGTTGTCGTCACAGTCGTTGGTGCCCGTCAGTTCAGCCAAAGTGAAGCTATTGGCAGGTTGTTCACATGCATTAACGGAAGAACCGCTGTATCCGTCGCCATCATTGTCAAAGTACCAGGTCGACCCAGGGTTGGGGCCGGCATCTTTTTCGTCAAAGCCGATATCGTCGGCGTCACCTTTCGGGCGGGATTCCCCTTCAAAATCGTAGGAAGGTGCATTGGAACTGGTCCCTGCATCTATAGCTGGGGAACATTCCTGTAAATGGAGGTCGCCCGAGGTGCCCAACGCTACGGGTGGCTGGTCAACGAACAGTGGGTCTATGTCCAAAACATTCGTACATGAAGCATTGGAGGGGCATCCCCCCTGCACAATGGAATTGATGATGGTCGTTGCATTGGCTTCTGTAATTTCGCTGCTATTGCCCCAAATGATGCAGTTAATCAAAGTAGGGGAACTGTACTCATTGGTATTGGTGTTGGGATTGTAAATGTAGGAGTTGCGGATCGCCCCACCTGTTCCCGTATTGCCGGAGAAAGAGCAGTTGATCAGAGTTGGCGAGCAGGATGGCCCATTTCCCATTCCTCCACTGTAATCGGCCTTATTCCCCAGGAAGGCACAGTTAGTCAAGGTAGGGCTTGAAGTTTCCCTGTTTAGCATCCCCCCGCCTCTGTTAAAACCGAATACTCCCTTATTGCCGGAGAATATGCAATTGAAGAGCGTGGGCGAGGAGTAGTCAGAGTTGTACATCCCAGCCCCCTCATTAGCTCTATTTTCAGTAAAAGTGCAATTGGCTATCGTTGGGGAGCTGTGCGAGTTGTACATCCCTCCGCCCCAATAAGTGCTCAGGCTTCCGCTTCCGCTTGCATATCCACCTGTGATGGTGAATCCATCCAGCACGGCCGAGCTGTTAAGGCCATTATTGTTATTGAAAATGACATGGTAGCTGTTGTCTCCATTCGAATCCTGATTTCCAATGTTTCCACTAAGAATGGTGACATTGGCCATAAAATCCCGCTGGGTAGCTGAGATTTCTGTTCCATTAAAACCGCCCAAAATGAGCACACCATTTTTCATCGAGAAATAGATGTTACGGGAAGTGCCAGTGGTGGGCGTATAGGTACCGGCCGCAACCCAAACCTTGTCGCCGTAATTTGAGGCATTAATCATAGCCCGCAGGTCGCCGGAGGCATTGCTCCAGGAGCTACCGCTGTGATTACCACTACCCCCTGGCGTTACATAACGTACGGCTGCCTGTGCTTGAAACAAAATACACAACAAGAGCAATAAGAAAAAGATGCGCCTGAGTGCCTGAGTGCCAATTCCGTTGCGCAAGGTATTTATACTAAGCACTGGATTAAAAAGAAAGATTGGGTTTTTCATGACTTAAATTTTTTCAGATTGTTGAAATAAGGTGAAAGTGGTTGGCCATGCGATGGACGAGTTTAGAAATTGAGATTGATTTGCAGTTTAATTTTTTACAAAAGGCAGGCTTTGCGATAATGGTTTTTTTCATGATTGATTCTATTGACTAATGCCGTGTTTGGCTGTGGTTCGGCACAAAGATGGGGGCAGGCCAAGCGGGGACTGTGGCTCTCATGTTCCAAGAATTAAAGACTATGTTGCAGCGGTGGAAAAAGACTACATACTATGTTGTATCAGGGATGTAAAAAGAAGTACAAATAATTGATGTTCAGTTATTTACGTGTTGCACTAGGGCGAACACCAAATTCTTCAAAAAAAGCAGCGGAAAAATAATTGGGCGAGGTAAAACCGACTTCATAGGCTATCTCCGAGATGTTTAGGTCACTCGTGTTAAGCAATTGTTTGGCCTTTTGTAGCCGGATGGTGCGGATGAGAACAGTAGGTGATTTACCCGTAAGCGCCTTCAGTTTGCGAAATACCTGCGAGCGGCTCATGCCAAGAGAACGGCTGAGCTGGTTCATATCCAGTTCGGGGTTGGAGTATTCTTTTTCAACAAGATCGTGGAATTTTTGGAGGAAGGGATTTTCCGAAAAAAATGAGTTGTGGGACACTTCTTCTGAGTTCGACAACTGGGCATAACGGGTCTGTAGCTTTTTGCGCAGTTCCAATAATTTTTCCAGCCTAACCAACAGTTCCCTTTTTTCGAAGGGTTTCCCTAAATAAGCATCCGCCCCTTTTTTCAACCCACTGATTTTGGAATCCAAATCAACTTTGGCGGTTAGCAACACAATTGGGATATGATCGGTTCGTTCATCGTTTTTTAGCGTTTCAGTCAGTGCATATCCATCCTTCTCCGGCATCATCACATCACTCACGATAAGGTCCGGCATATGTTCAATGGCCTGGTCTATCCCCGTTTGGCCATTTTCAGCCACTAGGATTTGATAATGGTCTTGCAAGCAAGCAATGAGGTATTGCTGTACGCCGGGGTTATCTTCGACAATCAGTAATTTCGGTAGCCCAACATCTTCATCGTTTTCAACTGCTGCCGGGAAGACATTCTTTTCCTCAGGTTCAGCGGGTGCAATCATTTTTATATCCGTTGGGAAAGACTCTATCATCGGAGCATCATTGGTGACCGGGAGCGTTATCAAAAATGTTGTTGCTTTGCCCACTTCGCTGGTCACTTCAATCTCACCATTCATCAGTTTTACTAATTCTTTTGTAAGCGCCAGGCCAATTCCTGTGCCCTCGCCCTTTCTCGTGATAGAATCATCAGCCTGATAAAACCGCTCAAAAATATGCGGCAACTGCTTTGGGGAAATTCCAGTTCCGGTGTCTTTTACCCGAATTAATAAATTATTTTGATCAGTAGAGGGGGTATGATTTTGGCTTATCTGAAAATAAATATGTCCTCCATTCGGCGTGAATTTTATAGCATTGGAAAGCAGGTTGGAAGTAATTCGTAATATTTTATCGGGGTCATAGTCCATTTTGACAGCAGCTACATCTGCCAAAAAATGTAATTCCAGCCCATTGTATTGTGCAAAAGAATGATAAGATTCGGTGAGGTATTTAAGATAAGGAACGATATCGCCCTGGACCAAATTGAGTTGTAAGGATTTTGATTCCAGTTTCCGCAAATCCAATATCTGATTGACGAGATTCAATAGGTTTTCCGCGTTATTTTTTATCATTCCGATCCCTTTCTCCATCCATATATCGGGCTTGGATTTGACTTGATCCGCCATACCGGAAATGAGGGTCAAGGGCGTTCGGAATTCATGTGAAATATTGGTGAAAAAGCGAGATTTGGCGAGGTCCAATTCCTCCAGTTTTTCTTTCTGTTCTTCGACGACTGACTTTTGACTCAAAATCTCTCCATTCAATTTGCTGAGTGCCGCATTGGCTTTTTGTTTGGAACGGTAATAGCGGTAAATAATTCCTATGAATAACAGAGCGACAATCAGGGCAATCAAAATTAGCCGACGCATGGAACGTTGTCTGTCCAATTCTTTTTCCTGTTTATAGGCCAACTGTTGCTTTTCTTTTTCAAATTCATAGTTGGCTTCCAATCGCCCGATCTCCTTAGCCTTTTCTTCATTGAACAGACTATCCTGGAGATTGCGGTAATTTTCATGGTAAAATAATGCCCTGTCAGAATTATTTTGGCTTTTGTAAATATGATAAAGTATCTCCGATGCTCCCATCTCCTGATCCTTAAGGCCGGAATAAGAGGCTGTCCTGACCGCTTCGTTCAATTCAGCTATTGCCAGAGCTGTTTTACCTTGTTGGAAATGAATATTTCCCAAACTTTTCAAGCTCTTTGACTTATTCAGCAGATAGTCAGAAGATTCTTTTGACGCGTCCAGTGCATTTTGAAAAAAAATAACTGCGGAATCCAGCTGGTTTAATTGCTCATAGCAGTATCCAATATCATAATAATTCTTGGAATCAATAACCTGACCAATTGCTTTTCTCAATTGAACGGCTTCAGTCAAAGATTGAAGCGCCGTTTCATAGTCTGCTTTCAGGATATAAACCTGACCCTTTTGGGTAAGCAAATCTGATCTTTGAACCTCTCCTCCTCTCTCCTCCAGTAGTTTAAATGATTTTTCTATATAAAAAAGGGCCTGCGTATAATCTTCCATCGAGAGGTATAGATTGCTTATTCGGGTACAACAATCCGTAATGCCGGCATTATTTCCATCTTCTTCCATTAGCTTTAATGCTACCTGGCTATATTCCAATGCCCTGGGAAAATCCCCCATCACATTACAGGCATATCCCATCATATTGTAGATACCCGCTTCTTCACTTTTTTTTCCTAAATCACGCATCAAGAACACCCCCTGTTTGTAATAACCCAATGCTTTTTCCAGGTTGTTTGACCTTCCTGCATTGTTGCCAAGATTCCTCAAAATATTGGCCTGAGAAATTTCATCGCCTCGTTCTTCTTGAATCTCCAGTGCCTGTTTGTAATAAATTTCAGCACTATCGTATACAGTGAGATTGGAATAAACAATTCCTAAACTAATAAATACCGCAGCTTGTTTTTCTTTGTTCTTACTAGCTATTGCAAGTTCCAGGGCTTCGTTCAAATAAGGAATGGCCAATTTTTTTTCATGGACTGCATAACTCAATGCATTTAATACTCGGATCACCCTATCCACGTCCTCCATCTCCACTGCCATTTTCTTTGCAGCTTTATAATCAATTAAAGCACTGTCAAGTTGGTTGTGCTGGATGTAGATGAACCCTTTTGTGAAGTACAATTCGTGTAAACCTTTTTTAAAATTGATTTTCTCAGCGTCCGGAATGGCTGATTGTAGCACTAGAATGGCACTGTCCTTATTGGTCTTGTTAAGGTCTTTAGCCAATTCATTTAACAGCATAATTCGCGTAGTATCATTTGGAGCTTTGGCAATTTCCAATTGTAAGGAATCAGCAGTTGGTGTCTGGCCGATAAGGGATATGCAGGAAAAGAAGACCACCATCCATGCGAGAATCAGTCTCGGGAAAAACCAGCGAAATGATCGAAAAGTAAGGAGCATTTTACTGAGCATCAAGGTTTCAGCAAACCAAGTTAAGAAATGATTTAATGAGAAGCTTGGAAAACCCGGTAACTTTCCTTGGTTTTTAAAAAAAAAATAAATTTCCGGAACTTTTTCCAAATTCCTGTAGTTGGTCAATTCACGCAAACTAATTTGATGATTGTCAAAGATCATCCTCATTCCTAAAAAATTCTATCTTTATGATGGTAATGACACAGGAAAACAAAACAGAACGGTACGACAGAATTTTTGAGCAGGAATTCATGCCTCAAATTGATGCATTGTATACCTTTGCTTACCACTTAACGTACAATGAGGATGATGCCAATGACCTGGTTCAAGAAACCTACCTCAAGGCATTCCGCTTCATTGATAAGTACGATGAGGGAACCAATGCCAAGGCTTGGCTGTTTAAGATACTGAAGAATGCCTTCATTAATCAGTATCGAAAGAAGGCTAAGCAGCCCAATCGGGTGGATTACGAGGAAATCGTAGGCTACCACGATGAGGAGGACACCAACTACTCCAGCTATATGGACTTGCGGGAGGAGATGTTCCAGGGCATGATGGGAGACGAGGTAACCAACGCGATCAACGCCTTACCGGTAGATTTCCGGGTGGTTATCCTGTTGTGTGATATCGAAGGATTTACTTATGAAGAAATTTCTAAAATCATCGATATTCCCATCGGTACGGTGCGGTCAAGGCTACACCGGGCAAGAAACTTGCTGAAAACGAAGTTGAAGGAATACGCTGCGTCTTTAGGTTTTAAGGACAAGCGTTCCCAATAAAATTTATTGCTTAACTCTGCTACCTTGCAGAGCCCTTGAGTCTGTTTATCCCCGAAAATCCATACCAAAAAATTTATTTCAAAAACAGTTGTCTTCGGTATAGAACCGGGGTAAACAGACTCTTTTTAAAACAACGATCATGAATAGGACCCGCACATTCACAACTTGTTCGCCCATTTGCTTCGGAAGTAGTCAACTCCCGTGGTGTTTTGGCGGCGGCCGGTTCTTTAATGATCGATTGGCGCATTAAAAGGGGCGATCTGGGTAGTTAAAAAAATCAAGCCATGAGAGATCAAAATTATCAGGAGCTCGTCAAGAAAGTGACCATGTACCTGGATAATGAGCTGAGTGAGAGTGCCGAAAGAGAGCTGCTCAGAGAGATTAAAGCCAACCCCGCATACTTAAAAGTACTCAGTCAGGAAAAGTCCTTTCGAGAATTTATAAAGAGTAAAATACATCGCCGAAAACCTTCCCCTGCACTCATCCAATCCATCAAGGAGAAAATCCGCATCGCTCCTGTCTAATACCCATCTCATGATTTGATTTTAGGACCATTTCCAATGGTCGAAACTTCGGCTTACTGCCTGTAGATAGCAACTTCAGGCAGTAGGCCTAAATGCGTTTTACCAATATGATAAAATCATCGGTATTATTGTTCGTACTGGCTTCGACAGTAAGTCTATTGTCTGCACAATCAGATCTTCCCGGTAATTTTCAGGCTCGGCTGGATCAGGCGGGCCTCAGCTTCATCTATCCGGTGGATGCGGGTTACAAACATCGCAAAAATGCTTCATCGCCTTATATGGAGAGCCATTACACCATCCGTTCCCGTAAGGAAAAGATGGAGATTCGTTATCACATCCAGCCCTATGATGAAAATGACCCCACGGCTGATTATCCACACATCAACGCCAGCCGTATGCTCATGCACCTGGCCAGTAATAATGAGGATTTAGTGATGTCGGGCATTAATCTTTCTGAAGCATCCCTCAAAGAGGACTACCATGCCGATTGGGGCAAACTCTTCAATTTTCAACCCAAATTTGGTTTTAGCCACTATCAACACTGCCAAATGTTGGCCCTCTTTCGGGAAGGTAAGGGTATGGCCTATGTGCTGTTTCTCTTTGATAAGGCCGGTCCTGCACTGGAATACCGCAAGCAGGCTCTGGAATTTGTGGAGGTGGTCGAGAATTTGAACTGACTTTCACTGCAAAATTCCGCACTTCCTCTTACCTTTATGCCACAATGCCCTAACCATGCAAGAACCTATCAGCGTATTCGATATGCTCAAGATCGGGGTGGGTCCCTCTAGCTCTCACACCCTGGGTCCCTGGCGCGCCGCGCAAAGATTCCTTAAAGAATTGGTGACCACCCAACAGCTGGTGCAAGTGCATCAATTGGAGGTACACCTCTACGGCTCACTGGCGCTTACCGGCCACGGTCACGGTACCGATCTGGCGGTATTGCTCGGCCTGGCCGGTGAAGATCCCGAATGGATTCCCGTTGAACGCGTCAAGGAATTGCCCATCCACATTCAGCAGACCAACCAGCTGGAGCTGAACAAGGAACACGCCATTGACTTCATTTTTGAACAGCACATTGTTTTTCACTTTGCCGAACGGTTGCCAGGCCACGCCAACGGTTTGATATTTAAGGCTTTTGCGGCCAATGGTGAAACCTTGCTGGAAAGAACCTACTATTCCATCGGTGGCGGCTTTGTGATTCGGGAAGGGGAGGCCATAGAAGACCAGGCTTTCCAAAAACTGCCTTTTCCCATCGATAAGGCGGCAGAATTGCAGAAGTACTGTCTGGAGGAAAATGGTAGTATCTGGGAGGTCGTTTTACAAAACGAAAAGCAATGGCGTTCCTCGGCGGAAGTAAAAAGCGGTTTGCTGCGCATCTGGGAGGTTATGAAACAAAGCGTGTACCTGGGCTGTCACAGCGAAGGCGAACTGCCGGGGGGACTGAATGTGACCCGGCGGGCGGCGCGTATCAACCGCAATATGCTGGGTCCGGCCACCTACAGCAATGCCGATGAGTGGATGGATTGCATCAAGGCCAAACCCTATAACTTTTCACAGATCGTGCGTTGGATTGGCTGTTTTGCGATGGCGGTCAATGAAGAAAATGCCAACTTCGGGCGTATCGTTACGGCACCGACCAACGGCGCTTCCGGGGTGATTCCCGCCGTTTTGTTTTATTACTATTGCTTTTCCGGCAAGGAAGTGACCGAGGATGATATTGTGAAGTTTTTGCTGGTAGCTGGCGAAATCGGCAGTATTTTCAAAAAAGGAGCCACCATTTCTGCCGCGATGGGGGGCTGTCAGGCCGAAATTGGGGTTTCCTCAGCCATGGCAGCGGCTGCACTGACGGAAGGTCTGGATGGGTCCGTAGGGCAGGCGCTTATGGCTGCAGAGATTGCTATGGAGCATCACCTCGGTCTCACCTGCGATCCGGTGGATGGCCTGGTGCAGGTGCCTTGCATTGAGCGCAATTCGATGGGAGCAGTCAAAGCGATTACCGCCTCCAACATTGCTCTGGAGAGTGATCCCGGAAAAGCGAAAGTAACCTTGGATCAGGTGATCAAAACCATGTGGGAAACCGCTCAGGATATGAGTACCAAATACAAGGAAACCTCGCAGGGAGGGCTGGCGGTCAACATTTCCATCAGAGTGCCGGAATGTTAAGGTGCAGAATTTAAATTTATTTATATTAAAATAAAAAATGTGTTTATTTTAATGTAAGCAGGGCACATCTCTTGATATAAAGTGGTTTTATCTTTAAATTGAAAGGTAAAATCATCAATCCCCAGCCAAGATGAATGCCCATATTCAACTACACACCATTACGAAACTGAATGCTGTTTGCTTCTACGCCAGAAAAGATCAGGCAGTTAAGAAGGCATCGGAAAGGTTTTTTGAAACCTTTCTTAATTACTATATGCAGGATATCAAATATCAGGAAATTGATCTGCTGACCAATGATCAGTTGGAGAAATTGTGCAAGGACGTTGAATTGGTAGTTATCCTGTACAGTGCCAATTTAAGGAAGTTCAATATCTGGAAGGCGTTTCCGATCAAAAGAATCATCAGTAAACACCATTTGAAGCTGTTGTCGGCTGCATGTGTGCTGGTCGATAACTTTGAGCCGGTTGATAATCCATTGGCCAAGTTGCCAAAGCTTCCATCCAATCACAAGCCTATTCTGAGTCAATACTGGAACGCACCGGAGAATGCCTTTGAAGTCATTTTTCGGGAGCTTATGCCCCTTTGCCAAATACAGATTGCAAGAAAGCTAGAAGTTTATGATGCCTGGCAGGGGACCTTACGGGGAAATGATTTAGAAAGTTATGAGTCTTTTTACGAAAATTATCCACACTCTCCCTTTGCTGTTGAAGCTCAAAAAAAATACCAGGAACTCTCCGAAAAGCAACTATGGCAGGAAACCATCAAAACCAACACGATTCACGCTTACGTCGACTATTTAATGGATGATTCGATGGAGGTAAAGGCACACCAGTTTGCGGCAGCAAAAAAGATTTTTGAACTGGAAGAGGATGTTGATCGTCGGTGGGCAGAAGTACAGCAACAGGGACTTACCAAGCTACGTTATCAATTTATGAACTTCTACGCTGAATGGGCGGGTAAAAGAAAGGCGGCTCAGGGCATTGTTCCCATATTGGGTACCAATAATAATGCTACGCTGGATGCCCGGGTTAAAAAGTATGCCTTTGATGCCTATGCAACGGTGAATAACCAGCCATTTTTATACAAAAAGGAAAAATTTGATAAGGAGCATTTAGAGACTAACTACCTTGACTATTTGGCGGCAAAACAGCGTAAATCTCACGAAATCTTTGATTATCAAATCTATGTCAAAAACTTCAAGCAGCAGGTTGCAAATTTGGGACGAATTGTAAAAGATACCAGGGGAAAACAGGGCAACCTGATTGTTATGGGACTGCTTTTGCTGGCTTTCTACCTGATTATGTGGCGCATTTTGGGTACCGCCGCCATTTTACTTTTACTACCAACGCTTGTAGTACTTTTTTACCTGGCCAATTGCCATGGCAATGTTGGCACCGATATCAAAAACTTGCAAAAGGGTATTGCCTCACTCAATTGCCTCGGCGTATTGTTGAGAGTTGCCATGGTTCGGCACGATAATAATACGGTCACTTCAATCATCAACTTTTCCCGGTTTGTGGAAAAGAAGGCCGCGGAGATTCATCAGAAATCCATGCTCAATTATTTCTACCACTCCGCGACAACATTGCTGGGTAAAGAAATGGAGGTGCCGGAGGAATTCACCGATGCACTGGAAGCAGGCCAATCAGACAAGTCTGAGGGCTAAGAGGTTTTCATGGTGAGATGGGTTCTTCTGTTGTGGTGGGACATTAAAAAGCAGCAGCCCCGCCCGGACTGCTGCGTTCAATTGAATTTATTGAAAACTATTCAATCACCAATTTTTTAATTGTTCTTTGCCCATTTTTGTCAAGTATACAAATGGTGTACAGCCCTGGTGGGTAATGCCGGATATTGAAGGTTGTTGTACCTATTTGTGCTTGTATAGTTCTTCCGTCTAGTTTTTGCCCGTTGATATCCAATAGGTGGATTTGATAAACGCTGCTACTTTCATTCCCCTTTGGTAAAGTGACAGTCACAAGGTCCTTTGCCGGATTGGGAAAGACCTCCAAATCTAAGGAAGAATCTGCCATATGCCCTTCCTGATTACCATTTGGAGCAGCAAAGGGAGAAGGTGGATATTGAATCCCGCCCGAAATAGGGATGCTCAAATATTGGCTGCCACAGGATCCGAAATCGATCTGAACAGCAATTTCATTGAGCCCAACTCCATGATTGTTGGGTGTGAATTCATTGTTGTTATCGTCGTAGCTTCCTACTTTAAAATTAATGCCTGGATCTACCCAATAGCCTACGGAAAAACCATTGAGGCTTCCCAGCCCCAAAGCATTGGAAACGGATTGGTTTACATAAAGTGGACCGGAAATCGGTTTTACAATAATCCCATTATTTTGCAGCACGGCCCAGATAAAGGCATCCTCCGGGTCATGAATTACCCCATTATTGATGAAAGTCGCGTTGCTATTACTAACATGTGGGGAGGTTGAATTTGAGAACAACCAGGCATCATTTTGAATGAGTGCATTGGCCAGATTGGCTATGTCTTTGTTAAAGTGTAGTTCGCCACAATTCAAGTTATAAACTTCTCCCTGATTGTAGAGATTATAAGTGACACTGGCGGAATTAATTTGAATAATGCCTCCATCATTTTCGATTATTCCGGTGGACGTGTTTTGGATTCCTTGTCCTGTATAATAGCCAATTTCAACCATGCCTCCACTTACATTTGTAAATACTGCTCGGTTGTAAATACCGGTGTTCGTGGCATTAATGCTGATCAGGTCTTCATTATAAAAAGATGCATTATTTTCAACAAAGATCCCTACTTGACAGTCAAGGATTTCTATATCCGAAAAGTTTTCAAAATCACCTTGATTATAGAGGCCAACTGAGGTGATTTCTGTAATTGATAAATCACCAGAATTACTGGCATATCCGCCAGTAGCGTTATGAAAACCACGCCACTTTTCGTCAATCACCAGGGTACCCGCAGAGCGATTAATGAAAATACCTGCATTGTAGATGCCGGTTTGAAAACTGCTCATTCCGTTAAGGACTCTTAGGGTACCGTAGTTGTTAATTTCTCCGTTGTTTTCGATAGATCTTGTATCAGTTGTGCCAAGTACATCCAGCTGAATTCCCTGTGCAATATAAAGAGAACTCCCAGCCTGGATTTCGATTGAACCGACATCCTGGGTAGGATTCAAAAGATAGGCATCACCGGAGTTGATGATGGCTTTATCATTGGGACCGGGCACTTGTGCCGGCGACCAGTTGGAGGCTCTTGTCCATTTGCCCACACCACCGATCCAGGTAATGTTGATAGCAAAACAGGAATAGCTCAGAAAAATGCAGAAAAAAAGGTATAGAAGTTTTTTCATGGTAGGGATGGGTTTTAAAATGATAGAATAGTGTTTCTGCTACAAATATCCCATTTGCAGATGGGGCAAGCCTCCATGAAAACTGAGGGTTTAACAATTATGGGAATTCATGGAGTGCAGGGCGTGAGATAGGTAATTGAGAGGAAAAATCGTTATAAAAATAATGATGATATTTATAATGATTATTTTTATCATCATGATAAAAGTAACGAATTTTATTCGGAGAGGGCTTACACCCAATTATTCCAGTAATCCGTATTCCAGGCTGGTACGCACCAATCCGGCCGTATTGCGGGCACCGAGCTTGATGAGTAAATTACGACGGTGCGTCTCCACAGTGCCAAAGCTGATGAACAGCTTCTCGGCGATTTCTGAAGTGGTGTATTCTTCTACAATGAGCTGTAGGACCTGCTTTTCCCGGCGGGAAAGTTTGGGAAACGGAGAGGCCTTGGTTTTTTCAGATTTGCCGGAAAGGCTCGACATGATGATCTCTGAAACTTCATCACTGAAGTACTTTTTGCCGGCCAATACCGCTCTGATACCTTCTAGTACTTCACCTTTACCTGCATTCTTGAGCAAATAACCGTGTGCTCCGTTCTTGAGCATGAGCTTGATCAGACTGGCCTCCTTGAGCATGGAAAGGGCTAAAATCTTGATGTCGGGATAATCTTTGCTGATCTTTTTGCAGGTCTCTACCCCGTTGAGCACGGGCATATTGATGTCGAGAATGACCAGCTCAAATGGCTTTTCCTTCAACAGCGCCAATGCCTGTTGTCCGTCATTGGCCTCGCCGGCACAATTGAGGTCGGCCTCGTCTGATAGCATGAGCTTGATACCATCAATGACGAGTTGGTGATCATCAGCAATCAGGACATTTATCATTGTATTTGGGTTAGTCGTGTTCTCAACAAAGATACAAGCTTATTGTTGAAACCAGTCCATTACGATTAGGTATAAATAAAAAACAGTTCCACCCTTGCTCAATTAGTGGAACTGCCTCAAAATACAGATAAATGTCCCTTCTTCTATTCTTTAAGATCTTACTGATTCATAATTTTTGCCCGATAAATTTTTTGCCCGTCCTCAATAGTTAATGTATACATACCTGAGGGTAGCGATGACAGGTCTAGTGACGGCGATACCGCCGTTTTAATCTGTAGCCGACCTAGAGGTCGTGTAGACGCATTTGGCTTTTTGCCGAAACCTCGCTAGGAACCTGTATATTGACAATTCCCTGGCTCGGATTTGGAATTACTTTGAGGGGCTTTATTTCAATCGTTTCGTTGAGTGCAGTTGCAAGAAAATCGATGTATTCAATTCCAAAATGTGGTAGGTTTTAAAGTTTTTCATAGTGATGAGCTTGGACCTTTACGGCGCTGGAATATACCAGCCATTTTATGATTCACAAGGTCGGAAAGTCATTAAAATTGGAGTTCACTGAATTCCGTGAGGCAGAAAAAATACTGGAATTCATGGAGGGAAATTAGTTTAGAGTGTAGTGTGTAGGAGTTTAGAGGGGTAGCGCTTGGTTATTTTGTTGGTGCCTTGAATTTGGGAAGGCTGTTTTTAGTTTAGCGTTTAGGAAGGTTTAGAGTTTAGAGAAGGTTGACTGCTGACCATTCTGCAAATTCTGTAATTCTGGGAATTCTGCTTTAGTATTGGTGATTGGTGAAGTGGTGATGGGTGAGAGGGGAGACATTGATACTGCAAATTCTGCTCTAATTCTGCTCACTCCTGCTCCGGAATATGCACCGTCACTGTGGTGCCTTCGCCGGGAATGCTATCCATGTCGAGGTTGCCGCGCAGGAAACGAACACGAGATTCTATGCTGGTCATACCAACGGACTTCTGCTGGCGGGCGGCCTGTACGTCGAAGCCTTTACCATCGTCTTCTACGATGAGGGTCAATTCCTCGTTGTGCTGGATGAGTTGAATGAGGATATTTTGCGCTCCGGCGTGTTTGAGAACGTTGTTGATTAGCTCCTGTAGGATGCGGAACAACATGATGGATACCTTCTTTGGAGGTTCCTTGACCAGTCCGATGATGTCGAGCTGGCAATCGATACCCTGCTGACGGATTTGTCCGGCGAGGTCTTCGGTGGCGCCGATCAGGCCGGAAAGCATGAGGGCGCGGGGCATCATGTTTTGGGAAATGCGGCGTACTTCCACACAGGCCTCATCGATCAGGTTGTTGGTCTTTTGGTATAAGCCTTCCGATTGACCTTCATCGCTTTTGCCACGGATGGCGCCGAAGTGTGCTTTGACTGTAGTGAGCAATCCGCCTAGGCCATCGTGCAGGTCCTGAGCGATGCGGATGCGTTCATTTTCCTGTCCTTCCAGCATGGCATTGAGGGTGCCCAGTTTTTTCTCCTGTTCCAGCTGGCGGATCCGTTGATCCTGGATTTGTGCTGCCTGATCATTCAGTTTTTTATTCGTCTCGATTCTTTGGCGAAAGCCCAAAAAAATGGCGATGGCCAAGAGGGCCAGCAGGATCGAACTGCCCAGCAGTACGTTGCGCTCCTGCGTTTTTTGGTTCAGCTCCAGCTCCTTGATCACCAGGGCGTTTTCCTTTTTTTCGGTTTCGTACTGGACTTGGAGCTGGTTGAGGTTTTCTTCCGTTTCGGCGCTACGCAGGCTATCGGCAATGGTTTTGTATTGTTCCAGGTATTCCAGGGCGGCAGTGGCATCACCTGTTAATTTATTGATTTCGTACAATTGGTAGAATGCCCGTCCGCGCCGGTAAGCGGAGCCGATACCCTGGTACGACATTTGTGCCGAATCATAGGCCGCAATGGCAGCGGAATAATCTTCCTTTGACCGATAATAGTCGCCAAGATCTTCGTAGCACCACCCCGCCAGGAATTTATTATTGATTTTACCGTAATGCTCAATGGCCCGATTTAGGCGAGCCGTAAAATTTTCCTCATCGTCACTGTCAAAGAGGTACATGCCCACGTGTTCGGGGATCTCCATCATTTCTTTACTCGTCTTCCTTTCCTGCTGAAAGGCCTCCCATTTTTTGCGAAAGTCGGCAAACTGATCAAAGCGTTCGTGGGTAAAATAAAACAGGTTGATCATGTACAATAAAAAACCCTGATCCATCCGGCTATCCCCCTTCTGTACCGTTTCGTAAGCCTTCAGAAAATAGCGTTCCGCCTTATCGGTTTCTCCAAGGTCGGCAAACATTTGGGCCAAACCCGAATACACATACCAAATATCATAAGGTTCTCCCTGTTGGAGAAACAATTTTTCGGCTTGTGAAAAGTAATAAAAGGCCGAATCCTGTTGAAAGCCCCGCCGGTAGGTTAGGCCGAGATTGGTGTAAACTGTAGGCAGCTCTTCATCTATTTGATGTTCTTTGATTAAGGAAAGCGCCCGAAAATATTGATTCTTAGCTTCCTCAAATTGGCCCTTATTGTGATACCATAACCCCAGGCGCAGATAAATTAAGGTAATCATTCGGTAGTCTTCCAGCTTTTCAGCCAGCGCCAATCCTTGCTCGCTGAGAATTTTAGTGCTATCGTGCGACCACATCTGGTAGTGTTCCACCAAAGCAAAAATGGCCTCCATTTTCTGTTGTTCATCGGTGGTGGATTGCACCACTTGCCGCAAGCTGTCTACTCGTCCGGTAGCGGTAACAAAAAGCGGTAGAGATAAGAGTAATAACAAGAAGCATTTTCGAATCACGGGATCAATATTTAAATCTTTAGCAAGCCTTCCGCCAATTGGGGCCGCTCGGCCAGGCGAGTCACCATTTCTACAAAGTTACGAATGGGCATGGTTTTTTCCTTACGGAAATAGGCCTCCACTTCTTTGCGAATGCGGTCTTGCAAATCATGCGGCAATTTTTCAGCGGGTTCTTTGAGCCAGTAGTCAATATCTGGCCGTTCGAGGGGGGAGATTTGGGGAAGGGCGATGAGATTTGGGTTTTTAACCTTATTGAGTTGTGGCAAGGTCTCTTCGGACATAAAATAGATCAACAGTCGATTAGGCGTTTTATCCAGATCATTAAAAAATAGTTCATAGAGCTGATTCAGAACAGTTACCCAGTCCTTCGACCGAAACTTTTGTAAATTGTAGCCCACAATCACCACATTGCCTTCGCGTAGTCGTTGATTGATTGGCTCCACGATATCCGTTACCTCCTTGATGCCTTCCACATTTAAGGCCCTGCCTAGTTGTTGGCTCAAGCCAATACCCCAATTGTCGGCATCAATTTCACCAAGATCCAGACGTAAGATTGTAGCCCCTTCATTTATTTCACTGATCTGCAATAATGCTTTTAGTAGCAAGCCCGGTGCATTTTCAGTTCTTCCCTGAAGAATGGTTATTGGGTGCTGAATTTGCCTTTGTTTTTCCTCGTAGCTGTATTTTTGGCGGACGAAGTTGAGTTGGAGCAGGGCTTCCTTCAACTGCTGGGAAAAGGCATCATCTGCCTCAGGTTCTTCTTTATCGGTGATCAATCGCCATTCGTTAAATTGATTACTAGGCGCATAAATACCTTCGGCAGCCGTAGCTTTTCCTTCAGCATCATCTAGATTTTCAATAAAAAATATTGGATCTAGTTTGGTGTTAGATGCATCTATTTTCTTGTTTAAGGCATTTGTTGCTGCATCAATAAATGATGAGCCACCAGTTATTTCTTCATAAAACGTCTGAATAAATGGTCCAACATCAACGTTTTCTGGAGGACTAACGATGACTGCCGGAATTCCTGCCTTTAGAAGAATATTCACCTCTTCATTGGTGGCCATACGATCAAGTACCACCACCTTCAAAAAAGGCGCCTTAATCAATTCCTCAAAAATAGCCATCGGATTATCCTCTGTTGAATCCATCACTGAAGAATTGGCATTATCATCGCGTAAATAATGAAACCAAACCAGCTCCTCTCGATAAGCTTGCAGTTTTTTTAGGATACCTTCCGGCCGGGCATTTTGCTCCGCATCCCAGTCAATATTACCGTAGGAACTTAAGTTGTTGAGGTACATCCTGGACAGCACACTATTGACTTTCGTAGCGGTATATCCCTGTAAGGCGAGGTAAAACCTGGTCCTTTCCGGCATCTCCAGGATACCAGCCCGTTGATTGGCCTCCGCCGGGCGATTGCGTTCCGCCACCAGTTCTCCAACTCTTACGCCGATCTGATTGGCCACTCCGCGTACGGCACCATCCAGATCTTTTGTCATATTCAATGCTGACCCACTGCCTGGCAATACCTGCCGTTGGGCCAGTGCCGGTACACTTTGCCAGTCACAGTTGCGGTAAATGACCGGCATCAATATTGAGTCTCCGGCATCCGCCCGCCGGGCGGCCACCTGCATTTCACGCTGGCAATATTCGGATTCCAGATAGGCTGGACTAATAATACTGATTACCATTTCCGCTTCGTGCAATACATCTTCAATGGATTTTTCGGCCGATTCGAGATTGCTCTCCTGAGCGATGGATTCGTAAGGATCGTAAATTTCCGCGCTGACAATGGGTTGTGCTTTGAATTCTGCCTTCAGACTTTCCACCATACGTTGGTCGGCTTCGGCATAGCTGAGGAAAATCTGGATGGGATCGGGGTGGGCGATATTGGCATCTTCATCACCTGTGACCAATATTGCCGAATTCAGATCGCCTTCTTCAATTTGGTTGATGACCTCCAGGGTAGCCAGGACAATCTGGTTCTTGTTTACAATCAGCTGCTTGGGATCTAGTGAGCCACCTCTTGCTTGCCTGTTGAATACATCTAACTGTTGCTCTAAAGTTTGTAATTCTACACGTACCTTAGATTCTGCATGCAGACTCCTCTGCATTTCCGCGAAGGTCACATCAAGGTCATCAATCAACAGCTTCTTTAAGTGGAACTTTAGTGCCCCTAGGCCACCATATTGGCCATCCCCCGGCTGATCCCACGGTTGTTGCTGTGGCCTGTCAGTGTAATCATCCGCGATGATTCTTTGAACCGCCTGAAGAAGTGATTTCCTGATTTTATCAAGCTCAGAACCATACAGGTCTTGAGGAAGAAGACCCGAAATATTATCCTCATCCAATCGCTGGTACCGGGCTTCCAAAAGGATGAATTCATCAAAAATTTGGCTTTTGTGGATTAAATGCTGTTTGGTTTGGGTAAACAATTCCTTGAAACTATTCTGCTCAACCAGCCTTAACAATTCATCCCTAAATTGCTCAACTCCCTCCTCGATCTTGTAGGATTGTTGCTGCTGCTGAATTACCGTACTGGGCATACCCCACCCGCCTATCCCAATAAAGTCCGGATTGGTGAAAATCTCATAATCCGGATTTACCGGCTCTGAACCTACTGCATAAACTAAAGATTGCCCCTCCGCCAAACGCTCATAAAAAGCCTGCATCGAGGAATAGGGGTTTGCACCCCGGCTGAAACCTAAACTGCTTATAATCGAACGGACATTGCCAGTTGCTATTTCTCGAGCCTTCTCCTCGCTCATTGCCTGTGTATTTACCATGCAACGCAGACTGCGAAGCGGAGCAAGCAACTGGTGAATGGTCGAAACTGCTATTTTTATGGGGCTTTCGCCCAAATACACTTCCAACCTACCGGAATTGGTATTGGAAAGGTTGAGATGCACAATCATTTCGTGCGGCGCATTTTCGCGGCAGCGATTGTACAATTCATCCAACGTGTGAAAAGTCAGGACCTCCGCTTCAATCATTCCGCGTTCCGCCGCGTCCCGAATTGGCTCAAGCATCGCTTCATCCTCACCGGCCTGCACCAGAAAAACGACCGCCGATTTTGGGGAACCAAATCCTTCCGGTGACCACAATTCCTGCAAATAGCCCCGCGTAAATTTCTTGCGTCCTTGCGGGATATTGTAGACTGGATTTTCACGTAAATCAGCTAAACGTAGCTTGGATAGTTTTTGGATTTCGGGCGGCAAAAACTCGATGCCATTATTTTCCAGCGAAAGATCCTCCAGGTTTTCCAGCGAAAAAATCACCTCCGGTACCGACCCCAGTTGGTTGCTGTCAAATTTGACGGTCTTCAGTTGTTTTAATTCCGCCAGGCTCTCGGGTAGGGTAGTCAGCTGATTCTGACTGGCCATCAACTTTTCCAGGTTAGTCAACCGGGCAATGGCAAGCGGTATTTCCGTAAGGGCATTATCATACAAATCCAGTGTTTCCAGTTGGCTGAGGCCAAATAACTCCTCCGGGAGGTAGGTCAAGCCCAGATTGCTCAGGTCCAGTTCCGAAGCAGCATTTTCGCGGGCCTCGCGAATACGTTTGAGCGCTTCCACCTCGCCCTGTTGACTAATCTCCCGGCGGTAGGCTAGTACCTGCTCGCGCAAATGCTCGGGCAAGGCGATGCGTACGCCTTCGGCGATATTGGATAAGGAAGGATTGATCTTGATAACTTTGCCAAAAGTATCGGCCATTTCTTCTTCAGTGAGTTCTGTACCTGCCATCGTGCCGCGAATGCCCTTGCTGAGGTTGCGTAGATTTTCGAAGGCCTGGTCTTGTTTGAGCAGGGCCTCCAGCAGGCTGTCCATCCGGTAAATTTCGGGGCGGTTGCCCTTGTCAAGCTGTTGATTAAATTGCTGGGCCAGTCGTTCCACCGCCAGATTGGGGGCAAGGGTGCCCAGCGCAATCATCTTTTGCGTATCGCGGAAGGAAACGGGAATATCTTCCAACTGAATGTCATCGGCGTATTGGTACAAAAAGCGGGCGAGGTCCTGCTCTCTTTGCTTCCCAAAGATTCGGCGCAAATCTTCCAGCAGGGCATTGCGGACTTCCAGTTCCATCTCAAAAATGCCGCGTTGCGTGATGCGGCAAAGGTCGGATTGCAACAAATCAGAAACCGCCAGTCGGTCGATACTGCCTTGCGGTACATCCTTAAAATTGGCCCACAACTGGTACAGCAAATCCACCGTAAATCCCACGGGAAAAGCTGCGTGACAGGCAAAATAATAGTGCCCCTCACCGTAGTCGGCGCGGAATTTTTCGCGAAAGCGGTCTATTTTTGATTTACTGCTCATCTTTGTGGTGACCACTAAATTTTATTGGAACCACATGAGGCACATAAGGTAATACAGCAAAAAATCCTTAGGTGTCTTATGTGGTTCAAAATAATTGTTGTGTTACAAGTCAAACACATTTTATTTTTATTGAACCACAAAAGTTACAAAAGATCACATAAGAGGGGATTGCTAGAAAATCCGTTTGGATTTTTTAGCAACTTCTATTGTGCCCTTTTGTGCGCTATTGTGGTTCAAATAAATGACTTATTTTGTTGTTAAACTGGTATCCTTTTCAAATCAAGCCAATAGCTTCTTCCCCAGCAACTTCGCCTTCAACACCCTCACCGCATTACCAAATTCCAATCCATTAGCGTCAAACATATTCACGTAGTACGATATATAATCAGCTGTGGTGCGTTTCCAGCGTTGGCGCGGCATGGGGTTGAGCCAGGCTACGCGATGTTTTTTTAAGATCTTTAACAGTTGCGTAGTATGCTGCAATCGGTCCCGATCCAGTCCGCCCTGAGCGGCCCCGCCGTCGCTGAGAATGAGGATGGGGCTTTTGTATTTTTTGGCAAAAAACGCCAGTTCGATGCCTTGCAAATGTTCCTGATCTTTAAAGACGTGCTTTGCCGGCGCCCGGTCAAAATAGAAGATGTTTAACTCCCGCTGATCAGTATCCTTCCGCAATACCTCAATCAACTCATCGATCATGGGTTGGAAAGCCATCATCGAAGGGCCATTGTCGATCAAGACCACCAGGTCGGAGCGCCATTCTTTGGCTTTTTGCCAGCTCAGTTCCTGAAAATAGCCCTTTTTGGCCGTTGCCTCAATGGTGGCGGGCAGGTTGATTTCCTTTTTGGTCAGGCTGTCCACTTCACTGCGTAGTGCCCGTAATCCTTGCTGCAGGCGACGTGAGGAAAACTCGAAATAATTGCCGCGCAGCCAAAAATTGCGCTGGTGGATCACCGTATCCAATTCCCGCTCGCTGATGCGGGTGGTATTTTCATCGGCATCGGGCCGGGCTTTTTCAAAGCTGATGATCACCGTTTCTTGCGGCTGACCGGCAGGTTCCGGTTTTTCTTTTGGGGCAGGCGTAGTCTCTTCGTTAGTTTTAGGTGCCTCTCCCTCTGCTGTCTGCTGGTCTGGAACCGTCTTTTTTTCTTTGGTCTCCTTTTGGTCCTGCTCGACTTCCAGCGCTACGTTTTGCCGGAAGGCCAGCATCGCTTTTTTTAAGACCTCATCGAACTCCGCCTCATCATGGTGTGGCTTTCGCCAAATGAGGGTGCACAGCTGCAACAACTGCTCCGCACTATTAAAGCCAATGCCCTTCTGCAACGCCTCCATCAGCGTCAGATAGCTGTCAAAACCCAGCGCCTGGTGACCGGTACTTCGATCATAGCGGCGGGCGGCTTCAAAAAGTTCGTAGAGCAGTGGTCTCAGCATCTCCCTATTCGAAATTTAGTAATGTATTGTGATTCTTAAAGAGCACTTGTTTAAACGGGATTTCCTTGAGCGTGGCGGCCGGTAATTTCTCCAGTTCTTTGACCATCAGCGCCAGGTTTTCCTTTTCTTCCTTGCTTAGATCTTTCTCTTTACCTTTCAATCCCTCGTAGTGCTTAATGGCCTGAAACCAGTCGATCAGCTCGGCCGTAGAAATGTTCTTGCCCACAATCAACTGCTTGTCATTCAGCTCCTTGCGAATACTTATAAACCGGTCCACCACCTTTTTGACAAAATCCGCATCAACGTCAGCCTCTTTTTTGTAAAAGCGATTGGCCAGAATATTCTTCAGCCGTTCATCATCAAAGGGTTTGATAAAGTGAAAGACACAGCGCCGCAAAAAGGCATCGGGCAGATCTTTTTCCCGGTTGCTGGTGATGATGATAATCGGTTTTTCTTCGGCAGTGATGGATTTATTTCCCAATTCAGGAATCGTGTATTCGGCCCGGTCCAGTTCGTTGAGCAAGTCATTGGGAAAGTCGAGATCGGCCTTGTCAATTTCATCAATCAGCAGTACTGCTCTGGCTCCTGGTTTGGAGTTTTCAATGGCTTCTCCCAGCGGTCCTTTCTTGATGTAATGGGCAATACTCAGGTCTTCCTCGCGATCCGCTTTTGGAATCTGCGCATTGCCCAGTCGGCGAATGGCATCGTATTCATACAAACCTTCCTGTGCTTTGGTAGAAGATTTGATCAGCCATTCATAATAATACTGCTCATAATCGTCGGCATCCTGGTGCAATTCACAGGCCAGTACGCGTGCCAGACTGCTTTTGCCGCTGCCGGGTTCGCCCATGAGCAGTAGCGGCTTTTGCAGCAACAGTGCCAGATTAACGGCTTGCACCAGCTCATCACTGGCATCGTAGGGGTATTGCAGCTTTTCCACTACCTTACCATTGGCTAGCTTACGCTTAATGACGCGTCCTTTTTTGAGGTAATTTCCGGTAAATATATTTTTCATAAGTCTAAAGCAAGATTTATTAGGTATTAGGTTTTGGGGGTTAGGCTTTAGGAAAATCACCCCTCACCACTTCACCCCTCACTCTCCAATCGATGAAGTCCAGCGAAGTCGATACTCACCAATCACCATTAAATAAAAGCATAGTTTTCAGGATTATTGAATTAACAAAATATTGGGTAGCGAGCGAATGAATTCTTGGCTACTGGGGTTATTCGTATTTGGCAAAGTTTTCATTATAGATGGTTTGTTGGGTTTGTGTATGTTCACAGATTGCTTTGATAGTGGGCAGTAAGAAGCCCTTATAATTGTCGATGATGGTTTGGAAAACGGCTTCCGAAAGGCCCAGGTCATCGGGTAGTTGATTGGACCAGGTACGGAGGTCTTCCAGTTGGAGAATTTCCACAATGGGCAGTACAAAAGCGTGTTTTTGCTTTAGCATATCGGCTTCAATTTTCTCCAAATAAGCTTTGGGGATGGAGCTTCCAGACTCTTTGTTACGACAATTAACATCGCTGATAAACAAGAGTGTCTTATTGCCATCGGGGTTATTTTTACTAGTGTTGTGAAGCAGTGCCTCCGTTTGAAAAACAAACCAGAATTCCTTGATCAGGCGAATGTTGAATTCAACATCCGGGTAATTGAGGTTTTCAAATAGAAGTAGCAAATGTTTGTAGCGCAGGTGTCCCTTGGTGAAAATGGTTTCGACAATTTCAGCAGTCGCCAGATTTTCATCCAATTTAAAGTAACGCGCAATGGTTTTCCAGATTGTTTTTTCATCCGGTGCTTCGGTGG
Organism: Saprospiraceae bacterium; assembly: GCA_965229635.1. Classification (GTDB taxonomy): domain Bacteria; phylum Bacteroidota; class Bacteroidia; order Chitinophagales; family Saprospiraceae; genus BQJU01. The sequence goes on from OZ245894.1 coordinate 2,231,576, forward strand.
ATAAGGGAGCGAAGTCAATCACGACTTTGGAAAAGGAAAACTGCACACTGGCTTTCTTCAATAGACGGTCGCGCAGAAACCCGAGGCCACATAAGGGAGTGCCCTGAATAACAAAGGCGCCAAGGTTGTTTTCCAAATTCACATGATCGCGATAAGCGTCAAATTGATCTTTATAATTAATGCGCTCCAGTTCCTGCTGCAACAATTTCTGCGATTCTGATAGTTCTGCTTCTCTTTTCTCCGTTCTCAGTTCTTCGTCTTCCCGTTGAATGGCTTCCTCTTTTTCCAGTATCTGTTTGCCCAGCGTATCAATCTTGTTGGTTTCTTCCTTGATCAGGTCTTTAAATTCGTCACCAAATTTTTCAAAACGCTTGATCTTGTCATGGGACTTGGCAATTTCTATTTCCAGGTTATGAATGGCCTCACGAAGCGTTTCAATGGCTTCCTGTTTCTGTGCCAGCACCATCTCTACCGGATCGGGCAAGTAGTCGGGATCAAAATAGTCTTCTTCCAGTTTCCATTGCAACTGGTCCTCGTACTTAACATATAAAAACCAGGGGAATTTGGCCCCTTCTTCCTCGTCGTCAAGGTCAAGGCTACCACGAAGGGTCTTAAAAGACAGGTCATCACCAGATATGCCTAAAGCCACAGGTTGGGCATCCTCAAAGGCATCCTGTAGTGTTTTCCCGGCTATGAGTTGTTCGTAAAAAGCCTCAGCAAAAGCTTTTGACAAACCATCCTTAATTTTTTCGGTAGTGGCAATCACTGCCCTGGCACCGGCCTCGACCAGTTTTTCTACCTGCGATTGGGTAGAACAGCCATTGAGAAAGATCAGTAGATTCTTTTGTTGGCTAGCCAAGGCTTTCGCCAATCCTTCAGCGTAGTTGGGCTTGTCGTCCAGGAAAAGCAGGTGGTCTTCGGCATGACCGCCATAGTGAAAAATCAGAATGCGCCGATGAAACTGATTGATGTCTTTATAGAGCTGTTCGATATCGAGATTCGGACGGTTGAAATGCTGCACCTTATCAGCATTGTTCAGTGGCAAAAACAGATTGATCAGGGCCTTCTCCTCTTCCTTGAGTTGGCGCAGATCTTCCTTGGGGTTTGCAAATGCCGTAAATATGACTGGTTTTTTCATGCTGCCGCCCGCTTGAACCGTGAAAATAAGGAAAATTTGAATACGCTGCTGCGTAACAAGTTAGCTTTAATTGTAAAAAACTGATAATCAAACACTAACGAACATAACGCCCGCCTTTTCGTTGGAAAAATAAACCTTCTTTGACAAATTTAGTGGTCAAGCTAAAAGGGCAAGCACAAGCGCCTGCCAGAAGCGTTGGTTGACCTGTTCGATTGACCCTGAATCACGAAATTTTTCAAAGAACCAAAATTAAAAGAAGAAGCTATGATTTTAAATTTAAAACACGTACAAAAAAATTGTGTTGTGGTGGGATTGATCCTGCTCGCCAGCTCGCTTTTTGCGCAAAGCGAAGAACAGTGGGATGAGGCCATCACCAACCGAATAGATCAGGAATTATTTTATCAGGCTGATGTGCCTGCCAACTCCATTGATGTCATCACCTCTCAGAAGATCGTCACCCTCAGTGGTACGGTCGATGATTTGCTTTCCCGCGAGAGAGCGGAGAAAGTAGCCATGGCCGTGAAGGGAGTACAAGCAGTCATCAACCGGATTGAAGTACAACCTCCCACGCGCGTAGATGCCAGCATTACTGCCGATATCAAGGAGGCCCTTGCCCGCGATCCGGCTACGGAAGCTTACGAAGTAGCGGTGACCACCAATGATGGTACCGTACAGCTTTCCGGAGAAGTGGATTCCTGGCAGGAAAAACGGCTCAGTACTTATGTTGCCAAGCAAGTCTCCGGGGTGAAAGCCCTGGACAATAACCTCACGGTCAATTACACAGATAACCGTTCTGACCAGGAAATTGCCAGTGAGATCAGGCAGGCTATCGTCAATGATATTCGCCTGTATCAATCGCAGATAAATGTCCGCGTGAAAGATAGCAGAGTGTATTTGGACGGACTTGTTGGAAGTAGTAATGCCAAAATTCTTGCTGAGAACTATGGCTGGACCTCCGGCGTAGAGACGGTTGATGCGGAGGGGATAGCCGTGAAGGATTGGTTGAGCGATGACGAACTCAAACTCAATGCTAACCCCTATCCGAAAAAGACCGCAAAAGAAATCAAAACGGCCATAAACAAGGTCTTTCTTTTTGACCCAAGAATTGCCTCTTATCAACCGAAAGTGCACGTTTCCAATGGTGTGGTGACCTTGTCGGGAACCGTAGATAATCTGTTGGCCAAACGTACCGCCGAGGCCGATGCACTAAATGTTGTTGGCGTACTCTATGTGAAAAACAACCTTAAAGTAAGGCCGGATGGAGAGATTTCTCCGATGGAAGCACAAAAGAATGCCCAAATGGCCATCAAGCGAGATGTTGACCTGCAATCCTCAGCGATAGAAGTGAAAGTCAACAAGCAGACGGCCACTCTGGAAGGTCAGGTGGAAAACGATTATGAAAGCAATAAAGCGGAAGATATTGTGGCCAACATCGAAGGTATTGTAGAAGTGAACAACAAACTTGAGGTGGAAGTACCCGGTAATATCTATTACTATCATCCATTCACGTATGCCGATGTGTATCCTTCGCCGTATACGCGCACCGAAAGCTATTATCGTACCTCCCTGACCGATTCCCAGATTTTGGACAACATCAATAGTGAACTTTGGTGGTCGCCCTTTGTCAATGCCGATCAGGTCAATGTTGAGGTGGAAAATGGTGTAGCGCTACTGACCGGTACAGTCGATAGCTGGCGGGAAAGAGCCAGTGCCGTCGAAAATGCCCGTGAAGGTGGTGCTCGCGACGTCATCGACCGCCTGGACGTCGATATAGTCAATCAATAGAACTATTCTAGTGGATTGATGCAGAAATGATTGACCTTCGATGTTCAGCATTATCAATGCTTAGAGCCTAAAAAAAGGATCAATCATTTCGGACTATTCGCACTAGTAATTTCGCCTATTGGGGTAGTTCCTTTATTGGGAACTACCCCAATTTTTATTTTATCCCGTCTTTTTATATATGTAAAAGTATTACTATTATTCATGAATTGAATGCTCAAATTGCCCCTACATGGTTGGGTAGTTTTTTCCATATTTCGTCTACTTTCTGACATTTTTAGCAGCAATCTTTGATACCTTGGCGTTGTTAAGGAAATGTAAACAAATATCCTTCCAGCCACAGAAGGTCCTGAAATACATCTCATTAGTTCAATCATTTCAGGTATCGGATCAGTACGATAAATACTCTCATTTCAATCTCATTAGTGTCGGGCTCTTGTTGCCCCATTGTAATTGCTTGCAGGAAAGCAAGTTTCTCCCTGTCGTGCAGGTGCAATAAAAACAAGTTTGCCTGTTCCTTAACTGCCATTGTCCTTTGGCAGAATGAGATTGCCATGTCTATCATTTAGGCTTCTGGGCTAAATAAGCGCCCCATTAGCCCAACACTCATTTAAAGCCAAAACACACATCATGATTATTTCACCAACTCACAAGTTTATATGATGAAATCACTTTGTACTATCATTGCAATCCTGGCAATGACCCTGAGCCTGTCTGCTCAGTCGTTAGTATCAGGAAAGGTCACCGATGAAGCGGGTGACCCACTGATCGGAGCAAGTGTACTTGTAAAAGGCACTTCCGACGGAACCATTACAGATTTCGATGGAAACTTTGAACTCAACGTACCGGAAGGCTACAAAACCCTGATGATCAGTTATACGGGGTACAAATCTAAAGAAGTAGCTATCACCGGATCAGGGCCAATTAATGTCACACTAGCTGAAGGGGTACTCCTGGAAGAGGCCGTGGTCACTGCTCTCGGTATCTCGCGTGAGAAAAAGTCGCTCGGTTATGCTACCCAGCAGGTAGAGGGCGAAAATCTCAACATTCAAAAAACCGATAACTTTGTTAACTCCCTATCTGGTCTGGCATCTGGTATTCAGGTTAAACGAACCACCAACATGGGGGGATCAACCAATGTGGTGATTCGTGGTAATACCTCACTACAGGGCAATAACCAGGCCCTTTTTGTCATTGACGGTGTACCGATTAATAACACTAATACGAACTCCCGTTCGCAGGAGCAGGCCGGTAGCGGTTATGATTATGGTAATGCCGCTTCTGATATCAATCCTGACGATATTGCTTCGGTCAACATCCTTAAGGGTGCTGCCGCAACGGCATTGTATGGCTCTCGTGCGGCCAATGGTGTGGTGATGATCACCACCAAAAGCGGCGCATCCAAGCAAAAGGGCATTGGGGTAACCTTTAATTCCAGCATCACTGCCGGATTTGTTGACAAGAGCACCTTCCCTAAGTACCAGCAGCAGTACGGAGCCGGTTACGGTCCCTATTATGACGGTCCTGGTTCCTTCTGGCTACTTGGTGACCCTGATGGCGACGGCGCAGAAGACCTTATCGTACCACTTTCTGAAGATGCTTCTTACGGTGCTCCATTCGACCCCAGTCTGATGGTTTACCACTGGGATGCTTTTGACCCCGAGTCAGAAAACTACCTACAAAAAAAGCCCTGGGTAGCAGCAGAAAATGGTCCCCTTGAATTTTTTGAAACACCGATGACTTACGTCAATACGCTTTCTTTTGATCAGGCTATTGCCAATGGGTCTTATCGTTTCTCTTATACCAACTACAAGCACGATGGTCTGCAGCCCAACAGCTCACTGGAGCGCAACAATTTCTCATTGAAAGCGCAGTTTGACCTGACGGATCGCCTGACGGTTTCCGGCTTTGGAAACTACGTCAACACCGAAGGCCTGGGTAGGAACCCAACCGGTTATGGCGATAACATCATGGGTAACTTCCGCCAGTGGTGGCAAACCAATGTAGATTTGAAAGAGCAGGAAGAAGCTTATTTTAACTTGAGAAGAAACCTAACCTGGAACTATGCAGATCCTGGTCAGTTGTCACCCATTTACTGGGATAATCCTTACTGGACGCGTTTCGAAAATTACGAATCTGACGAGCGTGGTCGCTTCATTGGTTACCTAACATTAGATTACAAGCTGACCGATTGGTTGAGCCTGTTTGGACGTGTTGCCGCCGATACCTACACTGAGTTGCAGGAAGAACGCAAAGCCATTGGTAGTGTACCTGGCCGCTTTGGCATTGGTACCGACCGTGTGGATGGTAGTATTGGCCGCCTGGATGTAGGGTCTGGTTATTCTCGCCGCGATATTTCCAACTCAGAGTTTAACTACGACCTGATGTTGAACTTTGACAAGAATATTTCCGAAAAGGTAAACATCGCCGGGGTGATCGGTACCAATGTACGTCGCAACAAGCTCAATTCTGTGTTTGCAGCCACCAATGGTGGATTGAATGTACCTCGCCTGTACTCCCTGCAAAATACTGTTGGTCCACTGCCTAATCCAATTGAAAGATACGAGCGCATTGGCGTAAATGGTATCTATGGTAGTGCTTCTATCGGTTACGACGGCTTCTTGTATCTGGAAGGTTCACTGCGTAGAGATGTTTCTTCTACCTTGCCGGTGGAAAACAACACCTACTACTACCCAGCCGTGGCGACCAGTTTTATATTCTCAAGATTTGTACAAAATGACTGGATTTCCTTTGGAAAGTTCAGAGCCAACTACGCTGAAGTAGGTAACAGTGCCGGTTTTGACCGTATTATGGATACCTACAACGTAAACACGGCTTTTGGATCAGCCAGCTCGGCTGTAGCCAATACCAAGAAGAATCCTGACCTAAGACCAGAGCGTACCAAGAGTATTGAGACTGGTTTGGAAATGGCCTTCTTCAACAGTCGTTTGGGCTTTGACGTCGCTTTCTACAAGACCAACTCTGTTGACCAGATTCTGCCGGTACGTGTGACGGAAGCAACGGGTTATCTGTACAAGGTGCTCAATGCCGGAGAAATTGAAAACCAAGGAGTTGAACTGTCATTGTTTGGTTCGCCAGTACGTGGCAACAACTTTTCCTGGGATGTTAACCTAAACTGGACGCGCAACCGCAACCAGGTGGTTTCTCTGGAAGAAGGGCTGGACAACCTGCAGCTGGGATCACTCCAAGGTGGTATTACCTTGAATGCTCGCGTAGGTCAGCCATACGGTGTGATCTTCGGTACTGATTATACTTACCTGAATGACCAACCAATCATTGACGAAAACAATGGTCAATACGTCAAAACTGCAACTTCCGATAACGTGATCGGTGATCCTAATCCAGATTGGATTGCCGGTTTGAACAACCGTTTCTCTTATAAGAACTGGTCTTTGAGCTTCCTGATCGATGTGCAGAAAGGCGGTGATATTTTCTCATTGGATATGTACTATGGTCTGGCTACCGGATTGTACGAAGAAACTGCATTTACGAATGATCTGGGTAACCCGGTTCGGAACAGTCTTGACGAAGGTGGTGGATTTCTCAATGAAGGTGTTAATGCGGATGGATCACCTAACCAAACCCGTCAGCGTGCCGATCTTTTTGGTGCCTGGGGATACCGTAGAGGTTTGCCTGACAAGGCATTTGTTTACGATGCAGGTTACGTGAAGCTGCGCCAGTTGGCCCTGACTTATTCTCTGCCACAATCCGTTGTGGATGGTTTGCCAATCAGTGGCTTGTCATTGAGTCTGGTAGGTTCCAACCTTTGGATTATCTCTAAGAATTTGCCACACGCCGATCCTGAATCAGGATTGGGTGCAGGTAACCTGCAGGGATATTCTACCGGTTCGTTGCCATCATTGCGCGAGATTGGTTTTAACCTGAAAGTACAATTCTAAAAATAATATTTAATGGGGAGGTGCAGGTACCAGCCTGTGCCTTCCCAAATGCATAAATCAACCTTTATGAAAAGATATAATTTCTTATTAGTCCTGGTGGTATTTCTGCTGGCCACAGCCTGTGATAAGGACCTGGAAGACTTAAATACCAATATCAAAAATCCATCGGCAGTACCGGGCGAATCCCTGTTTACTTCCGCTCAGAAGGATTTGGTAGACCAAATGGTGAGTACCAATGTCAATTTCAACCCATTCCGGTTGTTTTGCCAATATTGGACACAAACCACTTACATTGATGAAAGTAATTACGACCTGGTAACGCGGAATATTCCGGAGCAGCACTGGAGTGAGTTGTATCGCTTTGTATTGAAAAATCTGGATGAAGCCTCCGTCATTATCAGTGATACTGACGTTATTGCCGCCGAGGAAACGGCCAAGAACAACAAATTGCAGATCATCGAAATTATGAAGGTTTTTACCTACTCGGTGTTGGTAGAATCCTTTGGCAACGTGCCTTATTCGGAAGCACTGGATATCAATACCTTGCTGCCTAAATACGACGATGCACAAACGATTTACACCGATTTGATAACCCAACTCGATGCAGCAGTTGGTAAGCTGGATGCCAGTGCCGGAAGCTTCGGCAGCGCCGATAATATGTACGGCGGTGATGTAGCGGCATGGCAAAAGTTTGGCAATTCTCTGAAGTTGAGGATGGGCATGACCCTGGCTGGTAAGATGCCGGACCTGGGTAAGTCTACCGTGGAAGCTGCCGTAACCGCTGGTGTCTTTACCAGCAATGCCGATAATGCTACGCTAACCTACCTGAGCTCAACGCCCAACACGAATCCTTTGTATGTCGACCTTGTTGCCAGCGGCCGTAATGACTTTGTCATCGCCAATACGCTGGTAGATCGTATGAATGCTTTAGAGGATCCGAGAAGAGCCTTCTATTTTGATGACAATCAGGATGATCCCAATACGCCGGAAGTGGAGTATGTGGGTGGTACTTATGGCGACAACAATACCTACAGCCAGTACACTCACATCGCCGATGCGATTAAGGAGCCTACTTTTGGAGGAACCATTCTGGATTACGCAGAGGTAGAGTTTCTATTGGCGGAAGCCGCAGAATTGGGTTTCAATGTAGGCGGCACGGCTGAAGAGCATTACAACAATGCCATTCAGGCTTCCATCCTTTTCTGGGGTGGCTCGCAAGCTGATGTAGATGCCTATCTGCAACAATCGGAGGTGGCTTACGCAACGGCCGCTGGAGCCTGGCAGGAGAAGATTGGTGTACAAAAGTGGATTGCACTGTACAACCGCGGATTTGCCGGTTGGTTGTCCTGGCGCTGTCTGGACTATCCGGTACTGGAGGCACCTGCTGATGCCGTTTCAGACATTCCGGTGCGGTTGACCTACCCAATTGTAGAGCAGACCCTCAACGGTAGTAATTGGAACGCTGCCTCATCTGCCATCGGTGGAGATGCGGTAACGACTAAATTGTTCTTTGATTTGAACTAGGCAATCACGATTTGTCAAGGATACAAAAAATCGAGGCTATTCTGCTTGTGCGGAATAGCCTCTTTTAATGAAGGTATAAAACTTGTTTTACTAGAAGGAGGAATTAAACTTTAGATCTTTAGTTGGAAAAAAAGACGGCTACCTTAAAAAAAGTAGCCATCGAAGAGCCCCAAATAAATGTTTCTTTAACCACGGCTGGGCGGAAAGGAATCGCTCCTTTCCCTAGGTGCTTTCGCCGTAGCCATCTTTCAAATGGTTTTAGGAGTATTTTCTTTAGGTTAGGTGATACAAGAAACGTACATTTTTTCCTGTATAATTACATAGCGTTATAGGTGAGCCCCTATTTACACTCAGTTACCATTAGGCTAAAAACGTGCCTATTTTTAAGTTTCTGGTTTACAGGGACTTATGCTTGGGTGGCGATTGAATATTTATGTTATTTGTTAAATTTTATTAAATACAATAAATTATTCAGGGCCTTTGTTACTCTCTGTTCCGATCTATCAGGTGTTTTTTTATTATATTTCGTAAAAAAGAGAAAAAACCATTACCTTGTGGTTTGAAACCATTTTATCGTAATGCCCTACAACACGCCTCATTTCTTTGAGCAATATCCCAAATTTTTTTCATTGATTTCCAGTTTTTTGCCGGGGATTCTATTAATAGATCAATATGGCAATATTCTGCGTGCTGATGCTAGCTTTGCGGCGTTAACCGGGTTTGATACCGAAGAATTGACGAAGCACAACCTACAGGAATTTGATGCTGCAATGGATTCGGAAACCCTGCAAAATAAATGGCATCAACTGCTGGCAAAAGGAGCCCTGAAATGGACCAGTAGCTGGATGGTTGACAAAGGTGATGCTATCACTTTGGAAATGGAAGCATTTCTGATCAGTGACAATTCTCCGGGACTTGCCCTGTGCACGGTTTCTACCGGGGCCTTTCAGAAAGTCAGGCAAGCTCAAATTCTGGAATGGTTTGCGCTGAAACAAAAGGTAGCAGCCTGGCACTGGGATATCACGGATGGATCCTTCAGTGCTATGCGGGGTCTTTTTGTATTGTTGGGAGTCGCTCCGGATGATCTGGATTTGGGAAAGATCAACCTTATGCAATTGTTGCAGAAGGGATTGTCGACAGAGCAGAACCAGGAGGTGATTGCGGCATTTCGCAGATTAAACAAAGCTAAAGCGGCATTTAAATTACTCCTTGAATACCAGGTGAAAGCTACCTCAAAAAAACTGATGCTGCACGCCGCTCCTGTACTTGACCAAAAACAGCTGGTGGCCATCCACGGAGTCATTCAGGAATTGGATGAGACTACCGTTTCAAATCAGGCCAACCAGCTAGCACAACTTACCCTGGACAGGTCGGACGAAATGATTTTTTGGGTCAATAAAAATGGCAATTTTGAATATGCCAATGAGGCTGCACTACAGACACTAGGTTACCAGAGGGAGGAGTTTGTTTCGCAGGTTCATCTTTTAAAGGTGGGGATCGAATTTACTAAATTGGACTGGAACCGTATACAAAAAGAAGTGGCCATAGAACCGGTAGTCAGATTGGAGAGTACTTTTCAGCGGAGCAATGGTACTGTTTTTCCCACCGCCATTTCCCTGACTCAACTTGAAAACGATTTAATATGCCTCACGGCTCGCGACATTACCCACCGACGTCAAGAGGAGAAAAATTTGCAAAATGCCCTTCTGCAAGTGCAGAATCTAAGTCGGCAGCTGGAGGCCGAGAATACCTACCTGCAAGAAGAAGTCAGCATCAATTTTGAAGAAATTGTTAGTACAAGCCCGGCCTACCAAAAGGTGTTGAAGCAGATAGAGCAGGTGGCTCCGACCAGATCAACTGTGTTGATAGAAGGGGAGACAGGTACAGGTAAGGAATTGTTGGCACGTGCCATACACCGATTGAGTCAGCGCAAAGACCGCCCTTTGGTGAAGGTAGATTGTGCGGCATTGTCGGAAAGTCTGATTGAAAGTGAACTCTTCGGTCATACCAAAGGCGCATTTACGGGGGCCGAAAAAGAACGAACCGGCCGATTTGAGCTGGCCGACGGCGGTACTATTTTTCTGGATGAAATTGGAGAGCTGACCGCAGATTTGCAGGTGAAACTGCTACGTGTTCTACAGGAAGGAGAAATCCAGCGGCTGGGTAGCAACCGCACCATTACGGTCAATGTGAGGGTCATTGCAGCAACCAATCGCAACCTCAAAAAGATGGTAGAGCGCAATGAGTTTCGCGAAGATTTGTATTACCGTTTGCACGTTTTCCCCATCGAGAATCTTCCACTGCGCAAAAGAAAAGAAGACATCCCCTTGCTTGTGCAATACTTCCTGGAAAAGTTCAGCAAGAAAAATGGCCGACCAGTGCCACAGATCAACAATAGTGACCTGGAAAGACTTAAGAAATACGAGTTTCCTGGTAATGTACGGGAGCTGCAAAACATCATCGAAAGGGCCGCTATCTTTACTAATGGCAGGACCTTGAATCTTGGGTTTTGGCACCCTTCCTCCTCGGTGCGTAAGGAGGTTACTTCGGCAGAATTTCAAACTTTGGAGGAGGTGCAGCGCAACCATATTATTGAGGCACTGGAGCGCACCCATTGGCGGGTCAGTGGCCCCAACGGAGCGGCCCGTCTACTGGACATAAACCCGCAAACCCTTTTTTCCCGGATGCGAAAACTAAATATCCACCTGCGCCGGGAAGCCAGTTCTTAGCATCTACTTCGGATCAGGCTGATCGCCCGGTTGCCCGATCAGGGCCGCATATTTAACTTCACCATCAATGGTGACCGGAGAGGCAATTAATTCAGCCTGGAAATGCCGTCCATCCGGATACTCAAAACGGAAAGCTACCCGTCCAAAAGCTTTCCCGGCAAAGACTGCCTCTATGGCCTCCTTCACTGTTTGGTGTTGATCCTTAGGCAGGAAATCGTAAATTAACGTACCCCTGATTTCTTCCTTGGATAGTCCGGTGTGGCGCGTAAAGTTGATATAGTGAATTTTCCCTTGTTCATCAACCAGCGAAATCTGATGCTGGGCATGATCCATGAATGCCTGGAATTCTTCAAGGGTCTGCTGCAATCTGGCCTGACTTAGGATCATCTCGGTCACATCGTGTAGAATCACAGTAGCCTTGGTGATCTTGTCCTGTTCTTTCAAGGAGTCAGCAGTAGGGATAAAATTAACCTCATACCAATGGAGGTTTTGATCGTTGCTGATCGAAATTGTGATGTTTTGGGCTTTTTGTTCTTTGATCATTTTGCCCAATGTTTTGATTATTTGTTGCCCCTCCTTTTTGGGTAGGAAATCTCTGATGTTTTGCCCGGCCAGTTCTTTTTTTGTGAATTGCCCAAACGGCTTATTGATCATGCGAATTTTCCCATCCTCCGCCAGTACTATGATGATGTCTTTTGAGTAGTTGAAAATGGCCTTAAATTTATTGGCATGGATAGCCATTTCCGATTTGAACCTGGTCACTTCGTTGATGTCAATAAAGGAAACAACCACTCCATCAATCACACTTTCCCCGGTGCGGTATGGCAGCACCCGTAAAAGGAAATGATTGCCCCGTACATCAATGACTTCTGATTCGTAATGGGTTAAAGTTTCGTAAACTTCGGCGCAAATTTTCCTAATGTCAAGCTCATTAAAGGCACTGGAGAAGGTACTGATCGGACGCCCAATATCCGATTCGATCAGATCAAACTGCTTGCGGATGGCAGGCGTGAATTTTCGGATATTCAAATCCAGATCAAGGAAAATGGTGCCAATTTCTGTACTGCGCAAAAGGTTGGAAATATCATTGTTGGCCGTAATCAGTGCATCATTTTTTGATTGCAGCTCACTGTTGACCGTATAGAGTTCCTCATTGACTGATTGCAGCTCTTCGTTGGTACTTTGCAATTCTTCATTAGCACTCAACAACTCCTGGTTGGAAGAAATTAGCTCCTCATTGGTACTTTCCAGCTTGGCCACCAGCTGTCTGGTTTCCTGCTTGGCGAGGTCCAGTTGCTGCTGCAAGCTCTTGACGTGATCATTGTTGAAACTACTGGTATCCAGATTTGTTTCTTTCACATCCTCATCGTCCTGCAAGTGGTCGCTTTGCTTGATTTGAACCAGCACTATCTGGTCCTGATGGCCTGGTAGCGCCACTTCCGAAAAGGTAAGACTAGTAGCTGTTTTTTTATCATTCTTGGAAAAGACCACATTCTCAAACCGGAAGCGTCCCGGGGAAGCCAGGGCTTTTTGTACGCCATTTCTGAATACAATCAGTTGGTCCTGGTCAATCATACGTTCCAGGTTGAGCCTGGCTACCGCTCTAGGTAATCGTACCAGCTCTTCAATATTTCCATTGATGTAGAGAATATCGAGTTCAGCAGTAATAAAGATGGAAACCGGGGCGTATTGTTCCACCAGGTACTGGGTGTAAGGATCTGGCTGTTCTTGCTTGAATTTAGGGACTGTCGGTTTCGAAGGCTCCATATTTTTTTTGTTCCCGGTTAGTGTGTATCTGGTGGAGAGATTCAGTTTACTCCATGGGGTGTAGGGGGCTTGGATCAAATCATCTCCTTTTATGAAAAATTTCCATTTCTCGGAAGTTCGGTGGAATGCTTGTTTCACCTCTCCAAGTCCTTCGCTGGGACCCAAAAACAGAAACCCGGAAGGGTTTAACGCAAAGTGAAAGGTAGAAAGTACATTTTTTTGCGCCTGCGGCTTAAGGTAAATCAAAAGGTTTCGGCAGGAGATAAAATCCATCTGAATGAAGGGAGGGTCGGACAGCAGGTTGTGAACGGCGAAGAGGATTTTATCTTTCAGATAGGGTTTGATATGGTACAAATTTCCAGACTTTTGGAAATACTGCACCAGCACATTGCTGGGGAGTTCTGAAGCCATATTGTAGGGATAAGCTCCATCGGTGGCAATTCTGATGGCCTTGGGATCCACATCGGAAGCAAAGAGCTTAAAATTAACTTTTAGGTTATTTTGTGTAATAAACTGGTCAATGAGAATGGCCATGGAGTAGGCTTCTTCACCGGTAGAACAACCACTGACCCAAAAGCGAACGAGATCTCCCTCCTCCCGGTTGGCAAAAATTTTGGGCAGGATATTATTTTCAAACTCTTCAAAGGCTTCCGGATCACGGAAGAATCGGGTTACCCCAATGAGAAAATCGTCATTAAGTGCCAGTACTTCGTGCGGATTATTTTCAAGAAACTTAAGGTATTTCTTCAGTGATTTGATCTGCTTCAGCATCATTCGGTTTTCCATGCGCCGAATCAGGGTGGGTTCGCGGTAAACCGAGTAGTCTATCTTTGTGTGATCAGATACGTGAAAGATGATTTGCTTAAATAACTCGGAGGTGTCCTCATCCTTCAGGTCAATTGCTGCTTCCGGATGTGGTTGTTTGAGAATGTTTACCAGCTTAAGCGCAATCTCTTTGGGAGATAAAATTTCGTCGGTCACATTTTGATGAATGGCACTGAGTGGCATGCCGTCAAAGACCGCTGATTCAGGACTTTGGATAAATACCAGGCCGCCTTCCTCTTTAATGGTCCGAATACCACGTGAGCCGTCCGCTCCGGTGCCGGAAAGGATGACCGCAATGGCAAATCCCTTCCTGTCTTCTGCTAAAGAGTGCAAAAATAGGTCAATGGGCAAATTGGGGATCTGGTCAGCGGGAATCGGTTTGGCAAAAATCATGCCTTTGCTAAAGACCAGGTTTTTTCCAGGAGGGTTCAGATAAATGTGATTGGGTTTCAGCGTAGCCCGTTCTTTTACGAAGCTGACCGGCATAGCAGTATGATTTCTCAGCAGGTCATCCAGAATACTTGGATGATTCGGAGAAAGATGGGAGATAATTACCCAGGTGGCCCCGCTATCAGTTGGTAGCACCGACAGTAGCTCAATCAGGGCCTCCATGCCTCCGGCTGAAGCTCCAATGCCAACAACTTTCATAAATTGTTAATTTACTGCACACACATGAAGTAAAACTACGAGGAATTGAACTATTTTTTTCTATTGGAAGAACTTTTCTTAATTAAACGATGAGAATACTATCAGTCCACCAAATTTTTTTTTGTATTTTTGTTGTTAAATGGAATTTTGTTCAAGCCTCGCCCTCATCCTGCAATGATTTCTTTGCCACATTGTGGAAGACATTTTTGATTTCCTTTATGCTCTATCTGTTAAGCGCTGGATTTAAATTGGAATGCTATCCTCCAGACCTTGAAGTGGTTTAATTTACAAATTGTCCGAAGGTTACAGGTAGGAATTACTTATAAAATTGAGGTAATACCGGGTAAACTTCTGGCAGATTTATTCACCTAAAATTCCTGGATCATGAAAAAATTGTCCTTGATTGCCCTTCTTCTCACCATGTATTTTCTGGCTTATAGCCAAAAAAAGATAACCGGCAATGTCACTGATGAAAGCCACGAACCATTGATCGGTGCCACCGTTCAGGTGAAAGGAACATCAATAGGAACCGTAACAGATCTCGAGGGAAATTACATCCTCAAAATACCTGAAAATGCACAAACCCTGGTCATCTCATTTATTGGTTACGGATCGCAGGAAGCATCCATTGATGGCCGGGATGTAGTTGATGTGATGCTTTCTTCGGGCGAATTGCTCAGTGAAATTATTGTACTGGGTTCCCGATCTGCAGGGCGCACCAAATTGGAAACTACTGCGCCGGTAGATGTACTGAATATAAACGAAATTGCCAATATTGGGCCGCAAACTACAGTGAATGAAATACTAAATTACGTAGCCCCTTCATTCTCTTCCAACAAACAAACCATTTCTGACGGTACCGATCACATTGACCCGGCTTCCCTGCGCGGATTGGGACCCGATCAGGTATTGGTACTCATCAATGGCAAGCGCCGACACACCACCTCACTGGTGAATGTTAATGGTACCTTTGGTAGAGGAAATGTGGGTACCGACATGAATGCCATTCCCGTTGCTGCCATTGAGCGAATTGAAGTACTACGCGACGGTGCTGCGGCACAATACGGTTCGGACGCCATTGCGGGAGTAATTAATATTGTACTCAAGGATGAACGTGGGGTGACCTTCTCTGCAGGTACCGGGGCCTACATCACCAGTGAACTGCCGGAAGCGGATGATGACAATGGCATGGATGGCGAGAACGCTCAGCTGAGTGTTAACTATGGAGCTGACCTGGGCCAGAACGGAGGCTTCCTCAATTTGACCGGAGCCTATGAAGTACGTAACCATACCAACAGAATGAAGGAATGGGAAGGCAGTATTTTTTCAGGGTTTAACAATCCGGATTATGCAGGAGACCCCAATGATGACATCACGGATAGTGAACTCCAGAGAAGAGGCTTACAACGGTCCGACTTTAATATGAGGGTTGGACAATCGGCGTTGCGTTCCGGTGTTGCTTTCATGAATATGGAATTGCCGGTGAGCGAAAACGCTACCCTTTATTCATTTGGAGGCATCAGCTACCGTCGCGGACAGGCCACGGGCTTTTATCGTTTGCCCAACCAGTCGCGGACGGTTACAGATATTTATCCCAATGGATTTCTACCCGAAATCAACTCCAATATCAAGGATCAGTCAATTGCTGTTGGCTTGCGCAATCGGGTAGGGGAGTGGGAACTGGATTTCAGCAACACACTTGGTTCTAATAGTTTCAATTACCTTATCACCAATACCCTAAATGCATCATTGGAGTCAGCCTCGCCTACCTCATTTAACTCGGGAGGATTTAGCTTTGCGCAAAATACCACCAACTTTGATATCCGCCGGTACTGGGAAGATTGGATGGCGGGCTTCAACCTGGCATTTGGTGCTGAGTACCGACTGGAAAACTACCAGATCGTAGCCGGTGAAGAGGCATCGTATACCAACTATGGGTTGGCCAGCTGGTACGTGACCAATAGCGGAGACTCTTTATTGATTCAGGATGGGGAAGGTCCCATCAGTACTGTATTTGCCCCCAATGGTGATGCGAGACCCGGCGGTGCTCAGGTTTTTCCCGGATTCAGCCCTGACAATGAAGTCAATGCCTTTCGCAATAGCGTTGCTGCCTATATTGATGTAGAGGCAGATTTGAGCGAAGCATTTTTACTGGCGGGTGCCCTGCGTTTTGAAAACTACAGTGATTTTGGATCGGTACTGACCGGTAAACTGGCGGCCCGCCTGAAGATCACCGAGGATTTGGCTATACGAGGAACGGCCAGTTCGGGTTTCCGGGCACCTTCTTTGCACCAGCTGAACTTCAATTCTACTTCTACCCTTTTTGTAGATGGTGTGCCCAATGAAGTAGGAACCTTTTCCAATGATAGTCGTCCGGCAGAGTTGTTGGGTATTCCCCAACTTAAAGAAGAAACTTCAACCAGTTTCAGTGCCGGTTTGACTATGCAGATTCCTTCCGCCAATCTGGCAATCACCATTGACGGTTACCTCATTGACATCAGTGATCGTGTGGTGCTAACAGGTACTTTTGAAGGCGATGCTAATGGTTCGGCTGTTGACCAGGAAATATTCAGGCTGCTGCAAGAGGCCAATGCCAGTCAGGCTACTTTCTTTGCCAATGCTATTGATACGAAAACAAGTGGTTTGGATATCGTCTTTGCACACAATGCCCGACTTGGCGTGGGTAGGCTGAATACAACGCTGGCCGGTACCTTTACCAATACCGAGCTTGGTGATATTAAAACTTCCGAGCAGCTCAAAGGCAAAGAGGACACCTATTTTGATGAAACCAGTCGTATCTTCCTGGAAGGAGCTGTGCCGCAAACCAAGTTGAACCTGACCTTCAATTACAGTATTGGTCGCTTCTCCGCGCTTTTGCGCAATGTATATTTCGGAAAGGTATTTGAAGCCACCAATAGCGAGGCCAATCAGCAGGAATTTGGGGCAAAGATTGTGACGGATTTGAGTGTCAGTTACGGCATCACCGAAAGCCTGATCCTGACCGTGGGATCCAATAATTTACTGGATGTTTATCCCGATATGAATATCCCCGCCAACCAGGGTGAAGGTCGATTCCTGTATTCTCGTCGGTCCCAGCAATTTGGAGCCAATGGCCGTCTGGTCTTCGCCAGATTAAGATTTACGTTGTAGAATTATCAAGAAGCATTGAATGAGGGTGGAACTTTCTCACCCTCATTCAATCTCTATTCGTCAACCCTAAAAAACACCACCCTCCGATTGAGCAAAGATGGGTGATCCGGAAACAGGAAGGAAATCCCTTCCTGAGTCGACTCCGGAAGATCGTACAGCAGGTCCAGCCTGGGATTATAGGGGTAGAAAAAGGCATTCATCTCTCCGAAGAAGAACTCTCCGTTGCTACCTCCGCCATTGCACTGAATGGCGCCACCCCACTGGATAAAGGCATTTGATAGTTCCAGCGAATAGGTTCCCGGCATTTTTATGGTCAACTCTATTTCGAAAGTCAGATTTTCACCTGGCCCCGGGCAAAGCTGGCGGAGGCCCCAGAACACCAGGTTTCTGGATTGCGTGAAGTTGATTTCTGTTCCCGCCAGAATGTGGTAGTCAATAAAATCCCCACTGAAGTTGAAATTGTTCTGCTCATCCAGCTTGATCAAATTAAAATTGAGGGTTAAATCCGGGTGAAAGAAAAAAATGGTATCTCTGTTAAAGGTATTGACCATTCTGTTATCCGGAATTTCAAACCGCAGATTCAGCGTATGCCCCACCTGGAAAATGGAGGAGTCCAATTCCATCTCCACCGGTTTTTCGAAGGCAAACTGCTGTATCTCCGGAATTGGTGGTGGTTCTACAATAACAATATCATCGTCACCTATCTTGCCATTGAAGGTACAGGTGGAAAGAAGAACTAGCGCTGGCAGTGCCAGAAAAAGAGCGTATTTAGTTTTCATGTCGGAAACGTTTCTTACTCAGTACATGTTTGGAGGTGGCGCTTCAAAAGCGAAAATTGCAGGTTTGGGGTTCTCGCAAGGCTGATTTTTGAGTGCATAGCAGCGCTACGGACGAAAAAATAGCCGAAGGGAGGTTCCAAAAACTGAGATTTGCAGCCTGAATGGTTACCTCCAAACATGTACTCAATAATACAGCTATTTTCTGACAAAGGGTTGGGTCTGCTAAAAGACTTTATCGTAAAGTTCCCGTTCCGGAATGCGTCCCACACCCGATTGATCTTCCAGAATTTCGAAGACATTGATCTTGATGGTATGGGCAATGTCGCCGGTGGGCAAATCATTGCAATCCAGACCAAAGGGGTCCTCGATTTCTTCCCCCATCAGTTCCACCCCGATTAAGGCAAAAAAGATAAACATCACCAGTGGAATGGTGCTAAAGTGAAAGGTGGTAATCAATGCAAACGGCAATAGCAAGCCATAGGCTGTGATAAAGATTTTCATGTAAATGGAGTAGGAAAAGGGAATGGGCGTCTTTTTGATCCGTTCACAGGCTCCAAGAATGTCAAGTAGCGACTGGTGCTGGGCCTTGATGTTGATGTAGTCGCCTTCGTTGATCTCCCCTTCACGATGGGCCTGTGCCAGTCGCTGGAAAATTTGCAAGGCGATGTGGTTGGGAATGTGGCCTTTAGAGATATACTCAGCTTTTTCTTCGTCGGTTAGATAGATGAGTTTATCAACTTTCACGCCATCGCGTAGGTGTTCTACCAGCGCCAGGCAAAAGTTGGCAATGTGTTTGCCCAGATTCCGACGGACATCTCGGTTGTCAACGGGAAACATGCTATGTACGTAGATAGCAAGGTTCCGAGTGTTATTGACGAGTGCTCCCCATTGCTTACGCGCCTCCCACCACCGGTCGTAGGCTGAGTTGGTGCGAAACACCAAAAAGATACTTAGGATCACCCCCAGTAGGGAAAATACCGAGGTATTCATCTGAATGAATTCAAGCCAATTCATATATTCCACCGTAATGCTTACCACGGCACTGTAGACCCCAATGAGCAGCACACTGCGCGATATTTTCACCATGGTCCACGATTTGGCCAGGTGCATGATATCCCCAAACCAGTTGTCATTCGTTTTGTAATAGATCATAATGGTTGATTTAATTTACAGAAGTGATTTACACTTATTCATCTAGTGTAAATCACTTCAGAGACAACTTCATAAATGACTGAACGTAGAAAATTGTTTTTACTGTTCTAAAAAAAAGGGTTGCTTTTTGAGGTAATAGCATTGCCTTGATGTGGGGAAGGGAAGGTGCAAGTTAAAATCGTTACAAATATAATGATGATAAAAATAATCATGATAAATATAATGATGATATTTGTAACGATTATTTATCCAACGAGATAGCCTCCTTCAAAGTCCGAGACTTGACCGCCGTACTTAGGTAGACGGAGGAAGGAGAGTGGCGGCGAACCTCTGGTAACAGAGTCTAAAATCCGATGAATATTTGCATCGCGTGCTGTGCATAAATGTGTCGCTCCTACGGAGCTGAATTTTATTTATTCACTGTAGCCAGCGGTTGAAACCACTGGCTACAGTGTGTCGCCACGATGTGGCTTTTTGCTTGGGAGATGTTTGCAACATTGATCTTAATCGACGAAGCTGCGGCAAAGTTGCCCCATCTCCTCATCTCCCTGTCTCACAAGTCTCCCCATCACCACTTCACCCATCACCATTGAAACCAAAGCAGTATTCCCAGAATTACAGCATTTGCAGCATGATTAACTGCATGCCCCCTAAACCGCCTACTCCGTCTACTCCGCCTAAACTCCATTTACCTCCTCTTCACAATCTTCCGTACCATCTGCTGGCCCTCTTCATTGATCAATTGCAACCAATACATACCGGTATTCAACTGCTGTATGTCCAATTTATCTCCGCTGTGAAGTCCGGTTTTTTGCTGTAGCAACTGGCCATTGATAGTATAAATTTCGGCATTTAGCTCCTCAGGACCTTCCCAATTGACAGACAAGAAATCCACCGCCGGATTGGGGAAAACCGAAACCGCCACATCAAAAGCTGCTTCATCCACCGCTACCGGCATATCACTGGTGGTCAGGTTATCCATACAAAAGTAGGTGGGCGTATTGATGCCAAATCCACCCCCATCACTGGAGGCAAAGGAGAATAAGAGGCTATCCGCATTGCCCAGCGAAGAGAGATCCACAAAAGTCCAGGTATTTACGATGTAGTCCTGGCTGTTGTCACTAAAGCGGTAATCCGCCAGGTAGAAATCAATACTGTCGGCACTCAATTGGCCGCCCAGGTATTTCTTAATGGTGACGCGCAGAAAGTCGGGATCATCACCGGTCTCTCCACCAAATTTTTTGGCAAAATCATCGCCTTCCAGCATACTCAGGTAGGCGTAGGTATTGTTAGTGATGTAAAAGCCTTCCACTGTTCCTCCTACGGCAGGGCCCGTCAGTTCCAAGGTCGATGTATAATTGGGAAAGGGCGCGTAAGTCACTGCGTAGCTATCCGAGCCATCTTGTCCTTTGCCCGTGATGGAGCTGTGCTGATTCAGGTAGCCGGGCGTGTCGGTATCCGTATCGGCAGAAATGGCCCATCCCGTCCAGGAATCAAATTGAGGGTCATAATTGTTGGGCAAAAAGACATTACCGTCACTGAATCCACCATCTCCACCGGCATCATTAATAAAATTACCGGGCTCCAGTCCAAAGTCTTCAAAGGTAGCCGTCGTTTGTGCCATGAGCGCTACATTAGTCAACAGTAAGGAGATAAAAGTAAATGTTGCTTTCATAAAATATTTTTGATTGTTAATGATTAATTATCCTTTTTGGGGCCTCCCTTCGGGCATCTCGGCTGAGCCGAGGCTAGGCCGGGCTTTTGTACTTACCCCGAGCCGCAATCCAATTTGAAAATACCTGCCTGGCATCGGTCGGCGTTCCACCACCCGGTACTGTTCATTCCAGCAGTTGTTGATCTGCAAAAATGAGCCAATCCGCCATTTTTTTAATGACCACTCGTATTGCATTTGCCAATAACCCACCTGATAACCTTCAAGTGGATCACTTAGCGTAGTCACCGGTCCGGTGTAGCGGTGCTGGTAGCCAATGCTCCAGTTTTTCCAGTGAAGGTCCAGCGCGCCAAAAGCCTGATGTTTGGGCGAGTAAAATAACTGCTCCCCTGCTTCGATCATCGGTGCCTGAATCTCTATTTCGTTGGTCGATAAAATAAAGTCATACCCCAGTTGCAAGGCTATTTTTCCGTTTCTAAAAGGCCATTGCCATTGCAGTCGCTGCTCAATGCCCCGGCTCCACACCTCGGCAATATTACTGGCCGACCAGTAATTGGCGCCTTCCTGCAGGCTCCACATCAACCAGTTTTTGATGCGTCGGTTAAAACCGGTAGCTGAGTATTGCCACTGGTGCTTGCCCAGCTGCCATTTGGCGTAAGCTCCCACTTCTGTACTCCAACCACTTTCTGCATCCAAGTCGGGATTACCGCCCGGCCGCCAATACAGGTCATTGAGCGAGGGCAATCGATAGTTGCGGGCAAGCTTACCTTTGAAGGTTAGCCAGGAAAGGGCCTGAAACTCCAGCCCCAGATTCGGGATAATGGGCACCAGCCCGCCATCAACCATTTCCTGCCGGACGCCAATCTGCGCCAGGAGCGGACCCCATTTTTGCTGAAAAGCACCATAGATAGACAATCGGTTCTGCTGCGCTGCCCCGTCATAGGCCTCGGTGGTGGCACGGGTGTAGATATGATTGAGGCTCACCTGAAATTTCTGATTGGTCTTCCACTGCCACTGTCCGTCAAGGTTGGTGGTTAACACGTAGTAACGGTTTTGATTGTCCACACCCGCTAGTGGGTTTTGGTAAAGTTGATCCTCCCAAAAGAAGCCGGTGCTGGCTTTGAGTACACTGTGTTGGCCCCATTTTTTCCAGTGTAGCGCCGTTCGTAGGAAGGCATCCTCCTGTGTAGCTTCACTACGCGTTTGTGTGGTCAGCGGTGGCAGTTCCCGATCAGTCTGCTGGGCCCAAAACTGTAGTGATAATTCCTGATTGGGCCGATTTTTCCAGTACACTTCCTGCAATAGTCCGGCTTGTAGAACAGCGGCATGACTTTGTTGTTTTTCTGGTAAATCCGGGCGGATAGAGTAGGGGAAGTCGTTTTTTGCCTGTTGGTAAAACAAGCGGGTAGAGCCAGCCCATAGCTGGTTCCCGTATTGCCATTTCAATTGCTGGTCCCAGCGACCAAAACTGCCCAGGCTGCTGCGCAAGTCCAACTGATGCCCAATACCATATTGCGCGTGATTGTCGAGGGTGATCACCCCGCCAATGGCACCACTGCCCCAGGAGGCTCCATTGCCGCCATAGCGCACACTCATTTGATCGATAAAACTGACGGGAAGAAGAGATAGGTCCAACTGACCCAACATTGGGCTTTGCAGAGGTAGTCCGTTCCAAATCACCGAAGTTTGTCCGGCATTGCCGCCGCGGATCGAGCTGGTAGCACTACTGCCCAATCCATAACTTTTGATAAATACCCCACTCTGACGACTCAACACTTCCGCCACATTTTCGGTCAGTCCTTTGGCCAGTGTCGTGGAATCCCACTGTTCCGTTCTTTCCCCTGGAGGATTGGTGCGCAGGCGTGGAGCTGCTATGTCGATGGCAGGTAAATGTAGGGCCGTATCAATCTGTGCAGAGAGATATTGGCTACAGCCAAATACGACAATAAACAGTTGAAAAATCCGCCTCATACCATCTTTTTCAATCCAAAACACTTGGGGATTCGATGGTAGGAAACGCCATTACAGTATTTGTACTGCAGGTAGGAAAAACCTGTCCACATCGTTAGATGCTGACCAACTGCGAAACAGCCATGCACATGCACCGACTATTTCATTCCAAAACGTTTCATTACCAACTTTTCCTCCGAAAGTTTAATGGCAAATTTTGCTCAGGCAGGTCTTCTGGCTTACTCTACTCTTGAATCCTTCCCATATTGGCTGTGCCGACACAGTGGATTACTTTTCAAAAGCTGTTACAGAGCTTACAGCAGCGGGGACTGCCCCGGAATTACACCGGGTTCCCTTTTAAGGAAGTTGCACCTACAACTTCCACCAAAGCAATGCAAAGGTAGAAATTATCTCAGACTTTTAAACCAGGAAACCAACTGTTCGCGCTGGGTGTCGGTCAGCCGCGCTTCGGCATGCGCCCAGGTGTACGAATTCAGAGGCATCTCTCCCTCTTCCACCTCTTCGTAGCACTCCTCCAGCTTGTGGTCTGCTTTTTTAGCAGTGTAGGTACCCCAAATCGAGAAGTTGAGGTGTTCGCGCCCTTCGTTGATGTGTTTTTTGATCCACCAGCTTACCGGCGCCACATTGGTATACCAGGGATAAGCCGTTTCGTGCGAATGGCAGTCGTAGCAAGCATCTTTCATAATCTGCGCCACTTCCGCGGGAGGGCTGGTCAAGGTCATGAAGTCCTGACTATTGTCAACGGGTGGATTGGTCTTATCGATGCGGAAAAATTGGATGATAATTAAAACGGCCACCAGGCCGAGAAGGATTTTCTTTACCATGAGGTGATTATTTTGTAAAGGGTATAAATCTTTAATAAAAAATCAATCAAAGATTAAGACAGGGTTAATCTCCACAAATAAAGCATTTTTCCCAGCGTTTTTCCCTAACATTGTGGAAAATTCATTTGCGTGAAGCCAAAATTCTTCCTGCCTGTATTCCTTCTCGCGGCAGCGCTTAGCTGCTGGTTTGCTTACGATATGTGGTCGCTCAATCAGCAACAATTGTTGTGGGGGTATCGCCCTCTGGGATTGTTTTTGTCAGTTTGGGCAGTAATCGTATTGGGGCTCATTCGCTGGCGGGAATGGCGCTCGGGTGTGCCGCACAACTGGACGTACACCGGCCTTTCGACCCTTAGTGGATTGCTACTGGCTATTGGCTTTCCCGATCCTGTTGTCTTTCCCATTGCGCTATTTGTAGGGTTTGTGCCCCTGCTCATGGTCGAGCAGCAATTGCGGGAAAAAGGGCAGGGATGGCTGGTGTTTCGCTATGCTTACAATGCCTTTGTGGTCTGGAATATCCTGTCTACCTATTGGGTGGTCAACTCTGCGCTGGCCGCAGGCCTTTTGGCCATCACCGCCAATGCGGCCCTGATGTGCATTCCCTTTATGTTGTTTTATCACACCCGTAAGGCCATGCCACAGGTGAGTTATCTGGCATTTATGGCCTTCTGGATTGCCTTTGAATATGCTCACCTCAATTGGGACCTGACCTGGCCCTGGCTGACGCTGGGCAACGGCTTTGCCGAAGTGCCTTCCTGGGTACAGTGGTACGAGTGGACCGGCGTATTTGGAGGAAGCGTGTGGATTTTAGGCATGAATATTCTGGCATTAAAAATTGTGAATCGCTACCGAGAAGCCAAAAGCTGGAAGATCAGTGAATTGGCCACGTTTGTGGGCTTGATTATTGTACCAATTGCCTTTTCACTGGTACGCTATTACAACTACGAAGAGCAGGGGCCGCAAGTGGAGGTAGTGGTGGTTCAACCCAATTATGAGCCGCACTATCTGAAGTTTTCAGTAGATGAACGTCTACAGGTAGAGCGTTGTCTGGCCCTCTCCAAGGAGACCATCACGGATAGTACCGATTACCTGGTCTTTCCGGAAACGAGCTTCGGCTACGTGGAAACCGACAATATTTACAACTATCGCTCGGTACGGGCTTTGCGGGAATTATTTGTTGATCATCCCCAGCTCAAGATCGTCACCGGCCTTAATGCCTATCACGATCTGGGACCCAATGAACCGCACACCAAAGCCACCCGCGAGCGCCAGCTCAACGACGGGCGCATGGCTTATTATGAGGTGTACAATCTGGGCGCACAGATTACGGCGGCGTCTGAAGCAGTCCAGATTTACAAAAAGTCTAAACTGGTACCCGGCCCGGAAATTTTTCCATTTCAGGAAATCTTCTTTTTTATGGAACCGCTGGTGGAAAAGCTGGACGGCACCACGGCCGGGGTAGGTACGCAACCTAAACGTACGACGTTTACCAGTGAAAGTGGTCGGGTGGCACCGGTCATCTGTTACGAATCGGTCTTTGGAGAATATTTTGCCAAATATATCTTGCAGGGCGGTGCTCAGATGGCCTTCATCATGACCAATGACGGCTGGTGGGACAATACTGCCGGACATCGTCAGCACCTCTATTTTGCTTCGCTTAGAGCTATTGAAAGTCGCCGGAGTATTGCGCGCTCTGCCAATACGGGAATTTCGGCTTTTATCAATCAGCGTGGAGATATTTTGCAACCTACCAGGTACAATGAGACCATCGCCATTCGCGGTAATATCACCCTCAATGATGAGGTCACGTTTTATGTGCGTTGGCGCGATTTTATTGCCCGCATTGCGCTGTTTTTGTCCGCCATATTAGTACTAAATGCCTTTGTAAAGCGAAGGCTCAAAAGGCCGGTTGCAACTTCGTCGAATAATTAAAAAATAGCCGTTTGATAAACGATTAGTGAGGTTAATTCCCTACAATTTTGTGCAGTTTTTAAACAAGATTTATTCATTTAATCACTGCTACATGAACAAGGGAATGCTGTTATGCGTACTTCTGATATTAGGCATTATTTCCTGCAAACCTTCTAATAACGATGAAACGCCCGCCATTCCGGAAGGAGTGTCGCGCTACACATTGGATGATCAAACGGTCGTGGCCAATCAAACTACTTTATACCAAACCGATGAGGGACAAATCATTCAAATCATCGGTGCTGATTTTGAAATCGATCTCATCCTTTCCGATTTTGCTTCCAGCTCCTTTACATTGGCTTCAGGGCTCGATGCCACGGATAATGGAAAAGCGACGGCTGTTCTTCGCGAAGGCAGTCAGCTTTATTTTTCTCAAAGTGGTGAAGTGAACTTTTCGAACGAGGACTCCACCGGTACCTTTAATATTCAATTTACCAATGGAACGACTTTGACGGATGGCGAGATTTTCCTGACGGAAATAAAGATGCAGGCCATAGAGGATTTTACCGGCATCAGCCAAACGGATGCCAATGGCGCGCCAATGAGTAACCCTGATGCCAATGATTGGGGGGTGCGCACCACCTGGTCACTGGTGGAAACCACCGTCTTTCAACACGAGCTTAACTCAGCTGTTTTGCCAAGTGCCACTTTATCCCTTTTCCCCAACCCATTCGTAGAATACTGCATTTTGCAAATTGATTTGCCCGCAGGGTTTAAAGCAGATGTGGTATTGGTCAATGAAAACTTTGAAGTGGAAAAAAGATTTGAAGCGTTGACACCGCAGCAGTACTCCTTTTTGTTGGATGACCCGACCTTCAAAGGAAAATACCATCGTTTCTACTACAAGCTTTACGCCAATAACAGTACCCATTACGGCAGCGGAGATGCATTGCTGAATTAAGGATGGAAGGAGTGGAGAAATGCTGAAAAAGCTGCGCCGGACCTTCTCAGGTTGGGTGAAATTTATTTCATCCGGAATTTTCTGCTTCCGATGTTTAGAGGGCGCACCGCTAGTGCGCATTCCGATTATTGATTACGGTTGCTATAAAGATTTGGTTCCTCCGGAACCAGTGAGTAGATGTTGGGCCGGAAAATGAAATTTTTCGGCCCAGAAATCAGTTCATCCAATCCTTCCAACAAGACATTTCTTCCTTGCTGGATTGGAAAACTAATCTAAATAAATCTCTCGAGATTAGGAGTTAGGGCCAATCATCACTGTACCAAAATATCCGCCTTCGCCACGCCCATATTGCCGGTGCTTTTCTGAAATGCCTGAATTTCCGTCTGATATTTACCGGGTTTCAGGGAAGCATCGGCACCAAACTGGCTGTTGACCTCAAAACTGAGGGGTACACTTTTTACGACTTTTCCGCCCTGATACAAATTGGCTGTAACTTCAAAATCGGCTGGAATCCAGGGCGAATTATTATTGATTTCGCAGCCGCACATCATGGTTACTTTGGCTCTGATTTTTACGGTTTGCGGCGTGGCAATGATTTCGGGTTGTACCCAAAGACCGGGCACTTCTAAGACAAAACCGGGCTCAGCCGGTATCATTTGTCCGGGAATGAACCACTGTGTTTGACTAACGTGCTGAGTACCCTGCGCTTTCGGTAAGGGCACTTCTGCCGAAATTTCCAGCAGGGTAGGACGGGCCAGATAAAAAGAAGCTTCAAAACCGACTGTAGTACTAGCCGCCACTACCAGATAGTATGTAGGAAAAGGCGCCGTAGGCGTCATGATCGGACTGGAGGTGGCCGCGGGCGTGTAGGATTCGGATCGGGAGCCCGAATCACCGTCATTGGTAAATCCGGTGGCCAGCACATTGCCGGTAGCTACTTCCTTAATGGTAATGATCGCACCGCCGTAGCTGTCGGGGCCGAGAAACATGCCATCTCTAGCCTGTACTCTGACGGTGAGTGACGTGTTGTCGGGGTTGCTTGATTTGGGTTGGGTTGCCATGGTTTTAGGTGTAAGTGGTTTTGGACTTACCTCATCTTCGGCCGACGACGCTTGCCTCCGGGACGCATGGCCCCGCGATTGCCCATACCGGCAGCCTTCATCTGGCCACGGTTTTGGAAGGCTTTTTCCAGCAGCTTGTATTGCTCCTTGATATTGTTGTCGGTGATCTTGAGATTTTTCAGGTTGCGGAAGTGAATCTGTGCCTGGTTCCACTTTTGCTTGCTCGCCGCAATATTGGCCAACTGGATTTGCAGCATGGCCTTTTCGTTATCGGTGGGCACTTCAATGGCTTCCGCCATTTTGAGGTACTTCTCACTGGCGGCCATATCCTTTCGGGCCATGGCAATCGAACCCTTCAGCATGTAATAGTAGGCACGGTTGGTTGGATAAAGCCACTTGGGCGTAAGCGTCAGGTTAAGATATTTCTCAGCCTGGTCAAAGTCTTCCGTTTGCAAAACCTTTGAAGCAGGCCCTACGGTTCCCAATAAAATATAGGTCACCAGCAGGATGAGCCCTGCCAGCCAGAATGGAAAACCATACCAAAATCCTTGAAAAACAGATAGTAATACCCCTCCGATCAGCCCCACGGCAATCAACGCAAAACGCAAATATGGATTGATTGTAAACATGTAATTGTTTTTTAAGAGTTGTTCTGCTGGGGTAGTTTGTACCTGAAATAACCCGAGCAGAAAAACTCTATTTTATGATGACACGCAAAGGTAAAAAAAGTTTTGCAGTGCCCAGTATTATACGGTTGCTTGCTCCAGCTTTTGAATCTGGTCTTTAATCATTAGATCACTGGCTTTTTCCGCTTTGGCGAGCTGCAAAAATTGCTGACAGGCTCCAGAATTTTGTTGCACATAATATAGGTGTGCCAGATTGAGTGATGCCAGCGCCCGGTCATTGGCGGTGTCCAGCTTGAGGTCCAGCGCCTTTTTCAGGTGTTCCTCCGCTGCAGGTAATGCTTTGCGCTGTAGCGCAATCATACCGTAGGTAAAATGGTAATAGGCACGATTTCTTTGTACCAGCAATTCCGGAAACTGGGTGAATTTCAGAATCTTTTCCGCCTGATCCGGCTTTCCTTTTTTTAAGGTGTGAAAAGCCTGCCACACACTACCAAACAGAAAATGGAAGGCCAGCAAGATAATGCCTGCCAGATACATATACCAGGCATTGGCAAATCCAAGCCGCCAATGTAAAAGCAAACCTAGAGCCAATACCATAAAGATTAATGCATATCGCAACCGAGAATAGAGCATAGTTCAAACTTGTACTTTGAAAACAGAAAGGGCTTGGGGAAAGTTTACAGTTTGCAATAAAATGCTTGGATGAAATCGCAGAAAGCCGAAGTAAATTTCACGTTATATGAAAAAATTATCATATTTTTATGAATTCACGGATGAAGTGCTTTGTTTAAGCTACTGAACACCTATTATTAAAAAGCTGATTTTACATGAAATATGGTTTTGTAATTGACAATCGCAAGTGTATAGGTTGCCATGCCTGTACCACGGCCTGCAAATCGGAGCACATGGTTCCGGTGGGGGTCAACCGCACCTGGGTCAAGCAGGTGGAGAAGGGCGTCTTTCCGAATACCCGTCGCCTGTTTTCGGTGATGCGTTGTAATCACTGTACAGATGCACCCTGCGTAGAAATTTGCCCGGTAGAGGCATTATACATCAGAGACGATGGCATCGTTGACTTCGATAAAGATCGCTGCATTGGGTGCAAGTCCTGTATGCAAGCCTGTCCGTACGATGCGCTTTACATTGATCCGGAAAATCACACGGCGGCCAAGTGCAACTACTGTGCCCACCGTATCGATGTGGGACTGGAGCCGGCCTGCGTCAACGTTTGCCCTGAGCACGCCATCATTTCCGGCGATATGGAGAATCCCCATACGGAAATTGCCGAATTGCTGTCGCGCCAGCAGGTGAAGGTGAGAAAGCCCGAAAAGGCCACCCAGCCCAACCTCTTCTACATCGATGGTGATGATGCTTCCTTAAATCCTTCCCTTACGGAAAAATCGGATGCTTATTTTTGGAGTTCACAATCACTTGGCGTAGGCCACTATGCCAAGGAAGCGGAAAAAATGGCGTTCTCCAACGGTGATGTGATGGCTGCATTGATGGAAACCAACGGCCAGTCGGCCACTGCCGGCGAAGTAGCCAAAAAAGGTTCTTCCAAGTCGATCGACCTGATGCTGGGTAAGGCCCGCCGCATTTATGATGTCCCCGATAAAGGCGTATTGTGGGGCTGGGAGGTTTCAGCTTATGTGTGGACTAAGGCGATTTCGGCGGGTGCTTTTCTGGTACCGTTTCTGGCGATGGCTCTTGGATGGGCTGCTCCCAATCCAACTACCTTGTGGATCGCTCTCGGAGTTGGCGTTGCCTTCCTGGGAGCTACCGGACTTCTCCTGATTAAGGATTTGGATCGTCCCGATCGCTTTTTGAATGTATTGCTGAGGCCACAATGGAATTCATGGTTGGTTAAAGGGGGATATGCCATTTCAGTTTATGGTGGACTATTGACCCTGCTGGCCGTAGCCTACTGGTTTGGTTGGACCTTAGTCACCACTCCGTTGATGTGGGTGACTGCAGTTAGCGCCGTAGTTGTTGCTATTTATACCGCCTTCCTATTTGCGCAAGCTAAAGGCCGTGATTTTTGGCAAAGCCCTACTCTGGCGATTCATATGCTGGTGCATAGCTTTATGGCGGGAGCCGCCACCTTTGCCATGCTTAATCTGATCATCGCCAGCGATAGTAGCTGGTTGAACTGGCTGGGTATCGTGATGCTGGTAGGCATTGGCATCAACCTCTTTACCATGCTGCTGGAACTCACCATGACGCACCCCACCAAGGATGCTAAAACCACGGTAGAAATGATCACCAGGGGACGCTACCGCAATTTATTCTGGGGCGGTGTGGTCCTGGTAGGTAATGTATTGCCAATGGTTTTGCTCTTTGCCTCAGGTGCTTCCAGCATGGTATTGGCTGTAGCCGGTGCTCTCGTACTGATCGGTATTTACCTTACGGAACACATTTGGGTGGAAGCTCCACAACGCATTCCATTGAGCTAAACTCCAAACCTCACAATCAAAAAATCATGGGACAGAAGAAAGCATCTTTTATAGAAAATATAGCTGAAAAACTGGGGCTAATCCCCAATTTGCACAAAGAACAGGCGCCTCCGGTGGACCGATTGACGGAACCGGGCGACCTGACCAAGTTTCCACCACCCGAACAATGGGATGACTGGGTGGAATACGAAGCTAAATCCTGGCCACGCGTAGATAAAAAGCACTACAGCATTGTACCGACTACCTGCTTCAACTGTGAAAGTGCCTGTGGATTGACGGCCTACGTCGATAAGGAAACGGGCAGCATCCGCAAGTTTGAAGGCAACCCGTATCACCCCGGCAGTCGCGGTAGAAACTGTGCCAAGGGACCGGCTACGATCAACCAGATTACCGACCCTGATCGGATATTATACCCGCTGAAGCGCGTTGGGAAACGTGGTGAAGGTAAATGGGAGCGTGTGAGTTGGGAAGAAGTGCTCAATGACATTTCCAGCCGGATGCGCAAGGCCATTCAGGAGGAACGCCACAACGAAATTGCCTACCACGTTGGCCGTCCGGGGCATGAAGGGTACGCCAATCGCGTCATTCAAGCCTGGGGTGTAGATGGTCACAACAGCCACACCAATATCTGCTCTTCCGGCGCTCGTTTTGGCTACAACATCTGGTACGGCTACGACCGTCCTTCTCCCGACCACAGTAATGCGAAAGTCATCCTGCTGATTTCAGCTCACCTCGAAAGTGGACACTACTTCAATCCGCACGCTCAACGCATCATTGAGGGCAAGATGAAGGGTGCCAAGCTGGTGTGTATGGACCCGCGCCTGTCGAATACGGCGAGCATGTCCGACTTCTGGATGCCCACTTACCCGGGATCAGAAGCAGCGGTAATGCTGGCGATGGCCAAGGTCATTCTGGATGAAGGCCTGTACAATCGGCCATTTCTGGAAAACTGGACCAACTGGAAGGAGTACCTCACAAAGAGACATCCACAGGCACCACTGACTTTTGAGACTTACATCGAGAAAATGCGCGAGGAATATGCAGAATATACGCCCGCTTTCGCGGAACAGGAGAGCGGAGTACCTGCCGAAAAAGTGGTGGAAGTAGCCCGTCTGATCGGAGAGGCCGGTGAGCGATTTGCTACGCACAACTGGCGTAGTGCTGCCAGTGGTAATCTGGGCGGCTGGTGTGTATCTCGCTGTCTGCACTTCCTGAATGTACTGACTGGCAGTGTGGGAACGGTAGGGGGAACTTCTCCAAACTCGTGGAATAAGTTTTCACCAACATTCTTTGACGTACCACCTGCACAGAAATTCTGGAATGAACTGCATTTCCCGAATGAATATCCGCTGGCATTTTTTGAAATGAGCTTTTTGCTGCCTCACTTCCTGAAGGAGGGGCGGGGAAAGATGGATGTTTATTTCACCAGGGTATTTAATCCCGTCTGGACTTATCCCGATGGTTTTACCTGGATTGAGGCGCTGACCGATGAAAGTAAGGTTGGGCTGCATATTGCCATGACGCCTACCTGGAATGAAACGGCCTACTATGCCGACTATGTCTTGCCGATGGGCCATTCTGCCGAAAGGCACGATATCAATAGTTATGCTACTCACTCGGGCATGTGGATTGCCTTCCGCCAGCCGGTATTGCGCGAAGCGGCTCGCCGGGCGGGTAAAGAAGTTGAGTTTACTTATGAAGTGAATCCAGGTGAAGTCTGGGAAGAGGATGAATTCTGGATCGAATTGAGCTGGCGTATTGATCCGGATGGTTCATTGGGCGTACGAAAGCACTTCCTGTCACCCTACCGCGAAGGAGAGAAAATCAATATCGACGAATACTACCAGTATATCTTTGAGCATACACCCGGATTGCCGGAAGTGGCCCGGAAGGAAGGACTCACCGAACTGCAGTACATGCGGCGCTATGGAGCATTTGAGGTAGAAAAACACTCTTACAGTAAGCACGAAAAGCAACTCTCCGCCGAGCAAATGCAGGGCGCAGACGTGGATACGGAGACGGGCGTTATCACCAAGAAAGGCAAAGCTATTGGTGTGATGGTAGATGGTGTGGCCAAGGTAGGATTTCCAACGCCTTCGCGAAAAAACGAGTTTTATTCACAAACGATGGTCGATTGGAAGTGGCCGGAATACGCTATTCCGACCTACATCAAGAGCCATATCCACCCGGAAAAGCTGGATAAGGATAAGGGCGAATATTGTCTGGTGCCGACCTTCCGTTTGCCAACCCTCATCCATTCCCGTTCGGGTAATGCCAAGTGGCTGATGGAAATTTCCAACCGCAACCCCATCTGGATGCACCCGGATGATGCCAACCGCTTTGGCTTCAAAACCGGTGATCTGGTTAAGCTGCACACCGATATTGGTTACTTTATCGATAAGGTATGGGTTACCCAGGGTATGAAGCCGGGCGTGATTGCCTGTTCCCACCACCTGGGCCGTTGGCGCAAGCCGGAAGACAAGATCGGTAACCGCTGGGCCACCAATACGGTAGCGATTGCTTATGATGGCAATGGCGGCTGGAAGATGAATACCGTAGAAAGTGTGAAGCCGTTTAAGAGCGATGACAACGACAGTTCCCGCATCTTCTGGATGGACGGTGGGGTACATCAGAATATCACCCACGCGGTACATCCTGACCCGATCAGCGGTATGCACTGCTGGCACCAGCGGGTGCGCATCGAGCGGCCTCAAGCTGGCGATAAGTATGGGGACATCTTTGTGGATACCAATAAGTCATTTGCTAATTACAAAGAATGGCTGGAGATGACCAGACCAGCTCCGGGACCCGATGGCTTGCGCAGACCCTTGTGGTTTAAGCGCCCACTGCGTCCAGTAGAAGAGCTTTATTACCTTGAGAATGTGAATGCGAAAGGTACCCTGAAAGAAACGGTGGTGAAGGAATAGCATTGAGCCACTCTTTTAGACAACTTCGTAATAAAAATCGTTATAAATATCATGATGATTTACCCGACGTTAAATAGTTTGGGAATATGATAATCTCAAACTATTTAAGTCGGTATATACCGATCAAAAGTTTTTGGGGCTGTAATTTCCCAAAACACTTTTGATCGAGTCTATTTGTAACGATTTTTTGTTTTAAAATACAGTGGGGTATGAATGTGGTCGCTGGTTGGGGCACAATTTTCTCAAAAAGCGTGCGGCGGTCATGAATAATTTATATCTTCGAATGGTAGTTGAATTACCCTGACCAACCCAATCGGACCTATGGAAGATAAATCTTGTAAGACTCCCCGGTGGAGGATGCTGAAGGCTCAGCTCAATAATCTGGCCCCTGAGGCTTTTAGCGAGGCTATTGCCAATAGTGAAAATCCTGTGGTCATCGATGTGCGTACCGAACAAGAGTACTTGCAGGGGCATATACCCGGTGCTATTAACATCAGTTTTTTTGCTTATGACTTCTGGGACCAGTTTGAAGACTTACCAAAGGAGGCCACCTATTTTGTGTACTGTCGCACGGGCCGTCGTAGCATCCGAACCTGCACGCTGATGCGCAATGGAGGCTTTGATGAAAATCGAATTTTTAATATGGAAGGCGGATGGATACTCTGGGAAGAGTTGCTGGCTACTTCTTAACTTCAGTCCCATCTAAAATATAAACGGTTTAATTCAACAGACAACTTAGTGAGACGAGAAACTGTTGTCTATACATCTATTGTTTTCAATCATTGCAATAGGGTTTACCCAAACAACCGCTAACTGCTTATTTATGCATTTACTACTGCAATCCAATGGTTGGCTACAAACCATCAGCCAGCCGTGGCACTGGTCGGTCAGTGGAGCGGCCATCGCCCTTACCCTACTGGTGCTTACCTGGATGGGCAAAAGCTTCGGCGTTTCCCGGTCATTCCAGGTGATGTGTGCCACATCGGGTATTGGCAAATATCTTCCTTATTTTAATCTAAGTGTAAAAGAAAATGTATGGCAACTGGTCTTTGCACTGGGGGCTATTATTGGTGGATACCTTGGGGCCACCTATCTGCAAAGCCCGGAGCCGGTAGCCATTTCTGATGCTACTCTCAGCCATCTCGAACAGTGGGATATTGCTTATCCCGAAACCATAGAAGACGGCAGCGGAATGCTTCCCACTGACATTTTCAACCTACAAAGCCCTAAAGGCATACTTTTGGCCATCATCGGCGGCTTTCTGGTAGGCTTTGGTACCCGCTATGCCGGAGGCTGTACATCCGGGCATGCGATTACCGGTCTTTCCCACTTGCAATGGCCGTCACTCATTGCAGTGATCGGCTTTTTTGTAGGAGGGCTGGTAATGACTTACCTCATAATGCCTTTCATCTTTGCACCCTAACCCAACATTGGAATTATGAAAAATTTAAGCTATTTAGTTGTCGGAATACTTTTTGGCATTGTGATGTCAAAGTCGGAGGCTATTTCCTGGTTTCGCATCCACGAGATGTTTCGCTTTGAGAGCTTCCACATGTATGGTATCATGGGCACGGCGGTGGTGCTGGGCATTGTCTTCATGTGGGCGATCAAAAAATGGAAAATCAGAACACTGGAAGGAGCCATCGTAGATTATCCTAATAAGGAAAAGACGATACCTCGTTATCTGATTGGTGGAAGTTTGTTTGGTCTGGGCTGGGCCTTAATTGGTGCTTGCCCGGGACCGATATACGTATTGATTGGACAGGGTTTTCCCATCTTTATTGTTGTATTGCTCAGTGCACTGGCCGGTACGGTGGCGTACGGAGCGTTGAAGGAGCGATTGCCGCATTGAGTTTAGAGTGTAGGGGGAAGTTTAGAGTGTAGGGGGAAGTTTAGAGTGTAGTGTTTAGTGTTTAGAGAAGGGGAGCAGTTGAGCATCCTGCAAGTTCTTGAATCTGGGGAATCCTGCTCTTTTATGGGTTTAAAGTTGAATGGTTAAAGGTTAGTATTGACGGGGGAGACGGTTGAGAAAGTTTAGGGTTTAGGGTGTAGAGTTTAGAGGGGGAGCAGCTAAGCATCCTGCAAATTCTTAAATCTGTGGAGTCCTGCTCTTTTATGGGTTTAAAGTTGAATGGTTAAAGGTTAGTATAGACGGGGGAGACGGTTGAGAAAGTTTAGGGTTTAGGGTGTAGAGTTTAGAGGGGGAGCAGTTGAGCATCCTGCAAGTTCTTGAATCTGGGGAATCCTGCTCTTTTATGGGTTTAAAGTTGAATGGTTAAAGGTTAGTATAGACGGGGGAGACGGTTGAGAAAGTTTAGGGTTTAGGGTGTAGAGTTTAGAGGGGGAGCAGTTGAGCATCCTGCAAGTTCTTGAATCTGGGGAATCCTGCTCTTTTATGGGTTTAAAGTTGAATGGTTAAAGGTTAGTATAGACGGGGGAGACGGTTGAGAAAGTTTAGGGTTTAGGGTGTAGAGTTTAGAGGGGGAGCAGTTGAGCATCCTGCAAGTTCTTGAATCTGGGGAATCCTGCTCTTTTATGGGTTTAAAGTTGAATGGTTAAAGGTTAGTATAGACGGGGGAGACGGTTGAGGATCTCCTTCGCTAAAGCTTCGTCGTTCAAGGTCGATGTTGCAAACATCTCCCAGGCGAGCGATGTGGTTCCTAAAACCTAAAGCCCAAAACCTAAGACCTAATAAATTCTGCTTCAATTCTGAGAATTCTGCTTTGCTTTCCAAACATCATTTTGTCAATTCGCTAGGTGAATTATTATGGTTTTGTATATTAGTGCTCGATTGGAGGCCATTGGTGGTTTTCAGTCCAACAGTGTTACAGCACCATAAACGAAGATTAATGAAAATAGGTGTACTTAAAGAAACCAACGACAAACGAGTAGCCCTGACACCGGAAACCCTGAAGAAAAATCAGGAGGTGGCTGCCCACATGATCATTGAGTCCGGAGCAGGGACAGAGGCGAGCTTCAGTGATGAAGAATATGCCGAATTTGCAAAAGTAGTCAGCCGAGAGGAAGTGCTGAAGCAAGCTAACCTCCTCATCTCCATCAAGCCACTCAGCGATGAAGAGATGGCGAAGCTGGCTCCGGGAACGTTGATGATTTCCATGTTTGAACCATTCAATACTCCGGAAATCAAGGACCAGATCAGCAAGCACAAATTGGGAGCTTTCAGCCTGGATATGATTCCACGCACGACGCTGGCTCAGGCCATGGATATTCTCTCCTCGATGGCGTCGATTGCAGGTTATAAGGCGGTACTCACAGCTGCCAATCGTTTACCTCGCTATTTTCCAATGATGATTACCGCTGCCGGTAGTATTCGCCCGGCTCAGGTGCTGGTACTCGGTGCCGGTGTGGCGGGACTGCAAGCTATTGCCACGGCCAAACGCCTGGGGGCAATGGTGGAAGCCTCGGATGTTCGTCAGGCAGCCAAGGAGGAGGTGATGAGTTTGGGGGCCAAATTTGTGGAGGTGGAAGGTGCCACGGAAGATACCTCGGCCGGTGGCTACGCGGTAGAACAATCCAAAGAGTTTCTGGAGCGACAACAGGCCGAAGTGCAGCGCCGGGCGGCCAAGGCCGATGTGATTATCACCACTGCTCAGGTACGTGGACGCAAAGCACCAGTTTTGTTGCCCAAAACGACAGTAGATCAGATGAAACCGGGCTCGGTAATCATCGATCTGGCGGCTTCCAGTGGCGGCAACTGCGAACTGACTCAGGGCACCGGTACGGTAAATCACAATGGAGTGATCATCATCGGCAATTCTGATTTGGCCGAAGAGATGCCCCAGGATGCCAGCCGATTGTTTAGCAATAACCTCATGAATTATCTCAATCTACTGGTTAAGGATGGCGAACTTACCATTGATCTGGACAATGAGATCATTGCGCAGTCTTATATCGTACAGGTTGACAACTCAAGCAAATAAGCATTCAAAATATTTGAAATATGGAGACCGTTCTACAATTCTTTAATGAATATTTACTCCTGATTTACCTCCTGCTCTTTACCATCATTCTCGGCTTTGAAGTGATTTCCAAGGTACCTACCGTATTGCATACACCCCTGATGTCGGGGGCCAATGCAATCAGTGGGGTGGTGATCATTGGGGCCATTCTTTTGATTCGCAGAGCGGAGCCGGATGACTACCTGACTCTCGGTTTGGGCGCATTGGGTATCATTCTGGGGATGATTAACGTGGTGGGAGGCTTTGCCGTGACCGACCGCATGTTGGAAATGTTCAAAAAGAAAAAAACAAGCAAGTAGACTATGTTAATGACTTCAATCATAAATCTGTCTTACCTGATCGGTGCGCTGGCTTTTGTGCTCGGCTTGCGCCGACTGAGCTCCCCTGATACTGCCAGACGGGGAAACATCATTGCCGGAGTAGGAATGGTATTGGCCATTGTTGCTGCATTGGCAGACCCTCTAGGAGGCGCCAACAACAACTACCTGTGGATCATAGGAGGCATGGTCGTAGGAGGTATTATTGGCTGGCTGGCAGCGAAAAAGGTACAAATGACGGCCATGCCACAAATGGTGTCCATCTTCAACGGCCTCGGAGGAGCTTGTGCGGTGGTCTTGGCCATGGTAGAGCTGACTCACTTTTACCAGGGGGACCAGGCACTGACCACGGGCCAATTGCTCATCGTACTGCTGGCGTTGCTCATCGGAGGAGTGTCTTTTACGGGAAGTATGCTGGCCTATGGCAAATTGGAAGGCATTGTAAATGATCGAAAGGTTACCTTCCCTCGCCACAATATTTTTAATATGGTTTTGCTGGTGGTCACCCTTGCCATTGGTATCTATATACAAATTAGTGGTACTGGTACAGGATATACAGTAGTGCTGATATTCCTGGTACTTTCCCTGCTCTATGGTCTTTCTTTTGTTGCGCCCATTGGCGGTGCGGATATGCCGGTAGTGATTTCTCTGCTGAATTCCTTTACGGGACTTTCGGCAGCAACGGCAGGCTTGATTTACGACAATCGTTTCATGCTGGTGGGCGGTATTCTGGTAGGTGCTTCGGGCACCATTCTGACCATCCTGATGTGTAACGCGATGAATCGGTCCCTGATTAATGTACTGATCGGTGGATTTGGTACCAGTGGTGCCAGCGCGAAAGGTGCTGATGGTGATCAGGTTGCCAAGGAAGTAACGGTCAACGATGCAGCAATACAGCTCTACTATTCCAAGTCGGTGATGTTTGTTCCCGGTTATGGACTGGCGGTAGCTCAAGCTCAGAAGATCTGTAAAGAACTGGATGACCTGCTAGAAGCCAATGGTGTAGAAGTAAAATACGCTATTCACCCGGTGGCTGGCCGAATGCCGGGACACATGAATGTACTTTTGGCGGAAGCCGATGTCCCCTACCCAAAACTGCTCGACCTGGAAGACGCTAATTCAGCCTTGCCTTCCACTGATATGGTGGTAATTGTGGGCGCAAATGATGTAGTCAATCCCGCTGCCTTAGATGATCCTGGTAGTCCCATTTATGGAATGCCGGTACTCAACGTCTGGCAAGCCAAAAACGTCATTGTGCTGAAGCGCAGTATGAGTCCAGGCTATGCCGGTATCCAAAACCAACTGTTCTTCCACGAGCGTACCCGCATGTTGTTTGGCGATGCAAAAAACACCATTCAAGGATTGGTAGCGGAAGTGAAGAGTCTGTAGGGAGTTTAGGGGTTTAGAGTTTAGTGTTTAGAGGAGGGGGGCAGCTAAGTACTGCAAATTCTTAAATCTGGGGAATGCTGCTCTTTTATGGGTTTAAAGTTTAAAGGTTAGTTTAGACGGGGGAGGCGGTTGAGAAAGTTTAGAGTGTAGTGTGTAGAGTTTAGAGAGCTGCTTTGATCATTCTACAAATGCTGTAATTCTGGGAATTCTGCTTTGGTTTATGTGTGGGTTAGTTTAGACGGTATAGGCAGTTGAGGCGGATCGACAACGCCAAGGCTTTTTCGATTAAAAGAGGAGGCGGTTTAGGGGGGCGATGTTGCAAACATCTTCCGAGCGGTGCCGACCTAAAGCCCAAAACCTAACACCTAATAAATTCTGCTAATTCTATCATTCTGAGAATCCTGCTCCATGTTCGAAAAACTCCTTCCATTTGAGGTGGCGCACGTTATTTTGGGGGAATACATCGGGTATTACCGCCAGTTTAAGCGCATTACCAAGCGGGCCAAGATTCGCTTCGAATACCGCGATTGGCATGGTATTCAGGGAGATGCCAAGGCGCGCATCACCCTATACCGCGATATGGTGGGCGATACTACGCAAAAGATCCTGGATTCGCTTGGTGAAAAGGCCAAAGATAATCAGGTTTGGCGAGAGGTGAAGGAGATGTATTTTGAGGAAATCCTCAACTTCAATACGCGTAATATTGCTGAGACCTTCTACAACTCGGTCTTTCGCCACAGCCATAAGGGGCTGAGTGTGGATGAGGAGTTGATGTTTGTACATTCCACGGGAACCTACCGTGAATTTCAGTCGGCCAAGCCCATTTTTCACACCTTTGAGTTCTTTCATTCCATTGAACAGACCATCGACGATATCTTTGAGTACTATCCCTTTGATGCACCCTTTGAGGATTTGGAGCGCGACAAGGGATACATTGCCCAAACGCTAAAAAAATGCCTCGATGCTCGTGACTTGAAGTCAAGCGAGATGCGGTTGGAACTGCTTAAATCCATTTTCTTTCGCAACAAAGGGGCTTACATCGTTGGACGCCTACAGTACCTCGAAAAGGACGAATTGCCCATCCCGTTTATCCTGCCCATTTTGCATGAAGAAAACGGTATTTACATTGATGCACTTTTATGGAATGATGGTGACCTAAGCTCCATTTTTAGCTACAACCGTTCCTACTTTCTGGTGGAAGTAGATATTGTTAGTGAAATGGTTGACTTTTTGAAATCTATTCTGCCTACTAAAAACCTGGGAGAGTTGTACAATTCCATCGGGTTTGAAAAGCATGGAAAGACTTTCTTCTACCGCGACTTCCTGCGACATCTGTCGGCTCATGAGGGCGAATTTATGATGGCACCCGGTATCCGTGGCATGGTGATGTCCGTATTTACCCTGCCGGAATACAATATGGTTTTTAAGGTGATCAAGGATGAGTTTGCGCCGCCCAAGAAGGTGACTGAACGCGAAATCAAGGAAAAGTACGAAATCGTCAATCGGCACGACCGGGTTGGGCGTATGTCGGACAGTTATATGTTTGAGAATCTGGTCATAGATCGTCGCCGCTTTCCCGAGCCTTTTTTGGAAGAATTGAAACAGGAAATTGGATCAAAGCTGACCATTACGGATGAGACCGTTGAAATCAAACACCTCTATATCGAAAAAAAGATGGTGCCGCTCAATTTATTCCTGGAAAAATGCACCCTGGAAGAGGCCGAAGAGGTCATCAACGAATACGGAAAGGCCATCAAACAAATGGCAGCGGTCAATATTTTTCCGGGAGATATGCTATTGAAAAATTTTGGGGTCACCCGACTCAACAGGGTGGTCTTTTACGATTATGACGAGATTGGTTTTTTGACCGACTACAATTTTCGCATCATTCCCGAACCGCGCAACGAGTACGAGGAGATGTCATCTGAACCCTACTACCACATCGGACCCAATGATGTTTTTCCGGAGGAATTTCCGCGTTTTTTGATTGGCAATCCCGAGATCAGGGCCATTTTTCACCGTTTACATGGAAATTTATACAATGTCAAGTTCTGGCGGGAAACCCAGGAACGGCTGCGCCGTGGAGAAATCATGGACGTCTTCCCCTACCGGCGAAGACGAAGGTTTAAAAAGATGTACGGCACAGCTTAGTTCAAATTCAAATATTTATCCATTTTCCGGGCCAGAATATACTTCTCTGTTGTACCTACAATGCGGTCAATAGCCTGTCCATTTCTAATAAATACCATGGCGGGAATAGAGCGGATGCCGTATTGTTTGGCCACATCGGAGGCATAGTCGAGATTAAATTTACCCACCTTCGCCCGGCCTTCGTAGTCGAGCGCCAGTTCCTCAACAATTGGCCCGGTTATTTTACAGGGGCCACACCAGGTTGCCCAGAAATATACCAAAGAGACTTTGTCATCCTTGAGAATAATATCCTCAAAATTTTGGTCATTCAGCTCTACGGTAGCTTCCCTGATGACGATTAGCTCGGGCTCCTCTTCCTGTGGTGGTGTTGTAGTGCCCGAGGTTGCCTTTTGGGTGTTGCAGGCGAAGCTGAAGGCAATTAGCAAAGATAGTAGTATTCTGGTAGCCATGATGTTACAGTTTTTATGAGAAACGAAGATATGACTTTTGGTAGTATGGGGTGGGTAGAGAAAGGGGAGATTTTTTATTGGTGATGAGTGAAGTGGTGATTGGTGATGTGGGGTTAATAGAGGAAGCCAAATAGCCAGAGGGGAATGGTTTGGCCGAAGCCGGATTCGATATTGTCTTTTATTGTGAAAACCTCTGGGGAGGGATTTCCTTTTTTGTTTTTTCCACCAATTTCAAACGCAATGCCATCATTGGTAATGAAATCGGGGGATTTTCCTGGATAGAAGAGTTGATGGCCGGCGTTGGTCATTTGATTGAGGAAGATTGTTTCTCGCAAATTTCCCTGATCTGGTTGGTCTTTTAAT
The DNA here is from genome assembly GCA_965229635.1 of Saprospiraceae bacterium. GTDB lineage: Bacteria > Bacteroidota > Bacteroidia > Chitinophagales > Saprospiraceae > BQJU01. The sequence goes on from OZ245894.1 coordinate 2,274,045, forward strand.
GCAAAACTGAAGTTGGTATTCTCCAGGTAGATTTTATCTGGCTTTTGCAATCGCGATATCCCTTTACCACGACGGGAAAGCAGATTCAATATCCGGGCTTTTCCCAATAGAAAAATGTACTCTTTGACGGTATTCCGCCCCAGCTGCAAGCGTTCTGCTAACTTGGCGATATTGGGTTCAAAAGGTGCTGTTTCGGCCAGGACTGCCAGCAGGGTTTGCATTTTTTGTACATTGCTGATAGAAAAGCCTTCTATGAAATTAATGTCCTGGATTAAAGTTGTTTCAATGGTCAGAAAGAGTTGTTGGTGGTACACAATCTGTTCGCGTTCGGTGAAAAAAGGGAAATACCCGGATTGTAGGTAGGTTTGCCAGTAGGACAGAGGCCGAATGCTTCGGGTAATTGATTGGCTAATTTTTAGGTGGTTTTGAAGGATTTGATCCAGTGTATACGCGGGGAATTTTAGTTGATGTTCTAATTCCAAAAACTCCCTGAATGACAAACCCGGCAGTTCAAAACCTGCTACTCTTCGACTGAGGTCTGCTTCTCCCCGGTAGAGATCTAGCGCGGAGGAAGAGGTAAAGATGACCTGTAAGTTGGGATAGCCGTCATACAGGTGTTTTAGTGTGGTCGACCACTTGGGGTATTTGTGTATCTCATCAAGCAGCAAGGTTTTGCCCCCCATTTTGTAAAAATCGTCCGCAAGGTCCAACAGGTGGTGGTCATAGAAGTAGGGATGGTCCAGCGTGACGTATAAATGTTTAGCGGGATTGCCAAGCTGATATCGGGCGTACTGCAATAACATGGTCGTTTTGCCTGTTCCACGAGGTCCCTTAATCCCTAAAAAACGCTGTGTCCAGGGTAACTGCCAATAGAGAAAGCGAAAAAAGTGATCATTCACTTGTTCTAACAATCTGATCTGAAACTGAATCAATTTTTCCATGATAGTGGTTTGTATTCAGATCGAAATTAGTTATTTTTTGGTTTGAAGTCAAGTCGATATTGTGTGTTTGTGAAAAATGGGCATTGTTTACCCTTTACCGACTTATGACATTTGGTCTGCCTATGCTTTCGTTTTATCCTCGAGTTGGTCCAATTACAGATCGGTGGGCTACATCGTGACTGGTGCGATTAAGAAGCTGTTTGAATTCAACACTTCGATTTCGTTATGGCCCTTTTTACACCACTTTTCGTTCCGTCCTCACCTTGATAGCTTTGGCTATCAGGTTCTGGGCGTGCCTTCCCGATTAAAAATCGGGATGTAAAAATGACCTATAACAAATTTCAAAAGCCAAATTCAAACAGCTTCTAATACTGAGGCGATCATCATCTATCAATAATGAAAAGGCCACGTTTCAATTCCTATCGTTGCGATTAAGACCAGGCAGACCTGGCCAGCTTCCTGACTCGTGCCTACATCTTTCAATTCCTATCGGTGCGATTAAGACAGTTGACACAACCAACGTAGTTACCGTGTTAATCCAGTTTCAATTCCTCACGGTGCGATTAAGACCCGCCGCAGTCGATCAATTTAGGATTGGTGAGCAAAGGTTTCAATTCCTCACGGTGCGATTAAGACAAAAATCGAATCAATCTAAAAGTTAAAATATGAACAGTTTCAATTCCTCACGGTGCGATTAAGACTGCCAACTCCAAGCTGTCCAGGGGTTTGTTTTGTAAGTTTCAATTCCTCACGGTGCGATTAAGACCCTGAATCAATAAGGTCATTTATTTTAAAAAATAAGGTTTCAATTCCTCACGGTGCGATTAAGACCCTATATAAAGATTGCAAGGTTTGTGATCATTCTTGGTTTCAATTCCTCACGGTGCGATTAAGACATGGAGGGATTACAAGGTAAAAGTATTTATTACCACGTTTCAATTCCTCACGGTGCGATTAAGACGGGCCTTCCTGCCTACTCTACCGTTTCTCAAAATTTAGTTTCAATTCCTCACGGTGCGATTAAGACTATATCGCTTTTTGCGCCTATTGCCTTTAATAGAACGTTTCAATTCCTCACGGTGCGATTAAGACCAGGGCTTTATGATAGATTAAAAGAGGAACACCGGAGTTTCAATTCCTCACGGTGCGATTAAGACTTAAACAGCACAAAATGAAACAAAAGAGACAGCATCGTTTCAATTCCTCACGGTGCGATTAAGACGCCAAACAAGGGTTAAAAGACACTGATGAGTTTAAGGTTTCAATTCCTCACGGTGCGATTAAGACGGGTAGAACTGTGCTTAATTCGCTTGTACTCTTCATGTTTCAATTCCTCACGGTGCGATTAAGACCAGCTTTGAAGAGTGTCGCCAACCTTGGTCCTCAACGTTTCAATTCCTCACGGTGCGATTAAGACACGCAAAAACAAAAGACCTATCGATCAATTACGACAGTTTCAATTCCTCACGGTGCGATTAAGACAGCGAAGCCAGCCGTGAAGCCGGAGCCAGCCACGAAGTTTCAATTCCTCACGGTGCGATTAAGACCCGCGTAAACTGCTCCTGGTGGCAGTATATCTCCTCGTTTCAATTCCTCACGGTGCGATTAAGACTTTATGGAACTTGTCTTTTGTAGGGCTTGATTCGTCGTTTCAATTCCTCACGGTGCGATTAAGACGAATTTCAGATCCATTTTCCAACTCGTCATACCTTCGTTTCAATTCCTCACGGTGCGATTAAGACTCCCGACCATTATCAAGGAACTTGTCTTTCAGGAGTGTTTCAATTCCTCACGGTGCGATTAAGACTGTCAACGCGCTGAATGTGGACCAGATAGAAAACAGTTTCAATTCCTCACGGTGCGATTAAGACTTTGACACAGAAGTTCCATGTACAGGGGTAGTCTTGTTTCAATTCCTCACGGTGCGATTAAGACCGACTTGCTGGCCACTTTTAAAAGGCCCAGATCAAAGTTTCAATTCCTCACGGTGCGATTAAGACCGAAAAACCAAGTCTTTTTGAATCTTCAATATCAATGTTTCAATTCCTCACGGTGCGATTAAGACCTTGTTTCTGAACACTGCAATAATGACCGCAGTGGTGTTTCAATTCCTCACGGTGCGATTAAGACTTTGGAAATTGCTCTTTAAGAATGGGGCCAAAATACGTTTCAATTCCTCACGGTGCGATTAAGACTTGAACTTAATCCGGAAAAGCCAAAGCGCAAATAAAGTTTCAATTCCTCACGGTGCGATTAAGACCATCCAATCGAATAGAACTATATTCACCGCCCTCAAGTTTCAATTCCTCACGGTGCGATTAAGACCGGCCAAGCCTTGACTATAACGTAGAAGAGGAAACAGTTTCAATTCCTCACGGTGCGATTAAGACGTGGCTGCGCCAAACCTGGACGGTTGAGAAGTACAAGTTTCAATTCCTCACGGTGCGATTAAGACGTTCCTGCTTTGCCTTCATGGCCACTTCCAACGCCAGTTTCAATTCCTCACGGTGCGATTAAGACCATCCAATCGAATAGAACTATATTCACCGCCCTCAAGTTTCAATTCCTCACGGTGCGATTAAGACCGGTGGTCAGTTCTTCAATTGATCTAGTTAGCGCCGTTTCAATTCCTCACGGTGCGATTAAGACATTGCCTTCCCGGTCTTCCTTAATCTGGTAATATTCGTTTCAATTCCTCACGGTGCGATTAAGACACCCATCCGGAATACTTGAAGTACCATTTAACCCAAGTTTCAATTCCTCACGGTGCGATTAAGACCACCGCCGCCACTACCTGAGCCACCGCCTCCGCTTCGTTTCAATTCCTCACGGTGCGATTAAGACTGCCTGGCAGGGCAAAATACCGGTGGCGCAGAATAGTTTCAATTCCTCACGGTGCGATTAAGACTGTACGCCCCGCCATGGCCCTTAGTGATCGCATTGAGTTTCAATTCCTCACGGTGCGATTAAGACCAACCGCCAGGTGTTTAACTGGGTAAAGATGGGCAGGTTTCAATTCCTCACGGTGCGATTAAGACACCCCCGAATGATCTACGTCAGCAAGCATGACGAAGTTTCAATTCCTCACGGTGCGATTAAGACGGAAGCGGCTCTAATGAGCCAGCTGAAATACCACTAGTTTCAATTCCTCACGGTGCGATTAAGACAATGAAAAAGACGCCCTGGCCAAGCGCTTTGAACAAGTTTCAATTCCTCACGGTGCGATTAAGACTCTACGATGGTAGCGTCAATGGCTACCGTCATTTTTGTTTCAATTCCTCACGGTGCGATTAAGACATTCCTGCACGAATCATTCTTTTTTTTTCTTTACCAGTTTCAATTCCTCACGGTGCGATTAAGACATCCATTTAATCCTACCCGCTGTGCATCTGATGCAAGTTTCAATTCCTCACGGTGCGATTAAGACAAGCGGAAAAAGCAAACCCTGGCTGATCTATGCAAAGTTTCAATTCCTCACGGTGCGATTAAGACCGAGTCCCATCACCAGCGAGAAGAAAGGCAACAGGCGTTTCAATTCCTCACGGTGCGATTAAGACTGAATTCATTGCTCATCAGTGACTTTCCCGATCACAGTTTCAATTCCTCACGGTGCGATTAAGACGATGGTCATGGTTTTTTCCTTCCTGGAGTATTCAACGTTTCAATTCCTCACGGTGCGATTAAGACTCGACCCCATGTCCGGCACGGTGGGTGTGCTATTAGTTTCAATTCCTCACGGTGCGATTAAGACGCCCTTCAAAGGTGCCATCAAGTCCAATGATGTCGCGTTTCAATTCCTCACGGTGCGATTAAGACAATTGCTGCTGCCACCAGGTCCAGTAAGTACGTAACGTTTCAATTCCTCACGGTGCGATTAAGACAATTGACCAATAAAGTCAATACTCATATACATGGTAGTTTCAATTCCTCACGGTGCGATTAAGACCTTTGTACATCGCGGTTGTTTTTTACAATAAAAAAGGTTTCAATTCCTCACGGTGCGATTAAGACCAGGTCGTAGGTATTCATGCCATTGAGCTGCTCTTCGTTTCAATTCCTCACGGTGCGATTAAGACTCACTACATTTGAGCGAAGAACGTACACCTGTAAAAGTTTCAATTCCTCACGGTGCGATTAAGACCAAACGGAGGTCTACTTGATGGAACTGGGCAGACAGGTTTCAATTCCTCACGGTGCGATTAAGACAGATTTTTACCAGTACTTCAAAGAAGAAATTGAAACGTTTCAATTCCTCACGGTGCGATTAAGACCGCTTGGATTTGCCGAATATACATTATTTGACTCGTGTTTCAATTCCTCACGGTGCGATTAAGACCCGCAATTTCTGGATTGGTCATGGGTTGGGAACTCCGTTTCAATTCCTCACGGTGCGATTAAGACATCAACCTCAGATCACACATTTTATGACCCAACTGGGTTTCAATTCCTCACGGTGCGATTAAGACTTCTTACAATTCTTACATCCGTTGGGATAGTAGAAAGTTTCAATTCCTCACGGTGCGATTAAGACGCATTCTTGCCAATGAAGGTATGAACTGGATTGGTTGTTTCAATTCCTCACGGTGCGATTAAGACCACCGTCACTAAGATCGATTTGACCCACGGTTCCACGTTTCAATTCCTCACGGTGCGATTAAGACGTACTGGAAAGCAAAAGAATACCCGGTTACTTCTTCGTTTCAATTCCTCACGGTGCGATTAAGACCCAAGCGACCAACCCGATAGCTGCAATAACCAGCAGTTTCAATTCCTCACGGTGCGATTAAGACTTTGATCGATAACCAAAACCAGGCCATAGGAGGAAAGTTTCAATTCCTCACGGTGCGATTAAGACTGGGGTGACATATTACCCAGAGGATGAAACGCCCGAAGTTTCAATTCCTCACGGTGCGATTAAGACCCACATAATCATATCCTTACTCGCCTCGCCTCCAAAGTTTCAATTCCTCACGGTGCGATTAAGACTTGGTTCAATATTGCGAGACTGAACGTTAACGAGGAGTTTCAATTCCTCACGGTGCGATTAAGACCAGAAGTCGAAGCGAAAGAACCCCCTACAAGGAGATGTTTCAATTCCTCACGGTGCGATTAAGACTTCTGATCTGTGTTGCCAGAAATAGCCGTATTGACAGTTTCAATTCCTCACGGTGCGATTAAGACTTAATTTCCAGCAAATGCAATTGGCGCAAAAGGGGGGTTTCAATTCCTCACGGTGCGATTAAGACGAGATGGGCTAATGAGCATGACGACCTCTCAGATTTGTTTCAATTCCTCACGGTGCGATTAAGACATAATTTGCTGGATGAGCTTACCTTCATCATTTATCGTTTCAATTCCTCACGGTGCGATTAAGACAATTAAATCTGCTGGATCACCTGGTCTTTGATGATCGTTTCAATTCCTCACGGTGCGATTAAGACCCTTCCTTTTGGTTAGAAGAGTCGTGGTCGGGTCAAGTTTCAATTCCTCACGGTGCGATTAAGACTGCCATCGCTCTGTATTTTTTTCCGCAGCTCCGAAAGTTTCAATTCCTCACGGTGCGATTAAGACAGCTCAAGCAGCTGACCACTGAAATAGGATTCCATCGTTTCAATTCCTCACGGTGCGATTAAGACGCCACAGTTGGTACCGTTCTGGCTCAGAATGCAGAAGTTTCAATTCCTCACGGTGCGATTAAGACCGACCTGCCATAGCGCCTGGCGCAATGGGTAGCGCCGTTTCAATTCCTCACGGTGCGATTAAGACTGAACTGGTCGCCAGAGCTGGTAGCACTCAGGCCAAGTTTCAATTCCTCACGGTGCGATTAAGACAGCGAACTCAAAAAATGATATCTAGCTGAATACTAATGTCTAATATACAAAAAATACAACAATTTGAGGCAAAAAAATCATCGACCTGAAGTAACGATAAAAGTACCGCTCATCGACGACTCAATTAATGTATTGATTGTCAGTTGATTATTAATATGTCAAAGAACTTTTGTGTCATCCGGCAGAACTAAATGTGGTCATCGACGACTAAAGAAACTGGTCGCCACTATTTAATTCTTTGCCGATCAGTTGTTTATCCATGAAGTGGGTATGCCTGCTTTTGAACAAAATAAAACTGTCGTACTGCTCATCCATGATCTTGCGAGCCTCTACTTCCAGCTCTTTGAGTTGTAATTCACTTAGCTCACCTTCGAATACTGAATTTTGTATCCAGTGTAAGTATTTTCGGCACAATCTCAGCATTTTCGCGGTGCGTTCTGCGGCAACGTCATAAACAGCAATTACATACATTACCACCAAATTTTGAAAGGTTCAAACTGTGCATCCATCCCCAACAGATATTTTGCTAATTTGTAGCAATCGAGTCGCAGCAAATGCCTATAGCTGACTTTCCGGTCCAGCTTTCTATGGGTAATGGTTTGCTGTAATCGTTCCTCCCAGGCTTGTGCAACTATTTTACGACCAGAGGGAGAAAGAAAACACGCCTTGTCCACATAGTCAAAATGCTCTGATCTAATTTCTTTACGATTGCACAAACGGAAAATTAACCGATCAACCAAAATGGGTTTGAATATTTCGGAGATATCCAGCGCCAGGCTATAACGCCGTGCCCCTGGCTCATGTAAATAGCTGATAGTCGGGTTGAGTTGCGAATTGTAAATAGCATCCAGGCAAACCGTATAACACAGCGAATTGATAAAACTGATTAGTGCATTTAGTTCATCAGTTGGAGGACGCTTACGTCTGCCTTGCCAGGGAAAGGTATCCACAATTTCACCGAAAGCTGAATAATAAGCTTGTCGAGCATTGCCCTCTAAGCCCATCAGTCCGCCAACGGAACGTGCCTTTGGTAATTCCGCCATGATCGTTTCGAGCCGCTCTATCATCGGGGCCGTATTTTTACCGCGATTTAGGTAGTACCGGAGATTTTTGATCATATTGGTTATTGCAGAATCCACAAGTGCAGTAGCAATGGATAGGCGTTGTTTTTTCTTCCGGTAAGCATCGGTTTGTGCAATGAGCATCTGGCCTGCCAGAAGGTATTCACGGGGGCTGAAGGAGCCGGTGTAATGGTGGTAGTAGTCAAAGAAGTGAACGGGGATATGCTTTCTTCCCAAGAAATTATAAAGCGCACTATTGGTGTCCAGGCTGCCAAAAACATAAAATGCGCTAATCCCCTCTACCGGCAGATAGCGTGGCTTGGGAGCAGGTTGCTCGTCATTGGGAACTGGTTCAAACTTCAGCGTATTATCGCGCCGACTCATTCGGCCAGGATTAAAGAGGTAAAATGCTTTTTTCATAAATGCTAATTAGCAGTAGCAAAAATCAAGATAGGCACAGTTTTTACAGATTACTTTCTTTACAATGGGAGGACACTGGACCTGTGTGGAAATTCGATTTATTTCTGCTTCCCAGCCAATGATATCCCTTCTTACCGCATCCGTCAAAACCACCGCCTTTGATTTGCGTTGTTTTGGATATTCAATAATCCCCTTTACATCTTTTATACCTGCTTTTTCCATCAGATAAAGATAGTATTGAACCTGAGCAATATGGACATGCTCTAGTTTTGGACTCTTTTTGACTTCCCTAATCAACCTTTGCTGTGGATCAAAGTGGTCAATTTTGGCAACGCCAAGATCAAGTTCTCGCCACCGATTGGCCCTTCTGGCATAGGCGTTCTTGCCGATAAGTTTGCCTTCTCCCACATCTTGGCTATTGTCTTCCTGGCGTAGTCCGCGATGATGAATCCAGAGCTTTCGATGACAAAGGTGGTAGTAGGTAATATGAGATGCCGATATGTTCATTTAACAAAATTGATTTTCGACATTACTTCTAAAGTCTTCATCGTAAAGGAATGCCAATCCATACTTACTATGATAGTCGGAAGTATAGTGTAGGTCCACCAGTTCATCTTCCTTTGTGAGTTCAACTTTAATTGTTTTGATTCTGCTTTCCTGATTCCTGAGTTCTTTTTCGATGAGGTAGGTGGGAACACTTACGCCATACTCCAAAGCAAATGCCTGCAAGTCGGCATAGCTTGAAAACCCTCCGGGGCATTCTACATAGACGGTTTGTTGAGGAGGAATGTGACGACTCGACCATTTTGTGCCAACGTGTCCATCGTCTTCCTGAGTGAAGGTGTCAGGAAGTAAAAGCCAATTGTCTTTAAGTAGTTGTTGATATTCACTTTGATTGGCCTTGGCATGATCTCCCATTGAAGGAGCGTCCGGATAAAGTTGATTGACAAATTCAACAAATTGTTGAGGCGTTACGGTGCTTGCCTCGGTGTAGGTTTCCTTCAATTGTTTATGGGTATTTGTGAGTGAATCATAGGCCTTCCATCTCTTCTTGCCTTTTTCAAATTCTCCATATGGAGCGGGATAGAGCGTTTCATCTTTTATTGGAGCTACAACATAACAAATACCAGTATTACAAAAACCAAAACGCACCAATCTGCCAATTCTCTGCGCAAGCCGGTCCCAGGGACAGAGATCTGAAAGCATGAGAGGAGCGCTGATATTGACACTCATTTCCCCAATTTGGGTCATGATAGCGATTCCCTTGACCGGAACTTTTTTTCGATTTTCCCAGGCGGCTTTTCCCAGTGTCTGAATCAACTTCTCTTCAATCCTTTTCTTGTCAGGTTCGGTAAAACGGCTATGGTATAAAATGATGGGAGGTTTATCCGGGCCACTACTATCTCTAAGCCACTTATAATAGCAGAGTGCTCTGCTGATAGTATTCGCATAGATTATGCCGTGCCCGAGTTCAAGCATTTCTTTTAAGACTTGTTCACCGCGAGAAATGTCCGAGCCCAAATATTGCAGTTTTTTTTCCACCTCTATATTTTCCTCCGGAGGGGTAGCAATAGGTGTTTGGATTTCGTACAGCTTTCTTGCTGCATCGGGAACGGTGGCACTCATGATTAAAACCGGTACTTTTAATGACCTTAGCACTTTAAGCAAGATGACAATATTGGCTTGGATAAAAGGATCGTAAAAGTCTGCTTCATCAAATACTACGGCACTATTGGCCAGAAAATAGAAGGTACTATGATGAGCTTCTTTTGTACCTGTTAAACAAATTAATAAATGATCAATGGTGCAAACGGTGACCGGTGTTGCCAGGAAACGTGCCATGCGATGGGCTTCCTTTGCATTTTTGATGGCTTCCTTTTCCTGAATATCTCCATAACGATTGTACCAGGCACTGGAGTGATAAAGTCCCGTTTCACCTAATTGATCTTCCGTACTGATGGCCAGTGCATTTGAGGTAAACCGGGTAGGCATTGCAATCACCAGCCGATCTGCACGACGGTGTTTCAACACTTGCTGCTCCGCCCACAATAGAGCTGCATAGGTCTTACCGCTGCCGGTAGGAGCGCGTAAAATGCTGATGTCATGACCAGCAACACCCAGAGCAGCTTCCTGGACCGGCCGAAGTGTAGCAAATTTTTGCTTTAGCTCAAATGGACAGATGTCATACGAGGCATGTTCTCCTTCACCTTCCTTGCGACTGGCACGTGTATCAGCTAGTTGTAGTAAGCTGCGGATTGCGGCAAATCTGTAGCGTATTTTCAGCAGTTCATCCCAACCTTTTTCACACACCTGAGCTGACAATCGCTCGAAACGAATCCATTGGGGATAAAAAGGGCCTTCTATTTTTAAGGAGCCAGGAGCCAGTCCGTCTTTTTTCCAGCGTCTCTGATTCCTAAAACCCATTTTTCCGTGGTGCGCCCCGATTGCGGCTTTGATCGCTTCGGAAAGTTGGATCTTATCACGATCAATCATTTCCAATGAAGCCAATTCATGGCGGAGTCCGGCATTCATTAAATGTTTACCTGGATTCTTGTTTGCCGATCGCATCTCTTTCTCAAATCTGCGATATTCTTCCGGCGTAAAGGGAGCATTAGAAAGGTCATTCTTCTGTCTCCATTTCAAATAGACCTTGTGATCTTCCTGACAAGCTTTTTGCCATTGTTGATGACTTTTTCCCCAGTCATGATACCGAGCGGCCAACCTGAGTTCTTCCCGCAAATCGCCACCGGTCAAACGCTGGTATTTCTCTGACAGAAAGGGGAGCTGATCCAAAATGTACATGGCCTCCTCTCCGACATGTCTGGTATGATCTGCCAGCGAAATTCCGGAAGGTTTGGCGAGAACGGGGACTTTATTTTTCATAATCAGGACGGTATAGCTCGCTTTCTTCCAAGGTTTCAATGGCCAGACGATAAGCTTTGGCAACGGAAAGACCCGTTTTAGTGGTATCATCCCCCAAGAAGACCTTTGCACCACGATCAGTTAATTCCTCAAGGATATTTTCTCTCTCAATCTCAGTAGTTTCCGGCTGAAAATATCGCGCTGCTTTCCGACTCAATTTATGATCCAGTACAATCAATACCTTTTGTGGTTCTCCACTTACGGCATTTCGAGCCTGATTGGCGTAGTCAGTCATGGAAGAAGTGGCTTCCAGGAATAAGGACACCCTTCTTCGGTGTTCTTCATCAGAGATCGATGATTTAAAATTGGTGGCTACGTGACTCTCGTCTTCATACTGGTATTCCTTGGTCACTCCTACGGCACCAACATCCAGGTGGAAATTCATCACCATTTGATCTCTTGTGCTAAATTCGTTGGTGGCCAGCGCTTGTTTTTGCAGGGCATCTGCGTCCTCGTTCATTTTCAATCTTACCAGCAGGTCTCTGCCAATGGAACTCGGTTGAAGTGCCACTGCCGGTGTAGCTGAAATGGGGGCAGTTCTGCGACCAGAGTAATCTCCTTTGCTGGTACTAAGGAAACCTCCCATATCACTTCTCAGATCAGTATCTATTTGAGTAGAAGGGCCATCGCCATTGGCAACAAAAGTTTCTCCTTTTTCTGGGTGATCTTCATTTAGCCGATCAATGGCACTAAATAATACATGCCGTTGCATCTGGCCAGAGATATATACCCGACCATCCGGTCGCCGCTTGACGGATGAAGCATTTCCCAAAAGTTTTTCACCTCGGTTAGCGGCATGATCACTCATTGGAGCAACAGCGGTAACTAGAATGGATTTGATTTTCATGGTTATTTAGTTTAAATCTTTGTTGAAAAATTAGTTGTCAAGCACGGACTCGTCAGCAGGTAGTGTTTCTTCGTCCACTTCTTCAGTGGTCGATGATTTTCCCTCGTAAGTATTCAGTCGCATAAAAGCTGTAATCAAATTTTTAGCATCTTCCAGGGAGATTTGGTCATTCGTAACGGCAATAAGGAATGCCTGTGCATCTTCGGGAATATCCCACATGGTTAAGCGCCCCACTTGCGTGTTTAGTCGGGCAATCAATTCTGCTCCGGTTTTTGCACTTTGTACGATGCTTTCCAATTCCAATAATACACGGTGTTTGTACTCTTTTAGAGTTCTGCCAGACCGGCCTTTCTTTCGGTCATCTTCGACCTCCATGTGCCCAGCGTAGGAGGCTGCTTTATTAAGTGACTTGCCGTAAGCCACAGCGCTATTGATGAGCGCCTCATCGTATTTTTCTGTATGCATAAAATATGATTTTAGTAGAATGAAGAATTCAAAGGGATAGGTGGCCCTGAAGGATAGAAAATTTTGCAGGGCGGGTAGATTGAAAAATTTCAAAAAATGCTCAAAAAAGCGGAGAAACAACTTCCATTTATTATCGCTGAATTTTTTACCGTCTTCCAGGCCAATCAGGGAAACTCTATTAAGATTCAACACAATGTTGTAGAGTTCACCTGTCAGTGCCAATTTTATGAGGTGATGGCCAAAACTTTCCTGATAAGTTTCCGCATCAGAAACACTATAGATCGGGCGATTTTGCATCCACTGCAGTGCGGCATTGGCTTCATCATGTAATTTATTATGCTTCTGAACCCAGTTGCCCACCGAGGCAATTAGCGGGACAATACCAAGTCCAATTGTTTTTGGAGCATTAGGGTAATTACCTCTGAAAACTGGCGGACGATGGTATCTTTTTTCATCAAATTTGGCATGGGTAGCTTCTTCTCCAAGTCCTTCTGCCTGCATTTTCCTAAAAAGTGAAATAAAATCATACAGAGGGTAACCATTTGATTGAGAATCATAAAAAGGTAAATCCGGAATCAGGCCAGTATTACCATTTTGGTAGGCCGCTGGCTTCCATTCAGTGATTGAGGCTATGGCTGTGAAAGCGGCATGCAGCAAGTCCACTCTTGGATTTGACATGGTTGCTTTTCCTGCATTGATTTTTGATATCATCGGGGCAAATGACCGCTTTAATTCATAAGTTTTGTTTTGGCCATTTTTCAGGAGCTTTAGGATGTTAAGAACTTCTTTTACAATTCCTGCTGCGTTGTTGCTTGTAGTGATATGAGGACCTACAAAATACCCTTTACTGGCTACCTGGCCCGACTTACTGCCAGGGTTGACATCCTTTGCAGGCAAATATTTGTAGAAAACCAAACCGGCAGGAGAGGTGCCGTGTGGGGCCAGCATGAAGTGATTCATTGCTGCTTTTAGAACGTCTTCGGCCAGTGCAAAAAGCTCAGATTCTGAAAAGAGTACTTGTGGTGTCTTTTTTGAATGAACCAACGCTGCTGCCAGTCCATATCGGGGCATTGGATGCCAATTATTAAAGTTATTCATGATCCTTCCATTTTAGTTCGACCCATCCGTCATTTGAGCCTAGGTAGAGCGGAGCAGAGGGTTGGTCAAGTGCCGTTTTAATCAATTTTGAAACTTCCGCGGTACAGGATATTGAAAATTGGTAGGCAGAGTTAGGGACTACGTATCCCCGGTTTTTGGGACTGGAGTAGTAATGCGGGAAGAATGGTTTTAGACTGGTCGTTTTCACCTTTCCTTCCACCAATTGTAGAAGTTCCTCCAAAGTAAAGGTGGCAAAGTCTTTTTTATCTCCGAAAACGACAGAAGGTGTGGGTTTGTCACCTTTTTCAGAGGCAACCTTTTTTCTGGAGAGGGTAATTAGATCATCCAGTCTTCCATCATAATTTCGGCTTCCTCCAATAAATGAATCTCCCATGGTGCGCAACTGCATTGACCAAAGGTCATCATAGGCCATCGGGTGCTGATCTACAGCTAGAGGCTCCATTTTTAGGTGAAACTGAAGCAGGCTAAAATATCCGCTTCCAGATGATTCAGGCTTAGCCTGTAGCCAGGCAGATTGAGCATAATCCGGGTTTTTCCGATGCTTCTTCTGGGCTTTTTTCTGAAGTGACTTAAATAAATCCCTTCGAAGGCTATCTTCAAAATGCCAGCCCAGGGCATTCTCGATCAAGCCCAAAATCATATGATTTGTAGGGGTGACTTCACTCCGGAAATAGGTTCCCGGTTGGCTGGAAACCATGGATAATGGAGCCAGAGCAGTAATTTCAAGCGTAGCTTGTTGCGTCATCTCGGGAGGTTCCAGAAAGAACGATAGATCCAATTTCATTTTGAATAAATTTGAGCTATAGAAAATTAAAAAGGAAGAGCGGAAATTGATTTATCTCAATGCTCCAAACCCAATGCCTGTACTGTTTCCGACACCAACTTCCCAGGCGAAGGCCACTGCTCGGGGATCGCCACTTACAATTACTGGACAAGCGGTTGCTCTTATGTTGATTCCCTTGTAGTTAATGAGCTTGGTTTTTGGATTGGGAAAAGTGGAGTCAAAACTAACCTGAACATCTTGAGGCATCGAAGCCCTTGCTAACTTATGCTGTAGGGTCTGGGTCAGGTACTCATTTGTCATTTCCTCACCGGGCAAAAAGTATTTGTGTTTTCCTTCCTCAATCCGACGTTTGACCAGTACCGGACTTTGGGTGATAAATCTGTGGTTGTCACCAAAATCCGGAGTGCGCTGTAGCGTAATGCTGTCTACCTCCATCCCCCATCGGATATGCCATCCTGTTTTGATGCCGGTGATCAATTGCGCCAGCAAATCCTGACCAGGAGCACTGATTTGAAAAGTGCTCCCACCGGGAAAATCTAAAGCTCCTCTTCTTACTTGACCATGGGAAAGCCAGGATAATGAATAAAGAGATATTTCATCGTGTAACTCATTTTCTCCAAGCCATTGATGAAAGGCTCCGACTAAAGCTGGCTGGTAATTGAATGGTACGGGTTCTCGATTTGGTGTAAGGTGGAAATAGATTCTCATGCTTTTAATTTGGTTTTGGAAAATATTTAAGCTTTTACAAAGGTCGAGGGTACCTGGTGCAATGACTGCTACCCCCCCTCTTTCTTTGTCATATTTTTTTACGAATGGTGCTTCAAATGTCTGATTGATAGTTGGTTATACGAAGTGCGAATCTTGAGAAATAATACTATCTTATCTGATTTCAAGGATTCCTTGCTTGTTATTGCGCAAAAAGCTCAAAATGTCATCGTAGTTTTTATCAATTAATGTTATCACCTCTTGGGTCGAAGCATTTCCACAACGAAGCCAGATTATTTTTGGCGGAAAGCCACGAATCGCCTGAATATTATTAAAATCCGTATCCTTGGTCAGCAGATGTAACTTGTTTTTAGCAGCGTAATCCCAAACGACAATATCATCGGCACTCGCCAGTGCGACTTCCCTAACATGAACCATCTTAGCAAACTTTTTCTCCAACATGGATACCAGTCTTGGAGATAGATTATTGTCGATTAGGATCATTGATTAGTATTAAGAATGGGGAGTTAAGAAAGAACGCTAAAATCAATATAAGCCTACAACCAAAACTATAAAAAAAGATCGAACAATGTGGTTTGCGCGCATCACTTTCTTATCCGTCTAATCAAAAATAAAAGTATTTGGTATGCTTTACCAGTGTCAGTGCTACCTATTGAACAATACCTGAACTGGTATTATCTACTGGTTTGCAGAATCACGGTATTTTTCTGAGCCTCAGCAGCATAGGCCAAAGCGGCGAGAATATCCTCTCTAGTTAGATCGGGAAAATCTTCGATTACCTCTTCCGTAGACATGCCTGAGGCCAGATAGCCCAGAATATCGGCTACCGTGATGCGCAAGCCGCGGATACAAGGTTGACCGCTGCGTTTGCCTGGCTCAATGGTGATGTATTTGGTGTAATCGATCATCAATTTTATCCTTATTTCTACTGTAAAATACGCAATATTCCGGGATTCTACAAAATACAAATTTTCTTGTTAAAATTTCATTTGAGCGACTTCTTCCTGTAGATGTTCAATCAATGATTCCGGTTCCAGGACTTCCACTTGATGGTGGGTGCCCAAAATAAAATTGCTCAATCCTAAAAAGCGGTGGTTGACCAGGCATTGGAAGTCATAGAGGTTTTCTTCAACAGCTGGTTGAATGTGGGAAGCGGTCAGTGGAAATCTTTCTATTAAGTCATTGTAGGCGCCAACTTTCAAACGCAGGTGTACCATGACCTGCACATTGTCTACAATCCGAAAAGGATCAGCGCGCATGACCTGGTGTCGGGGTTCGTTTTGCCAGGGTTCTCCACTAAAACGAATTCTGCTGATTCTGGATACCCGAAAATACCTGATATCATTTCTATTGACATCGTAGGCCTGAAGAATATCTTCTGGAGGGTTGACATGAAAAGGTTCTACCAGTCGGTCGCTTACAATATTACTATTGGACGAACGATAGTTTAGTAGTAGAATTTGCTGCTTTTCATTGATGGCCTTTTGGAGCTGATCGAGTCTTTCAAGGTAAGGCTTCCTGAGGTAGGCATGGCCTAAAAGATGGTAGTCGTATAGTGAAGCCAGCTTTTTCTTTAAACGGCCAGCTCGTTTACTGTGTTCCCCAACGTGATCTATCGCTTTGGACAACAACAATTGGTCTTCTTCCGAGAAATGTAATAAGTCCTTTAGTTCCTTATAGGGCCGATTGACCACAAACTTATAGCGATGTCTGTTATCTCGGCGCGTGAGAAACCCTGCATCAGCAAATGACTCAAAATCTCTTTTGATGGTAGAGGGGTTGACATTGTATCGTTCAGCCAGCTCCTTTTTGGTGTAACCGTTAGGATGTTCCATAAGTGCGCGCATGATCCGCAACAGGCGTAATTTCGTGCCGTATTCCGCTTCATCAGACATTAAGCAAGTATTTTGAATATTTGATTGGATAAATATAAAATTAATTTGAATTTGCAGAGTGATAATTGTTAATATTTAACTCAATATCATTCTCTGTGAAAGAATCCTTTCCCTCCATCCATTTTTTCCCACCCTTCATCGATCTTCCTGGGTGTGCTCACAAAAATGTTATTGTTTCATCATTAAATTCAGAAGCTTTCCAACCATTGCGCTTCTGATGCATCTATGCAATAAAAAAACTGATATGAAACTCACTTTAGTTATTCAACTCCTTTGTTTATTTGCCATGAGCATATCCGCACAATCCTTTGATCAGAAAAAGATGGACGAATTATTTGACCGCATCGAAGCCAATGAAAAAGGCATGGGGAGCATTGCCTTTTCTAAAGATGGGGAAGTGGTCTACCAACGAGCCTTCGGCTATGCCGATCACGAGAAGGAAATGAAAGCTACTCCGGCTACCAAATACCGCATTGGGTCCATCTCGAAGACTTTCACTGCTACCTTGATCCTGCAAATGATGGAGGAAGGGAAGCTGGGTTTAGACACACGCTTATCGCAATATTATCCGCAAGTACCCAATACCGATGAAATTACCATTACGCATCTACTCAAACACCGCAGCGGCTTATTCAATTTTACCAATAAGGAAGATTATGTTTCCTGGATGGAACAGCCGCAAACCAAGGACAGCCTGATGCAACGCATTATTGCGAATGGCACGGTCTTTACACCGGATGAAAAAACGGAATATTCCAATACCAATTATGTACTGCTTTCCTGGATTGCCGAAAAGGTGGATGGAAAGCCCTTTGCAGAAATCTTGGAGGAGCGGATTGTGGACAAATTGGGACTGAAGAATACCTATTATGGTGGAAAAATTGATTCAGAAAACAACGAAGCGCATTCCTATGTCAAGATGGAGGAATGGCAACCATCCACAGAAACCGATATGAGCATCCCGTGGGGTGCCGGATCGCTGGTCTCCACACCCACTGACCTGACTACTTTTTTTGATGCGCTATTTACCGGAAAATTGTTGAAGCAAGAAACGCTGGATAAGATGACGGAATTTCAGGACGGTTTGGGAATGGGATTAATACAGATGCCATTTTATGACCGGCAGGCTTTTGCTCACAATGGCGGCATTGATGGTTTTCAATCTTCAGCGGGCTATTTCCCGGAGGATAAGGTGGTGATGGCTTATGTCACCAATGGCGCAGTAATGCCCATGAACGATATTCTGATTGGCGCTTTGAGTATCTACTTTGGCAAAGAATACGAACTGCCCGAGTTTAAGCCGGCCCTGGAATTGACTAGTGAACAACTCGATCAATATCTCGGTACCTATAGTACCCCAGATTTTCCGATAAAAATCACCATTACCAAAAAGGGCAATACCCTGATTGGGCAGGGCACAGGGCAACCAAGCTTTTCAATGGAGGCCTACGAAGAACATAAATTTAAGTTTGAACAGGCCGGACTGACGCTGGAGTTTATTCCCGAAAAGGAAGAGGTAATCCTGCGGCAGGGTGGGCAAGAGTGGAAGATGAAAAAGGAGTAAAATGGTAGTGTTATTACAAAATAATAGGTTTACTACGATAAAGTAAAGTTTTACAAACTTTTTGTGAAAATCATTGTTGCAAATGGCACACCAAATCCTACAATAATGATCAAGCGAAACGTTTGTAATCTGATCGTATACATAGTGTTTGCCATGCTACTATCTGCGACGCAAACCTCGGCACAGGGATTTAAAATCGGTGATCCGCAGGCGGGTAAAACCTTTACGGGACCACGTTTTGGCACCGACCAATACCAGTTTCTTCGGGAGGCAGAAATATTGTACCGCAAATTTGATCTTGAGGGCGCTTTTTTTGCTTACGAAAATGCGGTGATCAACAATCCGCGCTCGGCAGAGGCCTTGGTAAGGAGAGCCAGGTTCAAGAAGCTTTTTGGCATGGAATCAGAGGCGTTGGAGGACATAGCATTGGCCGAGCGCATCAATCCCTATGCTGCTGACCTTTTTGCTTACCACGGGCCATACAGCATTCTCAATGTAATTGAATACGAACCTGCGGGGGCAGCGGTGAGTCTGCCGCTCAATAAAAGGGTGGGGGAATACTATGAGTGGCTTGATAACGGCTACAAAAACCGGGAAGTAGATGAAAGCGAGATGGTGCTTCTGGAAGATGCACTGATTGAAATGGAACTCGGCAACTGGAGCAATGCACAGTACATTCTGGACGGCTTGTTGAGCCTTTCTCCACAATCGGCAGTGGCCTGGGATCTGAAGGGACTGGTATATGCCCATCAGGGGCAGTATGATGCTGCCAAAGCGGCCTATGAGGAAGCGCTGAAGCAAGAGCCGGATTTCGCTATAGCCTGGTACAATTTAAGTCGACTGGAGCGGGAAAATGGCCAGTTGTCCCTGGCGAAGCAGCATCTGGACAAAGCCATTCAATTGGAGGAAGATCTTATAAAAGCCTACTTTGACCGGGCACTGGTACACAAAGCCATGGGACAACCGGAAGCGGCTTTGGATAATTACAACAAAGTACTTGCGATGGATGGTGAACACTATCTGGAGGCCTATCTTAATCGTGGCTTGACCCGCAAAATGATGGGGGATTTTAATGGTGCGTTGGCAGATTTTAATCAGGCAGTTCGGGACTTCCCTGAACACGCAGAACTATATAAAAACCGGGGCAATTTGTACCTCATCTTTGGCGAACACAACAAGGCCATCGAAGATTATACCCGCGCCATTGAGCTGGACGAAGCATTTGCGGAAGCTTATTACAATCGGGGGCTGGCGCACTTCATCATCTACGATTACGTATCAGGCTGTGCGGATTTGCAGCAAAGCGTGGATTTGGGATTTGACCGTGCCCTGGAAAAGCAACAATACTTTTGTGTAGAGTAGAGCGGTTCTGCAATTTCAACCCCGGAATAATCTCTCCAAAATATGCATTTAATTTGGGGCAGTTGACAAGGTGGTAAGTGCATCCTGGTACAGCTGCTCCAGTAGATTTTCCTGGCCGACGATTTCCTGAAAGCGCAATTGAAACTGGATAAGCACTGCTTTCCGGTTGGCCAGTTGATGGGTATCCAGGTCAAAGTAAAAATCCAGAATATTTTTGAGGGTTTGGTTCATTAGTATATCCTGCATGGCGTAAACGAGGGTCAGTTTTTGGGTCGTTTCAAAATCAAATTCCTCCAGAATGCCGGTGGTTTTGGCCGTTTCCCAGGCGGTATTGGTGATGAAGGCATCCACCAGACTTTGGCCGCCAGTGATCAAGCTAAGATCCAAAAAGTCACTTTGTGACAGTTCCCTAAGTAAACTGTCTCTATCCCCATCCACCACGGCTTCAATACGGGTGAGCATTTCAGCATGGTTGCTTTTCCAATGTTGAATCACTCCCGAGTTCCGTTGTAGCTCTTTTTTGATGCTTTCCAGCGCAATATTTCGTCGCTTATTGGTTTGTCGATCTTCTGCCATGTTGTTGATAAACAAAGCAAAAAGTACACTGAACACGATGAGCAGGCTCTCGGCCAGGTATTTTTTTATGGGAGCAGTTTTCATTGATATTGCCATTTATTGTTTTATCAAATGGAAATTTACTATTTTTATTGCAAAAAAGTGCGCCTCGAAACCAATCCACAATTAGAACTCGCCTACGAATATGTTTGCTTCACCAACAAGAGTATCTTTCTGACCGGTAAAGCCGGTACCGGAAAAACGACTTTTTTACACCGCATCAAGGAGGAAGGGATCAAACGTATGGCCGTGGTGGCTCCAACCGGTGTGGCGGCCATCAACGCCGGGGGCATGACTATCCATTCTCTCTTTCAACTGCCCTTTGGTCCCTTCATTCCCGGCAGTGAACGTGATCCGGCGCTACAGCGCAAATTTTCACGTGATAAAATCCGCATGATCCGCAGCCTGGAGCTACTGGTCATTGACGAGATTAGCATGGTCCGCGCCGATCTGCTCGATAGTATCGATGATGTGTTGCGCCGCTATAAAAACCGCTATCAACCTTTTGGCGGCGTCCAATTGCTAATGATCGGCGATTTGCACCAATTACCACCGGTGGTGAAGGAGCATGAGTGGAATTTGCTGCGCCAGCACTACGATACACCCTATTTTTTCAGTAGTCAGGCGCTACAGGAAAATATCCCGGTAGTGGTACAGCTCAAACACATTTACCGCCAGTCGGATGATACCTTTATCGGACTGCTCAACAAGGTGCGTGGCAATGTTATTGATGAAAAGACACTGGCCACCCTGAACAGCCGCTACGATCCCGATTTTGAACCTGAAGAAAAAGACGGCTACATTACGCTGACGACGCACAATGCTTCCGCCAACCGCATCAATGCCAACAAACTGGATGCCATCAAAAGGCCGGTGTTCCAGTTTACCGCTGAGATTTCCGGCGATTTTCCGACTCACGCCTATCCTACGGATGAGGTCCTGGAATTGAAAGAGGGCGCACAGGTGATGTTTGTCAAAAACGATTTGGGCGAGGACAAACGCTATTACAATGGTAAGATCGGAAAAGTTATCCGTATCGAAGCCGAAGAAATTTTTGTAAAATGCCCCGACGATCCCGAGGAAATTTCCGTCATACAGAGCGAATGGGCCAACGTAAAGTATACCCTCAACGAGGATACCAAGGAAGTTGTCGAAGACATTGTGGGCACCTTTTTGCAATTCCCCTTACGGCTGGCCTGGGCCATTACCATCCACAAAAGTCAGGGCCTGACTTTTGAGCGGGTCATTCTGGATGCACAGGCCGCCTTTGCCCACGGACAAGTATATGTGGCGCTGAGTCGCTGCAAAAGCTTTGAGGGTATTGTATTGTGCTCCAAAATCGCCTATTCCAGCGTACGCACTGATACCAAGGTCAAAAACTACAGCCAGCAGGCGGAACGGAACGAACCCGGACCACAAGATCTCGAAAAGGCCAAGGCCATGTATCAGCAGGCGTTGATTCTGGAATTATTTGGCTTCAAAGCTCTGGAAAGGCATTTTAATACCTTTCGACGTACCTTGTTGGAACACCACTCGGTCATCCACGGTGGTGCAGCGGAACAATTTCGTCAACTGGATGATTATGCCGATCGGGAGATATTCCCGGTGGTAGAAAAGTTTCGCATACAGCTACATCGCTTCTTTGCTCAGGGAGATTTGCCGGAGTCGATTGGCGCCTTGCAGGATCGGATCAGGAGCGGCTGCAAATGGTTTGCCGAAAGACTGGAAAAGGATTTGATCCCGATGGCGGAGAACATCCAGTTTGTGATTGACAATAAAAAAGTAGAAAAGGAAGCCCGGCAAGGCGTGGAGCGGATACAGCGGGAGTTATTTGTCAAAAAAGCGTGCTTTACTGCCATGCAAGTTGGTTTTGAAACCCAGGAATACCTGCGCACCAAAACCAATGCCGATCTCGATTTTGACGCCGCAAAAGTCATGCGACCATCCACCTCCAAATCGGCCGTGCCCAAGACCAGTCCGCATCCCGATCTTTACGCCCAGTTGCGTCAGTGGCGCAATTTACTGGCCGCCCACAAGGACATTGAGGCTTACAAAATCTTACCCTCCAAGTCCCTGTTGGAACTGACCAGAATTCTGCCTCAGACTTCCGCTCAGCTGAAGCTCGTAAAAGGCATCGGCAAGGGCCGCATCGAGCAATACGGCGAAGATTTGCTGGATATGGTACAGACCTATTGCGCCAAGCACAAATTGCAGCCGAATGAGCAACTCATTGCCGAACTCAAACCCAAACCCAAGGCTCCTAAAGTGGATACCAAAGCACTCACTTTTGAGTTATACCAGGAAGGTAAAACCATTGAAGAAATCGCCAAAGAGCGCAGTCTGAAATCCACCACCATCGAGGGCCACCTTGCTCACTACATCAAAGAAGGACAACTTGATATCCACGACCTCCTTGACAAGAAGGTAATAGAAAATATAGTGCAGTATTTCGCCGATCACCCCGAATCTACCCTCAATGAGGCCCGGGCGGCACTGGGTAATGATTATTCCTATGGGCAGTTGAAGTGGGTGCGGGCGTATGTGGAGGGGAATAACTGAAGCTTTCCCCTTTGATCACCATCAATTACTAAAAAATGAAGTTTTGTTTTTCTGACCCGACTGTACTTTTTCCAGTCGATCCTTAAATTCATTTGATCGGTTGAGGTTATCTTTTCTGGCGTAGATTTCCTTTAAGGCAACCAACGTACTGACATCATTAGGATCGACGCTTTCCGCATTTTGAAAATAGGGAAGGGCGATATCAAACAAGTCTTGAACTTCTTTTTTGACCGCATCGTATTTTTTGATCCCTTCCTTAGAGAAGTCGTTTTCCAGTGCCTGGAGTTCCAGTGTTTTGGCCGCAGCCAGGTTGTAATATAATGCGCCCATGCTATACAAGGCATTAAAATTCCGGGAATCCTTTTGCAGGGCTATTTCATAATAATCTTTGGCTTTTAGCCAGTAACTCTGTGCTAACTGGGAGTTATTGGCTCTATCTGCTTGCTGATACAGATTATCGTATACACTTCCCAAAGTACTGTAAAGGCTTATATTATCCGGTTCCTTTTTGATAGCCTTTTCCAAAGGCTTAATCATTTCTTCCATTTTACCCTCTTCAAGGAGGAAATTGATTTCAGCAAAGAGCAGAGATGTATCTTCAGGAAATAATGTTCTTCCCTCTTTGAGATACCCATGTGCAGTTTTTCTATCAGAAGGTTTCGTCAGTTGAAACAATGCTTCGTAGATAGTTGGACTTTTGACATTGCGGTTATACATCTCCAAAAAGATGTTTTTAGCGTTGCTGAGTTTATTTTCTTTCATTGCTAAAATCCCGCTCTCCAGCTTCTTCTGATCGGTGTCACTGAGTTTTGGTGGATTAATGATTGGTTGAACACTTGGAGGCGGTGCGGGTTGCTTTTCCGGTACTTTGTGATTGGGTGGTTCCCAGGTACTGCTATTGTTATTTCCAGCTGAGGTTCCGGAGGAAGTTCCTCCCGTCAATAAGTAATCAGGATTTCGCACGATGAAAAGATAGCCACCATTGATATCGTGTGAGCCGAATTGTCCCGTTCGTGGTTGCGGTGCAGTGTACTCCATGTAAGATAGCAACTCTGTGTACGTTAGTATGTTGTCTTCTCCGCCATAAGTTCTCAATGCTTTTAGCAGGCTCATTGTAAAGGGCGAATGGATAGTGCCATCGGGCGTGCGTTCTTTGCCGCCGGAAGTAAGGTAAAGCCTGGATTTTACCCTTAACACTCTTTTGATAAACACCTCCCGACCCATTTTGGCCAAATCATTTAAGTCACCACTTGGCCGACCCTTCATCATGGCGATGGCTTCGTCAAATGTACCCGAATAACAGGCATCAATGGCCAGCATGATGTGCCTGCAGGGAATAAAGTCAACCGCATTCTCCAGGCGAGAATGGGGGATATAAGACATGCCATAGAAATCGTCGCGTTGTCCATTTCTGGGAATAAAAAAGCCCTCTTTGGTTTCCTCAATAAACTCTCCATGGCCGGATAGAAAGATGAACAACTGGGAATCTTCTCCGTAAGTCTTTTTCCGATATTCCTGTAGTTTCTTAAAAATAGTCTCCTGATCGGGATTGGTCACTACCTCTACCTGATAACCATAGATTTCGCGAAGGTCCTTGGCAATGGCCTGGGCGTCCTTCACCGGATTGTTTAGCTTAGACCAGTAATCGTACTGATCAATGGCAATGAGCAGGGCGTAGTCTTTGTCTTGGGCCTGGGCCAAATGAGGCAGGCACCAGCCGCAAAGTACTAGCAAAGAGATGAGGAAGAAAAAGTAGAGGTTAGATGGCTTTTTCATATTAGTGGGGTTGGATATGGGCAATAAATATAATAATTGATTTGTAAATATCTGAAAATCTATGGTGAGGAACTTACAACTTTTTTTAGGTAGTATCCGATTAGTATAAACCCTAGAAATGCAGAAACACCAATGATAAATATTGCCCAGAGGCTCGACCTGGTGAATGAAAATGGGGATATATCCCCAATCACCACAAAACCAGCCCAGTAATAAGGCGAAACCTTAATGTCCGCGCAGGTCCTTACGTAGTCGATTTTTGCCTGCCGCATGGCTTGGGCCTTGTCCATCCCGCTGACCAAATGATGATAAAATTGCTGGGTGATGGCATTGGTTGCTTGCTCATTGACTTTCCATAGGGTTGTAGCAACACAGGGTACTCCCGCGTAGGTGAATCCTCGGGCAAGGCTCATGATGCCTTCACCCTTTCTCATATTTCCCTTTCCTGCTTCACAGACACTGAGTACCACAAGTTTGGCCGATAGCTTGAGTGCATATAAATCGTGTAGATGGAGAGTACTGTCGTAAAGCTCAATCGCCGGGGCATTCAGCACGGAGTCATAGGCAGTGGCATGGGTGTAAAAGTATAGTAAACCGTAGTCCCGGGCACAGGCTTTAAAGTTGGAAATGGACGCTTCTTCATGGAGTAAATTCCTGGTCTGGATGGATGCGAATGCCTCGATTTGTTCTCCACCAAAAGCCAGATGTTTTTTGGGCCGGTTCTTAAAAATAGGCGCAATCACCAGTGGTCTTCCATTACCTGGATTAATCTGGTGTACCTGCTGCACGGCTACAGAATAGATATAATGGGTATTTAGCTGATGTAAAAGATAGTTGTAATCTCTGGGATTTTTAACAGTTGTTTTTTTTGTTAGCAATACCTCAAAAGGGAGGAGAGACAAGATACCATCCGGAACAATAGTGATCAATTGCAGATTTGTAACTGGAAAAGGCGACAGCAATTGTCTGTATAGCCAATAGGCAGATTCCTGAAATGAAGTAAGTGACTCTTGATTGCTCAATTTCAGGTTACTCAACACTTTATCGGTATGCCATTCAATAGTGTCGGCAGCAGGTAGTTGTCTGAAAGCGATTTGATCCTGAGAAATCCACAACGCATAGCTTTGCTCTGTTCCGAGGAAATATTCTACGATAACATGATGTTGAGATATAGATTGTTGAGCGGCCCTCAATTTGGGAACAGTTGTAAGGGAGTAGGCAGCATAGGCCGGAAAATCTGCCTGTAGCTGTTGCCGCAATTGGTCCCTCCTTTGTGATAGGTTAATCAATTGACTATTCCAGTTTTTGATTTTCTCTGGATTAACGTCGGCATTTTTCAGCTTCTCCTTCTCAATAAGTTTTTCATAGAAGTGAATATCAGTGCGCAATTGTTCGGCCCTGGCTACCAACTCGGGGGGAATAGTAAAGGTTCCCTCGGCTTCTCTAGACTTCAGCTCCTCCAGCAAGACAGCCGCCTTACTTTTTTCAAAGAAATAAAAAGCATGTACCAGGTATTGTCTATCGGATGTACGTTCGTAAAGCTGGTAAGTTAACTCCAATCCCCTTTCGTAAAGGTTGTGAGTGGATTCGTTTAAGAATATCTTAGACTCTTCTGATTGGTAATTTTGTCGCAATTGGTCGCTGAGTTTCGAAATCAGCAGGTAACACACCATCGCCTCCTTTAAGGCGTCATTATTTGCTTCTTCTCCTGATTTTCCTTCCAGGCAGATTGCTTTGCATTGGAGTACCCTGATTAATTCCAGACGCGAGTTGATTTTGATGCCTTTGTCGAGAGTACCCATGTTTAACTGGTCAGTTGGCACCAGTGCCGTGATGGCGAGTTCTAGTGTGCTTAATGCTTCACCATAGTGTTTTTGTTGCTGCCATGTTTTGGCTTTCGCCAATAAGGCACTGGCCAGGTCAATTTTCTGCTTTGGAGGTATCAGTGAAATGGCTTCGTCGATGCGTTGCATTGCGGTAGTCCATTGCTTTTGCGCGCAGTGCAATTGACTTTCGAGTTGATTAACTGTGCTTAACTGTTGGGGGAGAAGTGGCTGCAGGGATTTGGCTTTAGCCAAATAGCTTTTTGCTTCTTTCAGGTTGTCCTGTTTCAGCGCTAATTCTGCAAGGCTACTATAGGTGTTGGCGTAGTAAGTGGTATTAAAAGCCTTTGTGTTGGTTTGCATGAGTTGCAACATGCTCTTTAGATAGCTGGTAGCTTTTGGATAGTCTTGCTGGTATTCATACACCCTGGCCAGGTTTCGATAAATCTCCACGATTCTAAACCGAATATTAGCCTCCTGATAAATCGGCATCGTAAAGGCTTCTTCGTAGTTAGTTTGAGCCTCTTTTAGATAAAGAATGGAACGCTTGAAGTCGCCTTTTTTGAGATAAATCTCTCCGATGTTTTTTAAGATACTTGCCCTGAATCCAATGTTGGTATCAATACTGTCAAAAGTGCTTAATGCCTTTTTGTAGTGCGCCAAGGCCTGATCATAATCCTGCCTTACTACCGTATACACCATCCCCAGATTACTGGTAGTGGCCATGTATAGATAATGGTTTTGATCAAAGTGATTTTGCGCTTCTGCAAAAGCCAGTCGGTTGTTGACTTCCAGACTGTCGTATTGTTCTTTTACTTTAAAGCAGTAACTCAATCCTGCTAACAGGTGTACGTATTTCTCCCATTGTTGGGTCTTTTTTAGCAAAGGAATGGCCAGGTGGGTGTAGTGAATGCATTTGTCTACATCCATGTATGAGGTATCGGCTATGTTAAAGTATTCGATAGCCTGTAAAGAATCTTGCTGAAATTTAGTGTTTTGGCCATCAAGGGCAAATGGCAGCAAAAAACAAATTAAGGTAAGAAAGCAAAGAGTTGGAACCCTTAAATTTGTTAGCATAGTTGAGGTTTAGGCTAACAAATTTAAGGATTATATTTCTTATTCATCTCTAACACTAAGTCCTACAAAGGAACACTAAACTCAGTGATGCAGACATGGTATGAAATATGTTGCATGGTATCTGCATCAAGGCATTTGAAATATCCTAGCGAATTAATATCAGGGTGTTGTTCAATGCAAGGAGTAGAGGTATCTTCATGTGAATGGGTAATCAAGTTTTTCCTTCTTTCTTCTTGATTGGTCAACATATTTGTCTCATGAGAATGCTCCTCATCAGCTGGAAGGAAAAAGACCAGGGAAAAGAGATCACCAGCACTAATTTTTTGGACTACGAGATTTAGCTTGACTTCTACCTTAGCCTGGCAGGCAATAGTACTGGCATCAAGGCAAACCGACCCGTAATCTTCTGCTCCAATGGAAATTTGGGATAACTCATCGCCAGTGCTTTCCTGATTGATGGTATCATTTAAAGTAATATTTAAATAATAGTCTGCGATGTCTGTATTAAAATTCAATTCGCTTTGTTCAACCAGTAATGTATCATTTCTAAATACCAACACTTTAATATTTGATGTTTCAACGATATCTATACTATCGCAAGGAACGGAAACACGAAACGTCCCAATGATTTGCACATCATGATCCTGAACATCAATCCATAATCTGTCTTCAGATTCATCAATATCCCCCGAAAATACGAATTTCCCTCCTCCAAGATCTCCACCGGGGCCAGTAACGATATGAATATTATTACATGGACCATCTACACAAATTAAATCTTCACAATTATCAGGAAGGTTATGGCAGGTAAGACAGCTCTGAATACCAAGTATTCCTGCTGTTGAGATAGAAGCTTGACCAACTACAAAATTTGCTCTCTTTTTAATCTCTTTTCCCTCCTGGTTGGTAATTTCCCAAGCGTAAATCTGGTTGTCCTGTAATTTTCTTCTTTCATTTTCCTCATTGAAGGCAACTTGCCTGTTGTCAGCCTTATCTTGATGTATGAGTTTATAATACACAAACTGTCGACCATTTTTCTCCTCGACTGATTCTACCTGATAAAGCCTAAACACCTGCTGCTCCCCAGGTCTCACCCTGGCCTCCGGATTTTCTTCCCAGCGGAAAACGAGATTATCCGCTTGTTCGGCGGTTAGTTTGGCGCCTGCCTCGGGAAAGGTGCCAACTTCGGTCGTCGAGTCTGAATCCTTACAGGCTGGAGAGGCGAGAATGAAAGTTAGAACGCTAAAAGCAAAAATAATGCTACGCATGATTTGGAATTTTGGTTATCAATAATGATGATCTGATCAAGGTGTTTTGGTGTATGCTCTCTTCATAGCATATGGCCAATAGTCAATTGGGACACTCAAATTGTTACCAGGAAAAAGGGGGAAAGTCCGGAGAGAAAGAGGATTTGTAAGGAACCATCTAAAAATACCAAAAGATTTTAAATTCAAAACAAACCTGCCAGATAATTCTTAACTTCGTTGCACAGCATTGAGCTCAAACCACAAAAATTGCCTGGCAATCGAAGACAAAAAGGTACATCCTGACCAGCAGTATATTACCGGCCTGATCCAGGGCGATTCGGCAGTTATACATCGCATATTTGAACACTTCTACCCGCAAGTTGAATCGTATACCTTAAACAACAGAGGCACCGTTGAAGATGCCAAGGACTTATTCAACGAGTCTCTAAAGATTGTCTATTTGCAGGGAAAAGATGGCTTGCAGTTGCACTCTTCATTTATTGGATACTTCAAGACCATTTGCAAAAGAAGGTGGATTAATGAATTGAAAAGAAGGAAGCGTTTTACCCCCGAAGTGGAAGACCAACCGGAAGCAGTAAGTGATGAAAATTTGGGAAAATCTATTGTAGAACAAGAGAAGCAATTGCTATTTAGAAAACATTTTCAACGATTGCCCGATCGCTGTCGGCAGATGCTTGAACTGTCTTTTGAAGGGCTTAATTATCGGGAGGTATCGGAGAAAATTGGCTTGAACTACAGCTTTGTGCGACGCCGGGTGAATGAATGTATACAAAAGTTAATGGAAACGGTGAAAAGCGATCCGATTTTTAGAGAACTAAATAATGGGCATGAATGAAGAAATTCCATATGATCAGATTGAAGCCTACATTAATGGCACGCTAGACGAACAGGAATTGGTTGCATTTGAGCGACAATTGCAGGTGGATGCTGCTTTGCAGGAAGAGGTAGCCTTCTACCGCCAGGTTCGGGATGTGGCAAAAGATCGGGACTTTAACGCTTTTGAAAAACAACTTCAGCAAAGTAGCGATGCCTATTTTAATAATAAAAAAGGAAAACGTTCATCCCCAAAAGTAATATGGATGATTGCTGCTTTAGTGTTGATAATACTGCTTTTTTTCCTGGCTCGTCAGTATTTTGCAAAGCCGCTGCCTGTGGAACCTGAAAGAATCTATGCGGAATATGCCCAACACGATTTTTCCCTTCAGGAAATGGGTACGGATGCGACCATTGGCGCGATTCAGGCGAGGCTCAACAACCAAAATTATAGTGAAGCGCTACCATTAATCGACGAATATCTTTCTATTCATCCTGATGCCGCTGATGTGC
Source organism: Saprospiraceae bacterium (assembly GCA_965229635.1). Classification (GTDB taxonomy): domain Bacteria; phylum Bacteroidota; class Bacteroidia; order Chitinophagales; family Saprospiraceae; genus BQJU01. Next base: position 2,304,426 of record OZ245894.1, read on the forward strand.
TCTTGGCCAAAGGAGTTTGTATGCTGGAACTGGACCGTTTAGCTGAGGCAGAAATTGTTTTTACTAATCTACAGCAACAATTTCCTCTTTACCAAAATGAGTCTCACTGGTACATGGCGTTGCTCTTTTTGAAACAAGGCCAGCTTAATAAATCTGCTAGTGTTCTTCGTGAAATTCCGGAAACTTCAAGCCGTTATCCGGAAGCTCTTTCTTTGCTACAAAAAATCACGCAGTAAAATAATTTCAAAAAAGTTTCAAAAGTTAGGTAACAGTTTTCAGCTCTTGGTTGACTAGGGGATAAAAGTGGTTTTGACCCTTTTATTATTAACCTTAATCAACAGAAATGATGAAAACTCAAAAAAAGCGCTGGCTTTTCGCCTTTCTACCAATCCTGGTACTAACGCTCTCAAATTGCAACAACGACAATGACGACCTCGCCCCCAATGGCCAAATGACTGCCATCGTGGGTGGTGACTTCTGGGAGGCAAGGGACATCAGTGCCGGTGCCGTGCAGGGACAATTTTCCCTCTCCGGGGTGGCAGCAGATGGCTCCACCATTTCGCTTCGCATGAACAGCTTTGGAGAAGGGACGTATAACTCTTCCTCCGGATCAAGCAATGCCCTGATTTGGCAACCTTCAACAGGAGCGTTGGGGTACACCAGTATTGCCCCGATGGGCTTTGGGCAAATTGTGGTGGATGAAGTGGACGCACAGGATTCGCTTATTTCCGGCACGTTCATTTTCCTTGGGCAGGAGCCCTCCTCCGGCGATACCGTGACGGTAGCGGAGGGGAAATTCACAGAAGTGCGCTACCTGCTGGAAGCCGTTACCGTAGGTGATAATTTCCTGAAAACCAAGATCGATGGCACCCTCTGGGAGGCTTCCTTAGTAGCCGCTTACACTGGGGACAGTAAGATTAATCTCAGTGCTACCAATGCCGATGTAACCCGTACGGTGGGTCTGTCTTTTCCGGTTGATATTACTGAGGGTAATCATGAGATCGGTAGCCCTTTTTCTTCGGCTGAATGCGGGGGAACGTATTTGTTTAACAACATTTCCCACACGGCCGATTCCGGTACGCTGACGATTACCCACCACGATGCGCTCAATAAGGTGGTGGAAGGTACTTTCCAGTTTGAAGCCTCGGAGTTTTTGGGCTCGGCAACGGCTTCACTAACCGAAGGAAGCTTTTATCTGGCTTATTAAGGCATTGAGCTTTTGGAGGGATTGGTACCTGGAAGGAGGGTTTACCAGGCAAACCAATTCCTCCTGCCATGGTGCTGTCCTTGCCTTAAATCAGTCTTCCATTTTTGAATAATCTAAAATGATGTCATGAGTATTTTAATAAAATATCTAAGACCATGTTTGGAGGTCGGATTTGATAGCGAAAATAATCAGTTTTTTGGTGAGACAAGGCGTCTTTTTGCAGAGCATACCCCGAGGTACGGTCAAAAAAAGCAACGCAGGATCAGCAAAAAAGTGATATTTGCAGCTCAAAGTTTGACCTCCAGACATGGTCTAAGGATAATTGTCATTATCCCCCTGGTTCTGTTTGGCCTGACCTTGTTGGCCCAGGAGCCGGAAAAGAAACAAAATGATGGTGTGAATAACGACAAGATAGAATTGGTTTACCGGGATGTTGAGGTGACCAGAACGAACTCCAGTGGGTTTGTTTTATCCAGCTACGCAATTGAAATTCCACAGCTTCGCTTTAACGGCGGTGATCCGGTTAATTTTAAATCCAGTTTACTGATGCCTTATTTTAAGGATTGTCCTTCAGCCCGCAGACAGCTGAAGTTGTTTGATGAAGAAACCAGGCAGGCAAGAAAGGTAAAAAAGATCGGTATCCTGGCCGGCAGTGGGCTGATGGTGGCCGGATTGTTCTCTACTGTGCAACTTGCATCCAAAGGAAAAGAGACCTATGCGCCCTTTGCCGTTGGATTTGGGTTGGGAATGGGCAGTCTGTTTTACGGAATTATCAAATCGAAAAAGCACCATAAAATTGCTGATACACATCGGGAAAATGCGGTGAAGTTTTACAATAATCGGTGCTATTCGCCGGTGGATAGTACGGACCAAAAAACGATCCCGGATCAGGATTCCCTGCCGCCGGTTGAAAAGCCGATGGTTGACGATGGCATTACCCACCACTATCAGGAGACAATTTTATACAATTTGCTGCAAAACGACCCTAAGAATTATCGCTTTGCTTCACTGAGCATTATCCCTCTGGATATTGAAGGAGCCAAGTTTCATGAATTAACCATGCGGGCTGGGATGGCATTGAATTATCATCATGGATCTAAATTCTATGCAAATGCGACCTATAAAATGGCTTTCGTCGATAATCTCAGCAGCACTTCTGAAAAGGGAATGAACACTGGAGGTAATGTCAATCCGAGGATCACTCCCTCCGATTATCAACGAGCGCAGGAATTAGTCGTCCTTGGAGGATTGGAGATTTATGGCAAAGACTGGGAGGTGGATGAGGAGGTTTATGTGGGAACGCAGGCAATTGGGGGATTGCCGGTACAAACTAATACCACTATCAGATCAAAAAGGCGTGTATCCTGGTCCTTGAGGGCTGGGGTCACCAGCTACCGGTCGGTATTGTTCACTGAAAGCGGCCTTGACTTTGCTTCTTCCGAGGAGCCCCGCAGTGAATACCCTAATCCGCTCACTGGAGAACCGCTGGTTATTAACTTTAACCAGCTGGAAAACGGCATGGCCATGTTGCGTAGCACCAGCTTTTCAGCGGGCATCAGCCGGCGACTTATTCGCAACCTCAAGATTGAAGTACTCAACAAGGCCTTCAAGGGGAAAAAACGGCGTTCGTACGTTTCCGAATTCTATGCTGATCTGTTGTACGCCAACAAAGTAGAGCTAGGCAATGTAAATTATCAATATCACTACAGAGACCCTGGCTTTGAGGAGGACTATCAGTACGAAATTTCTCCAGACATGACGCCCTTGAGAAAGCTGGGATGGCGCCTGGGTTTTCGGTTCTATTCAGCTAAAGGCTGGGACGCTCAGTTTGAAGTTGGACAGCGCCCCGGACTTACGAAAAACATGATTTACAGCGGGGCCTCAGTGATGAAAACTTTTGGGGTCGAATTTTAAATTATCCTATAATTTTTAAATCAAAAGAAAACTATCAATCATGAAAAAAAGCAAGCTATTAACCCTGGTTTGCCTGATACCGCTATGGGTATTTGCGCAGCCTGAATGTGATATTCAACCCGCCGGAGACTTTCCCTGGCCCTCTACATTGTGTAATCTATCGGTAGAACTTCCCGTAGAGGTGACCGGCTTTCCGGGACCACCTCTCATCGAATACGATTATGGTGATGGAAACACCGGAAACAGCTCCTCTTACACCTACGCAGAAAGTGGGACCTATGAGGTATGTGTGACAGCCAGTAGGGTCGGATTTACCTGTGTGGCGGAATACTGCCAATCAGTGAGTGTGTCGGCGGATTTTCCATTGCAATTTGACAATTGCCCCTCCGATACAATTTTACCGGCAACGCTCCTGGCCACCTGCGAAAATGACACCTATTTGCCTCAGCTTTCGGCTTCGGATTGTGGCGCAGCAAGTTCATTTATTGATATTGTCTGCGAGCGAACGGATGGCAACCCCCTGGATGCACCCTGGCCCGAAGGCACCACGGGAGTGATTTGTACAGCTACCAATATTGCTACCGGAGAAAGTGTGGTGTGCGACTGGAAGGTGGGCGTGGATAGTGAAGGGTGTCTTGATGATGCATGTGATTTGGATTGCCAGGTCGATTCGATCATTATTAGTACGGGCTATGACCAAATCAATGGGGGGCTTTTACCAACAGGAGAATATGATCCGCTATGGACAGTGGTCGAGACGCCAAATCCGAGCCTCAGTGTACCTCGCCCGGCCTATGTTTTGCAACCCAATGGTGCCTGGGCTATCTCTCCGGATGCTAAATGGATTTCCGTATTTCCGGATGCTAGTTTTAATGATGACAATGAGAGCCCGGAACCACCTTATGGTTTTGAACTTTGCTTTTGTGTGTGTGAACCGCAAACCAATATCACCATTGATGTGACGGTACGTTCTGACAACTTTCACCACTTATTTTTGCAGGATGCAGATGATATCAATATTTTAGATTTGACTACTACTTTGGGCAATCACAATCTTCCACCGGTGACCGCTAATGAGACAATTTCTCTAACTCAAGGAAACTACTGTTTACGGGCGGATTTGAGAAATACTGGTGGGACGGCTATGGGCTTACAAATTGCCGGAACCGTTACCGGGCAAGGATTATCTTCATTACTCTGCTGCAACAGTGGAGGGGCAATAACCGGGCAGAAGTATTTTGATCAAAATTGCGATGGAACTCAAGGAACAACCGAACCTGGACTCGCTGGTTGGGAAATTCAACTTTGCGATGCCAATGGAGCATTTTTGCAAAGCACCATTACTGATGCGGCCGGCTATTATACTTTCACAGGAGTGCCAGCAGGCGGTTACATTGTGAAAGAGGTCAATCAATCTGGTTGGATGCCGGGAAATCCCACTAGTGGGCAATATGAAATTCAATTGGGACCTTTGGAGGTTATTGGAGGGCTGGAGTTTGGCAATTGTGAAAACATTTGTGGTACTATTACAGGCGATGTCAACAGCAGTTGCGAACCCGTGGGTTCCTACGTTTATGACCTTCAGTTTGCAAATAATACGGAGTATGAGGTGACGTCCGTGGTACTCAATGCCATTACTCCCGAGGGCGTCACGTTGAGTCAGCAGTATTTTAATTTTTACCAGGATCCCATTCCGGCGAATGGAGGAACTTCATTGCCGGTCGAGTTGATCTTTAATACGGGCGGACTGCTTTCGGAGTCTTTAGAGGTTTGTTTCGATGTGATTTACCTTACGGATAATGCGGAATGTTGTCACTACGAGCATTGTGTGGTATTGCAGCCGCCACGAGTATGCCAGTTGGTGCAAACGGAGGCTTTGGAGGCCAATGACAGCTGCTGCTACAGCGTAAACCTGATCAACGATTTTTGTCCGGATTATTTTGTCGGCATTCAAACGGAAATCTTGACTCCAGGAGTAACCTTTTCGGAATTTGACGGAGGAGCAGCCTGGACCACGCTACCCAATGTCGACGGAAATAGCATTCTCTGGACCCCCATTTCAGGAAGCCTTCCGCTGGGAGATTTGCAGGACTTGCAGTTTTGCCTGAGTGACATTATAAGCGTGGACCAATACCCGCAGGAAATACTGGTCAGTTGGCTGGCGGAAGATCCCGCCACCGGGGAGAAGATCACGGTTTGTACCGAGATTTTGGAATTCTTTTGTGAACCCTGCTTGCTGCTGGACGGCATTACGAGTTGTGAATCTGATCAGCATACCTTTGAGTTTGATCTGATGAACAATGCCGGTATGCCCTCTACCTTGATTGTCTTTGAGGTGCATACCCCCAATGTACTATTTGAACCGGCTTTTTTTGAGGCAGATCTTGAGCATGGAGATATTTTTTCCAGCACGGTTAATATCTACAGTATTGATGGATCTCCATTGCCTGACGATTTGCTAATCGAATTTAAGGCATTACTCTTTGATGATAACGGCTGGTGCTGTCACCTCGATGATTACACTATTCAGCTGGGTTCCTGTATCGACTCCCTGGATGACTGCAACTGCGAAGAGTTAGCGCAAGCCGTAGGAGAGGGCTTTGAAATTACCCATTCCTGTGATAACGGACAGGCAATGCTCACGCCAACTAGTTTGGAAGAATGCGATCGGGTGACCTGGAGTATCCGTCGGACAGGACAGTTGGGCAGCATTATGCGTCAGACCATTGGCAACGAATCGGCCAGTTTTAACTTTGGTAGCGGAGGTAAGTTTTCGATACGAATGACCGTTGAAAGATTCCTGGATGACGGTACTTCCTGCTTCGAAGAGCAGGAATTTACAACTTCACAGTCCATCATTTTTGATTGTAACCCTGATGATGTTTTTCCACCAATTGGTAGCAATCCGGGGGAAATCTTTCCGGTACCTGCGGTGGAGTACATCCGATTTACCAGCGGAGCCGAAGGTGTGGTTCAACTGGAGGTTTACAACACAAATGGCCAGGTATTGATTCAACAACAACGGGAAATGAGCAAGGCTGTTCCGGAACAGTTGGATATTCACATGCTTCCAGAAGGCGTTTATTTCCTAAGAATGATTGATGAAAACGGACAGGTCAACCAGCGACGTTTTGTGAAAACACTAAAATAGGGAGCGCACGGCTTCGGTGATTGAAAAGTGATTTTCTCTCACCGGAGCTTTGTCTTTCTACCCCAATACCAAAATACCCACGCCTATCAGATACCCAATGAGCAATCCCATTGCTAAAAACTTATTTTTCCGGTATATGCTCTGAAAGTTCATTTCCCCCTTAGTTGCGGCTTTATTACCGGAAAGCATCACGTTGAGGATAATGGCCGCAATGAGCAGATAGGAGAGCAGATAGATTTTGTCCATCAACACCATGTAACCCACATCGGGTAGGGCAGCACTGTAGGATTGCTGTAGGAATACGCAGCTCAGCAACCCGCCGATGGGTAGGCTGATGCGGGCATCAATGTAGCTGGGGAAGATAAACAAAGCCCCCAGACTGGCCAATATAACAATAAGTAGGGGAAGCATCAGTTTGAGGGTGAAATAGCTCAACGGCCGCTTAAGATGGAGGTAAAAAGTAAAGTTGCTATATGCCGATCGTCCACCGGTGGGATCGCCGAAGTTGGTGTTGTAGGCATTGGTGTGGGTGGCCATTTCGGCATTTTTGATTTCCCAGCCTGGTATAATGAAGTCATCGCGAAACAAGAATCTGGAGGTATCGGGAAGGTAGACCAGGGAGTCCATGGTATAGTCGGTATTTTCGAGACGGATGGAAAGGGCGTGCTGGTCCAATGGAAAGCGATTCAATGCGAATGAATGATAAAAACGTCCCTCAATGCGCATGCCATTGTAATTCCAGCCATCAGGCAGTTCTTTTGATTCCTCGGCAAACAGTTCGTTGGTGACGCCCCATTTTTCAACCCCGTTAACAAATTCGATGCTACATGGATCAAGGTCACCCTTCCATCGGAACCAGATGTAAAAGTCGGCGTAAAAGGAATACTCATTGACGTCGAGATTATAGAGGTTCATCAGGTAAATGCCGGTGTAGACCTTTTGCGGGATATTGGTGGTATCCTCCTGATTGTAGGCCGGTATTGATAGGCAGATAAGGATGGTTACCACCAGGAGCCTCAGAAAATAGGTGTGTCTTTCCATTGGTTGATTTTTGCTTTGGAAAGATACTACTTTTTGGGTTTAGATTAGGAAATTGGAGGTGTTTGTAAATTATTTGTGTCAATTAAAATAGTTAAATTTTTTTTGTTTTTTATTTGAAAAATAATATCTTTGTTTTGCACAAAAAAACTACTAGGTTTTAGCGCTCGTTCAAATTCTTTTCAGCTCAAGTAAAGGCCAGTTTTCGTTTAACGCAAGTTGTAAACTTGCAGTCGTGTCGGTATCGCGTTGCAAACGCTCACCAGCGATGGTAGGAGGGTACTGCGGCCATATAAAACCCACATCGCTCGCAAGTGTCTGCGACACGAAGCGGCATGTCATTAAGTTTGCAACTTGTAGATAAATACTATTGATTACCCCTGAAAACCCTTTACATGAGCACCAGATACAAAATCAAAAACCAATTTGGACTCAACTTCATTACCATTACAGTCGTAAATTGGGTGGATATCTTTATTCGAAAAGCGTATAAAGACATTATTGTAGATAGCCTTCGTTATTGTCAAAGAGAAAAAGGATTAGTGGTTTATGCCTATGTGATCATGAGTAGCCATGTGCACTTAGTGGTAAAAGCAAATGGCCAAATACCTTTAGTCGATATCTTGAGAGACTTCAAAAAGTTTACGGCAAAAAAGATACTGGCAGAAATTAAGGAAGGAAAGAATAAGGAATATGAAAGCCGAAGGGAATGGTTGCTCCACCGATTCAGGTACCGGGCTCGAACAGCTCCGGGAAATCGACAGCATCAATTCTGGCAATCTGATAATCATCCGATTTTCCTGGTGTCCACTCCGGTGATCGCCCAAAAAGTGGATTATATCCACAATAATCCTGTTGTAGAAGGATGGGTTGATCAACCTGAACACTTTATATATAGTAGTGCCTCCAACTATGTATATGGGAAAGGGATTTTAGAAGTCGAAGTTATGGATTTGCCCGTGTCTTGGATTGGATATATCAAAGGGGGGTAGTTGTTGCAAGTTGTAAACTTGCAGTCGTGTCGGTATCGCGTTGCAAACGCTCACCAGCGATGGTGCGGTGGTTGCGAAAACGACGTTTTTACACAACCTACATCGCTCGCAAGCGTCTGTGACGCGCAGCGGTATGTTATCAAGTTTGTAACTTGTAGATAAATACTATTGATTACTCCTGAAAACCCTTTACATGAGCACCAGGTACAAAATCAAAGATCAATTTGGCATTAATTTCATTATTTTCAATATTTATTGAAAATAATGAAATTAATGCTTAACTTGGGTTCGAATATAAATTGAAACCCAATGATTACGACCAAAAAACAAACCGCAAAACAAAAGATCATCCATTACTTTGAAGGCGCGGGTCTCGACTATTACTACTGGGACAAATCCTTCAATATGCATTTTGGCTATTACCGCAACGGGATGAATCCATTTGATTTGCCGACGCTACTGAACCAAATGAATGAAGAAGTCTTACAGCGCTTGAATTTGGAGTGCTATGCTGATCCACATGTATTGGATCTGGGCTGTGGCTTGGGGACAACTTCCCGATATATGGCCGGAAGACAACCTGATGCCCACTTTAGCGGCTTTACCATTACGCCCTGGCAGGTGAATTTTGGGAACCAGCTAACGCGTGAAGAAGGGCTTGCTGCTCAGATAACCCTTTATGAAGCAGATTATGCACAACTGCCAATTGGTAATGACACCGCGGAAGCTGCCTTTGCGATGGAAAGCGCCTGCTACGCAAAAGGAGCAGGTAAAGCGGATTTTGTGCGCGAATTGTACCGGGTGCTGAAACCCGGCGGACGATTTGTGATTACCGATGGTTTTCGCAAGCATTCAAGACCTTTGTCCGGTTGGCTGAACAAGATTTATCGAAAAAACCTGGATTGCTGGGCATTGACGGAACTGGCGGATGTTCACGTATTTGTTGATACCCTACGTGAGGTGGGTTTTAAAAATGTCTTGGTTGAGGATATCAGCTGGCGAGTGGCCCCTTCATTTGCCCATATTCCCTTTGTAACCCTGCGATTCTGGTGGGACGTGTGGCGTAAAGGGCTATTCGCCAACCTTGATCAGGAGCGTAAAAATAATGCCCTGGCACCTGCTTTAGGCATGATCATGGGCCTTCATCAGAGACATTTCGGGTACTACATCATTTCCGGCCAGAAGTAAAAGAATATGTACCTTGCCGGAATGAAACCTAGAAACTATCCGGTCAGCATAAGTAAGCAGGTGCGCTGGGGTGAAATGGATGCCCTGGGCCATGTCAACAACACCGTGTATTTCCGGTATTTTGAGGATGTGCGAATTGTATACTTCGAAAAGCTGGGATATAAAAATGTGACCGCAGCTGAAAAGGTCGGTCCGATTTTGGCCCGTATCGATTGCAACTTTAGGCGTCCATTGGTCTACCCCGATACTATTACGGTAGGAGCCTGGGTGAGTAAAATCGGCAATACCAGTATGCAGCTCGACTATGAGGTGTACAGTCACACTCAGGAGGCGGTCGTAGCGGAAGGCAGTTCTATAGTAGTTATGCTCGACTATTCGAAAGGGGAAAAAATAGCCATCAGTGAGGAGCAAAGGACCCAAATAGCGGCACTCCAAGGTGAGATTTAGACGGCAGCCGGCCTAGTCTCGGCTCAGCCGAGATAACGCCCGAAGGGAGGCCCCAAATAAGTAGACTACTTCGGATGATATCCACTTTGTTTGAAAAAGGCTGCCGCGTCTGAAATGCCGAGGATGTCCTTAATGGCCTGGGTTTTGTCGGCTGCTTGATGATAATAGGCTTCACAAATTTTGTAACCCATGGCATAGCCGAGTAGGATAGGCACTTTATTTTGATTGATTGATTCCCAAAGCCAAAAGCTCTTGTCTTGCTTTGCAAGGTCTTTCTGAAATCTGTCGAAAAGGACTGCCTCATGTGCCTCCAGATACTGTAATCGCGCTGATTCTTTTTCCTTATGTCGTACCAGATGCATGGCGATAAAGTCGGCAGCACCTTCTCGAAGGATTAGGTCCAGCATATTATCGGGTTGCTTATAGGTGGAGGAGTAGGCATTAAATCCCAGTGTAAAGGCTTGCTGAAAATGGGTCAGCTCATGCAAGATAGTAGTGAGTGTTTTGTCAAAGGAATCAATACGGCGAATCATAGTGACCAGCTGCCCCACCCGCGAAGCCTGGGCAATGCCTCGATTAGCACCCACCAATAAGTAGGTAGGGGGAAACATGGCTTGTGGAATCACTGCCTGATATGCTGCTAATGCTGCCCGGTAAGCGGTTTGATAGGTATCCATTTCTTTAAGAAAAGCCGGAATTTTCTGGTATTCCTCCGGGGCCTCTTTTAGCGCCGCCATTAACATTTGGGGCGTGAGTTCATGCCTGCGGATATACTCCTCCAAACCAGGAGTAGCCTTGGCAAAATAATGGTCTTGCAACACTGCCAGGGTATCAGCGTCAGTGGTAAATTGGGCCATTGCCTCCACAAAATTTTCCAGGTCAGTATATACGAGTTGTGCCTCCTGAGGTTGAGTTGGGAAATTAGGCTGAGCAACGGCGGTCAGGCCAAAAAAAAGTAATACAGCGTAGGTAAAGGTGATTTTGGTCATTATGTAGGACGTTTATTTAATAAATTAATGCACAATCAATTGCCGGGAGAAAGTTTCTGTTGAGGTTTTGGCTTTAAGCCAATAGGAGCCGGGCGGAAATTCTGCAAGAGAAATTGTGACCGACTGCAATGCCTTTACCGGAATGGTTCGAAGAATTTTTCCAAGACTATCAATCAATTGTAGTTCATCAAGTTGACCTTCCATTTCCGGGCTAAAGGAAACCTCCACCGATTCGTGGGATGGATTTGGTGCTACGGAAAATAATGGCTGTTCGGACTCCCCGATGGCACCATTAGCAGTTAGCAAGGGACAATCTACATCTGGCAAGGAACACACTCCTGTGATCATGCGCAAGTGAGCAGGGTGCAGATCCTGGGGCCCATTGAGCCAGGTGGGGGTGGAAACATTCAAAAACAACGTATCGCCCGTGGTACTGGCCACGATGCCATTAGGTTTGGAAAAAGTGGCTTGTGAGGCGGGACCATCGGCATTGGAAAAGTCAAAGGCAATGCCTGCAATAAGCTCTTGATTGCCGTCGAGGTCCACTTTGTAGACCTCTCCTCGGCCGATGGCGGTAACAAAAAGGTAGTCATTCTTCCAGGTAAGATGCCCGGCTCCAACTGGATTGGGGCCACCTGTTAATTGTGGAATTTGGGTGACCACGCTCACGGTTGCCTCCGGTGTGACCTTCAGGATTTTGCCGTCAGTGAAATTGCAGGCATAAAGCACACCATCAGGGTCAACAGTGAGTCCATTGGGACAGGCAAATTCAGGGCTATCGGCAAAAACTGATGTGACTCCTTCCGGCGTAACCTTTATGATTTGGTTTTGGTTGCAGTCACATACGTAGAAGTTCCCGTCGACTCCCTGCTGAATACCTACGGGCAAACCAAATCCTTCCGAGGCCCAGTTCAGGTCGAGGTTGCCCGCTGCACTGAGTCTGCTGATCTTTTTCCCGATGGGATTAGACTGGTAGAAATTCCCTTCTGCGTCAAAACAACTTCCGGAAGCTCCGGCAAAGCCCTGGGCAAAAGTATCTACCTCCCAGGAACCGTAATTGACCCGATATACATTGGTAGGATCAGTGGTGGTAAAATTGGGGCCAAAGTCACTGACATAGAGGTTTCCATCAGGTCCCCAGGTTACCCCACCGCTAGCGTTGATATCAGGAACGATGGTCGATACTTGTAAATTTTGGCTGAAGCCACAGATTGCAGCAAGCCATAGTACTACACAGAACGTTGGTTTCATGTCGGGAGAATTGTTTAAACCAAAGGTATTCTATGTGTCTCCCAAAAGCATTGACTTTTAACTGAATACTGTGTGAATTTTTTATGAATTGCCACAATCCTCGTAAATTAGGTCCAACTTCACCCGTCGAACGATATGAATACGCAAAAAGAGATCATCAGAATTGGGGACTGGAAAATTATTCCGGAGGTCAATCAGGTGGAAAATCACCAGACTGCTTTTTTCCTGAAGCCCCGCATTATGCGCCTGCTGGAATACCTGTTGCAGCATTCTGGAGAGATTGTGACTAAAGACGAGCTAATGGAGGCCGTTTGGGAAGATCGCATCGTGACGGATAATCTACTGACCAAGAGCATCTCTGAGCTTCGGCAAATTCTGGGAGATCACTTCAGTGGAGCCCTCGAAATCGAAACCATCCGCTCGGTGGGCTACCAGTTGCAATGTCGTGAGCCCATTCACTACAATGCTCCCGAAGAGACATTAACTCCGGTGGTCGGGCAGCCCTCCAGGCATTCAAAATCGATAATGTGGGTTCTTGGAATTGGCGTTCTGCTGGCGGTGGCAGGAGCTTTTTCCTGGCAAAAGCTTACTAAAGAAAGTGATCCTCCGGCCAGCTACGAAGTTCAATTTTCACCGGTCACCTCTGCGGTTGGAATGGAGTGGCAGGCGGCTATCTCGCCTGATGGCGTAAATCTGGCTTACGCCTGGCGCAAAGACCAAAGTCAGCCTTTTTATCTCTATGCCCGCCACCTCGAATCGGTAAAGGCAAGGCGACTCACAACTCAGGAAGGACTGTTCGAACTCAATCCCGCCTGGTCGCCCGATGGGCAAAAGGTAGTCTTTTTGCGCGTGCGGAAAGAGGGCTTTTACGATTTATATACGGTGCCGCTGGCCGGTGGCGAGGAGACCTGGCTCGCCACTTTGGAGTTTCATATGATCAATGCCGGACTAAAATGGTCGGCCATTGCTGATCAGCTCTTTTTTTCTGCCAGACAGCGGCCGGAATCGCCAGCGGCTTTGTATGCTTTTGACCTGGCGGAAGAAACCATTCAAGAGCTGACCACTCCCGCCGATACCTTGTATGGCGATTATAACCCCTGCCAATTGCCCGATGGCCGACTAGCTTTTGTTCGAGCGGCATATCAAAGTAGCATCCTGAATCCTAAAGCTCCGGGTAAGGGCTACATTTGTACACTCGATCAAGCCGGTGATATCAATCGCCTGGACCACATTGAAGGAGAAGTTACAGGATTGGATTATGCCCCTTCGTTGGATAGATTGCTGGCCTGGGTGGCCCGGCAGGAAGGGTATGCTTACGACCTGAATGCCTACACCTTGACAGGGCAGAGTGAGCCCATTACTACCGTTGGCAGCTATCGTCCGGTGAGCATTATTGCACACCCTGAAGAGTCCTACATTATTAGTGAATCCTGGTTGTCAAGACCGGATATTTACCGTTTGCAAGATACTTTTGCAAGACCCTATCTGCATTCTACCCACTGGGATTGGCATCCGCGCTTTTCTGGAGATGGTCAGCAAGTAGCTTTCTTAAGTACTCGTCAGGGATCAATGGATATCTGGCTTGCGCCAATAGCAGCGCCTGACCAGGCGGTTCCGGTCAGTGATTTGGCTTCTCATGCGATCAACTGGATGAGTATTGCCCCCAGTGCTGAGCAGGTGGTATTGCAGGGAACGGTGGGAAAGGAGGAGGGCATATTTCTGGTGCAAACCAAAACCAAGTACATTGCCGCATTAAAAACGGAGGATTACAATTATGCATTTCCCGAATTCACTCCTGACGGCCAGTCCATTTTTTATGCCTCTAATCGATCAGGCGAGTGGCAAATCTGGCAATGTAATCTGGATGGAAAAAATGAGAAAATGATCACTAGAAATGGGGGCTATAAAGGATTACCGGTATCCTTAGGCGATAGCCTCTATTTGTATTACACCACGTTCGACAATGACCAGCTGTTCCGAATGCATTTGACGACGGGCGAAATCCATCCTGCTTTACCCGAAGGAGAGACATTGGACCGGATGAATTTTGCCATTACCAAACAGGGGATCTACTACTACAGCTGGCAAAAAGGACGCTGTTTTTTGAAATGCTACGATTTTACCAATAGGCAAATCATTCAAATTCGTGCACTAGACAATATCGTACCCGAAGTCCCAAGTTTGGCGGTTGGCCCCGACGGCACTATACTGGTGGCCAAATCAGATGGTATCCTGGCGGATTTGGTGAAGGTGGCAATTTACTCCAAAAACCACGTAGGTTCTCCGTGGTAGGCCTCTGCTGTGGTTACTTTGGAGACTTCTTTCGTAGCGAGATTAATGACAAAAATATCATTGCGGTCATTCACCTTCGCATGGTAGGCCATGAAGTTGCCGCCGGGCGACCAGGCAATTTCACTTTCATTGATGGGCGTATCCGTCAGTGGAGTGATGACCAGGGTTTTTAAATCAATTAGGTGATTGCCCCTGATGATCATTCCGATAAATATCAAAGCCATTATCACGACTGGAAATGTATAAAAGGAATTCCTGCTGTTTGGGTTTCGGAGGAAGTTGATTTTGCCTTTGGCAGGAAAAGCAAAGAAACGTAATGAATGCAAGGATACTATATTTCATAATGGTCGGGCTTGGTGAGTAATCAAGGTCTAAACAGGAAAGGTGTAAAATTGTTGCAACGCCTACTAGACATGAAGTCAAACTCCTGCAACATACTGCAAAACCTGCCGCCCGTTACCCACCTACCTTTGTTTCATCAAATTCATCTCTTAAAACTCATTGTTATGAACAGGTTGCTTTTTGTTATCGGAATACTGCTTTTAGCTAATGGATTAAAAGCTCAGAATTATCACACTCGCGTATATGTCAATGACGTGCAGCTTTCCGCCAATCAGGTGCAACTACTGGAGCAAACCTACCGGGTGAAAGTCCAGCAGGGACGATATTGGTACGACCCGGTTTGTGGATTGTGGGGTATGCAAGACGGCCCGGCACTGGGCTTGATGATGGCCGGTATGCAATTGGGCGGAAGCCTGAAAGCCAATGCATCCAATGGACGTACGGGAATTTTTATCAATGGCCGACAGCTGGATAGGACCGAAACCATGCAGTGGAAACAATTGCTGGGAGCCGTCTATCAGGGCCGCTACTGGCTTGATGCCTACGGCAATCTCGGCCTCGAATCAGGAGGATATCTGCTCAATGTGGTGCAGGTAGCCAATACTTATAGTGGTGGGCGCAACAGCTTTTACCGCAACAACTATACCGATATCGGAAGTGGCAGCAGCAGTGAGGGTTTTTATATCATGGGTAAGGATTGGTCTTACTCTTCATTCTAAATATTCAGTTATAGGCTCTATCTTTGGTAAGCACAACCCATTTGCTTATGAAACAATTATGGAGCCTATTTCTTATTGGAATGCTGGCCTTTTCTTGCCAGGATAAGCAAGCTCCTCAGCTGGCTTTGGCCCCGGAGCAATTCCCCGCCAGAGTGCCGTATGTTGAAACAGACTTTCAGGATACTACAATCCTTGCGGACACGCTCTATGATAAAATACTGGGCTTCCTGGTTGGCTCGGCTATCGGCGATGCGATGGGGGCACCTACAGAAATGTGGTGGCGCGAGTCGATCAAGGATGAATACAACTACGTCGACAGCCTGGATATGGTACTGCGCGAGCCCAGCCCGGAAGGTCCCTGGGATTTCAACCAGCCGCCGGGAGCCGGTACCGATGACACGCGTTGGAAGGCGTTGACCATTCAATACCTGGAAGCATCAGAAGCCGTCCGCCCCATTGGGCAGGCGCCTACCCTGGCCGCCCGCCACTTTGCCGATTACATTTCCTTTCAATACGAGCGGGAGATTGATACCTTAAAGGCCACTGCCGGTGTGGAACCGGAGCCCTTTGAAGCGGCCATGCGGCAACTGACCTGGCTCCAGGAATGGGCCAAAGTGGCCAGAGCGTACCAACAGGAAGATATTGATCAATACCGCAACAGCCTGAATCGATTCTACGGTGGCGATATGGCCTGTGCGGGACTGTTGTACGCCCCGGCTATTGGCGCTTTTTATCCGGGCAGACCTGAGGAGGCTTATCGCCAAATGTTTGCCTTGTCGATTTTTGATTTGGGGTATGCACGGGATGTCAGTAGCCTCACTGCGGCGTTGACGGCAGTGGCTTTTAGTCCGGGATTTGGCCTGGATAGTCTGTTAACAGTGTACCGGGTAGTTGACCCCGAGCACTATTTTCGATCCCGATTGTTGAGCCGGATTGCCTACCGCCAGCTACAGCAGGCCCGAGCATTGGTTCGGGATGTTGAACGCATGAAACTGGAAGATTTTGAGGAGGAAGCATACCGGATACCGAAGGATTATCCATACGATAGCCTATATTACGCACGAACACAACATCTTTACGAAGAACTGGCCGAACTCGAACAAGATGTGCCCTTTCACGCCGGTGAAATTCATCTGATTCACCTTACGGCAATGCTTTTTTGTCATTTTGACTTTCAAAAATCTATGGAGTTCATCACCAACTTCGGACGAGATAATGATACGGTAGGAGCAGTGACCGGCGCCGTACTCGGTGCTCACCACGGATTTCAGGGATTGCCGCAGGATCAGCGGGAATTGGTATTGCGGGTGAACCGGGAGCAACTGGACATTGACCTGGAAAAGCTCGCGGAATCCTTAACCCAGCTTATTTTGGAGCGAAGGCGGATTTCTGCTAAAGATGAGGAATATTTACAATAAAAAGTGCCTCTTACCATCCCAGTGCCTCCAGCACTTCCCGCACTCGTTGCGAATTGGGATTTACCCGTAGTGCCCGCTGAGCCATTTGTTCGGCCTGCTCTTTTTGGCCTGCAGCCAGGTAAGTCTTGGCCAGGTCCTCCAGTAGCGTGAGGTCATTAGGGCTCACTTGCAAGCCGTAATTCAGGTATTTGATCGCTAAGGCGTAATTTTGTCTTTCTGTGGCAAACAGCTCAAATCCTACCTTATGGTAAAATTTTGCCAATCGGTTACCATCGGCCCGGCCATTCAAATATTCCATGTATTGATCGATGAAGCTCACGTGGTTGGCTTGCAAAATTTTGTAAAAACCATCCAGCAAGACTTCCACGTTGCCGTCCATTTGGTAATAACCTGCCAGTAAGCCTCCTTTGCAGGTGAGTGCATCTGTATATTCCGGGTAAATTTCCAGCGCACGATCCACATACGGAGTCGCTTCGTCAAAGAGCGCCTTTTTGCTATTGTTGACCGTGGCCTTAAGCCCGGCCTGATACAGTGAATAGGCCATGTAACTATTGGCCCGAGCCGAATTGGTAGATACCTTGATGGCTGCCCGGTTGAGGGTCATGGCATTTTCCCAGGCGGGTACCCTGGTCATCGTCTTGACCGCAAAGCCAAGGGCAAAAATGCCCACAATGCCAAGGCTCAGGTATTGCCTTTTGGCATCTTTGAGCTTCAGCCAATTGGGTAATAATTCCACCAGTAGATAAGCCAACCCAACGCAAAAACCAACGGAAGACATGTACACAAAACGTTCATTCATCGGTGCTCCCACCGGAAAGACAATATTGGAAACAATGGAAAGTGTAGCAAAATAATACAGAATGGACCAGGATATTACCGGCCATTTGCGAAACCAGCGGATGGCCACAGCCAGCAATCCGATATTGAGCAACAGCGCCAAAATCGCTCGCCAGTCTGCCCAGGTCATCACCGGTACCTGATAAGGGTAGTAGTCGTGTGTCAGCGGATGTGGAAAGAATAACAGTTGCAGATATTTGCCTAACGTATAACTGATCATGGCATATTTTTCATTCCATCCAAGGCCGTAGAATGGGTTGTTCATGATGCCGGTAATCTCCTTGCCACTATCCAGTAGATAGCCAATGACACTAAAGCGGATCAACAGATAAGCAATCGTGGCAATGCCCAGCGGGAGCATAGTGGTCAGCAGCTTTCTATTGTCTGCTTTTGTAAATAAAACTAATGTTAACGGAATTACGGCCAGGAAGGTGATGGCATTTTCCTTGGCCATCAGGGCGAAAAAGAAGAGTATTCCCGAGAAGATTAGGGCTAATTTTTTCTGCCTTACGGCAAACCGGTAGCTGTAGAATAAGGTAGCCAGTGAAAGCAAGAGCGTCAGTATTTCATCGCGGCCTTTGATATTGGCTACCACTTCTGTGTGGATGGGATGTAAAATGAATAGGAGTGCAGCCACAAATGGTAAGGTCAGGTACCAGCTATTAGCCTTGTTTTTAGGTAAAAACAGGGCCAGCACACGAAATAACAACAGGCCACTCAAACTGTAAAGCAAAATATTGATAAAATGACTCAATTTTGGGCTGAGGCCAAAAAATTCATATCCCACCGCAAAAGTCGCGATCGAAAGTGGCCGATAGCGTGCTCCCACCACCAGGTCTTTTTGTTCTCCCAAATATCCGGTAAAACTTTCCGTGGAAAAGATGTCGCCAATGCCGGCAAAGCCTTTTTTCACAAAGTTATTTTCTGAAAGCACTAGTTTGTCATCCAGCACATAGCCAAAGGTCATTGATAAACCGTACAGGATAAAAGGCAGGATCAAAAGGATTAATGCCGCCCAAAGGTGCTGTGACCAAAAGGGTTGTGCCTTGGATTTGACAGCAGCCGGTTTAGCTGGGTTAGGGCGGGCAGGTTTTCCCGTTGCTTTGGTGTTCCGTTTTTTCTTACTCATGTGTTTTTGGGAGATTGGCCAATGGTTAGGGTTGTTCTGTTGGGGTAGTTTGGAGGGAAAATTTGCGCCCAAAGTAATCCCAGCAGAACAACTCTGTTAATCAAAGATATATTTATTTTTTACGTACTGTATGGCAAAGTGTTTCCAGAAGCAAAAATCTTTTCCTCTGTCATCCGCACAGCAGATTAGCGGAAGACCTCAATCTTCGCAATCGTTGAACCGCTAAAATGCCTAACTTTGCCCATCTAGGATTATCAATATTGAAACAACTCAACGGCATATTATTCTTACTCTGCATACTGGTGCCCATCATGGGGACCTATGCCTGGCTGCACTATCAGCGCGAGCAAATCCACGAAGAGGTCAAGCAGCAGATTTTGTCGGGAATCGATCGTGAGGAACTGGTGGTGTTCAAATTTTCTCTGGCGGATAGCAAACTGCTGGACTGGAAAGAAGACCGTGAATTTGCCTACCAGGGACAAATGTATGATGTAGTGGAGTCAAGAATTATGGCCGATTCAATACAATACTGGTGTTGGTGGGATCAGAAGGAAAGCCAAATTGAAAAACAAATAGAAGAGTGTACTGCCCGCTTGTTTCACCAAAATCCGCAACAACAGCACCAGCAAGAAAAGCTGCACGACTTTTATAAAAACTTGTATCATCCGGTTATCCCGGAATGGTTGCTTTTGCTGGACGCTTTCCAGAAGGGAATCCCCTCCAATAGTAAGCATCTGTTTACTTCTCACCAACTACCTCCCCCTGTGCCTCCTCCCGAAACATCTTGCTCCAAGGCTGGATAAATCAAATGTGTTGCTGGATACAATGGTTGCCAAAATTACTTTTGGCCAATACACGCTGTAGATCAGGTAGAGATCATTGCAGCCAGTGCACAGTCTTACAATTCAAACAAACATAAAATGAAACAATATGTACTTTTGTGTATACTGGTGGCCCTGTGCGGCCTCAGTTATGCACAAACCGTTACGTTTATCGATGACAAGACGGAAGAACCACTGGCGTGGGTGACACTGGCCAGCGAGTCGCCTTCAGCTTTTGCCAACACTGATCAGGAGGGACAAGTAGATATCAGTGCATTCAAGGGAGCGCAAGAGATTGAAATCCGCTTGATTGGCTATACCACTATCACGCGTAGTTATCAGGAACTGGCTACCGCCGTCACTATCTCAATATCTTCAGGCTTGGCGCTGGATCAGGTAGTGGTCTCCGCCTCACGCTGGGGGCAGAACAAGCGAGAAATTCCGGCGAGGGTGACCACCATATCACCAAAATCCGTGGCCCTGCAAAACCCGCAGACGGCAGCAGATTTACTGGGTACCTCTGGTGAGGTTTTTATTCAGAAGAGCCAGCAGGGTGGGGGAAGTCCTATGATTCGCGGCTTTTCTACCAACCGACTCCTCATCACCGTTGATGGGGTGCGTATGAACAATGCCATTTTTCGCAGCGGCAATCTGCAAAATGTGATTTCGCTAGACCCCTTTGCCACCGAGTCGGCCGAGGTACTCTTTGGCCCGGCATCGGTGATTTACGGCAGTGATGCCATCGGCGGGGTAATGAGTTTTCAAACGCTCGACCCCAATATTTCCTTCACTGATGAAGTACGGGTAGAGGGAAAGGCCATTGCACGTTATGCCTCTGCCAACCAGGAACAATCCGGGCATTTCGATATCGGTCTGGGGTGGAGGAAATGGGCGATGACCACCAGCTTCACCACCAATCGCTACGGAGATTTGCGAATGGGTAGCCACGGTCCGGAGGAGTATTTGCGGCCATTTTACGTACAGCGTCAGGATAGCATGGACGTGATCGTGGCCAATGATGACCCGCTGGTACAGCGTCCCTCGGGTTACGACCAGATCAATCTGATGCAAAAAGTACGCTTTCGACCCAATGAGCATTGGGATTTTCGTTATGGCTTCCACTATTCTACCACTACCGATTATGCCCGCTACGACCGGCACATTCGGTTGCGCAATGGGCTACCCCGCAGTGCAGAGTGGCATTACGGACCCCAGACATGGATGATGAACCACGTGAGCGTTGATCACCATGCCTCAGTGGGGTTATACGACCAGATGACCTTGCGGCTGGCCCACCAGTTCTTTGAAGAAAGCCGCATCGATCGCGACTTTAATGGTTCCACCCGAGCCAGAAGGGTAGAAAAGGTCAATGCCTATTCCGCCAATCTGGATTTTAGCAAGGTGATCGCTGATCATCATTTCTACTACGGCCTGGAAGCGGTACTGAATGATGTCAATTCAACAGGTACAGATGAAGATATTATCACCGGTACCATCAAGCCCGGCCCGGCTCGCTATCCGCAGTCGACCTGGGCTTCCTATGCCGCTTATTTGACCTATCGTTATTCCCTTACGGAAAATCTGGCGTTACAAGCCGGGGCACGTTACAATCAATTTGTGCTGGATGCCGAGTTTGATACCACGTTTTATCCTTTTCCCTACACCACGGCCAAGATCGATAATGGCGCACTGACCGGTAGTTTGGGCTTTGTCTATTCACCAACCGAGCAATTCTCCATCAGTGCCAATGCCTCCACCGCCTTTCGGGCGCCAAATGTTGACGATGTGGGTAAGGTTTTTGATTCCGAACCAGGCTCTGTGGTGGTGCCCAATCCGGAGCTAAATGCAGAATATGCCTATCATCTGGAAGTGGGAGCAGCCAAGGCATTTGGGGAAACTGTCGAGGTGGATGTTACTGCCTTCTACACCCGTTTGACGGATGCGCTGGTGCGCCGCAATTTTATTTTGAACGGTCAGGATAGCATCATGTACGATGGCACGTTGAGCCAGGTACAGGCCATCCAAAATGCGGCTTTGGCCAATGTTTACGGTATTCAGGCCGGAATTGACATAAAATTGCCACAGGGCTTTGGATTTCGCACTCGTTTCAATTATCAGAAGGGAGAAGAAGAATTGGATGATGGGACCACCAGCCCCTCGCGTCACGCAGCGCCCTGGTTTGGAGCCACCCACCTTACGTATGGAATTTCAGGTCTGCTAGACCTCGATTTTTATGCGATGTACAGCGGAGAACGAAAGTTTGAAGACCTGCCGGTGGAAGAGCAGGGTAAAGACTTCATTTACGCCATCGACGACAATGGCAACCCGTATTCTCCGGGATGGTTCACCCTGAATTTTAAGGCGCTTTGCCACCTCAATGACCATTTTGCCATCAGTGCAGGAGTGGAGAATTTGACCGATTTGCGGTATCGGCCCTATAGTTCGGGGTTGGTAGCCTCTGGGCGCAATGTGATTTTGTCACTGCAAGCTAAGTTCTAGAACATTGGATGACCTCTTTCCCTTTCAAATTTCCGTAAGGGAAAAAGGAGAAAGGGGTTGTCCTATATTATAAAAATTGTACATCACAGTGATCATTTTACTATTGTCCGGGAGCAAGGGAACCGTTAGCTTTGCAGCACAAAATATCAGGAAAATGAAACGACTCGTATATTTGATGATGATCCTACTGGTGACCTCTTTCATGGCCTGCAAATCTGGTGCTAATCTGGGCAAAGATGTAGACTATACCTGCAAGGGCGATAGCCCCTTCTGGACAGTAGTAATTGCCAAAGAGGGCATTGTTTTCACGCTGCTGGGAGGAAAGGAAAGCACTTTCCCTTATGTGAAACCAGAGGAAAGTGATGGTCGCATTGTGTACGTTACCAAGAAAGATCAAACCTGGCTGCGCATTAGCCTCAATGAAGGCAATTGCCTCAACTCTGTGGCCGGAAAACAGTATCCCTATCAGGCGGAAGTCTCCGTGGGTGATACCGTTTACCTCGGTTGCGCCGAATAATCTGCCTCTGATCTATTTACAAATTTTGCTCATGTCAGAACTCTCCGATCTATATCAAAAAACCATTCTCAATCACAACAGGGAGCCCTACCATTATGGCCGTCAGGAAGATGCCGATGTTGTATTGGAAGCCTACAACCCATTGTGTGGCGATAAGTTCAAGCTTTTTCTCAACCTGGATGGTGAGGTGATTCGGGAGGCTCATTTCCACGGCTACGGTTGTGCCATATCGAAGGCTTCTACCTCCGTGTTGATCAAGCGCCTGGAAGGGCAGCCGTTGTCAGATATTCTGGAATTGTGTCGGCAATACCTCGCTTCTTTGCACCAGGAAAATGAGGTAATGGCCAATGATGAGGAACTGTCAGCATTTGGGGCTGCGCGTCAATTTCCTGGCCGGTTGAAGTGTGCCAGTCTTAGTTGGGATAGTTTACTCGAATATTTGGAAAATGACAAAGCCTGACCTGAAGCGTCTGGTCAGGCCCTGTTTGGGTAGCCCATAGGTTTAACGGGTAACTATTTCTGTACCCAAATGAAGAATTCTTCCCCCGGTTTGATTGACCGGGTTCACACTTTTGCCAATGATGATGCCATCTTCCGGAGCGAGATAGGTCTTTTTTAGATCTCCAAAAATGTCGTACAATGAGGCAATCGTCTCTCCTTTTTTCACAAAGTCGGTAATGCTGGGATGTACCCTCAAAATCCCGCCGGTATCCGTGTAAATCCAGTGGGAGCGATCACAAATGATTGCTGGCTTCTCCGCTTCTTCGATAACTCCTTCATTGATACCCAGATAGGACAAAAGGTTATGAATTCCCGTCAAACTGGAGCGAATCATGCCTTTTTGAAACTTGTTGGGATCGCCCACTTCCAGGGTAATGGAGGGAATGCCCAGTTCATTGGCCGCTCCACGTAGTGTGCCATCGGAAGCCGGTTTGTGTACCACAATTTGTCCATTTTGTAGCATAGCCATTTTACGCGTCACCGGATCCTGAAGATCAGCACGGATGTAATAGGAGTTGATACGTCCGAAACTGGCGGTGTGCAGGTCTACCAGATAATCAAAATGGCGGATGATGCGCTGTACCAACCGGAAGGCGTACACCTCGCTGACATTACCGGTGGGTTTGCCGGGCATGATGTGGTTGAGGTCGGTGCCGTCAATAAAGCGCCTTTTTTTGCGCAAAAGCGAAGGAACATTAACGACCGGAATACCAACAACGGTACCTCGCATGTTCTCTGGCTGTAGCTCCTTCAATAATCGCTGAATGACGGGAATGCCATTTAATTCGTTGCCGTGTACGGCCGCGGTGACGCCCACTACTTTGCCATCTTCTATTCCACGGGCTACAATGACCGGAAGCATGATCGGTGTGCCCAGGCCATCTGTAACCAGATTGAGCCAGAAGTGGGACTTTTTTCCCCGGGGCACATGCTCAATGTCGAGTTCTTTGATGACGGGGATCGTTCTGTTATTTGTCAACAGTGACTGAGGTTCCATAAATACTGTTTTTTACGTAATTCCAAATCGCGGCCGCAGCGTTTTCTACAACGGGCCCACTATTCTGTCCCAAAAAAGGGAGACCTCCAATACTGAGGGTATTGATCTCCGACAACACCCTGCGCCCGGTGTCGTCCTGTAAAGTGTCAAAACCAAAGAAAATAACGCCAAATCTACTCAAAACTTTTGACAGACGCTGGGCAATCCTGATTTCGTTTTTATCTGGCTCCACTGGAATAGAGGAACCTCCCTGAGCACCATTGCATAACCAGGAACCTTTAGCGGGAAGCCTGAGGGCTGCACCGATAATCTGGCCGTTGATCACCACCACGCGTTTATCACCTTCGCCAACATTTTTGAGGTATTTCATGCCCAGATATTCAAATGGAGCAGCATCCAACTGTTCCAGAAGGCTTTTCAACGGCATTTCATCCAGTCCCATCCACGCGCGGTCACCATCGATGCGGATGATGCCCTTGCCTCCGTGGGCGTGCAGCGGTTTGAGTACAATGGGAAAGCGCTTCTTAAAGGCGAGGATGTCTTCAATGGAACTGCACAGTCTCATGGGCGGACATAGATCGGCCACCTCCAACAAAAAGGCTTTGCTTCCCGTTTTCTCAATGCCGTAGGGACTGTTGATGGTCTGCCGCTGTGGATAAAGGGCGGCCAGAAAGTCCAGAAATCCGTCCTGAATGGGGTGGGGGAGGCGCAAGAGCAGCACATCGTAGTCATCCAGGTGAATTTTTCTCAGGTTTTGCCGAAAGGCATGTCCATCGGGGCTGTATTGAAAATCAGCCGTTATCCGGGTGCCAAATGGGGTCCCTGGAATCAGCTGCTGAAAGAAAAAGTCATTTAAATCAATTCCTCTGCTGACCACATCGATACGAGCACACAACGGATGTTCCCGCAAGGCGTGCAGCAAGTCATAGGTTGAGTTTTGAGCACTGTGTGTCCGATGGTCGGTGAAGACCAGCATCTTAAATTTTTTCATTATTACAAGATTTCGTCAATCAGAGCGGGATCATCATTCAGACTCTTAAACAGACGCATTCTGAATTTGCCCTGCTTGTTGATTAGTGTTTTTGACATGTTGTCAATAGCCACCATCGACAGTACCGTTTGGATATAAGCTTCAATGAGGTCATCCAGACCGATACCCAGCTTGTTGAAGTCGCGGCGGTCCATTAATAAAAGGCGGTTGGTATCACTATCCCAGGTGCCATCCGCATTTTTGATGGAAAGGTTGGTACCCAACATGGCCCAGGAGTTGTGGCCCTCTACGAGATGATCAACCAATGGTTTTTCGGCACGGCGGGCATACACACAGAGCGGTTTGATGCCGTCCGGCGTAGAACTGACCATCATACGAATATCGGCCACGTAGGTTTCTCCCTTTGAATTGGGAATGGTTCCCACGTGATAGAGTTTGCCCTGGGCAGTTGTCGAACTCCAGTTGTAGTTGCCAATCAGGCTTTGTACAATAAACCGGTCGTAGTCGAAGTCCATGTCCATAAAATCTTCGAGCTCCTGCTGATTGACTATGGTGTACACGCCCTGTCCGGCATTACTGTACGGTACCTTCACAACGGCCTGTCCACCCATTTTCTTTACCCATAGAGGAACTTCATTTTTACCCACGTCCCAGATCGTTTCCGGAGTGTTGATCTTCAGTCCACTGCCGTGAATCTCTGCATTAAACAGGTCATAGGCCTTGGCGGCTACCATCTTGTTGCGACCACCGGACAAACAGGCAATAATGGGGTTGAGGATCTTCGTCTTGGTTTGCAGGGGCAAGCGGTTCCAGGGTTTCTGGGTCACATAACGGAAAGCCGCACGAATGGGGTGCCATTGTCCATCCTGGCTTCTAACTTCCATCACGCCATCCGTAAATCTCACTGCGGGATTGGGGGTTTTGGTATAAAAGGGCACGTAGTGTACAGGCTCATTAAACACATCGGCAATGACGGAGGCATAACCGGAGGCTTCCATCGGGTTTTTGTCATAAATCACGGCCAGATCTCCCTTTACCTGGTTTCTAAGGTTTTTGAGATAGGGCTGGAAAGTGCGTTCAATGAGGATGCGGTAACTACCCTGCTCTTTATTATCGTCCACCAATGGCATCGATTTTTGGCCGCTTGGACACGAGTTATTTTCAATAACCACCATCTGACGCTTGCCGTTGGCAGAAGTCACATTTAGCAGGTCGGCGCCTGCCCACAAAAAATACTTTGATTTGTACTTCACAATGTCCCGCAACTGATCGGGCTTTACTTTAGGGTGTAGGTGGCAATACCGGTTAATGATCCGGTCCTGACTCAAATTGAGAAAGTAATTGATCATCGGATGAATCGTAGCATTAAGCGCTTTGTCGTACCAGTGTGCATGTGCCTCAAATTCCCCGGGTTGGATGAGGGTGCCTGTACTGGTTTGCTTTGTTGTCATGATAGGTTTTATTTGTTTCGTTAATGATGAATACTAATAAAAAAACGGGATGGTTGTGCACTATTGTTCATAACCATCCCGTATTTTCCAAATTCGGCGCAAAGAAAAAAACGCAATCTGAATTTAATCTGAAGTTTATTTCGGTATCAACACACCATTATTCTGGTGGTTGAAGGCTGTCGTTTTGGTCGGAGCCTTTTGTTGAAGGCCCCGCACAGACTTGTATTTGCTTTGATCGGTCAAAAAATCCAAAATCTGAGCCTTGGTGGCCTGATCGAGTAGTGGAAGTAGTGGTTGTGCTACATCTTTAATCTTCAAAATGGCCGGCATCAGCTGCGTGTCCCATTTTTCGTACAGGCTATCCACATCCTGGGCACTGACCTTTTTGCGGCAACTTTCGAAACGGCAGGTAAGCTCCATCGGTTGGGTCATATTAAATAGCCCGTATTCGTCGGTAATTTCCTCGCCAGGCTGGATATCGCGTAGCGCAATTTCAAAACCGTAGCCGGTACTCATGGTGTTGCAATTGCAGCAGTGATTGACGTATTTGGCAAAATCCCAGCTGACTACTCTCACTCCTTCGGGATCGATGTAGGAGTATTTTTCGATGGTGTCCTGTAGCTCCCTGGAGTACTTGTGAAAATCCTGTGGTGCAATCTCCAGCTCCAGGCTGTCTTTTACATAAGTAATACTGCCCATGGGGATCAGCTCCGTGGCAAAAACGCCATAGCCGATCTCGTCATTGATGTA
Organism: Saprospiraceae bacterium; assembly: GCA_965229635.1. GTDB lineage: Bacteria > Bacteroidota > Bacteroidia > Chitinophagales > Saprospiraceae > BQJU01. The sequence goes on from OZ245894.1 coordinate 2,331,867, forward strand.
CTGTAACCTCGTACAGGGGTGGATCATGTTGTGGTTAATTTAAAACAGGGAAACCTGCCTGTAAGCACGATTCCCTGTCATGGTCATTAAAACCGGTTGAAAATTATTATTCACCGGGCCTACTCCTTTTCGATGAGATTGGCCCAGTTCTGTTTATACTTCTCCTTAGGCTGTTTTTTCTTTTTCTTAATACGGATTTCTTCTTCGTTGTTTTTGGTGAATTTTTTCTTGTTAGAAACTTTCTTGCTTTTCATTACTAAAAATTTTTGAATCATTGGCCTGCTGGCCAATAGAGAACAATTTTTTACACAAAGGAGCAGCAGGAAACTGAATAAATTCTGAAAATCTGAGTGTTGCTATTGATTTTTTTTAAATGTGTAGTCAATTAGGCTGGAAAAAGCTAGCTATCTTGCTCATCTTTAGTTGATTGTGTTTTGTTTGGGGTGTTTTGTTTGATAAAGTTTACCACCCTGCGTACGGTCTTTTTTCTGATTTCCCGCTCCAATTCCCGATTCAAACGATGGAAGATGTACTGAAATTTGAGGGCAATGCTGTCTTTCCTGATCTCTACAATTTTCAAATTGAAGCTCCCTTTTTGAATGTGCCGATGGTAATCCTTGAGGCAGTCGATCAACTCGGTTTCCAGCTCATCTACCGTATTCAAAAAGAAGAGGTTGACCTCAAATTCTACACTCACTTTTTTGATGGCGACTTTCGTATAATTGATGATCTCACTGGTAAAGACCCGATTGTTGGGAATAAAGACCATATCGTCATCTTCGTTGAGCATGGCGACTTTGGTTAGCTTCAGATCCACAATTTTTCCCTTTTGATCCCCGAGTTTTACGTAGTCATCAATCGACAAATCGTTGGAAAAACTGATGATAATGCCACTGATGATTTCGGAAATGTAATCTTTGGAAACGATGGCAATGGCCGCCGCAACGATACTGAGCGTGGTAAAAAGCGTGATGTAATCGATGCCCAGCAAGCCGAGAATGGTGATGAGCAGGGCGCCGGTAAACAGCAGGTAATAGATGTTTTGTAGCCCGATAGTCACGTTGTCCATGCGGTCGGCGGGAATCTTTTTTCGGCGGCGGTACCACCACGAAAGTAAATAGACTCCAAGGTCGGCGACCAGTATGAAAAACAGGAAGTTGATGAGCACATCTACAATGTAGGACTTGATCTCCAGAGGAGCCAGCCAGTCGTGATCTCGGGTTTTGGAAAAGATGATAGCACCCAGAATAAGAACCTTAATGATGATGGATATCTGCTTCATTGAATAAGTAGATGAAATTTATTTTTTAATAATAGCAATATTTCAAAAAATCTTCAGAATTCCCATTCACCTTTGCGGAAAATTATCCCTCTTTGGCAGTTGAGTGGGGATAGCTGACAATCAGAGCTATACTATTATTAATAGCATAAACAGCCCGGATGTTGGCATATTCTCGCAAAAATGGTCCAGGGAACCAAATCATTGGGTATGCCAATAACTAGAATTTATCAATCGTCGAGGGAGATGGAAGAATTTGAAGATTACATAGGTGGCGAAATGCAGCCCTATGTTTCCATCCTACAGGAAAAGCCGGCTAAAACAGAGGGAACGGATCAGGGCTCTCTGCCGGAAGATGGTGTTATCATTGAAACAGCGTCAGAAGAGCAGGAGGAAAAAAGAAAGTTGCTTTGGCAACGGATTACGGCTATGTCAAAGAACCTTTTTTATAGGGTAAAGAACAAAAGAGTGGCTAAAAACTTTAACTAGAAAAAATATCTCTAGCAAAAGGATGGGTTGATCTTCTGATGAGAAATTCAGACATTTGAAGGAGAATAAAAATTTTTTTGAATTCAAATTTTCTTCAGAATTAAGGGCTTAATTGCCCCGAAAAAAACAATAACAATGGCACTAGAGAATGCTGCAGAAACCAGATCACGCTATTCAGATGCGGAATTGGAAGAGTTTAAGCAACTGATCATGGAGCGCTTGACCAAGGCAAATGACCAGCTGAGAACCTTGCAGATGCAGATCATGGACACTACGGAAAATAGTCGACATGATCAGGGCGGAGACTGGATGGACAGCAGTGGGTTGAACAGTGAGTTGGAAATGTTGAATACGATGGCACTGCGGCATCGTAAGCACATTCAAGATCTGGAGAATGCCCTCATCCGCATCCGGAATAAGACCTATGGTGTTTGTGTGATCACCGGTACCCTGATTGACAAGAAGCGATTGATGGCAGTACCAACCACCACCAAATCCCTCAGCGCAAAAACCGAAGAACAGAAAAAAGCCGAGGAAAAAACCACTTATGTGAGTACCAAAACCCCCTATACCAAGGGGGCTCCTCCAAAAGTGATTACCAAGGTAATTAAAAAGAAACCAGCAACGCCGGTGGTCAAAAAAGTAGAGGACGATGATGATGATGACTTCCTCGGAGATGACGACTACCTGGACGATCTGGATAACGAGGTCGATATCGATCTGGATGACATTGCTGATGAAAGCAGTGATAACGACGACATCGATTTATAACAACGTTTTCGGAAGTATTTTGCGATAGCTGCCAGGCTGGTACTAGCGTGCCATAATGGTGGTGTTGCAATGTGTAATATTCTTCCTACCATAGGGTATTAAGCAATTGTTTGTCACATCCATCCTGCTTAATACCCTTTCTTTATTTCCCTTCGCTGACAAATTGCGTGGTCAAGCTAAAAGGTCGATCATAGGCGCCTTTATTTGATAAAGAACCCGTACTTTTATGAGATGAAAGTACTAATTGTGGAAGATGAGCACGATCTGCTCAACATGATGAATCGCTATCTCAAAAAAGAGGGCTACCTATGTGAATTGGCCAACAATTATCGGGAGGGGTACATCAAGTTGAATAATTACCAATACGACTGTGCAGTGATCGACCTCAATTTGCCGGGAGGCGATGGCCTCAATCTGGTAAGAATACTACACGACGAAAGTCCGGAAACCGGCATCATTATCGTCTCGGCCAAGGATGCCACCGAAGACCGCATTCTGGGGCTGGAGCAGGGCGCTGACGACTATCTGGTCAAGCCCTTTAACCTCTCCGAACTCAATGCCCGTATCAAGGCCGTGTTGCGTCGTAAAATGAACCTGCCCACAAAAGAAATGACCTTTGGCGATCTCACCATACTGCTCGATGCCAGGGAAGTAGTCGCTAATGATACTACCCTCAATCTCACCAAAAAGGAGTACGATATTTTGCTTTATCTGGCAAGAAACAAAAACCGGGTAGTCACTAAGGATTCCATCGCCGAGCACCTCTGGGGCGATTATATGGATGAAGCCGCTTCTTTCGACTTCATCTACGCCCACGTCAAAAACCTGCGCAAAAAACTCAACGAAAACGGCTGCGGCGAGTACCTTAAAACGATCTACGGTATCGGATATAAGTTTATAGCGAATTAAGTGGGAAGGAGGTCTTAGGTTTTAGGAAATACTCGCTTGGAAGATGTTTGTAACATCGACTCGCTTGGAAGATGTTTGTAACATCGACTCGCTTGGAAGATGTTTGTAACATCGACCACTAAACCGTCTCCTCCGCCTAAACCTTATAAACAGAAATAACCCCAAAACAAAATTCCCGGAAATTCAGCACATGCACAATGACCATAGGTTATCCTTTAAACTCCTAAACTCTCCACTCTAAACTAATAGTTCGGATTAAAAATCATCACCCCGATCAACTGATCGTATCTTTCCCCAAATGGGCGATAATAAATTAGAATCGTATATTCGTTTTCTGTTTCGTACCAATCACCGTCAATAGTACTGAGGTCGAGCGGAAACATTTTGGAGGTATTCTGATCCTCATCTACAGTGGCATAGGCGTAATTGTAGAACCCCTGTTTCATCGGCACTTTAGCCACGTAACTATTAATGGCATCATTATAAACCATTTTGCATTCGGGCTGCAAATTCCAGCCAGTGAAGGCCCCCACTACATAGAGTTCTTTTTCATAGAGCGGTTGGGGGCTGTAGAGTTTAAAAAAGACACTGGCATAGTCAGCCGAGGTTGCAGCACTGCGTCGGTCAAAATTGTCGATAACAAAATTACCGTTTAGATCCTCCCGGGTAAGGAAAGCAAGGCCTGCTCGTTTCACATCTCTTTCCATCAGCACGTCAATACCATCCTGGTATTCTTCAATTCGTTCAACGCCCTGGGAACGGCTTCGCAAGGTACGGATATCGACAAAACGAAATTCCTTACCTGCTGGAAAAACAATCCGGTCCTGATAATCAAAGATCAGGGATTCTGATACCTCATAGGTCGGGGGAATATCGGTCACGGCGTTATCCCAGCGACCGTTTTGCATCACTACTGCCCGAATTTCCTTACGGGCATTACTGACCGGGAAATTTTCGGTATTGACTTTAAAGTCAAATTCGTGGTGGGTGTTGAACTTGCTGGCGGCGGTTGGGCTCACCTGCTGATAGCTAATGCCAACCTGCTCATCAGACACCATAAATCTCCGCGTGAGGGCGGGCGTCCGTTCGTTTTCGTCGTCGTAAACGACCAACAGATAATTGCCTGATATCGTCCAAACGATGTCTTCGTTGGGCAGTAGCAGATTGTATCGGGTATACGGCTGGTAGGTTTTGAAGGAGTAATCATAGTCGTCGATGGTCTCATCGATAAACCCATCGAGGTATTCCATGTCGATCAGTGCCGAACGTTTCCAGTTTTGATCACAATGGATGAGCACATAGCTATAGCGCTTAACATCCCCATCGAGGTCATCGAAGGTGAGTTCAAGCTGGGTATTAGAATTTAGTGGAATGATGGGATAGCTTACGGGAACACCCACGATATTTAATTTGACAGAGCGGATATTGTCTTTGTATACATAGTCTTCAAAGCGTAGCCTGGCATCTTGTTGTGCATGGAGAAGGATTGCCAACAAGAGCAGGCACGAACTAAAAAATAACCTCATTGTTTTATATTGCTTTACTGGTCCATTTTGAATTTTTCACCCTGAATCTCCAGGGCCACTCGGCGCATTCTTCCGCATAATCCACACCCACGCGAGGGCTGGCGATGATGTTTTCCGGAAGGACTTCCACTCCACGATCCTCCAGCCAAATTGGGCTGTCCGACGTTATTAGACTGGTTCCCGTGTAGCTGGTGTGCAGTCCAAGCGCCTTACTCATAACGCCAGGACCCGCCGTTAATTGTGGTTTGATTCGATCAAACTGCCGACGTGCCAGCATCAAATCAAGGTTATCTGTCGGTTCTATGGCCCGGATGAGGATAGCGTGGGCCATGCCTTCACGAGCTGTTACCACATTAAACAAATGATGAATGCCGTAGCAAAGATAGATGTAGGCTACGCCGCCGGGTTCGAACATGATCTTGGTGCGCTCCGTAAACCGATTGAGGTGAGCATGACAGGCCTTGTCGTCCGGTGCCCGGTAAGCTTCAGTCTCCACAATCATCCCCGCTGATCTTTGCCCTTCAAAATTGGTCACCAGAAACTTACCCAGCAATTCCTTGCTAATCTGTACAACATCTTCACGCTGGTAGAAATCTTGGCCTAATCTTGAAGTCATTTAAAAGCAGAATTTTGAGCAGGATTACGGGGTTTTCAGGATGATATCAGGTCTTAGGTTTTGGGGTTTAGGATTTAGGAAAATCAACATCGACAATCACTCATCACCACTTCACCTATCACCGCGTTACTGCATCGCTCGGGAGATGTTTGCAACATCGACCCTTCTAAACCGCCTCCTCTTTTAATCGAAGAAGCCTTGGCGTAGTCGATCCGCCACTCCTGCCTAAACCGTATAAACCCAAGGCTCATTTCCCGGGAAATAAGCATTTGCAGCATAATCAAAAGCAACCAATTCTCTAAACCCTAAACTCTAAACTCTAAACCTAAACTGCCTCCCCAACCTACCTCCTGCTGTAATTCGGTGCTTCCTTGGTAATGGTAATATTATGTGGATGGCTCTCCATATATCCGGCTCCGGTAATCTTGACAAACTGAGCGGCATTGAGGTCTTCAATGGTTCCAGCTCCACAATAACCCATACCGGCGCGTAATCCGCCGAGGTATTGCACCATCACTTCCGCTACCGTTCCCTTGTAAGGTACACGCCCTTCAATGCCTTCCGGGACCAGTTTTTTGATATCGTCCTCCACATCCTGGAAATAGCGATCTTTTGAACCCTCCTTCATCGCTCCCAGTGATCCCATGCCTCGATAGATTTTGAATTTACGGCCTTCAAAAATCACGGTTTCGCCGGGCGCTTCTTCCACTCCGGCAAACAAACCTCCGGCCATAACGGTACTGGCGCCGGCCGCTAATGCCTTAACGATATCTCCGGTGTATCGGATTCCTCCGTCCCCAATGATAGGTACTCCAGTATCGCTAATACCCGCTGCGGCATGGTTAATGGCGGTGAGCTGCGGTACCCCAACTCCCGCTACCACCCGGGTGGTACAGATACTTCCTGGCCCTACACCAACTTTTACGCCATCGGCACCGGCCTCAACCAGTGCGCGGGCACCGGCAGCAGTGGCCACATTACCACCAACTACCTGAAGGTCGGGAAACTTCTCTTTTACCAGTTTCACGGCTTTGAGAACGCCCATTGAATGCCCGTGGGCCGTATCAACGCAGATGACATCTACATTTACCTTAACCAGGGCCTCTACACGGTCCAGCATATCACTGGTGACCCCAACGGCTGCTCCAACGACCAGGCGTCCAAGGGAATCCTTGCAGGAGTTCGGATAGTTTTGCACCTTCATGATATCCTTATAGGTAATCAAACCCACCAGTTTGTAGTCATTATCTACCACCGGCAGCTTTTCAATCTTGTGTCTTTGTAGAATGTCGCGGGCCTGATCAAGGGTCGTGCCTACTGGCGCAGTGATCAGGTTTTGTGTGGTCATTAACGTCTTTGCCGGTCGGTTGACACTCGTTTCAAAACGAAGGTCGCGGTTGGTGAGGATACCGGTTAACTTGTTTTGATCATCCACGATTGGAATGCCACCGATTTTAAATCTACGCATGAGTTCCTGCGCATCGCCGATGGTTGCTGAGGCTTTGAGTGTAACGGGATCAACAATCATCCCACTTTCTGAGCGTTTCACACTCCGCACCTGTTCGGCCTGGTCTTCAATCGTCATATTCTTGTGAATGATGCCAATTCCTCCCTGGCGGGCAATGGCAATGGCCAGTTTATTCTCCGTAACCGTATCCATGGCGGCAGAAACAATAGGCGCATTTAACCGGATTTCTCTGGTCAATTGCGTTGAAACATCTACTTCACGTGGTAATACTTCCGAAAAGGCGGGCACGAGCAAAACGTCGTCGAAGGTAAGGGCTTCGCCTAAAAACTTGTCGAGGTTTGATTTTAGTTTTTCCATGCGCAAAGGTATAGATTTAGACCGCAAAAAGAAAAATGCACAGGAAAAATTGAAAAGATTTTTTGTAAAAAATGACCTTGTTGTGAAGCTACTCTACGTACTCCTGCCGAATAACCAGAGTGTAGTAATCATTGTCGAGTGGTAGATAACCGTGCTCATAACAAAAGCGATAAACATTGCCCGACTTGGTGATGTATTCATTGGTGAAATAGCTAAACTTGAAGCCGCGCTCCAGCAATCGGCTTTTGTGTACCCGGGCTTTGCCTTCGGGATTTAGTAATTCGAGAATCCGTCGGTTTTTGCGCAGGATCGAATTGACGGTGCGAATGAAGTGGGTCCGCTCCCCATTGACCCGGTTGTGGAAGGCACTGCGGCACTGATCCGAGCAAAAGCGTTTGTCCGCCCGCCCGCTAATGACTTCTCCACATTCTGGACATTTCTTTTTCATAAGGAAAGATCGCGATTCAGAAATAGCTTCTAAATTTAACAAAAGAACCGCATATTGGCAAACCACTCAAAAAGAAAACCGCAGAGCCCTACATTCAGGACCCTGCGGAGAAACGCACTCTCAAAAGAAACACCTATAATAAGTCTTCTAACCTGGTCGTACTTCTCCGGAACCGGAAACGGTGGCATCAATCGTCGGATTGCCGAGATAGATCACATCACCAGAGCCGGAGATACGGACCTTTAGAAATTCAGCTACATTAACTTCGGCATCGCCACTACCGGAAATCTGGATATCGGCCCGGCGAACCTCCAAATCAAATGCCAGCAAATCACCAGAGCCTGAAACGCGATATTCTAGTTCATCGGCTACACCAAACAGGCGCATGGTGCCCGAACCGGATGTACGAGCCTCAATATCATCGGCATTAAGCTCTACATCAATATCACCGGAGCCGGAAATACGGATTTCAATGTCGCCCACCACCAATTCGCCATTGGAAATAATGCTTCCAGAACCAGATACTCTCAGGTAGTCAACTTCCGGCATGGTGATGAAGATTTTCATTTCTCCAATATCACGCACACAATCATCAGTTTTGATATCCCAGATGCCGCCACTGACATCCAGCTCCAATTCGTCAATGATATTCTGTTTACCTTCCACCACGACGTCAAATTCATCACCTTGCGTAATAAAGACGTCTGCCGGAATGTGCAATTCTACGCCGCGAAAATTGGTTACATCCAAGGTCGCAGTGACCATCGGTCCTTCACCATCTACGCAGTTGAAGAAACCATCGTCATCATCCACATCGATGAAGCAGCTGCTCATGGTCATACCCATCAGCATTGTCGTCAAGAAAATCCATTTGAACTTGTTCATAACACTAAATTTTAGATTTTTTTTGTTTACAAAATATGTCTCTCAGGGTCTTGCCGTCCCGGTTTTAAAACTCAATTCGATAATTAAAAATCGGCAATAAGCCCGTTTGATATACCTTTTCAACCTGCTGTGAACCACTACTGTAATACAGATCATAAATATTGTCTCGGTTCGTCACGTTCTGGATATCAAACATGATGGTGTGCGTCGTCTTCTCGCGATTAATGCGATAGCTGATGCCAAAGTCAAAACGACTGTACGCACCACTGCGATCAGCGTAGGGGCGACTCCAGTCGCGCACGGTATATCCTTTTTCGCGAGATTCGTCCAGCAAAATCGGTGTGTTTCGATTTCCACCGGCATAAACGAACTTGCCGTTGATGCCCAGGATATTTTTCTTTTGTTTCCCCATTTTAAACTCCTTACCTGCCAGGGCCACAATCTGATAGTTGCCGTTGTAGCGCGTATCATACTCCTTGCCATCTATGGCCGTATATTTCGATTGGAAAATAGAGCCGGTCAGGAGGAAATAGTATTGATCCGAGAAGAATTTTTCCAGGGTCATATCCAGGCCATAGTTTCTTCCAGTTCCCTCGTCACTGACTTCCTCCGTGCCGATGATATCCCAGATATCAGCGGTATTGATCAATGATCCCTTATAGGTTGGGTCCAGGTCAACGGGCACATCATACAAGTGTTGGTAATACGCCTCCAGTTTGAGGCGCAGGTTAGGGCTGAGGCGGTGGTCGTATCCCAATACGGCGTGCATGGCCTTACTCAGGCCAAGGTGTTTGCCAGAAGGGTGAACTTTGCCATTTGGCAAGGTGCCTTCAAATAAATAGGTGGCCAGGTGCTCCATCTTACTATGGATACCGACTGCGGCACTAAGTGATTGCCTTTCGGAAAATTGCCATTGTACGGCTGCCCGTGGCTCGATGGATGATTTGCCGTTAAGGGTCATTTGAGAATAATGCACGCCGGTATTCAGTGTCCAGGCATCATTAAAGCGGTGCTTCCAGTGGGCAAAAGCCTGTACAAAACCGGAATTGCCATCATTATCAAAATACCTGGAGAGTCCTTCGTCGTTGTCTCGATCATGAATGAAATTAAAGTCCAGTTGGCTGTAAATGGCACCTGCCTGGATGGTATTGCGCGCATCAAATTTGTGATTGTACGTGGTACTGATGCGGGCGGTGCGATCCACCACTTTGGTTACCTCATCCTTATGCTCTTCGTAGTCCTTGGTTTCGTCCAGCCAATAGTCGGTTTCATTGTATTTATTGTAAGAAGCTGACAAAACGGTCCGTAAATAAGACCGATCTGACAGCAACAAGCGGTGGGTTAGTCCCATGGTACCCACTTCCTGAGATTCAACCCATCCCCAATTGTCGCCATCAAATTCCCATTCATTGATGTCAGCCTTGGGTTCGAATATGGAGCTGTTTTTTCCGCCAATTCCGAACAATGAGAAAGTTCCCATCTTTTCCGTTGGTAGATTTACCTTAAAGGAAAGATCCTGGTAACGCACCTGCTCATCACCATCCAATCCTACGCCCATAACCTGAAGCAGGGCCAGGGTAGAGTAGCGGTAGTTGATCAGGTATGATGCCTTGGAATTGGGGGAAAAGGGGCCTTCAGCGGCAGCTTCTACACCCAGTGCACCGAGCATAAAGGCGTATTCCGGTTTTTCGTTATTGCCGTTGCGCATCCGGAGGTCAAAAGCTCCCGAAAGGGCATTACCAAACTCGGAAGGAAACGCTCCGGTGTAAAAATCGCTGTTCGACAAAACACTGCTGCTCAACATGCTCACTGCTCCACCGGAGTTGCCCACGTTGGCAAAGTGATTGGGGTTGGGAATTTCGATGCCCTCCATGCGCCATAGCACGCCACGTGGTGAATTTCCACGGATCACAATCTCGTTGCGAATATCGTCACCGTTGCCCACTGCCACTCCCGCATAATTCTGGGCCATACGCGCCGGATCAAAATAGCTGGCAGCATAACGAGCGGTCTCTTCTACCGAGAATGACCGGGCACTGACCGTGGCCAGCTCATTGAGCGGCTGATCCTTTTGGGATTCTGCAGTGACAACAACTTCGTTCATCGTTAAGGGGGATTCAACTAATTCAAGGTTAAGAACGAGTTCCTTTCCGGAGGTAACCAGTATACTGCTGAGGTTCATCACCTCATAGCCAAGGTAAGCCACCTGAATGTCGTGGCGCCCTACCGGAACATCTTCCAGTTTAAAATATCCATCTACATCTGTAGTAGTGCCAATGGGCGGATCGGTGTTGAGTACTTCCACGGTGGCACCGATCAAGGGGATAAGGGCGTCCTTATCTACGACCTGGCCGCGGATGGTTTGGGTGGGTGATTGGGCGTTCAATTGAGTAATGCATAGCAATCCCAGGACCACCATAAGCGTGATCTTTGAAATATTTTTCATTTTGTAGATTGTTTTACCGACCCGGATCCGAAGGCATTTGTCCATTGCAGCGACAAATCCTTCGGCAGGTCAGTAGTGTATTGAAACAGTCGGGTTTTAAAAAAAATCAGCTATCCTTGAGTAACTCGGGGTATATTTCAATTTCTGCGCCAGCCAAACCAGCCAAAGCGCAGGGTGACGCCGGCAATGGCTTCGCTGAAGTCGTCATCGGTGTATCCGCGGGCCTCATTGGTGCCTGATACATAGCGGTAACCAACGGTGCCGGCTACTCTAAACCATTTGGTGAGGTTGAGTTCGACACCAATCTCAGGCGTTAGCACAAAGATTTTGTCGAGGTCTCTCCAGGTTTGACCGGTATCATTGAGTTCAACATTAACGGCACCCCAACCAATCCGGGCACTACCGTAGGCATGGATGACTTTGTGAGGACGGAAGGTACCGCCAAGCCAAAATCCGCCGTGTCCGATATCCAGTACATCCACATCATCCGTTTCGATGAGTTGGTCAAAATCTACACTACCGAGGCCATAGCCACCGATAAAAAAGCTATTGATGATCAGTCCACCGCCACCACCGACGGAGGTATTGAGTTTGTTGTTCAGGCCAAATTCTACAATCGGGCCACCAAATCCGCCCACCACTCGTGCTTTGTTAAAAATCGTTTCGTGCTGTGCCATCAGGGAAAGAGAAAACATTCCCAGCATCGTTATTAGCAAAATCTTTTTCATCTTTCGTTTATTTTGAACGTTTACAATGTTATTGAGATCTGGCATAAAAATTCCAGGTCAAATGCGGTGCACTTCGCAAGTTTCCAATAAGTTATATGCCAGTTATTTTTCGTTTTGCTGATGTTTTTGCCTTATTTTAAGGTTAGGTGAAATTTATTTCATCTAAAAAATAGAAACATTTTTTGAACCATATCTTAGGCAATATACTGACTGGAAACAGCGAAGGCCATTTCAGTGTCAATTCAGCAATTTGTTGGGTATTCGTTTGCGTTTAAAACCTCATTCCCGCAGTAAATCCAACCCATCCTTTTACGTTTGTCCCATTGGTGGTTTCATTCAGTAAAGGATTGGATGGAATGCTTGAACCAATGAGGCCCGTTTCCGGGTCTTTGCGCTGGGAAACCAGCAGATTACCAACCGGCCCGGCAAAGATGCTGGTCCGTCGGCCAATGCGTATGTCAAGGGTCAATTTGACCTGATTCAATAAATTTAGTGTACTCGTCCAGTCTTCCGTTTCGTTGATGTGCATGGCTGATGCTTCGAGATTCAACAACGTATGCGAACCTAATGTTATAGCTGTTCCCAATCCATAACCCAAGCCCCAACTCATGTAGGTGCCACTTACCGTTTCCGGCTCTCCGCTGCCATCGTCGGTGGTGTAGTTCAGGTCATCCCAACGGGCGCCAAAGAGGAGCATGTTGTAGAAGGACTTTGCACCAAACTTCAATCCAAAGTTGGCGTGAAGCGCATCGCTGCCCGATAGTTCAAAACGGTTGTATCCCTTGCGGATGATGTTGATCAACCCAATCGGCACTCCTGAAATTGAGTCAGCAATATTGATCAAACCAATCTGCATGCCCTTCACTTTTTTACCTCGGTTGAGCAATGCACTGATCTGACCGCCATCAACGTTGCCGGCTACATTAAACAGACCAGAAATCTGTGTCTTGGTCTTGCCTTTGCAAGTGTTAAATAATCCGGACACCTGTATTCCGTCAGCTTTACCCGAAGAGGTGTTAAAAAGGCCACTGATCTGCACACCGGTAAAATCATTACTGGTTACATTAAACAACCCTCCTACCTGAACACCCTGGGTTTTGCCGCCACTTACGTTAAATAGTCCGGCTACCTGAGTGCCCAATACTTCGCCTTTCACGGTATTGCCTAGTCCGGCTACTTGTACACCTTGTACATCCTTGGTGATGTGGTTGAAAAACCCACCTACTTCTACACCTTCCACTCCGCCATTTTTGCCCCAAAAGAGATTGACAGAGACATTGTTAATAATGTCCTCAGTACGGCTCAGATTCGTGCTCAAAAACGGCATGATCGAAATCTGGGCAAGGCGGTGATCGGAGTCAAAATATCCCGTTTCTTCGTCTTCGGTAATGGTAGGCATTCTGAATTTTCCGGGATCAAATTCGCGAACGCTATTACCTCCAGCACTCGTTTCTACGTGGCGGGTCTGTCGCTCCTGAATTTTTTCCGGTACTCGCTGTTTCTTTCTGATCTTAGCCAACTGCTTTTCAACATCTTCCTGCGGGTAGATCGGGCTCGTTTGCCGGATGGTTCGTGGAATGGGAATAGCATCGATTTTGCCGGTTCTTTTATCTTTATTTTCATCTACCTTCAATACCACCTGTCCGTCAATAATACGGTATACCACTGGTGTAGGCTCAAAGATATTGTCGAGCGCACGGTTGATTGGCATATCGCGTCCCGAAGCATTGATCGGATGGTTCATCGGAACAATGCTACTACTGTAAGCAAATCGCACGTGGTAAGAAGTGCTAAATTCATTCAGCACATTCCCCAACGGTTCATTGTCGTAGTGAAATGAAACCCGGCGATTTAGATTCTGAGCGAATCCGCCGGTGGCAATTGCCATCAGTGCGAGCCATATCAGAACTCTGGCGTTTCTCATCATTCCGGTTTGAGTGTGCTAAATGCTATTAATTACAGTCTCCTTTCTTATCAATTGTAATCTTCTTACCAACTGTATCAATTTCCAGATCCATCGAGAAAGCCATCGTTTCCAGCAGCGTTTCCAGAGAAGGATCTTCATAGGTGCCGTAAAATTTTTGCTTCAAAATACAGGGTTTCTTTACCTCAATTTCCACGTTGAAATACCGTTCGAGGGTTGGTTCAAACTGCTCTACCGGTACGTCGTTTAGATTCAATCTCAACGTTTTCCAGGCGGTGGCATTCTGATCGGCTTTATCGATCTTCTTCACTTCTTTTTCTTCCTTTACAAAAATACCCTTTGTGCCCTTTTCCAGCAATGCTTCGTCACTTTCATCTGCCTTTTCCTGAAATTTGACCAGACCGCGCTCTACCGTCACTTCAATGCGATCTTCATCCGGGTAGGCGCGCACATTAAAGGCCGTACCCAAAACCGTAGTGGCGGTTTCTCCGCTGGTGATCACAAATTGGCGATTTTCATCGTGTGCCACATCGAAGAAGGCCTCCCCGGTCAGACTGACGTGCCGCTCGGCAAATAGCGAATCGTAAGTGAGTACGGAATTTTCATTCAACCACACCTCACTTCCGTCGGGTAAGGTAATAGACCGTTTTTCTTCAATGGAGGTCGCAACCGACAACATCTTTTTTTCGATCACTGCATTTCCATTTGGCGAAGACCACCACCAATATCCGGCCACAATCGCAATCAGTGCTACTGCCGCAATCCGCAGTAAAGCTGTTGGGAAATTCAAAATACGACCTCTCTTTTGAGGTTCGTTGAGGGGCAATTCCCTTATGGGAAACAAGTGCTCTTCCACTTTATTCCAGGCTGCATCGGTATCCATTTCCCAGGTGTCTGCTTCTTCCTCGTATTGCCCGGAGACACTCCACAGCTGGATCATTTTGTCAAAAAACGCCTCATTTTCGGCACTTTTTTCTACCCAGGTCATCAGCACCGTCTTCTCATCCGGCTTCAAATTGCCCGAGAGGTACTTTCCAATCAAGTCCAGGTATGTGGCGTCTACATTCATTTATTTTGCTTCATTCGCTTGTAAGATGTCCCCTTCATCATTCCCCCCCTATTACTGGATCAATTTTTTTTAATTTTTTTTCTTTGCTTTTAAAATCACCTAACCGCCACCCAGCCACCAGATGATCACCAACTGTAGATAACCGCTCAATTGCTCCCGCAAGATACGCAGGGCCTTGCTCATCTGATTTTCGACGGTTTTGATGGAAATACCCATTTTATCGGCAATCTCCTGGTAGGTATGGTCTTCAAAACGGCTGAGCTGAAAGACCGACCGGCAGCGCGGCGGCAAACCGTCGATGGCATCCTTAATATTGCCTTCCAACTCGGCGTACAAAAACTGTTCTTCCCCACTTTCCGCCGATCCACCCATGGTATTGGGCGTAATTTCTTCCTCATAGTGTTTTTGCTTACGCAAATAGCCCAATGCCTCATTGATGGCCATGCGGCGCAAATAGGCCGGTACCGATGAGGTAATATTTAAATCATGACGCTTGCGCCAAAAACGGATAAAGACTTCCTGCGCGAGATCTTCAACCAGGTTTTTATCAATAATAAAACGGTGGATGGTTTTGCAAACAGAAGGGTAGTGTGCTTGAAAGAGTTCTTTCAATACAGACTGATCATCCGCCCGGAGGCGGCTCAATATGTCTACAAGTTCTACATTAGCCATTGTAGGGCCAGGCATTTTTCGCCGCAAGGATAAAGATAATGTTTTAATTTAGAATGATCCTTTCGACAGAAGTTTGGAAAAACGGGATAGATGGTATTATGAGCTTGTTTTTTATTTGGCAATAATCTCAAAATTTTGCACCAGGCGCTGACCGTCTTCATCAACTAGCGTTAGCAAGTGTTTGCCGGGTGGTGGATTAAGCTGCATACTATGAAAACTCTGGGTACTGCCGATATATTCATCATCAATATGCCAATACACGGTAGCTTCCGGATTGCGGTGAGCAATGGCAAAAACGGTCCGGGAAGCCTCGCCATCAAGATCAATCGGCACATAGATCTGCGTGGGGTGTTTGGGGTAAATGAGTTGCATACTGGACCCCTCAGCGAGGGATTGTGTGCAGTCGGCTCGAAAAGGAGGTAGCGGCCGGTAGTCGGGCTGCTTGCTTTTGAAGTAATACTCTTCCAGTGGCGGCAGTACAAACCAGGGTACGTGGCGCATTGCATTGGGCGTCACACAGGAAGAATTGACCTGCCATTGCTCTGTAGCATCGAGATGCACAACCTGGTGATAGGGGCAAGCCTGGTTGTGTAGCCCTCCCTTTGGCACCCAGAGCGTATCGGCCGGACAAATATCCAGGGCGCGGTAGCCACTCCACTGGCAGACGGGAATTTGTACCATTTCATCGTAAGGTGGATTAAACCAGCTCCCATCCGTTTCAAGTCGATTAAAAATATCAAATAGAACTGGTGCGGCTGCCTGTACACCAATCAATCCCGGACGGCCTTCTCCATCGGCATTGCCCACCCATACGCCTACCGCATATTGTGGGTTGACCCCAATGGCCCAGGCATCGCGAAAACCGAAGCTGGTACCCGTTTTCCAGGCAAGGCGCCGACTGGACTCGAAGTGCTCCCAGTTGCCCTGTCCGTTGGGTCGCTCCAGCTCCTGCATGGCATCAAAGGTATACCAGATGGAGGCGGCGCTCAGGAATGGCGGTTCTCGTCGAAGTTCTTTTTGTTCTGATTGAGTCTGGTTGTCAGACAAAGTATAGTGAGCTTTCTGAAAATCTTCGGGATCGTATTCGCCACTGTAGTTGTAAAAGTGATTTAAGGTGCGACTCATGGCAGCGTAGGTCGAAGTCAGGTCCCAGAGGTTGGCTTCAGCCCCGCCCAGAATGAGCGGCAAGCCGTAGTGTTCCGGTGGTTTATTGATGGTGCTAAAGCCCAATTTGTTGAGCTGAAAATGAAACTTTTCCAATCCGTAATCCTGGAGTAAATAAACCATGGGTACGTTAAGGGAGCGGATTAATGCCCTTCGCGCTGACACGGCGCCATCATATTTATCATAGTAATTTTCGGGGCGGTAGCCGCTCAGCAGGGTCGGCACATCCGACAGGAGGCTATTGGGTAAAATCGTGCCCTCCTGAAGGGCGGAGGCGTACAGAAAAGGTTTGAGAATACTTCCTGTGCTTCTCGGTGCCGGAATGATATCCACCGCTTCGCTGTGTTCTTCACCAGCATCGGGACGATTGCCAACATAGGCCAATACTTCCCCACTTTCGATATCAATGACCAGCGCTGCCATATTATAAATGCCATTGCCCGCCAGGCGAGTACCCCGACGACTAATAATTTCGTTGAGTTGTTGTTGTAAGCCCAAACTGACCGTGGAGCGGATGCGGGATTGTTTTTTTTCTCGACCACTGAGGAGTTCCAATTGTGCCCGTTCCAATAGATGTGGAGCTAACCTGGGCAACGGATGCGGTTCATCGGGTAGGGGTTCGCTAAGCGCCAGTTCCCAGCTTAAAGAATCAAGCGTCCCATTTTCCAACAGCCGATTCAGGAGCCGATTGCGTTTTTCCGTAAGGGCATCCCGGTTGCGCCCCGGGTGAATAAGGGCAGGGCTATTGGGTAATACAGCCAGCATGGCAGCCTCTCCCCAGGAAAGCAGCGCAGGGCTTTTGGCAAAATACCGCCAGGTAGCTGCTTCGAGGCCCACTACATTGCCCCCAAATGGTGCATTGGCGGCGTATAGTGCCAAAACCTCTTCTTTGGAATAAGTCAATTCCAGACGCGTAGCCATGATGGTCTCCAGCAGTTTGTTCCAGAGGTTGCGGGGCCGGTTGCGGCGGGCCATGCGCATCACTTGCATGGTCAGGGTACTGCCTCCGCTGACAATGCGACCGCTGCGCATATTTTGCAGCATGGCCCTGCCCAGGCTTAGAATATCCACACCCGGGTGGCTGTAGAAGCGGCGGTCTTCAAATTCGATGATGGCTTTGGCAAATTTAGCGGGAATCGTGTCCTGCTTCGGAAAGCGCCACTGCCCATCAGTCGCTATTTTTGCGCCAAGCAAATTGCCTTCCCGGTCTTCCAATACCATGGAGGTTGGGTCTTTAAACAAAGGTCGTGGCAGGCAAAACCAGTAAGACAACAAGAGAAGGGCCAGCACTCCGAGTGTCTTTCTGGGGTGTTGCCGAAACAGAAAGTGATATATGGCCTGTAGTCTCTTTTTCATTCTGTATGTGACGAGGTCCAGTCGGTAATAGTTGATTGTATCTCCGTCAGAAGTTGATGGCCTTCAGGAGATAAACGCCGAGATCGCTTATTCAATTTTCCATGTTCTCTTAAAACAAGCAAGGTAAAATTCTCCGCCGCAATTTCATCGGGATGGATGATGTAGTCGGTATTGTCGCCAATCTGTTGGTAAAAGCTTTGCATTTGCTCCGGAGATAGGGGCGTGGAGCGGAGTTGCCAGGTGGTACCCGTTTGCACCAAGGGGTAAAGCCCAAAATTCATATAATTGAAATAAGTGCCCAAATGCGGCTGATACTGACGGGCTACCGATTGAAGCAGTGGAATCACCAGCAGGGTATCTTCAAATGCTTCGGGAATCTGCATCGCAAAGGTACGAACGATGCCATCCGGATTCAGCAGAATGCGGTTGCGGAAGGTACTATCGGGAATACCGTAATGTAGACTGGCGTTTGTTTGTTTAAACCCAAATACTCCATAAATCTGTTTTCGCAAATCGGGGTGCTGGCGCGAAATGAGGTGAAACAATTCATGAATCATCACCCGGTGCATCAACGCGGGGTCCTGGTTTTGTAGTTCATTTTCCGGGAGGATGATGCGATTTTCGCGGGTATAAAAAACGCCATCGCCATAGTGACGGCCATTGGTTTTAATCAGCTGGATTTGGGGAGGGAGTAGGGTTGGAAAGAGTTGTTGACAATCGATGATGGCTAAGTTTAATGCTGCCTGAATAAAATTGGCCTCATCAGGGGTGAAGGTACTAACATCCTTCTGCAGGAAATGGCGATATTCCTCCAGTAAAGCATTGCGGGTTTGTGTGGAATCCAGCGATTTTTTCATCTGGATGGCCATGTCCAGTGAGGTGATTTTGTCAAAAAAATGCTCCGTAGTGTCCAGTAGAATGGCCTGCGTAGCGGCGGTACTGTCAAGCAGCATTACCGTTGGTTTAATCAAATGCTCCGATGACCCTGAAAAACGACAATTAGTCACCAGGACGATATAAACAAAAAAGGATACAAGCACCTTTGAGTAGTGCAAATAAGGAATTGACCAAAATTTGGCTATTTTACGCATTGATTATGCAGGTCATGATTTACATCAAATATAGAAGGCTGGAAGATACAAATGATGTGGCATTTGTGGAGCGTTATCTACCGATTTTACCGGCCGTGATGCAAACCAAGGTACGGCGCTACCGCCGGGTGCAGGATGCTCAGGCCACTCTGGTGGGCAAACTGCTATTGCTGGAGGTTTTAAAGCCATTTGGCTATAGCCAAAATGTTTTATCGCAGCTGAAATACAATGCTCAGGACCGCCCCTACCTGGATGGCCCGGTGGATTTTAATATCAGTCACGCCGGTGATTATGTGGTTGCTGTCGCCACAGATCATGGGAAAGTGGGCATCGATATCGAGCAAATCCGTGCGATCAAGCTTAGCGAATTTGCCTCCATTTTTACGCAAAAGGAATTGGATCAGATTGCCGCAGCCTCAAACCTGGAACACGAATTCTTCACCTTGTGGACTCAAAAAGAAGCCCTGATTAAGGGCGATGGCCGGGGTATGAGTTTGCCTTTGCAGGAAATTGTGGTAGAAAACAATTCCGCGATTATCGAGGGGCAATCATGGTTTTTGACGCCACTGGATATTGCGGAGGGGTATTTGGTGCATTTGGCTACGGATTGGCTGGTTGGGGAGGAGATGACCGTGGAGAGGGTTGTGCTTTAAATTTATTTCACCCAGCTTTCGAAGGCTAATCCATTAATTCGCCTGAAATATTCTATATTGTTTGAGACTAAGACCATATCATTTTCTATGGCTGTAGCAGCTATAATAAGTCAATTTTACGACTAAAAAGCTCATTGCCCGATTCGTTAGATTTTTTCAGAAAGTCCTCAAAGTCCTCCTGCTTCATATCCGACCAAGACCCCGCAAAAGACATAATTGAAGCCTGATTGGACTTTTTATCTTCTATTTTGCTGAATAAATCTGAAAGAAAATCATCTACAGTTTTTAGATGTTCTACGGGAATATGACTCAGCTTTTCCAGTACAGATTGATATATTTCTACTTTTGCCATATTGTTAAGACTCATTTTTTCAAAAATAAGAAAGAGTATTCATAATTAAAACAGAATCTGAACTATTAAGTTCCAATGACTATTATGGTATGCCAACATAATAGTATTCTACCGCACCATTAATTTCTGGGTGCAAATCCCTTCTTCTCCCAAAAAACGAAGAAAATACAATCCAGCAGCAAGCGTAAAATCCAACCGTAGACTGTCCGCTTCCTGAAGATTAAACGAGCGAACCAACCGACCATCTGAGGTTAAAAGCTGCAACTCTCCTCTCACTACCTCCCCAAACTCAATAGTCACCCAGTCCCGCGCCGGTTGGGGATAGATGTTCATCGTATTGACGGGTGTTGCTGCTTGGGTATTCAGCGGAAGTTGCCACTCAAACGCTCCAATATCTGTAGCAATACCCACCACTCGTTCGGCGCCAGCCAGATCAAACTGCACCGGTGCTGGAAAATCATTGCTACCGGCATCAACGCAAGGGCTGCCTTCGGCTAAAGTGTAATTTCCCTCATCGGGATTAATGAAAAGGGCAGGAGCTTGTATCTCTCCATTTCCCGGGAAGGGCACTAAATCTCCGTAGTAGATTGGGAGGTTCAGACTTTCGTTGTATTCATAGCGGTAAGGGGCAGCGGTTTCGTAAACGTTGTTGTGATGAATATGCAAGGCATTCAATTCCATGGAATCGGAAGCCAGATTCACCAGGCCAATGCCGAAGTTGGTGATGACGTTATTAAAAATTTGAGAGATGGAGTCCGAATTGATGATGATGCCAAAATGTTGGGTAGTGCTGGTCCCCACCAAGGTATTATTGAATAGATGACCGTGGGACCGATTGATGAAAATGCCCTGGTATTCGCCCTGAGCGATGAGATTGTTGTGTATCTCAAAGGTGCCTAGGTTAAGGGTAATGGCGTGGCCACCCCGCGTGCGCAGGAAAGTAGAATGGCTGACTTCTAAATTACCGGTCATTAAACTGATGGGCGTGAACAACTGCTCAAAACGACAATCTTTCACTATGAGATCCGAATCGTAGGCTTTGATGGCAATATTGGGTGGAGGCGTTTGCAGGTCGTAGTTGGTAAAGAAAAGATTCCAGAATTGAACTTTGGCATTTTTTACATCAAAAGCCATTGCCTGATTCTCGGATGGGGCAAATTCAGGAGCGGTGGGACCTTCGCCAATGATGACCAATTCTTTATTAAAAATCTGTACACTATCAGTGTATACATCGGAGTAGATGAAGAGCGTATCTCCATTTTGCGCCAGCTGGACCGCTTCGCGAATGGTGGCTATTTCCGCTGGAATATGGTAGGTGGATTGAGTGTAGGTTTTGATTGTCAATAAATTAAAAATCAGAGTAGCCAGCAGTAATTTGCCGACGGGCGCAGGAGAAAATTTCATGATCGGATGATTTTTTTCAAAAATGGGAAAAGATAACGGTAAAGTCCAGCAAAAGCTGGGTGCTATTATTGCTTATTCACTTTCGACCATAAAAATGCAAACGTTTGTTATTTTTCATACCTCCCTTTTTTACTTTAATTGTCCTCAACCAACTACCACCTTTGGCGTTACACCTGTATTTTAGCGGTTCAAAACCTTAATAAAATGTGTAGAAACTTAAAAAACTATCTTGCAGTCCTGCTGCTCTGCTTTTCCACGGCAGCCTGGGCACAAATCATTACCGCCGACCCACCCTTTCCCACGGCCGATCAGGAAGTGACCATCACCTATGATGCCAGCGAAGGAACGGGAGGATTGGCCAATTGTGGCTGTGATGTATATGTACATACCGGCGTGATCACCAGCAGTAGCAGCGGTCCCAGCGACTGGCAAAACGTGCCCACGGAATGGGGCGTAGCCAATGCTGATTGGAAAATGACCCGCGTCACTGGTCAGGCCAATTTGTACACCTATACCATCAGCCCTTCGATCCGGGAGTTTTACAACGTAGATGGCGGTACGGAAATCCTGCAAATGGCTTTCGTCTTCCGCAATGCCGATGGCTCAATGGAAGGTAAGGGTGAAGGAGGAACGGATATATTCTACGATGTGTACCAGTCGAGCGGAGAGCTTTCGGTCATCCTTCTCAGCCCGGAAAATGACTTTGTGGATGTCAATCTTGGACAGCAAATCCCAGTGATTGCTAATGCTTCGGCCAATGCTACCATTTCGCTGTACGATAACGGAAGTTTGCTGACCGAGGAAACGGACGCTACGGAATTGAATTACAATATCATGACCAGCATTTCTGGGGAGCATCTCGTAGAAGTCATTGCCAATGACGGCACCTCAGCCGATACCGCCAGCTTCAGGTATCAGGCTACGCTGCGTCCGCGCTTTATCACTCCGTCTTCAGAGATTATTTTTGCGGAAGCAGATGAAGTAATCAATGTGATTGCTACCGCAGGCATCAGCAGTCAGCTGCAATTGACCGATAATGGCACCTTGCTCACTGAATCCACCGGAAGTACCATTAGTTACAACCTGACGACTGGTGGCGGAGGCCTGCATACCGTGGTGTTTTCAGCCACTTACAACGGTGAAACGGCTACTTCTTCGTTCGTCTACCTGTCACCCAACAGCATCAACGTGGCGAATCCACCGGCAGGCTCCAAAAACGGCATTACCTACCTCAATGACAGTGATGTGCGCCTGCAATTGTACGCCCCAAATAAGGAAATCGTCTTTGTGATCGGTGACTTTAACAACTGGAATGTGGACGGCGACTACCTGATGAACCGCAGCGAAGATGGCAATACCTTCTGGCTCGACATCACTGGGTTGACTCCGGGTGAGGAATATGGATTTCAATACCTTGTAGATGGCGATGTGCGTATCGGTGATCCCTACAGCCAGGTGGTATTGGACCGATTCAATGATCCCTTTATTCCGGCGGAGACCTATCCTAACATTCACCCTTATCCGGTGGGCCAGACTACGGGAATAGTCAGTTTGCTACAGCCCGGAGCGGAGGCTTACAACTGGCAGGTCAACGATTTTGTGGCACCGCCGGAGGAGGAACTGGTGATTTATGAATTGTTGATGCGCGACTTCCTGGACCGCCACGACTATCAAACGCTGATCGATACCCTCGACTATCTGGATCGGCTGGGCGTGAATGCCATTGAATTGATGCCGGTCAGTGAATTTGAGGCCAACAATAGCTGGGGGTACAATCCTTCTTTCCACATGGCCTTGGATAAATATTACGGCACCATTAATGATTTTAAGGCCTTTGTTGATGCATGTCACGCCCGGGGTATTGCCGTGGTGATAGATGTAGTGTACAATCACGCCTTCAGCCAGAGTCCGCTGGCGCAACTGTATTGGGATGCGGCCAATTTCCGCCCCAGCGCTGATAATCCCTGGCTGAATGTCACTCCGCGCCACCCATTTAATGTGGGCTACGACTTCAACCACGAAAGTCAGGCTACCCGCGATTTTGTGATCCAGGTGATGCAATACTGGCTGACCGAATTCCGTCTAGACGGCTTCCGTTTTGACCTTTCCAAGGGCTTTACGCAAACGCAAAATAGCGACGTTGGAGCCTGGGGCAATTACGACGCCGGACGCATTGCCATCCTCAAGCTCTACGCTGATGCCATGCGAGCGGTAAATCCCGAAGCTTATGTTATTCTCGAACACTTCGCCGATTGGGATGAAGAGGAGGAATTGGCTGACTATGGTGCCCTGCTTTGGGGTGGTGGTACGCATAATGCCTATAAGCAAGCTTCCCTCGGGTTCAATTCTAATATTGATCAGGCTTCTTACACGACTCGCGGCTGGGACACCCCCGGAGTCATTGCGTACATGGAAAGCCACGATGAAGAGCGCCTGATGTACGAAAATCTGAACTTCGGCAATAGCTCCGGCAGTTATGATGTAAAGGATATTTTGACCGGCTTTCGCCGAATAGAACTCGCCAGTACGTTTTTCTATACCATTCCCGGGCCGAAAATGTTGTGGCAGTTTGGCGAGTTGGGATATGACTACTCGATTAATCACTGCCTGGATGGTTCGGTGAACGGCAACTGTCGTCTCGATCCCAAGCCGATTCGTTGGGATTATGCGGAAAGTCCAAATCGCAAGCGGATTTTTGATGTGACGAGTGCACTCATTCACCTGAAGACCGAATACGATGTGTTTAACACCACCGATTTTAGCCTGGATGTAGGCGGCTACGGTAAAAAGATTCACCTCAATGGAGAGGATATGAAAGTAGCTGTACTGGGTAATTTTGATGTGGTAACCACCAATATTGCCAATCCCTTCCAGGAAACGGGATGGTGGTATGAGTACTTCACCGGCGACAGTATTCAGGTGACCAATACCGCTGAAGTGCAGGTGTTGGCTGCCGGCGAATACCGCTTGTATACCAATGTGCGCCTCGATGCACCACCTGGTGGTTATCTGACCGCCACACCGGAATTGGTACCCGGTGCTTTCCAGATGACGATTGCTCCAAATCCGACAAATGGAAATGCACGGATCAATTACGTGTTACCCGTCTCTGGACCGGTGCAACTGGATATTTACTCCATCAGCGGTCAGCACCAGCTGCGCCTGGTTGATGCCCGCCAGCCCGCCGGTGCGCATACCCTGGACCCCAATCTGGATTTGGGCCCCGGGACCTATATTTTACGTCTGGTAGCAGATGGCAAAGTAGAGGTTGAGAAACTGGTGATTGTGAAATAGTAAGTAGGTAACCCTGGAAGGAATGTGAAGGGTCGTCATTCAGGCACCTCCTCATTCCTTCCACTTCCTCCATTCCTTCCCCTTTTCTGTCAGCTATATTTCGATTCTCTCCTTTAGCCGGTTTTTCATCGATGAAATGCCGATATTGATAGAAAATTTTAAAACAGCATCGGAAAAAGATCAATCTTTACCACTTTCCAGAAATTCTGGAAATTTCACCATTGCCACTACATCATTTCACTATCAAAAACTTCCAGGCTATGACCATGCTTATGCCCGGTAGCAGTGGAGTGGTCCGCTTTACCGACAACCTTAATCAGTACAATCTCAATTTTGATAACATCGTTATCCATTCCCGCCTTCGTGACTTCAACAAGGAAGTCGACGATTCCGGTCTTTCGATAAAAGTAGGATGGAAAGGAGAAGAAGACTATTACTTTCGTGATGGTATTCGTTCCATTTCCAAGGGGAAATACCTGGTAGTGAACCGGCATCAGGAGTTTGACTGCTATCTCAAATCGCGTGAGCCTATCGAGGCTTTTTGCCTGTATCTGGGTAAGGACGTGATGGAAGCCGCCTGGACCAAGTTGACGCAGAAAGAGGAAATCTTACTCAGTGATCCAAATAAAGGATACGGAGTGGAACCACACTTCCTGGAAAAGGTGTTTACGCTGGAAGAGAATGAATTGGGACAGTACCTGGCTCAGCTCATTCCAAGGTTACATTCTCCTTTTCGACACCACCAGCTCGATTTTAATCTCATTTATTATACCCTTGCGGAGAAGCTTATCCTCAGTCAGGAAAAGATCAATGAGCAAATCAATCGCCTTTCGGCAACCCGGCAATCTACCCGCGAGGAGCTGTATCGACGATTGAGCCTGGCACATCACTATATTCTGGAAAACTTCACGACCGATATTCAACTGGACCAATTGGCTCGGGAAGCCATGCTTTCCAAATACCATCTGCTGCGAGCCTATAAGGAGGTATATGGCATGACGCCCTACCGACATGTTTTGTATCTGCGACTGGAAAAAGCCAAAGTTCTGCTGCAAAAGAACTACAGCATGGAAGAAATTGCCAGTGCCCTGGGCTTCTGCGACCGACGGTCATTCACCAAAACCTTCCGGAAAATGTACGAGGTTGCCCCCTCCACTTTCCGCGAGAAAGCGGGGTAGGAAAAGCTGCAGAAGCTCCGACACACCATAGCCGATGGTCGTTCCAGCACGGGCTAAAGTTCAATATGAAAACACGCTCCCTCGGAGCGATCCCAAATGCAGTGATTTTTGTAAGCTGAGCGGATGATTAGCCCTAAGCAGCCGTTTTTATGTGTCGCCACGCTGTGGCTGTTTTAAGCCTTTGCTGAATGAAACAAACTCCTGATTTGATATAGCAACAAGCTGCAGAGCAGCGACACATCTTAGCCGATGGTCGACAGGCCATTGGCTAAGGTTCAATCTAGAAATTAAGCTCCATAGGAGCGACACATTCACGGATGGTAGCAGTTGCCAACCAACTGCTACCAACATGTTCAAATCTTCACCTTCTACCCATTCCTTCCAGCAAACTCCTACAATTCCCCCACCATATCTTCCGGACGGACCCACTCATCAAACTCCGCTTCGGTGAGGTACTCCAACTCCAGAGCTGCCTGCTTGAGGGTTTTATCCTCTTTATACGCCTTTTTGGCAATATTGGCCGCCTTATCATACCCGATTTTGGTATTCAGCGCTGTGACCAGCATCAGGGAGTTGTTGAGGTGTTCCTTAATACGGCTGTGATTGGGTTCGATGCCCACTGCGCAATTGTCATTAAAACTCACACAAGCATCCCCGATCAGGCGAGCGGAAGTCAGAAAGTTGAAGATCATCACGGGTTTGAAGACATTCAGCTCAAAATGCCCGGTCATGCCGCCGATATTGATCGCTACATCATTGCCCACTACCTGAGCCATGGCCATGGTCAGTGCTTCAGACTGGGTAGGGTTGACTTTCCCTGGCATGATGGAAGAACCGGGCTCATTTTCCGGAATCTTCAACTCGCCAATGCCGGACCGCGGTCCGGAGGCCAGCATACGGATATCGTTGCCGATTTTCATCAGCGAGCAGGCTACGGTTTTTAGTGCACCGTGGGCTTCCACAATGGCATCGTGAGCGGCAAGGGCTTCGAATTTATTAGGAGCCGTCACAAAGGGCAGTCCGGTTAGGTCGGCGATGTGTTTGGCCACATTTTCCGAGTAGTTCGGCGGCGTGTTCAGTCCGGTACCTACGGCCGTTCCACCCAGCGCCAGTTCCGAAAGGTGTTCCATGCTGTTGCGGATGGCTTTGATGCCGTGGTTGATCTGGGATACATAGCCGGAAAGTTCCTGGCCCACCGTCACCGGAGTAGCATCCATAAAGTGTGTACGCCCGATTTTGACCACATTCATAAATGCCTTGGATTTGGCTGCCAGCGTGTCGCGCAGGGTTTCCAGGCCGGGGATGGTGGTTTCTACCAGCATTTTGTAGGCGGCAATATGCATGGCTGTTGGAAAAGTATCGTTGGAAGACTGCGACTTATTGACATCATCATTGGGGTGCAAAATCTTCTGCTCGTCGGTCAGCTTGCCGCCTTGCAGCACGTGGGCACGGTTGGCAATCACTTCATTGACATTCATATTGGACTGGGTACCCGAGCCCGTTTGCCACACCACCAGCGGGAATTGATCATCGAGCTTACCAGCCAGGATTTCCTCACAAACCTTGGCAATCAGCTCCGCCTTTTCGGCCGACAAAACACCAGCTTCGCGGTTGGTAATCGCTGCGCCTTTCTTCAGATAAGCAAAGGCACGGATGATCTCAATCGGCATCTGGTGACCACCGATTTTGAAGTTTTCCATCGAGCGCTGGGTCTGCGCTGCCCAGTATTTATCCACAGGCACATCAATGTAACCCATGCTGTCTTTTTCCTTTCTGAATTCCATGGTTGGTATTTTTGATATTTTTCCGCAAAGGTAGAAATTTTTGTGCTGAGGAACTCCACGATTCCCCATTTCCAGACCTGCTATTTATACAATACTTCCATTTCATCCCCTTCTTCCAAATTTTCATTCCCAAAAATCTCCCTTCCTCTCTTATATTTGCGCTGAAATAGAGCATATACACAAACAAAAGCTCCAAAGCTGATGTTCTTTTTTTGAAACCATTCATTTAACAAACAAAATCCATATTTATGGCTTTCCAACTTCCCGATTTACCATACGGTTATGATGCATTAGAACCACACATCGATGCGCGTACCATGGAAATCCACCACAGCAAACACCACGCCGGTTATACCAATAAGCTGAATGATGCCATTGCAGGTACCGACCTGGAAAAGAAAAGCATTAAAGAAATTCTGGCCAATGTTTCCAAATACCCTGGTGGGGTAAGAAATAATGGCGGCGGTTTTTATAACCACAGCCTGTTTTGGGCCATCATGTCGCCAGATGGCGGAGGGGAACCCTCTGAGCGTATGAATATCCACAAGGCCATCATGCGTGACTTTGGTTCTTTTGCCAAGTTTAAAGAAGAATTTGCCAATGCAGCGGCCACCCGTTTCGGTTCCGGCTGGGCATGGTTATGTGTAGACAAGAACGACAAGTTGTTCATCTGTTCTACCGCCAATCAGGATAACCCACTGATGGATGTGGTGGAAGCCAGCGGCACGCCTGTACTCGGACTCGATGTTTGGGAGCACGCTTACTACTTGAACTACCAAAACCGTCGTCCTGATTACATTGATGCTTTTTTTAATGTGATTAATTGGGCCGAGGTGAGCGAGCGCTACAACGACGCCAATGAAGGCGCATCCAAGTTCTAAATCAAGAAACTACAGTAGTTTTTCTACTATCCGGTGGCTCTGGTCACCGGATTTTTTTTGCCTTTAAACCAGGTGGGCAGGCCTTTGCAACTTGACAAATCAAGGAATTTGGGCTAAATTGCATGGTAGTTTTACCTTGATCGGTTACATCTTAAACATATCCTGTATGAGGTGTTTCCAGATCAAATACAAGTTTCTTTGACATACGGTTTCGTTGTTTTGACGTGGAGCTTTTTGGGAAAACTGAGTATAGTGACCTGATAGAGCTTCCATTATTACTTGGCGAATAAACGGCAATATCTACATGGCAATTATTGATTTTTCTAAACCCTTTTTTGTGGAAATGTCCGTTTGGGCTTTCCATGTGTAAAATTATCCACCCCATGATTATCCTAAGCATCTTATTATTGATTGTATTACTTTTTAACGTTGATCTGATTAACAGCGAACCGTCTTAAAGAAATCAGAAAAGGTCCTTGTCGCAACCATGATAAGGACCTTTTTTTATACTTTTTTGTAGTAAGATGTATACGCAATTCAAATTTTCTATATTTTTGATCTGATAAATTTTATTTTCGAATTAACCAGCTTACCAATGAAAAACAATTTTTTTGCATTTCTTCTGGTCCTATGTTGCCTGACCATTTCCTCATGCTACACTTATACCTTTAATGTAGGCAAGGGAGCTCAAGGCGGTGCCACCGTTACTGAAAAGAATCATTACCTCATCTACGGCCTGGTGCCAATGGGAACCTCTGATCCTACGCAGATGGCGGGTGGTGCCAGTGATTACACGGTAAAGGTAGAACACACTTTTGTTGACGGTTTATTGAATGCCATTACCTTCGGCATTTATACACCTACCACAACTACCGTAACCAAATAAGATGGCTACCTGGAGAATTTTGCTGATTGCCTTGCTTGGCATTTTGGTGCTGGCGCAGGCGTATTCCTTGCTGATGGACCTGGGAGCGGATAATTTCTCTTCCTACGAAATCGGATTTATTACCGGCAAGCTGCTCCTGATATTGATTGCCGGATTGATTATCAGGCTCATCTATTTGAAAGGAAGACAGCAAAACCTCTGATCGGTTCCTAACTATTTTGTAACGGATACAAAAAAGCCTCTTGTCGTTTCGAAACACAAGAGGCTTTCTATTTTTTACAAACAGGGTTTTAGTCCTGCTGCACAGCGTCATACATTTTTTCCGTTTGTTCCTGCGTAAACGTACCGATCAGCCCGGTCTGGAAGATGTACTCCATATCGCCCTGTAGGTAAATGTAACGGAATCCATAATTGATATTGGAGGAATCAATAGCCGTTTCGTAGATAAAGCCATCGGCTTCCTCTTTTACAATTTTTGAGAAGAAACGGTTATTCTTCACTTCGCTCAGTTGGTCGCCTTTGATTTTGGCCACGTCATTGGTGGAAGCCGCAGAAGCGTAGAGCTGAATGTAATAATCCTCTCCCTCCTTGATGGTAATGTCTTTAATCAATCCCAGGTTGGTCGTCTTGACTTTGGCACTATCAGGCGCCTGGATCGAGAGCGGAACTCCGTAGGACATCATATCTAATTCGGCCCATTGCGGACCTTTATCTTGCTGGCAGGCTCCGATGAGCACGGCAGCCAATAGTAAAAAAAGCAATCTCTTCATGCGGTCGATGTATTTTATTATAAAACCAATGATCTAAATTTGATCTATGGATCGGCAAAAATAATGGTTTTATCCTCAAAACGATTAAATTTGCGCCATTATCAGTTGTGGCTCAGTTTTTACTACCTAATATGATCAAAAGTCTGCAAATAAAGAATTATGCGATCATCGAATCTTTGGAAATTAACTTTTCCAATGGCCTGACCATTATCACCGGTGAAACGGGAGCTGGTAAGTCCATTCTACTCGGTGCGCTGGGCCTGATCATGGGAGAGCGGGCAGATACAAAAACGCTCTATGATCAATCCCAAAAACTGGTGGTGGAGGCTTTTTTTGATGTAAAAAAATATGGTCTTCTGCCTTTCTTCAAAGAAAACGACATCGATTACGACGACGAGTTGGTCATCCGGCGGGAAATTTCGCCTTCCGGCAAATCGCGTGCCTTTGTCAACGATACGCCCGTCAACCTGAAAGTACTCCAGGAATTGAGCGGAGCGCTCATCGATTTGCATCAGCAGTTTGAAACGTTGGACATTCACCAGGTTTCATACCAGCTACGAATGATCGATGCTTTGGCGGGCAATAAAGCTTTGTTGCTAGCTTACCACGAGCAGTTCCAGCAATTTCAGAAAATAGAACGTCGCCTGACAAAATTAGTTGCCGAAGATGCCCAGGCACAGCGGGAAATGGAGTTTATCAACTTCCAATTGGAAGAACTACAGGCGGCGGCACTGATCAACGGAGAGCAGAGTGAATTAGAAGAAGAGCTTTCCCGACTGACCCACGCTGAAGATATCAAGCGCACATTGGGTGCTGTATACCAGGGCTTAGGAGAAAGCGAAGTTGCTGTGGTAGATCAGCTAAACGAAATGGCGCAAAGCCTGGGGCAGGTGGGCAAACACGATGCCCGGGTGCAGCAAATGTTTGAGCGTTTCAACGGCATCATTGCTGAACTGGAAGACCTGGCCAATGAATTTGAACGCATTGCCGAAGCAACCGAATACGACGAAGAACGCATCGTGGAGGTCCAAACCCGCCTCGACTTGCTGTACCGTTTGGAAAAGAAACACAATGTAGCGGAAGTCTCTGACCTGCTGGCTATCCAGGAACAGCTGGAAAAGCAAGTGAAGCAGGTAGGCGACCGCAGTGACGAGATAGAAAGCCTTAATAAGGAACGAATTGCTCTTGAAAAGCAACTGCGTGAAAAAGCCCTGGAGTTGCGGCGCAGCCGACTGGATGTGGCACCGCGCTTTGAGCAGGAGGTGATGAAAATGCTGCAGCAACTGGCCATGCCCAATGCTCAATTGAAGGTTACTTTTGAGGAGCTGAGCGAATTGACCCCAACCGGATTGGATGAGGTCTTTTTTCTTTTTGGGGCCAATAAGGGCAGTCGCCTGCAAATGATCAAGGACGTTGCCTCGGGCGGTGAACTGTCGCGCCTGACGCTGGTGACCAAGTCGCTGGTAGCCAGCGCCATCCCATTGCCAACCTTGATTTTTGACGAAATCGATACCGGGATTTCCGGTGACGTGGCATTAAAAATGGGCAATATCCTGCGCACACTATCCAATCAGCATCAGGTAACAGTCATCACGCATTCGCCACAGGTAGCATCAAAGGCCGATGCTCATTATTTTGTATACAAAAAAGAAAAAGAGGACCGTACAGTCACCAACGTGCGACTGTTGACCTCCGACGAGCGGGTGCGGGCCATCGCTACGATGCTGAGCCAGAGTCCGCCCAGTGATTCCGCGCTGGAAAATGCGAGGGAATTGTTGAGTTTAGTTTAGAGGAAGTTTAGAGTGTAGGGTGTAGAGTTTAGAGGGGAAGGTTTATAGGAGTTTAAAGTTTAGGCGGGGGAGCCGGTTGAGGAAGTTTAGAGTTGAGGGTTTAGAGGTTAAGGTTTAAAGGTTAAAGTTTAATGTTTAAAGGAGTGTAGAGTTTGATGTTTAGGAGGTTTATGGAGTTTATGAGGTTTATTGCTGGTATCCTAGAAGCCGCCCAAAACCTAATCCCTAAATCCCAAGACCTAAAACCTACCTATAAATCCCCAATAACCATAAAAAAAGTAGACAATGGCAAATAACTTACTAGCAGGAAAAAAAGGCGTCGTCTTTGGCGCATTGGATGAACAATCAATTGCCTGGAAGGTGGCAGAGCGTTGCGTAGAAGAAGGCGCGGAGATCGTTTTAACCAACGCTCCGGTGGCGATGCGCTTTGGCAAAATCAACGAGTTGGGAGAAAAGCTGAATGCTCAGATCATTCCCGCCGATGCGACCAGCGACGAGGACATGGAAAATCTTTTCGATAAATCCATGGAAATTCTGGGTGGCAAACTGGACTTTGTGCTGCACTCCATCGGTATGTCGCTCAATGTTCGTAAAGGCCGCGCTTATACCGACCTGAAGTACGACTGGATGCAGAAAACCTTTGATATTTCTGCTATTTCTTTCCACCGCATGATGCAAACCCTTTGGAAAAAGGATGCCATGAAAGAATGGGGTTCTATTTTGGCGCTGACTTATATTGCTGCACAGCGAGTATTTCCGGATTACAACGAAATGGCCGAGTCAAAAGCACTGCTGGAGTCTTTTGCCCGCAGCTTTGGCTACCACTTTGGAACGGAGAAAAAAGTGCGCGTCAATACCATTTCTCAATCTCCAACCATGACTACGGCGGGTAGCGGCGTTAAGGGATTCACCGAATTCTTTGGCTATGCCGATAAAATGTCGCCGCTTGGTAATGCTCCGGCAGAAGCTTGTGCCGACTATTGTGTGGCCTTATTCTCCGACCTGACCCGTCACGTTACCATGCAAAACCTTTACCACGACGGAGGTTTCTCCAATATGGGGATGAATCCGGCAGTACTGGGGCTGTAAGCTGTACTTTTAGCTAAATGTCCTCTTCTTGCCGAAAGATACTGGTAAAAGTCCGTGCCAATTGAGATTTATTGCTCAATATTGGAGGGATTTTTATTCTCTTAACCGACTTGTTGGAATGCAAAAATGATGTTCATGAAAAAACTATTTACTGCAATCGCCTATTTAATGCCACTGGTTTTATTCGCACAGGTGCAAGAAGCCGCTTTGCTGGGAACCTGGAACCGCGACGATCTGGTGGGCTCTTCTTTTTACAACAATACCTACAACGAAATCTGGGGCCTCTCCAATGGTAGCCAGGAATATGCTGTCATCGGATCTACGGCTGGTACGCATTTCATCGACGTTACTGATCCTACTCAGCCGGAGGAAGTCTACTTTGTGCCGGGTGCGGCTCAAGGTGGTCAGATCGTGCACCGCGATTACCACAATTATGGCTGCTACCTCTATGCTGTATGTGATGAAGGCAACAGTACGATGCAAATCATGGATGTTTCCTATTTGCCCGATTCTGTAGCAGTGCTTTATGATAGTGATGATCTCGTTCGCCGGGTGCACAATATCTTTATTGATACGATAGACGCTCGTTTGTATACTTTTGCCTTATTTGGTGGCCCGCAGCTTTCTTCAGCCATGCGGGTTTACGATATTACCAACCCGCTTGACCCCAAATTTGAAGGCGAATACGATAACTTTGGCGGACTTGATGCAGGCCACGTACACGATGGCTGGGTACACGATGGGATTGCTTTCTTGAATTGTGGTACGGATGGCATGGCCATGGTCGATTTTAGTGATCCGACAGCCCCTTATACTCTGGGTATTTTACAGACCTATCCATTTGCCGGGTATAATCACTCTGGTTGGCCTACCGCTGATTTGCAGTATTACTACATGGGCGACGAAACCTGGGGTTACGACCTCAAGGTGGTAGATGTCAGTGATCCGGAGGTGATGACGGTAGTGAATACCTTTGATGCCGGCTCTGAAAACAACAATAGTATTCCTCACAATCAAATTGTGGCCTGTAACTATCTTTATAGCTCCTACTACTACGATGGGCTGCAGATTTACGATATCTCCGACCCGGTGAATCCGGAGCGGGTATTGCATTACCCAACCACATCATTACCCTATGCTCACAATTATGAAGGGGCCTGGGGTGTTTATCCCTTTTTGCCTTCCGGCAATATTTTGATTTCCGATATGCAGGAGGGACTGTTCATCATAGAAGGCCCCGGTGATGATTGTAATGACCGGGATAAGAGCGTGATCAGTTGCCTGAGTCCAACTGCGGTGAATGACGTCAATGTAGTCAATTCCCTGGAAGTATTTCCCAATCCAACGACCGGATTGGTGAATGTGAATATAAACCTAACGGAAAGCCAAAATAGGGTTAAAATCGACCTGATTGATCTCACTGGACGGGTAGTGACACGTTTAGGAGCAGAGGACCTGTTGATACCAGCCGGAGACTACCGCATGGAATTGACGCTTCCTGCTACCGTTCAGCCTGGATTTTACCTGTTGCGCATCAGCGGTGATGGCTGGCAACGGACCGAAAAGCTGGTAGTGGAGTAGGTATAAGGATTTAGGTTTTGGGGTTTAGGTTTTCGGAGGGGTGGAATTGTAAATAAGAGCATAAAAGAAAATGAATCAACGATTGCTGCGCGGAATGTTTGTGGTGCTTTGCCTCTTGTTGGGGCAATGGGCTGTGGCGCAGCCTCCTACGGGTAATGATCCATTTTCCAGAGGTGGAAGCGGTCAGAATAATAGTGATTTACCTCTGGAGCAGGGGGATATGAGTGAGTTCATTGATACCTTTGGTGTCTTTTATTTCTACGCCGATAACCCTAGCCAGGAGTTTGCCTTTTCCGATTCTTTGCTGACCAATGAATACCACCAGTACGATCCGGTGCGCAAGCGCGATTTTGAATATATGCATTTGGGATCTTTGGGTTCAGCCAATACCCGGCAGGTTTATGAACCAGACCTCCACCAGGGGTTAGATATTGGCTTGCACCAATACGATCTGTACATGCTACGGTCTACAGATTTACCTTTTTATCGGCTGGAAAAACCTTATACCAACCTCACTTATGTGCAGGGCTCTGAGCAGGCCGACGGATATTTGGAAGCGCAGTTTAGCCGTAATTTTGCCAATGGGCTCAACTTTAGTGTTGATTACCGCCGCCTTAGTCATATTGGGCGCAGTGATCAGTATCCCAATCAAAACCGTCGCAATACCAATTTGGCGACCGGCATGTGGTACCAAAGTAAAGACGGCCGTTACGATGGCTTCCTCAGCTACGCCGCCAATACCTTTGAGCAGGAAGATAACGGTGGTGTACAAGTTGAACCATCCGTACAGGGCGATTTGGGCACCTCTCCCGCCTCGGCCATCGTTTTTCTGGAGGATGGAGAAACCCGCCATGCGCATCGAGAATTTAGCTATACACATTATTATAAATTTGGGGGCAATACCGATACATTGGGTCGCACCAGCCGTGCTTTTACCCTAAATCATCAGTTGATTCGACTGAAAAGTACCTATAAATTTTTCGACCTCTACGATCCTATCGATACTACCTTTTATCAGTGGTTTCCAGCCTTCAAAGTGGACGAAAGAGGGCAGCGTTTTTTTCTGACTCACAAGAAGTTAACCAATAGTTTTCGCATCAGCACCTACAAGCTGGATCAGGCAAAATCAGACAACGAAGCCCGCCGTCAGCGCGACCTGTATGAAGTGGGCATTACTCATCACTATCATCAGCTGACGCAGGAAATTCAGGATACCATTATCAATGACCTCATCCTTACGGGGAAATGGCATTTTTCACCCAGCGAGCGGGTGCAGTTGCAAACCTCCGGCCACCTCAATTTGTGGAATAATGCTGGTGATTATCGCGTAGAGGGAAAACTTTTGCTGGATCTGAAAAAAGCCGGCACCTTGAAGGCGACTTTCGTCAATCAATTGTATAGCCCGGACGTATTACAAGCGGCCTTTTTCCTTTCTCAGCGTAAGGTTTGGGAAAACAACTTTGGTAGGACTTTGGAAACCAGTATTTCTGCCTCCTACCGCATTCCCTTCCTTGATCTGGAAGTAGGCGGGGGTTATCATTTGCTCAACAATTACATCTATTTTGATACCTCCGGTTTGGCACAACAAACCGGTGTGCCCATCAGCATCACGCAATTGACCCTGCGCAAGGATTTTCGAGTCGGGCATTTTCATCTCGACAATACGGTAGCCCTGCAAAGAGCTTCTGAAGAAACGGTGCGCCTACCGAGTCTTTACGGAAAGCATAGCCTGTATTATACCGGCCGCTGGTTTAAGGTGCTACAGGTACGGCTGGGGGTCGATTTGCGTTATAACGATGCCTATTATGCCTATTATTACAATCCGATAACCGGGCGTTTTCAGTTGCAGGATGAGCAACAAATTGACTTTTATCCACAGCTTGATGCCTACTTCAGTATGCGCATTGGCAAGTTTAGGGCTTTCGCCAAATTTGACAATCTCACTACTGCTTTAAACGGCAATAAACTCTTCTATCAGACTGCCTATTATCCCTACCCGGATGGTTCTCTCCGCATTGGCATCAACTGGCGATT
Organism: Saprospiraceae bacterium; assembly: GCA_965229635.1. Taxonomy (GTDB): domain Bacteria; phylum Bacteroidota; class Bacteroidia; order Chitinophagales; family Saprospiraceae; genus BQJU01. The sequence goes on from OZ245894.1 coordinate 2,368,761, forward strand.
GGTGAATTGACGATTCTTTCTTACTTTCATTGCAAATTGATCCAATTGCGATGATGAAACTAACAATACTCTGCTGTGGCGCCCTTGTGCTGTTGGCAGGCCCAATTTTTTCCCAGGCTGCCATTATTACCAATACAAAATACATTCCCGGAACGGAGGTGTCTTTTGAAATGGCCTATTTTCCCGGTAGCGAGGTGCTGATGAATGATGGCGCGGTAAAAGTAAAACTCAATTCTTTCTGGATTGGTACCCATGAGGTGACCTACGACGAATACCGCCTTTTTCAGGTGAGAGAGAACGATTCGGATGTCGGTGCCGATGGGGCAGCCGATTACGATGCCATTACCCGCCCTTCTCCGCCCTACCTCGACTTCACCAATGGCATGGGTACGCGCGGTGGTTTTCCTGCGGTGAGTATGACCCAACAGGCCGCATTGCGGTATTGCCAATGGCTTTACCAAAAAACCGGTGAATTTTATCGTTTGCCCACCGAGGCAGAATGGGAATATGCCTGCAAGGCTGGTGCCAGTGGTCACGTGCCTGTGGGATATGATGCCGACAAGATGGAGGAATTTGGTTGGTTTTATGAAAATAGCTTTGAAAAATACCATCCCGTTAAGGAAAAGAGAAGCAACGGCTGGGCCTTACACGACATGCTGGGCAACGTCGCTGAATGGACGCTGGATGATTATCGGGAAGATTATTGGACGGAAGTGGCCGCTGATCCCGATAACCCCTGGATGGTGCCCACTAAAAAACACTCCCGCACCGTACGCGGCGGCTCCTATGATACGCCAATGGAGGAATGCACCTGCACCATGCGTCAAAAGTCGCAAGCCAAATGGCAGGCCCGCGATCCGCAAATTCCTAAAAGTCGCTGGTGGAATCCCGATTCCCCATTCGTGGGCTTCCGCTTGCTTAAGCCGGTTCAGCAACCCGAAAAGGCTGAAGTAGAAGCCTTTTTTGCGAAAGCAATAGTAGATTAAGAGGTAATGGAAGAATTGAGTGCCCCACATCCCTTCCACTTCATGCAAAAAGACATTTCATCCAACAAAATCACATATCATGAAAAAGACTAAACAATCCATGGATCGGCGCACCTTTGTCAAGGCAACCGGTCTGACCGCCAGTGGACTGATGATGGCCCCGCACCTGGTGAGCGCCAAGGCCCATATTGACGGAGATGATGCCATTCGTGTGGCCCTGATTGGTTGCGGTGGCCGCGGTACTGGAGCCGCTTTTCAGGCGCTATCAACCGAGCAAAACGTCAAACTGGTAGCCATGGCTGATGCCTTTCAAAATCGCCTCGATCAGTGCTACAACTACCTTAAGGAAGAACTAAATAATAACGATCTTGACCCCAATCGGCTGTCAGTACCTGCGGAGCATCAATTCATCGGATTTGACGCCTATGAAAAAGCTATTCCGTTGTGTGATGTGGTGATTTTGGCGACGCCTCCGGGCTTTCGCCCCATGCATTTTGAAGCGGCGGTGAAGGCAGGCAAGCAGGTATTTATGGAAAAACCGGTGGCCGTGGATGCACCTGGTGTGCGTCGGGTGCTGGAAGCAGCGAAGCTGGCGAAGGAGAAGAAATTGAACGTGGTGGTTGGGCTACAGCGCCACTACCAGGATGAATACTTGAAGTGGGTAGAGTTGATGCAAGAAGGCGCCATTGGAGACATCCACACCTCTCATGTGTACTGGAATAGCGGCGGCGTATGGGTGCGCGATCGCGAAGCGGGTATGACCGAGATGCAATACCAGATGACCAATTGGTACTACTTCAACTGGCTATGCGGAGATCACATCAACGAGCAGCACATTCACAATATCGATGTGAGCAATTGGGTAAAACAAGCCTACCCGATTCAGGCACGGGGAATGGGCGGCCGTCGTATGCGTACCGGTAAGGAGCACGGCGAGATTTTCGACCATCACTTTGTGGAGTATACCTACGCTGATGGCAGCACCATGATGAGTCAGTGCCGTCACTGGCAGGGTTGTGAAGATCGGGTTACGGAGCAATTTCAGGGCTCGAATGGCAGTGCGCCAAAGCCAGGAGTATTGCTGACGAAAAGCGGGCATGTTTTATTTGAACACGATTCAAAAAAAGACCCTAATCCCTATCAGGTGGAGCATGATGTTTTGTTTGCCGCCATCGCCAAGGGTGAATACAAATTTGCCGATGCCGAGAATGCAGCGAAAAGTACAATGACGGCTTTATTGGGCAGAATGGCAACCTACTCCGGCCAATTGGTGAAATGGGATGATGCATTAGCCTCCGAGCTCAGTTTGGCTCCAGCCAAATACGATTGGAAAGCCAATCCACCGATTATGCCGCAGGCCGATGGTTATTATCCGGTAGCGATTCCCGGCGAAACCAAGGTGATGTAAGGTTGGGATGAGGAAATTGTTAATGGCCACTTGGCTGCTGTTTGTCAGTATTAGCTTGTCAGCCCAACTACAGCGCTTTGAGTTTTCGCATGGGCAGATGGGTACTCAGTTTCGCATCGTTGTGTATGCGGAAGATTCCACGAAAGTGGAAAAAGGAATAGAGGGGGCTTTCGCCAAAATTGATAGTCTGAATGCTCATTTGAGTGACTACCTGGAAAATAGTGAGGTCTCCAGATTGAGCCAAATGGCTGACAGTGGGCAAAGGGTGGCAGTCAGCGAGGATTTATGGCGGGTGTTGATCATGGCGCAGGAGGTTTCAATACAGACAAAAGGCGCCTTTGATGTCACCATTGGACCGCTGAGCAAGTTGTGGCGGAGTGCCTTTCTGCAAATGCAATTTCCGGACCTGGAACGCATTGCGGAAGCTAGAAAAAAGGTCAACTACCGCTGGGTTCAGTTTTTTCCGAAAACCCGACAAATTCGCTTACGCAAAAAAGGCATGAGGCTTGATCTGGGAGGAATTGGCAAAGGGTATGCGCTGGATGAAGCCATGGCCATTTTGCACCAGCATGGCTTAACAAGCGTCTTGCTGGATGGCGGGGGCGATTTACTTTTAGGTGATCCGCCTCCTGGCCAAACGGGTTGGGAAATCCAATACGGCAATTCCGGGAAAAAGGTATTTTTAAGCAATCAGGCGGTTGCCACCTCGGGGGATACCTATCGGTATTTGGAATGGGAAGGCAAGCGCTATTCCCACATCATCGACCCACGAACCGGGCTGGGCATTGCTGACGTGCAGCCGGTAACGGTTCGCTGTAGCAATGCCGCTCTTGCTGATGCCTACGCCTCGGCTTTGTCGGTGCTGGGGCTAGATATACAAAAAATTATCCGTCGGCTACCCGATGACATTATCATTGAATATTAAAAATCCATTATGCAACGCAGAACATTTATCCAGAAAAGTGTGCTATCCTCGGCGGCCCTGGCCAGCGGGACGGCCGCTTTTTCCAATACGACGGCAATCAAAGCCGAGAAATTTAAGATGAAATTTGCCCCACACCTGGGCATGTTTCAACACCACGCCGGTGAAGATCCGCTTGATCAGCTGCAATTTATGGCCGACCAGGGTTTTTATGCCTTTGAAGACAACGGCATGAAGGATCGGGATGTGGATATGCAGAAAAAGATGGGGGAAAAGATGGCCAAACTCGGCATTGAGATGGGCGTTTTTGTGGCCCATAAAATCTACTGGAGTGAACCCAACTTGGCGAGTGGTAAAAAGGACAAATTGGAGGAATTCCTACAGCACATCCGTGATTCAGTAGAGGTTGCCAAGCGTGTGAATGCTACCTGGATGACGGTCGTGCCGGGCCACCTTGATCTTCGCCTGGCCATGGGCTACCAAACGGTAAATGTGGTGGAAGCCCTCAAGCAAGCTTCCGCCATCCTGGAGCCGCATGGCCTGGTGATGGTGCTGGAGCCCTTAAATTTTTACAACCACCCTGGCCTTTTCCTGACCCGTATTCCTCAGGCATACGAGGTTTGTAAGGCGGTGGGAAGTCCTTCCTGCAAGATATTATTCGACATTTACCACCAGCAAATCCAGGAGGGAAACATCATTCCCAATATGGAAAAAGCCTGGTCAGAAATCGCCTATTTCCAGATTGGCGATAATCCGGGACGCAAGGAACCGACTACGGGGGAGATCAACTATAAGAATATCTTCAAATACATCCACGAGCAAAAATTTCCGGGTATTCTGGGTATGGAGCACGGCAATTCAAGAGAAGGAAAAGAAGGAGAACAAGCGGTGATCGATGCCTACCGGTCAGTGGATTTGGATTGAAACTTCGCCCCCGGATGCGAATTTAAAAACTCTCACTGATTATTCTTTAGTTACGTTTTCACAGCTATATGATTCTAACTAAAGTGAGACCTAAGAAAAAGCAAGCCGGGGGCTAATCGTTTCAGTCGGATGATTTAGACGCCTTCTCGAAAGGGTGTTATCGAGAAAGTGAAAAATTTTACCACAAGATAGGCCGCAAAAGCATGGCTTGCAGCGAAATTCAACGGAACGCCCTAGCTTTGCAGTGAATGGCCTAAATTGTGCAGTGGATGATTTACTGGGAATTCGCTTAAGACTGTACTTTGGGGTTGTTACGGGGATTTTGGGTCTGGAAAATGTAATCGGTGAAAAAGGAATTAGCAAAAATATCAGACTGGGGCCTCATTCTAGCCATTGGTGCATTGCATGCGCTGATCCAGTTTTTTACATTCCTGAAACTGATCAGCCAGAAGAAGCTGGAAGGTTTTGAGTTTGAGATGTGGCCTATGATGCGCGAGCGCTTTATCGGGCTGGTGATTGCTGTGGTCTTTACCATTATTATTGTCAAAACCACGCGCCGGTTTTTGTTAAAAAACCAGTCCTGGCGCAAGATTATCGGCATTCATTTACTGTTTGCATTGGTCACCTCGCTGGTGTGGTATTCCTGTTTTGTGGGCATTGCGATGTTGTTTTGCCAGGGTGGGGATTGTCAACAGGAGAGCATTGAGTTCATCTACTGGTATTTGATGAATCTGGACAAGCTGGTGCTGTTGTATTTGTTTACCGTGAGTCTGACCTATACCTTCTTCTACGTTCAGCTTGACAGCATCAACAAAATGCAGCAATCTTTGATCCAAAACCAGCTGCTGGAGACGCGCCTGATGATGCTCAAATCACAGTTGCACCCGCATTTTTTGTTTAATACGCTCAATAGCATCGCCTCCCTTATTGACCTGGATGTCAAACGCGCCAAGTCGATGATCGCCGATTTGGGGGATTTGTTGCGGTACGTACTGGACCACAAGGACCGACAAATGGTCTCCCTGGATGAGGAGCTGCAATTGCTAAGTAAATATATAGAAATTGAAAAGACTCGCTATGCGGAGGATTTGGAAATTGAGTGGCGGGTGGACCCAAATTTGGAGGAGGTCCAGATCCCCAGCATGTTGCTGCAGCCGCTGGTTGAAAATGCCATCCAGCACGGCTTTTCCAGCGAGCATCCGCGCTTGCGGATCGATATTTGTTTACACAAAAATGGCCACGATGCTTTGACCATTGAGGTAAAAGACAACGGCAAAGGTTTTGAAAAGGAAAAGACGGACCATATCTTTGAACTCGGTACCGGATTGAGAAATACCTACGAACGGCTGAAATCCATTTACGGCAATCATTTTCAATTTTTGGTAGAAAACCTGAATCCCGGTGTGGTCAGCCGCATTGAGATACCGCTGCGACGAAACTAGCAATTTAGAACCCGACAATTTATGCTTAAAAGCCTGATCATCGACGATGAACCCCTGGCCCGACGCCGGGTGCAGATGCTGCTGCAGGAATGGCCTGAGATCAGGGTGTTGGGCGAATGCGGCAACGGCTCCGAAGCCATCCGGCGCATTACTTCCGATGCTCCCGACCTTATCTTCCTCGACATCCAGATGAAAGACATGACTGGCTTCGACGTCCTGCAATCCCTCCCTGCCGAGCGCCTGCCGCTCACCATCTTCATCACCGCCTACGATCAGTACGCCATCCGCGCTTTTGACGTATTTGCCTTTGACTACCTGCTCAAGCCTTTTAAAGAAGAACGCTTTCACCTTTCGGTAAAAAAAGCACTGGCCTCCTTACAGGAAAAACAACCCGCTCAGCCGGCCACGCAGCTACAATCTTTATTGGATTACCTCCAGCAAAAACAGTCTCCGGAACCCACTGCCACCTCTCTGGCCCTGAAAATGTCCGGCCGCATCTGCTTCGTCGAATTTGCAGACATCCGGTACATCGAAGCCTCCGGCTACTACATCGAAGTCTACACCCGCGAAAAGAAATACCTCATTCGCGATTCCCTCACCAACATGGTCGACAAGCTGCCGCCGTCCTGCTTCATCCGCATCCACCGCTCTACCATCATCAACATCGACTACCTCTCCGAAATCATCCACCTCGGCCTCGGCGAAGTCGAAGTCCTCATGAAAGACGACAAGCGCTACCGCGTGAGCCGCTCGTATAAGGAAGGCTTTTTTGAGAAAATGGGAATTTAGGAGGGACGGTTGTGAGGGGGAGATGGGGGAGACGGTTGAGATGACTAGATAGGTGACTAGTCCTGAAATAGGTTGACAAAAAAGTAAACCAAAAAAAGGACAAAGATGAAGAAAGTAAACCAGTATTCGGACGCCTTTAAGAAAGAGGTGGTAAAAGAAGTTATCTTGGGCCAAATTAGCCAGGAAGGAGCCAGGCGCAAATATGGGATAGGAGGAAGTATGACCATCCCGCGTTGGATAACAAAATATGAATGGATGATACCTAAAGATGAAGAGCCATTAGAGCAAGGAGAAAAAAGTAAAGCAGAATTAGCATTAGAAATCGAGCAATTGAAGCGTCAGTTATCGTATGAACAGCTGAAGAATGAGGTTTTAGATACGATGATCACCATAGCGGAGCGAGAATTTAAAATTCCAATCCGAAAAAAGCCTGGAGCCAAACAGTCCAAGAAGTAAAAAAGGAAAGGAAAGGGGTCTCGATAGAGACGTTGTGTGAACTGTTTGGCAAAAGTAAACAAGGGTATTACAAGAAAGAGCGTCAATTATACAAGAAGCAATCTGAACAAATCATAGTGCTTCAGGCCGTACTACAGATCAGGAAAAGGATGCCGCGGATTGGAGTCAGAAAGCTGGTAGTCAAGTTATTAGAAAAAGGTTTAAAGATAGGTCGAGATGCTCTATATGAGTTGATGGATCATCATCATTTACTGGTTCGAAGAAAAAGGAGGAGTGTTCGGACGACCAATAGCTTTCATATGTTTAGAAAATACCCAAACCTGATTAGAGACTTGCAAATTACAGGACCTGATCAATTATGGGTAAGTGATATTACGTACATTGAAACGGAAAAAGGCTTTGCTTATTTGTTCTTAATAACGGACGCTTATTCCAGAAAGATCATTGGCTTTAAGACCGCAGATAGTCTGGAAGCTAAACACGCTGTGGAGGCTTTACAAATGGCATTAAAAGGACTAAACGGTCCAACAGATCAGCTGATTCATCACTCTGATCGAGGTGTTCAATATTGTTGCCATGAGTATGTCAAGATATTGAAAACAAAAAAGGTGCGTATCAGTATGACCGAAAATGGAGACCCTTTAGAAAATGCTATTGCCGAACGCGTCAATGGCATTTTGAAGATGGAATGGATTTATGACCAAAGGTTTAAAAACCTTTCTCAGGCACAGGGCTATATTAGCCAGATCATCGGCATCTACAATAGTGAACGTCCACACGCCAGTATTGAGATGCTTACACCGGATAAAGCTCATCAAAGAGCAGGAGCGCTACAAAGGAAATGGAAGAACTACTATCCTCAAAAAATAGAGGTTCTTTAAACCCTTTTACGGAAAAGTTATCCACATTTTTGCTGTGGAATTAACAAAGAAAAAAAGTAGCAAAAAAAGAAACCGTGATGATGATGACCATTAATTAATTTAGTCAACCTTTTTTAGGACGAGTCAAGGGGCGCTTGACTATTCTGCAAATTCTTTAATTCTGGGAATTCTGCTTCTGGTTTATGATGTTTATGTGGGTTTATGAGGTTTATGTTGAGTTAGTATGTTTGAAAAACGAGCTTTGGGCCGTAATTTGAGAATATTCAATAACTCAAAACCCAAAGCTCTATGAAAAAAGCAAATTATTCAGGACAAAAGTTGTACATCGGCATCGACGTACATTTAAAACAATGGAATGTTGGGATTTATACGGAATCAAGTTTCCACAAAGTATTCCAACAACCTCCGGAAGCCAATGTGCTACGCAGCTACATGGACCGGCACTTTCCTGGAGGAGAATACTATACGGTATACGAAGCAGGCTTAACAGGCTTTAAGACCCATCGGGATCTGTCGTCGTGTGGCTTTAACAATATAGTAGTTCATCCCAGTGATGTACCGACCAAACATAAAGAACGATTGCAAAAACGAGACGCAGTAGATGCCTGCAAATTAGGTCGTAGCCTAAGGAATAAGGAGTTGGAGGGCATCTATGTTCCCTCACTAAAGGTACAACAAGATCGGGAGTTAATCCGCTATCGGTGTAATAAATTAGTAGGTAAGCAGACTCGGATAAAGAACCAGATCAAGTCATTTTTGGTTCTTTATGACTATAGATATGGAGGAGGCTCAGCCTCGTGGACCAAGGCCTATCAAGGCTGGTTAAAGAACTTGGAGATATCTAACACAAGTGCAAGACAAAGTTTGGATCATTTGCTTGAAGAGTTAGAATATTACCAAAAGAAATTACGGCAGGTGGATCGTCAGATTGTGGCATTGAGCCGTCAGCCGGAATATCAAGATCAGGTTAAATTACTCAAGAGTGTACCGGGAGTGGGTTTACTGGTGAGTATGATTCTGTTAACAGAGCTGGGGGATATGCTGCGCTATGAGAACTTAGATCACTTGTGTGCCTATGTGGGTTTGATCCCAAATGTGTCCGGCTCAGGAGATACGGTTAGAGTAGGAAGACAAACGAAGCGCGGCAATAAATTGGTCAGACGGATGTTGGTACAGAGTGCCTGGGTAGCTAAGGGGCAAGATCCAGGCTTATTGGCTTGCTATGAAGAATTAGTCAAGCGTATGCACGGCAATAAGGCTATTATAAGAATTGAAAAGAAGTTGCTCAATCGGATTCGCAGAGTGTTGCTCAGTGGTCAGCCATACCAGATGGGTATAAAATAGTAATCAGGCAAAAAGCCTTATTACCCAAGACTTAAAAAATGGGGGATTCAACGCTATCAACCGTCTACGGCTCTAAGACCGTTTTGTTTAGATTGCGTCCCCCACCTTTAGCTATAATAAAACTTTGCGGCACTTGACCGCTGATAGAAGACTTTAGGCAAGGGAGTAAGGAATTGCGAGTATTACGCTTGGTCTTTTTTTCAAAAGCCCCTTTATGAAAAGGGGGGGCTTTCGAAAAAAGGAAAAAATGAATGATTAGATTACACTCAAAGAAAAGTCTCTGGGAGTGATAAAAAAAATTTGTGCCTAGACTAAAAAAAGTGGTCGGAAGTGTTGTTTTTCAACATAGAAGACGGTTGAGGAAGTTTAGAGTGTAGGGGTGTAGAGTTTAGAGAAAGGAACAGCTTGGTCATTCTGCAAATGCTATTATTCTGAGAATTCTGCTTCAATTCTGGAAATTCTGCTTCTGCTCCTGGTTCGGTGAAATTTATTTCATCGTACATCGGACCAACATTCCTGAAATCGCATCGACAAAAAATTCATTTGGTCGCCAGGTTGGGTGAAATTTATTTCATCCTGAATTCCTGCGCTGCCCCTTTTAGATGGCGCTCTCTGCCTCGCCGCTAAAGCTTTGCGGCACGCTGCCAGTGCGCATTCCGTATCACATTACCGTGTCTACAAAGAAGTGGTTCCTCCGGAATCGTTTTCTTCGCATAAGCTAGCCTCTTTCAAATTCCCACGACTTGCCGTGCTCGCCGTACTTAGGTACTAAGGCAGGCGGAGAAAAGTGGCGGTTCAGATGTAGTTCCGCTATTATGATGTAGGGCGCATTGGGCCGGAAAATGAAATTTTTCGCCCAAAAAATCCTGTAAATCGTACATTAGAAGCATAATCAAAAAAGTGAAGAATTTGTAAATTTAAGTAGGCGATTTGGCAGGACGACGTGTGAATGACACTAGATGTCGCACAAGATGTTGTCCCCAAATTGCCTATGTTGGCTAAATCGGACAGTTCAATGGAGCTTGACTCCGCGTAACGATGAGGATTAAAGTCCAACAACCTCTCATTCACTTTTAAATCAACTGATTATGAGCCTGACAACACAAGTTTGCGGTATTGACGTATCGTTGGACATGTTGGATTGTTGTACCTTGGCAGAGGGATTATTACGCCATGATTGGCAGTTGCCCAATGCGTTAAATGCGATTGAGCAGCAGTTTTCCTTGCCGGAATATGATCAGACGCTGTTCGTCGTTGAATCTACTGGTAATTACAGTGCCAAAGTCTTACATGTTCTTTCTAAATTGGGGCGCCGAGTGGCTGCGGTAAACCCATATCAGAGCAAATCCTTTATGTCGGCCATGGGGCATGTCAGTAAAACAGACAAACAGGCCGCCTGGTCCCTGGCACGAATGGGTTCGTATTTGGATCTTAGGCTGTACAAAGCTCCTTCAATGGAACAACAAGAACTTAAACAGACGATGCAGGCGGTCAATGCGCTGGAAAAGCAAGCTCAAATGCTGGAAAACCAGCTCCATGCCCTGGCTCAATTACCTTTTGTCGAGCCATCTTCCCAACAGGCTCTTCAGCAAGTGCTGGATACCGTACATGCTCAACTGGAGCCATTGAAAGAGAAGTTGTACCGTCCAGCGGCAGACCCTCACTATCAGGAAAAAATGGATCTTGCTACTTCAGTCATGGGAATCGGTATCAAAACGGCCAGTGCTATTTTGTTAGCAACCAATGGGCTGGAGGGATTTGATCAGGCAAATAAAGTAGCCAAGTATCTTGGCCTGACACCCCATTCTCATTTTTCCGGTTCTTCCATTCGCAAGCGCGGTAAGATCACAAAATATGGCAATACGGATGTTAGAGCACTGTTGTACAACTGCACTAGAAGTGCCATTCGTTACAACAAAGCTTGTGGTGAGTTATACAAAAGACTCCGAAAAAAGGGGAAACCTCATAAAGTCGCTGCCGTAGCAGTGATGCACAAACTCGTAAAACAGGTTTTCTTCTGTGTCAACAGCAAAACTATGTTTGACAATGATTTTGAAGAAAATCTCAAAAAATAAGCAAATTATTTACCTTTTTACTTGCTTCTTAATACAGTTCATCCTGTCTGATAACCTGTCAACATCTAGCCTCCCTTTTACAGAAGCCCGCCAGGGATTCGGCAAAATACTTTGCGTCTCGCCTTTGCGAGATCACAAAAAAGAAACGCTCGCCCTTCGCTTCGCCGTAGCGGCTACGCAAAGGCAGAGAAGCCGCAAAGCCGCCAAGGCAACACCTGTACCGGCGATCTTCAGTCGCCAGGGTAAAGGAGCCTCTTCTATTCGATTATCGGCATCTTTTTCTCACCACCGAAGTTTCTATTAACTTAAATCCCCATTTTTTATAACTTAGAGACTTCAACACCAAACTTCGGCCCTGCATGCAGCCACCAAACGAAAACAGCTTTCCCTTCCCAGACCTCGACTTCGTCCTCGTTGAAGGCGGTGCTTTTATGATGGGCGGTGATCAATACGAGCGTGAAAAGCCTGTTCACGAAGTCCAGGTCTCCTCTTTTTATTTGTGCAAGTATGCCGTAACCCAACGCCTTTGGCAATCCGTAATGGGGAATAATCCTTCTACCGATAAAGGTGAAAAACGACCTGTGGAAACTGTAAATTGGGAGGATGCCAAAGAATTTACCAAAAAGTTGGGCAAAGAAACTGGACATCTTTTCCGATTACCTACCGAAGCAGAATGGGAGTATGCAGCTCTAGGCGGCCGGTATAGCCAGGGATACACCTATACGGGCAGTGATAAACTAAAGCAGGTGGGGTGGTATAGAGAAAATAGTAATAATGAGACCAAGGAAGTTGGCCGATTATTGGAAAACGAACTGGGGCTGTATGACATGAGCGGCAATGTATACGAATGGTGTGAGGATGACTGGCATGATAATTATAGGGGTGCTCCGGAAGGTGGTTTTGCCTGGATAGACTCCCCTGACAGGGGCTCCATGCGTGTGATGCGTGGCAGCAGCTATTTCAACGACCCGGTGGGTTGCCGTCCTGCTTACCGCAATAGGGATGAGCCGGGCTACCGTGGCAACCTCATTGGGTTTCGGTTGGCGTTGTCCCTTCAGTCAGTTGGATAGCTTTAGAAGCTGATTGAATTCGACTTTTGAAATTTGTTGTAAGTCATTTTTTTGCCAATTGAGGCACGCCCGGAACCTGATAGCCAAAGCTATCAAGGTGAGGACGGAACGAAAAGTGGCGGAAAAAGGGCTGCAATAAAATCGAAGTGTTGAATTCAAACAGCTTCTTTACTTCCCGTGAGCAAAAAAGGTAGTGACCGGAATGTTGCAAGTGGTGAAGGAGGGACGACTGAATAACGCAGCAATGTGAAGGGAGCGGCTGATTATAAGAGCAAACAAAATCTGAAGGGAAAATGCAGATAAATGAAAATACTAAATAAAGAATATGATAATGGAAACAAGAGTGAAGCAGCATGCCAACGCAGTGCACAATCACTAATTGAGTTCACGAGGCGAGCAGATGCTGACCAATTTCGGAAAAACTTTATGAAGTTAGAAAACTAAATCCCATGCACCCAAAAGAACTCAAAATAAATTTACCCGATGATACAACCCTTAATCTGCTCTACGTAGAAGGGGGAACTTTTCAAATGGGTGATGACAATAGTGAGTATGACTTTGAAAAACCGGTCCATGAAGTGCATGTTGATAGCTTTTATTTGGGAAAATACCAGGTTATACAAAGCCAATGGCAAGCTATTATGAAAAATAACCCCTCTTACTTCAAAGGTGAAAATCGACCTGTTGAGCAGGTGAGTTGGGATGACGTGAAGGATTTTATCAACAAGCTAAACCGTGAAACGGGAAAAGCCTTTCGTTTGCCCTCGGAGGCGGAATGGGAATACGCTGCACGAGGCGGCAGGTATAGCCAGGGATACACCTATGCAGGTAGTGATAAGCTAAAGCAGGTAGGGTGGTATACCGAAAACAGTAATGATGAGACCCACGAAGTTGGGCTATTATTGGCCAATGAATTGGGGTTGTATGATATGAGTGGCAATGTATACGAATGGTGTGAAGATGATTGGCACGAAAATTATCAGGGAGCCCCGGAAGATGGCTCACCCTGGGTAGATGCTCCTGCTAGGGGCTCCGGGCGTGTCATGCGTGGCGGCTATTTCTTCGGCGCCCCGGTGTTTTGCCGTCCTGCTAGCCGTGGCTGGGGCGTGCCGGCCGATCGGTTCAACGCCTTTGGGTTTCGGTTGGCGTTGTCCCTTCAGTCAGTTGGATAGTTTCCCGTCTTCCCGTGAGCAAAAAAGGTAGCGCCCGGAATGTTGCAAGTGGTGAAGGAGGGACGACTGAACGACGCGGCAATGTGAAGGGAGCGGTAAAAAAATAGTTTTTCGTACTAGAAGTGTACGATCAGATAAAGGTTCATCGCCGTAGGGGCTCCAGGCGTGTCATACGTGGCGGCAATTTCTTCAACAACCCGGTGAATTGCCGTCCTGCTAACCGTAACTGGAACGAGCCGGACAATCGGAACAACAACATTGGGTTTCGGTTGGCGTTGTCCCTTCAGCTCACGGGAAGCGGAGGCTTCCACTGAACAGGCGATTATCCTGCTCCCGCTCATTTTTTGATCGGGACAAAAAGGCAGCTACAACGTAGCTGTCCGTAGTGGCGGTATTGGTAACTATGGGTGAAGATTCTGCCACTCATTTTTTAATAAAAAAAACACCCTTCTTTGACAAATTAAGTGGTCAAGCTAAAATATAAATCAAAAGCGCCTTTAGAAGCGTTGGTTTGTATTTTTGATTGACTCTGTATCACGGAATTTGTCGAAGAACCAAAAACTTTAAACATGAAACCCAAAATTGTTGAGAAAATTGAAGCCTTATGGGGTGGCAACTTTGAATTAAAAGAAGCACCTGCCCAGCCAACGAAGCTAGGTGGTTTGATGGCTTTCAAAAAAGATATGCCCAAATATGCGCTGGATGAAAAAGGCCAATTGATTGGGCTAAATCTTGCAGCGACCGGTTTGGATGATGTGAAGTGGGAGAAGATCAGAGAGTTGTTGGAAAAGGAAAACGTTAAGCTACAGGCATTGAATTTGAGTGATAATCAGATAAAGAACTTATTGCTTCCTCCTGGTGTACTGGCAATGCAATTGTTTGATGTCGAGAGCAATCCCATTGAAAACTTACCCAAACAAACGATTGAACAGGGGAACGCTGCTATTCTGAATTTTTTCCAGCAAATTGAAGAACAAGAAGGAACCGTACCTTTATACGAGGCTAAATTGCTCATCGTAGGAGAACCGGGTGCAGGAAAGACTACACTATTGGAAAAGTTGAAAGATCCTGAATACCTAGTTCCTCTGGACGGCGATAAAGCTATCAAATCGACCGTGGGGGTTAATATTTTTGAAGGATATAATTTTACATTTCCTAATGATCCTGATATTGAATTCAAAGCTAACTTATGGGATTTTGGAGGACAGGAAATCCAGTATATGACTCACCATTTTTTTCTTACTCCGCGTGCACTATATGTATTAGTAGCAGATGACAGAAAGCAAAATACGGAGTTTGACTATTGGTTTCGGATTATTAATCTTTTAGGCAGGGAAAGTGAAGAAGAAAAGATAAGCGTGCTGGTGGTGCTTAATGAAATCAATCATCTTTCCGTGAGCAATTTTAGTTTGGCCAAGTACCGACAAGATTACCCGGGTATGGATATTCAGATGTGGGAAGTTGATTTCTCTGTTAAGGATAGGCGGAGTGATAATTTGAGCGAAAAGATACAGGAAATGCTTTGCGGTCTTCCACAGATTGGGGATCAACTGCCTCGGCTGTGGGTACCCATACGGGAAGATTTGCTGAAAATGCGTAAAGAAAAGCCGCATATTACCTTTACGGAATTTGCAAAGGTTTGCGGCAAAGAAAGAAACGGAAAACGCTTGAATAAGGAAAAGGACCAGCGTTTTCTAAGTAGTTATTTACACAGGCTAGGTGTTATGTTGCATTATCAGGAAGATGATTTTCTCGATAATTTTGTCATCCTCAATCCTCAATGGGCGGTGGATGCGGTTTATAGTGTGCTAAAAGATAGCCGGGTAGTCAAAAAACATGGCCGTTTTACTTTGGAAGACTTAAAGGATTTCTGGAAAGACTACACCTCCGACGAGCGAAGTCGCTTGTTTAGTTTGATGTTAAAAGACAGGTTCGAGATTTGTTACCCCTCGACCAAAGAAGGCGAATACATTGCTCCACAATTGTTGCCAAATGAGTATCCGAAATTTGAATGGGATAGTGCGAATGCAATGAAATTTCGATATCAGTACCCCTTCATGCCAAAAGGGTTGATTTCACGATTGATTGTACGTTTAAGCGAATATATCGCTGAGAAGGGAAAACTGGTTTGGAATGAAGGAGTTGTGATTGAACGAAATGGTTGTCGTGCAAAAATTGTACAGGAAAAAACAGTAAAAGAAGGTCTTGAGGTGCTGGAAATTGAGATAAGCGGGGCAACTTATGAGCGGAAGTATCTACTTCACCAGGTGATGACGGAAGTAGAAAAAATTCATGAAAAATCCTTTAAACACATTGATTTTGAGCGAATGATACCCTGCATTTGTGATGTTTGTAAGGGAGCAGATCAACCAACCTTTTTTGAATATTCAGAACTCATCCAATATCAGGAGGAAAGTTGGAGTGATATTGACTGTCGCAATGGTAAATTGAAAAAAGTATCAGTTGATAGCCTTTTGGAAGGGGTTTTTAAAAAGGTAGAAGGATTAGAATCTGGGACAAATTACTATATGAAATTGGGTTTAATTGGAGAGGATATAAAGGGACTCAAAGATGGTCTGGAACACATTAAGGGGGATACTCAGGCAATCCTTTTCAATCAAAATGAACAGCAAAAGTATCTGGATACACTATTGATTTACGCAGAAAAGCACCGTGCAAATTTGGAACTTCTCTTTGAGCGAGTTGATGAAATCCCTGGAAATGCCAAGGAAGATTTAGATCGAGTCAATGCCTTGTTAGAGGAACAGCTAAACAAGTGTTTTGCTCAATTACCTGCTGGTACACCAATTGTTCAGGAATGGAAAAAGGCTAAAGAGGAAATGCCTCATATCCCAGATAGTAAGTGGAAGTTTAAATTGAAAATTCCATTTGTTTTCGGAGAATTTGAGAAAGAACTCTCCTGGGATACCAAAGCCGCTCTAAAGCTGATTCGTAAAGAAATTTCGGCTTTTCGAAAAGGAGAAAAGACTTTGAAACAGCTATTTGTAGAAGAAGATGACGAGTAAGATCGTATGCAAGAAATGATTTTAATCTTATGCAAGATAAAACACTGATCATATCATTACCAAATGATGTAAATCTGGAAATGATTTATATAGAAGGTGGCGAATTTCTAATGGGTGATGATTATAGTAAATATGACCTAAAGAAACCGACCTATAAAGTTCGCCCCAATAGTTTCTATCTGGGAAAATACCAGGTTACCCAAAGCCAATGGCAGGGTATTATGAACAATACTCCCTCCCGATTTAAAGGGGAAAATCGACCGGTGGAGAACGTCTTGTGGGAAGTAGTAGAGGTATTTGTCAAAGAGTTGTCCAAGAAAACGAATCAAGAGTTTCGACTACCTACCGAAGAAGAATGGGAATATGCAGCACGAGGGGGCAGCTATAGTGAAGGCTACATTTTTTCAGGTAGTGATAAGTTAAAACAGGTGGGCTGGTATGATGAGAATAGTAATAATGAAACACATGATGTAGGATTGCTCCTGGCGAATGAATTAGGGTTATATGACATGAGTGGTAATGTTCATGAGTGGTGTACTAGTGTTAAGTACGATAATCATGATCTAGACCCAAAAAATGATCTTAATTCACAAAACGAATTTAAGAAATACTTCCTTCGTGGTGGTAGTTATCGTAGTAGAACATTTCATTGTCATCCTGCACCTCCTAAATTTATTGAGGTTGGCTACCGTGGAGGGGACTTCGGTTTCAGGTTGGCTTTATCCTTATAGAGAGTTGATGAATTCACGAGGTTATCGGAAATGAAATAGTCAAAATGGAAAGTGAAAATATAACTATATCCTTATCCAAGAATGTTCATTTGGAAATGGTTTTTATAGAAGGCGGTGAATTCCTAATGGGTGACGACCATAGTGACTATGACTTTGAAAAACCAGCCCATAAAGTGCATGTAGATAGTTTTTATATGGGGAAATACCCGGTTACACAAAGCCAATGGCAAGCCGTGATGAATAATAATCCCTCCGGATTCAAGGGAG
Source organism: Saprospiraceae bacterium (assembly GCA_965229635.1). Lineage (GTDB taxonomy): Bacteria > Bacteroidota > Bacteroidia > Chitinophagales > Saprospiraceae > BQJU01. The sequence goes on from OZ245894.1 coordinate 2,386,254, forward strand.
AAAACCGACCTGTTGAACGGGTAAGTTGGGAGGATGTTCAGGAGTTCATTGAACAACTGAACACTGAAACGAGAAAAACATTTCGATTACCTACCGAGGCGGAATGGGAATATGCGGTACGAGGGGGGAAATATAGCCAGGGATACACCTATGCGGGAAGTGATAAGTTAAAGCAGGTGGGTTGGTATACAGAAAATAGTAATGGTGAGACCAGTGAAGTTGGGTTGTTGTTGGCCAATGAATTAGGTTTGTATGACATGAGCGGCAATGTCCTTGAATGGTGTGAAGATGACTGGCATGACAATTATCAAGGAGCTCCAGAGGATGGTTCTGCCTGGATAGACTATCCAGATAGGGGCTCAGTGAGTGTGCTACGTGGCGGCACCTGCTTCAACGCCTCAGTCGATTGTCGTACAGTTGGACGCTTTGGGATCAAGCCGGGCGACCGAAGAGGCACCCTTGGATTTCGGTTGGCTCTCTCCTTGTAGTCACTTGGTTATTAGCGTTTCCATCTTCCCCATATTCCGGCACCCAGAAAGGGTCACGGCATCTACGGGCAAAATAAATTTTGGCCAACCATTTTTAACGCCTCGTAACGACCAAGTTCATTTGGTCGCCAGGTTCGGTTTCCTAATGCTAACATTTTTAGATGGCGCACTTTGCCTCGCCGCTACGGTCCTTCGCTATAGTCTTCGGCCGACGGAGAAAGCTTTGCGGCACGCGGCCAGTGCGCATTCCGTATCACATTACCGTGTCTACAAAGGAGTGGTTCCTCCGGAACTGGTTTTTCGCATAAGCTAGCCTCTTTCAAAGCCCCACGACTTGGAAAGTGGCGGTTTAGGAGTAGTTCCTCTATTACTACTATGTAGGCAGCATTGGGCCGGAAAATGAAATTTTTCGCCCAAAAAATCCTGTGAATCCTGTGAATCCTGTCCGAAAAAAGTCAACGGCTAGTTATTCCTTTTTCGGAAGCCCGCCAGGGATTCGGCAAAATCCTTTGCGTCTTAGCGCCTTTGCGAGACCACAAAAAAGAAACGCTCGCCAAGCCGCGAAGGCATGACTTGTACCGGCGATCTTTAGTCGCCAGGGTAACATTCTGTAAATTCTAACATTCTGAGAATTCTGCTCCTCTTTAGCGCACAATCACCACCTTCCTACGCTCTTTCCCAACCATCAGCCAGTACGTACCCGCCGTCAATTTCGTCAGGTTCAGCTCCACATTACCCGCGTGCAACTCCCGCATCTCCCGGTGCACCAGCCGTCCACCGGCATCAAATACCTGAATAGCCTGCGGCCCAGAAAGCGGCTGCTTCACCTGCAACACAAATTGCCCATTCGAAGGGTTGGGTCCAACGGTCCAACTGGTTGCTTCCACAATCGGGGCATCTGTTGAGACCTCCGTTTCCAGTTCAAAATCCCAGATGCCGCGGCCGTAGGTGCCAAAGCGGGCAGTACGTAGGGTAGGGATGTATTCTACCGACCAGTAGGTTTGCGTGGGAGCGCATTCTCCGGCGAGGTCGTACCATTCATTTTCGGCGGCGACGTAGACGTACGGACCAGCTTCCGTGGCGGCGAAGATCAGGCTTTCATCCTCGTTGATGGCCAGGTCGAAGACCAGGGTCTGGGGCAAGCCAGCGCTCATGGAGTTGAAGTTTTGACCGCCATCCTCGGAGCGGTAAACGGCGGGGCTGGAGTAGCCGCTACCGGCCAGGTAGACCAGATCAGGGTTGCTGGGTGATACCAGTATCTTTTGCCCGTAGAGGTAGTGCCCGCCGGGAAGGAAGTTGACGGTTTGTTCCCAGTTTTCACCGCCGTTAATGGTGGCAAAGAAACGGCCATTGGTCGTAGCGGTATAAATGCGATCAGGATCACTTGGCGCTAAGCCGATTGCGGAAACTTCTCCACCGGCGGATTCGGTTTTAAAGTCGTAATCAAATTGCTCGGCTTCTACGCCGAAGTTGATGCCGGTGAGCTTGATCAGGTAGCTGCCGGGACCGCCGTCGATATTACCACCGGCCATATAAATGACATTTTCCGGGGAATTGGACAGGCTCGCCAAGGGCGGCAGCCATACCGACTCGTTTTCAGAATCTAGTTCGTAAGAATAGGTCAAATTACCGGTTTGGGCTTGTTCATAACAAGTGACCCAGCCGCCGGGATAAACGGTCCACAGCGATTGGCCCTCATTGGCAAAGGTGATGTGCCCGTAATCTCCGGAAATGACCTGCGTAAAGGGCTCGGGGCCGTCCTCTGCATCAAGGAAGGTGCCGGAAAGCTGAAAGCCCTGATCCTGAGAACCGGCGTAAACATAATTGGCATCCAAAGGATCGGTGCGCACGCTGTAGTACTGGGCTACGTTGAGGTCTTGCAGGCTGATATTGCCCTGGTCGGCCATAAACTCCTCGGAGTAGGTCAAACCACCGTGGTTGCTGATCAACAGGAAGTCCTGACCAGTGGCGGTCTGGAATTCGCGGATGTTCATAATATCGGCGTGTAACTGGCCTTCGATGTCATCGTAATAGGCCCACCAGTCGTTGACTTTTTCCCAGGTTTCTCCGGCATCCTCGCTGGTGAAACACTCCACCGCACCCATCAGTAATTTATCCGGGTTGGAAGGCAAAACGTAAAGGCCTACTGACCACGGCCCTTCCGCAAGCTGACCCTGTGCTGTCCAGGTCACGCCCAAATCATCGGAGCGCCACACTTGCCGTCCCTGATTTTCAATATCGCTGTAAGCATAAAAAATAGTGGTGGTATCCGATGCCCAGGCCGCCAGGTTGGCGCGAGAATTGCCAAAGGAGAATCCTCCTTCCGGATTTAGCAAAGTGAGCTCATCGGTCTCAGTGTTGAGCTGATAAAATTTACCGGCCCCATTACCTGTTTTTTCTACAAGAAACAGGTCGTTGTTTTGCTCCGGACTGCACAATTTAAAACGATCAAATTCGTGATTGGTGAAGGTTTTAACCGGATGAAAATTCTCTCCCTTATCGGTTGACTTGTAAAGTTTCAGATTGTCCCAGTAATCAGGTTTGGAAATGGTATAGTAGGTGTTCAGCGTGTCATCGAGAACGGTACTGCTGTGCACATTGCCCCAGCTGCTATTGTGGGCAATGCCCTGAGCGGACACCCAGGTTTCTCCGTCATCGTCAGAGTAGTGGGGGACCCGTGAAATATTGGCTAAAAGCCGCCTTCCATTTGCTGTTTCAATGAATTGCAGCATGCCATCGGTGAAGTTGAAGTACTGGTTGACTACTTCCCAGTTCAGCTCGGTGCGGTGGGTTTTCCATAGGGCACCTCCGGCTGAGCGTAGCCAGATGACATCAGCGGCGGGATCGTATTCCAATTCGGATACACTACCGGCCTGGTTGCTGCTGCCACGTTCCTGCCACTGGCCCTTGACCAGTCCGCCGGCCAGCACCTCGCCGGTACAGTCATTGCGTAAGCTGATATTTCCGGCACGCTCACGTTGTTTTTGCATTTGCGTTTCGTATTCCAGCTGCCGCCAATTGGTGCCGGGAGCACTTTTATGCATCAATTCGATCCAGGCCCGACGACGATCGCCGTGGCCTTCTTCTTCGCCATCTTTGACGATGGTTTGACCATTGGTGGGTTTCGGCATTTCCGAAGAGCTAGTCGGGAGCATAAAGTAGAGCACTGCGCAAAAAATGACCCCTGAAATGATGATTAGGCCTCTCATATTGGATTATGGTTTTAACTAGTAGGGAGTTGGGAGGTTGTCTAGAGTTGTTATGCTGGGGTATTTTGGAGAGAAAATTAGTCCATTTTCGACCACGCGATCCCGATACTTTATCGGGATTGAAGGAGTATAGCCTTAGCTACACGACTGAAAAAAGGCACAGTGTGGGAAGAAAAGGGGCAATTTGCGCTCGAAATAATCCCAGTAGAATAACTCTTTTGCCCAAAAATAAATAAATTTTTATCTGCGAATTGCAAAGTTGGTGACTTAATGCGGGGTTATCTTAGGGGAAATCGCTACAGGTTTCCATTTAGCTAAAACCACCCAACTTCTTTGCAACTTTATTTTGTTAAAAGCGTAAGAAGAACTAACGTATTTGCAAAAAAGGTAATATTTTTAGAAAAACACGTGGAACATGGCCAGAATTTTAATTGTCGACGATGAGCAGAGTATCCGTAGGACCTTGCGGGATATTATGGAGTTTGAAAAGTACGAAGTCGAGGAAGCTGCCGATGGAGTGGAGTGCCTGGTCAAACTCAAAAAGGGAAAATTCGACGTATTGATCCTCGATATCAAGATGCCGCAGATGGATGGCATGGAGGCCCTGGATCGCATTCAGCTGCTGGCTCCGGATACGCCGGTGATTATGATTTCAGGCCACGCCAATATCGATACAGCGGTAGATGCGGTGAAGCGCGGGGCGTTTGATTTTATCTCCAAGCCGCCGGATCTGAATCGTCTGTTGATTACCATCCGAAATGCGTTGGATAAATCGCACCTGATTTCAGAAACCAAGAACTTAAAGCGGAAAGTAACCCGGAGTAAGGTGCAGGAAATCATCGGTGAATCTCCGGCTATTTTAGACATTAAGGAAACCATCGTCCGGGTCGCACCAACGGATGCCCGAGTACTGGTGACCGGCCCCAACGGTACCGGGAAAGAACTGGTGGCCCGGTGGATACACGAAAAAAGCGGTCGTCACGAGCAGCCGATTGTGGAGGTGAATTGTGCGGCCATTCCTTCGGAATTGATTGAAAGTGAGTTGTTTGGACACGAAAAAGGAGCCTTTACTTCGGCCAACAAACAGCGCATCGGCAAGTTTGAGCAAGCCAATGGCGGTACCCTGTTTCTCGATGAGATCGGCGATATGAGCCTATCGGCGCAAGCCAAAGTATTGCGTGCCTTGCAGGAAAACCGCATCACGCGGGTGGGCGGGGATAAGGATATCGATGTAGATGTTCGCATTGTAGCGGCTACTAACAAAGACCTGCGCAAGGAGATTGAGGCGGGGCGGTTTCGGGAAGATTTGTACCACCGATTGGCAGTGATTATTGTCGATGTTCCTTCCCTTAATGACCGGCCCGGAGATATCCCTTTACTGATTGAGCATTTTATCAGTAAAATTTGTGAAGAATACGGCATTTCGGCCAAAAAGATCACCAAAGAGGCCATTCTGGCGCTGCAAAAAATCCACTGGTCCGGGAATATCCGTGAACTTCGCAATGTGGTCGAGCGTTTAATAATATTGAGCAGTACCGCAATTACGGAAGAAGACGTGAATCGATACGTGGTGCCGGCGAGTACACAAGCCGATCTTCACCTCAAGGAAGTGTTCCGAAATTTTGAAAATAAGGAGGACTTACACGAGTTTATCGATAAGGAATTCAAGAATTTTAATGCCTGATCGACATACCTGTTCGCGCGTTTTTCCGTTATTTTATAGGATTAGAGGAACTAGTTCGAGGATTTTTACTTGAATATATTATAAAAAATTACTAACTAGTGGATTGATGCAGAAGTAATTGGCATCCAAGGTTCAGCATAATCAAGGCTTAGAGCTTGGAAAAAGAATCAATTATTTCGGACTAGTCGCACTAGTAGACTGTTTGTAGAATGCATGGAAAAAGCCTGTCATGAAAAATGGCGGGCTTTTTGCGCCTAATACAGTGCGACCATTACGACCCAAAAGATTTTTAAAAATACTGAGTTATGTCAGAAAACAACGGAATCATTCACGAAAAGCACCCGATGAAAAAGTGGGGCAAGCAGGTCAAAGGAGAGAACTCCTGGACCATGTTTAAAGTATTGTCTGAATTTGTCGAAGGATTTGAAACCCTGACCCACGTTGGCCCTTGTGTATCCATTTTTGGATCGGCCCGAACCAAACCAGACCATCCCTATTATAAAACCGCAGTTGATATTGCCCGCCTGCTCACCGAAGAAGGCTACGGCGTGATCACCGGTGGTGGCCCCGGTATTATGGAAGCCGGCAATAAAGGAGCTTCGCTCTACGGCGGAAAATCGGTAGGACTGAATATCAATTTGCCATTCGAGCAAAGTCACAATCAATATATTGATCTCGATAAGAACCTTAATTTCCGCTATTTCTTTGTGCGTAAAGTCATGTTTGTCAAATTTGCGCAGGCCTTTGTGGCGCTACCGGGCGGTTTTGGTACCATGGATGAGCTATTTGAAGTACTGACTTTGGTACAAACAGGTAAGATTACTAAGGTGCCGGTGATTTTGGTGGGTAAGGAATACTGGACCGGACTGAAAGGCTGGATTGAACAGGTGATGCTGGAGCAGGAAAACAACATTGCGGCTCCTGACCTGGATTTGATGCCGATCACTGATTCGCCGGAGGAGGTGATTCAGATCATCAATGAATTTTACAAGGAAAAGGGAGAAGCGCTTACGCCAAATTACGAGTTGTAGCTTACATGAGCGCCTGTTTGGAGGTAGCTCCAAGTTTAATCGGAAACCACCTCCAAGCATGCGTTGGATTCATTTGGTGAACAAACCAATGTTTAGCCTCCTTTTATCGTTACAGAATTTTGTCAACGATAATGATTGATTAGTCATGAAAATTCTCCACTCGCACTGGAGCACACCCAGGATGGTGTACGTTTTCCAGCCGGTTTTCCTTTTGCTGATTTTCGTCTCTGGATATGGTCAGACGCGGCAAAATATTTTCTTCAAAGAGGTAAGGCTAAAGGTGGATACGACCACTTTTTCTACAATTGAAAATACGATCAATGTGGGAGAAACGCCGCATCTTTATTTTGAGTATGAAGAGGTAAAAGCCGTTTGTGAGGTGGAGATTTACCCCAATGGCAGTATGCCTTTTGCCGATCTGCAACTACTGCCCTCGGGCGACTTTGAGGTGGTGGACAGTTTGATGAATATCAATGATGACCACTACCGCTTTAAGGTCCGTTTTAAGCAACTGACCACCAGTGATTTTCTGCAATTCACCTTTTCAGTACAGCCCAAATCCTGGCAGGAACCATTTATTTATGAGCTGCACCTATTACCGGTCACCAAAACCAGTGCCTTTCTCAAACCCAAGGATAACAAACTCTTTATCGGCGAAGAGCGTACCTTCAAGGTGGAAACCAACCGGCCTAATAACATCAAGTATTCCAATCAGTGGACACGCGGCGAGAATATTGACTACAAATTTTCCAACCGACAAGGCGAATTATTGATTCACCTGTTGCCCAATCAGCCGGGTATGCAGCAGCTTTCGGTACCACTTTTGTTGAAAAAACCCATGCTGGTGGCCAAAGACAGTATCGTTTATCACCTGTCGCCGCTGGAGTACCATTTTGATGTCAAGGAAAGCAAACTCGTCTTTTTGAATACCAACAAAAAGGAGGTCAGCCTCAAGAATGACGAAGTGGAAGGTATTGAGATTGAAATGGAATACCACCCTTCAGTGGAGCTGAAGAAAACCTACCGCCTGGAGAAGCAGGAGGAAGCGGGAGGAATGCTCGTTGCCGAAATCTTTACGCGTAGTATTCTGGCTAATGGGCGGGTATTGTGCTGGCTGCGGCCCTATAATCAGCACCGCCAATCGGAGAACTACCTCTACATTAAAGACGGCGATGTGGCCAAATTTATCACCAACTTCAGTATTACCCCGGCAACCCATTTGGAAAGCGTGTCCGTGGTTCCTGAAAAGGGTAATGAAAGTAAGGGCAATAAGATTTACCCCGGTGAAAGCATCACCATTAAGTTGACCGGCGAAGGGCTGCATAAGGCCAGATTCAGCTTTGATGGCCTAAGGGAAGTGCAAACCGATACACTCATTCGGGGTGAAAACGAACTGGTTTTTAATGCCAAAGTACCGCTGGAGATCAACCGACCCAAAATTGAGGTGCTCAATTACGGCAAGCCGGTGGGGAAAAGCCTGGCGGTACAGGAATTTCAAACGCCACACCCGCTCAATTTCATCCATTTGATCACCGGTAAGGAAGAGGATTTTATCATTTCTGAAATCGATAAGACCATCTTTATTGACCATACCCTGGACGATATTGTGGTGGCTTTTGACAAGGGAGTCATTGACTCGGAAAAACGCCTTTACGGCAAGCAGTTTCTGACCATCGACATTCAGATTTCCGGCAAGGACAATGATTTGATTGACAAACGGACCATTTCGGATGTGGTGGTTTGTCCAGGCGAGGACTCGCCGCGCTTTGACTATTACGATCCCGTAAGTTGCCGGCATGAGAACATCAGTCTCAACCAATACATTCGCCGTAAAACCTTTGACCTGGAAGAATGGTCAACCATTGAACTGACCATTCAGCACGATCAAATGAAACATGGCAGTAAGGGATTTAAAAAGCGCGTGGAGTTTATCCTGCGGCGTTATACCACTTTTGATCTGGAAGTATCTTTCCCGGCAGGACTGCTGACCAAGCGGGTGGGGGATCCCGGGTTTGGTGCGTTGAGTGGGGTGAGTATGGCCATGATTGCGCAGTTTAGCTTTTACCACCCGCGGCGGATCAACAAGTACCGGCCTTATAAATTTGGAGCCGGTTTTCTGGCGTTTAATGCCTTCAATTTTAGTGAAAACAATGACAATCGCGATGTGGGTGTGGTGGTCCTGGCAAGTTTGTATCCCATTCGCACGAAAAACAGTGGAAAATTGAGCTTCCCGTTATTTCTGGGCGGAGGTTATTTCCTTGCGGAATCCAAGTTTTTCTACCTGTTGGGGCCAGGTATTCGATTGCGGCTTTAGATTTTGTAGTACGGCTGATCTTTGTACTGCACTGCGTGAGCGATGGAAAAGGGCCCGATAGGGGACAGCGACAAAGGAGCTGGCCGATCCCGGCTGAGCCGGGAGAGCCCTGAAACGCAGCGACCTCGGTTGAACCGAGGGCACGCCCAAGGAATTAATCATAAAACTCCTTCCGATCCTTGCTGATAAAGTAATTGGCCACCCAGCTAAATGCAAATACGCCTATGCCAAGCACCGCCAGCCCCCAAAGGTCACCGGTGGCTACCCAATAGAATCCGCCGAGGGCCAAAATCCCGGTATATAACAGCAAATATCGCCGGGCACTACTGCGCTCATCGACGCTAAAGGTACCTCCCACCGGAATGAGTAATACCGCAAAGACGATACCCAGTGCCTGAAACAGCATATTGCCGGTAATCAGGTAGGCGACCAGACTGATCAGCGCCAGAGCACCCACCGCTCCGGTAATATTGGCGCCAAGCCGCTCATCGTCGGTCAGGGCGTATTTACCAAGTGGATGTAATTGCAGAAAGAAGTTGGAAATGGGCGCCGCAATCCAGGAGGAAAAGGCAAAAATGATATACGCCGCAATCAAGGGGTAGAGTAGGGGGGCGATGGCCGGATATTGCTCTGCCGCCCAGATGATGACGCGGTAAATCACATAAAGGCCGATGATGAAAGCCCAGCGATTGCCCTCGCTTAGTTTGCTGACCCAAAAGAAGTATTTCAAGACTCCTCGGTATAGCAGGTTTTTGCCCTTAATGGCCTCTTTGAGTCCGCTGCGGGCGTAGGTATTGGTGGGATTGAGCTTGAGTGCCTCGCGAAAGTGAAGGACCGATTGATCAAACTCGCCCCGCTCCATAGCAATCCAACCTTTATTGGCGTGGGAGTAGCTGTCTTCCGGCGCCCGCCGCAGGGCTTCGTCCATGGTGACGGCAGCTTCTTCCTTACGGTTCAGCTTGACCAGGGCCTGGGCGCGCAGGTTGATCAAATTAACCGAATCCGGTTCCAGCGCAAGCCCACGTTTGGCCGCTTCTAGTGCAGCTTCCCATTTTTCGTCGTAGAATTCGATATTGGAAAGCATGAGGTAAAAATCCGCATTCTCGGGGTCCATTTCCAATCCGGTCTGGATGGTTTGGCGGGCATCTCGGGTGCGTTTATTATAATATTGGGCTTTCGCCAAAACGTAGTACAGGAAAGGAATTTCCGGCTCTTCGTGAATGGCGTTTTTAGCCATTTCCAGCGCTTCGGGATACCGGCTGGACTCCATATAACACTCCGACAGCAGAGCCATGGCGATGGCATCCTGCGGATCTTGCTGCAGCGCTTTTTGGAATTCTTTTTCCGCATCCTTAGGCCGGTTCTGCATGAGCAAAACGCGACCCCGTTCGAGGTGGTGGTTCATCTATTTCAGCTTAAGGTAGTCCAGGATTTCGTCATAAATACCGCCCTCATTAGCAAAGAGGGCGTAGTTTTTGGCGGTTGAAAACCACTCTTTCGTGGTCGGCTTTTGCTTTTTAATGGCCGCTTCCAGGTCTTTGGTTTCCAGCGGCTGCGGAACGCCTTTTTTCATGGCTTCCGCCAATTTGGCTTCGATGGCAATATCGATAGCCCCTTCCAAATCCGCCCCGGAAAAGTCGGCCGATTTCTTGGCCAGGCGTTTGTAGTCTATATTGCCGGTGGGCTTGTCTTTTAGCTTCAGCTGTAAAATGGCTTCGCGCGCAGTTTCATCCGGTGGTGGGATAAAGATCACTCGTCCAAACCGGTTTTGGCGGCGGAAGGCGTCATCCAGGTGCCAGGGGGCGTTGGTGGCGCCGAGTACGAGCAGTCCGTCATTGTCTTCCATACCGTCCAGTTCGGAAAGAAACTGATTGATCAAGTGACGACCGGCGCTTTGCCGCATGTCGGAACGCTTGGCGCCGAGCGCATCGACCTCGTCAAAAAACAGCACACAGGGCTTCAGTGAGCGGGCCTTCTGGAAGATGGCGTGCAGGTTGCGTTCACTCTGACCGATGTACATATCCAGAATATCGGAAATGCCTACCGGAATAAAGCTGGAATTGATCTGTCCGGCCGTCGCGCGGGCAATAAAAGTCTTGCCGCAGCCCGGAGGGCCGTAAAGCAGAATACCTCCGCCGATCTTTTTGCCGTAAGCCTGGTAGATTTCCGGGTGTTGCAGCGGGTGGATGATCTTCATGCGGATTTCCTCCTTGATGCTGTCCATACCGCCCACATCCTCGAAGTTGAGCTTGGGGCGTTCCAATTCCAGGTCTTTCTCCATCTCGTCGTCCACATCGCCACCGACGCGGAGCTTAATCTTTTCCGGTTCGGATGGATTGGCTTCCTGTGCCTTAAGGTTGATCTCCGATTCCAGAAAGGAGTCGCGCAGGTTATCGTTGAGCATGATGGCATTGTCGTAGGCCTCTTTGGCTTCCCGAGCCTGTCCGGCTTTAAGCAGCAGCTTGGCGTACACCAGCCAGCCACCTGCGGGAGGTGTTGGCAGGTTGATGATTTCTTCGATAATGACCAGTCCGAGAGACGTTTTATCCTGTCCGTGAAAGGCGTTGGCCAGTCCTACTTTGAGTTGTATATCGTTGGGCGCAATTTTCAGGGCGTCCTTGTATTCGATTTCTGCATCCTGGTAGCGCTTTTGTTTCATGAAGGCGTTGCAGAGTAGTTTTCTCAGAGGCACGTTGTCAGGAGAGCCTTTGACGGCCTCCTGTAGTTGTTTGATTTCATCAAATTCCATTAGGATCGTTGTTTTTGGAGGGTAAAAATACGGGAATTCGGGGGAATAAGCCAGTTTTTGGGAGGGGAAGTGGGAAAGGGCGAAACAGGCAAAGATTGAAACAGTTTTTTAGGCTTCTTTGGAATCTCTGGTAAGGTATCTGAAAAACGAACTGATTAGGTGTTGACATTATTTTGAACCACACTTCAGTCCCGCCGAAGGGAAACCCGCAGGGTCGGGAAAAGGCACAGAAGGGGCACAAAAGAAGGTTCAAATATAATGCTGGCGGATTTTTTTTGAAAGTGAAACGAAAGGTGAATGCCGCTATTGTGAAAAGAGGAGAAGGTGCTTTTGCAAAACCCCTGACGGGCTTTCGCAAAAGGGAGGCTAGACGTTGACAGGTTATCAGACACGATTAACACGATTTACATGATTTTTTGGGCGAAAAATTTCATTTTCCGGCCCAATGCGCCCACCGGTTCCGGAGGAACCAAATCTTTGTAGACACGGTAATATAGTACGGAATGCGCACCGGTAGTGTGCGCCATCTAAAGAGGCGAGCGTAGAAATTCAGGATGAAATAAATTTCACCCAACCGGGCGACCAAATGAATTTTTTGTCGATGCAGTTGCATAAATATTGGTATGGTGACGATGAAATAAATTTCATCGAACCAGAAGCAGAATTTCCGGAATTATAAGCAGGATTCTCAGAATTTTAGCATTTGCAGAATTTATTAGGCGTTAGGTTTTGGGGATTAGGTTTTAGAAAGCTCCCACATCACCATAACGCCACTCTCCTCACCATTTTAAACCTCGCTCGGAAGATGTTTGTAACATCGACTTCGGTCGACGAAGCCGTGGCGAAGTTGACTCTCCTAAATCGCCTACTCCGTCTCAACCATCTCCACATAAACCTCATAAACCAGAGTAGGATTCCCAGAATTTAGGAATTTCCGGGATAGTCAAGCAATGCACCCCTAAACCGTCTCCCCCGTCTCAACATAAACCTTATAAACCAGAGCAGGCTACCCATTATTAAAGCATTTGCAGAATGATTTGGCGTCCTTCTCTAAACTCCCACCCCCTAAACTAACCAAAACCTATGCCTTATTCGGATCGTATTTCACATTGATATTGATCCAGATAGCGCGGGCCAGGCGGAAGATGTAGACGAAGAGGATGGCCAGAATGAAGATGAGCAGGCCGAAGGACGCATTGGTGCTCATGCCGAGACCCCAGTGCAGGATGGCGATGAAGCCAATGCTGAAGAAGCCGGTGAAGATGTAGGAAATGAACATGGCGCCGTAATAAAATCCGGGCTCCGGCATGAAGTTTTCATTGCAGTGATCACAGCGGAGCTTCATGTCGAAGGGTTTGTTGAAGGAAAACGAACCGGTTTCAAACATATCCGCCTCGTGGCAACGAGGACATTTGAGGTTGAAGATGCTGTAGAATTTGCTGCCTTTACCGAAAAGAGCCATGATCTTGAATTTTAAATGAAGATTTCTTCATATATCCGGCGGCAAAGATGGGACTTTTTTCTGAATTCCCCAACAGGGGCGTCATTACATGTTACACTGACAGTTTTCCAAACATTCGATGATGAGGGAAACATCGCGCTCCTTGAGGGTGTACATCATGCTGCGGCCTTCGCGCTTGACGGCCAGAATCCCCTTGAGACGCATATTTTGCAGGTGGTGTGAGGTCAGCGATTGCTCGCTACCCAGCATTTCACAGATGTCGGTAACGGAAAGTCTGGGGTGTTGTTCCAGCAAATGCACAATACCCAAACGTAGCGGGTGTGCCACAGTCTTAAGGATAAAGGCTATTCTTTCCAGTTTTTCCGCTTCCTGTTCGTCGATGACAGTTTTGTTCGTTTCCATATAGTAAAGATATCATTTATGGCTGCTAATGCCAAATTATCCGGTTCGGAATCTCGCTAATAAAAATGCTTTGGGGTAGGGGATTGTTTAATACGGAAGTTAATAAATGCAAAAAGCCGACTTTTAGAAGCCAGCTTTTTCTCAGTGCCCAGAACAGGAGTCGAACCTGCACGCCCTTGCGGACACTACCCCCTCAAGGTAGCGCGTCTACCAATTCCGCCATCTGGGCAAGGTCTGTTTGGAGAAAGGGTTTAGTTGAGTTTCTGCCTCCAAACGTACCCTAATTATGAATATGGATCGGCCTTCCAAATAGGAAAAACCAAGCCCTTTTTTAAAAGGTTCCGCAAAGATAAGGGCTTCGCGGAGAAAATCAAGCTTAAAATATCTTTTTTTATTTCTGAAGGGCCGCTTCACGCAAACGCTGTAGGAAGGGCGAGGCGAAGATAAAGTCCTGCAAAAATTCATTGTCGCTATGCAAGACCTCCTCTTTATTGCCGCTCCAGGCAATGTATCCCTGGTTGAGGAGAATGATGTTTTCGCCGATCTCCATCACCGAGTTCATGTCGTGGGTGTTGATCACGGTGGTGATGTCGTTTTCCTGGGTAATGCTGCGGATCAGCTCATCAATCACGATAGATGTCTTGGGGTCGAGGCCGGAATTGGGCTCGTCGCAAAACAGGTATTTAGGTTGTAATACGATGGCTCGGGCAATACCCACCCGTTTTTGCATCCCACCGCTGGTTTCTGAGGGAAACTTATCATTGACTCCCTGTAGGTTCACCCGTTCAAGGCAGTAATTCACGCGATCCAGTTTTTCCTTGCGGGTCATATTGGTAAACATATCCAGTGGAAAGCGTATATTCTCCTCTACGGTCATGGAGTCGAAAAGGGCAGAAGATTGAAACAACATTCCCACCTTCATACGCAGCGCCCGTACTTCCTTGCGGGAAAGTTTGTAAAAGTCCTGATCGTCATAGAATACACTGCCGGAGGTTGGCTTAAACAGCCCGACCAGCAATTTGAGTAGTACCGTTTTGCCTGCACCACTTCGGCCAATGATCAGATTGGTCTTACCCCGGTAAAATTCCGTAGTAATGCCTTTGAGCACTTCCTGCTCTCCAAATGCTTTTACCAGATCTTCTGTTCTAATCATTTGTCAATTATTTCTGCATCAAGCCACTAGGTAAACAGTACCGCAATGATGTAATCCGCCAGCAGGATCAAAATGTCGCTAAAAACCACCGCATCGGTACTGGCTTTTCCCAACTCGATGCTACCGCCTTTGACATAATACCCCTGGTAGCAAGATACGGAAGTCAGGATAAAGGCGAAAACCACTGACTTAATAAACATCAGGGTGATATTGCGCTCTACAAAAAAGGAACGCACGCCCTGGATGTATTCGGCATCCGACATCAATCCGGTGGGGACCGACGAAAGATACCCACCAATGATACTGATGAAGGCCGCATTGGCTACTAGCATCGGGATCACTACCAGTGCCGCAATCACCTTGGGGGTAATCAGATAGGCGGCGGTATTGACACCCATGATTTCCATGGCATCGATGTGCTCCTTCTGGCGCATCCCGCCAATTTCCGCGGCGATATTTGATCCGACCTTACCAGCCAATACTAAACAGGAGATGGTCGGCGCAAGTTCGATAATGGTACTGTCGCGAACAATATAGCCAATGTAGTACTGAGGTACCAGAGTACCGTCGAGCTGGTAGGCAAACTGCACGGCGGTTACCGCTCCGATAAAGACGGCGATCAAGGCCACAATGACGATCGATCCAATACCGATGTCATTCATCTGGCGCATGGTTTCCTTATAGTACATCGAGAACTTCTCCGGCCGGGAAAGGGCTTGCCCCATCATCATCCAGTATCGCCCGAAATGGTATAGAAATCTTGAAAAAATCATATAGGTTTTGATCAGCTGACTGTGAATAATCTATCCACAGGTTTTATTGGGGGGCAAAATTAGTTTATTTTGGACACAAATTGTAAAAATCCTATAACAATGGAAGTTGCCAAGAAGTTGTGTGGTTAAAGATTGGGTGCAGAAGGCTTATTTAAGAGAATTTAGCAAAAATTGACACTCGACTTCACCGTAATTTCCCTCATTTTTACACGAAAACCCTCATCATGCGGTATCTCCTGCCTATACTTTTACTGATTAGCCTGTTTTGCAGTTGCGAAAAAGATCCGGAAGTAATCACCAATACGGTGATTCAGACCGATACGATTTTTGTGACCAACTACGATACAGTTTTTATGACCCTCACCGATACGGTGACCCTTACGGAAATGATTCACGATACGGCTACCACCTTCATACTGGTGCGCCATGCGGAGACCACGGGTAGTGGCAGCAACCCCAATCTCAGCATAGAAGGACAAGAACGGGTACTGGAACTAACCAGGTTGCTGGCCAATGTGGCTCTTGATGCAGTCTACTCCACTAATTTTAACCGCACCCGCCAGACGGCTGAACCGGTGGCCAGCGATCAGGGGCTAACGGTACAAACCTATAATCCCTTTTCACTGAATCCATTTGTGGATGGTGTGTTGGTCGATCATCATGGTAAGGCTATTCTCGTGGTGGGCCACTCTAATACGACCCCAGATTTGCTCAATGTCCTGACCGGCGGCAATACCTACGAAGACCTTCCGGAAACGCAGTATGATAATTTCTACCTGGTTACGGTTCTGGAAAAAGGGCGTGCACAGGTGACACACCTGAAATACGGTGTGGAAACGCCATAGACGAATTGTCTAAATATGTCTTAAATCTGCCAGTTCTTGGCAGGATTGATCACGTTGATTTGCCACAAATGGCTGTATCTTTAGTGCGCCGTGATCGTATGTTTCGCGGTAAACCAGAATAGTAAGTTCTTCCCCTTCCCCCCTTTGTTTTCCCCTTCTTCGTATTTGTACCAAACGGCACTTTTGTGCCGAATGGAAGTCGTATTGATTTTTTTGAACGAACACCTAAAACCAATGGAAAAAAAGACCAGTTCATTCTTGTTAATCTCGGTATTTACCCTTTTCTACGCATTGCTACCCGATGCCAGGGTCGGCGCCCAATGCAACAACAATGTGGTGCTGAGCATTACCGGACCGCAGGTGCTCGACTGGACGGCTCCGGCTACGGGTGGACCGTTTTTAATCAATATCACGGCAGAAGGAGGAGCCGGGGGGGCTTACCGCGAATTTAACCCACGTCGTGTGGGGGGAACGGGAGCAGCCATGAGTGGTAATTTTCTGGTGCAAAATGGAGAAACCATCCGCGCCATTGCCGGCGAAGGAGGTTACCATTCGCAACTGGAAGGTGGCGGCGGCGGCGGCGGATCAGGAGCCGTGAACTGTGGAACATCTGGAGATTGTAGCCTGGGCACCTTATTGATACTAGCCGCAGGTGGCAATGGAGGGCAGCAAGAGCCGGTAGCAGGCTACGGCCTGGGAGGGTCGTCGGCAACAAATGGTAGTGGCGACGGAGGAGAAACCGTAGTGGATACCGATTCTGGTGGCGGCGGTGGTGGACTAAATAGTGATGGAGAAACTGCACCATCGGGTGGTGATGGCGGCCAACAGGTGTCACTCACGGGGTTGGTACAGGGAGGAGCAGGAAGCTTTAATATGCAGGCAGGCTCAGGAAATAACAAGGGAGGTTCTGGCATGGGTGGCGGCGGCGGTGGTGGTGACGGCGCGGAAATCGATAATGCAGCCGGAGGTGGAGCGGGGCACACCGGAGGTTCGGGAGGCAATGTAATTGCAGCTAGCTCTTTTAATTCCGGCGCAAGCCAAATCAATGAGGATGGTATCACCGGTGGAGGTGAGTATGGTGACAAGAGTACCCCGTCAGATCCCGGATCAGTGATCATTATTTGCCTGAGTGCGCTGCCTGTCGAACTGATTAATTTCAAAGCTTTTCTACAGCACAATGACATTCATTTGCATTGGAGCACAGCTACAGAACTCAATAATGAAGGCTTTGAAGTGCAACATAGCCTTGATGGGCGTCATTGGACGGAAATTGGATTTGTGACTGGCAGTGGAACAACTACGGTGCAACAAGACTATCGTTTTGAGCACAAAGCTCCACCTTCCGGCGTCAATTATTACCGCCTCAAACAATTGGATTACGATGGCGCCTTTGAATATTCCCCGGTAGTGGTGGTGGACCATCGCAATACAACACATGCGGTTGATATTTTTCCAAATCCATCGAACAATGGGTATTTGTCCGTACGGATTCTTAGTAAGGAGTCAGGACAGGCCAACCTGGAAATATTTGACTGGGCAGGATATCGCGTGTATCGGGACCAGTTGTCGCTATTCGAAGGTACTACAGTATGGCCGCTTTCGATGGCCACTTTTCCGAAAGGTACGTACACGGCGAGGTTGATGCTGGATAATGGGGAAGTGCTGGTGAGGAAGGTGGTTTTGCAGTGATGGTCAAAGTTGCCAACTTTGACCATCATCGTTGCCAACTTTGACCATCATCGTTGTCAACTTTGACATCTCACGTTGTCAACTTTGACCATCTAAATTAGGCAAAATGGGTCCTGGAAAAACGGCGGACAATTACAAACATCAAGGCAATAAGGAACACAAAACTGATCAGCATGGGTAGCCACAGGGCTCCTTGCTGAATGAGTTCATTGACTGCCTCGAAGACCCAGTAGCTGGGGAAGATCGTAAAGACCTTACCGTAGGGCCGGGGCAAAAAATAACCGACGATGGGCAATATGACAATGATATTGAGCCCTTTGATCCAGGTGAGGCCGACCATCTTGTTGGGCGACAATACTGACAGGGTGATGGGGTAGAGAAAGGTCAGTAGTCCAATGACGAAAGAAAGCAACAGGCTTTGACCAACTGATACGCTGAAAAATGGTTGTGTCAGAAAAATAAGCCACGTAATGAGAATGGAAATCAGAAAGGGGATCAATAATCGTGACAGGACCAGTCCATTTTTATCAATGGGGAGTACACCATAAACCTTGGCCACCTGGGTATCCTTTTCATCGATGAAGACAAGGCCGTAGATAAAGCCGAACATCTGCGCCACCTGGGTAATGGAGGCCATAAGGATATAGGGTATATATTCATCGACTACGGGGAATTGGGATATGAGCCAGGGTACTGCCCAAATGAGGACAACAAAAATAAGGAGGGGCAATACCAAAAAGATGCGCAAGGAAGGATCACGGAAAATAAGCTTGAAATCGCTGATTGACAAACGGATAAGTTGATTCATGATTTAAGCATTGATGACTTTAGAAATAAAAATGCGGGAAATCCACCAGTAGAGTAGGGGAATCCAGATGAGGAGCGAGACATAACCAAACAGGACCTGCGACCATGGCGGCTCGGGTTGATAACTGGCATCGATGAGCCACAGGGAACCCTGAACGGGCAAAAGGTAAAACAATTTCACATCGGTAACCCCAAAATAATTGAGCAGTGGCAGGTTGACAAAGACGAGGAGGATGGGAATCGTCTTGAGCAGGAACATCAAAAATTCATCTGTGTAACTTACCAGGTACAACCCTGCCAGGCAAGACAAGATGCAAATCCCAAGAATGCCCACCGAAAAATGTAGGATATTGAACGTAAAACCAAGGGCGAAAATAACCATGCCCAGCCCACAGAGCCACCCGATGATAGAAAGGGAAATGATGCGGGAGAGCAGGTAGATGTGTGGATTGAGCGGGGCGACAAACAAGGCGGGTAGCACCTCCTGATTCTTTTCCATAATGACGGAAATGCCGATGAAAAACAGAGCGATGATTGCCGTATCATCGTAGATGATGAACGTGAGCAACTTATCGGTATTGCCCAGGTCTTTGATGCCGTAAAAGACCAGGGAATAGATGACAGTGACGGCCACACTGATGGCTACAATATTGTTGCGCGTGAGCAGTATGAACTGCCATTTGAGTTGGGAGAGAAAGGTATTCATGCTTTGAGGGCTTGACCGGTGACTTGAATAAAAACTTCTTCGAGTGTGGCTTCCAGTGTGTTGATGCGGAGTACCTCATTATGTTGGAGGAAGTTGAGGAAGTCGGCATTTTTGCCCAGTCCTTCCAGCGCAAATTCGGCGGCGTGGGCATTGGTGGCTTCCACTTTCACGACGTCCTGTCCGTGACGGTGTTTGAGCACAGCAGGGACTTCAGTGAGTTGTAGACGGCCATCCACGATGAAGGACACCCGATCGCAAAGCTCATCGGCACTATTCATGTTATGGGTGGTGATGAAGATGGTTTTACCTTGCCCTTTGAGGTCGAGAATGTGTTGCTTTATCTTGTGGGCGTTGACGGGATCGAGTCCTGCGGTGGGCTCATCAAAGAAGAGAATATCCGGATTGTGCATGATGGCGCGAATGAAATTGAGCCGCATTTTCATGCCTTTGGAATAGCTACCCACCTGCTGCTTGGCGGCGTCGGAAAGGCCCACCATTTCGAAAAGCTCATCCAGGTTTTGTCGTTTTTCCTTTGGGTAAAAGGCTCCAAACAGTTCCAGATTTTCTCTTCCGGAGAGTTTGAGATAGTGATTGGGCAATTCAAAACCTACGCCGATTTGTTCGAGGTAATCCTTGCCCCATTCGTGCAGGGAACGTCCTTTGATCAGAATTTCTCCCTGGTAGTTGTGCAGGATGCGGTACAGAATCTTTTGGGTGGTTGTCTTTCCAGCTCCGGAGGGACCGAGGAAACCAAAGATTTCCCCTTGCTGGATGTCAAAATTGAGATCGTACAGCACCTGTTGGCTGCTGCCGGGATAGGTGTACGAAAGGTTTTTAACCTGGATCATTGGTATTGATTTTCAAATGCCGGGCGGGACAGAAGGATGAATTCGTCGATCACCTGCATGATGAGTAAAGCATTTTTTTCGTCGTATATCGATTGGCCAGCCTGGATACGTGCTTCGATGTCCACATCGTGCATCGAGTGCATGTAGTCGCCAAAGCTCAGGCAGAATTTATATAGATAATAGCCCATGGTTTGCACGGGAAGGTCCTTGCGGAAAAGGCCTTGCTGGACTTCGTATTCCACCAGTTGGCAAAAACCGCCGATCACCTCTTTAAGCCATTTCTTGTGCAATTCCTTGAGCGATGGAGAGTTGATATTTCTGGCCAGCGCGTGCAGAAAGTTGCTTTCCAGCGGCCGTTCGCGATCAAATTGTATACCGGTTTCGCTCACGGCGCGGAAATACGTCCAAAAATCGGGGAAGTTCTGCCGCTGGACGGGGGCGGAGTATTGTTGTTTGATTTGGTAACAATGCTCGGCGAGGTAAAGAAACAATTCCTGCTTGCCACCAAAGTATTGGTAAATGCTGCCTTTGGCGATGCCCAGCGCCTTGACAACTGCGGTGAGAGAAGCGTGATCATAAGGCTGTACACTAAACTCCCGCAAGAAATAGTTGATCAACTTTTCTTTCTTGTCGGACGACAGATTATGGAAGGTTTCACTGGGCATAATTCATTAATGTGACCGGGCGGTCACAAAGGTAAGGAAATGCTTGTTGAGATGCAAGAATTTCATTTGAATGGCAATTTTTGGAAAAAATGTGGCGTTAGAACAGGAACTTCCTCAGTTGCAAGAAATTTTCCTAATATTTTAAATGTCGTTTATGAACAAGACAGCCGTTCTGATCATCGGCCTGGTGGTATTTGCCCTGGCTGCCCAAGCCCAAACCCTGGGTGAGAAGTACAAATTGCCCGAAGAGGCAGGAGAATTGCGCACGGATGGCGTGTATCATTTGCCCACATCCCTATTGGATGATAAAGACTTGGATGTCAATGCCTATTTGCGTTTTTATGAGGATGGTTCCTTCATCGTTTATCACACCCGGGTGAAACCCAATGAACAACCTGAAAATTTTCAGGCCAACTGTAATTACGAATTTATCACTGGCCGGGCGGCCCCTTTTAATAAGGATTACCAGCCCAAAGTCAAGGAAAACATCTCCCGCACAAAGATTAGCTACCCCGATCGGGCGGTGCTGATGGAGATGGATGCACGTACCAATGTGATCCAGCTGAAACTGAAGACCTTTACCCTCACGGGTGAAAAAATAGGAGAGGAACAAACCTATATCATGCCTTTCTACAAGGTTACCTGGCCGGTGGCTAATACGGTGGTGAAGAAGAAGTAGTGGCCGCTAACTGCGGACAACCAAGTTCACACCATTGCAGTTTCGTACCGCCAGTGAGAAGGTACGAAACTGTTCTCTCGCTTGAAAATTATCTTTTCAACAATTTGAAGCCAATTTCCCGCCCCTGGCCCTGAAACATCGCCAGATTAATCCAAAACCAGGCGAATTGTTCCATTAGTTGAAATTTATCGTTTCCGCCAATATCGTAGCAATTCGCAAATCCGGCATTTTTCGCCAACTGTATGGCTACCTCCTTACCCTTTTCACTATCGCCAGCCACAAAGGCATCGATGGCTATTTCTCCATACAGGGTGTCCTCCATATTGTTATAGCCAGTTGTATTGAAGCATTTTACCACATCGCGGGTAGTGGTATGGGCCAAAATGGCTTCAGTAGTGGTGTTGAATCCCGCCGGGCCTCGTCCCTTGACCATATTCATAGCATCAATGATGATTTTGCCGGTGGTATCGCCCAGACCTTTTGTCCCTTCGATGGCTGCAGTAGCCGGAATCGCCAGCAGGATGACCTCCGCCACCGCAACGGCTTCCGCAATTGGGTGCACGCTGGTGTTGTCATTTTCCAACAGATTTTTGCCTTTGAAGTTGTTGGGATCTTTGGTGCCCAGGTAGATATGGTGCCCAGCTGCGGCCCATTTGGTGGCCAGGGCACCACCCACATTTCCGGTTCCGATGATCGCGATTTTCATGACTGAATCTTTTGTCCTACGGCCTCATCGGCGTATTTCTCTTCGGCATTGGCAAAACCGGTCCACGTTTTTCCGTCGACTAACAAAGTGCCATCTGACTTTTTGGCCTCCAATAGCAAGGTCGTAGAGTGGCAAACGGCTGCGCTGGGTTTATTCGCTTCGTAGAAGGATACAAATAGCTTTTCCAGCGCCTTATTGCTCCGGAAAGTATACATGGGTCCCTGGCCACCCACCAGGAAAATGGCGTCGTAATCTTTGGCATTCATGGCATTAATCGCCGGAGTATTGGCCAGCATTTCATTAAACCAATCCTGTTGCATATAGCCAAGAGAAATGATATCATGCGCCGAGTAGCCGCTGGCATCGGTTGGATCGGAATAGGTGTCCATCATCAATTTACCTCCTTCGGTAGAGGCAACGGTTACCTCGTAGCCCGCCTCTTGAAAGACGTGCAACGGGTGCGTTAGCTCTGCTGCCCAAAATCCGATGGGCCAACCCGTTTGTTTGGAAGTAGCAGGACTGCTCGCTACCATTAGAATCTTTCCTTTGGCAGTAGCACCGTGTGGATGAATGTATTTGGTTTGTTCAACAACCGTCTTCCTATCCTCTTCCATTTTTGTTTGATTAACAGATGTTTGTGTGCAGGCAATAGATTGTATTGCCAGTATCGCCACCGCGATAAAGGTGAATTGATTTCTCATCAAAATTTATTTTTGTGAATGGTTAGTACAAAGATGGAGGGATATGCTATCTTAGGCAAGATACTTACCAAATAGTATAATACTTACTTTTAGGAAAGTATGCGAAAATACTGAGTAAATTTAAAATTTCGAACGGCTATGCCCGATTTTATCTACGAAGGCAAGGTATATTACAACCCAGTAGAGTTTGCAATGGACCGCATTGGAGGTACCTGGAAGATGCCCATTCTATGGCGACTCAAAGATCGCATTATGCGATACGGAGAGCTGAAAAAGGACATTCCGCATATTACCCACAAAATGCTAACCTCCCAGTTGCGACAGCTGGAGCGAGAAGGATTTATCCACCGCGAAGTGTATCCGGTGGTGCCACCAAAAGTGGAATATTCCATAACAGAAAAAGGGAAAACAGCCATTCCGATTATTGAGACCATTCGGAGCTATGGCCTGTTTCTGATGGAGCAGGAAGGACTTGGCAAATAATCACTCCAAAACCTCAATGAGGCGGCCGTGACTTTGCACCAATTCGATCACCGTACTCACCTTGATAGGAATCACCTTCGGTGCAATGCGCAAAATCCGGTCGCAGTCTTCCAGGTCGAAGGTAATCCTGGCATCGGGATAAAGGTCTCGCAAACACTCAATAAGCATCACTGCGGTGAGTTGTTCTTCAACATCGGTTTTGAATACTTCTACCAGCACTTTAACGCAATTTTTGTCTTTTTCATTTTGAAAAATAACTCCGCCATCTCTAAACTCGCTCGGGAGATGTTTGTAACATCGACCTTCGAGCAAGATTTTCAGGATTTTAGAATTTGTAGAATTTATTTAGTTTAGAGTTTAGTGTTTAGAAGGTTTAGAGAGAAGGCTGACCAATGAAATAAATTCCTCAGTAGATATTAGCAACCTCGACATTCAAGTAGGATTTAGGTTTTAGATAGCCTCAGTCAATAAACATTATAAACTACATAACCCTTATAAACCGGAGCAGGATTCGCAGAATTACACAACTCAGGCTTTAGGTTTTTGGAATTAGGTTTTAGGAAAATCACCCATCACCACTTCACTCCTCACCCTTAAACAGTAGTAAAGGACCCAGAATTACAGCATTTGCAGAATACCAAGCTGTTCCCTTCTCTAAACACTAAACCCCTACACTCTAAACTAAAGCAGAATTTCCAGAATTAGAGCAGAATTCTCAGAATTAAAGAATTAGCAGAATGATTAGGCATTGTACCCCTAAACCGTCTCAACCATCTCCCCCGCCTCCTCCGCTTCCCCCGTCTAAACTAAACCGCAACAGCCACTGATTTCCAAACTTATCCGTCACGCCGCCAAATAACGCACCCCAAAATGTTCTGGTAATAGGCTGCGTTTTTTGCCCCTCAACACCCAGCTTGTAGTAGTAGTCATGGACCTCCGCTTCTGACTGGCAGTCGATCAGGATCGACATGTCGTTTCCTCGAATCAGGCCCTCCTCGTCCGTCATATCAGTGCCCATTAGCATGATGCCCTCTTGTTTCAGTGTGGAATGCAGTATGCATGCCCTCATCTCTTGTGGTAGATCCTGGGCCAATGGTGATTCCCCAACTGTTTGCAGGTACAATTCTCCGCCAAAACACTGGTGATAAAAAGTCATTGCCTCCCGGCAACAACCATTGAAAGTCAGGTAAGAAATCAACTTGGCCATATCCTTTTGCTGTTTTTGCTCCTTCTTTGACAAAGATGCAGGCAAACAAACAAATAATCACGGTGTAAAAACGGCAGTTTGTGGGGTTGATTCCGACAACCTGACAAGTTATCTTTGTATTATGAAAAAAGTATCCATCCTTGTTCCGGAATCGGCAGTTTTGGAGGCTATTGCTGATCCACGTTACATCTTTACTGCTGTCAATCAATTTTTTCAAGCCAGTGGGAAATCACCGCTCTTCCAGGTAGAACTGGTAGGACAAACGCGGGAAATTCGCCTGCATGATGGCATCTTTTCGGTGCATCCGGATAAACTGCTGGAGGAGGTCACCGAGACAGATCTGATCATCATTCCGGCCCTCTTCGGCGATATGACTTCAGCTATAGAAAAAAACAAGGCGGCCATTCCCTGGATTATTGGGCATTATCAACGGGGAACAGAAGTGGCCTCGCTTTGTGTCGGGGCGTTTCTGTTGGCATCAACGGGATTGTTGAAGGGGCAACAATGTTCGACTCACTGGGCTTTTGCCAATGAGTTTCGAAGCATGTTTCCCGATGTAGAATTGGTGGATGGCAGCATCATCACCGAAGCCAGTCGATTATACTCCAGCGGAGGCGCCAACTCTTACTGGAACCTCTTGCTGTACCTGGTAGAAAAATATGCAAGTCGGGATATGGCCATTCTGGCCTCCAAGTATTTTGCTGTCGATATTGACCGCAGCAGTCAGGCCTCCTTTATGATGTTTCAGGGACAAAAGGATCATAAGGATGAGGAAATTCGTAAAGCTCAGGAATACATTGAGTCCAACTACGCCGACAAACTCACCGTGGATCAAATTGCCGATCAATTTGCCATTAGCCGCCGTAGCTTTGAACGCCGTTTTAAGAAGGCCACCAATAATACCGTAGTAGAATACATGCAACGGGTAAAGGTGGAGGCAGCCAAAAGAAGCTTTGAGCTCAGTCGCAAAAATATCAATGAAGTGATGTTTGATGTGGGCTACACCGATACCAAAGCCTTCCGCACGGTATTCAAAAAAATCACCGGGCTTACGCCAATAGAATACCGCAATAAATACTATAAAGAAGCCGGGGTGAAGGAGGCGCTTATCTAGAGCTCTTAAACTTCATCGGGTACTTGGCGGACAACTGCCCCTTTGAGATTTTGCCTAGCTTCTTTTGCATCATTCGCTTTTTTAGCGGCCCCAGATAATCGAGGTAAAGAATACCATCCGTATGATCATATTCATGCTGAATCATGCGGGCAGTGCTACCGCTAAATGTTTTGGTGTGCCAGTTGAAATCAGCATCCTGGTATTCGATGGTGATTTTCCAGGGACGTTTCACCATTCCCGTAAGGTGAGGAATACTCAGACAACCTTCCTCATCCTCCCATTCTTCTTCCGATTGGTCAATGATGGCCGCATTGATAAACACTTGCTTGATGCCCTGATCGCCATCGGGGAAAAAATGCGCCCGATCCTCTTCCGACATACCCTGGTAAGTGCCAATGCTATCTACCAAAAACAATCTAATGGGCTGCCCAATTTGCGGAGCAGCCAAACCACAACCATTGGCATTGTAAAGGGTTTCCCACATGTTTTCAATCAGTGGACTCAAATCAATTTTTCCAGCCTCAATATCGTCGCATTCCTTTTTCAAAATCGGCTGACCGTAACTATAAATCGGTAAAATCATACTGTAGTTGCTTTTAAAAGTGTCTTCACCTCCCGGGCCTGCTCCAGGTGTCGCTGCTCGTGTGCCACAATGATATCAAAAGCCGCCTCCAGTTTATAAACAATCATGCGGTTGGCCGGAGAGGAAATGACTGCTCCTTTATCCAGCAGCGGACCGGCATCCTTTATCATGTTCTTAATCTCTTCCTGATGCACTTTGAATTGATCCAGAATATCGGGAGCGAGCTCGCTGCTGGAGGGTTCCCAGATGGGGAAGGTCTTGATCTTGTTTTTGCGATCCGGGCCACTGCTCTTCAGGATGAAATTGCCAAAGAAATTAGTGATCCAGTTAAACCCGCCAATCCAGGGCACGGAATAACTTCCGCCGTGTAGTTGTTCCAAAACGGGGAAGTACGTGCCATTGATGGTGATCAGATGATCCACAATCTGGGCAATACTCCAGGTTTGGGCATTGGGTTTCCAATTGAGCTGATCGGCAGTGAGGTCGCCAAATTCATTGATAAAGGCTTCGGTGTTGCGGTCCAGTTGGGTGGTCCATTTAGTAGTGTCCATATGAAATGATTTGCACTTTTATTTATTAAACCTTATTTGCGTTCATTCAGTTGACCTCCCTGCTTTTCTTCTACCAATTCCGTTTGGTCGGGCTGGTCGGTTTTTCGCCTACTTTCCTTTGGTAGGGTAACGGCACCTCCGGTGAGCCCAATACCAACAGAGGCCAGTACGATGAGGCAAATGATGATCACTATCCGGATCATCTTTTTCATCTTTTCCATAAATAGCAATTAGAAATGCCTGGCACATGGAGTCATCATGACTTACACCAACAGCATTCGTTCAAGAAACGGAGTAAAAAAGAGACTTTAGGAAAGCAAGGTGGGCCCTTCGAAAGAAGACCGGGAGATGATAATGGGAAGCAATAGCCTTGTATATAATGTTCCCTGTGAAGTGGAAAATAGTTTGAGGTGTAATCGAGCTAACTGATTGTGATAGTGCAGTAATTGGCCGGAAATGCACGCTCGAAAAGGACTTTGGATACCTGCGGAAAATGCCCCGTACTGAATCGATTGCTGCCCCTTGGTCAGGGGTGTCACAACGTGATCAGTGCATAGGACGGATTCAATAGCTACCGTTTCAGGCAATCTTTCTTCCTCGGCATACCCTTGTGCCGGAAAACAAAAAGCATTGACCAGCAGGGCTACTGCCAGTAATGTTTTGCACAGGCGATCACGGTAATATGAGGGTATTGGTTTCAACATTAAAAATTAAAGAATGCCTCAACACAAATGTAATCGAAAAAAATTTAGTGCCTTGTAAAGTTGATTGCGCGAGAATTTATTTTTGCAGGAAAATCTTTATGAAGTTTATCCAAAGTGAAGTTTTAAACTATACATTTGTTGCTCGAATTTGTCCCTTTGAGGCTTGACTCGCCCGATGAGTTATGATTAAAGATTTGCGGGAACAGGAAACTATTAGCGAGCCAACGTAAAAACATGGGACGGGATAGTGGAGTTCATTTCTTTCAATAAGAACGATGAGTTTTACAATGCTACCTACAGAATTTACCCCGAAACTTTTTTCTCTCCTTCGTCAAGGCTATAATTTAGATACGTTCAAATCAGACGTGATGGCAGGATTAACCGTTGCCATTATTGCCTTGCCTTTATCCATGGCTCTGGGTATTGCCAGCGGTGCCTCCCCTGACAAGGGGCTGGTGACCGCAGTCATTGCGGGATTTTTGATTTCCTTTTTAGGTGGATCACGGGTACAAATCGGTGGCCCAACCGGAGCATTTATTGTGGTGATTTACAATGTCATCGGTGAGCATGGTTACGATGGTCTGTTGCTGGCCACAATGTTAGCGGGTGTTATTCTGATCATTGCCGGGTATGCCCGTTTTGGGCGGGTTGTAAAGTACATACCCTATCCTGTAGTAACCGGCTTCACCGCGGGAATTGCTTTGATTATTGCTTCTTCCCAGATAAAAGATTTTTTGGGTCTCGATATTTCTAAAGTTCCCGCCGAATTTATTGACAAATGGCATTCCTATTTTTTACATATAGGTAGCTTAAGCCTCCCAACTGTTGTTGTTGGTATTTGTGCTTTGCTGACGATTATTCTGTTAAAACGCTATGCCGCGAAATGGCCAGGCTATCTAATTGCCGTATTGTTGGCGGCTGTAGTGGTTTTTATCTTTGATTTACCAGTAGAGACCATTGGATCACGATTCCCTGAGCTGCCGTCCGGGCTGCCCATGCCGCAGTTGGTTGCCTGGAACTATACAAAACTAGCCGCTGTTGTTCCCTCGGCATTTACCATAGCCTTTCTAGCAGGAATAGAATCTCTACTTTCCGCTGTTGTGGCTGATGGTATGATTGGATCGAGGCATCGATCAGATCAGGAATTGGTGGGCCAGGGAGTGGCCAATATCGCCTCCGCACTTTTTGGAGGTATGCCCGCCACCGGTGCCATCGCCCGCACTGCTACCAATCTTAAATCTGGAGCGAAAACACCGATAGCCGGCATATCTCATGCCATTTTTATTTTGCTTTTCATTTGGTTTGCCGGTGGTGCCATGGCTTATGTGCCGCTTGCTGCACTTTCAGCAATTTTGTTTGTCGTTGCGTGGAATATGAGTGAATACCAGCACTTCCTGAACATTTTGGGATTATCCAAAAGTGATCGGGTCGTTATGCTTTTGACGTTCTTTCTAACAGTCATTGTAGATTTAACAGTCGCCATTGCGGTAGGAGTCACCCTGGCCTCACTTCTGTTTATGCGTGAGATGAGCAAGTCCGTAACCCTTCGCTCTCAAGGAAGGCATATCCGTGACATTGAAAAGGAAGAAGATATGGATCAAAGAGAACTCTTGCCGGATGGTGTGGAGGTTTTCCGGATTACCGGACCTATTTTTTTCGGTGTTGCTGGAACAATGCTGGATACTCTAAAGGCAATGGGGAGTATACCCAAAATATTGATTGTTCGAATGAAACATGTCCCCTATGTAGATGTTGCCGGACTAAACGCCATTAAAAACTTGATCAAGGAATGCCTCGGAAGACATACAATAGTCATCTTTAGCGGGTTACAACCCCAACCAGCAGAGATATTAAATAAGGCCGGAGTTAAAGATAATCAAGGCGATTTATGGATTTTGCCCAATTACGAAGATGCGATTGTTCTTGTTCATCAGTTGGTCGATCAGTCTACAACCACAACCAAAGGGGTTGGTTAACTTTTTTCCAAGAATGTGGATAAGGAGCTTACCATTCTCCCATCTTCACAAATTCATACCCCTTACCCTTTAAAATTTTAATCAGCGCATCCAGTTTGTAATAAAATTTATCCCGCCGTTTGGGATCAGTACCAATGTGGCTGAGCAGAATAAAGCCATTGAGTCCATATTGATATTCGTGATCCAAAATCGAGGCCAGTATCTGGTCGCTGCTGCGGTAATTTTGCTCACCTGGGATGGTATAATCAGCATGTGAAAGTGTCCCCGGCGTATAGTTGATCATTTGCAGGTCCATTTGCTGTGTCCACAGGGTGATGGTGGCATTATTCCATTCATATGGTGGTAAAAAGTAGGGCGCATCTTCTTTCTCAATGCCAAATCTGCTCATGGCTCCATAATTCGTTTCCAAATCCCGGGTGAAGGAATCGCGGCTCACCAGCAGATTTTGCTCCTCGGTCCAGTCGCAATACAGCAAATGCTGATCGGAGTGCGCACCAAGGTAATGCCCCTGATCACGGAGATTTTCGATCAGGGTAGAAAATTGAGGATTGCGGTAAAACCGGCCAGTCAGGAAGAAGGAACCCGGTACCTCATTGCGCTCCAGCGTGCGCATAATAGTTTCGCCTCCATCGGCAAATTCATCGCCGGTAAAGACCAGCGCAATCTTTTTTTGGGTTTGATCGCCACGGATCAAAGCACCACTGGCATCGTACTCGGGTTTTGGACTGGCATTTTCGGCTTCCAGGGCCGCCAGATAATACACCAGGCAGGCCACCCCATCCATCGTCGGTTCATTGGTAGAGTAATCGCCCACGTCATCGTGGTACACCACCAAATCCGATTGAAAAGGGGCGTATTCGTCTTCGTCAAATAAAGTCAATCCCTTCAGTCGCTTAAAAATACTGCCGTAGACCGGCCCGTCCACCAGTCCACCATCAATTTTGTATCCATACAAATGGGTTAATGAGGAATGCGGATCAATTGGTGTATCTCCATTTTTAGGCAGTCCCACCACCATGCTCGTACCCCACGGATTACAGCCGAACAGCCAGTCGCGCAGGGAGGCTTCCATTTGCAGGTATTGTTCATCCCCGGTTAGTTTCCGATACAAGCGGCTTTGACTTAGCGTAGCGGTCACCAAATTGTTGGAGCACCAGATGAAGGGAACGCCCATATTAAAGGCATTGTCTTTTCCCTTTTGGTAAATGGCCTCCAGGCCATCGGCATAGTACTGACTAAAGGTATTATTGTCTTTCGCAAAAAATTTGCCCGCTTCATAATGCCCGGCGTTAAAAAAAGGATACCACTGGTAATGTCTCGCCGTATCTGCTCCCATCCAGGGTGTGACGGACTCTATTTCGGCATATTTTCTGGCTTTCGCCAAATAATGCTCGTCATTGGTAAGGGAAGATAATTCGGCAGCAGCCAGTTCCATATCATCCACCCAATTGTCTTCTTCATAAAAGTAAGGAGCACCGCCGGGAGCGGTTTGACATACGCCCGGATGTTGCTCCGCAAAGGCAAAAGCTTCCTGGGCACGATCAACCAATGCTTCGGTATAATCCGGAAAATGCGCCTTCAATACCGCCGCACCAAGGGCATAGGCAGAGGCGTATTTTGCTGCGGTGGAGGCAATGCCGGTGGCGCGGTTTTTATAGCGGATTAATCCCTGTGGTTCACCGGTGCAGAAGTATACGGGGCGTCCCATCTGGCTGCTATCGTAAACCACCTGATCCTGGGTAGGCAATCGAAAGCCGGCGTGATCGCGATCATCGGCAATCTGGTTGTAAAATTCAGTAGCTGAAGGGTTCATTTTCAAGAGCCAATCCATGCCCCATTTGGCCTCATCCAGCACATCGGGAATGCCATTGCTGCCGGGCAAGCCATTGGCCTGATAGGCATCTGCAAAGGCCGCTGGATTTTCGCGATAAGCGAATAAAAGCTGAAAAACGGCATTGGCCGAAGTGGCGGTATATTGCAGATAATCGGTGGCATCATGCCAGCCACCCGTTACGTCCAGATGCTCGCCACTTTTGGTAGGATGATAGACAATAAAGCCGTCATTGACATGGCAGGAATCATTGAAAAAAGGGTTGAAACCACAGCGCTGTTGCCGCATATAGCGCAGTAGAAAATCGGCGGTTTCGTGGTACACCTCGGCATCGATGCGAAAGGTGGGAGAGTGGGTTGCTCCAACCTGCACATAATAGGTGCCGGGCGTGGTAAATTTGGAAAAGTCGAGCCGGTAAGTACTGGCAAAGGGACCGTATGGACCTTTGCTTTCCGCTCTTTTTGAGGACCAGACTACTTGTTCCGTCTGAGCATCCACCAATTCGAACTTTTTGATTTTTTCCTGCTTTTTACCTACCCACACAGCAGCTTTAATGGATTCGGGTTGATAACCCAATTGATTGATGCGAATCCAGGATTGGGCATTGAAAAAGAGTGGGCATAAAAACAAACCCAGGATCAGGGCGAAACGTTTGAGATTCATATTTCAGGCTATTTTCTAAAATGCAGCTTCATGCCTTCGTGACTGGCTTTGAAGCCCAGTTTTTCGTAAAAGCGGAGGGCATCCGGTCGTTTTTTATCCGTAGTAAGTTGTAGCAGATGGGCACCACGTTCTTCGGCTCGTTGAATGGCCCACCGGAAGAGTTTTTCGCCCAATCCCTGCCCTCGGTGCTCCTTGTGAATACGCACGGCTTCAATCTGGGCACGCACACCTCCCTGGTAGGTCAGATAGGGGATGAAACTCAGCTGTAAGGTGCCGATGATGGCTCCTGCCTCGTTTTCCACTACCATCAGTTCCTGATTGCTATCCTGGTCAATATTGGCGAAAGCCGCATAATACTTTTCCGGAAGCGGAAGGCGGTAATCTTCGCGCTGTTTACCGAGCTCGTCATCGGCCAGTAGGGCAATGATATGGGGAACATCTTCGCGGTTTGCTTTTCTGAAAGTCATGGGCAGATTTATTGGGTCAGTGCACCGGGCGTGATGCCAAATTTTTTCTTAAAAGCATTGTTAAAATGCTGTGGGGAGGAATAGCCCAGCTCAAATGCTACCTCTGCGGCCGTCTTTTGAGTATCCAGAAGGTAGCGGCGGGCCAGGTTCAGCCGATGCTCAGTCAGGTAGCCAAATACGGTAGCCTGGAAGGTTTCCTTGAAGCCCCGTTTCAATTTGTATTCGTTCAATCCCACCTGCTGGGCTAATTCCGAAAGGGTGGGAGGGTGATGCAACTTTTCGTTTAGAATATCACGGGCAGCGATGATTTTTTCTTTATCCGCTTTACTTTTAATAAAATGGGGCTCATTCCTGGAGGCGGCAGCCGTTGCCTCAGCGGAAAGGACTAGCAGTTCCAGACTTTTAGAAAGTAAAAACAGGGGTTTTAAACCATCGTGGTAGGGACAGCGTACGATCTGATCAATCACGTTTTGAATATTCAGATCAATGCTACCCCAGCGTTCGGCGTAGAGTACACTCTCTCCCTTGATCATGCTTTCGCAAAAACGTTTCAAAGGGTCATTGGCCTTTTCGGTATAGCAAATGAACGCCTCTTTGGGAAACTGAATGCCAAAGGTTTCGACCACCAGTGTTTTATTGTAGACTTCCATGTCAAAACCCTGAGAAAACATCATGTTGTGGTGCCCTCCAATCAAATCAAATTCCCGGTCGAGTTGCTTGTGGTAAAATTTGTAGTCTCCACGCATACCGAAGTGCAGGCGTACTACCTCATCCTGTCGGCTGGCGGGCATCGTCATTTGTCCGGGATAGCGAATCAGGTGGTAATTGAGCTGCATTCCTTCCACCATCCATTGCTGATGTTGAACTTCCATTTGATCAATGGAAAAATGCTTGTTTTGGGTCACAATTCACGGAAATTGGTTTCGGCAATAAAGATCGTAAGAAATGTTGGGTCGCGGAAATATCGGTGAAAATGGTGAGGGGTGAGGATCGACTTCGTCGGGGTGGTGAGGAATGATTTTGCCTAGTGCCGCCTAAAACCTAAAGCCTAACGGCTAATTCAATGGTGAGGGGTGATTTTAGGCTTCGTGGGGTTTGTTTTCCATAATGTTTTCGATGGTCCAGGGCAGGCGAACTTCGGTGGGTTTTTCTCTTACCGGACAATCTTGTTTTTGGCAGATGCGGCAGGATTCACTGTCACAGGCATCGATGTGGATGAAATGTTCAACCGGAGCTGCACAGTTTTGTTCCATCAATCTTTCCAATGCCTTTACCTCACGGTGTGATTGGCGGTTGTCAAAATACCACGGCAAAGTCATGTGGCAATCAATGTGCAATGCCGCCCCGTACTGAATAACGCGGAAATTGTGAATGTCGATCCAGTTGTCCTTGCGGTCCCGATCCAGGACCTCCACCAGCTGGGTAATGAGTTGATAATCGGCTTCGTCCATAATACCTGCCAGGGATTTGCGCAGCAGGTTGTAGCCGGTAAACAGGATGATTCCGCCAAAGATGATTGCCAGCACGTTGTCGAGCAGGTACCAGCCGGTCCACCACACCAATGCCAGGCCAATCAGCATGCCCAGGGAGGAGTAGCCATCCGATTGCAGGTGTTTGCCACTGCCCACAAGTGTGATCGATTGGTCTGTTTTGCCACGTCGTTCGAGCCAGCGGCCCATTACAAAATTGATTGCACCGGTCAGTGCGGTGAGCCAAATGGCAATATCGAGTTGGTGGATACCTTGTGGATAGAAAAAATTGTAGATCGCTTTACCGATCATTCCCAAGCCCGCTAAAGCAATCAGCGCCCCCTCAAAACCTACCGAAATGAACTCGATTTTTCCATGACCATACGGGTGGTTTAGATCCTTGGGTTTGGCGGCGATGATCAGGCTAAACAAGGCAAATACCCCCGCTACAATGTTGATGATACTCTCCAGAGCATCCGTCAGCACGGCATTGGAATGGGTGATCCACCAGGCCACAAACTTGATGCTCATGAGTACCAGGCCGATGCCTAGTGTGATACTTAAGACGGGAATATTGCTTCTAGATTGAATAGCAGATAGATATTTTCTGCAAAGGTAGACAAGTTATGGGGAATTCTGTTGGAGGAATGGTCATAATGAAAAATTGTATCATTAGTGAGTGGTGGATGGGTGATGGGTGGTCAACAGATTGCCACTCCGGTTTTATGAGCCCCATTAACCTAAGTCTCCCTCCAGCCACCGCTTGAAATGCGGAGATCGCTCCGTACTGACCACCGTTTGTATCTCGCAGGCGGGATTCAGGTCTACCTTCACGCGGGATTTGGAATAGGCATACATTTCATTGATGGCGTTGATGTTGACAATAAACTGCCGGTTGATGCGGAAGTAGTCCTGGCTATCCACCATCTCTTCCAGTGCTTCCAAGGAGTGATCCAGTGGAAAGCGTTTGCCGTCCCAGGTCACCACAAACGTAATCTTTTGATCGGTGTAAAAATAGGCAGCGTCCTTTACCCCCACCAGCTGAATGCGCTGCCCGATGCGGATGAGAAAGCGCCGGGAGTTCTTTTCCTGTTGTACAAGCCTCGCGATTTCCTCGTAAGGAATACTGGGTTTCTGATTCCAGTTGCGGTATTTTTCCAGGGCCTTTTCCAACTCTGCTTTCTTAATGGGCTTGAGCAGGTAGTCCAGGGCATTGACCTTAAATGCCTGGATTGCATATTGATCGTAAGCTGTGGTAAATATGATGGGTTTGTCAATGTTAGTATGGTTGAAAATTTCAAAGCTGGCCCCATCGGCAAGGTGAATGTCCAGAAAGATCAGGTCGGGCAGGGAATTTTGCTGCACATATTCCAGCGTTCCCATGATGCTATCTAATTTTGCCACAATCTGAATCTCCGGATCAATTTCCGTAATCAGTTTTTCCAGCCGCCGGGCTGCGGTATCTTCGTCTTCGATAATCCAAACTTTCATAACATGTTGTTTTTAATGACCGGAATGCCTACAATGAATTGATCAGCCGTCTCTTTGATGAAGACTTTCTTGTCACTCAACAAACCATAACGGTTGATGATGCTCTGCAGGCCAAAACCGGTGGAACGGTTCGGGGTGATTTTTTTTTGTAAATTATTTTTCACCAAAAGATAGCCATCTTCAGAAAGGCAAATCTGAATCATCAGTGGCCTCGACTTGCTGATGACGTTGTGTTTGACCGCATTTTCTACCAAAATTTGTAGCGTAAGCGGTGCAATGTATATGGCCTTATTGGGTACTTCTACCGACAAGGTAAGATGCTTGCCGTAGCGTTTTTTTAATAAAAATGCGTAGTCATTGACCAATCCCAGTTCTTCGTCCAGTCCAATCAGTTCTTTTTCCCGGTACTGCAAAATGCTACGGTAAAAATCCGACATTTTCTCTACGTACTCCACCGCTAAAGTGGGTTCTTCTTCAATGATCGCAATCAGTGTATTGAAGCTGTTGAACAAGAAGTGCGGGTTGATCTGGCTCTTCAGCGCTTCGTATTTGCTTTCGATTTTTTCTTTCTTGAGCATGGCCTCCCGCTGCAATCGCTTCTCTCTGGCTTTAATCAGATAAAAGGTCAGCCCTCCTACCGTCAGCAGCGTCAGTAAAGTAAACCACCACTGATTCCAAAACGGGCGCTGGATTGAAAAGCTGTAGCTAATCACCGGTTCCTGATCAAAGGCATCGTTTTCTGTTGACGTCAGCATGAAGGTGTAATTGCCCGGAGGCAAATTCGAATAAATCGATCGGGTGTCACGCGAGGTGATCCAATCGTGGTCAAAACCTTCTAATTTATACCTGTACTTTACAGTTTCCGGGTCGGTAAACCACAAGCCTACGTATTCAAAGGCCAGGCTATTTTTATTATGGGGAAACGTATGTTCCTGTTCCATTTTAATGGGCTCCAATCCCACCGATATATTCGTAAAACGAGTTCGGGGGTGAATATCCAGGGTCTCATTCAACGCAGTATAGCGAATGATGCCCGACTGCGATCCCAGCCACACATCGCCCATCCCATCGGGACAAAAGGCATTGATGTTGGGTTCAAAGTCATCAATACCCACATCCGTGTCGTAGTAGATTAGGTGATGCGTTTCCGGGTCCAGTATGTCCACGCCTGATGGGTGAATGATCAGAATCTGTCCCTTTTTATCAGTGATCAGGCCGGTGATACTCAGGTCGCGGATGCCTTCTTTTACCGCCAGGTTGATCAATTTTGTTCCGTCAAATTCAAAGACCCCCGAACGGGCCGTACTAAACCAGATATGGCCACGCCGATCTTCCGTAATAGAATAGACCGACTTGATTGATACACCATCGGCTTCCGTGAAATTGGTGATCTTTCCATTTTCCAGTACACTTATGCCTTCTCCATCGGTACCAAACCAGGTACGTCCTTTACTGTCCCGAAAAACCTTGTAAATGAAATTCGTACCCAGGCCGCTTTCGTGGTTAAAATTACGTACGTTCAGTCGGGTGGCGATCAAGGGATTGATCATACAATCAAATTCCGTCACTCCGCCCAGTGTGGCACACCAAACCCTTCCCGCATTGCCATCAATCGACAAAACGCTGGTGTTGGTCAGCCCGTCTTTCTCGGTTATTCGTCGGTATCGGCCACTCTGAGCATCAAATAACAGAATGCCGGAGCCAAAGGTGCCCGCCCACACATTGGCGTATTTATCCTGGTACAGACTCACTACGTTGTCGGGATGTAATTTTTCATAAACGTCCCGATGGTCTTTGTCTTTTCTCACCCGATACAATCCATCGGCGGTGCCCAACCATAGCTGATTTTGGTGATCCATCAGCAGGGCCTGAATATTGGCCGGTGATTGCTCTATGAATTCAAACTGTCGGTTTGTACTTTGTAGTCCAACGGTATTGCTGATCACCCAGAGATTACCTTCCACATCTTTATGCAGGTTGTAAATTTTAGCGGATTCAAAATCTTCCGGTGCTACCGGAAAGTGTTGTTTTTTCTTAAAATCCCAACGCCACAGGCCGTGGCCTTCAGTCCCGATCCAGAGTTCGCGTCCCTGAAAATACTCCAGATCATTGATCTGGCCCACTTCCCAGTCCGGCATCGGGTATTCAAAATGGAAATCATCGGTATGCAGGTAAGACACCCCATGATCATAGGTGCCAATCCAGCAATTGCCCTTTTCGTCCGGTAAAATGACGCGCACGATATCGTCCTGCAGGCCATCTTCCCGCGTGATATTTTTAAGTTGTTTTTTCTCATTTTCCAGCCAGCAGATGCTGATTCCCCCATCGGTGCCAGCCCACAGCCATCCACGCCGATCAGCAATCAGGCAGTAAATATCATTGCCCAAAAGCCCATCATCGGTATTGTAATTATAGAGGTGACTGCCGTCTCGGTAATAAATGCCCTCACCGTAGGTGGAAAACCAAAGGCGCTTCATCGAATCCTGAGCAAAGCCCGTAATCGGCACGACCGGCAGGCCTTCTTCCGGGGCCCAGCGTCTCAGCACATCTTCCTGGTCGAGGTGATAAATCGATCCGTCGCGGTAGCCCACCCACATCAGGTCGTTGTGGTCCTGATACACAGCACTGACGTGATCCTGTCCCAGCGTGTCGGGCTTTTGGTAGAGTTTAAACTGCGTACCATCGTAGCGAATCAGACCTTCGCGGGAGCCCAGCCACATAAATCCCCCCTCCGATTGATACAGCAACTTCAGGTCGACATATTTCAATTCCTGCGGCAAATCGTGGGTCTTGAAATAGGGTGTTTGTCCCTGGAGGGAAATGCTCAAAATTAGGGCCAGTATCGTCAACCATTGATGGGCTCTTTTCACTTACTCTTGTTTTATCAGCTTCGCTTCAATTTTTACCAGAATTTCCTCAGCGATCTTTTGGTACACGATCTTCGGTATTTCAATATTGTGTTCTTCCAGTAGCACAGTAAATTCAGAGGCCAGTTGCACCTCCGTTCCTGCCACGGTCAGGGTGCCCTTAATAATCCGCTCTTGTTCAATACCGTGGATGGCCAGTTTGCCCTTGGCGCGCACTTCATAAGTACCATCCTGCTTCAGGTCCACTTTCTCGATGATTTTTCCCGAAAAACTGGCTCGTGGAAAGCGTTTGCTCTCCATATAATTTTCATTAAAATGCTCTCTTTGTAAGGGACTATTAAATCCATCAAAGGTGCGCATCGTCACCGTAAAAGCAAACGCGTTTTTATCGGCATCCACAATGCCACGCATGGCATTCGACTGGGCCTCTATGAGTTCCAGTGGCGCATCCGACTGAAACCAAATGCTGCCGTTTTCGGTAGCAAATCGGTTTTGGCCGTAAAGGGTGCTTTCACCCAGAACCAGCATCATGATTAAAAATAACCAATTCTTTCTCATACCATCAAAGTTGTGATCAATAGCTAATTTCAACAAAATATTTCTACTCAACGGGAAAAATAGGTGTATGAACGGGAAAAAGTGGCCGGGAAGATGGAGGATTTGGGCGTGCCCCTCCTGCGTCGGGTCGGGTGCTTATGGGCTGGCTCCATAAAGGAGCGGTACCTTCGGCTAGGCCTTCGGTACTTCCCCTCCAGCCCCCTCACGCGGGGCGCTGGGGCATGGCAACAACCGTTCTTAGGAGACCATCGGTCCTGTTGGGGTTAAAACAGGTAGGACTGCGTAAATATTGTATTTACATTTTTTTAGCGCATGTTTGGAGGTCGTCTTCAAAGGTGTTCGGGGCAAGCTAGTCAGACCGCAATTTTTGCATCTAAAGTCCTACCTTAAACCACTTCATGGTCTTACTATACTATCGCAATACAGTTACGGTACCCTGCTTTCGAAGCTTTTCTCCATTTACAAAGAGGACTTCTGCTTCCCAACTATAGGCTCCCTGCGGTACGGGGGTGTTGTCTAGGTCGTTGCCCAACCACCTACCAGAAGGATGCCCTTCATCCAATTCATCCGTATGCCAGATCAGGTTTCCAAAAGGAGAATAGACCTTCAAAATGTATTCTTCAACTCCTGAACCTACCGCACCAAACGTTCGAACATCGGGTTCGCCGTAGTCTGGAGAGATTGCATTAGGAACTTCAAAACTAACGATCCACTCCGGTTGAATAGGTCGGATCAAGGTGTCAGAGCAGAAGAAGCGTCCATTATTTGTGGTTGAAGCGATCAGCGTCACCCAGATATCTCGATTCAAATCATATTCGTGCACCGGTTCAAATTCCGCGGACGATTCTCCATCGCCAAGGTCCCAGAAAAAATCGGTAGCAAATTCCGAAAGGTTAATAAAGCGAACGTCGCCTATGATGGATTCCTGTTCATCAGCTTCAAAGTCAAAATCAGCAATGGGTTGTTCAAAAACTTCTAGAGATTCTTCCAACTCCAGGGTGTCGCGGCAGCGATCATTGTACACGGCAATTAGTCTAAAGTTGTAGGTTCCGGGTTGGGTGAAAATATAGTTGGCTACAAGCCCGGTATCCGGCTGAAGGCTGGGAAGAACATACCATTCGTATCTTACAGCCTGAGTGGGAGTTGCTGCCAAAGAGATTTCCTCACCTGCACAAACCCAGCGATCGGAAAGCATTGCTTCGGCAATGGGATTGCCGTAAATATCGATGATTTGGCTCGTCGTATCCATGCACCCAAAATCGGTGGTGACCATCAATTGTACTTCATATTGGCCGGAAAAATCATAAGTATGTACCGGATTCAGCGCAGTGGATGAGGTGCCATCGCCAAATGTCCAGGTATTCAATAAATTCCCCGTTGAGGTATTTAAAAAACTAATGTCAGCCGGGGCCCCACATTCTTCCGAAACATCGGGGACAAAGGTTGCAATAGGGTTTGGATTGCTGATAATAAAACTAACAGTTGTATCACTTGGGCAGCCATTAGTCGCAGTGGCCACCAGGCTGATGGTGAAAGTATCCGGTACTTCAAAAGCGTGTGTAGGGCTCACTTCCGTAGTTCCGGTCCCATCGCCAAAATTCCACAGATAGCCATCGGCAAAAGTTGATTGGTTGCCAAAAATAATATTGTCTCCAGCGCAGATTGCCTGTGGATTGGGTGCAAAGGCTGCCCGTGGAGAGGCCAGCACCTCATAAGTTTGGGTGTTGCTGTCTTGACATCCAAAATCATTTACTACAGTTAAGGTTGCACCAAATGTACCTACCTGATCAGGGATGATGACGGGATTCTCCTCCGTATAATTTTGACCGGCAATGATCCATTCATTGATGGTATTTCCCATTGATTGATTTGTGGCCAGTATTGTGTCATGGTCCAGGCAAACACTTTCATCTGATAAAACGAAAGCGCTCACCGGTTCAGGGTGCACCACAATGGTGGCAAAGGCGGTGTCGCTAAAGCACCCCAGCGTATCCACTGCGATCAACCTTACCGGATAGGTGCCGGTATTCGAGAAAGTATGAGTGGGATTCGTTGCCAGAGAATTATTGGTATCATCTCCAAAACTCCAGATGTATTCAAGTGGTCCGACACCACTTGATTCATTGGTGAAGTCAACTTCAAATGGCGGGCACCCATCGGCCTGCACCGGGCTGAACTCACTTTCAGGCAAGCCATATACTTCTACTTCACTAGCATAAGTAGCAGGACAATTATTAATCAGAGATTCTCCGGTGTAGGTTACGGTAAAGACACCGGCTGTATCAAACGTATGGATCGCACTAAATGCGGAGCTCGTATGGCCATCTCCAAAATCCCACTGACTATTGCCAACCATCTGAGAATTGTTTTGGAAGGTAATGGTTTGACCAAGACATACCGAAGGCAAATGAGTGAAATTGACTTCGGGGGCTGGCAACACCTCAATAGTTGTGGTGTCGCTATCTGTTCCACACCTCGAGGCATGGAGAACAATGGTGTAAATTCCTGCATCCGGTAGGACTAGTTCCGGTTGTGGTCCGGTTCCTCCCGTAATCTGTCCCTGTGGTCCAAATACTTCCCAGCTTAGCATAGAGCCTGGCGTACTGAATGACTGTGGTTGCACCGTAAAGGGCTGACAACCTTGCAAAGTATCCAATTCGATAAAGGCTTCCACATCGGGGGGATAAATCGTAATTTCTTTTGATAGGGCACCCATCCCACATTCATTAGTACCTACCAATTCCAAGTTGTATATGCTCACTGAATCATCAGGAGTGGTTAACGCCGGCAAATCGGGTTCAAAATCGGTAAAGATCTGACCGGGAGGCGTTAGTGTCCATTCGTAGGAATCCGGATTCCCTAAAGAGATGTTGATCAAATCGGGAGTAAAGGGGGAGCATCCTTCATCTTCACTAATACCAAAATTAACCAAAGGATAGGGATGAACCAAAACCGTAGCCGAATCGATCCTTGTGTCGCAAAGGTTGGTCACTTTGAGTACAATTGGAAAATAAGTATCGTCAGGCAGACTGTCAAATACATAAGTTGGTACTTCTGGCCCAAAAAGAGTGTCCTGGTTGATACACCACATACTGGAAATACCATCACCAAAGCTATGGTCGATCAACTGCAACGCAAATGGTGCACATCCTTCATCATCTAGTAGTTCAAAATCGGCAGTGGGCGGTCTGGTAATATACAATTCCTGACTGGTGGTATCCGCACAAGATGCGCTGGTCGTGACAATTTGTGTGACCACATAGGTGTTGGAGTCCAGGAAGGAGTGCTCTGGATTTTCCAGTATGGAGGTATTGTTGTCTCCGAAGTTCCATTGGTAGGTCAGGCCACTCTGATCAGACACAAACTGTACCGTTTCTCCAATACAGGGTGTCCCATCGAGCGTAAATCCTGCTTCGGGCTTTGGATTATAGGTTAGCGTTTTGGCGGCACAGGCTGTACATCCAGCCACCTGATCACTTTCCAGGCAATACTGATAATCATAGGTTTGTCCAGGCGTAAGTACCGTTAAATCAATAATTCCTGCCTCCGGGTCAATCATTCCCGGTCCGGACCAGAGTCCATCTGGCTGGCTGGCGCCTGTAAGCTGAAAAGTATTGGGGCCTTCGCAGGTCGATTCATCCTCACCTGCGGATAAATTAGCGCCGAGGTCGATGATTTCTACCATAACATTCTCCTCCTGTGCACACGAGGTCCCTGTTGCAAAGGAGTAGTGGTAGTTGGTAGTGCCGCCCCCTGCTACCTGTAAATCAATAATACCTGTTGCCGGATCAATGCCTGGACCTGACCAGGTGCCCCCACTTAAATTGGTGGTCAGCTGTAAGGTACCCTGTGAGATGCATACTGGCATCACTGGATCTATCGTCAATGCTTCGGGTTCCGTCAGGGAAATGGAAAAGCTTTCTGTAACCTCACATGCATTACGTTGATAAGTCACTTCAATGGTATAAATTCCAGGCTGTAGATTTGTTTGCTCAGAATTGAAAATACCCGTACTATCGATAATGCCCTCACCGTTCCAAATGAGGATTCCGCCCTCAGGGTTTAAGTCGATGCCTGTCACCAAATCCAAAATGACATTTGCATCGTCCTTGCAAAGGTCAATGGTATCCGGCAAGGTGATCTGGGGTAAAGGCTCAACCAATACGGTGGGAGAGGCCTCGATGGCACAGTCATTTTGATCAAGGTATGTATACGTTGATGAAAACTCACCCACCCCACTTACTGTAGGATCAAAAGTTCCTAGCACGGGGTCCGTAATACCTATTCCAGACCAACTACCTCCTGAGGGCGTTGCGGTCAATTGAATAGGAGCACTATCCTGACATAGCGTATCATTGGCTGTTGTCACTGCTTCCGATTCCAGTACCACTACAGTGATCATTGTATCGTTGTTGCAAGGAGCATTGTTGAGCTGGTAGGACAAAGTATAGGTGCCAGCACCTATTGACGGATCAAAGACCCCGTTTGATGTGACTCCTTGCCCCGACCAGTTGCCGCCAGCGGGAGTGGCTATCAAGGTGTCTGGACTTGAGCCTTCACAATAGTCATCTACGGGTGAAATATTGATGGATTCACTGGCATTCACGGATACATCTACCGATTGTGTCAGCTCTCCACAAGCACTTGTGACCATCAGGTTGATACTACCGCTTTGGTTAAAAGTAACCGATCCAAAGTCTTCGCCAGTTGCTGTTGACGGAGTTCCCGATTCGAACTCCCAGGTGATGTTGGTATAATTTCCGGAAATATTAAATCCAATATCTGCGGGTGTAATTGTAACTTCATCACAGGCATTGGGAGGGTTACTAAGGGCTACATCCGGGGCTTCCTCGAAGGTGAGCATTATCTCTTCCGTGACCTGACCACAGACATTGGTTGCTGTCAGTTCGACGGTATAGGTGATTGCCTGTTTGAAAAGGACGGAAATGTCATCAGAATTATTGGCCATCAAGGTATCCGTAAAGCACCAGTTGTTATCACCGCTGGGGGTAATATTCCAGCTAGTATTACTATATTCATTGGAGGTGTCGCTAAAGTCAATGACTGTATTGGTGCAACCGGCATCACCGGTTTGATTGAAAGCGGCCAGAGGTTGCCCAACGACCTCAATTGTTCTGGTAAAAATATCGCTACCGCAGGTATTAGATACCGTTTGTGAAATGGTATAAGTGCCTGGCGTATCGTATTGGTGAGAGGGGTTAGGATCGGTGGAGGTGGTGCCATCGCCAAAATCCCATAAATAATCAATCGGGTGGCAACTTCCATCGCTGACTGAGAAAGGGGTTTCTATACAAACCTGATTCGGTATGGTGAATGCCGCCAATGGTTCTGGTTTAATACCAAAGTCATAAGAACCCGATTGACAGCTATTTCCGGCGTCACAAATGGCAATCCCTGTAAAGTTGACACTAAAGGCGGTTTGTGGTGTTTCACAAATCAAACTATCCGGAATATCATATTCGTGAGATGGGTCAGAATAGTCAAAAAGTGTGTCAATGGCGCCATCTCCCCACTCAATGATAAAATAATCAA
Organism: Saprospiraceae bacterium; assembly: GCA_965229635.1. Taxonomy (GTDB): domain Bacteria; phylum Bacteroidota; class Bacteroidia; order Chitinophagales; family Saprospiraceae; genus BQJU01. The sequence continues at coordinate 2,430,682 of OZ245894.1, forward strand.
AGCCTGCTACACTTTCGTTCAAAAGGGTAATGGTTGAGCCTTCACAAAAAACGACTTCACCTGAATTATTAAAATTAACGTTCAGGTTTCCACAGTCGATCGATGGACAGATGATTTCCTGACCTGATAGGGGATTAAATCCAAATAGAAGGATAAGAGTAATACCAGCAAAAGGGGATAGATATTTCATTTTTTGAGGGATTATTGATTGTTTCTGTACCAGATATTTTCGTAAATCTTGTTTCTTCCGGAGCGACGAACGGTAGGACAGGGGATGGTCCTTTTTGGGTCGTAAGGAGCTGGATTACCTGCCAATGTACACATCGGACTGGAAGCAAAGCTGAATCTAAGTGTCAACTCAAAGATATTTCCAATATGGTTTCTCAAGCCCGAAAAATTAAAGGCGTAGCCAAACCCCAGATCCACTCTGCTAAGCTCACTCGGGAAGAAACCCACTTCAAACTGAGCACTCCCCCAATTTGAACTGGCCAAACCTTCATTTGGTCGGCTGGCATGTAGGTAGCCACCGATAGAAAATTGTTTGCTGAAGGATAAATGAGATCCTAGCTCCCAGTAAGTGATTCCGCGTTGCCGCTGTGCAAAGAATTGTGGGCGAACGGCAAAGAAGTTGTTACCATAATATCCAGTCACTATTTCTCCACGAGCGAAGAGTGTATAACGAGGCGCAGTGGGTGTGCCAATGCCAAGCAGTGACCAGGAATGTCCTCTTTCGGTAGCACCAATGAGAGGAACGAGATTGTGCACAGCAAAACCAGCCATTAAATCAATGGCTTTTTTCTTAGTGGCATTTAGAATGTATTGAAAAACAATGCCGCCGGAAGGTTGAAAGTACCAGTTCGAGTAACCATCATTTGGGGCGGCAAAAGAAGAGGAAATGGATTGTCCGTTAGCGTTGACAAGGCCATATTTCGGGTCTAACTGATCAATAAATAGTAGACGACTGTAGTCGATGTACTGTTGTCCCCAGTGCAATCCCATGCCCAATCGGATTTGGAAAATATCCCCATTCCGACTATCTGGTAACCTCAGAGGGGCGGCTATCATTCCCCCCAATTTGAGGGTGTTGAGGAGGCCCTCTCCTTCTGTATCGTGTAAAAGGGACAATCCATAGTCGAAAAAACTACAGGGCATACTTTCTTCGTAGGTTAATTGATATGTTCTGTAACCTTCCAGGTCCCGGGATTGCCATTGGTGTTTCGCTTTTACCCCAATACTGAGTGCCCCTTTATATCCTACAAGCGCGGGATTGAATTGAGCTTCATTTCCATAAAAATGAGTGGAAAATGGGTCTTGAGCATGGATTAAAAAGTATAAAAGCAGGAGTGTAGCTGTCAACAGGGTTTTTAAACATTGCTTCATGCAAAGAGGGTTTTAGTATTTATTTAAGAGCCGGGAAGTTACAGTAAAAAAGCGCCATTGAAAAGTTGTGATGTAAATTAAATTTAAAAACTGTAATTCTTCACCTTTAATTAATCTTGCTGATTTTTTTAAAAAGAAACCCTCATTTGTAACGGAATTCCCTTCTAAGGCATAAAGAACTAAAGTCCCTTCTCTGATCAGGCTATACCTCCAGTTTACAAAAATGTGACGTCCTGTCCCGAATAAATGTACAGGAAACAAATCCCTATTTTTTAATACGCTTCAAAAACTTTAGAAATGAAACGCATTTTTACCCTCATTCCTTTGTTATTTGTATTTGTTGTTCCCTCAATTTGCCAAAGCCTGGTTTGGCACGAAGGCATTATCCAAACCAATGTCAATGTTCGCGACAATCCAACCGTGATGGGCGAGATCAGTTTTAATTTGCCTACTTCCGGCAAGGTCATTGTACGCTTTGATGGTAGTTGCTCTTCCTCAGTGGGAGATCGCATTATTTTGGCGGCCAGCAATCAGGCCGATTGGTCAGTCAACGATGGCAACCTCGGTGTGCAGGCCATTAATGATGATCTCAACCGTACACCCTTTTCTCATACCCGTGTTTACGATGTCATTGCCGGTAATCACACCTTTTATGCGGTAGCCCAAAATTATGTCGAAACCAGCGGTACCGGAATAGCCTCCGTTTATGGCAGCCTGACCGTTGAGTTTATCCCCGACAACTCCTCTATTCTCGTGGAACACCAGGGCATCATTGAAACCAATATCAATGTAGAAGGTGATCCGGTGGCCGTGGGACAAATAAGTATCAATGCCCCATCAAGCGGAAAAGTCAAAGTGCGCTTTGATGGCAACTGCATTTCCGATCCGGGAGACCGCATCATTTTGGCAGCCAGCAATACCGTTGGTTGGGTGCCCAACGATGGGGCGGTGGGTGTAGAGGCGATCAGCTCAGCATTACGGCGCAATGCCTTTTCGCACACCAGAGTATATGATGTTGCTGCTGGCAATCATACTTTTTACGCTGTCGCTCAAAATTATGTAGAAACGGACGGTAACGGAATGGCCTCCATTTACGGCAGTCTGACTGTTGAATTTGTACCTGACAACGCCAATGAACTGCTGGAGCATCAAGGCATCATTCAAACCAACATCAATGTACGCGGCAATCCGGTCACCGTAGGTGAGGTCACCATCAACGCACCGATGGCTGGAACGGTGGTTGTCAATTTTGATGGCAACTGCATTGCTGATGTCGGTGATCGCATTGTATTGGGCGCCAGCAACACCGGTGATTGGGGTGTCAACGATGGAAATGTTGGCGTGGAAGTTCTGGATAGTGATCTCAATAGAAAAAGCTTTTCACATACCCGGGCTTATGATGTTCCAGCCGGTACGCATACTTTTTACGCTGTCGCGGAAAACTATGTCGAAACGGATGGCGATGGTGAAGCATCCATTTACGCCAGTCTGACGGCCTCTTATTCCCCCAACATGATTACTGCCACAAGTGAGACGGAGCATGTCGTAGCAATACCTGCATTTTACCCAAATCCAACCCGTGGACTAGTGCAGTTGTCGCTGGAGGAAGTTCCTCAGGTCGATTTTATTCGGGTGCTTGATACGAATGGAAAAGTGTTGAAGACTTTGTCGAGGAGTAGTGCCAAGATTAATGAAGTGGATCTATCTGAGTTTCAAAATGGAGCTTACTACATTGAATTGCTAAATGAAAACTGGAAGATTATATCTACGCAAAAGGTTCTAAAAGTAAGATAATATCCCACTCGATAAGTTAGCTATTTAAATACTATAGATTGCTGGGGTTTGTATTAGATCGAATCCTGGCAATTCTTCCATTTCATCCATCAATACCTTCCTTCCGTCTACTGCACAACTCTAATAAAAAAGCCCCATCCTGTGTTGTGCAGGATGGGGCGACTAATGGGTAACATCAAATCTATTTCATCAAAACCAACTTATGCGTTTGTAGTCCTTCTGTGGTGATGACCTGCACGAGGTATGTCCCTGCAGATAGGGTACTCAAATTCAAATCAGATGTACCGGTTCCGGTCGCTTGAGTGAAGATCACCTTCCCGGTTGCATCGCTGATGCGGATGTTGATATCAGTTCCGAAACTTACTGGGATATCTACCCGCACCACTCCGATTACGGCTGGGTTAGGATAAAGCGTACTTCCTGTCAGGAATTCAGGATCATTTACGGCATCATTTACGCAGTCGTCCTGCAATTCGAAGGCACCAATATCTCTGCGACCACCAAAAACCGTTGAATCGCGCTGATCGGTAGCATTATTGTTTGCATCACCATTGTCAATGGCAATGCTGCCACACATTAGCGCGTGGGTTTGAGTCGGGCCACCATTATCAGCTAGTGGTTCAAACATCGGATCGACCGGATCATTTGCACTTCCTTCGATATCGGTATTATCCGCTGGGAAGGCATCGCTGTCGTCCTGCCCGATCAGGTTGTAGCCGTTTGAAGTCAGGCTACCTGTTCCATCTACATCCTGATCCGAACCGGCGGTATTGCCGGCAATAATTGTGCTTTGCAAACTGGCCATATTGGAGGCCATGGCTTGCGCCAATCCACCACCGGAAGCTGTGGTAGTATTGGCCGTTACGGTACTGGCTTCTACGGTCAGGGTACCATTGTTGAAAATACCACCACCGTTATTGGTACCAGTATTACCGGAAATGGTGCTGTAAGACAGCGTTACGGAACCTTCTCCATGATTGTGCAATCCGCCGCCGTTACCTTCGGTACCGTTTACATCATTGTTGGAGATGGTCGAAGCGGAGATATTGATGGTTCCTCCGTTGTTGAAGACGCCACCACCACCGTCATCGGCTGCTGCACCGCTGGCGAGGTTGCCGTCAATGGTCACATTGGCAAGGGTCATGACCCCGGCACCGTTCCACAATCCACCGCCTTCACGGGCGGCAAAGTTGTCATTGACGGTACCACCGGAAATCGTCACTCCACCGGCTCCGGTGATGTGCAATCCACCGCCATTACCTGGTGCAGAGGCGGTGCTATTGTTGTCGAGGTTTACATTGGTGAGCGTTACAGTTGAAGCATCACCAGAGTTGTCCTCGATACCGCCACCGGCACGCATTGAGGTGTTAAATGCTATGGTACTGTTCATCACACTCAGCGTGGCTCCAACATCATTCAAGATGCCACCACCGCTTCCACTGGCTCCGTTAGCCATGTTATTGGTGATCATGGTATTGTTGGTAATGGACACCATTCCACTGAGGTTGTAAACGCCTCCACCACCTTGGTCGGCATCGGCACCATTGGCGAAGTTGCCATCAATGGTCACACCGTCGATATTCATTACACCGGCACCGTTCCACAATCCGCCACCTTCAGCTGATGCGGTATTGCCATTCACAGTACCGCCGGTGATATCTATGTTGCCTGCTCCAGTGATATGCAGACCGCCACCGTTACCGGGCGACATGCTGGTTGTATTATTATCAAGATTGACATTAGTCAAAACAATAGTCGTTTCTGCTCCTGAGTTGTCCTCAATACCGCCACCGGCGCGCACCGAGCTATTCAGGTTAATAGTACTATTCTCTACGGTAAGTGTTGCTCCTACATCATTGAAGATACCACCGCCACTTCCGGCCGCGCCGTTAGCGACATTGCTGGTAATCATGGTGTTGTTGGAAATCGCTACTGTACCGCTGAGGTTGTAGATGCCTCCACCGCCCTGGTCGGCACCATCACCACTGGCGATATTACCTTCGATAGTGGTTCCTGAAATGGTCATCATTCCTGCACCGTTCCACAGGCCACCACCTTCGGCGGAAGCTACGTTTCCAATCACGGTTCCTCCGGTAATATCGATGTTGCCTGGACCAGTGATGTGCAGACCGCCACCATTACCGGGCGACATACTGGTTGTGTTGCTGTTCAATGTTACGTTGGTTAAAACGATGGTTGTTGCATCGCCAGAATTATCTTCAATACCACCACCGGCACGAACCGAGGTGTTCATGGAAATAGTACTGTTGTCTACGGTGAGGGTACCTCCCACATCGTTGAGAATTCCTCCACCACTACCGGCAGCGCCATTGGCCACATTTTGGGTAATGGTGGTATTGTTTTGGATATTAATCGTACCTCCAGCGTTGAATACGCCACCGCCGCCCTGGTCGGCACCGGCACCACTGGCAAGGTTTCCATTGATTGTTACGCTGTCAATGACCATAAGGCCCGTTCCGTTCCATAATCCACCGCCTTCTGAGGCTGCAGTATTGTTATTGGAAGTACCTCCGCTAATCATCACGTCTCCGGCTCCGGATACGTGTAGTCCGCCACCGCTTCCAGGTGCGCTATCGTCATTGCCAAAGGCAAAGTTGCCGTCAAGGCTCACATTGGTCATGCTCAGCCCAACGGTCCCTGCTACATTCGCGGCATCCTCGATACCACCACCGGCTCTTTCGGCTTCGTTGGCCATAATACTGGCGTCAACGATAGTGGTTGTTCCTCCGGAAGCATTAAAAATTCCACCGCCGCTTCCGAGTACTCCGGATGCAAAATTGCCGGTAATGGAAACTTCCAAAGCAGAACCATCAATGATTAATTCGCCTCCGTTATTAAAGATTCCTCCACCGCCATCATCGGCGGCATCACCGAATGCACCATTGGCTTCAATGACGGTCCCATTTTGCACGGTCAGGGTGCTACCGACCTGGTTCCAGAGTCCGCCGCCCTCGCGAGCGGCCAGGTTATTGGCTACAGTACAGCTGTCAAAGACGATGGTGGCCATGCCACTTACGTGCAATCCGCCACCGTTTCCTGGGTTGGGTTCACCCGCCAGACCGTAGACATCGTTGAAGATCATATTGCAACTATTGAGCGTAAGCTCGCCGTCAATAATTTCGATACCACCACCAGCGCGATTGGCCATGTTGGCCCCGATCGCCGAGTTGTTGAGCGTAACAGAACCGTCGATACTAAATATCGCTCCACCACTACCGGAAATGCCATCAGCCATATTATTGATAATGGATACAAAACCAGCCGAGCCATCGACCATAACCGTACCTCCATTATTGAAGATACCTCCGCCACCGTCGTTCGCAGAATCACCACTAGCCACATTTCCACTGATTAGGGTATTGTTTTCAATAGTCATTGTGCCGATGCCGTTCCACAATCCACCGCCTTCCAGGGCAGCGGTATTGCCACTAACGGCGCCCCCTGTGATGGTCACATCACCGGCTCCGGTAATGTGAAGCCCCCCACCATTCCCGGGAGCGCCGAGGGCAATATTTCCACTAAGGTCAACATTGGTCAGGGTAAAAGTTGTACCTGACCCGGAATTATCTTCGATACCACCGCCGGCACGAATAGCTGTATTATCAGCAATGGTACAATCATCAATGGTCAGGGTCCCTCCTGCGTCATTCAGGATACCCCCACCGCTGCCAGCTGCACCATCTGCGGTATTGCTGGTAATGCTGCTGGTATTTTGAATGACAATCGTTCCACCGGCGTTGAAAACACCACCACCGCCCTGGTCGGCACCATCGCCGCTCGCGGTATTATTGGTAATGATTACTGCGTCGATCGTCATTGTCCCCACACCATTCCATAATCCACCACCTTCGGCAGCAGCTACATTGCCGCTGACCTCACTATCGGTGATGGACAGATCGCCTGCACCGGTGATGTGTACACCGCCACCATTGCCCGGAGCGTCTCCACAACTGTTGTTGGTGATAGTGACTCCGGTAAGCGTCACCGTCGTTTCTGCACCAGAATTATCTTCGATGCCGCCCCCTGCACGGTTGCAGGTATTCATGGTGATGGTACTGTTGAGTACAGTGAGCGTTCCACCCATTGCGTTAAGAATTCCTCCTCCGCTACCACTGGCACCGTCGGCAGTATTGCCGGAGATCATGGTTCCGTTGGAGATGGTCAGGGTACCACCAAAATTGGCAACAGCTCCGCCGCCTTGCGTGGCCATGTCGCCGCTCGCGGTACAGCCGCTAATGATGGAAGCACTGATCTCGACGGTAGAATTGGTCGCCAGAATGGCACCGCCACTGCCGGTGGTAGCGCCATTGGTCAGGGTTAAACCCATCAGTGTCACCGCACCCGCATCCGCGATATTAAAAATCCGGCTAAATCCGGATGCATTGATGATGGTGCTGGACGATCCATTGCCCATAATCATCAATGGTTTATCAATCATGATTTCACCGGATGTCAATAAAATAGGTAAGCCATCAATGAGTGCATCAAAGGTGATGGTATCACCTGCGGCCGCAGCAGCCACGGTGGCCCGCAGAGATCCGGAGAGGTCATCGGCAATACTTGTCACGGGAAGTAATGCCGCTTTGGCCTGAAAATTGCTTGTTAAAGAGAAGGTGAAAATGAGTAGAAAGGAAGTAAGTAGTTTTTGCATCATAAGGATCGTATTTTAAGATGTTCAGGTTATATACGAGCGTATTGCTCTAATTGGATTGAGTAACACTGAAAAAAGTTACTGTCCATTTTTGAACACTCGTTGTTCGACTGTGAACACTTGTCTAATCTATTTCTGGAAAATAGGCCGGAAACCGGGTAGTTTTTCGCTTGGCATGGATTTGGCATAGTATCCTGCAAATCAGGTGCTATGCTGCTAAACGACTTCAAAATCACCCTTCGACATTTATTAAAAAATCGCACGGCAAGCCTTATCAATTTTGCCGGCCTCACGATAGGATTGGCCGCAGCCATGCTGATTATTCTTTTTGTCTATAATGAGTGGCAAACGGACCGGATGCTGCCACATCACGACCGAACCTATCGACTGCTAAGGGTATCTTCAATCAATAATGAGCCCTACGAAATTGGCGTCACTTCTGCTCCTTTTGCTCCTGCGCTGGAGCAGGACTTTTCCTCAGAAATTGAAGAAACGGTACGGGTACTAGATGGCAATTCTGTCATTGCTATTGGTGCGCAGAAATTTCAGGAAGAAAATTATTTATATGCCGACCCCAATTTTTTGACCTTTTTCAATTTACCACTTCTACACGGTCAGGCAGAAACGGCTCTGACGCAGTTGCATAGCATTGTGATAAGTCGCAAAACGGCACTGCGGTATTTTGATAGTGAGGCCGCTGCCATGGGGAAAACACTGCGCATCGATAACAGTTATGATGCCACGGTCACCGGAGTGCTGGACGACCTGCCCGGGCTGATGCACTTTAATATTGATCTGGTGGAAAGTACGCTTGAACTGGAAGAGGCAAGTTGGTGGACCGAGTGGTGGAACAACTCGTTGATGACCTACGTCCGACTCAAACCCGAGGCGTCACTGGCGGCGGTCAACCTCCACCTTCCGCAGTTTATGGACAAATACTTTGGAAAGGATTTTGAAGAAAGCGGTAACCGCATTGATTTGCGACTTCAACCCATCAGAGATGTCTATTTTGAATCGGATACCCGCTATGATCCCGCCCGACATGGTGATCGGTCATCGGTGCGCATCTTTCTTTTTGCGGCCATTTTGCTGATTGTTATCGCCTGTGCCAATTACATCAATATGGCTTCCGCCAAAGCGGTAGATCGGGCCAAAGAGGTGAGCATTCAGAAGGTCCTGGGTGCCGCTCGCTCGCGGATTGTATTGCAAACATTGGGCGAAAGCCTGATGCTGACTGGAGCCTCCGTCATTGCGGCAGTCACGCTGGTAAAATGGATCTTACCCCGGTTTGAGCAATTCTTTGATTTGACCTTACAGGTGTCGATGCCTGTCGGGCAGGTGGCTGCTTTATTGGGAGGACTAACCCTGACGGTGGCTCTGGTTGCTGGACTGTATCCGGGGTGGTTTATGTCGTCTTTTAAGCCTGCTTTCACGTTGAAAGGCTCCACCACGGCAGGGGAGCGCCATTCGGCTGGATTGCGCAAAGCATTGATTGTTTTTCAGTTTGTACTGTCAATCGGTCTGCTTTGCAGCACTTTCTTTGTGTCTCAACAATTGGATTATCTGAGAAGCAAAAATCTTGGCTTTGATAAATCGCAGGTATTGTTGATGCAGGTGAATAGCCCGGAGCTATACCATAATCGAGAGTTGTTTCGTCAACAACTAAAGCGAGAGCCGGGGGTAACTGATGTGGCCTTCATGACTGGCGTACCTGGTGGCTTTCATGATGCAACCAATGTAGTTGTATCTGAACTTAATCAGGAAATGCGGATGCGCACGGCTTTTGTTGATTTCGATTATGCTAAAACCCTGGCACTGGAATTTGTAGCTGGGCGTGATTTTGATGTACAACTGGCTAGTGATAGTTCACGCGCGGCCATCCTCAATGAAAGAGCTGTTGCGGATTTGGGACTTACTCCGGAAGAAGCCATCGGTAAGAAGGTTCATCTTACCTATTTTGATACCATTCCACGGAACGTGGTAGGAGTGGTCAAAAACTACCACTTTTCCAGCTTGCGTGATGCGATTGAGCCGTTAGTCATCTCCACCTCCTCCCGAGGGGCAGTGATTGCTGTCAAGGCTCAGGGCAACCGGGTGCAAGAAGTGATTGCTGCTGCCGAGTCGGCCTGGAATGCACAATCACCCGCTTTCCCGTTTTCGTACCAGTTTCTGGATGAGCGTCTGGACCGGCAATACCAAAATGAAGCCCGACAGGGGCGAATCTTTGGCCTGTTTGCCATCATTGCCATTTTTATTGCCTGTCTGGGCATGTTTGGATTGGCTTCCTTTGCTGCCAATACCCGAACTAAAGAAATCGGCATTCGGAAGGTCTTAGGCGCATCGGTGATCGGTATCCTGCGCTTGTTATCCGTGGATTTTCTGATGTTGGTCGGCATCGCCTTCGTTATTGCTACACCCCTCGTTTGGTATTTTATACAACAATGGCTCGAAAACTTTGCCTACCGGATTGATATTCAATGGTGGGTCTTTGTGGTGGCGGGCTTTACGGCGGTGGTCATTGCTGCTTTGACGATAAGTGCGCGCAGTATCCGGGCGGCTTTGGCCAATCCGGTGAAGGCCCTGCGGAATGAATAACTCTTTAGTAGCTGAATAATCACTCTAAATCGCCATAAGAGATGTTTGAGAATTTTTTTAAAATAGCGGTCCGGAATATTTGGAGAAATAAAACCTTCGCATTGATCAATGCGGCGGGACTCTCCGTAGGTTTAGGGTTTCTGTTTCTTACTCTGGGCTACCTTTGGCGGGAGGTTAATGTCAATAGCATCATCCGCGATAACGATCGGGTGATGGTGTTAAAGAGCACCTGGAAACAACCGGGCATGGGACTCAATTTTACCACCCTGGCTCCGATCGGGCAAGCTTTGCAGGAGAACTATCCACACCTGGTAGAAAACGCCTACCACCACGATGGCATTTCTTCCATTGTTTCCAAAGGAGATCAACACTTTTCGGAACAACTACAACCCGGCGATTCCACTTTTCTGACCGTTTTTGGCTTTCCTTTACTACATGGTGATCCCGCTAAAGCACTACAGCAACCCGATGCTCTGGTGATTACCGCATCCAAGGCCGATAAGTACTTTGGCAGAACCGATGTGCTGGGCGAATCTTTGACGATTCAATCTTTTGCCGGAGAAGAGCGGGATTTTACCATTACGGGGGTACTCAAAGAACTGCCTTTCAACACGGTGACTAATTATAATAATGGCAGCAATGAGATGTTTATCCCTGCATCCAGCCTGCGTTTCTTTGGCCGCTACGAGCCTTTTTATTCCTGGCAAAATCCTTATGTCATCAATTATGTCAAAGTGAAACAAGGGGTGAGTGCTGAGGATTTACGGCAACCCATTGAGCAGATACTGGCCGACAATACCGCCGACAATATCCACACCAACCTGGAAATATATGCTACACCGGTCAACGAGGATTATTTATTGCTTAATAATGGCGCTGCCAAACGCATGATGTACACCATCGGAGGAATTGCGCTATTCATTCTGTTCATGGCCGTGGTCAATTTTGTCAATATTTCCGTGAGTAATGGAATGACCCGACTAAAGGAAACGGGCATTCGGAAGGTATTGGGTGGCTCAAAGCAGCAAATTATCATTCAACACCTTACGGAATCCATCGTCTTTGCTGTGATTTCCGGTGTGCTGGGGTTGGTCCTTTACAATTTGAGTAGAGGAGCCTTTAGTCAAATGCTGGGTAAAGACATTCCACCACTGGCACAATTTTCCTGGTATTATGGGGTATTAGCCTTGGGGATTGCTGCTGCTATCGGATTGCTCGGGGGGATTTATCCGGCCTTTGTGCTTTCCATTCAACCTTCGGTGCAATCGCTGAAAGGAAAGTTGAAAAACATTGGTGATAAAGTGGTCCTTCGCCGGGCATTGCTGGCAATGCAATTCACCACTGCCATCGTTGTTTTTGTGGCAGCGGTGGTTGTGCACCAGCAGATTTCTTTCTTCTTCAATTCCAATTTAGGGTATGATAAAGAGGCGGTCATTACGGCACGAACTCCACGCGACTGGACCGAAGCCGGTGTGCAAAAGATGCAGACGGCCCGCAGTGAATTTGCCCGCCTGCCGGAAGTTGCGGAAGCCACTTTTTCCTTTGAAATCCCCGATGGACAAAGTGGAAGCATTTCCAATAACCTCTACCATGCTTCCAGCAATGTTTCCACAGCCATTACCTCCACATCTCTTTATACCGATGAGTATTATGCCAATACTTACGGCATTGAGCTGGCGGCGGGGCAGTTTTTTGATGACAACGGCAGCCCCGCAAATACTTCTGCTATGGTGCTGAATGTAACAGCGGCCCGGGAATTGGGTTGGGAAGATGTGAATGCCGCCATTGGACAAAAGCTTCGACTCGAGGGCAATGAAACGGTTTTTACCGTCAGAGGAGTGGTTAAGGATTTTCATTTCAATACGATGCACGAGACTATCCGTCCCATCTTTTTTCTACACGTGAGTAATGCCCTGATTTATCGCTATCTCTCTTTTAAAGTAAAGCCCGGAAATCTGGCTACTACAATCGATGCGCTTCAGCAGCAGTGGACCACTCTCTTTCCTGATGCGCCGTTTGATTATGCCTTTATGGATGAAACGCTGGCGAGTCGTTACCAAAATGAATTACAACTAAAACAAGCCTCGGAACTGGCTACCGTCATTGCATTGGTGATCGTCTTACTCGGGGTATTTGGCATTGTATTGATCACCATTACCCGTAGGGTAAAAGAGGTCGGTATCAGAACAGTGCTGGGCGCATCAGTCAGGCAGATTATCTGGCTTTTTGCCAAAGAATTCTCTTGGGTACTGCTTTTAGCAAATGTCGTTGGCTGGCCCCTGGCGTGGTGGTTGCTCAATAGTTGGCTGGCTGAATTTGCTTATAAAGTCCCGCTTGGCGTAACCCCATTTGTAGCAACGGGAATCGTTATCACAATCCTGACCGGCTTGGTCATCACTGTGCTGGTGATTAAAAAAGCACTAGCCAATCCGGTAGAATCTTTGAGAATGGAATAGTGCATAATAAAGAAGGTAAAGAAAGATCAAATCACCCGAATTATGTGGAAAAATAACTTTAAAATTGCGTGGCGAAATATGTGGAAATATCCCATGTACTCCGCCGTTAATCTGCTGGGCATGTCGCTCGGACTGGCCGCAGCATTTGTGCTGCTTTTTTACACTTACCGCGAACTCACCTACGATCAAAGCTTCCGCGATTCCGAGCGAATTTACCGCATCGGGACCGACTTTTTTAATATGGGCGGCTTTGCCAAGAGCCAGGAAAATCTGCTGCCCCCACTGACGCAGGAAACACCGGAAATTGAACTGGCTACCCGTTTTGATCGCGGCTTTCGCGAGCTGGAAATCAAAGCCTGGGAGCAGGAATACAAAGAAAAAAATCAACTGTATGTTGATTCGACCTTTTTCAGAATGTTTTCCTTTGATTTTGTGGCCGGTGATCCTACCCGGGTTCTGAAAGCTCCCGATGAAGTGGTTTTATCTAAACGGCTGGCCGAAAAATATTTCGGTGGCGCGAGTCAGGCCATGGGTAAGACCATCTTTACCGGCACGGAGCAAAAGCCATATCAGGTAGCAGGTATTATCGACAATAGCCATTTGCGGACCCACCTCAAGGCAGATCTCTGGTTCTCCCTTAAGGGAAGAGAAGAAGGCCGCACCAGCTGGACAAATGTTACCTTTTACAATTACGTCAAACTAAATAAAAACGCCACTGAGGCAGATTTGCAAGCCGGATTGCAGGCATTACTGCAAAACCAGGCCTATCCATCCGTAAAAACGGATCTACCATTTGAAAAATGGGTGAATAATAAGGATGCTGTAAAGTTTTACGTGCAGCCGCTAACCGATATCTACCTACATTCCGATTACAACCTGGAAGTGTCTACGGGTGGAAATGCCACACAGGTGTATGTATTGGGCATTATCGGACTGTTCATCATCTTTCTGGCCGGGGTGAATTACATCAACCTGACTACAGCTCGCTCAATGGTCAGAGCCAAGGAAATTGCCATCAAAAAGACTCTGGGGGCAGAGAAAAAGTTTTTGATCAATCAATTTCTCAGTGAATCCATCTGGTTTAGCTTGCTGGCAGTGGTCATTGCCGGTGGCCTTGCTGAATTATTACAGGTGCTCTTTTCAAAAATCACCGGTGAGCAGCAAATGGCGGCCATTTTTTCCAATTGGCAACAGCCGCTCCTATTGTTAGGTTTTGCCTTACTGGTTGGCATCCTTTCGGGAATTTATCCCGCTTTTTACCTCACCAGCTTCCGTCCTTCCAAGATCATCAAAGGCGGACGCAATAAGCAGGAAAATGGACGACTGCGCGGTGGTTTAGTGGTGTTTCAGTTTGTGATCTCCATAGGGCTGATCATCAGTAGTGTGATCGTTTATCAGCAGCTTCAATACATGTTGGAAAAGGACAAAGGATTAAGTCAGGATGGGATAGTCGTAGTGGAAAATCTCAGTCAGCTTAAAGATCAGGCGGCAACCTATCGAGAAGAAGTGGAAAGAAACAGCAAGGTGATTTCCACCAGTATGACGCGCAGGGTACCTGCCGGAGAAGGTATCTGGATGTATACCTACCAAACTCCGGAAATGAGCGAATCCATTACCATTCAAACCTTTCCGGTTGATGATGACTTCCTCGCTACGGTCGATATGACATTGCTGGATGGTCGCAATTTTTCGGAAGAGATGGCCGGTGACAGTGCTGCACTCATTCTTAATGAGGCCGCAGTAAGGCAGCTTGGGTTGGGCGAAAGCCCCATTGGAGCAGAGATCAATAATGTACAACATGTAATCGGCATCGTTCACGACTTCCATTTCCAGACCTTACGCGAGCAAATTGCTCCGGTGGTCTTGTCATATGCTCCTCAAGGAAGCAAACTGGTCGTCAAAACAAATAGCCGAGATATCGGTGAGGTGGTGGCCACGCTGGAGCAAAACTGGCGTAAATTTTCACCCGATGAGCCGATTCGTTACACCTTTATGGATGAGAATTTTGCCAGCTTAGCTGAGAAGGAAAACATGCTGAGCCAGGCCATTACTTTCTTTACCCTGCTGGCGTTTATCATTGCCTGTTTGGGACTGTTTGGACTGGCTACTTTTAGTACGGAACAGCGGACTAAGGAAATTGGTATCCGTAAGGTACTGGGGGCCACGGTAGCTAATATCGTCAGTTTGTTATCCATAGATTTCCTGAAGCTGGTCTTGGTGGCATTTGTCATTGCTTCTGTTCTGGCATGGTTGGCAATGGATCGCTGGCTGGAAAACTTTGCCTATCGCATCGATATCCGCTGGTGGGTATTCGCCCTGGCGGGGCTGGCGGCGATTGGGATCGCTTTCTTTACGGTCAGTTTGCAAAGTATCCGGGCGGCTTTAGCCAATCCGGTAAAAGCTTTAAAAGACGAATAAAAATTGTGGATCATGTTCTATAATCACCTGAAAGGCGCATTCCGTGTATTGCGCAAAAATCGACTGTATACTGCCATTAATCTCATCGGCATGATGATCGGTATTGCGGCGGTATTGCTCATTTTTCGAATGATTTCATTCGAGTTGAGTTTTAATGAAAATTTCGATAATTACGACAGCATCGTCCGGGTTGTGAGCGTGGAGGTGCGCCCGGAAGAAGGGGAAAACTATAGCACTTGTATTCCCTTACCGGCAATGGATGTGATGCGTAACGAGGTCAGCCAGTTTGAGTACATGTCCAAAGTGCATGAAGTATGGGCCACCCTGACCATTCCTGATCCGGATGGAGGGGCTCCGCTTAAAAAACTGGGCATGAATCCATTGGAAACGGCCTTCTTTGCCGAACCGGAGTTTTTGCAAATCTTCAGTTTTGACTGGTTGGCCGGAGATCCACAAACGGCACTGGCTGAACCCAATGACATCCTACTGACCCGCAGCTTTGCCGAAAAGTGTTTTGACAATTGGGAAGATGCCCTGGGAAAGACCATCCTGGTGGAAAATCTGGTGCCGGTGACGGTTAAGGGCGTCATCGAGGATCTGCCACCCAATTGTGATTTCACTTTTCCATTTCTGATTTCCTATCCGACAGTGGAGAACCATAATGAGTTGTTTTTTTTCGGTGGTGGCTGGGGCAGTTGCAGTTCTAATAATCAGGTGTACGCCAAACTGCATGATCCATCAGAAATGGACGCAGCCAATGAAATTCTGGCTGCCGTGGGCAAGGAGCAGTACAGTAGGCGCACCGGGAAACAAACCCGTTTTCACAGCCTTCAACCATTGTCAGAACTACATTACAGCGAACTGTACCGTAATTCAGGAACCCATACCATTGCTAAAAGTCGATTAAAAATCCTGGCGGCAATTGGATTGCTCATCCTCATTATGGCCTGTTTTAATTTTATCAATCTGGCTACGGCTCAGGCATCCCTGCGTGCCCGGGAAGTAGGTGTTCGCAAAACGCTTGGTAGTGGAAGGAGACAGCTGATTGGACAGTTTATGGCGGAAACGGGTGTCATTGTAGTATTAGGGGTTATCCTCGGCACCATTTTGGCGTCGATGATGTTGCCGCTATTGAGTGCTTTTTCCCACGTTCCCAAAGAAGTGCCATTCCTTTCCAATCCATTGATCATTGGCTTTTTGGTGGTCGCTACCATTTTGGTGACCTTATTATCAGGTATTTACCCGGCATTGGCCATGGCGCGTTTTCGGCCGGTACAGGCTTTGAACAACCATTCTGATAATTCGATATTTGGTGGGGTGGCCATCCGCAAATCATTGGTGGTATTACAGTTCTCTATTGCCCATGCATTGATCATTGGAGCGGCAATTACCATTCTTCAGCTGGACTACATTCGCTCCAAAGACCTGGGATTTAGTGATGAATTAGTCTATACTTTTAATATGAGCATCGATAGCTCGGGTATTTCCCGCCAGGAGGCTTTAAAGCAGCGATTGCTGCAATTGCCTAATGTTTCGAACGTCAGCCTGAGCAGCGACCAGCCTTTATCCGACAATACCTGGTCGTCTAATTTTCGCTTTGCTTCCCGCCCGGAAGACGAGCCTTTTGAAATGAGTATGAAGTTTTGCGATATTGATTACCAGGAGACTTATGGCTTGGATATGCTGGCCGGGCGATGGTTGTCGCCATCAGACACTATGAAGGAGGCCGTTGTGAATGAGACTGTCATGCAAAAACTGGGATTTCGGGACCCAAAGGAACTCCTTGGACAAAAACTGAATTTGGGCGCAAACCGGAGCCTGGCCCTGGATATTGTTGGCGTGACAAAGGATTTTCATTCCCACTCTTTCCACGAAGCCAATGAGCCCTTGATGATGACTACCAGGAAAGAATATTATTGGGAGGTTGGCGTGAAAATGAATCCTGGTGAATTGGCAGCAACAGTAGCCAGCATTCAAAAAGTCTATAATGAGGTACTGCCCGAACAGGTTTTCGACGGTAATTTTCTGGATGAACGTATTGCCCGGTACTACGAAGAAGACAGTCGGCTGGCGGCCATCTGTAAGGCTTTTGGCTTACTGGCGATCATCATTTCTTGTTTAGGGTTATTTGGTTTGGCTACTCACGCCGCTGCACAAAGAATTAAGGAAATTGGTATTCGCAAAGTGCTTGGTGCCAGCGTGGTAGAGTTGGTTGGCTTATTATCCAAGGAATTTCTTCTGATTGTCTTCATTGCCTTGTTGATTGGTACACCGCTTGCCTGGTACTTTATGGGCCGATGGCTGGATTATTTTGCCTATCACATCGACTTGCATTGGTGGATTTTTGCACTGTCCGGACTATTGTCCATGCTGATTGCATTCTTGACGGTTAGTTACAAAAGTATTCGGGCGGCTTTGGCCAATCCGGTGAAAGCCTTGCGAAGTGAATAGCGACAATTTGAGCCCGAAATAACTCCAGTTACTCTAATAGGGGGCAGCGCCCCATTTTAACATCTTAAAGACAAATCACCCGTTATGTTGTACAATTATATCAAAGTTGCCCTTAGAAACTTATGGAAATTCAAATTCTATTCCCTGATCAATATCATTGGGTTGGCTACTGCCGTTACGGCCTTTCTGTTTATCTTTTTGTATGTCAATGACGAACTGACGCACGATCGTTTTCATCCCAATGCCGATCGAATTTACCGGTCCGATATAAATGCGCAATTGGGTGATCAGGAAATCTCCACTGCCGATAATGCGGCACCATTTGGACCAACGATCAAGGCGGAATTTCCGGAGGTGGAAGACTACATGCGCCTTCGCTATCGGGGGAGTTATCTGGTACATTACGAAGAGCAGCATTTCCGGGAGGACCACATCATTTTTGCTGATAGCAATCTCTTTCAATTTTTTGCCATTCCTCTCATTCAAGGGGACCCCCTAACCGCATTGAGGAATCCTAACACAGTCGTGATTTCTGAGCAGGTGGCTCAAAAATATTTTGGAGATGAAAACCCTGTTGGCAAGCCAATTACTTTGGACAACGAATACAAATACACGGTAACCGGCGTACGAGGAAACATGCCGGAAAATACCGATTTTGACTTTGATTTTTACCTGTCGTTGAGCTCGCTTGAGGAAAGCCGCAACGAAGAATGGGGAAGTTTTAATTTTACCACCTTTTTGCGCCTACGCGAGGGGACAGATATGGCTGCCTTTACGGAAAAAGTTAATCCCATTATGCTCAGCCAGTATTTTGGCCCCGCCGTGGAAAAATACATCGGCCAGCGTTGGCAGGAACTGTTGCAGGGAAGCAACTATTTTAGCTACGCTTTTTTTCCTTTGGAACGCATCCACTTGTATTCTGATAAAGATGATGAATTGGGTGCCAATGGAGACATTAAATACGTGTGGATATTCTCATTGATCGGTTTGTTCATCTTGTTGATTGCCTGTATCAATTTTATCAACCTGACCACCGCCCGTTCAGCTATTCGCGCCCGGGAAGTGGGCATCAGAAAGGTAGTAGGCGCCCAAAAAAGTCAGCTTTTTACCCAGTTTTTGAGCGAAACCACCTTGCTGACCGTCTTTGCCTTGGTTCTCTCCGGATTGATGATCAGGCTCTTGTTTCCGTATTTCAATCAACTCTCCGGTAAGGAACTGGAATTTGGGCAGCTGATTTCCACGCGTTTTATTTTCACGGTATTGGCTTTGATCCCGTTGATTGGTTTGCTCGCGGGCAGCTATCCGGCCATCTTGTTATCGCGATTTAAGGTGGTTAGAGTGCTCAAAGGCAGCATCTTTCAAGGCCGCCGTAAAGACAATTTGCGCAATGCGCTGGTGGTTTTTCAATTTTTGATCACCATGGCGTTGATCTCTGGTACTTTGGTGGTCTATCAGCAGTTGCAGTACATCCAACATAAAAACCTTGGTTTTGATCGCAATCATCTGCTGACCATCAGTGATGCTTATGCATTGCAAAACAATGTCGCCACCTTCAAAGCCAAAACGGAAGCTTATCCAGAGGTGGAGCGCACCACGGTTTCCAGCTTTTTGCCAACGCCCAGTTCACGCAATACTTCCTCCTATTTTGTCGGCCGTAACCGCGAGCAGGACAATGTGGTCATTCTCAACAACTGGGATGTGGATGAAGACTACATTCCCACGATGGGCATGCAGGTGCTCGAAGGGCGCAACTTTTCTACCGACTTTCCTTCCGACAGTGCCGCCGTCGTCATCAACGAACGAATGGCGGCCTATTTTGGGGATAAAGACCCAATCGGGCAATACCTCTCAGAATTTGATGATAATGAACAGATTACGGCCTATAAAGTCATAGGTGTCGTGAAGGACTTTCACTTTTCCAGCTTGCGCCAGAATATTGCCCCGTTGGCCTTTTTCCTGCGGCCCAGCCAGGGATTCCTGACCTTACGACTGAAGGGTAATGATTTATCAAACACCATCCAAAAGCTGAAAAGCGACTGGGATCTGCTCGCCCCGGGCCAACCCTTTGATTACACCCTGATGGACGAGCGTTTCAACCGCATGTACGAAGGCGAACTACAGATTGGCCAAATCATTGGTGTCTTTTCTCTTTTGGCTATATTTATTGCCACCATTGGCCTACTGGGCCTGGTCTCTTTTGCCGCTCAGCAGCGCACCAAGGAGATTGGTATCCGCAAGGTGTTGGGGGCTTCTGTGACGGGCATTGTAGGCTTATTATCCAAAGATTTTATTCAGCTCATTCTCATCGCCCTGGTCACCGCCATCCCCATCACCTGGTACGTGATGAACCGCTGGCTGGAGAATTTCGCCTACCGCATCGATATGCCCTGGTGGACTTTCCTGTTGGCGGGAATCATTGCTATTGGCATTGCGCTGCTGACCGTAAGCTTTCAGACGATACGGGCGGCTTTGGCCAATCCGGTGAAGTCATTGCGGAGTGAATGAGTGGTGAGTTTTATCTATTCACCAACAAAGGATAGTCAGGAGGAGGGAATAATTTTGCCTTTATTAAAGCTTCTGATAAGCCTTTATCTTTGCAAGTCGCATTAAATGTTCTAAAAGAAGATAATGGTCAAGTTCTTCCTGTTCTTTCTCAGAAATCTCCTGTGATTTTGCTTTATCAATGAGCTCAAAAACTCTTTTTCGTGTAGTCTCAGAAGCTTTAAATTCCAAAACACGATTGGGGTTTTCTCTTGCAATGAAATCAACAATTTCCTCGACGGCAGAAGTAACGATCATATTTATCGAATTGCTTTTGTATAAAACAAATATCGGAAAGATTAGATTAACCTGCTGATTTTTTTTGCATGGGAGGAGCTCACTCCTCCTTCAAACATTGCACCGGATTCACCCGCACTGCCCCAATAGTTTGCAAGCCAATGGTCATCCAGGCCAGCCCCAACATGGCCAGCCCTGGGAGCATAAAATACCACCATTGCAACTCAATGCGATAGGCAAAGCCTCCGAGCCAGTGCCTGGATAGGTAAAAGCTGACCGGAATGGCAATGATGATGGCCAGCAGGATGCTGCGGGTAAAGTTTTTGGTAAACAGTCCCACAATTTCCAGGGCACTGGCACCCAGTACTTTCCGAATGCCGATTTCTTTGGTCTTTTGTTTGGCCATGAAGGCCGCCAGTCCAAATAGCCCAATGGAGGCGATGAAGATGGCGAGTAGGGTGAAGATCAGTAGCAACTCACCCATTTGTTGCTCGGACCGGTACAATTGGTCAAACCGTTCATTCAGAAACTGGTACTCAAAAGGGTAGGGGGAGTGCTGCTGTAATCCGGCTTCCAGTGTCGTCAGCGTACCGCCCAGGTTTTCCGGACGGACCTTAACCGCAATCTGGTCAAAATAATCGTCCATCACCATCATCAAGGGCGCAATTTCCAGATGCAGGGAATGCATGTGAAAATCTTTGACCACGCCGATTACCGTGCGGGATTTGTGGTCTAGCAGCGATTGTCCGATGGCCGCCTCTGGGCTCCAGCCGAAGGCCTTGGCCGCCGATTCGTTGAGGATGATGCCTTCTTCAAAATCGGATTGGATATCCGGAGAGAAGGTGCGCCCCGCCAGCAAGGGAATGCTGAATACGTCCAGATAATCATAGCCTTGCCGGGCCCGGTAAATGAGGCTGGCGGCTTCTTTTGCCTCTCCGGCTTTCCGCAATTTGGTGTTGGAGGTAACATTGGTGGGCAACTCCGAAGTAGTTGTAACCGCCAGTAAATTGGGATTTTTTGCCCATTCATTTTTTAGCGCTGGAATGTGCTTACGCAATTCCCGGTCCTGGATCGGAATGACCACCACCTGTTCTTTTTGGTACCCCAATTCCTTTTGTTGGATATACTGAAATTGGCGGTAAATGACCAGACTGCAAATGATCAGTCCCACCGACACCGCATACTGACCGACCATTAACCAATGCTGCAATTTTTGATCGGAAAGGCGTCGGTCCTTGCTGCCTTTTAGGACTTGTACCGGCCGCAGGGATGACATCACCAGCGCCGGATAACTGCCCGAAAGGAGTCCCACCACAATCATCAATACCGCCAGTCCGGGAAGTAGCCAGGTGTTGGTCAGCAAATTTAATTCAATGGATCGATCCAGGACGTTGTTCACCAGAGGGAGCAGCAACTGGCTGGCAAGTAGCGCGAGCACCAAAGCCAGGAACGTAATGAGCACCGACTCACTAAGAAATTGCCCCAACACCTGCCGGTAGCGCGCACCAACTACCTTGCGAATGCCTACTTCCCGGGTTCTCTTGATGGAACGGGCAATGGCTAAGTTCATATAATTGATACAAGCCAGCAGTAGGACCAGAATTGCAATGATGGAAAATAAACGGATATACTGCATATTGCCTTTTATGCCTGTATCGAAATTAATGCCCTGCTCAAAATGCAGATCGGACAGAGATTGCAATTGATAGCTGAGTTTAAAGGGGAAGTTTTCCGGCTGTTGCCAATATTTATCCAATAAAGCCGGTAATTTTTGCTGTAAAGCGAGGTCATTGGCTCCCGGAGTTAAGCGGCAAAAAGTCATATAATCGCTATTGTTCCACTGGTCTCCTTTTAGGTCGTAATCGTATTGGCCGTTAGAGCCAATATCTGTTAAAAAACTAAAGGAAATGGTCGCCGTTTCCGGCAAATCTTCTAGGACACCGGTCACGGTGAATGCCTCCTTATTTTGAAAAGTCAATACCTCTCCAATCGGGTTTTGCTGACCAAAAATCTTTTGTGCCAGCGAAGCTGTTAGTATCATACTTTTGCCTTCCTGAAGTGCCGTTGCCGGATTGCCGTGGAGAAATGGGTAAGGAAATACCTGAAAGAAAGCCTCATCTGCCCACAGTCCCGGCTCATAAAAATGGCTTTGTTCACGACTCAACAATGCGGATTGATCGCGGAAGGTGGTGGCCTGTGCTACCTCGGAAAATTCCGCCTCCATTGCCGGGGCAAGGCCAACGGGGGTGTAGGCATATTTATCAGATCCCTGATATTCATTACCGCCCATTCGTTGGTAGACACGATAAACTTCTTCGGGATG
Organism: Saprospiraceae bacterium; assembly: GCA_965229635.1. Taxonomy (GTDB): domain Bacteria; phylum Bacteroidota; class Bacteroidia; order Chitinophagales; family Saprospiraceae; genus BQJU01. The sequence continues at coordinate 2,453,549 of OZ245894.1, forward strand.
ATCCGTGAATTGATCAAAGGAAAGTTCGTGTTGCACATAGAGGAAAATCAGGATAAAACCGGTGAGGCCAAGTGTCAATCCGCCGATGTTGATAGCCGTGTACAGTTTTTGTTTCATCATACTCCGGCGAGCGACCTTGAAGTAGTTTTTGAGCATTGCGGCTTGGGGGACCGGATTGAAATGGAAGGACTTGATAAAATCGGGCCGAAAGTAGTGCAGTACTTGCCAATAGAAGGCCAAATTAGCCCATCGGGAAGCACTTTCCTGCTGTTCTTCAAAGAGTTCGACCAGGTCCCCTTCGATTTCTTCCAGGTAATCTTCCCGGCAAAACCAGCGCAGGAATTTGAGGGCGTTTTTAGGTGGTGGTAGTTTCATGAGCCGAAGGAGATATTGGGGATTTGTTGGTAAATGGAAGTCCTGATCTCGTATTGGCGATCGAGCATGCGTTTGCCCAGTGCGGTGATGACGTAAAACTTCTTTCTTCGTCCTCCTCTATCCTGTGTAATGCCCCCAAATTGGGAGGAGACGTATCCTTTTTCCTTCATACGCTTGAGCGCAACGTGTACGGCGCTGATGTTGATCTTACGATCGAGGGTTTCCTCCAGGTGTTCCTTGATCGACACCCCGTAGGCCTGATCGTGTTGGGCGGCAACGGTTAACAAGACCAATTCTTCAAATTCTCCAAGGCTGTTAGATTCTTGCATGTCGGATGTGAGCTTTTGATTTTGATATCTCCGTGACCAAAGGAAATCGCGCGGAGATCATTTACTTAACGAATGTAAAAGTAATATATTATATTCACTTTTGTTAAGTAAATGGTGGAAAGTTGTCAAAAACTGATTTCTGGTAGGCTTTTATAAATTACACTGCTTGCCGAGAGATAAATGTTAAAAAACAGAATTTTGATTTGTTTTTATTGAAATGAATTCATATCTTGCCACTGCAAAGCAACCATCCTTTAGGATTACTCATCCAGGTTCAGCAAAACAAATTATCAGCGCTCAAGCATTTTTTATCAGCAAAGTAAAACATCAGCACTATTTGCGGTATAGCGTCATCGTTATGCCCTAATCCTCTGTTGATCAGGCTCAACGCTTCGCGTTTTGCCCCGGCAAAGCTATGCCAAAGGCGGTCAATATATCCTGGCGATAGTGCCACACCACTCCAGTACTTGGGGTGTTTACCATTTTATTTTGTATAAAAATGCAACAAAAAAATTGCTTATCTTTAATCGTCGTTGCGTTTTCGCTCTTTCTGTTAAGTTCATGTGAAAAAGATGTGCTGACTGAAGTGAAATCGCCAAGTTCCGTTACACCAACGGCTGTGAAAAATATTTTTAATGTAAGTGACCAGGAAGTCCAGAATCGGTCCGGAGAAGGTGAATTGACCAGGACCACTCTGGGTGCGCGGCGCAATAATCCCTTTACGGTAGTACACATGCAAGAAGCTCAACAAAGTCTGTACACCACGGCAGTACATGAGATCATCGCCACCGATCTCTATGTGAAATTCCTGCCTGCCAATTGGGAGGAGCTTAAGCGTTTGTACCGTACGGAAGAATTCTTTTACGATTTTCCCTTGGAGTATGAGGTGGTGGAAATGGGAGATTATTACCAGGAATTAGCCGTAGACGAATTGCCCACGCTCTATGCCATCGTTGATCCGGGTTTTGATTTTTCCGGCTTTAACTATGAGTTGCTGGAAGAGCTGTACCTCGATAAGTCCGACCCACTGTTGATGGCCGAGAGCTTCCGACTCAATGGCCTTTCGGCAGAAATCCCGACCTATGTCTTCCCACAAGGCATTAAGGATTTTGACATCTCCCTGATTCCCATTGAGCCGGATTGTCCGCCGGGGTGTGTACCCGTTTTACGCATCAATGAAGACGCCGATCCTACTCATCCGGTAAATTGGGAGTGGTACTGCGATTGTTATCCGGACAATGACGAGGAGAGTGTTTACACCATCAATGATTGTGGTTGTGAAGTATTTAGCAATCAGCGAAAACCAGGAGGCTGTATCAAAGTAGAAGACACCCAGCTTTCCGTTGCCGGCGATCCGGAAACCTTTGAGAAAGTACGCCGGGTGAAAGTGACGATGAAGGATAGTTGGTTTACCGAAGACGAAACCTGGACCAACGACAGCGGCTGCTGGAAAATCAATGATGAATACCGGGGTAGGGCATGGATGTGGATCAGGTTTCAAAACCCTCGTTGTTCGGTGCGCGCAGAGCCCACTAATAATAGCAAGGTCATGGAGTGGCTCAGTCCTGCCAAAGATTATGTCGGACGAATCTGGGGCCCCAACTTCAACGACATCGAAGTAAACTACCACATGTGGTCGGTCCTGGGATCACAAGCCCACCGCTTTTGGGGTGCTGCCACGGTGAATAATGCGGTGCATGAGTTTTACGATTTGGCTCCAACGGAGGGAATCAATCTGCCACCTGGACAACTTCGGATTTTTACCGGTACATTTGAAGGAGTCAGTGGATTTGCCCTGATGGCCGACAAGATGGGACCAGAACTGACGCTACTAGGTATTGGTCAGGGCATCCCTGATAATCATATCTTTATATTACCTTTTGGCCAACTGATTGATGTCTTTACAGCGTCTCAATTGTTGTTGACTTTTGCACCAGATGTGTACATTCCAATAAGCTTAGTAAACTCTGATAGATTAAAGAAAACCGCTTATCACGAAATAGCCCACGCTTCGCATTTTACCCAAGTTGGTCCAATTTATTGGAAAAACCTGGTGGTCGCAGAAGTCGCAGCCAACGGACATGGCGATGTCAATAGCAATGACGCCGGGCGAATCGCAGTCTGTGAATCCTGGGCAGAGCATGTGGGGCATGTATTTGCTGATGAGAAGTATGAAATTACGCTAGAAACCTCGATAAATGGAACGTGGCTACAATTATTGGATAAAACTTGGAATGAAAGCCCAGATCATATTCCCATAGGATTATATTTAGATCTAATTGATACTGGAGCAGAGACTAATTCTTTTAATCAGACTTCTCCAGAGTCAACAATGGTGGTTGATAATGTCTCGGGATTCACCAATGAACAACTTTTTTCGTCATTGACATTGTCCACAATTACCGTTGATCAATTTAGAATCAAGTTGATTAATAATCATTTAAATTCAACAGGAAATACAATTCAACAATTGAATGACCTCTTTAACAGTTACTAGTTTTCATTGTTTTAGCATTAATTGAACAATGGAAGCTCTCTACTCTCACAAAAAAATTATCATGAGGTATTTAATGCTATTCATATTTTTTGTCAATTTTCTTTCCTGTAAAGATGAGGAATGTCAAATTGTTGGAGAATATGAATTTGTACTGCCAGCAATATTAACTCCAGCAAAGGATACTTTCAGAGTTGGAGATACGATAACCATCCTTTCACAATTCTCTGATAGTATATATGAACGTAAAACCGATCAATTATATCTTGTTGAAGATTTTAAGTGGTACCCGGAAGTTTTTATTTACCCGATCGACACTATGGGGCAATACTCTGATTTGTCCTTTTTTGACTTTGTAATTACTCCCGAATATGACTTTGATCTATTTAGGTATATTGATGGCAGTACCTCATTATATGGTCAATACCGGTATAACAATCACGAATATCAGTTGGAATACAAGATCATTCCAGTACAACCCGGGTTGTTTTATCTGAGTCATGGCTCCTCAATTTATGGTCTTGGTGAAGATCAGGATTTTGAAGGCCGATGTTCAAATACCAATGTCGGTGCTGTGGTAGAGATGAACGGCCGCGGAGATAATAATGGGGATTTATTCCTGAGTAGTCCTGACGAAATTTACCATGAATTTTGGCAAATGAAAAGAGATAAATTTTATGACTTTGGAGGATACTGCTTTTACGTGAAGGAATAACTTGTCCACAAATATCTTCGATATGAGAAATATAGTAGTTTTTGCAGTATTTGGCATGACTATTTTCCAGTCCTGTATATTTATATCTGCGGAAGACTGTCCCGTAAATTTCCAGCTACCGGCTGAAATCAAACCGTATAGTGAAGCATATGAGGTAGGAGATACCATAAGGGTAACTTCCCGATTTCATAAGGAGGTCTTTGAAACGAACACAAGCCAAACTTTTGACATGACAGGAATTGCCTGGTTACCTGGCCTAAGAATCTATCGAATAGATAATGACAGTGTAGAGGTACTAACCAGAACCAAAGATTATTTTGATATGGTTGGGAACGATGACTATAATCTAGAATGGTTTACCTATTCCTCTGGAGCGAGTCAAATAGATGGGGAGTATCGTTTTGCTCGAGATACTTTTGATATTGAAATTAAGGTAATCCCTAATACAATTGGCATTTATGTCCTAATATTTGGAAGCCAACTATACTCTTCTGGCCAGGATTTTCCGGGTAAATGTAGTAAAGAGGATTTTGATGTGACCATGTTAATGAATGAAGGTGAAGACAACCACATCCATTTGCTAAGTGAATCGCCAAACCCCTATTTCAACGATTGGATACTTCAAAAACCGCAAGATCGCTTTTTTTCAAAAGGGTTTTACTGCTTTCGAGTGGTTGAATGAGTAGCTATTGCGGGCGGTTTTTGAAGTAATGCTGAATTATTGATATCACATGAAGTACTTGTTTCCTATACTGATCATCTTTTTCTCTTCCTGCGGCAAAGAAGAATGTCAAATACCGGGTGGATATGAATTTGTAATACCCGCAACTTTAACCCCTGCAAGGGACACTTTCCGGGTTGGAGATACGCTTACGATTGAATCAGTTTTTCCGGACCAATTGTACGAAAGGAGGACAAATGCTTTCTATCACCTGGAGGATTTTCGTTTTTTTCCGGGAACTGAAATTAAAAAGATTGACGAGTCACCCGCAGTCGATGGAATGCCTGGCTTTGATTTGGTGGTCAGTGATACTTTTAATTATCTCGTTAAAATGTTTTCAGATGGCCAGATGAGGCTAAGAGGAGACTACGTGTACAATAATGAATACTATAAGTTACAGTTTAGGTTGATTGCCAGAAGAAAGGGGCTTTATTATTTGGAGCAAACAGTAGACCCTGGCCTAGATTCCCATCAGGATTTTGAAGGTAAATGTTCAAATGTTGAATTGGATGGTGCCATGAATTTGAATGAAGGAGCAGATAATCATATAGGACTTCTGCAGGAAAGTCCGGATAGTCACTATAGTGAATGGATATCGCTTAAACCAGAGGATCGGTTTTACAAGTTTGGAGGGTATTGCTTTTACGTGAAGGAATAGAATGTTGTGAGATAAAACAAGAAATATAAGTGGATTATGAAAAAAGCACTTTTTATGCTGTTAGCATCACATCTGTTCTTTTCATGCCCATACATCCCCAATGATTGCGAAATCGTTGGTGACTATGAGTTTGTGCTTCCTGCAACGTTGACGCCGGCGAAGGATACTTTTCAAATTGGAGATACGATCAATGTCGTTTCCAGGTTTTCGGATTCACTTTATGAAAGAAAGACTGACCAGGTATATCAGGCCGAAGATTTTAAGTGGTCTCCCTTGACTTATATATACAGACTCGATACGATCAACGGCCAATCAGATTTTTCAAGATTTGACTTCATTTTGAATGTTGAATATGATTATACTATTTTCAATTATTCAAATGGGGAGTCCTCACTAATCGGTCAATACAATTATGTAGACCACGAATATTCATTGGAGTTTCAGATAGTTCCAAAGAAAAAAGGACTTTATCTTCTTTTTCACTCATCTAGCCTCTACGGCACTGGAAGTGATATGGAGTTTGAAGGGAAATGCCCCAATGTTGATGTAGCCGTGGTGGTAGAGGTCAATGGCCGAGCTTCGAATAATGTAGATTTCATTTTGGATAGTCCCGATGAAAGCACTCATGTATACTGGGAAAAAAAGGACGAGAAGTTTTTTGATGCTGGAGGATATTGTTTTTACGTGAAGGAATGAACCCCTCCCTGTTCACTATCGCACAGCAAGTGTTCGAATTTGAACATTAATCGAACGCTTTTGGTCCTGGCGGCTGTTGTTTTTTGATTGATAATCAGTGGTTTATGTCTTGTGGCATGTTTCTTGAAACGGATGATGTGAAATCATCCAACATAGGAATATGATCAAAAATCACCTGACCATTGCTCTGCGTAACTTGTGGCGGAATAAATTCCATACCGCTATCAATGTTGTGGGATTGTCCATCGGCATTAGTGCCTGTCTGGTCATCTTTTTGATGGTCCGCCACGAGTTGAGCTTTGATACCTTTCGCGAAAATTACGATCATACCTACCGCATCTATTCCTGTTTTAGTGGTTCATTTGATGCCACCAATAAAGGCGTTGTCGCGCCACTGGCCGGTTATCTGGAAGGCCGTTTTTCCAGCATTGAGAAAATTGTTCCGCTGCATACCCTATATGATAAAGTGCAGGTTATCGGTGCCGATGGGACCCCAGCTAAGGAACTGGACTACCAGGAAGATCAGGTCATTGTCACGCCTGCCTTTTTTGAATTGTTCCCTGAATTTGAGTGGATCAGTGGCTCTCCAATCACTTCGCTCACTGCCCCCAATCAGGTGGTGCTCACCGCTGAAAAGGCAGAGCTTTACTTTGGAAGTGATAACCCCAGCGCTGTAGTTGGCCGACAGATCGTATACCGCGATTCCCTGGTACTAACCGTTTCCGGCATCGTAGCGACTGAAACCCGACAAACGGATCTGGCCTTCGGCGATTTTGTTTCCTTTGCCACCATCAACCAAAGCTGGCTGAAAAATGAAATTCCTCTGGATAACTGGAATTCTACCAATAGCTCCTCACAATTGCTTATACAAGTAGCTCCAAATACCGATATCGCTGCCCTACAAAATGACATTAGCGATTTGGCTCAGGAGCGCTACTCCCAGGATAATGACGATGCGACCTGGAAATGCAGCTATTTCCTGCAAACCTTACATGATACACATTTTAATACCGAATTGGGCACTATTGACGGTGACCGCGCGCCTGCCCATTTCCCTACGTTACAGGGACTTATCCTGGTGGCCATTCTTTTGTTGATTATTGCGGCCATCAATTACATCAACCTGGAAACGGCCCAAGCCATCCGTCGTTCAAAAGAAGTGGGCGTAAGGAAGGTTTTGGGAAGTTCCCGCCGCGGACTGGTGCTGCAATTTTTGGGCGAAACCCTGGTGGTTACATTGGTGTCTGTGATCGTATCGCTGCAACTGGCAGGCTTGGGAATTCATTATTTTAGAGAATTTATTCCCGCTGAGGTTGGTCTACAATTTACCGATCCCTGGGTAATGGGATTTTTGTCTGTTTTTACTATCCTGGTCACCGTTTTGGCGGGTTTCTATCCGGCGTTTGTGCTTTCCTCATTTCGGCCGGTTCGTGCTTTGAAAGACCAGGTGACTTCCCTACGCGAAGGTTTACGCAATACCAACCTGCGCCGGGCTTTGATCGTCTTCCAATTCATGATCTCCATAGGACTAATCTTCGGCACCTTTGTCATTGGTCAACAGATCAACTATATGATGCAGAAGGATATGGGCTTTGATGAAAATGCGGTGGTCTATTTCTTCACACCCTGGCGGTCTTCAGCTGATAAGCGTTTGGTGCTGGAGCAAAAAATAAAGCAGTTGCCACAGGTGCTTGACCTCAGTATGAGTAGCCAAACCCCTGCCGGCAATAATACCCGCAGCACTGTTGTAAAATACAAGAAGGGCGAAGAAACACTGATCAACAATGTGTACCTCAAGACCGGTGATACCAGCTATGTCAATTTCTACGGACTGGAATTGATTGCCGGTCGCAATATACTGCCAAGTGATAGCATCAAGGAGCTGGTGATCAACGAAACCTACCTCAACCTATTGGGCTTTTCCGATCCGGATGAGGCTATTGGCGAATCCCTGATTTATAATGATGATGTGATCCTTCCAATCGTAGGAGTTGTGCGGGACTTTCATATACAATCCATGCACCATGCCATTCCTCCAACCATAATCGGCAATGAAAAAGCAGAGTTTCACTGCTTCAATCTGCGTTTGCATAACAGCGATCAAACCGGTGCAAACCTGAAACAAACGATTGATCAAATCGGGCAGTTTTGGGCAGAATTGTACCCCAAAGAAACTTTCAAACACCACTTTTTGGATGAAACCGTCGCCAAATTTTACGAAAGTGAGCAACGCACCGCCAAACTAATGCGCAGTGCCACCTTTGTAGCTATTCTCATTTCTTGTCTGGGATTACTGGGGCTCGTTTCTTTTATGGCTACTCAGCGGACCAAAGAAATTGGAATCCGCAAGGTGCTGGGAGCCAGTGTGATGCAAATCGTTTTCCTCTTGTCGAAAGAATTTATCAAGTTGATCATTATCGCTGGGTTGATAGGTTTTCCGCTCGCCTGGTGGGGTATGAATCAATGGTTGAGTGATTTTGTGTACCGCATTGAGATTCAATGGTGGATGATCCTTGTGGTTGGAGGGGTTGCGCTGGCATTGGCCATCTTGACCCTAAGCTTCCGCGCTACCCAGGCGGCATTGGCCAATCCGGTAAAGGCTTTGAGAAGTGAGTAAGATGGACCACAGCTTTGTTGATTCAGGATAGAAATAAAACCAAGTATTATGATACGCAATCAACTCAAATTAGCGATGCGATTACTAGTCAAGGACAGCACCAATACTGCCATCAATCTCCTTGGATTGGCAGTGGGATTGGCCTGCTGTTTGTTGATCGGCAATTACATCCGACATGAGTTGAGCTATGATCGCTATCACCAAAAAGCGGACCGCATCTATCGGCTGGCCAACCAGGTAACCGGCGCAAGTTATGAAAACGGCATCGCCAAGGTGACGGCTCCCTGGGGGGCTGAAGCCAAACGGACCATTCCTGAGATTGAGGAAATGTGTCGCTTTGTGTTTTTTGGGCAGGCCGTCTTTTTGCAAAACGGCCAACCTTCATTTGAATCAGGTGGCTTTTTCGCGGATGCTTCCGCATTTAAGATGTTTGACTGGCCTTTGATTAGTGGAGACCCCTTAACCGCTTTGGCGGAACCCAATTCCATCGTCTTGTCCGAATCCATTGCCCAGCGCTACTTTGGCCAAAGTGATCCGATTGGGCAAAACCTGACGATTGACAATGAGTCCTATCAGGTGACTGGCCTGATGAAGGACATTCCCGAAAATTCGCATTTTACCTTCCAATACCTGGTTTCACTGGCTACCTACTCGCATCCGCAAATGGATGACTGGATCCGGTGGAACCAGTTTTATACTTATGTGCAATTGTCGCCGGAAGCAGAGGCCGCCACCGTTGCCAGGAAAGTAGATTCGATGCTGGATCAACATCTGGAGCCGGATGTTGCGGCGGCCACCACGCCATTTTTGCAGCCACTGACTTCAATCCATCTACATTCCAATTTGCATCGGGAAATAGGTGTCAATTCCGATATCAGTTACCTGTATATTTTTGGGGTAATAGCCCTCTTCATTCTTTTGATAGCCTGCTTCAATTTTGTGAATCTATCCACGGCCCGCGCCATGCACCGAGCTCAGGAAGTGGGGGTGCGCAAGGTGGTCGGAGCAACACGAGCGGTACTTGCTCGTCAGTTTCTGTTGGAAGCCATCATTACTTGTGCCATCGGAATGTTGGCAGCGTGTATCCTGGCTCAGTTTACTCTGCCTCATCTCAATGCCTTCCTGGGGAAATCACTGCAGTTTCAGTGGCAAAGTGATTGGGTTTTGCTGAGCACTGTTTTGGGTATTACACTCCTGGTGGGGCTATTGGCCGGGGCTTATCCGGCAGCGATTATTTCCGGGTTTAATACCGAAAAGGTGCTCAAAGGCAAATTCTCCTTTCAGGGCAATCCCCGCATTCGCCAAACGATGGTCATCGCCCAGTTTACCATTGCCACTGCACTCATTGTGGGTACGTTGGTGGTGAGCAACCAACTGGATTTTATTCGCAATAAAAACCTGGGTTTTAATAAAGACCAGATTGTGGTCCTGCAATTGCAGGCGCCACAAAATTTTCAGCGCTGGCAAACCATCAAAGAAGAAATTGCCCAGATTCCTGGAGTACTCCGTGTATCGGCATCTGCCAACCGACCTGGAGGCAGTGACTATGGTGTCCCTTACGAAGCAGTGGGCCTTCCCGAAGACCAGTGGCCCGCCATGCGCTGTCTGGTGGTCGACTATGACTTTCTGGATACTTACGAAATGCAAATGGCCGAAGGGCGTGCCTTTGATGCGGCCATGCCTACCGATAGCTCTGCTTATTTGATTAATGAAGCTGCCGCCCGCCAATTGGGCTGGGAGAATCCCACCGAACACCAACTGGCCATGCCCGCAGTGGAGCGCCCTCCCGGACCCATTATCGGAGTGGTTAAAGATTTTCACTTTCGATCCATGCAGGAAGAAATTGCTCCGCTTTATCTATTTGTCCAGCCGGGATGGTTTTCCGAGTTATCAGTAAAAATCGCCGCTGATCAAATGACGGAAACGCTGGCACAAATTGAGCAGCAATGGGCGGCCTTTGATCCGACCCGCCCCATTGCCTATCGCTTTTTTGATGAGGCTTACGATAACCTTTACCGCACCGAGGAAGCTGTGGGTACCATGATTACCTGGTTTACCTTGTTAGCGGTTTTTGTGACCTGCCTGGGGTTGTTTGGACTGTCCATCTTTGTGGCGGAGCGGCGGACGAAGGAAATTGGTATCCGAAAGGTGCTAGGTGCCTCGGTGGGCAATATTGTACAATTAATTTCCAGGGATTTTATCTTACTGGTACTGATAGCAATCGTGGTGGCCTGTCCACTGGCCTGGTATTTCAGCCATCAGTGGCTACAGCAATTTGCCTATCACAGCCCCGTTGGCTGGACCGTCTTTTTGACGGCAGGCGGCATAGCCATCGGTATTGCCTTTTTGACCATTAGCTACCAGAGCATAAAGGCTGCACTGGCCAATCCCGTGAAGTCACTACGCAACGAATAGTTACCCGATTTTAAAAAATAAAAATGACCCATTATGAAGAAATCACCGTTATTTAAATCCGTTCTCTGGGTGCTTTGCTGCACCTTTTTTACCACTGTCAGCTTTGCGCAAATGACCACATTTAGCGAAAGCTACCAGAACATTGATGAAATCAAACTCAACATCGGCTCCGGCGATCTACAACTGGTTAAGAGCACTTCGGATGCCGTAGAGGTGATGATTGAATACGATCGAAGTAACCTGGAACTCAAGGTGGAAATCGATAAGGGGGCACTAAAGATTGAAGAAAAGACCAAAAAAGGCCAGGACTGGGGACGCACCAACTGGACGGTGAAAATTCCCGATAATAAAAAAATGACCTTTAACCTGGGCGCTGGCGATGTCGAAATGCAAGGCATCAATACCCAAATGGAGGCCAACATTGGAGCAGGCGGCTTTGCCCTTGAAGCGGTATTCGGACAGGTCAAATTGAATACCGGTACCGGGAAGATTCAGATTGAAAACTCGGAGGGCACCTTTGAGGTAAACTCTGGTACCGGCAATATTCGCTTGCGCAAAGTTAGCGGAGCAATTGTTGCCAATACCGGCACCGGCAATGTAATGGCGGAAGCAATCACCATTACCGGAAAATCCAGCATGAACTCTGGTACCGGCCGGGTTGATATGTCTGCCGGAAACCCTATTCAGGCGGACCTTGGACTCAACTCCGGTACTAACGATTCATCCCTTGATCTTAACGGTTTTGACTTTGGGGGAACCCTGACCATGGTTTGTGATAAGCGTCAGGGTAAAATCAAGGCACCTTTTAGTTTCAACAAGGAAGAAACAAAAGACCAGGGCAGAAGTGAGACTTTGAAAAAAGTAAAACGCTTTGGTGATGCCAAAGTGGAAATTCAAATTGGCTCAGGAACCGGAACGGCATCAGTCGACCAATAAATCAGACCATTATGTGGCAAAATTATTTAAAAACTGCCTGGAGAAATCTCCTGAAAAACAAAGGATTTAGCCTGATCAATATTGCCGGCTTGGCTATTGGTATCGCTTGTTGTCTGCTGATCATGCTGTTTGTTGTCAATGAGCTGAGCTACGAAAAATGGAACCCAAAAGCGGATCGCATTGTGCGGCCGGTTTCCGATATTCGGTTTGGTGGAGAACATTTCGAAATGTCGGTAGTCAGTTCAGTTGTTGGCCCCGATTGTGGCGCAGAACTCCCGGAAGTGGAAAACTGGTGTCGCTTTCGCAATTACGGCAGCTATCTCATCAAACCGGCCAATAGCGATCAGTTGAACCAGGATGAACACGATGTGCTACTGGTCGATAGTACCTTCTTCCATCTTTTTCCGGTACCACTGCTGGAGGGCGATGCTACAAAGTGCCTGACGCAGCCGGATGCCATCGCCATTTCGCAAAGTGCAGCCGAACGCTATTTTGATTCTCCCCAAGCAGCAATGGGGCAAGTGCTTTTGCTGCAAAATGAGGAGCGCCGGGTGATCACTGCCGTTTTTGAAGACATTCCTTCCAATACCCACTTTGCTGCTGATTTTTTGCTGTCGCTGAATGGCAATGGTGAAATAGCCAATGGACCCCGATACTGGGCCATGGACAACAACTTTCAGACCTATTTGCTTTTAAAAGAGGGAACCAATAAGGAAGATTTTGCCTCTAAGTTTGCTGATTACTCCCGCGCCAAAATTAGCTTAACGGCTCAGCAAATCATGGGCACCACCATTGAAGAAATTGAAGCCACCGGACAATACGCCCGCTACCATTTGCAGGAAATTCCTGACATTCATCTCTACTCAGACTTATCGGTGGAGCTGGCGCCCAATGGCAGCATTCAGTACGTGTGGATATTCAGTGCCATTGCCCTTTTTATCTTGCTGATTGCCTGTATCAATTTTATGAACCTTTCTACGGCCCGTTCCTCCAATCGCGCCCGGGAAATCGGTATGCGTAAAATTCTGGGTAGCCGTAGGGCGGGATTGATTCAACAATTCTTGAGTGAAAGCACGCTCATCGCGGCACTGGCCGTGGTACTAGCCCTGCAATTAGCCGTTCTGGCCTTGCCCTGGTACAACGAGTTGGCAGGACAGGAATTGACCATGCCCTGGGCTTCACCACTGTTTTGGGGTGCACTGATCGGCACGATTGTCATGGTTGGGCTACTGGCGGGTAGTTATCCGGCCTTCTTCCTTTCCGCCTTTGATGCATTGAAGGTATTGAAAGGTGAGTTTACCGGAAGGAAAAAAGGGGTAGGCTTCCGCAGTACGCTGGTGGTGTTTCAGTTTGTAACATCGGTGACGCTGATTATCGCTACTTTGCTGGTTTTTAAGCAATTGAATTATATTCAGAATAAGAGTCTGGGCTTTGACAAAAGTCAGGTACTCATCCTCCGGAATGCTTACGCGCTGGGTGATCAGCTGAATGCTATGAAGGAGAATATACAACAAATGCCGGCCGTAAAGCAGGTCACATTGAGTAGTTTCCTACCTGTTCCTTCCGCTCGCTCCGACAATTCCTTTTCCAAGTCTCGTAATATGAACCAGAACGATGCGGTCAATATGCAGACCTGGTACATCGATGATGATTATCTGGAAACGATGGGCATTGAACTGGCACAAGGCCGCAATTTTGATGAAAATCAAGGTACCGATAGCACCGCCATTATCCTTAATGAAACGGCGGCTCGCTTGTTTGGCATTACTCCAGGGGAAGACCTGTCTGGCAAACGCGTATACCGCCCTGATCCGGACGTCAATGGCAAACCTGGCCCCGACGATTTTTGGGAGTACCGGGTGATTGGCATTGTCGAAAACTTTCACTTTTCCAGCTTACGCAATAATATCGGACCACTTTGTTTTGTGTTTGATCCCTCCTGGGGAAATCTTTCCATTCGTTATGAAGCCGCAGCGACCAGCTCGGTAATTGCGGCCTTGGAGAAGAACTGGAAAAACATGGCTCCCGATCAACCTTTTGACTACGACTTTATGGATGAGGCCTTTAATGCCCAGTATGAGTCCGAGCAACGCATTGGTAATATTGTGGGCATCTTTACCTTGCTATCCATCTTCATCAGCTGTTTGGGACTCTTTGGCCTGGCTAGCTATGCCACCGAGCAACGCACCAAGGAAATTGGTATTCGCAAGGTATTGGGCGCCTCGGTGGGCAATATCGTGGGCCTGATGTCCCGAGACTTTCTAAAGCTGGTCATTCTAGGCGTATTGATTGCCATTCCGTTGGGCTGGTGGGGTATGAGTAAATGGCTCGAAGACTTTGCCTACCGGGTAGAAATTGGGTGGTGGACCTTTGCCCTGGCTGGGTTGATGGCTCTAATAGTGGCGTTCCTGACCATCAGCATCCAGAGTGTACGTGCAGCTACCGCCGATCCGGTGGATAGTTTGCGGAGTGAATAATTTTAGCTAAAAAACCTGATTTTATGTGGCGCAATTACCTGAAGGTCGCTTTGCGAAGTTTGTTTAAGCAAAAAGGCCTGACTTTTATCAATATTTTTGGCCTTTCCATCGGCATGGCCTGTTTTAGCTTATTCTTGTTATATGCCATCAACGAATTTAGCTACGACCGCTGGCATGATCGACATGAGGATATCTTTCGAATATATCGATGGACCGAGCAACTAGCCGGCCGTGAAGAAGCCAGTGGTGACACTTATATGCCCATGATTTTGGGGCCAACCCTGAAAGAAGAAATGCCTGATGTGGAGGAGGTCGTCCGAATGCGGGGCCCCTGGGGGGAAAACTTTGTGCGCTATGGCAATGAGGTGTCGCGACAATACGTCACCTTTGCTGATCCCTCCTTTTTTGAGGTCTTTAGTTTTCCGCTATTGTATGGAACCGCTGAAAACGCATTACAAAACCCCTCCAATTTAGTCCTTACGGAAAAGCTGGCCTGGGAACTGTTTGGCGAAGCCAATCCCATTGGTAAAACCCTGGATGTCAAGCTCGATGAGGAGTTTGCACCCTTTACAGTTTCGGCTGTCGTCAAGAATATACCCGCTAATTCCTCCATTCTGTTTGAAATGCTGCTGAGTTATGAATATTACGCCAACTCTACCAATTCTGGCCGCCGCTTTCGCGACAACTGGAACCGCTCGGCATTTCAAACCTACGTGCGCTTGCAGCCGGGAAGTGGACTGCCGCAGGCTGAAGATCGACTGTTGGCTTTCCGCCGGGCGCATTATCCGGATGAAGAAGAGGAATTGCGCGAAAACGGCGATTGGACGGGTGATGGAGCGCCCGTAACTTATGGGTTACAAAACCTGCGTGATATTCATACCAATATCAACCTGCGGGGTGGAGAAGTGGCTCCCGTAGCACCACAGACCATCTGGATTTTGCTGGCCATTGCCGCCGCAGTTCTGCTTATCGCCTGCATCAACTTTACCACTTTATCCATCGGACGCTCGGCGGGGCGGGCGCAGGAGGTGGGCATCCGCAAAGTAGTGGGCAGTAGCCGCCGGCAACTCGTTACGCAATTTATGCTGGAAGCCCTGCTGATGAGCGTGCTTTCGGCGGTTATTGCACTGGTGCTTGCCCAGGTTTTACTGCCATACTTTAACCAAATGGCCGACCGGGAATTGGTGATGTCCTTAACGCAATACCCGGAATTGGCCTGGTTTTTTGGATTGACTACACTAATTACCGGGTTGGTAGCTGGTAGTTATCCCTCCCTGATGATGTCGGGATTTAAGCCGGTCAAGGTATTAAAAAGCAAGATCAAGCTCGGGGGCGAAAATGCGTTTACCAAGTCATTGGTAACCCTGCAATTTGTGCTCTCGGTCGCGCTGATCTCCGGGACGCTCATTGTGTTAAAACAAATCAATCATTTACAAAATCGCTATCCTGGTTTTGACAAGGAGCAAGTTATCATCGTAGAAGGCGAAGGCATCAATACCGAGGAAGTGTGGCCCCGTTTACAAAAGGCATTGGCTGCTATGCCGACTGTAGAAAATTATGCCGGTGCAGAATTGGGGTTGGGACAAGGCATGGGTTGGAGCCGCTCCGGATTTGAGTACAAAGGAGAACACAAAAGTGTTTATGAATACTACGTGGATGAAAACTTCCTCCCCACGCTGAAGATGGAATTACTGGCCGGACGAAATTTCGATTCCAAGATTACTTCCGATTCCGTTACTTCGGTCATCATCAATCAAGCGATGATGCGCGACTTTGGCTGGACCTTGGACGATGCCGTAGGCCAACCCATTACCGGGTACACCGAAAATACGGAACGCACTCCCGTGGTGATTGGCGTGGTGAAAGACTTCAATTACCGCTCCCTGCACCAGGAAGTTGATCCCCAAATGTTTCACAATTTCAACGATTATCAACCCTATAAATTCTTCGTTCGCCTACGCCCGGAAACCCAGGCCAAGGCGCTGGCCGATATCGAAAAGAGCTGGAATGAAATTGTTCCCGACTTACCGTTGCAATACAGCTTTTTGGATGAAGACCTCAATCGATTCTATCGCTCAGAATCGCGCTGGGGCAGTATCATCGGTTGGGCGGGAGCCTTGTCTATTTTCCTGGCTTGTCTGGGATTGTTGGGACTGGCCGCGCTGGCTGCTACCAACCGCACCCGCGAGATCGGCATTCGGAAGGTATTGGGCGCAAGCATTACCAATATTATGAGCCTGATCTCCAAAGATTTTATCAAGCTGGTGCTCATCGCAGTGGTTATTGCCGCGCCGCTGACCTGGTATTTTACCCAAAAATGGCTGCAAAACTTTGCCTACCGCATCGATATTCCCTGGTGGATATTCCTGGTGGCCGGGGCAGCCGCGATTGGCATTGCGTTTTTGACCATTAGCTTCCAAAGTGTGAAGGCAGCGCTCGCCAATCCGGTAAAGAGCTTAAGGAGTGAGTGATGCTTTTGGAAGAAATGGAGCAGAATGCTCAGAATTTTTTTTAGTGTAGAGTTTAGTGTGTAGAAGGTTTAGAGAGGAGGTTGTCAAATGAAATCGCTTGTGCCGCTCGGGAGATGTTTGGAACCTCTTAATACATCCCAAACAGTAAAATTAACCCTTAACCCTAAACCCCTACACTCTACACTTCCTCCCGAAATACCTGGAAAACTGCAAATGAAGTATTAAGATAACACTAGAATTAAGCTATAAACCATCCGACTATGTTGACCAATCATCTAAAGGCCGCTTTTCGTTATTTGCGAAACCATAAATTTTATGCACTCACCAACTTCGGGGGACTGACCCTGGGTTTTTTCTGCTTTTTATTGCTCAATTTCTACGTCAGTAGCGAGCAGCAATACGATCGGGAACATGCGGGTGCATTCCGGTTGCTGCAAAAGATTGTGGAGGATAATGGAGACCTTCGGGTGAGTGCTCCTGTTGGGCCGAGGGTCGGGTCAAGTAGTAAAGAGCAGATACCGGAGGTGGAAGCGGCTACCCAAATACTGGAAATGGGTAGAATGACGGTTGGTAATGACCCCACTAATTTGCATTATGAGCGGATTTTTACCATTGATCGTGATTTTTTCGAGGTATTTAATTTCCCATTGAAGGAAGGTACGCTTGAAGAAGCTTTTACGACGCCTAATGGATTGATTATTACTGAAACACTGGCAAACAAGTATTTTGGAGACGAGTCAGCGTTGAAGAAGGTCTTGAAGGTAAATCAGATTGAAGGTGTGATCGCTGGAGTATTGAAAGACTTACCAGAAAACACGCATTTGGCCGTCAACCTGATGCTCCCCACCCAAACCGCCTCGGCGACCTTTCGGTGGTGGAATGATTTTATGCAAAGCAACTGGCACCGCAATGCATTTATCACTTACGTGAAATTGAATAAAAATGCGCAGCCTGGGGAAGTAGCAAGAAAGGTTACAAAACTGGCCAAGGACAACTGGCCACAAGATGAAACGTTTAATAGCGAATTTGTACTTCAACCCGTGGCCGATATCCACCTTTCACCGGAAATTGTAGAAGGGGAGATCAACAAGAATCGCGGCAATAATTTTTACGTATCCATTTTCTTTTGGATGGCGCTGATTATCCTTTTAGTCGCCTGTTTTAATTATGCCGGACTATTAAATGTGGCATTTATGGGCCGCTTTCGCGAAATCGGCGTGCGCAAAGCCGTAGGCGCCAATCAAGATCAGCTACTGTTTCAGTTTTTTGTGGAGAGCTTGTTGCTGACAAGTTTGGCACTCGCCTCAGCCTTCATTTTGCTCAATGTACTGCAACCCAGAGTCATTGATATCCTGGGTAAATCTTTTGACTGGTCCTATTTGCCGCTGGCGCAAATTGGCTGGCTGGCCCTCGCCGGATTGGGCGTAAGCCTGGTGGCTATTGCCTATCCGGCCTGGTTGATTTCCAAGGTCGCTACCGTTAAGGCCCTCAACGAAGAACGGCGAGGCAGCAGTCGGCTTCCCATCCGGAAAGTGGTGACGTTTTTCCAATTTACGGCGGCCATTACACTCATTGCCTGCACCTTGATTTTTTACAATCAACTCAACTATCTACAGGCCAAAAACCTGGGCTTTGATATGCAGGGCATGGCGGTGGTGGATATCAATAGCCGAACCTTGCGCAGCCAGTTTGAAGCCATCAAGGCCGAATTTGGCAAATTACCCGAGGTCGAAGCCGTCAGCGTCTCTTCACGTGTGCCCGGCGAGTGGAAGGCTTTTCCTATGGTGAGTGTAAAAACTCCCGCGATGCCAGCTGCCGATACCCGCGACATGATCTTCCTGGGAGCGGACCAGGACTTCATGAGTACTTATGACATAGAACTGATGGAAGGCAAGAATTTCTCCGGAGCACTATCGGATAGTTCCCGCGTGATGATCAACCAGGCCGCCATTCAGGCGCTGGGTCTGACCGATCCCATTGGACAAATGATCGAGATTCCGTCTGTCAACTGGGGCGGTGATAATAATGCTCTGGAGCAGCCCTTCCAGGCGCAGGTTATTGGTGTAATAAACGACTTCCATTTCGAAGACTTCCACCAAAAGATCAAACCCATGGTCATCGGCTTCTGGGAAAATCCAGTGCACAATATCGACTACTATTCCCTCAAGGTTAACACTGATGACTGGGCCACAACGATCGCCTCCTTACGGGAAATCAACGACCGCTTTGACCCCGAAAACCCTATTGAATACCACATCCTCAACGACCAGTTTCAGCGCTTCTACGAAGCCGATATTACGCGCAGCCGCCTGCTCATCTTTTTCTCCACCATTGTGGTGCTTATTGCTTGTCTGGGACTGTTTGTCATGACCGCCTTTGCTCTGCACAACCGCACCAAGGAAATCGGCATTCGCAAGGTATTGGGCGCCACGACTACCCAAATTGTACAGTTGGTGACGAAGGAATTTGTGTTACTGGTCGGACTGGCTGCCCTAATCGGCATTCCCGTAGCCTGGTACGTCATGGGGCGCTGGCTCGATGAATTTGCCTACCGCATCGACCTGCACTGGTGGTATTTTGCCATTGCGGGCATTGCGGCGCTGATCATTGCCCTGCTTACGGTGAGTATGCAAAGTATCCGGGCGGCGTTGGCCAATCCGGTGGAGAGTTTGCGGAATGAGTGATGCTTTTGGAAGGAGTGGAGGAGGTGGAAGGAATGCCTGGATATTGGGAAATTAGTGCGAAAGTCGTACCTCAATCTTACTTTTCCTTAAGCTCTACTTTAGTAAACTGAGAAGTAATCTCTCCATATTTATTGTATTGAACTTCATGCTGGAAATCTATGGTCAGGTGGTCCTTTTCAAGGACTTTTAGGGTTTGGTTTGCTTTGTTTCTCAAAACATCCCAATCACTTTGATATTGGTCTATTTCAAACCAAAAACTTTCTTCCTTTTCATCGGTCCAAAAGTCTAGAAGATTATCAATTTCATCAAGTGCTTCTGCTGCCGCTTTATCGATCAGGTTAGACTCAACAAACTGACTTCTATTTAATGTATAGTAAGTTTCAAAGTCTATAGCCATCTCATCACCAGCGAACCCAATGCCATAGTAGTTCTTTTGTAGTTTTACGGGTAAAGTCATTGCAATCAGAGTGATTACTAATTCTTCAAATTGTCGGTTGAGACTGTTTTTTTCCATTTGCATATAAAATGAAAACTCATAGGGAAATTCAATGGTTCCGGTTAAAGCCAAAAAAAGGCGGGAAAGCCCGCCCACCGGCTTGCCTCCCCGCGCCTACTCACATAGATTAATAAAACTGTTGCCGCAGTTATATTAAATTCTTTCGAAATGCAGTTCTTCCAAATGTTCGTCGTTGTCGTCTTTCAGCTTGATCAGGTTGTCCGTCTTTTCGAGTATGATCCAATCGTCGATCAGGTCGGTCAGTGGTTTGGCCGAGCCGATGTTGATGATCAGCTTTTGGCTGCTGTTGTTTACCGACCACGTTCCGGTTTGTAAACTTTCATTACGACTGGCTTCGAAAACGCCGTTTTCTTTAAAGTTGAAGGTATACCCGGCAAAGTCCGAAGTTTCGTCTTGGTCTTTGTCCCAGTAATAAGTCACTTCCCATGCTCCGGAGGTTTCTAGTACGTCGGTCAAATTATTGATATCTACCGAATCATCGGGAATGTTTGTGCAGGAGAACATCGACAGGGATGTCACTGCAATCATCATTAAAATCCATTTTGTGTATTTCATAATTGCGAGTTTTAAGTCAAAATTAGATGCCATTCGAATAGGATACAATTAATTGATACTGAGCAAGGAAAATTGCTTGCTGAACAAGGATGTTTAGTTCTTCGCTTCTCCTTTTAGCCATTTTTTGAAGGTGCTGGATCGATCTGTACTGACGATGGTTTCGGTCTCGAATGGTGGATCGAGAATGATCTTTACCCGTGATTTACTGGCGGCCTGCATACCCTGAATGGCATTGATGTTGACCACCATCTGCCGGTTGATTCTAAAGAAGGCGTCCTGATCAAGCATCTCCGTAATCTGGTCCAGGGGCCGATCCAGCGAATACCGATCACCATTATTAGTAACGACAAAGGCTTTGCGGCTCTTCATATAGAAGTAGGCTGCATCTTTCAGCTCTACGATTTTAATTCTTCTCTTTTGCTGGATCAGCAGTCGTCGATTACGTTGGGATTTAGGCCTCAGCGCCTGAGCTACTTCTTCGTAATTGGGAATGTTGCGTTCGAAGCGTTTCCAAAACTTCTTCCAGGCGTGCTCCAGCTGTTCCCTGCGAATTGGCTTTAGTAGGTAATCCAGCGTGTTGAGTGAAAAGGCACGAATAGCATAGGCTTCATCGCCAGAGGTAATAATGATGGGGGAACTGATCTTTCGAAATTTAAACAGATCAAAGCAGATGCCATCTTCCAGGTGAATGTCCATAAAGATTAAATCGGGTGGTTGATGAGTATCTATCCAGCTGATTACATTCCGGATACTTTGCAATGGTCCCTGAATGTCAATATTCTCATCCATGGCACTGATCATTCGGTGTAAACGACGAGCAGCATTAGGATCATCTTCAATAATGAGGACTTGCATAAAGATCAGTTTAGTAATATTAGCTGAATGTAGGATAAGGGTACTACTCAGGCAAATTCTGGTGCGCGAACGGGGAGGATTTCCCGCTCAACGGGAATATTTTTTTTGATTGGACCGAGATTACAGATGTCGCCAATTAAGCAAACATCTCCTTTTCTAAAGCATATTTCATTCCTTCCGATAATTGCCGGGAAGTACTTGCCGTTAGTCCTTCAATTGATTAAAAGGGCCTGACAAAGCCATTTGCCGGTTCAACGGCCTTTTATTCCCGTTCAGCAATCTCTTCTTTCTTTAGGTACGGCAATGCTCTATTTTTGGACCAGCAAAGAGCTTTGAGAGATTATAAAAAACAATCGACCTGAATGAATATGCGTATTAGCCCTTATTGGCCACTGTGTTTTTTTGTGTTTAGCCTCCTGCTGGGAGCAGGAGCCTGTAAACACGATCCATTTCTGGAGGATGATACCTTCACTCCGATAGATACTACGGATGTAGATCCCGGTGATACAACAACCATGGGCACCCCTTGTGATCCTGATGTGGTCTATTTTGACCAGCAGGTACTGCCTATTCTGCAATCCAATTGTGCCCTAAGTGGTTGCCACGATGCGATTACGCAGGAAGATGGAGTCAACCTGACGAGCTATGAAAAGGTGATGCAAACGGCTGATGTCCGACCCAATGACCTCGATGGTAGTGATTTGTATGAAGTCATTACTGATGACGATGTGGATGATCGTATGCCTCCTTCTCCAAATACCCCACTTAATAGCGAGCAAGTGCAGTTGATTGCCAATTGGATTCTACAGGGAGCACAAGACCTGGAATGTGATGAAAATGCTGGTGGTTGTGATACCGAGAATATCAGCTACGCCAGTTTTGTACAGCCCCTCATTCAAAATACCTGTCAGGGATGCCACAGCGGAGGTGCACCTTCGGCTGGAATAGACCTGAGTACTTATCAGGGGGTGAAGGGTGTTGCTGATAATGGCCGCTTGTATGGCGCCATCTCCTGGCAGTCCGGATTTGTGAATATGCCCTTTAATGGCAACCAGTTGCCGGATTGTACCATCGACAAGATCAAGTCGTGGATCGATGCCGGTGCTCCCAATAACTAAAGAAGCTTCTGAATCCTCACATAAGAACAAAAACATCATGATGAATTTTAGCAAAGCTGTTGCCCTATTTACACTACTTAGTTTGGCCGCCAGTGGTTGTTACTACGATGTAGAAGAAGAAATTTATCCTACGACCGAATGTGATACTATGGATATCACCTACTCGATGGATGTACTGCCCATCATTGAAACAAATTGCTACGTGTGCCATGATCAGGCCACAAACCTGGGTAACGTGACCCTGGAGGGTTACGAACGACTGAAAACTGTTGCGGATAACGGAAAATTATTAGGGGTGATCAAACACCAGCCCGGCTTCCCGATGATGCCACAAAATGCACCTCAACTGGTGGAATGTGACATCGCCAAGATCGAGCAATGGGTGAATGACGGCGCCCCCAATAATTAACCCTATTTGGATTAGTAAGAGAAAGTGTTTTTCTGTCTAACACTACCTGGGGTTGCGGATGCACAGTTCGCTTCCTCAGGTTTAACGAACAAAACCTAAAATTATGAAAAAGTACCTGAAATATCTATTGATTTTACCCATTGTGGGACTTGCTGTAGCTTATTATATGTACAACAAACCTCACGAGCAGATGGCTGGAGCCAAAGCTACCTATGAATTATCAGCAAATGAATTGTTTTCTGAGTTCGAGGGGGATGAGGCAGCCGCCAATGAAAAATACCTGGATGAAGTCATAGAAGTGGAAGGTACGGTAAAAGCGGTTTCCCAGGATGAGGATGGTACGGTGAGTATTACCCTCAGTACTGACGGTGATATGTTTGGTGTGATCTGCCAGTTGGACAACTTGAGTACGCCTAAAAGAACCGAATTTGAGGTGGGGGAAAAGGTAGCGTTCAAAGGCATTTGCACCGGCATGCTCATGGATGTCGTCCTCGTCAGATGTGTGGAAGTCGATATATAAATTCAAAATAAAACAAATAGAGCTTCTTAAACGCCTGTATTTATTATTTAGCCATCTAACAAATGAAAGAAATGAAAAAATTATTGTTGTTCGCCATCTTAATGGCATTTGGATTGACCACTATTCAAGCACAAAAATATTTTACTCGAGAAGGAAAGGTTTCCTTTACGTCGGAAGCTCCTCTGGAGCGCATTGAGGCCAACAATCACAAGGCTACTAGTGTGATGGATGCCGAAACCGGCAAGATGGAATTTGCGATCCTGATCAAGGCTTTTCAATTTGAAAAGGCGTTGATGCAGGAACACTTCAATGAAAATTACCTGGAAAGTAGCAAATTTCCCAAGGCCGTTTTTAAAGGGGAGATTGTCAACCTTTCCGATGTCAATTTTTCGGAAAACGGAACCTACAAAGTAAATGTGAAAGGGCAGATGACCATTCACGGGGTAACCAAGGAAATTGAGGCACCCGGCACCATTACCATCAATAATGGTGACATTTCTGCTGCTTCCAATTTTCAGCTGACGGTGGC
This sequence comes from Saprospiraceae bacterium, assembly GCA_965229635.1. Taxonomy (GTDB): domain Bacteria; phylum Bacteroidota; class Bacteroidia; order Chitinophagales; family Saprospiraceae; genus BQJU01. The sequence continues at coordinate 2,477,640 of OZ245894.1, forward strand.
TGATTATGAAATTGAAATTCCTTCAATCGTAAGAGAAAAAATTGCCAAAACGGTAGATGTCGCGGTTGACCTGAATTACCAACCATACAAAAGTTAAGCATTAAGTGATTTCAATCTCCCCGGTCGGGCTGTGTTCCGACCGGGGATTTTGCGCTTTAATATGCCTAAACCCCAAAATCCTAAATCCTAAATCCTAAAACCTAAAACCTAAATCCTTGTCTGTACATCCTAATTCCTCACATAATACCATCACCAGTATGAAATTTTATTCAAGCCTTTACTGTTTGCTATTGCTGCTGTTTACCGGTACCCTTACGGCTCAGGATGATGACCTGCTGTCCTTATTGGGGGAAGAAGAAGAAACCACCGAGCGTGTAACAGCCAGTTTTAAGACCAACCGGGTGATCAATCTGCACTCGCTGGAAAGCACCGCGGGTGGCGTTTTTGATTTTAAAATTTCCCACCGTTTTGGTATGCTCAACCGAGGTGCTTATGAGCTGTTTGGTCTTGATCAGGCATCCATTCGGCTGGGAGGTGACTTTGGCATTACTGATCGGTTGACCGTTGGTATTGGGCGGAGTAGCTTTGAGAAGACTTACGATGGTTTTGTGAAGTATAAATTTCTGTGGCAAAGCCGTGGCAAACGCACCATGCCAATTTCTGCGGCCTTGTTTACCAGTGCAGCCATTCAAACCCTGAAATGGCAAAACCCGGATCGGGATAACTACTTTTCCTCTCGCTTGTACTACACGACACAGCTGATCATCGGCCGGAAATTTAGTGAAGGGTTTAGTTTGCAATTGTCGCCCACCATGGTACACCGCAATCTGGTGAAGTTTACCTCCGAAGCCAATGACGTTTATGCTTTAGGTATCGCCGGCAGGATTAAGCTCAGCCGGCGGATTACGCTTAATGCGGAGTATATCTACGTACTGCCCGATCAATTGCTGCCCGGCTTTCGCAATGCCTTATCAATTGGCTTCGATATCGAAACCGGTGGCCACGTATTCCAGCTCCACTTTACCAACTCCACTTCGATGATTGAAAAAGGCTTCATCACCCAAACAACAGGTGATTGGGCCGATGGCGGTATTCACTTCGGCTTTAATGTATCGAGGGTGTTTACAATTGTGAAGCCCAAAGAATTTAGATAAGGGCAGGTTTTAGGTGGGAGGATTTAGGTTTTGGAACGGCTGGAAAATCGTTATAAATATAATGATGTTTTTTATCATCATTATATTTATAACGATTTTGCTTTGACCGCCTTAGCAACTTGTTGATCATTCCTTCCCCTCCAGGACCCAGCTCACAGGAACCAGTGATTCCTCCCCCGCCTTTTCAACTTTTTTCCCTAGATTTGGTCAAAACAAAGCCTTACCATCATGACCAAACCAACCCATTATTTGATTTTCCTTGCCTGTCTGTTTTCATTTTCTCTTTCCGCTCAGGAAGCCCTGGATAGCTTGCTACCGGTTCGAGGCCTATGCATTGCTGCACCCAATGCCGATGGGCTGGACCGCTTTGTCAAGTTCATCAAGGAAGAACTCCCAGAGATGAAGGTCAATACGCTGGTGCTGAGGGTGGATTACCGCTATCAGTACCAGTCGCATCCGGAATTAGTGGGTGGGAATGCCTTGTCGAAAGAACAGGTGAAAAATTTGGTAGCGGCTTGTCGCCAATCGGGGGTACGGGTGATTCCACAAATCAATTTGTTGGGACACCAGTCCTGGCATTCTACTTTGAATAATCTATTGATAAAATACCCGGAATTTGATGAGACCCCGTCCATCAAATTGCCAGAAAAATATGAATGGCCCAACGAGGATGGGCTCTATTGCAAAAGCTATTGCCCATTACACCCGGAAGTGCATAAAGTCGTCTTCGCCCTGGTAGACGAAATCATGGAAGTCTTCGAAGCCGATGCCTTCCACGCCGGATTAGACGAGGTGTTTTACATTGGTGAGGACGAATGTCCCCGCTGTTCCGGCCGTGACAAGGCGGAGCTTTTTGCCGGAGAAGTCACTAAAATCCGCAATCACCTGGCCGATAACGGCTGGGAACTCTGGATGTGGGGTGACCGCCTGATCGATGGCAAAACGACCGGTATCGGGATGTGGGAAGCCAGTATGAACAATACCCACCGAGCCATCGATCTCATTCCTAAAGATGTCTTCATCTGCGACTGGCACTACGAACGCCCTGATCCTACGGCGGCCTATTTTGCCACCAAGGGCTTTCGTGTAGTCACCTGCCCCTGGCGCACGGAAGAAACGGCCATCAAACAACTACACCAAATGGTAGACTACCGCGAGTCCTCTACCAAGGCCATGCGCCAAAACTTCCAGGGTATGTTACAAACCGTATGGACCAGTGCCGAAAACTTCCTTGATCGCTACTATGGCGTCACCGAAAACAAGGATGAGCGCGGCGACTATATGAAGTGCTTTAAAGGGCTCTTTGTGGAGATGGGGAAGCTGTAGTTGAGTGAAAAACTGGAAGAGGGGGGAAACACTGGATGTTGACATTTTTGAACCACCTAAGGCACATAAGAAGAAAAGAGAATAAGTGTAGAATCGCCGCCTCTTCGGCGATATCTTATTTGAAACACATACGAGAAACAAAAGAAAACAAAAGATGGAACTAGAGAAAAATCTAGACAGATTTTTCTCCAATTTACCCCTATGTGCCTTCCCGACCTATCGGTTTCCTTTGTGCGGGACAGGTCTGTGGTTCCTACAAAGTCAACATCATACCAGTACTGTCAAATTTGAATATGTGCATGAGGGGGAGGAAATTACCAGATTTCACAAGGTTAAAAAGAAGCGGATTTTTTCAACTGGACCCTACGAAATTTGGGTGAAAAACAGTGACCCAAGAATATCCTATTTAACAGGTCAATCATGTTTGGAATGATTGTCTATTAAAGTAATCTTTACGTCAGGCATCTTTTGTAAATCAACCTTATACACCTTCTGTGGTTCCAATAAAATACAAATCCACTATCTTAGGGCAGTTCAAGATGTCATAGACCAAAAATTCAACAAATTTTATGCGACCAGATCTACGTTTTCTCCTTTTTTCAGGATTGCTTTTTTGTTTTTACAGCCTCACCGGGCAAAAAATCGATACCGAGCAACTCGAAGGCATTAAAATTCGCAACATCGGCCCCGCGGGTATGAGTGGGCGGGTGACCTCCATTGATGTTGACCTATCCGATGATGATATTATTTACGCCGGTACGGCCTCCGGGGGAGTATGGAAATCTACCGACGGCGGGGTGACCTGGAAACCCATTTTTGACAAACAACCGGTACAATCCATTGGTGCTGTAGCGGTCAATCAGCGCAATCCCAGCGAAATATGGGTGGGCACCGGAGAAGGTAATCCACGAAATTCCCACAATAGTGGAGGCGGCATTTTCAAAAGTCTGGACGGGGGTAAGACCTGGAATGACATGGGCTTAACAGCCACCAAAAATATCCACCGCCTCATCATTCATCGCGACAATCCGGATATCGTCTTTGTAGGAGCTATGGGCTCGGTGTGGGGACCTAATGAGGAGCGTGGCGTGTACCGCACGAAAGACGGCGGCAAGACCTGGGAAAAGATTCTCTACAACAATGATGAAACAGGCATTGGCGATATGGTGGTCGATCCCACCAATCCCAATAAGATTATTGCGGCCATGTGGGAATTTGGGCGAAAGCCCTGGACCTTCAATTCGGGTGGAGCCGGTTCTGGTCTATATGTGACCTACGATGGTGGTGATACCTGGACCAAACGTACCGATGAAGATGGTTTGCCAAAAGGCGATTTAGGACGTATGGGGCTGGCCATTGCGGCATCCAAGCCCAATATCATTTACGCCTTGGTAGAAGCCAAGGAAAATGCCCTGTATAAATCTACCGATGGGGGTGAAAAGTGGAGTAAGGTCAGCGATAAAAACATCGGTAATCGCCCCTTTTATTATGCTGATATTTATGTTGATCCCCAAAACGAAAATCGCATTTACAATCTTTACTCCGTGGTTTCCCGTAGTGAAGATGGTGGTAAGACTTTTGAAACATTGCTTCCCTATTCCGGCGTGCACCCCGATCACCACGCCTTTTGGGTACACCCGGATGACCCCAATTATTTAATTGAGGGCAACGATGGCGGCTTAAATATCTCCCGTGATGGTGGCGATAACTGGCGCTTTGTAACCAACCTGCCTCTGGCACAATTCTACCACATCAGCTACGATATGAGTATTCCCTACAATATTGCCGGCGGTATGCAGGACAATGGCAGTTGGGTAGGACCAAGTTCAATCTGGAAAGCTGGAGGTATCACCAACGCCGACTGGCAAGAGGTGTATTTTGGCGATGGTTTTGATGTGGTCTTTCAACCCGATAATGACCGCTACTTGTACGCCATGTCGCAGGGCGGAAGTGTAGGCAAGGTAGATCGTGTGACGGGCAAGACGACCTACATCCGGCCCGTACATCCGGAAGGGAAGATACTGCGCTTCAACTGGAATGCGGCCATTGCTCAGGATCCATTTGATGCATCCACTATTTATTACGGCAGTCAATTTGTACACAAAAGTACCGATCGCGGCCAAAGCTGGACCATCATCTCTCCTGACCTGACCACTAATGATCCGGAAAAGCAAAAACAGGATAAAAGTGGTGGCCTCACCATTGATGATACCGAAGCAGAAAATAACACCACGATTCTGGCCATTGCGCCCAGTACGATAGATCGGCAGGTGATGTGGGTGGGCACCGATGATGGAAATCTGCAACTGACCCGCGATGGTGGTAAAACATGGAACAACCTGGCCAGTCGTCTGACCGGAGCCAGGGAGGGTAGTTGGATCCCTTATATTGAATTATCACAAAAAAATGCAGGAGAAGCTTTTATTGTGGTCAACGACTACCGCCGCAATGATTGGCGGCCGATGGTGTACCACACCACCAATTTTGGGCAAACCTTCCGTCGCATTGCCGATGAGGAAAAAGTGAGCGGCCACGCCATGTCAATTGTACAGGATCCCCTGGAGCCTAATCATCTGTGGCTGGGCACCGATCACGGGCTGTACTTCAGCATTGATGGTGGCGACAACTGGAATAAGTGGATGAACGATTATCCTTCTGTAACTACGGCAGATTTAAAAATCCACCCCCGCGAGCAGGACCTGATCGTTGGTACCTTTGGCCGTGCGGCCTGGATTCTGGACGATTTACGTCCCTTCCGGGAAATGGCGCGCACGGGAGGCAAAGTGCTGGAACAGGACTTCAAAGTCTTTACGGCTCCCGATGCCTATTTGGCGGAATATCGCTCCTATCAGGGCATTCGTTTTGCCGCTGATGCAGAATATCACGGCACCAATCGGCGCTATGGGGCTTTACTGACCCTTTGGGTTAAACCCAAAAAGAAAGATAAGGAAGAAGAAAAGAAAGTGGAAAAAGCAGAAGAGAAAGAGGATGATAAAAAGGAAAAAGAAAAGAAAAAGAAATCTTCTGATAAAGTCAAAATTCAGGTGGTCAATAGCCAGGGCGATACCATTCGCACCTTCACCGAAAAACTGGAAGAAGGCATGAACCGCATTGCCTGGAACCTGCGCCGTGATGGGGTAGAATTTCCTTCCCGTCGGGAACGTAGAGATGACGCTGATCCGCCAACCGGCCGTGAGGTTTTGCCCGGGGTGTATCAATTGATTTTTACCTACAATGACCACACTGACTCAACCCTGGTCACGGTGCATCCCGACCCGCGTTTGCCCATGACCACCAGTGCGCTACAGAGCAAGGAAGACACCTACGAGGCATTCTACGCCATCGTCAAAAAAGCGGATGATGCCTTTGATGCCTTGCAGGATGCCAGAAAAAGCGTCAATCGGGTAAATGAAACACTGGTCAACCTGCCGGATAGTTTGCAAAAGCAAATTAAAGACCTGGGCAAAGCGGTGGTAGACAGCATTGAGGTGCTGGAAAAGCTCTATATGTTGCCAGAGGGATTAAAGGGCATTCAGCGCTCTTCCGAGAACCTGAATGGCACCCTATACCGCACCAGTGGCTACCTCAATTCTTATGAAGGCACCAAGTCTCAGCAACTGGATATTATGATGCAAAAAGCCCGTGAAGAAACACAAATGGTGCTGGAAAAAGTCAACGACTTTTTTGCGACCGATTTTTCCGAATACCAAAAAAAGGTGGAGGAAATGCAACGGCCACTATTTAAGGAATACCAGCCGTTGAAGCTGGAGTAATCAAGCGCTTTATTTCTTTGAAAGAGTTTCAAAAAATAGAAAGGTGAGGTTGAAAACAGGACAATCTCACCTTTTTTATCACCCTTATATCTATAAGCTATCTCAAAACTATCCTTTGACCTGCAAACCGCTATTTTGGAATTATACTTCGTTGCAAAAATCCTCACGTAGCGTTGGCTATGCTCGGTTTTTGCGCCTCGCCTAATCCCAAAATAGCTGGTTCTCGGTTCCCAAAAACAATTTTGAGATAGCTTCTGGGTATTTGTCGGGACGTTACAACCTGGCGTTCGTTAAATTATTTGCTTTTCCCCATCACTTGACTTATCTTCGCTGCGCAACTTTTCTACAACTCCACACCCTTGGAATAACTTTAATTGATTCTGCCTGACCCTTTGGCAGAAGAATTCTAAATGTCAACCTATGATTCGTTTTGTATGCACGCTATTGGCGGTGCTGGGGCTATTCTTTGATGCAGAGGCTCAGCAACTGCCTTCACCACACGGTTGTGGTTATGATCACTACGTACATTTTCTGGACCAGGCTTATCCTGGGTTTAAGCAATCGGCTGATGCCGTTTTTCAACGTAATACCAATACTGTTTCCAGTCGCGATGAGGAAATCCTAACGATCCCGGTGGTGGTACACATCGTATGGCAGGAGGAGGACCAAAACCTGGCCGATAGCCTGGTGGAGCAGGTGATTGATGTCTTGAACGAAGATTACCGCCGCCTCAATGCCGATGCCGATCTGATCCGTTCCGAATTTGCCGAAGTGGTAGGAGATCCCTTTATTGAGTTTGAACTGGTGGCCGTTGAGCGGGTACAGACTGAAGCTACTTTTGAGTTAAATTTATTAGGTGGTAGCCTGCCCGATAATGTCAAGGTCGCTGCCGAAGGCGGTAGTGATGCCTGGGATACGGAGCATTACCTCAATATCTGGGTTTGTAACATTGAGGGAGGTGCACTACTGGGCTACGCTTATCCTCCAGCTGATCTCGATCACTGGCCGGCCGGTGCCAATGCACCTAGTCCTGAGTTAGACGGGGTAGTAATCCATGCTCCGGTATTTCGGCGTACGGGCACATTTACGGCAAGTGGTCTGATTGGGAATGGCGAAACCACCATTCCCGTAAGGGGAAGAGCGGTAACCCATGAGGTGGCGCACTACCTGGGACTGCGCCACATCTGGGGTGATGGCTTGCTCTCCATTTTGGGGATTCCCGATTGTGATGCCGACGATGGTGTAGCCGATACACCACAACAGGGCATGTCAAGCCAATTCCAATGTGATATGAATCAAAACACTTGTGAAGAAGAAATGCCGGATGACCTGCCCGATATGTTTGAAAACTTCATGGACTACGCCAGTGATGACTGTATGAATAGCTTCACCGTGCAACAGATTGCCATTATGCGTAGTGTGCTGGAGAATGAGCGCAGCGGCTTATTGAGTCCAACGGTCAACAATGAAGAGGTGGTTATTGACCAAAATCAATTCCTGGTTTACCCCAATCCGGCACGGGATCAGTTATTTGTTGAAGTTGGAGATTTCCTTACGGAAAAAGTACAACTGCAAGTCATTGATACGCAGGGTAGGGTAGTAAAAGCAATCATCCTGCAAAGTGACGGACCCAATTCCATCGATGTTGCCAACTTATTATCGGGCCTTTACACCTTACTTTTGACAAGTAACCAACAACAATTCTTGCAAAGAGTAGTGATCCGTTAATCATTCATCACCAGGCACGGAAAGGAAGAAATGGGTTAAATATCCATTTCTTCCCTTATATTCTATCCTTCTTCCAGTGCTTCCCAGTATTCCACGGCCCTTCGGGTATGGGGAATGCAGATGGAGCCACCCACTAAATTGGCAATGGCAAATACTTCAAATACCTCAGCGCGGGTGACACCCAATTCGTAGCAGGTGCCCAGGTGGTAGCGAATGCAATCGTCGCAGCGCAACACCATGGAAGCGATTAAACCCAGCAGCTCTTTGGTTTTTTTGTCTAGTGCACCGTCCTGGTAGGCATTGGTGTCGAGGTTGAAAAAGCGCTTCAGCACTTTATTATCTTGTCCCAGAATCTTCTCATTCATGAGTGTCCGGTACTCGTTGAATTCCTGAACTATTGACATGGATAAATCTTTTTTTGCAAGATAGGTAAGCCACCGGATTGGTGGAAATGTAACGACAAAAAAGACTAGTTAAAACCAAAGGAACAACTCTAATAAAAAAAGAGGACAAGGAAACTTTACCTCATCCTCATTTCTGTATGAGAAACCCTTTACAAACCACTATGATCAGGCTAATCAACGGAAACCGTTGCGGAGTCATTGGTGCCTGACGATAAGGTTTTTTGTTGACCTTTCGGAACGAGGTCCGGGCGGTCGTATAAGTTGATGACTTGCGTTTCTTGGAGGTAGTTGCCAGCACACTGGTCATTGATGGTCCAGTGGCGGAGGAGTTGGTAGCCGTCAGCCGTTTTTTGAAACTCGTCTTCCCAACTCAACTCCAGCTGATAAAAACTATTATCGATAAAAATCTGATCTTCTTCAGTGTAGGGATTACCATCCTGATCAATAAAGGGATATCCCAGTTTTTGAGGGGAGAGCAATTGCTTTTCTTCCTCTTTTTGTAGGGTTTGTCCACTGCGGTTGGCCGGAAAAGTAATATTGGCCAGGTTGGCCCTTTCAAAGGTGATCATTTGCCGAAAGGTGCGCTGTTCAGTATCTGTATTCAAGGCCCAGTTTTTTACCTTCACGCCGACCGAATTGGTGATAAACCGAAAGCGATTGATCGCTACTTCAACGGCTTGTTCTTGCTCTTGTATAAAACGCAGTGCGAGCAGATCGCCGGTGCGTAGTAGGGGTGAAAAGAAAGGATTGGGTCCGGCATGCTTCCGCGAACGGAGCTGACCGTTTACCCAAACCTCCAAATAAAGATTGGAGCCCCCAACGTTATCCCACTCAAAGTTGATATAGCCCTCCGCGGGAATCACAATTTGAAATTGCAACTCACTAAGAGGATCAATCTGAATGAGTGCTTTATTGGCCCCTTCAACCAACAACGCATTGGGAGCTCCGGTGACATCTACCCCACCGTCACCATTTATCTTGTACACCTCCCAGTTGGCAGGTGTGAAATAATCTATCCATCCTTCTTGCTGACAGCCCAGAGGATATTGTTTGGTATTCAGTAATTCCAGGCTGGCTCTAGCACAGGATTTTTCAATTATGGGCTCGGGGAATGTCTCTGCGCTGGAAGCATCCACGCAAAGTGTTGAGATGTGTCTGGGGTTGACCCACAGCTGGCAGTCTGAGTTGATGTTAAACGCGCTGGGGGGAGTGATAGCGCCTTGGGAAAAGGCACCCGCTAACACGCAACTCCACAGAAGGACTGCTAGAATAGGCCAATATTGTTTTACAGGCAAGATCATAGGGATTATAATTGACGACTATCCGCTTTTAAGGATAGCTTTCTTACTTACCAAAAAATGTTTTCTCTAGTATTTGTGTCTATTTATAACAGGGGTAAGTATTACAGAATAATCAGGTCAGGCTTTGCTGACAATGAATATTTAGTTCTGTAAAATTGATGTAGGATAAAGAGGTAAGTTGACGCGATATAATCTTCGCCTAAGATTGTAACCGAGGGTTATTTCTTTAATCATGGGATGCGGTTTGTGGGAATTATGAATTATAATTTGTAAAACTGGAATTACCTTTTTTAAAGCATAATTCTAGTCAGGACAAATATAGGACCTTCTGTCCTCTATTTCATACCAAAAATAGGGTATTTTTTTCATTATTGTAGAAAAATATGTATTTTTTTTCTTTTTCAGAAGGTTTTGAACAAAATCTTCATTTTGACATTTATGCAATATTATGAATGTTCAAAACCAATAATTTATGGATGTCAAATGCAAACGATGGTCACAGTTTATTCCCCGCTCCCTGGGCGAAGTATGGGACTTTTTCTCTCGACCGGAGAACCTCGACCGTATTACGCCGGAGGACATGTCTTTTGAGATATTATCAGATATAAAAGACGTACCGATGTACGAAGGAATGATCATCCAGTACCGGGTTAGTCCGTTCCTGGGAATCAAAATGAAGTGGGTAACCGAGATCACCACTGTCCGTGATCGGGCCTATTTTATCGATGAGCAGCGATTTGGTCCTTACGCGCTCTGGCACCACCAGCATCACTTTGAAGAGGTTGATGGAGGCGTGATGATGAAGGACATTCTACATTACAAAATTCCCTATGGCATTATCGGAACGATTGCCGATGCACTAATGGTTGAACAGAAAGTAGAGTCGATCTTTACCCATCGGGAAAAAATAGTCAATGAGTTGTTTCCGGCGATGGAAAAGTCCGTCCGTTGATTATTTGAGTAGTGATACTGATCCCGAGAACTGTCTGGTTTTACCATCATTCATCAACACTGTGGCCATATAGACATAAACCCCTGGATTAACCACACGCCCAAGGAAAGTACCATTCCATCCGGAACTGAGCGTTGGTGAGAGGTGCTGGCCCTGATAAACCAATGCTCCCCAGCGGTTGAATACTTTTAAGCTTTCAACTTCTAATAAGTCGCCGCTGCCCAATACATTAAAATAATCATTAATCCCATCGTCGTTGGGCGAAAACGCATTGGGGAAATAAACGTGGTAATAATCCAGAAACAAGGTGACGAGGCTATCACAACCTAGCATGGAGGTCAAGGTTATCGGATAAGTTCCCGGCTGGTGGAAATTGCGATTACCCACCTGAAATTGTTCGCCTTCAAAGATGAGCGCGCTAACCGTGTCGGATTCAAAGCCAATCACCGACAAGTCAACTTGTACAATACTGTCGCAGTTGTCCACCGTTTTTAAGGTGTCTATATAGGTGCCAGGCAAACTTAGCTGGTTCCCGTTGAAATTAATGGCTTCTCCTTCACAAATGGTTGGGGTTACAAACTCGCGATAAACGGGCTTTTGCCAATTGTAGCCCTGGCTTACATTGCAATCTCCATCGCCCAACATGCGTACCTGATACTCTCCCTGTCCGTACATCTGGCTCAGTTGTGGAGAAGTTTCGCCAATCAGTGCGATTCCTTCCTTATACCATTGGTAGGTTAAGTCCGGATCGAGCGGTACGTTGAGCGAAAAATCTTCCGAGCACGGATGCTCTACTTCCGAGATACGGAACGTAAATGCGCGCTCGTCAGCCAGGATCAGGTTGTCAAAAAAATAGTAGGTACTGCGATTTGCGGAGGTGTTCTGACAAGGCGGCCCGATGGCAATGGCATGCATATCCTGATTGGGGGCTACGGTGATTTCGCCCTTTACCCAGTTGCCGGAACCCGAAAGTCGGACTGACCCCAGTTCTACCCATCCGGAACCGTTGGTAGGGCAGCCAAAGAAGTTGTTGCCGGTGCCAAATGGCAGGTTGTCACAATGAGGGGTTCCAAAGAAGGTAATATGAATAGGAGGAGACGAAAGGATATTGACAAACCCGACATAAAATTCAAAGCGGTATTGAGTGCCCATTTCCAGAGGAGATAAGAGGCAGGCTCCGGCATATTCCTTCCATCCGGGTTGTGGATTACCCTGCTGTAAAACCCTGCCATCCCGAAAACCTACAATACCGTCACCATCGGGGAAAGGAACCGGTGGCGGAAATTCCGGCCAGCCCATATAGCCACAGGTGTGAATATAATCAGTCGTTGCTTCTGAGGCTTGAATCCAGGTGTCGGAACAATAAAGCTGGCTTCGATCAGAAGGACAGCAGGTCATCTCTTCAAAGGATGGATTGGGAATGAGCGAAACCGGTTCCACTACCGGACAATCACAATCCGGGTCATTCAAATCGATTAACCCATCACCATCATCATCGATCGCATTGTCACAGATTTCTTCCAGCACCGAATGGCTTCCCGCAAAAAAATGAGAAAAGGGCAGCAGCCCAACGATCAGGCAGACGATGGAAAGGTGTACCGAAAGGTTCTTCATGTGCTCAGGCGTTTTGAAAGTACGGTTAGGGCAACTAAATATACAGATTTAACAGTGCATTATCGCCTTTGTGAAAGTCTGATTTTAGCATATAGGTGACTTTAGGAAATAAAGCGACCAACCTTGATTCTTCAAGGTTGGTCGATCCTGCTCCATTTCATCAGAAAACTACCGCTTTATTTTTACACCCAGGTGCACCCCTACCGATGGTTGTTTTTGCAATTCTCCTGCGGCATCTTTACTCAGGTTTAGGTGACCGCTGACTCCGGCATAAAGCCACTTATTCAGGTCGTAGTTGATGCCAGCTTCCAGTCCGGCCATCCAGGAAGTATGCTTAAACTCATAAGGTAGTGCGTACTGTTCACCTGCGAGTGCTACCTCTATATCTTCGGAGTTTATAAACTGCATACCGCCGGAAACGCCACCGTAAAAGGCAAATCGCGCTTGAATCAGCATGTAGCGTAGGATCAGCTCCGGAGCAGAGTAATTGTACTGCGTCAATAGTTTAGCTGCATATTGCTCCGTGACGGGTTCGGAACTAAAGATGCTTAATGGCAAGCTTCCCGTAACTTCCGTTTTCTGATACCGGTAACCCAAGCCCACCAGCAGGCGATCATTTATCGGGTAAAACGCTTTTAGGTTGACATTCAGCTTTGGATTTGTCGAATAGTCTTTCACCTGCTCCTCGGCGTAAAACTCGCCGCCTAATTTACTGTAGATGCGCTCAAACAATTCCGGATTAGTATAGATCGGTTCCAGTATGGCATCGGGGGTTGTTGGCAGGTTGGCACCGCCTTCAGGCTCATTATTGGCTACGAATCTCGTGCCGCCTTCAAAGCGCCAGGGTTCGAGACTGACTACATGGTCGTCAAATTCGCGCCCGTCGCTAGCGTCGGCTCCTTCTTTATGTCTGGAATCATCACCAGGCGCTGCATTTGGATCACCTAAGTCAATTGGATCTGATTTGTCATCCGGATCAAAGGTGATTGGCCTGCTATCTTTGGTCCACCACCAATTCAGTAATTTAAAGTCTTTTCCACTGCGGAGTCTGAGCTCAATATCACCATCCATTGGCATACTGCCGTTGCGGTAGTGAATGACATGGAGTTGTTCATTACTGTTCTTACATACTGACTTGCAGGGTTCATCCAGGCGATTCAGGGCCCTTTTCCTTGCTCTAGGCTGGTCAAAGGAGGGAAGGTCCTGGCAGTTGCAAGTAACCTTTTCTGTGTCCACAAAGCGACCTCCATACTTTTTTGGATTATCCGCAAGAGAGTCTTTTTTTGCATCAATCGGGTCAGGACTTACACTGCCTTTAAATACCAGGTGAAGATCATTGACTTCATATTCTTCTGGAACCCAGCGCTCATCTTCAATTTTATAGTCCTTAATTTTGTTTTTTAACTTAATAGACCGCACGATATCCTCACCCGGGACGATCAGACTACCTGACTGATCGCTTTTAATCTGGTCGCCCTTCTGCACATTTCCAATGCGTTTACCATCTTCCGTCCACCACCATTCACGGATTTTGATGGGACCACGGCCGTTTTTCGTGAAGATGCCGTATACCGTACCTCCATTGGGTAGTAGTTTGGTCCCCTTACGGTGTATGGCGTTGGGATCATCCTGGTTGGAGTCGTCAATGGGAAAGAAGGTGGTGATGTGGTCCTCGATTTTGGAATGAGCACCGGGTTCTTCAATATCCACCCCTTCTTCGGTAAAGACAATGTGGATGTCATTAACCGCCTGGCCGGTATTGTTGATAAAAACGTAAGGTTTGCGAGCGGCAAAAAGGCTGGTCGAACTGATCAGCAAGATTGCCAGTAAATTGATCATTTGATTGCGTAACATGATATTTGAATTTTGTGGTTAATTAAATAATTGATACCACAAGTATAGGCCTCAATCGGGGCAGAAATCAATTACAAATAATCGGGAAAATCGAGGGTGGGAATTGGCTGAAAGAGGATGTTTTCGGCTGATTCAAGGTATTTTGGTTTGTTTTTAAATAATTGATAATCAGTATTTTGTGTGGTTGTCTTGTGTAATTACCAAAAAATACCAAAATCCGTTGAAACGAGGTGGTAAATGGGTGTTTTTTGCTTTTAGGTGCGTGTGAAGAAGTGTGGCACGCACCTCGCTTCGCCGCAGCGGCTACGCGAAGGCAGAGAAGGACTGTAGCGGAGAGGCACGGTACGCTATCTAAAATGCATCACAGGAAATTTTACGGTGAAATAAATTCAACCTGGCCAGCATGACGTTGACATTTTTTTGGTAAAGAATAGCCACTTTCAAACTGCTCAACTTAGCAATTGAGTGCTGCATCAATCAGGAAAACACCACCTTCACATAGCGCTGTCCCTGCCCATCACCTATCCTCAGAAAATACATGCCCGGAGGAGCTTCACGAATAGGTAGTTTGATCGTTTGCGGCCCGGCGACGAGCAGCGAAGTACCTGGAAAATGTTGTACTAACCTTCCATTCAGATCCAACAAGGCAAAAGACAAGACACTGCTCTTATTTAGCGAAAGCGACACCTGCATTTCACTTCCTCGCACCGGATTGGGAAAGACACGGACATCCGAAAAGCTAAGGTCAAGTCTTGGAACTGACGTGGTGGTACAAGAGTCGTGGATGGAGATAAAATCCTGTTTGTTGGGTCCATAAAAACCGTGTTTGCTGCAATACATGTGATAGGCATCTTCGACGATCTCGGTGAGGTCGGGGCAGGGGATGGTCAAAAATTTTATATCATCAATTGTGATAATTGTAAACCTTAACTTGGCGCTAAAAACCACTACATTACCGGGAGTGAATCCAGGGCAGATACTATAAACTTCAAAAGTATGAATGCTGTCAGTAGTAGATAACACCTGTTCCCAAAATGGTTCAGGTGTATCGCCGTTGCTGGCAGGGATTCCTCCTGGCAGGTAGGCCACATTCCAGGAGTCTACTTCGGGATTATCGTCCCATTGGAAACTCACAAAGTTGTTGTTTAAATCCAGAATTTGTAGGTTGGTAGGCGGAGGACAAAAAGGGTCAGCCTCGGTATAGTCCAGGAATAAGGTAGAGCCAAAATGCAGGCTATCATCTGTACAGCGGTTGACCGGAAAAAGTTCGTGAAGTTGTGTTTCGAGATTGAGTGTAAGGGAATAGAAGGGTTCTACACTGGTGATCATATCCTCAAAGTTGTCGGCTCCTAGGTCATAAAAATGATTTAAGGTATAATCGGCTACATTGGTTTCAGGACTTAATGCAATGGTGATATTTGGCCCACTGCTGCCCGGTTCATAGCTATTGATGTACAAAGTAGAGGCTTTACAGAGTAGGGTATCCTGCGCAACTGCGTTGAGAAAAAGGGTGCTCAGGATCAAGGTGGTAAGTAAAGATTTCATAACCGGGTTTTTAATCCTCATGAATTTAGGCTAAATTTCTAAGAAATTCAATCATTGCTCATGCATTCGAGATTGACAGAGCTATTGCAGAGACTACCTTCATCGGAGCTTTCGAGAATTGACAAGTTTGTGAAATCTCCCTATTTCAACACGCATGAACAGATCAATTGCCTTTGGTCATTTTATAAAAAGCATCACCCTGAGTTTGCAGACAATAAATTTAATGATGAAAAAGCTTATCAGCATCTTTTTGGTAGAAAACAGGCTTTTGATCGACGCAAACTCAATCGATTGAATAGCGAATTGTACAAGCTGCTTGAGCAATACATCTGTGTGAGGGAACTTGAATCTGACCAATATGTTGAAGATGATCTATTGATAAGGTTTTTTGAAAGGGAAGGGCTTTCTGAGCATAGCTTAAGTCTCCACCAGCGATTAGAGAAAAAATTAAAGGACCACCTTGAAGGGGAAGAATTATATTCAAGAAGGTTGGCTCTGGAAAAATCTTTGTGGGCGCATTTGGTGAAAAAGGATAAGCGAACTGGAGATGTTAATCTGGAGCCTTATAATGAGGCCTTAGATATTCATTTCCTAGTTCAAAAACTGAAGATATTGGCTTTGATGCTAAATAGGGGACAAGTGGTAAATATTAATTATGAGCTTAGTGACGTAGATGATATTATCTCCTTAGCTAGTAAAGAACAGTTCCGGAATAATCTTACAATTAAGGTTTATTTGTGTATTCTTCGATTACAATTGCAACCCAATGAGAAAGGCTTCTATTTTGAACTTAAGCAACTCCTGGAAAGTTCTGGAAAGGCCTTTAATCAAGATGAATTAAGGACATTCTTTGCGTATTTAACCAATTCAATAAAATACCATTTTAATACAGAGAGCTACGGTAAAGAGCATTTTTCACTTTACAAGAAGCAATTAGATTTGAATCTCCTTCACTATGAGCAAAAACTGCCCCACAGTACTTATCGTAATGTAGTTTTTGCTGCTCTGGAATCTGGAGCGTTGAAGTGGGCAGAAGGTTTTATAGAGTCTAATAAATACTGTATTATACCGAAAGACTACCAACAAGAAGCCTACCGTCTCAACCTCGCCAGCCTTCGTTATTACCAGGGGAAACTGGATGAAGCCCAGCTAATCCTGGCGCAGCTGAATCCCATAGATATTTATTATAAACTACTACAAAGAAGCCTGCAATGTCGGCTCTTTTACGAGCAAAAGGAGTTACTGTTTCTGTCAAAATTTTTGGGCTCCTTTTCAAAGTACGTACACGATCAGCAGGAAAAAATTGCAGATGCCAAGATCGCTTCTTACCGACATTTTATCAATTACCTAAACGCGCTTATCAAGGTAATCATGGAAAGTGAAAAAGCCTGGTCGGCATTTGATCAGAACCAACCGATTAAAGATGCTGACACAGTCGAAAAACTAGGAGAACTGCAAACCAGAATTGAAGCAGAGTCTCTTTTCTACAACAAAAAATGGCTCCTCGATCGCATTAAAAAATCGTTATAAATATCATCATTATTTTTATCATCATGATATTTATAACGATTTTTGAGGTGTCACTTTCCTGCAAAATATTGCCTTTTACACCTCCACTGTCTTCCATCGGCCCATTTGAAATAACCATACAGCAATGACTGACAGCATCGTCTCACTAATGGTCACCGCCCAACAGATACCCGATAGCTCCCAGCCCATCTGTACCGCCAGAAAATAGCCCAGCGGTATTTCCATAAGCCAGAAACAGATAAAGTTGATCAAGGTGGGAGTACGTGTATCGCCGGCACCATTAAACGCCTGACTGATCACCATGCCGTAGGCAAAAAAGACGTACCCAATGGCAAAGATGCGCAAACTGCTGATGCCGTACTCCACAATCACCGGATCGAGCGTGAAAAACTGGATCAAGGGACGTGCCGCAATGAAATAGATCAATGATACGATGAATAAAAAGAGCATACTCATATTAGCCGATCGCCAGACAGAGGTAGCGGCGCGGTCGGGTTGTTTGGCGCCTAAATTCTGTCCGACCAGCGTGGCAGCTGCATTGGCCAGTCCCCAGGAGGGCAACAATGTAAAAATGATCAGCCGAATGGCAATGGTATACCCGGAGATGGCCTCACTCCCGTAGCGGGAGATGATGCGCATCAGGAAGATCCAGCTGGCTGAAGCAATGAGAAACTGCCCGGCACCGGTGGCGGCAATATTGCCCAGCTTGCGCAAAATAGTCCAGTCGGGCTTCAGTTTTTGCAGGTAAAACTTCACTGTACTGCGCCCACTCAGCAGAATCCACAACTGAAACCCAACGCCAATACCCCTACCGATGGTTGTGGCCACAGCCGCCCCGGTCACGCCCATTTCCGGAAACGGACCATAGCCAAAAATGAATAATGGATCGAGGATGATATTGATGATATTGGCGACCCAAAGCGATTGCATGGCAAAAGCCGCGTCGCCCGCGCCTCGAAAAATGCCGTTGAGCAGGAATAGCAACATAATCACAATATTGCTGCCAAACATGATGCGCGTATAGGTGGCTCCGGTAGAGATCAAACTTTCACTACCACCCATCATGCGCAAAATATCGGGCGCAAAGATGACCCCGGGAATGCCTAATAAAAGGGATACGGCAATGGCCAGATAGACGGCCTGTAAGACTACCTTGGAAGCCTTTTCCTTCTTACCCTCACCAATGTAGCGCGAGATCATGGCTACCGGCGCCATACTCAAGCCAATACCAACGGAGTAGACCAGTGTAATGACAGATTCAGTAAGGCCAACAGTTGCAATGGCATCGGCACTTACCTTGGCTACAAAGAAGGCATCCACTACGGCGAAGAGGGATTCCATGGCCATTTCCAGAATCATGGGTATGGCCAATAATACGATGGCTTTGTTGATGCTCCCGGTGGTGTAGCTCTTTTCTTCTGAGCTCAGGGCTTCTTTAAATAGGTCGATTATCTTTTGCATGGTATATGGGTCGGGTCATTGTAAATGAAGACTTATGCAATACAAGCGCAAAATCAAAAAAGTTCCGGGGCAGCATTTTTTGTTTTGATGCCTCTTTACTATGGATTGTGGCGTCTTCTTGACGAAATCAGGACCAGGTACTACAATTTGTCAACAAAGCCTTATTTTTGTTTGTATTAAGCCTTAATTTTCATCCGATAATCAAGCCCATAAAACTATGATTAGACACTATTTTGCATCCCTGTTCGCGCTAACCATCTCTGTTTTTTCTGCCAATGCGCAAACCCCTACCATTCAGGATTGTCTTGGTGCTATACCGGTGTGCCAGCAAGTATATATGGAAGACATCTCCGCCGTTGGCTCTGGAAATTTTACTAATGAGATCAATACCTCCATCAGTTGCACAGCCGGTGAGCTAAACTCAATTTGGTACATATTTACTGCCAATGAAGACGGTGAACTCGGCTTCGTAATTACACCTAATAACCTTAATGATGATTATGACTGGTCACTTTATGACCTGACTAATGCCACCTGTGATCAGATTTTTACAAATTCTAGCCTTCAGGTAAGCTGTAATGCCGCCGGCGGATTTTCCTGCCATGGAGAAACGGGTGCTACCGGTGCTACCAATTTTGACGAACAGGGAGCTGGTTGTAATGCAAACCCACCCAGCCAGTTTGCCGGTTTTAATCCTTTTAATGCCCTGGTGCCAATGCAGGCGGGTAACACCTACGCACTGATGGTATCCAACTGGACAGGCTCTCAAAACGGTTATTCTATCGACTTTGGCCTGTCAACCGGGTTAGGGATCATTGATGAAACACTGCCGGAACTTGGAGATATAGTGACGCCTACCCAGTGTAACCAAAATACCATCGAGGTGGAGTTTAGCGAATTCATCCAGTGTAGCACCATTGATGCAGCCAATTTTCAGCTGATTGGCCCCGGTGGTCCTTATACCCTGAATATTTCTTCTGGAGCTTGCGATGTTGGTGGAATGCAGGAGCGTAATTTTACGCTAACCATCAATCCACCAATCAGTTCGCGTGGTGATTTTGCACTGGACCTGGTGACCAATGGAACCGACGAAGTGCTGGATCTGTGTAACAACCCGGCGCAATCCTTCACCTATGAATTTTCAGTGGATGATCCAATTGATGTAGAAATCGAGCTGGGTGGAGATACCTCCCTGGTTTGTGATGGCAATACCCTGATTCTCGATGCCAGCGGACTGGGTACGAGTTTTGTGTGGTCAGATAATAGTACGGAGCCAACTTTGGCGGTGACTACTGCCGGAGTATACGGGGTAACCGTCGAAAATGCCTGTGGTTTTGGCAGTGATTCCCAGGAAGTCGTGGTCCAATTTGATCCTCCTTCTATTGAATTGGGGGCGGATCAGGTACTTTGCGCAGAAGAAAGCGCCACGCTCGATGTCACCAATGAACTGGCCACTTACCTTTGGCAGGATGGTTTTACCGGGCCGGTTTATAATGTTGATCAGGAGGGATTGTACAGCGTTGAGGTAACCAACGCTTGCGGCACTGTGTCCGACCAGGTGGATATTGATTATATCGAAGCCATCGATTTGGAATTGGGGGCTGACCAGGTGCTGTGTGATGGAGAAACACTTAACTTAAATGTGGCTAATGCTGATGCTACCTATCTTTGGCAAGACGGAAGTACTAATGCGACTTATTCTATAACCTCTACCGGCATGTATGCCGTGACAGTTACCACCATTTGTGAAGAACAGGAAGATAGCATTATGGTTAGTTTTATTGATGAGCCAACGCTATCATTGGGACCAGATACCTTGCTATGCCAGGGGCAATCCTTAATGATTGATCTGACTGTGCCGGGGGCCACCTACCAGTGGCAGGACGGTTCCGGCTTACCGACCTACACCATTGACCAGTCAGGTATTTATCGGGTTAGTGTTACCACTGCATGTAATCTATTCACCGATGAGATCGAGGTGATCGTCCTGGATTCAATACGGACCAACCTTGGCAGGGACACCTTCTATTGTCCAGGCGAATCGATTGTTCTGGATGCTACGGCCGGCACTATTGCCGACTATGTATGGCAGGATGGATCTACCGAAGCTACCTTACAGGTCAGGGAGCCAGGTGTTTATACCGTAAGCGTTTCCAATATTTGTGAGTCCAAACAATTCTCCCTGGAGGTGAAGGACTGTGAGCGCTGCGATGTATTTGTGCCTACGGCCTTTTCACCCAATGATGATGGGGTCAATGATTTTTTCCAGCCTTTTTCAGATTGTGAACTGGCTGATTTTTCGATGCGTATCTTTGATCGGTGGGGGGCATTGCTTTACGAATCCAGCGATCCCTTCAAGGGCTGGGATGGTTCCTTCCAAAGCAGCGAGTTGGACGTAGGGGTCTACGTGTGGTTTATGGAATACACCGTAGTAGAAAATAACCGTCCGCGCCGAGCGTTGATCGGTGGAGATGTGGCCATTGTGAAATAAAAATAAACGGGTCGAGAAATGGCTTCACGACCCGTTTTAGTGTTTCTTCTAGAGTTTGGATTATTTGAGAATGTAGCGTACGGCCAAAGAGCCATAGCCACCTCCAAATCCGCTGCCATACCCATTAAAGAAATAGGTCGGCACCCAATCCAGTGAAAGGTTGATCGGAACGTCGGCAAAGGCATAGTCCAGACCGAGGTAACCCTGAACGCCAAAGGTAGTGTTGTTGTACTCGTTAGAGCCCAAAAAGGAGTCTTTAAAACCCCAGAAAAATACCGAGGCGCCACCACCTACGTACCATTGTAGTCCATCTACTCCATTGATAGGTTTGTGATGCTGATACCCGGCACTAATAATAGTCCAGCGGTAGCTAGAATAAAAACGAGCGCCTACATAAGCTTCAATGGCGCCATTTTCATTTAAAAAATGTTTGATTGACGCAGCCAGGGGGTATCCCAAACGAGCACCTAAAGCCGTTTGATAATTTTGGGCTTCTGCGGTGTTGGTAAAGCAAAACATAAATGCGAGAATGGGAATAAGGAATAAACATTTTCTCATCTTACAAAGATTTATGAGGTTTAAGAAAATTAAATTTCCAAGTAGGAAGAGGTTGTAAAAAGGGCGGGAATTTTCAGATAGAGACACTGATGGTTTTTGGTCAATGGGCATAAAGGGTAGATATCATTATTGCACCAAAAATATGCTTTTTTAAATGAAGAGCGCATATTTTTGGTGCATATTTTTTATATCCCATTTCAGGAAGTGAGCATCGGGATCTAAAGTCCCTTAAGCAAATCTTGCTGCCGCTGGCTATAGTGAAAGGCTTCAAACAAGGTAATGGTCAGGGCTTCTTCCAGGTTGCCGTAAGCATTTTCATAATCGATCTGGCTGCGGCGAATGACTTCCAGCGCTTCTTCACAGCCGTAGACGTGGGTGATTTCGCATTTTGGTGTTTCACCTGGTAACTGTTTGTAGGTCAGGAAGTAATGTTTGAGGCGGTTCAACACGTTGTCCGGAAGATCACTGATGTCTTTCCATTGCCCGTAAACCTCATCCTTGTTCATTACCGCAATAATCTTGTCGTCCGCCTCACCGCCGTCAATCATGCGAAAACCTCCAATCGGAATGGCATTAACAATGATGTTACCATGAGTGACCTCCCTTTCTGTGAGTACACAAATATCCAGCGGGTCATCATCACCGATGATGTGATCACGCCCGGTCTTTTCCATGCAATAACTGGCTACCTGGTCCTTGCACAGGGTTTGTGGAATAAAACCATAAAGTGCCGGTACGATATTAGAAAACTTTTGCGGTCGGTCAATCTTAAGATATCCCGAACGCTTGTCGATTTCGTATTTTACGGTATCGGAGGGAATGACTTCAATGAAAGAAGCCACTTCTTCCGGTGCTTTTTCACCAATGGGAACGCCATGCCACGGGTGTGACTTATAGCGCAGGCCAATCATTTTCCACAACTTATTAAAAGACTCCTCACTCATAGGGCATAAAATTTTTGGACCGCAAAAGTAGAATAAAATTCGAAAAAAGATCGTAAAATCCCAAGGTATCCTTAACTTAGATCATTAGTGAAAACATCTGTTAAAACGCGCCTAAATTACTGATTATGAGGATTTACTTACTGTGTTTGCTGTTCTTTGCAGGAAAAGCTAGCTTTTTGTTTTCCCAGTCTGCCACTCCGCAGGATTGTCTGGGAGCCATTCCTATCTGTCAGCAGGTATACACCGAAACACAGTCGCCCGTTGGGGGAGGAGAGGTGCTGGAGATCAACATGGACTTCAATTGTATGCGTGTGGAATCCAACTCTTTTTGGTATAGTTTCACCGTCAACCAATCGGGAGATTTTGGTTTTTTGCTTACGCCAAATAATCCGCTGGATGACTACGACTGGGCACTATTTGACATTACGACAGCTACTTGTGAGGATTTATACACCAATCCGTTTCTAATTGCCAGCTGTAATGCAGCCGGAGGCGGAGACTGCCTTGGCGCTACCGGAGCTACGGGCGAGACGTCTTACAATAACCAGGGATTTAGTTGTAACAATTTGCCGCCAACAACCGATGCCGGTTTTTCACCATTCAATGACCTGATTCCTGTAGAAGAGGGCAACACTTATGTTTTGTGTGTTTCCAACTGGTCGGGCTCTACCAATGGTTACAGTATTGATTTTGGCTTGTCGACAGGTATTGGCATCTTTGATGAAACGCCACCCTTTGTGGAGGATATTGAGGTGGTTGGTGATTGTGAAATTGCCGAAATTAATCTGACTTTTTCCGAGTTTATACAATGCAGTAGCTTTACCACGAGTCATTTGACAATTGAAGGCATCACCGGCAATTACCAGATGGCACTTAGTTCGGTAAACTGTGATGCCGGAGGTAATTTTAGCAAAACATTTAACCTGATCTTTACGCCGCCGATCACCGAGGCTGGAAATCTGGCATTGCTCCTCGATATCAATGGTATTGACGAGGTGCTGGACCTGTGCGATAATCCGGCTACGGAACAAAGCTTTGCGCTGCCACTTAGTGGCCTGGGAAGCATTAGCCTTGGTCCCGATTTTAGCATTTGTGAAGGAGAAAGTGAAGTACTGCAAGCCGGTAATCCAGGATTTGACTATTTGTGGAGTACGGGAGAAATGGGGAATTCCATTTCAATTGCTCAGGCGGGAATCTACCGGGTCACTGCCACAACGCCCTGTGGCGTACTGACCGATAGCGTGCAGGTCATGGTAGATACAGCTCCTCCTGAAGTTGATTTAGGACCGGATACTTTGTTATGTCCGGATGATCAATTGACCTTTGATTTTCCTCAATCTGGCTGGCAATATCAATGGCAAGATGGAAACACCAATCAAAATTACACCATCAGCGATGAAGGGATTTATCAACTCTCCATCAACAATTCCTGCGGTTCAGATATGGACGAACTCGTCGTTGAAAAATTGACTGCCTTGCAGCCACAAATGCCGTTTGATACCTTTCTCTGTCCTAATGATCGGTTGCTGGTGGATATTACCGATCCTCAGGCTACTTATTATCAATGGCGGGATGGCAGGATGGAGCCTATGCGGGAATTTTTAGAACCGGGAAATTACATTGTTGAATATGGAAATCATTGCGAAACAAAGACATTAAATTTTGTTGTCCGGGAATGCGAACGCTGCGACTTCTATGCCCCCAATGTATTCAGCGCCAATGGGGATGGCGTGAATGATGTCTTTGAAATTTACAGCAATTGTAGCTTTGAAAAGTTTGAAATGAAGATATTTGATCGGTGGGGAGGTTTAGTCTTTCAGAGCAACGATAATTCGAGAGGATGGAATGGAAAATTGGGCGGGAATGGAAAATTTGTAGATAGTGGAATTTATGTTTGGATGGTGAAAATGACGGTAGAAGAGAATGGTAGGTTGCAGGAAATTGTAGAAAGTGGAAGTATTATGTTACTGCGACAATAAGTAAATTTTTTTTCATATAAAACCGGTCTTTTTTTTATATTCTTTGTGGTTACATGCATATCGATCTTTTGTCCTAAGGTAAATACTATTTTCTTAGTTGTAGCGTATTTTTTATTTTCAAAAGTCTGTTTTTTAGTCTTTTATGTAAATTGTTTTTTTTTATGTGTTTTTATGTAAACATATCGCTTGCCTTTCTGTAAAAAAAAAATGTTTGTATTGCTTTGTAGTGAAAGAAATTATAAATACTTTCGCATAAAATACGATCTTATTTATAAGATCGTGACGCATTTTGATCCATGGAGTCGTGTTAATGAAGGATGTTATAAACCTAGGAAAGCTTTACGTCTTTCTAGAAATAATTTAGATATTTGATTCATAAGAGATTAAAAAGAGATAATTTTGCTCTTGATCACTTTTGAAAAGGAAAAGTAAGAAGCTCTTCTTAGCAAAGTGAGAAGAATTTTTCTTTGAAGATTCGCTGAAAATTTTTCTAAAAAACTCATCATTACATAGCCTCCTGGTTCGTGAAAATTCAGAGGGAATCTTTTGAATTTTTTTATCGCTAACTAGATGCAGAGTATTTTAACAACCATGGCTAATGTTTTGATGAAGAAAAGAATCGGGCTTCCTTTCTATTCTTTGCTGTATACAATTTTTTTTTCCAAAGTAAATGCACAAACTTCTCCCGAAAGCTACTTGCCTAAGTTGTTAATATTTCCTCATGCAATTGGTTAGCTTAGTCGTGTAAAATAATTGTTAGTAATATTAAACCAGAGACATGAGTAAGCAATTAACAAAAGATCAGATTCTCGATTTGGTCCAGCACTACAAGGGAGAGCAGGCCAAGTTGGAGTTTCAGATCCTCAAAACCAAGGAGGTCATTTCTGACCTCAGAGAGCAGGCAAAAACGGCAAAAGTTACTGCTGTTAAAAGTCCTGTAGAACTTGTCAGTATCGGAAGTTCCGAAGAGAAAGTGATTGTTCACACGCCACCGGCAAGAAAAGCCAGAGCAGTAAGCAAGAAGGGGACGGGTAAAAAGAAGATTACCCGAAATCGTAAGCTGTCAGACTGGGACGAGTGGATTCTCAATGGAATAGAAAGCACCGGAAAGACAATGATCAACGCGGACTTGATCGAATTAATGGAGGAAAAACGGAAAAAGGACAAATTAGATTGGGACGAAGTAAAATTGAAAGCCAAACTGAATAGCACCCTTCACAAACTCGCGAACAAGAAAGGCCTTTTAGTTAAGGTTCCTTATGAAGGTAAAGGCTTTGGTTATGCTTTGTCTAAATGGGCAACCAAAAAGGGCGATATTCCAAAAAAGTATCTTCCTTAATAGATAAATATCTAACTACAACAGGTAAACTTCTAGACAACTACTCTAAGATAATTCTACCTGCAGAAGTGCTTGCAACCCTTGTGTAAGTACTTCTTTTTTTGTCCTCAACTGATCAAATTAGTAATAAATATTGCTTTCTTTGCATCCGCATTTTAGCCGATTTTGCGGCAGATGCACTTTAAAATGGTTTTATTAAGGTCATTTTAATGCTTTATCATGGTAGGTAATTCCGAGCAACTACTGCTGTTGATCAGCACGCCAATCTATGTGATCCTGATCGGATTGGAATTCTTTCTCAGTTACTGGCACGATAGAAAATATTATACCATTGGCGATACGGTATCCAATGTATACCTCATGCTGTGCAATATGGGCCTGGATTTTCTCCTGCGGGGAGTGGCCTTTTTTACCCTGACCTTTGCCTTCCAATTTCGTTTCATCACCATTGAGCAGGGCATCTGGTATTGGTTGGCGCTGTTTGTGGCCGAGGACTTTATTTTTTACTGGCTGCACCGGGTAGATCACTACTCTCGTCTGTTCTGGGCGGTTCACGTCACTCATCATTCATCCAGTCACTTTAATCTTACTACCGGCTTTCGCTCTTCCGTTTTTCAGCCGCTTTATCGCTTCATCTGGTTTATTCCCTTGGCATTACTGGGCTTTCGGGCGGTGGATATCTTTTTGATGTATTCTGTTACCCAGATATACGGCATTATCATCCATACCCAAATGGTGGTTAAGCTGGGTTGGCTGGAGTATTTTCTCGTCACCCCTTCCCACCATCGCGTACACCATGCCTCCAATGTACCTTATCTCGATAAAAACATGGGGATGGTACTCATTCTCTGGGATCAACTTTTTGGTACTTTTCAAAAAGAGGAAGAACTGGGAGAACCCATTCGCTATGGCCTTTATGGCAAGGACATCCACAGAGACCCCGCCAATATTATTTTTCACGAATGGAAAAGCCTGTGGCACGACATCCGGCAACCACTGCCCTGGAGGATTCGGCTGGCTTACCTTTTTAAACCTCCCGGCTGGAGCCACGACCAATCGACCAAGACTTCCAAGCAACTGCGAGAGGAGCGGGAAGCCTCACTGAAAAAAAATTGAGGCAATTTTCCGAAGGCTATCTAAAAAAGCTTATTTTTTCCAAAAATTAAGCATGTCTGGTCTTCAATCTCCTTCGCCCTGGTATAAAGATAGCATCATCTACGCCCTGCACATTCGCTCCTTTTTCGATAGCAATGGAAGTGGAATTGGTGATATCAACGGGCTAACCAAGAAATTGGATTACCTCGAAGATTTGGGGGTTAATGTCGTCTCACTCCAACCTTTCTACAAGTCTCCGCTCCGCGACGATGGATACGATATCTCTGACTATTGCTCCGTTCATCCCGATTACGGCAATATGCAGGACTTTCGCCTGTTTTTGTCGGAAGCCCAAAAGCGGGGCATTCGCGTGATTATCGACGTGATTATGAACCACACCTCTACCCAGCACGAGTGGTTTCAGCGGGCAAGAAAGGCCGACTCGGGATCTCCTGAGCGCGACTTTTACGTGTGGAGCGATACGCAGGAACGCTTTCAGGACGCCAGTATTATTTTTACTGATTATGAAACCAGTAATTGGGAGTGGGACAATGTGGCCAAAGCCTATTACTGGCACCGTTTTTATCACCACCAGGCCGACTTGAATTATGAAAATGAGCGCGTGCGGCAGGAGATTCGCAAGGTCATTGATTTTTGGTTTGAAATGGGAGTCGATGCGCTACGCATTTCGTCCATCATGTTTACTTATCGTGAGGAGGGCACCAATTGTGAAAACCTCCCACAAGTACATGAGTACCTACGCGAGCTTCGTCAGTACGTTGATCGGAAACACCAGGGGAAGGTGCTGATTGCAGAAACCAACCTCTGGCCGGAGGAGGCTTCCCAATATTTTGGCAAGGGCGATGAATGCCACATGAATTATCACTTCCCGCTGATGCCGCGCCTGTTCATGGCCCTGCAAACGGAAGACCGATATCCCATAGTTGATATTTTTTACCAAACACCAAACATACCGGATAACTGCCAGTGGGCCTTGTTTTTACGTAACCACGATGACCTGATGCTGTCCATGGTAACGGAAGAAGAACGAGATTATCTCTACCGCGTGCTGGCCCAGGATACCGGCGCCAGAATCAATAAAGGCATACGCCGCAGGTTGGCCCCTCTTTTGGCTAATGACCGGCGCAAACTGGAGTTGCTGAATAGTCTGCTCTTTTCCCTGCCGGGAACTCCGGTGATCTACTACGGCGATGAAATCGGTATGGGGGATAATATTTATCTGGGTGATCGCAATGGTGTGCGGACGCCCATGCAGTGGAGTGCCGATCGCAATGCGGGCTTTTCCAGTGCCAATCCACAAAAGTTGTTTCTCCCCGTCATTCAGGACCCGCTTTACCGCTACGAGGCAGTCAATGTAGAAGTACAAAACCGCAACGCATCTTCTCTGTTGTGGTGGATGAAAAACCTCATTGCCATGCGCAAGCGCCTCAAAGCATTTAGTCTTGGCGATATTACTTTCCTAGAACCGCTAAACGGCAAAATTCTGGCCTTCACGCGTATTTATGAAGGGGAAAGCATCTTGGTGGTCTACAATCTTTCTAAACACTCGCAGGCGGTGGAACTGGACCTCAGCGATTTTGAAGGGGTACGGCCGGTGGAGATCTTCAGCCAAAGCAAGTTCTTTGTGGTGGGCAAAGAACCTTATCGGTTCACCATGGGCCCTTATGGTTATTACTGGTTTTTGCTGGAGCAACAGGAAGACCTGGATGACATGCCCAAAGAAAGAGTCATACCTGAAATTGAATCGGAAGGGGAATGGCGGGACTTTTTTGATACCTATACAACCAAGCGACATTTTGAAAAAAAGGTATTACCCAACTACCTGCGCAATTGCCGGTGGTTTAGCGGAAAGTCGAGGAAGATCGTTTCGATTGACGTCAGTCGCCACCCAGCGGTTATGGTGGAAGATAATCCGGTCTTTCTGCTGCAAATTCACCTCAGATATACCCATGGCCTGCCGGAAACTTACTTTCTGCCCGTTGGTCTGGTCACGCAGGCTGAAAGCATTGTACGTTATTTAAGAAATGAATCCAATAGCGTGCTGTGTTACCTGAAAACTTCCTCTGTTGAAGCCATTGTGGTTGATGCCATCTACCAGGAAGAGTTTCGGAATGAATTGTTCTGGTTGATCAAAACTCAAACGGATATTGCCTTGCCGGAAGGCATTCTGCGATTTGAACCGGGAAAAATCTTATCTAATCTGGTCATTGAAAAAGAAGATGTTATATCAGAAGTGCTGAAGGTGGAGCAGAGTAATACTTCCGTCATTTACAACAATCAGTTTTTCTTTAAAATCTATCGCAAACTGGATGTGGATATCAATCCGGATCTGGAATTGGTGCGCTTTTTGTCCGAACAGACCGATTTTGAATACTCTCCGCGCTATGGAGGCGGCATTCAATATATCAATCAAACCGAAAAATCTTATACCATTCTTGGACTGTTGCAGGATAAAATTCCCAATCAGGGAGAAGCCTGGACCAGTATGTTGGAATCGCTGAGTCGGTACTACGAAAAAGTATTGACTCAGGTAGAACGGCAAGGTGAGGTACCGCAGTTGGTGCGTAAAAAGCGGTTGTATTTTGAGGATATTCCCGAGGAACTTCAGGAGCTGATTGGCAGCGTAACTTATGAGCGTGTTACCTTGCTGGGACGACGCACGGCGGAAATGCACATTGCACTTGCTTCTAATGAAGACAACCCGGATTTTTGTCCGGAGCGCTTTACCCAGCACTACCAGCGGGCGGTGTATTCCAGCAACCGCAAACTGGTAAGCGAAAAGTTCAATGCGCTCACCGCCCGTCTGGGGCAGTTGCCACCAAAGGTAGCCGCTGAAGTGCAGGAAGTGCTGGACCTTTCAGAGGATATCCTCCGCATTTTTAGCGACTTTTTTGACCATAAGGTAGAAACCTACAAAACCCGCATCCATGGAGACTATCACCTCGGGCAGGTATTGTTTAATGGTCGGGATTTCTACATCATCGATTTTGAGGGCGAGCCCATGCTTTCGATTAGCGAACGCCGCTTGAAAAAGACACCGTTTAAAGATGTTGCGGGTATGATCCGGTCATTCCACTATGCGGCCTATGGTCAGCTGTTGCTTAACCCCAATTACCGCAAGGAAGATATGACCTTTCTGGAGAAATGGGCCCGGCAGTGGTTTCACTACATCAGCCAGTTTTATCTGACTGCTTATCTGGATCGGGCGGCCGGACAGAAGTTTATCCCCGACAGTGAAAAGGATCTGCAACTGTTGCTGCGCAATTACATCCTGGAGAAAGCCATTTACGAACTGGGTTATGAGATGAATGCCCGTCCGGATTGGCTGCCCATCCCCATTCGCGGAGTCCTGTATATCATGGAGGAAATCCAAAAGGAACAGGCGGCCAAAGATGAGGAATAAGGATTTGCTTTTTTTCCTTTTCTTTGTTGGAAAAAGTGATGAAATCAGTTGTTGTCTTTTGCGGTTCCAACGCCGGTAATGCCCCTATCTACACAAAGGTCACGCAAAGAGTAGGGGAGGTGTTGGTGGATCGAAACCTCGAAGTAATCTACGGAGCCGGAAATGTGGGCCTGATGGGGGTCCTGGCTGATGCTGCACTGGCCAAAGGTGGACGAGTAGTGGGCGTCATTCCTTATTTCCTGCAGGAAAAGGAGGTGTGTCATACCGGCCTTTCCGAATTACACCTCACTAAATCGATGGATGAACGCAAGGTAGTGATGGCCCGACTATCTGACAGTGTGTTGGTATTGCCCGGCGGTTACGGTACCATGGATGAGTTGTTTGAAATGCTCACTTTGGTGCAATTGGGGCAGGTGCACTATCCCATTGGTATCCTCAATATTAACGGTTTTTATGATGCTTTGATCAGGCAGGTGGACTGGATGCAGCAAGAGGGTTTCATCAAAAGCTTTCACCGCAACCTGATTTTGGTCGATGACGATATTGATCGCCTTTTGGATAAAATGGCGCAGGTAGTCCCCGGTAAAGAAGATAAGTGGCTGCACAGGGGAGTGTAATGCATTGGTCATCTTTTTCAAAACAAGGGAAAAGGATTGATAAACCAGCGGGAATTGCGTAATTTTGCACCTTCATTTTAAAAATAAACATTGTTATCCATGCAATCAACAGCAAGTCAACTAAAATACAAAGTAAAAGATATTGCGCTGGCCGAGTGGGGAAGAAAGGAAATTGAGCTGGCTGAGGCAGAAATGCCGGGCCTGATGTCGCTCCGTGAAGAGTACGGTGCCTCCAAGCCACTGAAGGGTGCACGTATCGCCGGATGTTTGCACATGACCATCCAGACGGCTGTACTGATCGAGACCCTGATCGAATTGGGTGCGGAAGTCACCTGGTCATCATGTAATATCTTTTCTACCCAGGATCACGCTGCTGCGGCCATCGCTGCTGCCGGGATTCCAGTATTTGCCTGGAAAGGTATGAACGATGAGGAATTCTGGTGGGCGATTGAGCAAACGCTGTTTGCTTTTGAAGGTGGCCAACCGCTGAATATGATCCTGGATGATGGTGGTGACCTGACCAATGTGGTTTTGGACAAACACCCTGAACTGGCTCCCGGTATCAAAGGATTGAGCGAAGAGACCACTACCGGTGTACACCGCTTATACGAAAGACAAAAGAAAGGTACCCTGCCGATGCCTGCCATCAACGTGAACGACTCGGTAACCAAGTCTAAATTTGACAACAAATACGGCTGTAAAGAATCATGTGTGGATGCGATCCGCCGCGCTACCGATATCATGCTGGCCGGTAAGGTGGCTGTGGTAGCAGGTTATGGTGATGTAGGAAAAGGATCTGCTGCTTCTCTGCGCGGTGCCGGATGTCGCGTGATCGTGACTGAAATTGACCCCATTTGTGCGCTGCAAGCGGCAATGGACGGTTTTGAGGTAAAGAAAATGGTGAATGCCATTCCTCGTGCCAATATCGTGGTAACGGCCACCGGCAACAAGGACATCCTGACTGAGGAGCACTTCAAACTGATGACCGATAAGACCATCGTTTGTAACATTGGCCACTTCGATAATGAAATTGATATGGCCTGGTTGAACAAGACCCACGGCAACAACAAGGTGAATATCAAGCCTCAGGTTGACAAATACACCATTGACGGCAACGATGTGATCGTGTTGGCAGAAGGTCGTTTGGTAAACCTCGGGTGTGGTACCGGACACCCATCTTTCGTTATGTCCAACTCCTTTACCAATCAGGTATTGGCACAGATGGAATTGTGGGAAAACAGCGACAACTACGAAAACAAGGTGTACATGTTGCCTAAGCACCTCGATGAGCAGGTAGCTCGTTTGCACCTGGCAAAAATTGGTGTGGAACTGGAAGAATTGTCTAGAGATCAGGCCGATTATATCGGTGTTGAGCAGGAAGGCCCATTCAAGCCAGAGTACTACCGCTACTAGAAATTAGAAAAGTAAATAGATAAAAAAACGCCGCTGGAATTGCTCCAGCGGCGTTTTTATTTGCCGTAAGGCGAAAATTACTAGTTGGCAACCTGCTCAACCGGTACTCCTTCTTTATCGAGCATCACAGGATCACCCAGCCCAATTTCCTTGAGGCGGTCAGCCTGAGTTTTGGCATCACCCACAACGAGATAAACCATCTTTTCACCATTGATGTATTTGCCGATCAATGCTTTGGCTTTGTCCATGTCCATGTCCATCATGGTTTTTTCGTCACGCTTGACATAGTCAACGGGCAACTCATAGGTGCTGATGTTTTCCAGGATCCCCATCTTATCATTGAGGGTCTCGAAGGCCAGGGCGTTACCCTTGAGCATCATGCTCTTGGTAGTTTCGAGGTCTTCTTCATTATAGTCCGCTTCGTACTTGTCCAGGATATCTTTGAAAAGTTCCACAGACTCCTTGGTTACATTACTTCTTACGCTTGAATAGCCAATGAAATAGCCATCGTTGATGCGGCGGGTGAAGGTTGAGCCGGCTCCATAAGTGTAGCCTTTTTCCTCGCGTAGCTGCTGAAACAGGCGAGCAGAAGTACCACTACCCAGGCGTTGGTTCACCACTGTTGCTGCGTAATAATCTTCATCATTGGCACTCATAGCTGGCGTGCCGATGCGCAATACGGATTGCTTGGCATCAGGTACGTCTACAAAGTAGATCTTTGCCTCGGAAACGGCAATTGGTTCCGGTAAATCCGGCATGGTGACTTCCTTGGCTGGCCATTTTTCCTCCAGTGGTTTCAGGGCAGAAACTACCTCTTTCTTTGGAATAGCACCGGCAATGTGGAAGCTGGAAATGCTCGGTGAGTAGTATTTATCATAAAATGCCTTGAGATCATCAATGGTAATGGCTTTCACCGATTCAATATCACCGAGGGTACTATTCGACAGAATGTTGTTTTCTCCGTAGATCAATTTATTGAAAACGTTGGTGGCTACCGTATTGGGCTGAGCACTATTTTGCTGGATTTGTGTAATTGTACTTTGCTTGATGCGATCAAATTCCTTTTCGTCCCAACGTGGTTCCAGCAGCATTTCCTGGAAGATGTTCATCACCGCCGCAAAGTTGCGGCTCAGGCAGCTACCGCGCATGGTGATGTACTCGGTAGAGGTAGCCATAGAGATGTCAGCACCCAGCTGGCCGATAGCATCTTCCAGCTCTTCGGGGGTCTTACTGGCAGTACCTTCCTGCATGATATCGGTCATGAGGTTGGCTACGCCAATCTTTTCGGGATCGTCAAGCATCAAGCCACCCTTGATCCGGAGGCTGAATTCCACCAATGGCAATTCTTTGTTTTCGATACCAAAAACCTCCAGGCCATTGGCCAGTTCTGCCTGCCAGATGTTTGGCATGTTCACCGTTGGAGGATCACCCAGTGGTGGTGCTACGGTGCGATCAAAATTGGAAGGTGTCTTTTCAAAGTCGGTCTGGTCTTCCGCCAGCGGTGGTGCTTCTGCACCTTGAATGATGGGTTCTTCTACCACTTCAGCGGTTGCCGAACCTTCTACTGCCAATTCCGGCTTACCCAGTGGCACAAAGCTGGTCATTAGATAAGGTTGATCCTTGATATATTTCTCGTATACCCGCATCACATCATCCTTGGTCACAGCGAGGATTTTCTGGATTTCCTGCTCCAGGGCATCCGGGCTGCCACGGAATTCGTTCATTTGTGCAAGCTGGAAGGATTTGGAGAGCAAGCTGGAAATGCCTGAGTAAAACTGGGTTTCCAGAGAGTTTTTGATGCGCTCCATATCGCGGTCATCAATGCCGTTGGTTTCAAAGTCGGAGAAGGCCTTAAATACCGCATCGTGAACATTGTCGAGGTCTACACCATCGTTGGTACGCACCCGTACGTAGAACTCTCCGGAGATCTCACGCTCGCTGTTGTAGGCACGAGGTTCTGGTGCGAGTTTTTGATTTTCAACCAATTCCTTATACAGGGGAGCTCTTTTTCCGTCTGAAAGCAATTGTCCCAGATAATTTAACGGATAAACGTCAGGATGGCCGTCCTGTACTGATGGCCAAACCATGCGCAGTTCTGGCAGTTGAGCAAACTTATCTTCGTGCATCAACTTGATGGTAGAAGAAAGCTGAGCCGGTTGAGGTTCGATAGGTTCTACTTCTTCTTTAGTAGGAATTTCACTGAAGTATTTTTCTACCATCTGCTTGGTTTCTGCAAAGTCGATATCACCGGCAATCACCATGGTGGCGTTATTTGGGCCATACCATTTGTTGTAAAACTCTTTTACGTCGTCAATGGTAGCGGCTTGCAGGTCTTCCAGACTACCGATCACCTGCCAGTTGTAGGGATGGTCTTCCGGATAGAGCGCTTTACCGATTACGTAGCTCGTATGGCCGTAGGGCTGATTGTCAACCCGCTGGCGCTTCTCATTTTTTACAATTTCCTTTTCATTTTCAAACACTGGTACAGTTACCGTATTGATCATGAATCCCATGCGGTCACTTTCCATCCACAGGATTTTTTCCAGGGCATCCTTGGGCACTACTTCGTAGTAAACGGTGCCGTCATTCCAGGTGCCACCGTTGAAGTCGCCACCGAGCTCTTCAATGATTTTAAAGAAGTTACCCTTTCCTACGTTTTCCGAATTCTGGAAAAGCATGTGCTCAAAAAAGTGAGCAAAACCGGTACGGCCGGGTTTTTCGCGGTTGGAGCCTACGTGAAACATAATGGCTACCGATACGATTGGGTCAGAGTCGTCTTTGTGTAAAATCACATCGAGCCCGTTATCCAGGGTGTATTTCTCGTAGTCAATTTTCAGCTCATTAGCGGAAGCTGTATCTTCTGAGGCAGACTCCCCGCAGGAAGTCACCAGGCCCGAGAAAACCAACCCGATAAAGATTAAAAACAACAGTTTTGATGATCTCATACAGAATGCTTTAGCTTTGGTTTTTAAATTTGAAAATAGAATGCCACTCCAGCGGATAACGCCAGAGAACCGATAAAGTAACGAGAAAAATCAGAATATACGGGTATTTTTTTGCTAACTTTTGCAGCTTCTCCGACTATTGCCCGACAGTAAAAACAAATTTGTTGATTTGGTTTTAAAAATCCTTCTTTGACAAATTCTGTGGTCAAACTAAAATTTAAATCAAAAGCGCCTTTAGAAGCGTTGGTTTAGATTTTTGATTGACTCTGAATCACGAAATTTGTCAAAGAACCTTAAAATTGTGCAACATTTTGAAACACTGCCTGCCAATAACCGTATCAGATAGGCAGCCTCAAGTAACGTGAAGCAAAAAAGACTACTGAAACCCTGACAAATGAGTTAAGAATAAATTTGAAACACTATTTACAAACCTTCTTGCAAACAAATTTTTCACACATGAACACTTGGGACACTTTCAGGAGCTATAAGAAGCTCCAGAAGGCCATCGGCTTTCTTGAAACTTTGAGTTACGAATTCAACACACAGGTACTGGACTACCTAAAAGAAGTGAATCAGGCTTCCATTTTGGACCTGGCCATTCACCTCGGCTGGGAACTGTCCACACTGGAAAGACGACTCGAAGCGCTTTGTCAAACAGGTGTGGTACTTAGAAAGGAGAGTCAGCAAGACACTCACTATTCTTTGAATCATTACCGTTTACTGCGCATTCAAACGTTATCCAGAAAACTGGTTAGCGTTCCGGTTAATGTTTCCGGATGATTTTGGATTGAATGAAAAATTTACTAAGCACTCTACATACCAAAGGATAGGAACCTTGAGAAGTCCTGTCCTGAAGCCAGGCCACTTTGGTTTTTATAACTGCGGTGGCTTGGCTTTTTTTATTTACTTCGCCTCCAAATCAATTCCGTCATAAAAGCCCATATCCACCGCCTTGCGTGCCTTCACAAAGTAAACGATCTGCCCCACATGGTAGGAAAAGTGCTCCACTACGTGAATCAGGATGCCAATACCGCTTTCGCGAAATCCCTGCACCTCGTGTTCCGTCAACAAATCGGCAGCAGTCACCTGGTCAAAAACGGCTTCAGTTTCTTTTTGCAAGGCTTCTACCCGCTGCAATAATTCGATTTTTGTCAGTGGCCCTTGCTCCGAAAATTCCAGACTGCGTGCCCGGGTATCCATTTGTTTGCCCAGTCCGGTGCCCACCCATTGCTTTACATTGCCGCAAAGGTGCAACACCAAATTGCCCACACTATTGCTCTGTTCATTTGGCCGGTACCAGATTTCCTCCTCACTCAACTTCTCCAGGCACTGCTTGATCCGCGGAACCCCTTCCCCAAACAACCGCCTGCGGGTTTCCTGTAAAATTAAAGCCAGAAATACGGTGTCATTTTTCATTATTTCTTTAGGTATTAGGTTTTTGGCATTAGGATTTAGAAACTTGCAGGATTACTTTAGGTATTAGGTTTTTGGCCTTGGGTTTTAGAAATAGTTTCCATTAACCATTAACCATTAACCATTAACCATTAACCATTAACCATTAACTCGCTCGGGAGATGTTTTTAACATCGACCTTTCAATAACCACCGTGGAGGCCATTCAAAGGGCATCGCCTATTCGGCGATTTTTATTGGAACCACACTTTAGTCCCGCCAAAGGGAAACCCGCAAGGTCGGGAGAAGACACAGAAGGTTGATTAGAAAAAATCCGTCTTTTTCTCTAATCCCCAAAAATCATGTTAATCGTAAATCATGTCTAATAGAGTCAACATCTAGTCTAGCACTTTTGCGAAAAACCGTAAGTTTTTCAATAAAGCATCCTGGCGGTTTTGCCTGCATCTTCCCTAAACCGCCTCCCCCGCCTAAACCTCATCGAAAATAAGCATTTGCAAAATGACCAGGCGCGCACAAACTCTAAACCCCTACACACTACCCTCTAAACTAAAGCAGAATTCCCTAAATTCAAGAATTTGCAGAATGATCAAGCGAGAACATTCTCTAAACACTACACTCTACCCTCTAAACTCATTAAGTATTCAACGCTCCACACACGCTAATCGTTTGACCGGAGACGTAGCTGGAAAGGTCCGATCCCAGGAAGATGCACACATCGGCTACTTCTTCGGCTTTACCCAGGCGCTTCATAGGGATGTTGGTCAGGTATGCTTCCTTGGTTTTGTCGTCGAGCTCGTCGGTCATATCGGTTTCGATGAAGCCGGGAGCGATGACGTTGCAGCGCACATTACGGGAACCCATTTCCTTGGCAATAGATTTGGAAAAGCCCAGGATTCCTGCTTTCGAAGCGGCGTAGTTGGCCTGTCCGGCGTTACCGGTGATGCCTACGATGGAGCTGAGATTGATAATGCTGCCGCCGCGGTTTTTCATCATGGGGCGCATCACGTGTTTGGTCAGGTTGAAAATGGATTTCAGGTTGGTATGAATCACCTGATCCCACTGCTCTTCGGTCATGCGCAACATCAGGTTGTCGCGGGTGATACCGGCATTGTTGACCAGGATGTCAATTTTACCAAAGTCTTTTATGACTTCATTGACCAGCTCTTCGGCTTGTTGGAACGAAGCGGCGTCAGAGCGGTAGGCCTTGACCGTTACGCCCGCTTTGGCCGCAGTATCCGCTACCTCCTGCGCTTTTGCTTCTGAGGAAAGGTAGGTAAAGGCCACCTGCGCACCTGCTTCCGCAAATTTTTGTACGATAGCCGCGCCGATTCCTCTTGAGCCCCCGGTAACCAGAGCTACTTTATCTTTTAATAGTTGCATAGCACTTTTTTGCCTGCGAAGATAAAAAAAAACTTTTTCGCCCAACCTTTTGGGGGTAGGGTGCTGTCTTTGGTGTAGTAAGTGTTAATGTCACAGAAGTGTCAATAATTTTTTGTTAATGTTGACCTTTTTATTGGCATCACAGTAATAATCATCTATTTTTAAAGTTAAATATTTAAACTAAAAACGGCTCAGGTTATGAAAATTAGAACCCTACCTTTATTCTCTGGTGCGATTCTTCTCCTGGGATTTTCCTTGACATCCTGTCTGAAAGATGATGTTGATATCAAGAAAACACACTATTCCCCGGAAGAATTAACTTTATTGCAACGCTCACTGGATCTTCCTCAAGAAAGAGATGATTATCAGGTAAAACTTCCTGATCACTTACAAGATTTGGGCATGTCTACGCCTGAAATCAGTGACTCTCGGGCTACCCTGGGAAGAGTCCTTTTCTACGATACACACCTATCGCGTAATGATGCGGTTTCCTGTGCTTCCTGCCACCATCAGGAATTGGCCTTCTCCGACAATAAAGCCAAAAGTGAAGGCTTTGACGGCGAGTTGACCTTGCGGAATTCTCTCGCATTGGCGGCTACAGCCAATTTTGAATCTTCCTACGGCGGCGGTAGCAGCTTCTTTGGACAGCGTTCTTTATTCTTCTGGGATGAGCGCGCACAGTCTATCTCTGAGCAAAGTACCCTCACCATTCAGGACGATATCGAAATGGGTATGGATATGGACGATTTGGTGGCCAAATTGTCGGAGGTAGAATACTATCCGGTATTGTTCCGCAAAGCATTTGGTGATGAAGTGATTACCAAGGAGCGCATTACCCAATCATTGCAGGAATTTTTGAATGCGTTTGTCTCTACCAATAGCCGTTTCGACGATGGTATGGCTCGCCACCGCAATGTTTTTGCCGATTTCAGCAACTTCAGCCCTCAGGAAAATATGGGTAAGCAATTGTTCCTGAACCATTGCTCCAGCTGTCACAGCACCGATATGTCGAGAGCGGTAGAGTCTGTGGCCAATAACGGTCTGGATATGGAGTATGATGATCCTGGTGTTGCCGGTATCACTTACAACCAATGGGACGAAGGTCGTTTTAAAGTGCCTTTCCTGAGAAATATTGCCCTGACCGGGCCTTATATGCATGACGGTCGCTTTGAGACTTTGGAGGAAGTGGTGGAGCACTACAATTCCGGTATCCAAAACCACCCAAACCTCGACTTCCGTCTGAAAGATCCTAACGGCGCCAATCAGCCCAAGCGTCTGAATCTGACCGGTGAAGAAAAAGCTGCCATGGTGGCCTTCCTGCGCACCCTGACCGATCAGGCTTTCGCCGAAGATGCGCGTTTTGCCGATCCGTTTAAATAGACATTATTTAACTGTCAAAGAAAAAGCCGATCTTGTTACTGAGGTCGGCTTTTTTGTTTTAATTAGTCGAGCATAGCTAAAACCATTTCCCAAAGCACTTCATAGGGTACTACCTCCAGTTCCCCCGGTTGCTGCGCCACATCGATAGGCACGGACTCCAGTTGCTGTAAATATGGCTCCACCCGGCGACTGACCGCAATGCGATTAAAGTGTCCTGACTCCAACTGGATCAGCATTTTGATAAAACAACTACTGCGAAACGTATTGTCGGTATTGAGATGGCGGCGCGTGTATTGCTTCAAGGCGTCAATGCGGTCAATGATGGCCGGCTTTTTACCTTGTGACAGAAAGATCAGGACTTGTAAGATGAGGATGGAAATGTTATTGCCCCTTTTATCCTTGGAGTAGATGGGCACATCATTCAAAAACTTACCCAGCTTGAAACGACTCTTTTGTTCGAGAGCCAGTTGTTTTTTGAAAAAGTAGATATAGGCCTCGATGATACGCCATTGTTGTACAATGTTGTCTGGTACATTATCAAAATAAGATTTTGCGGATTCAAAAGCATCAAAAGTGATCTCATAGTTTTTGGAGTGAAACCCCAGCAGGGCGCGGTAGATTTGCATCACGTGCCAGTTGTAGGAACCGGAGGGGGTTAGTTCGGCACAATTTTCTAAAGCCTCTTGTGCGTTTGAGAATTGCTGTAAGTTTATACTTGATGATACCTTTTTAATGTAGAAGCTAAAATAAACAGGGTAGGGTAGAGGACGGTTGAGGCTCTTGAAGTACTCTATGGCTTTTTCACAAACTACAATCAACTCTTTATAATTGTTCAAAAATTGATGTCTTGAAGCCAGAATATTGAAGTAGACCAGGTTGAATCGATAGGTGTTAACAGATTTTCTTAGGTTTTCCAATTCTTCCGCGAATTGAATAGATTTATGGGCAATCTCCTTTTTCGTATGACGCGAATTAGAAAAATAAAAGAAGACCTCAGTATAATATTTGTAGGCTAGGTGCTCTGCATGAAGCACCTCAAGGTATTTTGTAGCCAATTTTCGATACTTGTGGAATAACTTACGGTCCCCAATGATTGCCCCATAGTAGATCATTAATTCATTTGCTAGCGAAAAGCAAACTTCGATAAACTCAAATTTAGCAGCTTGGGATAAAGTTTTTTCAGCGAGTTTAACACCGATATTTTTGAATCCTAGAGCCATTAGCGTTTTAGCTATCGCATACCGCTTGTAGCAGTGATTGTGACCACGTTGAACTTTAGTTTTTCCTAAATCAATTAAAAGTAGAAAATCCAGTAATCGATTGGTTAATCGATGTTTTAGGTGATTTAGATACTTACCACCATGTTCCTTATTTGGGAAAATTTTTTGCTTCAGCCTTTCAGCGTCATTCGTTCTGGTAATGAGTAAGTCTTGGTACAAATTTCCCAATTGATTGTCCCTGTTTTCTAGCGCCTGTAGTTGCTTTATTATATCCTTGCGATGGGGCTCTACCAAATCTGTTAACTCTCTGATGGTTTTCATTTTCAACTATTTTCTCATTGTGTTAATTGTAAAAAACTGACAATTAGATTTTTATGATAAAAATAAGAAATAAAAACCAACAATAGAAGCCTGAATTTGGAAGATGTTTGTCCTACGAGTACCTATGGTTCTGTGGTAGGTTTGTCATGACAACACACAGCACTTAAAACAAACATTTTCAATTATGAGCGCACTGGAATTGATGATTCTGCTTCTCATGGGAGCAAATCAAACGGAAAATGATGTCGTTAATGACGATATCACGGTTATGTAGCATCAAGCTTATGGCTTGAGGCGGAATCTTGAAAAGAGGAAAGCTAAAAAACGGAGACGCTCGCTGGAATTCAACTATGGTCAGTAAAAAAAATTAAAATTATTCCGGAGCGTCTCCAAAATTCTATTTCATTAATAGATGCACAAGATAGTAAAGTTCCTCCTTTCTAAAACTAATTCTAATGCGAATAGCATTGGATGAAGTAATTATACCCGACGTTAAATGGTTTGGGGAAACGATAACCTAAGACCATTTAAGTCGGTATATGCCTATCAAAAGTTTTTGTGATGATGATCAATTTCCCAAAATACTTTTGCTAGCGCATACATGTCTCTGGTACTAACAATGGTGCCTTGCAAATTCAATTGGTGGCTTGTGTTCCACTTCCCCCCTTTCTCAGGATCACTGGCTGCCAATTGTCTTTCGCTTTCCGGCTTATTTACTACTTTCGTAGCATGAAGCATACCTCTGAGATCTGTATCGTCGGGGCAGGACCGGCGGGAGCAGCCACCGCGCTGAAGCTGAGCTACATGAATATTCCCTGTATCCTCATCGATAAAGCAATCTTTCCCCGGGACAAAGTGTGTGGCGATGCCATCAGTGGCAAGGTGACCACCCTCTTTAATCGCCTGGATCCGGAAATTCTCAATCGCTTTAATGCCGAGCCCCTTCAAACCGGTATTTGGGGCATTCGTTTCATCACACCCAATGGCAAAGCACTGGACATTCCCTTTCCCGTCAAGGAGGAAACCAATGGCCGGGCACCGGGATACATTTCCAAACGTATGGATTTTGATAACTTCCTGATTACGGAGGTGAAACGACGGGAAAATATTACCTTTTACGAAGGCGTGGACATCACTTCTTATGAACGATCAGAACGAGGATGGTGTGTAGAGAGTAAGGATGGAGAACTGAGCGTCGATGCCAAAATACTGATTGTTGCCAATGGAGCGCATTCGGCATTTAGCCGAAAGGTTGCCGGACTGCCCAAAGAAAACAAACACCATGCCGGAGCCATCCGGGCTTATTATAAAAATGTGACCGGTTTTGAAAAGCAGGACTTCATTGAGCTGCACTTTCTTAAGGACCTGACACCGGGCTATTTCTGGATTTTTCCCCTGCCTAATGGTCAGGCTAATGTGGGGCTGGGTATGCGGAGCGATTTTATCAGCAACCGGAAATTTAATCTAAAAAAAGCGTTCTTCGATATCCTGGAATCTCATCCGGAATTCAAAGAACGCTTTGCGGGGGCGGAACTATTGGGCACGGTGGAAGGCTATGGCCTGCCGCTTGGCTCCAAAACCCGCCCGATTTCGGGTGATCACTATATGCTCATTGGCGATGCTGGCCACCTCATCGATCCGCTTACGGGCGAGGGAATCGGCAATGGCATCTACAGCGGCTTTATCGCTGCTGAGCAGGCTGAGCAATGCCTGGCTCAAAATGATTTTTCGGCGTCCTTTCTCA
Source organism: Saprospiraceae bacterium (assembly GCA_965229635.1). GTDB lineage: Bacteria > Bacteroidota > Bacteroidia > Chitinophagales > Saprospiraceae > BQJU01. The sequence continues at coordinate 2,520,544 of OZ245894.1, forward strand.
AAGCCTACGATGTACGCGTAGCGCGGGTATTGGGCAAGGAAATGAAACTCAGCTATCAACTCCAGCAAATTATGCGCTACGTACCACTGGTCAATTTCCTGTCCACCATCTTTGTGGGCAACCAGAAGTTTCTGAAAATCCTATCCAGTATGTACACCGATTTCCAACTACGCGAACAATTGGTCAAACCCTGGTTTTGGTTCAAAATGTGGTTTGGTACGAAAAGGTGATGCTTGGAAGAAATGATGTTTTCTATTTAGGCAAACCTCAACAATTCACGCGTTCCTTCCACTCCACTAATTCCCCAACCTGATCTTTCCGTCGTACGACTTGATCCGCACCAACGCTGCATCTTCTGCCGCACCTTTGGTGCTACCCTGTAACTCGATGCGGTCATTCTTTTCCCGGAGAATCCGGATATCCAAATTGTTTTCGTCGTACTGTAGCTTGCCGTAGGTCATATTGGCATCCAGTCGGTAGGCCACCTTGCTGCCCAGAGGAATGTAGAGGTCTGTATATTTGCCTTCGAAGGTGATTTCTTTTAGCGGGCCGGTAAACTGATTCACCTGCACATCGTCGTCGTAGCTGATCAGGGAGAGGCCCTCCCCAAGGGTATTGATGCGGTACTGGGTGTATTTGGAATTGGAGCCCAAAAATCCAAGTTGATCAATTTCCACTTCATCATCGTAGGAAGATTCAAAATCCAGCTTTTTCAGCGATTTGATCTTGAATTTGGTGTATTTACTCTTGAGCTTGATTTCCTGGCCGCCTTCAGTGACAATATCGGCATCATAGAGATCCATGATTGCTGATTCAAACCTGCCAAGCTGATAATCGGAATATTTATCGACCAGGGTCAGATTGCCACGCACCAGGCCTAGTTGTACTTTTGTGTCATAGGTTTCAAGGCGCAGGTTTTTAGAACTGCCCAAAGTAAAACGACCATATTTGACTTCCATGTTGATGTTCTCCCCATTGCCAAATTCAATGTTGCTATCGTATAACTCAATATCAGCATCACTGAAATTGCCGACTTCCCCTTTGCTATATTTCGATTTCAGGTTGAGCTTGCCCTGAATGTCCTTGGCGGTAATGCGGCCGCTGTAAATCTCTACATTCAGACTGCCTTTCACACTTTGCTCAATATTGATCTCGTCGTATTTGTTTTTGAGCGACAGCTCCTGCACCTGTGGCACCCGTAGTACCATACTGATAGTCAGGTCGCTTAGTTTCTTGACTTTTGTTCCATCCCGAAATTTCAGCGTGGTCACGCCATTGCTGGTATTCCAGTTTTCTACCTGAAAGTCGGTGGACAGGTTGAGTTCGTCGGAAAGCTCCGTGATCGCCACGTTAAAATGATCGAACACGGCCTGGGCGTCTTCTTCACTAGCGGCCTCGAAGGAGATGGTGGCATCAAAGTGTATTTTACCATCATCCGATTGAGTGACCCGCAGTGGTCCATTTTGATGAGTTAGCCGGACAATTTTTTTGGCGTCAAAAGTTTTGCTGATTGTTTTAGTCTTTGCATCACTGGCGTGCAGTGGCAGGGTAGCGGCACCAAGCAGCGCCAGAATCAAAAAATTATAGATGCAATTGAGATTCCCTCTTTTCATGATTTTTTTGTTTTTCAATTTCCATTGATAATCTTTCCAGAATGCGAATTTTTCGTTCGTAATAACGCAACAGGGTTTCTACCAAACGGTCGTTGTTGACATATTGTGGCACATCGGCCAGGGACTCGCGGTGGAGTTTGTCCAGTTGATCCAGCTCGGCCAGAATTTCGCGATAGGCCAGCTTGTCTTCCGGCGTTAGTTCCAGGTCGGCCTCCTTCTGAGCAATCATTTGGCGATAAGCCTGCTCCTGCTGGGCCAGTTCGGGATAGTAGCTGGCCAGATCAACGGACTGTACTTCGCCGCCCGATGTCTGCCAATACAATCCAATGCCCAGGCTCACCAGCAAAGCCAGGCTGGCCGCAATTGACCATTTCCAGAATTTACCCACCTGCAGATGCCATCCACTGTTGGGCTTTTCAGACTGCTTCTTATGCTGAATACCCTGCCAGATTCGGTCAACCTGTGGCGATTCTACCCGATCCAGGGCATCCCGCTGCTCCAGAATGTACTTTTCTAATTCGGTCATGATTTTGCGTTTAATTTGTCTCTCAACAACTGCCGGGCCCGGCGGTATTGCGTTTTGGAAGTAGACACCGAAATGCCCAGAATCTCGGCAATTTCCTGGTGCTGATATCCTTCCAAAAGGTGCAGGCTAAACACCACCCGGCAACCTTCCGGTAATTCTTTAATGCTTCGATGAATTACTTTCACGTCCATTGGAAATCCCGATGATTCTTCCTCCTGCTTAGCCGGTTGTGCTTCCAGATCGGCGGTTTCAAGCGCCAGAAAGGAGACCCGTCCGGCCTTGCGTAGGTGATTGAGCGCCATATTGACACAGATCCGCTTGATCCAGGCACCCAGGGTGGAATCTCCCTTGAAGGTATCCAGCTTTTGAAATACCTGAATGAAGGCATCCTGCAAAACATCCTCCGCTTCGGCTACTTTCGGAACCATTCTGATTACGGTGTGGTACATGGCATTGACGTAGCGTGTATACAACCGGTGCGCCGCGCGCTGGTCGCCGCTCAGACTTGCCGCAATCAGTTCAGCTTCTACCGGGTCCAGGTTGAAAGTAGATTCTTGCAAGGAATATTTGGCTTTCGTGATCTGTTTCGTGTCAATAACTGTCATCGGGTTCGAATTCCTTTGTGTTTGTTAATAAGGATGTGGGGAAAAATGGAAGGTTGGAATTTTTTGAAAAAAATTTCACCACCATACAACCTTTCCCCGTTTTCGGGAATCTTATTAATACATTCCAACGGGAATTCGAATGAACTTTTATTTGACTGGGTGCTGCAAATTTGCTGTTAATTGGTTATATTTGAAGCAATCGCACTGCTTTTTGCTATCTTATCCTAACCAGTTATACCTTAAAAATGGTTCTTTGACAAATTTGTCAAGAAGGAAATTTTTATACTTCCGGCGGCTGCTTTGTCAGTTGCATTGCAATCCCCCCGGAATTTAATACATTTTTAACATAAAAAAATGTAACAAAAAGCCCATAATTAGAGTTAAAGTATATATAGTTATAAAATTGACGTTGGCTTAAGTTTCATAAACTAGTGAGTGTAAAGTAGCAGCCCTTCCCAACCGGAAGGGCTGTCTTTTTTGGTATACCTTCCTTCCCGGCCTTTTTTCTTATCTTGTTTTTTATTATAGAAATTGTCCAATTTGTTCCCTTCGTAACACTTTGGTCGAGAATATTTCTGCTAGTTTGTAGAAAAAACACCTGAAATGCAAAACCCAATAGCCTATGCCAGTCTGATCGATCCGGTCAATCTGGTCACTTTTGATTCCCTAAATGATCGCCAACCCACTCACGCGCTAATTGAAAACACCGATCTGGTCATTATTCGTTTTGATGATAGCTTTTCTGTACTGTATGGCCGATGTTTGCACCGTGGCGCCATGCTCTCCGATGGTTTTGTGGATGACAACGATAATCTCATCTGTGGTTTACACCAATGGGATTACCGCATTCGCACCGGCGTAAGTGAATACAATAATGAAGAAGCCCTCTATAAGTTTAAATCTGCACTACACGAAGGACATATTTATGTGGATCGGGCCGATGTGATTGCCTTTGAAGAATTGCATCCTCAACCCTTCAAGCGGGATGAATATTTGGGCGCTTACGCCGATACTCACCCGGAGAATACCGAGCCATTCAATCATTATATTCAGGAATTGGCCAAAAATGGACTGAAAAATACCGGCCATCACGGTCCCTCGGCGGCTATGGGTGTGGACCGCAATACATTGCCCAAGTGGGAAAATATCCAGTTTCTGCCAGCGCAACTTTGGCGTCGGCCTTTGTTGGATGATGAACCCGTTTCCACAAAAGTGGTCATTGGCCCACAGGCAAAAAAGCCTCTTGAAATTGACCTGCCGTTGTTTGTATCCGATATGTCTTTTGGTGCTTTATCCAGCGAAGCCAAAATTGCATTGGCCAGGGGCGCCAATCTGGCGGGTACGGGCATTTGCTCCGGCGAAGGAGGTATGTTGCCCGAGGAGCAAGCCAATAATGATCGCTACTTCTATGAGCTGGCTTCCGCCAAATTCGGCTTTAGCTGGGATAAGGTGGAGAAGGTGCAAGCCTTCCATTTTAAGGGAGGACAGGGCGCCAAGACCGGCACCGGTGGACACTTGCCCGGCAATAAGGTCAATCAGCAGATCGCCTCTGTTCGGGGACTCGAAGTAGGCCAGCCTGCCATTTCCCCGGCTACCTTTCCCGACATCAAGACGGTGGGAGACTTTAAAGATATTGCCGCTGAAGTGCGTGAGCGAACCGGAGGAATTCCGGTAGGTTTTAAGATTGCCGCCAGCCACATCGAAAAAGACATTGACCTTGCCCTGGAAGTTGGGGCCGATTACATTATCCTCGACGGTCGGGGAGGAGGAACTGGTGCTGCGCCCACCATTTTGCGCGATAATATCAATGTCCCAACGATCCCGGCCCTGGCCCGAGCACGCCGCCACCTGGATCGTATGGAAGTTCCGCAGATAACGCTCATCATTACCGGAGGATTGCGCGTACCCGCTGATTTTGCGAAAGCATTAATGCTTGGAGCCGATGCCATTGCCGTATCCAATGCAGCGATTCAGGCCATTGGATGTTTGGGCATGCGCGCCTGTAATACCAACAATTGTCCGGTGGGCATTGCTACCCAGCAACAGCACCTCCGCGATCGATTGATTATCGATAAATCGGCCCAGCAACTGGCCAATTTCTTTGAAGCCTCCAATGAGCTCATCAAGGTGATTGCCCGGGCTTGCGGTTATGCAGATATTAGTGATTTTAATTCTGAGGATCTGAGTACTTTCGATTATGATATGCATCGACTGACAGGCATTCATTACGCAGGTATTAATCATTAATCTCTATGCAAACGATTACCGAAACTTTTCCGCAGCACGTTCACGAGCTCAACGTGCAGGATATTACACCTGGAACGGTTCAGGAAATTTGGCTCCACCTCATTAACAATGGCATTGTCATTGGCAAAAGTGTGAGCCCGATCAATCAAACCGGAAGTCGCATTTTGCACCTTGGCCTCAATCCCGTAGAAATACCCTGTATTGTTGATGAACTTTAGGTAGTCAACCGATTATCGGTTTATAAAACTCCATAAAATGTCCGAAAAACTCATTTGGCACAAAGTATTGGAAAATCCTGCTGACCTTCCGGAAGGTAGGGTACAGACGGTGAGTGCCGCCCATAAAACCTTTTGCCTGACCCATCACCAGGGTCGTTTTGCTTGTTTGGATAATAAATGTCCACATCAGGGAGGGCCACTGGGGGAAGGAAGTATCGAAAAAGGGCTTTTGCGCTGCCCCTGGCACGGATGGGATTATGACCCATTGAGTGGTAAAGCCCCAGGCGGATTTGATGATGGGGTAGATACCTTTCCGGTAGAAGTCCGGGAAGATGGAATATATATTGGCCTGGCGCCTGAACCCAGGCACGAACCCACAATCTCGGACCTGATGGTAGAAACCATGATCAATTGGGGTGTTACCGTAGGTTTTGGCATGGTGGGGCATTCCAATCTTGGTTTTGCCGATGCCATTCGCCGACAGGAAAAGGCTGGCAAGCTTCGCTTTTTTGGCATTCGTCACGAAGGTGCGGCTTCGTTTGCTGCCTCTGCCTATGGAAAACTCACCGGAATGCCCGCTTTTTGTTTTGCCATTGCCGGACCCGGCTCCACAAATATGTACACCGGCTTGTGGGATGCAAAAGTAGATCGAGCACCAATTCTGGCCCTGACCGGCCAGGTGGCGAGCCAGGTATTGGGAACGGGGAATTTTCAGGAATTGGATTTGGTCCAGGCATTTTCATCAGTTGCAACCTTCAATCATCGGGTGCAGGAAACCAGCCCACACGCAGAGCTGATGAGTTTAGCAGTCAAACATGCTTTGTTAAAAAGAGACGTTTCTCATCTCACTTTTCCCGATGAGGTGCAAGTTCACCTGGCGCCTGCCGAGGCGAAGCCCCAATCACCGGAGGGCAGAATGACTTCCACCAGGATTGCTCCACCCAAAGAAGCTTTCGACCAGGCGGTTGATTTGATGAAGAAAGCGAAGCGACCAGTGATTATTACCGGCCATGGTGCCCGCTTTCACATGGAGGCCATAATCGCTTTGGCCGAAAAGCTGCAATGTCCGGTGCTGACTACTTTTAAAGGAAAAGGACAAATTCCCGATAATCATCCGTTGGCCGGTGGAGTATTGGGGCGAAGTGGAACACCCGTTGCTTCCTGGGTGATGAATGAGTGTGATCTGTTGTTGGTTTTGGGGGCTTCTTTTTCCAAGCATACGGGAATTACCCACAAAAAAACGACGATTCAAGTGGATTTTGACCCTTTGGCTTTAGCCAAGTTCCACGAAATTGACTGCATGTTGTACGGTGAAATCTCGGTGACTGTTGAACAGTTGGCTGGTGCCCTGGACGGACAGGTAAAGACTGAAGATCAACGCCCTCAACTGGCTGAGCGCTGGCAAATATGGCGCAAGGAGAAACAACGCCGATTGGCAGAAACCAGTGATCAGGGGTTGAGTTCGATCGCCATATTTGATGCCATGAATCGCCTGGCACCTGAACAGGCAGTGATGTGTGTGGATGTAGGCAACAATGCTTATTCCTTTGGTCGCTATTACGAAAGTAAGCCAGGTAATTCCTTCCTGATGTCGGGATATCTTGGTTCCATTGGTTTTGCTTTTCCGGCAGCAATGGGGGCCTGGGCCGCAGTTGGTGATACCCGCCCGGTGATTGCCGTTGCCGGGGATGGGGGCTTTACCCAATATCTTGGAGAAATCACCACCGCCGTAAAATACAATATGCCCATCACTTTGATTTTGTTGAATAATGATGAACTAGGTAAGATTTCTAAAGAGCAACGATCAGCTGAATTGGATGTCTGGAAGACGAGTTTGCACAATCCCAATTTTGCGGATTATGCCCGATCCTGTGGTGCGCTGGGCTTCAGAGTAACGAAAATAGGTCAGTTGGATGATGCCCTAAAGAATGCTTTTGCTCACCGTGGGCCGTCCGTGGTAGAAGTGATTACGGATGTAAAATTGATTTGATAAAACTATTGATCATGCAAGCATTAGCCTACTTCTTTGTCTATCTACTTTTGGCATATCTGGCAATCGGTCTGGTTGTGGCCATTTTTATGGCTTTTGTGGGCCTGCAAAAAATCGATACGGGAGCTGCTGACACTTCCTGGGGGTTCCGACTACTAATGATTCCCGGGTCGGTGGCTTTTTGGCCACATTTATTATCAAAATGGATTAAATCGCGAAAATCATGATACGACCCTTGCGCAAGCGACACCTCTATATCTGGGTGCTTTTGGCCATTTTGGTGCCGGTCATTTTTGGTGCTGTGGCTTTTTCTGATCATTCGCAACCAGCAAATGAGAACTGGCATTCCCAGAGCAAAAAACAACCGCAGGAGCAGGTGCTGTTTCAAGGGGAGGAAGAAGGGGTGATTCTAAAGGTACTTCAAGTATCAGGCAGTCCCTTACGGAAATTGGAATTTGAACTTTGGGAACCATTGACGGGAACCAGTGCCTTGGTCTATTGGGTGCCGCAGGGGGAAATTGTCATTGAAAAAGGGATTTTGTTGGGTCAGGTGGGGCCACGCGGGGTGTATACGTTCCCATTGGATTCAATCATGAGTCAACAAACCAAAGGAGCCGTTGCTCTTTATGATAACATTAAAAAAAATAAGCTCCGGGATTTTTCTGTAGATATCGGAGAATGACCTAATACCCTTTATCATGAGTGTAAAATACGAAGCCGTCCTGTGGAACCGGCAAAAGAGAGTATACGACCTCATCTTGTGGGGGGGGATTTTGCTGTATGCCCTGGTTTTTGGCGCATTCCACATGACGTTACACCCCAATTTCACCCCCGAGACCCTACTCATCCGCACCACCGGATCCCTTGCCTTTTTGATGTTACACATCATCCTCATCATCGGGCCGCTGTGTCGGCTGAGCCCACGTTTTTTACCACTGTTGTACAATCGTCGGCACTTTGGCGTAAGCATGTTTCTCATCGCTGCGGTACACGGGATCTTCAGCATTTTGCAATTCCATTCTCTGGGTAATGTCAATCCGCTGGTATCGGTCTTTATCTCCAACGGTGATTACGACACCCTGATGCAATTTCCCTTTCAGGTGCTGGGCTTTTTTGCCTTGCTCATCCTCTTTGTGATGGCCGTGAGCAGCCACGATTTCTGGTTGAAAAATCTGGGGCCGAAGTTTTGGAAAAGCATGCACATGCTGGTGTATATTGCCTATGGGCTGATCATGTGTCATGTGTTGCTGGGCGTCATTCAGGTTGAAGATTCACCGGTACTGCTGTTGCTGCTGGGAGTTGGTATGGTGAGTGTCATTGGCTTGCATCTTTGGGCGGGAATACTAGAAAGGAGAAGAGAAAATGTACTGGACAACCCCAACCTGGAAGGCTGGTCCTGGGCGGGAACACCCGATGATATTGAGGAAGATCGTGCCCGGATGGTCATTGCTGAAGGGGAGAACATTGCCATTTTTAAATCAAAAGGCCAACTCTACGCCATCAATAATGTGTGCAAACACCAGAACGGACCTTTGGGAGAAGGCAAGATTGTGGACGGCTGTGTTACTTGCCCGTGGCATGGATATCAGTATTTGCCGGAAAATGGGCAGTCGCCGCCACCGTTTACCGAGAAGGTAGCCACCTACGATCTAAAAATAGTAGATGGCCAAATTTGGGTCAACCCAAATCCACATCCGGAAGGAACGCCGGTGACGCCGGTTGTCATTGCTTAAGCAGCTTCAAAATCATTGTCATGAAAACCCATACCGACGAATTTTACATTGGCTATTTGCCAAAAGCACCAAAGTCCTTTGCAAGAGCCATCCGTCTGGTCATTCTGGCACTTTGTGTAGTGGTGCCGTTGATTGCCTTTTTGCTGGCGGCCAATGAAAGGGATTTTGCAGCTTCAACCTTCGAGTTTGGACAAACTTCTGAGCTAACTGGCACCATCCGGTATCAACCGGTTCCTATGCTGGTGGTGGACCATGGTGTCAATGCAGCTGGTGAGGCAGAATTACAAAGCATTCCGCTCATTGGATTTGGTAAGGCGGGGCCGGAAAAAACCTTAAAGGCCATGCAGGAACAGCAAGGCACTCCTTTAGATGGAAAGTCGGTTCAATTGCGGGGCACCCTGATCTATTTTGATGGAAAAACCTTCCTGGAACTTACCCAGGGAGCAGCTTCCCTGTTGGCCATTACCGATGAATCATCTGCTGTGGCCTACCAACCTAAGGAAAGGGGCGAAATTGCCCTGTATGGAGAGATTGTTGATCCCAAATGTTATTTTGGAGTGATGAAACCGGGAGAAGGTAAACCCCACCGCTCTTGTGCTGCCCGCTGTATTGCCGGGGGCATTCCTCCGGTATTTAAAGCCAGCGATAGGGACGGAGCCTTGCGCTATTTTCTTATCTTGGGCGCGGATGGCTCCAAGATCAACCAACAAATCCTACCCTTTGTGGGCCAGTATATCCGAGTAGATGGAACGGTGACGACCTGGGGAGATTGGGAAGTGATTGAGCTATCTGACAAAACAAAAATTAACCCATTATTGTCTTTATCAAATATGACCGTTCCACGATGTGGTTCGGATTAGTGATAGCTCTAAGTTTTCAATCGCTTTTTATGAAACTACACAGCCTGTTTAGCCTCGTATGTTTTTTGCTCATCACCTCCGGATGTGCCAATTATCGCTTAAATGTTCAAAAGTCACAAATTAATTGGAAGGACAACGGTCCGGACCCCGATCTGAAGGTCACCCACACCATGTACCTGATCGGTGATGTGGGATTTGCCGAACCCGGTACGGAACCTCCGGCGGTGAAGCTGTTGGGTAATCAAATAAAAGATGCCTCTAAAGAGAGTTCAGTGGTTTTCTTGGGTAATTATCTGGCTCCTAATGGATTGGCTCCAGCCAAAAAACTGGACGAAAGGGCCGAAGACGAGGCGCGGTTGAAAATTCAACTGGATGTTGTCAAAGATTTTAAAGGCGAAGTCTTTTTTGTATCGGGCAATCGCGACTGGCGGAAATACGGAGTGCAGGGCCTTAAACGCACCGAAGATTTTATTGAAGATTACCTCGACAACAATGATGCCTTTCAGCCCGATCCACGTTGTGCCGGACCCAAGGAGATTGAACTGGGGGAAAACCTGGTGCTGGTATTGGTCAATTCGCAATGGTGGCTGGCCGACTGGGAAGGAGAGACGGAGATCAATGACGGTTGTGTGGTGAAAAACCGGGCAGGCTTTATGACCTGGTATCAGGAAGCCCTCAAGGGCAACCGCACCAAGAACGTAGTGGTGGCCATGCATCATCCACTTTATTCTTTTGGACCTCGTGGTGGACAATATACCGTCAAACAACACCTTTTTCCCCTTACAGATCTTCAGAAAGACCTTTATTTGCCGCTGCCCCTGATCGGGTCGTTGTATCCGTTCCTGCGGGGCGCCATCGGTCAACAGCAGGATTTGGTTAGTCCGGATTATCAGGAAATGCGTACTCGCATGGTCAATACCGCCCGGGATATCGGGCGCTTTATTTTTGCCTCCGGGCATGAGCACAGCTTGCAGTACATTGAGCGCAAGGGACAAGCCTTTATCGTGAGTGGCTCGGGCAGTCGGCGCAGTGCCACCAAACCCGGAGAAGGAGCCGAGTTCACCTACGGCAATTATGGGTATGCCGTGCTCAAGTTTTACGAAGATGGTTCCAGTTGGGTGGAATACTATTCGCCGAAAGGCGAAGGGGAAGAAGGAGAACTGGTTTTTCGGCGGCAGATCAACGGGCCGTTGGAACGCATTGAGCCGCCGAAGCGGGAGAGTTTTCCACCTCTTCAGGACAGTACTGAGGTGAAAATTAGTGATTACGATTTTCACCGCAGCAAATTTGGTCAATGGGTCTGGGGGAAGCACTACCGCAAAACCTACGCTACAGAAGTAGAGGTGCCGGTGCTCAACCTGGAAACCTACAAGGGTGGCGTAGAGCCAATCAAGAAAGGAGGTGGATTTCAGACCAATTCGTTGCGATTGCGAGCCGACAATGAGAAGGAATACACGATGCGCTCCATCGAAAAAGATCCCTCCCGAACCATTCCCTATCCGTTTAATGAGTCTTTTGTGCTCGACCTCCTCAAGGATTATTTTAGTTCCTCACATCCACTGGGCGCTGTGGTCCTTCCTCGTTTGGCGGAAGCCGCAGCGGTATACCATACCAACCCCAGGCTGTATTACGTAAGTGCGCAGCCCGGATTAGAAAACTTCAACGATGATTTTGCCGATGCCCTGTATCTGGTAGAGGAACGCCCGGACGACGAAGCGTGGGGGGAGGCCAGCTATTTTGGCAACTCTCAGGAGATCATCAGCACAGCCGATATGATTGAGGAGATCCGCGAGGAGCAGGATAAGCAGGTGGATGAAAAATGGCTGGTGCGCTCGCGCTTGTTTGACATCATGATCGGCGATTGGGACCGTCATGATGATCAATGGCGATGGGCGGAGATGGAAAAAGGAGATGTCAAGATATACCGCCCGATTCCCCGGGATCGCGATCAGGCTTTTAGCCAATACGATGGCGTTTTGCTGGACGTGGCCCGACAGGTTGCCCCCTTTGCCCGGCAGATGCGACCCTATACCCGACCGGTGAAAAGGCCGCACTGGGTAAATTATAATGGCCGGAGAGTAGACCAGACCTTTCTTTCCAGTCTGGAGTGGAAGGATTGGAAGGAGGCAGCCGAGTATATTCAACGCAATGTCACTGATGAGATTATTGAGCAAGCCTTTCGCGCCTGGCCAAAACCGATCTACGAACAGGATGCCCCCCAGGTGATGGCTGCCTTAAAAAGCAGGCGGGACAATATTGTCGATATCGCTCACAAATTTTATCAATTTCTGGCCAAAGAAGTGGATGTAGTGGGTACCTCAAAAAGGGAACGATTTGAAGTGGAGCGACTGGATGATATGCATACCCGAGTGCGCATGTACGATGTGACCAAGGAGGGCAAGAAGAAAAGATTGATGTACGAACGTACCTTTATTACCGGAGAAACCAGGGTAGTTAACCTTTATGGACTGGACAATGACGACATATTCTACCTTTCGGGAAAGGTTAACCAGGGCATCAAGATTCGCATCATTGGAGGCCTGGAGGAAGATGAAGTATACGATGAGTCAAAAGTGGTTGGCTGGGGTAAAAAAACGGTGGTATACGATGCCAAAGACGAGGAAAACAAGATCATCAGTTCAGGAGAGACCAGGAAACGCCTGACCAATAATCCGGTTTTAAATACTTACGATCGGAGTTCGGAGGATTATGAATACAACTACGGATTACTTTACCCGTTTGTACAGGCTAACCCTGATGATCGGCTGATGTTGGGTTTTATTGGCAATTATACCACCTATGGCTTTAAGAAGTCGCCCTATTCTACTTTTCATACCTATTCGGGCGTTTATGCTTTGTCGACAGGAGGTATTCAATTTAAATACTCCGGAGAGTACATCAACATGATGGGGCGTTCCGATATGCGGTTGGATGCCTTGTGGCAAACGGAATTGTATGCCATCAACTTCTATGGTTTTGGTAATGAAACCCAAAACCAGGAGGAAGAAAAAGGACGGGATTACAATCGGGTGAAACAAGGAATTGTCCGGGTGGCACCGGCCATTATGCATCGTCTGTCAAATTCTTCCTACATTTCTCTTGGCCCCATATATGAATCCATTGAAATTGAACGAACTCCCGGACGGTTTATCGAAGAAGTGGTGGAATTGTTGAATCCTGATATTTTTGATGACATCAGTTTTATTGGGGCGCAGTTGAAGTTGGATTATTTAAATGTAGATAATATTGTCCTGCCCAGCCGTGGTATTGGCATCAAAGCCGATGTGGGGTGGAAAATGCAGATTAAAAATACGGACAAGCACTTTCCGTACGTCAATGCGGCACTATCAGCCTATCAGCGCATCGACCCCAAAGCTTTTCTGGTTTTTGCCACACGAGTTGGTATCCAGCATCGGTTTAGTGATAACTACGAGTTTTACCAGTCGGCAAGTCTGGGAGGTACGGGTGAGATGGCCAATTTCCGGGGATTCCGCCGGGATCGGTTTATCGGGCGAACGGCCTTTTTCCACAATACGGATTTGAGGTGGAAGCTCTTCACTTCACAAAACAAAACACTGCCCTTCACCCTTGGTCTGATGGGAGGCCTGGATTATGGCCGGGTATGGCTGGACGGCGAGGATTCCGACGTTTGGCATTACAGCTACGGAGGTGGTATTTTTATTGCTCCGCTGGATACAGCCAATCTGTACTTTAGTGTCTTTCAGGGGGATGGGAAGCTGGAGCGGTTTGCATTTAGTGGGAGATTCTTTTTCTAAAACGCCTGCACTACGAGCCCATTCTTCATACGTGGCTCAAACCAGGTGGATTTAGGGGGAAGCATTTTGTCCTGATCGGCGAGTAGGGCCATTTCTTCAAAGCTAATGGGGTAGAGGCAAAAGCCTACGCCTCTTTTGCAGTTTTTGGTGGCTTTTTGCAGTCCGCGCAAGCCTTTGGGGCCTTCCACATAGCTGATGCGCTGATCGGTGCGTACATCTTCAATTTCCAGAATTTCATTGAGTACGATCTTATTCAAAAGTGCCGCGTCGAGTAGCACCTTTTCGTCAGCATAGCGATCCAGGGTAGTAGATTTCCAGGTGAGGCAGTACCATTCCTTTTTCAGCTGCATCACAATGTCATGCTTACGGCGTGGTCGGGTGGCCCTTTTGAGCGGTTTGATGTCAAAAACCTCCGACAAGCGGGCCATCAATAGGGTAGAACTGATATGGTCCGGAACTTCTACCACCCGGTTGAAGTCGAGAATAACCAACTCTGAGGAGGGGAAAAAAGCACAGAGTAGCTGTTCGAAGGTGTGGCCGCCCTGTTTTTCGTACATATGCGCTACGGTAGACAATCGATGATGCCCATCGGCGATGTAGGTCTTCGGTACCTGATCTTCAAATAAAACGCTAAGTGCTTTGATATCGGACCAATTGCTGACTTCCCACAGATGGTGGGTTTCCTGGCCCCCCTCAAAGTCGTGCTCGTAAAATGGCTGTTCAGCGGCCATGAAGGCTTCCATCCACTGCTGAATGGCATCTACGGTGGGGTAGGTGAGGAGCACTGGTTTTACGCAGGCCTGGCGACGGAGCAGTAGTGCCAACTGTACCTTTTCTTTAGCCTCCAGCGTTTTTTCGTGTTTGAGAATATTGCCATCAAAATAGTCTTCCACTTTTGCGCAGGCCACCAGTCCGGTATAATTTCGCGCTTTGGTGCGAATCTGATAGATGTAAAATGCTTCATTGCTGGCCTGTTCAAACATACCTGCTTTGGCAAATTCTGCGTATTGCTCTTTGACGGAGAGGAAGAAGGAATCTTCAAGTTTTACGGCATGTTCTCGGGGGAATACCCCGCGGAATGGTCGGATATGCATTCGTTTTATTTCGTTTGGCGGGTGAAATTATAAATTTCCAATCAAGGTAGGAACAAAGTGGCACAAAAAAGAAAAGTGCGGAAGCCATAGGCACCACACTTTTCGGAAATAAAACTAAACCCCAGTTATAATCTTTAAAAGTCCAGGCGGACTTTGAATTTGCTTTAATTTGCTTACCCTACAAATCTAAGTATTTTTTACCTTCGATGCCAGCATTTTAACTTTTTAAATTTGCTGTGTGGTTAAGCATACGAATCAAAAACGCCATGGGAAATAGATTATTGTCAAATGAGTAAAAAAAAATTATTTTTTTTTGAAAAAATTATTTTAGAATAGAAAAATCCAAGGTATGAACCGTGTTTTATCTTTCTTGATTATTTGTTTTTCTTTTAGTGCAGTCATGTTTAGTTGTGGATCTTCCGGTACAGAGGGAGAGGCGTCAACCATTGCAGAAACCCCAGCTGCTACTTCCGAGGCTGAAAGCGTTCCGAAGACCATCAAATCCTTTATCAATTTGGATGCCGTTGGGTTCCAGAATATGATGAATGATCCAAACGTGGTGGTCATGGATGTGCGCCGACCGGGAGAAATTGAGTATGGAAAAATTGAAGGAGCGCTGGAAATGGATGTATTAGGGGCTGATTTTAAGGAAAGAATGCAAAAACTGGATAAAGACAAGACGTATCTGATCTATTGTGCCTCGGGCAAGCGCAGCGTCACGGCATGTCGGGCTATGTCAGAAAGTGGATTTGAGCATCTCTACAATCTGGATGGAGGCTATGAGGCCTGGCAAAGGAGCCAGAAAGCACAACAATAAAACCATGAAAAAGCAAAAAGATTCTCGTCGGCAATTTTTGAAATATGGCAGCCTTTCGGCAATGGGTTTGGTGCTGGGCGGCAAAATGGTGTTTGCGGAGCATTTTCCGGAAGGAATGGTGCCCATTGGTATGCTGGACGCTTTGCCAGAAAAACACCCGGATTTGGTGATCCTCAATGACCGTCCGATCAATGCCGAAGCTCCCGCTCATTTGCTTGACGATGCCGTTACGCCCGCCGACCGCTTGTTTGTGCGCAACAATGGCATTCCGCCCCAGCGAGAAAATATTGATGTCAACAAGTGGACACTGACCATTGAGGGAGAATCGGCGGGGCGATCGCAGACTTTTAGCTTGCAAGACTTAAAAAGCCAGTTTAAGACCTATACTTATCAGCTCACTGTAGAATGTGGGGGCAACGGCCGCAAGGAGTTTAATCCGCCGGCAAAAGGGCTGCAATGGTCCCTGGGAGCGGTGGGGTGTGCCAACTGGACTGGCGTGCGCCTTCGGGATGTTTTGAATGCGGTAGGTGTCAAAGCAGATGCCCAATACATTGGCTATTACGGCAAGGATGTACACCTCAACGGTGGTGATGAAGTACCCATTTCGCGGGGGGTGCCGCTGGAAAAGGCCCTGCAGGAGGAGAGTCTGATTGCCTGGTCGGTCAATGGGCAGGATATCCCCTGGCTCAATGGCTATCCGCTGCGGCTTGTATTCGGCGGCTGGCCAGGAAGTTGTAGTGGAAAGTGGCTCAGCCGGATTGTGATCCGCAACAAAGTACACGATGGTCCCAAAATGACCGGCTCTTCCTATCGGGTGCCTTGCAAGCCGGTGGCTCCCGGAAGCAAGGTGGCGGATGAAGATATGTGTATTATTGAGTCGATGCCCGTCAAATCGTTAATTTCCTTTCCTAAAAGTGGAGCTACTATCCGGCAGGGGCAGGAATTGCCCATTCGAGGGCACGCCTGGGCCGGAGAAAAGGCGGTCAAATCAGTGGAGTATTCTATCGATTTTGGAGCCACCTGGCAATCCTGCAGCCTCGATGCACCAGTCAATCGATTGGCGTGGCAGCACTTCCGGGCCAGGATCGCCTTTCCCGAAGTAGGTTATTACGAAGTATGGGCACGGGCTACCGACAGTGAGGGTATAGCGCAACCGATGATTTTACCCGGTTGGAACCCCAAAGGTTACCTCAATAATGCCTGTCACCGCATTGCCGTGAAGGTGCAATAGAGTTGTTGTGCCGGGGTAGTTTGGTGGGAAAATTAGTCCGTTTTCAACCACACGAAGGCTTTTTGAAGGAGTATAGCCTTAGCTACACGACTGAAAAAAGGCACAGTGTGGGCAGAAAAGGGGCAATTTGCACCCAAAATAATCCCAGCAGAACAACTCTAATAATAAATTATGGAAGAAAACAAAAAAGAAAAGGAAGACCAGTTGTTGCGGCAGTTGTGGATGCCCATTTTTGAACTGGTTTTGGGCATGGTTAAGGTGGTTTGGATTGGCGTGTTTTTTGTGTTGATGTACGGCCTTTTTGGTGATTCCTTAAAGAGTATGTGGAGTGCTCCACCGCAGGTAGTCGAGTCTGGTTCCCCTGGGATCAAGACCGTCGCGGAGGACGAAGCGGATGAAATAGTGGATGGCATTCACGTTTTATCAGGGTTGAAAGTAGATAAGCATTGGGAGTTGGTTCGTGGCACCTGTACGGCTTGTCATTCGGCACAGATGATCACGCAAAGTAGAGCCACAAGGGAGGGCTGGGCACAGATGATTCGCTGGATGCAGGCTACTCAGGGACTGTGGGATTTAGGCGATCAGGAGCCGAAAATTCTTGATTATCTGGCCGCCAACTACGCACCGGAGGAAACGGGGCGTCGTGCTAACCTTGATGTGGAAGCCATTGAGTGGTACATTCTGGAATTGCCGGAATAATTACTTTCGTTTTTTCTTATTTGCCAGTTCTTCCAGGAAGATATCGAGCATTGATTTTTTTTGCATCTTGCTTTTGATCCATAGCTGAATTTCTTCCTTACCGGGTATCTTGGTGGGATCATTTTTTAGTTGATAAATCTGTTTTTCCAGGAATTTTTGGAAATGTTTTTCCTTGCTTGGCTCATCAGCGAGCCGGCTGATTTTTGCCAATAGAGAAAGAAAATCACTTTCAAAGGCATAAAGCCCCTCTTTTTTTTTCAATTTACGTTTGGTTCGTTGATTGAGATATAAAAGAAATTCCTCTTCCTGTACCAGTTCTCGCCAGCACAGGAGTTCGAAAACAGGGGAAATGCTTTGTATATCCTTCTTCACCTGGATTTTTTTAGGATCCAGTGATTCAAAAATGGACAATGCTTTTTTAAAATCTCCAACCACAAAATAATACATGGCCAAATTGTAGCGGCTTCCCGACTCCTTGGTTTTTCTGAAGTTTTCTGATGTTTCACTAGACACATTGATGACCTCCCCTACTTCAATAGCTGCCATCTGGGCTGCTTCCAAATTGCCGGTATTGAGATAGATGTGTAATTTGCTTTGGGCAGTTTTGAGTTTAAATTCGTATTGTCCATCCTCGTTTTTAGGTTTAATTGCCCCCATCTTAGCCCAAATTTTTTCAAATTCTTCATATTTCCCCCAGCGATGGCAGTTTTGTAGGTAATTACTGAGGTATACAAAATAGCGGCGAGGATGTAGCTTCATCATCGAGGGATGAGACTCCATGATGTTGATGATTTCCCGGAAGGCGGCATTGGAGCCCTGATAATTCTGGGTCATATTATAGAGAATGGCCTTGGCATTGAAGGCGCTGATCTGGCCCTCAAAGGTTCGTGCTTCGCCAATATTCTGGAGTAGCTCGTGGTTGAGCAATTCATCTACCCGATCCCGGTATTCCTTTTTTCGGTAGCCCCTTGACTTGTAAAGGATGAAAGCCTGTTGATGGATACTCTGATACTGGTCCTGCAATTGCAGGTTTTTTAAAAGTCGGGCTTTGATATTATGCAGGTTTCTCAAATCCTCCAGAGCTCCGTCTTTTACGTTTTCGGTAATGTGCTGGATTTCCAGGTCAAGAATGTGCAGTAGTAAATAGTGCCGCTCATTTTTTTGAGCATCTTCTCTGGCTTTTTGCAGTTTGCGCTGTGCCAACTTATTAAGATCCTTTCCCAATAGAATTTCCCGGTCCAGCAAGTTTTGCAGGATTGGCCAATCTACCGAGTGTTTGCGGTGTAGAAGGTGTAGGACTTGTAAAAGTTGCTTTAGAAGGTATTGCTTGACTGCAGAAAAGCGATTTTTCGGTATAATATCTTTCAATTCTCCGGCGATATCCTGCTCGATACTATTGGGCAGTTGCTCCGCTACCGGATAGTCGGCAATGGCATTAAACAGGGACAGATATTGCTTATCGCCCTGCTGAAGGTTACTCATCATTTGGAAGTACCGCTTTTCGCTTTTGGATAATTTTTTCACCAAATGGTAAACCGAATTATGAAGATTCTTTTTTAGAAATCGTTTATTCATCAACGACCATTGTTTGTTTTACACGGTAAAGATAGTAAAATGTCCATTTTGGGATTAGTGATTTTGATCAATAGATGCGTTTTTTCTATGGTTTTTTTGCAGCAAATTTGTATTGTCGATCGGGCTGAAGACTTTGATAAGAGGAAAGTGAAGATTGTATCGACTTGATAGATTAGTGCTTTTTTAAAGAATTAAGTGCTGGTTTTGAATGTTTTATGATTAAAAAAATAAAATTGAGATTAGTGTTTTTATCTCAAAGTTGACTTTTAATATATCCAAAATTTTTTGACTTTTACTTTCGTACCTGAAACACCAATTTACATTTTGGGGGAGAGACTGAATAAATCCCCGAGAAACCTCAGCATAGCCATATTACAGTTTCTCCCCAATAACCCCAAAAGACCTCTGGTTTTTTATTACTGACAAACTATGATTTAAAACTACTTTGTCCGGTTTAGGGTGGTTTTGAGCAAAAGCAAATTACTCATGTCCTGTTAGCCCATGCTTGCTCATTTATGAAATTATCAGCCACCCTAACCGGTTTTTAACCTCCAGTTTTTAAACACTAAACTATGAGCCTCTACACCATCGCTACTGTTTCTTCCAGTGGTACCGTTGATTGGTCACTGGAAATGGACTTTGACGACACGGTTGACAAACTAACGCTGATTGATGCCAAAGATAAAACCGTAGTTGCCACATATAACTTTAATACGCTGGGATCGGTCGCTTTCAAGTTTAAGGAATCATCCGATGGATCCGGCGGCACTGTCTATTCGCTGGAAGATTTGTCGAGCCTGTCCGGTTCGGTCAATTTT
Source organism: Saprospiraceae bacterium (assembly GCA_965229635.1). GTDB lineage: Bacteria > Bacteroidota > Bacteroidia > Chitinophagales > Saprospiraceae > BQJU01. The sequence continues at coordinate 2,540,346 of OZ245894.1, forward strand.
AAAGTGGAGACTGATGTTTCGGCTGATATTGTTTCTCTGTTTATCAACAGCTCGGACTTAAACGGGTTGGTGATGAGCATTCTTGATGATGATCTTGATTTTGCGCTAACTGGATCGAATATAAAAATATCTGATGGTACTCAGATTCGTTTCAGTGTGGACACAACAAATGACAAACTGATCATTGAGGCCGTTACTTCGTAAGGACCTCAATAGGTGAAGTTTATAACCCTGGAATTGCCAAATGAATATCAATAAGCGTTAATTTTTTAGTACAACAATATTCGCGCTTTCCCTGATATTTGTACCGCTAACTGTGGAGGCCAAATCGCAATGATTTGGTTTTCACCTGGTGGGGGTGAAGGCTTAGCATAAGTTGTAACACATCCTGGAATATTGGGATTAATTACAAATAGTGAGGAGCGAGTATGAGCTGCGTTCTAAATTTCCCCTAGCCATGAATGTAAATGACTTAAACCAGAGAATAACTGTATTGGAAGGGCTGATTAAGCGATTGATCAATGGAGAATTATCCTTACGCAACCTAAACCTCAGTCCTTTAACCCAAGACCCCATTAACCCGCCTGATGATCAGGCAAAAACACCTCAGCCCACTGCGTCTTCGGCACTTCGGTTTTATTATTATGCCGATGCCGATAGCGATGAAAAAACCAAATGCTTCGGCAGTTTGGATGCTGGTCCGCTCAACGGCCGCATCCCTGCCTTAAATTTGCATGGAGAATCCGGAACGCACATCAACATCCAATCCAATGGCCAGATTTCTGTCCAGGCTGGACAATCTTTCATTGTTAATACCCAAAACATTAACCTGGAAGCCAGTCGGCTCAATCTCGACGGAGAGTTTTCCGGTAAAATTCGCTACACCGATCCTTTCATCTGGCGCAGTGGGCAACCACCCTTAAAAATGATCAACCAAAACGCCGGCTTTCCCGTTATCATCCAGATTAGCGGCGATCTTTCCCTCGGCAATGCTCAGGTCAAGACCTACATCAATGGACAAGATGGCTACTGGTATCTAAGTGGCAATAGCAAGAAGGAGATGGAAGTGCACGCAATTGTGGTGGGGAGGGTGTGATGATGAGGAAGGGATTTTAGGGGGTGGAGTTTAGAGTTGACTAGTCCTGAAATAGGTTGACAAAAAAGTAAACCAAAAAAAGGACAAAGATGAAGAAAGTAAACCAGTATTCGGACGCCTTTAAGAAAGAGGTGGTAAAAGAAGTTATCTTGGGCCAAATTAGCCAGGAAGGAGCCAGGCGCAAATATGGGATAGGAGGAAGTATGACCATCCCGCGTTGGATAACAAAATATGAATGGATGATACCTAAAGATGAAGAGCCATTAGAGCAAGGAGAAAAAAGTAAAGCAGAATTAGCATTAGAAATCGAGCAATTGAAGCGTCAGTTATCGTATGAACAGCTGAAGAATGAGGTTTTAGATACGATGATCACCATAGCGGAGCGAGAATTTAAAATTCCAATCCGAAAAAAGCCTGGAGCCAAACAGTCCAAGAAGTAAAAAAGGAAAGGAAAGGGGTCTCGATAGAGACGTTGTGTGAACTGTTTGGCAAAAGTAAACAAGGGTATTACAAGAAAGAGCGTCAATTATACAAGAAGCAATCTGAACAAATCATAGTGCTTCAGGCCGTACTACAGATCAGGAAAAGGATGCCGCGGATTGGAGTCAGAAAGCTGGTAGTCAAGTTATTAGAAAAAGGTTTAAAGATAGGTCGAGATGCTCTATATGAGTTGATGGATCATCATCATTTACTGGTTCGAAGAAAAAGGAGGAGTGTTCGGACGACCAATAGCTTTCATATGTTTAGAAAATACCCAAACCTGATTAGAGACTTGCAAATTACAGGACCTGATCAATTATGGGTAAGTGATATTACGTACATTGAAACGGAAAAAGGCTTTGCTTATTTGTTCTTAATAACGGACGCTTATTCCAGAAAGATCATTGGCTTTAAGACCGCAGATAGTCTGGAAGCTAAACACGCTGTGGAGGCTTTACAAATGGCATTAAAAGGACTAAACGGTCCAACAGATCAGCTGATTCATCACTCTGATCGAGGTGTTCAATATTGTTGCCATGAGTATGTCAAGATATTGAAAACAAAAAAGGTGCGTATCAGTATGACCGAAAATGGAGACCCTTTAGAAAATGCTATTGCCGAACGCGTCAATGGCATTTTGAAGATGGAATGGATTTATGACCAAAGGTTTAAAAACCTTTCTCAGGCACAGGGCTATATTAGCCAGATCATCGGCATCTACAATAGTGAACGTCCACACGCCAGTATTGAGATGCTTACACCGGATAAAGCTCATCAAAGAGCAGGAGCGCTACAAAGGAAATGGAAGAACTACTATCCTCAAAAAATAGAGGTTCTTTAAACCCTTTTACGGAAAAGTTATCCACATTTTTGCTGTGGAATTAACAAAGAAAAAAAGTAGCAAAAAAAGAAACCGTGATGATGATGACCATTAATTAATTTAGTCAACCTTTTTTAGGACGAGTCAAGTTTAGAGTGTAGAGTGTAGGAGTTTAGGGTGTAGAGTGGAAGTGGTTAAAGTTTAATGGTTAAAGGTTAGGCGGGGGAGGCGGTTGAGTGGTAGCGGCGAATTTATTCGCCATGCTCTTGACAGAAGAAATTTATAGGGTTTATGGAAGTTTGTGAGGTTTATGGTTGAGGAGGTTTAGAGTTTAGGCGGGGGAGGCGGGAACGCTGGATTATTCTGCAAATTCTATAATTCTGGGAATTCTGCTTTAGTTTAGAGTGTAGACAGTAGAGTTTAAAGGTTAAGGGTTAAAGGAAGGTATGAACTAGGTTGTGCCGCTGGGAATTTACTCAGTGCCTTAATCCTGCAAATGCTAAAATCCTGGAAATCCTGTTCTGGTTTAGAGAAGGTTAAAGGTTAATGGAAGCTACTTTCTAAAGCCTAAGCCCCAAAACCTAACGCCCAAAATCCACCTTAGTGTAGCTATTTTTTAAATTAATATAATTTTTAATATGTTTACAGTTGTTGTTTAATTAATTGTTTGTCAGTTGATTAATTCATTTTTCTTTCCTTTCATTTTTATCCAAAACGATTTCCATTTTCTAATTCAAATCGACCACATCATGTACGGGTATACCCTTTGCCTAAAAGGCAGATCGGGGAATGCCAAAAGGGGCCTATATTGCAGCGTGTAGTTTTCTCATAGTATGTTTTTGCTCCTACATCCGATCAGCCTCCCCTGATGTAGGAGTTTTTTTTTGCCTACCGCCAAGAGGACGACATTAATCTCCTCAAAAATTCCGATATTTGTGCCACTGTGATCGGTCAAAAATGAAGACCAGACACCGCCCGGAACATGAGAGCATGTTTAGAGCTTACTCCTACTGAAAACCAATATATTATGAACCCCGATGCGAGATCGGGGCAGGCTTTGGCGTTGAGCTAAAATATTCATTTACTCCGGTAAACTCATATTTGACCTCTTAGCCAAAACCCTAATCTACTGATTTTCAAATAGAATCCGCTCCAAACATGCTCTGACCAAAATAGCTCTTGCTATGCAGAAAACTTTACTATTATCCCTACTCGCTTTCCTGCTGTCTTTGCCACTATACAGCCAAATGTGGAACGGCCAGGACACCCTCTACGGCAACGAATGGGTCAACTACGACCAAAGCTACTTCAAAATAAAAGTCGCCCAGGACGGCATCTACCGCCTTCCCTACGAAACACTGATCAATGCCGGCATTCCCGTCAATGACCTACAAGGGAGCCAGTACCAGATATTTTACATGGGCCAGGAAATCCCCCTCTACACCTCCACCGATGGTGCCCTGACCACCGGCGACTACCTCGAATTCTACGGCCAGAAAAACCGCAGCCAGCTCGACCGTTACCTCTTCCAAAACCCCGACGAAGAGATGCTCAACCCCGAATACAGCCTCTTCACCGACACTTCTGCCTACTTCCTCACCTGGGCACCCACCGGCACGCCAACGGCCCGCTACGCGGAAGTGGCCAATGATTTGACGGATTTGCCGGAGAAGGAGGAGTGGTATTGGGATACCTTGCTGATTAACAATCATCAGAACTATGTATCAAAAAAATATGACGGCAGTGGCTATGTTTCTCTTTCAAATTTTGACGAAAGCGAGGGATTTGGTAGTGCATTTGGCAATAGTTTTACGTTTGAAATTGCACCTGAACATGTAGCGTCTACTCCCTTGACTAGTCAATTAGTCATGCGCCTCGCATCTTTCAAAGGAGACCACCATTTGCGGATTCTGATCAATGGAGAAGTAGTTTTTGAAAATTTGGCCTACCCAGCTTATGTCTTCCAGGAAATTTCAATTGATGTAGCCACTAGCCAGGTGAACAATGGTTTTGATCTGGTGATTGAGGGAGCCAGCGCGAGCAATGATTATTTTTCGGTTGCTAACGTTATTTTGAAATACCCAAAAACCTTTACCGGTACTCAGATTGGTCGTTCATTTGAAGTAATGCCTAATAGTCTGGAAAGGTATTTTGAATTGGAGGGTTCGGCAATTACCGGAGTTAGTCCAGTCATTTATTCCCATGCAGGGGAAAGAATGGTACCGGCTTATGAAGATGGAAGAATAAAGTTTAAATGGCCCTCCTTTTCCCAGGAGAAAACATTTTTGCTGAGCCAGGAGCAGGACGTGCAAGTACTCTCTTCTTTAGAACCTGCACCCATGATTCTTTTTGATGATGAGACGGTGGACTATTTAATCATTACCCATCCTGATGTCCGGCAAACCTCAGATGGAAGTGACGCTATCGCCCTTTATTCTGATTACAGAAGTTCCAGCGAAGGAGGGAATTACAATGTAGGTATTTTTGAAATTGAGCAGTTGTATAATCAATTCGCTTACGGGCTCAACCAACATCCTTTATCAATCAAAAACTTTGGTGCTTTTGCCAAAAGATTCTGGCAGCACCCGGAATTTGCCGTGTTGATCGGTCGGGGATATGAGTACAATTACACTCGCGACGAAAGTAGTGTTGAACACCTGCAAAACCAACTACCGTCCTTTGGGGTGCCTGCTGCGGATAATTTATTTTTTTCTGATTTGTCAAATAGTACACCCTTTTTTGCAGTGGGGCGAATTTCGGTGAGCACAGGCGATCAACTGTTGAAATATCTTGATAAGGTAAAAGAACACGAAGCGGGTTTCAGACAAAGCCGAACGGTTAAAAACTTTGCCTGGCGCAAAAAAGTACTGCATTTGGTTGGTGGTAAAACCAATGAACAACAGACCTTTAATGGATATCTAAATTCAATGGGGCAAGAATTGATCGACAATCAGTTTGGGGCCACCGTGAAGACTTTGAAAAAAGAAACTACTGAACCGGTCAACAGTTCTCCCTCCGGAGCTGCTATAGAGGCGGTAAACGCCGGTGTGGCCATTAAGGCCTACCTGGGACACGGATCGGTAGTGACCACGGAGGACTTTGCCATGGATGATCCGGAGGTGTATGAGAATACCGGAAAATACCCACTGATCTTTTCATTGGGTTGTCTCACTGGCAATAGTTTTACCCCACAAACCAGCATTAGTGAACTCTTTGTACGGGCGCAGGAACGGGGAGCGATCGGATATATCGCCTCTTCAGGCTATGGTTATGCTTCCTCTCTCCGGGATATGAGTAAAGAGTTTTACCATCTGCTAGGAACCGAAATGTATGGTGAAACGATTGGAGAGATCATGAGCGAAGTGAGAGGTAAGTTTGATGAGAATTCCTTTATTGGATTGAGAGCATTGGTGGATCAATTGCAGTTGAATGCCGACCCCGCTGTTCGCATCAACGATTTGCCGTTTCCCGACTACATAGCTCATTACGAATCTGTAAAAATTAGTCCGGAGGTGATCACGACGCGAGTAGATAGTATTGATGTGAATTTTGATTTATACAATATCGGAGCGGCCGGAAAAGATACGTTGGTCATTAGGTTTGAGCACCAATTGCCAACCGGCGAAGTACAAACCTACTTTGATACGATTCAGACCAACGGCTCAGTGACCAATATCACTACACGTATACCGATCAAAGGAGAAGGTACCGAAGGAGTGAATGTGCTGCGTGTGGAGGTAGACGTGGACAATCGCATTACGGAGCTGCCCAACCCGGAAGCCGAAACCAACAATAAGATGACTTCGGAAAATGGGCAAACCGACCTGCCATTTTTTATTTTTGACAACACGTTGCGCCCGGTAAGCCCTCCCGAATTTGGGATTGTTGGACAACCCGATATTGTGCTTAAAGCAACCACTTCCGATATTTTTGCACCGGAAAGAAGCTATATTTTTGAAATAGATACAACCACATTATTCAATAGCCCCTTGAAAAACCGCGAAGTACTGCGTGCCGATGGCGGGATTGTAAACTGGACACCACCGACCACCTGGCGTGACAGCACGGTATATTACTGGCGGGTCAGCCCGGATAGTATGGAGGTGGATACAGAGACCTTGCCCTGGAATACAAGTTCCTTCCTGTATCTGAGCGGTAGTGATGGTGGTTGGAATCAGTCGCATTATTATCAGTTTCGGGAAAATGATCTTGTGGACATGGAGGCGGTAGATAGCCTGCATAGGATTTTGTATGCCAATACCATGCTGGGGGTGATTGCGAGGGCGGTAAGAATTTCTCCGATCAATAATACTCGTAGCCGAATATTTTTGGATAATGAACGAATTGTCAACGTTACTGCTCAGCCATCCATCAGTTTTGCGGTCTTCGACCCTGTGAATGGGAGCATTTGGAGGCGCAAGAGTTTTAGGTTTAATCAAACAACTCAAAGGCAAGAGGCAATCATTTTTGTCAGGGATAGTATTCCCAAAAACTATTATGTTGCCAGTGTAACCTTCCAAAGCCCGGGGCAGGATTTTGCTCAGGAGTCCTGGATGCAGGATTCCCTTGATTTGGGGGATAATCTGATTAGTGTGTTGGAGGCGCAGGGGGCTGAGTTTATTCGGGAAATTGCTGCCGGAGCCTCTCGCCCCTATGTATTCGCCTTTGAAAAAGATGCGTTCAAAATTGATGAAAATCTGGCGGAAGAAGGAGAAGAAAATGCCTTCATCACTTTTGATTTTCCCGGCCGGTGGGACGAGGGCCAAATGACGACCCCAAAGATCGGACCCGCTCAGCAATGGCAGCAATTGAGCTGGCAAATGGCAACGCCAACGACGGGTGATTCATTGCATCTGAAAATTTGGGGCTTTGATGAAAATGCAACAAATGCTACGGTATTGGTAGACAGTGTGGCCAGCAATGAATTGCTATTGAATGGATTGATTGACGCCAACCAATATCCCTATTTACAATTGCAGTTTTTTAGCCGGGATACCCTGCTTAGACAGGCCCCAGCGGTGAAGTACTGGCGGTTGCACTATGAAGAAACGCCAGAGATTGCCATCGATCCTATCGCCTTTTATCGGGATACCCTGCAACAGGGCGAGGCATTGAGGTTGAATCTTGACTTTTACAATCTATCCGCCACACTGGTAGATACTTTTAATGTTGATTACTCCATCATTTCCAACAGTAATCAAACCATAACCACTTCCGCAAAAGTGCCGCCAATTGAAGGCAACGGTCATGTGATGAAGGAGTTTTCTTACGGTACAGAAGGACTTAATGGTCGAAACCAATTGCTGGTCGAGGCCAATCCGGATAAAAATCCTTTGGAAAGAAGTTACCTCAATAATATCGGCACACTGGCTTTTCAAATTCAAAAAGACCAGAAAAATCCGGTGCTGGATGTGACCTTTGACGGCAAGCGTATTCTGGACGGTGACCTGGTTTCTTTTGAACCACTGATTCAAATTAGCCTGACCGATGAAAATGAATTTCTGGCATTGGCCGACACAGCCCTGTTTGACATCAAACTGCGGGACCCTGCCGGGCAGTTGATCCCTATTCGGTTTTCCGATCCGAGGGTTACTTTCCATCCGGCCAATACCCAAAATGATAATGAGGCCATGGTAGAATTTACCCCTCTATTGGAGCAGGATGGTCAGTATGAATTAACTATCCAGGCTTCTGATGTTACCGGAAACGAGTCGGGGGAACAAGACTATCGGGTTTCCTTTGAAGTCATTCAAAAAAGAAGCATTTCTAATATATTGCCTTATCCCAATCCGTTTTCAACGGCTACTCAATTTGTTTATACCCTTACCGGAAATGAAGCACCGGAGTATTTCCTAATCAGAATTATGACTGTTTCCGGGCGAGTGGTGCGGGAGATTAGCAAAGAAGAATTTGGGCCAATGGAAATCGGCACTCACTTATCTCAATTTGTGTGGGATGGCACCGACGAATTTGGAGACCGGCTGGCCAATGGCGTTTATTTGTATCAAGTGTTGGTCCGGAACGAGAATCGGGATCAATTTGAGCATTTTGAAAATCAACAGGTGGATCAATTTTTCCAGAATGGAATCGGAAAAATTGTATTAGTGCGTTAGCGTGGCACGTGATTTTTGATAGAGCCGATGCATAAAATACAGGCAAATGGCTCCGTATAAAAGCCCACTGGTCCAGGCATAGATTTGTATAAAGATTAGGATGTCTCCGGTGACTTTTCCGATGTAGGCACTGATGCCAAAACCTAGTAGCAGTGAACTTTTGAGGATAAGCTCCATTCGGGTCTCCTTGAGTACTTCCGCCAGATAGCTAATAGGGTGATAAATAGCCTTTCCGATAAAGAAAGGAATCATGTAGATGGCAAAGAGACCAGCAATGCGCCATTTCGTCCCAAATACCAGGCCAAACAAATACTCACCTGCACCGAAGACGACCATCATTCCCAAGACAGTAAGAATAAAAATAGAAAGAACCATCTGCTTCGATTGTTCGAATGCCCGCTGAGGATACTCATCAACCAACTGGGCGATTTCCCGATAAAAAACCTGCGCTACAGAAGTGTACAGCAAACTCATCGGCGTCCAGATAACCCGATACATGATAAAGAAATAGCCCGCTTCGGCTGCCGTAAACAACTGGTAAATGAAGATAGGCAAAAGATTGATTGTCAGGTTGCTGACAAGGTTTCCCAAAACAGAATATTTGATGATGGGAAAGTACTTTTTGGCTACAGCCAGAAGACCCTTAAATTCCTGAGATATGCTTAAAACACCGGAGGGAAGAGCATACACGTAAACCCCAACCGCTAAAGACAATCCCAGCAGATAACCCCAAATCAGGCCATGATTGAAGGCAGACTTAAAGAAAGCAAATTGTAAAAATGAGATCGCCAGTGCATGGATTACCTTCGTGGCTGAAAGCATCTGGTAGGACTCCAAGCGCAAGAAATAAAAGTTGAAAATATTAAAGATTCCGGAAGCCCACGAGGCCATCAATAGTGCCAGCCACCAATGCCAGGTTAGGGAGAAGAAAAACTGCATTCCCGCAAGGACGAAAACGCCGAGTATTAAAAAAGAAAGCCCCAAAAGAAGAGAAAACTGAAGTAGTTGGTTAGCTGTCTTTGCCTCCCTTGGTAATACCAGACAATACTCGTAGTTTAGGGTGAAAATGATGGCTGCAAAGTTGAGTAGAGAAAGGAAATAGGCAAAACCACCGAACTGCTCGGGTGTATAAAGTCTGGCAAGTACAATGGAGGCTAGAAAAAAAGTACCTTGGGCAATGAGATTCCCGGTCAATAAGGTGGCGATCTTTTTTAGGAATTCACTCAATTCAAAATATGTTTAGAAAGGGATTCACCCAATCGCATACAAATGCCCTTTTGTTTGCCTATGTAATGGCCATTCCGCTAACCAAGTTGGTTTGGTTGCCAAAGATAGGGTATAAGTTACAACTTACAGAAATCCTTTTTGTAGCGGCATTTGTGGCTTGGTTTTTCTCCTCTGTAAAGTCCCTTCAATTCCCCTCTCTAAACAAGCTATCTGTTATTGATTTTGGCGCTTTGGCCCTGCTGTTCACCAACTTTATTTGGGCCCTATATCACGCTACATTTGCCTCATGGGTAGAATTTTTATCAATATTTTATCTGGTAAGTTTGTACAAGCTGGTGAGTATCAGTTGCCGGTCTCAACGGTCTTGGACATGGGACAAAGCCATTTACTCGATGGGATGGGTGGCTATTGCAACTGTGGCGATTAGCCTGTTCATTTTTCAGTTATTCGGCCCTACTGCAATTGAACTGGTTGAACCAAAGTACTTGCCATCTCTGGGCTGGATTAACCGGGTAGAAGCATTGACCATGAGCCCCAATATGCTGGCCAATATTTTGATGCTTTGTGTTTTTGTAGGACTTGGTAAATTACTATTTGATAAGACTTTAGCTAAGGAAAGAGTGGCCTATTTGCTGCTCATCTTCTTTGGTGTTTTGATGACTTTTTCAAAGTCGATTGTATTGATCATAGCAGGAATTATCTGGCTTTTGTCGAGCAAGGCCACAATTAAGGGATTAAGGATAGTAGCATATACAGGTGCTCTCATATTAATTGGTATTTATTTAGGCTTTTCCCAGTTTTTGATTGTCCCTAATGCTGAGGAGAAATACCTGGCTGAACAAAGCTATAGTGCAGGTCAGCAAGTAGCCACTATTGATGATTATGTGATCATGAAAAACACTAATTTTCTATTAAAAGAGGAAGCTGTTCAGGCTTTTCTATCGTCGCCTCTTTGGGGAATCGGAGGGGGGCAATTCCCAGATTGGTTGGAGTGGAAAAGAAGTAAGGGGGAGTATCCATCTAAGTTACCGCTGTATGATCCCCACTCACCCTATTTTGGCACCATTGCCGAACAGGGACTGGTAGGAGGGATAGGATTAATCATCTTTTTATGTTGTCTGTTCACCAGCTTTTTCCAAAGAGCAAATCTTGAAAGTGGCTTATTGGGAATCTTGGCTTTCTTGCTCATTTTTTTTATAGATTCTATGACGATGGACACACTACACTTTCGTCAATTTTGGATTGCTTTGGGAGTATTTGAGGCTGGGTATTACAAAAACCGGTTGGGACTATGATGAGTCTTTCTAACAAACAGCAATATGAAAGTTTTGCTATAAAAGAGCCCATGTTGCCCATCTTTTTGCAATCCTGGTGGCTGGATGCCGTCTGCCAGTCTGGAGCATGGGAGGTCGCTTTGGTTACTGATCAGCACAAAGTGTTGGCGGCAATGCCTTATTTCCAAAGTCGGAAATGGAATAGTCCATTTATTACCATGCCTCCGCTCACGCCATTTCTGGGACCATGGATAGACTATCCCGATGATCTAAAACTCAGCTCGCGATATGACTATGAAGAAAGGCTCATCACAGCCTTACTTCAGCAATTTCCCTCCAGGACTTATATTCGCTACAAGAGCCATTACGACTTTAAGAACTTTCTTCCCTTTCACTGGCAAAATTTTCGAACCACCGTCAGAACAAGTTACGTCCTACAGCTGGATGATATGGACCGGATCGAGGCAGGATTTAATCGAAATATCAGGAGAAATATTAGTAATGGAAGCACCAGTCTGGTTTGTGTGAATGATCTTCCGATTGATCAGTTTTACGAAGTATTGTCAAAATCCTATCAGCGTCAGCAAAAGAAAACGCCGTATTCTTTCTCATTTTTCAAACAGCTTGATGAAGCTATTCAGGAGCATCAGGCTGGACTTAAACTAGCGGCAATAGATGACAATGGGAAGGTACATTCAGTTGCTTATTTGCTTTGGGATGATGAACGAAGTTATTATTGGCTGGCGGGGGATGACCCGACCTATCGGTCCAGTGGTTCCGGTATCTGGATTTGCTGGCAAGCCATGCAATTTGTGGCCGAAAACCGAGATTCAAAAATCTTTGATTTTGCCGGTAGTATGATCCGGCCTATTGAAAAGGTACGACGACAATTTGGAGCAACACAAGCCCATTTTTACCAATTTGAGAAGTTCGGCCGAGGGCCGCTGGGGATATTGGCAAAATTAAGAGCGCGATAGAGGGGAAGTACCCTTAGTAGCAACCAAGCGGCCATAGTTTAGGTTGCGGCACAGTCGATCGGGATAAAACTGGAAGTGCACCACGCGGAAACCATTTTTTTCCAGAAAATTGTACAATTGATTAGGAGAATGGTCTGGATCACGGCTATCGTGAAATTCCATGGAGATAGTCTGGATTTGATCAAGAACGATCTTGGGAGTAGAAAAGAGGATAGCATATTCCGCACCTTCACAATCCAGTTTTAGAAAATCAATTTTGTCCAACTGGTGCTCATTCATCAAATGTTCTAAAGTAATGGTTTTTACAGATTCAAGATTATCCTTTTCTTTTGTGCGCTCAGTAAGGTTATGATTAAAGCTGTTTGGAGCCAGTGATAGCTTTGCAGTTCCAATTTTATCAGATACCGCAGCATTGACGGGCACAATTCTGGGAGAGGTCTGATTGACCACATTTTTGCTAAGAATGTCAAAGTTTTTGCATGATGGTTCAAAACATAAAATCTGCGAGTTTTTTGCCACATTTTTGGCCGCAAACAAGGCAAAATAGCCATAATGAGCCCCGATGTCGACAATGGTTACTTTTTCATAAAAGGGAAAAAACAAAGCGTATTCCCGTTGGATAAAAATGTCTGATAAAATCTTTACTGCATCCCGATTGGCGGAATATTGAAGTTGTAATTGATAGCCTTGATTGATTTTGTTGAAAATGGAGCGATCGGTGGATAGCAGGTTTTTCAGGTATAGCCGAAGATACTTTTTTATCATTGATTTACTTTTCGTAAAATTGGCTCGTAATTTTATCTCTCAAAACATAAAGATATCAAGAAATTCAAAAGCTTCGGGTGGCTTGACCCTTATGCCCTGCTTCTCTTAACATTGTTGGGAGTGTCCATGTGTCTGGTCAACCCTATGGGCAATTTTCCACTCAATGACGATTGGCACTTTGCTTATCCGGTGAAGTCACTCTTGGAAAATGGAGAGTATCGCCTGCTATCGCAGTTACCTCCCAATATTTTTTTGCATGTGGTTTGGGGATATTTATGGACATGGTTTTTTGGAGGCTTTTCCTTTACCTGTCTTAGGTTCTCAACGCTTTTTTTATCCGCAGCAGGCATTGTGTTTTTTTATCAGCTTGTGAAATCAACATTGGTTGATCGACAGGCTGCCCTTTGGATCGCCCTGTTGTTGCTATTCAACCCACTCTATTTTTCCTTATCCTTTACATTTATGACCGATGTGCCCTTTCTGGTTTATGCCATGGGGAGTTTACTCTGTTATTGGTATTATCTGGATCGAAATAGACCGGTTTATAGAATCGCGGGATTACTACTGGCACTGGCCGCATTTTTGATTCGTCAGCCAGGTATTTTTATTCCGGTTTGTTTTGAGGGAGTACTGTGGTTGTATCGACGGCAATCCTTTGGAAGGTTTGCCGGAAAGTTGGTCTTATTGATTGCGCTTTATCTTTTCATTGAACAAGTATTTAAGCCTTGGTTGCAAACAAATGACAATTACATCCCGGTTGATCAGATCTACTTCTTAAAGCTAACCCAGCCGATAACATTTGTATTTAACCTTGGTAAATACCTTACGCTTTCCGTGTTTTACTTTGGGGTGTTTTTATTGCCCTGGAGCCTCTATTTTGTAAAAAAGACTTTGTCACTCAAGAGCGGGAAGACTTTTCTTGCGGCAAATATGCTGGGGGGGATTGTGCTGACTATCGTTTTTTACCAGGCTGGTTTTATTTTTCCTTTTGGTAAAAACCTTTTGTACAACCTTGGGGTGGGACCTCCTTTGCTCCCTGATATCAGAACTTTTGGTGCGCCAATTAGCTGGAGCACTGCACTGACTCCATTGATGATCCTTGGCTGGCTCAGCTGGCTCAATGGAGGTAATATCATTGCTTACCTGATGAGAAAAGAGTGGTTGGCCTGGAGAAGCGAAGGAGAGGGTAATCTTTGGGGAAGCTTTTTAATCTTCTTGTTTATGATTTACCTGCTGGCGATGTGCGTTTTTAGCTTCTTTGATCGATATTTGTTGTTACCCTATGTCTGTTTGATCTTGCTAATTTTACAAAACCGGGAAATTTACTTTTTTACCAATCCAGGAAAGCTGGTAGTCGTCTTTCTGATCTGGTTTTCGATTACAGCCACTCGTGATTATATGATGTGGAATCGGTTAGTTCAGCAAAGTCTGACCGAGTTGGTAGCCCAAGGAGTTACGGCTACAGATATCGATGGAGGCGTTGCCAATAATGGTTGGATAACGGGGGACACTAAAAATCCTGATGCCGAGTATATGATCACCTTCCATTCTTTGGAGGGATTTCAGACCTTAAAATCTTATGAATGGAATAGCTGGCTAACCTTCTCCAGGCGGACCATATTTACTTTAAAACGCGAATAAACTCCTGCATCATTTCCGGCCAGTAGTATGCTTTAAGAGCCGGTTCGTGAAAAAAATCTTCCGATTCCATTTGGTTTTCCCAGGCGGCATAACGCTGCAATACAAAGCGCTTGATCTGGGCCGAATAATCCTGATCGGTGAAGGTGACCAATCCGGCTTTGGTGCTGGCAAAGATATTGGCAAATTCGTTATCGTATTCTCCATTCACGATGCCGAGGATGGGCCTGCGGGCGTCGAGGTATTCAAAGAGTTTTCCGGTGAGAATGCCCTTGATGACCGGGCCGGACCACGACAGCAACAAATTGATGTGACTACTTCTCTGAATGGCTAGTGATTCACGAATGTCAATAATATTATTACTCTTGTTTATGGCGGCCAGTCCGAATTCGGCAATCCAGTGATCCCAAAGCTGGCGGTCTTTACCGGCGTAGATTAATTGAATATTTTCCCAGGGAAATTTTTGTTCAGTGATCAGTTCGTTGAGTACGGCGAATAACGGAGCGGCGGTCTGCTGGTCAGCATACAGTGAGCCGGTGTAGGAAATCGTAAATCGATCAAGGTTGGCATAAGGCAAATCTTTAATCGCCTCAAAACCCGGGTTAATACCATTGTGCAACACGTGGACCGCACGACCGTACCGTTCGAAGTATTTAGCCAGTCCCTGCGAAACGGTAATGACTGTATCTGCCATTTGAAATATCTTTCGGTCAAAACTGTGTTGAACCTTTGGGAAGAATACATTTCGGCGGTTCAAATCAACATGAGGGTCTCTAAAGTCAGCAATCCAATGTAATTCCGGGCGCCATCGTTTCAACATCCACGCAATGATGTGATCGGCATAAGGACGGAACGAAGAATAAATGTACCGAATGTTGTGTTGTCTGATTAGTTTCTTACCCTGGCGATAGCCATTAAAGATATAAATCAGGCTGCCCTCATCAAGTAAGACATTAAATGGAAAACTGTCCCTCAATTTGACCAACCAACTAAGGATGGTTCTCTCCTCCAGGTTTCCCTGGAAGTAGGAATTTTTGTGAAAGAAATAATGTAAAAAAGTCCGATAGTCAAAAGTGCTGACTGGAAAGGCATTGAAAGTATCGCAAAGGGGGAGTGCCTGGTTGGGTAAGAAGCTTTGGTTCTTTGTCGTAATAACAAAGTGATTTTTGAAATGCTCCTTGAGCTGCAGTGCTACATTATAATTTCGGGTAGCGCCCATGGACTTGATGGGCGGAAATTTGTAGCAAATCTGTAATATGTTTTCCTCTGCTGTTTTCATGCTTCCTGAATTTTTTGAGAAACCAGGTAGTGTATCATGTCAGCCAAGGAAAGACATATTTTCGTTGATCGGGCCATACGTAGTTCTCTCAGTAATTTAACCATAATACCTCCATGGGTTGACTAAACAATTCAATCCAAAGACAATAAGGGGAAAGGTTAATGCCTATCAGTTATTTTAGGAAATTTCTCTACAGATTTGGTGCAGTTGTGAAAGGCTACAATTAGAAATCAGGCCTTTCACAGTGGTGTTTGTCTTTACAAACATAACTTAATTCTGGGAAAGATAAAAGGAAATTTGGTGGTAAGCCTGGGAATTGTCGGTGAAGCTGGGAAATGACTCACCGAACCGGGGCCGATGAACTAAATTTCACCGAACCACAAAAAAGTTTGTGAAAGTTATGGAATTGCCGATGGGCGGGCGTCTAATCAATAGCGGGACGATAGAAGGGCCAATGTTTAAATGACTGAGGTTTTATGTTAGTCGATGAAATAAATTTCACCGAACCAGGGAGACCCAAAGGTTGAGCGAAAATTTTTTCGCCTGTGAATTTATTCACTAAGAAGTTGGATGGTTTGGAAGTGCTGCTGTCGGTATTTGATGAAATAAATTTCACCGAACCAGGGAAGCCCCAAAGGTTGAGCGAAAATTTTTTCGCCTGTGAATTTATTCACTAAGAAGTTGGATGGTTTGGAAGTGCTGCTGTCGGTGTTTGATGAAATAAATTTCACCGAACCAGGGAAGCCCCAAAGGTTGAGCGAAAATTTTTTCGCCTGTGAATTTATTCACTAAGAAGTTGGATGGTTTGGAAGTGCTGCTGTCGGTGTTTGATGAAATAAATTTCACCGAACCAGGGAAGCCCCAAAGGTTGAGCGAAAATTTTTTCGCCTGCGAACTTGTTCACTGAAAAGGATGGTAAGTAAATGCTGCTGGCGCTGTCCGATGAAATAAATTTCACCGAACCAGTGGAGCCCAAAGGTTGAGCGAAAATTTTTTCGCCTGTGAATTTATTCACCACCTAACTGGTGGATTAGGGGGTGCTGTTGGTGCTGTCCGATGCAATAAATTTCACCGAACCAGGGAACCCCAATAGTTGAGCGAAAATTTTTTCGCCTGTGAAGTTGTTCACCAAATAGGCGGACGATTGGTAATTGCTGTTGGTGTTTGATGAAATGAATTTCACCCAACCAATAAATTTCACCGAACCAATAAATAATGAAAACAGAATACTACCAAAGAGGCTTGCCTCACTTCCACCACGTCGGGGCAATTTTTGCCGTGACTACGCAATTGATCGATGCAGTGCCAAGGGCTCTTTTAGAAAAACTTCAAAACGAGTACAATCAAATAATTAGCGATATCGATGCAGACGGATTGCCTGAAAAGGCACTGCGGAAACAGGGCGTTCATCAAGCGTATGAACTCGGAATGGAAAAACTTTTACACCAAAAAAATCATCAGGGACACTCGTTGTTACATCCAGGTGCTGCAAAAATAGTGGCGGATAAAATCATGCAATTTGACGGTGACTATTATGATTGTCTGGCGTACACAATTATGTCCAACCACATTCACTTGTTGCTGGACTTCAGTATACAATTGCCATCAAACTACGACGGCATATCGGAAATTCCAGGATACGTGAATTTGGACACAGCCATGAAAAGAATTAAAGGTGGAACTGTACAGTCCATCAACCGACTGTTAAACAGAAAAGGAGGATTATGGAGACGCGGGTATTACAACCGGTATATCCGAAATCAGGAGCACTTCATTGACGCATACTGCTATATCCTCAATAACCCAGTGAAGGCGGGATTGGTGGAGGATTGGAGAGAACATCCTTTCACCTATGGGAAATTGACGGAGGTTTTGGTGTAGCCCACACTGGTTGAACGAAAATTTTTTCGCCTGCGAACTTGTTCGCCAAGAAGTTGGATGGCTTGGAACCCATCTTCCGCACCCTAAAATACAAAAATGGATAATTAAATGAAAAAGAGTATCCTTGTAAAATGGAAATACAAGGATACTCGAGTAAGACTCTGGATCACTTGGGGCTAGTTTCCGGGATGTGTCAACAAATAGGGATTAGCCAGGTAATAGATGAGTATTGCGGATCAAGCAGTGCAGATCAAATTGTCAGCACAGGTAAAGCATTGGAGGCGATGATACTCAATGGTTTGGGCTTTGTCAATAAGCGGCTGTATTTGATTTCTCATTTTTTTGAGGATAAACCCATCGAGTTGTTGCTAGGTCCTGGTTTAAAGGCTGAACATTTTAACGATGATCGGCTGGGGCGAGCTCTTGACCAACTGTATGATACAGGATTGACTACGTTGTTTGCTCATTTGAGTCGCCGGACGCTTGAGGTGCTGGAGTGTCCGCTAGAGCAAGGACATTTGGATAGTACGACATTGAGTGTACAGGGTCGCTATAACAGCGAAGAAGAGGAAGTAACTGATTTACACATTACTCAAGGCTATAGCAAAGATCATCGACCGGATTTGCCACAGGTAACTCTACAGTTAATTTGCGAACACCTAAGTGGCATACCCATTCACATGGAAGTATTAAATGGGAATAGCAGCGATAGCGAGTCCTTTCGACACACGATTCAACAGTTTGGTAGTCAGTTGAATACTGAAAGAGGCTTGCATACGATCATCGCTGACAGCAAACTGTACAGCGAAGCTACCCTGGAAGCCCTGCAACATACGTCTTTAAATTGGATCAGCCGGGTTCCCGGCACATTAGAGGCTGTCAAGGAACTTATTTCAAGCATCCAATCCAGCGATTTGACTAGCCTAAAGCTGGAGGGCTACAGCAGCTCATGTTATACCATAAATTACGGTGGAGTGGACCAGTATTGGGTGGTCTATCATTCTGAAAAGGCCAGGCAACGAGAGAGTCAAACCTTGAACAGAAGGCGGGATAAAGAGGCAGAACAAGCAAGAAAAAGTCTTAAAAAACTTAGTCGTCAGCATTTTCATTGCCTGGAGGATGCACAGGCTGCAGCTCAACAATGGCAGCAACAATGGAAATGGCACAAACTGGAAAATATCCAGATCAAAACTCAAAACAAACACGATAACCCTGGACGCCCTGCCATTAAGGCGGCACCAATGATCCAGTACACAGTCCAGGCCCAGGTACAACTAGATGAACAACTTTGGGAGCAGCAAATTTTTCAACGCAGCTTATTCGTCCTGGCCACCAATCAAAAGCTCAAATATCTGGAAGATGAAGAGGAGTTATTGCAAAACTATAAACAACAACAAAGCGTAGAAAGAGGCTTCAGATTTATTAAGGATCCTAACATTGTTGCCTCTTCATTTTTTGTAAAAAAGCCAAAAAGAGTAGCAGCTCTATCCTTTGTGATGACCTGTTGCTTATTGGTTTATACAGCCTTGGAATATCGAATCCGAAACGCTTTGTTAGAACAAGATAAAACCATCAAAGATCAAAAAGGAAAACCAACTGACACGCCTACTACTCGTTGGGTCTTCCAGGTCTTTGTTGGTATTCACGTATTGAGTTTACCTAACCAGCAAACACTAGTCCTGAATTTAAATCAACAACACCGTACTATCTTGGACTTACTTTCATACTGGAATTTTTATTCCTGATTTTTGAAAATTGGGGTGCGGAAGATGAGTTGGAAGTGTTGCTGGTGTTGTCGATGAAATAAATTTCACCAAACCAGGGAAGCCCCAATGGTTGAGCGAAAATTTTTTCGCCTGTGAACTTGTTCACCAAGAGGATGGACTTTTTGGAAGTGCTGCTGTCGGTATTTGATGAAATAAATTTCACCAAACCAGGGAGCCCAGTGGTTGAACGAAAATTTTTTCGCCTGTGGACTTGTTCACCGAGAGCATGGACGGTTTGTAAATGCTGCTGTTGTTGGTCGATGAAATAAATTTTACCGAACCAGGGAAGCCCCAATGGTTGAGCGAAAATTTTTTCGCCTGTGAACTTGTTCACCAAGAAGTTGGATGGTTTGTAAATGCTGCTGGTGTTGTCGATGAAATAAATTTCACCGAACCAGGGAGCCCAGTGGTTGAACGAAAATTTTTTCGCCTGTGGACTTGTTCACCGAGAGCATGGACGGTTTGTAAATGCTGCTGTTGTTGGTCGATGAAATAAATTTCACCGAACCAGGGAGCCCCAATGATTGAGCGAAAATTTTTTCGCCTGCGAACTTGTTCGCCAAGAAGGAGGATGGTTAGTAAGTGCTGCTGTCGGTGTTTGATGCAATAAATTTCACCGAACCAGTGGAGCCCAGAGGTTGCGCGAAAATTTTTTTCGCCTGTGAACTTGTTCACTGAGAGCCTGGACGTTTTGAAAGTGCTGCTGTTGTTGGTCGATGAAATAAATTTCACCGAACCAATAAATTTCACCGAACCGAAAAAAAAATTTGCAAAAGTTATGGAATTTCAAATCGGCCAGCGTCTAATAGATAAAGGACACCTTATTGAAGGTCGTTTAAACCAGAGTTTTAGGAAATAAAATGACCAAATAATCCCGGATATAAAGAATTTGTTTTGCGAGACTTGTGCTTGATTTGATGTGTTTTTTGCTGAACTTGATTCAGTGGCCAGGGTATCGGGAATAGAGATGCCCTGGCTTTTTTTCAACATACTCTTACGTCAACTCCCCAAACTCATCCTCCACCTGTCCTTTGATCTGCTTGATCTCCTGCTCGCGGTTTTTGGGGTAGATCAGCAGGGCATCGTCTTCGTCGACGATAATGTAGTCGTCGAGACCGCCAACGACCACCAGTTTGTCTTTGGGAGCGCGAACCAGGGTGTTGTAGGTGTCGGTCAGATAAATTTTATTGCCGGTGGTGACATTGCCTTGCTCATTGTGCTTGGTTTCGGCGTAGAGGGAAGCCCAGGTGCCGAGGTCGCTCCAGCCAAAACTGGAGGGTAAGGTATGCACATTGTCGGCCTTTTCCATGATGGCAAAATCAACGGAAATCTTATCCGTTTTGGGGTAGTTTTGGTCAATGAAGGACTGTTCTTCAGCAGTATTGTAGCACGAAGTACCCGCGCCCAGGGTCAGGTAAATCTGGGGGGCATACTTCTCAAAAGCCTCTAGTAGCACCGCTGTGCGCCACACAAAAATACCGGCATTCCAGAGGTATTCGCCGCTATCGACAAATTCCTTGGCCTGGTCAAGCGGTGGCTTTTCGGTAAAGCGCAATACAGGACTGATGGGCTCCGAGCTATTGGGCTGATAGTTGATATATCCATACCCCGTATCAGGTCGGGTAGGGCGGATGCCAAGGGTGAGCAGGGCATCATTCTCGGCGGTAAAGGCCAGGCCTTGCTCCAGCGCTTCCACAAAACGGTCCTCGTACAAGATAACATGATCAGAAGGCGCCACAATCAGGTTGGCATCGGGATTGAGATCATGTAGTTTAAAAGCCGTGTAGGCAATACAGGGCGCGGTATCGTTGCGAGAGGGTTCACAAAGGATTTGATTATCCGTCAATTCCGGCAGGTGTTGTTTGACCAGGGCTTTGTATTTGCCGTTGGTCACGATGAATATATTCTCCGCCGGGCATAGTTTCAAAAAGCGTTCAAATGTCAATCGGATCAGGCTTTTGCCGACGCCCAGGATATCCAAAAATTGCTTGGGTTTGGTTTCGCGACTGGCCGGCCAAAAACGCGAGCCGACACCTCCGGCCATAATGGCCACGTATGTATTGTTCTTCACACTAGTTGGGTTTGTTTTTCAGATTTAAGCTATACGGAATTCAGGATTGTGCTTACAAATATAGGCGTTATTTGGGCGGTAGGGAAGAGGGGAAAGGGGAAAAGTAGAAGGTAAGGACTTATTTTAGGGAATCTGGTCGTGGAGGCAGATCGGAAAAGATACGGTAAGTCAGATCGCTGGAGGGGGATAAAATGACCCAGGCAGTGAGCAAGATGATCATCAGGTCGGTGTAAAAAGACTTGTGACTTTGGTACCACATTTCCAATTGGCCCTTATAAGGATAAATGCTTTCCAGATAGAAGGTTCGCGGTTCTATACCTCTCTCTTTGGCATTACTGACCAGGCTTTCCTCATCGCGGAAAATTAAAGAGCCAATCCCGGTAATACCTGGCCTGGAATCATACACCTTTTTGGCGTGCTCGGGCTGATACATAGCAAAACTCACCGGCATTAGCGGCCTTGGCCCTACTACACTCATTTGTCCCAGGAGTACATTAATAATTTGGGGGAGTTCATTGATTTTTGTCTTGCGCAAGAAGGTGCCCATCGGAGTAATCCTGGGGTCATTCTTTAACGTAATATCACCGGTGCCTATATTGGGGCTGTCTTTCAGCATGGTGGCAAACTTGTAGATATTAAACAGTTGCTGCTTATAGCCAACTCGTTCCTGCAAATAAAAGATATACCCTTCTCCGGTCAGGCGTAAGCCAATGACGATGGGAATGAATAAGGGAGATAGGATGATTAGAGCAAGTAGGGAAGCGAGGAAATCGGCTAGGCGTTTTATGGTTGGGTACATGTGTTTTTATTTGAGAGTGATTTTGAGAGTGATTTTGAGAGTGGGAGACTAGGGGAGAGTGGGGGCTTTGGAGACATGGAGAGGGGGAGAGGGGGAGAGTGGGGGACTTGGAGCGTGCGGGGCTCTAAAAGGTCCAATTCTCGGGGCTCTTGATCATCCGGACTAGTTTCCCTATGATGTTGTCATATTTTTCCTTTAGATGTTTCCAGGTTTGTTGATCGATATAGTTGCAGTTGAGGGCAAAATCGAGCCATACTTTGGTCTCAGAAGCTTCGGTTTCGGCATCGCTGAGCTTGGCTACAAATGATTTGGGATATCGTCTCTTTCGGAATCCTTCAGCCGTATTGGCACATACCGAACGCGAAGATCTTCTAATTTGATCGGTTAAAGAGTACCGCTCTTCCTTTGGAAAGGTCTTGGTAATTTCAAAAATGGCCATTGCTGCACTAAATGCCATGTTGTAAACCAGCAAATCCTCATGAGTCCGAATGCGTTTCTCCATAAAACCGTCCTTTATTATATAGACGCTCCATCGACCCATATTCCATAAAAATCACCACCTTTTTTCCAAAAAAATCATCACTCTGACTCGTCCTAAAAAAGGTTGACTAAATTAATTAATGGTCATCATCATCACGGTTTCTTTTTTTGCTACTTTTTTTCTTTGTTAATTCCACAGCAAAAATGTGGATAACTTTTCCGTAAAAGGGTTTAAAGAACCTCTATTTTTTGAGGATAGTAGTTCTTCCATTTCCTTTGTAGCGCTCCTGCTCTTTGATGAGCTTTATCCGGTGTAAGCATCTCAATACTGGCGTGTGGACGTTCACTATTGTAGATGCCGATGATCTGGCTAATATAGCCCTGTGCCTGAGAAAGGTTTTTAAACCTTTGGTCATAAATCCATTCCATCTTCAAAATGCCATTGACGCGTTCGGCAATAGCATTTTCTAAAGGGTCTCCATTTTCGGTCATACTGATACGCACCTTTTTTGTTTTCAATATCTTGACATACTCATGGCAACAATATTGAACACCTCGATCAGAGTGATGAATCAGCTGATCTGTTGGACCGTTTAGTCCTTTTAATGCCATTTGTAAAGCCTCCACAGCGTGTTTAGCTTCCAGACTATCTGCGGTCTTAAAGCCAATGATCTTTCTGGAATAAGCGTCCGTTATTAAGAACAAATAAGCAAAGCCTTTTTCCGTTTCAATGTACGTAATATCACTTACCCATAATTGATCAGGTCCTGTAATTTGCAAGTCTCTAATCAGGTTTGGGTATTTTCTAAACATATGAAAGCTATTGGTCGTCCGAACACTCCTCCTTTTTCTTCGAACCAGTAAATGATGATGATCCATCAACTCATATAGAGCATCTCGACCTATCTTTAAACCTTTTTCTAATAACTTGACTACCAGCTTTCTGACTCCAATCCGCGGCATCCTTTTCCTGATCTGTAGTACGGCCTGAAGCACTATGATTTGTTCAGATTGCTTCTTGTATAATTGACGCTCTTTCTTGTAATACCCTTGTTTACTTTTGCCAAACAGTTCACACAACGTCTCTATCGAGACCCCTTTCCTTTCCTTTTTTACTTCTTGGACTGTTTGGCTCCAGGCTTTTTTCGGATTGGAATTTTAAATTCTCGCTCCGCTATGGTGATCATCGTATCTAAAACCTCATTCTTCAGCTGTTCATACGATAACTGACGCTTCAATTGCTCGATTTCTAATGCTAATTCTGCTTTACTTTTTTCTCCTTGCTCTAATGGCTCTTCATCTTTAGGTATCATCCATTCATATTTTGTTATCCAACGCGGGATGGTCATACTTCCTCCTATCCCATATTTGCGCCTGGCTCCTTCCTGGCTAATTTGGCCCAAGATAACTTCTTTTACCACCTCTTTCTTAAAGGCGTCCGAATACTGGTTTACTTTCTTCATCTTTGTCCTTTTTTTGGTTTACTTTTTTGTCAACCTATTTCAGGACTAGTCATCCCTCTCCTCGTCTCCCAAGTCTCCCCCTCTCCTCCCTCCCAACTACATCTTCTGATCCAAACTCTTCCCCGTCTCCACATGTGCAAAATTGGGAATAAGCTCATTCAATACGTCAATGATTTTGCTCTTGTAAGCATCGTTGTCTGCAAATAATTGTTGAAGCTGATCAAACACATCAGTCAATTCACTGCGATCCCGGCGCTCCGCGTTTTGAATGACGCCCAATTCGGCAAATCGATCAAAGTCAAGCTCTTCGCTACCGGTATAAAACTCTTCAAAAGACTTCTCCCCAGAGGTATCACTGCTAAAGAAAAAGACGGGATAGGTTGGACTATCATCCGCCAGCTTTGCCGCTTTTTGCCGGGCTTCTTCTTCGGTGGCGCATTGCTCGGCTTCATAATTGCCATAAACCTTCAAAAAGTCAATCGCAATTTCCGAAAAGGTCTTCATCTGATCCGACTTCAATTTTGGAAAGAAAATCTCCCCGCTATTGCCCAGAACACACGCCAGTAGACACAATTGTCCCGACTCTGCTGGTGATACAAAATAACGCCTGACATCACTTGGAGCGGACAGCGGCTGTTGCTTCATCATTCGCTCCAGAAACCCAAACAGCAGACTGCCATTACTGAAAGCCACATTGGCAAATCGCGCAGTAGTAATCGGCAATTCCCTCGAATAGGCCAAAATCACCTCCTCCATCAGTTTTTTGCTGGCCCCCATCACATTGACCGGGTTAGCAGCCTTATCGGTGCTTACACAAAAGAAGTGGGCGGGAGGATACTCCAAGAGCAGGTCGAGCAACTTTTTGGCCTTAAAAACATTGTTGTCAATCATTGCTTCAATGGAGTAGTGGTCTTTCTCCGAACGCACGTGCTTGTGGGCCGCAAAATTGGCTACAATGTCAAACGGGCCTTCATTACGAAGCAGCTTTTCAAAAACCGGATCGCCAAAGTTGATGGGGTAGGTTTTGTAATCTTGAGGGACATTTAGGCCGGTGGAGCTTCGGATGTCTCTGGTCAATTCCGTCAGGCCGTTTTCGTTGGTATCGATCACATACAATCTTGATGGTTCAAAATGCAATAACGCCCGAATAAAAGAACTCCCAATGGTCCCGGCCCCGCCGATTACCAAAGCGGATTTGCCGTTGATACTTTCCCGAAGTTGGGCATCATTGGCCTCAAGGTCTTGAGCAAAAAGACTTTCCTTGCGACCCGTAATATATTGACTAATAAATGGTTCTAACTTGAAAGAGGACATAGATAAGTCTGGTTTTGGCTAATAAAAAGCTTTAATCTGTTGTACTACCGTCTCCAATTGGTCATCGGTAAGTCCGGCGAAACTCGGAATACTAATACTGGTTTGGTAAACCGCATTTGAATGGTCATGTTGAGCATAATACGGCACCTGCTCAAACATCGGCAGCTGATTCATGGGCATCCAGAAGGGGCGGCACTGTATTCCCTGTTTATTCAAGTAGGGTAGGAGTTCCCGCATGCGGTTGGTGCGCATGGTGAATAGCCAGCAGTTTGGATTGACGCCTTCTTTAACTTGCTGAAAGCAAATATCGCCGATTCCATCTAGGTGCTCCCGGTAAAAAGCATTCATTTTTTGCTTGCGCTCAATGATGCCGGGCAGTTGTTCCATTTGGGCTACACCCATTGCCGCCAGGATATTCACCAGGCGGTAATTGTAACCGATTTCGTCGTGAATGTATTCATCGGAACTGATCTTGGCCTGGGTGGTTAAGTGTTTGGCTTTTTTGGCTAGCGCCTCATCGTCAGTGACAATCATACCGCCGCCGCCCGTGGTGATTATTTTGTTGCCATTGAAGCTAAATACACCCAGGGGAGAAAAAGACCCAGCATGTTTTTTATTAAAATAAGAACCCAGCGCCTCTGTAGCATCTTCAATCACGGTAAGCTGATATTTTTTGGCTATGGCCAAAAGGCGATGCATGTCAATCATATTGCCCAATACATGGACCGGCATAATGGCTTTGATACGAGTGCCATCTGGTTGATAAACGAGTTCGTCCATTGCATTGACCGTGGTCTTTTCAGCCAAAAACTGCTCCAACAAATCCAGGTCCATTTGCCACGTTCCCGGATCAACATCAATCAGTAAAGGCCGGGCACCGGT
This sequence comes from Saprospiraceae bacterium, assembly GCA_965229635.1. GTDB lineage: Bacteria > Bacteroidota > Bacteroidia > Chitinophagales > Saprospiraceae > BQJU01. The sequence continues at coordinate 2,566,671 of OZ245894.1, forward strand.
ATAAGCAATGGAGTTGGCGCTGGCCACAAATGTGATATTGGGCAACAGTACATAGTCGCCAGATTCCACACCCAGCATCTGCAAGGAGAGGTGCAGGCCCGCCGTGCCATTCATACAGGCCACAGCGTATTTGGTGCCAACAAAATCCGCCATCTTACGCTCAAAATCGTCAACAAAAGCTCCTGCCGAAGACACCCAACCGGTATCCAGGCATTGTTTTACGTACTGCCATTCGTTTCCGTCAAGATGCGGTATTGAAAGTGGAATCATATATCAGATTTAGATTTTTCTTGCTGGATTGCCAACTACTTTAGCACCATCGGGTACATCTTTGAGCACAACCGCTCCGGCACCTACGACCACATTTTTGCCGATGGTAATACCCTGTTTGATCACGGCATTGGCCCCCACAAAAGTGCCTGCACCTATGGTTACATTCCCCGCTAAAACCGCTCCCGGCGCGATATGGGCATAGTCTGCAATTTGGCATTCATGCTCAATCACTGCGGCCGTATTACAAATCACACCTTTGCCGATGCTGGCCAATGGGTTAATAACCGCACCGCCACAAATCATGGTTCCTGGACCCCAGCTAGCCTGAGCGCCAATGATGGCCTTGGGATGCACAATATCAATGGGGGGATCAATGCCCAGGTCCCGGAGTTTTTCAAAAACTATTTGCCGAATTTGATTGTCTCCAATGGCGATGAAATAGGGATGCTGCTTCAATAATTCCAGTCCTTTTGCATCGGTTTCCTTTCCAAAATAGGCAAGTTTGAATGGATTTAAAGCCTTTTCTTCCTGTTCACAATAACCCAGAATATCCCGCTTATTCTTTTGCAGAATATCAATGGCTACGAATGCGTGGCCGGAGTAGCCGATGAGGATCACTTTGTCAGACATCTCTTTTCGATAACAGCTCCTGATAATGCTGATATAATGCTTCCTGGATAATTTCTCTGGCGAAAAATTGTTCAATCTTTTGACGAAGATTCTCAGCCATTTCCTGTCCGTGATCTTGATTTGTCAAGGCCGTCCTAAGTTGCTCGATCAGGTGATTCCGCTCTCCAACCCTGAAAATCAAACCGGTTTCTTCATTGGTGACAATATCAATGTTGCCGGGTATATCCGAGCATACAATCGGACAGCGCATGGCCCCGGCCTGCAAAGGTACATTGGGGAAACCTTCTCGGTGGGAGGCGTGAACCAACACATCAGCCAGGTGCAGGTAATAAGCTACCTGATTGGTCCAGTGAATGTGCTGAATGGCCGGATTTTGCCGGATCATTTGCAGGGTAGCCTGCGGTAAGATTTCCTCCTGCCTTTCCTCCTCCATGGGGCCGATCAGCAATAACTTTAGCTGGGGAAATGCTGCTTGCAGCTCCGTAAATGCATCGACTAGCTCCGGAATGCCTTTATCTTTTACTACCCTGCCAATGGCCAGGATATAGGTGCTTTCCGCCTCGCAATGGAAGGTCTTTTTAATGTCCTCCAAAATATTGGGATCCAGCGCTTCCGGTGAAAATACCGAAAGGTCAATGCCATTTGTAGAGCCTTCGCTGATGATCGATAATTTCCGTTCCGGACACAACTCGCTCTCCCTGATGTAGGCCAGCATACTTTTGCTGTTAGGCCAAACGTGCTGCGCTCCCCAATAGGTCAGCTTTTCCATCCATTCCAACAGTCTTCGCCGGTTACCTGTGGCCGTCATAAAGGGCAATCCGGCAATGGTATGAATGCGCACCGGAACGCCGGTTATTTTTGCAGCCAGCATACCCAATAAACCTGCTTTCGGGGTATGCGTATGTACGATATCGGGTTTTTCCCGCCACATCCACCTGATGAGTAGCCAAAGGCATTTCAGGTCTTGTAATGGGGTAATGGCCCGGGTAAAAGGAATCATCAGGTGTGGACAGTTCTCCGCTTTTTTTACCGCTTCCAATTCGGGGCCATCGGCGCTGGCCATGATCACTTCCAGTCCCTTTTGCTGCATATAGCGCATTTGCCCGGTGAGCAGTAGCTGTAGCGACATGGGAACGGTGGTGATACGAAGTAGTTTGGGCACAATAAAACAAAATATGGTTCTAAATTAATTTAAAGACTCAGGGGTATGGCTTGGGTAATTGTAAGTAGATTGTACCTTATTCCATAGCTCTTTTGTAAATAGCTCGGCCCCAATTTTTGAAAGATGGGTTTTATCCTTCCAATACTCGATAGATTGATTTTGCTCGAAATGGTTAGTAAAGTCCCAATACTTGATAGACAACTTTTCCATTACTTTCTTTAGTTCGGAGTTATCTAGTGGGCAATTGTTTCCATAAATGGGAGTAGTAACAACTAGAAGGTTTTTATTATTTTTCAAACAGAAATTTTGCATTTCCCTTAAGTACTTCAGTGCCGTGTCATTTATTTGGAAGAGAGACTCACATTCTTCAAGATGACCATTTTGAAAGATTTTACTTCGTATTTCTTTTTGAGTTTCGCTAAGTAAAATAGGATCATATCCATTATACATTAAATAATCATACTTAGGCGTCAGAAAGTTCTTGAGGATACTGACTACTTTTTGATTATAATCAATGCTCCAATAAAACCTTTGAAAAGGTGATATTGTATTAGACTCATTTAATACTTTAGTAATAGTGGGGATTCTGTGATACTTGCATTTTAAAGGATTTATATCTTGTCCTTCGTAGTCTTCATTAAAAATATCTGATGGATCGATATTTACTATAACCAATTGCTCTTTATTGGCCGACAATAGCTTTATGACTGTAGATATATAGGCCAATCTTCTGCCATCAATACCCATATTGAAAGAGCGTAGAGAGAATAGCCCAACATCAATGTGATGATTCGCTCTTGAGCTTCCAAAGACTAGGATGTCCATGGAATCCTTAAGTAAAATGTATTGATTTAGTTTTCCGATGTTTTGGCCACTTAATACTTTATCACTAATTTTATTTAGGGAAAAAAATATTAATTTGTCTATGCAGAAGCTAATAAATAGTATCAAAAACAAAAGCCTTAAAATCGATTTTATATTGCTTTTATTCATCTAAAAACTAGAACTGAAAGTAAATGAAATTTTCTGATGTTGAATAAAATAAGCAGAGAACCAGAATAATTAATGAGGCGATAAGGCTGAGTTGAATAGTATTGAACGTTTCACCGATCTTTTCTAGCGAAATATTCTTTTTGAATAAAAAATAGTCAACCACAAGCCCTACTAGCAGCAACAATACTGCATTAACGAATATATTAATATCTCCCAGGAAAGGGGGAGCAAAGTTAAAATGGAAAATTATTGCAAGTAAGTTCATAGCCGAACTTAAATCCTGTGCTCTGAAGAAGCTCCAGGAAATCAAAACAATAAGAAACGTATAAAGGAAACCTAATGAGCCGAAGGATCTGTATTTTGTATTTGCAAATATAAATTTTTCACAACTCAGAGTAACTCCATGTATTCCTCCCCATATAATAAAATTAAATGAACTCCCGTGCCAAAGTCCACCTAAAAGCATTGTAATCATTAGGTTTCTATAGGTGATTTTGATACCACGCCTGTTTCCTCCGAGAGATATATATAGATAGTCTCTTAGCCAGGATGATAGCGAAATATGCCATTTCCTCCAGAACTCTGTTAGACTTTTAGAAAAATAGGGAAGATTAAAGTTCTGCTCAAATTTGAAACCCAGCAATTTAGCGCTGCCGATTGCAATATCAGAATAACCTGCAAAATCAAAGTATATCTGAAAAGCATAAAATACAGTTGCTAATAGTAGAGTAGATGAATTGTATATCTCTATATTACTATAAACAGAATCGACATAGATTCCCAAATTATCTGCGATGGCTACTTTCCGAAGTAAACCAATGAAAATCTGAAAAACTCCCGCTTTGAATAATGTGTAATTAAATGCCCTTTTTGTTTCTATCTGAGGTAGCAAGTGTGCTGCCCTTTCAATGGGCCCTGCTACTAATTGCGGAAAGAAACTTACGTAAGTGAAAAAGGAAATTACACTATTTGTTGGCTTTATATTGTTGCGATAAATATCGATAGTATAACTTAAAGTCTGGAATGTATAAAAGCTGATGCCTACAGGTAATATTAAATTTAAGGTGATGGTGTCAACTTCCCAACCAAACGTCAACATTAAATCTCGAAAAGAAGTAGAGAAGAAATTAAAATATTTGAATGTGGCCAAAAGACCAAGGTTTGAAAACAAGCTTAGCAAGAGCCAATTGTTCCTAACCTTCATATCCTGTGAGGAATATAATTTTAGACCAATGAAGTAGTCTACAAATGAACTAAAGATAATTAACGACAGGAACCTCCAATCCCACCAACCATAAAAGATATAACTGGATACTAAGAGTAGTACATTTTGCTTCTTTACATCAGCATTTATCATCCAATAAAGGAGGAAAACGGATGGAAGAAAAATTATATATTCTACTGAATTAAAAAGCATTTTTTATTATGAACCTGACATAAGTTGGTTTGGGAAAATGATAAACTCAAATCATTAGAATCGGTATAACCGGTTTAAAAGTTTTTGAAATCATCAATTCCCATAACACTTTTGATCGTATATATCTAACAAATAAAAATATGAGAAATCATCGTTAATATTCAACTGGATCACCAAACTTGATTTGGTAAATTCTCCTTTTTATAATGTTCGCTAATTAGGTAGGATATGGTAATGACCAGCATGAACATTACCATATTTTTCATTCTTAGAATGATCCCTAGGTTACTCAGAAATCCGGTGAAAGCAATTGCTGAGGCAAATACTGTGATTAGGCCAGCCTTAATAAAAAGCGGAGAAGCAGAAAAGTATTTAAACGGATTGAATTGAAACAATTTTATGCTAAGCAATAAATAGATTAAGTTTTCAAAGGAAGCAACAATAGCAAGGGCATTATTAATATCGTAAAATAGTGGGCGATAGAAAAAAGTAAATATTTTGTATAGAAAGGGGTAACTACCCATATCAATTTTTGATCCTGTTTCTCCGCGAGAGAGATAATACATCTTTGTATTTCCTAGCTCTTCAAGTGATCCGTAACTCAGGTCTTCAATTTTTAAATAAGCGATTAGATCGTCAAGGATAAAATAGGACCCAGAAAGCATCAATAAAATAATAATTGTTCGTGGCCAAAGCTTCATTTCCGATGAAAGGACACTGGAAATAGCCACAGCAAGAATTAAAATAAAAGCCATGTGAGGGCGAACATAGTAGGTGATAAACAGGGCGGAAAAGAGGCCAACCCAGTTTAATCTTCTAGAAATACTGTAAAAAAACAAAGTAATTGAAAAGAAAACAACAGCATCTTTTCCGATACCTACTGACCAGAAATGCAAGTTTGGTAGGAAAAAGATCAATGGGAAAATTTTTATTCCAAATATAGTCGGGTTAAATTCAACATGCCTTACCATCAGGGAAAAAAAGTACATTATTCCAATAAAACCAATTGTTGAGAAAATAACACAACCTGTCCAGTAGTTTAGTTTCAAAACCTGGCTAAAGGGGAATGTAAGAAAGTAGATGAATTTGGAACCTGGTTCAAAAAGGTCAGGCCAGTTTGTCGAGAAACTTCTCAGTGCGGGACTGCTCCAAAACATGACGGCATCCCCTTTTAGTGTCAAAACATAGGCACCATAAATTAATCCAATCATCAAATGGTAGAGGAACAATCCATAGGTTAAGGTTCTGAAATAATAGAGATTCTCTTTTCGGATCTGATAATTAATAAAAAGCAGGCCGCAAATGATCGAAAGCGTAATGAAGAGGATATCTAACATTCCATTCTAGAGATTACCGCTGCAATTTTAGCTTTTCCTTGGAGGAAATTCGAATTAGTAACCAGGCAATAATTCTTATTATCAGAATATATGCACAAACGTACAACCAAATACTATCAGCATGAAAGTAGTAGAACAGACCTAAAATAGTGCTAAAGTAAAGTATTCGTGAAAAGTCTAAATTTTTCCGGACGCGTCGAAGAAGTACTAGGTGATACTTTTCTTTTGCCGCATGCTCAATTGTTCTAAGAAAACTAAAAATAACTATGAAAAAAGGGAGGCATATTAATAGTTGGTCAAACTCGAGGAAAAGGGCGGGTAAAGTTAAAACTTTAGATACATTCAGAAAGAAATAAGTCAATATGTTTAATCTTGACCTTACCGTATTGTGGAGGACAAAAAGTAGTAAGGTCATGATAAGAAATAGGGTAAAAGGTATGATTTGATTAAGGGAAAGTAAGATAGCTAAAAAGAAAAGCCCAATAATGGCTGTCAAGCTTCTGGATAGAATAAGCGCATTGACATTTCTCTGAAAAAATGACTGGTCTTTTTTGGCAATGCGGTGGTTTGGTCTTTTTTCTCTCCTTACAGTGAAAATGTCATTTTGGAAATAACCGATTTCATAAGCAGCATAGAAGATAAACCATGAAACTAGCAAGCCTGGTAGAAAACCCAATAGATCTTGAACTCCTAAAGTAAAGCAGATTACAGAAATGGGAACAATATACAGTAGAACCAAAGATATAGTTGAGACCCAGCCTTTTAAACGACTGTAATAGAGATAACTACCGGGGAAGTAAAACAAATTCACCCTTTTGGAAAAATTAACGTTGCTTTAGGCAGATGCTTCTCCCAAAATGGAAGCATTCTTTTATTATTGACGACCACAAACGGAGCATTTGCCAATCGAAGAAGAGAAAGATCACTTGAATTATCGGTAAAGACAACCAAATGACTGCGGTTTGGGTAATTTTCTGCTAATACTTTTACTTTCTCCCCTTGGAGATCCTCCAAATATCCACCCAAATAGTGCTGTTCATTCTGGTTCAAACGGCTTCCAAAGTAATCGTCAGCGCCTAAAGCTTCCGCAATGCGCCTGATAATAAAGTTGTAAGATCCCGAAATAAAAACAATTTTATAGCCTTGTTGTCGATAAAGTTTTATTTTTTTGATGACTTCGTTATTTTGCTTTTTGGATAGAAAATTCTCGACAAACAATATTGCTTTTTGATCTAGCTCAGCAACTGAAAACCTCCGTAATAACTTAGTGCCCACCTCCCGGTAGATATCGTATTTTCCATACCTATAGAAAAGATAACCTATTACTTTTCCGGGTATTGAACGGATTACCATTTTCCACAATACCCCATTCAATTGCCCTCGATAGATGAAGGATAAGAAGTCAAATGTAGTGTTGGATTGATAGATAGTTCCGCAGACATCAAATACTGCCACCTTCATAAAAATCAGTAAAGTTTTGGTTCTTTATCAGTACTTTTCTATTTATCGTCTGTAAGTCTTTGGGATAAAGTTTGATAAATTTCGTTATACTTCTCGATTCCGATCTGTTTGTCAAAATATCTCTTGAAAAGCAGCTCAAAATCGTTGTACTCACTTCTTTGTTGAAGCATCTCCAATACGTCTTTGGCCACGCTTTTAACATCGTGATCAATTTGTTCTATGTCAAACAAGTACCCTACCTTGTACTGCTCCAGATACATATCCATATCTCCAATACCGCGATTGGTGATGGAAAGGAGCTGACAGCTTAAATTCTCCCCAAATTTTGTAGGTGTTGAAGCAATTTTTGAGAACGTAGGTTTGATGATAAAGATGGAGGCATCACTAATATTCAGAAATTGATGTACTTCCTGAAAACTGGAAGATCTTAGGCTTACCGACTCAGGCCGGATCTCATGGTCTGATAACATTTTATGGATCTTTTCATGTTCTCCCTTATTAAGGATTAAGTACCGAAGGTTTGGAGCGAGATTTAACAATTGCTTGATAAGCAAGAGTTCCCTATCAAAATCGTACCAGCCTGAGACAGCGCCGGTATGGATTATTATGAGATCGTCTTCTTTAAACCCCAACTGTTTTCGAATTTGCCTTTTCTTTTCTATGGAAAGAATTGGAAAAAGCTGGCGGTTAGTACATGTAGGAATAAAGTAGAATTTATCGATATTAGTATATTTTCCAATAACTTTTCGGGATGCCTCGGTCAATGAAACAATGGCATCGGCCTGTTTGTAGCAGGATGTCTCAATAAATTTAAGAAAACGATAAAATAAGCCTCCCTTTTTTATACGACCAACCTCAGCTTTTTCATCCATCTGAAAGCCACGAATATCGTACAATAGCTTTAAGCTATACTTTCGCTTTAGTAAGACTCCAATGACTGCAGGAACCATGCTCCGGGCATGAATAATATCTATTTTTTCTTTTTTTATTATTCTACTTATCAGTTTCAGTGCACCATATATCTGGGTTAAGGTAGAAAAGATACCTGCTGAATTTGAATAGGGCAGATAGGTCCAATGGATTGCTGAGTTTGCCAATTCTTTTTTTAGGGGATTTATCGTCTCTTCAGAAGTGTCCTTTTCAAAAGAATGTAAATAGATATCATTGCTAGGAGCAAGGTCCTGGAGGTACTCCAGAACTTGTCCTCGGCCCAAGGCTTCACTTATGCCCATTAATGAGATATATAAGACCTTTGGCTTCATAAATTGTGGCTTAAAGATTCTTTTCGTACCACATCTGAAACATAAGAATACTCCAAATGCGGTAATCCTGGTTTTTGGTATTAAAGAAGTCCTTTTTCAACTGATGAACATAGCTATAATTAAGAAATTTGGTTTTGGAGATTTTTTCTTCTGAAAGATAATATTGAACAAGTGGTCTTAACTCACTTCGCAACCAGGAATTAATAGGTAACCCGAAGCCTTGCTTTTTTCTATCATAAAGGTCGTTGGGGAGATATTTACCCAGGATACTTTTTAAAATTCGCTTTTCTTGCTTGTATTTAATGGGAAGAGCGGCGGCATATTCTAATATTTTCTGGTCAAGTAGAGGTTCACGGCTTTCTAATGATACACCCATAGTGGCACGATCAACTTTTACTAGTATCTCATCGGGCAAGTAGCCGTAAACGTCGGCCAGCATCAGTTGTTCTACCGGAGCAATCAAGTCGAGCTTCACTTTGGAAAAATCGGGCTGGTCTGTATAAGGTACTTTGAGGAGTTTTTTAAGATCGAAAGGTGTGAAAATTGAGGATGAAAGCATATGCATCTGAGGATATCCATCGTTACCGAGGATGGTCCTAATGCGGTTTAGCCTGGTTCCACGGGAAGTATTTGGGTTAACAATTGAAGATAAAAGGTCATTATGGTTCCATATTGAAGCTATTGATTTTCGAAGTGGGAGCTTTTGGAGTTGGTTAAAGCGCCTCAGATTGAGAGAATAGCTGGTATATCCGCAGAAGGTTTCATCGCCGCCATCTCCCGAAAGGACTACTTTTACCTGTTTTCTGGCTACTTTTGCGATCAGATGAGTTGCTAATCCCGAAACAGCACTAAATGGTTCATCGTATATTTCGGGCATTTGTGCAATGATATCTCTGGCATCATTGGCTTGGCAAATAAATTCGGTATGGTCTGTTCCTAACCTAGTTGCAATGGCCTTTGCATAGGTAGCCTCGTTAAAGGTATCTTCTTGGAAACCAATTGTAAAAGTTTTAATTTTTTTGCTTTCCCGTAATTGTAGCAGCGTTGTTACAAGAGAACTATCAATGCCACCACTAAGAAAAAGACCAACATCGACATCGGCGACCATACGAAGTTGAAAAGATTCAAGTAAGATTTCTTCAAGGGCTTCGGTTGCTTCGTGATATGAGATATCACTTTTCTCAGTGTAAAAGTATTTGGCTAAATTCCAATATGAATTTTCCTGAAGGATATTGGTGCGTAGATCCAATACTATGTAATGACCTGGCATCACCTTTTTTACATCTTTATAAATGGAATATGGGGCTCGAATGTAACCATACTGGAAGTACAAGTTCAGCGCCAGTGGGTCAATATCTCGAACGAATTTGGGGTGGGCCTGCAATGCATAGACTGTACTGCCAAAAAGGAAAAGGCCTTGGGAATGATAGTAGTATAAGGGCTTGACACCAATTCGGTCTCGGAAAAGATAGATTTTTTCCTTCTGTTGATCGTAGATACAAAAACTAAACATTCCGCGAAAGTAATGAACACATTCGGGGCCCCATTCCCGGAAAGCATGCAGAATTACTTCCGTATCTGAATCTGAAGAAAAAGTATGGCCAGATTTTTTCAGGAGCGTCCTAATTTCCTTGAAATTGTAAACTTCCCCATTATAGGTTATTGCCAGATTATCGAAAAACATCGGCTGGCTACCGGCTGTAGAAAGATCGATAATGGAAAGGCGGCGATGACCAAGCCCTACGTGGAACTCATTTTTTTTTAACAATTCATAACCTGCTCCATCTGGGCCCCGAAGCTCCATCACATCGGTCATTTTTCGCAAACTTTCTAAAGTTGTACTCTTATTGTAATCTATGAATCCGGTAATACCACACATTTTTAAGAACTTTGAATTGAGTTGTATATACCTAGGTAGTATTCTGCCATTTTTTCTAGAGTATAATGCTTTTGAACAAATACCCGAGCCATTTTCATTCTGTTTTCCAGTTCCTCAGGGGGCAAAGAAAATATTTCACTTGTTTTTTTTGCTATTTGTTGAGGAGTAAAGTTTTCTGGAACATAAAAAGAAAAATCTGGATGCGCTATTTTGCGGGTATCTCCCACATCAGTTACCAGGGGGATATTTTGACAGGAGAGGGCTTCCAGAAGACTTTTGGAAGGGTAATTCGTGTTTTTTTGAAGGGAATAAAAAACCTTGGCATATTTCATGATTTTTGCCGGGTTCGGTTCAAATCCTACTGTAATATTGATGTCTTTATAGGGGGGAGTACTGATAAGTTGTCTTATTGTCTCTTCTTGATTACCATGGCCTAGTATAAAGAACTTCAGCTGATCTTTATCAGTAGTTTTAATCAGTAACTGATAGATAGATGGAATTGAGCGGACAAAGGGAATAACTTGCTTCACATCAACAAATCGACCCAGAAAAACCAACCAGTTTTTTTTCTTATCAACCTCAGCAGACATAAAGGCCGAAGAATCAACAAAACTATTGCTAGTTTGGAATATGCGGTTTTCCTTACTCTTTAGAAAACGCTTGATTTTAATGACAACTTTCGGATCTAAGATATCCAAATACTTTGCCTCCCAAAAACTTATCCAGGTAATAAGACGAGCTTTGAAGTTCAGGTTTTTTAGCGAACTTTCGGTAAAAGAAAAAAGGGTTTTGTCAGAGTTGCTGTGTATAAATAGGGGGAATGACATAACATAGTGGAACAAAATACCCGGAGAATCGTGGGTTAAGTAAAACTGCTTTAAACAACTTCTTAACTTCAAGAAGGAACCGCCCGCCCAATCAAGAAAATGTATTTCATTAGCGTATTTTCGTATTTCTTCTAATTCTGGCACTTTGCACGCATAATCATATAATTTGGGAGTAATGACTAAACCAATCCGGATTGGTGTATTTATCCTGGCGTACAGCCAAAAACTCAAGAATCGCTTTTCCGCCCCACCTATGTGGAGTGTAGGAATGATTAAAAAAACTTTGGTTGTCAAAAGAAAATTAGATTTTGGGTTTGAAGAACGCTATTTTCTGAATTTCAGAGCTCGTTTCATGGAAAAATAGGATCTTCTTTTTCTTTTGATCGGTTGGAAAATCCTCATTCCTTTTGGGTGGTAAATTCATTAATCGTTGAAATTCATCCTGACTAATTCCCAGTTTTTTGGGAACGTAATCTAAGTCATGGCGGAGTGTTTCTTTATCAAGGGATGGCTTTTCTAGTTCTCTCAGGGCTTCCTGCTCGGTAGAACTTCTGCCATTGTGGATTTAGTTTATTGCGGGTAATTATTTGCATAACTGAAGATATACTCTTTGGAATTATTCGGCTATGTTTGTCCCAAGACAGCTTGATAAAAATTAGACCTGCAATGTGGAGTAGATTTTTTGTATGTTTTGTTGGTAGCAAGGCCTAATAAGATTACTTTTTCGCTGGCTTGTTAAGCTATTTAAAAGTCGATATTCTTCTTTGTCAGCTAAATAAAGCAAAAGGAGTTCAATAAGTTCTTTAATTCCTTTTGGGGCAATCAATATTTCTTCGAGATCGATAGGTATGTGATCTAAAATTCCTCGCTTACTATCACCAAAAGGTAAGGTTATTGCTGGAACGCCTTCACCTAATGCATCGATGATTGCTGTAGAGAAAAAACTCATGACAAAATGAGATTTCTGAATCTCGTCAAAAATTCTAGATTCCTTTGATATCTCTAATAGATTTGGATTCTCCTTGGACATCTTTGATATTATAGCAATGTTATTTGCTGTTTCTCTTGGATGACATCTTAACACGAAGGTAATACCTTTCAAGTGATGCTTGTGGGTAATAAGCTCTTGCAAGACGGTAACCCCTTCTTCGAACATAGAGACTTGCATCGCAAAAAGAATACGTAATCCTTTTGAAAGACAATTTTCTGTTTTTTTATTATGTGGAACAGAATATTTTCCAAAGGATAGAATTTGATCCGGTTGCCAGAATCCAGTTGATAGCATACATTCTTTATGGAAGTTCCCAAAAACTGAAACATATTGTGGTATGGGGATACTTTCCATAATAGGAATATACCGAGCTGGAATCATATAATCTGGTTTATATCTTTCAAAAAAGCCATGTTGAAATTCTACAATGACCATACCACATTCCCTTCCGGCTCCAATTAACCCTGAGGGGATGCTGTCAATACATAATAAGTTTTTGACTTTGAGTGATTTGAAGATGATTTTATAAAACTCTTTGACTCTGATAAAGTCGGAAAGTACTAGCCTTAAGAAAAGCTGGGTATCTTCTGATATCTTTATCTCCTTTTTTGCCAGGAATTGATCTAATCTTCTGGTAATTTGGTTACTATGAGATTTTATAATTGGTGCTAAACGAAATAATTTTGTGAGGCTAAAAAGTTTTAGCATTTTCAAATTCTCAATATTCAATTGAGGTATGTTATAGGCTGTTTTTAAAAGACCTTGAGATAGCCCTACAAATCGATGATCTGGGTTAACAAGTAAAGGATGAAAGTAGATATTAGTCATCTCACCCTTTATTAAGTCCGCTTGTCGTTCAATTACTACAGTGTCTAAGTTTTCTTTTGAACTGAATTTAATTAGCTTCCAGAATTCTTGGAGGTTGGAAAATAATACTTTGAACCGTTTTTGGGGTTGCTTTTTTTGAGGCTGTTTCCTATTATTAGTTAGGTTGAAATATAGAGCTTTTTTTACTAGAAACCATGAATTATATCCATCAATATCCAAAGAACGAAGAAATCCAAATTCTTCTTTTTCGAACTGTTCTAAAAAGATAGAGGCTTCTATAAAGTCCATTTTATTCAATTTCATTTTTTTTCTTCCGAAGTATTTTTATAGGTACTCCACCTACAATTGTATTTGCTTCTATACTTTTGTTTACTAAAGAATTTGCTCCCACAATGACATTATCGTGTATAACAACACCTGGAAGAATTATTACATTAGCACCAATCCATACATGATTCCCTATTTTTACTGAGTTTTTTTCCTCTTTTAAAATTTTTGATGAAAAGTCTTGATCTGCTAAGTATGTATTTGTGTAAATACGAACATTATGACTGATTCTACAATTCCTTCCAATAGAAATAATATAACCTTTTGAGGCTTGGATAGAAGAGTTTGATCCAAGATAAGAATCAGGACCAATATTGATTTCACCTAACCCATAGAGAAGTATGTTTTCTCCATTGAATCTAAAATTTGAAGCTACATTATATTTTGATCTCATCTTTTTATAATGCACTAGCCAGAAATTATTCTTAAGCCATTTAAAGACAATATAACAAAACCATTTCATTGTAAAATTTCATTAATGAGAAATATCTTTTTGTCTACCCAATTAATTGGATAAATAGAGTAAGAAATAATGGAAGTCAAGAGAAAAAGGACAATAAAAGAAATTAGCGTAGCATATGCAGCACCGATAGCACCGAAATAATAGATTAGATAATAGTTCAACAATAAGTTTAGCAGGACATTAATGAAAGAAAGATACATAAGATATTTTGTTTTTTCAAAATAAAAAATAAATACCGTTACTATCTTATACAGACCATGAAAGAAGACCCCAAGAGCAATCCAAATTATATATTTTGAGGAGGACTGAAATTGTTCCCCTATAAAATATCTAAAAATTAGTGGAGTTAGAATGTATAATAACATTAGCATAAAGATGCTAAGCAATATAAATAAATAGGCCATTCTGACTATTTTAATGTCATTTTTCTTTGAAGGATTTTTAAGCATTTTGAATACAAATGGCGAATATGCCTGGACAAATGCTCCATTTAGTATTCCCAAAGCGTTTCCTATTGTGTAGCCTACTGTATAAAGGCCTACTTCTTCAATATTTACCAATTTTTCAATGAAAAATCTATCTGAATAACTAACTACATAAGCTCCTATTGCATGTGGGATTAAAGGGAAACCATAATTTAAAGAACTTTGTAGCCATTTTTTGCTCAGTTTATGAAAAAGGAGCTTTTTTTTACTTAATATAATAATTGAAATTACTGTGAGCAAACCTGATGAGGCTATTATTCCAAAAAGCCTTCCTTCAAATCCATAGCCAAAAAATACAATTAATAATAATCCCAAGCTTAGATTTAAAACAGTATCAGAGACACTGAAAATAGCAAATTTGATCGGTTGTTCTTCTACCTGCCATAAACCAAGAATAATTTTAGGGAGAATAGATAAAAAGGCTATGACGGGAATCCAAATAATCCAGTCTGGAATAATTCCGGTAATTCTAGCAAAAGAACTTTTAAAAGAAGAAAATATCGCAAAGATTAAAAGAAAAGAAATAAAGGTTGTAAAAACTGAATTTGAAAAGAAACTCCTAAAAGTATCCGAGTCTAAAACAAAATAGCGTTGTCTAATAGCTCCTCCACTACCAATCATTATAAACATGCTTACTATTGCTATTACAGGATTGATTAAACCCAACATCCCATAATCGTATTTGCTCAAATAAGTAGTGAAAATAGGTAGTAGAAGAAATGCAACGGCTTGTTGAAGGAAACTTGCACCAGTATAAATAGAAAATGACTTAAAGAGTTTCATTTCTGGTTACTATCAAGAGACTTTCTTAGAATAGTTGCGTGAAGTTCTCAAGAAGTTTCAAGCCGTTCGGACCACTTTTCTCGGGGTGAAATTGTAGTCCAACGGCATTTTCTTTAATTATACCGCTCGTGAAATAGTAATCATGAAAAGAGGAGATGCAAAGACTATTTTCTCTCTTTTTAGGAAGTACATGATAGGAATGCACAAAGTAAAAATACTGATTATTGCCTATACCAGACCAAAGTTTCGAATACTTTTTTTCGATTGTATCATTAAACGCGACTTTACTCCATGCAACATGTGGTAAGCGATATATTTTATTATTTCGTTTTTCTGGAAGCTTTAAGACTTCACCTTCAATTATTTTTAGTCCATCATTATATTGAATTTCTAAGCTTGAGTCAAGCATTAATTGCATCCCTAGGCAGATACCGAGGAACGGCTTCCCCGCCTTAATCCATTCATCTATCGTGCTAGGCCATTCATTTTTTTCTAAAGCAGTCATGCCACTGCCAAATGCCCCGACACCAGGGAGAACTAGGCAGTCCGACGCCCCTAAATTAGAAGGAGTTTCTTCTACGGAAACATCCATTCCTATTGTAGAGAAAGCACGAGCGACGCTAAGGATATTGCTCAAACCATAATCAATTATAGAGACCTTCTTCATAGTTACGTCCTTATTGGGATATTATTCTCTAAAGCTACTTCTCTTACTTCAGCAAGCCTAATTCGGCGATAATGTATTGCATCTGCAATAGCTACAGCAGATGCACCTGAATGAACGGCTTTAACGAAGTCAAGAGGTGTTGCAAAACCACCACTTGCTATGATAGGGACATTTACTGCTTTAGATACCTGTTGAATAAGTTCATCATCAAAACCTTGTCTAGTACCTTCCTGATCAACAGAGGTTAAAAGTATCTCCCCAATACCTTGTTCCGCTGCTTCTTGAACCCATTCAATCACATCTCTACCAGAATTTTCCCTTGCACTGTCGTAAAAAGCACTCCAACAGCCATCAGCAATTTTTTTTGCTTGTATAGATAAGACAACACATTGACTGCCAAATTTCTCTGAGATTTCCCGAATTAAATGTGGGGTTTTTAGAGCTTGTGAATTGATAGCTATTTTATCGGCACCTGCCCTTAGTAAATTGAAGGCATCATTAGCGGATCGAATGCCTCCACCAACCGTAAATGGTACGAAGATACTCTCCGTTGTACCTTTAATTATTTCGGTTATGAGATTTCTACTGTAAAGGCTAGCGACGGAATCTATATAAATTAGTTCATCAATACCTTCTAGGTAATACCTTTTACTAAATTCCATTGGATCCCCCAGCATCCTCCAACCTTCAAGGTGTCTTCCCTTAATTAATTGGTTGCCTTTGATATCAAGTCTTGCTATAATGCGAGCTGCTGCCATATTAACTTACTTGGTGTTTAAGTATCCATTGTCCGTTTACCTGTTTCCAGAGATGTGGAGATCGATTTTTATCAACGATTTCCCAATATCTTTCTTCGGTCAGGTTGGTATAACTCAAAAAGTCTTTGAAGTATCTCTTTGGAAATTCTCCATCATATTTCTTCATAAGTTCAACGGCTTCTTCTCGAGTAATAAACCCGTCACGAATATCTCGACAAGCATCATTCATGGTTCTGCCTTGGCCAAATTTTATGAACATGGTGAAATAATGTTGACCATCTACCTTATCATCTAATGACGCGAACTTTGAATAGGTTCCTTCACTTCTTCCATCGGGATTCGAAGCGAATTCGGATTTTTCTATCGCATAATAATAGTTTTCCATTGGCGACCAATTCTGATAAAAGCTGAAATAGTGAACTTCAATTCCACTGCCTTCGATTGAGTCTGTCAAAAGGGGTTTATACAAAAACATATCTTTGTCTTCAATTCCATGTTCTTTCAGATCACTGATATGTACACCCCCAAAATAAAGATCATCATTTTCATTTTCACGAGTAAAATGTTTAATATCCATTAAAGGACTGTAATTCTCCTCTTTTTTGTTGTGTGCCTCGGCATGATTTTCACCGTACATAATCAGTTTAACATCATATTGTAGCGCAATGCGAGGAGCAACATTTTTTTGTCCAATGATAAAAGGTTGAAATGGGTTAAGCAAGTTCTCAAAAGCTAAACGTGTAAGCTTACCATGCACTTTGGCGTCTGGTGTCACCAGGATATTGCTGAATCCTGCGTTAATCATACTTTGGAGGTTATTCCAACCGATTTCCGTATAAATATGGGGAGCCCATGTTACTGTGAGAGGGTTCATACCATACTTATATTTCAATTGATGAGCGACATAAAAGCTGTCTTTTCCGCCGCTTGCTGGTACAATAACATCATATCTTCCATCATTTCTTCGATATTTGTCACAAAGTTCAGATAAAAGTTTTTCCCTTTCAGCCCAATCGATTTTTTGTTTCTCCTCGTACCACTTACATGCATCACAAATTCCATCTTCTCCAAAGCCAACAGTGGCAATTCTTGAGTCTTTCTTAACAAACTCTCTTGATGTACTTGGTCTCTGGTTATTTTGGACACATTTCTTACAAAAAATCACCTCTTCCGGCAAGCCATGAAGAGTTTTTGGTGTTATCTCTTTTGAAGTTTGATTTTTCATGAACTATCTTTTTGATCTACTTAATGCATTTTCCAATTAGGATTCTCTCTGATAAATTTTTCGGCATATTCAAAGTCTTTTGGGGTGTCAATATTTATCAAGGGAGCGTCGGAGTTAATATAATATGAAATATTTTTTCCCAGTAATGAACCACTTTTCACGACAGAACTTTTGCTTAAATAGATACAGCCGTCTCTAATAAATGCAGGAGGGAGTTCCTGTCTGCGAGCAATGATTTTTTCGTCGTTCGTACTTATTTTTAGAAATCCATCATTCTTTTTTTCAAATACCCAATGTGGGTTATATTCAGTGGGAACATTTTTTACGCTAATGAGAGAATCGGCATCGCTCTCAATAAAACGTTCAATACATTTGGTGATAAGTTTCGGAGGTCTAAAGGGACTAGTTGGTTGTAAGAGACAGATTGCATCATAACTTTTTTTCTGTTCATTAAACCAATCAAGTAAATGAACTAGTACGTCTATGGTTGGAACTTTACTTCCTGACAGAGAACTAGGTCTTAAAAAAGGAACAGTTGCTCCTGAGTTTTCACCAATCGCTTTATACTTTTCGCTGTCTGTAGATAGAATTACATCTTCGAAAATTCCAGCATTGATAGCCTGAAGAATTGAATGTTCTAAAAGCGGCCGCCCCTTCAAGAGTTTGATATTTTTATCAATTAATCCTTTTGAGCCGCTTCTTGCAGGAATAACTGCTAAGAATTTCATATCTAGTAATTTAGTCTTTTTTCAAATGTTAATTCTTCATTGGCGATAATCCTAGCAATGTTTTCTCCAGATTTTCCATTACCGTAAATATGGTCCCTTTCAGTTCTATTGATACCTGCAGACAAGTGGGTGTTTATTCCGGAAATGATTTCTTGGCGATCATACTTGACATCAATAACATTTTTGCCTCGTTCACGTCCATTTTGTCTATCACCAATATTTACCACGGGGATACCTAAGTAGGAACTTTCTCTTATTCCAACACTGGAATTTCCAATTAGGCAAGCAGAGTTAAAAATCAGTTTTAAAAAGTCTGAGGGCTCCATGTTTTTGAAGAACCTAATATTTGGTGGGTCATGCAATTCTCGGAAGGTTCTTATTCCACTTGAGGTACCATCCGCTCCAGCATCGACATTTGGCCAAAACCATAATGTTGGAATATTTAGCTCTTTTACAGCATATAAAGTTTCATATATCTGGAGTCTTGATTTTTTAAATTCCGTAGTTACAGGGTGTTGTAAAACAACTAGATATTTTCCATTTAGGTTTATTTTCCCTCCTACACCACCGTATTTCTCAATTGGATTGAAGTCAAGGGAATGATTGGAAAGAACTTGATCTGCGATATCGATTGAAGGGCATCCCGTTACAAATACTTTTTTGGGGTCTTCTCCCATTTTAATTACCCTTTCCATAGCCTTATCAGTAGCAACCAAATGGAGATCAGCCAACTTAGTGATAGCATGGCGAACTTTTTCATCAATATTACCAGTTACCTCTCCACCCTGGATATGAATCAGTGGTATGTTCATATATGAAGCCGCAATCGCGGTTGACATAGTTTCAAATCGATCAGCTATCGTAAGAACGGCGTCAGGTTGGATATTCTCAAAAACAGATGCAAGTTCCAAAATTCCCAATCCAGTTGTTTTGGCCATTGCCGTAAGGTTGCCTCCTTCTAGCACATTAAATACCTTTGCCGTTATTTCAAAACCATCTTTCTCAATAAAATTAACTGCGGTTCCATAGCGATCCAGCAATGCTGAAGCTGCTACAACTAGATTTAACTCTAGGTCTGGATGTTCTGCGATAGCTTTTAATGCCGTTTTAATTCTACTGTAGCTGGGCCTGGCAGTAACAACAACAGCAATTCTTCTTTTTGACATATGATTAATTATTCTAGGTCATTCTCCGTTAAAAAATCGTATTGCGCCATATTACGCTTAAGTTTGCGTCCTAGCACGTCGCGAAATGCAGCAGCACTGATTCCCTGGTTTGCAGGTTTTTTAGCTTCCAGGTCGTCAAAAACTACAGTATGTCCAATTGGTAGATTTTTATTAACGGCTAGTGATTTTTCAAATATTCCTTTTAATTCCGAATAAGGCGATGTATCATTTTTGTCAATGGGATGGTTTAAGGAGGTTTCTATACTCCTTACACCTTTGACCAATTCTCTAATTTGATCAATAGTTAGTGAAGAAGTGGCGTCAGGGCCAAACATTCTTTTATCGAATACTGCATGAAATTCGAGAATCTCCGCACCCAACGCTATGGCAGCAAGGCCCGCATAAATCTCGCCGGTATGCTCCGATAGACCTACTTTTAGATTAGGGTATCTCTCTTTCAACTCTTTAATCATATTTAGACCAACTCGTTGGGGTGGAGTGGGATAGCTTGTTGTACATTGAAGTACACTTAAATCATTACCAAATTTTTGGATGAAATTTATGGCATCATCAAGCTCACTGAGCGAACTCATGCCAGAGGAAAGAATCATGGGTTTGCCTGTATGGGCAATTTTTTCCAGCATTAAAAAATTATTGACTTCACCGGATCCAATCTTGTACCTCTTGGTCTCTATCTTTTCCAATAAATTCACAGCAGCCTGGGAAAAAGGGGAAGACATGAATTCGAGGCCTGCCTCATCACAATGTTTTTTAATACCCTGCCATTGCTCTTCGGTGAAAGACATACGTTTCCAATAATCAAAACGTGTCTTGTCTTCATAAGAAAATTTAACCCGGAAAGGCTCATAGATACTACTTTCTGCTTCAGCAATATGGGTCTGAAATTTTATGGCATTTACTCCGGTATCGGCCAGGGCATCAATATAGGAATGTAAAATACCGAGACTACCTTCATGAGCTTGTCCGATTTCAGCAATTAGGAGAGCAGAATTATTTCCCATCTATGCAAATTTTGTCCATTTGAAATGTTTGAATTTTGTACTGCTTCAGCATGATGAAGCACTCTAGTCTTTGCCTTCATAATATCCATATCCGTACCCATATCCATATCCGTACCCATATCCGTACCCATATCCGTACCCTCTACCTGATCGGACTCCATTTAAGACCAGAGCTAAATTGGGTAATTTTTGGGTGTCATAAATCTCATTGGCAATGCTGATTTGTCCGCGCTTGGTTTTACCAAATCGAGTTACATAAAGTGCTGTATCAACTTGCTCTCCAATTAGGAGTGCATCAGTTACTAATCCAACCGGTGGCGTGTCAATCAAGATGTAATCGTATTGCTCACGTAGATGTTTTAAGAGTTGATTTATTTCTGGTAGCATGAGCAATTCCGCGGGATTGGGGGGAATCACTCCACTAGTAATAAAGTGAAGGTTTTCGTAGTTTTCGTATTGTTGGCTCACTTCACCTAGACTCGCATTGCCCGTTAAATAGTTGGTTAGACCAATACCAGAATAGTCGTCGTCATCAGTTAGGTACTTACCTAGTTTTGGCTTACGCAAATCCATCCCTAGTAACATCACTTTTTTACCGGAAATGGCCAGACTGACGCCAAGGTTAATACAAACAAAGGTCTTGCCTTCTCCGCCCATACTAGAGGTTACCAGCATCACCTGTTGTTTTTTACCGGCTCCTAAAAACTGAAGGTTGGTGCGCAACATGCGAAACATTTCGGCGATGGCGGTACGGCTACTGCGACTAACTACGATCCGCTTACCCACCGGTTCTTGTGCGATTGCGCCCAAAAATGGAGTGGCTGTTAATTTCTTCAGTTGAGCGGGTGTCGTTACTGTGTCATCCAGAAGTTCTTGAAGTGCAATCACTCCAAGTGGCAGAAATAGACCTAAGATTAGTGCTAAGCCATATATCTGTAATGGACCAGGAGAGGTAGAGCTACGTAATAATGGTGCTTCAAGAATACGTACATTAGAGACTGCGGCGGCACTTGAGAGAGCCGTTTCTTCCCGCTTTTGCAGCAAAAACAAGTACAATTGCTCCCGGATATTTTGCTGGCGTTCAATGGCCATTAAACCACGCTGTTTGCCGGGAATTCGGCGAATTTCCTTCCAGACTTGTGCATTGTTTTGATTGATAATGGCTTCCTGTTCCTGGAGCTTTTGCCTGGCCTCAACTAAAGCCTTACGAATGACCCGTTTTACTTCGGCAATTTGTTCGTTTACCGGAAGGAGTACGGGATTGTCCGGGCGGGCTGAAAGCAGCAGTCGTTCGCGCTCCTGCAGGAGCTGGTTGTATTGACTGATCAGCGGACTAAGGTTAAGATTGGACAAGGTCAGGCTATAGGGCAGATAGCTTAAAGAATCTCCTGGAGGTAACAATAAAGCATTCTCAATTTGATCGAGGGCATCTTCCTGCACATTTAGTTCAATTAATTGTCTTTCATTGGTACGCAGGCGCTCAAAGGATTCTTCCAGTTCCCGTTCGGTGCCGCCCACAATATTGTTGTTGATGACATAATTTTCGGCGGCTACTTCCACCTCATTGAGCTCTTGAGAAAGGTAGTCCAGGCGGTCATTAACAAAGTTGGTCGTTTTTGTTGCTACCTCATTTTTTTCAGCAATGGTGGTTTGGTTGTAACGATCAATAACCGTATTGATGATGTCGATGGCTCGTTCCGGTACGGGGTCAATTAGACTCATTTCCAGCAATTCGGAGTTACGCAGAGTTCGTACGGCAAGTCTATTGCTGTAGTAACGGGCGACCGTTATCGGATTTTGTACAATGATGGTGGCTTCATTTCTGTTTATCTTAAGGTCGGGGTTTTGAATGAGTGTAATACTACCAAAAGGAAGCTTTAGAGGAGTACCTAATTGTCCTGTTGTACTAAAATTTTCACCTTCACTGAGTGTGAAAGTCCTTTCGTTTTCTTGCAATTCCACGCGCAGCTGTCGGTTAAAAAGCTCACCATCCGATTCATCGTAAGCAGCTAACAGGAATGGTTTTTCAAAAGGCTGATAGAGTTCCGCATCTTTCAGACGGCCCTCTGCAATTAAGCTAATGGCCAATCCTAATGAATCCACGACAGACCGCATAATGGAATAAGAGCCCAGGATTTCGATCTGATTTGTTAAATTGGTTGTCTTATCAGACAATAATGTACCACCTGAACCACTTACAACCTCTGCTAATGCCCTGTCTTCTACGCTTTCCTTGATTAATATGACACTTTTAACTTCGTATTCTGGTATATCGTAGCGAAGGTATATCCAGGCCAAGAAACAGGTAAATAACGGAAAAAATAAAAATAAGTACCATTGACGCAGCCCCCGCCCAAGCATGGCTTTAATATCGAGACTTCCTGTATTTGAATCCACAGTTGGACCGGGTTGACGTTCAGTTATTGTACTTTGTGGATGGATTGGTTCCAAAGTAGTTCCTTTTTTATAAGTATTCGGAGTTATTTGGTCAGTGCAATGACCAGGGTAATGAGTGATAGTGCTGCAGAACCATAAGATATGATTCGCTGTGCAGGATCAGCAACGGTGGCTACCCGGGCGCGCAGTGGCTCCACATAGATGACATCGTTTTGCTGCAGGTAAAAATAGGGTGAGGTGAATATTTCGTCTGACTGAAGGTTGAGGCGTTCGTAAGTGCGGCTGCCATCTTGTTCGCGGATCACCAGCACGTTATTTCTTTGCGCATAATCCGTTAGATCGCCCGCCATACCAATGGCTTCCAGAAGGGTTACCCTTTTATTGGTCAGGCGCAAGGTACCCGGTACATTGACTTCTCCGAGTACGGTCACTTTAAAATTGAGATAACGGATATTGACGACCGGGTCTTTGAGGTAGGTTTGCAGGCGATTAATCAGGTCGTTTTTAGTCTCTTCCAGGGTTTTTCCTTCTACAGGTATACGTCCCAGTACCGGAAAGTCGATAAAGCCCTCCTGGTCCACAAAATAGCCTGTGAAGAGCTCCAGTTGTTGGGTACCCTGGTTGCCGCCAGCCATGCGGTTGTTGTTATTGCCTTCTTCCAGGTTAAATGGAGCTGCCGCCAATGGATCGAGGCTATGCACTGTAATCCGCAACAAATCCTCCGGTTGAATGGTGATATTCATCGCATTGATGATCTGCTCGGGTTGTCCTTCGGGCAGATTGGCCTCATTAAAATTCACCAATTCCTTGTGCGACACACACGAAGAGAAAAAGAGCAAACCTGAAAACAATAAGTAGAATAACTGCTTCAAAAGTCGAGAATTTGGGATAAAAATTTGCTTACGCCGCGGCGAATTGTTTGTTCTTAAAGCTGATGTCTTTCAGTGCCTTGGCCACAGTGCTGCTTTGCAGGGCAGCGTCCAGGGTAGCCAGGTGTTTATGGTGGTGCAGGTCTGTTCCGAGGTAGTCGATGAGGTCGTTTTTCAACAACTTTTCGGCTACTTTTTGTATGGGTTTGCCGTAATGGCCGGTCAAAGATAATAAGTTGAGCTGAAAGGCACAGCCTTTGTCTTTAAGACGTTGATATTCTTCCAAGTCACCCCTTAAGTACATATACCGCTCCGGATGCGCCATAATGGGCCGGTAGCCCCTGGTCTGCAGCCGAAATAAATAGTCTTCCAACTGGGGTGGGGGAGAGACAAAACTCATTTCTACCAGCACGTAATTGCCCGGTAAAGTGAGTAGCTTTCCGCTGTTGATCTTTTCGCCAAAGGCTTCGTCCATCAGGTACTCCGCCGCCGCGTCAATGGGCATGTCGATCCCTTCTTCCTTCAGTGCTGTCCTCACTTTTTCCAAACCTTCCCTAATGATCTCCGGCGTATTCGGATACAAATCCGCCATCACATGCGGCGTGGTGATGATCCGCTGAAAGCCCATCGCCTGCATGCCCTTGATCAGCTCCACGCTAGTCTCAACATCCGGCGCGCCGTCATCAATCCCGGGAATGAGGTGGGAGTGCATGTCGGTGTGGAGGAAGGAGTAATTTGAGAGTAGGGCGGTTTTTTTGAAAAAATTGAACACGTAGGAAGTTTATATTTTGGGGTTTATGAGGTTTATTTTGATTGGGTTTATAATGTTTATGGTTTATGAGGTTTATGGGATGGGGTTTATGTGATTGGGGTTTATGAGGTTTATTTTGATTGGGTTTATGAGGTTTATGGGATGGGGTTTATGTGATTGGGGTTTATGAGGTTTATGGTTTATGAGGTTTATTTTGATTGGGTTTATGAGGTTTAGTGGGCGTTGCGCTAAATTCTGAAAATTCTATAATTCTGTTAATTCTGCTCTAGTTGTGCGTTACGGAGGCGGCTGAGTAGGTGGCCTACTTCCTGGATTTGTTTTCGAACTTCGTGATATTGGTCTTTTGAGATGAACTCTAACTCATAGGTGATAATAGTGTGATTCAAAAGCTCCATTAAGCTGCTGTAGGCCTGTGTAGAGTAATGCGCCTTGTCTTTTTTCGTTTTTCTTCCGGATCCTTCTGCCAGATTAGCCGGAACAGAAACGGAGGACCTCCGCATCTGGCTCGTAAAACCAAATCGCTCATCAGATGGAAAGTCTTTGGTGACTTGATAAATGGTTTTGGCCAAATCCTTTGCCTTCTGCCAAACCAGCAATTTCTCAAAACTATATTCTCTAATTTCCATCATATTTTTGGGACATAAACCTTATAAACTTCCCTCATAAACCTTCCTACATAAACCACCATAAACCTCCTAAACTTTCATAAACCAGTATAAACCTTATAACCTTCCCACATAAACCTCATAAACCCCTATAAACCTCATAACCTGCACTCATAAACCTCCTAAACTACCTCCTTAAAATATTCATACGTCCTCCTCAATCCATCTTCCCTGCTCACCTTTGGTTCCCAGCCGAGAATTTCTTTGGCTTTGGTGATGTCGGGCTGGCGGGTTTTGGGGTCGTCGACGGGTAGGGTCTTATGGATGATGTGGGCTTTGGGGTTGCCGACGAGTTGGATGACTTCTTTGGCAAAATCCAGGATGGTGATTTCCGAAGGATTGCCGATGTTGACGGGCTGGGCGTAGTCGCTCAACAGCAGTCGGTAGATGCCGTCCACCAGGTCATCGACGTAGCAGAAGGAGCGGGTTTGTGAACCGTCGCCGAAGACGGTGATGCCTTCGCCGCGGATGGCCTGGGAAAAGAAAGCCGGCAGTGCTCGACCGTCGTTGACGCGCATGCGCGGTCCGTAGGTGTTGAAGATGCGCACAATGCGGGTTTCTACCTTGTGGTAGGTATGATAGGCCATGGTGATGGCTTCCATGAAGCGCTTGGCTTCATCGTATACCCCACGTGGTCCTACGGGATTGACATTGCCCCAGTATTCTTCCTTTTGTGGATGCTCCAGCGGATCACCGTATACTTCAGAGGTAGAGGCTACCAGGATGCGGGCCTTTTTGGCTAGAGCCAAACCCAGCAAGTTGTGGGTCCCCAATGCGCCTACCTTCAATGTCTGAATCGGCATCTTTAGGTAATCAATCGGACTGGCCGGTGACGCAAAATGCAGGATATAATCCAGCTCTCCCGGTACGTGCACAAATTTGCTCACATCGCAGTGAAAGAATTCAAACTCCTTTAATGGAAATAGGTGTTCAATATTTTTCAGGCTCCCCGTCAGCAGGTTGTCCATGCCAATCACGTGATACCCTTCCTTAATGAAGCGATCACACAAATGGGACCCGAGAAATCCGGCTGCGCCGGTGATGAGGACTTTCATTTATTTTTTAAAGTTTATGAAGTTTATATTGTGGGGTTTATGAGGTTTATTTTGATTGGGGTTATGAGGTTTATGTGATTGGGTTTATGAGGTTTATGTGATTGGGGTTTATGAGGTTTATGTGATTGGGTTTATGAGGTTTATGGTTTATGAGGTTTATTTTTTTGTTTATGAGGTTTAGTGGGCGTTGCGCTAAATTCTGAAAATTCTATAATTCTGTTAATTCTGCTCTAGTTGTGCGTTACGGAGGCGGCTGAGTAGGTGGCCTACTTCCTGGATTTGTTTTCGAACTTCGTGATATTGGTCTTTTGAGATGAACTCTAACTCATAGGTGATAATAGTGTGATTCAAAAGCTCCATTAAGCTGCTGTAGGCCTGTGTAGAATAATGCGCCTTGTCTTTTTTCGTTTTTCTTCCGGATCCTTCTGCCAGATTCGCGGGAACGGACACTGATGACCTCCGCATCTGGCTCGTAAAACCAAAACGCTCATCAGAGGGAAAATCTTTAGTGACTTGATAAATGGTTTTGGCCAAATCCTTCGCCTTCTGCCAAACCAGCAATTTCTCAAAGCTATATTCTCTAATTTCCATCATATTCTTGGCATATAAACCTTATAAACCTACATAACCCTCATAAACCCTTATAACCCTCATAAACTCAATCTACCTTATAATACCTCTTATACCAATCAATAAACGCATCAATCCCCTCCTGTACCGACGTATCCGGCTTATAGTCCAGGTTTTTGACGAGGTCGTCTACGTTGGCATAGGTGGCGGAGACGTCGCCGGGTTGGATGGGGAGCATGTCTTTTTCGGCTTCCTGGCCCAGGGCGGTTTCGATGGCTTTGATGAAGTCCATCAGTTGTACGGGGTTGTTGTTGCCGATGTTGTAGATCTTGTAGGGTGCCGGTGAAGTGGACGGATCTGGGGCTTTGCCGCTCCAGGTTTCGTTGCCTTTAGGCGGATTGTCGATGACGCGGATGACGCCTTCTACGATGTCATCGACGTAGGTGAAATCGCGGACCATTTTGCCGTAGTTGAATACTTTGATGGGCTCGCCGGCCAATATGGCTTTGGTGAACAAAAACAAGGCCATATCGGGCCGCCCCCAGGGGCCGTAGACGGTGAAAAAGCGCAGTCCGGTAGTGGGTACGCCAAACAGATGGCTGTAGGTGTGGGCCATCAGCTCATTGCTCTTTTTACTGGCCGCATACAGCGATACCGGGTGGTCGACATTATCGGAGGTGGAAAACGGCATCTTTTCATTCAACCCATACACACTGGAGCTACTCGCGTAGGCGAGGTGTTTGACCTTGTGGTGCCGACAGCATTCCAGGATATTGACAAATCCCACAATATTGCTATCCACATACGCCCGCGGATTGATCAGGCTGTAACGTACACCCGCCTGTGCCGCAAGGTTACAAACGGCATCAAATTTTTCTTCCGCAAAAAGCGCATTCAGGTTTTCCAAATCTTCCAGCTTCAGCTGAATAAAGCGGTAGTTGGCGTGCTTGGTGCTTTGTACCTTCTTATTGTACACAATCTGCTCCTTCTCAATGCCCGCATCCGCCAATCGGTCGTACTTCAGGTTGACATCGTAATAGTCATTGATACAATCCAGCCCCACGACTTCATCCCCCCGCGCAACCAATCGTTTCGCCAGGTGGTATCCGATAAAGCCGGCGGTGCCGGTGATGAGAAGTTTCATTTTTTTTTAGTTTAGAGTGTAGTGTTTAGAGTGTAGAGAGTGGCGTTTTTGAGTTTAGTGTTTAGTGTTTAGAGTTTAGAGGGGGCGCTGTTGTTAGTTTAGAGGGTAGAGTTTAGAGGGATCGACTTTGCTTGATTTTGTCGGTTTATGGAGTTTTGGGTTTTATACCGAAGATTTAAGTTCTGCTACAAACTAGCTAGATTGTATTGTTATTGTTTAATTGTGCTTTGCGCAGGCCGCTGATCATTGCGGAGACTTCATCAATTTGATTACGAATATTGACATAATGTTCTTTTGGCATCAGGTCTAGCTCATGTGTGATAATAGAGTGGTTAAGTAATTCCATTAAACTGGAGTAGGCCTGTGTCGTAAAATGAGCTTTGTCTTTATTGGTAATTCTTGATGTTCCCTCTGCCAGATTTGAAGGCACGGATACTGCTGACCGCCGCATTTGGCTAACAAAACCAAATTTCTCTTCCCCTGGAAAATCATTAGTCACTTTATAAATCACCTTGGTTAAGTCTTTAGCCTTTTGCCAGACCAAGAGCTTTTCAAAACTATATTCACGAAAGTCCATCAGATAACAGCGTTTTTATGAATTATTAGATAATGTTTTCTCTCGCCACTGCCCCCAACTCTAAACCTCTAACCTCTACACTCTACACCCTACACTCTACACCCTAAACTCCCCATTCAATCAAACGGATGCCGAGACAGCGGCAAACGCGCCAGTGGGTGCGCTGTTTCATCCAAACCTACGGGGGCGGCGTGGCGGATCTGATGGACGATGTTAATCGCTGTTCTTGATTCTTCTATGCTGAAGCCGTTGCCGGCCAGGATTTGCTCGTAGCTGTGAGTGTGCAGGTCGTCGAAGCCGCCGCTGAATTCAAATTCGTCGCCTTCGATCTTCAGGGAGCGGTAGGTGCGGGCACCTTTGGCCTTGCGCTCTGCGGGGATGGTGTCGTAGTTGATGCTGAGAAACCACTTGACGCGGGCCTTTTCCAGCTCCAGATAACCGGCCGCGCGGTCGTGGGTGTGCAGGTGTACAAGGTTTTCTTTCACGCCGCCAAAGATCCAGGATAGCATATCGTAAAAGTGCACACCGATGTTGGTGGCAATACCGCCGGATTTGGCCAGATCGCCCTTCCAACTGGTGTAATACCAATGGCCGCGGGAAGTGAGGTAGGTCAGCTCCACATCGAAGACTTTTCCTTCGGGCGCCGCATCGATCTTTTTCTTGAGCTCGATCACACTGGGGTGCAATCGCAGCTGTAGGATATTGTAGACGTGGCCTCCAGTTTCTTCACAGATTTCTTCCAGTGCATCGATATTCCAGGGGTTGAGTACCAGCGGCTTTTCACAGATCACATCAGCACCCTGGCGCAGGCCAAAGCGGATGTGGGAATCGTGCAGGTAATTGGGCGAACAAACGCTCACAAAGTCAGTAGCGACTCCTTCTCTCTTCATCTTTTCCAGGTGGCGGTCAAAGCGCTCAAATTCCACAAAGAAATCCGCCTGCGGAAAATAGCTGTCGATGATGCCCACCGAATCACTGCGGTCCAGTGCTGCAATAAGGTTATTGTTGGTGGCCTTGATGGCCTGCATGTGTCTGGGGGCTACGTAGCCCGCGGCACCGATAAGGGCAAAGTTTTTCATAGGGGTTCTCAACTATTTATTATTTAAGTACATTGGTGTTTTTTAAACCAAACGAACGCCTTCGCTATCGCGAACGTATTGCCGTCCGCTTCCCGGACAAATGGCCCGGTCATTTTCGTCAAATTCCAGCCGTTCCCCGTGCTGACTCATCCAGCCGATCTGCCGCGCCGGGTTGCCGACCATCAGGGCGTAAGCGGGTACGGTCTTGGTCACAACCGCTCCGGCTCCGATGAAAGCGTATGCTCCAATATCATGTCCGCAAACGATGGTGGCATTGGCCCCAATAGAAGCGCCCTGTCCCACCAGGGTGCGGCGGTATTCATTCTTGCGGTTTACCGCGCTGCGTGGGTTCAATACATTGGTGAAAACCATGGATGGTCCCAGAAACACATCGTCTTCGCAAACCACCCCCTCGTAAATCGAGACGTTGTTTTGCACCTTGACGTTATTGCCCAGTTCCACGCCATTGGCCACAAATACATTCTGCCCGAGGCTACAATCCTCACCAATGCGCGCCCCGCCCATAATATGACAAAAATGCCAGACCTTAGAGCCCTTTCCGATCTGGGCCCCTTCATCAATGATAGCAGTTGGATGTTGGTAAAAATCGCTCATTTAGTTGGAAAAAGTTGGGTTATAAATACGGCTTCGCCATTGAAAATTCGCAGTAGATTTTTCCTCCAATGACAATCGTTGCCTTTCCGGTATGTAATAAAGCCTCATTAAAAGCTGACAAATCAAGCTTTACGCCCAATGGTCAGTATATAATTATATTCTCGCTCAAAGACGCAGGTTTTAGGTCTTAGGAATTAGGTCTTAGGAATTAGGGCTTAGGATTTGGGTTTTAGGACTTAGCTTCCATTAACCATTAAACATTAACCATTAACCACTAACCCGTCTAAACCGTCTCCTCTGCTTAAACTCTCAACTCTCCACTTTCTCAACCATAAACCTCATAAACTTTCATAAACTCTATAAACCTCATAAACTTTCATAAACTCTATAAACCTCTCTACTCAAGAGCCTGGCGAATAAATTCGCCGCTACTACTCTCTAGTTTAGAGTTTAGCGTTTAAAGTTTAGAGAAGAGGCCTGTCAATAAAATAACGGCTCGCTCGCTTGTTGCACTTCTCTAAATACTAAACTCGCTCGGGAGATGTTTGTAACATCGACCTCGCTTGGAAGATGTTTGTAACATCGACCCAACTCACCCCTCACCCCTCACCTTTCACTCATAAACCAATCGCTACTCTAAACCGTCTCAACCGCCTTCTATGTTGAAAAACAACACTTCCGACCACTTTTTTTAGTCTAGGCACAAATTTTTTTTATCACTCCCAGAGACTTTTCTTTGAGTGTAATCTAATGATTCATTTTTTCCTTTTTTCGAAAGCCCCCCCTTTTTCATAAAGGGGCTTTTGAAAAAAAGACCAAGCGTAATACTCGCAATTCCTTACTCCCTTGCCTAAAGTCTTCTATCAGCGGTCTAGTGCCGCAAAGTTTTATTATAGCTAAAGGTGGGGGACGCAATCTAAACAAAACGGTCTTAGAGCCGTAGGCGGTTGATAGCGTTGAATCCCCCATTTTTTAAGTCTTGGGTAATAAGGCTTTTTGCCTGATTACTATTTTATACCCATCTGGTATGGCTGACCACTGAGCAACACTCTGCGAATCCGATTGAGCAACTTCTTTTCAATTCTTATAATAGCCTTATTGCCGTGCATACGCTTGACTAATTCTTCATAGCAAGCCAATAAGCCTGGATCTTGCCCCTTAGCTACCCAGGCACTCTGTACCAACATCCGTCTGACCAATTTATTGCCGCGCTTCGTTTGTCTTCCTACTCTAAGCGTATCTCCTGAACCAGACACATTTGGGATCAAACCCACATAGGCACACAAGTGATCTAAGTTCTCATAGCGCAGCATATCCCCCAGCTCTGTTAACAGAATCATACTCACCAGTAAACCCACTCCCGGTACACTCTTGAGTAATTTAACCTGATCTTGATATTCCGGCTGACGGCTCAATGCCACAATCTGACGATCCACCTGCCGTAATTTCTTTTGGTAATATTCTAACTCTTCAAGCAAATGATCTAAACTTTGTCTTGCACTTGTGTTAGAAATCTCCAAGTTCTTTAACCAGCCTTGATAGGCCTTGGTCCACGAGGCTGAGCCTCCTTCATATCTATAGTCATAAAGAGCCAAAAATGACTTTATCTGGTTCTTTATCCGAGTCTGCTTACCTACTAATTTATTACACCGATAGCGGATTAACTCCCGATCTTGTTGTACCTTTAGTGAGGGAACATAGATGCCCTCCAACTCCTTATTCCTTAGGCTACGGCCTAATTTGCAGGCATCTACTGCGTCTCGTTTTTGCAATCGTTCTTTATGTTTGGTCGGTACATCACTGGGATGAACTACTATATTGTTAAAGCCACACGACGACAGATCCCGATGGGTCTTAAAGCCTGTTAAGCCTGCTTCGTATACCGTATAGTATTCTCCTCCAGGAAAGTGCCGATCCATGTAGATGCGTAGCACATTGGCTTCCGGTGGTTGTTGGAATACTTTGTGGAAACTTGATTCCGTATAAATTCCAACATTCCATTGTTTTAAATGTACGTCGATGCCGATGTACAACTTTTGTCCTGAATAATTTGCTTTTTTCATAGAGCTTTGGGTTTTGAGTTAAGCAATATTCTCAAATTACGGCCCAAAGCTCGTTTTTCAAACATACTAACTCAACCGTCTCTTCCGCCTCCACTATAAACCTCATAAACTTCCATAAACCCTATAACCCCCTCTACTCGCTACCCCTCAACCGTCTCCCCCGTCTAAACCTCCATAAACCTTCCTCCTTCACACTCTACACTTCCCAATTCTCCTTAACAACTTCGGATCCACCTGCATGCGCATCTGGTAGCCCAGGCTGTTGAGTTCCAACAGGAAGTTATTCTTACCCGGCTGGTCCAGTAATTTACCTTGCAAACCCGTTAGATTGCCTCCGATAATTTCCACCAGATCGCCGATCTGGAAAGAACTCGGTTCTACCTCAATATCAGTCATCTCTCCGACTACACGCCGGATCAGGTTGATCTCTTCCTCCGGAATGGCGATGAGGTTTCTTGAAAAACGCACAAATTTAACCACATCCGGCACTTCCAATGTCGGCACGTACTCGGATTTGGTAATCTTCACAAAAAGATAACAACTGATTAACGGCAACTCCACCTTCACCACTTTGCGGGTGTAATGACGCGTATGCTCCTGCAAAGGAAGGTAGCATTCAATGCCCTTACTCTTCAGTTGCTTGCATACCTGCTTCTCTCGCTTGTACTTGGTGTACACCGCAAACCAGCGAGCCTCGCTCTCGTGCAAATGATTCGTGTATGTTGTTTCTTTTTTAATGTTATTTGAGTTTAGCGTTTAGTGTTTAGAGTTATGCTGCGATGTTTTTCATACTTCTATTCAGTATTATGGACAATGTGCTTTTTTAGAACCTGTTGTTCATAAGTTTAGCGTTTAGTGTTTAGAGTGTAGAGTTATGCTGCGATGTTTTTCATACTTCTATTCAGTATTATGGACTATGTGCTTTTTTAGAACCTGTTGTAATGGGGTTTAAAGTTTAAGGTTTAAAGGTTAAAGAGGATGCATTACACAAAAAAGGCTTAGGTTTTAGGAATTAGCTTCCATAAACCTCATAAACACAATAAAACCCTTCAATTAAGAGCCTGGCGAATAAATTCGCCGCTACCACTCTTCAACCGAGCAGGATTTCCAGGTTTTTTGAATTTTCAGGATTAAGGTACAGATTAAGCTATCAGCTGTACGACTTAGGTTGTAATTTTTAACCTTTAACCTTTAACCTTTAACCTTTAACCTTTAACCTTTAACCTTTAACCTTGCCCCTACACTCTAAACTAATCAAAGCCTCCATATCTCCAGCCCATTCTCCGTCACTTCCGGGTACATGGCTTTCAGGTCCATCAAAATCGGCGTTCCGTTCATGATGGAAACGAAATAGTCGTGGTCCAGCTTTTTATATTCATTATGACTAACGGCGGCAATCACCGCGTCGTAATTGTCAGAAATTTGATCTACCATTGTCAGGCCGTACTCGTGGGCTACCTCATTGGGCGACGCGAGTGGGTCACTGACGTGGACATTTACGGAGAAACTCATCAACTCCTTGACCAGATCAGCCACCTTGGAGTTGCGAATATCGCTTACGTTTTCCTTAAAGGTAATACCGAGCACCAGCACTTTACATTGACTAGGGTTCTTGCCGCGCTTGATCAGCATCTGTACCAGGCGCTTGGCGATGAAGGCTGGCATCCCGTCATTGGTCGCCCGACCGCTGGTAATCACCTGTGCGTTGTAGCCAAGTTTGGTGGCCTTGTGCAAGAGGTAATAAGGATCAACGCCAATGCAATGACCACCCACCAATCCCGGGGAAAAGCGCAGGAAGTTCCACTTGGTCCCCGCGGCGTCCAGCACGGCGTTGGTGTCAATACCCATCGTGTCAAAGATCATCGACAGCTCGTTCATAAAGGCGATGTTGAGGTCGCGCTGGGTGTTTTCGATCACCTTGGCGGCCTCCGCAACCTTGATGGTTGAAGCTTTGTAGATGCCGGCGGTGATTACCGCACCGTAGACGGCCGCAATGTTTTCCAGCGCCTCATCATCACTGCCGGAAACCACCTTCAATATCTTATCTACGGTATGCTCCTTGTCTCCCGGATTAATGCGCTCTGGCGAATAGCCAATTTTGAAGTCTTTACCCAGCTTCAGGCCCGACTGCTTTTCCAAAATGGGCAGACAGTCTTCCTCAGTACAACCGGGATAAACCGTTGATTCAAACACGACGTAATCGCCTTTTTTCAGGTGCTTACCCACCGACTCTGTAGCCCCAAGCAAAGGGCGGAGGTTGGGCACCTTGTGGTCGTCTACTGGAGTAGGAACGGCTACAATGTGAAAATGGGCACGTTGCAAGTCGCTTGCTTCTGATGTAAACTCGATGTCTTTGCCATCAAAGGCACTGCCTTCCAGTTCATTGGATGGGTCAATGCCCTTTTTCATCATTTCTACCCGTGAGGCACTGATATCAAAGCCAATGACACTGAACTTTTTGGCAAGTTCCAGCGCCAGAGGTAATCCAACGTATCCCAGTCCGACGACCGAGATTTTTTTCTTTTTTTCATTTAGGTTCCGGATCATCATAGTTTTTTTATTTGGGAAAATTTCTAGGTGTAGTTGGGTCTGACAATAGATGGGTTTGTCTACGACGAGAAGAAGGTTTTAACCTCGCCAGTGATATAGGCCAGAGTGTCCTCGTCCAATTCGGTGTGCATCGGCAGTGAAATGACCGAGCGGCAAAGATAATCGGTTACCGGTAATTTCCCAGTTTTATCAGGCATACTATTTTTGTAAGCCTCCTGTTCGTACAATGGAACTGGATAATATACCATGGTGGGAATACCTTTTTCCTGCAGGTACTCCTTCAGCTCATCCCGGCGTCCATCCGTAACGATCAGGGTATACTGGTGAAAGACGTGACTGGAATTTTCCTGGCGTTTAGGGATTTCCAGCGCTTCCACTCCCGTAAAGGCCGTATCATAATAAGCGGCGGCTTGCTGACGGGCGGCGGCATAGTCGTCCAGGTGTTTCAACTTGATATCAAGGATGGCAGCCTGCAAGGAATCCAGGCGCGAATTACAACCCACAATACCGTGATAATAGCGCTTGGTTTGACCGTGATTGGCAATCATCAGGCACTTTTTGGCCAGTTCGTCATCGTTGGTATACAATGCTCCGCCGTCGCCGTAGGCGCCAAGGTTTTTTGATGGATAAAAGGAGGTACAACCAATGTGGCCAATGGTCCCCGTTTTTTGCACATGTCCATCCGCAAAGGTATAATCAGCACCGATAGCCTGGGCATTGTCTTCCACCACGTAGAGGTTGTACTTTTGTGCGAGCTTCATAATCGGCTCCATATCACAGCTCTGGCCAAAGAGGTTTACCGGTACGATGGCCTTGGTCTTGGCGGTAATTACCGGTTCGATCAACTCGGCTGTTATATTGAAGGTCTTGGGATCCACATCCACCATGACCGGCTGTAGTTGCAGCAGCGCAATCACTTCCGCCGTAGCTACATAGGTGAAGGCCGGCACAATGACCTCATCACCCGGTTTCAGGTCGAGGGCCATCAAGGCAATTTGCAATGCATCGGTCCCGTTAGCACAGGGAATCACGTGCTTCACGTCCAGATATTGCTCCATATTGGCCTGAAAGCTCTTCACCTTAGGGCCGTTGATATAGGCGCACGAATCGAGCACTTCCGCCATAGCGGCATCTACTTCATCCTTAATTTTGAGGTACTGACTCTTCAAGTCAACCATCTGAATGGCCGGTCTTACTGCTGTCATGGTTTATAATTCTTTCAATGCTGTTTTTAAATTCAAAATCTATCGCCCAGCCCGCATAACGGGATGTATCCATTTTTTATTGAGTGCACCTCTCTTTTTAAGTGACTCTACCCTGAATGAGGTACGAATATTTTGTCAAAAAGATACACTTGCCTTTCAATTTTTTTTGGGCGTATCCCGGCAGAGCCGAGACCAGGCTATCCGCTATAATGTACTCGCCCTCAGGGGCTCCGTGCATTCCGCTTCTATCCCTTACGCGGGCTTCCTTCAGCTGCCCAGAAGATGTTTGTAACATCGACTCGCTCGGAAGATGTTTGTAACATCGACCCTAACCACCACCCTCACTCTCTAGTTTAGAGTTTAGAGTTTAGAGAAGAGCCCTTTCAATAAGATAACTGCTCGTTCGCTAGTTGAACTTGTCTAAACATCTTCGTGCAGAATTTCCAGAATTAGGTACGGAGTAGGTTATCAGCTGTACAACTTAGGTTATACCTTCCTTTAACCTTTAACCTTTAACCTTTAACCCCTATGCTCTCCACTTCCTCAACCTTCTCAACCACTCTAAACCCGAGCAGGATTTCGAGGATTAAAGAATTTTCAGGATTAGGTACAGGCTAGGTTATTAGCGGTACGACTTAGGTTGTACCTTCCTTTAACCTTTAACCTTTAACCTTTAACCTTTAACCCCTCAACCGTCTCCTCCGCCTACACTCTACACTCTAAACTCTCCCCTCTAAACTCTTATCAGCCACCATCTCCCCAATGGCCAGCGAAGCCGTTGCTGCCGGCGAAGGGGTATTGGCCACGTGCAGGATACCGGGCGA
The DNA here is from genome assembly GCA_965229635.1 of Saprospiraceae bacterium. Classification (GTDB taxonomy): domain Bacteria; phylum Bacteroidota; class Bacteroidia; order Chitinophagales; family Saprospiraceae; genus BQJU01. Next base: position 2,603,740 of record OZ245894.1, read on the forward strand.
CTCGAAAATGCGGTAGTCATCCAACAAATTGCCCTGAGGGTCGCAGGCCATGGCGCGCACGCCCGACCTTCCTCGTTGCAGGTCTTGTTCTCCCACTTCCGGGATCAGGTGCTGCAAGGCCCGCACAAAGGCCGCCTTGGAAAAAGAACGGTACAGTTCTCCCAGCCCGTCACGCCAGTATTTGCGTGCCATTTGGCGAAAGCCAGGGTAGGAGAGTGTCTCGCGTAGTTCATTCCAGTTCACGTCCCAGCGGCTGTAACCTTCCCGTTGGAAAGCCAGTACGGCGTTAGGTCCCGCTTCAATGCCCCCTTCGATCATACGGGTGTAATGTACCCCGAGGAAGGGAAAATCGGGATTCGGCACCGGATAGATCAGGTTGTTGACCAGGTATTGTTTTTCCGGAATCAATTCGTAGTATTCGCCCCGAAAGGGCAAAATCTGAATGGGCGATTCCGGCTTGGTCATCTTGGTGATCTTGTCCGAGTACAATCCGCCACAGCTTATGATCTGTCGGGCCGTCACTTCCACTTTTGGTGTGATCACCCGATGGTGTTGTCCTTCTTTGATAATGTCAATGACCGGCGCATTAAATATCGCCTGGCCGCCAGCCTTTTGTACCAGTTCCAGGTATTTTTTGGCTACTTTTTTATAGTTGGTAATGCCCGCCTGCGGCACCCAGATCGATTGCACGGCCCTCACGTGGGGCTCCTTCTCTTTGGTCGCGGCAGCATTCAATATTTCCAATCCCTGTAGCCCATTGGCAATCCCCCGCTGATAAATCTTCTGCAAGCGAGGTATTTCGTTTTCCTGTGTGGCCACAATCACCTTTCCGCAAATGTCGTATTCGAGGTGGTGCTCCTCACAAAACTCCAGCAAATAACGGTATCCCCTTGCACAATTCACGGCCTTACTGCCCCCCGGTTTGTAATAGACCCCCGAGTGAATCACCCCACTATTGTGGCTACTCTGGTGAAAGGCCGGTCCCGCCTCCTTCTCCAAAATACAAATGCTCATCCCCGGAGCTTTCCGGCTCAGCTGGTAGGCCGTCGCCAGTCCAACTATCCCCGCACCTATGATGACTACATCTGCTTTTTGCATAAGGTATTTTGATTAGGAATTAGGTCTTTGGCTTTAGGTTTTAGGGAGCTTCCATTAACTCGCTCGGGAGATGTTTGCAACATCGACCCTCTAAACCCTCCACTCTACACCCGAGTAGGATTTCCAGAATTGAAGCAGAATTTCCAAAATTTAAGAATTTCCAGAATTAGGTACTAAGTAGGTTATCAGCAGTACGACTTAGGTTATACCTTCCTTTAACCTTTAACCTTTAACCTTTAACCTTTAACCTTTAACCTTTAAACCCTAAACCCTACACTCTAAACCCTACACTCTAAACTCTACACTCTAAACCCTACACTCTAAACTCTACACTCTAAACCCTACACTCTAAACTCTACACTCTAAACCCTACACTCTCCACCCGAGCAGAATTTCCAAAATTTAAGAATTTCCAGAATTAGGTACTAAGTAGGTTATCAGCAGTACGACTTAGGTTATACCTTCCTTTAACCTTTAACCTTTAACCTTTAACCTCTAAACCCTAAACTCTAACCTCTAAACCCTACACTCTAAACCCTAAACTACCCCATCAATCCCTCCCCCACAGCAGCAACGGCTGCGTGTCCAGCTTTGTCCAGTCGATCTCCTCAAATTCTTCGTTGCTGTAGATCAGGTACCGCACCTTGCGGTGAATGAGTGCTTCCACCTTTTCAATCAGGCGAATCAGGTATTCCTTTTCGATATCGCCAATAAACACCAGATCGATTATCTGGCTGTCTACTCCCCGCGAAAAATCACCGATTAAATATACTTGCTCCACATCCCCCAGCCGCTCAATGACATTCTCAATGACCTGGTCCAGGCCAATGTGTTTCAGCAGTATATTATGGATCTCGGAGAAAAGGGGATGGCCGGTATTGGCCTGGAATATTTTCTTGTTACCCTGGAGGGAGGAACGCAGCATACCTGCTTTTTCCAACCGATTCAATTCAACCCGGATCGCATTGGAGGACTCTCCAAATTCGCTCTCCAGACCGCGAAGATAGGAAGTTGTCTGGCTATTGAGAAAAAATTTCAGCAATAGCTTGATTCTCGTCTTCGATGATATTAAAGTTTCTATCATAGATTGAGTAACAAAATTACTCAATAATTGTGATCGACCTAGCTTTTTGTACAGAAATTTTGTCTATTCGTACAAAAAATGGCAGGATTCTGAATGTTGGTAGTGTACTTTTTACACTAATATCTACTGGTTTCATGTGCCTTAATCCAAAAATAATGATTATTTTGCCCGACTTAATAAAAAAGTGCGCCCTGCCATGACGAATTTTGACAATTTTTTCAAGTCGGCCTTCACTGTAGACAACGTCATTTTTGGTTTTGATGAAGGCGACCTCAAAGTATTGTTAATCAAGCGCGGAGAAGATCCCCATGAAGGTATGTGGGCTTTACCCGGCTATTTCGTCGATCCTCAGGAAGACCTTGATAGTGCCGCCGTTCGGGTGCTCGAACAGCTTACCGGAATCAAGGATGTATTCCTGGAGCAAGTGCATACCTTCGGCGCAGTTAATCGCCACCCCTTTGGCCGTGTCATCACTGTAGCGTATTGTTCCCTGATCAAGATTAGTGATTATACCGTACAGGCTGCCTCCATTGCCTTAAAGGCAAAATGGCATTCGGTATCCAAAGTGAAAAATCTGGCCTTTGACCACCGGGAAATTCTCGATTCCTGCCTCAAACGCCTCAAAGGACTGGTGCGCACGCGGCCCGTGGGGTTTGAACTGCTGCCACCAAAGTTTACCCTTACGGAATTGCAGCACCTCTACGAAGCTATTCTTGAAATTCCGCTGGATAAGCGCAACTTCCGCAAGAAAATCCTTTCGATGAATTTGTTGATCGACCTGAATGAAACACAGGAAGGTGTAGCGCACCGCCCGGCACGTCTGTATCAGTTCGACCAGTCGAAATATGAAGAATTCCTCGCGGAAGGCTTCAGTTTTGAACTAAAAGAAGGAAAAAAAAAGGAAAAAAATAACGCTACCAGCCGTCGCACCAAACTCAAATTACAGGAGTCCTGATCGAATGCCTACCATTCTTCACCATCTGAGGTAAAGAAGTACACATCTACACCTGGATGATTGGTGCGGAAGGCTTCCAGCTTGTCACTCATAGTCGCCTTGTCACCGGTATATTCAAAAATGAAGGGATGTACAAAATTGCGACCAACTACCTTGTCGTGATTGACTTCCAGGCTGCCATCCGGGTTGATGGTGTAATAGTAGTAAAATCCTTTCAGGTAGGCTTTTTCAGTTCCGAGGCTTTCTAAATCACCCACAAAAGTCAGGCTTTCGGCATCCAACGCGGCCTCATCCCCGGCGGCAAAGCCCCAGACTGTTTCATTGGGGACCCGCAACAGTTCATCGTGCAGAAAGATGATGCCTTCCTCGGTTTGCATCTCCACCACAATGCGGTTTTCATCAATGCTGAGTTTGCCGAGATTGTAAATGGTATTTTTCAGGTCGATGGTAAAGTCGTAAGAACGGTGGCTCATTGGTCCCAAATTCACGGAGCCGATTGCTGGTGCCTCTCCTTGCTGACAATCATCGGGCTCAATGATCTGCTTGATCGAAATATCAAACCCATCAGTCTTGCGGTCCAGCTCCGTCGCAATGGTGGCGTTTAGACATGGCTCCATTTCAATGGTGCTAATATCAACAAACAATTGCCGACCAGGTGCCGTCAAGGTTTCCCGGAAATCAATGTAAAACTCCTTTTCAATATCCGAGATCACAATAGGATCATCCAGTGACCCCAATCTACAGGAGGCAAAGTTGAATGCCAGTAATCCAATAATAAACAAGTAACCACAAATCCGCATATCCAGTGCCTATCTTAGTTTAATTGGTTCTTTGACCATAGAATTGATCAAAGAACGGTTTTTTCAAAACGGTTTCTAAAAATTGAACGGCCCGCATCCGGAAATGCTGCCTGTTTTATCAAAGATATACGAAAAAAGAAGACGAATGATACGTAACAACCGTTCTCCTTTAGATAATGGCTCATTTTTATAGGCAAACGGTGGATTTTATTTAAAAAAAATTGAAGCACATCTAGGGGTATACCAAGACTCAAAGCATCAATTATACCGAGAAATCACCCGAATTTGTCTGAAATATGTGCATATTGATCCAAGGTTTTATAGTTTTTCGCGTTAAATGCTTTGTTTTCGCTTTCTTTGATTGCAATCGAAACCCCTTTAGCACCCGATTATGATAAAATTGCGCCAAATTAAAAAGGCTTACCGCACAGAGTATACCCAATTGGAGGTTCTCAAAGGTATCGATCTCGATATTGAAGCCGGAGAGTTTGTGTCGATCATGGGATCGTCAGGGTCCGGTAAGTCTACTTTACTCAATATCCTCGGCATTCTCGACGATTATGACCAGGGAGAATACCACCTGGATGGTAAGTTCATCCAAAACCTCAGCCAGAAACAGGCCGCCCACTACCGCAATCAATTTATTGGCTTTGTCTTTCAGTCTTTCAACCTGCTGCCCTTTAAAACGGCCATTGAAAATGTGGCCCTGCCGCTTTATTATCAAAAGGTAGATCGACAAAAGCGCCAGGAAATCGCCCTGGAGTACCTTACCCGCGTGGGACTTCGCGACTGGGCCGATCACCTGCCCAATCAGATGTCGGGCGGGCAGCAACAGCGGGTGGCCATCGCACGGGCACTGATTACCCAGCCCAAGGTTATCCTGGCTGACGAACCCACCGGCGCCCTGGATTCTCAAACTTCCTACGATGTAATGAAGATTTTCCGTGAAGTCAACGAACAGGGCATCACCCTGGTCGTCGTCACTCACGAAAATGATATTGCCAATATGTCCAAAAGAATCATTCGGCTCACGGATGGTCTGATTTCCGGAAACGATTCGGTGCAGATGCAAAGCCAGGGGACCCACTAAACACAGCGCAACATGATTGATTTCGACAAATGGCAGGAAATACTAAGCTCCATTCGGCGTCATAAGCTACGCACCTTTTTGACGGCATTGGGTGTCTTTTGGGGCATTTTTATGCTGGTGCTTTTACTAGGGGCAGGTAATGGCCTGCACAACGGCATTGAATACCAATTTCGCGACGACGCCACCAACAGTATCTGGGTACGGCGTGGTACTACATCCATGCCTTACAATGGATTGCCGAAAGGCCGTCGCATCCAGTTTTCCAATAAAGACTACGATTTCTTGTCGGAACAATATCCCGAAGCCGAAAACCTCACCGGCCGCTTTTACCTTTCCGGTGATCAGACGGTGGTCTACGGTGATAAAAAACTTTCCTTCCCGGTGCGTGGGGTCCACCCCGGTCATCAGTACGTAGAAAACAGCCGAGTCTTTGATGGACGTTTTGTCAATAATACAGACCTGAGAGAAGTGCGCAAGGTGGCGGTAATTGGTAAGGTGGCGAAGCAGGAACTACTCGGTGATAAAGAGGCCGTTGGCACGGAAATCAAGATTGGTGGTATCGTCTACACCATCGTAGGCATATACCAGGATTCTGGTGGTGAAAATGAAATGAGGGTTATTTATATACCCATGTCAACGGCACAAACGGTCTATGCCGGTACCGATCAGATTCACCAGCTCATGTTTACCGGTGGCGATATGAGTGTACCCGAAATGAAGCGACTGGAAAACAAGATCCGTAAAGACCTGGCATCCCTGCACGAATTTGATCCGAAGGATAGTAGGGCACTGTATTTTTTTAATGTCGCGGAGGAATTTGAGACTTTTCAAAGCCTGTTCTTTGCCATCGAAATGTTTGTTTGGTTTGTGGGCATTGGTAGTATCATTGCGGGAGTCATCGGTGTCAGTAATATTATGCTGATTGTGGTGAAGGACCGGACCAAGGAGATTGGTATTCGCAAGGCATTGGGGGCCACCCCATACTCTATTGTTTCCATGATCTTGCAGGAATCGATACTGATTACTTCCGTTGCCGGATACCTGGGCATGGTGGCGGGTATTGCCCTGATTGCCGTGCTCAGCTCGGTGGAATCGGAATACTTCCGCAATCCGGAGATCAATTTTGGTGTCGCGGCCACGGCCGTTTTGGTACTGGTAGTGGCCGGTACCCTGGCCGGATTGATGCCAGCTATGCAAGCCGCCCGGATCAATCCGGTAGTCGCTATGAAATCTGATTAAAATTTTAAAACCCAGTAACTATGCTCGATCGGGATACCTGGCAGGAAATTATCGCTACGATGCGCAAGCACAAATTGCGGACCGCCCTCACGGCGTTGGGCGTATTCTGGGGGATCTTTATGCTCATCTTTGTCCTGGGCATGGGCAAAGGACTGGAAAACGGTGTGTATCGCAATTTTGATAAACGCGCCAAGAACATCATGTATGTCTGGACACAGCGGACTTCCCAGCCTTACAAGGGATTTCAGGCCGGACGGGTGCCTCAGCTGAGTCTTGACGATATTCTGGCCATCAAAGCCGGAGTGCCGGAAGTGCAGTACATTGCTCCACGGCTCAATATGGGCGAAGCACCCATTGTCCGCAAAGATAAAAACGACAGCTACGTGCTGCGCGGAGAGCTCTCCGATATGATCAAAATCGAAGCCCTCAAATTGTACCAGGGCCGCTATATCAACCAATACGATATTGACGGTAGTCGTAAGGTAGCCGTGATCGGCGATCGCGTGCGGGAAGTGCTTTTTGGTGATGATGAATGCATTGGTCAGTACATCCGCATCCGAGGGGTGGAGTTTCGCGTAGTAGGTGTCTTTGGTCCTATTTCCATCAAGCCCTGGACCGAGGAGGACCTGGAAGCCGTGGTCATTCCTCTGACCACCATGCACCGCACCTTTGGCAGGCCAGGACGGGTCGATTATTTTGTTGTTTCGGCCGATGATGACGTTCGCGTAAGCGAAATGGAGCCGAAGATCAGGAGTCTGCTCAAAGCCCGTCACTCTGTAGCGCCTGATGATCCGAAGGGGATTGGCGGCTTCAACCTGGAGGAAGAATTTCGTAGCATCCAGCTGCTTTTTGGTGGTATCCGCATCTTTTTGTGGTTTGTGGGCATCGGTACCCTATTGGCCGGTATCGTTGGTGTGAGCAATATCATGCTCATTGTAGTCAAGGAACGCACGAAGGAGATTGGCTTGCGGAAGGCCCTGGGGGCCACGCCCGGCTCTATCATTAGTATGATCCTGACCGAATCGGTCTTTCTGACCTCCGTTTCCGGGTATCTGGGGCTGGTGGCAGGGACTTTGGTGATTGGTGGCATCAACTATATCATGGTGGCCAATAATATTGAAAATGAAAATTTCTACAACCCTCAGGTCAATCTGGCCGTGGGGGTGGGCGCGATACTGTTGCTGGTCATCGCCGGAGTAGTGGCTGGGCTGATTCCGGCCTTACAGGCTTCGCGGGTCAATCCGGTGGTAGCGCTCAAAGATGAATAGAGTTGTTACGCTGGGGTAGTTTGGAGGGAAAATTAGTCCATTTTCGACCACGCGAAGGCTTTTTGAAGGAGTATAGCCTTAGCTACACGACTGAAAAAAGGCACAGTGTGGGAAGAAAAGTGGCAATTTGCGCCCAAAATAATCCCAGCATAACAACTCTAATAAAAAAACACTGATTAAATTTAACTCGACATGAACAAAGGTTGTTTGTTTTCCTTTATCGGTTTTCTGGTGCTCTCAGCTATTGGCCTGGTTTATTATTTTAGCCAGCAGGGCAGCAAAACCTCCGAAAATTTTGAGACGGAAAAGCCCGTAGTTACCGATATCGTAAAGAAGACGGTAGCCACCGGTTCGATCAAGCCCCGACTTGAGGTGCAAATCAAACCCCAGGTATCTGGTGTGGTAGATGAACTATATGTAGAAGAAGGGCAGATGGTGACCAAGGGGCAAAAACTGGCCCGGATCAAGCTGGTACCCAGTGAGGTCAACATCAACTCCGCCAAGTCGAACGTAGAGCTGGCCCGCCTTCGCGTGCAGGATGCCCAGCGCGAACTGGAGCGCCAAAAAGACCTCAACAAGCGCAACCTCGATGTAGAGAGCGCCCGGGTGAGTTTCGAAAATGCGCAACAGGAAGCCGAACGGCAGGAAGCCTTGTTTAAGGACGGGGTCATCTCCGAGCAGGAATACAACCGTTTTAAGCTGGACCTCGAATTGCGTAAAGCAGAATACGAAAACGCCAAGGTTAGTTCCGGCAATTCCCTCAGGCAGTTTGAAACCCAGCTGGATATTCGCCAACAGGAGCTACAGGCGGCGATCAATAACCTGGCCTTGCTGCGTGAAGGAGCTTCCCGCAATTCCAAGCAAGTTGCCAATGTAGTCGTTTCTACGCTTGACGGTATGGTGCTCGACTTGCCCGCCGAGGAAGGCACGAGTGTAATCGAACGCAACAACTTTAATGAGGGTACCAGCATCGCCGTGGTGGCCGATATGAACTCCCTGATTTTTGAAGGTAAGGTGGATGAGGCCGATGTAGGCAAACTCAAGGAAGGAATGCCATTGGAATTGACTGTTGGGGCGATTGAAGATATCAAATTTCCCGCCAAGCTGGAGTTTGTTTCTCCGAAAGGTGAAGATGAGGATGGTACCGTAAAATTTGAAGTAAAGGCCGCTGTAGAACAAACCAAAGACGTATTCCTGCGGGCAGGCTATAGCGCCAATGCTGACATCATCCTCGACCGCCGGGAGAAGGTCACCGCCATCAAGGAACGGGATGTCATTATCGAAGAAGATACGACTTACGTTGAGGTGGAGGTAGCCGAACGCGAATTTGAAAAGCGACTGGTCAAGCTGGGCTTGTCCGACGGTATCCTGGTAGAAGTGGTAGATGGCATTGATACCACCGCTAAGGTTAGGGTGATTGCGGAGTCGTTGGATTAATAGAGTTGTTCTGCTGGGATTATTTTGGGCGTATCCCTCGGTAACCTCGGGCCGGGCTATCCGCTATAATGTACTCGCCCGAGGGGCTCCGTGCATTCCGCTTCTATCCCTTACGCGGGGCTGTAGGGCTTAGGTGTACTGACGTCAGAACTTAGGGCTAAAATCAACCTGAGTTTCTCAGGTAATCGGGAAGAATTGGATGAAGTGCGGGTTAGTACGATTCATCTAATTTGGGGATAATTAGAGAAAAATCCGGATGGATTTTTTCTAAGCATCTTTTGTGTTCTTTTGTCTCTATTGTGGTTCAAACTCTAAATCGCCGAACAGGCGATTCCATTTGCGTCTTGGTTCTTTTCATGAGGAACAATCGGCACGCGAGAACGCGGAGTTTTTTTAAAAACCTTACGGTTTTTTCAAAGGTGCAGACATTATGATGACTTTTTTGAATAAAGAGAACCTCGACAATCCATCCATTCCTTCCGTTTCATCCAATTCCACATTAAGGCTTGATCCTTGCCCCAAAGTTTGTTTTGCAGGACACTTAGGCTTTGGTGTTTTGGGTTAATACGCTCAATAGTTTGCCTCCGGCGGCATCTTTGTCTTGACACAAAGATGCAAAAGTCAAGGCTGTAAATTGTTCTTAACACTGCACAACTACTTAAAATCCTAAACTGTAAAAACTCGCCTTGATGGTTTGTTCTTTGCTCTAATTTGCAGAAACTATTAATTTTTATTGATTACTCAAGTCATCGTTTTGGCTCAAACAGTTTACAGTTCTTAACGGATTTTAAGCAGCTGTTCCGCTAAACAATTTAATGCCGAATGGGCTGTACGAGTAATGATTACGGCTGGTAATTTCAATGGACTATTTTGAGCGCAAAGCAATGCTCTTTTTAGTTTGGCATCCCTGTCCCAGCCCGCAATTCATCCATTTCTTCCAATCCAACAATGCTTCCCGATTACCTGAAAAACCAGGTTAGTAGATTGCACGTAAAGTCCAAGCGCAGGGGGCCCTGGTTTCATAATTACACTCAATTGCAGGCCAACTGACTACTATCACCCATTCATTACAGGCATAAATTTTTATTTTGGCGGAAAATTTATCCAAAATGGGAAAGTCTTTACGCCTGGGGCTTTTATTATTTGCCCTGATTTGTATTTCCGGTACGGTAATCATGCCGGTTTTGCCACCGGAAGATTGCCTGAATCTACCGGAAACACCTTTTAACTATGCCAACATTGAATTGCCCCCACACCTCAGCGGCCCGATGCTGGAAAATGCCGATAATACGCCGCAAGACAACCCCATTACAGATGCTGGAGCCACTCTGGGGCGGGTGTTGTTTTATGACCCAAAATTATCATTGACCAATACGCAAAGCTGTGCTTCCTGCCACAAACAGGACATCGCCTTTACGGATGATAGCCAATTTAGTCGTGGTTTTGTGGGTGACTTCACCCGCCGCAATTCCATGTCTTTGTCCATGGCACGTTTTTATCCCGATGGGCATTTCTTCTGGGACGAAAGAGCCATTGATTTGGAAGCGCAAACCTTGATGCCGATCCAGGACCCACTGGAAATGGGTATGACCCTGGAGGCGTTGGTCGATAAGCTCTCTGCTACAGAATATTACGCACCACTTTTTCTCGATGCCTTCGGCTCTGAAGAAGTCACCACGGATCGTATCGCCAGGGCGATGGCGCAGTTTATGCGCTCTATGGTATCCTACCAGTCCAAATACGATGAAGGCCTTGCGATGGTCCCACCGGGTACTCCTCCGGGCGCACCGCTGCCTAATTTCACGCCAATGGAAAATCTGGGCAAAGCCGTCTTTTTTGATCCACAACGCGGCAATTGTGCACCCTGCCATGGCACTACCGCCTTTATCTTGCCGCAACCCCGCAATAATGGATTGGATCTCGTCTACGAAGACAACGGGGTAGGAGAGATCACCGGCCTTGCCACCGATAGTGCGCTGTTTAAAGTACCCTCACTACGCAATGTGGAAGTTACCGGCCCTTTCATGCACGATGGTCGCTTCGAAAGCCTGGAAGAGATTGTAGAGCACTACAACAGTGGGGTACAGGACCATCCCAATCTTTCACCCATTTTACGGGAAGGCGGCCCGGGTACGCCACCCCGACAACTAAACCTGACTGAAGATGAAAAAGCCGGATTGGTCGCTTTCCTTAAGACTTTGACCGATCCACAATTCCTCAGCGATGAGCGCTGGTCTGATCCCTTTTGTGATCCCAATACCGTTGGCGTGACCGAGCTATTGCCGGAAAGTTACTTTACCCTAGCACCCAATCCAGTAAGGGAGCTGTTGCAGTTGCGATTGAGTGGCCCGCTTCAGCCCGGTACCAAAGTACAATTACTGGACGCCCACGGTCAGTTGTTGAGGGAAGCGTTATTTGACGAAAGTCAGCTACAAATCAATACCGCGGACCTTCCCGCCGGGATTTATCTGGTGCGTTTAACGGTTGGCCATCGTCAGGTCAGCAAAAAAGTAGTTAAACATTGAGTGGCCGGAAAGTTATTTTATACTTCAGCTTTTTGAGCATTGTCTTGTTCTTTATCATGACTTCCTGGGCCATGCTCGAATACCCCGGCGGTACTATCCACGACCGGGGAAGTGAGGGCTATACCTTCTGGCACAATTACCTCAGCGACCTGGGCCGCACCCGTTCCTGGAATCGCAGCGATAATACTAGTAGCAGTTGGTTGTTTAATGGCGGCCTGGGCCTGGCAGGAGCCAGTTTGTTGCTGTTTTTCTCGGTATTACCCACCTTTTTCCGAAAAGTAGAAACGAAAGTCTGGGCCACCGTCGCGGCGGTACTGGGTATTCTGGCGGCACTTTGCTACTGGGGGATCGCCCTCAATCCATTGGATGTCAATTACCGAATGCATACCGTTTTTGTGCGTGCCGGTTTTATTGCTTTTTTATTGATGAGTCTTTTTTACACCCTGTCCATCTTGCGCGAGCCCGGCTATCCCAATCGTTACGCCTACGGCTTTCTGGTATTTGGTGTCGTACTGTTCATCCAGATTTGTATCATGCTCTTAGGCCCCCGCGCCTGGACCTCTCCCAATGCCTTATTCCTACAGGCTTCCGCCCAAAAAATCGTCGTCTACGCCCAGATGCTGGTGCTTGGATATCAATGTTGGGGACTGCTGGGGAGGAGGGTTTAGGTTTTGGGCATTAGGTTTTAGGGCTCCTTAAACCCTCGCTCGGGAGATGTTTGTAATATCGACCTTCGAGCAGAATTCCCAAAATTGAAGCAGAATTCTCAGAATTGAAGCAGAATTCCCAGAATTATAGCATTAGCAGAGAGTGATCAAGCGAGAACTTTCTCTAAACACTACACTCTAAACTAAAAAAAGAGCAAGATTCCCAGGGTTCAAGAATTTCCAGGATTAAGGGGCAACGCCTTCTCTAAACACTAAACACTACACTCTAAACTAAAAAAAAGCAGAATTCCCAGCATCCAAGAATTTGCAAAATGATAAGTGCGGCCTTTCTGTCTTACACTATAAAAAGTTGACCTTTTTTTAAGTCATTAAAGATGTCAAAAAAAGGAAACTTATCGAATACTCCGAAGAGTAAACTGCGTCAACAACGCGTATTTAGTGATACGTTTAAGCGTCAAAAAGTCCAGGAGCTAGATTCGGGCTTGATCACTGTTCCAGAACTTAGTAAATTGTACAAAGTATCGGTGCAATCCATCTATCGGTGGCTACACAAATACTCGATTAATCATCAAAAAGGCATTCGCCAAGTCGTTCAAATGGAAAGTGAAGCAAAAAAGACGAAGCAATTATTAGAACGCGTTGCCGAGTTGGAACGCGTCATCGGTCAAAAACAACTGCACATTGATTACCTGGAAATGCTAGTCCAAATCAGCTCTGAAGAGCTTAATGTCGATCTAAAAAAAAATTTCGACACCAAGTGCTGTCCTACTTCCAAGGATTGTCTGGACCAAAAAGATTTATCATGAAGAATCTTTATCAAATAGCGGGTCTAAGCAAACAGGCACATCAACAGTACATGCTCAGATTAGCAACAAAGACGGATGGCACAGCCTATTATATCGGCTTAATGGAGCAAGCCAGGCAGATGCACCCAGTCATTGGGTTGGCCAAGATCTACTATCTATTCCAACCTCAGGGAATCGGTCGTCAAGCCTTTGAACAATTGGGAAAAATGGCAGGTTATGCCCTCGAACCAATCCCCAAAATAAGCTGGAAAGGCTCGCGCATTATCCCCTATCAGAACCTGCTAAGCAACAAAGAGTTTAAAGATGTAAACCAACTTTGGGTAACCGATATTACCTACTATAAAATAGGCCGTACCGACTATTACATCAGCATGATTATGGACTTGTACAGTCGAAAAATCATCGCCTGCCGGGTATCAGAGTCTCTTCATGCTTATCACAGCATCAGCTTACTCAAAATGGCTTTGAAGGCACGAAACATCCACAAAACAGGTCATCAATTAATTCATCATTCTGATAAAGGAATCCAGTACGCCTGCAATGATTACGTCAAGCTGCTAAAGCAGTACAACATCGGCATCAGCATGTGCGCCAGCGTTTATGAAAACACCCATATGGAACGATTGAATGGCATTATCAAGAACAATTATTTGATCCACTGGGAGCCTAAATCATTTAATCAGCTAAAACGCCTATTGGCCAAGGCTGTCAACAATCGAAATCACTGCCCCCATGGTGAATTGAATATGCTCTCGCCAGTTCAATTTGAACAACAGCTTCAAAACATACCACTAAATCAAAGAACTTCAATGAAAGTTTTTACTTTTAAACAACCTAAGATTTTAGGCGATCCAAATCAACTTTCTTTGTTTATCGAAACATTATCCGTTAACCAAAAAGGTCAACTTCCTTCAGTGTAAGACATTCTCTAAACTTTAACCATTAACCTTTAAACTAAGTCAGCATTCGCAGAATTGAAGCAGCATTCCCAGAACCACAAAATTTGCACAATGATAAGCGCTGCCTTTCTCTAAACTTTAACCATTAACCTAAGTCAGTATTCGCAGAATAATCAGCAGCCCTTCTCTAAACTCCTACACACTAAACTCTAAACTTTCCAAACTGCCTCCCCCGCCTAAACTTCATAACCCTCCATAAACCACATAAACCCGAAGAGCATTCCCAGAATCAAAGAATTTGCACAATGATTAAGCGTTTCCCCCTAAACCGTCTACCCCGCCTCAACTATAAACCATATAAACTTCCATAAACCCTATAAACTCCTTCCGTCAAGAGCCCCTAAACCGTCTCCCCCGTCTCAACTGCCTCCCCCGTCTCCCCCGTCTCAACCTGATCAGGATTCCCAGAATCAAAGAATTTGCAGAATGGTAAGCTTACCCGTCTAAACCGCCTCCCCCGCCTAAACTTCATAACCCTCCATAAACCACATAAACCCGAAGAGCATTCCCAGAATCAAAGAATTTGCACAATGATTAAGCGTTTCCCCCTAAACCGTCTCCCCCGTCTCAACCTGATCAAGATTCCCAGAATCAAAGAATTTGCAGAATGATAAGCGCTGCCCTCCTCTAAACTTTAAACACTAAACTTTAAACTCCTCTAATACCCATCTTTCCCAATTTCCCCCAACTTCTCTCCCGTTTCCAGTACGCGGATTTCCACGCGACGATTGAGTTCCTGTTCCTTAAGGCTGGTTGCCGTAGGGTAGCGCATTTCACTATTGCCGTAGCCTTTAAAAGTGATGCGCTCCTCCGAGATACCGTTGTCGAGCAGGTATTGGTGCACCAGCTTGGCACGGCGAACGGATAATTGAAAATCCCAGGACTCTGGTGGTACCAACGGGTGATTAGGGCGGTTGATGTGTCCGGCAATTTCGATCTTGATCTTGGGGTTGATTTGCATAAATTTGAGCACTTTGGGCAGTTCCGGCTTAGACCGGTCGAGTAGGACGGCTTGATTGCCAACAAAGTAGAGGTTTTTTAAATCAACTACTTCCCCCGCTTTGGCCGGGCTCAGTTCCAGGGTCAGGGGATCCATCTTTCCGGCCTCAGCTTTCAGCATTTTGGAGGTGAAAAAATACCCTGGAGCGTATACGTCAAAGCCCACCACTGTTTGATCAGGTACCGGATATTCAAAATAGCCAAGGGAGTCGGCCCTAAGGGAGTCCTGAAAACCCTTGGTGCGCACGATGATGTCAGCGGCAATACCGGTGCTGTCTTTAGGGTTGATGATTCGTCCCTTTAGCTTGACAAGTTGGATCGTCTTAATCTGGGCAATGGTGGCCCGGCGGTTGCGCTGGCGGCCAGCTTCCGAATCGTTATCGGCAATGGGTACATTTTCACCAAATACTTCGGTAGTGATCAAATCTGGAGCAATACCACGAGCAATCAGACTATCCTTAACCGCCTGTGCCCGATTTTCCGAAAGGGTCAGATTGGCTGCACCCGTACCAATGGCATCGGTGTGGGCGGTGATACGGATCTGGCGGCCTTTTTTGCTGAGAAATTCGTTGGCCGCCAGGCTAATCACAGCGTCAGCTTCGGGGCGGATGTCGTATTTGCCAAAGTCAAAAAATACGGTATCACGCTTTAGCACGATGATGCTGTCAAATGTTTCCTGACCTTTTAGCAGAACGCTGCTGAGTAGCAGCAGGCAGAGTAGGGGAGTTGTCGTTTTCATATTTTTATAATGCAGGATTTAGTCAAAAGTCACGTTTGCGAAAGCAAAATCGATCTTGAAAATCATTATAATTATAATGATGATATTTGTAACGATTTTACTGGACAACAATTGCCTCTGTTCATTGTTTTGACAATTAGGAAAGTACTTATCTATATGATAGGAATACTATAATTAAGTGGAGTGCCCAATTTTTAAAATTGGTACAAAGTAGTGGCGCATTATTAAAAATCTTATCTTTGCCGCCCATTGACAATACTGCTTTTTCCGGCGATCTTTGCCAGGCATTAGCAACCAATAAATATATATGAAGGACATCAGGAATTTTTGCGTGATTGCACACATCGATCATGGTAAGAGTACGCTCTCTGACCGGCTTTTGGAATTTACCAAAACCATTTCAGAGCGGGAGATGAAAGACCAGGCTCTAGATGATATGGACCTGGAACGCGAAAGAGGGATCACGATCAAGAGTCATGCCATCCAGATGTATTACCAGCATACCGACGGCGAAACTTATACGTTTAACCTGATCGATACTCCGGGTCACGT
Source organism: Saprospiraceae bacterium (assembly GCA_965229635.1). GTDB lineage: Bacteria > Bacteroidota > Bacteroidia > Chitinophagales > Saprospiraceae > BQJU01. The sequence continues at coordinate 2,619,959 of OZ245894.1, forward strand.
TGACTTTTCCTACGAGGTATCCCGCTCCATTGCGGCCTGTGAGGGCGCCCTGCTGCTGGTTGATGCTTCACAGGGCATTCAGGCGCAAACCATTTCCAACCTTTACCTCGCCATTGAACACGACCTGGAAATCATTCCCATACTCAACAAAGTTGATATGGAAAGTGCCATGGTGGAAGAGGTTTCCGAGCAAATCATTGACCTGATCGGTTGTGATCCAGGTGAAATCATTCTGGCTAGTGGTAAGACCGGCCTTGGCGTAGAGGATATCCTGGCGGCTATCGTAAATCGAATTCCCGCTCCCAAAGGCACGGTAGATGCTCCGCTGCAGGCTCTGATCTTTGACTCGGTATTTAACGCTTACCGTGGGGTAATCGCCTACTTCCGGATCATGAACGGGAAAATCAGAAAGGGCGATCAAGTGCGCTTTGTCAACACCGGTAAAGAATATGAAGCCGACGAAATTGGTGTGCTCCGGATGGGTCAGGAACCCAAAAAGGAATTGAAGGCGGGCAACGTAGGATACATCATCACCGGCATTAAGGAATCCAAGGAGATTAAAGTGGGGGATACCATCACTCAGGTCGAAAACCCCTGCAAAGAAGCCATTAAGGGTTTTGAGGAGGTTAAGCCGATGGTATTTGCCGGTATCTTTCCTATTGATAATGACGATTTTGAGGATTTGCGTGATAGTTTGGAGAAACTGCAACTCAATGATGCCTCGCTTGTGTACGAGGCAGAGACCTCGGTGGCCCTGGGATTTGGCTTCCGTTGTGGCTTCCTCGGCATGTTGCACCTGGAAATTATTCAGGAGCGTTTGGCGCGCGAATTTGATCAGGATGTAATCACGACGATTCCGAACGTATCTTACATCGCTCATACTGCCAAAGGCGAAACACTTACGGTGCGCACCCCGGCGGACCTTCCGGAAAATAATTACCTCAACTACGTTGAAGAACCCTACATCTCTGCACAGATCATTACCAAGCCGGAATATATTGGTGCGATTATGACGCTGTGTATGGAAAAGCGGGGCATTCTGGTCAAGCAGCACTATCTGACGCAGGACCGGGTGGAGCTGAGCTTCGACTTGCCACTGGCCGAAATCGTATTTGACTTTTACGACCGCCTGAAGTCGATCTCGCGTGGATACGCTTCTTTTGACTATCAGCCGAATGACTATCGCCAGTCAGAATTGGTCAGACTGGATATTCGCCTCAACGGTGAGCCGGTGGATGCCCTTTCGGCATTGGTACACCGTGATAAAGCAGAGGCTTTTGGTCGCAAAATCTGTAAGCGCCTCAAGGAATTGCTGCCACGCCAGCAGTTTATGATTGCCATTCAGGCTTCGATTGGCGCCAAGATCATTGCCCGTGAAACCATCTCTGCGCTGCGCAAGGACGTTACGGCCAAGTGTTATGGTGGTGACATTACGCGTAAGCGGAAACTGCTGGAAAAGCAGAAGAAGGGTAAAAAACGCATGCGTCAGATCGGTAGTGTAGAGGTACCACAAAAGGCCTTCCTGGATGTACTAAAACTCAACTAATGTTTCTCAACTTCTTTTTTGAGCTGCGCAAACACGGTATTCCGGTAAGCTTACACGAATACCTGGGATTGTTGGAGGCTTTAAAGAAAGGAGTAATTGATTATTCACTGGATGAGTTCTATGCTTTATCCAAAGCACTATTTGTCAAACACGAGGCCCACCTCGACCGTTTTGACCTGATTTTCGGTCATCTTTTTGAGGGGCTGGATGCCATTCCCGACGATTTCTTTACCGCCTCCATTCCGGAGGAGTGGTTGAAAAACTATCTAAAGACACAGCTTAGTGAAGAGGAACTTGCCCGAATCGAAAAAATGGGCGGCCTGGAGGCGTTGATGGAACGCTTTGAAGCATTGCTATCCGAACAAAGGGAAGCCCATTCCGGAGGCAATAAATGGATTGGCACCGGTGGAACTTCCCCTTTCGGAAATGGGGGGTATAATCCCGAAGGCTTTCGAGTAGGCGGCGAAGGGGGGAATCGCAAAGCCATCAAGGTTTGGAATCAACGCGCCTTTCGAAATTTGGATGATCGTGTTGAATTGCATACGCGCAACATCAAACTCATCCTCAAACGCCTTCGTATTTTAACCCGTGAGGGTATCCCCAACGAGTTAGATCTTGACGGCACCATCCGGAAAACTTCCGAAAATGCCGGAATGCTCGATATTGCCATGCATCCCTCCAGGAAAAACCGCGTTAAGGTTTTACTACTGATGGACGTAGGTGGATCGATGGACCTACACGTTTCCCTTTGCGAACAGCTGTTTTCAGCCGCTCGATGGGAATTCAAGCATTTAGACTTCTTTTATTTCCATAATTGCGTATATGAATCAGTGTGGAAGGATAATCGGCGTCGCTTTCGCGAAAAGATTCCCACGCTCGAACTGATCCATAAATTTGGGTCGGACTACAAGGTGATCATTGTAGGTGACGCTGCCATGTCGCCGTACGAAATTTTCTACAGCGGTGGCAGTGTCGAGCACTACAATGATGAACCTGGCATAAAGTGGTTGCGCAGATTAAGCGACCACTTCAAACATCTCATCTGGATTAACCCACTTCCTGAGTATGAATGGGACTACTACGAGTCGGTGAATCTCCTCCGCCAGTACACCGGAAACAGAATGTTTCCAATGACCGTAAATGGGCTCACTCAGGCCATGAAATGCCTGAAGAACCGCAGACAAACCTACGAAAATCAAGTGTGGGAGGAGGAGGGCTAAGGTCCAAATTAAATTTAGTTGGTTTCTCGTCAGTAAAAAAAGTGTATGTATACTTAAACCATGCCCTCCTCCCGTAAGCTAAAGCCTCTCAAAGCTCTGTTTTACCCATCACTTTCACCTTCCAGGTGCATTGGATAATTATAAAAGGGTTGCTTTGGCAGATGCCAATGCGGTTTGATGTTCACGGGAAGCTTTCAGGAAGATTGTCGAATAGTTCGACCTTTGGGTTTTGGAGTATTGGGCTTCAGGTGCCCGGGGTTTCTAGGGAAGACTTGCCATCGCAACGCTAAGGATTCCGGCTGCGATTTTGCGAATTCACCAGAAAGCTTTAGTTGCTATCTGGGTGTTTCAATGAAAAAGGGGAATTAATAATACCGGGTCTCTCCAGTTTCGGATACCAGGTTTGACAAAAAAACGAGCCCTCCTCCGACGAGGAATGCTCCTGTCGCAATGTAAATAATCAGCATAGCCTACTGTTTTAGAGTTAAGAAAAAAATGTTTATGAATAACTGTTCATGAGGGCAGTGCTAAAATCAAGAATTTTTAGTTACTTTCCTAAAATTATGCCAATTTTTTTTTCAATTCCTTAAATCGTCCTGAATATTGGCAGGAAATGTCCAATTTTTTTTGCGATTACTCATCAACCACAACGATTGATTGTTCGGAAAGAACTACAATAATAAGGCCAGTTTTTGAAATTCAGCAACTTTAACTTTGGTGGGAACTCTGGAAATGTGCATCAAACATCGCCTTTGGCGTACAAAAGATCCGTATTGGGGTGCTCACTTCCCCCTTTGGGTTCGAGGGTAATATTAAAGCTGGCGGGGCGCTCAATGAATTCGACCTGCTGCAAATTGGGATTATCCTGCTCGAAAACACCCATGTTTTCCATCTTTCCGTTCACATCACCCCAAATCTGGTATTGCTTCTCCGGTGGAGGTGGTGGAAGGTTGAGCACACTCAACAGCGCATTTTGCGCTTCGGGGTTCCAATAGACAACCAGTGCTGCCTCTGGGTCGAGATTGGTGCCTTTGAGGTATACGGGATGCGTAGCACGATGATTTAAAAATTCAAAAATCTCATTGTTTGCAGCCAATGCTTGCTGAGTTTGCTCACATTTTTCCTGATAGACCTGAAATTCATTTTGCAGGCGATCGTAGGCTTGCTTCTGGTGGTTGTATTGCAGGTAGAAATAAAGAGATGCCAATATGGTGGATAGTAGTACAACTCCCACAGCAAGGTACATTCTTGTACTGCTGCGTCGGGGAGCCATCACATTCTCCTGCTCCAATTCATCTATTTTGTTCAGAATTTGCTCTTTCAGGCCTTTGGGAGGCATTGTTGACTGGTCTTTGACATAAGCTTCAAGGCCGTCGCGCAAATGAGCAATTTCATGCTGCACTTCGGGGAAGGCATCAGCGTAGCGCTCTACCATGGCGCTTTCTTCTGCGTTGGTCAGTCCCAGAACATACTGTTCCAATAAACCCGATTCTAAAAATTTTTCTTTATCCATTATGTGATCAACCAATACCAAATCAATAAAAACCCGGATACCTTGGGCAAGGTGAATAGTCGCCTTAATTCCCGCAGCCCTATCCTGACCCGCGACTTGACCGTGCCCAATGGGAGATCAAGTCTTTCCATAATTTCCTTTTGGGTGTAACCCTGAAAATAGGCCAGTTCAATAACTTCTTTGTATTTATCTTCCAGACCATCTACCATTCCCTTCAAGCCAATATGGTCTGGATTGAGCTGCTCGCTCTGCTCTACACTATTATATACGGCCTGATCCAGATTCTGGATTTTTGATTTTTTTTTAAATGCTGCCGAACGGGTCTTGTCGATGGCCTTATTGCGCGCAATGTTCAGCATCCAGGTAAACAAAGTGCCTTTGCGGGCATCATATTGATTACCGTGTGTCCAGATCTTGATGAAGGTATCCTGCAATACGTCGCAGGCAGTTTCTTCCGAACGGACAATCTTCAAAATGACACCGTACAGGGCCGGCGAATACTGATCGTACAAGATTTCGATGACCCTCTTATCGCGCTTTTGAAGCGCCTGGACGATATGGCTGTTCTGGTCCTTCATAAGAATTCCAGACGGCATGCTATTTCCGAAAGTTAGTTCTTCGCCGAAAATACAGCTGTATCGGATTTAGGTCTACCACCGACTGATGTAGGGCTAACAAGTGCAACGCAAAAATGTTCTGAGAAAAAAAAGATTAGAGTATGAAAATCCGCCTGCCGGTTTGCACCGTATGTATGTCGATTTGTTAACCAAAATTTCTGACCATGAAAAATCTATTTTTGTTCTTGTTCACGATCTGTTCCTTTCTGATGCAACAAAGCCTGCAGGCGCAGTGCCATGATGCAAAAGCCATAAAGGTGGCCAACCACGAAACGGGAAAGGATGTAGTGGATATTGCCATCGGCTCACCGGACCACACCACACTGGTAGCTGCAGTAAAAGCTGCCGATCTGGTGGGTACCCTGAAGAGCGATGGGCCATTCACTGTATTTGCTCCGACCAATGCGGCCTTTGAAAAATTGCCGAAAGGCACCGTTGACCAGTTGTTAAAGCCGGAAAATCGTACCAGGTTGCAAACCATTCTGACCTACCATGTAGTACCCGGCAATCTGGATGCAGCGGCGGTAGTAAAGGCCATCAAGGAACACGGTGGAAAAGTGGAATTGAAAACAGTGAGTGGAGGTGTGCTTACCGCAATGTTGATGGACGGTAATGTGTGGCTGATGGATGAAAACGGTGGCAAAGCAATGGTCACCGCTACCGATCTAAAAGCCAGCAACGGAGTGGTGCATGTGATTGACACCGTTGTATTGCCGAAAGGCTAGTAAGTATTGAGCACCCGACGACAAAGTTTTTGTTAATCACCTGACTGGTAGGCACAACTGGATACGTGCCTGCCAGTTATTTTTTAGGCTCCAGCTCCAGAAGTGTAATTTCCGGCAAAATACCTACCCGACCGGGATAACCCAGAAATCCAAAGCCACGATTGACGTATAAAAACTGATCCTCCTGGCGGTATAATCCGGCCCACTCCTTATATACGTATTGAATTGGGCTCCACTTGATCCAGCCGGGAATTTCTACACCAAACTGCATACCGTGCGTGTGACCGCTAAAGGTGATGGCGATATCCTTGAATTGCTGAATCACCTGATCTTTCCAGTGTGAAGGATCGTGCGAAAGCAGCAACTTCAGGCTGGCCGACTCCGTACCGGTATGTGCGGTTTGCAGATCGCCGTGTTTGGGAAACCTTGGGTGCGCCGAATAGTTCTCCACACCGATCACAGCCACTTTTTCTCCTCCGATATCTACCATACGATTTTCATTGAGCAATAAATCCCAGCCCAACTCACCGTGGATGGCTTTGAGGTGATCGAGGTTTTGCTGTTTGGATTGCCGGTCTGGCCATTGCACGTAGTCGCCGTAGTCGTGGTTGCCCAATATAGAGTAGACGCCGTATTTCGCATCGATCTGCTTGAAGATATCGATGAATGGGCGCATTTCTGTGGCCACGTTATTGACCAGATCACCGGTAAAGAAAACCAGATCGGGTTTCTGTTGATTGATTAAATCGATGGCTTTTTGCAGAGGTTCCCGAAAGGTAAAACTGCCGGAGTGAATATCAGAAATCTGCACGATGCGCAGTCCTTTCAATGCATCTGGTAGCTTTTGCAGCGATAGCTTCTGGCGGTAAAGCTTGTAGCGGTACTGATTAAACAACATACCGTAGGTCAGGGAAAAGAAAGGAATACTGCCCAGTGCCAGTCCGGCATTGACCAGAAATTTAGATCGGCTATTGTTGAAGATCGCTTCTCCATTCCAGCGCTCCATGGCGTAGACGGTCATTCGACGCAAGTCATCGATAAATAGAAAACTGCCAATCAGTAACTTCGAGAAGTAGGCAATAATGACAATGGCCCGCAACAGGCTGTATACCTGCTTGAACCACCCTGGTGCCGGATCGGCTACGGGAATGGTCATCAGAAGAATGGCCAACAGAGGCAATAACCAATAGATAATATAAAGAAGCATCCGGGTTGATGCTGACCAGGTTTCGGCCAACATGCGGAATGCCTGAAAGACATAAAGGTCAAAAAAGAATAGAATCAGTAAGACAAAAATAAAACGCATTTTCGGTCTGATTTATAGTCGGAATAGTGTGACTTTTTATAAAGTCACCGTTAATAGAATAGTATGAATCGTGGAATAGTTTGAAAGGCTTATTTTTCTAATTCTTAATACGGCGTTAAAGTTGCCGTAAGAATGGCTTCAAAATAGAAGTTTAGGCAATAAATTTTTTATTTGGAGCATTATAGGGGCCTCGAAAGTAAATTTTTTTAAAGGTAAGTTTTTGAAATTTTTTCCAAAAAACAATCCTTTAAAAAGAATAAAATTTCCTGATATCGTATTTTTTACTGTTAATTCAAAATAAAATTCTGCTTATTGACTTGACTGGTACACCTTTTTGATCTACATTTGCGGCATCGAAAACGATGACCCTAAATTTAAAACCTAAACAAGCGATAACCATGTCAAGAATTATTATTGTACTCGGTATTTTGTTTACCTGCGCCAATCTGATTAATGCACAATCCAAAGAACTTAAGTCTGGAGATCTGCAGCTGGGCCTCGGTATCGGCCTCATTCCTACCTATGCTGCTGACGGCGGCCATGTAAACGTTCCTCCGGTGAGCGCAAAGTTGACTTACCAGTTCAACCAAAAATTTAGCCTGGGTGGTTTTGTGGCTTATTCCTCAACCACCAGCCAAAAGAAGAATTACCCCGACGGTACCACCCGTATTTACGACAGCGAGCAATTGATGTTTGGTATCCGCCCTGCGGTACACGTTAATCGCTTCAAAAGCTGGGATGTATACGGTGGTTTCATGGTGGGATACAGTGTCCCAACCGTAAAGGAGGACATTAATTACCCCGCTGAGAGCAACCGCGATGACCTGCAGCCTACTTTTAGTCGCCCGGCAACAAATAAGTTTTTGTACTCCGGTTTTGTCGGCGCTACCTATTACCTCAGCCCTAATCTTGGTATCAATGGTGAGGTAGGATACGGCATCTCACTGCTCAACCTGGGTATCAACTACAAGTTTTAAATAACACTGAGTTAGTTAGTTAATCCTACGTTTTTAAGATATGATCACCGAAGCTGTCTTTTTTTGAGGGCAGCTTCTTTTTCTTTACTTTGAAAGTTTTGATTTGTAATTTGTCTCAAAGTAAATCTCAATCAATATGTTACCGAAAGTACCAGGTTTAAAACATTTAGATAGTGGTCATTTCTTTCTCATTGCCGGTCCCTGTGCTATTGAAGGTGAGGCTATGGCTTTTGAAATTGCCGAGAAGGTCAGTACCATCTGCGAGCGACTGAAGATTCCATATATCTTTAAAGGCTCGTATCGAAAGGCCAATCGCTCCCGGCTCGACTCATTTACCGGCATCGGCGATGAGAAAGCTCTACGCATTTTGAAGGCTGTAGGTGAGGCATTTCAGGTTCCGGTAACAACAGATATTCACGCCGACGAAGAAGCAGCCATGGCTGCCGAATACGTCGATGTATTGCAAATTCCGGCCTTTATGTGTCGGCAAACCAGTTTGTTGGTGGCTGCGGCCAAAACGGGAAAAGTAGTCAATATCAAAAAAGGCCAGTTCCTGAGTGCCGAAGCTATGCGTTTTGCAAAAGACAAAGTCACAGAATCAGGCAATGACCAGGTGATCCTTACGGAACGTGGGGTTACTTTCGGCTATCAGGATTTGGTGATTGATTATCGCGGTATCCCCGTGATGCAGGCCATGGGTGCACCGGTAGTGCTTGATTGTACACACTCACTTCAGCAGCCCAATCAAAGCAGTGGTGTAACAGGGGGCAAGCCGGCATTGATTGAGACGGTGGCCAAGGCAGCAGTGGCCGTTGGTGTTGATGGCTTGTTTATGGAAACGCATCCCAATCCCGGCGAGGCCAAATCAGATGGTGCCAATATGTTGCCGCTGGATAAATTGGAGGCCCTGTTGGAGCGCCTATTGAAAATTCGGCACGCGGTTGCGCCCTTGAGTGTTTAAAACCAGGTGGATTCCAAACAAAACCAATGAATTTATTGACTTTTTGCATAATTTTTTGCAATTTATATGCACGGCAATGGGTAGGGGAGTTTTGATCAATCCCGTCGCCACAAATCATTTAAATGACATTCTTTGATAAATTCTGGGGACTCCGAAACAGATTTACCAAAGGACAAAAAAAGGAGGTGCTTATGACTATCTACAACTACAAAACTTATTTCGCAACGCTTTTCCTCCTGTGTACAGCTTTCTTTGTTAATGGACAACAGGCGGAAAGAATCCTGGTGAAGTCCTTCAATCTCGAAGGCAATCAAGTTGTTCTACTCGACCTGGCGGGCAATGTGGAAGTACAGCCCTGGAATAATGACATTCTGCGCATACAGATGACGATTTCTTTGGAAACCGGTTCTGATGCCATGCTAAAGTCTTTGATTCAGGCTGGACGCTACAATCTCAAGTCACAAATCAGTGATGATGCCTATACCATCAATAATCCTGAAATGGATAAGCAAATTATGGTGCGTGGCAAAGAACTGGTAGAGGAGCTGACGTACATCGTTTATGCGCCGGAAAATGTTTTAGTGAAACTAAAAGACAACTCAACAAGTGGATTGGGCGGGGAAAACTCTTCGCTGTAAAACAACTAATTTACTTGTAACGTTAATGAGGTACAGAGGGGCAATTCCTTTCTGTACCTTATTTTTTTTTCTATTTACCTTTGCCCATGTACTCTAAATAAGAACGAAGACACAAGGCTATGAAGAAATGGTTGATAATGATGGTTGCTAGTCTGGCAGGTGCTTCCCTCTGGGGGCAAGCCCAGAAAACGTTTCACGATACTTTTCAGTTGGACAGTGTCAAAACGATCCAGTTGGACATGTACGGTGAAACAAAGGTACAAGCCTGGCCGGGTAATAATATTATGATTGAAACGAGGATCAAGTTGTACGACGCTTCCGATGTTATTCTTGGACACTTTATAGATGCCGGGCGTTACAAGGTTGAAGCGCAGGAGGAAGGGGACGTGCTGCGGCTGGTTTCTCTCGATAAGGAAAGAAAGACGATCAAAACCAAGAGAGGGGAGTGTTTTGAGGAAGTAAATACCATTGTGTATATGCCCGAAAGTTTTAAGGAGGTTGGTGCCAATCAGTACCAGCGCAGCACCGAGGAAGATAAAGATGATTAAAGAGGTAGAACTAAAACTCCTGCCAGCCGAGGCTGCCAATGAGCAGCTGGTACGACAACGTGCCATCCGCAAAGTGAAGGCTGCTGAGCAGCACGTCAAATCCGTTGAGTATCTACGTCGCTCTATCGATGCCCGTGGCAAACGCCCATTTATACGTTTGAAGGTGGCCGTCTACATCGATGAAATGCCAAAGGCAGAAGCTCCTGTCCTGGATCGGCTTCGTCCCGTGGAGAATGGCCAACGAGTACTGATCGTCGGTGCGGGACCGGCGGGATATTTCGCAGCGCTTCAATTGATTGAGTTGGGACTCAAACCCATCCTTTTTGACCGTGGCAAACCGGTACAGGAAAGGCGCAGAGATTTGCGTGCCATCCAGCAATTTGGTGAGGTTAATCCGCATTCCAATTATTGCTTTGGGGAAGGCGGTGCCGGCACCTATTCCGATGGAAAACTATATACCCGTTCCCACAAGCGGGGAAGTATTGAAAAGGTGCTGCGCTTGTTAGTAGAACACGGGGCCTCCTCTGAAATCATGGTGGATGCACATCCGCACATTGGTTCGAACAAACTCCCGATGATTGTGGCCAGCATTCGGGAGACGATCCTGCAGCACGGCGGGGAGATCCACTTTGACAGTTGGGTATCCGATCTATTGATCCGTGATGGCAAGATGATCGGCGTGCAGGTCAACGAAAAAGAGGAACACTTTGGCGAGGCCGTTATTCTGGCCACCGGACATTCCGCACGGGATATTTACCAATTATTGGCCACGAAAAAGATTCACATCGAAGCCAAGCCCTTTGCTTTGGGAGTCCGCATCGAACACCCGCAGTTGCTGATCGACCGTATTCAGTACAATCAGTCTCCACGGGAGGAACACCTGCCGGCTTCCAGCTACAAACTGGTTTGCCAGGTGGATGGCCGCGGCGTTTTCTCCTTTTGTATGTGTCCGGGTGGATTGGTCGTACCAGCTGCTACAGCACCGGGAGAAATTGTGGTCAACGGCATGTCGCTATCGCGGCGGGATTCGGCTTTCGCCAATTCCGGGACGGTAGTAGCCGTGGAAGTGGAGGATCTACAGCCTTTTGCCAAGCATGGCGTCTTTTCTGGTTTGGCCTTCCAGCAGTCGATTGAACAGAAGATGTTTAATCTCGCCGGAGATGGTTCACAAAAGGCTCCTGCCCAACGCCTCACTGATTTTGTCAGCGGAAAACTTTCGGCCTCATTGCCTGATTCTTCCTATATCCCCGGCTTAACGCCCGGGCCTCTACATGAATTATTGCCCCCCGCTATTTATCAGCGGTTGCAACAAGGGGTTCAGCAATTTGGCAAGATCATGCGGGGCTATTACACCGAAGAGGCCAACGTGATCGGTACGGAGAGTCGTACCAGTGCTCCTGTGAAAATTCCTCGGAACGCGGCAACCTACATGCATGAGGATATCCTTGGATTATTCCCCTGCGGAGAAGGAGCCGGTTATGCGGGTGGAATCCTGTCGGCGGCGATGGACGGCCAGAATGTGGCCAAAGCGGTTGCTTCCTTTGTGCAAACCTAATGCAATACACCGCCCTGGAATTAGCTGCTGACAATATTCCAGATCTTGCTATCTTTGACCGCCTTTTTAAAAAACTGATGCTATGAAAGATGTAATCGATTTAATTGCCCGTGTATCACTTGCCTTTTTATTTCTTTGGGAAGCATACGATTCTATTTCCTACTTTAAAAGCACCAAGCAATTGATGACCGACTATGGCATCACCTGGAAACAGGACTTTCTCCTGGTGGCTACCATTTCCATGTTGATCATCGGTGGTACATTATTGTTAATCGGTTACCGCTCCGGCTTTGGAGCACTTTTATTGTTAATCTACTGGGTGCCGGTCACCTTTATCGTGCACAGTTTCTGGAATGCCCCCGCCGACGAACTTCGCATGGAATCAATTTCATTTATGAAAAATTTTGCCATCATCGGCGGCCTGCTCATGGTGATGGCCAATGGCAGCGGCAAATACAGCGTCAAACGCCTCTTCGCCACCTTCCGCGTCCGCGGCGCCAATCGATGACAAGGTTGTGTGTAAAATATTGCCAATCAGGAGGTAGGTATTGGCCGTTAGGCTCTATCGACTCGCTCGGGAGATGTTTGCAACCTCGACCAAATTCCTTGCATTTAATCCAATGACACCTAGGAGGCTGCAACAAAGGCCTCATTTTGTTGAAAATTACACTTTGGAATGAGGGTTTAAAACTTCCCTTCCCTTAACCCTTAACCCTCTCTAAACTCCTACACACTAAACGCTGAACTTTCTCACCCGTCTCAACCATGAAAATTAGCAGGATTCTCAAGAATAAGGCATTTGCAGACTATTTAACTGCACCTCACTCTAAACTCCTACACACTAAACACTAAACTTTCTCACCCGTCTCAACCATGAAAATTAGCAGGATTCTCAAAAATAAGGCATTTGCAGACTATTTAATTCCACCTCACTCTAAACTCTAAACCTCCCTAAACGCTAAACTTTTCCCAGTCTCATCCGTCACCTCTGCCAAAATTCCTAATATCTTCCTGGTCCTCATTCAATTTCTCACCACAATACTTACAATAAAGTGCATCATCATCATGGCCCTCTTCTCCACAGAAGCGGCAGGCCTGGGTATTTAATGGAAAGTTATTGCGGTGAGTCTGGATAAATTCAGCAGACACAATGCCCGTGGGCACTGCCAGGATAGCATAGCCCAAAATCATGACAACTGCCGAGAGAAACTGTCCTAGTTCAGTAACCGGAGTAATATCGCCATACCCTACGGTAGTCAGCGTCACGATGGCCCAGTAAATGCTGCGTGGAATGCTGGAAAAACCAGGGTTTTGTCCACCCTCAAGAAGGTACATCACCGCACCGATCACGATGGTCATGAGTGATACAAAGATTAAAAATACAGTAATTTTAGCCCGACTTGCCTTCAGGGCTTCCACAATGATGGCACCCTCCTTCATAAAGTGACCCAGTTTGAAAATCCGGAAAACCCGCATTAATCGCAAAACGCGAATGACCAGAAAATACTGAGAGCCGGCGATGACCAGGCTGAGGTAGCTGGGCAGAATAGCGAGCAGATCGATTATGCCAAAAAAGCTTCGAGCATATTTCCAGGGCCTGTACACACTGTACAATCGCAAGATATACTCAATAGTAAAGATAATAGTGAACCCCCATTCGATATAAAAGAACAGATCTAAATAGGCATCATGAAGATAATCGACACTCTCCAGTGCGACAACAATGACACTTGCTGAAATAGTAATCAACAGGATGATATCAAAAGCCTTACCTGCAGGAGTGTCAGCCTCAAAGATGATCTCGTGGAGTTTTTCCTTTGTGGGATTTGGTCGAAAATTCTTGTCGAGCATAAACCAGTTATTTTGAGCCCAAAAAATACAAAATTATCAGAAAGCAGTCAGAACGGAATGACCCCTGCCCGCGCAAATCCGACCGCTTCCTAGATTGGCAGTCGTTTTTTTCCTAATTCAAGGGCTTTAGTGTAACTTTACATATTCATTTGTTATCAAAAAAATTACCGTGATTAAAGCAGTCATTATAGAGGATGAAATCAACGGTCTGAATAATCTGAAGAATTTATTGGCCGAACACTGTGAAGATGTTGAGTTGATGGGCACTGCCGGCTCCATCGCTGAAGGTGTTGAATTGTTTAATAACCTCCCCGTCCGTCCTGATGTTGCTTTTATGGATATCAGTTTGCCCGATGGCCTGGTTTTTCAATTGCTCAACCAACTTCGCCCCATAGATTTTGAGATTGTTTTTGTTACCGCTTACCAGGAGTATGCTATAAAGGCATGTGAATATAGCTCTATCGGCTACATCGTCAAGCCCATCGATCCCGACTTGCTGACGGAGGCCGTAGCTCGTATCAAGCCACGCAAGGATACACAAACCGATAAGCGGTTGGATGTTTTTAATAACTACTACAACAATCCCAATGCCTTTACCAAGATGAGCATTTCGGCATTGGATGGCATTTATTTTGTCAATATTAAAGACATCGTTCGCTTTGAAGCGGAAGATAATTATACCCATATCTTTTTGGATAGCGGTGAGCGTATTACTGCTTCCAAAACCATCAAATCATACGAGGATTTACTGGAACCCTTCAATTTCTACCGTGTGCACAAACGTCATGTGATTAATCTTAATTATATGCGTAAGTTCGTAAAAGGAGACGGAGGGTACCTCATTATGGACGACGAGATCAAAATTGAAGTATCTCGCCGCCGCCGCCCGGCATTTATGGAAAAAATGCGAAGACTACAGGAGGGACTATAGAAGAATATTGTGTTAAAAACAGATATTTTTTTTTCCCTTTTAAAGAAAAAAAATGTGTTGTTCAAAAGTTAAATCTTTTCTGAACTGTAGATATTTTTGTATTTTTACTATCCGTAAGTGAGTTCTGAATTTAAAATCCCGGATCGATTTAAAAATAGATACTATGGGGAAACCGAAAAAAAATCTTGACGATCTGAAAAAAGATCTAAAAACCCTCAAGAAAAAGGACATGAAGAAGATTGTCGGGGGTAAAGATGATAAAAAGAAGAAAAAGTGGAACAATGGTCTCGGAGGGATTGTCCCTCAGTAGAGTATTGTTGATATTCAATAAAATAAGAAGGACTACATTCTTGAAGGAGTGTAGTCCTTTTGTATTTGTGTACTTTTATGTACTTTGAATAAGTCATAATCTTTATCACACCAGGTTTGGAGGTCAAACTTTGAGCTGCAAACCTGGCCTCAACGCATACTGCTTATATGACTAGTCCGGTAGAAACTTCCACGAATCACCTGGAATTTAAGCTGAGTCAGCAAAAGGAGCCACTCCAGCGGATGCTCCTGATTGACCAGCTGACCGGACAATATGCTTTTACCAATGTGCAGCGGGCTCGCGATCTGCTGGCGGAGCAGAAAAAGTTGCTGGAGCAGTACAACTACCCTGACTTCCGCCTCAATTACCTGTTGCGAACCGCCATTATTGAAAACCAACTGTACAATTTCAACGCGGCAGAAGCCTCTTTCCTGGAGGCCATTGAAATGCTTGAGGAACGGGGTACCGTCAAGGATATGGCAGAGGTCTATATCGACTATACCGGTACCTGCATGAATATGGAACGTATGGAGCTGGCCACTGACTTGCAGGAAAAAACCGCCAAGCTGCTCAAGAAATTTCCCGACGAACGATTGAGGGCTCGCATGATCTGTCGTGAAGGCTTTCTAAATCTGCACTACGGCAATTACTCCAAAGCTATTGAGCTATTTCTGGAGACCGAGAAGATCATCAACTCTCTGGAAATGCCGCTTACGCTCAAAGACCTGTATTTCATGACCCTGGTGCACAGCGGTCTGGGAAAGGTGTACGAAAAGGACGATGAACACGAAAAGAGTGTACGTGCTTATCTGAAAGTAGTCAAAATGTGTGAATCTATTCCGATGCGCACGCGCTTGTCGTGGCACTACCTCAACGTGGGTATCGGTTATATGGCCATTGACGATCCGGATAACGCCGAGCAATACTTCCTGAAGGCCATCAATGTTGATGACGACATCAGCCAGCACGCCAGGGCCAGTGCCTATGGCAACCTCGGCTACTGTTATATGGAAAAAGACCGCTTTGAGGAAGCTTTGGAGCTCTTTGACCGGGCAGAGCACGTGTACAAGGAGATATCGGAAGAGGATTTTTATAATTTTTCGGTGATTGAAAATTGGCGGGCACGCATCTTTGCGGAATCCAAGCAACTGGACGAGGCTTTTGAGCATTTTGCCCAGGCTTACGAATACGCCAGTAAAATAGAGGATTACAAACAGCTTTCCAGCGTATGCCGGGATATTGCGGCTTTCTATGCCGAACTCGACGATTTTAAAAACGCTTACGAATATCAAACCATGCATGTGCAGTTTGCGGAGCGTTATAGTGAGCAAATCAACAAGCGTCGCCAGATGGAGCTGGAAGTGAAATACGAGGCCTCCAAAAAGCGACAGGAAACAGAATTGCTCAAATTGCAGGCTACCCGTTTGCAGCTCAAAGCTCTGAGGGCGCAGATGAATCCTCATTTTATGTACAATGCCCTCAATTCTATTCAAAACTACATCACCTCCAATAAGATGAATTCTGCGGCGAAGTACCTGGCTAAATTTGCCAAGTTGATGCGCCAAAGCCTCGACTATTCCGATCTAGAGATCATTTCCCTGGAAAAGGAACTCGAGTTTCTGGAGGACTACCTTTATATCAATGAAAAGCTGCGCTTTGAAGATCGCCTCTCATACGAGATCAAGGTAGATGATGAAATTGAAGAGGATATCCTGGGGGTACCCACCATGATTGTACAGCCCTATGTAGAAAATGCCATTGAACACGGGTTGCGTTCAAAGAAGAATGGCCTTATTGAGGTTAGATTCTCCCTGTTGGAGGAGGATACCATTCTTTGCGTAGTGGAAGACAATGGTATCGGGCGGGAAAAAGCCCGTCAATTGCAGCAGGCCGATGCCGCTTATAAAAACCATCGGTCCAAAGGCACCAAAATCACCGAGAAGCGCTTACAGATTCTGCACCATTCCAAAAACAAAGGAGTACTGGTGAAAACCATTGATTTAATGGATGAAAGCACCGGTGAGGCACTTGGGACCAGGGTGGAAATCAAGATTCCCATTGTGGAAATCCAGATTAAATAAGAAAACCGTTTACTGCTCAAATCTGCACAAAAGGGCGAAAAATGCCTCCGTTTCCTATTACGATTTTTCCGTATTCTAACGAATCGCAACCATTCAAAGTGTTAAAATGCCCATAGCCTAAACGGCGCATTTTTTCTCATTTGACGTGGTTATCTTTGTTTCAAGTTTTCTCATAGTATGTTTAATTCTTCCTACATCTTTGTCCCTTCTGAGATGTAGGAATTTTTTTTGTCCCTATGTCATCCCGTCGGCATAATTATCTGGGTACAAAAAAATTCTTTCCCCGTTTTTTTCCTACCTTATATTCCAAATTAAACCCTATGCATCTACTTCAGGTAGCCATTAGAGCTGGTATGATCATGCTGGCCGTTTTTGTCATCACAATACACGGCTTTGCGCAAAGTAATGAAGGGCAAGACTTTTGGCTGGCCTTTATGGAACATTTCGACATTAACCAGAATAGCAAAGTGGTCATGATCACCTCCAAATACAATACGAGCGGAGAGGTGAGTGTACCCCAACAAAACTGGAGTCAGTCCTTTAGTGTTACTGCCAATTCCGTTAAGCTGATTACGCTTCCCACTTTTACCGAAACGCTTGGGTCAGAACAGGTGGAAAAGACAGGGGTGCACGTTACGGCGGTACAACCGGTTTCAGTGTATATGCACCAATACGCCAACCACCGTTCAGAAGCTTCTGTCGTATTGCCAGTACCATCGATCGATAAGGAATATTACGTGATGGCCTATACTGCCTTCGGGCAAAACAATCAGATTTATCCATCGGAGTTTATAATTGTGGCAATAGAAGATGATACCCAGATTTCGGTGACGGTAAGTGACAATACCAAAGGCGGGCGAGACCCCGGATCCACCTTTCAAATTACCCTTGATGCCGGTGAAACCTATCAGGTACAATCTGCCGGCGGCTCTGACGACCTCACGGGATCACATGTCGTTGGTGATAAAGATTTTGCGGTATTTGCCGGCTGCCGGTGGAGTGAGGTCCCGGCAGGGTGTGGCTACCGCGATAATTTATTAGAGCAAATGTACGCCGTTTCAACCTGGGGGCGACAATTTGTGGCCGCTCCTTTTGCACACATGAATTACAATAAATTTCGCATCATGGCCGCCGAAGACAATACTTCAGTGCAGGTCACGGGCAGTACCATGCAAAATTATACCCTCGATGCCGGAGCGTATGTGGAATTTAATGCCCCGGATGATGCCTATATTCTGAGTGATAAAGCCATTTTGGTGGCCCAATACATACTGGGGAACTCCTGTAGTGGACACTGGGTCAGCGACCCTTCCATGTTGTTGCTGAATAGTATCGAACAGACCCGGGATACCGTTACTTTGTACAATTCCGGTTTTCAGGCCATTAGCGAAAATTATATCAACGTTATTTTTTCTGCCGCTGATGCACCTTTTATTACCTTTGATGGAGACCCACTCGAGGATGTGGCAACAGTCAGCAATATTAGTGGACATGCGGATTTTGCTTATGCTACGCTTTCGGTCAATTCCGGAGCTCATACCCTCATTTCTGAAGGATGCGGAGTAATTGCAACCGCTTATGGATATGGCGACCTGGAATCTTACGCCTATAGTGGTGGTGCCAGCTTCAAAAAACTCAACGCCAATCCGATTCCGGAAGGAGGCTGCCTCAACGATACCCTTAATTTTGATACCGGCCTTTCATCGGCGCGTTATACCTTTCGGTGGGACTTGGGGGATGGTACAACTTCTACCGAATCGGCTTTCTCCCACATCTATAGTGAATTAGGTAGTTATGCCGTGCAATTGATTCTAACCGATGAGTGCCTGCAAGTGGTGGATACCTTCCGGCGGGACGTGCTGATTACCCTGCGGCAGCAGGTGGAGGTGCTTGGTGATGTCATTGCCTGCGAAGGAGCCTCGATTTCGCTGGGTGCTACCGACCTTGATGGCGCCCACTATGAATGGATTGGCCCGGGCAACTATTTTTCGGAAGCCCAGTTTCCGGTGATTAATAATGCTAGTCCTGCCGTTTCCGGGGTTTATGAAGTGATTGGTATCATTTCAGGATGTGCTACTTTCCCGGCTACATCTACCGTGGAGGCGAAACCTAACCCGGTACCTGATCTGGGGCCGGATACCGTGGTTTGTACACGAAACTTTGCTACCACGCTTACTCCCGGAGCGTTTTACGCCTACCGTTGGCAAAATGGCACTACTCAACCATCCTTATCCATCCGGGAAGGTGGAATTTACCGGGTCACGGTCACCGACGAATTTGGGTGTACCGGTGCTGATGAGGTGGAATTGCTAGAGGTATGCCCCACGGCGGTCTATGTACCCAATGCCTTTAGCCCCAACCGCGATGGTATCAATGATGAATTTCGGGCTTATGGTACTGATATTATCAGTGTAGAATTGCGCGTCTTTAGCCGCTGGGGGGAATTGATTTTTGAGTCAACAGAGTTAAAAGAGGGCTGGGATGGCAAAATCAGAGACCGCCTGGCGCTTCCGGGCGTCTATACCTGGATGTTGCAGGTAGAAGGCTATCGGGCCGATGGCACTGTTTACACGGAAGTGCTGTCAGGAGATGTATTGCTGGTCAGGTAAGTTTTAAGCCGTTCTTTTCAATGGTGATCAGGCGCTTTTTGTACAAGTTACCTACCGCCTTTTTAAAGGACTTTTTGCTTACGCCAAAACGATCATAGATGTCCTCCGCTGAGCTTTTGTCGTTTAGCGGGAGAAATCCGTTATTTTTCTTGAGCTCCTGCAAAAGAATCTCTGCCAGGTCCGGAATCTTTTCGTAACCGGCGGGCTGTAGCGCCAGGTCAATTTTCTCATCTTCCCGGATCTTTTTGATGTAACCTTTAACTTTTTGGCCCACGCGTAAAGGCTGGAAGATTTCATTTTCGTACAAAACACCCCAGTGCTGGCTGTTTACAATCGCCTTATAACCCAGATCGGTTTTTTGGGTGATCATCAAATCAACTTCATCACCTTCGGTATATTCTGGAGGGGCAAGATCCAGAAATTTGTTAAGTTTATTCGAAGCGGCGATGCGCTGACTTTCTTCGTCAATGTATAGATACACCACGTAGGAGCGGCCCACGTCCATTTTTTGTTTCTGCTCCTTAAATGGCACAAGCAGATCCTTCAACAAGCCCCAATCCAGGAAAGCGCCAACCTGATTGACGGCAACAACTTTGAGCAGTGCAAACTCTCCTACAGTGGCATAGGGCGTTTCGGTAGTAGCAATGTACCGGTCTTCAGAATCGAGGTAAATGAAGACACGAACAGTATCCTCCGGTTGGCAGTTTTCGGGTACATACCGACGAGGTAGAAGTACCTCTCCCAGGTCTCCGCCGTCGAGATAAACACCGAAATCCAGTTCTTTAATCACCTTCAGTTCGTTCCATTGTCCGATTGCTGCCATTGATTACGCTTTCCGGTAAAGGTAGGCAATTGCTATTGAAATTGTAAGCCAGAGTAGGGTGGATGGGAAAAAGAGCAGGCAACAGAGCAGGGGTTAAGTGCTACTGCTCTGTTGTCTGAAAGAATGGAAGCATTATTTATCCTGTTTGCTGAACACTTTTTGCAGCAAATCAGAGGTACGAGCTGCCGGATTCTCACGGATATCGGCTTCTTTCTTTTCAATTTCGCCAAAGAGGCCAGTCAGTGCCTTGTTGGTCACATAATCATCCAGCTCCGGATTGGTCTTTTGGGTAAATGGAATTTTATTGTAGGCCGTCACTGCACTACGCCAGTATTCGCGGGCATTAACTTTATCGAGGGATTCGATAATCACCGGCTTAAAGGAATCGTAAAGTTCGGTAAAAGTGGTCTTCTCCAGGTAGCGGGTGGCAGCATCTTTATCGCCCATCAGCAGGTTCATGGCATCCCTGAAGGTCATTTGTTTGATGGCATTGACAAAGATGGGAGTCGCCTTCTTAGCGGCATCTTCCGCGGCGCGGTTCATCTTTTCAATCAGGTCATCCTCTACGTTTTGAAATCCGGGTACCGCCTTCAATTTGGTGGTGACTTGCTTGACCTCATCAGGTAAGAGGATTTTGTAAACACTTTTATAATAACCATCTTCGGTGGACAGAAAGTCAACGGCATCATTGACACCGACTTTGAGCGCTTCCTTGAGTCCAAGCCCGACATCTTCTGTATCTTCGCCGGTGACTTTGGCCTTAGCCTTATTAAAAATTCCTTTTAGGTCCTGGGCAGATAAACTGCCGACCAGCAGGATGAGCGCTGCAATCAAAGATATTTGTTTGATCATGAGTACTAAATTTAGTTTATTCTGAAGTAAAACGAACAGAACCTAAAAGTAGTAGTTAAGTAAGCGTTAAATATCAACCTTCTTTGACAAATTTTCCCGATGTAGAATCGGGACAAGATGTGGTCAAACTAAAATTTAAAGCAAAAGCGCCCTTAGAAGCGTTGGTTTAGATTTTTGATTGACTCAGAATCACGAAATTTGTCAAAGAACCAATATCGATCGATGAAGGAAATCGGCATTGTGATCCTGGCGGCTGGCGCTTCCACCCGAATGGGAGCAGCCAAGCAACTCCTCGAATGGCGGGGACAGTCTCTGTTGAAAAGAGCCATTGAAGTGGCGCAGGAAAGTGAACTGGGGCCAGTGATGGTGGTCCTTGGAGCCAATCACCAACTTATCCTTGATCAATTGGAGGACACTGAATTTGATTGGGTGGAAAACACCAATTGGTCTACCGGAATGGGCAGTTCAGTGCACGCCGGTTTGTCTGCATTACTTACTACCCACCCCAATTTAGAGGCGGTTTTATTCTTGTTGGTAGATCAGCCTCTGATCCAGGTGAATCATTTGCAAAAGCTGGCCCAAACCTGGATGTCTCAAGGCACGCCCGTTGTATCCGCCCAATACCGGGGTAGTAATGGTGTGCCGGCCCTTTTTGATCATCAGCTTTTTCCCGAGTTATTAGTCCTTTCCGGGGAAAAGGGGGCCAAAGCACTCCTGCATCGCTACGCCGGTCAGCTGGCTTCTGTACAGATGCCTGCCGCTGCGTTGGACATTGATACTCCCGAAGCCTGGGCGACCTTCCTTAAAGACCATGCGGATTCCTGATTTGTCAGTGATTGGTCGTTTCACTACCTGTGCACCAAAGACAGTTTGGTCTAATTTTCTAAAAATAGAACATTCAAAATTTTATTCTGCAAATAAGGCGGTCTGAATACTGTTTATTTTTCTTTTTGTTTTAAAAGTGAAATCGCCAGTTGGTGTTGATTTTACTGGCGTTTGTCGATGATTTGCCCTTTTTTAGCAAAAAACTTAAAAAACGTAGGAAACTTTAAAACTTATTGTAGTTTCCTGCGTTTTTTTGATGTATTATTGCAGGGCTTTTGTCAAAGCCCACAATTGGCAGGATCAAAATTAATGATGGAGGTAAAACAGCAGATATTAACAGAGGCAGCAGATTTGTTTATGCGGTATGGGCTTAAGAGTGTCAGTATGGACGACATTGCCCGCAAGTTGGGTATTTCCAAAAAGACGATTTATCAATATGTGGAAAACAAAACGGAACTCATTGAACAGATCTTTAGTTTGAAGTTCGAAGAGGATACTCGTGAGATGCAATCCATCCGCAATAACGCCAAAGACGCCATTGAAGAGGTGCTGAAAGTGGCCTGCCATGTAATCAATTATTTGCGGACCATTTCACCTACTACGGTGTATGATCTGCAAAAGTACTATGGCTCAGTGTGGCGACAATTTGAGACCCAACATAAGATGTATTTTTTCACCCTGATGCGCGATAACCTCGCTCGGGGCATCAAGCAGGGCCTGTATCGCTCAGATCTTGATGCAGACATTATTGCCAAACTGTGTGTAGGCAAAACGTCGCTACTGGTAGATGAAGATATTTTCCCGGTGCAGCAGTTCAAACTCGAAGATTTGTATCGGGAGCACATGATTTATCACATACATGGTATTGCCACACCAAAGGGTAGGGCAATTCTGGAACGACACTTGCAAGACGAACACGGTACTATTCATTAAAATACCATAAACAGAAGTAAGATGAGTTTTCACCCTAAGGTAGTGATCTCTACTTTGATACTATCATTGACCAGTTTAAACATTTGGGCTCAGGAAACAAAGCAGATGAGCATCCAGGAGGCGGTGGCTTACGCAATGGATCACAGCTTTGCACTGAAAAATGCACAGATCGAAATCGCTGATGCCGAGCAGCAAATTGTAGAAAGGAGATCGACTGGCTTGCCTCAACTCACTGCCAGTGGCCGCTTTCAGCGTTACCTGGAAGTACCAAAACAACCACTCCCTGAGGCCTTCCTTGACTTTTTTGAAGCCATGAACATTCCAGTCCAACGGGAAGCGTCCTTCTTTCTTAAGAACAACTTCACTGCCTCTGCTGATCTGGATGCCATGATCTTTGATGGTAGCTTCTTTGTAGGGCTTCAGGCCGCCAAGGCTTATCGCCAATATGTCGCTCAGGATTATGTCACCAGGCAAAGAGAGGTTAGAAACCAGGTCAAGGAGGCTTACCTGCCGGTATTGTTGGTGCAGGAAAATATCCGCTTGCTAGAGAAAAACATCAGCAACCTGGAGAAGCTAGTGTTTGAGACCAGCGAAATGTATAAAGCCGGTTTTTCGGAACAGCTTGATGTAGATCGACTGCGACTGTCCCTGTCCAATCTGAAGGTGGAGCGCGACAATCTGATGCGCCAAAAAGAAGTAGCACTTTCCAACCTGAAATTTGCGATGAATTACCCCCAGGATCAGCGACTGGAAGTTACTGATGACCTGGAAGGGCTGATGAACCCGGCTTCAAATACTGCACTCAATGGCAATGTAAGTACGGGGCTGCGTCCCGAAGTAGCTTTGATGGATATGGGGATTAATCTCAACGAATTAAATGTGAAGCTGAATAAGGCGGGCTACCTGCCAAGCTTACGTGCCTTCGGTGCTTATCAGTACCAATATCAGGGCAACAATAGCTCGGATGGATTTTGGGCACCCACTTCATACATTGGACTTAATCTGAGTATACCCATTTTTGATGGTCTCAACAAAAAAGCCAAAATTCAACGGGCCAGACTCGACCTGGAGAAGACCTTAAACCAGAAAGCAGAACTGGTCAGAGGGATCAACCTCGAGGTTGAAAATGCCCGTACCAGCTACCTGGCTGCCCGGGAGCGCCTGCAAAGCCAACAGGAAAACCTGGACCTGGCGGAGCGCATCTACGAAACAACGCAGGTCAAATACCGCGAAGGGGTGGGATCGAGTCTGGAAGTCAATCAGGCTGAGCAAGGCCTGTACGCTTCTCAAAGTAATTATATGCAGGCATTATACGATTTAATTTCCGCTCAGATTGGCCTCGAAAAGGCACTGGGTCAATAATAATAACCCACTCTGCAAGGAGGGGACTTTAAAAATTATATAAACTGAACGAAAGATGAAATATCTGGTTAGCACGCTATTTTTGACCATGTTCCTGGTGGCTTGCAGTGGTCCGGGGGCCAGCGAAAATGAGATTCCTGAAGACCTCGGGGCCATGAAGGAACTGCTAAAGACCAAACGGCAAGAGGTCAAGGAACTCGACAACTTTATTGACCAACTGGAAACAGCTATCTCCGAAAAGGATACCACTAGCAAGGAGGAGAAGCAAGTACTGGTGACAACTAAACCGGTGGAGCGCGTTGATTTCAAACATTATGTCAACCTGCAAGGTACGGTACAGGCCGATGATATGGTGGCGGCAACCAGTGAAGTAGCTGGCCGGATTCTCGACCTGAAAGTACAGGAAGGAGATGCGGTTAGACGCGGTCAGTTGATTGCCAAACTCGACCTGGAATCGGTCAAAAAACAAATGCTGGAATTGGGAACTTCCCTCAGTCTGGCTAAAACCGTCTACGAGCGACAGAAGCGCCTTTGGGACCAGAATATCGGTTCAGAGATTCAGTTTCTCGAAGCCAAAAACAACGTAGAAAGGTTGGAGAAAAACCTGGATTTGTTGCGCCTGCAGTTGAGCAAGGAGGATGTTTACGCCCCCATTTCAGGAGAGGTCGAAACGGTATTGATACACGCCGGCGAGATTGCTTCACCGGGGATGCCGATCATCCAGATTTTGAATACCAACAAGCTGAAGGTCGTTGCCGAAATTCCCGAAACCTATCTTGGCGACGTTCGTCGTGGCGAAATAGTGAAAGTAAACTTTCCGGCTATCAATGAAGAAAAAGAACTCAGGGTGACACTAATTGGTAATGTGATCAACGCCGCCAACCGTACCTTCAACATTGAAATGGCCATTCCCAGTAAAATGGCGCTTTTGAAGCCCAATTTGCTGGCAGAAGTGCTCATTAACGATTTTACTGATAATCAGGCTGTTACGGTGCCATTGGAAGCGGTGCAACAGGAAGTAGGTGGAAAAGATTTTGTTTTTATCGCAACGGAAGGTTCGGCTGGCTTTATTGCAAAAAAGATCTATGTAACAACAGGAGAAAGCTATCAGGGAGATGTCCTGATTACGACTGGACTTGAAGGCAATGAAGTCTTGATTATGGAGGGAGCCCGTGGATTGACCAATAATACGCCTGTTAAAGTTGCGGAAAATAATGCACTGGGCAGTGTAGAATAAAGTCTAAGCTGATTTTAGAATCTATCTAATTAGAAAAAAATGGCTGAAATAACTGATAAAATAAAAGAGGGGTTACGCGAATTTAGCCTGACCTCTTTTGCTGTTGACAACTCGACAAGTATATTCCTGCTTACATTTATGATCCTGCTATTTGGGGTACGTTCATACAACACCACTCCTAAAGAAGCCTATCCGGAAATTCCCTGGCCGCAGATTTACGTCAATACTGTCTATTTTGGTAATTCAGCAGAGGATATAGAGAATCTCATCACTCGGCCAATTGAAAAAGAGTTGGCGTCAATTTCTGAAATCAAGGATATTACCTCCTCTTCTCTGCAAGATTATTCTTTGATTGTGGCTGAGTTTGAAGCAGATGTCGATCTTGACGATGCCACCCGTAAGGTAAAGGATGCTGTAGATAAAGCCAAATCGGAATTACCCAATGATTTGACTGAAGATCCTGAGGTCTTAGATATTAATCTTTCCGAACTACCGATCATGACGGTCAACCTTTCGGGAAACTTTACCAACGATGAATTGCGTGATTTTGCGGAATACCTGGAGGATGAACTTGAGGAATTGCAGGAAATATCAGATGTAGATATTAAAGGGGCCTTGGAGCGTGAAGTGAGCATCGAAGTGGATCTTCCGAAGATGGAGTCGATGCAGGTGTCTTTTTCTGATATTGAAAATGCGGTGAAGGGGGAGAATATCACCATGTCTGGTGGTGAGTTATTGAATAACGAGTTTCGTCGCACGATTCGTGTGATTGGTGAATTTAAGTCTGTTCGGGAGTTGGAACGCATGATTGTGAAAAGTGAAAATCAGCAGCCGATTTACCTGAAGGACATTGCCAAAGTCACTTTTGGGTACAAGGACAAAACGAGTATAGCCAGAGCGAATACCTTACCGGTGATTTCGTTGGATATCATTAAAGAGAGTGGTGAAAACCTGTTGGATGCTTCCGATAATATCAAGATAGTGGTCGAGAAAGCCCGCGAAGAGGTTTTGCCGCCGGATTTGAATATTAGCTATTTCAATGACTTGTCAATTCAGACCAGAGATATGGTGTCCAATTTGGAAAACAGCATTATCTCAGGTGTGATTTTGGTCGTTTTGGTTCTTTTGTTCTTCCTGGGTATACGTAATGCCTTGTTTGTGGGATTGGCCATTCCAATCTCTATGTTGATGGGCATCATGGTGCTTGGGCTCCTGGGCTACTCCATGAATATGGTGGTGCTATTTTCACTCATTTTGGCACTTGGAATGTTGGTCGATAATGCTATTGTGGTCGTAGAGAATATCTACAGATATATGCAAAATGGCTACTCAAGCTGGGATGCTGCTAAATACGGAGCCGGTGAGGTTGCTTTGCCCATCATTGCCTCTACTGCTACAACATTGGCGGCCTTTATGCCTCTGGCTTTCTGGCCTGGCTTGATGGGTAGTTTTATGAAATTTTTGCCCATTACCCTGATTACCGTTTTAACATCTTCACTGTTTGTGGCCCTGGTCATGAATCCGGTGTTTACCGGCCAATTCATGAAAATCGATGCCCGGGCTGATGATCCTGCGGTGCGGAAGCGCCGTCGGCGAAATATTATGATCGCTGTAGTTGGGATGACCCTCGTAGCCATACTGGCACACCTGGGAGGAGTGCAATGGATGAGGAACCTGCTGGGTGTAGTGGTAGCAATGACATTACTCAATTTCTTCGTATTAAGAAAGGCGGCTTTTGGCTTCCAAAATCATGTATTGCCCGTGTTGGAGAGATTGTATGACCACTTTGTTAGCTTTGCCCTTCGAGGATTTATGCCCACCATTATCTTTGCCGGGACTTTCATTTTGCTTTTTGTTGCTTTCGCGCTATTGGCGGCCAATGCTCCAAAGGTTGTTTTATTTCCAAAAGCAGATCCTCTTTATGTAAATGCCTTTGTAGAGCTGCCATTGGGAAAAGATATTGAAGCGACTGATCGGTTGATGAAAGATATTGAGCAGAAAGTAGAAGAAGTAATTGCACCGTACGCTGAAATCACAGAGGCAGTGCTCTCACAGATTGGCGAAAACACTTCAGATCCAAATGCCGGGCCTGAATTTGGAGCTTCGCCTCATAAAGGTAGACTTACGGTATCGTTTGTGCCTTCCAAGGATAGAGAAGGGGTGTCGACCACTATGATTATGGAGAAAATCCGTGAGGCAGTGCAAGGGTATCCCGGCGTACAAATTGTGGTCGATCAAAATCAGGATGGCCCTCCGGTAGGTAAGGATATCAACCTGGAACTTAAAGGAGATGATATTGATGAATTGGCAATGCTTTCAGAAGCTGTCATGGCCTACTTAAATAGTAAAAATGTACCAGGAGTTGAGGAATTGAAATCAGATGTGAAAATCGGGAAGCCTGAAATGTTGGTCAATATTGACCGGGATGCCGCCAGACGTTTTGAGGTGTCGACCTTTAATATTGCGGATGTTATCCGGACGGCAGTCTTTGGTAAAGAGGTCTCAAAATTCAAGCAGGGAGAGGATGAATATCCCATTCAGGTGAGGGCCAATGAAAACTACCGTTACAATATAGATAATATTCTTAATCAGAAGGTCACTTTCCGAAGCCCGGCTACTGGCCAAATTAGTCAGGTACCCATTTCGGCAGTAACCAATATCGATTATTCGTCTACCTATAACTCAATCAACCGGAAAGACCAGGAAAGGATTATCACCATTTATTCAAATGTGTTGGCCAATTATAACCCTAATGAAGTGGTTGAGGAGCTTAAAAGGCTGATGGATGAATATGAGATTCCAGAAGGATATTCCTATAAATTTACTGGTCAACAGGAAGAGATGGCCAAGGAAATGAGCTTTCTTAGTAGTGCCCTGCTGGTTGCAGTATTTGTGATCTTTATCATTATTGTGGCGCAGTTCAATTCAATCATCTCGCCTTTCATCATTATTCTTTCAGTATTGTTTAGTACCATTGGCGTATTCCTGGGATACGTCTTCACCGGAATGGATATTGAAATAGTGATGACCGGCGTAGGTATTATTTCTCTGGCGGGGATTGTGGTCAATAACGCGATTGTACTGGTAGATTATATCAACTTATTGATTCAAAGGAAACGGGAAGAAAGGGGATACGAAAGAATGGAGCAACTTTCGGATGCCGAAATTAAAGAGGCGATAGAGGTGGCAGGAGCTACCCGTTTAAGACCTGTACTGCTCACTGCCATTACAACGGTTTTAGGATTGGTCCCATTGGCCATCGGTTTTAATTTTAATTTCTTCACGTTTATTTCCGATTTGGATCCGAACTATTATACAGGTGGTGATAATGCAGCTTTTTGGGGTACAATGGCCTGGACCGTTATTTACGGGTTGGTCTTTGCCACCTTCCTGACGCTTATCGTTGTGCCGGTGATGTACTGGCTGGCCTTCAGAATGAAAACGAGAGTACTCGGCTTGTTTGGAAGGAATTAAGAAAAAACAAGCTTTTTTTGATAAAAAATCGCCCTGTCTTTTGTCACAAAAGCAGTCAGAACCAAATCCTGACTGCTTTTTTTATGGCGCCGTTTTAATTGACTTGTCAGATTTTGACGTCACAAGTCAATTTTTTTTAGCAGTTTGAAAATCTGGATTTTGTAAAGACTGCTGAATATTGAGAAAGAATGACAAGTTTTTTGTTTAAAATGCAACTTTTATCAGCAAAATCGTATGTCACTCTCAGCTTAAAGCGATGATAAGGTTTTTGAAGTTATAAGTTTGCTATGTCACAGTTTTAATGAAATCGTAGATATTTCTTTTGGTCAAACTTGCTTTCTTTGTTACAACA
Source organism: Saprospiraceae bacterium (assembly GCA_965229635.1). GTDB lineage: Bacteria > Bacteroidota > Bacteroidia > Chitinophagales > Saprospiraceae > BQJU01. Next base: position 2,649,205 of record OZ245894.1, read on the forward strand.
AGAGCGAAAAGGGGCATTAAACAACAACATCACAACATCTGGTAGCGAAGGTATACAATTCATGAGTCTACCTGATCTGCACACCAACATTATCACGAAAAGTACCTCTTACTTAAAGATTAATTGGGTGAGTGTTTGTTCATAGTTTTTGTTTATTCCCCCCCGATTCGTTCGGGGGTTTTTTTTTGCCCCTAATTGAGATTTCGACAATATTTTAGTGTTGTTCATAGTGTTTGTTTTAAGTTTCTTCCCCCGGATTCTTTCGGGGGTTTTTTCTTTCCTAATGTATTATTTTCCATTATCTTTCCTCTATTAATAAATCAATGCTCCTAAGCGCAAAACGATTGTGTTATGCTACTCAACCTAAAAGATAAAAGGAAAGATTATACCAAGGGACAACTGAGCAAGGAAGCCGTTGATCCCAACCCGTTAAGACAGTTTAAAACCTGGATGGATCAGGCACTTGACTCGGAGATTCTTGAGCCCAATGCCATGACACTTGCTACCTGTACCAGCGCAGGACATCCGGCTGCCCGCATTTTATTACTGAAGGAGTTAGATCAGCGCGGGTTTGTCTTTTTCACCAACTACCAAAGCCGTAAGGGAACAGAGCTGGCCGGGAATCCTCATGCTGCCATGGTTTTTCTGTGGAAGGAACTACAGCGCCAGGTGCGCATTGAAGGTAAGGTAGAAAAAATTGCAGCAGAAGCTTCAACTGAATATTTCCAAAGCAGGCCGAAGGGAAGTCAGATTGGTGCCTGGGCTTCACCGCAGAGTGAGGTCATCCCGGATCGGGAAGTATTGGAAACGGCTGTGGAGATGTTGGAAAAACAATATGCAGACGCTGAAGTTTTGCCGCGGCCGGAACACTGGGGAGGATATCGACTGGTGCCTGAACTTCTGGAGTTTTGGCAGGGCCGAAGTAGCCGACTGCACGACCGGGTACAATATCGCAAAATGAAAGACGGCTGGACCATTGAAAGTCTGGCCCCCTAGCGCCTGTGTGGAAGCCAACCTTTGAGCTGTAAACCTGCGCTTAAAAATTAAAGGCCATTTTCCGATTGGAGATGGCCTTTAATTTTTGATACTACACTCAGTAGATAAATTTTTATCCTGCTGTTATTGTTTATTGCTTTAACAAAAATGGTCAAATGCCATTTTCAGGTTTTGTGCAATGATTTCTGCTGAGCGGCCTTCAATATGGTGTCTTTCCAGAAAGTGTACCAATTTGCCATCCTTAAATAGCGCAATGGAAGGCGATGAAGGAGGGTAGGGGAGCAGATACTCCCGCGCCTTGGCGGTTGCCTCCTGATCAACACCGGCAAATACGGTGTACAATTTATCTGGTTTAGCGTTATTTTCAAGGGCCAGTTTTGCCCCGGGCCGTGCATTAGCCGCCGCACAGCCGCATACGGAATTAACTACCAGCAAAGCAGTGCCTTCCATATTTTCCAAAACCTCTATCACCTCACCAGGAGAGGTCAAGCCGTCAAAACCAAAATTGGTCAAATCCTGCGCCATGGGCGCTGTTAGTTCTGCTGGATACATATCTTATTGTTTAGTTTTTAACAAAGTTAATCTTCCGTATTTAAAAATATGAAGATTCTATCAGATTATTACAGTTGAGGAGGTCAGATGGTTCAAAAGGGAGCCGGCAAAATGGAGGTTTACAATTTATAAAGCCCTTATTGCGTTGATGAAATAGCTCGAAATGGGTATAAATTACGGGTATCCGGGGAAGAATTTAGAAAAAAAGGTATTTTCATTGTAAAATGGTCCCTGAGAAACGTGCTAATGTTTAACTTTACAATATGTTGAGGTTTCTAAGGTCTGAACAAGCACCTGCCACCGATGCTGAATTGGTTGCCAAATATCAATCGACCGGTGAGCAACACTATCTCGGACAACTCTATGATCGTTATCTGGAGTTGGTGTTCGGCGTATGCCTCAAGTATTTTAAAGATCACACCCTGGCCGAAGATGCGGTAATGGCCATTTACGAAGAACTCACCAGTAAAGTTCGCGAGCACGAAATCCGACAATTCCGTTCCTGGTTGCATGTATTGGTAAAAAACCACTGTTTGATGCAGCTACGCAAGGACAAAAAAAATATAACTGTTTCTTTTGACCCTAATTTTATGCAATCTGCCGAAGATTTGCATCCTCTTAATGATCCCGCTATCCAAAATGGGCAGGAGGCTGCCTTGAAGGATTGCCTGAGTAAGTTAAAAATTGAACAAAGGTTTTGTATCAACCTGTTCTATTTTGAGGGCAAGTCTTACAAGGAAATCGCTGAGATGCGACTGGATGAGGTGGGAACAGTGAGATCCTACATTCAAAATGGACGGAGGAACTTGCGCAAATGTATTGAAAAGAAAAACAGTGCCGTAAAAGGCAAATCGAAATGAATAAGCTAGAAGGAAGCGACATATTGACCTGGTTGAAAAACTGGATTAGTCCGGAAGGCAACCAGGAAGATGAGGCAAACCTGGAGCGCCAGATGGCCGATGATCCCTTTTTGGCGGATGCAATGGAGGGATATCGCGGATTTCCGAAAAAGGATCATGTAGCTGCACTGAGTCGGGTGCGCACCAAAATGAACCCCAGCAGTCAGCGCCGCAATGTAGGTATCCTGTTACTGATGCGCGTGGCAGCTGGAGTATTGTTGCTGGTGGGGGCTTTTTCTGGCTTTTATTTCCTTGGATCAAATGGCAGTGGTCCACTTACTGAGCAAACAGAAAGTCAGGCGCTCGACGGGGCCAGAAGCGGAGAAGCTCCACGGCAAATTGAGACGCCAGCTGATCAGACCACCGATCAGGCAGGAGATACAAAAATTACGACGCCAACTGTGGCAGAACGGGATAATGACGGTAATGATCTCATCGCTCTGAAGGAAGATGCAAAAGCTAATCCTGCGCAAAAGCAAAAAGACCAGGCGGGCATTCAATCAATTGAGTCTCTGGAAGCCAAAAAATTGAGCAGTCGCCAGGCAGAATCTGCAGAGGATGACATACCTGCACCCGATGTCTCTTCCGATTTTTTTAGTCTTGAAGGTTCCGACTTTAATAAACCCGCTTCTCCTACACCCCCCAAAGAGCTCAAGTATGTCGTGGGTGTAGTGCAGGATGAAATCGGGGCACCAATCATTGGAGCCAGTGTGGTTGTACCGGGTACTGATGTGGGAACAACAACCGGTGTAGATGGACGCTTTAGCTTGAAATGGGACAATAATTATACTTCCCTGCAATTCAATTACCTTGGCTTCACCAGCCAAACCCGCAATGTGTCGGGACCGGATACCCTAAAGGTGGTACTCAACGGATCAAGTGTAGCGATGAATGAGGTCTCGGCTGAGAAGCCTGAAAAAAGGGCAAGTGCCCAGCGAAGTACTCCTTCTGCACAGAATATTATGGCCACCCCCTCCGGAGGATTCAGAAAGTTTGACCGCTACCTGAAGAAAAACCTGAAGAAACCGGCCGTGAACATTACCGGATCCGTTCGCCTGCAATTTACCGTTCATCCCGACGGTTCTCTGAGCAATTTCAAGGTATTGCAATCTCTTTGTGCCAGCTGTGATGAAGAGGCCATTCGCCTCATGCGCAACGGCCCTGAATGGAAGGTTGAAGAAGGCGAACAACCGGTGATCCAAACCTACACGATTCCTTTTGACTAGCTTTTATCGAACGACAGCTCGTTGTAATAATTCAAGAAAATAAGGCAGAGACTGACCAATAAACTGGTTGAAGCTGTTGGTGAGCATCACCAGGCCGATATCTTCATCGGGCAGTAACATGATTTCGGCGCGGTAGCCCCTTACGAAGCCACCGTGGAATACAATTCTGGTGCCATTCTTTACAGCGGTACGCCACCCCAAACCATATCCGGAGGCTTCCACCGGACGCCAGGCACGCATTACGTTTTCCCGTGGTGAAACGGCAACTTGTTCTCTTTCGATTTCCATCAGTGTCAGGCTATCCAGTACTTCCGGACGATGCCCCAGCATCAGCAGCATCCACTGCGCCATATCCTCTACACTGGCATTGACTCCAGCGGCGGGCGCTACGCTGTAAAAACGGTTAGAAGTTTTACTAGGTACGTATTGTTGCCCATCGTAGTGATGTGGAGCAGCAACGTTGGGGCTTGATTCCAGGGCATAAAAACCGGTAGAGGCGTGGTGCATCTGTAGCGGTTCAAAAACCCGCTCCGTTAGCAAGGCACCATAGGATTGGCCCATGGTTTGCTGGATGACATCCCCAATCAGGCTGTAGGCTACATTTTGATAATTGTACCAAATGCCGGGGGTGTGGGCCAGCCTAACATCTTTCAGCTGAGTGAGGATATCGGCATAGGGCACTTCCATATTGAGGAGGTTGGAGTAGGTGTGCCGTGGCAGCCCCGTGGTATGACTTAGCAGGTGACGCAAACTCAAACTATCGGTAGCAGAGGGGCGATTTAATTCTAAATCGGGCAAAAAAGTCTTCACCCGATCATCCCAATTCAGCATGCTATCCTGAACCAGCAAGCCAGTCAGTACCGCCGGAAATGCTTTGGAAAGGGAGGCTATGCGGAAGACCGTACTGGAGTCTATGCGTTCATCACAACCCGTTTGGCGAAAGCCATATCCTTTACTATGTACAATTTGTCCATTCTCCACTACCGCAAATGCAGCACCGGGAAATCCTTCGGTTTGCATAGCGCGAAGCAGGCTATCTTCAAAGGACTGTATCACATTTCCAAGAAAAGAAGATGGTTGAACTTGTATTGGAGGAGGGGGCGCAGCCAGTTTTGGCGGTGGGACCACTTTATCCGGTTGGCAACCGCTGAACAACAAAAAAATCCATCCTATATGGAGCAAAAAGCGTCTTGACATATCAATCTGGTTCGTTCATTTTACCACCTGCAAACGGAATTTCAGGTGGCTAAATTGGCGGCTCATCACAATTAATGGGCATAAATAGATAAATATTCTTTTTTTCTGAAACTTTTAACTAATTTTATCGTATTACCTATTAAACCTGAATGTAATACGACACAATATTACATTCACGCAGATTAGAATTTTTTTTACTTTGAAATATTGAATGAAAAATTGCCGTGTGCCAGCCGGTTATTCACCGATGTAATCGGTTTCTTGTAGTTGTTCCTGAAGCAGGAGTAACGCCCTTAAAAACTAAGTTTAGGCATACTGCTTTTTAATCAATGGGTTCCCCCCTTATTAAGACTTCCCGCTTGCCGGTCAAGTGTACACGCCGGATACTGATACCACTAATGGCATTTGGTACTGTTTGGAGACTCGTTTGCTCTGTTCTCCAAGGTGTGTAATCGCTTTTTTAAAAATTTGGTGCTATCTTTACCGGAATTTTGAGAAAACTACATTGAGCAACAACAATCACCAATTGCATACTGGCGTGATGTTGCTACACTAAACTGGCTGAAAGATGAAACACCTGTATTTGTGGGTGGCAATAGCAGCTCTGATGCTGGAGGTCTATCCCTCCTATGCTCAAGAAAACCAAGACAATCGCTACCGTCTGTTTAACCCCGCCCTATATCAAGGTCTACAATGGCGTGCTATCGGCCCCTTTCGAGGGGGAAGAAGCGTTGCTGTTTCCGGCGTTCCGGGCAATTCGATGACCTACTACATGGGTAGTACGGGGGGCGGCTTGTGGAAGACTGAAGATGGCGGACTTACCTGGAAAAATATCTCAGACAACGTATTTAGAACCGGCTCAATTGGAGCCATTGCGGTGGCAACTTCCGATCCCAATGTTGTGTATGTTGGAACTGGAGAACACGCAGTGCGTGGAGTAATGACCTCTGCAGGCGATGGCGTTTATAAATCAACCGATGGCGGTAAGCACTGGAAATACATTGGCCTTCCCGATTCTCGTCATATCTCAGAAATTTGCATTCACCCCGAAGATCCCAATATTGCATTTGTTGCAGTACAGGGTGCAGTATTCGGACGCGATGAGCACCGTGGTGTTTACAAAACGATCGATGGTGGAGATACCTGGCGGAAAGTATTGTATGTCAATGAAACTACCGGCGCCAGCGATCTGAGTATGGATTTTCGCAATCCACGGGTGCTCTATGCCGGGACCTGGGACCATCAGCGTTTCCCCTGGACCATCCGCAGTGGTGGAGATGGCTCGGGCATATACAAGTCAACCGATGGCGGCGAAAGCTGGGAGCGCTTGACTGATGGATTGCCTGAAAAGCTGGGCAAGGTAGCCGTGGATGTTAGTCGTGCCAATTCGGAAGTCGTCTACGCCAATGTAGAAGCCGAAGTTGGTGGAGTCTATCGCTCAAACGATGGTGGTAAAAACTGGCAGTTGGTCAATGGCGAACGCATTACCTACGCCCGTGCCTGGTATTATACCGAAATCTTTACCGATCCGCTCGATCCCGAAACCGTGTATGTTTTGAATGCACCCATGTTGAAATCAACCGATGGCGGCAAGACCTTTGTCAAGATTACCAACCCGCATAGTGATCAGCATGACCTTTGGATCAACCCACAAAATACCAACAATATGATCCTCGCCAATGATGGTGGGGCTTGCATTACCTTCAATGGCGGCAAAACCTGGTCGCCTCAAAATAACCAACCAACGGCGCAGATTTACCGCGTAATTGCCGATAAGCGCTTCCCGTACTACGTATACGGAGGACAGCAGGATAATACAACCATTGCGATTTCCAGCCGCACTAATGACAAAGGTATTGACGAAAAGGATTGGTATCCGGTTTCGGGTGGAGAAAGTGCGTTTATTGCATTTGATCCTGAGAACCCTGAATTGATCTATGCGGGAAGCTACCAGGGAAACATTTCAGTTTACGATCACAAAACGAAAAGCACCAAGGATATCATGGCTTACCCTCAACTGGGCCTGGCCAGTACGCCTCGCAACATGAAGTATCGGTTCAACTGGAATGCTCCCATCGTTTGTTCGCCGCAAAACCCGGAGGTTATCTACCATGCAGCCAATGTCGTCTTGCGTACAGCTGATGGCGGGCTGCATTGGAAGGAGATCAGTCCGGATTTGACCCGCAATGATTCTCGCCAGCAGGGCCCGGGAGGATATCCGTTCACCAATGAAGGTGCCGGTGGGGAAAATTACAATACTATTAGTTACCTGGCCTGTTCGCCCCATGAAGCCAAGACTTTGTGGGTGGGCACTGATGATGGACTGATCCATGTAACCCGTAATGAAGGTAAAACCTGGAATGATGTGACGCCTCCGGATTTACAGGAGTGCCTTATCAACAGTATTGAAGTATCGCCACATCGTCCGGGAGCCGCTTATGTAGTGGCGACACGGTATAAATTTGATGATCTCAAACCCATCATTTTGACCACGGAAGATTATGGGCAAAATTGGAATTTGATCACGGATGGCATTTCGCCGGAAGCTTTTGTTCGGGTAGTTCGTGAGGACCCCAAAGTCTCCGGGGTACTCTATGCCGGTACCGAAAGTGGGTTGTATATGACGGTTAACAATGGTTTGCGCTGGCATCGCTTTCAGCTCAATCTGCCCCTTTGCCCAATCAATGATCTGACCATTCGCGATAATGACCTGATTGCTGCTACTTCGGGGCGTGGCTTCTGGATTCTGGATGATTTGAGTTCCATCCAACAGGGACGTAATGTGGTGATGAATGGCCACATGCTGCTCTTCACGCCTAAACCTGCCGTCCGATTTGCAGGTCCGAAAGATAATAAGGCGGTTCCGGGAGAAGGGCAAAACCCGCTGGCCGGATTAATCATTGACTATTACCTTCCGGAACAAATGGACAGTAGTAATTTGAAGTTGGAAATCGTTGATAAGACCGGAAACATCATCCGTCGTTTTACCAACAAAAAAGACCCCAACTACGTCAAATATGAAGGTGGCCCTGAGGAATCTCCTGTTTTGTCATCAAAACGTGGCGTGAACCGTTTCAACTGGGATTTACGCCGGTCTCCGATCCCCAATGTGAAGGACGTCTTTATGCTGGGTGATTACCACGGAAGTACAGTAGGTCCCGGCGAATATGTCATTCGCCTGACTGGTCCTTTTACGCTGCATGAAACAACGTGTAAAGTGTTGCCAGACCCAAGAGTAAAGGCCTCTGCGGCAGACTATACTGATCAGCAGGAAATACTGGTGACGATTGATAATGCCGTAAAAGATATCCACCAGGCCGTAAACCGTATGCGCACGGTCAAGAAACAGATCGAGGAATACAATCAACACCTGAAGCAAATTGAAACAGCCGCTGCAGTGGTGGACAAGGGTAAGGATATTATTGATAAGATCGACCGTTGGGAAGAAAACCTGATTCAACCCAACCAAAAGACTTATCAGGATGTCATCAATTTCCCTAATGGCCTCAATTCAGAGTTGATTAACCTGCGCTCCCGTGTGGATACCCAGGATCCAACAGTGACCGGCGGTGCCCGTCAGCGCTTGAAAGACTTGCTCGATGACTGGTCGAAAAACCAGAGTGTGATGGATCGCATTATCGAGGACGATGTGGCGGAGTTTAATCGCCTCTACCGATCAAAGGATTTACCGGCCCTCGTGGTTCCATCTGCTGATGCGGATAAGCCCTGAAGGGATAAATGACCATCTTACTTTGAAAAAAGATAGGGGTGGTCAGAAAAAAAGCTGAAAGTGTAGGAAGTGGTCTGCTTTCCATTCATCTTCCCTATTTTCCTTTTCCCTGCAAAAGGACCAATACGGTATAAAACATAATCTTGAAGTCCAGCGCAAGCGACATGTTCTCGATGTAGAGAATGTCAAACTTAAGGCGTTGCAGCATTTGGTCGACATTGGAAGCGTAGCCATATTTTACCTGACCCCAGGAGGTAATGCCGGGACGTACCTTCAGCAGATGTCGGTAGTGTGGTGCCCGCTCCGTGATTAGATCGATGTAGTACTGACGTTCGGGGCGTGGACCAACGATGGACATATCGCCGATCAGTACATTCCAGAATTGGGGTAATTCGTCTAGCCTCCATTTGCGCATCACCGCTCCCCAGGGTGTACAACGGGAGTCGCCATCATGTGACAGTTGAGGGCCTCCCTTCTCGGCATCCACCGGCATTGAGCGGAATTTCAGGATGTCAAATGGCTTGCCGTTTAACCCGATGCGTTCCTGGCGAAACAGGATGGGGCCAGGCGATGAAAGCCGTACCCGAAAAGCGACGTAGGCGTATACCGGCGACAAGATGATGAGGGTGATAGCTGAAACCGAAAGGTCGATCAGGCGTTTGACCAGACGTTGCCATTTGGGCATCAGGTCCTGTGCAATTTCAATCAACACTGCTCCGTAGACGTGGTTCATTTTCACCGTTCCCAGCATAATGTCGTACATGTCGGGAATAATCTTGACCAGGATTTGCGAATTAAAATCAAAGAGGACATTTAGAATTTCGCGCAAGCGATTGTGTTCAGAAGTTTCAATGGCAATGATCACTTCTTCAATTTTGTGCTGGCTGATCACAGCATTTAGATCCTCAATCTTACCGAGTTTTGGCAGATGCTGGCCCAGTTCATTCGTGCTGCGGCCGTTGGCGTCAATAAATCCCACAAAGTGATACCCCAGCCCTTTTTCCCGGCCGGTAATTTCGTGGTAAAGCTCCAGGGCATTCTGGTTACCTCCGATAATAAGCGTTTTGTAAGTCACCTTTCCCGCCTTGAGCCGTCGACTTGCCCTGGTGAGAATAATCATGCGCACGGTAGCGGTAAAGAAAAAGTGCAAAAAGAAAAGGGTAGTAAAGGACGTATAATAGGTGGTATAATTGGTGACAAAATCGTCGAGGATGAGGGTGAAAAACAGGAAAGTAACCCCAAAAAAGCTCAGGAACAAGGTGCGCGCCAGCGTGGCCAGCCGCGACATGCGGTAGATGTCTTTATACTGGTCAAAGATGGAATAGAAGAGTACCCAACCAATGGGAATGATCACAATCCCGAGCCAGAAGTTGGGATCATCAATCTCTTGCCATTGTAGCGTACCACTCTCCAGCTGTTTGCGATAAGCAAAGAAGCAGGCCCAGGAAAGCATAGCGGTTATAAAGTCCGCAAACTTGTAAAAGATGGTATCTACGCGACGCCTCCTGGTCATAGTTGCTATTTTTTCGCTGCTCTAATTGGGTATTGAGCCATCTTCCAGATGATGGTTATGCGCCGATCAGAGGTGGTTCCTTACTAGTAATCTAAAAATGTACCAATTTGATATTGTCTAGTTGTAATTGACCTTTATCCATCGTTAATGCTCCATCCTCAACTGGAATGAAGGCATTAAAGCCAACTTTGTATTTGTCGAAATTTCCTTGTGCAATTAAAGCACTGACGTTAAAATAAATTTTATTCCATTCTCCCTTTGGTGAAAAGCCGGGATCATAGAGCGGAAAGCCATCGTTTGGAGTGGCATCATCAAATCCCACCAGCCCAAAGATAGCCGGCACATCTGACTTGTAGTTCACCTCCAGGTATACTATTAAACCATTTTTGGTCAGGTCTATAAATTTATCAATGGTGGCTAGTTCGACAAAGCTACTGGCTGTGTCAAGTAGAATTAGGGCCGAAGATCCCTGAAAAGCATCCTGAGTAGTGACGGTAATTCTATTTTCATCATCGCCACTACGCAAATCCTGAAATTGGTGGGCATCGCCATTTTCGAAGCTCTCAATCAGCGAGAAGCGTGCATCATCCGAATAGCCAATCACCGGGCGGATGGTATCAGTTTCGTTGGGCTGTAGATCAATAGTAGTCTCAAAACGCTCGTAAAACGGATAGATTTCCGGCGTACGGTTGACACCGTTGTCCTTGATCCCTGCTCTTAACGAAAGCTGTGTATCGCCAGATTTCAGAACGGGAATTTTTGCAGGAAGGGTATAGGCCCCAAGGAAGTCTCCCTCTACTGTGATCCATACATCGGTAATTTTTGCCGAATTACTGCCCTCCGTGGCCGCATTGGTTTGCAACTCGAAGGAAGGCACATAGATATAAGCCGGAATATCTTCGGCTGGATTGATGAGGTCGCAGGCTGACCAGGTCAATAGCCCGGATAGCAGCAGTGATCCCCATGTAGTGATTTTTGATTTTTTCATAGCTTCAATCGTTTAAATCTTTAGATTATCAGAGCGTCGTTCTACTTCTTCCGCGATTTGGTGGGCCAGTTTTAGCGCCTGGTATCCATCTTCAATGCTTACCCGCGGCCGCTGCCCATTCTCAATGCTGGAAGCAAAAGTTTCCAATTCCATCTTGATAGAGTTGATGGGTTCAATCTGCGGCATGTCAATGTGGATGTATTTGTTGCCATTGGTCGTTTCCAGTTTGAGCAAATCTTCCTGGTTTGGCGCAATGCCTTCGTCATAGAGGCGAATGACTTGTGCATTTTTTTCCAGAAAATCGAGGCTGATATAGGCGTCTTTTTGAAACAATCGAACCTTGCGCATCTGCTTGAGTGATATGCGGCTGGCGGTCAGATTGGCCACACAGCCGTTTTTAAACTCAATTCGGGCGTTGACGATATCCGGGCTTTGACTCACCACGGCCACTCCACTGGCGTGCACTGCCGCCACTTCCGAGTTGACCATGCTGAGTATAATGTCCAGATCGTGGATCATCAGGTCCAGAATGACCGAAACATCGGTACCGCGTGGGTTAAAAGCAGCCAGGCGGTGGGCCTCAACAAACATCGGGTTTAACTGGATGTCCTCCAATGCCAGCAATGCCGGGTTAAAGCGCTCTACGTGACCTACCTGCACCTTGACACCCTTCTCTTTGCTCATGGCAATAAGCTCTTCGGCTTCAGCAACGGTATGGGTTAGTGGTTTTTCAATGAAGAGGTGTTTGCCCCGTCGGATAGCCTCGGTAGCCATAGCGAAGTGCACGGTAGTTGGTGTAACGATATCGACCACATCAACCACATCCATCAAGGCTTTGGCACTGTCGAAGGCGGGAATTTTGAATTCTTCAGCCACTTTGCTGGCCGTTTTAGGGTCGGGATCGTAAAAGCCCACTAATTCGTATGCCTCAGTGGCCAACTGGATACATTTGATGTGAATCTTTCCCAAATGGCCCGCACCCAATACCCCAATTTTTAACATGATGATTGTTGTTTTTTTAACACACAATGTCGACTTCAGGATCAAGAATGATTCTATTTGTGATAAACAGAAGTCGGCCTTAATTACCGGGCAAAAGTACAAGAAAAATTAGATTTTTTGCCTCCTCAAGCGTCAAAGGAGAACGCTTCAGATTAGGCTTACGTTGCCCGATAATACATTAAAACGGCACCAAATAAGGTAATCAGCGCGATAAGTACGGTAGCCATGCGGATGGTATATTGCATGTGGCTGACAAAAGTCTCTATTTCCTTTTGCATGTGCGGATAGCGAGGGTAGATTTCTTCCTCCATTTTTTGGCGATTGAAGAGATGCGCTGCGCCAAATTCGACTTTGTTTTGCACCAGTGTCTTATAGCTTTTCAGAACCTTGACCCGAAAATAGACATTCACAAATAACATCGCCACAAACAAGCCGATGACAATCGAAACCAACAGGATAAACATAGCTGGAAAAATTTTAGGGGCAAAGGTAGGAAGATTAGGGGAATGATTGGCCAGCGGTGATGAAAGGAAATAGTATTGGATGAAGGCAACCTACTTCAAACCATGATCCTCCAGAATACCATGGACATTGATATTCAGATTTTTGACTAATTCAACATCCTGATCCCAATCCAGGATTTCCCAGCGTTTGCTGCCCTGATCGGCAACCATGATTTTTTCAGTGTCCGTGAAGATCCAGATGATTTTCTTTACGCCAAAATTTAGCAACTCCTGCGTTTTTTCCTGGTAATAACCCAGAGGATTGTTGATTTCTCCCAGGTCGGCTTTGGTGTCGATTTCGATGACATATTCCGGAGGGATACTCAGATATTTGCTATCCAGTTTTTTTACCTTGTTTTTCTTAACGATAGCGATATCCCCTGCGCGCCATGATTTTTTAGAAAACTGGATACCGAGTTCATTGGAAAAGATGAGGTATTCTTTTCCTAAGAATGATTTGATCAGGTAGATTAATTCGGCAGCCAGGAATGCCTGAAACTTGCTACTCCCCACAACTTGTTCAAGTTGCTTGGTTCCTCGAAGAAAATCCTTGTAGCCACGGTAATAAATGGGTTTACCATTTACCATTTCATAAACGAGACTATCCGGAATATTTTGGATGGAACTACTCATCTAAATGCAATTATTGAAAACTTGGCTGCTAGATTTAACTCAAAGCTAATCGATATGAAGCACAATTGCAATTAGGGAGAAAATAGGGGTAGGTATCAAACCTTTAGATCAATGGATTTAATACCTACCCCAGTAACGTAACTCTCACATCAATTAATCCGCTGCTTCGTCGGGCGGCGCTGTCTGCGTTCCCGTAAGGGTTTGCGGTATAGCGTACGTTTCAACTTGTTTTGCTCCATCAGGATTTCCACGTTATCCCCTTTAGCCAGCTTGAGCTGAATGCCGCCGCCTTTTTGGTCAAACCACGGGGCAATTGTGCCTTTTTTGACCCAGATTGGTTCGGTGACCTCGTATTCATAATAAGGCTTGGTTTGCAAAGTGCCGGGCGCCAACGCCCGTTCTTCGTAAGGCACTCCTTTGGGCGACAGGTAGGTGCCTCTCTCAAAACCAAAGCGGGATAGAACCGTACCTGCGGGGATAATTTCCCAATGGGTATCTGTGCCGGTGAAGCCCTCATTGGGCGGCCACACAATCGTTGAGGTCGACTTTCCGGTATTGGGTGTGGCGGTGGTATTTTGTCGGATAGGGCGGCGTTTGCGCTTGATGACTTTTGAAGCGGAAGGCAATTCTCCCTCTAACCCATTTTCATCAATGAACGAAACTGGATTCTGGAAAGTGTAGGCGTAAGGACTCCACTGCGCATAATCCGTGGCGAGTGGGTCGACGCTTTGCCAGAGGCTGTTCGTTGCATCGTAATAGCGGCCACCATAGTAGTAGAGGCCGGCTTCGGCATCCAGTTCTTTTCCGTTGTAAAGGTAAGGCTGCTGGGCCTCCGTAGTTGATTCAGAAACGAAGATCTCTCCGCTGGGGAAATAAGCTGTGTATTGCCGCACCTCCCCAGCATAATCGGTGATGTAAGCACTGCTGCCCAAAAGATCTGAGTGATAATAAAATTGCTCCACTTCCGGGAATACACCCGTACCTTCAAATCCATACCCACCGCCAACATTGGCGTTGCTCAGGCTGTCCGCAAACCAGGTTGGAGGACCGGGAGGGCCGTTCGGATCGGGAGGACCGGCAGGACCAGGCCAGCCAATTGGGGTGGACAAATACGGACCGGTATTGACCGGAATTTCGATGGGGTTGCCATTTTGTTCCGGCTGACCGTAATAACCAGGAATCGTCGGCGGGCCGGGAGGAATGCCCAGGGAGGCGTAGTATTGCCGTAAGGCCTCAATGAGCTGCTGCAAACGTAAGGTGTAATTATAGCCTCCAGCTGTAATGCCGCGACTGGGCCAGAATTTGTTATTGAATTTCCCAGTACCTCGCTTGCTTAATATGCGTTCTCCTTCTACGTAGTAGTGTTTGGTGAAACTTTCTTCAGTAGCACTGAAAAACGGGCTAACGTAGGCCGTGTAATTATCCTTATGATTGATCGCTCCGGCAGGTGCTCCATCCACAAAAACGCCCTGCATACCGCCGTGGCTCTTGATGGCTCGCTGGCTATTGGCATCATACGTGTATTGGCTGATGTAGCCATTGTCAGACACGCCCACCAGACGATTTTCCTCATCCCAAATTTGCTGGCGGTAGGTATAGCTGGCAGCTACTCCGCGATAGCCAAGCTGATTGCCGCTGGCATCAGAATCAAAGGTTTTACCGCCAACTTTGGAGGGCGCGTGGGGCCTTCCTTCGTATTCAAAAGTGAAATCGTAGGTATTGTCACTCACTTCTTCCCCATTGCGACGGTGGATTTGGGTTTTGCGACGAAGGTTGTTCAAGTTGTCATATTCCATCAATGAGGTATAATCTTCCTGCCGGTCTCTGCCTTGCCAGGAACCGGTCGCTTCCATCAGGCGGTACAAATCATCATAGGCAAATTGCTGCTCGCTGGAACCACCGATGGTCTCCGGGGTAGCCGTATTGCGAATGGACGTGACATTGCTCATCGCATCGAAGTCATATTCCACATTCAGAAAAGTATTACCGCCTGCCGCTCTCGCCTGTAAATGATTTAATCGGCGGCGGTCAGCTTCGTATTCGTAAGTGTTACTGGTGCCGTTGCCGTAAGCCAGATAGACGCGATCGCCAAATTTGTCGTAGCCAATTTGTTTGACATAAGGGTATTCACGGCTCAGCTTTTCGCCATCCATCTTTTGTAAGTCGCCAGCCTGATTGTAATGGTAGTTGACCACCTCGCCATCGGGGTAGATCATCTGCTGAAGGCGGCCCCAGGTGTCGTAAGTAGCTTCCCAAACAAAGGTGCGTACATTGGCTTCGTTGATCAATAGGGTACGGATCGTTTTAGTGACCTTTCCTTGTCGATCATAAAAGAATTCGGCACCGCCACTGGCGTCTTCGCGCAACCAAATCTGACCAACCCGATTGTGCTCGGCATCGGGGCCACCATAGTGCAGTTTAACCTGATTTTGTACGTTCTTAGGATAATCAATCTGGACCAGTCTTTCATAGTCGTAGGTGTAGCGAATAGCCCCATCATTGGGTATGGTGGCGCGGATGTTGGCCGTGACTTTCTTAGTGAGATTACCGGACAGATCAAAAGTACTTTCGGTCAGTCCCTCATCCGGATGACGCAATTGGGTAATTCGTCCGAGTTGGTCATAGGTATAATTGATCTCATGCCCATCGTGATCGGTGGTGGTCAATAGTTCATCCAGTGCATTGTATTGGAAGGTTGTCCAGATGGGACCATCGGGGCCATATTCGACCAGAGCGGTGGTTCTGCCACGTACGTCTTTATAGGTGTCTTGCCGGTTGCCCAAAGCGTCGTAGTGAGAGGCCAGCAGCCCAGGTTGTCCTGACTGACCGGCTTCAATGCTGTATTCATAATGACTTTCCGAGCCATCTGGCAGCGTCATGCTTAGGTGGCGATCCAGAATGTCGTAGGTCGTTGTGGTGGGTGTGATTGGATCGACATAACCGCTGAAGGTTTCGGCGGAAGCCAGGGGCTCCGTGCCCGGATAATGGCTGCGCACCACTCGCCCGAACGCGTCGTAAAAGTCGGCACCCGATACGGCCATCGCTACTTGGTCATCCTGACCGTCACCGGTAAAGAGTGCGGTCGTTTTCTTGTTTTGCACCGCTCTGCCAAGGCCATCCACAAATTCAAGAACATCAATGGTGCCTCCTGTTTCCGGATCGTAGTGCCTGGCTTTGGCGAAAGCCGGAATATTTCCTGTTTCGTATGAAAACTCGATGGAGAAAGGTTGTCCATTGGCCAGTTCGTAAGGGCGTGTAATGGACGTAAGGCGTCCTCGGTCATCAATGGTATACACCGTTTTTTGACCGTTGATGTCAGTGTTTTCCAATAGGCGGCCAAAGATCGGATCATGGCGGCTTTCGGAAACGTAGCCGTAACTGTCTTCGGTGCGTTCGAGGTAGGTATGCAGCGCCTCGTCGTAGGTGAAGTTATAGGTCATCCGTTGCCCTTCGGCGTTAGGCGGATTGGTCACGCTGGTCAGGTTGCCGTATTCGTCATAGGTCATTTCTGAATTGGCGCTACTGCCGTCGGCGAGGTAGCGATATAATTGAAGCGTATTACCGCGATCGTCAATTTCTGTGCTTTGCTTTCGCAAAATGCCGCCCATGCCGGAAATTTCCTCTGTGGCGGGAATATTCTTCAGGTAAATGCCATCTGGTTCGTGATAGCTGACCGTGGTAACTTTTTGATCTTCAGGGCTGCCATTGCCGTAGTCGGTGGATACAATGACATTGCCGTAAAGGTTGTATTGATAAGCCATGCGGCTTTGTAAGACCTGGGCGGAATCGCCTTCGTAATAGAGATTGATGGTTTCTACAAGCGCTGGGAAGGCGGTGCCAATATCACTTTGCGCCAGTGCCAAAGGAAGGTCGCTGCCGGTTTCCACATCTTTCAGGCGGTATTGATATTGCGTTTCGGTGTATTTTCGGCTTTCGGCATCCTGCACGTATTCAGAAAGCAGTAACCCCTTACGGTAATAATTGGAATGGTCGTAATGCGATACGTAGCTGCGGTTGAGGGCATCGCCATTTTCGGTATCCAGCTGGTCTTCCTGAACGGTGGCAAAGCCATAAAATTCACGCTCGTGACGGTCCTGAAAGCCATCGCTGTAGGAAAATTGGCTTTTCATCACATCCGCTCCATCTCCTTCCAATCCGTCGTTGATGGCTACACTGCTCATCACCCATTTGCCGTAAGGAAGCCCCTGGTTATTGCCGGTAAGGACATAGTCAATGCTGTAGGAACTACCGAGCGGTCTGCTCACGGCTTTCAGCATATTGGTGCGTCCAATAGTAGAGGTTTTGACCTTCAATTCCTGGTCCTCACTCGAACGCAGATGATCGGGATAGCCATCGCCATTCACATCGCTTATTTCCGTAAGGACCCGACTCACGCCCTGCCCGATGTTGGTGCTGGGGTTGATGCAAACGCGGACAAAAAAGATGGGAATGCAAACGGTAAAGGCTGCATTAGCTGACTCGGCGGTAGCATCACCCTCATCGAGGCGCTCGGCTCCGGTCCATTTGATCTCGGCAGCGAAGCCGGTACCGGTATTGAGGCCTACCCACACATTGGTATCATCCCAACGAAGCCGGTCGATGAGTCCATCACCATTCATATCCTGGAAGCCGGAGGTGGAATGATTATCGGTACGCGACATACTTACCCCAGCTGCAATGCTATTATTGGCGTAGTTGATGCCAAAACCGCCGCCGTAATCCATGCTGACACCCTTTCGAATGTCGTTGAAACCCCAGTTTTCGAGTGGCCCGAAACGGTAACCGTAATTCAGGGCTACCCGTCCATCTTTATAAATTTTATCTACTAAGCCATCGCCGTTGATGTCGAGCCACGAGTGTTCGGTTTCGTCGTTGTCAACGGTATAGTTGCCGCTGATCCCTGCGCCGGTCTTGGCGGAACGCGTAGCCGATTGCGATTTTTTGCCCGATTTTTTGACATTGGACTTGGTCTTGGAGCTGCGCCGGTTGGAGCCTTTTCCGCTGGAGTCTCCCGAGTTTGTTGGACTGGAATTGACAAATGAACCGCCCAGGGTAACCCCCGTAGCTTCACTGTGTGATTCGTGATTGTTGAAAGAGTAGGGAACAGATTCAGCCAATAAACCACCCCGAGAATCTGTGTATTGAATTTTGGTTTCACTCACGATGTCGGGATAGTCATCGCCATTGAAGTCGAGTACATCCAGGATACATTTGGTGTCGTTCCAGGCGTGACTGGCCCCTAAACTTCCCGGCCCGGCCGACAGACCTCCGGCTATGGCGTGAATTTTGGCTTCGGAAATCAGATTTGGGGCACTGGCTCCGACGCCTGAGCTGGCGGCAGGCGTGAGCAAGATATCGTCTTCACCCATGCGAGAACTGCTGATGACCTCCGCTGCCAGATAGGTAAAATCATCATAACCGCGCCACGACTGGGTTTTGGGATCGGAATAGAAGAGAATAAAATCGGCCTGGGTAGGGTCGCCAAAGCTTCCAAGGTCATCAGCATCTTCGATATCCTCCAAATCTGACGTATCAATATCGATCTCCGGGATCATCAGCAGGTCTTCCATGATCGGCATTTGGGCACGTTCACGGTTGCCGTTATAACCAAATTGGCCCCAGCCCCGGTATTGCGGTCCAAAGAGCATATCATCATCTACCCGGCCGGAGTAAAGTGCAGTTGATACTGGATTGGTCACACTGTCGAAAGTCACCTCTGCATTGATACCTTGCAGGGCCGCACCCAGTTCATGCGTTAGCGTATGGTATTCGATAAAAAGAGTGTCGCCAACCTCAAGCGAATCGGTGGTGATCGGAGGGATATTCGGCAGGTTTCCGTTGCTGACCTCAAAATAGGATTTGGCATAAAGCCGGGAAAAGCCTTTTACCGTAAGGGTGACGTAGCCATCGGGCAAATTGCCGTTATTGCCAAAGTTCTGCGGTAATCCTACCGTAAGCGGCAAGCTATCTGTTGTAATCCAGCGGGTCGGGGCCTGCCAGATTTTGTTGTACATGCGAAAATCCACCGAGGGACAAAAGCTGAAAAGGGGCTCTCCGTTGGCATTGGTCACGGAGCTTCCGTCAGCGGCGGCGGTATAATAAATGAGCGGCATCCACTGGACTGTGGGCCATTCGACATTGGTATTGCTCAATACCAGAAACAGCAACTCATCATTTTCCTCTACATCCAGGTCCTCCAGCACGATGGCCTGATCCACGATGGAGTCCCACGGGAAGGTTTCATTGTAAATGAATTCGGTGTTGTTTTTCAGAATGACGAGTTGAAGGCTATCGGTGGTGATCGGTTTGGAAAAATTGCCTTCAATTCTGATGGTGCCACTCAATGGTAGCACCACGTTTTGTTTAGAAGCCAGCAGGAAATCTTCGGAAGCCTGATAGCGGTATACCGGTTTATTGTTGGCGTCGATCAGTTCCTGATCCAGTTGCGGATAGGTGATCATGGGATCCCAATGCACCTGATCATAGGCACCATCGAAGATTGACTGGACGCGGAAGTAGATGAGGTCGCCGCGATTGACAAAAATGGCTCCGACATTATTGGGTGCTACCGGATTAAAATTATCCGGTGCGATGTCGGTAGACCATAATTCAGTGCCGTTGTGCTGGATGGCAACGCGCACACCGTCATTGCGGGTGTAGGTCTGTCCTTCCAGACTCATATCCTCAATGAGTTGAACCGGGGCATTGATGTTAATCACTCCAGTGAAAGGAGCTTCCCAGGAGCGCACTACATCGTGCAGGGGCGTCTGGTCGATTAGCATTTCCTGCTCTTCGGGATCGAAGGTGATTAGGTCGGGATCGAGGGCTTCACCCGGGGTAATTGGGCTTGGTGTATCGGCGCTACTTAGGGTAAATTCTGGGTCCCTGTTAGTATTAATGTGGTTGAAATAGACCCGTCCCCGGAAGGCAATATCCATCAATTCATCACCATTAAAATCGGAGAAATAGCACTCCGTCGTTGACTTCAGGGTGGTATTGTCGTAACCCACAAAAACGGGCGTCACATTGGCTTCAAAGCCAATGGAAGTAATGCTCGTTTTGATGCTGCTAAACTGCTGGATGCCCACGATGGGGCGGCGAGTGCCAAAGCCGGTATTGCCATCACTATCGGCCAGGTTTGGGCGGTACCATAGGGCATCATCCTGACGGAAGATTTTATCGGGCAAACCATCGCCATTGATGTCGACCAGGGCGATCAGTCCCTCGGCGCTGGAATTACCCAGCGCAAAGTTGCCACCCACGGTCCATTCCTTACTGGCCAGACTGCCGATCGGGCCAACCGTAGCTGCCGAACCGGCCTGAAAACTGCTGGATTTTGAGCCGCCGAGCATGGAGGTACTGCCCTCAAAAAGCGGCAGCGGATTAACAAAACCGACCTCCACCTGATCGGGGGCAGAATTCCAGTCTTGTTCAGAGCCAAATGGCTGGTAAGTGCCGCCATTGCGTACATCATCATAGTAATCAAAATCGTGGCGGTAGAACACTTCTCCGTTGCGGTCGAGCTCGCTGATGGAGGTGAGTAGCGTTTTGTAAAAGGCACCTTCTTCGTAGGTCAATTCATAGGTTCTCACCAGCTCTTCATTCATATGCACTTCAATGCGGCGTAGCAGATCTGCCGTCACCATTTTGAGGCCCAGCCGGGCGTCAATTTGTACATCTTTGCGGCGGCTTTCGCCCAATTGTCGGTCGCGAATAAAGGTCACCTGAAATGGCCCTTCTTCTGAGCCATGACCGGTATAGGTCAGCTGATCGGGATAAAGTTGATAACCGGTTACAGTGCTGACAGACAATCCATTATCGGTCACTTTGGAATAATGATACCGTATGAAATTGTCGTGAACATCCCGACTTTCTACCAACGCCCAGTGCGCAATATTGCCGGAAGGATCGCGTAGGACAGCCTCTTCAAGGATGCCGTTATTGGGATGGCCGCCGTAGTAATGCAGGCTACCATCGGTATCGCGGATTTCCCACCAGTAATTACCCGGTCCGTCACCATGACGAATGATTTGCGAAAAAGAACCCTCCACCCTACGGTGAAATACCTGATCACTGCTTCGGGGGCGAATGGGGCCGCGATGCGCTACTGGACTCAGCTGTTCGCCGTTGAGCAAGTAGGTTTCGGTTTCATTTTCGCCGCTGTAGCGGGGTACTCCCCAGCGCGTATCGATGGTAATGGCGGGTAACTGCAGGTTCCAGCCCAGGCCAAGCCAGTCGTTATTGCCTTCACTGCTGTAGGTGACGGCCAGGTTGGGTTGCATGCCCTGGCGGCCACGTGGCAGTTTGAGTGGGAAATCCGTTTCCGCAGTACCGCGATTGTTGGCCACCGGTGGCGATAGCAGAATGATGCCATCAGTGGGATCGGGAGCTTGTAAGTCCTCGATGTGGTTGGTGAGGTGGGCCGCCATCCCGGTGGCATCGGGCATGGGTGATTCTGCTTGCGCGTCTTCGTCTCCGTTTTCCGGAACCGGGGCGGGGGTGGTCGCAGGTTTTTGCGAAAGCTCAATTTTGGCTTTTGTCGCTCTTTTGGCAAAGAAGTGGTTGAGGTAACCACTGCCATCGAGCAGCCACCAATTGAACAATATGATGAGTCCGAGAAAGATATATTTTAATCTCATTGTTTTGGGAATTTCGCTATTCGACAATCAGTTTTTGAGTGGAGGTTTTGCCCTCGCAGGTCAGGGTGAGCAGGTAGGTTCCGGCATTGGGAAGTTGCCCGCTAAAGAGGTAGTAGTCGTTTGCATCACCACGTTGTGAATTTAGGTATTGTCCGTTGGCCCGGTAAATGTCCAGCTGCACATGGGAGCGTTCTTTTAGCAATACCCGCAACTGGAAATGGCCATTCGGAGAAGGGTTGGGAAACAATTCAACTCGTTTGAAAGGACTATCCGGTGCAGCGTGAACGATAATCTCTTGTTGAGACTGGCAACCGTCACGGTCGATGGTCAACCGGTAGGAACCGGGCTGAGTTATCTGCAATTTAGGATCGTTACTTCTTTCGCCACTGGGCAATAGCCAAAGAAATTGATGTTCCGATTGGTCCAGATGATTACTTGCGTCCAGGGTCAACGTGCCGTTTTCCGGAAGGGAATAAGATGATTGTAGATTTGATAATGGTGCATCCTTGGCCTGAAAATAGAATTCCTCCCGATATTGATGACCATCCGCGTCCTGGACAGACAGCGCATAATTGCCGGACGGCAAAGAAAGAGGCTGTTGCCAATAGTGGTCATTCACGTGCCAGTGTCTCGTTTGAATTTGATCTGTGGCGCTAAGCTGACAATCAAAGGGAGCGCGTCCACCCAGAATTTTTAATGCAATGCTGCCTTCAAAACCTGACTCACATTCCGGAGCAATGATTTTTGAGGTCACCATCATCTTGGGACCGATGGCAAAGGTCATACGGTGACTTTGAGCAGTGAAAGCGACCTCTTTAAAGGTTACCAGACCATTAGGAGCTACTTGCTCCGCAGCGTAGTATTGGTCATCTCCATTATCAGAGAATACGACAAGCCAGAAGGTTTCGTCTGCTTCTGGAAGATCGTGTAAGGGGTTACTGTCCAGTTGAACGGTGGTCAGAATCGGGGTAGCCGCGTTACTAACCTGGATTTGCCATTGGCGTTGCAGAAGCGCAGGTTTTAACACCTCACGGTCGGTGAGTTGTAGGCTTTCACGGTTGTCTCCCCATATCAAGAAGGTTTGGTCTTGCTCCAGGTTTTCAGTGCTGATGGTGAGCAGTCCTGGTTCGTAGCTGCAGGTGGATTTGTTTTGGCGTAAGCCAGAAGCGTCATCGCGGCCAATGCCGGTGATGTGACTAGAGAACTCCGGATAGTGTCGGCCATTCCAAATGGTATCACCGCTGGCGTTGAGGTAGGTGATGTAATCAGGCTGTTGCAAGCTCAGCCCGTATTTGATGGCCAGGTAAGACTCTACTCGAAGCCTTTCTTCGGGACTCAATACCCGGTCAAATACGATGATCTCCGGGATCACTCCTGTAAAAGAAA
This sequence comes from Saprospiraceae bacterium, assembly GCA_965229635.1. Classification (GTDB taxonomy): domain Bacteria; phylum Bacteroidota; class Bacteroidia; order Chitinophagales; family Saprospiraceae; genus BQJU01. Next base: position 2,672,469 of record OZ245894.1, read on the forward strand.
CCACCGGCAGTTGGCGATCAGAGGGAATGGAACCAAGGATCAGATTCGTATTGGCCTGCTGATTTTTGGCCGGGGAATGTAGCAAGTAGGTATTTAAGGTTGGGGCGCCAAGTTTATTCTCAGGAAAGTTCAGATACTCTAATTTTTCGAGGTCGGCCAGGCGGCGCGTGGTAAGGATCTGGTGGGTACTGTCCTGGGATTGCAAATGCCAGATGCTCTTTTCCAGGGCGGAATCCGCAGCCTGATAGACGGTGAAGATGGAGGCCTGGTGTAAATCGTGATTTCCGAGAGCAATTATAGCGCTGGATTCTGCCGAAGAAGGGCAAAAGCCGGGATTGAAATTCAGCTTTTGGGAATGGGTAATATCGAATTGGGGAAGTGCAGCGCCTCCACTGATTTGATTTTGCCAGGATTGGCCATCCGCAGAAGGGCCATACCAACAAATGGCGCCTTTAACGCCACCGGGCGCGATATTTTGGCTTAAAGCCAAATGCTGCACCAATAGAAAGAGAAACAGGATCAGGAATTTGGGTTTCATAGTTGAAGATTTTGATCAATACTGCTCAAATGGGATCAGCCAGCCGATAACCACCTGGTAGACCGTGGTTTTGTTTTTGTTTTCAATGAAGTTGTAACCATTGGCCAGCGTTTCGATGACGTCTTTGGTGCCCAGGTTGTAGCGGCCTTCCACAGTGAGTCCAAACGGGAAGTCGTAGCCTACACCGAGGACCACCGAAAGATTGGATTCACCTTTGAGCACTTCGCGCAGGCTTTGAGTGATTTGCAGATCAGGCCCCAGATCGGGCATATTGGAGGTGTAGTCTAGGTTGGTGTTTTCAAAGTTAAAACCAAGTTGCGGGCCCACAGCCACATGCAATCCGCCTACCGGATACAGCTTCACCAGCGTGGAGAAATTCAGGTACTGATAATTGAATGCGATGTTGTATTCCAGGCCTTCAATGTCATTGTATTTAAAGTTACTTCCTTCCTGTGAATACGTGATTTCCGGTTGTATGGCAATCCGCGTATTGCGAAAGCGATAATAAAAGTACATGCCGCCCACAAAGCCAAAGCGGGGTTCAGTTTCCACTGAGTAAGAGGTCTCTGGAAAAACCGGCGGAATGATGGTGGTGGAAACATCCTGGATGGAGGAATAAGTGGCGCCGGCGCGAAAGCCCCAGTAGAATTCGTCGTCTTCAAGCTGGGCGAAAAGCTGCACGAAGCACAGGGCCAGCGCAAAGGTCAATAGTGTCTTTTTCATCGTGGTTTGTTTTTAGAAAAGGATCGATTTATGGGGATACGCGATGAAAAGGCGGGAAAGTGATCATGATCGGCGGTTTTTTTTGGAGGGAGAGTATAGTGTGACCGCGCTGCGGTCGCTATTGGGGTTATCGGATGTCTTTGGTCAGGATTTCGTCCATGCGGGCGATGCGTTGTTCGGGGAGGTCAGGGGCGTCCTGGAGGAGGGTTTTGGCTTTGGCCATCATTTCCCGGGCTTCGGGGAGTTTGTGATTTTCGTAGAGGCAGACGGCCAGGTCGTAATGGAGTTTGACGGGATCACCGGGGAGTACGCGGGGAGAGTCTGGTAACTTTTCTACCGCCAGGCGCAGGTATTTCTCTGCCGTTTGGCGGTCTCCAAGGTGATACATATCGAGCCCGTAGCCATGGTAAGGCAGGTAGAGGGTGGGGTAGGGGCCTTTGTAATCGGGGAGTAAATTGATGACTTCGAGATAGGCATCCGCCGACTCTTGCCAGCGCCCTAAAAGCCCGAGTACCGTGGCGATATTTTGTTTTTGTGCCATGACGTAGGGATGTAGTTGATCGCCAAAAATCTGTTTGACGGAGACGAGTAGCTTTCGCCGAAGGTCGAGCACTTCTTCATAGCGTTTGGCACCACTGTAGAGCCGGGCCAGATTGGATTGGCTAGCGATCGTCTCCACATTGATTGGACCAAATATGGCCAGGCGTTGCTGATAGGATTCCTGAGCGTAGGGAAGGCCCTCCTCGAATTTAAATTGATCGTGATACAAGCTGGCCAGGTGATTGAGTGTCAGGGCGATCTGAGTGTTGGGTTCTTTGAGCAAGGCACGCTTCATTTCCAGGGATTGGGTGTAGAAATCCAGGGCCTGCTGATAATTTCCCAGTTTCCGCTGCGCGGTGCCGCGGCCTTGCAATGCTGAGGCCAGATCAATATCTGGGGTATTGTGAATTAGATCATAGTTGTCGAAAGACAGGGTAAAGAAGGAGTCGGCTTGCTGGAATAAACCCATTTCAATTCGGGTGTTCCCCAATGACAAATAACAATTTCCCAATGCCTCAGCTGTTGGGGCTCCCTCCTGGTAGAATTGCAGCGCAATCTGAAAAATGGAATCAGCCCCCACATAATCACCCAGACTAAATTGCACATGGCCCAGGGTGTTATAGGCCTCCGCTCGACTTGAAGCGGGGATATTATCCAATTGCTGGTATAAATCAACGGCATTCCGGGCCAGCGAATCGGCTTTGCCATAGCTTCCCAGGGAGTTGTACACCGAACCAAGTATGGAAGACATATCAGCTAGTAGCTCAGGTTCATCCATCAGGCGGTTGGGTAAGTTCTGGCTAAGGCTGTCCAGAAAGTATCGGACCGGCAGCGTATCGTTTTGGGTGATGTAGGGATCGGCGGATTTAAACATATCGGTGAGCAGGCCTACCAACTGCTTGCTCTTGGCTGCTTCCTTTTGGGCTTGATTGCGTTCCTTGCGTAGTTGTAGGGTATAATAAGTAGCTGTTCCCAACAAGACCAATAATACCGTAGCGGCGGCAATCAATGCATTGCGGTTGCGCTGCAAGAATTTGGTGGCAACATACAACGGCTGATGATGTCGTACAGAAATGGGATATCCTTGCCGAACGGCATGAAGGTCATTCAATAACTGTTCCACCGATCCGTACCGGTCAGCAGGATTTGTTTGCAAGCATTTATTACAAATTAGGAACAAATCGCCCCTTAGTGGTTGAGCATCTGAAAACTGGAATATTGTTTCATCCTTTTTGGCTAAAGCCGCTCTTTCTTCAATGGAAGGGGCTGTAGCCAACGTGCTGCGATCAAAGGGGAGCTGATTGGTCAGTAATTTATACAGCAGAATGCCAAGCGCGTAGATGTCAGTGGCCGTACTTAGGCTGTTCAGATTAATTTGTTCCGGAGCGGCAAAGGCCAGGGTATAGGGCATACCCGACGGTGCTTGGGGGGGCTCCATAGTTTCCTCCACCCATTTGGAAACCCCAAAATCCACGACTTTCACCTGTCCATTATCTTCCACCAGAATATTCCCAGGTTTGATATCGAGGTGCAGCACCAGCTGGCGGTGTGCGTAGGCAATGGCTTTGGCTACCATTGCAAAAAGATCGAGGCGCTGACTTTGACTCAACTGTTTTTTGTGGCAATAGTCCACCAGATTTTCGCCTTCTATATGCTCCATGGTGAAATAGAGCCTCCCATCCGTACTGCGGCCGCCTTCATAAAGCTGGGCAATATTGGGATGCTGGAGTCCGGCGAGGATTTGCCGCTCCCGGCGAAACCTTTCGAGTGCTTCGGGCTTTTGGTAGGTGGAGCGGATCAATTTCAGGGCCACCTGGCGCTCCAGTTCTCCATCCACACGCCTGGCCAGGAATACTGAACCCATGCCGCCACCGCCGAGGTAGTCGACCAACTGGTAGTGTCCGAGCTGGTGGCCGATGAGTTGGCGGTCTTGTTCGGCGGTTTCGCCCAGCCAGGGGCCTTCAGTGCGTAGTGCGGGATGCAAGCCCTCTTCCTCTTCGAGCATTTGGGCCACTTCGGCCATCAAATCGGGCGTTTTGGCGTAAGCCTCGGCAATAGCTTGTTCGCGAGCAGCGCCATCCAGGGCCACTATCTCAAAATATAGAGCAGATACCTTGTCCCAGTCGGTGGGTTTCATGCTGATTCTTTTAGCCTTCGTACTTCTCTGCTGAGCCAGGCCCGGGCTAGTCGCCATTCCCGACCGATGGTTGCCGGTGAAACCTGTAGGAAATTGGCAATCTCCTCGCGTTTGTAGCCACCAAAAAACCAGTATTCGATGATTTTGGCACCCCGTTCGCTGAGGTCGCGATAGCGGGTCAGTGCCTCGTCAATGGTGAGTACATCTTCGCAGGTGGTTTGTATGGATAGCAGTTCTTCATTGAGTGTGATGGCCAGCAGGTCTCCTCCGCGTTTTTGCCGCTTTTGCTGGCGAGCATAATCCACCAGAATGCGGCGCATGGCCTGGCTGGCTAATGCCAAAAAATGACCATGATTGTCAAAGTCCTGCTTATCCTGGCCGGCCATTTTTAGGTAGGCTTCGTGTACCAGATCGGTGGTGGAGAAGGTGTGTGCTGCCCTCTCCTGCTTCATCCGGTGGTGGGCTAGTCTTTTCAATTGCTGGTAAGCTAATTGATACTGTGACTCCAGATCAGGCGGTACGTCTACATCCGTCGGTTTTTTTCTCATAGGAATCAGCTTTTGGATGAGCAAAAGTATTAGTAGCGTTGTTCTTCTGGCCGCCAGGCATAAAATCATGGCCCCCGGCAAAGCGCCTACAATATCGGAATTTACCGGCACAACTCGCATTTCCCTTATGGAAAAAAGATTTGACGGTGGGGCCTAAAAGAGATGGCCGGACAGTCAACCTTGTCCGGCCAATGAGTGGATTCTCCCGAGAGAAACAGGAAACCTCACAATTACAAACCTAAGAAGCTGTTTCAGTTTAATAAATTTCAAAAGCGAACCTCGATCAGCTTCAAGAAAACCCGAAAATTACTTGTTTGGATAGGCGGTTTACCTTAACACTAAAATAAACCCGCGATCAACAGGCCCAGGCTCAACAAGGCAGAAACGCCGAGGATGCCCATAAAAAAGTAGAAGGCCATTTTGTCAGCTGAAGCTTTCATTGTTTGTTGTTTTTAAAAGTGATTAATTACCTGAATCGGCGGGTGTGGTTTCTGTTCCCTGGTCTGGGCGCAGCACTTCGCCTTTAATTTTTAATACATGTTGCCCTTCAGTGTCGTTGGTCGTCAGGGTCACAGTCTTATGAAATTTTCCGATGCGGTTGGTAGCGTAGCGCACTTTAATCACGCTGCTTTCACCGGGCGCAACGGGTTCTTTTGACCATTCTGGTACGGTACAGCCACAGCTACCCTTGGCATTGCTGATCACCAATGGCGCATCGCCGGTATTGGTAAAGTGAAATTGACGGTATGGCTCGGCATTTTGCTCGATGACCCCGTAATCAATTTCTGTCGTTTCAAAAGTCATTACGGGGTTGCCGTTATCCTCTGCCGCAACGGGTTGTGTTCCCACCGTGTTTTGGGCAAAGGAAGTGGTTACCGTGAGCGCGCAAAGGGCTAAAAATCCGATAATACGATTCATGAGTCTGAAAGTTTTTTTTGTTTAAAAATGATGGTCTAATTTGGTATTGGTAGTCTGGTTAGGACTGAGTTGGCTGCAATTATTTTGGCGCCTGCCATTTTCTTTTGATGTAAGTAAACACCATAAACAAGGCTACGCCCGCATACAACAAGCTCTTTATCATGATTTGTAGGATTTAAAAATGCCGGAGCTTACGGGTTAGTAAGCTCCAGCTTATCAAAATAACTGGTAAAATCCTCTACTCTTTATTCTCTTGGTAAATGCGAATTTGCTGCAATAGTCTGGTATACGCCGGGGGGAATCACTGCGGTGTGCAGTAAGTAGACTGGAGGAAATTGTGAAAATAAATGGTGCTCAATTAGCGATTAGCACAACAATACAATGCTCCCGCAGGCTATGTTACTGCGCGCAGTGATGCGACTGTTGAAGGAATAATGATTAATGGAGATCGTAAAATACGAGGGAGTGGAAAAGCAAATAAAGCGGTTGTTTAACAGCCTTATTTTGAAGGGCTTTTGCTGGTTTGGCTGTAGCCAAATCATCCGCCAAAAAGGAAGGGCGAGCATTGAAATGGCCTACAAGATAGGATTGATTGTCGCCATCAAACTCCGGCGACTTGGATAACCATTCGCTCCATTCCTGACCTACACCGGGAACATCCTCCCCAATGGCCATCCACAGCCCCTGGTCGGCAGCCATATCCGTACTGGCCAGTGCCGGACTAAACGTGGCACCCAGCAGGTAGAAAAGCAGGAATGTAATTAATGGTCGTTTCATATCAGGCTACAAATTTCATCATATTCCTGGTAAAAGCAATGAAAAATGGGGGTTTAACTAAAAATTAATTGGAGAAGTTGGCTTTTGCCAACTTCAAGGTTACCCAGTCATGCCACCGTCAACAGCAATGGCTTGCCCGGTCACAAAGCTGGACTGCTCGGAGGCTAGCCAGAGAATGACATCGGCAATTTCCTGGGTGTGTCCGAAGCGTTTCATGGGGATGAGGCGTTTGAGTTTTTCGGCGTAGTCACCGAGTTGCTCGGGGTCAAACATGGGGGATACCGTGAATACCGGACAAACCGCATTCAGTCGGATGCCGTGCCGGGCGTATTCCAGCGCGGCAGTTTTGGTCATGCCGATTACCGCGTGTTTGCTGGCTACATACGACAGGTTTTCCGGAAGGGCTTTTAATCCCGCCACGGAGGAAATATTGACAATGTTGCCGCCACCCTGCTGCATCATCTGTTTCAACTCCTCTTTCATGCAGTAGAATACCCCGGTTTGGTTCACCGCAATGACCTGCTCCCAATCGTCAAGGGTAGACTCGGCGGTTTTGGCTGGTGATTTTGGGGCCACTCCGGCATTGTTAACGGCAATATCCAGTCGGCCGTACTGCTCAATGATCTGTTTGATTAAGTACTGGACCTCCTCGTAATGCACCACATTGTTTTTGATAAAAGTGGCTTCGCCTCCCTCCGCTCTGATTTGCTTTACGGTCTCTTCCCCGCCTTTGACATTAATATCCGAAACCACCACTTTGGCCCCAGCTTTCGCAAAGGCCAGAGCGGTATTGCGCCCGATTCCGGAACCGGAACCGGTAATCAGTACGATTTTATCCTTAAAGTTCATTTTTTAGGTTTGAGGTGATTAAGACACTTTCAGAACTAGTTTCCCCATCTTTTCTCCGGAAAATAACCGCAGGAAGTTCTCATGGAAATTTTCGATGCCTTCATACACATCTTCCCGCGCTTTGAGCTTGCCTTCGGCCATCCATTGACCAAGCTGGCGGGCCGCTTTGCCGTAATCTTTGGAGTAGTCAAAGACCACCATACCTTCCATTCGCGCACGGTTGACCAGTAGCGACATATAATTGCTTGGGCCCTTAATCGGGGTGGTATTATTGTACTGGGAAATGGCGCCGCAAATCACGATACGGGCATGTCGGCGCAGGCGGGTTAGGGCGATGTCCAAAATCTCACCGCCTACATTATCGAAATAAACATCCACACCCTCCGGCAGTTCTTCCTTGATGCGGGCGCGAACGGATTCGTTTTTGTAGTCGATGGCACCATCAAAACCAAGCTCTTCAATCAGGTAGCGGCATTTTTCCGGTCCACCGGCAATACCGACCACTCGGCAGCCTTTGATCTTGCCGATTTGGCCTACTACACTGCCCACCGCTCCGGCGGCGCCGCTGACCAGTAGGTTCTCACCATCTTTTAACTGAGCCACTTCGGTGAGCCCGAAATAGGCGGTCATGCCCGTCATACCCAAGGTGCCGATGTAGGTTTGTAATGGGGCCAATTCGGTATCCACTGGGTGCCATCCCTGCCCATCGGTAGCGACGTATTGTTGTACACCGCCATTACCAGCCATAAAGGTGCCCACGGGAATCTTGGCATTATTGGATTCGACCACTTCACCGGCCGATCCGGCGCGCATGACTTCACCAATCTGTACGGGAGGAATGTACGACTTGGCATCGTTCATCCAGCCACGCATGGCCGGGTCGAGAGAAATGTAGTGTTGTCTGATCAGTACTTCACCGGCTTTGATTTCAGGAATGGGATTGTCTTGTAATTGCCAGGTATCGGCATCAGGAAGGCCTACGGGGCGTTTTTTGAAAATCAGCTGTTTATTCATGGATTGTTTGATTAGGATTTAGGAATTTGGTTTTAGGGGCTGCATTAAGTAACGCCTGAACTTGCGGAAAGTTAGCTTTTATAAGCGTGAATCCTCACAAAGCACACCAAAAGGCCTTATGAACACCAGCGTTACCATTCATCCATTTCTTCCACTCCCTCATTTCTTCCAGCATTTTCCCTCCTTGCCAAGATAGCCCTTTGTGGATAAAAACTTATCTTTAATGCAATACCATTTTTGATCACCCACTAAAAAACGGTTATGGCAGAATTAAAAACTAAAAAGAATGATGGCAGTGTGGAAGACTTCCTCAATTCAGTGGAAAATGACAAAAGACGGGAGGATGGTTTTGCCATTTTGCAGATGATGAAAGAACAAACGGGAGTTGAACCCAAGATGTGGGGCGGTAGCATCATCGGCTTTGGAGACTACCACTACAAATACGAAAGCGGCCGCGAGGGCGACTGGTTTCGCGTAGGCTTTTCACCGCGCAAACAGAGTATGAGCCTCTATATCATGGCCGGATTTCGGCGCTACGAAGAGCTCATGCAGCAACTCGGCAAATACAAAACCGGCAAAGGCTGTCTTTACATCAAAAAACTGGAAGATATCGATCAGGAAGTGCTGAAAAAGCTTATTAGTGAGTCGTATGAGCACTTTGACGGATAATAGGAAATAGGACAGGAGATATTTTACGCGCTACTAAATAAATTAAAAATCCCAAATCATGAAATTTTGGCTCTATCTGATGATGGTGCTGGTGGTAGGTATATACTGGCTTTCTATGTCCCAAAGTGTTCCTACACCAAACCTAGATTCTCCGGGCTTTTGTGTCCAGGACAATTTACACGAACAGCGGCTGCTAACCGATACTGCTTATGCCCACCGACATGCCGCTATGGAAGAACAAATATTAGCTAACCATCGGCAGGGCGCTTCCGTTCGTGTGACGGAGGATTATACCCTTCCCGTGGTTTTTCACATCATCCATAATGGCGGGCCGGAAAATATTTCGGATGAACAGGTGCAGGCGGCATTGGTGAATCTCAACGAGGCTTTCGCCAATGTGGGCTATTACGATCCAACCACCGGAGTCGATGTGCAAATCGATTTCTGCCTGGCCGAGCGTGATCCGGATGGCAATGCGACAACGGGAATTAATCGGGTGCAATCGGCCTTGACCAATTTAAACTATGAAGACGACGACTGGACCATGAAAAGCCTGAGTCACTGGTCCTCCTATCAATATATCAATATCTGGATTGTTCGAGAGATTTGTGGAAACGATGACTGCGGCATAGCAGGTTATGCGTACCTGCCTTCCTCCCACGGTTTTTTGTATGATGGTATCGTGCTCGAAGCCGAATTTGTGGGCACCGGACCGGAAAATTCCACCTATCTGGTGCACGAAATGGGGCATTACCTGGGCCTGTATCACACCTTTAGAAATGGGTGTGAAAATGACAACTGCCTCACTGACGGCGACCGTATTTGTGATACCCCACCCGACAATACCACTGCCAAACCTCCCTGTGATCAGCCGTCCAATTCCTGTAGCACGGACGAAGATGATCCCTCTTTAAATAACCCCTTTCGATCCATAGCCATTGGCGGATTAGGCGATCAGCCTGATCTGATTGAAAATTACATGGATTATTCCCGTAAGGAATGTTACAACCAATTTACTCAAGGGCAAAAGGACCGTATGCAGGAGGTGGTGGCGGGCATTCGGTCGAGCTTGTTGCAATCCCAGGGTTGTACGGAGGCCTGTTTGGCACCTGTCATTGCTGATTTTTCGGCCAACGGCGTTACCGTGACCCTTGGGACTACGGTATCATTTGTCAATACTTCTACTAACGGCGATCACTTTCAATGGTTAGTTGATGGGCAAGTGGTGGATAGTACCGTAAATTTTGATTATACCTTCCTGGAAGAAGGTCAGTTTGAGATTACCCTGATTGTCTCTTCTGATTATTTTAATTGCCCGCCGGATGAATATAGTTATGTAATCACCACTTTTTGCCCGGTGGAGGCCATTCTTACTCCGGGAGGCATGATCGTTGAACCGGGAGATAGCGTGACCTTCACCAATCTTTCAGAAAATGCCCCACAGATTAGCTGGCAGGTAGAGGGCATAGAAGTCTCCGATGAAAATACTTACACTCTTCAAACCAATGAACCAGGATTGTATACCCTTTGCCTGGTGGCAAACGATGATTTTTGCAGCGATGAACGTTGCGTCACCATTGTGGCCAATACACCTGGTACGGGTTCGGAGCAGGAGATTTGTGACAACAACCTGGATGAAGATGGTGATGGTTTGATTGATTGTATTGATCCGGATTGTGAGTGTAGCGAAGATGAGTGTGGAGTGACTTTTGTACAGCGCTTTGGGCAAGATGGGGTTTCTCAGGAAAATATCTTTACTTCATTGATTCAAAATTCAAATGAAGGGATTCTGATCGGTGGGACAAGTTTTACCAGAGGTAAAAATTTAGGATATGTAGGGACGTTGACAATGGTAAACTCAAATGGAAATCTTGAATGGAATAAAAGGATAGATTTTGAATCTGGCCTTGATCTCATTACCGATCTGAAGTTGGATGGTGAAGGGGCGATTTTTGGTCTTTCCAGCAATTATGCCTTCCGTTATGACCTAAATAATGATTCCTTCCTATGGTGCAAAAGATTATCAGGCGGCTTATATAAAAACATCATATTACTACCGGAATCGGGAAACTATCTGATTTGTGGGGAACAATCAGGGACCTTGCTGGCTATGGAGCTAAATCAGTCAACTGGAGAGGTATTATGGAAAAGAACTTTTACTATTGATGGCATGCTAACTCCGGGAGGCCTTTTAAAAATGGCCCCATCACAAGGCTATTTCTATTCGATTGGTCTGGTTAAGAATGAAAATAATACAGGAACAAACAGATTGGCATTGTCATTATTTGCACCAGATGGTTTATTGGTCTTTTCGAAGTTTTATTTATCCCCAATAGAAGAGGTGGATGATCAGGGAGGCCATGATCTTTTTGTAGAAAATGATGGTCTGGTTTTTAGTATGATGGGGAGGAGAATTGGCGAAAGCTCCTCCTTCTCTCGCACGGTAAAATTGATGAAGGTAGATTTTTCGGGTAATCCAATTTGGGGTAGGCAATATCATTTTGAAGGTGTTAGTATGCCAATCAATGTCAAAATGTCAAAGACAAGCGATGGTTATCTAATCTATTTTTATGGCACCAATCAATTGATATCAGCAAAGAGTTTGATTGTGCTCAAAACAGATTTACAGGGAGATGTTCAATGGGCCTCAAGCTATGGTAAAACGGATGCAAATGTTTCTCTGTCGTGGAACATCTCTGCGAATGCTCTACAGCAAGTGGGAAATCAATTTTACTTTATCGGTAGTTCAGGAAGCGATGAAAGGGGGATTGTCATTAAGACAAATCTTGATGGGACCATTGATGGGGCTTGTGATTTTTATCAGACCTTAAACGTGTTTGTTGATACCATTGTAAATCCTTATGTTGAAGATTTATCCTTTGATGAGATATTTTTGTCAGAGATAGCTCCTAGTCCTGGAAATCCGGTTTCTTGGGAAAAACACGCTGTATTTGAATATATATGCCCTCCCGTCGCTTGCGATACCACCTGCATCTACGACTTTACGGTAAAAGTAGATAGCACCTATTGTAATGGAGATAGTCTTATTTCAGTATTGGAGGTTTGCAATACATCGGAAGAAATGTATCAGGGCGATTTTTCCATCTCTTTTTATGATGGTGATCCACGAAGTAATCCGGAGGTGAATCATTTAACGACGATTCGATACCCCAATTTTTCCCTGGATAGCAATAGTTGTCAAAACTTAATACTCGACGTGCCCTATCCTGAAACAACAGGCTATGTACTCATCAATGACCGGGGTAATTATGTACCTCCATTTGACCCTGCGACAATACTACCCTTGACGGGAATAACAGAATGTGACTACAGCAATAATGTAGATAGCTTTACTTACGAATCCATTGTTCCGGATTTGTACATAGGTCCGGATTTGACTATGTGTGAAAATGAGGTTTTGGTACTCGATGCCGGTCCGGGATTTGCCGAATACCGTTGGAACAATGGCAGCTTGGAACAGACCACTACCATCACTGCTCCGGGTGCTTATTGGGTGCGGGCGGTCACCAGCTGTGGAGTAGTAAAGACCGATCTTGTGGTGATTACCTTAGATGCCGCCACCGGCCTGGAAATGGAAAGCTTGCATCTCTGCAAAGGCGATACGGCAACTTTATCAGTCCCGCCGGTGGATGGTTACCAGTATCAATGGTACCCCTCGGTAAATCTTGCTTGTGATACCTGTACCACGATCGAAATTGCTCCAGATATCTCGCAGACTTTCACGATGGTGGCTGTAAATGATAATGGCTGTGTGACCATGGATAGCATCGCAATAAATGTCACTGTACCACCTGCTCTGGAAATGGCCGATAACCTGGTAGGCTGCACGCCTAAATCGGGTTTCCTCTTTGTCGAAATTACAGAAGGAATAGGGCCTTTTGAGGTGCAGTGGAGTGACGGCCAAATCGGATTTACGGCAACGCAACTCGGCTCGGGAACATATACCGCCACGGTGACCGATGGTAATGGCTGTCGAAGCATGACGACGGCCTCGGTGATTGTGGAGCAGGTGCACTTCAGTGCATTAGTGTACCCGGAAGAGATCAGTTGCTTTGGAGAGTCCGATGGTGTGATTCGGGTGGAAGCGGTAGAGGGTGGAACGGCGCCCTATCTCTACAGCCTGGATGGCGTCGATTATCAAATAGACAGCACCTTTACCAATCTTGATCCTGGCAACTATACGGTGTGGATACGCGATGCCGAGGATTGTACGGTCACTTATTCCATTGAAGTGGAAGAGCCGATTTTATTGCAGTTAGATATTCCGGAGGGATTGAATATCGCATTGGGTGACAGCCTGCAATTGGAGGCGCAGGTGAGCAAACCCGTTGCTGCCTACCATTGGGAGCCATCGGCGGGATTGAGCTGCACGGATTGCCCTAATCCCACGGTTTTTCCACTACTGGATACCGACTATATACTGATGGTGGAGGATCAGGACGGCTGTATCGCTTCTGTAAGGACCCGCATTTTTGTGCAACAAAAGCGACGGGTGTTTATCCCCAACGCCTTTTCTCCCAATGGAGATGGCATTAATGATCAACTGCGTATCTTTTGTGGACCGGAGGTAGAGGAGATCGAAAGCTTCCGAATTTACAGTCGCTGGGGCGAAATGGTACACGAAGCCATTCATATCCAACCCAATACCGAGTACGGTCTCTGGGATGGTTATCTGGATGGTCGCGTGATGAAACCTGCCGTTTTTGCCTACCGTGCCATCGTGCGGTATATTGATGGCACGGAGGAGGTGATGGATGGAAATGTGGCGCTGATACGCTAGACAATCGGAATTGGATCAGTGACCAGCACCTGCCAGTCATTACGAACCGGAAAGGCATTGCCTTCTACCTCGGCTGCAGTCTGGGTTCTAAGATTAGCGATGTAGAGGTTGCGTTGCTCATTGGCGCGATCCTTATAATCTTTTTCCAAGGACTTAGTAGAAGAGGAATTGCCGATATTGGGAGAGCGATAACCGGTTTTGGCATCTTCAAAATAGTAGGAGTAGGTCGTGATCACTGCTGGATAAGCAATGTAGGAAGTTTCCTTATTGACCTTCAACCCACTGACTTGATCGATCCGGGCATTAATAATTTTGGGGATGGTTTGATTAATGTGATTGACAAATTGTGACGCCCGCGCCTTCACCGAGCCGGCAAAAGCTGATTCCTTTGGATTACCTGGACTGACCAGGGCTCTTTCCTGTAGAATGCCCAAATGAGTACCCGCTGCCACCAGAAAGTTGGGAAAGCCACCCAGTTCCCAGCGCTCGTCCATCAGGATGGAAACCACATCAACAAACATAATGGTATCGTAGCGGCCAAGTTCTTCCTGGAGTTTTTCTCGTGGAAAATTGGGATCATTTTTCAAAATAAGGTATTGGGTATTCAACCAGGAGATTACCCCACCGATCTTGGCGCGGGTTTCGTCAAGGGTTTGCTGGGTGAGGGATTGGGTAACGATTTGCTGAAATTGTTGGTATACCGAATCCCAGTTGATGGAATTGCTACTCGGAAAGACCAGATCGAGCAATGCTGCCCCGATCACATTCAGGGGTGGGGGAGCAAGTCCGGCCAGCCCCTTTGCGAGGGATTGAGCGCCGGCGGCCCAATTGAGTCCCGTTGCGGCAGCAGCATAGGCGAAATCATTGTACAAACGGATTTCCTCGGAGAGTGGAATTTCCACCAATTCACCATCCTCGAGGCGTAAGTGTTCGTAAATGAAATACAGGGTTGCCTCGTTGGTAGATCGTTCCAGAACCACGGTATTAGCCGGGAAGCCACGCCAGCTTTCCTTCAGGTAGGCCGGCACATCTCCGTCTTTTTTGACTTTTTCACCCTTCGCCAAGGGAGCAACATCGTTCACTTCCTCGATCATACATTTCAAAGCCTTGGCGTATTTTTTCAGGATAGCCTTGGCATTTTTAACGGTTTCCGGCGTCGCCAGAGGCGGTGCTTCATTGTCCCCAACACTGCCATTCTTCGCCAGATCATCCCAATCGGGAGTGGATAATAGGCTAAGAGTATCTACTCCTGTGTTTTTCCCCTTATATTTGGCCTTTAGATAGGCCGCCGGATTTTTGGTCTTGTGTAAATCGCGGAAGTAAACATGGATTCGGGTTGCCATAGAATTTTTTTAGTGCAATTTATGGCAATGGCCAAAGTTTAATAAGCGTAGAAATACCTGATTCATTGATTGGGTAGAAACCCTTACACCAAAAGAAATGGGGACCCTAAAACAACACTTTCACCTGGTTTTGATGTTCTGCTGTCTTTTGCTAGGCAGCGCCTGTCACCGTATGCCAACGGGGACACCCATTGCGCAGCGTGGCGTGCTCGACCTTTCTAAATGGAATTTTTCGGAAAACGGGAGTGTGAAACTGGTTGGACAGTGGGCCTATTACCCGAATCAATTGCTGGGTAGCATGGATCTTAGAGCCATGGAACGGCAGTTTGTGGGCTTGCCAGATGGATTAACCATAGAGCCAGCTCCGGATGTATTTGGCTGCATAACTTATAGACTTTTAGTAAAAGGAGTGCCAAAAACAGACCTGGTTTTTTCCCTTAAGCACATTGAATCAGCTTATCGCCTGGAAGTTAATGGCCGCGTGCTCCAGGAAAATGGAGCAGTGAGTTGTGTTGCCTCGGGGGGCAAACCAGACTACAGCTCCCGACTGGCCTTTTTTGAAAATGATTCCAGCCAGTTGGAGATCATTTTGCAAGTGTCCAATTTTCACTCCCGGGCACTGGCTGTTCCTACTGCGCCCACTTTGGGCCTTCCCGGGCCGGTGATGGTAGCCGAAAACGGCTTGATGACGCTTGATGCCATCCTGTTTGGAGCGCTGATGATTATTGCGCTTTATCACTTTATTATCTGGCTGGTCAGACGAAAAGATCCTTCGCTACTTTATTTTGCTATCGTGTCACTGGCGATGGGTGTGCGCGTTTTGCTGGTAGGGCAGCGCATCCTATACACCCTGTACGGCCCCGAATACTGGGACTTGCTTTTCAGAATCGACTACCTGATTTATCCCATCGGTTCGATCTTTTTCTTTTGGTACATACACAGTATTTTTCCCAGAGAATATCCACGGTGGCAGTTGCTGACCATAGCCGTTCCAGCGGTGGTTTATTCCATCATTATTGTGGTGAGTCCAAGTCATTTTTACACGCAGGGCTTGACCATTTACCATACCGTTACGGCGGTGGGACTGGTATATATCGCTTCGGGACTGGCGTTGATTTTGCGGCGCAGGCCGACGTATGCGCTCCTGTTTTTTGCCGGATTGCTGGCCTTGATATTGGGGGTAACCAATGATTTATTGTATACCAATGGCATCATCGTGACGGGTTATGATAACCTGGCGATGGTGGGCGTTTTTATCTTTTTTGTGGCCAATTCGGCCTTTCTCGCGGCCCGTTTTTCCAAGGCGTATCAGCGCGTAGCGGATCTTTCCCATGAGTTGAAAAAGGTGGTTGACAATCAGGTGCAACTCAATAAAGCCATCAAACGATTTGTGCCGGTGCAATTCCTGCAGGAATTGGGCAAGGAGGACTATGCTCAAATCCAGATGGGAGATTCCACCGCCAAGGTGATGACCGTTTTGTTTTCCGATTTGCGGTCGTTTACCAAACTTTCCGAGCGGTTGAGTCCGCAGAATAACTTCCAGTTTTTGAACAGCTATTTTAAAAAAATGGAGCCTTACATCGAGCAACACGGCGGCTTCATTGACAAATACATCGGCGATGCCATCATGGCGCTCTTCCGTGATCATACCGAAGACCGCTCGGCAGATGCGGCATTGAAGACGGCGCTGGCATTGCGGGAAGCGCTAAAGGACTTCAACGAACACCGTACTACGCTTGGGTTGAATACCATTGATTTTGGTATTGGTATCAATACGGGTGAATTGATGCTCGGCACCGTAGGCTCGGAAAACCGCCTGGATACCACCGTAATCGGCGATACGGTGAATCTGGCCAGTCGTCTGGAAGACCTGACGAAATACTTTAAAACACCCATTCTACTCAGCGATCATACCTATCGCTCTCTGGGTAATCCTTTTGATTATAGCTTACGCAAAATTGACATCGTGCGCGTCCCCGGCAAGGACAACGCAAATGTTATCTACGAACTCATCAGCCCGGAGAATCCGGAAGTAGCGGAACGCAAAATTGGTTCTCTGCTCAATTTCTACCTCGGTATGGACCTCTACGCCCAGGGCCGTTTCGACGAAGCGCTGAAGGTCTTCTCTCAGATATGCGATTACAATCCCGGCGATACGGTTGCGGCCATCTATTGCCAACGCTGCGAAGACTACCTCAAACACCCGCCATTGAATGGCTGGGATAGGACGATGGAAATGCGATATAAGCATTAGTGGAGAGAGGAGAGTGTAGAGTTTAGAGAAGGGAACAGCTATTTATCCTGCAAATTCTATAATTTTGGGAATCCTGCTTTAGGTTTAGACGGGAGCACTTGAACATTCTGCAAATTCTCTTTTTTTAGGGCTTTGTTTATTTGGAGAGGTTATGATGTTTATGGAAGTTTATGAGGTTTAGAAAGTGTAGGGGTTTAGAGTTTAGAGAAGGGAAAAGCTATTTACGCTGCAAATGCTAAAACCTGGGGAATCCTGCTCAAGTTTATGATGTTTATGAGTTTATAAGGTTTAGGCTGTTGAGACGGATCGGCTTCGCTACAGTCCTTCGCCATAGGCTTCGGCCGACGGAGAAAGCTTCGTCGATCGAGGAAGGTCGATGTTACAAACATCTCCCGAGCGAACGGTTATTATATTGAAAGGCCTTCTCTCTAAACATTTAAACTCTAAACACTAAACAAAAAGCATTCTGTAATTCTGAGAATCCTGCTCCAATTCTGGCGATCCTGCTTATATTCGGAAATAATAAACAAAAGTTAAGAAAAGTTCTGCGAGAACAATTTTAGTTTTGTTCCGTTCAAGAGAGTAGACCTATCATCCAACTCAAGTCTGTTCAAATACACAATTCCTATAAAAACCTTTAGTTATTTTTGTTTTTAAACAAACAATAATATTTTTGGGTTTTTCGAAAATTAAAAATAATGTTCTATGACTTCTAAAATTATGACTAGCCTGTCAATGGGGTTGCTTTGTATCAGTATCTCGATCTCAGCCATTGCGCAGGACTCTCCCTCTGCAGTTGAATTGTATAATTCAGGTTTGGAGAAATTGAAAGCCAAAGCATACGATGAAGCCATTCCGCTCATGATGCAAGCGATTGAAGTGGCCGATAGTACTTCGGAGACGGACCAGAAAGTGGTAAAATTAGCTAAGAAAAATGGTGCGATTGGTGCTTATTACCTCGGAAACAAGCAACGTAAAGCCGGTGAAGAGGAAGCAGCCCTGAAAACCTACCAAATGGGGGTAGAATGGAATCCTGGCTTTTATGCCAATCATATTGGGGTGGCACAAGCTCTTGATAAGAAAGATGATATTGTGAATGCCGTTCCGGCCTATCTGAGTGCTGCTGAGGTGTGTGCAAAATCTGAAAAGACCAAGGGCAAGGTAGAGCAACTGGAAAGCAAGGCCTCTAATATCCTGGCGCTGGCCTATAGCGATAAGAAATACGATGAAACCATCGCCGCGGCCAATGCTTACCTTGAAGTACGCGAAGCTGCTGAAGCACATTACTACCTGGCCAAAGCCTTACTCGATACCGGCAAACCCGGTGATGCATTGACGCACGCTGATGAGGCTATCACCATGATTCCGGAAGGAGAAGATGAAAGCAAGTACTACCTGACCAAAGGTGAAGCCCACGAGGCGCTGAAGCAAACTGCCGAAGCAATCGAAGCCTACAAAAAGGTAACCGAAGACAAATACGAGAAAGTTGCTCAATACCGCATTGACCAGCTGGATGGCAAGTAGTTGTTACTTGAGTAAGTAAAAAAAAAGACCGGTGGAAATTATTCAATTTTCCACCGGTCTTTTTTTTAGGCCGCTAGTGAGCAAGAAGCTTAACGTCTTATCTTTTGTGGGTTATCTCTCATTGGGAAAACCTGGATGACAACGATGTCAGGTTCTTGGAACCTGTAAAACATGATATGAGGAAATTTACGTGCCTCCCCTTAGGTGCATTTCGGTGGATATGAATTCCCCTAATATTATCGTGTCTAATTGAGTGATGTGTAGGGGTTTCACTAAGTCTTTGAAGGGTTTCATCAACCGCATCAAGGAAACTATTTGCCAGTTCGCCTGTTGGGTCATGATTTTCAGTGTACCATAAGGCACAATCTATAATGTCATCTTGTGCTTCCGGTAGAAGGATTAGGTTATAACTCATTTATTTGGGTTTACCCGATTGCGTATTTCACGCATTGCCTCTTGATATGGAATCCCTTGTGTTTGCCCAGTATCATAAGCTGCTAAACGACGATTGTTTTCCCGGATTACTTCGTCGGGGAAAATGCTCTGTTCATCATCTCCAATCATTTGAGCAATCGAGGCAATTAATGCCAATTGTTCAGATCGAGTCAATTGATGAACTTGCTCAAGGACCATTTCGAAGTTTTTACTCATACTTCAAATATAATAGTTATTTGTTTAAAAGTCATCTGCTTTTAAAAACCATCAATTCCACAATTTTGTTGCATTATTTGTATTCTCCCTATACCATTCCAACCCATTCCACATGAAAAAAATCATCGATAACTTTTCCAGTCAGGCGGATTATTACAAAAAGTACCGACCGGTTTACCCCCAGATATTATACGATGAAATTTTGCAATGGGTCCCCAAACGCCAGCGGTGTTGGGACTGTGGTACCGGCAATGGTCAGGTGGCCGTGGTGCTGGCTGATTATTTTGATGAAGTAGTGGCTACGGATGTCAGTGCCAAGCAAATTGAGGCGGCAGAACCAAGGGACAACATTAGCTATAAGGTAGAACGAGCGGAACAAACCGCTTTTGCGGAGGCCAGTTTTGATTTGATCACTGTGGCGCAGGCCATGCACTGGTTTGATCAACCGGCTTTTAATCGGGAAGTGAAACGCTTACTGAAGCCCGGTGGCATCATCGCGATTTGGGGATATGGACTGATGCGGGTTAATCAGGCAGTCAATGCGGTGATTGATGAGTTTTATACTCAAATCATCGGCCCCTACTGGGACCCGGAACGGCGCCAGATTGATGACCACTATGCGTCAATCATTTTTGACTTTGCAGAAATTCCGGTTTCCAAGCCTCTGGCCATCGTTGATGAATGGCCATATGAACGACTTGAGGGTTATTTCAACAGCTGGTCTAGTGTGCAACACTATATCAATAAAGAAGGGCAAAATCCTGTCCCGGAACTGGTGGGAAAGATTCGCCAACATTGGCCGCAAGGCAAAAGCAAACAAGTCACTTTTCCCATCTTTTTGCGGTTGGGTAGAAAAATAGGACAACGCTAATAATAAAAAGGGGCACAACGTTCGCCGTGCCCCCATAATTATTAACTAACAATAATTTTATCATTCCGCAGCCATACCGACTACTGCATCGGGTAAACCGGTTACCTCGCCCAGGTTTACCAGGCTTCCATCATTTTCAGCTGCAAATATGGTAATTGAATTGTCTCCGGCATTGGTCACGTAGAGGTAAGACCAATTGCGGTTGAAGGCCATATCGATGGGACCGTCTCCAGTGATTCCCGTCACGCCGTCCTCATCAAGTATTTCCAAACTTCCATCATTGTGTACGCGGTATCCGGTCACATTATCACTTCCGGTATTGGTGGTGTAGGTAAACTGACCTTTTCTACCCACTGCTACCCAGCAGGCAGCTGTTTGATTTGTGGCTTCGGGACCATCCAGTAAGCTAAAATTGCCAAAGAAATCCAAATCGTAAGAACTCATGGTACTGGCGTTGGCAGCACCGCCAAAGGCTTCACTGACGATCATCTTATTGTTTCGACCAAAATCAAATCCAAATGGGGTTTGTCCGGCTGACGGATAAGCTGTTCCGGCTCCGGCAAAACCATTGAAGTCAACCGGGTAAACGCTAATCATATTGGTGGCTTTTTCGGTAACGATCAGCTGACTGCCCTGATTATTAAAGGAAACCTGTGCACCTCCTGCTGAGGAACTGCTCAATGGTTGAGTAGCGCCTTCAATATAGGTCAGTTTACCACTTGAGCCCACTCTAAAACCACTGATATTTCCGGAACCACCAGCATTGAGCACATAAAGCCGACGACGGTTGCTGGTCAGGCTAATGGGCATTTCTCCTCTGGAATCAACCTTCTCAACTAAAGTCAGGTTGGGACCTTGTCTGCGAAATACGCTGATTTCGTTGCTGCCGGCATTGACCACAAAAACGAAAGGATGATCAATGATGATGGCCCCTTGTGATCCCAGTCCGCCGCCTGTACCGTTTCCGCCGGTAGAGTAGCTGGTGTATTGATCGATGGTACCGTCGGCATCGCGGTTGAAGACGAGCAGGTTGTTGCCATCGGCATCATTGTCCATGACGTACACATAGCCCGCAGCGGCAAAATCTTTGTTTAAACCGGTAATTCCCTCTTCCGTTTGGTCAATGTCCAGTTTACCATCAGTTAGCACTGATCCGGTTTCAAGAGATTCTTTCTGGCACCCACTCAACACCAAAAAAAGGATGAATAGGGTGGATAGCATTTGCATTGTCTTTTTCATGATATCAGGTTTTATTGATTGATTGATGCAAATGTATTCCCAGAGTGTTTCAGAGGATTCACGGAAAGATCACAAGAGTGTAACGATTGATGGTAAGTCGTTGATTAACAGGTGGTAGTAGCTGTAAAGTGCAAGTGTCGCAATCCGGCATGATGTCCGAGTTGCGACACTTTAAGAGAATTGATTGAACCTCTATTTGATGCCAATACCCAAATCCAGACTAATTGACCACGCATTCAAACCGGTATCCCTGGTATAGCTGGTTCCCCGGAGTTGTAGATATTTTAAAGTCATCAATTTCTTGCCCAACTTGGCCCGTCCCAGTCCGTAAATTGGCGCGTATTTGACCCCCAGTCCGACCTTTTGACTGGTCAGCGCCGCCAGGTCGTAATCAGAGGTGTAAAACTCTTCGGCAGTAGTATGTGTCTGGTAGGGCGCAAAGTAATCAGCTGCTGTTTGGGTATGGTAGCGGTAATATGGGGCCAAAGTAAGGGTTGTACTCAACTTGATCGGTACCTCGAGACTGACCGTATGAGCAGTAATGCCAAAATCATCGGTATAATAGCGGTAATAAGAACGCAGCACCAGAAAATCGGTGGGCATATAATTTAACCTTGCGGAAAAAGGCAATTTCAACCGGGAATTGGGCAAACGTTCAATATCCGGTGAGTTCTGATCCGCAAAATAAACGCGGTGAAAGGGTGTAGACAATAGGCCCTCCATATAGATGGCTTCCGCCGAAAGCGACAATTGCAGGCGCTTGGTCAACACCTGGGCAAAGTTGAGTTGTGCATTGTACGATCGACGGGCACTGGAAGGTACTTCTACCCGGCCCCGAAGCTCAATCGGGTAAATGAGTTGCCATGAACCAAAAAAGGCCTGACCGTTGACGCTGAGTTCACTATTCCCTTCATTAAATTCTTTGGAAAAAGTGACCCCTCCTGAGAAAGAGGTATAGTCATATTCATTGGAAAAACCTGCTTTCACCCCGTAGGTGGTTCCCTTTTGTAATACCTTTTTCTGGAAGCCGACATTGGCATATTTCCGGCTATCCTGGCTAGACGCCGAAGAGCGGTTGTTGTCAATGTTGTCGGTCGACGCCGAGGTGTAAATGTCTGCGCCCAGTGAGGCATTAAACGAGCGGGTACTGTCGATGGGCACATTCACCACGATCATGGTTGAAAAATCGGTGAGCTGTTCGGTTCCGATGCCACCGGTGACGGGCGAATTATTGCCGTCTTGCTGGTAATAATTGCTCAAAAAGTCGGCCTCAATTTCCTGGCTGTTGGGCTTCATTTGGTAGCCTTCCTGGGCCTGCAGTACCGCGCTGCACAGTAGCAGCAAGGCTGTGATTATTTTGGTAGATGTCATGAGTTTTTCTTCTGTCCTAACTGGGAAAAATTTAATTACAGCCGCATCCGCCGCCTACTTTACCACCATTGGCACCGGCAGCACCTTCGCGGTAAGCTTCGTAGTTGATCTCAAAACTTTCGGCCTTTTTATCGGTAAGGCTCATTTCCGAGTCGTTGAGGTACATTTTCTGGTAGGCTTTGACCGAAACGCAACTGGTCAGGCTGCTGCTCAGGAGGAGCAACATCAGGGCACTAAAAACGTAGTTCTTCATGTATTTAAGATTTAAATCTTGTTCAGGATCAATTGGTCAGAGGTCAGCATTTCATCTGCATCGGTGATCAGCAATCCTTCTACTCCTTTCAGCTTATTGATAAGGTCCATTCCTTTTTCCGGGCCCAGCACAAAAACCGAGGTAGCCAGGGCATCCGCCAATTCGGTATCCGGACAAATAATGGTCACACTCTTGATGCCGGTACTGGGCAAGCCGGTTTTTGGGTTGATGATATGTGCGTAGCGTTTGCCATTGGAGGTAAAATACCGCTCGTAATCACCGGAGGTAACAATGGCCGTATTGCGCAATTCCAGCCAGGCAATGCTGTTGTCTTTATTCTTTGGATCGGAAACCTGCACTTTCCAGCCGTCATTTGTTCCGTTTTCTCCCCATACAATCAGGTCGCCACTGGCATTGACTACGCCGCCTACCACGCCGTCCATCTTTTCCATAGTGGCTTTCGCCCGATTGGCGGCGTAACCTTTTCCGATGGCACCAAAACCGATTTTCATGCCGCGTTCCTGTAGGAAGACACTGCTTTTCTCAGGATCGAGTATGATCTTGGTCCAGTCGATTTTTTTGATGGCTTCCGCCAATGTAACACTATCGGGCAGCGTTTTTTCCTGTCGGTCAAACACATAGAGCCGATCCATTACCGCAAAGCTGATGTCAAAAGCCCCATCGGTGAGGCGGGAAATTTTCTTGGCCCGGTAGATCAGGTCGTATAGTTCCCGATCGACTACCACGGGTTCAATACCCGCGTTATCATTAATGGCCGAAGTCTCCGAATCCGGCTGCCACGAAGAGATCAGGGCTTCGATGCGCTGCATTTCGGCAATGCCGGCCTGTACCGCTCTCATGGCCTTGGCTTTATCGGTAGCCGTGGCCGTGACCTCGAAGCGAGTACCCATAATCTTGAGGATCTCCTTGTGCGACTGCACCGGATTCGTCTGCGCGGTTAACCAAAAACCAGCACAGAGGAGTGCCAATAAACTTAGCCCTTTCATCTTACCGTAGATTTGATCTCCTGAATAAACTCGTCAGGGCTTTGGCCTTTGAAGGCGATCTCGCGATAATCTTGCAGTTCTTTGTCGAAGAGCAGAATCTTGGGAAAGGAACCGTTGAGGTTATACTTTTCGGCGAGCGCTTCGTTGTGTTCGGTTTGCGCTGCTGATAGCTTGTTCTTGCGCTTGGCGGGAAAGTCGAGGTATAAAATAGCCAAATTATCCTTGCTGTATTCCTCAAATTCCGGGGAGATCAGAATGCTTTGTTTGAATTGAATACAAGGACGGCACCAATCCGAACCGGCGAAGACCATCAGTACTTCGCCATCGTGTTCCTGAGCGTAGGCCATGGCCTGGTCTTTATCGTGAAACCAGTTGTCCGTACCAACGCCTACAAATGTCAGAGAAAGTGCCAGGGATGCAATTTTTAGTATGCTCATGATTTACTTCTTAATTCAAAAATGATACAATAACCTGGTCTTTAAAACAAGGTCAGCATCTCGATTATTGTTCAGAAAATGTTGATAGCTAAAGTTTAACTGGGCATCCAGGCGTTTCAGTAATTGATATTCTAATCCAGCGTTGGCTTTTAGCAGGTGATAGGTGTTGTGCATCCGGTGATTCTCCTGGGTGAGATACACTTCTCCGTTTGGCGTACGGAATTCAAACCTGAACTTTGGGTCCTGATTAAGGCTCATTCCATAACCCAATCCCACGAACGGACGCCACTTTTTACCCTTAGTCAACAAATAGTCAAACGTCAAAAAGGCATTGGCAGTTTGTTGGTTAACGTACACTTCACGTAGTACACCATCCTGTGGTGGATCTACGGTTGGGATATTGGGGTTACCACTGATGTTATTGGTCTCTCCGCGCAGAAAGTTTACCAATAGCTCCAATTGACCCCGCACCCGTTGGGAAAAGCGGGAACTGACCACCAGACCAGTTTGAAGACCCTGTCCTTCCTCGGTTACAAAGCCTGGTGCATAGTAATATCCCAAGTCAAGGCCAAGCGAAAATGTCTTTGGTGTAAGGCGCTTTAATAGCGAAATCCGCTGGCGTGGCAGATCGGGAGTGATGGGAGCATGTAAAGCAAATGGAGTATTGGGCCAAGTAGATTCAGCACTGTAAGTAAAGGATGGAATCAATACACCGGGACCTGCATACTTACTTTGATTATTCAGTGGCGAAAGTCCCTCTGCGAGCTCAGCTGCTTTTGCCTGGTCAAGGGATAATTTTCCGATTTCGGATTCCTCTTCCTCCGCCGTAAGAGCATTGGTGATGAAGTCGGGATGTTCGATGATGTCTTGCAAGGCATGTATCCGGTATTGCAGGGTGGTCAGCCGCTGGTTGGTATTTCCCAGTTGACTATTTTGGGCAATAATCGTTTGGCGTAATTGGTCGATCAGCAGACTATCACGGTATGCATTGGCGGCATCCTGTGTTACATATTTGGTGATGTAGACAGTATCCGTAGTACTGGTATTTACTTGGTGTTCAACCGTACGCAATTTTTTGAAAGTGTGAAGGTTCAACATCAGCATGGCTACCAGTAGTCCACCAAGCAACCAGGGCAAAAACCCGAGCGGACGCTTTTGCTGATCCTTCTTTTTTCGGTACTGATTGAATCGTTTCCAGGAACCCTTCGGAACCTCATGTTCCTGCCAAAGGGAGGGGTGATCCCGGAGATTCTTGTAAAAGTCCTCCATCTCAGTTTGTATTGGATTTAGTCTTAATATTTTGGGATTTAGCGAGGTGTTTTTTTAGTACTTCCTTGGCCCGGCTTAAATTGGACTTGGAAGTGTTGACACTGATACTGAGCATTTCGGCTATTTCGTGATGTTTGTATTCTTCAATAACATATAGGTTAAAAATGGTTCGATAGGCAGGAGACAAAAGGCGCAGACATGCGGACACATCCACCTGCGGATCCAATTCAAAAAAATCGTGATCCGGGCCGATCGTCTCCTCCATCGATTTATCAAGGGGCCCGATGGCTATTTTTTGTAAATACTTTCGGTTGTACTCAAGGCAGGCATTGATACACACTTTTCTTAGCCATGGTAGAAAGCGCTGTTGCTGATCATAGCGTTCCAGGTACCTAAAGACCTTGTAAAACGTATCATTCAGCATTTCTTCCGCCTCCTCAAGATTACCCGCATAGCGCAGACAAATTGATTTGACATAGGCATAATAGGACTCAAAGAGCTTTTGCTCCGAAGGAGCATGCCCTTTCAGACAACCTTCAATGATCAATTGAATATTAATTCCTTTATTCAAAACCAATTGGTCTTTTGCGCCTTATCGCCGATTTCTCCTGCTTGCTCTAGTGCTACATAGCTGGTTATCATAGACCTGAAATGCCATCACCTTTAGACTATATGCACTAATCCTGTGTTAGGGTTGCGTAAGGCTGTAAAAGTTGATAAAAAAGATTATTCTCCAAAAATCTGGTAATAAGCTCCTCTGGTCAGAAAGATATCATCAGGCTGAAAGGCTGTACTGTTCAGAATCTGTACGTAGCCATTCTGACGTTCTCCTGGCTCTACTTCTTTTTGCAGAAAGTTGAGGGTTCCGTCCTCCTCTTGCATCAGTACATAGTAGCGATCCTCCACCGATACTACCGCCTCTTCCGGAAGGGCCGCCGATTCGGCAGCGACCAGCATGATCTCGGCAGTGACATACATACCAACCAGGAAGTGTTGATCCGGGGTTTCATCCAGATGGCAGTGCACATTGACCATGCGGTTTTCATCAACCATTTTTTCAATGAGGTGCACCGTGGCTGTGTAGGTCGCTTGTGGATTACCCTGGGTGCTGAACCTGATCTTTTGCCCATCCCGCAATTTGTTGACATCGGTTTCCATCACCTTTAATTCCATGTGTAGATGATCGGTATTGGAAATTTCCAGGGCCGGTACAGTGGCGTTTAGAAAACTGCCATTTACGGTTTGAATGTCGGATATGTAGCCGCTAATGGGGGCATAAACCCCTAGCGAATGCACCAATTCCTGAGCCTGTATAGATGCTGGGTTGATGCCAATCATCCGCAATTTGGTGCTGAGCGCGGCGTATTTGGCTTCAGCCATATTCAGGTCAGCCTGTGCCCTGAGGTAGTTTTTACGGGCAGAAATATTCTCTTCGGCCAGTTGTTTTTGGCGGGCATGTTCGTCTTTTAGGTAGTCGAGCTGGCCCTTGGTCTCCAGAAACTCTTGCTGCCAGTTGATGAGCTCGGGATTGGTCAGTGTAAACAGGCGTTGCCCTTTTTTGACCCACTGCCCCGGAATGAGGTCCATACCATTCACCACACCGCCGAGGTAGGAGGAGACCATGGCTTTGTTTTTTTCCGGAAGGTGAATCATCCCATTAACCTTAAGATTGGTGCTAAACTGCCTCCTGGCAAAACCATCCATTTCGTACCCGGAAGCATCAAATTGTTTTTGAGTCAGGGCAATGAGGCCAACTTCTTCAACAGGAGTGGCTTCAGCTGGAGCCTCAGTGGGCATGGATTCATTTTTGCAGGCAGTAGACAACAAAATGAGGGAGAATAAAGAATATAGTGCGTTTTTCATGATTAGTCATTTAGAAGGTAATTCAATGCAATGATGGTTTGATTATACTGGTGGAGATTTTCCAGGTAGCTGATCCGGATATTGGCAGCGTGCTCCAAAGTCTGGATGTATTGGAAAAAATCAATTTCTCCACCACGGAAAGCCTTGTCTGCGGTCCTGATCAGCTCACCTTGTAGGGTTTCACCGGCGTTGTCGTATTGTTCCAATGCCCGGGTGTATCCGGTCAGTTCTGCTTGCAGTTGCTGGTAGCGGCTGCTGAGCTGTTGTTCCTGCTGGCGGATGTTCAAGCTCTGGATTGCTACCCCGATTTGTGCGGCCTCGACATTGGCCTTAAAAGCTTTTCCAAAAATGGGGATGGCAATGCCCGCCTGAACGCCCAGATACGACTGGTAATCGGAAAAGCTGTTGAAGCCGTTAAACACGGAAATATTGAACTCCGGTAATTTTTGCTTTTCGGCCAGCTGCTGTTCTGCCTGTGCCACCGCCAATTGTTGTTCCTGATAAGCCACCAGTGGATGGTTAGCTAAAGAAACAGTCTGTATGGTCAGTCGTGGAGGCGTTTGAGCGGAGACCACAATGGAGTCATTGGATTGCATCCATTGATTGAGCACGGCATAATAGCGGGCTTCGTGCTGCCGGGCTTTTTCCTGTTGCAGCAGCATTTCCTTGCGTTTGGCGGAAGCCGTAATCTGCTCCAGGTAGTTGCCCTCTCCCAGGTCGTACTTGCGCTGCGCAGCTTGTTCAAATCGTTGGTAAAGACTATCGAGATACCGGTATTCTTGCAGTACATTTTGCCAGTAAAGAATGCCGTAGTAAGCCTTGCTGACTTCCCGGGCCAGGTACTGTCTGTTAAGCACCACCTGTTGTTCCTGCAAATAAATTTGTGATTCACTCACCTGTCTTTTGGCCTGGTAAACTCCCGGAAGTTGAAACGACTGCGCTACGCCCAATACATGCAAGGGGTGGCCGTTTTCGGCAATATTGTTGCGATCGTAGCCATAGAAAAATTCCGTTTTGGGCAGATCGGTTGCTGCCTCACGGCGTGTCTGGTACTGCTCAATGGTCAAGGTAGCCGATTGCAGCCCCAGGTTGTTGTCATACGCCATTTGTATGGCCTGATCCAGCGTAGTGATTTTTTGGCTGTGGCCAATGAAGGGTAATGTCAATAAACCAACAATCAGTAATGCCGGAGTAGGATTGACCTTAAGCCTGCGGTCTTTTGAGTTTTCAAAAATGGTATATAGTACCGGTAAAACGATCAAGGTAAGCAGGGTAGCCGTAATCAATCCGCCAATGACCACGGTGGCCAACGGACGTTGTACTTCGGCTCCGGCGGAAGAGGAAATGGCCATTGGCAGGAAGCCCAGTGCAGCGGCCGTGGCGGTGAGCAATACCGGACGAAGGCGTTCGGTGGTACCGCGAATGACCCGTTCGTTGATGTCTTTAATGCCTTTTTCCTTGAGGTCTTTAAAATGCTCAATCAATACGATACCATTGAGTACTGCAATTCCGAAAAGGGCAATGAATCCAACTCCTGCCGAAATACTGAAGGGCATACCGCGCAGGTACAACAGCAAAATCCCTCCTACGGAAGCCAGAGGAATGGCACTGTATATGATCAGCGCTTCGCGTACCGAGTCAAAGGCAAAATACAGTAGAATGAAGATAAGTATGAGCGAAATTGGTACGGCTACCAACAATCGACGGGAGGCGCTTTGCAGATTCTCAAATTGACCGCCGTATTCAACCAGGTATCCCGGCGGAATCTTTATCTGCTCTCGGATGATCTGCTGTACATCATCTACTACCGACTGGAGGTCACGTCCTCTTACATTCACTCCCACCACGATTCTGCGTTTGGTATCATCCCGGGAAATTTTGGCGGGGCCACGCGTGTATTTGATCTCCGCAAAGGCACTCAGCGGCAACTGCGTACCATTGGGCAAGTCGATCATCGCATTTTGCAGGTTGCTGATGTCCTGTCGATGCTCCTGGCCGTATTTGATCATCAGGTCAAACTGGCGTTCTCCTTCAAAAATATTACCGGCAGGTACTCCGGCAAATCCCATGGAGACGATCCGGTTCAGGTCGGTAATGTTGAGGCCATACTTGGCAATCTTTTGCCGGTCGTAGCGCACGGTCATCTGCGGCAGTCCAGCCGTCTTTTCTACCGAAATATCGGCGGCACCGGGCACATTTTCAATGGCTCTTCTCACCTCCAGCGCTTTTTGATAAAGGAAATCTAGGTCATCGCCAAATATCTTGATGGCCAGGTCGGCACGCACCCCGGTGATCAGCTCATTGAAGCGCATTTCGATGGGTTGGGTAAATTCAATTTCCACCCCGGCAATCTCTTCTTCAATCGCACTTTTGAAGGCTTCGGCCAGCTCATCTTTACTCTCCACCGTAGTCCATTCGTTCTTGGGTTTGAGGGTGATGATGATATCGCTTTCTTCCATCGACATCGGGTCGGTGGGCACTTCGGCAGCTCCAATCCGGCTCACTACCTGATTGACCTCCGGGAAACGGCGCAGGATCTTTTCCATGCGCGTGGTCATGTCAATGGTTTTGTCGAGCGACATACCGGTTTTCAAAACCGGCTGGATCACAAAATCACCTTCGTCGAGCGTCGGCACAAATTCGCCACCCATTCTGCTAAAGATAAATCCGGCGAAGACAAGCAATATTACCGCTAATCCAAGGATCAAAGGCTTAACTTTCAACGCCCAGGTGATGGAGGGTCGGTACATCCTTTGCAGGAAATGCACCAGTCGAACCGAGATATTGCGGTCGCTTTGATCCGAAGGTTTGATAAACAGGGAGGACATCACCGGCACGTAAGTGAAACACAAAATCATGGCCCCAATGAGCGCGAAACAAAAGGTCAGCGCCATGGGGCGAAACATCTTACCTTCCACATCGGCCAGAGAAAGTATAGGGATGAAAACGATGATAATGATGATTTGCCCAAACACGGCCGAGTGCATCATCTTGGTGGTACTCTCCAAGGTGATTTTGTCCATCAGGTCGCTGCGATCCTCGGGTGGTAGCTGGCTCAGATTGCTGGCCTCCCGCGTAATCTTAAAGGCGATGTATTCGACAATAATCACCGCACCATCGATAATGATCCCGAAGTCGATGGCCCCGAGACTCATCAGGTTGGCATCCACGCCGAAGATGTACATCATGGACAGGGCAAACAGCAAGCTCAGTGGAATCACCGAAGCAACGACCAATCCGGAGCGGATATTTCCCAACAGCAGGATCACTACAAAGATGACGATCAAACACCCCAAAATCAGGTTTTCGGCGATAGTAAAGGTGGTCTTGCCAATGAGTTCACTTCTTTCCAGAAATGGGTTGATAAATACGCCTTCCGGCAATGCATCCTGAATGGCGGCCACTCTCTCTTTGACGTTATCGATCACTTCCTTGGACGAGGCGCCCTTGAGCATCATGACCTGGCCCAATACTTTTTCGCCTTCCCCATTGCCGGTAATGGCCCCAAAGCGCGTGGCATGCCCAAAACCAATCTCGGCCAGGTCTTTGACATAAATGGGGCTGCCACCCCGGGTGTCGACCACAATGTTTTTAATATCATCGGTGTGTTCGATCAGGCCTTCTGCCCGAATGAAGTAGGCTTCGTTGGTCTTTTCGATGTAGCCCCCGCCGGCGATGCTGTTGTTGTCTTCCAGCGCTTTAAAGACCTGGGTGATAGACACATTCATGGCTTTGAGTCGCTGCGGATCAACAGCCACTTCGTAGGTCTTGAGGTATCCACCCCAGGTATTGACCTCCACCACTCCGGGAATGCCCGAAAGCTGGCGTTTCACAATCCAGTCCTGGATGGTGCGCAGGTCGGTTACGGAATAGCGGTCTGCATAACCCGGCTTCACATCTAGGATGTACTGATAGATTTCTCCGAGTCCGGTACTCACAGGGCCCATAAAGGGCGCGCCAAATCCCCGGGGAATTTTTTCTTCGGCAGTTTTGATCTTTTCGGCAATCAGCTGGCGGGGCAGGTAAGTCCCCATCTCGTCATCGAAAACAATGGTGACCACCGAAAGGCCAAATTTGGAAACTGATCGGATTTCTTTCACCCCCGGTAAGTTGGCCATTTCCAGTTCTACGGGATAGGTCAGAAATTTCTCTACGTCTTCAGTTGCCAGATTGCGGGAGGTGGTAATCACCTGCACCTGATTGTTGGTAATATCCGGTACCGCGCCAATGGTAATATTGAGCAGTGCATAGATGCCAAAGCCAATGAGTCCAAACGTAAACAGAAAGACAATCAGCTTGTGGCGAATGCTATAGTTGATGATATGAGCTAGCATTGTTTGATAAATTACATAGTGTTGAAATGGGTGATATCGGTTTCATCGAAAGATAAAAGCGATACGGTTGGGTCGAAGAGATGACCCGAAGTGGAGGCGTACAAAACAGGGTTTTAGGTAGAAAAAAGACTTTGCTCAAAAGCAGTACCAGAAAATTGGCTGGCCCGTTTGGCTAACTCTTTTATACCAATAAAAAGTCTGAATGTACGCTAGGCGTGGGAAGGAGGACCACGAAGCGATGTGGTCTCAGCAATGAATTGAGGATAAAAGTGTTGGGTTCGTAAAAGAGGAATGGCTTGTTCGGTCTGCTTATCCAAAAGCAGGGGAGCATAAGTGGCAATAGCGGGAACGGGTGGAAGGACCTTTGCCAGGTCCAGACCGATTCCGGAGTCTCCCGGATTGTCCTTAACAACATTGTGCAGGTGGCCTTCGCCCATGTCCGTTTGAATCAGGAGTGCCAGCCAACTCAGCATTGAATTGTCTTTTTCAATGGGGATAAAATCTTCAACAGCAGACGCTGCCTGATCGTGCTGGTGTGGCACGGCATTGTGTAGGATGGTAATGAATCCTGCGACGTAAAGCAATATGTATTTAAAGATTCTGATCATTAATGATTTAATGCCACAAAGATATAGAGCAAACAGAAAATTTCTACCGTTTGTTGTTTGAAGCTTCTAATTTGGATTTAATCCAAATTGAAATTTTTTGGCCCTTACCTAACATCTCGACGACTAATGTGTTCTAGTACAAATCCGGATGCAACCCCCGCATCCGACCATGTTTGTAGGTCAAACATGGTCTAAATTCTATCACCACAATACGAAGAATGAGCCGACTTTTTATTTGTCTCTTGCTGAGTGCCTTGCTCGGAGTGTTTACTAACCTGGAAGCCCAAAAAAATGAGGTATTCATTTTTGGAAAACAATCCATGTCAACGGTCAATACGAGTCAAATCAAACAATTGACTGCCACCCACGGACAGCTGAACCACGATCGTCAGGTGTTGGTATTTCTAGGGAATTTTTACGATGAGGATGAGGATAAAATACTAGAAAATCTAGGTGCTCTTTTAGACACCTATGCTAAGGTGTATCTCATTCCCGGGAAGAAAGAGTGGGATGAATTGGGGGCCAAAAAGATCAAGAAATTTGAAGATAAAATAAACGATCGTTTTGATACCGATATCATTATTCCCGACAATGGTTGTGGCGAACTGGAAACAAAAGACCTGGAAGATGATGTGGTGATTGGTGCCATTGATTCGGAGTGGTATCTGCGCGACTGGACCCGTGATGTTTCCATAAATGAAGGCTGTGAAATCAAAAACCGGGAGCAATTCTGGAAGTTTTTTGAAGATGACATGGGAGGCCTCAAGGAAAAGTTGGTTTTGCTGTTTGTTTTTCACCCCATGTTGCGCTATGACGAAAAAGGTGGCCACAATCCATTGGAAGACCACCTGTTTCCTCTGGCCGAATATATTCCCGGGGCTTACATTCCACTACCATTAATCGGCACCATTTTTCAGCATACTGAATCTTATTTGAAAGGGGAAAATGCATTGACCAACCCACAATACCGAGATTACGCCGATGGCATTATCGATGCGGTGGAAGACCATAAAAAGATGGTGGTGATCTCTAGTGAAGGCAATTTTTTGCTACAGCAAAAACATGAGGACGGCATTTTTCTCAACGTCAATTCGGCTGGGGAGTCTGATTTTACCAATACCAAAATCCCCAATTTTGCCAGTCAGGAAAAGGCTTTTCTGCGCATCCAAACGGATAGTAATCTGGTGGATATCAGCTTCTTTTCAATGGAAAAAGGCCGGGAAGGAGAATTGCTTCACCACCTGCGAGATGAACGGCCCGAAATTATTAAAGACAAGGTACAACCTTCTGAATACCTGAAAGATACCACCGGAGCGCTCATTGCCCAGTCCATTTATGAGCCGGGCGAAATTTACAACCTAAATGGCCGGTTTTTTGGTACACTCAATACCAATCTATACTTCATGTCCATTAAGATGAAGCCTCTGGATATGAAACGTCACCTCGGAGGGTTGAAACCTACCCGGCTGGGCGGTGGCCGCCAAACGACTTCCTTGCGTTTTGAGGACAAAAACGAACATGAATACGTGGGCCGATCCATGATCAAGCGGCCACAAAACCTGCTGCCTTCGCCGTTTAATAAATCCATTTTTAAAGACTTGACGCAGTATTATTTCACGGCTTCAAACCCCTTTGCTTTTATGGCGATGGCACGGCTGGAAACTGCCAGTAATATTTACCATGCCGAGCACGAACTGATGTATCTGCCATACCAAAAGGCGCTGGTGCCTTATAACGACGAGATTGGCGGCAATGTGATCCAGTTTAGCCAGCGGGCCGATGGCGATTGGCGTGAAAGCGATAATTTTGGCCATACCCGCGAGATTATCGGCACGGACGATGTACTGGAAGAGGTGCGGGAAAATGATGCGATCATCGATGCCGAAATGTTCCTTCGGGCGCGCCTGCTGGACCTGATCGCCAATGACTGGGACCGACACCCGGACCAGTGGCGGTGGGCCAGGGACACGGTTGAAAATGATACAGTGGATACCTATTATCCCATTCCCCGCGACCGCGATCAGGCTTTTTCCAATTACAATGGCATTATGATGGCGCTGGCCCGGCCGTACAACATCGGCTTGTCGACCATGCGGCCCTTTGATGAACACCTGAGTCGCCGTCAAATCAAATACATGCACGAAAGTGGGGCTTTGCTGGACAACCAGTTATTGAATGAACTGGACTGGATCATCTGGAAAAAGAATGTGGATTTCCTAAAGGAAAAATTGACACCTGAGGTGATCCGCAATGCGGTGGAGGCGATGCCGCAAGAAATTGCAGAAGAGAAGGAAGAGGTGTACAAAAATCTGGTGGCGCGGGTGAAAGAACTGGAGACGACCGCAGCTTATTTTTATGCCTTTCTCAACGAGGTGGCCGTCATCCCGGCTTCGTATGAAAAGGATTCCATAGTTGTGGAACGACGTCCCAATCGTTGCCTACAGGTAACCATCAAATCAGAAGTAGATGACGACGAGTGGGTGACCAAATTTGAGCGGCTATATTCTCGTCCGATGACCAAGGAGGTGATCATTCTCGGCATGGAGGGTAAGGATGTGATTGTGATGTCGGGCAAAAATGCCGGAGGACCCAAAGTGCGGATCGTTGGTGGCTTTGATAAGGATGAATATTACAACGAAGGTATTCACAAAAGCAAGCGTAAAAATGTGATTTACGATGACCGCTCGGAAAACAAATATGCATTGGACGGCGCTGCAAAAGTCATTAAATCCGATAAAAAGGAACTACACGCCCTGGACCGCCACGATTTTCAGGTGGATTATCACTTCTTTATTCCCACCTTTGGTTACAACTCTGATGACGGCCTATTTATTGGAACCGGCTTTTCGTGGTTTGATTTTGAATTTAAGCGCAAAAATGCTCAGAACCTGAAATTCAGCTATGCCGAAGGCACCGATTCGTGGCGGTTTGGCTACTCGGGCGTATTTAGCAATCAGCTCCGCGAACACGAATACTACCTGGAAGCCGATTGGTATGGACCGATTTATACCTTCAATTACTTTGGCATGGGCAACGATACCCCCATCAATCTGGACATCGATCGGTCCTACTATTTTGTACGCAAGGAAGAAATTCGGGTAGAGGGTGGTATCCAACGGCAATTCAGTGACCTGGGCCGTTACAAATTGGGGCTATCCGGTTCGGCAATTGAAATTCAAAAAACGGAGAATCGATTTATCGGTGAGTCGGACCTGGTGAATCCTGAAGTCTATAAAACCAAGTTTTTTACCAGCGCCAACTTCGAAGTGCAATGGGAAAACCTCAACAGCACCTTCAAACCCACCAATGGCGTCAATATCCGCCTGGGCGCAGAGGTGAAGACCAATCTCAGCGATGGTTTGAACACTTTCGTGAAAATCAACACTGCCTACGATCTCTACAAGTCTTTTGATGCCAAGGAACGCTTTGTCTACTCCACACGTATTGGCTTCAACCACATTATCGGTGATTTCTACTTTTACGACGCCCATACCATCGGTGGTTCTGACAACCTGCGCGGGTTCCGCCGCGAGCGATTTACCGGCAGGACTACCTTTTATCACAATAACAACCTACACATCAAAGTCCTGAATGATGTAGCCCGGGGCTATTTCCCATTCTCGGCCGGTGTGACCCTCTGCTTTGACCACGGCCGCGTTTGGGCCGATCAGGGCTCAACGACCTGGCACTACAGCTACGGTGGCGGCATCTGGATCAGCCCTTTGGATAAGCTGGTATTGACCGGTGGTTTCTTTGTGGGAACCGAGGAAAACCGGATTCGGGTGAAGTTTGGATGGTTGTTTTAAGACCATGTTTGCAGATCAAACTTTGAGCTACAAACATGGAAGTGGTTTAAACCAACCACTTGACCCCTTGCAAATGATTAATTACTTCCGGGATGAGTTCCTTCATACCTAAGAGCAATTTATTAAAGTTAGAAGCTTTGTCGGGGTCGTGACCGTAGGTTTCGTGGTAGGCTTCGAGTTCTTGTTGTAGAGCCTTTCGGCTAATGTGGCTTTCCAGGTATTGGGCAACCCGCAGGTAGACGGGAATAGTTGGCAGATAACCCGCTTTGCTCTGGTATTGGTTGTCGAGTTCCTGGAGTTTGTATTTTCGGGCAGTTTTCAGCAATTTATCGCTGTGGTGCTGCCGCAGCAGAGCTTCAAAGTAGACAGTGAAAAACAAGTGCCAGCGGTATTCCAGGATTTCTTTGGCGTAAGCCCGCAAAAAGATATCGCCGTAGCTTTCGGCGTTTTTGTACAGCTGGTTTTTGTTGAGCGTTTCGATGTAAAAAGCCACAAAGCCCACGCGACTGTGCAGGTTTTTGGTGGCCTTCATATCCGGCAAGGCATTTTTCATCAACTGATAGGCCTCTTTATTGCGCTTCATGCGCAACAAGACCGCGCACAGGTTATTCACGTAGTGAATGTAGTCGTGATTTTTGTGCCTTACGGAAAGATAGCCGTAGTAGACGGCCATGTCGTACTCCTTAAACCGGGAATGCAACATCAGGCGGTTGCTGTAGTAGTTGAGCAACAGCCGCTTGGAATAAGATTTTCCTTCAAAAAACTGGGCGTCGAGGTAGTCAAATTTATCTCTTAGCAGTTCAAACTTTCGGTAGTTGACACTGATGAAGGTCAGGCGCACCAACGCCAGAAAGCGGTTTAAACCGTCCAATTGCTCATCGTAAAATATCTCGGTCAGCCATTCTTCCCACTGGATCGATTCGGTGTTATTGCCTGAGTACTGGCCCACTATGTCGAGCGTTGCCGTGTGCAATCTCTCGTGCACCGATTTGGAGTACTGATAAGCTTGGCGGTAGGTTTCCAAAAAAACGCTGGTCCTCTCATGATCGGCGTAGCGGATGCGGATCAGCAGGAAGTGGCGATAGAGTTCTACGAGCTCGTAAAACTTTGTAAAGAAAAAACCTGGGTGCTGGTATTTGCGGATGGCCTTGAGCAATTGTTTCTCCTCACTGATCTGGATGGAATCGGTCATGATCTTTTGCTCCATGCTGATCATCCACTGGAAGTGCTCATCCACATCAATTTTGCTGAGGCGCGTGGCAATCCAGTTTTGCAAATGGTTGTATTTGCGCTTATCGATGCTGGTATCGTATGGCGTAAACTGGTTAATCTGGTGACAGTTGTGGTTGACCAGTTGCAGGATGTCGAGTCGTTCCTGGTCATCAAATTGTTGGATGGACAATAGATACTCCGTCTCGTGTGGGAGCAGGGTATTGGTGAAATCCGTAAATTTTTGCAACTGCGCTCTCATAGATTCATGGTTTATGGTTCTTTGACAAATTGCGTGATTCAAAGTCAAGCTAAAAGGACAATCAACGCTTCTGCTAGTCGCTTTTGCTTGTCCTTTTAGCTTGACCACGCAATTTGTCAAAGAAGGTATTTTATAAAACCAATCCACCATCAACACTCAAAACGGTGCCCGTGATAAAAGCCGCTTCATCGGAAGCCAGAAAGGCGTAGGCATTGGCGATATCCTGCGCTTCGCCCAGTCGCCCAAGTGGGGTTTTCCCGGTCAGGTCATCCAGGATATTTTGTGGTACGGTTTGCATCATTTCCGTATTGATAAAGCCCGGAGCGATGGCATTAACAGTGATGCCTTTCCGGCCAAATTCCCGCGCCCAAACCTTGGTCATGCCGATCACACCGGCCTTGGTGGCTACGTAGTTGGATTGACCAAAATTGCCGTATAATGCCACTACCGAAGCGGCATTAATAACCCTTCCGCTGCCCTGCCCGGCCATGAACGGGGTAACGGCCTTGGTACAATTAAAAACCCCGGTAAGATTGACATCAATGACCTGCTGCCACTGCTGGGAGGACATCTTTTTCAGCGATGCATCACGAGTAATGCCCGCATTATTTACCAGTATATCGATTTGACCAAAGTGCTCCACAACTTCCTGTGCAGCGCTCATCACTGCATTCAGGTCGGTGGTGTTGACTGCGGCAAAAGTAACCTTTGAATTGATGGACTGAAGTGCTGAAACGGCGGCTTGACCGGCTGCTTCATCAATATCCCAAATGGCCACGGAGGCTCCCTCCTGTAAGAATTTTTTAGCTGTAGCCAACCCAATTCCTTTGGCCCCACCGGTGATAATGGCTATTTTATTTTGTAAACGATTCATCTTTTAGTCATAAATTTTGAAAACAGAACCTAAAAATAGCCATCCTGTTGATCAACGGAACGGATCGCTTAAATCATATAGGGTTGACTTAAAAGATGAAAATAGGAAAAGTGTTTTATATAATGCTGGAAGTCAGTTTTTTAGTTGCCAAAAAAAGAAGGTTGACTTAAAAATTATTTCCATCCCCCTGTTTCAAATCGTCATTATCCAGCTTTGAACGACGGTTTCTTTGCTTGAAATCCAGTTTGCCAAAGCGGTAGCTGAGGTTGATGCCAAAGGAGCGGAACGGAAGGATAAAATTGCTTTCCTCCACAAAATTATTACCTACTACCTTTCCGGGGAATTGCTTGTTCTCATTAAATGGATCGACGATACGAATGCCGAGGCTGAATTGTTTGGAAAACTCCTTCAGTATGCCCACATTCATCATGGAGAAGGAGGCACGCTTGCCTTGTAGAGACTGTTGGGGCGAGCGGAAGAAGCCAAAGAGTTCCAGCTTCCAGCCCTTGCCAAAGTCGACAGTAGAACCGAGGTTGCCATTCCATAAAAGAGCCGTATTCGATACTTTTTGCCCGGCAATAATGCCTTCGGCATCGTAGGTGAAGACGTTGATGCCGCCACGGATGCTCCAGAATTTGGCAATGGTGGCCGACCCAAAGAAGTTGAAGCCCACGCTGTTGTTGGTGCCGGTATTCTGGAAGGTCGTGACCGAAATATTGCTCATGGTGTCGATCACGGTAAAGCGCTCGATGAGGTCAGAAGTCTGGCGGTAAAAGACGGAGCCGTTGAGTACGATGCCTTTGATGAAAGTATTGTAGCCCAGTTCCACCTGATCTACCAGTTCCGGATTTAGGCCTGGATTTCCAAAGCTGATCGCGCCGGGAGTGACCTGATCCACAAAGGGGTTGACGAAGAACAAACTCGGGCGCTGAATGCGGCGACTGTAGCTGAGTTTGAGTGTTTGAAAGTTCTTAAAGTTCCGGCTCACAATGATACTGGGCAGGATATTATCGTAAGCTGGAGTATCAAAGTTACTTTCCTGCTGATTGTCGAAAGTACCGGAAATATCGGTGTATTCGTAGCGGGCACCGGCAACCAGGCCGTAGTTTTCACCCAGTTTGAAGTTGAATGACAGGTAGGCCGCTCCTACGTTTTGTTTGTATTTAAAAACATCGGTTTGTGCCGGATCAATGGTATTGGTTTCCCGATTGAGGTAGCTGTAGTCACTGTCGATATTACGCAAAACGGCTTTAGCCCCGGTTTCCATTTTAATGGCCTCACTGAAGGGGTGTACATAGTCGATTTGCAGGGTATTTTCCAGGTTAAGGCCTTCATTTTCCGTAAGGGCATCCTCTTCCAGCGTGGGGTCGTTGCTAGTACGGAGAAAATCGCCGTCCTGCGTAGATCGGGAGGCGCTGAGCTGATAGCCAAAGGAAAGTTCCTGTTCCGGCTTTTTGAAGGTGCGGCGGTAGTCGGTTGTCCAGTCCAGACCACCCCGAAAGCGGTTGGATTCGCCGGTCTGATTGTAGGTCCGGTTAATGCCTTGCACTGGGTCCACCTCGGTTAGCGTCGTCACATCTTCATTATAAGAACCAAAGCCGCGAAAGGAAACTGACGAAGAAATGCTGTTGTAAGCATTGAAGTCATAAAACGCGCCGATGGAGCCGTTGGGCCCCAGTGAGCGAGAATCGGAGGTACCATTACGCTCCAGGATGCCGGTTTGTTCGCCGTCGTAGTCAGTTACCCGCGAAAGGGTGCTTTCCGCCTCGCGTGGCCAACTAAACCAGGAACCCAGCGTCGTGTTAAGCCCAAAGCGACCTTTGGCCATGTTGAGTGCCAGTGAAGCATTGTTCTGGCGTGTACCAATAGAAGCATTCACCGAGCCGGTAAACCCTTCCAC
Organism: Saprospiraceae bacterium; assembly: GCA_965229635.1. Taxonomy (GTDB): domain Bacteria; phylum Bacteroidota; class Bacteroidia; order Chitinophagales; family Saprospiraceae; genus BQJU01. The sequence continues at coordinate 2,713,058 of OZ245894.1, forward strand.
ACTTTTTTTCTTGGTAATGATGTTGATGATACCGGCGGAACCTTCACCATCGTATTTGGCGGTAGGTGAGGTGATCACCTCTACACTTTTGATCTGGTCGGCGGGAATACTTTTCAGCGCATCGGCCAGGTTGGTGGCAAAGATACTGGACGGCTTGCCGTTGACCAATACCTGGATATTGGAAGAGCCACGCAGGGATACATTGCCTTCAAAATCAACGGCCAGTAGAGGCACCCGCCGCAAGACATCCGCCGCGTCACCACCGGTAGCTGAGGGATCCTTCTCTGCGTTGTAAACGATCTTGTCGATCTTGTTTTCTACCACGGCACTTTCTCCGGTGACGGTTACTTCGGCCAGATTGATCCCTTCAGACACCAGGTAAATATTGCCAAGGTCCAAATCGGGCTTTTCGAGCGTTGTTTCCACCTGATTCAGGGTTTTGGTATTGTAGCCTAAAAAGGAAAAAGCCAGTTGGTAAGTCCCATTTTTAACGTTTTGCAGCTTGAATTCTCCCTTGTCATCGGTAATCCCGCCGTTGATTTCTTTCTGCGTTTTGGCATCGATTAGCACCACTGTGGCAAATTCGACCGGTTCCTGAGAGGTGGTATCGAGTAGTACACCAGATATTTTTCCCACAATGGATGGTCCCTGTGAACGGTTGCCACCACCGTAGGCCGGACGTTGTTGAGCAGATAGGTTTAAGGTCAATAAAAGTGCCAGGATTGGTAGTAGCAATCGCTTCATGGTGATTTCTTTTGATAGTGCGTATTAGAGGGAAATGATTTTCCGCCGCAAATGTTCGAAAAAATATTGGAAAAGCAGGACGTTTTAAGATTTGCTTAACGAAAAGGGGGAGGTATTCTGTGATTGCATTTTTTGAATTTGAGTCAACCCTGTTTTGGAGAAAAATAATTGACTGGTAATCAGAATATAGTAGTAGGATTTTAATTTTTGAATAGATTAGTCAACCTGTAAAAAATGAAAAAAAGCAGGAAGCTAAACTTTACCTTGCCCGTAAATTTACGAGAAATGCCCACAGCCATGATTAGAATCCTGTTTTTCCTTCTATTGCCTTTTTTGGCCTTAGCCCAAGACCATAAATCCACCACCATGCAAGAATGGAATTATCCCTACCAGGTACAAAAGATTGTATTATCAGACACTCTCGACCTGGCCTATATCGATGAGGGCGAAGGGGATAATACCCTCGTTTTTATTCACGGATTGGGCAGCTACCTCAAAGCCTGGAATAAAAACATTGAGGAGCTAAAAAAGCACTACCGCTGTATCGCCCTCGACCTACCTGGCTATGGTAAGTCCTCCCACGGAGATTATCCCTACGACATGACCTTTTTTGCCAAAAGCATTCGTTCTTTTCTAGATTCACTGCAATTAAAAAATGTTGTCCTGGTAGGCCATTCCATGGGCGGGCAGATTGCCATGCACACGGTCTTGCAGGACGATACCCGCATCAATAAACTCATCCTGCTGGCGCCTGCCGGTTTCGAGACGTTTACGAAAGAACAAAAGCAGTGGTTTGCCAATTTTGTGACTCCGGAGGCTGTCAAAGCCACTCCCGAAGCCCAGATTGTGCGCAACTTTGAAATCAACTTCCACCAAATGCCCGACGATGCCCGCTTTATGATTGAAGACCGCATGGCCATGCGGCAAACGCCCGCCTACGATCACTACTGCGCTATGATTCCCAAATGTGTACAGGGCATGTTGGATCAGCCGGTTTTTGATCAATTGCCCAACATCAAAATTCCCACGCTCATTCTCTACGGCGAAAATGATTTGCTCATCCCCAATGCCTTTCTGCACCCCAATCTGACTACTCGTGAAGTGGCGGAAAAAGGGCAGGCCCAGATTCTCAATAGTCAATTGGAGATGATCCCGCTGGCCGGACATTTTGTGCAGTGGGAACAGGCGGGAAAAGTCAATCAGCACATCCTGAAATTTCTGAAGTAGGCACTTGCTGCCATTTTTGCAGTGTATTAGTCTACCCCAAGTTTAACTTGGATGCTTTGTGTTCATAATCAGTGTTTTATCAAAAGTAAAGTCACCTGGTTGCTCCAAAGTCAAGGCTTTTTGATTTGTCAGGGCCATTTACGCTTCCCTTTTACCCCATTATTTTAGCCCACGAAATATTTGACGGAAAAAGATAGAGCTAAAATTATAAGATTCTGAAAAATCTATCCCTGACCGCTGATTATGTTACACCTTAAACGAAAGAACTCATGAAAAAAACAGTTACACTCGTCCTGGCTTCCTTGTGGTGCCTGATATTGGTGGCCCAAAATGCAACCGTCAGTGGCTCCGTGGTTGATGACACCGGATCGCCGCTGATCGGTGCCAACGTGTTGGTCAAGGGCGTGGCCTCCGGTACCGCCACCGATATGGATGGGCAATACACCCTCTCCGTACCACCCGGTAATCAAACCATCGTGGTGACCTACATCGGTTACACCGAAATGGAAAAAGACCTTACGGTGCAGACGGGAGAAAAAGCAACCCTCGACTTTACCTTGTCCGTAGGAGCTTCCTTTGATGCGGTAGTCGTCTCCGGTTCCAAAAAGCCGGAAAAACTGACCGAAAGCCCGGCCACCATCGAGACCATCTTCGCCCGTGAAATCGAGGAGTACGCTGGTAATCCCGGAGAGCTACTTGCCCGCCAGAAAGGCATCGATTACTTCCGCGCCGGTATTGCCACTCCGGCCTTTAATATCCGCGGCTTTAATTCAAATTTTAATTCCAAAAACTTACAAGTCACCGATGGCCGCTTTTCCAACTTGATCGCCACCGGACTTCCTCTTGGCCCCTTGTCTACCACCATCAAGGAAGACATCGAGCGTATGGAAGTTATCCTCGGTCCTAACGCCACCCTTTATGGTCCCAATGCCCACAATGGTTTGCTCAATACCATCACCAAAGATCCCCGTACCTCCGCGGGAACGACCATTGCCCTCAATCCCGGCATCAGCGGCGACGGGGATGGTTTCTACTCTGCCCGCCTGCGTCACGCGCAGGTGTTGAGTGACAAATTTGCCTTTAAGGTCATGGGAGAATACACCTCTGCCACCGAATTTGAATACGCCGACTCTGTTTTCATCGATCGGGTAGGGGCCATCGATTCACTCGGCAACCCTATTCCAGATGGCACAAAAGAGGGCTACGAGGAATATGAACTAGACAACAGTGTAGAATTTCTGCGTGCGGAAGCGGCGCTATATTTCACGCCAGTGAAAGACTTTGATATTATATTTAATACCGGCTATAGCAACAGTACTTACCTGTCTCCAACCAACGTTGGTCGCAACCAGATAAAAGACTGGAAGATCAATTATTACCAGTTGCGATTCTCCGGCAAACACTGGTTTGCGCAAGCTTATTTTACGCAAAGTAAAACCGATAGCACCTATTCCATCGACGAGCGGACCAAGCAATATTATCGGGGCATTGATGCAGGGCTTTCACCCAAAGAGGCCGGTGGGGACTTTTCCTATGGTAGCGGTGCGCTATTCCAGGATGATTCACAACGCTGGAATGCCGAGGCGCAATACAACAATACCTTCGGTAACCTCGATGTAATTGCCGGTGTTCAGTACCAGCTCGACAAAGCCAATAGCCTTGGCTCCTACCTGCTGGATGAAAATGAAGACGATTTCATCGATGTGGCTCAGTTGGGCGGATATGCTCATTTGACGTATAAATTTGGCAATGGCTGGCGCGTTCTCGGTGCTGCCCGGGCCGACAATCACGAAATTTATGGTTTCAATTTCATCCCCAAATTTGGCATTCTGAGAGTAGGTGATCTGGGTACCTGGCGATTGACCTACGGAAAAGGCATCGCGGCGCCGACCATCCTGAATATGTACGGCAATCTGTTTAATGGCCTGATCCTTGGGAATTCCGATGGTTTCACGCTGGCGGATGGCAGTAAAGTGGAGAAACAAAAGGTAGAAAAAATTCAAACCATCGAATTGGGCTACCGTGGGCAGGTCGTGAGAGAGAAACTCTTCCTGGATGCCAATGCTTATTACAATATTTCCCAGGACTTCCTAAGCCCGGTGACCGTTATCGGTGTGGCTACCCATCGGGGTGATACGCCTATGTCGGAGGTACAGGACGGTTTTGCTGGCTTGGGTGGTTTTGTGGCTACCTACATCAACTTTGGAGAGGTCCACACTTATGGTCTGGACATTGGTATGACCTACTACTTCAATCAACAGCTAAGCGGTACCATCAACTACTCCTACTTCGACTACGACGTTGATGAAGATGATCCGGAAAATGATTTTGATAACAATGGTGTAGTGAATTTTCTCGATATATTGGTCAATTCCCCTAATCACAAACTGGGTGCGGGGCTGAATTATAGTGGTTCCAAATTCTTTGGCGGACTTTATGTGCGCTGGGTAGAGAGCTATGATTATTTTTCCAGCTTCCAGATTGCGTCCAAAACACATCCGGGACTAACCTATCGCGGTGTACCAATCGTGGAGAATGCCCGCAGTGGTGATGCCTTCAACTACGGCCCACTGGGCGGCTTCGTTACGGCTGATCTGAATATTGGTTACCGCATCAGCAATGTCTTTACCCTTTCTGCGGCAGCAACCAACCTGTTCAACCAGGAATTGCGCGAGTTTACGGCTTCGGCTCCAACCCGCGGATTGTACACGCTAGAGCTAAAGATTAACTTACCGGCCATCAAGAAGAAAGGATAATCTATTTACATGACCTTAGCCTGGATACTATTTGCGATCTATCTGCTGGGCACGGCCTACCTCGGTTGGCTGGGCCACAAAAAAACCAGAGACTTCAGCAGTTTTGCCATAGGTCAGGGTGACCTCTCTCCGCTCACGGTAGGGGTTACCCTGGCTGCGGCCACAGCCTCAGCAGCAACGTTTATCATCAATCCAGGCTTTGTCTATGTCGATGGGCTGGCGGCTTTTATGCACCTGGGCATTAGCGTCTTTGTTGGCTTTGTACTGATGTTATCTGTTTTGTCTTTTCGCTTTCGCAAAATAGGGGAGGCCAACCACGCCCTGACCATTCCCGACTGGATTGGCAAGCGTTATCGGTCCAAAGCATTTGCGCTGTACTTCGCATTGATTAATTTGCTGACCGTAGCCTTCATCGTTTTGTTGGTAGGCGGGATTAGCATTGTCATGCAAAAACTACTCGGCGTCGACAATATCACCGCCCTGATTATCACCCTGGTTTTTGTGACGGGATACGTACTTTTTGGCGGGACCTACGCCCACGTGTTTACCAACATGTTTCAGGGCTTTTTGATGATCGGCATTACGGCCATCATTGTGTGGTCAGGAGTGAAACTGATGCTGGCGGAGGATCACTTTTGGCAAAATATTAGGGCCATTGATTCCAATCTGCTGGCCTGGGTCAATCCGAAGAGTGCGCTGTATAACGACCTGTTTTCCACCTATGTATCCGGCTTCTTTATTGGGGCGGCACTCGTTTGTCAGCCTCATATCCTGACCAAGGCCCTTTATGTGAAAACCGATAAGGCGGTACGTAATTATATCCTGGTGTTCAGCGCCGTATTTTTCTTTTTTTGTTTGCTGCTGCTGGCCGGTTTTTGGGCGCATCTGGCGGTTCCGGCGGAGCAATTGAATGACCCTGCCACGGGCGCTTTCCGGCAGGATCTGGTGATGACCACCTACCTGCAATTTGCTTTTCCCGATTGGATGTTTACCATCATCAGCGTGGTGTTATTGGCCGCAGCCATGTCCACTTTGGACGGTTTGTTGGTTGGCATTTCCACCATCACCGCCAACGACCTGGTGCTCAATCTGGCAGATCACTTTAGCAAAAAGGATATGGATCAATCAACCAAGATGAATCTGGCTTTAAAGATCAGTCATCTGGTGTTGATTGTGATTGCCGTGGTGGTGTTCCTGATTACCTTAAGTCCACCCAAATTGCTGGGCATTTTTGGGCAGACCGGGGTTTATGGACTGGTACTGGCTGCCGTGCCACCGCTTTTGGCGGGTGTGTTGTTTCAAAGAGTCAGCACTCCGCTGGTCTGGAGCATGTCCGTTATGGCCCTGATCATTCATTTTGGCCTTTTCTTTTTTGGCCAGCAGCTTTTCCCCCACAGTAGCCTGGCCTTTGGCAATCCCGGTGTGACGGCCACCATTGGCCTTTTGTTGACGGTTGTACCGACCGTTGCCATTACTTCAATTCAAAATATAAACGGAAAAAATGCGTAATGCAATCCTGATATCCTGCGGTGCCTATGCCCCGCAGCGAGTACTGCCCAATAGCTACTTTGATGAATTGCTGGGCGAAGACGTCAGCACCTGGCTGGAGGAAAATGTGCAAATCTTTGAGCGCCACTGGTGTGCCGAGGATGAAAGTACTGCTGATTTAGCTGAAAAAGCCGCCCGACAGGCATTGGACCGGGCCGGGCTTTCGCCAAATGACCTTGACTTGATCATTATTTCTACCGATACCCCGGAGTATGTTTCTCCTTCCACGGCGTCGGTGGTACAGCACCGGCTGGGGGCTAACAATGCGGGGACTTTCGACATCAATACTGCGTGTGCCGGATTTGTCACCGCCCTCGATATCGGGTCCAAATACATCCGCGCCGATGAGCAATACAAAAACGTGCTGATCATTGGCGCCTACGCGATGAGCAAATACCTGAACCTGGAGGATAAAAAGACGGTCACTCTCTTTGCTGACGGGGCGGGAGCAGTTATCCTGCAAGCCCAGGAAACGAAAGATCGTGGCTTCCTGGCCAGCGAACTCATTTCCAAGGGAGAATACAATGAATGGATGGGCATTTACGCTGGTGCGGCCGCTCAGCCGACTACTTCTGATGTGCTGGAAAAACACGCCCACCAGCTGCAGTTTGTCAAAAAATTTCCCAAAGAACTCAACCCGGAAATCTGGACACAGATGGCACGAACGCTTTGCCAGCGCACGGATACCTGTCCCGGTGATGTACAGCGCTATTTTATTACCCAGATCAATATCAATGCCATCTACGAAACATTAGACCAACTCGAAGTGCCGAGAGACAAAGGGCATACCGTTATGCATCACTATGGCTACACCGGTTCGGCCTGTATTCCCATGGCTTTTAATGATGCCTGGGAGAAAGGAATGCTAAAGGAAAATGACCTAATCTTTTTTATTGGTTCCGGTGGAGGCTTGGCATTTGCCAGTGCCGCTTTTCGATTGTAAATTGCTGCGATGATGGAAGAACTATACGCCACCGATTGGGCAGAAAAGTGGGCCTTATATCACCCTGACAAAGTCGCCTTTCGGCAATATGAGACTGGCGCAACCCTGACTTTTGCCAGGTTGAATCAGCTGGGCAATCGATTGGCCTATCACTTGGGGGAAGAATTTCAAATCGAAAAAGGCGATCGAATCGCAGTGTTGGCAGAGAATTGCCTGGAGTATCTGGTCTTATTGGCGGCAGCCCAAAAATCGGGATTCATCATTGTGCCGCTTAATTACCGCTTAGCTGCGGCGGAGATTGAGTATTTGTTGCAGGATGCGAAGCCTAAACTGGTCATCGTTGAAGACAAATTTGAGCATTTGGTTGAGTCTGCCTCACCCGTTTGGCCTTTAGCCGGTCTTTCAGCATTTTGTGAGCAAAAAGGGGATGTCACGGAACCCTTTCCTTCCATTATATTGCAACCGGATGATCCGCTATTTATCCTCTACACTTCCGGCACCACTGGTTTCCCGAAAGGAGCCTTGTATACCCACAAAATGCTTTTCTGGAACAGCATCAATACTGCCATGTCGCTGATTGTTAATGGAGACAGCCGCACCGTCAATTGTATGCCGCCTTTCCACACCGGCGGTTGGAATGTATTGATGATGCCGTTTTTCCACCACGGAGGTTATACCTGTCTGATTAAAAAATTCGACCCCGAAGTGATTCTGGAATTACTGGAATCTGAGCGGGTCACCATCTTTATGGGCGTGCCCACCATGCTGAAGATGATTGCCGAATTGCCCGCATTTGCAAAAGCAGATTTTTCTAAACTCTATTACATCATCGTCGGCGGAGAGCCGATGCCAATCCCCCTGATTGAACAGTGGCACGATAAGGGCGTCTTCATTCGTCAGGGCTACGGCATGACCGAAGTTGGCCCCAACCTCACCTCCCTACACCAGGAGGACGCCATGAGCAAAAAAGGCTCGATCGGGCGGCCCAATTATTACGTACAAACCAAAATTGTCAACGAAAGGGGAGAGGCCTTACCTCCCGGTCAGCCCGGGGAATTACTCCTCAAAGGCCCGATGGTGACACCCGGTTACTGGCAAAATCCCGAAGCTTCCCAAAAGGCCATCAAAGACGGCTGGTTCCATTCCGGGGATATGGCCGTACGTGATGAACACAATTACTTTTACATTGTAGATCGCATCAAGAACATGTTCATTTCGGGCGGTGAAAATGTGTATCCCGCCGAGGTGGAGCGGGCGCTGGTAGCTCATCCCGGCATCTCCGAAGCCGCTGTGATTGGGGTAGGGGATGCGAAGTGGGGAGAAGTGGGTAAAGCGTTTATTGTGACCGCTTCTGGATCAACCACCACGGTTGAGGATGTGACCCAGCATTGCAAGTCCAAGCTCGCCGGATTTAAGGTGCCGAAGTACTGTGTTTTTGTGGATGAATTGCCAAAGAATGATACGGGGAAGATTGATCGGAAGGCGTTAGGGAAAGAGGAATGATCTCTTTCCTTGTTGGCCCTCCCCATACTCGCTTGCGAGGATTTGCAATCCGAGCGTTGCACTTTTATGATCTTTTCAAGATCATGGTGAAATAAATTTCACGCAACCTTTTTTACCCACAATTGCTCGTGAGGATTTGTAATCCGAGCCGTAACCTTCCGACCATCACACTTCAAGTCCATGCCATTATTATTTTAATTTCTTATCTTTAATTGGTTGGTCTTTGATTACTTGGCTAAACCGCTTTGATTCTCTGGTTCAGAAGCTGTGATACACAGAGGGGAAAAGAACTAAAAAATAAGCTAAGTTGTTTCCAAATAGAGAGTAATTAAAATCTCAAAAGCATCGACTATGGCATTAATTATTGAGGATAAAGAGTTGGAACTGGTCCACATGGACGAGCATGAGCTAAGGCTGGAAATTGCGATAATGCTGTACGAGAAAGGTAAGGTGTCGACAGGGAGGGCTAGTGAATTTGCAGGGATGAACAGAATCATTTTCCTGAAAGAGCTAGCAAAAAGACAAATACCGGTGAACTATGATGAGGAAGAATTGATGAGAGATTTAGAAACTTTAGGGATTTCCTCAGATGATAGTAGTCAGTGACACAACAGCCATTAGTAACCTTGTTCAAATAAGCCAACTTTACTTGCTGCAAATACTTTATAGTGAGGTAATTATCCCTGAGAGTGTTTATGCTGAATTACAGATACTTGTTGAAGAGGCTCTCGTCGAATCACAAGACCTACAACAGAATTGGATCATTGTGAAATCAGTTGAAGATCAGGAAAAGGTTGCAGAACTCCGAAGCCGACTAGATAAGGGAGAAGCTGAAGCCATTGTCCTTGGGTTAGAGCTTGGAGCTGATTATCTGTTGATCGATGAAAAATTAGGAAGACTGGTAGCAGTTGAAAAAGAATTAAGAATCATTGGTACAATTGGAATCTTGTTAGAGGCGAAAAAACGGGGACTAGTAGCATCAGTATCTGATCTCATGGATGAGCTGAGAAAAATAGGGTTTTGGATAAGTGATCACCTTTATCTGAAAATTAGAGACCTGGAAAAGAAAATTTAAAAACTTTCTTCTGGTTGCCAAAATCATCCATTCAAGGTGTTTTATGATCTTTTCAAGATAATGGTGAAATAAATTTTACCCAACCTTTTGCCTCCTGATCGCGAGGATTGGCAATCCGAGCACCGTTGAAATCACCCCTTCCCCTTCTTTCCCTTCCGCTTGCGGCCTTCAATTTCTTGCTCGGCCTGCTTCATCAGGGCTTTGAGGTTGAAGGGCTGGTCTTCGGAAAAGTCGATGGTATTGGCGTATTCGGACTTTTCGATTTTGTTGACTTTGATGTCGCTGTTGAGGAAGGCCTGGATTTCTTTGAGGATGGGTAATTCTTCCTTGCTGCAGAAGGAAATGGCGAAGCCCCGGTTCTTTCCGCGACCGGTACGGCCCACACGGTGTACGTAGTTTTCGGCCTGCTCGGGAAGGTCGTAATTGACCACGTAGCCTACATCGGGAATGTCGATGCCGCGGGCGCTGACATCGGTGGCGATGAGCAGATTGACTTCTCCGGCGCGGAATTTTTCCAGCACTTTCAGACGGTCGTCCTGTTCCTTGTCGCCGTGCATGGTGAGGGCGGTGATGTTGACGCGCTCCATGGCTTTGCACACCCGCTCGGCACGGACTTTGGTGCGCACAAACACCAGAATCTTGGTCTCCGGAAATTCCTTGACCAGCCGTTCCAAAAAGAAGCGTTTGTCGTCCATTTCGATAAAGCTTACCGAATGATCCACATTCTTACTCACTGGGTCTTTGGGCGAAATCTGGATGCGGATGGGCTTGGTGACCAGTGAATAGGCCAGCTTTTTGATCTTTTGGTCAATGGTAGCCGAAAAGAAGAGCGTCTGCCGCTTTTTGGGCAAAAACCGCATCAAATCACGGATATCTTTAATGAAGCCCAGGTCGAGCATGTGGTCGGCTTCATCCAGGACGAGGATTTCGACACGGTGCAACAACAAATGCCCCTGACTCACGAGGTCAAACATACGGCCCGGCGTGGAGACTAGAATATCTACCCCCCCCTGTAGCTTGGAGATCTGGGGGTCTTGCTCTACGCCGCCAAATAACCCAAAGGTCTCGACCCGTGTGGTCTTGGCCAGCTCCTGGATGACTTCAGTAATTTGAATGGCCAGCTCACGGGTGGGCACCATCACCAGGCATTTGATGCCATCGGGACGGCGCTGTCGCATCTTGCGCTCCTGCAAGTGGTGGATGATGGGAATGGCGAAGGCGGCTGTTTTACCGGTACCCGTTTGGGCAATAGCGAGTACATCTTCCCCTTTCAGCACGTGGGGAATAGACTTATACTGAATATCCGTGGGCCGCTTAAATCCTAGCCGTGCAATATTCTTCTTGAGCTCTGGTCCTATCGGATAATCCTGAAATTTCATTTAGATACTAATTTACAGCGCCAAAGATACTGTTTTTTCAATAGTCTGACACCTTGCAAAAGTTGTTCTCCAACCAAACATCTCTATGAAAATTCCGTTCAATAATCAAGCAAACCGTGCGTCTGCTAACTATAGAATAATACGTTCTTTGAAACGGAATCCATCAAAGAACGCAAGAATAAAGGAATGTCCCGAGCAATACGGCTACTCAAAAAGGCAGGAAAGTTTTTGTCGATCCTGGCAGCCTGTCTGCTTGGGCTATTCTTATTGCTCTATTTCCTATTGCAGGTCCCCAAGGTGCAAAATTACGTCGCCGACAAGGTGACACAAACCCTTTCCGACCAAATCGGCACCAAGGTAAGTCTGGGCTATGTGGGCATTCGCTTCTTTAAAACTGCGGTGCTTGAAAACCTCTACATCGAAGATCAGCAGCAAGATACGCTGCTTTATGCCGGCCGGCTGGACGCCCGAATCGGCTTACTTTCCCTACTCAACCAAAGCATTCACATCGATTACGTCGGTCTGGAATCTGCCTACCTCAATTTTTATCGGCCGCTCGAAGATTCTACCTTTAATTACGAATTTCTCATTGACGCGCTTAGCGCAAAAGATACCACTGCGGTAAAAGATACTACCGCTTCCACCTGGAGTGTGGGCCTGGATCGGGTCAGATTAAAGAACATCCGCTTTTCGCAAATAGATCAATACGGCGGCAGCCAGTTGATTGCCAAAGTGGGAGAACTGGACCTCAATGTCAATACGTTCGACCTGGAAAAACAACTGATCGATATTGACCGGCTGGCATTGGACGATAGTCAACTTACTTTGGAAAGCAATACGCCCGCTCCGGAATATCAACAAAAATTGGCGCGGCAAAGCCCAACGGCACCAGGGGAACTGGCCTTCCCCTATTTTGGCTGGCAGCTGCGCGGCGGACAATTGAAACTGGAAAATTGTAGTTTTAAATTTGATAATAACACGGTTGAGCACACCAACCGAGGCGTTGATTTTAATCACCTGGATATCAACAATTTATTATTTGAAGCGCGTGAACTGAATTGGAAGCAAAATCTCATTGCCGGAGATATTCATGCCCTGGAATTTTCGGAGCAAAGTGGTTTCCAACTGGATGAATTGAGTACGGAGTTCCAGTTAGATTCCTCCGTCCTGGTACTCGATGAATTGACCGTTTTGACCCCTCATTCTCAGATCAATACCACCACAAAACTAGACTACCAAAGCTTTGGCCAATTGGTCAATTTGCCGGAAGGCGTCGACCTGGAAACCTCATTTAGCGAAAGCTATCTCGGCTATCAGGACCTGAAATTGTTGGTGCCTGCTACGCAGCATTCTCCGGTTTTTACCAATGATAATGGTCAAATCAATTTGCAGGCCAATATTACCGGTAATACCGACACCTTAAGGATTGATGATCTGGAAGTTAGCCTGAGTGCTTACGCCGAATTGGTCGCCCGTGGTCGAGTGCAAAACCTCCTGGATACCAACCAACTGGCCTTTGATCTGGTGGTGGAGCAGTTGTCTACTTCCTACCCTCAGCTCCGGGAGATGCTGCCCGATGTAGAGCTGCCTCCGGCACTGGAGAAGTTTGGTCAGTTCCGGCTGCAAACCGATATTCAGGGCACTTTACAAACGATCAATATCAATTCCCTCAATCTCAGAACCGATACCTACACCGCCTTCACCGGCAGCGGCCAGGTGCGTTATCCCACCGATACGCGCAGATTGGCCTATGATTTGAATATCGAAAAACTGCGCACCAAGGCTTCCAACTGGTCAGAGTTTTTGCCGCAGGACAGCAACCTGCAATTTGATAGCCTGGGTATTATCGTTTACCAGGGAAAAGCCAGTGGAACGCTGACTTCTTATGAGTTGAATGGGCAGTTGCAAACCGCCATCGGTTCACTGGATACGGATTTGCAATTGAATACGAATCAAGATTTTAGCAATGGTGATTACAGTGGCCAGCTTACGTTAAAACAATTCCAACTGGGCACTTTTTTGAATCAATCGGCTACTTTGGGTAGTGTGAGTCTTGCCGCTGAGGCCAGGGGAAGCGGATTCTCCCTCGATAGCCTGCAGGCCGAAGTCAAATCACGCATTACGGCCTTCACTTATCAGGATTATACCTACCAGGACCTTGATATTGACGGCACTTTTTACCGCAAACAATTTGAAGGTACTGCCGCTCTGGCTGACTCCAATGCCAGCTTTAACTTTCAGGGTAAGCTCAACCTCAATGATAGTGTCCCCGATTTTGATTTTACCCTGGAGCTGGATACCATTAACTTAAAACCACTTAATCTGGCCAGTACCGATTTGGGCTTCAGCCTAAACCTGGTGGTCAATACCCAGGGCGATAACATCGACCGGCTCAATGGCCAAATGGTGCTCTCCGACCTGCGTATGCGCAACGGGGAATATGACTACCAACTGGACAGTTTGCACCTGGATGCCGACCAGAATCGGCGCGACGAAAAGAAACTGACCCTGCGCTCCCAACCCCTGGCTATAAGCCTGACCGGCGATTACGAAATTCTGGACTTGCCCAATGTTACGCTCAGCATCATCAATGACTACTTCCCCATGACCCGCATGGTGGACAGTATGGCTTACACCCGCATTCCTGCGGAAAAGCACCAGGATTTTGACCTGAAACTGGAATTGAGAGACGATGAATTTTTGACCACCTTGCTGGCCCCGGTTGAATTTAACCTGGAAAACCTGATTGCGACCGGCGATTTTAACAGTCGCCAAAAAGATATTGATCTCAGGGCAGTGTTCACCCAATTGAAATACGACCAGCTCAGCCTGGACTCGATCATCTTCACCGCCAATGGTCAGCCGGCCAATATCAAGTCGGAATTGAGGCTGGAGCAGCTCGGCTATACCCAGGCTCGGTTGCCGCAGGTCATTCTCAATACTACCATGACCAACGATAGTGTGTATAACGAATTGCTGGCCTATGGCGAAGGGGATACCACCAAGCTAAATCTGGCGGCTGTTACCACCTTTGAGCAGGGGTGGTATAATTTGCATTTGCAGCCCCAGATGGTACTGAATGAAGTCAACTGGGATATTGCAAAAAACAATGCCTTGCTATTTCGTGGCCTTGACTGGTTTTACGTGCGTGATCTGAGCTTCGGCCGGGCCGGGCAATCCCTGAGCCTGCAAAGTCAGGGCGAGGTGGACACCAATGAGGTAGTGCCAATTGATGTATCCCTTCGCGCCTTCCAATTGGTGGAGGTTTCCAATTTGCTTGGGCTGGATGAATCCTTTGTGACCGGAGAGATCAATGGAGACATAACGCTGAATGATCCATTGGGTAAACCCCACTATTTGGCCGATTTGAAAGTCAAAGATTTGGCACTCAATGAAGAGCCCGTTGGCCAATTGTCCATCGAATCCGCACAATCAGTGGAGAACAACCGCATTGGGTTAACCGTCAACTTGAACGGTCAAAATAACGACTTGCGGTTGGAAGGGGCTTATTTCATCAACACCCAGGAATTTGACGCCCAGCTGGATATGGAGCGCCTGGAAATGCGGGTGATTGACCCGTTTGCCGAAGGGTTGATTCACGATAGTGAAGGCCAGGTTTCAGGCCGCTTTACCGTTAAAGGCACGCCCGATCAGCCTAGTGTGGTGGGCCAGCTTACGCTGAATAATGTGGCGACTACGGTAGATTATTTGCAAGGTCGTTATCAATTGGCTTCGCAAACGATTGAGGTGACGAACAAGAACATCGGCTTTGGTAAGCTCGTCTTCACTGATGAAAAACAACGGCAGGCTACCCTTACGGGAAACATTGCACACAATCAACTGACCGATTTCAGGTTTAACCTGAATTTTAATACCGAAGGTTTTCAGTTTATCAACACAACGGCCAAAGACAACGACCTTTTTTACGGTTCGCTGGTGTTGCGTGCCAACGCAAAGATTACTGGTAGCGCCGATTTGCCCGTTTTGGATATCAATGCCAGTACACTTGAAGGTTCTGATTTTTACGTAGTGCCGCTGACCGATGTGTACAGCGTCAGTTCAAACGAATATATCATCTTTGGCAATCCGGAAACGCTGGCGCAGGATACCCTTTCCCTGGAAAAACAGTATAAAGTCAATAATGAGTATGCCTTTTCCATGCTGCTCAATCTTAATTTGACGCCTTCTGCTCGATTAAATATCCTGATTGATCCCACCACCGGTGATCAGCTTTTTGCCCGCGGTTCGGGTGACCTGTCGGTCGATATTGAGCCCAGCGGAGCCATCAGTGTGGTGGGCACCTATGAGCTGGATAGTGGGAAATACAATTTCAATTTTGAGCAATTGGTCAAGAAAGAATTTGATATTCAAAAAGGTAGTTCTATCACCTTCCCGGGTGACCCCATGGATGCCCGATTTAACATCACGGCATTGTACACTGCCCGGACGTCTACTTATGAATTGATTGAAGGCGAGACCACCAGCCTTTCCGATGAGGAGATTCGCAATGCTCAGAGTAGAACGGAAGTAAAGGTGGTGATGAATATTCGTGGTAATCTGGATAGCCCGGAAATTACGTTTGACATCCAATTGCCGGAAAATCAAAGTAATGTGGTCAGTAGTACCGTGGCGCGCAAGCTCAATCAGATCAAGCAAGACCCCAATGAATTGAACCAGCAGGTCTTTGGCTTATTGCTGTTTAACAGCTTTGTGACCAACAACAATTCTTCGATCGCGCTCAGTCAGGCCGGGCAAAGTGTAGTGATCTCCAGTGTCAGTAAATTACTGTCGAACCAACTCAATCGTCTGGCGGATAAATTTGTCAAGGGGGTCGATATTTCCTTTGATCTGGATAGTTACCAAAATCAGTATATTGATGCTGGCGCCGGGGGGACGGTGACCCAATTGCAGGTGGGCTTAAGTAAGAGTCTGTTTAATGACCGGCTCACAATCAAGGCCGGTGGTAATGTCAACCTCAATGCTTCAGCAGATGCCAGCAAGGCCGACTTTTCCACCATTGCTGGTGACTTTGTGTTGGAATACCGGCTGACGCCAAATGGCAACTACCGTTTGCAGGTCTTTCGTCGTTCGGATTATGATGTACTGAATGACGTCAACTCCAGCAAGACTGGTGTAGGTATATTTTTTAAGAAATCGTATTAGTAGGGAAGGGGTTAGGTTTTGGGATTTAGGAATGCAGGTCTGCTTAGGCTTCCCTAAAACCTAGATCCTACCGCCTAAAACCTTCCTCGGGACCAACTATGACCATAAGAACTTTCTATATTTTTGCGCTTTTCCTGTCTGTATTGCAGTTCAGTAGTTGCTCCATTTCCAAACACCTGGAGGAAGGACAGTTACTGTATCGGGATACAGAAATCAACTTCCAGCCGGACTCTACGATCAATAAACCTACCAAACTACGCAGTGAGCTTTTATTAAAATCAAGACCCCAGCCAAATACCGGGCTCAATAAAGCTAAATCATGGCTCTACGTCCGCCTGGGCGAAACCGGAGAAAAAGGGTTTAAGGCCTGGCTCAAACGTACCTTTGGGGAGCCTCCTGCCCTGTACAACGAAAGCATCATCGAGCGTAGCAAACTGGTGCTCGGCAAGCACATGCTGGACAATGGCTATTTTCAAACAAGCCTGGATACCGATACCACCATGAGCCGGAAGAAGGTATCCATGACCTATAATATTCACACCACCGGTCAGTACCATGTCAACCAGATCGAATGGCCGCAGGATAGCAGTCCGGTTAATCAATTGTTGTCGGAATACTACCAACCCTCCATCCTGAAAGTTGGTCAACCGTACCAACTTACCAATATTGATGCGGAGCGTAGCCGATTGACCAATATCGCCAATGACAAGGGCTTTTACGATTTTTCTACCGGCAATATTTTTGTCATTGTAGACACAACGGCAGGACCTCTGCTGGCTGATCTTTTTCTGCGCATCCAGGGGCCAACGGATAGTACCTTTCACAAAACCCATTATTTTGGACCGGTGTGCGTTTTCCCGGATTATGATATCAACAGATCCTTAGAAGAAGGGCTGGATACGGTACAAGCTTCGGGGTTGACCATCATTCAGAAAGATCGAATCGTCCGACCACAGGTGCTATCGCGGATGATTCGTATGGAGGAAGGTAATTTGTACTCGCGTTCGCGGCAGGAAATGACCATTCAGCATCTGCTGGATCTGGGTGTTTTTAAGTTTGTAAATGTCCGGTATCAGCAAAGGCAGATCGACAAAGGCATACAGCTTACACCGGTTCTTAACCTCACTCCGGGGTTGATGCGCGATGTGACGGCTGAGTTTCAGGTCAACAACCGAAACGGAAGTTATCTAGGATTGGCGGCAGCTGCTTCCTTTACTCATCGCAACTTATTTAAGGGAGCCGAACAGTTTCAGATCAACCTCTCAGGGGGGATCGAAACCGGATTGCGGGATACCACTTCGCAGAATTTTATCAATTCCATCGACTTGAGTTTACAGATGGATTTATACATCCCCAAGCTGATTATCCCGTTTCATACCAGTGGTAAACCGAAGTATTACATTCCGCGTACGCGCATCAATCTGGGGAATACCTTTCAGCGACGTACGGAGCTGTACTACATCAATTCGACCAATCTACGCTTTGGCTACGACTGGAAGGAAAATAGGCGCAAACGTCACCAGCTCAATCCGATTTCCGTCAATTTGGTGAACCTCTACGGCGAGACCGATAAATTTCTCGACCTACTGGCCGAAAATCCGCGTCTGCAAACCAGTTTTCAGGATAATTTCATTGCCGGTCTGACCTATACGTACACCTACAACGCCCAAAACTCCCCAACCGATAAGCAGTTTCTCTTCTTCCGGGTCGATGCCGAATCGGCGGGAAATGCCATTAGTTTGTTTAATCCTCCGGGTGATGGAGAGACAAATAAGG
This sequence comes from Saprospiraceae bacterium, assembly GCA_965229635.1. Lineage (GTDB taxonomy): Bacteria > Bacteroidota > Bacteroidia > Chitinophagales > Saprospiraceae > BQJU01. The sequence goes on from OZ245894.1 coordinate 2,731,172, forward strand.
AGTTATTAGGTGTGGCTTATGCCCAATACGCCCGTCTGGCGGTTGATGTACGGCATTACTGGTCATTGCGTGGAGAACAGCGCGTGGCGGCACGCTTTATCGGTGGAATGGGTTTGCCTTACGGCAATTCTGTTTTCCTGCCCTACGTCAAACAATTTATTAGTGGAGGTGCCAACAGCATTCGGGCTTTTCGACTGCGGGAAGTGGGCCCCGGTAGCTACAACGGTGAGGATGGTGTCGCTCAATCTATTGATCGTACGGGAGATATTAAGCTGGAAGCCAATGTGGAGTATCGTTTTGGGATATTCAGTTACCTGAAAGGAGCCGTGTTTCTCGATGCAGGTAACGTCTGGCTTCTCGATCGGCCACAGGAAACCCGAAAGGAAGGCATTTTTCATTTTGATCAATTTGTCAACGAAATTGCCATTGGTACCGGACTCGGTTTTCGTCTGGATTTCAATTTTTTTGTGTTACGCCTGGATGCTTCCTTTCCACTACACAATCCCAATTTGCCAATGGGCGAACGCTGGACTTTTGACAAAATCAACCCCTTAAAACTCCAATGGCGAAGGGATAATTTGGTTTGGCATTTGGCCATTGGATACCCATTTTAGAAAAACTGTTGAGCACGATTTCATACCTAAATTTCAAACTTCAAATTTCTTTTTGCGCAAATTCTTTTCGTTCTTTGTCGGGTCAAAGTGTTTTGTGTAAGCGAAACCTTCGTGATTCATTTAACTTAAGCCACGTGCAAAAGCGTCCACAAAAGAGGAGCATTTACTTCGCCTGGTTGCTATTGTTGACCTTGTGTTTGCAGCGCATCATCGGCTATGTGGGCAGCGAATATGCCTACGCCGTTGAAGTGGATACGTTTATGGATCGGCAGGAGCAAATGATTGCTGACCGGTTGAGGTCAGAGACCGGTGCCGAAACGCAAGTGGACATTGTAGATGAACAACGAATTGCTTATTTGCACTCACTGGGTTATGTGACTCCCTTCCTTTTTTCTGAAGAAGTTGACGAATCGTCAGTCGTTTATACTGTGGATCAGGCTTCTAAAAAAGAAATCACCTATTGCTACGACGCTCCAGACGAGCAACCTACTGATCCACTTCCACAAAACCGGACCTTCAATAATCAATGGTTCCCGGACTTTTGTTTTGGTGAAGCCTACTCTTTCACACCTGCTGAGAGGACGCAAAATTTGCGGATATCGACTCTTTTATCGATTCCAGAGCAATCCTTTATGGCTATTCCTTCCCCACCTCCCAAGTGGGCCTAATCAACGTTTAAATCGGTTTTTTCTACCAGCGTTCGCTATCCCGAAATAGGATTTGTGGTGCATTGTGATTTGGCATTTTGTCAAAATCATTGTCTTGTAAAAAGCCACCAGATTTCCTTTCTTCATTACTTCGGTTACGCCGTTCTAAAACACTGCCGAGTAGTATAAAATCCGGTTTACAACGTCCTATTCTGAAGTTTTCAGCTTTGATCATCAGGCTGGAAAACTTGCTGAGCCATTTTATTTCCCAAATAAGTGTGCACAAATCGACCATTCTTTATCTAAAACTTTAAATATGAAAAGTTTCAACACACTACTTTTTACCCTATTACTTATGGCCATTATCGGCCAGGTGCAGGCACAAACGCCTGTTGATGCCATCATGATGAAGCAGCGGGAATTTTGTGTCGCTGCGGTTTACGAGCACAGCTGGTTTGACGAGTACTGGGAAGGTACCTACCTGCGGGAAAACCAAACCATTGCTACTGTCAAAAGAGACATGATCATGCCGATGCTAGCCTTTGGCATTTTTGATCGACTCAATTTCCTGGTTTCCGCTCCTTATGTCAGCACGGCTTCCAGTGAACCCAACGGGGGCAAATTTGCCGGGGCTAAGGGGTTTCAGGACCTCGGGCTGGCGCTGAAGGGAGAACTCTTCAACAAACAATTGGGTAGTGGCAAATTGGCCTTGCTGGCTACCGCCAGTTTTTCTACACCCATGACCAACTACCTTTCCGACTACCGTCCCTACAGTATTGGCTTTGGAGCCAATGAATTTGGATTACGGGGCATATTGCATTATCAGCTCGACAATGGGTTTTATGTCCGTGGTACCGTGGCCCATCTGTGGCGTGGGCAAACCGAGGCAGAGCGGGATTATTATTACAACAACGGCAGTTTCTACACCGCCTGGATGGATGTACCCAGTGCCTGGAACTATCAGGCGGTAGTGGGCTTATGGCTGTTCGACAACCAATTTAAGGTGGAAGGGAACTACACCGGACTGGCCTCCACCAGCGGCGATGATATTCGAGCATACAATGCCGCCCAACCCACCAATAAAGTCAATTTTGGTCAGGTAGGGCTGAATGCTCAATACTACTTCAAAGCGCCAAAAGGCCTTGGAGTACTGGCTTATTTTGGACAAACGATCAGCGGCCGGAACGTTGGAAAAGCGGCCATGATTGGCGCCGGATTGACCTATCAGTTTAAAATCTAAATCACCCGATTACATCTTTCAAAACAAAAATCGACCATGAAAAATATAACTAACCTACTTCTTATTTTTACCCTATTGGCAGTCGGGGTGTTCACTTCCTGCGAAAAAGACTTACCTACTCAAGCTGACTATAGCGGCTATACTTTCGCTAGCCTGGACGAAAATGGTGGCACCTGGACTCCGGTATTGCTCTCCAGCGCTGACCAGATCAGCATTCCTGCACCCGATGACGTCACTTCCAGCACTTATCTGGATGAGCTGGATGCCTTAAAAACGACTACCGCCAACCTTACGGGCGATCAAAGAGCAGCAGTAGCATACTGGACCAATAATCCCGGCTTGCGCTGGAACGAGATTGCCTTGGAGCTAATTGCCAAATACAACCTCATTCCCGGACCAAATGAGGATGGCAGTTATACTTTGCCCAATCCCAATAATCCCGGTGGAACGCCTCCATTTCCCTTTTCGCATCCCCCTTATGCGGTGAGAGCGTTGGCTTATTTGGGTGTTGCACAGTTTGATGGCCTGATCACGGCCTGGCACCACAAATACCAGTACAATCGCCCCACGCCTCAGGAGATGGACAACAGCATTCCATTGGCTTATCCGGAAAATACAATGCCTTCTTATCCTGCGGATGGAGCGGTGATTGCCGCAACCTCACGAGATATATTAAGCGCTATGTTTCCTCTGGAAAAAGACTATCTCGCTGCCAAAGCCGAAGAACAAATGAACAGCCTGATGTGGGCCGGTCTCAATGTTGAAAGTGATATTGCCGCCGGAGCCCAAATTGGTGAAGCAATTGCCGATATCGCTTTGGCCAGAGCTGCCAATGATGGCATGAGCAAAGCTCAGTGTCCTAAACCCGTTTCCGACTCTTTGCAGGCAGCGGCATTTGATCGCTTCGGCTGGCAGTGGGATAATATTGAAATTCCGGTCCGTCCGGTGGGGTTGACGCCTTTGTTTGGACAGGTACAGATGTGGAATGTACCCAATGTGGTGGATGTCAGACCGCCGGTTCCCCCGGCTCCCGGCTCCGATGAGTACGAGGCCGATGTGGAATTGCTTAAAGATTATGCCGACAACATGACCGAGGAGTGGCGGGCAATTGCCAATTTCTGGCAAGATGGTTTAGGGACCTACACACCACCGGGCCATTGGAATCGCTTTGCCAAGGATTATGCCATTAAGTACCAGTTTAACCCACTACGCACCGCCCGTACCTTTGCCTATATCAATATGGCCATGATGGACGGCGGGATTAGCTGCTGGGACGCAAAATACTATTACCATTATCCCCGCCCTATCAACCTGATTCCGGACTTTAAGACCATTGCCGGAACGCCCAATTTTCCAAGTTATACCTCCGGGCACAGCGTCTTTTCGGCAGCGGGTGCGGAAGTCATGACCTACCTTTTTCCTCAGGAAGGCTCGCTGTTTAGAGATTATGCCCTTGAGGCAGCCATTTCCAGGGTTTATGGAGGTATTCACTGGACTTTTGACGCTACAGTTGGGACGGATCAAGGGATCGAAGTGGCTAATTATACCATTGATGTAGCCAAACAGGATGGCGCAGACTAGTGTAAGTAAACTTCAGAATAAAAATGGATTGAGATGTTTAAACAAAGATTTGGGGCAGTGCTTTTCGGCTTAATATTGAGCCTGCCCCTCGTGGCTCAGGTTAAAATCAATGTGACCGGTCGGGTAATCGATGGAGAATCTAAAGCTCCACTGATCGGAGCACAGATCTACGTTCAATCTGGTTACGGTACAGTTACGGATTATGAGGGTTACTTTCAGCTGTTGTTGCCTGAAGGAGAACATACCTTGGCTTTCTCCTACCTGGGCTACGACCGCAAGGAGGTTCCGATTCGTACCAAAGATCCCAAATTGGGTACCATTGAAATGGAACTCAATAGCACCACCCTGAACGAGATTCTTGTCAGTGCCTCAGCCCATAACTACCGCAGCAATTTTAAAGGAACCAATTACCGCATTACTCCACGGGCAATCAAGGATGTCAATCCCTTGAATACGGAGGAAATCCTGCGCACCGTTCCCGGCGTCAACATTGTCGGGGACATGGGGCTTTCCAACCGGCCCAATATCAGTATTCGTGGGTCGTGGGGGCGTCGTTCCAAAAAGGTATTGTTGATGGAAGACGGTTCGCCCTCGGCACCGGCGCCTTACATTGCTCCCGGGGCTTACTACAATCCGGTGAGTGATCGCATTCAGGCCATTGAGGTGTACAAGGGTGCAGATATGCTGCGTTTTGGACCCAACAACATGTATGGGGCCATCAATTATATTACAGCCTTACCGCCGCAAAAACCGGAACTGCGGGTGAAATTGATCGGTGGTCAGCGCAATTATCAGACCGGCCTGCTTTCCTACGGCGGTACCTGGAATAACCTTGGGGCACTGGTGGAAGGAGTGTACAAGAAGTTTGACGGCTTTACCGATAATTCCAGTGTGAAGGTGCTCAACCTGAATGCCAAGGTCTTTGCCAAGTTGTCGGAAGACCAATCGCTTTATTTCAAGGTGAGTGGCCAGTTTGAAGACAATCAGGCTTCGCTCGGTTCCCAAACGCCTTTTACCTTTGAACAAGATCCTACGCAAAACCCACTTGATGCCGATCAATTTACCATGCGGCGCTATGGTGTGGATATCATTCACAAATGGATATTGCAGCCCAATATTAGCCTGACCTCCAAGATTTACGCCTCCGATTTTGAACGCGACTGGTGGCGTCAGATTACCGCTAAGGTAAAAGCCTCGGAAGTTCGAGATTATGTCGGGGAAACCATTTTTCAGGATCGTTACCAGTACCTGCAAGGACTCACTTTTGACGATGAGGACCTGGTCCGTGTAGGTCGGGTGCAAAATGGCCACGAAAGTACCAGTGATAGTCGGTGGACCTTCTCGGTATCGGGATTAAAAGAGATGCTGGAAATCAGCTGGGATGCCTGGGGGCAGGAGCAGCAACTGGAAGTGGGTTTCAAATTGCACCGGGAAATTTACAAGGACCGTTTTCTGGTGGCGGACAGCTCTCGCTGGGCGCGCAGTGGAGCACCGACGACGGATTTGCGTTACCGGTTATGGTCTGCATCGGGCTACATTCGCAATGAATTCCACTTTGGCAAATTTGGGGTGACCCCCATTGTGCGCATGGAGCACATTGATATGTACCGCCAGGATTTACTGGCGCTGGCGCTCGACCCAAACCTTCCGAATATCAAGGAAGGTCGTCAGCGCAATGCCTACAGCGTTGTATTGCCCGGTGTGACCGTCGATTATCAAATTCCAAATGGAGAAGTGTTTGGAAGTGTTTACGAAGGCTTTATTGCGCCGTCTAAAGTATTTGGCTTTTTGGTGGAGCAGGATGGTATTGTTACCAATCCACTGGCCGGGCAGGACATCAACATTGACCCCGAGTTGAGTATCAATACCGAGATTGGCTGGAGAGGGACCTTACTAAAGGATCGCCTTTCAGGGCAAGTTGCTTATTTCAATAATACCATTCGCAATTTTTACGCCGGTGGCCGTAATGAGGTGTTCCAGGAACTGGGTAAAATCAATATGCAGGGCCTGGAGGTTGGAATTGGAGCGGAGCTTTTCCGTTCTGAAAACCACCGGTTGCAATTTCATGGCAATGCTACCTTACTGAGATCCAAAATCCTCAGCGGTAAATTGTTGGACAGGGATTTATTCAGTCAGGTGACGCACAGCAGTGCCACTCGCCAGGAATTTATTGATAAAGTCAATAGCAACCGCAAAGCTTATGAAATCTACACCCTTAATGGGCAGGGCGAGGAAATACTTTTTACTTCCGAGAACATAACTGAGGAGGATTTTGCCAACATCAGCAAGAGCATTGTCACCTTCGGTGATGACGGTGCGGAGGAGACGGAAGTGCCCTATGTGCCAGCCGTCAACCTGAATGCCGGGCTGACTTTTGATTATCAGGACTTTTCCATCGGCGTTAGTGGTCATTACGTGGGTGAGCAATTTACCGAATACAACAATTTCAAGACAGAATCGGCAGATGGTGCTATTGGTAGCCTGCCCTCATATTTCACGCTTGATGCCTTTGCCAATTACGATTTTAAGATCAAGAACAAGGCATTTTTTAATGTCTTTATCAACGGTAAAAACCTGACCAATCAGATTTACCGTGCCTCACGCCTCAACCGCGCCACCTCGGGGATTTTCCCCGGCGGTTTCCGGCAAATTATCGTGGGTGTGAACATTCGTTTGTAAAAAAATAGCATACATATTTGGTTTAGTTAGAAGGAATCGGGGAAACTCGGTTCCTTTTTTGGATAATAGTACTAAACGTATTATATTTGATACGAAACGTACTAATATGACTAAAGCAGCAACGGATCTTGATTTTGCGATTCTTGGGTTATTGCACCAGCAGCCGGAGACGGGTTATGGCATTCGGATGATCTTTGAGACCACGGCCTTGGGTACGTATAGCAGCAGTCCCGGCTCGATTTATCCGGCACTGAAACGATTGCAAAAGCTGGGTATGATTGAGCAAGAAGCATTCACTTCCGATACCGGAAAAACAAAGCCCCGGTACAAACCCACGATGAAGGGGGAACAAGCATTGGTAGCGTGGATGACGCAGGAGATTACGGATGAAGATATCAGCAAAAAGGTCAATTTGTTGCTACTGCGTTTTGCCTTTATGGATCATCACATCGGCAGGTCGCAGAAGGTTGCTTTTTTGCAATCCTTCATTGAAAAAATTGAGGTCTATCTGGACGAACTAAAAGCCTTCCATCGTCGTGAGGCGGTTGATTTGCCGCTACACGGTCGACTGGCTTTTGAGCACGGCATTGCACTGTACCATACTCACCTGGAATGGGGGCAGAAAGCCCTGACTGTAATCCAACAAACTGAAAATCATGCTACCTAAAACACTACTTCCCTTGCTGGGTATCGCCCTGGCCCTTACGCTGCTATTTGCTTTAGCCAATTTGGCATTTGGTCTTGAGGGTGGCTTTTTTCTGTCCGGATGGTCACTGCTTTCCAATTTACTGGTAGCCGGAGTTTTGATGGCCATGATGGAAGCTTCCAATTGGCATGGCTGGCGACTAGCTTTACTGCTTTTTCTTGTCTACTTTATCATCGGGCATTTTAATATCTTAATCGAAGCGTATATTTTTAATGTAACGGATCGGTCGCGGACGGTGCTGGAAATGGCTAGAGGGCTGATCGTTTGTTTACTAGTCAGTACAATAGCCGTAATTTTGGCCAGAAGGTGGCACGGCAATTCATTTTTTGAGGGACTTCACCTTCCTGATCGTTCCTGGTGGTCGTGGTCGTGGCGGGTGTTCCTGGGCATTTTGTTGTACTTTGTGATTTACGCCGCTGCGGGTATGACATTGCAAGCCGTATACCCGGAATTTATGGATTTCTACGAAGGGAAAGTACCGCCGATTGACCTGATTTTTAAGGTTCAGCTATTTCGCGGAGTTGTATTTGTGGCAATCGCTTTTTTGATCATCTACAGTACACAGTTGTCCCTTTGGAAAACGGCTCTCTTGGTGGGATTGGTCTTTTCTATCTTTGGTGGTATTGCACCCTTGATTCCGCCCAATTCATTGATGCCGGGCTACGTTCGCTTTGCCCATGGATTTGAAGTGGGCATTTCCAATTTTTTGTATGGAATGGTATTGGTAGGGTTATTGAATAAAAGAATAATTTTAACCCCATGATAATCCTAGCGAAACAAGTCTAAAAAACATGAAGCAACAGGAGGTTATCAATCATCGGTTGACCCAACAGCAAATTGAAGGGAATGATCATACTTCTATTACTGAGCTGATGCATTGGCTTGGACCCATTCAAGCGCAGGACTATGCCCATTCCAAGTGGGCGTTGGGATTGCGTTTGCCACATGTCACCAATCGAGAAGTGGAGCAAGCCATTGCCGACCGAAAATTGGTGCGTGGATGGATACTGCGGGGCACCTTGCATACCGTGGCGGCTCAGGACATGCACTGGCTGCTGGATCTTGTGGCTTCCCGAATCATTTCCTCTTCAAAAGGACGCAACCGGCAGCTGGGCCTGGATGAGGAGACTTTTGCTCGTTGTGAGGAAATTTTTCTGCAAGTGCTAAAAGGAAAGAAGGAACTGACCCGTGACGAAATCGCTACCATTCTACAGGAAGAAGGGATTACTGCGGAAGGGCAACGACTGTACCACATTCTGCACCGTGCTGGACTGGATCAGGTCATCTGCTTTGGTAGTCGGCGGGAAAAGCAATTTACGTTCACTTTATTGGATGAATACGTGCCTAAAAGCCAGCGACTGCAACCTGATGATCCATTGCTGGAATTGGCCCGTCGGTATTTTACCAGTCGTGCGCCAGCTACATTGGAAGATTTTGTGTGGTGGTCAGGCCAAACGAAGACTGCTGCCAAAAAAGTGATTTTGGCATTGGATGACCTACTGGACGCAAAGCAAGTAGCCGGACAGATTTATTATTTGCCGAAAGGCGCATCCGAAATGCCTGCCCAAAATAAACTCTACCTGATCCCGGCCTTTGATGAATACGTCATTGCCTATCGTGATCGTACGGCCGCGCTACCAGCTGACAAAACCCAGGTTGTGATTTCCAAAAACGGCATCTTTTATCCGGCCATTGTTGACAATGGCATCGTGATCGGCACGTGGAAACGTAAGGTGAAGAAGGAGCAGGTGATTATCCTGCCGGAACTGTTTGAAACACCAACGGCTCAGACTAAAAAACGGATTGAGATAGCAGCGCAGGCCTTTGCTGATTTTTTGGAAGTGGAGGATTGGGTAGTAGAATTTTAAGAACGGCGCTTGGTTCTCTTTTCTATGATTTGTTTGAGGTTAATCCTTAATCCGGAGGAAATTTCCACCTCATCCTGCCAATTGCTGATGGACCAATTCTTATCCTTTTCGGCAATCATAATTTTTTTAGTATCTGTAAAAATCCATAAGACTTTTTCCACTCCGAAGGCGAGTAGCTCATCGGTCTTTTCCTGATAATACCCCAGAGGATTTTGGATATCAGCGAGTTCGGCTTTAGTGTCGATTTCAATGACTAATTCCGGGGCTACATTCAAGTATTTGTTATCTATATCTTTGACCAACTCTGATTTAATAACGGCAATATCGGTAGCGCGCCAGGACTTTTTCGAGAATTGTAACCCCAATTCATTTGTAAAAATGAGATAGTCATCACCAAAAAACGAGCGAAGCAAAAAAATCAATTCTGCAATAATGAGCGATTGTAATTTGCTGCTTCTCATCAGTTCTTCGATTTGCTTTTTACCATTGAGATAGTCTCGATACCCTTTATAAAAAATGGGTTTTCCTTTTACCATTTCGTAGATTAGAATTTCAGGTATATGTTGACTTGCGCTACTCATCTTTTGGTTGCTTTGCTGATAAAATTAAGCTTTGTTTAGCAATTTTGTTTGTTTTTAGTAAGTAATTTTCAGCAACTCCCCCTCACTTCCGAATCAACGTGTATCCCAAAATCAGTGATAACCGCGAGAAATCGGATGACCAGTTTACATAATCACCAAGTACATCTTGCCGGAAGGTATAGCGACCTTCCAAACTAAACTTTTCCTGAAAAGTGTAACCAATTCCCACCGATATGCTTAGCCTGGATCTGATGTCCAGATCAATCCCACTATCGATTTTGGCCTGAATGACGGGGTTCATGCCAATTTCAAAATTGTAGGTGGCATTGGTGAAAACTTTTGAAGTTTCATTGATAAAAAAATAATGCCGGACTCCCAGCGGGAAGGCAATGGCCTGATAATCTGCCACCACCGGGATGTTGCCGACCTGTACTTCCGACTTGAAATACTGAAAGGTGGGTTCCAGGGTGATGGCCCACTTATTTTTATTAAAGGGAAGCATTAGCTCCAACTCAACACCCATCCGTAGGCTGAGTTTATGGCCAAAGTCGACATCTCCGGTGGTGGAAGTATTGTTGCTTATGGACAGCGAGGCCCAATTAACTCCGGGGCGAAGATGGACATTTAGCGGAAGCTTCTTTTCCGCATTTTTTAAAATTGTGTAGGGTGCGTTTACACATTTGTTATAGTTGATAAAGAAGTTGATGAGTTCTTTTTCTTTAAAATCCAGGTGCTCCAGTTCTTTGATTGGAAAATTCTTACACCGAAAATGGGTAAGCAATTGTTGCTTAAAGGCACTATTAGTGCCAATTTTTGAATTGGAGATCAGATAGTGTTTATAGATCAATTGTTCAATTGGAGCCTCGTCAGCGCTGAAGAAATAGCGCGTAAAGTTTCCTTTTTGAAACCGGTAAAGACTGCCCTTTCCTTCTACTAACACTTCCACAAAAACTTGCTCCCGCTTAAGATCGGGTTGAACCTCTGTGCTCAAATCGTCAAAATCCACCCCCGACTGGTCAATGTCAACCGATGCTCGTACATATTTGGCTTGGCCCTTTATTTCAAAGAGTTGGACCTGGTCAATGGTTTGTACCTGACTTTCCCCGGTTGAGGCTATGGTGTACTCAAATTTGCTGGGATTGTTCTTCCAGCCAACATCTTTGATCAGACAATCCGTGCGCCGACCCTCATTATTGATAAAATAACCTTCCTGGAAGGAGATTTGCGCAAAGCAGGAAGCCGTGATGCAGGTAAAAGAAAAGATCAATAGATTTGTCTTCATTTTGAAACACTTTGTATTTGAGAAATCATAGGATTTTGGCCTTAAAAATTGTCGAAGAAGGTTAAAATTTAAGCAGCTTTTTTGTCAAATGTCCTGACTTCACCAGGTAGATTCCGGTGGGTAAGTGATCAATATCTACCTGAAGTTTTCCCGCCGTCCCCATTTCCCATTCTTCAATAAGCTGACCAGAAGAATTGAAAAGTTGTACACCCGTTGATTCGATGTTTTGGTATTCCAAAAATAGTTGATTTGACGCAGGGTTGGGGTAAAGTTTAACATGTGGGATATCGACCTCGGCAGTAGCACTCAAATTACACATCACCTCAAGGTTTTCTACATGATAAGGTTCCGAGCTCACAAAACCAATGCCCTGATTGACCCAAACCTGGTAAATACCCGTATCCGCCACCGTAATGCTTTGTGTGGTGGCTCCGGTATTCCATTCGTAGTAATTATATCCATCGGGGGCGGTGAGCGTAGCCATGGTGCCATTGCAGCTGATTTCCGGGCGTGGTATGAAAAAAGGCAATTGCTGCTTCAGGGCGCGGTAGGAAATGTATCGATTGGGTATGATATCGAGCGCCAGTACAATGTTGTCATCTGTATCTACTTCCGTAAAGGAGGTGGATATGGGCAATGGAAAAGTGCCGCCCCAATTGATCATGGTATTGCCATTGGGCAGGCGAGTGGTATTGCCGATGAAACTGCTGGGTAACCCATGCGGCTCCCGGAATTGCCAGACAGCGGTGGCGGTGAAGTTGGTTTCGTCCAATTCGTACTCAATACCTCGGGCGATTGGCGTACTGTTGTATAAACCATTATCAAATAGCGTAAGATGTCCACTGGCAATACGGCGCGCATCGTGCTGGGTGGAGAAGGGCATCGTATCGCCCAGGAAGGTGAAGTCGTTGTTTTTACCGCCCAGTTGCCAGATGATTTCACCGGTTTGTGCATCAATTTTGGTCACTTCGTGCAGGTGTCGGAAAGAGAGGATATAGTTGCCATCATCATCAATTTCCAGGGAATTGTAGTGGGCGTGATCGAGGTAACCGGGTTGAGTGAAGGCGTGGCCGTAGGTATCTTGCATTTGGTAGTGATCTATTGATTTCCATTCAAATTCCAGATTTTTATCGGCATCAAAGCGTTGCAGCACATTGCCCAGGACATTGGCTTCGGTACTGCCGGTTTCTCCTTCAGTAGTGGTCAGGTGGCTTAAATCGAGAAGTCGATTTTCATAACCCACCAGGTGGTAAGAACCATCGGGCCAGTGGATCAGATCATGGGCATCAGTGGAAAAGCCATTGGCGGTACGAATGGAATCGACAATGGTAAAGGTGCTATCCAGCAGATACATGCCCATTCCTCCGGAAGCCAGTTGTGTAGAGTAGGAAAGTAGTCCCGACGGCTGCACCTTGAAATCACTGATTCGGGCGGAAGGATAGGGTCCAACTGCCTGATTGGTAATGGGTTTGAAAAACACCGGATTGCCAATGGAATCGAGCACATATAACCCCGAGGGATAATCTCCTTCATCATCCAGGGTGACTGGGGTAATGAGGATATACCCGCTGGAAATCTCTCCGGAAATTTGTTGATCAATCGGGATGAGTTGGTCCACTAATTGAGCAGTAGAGATTGAAGAAATAAACAGAGCGCAGCATAAAAGAACAAAGACTCGGAGAGGGTGCATAGCCAAGGTTTTAGGTGCTACGGAAGATAGGCGTTTTTTGAAGGAACAAGTCTTTTGATGGATTGAAAATCAATGATTTGAAAAATTGCTGACATGTTGTGTGTCATTACAATACTTCAATCAAATAGACAATGACCAACATCCAACTTAAATAAAGAAAAGAATATACACCTGCGTAGAGGGCGGAAATGGCCAGATCTCCACTGGTATTTGCTGACTTGTTAAGCACTAAGGTCAGCGCCCGGTAAAACACCCAATATAGCATGGACAGCAATACAAAAAAGGAAACCCAAAGGAAGGCTTCCAGCAAAAAAGAAAGTACAATAATGAGTAGCGCAATGCCAATCCATAAGGCAATGGAGATGAGGATGCCTCCTAATCCTCCACCGGTTTGTACATCTGGAGTGTGGGTATCAAAAGACCACCCTCCGGTCAAGTCACCCGATTTGAAAGATTGGAAACGAGGGAAGTCGTCAGTCAGGCTAATGCCTTTGTATAAACCATAAAACAGGAATAAAAACAGGGCCACCCAGATGATGGATAAAGCCAAATAAGAGTTGGTCTCCAGGCTCCTATTGGACGAAAGTCCACTCGTATAAACAGTCAAAATGGCGAATGTGATGACTGCCAGGGAAAGGTAGAAAATCGTTTTCCCACTCAGCTTTGGCCTTATTTGTTTCATGATTATTTTTAATAATCTGAATACGCTGTAGGATACAGAAAGTAAATATCAATGTGTGAGACATTATTCTGGTATTTCGGTTGAGAACTTAGGTCTTTCCAAACCGGTGAATCAACAAAGGTTTTCCAATTGGCATCACGAGCGGCCTGGGTTGCGTGAGTAGTCATGTACATCAGGTTGGGCATCTTTGGGCCGGAGATGACGGAGCCGTAGAAAACGGCATTAAAGCCCAGATCGTCAAAGAGTTTGACCTCGCCGCCAGCGTTAAACATATCCACCTTATTGATATGGTCCGCCTCCGTAGCGGATTCGTAGCTGCGCAACTCGTAAATGCGGTCCGCCCTTGGGCTATCCAGATCGGGTGTTTTCATCACGGGCATATCCTCAAACGCCCAGAGCAAAATGGATTCCATACGGCGATAAGGCGGCTGATCATGTACAGCTTCGAGATAGGTCTTTCCGGCAGCGAGATAGGCTTTGTCCTGCCCCAATTTGTTGTCCATGTCCACAAGTTGTGTGGGTGTGGCCAGTGGCAAAAGTACATATAGCCTCATCAAAGAGTCCTGCTGGTCATCCCGCGGTTTGAAAACGCCCACCGGTCCGATGTTTTGCCTTTTCAATGCAGGTAGGTAGGCCTTTTCTAAGTAGCTTTCGGTGATCTGTTGCTGCTCCTCCGTTTCGAAACTATAAATTTTAATTTGATAGTATTGACGAGTTGCAAAAGGTTCATTGCTGAGCAGATTGGTGGTCGACTTTGTCGAACTACAGCCGAGTACTAGAATTAAGGATAGGAAGCAAACAAGTCTTGTCAGTTTCATTTTTCTCTTTTTACTCATTCATTGGGTTTTACCCAAAAAGGTTTGGATTAAACAGGGCTGACACTTAGTCATTTAGTTTTGAAATTGAATGACATTTTGACCGCTTGCTGTTTAAAGTCAACCAATTCTGGCACGACCAACCAACTGGCACAAAGGTTGATTTGTTGTATTAGTACGTTGGAGAATGATTTTATACACTCCTACGGATTTACACATTCGAAAGATAAAGAAAACTTGAAATATAGCTATGAATCTGAATAATTTAACCATTAAATCACAAGAGGCCGTACAGCGCGCTCAGCAAATTGCGATGGAGCAGCAGCAACAGGCCATAGAGGTGGGTCACCTGCTCAGGGGGGTGCTGGAGGTAGACGAAAATGTGGCGCCCTTTATTTTCAAAAAACTGGGTGTTAACTTCGATGCTGTCAAACAAGCACTGGAGAGCATTGTGCAATCCTACCCCAAAGTGAGCGGTGGCGGCAACCAGTACTTCTCACGAACAACTACCGAAGCATTACAGAAAGCCAATACCTACCTGAAAACTTTTGGCGATGAGTACGTTGCGCTGGAGCATATCCTGTTGGGGATTATTTCCGTTAAGGATAGCGTATCCCAAATGTTGAAAGATAGTGGACTAACGGAAAAGAATTTGCGTGCGGCCATTGAGGAATTGCGGAAGGGCAAAAAGGTGACCACCAGCAGTGCTGAGGGCAGCTATAATGCCTTGAATAAATACGCAGTACACCTCAACGAACGGGCCCGCAACGGCAAGCTTGACCCCGTGATCGGACGGGATGAGGAGATTCGTCGGGTGTTGCACATTCTGGCTCGTCGTACTAAAAACAACCCGATTTTGATCGGTGAACCCGGTGTGGGTAAAACGGCTATCGTAGAAGGTCTGGCTCACCGGATTGTCAACGGTGATGTACCGGAAGACTTGCGCGACAAAGAAATCTATGCACTCGATATGGGGGCCCTGATTGCCGGTGCGAAATACCAGGGTGAATTTGAGGAACGACTGAAGTCCGTGATCAATGAAGTGACCACTGCGGAAGGAAATATCTTCCTCTTTATTGATGAGATTCATACCCTGATTGGTGCCGGAAAAGGACAAGGCGCCATGGACGCAGCCAATATTTTGAAGCCCGCTCTGGCTCGTGGTGAATTGCGTGCTATTGGTGCTACAACCCTCAATGAATACCAGAAATACTTCGAGAGTGATAAAGCGCTGGAGCGCCGTTTCCAAACCGTCATGGTTGATGAACCGGGTGAAGAAGACGCCATCTCAATTCTACGAGGATTAAAAGAGCGCTACGAAACTCACCACAAGATTAACATCAAAGACGATGCGGTTGTAGCGGCAGTGCAACTGTCCAACCGCTACATCACCGACCGTTTTTTGCCCGATAAAGCCATTGACCTGGTGGATGAGGCGGCTGCGAGATTGCGACTGGAAATGAACTCCATGCCCGAGGCGCTGGATGAGGTAGAGCGCAAAATTCGCCAGCTCGAAATTGAGCGGGAGGCCATGAAACGGGAAAATGACCAGGCCAAGATCGGTCGGATCAACGAAGAACTGGCCAACCTGGAAGAAACCCGCAACGGCCTGCGCGCCCAATGGGAAAGCGAACGCGAAGTGGTGTTGGGTATTCAGAAAGCCAAGCAGGAGATCGAACAATTGAAACTGGACGCCAACCGCGCGGAGCGGGAAGGTGACTTCAGCCTGGTGGCCGAAATTCGCTACGGACGCATTCCGGAAGTGGAAGGCCAACTGGAAGAATACAATGAACGACTGCACGAAATGCAGGGTGATAATAAGATGCTGGTGAAAGAAGAGGTGGATGCAGAAGACATCGCGGAAATTGTATCGAAGTGGACTGGTGTACCGGTAACGCGGATGTTGCAAAGCGAGCGTGAAAAGCTGCTGCAACTCGAAGAAGACCTGCACCAGCGGGTGGTAGGACAGGATGAGGCAGTAGAAGCGGTTTCCGATGCGATTCGCCGGAGTCGTACCGGCTTGGCCAATGAAAAGCGCCCGATCGGCAGTTTCCTATTCCTTGGTACTACCGGGGTAGGTAAGACAGAATTGGCGAAAGCCCTGGCCGAATACCTCTTCGATGACGAAAACCTGATGACCCGTATCGACATGAGTGAGTACCAGGAACGCCATGCCGTGAGTCGGCTGGTAGGTGCGCCTCCGGGTTATGTAGGCTACGACGAAGGTGGTCAGCTGACCGAAGCCGTACGTCGTAAGCCCTACAGTGTGGTGCTGCTCGACGAGATTGAGAAAGCGCATCCTGATGTTTTCAATATCCTGTTACAGGTGTTGGAAGATGGACGCCTGACGGACAACAAAGGTCGGGTGGCGAATTTCAAAAATACAATTATCATCATGACCTCCAATATTGGCTCGGATGTGATCCGCGATAATTTTTCGCGCATGACCGATCGAGACAAGGAGGAAGTGATTGAGAAAACACAGAATATGGTCTTTGAAATGCTGAAACAATCCGTTCGTCCGGAATTCCTCAATAGGATTGACGAGGTGATCATGTTCCAGCCACTGTCGAAGAAAGATGTACACGCCATCGTTGGATTGCAACTGGATCAGGTCAAACAAACGCTGGTCAAACAAGGCATCCAGCTCAGCGTTACGCCTGAAGCCGTCGACTGGCTGTCGGATGAAGGGTTTAATCCCGAATTTGGCGCCCGGCCGGTGAAGCGAGTCATCCAGAAGAAGGTGCTCAATGAATTGTCAAAGCAGATATTGCTTGGAAAAATCGACCAAAATGAGCCCGTGGTACTGGATGTATTTGATGGTGTAGTCGTTTTCCGTAAGGCCATTAAGGAAGAAGAAGTCGAGGCGTAAACCAAAGAACATTCATGGGATTATAATTTGTGAAGCCCGGAGGGATATTCCCTTCGGGCTTTTTTATTATTTGACAATGATCAGCTTTTTTGTGAGTAATTTATCGGCTTGTCTCAATTGCAGCAGATAACTGCCTTTCGGCAAATGTTGCAGCTGTAATGGAATGGGCTGATTGCTGCTTAAAATCTCAGTTTGCATTAGCGGCTGGCCTATCAGGTTGAGTACTTGCATTTGCACTTCCGTAGCGGGAAATACATTTTCGTCGAGCCAAAGCTGGAAAAGGCCATTACCCGGATTTGGAGCAATAGTTGCGGCGGCGGCATCAATCATTTGAAGGTCTCTGGTGCTAACAAAAGTTTCGTAGTAATTGGTGGTATGTCGTCCATTGATCCAGTCATTTTCAAATTCATCCCAGGTTTGATTCAGTTCAGTCAGGCGATTGCCATATTCATCATACGTATATAAATCCTGGTACAAGTTTTCCCAATTGGTGGAGCCGATTCCCCAGTCTTGCTCAAGCCTTTTGGTGAGATTGAAATCAGCATCGTATTCCGAAATCCTCTGACTATCGTAGATCCAGCTATTAGTGCCTGCGCCCCAATTCCAGTCGAGGGCCAATGTTTGATCTCCGTTGCTATTATAGGAATAGTAGGTCTTGCTGATGGGGACCCAACCCAGAGCACCATCCCAATTTTCGGTAAGGGAAGAATCTACCTGTACCCCATCCTGATAGTAGGAGTAAGTTCTGGAATTGTTTATCCAACCACCGGCATTATCCGAGATTTCAACCAGTTCGAAGACCCGGGAGTCACTATTGTTATATTCATAAGTTTCCTGTCTTTCGGTTTTCCAGTCGTTGTCGGCCCATGAATCATATTGAAGGGTGAGCAGATTGCCGTTGGCATCATAATCGAGGTACCGATATTGATCCAGGTTGACCAGCACACCGCTAATGGCAAATTGAGTGCGTTCATTGATCAGATAGCCGGTGACCGGGTCGTAGTCAAGAAAAAGCTTGAGGTAGTCGACCCATCCACTATCTATCCACTGTTGGAAGTGGTAGAAGGTCAGATCTCCATTGTCATTGTATTCCCGGAAAGAGCGGGAGTTTCCTTCCTTGTAAATCCAATTAGCTCCGTCCCAGGATTCACTAACTGTTTTGGTAATGAGGTGGTTATCGTTGTAGGTGTAAAGTGTATGGCGATCCACTGGCCAGCTGCCATTGCCCCAAACTCGGGTCAGGAGCTCTATCTGGTCATTATTTTCATCGTAATAGCGTTCGGTGGAATCCACCGGTTCCCAACCCCCAAGGTCAAATTGCCAGTCTTTGGTATAGGTAGCAATGAGGCGAAAATCCTCGGGAGGATTGACGGTGACTTCGAGGTTGATGATTTCCTCTGCTATTTCGGCCGGTAGCCGGTCCATTACTTTTGTTGACAAGATGGACTGGGCCATTAGTGGCGTTGCAATCACAGAAAGAAAAAGCGCAATTGATGTAAATAATTTCTTCATAATTAGAGGTTTGAATAAGGTTATCTTTAAGGTTTGTATGAAAGAGCGGGTACGCGTTGAATAGTTCACTTTGGAAAGATAATCAAGGGATGAAATAAAATACAATTTTTGACAGCCTTCCACTGGAATAATGCAAATAATAAAAAGCCTGAAAGAATTACTCCTTTCAGACTTTTTATTTCTTAAGAATTTACCACTTCTCCACCACAAACTCACCCATCTTCACACCAAACCCTTCGATCTGAATGGCGGCCAGGTAAAGGCCGTTGTGGTACTGGCCCACCTGATATTCCAATGGCGAACTCGGCAGTTCATCCACGTGCGTTTGCTCAATCAATTGTCCCTGCAGGTTGTAAATCTGAACCACCGCCGTACGTCCGGCAAAGGCCGTCAGGTCAAAGTGCACCACGCTGGAACTTGGATTTGGGAAGATATTTAATTCCTGCCCGATGAGCTGCTGTACCGTGGAGGTAAAGCCTTGATCCTGCGCTTGACCGGTATTGGGCATCGCCAGCATGGAACCAGGCCCTTCTGCACCGCAAAGGTCGGTAAAGCCATTGATACAATGCAGTGCATCGTTGATCGCTTGAAGTGGAACCGGGCCGAGCAGATTACCCAAACCGAGATTGGCCAGGTAGAGCAGGTTGTTGACCGTAGCCTGGCTACCCAGGAACTGATGCAGAATAGGATGGAAAGTACAAGTCTCAAAGGCGCTGAGTGGCGTTGTGCCCAAATCCTGATTCAGACGTACACTGAGGGTCAACACGATGGTTTCTACAAGCAGTGGATTTTCAATTTGCCCATCAGCCGAAAGGGCAATGCTGCCTAAATTACAATCATCGCCATCAACGGTACGGCGTTCACGTGGCAGATAAGTCGGCGTTCCGCCGCCACCCGGCAGCCAGTTAATGATACAGTCTTCTGCGCCTTCTGTAATGGTCAGGCTGTGGAAGTAATAACCTAAATGCATCGGCTCTGCCAGCGCATCCCCAATCAGACCAACCGAGGTTTGGGTGATTAGCTGAGTACAGTCGGTCGTATTGCCACAGGCATCTGTAGCTACGAAGGTGCGTTCCAACATACATTCAGTATCACAATTGCCATCGACTACCATATCAGAAAAGGTGATGCTGGGATTCAGGTCGCAGTTGTCAGTAGCCGTAGCCAGACCGGTAACCTCTACATCTGGATCATCGCAGGATACGGTGGCAGCTTCCGGGCAGCTGATCACTGGCGCCTCATCATCAATTACCGTGATTTTTTGGGCGTATTCGGTACTATTACCGCAGCGGTCGGTTAGCACAAAGGTGCGACTGATGGTATAGTTGAATTCGCCGCAGCTTCCATCATTACTTTGAGTAGAAGATTCACTAACCGTCCATTGCGGATCGGGATCACAGTTATCACTCAATTCAATCGTGGCCATTTCAGGAATATTGCCACAGGTGGTCGTCACATCTTCCGGACAGTTTAGGCAGGTCGGTCCGTCGATATCGATCATAGTGTTGATCATTTGTATACAGGAAGCACTGTTGGAATCGGGATCAAGGGCGGTCCACTGGCGCTGAATGGAAAATTCATCGTCGCAGTCTCCAGCGGTAAGCACATCTTCAAAGGTGATGTCCATCAATTCACAGTTGTCCGTGGCAGTTGCCATACCGGTAAAACCGGGGTCAATTGGATCATTACAGAGGATTGACGCATTGTCCGGACAGGTGATGGTAGGGGCAATGGTATCGGCTACAAAGCCAACGGCAATATTGAAGGTATTGGTACAGCCCAATGCCGCATCGGTCACGATCACGGTATAGGTGCCGGGAGTCAGGTTGTCAAGGTCTTCGGTGGTGGCTCCGTTGCTCCAGTTATACAGGAAGGGGCCAGGGCCGGAAATAGACAGGTCGATAGCGCCATCGGCAGCGGTAGGACAACTTGCTACGCTGATGCCATAGGGGATAATCGTCTCAAAATCAATATTATTGATACAAACCTGCTGATTATTGGTCAGAGCACCCGTTGCAGCGGTAAATCCCCAAAAGACCCGATCGTTGCCATTAAAGATATCATTGACAATATCGCCGGTATAGCTGATCACTACCGTCCCATCGAAGGTGATTTCCAGTGTTTGGGAGGTGGTATTCCAGGTAATTGTGGTGGGGTGGTCCAGCCCATCTTCGATGTTTCCGGTGCTGTAGGGCGCTACTAGATTATCGGGGGTAAAGTGGGTAGGATTACCGTCTTTTTGCAAGGCAATGTGATCCTCATCCATACCAAAGCCAGGCAGGGGGTCATTTCTGCCGGAATTGTAGTAAGTATCAAATTCAACGGCAAGCGAAGGCACAATATTTTGGTACCCCAATCCCTCGCCCGCACTACCAATACTGGTACACAGCGGCTGGAGCACAAAGGCGATGCCATCCGCGCCGTTTTCGTCAATGTTTCCAAAATTGAGGTCTACCTCAATTGTGAAGTCGGCATTGAGACTCAGTTTGTTTTGATACCAAACGGAACCTGCCTGATTGGTAATGGCAGGAGTGAGAAGGAAGCAGTCATCTCCCTGGTCCTGGGCATTACCATTCAGGATATAATCCTGGGAATATGCACTTGTTGTGAGAAAGAAAAAGAGAAAAAATAGCGGAAAGATTCTTGTCCACATTTGGCCGCGGACTGGGTGTCCCAGAGTCTTCATGATACGTAGGTTTTAGATGATTGAAAGTTTTTCAGGGGATGTAGTAAAATTACTTCCCTGACGTATTGCAGACTAGAGCATTAAGATAACTGTCAGGCCTTGGGAGGCAATGGGGGGAGTTTCACGAATAAATGGTCATCGGTATATGCACTCAATGCTCTTTGGTAAAGATCGGTAAAATAAATGGCATTTTTTCTCACAACCGATTCAAATTTGTTAGAAAAGGCCATTTCCCCAGGTGAATATCGACTATCGAGGTTTCACCACCTGCTGGGGTTCCACCCGCTCCAACTCTTTGGGTACACCCGCCAGTATTTCCTCTCTCAATTTATCGATCAGCTGTTTTTTGATATAATCGCGGTGAGTCACCAGACTGACCTCCCTGACCGGTCGGGGCTCAGCAAAGGGTTTGATGCGTGCCATCTGTTCCGTGCTAAGGTCGTCAAGTGCCAGTTGGGGAAGGACTGTGATGCCATCCTGATTTTCCACCATGCGTTTGAGGGTTTCGATACTGCCGGCCTGGTATTCCAATCGGCGTTTGGCGGCTTTGCGCAATTCACAAAGTCGGATGATCTGGGTGCGGAAGCAGTGGCCTTCCTCCAGGAGCCAAAGTTCGTTTGGGTCGATGTCTTCCGGAAGGTAATACTGCTTGTCGTGGTGATGCGTGGTGTAGACATAGAAGGGTTCGTAAAAGAGCGGATATTCCCGGATGCGGTCGTCTTCAATGGGGGTGACCAGAATACCGGCATCGAGCTTGCCTTTTTTTAGCTGAAGCAAAATCTGGTCGGTGATCAACTCGGTGATGGAGATTTGTACCTCGGGGTATTTTTCCAGAAACTGATTGATAAATAGCGGCAGAAGATACGGCGCCAGGGTAGGAATGATGCCCAATCTTAACTCCCCGGCTACTTTGCCCTTTTGCTGATCTACAATTTCCTGAATTCGCTGACCTTCCTGGAGGACCCGCCGGGCTTGTTCGATAATCAGTTTACCGGTCTCGGTCGGGATGACAGGTTGTTTACTTCGGTCAAAAATTTTGATGGTCAGTTCCCGTTCCAGCTTTTGAATCATCATGCTCAAAGTGGGTTGGGTAACAAAACATGCCTGGGCGGCTTTGGCAAAATTTCGGTGTACATCCACCGCAACGATATATTGCAACTGCTGAAAATTCAAGTAGTATAGATTTTGTAGATGAAAGCATAAAGATAATCGATTTGATTGATAAGAAGAAAATGATGATTTTTAAGATGAATTTTTTACCAAAATTTTATTTCAGCATTAGTACTAAACTGACCTTCGGGTCAAGGAATTAGTGAAAACTTTATCTTAGCCATTGTTTAGCTCTCTTTGTTGGGGCTGGCAATGGCTTTTTTAGTAACTTTCATACCAGAAACTACCTCCAACAATTTTGAGTTTAAACCACTTCTTAGGGATTCCCTGAAAACCGATTAGCAGACCTCTAATAATCATTGAAGCGAATAAAATTTGGTCGAGCTATTCTTTTTCTTCGTTCTTAAGGAACCGTCAAAAGGTTTATCGGTCGAGATTTCATCTTTTTTGTCAATCGTACTGACTCTACGGAGAGTTTAAGGCATAGCTCAGCCATGCAAGCAAGGCTTGCACTTTCTATTTTCCATAGCGATTAGTGGGCTATGCAGCCTGGACAGAGGGCGGCGCTTTAGCTTTCTTTGCCAAGCGCCGGGCCAGGCGTACTACATTGGCCGTGTGTATTCCAAAAAATATCCAGGCTATTTCCGTAATCTCATTACGGGCTTTGACCTTTCGCAAGCCATAGTGCTCTTTTTCAGTGCCGAAGCTGCCTTCCAGACGGGTAGCCCTTGCATTAGCAATAGCAGAGCGGGCTTGTCGACGCTGCTCTTCATCTTTAGCCAGGCGGCCCTTAGGCTTGAAGCAGGTCTGCACGTCAAGTTTACAAGCTTTTTTGCGGTTGGCATTAGTTGCGTAAATGCGGTCAGCCCCATATTGGGCACACCTTTGGCCAAAGCGTTTCTGATTACGGGCGATGCTGTGCCACATCCGATTACCTTCATGAAAAGCCTCGAAAGAAAGATGCTCGATAAAATTCAGCCCGCCTACCTGGGTGATATGCGCCTTGGCCCCGAACTCATAAGGTTTGTTTTCTTTGCCTCTGATAATGGGCCGTACATAAGGCTTAGCTAGACTCACAATACGGTGTGGTACACGACGCACGTTATGAGTCAGCATATAACTCTGTTGCACTAATATGATGCGGGTAGTTTTGAGACGTTGATAAAAAGTATTGCCCAAGTGTTCGTGATAAACTACATGGTTATCCAGTATCTTTTGCAGTTCACACTGCCATCGGTCTAGCCAGTAAAGTAGGGATCGGCGCAGGCGCTTTTCTTTCTTGTGCCGCTTTTTCTTCATCTTCTGGTAACTAGCTGCTCGCTTAAGCGCTTTGTAGTATTTGTCTTTACGTGGCAGTGATAGGCCACAGTAATTACACGCACGAGTAAGCTCCCCATCCAGCCATTGGCAGCAGTCCAATAATAACTTCACATCTGTAGGGTACTTGATCTGGCTCTCGTAACATGTTGCATCGTCCAATTGTACATGCACATGCTCCAACTTGTCTTTCCAGCAATTGGCCAGGATAGCTTGCAGCTGATCCAAATCCAGATGCTCGGCAAAGAATCTGCGCCAGCGCCCAGCCAGGTCTTTGTCACGGATGGGAGTATTGAGCCGGATACGTGTAAAACAGAATAGCTGTAAATACACATCGCTGTTGAGTCGTTCGATGAGCATCTCGTCACTAAGCCCTAGGTGATGTTTAAGGAACATCAATGCCAAGCCGCCTTTAATATTTAAATGAGGTGGGCGGCCGCCCTGATGACGAGGGGGCTTGTAGTGATCAAACTCGGATGCTAAATCCAAAAAGGGAATTTGGGCATGTATCTGGCCCAATGGACTGCGCTCGAATAGTAGCTCTTCATAGCTCTTCAGCGCTTCGGGGGAGAATAGTAGGTTTTCCAAAGATTATTTGGCTATCTTGTCGATGTTAATTGAAGTTCGTCCCCCAAAATAAGCCTTTTTGGCACTTTTGGGGGACTTTTTCACCATCTTTATCGACTTAATTGCCTCATATTCTTGGTACTAGTGGTTTTCAGGGAATCCCTTCTTAGCCTATAATTGCATCCAAACCAGGTATACCATGAAGCAGCTAACCTTTGTTTTAATTTTCATTTCTTTTCATTCTTGTGAATTGCCTTCAGAAGGCAACCAATCTACAATAGAAAATGAAGTGGAGCCCAAAACATGTGCTGCGCAAACCCCTGGAGGAATGGCCTGAGCCGGTACTTCGTTCCCTGGGGCATCTCAATTACGATATCTACCTGCGCATGCAGGGACCCAGTGAATTTGGTATTGTTGGTGATGCTAGCTTAAAGGACTGGGATCGTTCGGGCCACTTGTCGGAGATCACGGTACCGACCCTGACCATTGGTGCGGAATACGATACCATGGATCCCGATCATATGGAGTGGATGGCGCAGCAGTTTCCAAATGGGCGATATCACTATTGCCCGCAAGGGGCGCACTGGGCTATGTATGACGATGCGGACAACTACTTTAGTGGAGTCATCCGCTTTGTCAAAGAGGTAAACGATTAGTTTATTTTTTCAAGAAGTAATAATTGAAGCTGATACTCAATTGAGAAGCAAGGGTCAAATCCAGATTGCTTGTTTTGGTATCATTAGGGGCCCCAAAGGTTGAGTCTTCTCCCTTGGTTCTGGTAAAGGCATAGCGAAGTCCACCAAAGGAGGCTTCCAAAGAGAAACGTGGACTAAAAAAATAATAAAAGCCAGGAAGAATACCCACGCCCAGGTTGAACAGACTGGAACTGGATTCCCCCGTGGTACCAGCTACCTGGTCGATTGTGCCTCCTCCGATCTCGGTGTAAAGATCGACAACCAATCCGGCGCTTTCGGAGAAAGAAGTGTAGTGTCTTAAAAATGGTCCGATTCCGTATTGAACGGCTTCATCACCACCCAGGATAATCGGATTATTTGGGTTGTTGTTGGAAAAGAAAAAGACATCTGGCTGTTTGGCGTAAGCAAAGAAACCTGCTATTCCGACAGCAAGATTGTCTTTGATGAGAAAACCCATTCTCGGGCTGATCGACAGCGTGAAGGATGAACCATCCACATTCACACCACTACTGTTGCGGTCTCCATAGCTGAGGCGAAATCTTCCGCCCAAAAACTTGTCGCCAGGAGACACCTGAGCCTGGAGGGAAGTCAATAAAATAGTGGCTAAAATCAGAGTAAAAAGCGTACGCATAATGCTGAATATTTAGTGAAAAATTTGATTTATAAATCCTTCGCCAATTCATCAGCCCACCGGTGATCTAGGTAGTAGTTCCAGAATTGGTCTATATTTTCAAAAGTGATATGTTGATCGGGTACAACGCCGCCGGTTTCTGCCTTGCCCTCCAGCCCGTAAAGCAGCTTACTGGAAAGAGCAAGTTTTATGCCGCTATGTGGCAGGGTATGGCGTTTGACCTGACCATAGTGTGTTTTCCAGCCCGGCGTTTCTACACCCATCAGGGTAGCTATTTTGTTAAACTTAATAAAGTCGGCCATATTAGTAGCGGCGGAGTATGTTTTTGGCCCCGTCAATAAAAAGATTTCACCGGAAAATCGCTGATCCAGGTCAAAGACTTTGAGGGCATTTTTCTTTTTGCTCCTCAATGCGATTTTGGTAAGGTCTTTTAATTCCATGGTAGGTTTGTCGTGGTAGTATTTCACCTGGCCATCGTGGATGAAGTTGAGTAAAACCAACCATGCCATATCACTGCCACCACCGTTGTGACTGATATCGATCAGCAATTTCTTACTGCCGGCTTGTTTGATCTTTTTGAAGGAATCATTGTAAAAGTCAGTAAAGGAACGCATACCTTTCTTGATCCTGCGAAAGGTTTTGAGTTCAATAATGGCGACATCATCTATGAATCTCAATTCAAAATTGGAGGTAGGAGCTTTGAGGTCCGGTTCAAAAGCACTCATCACCGAGGGATCGCGGAAAGCATAAAGAGGGAGTACTTTTTTTTTAGGTTCATCTCCACCCTTTTCCCGATAGGTGATGTTTATCTGATCTTCAAACCCAAAATGATAATAAAGGATTGGACTGAGATTGACAAAGTTGAGCTCTGCAAAACCGGTTGAATTGAGGTAAGCCCATTCGTTATAATTGTAAAATTTCAGCACTTTTTCTGCTACTTCAATGGCTGGAAATTCTCCAATTTTCAGCACTTCACTTCTAGGGGCGATACCGGCACTATGGGTGACGTAGCAGCGGTGGTTGTATACCACCATGTGAAGAGGAGGTATGATCTTTTCTGTAGATTGTTCTTTTTCGCCTGGCAAGGTGAGCAATGAAAAATAGGCGTGGTCATCCTTGACATAGCGTACCAGTTTTGCCAAATGATTGGCATAGTCTCGATAAGCGATGGTTTCGCGTTGCAGCAATTCCTTTCTCAAAAGCTCGACCTGGGTGTTGAAGCTATCTCTGGAACAAAACAGGAAACCTGTACGGTTATACTTCTTCCGCCCGATCCAGCTTTTGAGTAGATCTACTTCGAGCACCAGCTTGGCGGCATCAAGTGGCTGATTGAATAGCGCTTTAAGAGAGAAGGTATCTTGTTGACTATGTACCGTTGTGCCATTGAGACAAAGCAGGATTCCCATCAAAAAAACAAAAGAACGCATATGCAGGAATTTTATAACCTGTCGTAAAAATAGCGAAAATAAACAAGTCTTATTCCACCAAGGCCGCCAGTTGTTCCATCGTTTTGATAGGGCCCTGGGTAATGGCCATATTGACCAACCAGGCGGGAAGGCTTCCTCCCGGATCAGTGCTAATAGAATAATTGACCTTTAATGTTCCATCTTCCATGGGGTGAATCACCCAGGCAGATTTCAGAAAAGGCACTCGTACATAGTCATCTTTATGTGGAATATAGTTGGGGTCGGCTACCGATTCGGAATAAACCGTTTTGGTGAGCGGGTCAGTCCACTGACGGGAGTGGATGACCATATCCCGGTCACTTATGGGAAAGGGCAGGTTGGAAGTGGTGTAGTAATAAAATTCATGATCGCTGATGGTGAGCAATCTCTTGGCCTTCTCACAGCGAAATACCCAGTCGGAATAGTTTGGCACGTCATTGAGGACCTTCAGGAATTTCTCCATGCTGGTTTTTATAATGGTAGAAATGCGGACCTCCTTAATCTTGATATCCTCACGTGAGCGGGTGTACACCTTGGTCAGACCCTGCTCCTTAACCAGTTCCCAGGCACTTTCGGAGGCACCCTGCCCCCGGAGCGGTTCCGAAAAGAACAATACTTGCAGGATAGCGATGGCGATGGGGTAGTAGAGTGATTTCAGCATGGCTTTTACACTAGTGGATTGATGCAGAAATAATTGACATCTAATGTTCAGCATCTTCAGTGCTTCTAGCGTGAAAAAAGTATCAACTATTTCGGACTAGTCGCACTAGTGAGTACTAATAAATGCAATAACGTTTTTTAATGGAACGCAGTTTAATGTTTAACGCGGTCTTTGGAAAGAAATTTTTTTTTACCAAGGTTGCGTGAAATTCATTTCACCATGGTCTTGCAAAGACCATAAAAGAGTGGTGCTCGAATGACAAATCCCCGCGAGTGAGTAGAATTATTGGCTACTCCTAAGCAGTCGATGAAATAAATTTCACCGAACCAGCGCGGCAAGGGCAAAAAGAAAGTACTCACTAAAAAACAACAACCAGATAAACTGATAATACCATTTGATCGAAGTCTTTTGGTTGAGCTTTACGAAATAGTTGGCCATCCATAAAGCAACGAGCAAAAACAGATGCCCGACCCATAATGCTGTGCCATTCGCATTGAGGTCCATTTGCCAGGATGCCCAACATAGAGTAATAAAAACCAGTGTAAGCAACACATTCCCCACCCAAAACACCCGTTTTGCGCCCCAGCGAATACTCAAGGTCATGATTTGGTACTGGTCGTCACCCTCCATATCGGGAATGTCTTTAAACCAGGCAATCACAATACTGTAAATGAAGATTGTGGCGGTCAATAGCCAAATCAGGGCCGGAATGCCTTGTTCTCCACTGAGGTGAATCTGAAAATGAAGAAAGAGCAGTAAATTGACGATCAATCCCCGCACTGCAATAATGCAAAAGGCCGCCCAGAAATGAAAGCGTTTCAGGCGAATGGGTGGCAAAGAATAGGCCGTGCCCAGGATCAGGCTGAGGATTACAGTTAATAATAAAAATTGACCAAAATAAAAGGCGATCACCAGGCTGATCCCAACAGAAATGAAGATGAGCGCATAGCCCATTTTCATGGAAAACGCACCGGAAGCCAGCGGCAAATAGGGTTTATTGATCCGATCGATTTCCACGTCCGTAATCTGATTGAGGCCAACGATGTAGATATTGGCGCCCAGGCAGCTCAACAAGGTCCATAGCAGTAGGGAAATCTGATCCAGTGTCTGCCCCGATAACGATCCCGCAATCAGGTACAGGGCTGTAATACTCAAGCTGGTACCAATTACAGTGTGAAGGCGTGAAAACCGCACAAAATTGATCAGGAAATGCCTCATGGTTTTTGCCCTTGGATCAGTGCAAAATTGATAATACCCCGCTCAAAGCCCCGGTTCATGTACTGCATGGCCCAGGCCCCCTTGATGGTCGGCAGGCCGGAACGCCATAATCCCAACATGCTATTGAGACTCAGTGCCGAGCGAATCACCGCATTCCAAAAAGGAGCTACGGCCGCACTCCAGTCTGCCGTCTGCACTTTTTGATAACCAACGGATTGGGTTAGCTGTGCAAATTCATCAATAGAAACCATCGGCGGCAGATGGTACCAGCGGTAGATCTTTTCGAGTAGGTTTTGTTCACTGGCTGTCAGCACCGGAGGCGTCTTGCGGTGACACCAGGTCACAATCAGCACTTTTCCACCGGGAGCCAGCATATCGTAAAATAACTGAAGCAGCCCTTTTTTATCCGCAATGTGCTCCATACTTTCCATCGACCAGATCAGATCGAAGGGGCCATCGGATGAAGAGAGTGTCATTACATCCTGTAAGCGGATTTTGACCTGTTTTTCCAATCCTGCCTTCCGGTTGTAGACCTGGGCTCTCTCCGCCTGTAGCGGACTCAAAGTGACGCCCAGAGCCGAGGCGTCAAACAATTGAGCGAGGTGCCGGGCACTGCCGCCCACGCCACAGCCTGCGTCCAACAAGCGGTCTGCTTTTTCTACCTCACCCCATTTTAAAACTTCGTGGATAAGATCGATTTGGGCTTGCAAACGGTCTTTTTTTTCCTTGCCATCTGGGCCGTAGTAGCCGTGGTGCATGTGTTCTCCCCAGGTATTGAGCCACAGGTCGGTAGAACGGTCATAAAATTCCTGAATGCGCTGGTTGAGGTCTGGCATGGTATTAAATGTCGAAGAAGGATTCAAAAAATAATCCACAACAATACGGCAACAATCAAAATGATGGCCACAATCTGATGGGTATTCAGTCTTTCGCGGTATTCGGGAGGAACATCTTGTTGGCCGGTCAGCGCGTGCCAAAGATAGGCCAGCAACGCCAGAGGGATAAAGAAAAAACCAGCCAGAGAACCAATCAGTACTCTTCCTATCAATTGCAGGCGCCGTTTTAACGTCATCTGGGCTCTTTCGACGGCTTCTTGATTTACTGCTGCAGCGGCTGCATTCGGAGCTTCACCTGCCTGGGGTTTGATCCCGGCAATGGCAATGCCGTACTCATTAGGTCCTCTGTGCCAGTGTGGTCTTACAAATTTAAGCTTAATATCTCTAAATCCGGCGTTTTTGTACCATTGAAGGTATTCTTCTTCCTTCGGAAACAGCATCCAGACGTTGGCCATAAACTTCTGCAACCCCTTTTGCGGCTCCAACGGGCCGATCAACAACGCAATGCCTCCCGGCTTGATTACACGATAAGCTTCATTGATACCTTGCTGCGGATTGGGCCAGTATTCAA
The DNA here is from genome assembly GCA_965229635.1 of Saprospiraceae bacterium. Taxonomy (GTDB): domain Bacteria; phylum Bacteroidota; class Bacteroidia; order Chitinophagales; family Saprospiraceae; genus BQJU01. The sequence goes on from OZ245894.1 coordinate 2,761,678, forward strand.
TGCTTCCCGCCGAAACATAGCGGTCAAAGTGATCGGTAGGGAAGGGAATGTTTTCGGCATCGCCCAACTGGAAATGGCAGTTTTTTAAGTCGGACTTGCGTCTGGCTCTGGCCATCTGATGTGGACTTTGGTCTACACAGGTGATTTGTGAGGCGGGAACGTGTTGCACAATACCCTGGGTTGTAAATCCGGTACCCGAACCGACATCAATTACCTGTAAGCCGGGTTCTGTCAGCTCCGCCAACTCTAGCGCCTGATCCCGCATCCAGCGTGTCCAGAATAGCGGGTTGACAAACTTGTCGTAAAAGATAGATAGAAAGCGGTAAAACCAGTACGCTTCCTTCTTGTGTTGCATCAGACGCATAGGCAATTTTTATAGGTTTTGCACATCCAATTCGTCCATTTCATCCATTCCCTCCATTGATCTCACTCATCCCATTTCCTCCAAGAAAGATCACCGGCTCGTGTGTAATCGTACTCACCGGACAAATATCTTCACAAAGCATACAGGCAATGTCGCAAGGGCGATCCACGGCAATGGTGTCAAATGGACTGATAAAGCCCGCCTCCTGTGGACAAATGGCCACACATGCCCCACAATTAATGCAGGCATTCCAGCCAATATCGAAGATGACGGGTTGTTTACTCATATCTTTTTGTATTCTGATTCGGGACTAAAATATTGCGACATCGTCTGAAAGAGTAATCGATCCCTTTCGGCAATGTCATCGGTCCGGAATATGTCGGTCTTTTCATCGTAGAGCTTCCACATTTTGTTACCCAGTTTTTCCAACCAGCTATCCTGGTATCCCTTCAGGTTTTTGGCTGTAGCCAAATGCCCTTTTCTAATCAAATCCACCAGGAAATGCCCGGCAATTACACCACCACTCAGGGCAGTATGAATACCACCACCTGTAATCGGATTGACGTGGCGTGCCGCATCACCTACCAATATGACGTGATCGGCGTATTGGGTGCGCAAAGGGGCTGCCAGGGGGACGCCACCACCCTGAATTTCGAGGATGCGCACATTTTGAAATCTTTCCTTAAAGAAGGATTGCTTGATAAACTGATCCAGGTACCATTGTGCATTTTTATCGGTCATAGTACAGATCACACCCAGCCCGATTTCGGCGTAGCCGTGACCTTTGGGAAACACCCAGGCATATCCACCCGGCGCCCATTGATGACCGGTGATGATTTCGAGTAATCCTTCTGTTTCCACCTGATCTACAATGAATTGTAAACAGCTGGCCAGTTCCGTAATCTTGATGTGGGTACGCAGTCCGGCCCATTTTCCTACCTGTGATTGCAGGCCATCAGCACCCACCACGACTTTGGCTTTTACCTCCAGTTCGTCATTGAAGCGCCGCAGTTTCACCCGGCAATATTCATTCCCATTACAATGGTAATTTAGACCTTCCGTTTTCAGCCACACCTCCGTGCCGACTCGTTCGGCCATCGTCATCAGGTGGCGATCAAAACGGCGGCGGTCCACTACATAGCCTAGTGGTTTCTTCCCGTCTACAGGTCCGTATTCCTCGGGCTTTAGCTGGCGGTAGTCAATGGTCGTTTTCTTCCCGAAAGTATCATAAATGCCAAAGCCGTAAATGGGCTCGTGGATAAATTCGTCATCAGGCAATACACCGGTAGCTTCCAGCGCGTGCCGACTTACTGCCCCACTACATTGAATGGGGGCTCCCAATTCCTGGCGTTTGTCGACCATTAATACGCGCAATCCTTCTGCTGCGGCAACGCGTGCTGTAGTGGCTCCCGCTGGGCCTGAACCAATGATGACGATGTCGTATTCCGGAATGGGCATAAGAGGTGATTATGAAGCTACAACGTGTCGCTCGAATACAAGTTCAGAATTTTATGCTAAATGACGCATTTTGCACAAAAAAGAAAGAGCGCAAGGATGTCCCTGCGCTCTTTCAGTTGATTTAATGGTCGTTGAAATTAGGATTAATCCAAGACCACTCTTTCAATACCCGTTCCCTGGTCAGATTGTACTTCCAAAAAGTAAATACCCTTTGGTAAACCACTCAGATCGACCTGGTAGGTGGTGCCAAAATTGGCCTTTCCCCGAATGGTGCGCAGTACCTGGCCCATGCCGTTGGTGATGCGTACATCAAAAGTCTGAATTTCCATCGGCAGGCTCACCGTCACTGCTCCTTTGGTTGGGTTCGGGAAGACCTTAAAGCCAAGGGCGTTTTCCGGTGTTTCGTCCAGTCCCACAATGGTTACCGGCTCTACCGGGCCATCAGCAAAAACCACCAGATTACACGCTACAATCAGGTGTGGATTAAAACCGTCGTTACAATCCGGACAGGTGATGCCACTGATACAACCGGGGTTGTTGGGGTGACAAAGGTCCATGTACGATTCATTAAAAATGTAGCCCAATTCCACATTGACATCTTCAATATACTCCGTCATGTCATAATCAAACCACGGAGCGATAGCTCCCGGACACCAACCGGCGCGAGGGAAGTACCATGTTCCGTTTTGTGGCTGACAGGCATCGGGGTTTGGGTTACAGATTGCCCAGTTGTGCTGTTCAAAAGTCTCCGCGCCATTTACCCAGATGTGGTGGGTGTCTTCGTGAAATTCTGCTGCGTTTCCGGTATTGTTATCTCCCCAGCCGTGGCCGGAAGAAACGAGCTTCAGCGTTGATTCTACCGCGTTGTCCGGATACTGGAAATTTACCGGATCTACTGGTTGCAGATTGTCGGGATTACCAAAATCATAAGTGTTCTGCCAGATGACGTTTACAGTACTGTATTTGTGCTCAGGGGTGCCTTCGCTGTAATTAATGGTCAAATCATAGAGATAACCATTATCAAAGGTACCGCAATTCACGCGGAAGGCGATTTTGCCCTGTAGCAATGACATGTAATCGGTCAGGTCAATGGTGTGCGAACAGGGTGTTCCGTAAGGAGTGATATAACGAATGATTTCTACCCACTGTCCGTCGTGACCTTTGGCGTCCAGACTGGCTACCCGGTCCCATTCACCACAGCCACCGGGAGGACAGCGCGTTTCCAGGGTAGCAGTAATCTGATCAAAAGCACCCAGGTAAGACGGCAATTCTGCATCAACTACCTCCGATGAAATCGCGGTATTCAGCAATACGCCTTCAAAGGCCATGACCTCGGTATCCGCAGCTGTAGAAACCACCTCAATATTGACCGTTTCGGTCGCCTCAGCGCCGTAGTTGTTGGTGGCAATGATATTGACCGAGTAGGTACCGTAAGCCGGTGGTGTCCACCAACCGGTGTAGTGTCCGTTTTCCCAGTCTTTAGCTTCTATTGTAGTGCCATCTATCTCAAAGCGTACGTTTTGCACCTGGAATAATGCGGGATAGTCAATATTGGCAATAGCCGCCAATTGAATCTCCGATAATTCGGGCACGTGTACGTCCCCAGCTAGCGGACTACGCGCATCAATCACCGGCACAAAGGTATTGGGGTCAAGCACCTGGAAGGTATTGAGCAATTCCTCTGCTGGATCGTAGGTGCCATCACCTTCCTGAGAGGCTTTGATTACTACTTCTCCCGGCGTTCCGTCAAGGGTCACTTCTGCCCCGTTTATCGTTGCCGGGCCGGAAACGACTTCGTAACTGACCGGTAAGCCGGAACTCGCACTGGCATTTAGCATAAATGGGGCGTCTGTGGTCAGTTTATTGGGTATCTGCGGGAAAGTAATGGCCTGAAATCCCTGATCCAGTTCCCCGCCAAAATTGGAAGTTTCTCCGGTCAATGCAAATCCAATCAGGTCGGCATCCCGCTCGCCGTTTCCGGTTTCACTCACCAGCTTGCTGATCGAGGTGTTGTCTTCGCCAGGTACCCCCTGGTTAAATTTGTAGTACAATTCAAGATTGGCCTCATCGCCGGTCAGCTCGTCGTTCATCATATCCATGATCTCTTGCTGTGAAAGGGCCTTACTCCACACTGTGACTTCATCGGCCCGACCACCAAAGTAGAAATCCAGAGAGCCGAGAATACTACGACCAATGGTGAAGGGAATACCCGCTTCTGTAATCTGTCCACTAGCGGATGTGCTGCCGTTGAGTTGTCCGTTGATATAGAGCTGTACGGCGCTACCAGTGTATACCCAGGCAACGTGTTGCCACGTTTGTGGTACAATAGAAAAAGCCGGCGCTACGTGCTCATGAAAGCCCGCCGTGGTGATGAGGCGACATTCAATCACCCCGTCCGATAACTGGATGAGGTAAAATCCCTGATTCGCTCCCCGAAAGCCGATCATGCCTTGTCCATAATTCAGGGCATCGGTATAAAACCATCCGGTCATCGAGAATGCACTCTGATTGGCAATATAATCCACCCCGTCATCGAGGCGTACGTAGTCATCGCTGCGATCAAAATGCAGGTATTGATCCGACTGCGCCTGCACCAGGGAAAGGCTTCCCAGGCCAAGCAGTAATAGAAAGAAAATCTTTGATAAGTAGTGTCTTTTCATTGCGACTGGTTATTGATGAAGGAATAATTGTTATCTCTTTTGGGCCTCCCTGCGGGCGTTGTGTTCCGCGGCTCACTATTCGTTCGGCCCTTCGGGCTCCCCCGGCATAGCCGAGGGCCCGCTGCACAGCACATAGGCCGGGTCCGTAGTTGTCCATTACCATTATGGAATCCACCAGATTTTCGTCTGCGGCTCATCCGCCCCCATTTTGCCTATCTGAGCGGCCCAGTTATCCGGGTTGTTTTCCACCTCCGAAGGAGGATACGAAAAGCGGTAATGCTCTGCCAGTGGCGCTTCGTGTGGTGTCATGCGGGTTCTGCGCAGCAGGGCATATGCTTCCCAGGGTTGCCGAAAGGCGTCAATCCACCGCTGGCGATAGATGTATTCCAGTTTTTGATCGGTTGTAAAGATGCTTATCTTGGGGTGGTTGGTCACGGCAAAGATTTGGCCGGTGGTCAATACCGGCGGCTTATTGTCCCAGATCTCTGTGTTGTTGAATACTTCTTGCCAGAAGGTGATTGATGCCACTACGCCATCGGTATAGGCGGCATCGGCGCTACTGCTGTTCATGCCCACACCCAATCCACGGGCATAAGCTTCCGCTTTCAGGAAATGCACTTCTGCGGCTGTCATCATCACCTCCGGCACATCCTTTTCATCGCGGATCAGGTAGTAATTAAAGGGAGAATAAATGTTGCTTTGCCCCTTCACCGCATAGTTGTTATCGCGGTGCCTTTCGTAGGGAATGCCTCCCGAAGGTGGGGTGTCACTATCGGGTACCTGGGGAAAGGCTACCCATTCTCCGGCATTGTTTGTTTCAAAAAAGATGCGGGCCCGTGGGTCAAAAATGCCGCTCCCATCGAGGTTGTCATTTTCTGACAGCTGATGCCACATGGTTGAGCCCATGCGCAGTTTATTGTGCTCGCGGAACGACCAGTTGACACTCTCCCGCACCCATTCCTGGCGGCGTGGCCACATGCATACTTCTTCCCCGGCCTCAATTACCGGCAGGTTTTCTTCAATAATCTTCTTGATGATCGGTGTGGCGAAGTTTGGGTCTTTTTCTACCATGCGTATGGCGTGGCGTAGGCGCAGCGAATTGGCAAACTTGATCCACCAGTGCATATCTCCTTCCAGCAGGTTGTCGAAGTCGCCAAAGCTGACCATTGGCGTCCCATCATCGGTTTCTGGGTTGGGAAAGGGATTGATGTGTTCTACCGACCAGGCCAGTTCCTCCAACAGGAATTTGTAAATGTCTTCCTGGGCATCAAATTTAGGCCGTACGTATTCCAAATCTTCAAATCCCTTACCGGCATCAAAAAACGGAATGTCGCCAAAGATATCCGTCACTCGGAAAGTGGTGTAGGCCGTCAGGATTTTGACCTGCGCCCGTACATTATTCAGTGCTTCTTGGTTGCCGGAGTAGGCATCAAAACGCCGCTCCAGTTCACGTATGTGTGCCAACCGGCGGTAGTATTGGCTCCACATCTCTTCCGTACCGATGTTGATATTCTGAAAAGTTTCCGCTGTCAGTGCCGCCTGCTGCGTGATTTGGTACATGGCTTCATTGTGCAGGTAAAACTGCTCGTTCCAGCCCAGCTGTAATCCGGCAATCACGGTATTAAAAAGCGGTCCCACCTCGGTAGTCGTCGGCGAAAATGGATTTTTGTTGATGTCCTCAAAATCCTTGTCACAACTGCTAATCGTCAGACCAAGGATCAAAAGAGAATATATCGTCAGTTTTTTCATATGCTTAGAATTTGGCATTTAGCCCTACTGTGAATGATTGTACGCCCGGAAAGGATGCCCATTCCAGGCCCTGAGCGTTTCCTGCACCATTATTAGCCTCCGGATTTACCCGATCGGGTAGGGTGGTGTAAATGTAAAACAGATCGCGACCTACTACTGAAAGGGACAGTTCCTGGAAGATGCCCGTCTTGGCCATCAATTGTTTGGGAAACTGATACGACAAGGCTACTTCCCGCAGTTTTACCCACGTATTTTCCAGGATGCCCGGTGTAGTCAGAAAGCGTCCCCAGCCCCCGGTATTGCCTACGTACTTGAAGTAATAATGCACCACTTTATCATTGGGCGTCCCATCAGCATAAACGCCGTCCAGAACAACGCCAATATTGCGCACATTGCCATCCGGATCGGTGTAGGGAAGTCCATTGCCGAGGCGTTCCGGTAAGGTTTCCGGGCTTTGCCCGGTCTGAAGGCCGATCACATAGGAACCGGCATAAATGTCGCCGCCCCATTTGGTGTCAACCAATGTACTTAGCGTAAAACCTTTATAGCCAAATCGCATGCTCCAGCCCCCGGTAAAATCGGGTGATGCATTGCCGATGGGCACGCGATTGTCGGTAAATTGATAGAGGGTTCCCTCTTCGTTAAGAATGGGTTTACCGGTACCTTCATGGTAGATGTAATCGTAGCCAATGATAGTGCCGTAGTCCTCACCCTCGCGTACTGCAATGGCCGGGCCGTTCAAGTCCCAGATATTGGCCAGTTCCAGGATTTTGGCGCCGTCCCCAAGGCTAAGCACCCTATTGCGGTTGCGGCTGATATTGAAGCTGGTTTCCCAGAAGAAATCCTTGTTGTGTACCAGCGTGGCAGTCAGGATGGCTTCAATGCCCTGGTTTTCCAACTCGCCATTGTTGATACGCACGCTATTGGCTCCCGAAGATACGGGTAGCGGCGAGTCCAGAATTTGGTCGAAAGACCGGATATAATAATACGTAAAATCCAGATTGATGCGGTCGCCAAAAAGGCCTACAGTGGTACCAATTTCATAAGAATTGGCTTGCTGTGGTTTCAGCTCAATGGGCGGAATAATTTCCGGCAAGGTAGCCGTTTGATTGCCACCAAAAGTGCCGGTATTGTACACAAAATCGATCTGGAAAGGATCGGTGTCGGAGGCTGTTTGCGCATAAGCGCCCCGCAATTTCCAGAAACTCAACCAGTTGATGCCCAGTTCAAAAGCTTCGGTGGGTATAAAACTCAGCGAAGCGGAAGGGTAGAAGTAGGAATTATTGGCGGTCGGCAGTGCCGATGACCAGTCGTTGCGGCCGGTCAGCTCTAAAAAGAGGAAGTCGTCGTAGCCCAGGTTTAGAAAACTGTAAACGGAATTGATGCGCTTGTCGTAGCGAATTTCCCCGATTCTTGGACCATTGTCAATATCCTCGTAATTGCCAAAAGAGAATAGCCATGGATTCACCCAACGACCACTTTGCCCATTGATGCCGTAGCGGTCGCGGCTCCACTGGGTGCCACCCACCGATAAGGAAACATTAAGCCGGGAATTCATAAAGTTCTCCTTATGTGCTGTGATCAGCAATTCATTGTTGTGCACAATATCCCGGTTGAGTTCATTGCCGTAATAGCCATTTTCGATACCCAGTGCGTCCGTCGGATTATTGCGGGTTTCAAATTCGTTCAAGGTGTAGTCCAGGCCCAATCTTCCGGTGGCATTTAGCCAGGGTGTAATTTCATACGTCAGCGAAAGCGCGCCGATCAGTTTATTGCGGTTGAGTTCGGTATTGTTGTTGTAGGTGTTCCACCACAGGTGCGGAGGACTGAAGGTAAAGGGGTAGTTGCCACCATAATCATTGCGGGTGCCATCGGGCCGGATGTTGATATCTCTTTCCAGGCCTTTATAACTGCGCGGCCAGCTGTAGAGGATACCCTTCCCGAAGGAAGCATTGTTGTCATCCCCCAGGCTCGGACTGTTGAGGCGGTAGTAGTTGATGTAGCTCACCGAAAGGTCGGCGTGTACCTTGGAGGAAATATCCAGCCGGGAGCCGAGATTTACGGTAGTCTGATTGTAATTACTGTTGGGAATGATCGACTCATGATCGGTACGGGTGAGTGATACCCGCATGGTGCCCATCTTTCCACCACCGGAAAAGGCCAGGTTGTGGGTGGTGGTGCTTCCGTCGCTGAAAAACAGCTTGAGGTTATCAGGTTGAGGATTGAATGGCCGCATTTCTCCATCCCACCAGCGAATCATTTGTCCTTCCATCTTAGGTCCCCAGGATACGCCGGTAGAATAAAAGCCAAACAGTTCGGCGGTAGGCCGTCCGTAGGGGCCCTCATCGGTTGCGGTGCGGGTGGGGTAGAGTAGGGTGCCATCGGCGTCCTGCTCAAAAGTTGGCTCCGAAAGGCTGATGGGGCCGCCGGCTCCAAACATATTCTGCACGTCGCGGTAACGATAAGGGTGAATGACCTTGTGCAGGACCGAATAATCGATACCGATACCCTTGCGTTGGGTTCCCCGTTTGGTGGTGATCAGCACCACTCCATTGGCGCCACGTGCACCGTAAAGTGCCGAAGCCGTAGGTCCTTTGAGGATATTCATACTTTCAATATCCTGTGGATTGATGTTGTTGATGGCTGAGCCCCAGTCTACACCCCGGCCGATGTCGGTCATGCCCGGTTCATTTTCGATGGGGACCCCATCTACCACGATCAAGGGCTGGTTGTTGGCATTGATATTGTTATTGCCGCGAATGGTAATGCGACTGGTACCCCCATCCACTCCATTGGGTGCCGCAATCTGTACTCCAGCGGAGCGGCCGCTGAGCGCATTGACCACGTTTGGAGCATTCGACAATTGTAGAGTTTCCCCCTTAAAACTTTCCGTGGAATACCCCAGTTCGCGCTTCTGGCGCTTGATGCCAAGGGCGGTCACGACCACTTCATCGAGTTGAGCGGCATCGGTTCCCAGTTGAATATTGATCGTTGTACGTCCATTAATGGGAATTTCCTGCGGTTGGTAGCCGATGTAGCTGACGACGAGTGTATCTGCACCGGATGGTGCTTCTAGCTGATACCGTCCATCAAAGTCAGTTACGGTACCTACGCTACTATTCTTAACCAGAAAATTAACTCCGATTAGCAATTCATCATTTTCCTGGTCGGTCACGGTACCCTCTACCCGGTGTTGTGCTTGTGTGCGCACACAAATTAAGGCAAAGAGGGAGAAAAGAATCCATTTTTGCATAAACGTTGGCTTTAAAGTCTCGTGCATGTTTGCAGGCTAGTCAGACTGCCTCCAAATCCTGCACTAAGGTACAAGGGAAAATTGAAAAACCGGGAAAGAACTCCTAAGAAAGCTTAGTATTGCTTGTGGGAGACGAAAATTTAAGAACTTTCGTTTTCTTGATGAAGGAATGCTCTTGTTATGATCAGATTGCTTTTTTTATTCATTCCTCTTTATTTGGCGGCTCAGCCAGTGGTGCCTTCAGAACAGGCCCTGAAGGCGCTGGAAGATCAGGCATGGGGCGCAGTTTCGCCCTGTCTCAAAGTTGGTAGTTAAAAGATCATTCTCATTAATTAGGACAAGGGGTTCATCATATTACTTGTATTTTTGTCAAAAAGCAATTTGAATATGCCTCCGGCGCAGGACCCCGGAGGCAATTTAAAAGCCTGAAAAACAAAAATTAAGAGCGGCAATGCAGTGTATTTACAGCCACCATTTTTGACAACAAATTATAACAGTATTCTTACTGAGACAGGACGCAACTGCGCCCTCAGGCATGTTTATTTAATTGTTTTGTATAAAAATTGTTATAAAATAATTGCAGTAATTACAAAAAAGCCATAAATTAGCGCCATCAGCACATCCAAGTAAAGCACACCTTAGGAACAAGTCAAGTTCAAGCAAAAGTTTTCGTTTTTCATAATCAATTGATTATGATTATGTTATTGTCTTAATTCAGCAAAGCAAATTTTTTAATTTTTTGTGGTAAACAGGAGTTTGCCACTAACACTGGTATTTCCATTCAAATGAACTTTTGAATGGGTGGCCAAGCTATATCTGTGAGCTAACTCACATTTCTTATTTGCATTGATTACTCCTCAATGGCAGGGTTGCTATTGAGCCTATATCCTATTTTGGGTTCTTTGACAAATTTCGTGTCTCAGAGTCAATCGAAAAGGCCAATCAACGCTTCTGAAGGGCGCTCATGATCGACCTTTTAGCTTAACTACAAAATTTGTCAAAGAAGGCTATTTTTTCACTTTTAACCTGATGTGACAATGAGTAAAGTTTTCCATGTATTATTCTTCTTTTTTGTATGTCTCAACAATCCATTTGCGCAGCAAAAGATTATCTGGTCGGATTTAAGAGATAATCAAATTCAAATCGCTAATCTTGACGGTAGTGACAAACAGACCATTATTGCTGGTAACGATGTTTTTTATCACGCCATTGATGCCGTTAACCAGAAACTCTACTGGTCGGATGCCGGGACCCATGCGGTGCACCGGATGAACCTGGATGGCACGGAGCAGGAAGTTGTTATTTCAGGGTTGGACAAACCTCAAGGTATTTGCCTGGATGGGAGTAATCATATTTTCTTGATAGACCTTGATCGCATTGTGAAGTACAGCACGGAGGGAGCTTATCTGGCAACTATCCATGACGATCTATTCAATGGACCTTTGGATATTGCCATAAACGGGACGGAGCTCTTCTGGATTTCGCTCAACGGAGAAGCCCTGGAAAAATCAAATCTGGATGGAGCGGGAAGGACTACGATCGGCACGGAGCTCATCTATCCCCGAGATTTGGAAATTGATCCGGTTAGCCAAAAGTTATACTGGACGCAAGTCACCTTCAGCACAACTACCAGAGGTATTTATCGCATGGACCTTAATGGCGAAAACCGGGAGAGAGTGAATGATCAATATGTGAGAGGGGTGGCTATTGATGCTGAGAATCAGGTTATCTACTGGACCAATCCGGACAATCTTGCCATCGCCAGGGCCAGCCTGGATAATCCCGATGCGGTAACCTATCTCGTTGATGAACTTTTCTCTGATCTTAGAACAGTAACGATCGATAAGGCAACCAATCAACTCTTTTTTGTGGCCAAGCATTATGCCGATTTCTTGTTTCGTGCTGACCTGGAAACCGGCGAAAATTTTCAGGTCGTGCTATCCTCACCGGTGTATCACCCGGAGCGATTTCAGGTCGATACCCTGCACCAGAAAATTTACTGGGTCAATACGAAGGATAATGTGCAGGTGGAGGACGAAACAGTGGCGATCATGCGTGCAAACCTGGATGGCAGTTACCCGGAAAAGTTGGTTGCCTACCCGGAGGTCGTTTCTCCTTTTGACTTGGTGCTTGATCTTGAACAGGGGCATATTTACTGGACCGACTATGGGCTTGATCACATTGCCCGGGCTACCTTGGACGGCACGGAAATTACCCCACTTGTTGCTTCCGGAATGACTGCTCCCGGCGGCATTGCGCTGGATTTGCCCAACGAAAAGATCTATTGGACGGATTTCGGGTTGGATAAAATTCAACGTGCCAACCTGGATGGCTCCAATGTGGAGGATTTGATCACGGAGGGTTTGGATAAACCCTTTGCCCTGGCCATATCCGCGGTGCAGGGGAAGATGTATTGGACGGATTACAACCTGGGCAGCCTGAATAAAGCCGATCTGGATGGCACCAATGTGGAAAGTATCATCACCACTGATTTCCCGGCATCAGAGCAAAAGAATTCTCTTTTTCTTGATGAGGTGGCGCAGAAGGTTTATTACTCGGTAGGCTCTTCCTCCGGAAAAATCAAACGGGCCAACTTTGACGGAACGGACATAGAAGAAGTCAATTTGGGTACCTTTTATGGCCCTTCGGATATGATGCTTGTTTCCGGTGCAGTGGTTGGCATAGAAGACGTATACATTCAGGCAAACGCGACCAGAATTTTTCCAAATCCATTTTCGCAAACCTTCACCGTAGAAAATCCCGAAGGGATTCACTTATTGACGATTTATAATGCCCTGGGGCAGGTTTGCAAAGACTATCAGTTTGATGGACAACAACGAGCGGTATTGTCTGCACCAGATGATCTGAAAAAAGGGGTATATTGTGTAGCGATCCGATCAGCATCGGGAAAGTATGAAACCCAATTCATTGTAAAAGAATAACCATGCAACTAACCCCAACCGACCTCACCGGCAGCGACTACCGTGGCAACTACATCTGGAGTATCGCCATGAATCTGGCCTGGAATGAATTGTGTGATAACATTTTAAAAGGTAAGGCCTTCTTTGAGGACGATCAAGGTGGACAACTGGTGGAATTGTTCAATCAGCAGCTCTTTACTATTGATGTAGCGGGCAGGGACAGCTGCCTGGCGAGGTCGGGATATGGACCGGAGATTAAATCCACAATAATGAAGGAATTGGCAGAGCGCTTTCCCGGTAAGTCGGTAGATATACTGAGCGATATTGACTTAATGCCAGAAGAGGTATTATGTTATGGTTACCTGCTTAAATCCTTTAGCCATCTGGAAACTTTTGTGGAATCCAAAATGACTTTTCTGGATACCAAGGTAAAAGCCTTTAAGCCGAAAGGGTTGCCAGGGCGTGGTGTACAAGTAGTTTTGTACAATGATGCCGATAATTTTGTAGTTCGCTTGCTTTCCGCAAATGAAGAAGAGCAAATCATTTTGATCAAAGGCTTCAATGATGTCGACCGGGGCGAATTGATGACCTTTGTACAAAAGGTCAAAAGCCGGGAATTTCCTAGACTTGAAGGAGAAGATCGGCTTTTGATTCCCAATATTTTGCTTAAACACCACCGGAGCTATGAATCACTTATTGGGGCTAAAATTAAGGACACGGACCTGATTATTCGCATCATGCAGGAGCAGATCAATTTCTCTCTGGATTACCGAGGTGCCAGACTTGAAAACGAGGCAGTACTGTTGATGGCCAGAGGCCTTCCGATGCCCAAACGCTTGATCTTTGATAAACCTTTCTGGTTGGTGATGAAGCGTATGGATCAGGATTTGCCGTATATGGTATTGCGGGCGGAAAATGCTGCTGTTCTTGAACCAATTTAGTGGCTTTTGTATAGAGCTGAGGTTTAACTTTTGCTAGTAAATCCAAAATAAGATGTATTTTGGGCTGGATTAGTATTGCTTTGATGTTAAAACTTTCTGATGAAAAAAGACGTGCTCTTATTATTAAGCTTTAGCTTTTTTTCACTCTGTCTTTTTAGTCAATCTGGTCGCAATCAGGGATATATTGTTTTGTTGAATGGTGATACTCTCCAGGGAACAATCAATTATCGGGAGACGGCAAAAAATCCAAACAGTTTTACTTTTCAAAGTCAGACTGGAGGTAGTGAAACCACTTTTCAGCCAGGTGAAGTCAAGCGTTTTTTTTCTAGCGGAGATTACTACGTGAGTGCCAAAGTTAAGACCGAGGTCAGCCCGACAAAAGTAGATCATTTGGAGAAGAGAAAGACCTTAATATTCGAGGAGGTTACGGTCTTTCTAAGAGCGCTGATCGTTGGCAAGAAGAGCCTGTATTATTATCAGGATGGCTATGGTCATGAAAATTTTTATATCCTGGATAATGGCCAGTTTGTATTACTCGAATATAAGCGGTATGCAAAACAAGAAAATGGCAGAAGTGTGGTGGGAGAAGTGAGAAAATACAGTGGTCAATTGACCTTGTATCTGAGTGATTGCTCTGAAATTCAATCCCTCCTGCAGTCAGTAGAATACCGAAAAACAAGTTTGACAAAAGTATTTTCTAAGTACTATGAATGTGTCGGGACTAAGTTAGATTTTGAGCAAAAAGGCGAAGGTGCTTCTCTGGACTTAGGTGTGTTACTTGGAGTCTCCGTAACCAGATTGAACCCTAAGGCAGATGCTGCTTTTGCATTGATGAGGGGAGAATATCAATCTTCTTCCAAGGTCGCAGGAGGAGTCTTTCTGGAGATTGTACTTGCAAAAAAACTAAAGAGATTTTCTTTTCCTTGTGAGCTGATCTATACTGCCTTTTCGGTTAAGGGTAGACATACAGATGTTGAAGGGAATTTTAATTATGATTTCCTCGATATGGAATTTAATTATACCTACCTAGTACTGAATAACCTGATTCGTTATAGCATACCACGGGGTAAAGTCGTGTTCTTTGTAAATGCAGGTCTTTCCAACGGAGTTGTACTAAAAAAATCCTCTTATTTCAAGAGTTATATCATCCAAAACGAGACTGAAACAATTCTGGAGGATTTTTCACTGACAGTCTTTAGAAGATTTGAGCAAGGGTTTGTTGTTGGAGTGGGTGTTTCATCCTCCAATATCTTCTTCGAGGCCAGAATTCATGGGGGAAATGGATTGTCAAATTTTAGTTTAGCGACTACTCGATACTTTGGTTTGGTAGGTTATCGATTTTGAATGATCAAGACACAAATTAGAAGAAGAAAAAGAAATGACGCATTTCAATACTTTGAAGAAGTGTTTCCTGGTACTAGCGGGCCTGTCGTTACTCCAAATGGCCTACGGCCAGAAAAACTTCCTGCCAGGATATATGATTACGCTGGAAGGAGATACTATAACAGGACAACTGGATTATCGAAATTGGGAGAAAAACCCGAGGAAGATTAATTTTAAGAACTATAATGGTGGGGAGGTTGTAGCGTATTATCCGAATGATATTAAAAGCTTTGCCCTTGAAGGAGAATATTATATTAGTGCAACGGTAGAAAAAGAGGTAAGTCCGACAAAGACAAACAACCTGGAAACCAGACCTGAGCTGATTTTTGAGACGGAAACCGTATTTCTCCAAACGTTGATTTTAGGAGAAAAAAGTCTTTATTTTCACAAGGATAAGACAGGTCGTGAGAATTTTTATATCCTGCAGGATGGGCAGTTCATTTTATTAGAATATAAAAAATACCAGAAAAGAAAAGAGGATAGGACGTTGATTCGAGAAGTTAAAAAGTACAGCGGTCAACTGGTCATCTATTTGAGTGATTGTTCCAATATTGTTTCGCTTATGAGTGGGGTCGAGTATAATATTCCGAGCATGAAAAAGCTCTTTGATAAGTATTATGATTGTATTGAAGAAAAACCTGAATTTAAGCGAGTTCCAGAAAAGGTATCCTTCAAATTTGGAATCATGGCGGGAAGTACACTTACCACATTAAAAATTAATATTAGTGGAAGTCCAGGCTATACGGATGCCGACTATACGACTTCCTTTAATCCAACGGGAGGGGTTATGTTGGAAATGTACATGCCTAAAAGGCTCAGAAGATGGTCCTTAAATAATGAAGTATTATATACCTACTATGATATTCAGGGGCATTATGACGATAGTTTGGAAGAAAACTATGTGGGAATTCTTGACACCTATTTCAGGTATAGTCATATTAAGATCAACACTTTAGTCAGATACACGTTTCCTGTGAAATTGGCCCGTTTTTATCTAAATGCAGGAATTTCGAATGGAGTTGTGGTCGCTAGCAGCAACCGTTTTCAGCAATTGAAAGAAGTGGGTGGTGAAGGCCTGATTGGGGGAGGCCCTGTTAGAGGAGCACCAACAAACTATGAACATGGTTTCCTCCTAGGTCTAGGAGGAAATTACAAAAAGTTCTTCCTGGAGGCACGAATAGAAAAAGGAAACGGCCTATCAAAACTTGAGCAAAGAGGTGCTTATATCAACCGCTATTATTTAATGCTCGGCTACCTTTTTTGAGAAGATAGACTTCCAGGCCTAAGTATTCAAAAATTAAAATCTATGAAATTTCGACTATCTGTAAAAAAGATTTTTATGGCGAGCCTGGGAGTGTTCCTCCTTCAATTTGCCTACAGCCAAACTAATTATCAACCCGGCTACGCTATTACCACCAGCGGCGACACGCTTAATGGCTTGATTGACTACCGCAACTGGGAAAAAAATCCCGAGAGAATCTCTTTTAAAAGTGTGGAAAATGCACCGGAACAGGTCTTGGGCCTGATGGAAATCCAAGGCTTCTCCGTTGCGGATGAATCCTACGTTAAAGCAACAGTAAAGGTAGAGGTGAGCCCCTTTAAAACCAACGACCTAAAGGAGGAAAAGGAGTTTAACTTTAAGAATGCAACAGCTTTTCTACGGGCAATCGTAACCGGGCCTAAAAGTCTTTTTTATTTGAAGGATAATGAGGGACGTGTGTGCATGTACATCAAAGAAGGTGGTGAATATGTACTATTGGAATACAAAAAATACCTGAAGAAAGTTGATGGGAAAAGATTAATCACTCAAAACCAGAAGTATGTGGGGCAACTCAATCTGTACCTTCAGGACTGTCCGGAAATGTCGGCTAAATTAAGTGGAATCGAGTACGACCCCAAAAGCATTGAAAAGCGATTTAGAATTTATTACGAATGCACTTTGGAGGAGATGGACTACTTTAGAAAACCTGATCGGGCCAAAAGCGAATGGAGGGTAGTGGCCGGAGCAGTGATGACTACACTGAAGATAAATGCGAATAACACACCTTTATTGGCAGAAGCAGATTATGATCCGTCATTGAGTTTTGCAGCAGGCGTTTCTTACGATATTTTTATCACCAGAGGACAGCAGCGGTGGTCGGCATATTTGGAATTTTTACTGACCAACTACAACATCAAGGGCCGGTATGAAAATGTTAGGAACGTAGAATATTACACCTATGGTGATCTCACCTTTGCGTTCACCCACTTGCAGTTTAACCCCATGCTTCGCTATCATAGGCCGATTGGTAATAACCACCTGTTTTTTAATGCCGGATTATCACTAGGATTGGTCATGAATAAGAAAAATACCGTTAGGCTGGAGGAACGCTTCTACACTACCCATACCTTCACGGAAGAACCGGCCTTTCCCAGTCCAAGACGCCTTGAACAAGCGGTTATTGGAGGGCTAGGATTTAAGGCAGATCGACTATCGCTGGAACTTAGGCTGGCTATTGGCAATGGATTTTCAACAGTGACGGGTATTGCTACCAATACTACCCGGTATTTCCTGATGCTGGGCTACCGGTTGTAAATGAAACTTAATGAATCGATTTTACGAATTAGGGAAAGGGCAACAGTGGAGCATTGCGACACTTCTATTAATCCTCACCTTCATCATGATGGGGTTTTGGATTGATTTGATCGTAAAAAACGTATTCTGGTATTTGCTGATCTTTCTTTTGGCTCCCTTTTTCCAATTTTTGATGACTCCTTTTTTTACCCTCATTGGTCTCTATCAGTATCTATCGCCCATGTTACTGGTATTTGGGGCCTCTGATGAAAAGTATGACTTACACAATGGGACTTCTTTTGACTATTTGTTTGTCATGCGTGACTGTCCTCCCGGCAGGCCGTGGCGACACCGATTGTTGGCTTTTTATCTGGAAGGCCTGTTAAAAATTGTGGAGAAGATCGAATCCGGAGCATTACCGGAAACGGTGGACGTGCGAGGCAGTTCCTACTTTTTCAGCGAAAGCACCGCCAAACGCCTGGGCTTTGAAGTTTCCGAAGCGGGAGGGTTTGAAAAGTTTAATATCGTACTCAACTACATTGATCTTTGCTGGATGTATTCGGTGGCTCACGGGCGGTTGATTTTTCCGAAATTGAAGGAGGTGAAAACGGCTTCAACCACTGGCGCGGAGTTGGTGAAAAGGAAGCAGCAGTTGAAAAATTTACGTGCCCATTTAACGAAAAGAGAGCTGTTTATACCAGAGAAAACCGAAGATTGACAACTTTAATGAATCTACGTTGTAGTTATAAGAGGGGAACACCCCAAAATTCAGTAACTTTGATATTCCTCATTGACTTGGAGGCTATGCGTAGGCACTTTTAGCACATTTGTTTGCCATTTGTTTTCATCCTCAAGTGGGATTTTTTTTAACCAAAATTGAACTATGGCAAGATCGCAGCAGTCTTTTAGCAAAAAGGAAAAAGAGAAAAAACGCAGAAAGCGCAAGAAAGAGAAACAAGAACGCCGTGAACAGCGCAAAGCTGAGAAAGCGGAAAGAGGGGATGTTAAATTTGAGGACATGCTTTCATACGTGGACGAAAACGGCAACCTCACCAAGACGAAACCTGATCCGTCCAAAAAGAAAAAAGTCAAGGCCGAAGACATCGTACTGGGTATCCCACCCAAGGATGAAAATATGTCTGATCCAATCCACAAAGGCCAGGTGAAGTTCTTTAACGAAGAGAAAGGCTATGGCTTTATCATTGACATGGAAACGCGTGAAAGCATTTTTGTGCACGCCAATAGCCTTGAAGCACCCATTCAGGAAAGTGATAAGGTCTCCTTTGAAATAGAAATGGGAGCTAAGGGGCCCAATGCTATCAATGTCAAGATGATATAACACTTGTAATTTGGCAATAGGCGATGTAGAAGTACATCTTAATTTGGGGTGAACTTCTATATCGCAACCAGTACCTTTTGGGTTAACCCATTACTCATTCTTTATTAATCCAGGTTTACCTGCACATTAAGAATTCTTCGTGAATATTAACCGCTCTTTATTTTAACCTTAAGAATATCCTGAGCGCATAGGCTCCCTGTGTTTTTTTCGTTCATTTGCCTTTTGTGAAAAAAACATATCACTTATGCGTAAACCTCTACTTTTGCCTATTCTACTGTTGGTTTTATTGGCCAGCACAACATTGGCTTTTGGCCAAAACTTTTCTTTTTCCCGCCACATTATGGTGACCGATACCATTACTGATGAAGGCGTAACCCTGGCGGTTTCGTCTGATGATGCCGAGCAGGAAAATGATGAAATTGACTCGCTTTTTGATGACGACCTGGATGCAGGTTGGGAAGGCGATCCGGAAGACTTGAATGTATTGACCTGTGGTTTGCGTTTCCGCAACATCCTGATCCCTCAGGGGGCTACGATCGATTCCGCCTTCATCATTGTTTATTCCCACGAGGACAAATCAGCAGATGATGTTGCTGAACTGACCATCGTAGCCGAGGCTACAGACAATGCCGAAACTTTTACTGAAGATGCCTTGATCGATGCGCGACCATCGACTGCGGCTAGTGTTGAGTGGACCGTGGCAGAAGAATGGACTATCTGGCAACCATACCGTACACCTGATATCAAGGATCTGGTACAGGAAGTGGTCAACCGTCCGGGCTGGTGGGCCGGTAATGCCATCGCTTTTGCTGTTTTGGGGGAAGATCAGGGACCTAGCGACTTTGAGAATGCCCGCGAGTGGGAATCTTTCGAAAATATTGCTGACCCTGAAGATGGCGGCGATGGCCAAAATCATCCCGAAAGGGTACCTCAATTGGTGGTTTATTACAGCACCAATGCCGCTATGGCTGATATCCGCATTATGGTTACTGATACCATTACTGATGAAGGCGTAACGCTGGCCGTATCTTCAGATGATGCTGAGCAGGAAAATGATGAGATCGACTCGCTTTTTGACGATGATCTGGATGCCGGATGGGAAGGCGATCCTGAAGACCTTAATATCTTGACCACAGGTATGCGTTTCCGCAATATTCCGGTACCACAAGGTGCCGTGATCGATTCTGCATTCATCACCGTATGGTCGCACGAAGTTAAGTCAGCTGATGATGTTGCCGAACTGGTGATTTTTGCCGAAGCTACCGACAATGCAGAAACCTTTACCGAAGATGCCCTGATCGATGCTCGTCCTTCTACCGGTGCCACCGTTGAGTGGACAGTTGCTGAGGAATGGGGTCTTTGGCTGCCTTATCGTACTCCAGATTTGAAAGGGATCGTGCAGGAACTGGTCAACCGTGAAGGCTGGCAATTGGGTAATGCCATCGCCTTTATCGTACTGGGCCAGGATCAGGGCCCCAGTGATTTTGAAAATGCCCGTGAATGGGAATCTTACGAAAATATTGCCGATCCTGAAGATGGCGGTGACGGCCAAAATCATCCGGAGCGTGTACCTCAATTGACAATCTACTTTTCTTCACCAAATATGACACCGGTAGTGGAGGTATTCCCTCAGGCAAAGCCGCTGAAGATTTACCCAAATCCAACGGGTGATCAGGGCGTGACCGTTGAGTTGGAAACCCATCAGCCAGCGGTAGTTCGTTTGTTGAATGCGCACGGACAGGTTGTTCAAAGCATCTATACCGAACAGCAAAAGAATGTTCAATTCGATACCGCAAACCTTGCAAAAGGGATGTATTTCATACAAGCTCAGCAGAACAACCGCTTGTATGTGGAGCAATTGATTGTTCAGTAACCTTGATGATATTTTAGTGCTGGTGTTAAGCCAGTCAATACTTCTCGCGAAGGTGTCTTTTCAGAAAGATGGTTTCGCGAGATTTTCTTTTTTCCAAAAACAACACTTATGAAGTGGTTGCTTTTCCTCGTACTTCTGTTTCCTTCTCTCGTCTTTTCTCAGAATTATTCCCTCTTCGGAAATATACTCGATGCCGAGAGTAGAGAACCGCTCATCGGTGCAGCGGTGGCGGTAAAGGGATCAACACTGGGGACTACAGCAGGAGAGAATGGGGCTTTTGTGCTAAATAATATCAAGACAAGAACGGTGGTCCTATCCATCACCTATTTGGGCTATGATTTAAAGGAAGTAGATTGTGATCTGTTGGCACAGGGACAAAAGCCATTAGTGATCCTGTTGGCCCCATCGGCGGTTCAGTTGGAGGTGGTTGAGGTGGCAGGGCAGGCAGAAGGGACCATCAAGGCCATGATCGACCAGAAACAAGCGGAGAGCATCAAAAATATAGTCTCAGCAGAACAAATTGCCACCTTTCCCGACATGAATGCCGCCGAGGTTATGCAACGCATCCCAGGCATTACCTTGCAGCGCGACCAGGGAGAAGGGCGCTACGTGCAACTACGGGGAACACCTCCGGAGCTGACGACTTTCAATATCAATGGCGAACAAATTCCATCACCCGAAGGGGATGTTCGCTACGTAGGAATGGACATCGTACCAAGCGACCAGATCGAGTTTATTGAAGTCACCAAGGTACTCACACCAGACATGGATGCTGACGGCATTGCCGGATCGGTGAATATCAAAACCAAGGAAGCATCAGCGGCCGACCCGGAAGTTCGGGCCACCATTGCCGGCGGATATGGCCAGCTACGGCAAACACCCAACTATCAATTGCAGTTCTCCTACGGACAACGCTACGGAAAATTGGGATTCCATCTCAACAGCAGCTACTTCCGTAATGAACAAGGCGCTGATAACATGGAATTTAAATTTGTTAAAGGGCCTTTCTTTGGTTCCCAGCAAGATAGTGTCGACAATTATTATGTACAGTACCGCGAAGTGCAGCTTCGGCATTACGATATCACGCGCACCCGCATTGGCATCAGCCCAACCCTTGATTTTCGCTTTAACGAGCATTCCTTTATTTATCTGCGTGGTATGTACAACAGCTTTTCCGACCAGGAAACCCGCCGCCGCTTGATTTATGATTTGGATGATGCGCTTTCTGATACTTATTATCTTTACGGTGGGGTAAATCACGATGTAAAAGACCGACTGAAGCGGCAAGAATTGGCAACACTGAGTCTCGGTGGTGAGCACCGCATCGGCCGCGCTACGTTGGATTATCAATTGTTTTATGCTTACGCCATAGAGCAGGAACCCGATCGGTTGGAGGCGGTATTTGATAGTCCGGGGCAGGCCATTGCTATCGATTTTGATCTCGATGATCCTGATTTTCCGCGAGCGACTTTTCCCAATGAAAGCAATGCAGGCAATGCCACTGATTATGCCAATTTTGAGCTGGATGATCTGCTACTGGCCCACTCTCGCATTACCGATCAAAACCTAACGCCAAGGGTTAATCTGAAGATTCCACTTTCCCTTGCGGGGAATGCGACCGGCTATTTTAAGGTGGGCGGTAAAATTCGCATGAAAGAAAAGAAGAGAAACAACGAGGCACAGTTGTTTGGTGCTTACTTCGCGGAATCACCGCTGTATCCAGGGATAGGACCGGAGTTGTCACTGGCCACGGTGAATGATGGCTTTCGTGAAGAGGACCTTCTGGGAAGAAAATATTTACTCGAATACATGCCTTCCGCCGATATGCTGCGCGATTTTTACGAGTTTTACCCTCAGCATTTCATCTTTGACCGCACCGGGACACGGACGGAATCCTTTGGTGAAGACTATGACGCCCGAGAAAAGATTTATGCTACCTATGGCATGATCCGCCAGGATTTTGGCAAGCTGATGCTGCTGGGAGGTGTTCGACTGGAGCACACTGATATTGACTACGAAGGCCGTAAAATTCTGTTAGACCGCAATCGTTTTGTAGGCATCGATACCCTCACTGATCAGCGAACCCATACCTTTTTGTTACCGCAATTTCAGGTGAAGTATGCACTAAATAAGAAGGTAAATTTAAGGGCAGCGCTGACCTATTCTTATTCGCGTCCAAACTTTGAAGATGTCTTGCCCTACCGCGAGCAGGATCGCGAGGAAGTGAAATTTGGCAATCCCGATCTGGTTTATCCTCGCTCAATGAATGTGGATCTGTTGGCGGAAAGGTACTTTGGTCGCAGCATCTTTTCCGGAGGGTTGTTTTACAAAAAGATCGACGATTTTATCTTCTTTTTTAAACGATTTGCCCACGAAGGCACCGATTTCAGCGACTATGGCCTGGTTGAAATTACCAAGGCCATCAATGGATTGCAGGCATCGGTCTACGGTGTTGAATTGCAAGCGCAGTTCAAGTTTGACTTTCTTCCGGGCTTCTTGAAAAATCTTGGTATTTACACCAATTATACCTACACCTATTCAGAGGCAATGATCAACAAACGCTATTCCGCCAACTATGCCAACGCGGTCGTTGTTTTTGGTGAAGATGACCTGAGCGTTTTTGCTTCCACCGATGAAGAGGAGAAGATCAGTTTGCCGGGACAGGCTCAGCACACCGCCAACCTCGCGCTATTTTACGACTCCAAGCGTTTCTTTGTCCGGGTAACCGCCAATTTTCAAGATGATTTTCTTTACCAACTCGGTGCCGATCCTGATCTGGACGAATACTATGCCTCTGCCTTTCGAATTGATCTGACCACAAATTATAAACTCAATAAACACTTCACCTTTTTTGCTGATGCCCTCAATTTGACCAATACGCCCTTGCGTTATTATCTGGGCAATGAGGACCGTACTCAGAAGCAGGAGTTTTACTCCTGGTGGGGTAGGATAGGGGTGAAATTAAACTACTAATGATGCGTACTTACTTTAGCTGGATAATCTTCCTGCATTGCTGCATTTTGTCGACCTGTTCCGAACCTCCCACAGGCTCTGCTAATGAGGGAGATCAGGTTGAATCACTCGAAGAGCTCGAAGCCAGGGAGGACTCTGTGGCTTTAGTGTTGGCCTATGAGAAGCAGTCCAAAATTGAGCTTTC
Source organism: Saprospiraceae bacterium (assembly GCA_965229635.1). Lineage (GTDB taxonomy): Bacteria > Bacteroidota > Bacteroidia > Chitinophagales > Saprospiraceae > BQJU01. The sequence continues at coordinate 2,785,330 of OZ245894.1, forward strand.
CGTCACTCCGGCCTTAGAAACACGTGCTATACACGCCCAAACGGAAGAAGATGCAGCTGATGATCCTGCTTTCTGGATTAACCCCGGTGATCCTGCGTTGAGCATGATCATTGGCTCCAACAAGCGGGGAGGTATCGCCACCTATGACCTGACGGGACAGGAGCTGGATTATTATCCGGTTGGAAATATAAATAACATCGATGTGGTCTACGGATTCACCGTAGGCAATCAAAACCTGGATATCTTAGGGGGTAGCAACCGTTCTGACCAGTCAATAGATTTATTTAAAATTGATCCTGATACCCGGAAACTGGTAGATATCTCGGCCCGTCCATTTTTGATGGATACCACGCTGATGAATGATGTTTACGGTTTTTGTTTTTACCAGAATCCAAAATCTGGTGCTACTTATGTGATGATTAATGCCAAAAATGGGCGCTTTCAGCAATATGAGCTAATCGCAAAAGATAGCCTAATTGATGTGAAGTTAGTCAGAGAAAAGACCTTTGCGAGCCAGGTGGAAGGCATGGTTGCCGATCATGTTAATGCGGTGCTTTACCTTGGAGAAGAGGGACGAGGGGTTTGGAAAATGGGCGCGGAACCAACAGATACCCTTGCTCCAAATCTGATTGCGATGAGTGATGAATCCAACGCCAATATTGCCTACGATGTGGAAGGAGTGACCCTTTACGAAAAAGGTGATCAGGATGGCTACCTCATTGTCAGTAGTCAGGGCAATTTTTCCTATGCCGTTTTTGACCGTCAAGGGGATAATCCCTATTTATTTAGTTTCAAAATTACGGCATCCGAAGGCATTGACGGCGTTGAGGAAACCGATGGCATTGAGGCCATCAGTGCCAACCTGGGGCCAGCATTTCCGAAAGGGATCTTTATTGCTCAGGATGGTTTTAATTACAAAGAAGATAAAATGATCTCTCAGAATTTTAAAGTAGTGCACTGGGAAGAGATTGAAGCATTGAGGAAAGGGAAGTAGCGTTTCTGTTACAGAATTTGTAAATTTAGAGAAAACCAAAACACCTGATTTTATGAAATCCTCTATCGCCAGCCTGATCTTTTTATTTATTGGATTGACACTTTTTGCTCAGGTGCCGGACAAGGCGGCTCCATTCACTGCCGTCAAATGGTCGGATGAGCAACCTGTTGTCAGGGTAGAGGGAGGATGGTATGAATTGCAAAGCCTTAACGGCATTCCCATCGAAGAAATTGTCGCATTTTGTAAGCAGGAATACGACCGGAAATGGCAAAAACGATTTTCTGAAGACTTGGTAGAAGTTCTACAAATGATGGGAAAGACTCCTGAACTTGATGCGGAGCTGGTTTTGAAAAGCAACGACGAGTTGATCACGAAAACTCAACGAATGACCGAAGCCAATCGCCGTGCGTGCTGGAAATACAACAATGGAGAAACTGATGAGGAAATAGTGGCACCAATTGCTTTGGATGTCAAAAAGGATCGAGACAAAAGGCCTGTCACGACTCCTACCAAAAGCCTTTCTCCTGATGCTGGCCTATTTGCCATCAAATCGGCGAAAATCACTTACGAATATACCGGTATGATTAAAGGCACCGATGTCTTGTATTTTGATGATTTTGGAAAAACCATTGTGCTGGTTCAGGACCGTCCGGAAATGTCTGGCGGCAAAAAGACCATCATTTGGCAGGGTGGCAAAAGTACGATCATCAATCACGACCGCAAAAATGTTAGTGTGATGTCGCTGAGAATCAAGGATACTGAGCCACCTACTATCGCTACGGTGTCTGAAAGCCAAAGATCTGCTGAGGGATATAAAAAAATGCCGGATGAGACCATCGCCGGAAAAACATGTTCAGTCTACGAGCACAAGGGCATGTCGGTAAAATACTGGTTATGGAACAACATCGATCTGCGATTGGATAATTACGCATTGGGCAAAACCGGCTATGTGAAAAAGGCTTTGAGTGTGCAGGAAATTGATGCCATTCCGGATAGTGTACTACAAATTCCGGAAACTTATCGTCAATGATCTCTAACTCTAAAAAATAAGCTTAAAAACTATCACCACCACTAAACCCGCCGCGACCTTCTTCCCGGCGCTTTTGCTGGTTGATGCGGTAGTTGAAGGTTAGCACCACCTGACGAGCACGCCACTGGTAGTCATTTTCAGTGTAGAAATTCTCTCCCTCAGCAATGTAGCGGTAGCGACGTGAATTGAAGAGGTCACGCACGCTGACGGTGATCGTGGCATCGTCGTTCAGCAGGTCTTTGCTGGCGGCCAAATCTACGCGGTACATGCCCTGACGGATACCCTGGGTGGTACGCCTTGGCGATCGGTAGCCCACTCGAAGTTGGATGTCGAGGTCATCCCAAACAGTGAAACGGGAGGTAGTTCTGGTAAACCAACTGTAGGTGTCACTCCGGAACGATTCACCGAGGTTCCCGCCATCTGTAATGGCGCGGTAGAAATTGAAATCGCCGTTGATGCGCCACCATTTAAATGGATCAATGGAAGCATTGATTTCAAATCCGTAGGAATCTTCGGTCAGCAGGTTTTCCGGCCGCGAGGTAGAAATGCCGGTTTCAGAATCTACCCGCGTAATGCGCTCAATTTCTCCGGTGGTGTGCCGGTAGTAAATGCTGGAACTTAATGAACCAAAATCCCAATATTTCAGATAACCAAGTTCGTAGGCATCGGTGAATTCCGGGTCCAGATTTGGGTTACCACTGCGGTAGTTGCGATTATCGGTGAAGGTGAAAAAGGGATTCAAACTCCAAAATCGTGGTCGGCGAACGCGGCGACTATAGCTGATTTGCACGGAATTGTCCTTGGGCAACTCGTAGGAAAAGTGGCCGCTCGGGAAGATATTGAGGTAGTCCCGATCGTTGACCTCATTGGTGGTACGTAATTGGGTGCTCACCTGACTGTATTCTGGGCGCACACCGAGCTGGAAAGAAAATTTGCCAAACTTTTGTCCATAGATCAGATAGGCCGCATGAATTTTCTCATCGTAGACAAAAACATTGCTAAAACCTCCCAGGTTTTGCCATTCGCCACCGATCATTTCCTCGACGGCGTAGTCGTTGGTAATTTCCCTTAAGGACGACCGCAAACCGGCTTCAAATTTTCCTTCTTCGCCGATGGGTTGTCGATAGTCTGCCTGGAAGATCAATTGGCGTTCACCTTCTTCATTGTTGGAGCGTTGCAACAGGTCGGGCTCATTGCCAGGCGTCAAATCTCCATTGAAATATTCATTGCGTAAGTCGGAGCCTTCCTTTTCCAGGTTGTCCTGGTATCGCAAATCTACGGTGAAGGAGCGTTCATCATCATCAAAGAGGCGCTCGTAAGTTAGTGCATACTCCAGATTTAGCTCATCCTCCTGTTCATCGTCGGTGCGGACGGTGACACCTACCGGGTTTTCGAGGGTGAACAGATAGTCTTCGTATCGATTTTGGCCTACGTTATTATCATCATCCAGGGATAAATTAAACGTGGAAGTAAGGATGTTTTTTTCATTAAAATAGTAGTCTGCGCCCAGCCGCAGATTGTTGGATAAGCCACCTCGTTTGCGGTCGCGGGTGAGGTTGGTAATAAAGGTGCTATCATTGCGGTAGATTTCCTGATAGCGCGTTCCTCCACTGGGTCTTTGTCGGTAGGAAATGCCGTAATTTCCAAAGAAATTCAACTTGGGGGTTCGGTAATTGATATTGGCTGCAGCCCCATAATTTTCGGGATAACCAAAGGTTACATCAAAGGAGCCATTCAGGCCGGTCTTCTGTTCTTTTTTCAGAATAATGTTGATAATGCCGACCGTCCCTTCCGCTTCGTAGCGTGCCGAAGGGTTGGTGATTACCTCGATCTTCTCAATCATATTCGCCTGTAATTGGCGTAAACCGGTAGAGCCATTACTAACCAAACCCGAAGGCTTTCCATTGATAAGGATGCGGGCATTTTCATTGCCGCGAAGGCTTACATTTCCCTCTATGTCCACCTGTACGGATGGTACATTGTCAAGCAAATCTGCCGCATTACCACCCCGTGTTGAGAGGTCTTTTCCAACATTAAATACCTTTTTATCGAGCGACATTTCCATCTGGCTTCTTTCAGCAGCTACTACCACCTCTCGCAGATCGGTGGCTTCACTTCTGAGGCGGATGGTTCCCAGATCGAGTAGCTTCTGGTTTTTGTTGATCACCACATCATTAACATAAGTTGTTTGATAAGCCAGGAAATCTACCTTCAGGTAATAGACACCGGGAGTTGCGGTCAATTCAAATTCGCCGTTGATATCGGTTACATTGCCGTCAATCAGGCTGCTGTCCTGCTTTTGCATTAAGCTAACCGTCGCAAAATCGAGCGGGGCTTCGGTATCGGCGGCAATCACGATGCCGTTGATAGTGGCCGTGTTATTCTGATTGGTTTGAGCATAGGTAATTGACGTGTATAATAGGGTGAAAAACAGTAGGGTGAAACGTGTAGTCATGAATGCAATTTTGAAAATGTCCATCTATTACAATGAGAAATGAGCTGCATTGTTTGCTGGTTTGGGCAGTTTAACCCCATTTGGCGGCAGAACAGATTAAGCATTTTTTTGTTGAATGGTAAATTAAAATCAATTACTGATGAAAAAGACCCTCTTATTTCTTGGCTGCTGTCTGCCTCTTTTGGCGCAAGCCCAAATCGATACGATTCCCACTGACAAAGGTGACTTGATCATGACGCCCATCTTACACGCCACGATGGTTTTAAACTGGGAGGGCAAAACGATTTATATGGACCCCTACGGCGGAGCAGAGAAATTTGCTGATTTTGCCGATCCCGATTTGGTGGTAATTACCCATAAGCATGGTGACCATTTTAATCCCGAAACCCTGAATGGACTAAACCTCGGGAAGACCACCCTCATTGCGCCAAAGTCGGTAACGGATGAGTTGGGGGACATCAAATTTGCGAAAGTGCATCCGCTGGATAATGGAGAGGATGCCGATTTATTTGGCCTAAATGTGCAGGCCGTCCCCATGTACAACCTCCCGGAGACCGAAGATTCACGTCATCCCAAAGGCTGGGGCAATGGCTATGTGCTGACCATTGGTGGAAAACGTTTGTACATTTCCGGTGATACCGAAGACATTGACGAAATGCGCAACCTGCAGGATATTGACTATGCTTTTGTATGTATGAACCTGCCCTATACGATGACTATTGGTCAGGCCGCTGCCGCTGTATTGGAATTTCAGCCGAAAGTGGTCTATCCATTCCATTACCGGGGCAAGGACGGTTTTAGCGACGTGGAAGCATTTAAGAAGACCGTCAATGCAAGGAATGGGGACATTGAGGTACGCTTACGCAATTGGTATCCTGAATAAGCCATGGCCAATAAGCAACTGTACTTCATTGCCCTTATTCCCCATGAGCAACTTCGTGCCGAGGTTAAAGCGCTCAAGGAAGAAATGCGTGACCGCTTTAAGGCCAAACACGCGCTTAAATCTCCGGCGCATCTTACGCTGCAAATGCCTTTTCGCTGGGACCCTGACCAAGAGCAGAAGTTGGTGACTCCTCTCACACGTTTTGCCAGTGGGCAAACCTCTTTCCAAGTCAAATTAAACGGCTTTGATTGTTTCGCTCCCCGCGTGATTTTCATTCATCCCGGAGATCCAGAACCTATTAGAAAGGTACATTCGGCTCTTAGGCTGGTGTTGATTAACGAACTGGGCTTTGACCCAAATCGGACGCCGAAGCAAATCAATCCACACCTGACCATTGCTACCCGAGACCTTACGCCAGAAGCCTTTGCTACAGCCTGGCCCGAATACCAAAAGCGGCCATTCGATGCTGAGTTTGAAGTAAAAAGCCTCTTCCTCCTCAAGCACAATGGCCGCTTCTGGGATATTTATCGGGAATTTTTATTTGCTACAGCTTAACGACCTTCTCTAATCCCCAATTCCCCTCTTTGTCGCGCAACAGGAAGTGATACACTCCTGCCGGTAAAGTCGATAAATCAATGATTTTCCGGTTGTGCAGTTGCAGGCTATCCCAGTTTTGCTGTTGTACTTTTTTGCCCTGAGCATCATAAATGGTTAGCTCCATTTCGCGGGCAGCAGGTAATTGAAAATCCAGCTGCACCTGATTGATGGTCGGGTTTGGGCTGATTTGCAAACTGATCATCTTCTTCGGATGATCTACTCCACTAATGACATTAATATTGGTGCAAACAGTATCCGTTCCGCAGGCATTGGTCACGGTCAAACAAACCGTATAACCCCCAAGTGCAGGGAAAGTGTGTACGGGGTCCTGCTCTGTTGAGGTTGCACCGTCGCCAAAGTCCCAAAACCAGGAAGTTGGATTGTTGAGGGAAGCATCCATAAATACCTGCGTAGTATTGGTGCCATTTACAGAGAATAATGCCATTGGGGTCAGGCAAGTGATGGTGATGGTCTCACAGTATTCCGTGCTGCCGCAAAGGTTGGTGATGGTCAGACATACCTCATAATCGCCGGATTCAGCGTAGACGTGCTCAGCATCCTGGCTGGTCGCTGTTGTTCCGTCACCAAAGTCCCAGCTCCAGGTATCCACTTCATCTTCGGAAATAGCGCTAAATTTGGCCTGTAAGCCACTGATGCTGTCTGTAAAGCTACCCACGGGTGCCGGACAAGTCACGATTACTTCCTGACAACTGATGGTGGTACCACAGATGGAACTGGCGGTCAGACATACCGTATAGCTGCCCGGAAGCGCGTAACTATGCAAAGGTGAAGCTTCATCTGATAACGTACCATCGCCAAAGTCCCATTGCCAGGAGGTTGGATTTTCGGTAGAAAGATCGGTAAAGGTGACTTCCAGTTCATTAGTGGTACTGGTAAAGTTGGCCTGTGGTGCAGTGCAGCTCACGGTGATGTTGAGGCATTCCGTAGTATTACCACAAAGGTTTCCTGCCGTGAGACATACTTCGTAGGTGCCTGGAGCATCAAAGGTATGATTGAAGTTTTGGCTGTTGCCCGTTGCGCCATCGCTTAAAGCCCAGGTCCAGGCATCAGGATCACCCAGTGATTGATCCGTAAAGGTGACACTCAGCTCATCGGTTGTAAAGTTAAATCCGGCCTCCGGTGGTGTACAGCTAACGGTGATGGTTTGACAGAATTGATTGCTTCCGCAAATGCTACTCACGGTCAGACAAACCTGATAGTTACCGGGAGTTTCATAGATGTGCTCCGGATCGCTTTGTGTTGAGCTGGAGCCATCGCCGAAGGTCCACATCCAGGAAGTCGTACTTCCAGTGGAATTGTCGGTGAAAGACAAGTCTAGTTCATTGGCCGAAAAGGCAAATGCAGCACTTGGTGCCTGACAACTAACGGTGATCATCTCGCAGGATTGGGTGTTTCCACAAATGCTGCTGACCGTCAAACACACTTCGTAGGTGCCCGGAAAGGAATAGCTGTGCTGCGGATTTGGCATGGTCGAAGTAGATCCGTCTCCAAATTCCCAAAACCAATCCGTGGGGTTATTGACCGAAAGGTCGGTAAAATTGAGGGTAAGCTGGTTGTCATCATAGCTGAACCCTGCCCCCGGAGCCGTACAGGAAATACTAATCATCTGACAGTATTGGGAGTTTCCGCAAATGCTGGATGCAGTAAGACATACTTCGTAGGTACCCGGTTCACTATAGGTGTGGCTGGGGCTTTGCTGCGTAGACGTAGCACCGTCGCCAAAGTCCCATGCCCATTCCGTGGGACTATTGGTTGAAATATCGACGAGGTTTAAGGTCAGGTTATTTGGATCACTGAAGAAGTTGGCCTCCGGAGCGGTGCAGCTAATGCTGATGGTTTCGCAGACTTCAGTGCTGCCGCAATCACCACTCACCATCAGGCATACTTCGTAGTCTCCGGGTATGCTATAGGTATGATCGGGGCTTTGCAAGGTGGATGTAGTACCATCTCCGAAGTCCCAAAGCCATTCCGTAGGGTCAAGGTCAGAGAGGTCTTCAGCCATGATTACCAGTTCGTCGATGGTAAGTTCAAAGCTGGCTTGTGGAGGGGTGCAGGCTACATTAATGGTTTGGCAGGTTTGCGACATGCCACAATCATTACCCACGGTCAGGCATACTTCGTATTCCCCGGCATTGGGGAATGTATGCAAGGGGTTGGTGAAGTTGGAAGTAGTGCCATCACCAAACTCCCAAAACCAGAAATCAATATCCGGATTGGGATCACTAATGAAGTTATAATTAAATTCATTGCCGGCATAGAAAAACTCCGCATCGGGCGCGGCACAGGTTACTTCTACATCTTCGCAATATAGCAGCGGTCCACAGTTGGTTGATACCTGCAAACACACCGGATAAACGCCAGGACCGGGGAAAGTGTGATAGACAATAAAGCCATCATCAGTTTCGCCTCCACCAAAGTCCCATTGCCAGGCAAATCCATTGATAGTGGATTCGGCTATGAATTCCAGCTCAAATTCATCAGCTTCAAATGAAAAACTTGCGCTGGCCCCCCCGCAACCTACGGTAATCAGATTACAACTTTCATCCATACCACAGGAGTTGGTCACGGTCAAACAGACGAGGTAAGAACCTGGTTCTACAAAGGAGTGTAGTGGATTGGCCACGTTGGAAGTAGTGCCATCTCCAAAATTCCAAAACCACTCGGTAGGGGCATTGGTGGACTGATCTTCAAACGCTACGGTTTGATCATCTACTATATTGCCAAATGCGGATTGAGGTACGGTACAACTGACATTTACTTCTTTGCATATCTGACCACTTCCACAAGCTCCGCTGGCGGTTAAACATACCTGATAAATACCGGGAGTCGGAAAAGTGTGGGTAGGATTTTCTTGTGTTGAGCTGCCACCGTCGCCAAAGGTCCAGGTCCAACTGGTAGCACCTACGGTACTTTGATCGGTAAACTGTACCGATAAAGTCTGAATGGAGGCACTGAAATCTACAATTGAAGTACAAAAGCTTCCCTCTGTTACCAGGATCGTCGAGTTGATTGATGGGCTGATGATCCGATCCACCACACCACTAGGCCATTTTATGAGTAAACTGTCAATGGCTGGTGCCCCTCCAATACCAAAGTGTTGGGTCAATGAGGTCATAATACCATAACTTTCCCCTGAACGTACCTCTCTGACCTGGATACCCCACTGCCCGTATAGTTCAAGTCTTGCGCCGATGCCATTAGGATTGGATGCCTCACCGTCCAGCCTTACTTTCAGGTAACCGTTGTCGCCACCATTGTTAAAGTACAGTTTATCGACGATGTTGGGATTGTAACCATTATAGGCATTGCCAAAGCCGGCAATGACATCGAGAAACCCATCGTTGTTGAGGTCACCCACCGCTGCGGAATGAATGCGATCACTGGTGGGAAAGGCATTGGCGTAATTGGTAAAGGTATAGTCGCCATTATTGCGAAACAGACAATGGTTAAAGCCGTTGGTTGTATAGAGGAGATCGACAAAACCATCATTGTCAAAATCGGCAAATTTTACCTGAATGCCTTCCCCGGCAGCGTTCAGCTCCGGGACCATGCCGGAAATATTGATGTTGTCTTCAAACTGTCCCTGCCCGTTGTTGATGTACAAATTGTCGTTGATATCGTGATTGATCACAAAGGCGTCGAGGTCTCCGTCATTATCAATGTCGGCAAAATCCGTTGCCCAGGACTGTCCAAGCGGGCGCAGCCCTACCTCTTCCGCCACATCGGTATATTGGTTGTTGCCATCATTTTCAAATAGCAAATTAATCCTTCGTCCGTCCATGGGATCATTCACGCCCAGGCGGCACTTGCTGATGTACAGGTCCAGGTCTCCGTCGTTGTCATAGTCGGTCCAAATGGATCCATAATTACCCGAGTTGTCGGAGGGAACAGTTGATTCGGGGTTGATCAGATTTTCGTCAAAGACAAACACTCCTGCTCCATTATTGCCATAGGCCTGGCTGATCCCATCATCGTGGCAGGCAAAGATATCGACAGCACCGTCGTTGTTGATATCCGCAAAATTAGAGCCCTGCAAAAAGATCGGTAAAATGGAAATGGTGGTTAGGGTGTAGCCGGTTCCGCCACTACCGGCTTTTAATACTTTCAGGCCGTTGTAGGCCCCACCGGTAAAGACGTCGTTGTAGCCATTGTTGTCTACATCCGCCACACACAGACTCCACTGGGAACCCACCAGGTTGCCATAGATGAATCCCGAAAAGTTATTGCCTGGCACCTGGTAGTCAATCTTCAGGTTGCGGGTTTCATCAAGCCGGACGATGTCATCGAGCCCGTCTCCATTCATGTCCACCACGCCAAGTGGTGCGCCACTTTTAACGGTTGGATTAGCGAGCATAAAGCTGCGATCAGAAAAACTGAATTGTGCCTGTACGAAGCCATACAGGAAAATAAAGGTAAGGGTAAGCCGAAATTTCATGTGAGATTTGATTTGGATTTTCTTTCCCTAAATTTCTAAAAATTTAGATGCCCACATGAATATTTCGACGAATAATTTTTAAAAGTATAGTGCTTTAATTTAGTAACTGCTGTGATAAAAAACTGGTCGGTAATCAAAAGGGGCCAGATTTTTATATCTCGGTGCCAGACTACGCAGGCGTTGTATCCGCTCTTTGAGGGTTGGGTGGGTTTGCAAAAAGCGGGGAATCAATTTACCGGTTAGTTTCGGCAACCAAAACTTTTGGTAATAACTCAGTTTATTCAATGCCTGGGCCAGCCCCAGCGGATCACGAGTGATGCGGGCAGCGCTAAGGTCTGCATCAAACTCCCGGGTACGGGAAATGGCCAGCATCATGATCGTTGTAAGTGTAGGAGCAAAGATCAGTAGCATAATATTCAGCCAGTGGTCTTGCGCCCTGCATTTTCATGATCATTTTCGCAGGAATGCGGTAACTCCCATACAAACCCATGCCCCCAAGGATGGCTGCCCAAATCAAACCGGTAATACCAAAAAACAGGTATCCCAAGCCAACCATCAGCAACAACATCCCCAGAAAAAGCAGTAGCGTACGCCCACCATTTTTATATTTCTCTATAAGGAATTTCTCTTCCGACATGATGCTTTATTTTGTGTGTCCTTCCTGTTTATCAACAAAAGGAACAATATTTACCTTATGTCCGACAAATCGGATGCCAAAGACAAAATGTCGCCTAAATTCAGATTTAACTGAAAAATTGGCAGCTATTTTTTAGATTGACACAATAGTTGTCTATACAACAAATAAAAAAACTACCGGGATGTGTTAGGTAGTTGTTTTAAATTTTTTTTAATTTTGTACCGGTTGAGGGAAAAAGTAAGGAGGAAATTCAACCATTTCGATACTTTACTTGTCCTTAATTTTGGAAGATGAGCAGATCAGGCCCTTTTTTTTAGGAAAAATGTAGGGTATTTTACAAAAATCTTGTGTGCTTGATGAAAATTGCTTAATTTTCCGACACTAATTACGAAGTCTATTTAACCAGACATAAATTTTCACATCAGAGAGAGCGCGTTTTTAAGGAGCTCTGTCCTTTCTCAAAGAGACAGAGCTCACTTTTTTTACCACCTACCTACGGGATATTCAGCATTTTATGGGTTTGCAGGCTCAATTTCCATTTGGGATGTTCGAGGCAGTAGGCCAGAGTTCGCTGGGTATTTCTTTCTGTTTCTGAGCCATCCATTGGTTGTAAATAGAAATGTTGAAAGTCCAGATGAGTATATTTTTCCGGTTCTGCCCCTGGTTGCGGGTAGACCAGTTTGAGTTCATTTCCTCCGGAAATTTTTAGCTCCGTATTGGCCTTGGGACTCATGCAAATCCAATCAATACCCTTTGGAGGACTGACTGTGCCATTGGTTTCAACCGCTACTTCAAAACCTTGTTGATGAAAGGCCTCAATCAAGGGTTCGTCGAGTTGCAATAGCGGCTCCCCACCGGTACAAACAACGTAGGGCTGGCCTCGCAATTCGGTACCGGGCCACAATGAAGCCACTTTTCCCGACAATTCCTCCGCCGTATAGCGACCACCATTCAAACCGTCTGTTCCCCAGAAATCGGTGTCACAAAACTGGCAAATGGCCTTGTGGCGATCTTCCTCGCGGCCGCTCCATAAATTGCAGCCACTAAAACGACAAAAAACGGCCGGTCGACCGCTCTGAGCCCCTTCTCCCTGTAATGTGTAAAAGATTTCCTTGATCTTATATTTGGCCATATTCCTCTATTCTAATCTCCTGCAAAGGTAATTGTCTGCGTTCACTATAATTTGTTTACTTTTGCCTTTCTCTAAATTTGTAGCAAAAATTATAACAAAATAGCGCGGTAGGCGTATATATATTGTCTGAAGCTCTCGCATTTAGATCTTCAGATGCGATCTGCACACAAGACTACTTTTACCGCAAAATTAAGCGAGCATAATGCAGTTTTTATACCCGACCTTCTTATTCGCACTCGCGGCCCTGGCAATCCCGATAATCCTGCACCTCTTCTATTTCCGCAGGTTTAAAAAGGTGTACTTTACCAATGTGCGCTTCCTGCGTGAAGTCAAGGAAGAAACGAGTGCCCGGTCGAAACTGAGAAATCTTCTGGTATTATTGATGCGCCTGCTGGCGTTGGCTTTTCTGGTATTGGCTTTCGCCCAACCGTTTATTCCCGTTGAAAAGGACGTAAAGATGGGGAGCAAAGCAGTGTCTATCTTTGTAGACAACTCCTTTAGTATGAATGCATTAAGTCAGGATGTGCCCCTGCTGGAAAAGGCCCGTCAGCGCGCCCGTGAAATTGTGGAAGCTTACCAGCCTGAGGATGAATTCCAAATTCTGACCAATGACTTTGAAGGTCGCCACCAGCGATTGGTAAGCCGTGAAGATGCCCTCAATCTGATTGAGGAGATCAAACCCAGTCCTTCGGTTAAAGAACTGTCAAAAGTGTTGGTACGCCAGGAGCAGGCACTATCGGATGGTACCGCTGATAATCTCGTTTCTTATGTGATCTCGGATTTTCAAAAAAACATCACCGATGTTCAGGATTATCAGGACACCACCGTTGCCATCAACTTCATTCCTTTACAAGCAGTGCAGGAACGCAACATCAGTATTGATTCTGCCTGGTTTGAAGCGCCGGTACAAATGCTCAATCAAACCAATGCCCTGATCGTACGCGTACGCAACCTGAGTAATGAGGATATGGACAACATCCGCCTCACCATCCGTCAGGATGAAGAGACCAAACCGGTAGGTACATTGGCTATTCCTGCCCAATCGTCCGTTTTGGATACCGTCAATATCAGTATTCTGCGTACCGGCTGGCAGGAAGCGGAACTGACCATCACCGACTATCCGATTCAGTTTGACGATAAATACTACTTTACCTTTAAAGTGGCTGAGGAGATCAATGTACTGGTCATCAATGAAGAGCAGCGCAATCGGTATCTGGAGGCGGCCTTCACAGGCATCAATTCCTTCAAGTTGACCTCGCTCAACAGCAATAATCTGGATTATTCCCAGTTTTCTAACTACCAGATGATCGTCATTAATGAATTGAATACCATTTCTTCGGGCCTGGCTTTTGAACTATTACAGTTTGTCAAAGATGGCGGCAATCTGGTTGTATTTCCCAACCGCAATGCAAATCTGGGCACCTACCAGTCATTTTTGGCCAGCTTCCCCGCTGATGAATTATTGCAATTCCAGCAGCAGGAACGCCGGGTTGGCCGGGTGAATACTGATGAGTTTGTCTTTAATGGTGTATTTGAAAATAGAAATGCTAATCTCAAACTTCCGGTGACAACCGGTAATTTTGGGTTGACCAACTACAGCAATCGCAAAGGGGAGCAACTGCTTACTTATCGCGATGGCAATCCGTTATTGCTCAAATACCAAACGGGGCAGGGCAACCTCTACCTTTGCGCCGCCCCGATCAATGAGGAATACAGCGATTTGGTGCGCAATGGTGAGATCTTTATCCCAATGTTGTACAAAATGGCCATCTCCTCTGGAATACGCAAGCCCATTGCCTACACCATTGGCCGTGATGAGGTGCTGGAAACCGATCACCGGGGCACTGGCGCCGATATCGTCTATAAGATCAAAGGCAAGACGGAAGAGTTTATCCCCGAGCAACGTGTGGTCGGCTCCAAGGTGTTTTTGAGTGTGAATAATGAGATTCCACAGGCGGGATTTTATCACCTTTTTCTCGATGAGGATGAGCCGCTGGACCATTACGCCTTCAATTACGATCGCAAGGAATCCGTGTTGAGTTATTACAATGAAGATGACCTTGAATCCCTGGTGGGTGAAGTGGCCAGCGTGATCAAGGCCAGTGACAATTCAGTCATCACCGAAATCATTGCCGAACGTAGTCAGGGCATTGTCTTGTGGCGGTGGTGTATTATCCTTACTTTGCTATTCCTGGCTTTTGAAGTACTTTTGCTGCGTTTCTGGAAAGTATAAAAAAGTATGGGCAAAAGTCTTTTTGGAAGGTGGGGAATGCTGGTGCTGGTCTTGCTGACATTGCTACTAATCTTCGGCAGGTTTCCCGATTTTTTTAAATACGGCAACAGTAGGGTAATTGAACCCTGGGGTGATGGCTACAAGTCGTATATCACCATCCTCTACCATATCAAATACGATAGTACTTATTCCCATTTTGAGGGCATGAACTACCCCTATGGCGAACACGTGATTCCTGCCGATACCCAGCCTTTGATCTCCAATGCCGTTCGTTTTATTAGCCGAAATGTTGTGGACCTTTATCCCTATGCGCTGGGCATTATTAATTTTTCGTTGTTGCTGGGCGTTTTTCTCTGCGCCTTGTTTTTGTACCTGATTTTTCAGCGCCTGAAATTGCCAGACTGGTATAGTATGGTGGTCGCTTTGGGCTTGACGTTTCTCTCGCCACAGCTGGCCCGAATTGCTTTTCATTACGGGCTGGGGCATCCTGAAGTTTTGGTCATCGTGCTGTATTTGCTCCTGCGGTTTGATGAAAAAATGCACTGGAAGTGGAGCCTCTGGATGGCTTTTGTGGTGTGGGCTTTCGCCAATATCCATTTCTACTATTTTGCCATCATGGCCTTTACCATCGGCGGTTTCTTTTTCTTTCGCTATGTGCGAAAACGGGAGTGGTCCAAATTACCGACCTATGCCTTACATTTTGGTATTCAGCTCATTGTACCGTTGATCTTTTTTGTGTTTTGGATGTACTACAATGACCCTTCCACCGACCGGACGAAGGCTCCCTGGGGCTTCTTTGCCTACCGGGCTTTTCCGGAAGGGGTGTTTTATTTTCCGGAACTCCCACATTTCAAGTGGATTGACCAACATCTGGTGCATCTGAGGCATGTAGGCGTGGAGAGTCAGTCCTACATCGGACTGGTGAGTATCATCGTGTTGCTGATCATCTTATTCCCCTGGCTGAAAAAATTGATGCGTCGACCCGCAATTGGGAGCAATTTTGTTCAGCAGGATTTTCTCAATAATATTTTCTACACCGGTATTGCCATTGCACTATTTGCCTTTGGTTTGCCTTTCATTCTACCTGGGTTTGATGCATTGTTGGACTACGCTGGCCCCATCCGGCAGTTTCGCTCTATCGGCCGATTTGCCTGGGTCTTTTATTACACAACCGGTATTGTTGCTTTCACCTGGCTTTTTTACTGGGCCATTGGGGGGTGGCGCTTGCGCAAATGGATCCTGCTATTGGCAATAGTGGTGCTGGGAATTGAAGCCTACTGGAATGCTGATGTGCAAAGCTTCGACCTGGACAAGATTGAAGAATTTGCTCCCGGCAAGGCCTTTACCGAAGTTACTGATATCAACTACGATCAATTTCAGGCAATTGTACCCATTCCATATTACAATATCGGCTCGGATAATTTCTGGTGGCACCTCAGTGGCTTTATCGGCCAAAAATCAGAAACGCTGACGCTGCAAACCGGACTGCCCACCACCGGCGCGATGCTGACCCGTACCTCATTGGGACAAACCCTCAATCAAATTCAATTGGTTACCGAGCCCTACCGGATTCCCCGAATTTTGAGTGATTTTCCCAACCAGAAGCCGCTGCTGCTCCTATGGGATGAAAATCGCCATGATGAAAAGCACCGCAATTATGAACATTTGCGCGAAGGACTGCAGCCCATTTTCCGTAAGGAGGAATTGCTGTTTTATGACTTACCACTGGAGCACTTTAATCAGCGCATCGAACAGCGAAAGAGAGCGATTACACAAATTATTGACTCTACAGCCTTATTTTCTTCCGGAGATTTACTTAAAAGCGATAGCCTGGCACAATTTGTCTATCAAAAGTTTGACGATCAGTCAGCTGACAAGACCTACCGGGGAAATGGAGCCTTTCAGGCGGCGATGGAAGAGAAAAATACGATCTATGAGGGGCCTTTACCAACGGCAGAAAATAAGGGTCAACTCATTTCCTTCTGGATGTTTTTAGAGCAGGATTTGTACCCCCGAACAGAGATTCTTTTGGAAGAAGTGAATCCCACTGATGGAGCCGTCCTTCAAGAGGTGAAAGCTCAGTGCCGAGAATGGCTCACGGTCTTTGATAACAACGGCTGGGCATTGCTGGAGCACGCATTTATGCCGCAGCAGGAAGGTAGCTCTTTGCGCATCACTTTACAGAATGAAGCATTGGGGAAGGCACCATTATGGGTAGATGAATTACTGATCAGGCCGGATAGCTTGCAGCTGTATCAGCAAAGCGAAAAAGAATTGTTTAAAAACAATCGCTGGTACTCCCGTTAGAATTCTTATTTTTGCCCCAATTTATAAATCTACACGCGGCATGAATTGGCTGATCAAAAATGCTACCATCCTCGACCCGCAGTCGTCCCATCATCGGCAGGTTGTTGATGTACTGATTTCCAAGGGGAAAGTTGAAAAAATTGGCAAAGGCCTCGAAGCTTCCAAAGCAGAGGTAGTCGAAGCGGATGGAGCCTTTCTCTCTCCCGGATGGCTGGACATCGGTGTACAAACGGGCGAACCGGGATTTGAGCACCGGGAAACCCTTGATTCTGTGGCCGCCGCGGCAGCCCGGGGAGGTTTCACAGGCCTGGCGCCTTACCCCAACACCCACCCGGTAGTCCATTCCAAATCGGAAGTTTTTTACTTGCTACGCAAGACCTCAGGAAAGCTTGTTGATTTTCATCCAATTGGAGCCATCTCCCAGGATTGTGCCGGTACCGATATCACCGAGATGATCGATATGCATCACGCCGGTGCGATGGCTTTTTCCGATGGCAAGCGTTCATTGCAACATGCCGGATTAATGATGCGGGCTTTGCTGTACGTCAAGTCATTTGCTGGCTTGGTGATGAATCAACCCCAGGATGAAACCATCGCCGGTAAGGGGCAGATGAATGAAGGGTTAACGAGTCTCAACCTGGGTATGAAAGGTATGCCGACCATGGCCGAAGAAATCATGGTACAGCGGGATATTTTCCTGGCAGAATATACCGATTCCCGCCTGCACATTAGTAATGTATCCAGTGCCCGTTCTGTAGAGTTGATTCGTCAGGCGAAAGCCAAGGGGGTGAATGTTACCGCCTCGGTAGCCGTGATGAATTTGGTATTTAACGATGAACAACTGGTCGATTTTGATGCCAATTATAAGGTGTTGCCGCCTTTGCGTGGCAAGGAAGATCAGCAAGCACTTTTGGACGGACTGAAAGATGGCACCATCGATCTGATTCGGACTAACCACGTACCCTTAGAACAGGAAGTGAAAGACCTGGAATTTCCCTATGCTTCATTTGGCGCCATTGGTTTGGAAACCGCTTATGCGGCCATCAACGTGCTACTGGATGAAGAGATGATCGTTGAAAAGCTGTCGGTGGCTCCACGTAAGTTGCTGGGGTTGGCAGTCCCGAAGGTAACGGAAGGAGCTAAAGCCAATTTCACCCTGTTTCACCCAAAAGAGGAGTGGACCCTTGAGGCTAAGCAGCTCAAATCACTTTCCCGAAACAGTCCTTTCCTGGGGCAAAAAATGAAGGGGAAAGTGCTGGCAGTATTTAATAATGGCTTAAAAGAGTAATTACCGAGTGAATTGGTTAATTGGTAGAAAAAATTAGATAGACTAGCCCATAAATATTAGTTTAGGTCCATTAGAAGAACTCTTTAACCAAACCAACCTAAAACTGTTCATTATGAGTACTCTAGACAATCCTAATGTAGAACCGGCCAGTGCTTCGCCTCAGCAAACCATACTGCGCTACGGCGTTATTGGTGGACTGGTGTTGGTTGTTTATTCTTTGCTTAACTTTGTGCTGGGACTTTCCAAACCATCGGCAGGCACCTTTGTGGGGCTGCTTAATTTTGCTGTCATCCTGGCGATTTACATCTTTATGATGATTTACGCCGTACGGGATCATCGCGATAACAACCAGGGAGGGTACATTACCTTTGGGAAAGCTTTCATGGTCGCTTTTCTGACTTCGATAGTGGCGGCAATAATTAATACGATCTTTGTATTTCTATACATGAATGTCATTGATCCGGGTTATGTATCCGAAATTATGTCGGCCTCTGAAGACTATTACGAGAGTCTGGGTATGCCCGAAAATCAAATTGAAGTCAGCCTGCAATGGGCCGAATGGATGATGGGCCCAACCGGACAAGGTATTCTCTTTGGGGTAGGCACTATATTTGGTGCCATTATGGCCCTGATTGTGGGTTCTACAATGAAGAAGAATCCACCTGAATTTGAATAATATTAGATGAAAATAGACCCAAGTTTAAGATACGGTATTGTAGCAGGGGTAGGCGCAGTGGCCTACTTCCTGCTCTTTTATTTTGTAAATAAACCACTTTTTTTTAGCCCCTGGGTGTGGTGGTCATCCCTGTTGATTTACATCTGGGCGATGACCACAGTAGCCCGCCCCGAAGGAGGGCCTGACCTGAAAAGAGGGCTAAGCCGGTCGTTTACCGTGTTTGTGATTGGCAATGCCATTTTCTTTTTGTTCTATTACCTGATGATGGTCGAGATTGACCCACAACTGGTAGCGCTCCAAAAAGAATTGCTGATCAGTCATCCAATGTATGACGGCAACCCCAAGGAAATGGACATAGACCTGACGCCGGGCAAGATATTTTTTAATTATAGCTACAGTCTGATTGGAGGCTTTTTACTAGCTTTCGTGATAGCAGGACTTTTAAATCGCAAGTAAATGGATATTTCAGTAGTTGTACCGCTGCTCAACGAAGAAGAATCACTGCCCGAACTGGTGGCCTGGATTCAGCGAGTAATGGAAGCCAACGATTTTAGCTATGAGATCGTGATGGTCGATGACGGCAGCAAGGATAATTCCTGGGAGGTCATTGAAAAGCTGGTGGCCGAAAACCCTAGTGTGCGGGGCATCAAATTTCGGCGCAACTACGGGAAATCAGCGGCCCTGAATGTCGCTTTTGAAGCCGCTAAAGGTGACGTAGTAATCACCATGGATGCTGACCTGCAAGACAATCCGGATGAAATACCGGACCTCTACCGCATGATCAAAGAAGATGGCTTCGACATGGTATCCGGCTGGAAAAAGAAGCGTTATGATCCCGTTCTCTCCAAAAATATACCCAGTAAATTTTACAACTGGACGGCCCGTCGCATGACTGGTATCTATCTGCACGATTTTAATTGTGGACTGAAAGCTTATCGCAATGCCGTGGTCAAAAGTATTGAGGTTTACGGAGATATGCACCGCTATATTCCGGTACTGGCCAAGTGGGCGGGATTTAAGAAGATCGGTGAAAAGGTGGTGCAACACCAGGAACGAAAATACGGTGTGACCAAGTTTGGCCTGGAGCGTTTCATTCGCGGTCCACTCGACTTGATTTCCGTCATTTTTATCTCCAAGTTTGGCAAGCGTCCCATGCACTTTTTTGGCATGATAGGCACCATTGTCTTTTTAGTGGGTTTCCTCTCAGCATCTTATATCGGTATCACTAAGCTCGTCCGCCTGGGACAGGGTTTGCCCACCATTTTGGTGACCAGCAATCCCTTTTTCTACATTGGGCTTACCTGCATGATCATCGGTACGATATTGTTTACTACCGGCTTTCTGGCCGAAATGATTAGCCGCAATGCTCCTGACCGCAATGACTACCTGATCGAAAAACGCATTGGACAGAAAAGATGAAAAAAGTAGTGATTCTTTCCCCGGCCCACCCGTTGCGTGGAGGCATTGCCTCTTCCTCGGAGCGAATGGCTTATGCCTTGCAGGATGCCGGTTATCAGGTGAAGATCGTCTCGTTTAGCTTGCAATATCCCGACTTTCTCTTTCCCGGAAAGACACAATATACCGATGATCCGGCACCGGAAGGGTTGAAAATTGAAACCAAAGTCAATTCCATCAACCCCTTCAACTGGATTGCGGTGGGCAATGCGCTGCGGCATGAAAAACCCGACCTGATCATTGTGCGGTACTGGTTGCCGTTGATGGGCCCTAGCCTGGGTACCATTCTAAGAGTGGCTCGGTCGAATGGACACACCAAGGTAATCGGGTTGGTTGATAATGCCATTCCCCACGAAAAGCGTCCGGGCGACCGACCTTTTACCAGTTATTTTGTGGGCAGTGCCGATGCCTTTCTGGTGATGTCGCGCTCGGTAGCTGATGATTTGCGGCAATTTACCAAAACCAAACCCATCGAGTTCCGTCCCCATCCCATTTACGATAATTACGGGGATAAGGTGGAGATGGCTGTCGCCAAAAAACACCTGCAATTGCCGGAAGCAGGGCATTATGTGCTCTTCTTTGGCTTCATCCGCGATTACAAAGGACTGGATATTCTACTCAAAGCGCTGGCCGATCCTCGCCTGGCGGCAATGGATGTGCGGTTGTTGCTGGCCGGTGAATATTACAGCAATCAGGAGCAATACGAAAAGCTAATCGAAGAACTGGGATTAACGGATCGTGTGATAAGCCGCACGGAATTCATTCCCAACGAGGAGGTAAAACACTACTTTGGCGCTGCCGAATTGGTGGTGCAACCCTATAAAACCGCTACGCAAAGCGGCATTTCTCAGATGGCTTACCACTTTGAAAAACCGATGGTGGTCACGGCGGTTGGGGGCCTTCCTGAAATCGTGGAAGATGGTAAGGTGGGATATGTGGTACCCGTTGATCCTCAGTTGGTTGCTGATGCCATGGTTGATTATTTTGAAAATAATAAAGAGGCCGAAATGGAAGCCGGCGTTCGGGAAAATAAACACCTTTTTTCCTGGGAAAGCCTGGTGCAGGGCATGGAGGTGCTTTCTAAAAAAATAAATTAAAAATGAGTAACGCACGCATCGCCAACCAAAGCGTCTTATTCAAATCAGCGGCACTGGGCGGCATCATTCTGGCCGTTTTACTGACCGCTGCGAATGTGGCCATGAACCGCTTATTTCAGATAGAATCTTCGCTGATCGGTGGTGTACAGGTTGCACTAAACCTGCTGATTTTCTGGATCGTGGTGACCAGTATCCTACGCAGCATGAATCGGATGCGGTCCAGCATTCCCGGCCAATACCTGATTTTTGGCGGCGTGATGGTGGCCCTTGCGGGAATATTGCTGCACGTGTTACTCATTCAGCTCCTGCACTGGATCAGCCCCGGCTGGGGACTGGAACCCGGCTATCGTACCATTCTGTTTTATGGCGTGTTGGGCATCATCGTTTCGATCATATCACTGATTAACCTCAAGGTGAAAAACAAGGCTTTAGGCAATGTAATTGAAGTTTTGTTTATCGCCCTGCTAGTGGTGCTTTTCTTTACTTTTATGAAATAAATCCTGCTTATGAATCCGCGTATCAAGGAGATGATTACCGATAGCATTGATGTCAAGCAAAGAGTATTGAAGGATGAGGCATTGCTGCAAACCGTGGAGAAAGTCACCGGGGAATGCATCGATTGTTTTCGCCGGGATGGCAAGGTGCTATTTTGTGGTAATGGTGGTAGCGCGGCTGATGCCCAGCACCTGGCGGCGGAATTGTCAGGACGCTTTTATTTCGACCGGCCTCCTTTATTTGCGGAAGCTATGCATGTGAATACCTCATTCCTGACTGCGGTAACCAATGATTACAGCTTTGCGGAAGCTTATGCGCGGATGGTGCAGGCCTCGGGTAGGAAGGGAGATGTGCTTTTTGCCATGTCGACTTCCGGCAATTCGCCCAATATCGTTAATGCCGCCAAAGCCGCTCTAAAGCGAGATATGATCGTAGTCGGTATGACCGGCACTACCGGCGGTGATCTGGCCGAGCATTGCCAATACCTGATTAATATTCCTTCCAAAGATACCCCGCGCATCCAGGAGTCGCACATGATGCTGGGGCACTTGATTTGTGAATTGGTGGAGGCGGCATTGTTTGAAAGGAAATAATCATGTATTCATTAAAAGAGATATTACATAGCCCTTCCCCAACCCTTTTCCTCGACCGCGATGGCGTCATCAATCGCCGCTTGCCGGGCGAGTACGTGAGGAACTGGGCCGAATTTGAATGGTTGCCCGGCGAGCCGGAGGCCATTGCTGCCCTGAATAAGATTTTTACCCGCACTATCGTTGTTACCAACCAGCAAGGGATAGGAAAGGGACTGATGACTGAAGACAACCTGCAAAGCGTACACCAGCAAATGCAAATGGAACTCGAAAGCGTAGGGGGCCACTTTGATCTCATCCTGCACTGCCCCGATTTGCGGACCAAACCCAACAACTGCCGCAAACCTAATCCTACGATGGCCCTGGAAGCCCAACGCCAGTTCGCGGAAATCCGCTTCGAACATTCCCTCATGGTCGGCGACTCGGTGAGTGATTTGCGTTTCGGTAAAAATCTGGGTATGGCTACCGTCTTGATCACCACCAATCCGGAGGAAATACAAAAGCTGGATGTGCTGGAAGCCAGTGGGGAAAAAGGGTTGGCAGATTTTAGATGTGCAGGATTGAAGGAGTTATTGGATAGCTTATCTCTTCTGAAGTGAACGCATGCCAAGATTTCTTTCTAAAACCTTGTAGTTCTGACAGAAGTTTGCATGTATGATGTTGACTTTTTTTTAAGACAAGATTTACCTGATTAACATGATTAAATTTGAATAGACAAATCCATTCGGATTTTGTCTATTCCACGCAAAAAATCCTGTAAATCGTGTTCATCCATTCCAAAAAATGTCAACATCATGTGAGCCTCTTTAGCGGAAATCGTAAGATTTTTGCAAAGGCAACTTGGCGGCCTTGCGGCTTTGCGAGATCTTTTACGCTCGCAAAGTCGCGAAAACGCCAAGTAGGGATTGTTTATTCGGTGATTAGGCCATCATAGGCAGTAACTGCACTTTTAAATTTGATCCGACTTAACTTTCTTAAAACTCCTATGTCCACCTTCTGTGCCTCAGGTGGTTCAAAATAAAGTCAACGTCTAATTGGTTTATCCGCTCACCTTCCTCTGCCTGCCTTAGTACCTAAGTACGGCGAGCAAGGCAAATCTGCGGATTTTGCCCGAGGCTCGCTACCGTTTTTACTTAAAAGATCACCTCCGTAGCCCCATACCCATACCTGGGGTGAAATTCATTTTTAAAAGATACCACCGAAGGATTATTGATCAGCCGGGTGGCAATAGCATCGCGCAATTTACCCTCGCCCACGCCATGGATGATGAAAACGCGTTCTACGCCCAGGCGAATGGCCTGATTGAGATAATCGTCAAAGTGAGCCAGCTGGGTGCGCAGGATGGTCCCCTTGTTCATTTTTTTTGGAAACTTGGTCAGCTTCTCAATATGCAAGTCCAGCTCGGGAATAAATTCGGCAAACGCCTGCACATCGTGAATGTTAAAGGTGGAGGAACTGTAGGAGGAAGTGCCGGGGCGCACATTACGTTTTGTATAAGACTGCAAATCCTCGTCCTTGGCTTTACGCAAATCGGAATCTTTCAGGTTTTCAATGACCCGAAACAGGTGAACCGGCTTATTGAGAATGGGGGCTGTACGTACGCGCTTGAAGAATTGCTTGGGCTTAATTTTCAACGTACGCTCTAGTTTACTGCCAGTGCCTTCGGTCGTCAGTCGCCAGCACTCAATCTGTACCTCCGGAGCATCGTTGAGTTGATCAAAGGTGATTTCACCTACCGGCAATAAAGCCACGCCATTCAGTTTGCCGTTGTGCCGGATGTGCAGGTGTTTTTGCAAATAAAGCGCAAAGGAAATCAGCAGGTGATACTTGGTGTCATTGATCAGGAAAATCTTGTATTTTTCGGTGCTGCCGTCCTTGCCGTAGATCGGCTCAAAGGCCAATTGCAGGCCGAAGCTTTTCAATATGGTGTACTGAATCTCAGCGGGCGGCATTGCCGGGATTTCCACTTTTTTGGGTTGTGGCCCGGGCACAATTTTGGCTTTGACCCTGGCCTCTTCATCCTCAATGCGGATCAGGTTTTCTACAAAAACCGGAATTTCCATATCCTCGCCCTTGATGGCCACATTGACCATATCCTCTGAGAGGATGGCGGTCACTACGCCTTCATCGTTACTGTGCAAAAACTTCACCTTGGTGCCGATCGAGAATAACATGCGCTTGTAGATTATGAAGTTGTCTAATGTTTTCTACTGTCAGTGAGCATGAAGGCTTGTGGTTGTTGGCGAGGCTCTTTTTGAGTTTCGTATCCCGAAGCAAGTTCGGGACAGGCTCTGGAAGGTCCGGGACGAAAAAAAGCCGAAGTCAAAAGCCGCAATGCTTCGTGCGTAAGTAAGTGAGGAAACTTTAGACAACTTCTATGGCTGGTTCATTACCTTTGTTCGTAAAGGTACCAAAATGAAAGAGTATGTGGTCCAGGCTTAGATGGAAAATTGCGCAGGCGGCAGAAATTCGGTGGTGGGAGCGGTATTTGGCCCGTCAGGAGCCAGAAACCTATCTAAGCAATAAAAAGGCTTATTGGCATCGGGTATTGCAGCAAGTTGGTTGCTATCCGGAAAAGGGAAGCCAGGTGCTGGATGCAGGTTGCGGCCCGGCGGGTATCTTTATTATTTTGAATGAAGCAGAAGTAGATGCGCTCGATCCATTGCTGGATCATTACGAAGAGCGTCTTGCCCACTTCAGCTGCGCGGATTATCCGCGGGTAAGTTTTATTTGTCAGCCACTAGAAGATTTGAACGCAAAAGACCGATACGACACCATCTTTTGTCTGAATGCCATCAATCACGTGGCGGATATCCAGTTGGCGCTCGATACGCTAACGCAGGCACTAAAGCCCGGAGGAAAATTGCTGCTATCCATTGATGCACACAACTACCCTTTATTGAAAAAGACTTTTCAGTTGCTCCCGGGCGATATTCTACACCCTCATCAATACGATCTGGCTGAATACAGGGCCATGCTGACCGACCGGAATTTTTCCATCCGGCAGGAGGTGTTGCTCAAAAAGGGGGGCATTTTTGATTATCATTTACTGCTGGCGGAAAGGTCGTTTTAATAAATCACTTGATCAAGCTGAACATCATGTGCTTCAACCGGCACACGCTCCATGATCTGAAAAGGATAACAAACACCTATTTTCATTGCCCCTTCCAGGGGTGCCAAAAAAGTGTCGTAGTAACCGCCTCCATAACCTACCCGAAAGCCATCATTATCAAAAGCCAGTCCGGCAACGATGATCAGATCATATTGGCCTGTGTATTCAACTGCATCCTTGGGGTGATACGTGTTAAAAATTCCTTCCTCCATATTTTTAAGGTTGGTCAGTATCAGGTTCTGCATCTGCCGTTTTTTCAGGGTTTTCGGAACGACAACCGTAAGCCCTTTATCAAGCGCTTTTTGCAATAACGGCAATACATTTACTTCCGAACCCATCGTCAGATAGCTGTGTACAACCCGCACATCTTTTTCCTGAATTAAATTCCAGAGTTCCTCGCATATTTTCTTTGCTAAGAGGTTGCGCTTTTTTCTCGGCATATTGTTTCGCCGTTCAAGCATGACTTGCCGGAGGTGTTTTTTATGTGCTTTGATGCGAAGTAAATTAGTAAAAGATTTTGAAAAAAAAGAAGCGCCATCATTCGGGAATTCAATTTCAGTCTGCAACAGACTGACAGTGTTAGTGAAAAGCTGAGAGAGGACAACTTCCTGTATCTGCGCTTTGTTAAATGAGGTTTTGTATTCCGGAGCCACTTCGTCATTTTCAGCAAAACAAAGATTTGTGTCAGTGGCGGTATGCTCCACAAAAGATAGGTTGAAGCGGGTAGCCAGCTTACTCACAAAATCCGGACGTAAGTTAAGCGCACGTAATTCCTCTATCGAATAGCTGGTTTTACCAACTACAGGAACAAATATTTCATCTAGTTTTACCTTCATAGTTATCCATTCCAAAAGTTATTGGCCTTGGCAACAGTTTGGAAATGAATAGAGATTACCTGTGATGCTGCAATGAGAAATTCCGCGTTTTCTGCATAGTCCTTGCGGGCTGCTTTTAGTACTTCCATATCAGGCTGGGTATATTTTACACCCATTCTTGCAAGTTTGATTGCCAGCTCGAATCCTTCTTGTGGGGTTTTAGTTTTGAGACTAGTTAACCAATTTTCCATGATCAAGTTTTTTTAGACAAGTGCTGCTATCTGATAGGACAGCAGCACTTCTGTTGTGAAAAAATTATTGCCAGGGCATCTGTACAACTCTTAATCCTACCACAAAACCCAGGTCACTTCCGGCATCAGAATCAGATTGAAAATGTACACCAAGGGGTACGCGACTATAGGCATTTTCTAGCGCCATTTCTCTAAAGGAATCAAAAGTGCGGGGCATTCCTTTAAATTCTGTTCGACCTTCGTGGCTACGATCTGTGAAGGTGTAATTATAACCAAATACATCTTCCAGAACTACCGAAGCTGCTGCTGCAAAGGTGGCGTGGCCTGAAGGATAGGTTGGGAAATTTGGAGTGTAAAATCCTCCCGAGCCATCCGGGCACATCACCGTGTTCCAATCGGAATCATCCATGTATTCGCGGATATAATCAATAGGGCGTAAACAGTTAAACCGATACTTTTCACCCCAACACTTTACTCCGGCATCAGACAATGCCATTCCTATTTTGGCGTAAGCCGCAACAGACTCAAGCATGTCCAATCGTTCTATGGCAATGAATAGTGGTATGAACTTATTCACAACTCTCGGAGAGGAGGGCTTGACTTATCCCTTGCAAACGGGCAATTTCATCAGGTCCTTCCGTTTGGTTTATTTTTTGAAAGAGGGCCATTTTCCTGGATTCAATTTTTTGAATTTCTTTTTTTAAAGTGGTAATGCGTTTGGTCATTTCGATATCCAGTTGTTCGGTCTTGCTCAATGTTAACTTGACCTCCTTGTCCACATCGTCAAAGGATTGAAACATTCTGATGAGATTGGCATTACGTACCTTGAGCATGTTATTTTTTTCCTCTGCCGGCATATCGGCAGGTAGGCTTTCGGCTAGTAACTGATTGATATTGTCCCATTCAGTGGTAATACTGTCTTTCATGGATGCCAACTGGCAGTTTAGTGCTTTTTCTTTTTGGAATAAGTCGATCAGGGCAGTTTCTTCGTTCTTGTTTTCGCAGGCCCAAAGCACTGCCAATAAAAACGAGAACCAATAAATAGCAGCTTTCATAAGTTTACTTTTTACTTTTAACCCAAAATTCATCGGCCCACTCTTCGCCGATTTCCACCATCTGATGACTGGCAGCTATCATGGCCAATTGGTCCTTGTTTGCAACTTTTTGAATTTCATTAAACAATACACGCTCCTCGAATCGAATATGCCGTACCAACTCTTCTTCGATGAGCGATAAATTGATCATTATTCGATCCTTTGACGTAAATAACCGCTTGAGCCTGCGGTGTTCTTTTTTTGCCCGTTTAACCATTTTATCATTAATGCTGAGAATCGGAAAAATGTGTTCTTCCTCAAATTCAAAATGCTGCTGTAAGTGGTTTTTCCAAAACCAATCTGTGTATTTTTTGATCCTTTCCGGGGCGACTTTTTGCTTTAATCCTTCCCGTATTTTCCACGATAACAATAAGCCGTGATGGTGTTCACGGCTTATTGGTTGTAGAGCATTATGTCGTTTTATCGGCTTAGGTTTCATAATTCTTAGTTTATGTTCCTCCAAATACCAGTCGTACGATACTAAGTCCGAGTGGCAGGGTAATACCCGGTGCACGAAACTTTAGCCATGCCTCCATAAAACTATTGGCTCCAACGAAGCCAATCCAGATAAACACGGCAGCACCGGCCACCGGATATTGTGAATCCCCAACTCATAAAAGTGGTTTTGTTTGTTCGCTTTTATAATACTTGATCTTCAGCTGAAACATTTCCGCCATTTTTTCTGCCCGCCATTTTGCCTCGTCAGCCTTGTTTCCGGAGAAATGTTCATCCACCGTTTCAAAAAATAATGCCTTCCACCGGGCAAAATGTTTTTCATCAACCGGTAAGGCAGCATGAGGTTTGAATGGGCTACCATAATAGGTGTGTTCCTTTAACAAAACTGTTTGCCAAAAGCGGTACATCTTTTCAAGATGCTGATCCCAGCGGTCCCCGATGATTTCATTAAAAATGTTTGCCAGTAACTCATCCTGCCGCACTTTGCCGTAAAATGTATTCACCAAAAACTTGATGTCTTCAATATTAATGATATCCTCTTTTTTTTTCATAATTTTATCGGATAATTTTGTCCGATTTAAGGACAAAAAATTTTACCTCTTCAAAAAAGCCAGGCCGTGGTGCAATTGGTTTGCCAGGTCTTGCACCGATGTAGTTTGCAACATTTCCTTCAAATCATCCCGGATGGCTTTGAAGTGGAAATGCAAAGGGCACGGCTTCTTGGCATTACAATTCTTCAGGCCCAACCCACAACCGTCAAATATCTGGTCCCCGTCAATGGCTCTCACAATATCAATGAGATGGATTTCTGAAAGCCTGTTTTTCGGTATTTCATAGCCACCGGTTGGCCCGTGTATTGAGTGGATAATTCCATCTCGGGCCAACAATTGTAACACCTTGGCGGTAAAGGCAACCGGTGAATCTATTTCCTTTGCTACCTCCTTCAAACTACTGCGCTGCCCTTTCTCTGATATTTGAGCCAGGTAAACGCTGGCACGGATTCCGTATTCGCAGGCTTTTGAAAACATGTGATCTTTTCCGGCAAAGATAGAGGTAAATATTATATCGGACAAGTTTGTCTTTCATTTTGGTTTTCTGCTCCCGAATTCAAAAAATCGGACAAATTTATCCATGAAATTGACAAAAAAACCTTATGTTAAAGCGGCTTAAATCATTGAAGAATTTAAGGGTCTCAATTGTAGTTATTTTAAATATCTATATAAATGAAGCCTCTTTTACAATTATTTCTAGTCTGGATTGTTAGTTTGGTCTTATTTCCTGGACTCCTCTCTGCCCAATTCACCATATCTGCCGAAATCCGTCCACGTACTGAATATCGTCACGGATTTATGGCTTTGGCCAATCAAAACCAGGAAGCTGCCTTTTTCATCGACCAGCGCAGTAGGATTAATGCGGGTTTTATCGCGAAACAAACGGAAATCTACATTACCCTGCAAGATGTTCGGACCTGGGGCAATCAACCGCAACTGGTCGTCAATAATGGTGCAGCCACCGGCATTCATCAGGCTTGGGCAAAGGTTAAATTAGCACCTCAATGGGCAATAAAGTTGGGGCGGCAACAAATTGATTATGATGACGAGAGAATCTTTGGTAGTGTAGGCTGGGCACAACAGGCCCGAAGTCATGATGCAGCGTTGCTTATTTTCGAGGACAGTACGTTCACCGGCCATTTAGGCCTGGCATTCAATCAAAACAACCCGCAATTGGTAGGAACCAGGTACTCCGTTCCCAACAACTATAAGGCTATCCAATACCTGTGGCTGCATAAGGACTGGGAACGCTTAAACGGAAGTTTGTTGTTTTTAAACAATGGCGTGCAGGTGAATTTCTCCAACGGCGATTATGCAACCAACTTCAGCCAAACCATCGGCGGGCGATTGGGATTTGCTAAAAATCAATTTTCTACTCACCTGGCAGTCTATTATCAGGGGGGAACTAATGCCGATACCCTGAACGGCAAAATCAATGCTTTTTATTTGGGCTGGGATGCGGCATTAATGCTAGAAAAAAATATCATTTTGTCTCTCGGAACGGAGATTCTTTCTGGCAATGATCAATTGGATAATAACGGGGAAAACAATGCCTTTACTCCATTTTATGGTACCAACCACAAGTTTAATGGGCTTATGGATTATTTCTACGTAGGAAATCACATTGGTAGTGTCGGATTGAATGACTTTTTTGCGAAAGCATCGTATGACAACAACCGCTTTGATGCCAGCCTTACCCTGCACTATTTACGTTCCAACGCAGCTATTGCTGACCCCCTAAAACCCGGGAATGCGGCAAATGCATACCTCGGCACGGAACTCGATTTAGTTCTTGGTTGGAAACTAAAAGCAGGAGCCGCTTTGAAAATGGGGTATTCGCAAATGTTCGGATCTGATACAATGGAGTTGATAAGAGGTGGAGACCAAAGCGCTACCAGCAACTGGATTTGGGCGATGGTTACCATCAAACCTTCATTCACATTTAAAAACAGCTAATTCATGCCAATTAAAAGTTACCTCGCCATTCCTAAGAAGGAGCAAAAGGACAAGCTGAAAGATGAAATCAATCAATTGGGTCAATGTGAAGTGACCCCTTCCGACAATAGAGAGGTTTTGATTGTCGTCACCGAAACCGAAGATGAAAAGGCTGATAAAAAGTTATTTGAAAAACTCAGCGGTTTGGAAAGTCTACAACTCCTCACTCTGGTGTCTGCTTTTTCTAATGATACTGAACCTATTCAATCCTAATTAAATATGCTTCACAGAAATATCAATAGACGGAATTTTATCAAAAAAATGGCAAAAGCCTCTGCGTTGGCTGCAGCTGCCACTATGTTTCCCGGGATTATTTTTCCAAAGGAACAACTGGAGGGTATTCCCAAAGGGAATGATATTCAATGGAAGAAATCGCCATGCCGGTTTTGTGGCGTGGGGTGCGGTTTGTTGATTGGTGTCTCTGAAGGCAAAGCGGTAGCCGTGAAAGGTGATCCGGCCAGTCCTGTCAATAAGGGGTTATGTTGTGTAAAAGGCTATCATTCTGTAATGGCTTTGTATGGCAAGGATCGATTAACCAAGGCCTACATACGGCGCAATGGAAAATTGGAAGAAGCCTCCACGAGTGAGGCGCTTGACTTGATCGCTGAAAAAATGAAGTCCACCATACAACAATACGGGAAGGATGCGGTGTCCATCTATGGCTCCGGGCAATGGACTATCCCGGATGGCTACGTGGCTTCCAAGCTTTTTAAAGGCTGTATCGGTACCAATAATGTAGAAGCGAATGCCCGAATTTGCATGGCTTCAGCAGTGACCGGGTTTCTGACTTCCTTTGGTTTGGACGAACCCATGGGGTGTTATGAAGATTTTGACCACGCTGATGTTTTTGTAATGTGGGGTAATAATATGGCGGAGATGCACCCCGTCCTCTTTTCCCGTATGCTCGACCAGCGGTTAAAGCGGGGCGCCCAAATTGTTGACCTGGCTACCCGCACCACCCGTACAAGTGCCGCCGCTGATCGGTCTATCTTATTTAAACCACAAACAGACCTCGCTATTGCCAATGCGATCTGTTATGAGATCATCAACAAAGGGTGGATGAATGAAGAATTTGTGAAAAAGCATTGTGTTTTTAAGACCGGTAAAACACAAATTGGTTACGGAACCGAAGATCACTTTTCATTTACAGACGAGCCCAAAGCCAGTACTTTCGCGGAATGGAAAAGATTCCTAGAAGATTATAAACCTGAAAAAATAGAACGCCTCACTGGAGTTTCCGCTAAAGATATTAAATACCTGGCATCACTGTACGGTGACCCAAATAAGAAAGTCATGTCGCTTTGGTGCATGGGTATGAATCAGCATACACGTGGTACCTGGATTAACAATCTGGTGTATAATATTCATTTGCTGGTCGGTAAAATCTCTACTCCCGGCAATAGTCCGTTTTCACTAACCGGACAACCAAGTGCCTGTGGTACGGTGCGGGAAGTAGGAACACTTACCCATAAGCTTCCACATGGGGTGGTAATGAATGAACACGACCGGGAAATGGCCGCAGAAATATGGCAGGTACCGGTAGAGAATATTCCTGCCAAACCGACCTATCACACCGTTGAGATGTTTCGGGCTTTGGACCGAGGAGATATAAAGTTCATGTGGATTCAGGTTACCAACCCGATGGTCACAATCCCCAACCTGAACCGGTACCGAAACGGAGCTAAAAAAGAGGAGCGGTTCATCGTCGTTTCGGATGTCTATCCAACACCGACTACTGATATAGCAGATGTGATTTTGCCTGCGGCAATGTGGATTGAACGGGAGGGCATGTTTGGTAATTCAGAACGACGCACGCAACACTTTAGCCAGCTTCTTCAACCACCGGGTGAAGCGATGAGTGATACCTGGCAACTGATCGAGGTGGCTCGACGGATGGGTTATGAAAAACAATTCTCGTGGTCAAAGGAAAACCATATTTCAAAGATATGGGAAGAATACACCCGTTTTCATCAAGGTAAAAAACATGGCATGGCCCCATATGAGGTATTGAAAAGCAGTCCAGGGGTGCAATGGCCATATGTGGACGGCAAGGAGACTAAATGGCGCTACCATGGTAAGTACGATCCCGCCTGTGAGGGAGACGCTTACGATTTTTATGGAAAACCTGATGGTAAAGCCTGGATTTGGACGCGTCCTTATGAGCCACCTGCGGAATCACCAGATAAAGAATATCCATTTTGGCTAAATACGGGAAGAGTATTGGAGCATTGGCATACGGGCTCAATGACCCGTCGTATTCCCGTATTGCATCAGGCCGTCCCTCAGTCTTATGTGGAACTACATCCAGAGGACGCAAAAGCACTAAACGTCAAAAACGGGGAATTGGTCAAACTAATATCCCGCAGGGGGCAAATTGTGATGCATGCTTCAGTAAACGAACGAGGACAACCAACCAGAGGTCAGGTCTTTGTTCCTTTTTTTGACGAAGGGTACTTAATCAACGAATTGACGCTGGATGCCTTTTGTCCTATTTCCAAAGAGCCCGATTATAAAAAATGTGCGGTCAGGGTGGAACGCTTTGTTGGATAAGAAAATCAATTGAAAAGAATGAAGTCAAGATTGCTCATAATAGGAATGTGTGTATTGCTGATGCTGGGGGCCGTATATATAGTAGGGACCAGCCTGTCGGAAGAAGGTAAACCTCCGCCACCGACCACCCTTTCCGATAATCCTACTGCTTCTATTCCTGTGGAACGGGGTGTCTTTTCACGATCGGAATACGCCACCTTGTATCAGGAAATGCCGGAAAGTGAACGGACGCTAAATACGTATTATCAAAATCGTGCTTATCCCGGTGCGCCTCCTACGATTCCACATCCACTGGTCTCGGAAAAAGGCATTGGCGGAAAGACCTGTTTGCAGTGTCATCAGCACGGAGGATATGCCGAACAATTTAAAGCCTATGCACCTGTTACCCCACACCCTGAGTTATTAAACTGCAAACAATGCCATGTTCCGCAAAAAACGACCATTAATTTCAAGCCTTCAAATTGGGAGAAGATCGCTGCTAATGATATTCATCAAGCGGCAATGCCGGGGGCCCCTCCGGTAATACCCCACACGTTGGAGATGAGAAATAATTGTTTGTCCTGTCATGCCGGCCCGGCCGCACCCAGGGAAATTCGCGTGACACATCCCGAGCGGGTGAACTGCCGACAATGCCACGTACCCAAAACAGTCCCCGATATTTTCACTAAACCTGCAACAGGAAAAAGTACTTTTGAAAGACCCGATAACTCTGTTGGCTATTTAGAAGAATCAATAGAGGAAACAGAAATACTTCAGATTTCGGAATGGATGAAAAGTGAAAGTCAAAAATAGGTTTATGAAGAAAAATATACTTGCAGGTGTAAGTTTTTTGCTGTTGTTTTTTTTGGGAGTTACTTGCTCAGATTACGGTGCAGAGCATCAGGGGGAGCATGAGCATGAGGCTCACTTGCATTTGATGGAACAATTGCGAAAATACCAGTCTCCCATTCACTACGAGGAATTGAATACCGCAAATTTAGATAGCTCCGGCTTGCTTATCGTCCATGCGAGTATTCCGGCAGTTGCCGATTTCTTTACTGAAAAGAGAATCGAAAATATCACTTCTTTTCCTTGTGCAAATTGCCACAGTCAACCCTTGACAACGATGCAGGCGAACCGCGATTCCAATATTCGGAAAGCGCATTGGGATATACATATGGTGCATGCCGAAGAAACGACTATGAACTGCACTACTTGTCATGCTAAAGATAATATGAATTCGCTGGTTTCCCTTACTGGGAAAATGATCAAACTCGATGAAAGTTTTAAGCTCTGCGGACAATGCCATTCTACACAGTATAAGGACTGGCAGGGTGGGGCTCATGGCAAACAACTGAATGGCTGGAAACCACCCAGGGTTGCCAAAACCTGTGTGAGTTGCCACAATCCACACCAGCCTGCTTTTCCAAAACGCTACCCAGCCAGGTTAAATACGAATCAGCTGGGAGAGTAATTTTTTAAGAAAGAAAAATGCTGCTATGCTATTTGATTTACTAAACGGAAAAATGAAAATCACCGACCTCCTACCTGCTAAGAAAGGTGCAAAAAAAAGCAGTACCTGCGGCTGTGGAAAAACAGAGGGGTCATGTACGTCTAAAAAAGAAGCTTCTGACGGTTATCAGCAGGTTATGGATAAAAAGATGAGCCGCCGTGGGGCTTTTTCTGCAATAACCAAAGGCCTGCTGGTAGGGGCAGGTATGGCGCAATCGGCATGTAGTGTAACAGGCGATAGTGAGACTTCACAAATGAAGTGGGAAGAATACTTCAAAAAGAACTATCGCCTTATGAACAGTGATGAGAAGCAATCAACGGTCGACCGTCTAACCAAATTATACGAAAAGAGAACGGGCAAGCACGTTAATATCGGGGTCAAAGGCGCAGAGGAAAATGTACTCTACGGCTATGCTTTTAATATTTCCAAGTGCCAGGGGTATATGGATTGTGTCAATGCTTGTGTGGAAGAAAACAATCAGGACAGAAGTACCCAGATGCAGTATATCCGTATCCACGAAATTGAAAACGGGCAAATCAATTTTGAAGGAGCGGACGATAACTTTTTCCACGAAGTGCCTGCTGCGGGGCATTTTTACATGGGAACCCAGTGCTACCATTGTGAAAACCCACCCTGCGTCGATGTTTGTCCCGTGGGGGCAACATGGCAGGAGGAAGACGGAATTGTTGTGGTGGATTACGACTGGTGTATTGGGTGTCGTTATTGTATGGCAGCTTGCCCGTATGACGGTCGTCGGTTTAATTGGAAAGAGCCGGAAGTGCCGGAGGAAGAAGTCAATTTGGTGCAGCACTATCTGGGGAATCGCTTGCGCAAAAAAGGCGTGATGGAGAAATGCACCTTTTGTATTCAAAGAAGCAGGAATGGGAAAAATCCCGCCTGTGTGGAGGCCTGTCCCACCGGAGCAAGGGTGTTTGGCAATTTACTCGATCCAAACAGTCAGATTCGCTGGGTTTTGGATAACAAAAAAGTTTTTCGCCTAAAAGAAGACCTGGGAACAGAACCAAAATTTTGGTATTACATGGATTAAACCAACTTTCGGAATGAGGCAATTAAAAATATTTTCACAATTTGTTAAAGGTGGATTGAATGTCGCAACCAAAGGAAATACGACCTACCATATTTGGATGGGGGTGTTGACTTTACTGATGCTTGTCGCAACCTATGCCTATTCTGTCCAAATAAGAGAAGGATTGATTGTCACGGGCATGAATGATCGTATCAGTTGGGGATTGTATATTTCAAATTTCACTTTTTTGGTCGGGGTAGCGGCAGCAGCTGTGATGCTTATTTTACCAACGTATATATTGAAAGATGTAAACTTCAAACAGGCAGTGCTGATTGGTGAGGGTTTGGCCGTCGCAGCATTAGTGATGTGTCTGGCGTTTGTGGTCATTGACTTGGGCGGCCCGGCAAGAGCGTGGCACTTAATTCCAAAAATTGGTTACTTTAATTTTCCCAATTCCATGTTGGCCTGGGATGTTATTGTTTTAAATGGGTACCTGTTTTTGAACATCACCATACCGTTTTATGTCCTTTATTGTCATTACAAGGGAATTGAACCTAAGAAAAGTATCTACCTTCCCGGAGTTTTTCTCTCAGTCTTCTGGGCTGTTGGGATTCATCTGGTAACTGCATTTTTATATGCAGGATTACCATCCCGACCATTCTGGAATTCGTCCTTGTTGGGGCCTCGCTTTCTAGCCTCTGCTTTTGCTGCGGGCCCGGCGTTGATCATTCTAATATTGGAGTTCATTCGAAAGTATTCAGACTTTAAGGTCCCAAACACTACCTTGCGGAAAATAGCCATGATTGTGACTGTCGCAGCTCAAATCAACCTCATCATGCTTTTTTCAGAACTGTTTAAAGAGTTTTATGCGCCTACCCATCATAGCCAAAGTGCCACTTATTTATTCTTTGGCCTGGATGGAAAAAATAGCTTGGTACCCTGGATATGGACAGGCATCTCATTTAATGTTATTGCAACCGTCATGCTTACCCTACATTTTATTCGCAACAACTTCACTTATATGACTGTCGCTTGTGGGTTGCTGTTCATTGGTATTTGGATCGAGAAAGGGCTGGGCCTTATCGTTCCCGGTTTCATTCCCGGTCCTTGGGGCAAAATTGTGGAATACTCACCAAGCTGGATTGAAATTGCAATTACTATCGGGGTTTGGGCATTAGGGGCATTTATTTTTACAATATTGGCCAAAGTCGCTATCGCTATTGAAACAGGGAAGTTGAGGTATAAAAAATAGTGTTATCATCCTGCTGGTATTTTTTTATAACGGTTATTGATCAATTTACCAAAGTTACATCCCCTTTCAACAGGAGGGTAGTCCCATCCACCAATTCCACTTCTGTCCAGTACACAAAAACTGCCGGGTTGAGCAATTCCCCACGGTGGGTACCATCCCAGCCGAATTGTGGATCATTGGGTGGAAAATCGTAGATTTCATATACCTGTTCCCCCCAGCGGTTGAAGATCATCAGGGAGTTGACTTTCTTCACGTAACCGGGCTTGGAAAATATGTAAAAGCGATCATTGGTACCATCCTGGTTGTGTGGTGAAAAGGCATTCGGTATGTAAATGGCTGGCCGACGGTCTACCCGAAGGGTGATCTGACCAGTAGTCAAACACCCCTCCTCACTGATCACTTCCAGATGGTAGGTGGTCGTTTGTGAAGGCTGAGCCGTTGGTGTCAGACAGTCATTGCACGACAGGCTGTCTCCCGGCGTCCAGGTGATGCTACTGATCTGTGACTCCGGAATGTTGACCTGAGCAAACAAGGTCGTGCTTTCTCCCAACCCGATCGTGATCAATTCATCGAGTTCTACCTGTAAATCCAACGGGTCGGGCACGTAGGCGACGGTGGTGAAATCACAGCCGTTGTCATCGCGCACTACAACCGGATACAAGCCACCTTCCAGTCGATTAAAGGCAGGCGTTGGCTGGAAGGATTCTCCTCCGTCTATCGAGTAGGCGTAAGGGCCAAACCCTCCCTCCACATTATCAATGTAAATGGATGAAAAGTCGCCAATACAGGGACCGGCATCGACATCTACCGTGGCTTCTCTGGGGACTTCGCGAATTACTTCAACCCAGTCTTCAGAAGTACAGCCGTTGCCGGTATTGGTGACCACCAGGGTGTAAGTACCGGGACTGTTGATCATTGGATGCAGTGAAGTGCTTCCACTCACGGTACCCGGTCCTTGCCAGGAATAAGCAAAGCCCGCACCAGTAGAGGAACCTTCCCCATTTAGCGAAAGCTGGGTAATGTTGCACGTTAAAGTGCCTTCCGGACCGGCTTCAGCGGCTGGTGTTTCGATGTCTTGTTCTACGGTTTCCTCTACGGTTTCCGAACAGCCATTGATCGTATTGGTGACCACTAACTGGTAGGTGCCCGGTTGATTGACATCCAGGTTGGGATCGGTGCCGTCACTAATTGGATTTCCGGATGCGGTAAACCATTGATAGGTATAAGGATCAGTGGTTTCGTCACTTTGACTGATCAGGGTAATGTTGTTGACTACACAGGTCAGTTCAGCGGGAGGGACCACCTCGACTTCCGGAGCCGCAATGTCTTGTCCAATGGTGACCACATCGGTCGATTCACACCCATTTTCGATATCGTGAACGAGCAGTACATAGATGCCCGGCTCAGTAATCGTTGGCGAAAGCCCCTGGCCTCCAGACTGGATCTCACCGTTATTGGTCGACCACTGATAGGTGTGATGACCAGTACTACTGCCACTGCCGTCCAGTTGCAATGAAACGACATCGCAATTGAGGATGTCATCCCCTCCGGCGTTGGCATCGGGAGGTGTAATATTTTGGTCAACAACCACACTAACGGAGGCCGTACAGCCATTGACGGTATCTTCAACAAACAATTGGTAGGTGCCTGGTTCATCAATAGTCGGTTCGAGACTGGTTTCGCCACTGACAATTGAGCCGCCATTGGTGGTCCACACTGAAGCGAAATTGTGGGCAGTTTGAGCCTCGGCATTTAAGTCCAGTGAGGTGATATCACAGGTCAGGATTTCCGGTGGCACAATGGCCAATACCGGCGCTACCGTATCAATTCCAACACTGAGCTGGGTCATTTGGCTACAGCCATTGGATTGGTCCGTGACCAGCAATTGATAAGTCCCGGCATTGGTTACCGTAGGTGTGAGTGTTGAAGCATTCTGGATGTTATTTCCGGAAGGGGAGGACCATTGGTAGGTAAATTCTCCTCCGGTACTGGACCCCGTTCCCGAAAGGGAAACACTGTTTTGAGTACAGGTCAGCACTTCATCCACTGAAGCCAACGCAGTAGGGGCAAGGGTGTCAATGCTGACGGGAATAGTATCACTGGAGGTACAGTTGTTGTCCAGGTTGGTGACATTCAGAATGTACATGCCGGGTTGATTGGCTGTAGCGGTTATTTCATCCGTACTGCCGACTGGAGAAGCATCCAAACCCTCCCAGTTGTAAATCACATTGGCACCGGAGCTGGACGCTGAACCGTCGAGCATGACGCTGCCTTGATTGCAGGTGATGGTAAGAGGTATACCGGCATCTGCAATTGGAATATTAGGATCGCGGGTCACCTGCGTTTGTGCTACCGACACACAGCCATTTTCCTGATTGCGAACTAATAATTGGTACATGCCCGGTTCGTTAATCAGTGGCTCAAAGTCGTTGTCTCCACTAACGATATTGCCATCCGGTGTTGTCCAGATGTATTCAAATTGAGGACCGGTACTGGAACCCGCCGCATCGAGATTGATGGCCGTTACTTCACACGTCAGTTCTTCCGGAGGGGCAATGCTGACCACCGGGGCAGCAACATCTTGAAGGATATTCACCTGCGCCGTATCCCGGCAGAAACTCTCGGTATTGGTCACGATCAGTTGATAATCCCCCGGAGCAATAATCTGCGGTTGCAGGGTATTTTGGCCATTTACCAAATTGCCATTGGTAGTGGACCATACGTACTCGTAGTTGTTTCCTTGAGAGGAGTTTAATCCATTGATTGTTAAAATAGTATCTACACAATTTAAAGTCATTTGTGATCCGGCATCTGCTTCTGGTGTAGCAAAATTGGCAGCAATTTGTACCGCATCCTGACTGGAACAACCATTGTCGAGATTGATGACGGTGAGTTGATAAAGCCCCGCCTGATCGACTTGTGGATCAAGAATGGTGTTGTCGGCCAACGTAACACCAGCCGGGCTCTGCCATTGCAATTCGAAGTTGGCCAGAGGTACATTCAATGCTCCCTGCAAGTTCAAATCAGGTGTAGCACAATTCAGCACCATATCCTGCCCGGCGCTGATATCCGGAGGTGTCTGGTCGGCATTGACAGTGATGGATTCCATGCTCTCACATCCGTTGGTATTGTTGAATACCGAGAAGGTGTAAGTGCCTGGTTCGTCCACTTGTAAGTTTGGATCATTGGCTCCCGGGATAATGCCGGAAGGTGTGCTCCAATGAATATCAAAATCCGATCCGGCGTTCACCACAGTGCCCTCCAGTGTATAGCTTGGTTCGTAGCAGTTGATCAAACCATCCGGGCCCACCTCAATATCAGGAGGGGTAATGTTTTGAGTCACGGGTAGGCTCACCGTGCTCACACAGCTGTTGTTCAGGTTGAGAATGGTGAGCGTGTAAGTACCCGGCTCGGTAACCGTAGGAGTGAGCGAATTGCTGTTGCCAATGGTTTGTCCATTATTACCGGCCCATTGGATTTCAAACTGATTGCCGCTATCAGAAGCGCTGGCATCGAGCGTGATTTCGGTTTGTGCACAGGTCAGGATTCCCATTACCTGGCCTTCCGCATTGGGTGCGTTGCTATTTTCGGTAACGGCTACCATGCTTTCGGCAGTACAACCATTAGACTCATCCGTGACGATGAGTACGTAACTTCCTGGTTCACCTACCATTGGGTTTAGCACAGTTGAATCGCCGATGATGAAACCATCTTCTGTTTGCCACAAATAAGTGTATTCATTGCCAACACTGGAGCCGCTACCATCAAGGCTGGCTGTGGAAGTTTCACAATCCAGTTCCTGAGGCGACCCCGGATCGACCGTTGGGGCGACGAGATCATCAGCTACGGTGACATCAACACTATTGTCACAGCCGTTGCTGGTGTCCAAAATGGACAAGGTATATTGTCCTGCTCCGGAAATTTCTACAGCACTGGAATCCGTTGGCGAGATAATGGTCCCATTCGCAGTAGTCCAGGAATAGACCAGATTATCGCCGACATCGGAATTGCTGCCATCAAGTGTGATTTCCGGGGTGTTACAATTGATAATGCCTGGAGCGACAATTTCCACATTGGGCACAGCAGTATTCTCCGCAATGGCAACGGTGTCGAGGTCGATACAGCCGTTGGTCGTATTGGTCAATTGCAAAACATACAATCCCGGGCCGTCAATGGTGGGGTTAACCGTTGTGGCATCATTCACAATATTTCCGCCAAGGGTGGTCCAGCTATAAGCTATGTTGTCTCCATCACTTGACAAGCTGCCGTCCAGTTCTACGGTGGTCTGGTCACACGTCAGTGTATCCGGCACACCGGCATTGGCATCGGGAGGAGCAATGTCCTGCATGATGGTCAGCTGTGTGGTATCCTGACATTGATTCTGATCATTAGTGATGATCAGCATGTAATCTCCGGGTTGATCCTGCGTAAAGGCATTTTGTGAGGAGTTGATCAGGTTGCCATCTTCATCCAGCCATTGGTAGGAGAAGTTATTGCCGCTACTTGAACCGGATGGATCAAGGGTCACTTCTTCATCCACACAATTGAGTACTCCGGAAACATTGGCCACAGCCGTAGGTGTTTCAACTGATTCATCAATGGTGGCACTCAATTCAGCCGAACAACCAGAAGCATCGGTAATAGTAACAGTATAGTCTCCTGCCGGTGCATTGGTCAAAACCGAGTCAACGCTGCCGTCACTCCATTCATAGGTAAACCCTCCGCTGCCTCCGTTGGCGACTACGGCGATGGAGCCTCCTTCGGGATTTGAACAATTGATATCCT
The DNA here is from genome assembly GCA_965229635.1 of Saprospiraceae bacterium. Lineage (GTDB taxonomy): Bacteria > Bacteroidota > Bacteroidia > Chitinophagales > Saprospiraceae > BQJU01. The sequence goes on from OZ245894.1 coordinate 2,827,035, forward strand.
CTACGGCTGCAACACTGGTGGTCATAGCGTTGGGCTCATCGATGGTGGCCGTGGCCGTTCCCACACAACCACTTGCATCAGTGACGGTTACGCTATAGTTACCCGCTGAAAGCCCAGTGATGGTATCGGTATCGGGAAGTCCCTGATTCCAGTTGAAGTCGTAAGGCTCACTTCCACCGGTAGGATTCAGGATGATGGTGCCGTCATTTTCACCAAAGCAGCTAATGGGCAAGGGCTCGGGATTGACAAAGACATCCGTAATGCCTACTTCTCCCAGGCCTGAGACTTCTCCCGGGCAACCCGCTGCCGAAACGTTGAGCAGCTGGTAGGTGCCGGGAAGGTCGGCAGGTAACGTGAATGGATTGGCGTAAATATCGGTGATGGTGGTCACGAAACCCTCCACGGAGTAAGTGAGGTTAAACGGACCGATGCCGGTAAATTCTACATTTAATGACGCACCAAAATTGCCCTGGCAAATGGAGTCTGTTCCACTGAGTTCTGCCGCCGGAGCATTGGGGTATACCGCCAGGCCTGTAGCGGACGACTGTCCACAAACATCGGTGACAGTCACGGAATAGGCCTGTGGCTCTGTACCAACATCAATGGAGAGGCTGGCATTGGTGGTATTATTGCTCCATTGGTAGGTGAAACCAGGCGTCCCACCCGATACATCGGGGAAGATGGTCGTGGCCTGATTTTCGCAAACCACCAAATCTTCCAGGAAAACATCGATCGGTGGTGGCTCCACAATTTCTATGATTAATTCGTTGGATTCACAGGTACAAGCCCCTTGTAATTCCAGGATGATCGTTTCGATGCCTTCGATAATAAAATCGGAAAAGACGGTAATCGGGATGGAAATCGATGACTGACCGGCAGGGATTGTCACACTTGTTGGAAAAGCAGAATAGTCCACTCCCGGAGTGGCGGTACTGGAATTGGATAGATTAAAGTTTACTGTAAAAGGCTGGCTCAGATCATTGGTAAAGCGTTCAAAGGTAATAATGGCGCTACCGCAGGATTCATAGACGATATTTTGGGTGGCACCCGGGCCAATGATGTCGGCGGTCATATTGGTGGTGGAACCGGCAGCAAAACTATTGGCTTCCAGAAATACGGCAGAGTCGTAAATACCATCGCCGCGATCTCCCACCGCCAGTTTGATGTGATAGGTTTGGCAGGGCTGCACATTGGCTACAGCCGTCAATACGGTAGTAAATCCATCATATTCGATGTCCATCAAGGCAAATTCTTCTCCGGTAGAACATCCGGTTGTTGAAGGCGTGTTGTCGTGATAAAAGCCGGGATTGTCTGTGCTGTTTACAGAGTTAATCGCTACATAGTCGCCATTAGGTAACACCGCAATATTATCGGAATTGAGGTAGAAATTTCCATTAATTCCCGGGCCACGAATGAAGAATCCAAAGACGTCATTAAACTGACTGCCTACCCATTCACAGTATTCTTCAGAAGCAAATACGTAGCGAAATGTGACCTGGCCAACGGTAGGCGTAAAATCAAACTCAATGGCCGCAACATCAAAAATATTGTCGGTGCCACCCGTCAGCTCGGCCAGGTCAGGATCGCCAGCGGAGAGGAAGAAGTCAGTACCTGCATTGGGCGATTGATTGGGACCGGCGGAAGTGCCGATGTGACCGGTAGACAGAATTACACCTTCATCGATACCAATTGAAGAACTTCCATTGCTAAAAGTACCAAGTTGTCCGGTTGCTCCTTTTTTGAAGGCTCCAGCGACATCAAAACAGCCTCCGCCAATGAAAACATCCTGGATCAAACTTTGAGCATTGTTGTTGACGGAGGTACTGATGCCCGCCATTACTTTTTGGTATTGAGTACCTTCACAATCTTCGCAGTAGATCGATAGTGTGGATGCTTCGCTTTTCTCACATGTAGGCACGAACGTTAGTTCCTGGCAGCTGGCTGTGGCCAAAAAATGTAGCATGAAAGGTTTTTCCTGCTGCACTTTTGGTTGATTCTCTACCAAAATTTCGGGGCGGCAATTTCCTTGTCTGTCGGTCGCGACAAGCTTGTAGGTCATGCCTTCTTGCAATCCACAAAGTAGGACTTGTTGGGTATTTCCGTTGTGATCGACGGGAGCCCTCATGTAGGGGCGGTCCACCTGGATATTGATGGATTGGGAGAAAAGTGGAAAGGAGATAGTTAATAGAATGAGCGGTAAAAGTGATTTCATCTGCCAGTTTTTTTCGTGTGGTTTCCCAATTTTTAGCGATAGTTGTATTCACCGGAGAGCGCAGATATTTCACTGGTCACTAAAATAAGAATTTTAAAACTTCTGCATTAGCAAAAATCGCCAAGTAGGGGAAAGTCATCTCTGAAATGGTAAATTAGAGCTGCTGAAAGAGGAGGTTTGTCACAAGTGTGACAGTACCGGGAGCTTCGGGTACTGCCGACAATTGTGATAGAATTTTATTGTAAAAGACTAAATCTTAGCGCATCAGGGTCAAATCACCCTTCAGTATAATCACCGTACCATCAAATAATTCGATTTCGGTCCAGTAGACAAACACGCCTGGGTTCATCATTTCTCCGCGATTGAAGCCATCCCAACCGTAGAATGGATCATTGGGCGGAAAGTTTTCTTTTTCAAAAACCAGTTCGCCCCAACGGGTGAAAATTTTGAAATCCAATACCTCATTGATTAGTCCTTCTTTCGCAAAAATGAAAAACCGATCGTTGATGCCATCTTCATTATAGGGAGAAAAGGCATTGGGGATGTAAATGGAAGCTCTACGGTCTACCACCAAATTTACCAGGGCCGTACCCACGCATCCTTCTTCGCTGACGATTCGCACCCGATATTGGCGGCTCTCTTCGGGCACCACAATCGGATTCAGGCAGTCGGTGCAACTTAAACCCTCCGCTGGGGTCCAGCTAATTTCGGAAATATTGGATGGGGGGATGCTCAAAATGGTATGAATTTGATAGACATCACCTAGCTGCAATTCGACCAAGGGTTCTACTTCTACTTCTACCTGTAAACCCACCGGAATATTAGCTGAAGCCGCTACTTCACATCCGTTTAAATCCCTGACGATGACCTCGTAATCTCCTGAATTCAGGGTAGAAAATATTGGGCTGAACTGGTAAGAAAAACCGTTGTCTATTGAATAACTGTATGGACCAAACCCACCTTCAATATCTTCCACCAGAATGGTACCGGCGTCTTCAAAGCAAGGACCGGAATCTACACTGAGGTTGGCCGACCTTGGAATTTCTTCGATCACCATTACCTCATCTTCGTCGGTACATCCATTGTCATTGTCGGTTACCACCAGCGTGTATGTGCCCGGGGTATTCACGGTTGGTGTTGAGGTGTTGCTTCCGGCAATAGGCTGCGTGACGTCTCCATGCCAATTGTATTGATAATGTTCTCCGGAGGAAGAGTTGTCCCCCTGTAGTTGAATTTCCAGATCTTTGCAGGTCAAAATACCAGTTGGTCCGGCTTCCGCAACGGGCGGTGTGATATTTTGGTCAACGACTTGCGTGAATGTTTGGCTACAGCCATTCACCAGATTGGTAGCGGTCCATTGGTAGGTACCCGGTATTCCTACATTTAGGGTGAATCCGGTAGCACCGGAAACGGGTTGCCCGTTGGTGTCAAACCACTGGTAGCTGTAAGGCGTACTCGCTTCATCGGAGGTGGCGGAGAGCATGGTATTCAGACGAACACAATTGAGCTCATCCGGCTCGGCTATCTGTAAAACCGGAGAGATGGTATCTTGTGTCACCAGGGTTTCATCCTCACTTTGACAGCCGTTGACATTATCGGTAACAATAATCCGATAGGTGCCGGGTTCGGATATCTGTGGTGAAATGCCGGTATCACCCGATTGAATATTGCCGGTATCGGTTTCCCATTGATAGGAATAGTTGCCGGCACTGCTTCCTGATCCGTCTAGTTGTAAAGAGGTGGTATTGCAGTCCAACAGGCCATCCGCACCCGCATGAGCATCCGGGGCTACCGTGTTTTCCGGAACTTGTACATGGTAAATATTGACACATCCGTTGACCAGATCGGTAATCAACAAGTTGTACGCTCCACTTTCATCAACGCTCGGATCAAGGGTATTGATCCCCTCCACAAAGTTTCCTTCATTGCTGCTCCAGATCGGTGATAAGGGATGAGGAGATAGTGATTCAGCCATGATTTCGATAGCTGGGACGGCACAGGTAATGGTATCCGGCTGCAAAATATTGACAATTGGTAATAAGGTGTCAATAGGTACCTCAACGAGATCAACCGAAGTACACCCATTGGAGGTATCGGTTACCAGTAGTTCATATTGGCCTGCATTGGAAACCGTCGCTTCCTGTGCAATCGGATTCTCAATGGCATACCCATCAGGAGAAGACCAGCTGTAGGTGAATTCGGGGCCGGTGCTTGAACTTTCGGCTGAGACATTGGCGCTCATCTGAGTACAGGTCAGGGTATCCAGGTGAATGCCAATCGCTATTGGTGATAAGGTGTCCATGCCGACAAGGACTGTATCGCGAGTAGTGCAACCGCTCTCATTATTGGTGACAATGAGCACATAACGTCCAGGTTGATTGGCTTGTGAAATGATGCTTTGATCATTGCCGCTTACGGGGTGATCCAACCCTTCCCAGCCGTAAACCATGTCATTGGTGAATGAGGAATTGGTACCATCCAGCGTGATAACCGGCTGAGCGCAGGTAATCGTGTCGGGAGCTTCGGCAACGGCAATGGGAACTCCCGGGTCAACGGTAAATTGTACACTGGTACTGTCTCGGCAGCCATTGGAGGTATCGATAATCAATAGCTGATAAGCACCCGCTGCTCCGACCAGCAGATCCGCCTCCTGTTCTCCATCCAAAATGAGGCCATTAGTTGTGGACCACTGATAGGTAAATTCAGGGCCCAGACTGGAGCCTGTACTATGCAATAAAAATGAAGGCAACTCACAATCCTCCACTTCTTGTGAATCGATGATGGCATCGGGTGGAGTGATGTCTTCTGTTACCACAAACATAGCTGTATCCTGACAGAAGTTTTCTGAATTGGTTGCAATCAGCATGTAGCTACCTGGTGCGTCGATTTCAGCAATTGGTGTATCACTGCCGGAGAGAATATTACCGCCATTGGAGGACCAGGAAAATTGATCTGCGCCGGTGGTAGCCGAAGCATCCAAAGGCAATTCAGGAGTCACACAGTTGAGTACCGCTGAACTATCGACTGCGGCCACTGGATAGTTAAAGTTTTCAGCAATGAGTACGGTGTCGATACTTACACAACCGTTCGCAGGGTCATTAACCGTTAGTACATACTCATCTGGTTCCGAAACGACCGGGGTAAGTATATCCGTAGCGGATAGCGTGGCTCCATTGAGACTTTGCCAGGTGATTTCCTGGGTGGCATTAGGGTTGGCAATATTTCCCGAAAGGGTTAGTGTCGTAAATTGACAATTTAGGGTGTTGTCTGCACCAGCTGTAATTTCCGGGTAATCAAAGTTGGGCGTAATAAAAACGCTGTCCTGTGTTTCACAACCATTGATGTTGTTTTCAGCGCTTAGGACATACCACCCGCTCTCATCAATAGTTTGGGCTAAATTGGAGGGGTTGGGTAGGAGCCCCTGAGGACCCGACCAGGTTATGGTGGCATTTGGCCCCTCATCAGTGACAGTTCCTGATAAATCCCAGGTAGGATTAAAACAATCAATTTGAGCATCCTCGCCTGCATCAACTTGTGGGTAATTGATGTCTTGTGTTACGGTAAGTGCCAGTGTGGAGGAGCAGCTGCTTTGAGGTTCGGTCAGAACCAAGGTATAAGTGCCTGGTTCTGAGACCAGCGGCAAAAGACTATTGCTATTTTGGATAGGCTGGTTTTGATCGCCACTCCACTGAATGTTGAGCCCCGGATCATTGGTGGAGGCCGAAGCATCGATCAACACTGTTGGGGTATCACAATCAAGGGTGTCCATCACCAGGCCGGAGACTACCGGGATGTTGCTGTTTAAAGCAACCTCGACCTCGGCGGTGCTCGCACATCCATTTTCCAGGTCTGTAACCACCACTTCATAGGTTCCTACCGAATCTACCGCGACCATTGCCGATAATGAATCTCCTACAAAGTGACCATTGGGAGTGGTCCAGGCAAAACTGAGCGGGCCATCAGATAAGGAACCCGTGGCGTCAATGGTGGCGGTGCCAGTAACACAACTCAACTCCTGAGGGTCTCCCGCACTAGCCAGTGGGAAATTGAGATTTTGTAATACGTCTACCTGGATTGAGTCGCGGCAGCCATTGATGCTGTTGTGGACCGCAAGCGTGTACGTACCATTACTATTTACCTCGATGGTTGTATTGGAGGTGTCCGTAAGTATGGAGCCAATGTCGGTACTCCAGGAATAGGAGAATTCTGGTCCGGTACTGGAGCCGGTCCCATCTAGGAGTATCTCGGTGTGATAACAGTTGACCGTGTCAAAGGAAGCAATGGCTACAGTGGGTAGTTCCAAGTCCTGAAAGATAAATACGGAGTCCGTCAGGCTACAATTATTACTGGTATCAATCACTTGTAAGTAGTAGGTGCCTCCCTGATCAATTTCTACCATTTCTTGGGAAGGGTCATCCAGGATATTGCCATTATTGGTCGTCCAGTTATAGACAAACTGGGGGCCTGTGGAAGAATTGCTGCCATCGAGCAAAACCTCCGGCGTGAAGCAGTTGACGGTATCCATAATTCCGGGGTCAACTACTGGAAAATCCTGATTGGTCAATACAATGGTGGTCGCTGTATCCTGACAGTGATTGCTGGTATCGGTCACAATTAAGTTATAGGTACCGGGAAGCCCCCAGGGTAAATCTGCAAATCCTCCACCAATGGTATTGCCGAGGCTATCTTCCCAGGCGTAGGTGATCGATGTGCCGGTGGTGGAACCATCAGGTGACAAAAAGATCTGATTTTGGATACAATCCAGAATGCCCGAAGCCTGAGCTTCCGCCTGGGGATAGGAGATCAGGTCGACAATACTTCTCGAAATTTCGGTGGTACAGTCATTTTCATCGGTGATCGTCACCGTGTAGTTTCCCACGGGAAGATCATTAATAGTTGCTTCTGATCCGGTATTGCTCCAGGCATAGGTGTAATTGCCGGTTCCGCCACTGGCTTCGACCGTTATGATTCCTCCATTGGGGTGTTCGCAGTCAATGTTTTCCAGTGAAGCAACAGTTGCTTGCAATGGTGCCGGTTCGGCAATGGAGGTTTGGATCGACGAAAAACAACCTTCCGCATCGGTCACCATTACTTCATAGTTGCCGGGAGTCAGTCCGTTCAGATTGGCTGTATCGGGTAAATTGGGGGCCCAGTCGTAGACAAAAGGCCCGGTTCCGCCATTAACGGTTACTTGCACCTGACCATCATCAGCGCCATTACAACTGATGTTGGTGCTATCGATGTCGAGGGTGATCTCGTGAAAAAAGACCTCTCCACTGGTGCTCGCATCTCCGGGACAGCCCGCTTCATCAACCGCTATCAGGCTGTAGGTGCCAATGTTATCAGCCGGTAGCTCAAATTGGTTGTCAGTGATGCCAGAAATGGTATCCAGAACGCCATCAAATTCATACACTAAAGTAAAAGGCCCATTGCCCGTAATTTCAACCGGTAGGGTAGCTGTTTGATTGCCATTGCAAATAGAATCCGTTCCAACTACGATCTGAGCATTGGGATAAATCGCCGACACGACGATACTGGTGTCCTGTACCACTTCACAAAAGTCAGTGACGGTAAAAGTTAGGGTATCAGGCTCTTCGGCTGTTGTGACCTGGATTGAGGTTCCTGGGGTACCATCGTCCCAGGTATAAGTGAAACCGGGTGTTCCCCCGGAAACGACAGCATTTAAGGTCACGGTTTCGCCCAAACAGGCAGACTGATCTTGTAGATCGATCTCAATGGGGGGCGGATCGTGGATGTCGATCTGGACGGTTCGCGTGATACACGAACAGGCGCCATTCAGATCAAGTATGATCGTTTCTACCCCCTCCTGCAACTGGTCAGAATAGATATCGAGAAAGAGCGTATCCGTAGCTTGCCCCGCCGGAATAGTGATCGTATCCGGTAGCGGACTAAAGTCCAGTCCGGGTGTGGCTGTACTTGAGGGGGAAAGGGTAAACGTCACATCGTAATCTTCGCTCAAATCAGCGGTAACGCGTTCAAATACAACATAAGCACTGCCACACCCTTCGTATGGTGAGAGGTCATCAATCACTTCTCCTTCAGCCTGGGCCATGATGGTAGTCGGTGCACCGGCCCGGAAACTTTTGGCTTTTAGAAAAACTGCCGAATCGAAAATCTTGTCGTTAAGATCGGCAATGGCCATTTTGATATGGTAGGTAGAACAAGGCTGTACATTGGCTACTGCCGTCAAAACAGTGGTGAAGCCATCGTATTCTACGAAGTTGATGGCGTATTCTTCCCCCGAGTAGCAGGTATCGCTGGGCGGGGTATTGTCGTGGAAATAGGTAGAGTTATTGGTAAGGTTGACCGTATTCACCGACACGTAATCGCCGTTATCGGGAATCTGGGCAATGTTGTCGGAGTTCATGAAAAAGCTGCCATTGATTCCCGGGCCGCGGATGAAGAAACCAAATGCATCATTGAAGTTGGTATTGGCGTATTCGCAGTATTCTTCCGAGGCAAATACGTATTCAAAAGTGACTTGTTCGACGGTGGGTACAAAGTCAAATTCGATGATGGCGACATCAAAAAGGGGGGCAATATAGTTAGTGGCTGCTCTCAGATCGGGGTCGTTGTTGAGGAAGGCCATCTCGGAGGTGGTCTTGGTGTCGGAATTTGGGCCCACGGCATCGTCAATATGGCCGGTGGACATAATGATGCCCTCCTCAAAACCGACTGATGTACCGCCATTGGCAAAGGTGCCGATTTGTCCATTGGCTCCCCGTGAACTGATATTGAATACATTAAAACATTCTCCGTCCACCAGAACATCCTCCACCAGATAGGGAATGTCTTCATTGACAGTAGTCGTGACACCCATCATCACCTTTTCGTAGCGACTCCCTTCACAACTTTCACAATAGGTGGTCAAAATAATTCTACCTTTTTTATCGCAGCCCGGTAAAAATGTGATGGTTTGACTGCTAGATACAGCCTTGAAATGTAATTCACCTTCCTTGGAGCTTTTATTTGGTGTCTGTGCATTAAACTGCAACCGATGTGTGCAGGCATCTGTATCATCAGTTATGCTCACCTGGTAGTTCTGATTAATCTGCAATCCATTTAGCGTAAGCAAAATAGGTTTGCCGTGATGGGCAAGATTTTGCCGATTGTATGGACCCTTAATATTGAGATCAATAGAAGTATTTTGACCTGGAGCAAGTATGGGCATTAGTACAGTAATAACAAGTATTAGCTGTTTCATGAGACAATTGATTTGGACAGTGTTTGTCTTGAATAAATACCGCAGCAATACCCGTCATGGGCTGCTGGAAATTTTGATCGTCATTACCAAGCTTTGAAATACTTCATCCGACTGATCACTTACATGGCATCAGTGAATAAGAGGGACTTCTGAGTGCTGTTTGACTTGGGGATTCGGGTTCATTCTGGATTGTCACCTAATGCTGCTCATGTACAATCAAAAATGCTCTTAATAAACAGGAATCACCAAATTCAAAGAGCTCTAGAAAAGGGGGAAAGATTATATTGAAAATATGCTAATGCGAAAATAATCAATTATTTTCTGAGCATGAATTATTTAACTATTTAATTAAAGTAATGTCGCCTTTGTATATAAGGATTTCACCATCAATCATTTCTATTTCGGCATAGTATACAAATACGGCCGGATTTAACGGTTGCCCCCGATGCCAGCCATCCCATCCATGGTCGGGGTTATTTGGCTGGAAGTTACTATCTTCAAAAAGCATTTCGCCCCAGCGGTTAAAGATTCGGAAGAACTTGATTTCCTTAACCTCCTGCCCGGCAAAGATCATGGCGACATCATTGGTGCCATCATTATTTGGGGAAAAGCTATTGGGAATGTAGACATCTCTATCTCTACGTACGAAAACGGTGAGCTGATCGGATGCCGAGCACCCGCTGGTATCGATTACCGTTACCCCAAATGTAGAGGTATATTGTGGACTCAAGGCGATTTCATCCGGAAATTTCGCATTTAGTGAATCCGGCTGCCACAGAATTGTATCAATACGTTCAATAGGTATGTTGACCAAAGCATTAAGAATGATCTCGTCACCGAGCTGAATGACATTCTCATTTCCTTCAATATTGGCCACCAACTGTACATCCAGCTGGTCCGGTTCTTCCAGGTTGAAATTGAGGGTCACTTCACATCCTTCACTATCCACAATTCTGATATCGTAAGTGCCCGGCCCTAATTGTCCAAAAAACGACTGCCCGCCCATGGATTGCTCATTCAGGAAGTACGAATAGGGCGGCGTTCCGCCATTCACTGCCGTAATATTGATCAAACCGTCATTAGCCTGGAAGCAGGTTATATTGGAAATGCTGATGTCGGGCAACAGGAAGGCGATTTCATTGTTGACGATCACTTCATCACTGCTTTGGCAGCCCGTCAGTGTGTCCACTACGGTTAAATTGTAAGTACCCGGCATATTGACATCAGTAATAGCTCGGGTATGATCCAGGATATTGCCGGTATCATCCATAATCCATTCGTAGATGATATTGGGGCCAACGGAAGTACCGCTGCCGCCAATGCTACCAGTATTGAATACACAATCGAGGGTGAGGTCTTCTCCGGCGTCAGCAATCGGTGTTGCGTGTACAATAACGGTGACCTCTGCCGAGGAATTTGGGCAGGGTTCGGCCGCAGTGAGGCGGTAGTTAAACGTATAGGTGCCCGAGGCAACCATTCCCGGCCTGAAAGTACCCGTTGGAGCATTAAATGCCCCTGGTGCGGAGGGCGAACCCGATGTTTCCTCCCAAATTCCCCCGGAAGTGCTGCCTTGTAATAGATCAGCCAGCGAAATCAGGGTATCCACACCACTGCACCATTCAAAAGGCGGAAGCGGCATTCCGGCATCAACCGGTTGGTTGACGATAACCTCAATTGGGGAAGGTTGAATTACAGGGCAATCGGTGACTGGACTATTACTAATTGAGCTTACGCTAAATGTCGTCGTTGAGCCTGGCGAAACTACAATGGTACTCCCATCATTCAGATTGGTGTACAGGGTATCTGTGCCTCCACTGGACACCAAGACATCAAAGGGGCCACTAGCTGATTCAGAAAAACTCAACGTGATCGTACTGGTTTCTCCCTGACAAATTGGACTTACAGCATCCCATGTCATTTCCGGAGTGGGATGAACGATGATTTCGATAGCGGTGGTATCATTCGCACAGGGTGCCATTGCCGTAAGGCGATATTCAAACGTATAACTACCGGCATCCAGAGGGGCAATATTTAAGGTTCCATTTGTCGCGTTGAATGCCCCCGGAGTCGCTGGTAAAGCAGATGTTTCTACCCAAACTCCACCAGCATCCGCTCCTTCAATCAGGTCGATCAAGTTAACAAGGGTATCCATGCCACTGCACAATTCCAGTGCTGGCAGTGCCGTACCGGCATCCACCGGATTGTTAACCACGATGGTCAAATCTTCCGGGAATCCTATCTGGCAGGCGGGGAGAGCAGTATTGGCTATCGCTAGCACGGAAAGTATGGTTGTTATTTGAGGCGCAATTGATATTGTACTGCCATTGGTGATTCCGGTATACTGTACATCATTTAGCCCATCATTGATGGTAATATCGTAGGGGCCGCTCTCTTCCTCTCCTGTAAAAGTGAAGGTAACCACACTTGAGTCACCCAAACAAATCGGGCTGGTAGCACTCCAGCTCAGGTTAATTTCCGGACAAGAAAGCGTCTCACAGGTAAAGTCGTAAATCTGGTCTGGACAAGCCGTTGTATCAATGACTGTTAAGCTAAAATCGATGCTGGTACCCGGAGACAGATTCTCGATAATCAGGCTGGTATCGGACAGCCAGGTGGTTTCCAATCCGTTGGGCATGGCCAGATAATAGCCCGAAGCCTGGGCAATATCGGTCCAGTCGATGGAGATAGTTGTATTGTCAGCCGAGCAATTTATCATGGGCTCCGGCAATGGAGATTTAACCATTACGGTCCGGGTAAATTCGTTGGAAATACAGCCATTTTCCTCAATGCTCAGGCTGATGGTGTAGGTGCCTGGTGTATTCCAGGTAATGGCGTGGGGCCCTGCGCCAGTGCCGGGCTGAAATGGTTGACCCGAGAAATTCCAGTTAAATAGGGCTCCCGGGCCTGCCGTGCCGGTAAAAAGTAAAGTATCGGTGGTACCCAGACAAACGTTTTCCATCAAGGAAAAGGCTGCAACGGGAGTGGGCAAAATTTCAATATCAATGCTATCGGAATAAAGGCAAACGCCATTGCTGAAATGTAGAAAGATGGTAGTGGTTTGCCCAATGCGACTGCTGTCAATCAGGAAAAGACCGTTGAGGGTATCCAGCAGGTTTTCTCCGGTGAAAAACAGGTTGCCACCGGTAGTATCACCCATAATACTCCAGGCCAGACCGATGGTGTCGGTGCCGCTGTAGCAAATTGGAGCCACCTCTTCCAGGTCGATGGTAATATCCGGACAATCCGGGGTAGAGCAGCTGAGTGTGGCGGTACTATTAGGGCAGCTATTGGCACTCTCTACAATAAGTTCAATTTCTACCTCTTGGCCCGGCACCAAACCATCAACAAGATAGCTCGTTGGCGTGATCAACTGGCCGGGAGGCCCTTCCAACACATTAACCTGAAAACCGGCTGCTCCGGCTATGTTATTCCATTCAAAAAGGATACTGGTAAAGTCGGCCGTGCAGTTGATTTCCGGCGTATCAAGCGGCGATTCGATGACAATATCTTTGGTTAGCACGGGCGAGGAGCAATCACCGTCACTGATTTGCAATGAGACGCTCTGTATACCAGGATTATCCCAAATTAATTGGTACGGTCCCGGCCCGCTTCCACTCAATACATTAGCGGTGCCAAAATCCCAGTCATACATTGTCGTAGGGGCGATCCCGCCGGCAAAACTCACCTGCACGGTATCCGTGATGCACGTGGTATCGATCATATTAAAATCAACTGCCAGTTCTGGCAGAATATTGAAAATGAGTGTGTCACGGTAACTACAAAAGCCATTGTAAAACCAGAGGTAAACCTCATTATCCTGCCCCAACATGCTACTATCCACCACAAAAGTGCCATCAAGGGAGTCGATCACCCCATTGCCCGACCAGATAATGGTATTACCCACTACTTCAATACTATCGGGGAAACCGTAGCTCAACTGGAGGGTATCGCCCACATTGCCATTACATAGAGGTGGCAGCTCATTAATAACCGGCCCTCCCGGGCAAGCAATAGTTTCACACAGTGGAAAGATCAAACTATCAGGACAGCCGTTGCTACTGATCAGCAGCATACGCAGTCCGATCTCTTGTTCTGGGTTTAAATTTTCTACTAAATAACTGGTGTCGGAGGTAATGGTCCCCAGTGGGCCATTGAGCACACTTACGATATAGGCTTGCACATTATCGACATCATTCCAGGTAAAGGTGATGGTCGATAGGGTAGGATCGCATTCCACCATTGGTGGCTCAATAGGGAGGTCTACTTGTGTAGTATAGCTAATGGTATCGGCAATACAGCCAGGCTCTTCAACAATAAGTGTCACTTCCTTCATCCCTCCTTCTTCCCATCTTACGAGGTAGGGCCCTTCATCCTCACCATCGATTACGGCTCCGCCATCAAAATCCCAGGTATAGATGGCATTGCTGCCGGCACTTCCCGTGAAGGTGACATCAATCGTATCGCGGCTACAAACGAGTTCGGGTAAATCAAAATCAGCGATTGGGGGTGAAGAAATGAAAATATATATAGAGTCTGTGGTAGAGCAGCCGTCAAAAGTATAGCTATAAGTGATGAGGTGCTCTCCGGTTCCAGCCAGTACGGGGTCAAAAATGCCATTGAGGGAATCTGCGATGCCCATTCCTTCCCATTCTCCAGTTCCACCGGTTGGATCAACGGTTGCCATCAGGGCAATGGTTTGCAAACTGGAATCGAAACAGATGCTATCAACTGCAGCTATGGTTACCTCCGGTGCCATACAATCCATGGGCTGGCAACTGATGGTATCGGGTGTCCCTGCACATCCGGTGGCGTCTTCGGCGTAAACGACAACCTGAACCACCTCGTTAGCGGGCAAATTACCTACGGTAATGCTATTACCATCGATGGTCCCGGCTTGTCCGCTGATGACATCCACTACATAATTGGTGGCTCCTGGTACATCGGTCCAGGAGATAGTCACGGAATTACTGTTTACCTCGGCACAGTCGAGTACGGGTGCTTCAGGACCTTCATTAACCACAATTGGGAAGGTTACGCTGGCATCGCAGGGAAAGGTGCCCACAAGGTAGGTCACGCTGTGTGTGCCCACGCCAAGGGTTGATGGATTGAAGGTAGGAGTTGGTGTGCCATTAATAGTCCAGGTGCCTCCTGGTTCGGAGTCGGGATCGAGTAAGTTATTCAAGTTAAAAGGGCCGTCTTCCACACAAAGAGGTGCGGGTGGATTCCAGTCGGCCAGGGGCGCTGCGGATATCTCAATTTCTTGCTCTAAAGTGGCCACGCAAGGTAAAGTACCCACAGAATAAGCCACGGTATGCGTTCCTGCTCCCAATTCGGAAGGGGAGATAAAAGTTGCTATTTGTCCGTTCACGGTCCAGGTGCCTCCAGGGGTGGCATTGGGGTTCAACAAATCATTCAGTAAAAAAGGAGCCGATCCCGTACAAAGGTCCTGTGGAATGGTCCAATCGGGGCTGGGCAGCGGGTCGATGATGATAAAATTGGTTTCCATAGCCACACAGGGAGGCGTGCCAACCGTGTAAGTCACCTGATGAGCGCCGGGGCCCAGCAATAAGGGATCAAAAAAAGTTGACGGTAAATTATTGATGGTCCAGAATCCACCGGGTGTGGCTCCGGGATCCAGTAAGGTATTCAGATCAAAAGGTGGCGATAGTGGACACAATCCGGTAGGCGGTGTCCAACTGGCATCGGTGGGTTGGACGATGACGGTCACCTGATCCATGGCCTCACAAATTTCGCCAAAAAACAGGTCATCTACCGCAAAGTCATTGCCACTGGCGGCGGTATTTTGGTTTACCATACAGATTTCCACGGAAGAGTTGGGGCCGGAATTCCATTCCTGGTAAAAGTTAGACCATACACAAGTGGCCGAGGGGGCGGTAAAAACATTGCCCAAAAGGGCACCGTTAACGGAAAACTGCAATTGTGCTGGTGCTTCCGAAATTACGGACATCACCCATGCACTGAAGGCATAATCGGTGAAAGGGGTAACGTTGACGGTTTGGCAAAGGACATCCTGATTGGCGGTACCTGCTCCATTGACCACCATCATGTTGCCACCTCCGGTGTGGTCTCCACAGCTGGCAAAATTGGTGTGCGTCAAACTGGGGTTGGTCGACACGGCATATTCACCTTCATTACTTAGCAGTCCGAAAGCTCCTCCCGTACCGGGAATATAATCACTGGTAAAATTGCTGAAACCGGCATTGAAGTCTCCATTCGTAATGAGATTGACATCGTCAAGAGATGTGACGGTGACCGTAAAAGTGGTGGTGCTATTGATAAAAGCGGAAGTAGAGCTGGCGGTTGGAATGTTTACTAAATTGGAGGGTTCCCACAATATTTCACTGGCGGCACCTGAAATGGATGCGTTGAGAAAAACCTGACCTGGTTCACATAACACCATTGGGTTGGCACTGGCGGTAACGTCAATATTGCAAGCCAATACTTTTTCCTCTATTGTCTCGGACTCTTCATGGTTGATTGAAAAAAGAGACATCAATAGGATTGTAACTGGGATTAGTAAGTATTTGAACATTCCTGTAAATCTGTTAAGTGTTAACAAGTACTATTTCTCGATGCTTTGGGAGGAATTAGCGTTCCAAGGGAACTCGTCAGTCAGAATGGGGGATTTACACTATTATTGCACCAGACAATCTGTGTCGGATTTGATTCAAATTCAGGGCTTTGGTAAGGGGTGACGATTAGAATTTGGGGATAAAATTAAAAAAAAGCGCCAAGCCTGTATTCACGTTAACCAAAAAAATACAGGAATGCCCCTGATTGGCAGGAATTTATCCACTAATAGCAGCTATCAATGGGCTACTATACTGAAAAAAAAGCTTGGGGTTAGGGACCTGCCTCTTTTGTGACATTGGATAAAATGGAAGGAATGAATTGTTGGGGTGATGCAAATACTGGCTATCATTTCTTCCAATCCTTCCAGTATGGCAATTCTTCCCAATTGCCTGAAAAGGTAAATTGATGATTATCCCTAAAGATACCAATAATACACCTGATTTCTAATAGACCACATTAATACTACCTTTTTCAATAATCGAGGTGCCATCTTTCATCAGGATTTCGGCAAAAAATACATATACACCTGAATTCACCAGTTTTCCCTTTACCTTACCGTCCCAGCCAACCGTAGGATCATTGGGTTGTATAGCGCTTCGCTCAAAAAGCAGACTGCCCCAGCGATCCATGATCTTGAAATCGGTAATTTCCTCCACCTCATTTCCGGCATTGATGTAAAAAATGTCGTTGACACCATCCTCATTCGGCGAAATGGCATTGGGTGCAAAGATGCGGAAAGTTCTACTGACGATGATCGTAATTTCGGCAGAGGAAGTGCAGCCATTGATATCGGTCACGGTTACTTCATAGGTTTCGGTAGTACTTGGGGTAAGATTGACCTTCAAACAATCGCCACAATCGGGAATTTCGGGTGACCAGACAACAGAGGCAATCTCTGTTGAAGGAATATTGAGCAGCACATCGAGGGTGACTGTTTGTCCAAGGGAAATGGTGGGAGGATCAGAAGAGATGTTATGGCCAAGCATGACGTTGAAATCAGTGGCTGGATCGATCGTGAAATTTAGTGTTGTATCACAGCCATTAGCGTCCATGACCGTCAGCACATATTGGCCGGCTTCAAGGTCATTAAAAGTGGGGGATGGAATAAAAGGTCCGTCATTAAGAGAGTAGAGGTATGGCTCCAGTCCCCCACTTGCCGATTCTATAGTAATAGCACCGGTACTGAAATTGCCGCAGGTAATTGGTGATACCGTGCCCTGTGCACTGATGCTGTTAATGTCGACGGTCACCTCCACCTGGTCATTGCTACTACAACCGTTATTGGTATTGGTCACTTCCAGGAGGTAGGTGCCTTCGGTATCTGTTTCCAGAAATGGGGTCTCCGTTACGGTAGAGCTTCCATTAGGTAAAATCCAGTTGTATTGAAAATCCAATCCAGTGGAGGTTAATGTACCACCCAAGGTGGCTATGGCTTCGTCGCAGTTGAGCGCAATATCTTCTCCGGCATCCGCTACCGGAGTTGGCTCGATAATTATTTCTACCTCTGTGGTGGCATCGGGACAGGCGTTACTGGTGATGCTGTATTGAAAGCGATAGGTTCCGGTAATTTGCCCGTCGGAGTTAAACGTGGCATTCGTGGCATCAAAAGCCCCTGCGGTGGAAGGGAAGACAGAGGTTTCCGTCCAGACACCACCGGCATCTGCTCCTGCTATCAAATCCGGGAGGTTGTAGGTGAATGATTCTCCACTACATTGCATCGGAGTTGTAGTAGCCATCCCTGCATTGGGAGCGGCATTGATGGTAATCAATTGGCTTTCGTCAGTCGAGCAGGTGCCTTCACTTGCCGTGTAGACAATTTGGTGCAATCCCTCCGCAATACTGGCTGGATCAAAGGTAGTGAAAGCATTGCCATCCAAAGTCCAGGTTCCGCCGGAAGTAGCGCTGGCAGCCAACCAACTATTAGGATCAATGGCTGATTCGTTTTCACAAAATTCAGTAGGAGCGGTGAAAGTGGCGTCGAGTTCCGCCAGGGTTACCGTGACCTCATCAGTGGCTTCACAAATTTCCCGAAAGGTGATATCGTCCAGGGCGAAGTCATTGCCGCTGGGTGTAGAGTTGACGTTAACGATGCAGATTTCCGCTGTGGTGTTATTTGTAGAATTCCATTGGGCAGAAAATTGACTCCAGCTACAAGTAGCACTGGAGGCATTAAATACTTCCCCCAGCAGGCCACCATTGATGGAAAACTGCAGCTGAGCGGGATTTTGGCTCACTACGGAGGTGACCCAGGCGCTGAAGTCATAGTTGGTATTGGGGGAAACGGTGATTTCCTGACACCAGAGGTTATCGGGCTCGCCCGATGCGTTGACGATCATCATGTTGCCATTACCCGGGCTGTGGTCATTGCAATCCACAAATTGATTGTGGGTGTCGCCCGGATTATCGTCAATGGCGTATTGCCCTTCGCTGGTGAGCAACCCCACTGGTCCACCGGTGCCATAAATATAATCACTGGTAAAGCCGGTATCCCCCTGGCTGAAGTCACCGTTGAAGATGAGGTTTTCGGTGTTGTAACTCTGCACAGTTACCGTATAGGTGGTGGTGGCATTGATGGTGGCGGTAGGCGTGGCACTTTGGGCGTTGCTCAGTCCGGTTGTGGGCGTCCATTCCACCGCAAAATAGTTTCCGGTGATCAGGGCTTCCAGATTTACCGAACTTCCGGCACTACAGGCTGTTAAATCTTCACCGGCATCTACAGTGGTGTTGCAGGTCAGTACTACCGGAGTTTTGGGGTTGGTTCCGAAGGTCGCTGTGGCGCAAAGGCTGACCACGATCAGGACAGTCGAGTAAAGCTTTGTCATAATGTAATTCTTTAAGGTTAACCCAAAGAGTGTCCTACATTCATGAGACATGATAGGAAAGGGTCAGGTGCCAGTGGTCAGTTTTTAGTTAGGGTATTGCAAGACCACTGCCAAAGCGCGAACCAATAAGGAGATAGTAGAGCAAAGATATTGAAAAGTGGGAAATGTTGGGTTTTTTACAGCATAAAAGTGCCTCAATGCGTAGATACGTCACTCAAAGTCCTCCTCATCTCCCAGTACCAGTCGTGCGCCGGCCAGTTCATTCAGCGCGTGCTGATCACCCTGTTTGCGGGCTATTTCCATGCCAGTAGTATAGGTTTTAAAGGCCTCAGCGGGTTGTTGTAACTGTTCGTACAATTTTCCCAGATGGTAGTACAACCCCACGTAATTGGGATCCACCGATTGCAGTCGCAAATAGTGCGCCAGTGCCTCATCCTGATCGGGCAATTTTTCGTATTCCTTGGCAATGGCAAAAAGGATAAACGGCTCATTTGGGCTTTCTTTTAGCAATTCGGTCAGCTGGATTAATCGTGGTGTTTTCATCTTAATGAGCTGATTTATAGTTTTTTATGGTTTGTTTTTAATGAATGTGTATAATTAGCGAATTTTCGCTGAATTCGTTTCCCATTCGCGCTAAATATAGTATATTTGCGGACTTAATTGTATCCAAAACTACTAATCAATAAAATCAATATTCGATGAAATTATTGGTCTGTGTTACCAAAACACCGGAAACCACTGCCAAAATTGCCTTCACGGCAGATGGAAAAGAATTTGACACCTCCGGTGTACAGCAGTTTATCATGAATCCATACGATGAATGGTATGCGCTGGTGCGTGCTCTGGAACTCAAAGAAGCTGGAGGTGCGGAGAGTGTTACTTTAATCAATGTTGGCCCAGCGAGCAACGATTCGGTCATCCGCAAAGGATTGGCAATCGGTGCGGACGATGCCGTACGCATCAATGCCGAGGCACAAAGTTCTTTATTTGTTGCCAAACAAATTGCCAATTACGCCAAATCTGAAGGCTTTGATATCGTTTTTGCCGGAAAGGAATCCATCGACTACAACGGCTCGGAAGTAGGGGCCATGATCGCAGAGTTGATGGACGTACCTTTTATCTCTTACGCCAGCCACATGGAAATGAATGGCGATACTGCCACCATCTCCCGCGATATTGAAGGGGGAACGGAAGTGGTAGAAGTTGCTGCTCCATTTGTACTTAGTGCCTCTAAAGGACTGGCTGAACAGCGCATCCCAAATATGCGTGGTATCATGATGGCCAAGCGCAAACCTTTGAAGGTGGTAGAAGCTACGGCTGCTGATGATCTGACTGAAGTGGTTCACTACGAGTTGCCACCACCAAAATCAGCCGTGAAACTGGTCGATCCCGAAAATATGGACGAACTGGTGCGCCTGCTGAGTGAGGAGGCCAAGGTCATTTAATCCTTTTGTCAAAGTCTTTCAAAAAGAAGAAAAATGGTATTAGTATTTGCTGAAAATATAAATGGAGAGTTTAAAAAGAATGCCTTTGAAGCCGTGACTTACGGTGCCAAAACTGCTGAGGTATTGGGTACGGAATGTGCCGCTCTCGTACTTGGGACGGTCAACAACGCTGCCGTTCTTGGAAAATATGGCGCTAGCAAAGTTCATCACGTATCGGATAGCAGCCTCGACAATTTTGATGCGCAGGTTTATACCGCGGTGATTGCTGCTGCTACCCAGCAGTTGGGTGCCAAAGTAGTGGTGATGAGCCATTCCTCTACCGGAAAATCCATTCTCGGTCGTCTGGCGGCTCGTTTAGATGCAGGCTCGGTGCCGGGCGTGAAGACCATTCCTGTGGTAGACGGAGAATTTAAGGTGAAAAAGACCGTGTTCTCCGGTAAGGCGATTGCTGAAGTGTCAGTGAAGTCCAGCGTCAAAGTGCTATCGGTGATGGGCAACTCCATCCAGCCTGAGGACAGCGGTTCTGAAGCCTCCGTGGAAGCCTTGAATGTAGAAGTACCTGCTTCCCGCGTTACCGTCAAGGAAGTAAAGCGTATTGAAGGCATTGTGCCGCTGCCCGAAGCCGAACTGGTGGTTTCTGCCGGTCGCGGTATGAAGGGGCCCGAAAACTGGGGCATCATCGAAGAACTGGCGGAAGCCCTGGGCGCAACCACGGCTTGTTCGCGTCCGGTTGCCGATGCCGATTGGCGTCCGCACCACGAGCACGTTGGGCAAACGGGGGTAGCGATTCGTCCAAACCTATACATCGCTGCTGGTATTTCCGGAGCCATCCAGCACCTGGCGGGAGTCAACAACTCCAAAACCATTGTGGTGATCAATAAGGATCCCGAAGCGCCTTTCTTTAAAGCTGCCGACTACGGTGTGGTGGCCGACCTTTTTGAGGTGGTTCCCCGCCTGACCGAGGCCATTAAGAAATACAAGGCACAAGGCTAGTGCGGCCAGTCCGAAATAATTGATGCTCTTTTCAGGCTCGAAGTATTGATTATGCAGAATATGGAATGTCAATTATTTCTGGATCAATCCACCAGGTTTTATTAAAAACCTATAAAAGGGTTTACTCTTTCGTAGAAATTGCGTACTTTTGCGCGGCTATAACTGATTTTAGTAATCACTAATGGTTTTAAATTAACGAAATGGCAGTTTACTTAACTAAAGAGAAGAAAGAAGAAATCTTCAAGGAGTACGGTGGATCAGAGAAGAATTCTGGGTCGACCGAAGCACAAGTTGCATTGTTTACTTACCGGATACAAAAGTTGTCCGAGCATCTGAAGGAAAACCGCAAGGATCACTCTTGTCGCCGCACCCTGCTTTCATTGGTAGGTAAGCGCAAGCAGTTGCTTCAGTACCTCGCCAAGAAAGACATTCAAAAATATCGTGACCTGATTGATAAATTAGGCATTCGTAAGTAAGAAAAAACTCCGGGGAAGCAATCAAATGTTTTGCTTCCCCTCTTTATATTTTATATTAGGTTTTTTGGATCCTGGTAAAGAAAGGCATAAGGTGAATCAAAAAAGCGAAATCAAATTACCTTTACTGATCCATACCATTCTGCCAACCATGAAATTCGGGCGCTATCTTAAGCCTGGGGTGAGCCTCTCACCGCGTCACATTAGTAACAATTAGCGATACACGATATTTTGATTAAAACATTAAATACACAATTTTAAAATGGGACAAAAGATTCCTACCACAACGTCCTTCAACCTACCCGATGGCAGGGAAGTAACGATTGAAACCGGTAAATTGGCCACCCAGGCCGATGGTTCTGTAGTTGTTCGTACCGGCAATACCATGCTTTTTGCGACTGTCGTTTCTGCTCACGAAGCCAGAGAAGGCCAATCATTTTTTCCGCTCTCCGTAGATTATCAGGAAAAATTTGCATCAGCCGGACGTATTCCCGGTAACTTCTTCCGCAGAGAAGCCCGGCTGTCTGATTACGAAATATTAACTTCTCGTCTGGTAGACCGCGCCATTCGCCCGCTCTTTCCCGACGGATATATGAATGAAACGCAGATCATCATTAACCTGATTTCTGCCGACAAAGACGTACTGCCCGATGCCCTGGCGGCCCTGGCGGCTTCTGCGGCATTGTCGGTTTCTGATATTCCTTTTGCCGGTCCGATCTCCGAAGTACGGGTAGCGCTGGTAGATGGAGAATACCTGGTCAATCCATCGCGTCCGGAGGTAGAAAAGTCTACCTTGGAAATCATCGTTGCGGCGACTAAGGAAAACGTGATGATGGTGGAGGGAGAAGCCAAAGAAGCTTCCGAGAAAGAATTGATCGAAGCCATCAAAGTTGGGCACGAAGCCATCAAATTACAGTGTGATGCTCAGCTGGCGCTGGCTGAAAAAGTAGGCGAGAAAGCAACCGTCAAGCGTGAAGTGGAAATTGCGGAGGTAGACGAAGAACTGAAAGCCAAGGTGGCTAAAATGACCGAAGCCAAAATTTTGGAAATCTCTAAAGGTGCGCTCGATAAGAGCAGCCGTAAAGATGGGTTCAAAGCCATCAAGGAAGAGATGATGGAAAAGCTGCTGGAGGAGAAAGGTGAAGAATACATGGAGGAAAAAGGCGCTGAAGCCGAGGAGTACTTTGGTAAGCTAAAGAAAGAGGTGATTCGCAATATGGTGCTGGAAACTTCGGTACGTCTCGATGGCCGTGGCTTGTCTGATATTCGCCATATCTGGACAGAGGTGGGTTATCTGCCTTCTACGCACGGTTCAGCCATCTTTACCCGGGGAGAAACCCAGAGTTTGACTTCTATGACCCTCGGTACCAAACTCGATGAAATGATGCTGGATAATGCACTCGAACAATCGTTTGAGAAATTTATCCTTCACTATAACTTCCCCGCTTATTCTGTTGGGGAAATCAAACCAATGCGCGGTCCTGGCCGTCGTGAAGTTGGTCACGCCAACCTTGCTGCCCGTTCTTTGCGCCAGGTACTGCCCAAGGAAACACCTTATACCATTCGGTTGGTGTCGGATATCCTGGAATCTAACGGTTCTTCTTCTATGGCTACTGTTTGTGCCGGAGCGCTGGCACTGATGGACGGTGGTATCCAAATCAAAGCACCGGTAGCAGGTATCGCGATGGGAATGATCTCTAGCGGTGATAAGGTTGCGATCCTTTCCGATATCCTGGGTGACGAAGACGCCCTCGGTGATATGGACTTCAAACTGACCGGTACCCGCAAAGGGATTACTGCCTGTCAGATGGACATAAAGATTGACGGACTGCCTTACGAAACATTGGAAAAGGCCCTTGAGCAAGCCAAAGAAGGCAGATTGCACATTCTGGATAAGATGGCTGAGACCATTTCTGAACCAAGAGAAGACCTCAAGCCACACGCACCACGTATTGTCGAGTTGGTTATCGACAAGAGCTATATCGGTGCCGTGATCGGCCCCGGTGGTAAAGTGATTCAGGACATTCAGGCCAAGACCAATACAACCATCAACATCGAAGAAGTTGGTGATAAAGGTGTGGTCAATATCGCCAGTAGTGATAAAGCCTCCATCGATGCGGCACTGGAGCGCATTCGCGCCATCACTTTCGAGCCGGAAATTGGAGATGTTTTCCAGGCCAAAGTGAAGACGGTAATGCCTTACGGTGTGTTTGTAGAATTCAGCGGCAAGAGTGGGTTATTGCACATCTCAGAAGTATCACACTCTCGCATCGACAAGATTGAGGATCACTTCCAGGAAGGTGACGATGTGAAGGTGAAGCTTATCGATATCGATAAACGTTCCGGCAAGTTGCGTCTTTCCCGCAAGGCATTGTTACCCAAACCACAAGGCGGTGGTGGCGATAACGGCGGCGGCAATAGAGGTGGTGGCGGTCGCGATGATAGAAATGACCGCAATCGTAGATAATGAAGTTTAAACCGCTTCAATAACTAATATTTTAGCCAATCATTCATTGGCAAAAAAATAATTAAGGATGTAGCTGTACAGCTACGTCCTTTTTTTTGGTGCTAAACGCTCTAAATTATGTAGGTATTTTTTACCAATTGGAACCTGCTTCCCATTTTCCAATTGCAGTTCATTTTTAGAAAGACTTTGGACAAACTGAGTGTTGACAATAAAGGAACGATGGCAGCGGATGAAACCGTATTGCTGGAGATCTTTAAAAAAAAATCTTAAAAAATATTTTTGAGGTAAAATACGCTATATATTTTGACTAAATTAGTGCCAACGAAAGCCACAAATGGGTAGATTTTCCTGAATTTACTTTTTAATACTGAAACTTTTTTATTCAAACCATTGTATAAACAATGGGATCATATACTTTTTTTCACAAAAAGTCAAGTTTTTTTTGAGAGGAAAGCGAAATAATTGACTGAAAAGGTGTACTTTATGCAATTCTCTCCCAAAACCTCAAAAATATGCGTCAACTAAAGATTACCAATAAGATTACCACTCGCGAGAGCCTGGCCTTGGATAAGTATCTTAATGATATTGGTAAGATACCTATGCTTACGGCCGACGATGAGGCGGAATTGGCTCGTCGTATCCGGGAGGGTGATCAGGAGGCTTTGGATAAGTTGACGAAGTCTAACCTGCGTTTTGTAGTTTCCGTAGCTAAGCAGTATCAAAATCAGGGATTGTCATTGAGCGATTTGATTAATGAGGGCAATGTAGGTCTGATGAAAGCTGCCAAGCGTTTTGATGAAACCAAGGGATTCAAATTTATATCCTACGCCGTATGGTGGATTCGCCAGTCTATCCTGCAAGCCATCGTTGAGTATTCACGTATTGTTCGTTTGCCCCTGAATAAGGTGGGTTCTTACAATAAGGTGAATGAGGCCTTTATTTCTTTTGTTCAGGAATTCGAACGAGAGCCCACCCACGAAGAGCTGGCCGAGTTGCTGGATATGAATCCCAAGGAAATATCGAACATGCTGAAAGGCAATGGTCGCCACATTTCCGTTGACGCCCCTATGAGTGGGGAAGACGGTGATTCCACCATGCTTGACGTCATTTCCAGCGATACCGATATGAGCCCAGATGGCAACCTGATGGAACAATCCCTTAAGGATGAAGTGCAGCAGGGCTTGTCAATCCTCTCTCCACGTGAAGTAGAGGTGCTTTCGGCCTACTACGGCCTTAATGGCTACAAATCGCTGACCCTGGAAGAAATTGGAGAATTATACGGCCTGACCAGAGAACGGGTGCGGCAGATTAAGGAGCGTGCCATCCGCCGGTTGCGCAAATCCTACAACCGCAACTCGCTCAAATCCTATCTGGGATAGGTCAATTGATAAGATATCTTTTTTAAAACTGATCCTCTTCTGACCGGAAGGGGATTTTTTTTAATTTTTAGCACTATGTCCCCTTTTAAGTACGCTTCTTTCTTTACACTATTCATGCTTTTATCGGCCTGTCAAAGCGAAAACACTGCAGAAACGACCAACCAGGAGCAGGTCGATGATGTTGCTACGGCGAGTCAGGATTTGGCGTTAAAAGCCAATATCGACGAGTTGCGCTTACGCGAAACACCCGGTCCCGAAGGGAAAGTGCTGGCTTCTTATGCCAAGGAAACCGTCTTTAAAGATTTGGGAGAAGTCAGTGATTTCACAACTCGCATACAGCTTCGTGGAATCCAGTTTGATGAGCCCTGGCTAAAGGTGGAGGCACCAGATGGCAAACAAGGGTGGGTGTATGCCGGTGCCCTCAATTTTAGTTTGGAAAAAGAGGAGGGAGCGCTTCCCAAAATGCTGATCAATAAACGGTTAGAAACCCTTTTTGGCAAAGCCCTCAAAGATCGCATCAATACCTACCGTCAGCAATTTTATGAGGCGAAAACGCAGGAAGAACTCGCGGCACTGTATCGCGATGGTGTGCAAATAAAGGAACTGGTCAATCGGGAACTGGATGGCGATTTTGCCCATCTGGATTGGAATGAAATGCCCGACCTGTTTTGGCTTGAGCAAAGCCTGCCAGGCTTTATTCCCCAGTTGGTGGCAGAAGGAACAGAATACATGCTTTTTGAAGACTATCGGGAGTGGTTGCCGTTGGCTGTAGAAACGAGGGGGCAGGCTGATGATCAATACTTCAAATTGTGCGTGAGCTCTTTCCGCGAAGATAGTATCCAATACTTTTTTCCGGCCTGGATGATCCAGACCTGGGACTACGGCGGACACAGCCTTTTGGGTAAAGGGGTGCATCTGGAAATTCTGCAAATTGCGGATCAGGCCATTCGCCAGGATACGCTCTTCCGACCGGAGATCAATGCCGTTAAGACACAATTGGTGGGAGAAATTACCCAGGAACACACCACCTTTTGGGAACCACGGGATTCGATCCTTGTCGAGATGGACAGTATTCTAGCGAAACAATGGCAGGTTTTGGATAAAAATGATAAGATTGCCCTGGGCGTCAGGCGCAAACAATTTGCCGAACCGGAGAAACACAAAATTCAGATGAATCACCGCGCTGGTATCCACGATTGATCACCCTGTCGAATTTGTTGGCCCCAGCGGTCAGGAATTTTTATCTTTGTACAAAAGACAAACTTTATGATAATTTTGACGGCATTAACCGCCTTGGTCGCTATTTTAGGCATTAGTGTGCTGGCCGGAGTGATGGGCAATACCAGCCCCAATCGCAAAAGCCTGCCCAAGGAGGTAAAAAAGCTGGAAGCCGATATGGATAAATGGGCGGGCGAATTGGTGCCCCTCGATAAGGAAGAGCTGGAATTGTTTTCACTTACTCAAGACAAACAGGTACTGAAAAAAGGATGGTCAACTTCTGCCAAGGGCATTTTTACCACCATTTATCATGAACCGGTGTTGGCCTACAGCTATAAAAAATACATTGGTGGTACTCCCACTACCAATGCGCTCCTGTACGTACGTACCGCCAATAATGAATTTGCCTACTGGCTGCGCAAATCGGGTATCCAATTGGTCATTGATGGCCAAATCGTGGGTGAAATTCGCGATGGCGCCCTTTACGGAAAGAAAACCAAAAAAGTGCTGGCTAAGGTCAAGAGTGCTCAGGCAGAGATTTTGCCCATTCAGGTATACGACAAAGAGGTGGGCAGTGTGACTAAGGCCCTTCCTAGTGCTGATAAGGCACTCAGTGCCAGAGCTTTTGAATATTTAAAGCAAGATATGAGCAAGGAAGAAGAATTGCTCTTTTTGTCCTTGGCCACCCTTGAATTGGTCAAGAAGACGGTGGTTAAGTAGGGACTTTATTCCGTTTGCCTTGTCTTTAGATGGTAAAAAAATGGGCCAAATTTTGGTAGAGCAAAGTTATCTGTTTTTCTTTGTTAGTCATTGAACCTTTTAGATTTGGTTCCGTTTTATGACAAACGCTTTAAGATATGGATCTCAAGAAGAAGGCAAGTCTGATCATTTATCGCTTTCGCGAACGTGGCCTGGAGGTTTTTCTAGTCAATTCCAAGGAGGAAAACGATGACTCCTGGAGCATTCCCGAAAGACCGGCCGTGCAGGAGAAACCTACCACATTGATGGAAGATGATCGCCTGATCGAATTGGATCCGGTAGAGGATGAAGAGGCCTGGGCCGTGGAAGGCGACTGGCA
Source organism: Saprospiraceae bacterium (assembly GCA_965229635.1). GTDB lineage: Bacteria > Bacteroidota > Bacteroidia > Chitinophagales > Saprospiraceae > BQJU01. Next base: position 2,854,941 of record OZ245894.1, read on the forward strand.
CGAAATTCCTTCGCTTAAGGCGATGCTCTACGAGGATGCCATGCAACTCAAAGAGAAAGTAAAGGATATCGAGAATGGTACCTATTATACTGTCAAGGAAGCTTTCAAGAAAGTACTGCCTCACCAGTACAAGTTTCTTAAGGAACTCAAAGATATCCTGATTGACCGCAATTCTCTTAAAGACCTATAATACTCCGGTCTGTACCTTCCACAAGGCAGCATAAGTTCCCATTTGTTGATTGAGGGCATCGTGTGTCCCAACCTCAGCAATGGTCCCATCCTGAATGACCACAATGCGATCGGCATGGCGAATGGTCGATAAGCGGTGGGCAATGATGATGGCTGTTTTGTTGGCCGTTATTTCCTGCAAGTGTTCCTGAATAATCTTTTCCGTTTCTGTATCTACTGCACTGGTAGCTTCATCCAGAATCAGAATGGGGGTATCCTTTAGGATGGCCCGGGCAATGCTCAACCGCTGGCGCTGGCCTCCCGACAATTTAATGCCTTTTTCCCCAACAATGGAGTCATATTTCATTGGCAATTGAGCAATAAACTCATGCAAATGTGCCTTGCGTGCAGCAGCTTCGATGTCCTCAAAAGCACAGTCCTCCATCCCATAGGCAATATTTTCCAGAATGGTGCCGTGAAAGAGGTAAACGTCCTGACTGACCAGGGCAATTTGTTTCCGCAAATCGCGCAAATCCAGATCGCGAAGGTCGATACCCTCCAGTTGAATACTACCTTGTTGTACATCGTACAATCGGAGTAACAATTTGATCAGAGTCGTTTTTCCGCCTCCCGTTGGGCCGGCTACGCCAATGGTTTCGCCGGTTCGGATGTGCAGGTTGATGCCATTGAGAACGCTTTGTTGATTGGAGTAGTGAAAGTGTACATTTTCCAAACGGATGTCTCCCACCTTTTCGGGAAGCAGTTTGGGATTTTCGGCACTGCGAATTTCATTGGTTGCATCGACCAAACCAAATACCCGTCGTGCGGATGCACGGGCGCGCTGATATTCGTCAAAGACATTGCCCAAACGGGTGATGGGCCACAACAATCGTTGGATCATCATGGCAAAGAAAGCCAGATTACCAAGTGTAAAGCTTCCGGGGCTGTTGATGACCCAGTAAGCGCCAATGAGTAAGGTACCTGCAAATCCAAAGGCAATTGGTACCCGAATGAGGGGAATATAGGCCGCATTCCAGCGAATGGCCTTAAAATTAGCGTCTCGGTAAGCCTCCGATGATTTTCGTACGCGTGCGGTTTCAAATGCTTCTGTGGCAAAGCTCTTGATCACCAGGATACCTGATAGATTATTCTCAAGGCGGTTGCTGAGGTCGCCTACCTTTTCTCTGATTTTCTGATACAATGGGCTAACCCGCTTTTGGTAATAAAGGCTTCCGAGAATGATGATGGGAATGGGAGCCATGCCCAGCAGACCAAGCGGAAGCGATACCATACACAACGACCAGCCGGCAAAGATGATCAGTGCCGTAACCTGAATAATCTGGTTGAAGCTGTTGTTGAGAAAGCGTTCCAGCTGGTTGATATCGTCATTGAGCATAGCCATGAGGTTGCCGGTGCGTTGCTCTTCAAAATAAGCCATCTCCCGGCTCTGCAATTTCTGATAGGCGTCCATTCGGAGGTCGTGCTGCACCCGCTGAGCCAGTCGCATAAATCCTCTTTGAAGCAGCCATTCAAAAAAACTTTCCAGTCCAAAGATGATCACCGTCAGGATGCCTAGAAACAGAATAATGGACCAGCTGTCGCTCAAACCGGTATAGGTGGAAATCCAGCCTGGAACATTTCCACTTACCGAATCGATCATCCAGGCGGTGAGAAAGGGAGGCATCAGATCGAAAACCTGGTTGGCAATACTTGATAAGCTGGCCGATAGCACTTTTTCCCGATAGTTGTTCAGATAGCGAAACAATCGGTACATGGGTTTTTTGACCTCGGACATGATCAATTTTTTTTTGTTGAAACCCCTTGCGGAGTCAGGTGTATAAAATATCCCATTTTGATCAATGGCGTGGAACCTGGAAATTACTAGTTGTCAATGAGATTGGTGGCCAGCTTCAAGGCGCGTTTCAACTGCTGGGCTTCATTCAAATAAGTATTGTCGATGACTACAGCATCAATCGCCTGTCGCAGCGGGCTGTCTTCCCGGGTGGAATCGATGCGGTCTCGCATAGTCAGGTTTTCCCGCACTTCAGCCAGCGTGTTTTTAATGCCTTTGTGTTGTAGCTCATTGAACCGCCGCATAGCCCTGATTTCCGGACTGGCAGTGAGGAATATTTTTAGCTCCGCATCGGGAAAAACAACGGTGCCAATATCCCGACCATCCATTACAATACCTTTTTGGTGCCCCATCTTGCGCTGCTGCTCCACCATGGCCCGGCGAACCAGCGGTATAGCGGCTACCTGGCTTACTTTTGAAGACACTTCCATCTGGCGGATTTCCCGTTCAACATCTTCTCCGTTGAGCACCGTACGATTTTGGCCATTTTCATTTTTTTGAAAATGGATATTGATTTGTTCTAGTGCGGATTCCACGGCGGATTCATCAGTAAAATCAATATGCTGTTGGAGAAAATAGAGCGTTACGGCCCGGTACATAGCTCCGGAATCTACGTAGATGTAGCCCAGAGATTGTGCCAAAGCCTTCGCTAAAGTGCTTTTCCCACAAGAAGAGTACCCATCGATCGCAATAGTGATTTTTCTCACAATATATTTGGTCATGATTCGGGGCCAAAGATAAGCCCTACCTCAGGGATTCCAGCACGATCTCCCACAATTTTTCGTACGGAATAATTTCCAGCTCAGAGATCGCTCCACGATAAGAGAATGGGCGCTCTGCCAACCGTGAATAGTATTTTTGGGTATTGCCCAATTCATCAACCTGGTATTTGGCTTTACGAACCATTTGCAGCAGGCGAATAAACTGAATAGAGCGGAAGTACTCCTCCTTTTTCAGCTTGCGGTCAGCATATTGTTTGAGGCGCTCAATGCGTTCCTCCATTTCATTGTAGTTCTTTTGCTGCAAGAGAAACAATGCCTGTAGTATCAGTGATAGGATGGTTAAATTTCGATACTCTTTAGCGTACTGGAGGGGATTGTTTAGAAAGCGGGAAACCCGGAAGATCTTGCGTTTGGCCTTTTGTAGCATGGAGGCGTCAAATTCCTGATGTTCAATCACGAAATTGAGGTAAGCCTCAAAGATGCTCCACTTCTCTTTAACCATAGAATCCTGCTTTTTAAATTCTGACCGACCAATGGCCCGGTTAAAGATGGCTAATGCCTGGATATAATTTTCAGTGTGAATGGCCAGCAACAGGTAGTATTCCATAAAAACGAACCAGGATTCACTGCCTTCGGGCAATCTGGTCAGGCACTTTTCAGCATTTACCCTTCCCATCTTGTAATCGCGCATGTGCAGATGCGCCGACATCTTTTTACCATAGAAGGTAATGAGCTTTTCCTTTTGGTAATACACGGGATGATCCTCTATATATTGCTCGGCCTGTTCACAAACTTGCAACATGGCACCAAATTCTTTTTCCATTTCAAAGCGCATACACCATACCAGAAACATATTGTAGTGAATAATGGGCGATGTATACTGTTCCGATATACTCACCAGGGTATTACAGTAGGTATTGATTCTTTCCATTAATCCCTCTACCTGATGCGATGCTTTATGGTAGTCCATAATGACCCGCTGATAGAGTTCTTCAGAACGGATTTCCGCGCTGAGGATTTCCGAAAATTCCTTGATGTAACCATCGTACACTTCATAGTCTTTCTCCATTTTATTATTGGAGCAATATTCACGGAGCAGGCGGCTACAATTGACGATGATATCGGAAAAGTGGAACTTCAACGCAATGGTCAGAATCTGTTTGGCCATGGCTGCGGCCGAATGGTGGGCCCGGTTGCTCAATAATATTTTTACCAGGGTCCAGTCCTTATTACAGGAGTAGTAGGCCCGGTTGTAGTTGGAAGCTGCCGGTTTGTTGATATCGAGGAAAAAGAGTGTGTTGAGAAGTCGTTTGCGAAATCGGCTCTTTAGCTGCCGGTATTTGGCGTCCTGCGGACTGCAACCGTAAAGCATGGCCGCTGCATCGCGGTCATTTTTAAATTTATTGCTGGTTAGCGCGTTATAAAAATCATTGAATTTGCTGTTTTTATGTCTCAGCGTGTGATCGTCAAAGATTTCGATTTTTTTGACTTTTTTCTTTGTTACAATTCTCGAGATCTCAATAAGATTTTTCATGCCGCTCTAGTGTCTGATTTGAATAAAAGGGGTTTATAATCTATGTGTTCAATCGGGGCATTGGTAAGGGCAATTCCACCAATTCCTGATTGAGGTTAATGTCCAGTAAGTAGCTGGGAGAGGGTATCCGTCGATAGTTTTATGAATACAGGATGTTGTTAACTCCGAAGCAAGTATTAAAGCTAGTCTTTAGATCAACATTATTGGTTATCCAAAGTAGTTCTATTTTCGGGTTTACTGACTAAACCTGAGGGGGAATAAAGTAGTGGTAAGATGAGATTTTTTTTTATCTATTCCAAATTATTATGTCACAAATCTCACTTTTTCAGGATTTGTGGATGGCTAAAAAAAAGGCTTTGTGGCCATTCACCACAAAGCCTTTTGTCCGACGGGGTCAGGTTACGGACTAGTATTCGTCTTCGTTAAACAAAAAGTCATCCTTCCGAGGGTAGTCTGGCCAGATATCTTCGATACCTTCGTATACCTCTCCTTCGTCTTCCATTTGCTGGAGGTTTTCAATTACCTCCAGAGGTGCTCCAGATCGAATAGCGTAATCGATCAATTCATCACGAGTAGCGGGCCAGGGTGCCTCTTCCAAGTGGTAAGCAAGTTCTAGTGTCCAATACATGCTAAGCTTTGATTAAGTTAGTCTTAATTAACAAAAAATTTGTCAACTGCTCACCTCCATTTACTGAAAGTTTTAAAAAACAGCCAACTTGTGAAAAAATCGTTTATCCTTTTAAAAAAAGTCCAAATCAATTTTCGGCAAAAGTAATAAACTTGAACTATTAAATCAATAGATTTTTTTTAAGTTTTTTTGGCAATCAAAATTTGGGCCAATTTTTTCAAATAGAATAAAAAACTATTTATAAAAATATGATATTCAGTTATTTGTAGCTGCCAATGATCTCGAATTTCTCTTTTTCATAACCATGAGGAATTTCGCCGATCTCTGCCGAATTGACAGGTCCGGTCGGATCACAGATAAAATACAGTTTGTCTTTATAGCGCACAGCGGTCCCGGTTGGCTCCTTCATGGCTACTCCAATGGTAAGATGATCGGGGTAGGCAATGATAATCATGGGGAGGTCGAGCAAACGCTTTACCAGCCTAAAAAACAATGCCGAGCGGTCTTCACAATCAGAATAGGGATAGTGAAAGACTTCATCGGCAATCATTGGCTTACTATAGCCAAAGTATTCTTTATCTTCCTTATACTTGAATGAGGAACGGGTAAACGCCACTAAAAGTTCAAGTGCTTCTTTTTCCGTCTTTCCCTGTAGAAAGATTTCTAACTGCGGCAACAGCGAACTGCTGAGGGTCGATGAGAGTGGCACTTCCATATACTCCGTCTCGGAAATAATGGGATAGGTCTGCATGATATCCTTAATCGTCCGATCCGTATTGACGGTCAGCTCGTACTTCTGGTTGTGGTATTGAAAGGCGTAATGCTGCAAGTCGGGTTGTATACGCAACACGGGCAATTGTCGCAAATAAAATGAGAAAGACCTTCCTTTAGGATTGGGGGTGAAATTGAGCATGTACAGGGCCTGTCGGGATTTCTTTTTCTTTTCAATACTGCTCAGGTTGACAAAATGCCTGCCTTTATCTTCAATCAGGGGAACCTCAAAAATGGCATCCTCGGTATAGGCATAAACAAAGACTTGATCTTTGAAATAAGTGAGCCGGGAATCAAATCCCGCTTTCGACAGCAAGAACCACGACATCAATTCTTTGATTGCCGTTGATTGGCTGCCAAGCATTTCATCCAAAGTAGCCTGCATCAGTTCAAAGTACAACCAGTCATTCAGCTGATGGTTAACTTTGTTTTCGTTAAGGTCATGGAGCAATATCTGATAGTTGGACTTTTCCAGCCTTCGATAGAAACTGAGCATGTCTTCTTCCTGTATCCTGACCGATGCTGTATTGAGCATATCAGTTGCATAGCTCAACGTAATCTGCTCAGAGTAAAACGACACCTTGACCGTTTCAATGCTGCCAGCCCGCAGAGGCACCACTAAAATCCCAATAAAGAAGACAAGGAAAATCCGATACATTCGTTTTTTTTTGCTTTATAACGCTTTCTGATGAATAAAAGCAAGTTTTTTTCTAAATAGTTGCAAAAACCGGAAAAGAAAATGGACGAAAAGCAAAAGCGTACCTTTACTATTAAAGATACGCTTCAGGCCTTCGTTTATTTTGTCCTTGAAGAATATTTTTCCAACCTGGTGGATTAATGCAGAAATAATTGGCATTCAATATTCAGCATTATCACTGCTTAGCGCCTGAAAAAAGAATCAATCATTTCCGACTATTCGCACTAGATAATCAGCATGGCATCGCCGTAGCTGAAGAAACGGTATTTTTCTTTGATGGCTTCGTTATAGGCTTCCATGATCAGTTCATAGCCGCCAAAAGCACAAATCATAATCAGCAAACTCGACTTGGGCAAGTGTAGATTGCTGACCATGGCATCGGCAATGCTGAATTCATAGGGAGGGTAGATAAATTTATTGGTCCACCCCTCAGCTGGTTTTAGCAGAGACTCTGCCGAGACAGCCGTTTCAATAGCGCGCATGGAAGTGGTTCCAACGGCACAAACCCGCTTGCGATCCACCTTGGCTTTATTGACGGTTTCTACCGCATCAATGAGAATTTGGAAATACTCTGCATCCATTTTGTGCTTTGACAAATCCTCCACATCGATACTGCGGAAAGTACCCAGTCCAATATGCAGGGTCAATTCGGCAAATTCGATGCCTTTAATCTCCAGCCGCTTCAGCAATTCACGGCTAAAGTGAAGACCAGCGGTTGGTGCGGCTACAGCACCTACATTTTTGGCAAAGACAGTTTGGTAACGTTCCTTGTCCAGTTCAGTAGCAGGTCGTGCAATATGCTTAGGCAGGGGAGTCGTACCCAGGTTATTCAATTCTTTACGAAACTCTTCATCGGTGCCATCGTAAAGAAAACGGATGGTCCTTCCCCGGGAGGTGGTATTGTCAACTACCTCGGCTACCAGCACTTCATTGTCGTGCTGATCGCTGAAATACAGCTTATTACCCACGCGAATTTTTCTGGCAGGGTCCACCAATACATCCCACAAACGGGCTTCGTTATTAAGCTCTCTCAGTAGAAAAACTTCGATCTTGGCACCGGTTTTTTCCTTTTTGCCGTAAAGGCGTGCAGGAAAAACCTTGGTGTTATTAAAAATAAAGGCGTCGCCTTCGTCAAAGTACTCCAGAATATCTTTAAACTCTTTGTGTTCAAACTTGCCCGTATCCCGATGCACAACCATTAGTCGTGATTCATCCCGATTTTCTTTTGGATGCTGAGCAATCAATTTTTGGGGTAAGTCAAATGCAAAGTGTGACAGCTTTGTCCTCATTGCTTAGTTTTTTCAGTTCTTTAACAGATTCAAGGATTGGGTAAACCACAATCTTTGCCAAAGAAGGTGCTTCAAAAAAATGAAGGGCAAATATAGCAATATTGCGCTAATAACCTTCGAGAACCCTCAACCTTTCAGGTAAAATAATTTCCTACTTTCCTTTGGCAGATAAAATCCGGCTGTTCATCGAATCGATTAGGCTAATTTGCCGGGAAGCAGTAGCTTCATGATTGATTCCCAATTAGCATAAAATTATGGTTTTTGGAAATATCCAACCTTTGTAAACGTAGGTATCTAAAAATTGGTTCGAAAATAGTTACAAAAAGTACTCAATTGCATGATCACCATTATTAAAATCATTCGGGAGAGTATCCGCCAGGCGCTGCAACAGCTACAGTCCAATAAGCTTAGAAGCTTTCTTTCCCTGTTGGGTATTTCCATCGGTATCTTCTGTATCATCGGAGTACTTTCGGCCGTTGACTCTTTGGAAGACAACGTGCGGGGAAGTCTGGAAAAACTAGGTAATGATGTATTATACGTGAAAAAATGGCCCTGGGCAGATGTCAGCGGAGAATGGTGGAACTACATTAAACGGCCCAACCCCGATCATGCTGATTATGAAGTACTTTCAGAACGCACCCACACTGCTGAACTGACTTCTTATCACGTAGTCATCGGTTTTAAAACGGTGAAGTATCATTCAAGTAGCGTTGAAAACACTATTTTGATCGGCTCCTCTTTGGAATTTGCCGAAATGTTTAAGATAGACTTTGATAAAGGTCGTTACTTCTCTTCTTCTGAATATCACTACGGCAGCAATAAAATTATCCTGGGTTACAAAGTGGCGGAGCAGCTATTTGGCGGCAATGAACCCATTGGAAAGGTGATCAAATTGCAGGGGCGCAACTACGAGGTGATCGGCGTAATCGAAAAATCGGGCAACAATCTGCTCGATCCTCTGGATTTTGATGATTGTATTGTGGTGGGTTATAATAATGCCCGCAATCTGGCTAATCTAAAGGCCCGGTACATTTTTGATACGTCCGTGACCGTTAAGGCAGCCGAAGGGGTATCCCTTACTGATTTAAAGGATGAGGTCAAGGGTATATTGCGGTCTCACCGCCGACTAAAACCCAGAGAAGATGACAATTTTTCCCTCAATGAATTGTCGATGATCTCCAGCTTTTTTGATAGCTTTTTCAACGTACTCAACCTGCTCGGCATTGTTATCGGTTTGTTTGCTATGCTGGTAGGAGGGGTAAGTGTGGCCAATATCATGTTTGTTTCCGTTAAGGAACGCACCAATATTATCGGCATCAAAAAGGCACTGGGGGCCAAGCGATTTGTCATCCTGCTCGAATTTCTAATCGAATCCATTATTCTCTGTCTGTTAGGAGGAATGATCGGGCTACTGCTCGTTTACCTGGCCACGGTTGCCTTGACCCAGGCCCTGGACTTTGCCTTCTACCTCGATCTCGGTAATATCCTTATCGGTGTCATTGTTTCGGTAATGATTGGTGTTATTGCCGGCTTTATTCCAGCCCTGAGAGCGGCCCGGATGGATCCGGTAGATGCGATGCGGCAATAGCACCCTGATGACTGGCAGAAACGAACTTCGTCATTTCTGCCAGTCCAAACGCTTTCCCGGCCAGCTAGAGTTTACTTGCTTATCCTCCTGCAAAAGCATTTCATCCCCAACTTTTGCCAATTCCGCGTTAAATCCCCCCTCACACCCGCAGTGACCGACCATTTACTAAATGATTGGTGTCGATCGATAAATTAGTTCTGCCAGTTTAAGGGACATTACAAATCAAAGCCCTAACTTTGATCCCGCTTTCCCCATCCCTGTGAAAACGGCTATCGTTCAACTACTACCAAAACTTGACATATTTTTTTGTTTTGCAGAATTCAGTGCGCAAAATCTCCCTACAGACTAAATGACCTGTCTGTATTTATAAAAGCGTTACTGAATTTTAAAAAGCGAGTATTGAATATATCCAGGATCGCTTTTCTGGTAATCAATATTTATGGAACAAGCGATCCGCAAATTGAAGTTTAACATTTTAAGATGTGCTGAGGACAAATGCTTAACGGGCTTTTTTTCTTAATTTTGCACATCTCAAAAACATATCAAATCCCATGACACGATTACCTTTACTCCTATGTCTGCTAATGGCATCTGTATATCTACAGGGCCAGCAACTCTCCCTCTTTACGCAATACCGCGAGAATACCACATTAATTAATCCTGCTGCCGTTGAAAGTGATTTTTTGGCTTACGGCCAAAATTTGACATTTGGTGCTTCCGTCCGCAATCAGTGGGTGGGCGTTACCGGAGGTCCTAAAACACAATCGCTTCGCGGCTCCTTTATCAGTACGGAATGGACCGGCGTGACCATTCAGGGTGGTGGTCATTTGATCAATGACGTTACCGGCCCAACCGGCTTTACCGGTCTGTATGGCCGCATTGGCGGGGTGGTTACTGGTGATGCGGAATACGGTGGATTATCAATTGGTCTGAGCGGCGGTATCGTCCAGTACCGCGTAGATGCCGATAAGGTGAAACTGCGCGAGGAAGGCGATGTGATCGGCGTTCAGGATGAGTCGCAACTCTTTCCTGACCTTGGCTTTGGTGTTTACTACTACCAGATGCTGGGTGGATCAATGGATGGCGATTATATCTACGGAGGTATTTCTGTACCACAGTTACTGGGCCTCGATCTGTCCTTCCAGGATGAGAACGGCGAGTTTCAGGTGCAACGAATGCGCCACTTTTATGGCCAGTTTGGTTTGTACAAATTCTTCCGGGATGAAAGCTTCATCGAGCCTTCTCTTTGGGTAAAATACGTGGCCAATGCTCCTGTAAACGTTGACTTTAACCTACGATATCAGCTTCCAAGCAGCCTTTGGATCGGAACCGGGGTCTCAACAGCAAAGAACTTCCACATCGATGCCGGTTTTGTACTGGGCGACAACGTAGGTTTTGACAACCTCATTCGTATCGGTTATGGTTTCGACTACTCCTTTAGTGCATTCGGACCGTTTGCCGGTAGTACACACGAGCTCAACGTCACGTTTTCTTTTGAAAGATAATTTTTCCAAAATACATAACTGGAAAATGAGTACACCCCCCTTATGCCTGGATTGTGTTAGCTCATTTTCGTTTTCAACTTTGTTAACTATCCCGTCCCATGAAAAATAAAATGGCTAATCCCAAATTCAAGGACTTCATGAGAAAGATTCTATTGTCTCTGGCGTTAGGTCTGGTTTTCCACCTTTCCGCCTGGGCACAACCCTCCATTCTTTTTTCAGAAGGTACTGCCTGTACCGACGAAACCGTTTGTATTGACGTATCGGTACTTGACTTTACCAACATCATTACCACCGACTTTCAGATATCCTATGATCCTACTATTTTGGAATTCCAGAATGCTGTGGATCTGGGTAACCTGCCTTCTTTTGCCCCTGGCAACATTACTGTAGTGACGCCCGGTGTATTGCAGGTTGATTGGGGAGTGGTAGCAAACTGTGCCGACGACCCGACCAATATCGGAGTCACGCTGGCCGATGATATCATTATCTATCAGCTGTGTTTCAAGGTAATCGGGCCGTATGGATCGGTATCCGACATCACCGTGATGACACCCCCGACGCCGCAAATTACCCGTAATGGAAGCAACTGTTTTAATATCGGTTTGCTGAGCAATACAGGACATATATCTTCCTGTGTGCGACAAGTTGGTATAACGGCAACTGATGTTACCGGCAATACCGGAGATCTGGTCTGTGTTGACTTTGAAGTTAACGGCTGGGACGGTATGTTAGGGGCACAGTTTACCATTATGTGGGACCCCAACGTTATTGTTGGCGAGCAGGTGATTATTGGCGACATTCCCAATACTTCAGTGGGTAATATCCAATTATTTGGAAATGGAAAAGCGACGGTCTCGTGGAACTATTTTGTACCTGGGGAACCGGGCATTACGGTAGATGATGGCACTTTGTTTTTCCAGATCTGTTATCGAATAGTTGGAGATTGTGAAACGTTTTCACCAATTATGTTTGTCGGAAATCCAACGCCAATTGAATTCACCAATGACAGTGAGGAGTTTGAAGGGTTTCCATTGCCTTATGTCTTTACGGAAGGTAGTGTAACGGTCAATGACTGTGATCCAACTGGTTTGCAACTGGTAGCCGACTGTGGCGGTCCGGTAAACCTGAACGACCAGTTTTGTGTGACGGTTTCTGCCGGCGACAACTTCCAGCAAATATCCGACTTCTCTTACCTAATGCAGTGGAATCCAAATATTCTGGAACTTACCGGGGTGAACAACCTATCTTCCCTCAACCCGGCTCCTTCCTTTGATCAGAGCAACGCAAGCAATGGTATTTTGGGAACGAGTTGGGTGGCCAACTCGGGAATTGGTTCCCAAAATGTGGCTCCTGGCGGACAGCTTTACGAAGTGTGTTTCACTGTGATCGGTTTGGGTGGTAACAGCCCATTTAGCTTCACCAATCCATCCAACGTACAGGTCAATAACGGACCCAATATCGGCATCAATCCGAGCAACTGTGAGGTGCAGGTGATCCAACCCGATGGTGTGGCGATGCTGATTGGTAGTGGACAGGGAGCTCCTGGCGAAGAATTTTGTGTGGACCTGACAGTGGCCAACTTCAACGATATCATTGATTATCAATTCTCATTAGCCTGGGACCCAATGTTGTTTGAGCTGACCCAGGTGACGGACATCAATATTCCGGGCGCCTCTTACCCCGGAAACTTCATTGATGCTGCTGACTTTGGTGCGCTGGCCTTCGATTGGGATTCGGCGACGCCGGCGACGCTGGCGGATGGCGAATCGATAATGACCTTGTGTTTTACGCCATTAGGTGTTCCTGATGACTGTGGCGCTTTGGAAATGATTGATGTGCCGTTGATCCCGCAAGCGATTAATAGTGGATCAAACGGTGAAAATATTGGAATTATCCAAATTGACGGACAACTATGTACGCTATTCCCCGAGGGTTTTGGCGTGACCATTGCCGATGGTGAGGTCGACTGGCTCGACACCATTTGTGTACCTGTTTCTGTCAACTCATTTGATAATATTACGGAGGCAGGATTCTGCATCAGCTGGGATCCTACTAATCTGGAATTCCAGGGACTGAATAACTTAAATACCTGGCCTGGATTGACAGATGCCAACATCTCTTCCAGTCCTTCCGGTACCATATGCATCGATTGGGCGGATGCAGCCGGAGCGGCCATCCCGGATGGAACAGACGTCTTCGAACTGTGCTTTGTTCCAACCGGTCAGGCCGATACCTGCTATGCCGTTTCGGTCATCGAAACGCCGCCACCAACGGTGGAAACCACTGTCGGAACAGGTAGCATGGTCTATAATAATGGAGAACTATGTGTCAATGATCGTTTGGTGATCCTGAGTGCAACGATTGACTCCATTGGTTGTGACAATATTTGTGATGCGACGGCATCTGTGGAAGTTGTTGGAGGTACGGGAGAATATGGCTACAGTTGGTTCCAGGAACCCATTGGTCAGTTTACACCAACTGCTGAAAATCTTTGTGAAGGCGAATTGATCGTCACGGTTTACGACCAAAACGATCTCGACTTACGAGTAGTAGATACCTTCTATGTAGTGGCCTCCGGCAATGTACCCGGTGCTATGGTCAACAGCGATACGGTAAGTATTGGGTGTAACCCTGCGCTGGCATTGCTAAGTGGTACGGCTACGGGACTTTCCGGCCTGCCGGGTGAATCTCAGCAGTGGTACCGCCTTACCGGTAATATGCCGGTTGGAGGCCCCGGTGCAACGGCCTTTGCCATGGCTCCAGGACGTTATTACTTTCAGGTAACCAACTCAGAAGGATGTACCGCAAGAGATACGGCGTTGGTCGTCCAGTCGGAAGGACCGGTGGCCGACGCAGGAACTGATTTTGATCTGGACTGTTTTGCTGAAATCTTCATGCTGGATGGAACCGGTTCTGATCAGGGCGATAATATTACCTATCATTGGACATTGATCAGTGGTACCGGTGGGCTGCTGCCAGAAGATACGGCCTCCATTGTACCACGCATTGACGGTCCTGGCGTTTATCAAATCGAGGTAACCGATAACGTGAGCATGTGTACTTCTACGGCAACTGTTTCCGTAGGTGAGGCACCTCCGCCACCCGACGTAGCGGCAGTGCCAGCTACTCAGGAACTGGATTGTGACGGATCATCCGTAAGCTTTGACGGTGCGGCTTCTTTCAACCCGGATCGCAACGTTGCTTTTGAATGGTATGATGTAGAAGAAACAAACTTATTGTCTACGGATACGGTATTTAATATCAACCAGTTGGGCTGTTACGTGTTGGTGGTCAGAGATGTGGACAACAATTGTACCGCCCGCGATACGGTTTGTGTAGTGCCCAATTCCGGCGCACCGGATGTAGATGCCGGTGAGGATATGACACTGACCTGTAATGTGGATACGGTGACCCTCTCCGCAACCATTGGCCCCGATACCATCGACTTTACCTTTGACTGGATGGCCATCGACGGTGGTCCACTGGTATCAGGCACCGAAACGACATTGATGCCTCAATCTACGGTCCCGGGCACCTACGTGCTAACGGCCGTAAACACCTTAAATAACTGTGAGGCCACTGATACGGTGGTCGTAGCAATCGATACTATTGGCCCGATGATCGATGCCGGCCCGGATTTGGAATTGAGTTGTATGATGCCAATGGATACCTTATTGGGGGTCATCAGCAGCGACGAGGATGATGTAACGATCATCTGGACCGGACCGGAAGGTGATACGCTGGGTAATGAACTGATGCTGATCATTGAAGATGAAGGCACCTATTGCCTGGAGGTCATTAACAATGCCACCGGTTGTTCTTCCACCGATTGTGTGGAAGCGACCATTGACGGCATTCCGCCAATGGTTATTATTGAAGAATTTGAACTGGACCTAACCTGTACCAATGATACGCTTACCCTGACTCCTGATGATATTACGCCGCCTAATGCAAACTACATCATCAACTGGGCAGCAGAAGGACCACAGGCTGCGATTATCACAGAAAATGGCACGACCATCACCGTGGCTACTCCGGGTACCTACCGTATTCAGGTCACTGATCCTGTGAATGGCTGTTTGGGTGAAAATGAGTTTATCATTTCTGAAAACAACGATATTCCAACGGCTGATGCCGGTGATGCGGCAAGCATTTCCTGTAATGAAAGCATGGTGGAAATTGGTGGAACAGGCAATACGGTAGGAGATGATATCATCTATATCTGGGACAATACGGTAGATGGCGAAACGCCAAACCCGAATAATACAACGACGATCACAGTTGGAACGGCGGGTACTTATCAAATCACGGTAAGAGATACCATTACCGGTTGTGAGGCAACTGATGAGGTGGTGGTTTCAGAAGATTTTGAAGTAGCCAATATCCTCTTTACGGAACCAAACCCAATTACTTGTGCAGACAGTTGTGTGG
This sequence comes from Saprospiraceae bacterium, assembly GCA_965229635.1. GTDB lineage: Bacteria > Bacteroidota > Bacteroidia > Chitinophagales > Saprospiraceae > BQJU01. The sequence goes on from OZ245894.1 coordinate 2,870,126, forward strand.
ATCTGACAGCCACCGTGAATAACCTCGTAGATTTTGATGTGGTATGGAGTTCTTTAAATGGTGGAACACCTGATCCGACCGATCAGCTGACTACCAGTGTATGTGAAGCTGGTAGCTACATTCTGACCGTGACCAATAACGCCAACGGTTGTGTAGTAAGCGATACCTTGGAAATAACGGAAAATGTTGAACCACCGGTAATTGCTTATGATAATCCGGCGGAATTTGGTTGTGATGATACTTCTGTAACCATTGACGCCTCCGCAACTGGTGATGATGGCGATTTCTCCCTCATTGAGTGGATGGGCCCCGGAACGGTAACTCCGGCAACGGGTAGTTTGGTTGTTGATGTGGATGCTCCCGGCGATTACGTACTGCATGTCGTTCGTGCCGACAATGGTTGTGAAGCCATGGAAACGATTGTTGTACCGATGGATCCTGATTTCCCGGTAGCAGATGCTGGTGATGACTTTGATCTGCTGTGTGGTACAACCTCTGTACTGGATGGAACAGCTTCCTCGGCAGGAGATTACCAGTGGACCGTAGTTAATGGAACTCCACTGACCGGTGATGTCAACTCACTCACTCCGGAAGTAAGTGGTGAAGGGGTTTACGAATTGATCGTAACTAATGCTAATAATGGCTGTGAAGACCGTGACACGGTACAGGTAACGCTGACTTTGCCACCAGATGTGGCTAGTGTTGCGGCCGACTTTACCACCTGTATGGATTCGGTAGAGATTTCGGCTACGCCTACCACCAATGGTGCCATTGGAATGTGGACTACTACCTCTTTTTCTACTATTGAGGATAATTCGGCGACAACCACTACGGTTACCAACCTGCAAACGGGAGCGAACCTCTTTATCTGGACCTTGTCAACCGCAACCTGTGAGGATTACAGTTCGGATACCATCGTTGTCAATCGTGCCAGCAATCCGGCTGCGGCCAATGACCTGCTACAGATTAGTGCTGATGTCAGAGATGGAGTGATCAACATCATTGCGAACGACGGCCTGGGTGTGACTTCCGGTTTCACCGTAACCTTACTGAATGCCCCAACCATTGGAACAGTGGATAGCCTGGTAAATGGTCTGTTGTATTACAGTGTACCACAGGGCGTCTTTGGCGAAACCAGCATCGAATACGAAGTATGTATTGATGACTGTCCGGATCTGTGCGGTACGGCTACCGTGACGATCCAGGTGGCTGATGATGGCTTTATGCCGGAGCTGCCGAATACGATTACACCTAATGGTGATGGTATCAATGACTTCCTGGTGTTTGACGCACTGCTTGGTAAACCGGCTGAGGATGTACCCGATAACGAACTGATTGTCTTTAACCGCTGGGGAGACATCGTTTATGAATCCAGACCGTACAACAATGATTGGAACGGCGTTAACGAAAATGGAGATGAATTGCCACACGGCACTTACTACTATATCTTAAGACTGAAAATCGGCAGCGGTGAGATTATCCGCGGCGATATCACAATTGTGAAGTAATAGCAACTATTTTAGAGTTGTTCTGCTGGGATTATTTCGGGTGCAAATTGCCCCTTTTCTTCCCACACTGTGCCTTTTTTCAGTCGTGTAGCTTAGGCTATACTCCTTCAAAAAGCCGTCGTGTGGTTGAAAATGGACTAATTTCCCCTCCAAACTACCCCAGCGGAGCAACTCTATTGAATGCAGAAAAGCCGGTATCCCAGCGTGGAGATACCGGCTTTTTCTTTTTTATGCGGCTGGGTTTTAGGTAAATGTAGAGACGCATGGCAATGTGTCTCTACATAGGATACGCCCAAACCAACAAAATATCTAGGAAATAGGCCCAGTCGGTTAAAATTGTCTTAAATTTGTGTGCGTTTTATGGAATAGCACCCTCTACTTAACTCTTCTGAACAGAATTTGGCCCAATTTGTAAGTTTTGCGCCCTTGCAAGCGTTTTCCCATATGGAAACGTTTACTATTATCCATTTGCAAACTATAACTTGATACATGAAATCCCAACTACACAACTTTCGTCTTTGGGGATTGGTGCTCTTTCTGTTTGGATTCAGCCAGTCCCTACGTGCCCAAATCGATGTTTCCGTTCGTGTTGATTCCGGTTTTGTTGCGACTACCTGTACCGATAATATCGGTGCCCCTGATCCCTTAATTGGGGTAGAAATTGAAGGGGGAGGATTTGAATTTTATCCTGAGCAAAATTTCTGTTTCAACTCATTTCCCAATGTACAATACACCAATAGCTATACCTGCCCGGGAGACTTGCCGGCTACGGTACAGGTTTGTTTTCGCGCATTGGAAAATGACTCCTTTTTTGCCTTGCTGTGCGAGGTAGATGGCTCTTGTGAAGTCACAGAATGCCAGGATATCCCGGTGCCCGCATTGGGAGACAGCATGTCCTTCAGCATTGAGATTCCGGATACGGAGGCTTCCAGTGGAGAAGTATTTTTTACCATATTTACCAATGCCGCTCAGATAACGGATAATGACTTGCCCTGTGATGCCTTCGACTTTGGTACGCTGGAATACGGCGATACGGTAGGTGATATCAATGTGGGCATGTTTAGCAATAATTGTGCAACCAATATCAACGAACCCAATCCGGTGAATGACGGTATTTTTACCAATGACGCCGGTGTATGGTTTCAATTTACCACAGGACCTGATCCCAGCGGTTTGATTCGAATAGATGTCATTAATGATCCGGAAGGAACGGGTGATGAAATTGACTCTCAGGCAGCGTTGTACACCACTGATACGGGAGATTGTAATGGCAACTTTTCGTTGGTGCCGGAGGGGTTTTCCTACATTAACAGCCAGGATAGCCGCATCGATCTGATTTGTCCGATGCCGAATACGACTTACTTCCTGCTGGTCGATGGCAATGAAGCGGCGCCCGGCTTACGCAATGGTATATTTTCTGTGGAAATCAGGGATATTGGCCAGGTGGAAGGAGGAGATTTGCGCTGTGACTTTGAGGCTTTGGGAGAAGTGACCGAAGGAGGTTGTGTGCAAACTGATGGCTGGCGCACCAACTACTGTGCTGACGATATACAAGACCCCTATGTGCAGGCCTTTGTGAGCCAGCACTCGGTATGGTTTCAATTCATCGCTCCGCCTTCCGGGCACGTGATTATTGAGGGGATTAGCGATACGCTCATCGACCCGATCGGTATTCAGGTAGCGGTGTACCGATCTTTTAACAATACCTGTACCGGGCCATTTGGACACATTGCCAGCCAGTACAATGGTGGTGATGGACTGAATGAGACAATGGAGCTGACCTGTTTGTACGCCGGGCAGCCCTACTGGATCTTGATTGATGGTTCGGGAGGTGCCGCAAAGGGGTTGTTCCAGTTGAGCATTTGTGATGCAGGTGATATTCGTCCACGAACCGAGCAGGATACGGTGCTTTGTGCCGGTGAGACCTTGCAGGTCGGCAATAGTTTTTACACACAAACGGGTACTTACTTTGATACCCTCCAGCTTTTTGCGGGATGTGATAGCCTGGTGACCACCAATTTGACCGTATTGGAAGAGCTGACCGTAGATATCGAGCAAACCCAACCCGCCAATGGCGAAACGCCTACGGGAATTGGAATGGCTAATGCAGCGGGAGGTGATGGCAACTACACTTACCTCTGGTGCAGTGGTGAAACAACACCGCAGGCTACCATGCTACCGGGTGGTGAAAACTGTTGTGTGACGGTGACCGATGGCAATGGTTGCGAAGCAATCAGCTGTATTGATGTGGAATTTGTGATTGGCATTTTCCCCAGCTTTGAGCACGACACGCTGGACTGTTATGGTGATACCAATGGAGCACTAACTTTCTCCGTAACCAATGGGCAACCGCCCTATTCCTACTCCTGGCAGAATGCCATGAATACGCTCAATGGCACGGGCACAATTGCGGCGGCGGGAGAAGAAGTAATGATTCCGAATTTGCCGGCCGGTGATTACACCTTTATGATCAACGATGCCTTTTTTGACACCAGCTTTGTGGCGCAGGTGATTGCGCCCGAGGAGTTGACACTGGATTTGGTGGGCATACAGGGGGCCAGTTGTTTTGGCAGCTGTGATGGGGCGATTGAGATTCAGGTAAACGGTGGAACCGGAGCTTATACTTTCAATTGGTCAAATGGAGATGACACTCAAAACATTGACGGAATCTGTGCAGGGGAATATGGCCTGACAGTGACCGATGAGAATAATTGCCAGGCAACATTGCTGTTGAATGTGAATGAACCACCGGAATTTATCATTAATGGTGTTGTGCTGAACGAGGTCTCCTGTTTTGGTGGTGATGATGGGGAAGTGACCATTGATACTCAGAATGGAACGGCGATGACTTTCAATTGGAGTAATGGTGAGGACACGCCCGTTATTTCAGATCTTACTGCTGGCTTTTATGATGTGACGGTAACCAATACGGAGGGCTGTGATGCTTTTACAAGCATTGAGGTGGTGGAGCCGGATGAGCCGGTGTCGGTATCCATCGAGGTGGTCAATCCAGTGAGTTGTTTTGGGGAGGCGGATGCTACTTTACAAGCAGTGGTGAATGGTCCGGGCACCAGTTTTAGTTACAGCTGGAGTTCGGGTAGTCAGGCGAGCTTGAGTAATAATTTACCTGCCGGCGAATACAGTGTAATGGTAACCAACGAAAAGGGCTGTGAGGCCATGGCTAGTTTCGTTTTGGATCAACCCAATGAATTAATTATTGAAGCTTCAGCGGTGAATATCACCTGTCTTGATCCTGCCAATGGAGGTGCCGTTCTAGTGGATACGGTGAGTGGAGGAACGGGCAATTACAGCTTTGCGCTGAATGGCGGCGACTTTGGTCCAACACCTACGTTTACTGGTTTGGAGGAAGGCGCATATGAACTGACGGTAAAGGATGCAGCCGGTTGTGAAGTCTCGATGGATGTGATGGTGCAAGGTCCGCCGGAATTGGTGGTAGACCTGGGTGAAGATGTTACGATCCCATTGGGCGAAAGCCTGGATTTGACGGCCATTACCAATAGTCCGAATGTGGTTTTCAATTGGAAGCACCAGGATACCTTACAGATTCAGGAAGTAACGGTGACACCGATGATTTCTACGGTTTATTCTGTTCAGGTAATCGATACGTTGACTTTTTGTGAGGCAAGCGACAATATCTTTGTATTGATCAATCGGGAGCGGCATGTATTTATTCCCAACGTGTTTAGTCCCAATAATGACGGCCGCAATGATGAATTCCGCATCTTCCCGGGACCGGGTGTTCAGCGCATCAAATCTTTCCGCATATTCTCCCGCTCGGGCAATATGGTATACAATGTCGGCAATGACGGCTTTGATCCGGTTGAAGCGCCAAGCTTTACCTGGGACGGACAATTTCAGGGACGACCGCTTAACCCTGGGGTATTTGTCTACTTTGCGGAAATTGAATTTGTGGATGGGCAAACAGAGGTGTTTAAGGGGGATGTGTTGTTGATGAGATAGTTTTTTTGGAAGTTTAGTGTGTAGGAGTTTAGAGTTTAGAGAATTTTGGCTTGGTATTTTGCTGGTTCTTTAATAGTGGAAATCTGCTTTGATATAAATGGGGTTTAAGGGTTAAGGGTTAAAGTTTAGGCGGGCGGTGTCTTACACTGAAGGAAGTTGACCTTTTTGGTTAACGGATAATGTTTCGATAAACAAAGAAAGTTGATTTGGATCGCCTAAAATCTTAGGTTGTTTAAAAGTAAAAACTTTCATTGAAGTTCTTTGATTTAGTGGTATGTTTTGAAGCTGTTGTTCAAATTGAACTGGCGAGAGCATATTCAATTCACCATGGGGGCAGTGATTTCGATTGTTGACAGCCTTGGCCAATAGGCGTTTTAGCTGATTAAATGATTTAGGCTCCCAGTGGATCAAATAATTGTTCTTGATAATGCCATTCAATCGTTCCATATGGGTGTTTTCATAAACGCTGGCGCACATGCTGATGCCGATGTTGTACTGCTTTAGCAGCTTGACGTAATCATTGCAGGCGTACTGGATTCCTTTATCAGAATGATGAATTAATTGATGACCTGTTTTGTGGATGTTTCGTGCCTTCAAAGCCATTTTGAGTAAGCTGATGCTGTGATAAGCATGAAGAGACTCTGATACCCGGCAGGCGATGATTTTTCGACTGTACAAGTCCATAATCATGCTGATGTAATAGTCGGTACGGCCTATTTTATAGTAGGTAATATCGGTTACCCAAAGTTGGTTTACATCTTTAAACTCTTTGTTGCTTAGCAGGTTCTGATAGGGGATAATGCGCGAGCCTTTCCAGCTTATTTTGGGGATTGGTTCGAGGGCATAACCTGCCATTTTTCCCAATTGTTCAAAGGCTTGACGACCGATTCCCTGAGGTTGGAATAGATAGTAGATCTTGGCCAACCCAATGACTGGGTGCATCTGCCTGGCTTGCTCCATTAAGCCGATATAATAGGCTGTGCCATCCGTCTTTGTTGCTAATCTGAGCATGTACTGTTGATGTGCCTGTTTGCTTAGACCCGCTATTTGATAAAGATTCTTCATGATAAATCTTTTTGGTCCAGACAATCCTTGGAAGTAGGACAGCACTTGGTGTCGAAATTTTTTTTTAGATCGACATTAAGCTCTTCAGAGCTGATTTGGACTAGCATTTCCAGGTAATCAATGTGCAGTTGTTTTTGACCGATGACGCGTTCCAACTCGGCAACGCGTTCTAATAATTGCTTCGTCTTTTTTGCTTCACTTTCCATTTGAACGACTTGGCGAATGCCTTTTTGATGATTAATCGAGTATTTGTGTAGCCACCGATAGATGGATTGCACCGATACTTTGTACAATTTACTAAGTTCTGGAACAGTGATCAAGCCCGAATCTAGCTCCTGGACTTTTTGACGCTTAAACGTATCACTAAATACGCGTTGTTGACGCAGTTTACTCTTCGGAGTATTCGATAAGTTTCCTTTTTTTGACATCTTTAATGACTTAAAAAAAGGTCAACTTTTTATAGTGTAAGACACGGTTGAGAAAGTGTAGAGTGTAGGGGGGTAGAGTTTAGAGAAAGGCTGAGTCAATCATTCTGCAAATTCTTGAATTCTGGGAATACTCTTCGGGTTTATGAGGGTTATAGAGGGTTATTAGGTTTAGGCGGGGGAGGCGGTTGAGAAAGTGTAGGGGTTAGAGTTTAGAGGGGGAACAGCCAGGCATGTTGCAGATTCTTGAATTCGGGGAATCCTCTTCATGTTTATGAGGTTTATGTGGTTTATGATGTTTATTGGGGCCGGTTAGAACCTTCTGCACTATAGCTTCGGCAGGCGATGGAGGTCTATGTTGCAAACATCTCCCGAGCGAGTGTTTAGAGAAGTGCAACGGGCGAGCAAGCAGTTATTTTATTGACAGGCCTCTTCTCTAAACTTTAAACGCTAAACAAATTCAGGAGCTTGATGTCTCTCAAAAAATATTTGTTGCCGATTCTATTTGGAGGGGTGTTGCTGGTGCATGCGCTGGATAGCTGGCTGGGGTTTATGCCGGAACCTGAACTGAATGAACGGCGGGCAATGACGGAAAAGCCGGAATTGGACTGGAGCTTTCTCGATCCTTTTCCCAGGGATTATGAGGCCTATTACAATGATCATTTCAATTGGCGAAATTACTTTGTCAATGCCAATGCTTACCTGAATTATCATGCTTTTGGACAGTCGGCGCTGCCGGATAAGGTGGTGGTGGGAAAGGATGGTTGGTTGTTTAAGTCGGGCTTTCAGTTGGACATGTACCGGGGGAAGTTTCAGTTTAATCAGGAGCAATTGGAGTCTCTGCGCAAGGAATTGCAGCGCAGAAAAGAGGCGGTTGAGGCGATTGGTGGCAAATACTACCTCAGCATTCCGCCCTTGAAACACCATCTCTATGCCGAATATTTGCCCGACAATATCCGTCGGATTAATCCGGAGAGCAGTGCCCAGCAATTGGCGGAATATCTGCAGCAGCATTCCGATATTGACTATATCGACTTGTTTGGTCCCCTGAAGGCGCTTAAGGATAGGGATGGCCGTCGGTTGTATCTGAAGACGGATCACCACTGGAATGATTATGCGGCCCTCTTTGCGTGCAAGGTACTTATGGATCAGCTTCGCGAAGACTTCCCAGCGCTGGAGCCCGTTGCCCTGGATCAATTTATGGTGGACTCGGTGACCTATGATGGAATGTTACTAGCCGAGATGCTGGGATTGGAGAAGGACATGCCGGAGACCCTACCGGTCATTCGTTCCAAAGTACCTTATTCTGCAAAAGATAGCCCAAGAAGCTACCCTGTTCCGCACGATTTTCCTTATCCCGAAGAGTACTGCATTGCCAAAACAACGACCCACACCAATGTGCCAAAACTGATGATGGTCCGGGAGTCCTTCGCCAACCCCATGGTGAAAATCATGGCGGAGCATTTTAGCGAAAGCGTATTCCTCTTCGATAATTGGAAACACCAGTTCCATGGCGATATTCTGGAAAAAGAACAACCGGATATTTACATTCAATTTGTTTGGGAAGGTTTGATTTTTAATCTGCTGGAAAACCCTCCGGCGGAGGCGGGATGGGAGTGATTTTTTTAGTTTAATGTTTAGAGTTTAGAGAGGGAACAGTGTGGCATGGTGAAAATTCTTGAATTTGGGGGTTTTGCTATAGTTTATGAGGTTTATATCGGTTTATGAAGTTTATGGTTGAGAAGGTGTAGATAGTGGAGGCGGTTCAGGGGGGATATAGTCGATGTTGCAAACATCTCCCGAGCGATGATTCCTAAAACCCAAAACCTAATTCCTAAAACCTACCTCACCAGATTCACAATTCCGCTGAACGTTTTTTCAGTGCCATTGCGGAAGGTGACTTCCAAAGTATAGAGATAGGCACCGGGATTAAGTAGTGTATTTCCCATTTTGCCGTTCCAGGATTTGGCGTAAGCCTCTGGCAAAAAGTCATGGGCTTCGTACAATAATCCTCCCCATCGATCAAAGATCCGCATGACTTTAATTTGAACAACATCTCCATCGTGGTAGGGGCGAAAGACATCATTGATGCCATCATCATTCGGAGAGAAGGCATTGGGGATGTAGATGTTTTCACAATCTTCAAAATCGATTTGAATGCGATCGGAAGTGGTGCCGCAGTAATTGGTGGCCATTACCGAATAAGTACCTGCTTCTCTAACGAACAGGCTATCTAGGTCCGAGCCATCCTGCCACAGGTATTCAGTGTCGGGATAATTGGCATAGAGGGTCAGCGATTCGTCAAGACACAATGACGTATCCGGGCCCAGTTCAATGACCGGTAAACGCAGCTGTTCGATATCAATAAAATCTACGGAAGTGCAAAAGGTATCGGTGCGGGTGACGGTGACTCCAAACGTTCCTCCCGTGCTGATGGCCAGGGCTGGCGTGGTGGCTCCGGTAGTCCACTGGTAAATGGCTGTAGGAGTCGTGACATCAAGCAGGAGTGGCGTTTCTTTGCAGATGGTGGTATCAGGGCCCAGGTCAAAAAAGACGGAATCACCGGCAACTTCCACGAGGATATCGTCATAGAATGGAAAGCCACAGGCATCCAACACTTCCAATTCATACAAGGTGGTTGACTCCGGTGAAACGATCGGATCGGGGGAAAAGGGATTATCGATGCCTTCTTCCGGGGTCCAATGGTAACTTACGCCGCCGCGCGCGTGTAGTTGTGCCTGGCCGCCCGGGCACATCACGATATCCTCCTGTTCATCGAGAAAAGAAGTGTAATTCAGGCATACCTGGTGCACATTATTTGCCCCGCCGGTAGCGGAAGTGAATCCCCAGTAGACCAAGGGATCGCCATCAAAAATATTGTTGACAATATCCCCTACATAACTTAGCCGCAGGGCGCAGTCGAAATAAACGTCCAATTTATTACTGTTGGCATCCCAACTGACCCTCAGATCATGAAACTGGCAGTCTTCAATATTGGGATTGACGGCACTGGCCTGAACGGGCCCGGCTAAGAGATTATCGGAATAGTGATCAACCGAACCATTTTTTTCAATGGCGATATGGTCGTAGGTTGGATCACCGATAGGCACATTTTGCCAGGTGTCAATTTCGATGCCTAACGCAGGCTCTACACTCAGAAAACCGATGCCGCCACCGCCGCCGCCGATAGAAGTGCTTAGCGGCTGAAAGCCAAAAACAATGCCGTCTGCTCCATCCTGATTATTGCAGCCCAGGTTGAGTCGGGCTACCACATCAAAAGATTCGTTGAGGTTGATCTTTTCCGGGTTCCAGATAGACCCTGCTTTGGAATTCATGGCTGGTGTGAGTTGATAGCAGGTGTCGTTGAGTTGCACGGCATCGCCATTGATGAAGAATTGGGCGGAAGCCATGGCTGGCAAAAGGCAGAGAACGATCAGGTAAGAGACGGTTGGGCAATTCATTTCGCATCAGATTTTATGGTTCTTTGACAAATTTAGTGATTCAGAGTCAATCGAAAAGGGCAATCAACACTTCTGGTAGTCGCTTTTGCTTGTCCTTTTAGCTTGACCACTAAATTTGTCAAAGAAGGGATTTTTTTATTTGCACAAATTACCGTTATTTCACGAGGCTGAAGTTGTCTAAAGTTTTCTGCTGTCAGTGAGCATGAAGGCTTGTGGTTGTTGGCGAGGCTCTTTTTGAGTTTCGTACCTGGAAGGTCCGGGACGAAAAAAAGCCGAAGTCAAAAGCCCCAATGCTTCGTGCGTAAGTAAGTGAGGAAACTTTAGACAACTTCTCTATTAAAATATTAAAAAATATGTCGGTAAATTCAATTGAGACAATCATATTTGATTTGGGAGGCGTATTGATTGACTGGAATCCGCGCTATTTGTATCGGAAAATATTTGATGAGGACGAAATGGAATATTTCCTTACGGAAATTTGTAGTCCCGAATGGAATGAACAGCAGGATGCCGGCAGGTCCTGGGACGAAGCCATAGCGATGTTGGTGGAGCAATATCCCGACTATGAAGAAGCAATTGTGGCGTACAATGAGCGTTGGCGCGAGATGTTGGGAGGGGCGGTACAAGGCTCGGTCGATATTTTGACCCATTTTTATGAAAACAAAGATTATCGTTTGTACGCCTTGACCAATTGGTCGGCGGAGACCTGGCCGGTGGCAACGAAGGAGTTTCCCTTTTTGAATTACTTTGAAGGTGTGCTCGTATCTGGCGAAGAGATGATGAAAAAGCCCGATCCTCGGATTTACAATCTAATCCTTGATCGATATGACATTGATCGGGGAAAAGCAGTGTTTATTGATGATAGTTTAAAAAATGTTGAGGGAGCAAGAGCAGTTGGCCTTCCGGCAATTCATTTCACATCGCCGGATCAGCTCAGGGAAAGTCTTGAGCAAGTTGGGATTAAAGTATTTGAATAATAATTAAAATTTGCGCGCTCTATGAAAAGATTGCTATTCCTGCTATTGAGCACTTTGGCTGCAACATTTGGGTTTGCACAAGGCACCTTGGTTACTATCTCTGGAGATACGCTCCAGGGCAAGATTTTGGAAAACTATGATATCAATACCAACAAACTGGCGGTCATTGATGCAAACGGCCAGGCAACCGTATTGGAGCCTGCTGAAATTAATTCGTATTGGTTGGAGGGCAGGCGATTTGAAACTTTTTCAAATAAAGGGAAAGTTATTCCCAAAGAGGACTTTTTTCAATGCCATGTCAAAGGAGAAGTAAGCCTGTACAGCAAATTTAAGCCGGAGTTGGGCTTTGAACGGTTTTATGTACGGGTAGGTGATGGAGATTTAATGGAATTGAAAGACAAGACTTCCCTGGAATCAGAGATTCAGAGCCGGATGGAGGGGGATGAAGAAGCTCAGGAAAATTTTGATGTAATCCTGAGGGAGGCCTTTGCTGGCTGTCCTGATATGTTGGAAAAAGCCTCAGCAGTTGCTTTGGAAAAAGAGAAGCTGATCAAGGCTTTTAAAAAGTATTTCCGATGCACGGATCGATCTTATCAGGTTTACAAACCCAAAAAAGACCGCAGCAATTGGCCGGATATTGGTTTGATTGGTGGCGTCAACAAGTACTTGCTTAACGAAGAACAACAGAATGATCGCCTAACCTCTCAATTTGGCTATGATGTGGGGGGATATGTCAACTTCTATTTTAATACCTGGCTCAATACCTTTGCGCTACAGGTTAACGTCCTTTATTCAAAATACCAGGTTGAACAGGAAACTTCAATTTTTGTCCCACAGTACGATCTTGAGCTGGAATACTGGCACTTTCCTACGATGATTCTTAATTACTATGACAGTGGCAAACTCGACTTTTACGCCGGTGGTGGCGTTGACTTCGCCGTAGGAACCGACTTTTTTAAAGGGATATTGGCCACCGGAGGTATGGAATATGATTTTGGTCCCGTTAAGCTCAATACCTTCCTCAGGTTTCGCTTTTTCAGAGGCAGAAGCTATCATCTGGGTATGGGCGTTGCTTTTTAAGGGGTAAATGCACTATCTTGCAGTTCTTAACTATTGCCTTTGTTAATCAATTATTACCTGCTGCCTGGCAGGGTGTAAAGTTTGAAATTGTTTTGGAGGATGCCAGTTACGGGCGTCCCTGGATTTCTATTGTTGATGGTTCTTTGACAAATTTAGTGCCTCAGAGTCAATCGAAAAGGCCTATCAACGCTTCTGGAAAGTGCTTATGATCGACCCTTTAGCTTGACCACTAAATTTGTCAAAGAAGGTTGTTGATTTCAAACTTAATCTGATATGCATTCCATTTTCACGGATCGATTAATACTACATCCATTAACCCTTGATCAGTTGCAATTGATCAACCAAGGGCGCAATGTCCTGGAACAGGAAATGGGCCTGACCATTTCGAGTTTTGCACTCAATGCGGACGATAGTTTTTTAGAAGAACTTGATTTGGCTATTGAAGCCTATGTGATCCCACAAGTCATCAAAAATCCCGACAACTGGATTTGGTACAGCCATTGGCTGGTGATCCACCGGGAATTAAACCTGACTATTGGCGGCATCGGCGGCAATGGGTTGCCGGATGCGGAAGGACAGGTGATGATCGGGTATTTTATTGATGAAAAATTTGAAGGTCAGGGATTTGCCACTGAAGCACTTGGTGGACTTCTGACCTGGATGAAACAGCACCCGGATTTAAAGAGCGTCGTTGCCGATACTTATGCCGACAATATCGGCTCACAGGAGGTGCTGAAGCGCAATGGCTTTGTGCTGGAAGGTCCCTCGGAAGAAGGACTGCGATGGCGCTATAATTTACAGTCTTAAGATTAGCAGGCAATCGGGGAAAATTGGATGAACATTGGGCTAGCAGGGTTCACATCATTTTGTGGTGATTAGAGAAAAATCCACTTTGGATTTTTTCTAAGCAAACTTTTGTGACCTGTTGTCCCTTTTCCGCCCCTCTCTGGTTGCTCTTCGGCGGTAGTAAAATGTGGTCCAAACCCACTCTTCCTTATGTGTCTTCCCGACCTATCGGTTTCCTTTCAGCGGGACAGGTCTGTGGTTCAAAAACAATTGATTTATTTAGACCGCTTTTCTTTCGGCTGTTCGTGTTTTAGCTTTTCCAGCATCTCCAAGCCATTTTTGTTGTCCGGATTCAGCTGCAAAGACTTTTCATAATTCTTGATAGCGAGATCGGTTTTTCCGGCCTTCATATAGGCTTCTCCCAGGCTGTCATAAACATTAAAACTGGTGGGGTAGGCCGTAACATTCAATTTAAAAATCTCAATTGCCGTATCCCAATCTGAGTCGCCCAGGTACTTGTAGCCCAGTACATTCATGCGCCATTCTCTGAAGAGGGACCAATTGGGCCTATTCTTTTGGGTTTGCTCCAGGATAGTCCTTGCTTTTTGGAGATTGTCGTTTTCGATGATGGCGATAAATTCCGATTCGTTGGGTGGCGTTTCACGACCACTTTCGGCGTAAGCCTTGCCAATGACGTGACAGTCGTAAGTCGTTAGCGTGTATTGGTCTACCAGGTAATCAAACAGGGTAAGCGCTTTTTCTTTGTCCTCGTTGTTCCAATAATCGACGCCGAGATTCATTAATTCACCTTTAAAAACGATGGATTCTTTATCAACTGCGGCCAGCGCTTTTTCCAGCCCGTTTTTCTGAATTTGTTCAACGAATGGATTTTCAAAAACCAGCCCCTTTTCGGGTTCCCACCCAAAATACTCCATGTTGCTGGCCACGGATTTGGCAGTGCTGAGCCCATTGATTTTAGAAACGAGGTGAAGGGCGCCATCAATTCCCGCAGAAATCCCGGCGGTGGTTATGACCAAACCATTGTCCACAAAGCGTACATCGTCGCGGACCGTACATTTTGGGAAGCGCTCCTGCAATCCCGGAATGGCTGAGTGGAAGGTGGTGGCAGTGCGGTCATCCAGCAGGCCCACTTCGCCCAGGAAGAAAGCGCCGGTGCAGACCGAAAATTGGACCGTGGAATGTTTGACCTGTTCACTAACCCAGGCTTTCAGGTTTTCCTTTTGAGATTTGTGGGTAGCGCCGCCGCCGCCAAAGAAGGCAATGACATCAGCTTTGGGCGCATCATCAATGGTGTAATCGGGAATGATGGTCAGTGCACCCATTGCTTTGATGGGGTCTTTGGTTTCCGCTACGGTATACACCTCAAATCCAGCTTGCAGAAAGACCTCCATTGGCCCGGCAAAGTCCAGTATTTCGACGCCGTCCTGAAGGAATAGTCCGATCTTTTTTATTTCAGGTGATTTTTGTGCGGTCAGTGTAGAAAGCGCAAAAAGGGCGCTCAAAGTCAACAGCAAGTTTTTTCTCATGATATTTCATTTAAGACATGGAGTGATTTCTTTATCGCTACCAAATTCAGCAATCCTTTGATTATCTGCGTCAAATAAGGCTCTGGAGGAGTTTATCTGCTTCCAAATGGACCAATTGGACTGGGAAAAGGGGATTTCCTTGCGTTTTTCAGGCGTAATTGTGCAGGAAAAGATTCTCCACGTTAATCTTTCTTATTTTTGCAGGACAGGTTTAACCAATGAATCATCCCGGAAAAATTACTACGCTACTATTCTTACTCTTTGTGACCCTTGCCGTTGCATTGATTCCAACCCTGATGTATCCGGATGAGGTCAATCCGGTGGGTTATGTTTGCCCGCCTTGTGGTTGCTCGCAGCACGGTAAGGTTTGGGAGCTGCCCGGGAGCTGCCCGGCTTGTGGGATGCCGCTTATTGCCCAGGATTATCCTAAAGTGCAGGTGGTAGAATGGTTGTTTACCAGTGAAGATTCAGTGCGGGTTTTTCATCAGAAACTACTTTATCCTGCTTTTTTTCTCGCCCTCTTTGTGGGTTTATTGACCCTTTTTCAAAATCGTAAGAAAACGCTGGCGCTCTATTTTTTGCTTTTCTATTTGGGACATGCTTCCTACGCTGTTAAAAATCAACTAAGTGGTACTTCCTACTCTATGCATGCTCCCTTAAGCTGGGTGTTTTTTCCGATCACCCTGTTGCTGATTACCGGCCCATCGCTTTATTTGTACTTCAGGCAGTACTTATCGGGGGCAATACCTTGGGAACGTCGGAATTTTTGGCATTTTTTACCCGCTTTGCTATCGATTGTACTACAGGCAATATTCTTTTTTGGTCCGGAAAGCTGGCGTGATTTTGCCCGATACAATAATTACGATCACTATCCCGGGTTGGCAGAACAGCTCGTTTTTGTGGTTTCAGGAATTTACTACTGGCGACTTACGGCTCAACTATTGACCTCAGGAGAAAAAGTGGATGGTACCCGGCGTCGATGGCTGCGAAGCTTGTTGATATTTCAGATGTTGTTTGTTGCGCTGTGGGGATTGATGATCACCGTCAACTTTATTTTTTACAGCCTGATGTCTACCAGCCTTGATTTTCATATTATTTGGCTTTCAGTGGCTTTATTCAGCTTGTGGGGCAGTTATTGGATATTGTTTAAAAGGGAAGTTGTCTTTCCCAATGAAAGTAAAAAGGAGATAAGATTGGCATCGGCTGAGGTAGAAGCATTAAAAGAGCGATTGGAAACCGTGATGAAGGAGCAGAAGCCCTATCTACAGTCCAACCTGACCTTGCAAGGTCTGGCCCAAGTGCTGGGTATAAAAGAAAAGGAATTATCAGAACTGCTGAATGCTGGCTTTTCCAGTAATTTTTATAACTACATCAATGAATACCGCATTGAAGAGGTCAAGAAACTGCTACTCGATCCCGAAAAGCAACACTTGTCCAACTACGGCATTGCCCAGGAGGCCGGTTTTTCTTCCAAATCGTCCTTTTTTGGGTTATTTAAGAAACACCTGGGCATGACTCCGGGGGCTTACAAGAAGCAATTTCAGGGAGAATCTTGAAAAAATCGTTATAAAAATAATGATGATAAAAATAATCATTATAAATATCATCATGATATTTGTAACGATTATTGAATTTTAACCACCTTGGTAGTCACCACTGTTTCTCCCTCCAATTTTAATATATAGACGCCTTTCGGCAAATCTGCGGTAGGTACAACGGCCTGATTGAAGTACTGCCCATCCCTTATTAGTTGGCCACTGGTATTAAAAATCGAAGCGGTAAATGCTCCCTGAGCATACTCCACCCGCAATTGCTCGGCGAAGGGATTGGGAAATACTTTCCAACCACTATTAATCAGCTCCTCCGTTGAGGACACCAGGAAGATGGTCTGGCTGAACGCCAATCCGCAGTAGGTATTTTGAGCGTTGAGGGTCACCTGATAAGCCCCTGGCTGACTGTAGGTATGCACGGGATTGGCCTCCGAACTGGTATTGCCATCTCCAAAATTCCAGGAATAAGAAGTGGCAAGGGTAGAAAAATTGGTAAAGGTGACCGTTTGGCCATCAATGCTGAAGGAAAAATCGGGTTGGGGAACGGGCAAAATCTCAATGGCTTCCTCTTGTGTGTAGGAGTTGGTGCCCAATGAGCCGGAAATCACTATCGTGACATCGTATAATCCAGGATTGGTGTAGGTGACCTGTACCTCCGAATCTGTTGAAGTAGCCGGGTTGCCACCGGGGAAGGTCCACTCCTGGCTGTCAAAGAGGCCGGTGGAGGTATTGGTGAAGGTGATGACCCTGGGTGCACATCCACCCTCCGGACTGGCAGTGAAGGCGGCACTGGGCATCAGCCCTACCTGAATGGACTGCTCGATTGTGGTGGAGCCGCATTCATTAGTTACCACCAGTGTGACCATATAAGTCCCCGGGCTGACGTAAGTATGTATCGGAGATTCATCAGTGGATTGCTCGCTATCGCCAAACTGCCACAAATAACTATCGGCTCCTACTACCGTAGGTAAAAAGGTTACCTCAAGCTCATCAACAGTATTGGTGAAATTCCCCGCCGGAGGCTGGTTGGCTTCAATAATGTCCTCAAGCACCAGTGTATCCACACCTGCTGGATTGCTGGCCACCATGGTCGCACTGTAGCTGCCAGCGGCATTATAGGTCACGAGTGGATTTTCCTCGTTGGAAAAAGCTGGTGTTCCTCCCGGAAATAGCCAGATAAAGCCAGTGGCTTCTCCGGTGCTCTGATTGGTATATTGTACCTCAAAAGGTATACATCCAGAGGTCGGCTCCGCTGTGAAAGCAGCCACCGGGGGCATGGCATTCGAAACGGTAACGGGGATAGTGATCGTTTCGGAGCCACAGGCATTAGTGGTGGTCAGACTCACCTCGTAGGTGCCGCTCTCGGCAAAGGTATGTGTGGGATTTTCCTGAAAACTTTGCTGGCTGTCGCCAAAATTCCAGGCGTAGTTATTCCCGTTTTGTGAGGTATTGGTGAATTGCACATCCAGTCCGTCTACGACGAAGGTGAAGTTGGGTTCAGGGCCGGGAATGATCTGTAGGAAAGTTTCATCGGCATAAATGTATTCGGGCTCCTCTCCACAGCCACCGCCAATTTGCAGGCGGTAAATATTATTATCAAAACCAATATTCACCGGGTTGATTACCAAGGTGGAGGAGGTCGTTCCCGAGTAGGGTGGTGCCAGCACCAGTGGAGCAAATTCACCATTGAAAAATACCTGCCATTGCAAATCAAGATTTGTTCCTTCCAGCACTACTTTTATCGTAATGGAATCACCCTCACAGGCGGTGATGGTAGCTGGTGGTTGAGTAATAATTTCAGGTGTAGAAGAGGGCATTCCGGCCAAAAGCGTATCAAGTGTTTCAAAGGAGCCGATCTCCCCGCCTTGCGCGCCATTGGTGCCATCCGGGCAGTTTCCATCACTGGAGTTGACGCTCATACCGGCGGTACCGGGATTGGTTTGAAAAAAGGCCGCATTAAATGGTAAGTTACTCAATATGCGTCCACCTCCACCGCCTCCTCCGGGGCCGATACAGCGATCTTCCCCGCCATTATTGATATTGCCGCCATTGCCCCCATTGGCTTCCAGATGGTAGCCTGCGGCTGTTTCTGTGAGCAGCAAAATAGTGCCACCACCGCCACCGCCTCCGGCACCGTCGCCCTGGGTATTGGCGCCATCTGCTCCGTTAGCGAGGATCGGAAAACCTAAGGCTTCTAGTTCACCGGCGATGATGATCACAATGCCTCCACCATCACCGCCATCGGTGCCGACATCGTTGTTTTCGTGCCCGGCACCACCGCCGCCGCCGAGAAACAGTCGATCTTCAGTGGTTTCCAGCGTTCGTCCTCCCAATCCGGGATATTGGCCATCACAACCAAAAAAGGAAGGTTCGCGGTTTTCACCACCTTGGCCGCCAGTACCAATCTGACTGCCGCCGCCACCACCGGAATTGTGGTCATTGCCGCCACCGCCGCCGTTGGCTTGTGGTCCGCGTCCTCCGGCTTGCGCTGCGGGTAGTCTTCCAATGCCTTCACCCTTAAAAGCACCGCGCCAGTTGTCGGTGGGGTCGTAGCTATAATTGTTGGCATTGGTGGCGAAGGAACAGTTATTGCCCACCGAAATCTCCGATAGCCCGCCGCGAAAGCCAAGGCCACTTACATCGATGGGGCCATCCAGGATCAGTTGGTTTTCCACCTCAAAAATGAGAATGCCACCCTTTTGACCATCCCAGGGTAGGGCAGTGAGTAGATTGTCCACAAAGGCATCCTGATAAACGGGAATCGAGACCAGCTGGACCGAGCCGTCCACATTATAGGGGTGCAACAATGCATTCCGTAAGGTAATTTCATTGCCATTAATGGCGAGTATCTCATTTCTTTCATAAAATCCGGCACTGCCGATATCCAGAATCTGCCCAAAATCGGCATTGTTGCCAGAATTTAGCTGTGCGCCCTGCATCTGGATCAACAGCACCGACATATCCTCCTGGAAACCCGTGGCATCGTCCACGGTCAGCACGAGCGTACAGGTATCCAGGTCGTTCACGGCCGCATAGTCATTGATAATGCCGGAAATATTTTCCTGGGAAAAGAGCAAGAATGGGCAAAGGAGCGCGAGTAGGGCAAATCGGAATTTCATAGGGATGTTTTTGGAATACTCGGTGAAATCCAAAAATACAAATATCTTTACTTATCAGCCAGCAGCGCTGTATCAAGTCTTTATCCAGTAAAACCATATTTTCAAATGGGAAAATACCAGTCTATTCTCTTCCTTACTGTCAGTATTCTTATTTTGACCAGTAATCCTTCATTTGCCACCGGCTATGAAATGATTGGTTTTCCTCAAAATGAGAAAGAAACCAACCCCCAACCCCTCCGCGTGGGCGTCATCGGCCTGGTGCATACCCACGTGCACTGGATTTTGGGGCGCGAGAAAGTGGGTGATATTAAAATTGTCGGCATTGTAGAGCCCAATCGGGATTTGGCGGAACGGTACAGTCAGCAGCATGGTTATCCAATGGATATTGTGTACAGTACCATGGAGGAAATGATTGCAGCTACCAAGCCGGAAGCGGTGACAGCATTCAACGCTATTTATGATCATTTGAAGGTGGTGGAATACTGTGCACCCCGCGGCATTCACGTGATGGTGGAAAAACCATTGGCGGTGAGCTGGGAGCACGCCCGCAAGATGGCCGATTTGGCTAAAGCCAACAACATTCAACTGTTAACCAATTATGAAACCACCTGGTACGGCAGCAACTATGAGGCCTACAAAATGATCCATCAGGAAGAAAAGATCGGCGAGATTCGGAAGATTGTGTTTCACACCGGTCATCCCGGACCGATTGAAATTGGCTGTAATGAGGAGTTTCTGGAATGGTTGACTGATCCGGTGCTAAATGGCGCCGGTGCGCTCACCGATTTTGGTTGCTACGGCGCCAATCTGGCTACCTGGCTGATGAAAGGGGAGACACCCTTCACGGTCTCCTGTATTACTCAGCAAATCAAACCGGATAAATACCCAAAGGTAGACGATGAGGCCACCGTCTTATTGACTTATCCCAAGGCGCAGGTCATCATTCAGGCCTCCTGGAACTGGCCCTTCAACCGCAAGGATATGGAGGTGTATGGTAAGACGGGCTACGTTTTTTGCAAAAATGGCAAGGACATGACCTGGATGGAAAGGGAAAAAACCGGAGCAAGCCCCCTGGAAGCTTCTGATCCCGAAAAGGGCTTTGACGATCCCTTTGCCTATTTGACGCAAGTCATCAAAAATGGGCACCAAATGCAGCCTTTTGAACCTTCGTCACTGGAAAATAACCTCATTGTCATGCAAATCCTGGAAGCGGCTAAATACGCGGCGGAGACAGGTGAGACAGTGATCTGGAATGAATTTTATAAATAACTGATTATGGAATTAGGAACTTTCTCAGTAAGTCTGGCAGTCAAGGACATGGAGGCCAGCCTAAAATTTTATGGCGCCCTCGGCTTTGAAATCGTTGATGGCGGACACGTCAATGAAGCCTTTCCCGATACGGACAAGCACAAGTGGCGCATCCTGCAAAACGGAACGACCAATATCGGCTTGTTTGAGGGCATGTTTGATCACAATATCATGACCTTCAACCCCAAGGATGTACGCGCCATCCAAAAGGTGCTGAAGGCCAATGGTATTTCTCTGATCAAAGAGGCTGATGAGAGCAAGGAGGGCCCGGATCACGTGATTCTGCTTGATCCGGACGGTAACCAGATAATGTTTGATCAGCATTAGTAAAATGCTCAAAAAAAAGGTTAGATTTGTTTTGAGCTGATCTAAACTAAAAAACCGGGTTTTGACATAAAAACCGGTTGTCTTCTATCCCAACCAAATTTGCCACTTTAACTATCCGATTTGTAGGATCGGGTATCGGTTTGTTTTTGTCAAATCCATAAAAGTGCCGTATATGTCCAAGATCAGCCTTAATGCCTACCACAGTGAAGGATTCTATGATGAGATGTTTGATGATCAGGAGGGAATCCGTCCCCATTATGCCCTTCTTAAGAAACGGCTGGAAAAAATGAGTTGGCGGAAGCTCAACGCCTTGCAGCATTCCACTGATCGCGCCCAGATTTCATTGGGCATGACCTTTAATGTGTACAGTGACAACCAGGGTATTGAGCGCATCTTACAGCTCGATATCATACCGCGCATCATTAGTGGCGAAGACTGGGATTTTCTGGAGAGGGGGCTGAAGCAGCGCATTCAGGCCCTGAATATGTTCATCGATGACCTTTACAATGATCAAAAAGTTTTAAAGGACAAGATCATCCCAAAGGAACTGATCCTTTCCAGCACCACCTTTCTGGAGCAATGTATGGGGCTAAAGCCCCCATTAGGCGTTTGGAGTCACATCACCGGCACCGATCTGATTCGCGGCGGCGATGGAAATTTTTACGTTTTGGAAGACAATCTGCGCTGTCCATCCGGCGTGTCTTACATGCTGGAAAATCGCGAGATTCTGAAACGCACCTTTCCGGAATTATTTGAAAAACTAAACGTCCGCCCCGTATATGACTATTCCCACAATCTGCGGGACATGCTGGAATCGATTACACCGGTAAAACCCGCCAGTATTGCGGTACTTACCCCCGGCATTTTCAATTCTGCCTATTTTGAACATGCCTACCTGGCCCAGCAGATGGGTGCAGAATTGGTGGAAGGAAGGGATTTGGTGGTGCAGGATGATTACGTGTACATGATTACCACCAAGGGGTTGAAGCGTGTTGATGTCATCTACCGTCGCATTGATGATGATTATCTGGATCCATTGGCGTTTAATAAGAACTCCTTGTTGGGAACTCCAGGCATTTTTGCCGCTTACCGCAAAGGCAATGTGGTATTGGTCAACGCTCCGGGTACGGGAGTGGCCGATGATAAAGCCGTTTATGCTTACATTCCCCGCATCGTCAAATATTACCTGGGGGAGGACATCCTGCTGCCCAACGTAAAAACCTACATCTGTGCCGAAGAACAGGACCTGAAATACGTGCTCGAAAATGTGCACAACCTGGTGATCAAACAAACGGATGCTTCCGGCGGATATGGGATGCTGATCGGTCCTAAGTCTACCAAAAAAGAGCAGGAAGAATTTGCGCAGAAAATCAAACAAAACCCAAGAAATTATATTGCTCAACCCATGATCAACCTTTCGAGGGTACCTACCCTTACGGAAAATGCCATCGAAGGAAGGCATGTAGATTTAAGGCCTTACGTGCTGTATGGCAAGGACATCAAAATTATTCCCGGCGCTCTGACCCGCGTGGCTTTGAAAAAAGGCTCACTGGTGGTGAATTCCTCGCAGGGAGGTGGAACCAAGGATACCTGGGTATTGGATTAAGAAAAACAAAAACTATGCTGAGTAGAGTAGCCGATTCCATTTTTTGGATGAACCGATACATTGAACGGGCCGAAAATTATGCCCGCTTTATGGAAGTCAATTTTAACCTTTCTTTGGATTTGCCCCCGAATATGCCGGAGCAGTGGAAACCCCTGGTGGTGACCACCGGCGATTGGGAATTGTTTGAAAACCTGCACGGAGAAGCCACCAAGAAGAAGGCGATTTTCTTTATGGGATTTGATGAGAACAACCCCAATTCCATTTACAATTGTATTGTAAAAGCCCGGGAAAATGCCCGTTCGATCCGGCCCGAAATTACCAAGGAGGTTTGGGAACAGGTCAACTGGCTGTATCATTTTGTCAAATCAGGGCTGGACAAAAGGACTCGTAAACAAAAGGACCCACGCAATTTTTTCAAAGAAGTAAGAAACGGCTGCCAGTTGTTGTACGGCATTTTTGACGCTACGATTTCCCGTTCGGAAGGGTGGCATTTTGGAAAAATCGGCCAATTCCTGGAACGGGCCGATAAAACATCCCGGGTATTGGATGTGAAATACCATATGCTGCTACCTTCGGTGAAAGCCATCGGTAGTACGCTTGATCTCATTCAGTGGGCGGCCCTGTTAAAATCGGTGAGCGCCTACGATATGTACCGAAAGCAATACGGTAAACTAACCCCCTCGGAGATTTCAGAATTTCTCATTCTGGATCGGGTCTTTCCGCGGGCTATTTTGCATTGCCTGTGCTCTGCCGAACAATCTTTGCGTACCATCACCCGCAATGAAGAAGGCTATTCCAATCCCGCAGAAAAACAGATGGGTGCTTTAAAATCACAATTGGAATATGCCGATATTAATGATATTTTTGAGGCGGGTTTGCACGAGTATCTGGATACGCTCCAGGGTAAGCTCAACAATGTTTCAACAGCCATTTTCGAAACATTTTTTTCGACCCAAAATATTGTGAATAACAAATAAGCAAAAATGACCTATTGTCTGGGAATAAAGCTGAAGTCGGGCTTTGTGGGCATTGCGGATACGCGGATAACTTCAGGAAGGGAAACGACGAGTGCCAAGAAGGTCTTTACCCTCAATAAAAGAAAGCATTCTCTTTTTATCATGACCTCGGGGCTGCGCTCGGTTCGGGACAAGTCCATTACTTATTTTAAGGAGATCATCGAGGAACAGGATGCTTCGTTTAAAAAGCTCTACCAGGCCGTCAATGCCTTCGCCAATCAGGTGAAGCGGGCCGCTGGTGAGGATAAGGAATCTCTGGCAGAGGCGGGATTGAGTTTTAATCTGTACGCGATCATCGGTGGCCAGCTGGAAGATGATGATGAGCACAAACTCTATCTGCTTTATCCGGAAGGAAACTGGATTGAAATCACCGAAGGTTCGCCTTTTGTGATTATCGGTAATAATGGTTACGGCAAGCCTATCCTGGATCGGGTGATTAAATACGACGCATCGCTCGAGTTTGCTTTGAAAGCAGGTTTTCTCTCTTTTGATGCGACCCGAATCAGTGTAAATGACGTAGGCTTTCCCATTGATGTGGTGTATTACCCCAAAGATTCTTTTCACATCACGGAAGAGCGATTTGAAAAGAAGGACCTTAAAAAGATCAGCAAGCTTTGGGATAACCGCCTGGCCACATCGATTAATGAGCTACCCGATTCCTGGATGGAGCGGCTCTTTGAACAGTCTCCAGGAAACCACCGGCAGGAGGAAGACTTGCAAAAATTCAAGGTAGCGGATGAGACTTAGCATTGTGCACGAAACGACCTATCGATTCAGCAAAGCTGTCTTTCTTGAACCACATTTCCTGAGGTTCAAACCTAAAAATACATCCGGGATACAGTTGGAGTCCTTTCAGCTTGAGCTTTCGCCAAATGCCGCTGGAATGGCCGATCGACAGGATGCAGAAGGAAATCATTTTGGCCAATATTGGTTTTCTGCACCCTATTCAACACTACACATCAAGGCCCAATCTGTAGTTTCAATAAGTCCATTCAATCCCTTCAATTTCCTGATTTATCCGGATGGCTTTGCTCAACATCCGTTTGATTATCCCGGATTGATTAAAACAGCACTGGCTCAGGCCATGGTTGCAGAAGACCTTTCCCCGGGCCTGATTGGCTACGGCAAGGCAGTCTTGGAAGATAATGATCATCAAGCTGTTCCTTTTTTGGTTGCACTGACGGCATTGATTTTCCAAGACTTTGAAGTCATTTACCGCGAGGAGGGGCAACCACATCATCCGGATGAAACCTTCCAGCTGAAAAAAGGCTCCTGCCGTGATCTGGCCTGGATGCAAATACACCTGCTGCGTCAACTTGGTTTTGCCGCCCGTTTTGTTAGCGGCTATCACTATGTAGCAGTAGAACAACCTGATTACGAGCTGCACGCCTGGCTACAGGTCTTTTTGCCCGGTGCAGGATGGATTGGTCTTGATCCAAGTAGTGGTATCCTTACGGGAAATACGCACGTCACGGTAGCAGAGAGCATCCATTTCGAACATACCATGCCAATTACCGGCACCTTCCGGGGAGATGCCCAATCTACTTTGGAAACCAGCCTTTTGATAGAGGAGCTTATTTAATTACTGCTTCCAGTGACCATCGACCAATCTCCAGATTTTTAGTGGGTTGTTGTCTTGCAATGCCAAAGGCAGTGCTTCCTGCGGAAAATCCTGATAACAAACCGGCCGGGCAAAACGCTTGATGGCCATAGTGCCCACCGAAGTAGTCTGCGGCGCGGTAGTAGCCGGAAAGGGACCTCCGTGTACCATGGCGTGGCAAACTTCCACTCCGGTTGGATAGCCGTTAAAGATAATTCTGCCCACCTTTCTTTCCAGAATGTGAATCAGGTCGGCGTACTCCGCTAAATCGGCCTCCGAGCCGTGGATCGTGGCGGTCAGATGACCTTCCAGAGCTTCCGCCAATTGCAGCATTTCAGCCTTGCCGTTGGTGGCCACATTGAGGGTAGATGGTCCAAAGACTTCTTCCGCCAGTGCCGGATTGGCGATGAAATTGTCTGCTGCCGTAGTAAATACCTGTGCCTGCGCCGCATTGGCCCCAGCCGGCTCTTCACTACTGGCGACCAGTTCAACACCCTGTACTTGCCCCAGCCGCGTCACGCCGGAAAGGTAGTTGCTCTTGATACCCGAACCCAACATGGTGCCGGGATTGGCCGACTTGACATTTTGCCCGAGGGTTTGCAGGAATTCCTTAGCGTCATCGGATTTATTGGCAATCACCAGGCCAGGATTGGTACAAAACTGCCCAACTCCCAGGGTCAGGGAACCGGCCAGACCACTAGCAATTTGTTCTCCTTGCGACCGCATCGCTCCCGGCAGAATAAAGACCGGGTTGCTACTGCCCATCTCCGCAAATACCGGAATGGGGACAGAGCGCTGATTGGCGGCATCAAAGATTGACTTTCCGCCACGATACGATCCGGTAAATCCAATCGCCGTTATTTTGGGATGTACCACGATGGCCATGCCCACATCTACTGATGTACCTTGTACTAGGGAAAAAACACCTTCCGGCATCCCCGTTTTTTTGGCTGCAGCCAATATGGCGCGACCGATCAACTCGGAAGTACCAGGATGCAATGGGTGGGCCTTAACCACCACCGGACAACCGGCGGCTAATGCAGAAGCCGTATCTCCACCGGCAACGGAAAAGGCCAGGGGGAAGTTGCTGGCACCAAAGATACCCACGGGACCCAATGGAAGCTGCATTTGTCGGACATCGGGCTTGGGAGCGGGCTGGCGATCGGGATCGGCGTGATCGATGCGGGCATCTATCCAGGAACCTTCGCGAACCACGGAGGCAAACAACTTTAGCTGCCCCATGGTCCGGCCTCTTTCGCCGGTGAGCCTGCCTTTGGGCAGGGCTGTTTCCGCCATACAGCGATCGATTAAGGTATCGCCGAGCGCCAGAATTTCATCCGCTATCGCTTCGAGAAACTGGGCTCTTGCCTCCACGGACTTAGTACGATAACGCAAAAAGGCGGCCTCGGCTTTTTCAACCGCTGCGCTTACCTCGTCCTTGGTGGCCTCGGTAAAGGTGATGTCCAGTTTTTCATTGGTAGTTGGATTGATGGCTTGAAACGTATGTGTTCCCTTTGCGGAGGGAGAAGTTCCAATTAGATTTTGTCCGGTCAAATTCATTTTTATAGACTTGTTTTTTTATGCTACTATATTAAAAAGCGTTCCAATATGGTCGATGGAGATGCGGATTTCATCTCCTGAGGCCAGCGTGAAATCATCGGGCGGTACAATGCCGGTACCGGTCATCAACAGGCATCCGTGTGAGTAGGTCGTTTCCCGAAATAGAAACGCAGCCAGCTCGGTAAAAGATCGTTTGATCTGGGCAATTTCGGTGGTACCCATAAAAACATTGCTGCCATTGCGGTCAATTTCCACTTTGATCGTCGTATCCTTAGGCAACGGATCCTCGGTGACATAAATGCAGGGGCCCACGGCTGCCGCTCCGTCGTAGCTTTTGGCTTGCGGCAAATATAGCGGATTTTCCCCCTCAATATCGCGAGAGCTCATGTCATTGCCGATGGTGTACCCAATAATCTTCCCGCTCGAACTCATAACCAAAGTCAGTTCCGGCTCGGGTACATTCCATTTGGAGTCGCGACGGATGCGGACATTTTGGCCATTGCCCACCGCCCGGTAAGGAGGGCTTTTGAAAAACAATTCCGGCCGCTCGGCGTGATACACGCGGTCGTAGAAGTCACCACCTCCGGCATCTTTGGATTCTTCCATTCGAGCTTCCCGACTGCGGTAGTAGGTTACGCCGGAAGCCCAGATTTCCTGGCTTTTCACCGGCGGTAGTAGTTGCTCTTTGAGCAGGGTTGTGGCGTCTTGGATAGGTGAAAGTTGTTCAACTAGCGCCTCACATTTACCCAGTAGCTGGTCATCGTTGAGAAAAGTATCCCAGTCTTCATTGTGTAAATAATGCTGATCCTGGTGTTCGATCAGGATACCCTTATGGGTGTTGTAAATCTTCATTTTTGAATGTTTAATGCGGCTCCCTGGAAACTTCAGATCCGGAACCTCCTTTTAAAAAGTCTAAATCGCAGCCTTTATCGGCTTGTTCTACGTGTTGGATGTACATTTGTACATAACCCCGATCGGCGGCAGGGTGGGGGGGCGTCCATTTTTCCCGGCGGGCCGTAAGTTCTTCTTCTGATACATGTAAGGTGAGCTTTTTGTTTTTGACATCCAGCTCAATCTGGTCACCATTTTGCACCAGGGCCAGGTTACCACCAATGGAAGATTCGGGAGAAATATGCAGCACCACAGTGCCATAGGCCGTGCCACTCATACGTCCATCCGAGATACGGACCATATCCTTGATGCCTTTTTTGATCAGTTTTTCGGGCAAGTCCATATTGCCCACTTCCGGCATACCGGGGTAACCCACCGGGCCAACGCCCTTGAGCACCATTACGCAGTTTTCGTCAATATCCAGGTCCGGATCGTCCACTCTGGCGTGGTAGTCTTCGATGGTTTCAAAGACGACTGCGCGGCCGGTGTGTTGCATCAACTCTTTGGTGGCAGCGGAAGGCTTGATGACGGCTCCATTTTCACACAGGTTTCCCTTCAGTACTACGATGCCTGCTTCTTGCTGAAATGGCGTATCTACCGTACCGATGACCTCCCGATTATAGCAGGGGGCTTCCTGGCAGTTTTCACCAATACTTTTGCCGTTGACGGTGATGGCACTATTGTGCAAATGATCCTTCAATTCACGAACCACAGCAGGTAGACCACCGGCGTAAAAGAAATCTTCCATCAAATACTGACCGGACGGCATCAAATTGACCAGCAACGGCAAATGACTGCCGATCTTATCAAAATCATCAATATTCAAATCTACACCCAGCCTTCCGGCAATGGCGGTGAGGTGGATCATCACATTAGTGGAGCCGCCAACCGCTGCGGTGACCATAATGGCATTTTCAAAAGCTTCTTTGGTCAGAATTTTGGAAAGCTTCAGGTCCTCCTTCACCATCTCCACAATACGGTTGCCCGCCAGATGAGCCATTACCCGCTTGCGCGAATCCACGGCCGGAATAGCGGCTGCACCGGGCAAGGTCAACCCCAGCGCTTCAACCGTGCTGGCCATGGAGGAGGCCGTGCCCATGGTCATACAATGACCGGCACTGCGACTCATACAGGATTCCGCTTCCCGCAAATCAGCCGCCGTATATTCTCCGGATTTTAGGCCTTCGCCCAATTGCCAGGTCAGGGTGCCGGAGCCCACGTCCTTACCCCTCCATTTGCCGTTGAGCATGGGCCCTCCGGGGACTACGATGGTGGGTAAATCCACACTACAGGCGCCCATGATGGTGGAGGGTGTGGTTTTGTCACAACCCGTCAGTAAAACAATGCCGTCGAGCGGATTGGCGCGAATGGTTTCTTCAACGTCCATACTCACCAGATTGCGCCACAGCATGGTGGTGGGTTTCATAATGGTTTCTCCCAGTGACATCACCGGAAATTCGAGTGGGAAACCTCCGGCTTCGTAGACACCGCGCTTGACAATTTCGGCAAAGTCGCGCAGGTGGGCATTGCAGGGCGTCAGATCCGACCAGGTATTACAAATGCCAATGACCGGTTTGCCGCGAAACATGTGATCGGGGTGGCCCTGATTGCGCAGCCAGCTGCGGTGCACAAAGCCCATCTTATCGTCGTGGCCAAACCAGGCTTCGCTGCGCAGTTTGGGTTTGTTCTTTTCCATGGGTTGGTGTTGATGAAGAAAGAGGAGAAAGATAGGATTATTTGGGGAATTATTGAATGCAATCGATTGCGTTTTTTGCGTTGAGAAACTTTGGATCATCATTTGTCTTTAGCCTAACATAAAAGATTCGGCACCAAATTGAAAAATCAGCTATTTTGAAAACAAACGAAAACCTCATAGTATGAAAACGAAAATGACCTTATTAGCACTCTTTTTGATTAGTTTTCAATTACCAACCAATGCGCAGTCTCTGCTGGTAGATGGAGCCACCTGGCACTATAACCTCTACACCTTTTGGGAGCCAGGAGTGGATTACAATCAGTTTTACATTGACGGGGATACGCTAATTGACGATAAGACCTGTAAGATTTTAAGACGCCTGCACCGCAGCTGTGATTTTCGGCCGGAAACGGATTATTTATATGAAGATGGAGACCAGGTGTATTATTACAATCGGGAGCAGGAAGCTTTTAAACTTTTGTATGATTACGGCGCTCAGGAAGGTGATATTCTGGAGTTGGAGCTTTGGGAAGGCATGGAAGGATTTTGGGGCCCAAAAGTTTATATAAGGATTGACTTTGTAGATCATATTCTTCTGGATACAGCTACCCTGAGGCGGTTTTTTGTGCGCTACGATGTATGGGATGATGGCGTAATAGAATTCTCTGCAAATGCTGATCCAACTACCATTGTGGAAGGAATTGGAAGCCTAACCAATTATTTCCACTTTTTTGATAATGGTTATTGTGATTGGCGCTATACCTGGGGACTTCGCTGCTTTACGCATCCAACCTATGGCCGGATCAAGTTTGAAGATATTGTCTGCGATTCTGTCATCATCTTTAGTAAAAATGAAGAGCAGCTTTGGTCATCCACCGATTTGGAAGTAAGCCCTAATCCTTTTACGGAAAAGCTGGATATTCAGTTTTCTCGCAATCTCAACGACGCATCTATTACCATCTACAATGTTATGGGACAAGAAGTGATTTTCCGCAAGTCGGTAGATTTCTTTGCGGATGAGCGCCAAACGATAGAAGTTTCTGATTTAAAGCAAGGCACTTACATTGTAGTTGTTCGGGAGCAGGATGGGCAATTGGTAGCTTCATTAAAGGTGGTGAAATATTAGTGCCAGACGTTTGAAAACGGGTGGGTAATTGATTGATTATCATAGTGATATTTTTTGTAACTTCCCAAAAAACACCGCTATGAACCCAGTTGAAGCCTACCAGCAGTCACGAGATGCACTTTTTGCGAAGTATAATGTTGTTGCAGAATCAAAAGTGGTGTCCACAGGGGGACCGGTCAAAAATGTTCATTACCTTGAATTGGGTGAGGGAAAACCGCTCATTTTAATTCATGGCGGCTTAAGTCATTCCAGTGAATGGGTAACAATTTTATCACAATCATTAGAGTAAAACAAAGGATTACTATGAAAATTACATCCCTTCGTTTATTTATGCTCTGCTCCTGTTTTTTATCTACTTCCAACCTTTTTGCCCAGAAAAATCATGCTTCACCCTCCATTCTGGATTCGCTAAATGAACAACTATTGGCTATAGC
This sequence comes from Saprospiraceae bacterium, assembly GCA_965229635.1. Lineage (GTDB taxonomy): Bacteria > Bacteroidota > Bacteroidia > Chitinophagales > Saprospiraceae > BQJU01. Next base: position 2,901,189 of record OZ245894.1, read on the forward strand.
CAAAAGTGGCGTACTACCCGGTTTTGTAGTGTCGGTATTTGATCAGGATAGCATTTATTTCCAAAAGGGATATGGCTATGCCAATATTGAAAAGAAAACACTTTACACACCAGAAACCGTGCAAATTATTGCTTCGATCAGTAAAACCCTGATCGGAGTGGCGCTGATGAAGACGGTCGAAGAGGGCCTGCTAAATCTTGATGATCCCATCAGTGAATATCTTCCTTTTACCGTTGTTAATCCCAAACATCCCGACGATCCAATTACTATACGACATCTGGCCACTCACACTTCTTCCATCGGTGACTCCAAAAATTCCGACAATGGGTACCGATTTGAGAAGCCTTTAGAGTCCGGGGACTTTCCGGAAGAATATGAACCCGTTTTACCGCAATTCAACCACACCGAGGAAATCACCATGGGGGAATTTTTAGAACATAAGCTTACCGCAAATGGGCAGTGGTACGAACCCGAAGTGTTTACGGAAGAACGCCCCGGCACGACCTATGAATATAGCAATCTGGGATCGACATTGCTAGCCTACATCATTACATTGGTCAACAAAGAATCCTATGCTGATTTTACCCGAAAACTCATTTTGAATCCTTTAAAAATGACTTCCTCTACCTGGTCTTTGCCCGAAGCCGTGCGGAAAGATCATGTCACTTATTACAATCAGCTTTACAACGTTGTTCCACCTTACCACATCATCACCTATCCTGATGGTGGCCTGTACAGTAATGTAGCGGACATGACCCGATTTCTGCAGGAAATGATTCGCGGTTATGACGGGGAAAGTGAATTTTTAAGCAAGGCATCATTTCGGGAAATGATGAGCAAACAGTCAAAAGTTGTGGACTTACCCGATGGTATTTGTTGGGATTTGTCCTTCCCCTGCTGTATTGGTCATGCCGGCAATGATTTTGGTACGACCACCCTTATGTATTTTTCTCCGGAAGGAGGGATCGGGCGTATTTTATTTACCAATATTTCAGCAGAAATGCCTGAAATTGAGGAGGCCTTTTTTAGCATCTTCAATTTGTTATTTCAGTACCAGTTTAAATAATTTTTACAAGTGTACTATGGAGAATCTGCAAAAATCCATTAATTTGGTAGTCTGGTAAAACGATGTCGTGTTGTCAACCTACTTTAAGTTTTCCTGTTAAAAATCATGCTTACCTCCCCAATATTGAAATCGTTTTCAACAGCCTCAAATACTGGTTCAAAAATGCAATGTTAAAGTAACTATAGCCAATGAACAGTGGCGCTAGCAATAACAATTTAGACCAACTTAATGCGATCATCCTGGAACAGGCGCCCGATGCCATTGTGGTGATTGATGAACAATTGAGGTTAATCAAAGCCAATCACAAGGCCTATCAACTATTTGGCTACAGCCAAAAAGAACTGATCGGTATGCCAATCAATCAGTTGGATGGCTTGATGAATGCTTCAATGATTGGGTCCGTGGTGCAGAAGGTAAAATCCGAAGGTAGTGTGACCTTTGAAAGTAAAGCGCTCCACAAGAATGGGGTTTTAATTCCCCTGGAGATAAAAGCGTGTTTTGTGGATTTTGGTGAGCAGTCCTATTTGATTGCGTTTGCCCGGAATATCACAGAAAGGGCCAATGCCCGGGAGGCGCTGGAGAAAGAAAAGGGCTTTATGGATGCGTTAATGGACAATGTGCCGGAAAGCATCTTCTTCAAAGACAACAACAGTCGATTAACCAGGGTGAGTAAGAAACTCATGCATGACCTGAACTGTACCGATACCGCAGAACTGATTGGCAAAACCGATATTGAGATCTTCGGAGAAGAGTTTGGTCGAAAAACCATGGCTATCGAACGGCAGATTCTCAAAACCGGAGAGCCACACATCAACATGATGGAACAGCGCTACCAGGAAGATGGTACCATCGTCTGGACGCTGACGACAAAAGCGCCAATCAAAGATGAAACCGGAGCCGCTACCGGTATCGTGGGCATCGCCAGAGAAATTAACGAAATTAAAGAACGAGAGGAACAATTACAGGCTAAAGAAGCACAACTTTCCATTGCCAGCCATATTGCCGGACTGGGGTACTGGGAATTCAATGTGGATGAAGGGTTTTACACGTTTAACGATCATTTCTATCGCATTTTTCATACTTCGGTAGGAGAAGTTGTACAACATTTCAAACCGGATGTGGAGCACCGCAATTTCGAATGGAAAATAGAGAAGCTGCCAGTTGTTCAAGGAGATAATAACCTTTTAAAAATTGTCTTTGAAAATCTACTTTCAAATGCCATCAAATATACGCGCAATTGTAAACATGCAATCGTGGAGGTGGGCATTTTGAATTCCAACGAGCATCCTCCCACGGTCTTTGTCAAAGACAATGGGGTAGGCTTTGATATGGCTTATGCCGATAAGTTATTCGGCGTATTTCAACGGCTTCACCGGGAGGAAGATTTTGAAGGAACCGGAATTGGTTTAGCCAATGTCCATCAAATTATTAAAAAGCACGGTGGTACCGTGCGAGCGGTGGGAGAAATCAACAAAGGGGCAACATTTTACCTCACCTTTTAAATCTGAAATTAGCATGGCTGAAAAGGATGCTCCAATATTATGTGTAGACGACAACCCCATCGACCTTGAGTTGTTTCGCGTCGCCTTTGAGGAATTGGGGTTAGACGATGCCATAGAAGTGGCAAGAGACGGGCAGGAAGCTTTGGATTTTTTACAATCCAGAGATGGCACTCCTGTTATTCCTGCGGCCATTTTGCTCGATATTAAAATGCCACGTTTGAATGGTATTGAGGCGTTGAAAGTGATCCGCGCGAATCCCGCTTTAAGGCAAGTTCCGATAATCATGCTGACCTCTTCTGAAATGGGAAAAGACATTGAGGCTTGTTATAAATTAGGAGCGAATGCTTATGTCGTGAAACCAATTGACTTTGAGGTTTTTATAAAGACTGTTGACGCAATGAGGCGCTTCTGGAAACACCTGAATGCAATGCCCGAGAGCCTGATGACAGACATTTAGAAAATGGGGGATTGATTATTATGGTTTCTCTCCGTTATTTGATGATGAAAAGGCTTATAAGGGATATTTGGAAAGGCGTGGCCAATGATTTTTGTCTGCTATTGAGAATTTTACAGGTTTCAACTGGCTTTTTTGTCATTTAGATAATATATTCCCGACTTTATTACTAAAAACACTCATTTATGAAACAATTTCTACTAGTTTTTACATTCGTGGCGCTGGGCTTAACGGCTTATAGTCAAGACCTTAGCATTCTCCTGGTGGACGATTCCTACGATAATTTCAACAATGTGGATTCCATCGGCAATTCCATCACGGCAAGTGGCTATACTTTCGAATTGTTTGATGCTCAAGGTATGGGTGTTAGCCCTACCTTTGCGGAAATGGCCGATTACGATCTGGTCATTTGGCATACCTCCAATTCCGGTCCTGGGCTATACCTCTGGAACGGCACCGATGAAGCCAACGGTGAACTGGCGCAATACCTTGCCGATGGGGGCAATCTGTGGTTGATCGGGCATGATTTCTTGTACGACCTCTATGATGTAGCACCAGACACCTTTGCAACCGGCGATTTTGTTTATGACTATCTCGGGATTTCCAGCTATGACGCACAATCCAACGTAGATGATGGTGGTCTTGGTTTACCACTGGTTACCCCGGCAGATGGCCAGCCCATTGCCGGTTTGGGAGACATTGATTGGATTTTTGCCACCCTATATTTCGCTGATGTCATCACCGGGGTAGAGGGTACCACTACGATTTACGAAATGGGAGATGATGACTATGTCTTTGCGGGCGCTACCGCCGGCCTGTGGTATGATAATGGCATTTCAAAAGTGCTGACCTTCGCCTTTGACCTTGCGCTGGCATCTTCGGCAACCATCAGAGACAATACCGTGCAGTCGGTGCTTGATTATTACGCATCGGTATTGGTCAATACCCAAACAGTGACCAAGAATGGCGCTTCGCTTCAGGTGTTCCCAAATCCGGTAAAGGATGTGGCAACATTATCCCTGGAACTGACTCAATCTGCTACGGTACAAATGGACATCATCAATATGCAGGGCCAAAAAATCAATTCCTTCCTGGCGCCTACTCAATTGGCAGCGGGGGAATACAGCTTTAATTGGCATCCGGCAAATGGCTTGCCAAATGGTCTGTATCAACTTCGCATCCAGGTGGATGGTGAGGTGGTGAGTCAACCGCTGCTGTTGGCGAGATAGGTATTGGTGCTTTCTGAACAAGATAAGGGGAGGTGAGCAAAATGGCTTGACCTCCCCATGTTTTTTTATAGAATGTTAAAGAAGCGAATTTGTGTCGCATAAGACACAGAGAAAACGTTAAGGGAATATCTTCAAAACTAAAACCCTATAAGATGCGCACTCTTGTCTCTCTGATTTGTGTTCTCTTTTCTTTTTACGGCCAGTCTTTATTGGCTCAAGGCCAATGGAGCATTGGCGTCGACTACTTTCCAAATATTTCGATCAATGTCTCTGACGAAAGTGATTTTTATTCACCAAAGTTTTCCAATAGCGTTGGCCTATCGGTTACCCGTAAGCTCAATGACCGCTGGTGGATTTCGAGTGGGCTGAATTATGCCAATGTCGGCAGTAAGGTTGGGCCGCGGGCATTACGCTGGGGTACACAGCACAATGGCCAGGGGGGCTTTGATCCTACTCTTCCGGGTGAAGAAATCGAATATTTTTACAACTACAATCATTTGGAGCTTCCGGTGAAGGCGGGCTATATCATCATAAAGCAGCCTGTCAGTCTCTATGTAGAGGGAGGTATTCTTTTGAGAAACTATACGGCAGCAACCTATCGGTCAGAGTGGACAAAAGGTGACGGCACTGTAGAAAATCGCAGAGAAAGCAGCCGGAGCGACTTTCAAAAGCTGACCGTTGGCTATCATCTAGGTATAGGGCTACAATGGCCGGTTTTTCAGCATTTCAACCTCTTTTCAGAGCCCAGAATGCAATACAGTTCCGTTATCTCGAAACCAAATGGAGGAAAGTATCAGGTAGATTACGTTTCGGCGGGTTTGGCCCTCGGCGTAAAGATGGATCTGGGCAAATAAATATGCTTAATGCATTAGCTGGAAAAATTGACGGCTAAATGTGAAATTTCGAAGTAACTTTGGCGCGTCGACATGGTTCACCTTTTATTGAGGTTTAGATTTTTTGCCTACCTTAATGGGGTTATTTCTAAGCCTATAAACAGATAAAAAATGAAACCAACTAGACGTGAATTTCTCGCCTCGGTCAGTATGCTGGTCGGGAGTGCAGTGCTGCCGACTTCGGCCTTCAGCTTCGGAACGGCCAAAAAATTGAAAATTGTCTTGGTAGGAACCGGTATCCGGGGAACTTCCTTTTGGGGCAAGCGCCTGGTCGAGCACTATTCCGATATCCTGGAATTTGTGGGCCTGTGTGACCACAATCCCGGCCGCCTGGAGTACGGCCGCAAGTACATCGGCGTAAGTTGCCCCACCTTCCTCGATTTCGAAAAGATGATACGTGAAACCAAGCCGGATCTGGTCATCGTGACCACCAAGGATTCTACCCACCACGAATTTATCATCAAGGGCCTGGATATGGGCTGTGATGTCCTTACGGAAAAACCACTGACTACCGACGAGCGCAAGTGCCAGGAAATCATCGATGCCGAGCGTCGTTCGGACCGCAAATTGATTGTAGGCTTCAATTATCGCTGGAGCCCATACAGTACCAAAATCAAGGAATTACTGGCCAATAATGCTATTGGAAAATTGACTTCCGTTGATTTTCACTGGTACCTCAATACCTACCACGGAGCTTCCTATTTCCGGCGCTGGCACGGCCTTCGCCAGTCGGGAGGAACGCTTTGGGTGCACAAGGCGACTCACCATTTTGATCTGCTGAATTGGTGGATCAACTCCGATCCGTTTGAAGTATTTGCCTACGGTGATCTGGAACACTACGGTTCTAATGGGCCATTCCGCGGTGAGAATTGCCGGACGTGCCCACACAAAGAAAAATGTGAATACCACTGGGACATCACCCAGGACGAGCGGTCCATGCGGCTCTATGTCGACAATGAGAAATACGATGGCTACATCCGTGACAATTGCCTTTTCCGCGATGAGATCAACATTTACGACAAGATGTCCGCCCAGGTGAAGTACAAAAATAATGTGATCCTGAATTACTCCCTTACTACTTATTCACCATACGAGGGCTGGCGCGTAGCCTTCAACGGTACCGAAGGCCGCCTGGAAGCCTGGCTGGATATTCCCTACCAGAAGGACCTGACTGTGGACCAGAGTGAAATGCACGCCCAGGAGATGGCCCAAACCGGCGAAGACCAGGTACACAAAGAGCCGATCATTGTGCACAAGCTGTGGAACAAGGAATTTGAAACGGTCGAGGTAGAGATGGAACGCGGCGGCCACGGTGGCGGTGATGCCCGCTTGCACGACAAGATTTTCAAAAATCCGCAAATGGATGACCCCTACGGCCGTGCAGCCGGATTGCGCGACGGCGTCATGTCGATCATGATCGGTATTGCTGCCCGTAAAAGCATCGAGTCCGGTGAACCCATCCGCGTTGGAGAATTGACGGATATGGAGCCGCGCGCCACACGGTTGTAAACGCATCGGTGGTGCCGAAATGAACTAGAAAGGTTGGGAGGGTCAGGTTTTTATCGTGATTTTTCCAACCTTTTAGCACTCTTTTCAAAAAATGTGAAGGGTATCGCCTAGTCGGCGATTTTTTTGGGAACCACAGAGGCACATAAGAATGAATGGGTTAGAACTACAACAGGAACAACAGGTCACAAAAGTATGCTTAGAAAAAATCCGGTTGGATTTTTCTCTAAGGCCCAAAAATCCTGTTAATCCGGTAAATCCTGTCTTAAGAAAAGTCAACATCATGTGAGCCCTTTTGCAAAAAACCGCCAGGTTTCAGAAAAAGCAACTTAGCGCAATATCTATTCTCTCGCCCCTCGCTTCGCCGTAGCGGCTACGCAAAGGCAGAGAAGGCGCCAAGCCGCGAAGATTATCAGTTATTACGTGATGGTTTTTGAAACATAAAGCGATAAAAAACACAAGAAAAGATTATTGATCTAATATGTCCCTGTGGTTCAAAAAATGTATTTTGGCAAAAACGCCATCTATTACCATGAAATACACTTTCGGGATATTTACCACCTTCCTAGTCGTGCTATTTTCCTGCAATTCCTCCACTCCAACAGAGGATGAACCCTCCCGTCCGCCGAATATAGTCATCATCTTCACCGATGATCAGGGCTATCAGGACGCCGGGTGTTTTGGAGCCACCGGTTTTGCTACGCCAAATCTGGACCAGATGGCCAAAGAAGGCGTCAAGCTAACCAGTTTTTATGCTGCTCAGGCAGTTTGTTCAGCTTCCAGAGCGGCCTTGCTCACGGGCTGCTATCCCAACCGCATTGGCATTCACCAGGCGTTTATGCCTAATCAGGATCACGGGCTCAATCCCACGGAAACCACACTGGCCGAAATGCTGAAAGCTCAGGGGTACAACACCGCTATTTACGGCAAGTGGCACCTGGGGGATGCCCCCGAATTTATGCCCACCCGCCACGGCTTCGACGAGTATTTTGGTATTCCTTATTCCAATGATATGTGGCCACTGCACCCACAGCAAGGACCCATTTTTAACTTTGGCCCACTTCCACTTTATGAAAATACCTTGGTGATCGATACACTAACGGATCAGTCGCAGCTTACTACACAAATTACGGAACACAGCGTCGATTTTATCAAAAGAAACAAGGACAATCCCTTCTTTTTATACGTGCCACATCCGCAACCGCACGTGCCGCTTTTTGTTTCGGATAAGTTTAAGGGAAAGTCCGAGCAGGGACTATATGGAGATGTGATCATGGAAATCGACTGGTCGGTAGGGCAGATTCTGAAGGCACTGAAAGCAAATGGTGTTGATGACAATACCCTCGTCATTTTTACTTCCGACAACGGTCCCTGGCTGTCCTATGGTAATCATGCCGGGAGTGCACTGCCATTCCGCGAAGGAAAAGGAACCGCCTGGGAAGGTGGTCACCGCGAGCCATTTATCATGAGATTTCCGGGCCATTTGAAAGCAGGAAAGGTGATTGATGCACCGGTGATGGCCATTGACCTGCTACCCACTATTACCGAGGTCACGGGAGCTACTCTACCCGAAAAGACGATTGATGGAAAAAGTGCCTGGTCCTTGCTCTCTGGTAAAACCGATGAAAGCCCGCAGGAGGCCTATTTTTTCTATTATAAAATCAATGAATTACATGGTGTACGCTATCAGAACTGGAAGCTGTATTTTCCACATACCTATCGCTCTTTGAATGGCCGCGAAGGAGGCCGCGATGGACAGCCGGTGGCTTATGATCAAAACAATGTCAGCAATATTGAATTGTATGATCTGAGCAATGATATTAGTGAAACAGAAAATGTGGCTGAACTGCACCCGGAGGTAGTGGATACCATTAAGGCTTTGGCCAATGTAATGCGTGCCAGGTTGGGAGACCGACTCACTGATAGGGTAGGACGTGAGAACCGACCCGCAGGGAAAGTTGACAAAAATTCAGTGCAATGACACACATGATCATTGAACGTTTCCGCTAATAAATATTAGAAATGCAGCAAATTGTTAGTATCGGTAACTTATCCACCCCAAAAAAGGAGGGTATTCCCCGAAAGTATCACTTGATTTTGACCCACGAAGCGATCTATCTGATCAATATGAATAAAGACTTCCGGGACCTGATTGATGATATCTTCTTTGGTATGGGGGAAGTACTGGGGTTGTTTGGCGATGCGGTAGGGGTGATTGGTGGATTGATGACCAGTATTACCGGTGAAAAGGTCAGCAAATTTATCAGCGGTTTGACCAAGAAAATATCGGAAAGAAAGCTCAAACAGGCAGTTGACAACCTCGATGAATTTGCCCGTCAGGGTAAGGGGGTGGAGAAAATCAGTTTGCACGATATGTTGGAGATCGTAGCCAAAAAAGGCTATGGCATCAATGGCAAATCGAGGATTGAGCTGGTAGGTACCAAGGTGAAGCATACGTTTATTCCGAGGAAGCGCAGTGATGTGCAGGAATTGGTGGAAGCCACTGAAATACTGCGCATTCCGGTGATGGTGAGAAAAGTTTATTTTTAAGAAAAATTGCTGGGATTGCTTATCTTTGATAGACCTAATTGACGAAAGACATGACTTTACGGCATCTTTGTGCGTGGTTACTCCTTGTGGCGATTTCCCTTCAGTGGATCGGAGGGGTGCTGTATGTGAAGGTGAGTGAGTCATCGTTGTTTGAGGTAAAAATGAGTGAAGCGGAAGAGGCGCTGACTCAGCGATTGGCGCAAGATTACGGCATAGAGAGCGGGGTTCGAATCATTAATGCTCACGATCGTCAGGCCATGCTTTTTGCGGGTTACGCTACGCCATTCATCTTTTCAGAGGAAGAGGCGGATAGCACTCAATTTTTTACCCTTGAAGCTGAAAATATAGAAATAATCCCTGCTGAAAAAGTTATTTGTTTCAGCAATCCACATCATCAGGAAAGCCAATTTCTGATGGTGCTAAATCAGTTGTTTTCTCCGTACATTGCATATGATTACCAATTAGAGAGACCCTTCCGAATGCTGGTGAAAGGAGCGCAAAATTTCCGCTATCAACAGTTGGAAAACCTCTTTTCTCCACAACTACTTACTCCACCGCCCCTCTTCCTGGGCTAATTTATACATAAAAAAAGTTTAAAATTTAGCGAATACGTAGCAAGCGGTCTTCGTGTGTTTGCTGTACGTCCAAAACCATAAAATAATGCGACCATTATATACATATACCATTTTGTTGGCACTGTCCTTTTCTTTTATCAATCTGAATGCTCAGGGCTGTGTGGCCATTCGTGGAGCTTCCTGTAGCTCTACTCTGGGAGGTAGCAATACGCTGCTTAAAGGAGAATTTTCTATCGGTACCGGATTCCGGTATTTTAAGTCTTTTCGTCACTTTCGGGGGGCGGAGCAAGAACACAACCGACTGGATGATGGCACCGAGGTGATTAATAATTCCTATTTTCTGGATATCGCCCTGAACTACGGCATTTCCGATCGGCTGTATGCCAATGTGGTATTGCCATTTGTGTACCATGATCGTTCTTCCATGTACGAGCACGGCGGTAATCCTCCCAACGGACTGGGAGAGCGCCATACCACTACTTCATATGGACTATCTGATATCCGGTTGGGATTGGGTTATTGGTTGTTTGACCCAGAGAAGCACCATAAGTTCAATTATGCCCTGGGCCTCGGCGTCAAATTGCCCACCGGCAAGTATGACTATACCGATACCTTCTATAACCAGGGCGACGACCGCGACCAGGATGTAGAAACGGTAGTGGACCAATCCATCCAACCGGGTGATGGTGGAACGGGCATTACTGTCGACTTGCAAGGGTTTCAAACCCTGTCATCTTCCCTGGTTTTGAGTACCAATTTGTATTACCTGCTCAATTTTCAAGCCACCAATGGAGTGTTGACCCGTAACGGGAGAAGTGAATTTTCCTGCCCCGACCAGTTTGCTGTCCGCCTTGGAGCCTTTTATCTGACAAAAATGAACGGGTTGAGCTTGTATTTGGGAGGGAGAGCTGAAGGAGTACCTGCCACCGACCTCATTGGCGAAAGCATCGGATATCGCCGGCCGGGCTATGCTATCTCGGTGGAGCCTGGCATTAGCTATATTCACAAAAACCTGTCGCTGAACCTGAATGTACCCGTTGCTTTGTATCGAAACCGCATCCAGAGTTACGAGGATAAGCAGCGCACTATTGAGCGGGGTACGTACACCCACGGCGATGCTGCCTTTGCAGATTATTTGATCAGCTTCAATGTCACCTATCGCTTTGGTGCAGGGGATATGTCCGGACATAATTTGCCGCTATGGCAAGATGTGAAGAGTGGGAATTAACATTTGTCGAGAATATTTTGAATTTAATGGAATCCGTAGCTTCTTTAAGGATAAGGAGCTACGGATTTTTTACAGATTAAAACCTCAAACCTTGGAAAAACTATTGTCGCGCCGGTCTGCTGTCACCTTGCTCTCTGTTATTGAAATGTTGGAGCGCTTTAGCTACTTCGGTATGCGCTCTCTTTTGGTGATGTATGTGGTGGATTCGCAAGCCTTTGCATTGGATAACCAGGAAGCTTTTGACTACTATAGTATCTTTGCGCTACTGATCGCCGTAGTGCCTTTACCAACTGGTATCATTACTGACTTTCTCTTAAAGCAAAACAGAGCCGTAGTCATCGGTGGTATCGTTGCGGCGGCGGGATATTTGCTGTTGATATTTGAAGATCCGTTGGTCTTTGTAATAGGGCTACTTGCTATTATTGTCGGAACCAGTTTAGTTCGGCCAAATCTGGCGGTCCTGCTCGGGCGGTTGTTTGACAAAAGGGAAAGAAGAAGAGATGTCGCCTTTACCGGATATTATTTAATGATCAATCTGGGCGCTTTCCTCGGGGCATTTCTTTTGGGTTATTTTCAGGAAGAGTTAGGGTGGCCGGTTGTATTTGGACTGGCAGGTGGCGTAACGCTTTTGTACCTGTTGATCTTCTATTTTGTGAAAGAACAATTGCCGATAATCGAGCAGAATCTGGAGGAGGTACCAGTGACAAAGAGCTATGAACAGGTGTTGGATGCTCCCGATATTGTTCAGCAGCCAAGCGTGGGTAAAAGCATATCGTTCATTTTGCTATTTACTGCACTCGTTGCGCTCTTCTGGGGGATATATCAAATGGTAAGTTCCGCTTACACGCAATTTGTAGTTCAAAATGCTCCTTTCGAGTTTTTTGGTGTGGAAATCCCTCAAAGTATCACTTATTCTTTACCTAGCTTCTTCAGTATGCCAGTGATGCTTATTCTCTTTTTGATTTGGAGCACAGGAAAGATGGGTAGCTCCTACACCAAATTTATCTATGCCATGTTTTTAATAAGTGTGGCTGCCTTTTTAGCCAGTTTTATGTCGGCGTTGAGTATTGCAATCTCACCAGTGCCTGTGGTTACAAGCTTCATGATTATTTTGGCTCTGGCCGAAACGCTGATTGCTCCTATTGCTCAATCCTACCTGACTCGCCTGAGCGATGTTCGTTATTCAAGTACCATTTTTGGGGCATATTTGTTGTTGCTTTACTTGGGATCAAAGGCGGTTACACTGTTGTTAAATGTCGATTCTGTCAACCAATGGTTGCTTCCTGTGGCAGGCATTGCCGCTTTGACAGCAGTTTTGTTGATCATCTTTAGAAAAAGACTTTTGCAACTAGTAAATGGAATTGATTAATTTTAGGTCTATGAGTACCAAAAATTCCATCCCCGAACGCAGATTACAGCTTTACGACCAGTTGATCGATGCTCATCCCACCATTACCCGAAAGGGTAAAAAGTTGCCCTCCACTACGCACAATGGCCATATGTTTACAGTCTTTTCCGATGCCGGTGAATTGGGCTTTCGTCTGGGCAAAGAGGATCGGGAAGCTTTTCTGGAAAAGTATAAGACGGAACTGCTAAAATCCTACGGCGCAGTGATGAGGGAATACGTTGTGATTCCCGATGAGTTGCTGGAGGACCAGTCGGCCATGATGGTACTGCTCGAAAAAAGCTTTGCATACGTCTCGTCGCTGAAGCCAAAATCCGCTAAAAAATAGGGTAAAACAACATTCTTCCTAAAAAATTAGGGCAATCATAAACCTTATTTATACTTTTGTGTATAAATAGAAGAAAACAGTATTTAGATTTAGTCTAAACGTAAAAAGAGCATACTGTTCAAACATTAGTAAAGTACAAAAAAAGGACTATATGAGTGATTCGATGCAGACTTTGGAGCAGCATACTAAAAGCGAATACAAATACGGCTTTAGTAGCGATATCGATACCGAGACGCTTCCAAAGGGAATCAACGAAGATGTGGTGCGTATGATTTCGGCCAAGAAGAATGAGCCGGAGTTCCTGACCGAATGGCGCCTCAAGGCTTTTCGTCACTGGCAAACGCTGAAGGAACCCAGATGGCCAAACGTGCATTATGAGCCCATTGATTATCAGGATATCATCTATTACGCAGCGCCCAAGAAAAAGCCAAAATATGAGAGCCTGGATGAGGTAGACCCGGAATTACTGGACACCTTCAAACGTCTTGGGGTCCCTCTGGAAGAGCAGAAGGTACTGGCCGGAGTGGCCGTAGATGCCGTTATTGATAGTGTTTCGGTAACGACCACCTACAAAAAGAAGCTTTCCGAACTAGGTATTATCTTTTGTTCCTTCAGCGAAGCGGTACAGGACCACCCTGAACTGATCAAAAAGTATTTAGGGACCGTCGTTCCATATACCGATAACTACTTTGCGGCACTCAACTCCGCGGTATTTAGTGATGGTTCCTTTGCTTATATTCCGAAAGGAGTGCGTTGTCCAATGGAGCTTTCAACCTACTTCCGAATCAATGCAGCCAATACCGGTCAGTTTGAACGGACCTTGGTAATTGCCGAAGACAGCAGCTACGTGAGCTATCTCGAAGGTTGTACCGCACCGCAGCGTGACGAAAACCAATTGCACGCGGCGGTGGTAGAGTTGATCGCGCTCGACAATGCAGAGATTAAATACTCTACAGTACAAAACTGGTTTCCCGGTGATAAGGACGGTAAAGGTGGTATTTACAACTTTGTGACCAAGCGTGGACTTTGCGCCGGAAAACGCTCCAAAATTTCCTGGACACAGGTGGAGACCGGCTCGGCCATCACCTGGAAGTATCCAAGTTGCATCCTGAAGGGTGATTATTCTACCGGAGAGTTTTACTCCATCGCGGTGACCAACAACATGCAGCAGGCGGATACCGGTACCAAAATGATGCACATCGGTAAAAATACCCGCAGTACCATCATTTCCAAGGGTATCTCCGCCGGTCGTAGCCAAAATTCTTACCGCGGACTGGTGAAAATTGCCAAACGTGCGGAAAATGCCCACAACTTTTCTCAGTGTGACTCCCTCCTGATGGGTGATCGATGCGGTGCACACACTTTTCCTTATCTGGAAATTGATAATAATAGTGCCAAGGTAGAACACGAGGCCACCACCTCCAAGATTGGTGAAGACCAGCTCTTTTATCTGCAACAGCGCGGACTGAGCGAAGAAGATGCCATCAACATGATTGTGAATGGTTATTGTAAGGAGGTCTTCAACGAATTACCGATGGAATTTGCCGTGGAGGCACAAAAACTGCTGGCTATCAGCCTGGAAGGCAGTGTAGGATAGAACATTTATTATTCAAAATAAAATACAACTTTAAAAGTAATAGACAATGTTGAATATTAAGGATTTAAAAGTATCCATAGAAGACAAGACCATCTTGCAGGGGATTGACCTTGAGGTTAAGCCGGGGGAGATTCATGCCATTATGGGCCCCAATGGTTCTGGTAAGAGTACGCTGGCAAATGTGCTGGCCGGGCGCGAAGAATACGAAGTAGAAGCCGGTCAGGTATCATTTGAAGGAGATGACCTGCTCGATATGGATGTGGATGAAAGAGCACACCGAGGTCTCTTTCTGGCGTTTCAGTATCCGGTGGAAATCCCGGGCGTAAGCAATATCAACTTCTTGAAAAGTGCGGTAAATGCCGTACGGGAAGCCCGTGGCCAGGAAGAGTTGAGCCCGATGGACATGCTCAAAGTACTTCGCGAAAAGACGAAGCTGTTGGGAATGGATGAAAAATTCCTGAAGCGTTCGCTAAACGAAGGATTTTCCGGTGGTGAGAAGAAGCGCAATGAGATGCTGCAAATGGCCTTGCTTGAACCCAAACTGGCCATCCTCGATGAGACCGATAGTGGTCTGGATATTGATGCGCTCAAGATCGTGGCCGATGCGGTCAACCAATTGCGTGACCCCAATCGTTCCTTCATCATTGTAACCCACTATCAGCGTCTGCTCAATTACATCGTACCCGACTACGTACACGTAATGCACGAGGGCCGGATAGTGAAGTCTGGCGATAAGAGCCTGGCGCTTAAGCTTGAAGACCAGGGGTACGATTGGATCAAAGCCGAGGCAAGTGCGGCGATTATAGATTAAAATCCTAAACAAGAGATGTCAGCAATTTTGCAAGATCAACATACAACTACGAAAGATTGGTTGGAAAACCTGTACCAACTGTATCAGGAGAGTCTGAATGGAGCAAAGGACCATCCCATTGGTCAATTTCGACAGGAGGCTTTTCAGCAATTACAGCAACAGGATTTTCCCACCCGCCGCGATGAGGACTGGAAATATACCAGTGTCACCCGCATCGTGGAAAATAAATTTCGCGAAGGCGACCTGGCACAAATAGCTCAGGAAGATGTGACGCCTTATCTTTTGCCCGATCTCGATGTCATTCAAATCGTATTTGTGAATGGCCATTTGGTGGAGCACTTATCGCAAATGGACAACCTGCCTGCCGGATTGACGATACTGCCGGTGAGTGAGGCCCTCAAGGAGGAATCCACTCGTGTATGGATGGAAGCACAGTCAAAGCTGGAGGGAGGCACTGGAAAGAATACCTTTTTGCCACTCAATCAGGCTTTCGCCAAAAACGGCCTCTTCCTTCGGGCAGATCGCAACCAGCAAATTGAGCGTCCGGTGTACCTGATTTACCTGAGTACTCCGGGAGCACAGATTCATTTTGCGCATCCGCAAATGTTTGTGCTGGCGGAAAGCAGCAGTGAAATCACGGTAATCGAAAGCTTTCATGCGCTGAACTCGGGTGCTTATTTCAACAATGTGACCAGCCGCATGGAGCTGAAGGGTAACGCCCGTATCAATCACTACAAGCTGCAGTGTGAGAACAAGGAAGCTTTTCAGGTCAATAATATCATTGTCAGCCAGGATCGCGACAGCTGTTATAGCTCGTATGCGGTAGACCTCGGCGGGCAAATTGTACGCAATAACATTAGCAGTAGCCTTAATGCTTCTGGTACGGATACGCACTTCTACGGCGTGTATCTGGGCAATGAAAACCAGCACATTGACAACCAAACCTTCATCGATCACGCTATGCCGCATTGCGAAAGCAATGAATTGTACAAAGGCATTTTGACCGATCGGGCGCGTGGCGTATTCAATGGTAAAGTAATGGTCCGTCAGGATGCACAAAAGACCAATGCTTTTCAGCAGAACAGCAGTCTGGTATTGTCGCCCAATGCGGTGATGGACGCCAAGCCTCAGCTGGAAATCTATGCGGATGATGTACGCTGTAGCCACGGTGCCACAATTGGCCAACTGGACGAAACAGCCGTATTTTACCTGCGTAGCCGCGGTATTCCGGAGGCGCAGACGCGCAATCTACTACAGCAGGCCTTCCTTGGAGAAGTGCTGGACCAGATGAGCATTCGTGCATTCGCAGAGCGAGCTAGTGAACTGATCGAGCATAAACTCGGATAAAATGCAAGCAACTAAAACAGCTACCCCTTTTGATGTAGAGCGCATTAGAGCGGATTTCCCACTTTTAGGTGAAGAAATGAGGGGTAAACCTATGGTTTTTCTGGATAGTGCTGCTTCAAGCCAAAAGCCGACCGCGGTATTGGATGCGCTAAAGTATTACTATGAACATCAGCACGCCAATGTACACCGTGGGGTTTACGAATTGAGCCAGCAAGCTACCGATGCCTTTGAATTGGGCAGAGAGCGTGCCCGCAAATTTTTGAATGCCGGTTCCGAGGAGGAAGTCATCTTCGTGCGAGGAACCACCGAAGGCATCAATTTGGTGGCTTCATCATTCAGCCGTCGTTTTATTAAGGCCGGTGATGAAGTGTTGATTTCAGCCATGGAGCACCACTCCAATATTGTGCCCTGGCAGCTGGTTTGTGAGCAGGTGGGGGCCAAGTTGCAGGTCATTCCCGTGAATGAACGTGGAGAGCTGATCATGGAGGAATTTGATCGCCTACTAAATGACCGTACCCGAATTGTGGCGGTCACCCACGTTTCCAATACATTGGGAACCATCAATCCGGTGGAAGAAATCATTGCCAAGGCTCACCAGCGCGGTGTCCCTGTTTTGTTGGACGGCGCTCAGGCTACGCCACACCTCAAGGTAGATGTGCAGGCCCTGGATGTAGATTTTTATACTTTTTCCGGGCACAAGGTTTTTGGACCCACGGGAATCGGAATCTTATTCGGCAAGAAAAAGTGGCTGGAGGAGATGCCACCGTATCAGGGTGGGGGAGAGATGATTGCCACGGTAACTTTTGAAAAGACCACTTTTAATGAATTGCCGCATAAGTTTGAAGCCGGTACGCCCGATATCTCGGGAGCGGTAGGATTGGGAGTGGCCCTGGAATACGTGGAAAATATTGGCCAGGAAGCTATTGCCCAATATGAGCATGAGTTGCTGGAATATGCTACTGAAAAACTATCGGCTATTGAGGGCTTGCGCATTGTTGGAACGGCAGAAAAAAAGGCCAGCGTGATTTCCTTCCTGATCGAAGGTACACATCCCTATGATGTAGGCACTTTACTCGACAAGCAGGGCATTGCAGTACGCACCGGTCACCACTGTACACAGCCGCTGATGGACCGCTACGGCATTCCTGGGACGGTGAGGGCATCTTTTGCCTTTTACAACACTCGCGAAGACATTGATCGATTGGTAGCAGGGGTGGAAAGGGCTGCAAAAATGTTGCAATAAGGTTATGAAAATCAACGAAATACAAGACGAGATTACGGAAGAGTTTGCTTTCTTCGACGATTGGATGGATAAGTATGAATACATCATTGAGTTGGGAAAAAAACTACCGTTGATCGCAGATCAGTACAAGGACGAAGACCATCTGATTAAAGGGTGTCAGAGCCGGGTGTGGTTGCAAGCTGACCTGGAAGAGGATAAGGTGAAATTTACCGCCGATAGCGATGCGGTGATCACTAAGGGCATCATTGCCTTGTTGATTCGGGTCTTATCCAATCAATCTCCTGACGCCATTGCCAAAGCTGATCTGTATTTTATTGAAAAGATTGGCTTGCGGGAGCACCTGTCGCCCACTCGTTCCAATGGACTGGTGAGTATGGTGAAGCAAATGAAGATGTATGGACTGGCTTTAACGGCCAAAACGCAGTAGAAAAAATGGATAAAGCAGAAATAAAAGAACAGATCATCCAGGCAGTCAAAACCGTGTACGACCCGGAAATACCGGTAGATGTATACGAATTGGGCCTGATTTACAATATTGATATGGATGATGCCGGACGCGTGTTGTTGGAAATGACGCTAACCACGCCCATGTGTCCGGTGGCAGATTCCCTGCCAATGGAAGTGCAGGAGAAAATTATGGGCATCGACGGGGTAACCGATGTAGATATGCGCGTCGTTTTTGACCCGCCCTGGGATAAAAGTAAAATGAGTGAAGAAGCCAGATTAGTGCTGGATATGTTTTGAGCAATACATTGACCTATGAAGATCAATAAGCAAGATGAGTACGGTTTAAGAATATTGTTGCGCATTGCGCGCGAGGATTCCGAAGATGGGCTGAGCATTCCTCAATTGAGCGAATTGGAGGGAATGTCCCAACCATACGTTGGCAAGATCACTCGGGCTTTGCGGCTGGGTGGCCTCATTCAGAGCACTCGTGGCCAAAAAGGCGGCTACGTCCTGGCTAAGAACGCCGATCAGATTATCATCAAGGAAGTCATTAATGCCCTGGGCGGCGAAATCTTTCCCAAAGGTTTCTGTGGCAGCCATTCCGGCCAGCTCAAATTGTGCACCAACTCCGTTGACTGCTCCGTTCGTTCACTCTGGAAAATGCTGCAATACACCATCGACCGCGTCCTGGAAAATATCACCTTGCAAGACCTGATCGGCAATGAACAAGAAGCCAATGGGCGGCTGGAAGAAGTGTTGGCCTCGCTACACCTGGAAAAGCTGAATCGGAGTGTAGGGGCGGTTTGATGAATGAAGTTTAGAGAATTTGCACCTGGGATTTTGCTGGTTCTTGGGCTTTGGGGAACTTTACAAACGGTTTAGACGGGGGAGACGGTTGAGGAGGTTTAGAGAGGGAACAGCTGAGAATGTTGCAAATTCTTGAATTCTGGGAATCCTCTCTGGGGTTATGAGGTTTATGAAGGTTTATGAGGTTTATGAAGGTTTATGAAGGTTTATGATGTTTATGTTGAGAAAGTGGAGAGTGTAGGGTTTAGAGTTTAGGCGGAGGAGAAAGTTTAAGCGGTTTAGTATCCTAGATAGTCATCCTAAAAACTCCATAATTCTGAAAATTCTGCTCGTGTTTAGGCGGATCGACTACGCTATAAGCTTCGTAGAGGAAAAGGGTCGATGTTGCAAACATCTCCCAAGCGAACGGTTATTTTATTGAAAGGCTTCCTCTCTAAGCTTTCAACTTTCCCTCTCTAAACTCTACACCCTAAACTCTAAACTAAAAGTAAATCCTGGTAATTCCATAATTCTGAGAATTCTGCTTTGACAATCAAATTAAAACCACTACATTTGCGCCGTTAAATACCCACCGTCCCTTTGAGGGAGTACGTGGGTCCTAGTTAAATCAAAGAAATTTTAACAATGGCTGTCAAAATTAGATTGCAGAGAAAGGGCCGCAAACAACGCCCGTTTTACCACATCGTAATCGCCGATGCCCGTGCCAAGCGGGATGGACGCTTTATTGAGAAAATCGGTATTTACAACCCAATGACTAAGCCCGCTACCATTGACCTCGATCGCGATAAAGCTTTCGATTGGTTGATGAAAGGTGCTCAGCCTACGGATACCGCTCGCGCGATTTTGCGTTTCAAGGGAGTTTACTACAAGAAACACCTGATGCGCGGTGTGAAAAAAGGTGCGTTGACGCAGGAAGAAGCTGATGCCAAATACCAGGAGTGGATCGATGCCAAAGAGGAAAAGATCGCTGCTCGTGTGGCTAAATCAGCCGAAGAAAAGGCTGCTTATCTGGAGCAATTATCTGGCACACCACCTCCTCCACCCAAAGTAGAGGAGCCGGTTGCTGAAGAAGAAACTCCAGCAGAAGCAACAGCTGAGGAAACTCCTGCGGCAGAAGCTACTGCAGCTGAAGAAACTGCTGCTACTGAAGAGGCAACTGCAGAAGCTACGGAGGAAACTCCCGCAGCGGAAGAAGCAGAAGCTCCGGCAGAAGAAGCAGAGGCTAGCAGCGAGGAAGAAGCGGCTACCGAAGAAGAAAAGTAGTCTTTATGCTATTCAGGTTTGCCAACCAAACCTGTACGATAAATACTGCTGAAGGCGCTTGTCCGATTCATTTGGGCAAGCGCCTTCTGATTTGGGTAATTGGCCTCCAAATTTCAAACAATTTAGATTGGTCAAGCTGCGGGCAAAAGTTTTTGAGATTAAAAATTCACAAAATACTTTTGATCGTGTATATTTGCATCCGTAAAAATGGCTATACTTTAATTTCTAAATATATTAAGTGAACCTGGTAGTGCTTCAAATTGCACTATCAGGTTTACCTTTAAATTATACAACCGTCATGCAGGAATTGGACCCAAATTATCTTGAGCAAATGGAGCAAATCGCTCAGGATATCCAGGAATCAGATGAACTCGCTCAATATCTTGAAGAAGAAGAGGAAGAGTATTACTCCCGGTTAAAAGAAATGTTTGAGCCCCGGATTGCGGCCCTACACGAAAAAGTAGCTGACGAAAATCCACTACAGCTCATTTCTTTTGAAACCGTACTCCTGGATCCCGCATTTGAAGGACTTTACCTGCCAAAGATTTTGGGTTATTCCGTATTGCGTGGCGAATACAATCGCGATTACAAATACGTACGTCCGCAGGAACACTTTAAAGATGTACTGCTGGCCATTTGTAATTCCGCCAACTTTGATATCCTGAAAAAACGCATCGGCCAGTCGATTCAGATGGGTTTTGCGTTTAGTAGTGATATTTGGGTCACCAACCTGATCAACTCTATTGATAACAAACGCGTGCGTTACTACCTGCAAAGCCAAAAACTGGACCGCTATCGTGTACCGGAAGAGCGCGCTGCCGGACTGAAGCGCTACAAACGCCAGTTTCAAAACGACAACTTTCAAACCGCCGAGTTCCCAGAGGATATCTCCGGCCTCAAGGTGCTGTTTTCTCAGTTGAAAAGTTTCCTGATCTACCGGATCAACCGCAATGGCGACAACAGCTCCCTGATTGACCCACTGCGCGAGTTTATCAACCGCGATATCTTTCAGGGAACCGAGGAGCACATGCAGACGGTGGTGCTTTTTGGAGGCTTCTTTGAACTGGCAAAAGAAGATAAGGCCAATTTGATCACGGTATTCAACAAGATTCGCAAAGCGGACGAGGAGTTCCCTCTAAAGTATTTCCGCTTTTTGCTCGAATTGCACCATAGTAGCAAGCTGGATCTGAATCCCGCAGCCGATCAACAACTATCCCTGATCATTGACCGCAAGGTAAAGGACAAACTCAGTAGCTTCTACGACCTGGTGGATACTATCCACGAGCGTGGTTATATCAATGATGAGGTACACCAGGCCATCAAGCTGTATTACAACCAAAACAAGGGAGTATCCCTGGTGAATGAGTGTATTCGCCAGATCATTTACCACTACTTCGCCCGTTTTATCAACAACCTTGAAACGACCGACTATCCCGAGTTTTTTGAGATTAGCAAACTGTTCCCTGTCTACATGGGCATCTTTGCCAACCAGAAGTTCAACCAGAACATCAAGGACCTGTCCATGAAGTACGTCAAGGCGCTGCTGAAGAAGTATACCGACAAACGCGGTAAAGACTACCAGGACATCAAGAAGTTTGTTTCTACCACCTTCGTTGACTTCAACTTCCTTACGGAAAAAGAGGTCGTCGAGCTGTTTAAGACGAGAAGAAAGCGTAAAAAAGCGGAGTAATCTTGATTACCGGCTTCATCGACGGCTTTACAGCCTACTTCAAGGCCTTTGGCATCATCAGCCGCTACCGCATGTGGGGATACGTGCTGGTGCCCGCCTTACTGGCGATTGTTTTAGCCATCGTTATTTTTCGTTTCGCCTACGGTATTTCAGATGATTTGGGCGGCTGGATCATTTCCTTTTATCCGTTTGAGTGGGGCCGTTCCTGGCTGGTGAAAATAGCGAATGTATTCAGTGGCTTGTTGGTGGTAGCCCTAAGCATTCTCTTTTTCAAAAATCTTATCCTGGCCATTGCCTCTCCCTTCATGAGTTTCCTTTCGGAAAATGTGGAGAAAAAGATGATTGGGCAAAAGGAAGTGCCCTTCAGTGTGTCGAAGATGCTCAATGACTTCCTGCGGGGCATCACCATTGCTTTACGCAATATCATTCGCGAGCTCTTTTTTACTTTACTCATCCTGTTGATCGGTCTGATCCCTCCCTTAGGGTTGGCGGCACCGATTGCCATTTTTCTGGTCCAGGCCTATTATGCCGGTTTCGGTAATATGGATTTTACCCTGGAACGCCATTTCCGTGTACGCGACAGCGTGCGGTTTGTGCGCCAACACAAAGGAGTGGCTCTGGGTAATGGAACGGCTTTTCTACTGCTCTTTTTTACGGGTATTGGCTTCTTGCTTGCCTTACCGCTGGGTACCGTGGCCGCTACGACGGAGGTGCTGAAGCGGCTGCCTAAGCATGAAAATTTCTAATGCTCCTTAGGCGAATCATCGTTAAATCTATTCACTACAAATAACTTCTTTAATAAGCTGGAAAGGCCGAGCCAACACATGATCCTGATAAACCTGGCATCGCTTCCAAAATAGATTTTGCCAGGAGGGTTTGATCTTTCAATGGCTTTTAAGATTTTCTTTGCAGCATTTTGGGGACTCGCAGAACTATTTTCAAACTTTTTCATTGTATTAGCGGCGTGGCGAAGGTTATGGAGATAATAATGCCGATGAGGACCTGAGAAATCGAAGTTTATTTCTTTTTGAGACTTCTTGAAAATCGCAGTACTCATACCTCCGGGTAAAAAACAACTCACAAAAATTTTTATTGGTTTCAATTCGGCTCTCAAAGATTCGCTCCAGCCCAATACCGCAAATTTGGAAGCGTGATATGCAGCGCTCCAGGGAAGACTAAAGATGCTACCAATAGATCCAATATTAAGAATGTTAGCATGATTGCCACTTCTCTTGGTAAATCTGTGCATCAGTGGAAGCATTGTTCTTGTAAGCTTAAACATAGCGATTAGATTCACCTGCATTACTTGGGTTTCTTTCTGGTTGTCGGAGTATTCAAATGGAGAAATATAATTAATTCCGGCATTATTGACCAAGATGCTGAGCCCGTTCTTTCCTGTAGTGAGGTTGAGTAAATTGAAGGTCTTTTGGATGTGTGACTCGTTGGTAATATCTAAAATTATTGCCTGAATATTTGGATGTAAATTTTCAAGACTTTTCTGGTCCATATGACTGCGAACTCCAGCATAAACTTTAATTCCGGCACTAGCAAGCCTTTGGGATATCGCTTTTCCCAAACCGGAAGAGGCACCTGTTACCAGGGCACTTCGTTGTACTTTGATAGATTTAATCATAACCAATAGCATTATTTGATGAACATTCCTTATTTGAAGAACAAAGGAAGGCTCCCTTCAATTAAATTTTATTGATGTATGACAAGAATTTAGTAGGAAGATATTTTTTTTCTGATCCTGCTCAATGAAGAGTCTGTGACGCCAATATATGTCGCCAGGTGTTTTAATGGAGTTCTTTGAAGTAGTTTTGGATCATTAAGAATTTCGAGGTAGTGTGCTTCGGCATCTTTGGCATAAAATGAGAACAACCGCTGCATTGTCATTACCAAACTTTCCTCTGCAAATTTTCGGCCAAATTCTCGGTATTCGGGTCTTTTTTGATAAAGCGCTTCCAAAGCTGCTTTAGTGATTTTCCGAATTTTGCAGTCTTCCAGTGCTTGCACATAAAAGTACGCTCTATTCCCAGTATAAAAGGATAACAAATCAGTGATGATCATTCCTTCATAGGAGAACCAGGTCGTAATCTCCCTTCCTTTGTTATCATAAAAATAAACTCGGAATAACCCATTCTCAATAAATGCCAGGAACCCACAGGTGTCTGATGGACTGAGAAAGGTGGTATTCTTGGGAATATCTATCGTCTCGGAAAAGTTATTTAATAATTCCTCTAGGTCTTCCCCTGGAATATAGTTGTTTATAAAGGTGGATAAGTAGGATCTTGAGGTCATGAAAGTAGAATTTTATACTGTCCAATTGCTACTCCTGAAACTTATACCCAACCCCCCGGATCGACAAAAAGTACCGCGGATTTTTGGGGTCATCTTCAAAGTATTTCCGGAAGGAGAGGATAAAATTGTCAATGGTGCGGGTAGAGGGGTATACATCATAGCCCCAAACGGATTGTAAGATTTGCTGGCGGGAAACGACCTCGTTCTTGCGGTCGATCAGTAGCTTGAGCAGCATGGCTTCCTTCTTGGTCAAAGTGAAGGTGCCGGGATTGCCCTTCGCTTCGTAGGTGACGAAGTTGACCTCGTTATTTCCAAACTGGTAAACCTCCGGTGTATTATCGGGCGCTTTGCTGGTGCGTTTGATCAGATTGCCGACGCGGAGCAGGAGTTCTTCGAGATTAAAAGGTTTGGTCAGATAGTCATCCGCCCCCTTTTTCAGTCCGGCGATGCGATCCATGGAGGTATCCTTGGCGGTGAGGAAGATGATGGGCA
Source organism: Saprospiraceae bacterium (assembly GCA_965229635.1). Classification (GTDB taxonomy): domain Bacteria; phylum Bacteroidota; class Bacteroidia; order Chitinophagales; family Saprospiraceae; genus BQJU01. The sequence continues at coordinate 2,925,923 of OZ245894.1, forward strand.
CTTCCATATTGGTCAGGCGCACTTGTTCACAGATCTGGAAGCCGTCAATTTCCGGTAGCATCACGTCGAGGATCAACAGGTCGAAGTGCTGTTCGTGAAAGTGTTTGAGGGCGTCTTTGCCATTGGCATCAGCCACCACTTCGTAGCCTTCCAGTTCCAGGTTGAGCTTCACTACATCCCGGATATTTTCTTCGTCCTCAACCAGTAATACTCGCATCATGGGTCTTCAAGTTTGTTTGGGTCCTTCAATGGGTAATTTGATCGTAAATACGGTGCCTTTCGGCTGATTGTCGCTGACCTTAATCGTTCCGTTGTGGGCTTTGACGATCTGCTCTACGATAAACAACCCCAAACCGGTTCCTTTTGTTTTACGGGTATCCTCATTGCCCACGCGGTAGAATTTCTCAAAGATCTTCTTTTTTTCTTTTTCCTCAATACCGATGCCGTTGTCCCCAATTTTAATCACCATACAGCCATTTTCCCGCTCAATGGTAGTGTCAATCTTCGGGGCATCATTTTGGGCGTATTTTACCCCATTCTCTAGCAAATTAAGAAATACTGATGTCAATCCCATTTTGTCGCCCTGGATCATGGGTGAATCCACGCCATTGACATTAAAGATGAAATCCACATTGGGGTGGTCGTGTTCCAGTTTGTCCATCAGTTCGCTAAATAAGCCCGACAGGTTTAATTCATCCAGTTGAGGTTGATACAGCGTCTCCAGTTTTGCGGAAAGCAGTAGGTCATTCACCAGATTATTCAGACGGTCTGTTTCCTGCAACGCACTGCGGTTGAGCTTGGTCATTTGCTCGGGCTTCAGCTGTTGGTGCCGCAAAAACGTTTCCAGCACCAGTCGGATAGAAGCGATAGGCGATTTAAGCTCGTGGGTGATCGAGAGCAGAAAATTGCGCCGTTGCCGGGCCGCCATCACTTCCCGATTGTAGCCGCGGTTAATGAGCCAGATACCTACCACCAAGCTGAGGACAAAAAAGGTCGCTTCGCCCAATATCATCCATTCCTGACGGTCGTACTGACTTTGCAGGTCCTGGTAGGCCTCCGAGCGGTAATATTCTTCCTTGGTGGAAATGAGTCGATCGGTGACCATCTGGATTTGTAGCAGCTCGCTTTTTGCCTCAAAGGCATCCTGATTCTTGACAAATAATAAAATAGACCACCAGGCAAATGCCAGCATCATGTAGGCAATCACCAGATAGGAAAGCATGCGCAAGCGTGTATTTGGGCCTTCTGTCATCTTACTTAAATACCATATCCATTACCTCCGTCATTATCCCTGCGGCTTCTGCCAGGTCACCATAAGTATGTGCTGCCGACACAAATCCTACCTCATAGCCGGATGGGCCCAGGTAGACGCCGCGCTGCAATAGTTCATGGTGCATCCGCTTAAAATACTCCATACTACCCGCATCGATCTGGTCGGCTCGGGTGATGCGCTCATTGGCGAAAGCCAGCCAGAAAATTGACCCGATCTGCGGAATGTGGACTGGGTAACCTTTTTTATCACAATGATCCTGCAGTTGTTGCACAAAAGCCCTGGTCTTGGTTTCCAGTTTAATGTAAAACCCTGGCTCCAGCAGTTGCTTTAACGCTGCATATCCAGCAGCCATGGCAACGGGGTTGGCGGAAAGCGTGCCTGCCTGATAAACCGGACCGTCCGGAGCAATATGCTTCATGATTTCGGCACTGGCTCCGTAGGCCCCGACCGGCATTCCGCCACCGATAATCTTGCCGTACGTGACAATATCCGGCTGAATGCCATAATAACCAGCCGCACCTTCAAAGCCGATTCTAAATCCGGAAATAACCTCATCAAAAATAAGCAAAATGCCGTATTTTTTGGTTTGCTTACGCAAATGCTCCAAATAGGACTTATCCTGCAACAGCAGTCCGTTATTGGCGGGAATCGGTTCGATGATGATGGCGGCAATTTCCGATCCATATTTTTCCAGGGCCTGGTCCAATGCCTCCGGCTGATCGAGGGGCAGTACCAGTGTTTCTTCCGTAAATGCCGGGGGAATACCGGCGGAGGTGCTTACGCCAAAGGTCACGAGTCCGGAGCCCGCCTTCACCATGAGCGAATCGACGTGGCCGTGGTAGCAGCCTTCAAACTTGAGTACCTTACTGCGGCCCGTGAACCCACGTGCCAGGCGAATGGCCGACATGACGGCTTCCGTACCGGAGCTTACAAAACGGATTCTTTCAATTACCTTGTTGTGATCAAGGATCAATTTACCCAGTTGATTACCCAGCCGGGTAGGGGTGCCAAAGGAAGTACCGTTGGCAACCGTTTCGGTGACGAGATCGCGGATCTGGTCATTGTCGTGACCGAGAATGAGCGGTCCCCAGGAACAACAAAAGTCCAGGTAGCGGTTGTCATCCTCATCAATAATGTGGGCACCTTTACCTTTTTTGATGAAAAGTGGTGGTCCGGAAACTGATTTGAACGCTCGTACGGGAGAGTTGACACCCCCTGGAAAATATTGTTTCGCTTCGGCAAATAAAGCGCTTGATTTTTCGCGCTTGATTTTATTGATTAGCTCCATAAATTTGTTTGATTGACTAGAGGCAAAAGTAAGTATAATGTGGAGAATGCCGTGGTGTGGCTTGTCAATTGTCAGTCAAATCCTTTTGGGTTCAGGGATTTGCACAAAAACAGTTAACTTTAGCCATAAATTTTGCGATGCATGAATATAGATGTTAGTTCCTCCATTTTCGATTTATTGCACGAAAAAGAAGAAGTAAACATTCCCGGATTGGGAAGCTTTTCGGCGCATTACAAACCCGCCGTTGTTGATCAGGTGCAGGGACAACTCCACCCACCAGCTAAGGAGTTGCAGTTTAACGGCAATATGGTGGTCAATGATGGTTTTCTGGTTCAATACATTGAGGAGAATAGTGAAATATCTCCGGTAGATGCCGAAAAGGCCATTCGCGAATACGTGCGCGGCATCAAGGCGGCTTTGGAACGCAAGGAAATCGTCACCTTTCCCGGCATGGGCCGGTTGTATCTCGACTTTGAAGGCAACTACAAATTTCTACCCGATACCACCAATTTTAATACGGACTCCTATGGCTTGCCCAGTGTAGAGGCCTCTCCGGTAGCACACCGTGAAAAACCAGACTATACCACCCGGGCCACTCCGGTTCAGGACACTGCTTCCTGGGCCAGCAGCCTGGGGGAAATCAACCTCGTTGAATGGATGCAGAAAAACCTGGTCTGGCTGACTTCCGGCACCTTTTTACTCTTGCTGGCCATTATCTATTTTGGCTTTCTGCGAAATGGAGACACTCCTGCTCCCGCCAGCGCTGAAGTCCCTGATGAGCGGGTCAATGTAAGCCCTTCGATGACCGATAAAAATGAAGAGGAAGAAGAGGCAAGCCTGATGGAAACGCCTAATGAGGAAACCGTTATCGAACCGGAACCGCAACCCGAAGAAGACCTGGATACGGAAGGCCCAACCGCTCGCCCTGACGAGCAGTTCTGCATCATCTCTGTCGGCGTCTTCGGCAATGCCGATAATGTCAGAAAACTGGTCGAAAATATCTACAAAGAAGGCTACGAACCCTACACCGAGAAAAAAGGCAAACTCACTCTGGTAGGCGTACAAATGCGCTATGAAACCAATGCCGACATCGATAGAGCACTGGATGTTGTAAAGAAGAAATTCAACGCCGGCGCGAAATTGATTAAGAAGTAGTTTTTTTTAGTTTAAAGTTTAGAGAGGGAGACTGTCAATAGATCAACCGCTCGCTTGGGAGATGTTTGCAACATCGACCCTTTTCCCCTACGAAGCTTATAGCGTAGTCGATCCGCCTAAACACGAGCAGAATTTTCAGAATTATGGAGTTTTTAGGATGACTATCTAGGATACTAAACCGCTTAAACTTTCTCCTCCGCCTAAACTCTAAACCCTACACTCTCCACTTTCTCAACATAAACATCATAAACCTTCATAAACCTCATAACCCCAGAGAGGATTCCCAGAATTCAAGAATTTGCAACATTCTCAGCTGTTCCCGCTCTAAACCTCCTCAACCGTCTCCCCCGCCTAAACCGTTTGTAAAGTTCCCCAAAGCCAAAGAGCCAGCAAAATCCCCAGCGCACATTCTCTAAACTCTAAACTTCTACACTCTAAACTCAACATCTATCTCATCAGCGTCACATCCCCTTTATACACTTCCGTTTCTCCATCCACAAATTCCAGCTCGGCGTAGTACACAAACACGGCCGGATTCATCAGTTTGCCGTTGAAGGTACCGTCCCAGCCGTACGACATGTCATTGGGCGCAAAAGGACCATTTTCGTAGACCAGGTTGCCCCAGCGATCAAAGATTTTGAAGGTTTTGACAACCACCACATCCTTGCCGCCAAATACGCCAAAGAAGTCATTTACGCCATCTTCATTGGGTGTGAAAATATTGGGGATGTATACGTTTCGGTCGCGATTCACAAATAAGGTAATCTGATCGGATACGACACAGCCGTTCGCATCCACGGCGGTCAATGTGTAAGTTGTTGTTTGTTGCGGCATCGCTACTGTGATGAGGGAGTCCGGAGCCGATAAGGAATCAGCGGGCGTCCAGGTAGCACTTGCCACTTCAAAGTTGACCAGTCCTTCCAAGACATAGGTCTCCCCTAATAGCAACTCATCATCCGCACCCAGGTCGAGTACCAATTGCTGAGCATCGAAGACGTTGGCAGCAACTTCAGTGGCACAGTCATTGGCGTCTTGAATGGACAGGGTGTAACTACCGGGTTCTACCGCGTTTACTACAAATGGCAGGGAAGCCACGGTATTAAAAAATTCGCCATTAAGAGAATATTCGAATGGGCCCGTGCCGCCTGAGATGGTATCTATCACAATAGAGCCCGTTGGATCGCCAAAACACGGTGGTGAAATGGTGGTCAGGCTGGCGACGATGCCGGGAGGAGCATCCAGGGTCACCTGGGTCTCAGAGGTACATCCTGTTGCATCCGTTACGGAAACAGTATAGATTCCTATTCCAAGTCCATCCAAGGAGGGAGTTTGGGCACCAGTATTCCAGGTATAATTGTAAGGCGGAACTCCCTGAGTAGCTTCGGCGGTTACTGCACCATCTTCGGAGTTTTCGCAGCTTACCGCAAAACCATCATAATCAGTGGTGATTTGAATGCCGGAAGCCAATTGACTGACGACCACTTCGGCGCTAGTCGTGATATTGACCGGGCAATCGCTTCCCACTACCGTCGCCGAAAGGATCGTAAAAGTTGAGGTTCCCCCCGGGTTGACGGTAATGCTAAATCCGTTGATAATATTCGTTAAATCAACCGGAGGGTTGATACCATCCGAATAGGTGATATCAAATGAACTGCCACCGCTGAGCACAAAGGTTAGCGATGTACTTTCACCGCCACAAATACTGGTACTTCCGGTCAACCCGGCTTCTGGAGCGGGCAAAAAGTCCAGGCTAATATTAATGATACTGTCACAGCCGTTGCTGGCGGCTCCTACCAGTGTTTCCGTCCCGGTAGGGTTGTTGGCATCATAGGTTGTACCATTAAACACCAGGCTTTCGCCTTCACACAAGGTATCGGTAAAGTCGCTCGTGGCAGGGGCAAAGAAACTCAAACTTACATTGAGCGTAGAATCACAGCCGTTGATACTGGCTCCCGCCAGGATTTCTGTACCCGTTGGATTGCTCTCATCGTATTGGGTGCCATTGATAATCAAACTTTCACCCGGACAAATGGTGGTCATCAAATTACCCATAGCGGCAGGGTAGAATGATAGCGCTACATTGACCGTAGAGTCACAGCCGTTCACACTGGCGCCCATTAAGGTCTCGGTTCCTGTAGGATTATTGGCATCGTAGGTGGTACCATTAAAGACAATGGAGCCATTTTCACAGATCGTTGGGGTAAAATTACCCGGCGTCGGGGGGGGGAAGAAACTGACGCTCACATTGACCGTAGAGTCACATCCTTCTACACTTGCACCGGTCAGTACTTCAGTACCTGTTGGATTGTTTTCATCATAAACGGTACCGTTGAAGGTTAGGCTTTCGCCCGGACAGATGGTGGTCATAAAGTCACCGATAGGTTCGGGCAGGAAGCTGACGCTCACATTGACCGTAGAGTCACAGCCATTGGCACTGGCTCCAACCAATAGCTCGGTTCCCATCGGATTATTGGCATCATAAACGGTACCATTAAAGGTCAGGCTTTCGCCAAAACAGAGGGTCGTCATAAAATCACCGGTAGGCGGTGGCAGGAAGCCCACGTTCACATTGACGATGGAGTCACAGCCGTTGGCAGCGGCTCCGGTAAGCGTTTCGGTACCGGCAGGATTGGTTTCGTCATAAACGGTGCCATTGAAGGTGATGCTTTCACCGGGACACAGCGTGGGCGTGAACTCACCCATTGGTTCCGGCAGGAAGCTTACACTGATCGTTACAATAGAATCACAACCATTGGCACTGGCACCTTGCAGCACTTCAGTACCCGTTGGGTTATTGGCATCATAGACGGTGCCATTGAAGGTGATACTTTCCCCCGGACAGATCGTGGGCATAAATTGGCCCATCGGATCGGGCAGGAATTCCAGGCTGACGTTGAGAATCGAATCACAGCCATTGGAGGCGGCCCCTACCAGCGTTTCCGTTCCCGAAGGATTGGTAGCATTATATACGGTTCCATTCACAATGATGCTATCGCCATTACAAACGGTGAGATTGAGGTCACCGCTCGGCTCTGGTAAAAATTCGAGTGTTACATTCACAATGGAATCACAGCCATTGATACTGGCTCCAACCAGCACTTCGGTTCCGGATGTATTGTTGATATCGTATACTGTCCCATTAAAGGTGATACTTTCCGAAGGACAAGCTTGCAAGATCAGATCACTCTCTGGATCAGGCAGGAATTCTAAACTGACATTGACAATGGAATCGCAACCATTGACACTGGCTCCTGTCAAAATTTCGGTGCCGGTCGGGTTGGCGGCATTGTAGACGGTTCCGTTAAAGATCAGGCTATCTCCGTTACAGAGCGTGGTCGTAAAGTCGGCGATGGCTTCCGGGAAGAAAGTCACATTAACCACCACAAAGGAATCACAGCCATTTGCCGCAGCACCCTCCAGTGCTTCAATGCCGGAAGGATTGCTTTGATCATAGGTCTCGCCATTAAACACGATCGATTCTCCCGGACACAAAACCGGTTCAAAAACAAAGGAGGAAGAATCGAAGAACTCCAGCGTAATTTTGATCAGTGAATCGCAACCCAGGGCGCTGGCTCCGGGTAGCGTTTCTGTTCCTTCGAAGTTTTCCTGATTATATACCGTGCCATTAAAAATAAGAGAATCTCCCGGACAAAGTGTAGTGGAAAATTCACTTTCAGCGGCCGGAAAGAAATTGACAAATACATTGACCACCGAGTCACAATTACTGACTGCACTTGGGAAAATTACTTCCCCTACCGGGTTAAATTCAGTAAAAACCACTCCTCCAATGATAACAGAATCAGTAGAACAAATCATGGTATCTAGTGTACTGGAAATTTCATCAAAAAAGGCGAGGTTTACATTGATGATACTGTCGCATCCATCGGCGTTACCCATACTGAGAATTTCCTGTCCGGAAGGATTATCAATATCGTAGATCGTACCATTGACCTCAATGAATTCGTTGGCACAGATGGTATTGTTGATAAAGCTTTCTGTTGATTTGCCCAAATCAACGACCTCGGAAAGATCGAGCGGCGTGATACAATTGGCCTGCTTCAAATAGATGAGGTTGACGACAACACTGTCGCTATTGGAGAAGTCAGCGGAACAAACTTCAATAATGGTGTCCTGCCCGGCTACTTCAATTTCAAAGTTGAGCGTACCAACATTATCCACAATATCATAGCTCAGTATATACGGAGGGATACCGGTAAATTCAATGTCAAAAGTAAAACAATCGTCATCACAGAGCATTCCGCCTTCAGAAAAGGTAAGGGATGGGGCAGGAAATTGCGTTCCTAGCGCTATGGTATCGGTAGCCATACAGCCGTCGCTATCCGTCACTACCACGATGTAGGTGCCCTGATCCAGCATATCCAGCGTTTGCAATCCATCATAAACATCCGGAGTCCAGTCGAAGGTGAAAGGCCCGTTGCCATCAACTACCTCAACATTAATTTTACCATCACCCGCATCCGGGCAGCTGGCATCTTCAGTAGCCACATTGAGCGACAGCATACATTCTACATTGGAAATTGGGAAATCACAAGTAGCGGTACACCCATTGGCATCCGTTACGGTCACCGTATAATTGCCGGCAGACAACCCAGTGATGGTAATGGTACCAGTCATATTTTCTATCTGATTGCCGATAACTGGCCCGATCCAGCTTACGGTGTAGGGAGCCGTACCATTGATGAAGGTAATTTCGGCTTCTCCATTTTCTGTGCCTGGCATGGATTCGGGTACGGATTGTGCACAGCTGATCAGAATGGCATCGGGTTCCGTAAGCGTTACTTCACCAATTACAATACAATCATTGGCATCGGTCACGGTTACTGCATAGTTGCCTGCCAGAAGGTCGGTCGGATTTTCCTGACCGTCAATGGCATCTACATTCCAGTCCACAGTATACGGATTGGCGGCATCCGTAATCACCAGATCGATTGTTCCGCTTGCTTCACCGGCGCACACCGGATCGGTTCCGGTGATACCCAAAGTGAGGATACAGTTGGGTGGATTGATGACAAACATACAATCCACCGTACAGCCAGTATCGTCGGTGATGGTTACTTCATAAACGCCGGCGGGTAGTCCGGTAATATTGAATGTGCCGGCAGCATTTTCGCTTTGAGTACCAGAAGCAGGGCCGGTCCAGGATACCATATAAGGAGCGGTTCCTCCCATTACCGATATTTCTGCAACACCGTCATTTGCTCCGGGGGCAGAGGTGGGAGAGCCTTCGCCACAGGTCATTTGTAATTCATCCGGTTGCCCCAAAATGATAAAAGCCGATGCCTCACAACCTGCTTCATCGGTAACAATGGTGGCGTATGCTCCGGCAGGAACATTGGTTAGGTCCTCCATGCCGTCATACTGCTCATCCGTCCAGATCACGGTATAATCACCGATGGGGTTATTTACCGTAAGGGTAATGGTTCCTGTGCTGTCGCCAAAACATCCCGGTTCGGTGCCCGAAAGGCTGACAGTGAGGTTACAACCACTAGCGCCGTTAATGATAAACATACACTCAATGGTACAATCCTGATCATCGGTGATGGTTACAGTATAACTTCCGGCTTCAAGGCCCGTGATGGAAAAGGTGCCGGTAGTATTTTGCGTTTGGCTGCCATTTACCGGGCCTGTCCATTCTACCAGGTAAGGACCCGCTCCGCCGCTAATGGTCACTTCGGCCTCTCCATCCGCAGCACCATCCATGGAAACAGGTAGTGACTCGCCACAAGTGATGGTCATGGCCGGTGGCTGACTCAGAGTAACGGATGTACTCGACTGGCAGTCGTTTGCATCGGTAACCGTTACAAAGTAGGTGCCCGCCATCAAGCCAGTTGGATTTTCCTCACCATCAATATCGTCAAAACTCCAATCTATGGTGTAAGGATCGGCCGCATTATTGACCGTAAGCTCAATGGTTCCATCAGCACCGCCGTTACAACTAAGATTGGTGCCGGTAATCATCAGATTAATGGCGCAATCCGGATCAGTGATGGTGAAGGTACAACTAAGGGTACAATTGTTGTCATCAACTACGGTTAGATTGTATGTGCCTGCTTCCAGGTTATCCAGGGTAATATTGCCACCGGCACTACCGGTAATGCTGCCCATTACCGGGCCTGTATAAGTAATATCGTAAGGTGCTGTACCGCCAGTCAGGGTGATGGAGGCTTGCCCATCATTACCTCCGGGGGCACTCACTGGTGCCAATTCGGCACATTCTAGGTCTAAGGCATCGGGCTGTGAAATCGTGACCGAGGCACTTTCCGAGCAGTTATTGGCATCGGTGACCGTTAGGGCGTATACCCCGGGGGCCAAATCTGTCAGATCGGAGGATCCGTCAAATTGATTATCACTCCAATCGAAGAGGTAAGGCATCAATCCGTCCTGCACCAAAATGCTAAGGGTGCCATCCTCTGCACCGTTACAGGTGATTAGCGTTGGCACAGGGATGATGGTCGGAATTTCATTGACGGTGAGGGTTACAGTTGCCGCCATCGAAGTACAGGCTCCATTACTGACAATGGCAAAAACCTGGGTTGTGGGGGTGGTAAATGCATTGGGGGTATTGATTGGGGTGTTTCCATTTACATCAAAAAACCAGTTGACGTTTCCGGTGCCTCCGCTAACTTGTCCTTCCAGTGCGGTCAGATCAAAGGTCGCCTGATTGCCTCCCTGGTTACAAATAGAAGTTTGGGCATTATTGGCTAAAGGCCCCGGACTGACAATGATTTGCACCGCCACTGGAGCCGAAGCGCAGCTACCATTATCTACCCGTGCAAATACTGTGGTAGAACCAGTTAAGAAGCTGCCGGGATTATTAATTGGAAAGGCTCCACCCGAATCCTGAAACCAGTTAACCGTTAGTCCGGTACCGCCATTGATTTGCAGGTCGTTTTCCGTAAGGTTAACCAGTGCCTGTCCGGAACCGTCATCACAAACGGTAATGGGGCCAGCCGGATTGGCTGTAGGGATTGGTAAAATATTAAAAGTCACTTCAACCGCTATCGATTCACAATCATCCTGGCTAACGGTAGCATAAACCGGGCCTGAACCCGTGTAACTGGACGGATTCGCAATCGGCGTAGCCGGGGGTGGGGAAGGATACCAGTTGACCTGGAAACCGGGAAAAACATTCATCTGGCTTTCCAGCTGGGTAAGATCAAAAGTGGCCTGCCCGGAACCGTTATCACAAGCAGTGGGAGGTGTGGGTGCCGTAGGAGGCGTGGTATCGCTCACAATCAATTCAACGGCCACTGGCGCAGCCTCACAGCCGCCCAGGCTGGCAACGGCATAAACCGTAATTCCCGTCGTGGAAAAGGCCGAAGGATTACCAATCTGATTGGTCAAGGCGGCATCGGTATACCAGGTTACCTGATCGGCGGTACCATTATGGATGCTATTTTCTAATGTGGTTAAATCAAAGACAGCTCCGCCACCGGTTCCGCATATTTGCTGGGTAGGTATGTTCATGACCATTGGTGCAGCATTTACCGTAAGGGTAATAGTGGCCGCATTGGAAGTACAGGCACCAGCAGAAACTGTAGCGAAGACGGTTGTCGTTCCGGTAGTAAAGGCCCCTGGAGTACCAATTGGAGTGGTCAATCCGGCATCCTGGAACCAGTTGACACTACCACTTCCTCCACTCACGGTGCCTTCCAGGGTAGTCAGGTCAAAAGTTGCCTGATTACCAGATGTTGCGCAAAGCATCATACTGGCATTCTGGGCGGTCGGTGTGGTTGTAATCGTAATCGTAATGGGTGCTTCATCCGTACAACCGGTTGGGCCATTGATCGCAGCGTAATACGTGGTTGTGGTGCCCGGAGATACCGTGCTGGAAGGCAACTGATTGCCGGCATTAGCAGGAGTGCCGGTATGGAAAGTGATTGGGAAGCCGGAGTTGTTAAGATCATTGACCAGGGTGCTCAAGTCGATGGTTGCTCCTGCACAATAATCCAGCGTGCCACTCACCTGAAGGTTGGGCACCGGATTGATGGTAATGGTAAAGCTTTCTTCATCATTACACCCTGGAGTGCCATCGTAAATAAACAAAGTAGTGCTGGTAGATATGGTTTGTCCCGGGAAAAATTGGGTGCCCGTACCGCCGCTACCGCTAAAATAGCCCTCATTTCCAGTCAGGTTGGTGCCGGTGATTGTGGGGAGCATATAACTGCCACATTGGTTGACATCGGCAATATCATCGATGACCGGGCCGGTGGTAATGGTGGCCGTTTCCACCACGGGATTTGGAAAAGTGTATACGCAGGTTGTTCCGTTGTAACCTGCGGAAACCAGTGAAAAAGTCGTTGTTTCGGTAATGGCGATGTTTACGGGGTTTGGATTCATTCCGGTCACGGTGACCGGAAGTGTTTGTGTTCCATTGGTCGGGTCAGTATATTCCAGAATAACATCGTAGGTGCCCGATGCCGGGAAATTAAAAGTAATATTAATTGTGGCACTGCCACAGGCAGAAGTGGGGTCAATTGTAATGGTGGTATTGGCGGATGTGAGTGCTGGTACAAGGTCTAGCGTAATCATGACCGGCGCAGAAGTACATCCGCCGGCATTGGTGGCAGTAGCGTAGACCGTTCCTCCGGAGGAAACAAAAGCTGAAGGATTTCCGACCGGGATGGTGGCTGCGGCGTTGGTAAACCAGGAAACGGTATTGCCCGGGCTAACCGAGTTGTCTAGAGAAGTCAGATCAAAGGTCGCCTGACCGGAGCCATCGTCACATTCGGTAAGGGTTTGAGGGTTTGCCGTTGGGAAGAAGTTGACGTTTACCGTTACCGGAACCGTGGTCGATTCGCAAGAGCCATTATCAACGGTGGCATAGATGGTTATGGTTGTTGGTGGCGGAGGATAACTGCCAATCGAATTGGGATTAAAAGGCATGGTTCCTGCCATATCCGTATACCAGTTGACCATCAGCGATGGACTTCCGCCGGTAATTTCATTAATAATGGTAGAGAGGTTTTCAGTGAAGGAAGGCGGAGTTGTTTGTACACACACATCCAGGGAAGAAGCCGGGATATTGGCTGTAGGGGCCGGGGTGATGGTTACCGAAAAGGTCTCCTCATCACTACAGGGGGCGGTGGGATCAAAGATGAAAATATTGGCAGTAGAGGTGATCATTTGCCCTGGGGCATATTGAGTGCCCTGCCCGTTTGGCAGTGTAAAATAGGCTTCATTTCCGGTGAGGTTGGTGCCGGTAATGGCTGGTAAAGTGTACGAGCCACAAATTACCTGAGGGCCGGGATTGTTAAAGTCAGGTGGTGGCGGACCAGCCGAGACAGGAGGCGCAGCACAGCCGCTGTTGCCGTATGTTCCAGGAGGGATAAAATAACCACCATTTCCTCCGGTAATACTGGCCCGATCATAGATATAAGTTGTAGAACACCCGCTGCTGAGTCCCAGAATGGTTTCCCGGGTGCCGGAGCCTGCCGAGTTGGAAAAACCACCTGCACTTCTGAAACATGTGCTTTGGATAACGTAGACACATTCGCCAGCGCCACACATGCCGCTAAAGTCATAGTCTGTAAACCCACCATCGCCAGCTCCCGAACTGGTAAGCAGGACCAGCGTGCTGTTGGGAGGAATGTTGACGCCCGGGCCGACTGAAACGAGGTTGGGACAACCCGTCAGAACACTCGTATTTCCGGCCATCAATCCACAAGGCGTGGGATCTGCTCCAAGATTGTTGATGTCTATATTGATATCGTTATTGCCAGGGTCAATGATGTTGTTGTTCATGTCAAAACTTAGCTGGAGTTCACTAGTATTGAAACCTCCTCCTGAATTGATGACAACAAACTCATTGCTTTCTTCATTGCCACAGGCATCCACCATGATGGCTTCAATGGTGGGGCACTGTGCATTGGAAGTGAACGGCAGTAGAGCGGTTAAAATAACCCCGACCATCAGTGGACGCAGGGATGGAACCAGGGAAAAGCGAGTAAATTGGATCATAAGCTGAAATCTGTGTCGAAAAATTGGTCAAATATAATACTTAATAATGGGTCGGCACGATTTGAAGAGAGGAGGTAGTTGAAATCATTATTTTTCCAAGAGTCGGCAAATTTAAGGCTAAAAATTAATGAATTCTGTCCGAACATGTTAAGAATTGATTAATAATATGCTTTTACATTGAGACCGCCTGGTGCTGGAAAAAGCTGCCTGGAAAAAAGTGGGATTATTCTTCATCCTTTATTTTAAAAAAACTATCTTTGCATCCGCTTTTGAAAAAAGCATTTGAATTGTTTCCAATAAGAGCACGCTCTTATAGACCAAAAGTAAGTTTGAAATGGATGCGCTGATTCAATTTTCAATTCCCATCAAGGGATTGCACCCGGGTTTGCACCGGTACAATTTCCAGATTGAGCAGTCTTTCTTTCAAGCTTTCGAGCAATCACCCCTGGAAGCAGGGGATGTACAGGTAAGTTTGGAGCTCGATAAGCGTACGGATATGTATGAGCTTGACTTCGAGTTTTCGGGTACGGTGAAGACCGATTGTGATCGTTGCCTGGCATCGATAAATCTGCCGGTTTCCGGGAAAGAAAAGCTGCTGGTAAAGCTCAGCCTTGAATCCCGGGTAGAGGAAGCGGAAATCATCTACATTAGCCCCGATCAGCCAAAACTCAATGTGGCCAGGTACATTTATGAGTTTATCTGTCTGGCCATGCCGCTGATTAAGGTGTATGATTGTCAGGAAGAAGAAAAACCTCCCTGTAATGACGAGATGCTCGACTACCTGGAAGATAGTCAGCCCGATGGCGAAACAACGGAAAACAATCCCATTTGGGACGAACTGAAGAAATTAAATAAGAATAAATAAACGGACTAATTTTTAAATATCAACTACGATGGCACATCCTAAGAGTAAGATATCAAAGCAGAGAAAGCGCAAGCGTAGAACGCACAAGAAAGCAGGTATCCCACAAATTTCTACCTGTTCTGTAACCGGTGAGAAGCACCTGTACCACCGTGCTTACTACGATGCCGAGGGTAATATGATGTACCGTGGCAAGACACTGGTAAAGATCGAGGAGGAAGAGTTATAAATGTCTTTCACGATGCCCAAAAATATAAGCTCCCATCAATAATTAGCTGATGCGGGGCTTTTTGTGTTTTCCTGTATATACCTAATCCGATATGAAAAAAATCATCAACACCAATCTGGCACCGGCTCCCGTCGGTCCTTACAATCAGGCAGTTATTCATAACGACACCTTGTACGCTTCCGGTCAGATCGCCATTGATCCGGCTTCGGGGGAACTGAAAACGGCCAATATTGAGGAGGAAACAACGCAGGTGATGGAAAACATTAAAGCCATTCTTGAGGAGGCGGGTTTGACTTTTCGCGATGTGATCAAATGCTCGGTCTTTGTATCCGATATGAACCAATACGGACGCATCAATGCGGTGTATGCCAAATATTTTGATGAGGCAACGGCTCCTGCCCGTGAATTGGTAGAAGTGGCCAACCTGCCGAAGTTTGTGAATGTAGAAATTTCGGTGATTGCGGCATTCGGATTGAATGACTAGCCTTTTGGTTGGAACCAAACTGAGGTCACTGCAGTTTTTCTGAAAAAAAGTTTGAAATGGAACAAAAGAAAAGAGTGCTCTCCGCGATTCAACCGACCGGAGATATGCATTTTGGCAACTATTTTGGAGCCATCCAAAACTGGGTTGCCCTTCAGGACAAGTACGAATGTGTGTACGGCGTCGTCGACTACCATGCCATGACGATGCCCTATCAGGTGAAAAAACTGAGGGAAAATGTATGGGAACTGATCTTTAACCTCATGGCCACCGGGGTGAAAGCAGAAACCCTTTTCATTCAGTCTCTGGTGCCGGAACACGCGGAATTGTGCTGGATTTTCAACTGTTTCACTTCCTACGGTCAGCTGACCCGCATGACTCAGTTTAAGGACAAAAGTCAGGACAGCAAGGAAAAGTCGGGTGATGACTTTATCTCGGCTGGATTATTGGACTATCCGGTGCTACAGGCGGCGGATATTCTGATCTATAAGGCAGATTTTGTGCCGGTGGGCAAGGACCAGGAGCAACACCTGGAGTTGACTAGGAATATTGCGCAACGCTTTAATAATCAGGTGGGTAAGGAGTACTTCGTTTTGCCTGAGTCATTGTACACAGAGGTGCCGAAAGTGCAATCTACCGCTGACCCAACCCGCAAGATGAGTAAAAGTGCCGGTGAAAAGCACTACATCAATGTCTTTGCCGATGAAAACCGCATTCGCAAGCAGATTCGTTCGGCGGTAACAGATACGGGAGAGGCGGTAGAAGGGCAAATGAGTCCCGGGGTAGAAAACCTGTTTAGCCTGCTTAAGGCCAGTGGAAAGATGGAGGCCTATAATTCTCTCTTGCAGGATTATGAGGCCAATGCTTTGAAATACGTGGACCTGAAGCAAGGCGTAGCGGATGCTCTGGTGGACATCAGCACCGAATTTCGCAACCGCAAGGCAGCGCTGACTGCCGACAAAAAGGCGGTGAAAGAACAGATCAAGGCTTCTTCGGCCAATATCCGCAAGATTGCGCAGGAGACCGTGAAAGAAGTGAAAGACCTGGTAGGATTGATGAATGTAAGATTTTAACAGAATATGAAGATCATTTGTATCGGACGCAACTACGTTGACCACGCCAGGGAATTGAACAATCCGGTACCCAAAAAGCCGATGGTGTTTATGAAACCGCCATCGGCTTTGTTGGTCAACAATAAGCCACTGTACTACCCGGAATTTACCAAAGACCTACATTATGAGCTGGAAATTGTATTGAAGGTGGGTAAAAACGGGCGCCATGTGCAGCAAGAATTTGCCGGAGACTACATTACGGAAGTCGCCCTGGGCATTGACTTCACCGCCCGCGATGTACAGGATGAATGCAAAGCGAAGGGGCATCCCTGGGAAATTGCGAAAGGGTTTGACGGATCGGCGGCGCTAAGTCCGTTTGTACCCATTGAGCGGGTGAATCGGAACGCCATTGAGTTTGAGCTGAAAAAGAACGGAGAAAGGGTGCAGTTTGGCAATACGAAGGATATGATTTTTTCCTTTGAGGATATCATCGTTTACGTTTCCCAATTCTTTAAGCTGCAAATGGGTGATTTGATCTATACCGGTACCCCAGCGGGAGTAGGAGCCGTGCAAATTGGCGACTGCCTGGAAGGCTTTTTGTATACCCGCGATAAGGTGGAGCATTTGTTAAGTTGCGAGATTAAGTAACGGACCCTGCATGAGTGATGCGGAAGGGGACTGGCTTAGCCAGTAGACGAGGAGTGTAGCGACGAAGGCCGAGCGAATAGCGAGCCCTACAGCGTAACGACCCGGAGGGACATGCCCAAGTGCTTGCTAAGGAGAATTTTACAGTGATGAAAAGTTTTTGTAATTATAATTTCTCAAAACGCTTTTGATCGGGTATAATTCCTATTTTTGCACCGTTTTTTTGAATAAAATAATCTGCTAAATATGCCATATTTATTTACGTCGGAATCCGTTTCCGAAGGGCACCCGGATAAGGTTGCTGACCAAATATCTGATGCCTTGGTTGATCATTTTCTGGCCTTTGATGCCAGCTCCAAGGTGGCTTGCGAAACGCTGGTCACTACCGGGCAGGTGGTCTTGGCCGGCGAGGTCAAGTCAAACACTTATCTGGATGTGCAGCAAATTGCCCGTGATGTCATTCGCCGCATTGGCTATACCAAGTCGGAATATATGTTTGAGGCGCATTCTTGTGGCGTGCTTTCTGCCATTCACGAGCAGTCGCCCGACATCAATCAGGGGGTAGAACGAGCCAATCCCGAAGAGCAGGGTGCCGGAGACCAGGGTATGATGTTTGGCTACGCCACCAATGAAACCGAAAATTACATGCCGCTGGCGCTGGACTTGTCGCACAAAATCCTGATTGAGCTGGCGGAGATCCGTAAGGCGGGTAAGGAAATGACCTACCTGCGTCCGGACAGCAAGTCGCAGGTGACCATCGAATACAGCGACGACCACATGCCACAGCGCATCGACAGCATTGTGGTGTCTACTCAGCACGATGACTTTGCTGATGATGAGAGCATGCTGAATAAAATCCGTGAGGATGTGATCAAGATTGTGATCCCTCGGGTGCAGGCCAGGATGAAACCTGCCATTCAGAAGCTTTTCAACGATCAGATTACTTACCACATCAACCCAACCGGCAAGTTTGTCATCGGGGGGCCACACGGCGATACCGGACTGACTGGCCGTAAGATCATCGTAGATACCTACGGTGGTAAGGGTGCGCACGGCGGTGGAGCCTTCTCCGGAAAAGATCCTTCCAAGGTAGACCGTTCAGCAGCCTACGCTACGCGTCACATTGCCAAAAACCTGGTAGCTGCGAGTGTTTGTGATGAGGTCTTGGTACAGGTGTCTTACGCCATTGGTGTGGCGGCTCCAACCAATATTTACATCAACACCTACGGTACGGGTAAGGTAGGCTTGTCAGACAGTGCGATTGCTGATAAGGTAGCGGAGGTATTTGATATGCGCCCTTATGCCATTGAGCAACGCTTGAAGCTACGTACCCCGATCTATTCGGAAACGGCTGCTTACGGCCACATGGGCCGCAAGTCGGAGAAGAAAACCGTAGAACTGGTGAACGGCAGCGGCGAAAAGAAGGTGATGGACGTGGAGACCTTCACCTGGGAAAAGCTGGACTACGTAGATAAGCTAAAAACTGCTTTTGGATTGTGAAATCCGGCAGAAGAGATAAATAAAAGAGGGATTTCGGATCGACCGGGGTCCCTTTTTTTGTAGCAGGATTTCCAGGATTGGAGCAGAATTTCCAGAATTATAGAATTTTCAGGATTTAGGTTTGGGGACTTAGAGAGAAATCCAGATGGATATTAACATAACACCTTAGCGAGAGTATTGATATCACGCCAAGACGCCAAGAACGTGGAGTTGCTTTTTCTGAAACCTAGTGGTTTTTGAAAAACCGCCTTACTGGATGCTGACTTGATTATTGAACCACAAAAGCGACAAAAGGCTCACAAAAGAGATTCATGATGTAGACTTTATATAAACCACATAAGGCAGATAAGAAAAAGAAAGAATTAGAGTAGAATCGCCTCTTCGGCGATAATTAATTGGAACCACAAAAGGTTCAAAAAAAAATGTTTTATACTTGATTGACTGCTCGGAGACACGATTTCTAACGGCTTTTAAAAAAGCCAAAACAGATTCTCTAATCATCCTTATGTGCCTTTTCCCGACGCTGCGGGTTTCCCTTCGGCGGGACTGAAGTGTGGTTCCCAAAAAAACATTTGCGAATAGGTGACTCACTTCGCTTTATCAAGGGTATTCCAGAATATTTTTTGACCAATAGACCTTCGCTTCTACCTCGTCTGATTTTCCAAGTCAAGGACTTTGGAAAACAGCCGAAGGGCTGCTTCGGATAACCAGCGGTAGCCTACTACAAAGTTGCAGCTTGCCTTGCTCACCGTGCTTAGGTACCAAGGCAGGTGGAGGAAGGTGAGCGTGGACAATGACGGAAACCAGATGCAAGAGACAGAAATTAGAAGGATAGCGGCCAAATGAATTTGGCCGTTACGAGGTGTTCAATTTGATGAAATAAATTTCACAAAACCAGAATAAATTTCCCCTAAACCTTTTACTCCAACGAAATAATGAAGCCTTTCATCTTGTACTTTTTCCTCAGATTGCCCATGTATACTTTGGCTTCATCGCGGGTGTTAAACGGACCTATGACGACCTTGTGAATATTACCCTGCATACTGATGAGTACGTTTTGGAAGCCTTTGGCCTTTAGTTCGTTGGCTTTGTTGTTGGCGTAGTCAAAGTTTCGGAAGGAGGCGACTTGTACGGCATAACCGGTTTGAATTGGATTGAGGGCTTCTAAGCGGAAGGTGCCCTGCGTTGGTGTGCTGGGGACCGGGCTTTTGGTTTCTACTGCTCCACTATTGTCATAAGAAGCAGGCACATTCGATTTCTTGGAGGCGCCACAAGGGGCACTGCCTCTACCCATACGTACTACTTCTACCTTTACATAAGCTACTCCATCTTGGATCAGGTTAATCTTCTCGGCGGCTACTCTGGAAAGATCAATGATACGTGATTTGGTGTGAGGCCCGCAATCATTGACGCGGACTTCCACCGAGAGGTTGTTGTCGGTACGGGTAACACGCAGGATGGTGCCGTGCGGATAGGTACGGTGTGCAGCGGTGAATTTATCCTTATCATAACGCTGGCCGCTGGCGGTTTTTTTGCCCTGAAAGGCATCAGAGTAATAGGTGGCTTCTCCGAATTGTACGTTTTGTGCCTGAACTGAGGTCAACATCAGAAGACATACGATTGCGGAGACAATTGATCTTAATATCATCTGTTTTTGATTTTTATTCAAACGTCTAACTTATCCAAAATAGTATCAATCAAATTTCAGGCCAAAATGAAAAAGGAACGCCGTGGGGCGTTCCTCGAGTTAGAATCTCATGAAAGAGAATAGAATATAACGTTGGATATGTGGGCCTCAAAGAAGCCGGTATAGGGATGGTTGTGATCTTTTCTCTAGTTGGACGGTGTGGCGGTATAGTTAACATCTCCGGATTTCACACCAATGAAATCAAAGTCGGTTTCATCTTGCGTGAGCAGGATTTCGTTGATATTACCGCTGGTTCCGCCAAATGGGTTTTGTGGATCATTAAACGTAGTAGTGGAGCGCCAGAAGCGCCAAGAGTTGATTGGAAGAGCAGTGTCAATGCCCAGGATCAGTCGACGACTGTTCACGAGGTCAAAAGTAGTTACCGTGTTGGATCCGTTAACATCAGCGGCTATAATGCTGTAGGGATCGGATAGCATGTCGAGACCGAGAATGTGCTTGGCTATCAAAACGATGTCAAAGGTAGACACCCCATTTAATGGATTGATGTCTTTTTGCGGTACAACCCGGTAGGTATTGCCGGTATTTAATCCGGTAAAGGAATAGGTGCCCGAAGCGGTTGTGGTGGTCACCGAAAGCAATGAGCCACTTTGGTCTTCCAGGCGTACGGATACCTGACCGATGGGATCACCATTATTGGTGCTAATAGCGCCTGCAAGCGTTGCTGTTTGAGCAAACATCGTCAAAGAGAACGCGCAAAAGAAAGCAATGAATAGAATATGCTTAACCATGGTAGTTGAATTTTAAAGTTGTGGAGTTAAAAGGGAGGTTTTAGGCGGTGGGATTTAGGTTTTGGAAGTGTTCATACGCCCTAAAACCTAAACCCCAAACCCTAAATCCTGATATTATTAAAACTTGACAAATCGTTTGTGAATGACACCTTCATCGGTATACAGTTGTAGAATGTAAGTGCCGGCCGCGAGGGTGGAGGTCGGTATATTGGTTTTGGCTTCCGCCCAATGTAATTCCGTCTTTCCATCCAGGCTGATGACTTCGATACGCTCTACATCCAGTTGGTCCGTTTGCAGGTGTAAGATATCTTTGACAGGAACCGGGTAGATGAGCACTCGGTGCTGCAAGTCAGGGTTATCGGTCCCTGTGGTGGTCAATACTTCGGAAATGGTCTCCGGTTGAGTGGTCGGGATCAACGCTTCCTGAGCGCTAATGATCCGCGGATTTTCAATCTGGAAGATCATCTGGTAGTTTTCATCGCGGAGGATCACATCCTCGATCGTCAGGCTCAATTGGGCAATAGCGCCCTGACCGTCACGGTCTACCTGATCGATGCGGCTTAGCGCAATATCGATACGATTGTCTTCGGGGCGGTCTTTGAAGATGGTGATTAGCTCGCTGCTTTCCAATCCCAACCAGGAGTCGGTAAAGGTGGCCGTAGCGCTACCGTATACCACAGCTTCCGGATCATAAACCACGGTGAAGGCGATGCCGTATACTTGCTCGGCAAGTATGGTTTCATCTCCCAAGAGGATATTAAAAGTGGCTTCCTGTCCGGTTTGTACTTCCTGAGGTTCTACCAGAATCGGGGCCTCATTAAGGGTCACCAGTTCTGGCAAAAGCGGCAGGCGATTTTCGTCATTTTCATCCCAGAAGTTGGTGGTTTCTCCCCAGTTTTGTTCCAGGGCCAGCACATCTTCCTGGTTTATGCTTCCATTGCCATCGGTGTCAAAATGTACCGCATTGATGGTTGAATTAGGCGTGTTGTAAGTCCAGGGAGCACCCACTTGTTCTTGCCAAAGCAGGGAGGCATTAGGGCGCGCAGGACCCGTTTGGCCATAGCCCAATCCAATATTCAGCAGGTCAAAATGGTTGACAATTTCGCTTTCATCGGTATCACCCGGCCAGACCGGAGTGCCACTGATGGAGATGACTCCGCTGTTGGTTAGCACCGGTACCGTGGTATTCTGAATAGTGGTGGCCTCTTTTAGAATCGGAGTATCGGTGAAATTGACGTAGGCAATATCAGAGCTGCCAGTTACCTCGAAACAAATTTCGAAGATCGTGGTACCATCGGCAACCGTGATTCCGGACACTGATTGGTCAAACCAGGAGAATCTGAGGATACCTTCTTCATTTTCGGCACTGATGCCAAAATTGCTAATGGTCAGGTACGGGAGGTTAAAGTCTTGCACACTGACAAAGTGCAGTTGGCTGGTATCCCAGTTGATACTGTATTGAAGGCCCACCAATCCGGCAAAATCGCTGACCTGGATGGGGATGCAAACGGTTACACCCGGATCTGCACTGGTTTGTCCACCCGTGATCTCTACGCCGGCAGTAGGCGTAGCGTCTTCCACTTCCAGCAGTCCAATTCCGGTGCCCACATTTAGAACATCGTCATTGCCATTGACAAATTCGATCTCCGTTGGTATTTCAGCAATCTCAATTACAGTAACCGGATCAGCAGTCGACAATACCGTAAAACACACCTCAAAAAGACTGGAACCATCAGCAAGCGTAACGATGTTGGCTTGTCCCAGCGGATCATTCCAGGATACGCTCAACTGCCCATTATTGGTCAGGTCGGGAGTAGTGCCGAAGTTGGAGGCGTTCAGGTTAGGCACGTTGAAGGAGCCAATACTAGTGAACTGTAGTGTAGCTGGGTCCCAATTTAGGCTAAACTGGAAGCTTTCGATATCAACGAAGCCGTCGACCAGCACTTGTAGGCAATATTCATCTCCGATAGCCAGTGTATCATCGGCTGAATCAAGATAGAGCATTACATCATTCAGGTTCGAGCATTCTACTTCAATATTATCATCTATAACCTGACAATTCCCAGTTGCATCGGTAATCGTCAGCCCGTAGGTGCCCTCTCCAGCCACTGAGATCGTAGCGGGTTCCAGATGAGAGTTGGTCACAATGGTGTCACCGGTACTCCATGCAAAAGTGAAAGGAGCTGTACCTCCGGCCCAAAGGATGGCATTGATTTCAATGATGTTGAACGGTGAAATACAATCGTAATTGATGCCGTGGATCATGCCATTATCCGTAATGGAGAAGCTCCTCGTACCAGTACAGCCATTTTCGTTAGTTACCGTTACGGTATAAGTACCCGCATCAAGTCCGGAAAGGTCTTCGGTAGTGGCCCCATTGCTCCAGATGAAGGTGTAGTTGACTGTGGGGTCGGGTAGATGTAGATCAATGCTGCCATTATTTCCGGGACAAGATGCGTGTTCTCTGGTTCCTGTAATATCTAGTGCTGTACCGCCGCCGATGACGAAGGTCTCCTCGTAGGTACAGCTATTGTTATCGGTAATGGTGACGCTGTAAAAGCCGGGTGCCAGGTTATCAATATCTTCTGTGGTGGCGCCATTGCTCCAGGCAAAGGTATAAGTTGCCGGTGGAAACGAAGCGGTGGCAGTCAGGTTGATGCTTCCATCGGGAGCGCCTTCACAGGAGGCATCGGTTACCACAGAGGAGACCGTCACATCGGCCTGTTCAATAATTTCAAAGGTTTCGATGTGTTCGCAGCCCTCAGTGGTTTCCGTGATGGTCACAGTGTAAGTTCCGGCGGACAGATTGCTGATGGAAGCCGTTGTAGCACTGTTGCTCCATTGGTAGGTATAAGTGCCAGGCGTTTGTACGTTAAGGGCGATCTGTCCGGTGTTTTGTGGTGCGCAGTTGTCCGGATTGACCGATGCGGTCACATCAAAACTCCCATCCAGACCCACCTGAAAAAGTCCGGTGGTTTCATTGCCATTGGAATCGGTAACAGTTAGCGAATAGGTACCACTGGTACTCAATCCGGTAAGGTCAGTTGAGGTGCTGACAAAGTTATTGGGCCCTGACCATACATAGGTATAAGGAGAAGCGCCTCCGCCGACTGTCGGGCTAATGATGGTTGAACTGCCACTCACACAAGAGGTGATATTGACACAGGCCTCATCGATGGAGGCCGGATTACCAGCGGTGCTGATTTGTCCACCCAGTAAGCTGAAATTAGAGAGTGTCTCACTGGGCAGTACCACAAACTCGGGAGGCGTTGGACCAGTGGCAAAATCAATTGGCGTTGTTCCTTCGGAAAGCACCTTAAAGCTTACGCCATAGATCACACTGCCATCTGCCAGGGTGACGCCCATCACGCTATTGTCGATCCAGGAGACCGTCATATAGCCGGCCGTTTCCGGTTGTTGCGGTCCGTAGTTGGAGAGCCCCAGAAGCCCGGTATTGGTTACGCCGATAAACTCCAGGTCATTGGTGTTCCACTCAATGGTATATTGCATACCAACGATATCATCAAATCCCGTGACGACAATATCGACCTCGACGGTATCGCCTACCGAAGCGGTTTCGGAAGACACCTGCAGGGTAAAGCATTCATTGTTGGCAAAGGCCAGGTTTAGGGTGCATAAAAAACTGAGGAAAAGGAGTCCTAAGTATCTTTTTTTCATGAGCTACTTGTTAAGTTGTTTATGGAATTACAATTTGAACAGTACAAAAGTAGGTCACTTCGCTGCTGAAATAAAGTATATTATAGGGTAATTATAGGTCTTTTTATGTTCTCAAAGTGTGTTATAAGATTGATAGACAAGGTTTTGTGTTTTAAATTTATAGGTTTTTTATTTTGGTGCTTTGGAGCGGGATGAAAAAAAATGGGCCATTTTGGAGTGAAAATTAGGATAAATAGTAGAAAGGGCGACTGATTCTGAAGGATGGATAAGAGGTTTCTGCCTACCAGAGTAGAAAGATTTTTATTGATTCTTTTCATAGAATGGGCCTCCGGCGGCTTCTTTTAATGCCAAAAAGAAGCAAAAGGCACCGCGTGTCGCCTAAAGCTTTAGCGGTGGCGCAAGGCTGTGCCTGGTTTTTAACGCTGCGAAGTTACGGAGGTGAGCGCTCTCAAAGCTTGATGTTAAAGAGAGCGTACCTCCGGCACGCATTGTAGCTCGGTCCAAACCGAGCTACAATGAGGCTGTTCCTCCGAAACAGGTTATCGAGTTTTCACAAATCGTTTATGCACTATTCCTCTAGCGGTTGAAAGCTTCAGTACATAGGTTCCTGCCTCAAATTCTCCCGTAGAAATCTCTTGTGGATTACCACTCCATTGCTGGATCAACTTTCCGTCGATGGTGTAGAGTGCCGTATTTTCAATAGTCAATGTACCGGTACGAATTTGCAAGAAATCCCTTGCCGGAACAGGGAAAAGCGATACCTGATTGGCCAATTCCGGAGCATTGGTGTCAGTTGTACCCAAAATTTCAGAATAGGTAGTAGGCTGCACCGAAGGAATGACCTCTTCACTGGCGTTGATGATGCGCACATTTTCGATGTCAAAGGCCATCGCATAATTCTCTTCCTGAATCAATTCGGCGATGGTCAGGTTGAGTTGCGCAATTGCGCCAAAACCGCTTTGATTTTCCTGGTTGATGCGGCTTAGCGCAATGTCGATGCGATTGTCTTCCGCACGCTCACGGTAGACGGTGATCAGGTCGTTGTTTTCATCGCCCAGCCAGGAGTCAGCAAAGCTGGCACTCAGGCTTCCGCCAACAATAGCTGTTGGATCGTAGACGATGGTAAAGGCCAGTCCGTAGATGTTTTCGGCAGGAGTAGTTTCATCCCCAAAGAGGATATTGAAGGTGGCTTCTTGTCCGGGATTGACGGTTTGGGTTTCGACCATGAAGGTTGCTTCGGTCAGCGTAAGTGCTGTAGGTAATATGGGACTACGGTGCTCGTCGGCATCATTCCAGAAATTGGTTTCTTCCCCGTAATTCTGTTCGATGGCTAACACATCATTTTGGTCAACCACACCATTTCCATCCGCGTCCATGTGGGCGCCGTTGATGGTTGAATTGGGCGTTTGATAATTCCATTCTGCCACGGGATATTCCTGCCAATCGATGGAGGTGTTGAGTCGCGCCGGGCCGATTTCACCAAAGGCCAGGCCCATGTTGAGCAAATCGCCATTGTCGACCCGCTCATTCACGTCGGTATCACCGGGCCAGGTCACGATGCCGCTGATGGAAATAATGCCATTGGTGGTGTTGACAATCACCTGGGCATCATCTGCGGTATTAGCTGCGATGGGTATTGGTGTATCACTGAAGTTGACATTGGTGCTGTAAGAACCACCGATGGATTGGAAACAAACTTCAAAGATTTCGGTGCCATTCACCAGGTCGATGCCATCTGGTCCGGTATCAGACCAGCTGAGACCCAATTGTCCTAGAGCGGCATTGGTCAAATCAAAATCACCAAGTGTTAGGTTGGGCAGGTTTAAGGCCTGTACATTTGTAAAGCTCAATTCCGTAGGGTCCCAGTTGAGACTGAATTGAAGGTCCGTAATATCATAAAATTCATTAACAGAAATCGGAATACAAACCGATTCATTGACGATGGCCGGTACCTGCCCGCCGATCAGTTCGATTGTAGAAACGCCATCCCAATTGCCGACGTAGATGGTGGCGGTGCCGTCGTTGACATCGAGAAATTCATCATCGTCATTGGCAAATGACATTGATGTTGGGTTATGTGAGAACCTGATAGTATTTATGCTGTCTGCACCTGGTAGAATTTTAAAGCATAGCTGAAAGAGGCCAGTACTATCGGGCAGGGATTCACCATCCCAATTGGGGCCAACCCACAAAAACGGCAATTTGCCATTCCCTACAAGTTCTGGAAGAGTTCCAAAATCGGTAGGGACAAAAAATGGTAGATTGTCAAGTATTATTAAAGTGTCAAACTTTAATGCCAGAGAGTCCCAGATAATTGAACCTTGAAATCCAATTAAATCTATAAACCCATTTACCTTAATCTCCACACAAAACGCCTCACCTATTTCCAGGCTATCTTCATCGGGACTGAAGTAGATATCCATATCGTAAGTACCTGGACAATGGGCATAAAACTCTTCATATATTTTTTGACAAACTCCACTAGCATCCGTGATAGTGAGATTATAATATTCCTGCCCGGTAGCCATGATGCTTGTCGTCTCAAAAGTCGAATCAACATAGGTAGTGTCTCCGGTACTCCAGGCAAAAGTGTAGGGCGAAACACCTTCGGTCATAACAAAAGACGAAAGTTCAGCTTGAGGAAAGGAATCGCAGTCACTCCAAATATGCGCTTGCAGCCTTTGATATCTTAGTTCAAATGATTCCACTTGTTCACATCCATCATCATCAGTTACGGTGACGGAATAACTTCCAATAGAAAGGTTGCTTACCTCTCCAGTGGTAGCACCTGTATTCCAGTGATAGTCATAATTTGGTATGGAATCGGGAGGGAGAAGGGGGCGTATTTTTCCCTTGTTTTCCTGGCAGAGACCTGAGGTGGGAAAAAAATTGACAGGTTCTGATACCGAATTGTTCGTCAGGTAAACATGAAACGTGCTAAAGATTCTATTTCCACTATCGTCAATAACTACTAGTTCATAATTGCCGTTTTCTGTAATGCCTGTTAAGTTTTTGGAGTAGCTGGAGAAATCATTGGGGCCGCTCCAAATGTAATTATACGGTGGCACTCCCCCGGAAATCTCAGGAATGATCACGGTACCAAAATTCAAACAGGCACCTTCATCAACACAAGCCTCTCCAATAGTCATCGGCGTTTCCATCACGGGGCTGTCACTGGTGATAATCTGTGCGCCGAGCATTCCATAATTGGATAACACATCTTCCGTATAGGTGACGAATTCACTATGAGTGGGCTGTTCTAAGAATTGAATGTCAGAAGTTTTGGCGGCAATGACCTCAAAATACAATCGGTAAATGGTGGAACCATCCGTCAGTGTTACCCCCTCCAAACTGAAGTCAAGCCAGGATAAATTGGATAACCCCTGGGCCTCCGGATCAGTTGGTCCGAAATCAGTGGACGCAAGGTCGGGGAGATTGAAATCATTTACACGAATGTAGCGTAATTGTGTGGTATCCCATTCCAGGGTATATTGTATCCCGATGATTTCTTCAAATCCCTTCACCGTTACATCCACCGCAATGGTATCCCCAACCTGCCCGGTTTCCGAAGAGAGCTGGACGGTGAAACAATCATTTTGGGCCTGAAGGAGATGAATTTGAAAAGCGCATAAAAAGAGCACTAAAAGAGTAGTAAAATACTTTTTATTCATGGGTTTTTGATTAGCGCGTTTGCCGGGAAGGACTAGTGCGACTAGTCCAAAATAATTGATCTGTTTTTAAGCTGAAGGTTTTGCAGATGCTAAATATTTAAGGACAATTATTTCTGCATCAATCCCCAGGCAATCACTAGTTTTTAGAATTATGAATTATGACGGTTTAATATACGTTTAATTTGATTTTTATTTAAATAAAGTTTTGTTGGAGAAATAATATAATATGCCTCCGGGGTCGTGCTCTGCCTTCGCGTAGCCGCTACGGCGAAGCGAGGCGCCAGAGGCTTCGGCCGTGCCCCGTCGTCGAAGCCTTTGGCGCAGACGCCCGGTGCACGGCTTCTTTGGCATTGCCCCAAACAAAAGGCCAGGCTGTACCTGGTTTTTAACGCTGCGAAGTTACGGAGGTCCGCTCCCTCAAAGCCTGATGTTAAAGAGAGCGTACCTCCGGCACGCATTGTAGCTCGGTTTGGACCGAGCTACAATGAGGCTGTTCCTCCGGAACAGGTTATCTAGTTTTCACAAATCGTTTATGCACTGTTCCTTCCCTGGTGGAAAGCTTCAGAACATAGGTTCCCGACTCAAATTCTCCCGTAGAAATCTCTTGTGGATTACCACTCCATTGCCGGATAAACTTTCCGTCAATGGTAAATAGCGAAGAGTTTTCTACAGTCAATGCCTCGGTACGAATCTGCAGAAAATCCCTTGCCGGAACGGGGAAAATGCTCACCTGATTGGCCAACTCCGGTGAATGAGTATCGGTAGTGCCCAAAATTTCGGAATAAGTGGTGGGCTGTACGGAGGGAATGACTTCCTCACCGGCATTAATGATGCGCACATTTTCGATGTCAAAGGCCATCGCATAATTCTCTTCCTGAATCAATTCAGCGATGGTCAGGTTGAGTTGCGCAATGGCGCCAAAACCGCTTTGATTTTCCTGGTTGATGCGGCTTAGCGCAATGTCGATGCGATTGTCTTCCGCACGCTCACGGTAGACAGTGATCAGGTCGTTGTTTTCATCGCCCAGCCAGGAGTCAGCAAAGCTGGCACTCAGGCTTCCGCCAACAACGGCTGCCGGATCGTAGACGATGGTGAAGGCGAGGCCGTAGATGCTTTCGGCAGGGGCAAATTGATTGCCCAATTCAATGCTTAGGGTTGCGGTTTGTCCCGGATTGAGCGTTTGTGGTGCTATCCAGATGGAGGGCGTCGTCAGTGACGAGGCAACCGGTAATTCCGGTGTGTCTTGCCAGGCGGTGGTGTTGGCGTGCCAGTTTTGGGTGATGGCTTCCAGGTCATTTTGGTTGATAGTACCATTGCCATCCGTGTCAAAATGTACCGCATTGATTGCAGAGTTTGGGGTATGGTACGTCCAGAAAGCTGCCGGTTGTTCCTGCCACAACAGAGACGCTTCCGGTCGGGTAGGGCCGCTTTGCCCATAGGCCAGACCGATATTGAGCAAATCGTAGTGATTGACCACCGGGCTAAGGTCAGTATTTCCTGGCCAGACCGGGACTCCGGTGATGGCTACCATGCCGGGTTGGTGGTTGATGGTCATTTGCAGACTATCGCTATTCATGGCCTCCATAGCTAAGGGTGTATCGCTAAATTCGAGATAGGTTTCCGGCGCATTGCCAATGGCGGTGAAGCAGAGACTAAAGATATTGCTGGTATCATTAGGCATGGAAATGCCATCCGGAGCATGCCAATCAAGGGAGAGCATACCATCGATATCCTGGGCAAAACATTCAGGCGTAAGTCCGGGCAGGTTTAATTCCTCAATCCCTTGAAAATCTAGTTGAGTCGGGTCCCAATTAATGCTAAATTTCATGTCGGAAACATCTTCAAAGTTATCCACTTGGATGGGGATGCAGATATCTTGCCCCTGGAGGGCGTTGGTTTGACCGGCGCGGAGAGAGATCGAGGGAGGTGTCACGTAGAACGTGGACTGTCCAGGAACCGTGTTTAATTGGTTGCCAGTAGCTTGATAAAAGTTGAGTTGGTAAGCAGCTTCGGATACAATAATTTCGCTTTCACCTAAAGTTGGACCCAAAACCGTAAAGCAGAACTCTAAAAGCGCTGATCCATTTGGAAGAGTTATTACCTCATCGTCGTCTGCCCTGAACCAAGATACAAATAACTCCCCATTTCCCAGAGCTTCCTGGTAGTCATAATGAACCAAATGAGTGTAATTTAATTGGTCGTTTGAACCTGTAACGCTTTCAAAAAGCAACCTGGATGGGTCCCACAATAAACGGAAATCAAATACTTCAATATTCACAAATCGATCAACAATGGCTTGAACACATAATTGCTCTCCTACTTCAAGGGTATCTTTTGAATTTTCAAAATTTAAGTACAGGCTTCCGGGAGGAAAGCATTCGATATTCAAATCTTCAAAAACGGTTGAACACTCGTTCAGAGCATCCGTAATGGTCAAACTATAGGTCCCTTCATTTGGTAAAATAACACTTGCCGTTTGCTGTTCGACCAGACTATCTCCAGTATTCCAGATAAAGGTGTAAGGAGCCGTCCCGCTAGATATTACAGTTGCATCAACCTGTATGCTATTTAAAGAGTTACAGCGATGATCCAGGGAAGTCAAAAGCTGTTCTGTACCGACATGTATGTCTCTAATGGAGGTACATCCAATTTGGTCGGTAATCGTTAGTCTATAATTCCCTTCCTCCAAATTATTCAGGTCTTCAGTGGTATCACCAGTGCTCCATAAATAATCATAAGCCGCCGATGTGTCTGAATGCACGTTAATTAAACCATTATCAGGACCGGGGCAAGCATCTCCTACTGAAATACTAATTGTATCAAGCCATGAATGGGTCCCAAGCCAAATGGATTTTTCAACAACACATTCTACATTATTAGTCACGGTAACAGTGTAGTGCCCTGATGGGATGTCTTGAATGTTTTTTGTCGTAGCACCATTGCTCCACTGGTAAGTGTAGGTGGAAGGAGGTGCAAAACTGTCGTGAATATATAAAAGGATCTTTCCATCAGAGGTGACTTCACAAGTTGCAGGAATGCGTCCAGCGTCAACTTGGTATCGAATATTCTCAGGGAGCACGAAGTTTTCTAAATAGAAACAGCCGTTGTCCACATCCTCAATAGTTAGTACATAATTCCCTGCAGCTAATTCGGTAATAGACATCGTCGTATCGCCTGTATTCCAGCTATAGTTGAAGTTGCCTTCAGAAACCATATTGACTTGGATTTGGCCAGTGTTGTCGTCACTACAGGCATCGGGAGAAACGCTTGTTTGTAATTCATAGCCGCCCCGGAGATCAATGGAATACCATGCTTCCATTATGTTTTCCTGGCTATCGGTAACCTTGAAATAATAATAACCATTGGTGGCAACACCTGTCAACTCTCTGGTATCGCTGGAAAAGCCTTCTGGTCCTGTCCATTCAAAATTGTAGGGTGGATGCCCTCCTGTTATCTCAGGTGCGACTAAAATTGCAGTTGAAGATATACACTCATCACTATTAATACAGGCCTCCTCAATTTCAAGTACATCTTGAGAAGTGGAGCCTATTTGGCCGTCAATTAAGGCAAAATTCTTGATCTTGGCTTCCGCACTAGTCGTAAACTCTTCTGGTGTAGGAGTATTTTTAAAGTGAATTGGATTGATCCCTGGAGCCAGTATCTTGAAATAAATACGATATATAATTGTTTCATCTACCACCGATACGCCCTCCAGATTATAGTCTATCCATAAAAATGTTAATTTATTGGTAGATTGAGGTGGAATGATTCCAAAATTACTCGTAGAAAGAAAAGGCAAATTGAAGTTGGATATTTCTATAAATTCTAGATTATCAGCGTCCCAATTCATGCTATACTGCATTCCAATTATCTCATCAAACCCCTTCACCGTCACATCCACTGCTACGGTATCCCCAACCTGCCCGGTTTCCGATGATAATTGAAGGGTAAAACATTCATTTTGAGCTTGTAAAAATTGAATCTGAAAAGCGCATAGAAAGATTAGCAAAAGAGTAATTAGGTACCTTTTTTTCATGGGTTTTAGGTTAGCGCGCTTGCCCGGGGGGCTAGAAGTTCTCCCTGTATTGAATGGAGCTTACTTCCAGACAATCACTAGTTTTTAGAATTATGATTATTACCGCTTTAATATACGGTTAATTTCTGTGAAATTGAAATTAGTCTTTTGTGTTTGCGGTGTTTTTTGATGGTAAAGTGCTGATTAATATAATTTTATTAGTTTTTGATTTTTTAATATTAATTAAGTAAATGAGAAGGTGGTGCGTAAATAAAAGGAAAAGAAAATGACAAGTCACCTGGCTAATCTGATAAGATTCCAGATGACTTGTCAAGAGATAAATGAATTTATTGTTTCACAAATCGCTTGTGAATCATTCCTACCTTGGTATAGAGTTTAAGCACGTACGTTCCTACCGCCAATTCTATTATAGAAATCTCTTGTGGATTCCCATTCCAGTGCTGGATCAACTTTCCGTCGATGCTGTAGAGCGAGGTACTTTCCACGGTCGATCCAGAAGTGCGAATCTGCAGAAAATCTCTTGCCGGAACGGGGAAAATGCTCACCTGATTGGCCAACTCCGGTCCATGAGTATCGGTAGTGCCCAAAATTTCGGAATAAGTGGTGGGCTGTACGGAGGGAATGACTTCCTCACCGGCATTAATGATGCGCACATTTTCGATGTCGAAGGCCATGGCGTAATTCTCTTCCTGAATCAATTCGGCGATGGTCAGGTTGAGTTGCGCAATAGCGCCAAAGCCGCTCTGGTTTTCGTGATTGGTGCGGCTTAGCGCAATGTCGATGCGATTGTCTTCCGCACGCTCCCGGTAGATGGTGATCAGGTCGTTGTTTTCGTCTCCCAGCCAGGAGTCAGCAAAGCTGGCACTCAGGCTTCCGCCAACAACGGCTGTGGGATCGTAGACGATGGTAAAGGCCAGTCCGTAGATGTTTTCGGCGGGAGTGGTTTCATCGCCGAACAGGATATTGAAGGTGGTGTTTTCTCCGGGATTGACAACTTTAGTTTCTAGCATTAAGGTGGCATCTGCGAGAGGCAGACTTTGTGGGAGTATTGCACTACGATTTTCATCTCCTCCTCCCCAGAAGTTAGTAGTTTCTCCCCAATTTTGATAAACCGCCATCACATCAAGGTTCGTGACAACTCCATCACCATCGGTATCAATATGAATGCCATTGGTTCCTGAATTTGGAGTAGTGTAGTTCCAAAGTGCGGCAGGTTGCGCTACCCAAGTCAGTGATGCATTTTGTCTTTGAGGACCAATCTCTCCATATGCAAGACCAATGTTCAGTAAATCATAATTGTCCACGACTTCACTTGTGTCTGTATCACCAGGCCAAACTGGAATACCATTGATTGTGATTTTACCACTGATGGTTTCAATATTGACGAAGTTATCTTCGGTATCCATTGCTATAATCATCAGTGGGGTATCAGTGAAATCCACTGAGGCTACTTCCAGACTGCCCTTGGTTTGAAAACAAATGTCAAAAATGAAAGTATCATCACTTATGGTGACTCCTGCCCCTCCGGTGTCGGTCCAGCTACAGCGAAGAATTCCTTCATCATTCTCAGGTGCTATGTCAAAGTTGTTAATACTCAGGTCCGGAAGGTTGAAGTTTTGTACCCCGGTAAAAGCTAATTGAGCAGTGTCCCAGTTTAAGCTGAATTGTAGTGAGGTAAGATCTGTGAATCCGACAACTCTTACTGGAATACAAACTGGTGAGTTATGATCTGCTGCAGCTGTTCCGCCAATCAATTGAACACCAGGTACAGGTACAAAGATTTCCGTACTTCCCAGACCTACCGTCAAATAATCCTCATCGCTATTAATAAATTCAATGGCTAATGGCGTGCCAGAAACCTCAACAATATTGACTGGAGCAGCTGTAGGAAGCACGGTAAAGCAGATTTCAAAGAGGCTGGAACCATCAGGTAATGTAATGCCTGTAAGAGGGTTGTTACTCCATGAGGTAATTGTGTTTCCAGAATCCGTAAATTCAGGCGTAGTATTAAAGTTTGTGAGGGTCAAACTGGGTAAATTCATGGCCTGTATCGTGTCATATTGTAGGGCCTCTGGATTCCAGTTAATCGAAAACTGATATCCAAAAATATCAACGAAGCCATCTACTCGAATCTCTACACAATACTGTTCTCCAACCTGAATAGTGTCTTGAGTGGAATAAGGATAAAGATGGATATCCTGCGCTACCAAAGGCATCAGGAAACACATCAACAAAAGCGTCAATCCCAGGAATTTCTTTTTCATCATTTTAAATTTTAATCAGTTTTGGAATTATGATATTATTAGAAGCTATCTCAAAACTATCCTTTGACCTACAAACCGCTCTTATGGAATTATACTTCGTTGCAAAAATCCTTACGTAGCTTCGGCTATGCTCGGTTTTTGCGCCTTGTCTAATCCCAAAATAGCTGGTTTTCGGTTCCCAAAAACAATTTTGAGATAGCTTCTAGTACTTCACAAAGGATTTCTGTAGCCACCCTTTGTTGGTTTGAATTTGCAAAATGTAGGTGCCGGCATCGAGTGTATTGACCGGGATTCTACCAAAGTGGTCGTCAAAGTGCTGGATCTTTTTGCCGTCAAGGCCCAAAATGTCAACGGTTTTGATGGTCAATCCATCGGCCTTGATTTGTAGAAAATCACGAGCCGGAATCGGGTAGATCGATACCTGACTGGCCCATTCCGGAGTTTGTGTGCTCACGGTGCCCATCACTTCGGAATAGGTAATCGGAGTGGCGACGGTGATCGAGGCTTCGACATTGCTGATGATTCTGGTATTTTCAATTTGAAACGGCAATGGATAGCCTTCAGCACCCGGCGTGATATCGGCAATGGTAAGGTGTAACTGGGCAATGGTGCCCTGTCCGTCGCGATTGGTGTGGTCAATGCGGCTTAGCGCAATGTCGATGCGATTGTCTTCCGAGCGATCGCGGAAAATAGTGATCAGCTCGGTGTTTTCGTCTCCTAACCAGGAATCAGCGAAGGTCACATCCACACTTCCGGGCACTACCGCACCGGGATCGTAAATCAGCGTAAAGGCCAAACCATAGATACCTTCCGCTGGAGTCGTTTCATCGCCGAAAAGGATATCAAAGCTGGCTTCCTGCCCGGGATTGACGGTGGCGGTATCCACTACTAATGGCGGATCAACGAGCGTCAAGCCGCGGTTTTCATCGTTGTTTTCCCAAAAGTTGGTGGTTTCACCCCAGTTTTGGTCTAGCGCCAGTACATCGTTGTCATCCACTACGCCATTGCCATCCGCATCAATGTGAGCAGCGTTGGTGCCCGATTCGGGGGTGTGGTAGCTCCAAAGGGCGGCGGATTGCTCCACCCAGGTCAGAGAAGCACCGGGACGCTCAGGTCCGGTTTCACCGTAGGCGAGTCCGATGTTGAGCAGATCGAAATTGTTGACCACTTCACTGGTGTCCGTATCGCCTGGCCATACCGGGATGCCGCTGATCGTGATTTCTCCTCCAGTGGTTTCGACATTCACCGGATTGTCGTTGACGTCAGTGGCACCGATCATAACCGGGTTATCACTAAAGTCAACGGGTGCTGTCTCCAGGCTTCCCGTTGCCTGAAAGCAGATGTCAAAGATGGCAGTATTGTTAGCCACGGTCACTCCTGTTACGCCCATTTCCGTCCAGATACAGCGCAGAATGCCTTCCTCATTTTCAGCCGAGATATTGAAGTTATTGATGGTCAGGTCTTGCAGATTGAATGCCTGAACGCCGGTGAAGGCCAGTTGTGCCGTATCCCAGGTGAGGGTAAACTGAAAGCCGGAAATGTTAACAAAATTCTCCACGGTCAACGGAATACATACGGTTTCTCCTGGGGCAACGGAACCCTGTCCCAGGTTGACATCAAGGGTAGGAGCCGGCACAAAGAGCTCACTGCTGCCGGGTGTAGCATCGACAATGTCCTCGGCGCTATTCACAAATTCGATCGCGGTGGGTGAACCGGTTACCTCCACGGTTACATTTTCTGTGGCCGTTGGCAAAACGGTAAAACAGATTTCAAAAAGGCTACCCCCATCGGGCAGGGTGACCGCATCGGGAATATCGACGTACCAGGCCACGGCGGTTTGTCCATTATTGGTATAATCGGGTAGTGTATTAAAGTTGTTGATATTCATACTTGGCAGGTTGAGGCCGGTAAGGCTATCAAACTGCAGGGCGGTTGGGTCCCAATTGACGGAAAACTGGAAGGCCACG
Source organism: Saprospiraceae bacterium (assembly GCA_965229635.1). Classification (GTDB taxonomy): domain Bacteria; phylum Bacteroidota; class Bacteroidia; order Chitinophagales; family Saprospiraceae; genus BQJU01. Next base: position 2,962,441 of record OZ245894.1, read on the forward strand.
ATTTCGGTGAAACCATCGGCGCGGATTTGCACGCAGTATTGATCACCGGCTTCCAGGGTATCCTGATCAGAATAAGGATAAACAAGTAGACCGTCGAGTGTTGAGGTGTTGGCAAAAGCCAGGTTTAGGGCAAAAAACAAGGTAGATAGGCTAATACCCAGGCGTCTGTTTTTCATGATTTTTTATTTATCAGTTAATGGAATTATAAGTCATGCTATTAGTGAAAAAACACTAACCATATTAATACTGAGGCTTATGAATGGCGATAATTCGAGCGAATGTCTGACTTTAAGAGCTTTAGGAGGGGCCGTCTACCGGGATAATATTTTTTTGGGCAAAGATAAGAAATTTCCTTTCTTTGACAAGTGAAGTAGTCGGTCTGTTGCCGAATACCATAGATGAAAAAACTATGCATAAGTCTTCCCTAATCAAGGTCTTGGAAACACTCAGTACTCGTGAACGGACGCGCTTTCGCGAATATGTCAGCTCTCCTTATTTTAATAAAAATGAGAAAATAGGTTACTTATGCGATTATGTGGTGGAGCAGCTTAACGCAAATAAAGCAGCAGCGCTGAAAAAGCCGGTGGTATACCGAAAAATCTACGGAAGGAGTGAGTACAAAGAATTAAGGCTGAACAACCTGATTTCTGACCTGCTGCAGTTGTTATACGATTTTTTGGCCGATCAGCACCAGGAACAACAGCTCATCCGGAAAAAAAATGAATTGTTAGAGTGGCTACTGGACCGTGAATTGCATGACCTGGTAGATCGGAATGCCCGGCGTTTGCGGCAGCTGTTGGATCAGGAGAATTGGCGCAATCATGATCATTACTTTTGGGAATACCAATATGACGAGCGGATGGATAGCCAGTCGCTTGCCGCCGGGAAAAGAGGATATGATGAAAGCCTGCAGCGAAAAAGTGACCACCTCGACTTGTATTACTGGTGCAATAAATTGCGCATTGCCTGTGATATGGCCAGCCGTAATGTAGTGGTCAATGCGCGCTATGATTGCCATCATCTGGACATGTTGCTGACCGCCTTTCGGGAAAATCAGCATCACTTGCAAGCCGTGCCGGTACTGGAGGTATATCACAAGACCTATCAGATGATTACGGAAGGTGAGGACACCGAGCACTATTTTGCTTTAAAGGAACTGTTGGCACAACACGGATCATTGTTTCCCCAGCGCGAGTTGCGGGTGTTGTACAATTATGCGCTCAACTACTGCGTGAAAAAGATCAACTTTGGGCAAACGATATTTAATCGGGAAATTCTCGATTTATACCGGGTTCTGTTGGAGGAAAAGATCATCTTTAAAAACGGCTATCTCACCCAGTGGTCGTATATCAATATCATTGCGGCGGGTATTCGCTTACGCGAATTTGACTGGACAGAGCAGTTTATTCACGATTATGCGCCATCATTGCTACCCGAAGTGAAGGATAACGCCTATACCTATAATTTGTCGAGCCTATATTTCGAAAAAAAGGATTACAATGCCGCTTTGGATCATCTCTATGAAGTGGAATTCACGGATGCTTTTTACCACATGGGCGCCAAGTTGATTCAGCTTAAAAGCTATTATGAATTGGAGGAAACGGAGGCGTTTTTCTCTCTTTTGGAGGCTTCGCGCCAATATGTCCTGCGCAATCGACAATTATCGGAATACCAGAAGCAGTCTTATGGCAACTTTTTGAAAATTGCCAGTCGCATTCAGAAGCTAGCCATGCGTAAAGGCTTTCTTTCACAGGAGGAATGGCAACAACGTTACGAAAAATTGCAGCAGCAATTGGAGGATCCCAGTCCGCTGGCCAGTAAGACTTGGTTGCGGAGGGTGTTGGAAGAAATGGGGAGTTCCGGGTAAGGAAAAAATCGTTATAAATATAATGATTATTTTTATCATCATTATATTTATAACGATTCCTGGCGGATTGATCTACTCCTTCAACAACTTCTTACTAATCGTGCCCCGCTCCGAAGTCCAGCGCACCCAGTAAATGCCACTGGGCAAAACCTGTAAGTCCAGTGTGGTCGTTTGGTCCCTAACTGAGGTTTGCTGTACCAGCTTTCCTTGGGTGTCAAATAGCTGCAGATTCCCTTCCACCTCCTGATTCCACTGCACCATCACCTGATCATGGCTAGGGTTGGGAAAGAGCACCATATCTACCGGCCCCTCATTACCGGTACCGGTCAGAAAAATGGGGTCATCGATGTCGGGTTGTTGTTGACAGCCGGGTGGTATTACCGCCGGAATTTCAAAGCGCATTTCGCAGCCAGTTTCATCCAAAACGATTAGCGTGAAAACTGTCGGGTGTGTGATGCTGGCCAGGGTTGTCGGACAATTCGGGCAAAAGACATTTTTGATTGGGAACCAGTAGTAAAAATCGGCATTATTGACCTCAGCGGATAAGGTGAAAATCTGGTTGGGACAAGCCTCAACCTGTTCCGGAACTTGGATGACTTCTAGCGGTGGAATGGCCAGAATGTCCAGCGAATCATTGAGGGTACAGCCGTCCAGAAAGGTGACCTCCATATAGTAGGTGCCGCTGTTTTCTTCCGCAAAATCAGGGATGATCAAACAAGGATTTTCGTAGTAATAGCCATTGGGGCCGGTCCATACCACCATTTGTACATTTTGCAGGCACAGCTCTACCGTTTCTCCGAGGCACACGTCGTAGGCATCTTCCAGAAAAACGCTGGGGAGCGGATTAACGATAATGCTTATCTCAGCACTTTCTTCACAGCCGCTGGCATTACTGGCTGTTACCGTATAGGTGGTGGATGTACCAGGTGTGGCCACAGGATTGGGGCAATCGGTACAGCTGAGGCCTGTTGGCGGGCTCCAGGTATAAGTTGCATCAGATCCGTAGCTGGCACTAAGTGGTACCGCTTCTCCCTCGCAAAGTGTATTTTGAGTAGGACTTACCTCCAATTCCGGGCAGATTGGCAATGCACAACCCGCCTGACCTGAGGCATTTGTACACAGACCATCGCCGATAGGTGTAACCAACAGAATGGCGTTTTCTCCCGGCGCAAATGAATCAAAAGATATTTCTGTTTCGGTTATATTGGGAAGATCTTCCCCATTTAGCGAAAGCTGATAACTGGTTGCTCCAACCACGGTATTCCAACCAAAGCTGATGATGCCATTGGGCACATCCAGATCACAACTCACTTCCGGCGCATCCAAAGGTGTGGTAATGCTGATATCATGGCTTATCGTTTCACTGGGGCAATCTCCTCCTAAAGATAGTTCCACGATATAGTCTCCTGCATTAGCCCACCGCAATTCATAGGGCCCTGGACCGGAACCGGAGAGCACGGTGGCCGCACCAAAGTTCCAGTTGAAGACGGCGTCATTGGGAGCATCGCCGGTATACTGCACTGTAACTGTATCGGTGATACAGGCCTCTTGTGCAAGGGTGAATTCGGCTTGGTAGATGGGCAGTATGGTGACTTCAGTAGCGGCTTGATAAACACACGGGCCTTCGCTGTAAGTTGCAATAACCTGATAGGTACCCGGGCCACAAAGCTGAGCATCAAATTGGCCGGTACTGGGATCAGTGATGCAAGCTCCTTGCCAGATGATGGTTCCGCCGCCACTGCCCCCGGTAGCAATAACTTCGAGCAGGAATGGAGCGGCATCTTCACACACATCGATAACCTCGGTAATTTCTAATTCAACATTTGGGCAATCAATAGCCGAACAGGTTTGCTGGTTGATAGCCACACAACCTTCCGGGCTAAATGCCGCCAATTCTATGGTCACTTCGTCATTGGGCGAAAGCCCGCTCACAGTATACGTGCTATCGGTTTGTAACCCATCCGGTCCGCTGATTGAGGAAGCGGTATGGATAAATCCCCCAATCACCTCCCAGCTAAAAACAATGCTGCTGGTGGTGCTGGTGCAGTTGATAATTGGTGGATTGGGCGGAGGGACGACCTCAATGAGTATAGTATCGGTTTTAAGACATCCGTTGAAGTCCATAATTGTGACTTCATAGACACTGGAAGTGCTGGGTGCTATTTCAATCATTTGGGAAACTTGTCCGGTACTCCAATCGTAAAAATTCGCAAATTCATTAACGGTCAGCGTGGTCGTTTCTCCTTCGCAAACAACAGGATTGGCGGCCACTATGGTCGTCTGATCGCTAATGACCTCAATCATCACACTGGCTTCATCGGTACAGCCATTACTATCGGTTACGGTCAGGGTATAAGTAGTCGTTACCTCGGGAATAACGGTGATGGTATCGCTGCTTTCTCCGGTGCTCCAGGCAAAGGTGTAGGGAGGCGTACCGACATCGGGCTGGGCGATGAGTAGAGTAGAGTCGCCTTTGCATAATAGGGTAGACAGCGCCTCAATCTCGGCCGTAGGATTGGCAACGGGTATCAGTAAGGTTTCAAATTCATCACTACAACCGCCGGGGGCAGTGACGGTCAGTGCATAGCTGGTTGGTGTGGCCAAATCTATGGTAATGGTTGAAGTAGTTTCTCCGGTACTCCAGAGGTAATCTAGCCCACTGACTCCCGGACCAAACGTCGTAGGGCCACTCACACAAACGTTTTGCTCCGGTCCAATATCAATTGCTGAGAAATCATCAATGTAAACGGTTACCTCAGCAATACCTTCGCAAGGATCTCCATCTACCAGACCTCGTACCTGATAGGTGCGTGTAGCTACCGGCATTACGGTAGCGGTGGGGCCGGTGGCAAACAAAATACCCTGTTCGGTATACCACTCGTAGGTGTCGGCGCCTTCCGCTGTTAGTTCAGTATTTCCTCCGGCACAAAGGAATACCTGATTGCCGGAGGTGATCGATATTTCCGGGCGGGGTAGGGGAGCAGGGACCACAATGGTATCTGGGTCAGATTGACAGTTGCCAACCCGAGTGGTCAAGGTATATAGGCCAGGACCCGGAGCATCCGTAGGATTCTTGGCATTGGAGGCATAGCCGTTGGGGCCTTGCCATTGATAGGAGACCGAAGAGCCATTGGTTTGTTGGGCTGACCCGAAAAGTGGCGGGAAATCTCCCTCGCAGTAAATTGAGTTGGTTGAAGCTACGGCGATTGGCCGGACCCGATTGAAGATTGTAAACTGATCAGAAAAAGTGAAGTTTGAAATCAAGGATGTTGATTCAAGGGTGTAAAACCCAGGACAAAGGCCACTTATCGTATCTATTCCAGTAGGAAGAGAGTCTTCGAAAATGATTTCACCAGAATTTAGGGAAAGGCGGTGGTGCCATTCTTCCTCTAGAGTAGTGATGACAATTTCGCCGGTACACGCACTGTCACAGACACTAGAAGAAGAGCGATAATAGTCGATGATATTTTCATAAAAATACTCCTCAGGATTAAAAAAGTAATCAATTTCCCAACTATTACATACACTCTGAGCCCACGACCCTGATTCACCATCAGAAAGGGCATTTATTGTTAATCCCAGATCATTAATATTGTCTGTCTGATAATCTTCCCGGACATCAATGGTCCAGCAAAAAGTTTTAGGAGGGGAGTTAATGCCTATTTGTGCACAGCCTCCTTGGCCATCGCCATGATTATTGCCGGGATCTCCATCGTAAGGTCCTCCATTATAGGAATCATAGGCAAAGCCTGATCCAAAAATCTGGCCAGTAGCACTGCTTTGCCAAGAGGGGTACCAATCCCAATAACCGGTGCCATCGCAGGAAGGAGGGGGCACTGGATTGATGCTGCCTTGGTCCCAGCCCTGTCCGAAAAGAATTTCAACGGCATGCAGCCACTCCGCTGCGGGGCCCAACTGCCACTCAAAGACGGTATAGCAAAATTCCACTGAGCTTCCTGGATCATAGGTATGGGTAATGGGATTAGGAGTCGGTGATACTGTCAGGGTGCTGGCTACCAGGCATTGGTCTCCTTGGCCTGACGCCAAAATGGGAAAAATGAATAGCAGAAAACTCACGTAAAGATGGCGCATGATGATAGGTGTTTAAAGGTGGAAGCCATGAATTTACCCCAAATCCTTGAAAACACAAAAAAAGCCAGTCAATCTGACTGGCTATCCATACTACCTTTTACTGCAATAATTAATCAATAATTAGCTTCTTATGGCCAATGCCGCGATCAGTTTGCAAGCTGAGGAAATAGGTGCCTTTCGGCAAATGGGACACATCCAATTCATTGTGCTCCCATTGATCTGTCTGCCAGACCACTCTGCCCAGAGCATTGAATAATTGGCCCTTGAGGATTTTCAGATTGCCTGATTGGATATACACTTTTTCTCTGGCTGGATTTGGCGAAAGCCTGATCCACCGACTGAGGTCCACCTCATTTTGATCGCTTATAATTTCCGTAAGGGTGCTCTGAGCATCAACGGGAATCTCTTCACCGGCAAAGTTGATCAACCTCACATTATCAATACTGAACTCGGCGACCAACTCATTGCGCTCCTCCTCATTGGACCAGAACAGGATGTCGTCCTCAATGGTCACAATAAATTGTCCGATGGCTCCTGATCCGCTTACATTCATGCCATCAATACGGCTGAGGCCAATGTCGGTGCGCCCCATGCTGTGAAAGTCTTTTTGCAGGATAAACATATCCACATCTGGAGTACCCAGCCAGGAGCTACCCAGCTCGACAAACGCGGAATTCATGGCAATGATCTCGGGATTATAATTCAGGCTGAATGCAAGCCCGTAAACATCTTCTGCCGACATTTCATCGGTACCCAGAATGATGGGTAAGTTGATGGTTTGCCCTTCGATCAGCGTATCGGGTTCCAGGTAGAAGGGTACATCACCCAACAGGCGATTCTCATCGGGATTTTCATTGGTAAATTGATGCTCTTCACCCCAGTTAAGACTGATGGCCAGCGTATCATTGAGGTCAATCAAACCGTTTCCATCGGTATCGCTGTGCTTATAATTACTACCATCGGGAGTGCTGAATAGCCAATCAGGAGCAGGCTGGGCTTCCCAGGTTAACGATGCGTTGGGACGGGTAGGACCTCCAGAATTGATGGCCAATCCGATGTTGAGTGCATCAAAGTTATCAACTACTCCATTGTCATCCGTATCGCCCGGCCATACGGGGGTGTCTTCCACCAAAATATCGACAATCAAGGTGACACAAGGGCTCGTTGAACCATAGCACAATTCCACAATCATGGTATCGGCACCGGCTTCCTGGCCAATGAAGTCAATACAATTTTCGCCCAGATCGGTATCATAAAGGATGAATCCCAATGGGGCTGCTATAATCTCGGTTACCTCCAATCCCAGCGGCCCTTGGGTGGGATCACACCAGGTGACCGTGTCGCCCACGTAGATGGTATCCGAAAAGGCAAAGCTGCAGTCGACAACGGTGATGGTCACAGAATCAATGACCGTACAACCGGTAGATTGTACATCGGTAACAGTGACGGTGTAGGTAGTCGTTTCCGTGGGTTGAGCCACTGGATTACTACTGAATGGGTTGTCAAGACCGGTGGCGGGCGACCACTCATAATTGTAAAGATCAGAGGAAACCGCATTTAAGGTTAATGCATCTCCCTGACAAATGACCGTATCCGGGTCCACGGTAAGCTCCAGCCCCTGACCTACTTCGATGCCGTCTAGTTCTATGGTACAACCTTCACTATCAGTCAACGTCACTTCATAAGTGCCGATACTGGCTACCGGATAGCTGTTTTCGGTGGTGGTCTGGTTGTCCCACCAGGTATACAAATAGGGCGGTGTTCCTCCCGTTGGATACACGGTAATACTGCCGGGATCACCCTGACACGTCAGGTTTTCTGCCAATACATTTAGGATACCCAAATCTGAATTAGACGTAATTTCAATCAGGATAGCGGCATTACAACTGGCGTCGTGAACGGAAATGGCATAGACCCCTGGTGTTAAATCTACAGAAGCATTGCCATTGCCCACTACTGCGCCGTCCACACTCAGCCAGTAATCTTCCAGGTTTGAGGTAATTCCACCGGATGCGGACACAAGGGTGAGCGTGGTGGCATCATTGGGGCAGGGTACGGTTGGACTATAGTCTAGTTCAAATGTAATTTCATTGGTGTAATCCAGGTCAAAAATGGCGGTAGCCGTACAGAGATTATCGGAGGTAGCAGTAACCTCATAGTAGCCTGGAAATAGATTGTCTGGGTCGATATTGGGTGGTGAAAAGCCGTTGTAGACCCATTCCAACTCTGTGGGAATACCGTTGAGGGCTTCAAAGGTGACGCTACCGTCATTACTGCCGTTGCAATAAGCGGGCGTGATGGTCTCGGCAAGAAATTGGAACTCGATCACCTCAAACTGTGTCGGATCAATGGATTGGATACAACCCTCGGGATTTCTGATCATTAGGTCAATGACTGTGGAGGAATCAACCAATACCACAGTGCTCACAGGAATAGGAGAAAAGTTTAGCCCACCGTCAAGAGAATAGTCATAACCACTGGGATCGGGGCCGGTAAAGATCAGGCGATCGATGGCATCAGTACAATCCGATTTATCCAGCGTGACCGACCATTCTGGATTGGATTGTACACCGATGGTGAATTCACCATCTACAGTACAGTCAGCTGCATCTGTAATGGTAATGGTGTAGTGTCCCGGGGCCAGCTGAAATAAATCCGGGTCATCTCCGGTTCCGGGGAAGTTAATGTCATAATTATAGGGAATGACTCCACCGGCAATGTTGATGATCACCTGACCGTCTTCGGAATCCAAACAAGTGGCATCCGTGGGATCGGTGAACAGTAGTAACTCAGGGGCAACCGTCACGCTAAAATCGGCACTTACTTCGCAACCAATGTTGTCAATGGCGGAGAAGGTATAATCGCCATCATTATCAAAGTTGGCATCAGGGATCAGGGGGTGACTTTCATTGGAATAAAAACCATCCGGACCGCTCCATTCGTAATATTGCCCATCAAAAATATTGGGATCAAAGGCGATGGTATCCCCAAAGCAAATTGGACTATTGGAAAATGGTAGTAGCCCAAAATCCAGGTATTGATTCACATTGACCTGTACTTCATCCACTTGCCGACAGCCCGCCGCATCGGTCACCGTGACGGTGTAAATGGCTTCGTTAAATGGGGATTCAATCAATGGATTTGGGCAATCATTACAAGAGAGCGCGTCATTGCCATTGGTACTCCAGGCGTAGCTCACCGCTTCGGGAGCGATCACCTGCAATGGTGCATTGTCACCCCCGCAAATGGCGGTGTCGGGGGTAATGGATTGTATGAGATCCGTGCGGGGATTATCAACGGAACCGGGGATGATTTGGGCGGGGAGTGGATCGCCGTTTTCGTCAACAACCTGTAGTAAAAATTGCGTTTCGGATTCTTCGATTGCTGTATAGCTACAAGAATTTAATATTCTTGTACAAACCTGGAATAATAATGTTCCATCAGGCAACGCAACACCACCATTTGGAATTGGTTCTGCTGCTCCTGAGCATCCCATTCTATCTGGGAATAGTAGATAGTTCGTTTCAGTTAACCATGATATATCAGGATTAAGAATGAGTTGTTCACCTTCCAATTCTTCGCTATTCCACATTAGGCCTAAGGTAATACCTCCAACTCCCTCGAAATTACTAACGGTCACCGAAACGCAAACCAGGTCATCTTGCTGGCCAGTCTCATTGCTGACATGAAAGGTAACCTGTGCTTCAAGACTGGAATTAACAAAGAGTAAGAAGATAGTTAAAACAGTAGCGCGTAAGTACAGAAAAGAAGTCGTTAATAACTGTTGCATAGCTTTGGTATTGTAAAAAAATGTGTTCATGGGATGATAATTTGGTCATGTTTAAAGTTGATGGTTCAAATTTATCCCAAATACCGGCTACAGGAAAGTACATTTATTGCAATTTCTAGGAAAAGATTGCGATCTTTACATGGTCTGTTAAAAAATAATACTCTGATAATCAGAGAATTATTTTTTATACGGCATCAATATTCTAGGATATGAGGAATAGTAAATTGGTCCTTCTTTTGCAAAAAATGCCTGCAAAGGAACTGCAACAGCTGCGGGAAATGGTGCATTGCGGCTATTTTAACCAGCACGAGAGTTTGAAAAGGCTGTGTGATTACCTATTGGTGCTTGCGCCAAAATTTGATGAGGCAGCACTGGAAAGGCCATTAGTTTACGCTCAGGCGGAACCGGGAGAGCCCTACAATGAAGATCGGCTGAATAACCTGAATTCTGATCTGCTACAACTGGTCTACAAGTTTCTTACGATTGAGGGCCTGGACAAACGGCCGGATTGGCAGGGGCAACTCTTAATGCAGGAATTGCTCGACCGGGATGTGCCCAAACACCTTCGCCATCAGGCGCGGAGGCAAACGCAATTATTGCAACGCCGCAAGGATCGCAGCGTCGATTATTTTGAAACCAGTTATCAATTGCACGCCCACCTGGATCGCTTCGAGCTTAGTCAACAAAACCGGCGCTTTAGTGAGCATCTCCAGTATCAAAGTGATGATTTGGATCATTACTATCTGATACAGAAGTTTCGTCTGGCCTGTGAGATGAGCAGTCGCAACAGTGTGATCAAAGCCACCTACCACTGCGATTTTATGCCCGAGCTGCTCAAGTGGTACCAAGATCGGGAAGCTTTGCGGCAAATGCCCATTTTAAACCTGTATTATTGCACCTGGCGCATGTTGGAAGAGCGATCGGATTCCACTCACTTTTACCGATTAAAACAATTGCTCAAAGAGCAGGCTCAGTTGGTTTCAGAAGCCGAGCAGCGCCTTTTGTACAACTATGCGCTCAATTTTTGCATCAGCCGGATCAACTCCGGGGAAACGGACTTTTATCGGGAAACCCTGGATTTATACCAAAGTATGATTGACTCAAAAATCATCTTTGTGCGAGGCATTCTCTCTCAGTGGGCATACAAAAACATTATCACCACCGGCATTCGCTTGCAAGACTTTGACTGGACGGAAAACTTCATCTACCAATATCAGGATTTCCTGCCTGAGGAAGAACGTTACAATGCCGTTGCTTACAATCTCGCTGCGTTATACTACGCCCGATCAGATTATGAAAATGCGCTACGGCAATTGCAGGATGTTGAATTTACGGATGCCTCCTACCACATTGGTGCGAAGATTATTCAGCTCAAAAGTTATTATGAATTGGACGAAACGGAACCCTTCTTTTCACTGATTGAAGCCTTCAAAAAATACCTTAGCCGCAATCGTCAGATATCGGACTATCGCAAGACCGCCAATATGAATTTTTTGCGCCTGTCGAGGGCCATTTTTCAACTCAAAAATGAGGCGAAATTAATCAATAGAAAATCCATGGATGAACGGCTCAAAAAACTCCAGATTCAGCTCAAAAATATGGACCCAATTGCCAATAAAGAGTGGTTGAGAAATGTGTTGAAAACCATGAGATGACTCCTTGTTTTTCATGGATTTGAGTGATTTTCGTCACACTTATTTTTTCCGCAAACGTTTGCAGAAAAGAATTTTTATCATCTTCTGGTCATTCGGGCGAAATTTATTTTTTTCCAGCAGAATTTTTCTTTGTTTTGTATCAAATTTGCGTGACGAAGTCCGCTTTTCCTAAACTAGATTTTGAAACTTAAATATCAGTGTATGAAACTCAAATTGACAACCTTCCTGGTGTTGTTCCTGGGAATCAGTATGGGCGCATTTGCACAACGCACCATTTCGGGTGTTGTAACCGATGCAGGTACTGGCGAACCCCTGATCGGGGCCAATATTTTGGTCGTAGGAACCAGCACGGGAACCATCACCGACTTCGACGGTGCTTACACCCTTTCCGTACCCGAAGCTGCCAAGCAATTGGAATTTTCCTATACCGGCTACCGGCCACAAACTATTGACCTGACCGCTTCAGATAAAGTTGACGTGCAAATGACTGCCGGTGAACTTTTGGAGGAGGTCGTGATCGTAGGTTACGGTACGGTGAAGAAAGACGATGCAACCGGTGCCGTGAATGCGGTGACCACCGAAGAATTTAACAAAGGAGCTATCGTTTCTCCTGATCAACTGATCACAGGTAAAGTGGCCGGTGTACAAGTAATATCGAATAGTGGGGAACCTGGTGGCCAATCCTCCATCCGCATTCGTGGTGGTACTTCTGTAAATGCCAACAACGAACCATTGTACGTCATTGACGGAGTGCCTATCGATAACGCAGCTATCAACCCCGGAGGTTTTCAGGGAGGTCGTAACCCACTCAACTTCCTCAACCCTGAGGACATTGCGACTTTTACCGTATTAAAGGATGCTTCTGCGACCGCCATATACGGTTCTCGTGGTGCCAATGGTGTTATCCTGATTACCACCAAAACCGGTAAAACCGGTGAGCGGCCAAAACTAACCTACAGTACCTGGGTTTCTGTGGCTAATGCCGCCAATACTTTTGAAGTGTTGAATGCCGAACAATTTCGGAATGTAGTGACCTTCGCTCAGCCACAAAACCTGGAGCTATTGGGCAATGCCGATACAGACTGGCAGGATGAAATTTTGCAGACTGCAGTGGGCCAAAACCACAACCTGAGCCTGATGGGTGGTGGCGAAAGTTCAAACTACCGCGTTTCTGCCGGTTACCTTAATCAGGACGGTATTGTGCGGACTTCCAATACTGAGCGTACCAACTTTGCTATGAATTATACGCAGAGAATGTTGGATGACGCCCTTAAGATCAGCTTTAACCTGAAAGGAGCCTACACCAAGGACCGCATCAGTCCCAACGGGTCTATCGGTACGGCTATTTCTTACAATCCAACCTTGCCAATTTTTGATCCGGGTAGCATCTTTGCAGGATATTATGAATATCCGCTTTCAGTGCTGAACGCCGGTACCAACCCGGTGGCGGAACTGGAGCAAACGCAGGATTTTAACCAGGGTTTCCGTGGATTAGGTAATGTAGAAGTGGATTACAAATTGCCATTCATTGAGGGACTGAGCGCCAAGGTAAATCTTGGGTTTGACGTCAACAAGGGTGAGCGGAGCCGCTTTTTGCCTTCTACTGTTCGCTTCCAGTTGAATAGTGCAAACCCAGGTGAGGTTCGTGCTGAAAACTATACTCGTAGAAGTTCTCTTATGGAGGCCTATCTTACCTACGATCGTTACATTGAGTCAATTAAGAGTAACCTGACCTTCCTGGGTGGATACTCTTATCAGGATTTTAATAATGCCTTCCCTTCTTACGTTGCCAATGGATTGCCTAACGACTTCTTCGGTCCCAACAACCCTTCCGGCGCCGTTCAGTTGCAGGTAAACAATTCGGTCATTGAAAACCGTTTGATCTCGTTTTTTGGGCGTGTAAACTTTGACATTGACAACAAGTACCTGATTACTGCTACGGTACGCCGTGACGGTTCTTCTCGTTTTGGTCCTGAAAACCGCTGGGGTACTTTCCCATCGGCTGCACTGGGCTGGAAGATTTCCGAAGAACCCTTTATGGCGGGTATCAGCAATACCCTCAGCGGTCTTAAGCTGCGCTTGGGATGGGGAATCACCGGTAACCAGGATATTGGAGAATACAATTATCTGGCGCGCTATCGCGTAGGTGATGGTCTGGCTCAATACCAATTTGGCGATCAATACGTCACTACTTTGCGTCCAACAGCTTTTGATCCGGGCTTGAAGTGGGAAGAAACCCAAACGATCAATGCCGGCCTCGACTTTGAGTTCCTCTCCGGCCGATTTGGAGGTTCTATTGATGTATACAAGAAGACTACAGACGACCTGCTGTTTACAGTAAACGTGCCTGCCGGTACCAACCTGGCCAACCGCGTTTTGACCAATATCGGTTCTTTGGAAAACACCGGTATTGAATTGGCTTTGAATGGCTACGTGGTAGATACACGAGACTTTCAGTGGAATCTGGGATTCAACGTTGCCTTTAACCAAAACGAGATCACCAAGATTGACGGATCGGGAGATGACTTCCTCGGCATTCAGTACGGTGGAATTGGTGGAGGTACCGGAACGACCATTCAGGTGTTGAGGGAGCAAAATCCGGTGAGTTCATTCTTCGTTTATGAGCACCTTCTGGATAGCGACGGGTTGCCAAGAGATGACCAAACAGACTTCAATGATGACGGCGCTCTGGACTTGTTGGATATGTATGTTGATCAGAACGGAGACGGTGTGATCAATGAGAGTGACCGCGTCATTAAAGAAAATGCTTTGCCTAATGCTATTTACGGCTTGACTTCGAGCATGACTTACAAAGGCTTTGACCTGAACTTTACAATTCGTGCCAATACTGGCAACTATGTGTACAACAACGTTTTATCAGGCGGTAGTGCGCTGCAAAATGTGACCAACCGCTCTGCCCCTCCTGTAAACCTTCTGGCACGTGGTTTGTTGACCAATTTTGAAGAGCCACAGTTCCTTTCCGACTACTATCTGGAGGACGCCAGCTTCATTCGTTTGGACAATATCACGTTGGGGTACAATTTTAGCCTTAGCAATAAAATGAAATTGCGCCTGTATGCAACAGGACAAAATCTGCTTGTACTGACGGAATACACTGGTATCGACCCTGAAATTGGAAATCGTGCGACTTCTGGACTACCTGAGCTGGGTATTGATCGGGACATCTTCCCGAGAGCTCGTACCTTCATTTTTGGTGCAAATCTTGAATTTTAACGATTTTTCAGACCATATTAAACTCAATAATAATGATACGATATACTAAAATAATATTCATTTTCGCGGCGCTGGCCTTCTCGGCTTGTACTGATCTGGAGCTTACTCCACAAAGTGAAGCAGTGCCTGACGTAGTATTCCAGGATCCGGACTCTTACCGGCAATTCCTGGCAAAAATTTATGCTGGTTTAGCCACTACAGGCCAACAAGGACCTGCCGGAAGTGGCGACATCCAAGGTATTGATGAGGGGGTATCCTCTTATGTGCGGATGCTTTTCTATGCACAAGAACTTCCCACCGAGACTGCACAGGTTGGTTGGAATGACCAGACCATCAAGGACTTTGCCTTTCATAGCTGGAACTCTGATGATCCCTTTATCGCAGGGTTGTATTACCGCCTGATGTACCAGGTTACCATTGCTAATGAATTTTTGAGAGAGTCAACGGAGGAAAAATTAACCAGCCGTGGCTTCTCTGATGAGATCAAAGACGAGGTGGCTACTTATCGCAATGAAGCCCGCTACCTCAGAGCTTTGGCATACTGGCACGCTCTGGATCTGTTCCGTAATATTCCTTTTTTCACTGAGGAAGACGTACTTGGAGCAGAAGCTCCTGCTCAGGGTACACCACAGGAGATTTTTAGCTTCATTGAGTCTGAACTGCTGGCGATCGAAGGCAGCCTTCCGGGGCCAAAGCAAAATGACTATGCACGTGCCGACCAGGCTGCAGTGTGGGCGCTACTGGCCAAGATTTACCAAAATGCTTCCGTTTATATTGGTACGGATCGTTCAGCTGACTGTTTGACCTACAGCAGTAAGATCATCGATTCGCAAGCTTACCAGCTGAATCCGGTATTCCGGAATAACTTCACAGCGGACAACCACCTTTCTCCGGAGTTTATCTTCCCGGTTGCTTTTGATGGTACCCGAATTCAGGGGTATGGGGGAACCACTTTTCTGACCCACGCACCTGTTGGTGGTAATATGGATCCTGCTGATTTTGGAATTGACAATGGTTGGGGGGGAATCCGTGTGTCTCGCAATTATGTGGAGCTTTTCCCTGATGAAACCGGTGAGATTGACAGCCGTGCCATTTTCTTTACGGACGGACAAAACATCGATGTAACCGTTGATAATGTAGGTGATTTTGGAAATGGGTACGCTATGCCCAAGTTTGTTAACACAACCTCTGACGGGGACCCTGGTAGCAACCTCAGTTTCCCGGATACTGATTTTCCCATGTTCCGTTTGGCTGATATCTACCTGATGTATGCTGAAAGTGTAGTCCGTGGCGGCGGTGGAGATATGGGAACAGCTGTAGACTATGTGAATTTGGTGCGTCGTCGCGCTTATGGTGACAACTCTGGTGATATTACTGAAGCGGACTTGACCCTTCCTTTCCTTTTGGATGAGCGGGGTAGAGAGTTGGCTTACGAGTGCCATCGCCGGACCGACCGGGTTCGTTTTGGTGAATTTACCGATAAGGGCCTTTGGCAACTGAAAGGAAGGGCTGATGAGGGCGCGGAAACGCCGGCTTGGCGCAATATTTACCCACTGCCTTCAGCAGAGATCATTGCCAATCCGAAGCTGAACCAGAATCCAAATTATTAATCTTTAGAACTCAATTAAGATGAAAAATACGATTAAAATATTATCCTTATTACTGAGTACGGTGCTCCTCTTTACCTCCTGTGGAGAAGACGATTTGGATATCGCTTCTCTCACTGATTTTCCTCCGGGG
This sequence comes from Saprospiraceae bacterium, assembly GCA_965229635.1. GTDB lineage: Bacteria > Bacteroidota > Bacteroidia > Chitinophagales > Saprospiraceae > BQJU01. Next base: position 2,978,819 of record OZ245894.1, read on the forward strand.
GTACTGAGTATTACACCAGCAGATAATGGTAAGGTAGTAGCCGGTGACTTCACCATAAAAGTAGAATTCATTGATGGCACCGCTTCTCCGCTTGCTAACGGAACTGTGAAATTGCTGGATGCTTCCGGCACCGAATTGGCTTCAAAAGCAGAAAGTTTGAGTGGTACGCAGGATTCCATCGTTATCGCTGGTTCTGAATTTGATGCTGCAAACCTTCCGGTAGGCTTCTATACCCTGACTATTTCGGTGACCGATGCCAAGGATCAGACAGCTACCCGTGAAACCAGCTTTGAAATTTCGCTCCTTCCTTTCCCTGCTAATCACAATGAAATGTACATCGCCGGTGCCTTTAACGGCTGGGGCGCTGATGCAATGGAACTGGTGGCCGATCATACCTGGGAGATCAAGGAAGTGAATCTGGAAGGTGGAGAGTGGAAAATCAAAAATACACCAGATTGGACTGACGAAGACTGGGGAGATACAAACTGTGACTTTATCATGGAGAGTAATTTTGCCGGTAATGGAAATACCAATTGTGGTTTTAGCGGGTTGGTTAATGTTCGTTTCAACGACCAGACATTGACCTATTCTGTGTCCCCTGCTGTTGAATTTGAAACCAATCTCAGTGGATTGTATTTATTGGGTTCTTTCAACGATTTTGAAGGTGCTGAATACAAATTCAATTTGGTGGATGACAACACCTGGGAATTGGCCGAAGTTGAGCTGAATACCGGCGACCTATTGAAATTCTCCGAAGGTCCATTCTTTATGGGCACCAACTTTGGTGATAGCGACGGAGACGGCATTGCCGAAGAATTTGGTAACAACATCGAATTTACAGAGCAAGGCGCATTCTACAAAGTGACTTTCAATGATAAGACACTGGAATACTCCTTTGAGTTTATACGTTTTCCATCCATTGGTATCATTGGCTCAGCTACTCCTGGTGGTTGGGATGCTGACACCGATATGACAGACAATGGCGATGGTACCTTTAGCCTGGCGATCACCCTGGTAGACGGTGAGGCCAAATTCCGTGCTAATGACGAATGGACCACCAACTGGGGTGGTGCTGACTTCCCGATGGGGGTTGCTACTCAGGATGGACCCAATATCCCGGTTGTAGGCGGTGATTACATCGTGACCTTTAATCCTGCTACCGGCGAATACAATTTTGAGCCGGATGCAGGTATTGTAAGCATTGGAATTATCGGTTCGGCTACACCTGGTGGCTGGGATGCTGAAACAACCATGAAGGACAATGGTGATGGAACTTATTCTATTATTATTGGCTTGTTGGACGGCGAAGCCAAGTTCCGTGCCAACGACAACTGGGACTTGAGCTGGGGCGGAAGTGACTTCCCTAGTGGCACCGCCACTTCCGATAACGGACCTAATATTCCAGTATCATTTGGCTTGTACGAGGTGACTTTTAACCCGGAAACAGGTGCTTATAATTTTGCACCAGCGGAAATTGGTATCATTGGTTCGGCTACCCCTGGTGGCTGGGATTCAGATACCGACATGACCCCTGATGCAGCCACGCCAAGCGTAGTCAAAGTAACCATGGATCTGGTAGATGGCGAAGCCAAGTTCCGTTTGAACAATGACTGGATTGTGAGTTGGGGTGGTAGTGACTTCCCTAGTGGCACCGCTACTTCTGATAACGGACCAAACATTCCGGTAACAGCCGGTACTTACGACATTTCGTTTAATGTAGTGACCGGCGAATACTCGTTTGATTAACAGGCGGTTGCTTAAATAAAAAAAGCGGTTTCGGAACCCTCCGAAACCGCTTTTTTTATTTATAATGCTCCTCTTACAGCGTCTTGATGCTACAACCAATCGCCTTGGTCTTTTCCGGATCAACTTTTTCACCGGCTTCCAAAGCTGCAACGGCATCCTCTACGTAGCGCTTGGTCACCTTGCTAGCGTCCTGTGAATTGTCGTCGATAGCGCCGGTGTAGCGCAATACCAGGTTGGCATCCAGCAGGTAGATTTCCGGCGTACGGCCAGCGCCGTATTGAGGGAATACCGTTTGTCCTTCGTCAAACAGGTAAACGTAAGGGAATCCTTTTTCCTTCGCTCTCTGCTGCATGGCCTCGTAGCTGTCCCCGGCCTTAGCCGCCGGGTCATTGGGCTGAATAGCCACCACTGGATAACCTTTTGGGGCCATCTTATTGTGCAACTCGATAATGCGGTCTTCGTAAGCTACTGCGTAAGGACAGGTGTTGCAGGTGAAGGTCACAATGTAGCCCTTTGGCTTGGTACCATCTTCCAGCTCCATACCGGCCAGAGAATACATCTCACCATCTACATTTTTCAGGTTGAAATCGGGAGCAGTATCGCCCACGTTCAATCCCTGTGGCGCTTCCGTCTTTTCCACTACGGCCATGGCCTCGCCATCTTTGGTTTCGGTGGTGGCCGTTGGATCTACTGCATCAGTGCCCTCACTGGGAGCGTTATTACAAGAAGTGAATGCAAATGCCAGTCCTACCAGAAGCATTGCAAAAATACCAGTTACTTTTCTCATGATTGATCGATTTATTTACAAGAATGATTTTACTAATTGTTTTAATTCTTCCGCGTCTTTAAACTGCCGGTCGATGAACTTTCGCTCCTTGGCGTTATACACCATAGTGACCGGTATGGCGCCACTCCATTCCGGAGTGACCTTGTCGATCCAGCTGTTGTAATCCAGATCAGTCAACGCCAATACATCGGAGCGCAGCTGATGTTCCTTGACAAAGGGGATCAGTTTACTCTCAATTTGGTTAGGAAAATCCATGCTGACCAGAATTACGCGGATTTTTTCTCCGGCAAATTGGTCGTGCAGTTGTTCAAAATACGGCAGTTCTTCCACACACGGTTTGCACCAGGTGGCCCAGAAATTGATGACGTACGTGCTGTCCGTCTGTTGTTCAAAGATTGAGGCAATTTCTGCAAACTGCTCGTAAACCGGGATTGATTTTTCGGCTGGGGGTTCAGCCTGTTGATTAGTGGCACTGGGATTGGAAGTGTTGCAACTGAATAATACACTCAGTAAAATCCAACCTGCTATAGAACGTTTAAGCATGGGAAAAATTTTGAACAAGATAAAAAATAGTCAAAGAACCAAAAATGTGTGGTAGGGCTGTATATTTTTTGACAACGCGGAAAAGGTAAAAAGGTTGTATTTGGGCTGAATTTTGCAATTGTTTCCCCCTCAGGGGAACATTATGGGGATGCTTACTTTTTAAAATTCAAAGAGATGTTGTACATTTTAAGCTAAAAGAATCACTTATCCAAACTCCCCCAATATGTTTACACAAAAAACTCCCTTGCGGAAAGGGTTAATTCCTGTTGTATTACTTTTCTTCTTTTGTAATCTTCATTCTTCACTTTTTGCTCAGTGGTACAGCCAAACCACACCCAATACCGATGATATGTTCGGGGTGCATTTCCCTAATGCTTCCGAAGGTTGGGCAGTAGGAGCAGGTGGGGCGATCTGGTATTCCAGTGATGCGGGGGCAAATTGGGGAACGCAGGTTTCTAATACGATCAGGACAAGAGATGGTGTCTTTTTTGTCGACGCGAGTAATGGCTTTGCTGTTGGTGATCGTGCAGTTATTTCAACAGCGACTATGGGAGGAGCAAATTGGTCTGGTGCTCAATTTCCCAATATTAATGGCGATTTTCTTCATGAGGTTTTCTTCCCAACAAGCACAGTTGGATACATTGTAGGAAACAAGGGCCGGATCTTAAAAACGGAAGATGGTGGAGGAATGTGGTCCTACATAGGCCTTGCAGTAGAAACCCGGTTTCGAGCGGTTCACTTTGTCTCCAACGACGAAGGGTGGATTGCAGGAAGTGGTGGGTATATTAGGCATACTATTGATGGTGGTAGTGATGGTTGGCCAAGCCAGAATAATGGAGGCGGTATTGAGTTCCATGGAATGGATTTTGTGGATGATCAGAAAGGGTGGGTCGTTGGTACCAACGGCGCAATCAAATATACTGATGATGGAGGAACGATGTGGGATAATCAAACCTCCGGAGTGAGTACTATTCTCAAAAGTATTGACATGGTTGATGACATGAATGGCTGGATTGTGGGCCTTGGCGGCACGATTCTACGCACCTATGATGGTGGCGCAAGCTGGAATCCGCAAACGTCTGATGTCAGTGCTGACTTCCACGATGTACACGCCTTTTCGGATCAGGTAGCGGTGGCTGTCGGGACCGGAGGCGTAGTGATCAAAACGGTCAACGGGGGAGGGGTGCTACCGGTTGAATTGACCCATTTCGAGGCAACTTTAACGGATGAAAATAAAGTGAAACTCTTTTGGGAAACGGCAACGGAGCTAAATAATGAGGGATTCGAGATTCAGTGGAAACAAGAAGATAGAGATTGGCAAAAACTGGCTTTTATCCAGGGAAAGGGTACTACGGCGCAAGTAAATCGCTATAGCTACCTACACCATATGCCGATGCCAGGAACTAATTATTATCGCCTTAAACAAATGGATTTTGATGGTGATTTTTCCTACTCGCCAGTGAGAAATGTGGATGTAAAGACAAGCACTTTATCGATGCAAGTTTATCCCAACCCAGTTCATGATGGGTTTTTACAGTTGAGAATGTCAGGAATCGAGGCGGCAGTTGTACAATATGAATTGTACAACACCTCTGGTCAGTTGGTTAGACGGGGAACGTTATCTGATACAGCTGAACAGGAATCGATTGATGTTCATGGATTAGAAAATGGGGTGTATTATTTGACCTGCAAATTTGAAGGGGACACTTATGTGAAACGAGTGGTGATGGATTAAGAATTAGCAAAGACTACTCTATGATTATAGGTGGTTTTGCAAGCGTTTTTTGGAATAGTAAGTTACTTAATGAGATGCACTAGGTTCAGTAGATGTATTCCAGATAACTGAAAGTTTACTTTTTTGCTTACCTTTAATAAAGGGATTTAAAAGTTATTACAAGGTTGAAACTTTCAAAGCCCTTTAAAACGTTAATTAATGTAAATGACAATAAATGCAAACGATCACAATAGAATTACTTGATGATAAAGCGTTAAAGCTGCTTCAAGAATTGGAAGCATTAAATATTTTACGATTGGTTGAATCTGGTGACAGGCCTGTCGAAAAAAAACGTAAATGGGCAGGCAGTATTTCTGAAAAAAGTGCTGAACTGATGCTTAAGGAATTGGAACAAAGCAGAAAGGAATGGGAGCGCGATATCTAGTTGATACAAACGTAGTTATAGAGTTTCTCGGAAATAAAATTCCTACAAAAGGTAGTAATTGGCTAGAGAATATTATTGAGCAAAATGGGCATTGCTTGTCTGTAATTAACCAGATTGAACTACTTGGCTTTGGAGGAAATCTTCAAGGTGAAATGGCAATAGTGAAATCCTTTGTGCAAGAATCTAAAATACTTTCACTTTCAAATTCGGTGGTGGAAAAAACTATAGAGTTAAGAATTCGGCATAAGATTAAACTCCCCGATGCAATAATTGCGGCAACCGCACTGACACACAATCTTCAGTTGATAACACGAAATATTTCAGATTTTAGGAAGATAAAAGGACTTTCATGCATTGATGCTCACAAGATAAGTGCATTAAAATCTTAGGTTTTATCGGACCTAATTCAACAAATACTCAACCCCCATCCGCTCCAATTCCGCCACAAAGTCATTATCGGCATTCACCATCTGGGTTTTGGCGACCATCTTTAGCTTTAAGCGGTGTTTTTTGTCCAGCAGCTCCATGCGTAGGCGGTGCTTGCCCTTGTGGGCATTACACAGCGCCTCGATCTGGTCGATCATGGCTTCGGTGATGGTTTCCAGCGGAAGCTTTAGGGTGATCGAGTCGGTCAAATTTTCGGCCAGCCCCTCCAGTAGTTTGATCTCCACTGGCTTAAATTCGAGTTCCTCACTGTTCCAGCGCTTTTGGAATTTGCCTTTGATAAATAATGCCTTCCCGGATTCCAGCAGGTGCTTGAATTTTTGATAATCCTCACCAAATAATTTGAACTCCAAAGAACCCTGATAATCACTCAGTTCAAAGATGCCCCAACCGTTACCATTTTTACTGATCATGTGGCGTGCCATCGTGACCATGGCTGCAACATTGATGGAAGGACGGTGTTTGTTATTTTCTACCTGATCGAGCGGGCAGGAGGTAAAGTTTTCCACTTCCATGCGATAGTCATCCAGCGGATGGCCGCTGATAAAAATACCGGTCACTTCCTTCTCCCGGTTGAGCTTTTCTACCAGTGGCCAGGGGTCACATTCCGGAATTTTGGGCTCGGGAATCAGCACATCATCCGAGTCTCCAAACAGGGAATTAACGGCCTGGGCCTTTTGCGACTGGTAAGCATTACCGTAGCGCAAGGCGTGTTCAATGAGCGAATCATATTTGTCGGAAGTCATGAAGTACTGAGCGCGGTGCAACTCTTCAAAACAATCAAAGGCACCACCCAGTGCCAGACTTTCCATCACCTTCTTGTTCACTGCCCGCAAGCTGAGGCGACGCATCATGTCGAAAACACTCTCAAAGTGACCATTGGCATTGCGCTCCTCTAAAATGGCCTCTACCGGGCCTTCTCCCACACCTTTCAGTGCCGACAAGCCAAAACGTATTTGTCCCTGCTTGTTGACCGAAAAGTCGGATGCAGATTCATTGACATCCGGACCGAGTACATCCAGCCCCATGCGCTTACATTCCTGCAAAAAGAAGGTAATCTTGGAAATATCGTTCTTGTTGTTGGTCAACACCGATGCCATAAATTCAGCCGGATAGTGGGCTTTCAGGAAGGCCGTCTGGAAGGCCACAAAGGCATAACAGGTGGAGTGCGACTTGTTGAAGGCATAAGAAGCAAATGCTTCCCAATCTTTCCAGATTTTTTCCAGCTTATCTTTGGCGTGTCCTCTTTCATTTCCACCTTCCAGAAATTTCGGGTAGAGCATATCGATGATGTCCTTCTTCTTTTTACCCATGCCCTTCCGCAGCATATCGGCCTGGCCCTTGCTAAAGCCAGCCAGTTTTTGCGAAAGCAACATCACCTGCTCCTGATAGACACAAATACCCTGGGTTTCCTCCAGGTATTCTTTCATGTCCTCCAGATCGTAAGTCACCGGTTTACGACCGTGTTTGCGGTCAATAAATTCCGGAATGTATTCCAACGGACCGGGACGGTACAAGGCGTTCATGGCGATCAAATCCTCAAAGGTGGTGGGCACCAGCTCTTTCATGTACTTCTGCATACCGGTACTCTCATACTGGAAGATGCCGACCGTTTCACCGCGCTGGAAAAGCTTGTAAGTTTCCTCATCCTCCAGGTCTACCTCATCAACATCCAGTTCTACACCATAATTTTCCTTGACCATCTCAATGGCCTTTTTGATGATGGTGAGGGTACGTAGTCCGAGGAAGTCCATCTTTAGCAATCCCGCATCCTCGGCCACACTATTGTCAAACTGCGACACCAGCATGTTGGAATCCTTATCCATTTTTACCGGTACATACTTCGTGATTTCATCTGGCGTGATCACCACGCCACAGGCGTGAATACCGGTATTGCGAATGGACCCTTCCAGTTTCATGGCCGTGCGGATCATCTGGCCAATACTGTCCTGGCCTTCGGCCAGCGTTCGAAACTGATAGGCTTTTTCTCTTTCTTCAGAATTGAGTACATCTTTGAGCTTGGGATCGATATCCTTTGGCGCCAATACATTCTTTAGGCTTGCCTTCAAATGGGCAGGGAAGGTTTTTGCTACCTTGTCCACCTCGGGCAGCGGGATATTCATCACCCGGCCTACATCGCGCAGGGAAGATTTGGCGGCCATGGTACCGTAAGTCACAATTTGTGCCACCTGATTTTGGCCATATTTATCAATCACGTAGTCAATCACCTTTTGGCGACCTTCATCGTCAAAGTCAATATCAATATCCGGCATCGAGACCCGCTCCGGATTGAGGAATCTCTCAAACAGCAGATCGTATTTGATGGGGTCTACATTGGTGATCCCAATACAGTAGGCTACCGCCGATCCGGCTGCGCTTCCCCGGCCTGGTCCCACCGATACCCCCATCTGGCGGGCGGTAGTAGTAAAGTCCTGCACAATAAGGAAGTAGCCGGGATATCCCGATTTGGCAATAACGTCCAGCTCAAAGTCCAGCCGTTCGCGGATCGGCGGCGTAATTTCTTTATATCGTCGTTTGGCCCCTTCGTAAGTAAGATGTCGGAGGTAGTCATCCTGAGTTTGAAAGCCTTGTGGCAATGGAAAAGCCGGAAGGAGAATATCACGAGCCAGTTCCAGTTTGTCTATTTTGCCAAAGATCTCCATCGTGTTGTCGATCGCTTGTGGCACATCGGCAAACAGCTTGTTCATTTCCTGCTGATTCTTAAAGTAGAAATCAGAGCTGGGAAATTTGAAGCGGCTGGTTTCTTCCAGTAGGCTGTTGGTGTTGACACACAATAGGATATCGTGTGGCGCCCAATCGTCCTCTTCTACGTAGTGAGAATCGTTGGTGGCAATCACCTTGATCTCGTATTTTTGGGCAAATTCTAGTAGTTTCTGGTTAACGTCTTCCTGGCTTATGCCCAATCCATCAATGTTTTCCAGTCCCCGGTGGCGTTGCAATTCAATGTAAAAGTCTTCACCAAAAAGGTCGAGCCACCAGCGCACCAATTTTTCCGCCTCCTCATCCCGTCCGTGCAAGATGGCCTGAGGAATCTCCGCACCGATGCAGCAGCTGGTCGCCACCAGCCCTTCGTGGTGTTTGAGCAGTAATTCCTTGTCGATGCGCGGGAATTTGCTGTACAATCCCTCAATATAGCCCAGTGAGCAGAGCTTACAGAGGTTTTCGTAGCCCTTGGCATTTTTGGCGAGCAGCAGCTGGTGAAAACGTTCATCCTTCTCACCGGCGGCCCGCGAAAAAGCCTTGCGATGCCGATCTTCCACCATATAAAATTCACAACCAATGATGGCTTTGAGGTCGCGGCGTTTGGCTTCGGAGGCAAACTTAAAGGCACCAAACATATTGCCATGGTCGGTGAGTGCCACTCCTTTCTGCCCATCGGCCTTGGCCTTATCCATCATGGCGCCTACTTCCGAGGCGCCGTCCAGCAGTGAATATTGGGTATGACAATGCAGGTGAACGTATTCCGGCATAGTATGTATCTTTTTTGATTTTACACCAACCAAATTAACCAAATTCAACCGTAGGTTGGGACTTTAAAAACAAAAAGTTTTCCACATGCCGGAGGAAGGGCAGAGCGTCAGGGAGTTATACTTTTATTAATGACTTTATGTAGGCCTTTCCACGTTTTTTCCAGTTCCTTTTCCTTTCCCATCCAACTTTTTGCATCCTTTGCAAGAATGGCGGTTTTCAGGCTATCCATAAAGGTGGTAAACTCTGTGAGGGGGATACCTAGTGTCCGGTGGTTTTCGGCCAGTGTGGCCAGACGATTTTGAATAGTTTGTGGATTGTCGTAGAAGGTCAGCAACCTATCGATGGCCAAATCCAGGACCCGGTGCTGATACTCCCAGAGGGCCTCTTTCGATTGATTTTTTTCTTCGCCTTTGATTTGAAAATGCTTTTCAAAGATAGCCTTAGAATTGGGACTTTTTTCAAAAAAATGCTGGTAAAAAGAATGATAAAAATCCTCTTGCTTGCGGCAACGGTCAAAACTTTTGCGCAGCTGGCGGAGCATGGTTTTACTACCGCTGTGTTTTGGGTTTACCCGAACCGTATCCAGTTCATCCCAAACTTCTTCCAGGTCGGTATAGCGGTCTTCCGGCCGGTGGCTCAGCATCCGTTGGATTACCCGAATCATGGGCTCCGGACAATGGGTGTCGGCCAGTTCCTCAGCCAGGATTTCTGGTGCTTCACCAAATTTAATGCGCTTACGCAAAACCTCCAGTACCGTATCTCCGCGGAAGAAAGGTTGGTGTTTAAACAGCTCAAATGCCACCAGGCCGAGTGCATACTGGTCGGATTTCTCGGTGAGTTCCTGACCGTTAATCTGCTCTGGACTCCAGTAAGCCACGATCTGTTTGATGCGGCCCACACTGCGCTGGCTTACATTAAAACGAATCACCTGAAACGGAAAAATCTGCGGTTCGCCTTCCCTGTCAATCATGATATTGGAAGGACGCAGGTTCAGGTGCAATAGGTCGTCCTGATGCCCCTGAATGAGCGCTTCGGTAATCTTGAGTAGCACTTTTTTGATTTCCCGTTGTTGCAATGGCCAATCCAATCGCAGCCGATCGGAAAGTCGCATGCCATCAACATAGGGCATCACGTAATAGCGCGGCGGATGTTTGAGGTTGTCATCCAGAATCGTAATAATGCCGTCCAGACTGGAATACTGGCGTGACTTGGTAAAGCGTTCGGCCAGCTCTTGTACATTTTCCTGATCGATCAGGGATAAATTCTTGAATACTTTGATGGCTACTTTTTCACGAAACCCACTTTCTCTATTTCTTAAGGCACTGTACACCAGACAATAATCTCCGGTAGAGATGCATTTTAGGTTAGTGTATTTTCCTGAAGGTAGCGTAGCTTCCAGTAATTGGCGAAATTCGGCTTCGTTTTCAACCAATTGTACCGTGCGAATCTCTTGTTGGGCAGCAATTAATTCGTCCTGCATATCCATCAAGACATTGAGCAATCCCAGCCGGATTTTTCCCTTCTCAACGGTCTCTTCTTCGTGGCTGCTGGTCCCCAGGTTTTCCTTCTTTTGTTGTTCGGACAATCTGGCGCTCAAGGAAATGATGATCTTTTGTTGATCCTCATCAAATTGATGAATGTCTTTACACAACTCTTCCAGGCAGCTATCAATCTGGTCCTTTTGGATTTGTTTAATCCAGTTTTGTATTTGTTGTTTACTGAAGCCCATAAGATGTTGTCGTATTACCAATTCAATTTTCGAAGATATTAAAAAAAAAGAAATCTCTGCGGCAATAATCTGCCAAAGAGATCTCCCGAATACATAAAACTATAGAGTCGTGAGTAAGCGCGTTTTTAGTACTTAGGATATTCCATACCACAGATTGAATAAATCATCGCTATTGTGACTGTGTTTAATATAGATACCCTGATCGTTTTCCAGGGCAAACTCCTGGTTGGCCTCGTGATGGCTGGTTACCAGTCGCAGGTCATCGATACTGATTCGAAATGCAATTTTATTGCCGTAGCTGGTACCCATGGTCCCGGTAGCCAGCAAAATCTGGCCGGTAGCAGTACCGTAGCTGGTTGCGGTATGTAATTCAAACTTCAGGCTGGTGTCAAAGCTTGAATTGCAGTTGATCACCAGATCTTTCCATCCGGAGCTGCTGTCTTCAATATTTAGCTGACAGTAGTAATCCTCAAAGGAGAGGTCATAGTTGTTACCATTGTAGCTCATCTGGATGACCGACCCGTTCAATTTGAGTTTTTTGGTATTGAAGTCAAAATCGAGGCTATCCGTTTGCTGAAGGGTAATTACTTTACTGGATTTCATTGTGTTGTATTTTAAGTGGATTGTGAAGTATTAAATGTCGCTTCTGTGTAGGCATTTGGTAATGCAACGCAGGGAGCCGCCCTGTTGTATAAATGGAAAGCACCCGCCAATGGGGTGTGCAGTGTATTCATAACTTTTCCATTGATTTAGCGCAAGAGTATCGTAGGCTTTTAGCTGTTTTATTTGTTTGAGTTTGATGTCATCTTTGAGGTCATCTTCCCGAATTTCTTCTAATTGATCTCCGTATTGAGGAACCCAAACTTTCTTGCTTCCATTATTAAGAACTTCTAACAAACAATTGTTATAACTGATCGGTAGCCATTTGGTAGAGTTTCGGGTGGTCACTGGGATCAGAGGCATCGGCATCCTTCTAACAACAAATTTTCTCTTCCCATTGACCTTCAATTTCTCCAGATCAATTTTTATTTCATCCATGCATTCCTGGAGCGGCTGAATCAGGTACTCATCGGCTTCTGGCGTGAGGTAGCTTGAAGCATTAAATGGTTCTGCTAGAATTATAGTATATAGCTCTTCATGGAAAAGGTATCCGGCGGGAGTGACAAACAAATCGATGTGATAAAAAGGTTGGTAATCTCCATGACCGTATAATTTATCACGGAATGCCTTCGGAGTTTTGCCTTTTAGTTTATACTTTTTCCCTATCGAGATAACTTCTTTCTCTAGTCCGAATGCCTTTTGGAATGCTTTGTGGACGCCATGCTTTTTCGCCTCGAAGATGGGTGCATGGATTTCAGGTCTTAGCCCTTGTTCCTGTAAACAGGTTTTAAAAAACTCCTTTGTTTTAATAATATCATCCTTTCCAACCAGGATAAAATCATCTCCGGAAAGTATATTTCCTCCATGAAAAAACAAGCAAACCCGGGAATGACTGGTACACAATCCGTCAAAACAACCGGAAATGGCTATATGGTCAGCAATTTTTGAATCGGCGTTAATCCGGTTTTCTCCATTTTTACTTTTTGATTCCTTAAAGCGGATAGGTTCAACAAAATGAATGGTCTCCTCCTCCTGGCCTCGGTCCCACACAGCAATGAAGGGGTCCTGGGCCCAGATTGAGTACCCATGTAGTTCCTGTGGCTCAACAGCTATGAAGCGGTCAGATTTGCGCTTTAGGTTGCTAATGAACTTTTCCAGTTCGTCCTGCATTTTGCCCCATATACGAATCAGACGATTATTCAAATCTCCGTTTGTTTGTATACTTTCTTTTACCTCATTGATGTTGCCTAACAAGTACACCTCAGTATATTTGGGAAGGGATTTGATAAAGGATTTAAAAAACTTTTGATACTTAAAAAAGTCTTTCCCATCGTAGGGGTAAGTCATAAAGATCTTTTCCAATCTACCATGAACATCTGAAAGAATTTCAGGCAGGGCTGGAATCGTTCCATCTTTGTAGTAGAGTCCGTTGGGTGGCGGTAATTCACAATAATCCCCAACTCCCAGGTTGTACTTTTCGCTTCGAAAAACTTCTTTCACTTCCTCACAACGTGGAATTCTACTGCTATTGTAAGGTATTTCCTTTGGAGTAGATAAATCAATTAACCAACTAAAGTCGTCCATAATTCGTGAAGTTTGGGTAGATGTCGTAATTTTTATTAGGGGTAACGGCGCATTTAAAATAGTAATTAGTTGGAGTTTTTTATTGCTTTTATTTTCGTTGAAAAGGTTATTTATAATTAATCAAAACTATTGCTCATTGTTCCATGCTTAAGGAAGAGGGATAAGTGGTATTTTGATACATCGGTTTTATCCTTCCCGGTGCTGTCAGCAGTAATACGTCAGTGGTCCAATTGAGCGCTGCCCAGTATTGCAGGTGATCAATCAGATGTTCCCTTGTTTCGATTGGGGTATTGCCTCCATGCTGGCGATGTTTTGACAAAGCGAGGGCGGCCACTCCTGCAGTAATAGCTGTAGCTGTTGAACTCCCGTGCATACTTATAAAACCATTTGGAGGAAACGTTGAGGTTACCTGGGAGTCTCTGATGACAATGTCAGGCTGCGCTCGATAATCATGGTTATTATTGTATTTTTGACTATTGGCTGGAGAGGAATCTACAGTAATTACTTTTTCCTGATAAAAAGCCAGATTGGTATTGGCTTTGTGGTAAACTGCATCACCAGCGGTACAAATAAAAAATGCGCCTTTCCTGGTGGCGTAATTGATGGCTGCCCTCATTGGCGCAAAGTCCACCTGATTACCCAGGTTTAGCGCAATGATGTCCGCACCGCAATCTGCTGCCCAGAGAATACCGTTGGTGATAGCTCTTGGGGTCCCGTATCCATTGTCATTCAATACCTTACCGATCAGTAACCTCGAGTGCGGGGCAATGCCTCCCTGACCATTGATGATTTCCCTTGCGGCAATAATTCCCGCAAAGTGTGTGCCGTGTCCGTTGCCGTCACCGGCATTGGAGGCGGTTTTACTGAAGTCTACCGCTTCCAAGACACTGGCTTTCAATGCAGGGTGATTGGGCGCAATACCCGTATCCAGAATGGCAATTCTAATTCCCTTACCACGGGTCATTCTCCAAAAGTTGGGCACGCCATAAAGTTCGGACTGCCAGCAACAGCCACTGTAATACTTCTCGTACGTTGCAGCGGTATTGTAAGGCACCAGGCTGAACGTCAGGGCATCTTCATTGATGGGTTTTTTCAGATCTACCTTCTTCGTCATAATTGCTAGATTTTCTTTTTTTAAAAGGCCGGAGCCACAGCCAATATTGACTGCAGCAACCGGCAAAACCAGAGAGTCATTAGGTTTTTCGGGGTACCTAATTAAAACCAGAGTATTCTTCGAGTCGATAGTTGTTATCTTCAGTTCTCACTATTTTTCCAAGGGATAAAAACACCGGATGATCCTCTTGCCATATTCGGGTCAGTCCTTCGTCTTTCTGTTTGACCAGCTTAATCGGTTGGGTTGGGGTAGGATCAGTGTTGCTGTTGTGATCCAGCATGTGGACATCCGGGCCCTGTAATTCAAAACTCGCAGAAGCTCCGCCAGCCTGCAGAATCATTAGTCGATTGGCGGTAGTCACGCCAAGCACAATGAAATGATTGTCCCAGTTAAAGTCCTCATAAAGCGCTTTCAGGCGATCTTCACTGATGTCCTGTTCTTCAAAAAATTCTTCTTGGCAACCTACTGCATGCAGCAAGAAATCCTTATCATTGGCAAAGGTTATTTTCAGCTTTTGCAAATTGGCCTCATAAACATATTTGATACCTTTACTACAATACCTAATGGCACGTGGCAACTTTCTTGTTTTGGTGTTGAGATCCACAAAGAGATTACCTGCGCTGGCGGCTCGGGTGTAGCTGCCAATTGGACGGTTGCCGGGCGTTTGGTTATCTCCATTTCTAAAAAAAATCAAATCACCGCAAGAAAGATTTCTGCCTGGTTCGTAAATAGCCCATTTTTTTATATTATTGGCGACCTCTTGACAATAATGAATTGCGTGTGCTGACATGATCATAGTTACTGTTACCAATGCAAAGGTCACGTATCTGAGAAAGGATACCAATACGAAGATTTTGAAATGGTAGGTCGGGGCAAATTATCTCTTGGAAAACAAGGAAAAAAAGCAATAATTCTTAGCCGTAGATTAGAAATTATTTCCTTTCTTGTGGATCGAATTCTGCGCTAACTTCAAGGTTTATCTGAGAAACATCCTAACCCTGCAAAGGGAGATTCCAAAAAACTATCCTGCCGCTGTAAAAAGCGTTTTGGAGATTGCCAAATAAGCACCGAGCAACAGAGAGCATCATTTATATATAGGGATTAAAATAGACAACGAAAAACAGCACTAGGGATGGCAGCTTCCAAAAATGTCCATGCCTTAATTAAGGTATTGACAGTAAACGAAAAAGCTTACTTTAAGAGGTTTTGCGAAGAACAACATAGAACGGAGGAAAGTGACTTTAAATATCTGCGACTCTTTGAAGTCATGGACGAATTGGAGGAGTTTGATAAAAAAGTTCTCCAGACCGCTTTTCCAGAAGAGTACGCTAAAAGAACCCTTCATGTTTTAGTGGACTACCTTTCCCGGCAATTGCTGAAAGTTCTGCGATTACTGAATGAAGGGGCAGGGCTAATCGATGCAGAGGCCGAGATCCAAAATATGATGCAGGAAGCAGATCTAATGGTGAGGCGTGGTTTATATGCTGAAGCCATGGACCATCTGCAGATTGCCAAAAGAAGGGCACGCCGCTACCAGAAACCCCACCTGTTACTGAGCATTTATGTCAAAGAATTTGAGTACGTAGTTGCCAACAAAACAACCGGATTTAGGGAGGACATAAAATTGTTGTCCGAAGAGCTGCGGCTGGCTTTACGCCAATTTGACCTTGAGAATAGAGCCATAGTTTCCTATTACCAGGTCGGTGTCCTGTTTAGGAATGGGGAGGGCCAGAATGATGAACAGCTTGAAAAGCTAATCAGTGAATGGGACACTGCTTTAGGTGAAGCAAACGATGACGATTTCACATTTAAAACAAAATACTATGCACCCTTAATTGAGGCGATCAATGCCCGACTAAAAGGGGACGATCCCGAATTTTTGCACCAGATGGAGAAGGTGGTGAATATTTGGAGAGAGAACAAACACCAGATCAAGGATCAAACCACCCGTTTCATTGTTTTTCTAACCAACTACCTTAGCGGATTATTAAATCTCGAGCAATACGATAAAGCAAAAAAAGTACTGGATGAAGCTGATCAGCTGAAATGTGAAACTTACGATGAAAAAGGGGAGTTCTTTCAAAGCATTGAGTTCAACAGATTGCGTTATTATATGGACAAATCTCCTGATTCACCGAAGGAGATTAGTGAGGAAAAGATTAAAGATATTGAACAGGGACTTAGGGAATATGCCAAGAAAATCAACTTTGCCAGAGAATTTGCGTTTTACGTCAATTTAGCGCTGCTTTACTTTTTTCGGGGGAATCTGGACATGGCTATTCACTGGATTCTCAAAATTATCAATTACAAAAAAACTGATCACCGCAAAGATGTGCAAAGATTTGCTTTGTTCTTGCGGATTTACTTTTTACACGATCAGGAGCAGTGGGATATCGTATCAAAAATGATTAAGAACCTAAAGAGACAGCTTACCTATAAAGAGGGGGTGCTCTCTGAGTTTGAAGAAATCATCTTTGCCAACTTCAACGACGATTTGATCTACACAATTTCCAACAAACAGAAAAAGGAAGCCTTCCTCAAATTTCAGGAGGCGCTGAAGAATTGGCCTGACGAAAATACCATTGGCTATCGGGAAACCTTATATTGGGTGCAGAATAATATTCGCAAACTAAGCTAGAACGACCTTGAAGGAATTACAACACCTGATCGACCAGTCGGAAACGCGCATCTTTAAGGCGGTTTTCCCCAACACCACCAATCATTATGATACGCTCTTCGGTGGTCACGCTATGCAGCTTATGGACGAAGTGGCCTTCATCACAGCCACCCGGTTCAGCCGTAAAAAGGTGGTTACTGTTTGTAGTAGCCAGATCGACTTCAATCACGCCATTCCCGCAGGAACGTTGATTGAACTGATCGGACGGGTGATGAAGGTAGGTCGAACCAGTCTGGACATCAAGGTGGAGATCTTTATTGAGCAAATGTATACGGATCACCGAGAGAAAGCCATTGAGGGAAAATTTACTTTTGTAGCCATCGGTGATGACCGACAGCCAGTGCCAGTTTTGGACGAATGACTACGACCTCACCAAAATTCCTTATCTTCCGGGGAATTGCAATTGCAAAAAACGAAAACCAACCCTATCCGCATGAATAGGCTACTTTGGGCAACGCTACTCACGGCAGTTGCCTGTCAACAGTCTCCTACGCTGAATTTTAAAGAGGTGGATAGTCCGATGGGAGATGGCACCATGTTTCCCTCATTAATGACTACGGCACAGGGGGAAATGTGGCTGAGCTATCTCCATGAGCCGGATACCACCAGCTCCTTGTTGTTGAGTCAATGGAAGGAGGAGCAATGGCAACAGCCAGAGGTTGTCTCCCGAACGGTTGATAATGACTGGTTTGTCAATTGGGCCGATTTTCCCAGTGTTTACCAAAATGAGGACCAGCTACTGACCTACATGCTCACCAAAAGCGGTTCCGCAGCCTACGCTTACGATATTTCCATTTTCCACCGCAAAACAAGCGAAATTGAGTGGAAAGGCCCCCTCATACCTCACCGCGATACCACGCAAACGGAACACGGGTTTGTCAGTTTTTTCCCTTTTACGGATTCGCTGACCGGAATGGTGTGGCTCGATGGGCGCAACTATGCCGAAATGCAAATTAAAGCCGAAGATGGATTGATCGAACCGGAAATGATGCTTCGCTTTACCACCATTGACCGGCAGGCACAACTGGGACCGGATCAGGTGTTGGATACCCGTGTTTGTTCATGCTGTCAAACGGATGCAGCGGCGATTCCAGGTGGAGTGGTCGTCATGTACCGCGATCGTTCGGAGGCGGAGGTACGCGATATTTCCTATTTGCGGTATCAGGACGGTCAATGGTCTGAACCCATGGCCTTGCACAACGACGGATGGACGATCTCGGGATGTCCGGTCAACGGACCTGCAATTGATGCTCAAAACGAATTTGTTGCTGCCTCCTGGTATACCGAAGCCGATTCCATGCCTAAAGTCCTGGTAGCCTTTTCGGAAGATGCCGCTCAGACCTTTTCGGAGCCTGTGCGCATTGACAACGGCCAGCCAGATGGGCGCCTTGATCTGAAATTGATCGATGCAAAAACGGCAATGGTTTGCTGGCTGGAGGAAGAAGGAGAAATGGCCGAGCTAATGGTCGCAATGGTGTCTGTAAATGGCAAAATTGCCGAACAAAATATAACGAAATATCCTTCTACAAGAGGTAGCGGTTTTCCGCGTCTGGCTATTGTGGATGGGCGTGAGGCCTGGATCACCTGGACTGTTCCGGGAGAGGCCAATCAGGTTCGTCTTGCCAGAACTTCCTTGCAGAAGTAGATAACGCTGACCTTCATTTGTGATACTCAGTATATTCATTAAAAATTGGTACATTTACGCAAAAATCAGTAGTCCTTCGTCTATGAAATATTTAAGCTACGTTCAAGCTACTCTTGCCGTTTTACTCATGAGCACAGCCCTATCCTGTGGGGGAGAGCAAGAGCAGAAAAATGAGGAAATGCTACTCGGCAAATGGGAGTTGGAAAGAGCCTCCCGCAATGGCCAGGTTACCGAATCCCTCACCGACCTTTATTTTGAGTTTTTCCAGGATGGAAAAATGAGAACCAACATCAGCGGACTTCCAGAAAGTGTGACCTATGAGGTGAGCGGTAATACCATTCACCAAAGAGAGGGGCAGATGGATATTGACTACAACATTGAATCAATATCAGATTCCATGCTTGTTCTGGCTGCTGAAATCAACGACTTTAACTTCAATTTTGTCCTGGCCAAAGCAGTTCAGGAGGAATAACTTTTTCATCATTGCAAATCCAGGAGTAAACGCTTATCTTTAAAAATAGAACGGCTGAATCAGAAACCTGACTTTTGGTCAATAATGGTTCATCCAAGTTGTGCTGATGTCGTACTTTTAGCTTTACTTCAAATCATTCGGCTATGAAAAAATTATTCTTATTGGCTCTTTTAGGCTTTTGTACCAGCCTGAAGCTCTCGGCACTTGATGCCAGTCTTTCCTATGCAGTCTTTCAAAGTCCTAACCAGCCTTATGTGGAGGTATATCTGCACGTAGCCGGTAAGACCGTAACCTTCTCACCCGTATCCGACTCTACGGCGCAGGCCGGCATTGAGGTGCTGGTGCTGTTTAAACAGGGAGAACAAATTGTCAAAGCTGACAAATACATCCTCAACAGTCCCGTTACCAAGAAATGGGTCGATTTTGTTGACCTAAAGCGCTATGCTTTGCCCCCGGGTGAATACGAGCTGGTGGCTAATATCAAAGACGTTCGCAACGAGGAAAATACCAGTGAATACAAAAAGAAACTCACCGTACAATTTCCAAAAACGGAGGTAGCGCAATCTGATATTCAATTACTGGCTTCCTACTCCAAGGCTACAGAAGACAACAGCTTTGTAAAAAATGGGGTGATGATGGAACCCTTACCCTACAATTTTTATGGACGGAGTATCAGCAATATTTCGTTTTATAACGAAATCTACAACACTGATCAGGTTGTCGGTGAGGACTTCCTGATCAGTTACTCTATCCGAATGGCTGACAAAGATGATGAACCCGTCTTCAAAATTGCGCACAAGCGCCAGTCTCCGGCACCCATTGTTCCCCTGTTGCTACAAATGGATATTTCGCGATTACCTTCCGGCAATTATAACCTGATTGTTGAAGTCAAAGACCGCGATAAGGGCTTGCTGAGCCAAAAACAAGTCTTTTTTCAACGTAGTAACCCTTACCTCGAAATAGAGACCCTGGAATTGGACAGTACCCACCTGCAGGAGGCTTTTGTTTCCAAATTGAGCCCGGCCCAGCTGGAATACAGCTTGCGTGCGTTGACGCCCAAGATTCCCGCCAAGGATATGGAAATGATCAACCTGATGCTGCGCAAGGAGCGGGTGGAGGCTCAGCGAAATTATCTATTTACTTACTGGGCTAAAGAAAGTCCTACCGCACCGGAATTTGCTTATAAAAAGTATATGCAGGTGGCAGCGGCAGTGGATAAAACATTTCGCTCCGGATTCCGCTACGGGTTTGAAACCGATCGTGGCTACACCTACATGAAGTACGGCCAGCCTAGTGATATCGAAAACCGGGAAACCGACCCCACAGCACCACCATATGAAATCTGGTCGTACAACCATTTGGAAATGACTGGTCAAAACAATGTACGCTTTGTGTTTTACAATCCATCTCTGGCGGCAGGCGACTATGTATTGTTGCATTCCGATGTAATCGGCGAGCTAAACAATCCCAACTGGGCCAGAGAGTTGTACCGAGATGCTCCTAATGACATTGAAGGAAGCAACTACTTTGACGGAACCGGTGTGCAGGATAACTTCAATCGCAACGCCAATCGGTTGTTCCGGGATTATTAAAATGCGCACATTGCAATGAATTGCTATTTTTGTAAAAAGCAAGCATTGCCAATGCGAAAACTTCGGACTGGAGAGCTACTGCTCATCGAAATCATCATTTACATTCTATTGTGGTTTGCCAATGACTTTCTGGCAACGATGCTGACCGTCATACAAGCCGGTCTGTGCCTGCTGGTCCTGCTATTTTCAGGAGTTGCTGAATTGATTGAAAAATCAAATGTGCCCCGTTGGTTTTACAATATCCTATGGGTATCGATTGTCGCGCCAATTATTGCGGCAGCACTGTACATTGGACTGACCGGAGGCCTACCTTCCTGGATTTATGAATAGCTTTTAGTTGGGCAGCAAATTGATGTACCGCTCAACAAACTCCTTCATTTCGTCTACCATATGGGGGGAGCCAATGGCAATCGTAGCACGCTGGTGCAGGTGGTTCATCTCCAGTTCCAGCACACGCTCCAGCTGACAGGTAATGGCTTTACCACCCGCTTGTTCCACAATAAAAGAAAGAGGATTGCATTCGTAGAGCAGGCGCAACTTGCCCAGCGGGTATTTTCGGGTATTGGGATACAAAAAGATCCCTCCCTGAAACAGGATGCGGTGCACATCAGAGACCATGGAGCCGATATATCGTAGCCGCAGGTTAAGATCAGAGCAATGATCAATGTAGCGGCGCATTTCTACATCAAATTTGAGATAGTATCCCTGGTTGACCGAATAATAATTGCCACGGTCGGGAATGCTGATATCTTTGTGTGACAGACAAAATTCACCAATGGTGGGGTCGAGCGTGAAGCCGTTTACGCCGCGTCCGGTAGAATAGACCAGTAGGGTAGAGGTGCCGTACAACACATATCCGGCAGCGACCAGTTCCGTCCCTTTTTGTAGAAAATCTTCTTTGGTACACAAGCCCGATGGGTCACTCTTGCGGCGGTAGATGCCAAAAATTGTTCCAACTGAAACGTTGACGTCAATATTAGAGGAACCATCAAGCGGATCGAAAACGACCACATACTTTGATGTTTTATTGTCCAAATTGGGAAAGGCGATGAAGTCTTCGTTTTCTTCCGAAGCCACGCCACAACACTCACCACTGTTTTTCAGGCAGTCAATTAATTTGTCATTGGCATAAAGATCTAGCTTCTGAACCTGATCTCCGGTTGCATTTTGTTTGTCTGCAACGCCAAGAATATTGAGCAGGCCGGCCTTATTTACCTCCCGATTCACAATTTTGGCGGCAACTCCAATGTCTCTCAATAATCCGGTTAATTCTCCTGAAGCAAATGGAAAGTCTTTTTGCCGATGAATGATAAACTCATCAAGCGTGATAATTCGGTTCATAATAAACGTGGTTTCAACACTGTGCTGAATTAGATAATTTCAAAGAAAATACGAGGTTTGATTGGTTTAAAACACAGCTTTAGACAAGCCAAAGATCGGTAATTTATTTTTTATGCAACTTATTTTTGCCGAATAGGTTAATATATTTGTCCGAAATCTAAGATTTGTGAAAGAACTTGCCGTACTCAATAAGTATTTTCTAAAATATCGTTGGCGCCTGTTGCTGGGTATCTTCTTTGTCTCACTATCCAATTACTTCCGGGTGTTGCAGCCACAAATTATCCGTGAAGCCCTGGATATGGTGGTAGAAAATGTTGGTACCTATTATCTGCTGGAAGGATTTGCCCTGCAGGCCGACTTTTTTGCCAAGTTATCGAAAATTCTACTCTACTTTGGGGGGCTGGTGCTGCTTTTTGCAGTGCTGATGGGCGTCTTTATGTATTTTATGCGCCAAACCATTATCGTGGTGTCCCGGCTTATTGAGTACGATATGCGCAAAGAGTTGTTTGAGCACTATGAAAAGCTGACCACGGCATTTTACAAACGCAATAACACCGGTGATCTGATGGCCCGCATATCGGAAGATGTTTCCAAAGTGCGCATGTACCTCGGTCCGGCGGTGCTCTATGGCATTAATCTGCTTTCTCTTTTTGTGTTGGTCATTTATTCCATGATCAAGGTCGATATTACGCTTACTTTGTACAGTTTGGCGCCCTTGCCCATCCTGTCGATTTCCATATACTACGTCAGCAATCTGATCAATCGGAAGAGTACCGCCATTCAGCAACAGCTGGCCAGGTTAAACAGCATTGCCCAGGAAGTGTACTCCGGTATTCGGGTCGTAAAATCCTATGTACAGGAAAAGGCCACTGGCAAACACTTTGCCGATGAGAGCGAAATCTACAGGGGTAAGTCACTTGAATTGGCTAAGGTTGATGCCTTCTTTTACCCATTGATGTTGCTCCTGATCGGTGCCAGTACCATTATTACGGTTTATGTGGGAGGGGTGCTCATGGTCAGAGGGGCCGTAACAGCGGGCAATATTGCAGAGTTTGTTATCTACGTCAATATGCTCACCTGGCCTGTGACGGCTATTGGTTGGATTGCTTCGATTGTACAGCAGGCGTCAGCTTCGCAGCGGCGCATTAATGAATTTCTCAATACTGAACCAGAAATTGCCAATCCGGTTGTCGATCCGGTATCGCTGCAGGGAGAACTAGCTTTCGACAATGTTAGCTTTACCTATCCGGACACGGGGATTCAGGCATTAAAAGAGGTGAGTTTTTCCCTTAATCCCGGCCAAAAAATGGCCATTATCGGCAGAACGGGTTCAGGCAAGTCGACATTGGCCGATTTGTTGGTGAGGATGTACGATCCCAGCTCAGGTAGTATTCGCATTGATGGTAAGGACTTGCGGGAAATGGATCTGGCCAATCTTCGCGAACGGGTAGGATATGTCCCACAGGATATTTTCCTTTTTTCAGACACTGTCGCCAATAATATTGCATTTGGTCGGCGCGATGCTGATGAGGAAAAAATTGAGGAGTTTGCTCGTCATGCCGCAGTATATGAAGATATTCAGGGCCTGACCTATGGCTTCAAGACCCTGGTCGGTGAGCGAGGTGTAACCCTTTCCGGTGGTCAAAAGCAGCGCATCTCTATCGCCAGAGCCTTGATCAAGGAACCCGACCTCATTGTTTTGGACGACTGCCTCTCGGCCGTTGATACCAATACCGAAAAACAAATCCTGGGCTACTTTTCCGGTGCCCTGGCTGATAAAACTGCCATTATCATTACCCACCGCATCTATTCTTTACTGCAATTTGACAAAATTATCGTCCTGGAAGACGGTCGCATTGTGGAAAATGGAACCCACGAGGAACTGATCGCCCAGAAAGGTTATTATGCCGATCTGTTTGAAAAACAAAGTCTCGAAGAAGCCGATTCTGGCAAGTAAGTGCCCCTTCCGACATGTACTAAACTCCAATTTTAGTGTTGGGAGCAGTACAAATTATCGAGGAAGGTTTTTATTTTGTGCGAGTTTTGATATTTTCAACAAATATTTACTTTTGTAAGGAATAGCTATTTTTTTCGCTAATTAAACAAAAATAACGTGGATAACGAGAGAAACCAAAGAAGATTTGAGAGCGTGTATTCGAAGAAGGTACGTGCGGGAAAAAGAAGAACTTACTTCTTTGATGTTCGTAGAACAAAAGGCGATGATTTCTATTTGACACTTACGGAGAGCACCAAGAAATTTAATGGCGATGGTTATGAGCGACACAAAATTTT
This sequence comes from Saprospiraceae bacterium, assembly GCA_965229635.1. Lineage (GTDB taxonomy): Bacteria > Bacteroidota > Bacteroidia > Chitinophagales > Saprospiraceae > BQJU01. Next base: position 3,003,036 of record OZ245894.1, read on the forward strand.
CTTGTACAAAGAAGATTTCAACCGCTTTATAGCCGGTTTAGAAGAAGCAGTAAACCACATCAAGGTGGAGCTGATGCCGGAGTACGACTATGACGAGTACACCAGAAAACATCAGGAGTACGAGGAGCAGCTTGCTGCTGAAAAGAGTGCTACAGCAGGAGGAGATGATGAGGATGAATCCGTGGATTCCGAAGAAGATATGACCTGGTAAACAATTACGATGCCTTTCCAACGGGCCCTGGCTCAGCATGAAAAAGGTATTCTCCAGCAGTTATAAAATACTAAAGAGGCTGTTTTTTTGGCAATCGACCAAAAAAACAGCCATTGTTACTTTTCTAAAAAGGTCAAAGTTTTCTCCTTTGGCCTGTCTCTAATCAAACTTATAGGTAATTCCTGTGGTAATCAGGGAAATGCCATATCCCACTTCTCCAAAGACACCAAGTTTCGGGCCAATTTCGTATCTGCCACCTAAAAATGCGGATACCAATGGTTTCCAGGTGACAGGCTCAAAGCGTTTGTGTTGCTTGGCCTTTTCGATATCACCTTCCAGGATTTCAAACCTTGAACGGGTGTATCCCAGCGTCATACCACCATAAAAATCCCAATTTTTAAAAGTGATGGAGTGTACGGCCAGACGTAGTCCCACCGTAGAGAAAGTGTTGCGACAGCGCATTGGGCCTTCATTGAGGAGATCGGGTTGGGTTTCGGCCTGCGTGTAACCGGCAAAAAGTCCCACACTGAACTTTTCATTGATGCGGTAGCCAACATTGAGCGAAAGCGGTAATACAATGTTTTTACTACGGTCTTTTACAAATGTTGGTAAAATGCCTACGCCAACACTTGTTTCAAACCCCTTATAGGGTGTGAATTTGCTTTTTTGGGCCGTGGCGTGTTGGATGTTAATCATCAGGACAAACAAGAGAGAGAGCAACGTTAGGTTTTTCATGCCAGTTTAAGATTTTAGGATTTAAACAATCAGCTTAAAATTGTGCACTCTTTGCATAATCCAAACCGATACCGTTATCCCTGGTGGCACTAGCAGGAAGATCATAGAGAGCACGCGTTATCATGAATTTGTTATGCTAATCGCATAAACTTATCAGGTGATCGGTATTCAAATAAATACCCATCACAAATTCTTGTTACCTATACTAATTTTACGATTACGTTTTTATTGCAGCTGAGCGAATGCGCTTTTAAGGTAGAAGCTTCAATTTACTTATATTGACGGAAAAAATCCACTGTTGGTTGGGTTAAATCCGCTTTTTAACATCTTTTTCAGATTTCTAACTTTTTATTAAAACTTCAAGAATGCAGTTTTTATTTTGCATTAACCTCAAAAAGCCTACATAATAATAGACACTAAAAAATAACACTACCCCCAAAACAAATTAAATTTTTTTCCTTCTTTGTCAAAGAACCATTTTTTAGATGGGCGTTTTAGTATTAAATTCGATTTAGATCAAAAACGCTGCATGAGGGCTTAATAACCACCGAGATATCTTCTGAAAAACCATTCGACACTAATGAGTCCCAAAAGCAGGAAGAAGATCCATTTCAGGTTGATCACCGATCGGGTTTTTGTAGTGGAATAATTGATTGGTTTGACTGTACCTTTTTCTTCGATGAGTTGAGGGATTTGCTCAATTTGATCAGGGTAGAGAAGGCGGCCGCCAAATTTATCGCTCAACAGGCGCAGCATTCCGTGATCGGCGGTGGTTTCGTATACCTCTAGTTGGATGGGTTGTACACTAAATTGGCCGGTGTAGTTAAACTGCTCACCATTGTAGCTGGTGGATGCCCTGAAAGTGTAATTGCCTACCGGCAGAATGCCCGCATTTAGCACATAGGCATTATTCGTCTTGGTAAATACGTAGTTAAATTCTTTTCCCGAATTGTCAATGATCACCAGATTGACATCAGGATCATTGACCAGTTCGTAGGTGTTGTTGTACAACTCGGCGTCAAAAAAGATGGGTTCGTTTTCATCAAAAATATTCTTGGCCACATTTACGCGAAAGCGGCGTTTGTCTTCCTTGACACTGACATACTGGAGGGTTTTGCCCAATAGCTCATCAAAGACATCGTGGTTTTCGTGCTGGAGATAGTCAAATAGTCTCCATTTCCACAAGCCCTCGGCGCAAAGCACTCCTCTCTTGGCGCCATTCGACTCCCCAAGTAGCAATAATGGATAACGCGTATCAATCTTGCCGATGCGCTGAAATAGCAACACTTGTCCTTCGCCTGTCGGCTCAAATTCGCCGAAAGGCGCAATCAATGGTGGAAAGGTGGAAATGTCATTGGAAATCGCTTCATTAACCGTAAATAGGTTGAAATTTGGCGCAAGCCGCGCTTGTACTTCATTGGTTCCTGAAGTGCCGGGCCGAATATTGACCAGGGTTTGTAGTTGATTTAGCTTCTGAATATTGGATTGGCCACCAACAATAAAAAATGCTGGAATCTTGCGGTCGTTCAGGGTATTGATAATGGCCGTGGCATCGTTGGTCAGGCTGGGCAGCTGATGCAGAACCACCAGATCATACTCCTGAACATTGCCCTGAAAGGCATTGATGTAAGAGACTTCCAACTGGTAGTTCTTATTGGTCGACAAACTCTGGCGCAGAGCGGTCAAATCCGGATGCGGAGCATTGGCCAGCAGCAATATCTTTTGTCGGGCATCGAGCACATCTACGAAAATATCCTTGGTATTGTTCACAGTGGACTGCTCATTGGGTACCGGACTAAGGGTCAGTCGATAGCGTTGAACGCCACTTTGGTCGGCATCGAGAATGATTTCTTTGGTTTGGAAAAAGTCATTCCGGTCAATTGTGATATTTTCCGAGGTGAGTCGGGTGGTTTGGCCATTGGTCACTTTATAAACACTAAGTGTGGTTGCACTGGCTGGACAATTTTGCGCAGATATATCCACCTGAATAGTAAATTTATCACCCAGGTACGCAATGCGATTGTTGAAAACCCGCTTCAATATGAGGTCCCGCTTCGGAGTGGTGTCACCCAAAGCGATGGTATAAACCGGTGCTGTAATTTTGGAGCCGGCATATAGTGGATTGCTGCCTTCGTTGTAGATGCCATCAGTGGCCAGAATCACTGCACCCAGGTTTTGGTTGCTGTACAAGTCGTAGACATTGTTGAGCAATTGAGAAATATTGCTTGTTTTATCTTCAAAGGTGTAGCTGATTCCCTCACGGATTTCCTGTCCAAAATCGTAAGTTTTCAATTCAAAGTCTTCACCAAATGCAGCCTTCAAGCCCTCAATCTTTTGCTGGTAGGCGGCGCGTTGGGTTTCATCCATGGAGGCAGAAACCGACTCTGACTCATCCTGCGCAATGACGATTACCGGATTCTTCTTTTGGGTTTCAACAGCCTTCAGCAGAGGGGAGAGCAGCAACGCACTGATCAGACTGACCGACAAAAAACGCAAGATGCCCAGTGACCAGTTGACCCGTGGCCCTTGCTCCTGAAAGGTATTGTCGCGATAGTAAAGTACCAGGGCATAGCCCAGTCCCAATAACAAACATAAGATCAGGTACCAGGCTGGATATTGAAAGCTAAGATTTTCCATGTAACTATTTTACCGTCTGTATTTGCGATAATCCGCAATTATAACTTTTTTTCTGCTTTACTGAGTTGTGAAGCTGTTACAGTTTTGTTAAACCAGGGCCTTTTTAGGTCAAGATGTTTACTTTTGAAGACCTATGATTGCCGTATTGGGTAAAACGTTCAAATTTGTAGACAGTTTCACGAATCGATCAATAACTTTTTGCCACTTTGATCGTATTAATACATACACAGGACATTAAACGTTGTAATAATGAAGAAATTTTTGATTTTGACCGCGCTAATTCTGGGAACCTTCGTGCACCTGCAGGCAGCTTATATTTTACTGCCAATGGAGGAGGACCAAAAGAATCACCTCAAAGCATATGGCATCACCTATTGGGTGTTGAATAACGGAGCCGAAGCCTGGTGGTTGCTCAATTACCGAGGCGGCAGCTTTGCCTTTAAGCACAATCGGGTTTTTGAGCGGGAGTGCCTGACCAGAGATGTGAGCTACGAAGTGATTCCGGATGCCCAGTTTAATAAGATACTGGACGATATTGCCGATCAGGAAGTCAATATGGATGCCTTAAAATTGGAGGTGGCTCCCAAGATTGCGGTATATACCCCGCAGGTAAACCAGAAGGGAGAACAAATACAACCGTGGGATGATGCCGTAACCCTGGTGCTGACCTATGCGGAGATTCCCTACGAAACGGTTTATGATACGGAAGTACTCAATGATATGCTGCCCAAATACGACTGGCTCCATCTTCATCACGAAGATTTTACCGGTCAGTATGGGCGCTTTTACCGATCCTATCAAAATCAGCCGTGGTATCGGGAGAATCAGAAGCGCATGGAAGCGCTGGCACAATCGCTGGGCTTTGACAAGGTTTCTCAGCTTAAGCTGGCAGTGGTCAAACAAATCAAGGAATATGTGGGAGGTGGCGGCTTCATGTTTGCCATGTGTTCCGCAACCGATACTTATGATATCGCACTATCGGCTGAAGGGGTAGATATCTGTGCACAAATGTACGATGGTGATCCAGCTGATCCGAATGCTCAATCCAAACTGGATTTTAGTAGAACTTTTGCCTTTAAGGATTTTGAGCTGATCAAAAATCCGTTGGAGTATGAATATTCTACCGTCGACAACTATTTCGGTCGCCAGGTTACACCGACTCAGGATTATTTCACGCTGTTTGATTTCTCCGCCAAGTGGGACCCCGTGCCGACGATGCTTACGCAATGTCACACCCGTACCGTGAAAGGATTTATGGGACAAACCACTGCTTTCCGCAAAGAAGTGATCAAGTCTGACGCCCTGATTCTGGGAGAAAACAAACCCGCACAGGAAGCGCGTTATATACACGGAACTTTTGGGCAAGGCTTCTGGACTTTTTACGGTGGGCACGATCCGGAGGATTACAAACATTTTGTACATGATCCCGAAACGGATTTGAACCTGCATCCCAATTCGCCAGGTTATCGCCTGATTTTGAACAATGTTCTATTCCCGGCAGCGAAGAAGAAAAAGCGGAAGACCTAAACGCTGGCTGAAGTATCTGTACTAATCCTATAACAGAACCATTATGAAGAACATCTTTCGTGTAATGGGCTGGGTATTTATTCTGGCCCTGGGATTCATCGCCGGAGTTGCCTGGACCAACAAGGACGAACCGGCTGATCAAATGGATAAAGCCACTGCCGAACCACAAACCGTAGCCGAAAAGGCCCAGAATATTGGTGTTGATCGTCCGGAGGCGGATAAGGAATTCCGATTGACTCCTGATGAACAAGCCACCATCAGCCTTTTTGAAGGAGCTTCGCCTTCGGTCTGTTTTATCACCACTTCCAATGTGCGGCGCGACTACTTTACCCGGAATATCATGGAAATTCCGCGTGGTTCGGGGTCTGGTTTTGTGTGGGACCGCAAGGGCCATATTGTCACTAATTTTCACGTGGTAAAGGGAGCTAACCGTTTACAGGTAACGCTAGCTGACCAAACCTCTTACACTGCAGAACTGATTGGGGCCGCCCCGGAAAAGGACCTGGCCATTCTGAAGATTGATGCACCCCGCGAGAAACTTTCCCCGATTCCGGTGGGGACTTCTGAAAACCTGAGGGTGGGACAGTCGGTTTTTGCCATTGGTAATCCCTTTGGTTTGGACCAAACGCTGACCACGGGCATTGTGAGTGCGCTGGGGCGCGAAATTGAATCGGTAGGAGGCATTCCCATCCGGGATGTGATCCAAACTGATGCCGCCATTAATCCTGGTAATTCCGGTGGCCCCTTACTGGATTCTTCCGGAAGACTGATTGGAGTCAATACCGCAATTTACAGTCCCTCCGGTGCTTCGGCGGGTATTGGGTTTTCTATTCCGGTTGATGTGGTGCGTTGGGTGGTACCCGAATTGATTGCCTACGGCAAAATTAAGCGTCCTTCACTAGGGGTAGAATTGACCCGTCCGTTGCGAGACATCAAGGGAGCATTGGTCTACGAAGTCATTCCCGGCAGTTCTGCTGAGCAAGCCGGCATCCAACCTACCCAGATCAATCGTTATGGCCAGGTGCGCCTGGGCGATATCATCATCCGGATGAACGATGCACAGATCACTTCCAATAATGACCTGATTCTAGAGCTGGAAAAATACCAACCCGGTGATGTGGTCGATCTGGGGCTGATCCGCAATGATGAGGAGATAGAAGTCAGACTGCCGCTGGATGCCAGCAGGTAGCGAATGACCGGGAAAGAACGTTTTAATGGAAGGATTGGAGGTAATGATGGTAAACCCCTGACTTTTACCTCCAATTCTTTCGTCAGATACTGCAATAATAATGTTGTCTTTGGAGCGTTATTTAAAGTAATTTACATTGACGACAAACAATTTGTTCAACCGAAGCAGACACTCAGTTGTTTTCTATAAAAAAGACGCTCAGTTTATACGCGCTAAAATCAACTCAAAACAGCTTCTCAAAGTCACCTAAGTTAATCCTAACGCACTGTTTTTTCGAACATTTTTTGGAGGTCACACCAAATAAATAACACCTTCGTGTAATTTTAACACTTATTAACAATTGCTTTATTTGGTTGATTGTCAATGGGTTATGTGGTGATCTTCGGGGAGGGATTAAAAGTTAGCGAAAATTTGCTAGAAAAAAGTGACTTGAATAAGGAAGTGAGGTCTAAAGTGATGAAAGTAAGAAAGAAAGTGTGGCGGAGTGAAAATCCAAAGTTAATTGATAGGCTGGTTGGCAGGAGCGCAGTAGGAAGAATTAGGAGCAAAAGCGTGAGAAAACGTTCACATTCATACAATCCAATCCCAAAGACTTGATGTGGCAGATAGAATGTTGGAAACGCTCCTGTCGGCACCTTTTTTAGAGAAGAAGAAGTTTTTCATGATATGAATATGGGTTTTAGGTGTTTTTTGTAGGGAGGAGATAATTGTTCTCCTCCTTATTTTCAAAAGAAGAAAGAACAGTAGGTTTTGATGATATAATATGGGTTTTAGGTGTTTTTAGAGGGGGAGTTTATTTTTTCTCCTCCTCCTTTTCAAAAAGATGAGAAGATAAGTTTCATGATATGAATATGGGTTTTAGGTGTTTTTGGGAGGAGCGAGTTGTTTAACTCCTCCTCCTTTTTCAAAAGCATGAAACTTTCCAAGATACAGATATGGGTTTTAGGTGTTTTATATTTCGAGAGGACTTCGGTCCTCTTTTTTTTTGCCCGTTTTTTGTCAAAAATTTTTTTTCACCTCAAAAGGGCCTGAAAAAGTGACTTTCCAAAATAATTGAGTCTATTCCAGGAAAATTTCCCTGAACACAAATTAGAGTAGTGCCCTTCCTTGTGTCCTTTCCGGACCACTTAGATAAGCTGTTTTCAGCTGCTCAAAAAGCTCCATTAGTTTTTTTGTTACCGGTCGAGGAGCCGGGTAGGTGTGTTGATCGATTTGGCAGATCGGCATGATGCCTTTAGTGGTACTCATAAAGAATGCTTCTTTAGCTCGAAAGATCTCTTCCAGGCTGAGCGGTCTAACTTCCACGTGGAAGCATTTTTGGGCTTCCGCCAATAAGTTTTTACGAGTAACTCCTAAGAGTATATTTTTCTTGGGTGTGACCATTCGCTGATCAGCGGTGATGATGCCAAAATTAGAACGGTCGGATTCACTGACCCAATGACCATCGTGGTACAAGACAAAGTCGGCATTGGAAGCATTGATTTTATTGGATCATTTTTTGATGCGTTTAGGCACCAAAAATAGCAAATGCTTAGGCACAAAAATCGAAAAAATATGCCATTCTCATACCCGCCGATACCTTTTTACAATCATGCTTTCTAAAATGGGGCTTTAATTTTGTAATTGCCGTTTTATTTCATAATTTCATTGCAGTCAAAAACTTTTTGCCAAAACAATCTTTTGGTTTCCTACGACTAGAATGCATGGCCTGTACCCGGTTTGTAATTAGCCTGATACGGCTCATTTTTTAACCTAATCTAAAGAGCAACCATATGAGCTTTGACACCAAAAACATCCGAAACGTTGTCTTGCTGGGACACCCGGGTAGCGGCAAAACTACTTTTGCCGAAACCATGTTATTTGAAGCCAAATCGATAAGCCGTAGAGGGCAGGTGGAAGATGGGAATACGGTTTCCGATTACACCAACATTGAAAAGGAGCGAGGAAATTCTCTTTTCAGTACTTTGATGCACGCCAATTGGAAGGATTCCAAAATCAATATTTTGGATACTCCCGGTTTTGACGATTTTGTGGGAGAGGTAGTCTCCTCGATGAAGGTTGCCGATACTGGTGTCATGCTGCTCAATGCTAAAAGTGGGGTAGAGGTAGGAACAGAACTAATCTGGGAGTATGTAGAAAAATTTGAAACGCCCACACTCTTTGTCGTCAACCAGGTAGATCATGAAAAGGCAGATTTTGAGATGACGCTTGAACAGGCGCAGAAGCGCTTCGGAAACAAGGTTATTCCGGTGCAGTACCCGCTGAATACTGGTACCGATTTCAATACCATCGTCGATGCGCTGCGGATGACCCTGTACGTCTTTCCTCCTGATGGAGGGCGTCCGGAAAAACAACCCATTCCCGACTCGGAAATCGCTCGGGCGCAGGAAATGCACAATGCATTGGTGGAAGCCGCTGCGGAGAACGATGAAGATTTGATGGAAAAATTCTTTGACGCTGGCTCTCTGACTGAGAAAGAGCTCGCCATGGGCTTGCGCATTGCTATTGCCAATCAGGAGATTTATCCGGTATTCTGCTGTTCTTCGGTCAACAACATGGGCAGTGGCCGGATCATGGGTTTTATTAATGACATTTGTCCCTCACCCGCTGATCGTCCGGCGGCACAGTTGGCCGATGGCAGCAAACTGGAATGCAAAGTTGATGACGAAACGACCGTTTTTATTTTCAAAACAATTTCTGAACCCAAGGTGGGAAATGTCTCCTACTTTAAAGTCTATTCTGGCAGATTGAGAGCCGGAGATGAATTGGTCAACGAGGCCAACCGGGGCACGGAGCGCTTTGGACAAATATTTATCGCCGATGGCCATGACCGCCAATCAAGAGATGAATTCCGTGCGGGGGACATTGGCGTGACGGTGAAATTGAAAAATACGCATACCAATAATACACTAAATACAAAAGGCACTGATCGCAAGATTAAGGAAATGGATTTCCCTGCTCCTCGGATTCGGGTGGCCGTAAGTCCTCCGAGCAAGTCGGAAATGGAAAAACTGATCAAGGCCTTGCATCAAATTGAGGAAGAAGATCCAACCCTGATCCTCGAACAAAGTAAGACGCTGAAGCAGACCTTGCTGCACGGCCAGGGCCAGTTGCACCTCGATTTGGTCAAATACCGGATCGAAAAAGTACACAATATCTCCATGGACTTTGTAAGGCCGCGTATTTCCTACCGCGAAACCATCACCAAGCGGGCAGATACCATGTATCGCCATAAGAAACAAACCGGTGGTGCGGGGCAGTTTGCAGAAGTGCATATGCGGATTGAACCTTACGAAGAAGGCATGCCCGATCCGGAAGGTCTCACCGTTCGGAATAAAGAAGTGGAGGAGCTACCCTGGGGCGGAAGTCTTGCTTTCTACTGGTGTATCGTAGGTGGTTCTATTGATGCCAAATACATCAATGCCATTAAGAAAGGGATTATGAGTAAAATGGAAGAAGGACCATTGACCGGTTCTTATTGCCAGGATATTCGCGTGTCGATTTTTGATGGCAAAATGCACGCAGTAGACTCGAACGACATGGCCTTTATGCTGGCGAGTACCCAGGCTTTTAAAGATGCCTTTAAGAATGCTTCTCCCAAATTGATGGAACCCATTTACGAAGTGGAAATCCTGTGTTCAGATGATGTAATGGGGGATGTGATGGGGGACTTGCAAACCCGTCGCGCCATTATCCAGGGTATGGATTCAGATGGTCACTATCAGAAAATCAAGGCTAAAGTGCCTTTATCAGAGCTATATCAATACTCTTCCACGCTGCGATCATTGACTCAGGGACGTGCGAAATTCAATCGCGAGTTTTCCGAGTTTAATCCGGTGCCGTTTGACCTCCAACAGGAGTTGGTCAAGGAACACCAGGCGGAACTGGAAGAGGCCTGATGTTTATTTTCGTTTAACCCTACTAACCTTTTCCCTGGCCGAGCGTTTGCCCACCTGCATCGGCCGGGGATTTTTTGTACTACACTGCTTACTCGCTTCGCCAGTGACCAACCACTCCGGTAGCTGCGAAGCCAACGGAGTTGAGCGTGCCGTGTACCGCGTACATCCACGGTATAGAGAGAAAAGACAATGGAAAATAATGTCGCCAGCCGTAAGCCAGTGCCAAAAGCATGCCGGAAGCAAGTGCCAGTGCACTGAGCAATAACAACACAGAAGATTCTTTACGGGCCATGTGGGCTTGTAGCCAGGCCACATTTAGCGTTGCGACCACAAGTACGGTCACTGATGCAGTTTCCACCCATGGAGAAATGCCCAATTGGGAGGTAGTGATGCCTAGTCCCACCAGCGGAATGCCGATGAGCACTCCCAGGCCTGTCAAGCCATTCTTTTTGGCGAACGCATACTTTTTTAAAAGCAATCCAGTCAGGATGGGTAAAAAGAAGCCGGCATAATGAAAATGTACCGCAGTCAATAAGATGATGATTGGCGTAAAACCTAGTGGTTCATACCCGTAGCGATTGGCCACAGCCGATGCAGCTCCAATGGGCAGGAAAACGAAGGCACTGTAGTACATCAAAGTGCTCCAATCGATTCGTTGCCAGTTGAGTAGCACATGTTTCATGGCAAGGCCCGCTCCGGCTAAGGTAAGCAGTAGCCAGGGTAATGAAAACACCCCAACAGGTAAATGTGGAGGTAAGGCGTATGCCAGTGCCAGACCAAGCGCGGCAATGAATAAGAGCCAGTACATGCGGACTGGAATAGGACAATTCGGCCGAATAATTGTTAAAGCCATGGGGACTAAAACCAGTGGCCCCAGTAATAGGATAGCGATCACCCAATCCATCGATTTAGGGGTGAAATCCAGTCGGAAAAAGAGAAGCATCAGCCAAAGGAAGCCTCCAAATATGGGCCAAACTTTAAGCGGGCTGTTCATGAGAAAGTTGTTGTTGAACGTATTGCAGCATTTGTGCTTTGCTATCCTGTACAAAGCGCTTTTGGAAAAATCTTGCCATTGGATATACCAGTTGAACCCACCAGTATCCCGGCTTTGAAAAGGCCTTGACTTCGTACCAGACGTCTTGTTGATCATCCAGAAATACACTAAAACATTCCTCGCCGCGCTCTACATGGGCCGGCAAAGTGCCGTAGGCAAACCCGAAGCGATTGGCAGTGTTGAGCGTATAAATGATCCGACTGGCATTTAACCACCAAAGGCCAAAAAGGCGGAAGAGAACGGCAACGTCCTCTCCCTGCCGAAGGTTGGTTTTATGGGGATATATAGAAGTCCATTGTTTGGGAAACATCTGCCAGTCAGCGAGAGCACGTTTTGCAATTTCAAAGGTGGCTTCTCCTTTTCCCAGTAAGATTGCATTGCGGTCGTGATCATATCCTGGAGGAAAGGTGGAAGCGGATTGTCCCACCTCCCGATATGGCAGGGATTGCTGGGCTTGCTTGCTCAGGAAGCGATTCAGTTTTTCGGGAGAAGGAAATAGCAAATTGCAATACATAGCTGTTTTTGCTGCAAGTTATATTGTTTTTTCAAAACTTTCAATATTTATTGAAAATAAAATGTCTCGTTGGTTTTTCCTCAAAAATTGGAGGATTGTTATTTTGCCAAAAAAATTCCGCTAACGGTTCTTTCAGAAGTTTGTATGAAAAAAAATCATATACTTTTCTATTTTTACAAGACTAAACCCAAACGTAAGTACATGAAACAAATTTCACTCTTGGGCCGGTTCTGTGCCGGTGCCCTCCTCTTATGCTCGTTGTGTTTGTTCACTTCTTTTTCTAGTCAAGATCGCTATTCTCCTGCGGAACGTCCCTGGTTGGTCAACAAGTACATCAAAAAGTACCGCTATCTTTCGGTGGAGTTGCATCAGTCGACCAAGATTCCCATCTCGGTCATTTTGGCCATTGCGGGACTGGAAAGCAATTGGGGAAAGAGTGAACTGGCGCTGCAGGCCAATAATCACTTTGGGATCAAGGCCAACAATTGGTGGGGATCTACCTATTGTAAAAACACACCGGAATACTGGGGAACTCAAATGAGCAACTCCTATGAATGCTTTCGCAAATACCCATTGATTCGCGAAAGCTATCAGGACTTTGGTAAGTTCATCCTCAGCCGAACGGCCTATTCGTGGCTGCTGGCTCCTCCGGTATCTGACTACCGACTTTGGGCTCAGACATTGGAAGACAGCAACTATGCCACCGACCCGTTTTATGCTGAAAAGTTGATCAGAGTCATTGAGGAATACAGGCTGTATGAGGTCACTCCTCTAGATTGACCGAAAACAACAATTTCGATAGGGGATCACGAAGTGCATCAGGAATGGCTTCCAACGAGGACTTTTGTTTTGTCATAAAGTCTTCTTGTGTTTCATTGCCCAAGCGCTGTAACTCAAATCTTTTACCACGATAGACGGCAGAGGCATGAATCTCGCACGGATCTTCACCATCGGGACATATTGCGTAAGCAAATAGAGGGGCCTTTTGATCACCTCCCAGAGCAGCAATACTTGTTTGATCTTTCAAAAATACTACGGCGGAGTAGATATTGGAGGATTGATCAGTATAGCTATCTTTTAAAAAAGGACTTTCGGCGCCAGCCTGATAATGGTACATCAGCAATACTGATTTCCAGTCTTTTTCAAAGAAGGTACCGGTATTTTGGGTAGCAATAACCAGATAGTTGAGGTTGGTGCCATTAGTCCAGCGAATGCCCTGTTGAAACTCGCCCTCAAAATCCAGGTCAGCGCCGAGTTCATCTACCTGTTCAAAGATTCCATCTTCAACAGTGGGGGCTATAGTAATGCCGCCCCGTTCGCTAGGTTCCCCTTGCGGAGGTGTGGTGGTTTCCATGGTGGCAGTGGTATCAGACTGGGTTTCGTCCGTATGGGTACCCTCAGAGGGCTGATTGCCACAGGATGTGAGCAGGAAAAGAACCGCCAGATTGAACAGATTTTTCAGGAGTTGATTCATAATCAATAAATTAGGAGAATGGAGGAAAAGTGAAAATTAAACCTTAAATTTCATTTTTTTAACCTAATAACCCTAATAAACGTGGAAGAATTAATTAAAACGGCTGCTGCCCAACTCGGTGTGCAGGAAGTACCGGGCTTGCAAAAAAACAACCCACAAATTATCAAATTTGCCAATGAGGCAGGATTTCCCACCATTAAAGACGATGAAACCGCCTGGTGTAGTGTATTCATGAACTGGGTAGCCAAAGAATCCGGCTACGAGCGGACGAAAAGTGCACTGGCCCGATCATGGCTCAATGTCGGAATGCCCATCGTCCAACCCGAGCCAGGGGATTTGGTGATTTATTGGCGAATAGATCGTCATTCTATTTTTGGACACGTTGGGCTTTTTATGGGCTATTCCGTTGACCAGACCCGCATCTACACGCTGGGCGGAAATCAGGGCAATGCCGTATCGGTATCAGCGTATAAGGCCGATCAGGTATTAGGCTTTCGCCGCTTACGCAAAACCAGTGCCCTTGACTTGCCCAATGTTATTTTGAAAAAAGGCAGTAAGGGTAAAAAGGTAGCCCTTCTACAGGATGTACTAAAGTCCCTGGGTTTTAACTGTGGAACTTCTGATGGAATGTTTGGACCATTGACCGAAGCGGCGGTGAAAGATTTGCAATCTACCTCCGAGGATTTGAACATTAGCGGAATTGTGGACAAAGAAACCCGGGAATATATTGAGGCATTGTTGAAAGAGCGACATGCGTAGAGGATATGATGAGTGTTTGGTGAAGCGATGAGGGGTGAGTTTTGGCTGCACCAATCAGGAAAAGATCAGGAAGCGTGCTTTTGTGCCAAAATACGTGTAATTTTGCAGGGCATTAGTAAAGCTGGTGGATTTCTTCTTGAATTTGCCACTTGCATAAAACCATTTTGACCATGACAGAGCAGCGACCGGTGTCGGATTGGCTACCCATTACGCGTAAGGAAGTAGAAATGAGAGGTTGGGACGAATTGGATGTCATCCTGATCTCAGGTGATGCTTATGTGGATCATCCGGCCTTTGGCACGGCGGTGATTGGCCGCATTCTGGAAAGCGAGGGCATTCGCGTAGCCATTGTCCCGCAGCCCAACTGGAAGGATGATTTGCGTGACTTTAAGAAGTTTGGTACGCCCCGATTGTTTTTTGGGGTCACTTCCGGTTGCATGGATTCTATGGTCAATCATTATACCGCTGCTCGCCGTAAGCGTTCTACCGATGCCTATACTCCGGGAGGAAGCGCTGGTTTCCGTCCTGATTACGCCACTACCGCTTACACCAAAATACTCAAGAAGCTCTATCCTGAAGTTCCCGTTTTGATTGGAGGTATTGAGGCCTCGCTCCGACGGGTTACGCATTATGACTACTGGGAAGACAAGCTATTTCCAAATATCCTCACTATGAGCGGGGCAGATATGCTCGTGTACGGAATGGGGGAGATGCCCTTACGGGAAATTCTTCGCCTGTTGCTGAGAGGAGTGCCCTTTGAGTCATTGAAAACCATCCCGCAAACCGCCGTTTTGAGCCCTCGGGATGAAGCGCTCCCGGTAAATAAAAACTGGGAAGACCTTACCCTGAGTTCGCACGAGAAATGTCTTCGGGACAAGCGGTCTTTTGCAGCCAACTTTAAGCACATTGAGCAGGAATCCAATAAGGTCAAAGCCCGCCGCCTGATTCAGGGGGTAGGGGAGCATAATTTGATCATCAATCCCCCATATCCACCGATGTTGGAAGATGAGATTGATGCTTCTTTTGATTTGCCTTACACCCGAATGCCGCACCCGAAATACGACAAACGTGGATCGGTACCTGCTTATGAAATGATCCGTTTTTCGGTCAATATGCACCGGGGCTGTTTTGGAGGTTGTAGTTTTTGTACAATCTCGGCGCACCAGGGCAAGTTTATCGCCAGCCGTTCTGAGGAAAGTATTCTGAAAGAGGTCGACCAGGTCACTAAAATGCCTGATTACAAGGGGTACATCAGTGATCTGGGTGGGCCTTCGGCCAATATGTACCGCATGAAAGGTAAGGTGCAGTCAATCTGTGATCGGTGTGTCAGCCCATCGTGTATCCACCCGGTGATTTGTAGCAACCTGGATACCAGCCACAAACCGATGACGGAACTGTACCGCAAAGTCGATGCTCACCCGGAGGTGAAAAAGGCCTTTGTGGGCAGTGGCATTCGTTATGACTTGTTGGTCGATAGCTACAATAAGAAAAACGATGGCAGCCTGGATGAATATATGGAGCAAGTGGTGACCTGCCACATCAGCGGTCGTCTGAAAGTAGCTCCCGAGCATACGTCCGACAATACGCTGAAGATCATGCGTAAGCCTTCCTTTAAGCACTTTCACGAGTTTAAAAAAAAGTACGATGCTATCAATAAAAAGCATGGGCTGAATCAACCGCTCATTCCGTATTTCATTTCCAGCCATCCCGGATCTCAAGTGGAAGACATGGCCAATCTGGCGGCAGAAACCAAGGACATGGGCTTCAAGCTGGAGCAGGTGCAGGACTTTACACCCACACCTATGACGGTGGCTACGGTGATTTATTATACGGGTTTACATCCCTATACCTTGCAGCCAGTCTATACTGCAAAATCGCCAAAAGAAAAGAAAAAGCAACACCTCTTCTTCTTCTGGCACAAACGCGAAAATCATCAGCAAATCCGTGACCAACTCACCTCCCTTGGCCGCGAAGATCTGATCGAAAAGCTGATCGGCGAAAAGAAAAAATACGCCAAGCGCGAAGTGCTGAAAAACCGCAGCCGAAAAGGGAAGAAGAAAAAAAGAAGGTAGCCTCCTTCAAAGTTCGCAACCTGGAAGGTGAGCGGTGAAGGTTTTTAGCAATTTTTCTCCGCGTTTCCCCGTCTGATTTTCCAAGTCAAGGACTTTGAAAAACCGCCAGGGAGCGGGTTACTCATCCAGCATATCCCGCAATTTCTCCACCATCTCCGGGGAGTTGATCACGATGCTGTCGCCATCGATGATGACCTTATTGCCCAGATAGTCATTGCGGTTGAAGGTCAGGGAGATGCCCTCGGCACTCAGGCGGAAGTTGAAGAACTTCTTCATGGTGCTGCGGTCAAACCGGAATTCCTGGTCAAGAGATATCTCATTGTTGGTAAGAAAATCCTGTGTTGTTTTTTGATCACCGTAGAACTCCTCATCAAAGGCGGCAATGCTGATGGTTTTTTGCGGATTACGCATCGCAAAGTTGAGCACCTGCTCCCGAAAGTCGCCTTCCTGCACCATCTCGCCGGATTCTTCGTTTTTAGGCAATGGTAGCTGACTGACCACTTCCAGAAAGGTGTGGGTTAGTTCCTTACTACTTTCCGGTTGTTCCAGTCCCACCCAGTTGAGAAAGTATTCGGATATCTCCTTTTGGCTTCTGGCATGTTTAATTAGCTCCACAAAACGGCCTTGTCCTTTTTGCGACTTGTCGATGTGAATGCGGCAGGCCATAGCCAGTTTATCGGTATTCAGATAGGTGGTGGTTTCCAGGTCAAAAGCCTGCTGATCGACCTGTTTCTTAAAGACTATACCATCCGTATCCCTCACCAGAAACAGGCTTAAAATACGGGATTCAAAATGATAATAATCGGCGTATACCAGATATCCACCCTTGGCGCCAATGACATCCTGGATCGCCAGCTGAAGTGCATTCATAGTATCTTTGGAGAATGCCACAAAATCGACCTCCATTTGTGGGCTTTCCAGCCAATGTTGAAAATAACCGGGAAAGAGCGCATCCTCGGGCGAACTGAGATAACCGTGCAGAATGTCCTCCTTTTGTTCAAAAGTGGCGTTCAGTCTGGTGACTAAATCCTCTGCTTGCTCCGAAATCGGTTGGCAATTTTCCGTAAGGAAGACCTCCGCCTCGCTGTCTTCGGCCTTCTTGATCAATTCGTGAATGATGAGTTGATTGATACTAATTTCCATCGGTTATTTTTTAGAAATCCAAAGCTAAGAAAAGTGATGGGAAAATGAATGCAAGGGATTAGGTTTTAGGTCTACCAAGGAGTTATATACCCGACTACCTAATCGACGGGGTTGTCTACCTAAAATTAGGGTTCCAACTTCCTAAAGTTTTGGTATTGTGTCATCATCTGGGAGGAAGTATCTTCGCATCGTCTTTTGTTATTTATAATTAGTCTAGTTAAGTTTATGTTCGCCATGAAACTGAAAGTCATGCGTATAAAATATTTTTTCCCGGCCTTGTTGCTGGGGTTGATGATTGCCTGCTCGAATGATGACGATACTCCGACTCTAGATTTTAATCGGTCGGAAATGCTGGAGAATTACGCCAGTAACCTGATCATTCCAGCCTATGAAAACCTTTTGCTAGAATTGCAAGGCTTAAAGTCTGATTGGGAAAGTTTTCAACAGACACCCTCTCAAGTAACATTAGAAACCACCCAAGCTTCCTGGAAATCGACTTATTTGGCCTGGCAAAGTGCCAATGCCTACAACTTCGGCCCGGCCGAAGAAGGTGGACTTAAAAAGGCACTGGTTGAGGAAATTGGCGTCTTTCCAGTCAATGCAGATGGCATTGAAGACTACATCGCCCAGGGCGCAACCGAGCTTGACAATGCTGACCGGGATACTCGAGGATTTTTGGGTGCAGAATACCTCCTGTTTCACACGGATCAGTCTACTTTATTAGCGGAGCTTCAGGAATCCAACCGGCAGGCCTATTTGTCGGCTGTGATCAATGACCTGGTAGATGAAATTACATTGGTAGTAAATGCCTGGCCAACTTTGAAAAGTGATTTCATCAGCAATGATGGAACCAGTGTTGGTAGCTCTACCTCCCTACTTTATAATGAGTTTGTGCGCAGTTACGAGACAATTAAAAACTTCAAAGTTGGGCTGCCAATTGGCGTCATTGCCGGGCAAAGCGGTCCGGAGCCAGACTTGGTAGAATGCCGCTATTCGCGCATATCGCTGGAAGCCTTGAAGGCGCATTTGCAGACAATTGATGCCATTTATTACGGAAAGGGCATCAACGGTGACGGTATTGGTTTACACGAATACCTGCAAGAAGTGGTGGGCGGTCCCGAACTGATCCTTAATCTGGAAGCTCAGTGGGCCAATGTATTCGCTGCTGTGGATGACCTGCCCACTGATCAGTCTCTTTATGAATTGGCAGAAGCTGAACATCCAGCATTAATCACGTTGCAAACCGAATTACAAAAACAAACCCGCTATTTCAAAAGTGACCTGTCCTCCCTACTTGGGCTGGCCATCACTTTTAGTAGCAATGACGGAGATTAACTTTTAACACTACATATTAAGACAATTTACAAAATGAAAATCAATCACCTATTTTTACTCCTTCTGGGAGGAATGTTGACCATTAGCTCTTGTAAGGATGACGATGAACCGACTGTTTTGCCCTACGATGAGGCCGTTGAAAATTATGCCAAAATCGTATATGCTTCGTATGAAGATAGCTACAATACGGCCCTGGAGCTGAAAGCCGCCATTGATGCCTTTGTAGCCGATCCTACGCAAACTAAATTCGAAGCAGCCAAAACGGCATGGCTGGCAGCGCGGTTGCCTTACGGCCAAACAGAAGCGTACCGCTTTTACGGCGGGCCAATCGATGATGAGGATGGGCCGGAAGGCCTGATCAACGCCTGGCCAATGGATGAGAGTTTCATCGATTACGTTGAAGGCAATCCCGACGCCGGTTTGATCAATGATGCATCCACTTATCCAGAAATTACCAAGCAAGTTTTGCTAGCTCTCAATGAATCCATTTCCGAAACTTCCATCTTCACCGGCTATCACGCCATTGAATTTCTATTATGGGGACAAGACCTGAGCACGGCTGGTCCTGGTACTCGTCCGTATACCGATTTTGTTGATGGAGGCACAGCTGCCAATCAGGATCGCCGGAGAACCTACTTGACCGTAGTCACAGACCTGTTGTTGGACAACCTTGAAGAAGTGTTGGTAGAGTGGGATACTGATGGTGCATACCGTGCAACTTTCACAGCGCTCGATCCAACCGTTTCCCTCGGTATGGTATTCACGGCCTTGGGTGAATTGAGCAAGGGTGAACTGGCCGGCGAACGCATGTTTGTGGCGATAGATTCCGGCGATCAGGAAGATGAACATTCCTGCTTCAGCGACAATACCCACGTCGATATTGAGATGAACTACCTGGGTATCAAGAATGTATACTACGGTACTTATGGTCGGGTAGATGGTAGTACCGTTTCCGGAACGGGTATGAATACATTGGCAACAGCCGCTGATGCCACCAAAGCCAAAGCAGTTGATGATGCCTTTACCGCAGTAGATGCGGCCATGGTTGAATTGCCGGTACCTTTTGATCAGGGTATTTTGAACAGTGAAGATGACATTTTGCCCATTATTGAGGCACTAAGAGATTTGAGCGATCGCATCGCCGATGTTGGAGTCGCTCTGGATTTGGAATTTTAGTATTTATAGGTCTTTTTTTAGATAGAATAGAACAATCATTACCATGCTCCCGTCTTTCGGAACTTAGTCCGAAAAGCGGGAGCCTTTGTGTTTTTATAAAGTAGTAAATTAAAGGCTATGCGGGGTTTCTTTTTATTTATGACGATTACCATCCTGACGTTAACGGCCTGTCAAAAGGGTGATCCGGCAGGTCCTTCTAAAGAGGATAATATCTATTCAGGTGGAGACAACTTTACCACGTTTGATTTTTCGGAAAATGCCTTCGGTGTACAGGGTAAGAACCTGACCAGTGAGGAGCAAAATTTGTTTGTGGCCGGCAATTCCCTTTTTCGCAGAAATTGGGTGACCGCTCCGGCTTCGGTTACTTCCCTGGATGGACTAGGTCCTGTTTTTAATGCCATTTCCTGCGGCAGTTGTCATTTTAAGGATGGCCGTTCCGCGCCACCCGCATTCCCGGATGAGCCATTGCATGGATTGTTGTTTCGTTTGAGTATTCCCGGCACTTCGCCATTTGGTGCACCATTACCTGATCCCGTTTACGGCGGACAACTGCAAGACAAAGCGATCCTCGCCGTAGATCGGGAAGGTGGGGTACGGGTGACCTACACTGAAGTCCCGGGACAATATCCTGATGGTACGATCTACAGCTTGCGTAAGCCACACTACGAATTTACTGACCTGGCATACGGTGATCTGCACCCGGAGGTGATGTCTTCGCCGCGCATTGGACCGCAAATTCCGGGCCTCGGGCTACTGGAAAATGTTCCGGAAGCTACCATTCTCGAGTACGTGGATGAAAATGACGCGGACGCTGATGGAATTTCCGGAAGAGCCAACTACGTTTGGGACAATACCACTGAACAGACAGCACTGGGCCGTTTTGGCTGGAAAGCCAACAAAGCCAATCTCAAGCAACAAGCGGCCGGTGCTTTTAATGGTGATATGGGCCTGGTGTCCAACCTTTTTCCAGATGATGATTTTACCCAGACACAGCAAGATCAGCACGGGGAAGACATTCCCAATGGGGGGACCCCTGAACTGACCGATGATCAATTGCTAAGGGTTACCCTTTACTTGCAAGCACTGGCGGTGCCGGCCCGGCGAAATGCCGACGATGCTCTTGTACAACAAGGCGAGAAGCTGTTTGCTGAACTGAATTGCACCGGCTGTCATCGCCCGGAAATGCAAACGGGACTGGACCATGCAGTGATGGCGTTGAACGATCAGAAGATTCGCCCTTATACCGACTTACTACTGCATGACATGGGTGATGGCCTTGCGGATCAGCGGCCGGATTTTTTGGCTAATGGCAGCGAATGGCGCACTCCACCGCTCTGGGGAATCGGTATGGTACGTACGGTTAATGATCACACCTTCCTGTTGCATGATGGACGGGCTAGAAACTTCGAAGAGGCTATCCTCTGGCATGGCGGTGAAGCAGAAAATGTGAAACAGCGCTTTATGCAATTAAGTAAAAACGAGCGGGGTGCTGTCGTTGCCTTCCTGGAAAGTTTATAATACTTCTGAGATGAAAACCAGGGTGCAAAATAATTGGTGGCTTAGAATATGGGCTCATTTAGAGGCTGAAGTTTCCATTGCTCCTCTGGCAACCTTTCGCATTGTTTTTGGTGCCCTGATGGTGTTTAGCGTGCTGCGGTTTTGGTACCTGGGCTGGATTGAAGATCACTTTATCAATACCCAATTTACCTTTAAATATTTTGGCTTTGAATGGGTGCAATTGCTTTCTCCGGCAGCAATGTATTATTTGCATTTTCTCATGTTATTGGGTGCTGTTGGCATCATGTTGGGATGGTTTTATCGCCTTTCGGCAATACTTTTCTTTCTGACCTTTACCTATGTTGAGCTGATTGACCTGACCTATTACCTCAACCATTATTACTTTGTGACCCTGATCAGTTTCCTGCTGATTTGGGTACCGGCCAACCGCTACTTTTCCCTGGACGTTTACCGTAATCCCAATTTAGCGAAAGCGACCACTCCCAGGTGGACTATTGCCGTATTTCAGGCGCAAATCGCCATCGTATATATCTATGCCGGACTGGCCAAGATCAATGCGGATTGGTTACTTCATGCCTTACCACTTAAAATTTGGCTACCTGCTCATTCCCATTTGCCGGTAGTGGGCGAGGTATTCAGCTGGGAAATCACCGCCTACGTATTCAGCTGGGTGGGCATGTTGTACGACCTCTTTATCGTCTTCTTCCTCATTTGGAAACCCACGCGTGTACTGGCCTACATCAGTGTAGTGATTTTCCATGTGTTGACCGGATTTTTGTTTCAAATCGGTATTTTTCCGCTCGTTATGATTGGGGGGACATGGATCTTTTTTCCGGAGAAGTTTCACCAAAGGTTATTGGCCTACATCGGGAAATGGTTTAGAAAAGCGAATAAGGTTTCCAATCCATTGGAAGCTGGAGTTTTTACAATTAGTCCCAATGTAATTTCCTGGTTATTAGGTGTTTACTTTTTGATCCAGGTGCTTTTCCCCTGGCGCTATTTGTTGTATCCCGGCAATTTATTCTGGACAGAAGAGGGCTATCGTTTTTCGTGGCGGGTGATGTTGGTGGAGAAGGCGGGAGAGGCTACTTTTTTTGTAAAAGATACGGAAAGTGGCCGGGAAGGCAGGGTAGACAACAGCCGGTTTCTGCGCCCCCAGCAAGAGCGGTTGATGGCCTACCAGCCAGATATGATTTTGCAATACGCTCATTTTCTGGCCGAGCATTTCCGTAAGGAAAATCAACCGATGCCGGAGGTTCGAGCGGAAGTATTTGTGACCTTAAACGGCCGACCGAGTCAGCTGCTGGTCGATCCCAATATAAATTTGGCTACTGTACAAAATAGTTGGACGACAAAAGATTGGATAATCAGAGAATAGGATCAAGATGAGGCTATTAGGCATTATTCTAGCGGTATTGATTGTGCCCGTGTTGTATGGGCAAACGACTTCTATCTCGGGAGTGGTAAAAGATGTGGAGACACGCGAACCGATCATTGGTGCTACGGTGCAAATCCCGGCATTGCAAAAGGCAACCATTACTGATGTGGATGGTCAATTTGAATTGACGGAAGTCCCGGTTGTTGAGATAGAGCTGGAAGTCACTTTTGTGGGTAAAGAAAAGTACGTGGAAACACTGAAGCTTGGTGCTACTCCACAAAAATTCACCATTTTCCTTCAAGATGCCACTTATCAGATGGATGGAGTAACGGTCATCTCCAAAGATCAAAACACGATAAAACTGGGGCGATTACGGGCTGTGGAAGGTGTTGCGATTTACGCCGGTAAAAAAAGTGAGGTGGTCCTGTTGGATCAGGCGTCTGTGAATCTGGCCACCAATAATCCGCGCCAAATCTACGGAAAGATCACGGGCTTAAATATCTGGGAAAGTGACGGCGCAGGCCTACAGCTTGGCATTGGCGGTCGTGGCTTAAGTCCCAACCGCACGAGCAACTTCAATACCCGCCAAAATGGCTACGACATCAGCGCCGATGCGCTGGGTTATCCCGAAAGCTATTACACGCCACCAGCCGAAGCACTGCAAAGAGTAGAGGTGGTCAGAGGGGCGGCATCATTGCAATACGGTACCCAATTTGGGGGAATGCTTAATTTCGATTTTAAAAACCCGCCGAAGGACAAAAAACTGAGCGTCGTTTCCAGACAAACTTTGGGTAGCTACGGCTTTCTTAATTCCTTTAACTCCCTGGCTGGCACAGTAGCCAATGGCCAATTATCCTATTACACATTTTATCAATACAAGCGGGGCGATGGCTGGCGTGAAAACAGTGCATTTGATCTGCAAAACGGCTTTGCCGGCCTGACTTTTCGCCCTTCCGATAAATTATCCGTTCACGCTGAATGGACCCACCTGGATTATCTGGCGCAGCAACCCGGAGGGTTGACCGATACTTATTTTGAGACGGATCCGAGGCAGTCATACCGCGCACGCAACTGGTTTGAAGTCGATTGGAATCTCTTTTCGCTTAGCCTGGACTACAGATTTTCTGCACGAACTCGTTTGAATATCCGAAATTTTGGGGTGATCGCCAGTCGCCAGGCACTGGGCAATCTAGCTCCGATCAATGTCTTTGATCTTGGCGAAAACCGGGATTTGATCACCGGAAACTTTCGCAATATCGGTAGTGAAATGCGGGTATTGCATCGCTACGAGTGGATGGGGAAGGAACACTCTCTGGTCACCGGTATCCGGCTGTATCGGGGCAGAACCATTTCCCGTCAAGGGGAAGCCAACGATGGTTCAGGTCCGGATTTTTATTTCCTGAATCCGGAAAATGTAGAAAAATCTGATTATACTTTTCAGAATAAAAACTTCGCCGCTTTCGCGGAAAATGTCTTCTACCTCACGCCAAAACTGACCTTGACCCCGGGCATTCGCTACGAATACATTGATACCGGTGCGGAGGGGTATTACAAACAACGAGTCTTTGACGGGGCCGGTAATCTGATTGCCGAAAACCGAAATGAAGAAGATCAAAACCGGGTGCGTCAGTTTGTATTGCTGGGACTCGGGATGGGCTATGAGCTATCTTCCAGCATAGAGCTTTACGCGAATATTTCGCAAAACTACCGCGCCATCAATTTCTCCGATCTGCGCATCGATAATCCCAATGGGAAGGTGGACGAAAATATCAAAGATGAACGCGGCTACACGGCCGATTTGGGTATGCGGGTAAAAAAGAGCTGGTTCTATGCCGATCTGACTGCTTTTTACATTGCTTATCGCGATAGAATTGGCTGGGTGCTCAAGGCCAATGAACCGCCATTATACAATGATTTCCGTTTCAGAACCAATATAGCCGATTCAAGAAATATGGGATTGGAAGGTTTTGCAGAAGCCAATTTGTGGCATTTCCTCAAGCCGCAGGATAGCCTTACTAAATTATCTTTGTTCCTCAATGCCTCCGTGATTGATGCTCGCTACATCAATACGGATGATCGCAGTATTGTCAACAAAAAAGTAGAACTGGTACCGCCCTTTACTTTCCGTACAGGATTGAACTTTAAATATCGAAATTTGGGCACTACGCTTTCCTGGGCTTATACCGCAGAGCACTATACCGATGCCACCAATACGGAGCGGACTTCTACTGCGGTCAATGGCCTTATCCCCGCCTATTCCGTTGCGGATTTCTCTGCCAGTTACCGGTGGAAATGGCTCATGCTGGAGGTGAGTTGCAACAACCTGTTTGATGCTGCCTACTTCACCCGACGTGCTGAATCCTATCCCGGGCCCGGCATTATCCCGGCGGATGGGCGTAGCTTTTTTGTGACGGTGGGGGTTAATTTCTAATTGGCTAACGATAAGGCTTTCCATCGATGCGCTCTGGTTCTATTTGCGGTAGCGGCTCCTGGTGGGATTCATCTACCCACTTCTTAAATTGCTCCATCTTCGCGGGGTGGAAAGGGGTAACGATATCGGTTTCTCCCGGATCGGAATAGAGGTCGTATAGCGCCCAAAACTCGTCAGGCCCCAGCCGAATGGCCTTCCACTGACCGAAGCGCAGGGCCTGCTGCAATTTATCGTGTTGGTATTCGTGAGTCGACCAGTCGTACGGAAGGTATTCCCAATACAGGTAGCGATCCGGTAACACGGAGCCGGGTTTCAACAGGTATTGATAAAAAGGAATACCATCCAGATTATTGGGCAGCTGCCTTTTAAACCCCACAGCCTCGGCCAGAGTAGGGAAGAGGTCGGGAAAATAAACGCTTTCCCCAAATTCCGTACCCGCAGGCAGGCTACCCGGACGGTGAAAAATCATAGGTACACGAATGCCTCCTTCGTACAAGTCTCTTTTGCCACCTCTCAGATTGCCGTTAGTATTGTACTCGGCAAAATCAGGTAAGCCGCCGTTGTCGGAGCAAAATACCACCAACGTATTTTCTTCCAATGCAAGTTCCTTTAGCAACGCCATCGTTTCTCCTACTTGACGGTCAACCAGTGTGACCATAGCCGCATAAGTCTTGTATTTCTCCGGCCAGTCTTTACCAGCATATTGCGCCACAGCGGGATCACTCTCCGGAATCACAAATTGGCCATGTGGCAGTGTCCAGGGCGCGTAGCAAAAAAACGACTCGTCCTGATGATCACGAATGAAGGTCTTCATGGCTTCAAAAATGCGGTAAGCCGAGTAGGACTCCAGATCACCATTTTTTCCAGGAAGAGGTACCTTCTGACTATTTTCGTAAAGATATTCAGGATAGTAATAATGGGCATGGATCTGGTGGTAATAGCCAAAAAACTGGTCAAAGCCTTGTTCTTCCGCCACACCTTCGGTTCCAATTTCACCCAAGCCCCATTTGCCAAATCCACCGGTTGCGTAACCTTGTTGTTTGAAAAATTCCGCCATGGTAAAGGCATCATCGGGTAGTGCAATGCCTCCGGTATTTCCCCTCACCTGGGTGTGGCCGGTGTGTAGTCCGGTCATCAGGGTACTGCGAGAAGAAGCACAGACGGTACTGCCGGAATAGGCCTGGGTAAATTTGACACCATTAGCAGCCAATTGGTCAATATTAGGCGTCTTGATCTGCTCACTGCCATAGCAACCCAGATCCGCCGAACCGAGGTCGTCAACCATGATCAGGATGATGTTTGGTGGGCGATTGCTGGCCGAGTCGCAAGAAAACAGACTGGAGATTAGATAAAGGAAGAGGAGGTATTTAGAGAATTGCATGACTTTGATCTGGTTTCAGAATGAAAGGGTAAAATAGGAAAAAAAACAGGAAGAATGGAGATACGATTGGTGATGGGAGAGGAGGTGATCAGTGAGATGGTGATGTGGTGTTGGATTAAAAACCGGAAGTGCGGTCTTGCAGGGATTGGCGGTAGCGGCCGAGGATATTGGATTTGGAGACAAAACCCTGGTATTTACCGTCTTTCACCACGGGCAGGTTCCAGGCCTGGTGCAATTCGAATTTGTCCATGACGGTTTCCATGGAGTCTTCGGCTTGCAATAGCGCGGGTGGGTGATGCATGAGGTCTTCGATGCGCACTTCCTGGTATTTTTCGGGTTGGAACATGATCTCACGGACATCGTCCAGCAGAATGATCCCCAGGAAGGTGCCTTCGTTATCGATAACCGGGAAGAGGTTACGTTTGGATTGGGCGATGACATTGACAAAATCGCCAAGGGTTTGTTGAGGCCTGACGGGTAGAAAGTTGCGTTCGATCAGGTCTTCGAGCTTTAAATCCTTGAGAATCAAAATGTCCTTTTCATGAGCGGGAACCCAGAGTCCTTTTTGGTACAACTCTTTGGTAAACAGGGATTGAGGCTCAAAATAGGACGTGACAAAATACGAAACAGCCGAGACGATCATCAACGGTACAAAGAGCAAATACCCACCGGTAATCTCTGCGATGAGAAATATTCCCGTCAGGGGCGACTTGATTACGCCACTGAGGATGCCGGCCATGGCTACGGCAATGAAGTCGGCAACGGGGAGCTCAACAATGCCCAGTTGATTGATGCCCATAGCGAAGACAAACCCCAGGGTTGCACCCGAAAACATGGATGGTGCAAATACGCCGCCGTTTCCGCCCAGGGCCAGGGTGAGCGAAGTAGCAATGGCTTTCGCCAAAATGACCAGCAGGGCAAAGATCAGTAGCTGGCTTCGAAAATCGGTGTAGTGGTAAAAAATACTGTTTTCCGTAATGGCATCGTATTGCCCCGTCAGCAGTTGGTTAATGGAAGAGTAACCCTCGCCAAATAGCGGTGGCAATAAAAAGATCAATGCACCCAAAGTAAGCCCGCCGAGTAGCAGGCGTATCCATTTTGTTTTTACCCGGAAGAAGAATTCGTTGAAAAACAACAAGCTGCGGATCATATAGGTGGAGTATAGCCCACAAAAAACGCCCAAAAGGATAAAAAACGGAATGGTTTCAAAAGTCCAGCCGTGCGTGGGCAAATAAAATAGCTGTTCATAATAGAAAAATCGGGCCACTACGGCACCCGTTGCGGCGCTAATCAGCAATGGAATAAAGGAGGGCAGGGCAATATCGGTCAGCAGCACCTCAAAGGCGAAAATAACTGCTGCCACCGGGCTATTGAAAATGGCCGCCATACCCGCTGCTGCCCCACAGGTGAGAAAAAGGGTTTGTTTCTTCCGTCCTACTTGCAGCAAGCTGGCCAGGTTGGCTCCAATTGCTGCCCCTGTGCGCACAATGGGGGCCTCCAGTCCCACGGAACCACCGAGACCTACTGTTAAAGAACTACTTACCGTATGAGCATAAATTTCGTGTCGCGGTAGGTTCACCTGCTTGCGGCCAACGGCAAAAATGAGTCCCGGAAAGCCAATCTCCAGCTTTTTCCCCAGGCCGTATTTTAGGTACAGCACGGTCAACACAATACCGATCAAAGGGAAGAAAACAAAACCAATGCGGCCCTGAGTAGGGTCATTACCCAGCATCCAGTCGCGTACTTCCTGCACCGCGTATTTCAGAACGACGGCGGCCAGTCCGGCCACAATGCCGATAATAATGCTGACAATAATCTGGTAATTGCGCTGGGAGATATGCTCGCTGATCCAACGGATAGCGTGATGCATTTTGATGAGACAAAATCTATATAGTCGCTTCCACTTTAGCCACATCGCACATGTAGAATAAGACAGTTTTATGGGCTGAGAGGGAGTTTTGTGTAAACTCCCTCTCTTGAAAATAGAAAATCTTAGCTTGCAGAAACTTTAAAAGGTACGGCCAGGTTGTCCCAAACGAGCACTACTGCGTCCCCTTCCACTTTGAAGTCCAGGTTCTCGGCGGTTGCCTCAGTCGTTTGTGGAGTGACGGTCACCTTCAATACATTTTTGGAATCATCCCACTCGTAGGTGCCCCATTGCTCAGCCTGAGAGTTGAAGATCACGGTAAAGCTTTCCGCCCCGGGGACTGTAGCTACTGCGTACTTTCCGGCTGGTAGTTTTTGTCCCTCAATCATCACATCCTGGGCCACTTCGAAGGTTGTTGCTTCATTAGCGCCGGTTCTCCAGGTTTCGCCGTAAGGCACCAATTCACCCCAAATAACGCGGTCCTTCTTGCTCGGGCTACCGTAGTTGACGGTCACCTCTACATCACCAATGGTACCCTTCATCTCCTTACGTGGGCTGGGCAGGTCACCTTTCAGTACGGTGATCTGGTAACTTTCATTACCCATGGTTTCGGCTTCCGTTGTTTCGTTGGCCATTGCCTCGGTTTCTTCACCCGGATCGGCTTCGGTTGTTTCCGTTGTCGCCTCACCGCCTTCACCGCCACCACAAGCAAAAGTAAAGGCCAATAAACCAAGGAACAAAAACTTAATTAGCTGACTTTTCATAATCTAGATTTTGTGAAAGAAAGAAAACTTACCCTTTGACCCCTCCGATTGACGTTGGCATCCAGGATTTGCCAAAGAGTTAGAAAACTAGGGCGAATATCGGTAAATGTGAGTAAATCTCCACACTAATTTTTAACGGTTCTTCCCTAAAAAATTCCAGAATCGGTAGTCGATGATCACCGATCTTCAAAAGTTCGGATTTATTCTGGATTACGCTGAGTTTTTAAGAATACCTACAACGTGCTTGTCAAAGTCCGTTTTGCAATAGCTTGATAATGAGTATGTAATGGTGGCATGGTCATTGCCAGCCATTAATCAAAACTATAAAATACTTAATCCGATGAAAAGTTGTTACAACTATACAAAAACCAGCGTAAATGATAATCAGGTTTTAATCACTAATTACCCTCGGAGCGACATAATAGCTAACCGTCAGTTCTAACAGCATCTAAATGATTCGAAAAAATAAAGAATAAAGTTCGAATTTACGTTTTATAACAATTGTTTTTTTGCGTAAGTGTTTGAAAATCAGCGATTTTTTTTGGAATTATTTTGTAGGAATAGTTTAATAAAGAGCATGAAAAATGAAAAGAGAATTTAATACTAACCAAAGTACAAGCCTGTTACTTGGGGCTTGTTTGCCAAGAAGCGATGTCATAGTCTGACGGCTTATTTTAAAAGAAATGATTAACCAACCTTTAAAAAGTACCATCATGATCATAGACATTCAACAAATTATAATCCACAAACCCGCGAGAAGTGATATCATATTATTAACATCCAAAATTATCAACCATGGAAATTTTAATGATTTTTGCCGGATCAATTATTATCGGTTTATTTTTTGTTGCCTCGAGAGAGCGTCATGATCGAGGTTATGGCCGACAAAACTTTCAAAGTAGTCGAAATCAACAGCAACCAATGTACAATCCTATGCATATGCATATGCCGCCTTACATGTTAGACCCAATGTACATGGAGCAACGAATGGAAGAACATTACAGGGATCGGAGCAACCTTATGATTTTTGTTTTTGCTGTTCTGTTCGTTATCGCGTTGCTTTTTATCCTCCACTTTCAAGGAATGATTAACCTGAATTAGAAATTGCTACTTGTTAATTGGTAGATCGCCCAGGATACCGTACGCTGAAGGAAGAGAGTTGACAGCATCGTCAACTCTCTTCCTTTTTATATAAGCTATTTGAACTTGGTCACCGTCCCGGAAAAGTCCGGGAAATAATCGAAAAAAGTCGAAATGAATTAGAAAAAATTAGACTTGGGAGTCGATTTGGTTTTTATTTGTTTTTTAATTTATTGATTATCAGTTTTTTATAACTGGAGTGTTTTTTGTTTCTATATGGATATATTGATGTAAAAAATCTAAATGCTTAAAGTTATGACACGAAAGACATCTGATCGACAAAGAGAGAACCGCTCAAACAAAATAATAGGCATTAAGCCAGCTAGATGTGATATAGTAAACTAATTTTAATTTGATGAACCCGATTTTGACTATTTCTTCTCAAAAACCTTAAAATCTTAAAATCATGACATTCCTATTGATCCTTGCCGTTTCTTTAATTATTGGTCTTTTTATGGTACTTCCTGCTGAAAGAAGAATTCAAATGAATGAACAGGAAGATTATCATCACATGAGACAACATTCTATGCCACAATACCCAATGCAATCACCAATGATGCCAATGTCTCCCTACATGATGGATCCTATGTACATGCAAAGAAGAACAGAAGAGCATTACAGAGACCGTAGTAATCTAATGATCTTTGTTTTTGCCATACTTTTTGTAATCGCATTGGTTTTCATTTTGCATTTTCAGGGCATGATTAGTTTGGGGTGAAGATTCTAAAACACAAAATTAGGAATGATCTCTGATTTTGTCAGCTAGACATCTCTATTTAAAATAAATACCAGTGGCATCTTAATTAAAAATAGCGTATCTTTATATCCTAATTTGAAATTTTCCCTAAAACTTCAATAAGGATGTACGATAAATTATTAGACCTGGTTGGAAAACAAATACAAGAAATAGTTCCTAAACCTGTTAATAATCTCGTGTTTTTTATTCTAAAGGAAGATGGAGTGGGAAACCTAACCTACGAAGGCACCGATACTCAATCGAGTTTAAGTAGAAGTGAAAAAGCCAGAGCAGCCTGGAATGCTTTGGCTTCAATTGAAATGCCACTTGATCAAACCATTGTTACCAAAAAAATGCAAAGGGAAATGCCGCTCACAGTCGGAAGTTTGGGAGATTACTTCCCCTCAGGAGGCGATTTTCTAAATCCTGCCCAGGAACAAGAGTTTAATATCTTACAAGGCATACTTGATGTAAAAAATGATAAGTACCTTTCCATACCTTTGGGGCAAACAAATGGAGCCATCCATATTGCTTTTCCAAAGGACTACTTCAATGATTTGAATCAAAAAGATGCTCAGAATTATTTGTTAGATTCTGTAAAAAGCTATCCATTTAGTTGATGTAGTAGCTGAGTTCTTCGGACTCTATTCCTTTATTTTCTCTTAAATTTCATTTGGGATTTCCTCCTAGTATTTTTGTGTCAAAAATTGTGACGCAAGGTCTTTTCGTGAAAAATTCTAAAAAATTCCGAATTTTTCTAAAAAATTCCGATTCTGTTAGAGTCTTTGAATTCCGATCTTTTTAATTAGTTGATTTTCAGTTTGTTAACGGGGAATGGTTTTTGTTCTCTAATGTTCTATAGGGAAGGTATATCTATTATTTTTTTTGAGGCTTTATTTCTTAATTCCTCAAGATTAAAAATGAAATCTACAAACCATGGAAATAAAACTACTCTTTTCAACAAAACCACAGAGAGATGAATACGAAACGATTTCAAAAAATGCAGAAAGTTCAAGCGGCCATAAGGCCGGAACTAAAAGAATTTAAGTTATACTGCCCGGTGTTGGACACCAGTACTCTAGGTTTGCTACAGCGAAAGTTATATACTCCCTCTATTCGTTCCTATTTTACCTATTATATGGCAAAATACATTCAAGAATGCGCTAAATCCGAAGGCCTCGACTTAGAAGACATTCCACCCCCTAATTTGGAGAAGCATTTACCTTTCCTGGCAGAAGCAAACATGTCTGTCATGTACTTGCACAATCAAATTCTTGATGCAAAGGGGGAAGTAACGGCTGAAGAAAAAATCTGCAATAATGTTTTAGGTGCCAATGTCTTAAAAGATAAAATTTACGCTTATGTAAATCAGCATTTTGAAAGTAAACAAGTCCCATTTATTCAAGAAAAACTTAGAAATATTTTTTTGTGTGTAGATGTTGCACAGTATTATGATCGAAATTTCGGCTTAAAAGGATTTCAAACACCTCATAAAACCTGTATTGATGCTGAGAAGATTACTAAATTAATCTCTATTGAAACAGTAGAAAATATAATTAAAAAATATGCTGAAGATTCCGAGATCAGTCATCACCGCATTCGAAATTATTTTAAGCGGAATTACCTGATCAGTGCTGCTCTATTTAAAGGTTTCACAGAAATAATTATTCATTTATTAGGATACCACGGCAAGGAAAAAGAAAACTGCCTTCGATTTGCAGAATCTTATGGTTTAATGATGCAATTGGTCAATGATAATGCTGACTTTGTCCTTGAAAAAGGTACAGCAAGTAAAGCAGATAATGATGTCCAGAAAGACCTTTATAATCAAATTATTACATTACCCATGATCTTCCATTTAGCGAATCGGCAAGATGGAAGAATTCACTATTTTATTAGCAATAGACGTGAACCCTGCTTTGAAGGGTGGCATAATCACATTTTGAGAGAAATCGTATTGAGCCACGCACTGCCAAGTTCGGTAAAGGTAGGTATTGATCTAGCTGACCAGAGTAAGAATTATCTTAATAATGGCTTAGCTTCCGGTAAGGATCTATTAGACCTTCTATCTGTTGCCTACAATAATCGTTATTATCATCATATCTTTAAGGCAAAGAAGTTATATCTGAAGAAAATGAAAGTGAATGAACTGTATCGCTGTGAGGAAAATATTAGCAAGAGGAAAAGATCTGAAAAAGAAACGGAAAATGCAGCAACCGTTGGTACTGCAAATGCCAGTTTTTATTAAAGTAAATGCTGAGATACAAAGTCTTATTTAGTTTTTAATATTTTTTTATGATATAATATTGTTTTTTATAAAAATAAATTAAATTTAGTGGTTTAGTATTCACAGCACATCCAAAATAAGCCACTATTATGCCAGAAAGCCAAGGCCAAGCAGGTAAACTTAGAGAAAGAAAACCAATTATTGAGTTCCGAGACAAGTTCTGTCCACAATTTATCCGAAAGGTTTATCCGATCATTAAGTGGGAAAAAAAATTGAAGGGTAAATTGTTGTTATTGGTGAATATTCTTGATAGAACGTCGGAGGAGTCTATTAAGACTAGAAAGATCATCTACGCCGGTATCCTTGAACAGCGATCTTACTTTACGGACGATCCAATTGAGCGTTTAGATGAAGATTGGCGTAAACTATATGACGGGCAGTTTGATATCTATGAATCAGATATTGTGAAAAAATTGTTTGGGGAAGTTTATATCGAAAAAGAACAGTTTCGGTTTTCGGATATTAAAGTAGAAAGTCTGAAACAGTATTTTGATCAGGCAGAAGAAGGTATATTTCGAAACAAATACCAAAGTCATGAATATGCTATCATCAAGGAGCATTTCTCCATTGAAAAGGATGCTTTTGTCTCGATTCCTGTAGTGCAGTTTGGTTTCATTGATGGCTTGGTGCACGTGGTATTCTCGGAGGAGGATGCACCTAAATTCAGCAAACAGGAGCACTGGGAGCAGTTAATCCGTAGATTTAGCGAGGCGTATGAAGATATGATCTTGGATTGGGATGTAGTGGGTGAAAATATCAATAAGCTTTCTCTGATTGAAGAAAACTTGGAGTACATTAGGTCTCCAGCATGGATTAAGTTTGCTGAAAATAATTCTATTTTAAAAGATCTAGACTATCAGATTTACTACGAGGTAGCCACTTCCTACTTCAGAGAACGGATTCGACAAAACGATGAAATCCCAAAAGCAATTAAAAATGAACACCGTAAGCGTGCGATCATTTCAATATTGATTGATTCTTATGCGCACAATATTAGTGCACATAGTTTAACTGTATTAAAGTGGTGGTTTCAGCAACGTGCAGCTATAATAATGTCGGAAGAAGGCTACGACGAAATCGTTGATGATGAAATGCCCATTGAGAAGTGGGGGGATGTTTTAGTTCCTTATTTGTTGGAAAAGTCTTTAGAAAATTATCCAAAAGAAGAAATTGAGGATGGATTACAGAAAGAATTAAAGCGTTGGCTGGCACATTTGAGATATCCAAGAGAAGACAATGGGCTCATCCGAGCTGTTCGAGACCAATTTTATCCCTTAGCTCAACAGATGACGCCTTTATTCAAATTCTTACTGGAGAAAGGAGCTTTCTGGAGTGGTGTTACGCGTGATCAGCAGTTC
The DNA here is from genome assembly GCA_965229635.1 of Saprospiraceae bacterium. Lineage (GTDB taxonomy): Bacteria > Bacteroidota > Bacteroidia > Chitinophagales > Saprospiraceae > BQJU01. The sequence continues at coordinate 3,037,621 of OZ245894.1, forward strand.
GGGGGGGAAATTAGAGATCTCTATTCGGTGCTTTGGTACGATTTTATCGAAAACCCACTCTATTTGGGAACTATTGCATACTCGGAGAAAATTACTCGACTAAATATCCATATCCGTATCTATAAATGGGAACATATTGCTTTGGATAAGAAGCACCCATTTGAACGAACTTATACTTTAGATCAAAGCGAGACTGGAGAATTGTTAAGTGGAAGATTAGCTAGCGTAGATGTTGGAGGGGCGGCTAATAGATTGATGCAGCATGATTTTATAGAAAGGGGAGAAAAACATGAACTTTTCAAAGAAAAGCTGAGTCAATGCAAGATTTTCTTTCCAGGAGGAGTGGTAGGTAAACATGCTTTTTTTACGCTGATTGAAAATGAGATCCGTAATGTAAAACACTATCCTGAAGAGGCGTTGATGGATATGGAAAAAAATGGTCTGGATTTGGTCATTTCCATCAGACCCAAAAATATTACGAGTAAATTGGAATATACAGCGCAAGCTCTTTACAAGATTGGAATTTGGTTGGATCATCCTACGGAATTGATGCCAAAAGAGAAGAAGCTAACCGGAGATGGCAAGAACCTCGTAGTGGAGAGGATGGCAAGATTAATGGAGGATATTATCACACCAGAAACCAGTGAGGCCCGCTTGGGAGGAACTTACCAGGATAAGATTTGTGCAGCGATGTTGTTCAACAATACATTTGTTAGTGTGGAAAGGAGAAGTTCTAAAAGAGATAATCATTATTATCCTTGGGTTCGTTCAGCAATTAGTCCAGGCCCCAAAAAGGACAAGGAAGTAGACTTTGAAGTGAATCAGCAAAATTTTGAAGACGCGGAGGCGGCATTAACTTATTACCCAAACCGAGAAACAGGATATTTTAAAAAGTATGTTCATCTGTGGAAGGGAGAGTTTTTATATCATTTGGAAGACGCTCAAAAACTTGCGATTGAAAATGTAGCAAGATTTACGATCGTTAATATCGCTCAACGATCAAAGGAAGTTATTGCACAGCTTAGAAGTGCCGATGTGATCAGAATTGTAGAAGGATTGCCAATCGAAATAGCAGATGAAAAAGCCTATCAGTATTGGCTTAAAAGTTGGTTGAAGAAGGATCAGTTTGGCATTGCCATGCATCAGGGTAAAACTCCTGTAGGGTTCATTATCTTCACAAAAGATGACACTGGATATTATAGTAAGGCAGCCTATAGAAGTAAAATAAAAGAATTGGGAAGTGTGGCGACGAACTTATCTTTCCAAAATTTACATTTTCGACACAGTAAAAACAGTGAATTATCCAGTGATACTTTGAGCATTCGGTCTCACGGTGTGTTAAGGGAAAAGTTTTTCCCAATGATTGAATCTGTTGAGGACTTTACAAAAGCCGAGCTTTCTGGCAAATTGTTGTACGAGTTTATAGAAGCCATTATGACTCGGATTTGCATTTTTGATAAACGTGTGGCAGATCGCGTCAATCCGGAACGAAGTAATTTACTGAGAGATCAGGCGCTTTGTAGCATTTTTTCCGAAAGTCTGGGGAAGTGGAAAGAGGTGAAAGATCAGGGAATTAAGAATTTTCATTTTATTGTCATGCATTTGTCCTTTATAGAGGCAATGAAGGATGCACGTGGAGAAAGATATGGGGAAGATCGAATTGTTGCATTTATTGAAGACCAATTGGCAGATGCTTTAAGTCCCAATTGTTTATTGGTCATCACTACAGGTCGTGGACGTACCAGGTGGTGGCAGAAAATTCAGAGGAGCAGGTTTGCTAATTATGTTACCTTCCGACCGGTCGAATCTTTAATCGAGGCTACTGAAAAGGCCACACTAAAAAAAGATGAAATTGAATTGAAGTACAACCTATGTAAAGTGTTATTTGGATCATAACCCCAACAGCCTATGGAAAGAACAATGATTGTATGCTGGCGATGGAATAAATGGGTAACTCCCTTGATAGAAGATGATTTTAAAGACAATCCCGATTCGTTAAATCCCAGCTTCTATGACGAATACATAGTGCATCATCCCGGAGAAGAAACGCCCCAAGAGCCCTTGGCCAGGGTGGTTAGGACTCGCTTGAAATGTAGTAAAGGGGATATTGGCGTTTTAAATTTTTTAAAGAAACTCATAGAAAAATACCATTCAGAGGAGAATCAGATTTTTCTTTTTTTGCATCGTGGAGATGGATTTACGAATACAACAATAGAAAAGATTAGCAAATGGGGATTGGTGAGTCGTTCTTTTCTCTTTGGTGGAGGTAAGAATGATTTTATTTATTTTGCGGTGGGCAATGCAGGACTGTTAGGGGAAGATGGAGATTTTCACTGGACTCAACCCAGTGCCGATCAGCGACAAATCATTGTAGCAGAAGATGAAACAAGAAGAGTCCTTCAGCCTTTTTTTGACAAAACCTGGCACTATTATGAATTTGAATTCTACAATAAACTCTTTGAATTGCGGGAAGATGTGATGAGTCATTTTTATCCAATGCTCAATGGCAGCAATCCGCAGTGGACTATGTCAGATTATGTAGAGAAATTGAAGGAACACCGATTACTTTTCTTAAGGGTGAAAAGTTTTATAAATGATGAATGCAATTGCTTACAAAAAGAAGAGATTAAAGAACTCAAAGAATATGAGGGGAGGAATCGGAAGTCATTTTTATTAGATGATTGTCGGGCAAATCTAAAAAGTAAGATTGATGTGGGCAAAGAGTATGATGCTGTAATTGAGTATTTTCAGCAGATGATGAATCTCCAAGGTGACAAGCTTACCGGAAATGTCAGGCATGATCTTAGTAAATTGAATCGTGAATTTGAGGAGTTATTATCCGCTATCCAAAGACAATATCAGGCTGTATGAAAAACATTGTAATTGTGTCGAGCAACTCCCCTCACCTTGCAGCTGTAAGTCAGTTGTTGAAGGCTACCTCAATTGTTGTTCATCAAACTGGAGATATGTCAGGGGGGTATAGCGAGTACGATGCAGTGTTGTTACTTGACCCTTACATGATTAATCGGGAATATTTCTCGGCCTGGCGCATTTGGAAAAACTACCTTTCATATAAGGCACCAAATACCTGTCTTTTGATTGCTGGATTTAAAGAGGTGAAACATCCCAACTACATTAATTTGTTGGACGTTAATAAGGATTTTGATTGGCAAGAAAGGTATCGTGAGGCATTTGCCGTAAAGGATATTTGGGTGGAAACTGAAGATTTGACCAATGGTCGTGATATTGTTGAAAAAATTGAGGTGTTTTTCAAGGGGCATTCCAGACAAGGCATTATTGACTCACTGACAAACGTAAGGGCCAATCTCGATAGTGCCTCTTTGAGTTATCACGGTAGTGATGCCCTTAATAAGTGTTCGCAACCCTTTTCAGAAGTTTGGTTTAATATATTAAAGCCTGGGCTAAATTCTGTTACAGAATTATATGGTCGTTGGCACTACTATTACCCCTATTTGCAGGAAATGCCCTTTCATACCGAACTACAGGCCATTGAGGCTAATAAGTTTGTTGGAGACCTAAATAAGTTGTATTCAGGATTAAATGGTTATTCTATAAGTGAAATTCAAGAAAGTCCTAATCGAAGTAAAGAACTCGAAGAAAAGGAAAAGCTCTTTGAATCCTTAAATGCTTTCCGACGTATCGGGGATTTGTCAAGGGTATTACGCAAAATCAACAGCCTTTACGTAAATCCAGAGGAAAGAGACCGAGTCTTGCTGATTGATGATGACAAAACTTTTCATGAGCAGATCAAACGCAACTTTCCCATGCTACGGGTTGATAGTTTACTGGGAGCTGAGAATGTTCAGCAATATATTCTTGATGGTGATTATCAATTGATTTTGTTAGACTTACAGTTAGAGGGAGGCGATGCCAATAATCTGGAAGGGGTAGATCTGATTCCAAAGATAAAAGAATGGAGTCCTGAGGTCCCACTCTGTGTGGTGTCAACACATTTTCGGGAGACCATAGTTAAGAAGACGCTGAGTTTGGGGGCGGATTATTTTTTAAATAAAGGTACTTTTGATACTGAAGAATGGAACAGAATATTTACTGACTTGAAAGCCAAAGGTAAAATTGATGCGGAAAAGGTTATCAATGAGAACCTTCAGCTCTTAAGCGGCACAAAGCCTAATATTTTATTAATAGAAGATGAAAAAATTTGGCAAAGGCGCATAAGCGAACTCTCAAATAAATACGAGTATACCATAGCAAATACGGTGCAACAAGCAAAGGACAGGTTGAATACTCCTAGTAATAGTTTTGACTTGATTATCCTTGATTTATATTTTGCAATAAGCCCCGAAATTGAAGAAAATAAAGGAAAACGTTTTATTAAAGAAATTAAGGCAGATAAAAAAAATATCCCGGTGATAGTCATTACCAATTCACCTGAAGAACGTGATGAAAGTGAGGCCTGGAAATTAGGCGCAGATTTTTATTTGTTAAAGTCCCATTTTAATACTAATTTATGGCTAAGAAGCATTGGTCATCTAATTGAAAAGAAAAAACTGCAGGATCAACTTAATTCCGTAACGGCATGAGTGATCGCAAACCCAATATTTTAATGGTGGATGACGAAAAGTCGTATTACGATGTCCTCAATAGCCAATTGAAGGACTGGTACCGACTGATTTATGCACCATCAGAAAGAGTGGCACACGCTGCCATCAAGGCAAATGATTTTGATTTGGCCTTGTTGGATTTGGTCTTTTCTCCTGGTGGGAGTGCCAAGGAAGGCGGATTAAAATTATTACCCCTCTTGCGTAGATATAAACCTGATATGCCCATTATTGTCGTCACAAAACACGGTGAAAGGACAAATATCGTTGAGGCAATGAAATTGGGGGCGGTAGATTTCTTTGTAAAGGAGGAAAGCAATATAGTAGAGTGGAAAAAACGCATTGATTCCTATCTGAATAAAAAAGCGGAAAGTCTTACCACGCAAAATCCCAAAATTGTCGCAGAAGAAAAAAAGTTTCTCGGCGAGAGTGCTTCAGTAGATCAAATCAAGAGAATTTTGGTAAAGCTCTCCAAAAAGCCTGATGTTACGGTATTGCTTACCGGAGAAACAGGAGTGGGAAAGGAGGTGGCAGCACAATATTTACACGCTCACGGTGCCCGTAAGGACAAACCATTCAAAGCTATAAATCTTACCACCATTACCAAAGATTTGATGGAAAGTCGCCTTTTTGGTCATCGTAAGGGATCATTTACTGATGCAAGAGATGACAAAATGGGGCTATTTGAGGAAGCCAATGGCGGAATTCTGTTTTTGGATGAGATTGGAGAAATCCAACCTGATATGCAAGTAAAGCTGCTGCGATTCTTGCAGGAGAAAGTCATTACTCCACTTGGTGGCAAAGATATTCTTTTGGATGTGCAGGTGGTGGTAGCGACCAATCGTGATTTACAAAAAGAGGTAGCCAAGGGGCGTTTTCGGGAGGACCTATACTATAGATTAAATCAATTTCAAATAGAGATCCCTCCTCTCCGGGAAAGAAGAGAAGACATCTCTATTCTTTTGGACCACTACCTGGAAAAAGAAGGTGAATCTACGGATATTCTTACCCCAGAAGCTAGCTATTACCTTCTTAATCAGTATGTATGGCCCGGCAATATCAGAGAGTTAGTCAGCTGGGTAAAAAGCACCTGCCTGAAACTGGATATCATGGACAAAGATCAGGTGACGGAAGACTTATTACCTCGAAATACCCTCACAACGGAAGAACAGGAAAGTCAACCTAAAACAAAGGAAACACTATTCATCTCTAGTGGTGACAATGACTGGAAAATAAATGCTGCCCTTGAAGAGTTGAAACCTATTGAGCTAGGCCTGCGCAAATATGGTCGGAAGGGGAAAGTAGGAGAAGAGTTGGGATTGTCTATGGATCAACTGCGTTATAAGGTAGAGAAATATTATCAAGAAATCCCGGAAATTTTTAATCAATTGCCCGCAATCAAAGAGAAGTACAAATTGTCATGAAAGGAAAGCCTAAGGTTTTAATGGTTGAAAATGATCTAGAATTTTCGAGAAATGTTAATATAGCACTTAAGGAAGTATATGATATACAAGTGATTAACTTAAAGGAAGAAGTGCTGCCTACTTTAGACGCAAGAAGATCAGATAATTTCGACCTTATAATTCTTGACTTGCATCTAGGAACGAATTTTAATAGGGATTCACCAGATGGATTAAAATTACTAGAAGAAATTAGACGATATTACTCGAGGCTACCAGTGTTAGTATATACTGAAGATGCACGTCGCGAAATCACTTACAGGATAATTAAAGATTTTAAGTATACTGATATTGTAGTAAAAATGGAATTGGGTTTTACTGAACTGTTACATAAAATTGACAGTTTGATTCAAGAGACTCCAAAGAAAACTGCTTTTATCTCCTATAGTAGTAAGGATGGGGAGTTTGCCCGAAAGTTAACTAGAAAGCTACAAAGGCAGGGGATTAATGTGAAGATTGATGAGAAACAGGTAAATGTCGGTAAAAGTATATCAAAAGAAATTGCAAACTCCATTCAAGACTGTGACTATTTTCTTTTGATTTTGTCACCTGATGCCTTTGAGTCCAATTGGGTAAAACGTGAACTAAGTTTTGTTTCTAAAAGAAAAAGACAAGAAAGCATTGTTCCTATAATTTACAAGAATTTTCCCATCCCAGATGAAATTGAACTTTATCTGGGGGATAATTTGAAAGTTGACTTTTCAATTATTGAAAAGCTGTTTGATGATAAGGTTTCTAAATTGACTGATCGTTTTTTTGAAGATGACAACGCATAGAATCCAAAAATAGAAAAGAGGACTCTGGCCCTCTTCTCCAAATAATAACCTAATAATTCATTCTTTAACAATTTGTATCAGTAAGCTATCTCTTCTTTGGCCAGTATTACTTCGTATACATAACATTGTTTCTTAAATAAGCGGGATAACTGTGCAGCTATTTCTTTAGCTTGATCTTTAGTGCGATATAGATTGATACAGACTCGGGTCAATTGATCGGTTTCATTGTAATGTAGCCATACTTTTAGTCCAGGAAAGCTTTCTGTTATTTCTTCCCAGGTGTTTTCAGCATAGGTGGATACTGAATTTGCAGCGTATTGGACAGTGTACACGTATTCATAGCTAGTATCGTAATTGTATCCTACAAACTGTGTATCTGAAGGTTGCTCCTTGCCAGGTTTAGGTTTAACTCCCTGGTCTTTTTCAGGGCTAACATTTAACCGCTCTTGCGGTTCTTCAGGTTGCTCAATTGTGGTTTGATCCTCATTGTCGTGGAATTGTTTTTTATAGTGCTCCTTACTATGATCATCATTGGCACTGCCTGATGGCAGGTTGTCGTTGTTTAGTAATGCAAACCCCAGCACTACGATGATTAAACCAAAGGTGACAACGGTAACAAACCCCAGACTGCCAGGGCTGCCTCTTTGTCCATAACTTCCTTGAGGGGGATACCCTTGGTAATAGTTTTGGGGAAGATAGTCATCTCTTCTTCGATTGGTCAACCCCAAGAATAGGCCAAAAAGAAGCATTAAACCTATTGCCGTGAAAAACATGGTGGGATTAATCTCATAAGTTTTTGCTACTAGAAGTACGTTGTTCATTTTGCATTTTTTTTGTGATGAAGAAAATGATTAGATTCAAAAAGGTTTTTTACATGCATATTCTAAACCTGGGAAATACTGCCACCCAACTAAAGTATTTATTTGAGTGGCAGCGATTGAGTAAGTGATTTTGATTCATTGTAATAGTGGTTTGTTTGCTTCAAGTAAAGCAATAATGAGTCCACTTGATAAGTGTTTGATTATCAGTGAGTATTGTGTATGTTGTTCTCGAAGGAGGTATAAGGAGGTCTAGAATGTTTCGATATTTTTTCGAATTTTTCCAGAATAAGAAGAATTTTCTAGGAAGTAAAAAATGAAAAGGAAATGGCTTATTTTGATAGTAAGATAAGCTGATTCATGTAAGGACTTAGTAGAGGAAAATAGATGAATAATCTACATCACCCCCACCATCAACATCACCCACAAAATAATCAATACCGGTCCGATCAATCCCACTACAAATCCACCGAGCCGAAAATCGGCCTGCTGCAATTTGCCGGTGCTGAAGGCGATGGCATTGGGTGGGGTGGAGACCGGCAGGAATAGCGCGCAAGAGGCACACAAACCAATGACTAATGGCAAAATCAATGGATTAGCACCGCCCCACAAGCTGGCCATCGGAATGAGAATGGTGGCGGTGGCTGTGTTACTCATAATATTGGAAAAGACAATGGTGGCCAGGGCAAAGACGATGGTCAAAAGCAGGAAGTCAAGCTGTACATTCTGCAATTGCTCCACAAAGTAGGTGGCCAGGCCGGTTTCCTGAATGGCCAGGCCGAGGGAAAGACCACCGGCGACCAGCATTAGTGTATCCCAGGGCAGTTGCCGGACGTCATCACCGGAAATGATGCTGAGCATGGTGAGGATGATGATCGGTACTCCGGAGACGGCTGCGGTGGGAATGCCGTGCACCTTACCGGTGAGCCATAGCAATATCGTGCCAATGAGGACTGCCAGCACAATACGTTTTTTTAATCGTATCTCGCGGTGGTCAGGTTCTGGCTCTCCTTCCACTGGGGGCGGAGCTTGTTGAAAGACATCCAGGTTGATGTGGCCTACCTTGGGTACGTACTTTTTGATCAACACCAACCAGGTGATCATCACCAAGACCAGCGCAATGGGCACACCAAAGATCATCCATTCCAGGAAACCAATCTTGTGCTCCACGGAATGAATGTGGTTGATGGCGTCTACCACAATAGCATTGGGGGGTGACCCAATAATGGTGCCCATGCCGCCAATGGCAGCAGAAGCGGGGATACCTAGCAATAAGGCCTTGGCAAAGGGTGCATCATCATCCAACTGGCGTAATAATGGCATCACCGAGGCGATCATCATGGCGGTAGTAGCCGTATTGGACATCACCATCGAGGCTACGGCGGTGGCCAACATAATGCCCATCAAAATCCATTGGGGTTTGTTGCCAAACTTGGAAATCGACCATTTAAAAACGTCCAGATCCAGTCCTGTCTTTTTCATGCCTTCGGCCAAAAAGAAGCCACCCAGCATCAGCCAGATCACACTATTGGACCAGGTTTGCACAAATTTCTCAACTCGGATGTAGTCTTCACTATCCGGGTGGTTGATATCCGGGTTCCCCAGGAAAAAGACCAGAAAACCAACGATCATAATACCTACGGCGAAAGGCGGAATGGCCTCGGTTACCCACAATCCAATCGAGAAAAATAGTAGGAATAAAACATAGGTTTGAGCGGGCATAAAGGCCTCCACCCTTAGCTCATGGGTGATCCACAATGCCAATAGTATGCTCAATAAAAAATAGATGATGCGTTGCTGACTGTCCACCACCCGTTCCATCCTTTTTAATAACCTGCTTGATGCTCTCCTTGAATCGGCCATGACTACTATTAATATGATTGCCACAAAGGTGGTGGAAGCAGCCGAAAAAATGGGTGATCTAAGTCAGCATTTGCTTTGATCCTGACCAGGTTAAGTTTCCGATGCCAAACATTAAATGCACTTATCAGGCTCTTCTGATATTTTCATTTGCAGGAAAGGGTAAATAATTGTAGTTTGCTGTTGTCAAACCGAACACACGGCGAGTATCCCTGGTTTCAGGAATATTAATTGAGCTCCCCACGACAAAATATTTTTCATCGTAAAAACCAATATTATGAAAGTATTTCAACTCATTACACTTTTCGCCTTATGCACCTTATTGTCGGTGCCCGCTTCAGCAGTACATCCTGTTAAAGCACCTAAACCTACTGAAGAAAAAGTAAAAGAAGACGCCAAAAAGGCCATCGAGAACTATAAAGAGGAGTGGAAACAGCTCTCGCGCAAAGAAAAGCGTGCCAAGCGTAAAGAAATGCGCAAGGAAATCAAGTCGGCCATTAAGGAGGCCAAAAAAGTAGACGCCAGTGACGATCTGCTTTTGTTGGTCATCGTTACCATCCTGCTTCCTCCTTTGGGAATGGCCTTGTATGATGGGCTCTCTACCCGCTTCTGGATTTCGTTGTTATTGACACTTTTATTTTACCTACCGGGACTGATTTATACCCTGGTTGTAATTTTAGGTGAGAATTAGAAGTTTCTAACCATTGCAGAAGAGAGGTCTTGCATCATATTTTCGATGCAAGACCTTTTTTCATGGGCGGAAGCCAGTATACTGTTAAAACAATCAGGGACGCATTACTGCTGTAACCACAAGATTACCCCAAGAGGCCTTGAATTCTTTGTTCCCATTTATTTAACAATGGGAGTTCATTTTTTAAACCCAAACTTTCGTCGCCTTGATAGAATATCAAATTTGAAGAAAGGTCACTATCCTTTAAGTCAATCGGCATAAAAACCAATTCAAGACGATCAACGATTTCCCGGGTTGACCTATTGACAGCAACGGAGCGATTGACTCTGTTGGCACGGCAGTTTTTAACTTTCATCAATTCTATTACCTTCACCGTTGCTGTATCTTTTTCCTTCCTCATATAAAACAGCTTCTTGGCTGCCGAGTCAAGCCCAATACCAAACCGATCGTTCCAAAAATCAACTTCCGTAATATTCAAGCGGTGTTGACTGGCCAACTCCAGAAATTCCTTCAGGAGTTTTTTATCAATAGCTTTTTTTGCTGTATTTAAATAGATAACAGGGCTAATAAATATCGCCATTAAGGCAAGCATAATTAAAAAAGAGGAGTAATCCATTTTTTAGTCTTTTGTAGAGGAAGGTGAGTGCATTGGTAGCTTGGTATCAAACCAATAGCACCAGTGTAGAACCCTTCCTAAAATGAAAAAATTGCTTATGGATAATTGAAAGACACGTGTGTCTGTGAATGGATTACCAATAGAAGTGTGAAGGGTAAATAAGAAGGCGAATCGTTAAACCAAAGAGCTGCTGATCTGCCTTGATAACTTTGGGAAGTTTGGCAATAGCTGAACCATTACTCACTATGAATTGGCGCTTCAGCAATAATTTGGAATAGCCGCTTTTCGGAGAAGATTTCGCAACTGGCCAATAATGATCAAGGATGTCATTTACGGGTAGTCGATGAAAAAGGTTGGCCTGAAGTAAAGGTCCTTCATCAAGGAAGTTCCCTTTTGAATAAACAACAGCAATAGATTGTTGCAACGTCTCCTGCTGTAGACGCGCAATACTCAGGCTGTATACCATTATGGCAGCCAGCGCGATCATATATTTTGCTGCGATTTTCACGATGCAAAATTATATGATTTGCTAGGTGATAAGCAAGTCCTTTGAAAAATATTTTTTAAGGTAAAGACCTCCAGGTTTGCCGGGATTGGAGGCCTTTACCTTGAATTATGTCCGACTAGCTGCCGCTATTCTCCATCACAAAGATTCAACGGTCCATTAATGCAAATGAGCGCATCGAGCAGTTCCTGCAAATGAGGAACCAGCGCCAGGTTGCCCAGTGCCAATTGGGTCAATCGCATCAACTCATCCACATCGGGGTCATTAGACAAACCCTGCATGACGATAGGGGCAATATCGCAATCCAACGGGTCCAATTTGGTTTCACCAAAGTCAGGATTCAATCGCAGGTAGAGTGCCAGCTTCAACCCTTCTGCCAGCAATGGGTTCATCAATTTACCATCGCCGTTTACGGGATTGATACCAGGTTTGCAATCTGGTTGGACGGCTCCTTTCTGGCGTTTCAATGCTGCTGGCGATCCACCGGCATTGGGGAACCACTGTAGCAAGCAATGAGCGGACTCCGGACCAATTTTCAATGTAGTAAAGGTATTTCCCATAATTAATGTATCCAGCAAGCCATCGCCATCCAGATCGGCTGAAAGGGCTTCCTCCAGCAGCGGCAATACATTCTTTTCGATTTCCTGGTCACAGGTCGTTTCATTACCGCATTCATCGGTGGCCTTCCAGGTGCGCTTAATAAAACACTGCCAGTCACAGTCGCCACTCAGTACTTTATCAGAATAGGTGATAACCGGGGCTGGGTCGCAGTTGTCAGTAGCTTTCGCAAACCCAAGGCTGACGGCGGTGGTGTCACAGGTGACCGTCGTATCGACCGGGCAAGTGATTTCCGGTTTCTTTTTGTCTTCAAACTTGATGGTTTGAGTACAAGAAGTGCTATTGGTGTAGATGTCCTTTACCGTCCAGTTTCTGGTGATGGTAAATTCATTATCACAAGCACCCGGCGTGATCACTTCCGTGTAGGTGATTTCACCCACCATACAATTGTCGCTGGTAGTCGGTACTCCGGTATGATCGGGCTCCGTCGACTCTTCACAGCTGAAAGTCTTTAGTGGTGGACAGGTGGCCTTTGGCTTTTCATTGTCCTTTACCGTGACTTTAAAAGTACAACTGGCGGTATTATCCGATCCGTCCTTAGCCATTGCGGTGACGGTGGTTGTTCCTACCGCAAATTGACTGCCGGAAGCCGGCATCACTGTCAAGGTTGGGCTTGCCGTGCAGTTGTCTGTAGCGGTCACCGTAAAGTTGACTATGGCACCACATTTTCCGGTATCATTGTTCTTCTCGATCGGTGCGGGACAAGTGATGACCGGATCGGTATTGTCCACCCCATCATTGATGGTGACATCAATCGTCTCGGTACAGGTATTGTTGTCCGTAATCGTTACCGAGTAGGTGCCAGCGCATAATCCGGAGATATCTTCTGTAGTTTGGCTATTGCTCCAATTGAAGGAGTAGGGTGGTTGTCCGCCCATGGTAGTTAGATTGATGCTGCCGTCACATCCGCCCGGACAGGCAGGATCATTTTTGCTGTAATTGGCCAGCAGATCGTTTGATTCAAAACTTCCTTCTTCAATAAATACACCGGAATCAAAAATTTCGTCGGCTACATCGGCAATACCCAATTTGAAATGGTAAGTCTGGCAGGGTACCAGATCAATTCTTGCGGTAAGTACTGTCGTAAATCCATCGTATTGAATGGTGAGCCCTCCGGCGTTGCCCACATAAAAAGAGCTATTATTGATACCATCGCAGGTGCGTGGGCCTACATTATTGATCGTAATTGGCGTAGTGGAGCCAGGAATGAGTGCGATATTTTCGTTCACGTAATTTCCACCTCCCGGGTTTGGACCACTTACCAGGAATGCGAACACATCATTGAACTGGCGACAGAAGTACTCCTCGTATTCTTCCGAGGCAAAGACGTAGCGGAAAGTCACCTCATCACCGATAGGCACGAGGTCAAACTCCAGCACACAGCGGTCGAAGGTCTGCCCGCCGGGAACCAGTTTCTGCAAATCCGGATCACCAGGTCCGTTTTGGTCACAGCCTGCATTTGTATCATCATTTGGTCCGGGGGCCACACTAACACAACCGGAGGTCAGCAATACACCGCTACTCAGGCCGATATTGGTAGTATGCCCATTGGCAAAAGAACCCGAACCGTCATCGGGACAGTTAAGGCTTACATTGGAAATGGTCACACCGCCGCCAGTGAGCATATTGGCCAGGTCGTTGCCGGAAGGGCTGCTGTTGACGGAAAGTTGGCTATAGCCAAAAGTGCAAAATAAACTAAGAACGAGGGTGTAGCATCCGTTCCGTAAAAAAGCTCTGTTTCTCATGATTTCTAAGGGTTTGAGTTTGGTTTTTTAGATTAATCGTTGTCAACAAGTTTGGCGAAGTATTCATTCCACTCTTTCGCTCCCCATTTCGGTTCTGCCCGGAGCTTGAGCGCGATGTCGACTTTTTTATCGGCAAAATGCACGGTAAAGGTGGCCAACTCGGCATTCAATTCCTCAAAGAAGGTATTGGCCTTTGCCTCCGAGGCAAAATTCATATTTGAAATATCGAGCTCGTACAGGTAACCGAAGGGTACGTCTTCATCAAGTTTAATGACCTTGCTCGTTGGGTCTATCGTGGCGGGATGATCGGTTTGAGCGTTGGCATTTGTCATACTCATGAAGCCGATGGTCAGTAAAAGAGTCGGTAATACATAGCGAATGAATTTCATACAGTTTTTCATGGTTTTTTTTAGTTTTAAAATAATGGAATACCTGATTGATTAATGCCTCCATTCTTGCATTGGTTACCAATACAGTGGAAGCCTGTAATGCTTGACATCAGAGAAATAAACAATGGTCTGTCAGGTGGCAATCCTGATGGTGGAGTTGCTATTGCCGGGAGGGGTAGTGAAGCGATTTAGGTCACTTCAATCTCTCACAATTGATTTTGCAAAGCAATTTGTAAACAGTAGGAATCGAGAAATAAATTCCTGAAGGAGTATCAGGAATGTGCTGAAAACAATGGGAGGTTTTTTCATTTTGATTTTTTTGGTGTCTTTTCAAATTTAGTGACTTTTTACCGCATTTGAAATTTTTTCTTTTAGAAAAGCTGCGATAACCGGTGATTTTTAGTAAAATCGGGCAAATTTTTACCTTATGAAAAAGATATTGATCAGTACGGGGGGCGGTGACTGTCCGGGATTGAATGCTGTAATTAGAGCGATTGTTAAATCTGCCAAAAGCGCCGGAGGCTGGCAGGTATGGGGAAGTAAAGAAGCTTTTAATGGTGTGATGGCTGAACCGCCTGAGTTGATCAAATTATCTCCGAAAAAAACGGCGGGAATACACGTCCGTGGCGGCACCATACTCAAAACAACCAACCGTGGCAATCCACTGGAATACCCGGTACAGCAACCGGATGGCAGCTGGAAAAAGGAGGACCGCTCTCACCAATTGATGGATCGCATTCACAATATGGGTTTTGATGCCGTGGTCAATATTGGTGGCGACGGGAGCCAGCGGATCTCGCAAGCGCTGTATGAGAAAGGACTCAACGTGGTTGGAGTTCCCAAAACAATTGATAATGACCTGGCCGCTACTGACCTCACGTTTGGCTTTCTTACAGCGGCACAAATTGCTACTGATAGTTTTGACAAACTGGTTACTACCGCTGAGAGTCACCACCGTGTGATGATCATGGAGGTGATGGGGCGCGATGCCGGATGGATTGCCTTACACGCTGCACTGGCCGGAGGAGCAGAGATTTGTTTGATTCCGGAAATTCCCTTTGATTTTAAAAAGATTCTGAAACGTATCAATAAGCGCTTTGTCAAAGGCAAAGGCTTTATGAATATCGTTGTTGCGGAAGGTGCCAAGCCACTTGACGGAAAAGTGACCGGAAGAGCTGCTGCCGAAGTGGGCGACCCACATTTTAAATTAGGAGGGGTAGCCAATTATATCCGTCATGAACTGGAACAACTAAATTGCCAGCCGCAAATTCGCACCACCATCCTGGGCCACATTCAGCGTGGGGGAACCCCCGTAGCGTTCGACCGCATACTGGCCACCGCTATGGGCGTAAAAGCTTTTGAACTGATCCAATCCGGGCAGTTTGGACAGATGGTTTCTTTCGTGAACAATGAAATTACCAGCGTGCCACTCTCTGACGCAACTCAGGGTAACAAATTTGTATCGCCTGACCACTATCTGGTGCGCACGGCCCGGTCGATCGGTATGTCCTTTGGGGATTAAAAATGGTTGGGTGAAATTTATTTCACCCACCTGGACACAGGTGAAAAATACTACTTCACCTTAAAATTCCGCAGGTCGTATTTAAAGCTCAGCATAAAGTACTGCTGCAGTACATTCGTCTGTACGTCTTCAACATAAGTCTCCGTGATATTGCGCGACAAGCTCGTATTTTGGTTCAACAAATCGAAGACAGAAAGGCTGATTTCACCGCGGTTGTCTTTAAGGAATTTCTTACCAATGCTCATGTTCCACAACCAGAAATGCTGATCCAGTCCGGCGGATAAACCGTTGTAAAACTGGTGCGTCAAATTGGTGCGGAAGACAAAGTCTTTGCCAAAGATCCAATTAAAGTTCAATCGGGTTCTTTGATTGAAATAATCGGAATTTTGTACTTGGTTAAGCGAGTTACTCACCGTGTTGTAGCTGGAGCGAGAAGAGATGGTGAAATCCATCCGTTCACTGATGTTGCTACCTAAGGTCAAACCCAGACCAGTACTAACGTTTTCCGCGTAATTTACTTGCTCGTTTACCAATCCCGGGCTGCGACTGTAGTTGGCATTCAAGTCAATATTCAGATTCGATTTCAATGCTTTGACGGGAAAACCGTAGCTTA
The DNA here is from genome assembly GCA_965229635.1 of Saprospiraceae bacterium. Lineage (GTDB taxonomy): Bacteria > Bacteroidota > Bacteroidia > Chitinophagales > Saprospiraceae > BQJU01. Next base: position 3,053,814 of record OZ245894.1, read on the forward strand.
CAAAGGTTCGAGCATTGGCGTAGCCATTCAGGTTAACGTAGCGGGTTAGCTGAGCTCCATTTTCTACTCCGTATTCTTCCAGGATTGGGAAGTCTACATTGCCCAGATAGGTGCTCTTTGCAATGTAGTTTTTGGTAAAACCACCGCCCAACCCCACAAAAAACACTGAAGAAGTCTCCGTGTTGGTTTTGGAGTAGCGGCCAAAAAACTGGTGTTGATAAGACTGCACCAACTCGGGATTACCAATTCTTAATTGTAGGGGATTACTGTTGTCGAGTACATTTTGCAACTGCTCAATATTTGGCAGTTGAGTATTGGTGCGGTAGTTAAACCGGAGGTTTTCAGTTTTAGAAAACTGGTAGCGCAGCATCGCTCCCGGAAGAATGCTGTAAAAATCGTGCTGCACATTATCGGAGTAAGGGAAGGTTTGTTCATTGAGCAGGCGTGCCCACTGTGCATTGGCCCGAATGTTTAACCTCAATTCCCCTTTATTATAATTATACCCGCCACCGACTTGCTGTGTGATGTAGTCGTTAGAAAAAACGTTGCTCAAATCTGTGTTCAACAAGTCATAATCATCTGTTTCTTCGCTATAGTCAAAAGTCTCTTTGTCGCTTTCCTCTCTTTGGTAGGAAGCCTGGTAGTTCAACATCAACATGCCATTTTCCGCGATAGGCTCCGTATAACGAATATTAGCCGAAGCATTCCAGTTGAGTTGATCCAGATTGGCAAATTGGTTTAGGGTATCCGACAAACTGATGCCATCGGTATACAAATTTTCTGAGTAAAGGTAGCTATCTCCCTCTTTGGGCGCGTAGCCCGAAGAAACGTTTACCGACAAAGTGCGCCGGTCCACCTCAAATTTATGCCGCCACAGTAAGCTATTGTTGAGGTTAATTGCCGTCAAATTGGCATTGTAGTTATTTTGGGTTTGAGCGGTCAGGACACTACCTTCCAGTGATTGTCCCAGTAAGGAGGACTGACCATTATTGCCCTGCCAGCTGACCTGAGGCCGCCATAGCAGAGAGTTGTTTTGATCAATCTTGTATTCCAATCGGGCATTAAAGCGATGATTGGTGTTGGTACTTTCGGAGCGGCTGTTTTCACTGTATTGGCTGAGAAATTCTTCGGTGTCAACAAACTGACGAGCCAGGATTTGTTCCGAAGTATTATCGTTGCGGTTGAAGAAGTAACTGGCGGAAACTTCCAGCTTTTCTCCCCACTTATCGGTGAAGTTAATCCCCAGTGCATTGGTGCCGGATATCCCTCCTTGCTGAGGCACCAGAAAGTCATTGACGGAGCCCTGTCCGCCACCACGTCCGCCACGGCCACCTCTTCCACCGCCGCGCCCACCACGGCCACCCCCGCCACTGGAACCGACCACTCCCAATAAGTCCTCGCTGGCAAAGTTTTGTTCATTGATGTTATTGGATTGGCCAATGATCGAAATACGCTGATCGCCATTGAAGATATTGACATTCCCTCCGGCCTGATAGCGGTCATCGGTACCATATCCGGCAAAGAGTTTGCCAAACTGCCCGGCTCGCATGTTACTTTTGGTGATAATGTTGATCGTTTTGGAGGTCTCCCCGTCGTCAAAGCCGGTAAATTGTGATTGATCACTCTGCTGGTCGTAAATCTGGATCTTCTCGATGACTTCCGCTGGTAAATTGCGTAAAGCAGCCGTTGGGTCATTACCAAAAAAGGGTTTCCCATCTACCAATACCTGCTTCACATCCTCACCCTGAGCCTGTATTTTCCCCTGATCAACCACAACTGTTGGCATTTTTGTCACCAGGTCTTCTGCACTGGCGTCGGGCAGGGTTTTGTAGGCTTCGGCATTGAATTGGGTGGTGTCCCCATTTTGAATGGCGGGCAGTATCGTTTCCGTCACTTCAATTTGCTCCAGTTCAACTCCTTCTTTAAGTCGGATAGCACCAAGGTTGACCGATGCATTCTGAATGATCACTTCCTTTTCATATCCCGCAAAGCCAATGTAAGAAATGGAAAGTTGGTATACCCCATTAGTCAGGTTTTTAAATAAAAAACCACCATCCACATCACTGATCGTAGTGTGCTGAATGTCGGAATTTTGTAAGCTCAGCAATACATGAGCACCTGGCAGGGCACTGCGATTGTCTGCATCTTCAAGGGTGCCCTGAAGCTGAAATTGCTGGCCGAAAACACTCAGCAGCAGAAAATTGAAAAGGATAAGGACGATGCTCTTCTTCATGGTTGGATAGCAATTGGATATTTACAATATCGTTACATGGGGCGTCAATAAGGAGGAGTGACTGATCAAAAACAATGGTCAGTCACTCCGTAGGAGGATAAATTGATTACTTGGAGTCGTCAGCTCCTTTCTTCCCTTTCACTTTGGCTTTGTTCCCTTTGTGACCGCCTTTTTTGCCTCCTTTTTTTCCTCGGTTTTCCTGCATTTGGGCATGCTTCTCAAATTGTTCCTTGGTCAGTACTTCCTTCAGTGCTTCATTCTTGTTGTTTTGCATTTCCATTCGGGTGGCCTTCATGGTTTCGCGGTCACCCTGGTTTTCTTCACGGGCAGCCTGCATCTTCTGGGCAAATTCCAGGTTGATGGCTTTTACCTTGGCGGCTTGAGTAGCATCAAGGCCCAGGTTTTTGACCATATTGGCCGTTTGTTTCTCGGCTCTTTCTTCAGGGCTTGGAGGGGTTTTTCCTCCTTGTTGCGCCATCAGGCTGCTAACACTCAATGTAAGTGCGATTGCGGTTAATAGAACACTCCATCTGATTTTCATGGCAATAATTTTGAATTGTTATGGAAATAAGTACAACGCAAAAGTGCAGGGGATGGCCGCAAGTTCAAAGGATATTCAATGTACCAGGCAAAAAAATCTATGAAACTGGCCTATTGTGTAAATGAAAATGTGGAGGCTGGTCAGGAAGGGTTTATTGATAAAAACCTCCAGTTAAAAGAGTCAAAATGGGCTTTGATTGACAAAACTTGCTGCTATTCTGATATTTACGCACCTTTACATTATGATTGTCATCAATAGATATCGCATCCTGGGGCAGGTGCTTTTTTGGAGCATCCTGTGGTTTATGGTGCCCTTTATCCTGGGGAATGGCTGGGACCGTTCAGTGGCTTTCCTCAATCGGGAAATCGTTTCGACGGTGGCCATTGGGCTATTGGTGTATATCAATTTACAATGGCTATTGCCACAACTTTACTTTCGTAAAAAGCAGGTGCTCTTTGTCGTTATTGGCCTACTGCTTGCCATCGGGCTGGCATTTGTTGTGTGTTATTTCAATAAATTGGGATTTTTTAGCGCTGGAGAAATGGGCGGGAGAATGGGCAATCCCAACCGAGGGGGCAATGCCAGAAAATTTGCCGGCTTGAAGTGGGTTGGCCGGTTTATGCCGTTGCTGGTGTCCTTCATCGGCAGTACGCTTTTTGAAATTGCGGCTTACGCCAATCAAAAAGAAACGGAAACAGTTGCCCTACAAAAGGAAAAACTGGAGACGGAAGTCAAATTCCTGAAATCCCAAATCAATCCGCACTTTCTGTTTAATGCCCTCAATAACATTTACACCCTTTCGGTCATCAAATCAGATGCGGCACCGGACAACCTGTTGCGCCTTTCGGATATGCTGCGCTATGTGCTCTATGATTGCAAAGCCGAAAAGGTGCCTTTGCAGCGCGAAATCGACTACATCCGTAATTTTATCAACCTGAAGCTATTGAAGGACAGCCAGGGCATGAATGTTACGGCCAATTTGGACGAAAGTCGCCCCAATCTAATGGTGGCTCCCATGTTGTTTATCCCCTTTATTGAAAATGCCTTCAAACACAGTAAAGTGGAGGATTTGGAAAAAGGTTGGATCAAGATAGAGTTGAGCACCGGGCCAAATGAAATTGAGCTACAGGTGCAAAACAGTATCCCCGTCAATGCGTTTACCAAAGACGAAGAAGGGGGAATTGGGCTGGAAAACGTCAAGCGACAATTACAGCTCTTGTACCCCACTCAGCATGAACTGAATATCCAGGCGACCGATGATAAATATACCGTTTTCCTGAAATTACGCTTATCATGAATGCACTTCGCTGCCTCATCGTGGATGATGAAGAACTGGCCCGTACGCTGTTGCAAAATTACATCAGCCGCCTGCCCAACCTGGAATTGGTGGGACAGTGCAAAAATCCATTGGAGGCCATCAAAGTACTGGGAGAACAGCCAGTCGATTTGCTTTTTCTCGATATCCAGATGCCCGAATTGACGGGTATTGAATTCCTGAAAACGCTTTCGCAAAAGCCGCTCGTTATTTTCACCACGGCCTATTCTCAATACGCTCTCGAAGGGTATACGCTGGATGTGGTGGATTACCTCTTAAAACCTTTCAGCTTCGAACGATTCGTGCAGGCCGTCAATAAAGCCAGCGAACTTTACCGCCTACGCCAGCAAGCCGGGACCCCTCCCTCAATTCCATCTATTTCTGCACCCGAAGTCCCGGATAAGGATTACCTCCTGGTAAAGTCTGACCACAAAATCCATAGGTTGCTCTTTTCGGAGATACTGTATATCCAGAGTATGCGTGAATATGTAGCCTACTATACCAGTCATGGCCGCATCTTGTCATTGGGATCGCTTAAGGCACTGGAAGAGGAATTGCCGGATACTCATTTCATTCGCATCCATAAGTCTTACATGGTGGCGAAAGCCAAAGTGGCTACCCTGGAGGGAAATATGGTACACATTGGCAAAGAAAAAATCCCCATTGGGGCCAACTACAAGGAGCGGGTGCTGGCTGAGTTGTTTTGAAGTTATTATGGCGAAAAACAGGTGCAAAATACGAGAGCTGAATCCAGCGTTATGTTGTAAATTAACCTGAAAATCTTCTAGTAAAAACCACCTCTCTTCTCGACCGGCTCAACAGCTGGGCCCGCAACTCCGTGACCCTCAAACTGATCATCATCGGAGTGCTCATTCTCTTTCTGCTCATCCCTGCGGCCATGCTCAGTTCGCTCATTCGGGAGCGGGAGTACCTGCGCGATGGGGCGATCCGCGAGGTGAGTGAAAAATGGGGACAGCAACAAACATTACCTTTTACGCTTATTTCATCCTGCGCAGCCACAAGCTGACGATGCTGGTAGCGGGTATCCTGGCTATTTTGTACGGGTTCTTTTATTCCATTTTGCAACTACAGGACTATGCGCTATTGCTGGGCAGTCTCGGTTTATTACTGATCCTGGCCACCATTATGTACCTCACCCGCAATATCGATTGGTACAATCTGAAAAGAGAAGAAGAGGAGGAAACAGCTTAAATCCCTTCTTGACAGGTGGATGGCTTGGAAGAACTGGAGAAATTGTTGGACTTCAAATAAGTAGGCACCTATCACTTCCTCCAGCTCTTGCCGTAGTCATTTATTGTCCATAAGCCTTCGCCACTTGTCGGGCAGTTCCCAGTCCTTCAATACCCAGTTCCACCACATCTCCGGGCTTGAGGTAGGTAGGTGGATTTAGGCCCAGACCTACGCCAAATGGAGTGCCCGTGGAAATGATATCACCCGGAAGCAGCGTCATATAGCGACTGATGTAGCTCACCAGCGTAGGAATGCCAAAGACCAAATCGGCAGTGGTGCTGTCCTGCATCCGTTTGCCGTTGAGGTCGAGCCAGAGGTGCAGGTTGTGGGCATCGGCAATTTCGTCTTCCGTGGCTAGAAACGGACCGATCGGTGCGAAGGTATCGCAGCTTTTGCCCTTGACCCACTGACCACCTTTTTCCAGCTGAAATTCCCGCTCGCTGTAGTCATTATGAAGGGTATATCCAGCCACGTAAGCCAAGGCTTCTTCTTCGGTTACATAACTTGCCCGCTTGCCAATCACTACCGCCAGTTCTACTTCCCAGTCCGTCTTTTTGCTGTCTTTGGGAATGATCAGATCATCATTCGGGCCACAGATGGCTGTAGTAGCCTTGAAGAAGAGTACAGGCTCCGCGGGTACATCCATGCCGCTTTCCTTAGCGTGTTGGGCGTAATTGAGCCCTACACAGACGATCTTGGAAGGATTGGCCAACGGAGGTCCCAGGCGTATGTCATCGCTTACTTCCGGGCATTCCTGCTGGTGCAGCATCAGCCAACTAGACAACCTTTTAAGACCATCGGTTGCAAAAAAGTTTTCGGTATAGTCTTCACCAAAGGCGCTGATATCCAGTCGTTTGCCATCATTGTCAATAATGCCGGGCTTTTCTTTTCCAACAGATCCAAATCTGATTAATTTCATGTCTTTGTTGTTTATATTTCTTAAGTATTCAAATTCACAAATCCTCCATCAATTGGCACATTGGTGCCGGTAATGAACCCCGCCTCGTCCGAGCACAGGTAGAGGGCAAGATTGGCGATTTCTTCTGGTGTACCCATGCGACCGATGGGTTGGGTCTTTGATAATTTTGCAAACATTTCGGCTTCCTGGCCAGGATAATTTTGTTTTAGAAAATTATCCACAAAAGGCGTGTGCACCCGAGCCGGAGAAATAGCGTTGCACCGAATGTTATGATCCAGATAATCACGAGCTACGGTATAGGTCATCGTCAGCACCGCTCCTTTACTCATGGAGTAGGCAAACCGGTCGGGGAGTCCCAGCATTCCGGCGATTGATCCCATATTCAGAATCACACCCCCATTTTGGCGTTTCATGTGTTCAATGACGGCAAACATGCTGTTGTATACGCCTTTGACATTGACCGCATAGATGCGATCAAAATCGGCTTCCGGAGTAGAGTCGAGCTTGCCAATGTGCGCAATGCCGGCATTGCAGACCAAGATATCAATGCTACCAGTCATCTTGACAATATCTGCACAACAAGCGATCATTTGCTGTTGATCAGCAACATTGGCCTCGTGGCCGGCCGCCTGGCCACCCTCTTTGATGATTTCATCCGCCACTCGCCGAGCCGTTGCCGCATTCAATTCGATGATCTGCACATTGGCCCCAGCCTCGGCAAATTTTTTGGCGATGCTTTCACCAATGCCACTACCGCCGCCGGTAATGACTGCTGTTTTTCTATCTAAGCGAAATCCTGTTGACATATCCACGTATACTTTATGTAGTGATGATTTCTTTGATAATTTGGTCTAGATCCGTTCGTCGCTCAATAATTTTTCGAGTCAATTCCAGCTGACATCTGGCCCGTTGCAGGTTGTGATCGGGGAATTGAATTTTGTAATAAATATCCCCCATCAAATAGTCCGTCAGGAAACGAACGCCCATGATGTAGGCCATCAAGGCTCCGGAAAGGCTAAGGTATTGGATTTCTATCGAATTCAATAATGAAGCTGTAGTAGAAAGGTAGCCTTCGGCAAAAGCCCGGTACCGATCCAGGTCAATCTGAATGTTTTGCAGGTCGGGTTCATCCTCCGGAGCGGTGGTGATACTGGTGCGTACACCATCGCCAAAGTCGTAATGTACATAGCCGGGCATCACCGTATCCAGGTCAATGACGCAGCGCCCAATGCCGGTTTTGTCTAGCAGTACATTGTTAAACTTTGTATCATTGTGGGTGACCCGCAACGGAATTTCGCCCTTTTCTCCCAGCGTTTGAATTTGACTTAGGACAGGAGCCTGGTTGAGTATATATTGACTGTAGGAGCTGGCAGTATTTTTGCGTTCTGGTGTGGCTGTAACCAGTGCTTGCTTAAAACTTTGCAGCCGACTTATCACATTGTGAAAATTGGGAATGATGGGATGCAGTTGTTCAATCGGGAAATCCCTTAATTGCCACAGAAACCTCCCAAAGGCACGCCCCCCTTCATAGATTTGTTGGGAACTTTCTGCCACATCATAGGATACCAGCTCTTCTAAAAAAACAAATAACCGCCAATAATTTCCTTCTTCATCCTGATAATAACTATTGTTTTGAATTGTTGGAATCACCGTTAACGAAGCCAGCTCGTCCTGCGGGTTCTTACGATGCAAATGAGTGGTTACTTTCCGGATGTTATCCATCAGGTTCTTAACGGGATGAAAAACCTGATGGTTAATTCTTTGCAGGAGGTAATCCGGGCCACCCTCAGTCAATACCCGAAAAGTGTCATTGATATATCCGTTGCCAAAAGGAGTAGCAGATTTTATTATCCCCTCAGTTTGAAATTGCTCGACGATCTGAATTGGCTTCATTGGGCCCAAAGATAAAGGAATTCGCGGGGCAATCTATTTAAAAAATAATGCTATTTTTACTTGATACTTTGTCTGTGTCAGCAATTTTTTTTGACACATTCATCTACCTATTCACCAAAATCACCTATTACTATGAGTCTTAATTGGATCGCGATTATTGTTGCCGCTCTGGTACCAACGGTAATTGGCTTTGTGTGGTATCACCCCAAAGTGATGGGAACTGCCTGGATGAAAGCCAGTGGAATGACAGAAGAAAAGATGCAGGGTGGAAATATGGCCGTTATCTTTGGCTTTTCCCTGCTTTTGAGCCTGATGTTATCTACTTTTATGACCTCTCTGGTGATACACCAGACCCACCTTTTTTCTATTTTGATGAATGAAACCGGATTTGGTGATCCCAATTCCGAACTGGGGGCATACATTGAAGACTTTATGGCCAAATACGGCAACAACTTCAGAACCTTCAAACACGGATTGCTTCACGGGGCCATAGCGGGCTTCTTTTTTGCGTTACCCATTATGGGCACCAATGCCTTGTTTGAAAGAAAAGGATTTAAATACATTGCCGTCAACGTGGGGTATTGGATCATTACCCTTGCCTTGATGGGCGGTATTATTTGTGGCTGGCAATAATGTGCATTCGACCAAAAGTGATTGAATCTTGTTAATGATTCAAGACCGATATTGCCAAAATGTAAATGATTCGGTATGCCCATCTAAAGTATACCGAATCATTATTTTTGAAACCTGTTTTTCAATGAGTAGTAGTCTGATTAGCAACATTTCATTACAATGGGACCTTTGGATTGGCCAATTCAGGGCTTTTTTTCCACGAGATAAAGAAGACCGTGAAGCATGTTTTAAATTGTTGGCGCAAGAGGATGAAGAGGACCAAAAATGGCAGCTGGCGGCTTGTCAGGATACCCGTAATGGTGAAATTATTGCTTGTCTAAGGCTCATTGATGGTCGGATGGCCAGCCGGGCCAATTTTCCACTGGACTTACTGGAGGAAGACAAGCTGGCGCAAATGGTGTTGTTTGCCGACCTGGCGGTTGATCCCGAATACCAGAAGACTTCTGCTCCAATGGTGCTCATCAATCACTGCTTCCTGGAAGTGCTCAAAGCCGGTGGTCAGGCGGCCCTCATGTCATGTGATCCGGCATTTTTTTCAATGTACAAACGACTTGGATTACGTCCCATTGGTCCGGTGCATAAAAGTGGCGAAAATGACTTTCGCATTCCCATGATCTGTCTGCCTGATCAGGATTATTTGACAATGATCCATTCTCCCACCTTACCCTTGCTCAAAGGGGTTGACTTCAAACGCTACGCTTCCATTTGCCAATGGTATTATCAACTGGTGCGCGACCACCGGGAATTGCAGATCGGTTCTGCCTTTTATCCGGAAACGGAGGACGCCTTCGAGGGGCACCAAACCATCACGGAAGGATTGAGTGAAAAGGGTAGGGAGGCCTTTCTCAAAAATGCCCTGGTGCTCAGATGCCGGGAAGGGGAATCGCTGATCATGGAAAATGATGGTGGTAAGACCTTTGGATTTGTACAAAAGGGCATTGTAAAAGTTGTCATCGGTGGTAAGTCGGTGGTGATGTTAGGCGAGGGAGATATCTTTGGAGAAATTGCCTATATTCTGCATACCCGCCGAAGTGCAGAAGTGGTGGCAGCCAGCGCCGATACGGAAGTGGTGCTTTTCAGCGAATCGGCCATCAACCACCTGGAAGAGGATGCCGACAGGACGGTCATCTGGAGAAACCTGGCCCGGGTGCTGGCACAGCGGGTAGTACTGACCAATAATTTACTACAGTAGTCGGAAGTTTCCTGCCAACATATACCAAATTGGGCTTGCCAAACGTTTTACCAACCTCTAAACAAATCTGATATTTTATGATGTATCGAATGTTGATGACATTGGTTTTGATTTTGGGCTTGGGAACGATTCCCACTGCCACTGCCCAATTTTTTAAGAAAAAAGACGACACCACTCAAACGGAGAATACGAATAGTGAATCCAGGAAAGACGAATTAAAAGAGGCACACAAAGATGCCAAGGCCGATGCTCGCGCTTACAAAAAAGAGCGCAAGGCCGCCGAAGCGCGTGAAAAAGCCGCCAAAGCCAGAGCGGAGGCCATCAAGGCACAGCGCAAGGCCGAGAAAGCGGGCCGAAAAGCGAAAAAAGCGGACGCTAAAGCTGAAAAATATCGGGAGAAGGCCACGGAAGAAATGCAGGAAGAGGAACCCAAAGAGTCTTTTTTGGATAAGCTTTTTAAGAAGAAAGAGCAATAATATTTTCCGGGATGGTAAAGTAGAAGGAACTGCCACTGCCAGACACCGATTCCACCCAGATCTTTCCACCGTGTAAGTCGACGATTTTTTGACAATGTGCCAGTCCGATACCGGTACCCTTATACTGACTTTGTAGATGTAAACGTTGGAAAATGACAAAAATACGTTCCTGATTTTCCTGGTCAATACCAATGCCGTTGTCGGCGATGCAAAATTGCCAGAACTCCCCGGTCTTTATAGCCGAAATTTCAATGATCAGATCTGGTTTTGGCTTACGAAACTTGATGGCATTGGAAATCAGGTTTTGGAAAAGCACGCGCAATTCATTTTCGTATCCTTTTAGTGTGGGCAGTTCACCAATTTCAAACCGGCAGTTGGATTCTGATATCTGAGCAGTCAGGTCGTCCAGAATTTGCTGTACCATTTGCTGGCAGTTGATGGATACCAGTTCCTTATTTTTCCCAATTAGTGAATAATCCAGCAGACCATTGATGAGCTTGTTCATTCTGGTAGCTGCCTGAAAGATGAGTTCCAGATGGCCGGTAGATTCTTCCTCGGTGTTGGCCATTTGTTTTTTTAAGATTCCCACAAAGGCGATAATTGTCCGCAGGGGTTCTTGTAGATCGTGAGAGGCAACGTAGGCAAATTGCTCCAATTCCTTGTTCTTGAGCGCCAGCTGCCTCGCCCTGATTTTTTGACGCTCCGCCTCCTTTTCCTTTGTAATATCCCAATTGGTGCCGATCATGCGAATCGCCTGGCCTGCCTCATCTCTTTGTACCGTGCCGAGGGCCTTGATGTGATGTACCGACTGGTCGGGCCACACAATTCGAAATTCAGTATTGTATTCTTTTTCCCCTTTCAAAGCTGCCACAAGGTCATCTCTGCATTGTTGCCTGTCTTCGGGATGAATTCTAGTTTTCCATTCGGTAGACATACCCTTAAATTCTTCCTCAGAAATGCCGTGCAATTTCAGCATCGTTTCATCCCAAAGCAGTTTCTCCGATTTTACATCCCAGTCCCAAATGCCCACTTTGGCCGCTTTGGTGGAAATCTGAAAGCGTTCGGTAATTTTGGAGAGCTCCTGTTTGGCCCGAGCCAGTTTTTCATCGGCCAGCTGGCGTTCGGTGATATCTTGAGTGGTACCGATAATCCGGTAAACCTGCCCTTCGTCATCTCGGAAGAGAAATCCATTCAGTTGCAGATACTTTAATTCCTGGTTGATGATAAATCGACAAACTCTTGAGTACGAGTTTATTTCGCTTGCCGGATTGAAAGCCTCTCCGAAACTTTGTTTGAGCGAGTCCCGATCACTTTCATGAAGGCAACTGAAAAAGTACTCGACCCTATTGGCTGTTGAAGCTTTTGGTAAGTTAAGGATTTCATGCATTCTGTCATCCCAGTGTGTTTTTTGCGACTGTGGGTACCAGTCAAAATAGCCGATGCCGGTCGTTTTTAAGGCGAGCTTCAATCTGCTTTCACTCTCTCTTAGTGCCTGCTCCAGGGCCTTTTGGGGCCGAAGGTCGGTCACACTCGCTCGCACCAACATCTTCTCGTACGGAGGAAAGCGCACCAATCTGATTTCACACGGAATTTCGTTGCCATCGCGATCAATATGAATCCAGTCAAAGATGGGATTCCCGCCTTGCAGGGCAGCTTCGAGGTAGTGCTTGACTAAAGTGACTGCGTCCTCACCGTTGATCGTAGCGGGACTAAGGTGTTCCGGACTGCGCTGACTGAGCTCCTCCGCAGAAAACTTAAAAAAGTCGATGGCGTTTTGATTAAAATCTACCCAGCTATTCTTTGCTACATCGTAAATCAGGACCGCCTCTGGTGCATTGTCGATCAATACCCTGGTGCGCTGCTGATCATTTGAGTAGTCCATTGTCTTACTCATTGATTAAAGTTTTCTACGAGGGGCTGTGGTTGTAGTAGAACACTATACCAGTTCAATGGTTTATACTGGAGGGCAGCTAGCGTTACATACACAAAGTTACAAAATAAAGTGTAGGAAAAGTCTCATCAAAACGAATTTCATATACAATTTTGTATGGCTAGTATTTTGCGTGAATGACGACGCTTAGGGGGAATGCAGGATAACTTTCGGTTAAAAAAATATTTTAATTTTGCCCAACTATTCTAATTAAACGGATATTCAATGATGTATTTAAGAGCTATTTTTCTATTGGTCTTGTTGAGTACTTTCTCCTGCCTGAAAGAACCGGCTTGTCCCAGCGAGCAATTTGAGGGCGACTACCCACTCGGCGAAGAAGCCAAGACTTACAACCCCTATGATACCGAAAATGCCAAAGCCATCTTTAAGAATGAAATGGGAGAAGAATTTTCATTCTCTATTCAAAATGTGGACCTGATCACCACTTCAGGCAATATCTTTCCCGGGGCTTGTCCGGAAGATCCCAGCCAAACCGTGGCGCTAATTACCTCTGGAACCTATTTCCTGATTGATCTAAAAAGTGAAAACCTGGCTTTGGACTTTCAGATTAACATTGCCAATGAGCACAATCCAGCCGAGGAATCCATTCCCACCTATGTGGAAGGAGATCGCCTGGCCATTATCGCGTTTTCTGACCAGCTGGTTTCGGGCCGACAAACGGTACTTTACCACCGTATTGATCAGATGGATGTAGATGGAAATCCCGTTGATCACACCGATAATTCTAGCATCCAGGATACGCTTTCTTTGCTCAATTACGAGTACTACGATGTGATTGTCAACAACGACACCGGATTTGTTACCGATCCTGATTATACGGTCTATTACAACAAATCCAAAGGATTGGTTGGTTTTAGAATTGAAGACACCGGAGCCGAATTTGCCCTTGATCGCATTGAAAATTGAGGTTCTTTGACAAATTTCGTGATTCAAAGTCAATCGAAAAGGACAAGCAAAAGCGACTAGCAGAAGCGTTGCTTGTCCTTTTAGCTTGACCACGAAATTTGTCAAAGAAGGAAAATTAATTTGCACCACAAAATAGTCCGGCGGTTCATCGCTCCACATTACAACTCATCGCATTAACTCGACAACTGAGTCATCTTTTTTTGCTACCTGGCTCCATTTTGGGCCAAATTTGAAGCAAAAAAGAGATGAAAATGCGAATCCTACTACCCGTTCTACTCCTGATCTGTTTCCATTTTTCTGTCATTGGACAACATTGGATCAAGGGATCGGTAACCGATGCCCAAGGGGTACCGGTGGTGGGAGCCAATATTTTCCTCCAGGATACCTATGATGGCACTTCCACCGATGTCGACGGTCATTATGCATTTTCAACCGGGGAGCAAGGCAATCAAGTGTTGGTGGCTACCTACCTGGGGTATAAGGAATACCGTCGCGACATTCAGCTTACTGAGGATACGCTCTTATTGGAAATCACCCTGAAGGAAGATGCCTTTGAACTGGAAAGTGTGGTCATCACTGCCGGTGCTTTTGAAGCCAGTGACGAAGGCAAACGCGAGGTGCTCAAACCGCTAGACATTGTCACCACCGCGGGCGTCACTGCCGATATTGCCGGTGCCCTAAATACATTGCCCGGAACGCAAACGGTAGGAGAATCGGGCAGGTTATTTGTGCGCGGTGGTGAGGGGTATGAGACCAAGACCTTCATCGATGGCATGCAGGTGATGAATTTCTACAGTCCATCAGCACCCAACACACCAGGTCGGTCGCGCTTTATGCCGTTTATGTTTAGTGGAACGAGTTTCAGCACCGGCGGCTATTCTGCGGAGTATGGACAAGCGCTTTCTTCGGCATTGATCCTGAGTTCCAAGTTTTTGGCTACGCAAAACCGCATCGATCTCTCTCTGATGACGGTTGGTGCCGATGCTTCGATCACTCGCGCCTGGGAAAAGGCGTCTCTTTCGGCGAAAGCTCAATACACCAACCTCGATCCTTATATGGGCTTCATCAACCAGGATATTGACTGGATCGATGCGCCAACTTCAATGGAGGGGTCGGCGGCTTATCGCCAAAAGATCAGTTCTTCGGGAGTGCTCAAGGTCTTTGGAAACTTCAACCGTTCCAGCTTTACACTCAACCAATATGCAATAGGAAAACCCGAGCAAAAAACGCGAACCAGTATTGCCAATCAGTATACCTATTTGAATACAATGGTGCAGGAAACGATCGGCAACGGCTGGACAATTAAAGGAGGTTTTTCTTACACCAGCAACCGGGATGATATCGGTTTGAGTACCGATGAAGTTGACCAGTCAGAAAAGGGTATGCACACCAAGCTGGTCTTATCAAAAAACCTTTCGGGAAATGTATCCATTAGGGCTGGCGCCGAATATTTCAACCGGCATTTCTACCAGGATTTCTACAGTCTGATGGATACTTTTACGAATCGTTACAACTTTACCGAAAATCTGGGAGCGGCCTTTGCGGAGTCGGATATCTTTATCACCAAAAATCTGCTGGCCAGGGTAGGAGTGAGGACGGAATACAATGCTTTGAGCGAACAATTTCACCTGGCCCCTCGTTTATCACTGGCCTTTAAAACTTCGGAAAAGAGCCAGATTTCGGCTGCTTTTGGGCAGTTTCAACAATCGCCGAATACGGAGTGGCTGATGGTGGCCAATGACCTCAAGGCCGAAGCCGCTGACCACTATATTCTCAATTACCAGATCAGTGACCAAAAGCAGACTTTCCGCATCGAAGTTTTTCAAAAAAACTACCGGAATCTGGTGCGATACCTTCCTGGTCAGTTGATGAATCCCGAAGCTTATGCCAATAGTGGATCTGGTTATGCACGGGGCTTCGATATCTTCTGGAGGGACAATAAGACCTTAAAAAATACGGATTACTGGATTTCTTACTCCTATCTGGATACCGAAAGACAGTACCGGGATTATCCCAAAAGCGCCACTCCGGCATTTGCCTCCAGGCACAACCTTTCGGTGGTATACAAACACTTTATCAATCCCTTGAAGACACAGGTTGGCGCAACCTATACCTTTGCCAGCTCGCGCGCCTACACCGACCCTAATGAGGAAGGTTTTTTGAACCAGCAGACGCCGGCTTACCACGATATCAGCGCCAATTTCAGCTATTTGCTGCGGCAAAATATCATCATCCATGGTAGTGTCAATAATCTTTTGGGTAGTAACCAGATTTTTGGCTACCAATTTGCCGATACACCCGATGAAACCGGTCATTACGCCAGTCGCGCCATTCGCCCGCCGGCCAGGCGCTTTTTGTTTCTCGGGGTATTCATCACTTTCTCGAAAAAGGCAGTATTGAATCAACTGCCAAATCTGTAATTAACTTAAATCACTATAAAAACAATATCATGAAAAATTTCCAATTCATCATTTGCGCTTTATTCCTGGGTTTTACCCTTTCTGCCAATGCTTCCACAAAATACGAAGAGGCCATGCTATCGGCCATCGATAAATTGTACCAGGCTCATTCTCCGGAAGATTTTCAGGCTGCGGCCAATACTTTTGATCGCATTGCCAAGAAGGAAACGGATAAATGGCATCCGCTCTATTACAGTGCTTATGCCCACGTGATCCTGAGTACCATGATTGAAGGCAATGACAAAAAAGATGAGCAATTGGATCAGGCCTTAGCGTTGGTCAAAGCCGCCAAGGAACTGCAACCCAACAATAGCGAGATTGTGGCGATGGAGGGTTTTGTGCACATGTTGCGCATTCCCATTGATCCGGCTACGCGCGGACAGCAGTACTCCGGTATGGCCTTTGGATCACTACAAAAGGCAGTGGCTCTCGATCCCGAAAATCCAAGAGCCTTGATGTTGCTTTCCGATATGCAGATGGGAACTGCCCGTTTCTTTGGCAATGGGACAACTGAAGCCTGCAATACTTTGCACAAAGCTTTAGAACTATACGAAACTTTCCAACCTGCCGGCACTCTTGATCCCACCTGGGGGCAAAACTGGGCAGAGCAGAAGAAAAAGGAATGTGAATAAATACTATCTTCACGCTATGGAAGAGCATCCAAAATCCTGGAAAAAACATCTAAAGGAATCGCTGCTGATCTTTGTGGTTGGGATCTGTTTTAATTTGCTGTTTTGTCCCCAATGTGTCTTTCATCTGGCCTACAGCTGGCAGGACTTTCTCTTTACCGGTTTTCTTTGGGTGCTGTTGTGGAAAGGTAACGAATGGATGGCTGAATTTCCCAATCGATTTATTTCCTGGAAGGAGCAGCCCATGCTGCGCATGGTTGTTGGTTTGTTGGGGCATATCGTTTATTCTTTCCTGGCCAGTGTGGTCTTGTTTCAGGTCTTTGAATTTTTGATCAATGGTCAATTTAAATCTTTGAATCTACAGCAACTGGTCGGATTTAATTTTACCGTAGTCGTGATTTCCGTGGTGATTTCTCTCTTTATGACTGCCCGGAGCTTCCTATTGTCCTGGCGTGATTTGGCTGTTGAACACGAAAAGCTGAAGGCCGAGTCGATGGCTTCGCGGTTTGCCTCCTTGAAGGCTCAGGTCAATCCCCATTTTTTGTTCAATAGCCTGAATGTACTTTCGGGATTGGTGTACCAGGATGCAGATTTATCGGCTCAGTTTATTAAGAAATTATCAGAAGTTTATCGCTACGTTTTGGACCGCCAGGAGGAGGAATTAGTGCCTTTGGCAGAGGAGTTGGAATTTGTAGAATCGGTGGTGTTTTTGCAGAAAATTCGCTTTGGTGAAAACCTCAAAGTGTGTATGGATGTCCCACAGGTTAATGAATACGTAGTACCCCCGGTGGCCTTGCAGATGTTGCTGGAAAATGCTATTAAGCACAATGTGATTACTGCGGAAAAACCACTGCACATTCAGCTCAAGATAGAAGGTGATAATCTGATAGTCAGCAATACGCTGCAACCCAAAACAGTGATGAAAGACAGCCTGGGCATCGGCCTGGAGAATATTCGGCGCAGATACGGCTTTTTGACCGACCGACCTGTGGAGGTAAGTCAAACGGAAACGGCTTTTATTGTAAAACTGCCCTTAATCAGCCAGCAAGCATGAAACGCATTGTAATCATTGAAGACGAACCTTTTGCGGCTGATCACCTGGAGGTATTAATCTGTCAGCTGAAGCCGGAAATGCAAGTGGTGGCCAAAATTCCCACAGTAAAAAAATCGGTCCAATGGCTGCAAAATCATCAGAATTATGATCTGGTCTTTACCGATATTCAACTGGCCGATGGCATTTGTTTTGAGATTTTTCAACAGATTCAAATTGCCGCACCGGTCATTTTTACCACCGCCTATGACCAGTATGCCCTGCGTGCCTTTAAGGTCAATAGTGTTGACTATTTGTTGAAACCCATTGATAAACCTTCATTGGTGAGTGCTTTTGAAAAACTGGAGGCACTGCGAGGCCCTGAGCAGTCTCAAGCTATTTTGAGTTCACAGCAGCTGGAGCGCTTAATGCAATCTATGCGCCCGGAATACAAGCAGCGGTTTGCCATCAAAATCGGAGACCATATCAAGTTGATTCCAACGACGGAGGTACTTTATTTTCAAAGCCAGCATAAGATCACCTACCTCACCACGGAAGGTGGTAAGCGATATCCGGTACAGTATACTTTACAGGAGCTGGAGGATTTGCTCGATGCCCGGCAGTTTTTCCGCATCAACCGACAAACGTTGTTGAGCGATCGCTCCATTGAGGATGTAGCGACTATTAATAATAGTCGGCTTAAGGTGAAAGTCCCCTTTAAGAAGGAGGCAGAAGTGGTGAGTCGGGAGCGCTGCGCGGATTTTAAGGATTGGCTGGATCGATGAGGTTAATCTATTTTGTTGATTTTCATTGCTTTATTGTTGAAAATAACTTCTTCTCCTTCACTTCTGTTTTGCAGCAATTGCCCGATTGGTGAGTTGATCGAAATGCAGAAGTAGGTGGTTTCATCAAGCTTCACTTTCCCCATTCCAATGGCGATAAAATAGGTGCCGGTATTGGTCTGTACCAAACTGCCGATTTCTACCTTATTGTAGCTTTTCTGGAGGTCAATTCTGGACAATTCACTTTTCAATTGCGCAGCTTGGGATAATTGCGCCCGACTCTTTTCCTCCTCCATTTGCATCATAGCGCGCCCGGTTTCGTATTTATCACCCACACTGCTCTTGGTTTCATTATTTCTGGATTCTTCAATAGAAGCCAGTGTTTGCTGAATGGTAGCAATATTCTTTTCGACATTGTCTACACAAGCCTCAAAAAGCCGTTGCTTCAACCGTTGAAATTCAGTCATTCAAGTCTATTGTTTCCCCAAAAATAATACATCTTCCTCGACCGACGAAGCTTTAGCGAAGTCGGTTCAACCATCTCCCCCGTCTCTTCCGTCTCCCCCTCTCAATTGTCTCCCCCTCTCAACTCTCTCCGCATTTCCGCTCTCCGCATGGGCATCCCATCAATGATGGCAAAGAGCTTTTCAGTGGTCAGCAGTTCGGTTTGGGTAAGTTTGGTGCCGCCGTCCAGTCCAATGAGTTGTATTTCAAAAGTAGCGTCAGTTTGCTTGCGTTTTTGATAAAGTTGGTCATGGTTTTTCCAGACTCCCAGGGGTTGGTAGCCGGTTCTGCACTGTTTGGGCGTTATTTGGTACACGACCAGTTTGCGTTCCTGCATCCCTGCGGCTTCCGCCTGAAAGACTTTGAGTTGCTGGATATAAAGCTCATCGGAAGGATCATCAACTAAAATGAGCAGCAGGCGATCTTCCCAGCGGTGTTTGTCCAGATCTTGTGCGTAGATTTGAATGCTCATAAATACCAGTGATAGGACGAGTAGTTTTTTTAACGACTTCATTTTAGTGTAACGGGAGAAAGGGAAAAGAGTTCTGAAGATTTAGCCATTGCTGCCGTACCCGGTAAATTGTCCCACAGAAAATCATACTTTCATTTATCCAGTATATCTTCTTCATATAATTATAGCCATATTCGAATCTGATCTTGTCTCTCTTCATTCTTATTCTGCCTGGTTGAAACGAGTGAATTTATACAGGGTTTTCAGGCTTTTATTTTTTAATCTTAATTCATTGTCATTGAGGCTATATTGATAGATGACCTGGCTTGCTTGGGGATGACCGTTGATAGAGATTTTCGGTTGCAGACTAAATCCAGATTTAATGGGCTGTAGAAATAATAGGCTGTTTTTAATGGTAATTATTTTGAAGCTTTCATTGTCGAATTTATCTTGCTTGATAAACTGAATTAAGGAATCTGGACTGATGACAATCTCTTGGATATCTTTATTTCCTTCAACTTCCCACCTGCCCGCGAGCGTATGTATGTCTGCTGGATTTTCCTTGCAGCCACTTGCTATGTTCAATATGAATAAGAGCAGGAAATATTTCAAACTTTTGGAAAAAATTAATATTTGTTAAAAAGTGGTTACCCGACCAAGAATTGTCGAATTTATCGTTTTCCTTTTGGAAAATAAAATAATATGAAAAAATACGCACTCTATTTACTCTTGTTTTTTATTTCAAACGTCGGTTTTACGCAAGCTACAGCGCTCAAAAAAAATGAATTAGGGATTGACCTTTTGCCCTTGATTATTTGGGCCGGAGGTGGCGATACCGAATATGACGCTTTGGAAGTCATCTACCGCGAGGCTTTGCCCAAAGGGGACTTGCGGTTCAAGCTAAACGTCAACAAACGCAATTTTTTTGGAAAAGACATAGTGAAAGGCAAGACGCTGGAAAGTACTTCGCCGGAAAGCTTTCGTTCGCTGCAAACCAGTTATGAGCCGAGTATCAGCTACCTGTTTAGTGTAGGCTTGTCCCGAAACTCCACCAATCCAAAACTCCCGCTCTACATTGGAATAGATGCCAATTTTGGTATGCTTCGCGCAATGACCAATACCTACATTAAAGAGACCTTTCTGACCGAGGAAAACCGTTTGTCGATTGGCCGGCAAAGCAACAACCTGATTTTAGTGGGGGCAACTCCCTTTCTGGGCTTCAAGAAAAACCTGACCGACCGGCTTGTTTTTGGCATCGAATTTGGCGTAGACCTCAACTACGTGACCGGTGATCTAAAATATTATGATGAACAGGAAACACCATTGACCGAGCGCATCAGTCAATCCGATTTTTCTTTAAAGAAAATTATTAATGATGTGACGTTGATGTTTCGGATATGAGAGAAAAGATTTTGCAGGTTTCAATGAAAAGACGGATATTTATACATAATATGGTTTGCCATTTTTGTAAGTAGTTGATTTCAAAGTAAATAAGTGTCTGATGACTTATCATATCAATGTGAAAAGTGCTAACGTCAAGGAATTTCTCCAAATAATCTACTCTCTTAGAAGTCTTGGGGTCATAGAATCATTTAGTTCATCTAAAGACTTGATACAGGAGGAGGGAACGGTTGATGAATTGACACTTTTGAACATTCTTGAAAACTCACAAAAAGAAATTCGTGAGGGGAAGTCCTTTTCGCTGGAAGATGTGAAGCAACAGATTGAAACGTGGAAGAAAAGGTAATAAATATATTAGCTATCATTCATTCAAAAATGGGTGATTCTACCATTTCAGAGTTATTGTAAATCTGCTTGCAATAATTCCACCAACCTCCCCCCATCCGGATGCGATATACCAAACTGCATCTCAAAATACTCTAAATCTCCCTGTACCGCCTCCCCATAGTTCTCATACCAGTCGATCTGAGGAGTAGGGCGATCTTTGTAGGTTTCCGCCAAGGCTGCGGCCTGATCATATTGGTTCGTATACAACAGGGCAAGTGTTTTTAACACCAGCAAGTAGTCAAGCTCGGCATGAGTCAGGCCCTCTTCGAATGCAGTAAGGGCTTCGGCAAAGCGCTGGTGGATGAGTAGTTGTTCTCCTTTCTGGCGGTATACTTCAGCGATGTGTTGCGGAATTTGGTTGGTACTATCCCCTTGAAACAGCTTTTGTGCCTCTTGATAATATTCAATCGCCTGATCAAAGAATGCTAACTTTTCCTGTATGGTATATTCATTTTTCCCGGCCTGTTCTAAGCATACCTCTGCTTCTTTCAGGTACTGGTTCGGATTGCTTTTGGCCAGAATGTTAAAGTATTGTTTTGGAATTTTTTCTTCAGTTACCGAAAAGGATAATTCAGCAAAGGGCGCAATATTTGTAGAGGTCAGGACCTGTTGAGGATTGATCCGCTCTCCCAGTGCGGCTAATAGTTCCCCAGAGTTACTCCAAATATGACCAATATTGTTATGGCTACCGGTGACCAAAATATTTCCGTCACTGGAGTAGTCCACGGAATACACCCCATTTTGATGAGGAATACTCCGTGAAATTTTGCCGTCGTTGCCCCATATTTTTAGGGTTTGATCCCAACTGGCAGTGGCAATTTGCTCTTGTTGAGGATGTACGGCAATCCAGTAGTTTTCTTCTGTATGACCAAGGAAACTTGCCAACAATTGCCCATCCAGACTCCATTTTCTTACAGGATATTCGCGGGCTGTGGTGTACAGTGCTTGCCCGTCATTGCTGTACGCTACCTTGAATACCACAGGGGCCGTTTCAACAGAAAAGCTGTCAATTAAGCTACCATCCCAATCCCAGAGGGCTACCAGATTGCTTTGCACGGTGGCAAACTGATGCTCTTGGGGATGTATAGCCAGTCCATTGATAGCCCTGCCATCTGGATTGGACGACCATTTCTTGATCAACTTACCGCTTTGATCGTGCAGAAAAATAGTCCCATCCGAAGCGGTTGCAATAATCCATTTTCGA
Organism: Saprospiraceae bacterium; assembly: GCA_965229635.1. Taxonomy (GTDB): domain Bacteria; phylum Bacteroidota; class Bacteroidia; order Chitinophagales; family Saprospiraceae; genus BQJU01. The sequence goes on from OZ245894.1 coordinate 3,075,971, forward strand.
TTGGCGGTTGCTCTGGCAAAGGTTAGGTTGACTTCATGTGGAATAGTGAGCAATGGCTGACCTTGATAGTCCCAGATTCGGGCAGTGCCATCCCGGCTTGCGGTGATGATTTCCTGCTTGTCTTTGATAAAAAAGGCGGTTTGCACAACATTGGTATGCCCGGCCATATCCGCCTTCCACTGTCCTTGCATATTCCAAATCTTGGCGGTAAAGTCCTTACTGGCAGTAACGATAAGCTGGTCATCATCACTAATGTCAACACAATAGATGAAATCCTGATGGCGGTGACGTTGGATATCCAGATTGAAACCGACATCCCAGAGCTTGGCGGTAAAATCAAAGCCTCCGGTGGCAATGGAGGCGCCATCGGGTGAAATTTTGGCGAAGTTCAACCGTTTTCGATGGCCGGTGAGGGTCAGCACTTCTTCTCCGAGCGGGGTCCATACTTTTGCCGTGGCATCTTCAGAGGCGGTCAGCAAATATTCTCCATCAGGAAAATATTCAATATCCGTAACCTGGCCTTTGTGCCCGGCAAAAGACCGGATTTTTTGACCATTGATGTCCCAGATAGTTGCGGTATTGTTGCTATTGGCAAAAGCCAATACCTTCCCATCTGGGGAGAACGCCCCCGCTGTGATGGCAATTCCTTCATCCTGAAAAATGCGAAGCAACTGGCCCCGGTTATTCCACAATCTGGCGGTGCCATCCATGCTGGTGGTCAATATCTGTTGGCCATTCTGGCTCACCGCGATATCCGTTATTTCTGCTTGATGGCCAATCATGGTGGCTATTTGGTTTCCCTGGTTATCCCAAATAATGGCCGACCGGTCTTTGCTGCCGGTAATCAGATAAGGAGACCCCGAGATATGGGCCAGGCAGGTGATGGGTTCCTGATGAGCTTTCCATTCTCGGACCAAGGTGCCACTTGGGGTATCCCAAATTTTTATCATGCCATCTACTCCAGCGGAATACAATTCCCTTTCATCGGTAGAGAAACCTACTGCCCTAACGGGGCCATCGTGTCCAGGATGGTTGGCTCCGGAAAGTTTACCGAGAAATTGATGAACAACATTGCCGAAACTATCCCAAAGAACCACCTTTTGATCATGACTGGCAGTGGCTACATACTTACCCGTTGGACTAAAGGCGGCATCGTTAACTTCAAAGTTATGAGCACCAAGTACCTTCTGGTAAAAGCTGGTTTGAGGTGAGTTGACAATACGTCCTAGAATCTGAATCACCTCCTGGTTTTGCGAATCGATTTGCAAGGCTGCTTCTACTACTCTGGAAGCTAAAGTATGGTCGTAACTATATATTTCCCAGGCTCTGGCGGCCAATGCGGCGGCCGTTGCCCTGCGTTCGTTGGCTTCCGCTGTCTTTCGGGCGCTTTCTGCATCCTGGTATTTTAATAAGGCAAAGATACCGGCAACGGTGGCCAGTGCAAACAATGTAAATCCCAGCAGGGCAATAATCCGGTTGCGCCGGCGGGCTTGCTGGGCTTTTTTTCGTTCCTCTCGCTCCAGTTCAAGTTCCTGGGCAATGCGCTCGCGTTCTTCTTCCTCATGTCGTCTCAATAAAGAACGGCGTACGGGTTCGACCAGGGTGTCGTGGCTGAGCTCGTAGATTTTCCCCAAATGAATATTTTCTACCCGAATCAGGCGGCTGGCCAGGAGTTGGTCCAATAGTTGCTGGCTTACGCCAAATCGGCTTTCTTCGGCTCCGGCGGCTACCGGCACCCGATTCTCGTTGACGATAAGTCCTTCCTCAATAAAACGTCGGGCAATGAGCTGGTCTTCCGGAGCCAATTGCGCCAGTTGTCGTTCGTAATAATTGTGCAAAATATCCTGGATGCCTTTTTCCCCGCCAAAATCTGCTTCCCGAATGGTGGTCAACTCAGGATTCTGGGCGACCTTGTTTTCCAGGTATTGGCAAAGCAATTGCAGCTGGAAGGATTCAATCTCCTGATCGTCATTGCTCAAGCCGTTCAGGATAGACTGCAGGGCGCTGGATTCAAAGGTAAAGGGAGTAGTAGTAAATTCCTTATCGTCACTGGCCGCAGGCTCCACAATGGCGGCTCTCGCCTGTCGCTGGTTGAGCGGATGCAGCTCGTAGAGGTTGACCAGCATATTGGGCAGATGGCTGGTAAACTGGTCAAGCAAACTCAAACGGTCCGACCGGATAATGAGTAATATTTTGGTGGAAACCGGTCGCAATAGAAGTCGTCGGTCATCGGCACTTAGCTCAGAAGATCCCTTCAATTGTTCTGCTCTGACAGCTTTGCGTAGGGCCGTTGGCACCTCGGTATGTAGCAATTCGGCCAAAGCCGTTTTAAAAGCGCCGATCTCCCTTCCCGGATAGGTGAATAATTCTTCAAACTGATCAAAAACGAGTAGGAGTGGGGCTTCGTTATTTTCTTGCAACTGGTGGTTTTTACAGCGCAACCACAAGCTATCCTCCCCTGGCATAAAATGCCGTAACCAGGGATGGAAATCGACCGTAGAAATCTGATCTTTTAGCACTTCAACCGGCGCCAGACTTTCCTCTTGCTGAAAGGCACCAAAGCGAACTTCCTTTACGGAAAGTTTTTCGGCAGGATCAAGATCCAATTGTTGTAGTTGTGGTAAAATGCCCGCGTTGATCAATGAGCTTTTACCGAGCCCGGATTTTCCATGTAGAACGACCATCTGCTCAAGTCGAATCAACCGCAAAAGATGCCGGATGTCTTCATCACGCCCGTGAAAAATGGTGGCGTCTTCTGCCTGAAAGGCCTGTGTGCCGGGGTATCTGTATTGACCTTTCATATCAGCTGTATTGGTTGATCAATTCCAGTAAATCATTCATGATCCGGTTGCGTTGTACCGTGTAATCGCGGTAGTCTAGGATGCCCTTGGCGTCATCGCGTTTTAGCGAATGGTAGCGGGCCGATAACTGCACCAGGTGGTTGTTCAACTCGGTGGGCAATTCTCCTTTTTCCCCCTGCTTCAGCAACTGTGTAAGGGCCTGATCCATTTGGTCATTGCTGACCAGGCGTATCGTTTCGCGTTTGAGTGTTTCACTGATTTTATCGGAATGTCCGCCTTGTCCTGGTTTTATCAACAGATCGGCTTCGGCGCATTTTTCGTAGAGTTCTTCGATGAAATTTCGCGTATTCATTTGGGTGAAATTCATGTCAAACTCATTGATAAAAAAGGTCTCAATTTCCTGACTAGAGGGCGAATCCATGCCGTAGACCAGCTTTACCTTTTCCTGAAGGTTCAACAGCCGCAGCAGCAATTTCAGGTACCAGGTGCCGTAGTTGAAACCGATAAAGACAAAACAGTTGGCGTCGATAACCGTTTCCCGAACCACTTCGGGCAGGTGATAATTATTGAATATTTTTTGCACAAACTCAAATAGGTCATCGTACGACAGAATCATGGAGTCCTCATGGTCAATGCTGCCGAAGATATTGTAAACCAGCCGGTTCTGCAGAGTAGGGGTGAAGTTGAGAATGGCATCGTCCTTCTCTTTGTTGTAGTGCCGCTTATCGTAAAAGTGAAAATGGTGCGGCAAATTGAGTGCCTTCATCGCCCTAGAAATGAGGTCATCGGGGGAAAGGGAAAGAATCATGTGAAAGGGCAGCTGCACCAGTTTTTGGTGGACTTCGGTCAATGGCAAATCTTTATAAAACTCCACAATTGGATAAATGATATCCGACTTATAATCATCCTCCAAATGAAAAAAGCCATCTTCCTGGTAATATTCGATTTTGCGCAGGTCGTCTTCCTGTAACAGTTCTTTCAGGTCACGGTGTACATGCTCCTGTAGCGCCTGTTTGATCGGCACGGGTTCATCTTGAAAGGCCATTGGCACTTCCGGGCCAAGGAAGAGTACGGCCTTTTGTCTTTCCAGGCGGCGCATCAGGAGTTTCCAATTGATATTGGCAGTAGGTTTCTGTGAGGTTTCAGCCATTTTGTGTTACGGGTAATGTGTTAATCCTCAATATAGTACAATTTTTTTAATGTTATAAAGTAGAGTCGAAGTCCAATACTACTGAGGGCTTCGACTCCTTCGATGGTTATTTTTGCTGTTTCCGAACACTTTGCCAATCCGTGGTTGGATACTGCGCTTCTGATTTTTCTGCACCGAAAGCCTCCGGATGCAGGTAAGTGCCTTGTTTTTCCGCAGGTTTATCCACTTCCGCTTCAAACGGGTGGTTACGAGCGTAAGCATCCTGTCGCACTCCGGTCACCTGCCAGCTGACCTCTATATTAGGCTGGTCAGTGCGGATGACAAATCGTTTGTCAGCAATCTTTTCGGCGATAATGGCTTGAGCAAAGACACCAATGACAGTCAGTTGATACCGAAACTCCGTATTCAGTGCTTCAAAATATTCCGGTAATTGTACTGTAGCATAACCATTGGCATCGGTGGTCACCACCCCATCATAGATGTTTTTGCGCTCAGGGCTTTCCACAGTGGAGTGATAGAGGTATTTCTCAGTCGGTGTCAAAGGGTGGTCGATGCGGAAGAACTTATCGGCAGCATTGAATTGCGTAAGCATATCGATATTTCCGCTGATAAATACGTCCCCCTCAAAGTATCCGGCAAAGGTGGCACCTGCTTCTGATACCCTCAATGCGGCATTATCTCCAACATCATTACTCGCTCCCAGGAAAAGCCCGCCATACCTAGCTCCTTCATCTCCGTCAATTCCCGATAAGCCTACCACACCTGCCAGACCATCTTCGTAGGCTGTACCGATGGTACCGATTGAATTTCCCTGAAACCAGCCACCTACACCGGTATTAATTCCTCCATTCACTGAGCGTCCCAGCACTCCGGCGCCGGCCACTCCATTATTGCCGCCATTATCAGACTCTCCGTATAGTCCGGCTGGATAAGTTTCGTTGAAATCGTCCAATAAAAAGACGTCATTCGGTTCGTCAAAGATATAGTTTCGTTGTCCCATGGTTAATGCTCGGAAGCCATAAGAGTCTTCGGTTTCCCCAAGGTTGGTCAGATCAACCATCGATTGATTGGTGAAGTCTCCCCCCTTTTGCAATGGAAAGTTTAGCTGCAAATCATCAAAATCCCCACTCACATCTCCTTGTAGCTGCACCAGATCATACTCATCGGTGTCGCCATTGATGACCATAAAATAGGAATTGCCACTTTGCGGCATACCCCCGATGGGCCGGCCCTTGATTCGCTGTAAGGTCATGTCGTTAAAATCGCCGGTCACATCTCCCTGGAGCTGAACGGGCTCGTATTGATCGGTGTCGCCGTTAAGTACAAAGAAGTAGGAATTGCCACTTTGTGGCATTCCACCAATAGGGCGTCCTTTGATTTTCTGTAAAGTCAGGTCATTGAAATCACCGGTAACATCACCATCCAATTGTACGGGCTCATACTGATCAGTGGCCCCATTGATGACCATAAAGTAGGAGTTTCCCGATTGCGGCATACCACCGATGGGGCGGCCACGCAGTGCATTGGCATTCCAGATATCCTCTTCATTCAGTGCTGAGATGACATTCCCATTAATGGAAATGCCAGTACCTGGTTCATAATTTAAGATGGCAGAGCTGTTCAATTCCCACTCAGAGCCATTCCATTGCATGATTGACCCAGAACCTGTTGCTCCCATATCCGAAAAGTTGGACAGTCCGATCGCCCCGGTGGCAATCTGCAGATTGTCGAAGGTGCCTTCGACTTCTCCTCCGGCCTCAGTGGTGATCAATACATCGTTGTCGGGATTTACATCCACCAATCCAAGATTGGTCCACGCTCCCCCTTCTTTTTGATAGTAATGACCATCTGACTGAAAGTAGAAATCACCGTCATTACCCAGGCTGGGGTCGGGATCAGTACTTCCCGTCAGCCAGGTAGCTCCGTCTTCGCCGTTCTGGCCATTTTCGCCGGGTTCACCCGGCTCCCCAATCAGCGACTCCGTGCTGACGCTATCTCCATCGCCGTAATTGATGGTTAGCGAACCATCGGGGTTTGTGGTGATTTCGGTAATACCAACACCATCTTCGCCATCCTCTCCATCGGCACCTGGCGGTCCCACAATTGGCTCGGTAGTGACGCTATTCCCATTTCCATAGCTGATGGTCAAAGAATTATCGGGGTTGGTAATGATTTCGGTGATGCCTGCACCGTCCTGACCATTTTCTCCCGGCTCTCCCATTAATGATTCAGTAGTGACACTATTTCCATCACCGTAGTTGATGGTCAAAGAACCATCGGGATTCATGATGATTTCGGTAATACCGACACCATCTTCGCCATCGGCACCTGGCGGTCCCAAAATTGGCTCGGTAGTGACGCTATTTCCATTGCCGTAATTGATGGTCAAAGAGTTATCAGGATTGATCGTGATTTCGCTGATACCAGCACCGTCCTGGCCATTTTCGCCTGGTTCACCTGGCTCTCCCATCAGCGATTCTGTGGTAATACTGTTTCCATTGCCGTAGTTGATGGTAAGGGAACCATCGGGATTGGCAATGATTTCGGTGATGCCAATACCATCTTCGCCATCCGCTCCATTTTCACCGGGCTCACCCGGCTCCCCGATCAAGGACGCTGTGGTAACACTGTTTCCATTTCCATAGTTGATGGTCAAAGAGCCATTGGCGTTAGGGATGATTTCTGTAATCCCAATACCATCATCTCCGGCTGGTCCAATGGGGCCAGTCAGCGTATCCGTGGTGATACTTTCTCCATCTCCATAATTGATGGTTAGCGTTCCATCGGCATTATTGATGATCTCCGTGATACCGATTCCATCTTCACCTGGTTGGCCACTTAAATCTCCTGTTGTCAGGCTACTGCCATTGCCGTATTCGATGGTGAGGGTGCCATTGCCATTATCCGTAATTTGCGTAATTCCCGCACCATCTGCTCCAGGTGTTCCTGCTGGTCCATTCAGGTTTCCCTGAAAGATCCAGGTGCCAGAAACCCGCTGAAAGAAATCACCGGTACTACTATTGAGAAACAAATCATCATCTTCGCCCAGGTCATTGGTGGGGTTGGTTGGTCCCACTAGCCATGAGCTGCCATCTTGTGCAGGTCCCAACGTGTTTTGAGCATACAGGGCATAGGGCACACTCCACAATTGTACATTGCCCATGCTTTGCAACTGCCCTTCAATCTGAGCGGCAATTTCCAAAAATTTAGGGTTGATGCTCCAGTCAATGGTTGAAAATTCAAAATCGGAGGTTCCTTGTCCAATGACGTGAGAAATCAAGCCAAATTGATCGGTAGTCAGGGTATCCGTTTCCTGATAAATGATAGCGCCTTCGGCAGAAAAATTGCGAATATTGAACGACAGGACCACTTCGGTATTTCGTAAGGGTTCATCCGTATCGATATTTCGGATAATGGTCTGATAGTTGAATCCGAGTGGAACTTGCTGGGCCATCAGGCCAAACGACAGAAGGAGACAAAAGGAGATGAGGGTAGAGGTTTTCATATAAGGTAATTTTGTGATTTATAAAGGTGCTTTATTGAATGTCAACCTGAATTCAGAACAATGGACATAGCTATTGCTATGCCATCGACAATCATCTTGCTGCTATAGTACGGTCACTGTTTTGCCACAATAAATGGCATGGTAATGGCCTGTTGCTCGGATGGAATGGTTACCGACAGGTAGTACTTTCCCGATGTCAGTTGACTGCAATCGATGATAGATTGTTTTTCTCTTACGAGTTTGGAAGCAGCCTGCACTTGTTGTCCCACGCTATTGAAGATTTGAAACTGATAGGCCGGAACGGTAGTATTTCCTTCCCAATTTAATTGTAAGGAGGTGGATGTTGGATTGGGAAATAGCTGCAAATCCCACTGCTGGTTGTACTCGTAGTTGTTGACCTCCACCAGTAAGCATAGTTCGGGTTGATGGAATCCCTGGGTGAGAATGAGGCCCTGGTCTTCAATTTTGGAAATGACCGGTTCGCCAACGGTGTAAGCCAGATTGTGTCCCTGTACAACTCCGGAGCCTCCAATGGACCCGATGACTTGTCGGCAAAGCTCCAGATTTTGGGTGTACGACGTTAGAAAACACCCTGTTAGTAGAAGTGCTATTAGGTATTTCATTTCAGATGGTTTTTGCAGGGATGATCAAAACAGTTGTATCAAAAATATAGAAATATTACTTTTTCTACAAGTGTTTTTAGCAGAAGAAATGTTACAAACAGGGCATTACAATCAGTTCTTGATGAATTGAAGGGAAATTTGTTGTCCTGCATTACTCAGTCTGACTAAGTAAACTCCTGTAGGAAGACCATCCACTGACAAAGGAGTACTAAACTCGGTTTCCAGAACTTTTCGGCCGAATAAATCGATAGTACCCAATCAATAACTCCCCCCAATCTTCCGCTCATTCCACTTCGGTTGGTTTTCAAATAAAGGTAACATCACTGGCACTGATGTCAATCCGGTCGTATCTGTCAATGAATTCATAAAGGCCACCAGATCGGAAATTTCTGTAGTGTTGAGCCCTAGTGGCGTATCGGGTAAGGTTTGATGGGGAAGGTTGAGGCCCATGCCGAGTCCACCGCCTTTGTTATAAAAATCGACGACTTCCTCCAGGGTCTGGTAGACGCCGTTGTGCATGTAAGGAGCTGTTAATGCCACATTTCTGACGGTGGGTGTCTTGAAGGAATAGGCATAAAAATAAGCCTGATCTTCCGGGCGGTAACTGATGATCCGGCCCAGGTCGGAGTCGATTTGTGGATTAATGGTATCCGTGGTGGCGGGTACCCCCAAAACTTCTGATTCTGATTCTTCGTAAATTGGGGGGACACTGCCGTTGAATACGGGGGCAAAATGACAAGTGCCGCAGGCTGCTTTACCCATAAAGAGGTTGAAACCGCGACGCACATCTTCAGATAGCTCCTCCCTTTTTCCAGTTACATATTGATCAAATGGGCTATTAAAGGATCGCAAGCTAACCACATAACAAGCCAGTGCATTGGAAACCGACCACTTGGAGAGCTGGTACTGAGTCTGATCAGGGTAAGCTTCCGCAAACAGGTCGCGATAGGCCTGGCTTTGTGAGAGTTTCTCCACAATTTCGAAAAAGTCAGTGGCAAATTCGAGGCTATCCAGCACTACATGTTTGATCTGCCTTTCTAGTGACTCTTCGCGGAGGTCATAAAAATAGCGCTCTGAATAAACCGCATTGAGTAGGGTGGGGGCATTCCTGCTAATGTGCCCCTGACCATTGATGGCCATACTTTTTGTCAAACCATCGGTGAAGCCCCGCTCAGGTTGGTGGCAGGAAGCACAGGAACGCTCATTATTGGCGGAAAGGATGGGGTCAAAAAAGAGGAGTTTGCCCAGTGCGACACGTTTTTCATTGAGCGCTTCACGATCTAGGTTGGCATAAAAGCCGGCATTTAAAAAGTCTTCACTAAACAAGTTCATAGCTTGATCATTCACCGCTACCGGTGCCGAACTGGTTTCTTCTGCGAATTCTACTGAGAGGAGGTGTTGTGCATTTAGAATATTGACATCCAATGGATTCAGGTAGTTTTTGAAGAATGTCAGGCGGTCAAATTGTTCGAAGTTGTCATTTTCCGTAAGGTAAAGAATGCCCTCAGAAAAGCGCTTGAATAACTGGTCAGCCAACATTTGATCCTTTTTCTCAATGGCAGGTCGATACTGCTGAAAGGCCCACCTCAGTGCCGATAGTGCAGCTTTGGCTTCGGGAATGGCATTGACTGATCCGGGAGTGTCAAACCCCGTTAATCCGAGTGTAAAGATGCGGATGATTTCCTGTCGGCCGGCTTCGAAGATATGTCGGTGTTGAATGGGGATTAGTTGTTGATAAGCCTTTATTCTGGAAAAAGCCACTTGCAGATCATGCAGATGTTGAAGTATCACCTCATTTTCGGCTTCTGGGCTTTCGCCAAATACCAGTTCGTCCAGGACCTGCAGGCCACCCGGCTCCAGAATGCGGATTTCGGGAACGTGTTTTTCAATGGTGGGCAGCGGAGCACCGTTGATGTAGGTTTTCATGCCTTCCCGGTCGTAGTATTCAAGGAAGAATTCCGCCTTTTTTACGGCCAGGCGAGTATTTAAGTGAGCGGTTTTTAAGGAGCTAAGGTCGGCAGAGCCGGTCTGATACGCTTTGGCAATTTGCTGATAGTCAGCGATTTTTTTTTCAATCTCCGATAAATTTTGGTGAAATTCCTCACTGATGGCACTGAGCACCAAATCGGTCACTGCAGGAGGAGTCACCGTAAAAGAATTAAGGATAAAGAGAAGGAAGGCAATGAGGAAGAAAAAAGAAAATTGCTTAAGCATAGCAGATAATTTATGAACAAGAACACTTCCCTGGAACAGTGTCCAGAGAAGTGTAGAGGTATGATGATGTTTGGTTTTTATTGAATAACCAGCTTACGAACCTCACCGGAGGCCGTTTGCAGGAAGTAAGTTGCTGCGGGCAGGTGAGAAACGTCGATTTCGGAGATATTCCGGTAAACATTCAATCTGCGACCGTTGAGGTCGTAGATGGCTACATCAGTCGTTTGGTTCAGGAATACTCTGCGGGTCGTCGGGTTTGGATAAATTTGCAGGGCACTGCTATTGTCCCAGTTAGGATCATCCAGTCCGGTCACGGTCAAGTTGTTGAAACCGTTGATGGCGTAGGTCAATGAGTGATTGAACGGGAATGGGTTGCTGGAACTTGGGTGCTGTGAATTCACAAGCAGTGACTTTCCGTCGGGAGTGGCTACTGCTCCGGTTACTTCTGCACCAGCAGGAACAGCAGAGATACGAATCAGGTCATCTACACCTGGTGTTTCAATGCTTAGATCGAGCAGGAACATCTCACACAGGCGGTTCCCCACACCGGCAGGCGTACGGCCAAATGAGTTGCCGTTTAGGTCTTCGCAAATTACGAGGAAGCTCTGACCATCGATTTCCATAACTGTCAAACCGTCGGGGTTTGAAAGGTGCTTGTCAGGGTAAGAAGCCTCATCAGGGCTGTTTTCAAAGTAAGGACCTCCTTCGATTTGTACGCTCAGTTCGTCGGTCGTTGGATTGAATGCCATCACACGACCGTAATAGTCGGCATAGTCACCGGTTTCAGGGGTAGTACCCTGATCGGTAGCGCGGGCTACGTGATGAGTAGGAAATACTGCACCAGCATCGTATTCTCCGGCCCAGGCGCCACCTGGATTATCACGTCCGGTTTCTGTAAAGTAAACCATACCGCCTTGGGGATCGTAAGCTACCCATTCTACTCTATTGAACATGCTGGCACCAGCGGCGACAGCTTGAGCATCAATGCTGAAGGCACCATCAAAGTCACTGTTATCGAGTTCAATCCACTTTTCTGTACCGTCATGCTTGTAAACGTATAGTTTCCCTGAGGTGAAGTCACCAGCATTTTCTGCTTCAAACTTCAACCAAAAGGCAGGTGTCGCATCGACGCCAAGGTATACGGTTTTATTATCAGGCATCACAACACCACCTTCAAAGCCCTGGCGTCCCCAGTTGTACTGCTTGCGGATTGCTACGGCCTGACGCGGATCAATCTCCACCATATAGTTGAAGTTCTCGTACTTGGCGATGGTCTGACCGTCAAAGTCACCGGCGATGTCGCTGGTAACGGTAAATTCTGCGGTATCGCGAACACCCTGGTTGGCAGGTGTACCGGGCGCTTTGGGGAAGGCTCCGTTGCTGTCCGGACCGCTGTAGCTACCGTTATTGATTGAAGCGTTGTTGCCGCGGAACCATTCTTCCGCCGTCCAGATGCGTCCATCTACTGTAGAAACAATACCGCCACAGTTCATTCCGGTTTCACCAACGGTATTGGCAAAGTCAACGTTGAAGAATTGACCTTTACGGCCATCTTCCAGGGTTTGTTCCATCACGACCAATTGATCAGAAAGCGGATCTCTGCTTACGCGAAATACCGTCATACCACCACCATCACCAATGCGGTCATCGTGGTAAATGGCTTCGTGATTAATGGAAACCCAGCCTAGGGACCCCCCGGTTTCGTCTGCAGTAAATCCGATGAAATCGTGCCATTCTTTGGCATAGGCTCTTCCGGCTTCATTGCCGTAGGTTTTAGTGGTTTCTACCCAATCCACACCACCTACAAATAATACTTGTGCATTCAAAGGAGAAGGTGGCATCAATACAGTTGGCGGAGCAAAACCTGCTGGAATTTCGAGGTCTTCCAGGAAAGTCGTTTGGGCAATTAGGTTGCAGACCAATAACCCACCAAAAAGTGTGAGTAATACTTTTTTCATTGTTAATGTTTTTATTTAAATAGAATAGAAAATCTCTTTCGTGATGGCTGTTTTAATGCCATTCGATTGTAAGTAGTTGAATTTCAGAAATCAATAAATAGGTGGACAGCGATTTGTGAACCAGGGTTTGCTCGACGTCGGAGCTGCGCTGTAACTTTCCGCTAAGTTACCGGTGGTGCGTTAAGTTAATGTGAAGAGAGAATTAACTAATTACAAAATGCAGAATGGAAATGTTAAGAATGGGTGAATGGGGAGGATTAATTAGTTTAGAGTTTAGGGGTGTAGTGTTTAGAGATGGACATACTCTGATCATTGTGCAAATTCTGCAATTATGGGAATCTTGCTTGGGATTAGAGTTTAGACGGAGTAGGCGGTTTAGGCGGCTGGCTAATCATTCTGCAAATTCTTTAATTCTGGGAATTCTGCTACTGGTTGAGTTTAGAGTTTAGGGGTGTAGTGTTTAGAGATGGACATACTGATCATTGTGCAAATTCTGCAATTCTGAGAATTCTGCTTCAATTCTGCAAATGCCTTCTCGAAGGTCGATGTTGCAAACATCTCCCGAGCGTGGGAGTAGTAGCTTTATGGTTTAGGCGACTTCGGCGGTTGAAATGGAAGAAATGGGGATAGGCCGTGAAAACTGTGCTTCTATGCCAAAAGACCACCATTTCTTCCGGAGAACTGACAGATTTCTACATGTGGAAGAAGAACTGTTCTTTCACAATTTTTCCGTCTTTTACTTCGTAGACACAAAGCTCTTCCATCTTGCTGCGGCCGCGGCCTTCCATGGTAGCATCGATCATCATGTTGACGGCGAAGTGATTGCCTGCTACCAAGGGATCAGAAATGGAGCTATCGTGCATTTCTTTGACCATTTTTTCAAACTCCTCACTTTTTTTGAGCAGATTGGCTTTGCCTTTTACCACTGCGTTTGGCGTGCCTTCGGGCTCAACAGCTACGGCATCATCGGCGAAAAGCTCTTCATAGGCCTTGTTGTGTTGCCAGGAACGGCATAATTCAACCAGTCGGTTAGCGATTTCTTGAGTACTCATCTGAGTCTGATTTAGGTGATTAAAAAATAGAGCCTAAAGATACGAAAAGTTTTAAAAAATAAAAATAAAAACAAATGTTTTAATCGATGATTTGCCCTGATCTGTCGCCTTACTAGCAGTAACTTTTTATTTCATCAGTATTGGGGTACATACACAATTATTTCCTATGTTTTATAGTTAAATGTAAAACTCCCCGGTTAGTATATGAACAAACCTTAAACCGATTATTATGGGAGTAAGATTACTCACCTGTCTGGGGTTTTGCTATATGGCATTGAACCTTCAGGCACAGACCTTTGTGGGGACGCCGGTCAACTCACGCAACAACATTCAACTCGATCAACAATTTACCGCTTACGAAGTCTTTGCCTTAGAGGCCGATGCAGTGGATGAATACCTGCGGCAGGAAGCAGGGCCGGTTCCAATGCAATTGGAGTTTGGTACCGATCATCGCTGGGAACTGGAGCTTCAACCCGTTTCTTTACTTTCCCCTAATTATTCCGTCCGGATCGCCACATCGGGAGGGATCATCCAGCAAACGGACACCCAACAGGTGCTCACCTATAAAGGAAAGGTGGCAGGTGAAAGCGACAGCCAGGTACGACTAACCGTTAATGGCAACTTCATTTATGGCTATGTGCGGCGAGGCGAAGAGACCTACTTTGTAGAACCTTCCAATCGGTTCAGTCCCACTGCTGCGGAAAATCACTATGTGATCTATGAAGCCTCGGATGCCTTACCGGTTGAAGGAGTTAGCTGCAGCGCACTAGAGGTAGAAGAACATCATTTGGAACCTCATCATAACGAAGGAGGTAGCCGGGTGAATGATGTATACGTTGAGTTGGCCATCGCCTCTGATTATTTGATGTATGTTGATTATGGCACCGTTGATGATGTGACGCAGCACAACATTGGGGTGCTCAATAATGTGGCGGGTGATTATGACGGCGAGGTTTTTAATAATGACATCAATTTTGTGATTGTCGAACAGTTTGTTTCCACCTGCAGCACCTGCGATCCATGGACTTCGAATACGGCTGCGGGGAGCTTGCTCAGTTCCTTTGCCGATTGGGGAAACAACGGCGGCTTTAGTGTGGCCGATTTTGACCTCGCTCAGCTCTGGACCGACCGTAATCTGAATGGCACCACGGTGGGTATTGCCTACATTGGTGCGGTTTGTTCCAGTTTTAAGTATCAGGTCCTTCAGGATTATACAAGCAATGCAACTTCCCTCAGGGTGCTCACTTCCCACGAAACCGGCCATAATTTTGGAGCGACTCATAATTATGCAATCGGGTCAGCTTGCGCCAGTGATCCCATGCGCGGACCACTGATTATGGACCCCACAGTCAGTACGGCTACGGACTGGTCAACTGGATTGGAATTGTGCGTTGATAAATTTAATGGCTCCATTACCGAAATCAACGATGAACTGGCGAGTATCTTATGTCTTTCCTCTACCGCACCCAGCATTTGTGCGGCGGTTACCGACTTTACTATTGACAATATTACGGCTACCAGCATTACCGTTAGCTGGGCCAATCCTGGAGGGAGTGTCGGTTACCGGGTACGCCTGCGCGAAGAAGGGGCAGGCAGCTACCTGGTGGATCAGTCGACCCTATTGACTTCTATTACGCTGACGCCACCACTTAGTCTATGTACTTCCTATGAGATATCGGTAGAAAATCACTGTAGTGGCAGCAACTATTCCGATCCGGTAATTGCCTTGTTTTCTTCGCCTTCAGCGACGGACTTTAATATTACCGATGTATCTACCACAAATTGTGCCGCCGGTACACCAAACGGCACCTATGATCTCACCGTCACCTTTACCCACCTTGGCGGAAATGGCGATGGATTCAACATCAATGTTAATGGTAGTGATTATCCGTTTTCATTTGGCGCAAGCCCCCAAACCGAAACCATCAGCGGCCTGATTGGTGATGGTACGCTGGATAATACGGTGACCATTGCTGCGGTGACCAATGGTGGCGGCGCCTGTGATGCTACCGCCGTGTTTGATGAGCCGCAGGCGGATTGTGGTCTGTTTGTGCGTGAAAATTTTGACGATTGTTTGATTCCGGATGGATGGGTGGGGACGACAAGTAATCCTTTGATTTTTACAAATCCTTATGAATGGAAAGTAGATGGGACAGCTAGGATTTCAAATAATTATGGCTCGTCGACAATAAATGATAATTGTATGTTGTATTTTGATGATGATGTGAACAGCAATTCATTTTTTACAGGAATTATCGAAATTACAACCGAAATAATTGATATTACCAGTTTTGAAAATACTGAGCTTTCTTTTATCTACAACTTTCATGATTTCGAAGATGGAAAAACGCCTGCACAAAACTCCGGCAACAGCCAATTCACCGTCGAAGTCTGGGATGGCAGTGCCTGGCAAACCGTTTTGACAGACAATGACGATGTCTGCGGGTGGTTCAATGTCTGGCAAGCGTCCTGCTACGAATCCCCTTCGATCAATCTGGATGCTTACCGCAATGCCGACTTCCAGGTGCGTTTTAGCTACACCGATGGAGATGATGGTTCTTATACAGGCATGATTGCTTTGGATGATTATTTGCTTACCGGTGACTTATCGGGAGCATTGCCGGTGGATTTGATTTCCTTCACCGGAAAGGCGGTGGAGGAAGGGGTACTATTGGACTGGCGCACCGCCACAGAGGTCAATGCCGACTATTTTGAGATTCAGCATAGCCTGGATGGACGACACTATGAGCCCATTGGAAAAGCGGCGGCTGTCGGAAATGCTCAAACCGTGCAGTCTTATGCCTTTTTGCATGATGCACCGGCAGCGGGTGTTAACTACTATCGGCTTACGCTCTACAATGTGGACCAAAGTTACACCCATGAAGGAGTAGTGACGGTCACCATGCAAAAGGGCCAACAACTAATCATCACGCCTAATCCGGTTTCAGCAGGTCATTTCTCATTTGTGTGGAATAGCGGACATGATGATCGACTACAAACCCAAATCTACAATCTGAATGGTCAGGTTTTGCGCATGGATCAATTTGATCTTGCCGTTGGAAGCAACCAGCTCAAGATTGAAAACCTGGGGTTGCCCGGTGGAATTTACATCCTGCGGGCGAGCCAAAGTAATCAGGATCAGGTGGTAAGGTTTGTAGTTCCGTAAGGACTTCTGAAAAACCAGCATGGTTTTTCAGAAGATGACTTCGCTACAATCTATCTTTTCACAAAAGGCTTGACCACGCTGCCCAGCTTACTTTCTACCCGGAGGTAATAAACCCCTGGGACCAGCCCGCTGATATCCGCGCTGAGTGGCCGGCTGGATGGCCTGGCAGAAGATCGTTGGACTTCAGTCCCAAGGGAATTAATGATAGATAGCAAGACCGTTTGGTTTTCCAAACCAGTGGCCGACAAATAAATGTTCAATTGATCATTAGCCGGGTTGGGGAACAGCTGTAAATCTACACTTTCCCTCAGCTCTTCCACAGCAGTCGGATGTGCTTCGGCGTAGTCGATACAGGCCTGAAGCAATTCGCGGATGGTGGGATCGTGGTCCCAGGAAACGGCGGAACCATCATTGTCCTGCACGGCAATACTTACACCTTTTTGCGGGAAGTACCACACTTGCGAGGCATAACTCAAATCACCGCCGTGGCCCCAGCATGGCATATCGAGGAAGCTGCGGCGAATGATGCCCAACCCATAACGGCTATTGGGCCCCAGGTTAGCATTGACAGTCATGTACATCTCAGTTTTGGTATCGGCGTTGAGCAGGTCTCCAGCGTGCATTTGGTACATCCATTCCACCAAATCGGAAGGGGTAGTGAAGTATCCTCCCGCAGGGGCAACGGCGGTCAGCAGAGCGGTCCAGGTGGTAAAGTTTTGGTGAAAATCAGTCACCACTCCGTTGCCATTAGCGTCCAGCCAAAGATGGGCAATGGGGCTTTGCCAGGGCTCTTCGACGGGCATAAAGGTTTGTTCCAGTCCCAATGGATCGATAATGCGCTGACGGATGACCTCGAAGTAGGGCATGTCGGTCACCTCTTCGATAATCAAGGCCAGCAACAGGTAGTTGGTATTGCTGTAAGAAAAAGCTGTACCTGCTGCAAATTGGGGTGGTCCCACAAATTGGCTGATAATCTGGGCCGGGTAGTAGTGAAAGTTTGGATTGCTCTGCAAGGTGGGATTAAAGAGGGGATTATTCGTGAAATTATAAATGCCCGATTGGTGCCGCAGCAGTTGTCGCACCGTGATGTTGCTGTCTACATTATTAAAAATCAGACCAAAATGGTGCAAGCTGTCATCCAGTCCGAAAAGCCCCTCTTCGTAAAGATCGAGTACGGTAGCGGCCACCAGCGTCTTGCCAATGCTGCCCATGGACAGTCGATGATCGGTGGTCAATTCTACAGTTGGATTTTCTTCGGAAATGCCGCTGGCTCCGGCCCAGATGCTGCCATCGGGTAGGCGTAGTGCTGCTGAAAGGCCTTTGACGTTGAGCGCTTGTCGACGTTGTTCCAAAATCAAATTCAGAGAATCCGCTAATTCCGGTGGCACTTCATCGCGAAAATGAATGTTTTCACTGAAGTTGTCTGCAAAAGTAATGGGTTGCCCGATTGGCGGCATGTATTCCGGTGAAAGTTCAAAACCGAGTACGGGCTGTCCATTCATCACCACAAAAAGCCCACAGGCGGAGAGCAAAAGCAGTACAATTCTTTTCATAGCTGTTTTTGCCACAAAGAAGCAGCAACCACAGCAAATCAGGTGGGTAAAAATTGCTTTTTCAATGCTTTTCGCAAATTGGTATGATCGGAGTAACCGACCATGGCTGCAATTTCCGGATAGGTAAAACGGCCGGTTTTCCGGAGCTTCCAACCTTCCGTGAGGCGTTTGTGCAGCAGGTATTGGTGCGGCGTTTTGCCAAAACATTCCCGAAAGGAACGAATCAAATGGTATTTGGAAAGGCAGGAAATGCGGCTAAAATCATCGCTGTTGAGAGATTGTGTATAGTTGTCTTCAATGTAATCACGTAGGACGGCTACCCGTTTAAACAATTCTAATTGAGTGGATCGCTTCTGGGCAGGTAACGACCGTAGTACGCGCTGCATTTTTAATTGAGCCAGGACCAGTTTATGGGACAGTGCTTCGTAGAGTTGTTCCAGGTCAATATTGACTTTTCCCCAGTTTTTATAATGCAAAAATTGTCGACTCAGGTTCCAAAGGAAAAGGCCCAAGTCATCATCTTCGAGCCGATAAATGCGATCAATGCAGTTGATGGCCGCTGCCGTGGAATGGCATGACGGGGCAATATCTTCGGGTGCCGTATAATATTGCACGGCATCATTGATTAGTTCCAAAGGCGGATGCAGGCAAATGCCCAAAGCGGGAATGTCATTTTTGAAATCAATGCACACCTCATCCTGGAAGTTGGCAATATAAAACTGATTGGCCTGGATAGCCACGCGCTGGTTATTGATCGTGTATCTTTCTTCGCCTTTGAGCACCAATTTGATGGAAAGGGGCGTTCGGTAGGTCTCTCGCTGGTACTGGGTAACTTCCGAGACAACCAATTCATGCTGTATTGAAAAACTGTTCGGCGCAGGCTGGGTTTTGAACCAAATGAGATCCATCGGGTGATTTTTACTCCAAAAATTCGGGTTTTTTACCAGAAATTGAAGTCAGCGTTGACGTTATTTTGCAAGGTGTCAGACGAGAAGGTGTTAGCAGCTGTCTCAAAAACAATTTTGAGATAGCTGCTAATCCACCACCCCTTGTTCCGCGAGGGTATTGTGAACTTCGTTTACTTGCATCAATGCCGCCGATCCGTACCACGGATGCAATTCCATCACGAGTCGCCCGGCTTTAATCGCTGGATCAGTCTCCGTGAGGGCCTGGGCTTCCTCGATGGTTCTGACATCAAAAATGTAAATACCACGGATATCACCATTATCCATAAATGGCCCTGCCAGTACCAATTGTCCCGCTTCGGCCATGCGCCCGATATTTTCCAGGTGTGCTTTTTGTAATTGCGCTGCTTCCAGCGAATCCTGGCTGCGATTTGGGCCCGCCTTGAGGAAGGCCATCACATATTGTCTCATACCGTATTTATCGGCTCCCAGTTTGGCGGCGAGTTCGGCGTTGTAGCCACCGGATATTTCCGTTGTTTCGGGAGTCTCTGCGGTGGTTGCGGTAGCGGTCTCCGGTTGTTGCTCGCAGGCAAAAAAGGAGGCCAGTAAAAGGATAAACAGTAGCTTTTTCATCAGTCAGGTGATTTAATGATTGAATAGTAATTTACAATAAAGATGAAAAACATTTTACAATTTTGCTACACCCGAACGTAGATTCCCCGCCGGTCCATCAACCAGCCTACCAGCCAGCACAGCATCATAAAGCTTATGGCAAAAGCCAGTGCACCGAAGTAAGGCCCGATCCAGCTAAAGCCATTTTGGTAAATAAAACTATACAGAGATTGACCATCTACGCGGATGAAGTGCATCAAGATGGCCAGGTATTCCGAGAGTAAATAGATGGAAAGAGGGTTTTTGCCAAAAACTTCAAAGAAGTAGTAGTTGACCGGTTTTTCCCTAAAATCAATGGTGTAGATCACCATTGACAAGAGGATCAAATCCATTCCGGTAGTGAGCACCACGAAGGAGCTGGTCCACAATTTCTTGTTAACGGGGAAGCCGAGATTCCAGATGTAGGCCACAATCAGGAGTACCGCACCCACCAATAGTAGCTTGGCCAGTTTTTCAAAATTAAGGCCGCCTTCAATGATATAAATACCGGCCAGGTAACCCGCAATCACATTTACTACCGCTGGGAAGGTACTCAGCAACCCCTCCGGATCAAAGGGAATACCATCGCCCATGTAGAGGTGGCTTTCGCCAAATAGCCAGAGGTCGAGGGTGCGCACAAAGTTGTTTTCCAAAGTATAATCGCCGAAGGCGGAAAGGATAATCCAATATCCTAGCAGAATACCTGCCGAGGCGATCCAGAGTTGTTTTTTGTTGAGGTAAAAAATGAGGATGGCACCAATGAAGTAGCACAGGGCAATGCGCTGCAAGACGCCCAAAAAACGGGTCTCACTAAATGGAAAGAAAGTTAGGTCACCGGCATCGGTCCATTTCATAAAGGGAAACCAATACATGGTATAGCCCAGAAAAAAGATGATGAGCGTTCGCTTTAATATTTTACCGATCACATCGGATAATTGCTTGTCGGCCCAGCGGGTTTTCACAAAGGCAAAGGCATTACCAACGGCAAAGAGAAAAGAGGGGAAAACAAGGTCAGTGGGTGTAAAGCCATGCCACCCGGCGTGTAATAATGGAGCAAAAGTAGCCGACCAGTCGCCGGAAGTATTGACGACGATCATCAGACACACGGTCATCCCGCGGAAGACGTCCAGGGCTTTAAAGCGTTTCATGATTTTTCGTTTTGTAAGCGGGAAGGTACGAAATGAACTTTAAAGAATTAGCATTAATTTAAACTCGGTTTTGTCAGGTCTGCCTCGATGCTCCTTATTTTTGCCCGCTAAATAAAATCGATGCAAATAAGACATACCTGGTTGCTGGTAGCCCTACTATTTTGGGTCCTTCTTGTTGCGACAACCTGTTCAGAAAACGAATATAAAGGGGCTCCGGCGTCAAACTCCGGAGAGTTACTGGCGCGTACCCATTGTGCGTCCTGCCATCAGTATCCGGAGCCGGACTTATTGGACCGGAAGAGCTGGGAGCAGCATATTTTACCTCGCATGGGTTATATGCTGGGTGTCTTGCCGGAAGATAGCATCGGACCTGGATTTATTGAGCCTTTGGCCCGTGATTTGGCTTTCGCCAATGCTTCCCTGTTCCGACAGGAAACGACCCTGACTGCCAATGAATGGAAGGCTATCCGCGACTTTTATTTGCAGGCAGCACCAGCTCAACCGATTCTTCCAGAACCGTCAGAAATAACGGATTCCCTGCCCCATTTTAAGGTTCGATTTGCCACTTCGCGCTTGTCGCCGCCCAGCACGACCATGGTGAAGTTTTTGAATCAACAATTGTGGATCGGTGATGCCCATACCCGCAGAATGTACCAGTTTGATCAAAACATGCAACTGCTTAATGCCGCCAATGTAGGCGAATGCCTCGTAGATTTGATTGAACTACCCAATACTTATTTGCTGACCGTTATGGGTTCCTTTTCTCCCACCGATGCGGCAACGGGCAAGGTCATTTCCCTATCCAAACGACCGGAAGAAGGCGTTCAGGTGCTACTCGATTCATTGCGTAGGCCAGTGCATACGGCTTTGGCCGATCTCAACGGGGATGGCAAAATGGATTTGATCACCTGCGAATTTGCCAAATGGACAGGACGCCTTGCCTGGTGGCAAAATGAAGGGAACGGCACCTTTACACCTCATATACTACGCAATATGCCCGGAGCGATTCGCACCTATGTTCATGATTTTGATGGCAATGGCCGGCCAGATATTATTGCCTTGTTTGGGCAGGGCGATGAGGGCATTTTTATTTATTACAACAATGGAAGTGGAGGCTTTCGGGAAGAACAGGTTTTGCGCTTTCCACCGGCTTACGGTTCCAGCTATTTTGACCTAGTTGATCTGAATAATGATGACCATCCCGACATCATCTACACCGCTGGAGATAATGCCGATTTTCCACCCGTAACCAAAGCCTATCACGGTATCTACTGCTTTATTAATGACGGTAACAATCATTTTCAGCAGCAACAATTCCTGCCTATGCCCGGTGCCTATGCTGCGAAGGCGCAGGACTTTGACCAGGACGGAGACCTGGACATGGCCGCCATCAGCTTTTTCCCGGATTATGAAGCGCAGCCTAAATCCGGATTTGTCTATTTTCAAAACCTGGGGGATTTTCAATATAAAGCACACACCTTTCCTGAGGTTGATAGTGGCCGTTGGATTGTGCTGGACAGCGGTGATATTGATGGCGACAGTGATCTCGATTTGGTGCTTGGTTCGCTGGCATTTGAAGTCATTCCTCCCAACGGCCTGGTAGTGCAATGGACCGAAAGTGGTATTCCCTTTGTGATCCTGGAGAATACATTGCACTAATCCTACCAAACCTCTCATTGCTCCTGCCGTTCTACAGAAGTATTTATTACCTAAATCCTTCTTTATGCGAGACAGACTAGTAGCAGCTTTTGAAAATTTTTGGGCTGCTGTCATCGACCAGGTTCCTGAATTGGTGGTGGGACTGGTCTTATTAACCCTATTGATTTTTATTGGAATTGGATTGCGAAGAGTCGCTCAACGCCGATTGTACAATATGCTAAATGACCGGCTTTTGGTCAATTTCATTGGCCGGATTATCTTTTTGGTTTTCCTGATTTTGGGCATTGTGATTTTTTTGAATCAGCTCGGACTCGGCAAGGCCGCCAGTGGATTGCTTGCGGGCGCAGGTGTGTCGGCCTTGATTATTGGTTTTGCTTTTAAAGACATTGGTGAAAACTTTCTGGCGGGCTTTTTTCTGGCCTTTGCCCGTCCTTTTCAGATCGGAGACATTATCGAAATTGTAGACATTACCGGCAAGGTGGAAACCCTTAGCTTTCGCAATACCCACGTGCGTACCTTCGATGGCCGTGATATCTTTATTCCCAACTCCATTTTGATTAAAAATCCACTGACCAACTTCACCAAAGACGGCCTGATGCGCCACGACTTCCTGCTCGGTATCGACTACGGGGAAGATATTGCCGAAGCTACCCGCATCATTCTGGACGAACTATCAAAGCTCGACAATATCACCCACGCCGAGGATTTGTCGCCCTTTGTGACCATCAATGATTTTGGGACCAGTACCGTCAATTTAAAAACTCATTTCTGGATCAATACCTACGACTTTTTGGGGTCCACCACCGTATTGCGTAGTACCGTGATGCAGCAAGTGGTAAAGCGCCTGAGTGGTGAAGGCTTTAATATGCCTGCCGATATTGTGGAACTGAAAATTTATCAGGAGGGGCAACCTATTCCTGTCAATATTCGAAACATCGATAAAAAAACGAATTGATGAGCCCACTGGATAATTGCTCGCACGATTTGTATTGAAAATTATTGCACCAAAATGAAGAAGCTAAGCCGAATCTTTTACAAAGTATAC
This sequence comes from Saprospiraceae bacterium, assembly GCA_965229635.1. Classification (GTDB taxonomy): domain Bacteria; phylum Bacteroidota; class Bacteroidia; order Chitinophagales; family Saprospiraceae; genus BQJU01. The sequence continues at coordinate 3,099,401 of OZ245894.1, forward strand.
CTTGAAATTATCAACAGTATCGCCTTTTATCCTACGCTGATCTCGGTAGGCTTTTTGCTTTTTTCCTTTCTGGTCATGGGGATTGAGTATACACCGTTTTTGATTGACTTTAAGTCCTCAATTAAAATTTTACTGGTGCAGGGTAAGGACAATGCCCGGCTGATCCTTGGCACCCTGGTAGGAGGCACTATTTCCTTGATGGTTTTTAGCTTTTCCATGGTGATGGTGGTGCTCAATCAGGCATCTTCGAGCTTGTCACCCAGGGTGATTCCCGGGTTGATTACCGATAAGGCCAATCAGATTGTGTTGGGCGCTTATCTGGGTACCATTATCTATTGTCTGATCCTGATCATCAATATTCAATCTTCCAATGCCGAATATCAGATTCCAACGCTCGGGATCTTTTTTGCCATGATTTTTGGTATCGCCTGTTTGGGCCTGTTTGTCTATTTTATTCACTCCATCAGCCGCTCCATTCAGGTAGACAATATTATGGATACCATCTTTCGTCGGACCGACCGGCAGATGGATTCTCTTGATGTTAAGGATGACTTGCTCTCACTGCCAGACACCAGTGATTGGCACACCATCTATACCAATCGTACCGGCTATTTCAAGCAAGTTCAAACCAAAACCCTAATCAAGCTGTGTGAAACCCACGACATCACCGTTTCCGTGCTCGAACATCTGGGATTTTTCCTCGTCAAGGGATATCCCTTTCTCAAGGTGAGCAAAAAGATTGATAAAGAGCTGGAAGAAGACCTGCGCAACTGCTTCATCTTTTACATCGAAGAGCGTGTGGCAGATCACTATTCGTTTGGTCTGAAGCAGATATCAGAAATTGCCGTCAAGGCGCTTAGCCCAGGCATCAATGATCCGGGTACGGCCATTAAAGCCATCGATTTACTATCCATCTTGTTTATCAAAAAGATGACCATCAATGAGCGGCACTACCTATCCAATGCAGATAACCAGTTGATGGTCATCCTACAAAAGCCATCACTCGAAAAGTTGCTTTACCTCAATCTAACGCCCATCCGCGAATATGGGAAAGGCGATGCTACGGTGTTGCTACAATTGCTGGAAAGCCTAAAAAATCTGGCTTACGCCGATAAAGATCGTCAACAGTACCAACCGGTCATCTCAAAATACCTACGCAGTATGCTCAATACCTGCGATCAGCACATTCAAAACGAATTGGACCGCGAACAATTGGACCACATGGTTCAGAAGATCAATTATCTGCTTGGCGAGGAATATGGAGTGGGAGGATTGAAGTAGTTTAGCGTTTAGGGGTGTAGAGTTTAGAGCGAATTCGCTTGATCATTTTGCAAATTCTTTGACTCTGAGAATTCTGCTCTTTTGGAATGGTGATGATGGGTATAGTAATTGTGTAGGAACTGCCTAAAACCTAAAGCCCAAGACCTAACGCCTAACTATAATTCTGAAAATTCTATAATCCTGGTAATCCTGCTCCGTGCTCCAAGATTATGACCACTAATGCCAAAAAAAGGATAAGGTATTGGGTGAATGAATGAGGTAAATTTGTACTATTCATTCATCAAAAAGTAAAGACATTTGGCTTCATTAAGCCGTCTTTGGGTGACTAAACTTTTGACCGTTATTTTGATGCTCTTACGGTAGATTATTGAAGACAACAATCTGAAACTGAGCCCGGTTGCGGCTTTCATAAATTTGACTCATTACGCCCAATTCCATTCGGAAGTTTTTGCTGAATGCATACCCCAGGGCTCCGTAAAGACGGTTGCGGTCAAAAACGGCATTTTGGCCGTTGAGAAAGATCTCATTATAGGCGGATAGGTAAAAAGTATCTTCTCCCATTGTTTTATTGGTCAGAGGGATATTGATCCCCAGAAAATAGCGGAAGCGAATGCGAAAATCAGTGTCATCAATAAAGCGCTGCTCAAAACGATACCGGTGTTGTAACCCCACCGGACCTACATTTTGCCGGGTGATAAATTGCTGAAAAATGCGGTGTTCTCCAAACGAGATCTTATCCTCCGTACTACCCTGGACGTAATTTTCCGAAAGGATGTATCCGTATCCCAGTAAAAGGTTGTTGTTATTTTCCGTAAGGTTGTAACCAATACCCGTACGCAGCAGCAACTGCTCCAGATCGCCAATGAAGTTGTAATTCCGATATTGCACCTCGTGGTGCCAGTTCCAGCGGTCGCTGAGCTGCTTATTGCCGAAGTAGATGTACCAGTTGCCAAAATCATTTTCCTGAGCGGATAAGGCAATAGGGAAGAAGAGTAAAAAACAGGTGATGCGTAACAGTCGAGTCATAGAGGGTTTGTTTATAATGCTATTGGCAAAGATAGTAAAACTATCTATTTGAGAACGCACTGGGTTGGAGATTGTTTAGGAGAGGTTTTGCTGGGAGGTTTTTAGCTTTAGCTGGTTACCCCAACTTACTCAACAATCCCCCCAGCAACTTCACCGCATTCTGTACCATTTCTGAACTTTCCACAGGAATTTTCAAATAGGTCTTACCGGATTTTTCGTCTTTTTCAACAATTTCACTAACCAATTGCTGGGTAGCCTTTTCGTCAGAAAGGGTTTGCGATAGCTTGCTTAAAAAGCTGACGCCCTCACTGAGCAAACTGGCGGCACTGCCCTGCGGTTGTGGCGATTTTGTTTCCCGGGAGGTCTCATTTTGAGCAGAAACAATAGGTTCCTCTTCCTCCTCCTGCCACCATGGTTCCAGCAGTTCGTGGTCGGGTTGTTTTGGGGTATCGCTCTCTGCGGGGACTGGGGCCGTTTCCAGGTCTTCATCGCTGGTGGCCTCCGCCGGTGCTTCTTCAGGAATGATAGTTCCTTTGACCCTTTCCAGGTTTTCCATGAAGTCCTTAAACTTACGGTCACTCATGAAAACGCTGTCTTCGGCGGTATCCAGTACAGCTTTGGCCAGGGAAGACTTAAAGTCCAGGGTTTGCAACATGCGGTGTTCGATGGTGCCTTCCGAAATCAAATTGATTACCTGCACCTGTCGTTTTTGCCCAATGCGAAATACGCGACCGATCCGTTGTTCCAGCACTGCCGGATTCCACGGCAAATCGAGGTTGATGACTAAAGCTGCCTTTTGCAGGTTGAGCCCCACACCTCCGGCATCAGTCGACAGAAACACTCTGCAATCATCGTCTTCGCGAAAGCGATCCAGCAACTCTCCACGCTTGGCGCCGGGTACCCCTCCGTGTAAATAGGCGAAGGGTATTTCCCTTTCCTCCAATTGTTCAGCGACCAGCCGCGTCATTCGTTCCCACTGACTGAAGATCACCACGCTTTCTCCGGGTTCGGCCAGCCTTTCTTCCAGGATGTAAAACAATTCATCAATCTTAGTGTCATGTCGCGTTTGTTGATCTACCAGATAGGTGCTATCACACGACATGCGCATCAGGTTGAGACAGCTAAGCAATCGTTGGCGGTCTTTTTCATTTAGGAAGCCCATACGATGCCATTTGGCGACCAACTGAGCCACATCAGCGTCATAGCTATTATGTAATTCCATTTGACGCGGTGTCATCGGCACCAAAAGCTGCTGGTCAATTCTTTCCGGGATTTGCCGGAGAACCTGGCGTTTGCGGCGACGTATCATTACTCCCTTCAGCTTTTCGAAGATTTCATTGAGGTTTCGATAGCCTCTCACCACTCCGTGTTCATCTTTTGCCTGATGGCGAGAAAGTAAGAGGTATAGGGGCCCAAGTAGAAACTGGTCCAAAAACTGCACAATGGAATAGAGGTCCTCAAGTTTGTTTTCCAGCGGTGTGCCGGTGAGGGCCAGGCGGTAGGGCGCTTCCAGTCTTTTGACCGCACGGGCAATTTTGGTATCCCAGTTCTTGATGCGTTGGGCTTCGTCCAGGATGATCAGGTCGGGAGAAGCGCTGTTGAGGTAGGGATAATCACGGGCGACTACATTGTAAGTCAATATTTTATAGAAATGCTCCTGGTCCTTGTATTGATCTTTACGCTTGTGCGCCGGACCTTCAATGACGTGCACCGAGCTGTTGGTAAATTTCCGGATTTCAGCGCGCCATTGATACTTCAAGGAGGTAGGGCACACAATAATCACCGAACTAATGCCCAGTTCCCGGCGGTACAATTCCGCCGCTGCGATGGCTTGTAAGGTTTTACCCAAGCCCATTTCATCCGCCAACAAACATCTTCCTGCCCGAAAGGCGAATAGAATCCCGTCTCTCTGGTAGGGAAACAATCGGGTTTTCACCAGATTGTCCAGGCTGGTTTTCTTTTTAGATAACTCTGCTGCCATTCTATGTCTACGCTCATCCGCTCTTTTTTGAATCACAAAATCTAATACATCCGGGTAACAGCGAAAAGAAGGAGTAATGGCCCTGACCTGCTCCAAAAATTGATCAAACTCCAGATATGCATGATCATATAAGTAATGCTGCTCATCAAAAAAGGATTTGGCCAAACGACTGATTTCCTTAGCCTCTTCGGTACCAATGCGCAAGCGGACTTTTCTGGATTCACCGTATTCCAGATAAACAGAACTATAGGTGCGCCCAGGAGGAGGCTTGCGAAAGTGTTGTTTGTTGCCGTAAGTGTGCTCTAATTTGTGTAGAGCCCATTCAATATGTTTGCAGGTCCCGAGACCGTTGGTGCGAAAGTCGAGGCATTCACAAAAATTATCTCCTACCTCCTTGCTTCTTAAAGCCACGCGGTAGGTACTGTTGCGTTCTGGGTTGCCGACAATGAAATCTGACCAAACCGGGTGTTCACCTTCGTTGGTCAGCGTAAAGGTCTGTTCTTTTCCGTATTGTTTCCTGAGTTTAATCTGCCACTTGCGCAGATTCAGGTCGGTGGGTTGTTTGTAATAACTGACCCGTTTTTCCTTGGATTTCTTTTTGCTGCTGCCTTTCTTCCCTTTAGCCATGGATGTGGTGTTTGCTTTGCTACGAAGATAAGGAAAGCAAAAATCAATCCTGTGAGCCAGTAGCATTATTTTCAGCTTACACAAACACAAACTGCTTCTTATAAATAAAAAAGCCATCCCGAGAGAATTTGCTTTCGGGATGGCTTCTTCAATATCGATAATCAAGCAATTACTGCTTGGTCAATTGCACGTTCAAATCAAGGCGGACTTCATCGCTCACTACCACGCCACCGGCTTCGGTAACGGCGCTCCACTTCAGTCCAAAGTCCTTGCGATTGATCTTTCCGCTGATTTCAAATCCGGCTTTGGTTTGTCCGTAAGGATCAACTGCGGTACCGTTGTATTCTACATCCAAGGTAACTTCTTGGGTCTTATCTCTGATGGTCAGATCACCAACCAGTTTGTATTCTCCATCCGACTTCTTCGTGAACGATTTTGACTGAAACTTCAGTTTAGGATAGTCTCCTGAATTAAAGAAATCGTCAGATCTCAGGTGCTCGTCCCGCTGGCTGTTACGGGTGTTGACACTAGCGGTATTGGCAGTAAATTGGATATCTGCTCCATCAAAGTCTTCACTTTCCGATTCCACGGTACCCTCAAATTCCTGGAAGGTGCCGGTCACATTGGAGACCATCATGTGTTTTACCTTAAAATTGATTTCAGAGTGAGCAGGATCAATCGCCCAGGTTGTTTTTACATCAGTTGCAGTAGACATATTCTTTTATTTTTTTAATGAATGAAATAGTTGATCAGGTCAGCCGGGGACAGCGCCCCGGTTAACTTATATTATTAGAGTTGTTCTGCTGGGATTATTTCGGGCGCAAATTGCCCCTTTTCTTCCCACACTGTGTCTTTTTTCAGTCGTGTAGCTATGGCTATACTCCCTCAATCCCGATAAAATATCGGGATCACGTGGTCGAAAATGGACTAATTTTCCCACCAAACTACCCCAGCAGAATAACTCTATTAAGCAAACTTGTAACTTTGGTTAGTTCAGATTCATCGGTACTTCCATCAACAGTACCTTAGCTTTGCTATCGGCTTTTACCGTTAGTGCTTCTGTGTCCCAAACGCCAAAACCGTCACGTTTGTTCAGGTTTTGACCATTTATTGTCACATTGCCGTCAAGTACAAAAGCGTACACGCCGTTGCTCTTGTCTTTAAGCTCGTAGGTAGTTTCCTTCCCGTCATCAAAGGTACCCAGATGAAACCAGGCATTCTGGTGAATCCATACCCCTTCGTCATCCGCATTGGGAGAAAGGATTTGGTAAAACTGATTGTGTAAATCTTTATTATTCAGCGTAATCTGATCGTAACGAGGCTTGACATTCTTCTTATTGGGGAACACCCATATCTGTAAGAATTTCACCTGCCGATCCGCATTCTTATTGTATTCACTATGGTAAATACCGGTACCGGCGCTCATCACCTGTACGTCACCTTCCCTGATGACGGTGGTGTTACCCATGCTGTCCTTATGCTCAAGGTCTCCTTCCAGTGGAATGGAGATGATCTCCATATTGTCGTGCGGATGGGTACCAAAACCCTTTCCCTGAGCCACAACATCGTCGTTTAATACCCGCAATACACCAAAGTGCATTCTTTCCGGGTTGTAATAATTGGCAAAACTAAAGGTATGGTGAGAGTTCAACCAGCCATGATCGGCGTGGCCTCTCGAATTGGCTTTATGCAATACAGTTTTCATCGTTTTTAACTCCTTGTTTGGTAAATGATTGAATCCAACCTGCTGGTCGGCCGAAAAAGTGGACTCCAGCATCTTATCGTAGGTGGAATGTTTCAGCTTTACATTTTTAGCCCTCAGCATATTGCTTCCGGCGGCAACACCGGCAGTACTGAGAATGGCTTTCTTGATAAAATCTTTTCTGTCCATTTTTTCTGGTTTTAAGTATACTACAAAGGTCAACTATTTTAGAGGGCCATGAGATATAAAAAAGTCAGGCAAGTATATAAAAATGTCGGATTCTATGAAAAAAACTACCGCTTGCCTTCCCGAAATGCCGTAGGAGATGTACCTACCTGTTTCTTAAAGAAACCACTAAAGTGTAAGGGCTCTTCAAAGCCGAGACTATAGCCTATTTCTTTGATATTCAGCTCTGTGTGAAGCAATAGTCGTTTGGCCTCCAGCGCAAGTCGATCCTGAATGATTTCCTTGGCTGTCTTTCCGGTCAGCATTTTGACCGTATGGCTCAGGTGTTTGGAAGATATATGTATTTCGGATGCGTAGTCGGATACTTTGTGCCAGCTGTTAAATTTGGAACTAACCAAATCTTTAAAATCGCGCAACATACATACACCGCTGTTTTCCTCGTCGAGTTGGGCTGGATTCAGGGTGCAGCTGTTATTACAATAGATCAGGAAAAGCTGCAGCAAAGCTCCCAGCGCTCGCGTTCGATACAGTAATCCATCCGGCATACATTCCTGCATCTCATCAATGATGCGGGTGAGTTTGGCCAGTGTTGTATCATCAATTTCAAGCGGTGGGGTATTGCCAAATTGCTGAAAGAGGTTGATGTTGGAAATAAAGCTTTCCGGAATGCGATTTTCCATCAGGAAGTCTCGGGAAAAAGTAATGACCCATCCACTAGGGCGGCTGGGAGTAGTCACCTGATGCACCTGTCCCGGACTCACAAAATGTACCTGATTGGTGGCAAAAGCGTAGGTCTGATAATCCACGACATGTTTGCCCTCCGCTTCCTTGACCAAAAGGACCGTATAATAATCGTGCCGATGCGGTTTGTCCGGCCTGCCGCCAAACTGATCATAGATGGTCCCCATATCCTGCAGGTTGAAGTCCTGATGGTGCTTGCGCTGCTCGAGTTGCTCGGTATGTTGGATAGTGCCGATGGTATGGGTATTTTGATGTAGTAACATTTTTTTGGGCGAAGGGTTTTCAGAAGAGGGGAAACAAAAAACGGAAAAGGGCAGTGATTAATCGAATCTAACTGGTTTATGGTAGAAAAAGGAGAACTAATTTTATTGATTTTTTGTATTAAATTAGGATTTTCCAAAACTGATTGAACACCTAACCCTGATCATCCACTTATGAAGAGACTATATTTATTACTACCCATATCAGTAGTGTTATTCCTATCGGCGTTGTTTCTTTCCTTTGTCAATGTTGAGGTCGCTTTTACCGTACAGGGTATCGTAATGGATGACAACAACAAACCTGTCTTCAACGCAAAAGTAGCCCTGGAGAAGGAAGCAGGAGAGGAGGTTGAATACTTTGAACCTACCGATGTCGATGGCCGCTTCGAACTAAAATTTAATGCGGTGGAAGGCAAACCACTGAGCATTCACATTGAAAAGGAACGCTACTTTGCTCAGGAACTGGAGATTATTCCAACCACTTCAAAAAAAGAATACCCTAGGCTCATTATTCAACTTGAAAGGAATTATCGCTATACGCTGAAAACGAGTAATAAACCGGATAAAAAGAAGTAAACGCAAGACACACCTGTCGTTGACGTTTAAGAAGTCTCTGAAAATCTACCAGGTAATTTTCAGAGACTTTTTTTATCCCTCCACCAACGCTTTAATCTTTTCCAGCACCGATTGCCAGCCGCCCTGGTCCATGGTGTCTTTGTAACGCTTATCGCCGGCTTCAACCTTGTCGTAGTCGCCTTGAGTGACGCTTAGGTGCGTGCCGCCTTCCTGCGATGTCAGAATGTACTCAACGGTCAGGTAATTTTCCGGAATATCCTCAAAGTCGGCATTAGGATCAAACACGGTGAAGGATAGCGCCTTCTCCGGTTCGTATTTGACTACATGGCCAACCACATAATTCACGCCATCATGAGCGCCCTGCCAGATAATGGAGTCACCAATGCCCCAATCGCTGATCACTTTGCAGCCAAACATATACTGCACCGTCTTTTCGGGATCGATCAGGGTATTCCACACTTCCGCGGCTGAGCCTTCAATCATGATTTCATTTTCAACGTATCGTCCATCTTTCATAATTACCGTATTTTTGGTTCTTTGATCACAATATCCGTTCCTGAGGCGGAAGAGAATTGCAATTTCCGGATTTTTTCTAACACATTCGGGAGGTTATTTTCCTATGGTCATCATATCACTGGGCTTGAAGCCAATGCGGTGGGCAATGACTTCGATGGTGGCACCTTGCGGCAAATGAAAAGGTTGGGTATAAACTTCCCAACTCTTCGGTGAGTGCTGTTTGGTAATGACCTTGTAACCAATTGATGCTCCATCCGTTGTGCAGGAAAGCCTCACCTGATTATCCCTAACTTCATATTCCGGATTGGCCGTCACCGGTTGCTGGTCTTTTCCCTTCCAAAGTTGATCGATTAATTCCCTTTCGGGCAAATTGGGCTGGTCGCCAATGGCTTTTAGCCATCGATCCATTTCGGCACGCATTTTCTTTAACTGATCCGCGTACTTCGGATTTTCGGCCAGGTTGTGCAACTCGTATGGATCCTTTTCACAATCAAATAATTCTTCTTTGGGTTTGCTTTCGCGAAACCATTGTTCCTGAATGTCATTCAACGTTCCGGCTTCGTGCATCTTCAGCAGTTCCTGCATAGTGGGAATCTCTTCCCGATACCCGATGGGCAGATAATAACCTTGCTCTGGCCGGTAATTGCGGATGTACTTAAACCGCTGATCGCGCACCGCCCTGATGGCATCCGTAAAGCCGTCAAAGCGATCCGCCGCTGCGTGAATGTATTCGCGCTCTTGTTTGGCTTGATAGGGTCCCAGAAAGGCTTGTCCGTGCAAATAGCCTGGCGGCTCAATGCCTGCCAGCGAAAATACCGTTGGCGCAAAGTCGATAAAGCTGATGAGTTGATCATCGCGTGTTCCTGCCTGCCACTGTCCGGGGAAACGGATGATCATTGGGGTATTCAATCCGGAATCGTAGATCAACCGTTTCTGGCGGGGTAGGGGACCTCCGTGATCTCCGTAAAAGAAGATAATGGTGCTGTCTAGCAGTCCATCAGCTTCCAATTGATCCAGAATTGCACCAACTTCACGGTCCATCTCTGCAATATTATTATACAGCTTCCACATATCGCGCTTGACCACATCTGTTTCCGGCAGGTAGGGTGGAATGGGAAAATCCAGGTCCTTAGAAACGTGCACGGGTGTTTCCGCCTCGCTCAGTTTTCTACCCCAATTGGGCGTGATAAAAGAACTATCACCCGCCTGGTAGTGCCGGTATTCCGAACGCCGAAAACCGTAGGGTTCAAAAAGCCCCGATTCGTGGGTGACGCCAAAATTGAAGATCGAGAAAAAGGGCTGTCCAGACTCCCGATTGCGCCAGTGGGCAAAGTTGCTGCTTTCGTCCCAGGCGGTCACCGGATGCTTGAACTGATAATCGGTCTTGGCATTATTACTGCAGTAGTACCCGTTTCTACGAAGTACTTCACTCATCATGCGTACTTCCGGCGGTGGAATGGCTTCGTAGACCGGCAATTCAGTGATATCGGTATGAGAACGGGTACGCATGTGGTTGGCTCCAAAACTGGAAGGGTACAATCCCGTAGCAATGGCTGCACGACTCGGTGCACAAACGCCGGAAGGAGAATACAGATGAGGATAGATGATCCCCTGTGCTGCCAGCCGGTCGAGATTGGGGGTTTCGATGGTTGAGTCGCCAAAAGCGGCGAGATAAGGGCCCATGTCTTCCGTTACCAGCCAGAGAATATTGGGGCGAAAAGGCAGTTGTAGACTAGTATCATCCGTGGCCTCTTGCTTTTGTGTCAACTTACTTTGTCCACAACTGGTAATAAAAATAACGATGATACAGAGCATCCAATAGCGTTTGGTCATGGCAGGTGTTTTTTAATGATCTTTCCCCCAGCAACATTTCTTGTATTTCTTTCCACTTCCGCAGGGGCAAGGATCATTGCGGCCTACCTTGGTGCTTTGAGCTGGTTTTGGGGGAACATATTCACGAGGCGTTTTATTCTCGAATTCTGGGCTATAAATATTATCAATTTCTTCTTCCAGGTCCTTGTCATAAGCCAGCTGTTCTTCTTCAGATAAATAGCCGTGCCAGGTGGAAGTGATCCGTTGATAGTGATCGAGAACGGGGAGATCCATGGGCAAATGAAATGCGGTGGTTGCATCTCGTTTGCCCATTTCTTCTACAAAATGCTCATAGGAACCTACCATATGCGGATCGATCAGGTCAATATCGTAAAACTTTTTAAGGAGGGGTACAAGTCGCTGACGATCGGGAAGATTACCTAGTTCTATAGTCACCGAGGTTACCACCTCCTGATCCACGAGGAGGATGTCATCCCGATGGTCCCAGTAATATTGCAAAATCGACTCGAACCATTGAGTGATATCCGCCAAACGCTCGGGGTGATAATGACCGATTTCCGCCACAGTTTGCGCTACAATTCCTTTTCCATAGTAGTAAATATTGGGTTCCAGCATAAATGCTTTGAGTATATCCAGCTGATCTCCTCCCAGGTGGTACACAATGATGGGAAGGGTTTCAAAAACATGGTCTTCATACCAAAAATCCAGGTAGTCTTGTCCCTGCTTAAAACAATCAAGTATTAACGGAAGTGCCTCCTGAGCTTTCAGTGCAGCAAGCAGAAATTGTGCGTGCATGGGAAAGCTAAGCTTTTCCTCTAACCATTCATCCTGCTCTTCCATCAGGTCGGAAAAGTACTCCACACGACGGACACTATCCCAAAGAATAGCTTTGAGATCGGCAATCAGTGTCTCCCGCGGCAATTGTAGCAGCGCTTCCAGTTTTTCTTTAGGAATCGTTAGATCGTGCTCATAAAGCACCCATAGTTCAGGATGATTGAGGTGGGGAGGTTCATCGGTTTGAATGGACTGGTCATAACCCCTGGCCGTCGAAGCAGAGTCTCCAGAGCCTTGGCCGCCAGAAGTTAACTCATCCAGCATTTCCAATAGATAATCCAATTGTGGCGACTCAGGAAATACTGTTGCCAACAAACCAATTTTTTCTGTTGCCTTTCCAACTTCACCCACTTCCAAAAGATAATGGGTTGCCACGTACATAAAGGACTCAAACTCCCCGATATGAAATACTTTACGGTGGGGACATAATTTGTGGAGATCCAGATCTTTGCCCAGTATTTTGGGAACCTTGTCGTATTCCTGCTTCTCTATGTATTCGGCAGCGAGGTTGACGGTGGCAAATAAATAGTCAGGGAAGTCCTTCAACAATTTTCGATTAGTAGCGTATGCCAGTTCTCTTTGATTGGTCAGGTGATAATAATTGGTTAGATAATTCCTGAAGACCGGAATCCTGGGATATTTTTTAATTAGCCGCTGCAGCTTCACCAACGTTTTGGGTTTGGCCCGTTGCGTAGCAGCGTGCGTTTTGGCAATCAAGTCTTCTATTGCAGGACTGTAATGCAGACCATTATCGGCTTCGTCACCTTCATAGGTGACTTTATAGGGAAGGTTGAATTGATTGGCTGACATGTGTTTTGCTCGTTTGTACGAAAGTACAATTTTGTGGAAAATGTTTGCAAGCTTTGTTGTCGCTTTTATTCTTCGACCCCTTCCTGGTTCGGTGAAATTCATTACATAGGTTCACTTTCCCGAATAACATCGGTGAAAAAATCTTCACCCAACCATTCTGCCAATTATACTCGATCAAAAGTTTTGAGATTATCATTTTCCCAAACCATTTAACATCGGGTATAAAATTGGCTGTTACGCGCTTTTTCAAACAATTCTCTTTCAAAAATGCCGCTTTTTCAAAAATCTGATTACCTTAGGACCGGTAATCAACCAACCTCACACAACTCCATTAAGCCCTTATTTATCTAATTTTTATCATGAACAGACGAGATATTTTAAAGTACACTGCCCTGGCTACCGGCGCGGCCGTTGGTGCTCCATTGATGAGTACGCTGCTGTCGGGTTGTAAGGCCGATCCGCCGGAATCGGAAGGTGGGGGTCAGGAAATGCTGGCGGCGTTTAATCCGGCGGAATTTGCGCTGGTCACCCAAATGGCGGACCTCATTTTACCCAAAACGGATAGCCCCTCGGCTACAGAAGTGGGTGTGCATTACATGATCGACCGTATGGTGGGACTAGTGTATACGGAGGATGACCGCAAGGCCTACAAAACGCGATTTGCGGCCATGTCCAAACATCTGGAAAACGCCGAATTTGCGAAAGCAGATGCCGAAAAACAGCTGGCCATTCTTCAGGAACTGGACACCAAAACTGGTAGCGCCGGAAAGGAGGCTCAGCAGGCCTTCCTGGATTTTAAGCAGCAAACCATTGCTTACTACCTAAATACGGAAGAAGTGGGCACCAAATTTTTAAACTATTTACCCGTTCCCGGACAATATGAACCATGTATCAGTCTGGAAGAAGTGGGTGGTAAACTCTGGGCAGAATGAATTTTAATATCAAAGGTCAAAACGAAAATACTTTCGATGCCATCGTCATTGGTTCTGGTATCAGCGGAGGATATGCGGCGATGGAATTGTGTAAAAAAGGATACAAAACGCTGGTGCTCGAACGCGGGCGCATGGTCAAACACGGGGAGTACCCCACTGCGGGATTTGAGTCCTGGGATTTACCCAACCAGAATATGGTGACGGCCGAGGAGGTTGCGCAGCATTATTTCAAGCAAAATCGCCTGGTGTGGTGGGTGCGTGAAGACCACAAACACTGGATCAATAAAGATAGTGACTATCCCTACGACGAAGTAGAGCGCTTCGATTGGATTCGCGGGCACCATGTAGGAGGCCGTTCGATTATGTGGGGGCGCCACTGCTATCGCTGGAGTGATATTGATTTTGAAGCCAATGCCAAAGAGGGGATCGCCGTTGATTGGCCGATTCGCTATAAAGACATTGAGCCCTGGTACGATTACGTGGAAACCTTCGTTGGCGTAAGCGGTCAAAAAGAAGGATTAAAGCAGGTGCCTGACGGCAAATTTCTACCGCCGTTCCCACTCAATTGCGCGGAGCAACACATGCGCGAGATGATCGGAAAAGCATTTCCCGAAAGGGTAGTGACGCCGGGACGAGTGGCCAACCTTTCCGAGTACAACCCCGAGGTGCATAAGGGAACGCGTGGTCAGTGCCAAACCCGTAACCGCTGTGTGCGGGGCTGTCCATACGGCGCTTATTTCAGTAGCCTTTCGGCAACCTTACCGGTGGCCATGGAAACCGGCAATTTGACCATTCGCCCGGATAGTATCGTGCACGAAATTGTGTTTGACAAAGAAGCCGGTAAGGCTAGTGGTGTTCGCGTCAAGGATGCCAATACCGGTGAAGAAATCGAATTCTTTGCCCGTATTATCTTCTGTAATGCCAGCACGGTGGGTACGACGGCTATTCTGTTGAACAGCCGCTCAGAGACCTTCCCGGATGGACTAGGCAACAGCAGTGGAGAACTGGGGCACAATATGATGGACCACCACTACGGTATGGGCGCATCTGGAACGCTTCCCGGATTTGAAGATACCTACTACAAAGGCCGCAAACCCGGCGGTTTTTATATCCCGCGGTTCCGCAATATCGATGAGGCTACCAAGCGGGCTGATTATGTGCGTGGTTTCGGCTATCAGGGACAAGCCCAACGAGCAGCTAATGCTCCGGACGGAGTGCTTGGTGAAGATTTGAAAAATAATCTGTTTAAGCCGGGGCCATACCAAATTTCCATGACCTGCTTTGGGGAGCTTTTGCCGTACCACGAAAACCGCATGTATCTCAACTTTGATAAAAAAGACAAACACGGAATGCCAATCATCACGTTTGATGCCAAATTGCGTGACAACGAAATGAAGCTCCGTGCTGATGGGGTACAATGTGCGGAAGAGATGTTGGAAGCTGCCGGTTGTAAAGACATCACTTCGTACAATAGTGCTACTGCTCCCGGTGCCTGCATCCACGAAATGGGCACGGCACGTATGGGCCGCGATGCAAAGACCAGCGTGCTGAACAAGTGGAATCAAATGCACGAGGTACCCAACGTATTTGTGACCGATGGGGCTTGTATGACTAGTAGTGGCACTCAAAATCCGAGTATCACCTACATGGCATTGACCGCCCGTGCGGTGGATTATGCGCATAAGCAGGTGAATGATGGCAAGCTGTAGGAGTAGCTCGCGAAGGGTTAGTAATACGGCGCGCAAAGTCTCGGAGGTGTTTTGAGGAAACCGCCAGGCTTCCTCAAAATCGCTTACATGACGTTGACTATTTCTGACAGGATGAACAGTATTGACAAGATTTTTTAGAATTAGAGAAAAATCCGGTTGGATTTTTCTCTAATTATCTTTTGTGATCTTTTGTGCCTTTTGTGGTTCGATTTCAAGCAATCGCCGAATAGGCGATTCAACGCTTATACCTTCTTCTTATGTCCCTCATGTGGTTCCAAAAAAATATCGCAGAATAGGCGTTTTCTTTCCGCATGCTTTCGAGAGGAGGAATTGATGGGTTAGTAGGTTTTGGATGCCCCACGACTCACCCATGCCTTCCATTTTTTTGTAAAAAAGTCGATGGCTTTCGCCAAATTTTTCTGCGCAGTTGGGCTTAGCCCTTGTTGCAATCCCCACTCTTGGCCCTGAATGGCCAGTACCTGAGCATTGGGTTGTTTACCATACAAATCTTCACACAAAAACAGAATGGCTTCCGGTGATAAGCTGTGTGTGGTGAACTCAAATTTTCGGGAAGGCAGCACATCGCTGATTTGGAATCCATCCGTCAGAATTCCACGAAAAGCATCCACAAAAAGGACCTGCTCGTAATCGAGCATCAAAGCCACATCTTCAATTTGCAACTGATAACGATAGACCAACTGAAGGTCGGGCAAATTCATTTTCTCCACTGAATTCAAGAACGCCCAACCCAGGCCGTCGTCGCGGCGACCAGAATTGCCGATTCCGATGATCAATAGTTTATGATTTGGTGTATTCATTGACCAATTGCCCTTGGTGATCAAATATGGATAATTTCAGTGGCATTTGCCCCAGTGCATGAGTGGCGCAGCTCAGGCAGGGATCGAAGGCTCGAATGGCCACTTCCACCTGATTGAGCATACCTTCACTGATTTCCTTTTGTTTGTCCAAAACATTGTTGGCCACCCAGCGCACGGCCTGGTTCATCGCCTCGTTGTTGTGGGTAGTGGACACAATCAGGTTACACTTGGTGATCATACCCTTATCGTCCACTTTGTAATGGTGAATCAACGTTCCGCGTGGTGCTTCGATGATGCCGATGCCTTCCGAGCGGCGTTGTCCTTCTCGTAGCAGGTCGTCGCCGAAGATGGAGTCATCCAGTAAAATGGTTTTCATCTCCTCGGCGCAGTACAGCATTTCGATCAGGCGCGCCCAGTGGGAGTGCATGGTACAGTTGTTGGGTTTACCCGAAGTATAGGCTTTAAACTCCAGTAATTCCTTATGTGCCAGTGGCGTGGAGATTTTGTCACAAACATTTAACCGCGCCAGTGGGCCAACTCTATTCCAGCCCTGTTCTCGCCCCAAATGGGTGAGATAGGGAAACTTCATGTAGGACCACTTCTCTACGCCCTCAGTGAAGTATTTGATGTAATCAATATCGGGTACATCATTCAGGGTGATTTTGCCCTCACTGTCGATTGCTCTGAGGCGGCCATCATAGAGTTCCAGCGCACCTGTTTTGTTCACCAACCCCAGATGCCCGGAAGGGTAGCAGGCGAAGGTATCCAGCCAGTCGTAATGCTTCTCGTGATAGGCTTTGATGAAGTCCACAATTTCCTGTGACCATTCGATCATGGTATCGATACTCGGAATGTCTTTTCCCGTAAGGAAATAATCCCGTTCTTCCGGAAAAACCGTCTTATGTACGCCACCTGGCACCGCCGCGATGCCGTGAATCTTCTTACCGGCAATCATCTTGATGATCTCCTGGCCAAATTTCCGCATCAATATACCCTTTCGCGCCAGTTCTTTATTCTCGATAGCGACATGTACCACATTGCGTTTTTCCGGTGGTGCATCCATGCCGAAAAGTAAATCAGGAGAGGCTAGGTAGAAAAAGTGTAGGGCGTGTGATTGGAATACCTGTCCGTAGTGCAACAACCGCCGCAATTTGGTGGCTGTTGGTGACAAATCGCCGGGGTCAAGCCCAACGATCTGGTCGATGGCTTTGGCTGCCGCCAAATGGTGACTTACCGGACAAATGCCGCAAAGTCGTTGCACCAGCAAGGGCGCCTCCCAGTAGGGGTATCCCTGAATGAAGCGCTCAAATCCTCTGAATTCGACAATGTGAAAATAGGCATTCTCAACTGCCCCCGCCTGGTCAAGGTGGATAGTGACCCTACCATGGCCTTCCACGCGGGTTACCGGATCTATGGTGATTTTTTGTGACATGGCTTAATCGTATTTGAATTCAGAATAAAGGATGGAAAATTGCTCACCCCAGAGGATGTTTTTCACCGCTTTCCAAATGTGCGTAGCCGTTGGCGGACAACCCGGAATGTAGTGGTCAATTTCCACGATCTCATTACAGGCGTACACTTTATCCAGGATCTTCGGCAAATCCTCGTGGTAGGGCACCGTGTATTCGCCGGCTTCCGTGGTCATGGAATTGAGGTAGGCTTCCTCCAGGCATTCTTCCAGCGGAATCATATTGCGCATGGCCGGAAGGCCGCCCCATACCGAGCATTCGCCTACTGCGACCAGCGTTTTACATTTTTTGCGGAATTCGCGTAGTACCTCCACATTTTCGGTATTGCAACAACCGCCCTCAATCAATCCCAGATCACACTGCTTCGTAAACTTCTTGATATCCGTCAGTGGCGATTTATTGAAGTCCACCAATTCGATCAAATCCAGCAATTCCAGGTCGATATCCAGCATCGACATGTGGCAACCAAAGCAGCCGGCCAGCGAAATGGTGGCAATGGTCTTTTTCTCCAGTTTTTGATTTTCCCTTTTGGGGAATAGGGCCGTATCGCGGTCTTGCTGTACGGACTCCAGGTCAAACTTCCGGTCGCCGAATGGCCGTGCCATACTTTTGCCGCGCACCAGAATAGCGCCGGTAGGGCAGATTTGCATGGCTCGCACAGCTTGCTCCTCGGTCAACTTGGCTTCCTGCTCATAGTCGATGCCCACTACGGTTTCATTACCTCGGTTGCAAAAAGAAAAGACTTGCTGCTGATCATCCGTGACTACCTCCTCTACACAGCGCTTGCATTTCACGCAGCGGTTGTGTTCGATGACCATGCGTTTGGGATTGAAATCGATCAGGCGGTCTTTGAAGAGGTGAGGAAATCGGGAATTCGACATGCCCATCTCGTAGCCCATATGTTGCAGGTCACAGTCGCCGCTCTTTTCACAGGCGGGGCAGAAGTGATTGCCTTCGGCAAACATCATCTCCACAATGGCTTTACGCATATCGGTCAGTTCCGGCGTATTGACCTCCACCTCCAGCCCGTCTTTCACCTTTTCCATACAGGCAGGGCCAGGCTTGCCGCCAATATTACACGTACACACCCGGCAAGTACCCAGCGGCGGATCGATGTGTGGATAGTAGCAAAGCGATGGAATAAAGATGCCGTTTTCCTTAGCTACCTCGACGAGATTTTGCCCTTCCTTAGCCTTGATGGTCTGGCCGTCTATTTTGATGGTGATTGGTTTTGCCATGGTGATTAACTTTTGAATTTTTCGTAAGCCTGCGTTGCCGCCTCTTCATCAAAGCCCCGGTTGAGGCCATCGCCGCCCTGGTCCAATTTTTGCGTAAAGTATTCCGGAAATTTATCCAGTGCCGCAACCAGCGCAATCGTGGCCGTCCGGCCAAGACCGCAGCGGCTGGTTTGACGCATGACCTTACTCCAGCTGCGGATGTCGTCATAATCGGATTCGTAAGCCAGGTTCAGATTGACCTTTTCCAGTTTCTTGCGAATGATAAAGTTGCCCGCCCGACAGGGGGTACACAAACCACAAGATTCGTGTTTAAAAAAATCGGTGAAGTTGGTCACGATTTGTCCAATGTCGCGGCTGGAATTAAATATCATAAACGCGCCTCCACATACCAGGTCATCAAGGCTGATGCGGCGATCTTTTTCCTTGACAGAAATACATTCTCCGGAAGGGCCACTCACCTGAATAAAATAGGGATCATCGGCCTGGCACAGTTCCAACACATCAGCCACCGTGGTGCCCCACGGGATTTCGTAAATGCCTGGCTTTTGGCAGTCACCGGAGATACTGAGCAGTTTGGTGCCGGGTTGGAAATGATTCACACCCAATTGGATGGCCCTGGCTGCAGCACAGAAGGTTTCTACGTTATTGACCACCGTGGGCTGATTTAGAAAACCGTGGTGCGTTGGAAATTGCTGTTTGGTACGTGGTTCACCCCGCTTCCCTTCCATTGAATTCAGAAGGGCTGTTTCTTCCCCACAGATGTAAGCGCCCGCGCCGAGCTGGATGCGAATATCGAATGAAAATCCGGCAATTCCTGCTGCATTGTTGCCCAGCAAGGCCATGCGCCTAAATTGCTCAATGGCCTGTTCCAGTTTTGGTAATAGCCAGGTGTATTCCGCCCGTAGATAGATAATGCCCTCTTGGGCTCCTACGGCATAACCGGCAATGATCATACCTTCCAACAGTAAACCAGGCATCGCATTCATCAACACCCGATCTTTGAAAGTGCCGGGTTCGCCCTCATCGGCATTACAGACGATGTATTTGGTTTCGGCAGGTTCCTTTTGGCAAAAGCCCCACTTCATACCAGTTGGGAAAAATGCACCGCCCATGCCCCGGATATTGTCTTTTTTTACCGTATCAATCACGTCATCTGGAGTGAGTTGAGGCAATTGGCCTAAGGTAATGCCTGGGTGGTATTCCCGAAACAAGATGCTTTTACCATCCTCGGGAATATAACGGATATGGTTGGGCACTTCATCACAGATTTCTTCAACCGGTACGCCCTGTTTCAGCTGGCTGATAATCTTGCGGACCTTGAGGGAATTCAGGTTGGTAAACGGATGAAAATTGATCAAGGCCGCCGGTTCCAGGTCACTCAGGCCGATGCAGGAGGTTTCAAAAAGCGCAAAAGGACCGCAGATTTCCTCAGCGCCGAAGGTCGTGCCGGTTTCTTTTTCAAAAGCTTCTTTAACCCGCTGAAAACCTTTGGTTTCGGCAACAATACTGTTGTTGAGGTAGATGATAAACTCACCTGTAGGTGCGCGGTGAAAGAAGTGATAGAAGGAAATGACCCCTTCGATTTCTATGGCCGATATGCCCAGTTGGTGAGCGCATTCCTGTACATCCACATCGCGGATATAGCCATTGGCTCGCTGGTAGTTCCAGAGGCAATCAAGCAGTTGTGTCCGGTTAGGTGCTTGTGGTTTCATATTGCGGAAGTTTGGCTTTTAGCCAAATATATAGATTCAGTCCGCAAAATACGGTGATCATTGTCAATGCCGAGAATGATCTGTAGAGGTGATTTACAGCTGGTTATGCGAAAAAACCGCCCCAAATAATGAAGTATTTATCATAGGTTTTGACTTTAGGTTCAGGTGGGCGCTATCACTTTTCCAAAACCGCCTTCAGGGTGGCATTGTTCTGGTCCATATCCTTTTGCAGCGTTGCTTTAAATATCTGGGACATGACGTTCATCGGAAATGGAGTATGGGCTTCAAAAACAGTGGTCACGCGCGTTTGGTTGTCACTCACCGCTTCGGTAATGGTATAGGCATAATTAGTCCCTTCAAAGGGCTTTTTGAAGCGCAGTTCCACATCATAGCGCTCTCCCGCCTGGATATTGGTGATTTCCTGTTCGCCAACGCCTACATTTTTGTCCTCACTCTTCCAGGCGGCAATGAACCCCACGGTTCCATCCTCGCCGGTATAGGTCAGTTCGATATCCGGGTCGGCCATCACCCATTTGCTGAATTGGGTTTGATTTTTCAGGTGGGAAACAAAATTAAAGACCTCGTCTTTAGGACGATTGATAATAATCGAGGAAGAAAGCTGGTATTGCTTCGGCAGTAAGAGCCCCAGGATCACGATGATCGCAATAATGGCCAGAATTACGTAAAGAATGATTTGCAACATGGTCAATTGTTTTTTCAAAGATAATCCAATACTAAAAATTCAATCCCGTACAATTCCGACAATTAGGCGGGTGTCTTGCGACAGCAATTAGTTTTTGAATTCGCCTACCTTTCTCAACCAGGCCTCCAGTTGGCCTTTTTCTTCTCTGGTCAGCGGTGGCGCGTCCTTCTTCGGCATACGCTCGCGCACAAAGACCTGCCGGTAAATGCTACGGGCTTCCTTGTCCATGTTGTCGAGAGTAAAGACCTTGCGCGGTTTGTCCTTGCGGTGGCAATCGTTGCATTTGCCTTCGAGGACCGTAAGGGCGGAGTTTTGGAGGATTTGGGCGGAGAGGGTAGTGGCGCAAGTTAGTATCAAAAACGGAATAAAGAGGCGCAGTGTGCTCATAGCGATGAAATTTTATGCGAAGATAGGGACGATTTTTGGGCTGGGAAAAAGAAACGCCAATCATTAAGAAGACAGTAGCTTTTCCACCGATCTAATCACCTTATTTCTGATATGCTTTGTTAGAGAAATTATGTAGGAATTTAGTTATTACGAGACACTATATGCAAAACTACTCATCTTCGTAATGATCAATAAAGCTATTTTATGAGTGCAACAGAAATCAAAAAAGTGGTATTGAAGCAGTTGGAGGAGGCTGATGAAAAATTGCTCAGAATGATCTATGCAATGATTGAAGCCTATCAAACAGATGATGACCCAATGCTCAGTTATGATGCTCATGGCAATCCCCGGCGAGCAAGTGAACTAAAGACCCTATTGGATAAAGAGGTAGGGGAAGCCAAGAAGGGAAAGTACATAACGGTGGATGAACTTGATGAAAAATCGAAGCAATGGGGGAAAACTACACAGTAGTAGTTACGCCACAAGCTGAAAATAGTCTAAAGGCCATTGTTAATGTTGCTGAAAAAGTAAGATTTGGCTTGGTTGAAGAGATAAGAAACTTGGTTGAAAAACCTCAGGAGTTGGAGAAAGTTTTAATCTAGATTTACTGGCTTTACAAGATGTCGACTAAATGATTTGGTCGCCCTCTTCTGGTTGGGTGAAATTTATTTCATCCACGACCGGCGCATCAAGGCTCCACCATCTAACCAACTTTTTTAGTGAACAAGTTCACAGGCGAAAAAATTTTCGCTCAACCACTGGGCCCCCTGCTTCGGTGAAATTTACTTCATCTCTACCCGGATCATCAATCCCCCTCATCACTCTCCCCAATACCGCCCCGCCCACGCAATCCACGTACTCCAATTCGGCCCGGTGCTATGCCCGCCTGCGTGTTGCCGAAAGGCCAGTTCTCCGTCGATTAATGGCATGCCCATTGCGGGGAATTCCATGGTGCCAAAGTCTTTTTTACCTAAAAGGCGATACACCGATCCAGCGTGAGCGCCGCCGAGGAACATACCCTTGGCATCTACCCACTGGCCTTCGACTTCAGGAGAGCCGGAACTGATGAATACCGGCCGCGGCGCGCATAGGGCGACCAACTCGTGAGCATCAACGGGTAGGTCATCCGGTGTCAGCGGACCGGCATATTTGATGAAGTTGCCACAAAACCAATGGTACTCCCCTGATCCGGCAAGGTTCTCCACTTGCTCCCCGAAAACGCGGCGCAAAATCTTGGTTCCTCCGGCCCCGGAAGAACCGATAAACCCCAGTGAAAAACGGGGTTCAAAAGCCATCGCTACTACGGCAGCTTTGCCATAGCGCGAAAGCCCTTCAATGGCTATACGACTGGTATCCACCTGATCATCTTTTTCAAAATAATCCAATGCCTTACTGGCGCCCCATGCCCAGGCGCGAAGGGCGCCCCAGTCGTCTGGTTGGCGGGGCTGACCTTTGTTGACCAGGCCGATGATGCCCCTGGTTAATCCCGCGCCATTATCGGCTTGAATGGAAGAGGGCACAATGATGGCATATCCCCAGCCGCGGGCAATGAGTTGCTCTTTCCAGGTAGGTTCGTGGGCAGACACAAGACCGATCGGTTCGATCGTATTGGGCCCCCAGGGAGATTGGATAAAGCCAAAATGTAGTACGGTTGGAACGGATTGCTGCACGTCGCGGGGAGTGGCAACCAGGAGCTCAATTTCCACACTGATAGCCGGATAGGCGGAATTGTCCACAACTCCCTTCAACAGCTTTTCCCTAATAGGGTATTTGCCAACGGTGGTGTCTTTTTCATAAACGACCTGCCAGTCTACTGCCGGGATATTTTTGGGTAACCGGCCGTAGACTTCCTTTTCAAAGTCCTCAACTAGTTCCGGTCGGCGTTGCTGCCACCACATTTCCGGACTGGCGACTGCTTTCCCATTTTTTAAGATTAACGGATCGGGTAGGGTATACTCATTGACCTTGTCCTCAAAGCGGTTGGCGGCATTGGGAGCGGAGGGATCACCGGAAGGGCCGGGGCGCATCTCGCTGGTTTCGATTCCGAGCTGGTCCAGCATATTTTGGTAATCGATCCAGGTGTATTTGCGGATGGTATCGCGCTCGGCCTGGGAAAATTGGGCGTTTAGAAACGGCCCAAAAAATAAGCATATTACAGGCAGAAGCTTCTTCATTACTCTTGCATTTTTTTGATGTGCCTGGCGGCTTCCAGCATCGTGGTGACCCAAAGGTCATCCTGATTTTTGTACAAATATTCCACCAACTCTTGATGGGCTTCTCTAGACACATTCAGGTTGTGTTCGCCACCTACGCCGTGAAAGAGAATGGTAATTAATCCGCCCTCCTTTTTAGCGTTTTCGACCAGCGCAATCAGCTCTGCTCCGGTCTTGCCTTCTGCTCCGTAGCTGTGGATGTTGTAAAGGTCAATATTGCTCATTTGATTCAATTTGCCTTCCACACCACGGGCGGCGATAAAGTCCTCCTTGAGCTTATCTTTAAAGTTGCCATCCCCGGTACTCATATCGCCGCAGGTATAGGCGAAAGTCCGTTCTTTCTGCCCGTCGAGCGCTTCCAGGAAGACATCGGTCATCTCAATTTCACGCATCATTTGAGCGGTGGTGTACTGGCTCAGGTCCTGCGCCGGCTTCACCCAGTCGCGGCCGGGTTTGGAGGCATCGCAGGGATGGTAGAGGGTGTGATTCCCGAGTTCGTGTCCCTGTTGGGCGGCCTTTTTCCAGTCGTCAAGGCGCTCCGTACTTCCGGGAAAGGCGGCCGTGAGGTAGAAGGTGCCTTTCAGATTGTATTGATTTAAATCGGGAATGGCGTGGTCCAGATGCACATTCAGCGCATCATCGTAGGTCAGCACTACGGCGGCTCTTTTGCCGTGCCAGAGCTTGTTTGCCTCCTCCGGGTGGTAGTCGGTGCGGAAGGGGGAGGCGGGCAGTCTTTCTCGGTTGATCAGGTTGGCACCAAATGGGTTATCCGCCCAGGCGTAGCGCACATAGCGCGGTTGTTCGATCTCCTCATTCCAGACGATCAATTCATTGTTCTCGATCTTGGCTTTCGCCCAAACAAACTGTTTATCGTGACCCGCAATGGCGAGGTAGGCTGGCGGCTCTCCATCGCTTGTGGTCAAGCCACTGCCAATATGCTCAAATTGGATGCGGATTTTTTCTCCTTCATTGATGGCTTCCTTAAAGACCGGACCGGAATAAACGACGTCTTTATCCCCGTAGGCGAGGTTTTGTGCGCCCAGGGCCAGTCGAGTGCCTACGCCCTTTTTGTTTAATGGATGGATGTCGTTCCACTCGCCCAGGTCAATGGCTACGGCCATTGCGGTATTGGACACTTTGAGGGCATTCAATTGTGCATCGCGTAGTACGGCCCACTGACTTTCCACCGGCAGATAGGTGGCGTCCTGAAAGTTGGCCAGCTGAACGTACAAAAACGGCAACGGTTCTTGCCCCCATTGCTGCCGCCAGTCTTTGATCAAAGCGGGCAGGTAATCGTAGTATTCCTGCGCGCGCCACACGTTGCTTTCTCCCTGGTACCAGGTAAAACCTTTGATGGCCATATTGGTCAACGGGGCGGCCATGGCATTGTACAGAGAAGCAGGCTGGTTTTGGGCCGAAAATCTTGGACCTCCGCCTCCTTTATAGGGTTCAAATACCTCGCCCACCTTGTATTGCCAGGTGCCTTTCAGGTCAATTTTATATTCATCATCGGTCATAAAATAGGGCTTGTCGGGCACAAAGCCACCCTTGCCGTTATAGTTGAGCACCCGCGCCACAATCAGGTTTTTGCCGGGCTTCAGCACCCCTTCCGGAATGGTGTACCGACGGGGCGGATACTGGTAGGTGATATTGCCCACCTGCTGTCCATTGACGTACACAAAATCGGCATCCACAATGCGGCCCATAAAGAGTTTGACTGCCTTTCCGGTCATGGCAGCGGGTACCTCAATTTCCCGGCGGTACCACACCACACCGTTGAGGTCACGCACGCCCTGATCTTCCCAGTAACCGGGAATGTTGATGTTTTGCCAGCCCTTGGGTTCGTAGGCCGGATCGTACCATTTTTCGAGGAGGCCTTTGTCTTTAACTTCGGGTTTTGGCCCGTTACCGCTGCGGCGTTGCGTAAGCGAATTGACGTAAGTCGTATCCTTATTTTGCTGAATGGTTTGCTGCAAATCGGGGAATTCTTTCAGTCCTTCTTCACTGATCCAGGCTTCAATCGGCGTACCGCCTACACTGGCGTTGATAATGCCGATCGGTATCTGGTATTTATCGTACAAATTGCGCGCAAAAAAGTAGGTTACGGCGCCCATGCCGAGCACGTTTTCCGGACTGACGGGTTTCCATTCTCCGCCTTTTAAATCCGACTGAGGACCATTTAGATTGGTGGTGGTCGGAATAAAGAAATTCCGGATTCCTGAGACCGTAGCATTGGCAATTTCTTTCGGATATTTTTCTTTCACCCGCTCCATATTGAGCACCATATTGGATTGCCCGGCACAAATCCAGACATCGCCAAACAGGACATTTTTGATGGTAATTTCATTTTTCCCTTTTAGCCTCATGGCAAATGGTCCTCCGGCTTTTTGTGCGGGCAGTTGTACCGACCAATTCCCATTTTCATCCGCTTGGGTTTTGAACTTCAAATCTTTCATTTCAACCGTAATGCGCTCATTGGCGGAAGCCCAGCCCCAGATTTTGACGGGTTTATCTCGTTGTAAAACCATGTTGTCGCTCACCAGCTTAGGCAGCGATATCTGGGCAAAAGTGGAGTAGGAGAGGGTAGACAAAATCAGTAATAATACCGAAAGTCGGGCGAGGGTTTTCGATCGCATGTTTAGTTAGGTTCACTTTGATAATGGCAACAATATACACAAATGCAATCGATTGCGTAAATGTATACTGCGAAAACTGATTTTACGGCCCAATTTTGCGTAAGCAACAAACTTTTCCCATCTTGGTGGAGGATTAGAAATTAACTCTGCACCATGGATTCCTTCAATATCAACCGCCGCCAGTTTCTCAAAAATTCCAGTGCGATGCTGGCCTTCGCTGCCCTGGGCACGTCCGGGCTGGATGTCATCTTTTCTCCACAAGTCAAAAAGGTTGGCCTCGTCGGGAGTGGCTGGTATGGTACCAGCGATGTGCTACGCCTGATACAGGTGGCACCGGTGGAAGTGACGGCCATTTGTGATGTCGATCAGCAGCATTTGCAGACCGCTGGACAATTGATCCAACAACGACAGAAGTCGGGCAAAATGCCGCGTTTTTATAAAGATTACCGTAAAATGTTGGCCGAAGAGCCATTTGATCTGGTGCTGATTGGTAGTCCGGATCACTGGCATGCCTTACACGCCATTGAGGCCATGAAGGCCGGGGCGCATTTGTATTTGCAAAAGCCTATCAGCCGCGATGTGCGGGAGGGAGAAGCTATTGTGGCTGCCGCCAAAAAATACAACCGCGTGGTGCAAATCGGTACGCAGCGGCGCAGCACGCCCCATCTGGTCGAAGCCAAGAAAAAGGTAGTGGATGCAGGCCTGTTGGGCAAGATCGGCCACGTTGAAATGTGCTGTTATTACCACATGCGCCTAAATGCTCAACGACCGGTACAAGAAGTGCCCGAGCATTTCGACTACGATTTCTGGACGGGTCCGGCACCGCTATTGCCCTTTCGGGGAATGCCGCACCGTAGCTGGCGCTCTTTTACCGAATACGGCAACGGCATCGTCGGTGATATGTGTGTGCACATGCTGGACACCGTGCGCTGGATGCTCGATCTGGGTTGGCCCCAACGCATTCATTCTACGGGCGGCATTTACGTGCAAACGGATAGCATCGCCAATATTCCGGATACGCAAACGGCCACTTTTGCATACGACGATTTCGACTGCATCTGGACCCACCGCACCTGGGGGAATCCTCCCGATCCGGAGTACCCGTGGGCATTTTTTATCTATGGCGAAAATGGGGTATTGAAGGGCAGTGTGCACAAATACGAATTCATTCCGCAAGGCGAAAAAGAGCCGACTCACCGGGGAACAGCCCTTTACGAAAAGGAACAATTTCCGGAAGATATTACCGAAGAGGGCATTGAATTACACGTTGCGGCAGCCACGCGTAGGCACATGTTAGATTTGCTAAATGCCATCGAGACCAACGGCAAGCCGGTAGCAGATGTGATGAATGGCCATATTTCCACGGCCAGTTGTATCATGGCCAATATCGCGCAGGAAACGGGCACCATTATCGAGTACGATGCCACACAACAAAAAGTGATCAAAAACAAGGCCGGCAAGGCTAAATTGGCCAGGGAGTATCGAGGGCCCTGGAAGCATGTGTAAAAAATATAAACGAACAAACAAACAATCAACATGAAGAGTCTTAAGCTTTACTTCCTTCCCTTATTCCTCTTGCTGGGAATAGCACTATCGGCACAAAATCAGCAGTTGTTGATGAACGAGCCGATCGATCTGAGTCCTGATTTTAGAGATTATCTCAATACCTATTTCTTCACCGATAGTGTGGTGTCCTTTGATCCCGCTACCGGGCAGGGGCAGCTGAACTGGGAGCGCATGCGCTATACCCCCGCTCATGCCTTCAATTATACACAGCACGGCTTTCGCACTATGCCGCAAAATGAGTTCCCGGCCACGGAGTACGAGGAAGATCCAACCCTGCCGTTTTCGCTGGAATTTGTGAGCACTCGCACGGTGCGCCTGCAGATGCAAACCGGTACGGTGGTCAAAAAGGACGAATCTTCCCTGATGCTGCTGCAAAAGCCGCAAAACAACATTAAGGACTGGGTGTACAGCCAAATTGACGGCGGTCACCAATACAAAAGTCCACACGCCATGGTTATCATACGCGAAAAGCCCTGGGCCGTGGAATTCTATGATGCCGATGGCAAAATGCTGACCAAGACCCGCCACAGTAGCGACAATGCCGGTTTTTGCGCCAATATGCCCTTCGCCTTTGTGCGCCGGGCGGCCGATTATAGCCGTAGCATTGGGGCGGTGTTTGAGCTTTCGCCGGATGAGAAGTTGTTTGGCTGCGGCGAATCGTTTACCAGCTTCAACAAATACGGCCAGAAGGTGAATCTCTACACCTGCGATCCCAATGGCGTGGAAACATCGGGTATGTACAAACCGGTGCCGTTTTACCTCAGCAGCCGGGGTTACGGTATGTTTATGCACACCTCTTCGCCCATCACCTGCGATTTTGGCAATTCCTACGGGGCCACCAATAAACTGCTCGTAGGTGATGAATCGCTGGATTTATTTGTGTTTATGGGGCAACCCAAGGACATCCTGGACGAGTATACCGATCTGACCGGTAAGCCGCCGATGCCGCCCCTGTGGTCGTTTGGCTTGTGGATGAGTCGAATTACCTATTTTTCCGAAGCGGATGGCCGCAATGTGGCGGCCAAATTACGCGCCAATAAGATTCCCACCGATGTGCTGCACTTTGATACCGGCTGGTTTGAAACCGACTGGCGCTGCGACTACGAATTTGCGGAAAGCCGCTTTGACGATCCCGAAAAGATGATCAGCGACCTGAAGGCCGATGGTTTCAGGACCTGCTTGTGGCAACTGCCGTATTTTGTGCCGCAAAACAAGCTCTTCCCCGAGATTTTGGAGAAGGGACTTTACGTCAAAAACGACAAAGGCAATGTACCGTTCGAGGATGCCGTGCTGGACTTTACCAACCCCAAAACGGTCAGTTGGTATGAGCAGAAGATCGGTGATTTGTTAAAAATGGGCGTGGCCGTGATCAAGGTCGACTTTGGAGAGGCTGCCCCTTACAACGGGCTTTACGCCAATGGCAAAACCGGCTTTTATGAGCACAACCTCTATCCGCTGCGGTACAACAAGATCGTCTCTGATCTCACCCAAGAGATCAACGGCGAGCGCATCATCTGGGCGCGTAGCGCCTGGGCGGGCAGTCAGCGCTATCCCCTGCACTGGGGCGGTGATGCCGAAACCTCTGATATGGGCATGGAAGCCCAATTGCGGGGCGGTTTGTCGCTCGGCGCATCGGGTTTCACCTTCTGGAGTCACGATATCGGCGGGTTTACCAAGCGCACACCGGAGCGGTTGTACCGTAGGTGGTTGCCCTTTGGCGCCCTGTCATCGCACACCCGCTGTCACGGACAGCCCCCAAAAGAACCCTGGGATTATGGCGATGACTTTCAGGACTATTTCCGCAAGGTCATTGAGATGAAATACCAGCTGATGCCCTACGTTTATGCCCAGTCGAAAAGGGCCGCCGAAAATGGCCTGCCCATGGTCCGCGCCCTCTTCATCGAGTACCCCGACGATCCCGGCGCGTGGGAGATCGACAATGCCTACCTCTTCGGCTCCGACATGCTCGTCGCCCCCATCTTCGAAGAAGGCCAAACCGAACGCCCCGTCTACCTACCCGGTGGCGAATGGGTTGATTATCAAAGCGGTAAAACATACAGTCGTGGCTGGCATACCATTCCGGTCGGTGAAATCGAGGCCGTCATCCTGGTCAGATCCGGAGCGGTATTGCCAAAGATCAAAGTCGCCCAATCTACGGATCAGATGGACTGGAACAATATTGAATTGCAAGTCTTCGGCAATCAGAAAGAAGCGACGGGCTGGCTTTGTCTGCCCGGTGATAATGAACTACGCCCATTAAAAGTGGTGCAGCAAAAAGGGAAGTGGCGGCTGCAGAAAGAGGGGCTGCCGAGTGGGGTGCAGTTTACTGTCCGATAAAAAAGGAGAATTTGAACCACATAGACACATAAGGATTTTTAGACTAAGTCCAGGTGGCCTTGGATTTGAATAGCCTTGTGCTTGTTGAAATAGAAGTCTATTACAAGGCTATTTACTTTTGTGCAAACCTTGCGGTTTACTCAAAAGGGGCTGACAAGATGTTGACTTTTTTTGGGACATGATTGACAGGATTTACAAGATGGCGACCAAATGAATTTGGTCGTTAGGGGCGGTAGGAGGATTGGTGGTTTGGGCGGGATGAAATAAATTTCACCCAACCAAGGGAGCCCATTTGTTGAGCGAAAATTTTTTCGCCTGTGAACTTGTTCGCTAAATAAAAATTATAAAAAATTCTTATGTGTCTCGTATGTGGTTCAAAAAAAAATTACGTGTTTATCTTAACGACTGCCCAAACGTCAACAACGTCCCATTCGGATCAAGCAGCGCAAATTCCCGCATGCCCCAATGTTTATCCTCCAGCGGCGCATTGGGATGAATAGCGATGCCGCGCTCCTGATATTCCTGATACAAGCCGTCAATATCCGCATCCACCTGGATGTAGATCATAAAGTCAGACTTACGCGGCTTCAGCGTCGGAAAATGAAAAAAATGCAGCTCCACGCTGTCTTTTTTGAGTAGTACATAATCCCCATAATCGGAAAGCAATTCAAATTGTAATTGCTGGAGGTAGTAGTCCAGCGTTTTGGCCTTGTCGATGAAGGGGAGCTTGGGAATGGCGGTGGTGAGCATGGGTGTGGGTTTTGGGTGATGGAATGAGAAAGTTTGATATAAAGGTAACTTTAATTGGAAAAAGTAGGTATAAAATTGAAGTAATGGTGTTTTTAGATTGCCAATACTGGAGATGGATGTAGTTGAAGTTGATCTCTTCAACGATCCATGATATTATCACTGTTTCGGCCTTAAATCATTGGCTTTGCTTTCTGCCGGATCAATGACTTCTTTTTTCAGGTTATCCAACAATTCTTTGTTTGACGCATACTGATAAATAGGTAAGACCCAATGGTATCGAGTGAAGTGTTCAAACATAACAAATTCTTGATAGTCCTTAGCGATCAAAGGCATAATTGGAATCGATGGATTATGAGGAACAATGGCCATCAATTCCTGAGGAATAGCCTTAGCATCGGTAATATCTGCTATGATGAACCTAGACATTTTTGCAAGAGTAGTGATTGTTTCTGTGAAATCTTTACTGGATGGTTTTTCAAAGTCGAAGAGGATCGGAAGGTAGTTTCGGTTTCTTAGTTCGTCTCTGATTTGATCTAAGATTTCTTTTCTTTCCCTATTGAATCTTCCTAAAATTAATACAACTTTGGAGGTGATAGAATCAATGACATATCGAATATTGGCATTATTGAGTAGCAAATAAATGAACTGTGCTATTTCTAAGTTATCAACTGTTATTACACCCAATTCGTTATCGGTTATGACCAGATCCTTCTGTACTAACCCTGATTTTTGGATATTCCAGACTGCTGTTCCGAACACTTTGGCGTTACTAATTTTAGCATTGGAAAGGTTAGTATTTACGAGAATTGTTTCTCTTAGATCTGCATTGATTAAAATTGCTTCAGAGAGATTTTTTCCTGAAAGATTTCTTTTGGATAAATCAACTCCTGAAAGATTTGCATTTTTCAAAATGGCATCTTCGATATTTGCGCCATTGAGGTTTGCCCCTTTCAAATCAGCACCGGTAAAATTACAGCCTGTTAAGTTTGTGTTTTTTAGGTTAGCCCCTTGGAGATTTGCACCGGTAAAGTCACTATCTTTTAAATTTGCATTTTCTAAGTTTACTAATTTTAGATTTGCTCCTTGAAAGATAGCTGTGGTTAAGTCGGATTGCCTCAGGTCTGCTTTTTCTAAAAAGGCATGGCTAAAATTCACACCTTCGAGATTCAAGTCTTTTAATATCGCGTTTCGGAGATTTGCCTCTGTAAATTTGCTCCCCGAAAAAATAGCTTTTGGGCGAGGCTTCTTTTCTGGGACAGCGCCCCAATATTTGCTGAATTCTGCACCTGTCAGGCAGGCTTTATTGAAGTTTGCATCCCGAAGTATTGATCCGGCAAGTTTAGCACCTTGCAAATTCGCATTTTGGAAATTTGCTTTATGAAGAGTGGCTAATTGAAAGTTCACTAGCTCTAAATTCGCATTTTGGAGATTTGTGTCATGAAGGATGGCTTGTTGAAGATTGGCTAATTCTAGATTAGCACTCTGAAGATTTGTGCTACTAAAATCTGTTCCTTTAAAATTTGCATGGGAAAAATCGAAGTTTTGTAAATCTTGATTTTTAATAAATCCATTCTGGATAATTATTCTTCGCAAATTTGCACCTTGAAAATTACATTTTTGAAATAAAATACCAGGGAAATTTTGATTTTCACTTCTAATAAAAGTGGACAAATTCATTGCTTCACAATCAGCATCTTCAAAGTTGGCTCCCTCTGCTTTTACAGAACGGAGATCAGCATTTTTTAGATTTGCGTTCTTGAAGTTAGCATTTTGGATGTTTGCATAAATAAGACAGGCATTTTCAAGATTTATCTTACTTAAATTTGCATTCTCTAAATTCGAATACTGCAGATTAGTATTTTTTAGGTTTGCACTTTCTAGGCTTGCATTTTTAAAATTGGCAAAACTTAGTCCCATATTAGACGCAAGACCGAATATTGCCGGGACAAAGGGATATTTAGGATCTAGATGATCAACCTGTAGGTTGGCAAACGTTAAATTAGTGTTTTCAAAGTTTGCTTTTACCAAATCAAACCCCTGTAGGTCGCGCCATGAAAGATTCAAGTTGCTTAGGTCGGGAGAGTTTTTATTAGTCATAGTGGGAGCCCAAATGCCAAAGTCATCATCATCACTTTCTTCAAAGTACAAAGATTGACTCCACTTATTCCAGGCGTCTCTTCCTAGATTTAGTTGTTCCAGATGTTTTTCATTTGCCATACTTTCCGTTTATACATGGCGTTAGAAGTTTTTGATTTTGAATTGATTGTTGGAAGATAAAAGTTTAGTAGTTAAAATCTGTGAAAATTTAAGATCATTCGCTTTTTACTCTCTCATTTTCCAATAAAAACCTTCCAAATATATTCCCCAACAAATCATCCGGAGCAAGATTGACGTTGATTATTTCAACGATTCGTTGGGGCGGGATGAAATAAATTTCACCCAACCACGGAGCCCATTGGTTGAGCGAAAATTTTTTTGCCTGTGAACTTGTTCACTAAAAAAAGGTGGGTTAGGTCCTGGAGGAGAGAGAGGCCTTTCACCTGTGCATTATGGTTATGTCATTTTTTGGAGGACGATCGCAGGTCAACGATTCGTGTCGTTGACCGACTCAAACAATCAAGAACCAAACCCCTTCACCACCAGCCATCCTCCCAATACCATTTCGAGGACTGCAGTGGGAAGGTTGAGCACGAGGTATTCCGGGGTGATGACTTCTACTACCTGGAATAGCAACAGAAGGCTGGCCAGGATAGATAAGGCGGTGCCGATGAGGCCCCAGATGGACAGCCATTTGGGCACGAGTCGGGATTTGAAAAACAGGGCGTAGAGCAATAGATTGCTGGTGCCCAGGACTGATACCATAAATATGTGGTTGAGGCAATCGCGGCCGTATTTGAGCATATTGCCGATCACGCTGAGTGTTGCGCTATCGGCATCGGGGGTGACCATGAATTCCTGGCTCAGCACCAGGATGCACAATAACAAAAGCGTGCCAGGGATCATCAGGCTGGCAGTGATAATTCGGAAGCTGAGGAAACCTGTTGCCCAGCTTTTTTGCACCTTATACAGTATTGGAAACAGTGCCAGGGCAATACCGACATAGATCATTGCCAGCAGGAACTGAAAAACGGCAGCAATAATGATTTGTCGTGGGGCAGTAGCAGCCCGTGTCAGATAATCGGTGGCATCAATGTTGGGGGCAACACTGAGTATTCCGGTGATCATGCCTAGCAGCATCAATGCACCCACCAGTTTGGCCTTTTTATTGGAAGTGAAGATTGTGCTTGTGTTCATTCAATACCAAATTTCCCTTCAGTGGTGTTTAATATCTTTTGCGGATCAAAACCGATCCCCTGCTTAAAGACGGTTTCTACCTTTTCAATGGTAGTGGTATCCTTTACCAGATCGCCGGAAAGAATAACAAAGTCGGCCCTTTTGCCGGCCTGTATCAAACCGATGTCGGTGCGCTCGAGGGCTTTGGCACCGTTGGCGGTCATGATCCGGATGGCTTCCTCCGCGGAAAATCCGGATTCGAGGTGCAGTTGGTAATTGCGCTGGTCACCGAAGCCGGGAAGTACGTGTCTTCCGGCATCAACGCCACTGCAGAGCAGGCCACCCATTTGATGATATTGGTATTCAAATTCCATGATGCGTTTCAGCCTCTTGTTGCGTGTGGAATCGGCGGGTGCTTCGTCGTGGCGCTTTCGGTTTTGGGTGTATTGGTCTTGCAGAAAGGGCGACATAGCCCTGAATGCCCGCTGATCGACAAATGCCCGGTTGGGAATACTGGCTTCGTAAATAGCCAGGGTAGAGGTGAGGAATACGTTTTGATCAATCATCGTTTGCTGCAATGCCCTCACTTCCGGGCTGTCAATGATCAGCTGGTCCATGTAGGCTCTGCCGCCATTGCAAACGCCATAGGTCTTATCGGTTCGAAAATCGCTGGTGCTGTTCAGGCCGTGCTCAATGCCATCGATACCCATCAGGGCGGCTTCTTCAAAGGTGATAGAGCAAAGGTGCCCGCGCACCTTGCCTCCGACTTTGTGGGCTTCATTGATGATGGTTTTCAGGTCGTCCGGACTGGTATTGCGGTAAACCTTAAACCATTTTACGCCCTGCCTGATCCAGTGTTGCATCGTATCACGCAGGTGCTGTTCATCTCTGGGCAGCACCATATTGGGATTGCCGCCTTCTCCGGTGATAAACGGTGCGCTGGCAATAATGTCGGGGCCAATTTGTTCTTTGGCAGCAATTCTTCTGGCCAGATCCAGTTCCCGATCAGGGGAAGCCGCGCCACAGGTTTGTATGGTGGTCACTCCGGCGGCCAGATATAGACGAGCGGCTACATCTCCGACATAAGGAAAGCGAGGAATGTGTAGATGGTTGTGCATGCCAATGATTCCCGGAATGATGGTTTTGCCTTTCAGTTCGATCACAGTTGCGTTTTTCGGTATCGGGATATCAGCACTATTTCCAATAGTCTTGAAATAGCCATCTTCAACAATGATGGTCTGCTCCTGCTTTAGCGGGGCACCACTGCCATCAATAAGGCGGGCATGAGTCAGGGCAATGACTTTTGCGTCGTATTGCACAAAAGTGCGTAAACTGTCGGCAAGTTGGTTTACATGGGAGCTGATGGCTATGGTACTTTTGTTGTTGCAATTGCCTAAAAGCAACAAGCCGGCAATCAGCGTGCCGACAAATAGAAAGGTTCTGATCATCGTTGAGTGTTTATTCTGCAAAAGTATCATAATCTTAACAAGTGAAATTGTACAAAACGGACATTACCGGTAGTGGATTGATGCAGAAATAATTGACATTTAATGTTCTACATATGCAATGCGTAGCGCGTGAAAAGACTATCCATTTTATTTCGAACTGGTCGCACTAGCCTGAGGCCTTCTCTGGATGAAAATCATCCCGATTTTTTAGTAAGGAAAGCACTTCGTGTTGAGAAATTTGGACTGGTTGTACTAGGGGTCCTGCTCACTTAATTTCCAAAAGGTTGTAGGATTGAATCCGGTGAATGCTTTAAACTCGCGAATAAAATGGGCCTGGTCGTAATAGCCGCTGTGGTGGGCCACTTCGGTGAGGTTTGAAAAGTAGGCGTAACTTCGTATTGCTGATTCAAAGCGGATGATTCTGGCATACATTTTTGGGGTAAACCCGGAAAAGTCTCTGAAACGCCGGTTGAATTGTTTGGTGGATAGAAAGGCATCCCCGGCCAGGTCGATAACCTTTGTATTCCCATCAGACCTTTTAACCTGCTGGATGGCGCTGGTCATTAGTGGGGCCTTGATGTTTTTGTTACTCAGAAGGCATTTGAGGTAGTTGGATAAGATGCGAATCCGGCATTCGGTGGACTGGGCCAGTGCCATTTTTTCGTTGAGCATTTTTCCGTCCTGTCCTAAAAAAGTGGTCAATGCCAGAAATTCCTGATTAAGGTCATAAGGAGGAAAGCCAAAGAGGATTGGAATGGCATAGGAATGCAGCGACACTCCAATCAGTTGGTGGAAGCTATCTACGGGCAGTTGATCGGGAAGATGAGTGTGCCCCTGGATCGCAGAAAACAGCAGTTGATCCTGTTGCCCGGGCCCGCTGAAGGCAAAGGTGATTTCGGTCAGGCTGCTGGCAATCACGTAGTAGGTTTCATTGGCAGATTGGGCTTGTTTATCCCAGGTTGCTACCCAAAAGTGGCTGACAACTTCCTTTAGCTCGCGACATGGTGGGATCATTGAATACTCCATATTGCTTATTTACCGATACAAAACCGCCCAAATATATTCCCCAACAAATCATCCGTACTCACCTCCCCGGTGATCTCACCGAGAAACGCCAAGGCCCTACGAATATCCATCGCAATGAAGTCTGAGGTGATGCCGGAGTCGAGGCCGTTTTGCACGTCGTCGAGGCTTTCGTAGGCTTTTTGCAGGGCGGCGTAGTGGCGGGCGTTGCTGACGATGGGGCTGTCGAGCTTGACTTTTTCGTCAACGACGGATTGGTAGAGGACTTCCGTAAGGTAGACGATGTTCATGCGGTTTTTGGCGCTGACGGGGACCCAGGTGTATTTTTCCTGGCCTTCGGGGGTGAGGAAATCTTCGACCTTGGCATAGGGATTGCGGTCCATTTTATTAGCCACCACGATGAGGTGTAGGCCTTCACGGTAGAGGCGGTCGAGGTCGGTGCGTACGTCATCGGGTGGGGTGCTGGCGGCGTCAAAGACGTACACCAGAATGCTGCTCTGGTCGATCTTGGCCATGGTTTTTTCCACGCCGATGGCTTCGATCTGGTCTTGCGCTTCGCGGATACCGGCGGTGTCGATGATGCGGAACTGGATGCCCTGGATGTTGAGCGTTTCTTCGATGGTATCGCGGGTGGTACCGGCAATGTCGCTGACGATGGCGCGCTCTTCGTTGAGCAGGGCGTTGAGCAGGGTGCTTTTTCCGGCATTGGGCCTTCCGGCAATGACGGTATTGACACCCTGTTTGATGGCATTGCCGAGCTGGAACGACTGCACCAGCGAGCGGATCAGGCCTTTGATCTTTTCTACCAGGGTGCGTAGTTCATCGCGATTGGCAAATTCCACGTCTTCTTCACTAAAATCAAGCTCCAGCTCGATGAGGCTGGCAAAGTCGAGCAGCTGCTGCCGCAATTGCTGAATTTCATCGCTAAAACCGCCCCGCATTTGCCGCAAGGCAAGGGAATGAGAAGCCTCGGAAGAGGAGGCGATCAGGTCGGCAACGGCTTCGGCCTGGCTGAGGTCAATGCGGCCGTTGAGGAAGGCACGCAGGGTGTATTCTCCAGGCTGGGCGAGGCGGGCACCGGTATCGATGAAGAGCTGGATGAGCTGCTGAATGATGTAGTCGGAACCGTGGCAGGAGATCTCCACAACGTCTTCACCGGTGTAGGATTTAGGGCCTTTAAACAGGGAAACGACCACCTCGTCGATGATGCGGTTATCGGCTCCGCGGATGGTGCCGAAATGCAGGGTATGAGTGGCTTGTTCGGCCAGCTTTTTACCGGGAAATAGCTGATCAACAATATGGATGGCATCCTTACCGGAAAGACGGATCACGCCGATAGCGCCCACACCGCTGGGAGTGGCGAGTGCGACGATGGTATCGTTGAGGTCGTGCGTTGAGTAGTGCATCATGATGCAAAGTTAGGGAAAATTGGGCTGGATGTCTTTGGGGGTTAAAGGTTAATGTTTAATGGTGATTTTTTCTGCTGAGGGTTAGTTTAGAGTGTAGGGTGTAGGAGTTTAGAGGCCAGCTGGATGTTGACTT
The DNA here is from genome assembly GCA_965229635.1 of Saprospiraceae bacterium. Lineage (GTDB taxonomy): Bacteria > Bacteroidota > Bacteroidia > Chitinophagales > Saprospiraceae > BQJU01. The sequence continues at coordinate 3,137,530 of OZ245894.1, forward strand.
TTTTTGACATGATGAACATGATTTACAAGATTTTTGTGTGATTAGAGAAAAATCCAGGAGGATTTTTTCTAATGATCTTAGCGATCTCGTCTTTGCGAGCGGAGAGAATGGCACGCAAAAAAGAGTTGTTCTGAGATAAAGAACTCGTATCCCAGAAATTAATAGCTTTTTGATAAGCTTTTTTAGCTTCTACAAACATACGAGACACATAAGAATTTATTCTAATTTTTCTTATGTGCCTGATGTGGTTTTCTCTTAATACCGTTTTCCTCCAATCTCTGGCGTGATACACACCGGCGTAGGCACTGGAATGTCTTGTACCTGAGTTAGTTGTCCATTATTTGGATTGATCTTGAAAGAGACAATGTTGCTGGTGTTTTGATTGGCGACGTGCAGGTAGCGGCCTTTGCTGTCGATCATGAAATTTCTTGGAAATTCACCGCGGACGGGTTCGTGGCCCCAGGGGACCAGCAGACCATTTTCGGGGTTGATCTCGAAGATGGCGAGGCTGTTGTGGCCCCGGTTGGAGGCGTATAGCAAGTGGGCGTCCGGGGTGATGTGGATGTCAGCGGTATAGCTTTCGCCATTATAATTGGCGGGTAGGGTGCTGATGGTCTGGAAGGGTGTCAGCGCGCCGGTGACCCGGTCGATGGTCAGGGAGGTGATGGTGTTGCTCAGCTCATTCACCACGTACATGATCATTTCGTAAGGGTGGAATACCAGGTGACGAGGACCGGAACCGCCGTCGATCTTGACGAAGGGCTGCTGCGCGGGCAATAATTGCCCGGTCTGGTAGGCAATGCCGTAGATCATGACCTTATCGGTTCCGAGGTCCGGGACATAGGCGAAGGTCCCATCCTTGGAAATAGAGACGGAATGTGGGTGTGAACCTTCCTGCCGAGGATGTGGCCCCTTGCCGGGCAGTTTAATCACCTGGCTGGCTGGACTGAGGGCACCATTGCTTTGTGTGGGTAGTACGGTAACGACTCCTCCTACATAATTGGCAACCATGACCAGTTTTCCGTTCGGGGTCACACTCACATGACAAGGTGCAAAGCTGTGCGTTGGCTGGCGGTTGAGGAAGGTCAAAGTCTTCGTTGTAGGACTAATGGCGTAGGCGTAAACATAGCCGGTGGTATCCACATCGTTGCCGGTTTCGCTGACGGCGTAGAGGTAGCGGCCCGTAGCATCAACGGTGACAAAGGAAGGGTTGATAATGCCGGTAGTGACGGCCAGTTGTTTCATCAGGCCCGTTTCCGGATCAAGGTGGTAGGTGTAAATGCCATCCGCCTTACCGTCGACGTGGCCTTCTTTTTTGGTGTAGGTACCGATATATATTGGATTCAAGGTATCAGCATTTGAAGTGGTTTCCTGAGTGGGAGTGGAGGTTTCAGTATTGGCTTCGCTTTCGGTGGCCGGGCCCTGGCAACTCCATAGCATTGCGCTCAGCAGAAGGAAGAAAGTCAGTGTTCTTTTCATGTTGCTAGTACTAGTGGATTGATGCAGAATAATTAGCATTCAATGTTCATTATGATTAGTGCATAGAGCCTGAAAAAAGGATCAACTATTTCGGACTAGTCGCACTAGTTAGGCCAAATTTAGGAAAATTTATTTGGCACAACAGAATGCACCGCTATAGATGAAATAAAATGTTTACCTTTCAAGAAAAACGCCAATGAAACCACCAAAACTATTGTTGATAGCCTTGATGCTCACGTCCATCTTTGGCTGTAATCAGGCTTCGGATAATATGTCGGGCTTTTCTAGTCAGGAGGAAAGGGCCACCACGGAAGCCATGGCTGATTATGACGAGGCAGGAGGAGACAACGAAGGATATTATGCTAAAGAGGAAATGCAGCAATCGACGGCTTCGGAGGATCAACCTGCTACGACCACACCCAAAATCATCCGAACCGGCAGTATGGAAATGGAAGTAGAGGATTATGCCAAAGCCAGAGCCAAACTCACGGAAGTACTGACGCCCTTTGACGTGCAAATCTTCAATGAATCGGAACATAAATCTTCCTATCGCATTGAGAATAATCTGGAACTAAAGGTGGCACCAGAGCAGCTGGATAGTGTGGTGGAAGCCATTGCTAGTATTGCTTTGCATCTGGACCGCAAGTCGATCAGCGCCCGGGATGTAACCCGCCAGTATTACGACCTGGAAACGCGCCTGGCCTCCAAACGCGCAGTGGTGGCCCGCTACCGGGAAATCCTGAAAAGTGCCCGCAGTGTGGAGGAAATTCTCGCTGTTGAGGAGAATCTACGCAAAGTAGTGGAAGAAATCGAAGCTACAGAGGGCTCCCTGCGTTATCTCAAGGATCAGGTACAGCACAGTACGCTCAATGTGCTGATGTACGAAAGCTACGAGCAGCCGGAAGTGCGTCGCCGTTCCTTCTGGAGTCGTATCGGCAATGCCCTCAGCGGTGGCTGGACGGTCTTCCAGGAGATGATCATTGGGCTGATTTCTATCTGGCCAATTGTGATCTTGGTTGGCATACTTATTTGGTGGGGAGTGAGAAGGGTGAGGAGGAGAAAGTAGTTTAGGCGGGGGAGACGGTTGAGGCGGTTTAAAGAAGGTTGCAGTTGATTATTTTGCAAATTCTTTGATTTTGAGAAGCATGTCTGAGTTTATGAGGTTTATGGCGGTTTATGAGGTGTATGGTTGAGGCGGGGAGGCGGTTGAGAAAGTGTAGAGTTTAGGGGTTTATATTGCTCAGTGACTAGTCCTGAAATAGGTTGACAAAAAAGTAAACCAAAAAAAGGACAAAGATGAAGAAAGTAAACCAGTATTCGGACGCCTTTAAGAAAGAGGTGGTAAAAGAAGTTATCTTGGGCCAAATTAGCCAGGAAGGAGCCAGGCGCAAATATGGGATAGGAGGAAGTATGACCATCCCGCGTTGGATAACAAAATATGAATGGATGATACCTAAAGATGAAGAGCCATTAGAGCAAGGAGAAAAAAGTAAAGCAGAATTAGCATTAGAAATCGAGCAATTGAAGCGTCAGTTATCGTATGAACAGCTGAAGAATGAGGTTTTAGATACGATGATCACCATAGCGGAGCGAGAATTTAAAATTCCAATCCGAAAAAAGCCTGGAGCCAAACAGTCCAAGAAGTAAAAAAGGAAAGGAAAGGGGTCTCGATAGAGACGTTGTGTGAACTGTTTGGCAAAAGTAAACAAGGGTATTACAAGAAAGAGCGTCAATTATACAAGAAGCAATCTGAACAAATCATAGTGCTTCAGGCCGTACTACAGATCAGGAAAAGGATGCCGCGGATTGGAGTCAGAAAGCTGGTAGTCAAGTTATTAGAAAAAGGTTTAAAGATAGGTCGAGATGCTCTATATGAGTTGATGGATCATCATCATTTACTGGTTCGAAGAAAAAGGAGGAGTGTTCGGACGACCAATAGCTTTCATATGTTTAGAAAATACCCAAACCTGATTAGAGACTTGCAAATTACAGGACCTGATCAATTATGGGTAAGTGATATTACGTACATTGAAACGGAAAAAGGCTTTGCTTATTTGTTCTTAATAACGGACGCTTATTCCAGAAAGATCATTGGCTTTAAGACCGCAGATAGTCTGGAAGCTAAACACGCTGTGGAGGCTTTACAAATGGCATTAAAAGGACTAAACGGTCCAACAGATCAGCTGATTCATCACTCTGATCGAGGTGTTCAATATTGTTGCCATGAGTATGTCAAGATATTGAAAACAAAAAAGGTGCGTATCAGTATGACCGAAAATGGAGACCCTTTAGAAAATGCTATTGCCGAACGCGTCAATGGCATTTTGAAGATGGAATGGATTTATGACCAAAGGTTTAAAAACCTTTCTCAGGCACAGGGCTATATTAGCCAGATCATCGGCATCTACAATAGTGAACGTCCACACGCCAGTATTGAGATGCTTACACCGGATAAAGCTCATCAAAGAGCAGGAGCGCTACAAAGGAAATGGAAGAACTACTATCCTCAAAAAATAGAGGTTCTTTAAACCCTTTTACGGAAAAGTTATCCACATTTTTGCTGTGGAATTAACAAAGAAAAAAAGTAGCAAAAAAAGAAACCGTGATGATGATGACCATTAATTAATTTAGTCAACCTTTTTTAGGACGAGTCACAGTAATACTACCGGTTTCATAGTGAGTAGGACCTATTATGATGTTGGTGTAGAACTGATTTTTCAGGAGGATACGGTGGTGATTAAGCAAGAAATGGCAAGACCAGGTATTCATAGATGGGAAATTTCAATCGGTGCGGATAAAAAACGTTTTTTTGTATTTAACCCTCTGATAACCAGGTATGTAGAATTATTGCTTCCACCCAGGCTGAGAAAGGATTATTATTATAGCCGTGAGGAATCAATTATGCGAGAATATTTTAAAGGAGGTTAGATTCTCTGAGAAATGGAGAAGCCCCCTAAGGCCCAATCCCTAACCCCTAAAACCTTTCTAAAACAACCTCAACTGATTACTCACCTTCTTGCGTTTCCCATAGGTCTTCCCTTCGCGGGCATCATCCATTACCGTCCGGCCGCCGAAGAGGTGGGTTTCCCGCCATTCTTTTTCTACCAGTTGCTCGAAGTTGTCATTGGGTGTAAAATTGGTTTCTATTCGTTTGGCCTGGTCGTGCAGGCTTTGGATGGCCTTCTGTTTGTCGGTCAGACCGATTTTGGCTTTTTCAACGGCTGTGCGGAGGGAAGAGATGGTCTGGTCGTATACTTTTAAGGGTACGGGAAAGGGCTTGCCATCCTTACCGCCGTGGGCAAAGGAATACCGCGCCGGGTCATTAAAGCGGGAAGGAGTGCCGTAGATCACTTCACTGACCAGGGTAAGCGATTGCAGGGTTCTAGGACCGACACCCGGTAACAAGAGCAATGATTCAAAATCCTGCAATTCCTGTTCGTGAGCCAGGGCAATGACGCTTCCCAATCGGCGCAAGTTGACGTCCCTGGCAAAGACATCGTGGTGGGCCGGCATCCGGATTTTTCTAATTTCCTCAATCATGCGGGTGGGATGCTCGGTGGCAATATTTAGTACCCCCTTTTGGGTAGGGTCGGCGGACAGATCAGTCAGGTTGAGAATCAAACCCTGATTGGTACCACAGATAGAAGTATGAGGATTGTTGATGTAAGATTCGAATGCCTGGGAATGCCAGTGATACCGACGAGCGTAGCCGTTATCCCCGTTCATGCCCTGCTGGATCACGGCCCATTCGCCATCAGCAGAGACGATGAAGCTGTGCAAATAAATCTGAAAGCCATCCTGAATAGCGGTATTGTCTACCTTGGCGGTCAGGCGGCTTGATTTGGCTAAAGCCAAACCATCCAATCCGGTTTTCATGCCTACCTGCATCAGTTCCGCAGGGGTATTGCGGGAGTGTTTACCCCGACCGCCACATACAAAAATCCCCAGGTCCTTAGCTATGGGATTGAGCGCTCGTTTCAGTGCCCCAATCACCGAAGTGGTGATGCCCGAAGAATGCCAGTCCATGCCCAATACTGCCCCAAAGGATTGGAACCACAATGGATCACTCAACCGCCGCAAAACCTCGCCACGCCCATATTCCAGCACAATCGCCTCAATGATCGGACGACTGAGCCGGGCCATGCGCGTAGCCAGCCATGGAGGTACATGCCCATGGTGCAGAGGTAAATCAGCTTGTCCGGAGTGTGGCATTATTTAGGATTTAGGAAGTCAGGTTTTGGGTATTAGGAACTTAAAGATAATTAAATGTTTTGATTTTTTAAAATCAAAACATTTAATTATAAAAAAGCCGGTACCCAACATGTGGATACCGGCTTTTGCCAAATGAGGTTGGCGAAGTTTTATCGGAGTAAGGTGATATCTCCGCGATAGAGCAGGGTCACATTGTCCAGGAAGGTCACCTCGATGATGTACACATAGACGCCTGGATTCATTGGGCGACCATTCTTGCGGCCGTCCCACATTGGGGCACCACCTTCACAGGCTACAGCCACTTCGTCAGATTCATAAACCAATCCTCCCCAACGGTCGTAGATGCGGGCAAAGTTGATGGATTCAACACCCCGACAGGCGAAAATGCGGAATTCATCGTTTGGTCCATCCCCGTTTGGAGAGAAAATGTTTGGAATATATACGTTGCGATTGGCATCCAGTTCTACAAATATGCTGGCCTCTCCCGTACAGCCGTTCTGGTCGGTCACCTCCAGGGTGAAGTCCTGATTACCAGTTGGAATCACAAAGGGGCTCAGAATCGTGTCGGAAGACAGGAAGTCACCCGGTGTCCACAAGTAGGACAAGAAGGGTTGTGTTCCTCCGGAAACTGCTGGCGTCAGACGGGTGAGGGTATCTCCAAGCTCCACCGTAATTTCTGCAGGCAGATTGATCACAATTGGGCCTGGCTCATCGATAAACAGGTCGACCTCATCGGTACAACCAGCGGCATCTACTACCGTCACAATGTGGTTGCCACCAAATACGGGCGCACCCTGATCGGCTGGGAAGGTCAATCCGTTGTTGTCGATAATAAAGCTATAATCGCTCAAGGTCATTCCGGTACCACCATACACGGTGTCGAGGAAAACCAGTGTTTGTTCACCAAAACAAAGCGGTGATTCGGGTTCCTCTACGCTAAATACGATGGGTTCCGGTTCGCCAATGGTGTAGGTCAGAGAATCCGTACAGCCTTCGGTATCGGTAATGGTGACTGAGTAGCTACCTGCCGCCAGGTTGGTGGCGATATCGGAAGTGGCCGGGGCCACATTCATTGACCAGGTATATGGATTTGGACCAACCGGGTTAATATTGGCATTGCTGTTGTACACTACCGCAAAGATACCGTCCATGTCTCCATTACAAGAAACGGTTGGCGTACTGCGAACAGGGTCAAGCGTCAAGATCAATTCATCTGGCTCACTCAGCGCGGTGAGTTGTTCCTTGGTACAGCCATTGGCGTCAGTAATGATCGCTGTATAATTGCCCATTGGCAAGTCGGTCAACATATTGGAAGTCTCCGCAAATCCTACCCATTGGAAACTAAAGTTACCGGTACCACCCGAAGGCGTCAGGGTAATGGACCCGTCAGAAAATCCATTGCAGCTGGGTTTATCCTGATCAACGGCTACGGTGATTTCTTCCGGACTGGCAATGCTGAAATCCACGGTTACTCCACACTGGCCATCACCAACGGTCAGCGTCTGGTTGCCGCGACAAAGTTGCGAAGCTGTTGATGACATCACACCCAAATCGTTTTCACCGCTATCCCAGGTGAAGTTGAAAGCACCGGTCGAACCGTCGCTATATATCGCTGTCGCCGTTGCGCCACCATCACAGGTCATATCATCGGGGCAACTGACCATGGTACTATCCGTGATCATCACCTCAATTGATGGTGGATCGGGCAGGTCAATATTGACCACCAGTGGTTCACAATCATTGGCGTCATTAACGGTAACCTGGTAAGAACCGGCCGACAAGCCTGGCAGTAGGTTGTTGCCTACCGGGTTGCCCGGATCAGTAGACCAGGTATAAGTGAATGGCGACGTTCCACCACTAACAAACACAGCCACAATACCATTGTTGTCACCGGGACAGTTGGGTAAATCCAGGCTGATACTATCCAATGTTAATGGATCAGGTGAGATCACCTGGGCGGTATCGATGGTTTCACAACCGTCTTCGGCGGAAATTGTCACGATATAGATGCCAGGACTCAGGTTATTGATGGTAGGTCCACTCAGGTTGTTGCTCCACTGGTATCCAGCAATGGGAGCTCCACCTGGGGTCGCCACTACCGTTAGGGTACCGTCCGTATCTCCCGGACAGCTCACAAAGTCGTCATCCAGCATATCTACCATTGGTGGAGTAGGAGCGAGGATGTCGACATTCAGGGTAGCGGTACAGTTGTTGGCATCTACCAAATCTATGGTATAGGTCCCCTGAGAAAGCCCGGTAGCAATAGAATCCTGTAGGTTGGCATCATGCGACCAGGAGTAGCTATAGGGCGCAGTACCACCGGTAACACCAAGGGTGATACTACCATCATTACCCACAACACAGGTCTCATTGACCTGCTCAGCAACGGTCAGCAGGAGCGGTTCAGGTTCTACTACCTCAAAAGTATCGATGATCATACAACCCGCCGGATCGGCATCGGTCAGGGTCAGGATATAGGTGCCGGCGCATAGTCCGGAGATGGTACTCGTGGTATTGGTATTGTTTGGAGGTGTATTAAAGTTATTCCAGGCAAAGGTGTAGGGCAGATCAGCTGCTGCACCTGCCGTTGATCCGGTCACAAATATTTGACCATCACAAATGCTGTTACAGGACACATCGGTCACTACAGGCACGACAGATAGGACTTTCTGGGCGCCTACGTCATAACAATCGGTAAATTCACAGCCATTATCATCTACCACGGTCACACAGTAGGTGCCTGGGTTTAGGTTACTTACCTGTGAAGAACCTGCCACAATACTACCCAGGCCATTATCCCACTGGAAGAAATAATTGCCATTGGCAGTTGTTCCTCCTGTAGCCGTAATACTAATGGTTCCGTCCATCGCACCACTACAACTGGCATCAGTGATAAAGGTGTTGTTACCTAATACAGTCAATTGAGCTGGTTGCGACAGGGTTGTACTCGCCTCCGCCGTACAGCCGCTGGCATCGGTCACCGTTACGGCGTAAAAGCCGGACGGAATGTCCACCAATGCTGAGGTATCCTGTGGCGTGGTGTTCCAGTTAAAGGAGAATGCATCGAGGTTGGGCTGAATCACTCCATCGATGAGCACGGTAGCACTTACTGCTCCGTTACTTTGACCGAAACACAGTGGACTCGTAAAGTTGAGGTTGACCCCTAGGGTTGGGCCAGCCAGTACTTCTACGGTGTCGATGGCGATATTCATTGGGTTGGAGGAGTCCTCAACCGTTACCTGGTAAGTTCCGGAAGCGAGGTTATTAACCGTAAACGATCCTCCGTCCTGCGGAATGACAAATACACCATTGTCTGGCCCGGAAGGTGGCACTGTATTCCAGGAAAAGCGATAAGGAGCGGTACCATCAGCCATGGTCAGGGTAAATGAACCATCGTCATCATTGGGGCAGGTCACGCTATCCTGTTCCAAGAGGGTAAACAGTACCTCATCACTCACGATCACCTTTCCGCCGTTGATGACCACTCCGTAGGGGATCGGAGGGTCGCCTTGTGGAGTGCCGGAATCTCCCACCTCAATTGGGGTGGGATTACCAGTAATGGTTAACGGACTACAATCTCCCAGTGCTCCGATGACATCAAAGCATAGCTGAAAGAGCACTTCTCCGTCATTAAGCGTTACATTATTAAAAGAAAGGTCATTCCAGGAGAAGGTCAAAGTACCCTCTACTCCCGGATTGATTTCAAAAAAGTTGCTGGCATCCAGGTTGGGCATTGACGGGTTGAACCCAGTCACTTGCGTGAAATCCAGAATTTCCGGGTCCCAGTTGATGGAAAATTGCATAGACCCCACATTGGTGAAGTTTTCTACAGTTACATCCACACATTCATTGGTGCCGGGGGCTACGTTTTCCAGTGGCATATTGAAAGTCACCGTTTCACAAGCCGACATATCCATGGTAAAGCTGGTGCCGCAACTCTTACCATCTTCAATGGTAATGTTGTAAATACCAGATTGGGGAACGGTAAACGTCACCACATCGTCGTGATTAGGCGTATTGGAGAAGGTTCCCTGTACGTTGGGATCAGAGTCCAGCGTAATGGTGATATCGTAGGCCTCCAGGAGGGTATTATTCCATTCCGGCATACCTCCCCTGACTCGAAAACTACCGATACAACCGGTAGCGCCTGCTGTAGTATTGATTTCCGAAACGACAATTTCATTGAGGTATACTACTGAAAACATCTCCTCCACATTCACATCCACACATGGACCGGCAGGGCCGCCGCCGGAGTTTTCAAAACCCAATGCGCCAAAGTTATCGATAGTAATCGGTGCAAACCAAAACTGGATGGGCGCAGGTACTCCTCCGTTGAAGGAGGACTGTAGTGCACCAGTGTTCATCAAGGTCAGGTTGCCATTAATATTCTCTACGGCCACCCAAATATTATTCGTTTGAGGAATAGGTGTTCCGTTAACGATAATTGGGCTGGTCTGATTCAGGCACGGATCAGCTATGATGGAGGCCAAGTCGGGACCATCTACGGTTGGGGCACAATCGTAAAAGGCATAGCCAATTCCTGCAGGCGTATTGGGTTGTGGATCACCGGTCAGATCCTGGTTGCCATCGTGAATAATGGGGAGGGCATCTCCAAAACACAGGTAGATGACATCGCCCATAAAGTCGTTACTCTGCCCTACAAAGTTATCGTAGTCAAAAGTTATCGTACCAGCTTCATTACACATTCTGGCGCCGGTCTGGGTATGTCTTATCGGGCCGTTAGCGGAGATGTTCTGTGCTGATTGCGCCCCCAGTTGTGAAAACAACAGGACAAACGCGAGCAATGGGAATAAATTTTTGATCATTTTTTCAAATTGAATTGACGTGCAATCGTAATTGGGATTTCTATTTTTTTGGCATCTGACCATACCCTATGGGGCTAGTCAATCACCATTGATTTTAATACTCTGTTTTGGCAAAAGATACCCGAACCGATGGGTTCCGCTGCCTTCTGCGGGGTTAGCCTTGGTCGAATGAGCGACAAAAATAGCCATCACAGGGCAATGCCGCATGGATAATCAAGTTAAAATTTCATTTCAGTCGCAAATTAGCCCCGGCAAGGGACTTGCGTTCGCCTGAAAAATGAACCACCGGGCAAAAAATGAACCACAAATCGTGTATACAAACGACAGCCTGGCTTGGAAAATTATATTTCTTAACTTATAGGTCCTTCTTGAACTCATTGATCAGCTTGTCACAGGCCTGATCCAACATGCGGAATACTCGCTCGAAGCCCTGATCATCCCAATAAGGGTCCGGAACACTTTCATTGCGTCCGGGCTGTGCGTAATTCATGATCAGCTCCACCTTCTCTTCCTGCTTTGGAGATTGGGCCAGCCGCATAATGTTCTGATAATTAGAGCTGTCCATTGCCAGTATCAGGTCGAAATCCTCCAGGTCTCTGGCCTGAAATTGTCGAGCCCGCTGATCGGTGATGTCAATTCCATATTTCTCCGCTACCGCAATGGAGCGTACATCCGGTAAATCTCCCGTATGCCAGGAACCGGTCCCCGCAGAGTCGACGGTCCAGTTGAGGCCGTGTTCTCTGATCTTGTGTTTTAAAATTCCTTCCGCCAACGGGGAGCGGCAGATATTGCCCAAACAAACCATCAATACTTTCATAGAGGTTGAATATTTTCCTTCTTGAGTAAATGTTCCCCGAAGCAATACTACGATCTAACCTGGTGATAACTAAGGGAAATAAGGACTATTGGCCCTCTTTAAAGGCGCGAAAATACCCTATGCATCGCAGAATAAAGCGGTTTGTGGCAAATAATTTTATTCTTCCTGTTACAAATTGATAGCTGTAGAAAACATCCTTGATTTGGTTGCAAAGTTTTTGCTAATATTGCAGAAATATTGGATAGTCTATGAAAATCGTTATAGCTGGAGCCGGAGATGTTGGATTTCATTTGGCGGAATTGTTGGCCTACGAAAATCAGGACACGGTCCTGATTGATAAAAACCAGGATGTGCTGGACTACGCTGCCACCCACCTGGATGTATTGACACTTACGGGCGATTCTACTTCCATCGATATTTTGCAGGAAGCCGAAGTGTCGCGGGCAAAGTTGTTTTTGGCGGTGACCACCTCGGAGAAAACCAATCTGGTAAGCGCCATCCTCGCCAAAAAGATGGGGGCCAAGCAAACCATTGCACGGGTTTCTAATCACGAATACTTGTCGGAGGTGCAGCGTCAGATGTTTAGAGAGTTGGGGGTAGATACCCTGATTTCCCCACAGCAGCTGGCCGCTGAAGAGATTTACCGACTGGTCAGCCAGTGTTCCTTTACCGATCACTTTGCCTTTGAGAAAGGTAAGATCAATCTGGTAGGCATCACCATGGACGACTATTCCCCTTTGGTCAATACTCAGATCAAGGACATCAACGGTATCGATGATGACTTTACCCTGCACCCCATTGCTATTCTTAGGGGACACCAAACGATCATTCCAAGAGGCAACACCATATTGCGCCGTAGTGACCACATCTATTTCATTACAAAGAATGATGATATTGACCGCGTAGTCAACGTAGTGGGCAAGAAAAACATCAAGGTGAAAAATGTGATGATTGTGGGTGGTACGGATCTGGCGGTAGCGACGGCAAAGCGATTACAGGAGGAGTATAACGTCACCTTGATTGAGAAAAACAAGGAACGCTGCAAGCGCCTGGCACAGATTCTGCAAAAGACCCTCCTGATCAACGGCGATGCCAGTAATGTGAATCTTCTGGAAGAGGAAGGTTTGAGAGAAATGGATGCCTTCCTGGCCCTTTCCGGCAATTCAGAATCAAATATAATTGCCAGTCTGACCGCCAAAAACCACGGCGTTTATAAGACCATAGCCCAGGTGGAAAACAAGGAATACATTCACATTTCACAAAATATTGGGGTGGATACCCTGATCAATAAAAAGCTTATCGCGGCCAATAATATATTCCGCTTTGTACGCAAAGGACAGGTGGAAGCCATCACCAGTTTGCATGGGGTTGACGCCGAGGTAATCGAATTTGTGGTGACCAAAAATAATCAACTCACCCGCAAGCCATTGAAAGATTTGCATTTTCCTAAAAAAGCACTGGTTGGCGGCGTGATACGGGGTGAAAAGAGTATCATTCCCACGGGAGATTTCCAGTTTCAGATTGATGATAAGGTCATTGTGTTCGCACTTCCGGAAGCCATCAGTAAACTCGAAAAACTCTTCAACTAATGATCAATATTCGACCCATTGCCCGGGTACTCGGTGTGCTGTTGATGATCATTGGCGGGTTTATGTTTCTGTGTTTGCCTTTCTCTTTTTATTTCCACAGCAATGACGAAATGCCGCTGATCATGTCCGGTATTTGCTGTATACTGATCGGCTCCATCTTTTGGTGGGTCCCCAGAGTGGATAAGCGTGGCATCAACAAAAGGGAAGGCTACCTGATTGTGGCACTGGGTTGGCTGGCCATGGTTTCTTTTGGTGCCTTGCCCTATCTTTTTAGTGGGGTGATCCCCAATATTCCCGATGCCTTGTTTGAAACCGTTTCGGGGATGACCACCACCGGTGCCAGTGTACTGACTGATATCGAGGCCACTCCGAAAGGTATCCTGTTTTGGCGTAGTATGACCCAATGGATCGGCGGTATGGGAATTATCGTATTGACGGTGGCCATCTTTCCCTTGCTGGGTATTGGCGGCATTGAGTTGTTTGTAGCGGAGGCGCCCGGCCCTACGTCGGATAAGCTGCATCCGCGCATCCAGGAGACGGCAAAAAGGCTCTGGCTCATTTATGTGGCGCTGACCTTTATTCTTACCATTTTACTGTTTGCCTTTGGCATGAATTTCTACGATGCCATCAACCACGCTTTGACAACTATGGCAACGGGTGGTTTTTCAACCAAAAATGCCAGTATTGCCTACTATACCTCTCCGCTGATTCAATATGTCATCGTGCTGTTCATGTTTTTTGCGGGCACCAATTATACTGTTATCTACCTCGGGCTGAAGGGAAAATTCAAGAAGGTCTGGAATAGCGATGAGTTCAAGGCCTATTTGTTCGTCATTTTGTTTTTCTCTCTGGTGGTTAGTCTGCGCGTTTTCCAGCTCACTGATCGTCCGTTTGAATCCGTTTTTCGCGATAGTATATTCCAGATTGTTTCCCTGATTACGACTACCGGGTTTGTTTCTGCCGACTATACCTCCTGGAGTTCGGGCCTGACCATGTTTTTCTTTATTTTGTTGTTTATCGGCGCCAGTGCCGGTTCTACCAGTGGCGGTATTAAAATCATACGGCACCTGGTTTTCTTCAAGAACTCGATTCTGGAGTTTAAACGCATTCTACACCCCCGGGCGATAGTACCGCTATACCTCAATGGTCAGGTGGTGAGGGGAAAGGTCATCACCCACATCATTATTTTCCTGCTCTTGTATATGATCATTTTTGTCTTTGGTTCCATTGCTTTGTCGGTGGCGGGCATTGACTTCATGACTGCAATTGGAGCAGTAGCGACCTCACTGGGGAATGTAGGCCCCGCGATCGGAAAAGTTGGACCGGTAGATAATTTTGCCTGGTTTCCCGGATATATCAAGGTCTTTCTTTCATTTCTGATGCTGTTGGGGCGTTTGGAGTTGTTTACCATTCTGGTGCTGTTTACGCCTTACTTCTGGAAGTCGAATTAGAAATTAAAACCCTCGTTGCAAAACAGACTTTGCAACGAGGGTTTTATCCTTTTATCGACCTGCTAAAACCAGTTTGCCCACGGCAAATTGGCCCTTGTCTGTCCTCACTTTGTAATGGTAGATGCCTTTTGGCAAATGTGTCAAATCCAAATCCATTTGGGCCTGGTTGATTTTTTCCGTGCTCATTACTCTTCTGCCAGTGGCATCAAAAAGGGAAAGTTGGCGGATTACGTCATCCGTTTTCTCCAGTCTGATATGGCAAAGCCCGGTTGTTGGATTCGGAAATACTTTCAAATTGGCGGAAGCCAAAACCGGGGCATCGGCATCGGTCAACTGCTGGTAGGTATCCGCTACAACCGTACAATCATTAACGATTGCTGATAAATCTGGGCAGGGTAGGGTATATCCATCCGAGAGGAAGAAGGCGTAACCTAGCTTAATCGTCTGTCCGGGATCAAATTGAAAAGTACCGGAACCCAACAGCATTCGATAATCCAAGGTGGGGCCATCAATCGAGCATAGCGACCACTCTTCATCATTGGATGGGTTTCCTGGAAAGGCAAATTGGGTAGTTTCGGTACCACCGAATCCCAGTCCACCTACCGTAAGTGGAGAGCCATCGCGCCAGCGTCCGGACATGTAGTTGTAATATTCGGTGAAGTTATTTGGATCGGTAATCTGGGGCGGTGGACTGCCCACTCCTGCGTTGACATAGGCAATGAAGGATGTCATACCCAGTGGTTCGCCCTGATCACTGAGTGGACTTTCCAGCAGTTTGATACCCAATACCGGAATTTCATTTTGAAAAGAAGACACGTTCTGAGGGCACGAGCCATCTTCAAGCCCATCCAGAGAATCCTTATTGTAGACAAAGGCCAGGTCAGCTTCCGGAAAGCAGCCTACGAAATCATCTGTGTAGCACCCCAGGTCAGCGTCTATAAACAAGGCTGTGGAGGTATTCGTAATCGGCTCATCAAGGAATGAAGTGACTTCCATTTCAAAATAGAGCGTTTTATCGAGTACACCGGGTTCCGGGTCATCATCAAAAGCATAACAGCGATTGCTGTATTGTAGCGGAAAATTTCCGGAGGAGTTGTACATCCACCACATCATTTTATCTCCTTTCATTTGTGGAATATCTCCCATTTCAGGGTTGTAGATGCCATCGCCATCCGCGTCGATGAAGGGGGCCAGGGGGACATCGGGCAATTCGAAGCCATTTTCCGTAAGGGAAAAGGGGTTACCACGCCCCGGCCACGAGAGTATTGCCGGATGGTCGTTGTCAAGCTGCCCATTGTCTTGTAAATCCGCCTGGAAAAGATAAAGTTCGCTAAGAGAAACCACCCAAAACCGGTCAAAATTTTCGCATACATCGGGAAAAGGCTGGCCATCTTCCGGATTTAATGGCCCAGGTTTTGCCCCAATCGTTCCATTCCCAGCTCCATAGGTGCGAGCCTGAAGCAACTGTATACCGGAAGGAGTTTCGCCCCCGATCCACAGCGCACTGGAAAAAATGGTGTTCACAAGGGTACTGTCAGAAGAATAGAACCGTGTGCCCAGCCCTTCGTAAAGCAAACCATGTCCTTGATAGGTCAATTGCTCCAGGTTATTGCCGGAAAAAGTAATGGCTGAGGTAGCCCCTTCGCAGTCATCTTGAGCGTTAAGGACCGAGGAGGCCACCAGACAAAGAAAAAGCAGAAAGAGTAGAGGTGTTTTTTTCATAATCGTATCCATTTTGGTTCTTTGACAAATCTCGTGATTCAGAGTCAATCGAAAATCTAAAACAACGCTCCTAACGTCGCTTATGATTTAAATTTTAGTTTGACCACTAAATTTGTCAAAGAAGGTCCATTTTTTGCATGATACTCAATAATGATCTTTTATTTGATGACCATTTCGCCAAAAGGCGTAATTAGTATGTAAATGCCCCCTGAGCGATGATGAGCAGCTTGTTTTAAATTTATGTAAATTCTGGCATTTCCTCTATTGGATGTAAGTAAGGGTATTACTTTTGTTTTCAATTAGCAAATGATCACTTATGAAAATAAACGGACAAGACTTCCGCACCATTTGGCTAAAAGAAGAGGGCTGGATACAGATCATTGATCAGCGATCATTGCCACATCAGGTAGTCATTGAAGATTTAAGGACTGTCGAAGACTGCGCCCGGGCCATTCGGGAGATGCACGTCAGGGGGGCTCCTTTAATTGGTGTGACGGCGGCTTATGGGATATACCTGGCTTTGTATCGGGGACCGGGTACCCAAGACCTGGATGCCTTTTTACAATCTACTGTTTATTTGCTACAGCAAACCCGCCCTACAGCTGTTGATTTATTCAATGCTTTGCGACGAGTGCAAAGTGCTATTAATCAGGGGGCTAGCCTTGCGGAAAAAGTGGAGATTGCCCGTAATAGCGCTGCGCAACTGGCTGAAGAAAGTGCCAGCTTTTGTTACCAAATCGGACTGCACGGCGTTACGCTGATTGAGGCCATTCATCAGCAAAAACCGGATCAGCCCGTCAATATTCTGACCCACTGTAATGCCGGCTGGCTGGCCTGTATTGACCACGGTACGGCGACTTCCCCCATTTATCGGGCCCAGGAACGAGGCATATCGGTGCACGTCTGGGTGGATGAAACCCGTCCGCGCAACCAGGGTGCCCGCATTACCGCCTTTGAACTAGGGCAGCAGGGCATTCCCCATACGGTTGTCGCCGATAATACCGGCGGCCATTTGATGCAACACGGTATGGTGGACCTGGTCATTGTAGGTAGTGATCGCACCACACGCACCGGGGATGTAGCCAATAAAATTGGTACCTACCTCAAGGCACTGGCCGCCTTCGACAATAAGGTGCCATTCTATGTGGCCCTGCCCGAAAGCTCATTTGATTTTCAGCTGACCGATGGCCTTTCCGAAATTCCCATCGAAGAGCGTTCGGGAGAGGAGGTTCGCCGCGTTCAGGGGTTGGGAAAAAATGGCTTAGAGACAGTCTTATTGACACCCGAAAGCAGTCCGGCTATCAACTACGGCTTTGACATCACGCCTGCCCGGCTGGTTACAGGACTCATTACCGAAAGGGGCATCTGTGCTGCCAACGAGAAGGATATCCTGGCGATGTATACCGAACAACAGAAACAATTGCAATCATGATCGACGAAGGGTATATTAAGTTTAATCCCGTGTGGACCAAATCGGAACCGCTGGCCTGGGAAAAGCTGCAAGAACTCAATCATTGGCGAAATGTGATGTATGAGCATCAGCTCATAGGCGCTTACGACAATGGTATTGGTTTTGGCAATATCAGCCAGCGCTGGGGGCAGACCGGGCAATTTGTTATCAGCGGATCAGCTACCGGGAATTTTCGGCAGCTGGACAGTCAGCATTACAGCCTGGTTACTGATGTTGAAATTTCCAGCAATACGCTCTACTGTACAGGACCTGTTGTGGCTTCATCAGAGTCCATGAGTCATGCCGTTATTTACCGGGAATGCCCGTGGGTGCAGGGGGTGATCCACGTACACGATTTGGCGCTTTGGCAGCAGTTATTGCACCAGGTCCCTACCACACCGGAAGCTGTTACTTACGGCTCACCGGAGATGGCGCAGGCAATCATTCAGCTATTGCGGGAAACGGAGTTGCCCACCAGCAAATTGTTTGTTATGGCGGGACACGAAGAGGGGCTTTTTACCTTTGGCAAAGATTTGTCGGAAGCAGCCGCAAAACTCCTGTCACTTTTGTAGTGAAGACACAAAAGAGAAATAAGGTTACTATTTTACCAGGGAAATCTTATCTTTAAAGCCGGTTTTTAATTCATCCCAAGAGCTGTCAATTCTGACCCAAGCCGGTGACTTTACTTGAGCGTTCTAAACACAATGACTGGCCATAAGGAGGCATTCCCCTTATTTTATGAACAACAACGCTGGGGAATGTTGGAAACATATTACAATATTTTGTGCTAACTGGCGTGGTACATAACCTCGTACAGACACTTAAAACAGACTTATGCGCAACAGGTTGATCTATGCTATCCTGGTGGTAGTATGGGTTGGGTATTTTGTTTGGGAACAGATCAACGATAATATACCCAAAGATACATCCGTTTATAATGGAGGTGATATTCCTATGGATGTTATCTTGTTGCCGAGCCTCTTATTACTGATAACCGCCTTCCTTATCTTCCAACTCTCCAGAGGTAAGGATCAATGATCATTCTCTTTTTATGTTGAAGCAGCAGTTTCAAGTATTTATTGACAAAACAAAAGCCATCTTTAAACCATATCTTGACAAAGTCAACGATAAGTGGGGGGCTTTCGCCAAACGTCGTCCGCGTCTGGCCCGCTGGACCAAGCGAATTGGGTTGACCTTTTTCGGCTTTTTGATTGCCTTTCAGTTGTTTATCTTCATCGTTTCACTCACCACGCCTTCTCGTCGGGAACTAAAGCATTTGCAAACGGATGCCGCTTCCGATCTGTACTCTGCCGATGGTGTCCTTCTTGGTCGCTATTATGATCAGTACCGTATCCTGGTGCCTTACGACAGCATCCCACAACCCGTACTGAATGCCCTCGTTGCCACGGAAGATGAGCGCTATTTTCAGCACAATGGCATTGATTACCGCGCCTGGGGACGGGTATTTTATCGCACTATATTGCAAGGTGATCGCTCCGGAGGAGGTGGAAGTACCATCTCTCAACAGCTGGCAAAAAACCTGCTCAAGCGCAAAGAATATTGGTTGCTCTCAATTGTGGTGAATAAGGTTAGAGAGATCATCACTGCCCGCAGATTGGAGCGTACCTATAGCAAACAGGAATTGCTGGCCCTCTACCTCAATACGGTGCCTTTTCCCGATAATATGTATGGTATTGATGTGGCTGCGCAACGCTTTTTCAGTAAATCGGCTTCTGAGCTGTCGCTGGAAGAGGGGGCCGTTCTGATTGGCACATTGCGAGGTACCACTTATTACAACCCCATGCGTTATCCGGAAAGGGCCCTGCAAAGGCGCAATGTGGTGATTCAGCAAATGGAAAAAAACGACTACCTGACTGAGGAAGTCGGAGATTCGTTACAGGCACTTCCGCTGGAGCTTCAGTATGATCCTGAATTTAAAAATGAAGGCATCGCTCCGTATTTCCGCGAGTTTGTGCGGCGGGAGGTCAACCGGGTCCTGGAGGGAAAAACGAAACCCAATGGTGAAGCTTATGATCTGTATGTGGATGGACTGAAGGTATATACCACATTGCACGCCGGATTGCAGCGACAGGCAGAAGAGTCGATTCGTCAACATTTAAGTGAAATACAGGCGGATTTTGATCAGCACTGGGATGGATTTACCGCACCTTGGCACGATGTGACGACCATTGAGTTTGCTATGAAAAATTCACTCCTGTATCAAAAGCTTAAGTCGGAACAGCTTTCAGAATCGCAAATTCAAGAGCGCTTCGAGCAGCCCGATACGGTGACCATCTTCACCTGGGATGGCCCAAAGGAGGCCTACATGAGTCCACTGGATGTGATCAAATATCACCTTGGTTTGTTGCAGGTAGGTTTTATGGCGGTGGAGCCCAATACCGGCTTCATTCGGGCCTGGGTAGGAGGGATCGATTACGATTTCTTTCAGTATGATCACGTGCAGGCGCGCCGACAGTCAGGGTCAGTGTTTAAGCCCGTTGTCTACACGCAGGCTCTACGTAGCGGTATTGACCCTTGTGAGCAATTTCCCAATCGCCTGCTGGTTTACCACGAATACGCCAAAGGCGACTGGTCAATCAAGGACCCACGCAAGGATGATCCGGAGCCTCACTTCAAGCCTGATGGCACCGATCTGGATGACTGGATTCCCCAAAATGCCGATGGTAATTATGGCGGCTCTTATTCCATGAAAGGGGCATTGACCAATTCCGTGAATGTCGTTACGGTCGACCTGATCATGCGCACCGGGGTTGATCCGGTGATTGAATTGGCACATGCGATGGGCATTACCGGAGATATTCCCACGGAACCTTCAATAGCCCTGGGAGCAGCGGAGATGTCTCTTTATGATCTGCTTCAGCCATTTGCCGTCTTGGCCAATGAGGGCGCCAGAGTCCCACCTACTGCGATCAATCGGATTGAGACGAGTGACGGTACGGTGTTGGTTGACTTTCGCCAGCAAGATTCAGTCCAGGTAGTGGTTCCCGAAAGGGCCAAAATTATTACCCACATGCTCGAATCGGTTTCGACCATGGGTACGGCCAGTCGGTTACGGTGGAAATATGGATTGTATAATTACCCTATTGCTGGCAAGACTGGTACCTCGCAGAATCACGCGGACGGCTGGTTTATTGGCTTTACGCCAAAACTGGTGGCCGGGGTTTGGGTAGGAGGTGATTCACCCCTGGTGCGTTTCCGCAATTTCCAAAATGGTCAAGGGGCCAATACTGCTCTCCCAATTTGGGCTTATTTCATGAGGGAAGTTCTACGCAATGAGGAGTTTGAGCAATGGCAGGGCGGTGAATTTCCAAAGCTGACTCCGGAAGAGGCCCGTCAACTGGCCTGTCCGATGCGCATTAAATCGCCGGAGGAAATCCTTCGCGATTCACTGGAGCAGGATAGCTTACTACGACTGGAGTTACTGCGCGATAGTTTGGGTATTGAAGTTGGGCAGGACTCACTGCTCAATGCACCTGGGGAAGGAAATTGATTGGAGGAAATGGAAGGAGTGGATGAATTGTTGCGGCAGCACGAATGTAAGCCCTCATTCCTTGCATTTCCTCCAGGATGACAATTCTTCTCTCCCAATCACTCACTAATACTGATCAAAAGAAAATCAAATTGATGGATTTGCCCATTTGGTGCTCGATCCTGATCCAGCAGGTAGCTGTAACGCATACCCAGGTCAATTTCCAATAAGCGAAAAGCTCGGAAATCGACGCGTAGTTCTACTCCGGTCGACCTTGCGGTACGATCGAAATTAAACGGTTGTCCTCCCTTTTGCCATCCCTGATCGTAAAACACATTGGCTTTGATCCTTTTGAGGAATGCCATACTGCTCAGGGCCAGATCGGGATAGGCAATAGGAAAACTGTAATTGAAGCCTATCTTGTAGTTTTCGTCACCCAACAATGCATTATAGCCGCGTGGATACACAAAAAAGTCGGAAAAGCGGTAATTGTCCAGGATATCCATCCGTTGATAGGCCGTATTGATGTAGAAGCTATGATTCCGCCCGATTCCAGGCAAATAGACATCGGCTCGAGCTAAAAAATTATCGGCCTGAATAGACTGATCGCCCAAAACTGTTCGGTATCGTGCATCTACCACCAGCCCCAATCGTGGATTGAGGTGCTGGATAGCCGTCCGGCGCAGGCTTTGCCAGGTCAGTCGAAAATCCAGAATGTTCAGGTTGACATCCTCAATTGGGTCGCGGAAAATATCCGCCAGGTCATTCAACAATTCGGCTGAGCCGGTCAGGGTATCCCGAACATTATCGGGATTGTTGAGGTTGCCCTCCACATCTACTTCCGTGAATTGATAATTGGCTCGAAGGTTGAGGCGGTGAAAGGCATTACCCCTGGAAAGATTGAGGGGTAAGGACAATCCGGCGATGTACCGGTTTTCCGACCAGGATTCGCTGTAGAAATTGGTATAAAGTAAGGTGTCGTTTTCGCTGCTTCGCTCAAAACGATAGAAATTATTGGAGCGATTGATACGGCTGAAGCTCAGATTGATGAAAGGGTACAATTCGGCGTAGGTCAGTCCGGCTACCGCTGACCATTCGTCGTCATTGAGGTTGTAATAACCGCTGATTTCTGCCGAAAGGGTACTAAATTTATTGTCGGAAAGAAGGCTCGCCCCTACCAGTGGCGGAGAAAGCTGTGGAAGCCAACTGTGGAAATTCAAAATGCCACTCCATTTATTAAATTTTTTGACTTCAAAATTTTCGTTGGGTACTTTATCAAAAATACTTCCTCCTTCTTGTTCAACGAGCGGTTCGTAAAAGTTGATCGCAAAGGGAGGCAGTTCATCCCAGGCTTTTTCTTTTTCGCTTGCCAGCGGGGTGCGGATCACATCGTAGCCATCAGCAGTGAAGCGGCTGTACAGCAATTGAGTACCATCCGGGGAAACACTGGGCTGAAAAGCCCCCAGGCGGTCGTCGGTGATTTGATACAATTGTTTACTTTTTCGATTGACCCGAAAGATATTGTTAATGCCTGTGAAAGTGGCGGAGAAATAAATGTCCTCACCGGAAGGGTAGGGGTGCGTGAGTTGTTGATTGGTGGGCGGTACCGGTACTTCAATTTTTCCCGTGCTGATTTCCTGAGTCTGCAGTTGATTGACTTCTCCTTTTTGAGCTATTGCAATGATGGATTGGTCATCTTCGGCCCAGCGGGGAAAGCTTAGGAACCAGTTTCCGGGATTGGGCAAAGTCTGGATAACTGTTCCATCTTTAGCATTGAGAATGACTAGCTGGTACTGCAATTGCTCATCGGCTTCAACGGCCACAATGTGCTGTCCATCATGGGAGAGCGCCGGAGCGAAATATTTGGTGCGATAGGTGAGTCGTCGTTTTTGGCCTCGAGCCAAATCATAAACCACAATCACCGAAAAGTTTTGATTGATCCAGCGTGGATCAAAGCCTAGCTCGGACCAACACATTAGGTTTTCTTGTACCGAGAGCGTAGAATTAGGTGGACCAAACAAAAGTCCGGGGCGAGTCAGCAGCTTTTCTGCCCCCTGATTATCAATTTCGTAATAACCAGTGATCTCATTATAAGCCCGTTTTTCAACTACCACATTTCCGTTGGCCAATTGGTGAGGATTGGTGTAATTGGTTACGGTTCTCTTATTCCTTGCGTGAATCGGATTTGGGGAAATAGCTTTGGTTGCAGTCGTTGCATCTACTGCCCAAAGACTATCCAGCGTATTCATTGTTTCCTGGTACAACTTTTTGGTGGACAATCCGGTATGCTGTTTGAGGTTGCGGCTGAAGGGATAAAAAAGGCCCCGGTAGCGCACCGCGTCATCCACTACTTTTTCCCAGATGTCAGCACCGTATTCGCGGCGGGCCTGGGTAGTAAGGTAGTAGCCCAGGCTGTACCAATCCGGAACAAAGTCCTTCAATGATCCGGCTCCGGCTTTTTCGTAACCGTAGTGTTTATCTTCCAGGCGCAGCGAGCGGTATTCCATATCAAACGAAGGCATTCGACCCCGACCGGAAAGGCTCAGGGCGGTTTCGCTGCCTACTGCATCTCCTTCAAAAAACCAGCGCGGCAGGGCGGTAGCCATCAATCCTCCCCAACCCCAGGAGCCCAGAATGGCCTTGGCAGCTTTGGTTAGTCCATGGCGGCTGTTGCCAAATTGTTTGACGTGGCGGTATTCATGAATGGCCAGCAAGTCCAGCCAGTCGGTGGTACAGTTGAACTGCGGGGGTGTCATATTGTACTCAGAGCGAAACGGGCCTACCGTCACAAAACCATTGGGCACGATTGTCTGGTTTTGTAATAGGATCGTGACTTTATGCATCTGGTTACCGATGGATTGATTGCCATGATCCCATAGATAGTGTACCGTGTTGGCAACACGCTGTCCGGCACTGTCCAGGCCGTTGGGAAAAATGACCTGCACCTTGTCGGTATTGATCTGGCTCCATTTCAAACCGGGTGGGTTGAGTCCGATGGGGTTGGCAGGAATCTGAGCGAAAAGGCAGGAGAGGTATACTACGGCCAGGAAAATGGTCAATCCGAACTTCATTTGCATAAAGAAAAACTTTATTGCTAAAGGTATAACTATTTAGCAATACCCTTTAGCAGAATAGCGACGACTTGCTCTTCCAGTTGGTTGAGATTAATGGGTTTGCCGGGTTTGTACCAGTCGTAAATCCAGCGGACTGCGGAAATGACGGTATACAGGGCGATGGTCGGTTCCAGGTCGGTAAATTCTCCGGCCAGAATGCCTTGTTTGATGATGGCTTTGAAGCGCTGTTCGTAGTCTCTACGCAGCTCAATAAACTTTTCAAGTTCCTTTTCCGAAAGGTGGCGCCACTCATCATTAAAGGCAGTAATCGAAGTGAAATCCTCGGTGGCTATCTGGATGTGCAGGTGAATGAGAGCGCGGACTTTATCCGTGTTACTGATCGCTTGGCTTTCAATGTCTTTCATGCCGGCCAGAAAGCGACGGGCATTTTGGAAACAGATGGTTTTCAGGATTTCTTCTTTGCCACTGATGTGGTTGTACAGGCTGGAGGCTTTAAGGTTGACGGCTTCCGCCAAATCGCGCATGGAAGTAGCCACATAGCCACGATCTCTGAACAGTTCAGCCGCGGCTTCCAGGATAGTTTGTTTTTTACTTTTGTTTACTTCCATGGGTCTAAAGGTAGAAAAAAGATGCTCAACAATTTCTACTTAGGCGTCGAAGTCGACTAACAGTTTGCTGCTGGTGGGGTGAGATTGACAGGTCAAAATATAACCTGCTTCCACCTCATCGGCTTCCAGAGCATAGTTGACTTCCATTTCGGCAGTGCCTTCCAACAATTTGGCCCGGCAGGTACAACATACACCGCCTTTACAGGCAAAGGGCAGGTCCAATCCTCCTTTCAGTGCCGCATCCAGAATGGTATCGCCATCACTGGATAGTGGGAAGTGGTGGGTGATGCCATCGAGTTTGATGGAAATGGAGGAATCAATCTTTGGCACCTTGCTGATGTCGCGGCGAGCTACGGTGGACCCAGCCGATGAGAAAAGCTCAAAATGAATTTTTTTCTTATCTGCACCGAGGTCTTGAAGGGTTTCACTGACTCCCTCAATCATTGGCGCCGGGCCGCAGAGGAAAAATTCATCAATGTCATCAATATCGATGAGGTGCTTGAAATAGGTACGACATTTATCGGCATCAATGCGGCCGTAAAACAGCTCGCTGCCCGGATGCTCGCGACTGAGGATGTGGTGTACGCTTAGTCGCCCCAGGTATTCATTCTTCAGGCCTTCGAGTTGCTCCAGGAAGATAATTGAATCGGTCGCCCGGTTGCCGTAAAACAGGGTGAAGTGACTTTTGGGTTCGGTCTTGAGCACCGCTTTGAGGATCGACATGACCGGTGTAATGCCACTACCGGCGGCAAAGGCCAAATAATGTTTCTGGTTTTTAGGATCAAGCTTGGTGTTGAAATTGCCCATGGGTTGCATCACCTCCAAAGTATCGCCTACCTTCAGGCTTTCGTTGGCATAGGTGGAAAATCTGCCTTCCGGTACTTTCTTGATGGCTACCCGCAATTCCTGATCGGTGGGGCTGGAGCAGATCGAGTAGGAGCGACGTACTTCCTCTCCATCGATTACTGCTTTCAGGGTAAGATACTGCCCCTGAAGAAAGTGAAACTGATCGCGATCTTGCTCGGGTATTTTAAATGCAACAGAGACACAATCGACGGTTTCCCGTCGAATATCGTTGACGCGCAAGGTATGAAATCTGGGCATGCGTATTTACTTGAGTTAGTGAGACCATGTCTACTGACGAAGATACGAATGAATGTTCGTTCGTGCAATAGTAAAAGGAAAACGCGTGTACTTTCGTTGTGAAAATACACGCGTTATTCGGACCGTCTATAAAACGATCTGCCTAGTTCAGGCTATTGACAAAGCGAGTCAGTTTACTCTTCAGGTTAGAAGCACGGTTTTTGTGCCAGGTTTTACGCTTGGCCAGTTTGTCGACCATGCTGATAACCTTGGGCAAAAATTCAGCTGCCTCTTTTTGATCGCTCATCTCCCGTAACTTCTTAATGGCAGTACGAGTCGTCTTTTTGTAATAACGGTTGTGCAAACGCTTTTTCTCGTCCTGACGAATCCGTTTTTTCGCTGATTTATGGTGTGCCATACAATGAATTTTCTACTAATAAATTTTCCACTCAAAAAATCGGACTGCAAAGATACCTTTTTTCCTAAAAAAAGAAAAGGTTGGTTTAATTTTTTTCAATTTCTCTTTTAGCCTCGCTTTTGCACTCTGATTGCTTCATTAATCCTCATCGGGGCAATTATTAAAGGGTGATTGGTTAAGTTGTCATTTTTTAAGTACATTGAAACAGCGTTTTTTGCTCGGGGAGTATCCAGTTAATGTACTATCTTCATGCTGCTATGAAGTTTCACTTTCAATTGAAAAACTACATGTAATGAAAAAAGCCAGCTTACTCACATTAGTATTGACCTGTTTTGCCTTTAGTCTGTCGGCCCAGCTTTGGCTGGAAGTGGGAGGGAAGGCGATGTTTGGCCTTACGGGCTATCTCAACAGCAATATCGCTAATGACAACTCACATGAATACCAACTCAACACTGCCCTGACCTATGGTGGGGTGGTGGGACTCAACATTGGTGATTACAGTGGCATTAATATTGAGGCTTTGTTTACCAAGCACCAACAGGACCTTGTATTTCTCGATAACGTACTCGGGGAAAACCTCACAAACTCCCTGGAGTGGGATGCCCTTGACCTCTATTTGTTGTATCGCTATTATACACCGGGAGGTGCTTTTTTTGAGTTGGGACCCAAAATGACCAATATCCGCGAAGTTGATCAGACTTTTGGCCCAACCCGCCTGGAAAATGTAGATGACAAATACGAGGACATCTATTATTCTGCCGTGGCCGGACTGGGTAGCTTCCTGTTTGGATCCGAAGTTTCGACCTTCAAACTGGGCATGCGCCTGGAATACGCCCTGACCGATCTGGTATCGGATGAAGGGCAGAAGGATGGCTTTCCGGCTTATTATCGACCTTATGACTCCTATACTTCCAGCAATCCCTTTCGGGCAACGTTATATCTGGAGCTGAGTTTTGGTGTGGGAGGTATTGCCAAGAGTACCTGTGGTCGCCGTGGCTTTGTGTTTGGATCGCGGTATCAGTAAAAAAAAAGAAGCCAGGCACTTCTCACTTCTAAAGTGCCTGGCTTCTACCATTCCCTGGTTCGGTGAAATTTATTTCATCGGCCCGCCTTGCCAACTGCTGCTACCATAAAGAAGCCTCCTGTCGCAGGTGAACTGCAGCAATTGTCCATCAGTTACTTATACTTACCGCACGCACTGGTTGAGAACAAGTTCACAGGCGAAAAATTTTTCGCTCAACCATTGAACCCCACCGAGGAGATAACGCAGGTGGGGATACACCCAACTCATCATTGGTCCTGAAAAAATGCAAAAACCACCTTCCCGATTCGTTTGTTATAATCTTCACAAGATTTGCTTTAAAAACTTGTTTTTCTCCGAAAGCCCTCTTTAATTGCACCAATTTTGTAAATTATGCGTAAGAGTGCAATAAAATCCGACGAGAAGGTGTTCCTTTTCGAATTTTAATTGTTCTATTTAAAAACAACTTTTTGAAGATATAAAGACCAATTATGAGCGACTTTTCTTTTGTAGCCAATGCTCATCCCGCTTTTATTGATTCGATGTACGAAAAGTATCAGTCCAATCCTGATCAGGTGGAGGAGAGTTGGCGGGCTTTTTTTTCGGGCTTTGACTTTGCCCATGCGAGTAACGGACACGGCGGTAATGGACAGGCAACGGCAGTTGCCCCAAGTGTGAAGGAATTTCAGGTGTTTTCGCTGATCAAGGCGTTTCGCAATCGCGGCCACCTGTTGTCAACAACCAACCCGATCCGGCCGCGACGTGACCGGCACCCAAACCTCAACCTGGAGGACTTTGGGCTGGCGGAGGAGGATATGGATACCCGCTTTGTATCGGGTAGGGAAGTGGGTATGGAAAATGCGACCCTGCGCGAAATCATTACCCATATGCGCAAGGTGTACTGCGGTAATATCGGCTTTGATTATCACCACATCGAAGACCGCGCACGTCGCCGCTGGATTCGTACGCGAATTGAACAGCACCATCCGGACAATGCCTTTGATATTCCTTTGGAGAAAAAGCGCCGGATTCTGGAGAAGTTGAACGGTGCGGTGGTATTTGAGGAGTTTTTGGGTAAAAAATACATCGGCCAGAAACGTTTTTCTCTGGAAGGAGGCGAAACGACAATTGTGGCGTTGGATGGTATTATCAATATGGCCGCTGAGTCGGATGTGGAGGAGATTATCTTCGGTATGGCACACCGGGGCCGCCTGAATGTACTGGCCAACATCATGGGCAAGACCTACGCCCAGATCTTTAACGAATTTGAAGGTATTTCTAATCCGG
This sequence comes from Saprospiraceae bacterium, assembly GCA_965229635.1. GTDB lineage: Bacteria > Bacteroidota > Bacteroidia > Chitinophagales > Saprospiraceae > BQJU01. The sequence continues at coordinate 3,166,057 of OZ245894.1, forward strand.
ACCTTAGTTTCGGTGATGGGGACGTAAAATATCACCTCGGCTTTTCTTCTCAGGTAGAAACGCCTTCCGGCAAAACGGTGCACCTGAAGCTGGCCCCCAACCCCTCACACCTCGAATCGGTTGATCCGGTGGTAGAGGGATTTTCACGGGCCAAAGCTGATATCCTTTATAATAGTGACTACGACCGCATTCTGCCCATCCTGATTCACGGTGATGCTGCGGTAGCAGGTCAAGGCGTGGTGTACGAAACGGTACAGATGAGTAACCTGGCCGGTTATTATACCGGAGGCACACTGCACTTTGTGATCAATAACCAGATCGGTTTTACCACCAATTTTGACGATGCCCGCTCTTCGACTTATTCTACGGGAGCAGCCAATGTGGTGCAGGCACCCGTATTTCACGTCAATGGCGATGATCCGGAGGCGGTACTTTTCGTAGTGGAAATGGCACTGCAATACCGTCAGGAATTCAATTCTGACGTGTTTATTGATATGGTGTGTTACCGTAAACACGGACACAACGAAGCGGATGACCCGCAATTCACCCAGCCGGGCATGTACAAGATCATCAAGAACCACAAGAATCCCCGGGAAGTGTACTCAGAGCGTTTGGTGGCACGCGGCGATGTGGAAAAGGACCTGGCCGATGAGATGGAGAATTCCTTCTGGAATCACCTGCAGGAACGCCTGGATGAGGTAAAAGAAAAACCACTGGACTACGAGTATCAGGCACCGGAAGAGGCGTGGCGAAAATTGAAAAAAACCACCGATCCGGCCGACTTCGAGGAATCTCCGGCAACCGGTATTTCAGTGGAAACAAGAGATAAGGTCATCAAACACCTGATGACCCTGCCCGATGGCTTTAACCAACTGAAAAAGGTAGACCGCTTGTTGACCTCCAAGCAGAAATTGCTGGACGAAAACAAGCTGGACTGGGCGATGGCCGAATTGCTGGCCTACGGCAGTATCTTGCTGGATGGCAGTGATGTGCGTATGAGCGGCCAGGATGTGCGTAGAGGTACCTTCTCACACCGTCACGCGGTGTTGACGGACACCAAAACCCAGAAAGAATATAACCGACTGGATGGAATGGCGGAAGGGCAAGGCAAGTTCCGAATCTACAATTCTCTATTGTCGGAGTTTGCGGTACTGGGCTTTGAATACGGCTATTCACTGGCAACCCCGGATTCACTAGTGATTTGGGAAGCGCAGTTTGGTGATTTTTACAACGGCGCACAAACCATTGTGGATCAATATATTACCGCTGCGGAAACCAAGTGGCAACGCATGAGCGGTTTGGTGATGTTGTTGCCTCACGGTTATGAAGGCCAGGGGCCAGAGCACTCCAGTGCACGTTTGGAGCGCTTCCTGCAGGCTTGCGCCGACTTTAATATGACGGTGGCCAATGTAACCACGCCGGCCAACTTTTTTCACCTGCTGCGTCGACAGTTGGAACGTCCGTTCCGTAAGCCGCTGGTGGTCATGTCGCCCAAGTCGCTGCTACGTCACCCTGAGGTGGTCAGTGATCTGGAAGAATTTGAAACCGGTAAGAAATTCCAGGAATTGCTGGATGATCCAACGATCGGCCCCCGTTCCGGAAAGAAGGTCAAGCGTTTGTTGCTCTGTACCGGTAAGGTCTACTACGACCTGCTGGAACGCCAAAAGCAGGAGGAACGCGACGATGTAGCCATTGTACGTTTAGAGCAATTATATCCGTTACCAGCCACCCAGATCCAGAAAGTACTCAAGAAGTACAGCAACGCCAAGCAGGTGATCTGGGTCCAGGAAGAGCCTTCCAATATGGGGGCCTGGCAATACATCAATTCCATCTTCCTGAGCAAGGAAATTGGATTGAACGTTGACATTGATCTGATCAGCCGCAGATCGAGTGCTTCACCGGCTACCGGTTATAAGAAGGCTCACGATGAGCAGCAACAGCGCATCGTTGATCTGTCTTTCGCCAAATAAAAAAGGATAAAAAAAACAGGGGATCAGCCGTAGCCGGTCCCCTTCAAAATAGGAGGCGTTCTCCCTGCAAATTGGCGCCTCCTCATAATGAATACTGATAGAGAGTAGTTTGAATATTAGATTTCCTTTCTGATACCCATTCCAATAACCCAGGTACCGTTTAGTGCAGTCGCACCCATGTCGATAGAATAGATGTACGCCACATCGAGATACACGTTTTTGTATTGGCCGGTAAGGCCAAGTGTGCCGTATTCCAGTCCTCCCTTGTAGGGGTGTTGGTAATGATAGCCACCCCGCACGGCCGTTTTGATACGGTCACTCCACTGCATCCAGGATTCCAGCCCAAAGCGGTGGGTGACTTCCCACCATTCTTCCTTGCTGCCGGCCGGGGCATCGCTGAAGGATTCAATCATGGCTTCTAATACAGAGTATTCCCGGTAATCAGGAATCCCATTGTTATCATCATCAACTGTGTAGTCGGGCGTTGGTACGAGGTATTTAGCGGCCTGATAGGAGACGTTTACATCAAGAGAGCGGTCGTTTTTAAGGAGCTTTTTCCAGGCGATAAGGGTACCGACCTTGAGCGCAGTGGGCAGGTATTCCAGCTTTTCGTCACTGTTTTGTACGTAGTTGACTTTAGAACCGATGTTGGTAATGGCCAGGCCCACATTCCAGTGTAGGGTATTGGTGGCGTTGATTTGCCGTTTGGTTTGAAAATGTCCGCCCAGGTCGAGAGCCAGTCCCCTGGCAGGTTTTAATGCAAGACCGGAGCCAGGAGAAGGATTTCCTGGGGAGCTATGAAAGTATTTAAGACCCGTCCCCAACGAGAATTTTCTACTGATCTGGTAGGCGTAATTTCCGGTAATGGAGAATTCATATTTCCGGTAAGGTTTCTGTGCGCCCAGTTGAAACCCTTCCAGGTCAAAATAGCGGATGCGCAGCCCGGCGGCTTGTCGGTCACCCAGGGCGTGAACTATGCCTCCATCAAGTAAGAAAGGATTACCCTGGGATATATTGCGCAGCCAGGGAGCATAATCCAATCGGGCATCCCATTTTGTGAGGCCGCGTCCCAGCAGTGCCGGGTTTTGGCTAAAGGAATTTTGTGGACTGCTTTCCGGGGCTACCACCGAGATGTTGGCAATCCCATTGTTGGCGGCATTGGTTTCAAAATCCAGAAAGGAAACGCCAAGAGGAATAGCGTTTTGTGCCAGTGTGCCGTCAATATTATAGAATAACCCATCGGGTCCCAGAACGACCTGCGCACTGAGGTTTAGTGTGGTGCTTAGCAATACCAGCACCCAAAATGTGTTTCGCATAGAGGTGTGTTTTGTAACTTAATTATTTGGCCTGACAAACGTTACCCATTCCACTGGCTTGAATAGTCAGTGGTCAGTGGCAACAGATTGCCAAAACCCATTCATGTGTTGCAGGGAGAATGATTTCGGATATTTGGGAAAATCAATACCAATTTTTGTATTGATGTAAACGCGTTTGTTATACAAACTTCAAATGTTGGTTTCCTATTACCTGTTAAAGAAACGTTAACATTTTATTTGTAAAATTAAATTTCCCGGCCCTTGATAAATACCCGGTCGACCACGTCACTACCAAAGGCATAGGGAAGGTAAGCAATGGAAGACATTGGTTTAGTAATGAAGAAATTGGCCAGCTTTCCCGGAGTGATGGAGCCTAGTTGTGTCTCCAATTCCATGGCATGTGCGCCATTTAAGGTAGCGGCCTGGATGGCTTCTTCAGGGCGCATCTTCATTTTGATGCAGGCCAGTGATAATACAAAAGACATGCGTCCGGAAGGAGTGGAGCCGGGGTTGTAGTCAGTTGCCAGGGCAACGGGCAGTCCGGCATCAATCATTTTGCGGGCGGGCGGATAGTGATCGTTGAGGAAAAACGGAGCGGAGGGTAGGAGAGTGGCTATCGTTTCGCTGCCCAGCAGGCATTCAATTTCTTCGTCATTGACTACTTCGAGGTGATCCACGGAAAGGGCTCCACCGGCTACGCTGGCCTGAATGCCGCCCATGCAGTTGAATTGATTGGTATGAATCTTGGCTTTCAGGCCATATTTTGCCCCAGCTTCGATGATACGGGAGGTTTCTTCTACACTAAAAAAGCCCTTTTCGCAAAAGGCATCGATATAATCGGCCAGGCCCTGATCGGCAATTTGTGGCAGCATCTCTTCCAATACCAGCTTTAGGTAGATTTCCCGATTTTCACGGTACTCCATGGGCAGGGCGTGAGCGCCGAGGAAGGTGGCTTTGATGGGCAGCTGGTTTTGTTCCTTGAGCTTTTGAATGACGCGCAGCATCTTCAGCTCTGCATCTACCGAAAGTCCGTAGCCACTTTTGATTTCGATTGCGCCGGTGCCGTAGCCTATGACTTCCTCCAGTCGTTGTTGGGCCGCTTTCAGTAGTGCTTCTTCCGACATCTTTTGTAGTCGTCGGGCAGAATTAAGAATGCCACCGCCTTTCTCGGCAATTTCGGCGTAGCTCAACCCATTAATCCGATCCACAAATTCCGATTCTCGACTGGCTGCAAAGACCAGGTGGGTGTGCGAGTCGCACCAGGTGGGGAATAGCATACGGCCGGTAGCATCAATGGTTTGGTTCGCTCTTTCGGGGCATTCGGACATCGGGCCGAAACTGGCGATTTTGTCATCTTCAATCAGCAGGAAAGCATCAGTGAGCGTAGGCAATTGGTGCATTTCACCACCGCGGACTTTAGTGGGTGCCTGCTGGCGGCATTGTACAAGTTCCTTGATATTGGTAATGAGAAGGCTGGGCATATTGGTTTTTGCCGCAAAGATAAAAGTTTTTTCAGACCGCGTTGGGAGGCATACATTGCACTGCCGGATAGCCGCAGTAGCTTGAAATCGTTACAAATATCATCATGATAAAAATAATGATTATAAATATAATGATGATATTTATAACGATCTTTTTGTTTTGACTTGAAGTTTTAGAACTCATCCAAATTCCGAACAAAGCCCTCCAAATCATTTCGATTGAGGTAATTGAGGTATTGCTTTGCCTTACTCTGGCTGGCAAATAGCCCTACCACGATCTTGTACATCATCTTGTCATTTTGCTTTTGTGCATACACATTGATGGGCACCTCGAAGGTTTGCTCCAGCTGACTTACCTTCTTAATAGCATTGCTATAATCGCTGTACACGCCTACCTGGATGCCGTAGCCTTTTTCCGAACGGGGTGCCCAGCTTGGTTCATTGATATAAATGGGCTTGGGGGCCTCATGTACAAAATTGGAGGTTGAAGCTTGTGGAGTGCTTTCCGGAGAAGTTGCCGTAACGGAGACATCGGCGCTGTAATTGGAAGGAGGCGAAGTAGTCGTTGTTGGTACTGGCGTTTCGTAACTGACTGAAGTACCCGATGTTTCCGGAACCAGTGCCGGTCGGGAAAGGCGCATATTGGCTTTTGGGCTGGGTAATACGCTTGCCACCAATTTGGTGGAAGCTTGCTGCCCCGTAAGGCGGTTGCCGGGACTATCGTTGGCCTGAAGGCGTTCCTGAAACCGGATGGCATCCAGTGACTCTTCGATTCGGTCTACCAATACGCCCTGAGCATTAAAAATCAGGATGCTGGGCAGAATGGTGATTTGGTATTGCTTCTTATAATAAAGGCCCTCACTTTGATCGATATCCAGTTTGACCGCCAGATAGTGCTCGTCGGTATAGCGGCCTAATTCGGAATCAGCGAAGGTATTTTTTTCCATCCATTGACAGGGCATACACCAGGTGGCAGTAAAATGTACGAAGTAAAGCTTGCCCTGACGGGCTGCCATGGCACTGACTTCAGCTAATTGAGCATCGACGAAGTGAACGGAAGCTTGGGCTGGTTGACAGAATAGCGCGCATACCAATAGGGATAAGATAATAGGGATCTTGTTCATGACACAGGGATTATAATTGTTTTGGTTTAATGATTCAACACTAAACGCAGTACTTAGGCTTATCCGGGTTGATGTTTGCTTCGAAGGGTTTCGGTATAGATCCATCTAAAGGGGAAAAGGACAGATCATGCCGATAAAGATAAGCGCTTGCGGCAACAATTTCAAGCCCGAATGGAAAAACGGTCGATTTTCCGGGACAATTGTAAATAATAAATTATCTTTGGGCAGCGTTTATGCAAATGTTCGGGTCATGATAATAATGGTGGCCTGAGCCCAAACTACTTTCCAACGGTAATTTCTTCCGATTGGTCTCAGTGCAACAGCAAGACGGAAATCTACATTTATCTATCTTTTATTTCCTGTGTAGTGAACCCTTAACAGGTGTTATTAGGATGACAATTCTGGTTTATTGTTGTCTTTTAACAGAATTTATGGTGTCGAATTGATCGACATTCGCTAATATTGTAGCTTATTAATTAAAACGTATATTGTAGGAAAGCAGCTTTACAAATGGACATTTCTATGAAGAGTATCAAATCTTTTTTCGTTGCCTGTCTTGTGATGTGTTTCACGCTCTCACTTTCAGCACAGGATATTCACTTCTCTCAGTTTTACCTTTCTCCATTGAATCTCAACCCGGCAATGACGGGTGTGATGAATTGTAACGTTCGCCTTACGGCCAACTACCGCAATCAATGGGCTAGTGTACTGAAATCCAACGCTTACAGCACTTATTCTGTGTCTTATGACCAACGGATACCCGTAGGCCGTTATGATTATTTCGGTATTGGTGGTACCTTCTGGGGAGACCGCGCTGGTGAGGCGAATTTCTCCACATTGACCGGAAAGCTGTCGCTAGCCTATAGTAAGAAGATGGGCGGTGGCCGCAACGATGGCCACTATCTGGTGGTAGGTGCTGAAGGCGGAGTCGCACAGAGAAGCATCGACTTCCTCAAGCTTCGTTGGGGTACCCAACACGATGGATTGGGTGGATACGACGAAACCGCTGATCCAATGGAAGATGGTTTTGATCGCGATAACTTTATCTTCGCCGATATGGCAGCTGGTTTGTTGTGGTTTATGGTCTTTGACCAAAACAACAACCTATACCTCGGTGGATCATTCCACCACCTCAATCGTTCCAATCAGTCTTTCAGCAGTAGCGAGGAAGATTTGTTGTACAGCCGCTTTACCTTCCACGGAGGTGGTGAGTTTTTGGTGAGCGATCGCTTCGGCCTGTTGCCCGGTGTGATTGTCATGAGCCAGGGACCTTCCTTCCAGGTGAATGCCGGTACGAGTTTCCGCTTCCTGCTGAGCCGTGGCCGCAATGCCTATCAGGCCTTCCAGTTTGGATTGTGGACACGTATTTCTAACAAGATCGAGACCGGTGTATTGAATGATGCTGCGATCCTCTCTACCCGTTTTGACTACGATAATTTCAGCCTCGGCTTTAGCTACGATATCAACGTATCACCGCTGCGTCCGGCAAGTAATGCCAATGGTGGATTTGAGTTCGCCCTGGTTTATAAAATTTGTGGCCCGGTACGTCGTGGCGTCTATTGTCCTAATTTCTAGGCAAGACTGAAACAAGATTTTAAAAATTACGTATCCTAATAATATCTCACAGGTTGAAAATCTGTGAGATATTGTTTTTTGCAGGAAATGCCATAATCTTAGTGACGAAAAAGGGTCAATTTCGAGATGAGGCAAGAACGGATTTTTAGTGATTTTGTCCTCAAGTGACGAAAAAAGTGGTTCTTTGGCAAATCTTGTGATTCAGAGTCAATCAAAAATCTAAACCAACGCTTTTAAAGGCGCTTTTGATTTAAATTTTAGCTTGACCACAAAATTTGTCAAAGAAGGAAAAAAGTTTTACCTTAGATTATTATTGAAATTTTTCCCTGTCGGCCAAAGCAAAACACCAGTCATTAAAGCTAATCCTCGTCCGGCAGTCTAACAGTTGGCTATTCCCCGTTTTAAAAATATTAAGCAAATTTTTAATCAAAACACTATAGCATGTTTGGTAACAGCAACAAGAAGGAGGAAACAAAAACCAAGGGAAGCGCAAGTGTGGCTTCCTCTTCGACCCATTCTTTGAACAGCATGGTCAAAGGTACAGTCGTTGAAGGATCTGTGAAGGCACAGAGTGATATACGTGTCGATGGAACTATCAAGGGAAAACTCAACTGCGATGCCAAGGTGATCATTGGCCCAACGGGGTTTGTTGATGGTGAAATCAAGTGCAAAAATGCCGTAGTTGAAGGCCGTTTTGAAGGGGTAATGGTCGTTGAGGAACTGTTGAATGTTCGCGAAAGTGCACAGGTTACCGGTGATGTAACAACCGGCAAACTGATTGTACAACCAGGTGGTGTATTCAACGTAACCTGCAATATGGGTGGCAATAGTCAGAAAATGAATCTTTCCGGAAGTAAGGGAATAGAAGACAGTGCAAAAGATGCCAAAGGAAAACATGCCAAACCAGCAGGAGTCTAACGATAACAAGCCCAAAACGCGAAAGCGGGTAGATGATTATTTGAAATATTCAGGCATGGCCTTCCAAATGGCCATCATCATCCTGATCGGAACGCTGGGAGGTAAAAAGCTGGATGCTTACTTCGGCTTCGAAACTCCATATCTGACTATGATCGGCGTTATTCTATCAGCTTTTGCGGCTTTATACATTACGCTGAAGGATATTCTCTTTCCTAAAAAGTAATTTTCTTCGGCAATCGTTGTTCAACAAATAAAATGCTTTTTGTGCTTGCGGTTTTTTCCTCCGGGAAAAGAGTATGGTGCAAAAAGCATTTTTTATTACGCTTTATTGACGATTATGAATGCTAACCAATTTTTTTTCCAACTCGGTATCGTCACCATTCTCACTGCTATAGGCATCGCCACTATTAGTTATTTTCCTACCCTGCAATCCTACGTTCCACTGGCAGTGGTGAGCCTGGTATTCTTTACCCTGTTGAGTATAGTGATGTACTACACTTCGATCTGGATGGTGCGAAGCAGGAATAAAAACGATTTCACCAACATTGTCTTGTTTTTCATCATCACTAAAATGCTGTTTTCTGTTGTTTTGGTTTTATTGTATTTTCGGCTTGCTCAACCCACTGAGCGCTACTTTGTTGTTTCTTTTTTAGTGATTTATCTGATTTACACTATTTTTGAGACCCACTTCATGATGAAGGTCGGGAAAATGAAATTGTAGCCTTATGGAAGAAAAACGATACCAACTCAGTGTAAATGACCAATATGAATTTGTTGATCAGGACTTGCCCAAATTGGATATCCTGGAAGTTGTGGATGGTCATTTTCACATCTTGTTCAACCACCAGGCTTATCGGGCAGAGGTTATTGAGGCATTACCGGAAAAAAAGTCATTTCTCATCCGGATCAACGGCAATAACTATCAGGTGAAGCTGGCCGACCAGTACGATCAATTGGTGAAAACCCTTGGACTGACCACCAATATCACCCATAAGATTAAGGAGGTCAAAGCCCCAATGCCCGGTCTGGTACTGGAAATCATGGTAGAGGCTGGCCAGGAGGTCAAAGAAGGCGAGCCCCTATTCATCCTGGAGGCCATGAAAATGGAAAATGTGCTTAAATCACCTGGCGATGGGGTCATTGCTGAGGTTGTGGTGGAAAAAGGTGCGCCGGTAGAAAAAGGAACGATTCTGGTGGTCATGGAGTAGAAACCCAACATTATGAAAGGCAATGTCCCTTCCCGTAAAAAACAACAATTTCCCGTTGGAGAGCCATTATTTGAATACCTTCAGGGGCACAACCGCTGTCCAAAGCTTCCCTTGCAGTACGATGATTTAACACGTTACCAAACCTCCGTTCCCCTGATTGATCGACAGGGGCGGGATACCTTGTGGGAAACCGTTTATTTTCAGGAGTCAGACCGTGAAGAGATATTTCGCGGCCTTCGGGAGATCTACGCCCTGCTCAAGACCGATGGAGATGATACCGTTCTGGAACATCTAACCATTGCGCGTATTGACTTTTGTACCTTCGGTAATACCAAGCCTTTCCGCGTCCGCATTATCAATCGAATCAACGACAACTACGATCATTTTTACCTGAAAAAAGCCGATTCCTCCCGAATTTATGGGCTGGAACTAGAGGACCTGCTTTCACCCAATCGCGTGATTTACCTGGTTGACAGAGATACGCTGGTCGAAGAACACATTGCCGGCATTCCCGGCGACGTCTTTCTGCGCGATAATCTGGATGAATCCACCTTCAATCAGACGCGGATGGCCAAGGAGTTTGTTAAATTTAACGAACGGTGTTTTGTGCGCCTTCTCGGCGATATGCGCTCCTATAATTACGTAGTTGATATCACCCCCGATATAGAAGGCAATCAATACCGCCTCAGGGCCATCGATTTTGACCAACAGTCATACGAAGGCCGCAAGAGTTTTTATCTTCCCCAATATTTTAAGGAAAACCATCCCATCATATTCCTCGGCATTCAGCTGATGGAACCCAAAGCGGTGAAGCAATACCAGTTGGAGGAACGAAGCCTCATTGCCACCAGGGTGAAATCATCCTTGGAGCAGGTAGAAGCCCTTTTTGATGTCATGGTTAAAGATAAGTTGTCTACTCCCGAAAAAGTAGCCCAACTCAAGGAGGAACTAGCCTACCACCACCGGACCGATGCCTTCGAAAGATGCACCACTATGGGTGAAATCGTACTGGCCAACATCCGCCTTTTGCTGCAAAAGGACTTCAAGCAGAGTATTGTGCTTTAAGACTATCTGCTAGCTTTCCAACAACAAGTCCAGCATCCAGTCGGTAATGATTTTGACGACTTCGGGATTGAAATTTTCGGAGATATAAGCGTCGTTAAAAGTTCTGTTGCGCCGCATTTTTACGTAAGTGTCCATATTGGGTACCTTGACCATGGCGTGTTCTGTACCTTGCACCATACAATAAGTGCCTTTGCCGGGATGATATCTATTGACGATATCTGCAATAAGCTTCGCCGATTCCGGGCTTATGGCGTGCAAATCGTGCTCACCGTAAAGGGCAAGCGTATGTACCCCCGCATTTTTCCAGGCTTCGGTTATATTCTGATCATTGAGCTGCTGTAAAAAGCGGTAGTCATGGGCGCCTAATTTATTGCCGTTTCTTTGGAAGAGGCCGCTTTCCAGAAATGGGGCATAATCCGGGTTTTGAGCCAATTCTTCCGGTGTTTTCTTGAACAGAAATAGATCGGCGAGGAAGGGCTGGACTGCGCGGCTGTTTTGTTCCATCTGCACAAAGTCATCACCGCGAATAATGGCCTGCTCGCGGTTGACATCCAATAAATACTCATACCACGATTTGACCACGGTGCCATAGACGATGATGCCTTTCGGGTGATGTTTTTCAGCCAACAGTGGTGCAGTGATGCCGCCCAGGGAATGACCAAAGTAAAAGATGTTTTCCTGATCGATAAACTTGTTGTGCTTCAACTGATCCAGTGCTGCACTAAATGCATCGAGTTGCTCCTCGTAGGTAATGTCGCCACAATCCGGCGTATTTTCACAGTCGCCGATACCCGGACTTTCCACGCGATACACTGCAAATCCGGCATCGACCAGACCGGAAACAAGCTGACGGATCGGGTCGCCCTCGTTGTAGTACTGGTCAATGGAGCCGCAGCCGTACCCCTGTAAGTACACTACGAGCGGAAAATGTCCGTCGGCCTTGGGCGTACAAAGAATCGACCTCAACTGGCCACCTTTATAGGGTACTGCACCGTATTGTACTACCGCATTTTCGTAGGATTCCATTGGTTTGCCCTTCATCTTTCCTTGCAGGGTGAGGTTTTTTCCCTGACGCAACACTTCTACTTTTATGGGTGTACCTTCCCGCTTATCACTTACCAGCTTGAGGATCGTCGGAATATCTTTGCAAGTCTGGTCATTAATCGACAATAAAACATCATCGGTTTGAACGCCCAGCGCTTCAGCAGTCCCTTCCGGAATAACCTTCAAAATGAAAACGCCGGACTCGGGAGTTTTTGTGATCCTGTTGTTAAATTCGGGATTAATATTCCGCAAATAAACGCCTAAAGAGGCTTTGCGGGCCAATTCCTGGCCATATACACAAGAAGTAAGCAGAATGCCCGCCAATAGGGGCAGAAACAGGAGTGATTTATTTTTCATAACAGTCGGGTTGAACAGCATTGCTGCAAAAAGAGATAATGTCATGCAAATTAAGCAGTTATTTGGATAAATGCCACTGCAAAATGGATCAAACGGGTATGAATACAAGATTTATTGCATCCGATTCCAACTTTTACCGTTTTACGGTTTCTTTAGGGTAGTTGTTTGATGAAGAATAAAATAATACATGTTCGCAATTTTTGACCAGGGAGAAGCTGACAAGTTTTACAGTCCTTCAAGTGCTAGGGTGGACATCATTGGGATTTCCTATCGGGCTCATGAGCAGTACCACCCACATTTTGATAAAAAAGGAAGAATCAGCATCGTTTTGCGGGGGAAAGTCCATGAACAGGTAAGCAACCGGGAGGAGATCGGTACATCGATGAGTGTGGTGGTCAAACCCAATACGGTACTGCACAGCAATGCCTTTGGAAAGGAAGGGGCTTTTCTCCTTTCGGTTTTGCTGAAAGACGATTTTCAAAATCAGCTGGAATCGGATTCCTTTTTTAATCAATGGCAATGGTGGCACCCTGCACAGACCTCCCAGGTTGTCCTGGAGTTTTTAAAGTCACTACAACTGGATCGTGACCAGGAAATGGCGGTCACGGAATTGGTGGCGGCACTAGCTAATACTACACAAACCCAGCTACAACATCTGCCACCGTGGCTGGCTCGTATTTGTGATAAAATTGAGGACGAATGTTTTAACCCTCCCTCCGTTGCTGATCTGGCGGAGGAGGCTGGAGTGCATCCGGTCTATTTGGCGCGGGCGTTTCGCAAATTTCAGCATTGCAATATCAAAACCTACCTCCATCAGTGCCGTCTGCGGCGTATCAACCAATTGCTGGCGGAGGGGCGATTACCCATCGCGCAGATTGCCTTTGATAGTGGTTATGCCGATCAAAGCCACCTGACCCGTTATTACAAAAGCCAAACCGGTGTAACACCAGGGGTTTTTCGTCGACTGGTTCAAAAGTTTTGACACGGCAGGTTTCATTTGTTCAAGAAAATCGGGTTGAAGGACTGCATCTTGCGATCAAAAAACAAATTGATCATGAATTACCTGACAAAGTATCCTATTTTGTTGTTGCTTCTCGCAATCGGACGATTATCACTCATTGCACAACCAGCAAAAAAAGACTACGTGAGTAAAGTAGAGACCTTTTACAAGGAAACCCTGGAATTATTTGATGGTGTTCCTGGTGTCGGCCTGGCGATAGTCAGCAACAAGGAGACGCTTTACGCCGGAGGATTTGGCTACGCAGATCTGGAACAAAAACTTCCCTTTGCTGCGGACACCGAGTTCTACATCGCCTCTTGTACCAAGTCTTTTACTGGCTTGCTGGCCGCCATTTTGGATAAAGAAGGTGTCATCAAACTGGATGCACCGGTGACCAAGTATTTGAAAGAAATTGCCTTTGATCCCGCGCTGGAAATGGATAAGGTTAAGATTCGGGACTTGCTCACCCACACCTCTGGGCTTGAGCACCAGTCTATCGGTTTCCGATTGGCTTATACTGGCCAACACACCCACGAGTTGCTCATGGGACAACTAAAGGACCTAAAAGCCAATGAATCGGGTCGAGGTACCTATCAGTACACCAATCTTGGGTACAACATTTATACCCTGATTTCTGAAGAATTGACCGGCAAGCCCTGGCAGAAGCTACTGGAGGAGAAGGTATTCAAGCCTCTTGGGATGGATCGGACAACGGCATACATGTCGCGGGTAGAAAAAAATAACTGGACTTTTGCCAAGCCCTATTTTGCCATGACCAAGGCCGAAACCGAGGAGGTCTATTTGCGGAAGCGTGACAACACCATGCAATCGGCTGGTGGCTTGGTCATTACCCCTCAGGATGCAGCTACCTGGATGAAGATGCAACTCAATATGGGTAAGTTGAAGGGCCAACAAGTTTACCCGAAAGACCTGATTGCCATGACCCGCAACCCCATGGCCAATGCCGAGCGCGAACGCGGAGGATTTACGACCAAAGGTTATGGATTGGGCTGGATGACCGGCACTGCTCGTGACAAGGAACTGGTTTGGCATACCGGAGGATTTCCCGGAAGTTTTAGCCTCATTTCCTTTGCTCCGGAAGCCAATTTTGGTGTTGCCGTCTTTGTAAATGAAGCCCTTGCCGGTCACCGATTGATGTACCTCCTGGCCAATTATGCCTATGATGCTTACTGGCAGCCGGAAGGTTGGGAAGCAGATTATGAGCAGCAACGAACCGATTTGCACGAATACTTGAAGACGGTTGCCAAGAACATCAGAGCTGATCTTGCCGAGAGAGCTAAGCGAACCTGGAATCTCACAGAATCATTTGAAGATTACTCCGGAATATTTGAAAATGAAGTACTTGGTACTATAGAGATCATTGGAAATGAAGAACAAATAGAGGTAAAAATGGGCAATTTGCACTGTGTTGCTACACCCTTTCCCAAGAAAAATACCATTCGGGTGGAGTTGGTACCCGGAAGCGGGGAAGTCATCCAGTTCATCATGGAAGATGGAAGGATAGCCGCCTTTGAAACGGATGGTGATGTATTCCGTAAGGTGAATTAAAATTAGCCTTTAAGAGATGGAAGAATGCTAAATTTCCTCCATCTCTTCTCCTTCCACAACGACCAGTTTTTTCTTTAATGCAGCATAGATGTCAATCTGTGAACGATACGGTTGTGCTCCTTTGGCCGTACGTACATAGTGGTTGCTTTGTGTGGCATTGATCACTCGTGCTTTGGTATTGTCAGCCAGCTGTAGGTTGATGATGTGCCGCAGTTCCTGATGTAGGTTTTCATCATAAATTGGGATGGCCACTTCGATCCGGCGATGCAGGTTGCGGTTCATCCAGTCGGCGGAGGCAATGTACAGCTTTTCCTGTCCGCCATTGCCAAAAATGTATACCCGGGCGTGCTCCAGAAAACGGTCCACAATGCTGGTTATTTCGATATTTTCACTTAGCCCCTTAATGCCGGGACGCAAACAGCAAATGCCTCTCACAATCATACGAATGCGTACACCCGCCTGGCTGGCTTCGTAGAGCTTCTCAATCATTTCCGGTTCCTCCAGGCTATTCATCTTGAGGATCATGTAGGCGTCTTTACCAGCACGAGCGTTCTCAATTTCCTGGTTGATGAGGTTGATAAACTCGTCTTTGAGGGTGAAAGGTGCCACCAAAAGGTGTTTGCACTTGGGAACAATCAGCTTGCGTTCCAGGATTTCAAAGACCTGATTGACCTCAGAGCCTAGCTTTTTCTTGGTGGTCAGTAGCGCGTGATCGCAGTAAAGGCGGGCCGTCTTTTCGTTGAAATTTCCTGTTCCCAGGTAGGCGAAATACCGCTTTTCATTGTCTCCCTTTCGGGTAATGAGTAATAGCTTGGTGTGCACCTTGATACCCGGATAACTGTAGTATACCCGTCCACCGGCCTTTTCCAACTCTTCACCCCAGTACAAATTTGATTCTTCGTCAAAACGAGCCTTGGCTTCAATGAAAACCACTACTGATTTACCTTTTTCCAAGGCATATAGCAATCCCTCTACCACATTAGAACGAGAAGCCACCCGGTACAGGGTAATCTTGATTGACTCCACCTCCGGATCATCGGCTGCTTCGCGGATGAGCTGGGGCACGTAGTCGTATTTTTGGTAGGGGAAATGCAGCAGGATATCTTTTTGCTCCATCTCATCCATGATAGATGATGCATCCTCCAGTTCCGGATTGGGTAGCGGAGGCATTGGGGTATTGTGTAGCGCTGGGTTCTCCGTAGGATCGGGGAAGCCAAAAAAGTCGTTAAAATTGTGGTGTCGAGCCCCGGGAATGAGGTCATATTTTGTCAGGTCAAACCAGGATTTCAGTTTCGCCAGGAGGTCCTCCGGCATGTGGCTGTCATAGAGAAACCGGGTAGGAAGGCCCACATTGCGTTCTTCCAGCCCTTTTTTTAGCTTTTCCAACAGATCACCGCTGTATTCGTCATCGATGTAGACCTCAGCATCGCGAGATAATTTGACGGAGTAGGCACCACCGATCTTTTGCTGTAGCAATTCCTCCAGATTGTGGTGAATGATTTCGTCGAGAAAGGTAATATAATGCCCGCCATCACCCGGCAACGCCACAAATCTTTGAAATTTATCGCTGGGAATATTGACCAGGTAGATCAATCCTTCCTCTTCCGTTTGCACCACAAAATACAGCGCTTTATTCTTTAGGAAAGGAGCGGTGTCAACCCCATCCTTCAGTTCGTGCACCTTAAGATGGGCGTAGAGCTTTTCGAAGAAGAACTTTTTGGCGAAAGCCTGCTGTTCATCATTGTAATCCTGATTTTGGATTAGAAAGATGCGGTTGGCTTCCAGTTCGGGCAGTATTTCTTCGCGGAAGATGCGGCCAAATTCCGTTTGTTGTTCGCCGACTATTTTGCGGATTTCCTTGAGTTCCTTTTTGGGCTTGAGCCCTAATTCCTTGCGGGTGTTCTTTTTGAGTTGTTTGAAGCTGCGCAGTGAGGCCACCCGGACTCGGAAGAATTCGTCCAGATTGGAGCTGTAGATGGCCAGGAATTTGATGCGTTCGTAGAGGGGTACGCGTTTGTCTTTGGCTTCTTGTAAAACGCGGTGGTTAAAGGACAACCAGCTTATGTCTCTGGTAATCAGTTTACTTAATTCATTCATGCATTCGATATTTGCGAACGGGAAGATTTCGGAATGCTTCCCGTATTTGCAAATATACGGTATTAAATCTTGGTTAAATCCCGTTCGGATCAGTGTAAAAACAGTGGATTCAAAGCTCTTGAATCCACTGTTTCTAACTACGTTTCTAATTAAATGGTATAATGATTGGCAATCTCATCTGATAGCCTTTTGATTGTTGGATTTCGTGGAAGAATTGGTAAAATGGGTACAAACTACCCAGCTCCGACCGCAAGATTGCTTTTGATGAATGCCTGACCTCCTCAGTGCCCATATATTGCTCAATCAGTTGCACCAGAGGATCTTTAGGTTGGGGGTATTCAATAATGCGATATTCATCGAGGTCACTCAATATCGCGGCTGACTCAATAGCCGAATCAAGCCCGGCAATGCGGTCTACAAGGCCGATTTCGTTGGCTTTATTGCCTGTCCAGACCCGGCCCTGAGCAATTTCATGTACGGCGTCGCGGCTCATATTTCTTCCGTCGCCCACTCGGGTTAGGAACGTTTCATAAAGGCTATTTGTTTTGTTTTGGATAATGCGTTTTTCTTTTTCCGTAAGGTCATAAAAGGGCGTGAACCCGGCGGAAAGGTCTCCGGTCTCCACAGTGTCGAAGTTGATGCCCAGCTTTTCATTGAGCAGCGTACTAAGGTTGGGGAAAACATTGAAGACTCCGATCGAACCGGTCAGCGTATTGGGCTCCGCTAGAATGGAGTCGGCTCCGCAGGCGATGTAGTACCCACCTGAGGCGGCATAATCACCCATAGAAACGACGAGTGGTTTCCCGGCCTCTTTCAGCAGTTCCAGTTCGCGCCAGATATTCTCCGAAGCCATGGCGCTACCGCCGGGAGAGTTGACACGAAGCACCACACCTTTCACCTTATCGTTGATTCTTAGCTTGCGCAAAATCTTGGTATAGGTTTCATCACCGACGGTGCCCACTTCGCCCTTGCCATCTACAATTCCGCCTTCGGCGTACACTACGGCAATCCGATCAGAGACGCTATAGTTGACATCGCGGGGGTTGTTTTTGTAATAATCCAGTAGCGATACCATCTGGATTTTATCTTCATCGTCGATACCCAGTTGGTCCCGCATTTTGGCCATTACCTCATCGCGGTAGGTAAGGCCATCCACGAGCTTGTAATCGAGAGCAGCCTGAGGATCGCTGGTTTTGAAATCATTGATAACGGTCCTTAGCTGGTCTTCAGTGATAGAGCGAGAATAGGTGATGTCATCCAGGAAAATATCGTAAAATCCATCCAGAAACTCCCGCGTTTGCAGACGGCTGGCGTCCGACATTTCCTTACGGCGATAGGGTTCTGTAGCGCTCTTGAAATCGCCTACCCAAAAGACTTGCATCTCCACTCCGATTTTATCGAGCATACCCTTTACAAAGGGAATCTGTGCCGCAAAACCGCGGAGGTCAATAGTACCGATTGGGTTAAGGTAAATTGACTCGGCAGCAGAAGAAATGTAGTAAGTGCCCTGACTGTAGTATTTGGAGTAGGCCGTCACAAACTTTCCTTCGGCCTTAAAGTCTTCAATAGCCTGCCGCAGCACACGCGCGGAGGCAAAACCGGTGCTCACGCTTTCTGCCTCAATGAATATCCCTTTGATATTGTCGTCCGTCGCAGCGTGATTGATGCTGTGCACGATATCGTGCAAACCCAGGATTTTTCGATTTTCCAGATCGTAGGGGTTGATTTCCAAGTTATTGGTAAGCTCCGGGATCGGTTGATCCAGAGTAAGGTACAATACAGAGTTGGGTTGAATTGTTTTAGGTTTTTCCATTTGGCTGACCAAACGGGCCACAATGCCACCACCGACCCAAAATAGCACAAAGCCTGCCAGGAAAACTCCCAGACAGGACGCAAACATAAATTTGAGGAACTGTTTCATTCAAATGTGTTTATTTGACGCAAAAATACCCAGGAACTCTTAGTATACCGGTATTTTTTAGATTAATGGGGAAATTTTTCTGATTTGTGGAATTTCAGCGAAGGCAAAACTGGCCAGAAACGCCGTGTTTAATCCCGGTTTTTGGACTGAAACCACGCCTGTTCAGGCAGCGTTTGCCCGCTGTACATCATCTTCTTTTGTCAGAGTTTATGCAAATATTTGACAATAATTGGGTGCCTTGCAGCAAAGGTTCTATTTTTAGAGCTTGTTTAGAAGCAACTACCTAACCTTTTATGATCAACACCGTAGGATCGTGATTTCCTACCGGAAAAAGATTTTTTGCTCTTTGACCACAGCATTTGTCAGAGAGCCATTTTTTAAAACTGCCGGTTATGCAAATAAACCTTACACGACTGTTATTGCTATGTTCTTTGTTCTCCTCTACGGCTCTCCTTGGGCAAACGCCCCTGGAAGTGACCAATGCGCCTCCGATTACCCCGGAAAACCTTATTACCAACATTTTTCTGGGAGATGGGGTGGAGGTACTGGATGTACAATATGATGGCGACCCCCAATCCGTGGGTTTTTTCAAAAATGGCCAGGATGAGATCGGGATTGATCGGGGTATTATTATGTCGACCGGTAGAGTAGTGACGCAGGGCGGACAAACCGGTGTGGATTCTCCTGGTAGTGCACAGGCCAGTAGCGGCATGAATGGTAATGCCTCTGATGCCGACCTGGAATCCATTGCTACACCCAACGACGTTCAGGACGTTACAAAGTATACCATCACCTTTATACCGATATCGGATACGCTGCGGTTCAACTACGTGTTTGGTTCCGAGGAATATCCCGAATTTGCCTGTACCAACTACAATGACATCTTCGGGTTTTTTATTTCTGGTCCCGGCATTAATGGACCCTTTGAGAACAATGGTGAAAATATTGCCCTGATTCCCGGCACCAATCTTCCGGTTACGATCAATAATATCAACTCGGGAATGGTGGGGACCAGTGGCGGAACCCTGGAAAACTGTTCGCCACCGAATGGTAGTTTGGCTTTTTCCGAATTTTACAACAGCAACACCCCAAGTAATAGCCTTCCGGTTTATGATGGTTTTACTACGGTATTGACTGCCGAGGCAGTGGTGGTACCTTGTAGTACCTACACCATAAAATTGGTCATTAGTGATGTTTTTGATGCCATCTTCGACTCTGGGGTATTTCTGGAAGCTAAGAGTTTTGGAACCGGATCACTACAGGTAGAAGCCACTACGGCAAGTCTTGATGGTTCGGTAGCAGAAGGTTGTGCAGAAGCGGCTATTACGTTCTCTCTACCAAGACCTACCGAAACGGACTTCCCGATTGATTATACGATTTTTGGAACCGCTGAAAATGGGGTCGATTACCAATTTATTCCGCCCGATTTGTTCATCCCGGCGGGAGATAGTGTACTCACCATCCCCGTTATTGCCTTTGAAGACGGCATCACGGAGGATACAGAAACGCTAATTCTCGACGTGCAACGAGATGTGTGTAATCGTGATACTTTCTATTTATATATCAAAGACAATCCATTGGTGCCCGCTGATTTAGGGCCCGATACGACCATTTGCCAGGGAGAATCGGTACAACTGGATGGCACGCTTGATGTGCCCTTACCCGATCCGCCCACTTTTACCAATGATACACCGCTGGAAGTTTCCACGCATAATGTGCCCTTCTTTTCCGATATTCAGGTGGGAGGGGTGATTCCTCCGGTTTTGGGACCCGATGTAATCAAAGCCGTCTGCATTGACAGTTTTGAACACCGATGGATCGATGATATCGACATATACTTGATCAGTCCAGATGGACAGTTCCTGGAATTGACTACGGATAATGGTGCTGATGGCGGCAACCTGCTGGCCCCGGATTATTACATCAATACCTGTTTTACGGTTGATGCCAGCACGCCAATCAACGCTCCTGGCCCATTTGCGCCCCCGAGCGCCGTTCCCTTTACGGGCAATTGGCTGCCGGAAGGCGTTTGGTCAGACCTTTGGGATGGCGAACGCCGCACCAATGGTACCTGGCGACTCCAGATCTTTGATGACACCTATAATGTGACTGGTACACTTTTCAGTTGGACCATTTGTTTTAATCCGCTTTATCAGATTGAATATAGTTGGGCACCGGCCACTGGACTGAGTTGTACGGATTGTTCCAACCCCATTGCCACCCCTGATTCAACCACCACTTACGTGATGACCGCCATTGATTCCTATGGCTGTGAAACTTTTGATAGCATCACCGTTGAGGTGATACCCGCTATTGAAGCACCCAATGTGGTTTGTGGTACCACTTCTACCGGAAGTATCACCTTTGTCTGGGACGATGTGCCTGGATCAACCGGTTTTGAGGTGAGTGTGGACGGTGGCAACTGGATCACCCCTACCGGACCTTTGTCGCATCAGGTGACGGGGCTGAACTTCTCCCAGCAAGTGACCATTGAGGTACGTGGACTGGCGGATTGTCCAGGTCTAACCACCACTTTAACCTGTGAAACCTTGGCTTGTACACCGGCAGAGGTGCAAAGTTTATCCACCGAAGTTTCCTGTAACGGCGGCCAGGATGGAACCGTACAATTGACGGTCACTGCTGGTACCGGGCCTTTTGAATTTGAATTAGATGGTGTGGTTAATGATACCGGCTTATTTACTGGCTTACCTGCGGGGACCCACGTAGCCACCGTCACCGATGGTGATGGCTGTCCGGGACCGGTGAGTTTTGAAATTACAGAGCCGGAAGCACTGGATTATACCCCGCAAGTGATTGCGGAAGTCAGCTGTAATGGCGCTTCCGACGGAACTGCAACAGTGGTCATCAACGGCGGCTCTGGTCCTTTTAGCTTTGACTGGGATCAGGGTAGTCAGGATTCTGTGGCGACCAATCTTGGAGGTGGAACCCAACTTTTGACCATTACTGATGCCAATGGCTGTGTTGCTCAAGCCAGTGTTGAGGTTCCTGAACCTCAGGCACTGGATGGAACCACCGGCAGTATGGCGGTGAGTTGTGGTGGTGCCGGTGATGGCGTTGCCTTTGTGACCGCCAGTGGTGGGACGGGACCTTACAGCTACGGTTGGAATGGCCAGGTTCCTGCGCAAGGAGCGGACACGCTTGCCGATTTGGCGGGTGGAACTTATACCGTAGATATTGTTGATGCCAATGGATGTACCTTCTCGACTACGGTTGATGTAGCTGAAAACCCACCGGTTTCCGTGGTTGCTGATGGTGATGATACTTTCTGTAATGGCGGTGCCCAGGGGACAGCCAGTGCACAAGCGGATGGAGGAACTGGGACTTTTACCTACGAATGGTACCCCGTTGGAAGCGACGTGCCGGTTGGCGATCAACCTAATGTCAATGGACTGGCTGCCGGTGATTATATGGTGGCGGTAGCTGATGAAAGCGGCTGTGTAGATACCGCTTTTGTGAGCATTGGAGAACCCGATACACTGGTGGTTAATACGGTGGTGGATTCAGCCAGCTGTAACGGCAATAGTGATGGAACGGCTACTTTGGCCGCCGAAGGAGGAACACCTGGTTATTCCTATCTGTGGCAAAATGATGGCATCAATGCCGATACCAGAAGTGACCTGGCCGCCGGAACTTATACTGTTTTGGTTTCTGACCAAAATGGCTGTAGCACGGAAGTAGAGGTCATCGTTGAAGCTCCGGACGCGATGGCGCTGGAATTAACACCCACCATGGTCAGCTGTTTTGAAGGCGCTGATGGAACGGTAAGTACCCTCGTGAATGGCGGTACCGAACCTTACCAATATACCTGGTCGGATAGCCAGGATACGCCGATTGCCACCGGTTTGATGGCTGGAACCATTAGTGTGACGGTGACCGATGCCAATAATTGCGTGGTGAGCGGTTCAATTGCAGTGACATCCTTCCCCGAATTGACCCTGAGCATTGATGGCGATGATCCATCTTGTTTTGGTGATGCCAGCGGCAGTGCCAGTGTGCAGGCTTCGGGTGGAGCGGGCAATTTTGAATATGCCTGGAGCAGCGGTGCGCAAACACCGGATGCCGATAACCTTGCGGCGGGCATGCACGATGTGACAGTTATTGACGGCAATGGCTGTACAGAAATAATTAGCATAGAATTATCTGACCCACAAGAACTGACCGCAATTACTGATGCCGGTTCCGTAAGCTGCAATGGAGAGCCCGATGGAACGGCTACCGTTACCGGTGCTGGTGGTACGGGAGATTACAGTTACCTCTGGAATGATCCCGATCAGCAAATGACCGAAACGGCGATTAATCTGGCCCCGGGTACCTACATCGTAACCATTACTGATGAAAATGGATGTACGGCTACGGATACCACGGTCGTAGAATCGGCGGAAGCGGTAGTGTTGACGTTGGAGTATGCCAATGTCAATTGTTTCGGTGGTAATGACGGGATGTTCTCGGTGATTGCTGATGGCGGTACCGGCATTTACACCTACGAGTGGGATGTGGCAGGGCTTTCCGGACCGCTGCAAACGAATCTAACTGCCGGTACCTATAATGTAACAGTGACCGACAGCAACAATTGTACCGCTACGGCTCAGGCCAATATTTCCCAACCGGAAGATCTAAGTTCTACCGCCCAGATTCAGCAAATCAAGTGCTTTGGTGACTCCGATGGATCGATCGCTGCCACGGTAACGGGTGGTGTAGGGCCTTATGTTTATCAATGGAGCAATGGTCAGGATTCGCCAGCCATATCCAATCTGGCGGCGGGTACATACACATTGACCGTTACGGATAGTCACAACTGTGTAGCCACATTCGACTATGGTGTGGAAGAGTCCTCCGTGCTAAGAAATAGCTTCTCGGTAGAAAATGTATTGTGTAATGGCGAGGCTACCGGTACGGCGATTGCCAGTGCCACGGGCGGTCAGCCGCCGTATGTGTATAGCTGGTCAAACGGCACCTTTGTGCCAGATCTGCGCAATGCTCTTGCCGGTACTTATCAACTCACCATCACTGATGCCAATGGCTGTGGATTAGAAGAAACCGTTGCGATCAAGGAGCCGGATGCTCCGTTGACTGCGGCAGTGAGTACCGAGGACATTACCTGCTACGGCGGTCGTGATGGTTTGATTAGCTTGCAAACCACGGGCGGTACACCCGCTTATCGCTACAGCCTGGACAATCAGAATTTCTACGGCAGTAGCAGTTTGATTGGCCTGGAAGCTGGCACCTACAATGTATATGTACAAGATGCCAACGGCTGTACCTTCTTTACCAGTGGGGTGGTGGTCAATGAGCCAGAGCCACTGGAAGTAGTCCTTGGCGAAGACCGTACCATTCCATACGGCGGCTTCCTGCGGTTCTTCCCGGAAGTGACGGGCGGCTTTGGTGAACTGATGTACGAGTGGTACCCACAGGATACCTCTATTTTGGAATGCCTGGATTGTCTGAGCCCGCTGTTGACACCGGAATACCAAACCAGCTTCCGACTGCGTGTGGTGGATGAAAATGGCTGTGAAGGCGAAGATATTGCCACCGTATTCATCACCAAAAACAATCCGGTGATGGTGCCGACCGGCTTCACGCCAAATGGTGACGGGACCAATGATCTGCTGTTGGTACACGGCCTTGAAGGCAAAGTCTTGAGCTTCCGCGTATTTGATCGCTGGGGCGAAAACGTGTACGACAATGGAGACTTTGACCTTAACGATTCGGCCACTGGCTGGGACGGTAATTTCCGTGGTCAGGCCCTACAGCCGGGAGTGTACATCTGGCAGGCCGAGGTAGAATTTAATGATGGTAGCCGGGAAAGCTTTTCCGGCCAAACCACACTTATCCGATAAAAAAGGAAGCCATTTTCCCGGAATTTGCTGGTCTTGGGGTATCTTTAGTGAAAAACAGATATGACCAGGATCAGCAAATTCTCCTTTCTTTTGGCGTTCAGCCTATTCTTTTCCTATTGTGATGTACAACAAACGGCTTCCACCTCTAATGAGCCTACTCGGGAAGTAGTGCAACAACCCGCCGAATACGCTATCGTCATCCACGGCGGAGCTGGTACCATTCTCAAAGAAAACATGACCGAGGATCAGGAAAAAGCCTACCAGGAAGCCCTGAATGCCGCCCTGGATATTGGCGAAGAAATCCTGAAAAACGGTGGTGCCAGTGGCGATGCGGTAGTGCAAACCATCATTTACATGGAAAACTCGGAACTCTTTAATTCCGGTAAGGGAGCCGTATTCACCAATGCCGGTAAAAACGAACTCGATGCCTCCTACATGGACGGCGCTACCCGAAATGCCGGAGCGGTAGGCGGAGTGACCGTGGTGAAAAATCCCATATTGGCCGCCAGAGCCGTCATGGAAAAATCAGAGCATGTACTGCTGACAGGCGTAGGTGCCGAGCAATTTGCCAAAGAACAAGGCCTGGAAATTGTAGACCCCGAATACTTCTTCACCCAGCGCCGTTGGGATTCCCTGCAAAAGGCCAAAGCTAAAGAAAATGCTACCACTGGCATGAACCTGGAATACAACGACTACAAATTTGGCACTGTCGGCTGTGTGGCCCTGGATAAATCCGGAAACATCACCGCCGGTACTTCCACCGGCGGCATGACCAACAAACGCTACAACCGTATCGGCGATTCCCCAATCATCGGTGCGGGTACTTATGCCAATAATGCCACTTGCGGCGTCTCCTGCACCGGCCATGGCGAGTATTTTATTCGCTACGCCGTAGCTTACGATGTCTCGGCGATGATGGAATACGGGGACGTTTCATTGGCGGAAGCCGCTAATAGCATTGTTAATGATAAACTCATGAAAGCTGGCGGTTCTGGTGGCTTAATTGCGCTGGATAAATATGGCAATGTGGCCATGCCTTTCAATACGTCGGGTATGTATCGGGGGTATGCAAAGCCGGGGGAGAGGGTGGTGAAAATTTATGAGGAATAACCAAAAACGGGAGCCCATCCTAAAATAAGCTCCCGTTCGATAAGGAAAAAGCTGTGTAAATTTTTGTCCACTTAGTCTACCAACAGCTTTTTGATTTGTTCTTTGACCTCGCCCTGCTCTGTGAAGGGCTGGAGGTTGATTTTTGCCTGGTCACCTTCAATACCGGTGAACTGTTTCTGAGTAGCCACGTAAATCTTTCCTTCGGTATCCACGGCGAGGATGGCATTCTCGGCATTGGCGTCGAAGCGTAGCTCGGCGGTGCGGTTGACCAACAGGCGCTGTACCGTGTGGTGGGTTTGGTCCACCAGGTAGGCGGTCATTGGTTCGAAGGAACGGTCGCCATCGAGGGTGAATTTGGCTTCGACGGTGGTCAGTTCGGGCTGATAGGGTAGTGCACAATTCCAAACGCCGAGGCGGTTGGCGGTAAAGCGGTTGATGACCTTTCTCTGTTGCCAGTTGGCCAGGTCGCCGCTTTGGTTATTGGCTAATGTGGTGATTTGTTCTGTAAAGTTGCGCTGAGCGGCGTTTTGTTGCTCGACAATGTAGGCAGCCAGCGTTTCTTTCTGTCCACGCAGCTTCTCTTCACGCTCGGCCATCTGCTTTTGGTAGTTGGCCATTTCAGCTTCGTAGCGAGCCATAGCTTCGTCGTAGTCGCTGCCAATCAAAACCGGATTGGCCAGCAATTTCAACTCATTGGAGCCACTTTTCAGCGTCAGTTCGTAATCCTGACCGGTCTTCTTGGTGATGTCGACTTCCGTCCACACTACGTTGAAGGCACGCTCGTCATACGGCGGGCTATTTGGTGAAATCTGCCAGATGGTACCCTGGTAGAGCTTGGATTCGTCACCGTTGAAGAGTACACTCAAATCCTGGAAGTCAAATTCCAGGGTAGGGTTGTCTCCGTTCTTGCGCTGCGGCTTGATCGGCTCGATTGGCTTGGCAATGCTGCTTTCGATCTTGGCAATTTCCGACTGCTCTTTCTGGGCAATAGACTCCAATTGATCCTGCAGGGCCTTCTTTGGCTCGTACAACGGATCATTTTCGTCCAGCGGCTCTTCCACCACCTGAATCATGTCGATATCCTGGTACACCCAGTTGCGGGCTGTAGTATCCAGTAGGTAGACATTGTATTTAGGAATAGCGTGCACATTTGGAATATTGATGTGCGACACCATTTCCACCTGAATGCTCTTGCCGGGTGTCATATTGAGGCGCTGACCGTTTTGTACGGCATAAACCTCCACCATGCCGGCAGAATTGAGATAGTATTTTTGACCAGCAGAATCGTAAGTCATTGGGATGCCTGCCAGGTACAGGTCTGCGAGATTGAGGTATTCTTTAAAGAAAATTTCAACTTCTCCTTCTACCAACTCACCACGATCATTTTGAAAGGCCGCTGCCGGAACAACCAGGCGCGAGCCGCTGGCATACTCATAGACGCCACCTTGATTAACCTGTACTTTTTGGGAAATAAATTTGGGCTGAGCATCCGCCACGGGTGGTAAAATATGTGCGCGGTCTGCAAAATATTTTTCTTCAGAGAGATTTGGCTGGCCGGTTTCATTCAAGCCGATGAATACCAGCAATAGGGCGATGGCTGCGGCGATGGCGCTGGAGATATACACGAGTCGCCTGACCCGCAGTTGCCGGACCGGAACGCTGGGGGCAGCTTCAAACTGCTCAAGGAGTGCATCAAAGTCTTGATGCCGGGCAATCTCCTCGCTGCTCAGTCGTTTCGGATTTAATTTTATGTTGTAATTTTTGGCCATATCCGGTCTATTTAAAGGTGACGTTTGAAAAAGTGTCAATTAGGGCGTCAGTTTCTTTTTCAATCGTTCCAGAATACGGTACGTTTTTACTTTGGCATTGCTTTCGGTCATGCCAAGGATATCAGCAATTTCTTTAAAAGGGCGCTGTTCAAAAAAGCGCATTTCCACTAGTTTCAAGTCCGTTTCTTTCAAGTTGTCCAGAGCTCCGATGAGCTGCTTGTATAGTTGTTCGTTGTTTTCCTCCTCCATTTCATCCATCATATCGCCGAGGTTCGTCTCTTCAATGCTCACCGTTCGGCTCTTTTTTCGGGTCCGGTAATGCTGAGCCACTTCGTTGCTCGCAATCCGGTACAGCCAGGCCGAGAAGGGTACGCCGCGATAATCATAGGAAGCCAGCCGTTGCATGGCTTTGAGAAATATCTGGGAACAGATATCGGCCGTCAGTACTTCGTCGGCCGTTCTGCGAAACACAAATCTGAAAATGGGTTCGTAATAGCGGTTGTACAAGGGCCGGAACAGCGCAGGGTTATCCTGCGCGGCCTGTATCTCAAGCCACTCCGCTTGCATCTTCTCGGCAGAAACAGTTCTGTGGGAACTACTCATTCCTTCCTTTTTTGTAAGATTCCAGTTTAACTGAATGTTGGAAAACATCAAAAATAAGGTTTTTGCCGATTATTAGACCATAAAAAAACGAACCCCGGGGTCTAGTAACATGTTTTGAGGATCGAATTTGATCCTTTTTCAGACTGTTTCATTACCATAATGCCAACCCTTGAAAAAGTAACAGCTTTTGGCAAATTTTTTATTAATTTTCTCAAAATGCCGGATGCACCCAATAAATAGGCCCCTGCCAAAGCTATACCTGCAATTATTCTGATTGGCGAATGCGACATTTTTAAATAGGTAGGCCCTTTTGCAGAAATCCGAAACTCGGGATGCAGGCGTATATAGTTGTAGACAAATGCTTGATGAGACTTCCATTAGGAAACGAGGATAAGACATCAGGCTCCCGACATCATAACCAAGACCATGACCAAAACACCAGATAAATTTGCCCTGACCGTGTTATTGCTGCTGGCGCTGCTGCCGTTACTTTCAGGCCAGGATACAACGACTGAAAAAGACCTGCGCTTTTTTGTGCTACCGGTGGTGTATTACACTCCGGAAACCAGCTGGGCATTTGGTGGTGCCACGGTTTTTACCTTTAACCTGGGCGAACAGGATAGCCTGACCAAGCCTTCGCAAATACAATTTGGTGCGGCTTATACCTTGCTGAATCAATTTCTTGCGTACCTGCCTTTCCAACTTATTTTCCCTCGGGATCAATACCGGTTGTTTGGAGAAGTGGGCTACTATAAATACAATTACTTCTTCTTTGGCATTGGCAATGGTTATGAAGACTACGAAGGGGAAATCTACGATGTAAATTTTCCCAGGGTACGCCTCAATTTTCAGCGAAAGCTGGCACCTCATCTATACGGCGGAGTGCGGTACTGGCTCGATGACTTTAATATCACCGGTTTTGAGGAGGGCGGCATACTGGCCACCCAGGATATTCCCGGTAAGGAGGGTAATGTGCTTTCCGCAGGTGGTTTGATTTTTACCTACGACAATCGGGATCAGCTATATTATACCCGAAAAGGGCAGTTTATCGAGCTCGGCTGGCTGGCCAATACAAAATTGTTAGGCGCTAATTATACTTTTGATAAATTTACCCTCGATGCCCGTCAGTTTTTTCCATTGGGAGAAAAGGCCGCTCTGGGCATCAATGCTTATGCCGAGTTGACCTTTGGTGATCCGGCATTTAATCAGCTGGCACTTTTGGGTGGCCCCAAACGACTACGTGGCTATCTGGAAGGGCGGTACCGGGACAATCACTACCTGATGTTGCAAACGGAATATCGATTTCCATTATTTTGGCGATTCGGCGGGGTGGTTTTTGGTGGTTATGGCGCCATTGCTGACCAATTGGATCACCTTGATGGCAGCGCCTGGCGTTATGCCGTTGGACTAGGATTGCGACTAACACTCATTCCAGAAGACAATATTAACCTGAGGCTGGACTACGGCTTTGGCCAGGATTCCAGTGGCTTCTATTTTACCATAGGAGAGGCCTTTTAGCGACTATTGAAAATTATCAACCCAGTTGACATGAAAGTTTCCATCATTATCCCGACTTTAAACGAAGCGGAAAATATTTCCCGCCTTGTGAAACGACTTTTTGAATACGGAGGTGCTCATGCCCACGAAGTGATTGTGGTGGATGGCGGAAGCACGGACGATACCTGCGAATTGGCGAAAGCCAGTGGTGCCCGCGTCCTTCGATCTCCAAAAGGCCGATCCATTCAAATGAATTACGGCGTTGATCACAGCACCGGAGATATCCTCTACTTTGTGCACGGAGATACCCTGCCTCCAAGTACCTACATGGAAGACATCTTTCAGGCACTTAAAGAAGGCTACGAATCCGGAATTTTCCGCTTTAAGTTTGACTCCGATCGCTGGATACTGAAGATCAACTCCTGGTTTACCCGCTTCGATCAACTTTGGTGCCGCGGCGGTGATCAAAGCATCTTTGTGACCCGTAGCGCTTTTGAAGACTTGGGTGGTTACGATAAAGACCACATCATCATGGAGGAGTACGATTTTATGATACGCTTACGCAAAAAATATCCCTTTAAAATCATCCAAAAAGATACCCTCGTCTCCGCCCGTAAATACGACAACAACAGTTACCTGAGCGTACAAATCGCCAATTTTGTCGTCTTTAATATGTATCGTTTGGGCTATTCACAGGAGAAAATCATCCGTATGTATTGTCGCCTATTGAACTACCGCTACGATACGGAAGCTAAGGAGAAAAAGGAGAAAGTGGGGGTTTCTTAGTTTAGCGTTTAGTGTGTAGGAGTTTAGAGAATGTGCAAGCTTAATTATGGTGTCAATTCTTTGTTTTGGACGCTGATTTTTTTTAGTTTAGACGGGGGAGACGGTTGAGGTCGATGTTGCAAACATCTCCCGAGCGAGCCGATTCTTTGTTTATGAGGTTTATGGAAGTTGATCATGTTTATGCTGATACCTAAAACCTAAAACCTAAAGCCCAAATCCTACTGCCTGCACAAAACTCTGAAAATTCTATAATTCTGAAAAGCCTGCTCAATTCTGCTCCTTTTTAATGGTGATGGGTGAAGTGGTGATGGGTGATGTCATTGATGGGGCTCATCTCTAAACCTTCTACACACTAAACTCTACACTAAAAAAATCCTGAAAATTCTATAATCCTGAAAATCGTGCTCAATTCTGCTTCAATTTTGAAGGAAATCTGATGCCTCTCGGTTTAGCATTTAAGCTGACATACTTTTAACAAAATACCTTCTGCATTCTGCTATTTTTTTCGCTTCTTGCAAGCTGAATTAATCGTTCCCGGTAAAAAAAGGGACATTCCACACAACGTTTTTGTAGCCCTTAATATGCTTAAAATTCAATTGAGACCATGGTTCAGTGCGGGTGCACTGAGCATACTACTTTGTGGGACACTTATTAGTCAGCCAGCTAATCAAAGGCTTGAGACCTTGCTTGATTGTGTCAACAACCAATACGGCACCGATGATTATCTGGTGAATGGAGAGGCCTATCAATCGGCCAATCCAAGAGCTGATGGATTTGCCAACTTCCTTTCGGCCGACTGGATAGAGGGGACCGCTTATGTGCAGG
This sequence comes from Saprospiraceae bacterium, assembly GCA_965229635.1. Classification (GTDB taxonomy): domain Bacteria; phylum Bacteroidota; class Bacteroidia; order Chitinophagales; family Saprospiraceae; genus BQJU01. Next base: position 3,197,150 of record OZ245894.1, read on the forward strand.
GTAAGACTTTTAGGGGGGTATCGCTAAAGTACGACCTCTCACAAGACGTGTTGGCGCTGAAGCAAACCCTCAAAAGTGGCGCTCCCGTGCAGATCATTCTCAACCCCAATATGGTAGATTCCTTCCTGTTGGAGGACCATTTGTTTATTTCCACCAACGTTTCAAACCTCCGGTATGGCGAGCTCATCTATCATGGGCGCTACCAATATTTGCAAAAGCACCGCAAAAAGTTTGTTACCGACGTTTCGATCGGGAGCCCTTACGGGAAATACATCGCAGAAAACCCTCGCTTTTATATCTTTACAGAAACTGGATATCAGGCAATTGCCCGTAAAAGAGATTTGTTATCTTTTTTTGAAAACCACAAGAAGGAGATCAAAAAGTACCTGCGGCAGGAAAATATCAAGCTAAAAACAGCCGATGGGAAAAAATTGTATCAACTGTTTAAGTACGTGGATGGATTATTATGAAAAAACACCCTTATCTAAAGAAATTAGTCGTTCTCGCTGTCCTCTTTAATTTGACGTTTGCCTCGCCGATCCTGGCGCAGAATGTCAACTGGACCGTAGATGAAACCTACAATGGATTGTCCTGGGATGCCCTGGTAGATCGCTTGGAAAAAAACTATCCAATCCGGTTTTACTACGATGAAGGTCAGGTTGAAAAGCTTACTACGGCTTCCGTTTCCAAAAGACAACCGCTGGCCAAATGGCTTTATGAATGGCTCACGCCTCAGGCCATGGCAGCAACTTTTGATGATGCCGGCAATATCATTGTCAGCCGCCAGCCGCCGCTCGAAGGGGAACTGACCCAGGATATCTATCCGGAGATTTTGCCGCCCAAAAGTGAAGCCAAACCGGTTGAAGAGGTAGCCAAGAATGACTTTCTGGAGACGGAACAGGAGTATGTCGCCAAGGAGATCGTGATTGGCACAAAGAAAGAAGGCCTGGGTAAAAACAAGGCAACCATCACCGGTTATTTGCGCAACTCGGAAACCGGAGAACTCATCATTGGCGGAGCATTGCTTCTGGAGGAATCCGGGACCGGCACGGCAACCGATGAAAATGGCTTTTACTCGCTAACCACGACAAAAGGCAAACATATTCTGATCATCAATTACCTCAATAGTAAAGAACAACGCATCAAGATCAATGTACTGTCGGATGGCAGCCAGGATTTTGCACTGGAGCCGGTTTCTTTTACGCTTGATGATGTAGTGGTGAGTTCTCAGCGCTACAATGCTGTAGAAAATACCAAAATGGGCTTTGAGCGCCTGACCACAAAGGCGATTAAGGAAATCCCCCTCGTACTGGGCGAACGCGATATCATTAAGGTTGCTACCCTCTTGCCGGGGATTCAAAGTGTGGGCGAAGGAACAGCCGGATTTAACGTGCGCGGTAGCCCTGCAGATCAAAACCTGTTTTATATCGATGGGATGCCGGTTTACAATACCTCCCACTTGTTTGGCTTCTTTTCTGCTTTCAATTCGGATGCCATCAGCGAGTTTTCTCTGTCTAAGGGCAACATTCCCGCCCAGTTTGGTGGTCGTCTGGCCTCTATCTTTGACATTACCGCGCTTGAAGGAGACAAGGAAGAATACAAGCTTCGCGGGGGCATCAGTCCGATTACCGGTCGCCTGCTTTTTGAAGGTCCCATTCAAAAAGGCAAAAGCAGCGCCATGGTTGGCATTCGCTCCACCTATTCCAATTGGCTGCTCAGGCAAATCAAAAACCAGGATTTTAAAAATACCAACGTCTTTTTTGGCGATGCCATGGCCAAGTTTTCTTTCAACATCAACCCCAACAATCGCTTCTATGCTTTTGGTTACTACAGTCTTGATGCCATTGATTTTGCGGCCAAGACCAAATACGATGTCGAAAACCTGGGAGGATCGTTATTGTGGAGTCATTTTATCAAAAATAAACACAATGTTGACCTCTCCGTGGTACACAGCCAGTTTGACCTGGATGTAGAAAACCGGGAATTGCCCATTGAAGGATACCGCCAAAATAATGTGCTGGAGCATACCGAAGCAAAGGTCAGTCTGACCTTGCGGCCACGGGATCATTATTCCATTATGGTTGGGGCCAACTCCATTTTGTATCAACTGAATCGAGGAGAATTTCAACCTGCTGGTGATGCCAGCCTGGTGCAATACCAAAACCTGGGCACAGAAAAAGGACTGGAATCCGGGGCTTATGTGTCGGGGGAATGGGAACCCTTTTCGGGCTTGACCCTAACGGGTGGCGTACGGCTCAATTTATACCAATACCTCGGCCCTCAATCGATTACCCGCTACCAGGAGGGCCAGCCCAAAACGGTGAACTCCATTGTGGATAGTCTGCAATTTGGCGCAAATGAAGTCATTTCCTCACACACCAACATGGATTACCGGGTTGGATTGAAATACGCCATTGACGGAAAGTCATCGATTAAGGCTTCGTACAACCGGTTGCATCAGTATATCTTCCTGCTGTCCAATACCATTGCCGTGGCTCCGGCCGATAAGTGGAAGTTGACCGATTATCACATTGACCCCATGCAAGGCGATCAGTTTTCACTGGGCTACTATCGAAAAATATTTGATGACAACCTGGAGTTTTCGTTGGAAACCTACTATAAACAGGTGCAAAACCTGATCGAATTTAAAGATGGTGCCGATCTGCTGGTCAATGAAGCACCGGAGCAGGATGTACTGCCCGGAGATCTGGAAGCCTACGGGTTTGAACTGATGATTAAAAAGCCCGATGGTCGCCTGAATGGCTGGTTGAATTATACCTATTCCCGTTCGCGGGTACTTGCAGTTGATGAAAACACGGGGGAACAGATCAACTTCGGAGAAGTATATCCGGCCAATTACGACAAGCCGCACAGCCTGAACCTGGTGGCTAATTATAAATTTGTCAGGAGGTTTAGCCTTTCGGCCAATGTGGTATACTCTACGGGCCGACCGGTAACTTATCCTTCCTCAGTCTATTTTCAGGATAATATTCGTTTGATCAATTTCTCCACCCGGAATGAGTACCGCCTGCCCGATTATTTTCGTGTAGATCTTTCCATGAAGTTGGAGGGCAATTTGAAATCCAAAAAACTACTACACGGTACCTGGGTCTTTTCTGTCTACAACCTGACAGGAAGAAGGAATGCCTACAACGTCTATTTCCAATCAGGTGATGCTTCACTGAAGGGGTACAAGGTATCTATTTTTGGTGTCCCGGTCTTTTCCATTTCCTATAATTTCAAATTTGGAAATTATGCGGATTAGGTTGAATTGGATAATATTTTCCGTTTTGTTCATCTTTACTTCCTGTATTGACCGCTTCCAACCGGAAGTCGATAAATATGATGGAGTACTAGTGGTAGATGGAGGCATTACCAATGAACCTGGTCCCTACACGGTGAAACTCAACCGTTCGATAGGGGTTTATGACTTTGATGTCAACTACGAGGCCATTTCCAATGCGCAAGTGAGCATCAGTGAAGAAAACGGGCCAACTTATGCTTTAGCTGAGGTAGAGCAAGGCGTATATCAAACCGATTCTTCGGAACTGAGAGGAGTACCGGGTAAAAGTTACCGCTTGCAGATTGTCCTGGCGGATGGCACGGAATACGAAACTCCTTATGAAGAAATGCGGGAACCTACCGCAATTGGATTGGTGGATGCACAAATTGAATATCAGTACTCGCTTGATGAAGATGCAGAAATACCTGGCTATCAGTTTTACGTGACTTCACCCGAGGGAAACTATGAAGAGAATTATTACCTATGGCGCTGCCAGGTAACGTATGAATACCATGCCGATTTTCCGATAGCCTATGTTTTTGCCGGGACCATTGAGGAATTTCCCAATCCCGATTCGTTTCGGGTTTGTTGGAGAACGTTTGATGCCGATGAAGTTTTTACCTTGAGCACGGCCGATTATTCTACCAGAGCGGTCAACAACGCTCCCATTCTCTTTCAACGTATAGACAACAAGATCGTATCGGTGAGGATGAGTCTTTTGACCTTTCAATATACTGTAAATAAACCCGCCTATACTTATTGGAATGCGATCAGGGAGCAAATTGCCAATACGGGTTCTTTGTACAACACCCAGCCGTATCAAATTCGGGGAAATCTGGTCAACCCAGCGGATGAGTCGGAACCTGTATTAGGATATTTCCTGGTCGCCTCCGTGGCTGAAAATCGCATTTTTAAGGACAAACCCACCGACCCTGATATTGAACTGGCTAGATGCCAAATTGATCCCTTGGCCCTTGGATTTGTATTGATGCTGGGGCCGGAATTTTGGCCAGTCTATATTTCTGATGAAGGGGTGACCGGTGTGCTTCCCGAGGATGGGTGCATTGATTGTCGGGAAATTGGCGGCACCATCGTGAAACCGGATTTTTGGATTGATTGAATACAAACAAATGCAGAGATATTTATTTTATTTTTCAGGACTCTTGTTATGCTTCACTTCATGTATTGACCGGTTTCAGCCGGAGGTGGATAAATATGAAGGCACGCTGGTTGTAGATGGGGGCATTACCAACGAACCTGGCCCCTATACGGTAAAACTCAACCGTTCGGTTGGCGTTTATGACCTTGATGTCAATTACGAGGCCATTTCCAATGCACAGGTGACGCTAGGTGAAGAAAATGGTTCTACTTATGCGCTGGCGGAAGTAGAAAATGGTGTTTACCAAACTGATTCGTCTGCCTTAAGAGGTACACCAGGCAAGCGTTACAATCTACGGATTATTTTACCTGATGGCAGAGAATTTGAAACGCCCTTTGAAGAAATGCTGGAGCCTACTGAGATTGGGTCGATTGAAGGCGAGATTGAATACCAGTTTTCGATTGATGAAGACCGGGAAATACCGGGCTATCAGTTTTATGTGAATGCGCCGGAGGGGGCAAATGAAGACAATTACTATTTGTGGCGCAATGTGGTCACCTATGAGTATCGGTCTGACTTTCCGGTGGTCTATTATTTTGCCGGGACCATTGAGGAATTTCCCAACCCCGATTCACTGCGGACCTGTTGGAGAACTTTTGTTGCGGATGAATTTTTCACGTATAGCACCAGTAATTATTCCACCGGAACGGTGGAAAAGGCCCCGATCCTCTTTCAGAGGGTGGACACCAAGGTTGTTTCCCAGAGGGTGAGCCTACTTACCAAGCAGTACACAATAAGTGAGTCCAGCTACAATTTTTGGGATGCTATCCGAAAACAAAATGCAAATTCGGGCTCCCTTTATAATACCCAACCCTACCAAATTCGGGGAAATGTGGCGAATGTGAATGATCAATCAGAGCCGGTTCTCGGTTATTTTCAGGTAGCTTCCGTCACGGAAAAGCGGATTTTTAAAGATAAACCAACGGATCCGGATATTGAATTAGCGCGATGCATCATTGATCCGATGTTATTACCGCAAGTCTTGACGCTTGGCCCTGAATTTTGGCCGGTCTATTTGACAGAGGACCAAGGCGTATTTGGGGTAACCGGAATAGAGTCGGGAGATGGTTGTCTGGATTGTAGAGATCTGGGCGGTGCCATCGTTCAGCCGGATTTTTGGATTAACTGAAAAAAACAAAATGAATCAGAAAAGAAAATATGCGGCCCTCGTGGCACTCTTATTAGCAGGGGGAATACTCTTTGCCCAGTCCAGTTTTGATTGTGGTGTGGTGTTGCCAAAGGAAAAAGTCATCTTACATACGGACCGGGATATTTACCTGATGGGCGAAAAGATTTGGTTTAAGGCCTATGACCTGGTGGAAGGGCAGTTGAGTGATGCGTTGAGCAAGGTATTACTGGTGGAGCTATATGATTATCAGGGCCGTTCTCTGGTACAGCAGAAATACGTAATTGAGGGGGGAATGGCATCTGGTGCGATGGATATTCCAGAAGAAGTGGCAACTGGACAGTTTTTTTTGAGGGCTTACACCCAGTATTTGCGCAATTTCCCTCCGGTGGCTTATGCCAATAAAATAATTACGGTCATCAACCCGCTGAGTGATGCGGCAAAAATTCAGGCGCCTGAAAAGAGCAACAAAGCTGAGTCTGGTTCTGGTCAGGGCCTGCTCATGTCCACCTGGAAAAACATCGAAGTAAGCGTTCAGAAACCACAGTACAGCCAGCGTGAGAAAGTGACCCTTCAGCTAGAAGGTGGTCCGGTAGTGGAAGGTAGCCTTTCCATTTCCGTAAGGGCCATAGGTACTGCGGGCAATAAAAAGTCTGTACCCAATTATCTGAAAAATAATCCCTGGCTTGCTCAATCCTGGTTGGATCAGGGACCAGTTGCTCCGGAAGTGGTTACACAATTGCAGCAGGTTACCGGATCAGTTGCAAATCCTGCTGATATCAATACCCTGCAATACTTGCCCGAAAATCGTGGCATCAGCCTCAGTGGAGTAGTACGTGATAAAAATACCAAGACTCCGGTCCCGGGAGTCATCTGTATTGCATCGGTGGTTGGTGCGCGGCCCCAGGTTCACCTTAATACCAGCAGGGAGGATGGTTCCTTCATTTTTGCCTTTGACCAATTACAGGGAGAGCAGGACCTGTGTGTAGGCATGAGCAACCGCGATGCGGGAGAAGTAGAAATTTTGATCAACAATGACTTTTCTACCGATTTCCCCAGCTTGCAACCAGTTCCATTGACTTTTGATAGTGCACAACACCGGCTTTTTGAGCGAATGCACCTCAACGAGCAGCTGCAAAAGCGCTTTACGTGGGCAAAAATGGTGAGTAGTACTTCGCCCACCAAGGATTTAGTGCCAAGTACCAACCTCGGGAAACCTGATGAAGTGGTTAAAGTAGCCGACTTCATTGATCTACCGACTTTGGGAGATGTGATTCAGGAGGTCATTCCTTTTGTGAAGGTAAAGGTAAAGGAAGGAAGGCGCTCCTTGAGCATCTGGGATACCCAGGTGGAGTTGTATAACGACAACCCCGTGGTGTTGCTCGACAATGTGCCCATCTATGATATTGACGAACTGCTAAAACTCAATCCACAAAATATCAAAGAGATTGGGATCATCTATACCAACTACATTTTAAGTGATTACCTGTTTGGGGGTATGCTTTCCATTACTACCAATACCGATAATTTTGCCGGCTATCAATGGCCTGGGGAATCGGTATTCCTGGCTTATACCACTATTGCGTCCGGCCAGGCCTTCCAGTACCCCGATTATTTAGAGCCGGGAGCAAGGGATAGTCGTAAACCCGATTTTCGCACGACCCTCTACTGGAATCCTTCCATTGACCTTGCAGATATTGACACTTCCATTGACTTTTACACGTCAGACTTCACGGGCGACTATGAAGTGGTCGTAAGAGGGGTAACCACCGATGGACAAATGCTCTATGGCAAGACTACTTTTTCGGTAAAACGCTAATGGAGCAGCCGAAATTTCCAGTTCAAAGCTACATTTTTAAGGGCTTGCGCCAAAATTACAAACCTATGCTACCATTCTTCAAACCTTAACGGGTGGTTTGCCCCCATCTTTGCATCGACAGTTATTTAAACAATTTTTATTTAAAACCTCAAAAATTTTGTCATGCAAGTAATGAAGTCTTTTTTCCTGTTTGTTTGTTTAGTTTGTAGTGGTTCTGTTTTTGCACAGGGTCAACAACAGGTTTGGGCCACTATTGATGAGGCCTTTGCTGCTTTTGCTGCCTATGATGCAGATCGCTTCGGTGCTGTGTTTATGGAAGATGCCATTTTGATTAGTCCAATGGGGTATACCATGAATGGAAAGGTAGCCATAACCGAGGGGCATCGCGCTTATTTTGCCACATTGGGAGAACCTAATGAAAATATCGTCGAGACAATCACCGATAAGATTGTCAAGCCATTGGGAGAAGGTATGGTTCTTCTTTCCTTCATCAATGAAACCACTGGTGACCCTGAGGCAGAGGGCAAGTTGAATTTCTGTGCAGTATTAAAAGAGATAGGTGGAAAGTGGTATCTCAAAAGTGTACAGATGACGCCGGTTGTACCGATGCCGGGCAACTAAATTCCCCTAGGATGCAAATGAAAAAGCCCTCGCGTCAGTATGGCGTGAAGGCTTTTTCTATGTGAGCAAGTTTTTTTTTAAGCTTGCAGAACATCCTTTACAAGGTCAGCAGCTTCCTGCAACAGGATAGCGGAATGCACCGCCAGGCCGGACTCATCGATGATTTTCTTGGCCAAATCAGCGTTAGTTCCCTGTAGACGTACGATAATAGGGACTTCGATTGAACCCATATTTTTATAGGCATCCACCACACCCTGCGCTACACGATCACAACGAACGATACCACCGAAGATGTTGATCAGGATAGCTTTTACATTAGGGTCGCGGAGAATGATGCGGAAGGCTTGTTCTACACGAGCGGCATCAGCGGTACCTCCTACGTCAAGGAAGTTGGCAGGCTCTCCACCGGATACCTTGATAATATCCATAGTGGCCATGGCCAAACCGGCACCATTTACCATACAGCCTACGTTACCATCCAGCTTCACATAGTTCAAGCCAAAGCTTTTCGCTTCTACTTCGGTAGGATCTTCCTCATCGGTGTCGCGCATTTCCGCCAGGTCCTTGTGGCGATACAGTGCGTTGTCGTCAAGGGTTACTTTACAGTCAACGGCCAGGATGCGGTCATCACCGGTCTTCAGACAAGGATTGATTTCAAACAGCGAAGCATCTGATCCCAGGAAAGCCTTGTAAAGAGAAGAAATAAAACGAGTCATTTCTTTGAATGCTTTACCACTCAGTCCCAGGTTAAAGGCTACTTTACGTGCCTGAAACGGCTGGAGGCCCAATTCCGGATCGATGTATTCCTTGTGTACCAGGTGAGGTGTCTTCTCGGCCACCTCTTCAATGTCCATTCCACCTTCAGTAGAATAGATGATGACGTTGCACTTTTTCTCACGATCCATCAGGATGGATACGTAGAATTCCTTATTGGCGTCAAAATCAGGGGCATAAACGTCTTCAGCTACCAGTACTTTACGTACCAGCTTACCCGGACCGTTTATTCCTCCTGGGGTTTGAGGCGTTTTCAGCATCATTCCAAGGATGTTACCGGAATGTTCCTTGAGCTCGTCGGCGTTTTTGGCCAGCTTTACCCCGCCACCTTTACCGCGACCACCGGCGTGAATTTGAGCTTTGACAACCGCAAATTTGGTGCCCGTTTCTTCCTGTAGTTGTTTGTAGGCAGCAACAGCCTCGTCAACGGTATTGGCCGTGATGCCTTCCTGAATGGCTACGTTAAAGCTTTTGAGCAGTGCTTTTCCCTGGAATTCGTGCAGATTCATATTAGGAGATGGTTATTTAGTTGTAGTTTTTTAACGCGCCAAAAGTAAGGCATTTTTGGGGGAATACAAAAGTAGCCCGGACAAAATAGAGTGATCAAAATTGGTTAACTTTAGACTTTCATTCAATTATAAACTTTTTTCAGATGTCTACGCTTCCGGAAACCTCTCAGAATCCTTTTAATGCTACGGCCCCATCCGTGGTGAATTTTGTGCGCGATCTCAATACTTCCTGGAAGATGAAGCTCTATTTTCTGACAAAGTTGCCGTCTCTTCTCTTTTGGGGCGTCCGGATCAAAAACATTGACCCCTATCGGTCGCAGGTGACCATTCCTTTCAGCTGGCGATCGCAGAATCCCTTTCGGTCAACCTACTTTGCCGCTCTGGCCGGAGCTGCTGAATTGTCAACGGGTATGCTGGCCTCCATTGCCTTGAAGGGTAGAGGCCGAATTTCCATGCTGATTACCGGACTGGAAGCGCAGTATACCAAAAAAGCTACCTCGCTGGTCACTTTTACCTGTGCTGAGGGGCAGCAAATCTTAAACACTGTACAGGAAGCCATTGATACCGGAGAGGGTAGGGCGGTGACGGTAACCTCCATCGGTCATAATGCGGAAGGTATGGAAGTGGCTCAGTTTAAGTTTACCTGGTCTTTTAAGGTCAAAAAAGGATGATTTGACTTTTTGCCTCTACAATCGCGGATGTTCAAGGCTTTTACCTTTTAGTTCACCACCTATTCTTCCCGGTTCACTACAACCTATTGGCCGTAAGGCCGTGTAAACCCTCACCTTTGTAGCACATTCTTAAACAACGAAGGAATAACCTTCACAAACCTAAAAGACAAATGAAAACTTTATTGATGTTGAGCCTGTCGCTCAGCCTGGCCGGTACTATGTCTGGTACCGAATTGCCAGCAGCGTCTACTTCTGGAAAAGACTATTACGTATCCCAAAACACGGGCCGCGGCCGGGTAGGTACCAAAGAACAACCGGCCAAGGACCTGGCGGCCATTGCGGCCTTCCTCGAACCAGGTGATCGGGTACATATTGCCGTTGGAAGCTACACCAGTAAGACCGACCGGGGCACCGACATCATCCAATTGCCGGTATCCATTTACGGTGGTTATGATGATTACTTTAATAGTCGTGATCCCTGGGGAAGTTGTCGTACGGTCCTAACAGGCACCAATGACTACAACCGCTCCGAAACGACCGAACGCCTGGCCATCCTTTCCGATAAAAAATACCGCGACTGGGAAGGTACAGTAGTGGTAGATGGGGTAATTATTGATAACGGGCCCCGCAATCGTTATGCCTCTGATAAGCGCATTTTATTATTGCGCAAAGCATCGGCATTGGCTGGTGAAGCTGCTACACCGGGTATGCCAGCTCTTCGGATTCGGGTAGGCGCCAAGACAAAGGTGGAAGTACGCAATTGTGTAGTGATCAACAGCGGAACTTCTCAGGGCGCTATTGATGTGCAGGTTGGCCGGGAAGGCAAAGCGGTGATTGAGAACAACCTCATCGTGAACAATACCGGAGAAGGGATTTATTGCAAAACCAACCATCACGGAGAGACCGGTATGCCGGAATTTGTGGTGAGAAACAACACCATTCTTTTCAACTGGACAAATGATGCCATTGCCAGTGTGGGCGGTTCCAGCTTGATGGTGGACGCCTACTGTGCGGTGGTGGCGGAGAATAATGTTTTCGGCTTTGGTGATGCGGGAGGTGTAAATAACATCAAACTGTGTAAGCGACTCACCCTAAAGAACAACCTTTTCTTCGGACATAAAACCTTCGACTATCGCGAATTCCGCTCCGATCTGCCTCTGGAGGAAATGGAAGATTATGCGGAAAACCTCCGTCCGGAAAGTGTGGGCAATTACTCAAAGGTGGTCAAACTTGATTTGAATGCGGAATGGGCCAAATTGTATTTCAATCGTCAGAAGATTAGTCGTGCAGAAGTTGATGCAGCTTCAACGGTCACCAATTCCGGTGAAAACCAGTTGCGCAGTATCCTGGGCCTGCCACTACAAGGAAGTAGTGTGGACATGGATGCCGACATCTGGTTGCACCAAATGAATCTGGATGATGCCGTAAAGCTCGGATTGGACCAGTACGAAGGAGCTGGTTGCCAAAATCCAGGTCGGGTGACAAGATAAATGATGGGTTATAGGTGGATTGATCCGTTGGAGAGCTGTTTCGATGAAACGGCTCTCTTCGGGTTTGGGAAACTTACAATTTAATAAAACTTCAAAAGCCATGTTCCGACTTTTTTTCAAGCGCTCTGAATATGAACCCATTCGGGAAAGCTATCGTCGCAAATACATTTACCTGTTGCACGGGCATCATCTGTATCGCAAGGGTTATGCCTGGGGCCGGATCAATATTGACCAAACGGAAAAGCTGGTTTTGACCACACCACAGCGAGATTTGCTACAGGCTCATTTGGCGAAGGCCGGCCTATTAACCGATTGTAGGGAAGAACACAAAATTCAGGATGAGAATGGGCTAGCATTAGATTATACAATCCGAGGCCTACAAGGAGAGCAGGTCTTTCACCAGCTTTATCGTGGCTCAGAGCGCTTTTTAGATCAACACTTTTCTGGTTTGGACCAAAGCTGGCGATATTTGGAAGCGTTGTTTTCCAATTGGCACTCTTTCCTGACTCCTTCTGCCCCTTGCACCTCAAATTTGCAGCTTCATTTGGAAATCAGTGAAACCACTAGCTCAAAAGATACCGATAAGAAGCTCAGTACCTATACCCTGCACGGTGGCGTCTTGCGGGTTTGTCGGCTACGAAAAGGTCGGTTTTCGGAAAAAAAGGAAAAGCAATATTCGTTAACTGATGCTGAGTTGGGAAGTCTGGAGTATGTGTTACAGGAAGAGCGGGGCCATTTTGGGAAGAGCCTACCTGCACCGGTCGGGAAGCATTCCGTATTGAATCCTCTTGTTGAAGCGCATATACAATATACGCTGGGCCACCGGGAAGTCAATTTTGCCACCAGTGATTTAAAGAACCGAATCATTGAGAAGATTCCATTTTTGGCTATGGAAGTCATTGAAAATCAGATTAGTAAATTCATTAATTAGTACAAAAAATCATGAAAAATATCATCTTGTTTTTGCTGCTTTGTCAGGCGGTCAGTTGCAGCCAACCTAAAAAAGCGGCCGAAATCTGTATTCTGGAAGAAGTCCCGGCCGAGCCTTTTCCAATCAAAGAAAGCGAGCTGGAGCAAATCGTGCCTCCGGGCTACACTATTGTGGAAAACGATCATGGTCAGGAGTTGCAATACAGTGATCTGAATGGAGACGGCAGATTGGATGTGGCTTTGCTAATGCAGATGCGTGGCGATGAAGACTATGACTATGCTGAAGAAGTTTTGCTGTTGATCGCTCATGGTCTGCCAGGCGGGTATTTGGAAATTGCGGCCATCTCCGAACATCTGGGGGGAGAGTCGATAAGTTATACCAATAACAAACACCTGAACCTCAATGGGCAGGTGATCACCTACTGGCATGAATCGATGCGCCACGAGGCTTATTTACATTTTCTGTATGATGCACAAAAAGAAGACTATCTACTTAGCCGTATTGACTATCAGGAATCGGGAAGCATTGATGAGGGCCCCAGAAAGGTGGAAATTGATTTTCTAACAGGCACTAAAACCATTCAGGAGTCCGCCTGGAATGATCAGACCGAAGAAACGGAGCCGCTGCCGATCCGTAAATCACCTTTGGAGGTGGCGCCTATTTTATTGTCTGAAATGAACCTGGACGGGATTTATGAACTGTTATAAATTTTTTGTGTAAAATTTAAATGTTTAAAACTTTTTACTTAAATTGCAGTGTGATTCACTTCATAAGCTTCGCCGGCGAAATCCTAAATGCTTCCCACAGCATTTTACCTTGACAGCTCTGTGCTGATGCGCAAGCTGTACGTAGACCATTGGTGGTTTGGCGGATGTGGGTGGGTTTGGAGGACCTGCTTGCATTTAACCCTTTGATCTTGTTATGTCTCTTTTCTTGCCACTCTTTGTTACCAAAATCCTTCCCGACGAAATGTCGGGACAAGCTATTTAGCTTTGGCTAAACTCCGGTTTTGGTGCCTTGATTGGCAACAAAACAGCCTATAACAATTTTCAAAAGTCAAATCCAAACAGCTCCTGATTATATTCCCACCCTGTTTAGGTTGACTAACAACAGAATGGTAAGGGCGGTCAGCTCGAAATTTTCGGGTTGGCCGGTTGCTGGTTTATGCCATCTTTTCATTGTCTTTGATAGCAGCTGATTTTGCGAGCCTGAGTTTTTTTAGGGATCAGGAAGGATTGGAAGAATTGCAAACTATTACCAGTAGGACGCTGACATTTCATCCATACCTTCCATTTCATCCACATTATTGTAAGAGATTTGGGCAATGTTCCAGGTTTGTGAGCCAATGCAATTATTTTGCAGCATTACAGTACCCTTTTCGCGGCAGGGCGAAATAAATTTCACCGAACCGGAGAAGGAAAATAAAAAAGCCCCATTCCATTTGGAGAGGGGCTTTTCACTATGGATTATATTGGAGACTACCAGCCATAATCAGTTTTGGAGGGGTGCCCCGATTTATAATACCCATTTTTGTCTTTGGCTTCATTGCTGATACTGCCGTGTACCATGAACGTGCTCGGATCTGCACCTTCTATTAGCCGATCTTCGTAATACACCCGCTCGTCATCTCTGGTGTACTTTTCGTTCAGCACCTCAAAGAAATCCGGGTTGGCGTATGGCAATACCTCCTTTCCGCGATATACTTGCCGTACATCCAGTGCATAGCCATGTCCCATTACCTGGAAAGTATCCCATTCCCCTTCGGGCAGTTTGGTGCCGCCGTAATACAGGAATTCGTTATCAATGGCATAGTGAAACATCGGTCCTTTGCCCATTACCTTGAAGTCATCTGGCCGTTTACTCAGGATATGATTGTTAAAAAAGACATGCTGCTTGTCCCGACTGTATGGATGTTGCATCGGCTGGAAACTATCGGGATCAGCGCCGTTGATGAGGCTGCCCTTTTTCCAAACGTGCTGGTGGTCTTTGGTATAAATTTCATCTATGACTCGAAAAGACGGGCCATCAGCACCTTTGATCACAACGGAACGGTAATAAGCGGTGTTTTTGTCCACAAAGTAGTCTTTCTTTACATATTTAAAGGTAGCGGCATCGGCATTGGAGACCACCTTCGCATTACAATAAACCTGCCTGCTGTCTTTGGCGAAAGCCAGCCCATCCAGCGTAGTTATAAAACGAAAATAATCGGGTTCTTGACTCACCGCCGTGGCATTGAGGTATACTTGATTTTGATCTTTCCACCAGTTGTCTTTTAATAAAACAAAACTTGAACCGTCAGCATTTTTCACCACTTTTCCGCGGTAGTAGACTTGCTTTTTGTCCTTGGCCAGATCGTTGTTGACACAGGTAAAAGTAGCCGCATCAGCTTCGGTGATCGGCCAGCTTTCCCGGGTACCCAGGCCATGTAATCCGGTGTCAAACCACACTTCGCCTTCCTTGATAAAATAGCCCCCGGCGAGTGCACGGGAATTGACTACCTTTTGACAGCCGAAATAAGTAAGGCTACTGAGTACCAGAGCAGCCATAATAATACAAACGATGAATTTCATGATTAATGGAGTTTGAGGTTTAAAAAAATCCCCGGCTGCCAATTGAACAGACCGGGGATGTTTGCATCTGATGATCTAAATGGGTTTTGGTGTTTTCATTTGGCTTATGGGGCCGATCATTTGGTTTTGTTAACACAAAGATGCAGCGCCCGCAGCAGAAGGGATAATGGACTGTAGTGAGTTGGAAAAAAGGTGTAGTAAAGTGGTGGTTTCGGTTTCACTACAGGCTTTTACCGCTTCACTGCAAACCGGTAGCTTGGGGGAGAGAAGCACTATACTTTTGTGGTATCAATTTATTTAAAACCAAATGATTATGAATAACCTACATTATTACTACAATGTCGTGGAGAATGCCATGGCTAAATTGGGACTGAATCCTCAAACAGCTCGTCAGAAGAAGGCCGGACAATGGACCATCACCAAGGGGCAAATACCGGTTTGGATCGATGTCTTTTACTATGCTGCCGAAAAGCGTATCTACTTTCAGGTGGTAGCACCGGTGATGAAATTGCCGGAACAAAACCAGGCAAAAATGGCTATGGAATTACTGGCCATCAATCACCAGTTGTTTGGCGTAGCGTTCTGTATTCACAAGGATCAGGTGCTGCTCAAAACCCTGCGTGAAGCGGAAGGCCTCGATAGCAATGAGGTATATGCCATGTTATTACGGGCGGGCAATTACGCAGAGAAGTACAAAAAAGAACTGGGCGTAAAATATCCCAACTGGATGAAGGCCAACTTCAATGATTTACCGGAAAACATGAATTAAACACTTCGTTAAACCCCCTTAAAACCATGAAAACTTATCAATTCTTCCTCCTGGGCTTTGCCACAATCGGCGTGTGTGTTTTTCTCTTCAGCTTTGTGCTGATCAAAAACTTTGATTACAAGATTAAAGCGGGAAAAGTGTATTACCGCAAGTTCAACAACATGACCTACAAGCTGGAATTGCGTGAAATGCCAGAGGCTGATGCGACCAGTTTTCAAAAACTGGGGTACGGCTACGGCAAAGACCATGAGTATGTGTATTGGCAGGGGAATATTTTGAAGGGAGCATCCCCTGCCAGCTTTCGGATTTTGAATGGACCCTTGTATCTCTGTCGGGATGCGGAGGCCATTTTCTACCACCGAAGTGTACTCAGTAATGATCCCGAACACTTCGAAATTCTGCGAAGAGACATTTACAAAGACAGCCAGTATCTGTATCACGGCTCGAAGGTAGTACCGGGAGTGCATGTGGCTACTTTTCATTTTCTGGATGAAAACAAATACTACGCCCGCGACAAATACCGGCTGTACTACAATACCCAACCGATTGAGGGGGCGGAACTCAGCACCTTTGAATATATGGCAGAGGCTTACGCCAAAGATCACCAACAGGTTTACTTCCGGGGGAAAGTTATTCCTACAGCGCAACCAGCCAGTTTTGAAGTCCTGAACCACCAGTATGGGAAGGATGCTGAGCGGGTTTTTTATGAAGAAAAAATACTGGATGGAGCTGATGTGAAAACCTTTCACTTGTTTAAGAACAAACGTGGATTTACACTGGGTAAGGATCGGTTTGGGGAATATGAATTTGGTACGCGGAGACCTTCAACTGTTCGTTAGTATTTACCAGGAGTAGTTATAGTTCAGTACATTGGATTTCAGTCCATTCAGTTTCCAAAAAATGTAGTATTTACCTTCTGGTTTTTTAGATCGTTCTAAATCGAACACAGGAATGAACCAATCGATGAGCTTTTTTTTCCAGACTTTCTTTTCACCAGGGGCAATCGAAACCCAGGTGCCTGGGCACTCAATCATACAAGGCTTAATTCGCCTTCCTTTCTCATCGTCCATACCTACCCAGTTTATATCACTACTGTCAAAATCCAGAGGTTCTAATCGTATCCGTTCCGGCGTTGATTGCCGTGCAGATTATCGAAACCTCTGTGGAATCGATATACTCAATAGAAATGCTGAGATGTTTGTTGTTGAGATGGTCACTAGACTGAGCAAGCGATTCTTTGGGAAATAGACAAATAAGAAATACCCCTAGGGGAAAAATAGCAGAGCCAAAGAACCGTGACACTTTCAAAGTCATGGCAAAGCTAGCTGGTAGCCAAAAAGAAAATACTTTAACCACGTCTCCTGGACAGTGATTAAAGTATTTTTTCATTGCACATTCTAGGCGCATTGGTGATCCGTTGTTTTATTTTATAAACCCCAATTCACCAAAACTATTTTCCCAGCACCTTATTTTATGACTAACTTTTCGGTATAGGTCCCTTTTTCGGTTTGTAAACTCAATAGATAAATGCCACCCGGCAGATTCTCCTGGAGCTGGATGGTCCATTGGTTTAACCCGCCTATTGCCTCAAAAGTCTGGCTTTGCAAACGGGCTCCGGTATTATTGAAGATGGCAATCTGTACGCTTGTCGCTTCATTGGCCTCAAGGGCAATATTGACCTTACCATCGGTCAAGACCGGATTGGGGGCAATCACCACCTTGTTAATGCCTTCCGGAAATTGTGTGCTTACTGGCTCTCCCGTTATAAAGGTTGCCGATTCGGAAACCGGGGTGCAGAAGTAGTGGCTATTTGCCGCTCTGACCCGCCAGTAGTATCTGCGATCTATATCTATATCGGTAAGGATTAACGTATTGGTTACTGTCCAGAAGCGATCCGTGATGGCAAAGGGAAATGTTGCTATTCTTGAAACCTCGATGCTATAAAATGTAGCATTCTCTACCTCGTCCCATACTAGTTCAGCCTGATTGGTAGGTACCAATTCATCATTGAGTGGGTAGATTTGAACAGGGGCAGTTTCCGCTACCGGGTCGGCCGGTGTTTGGTTGTAAAGCAATTCCGGTTTTTCATCGTACAAATTGGCACGCATGGCTGCAATCTGATCATCAGAGAAACGATAGGCACAAGCATCATCGGCGTAGGACATGATCAGCGTCCCGTCGGAGCGGAATTTTTCGTTGTTGGGGTCAGTCTGCTGCACGGAACTCTCCGGTGAAGCGCTGCTACACTGCCAGCGGTAGCTCAGGTAATCCGGAGGGGTATCACAAAAGCCATCTGCGGCAATCTGACAGTTGCTTTGATCCACCAGTTCTACGTAGGCCGTATCGATGATCAGGGTGTCCATAATCAGGGTATCCTGAAAATAGGTATAATCATAAGTGACCGTCAGCGGCGCGGCATTGTTAAAATTGTAAGCAAAAATATCGCCGTCGTGGGTCGGACCACCTTCCCATCCCAGGAAAGGGTGGGGGAGGGACAGTGCGTGCCCAACCTCGTGCGACCAGGTATGGTCGGCGGCATCGGCGCAGCTTTTGGCTACCGCAATACCCGCATAAGGAAGGTTGTAACCACAATTGCCCGCCGGGTCATTGACGAAATAGCAATTGAGTGTATTTTCCACATTATTGGCAAACATCATAGCTGCGCCCTCCAATACCGTATTGTGGTTGTACCATTCATCACTATCAATAAAGTTCAGGTCACCTTCAATAAAAAACTGGATGTTGGCCTGCTCAAAATCGGCATTTAAGGTACACAGGGCATCCAGCACTTTATTGTAGGAAAAATAACCTGCTCCGGTACTGGTGCCCAAGATGTGGATGGTCAGCGGCACGTACAATAAGGTGTCCGTGTTCTTTTGGTAAAGCACTGGATTTTTCTGGTACTTCTTCAGCCAGGTGGATTTGCCCGGAAGAGTACCACAGGGATCCAGGTCGTACTTGGATTGGGCATTGGCCGTTAGCGCCAGAAAAATAAACGCAAGGAAAAAGAGTAAATATTTACGGGTCATAAGCAATGTTTTTGACTGCGGAGGAGGATTTTTTAAAGAGGTTAAAGGTTAAGGGTTAAAGTGGAAACCTTAAACTTTAACCATTAACCTTTAAACTATGAAAGATCTATTTCACAACTAATTTACGAACTATCCGGTCATTTTCACCAATCAACTCTACAAGGTACAAGCCACTGCTGACGCCATTTAGCGAAAGCTGCACCTGATTGGTACCCGGGTTGGCAGCTACCGGAGTGCTTTGCAATTGTTGTCCGGTTAGTGTGCTTATTCTGGCTTCCAGGTTTTCCTGTGTTTTTGCCTGAAAGGCAAGTGTGACCTGCTGTTGGTTACCGGTAGGATTTGGAAATACCCTGAAATCATCAAAATTGGCCACTTCCTGAGTGCTGGTGATGGTTACTCCGGTGGTGAAAGAAGCAGGCTCAGAAAACCGCATACAGGTAGAGTAGGGGCTATAAGGACGAATACGCCAAAAATATTCCTGATCGGATTCCAGGCCGGTAAAGGTCACTGAATTGCCCTCTACGACAGCACTGTGGACCGCGAAGGTGAAGAATGAAAATGGGTTCATTTCCACAATGTAGAATTGGGCATTGGGAATCGGTTCCCACTCTAGTGTAATTGAGCTGATTGTATCGGTCAATACTTGTCCTAAGGCGGGGTAGGTGTACTGTACTTCTGCATCTTCAGGAATAGGATCGAGTGGGGTGGCTGTGGAGATCAGATTGGGGCGATCCTCCAAAAGGTTGGCTTGCATTGCTGCGATTTGCTCGTCGGAAAAACGCATTTCTGCGCAGTTATCTACCGAATAAGACATGATCAGTGATCCATCGGACCTAAATGCCTCACCATTTGGGTCGGTTTGGGTAATGGTACTGAAACCATCACCGTTACAATTCCAGCGATAGTTCAGATAGTCGGCAGGAGTATCACAAAAACGATCGCCGGCATTTTCGCAGTTGGAGCCGTTGAATCGTTCTACCGGACGGTTACCTACAAAATTGGGGGCCTGTTGACTATAGTCAAAATCATCCATTCCTTCCCAACCGGAAAAAGTGTGAGGTAGGGAGAGGAAGTGCCCAACTTCGTGCGCCCAGGTTGCTGATCCACTTCCAATACAGCTCTTGCTCAATACAATACCGCGATTGTATACACTGTACCCACAATTTCCGGCCGGATCATTGACGATATAACAATTGAATAAATTATTAAAATTGTGTTCATCCATCATATTGTAGCCGTTGTTAAAATTATGCTGATAATATGCGGAATTGTTGATGTAATGAAAGTCGCCAGCAATAAAAAACTGGATATTGGCATCCAGAAACTGCTCATTGAGGGCACAAAAGGCTTTGAAAACGCGGTCAAGACTAGTATGTCCCTGCCCTTCATCATTACCCACAATGTGAATCTTCATGGCAACATAAATCGTTTCGTTTGATCGGGGGTATGCGGAAGGGTTTTCCTGATACTCACGAAGCCATTCTACGCGGTCTTCCTGAGTACCACAAGGAGCCAGTTGGGCATTGATTAATAATGGCAGGCAAAGGGCTGCCAGTGAAAATAGTAACTTATGCATGGGTGTGGAAATTTAGCTTAGCCTAAAACAAAAGCCTAATAAACGACTAGGAGGTTCATTAGGCTTTTGTTTTTTTATTTAAAAAGAGTCTCTTTCTTACTCAGTAATGACGATACGTTTGGTCGTTCTTCCTGCTTCTGAATCCAGGGATAGGAAGTAAACACCTGCGGTTACGCCACTCAGGTTGATTTCGGTAGTCTGCTGACCAATGTTGAAAGACTGCTGGCCAATCATCTGTACCTGACGGCCGGTTACGTCTCTCAGGCTGATGATGGCATCAAAAGAAACGGAAGCGTCGACCATGACGGTCAGGCTGGTATTGGCCTTAACTGGGTTAGGTGCAACACTCCATTGGTTGACTGAAGTCAACTCTACATTGTTTACAGTGCTGGTTCCTGTAGTAAAGCTTCCGGTTGAAGAATTTGAAGCACAGGTATATGCCTCATTCAGGGGTCTGACCCTCCAGAAGTAATTCTTGTCAGCCTCCAGGCCATTTACAACTTTGTTGGTCCCGTAAACGATGATACGGATTGGATCGATGGCAAAGCTGGCAATACGTGAGATTTCTAACATGTAGAACTGTGCGTTTGGCACGGCCTCCCATTGGAAGTTGACCCAGTTGTAGCCGGCGGTAGTCTCACCTCCTGTTGGAGCAATGAGATCAGGAGCACCAACAATTTCTGCATTTGAAGGGGTGTAATTTGGACGAATATAAAAACGTTGGGCTGAGGCCAGGTCGGTCAACACCAGTTGCTGCTGGGTTTCGGAGAAATAATATTCATCGATAGGACAGTTGAGGAAGTACCCCATCCACAGATTTTCATCGGGATCAACAACATCACCGTTAGGGTCCATAGTACCGGCATTGTAGTTACAATTTGGCCAGCCAAAGCCAAAGTTGTAATCCGGAGGAGTATCGGCAATGTAGTCACCGGCAGTTGTACCATTACTTCCATCCTGTCTTTCGCTAGGAGGTCCGTTAGGGGAGAAGTTTTGGACTGGATTACCGTGGGTTGATTCATCGTAAGGTTCTGCATCCCAGCCATTGTGTGGGTGCAGCAGGCTAAAGAAGTGGCCCAATTCGTGGGCAAGGGTCGCTTCGTTTCTTCCCACCTCATCATTTCTCACTACAATCCAGTCATTACCTGGAGAGTAATAGCCGAGGGTAGTTCCCAGGCCGTCACCGGTTGGTGTAGCATCCTTGACGCAAAAGATGTTGATGGCGCCATTGTCCTTGTTCGCTGTGAGGATAAAAGGAGTATTGGCGTGACTATCGTAGGTTGTACTGTTGTTGATGTAATTGAAACCGCCTTTCAGGTAAAAAACGATATCCATATCGGCGTAGTCCTCATTCAACGCACAAAGCTGATCAAATGCTTTGTGTTCTGACAAGCGTCCGGAACCGTCATTTTTACCGACCAGGTGAAATTTAACCGGAACGTACTGCGTATTGCGGTAGGTTACTCCGTCATTAGCTTCCAAAGCCGCTTTATTTGCCAGCAGGCGAACGGTGAGTTCTTCTGCCATTTCTCCCACCGTACCACAGGGAGGAGTATACTGCTGGGCTGAAGCAAAAGAAGCACCAAGCAGCATTGTGATGAATAGACCAAAAAAGTTCTTGTACATGTTATTTTCTATTTTCTAAAAACTTTGTTTTTATAAGACTGCGCAAAATTAACAAAAATAACTGCTACAGACTGAACACAAGCAGACAAATCTTTGGTCTTGGGATTAACAAACCATCAGAAAATTACTACTTTTGTCGCCTGTAAGAGAACACCTGAATTTGCACTGAAGTTGAAATATTTGTTTATCCAAAATAGCCAAACTTAAATTCATTATGAGTAAAGTAACCGTTGTAGGCGCTGGTAATGTGGGAGCTACAGTGGCCAATGTACTGGCCCACAAAGACCTGGTAAAAGAAGTAGTACTGCTGGACATTAAAGGCGACCTGGCTCGTGGTAAAGCCCTGGATAGCTGGCAGCAGGCTCCGATCGATTATTACAGCACCTACCTGAAAGGTACCGAAGACTATAAAGATACCGCCAATTCAGATATCGTGGTGATCACAGCGGGAATTCCCCGAAAGCCAGGTATGAGCCGCGATGATTTGATTTCTACCAATGCCAAGATCGTAACTGCGGTGACCAATTCTATCATGGAGCATTCCAAAAATCCGATCATCATTGTGGTTTCAAACCCACTTGACGTGATGACCTATGCAGCATATAAGGCATCCGGATTGGATTCTTCCCGTGTATTTGGTATGGCCGGTATTCTGGATACGGCTCGCTACCGTGCCTTCCTGGCAACTGCACTGGAGGTATCTCCCAAAGAGATTCAGGCGGTGTTAATGGGGGGACATGGTGACACCATGGTGCCACTGCCTCGTTACACCACGGTAGCCGGTATTCCGGTAACGGAAATGATCGACGATGAAGCACTAGATGCCATTGTTGAGCGCACTAAAGTTGGCGGCGGAGAATTGGTGAAATTGATGGGTACTTCTGCCTGGTACGCACCCGGTGCTGCCGCAGCTCAGATGGTGGAGGCAATTCTGAAAGACGAGAACCGCATCTTCCCTTGTTGCGCATTGCTGAATGGTGAATATGGCTTGAAGGACCTCTTCCTGGGCGTACCGGTGAAATTGGGTAAGTCAGGTATCGAGCAAATTCTTGAGCTGAAACTGAACAAGGACGAAATGGAATTGTTAAAAGAATCCGCAGGACATGTCCGTTCTGTAATGGAGGTCTTTAACAACATGGATATTTAATCTACAACAGATAATATGGAGACATTTCCCGGTGATCAGCAGTGCGGGAAATGTCTCCAAACATGGACCCAATTGAGGGATGTCGAATTGTGAGGATTGTCGAAGAATTCACAATTGAAGGTCAGCTATCGCTAAAATTACCGCGTAATAGCTGATTGTTCTTATATTTGAACCTGTTGTTTCAAGACTTCAGGTATCATTTATTTTCTGCATCAACCCACTAGTTAGATCGTATGGCCGAAAAAAAAGTCAATGCGAATATTATCCGGCAAATGAAAACCAATGAGGGGGACTCTCTTGGTGACTTATCGGATGAAACCACCGTTTTTTTAGTCTTTCTGCGTCACTTCGGGTGTACGTTCTGCCGAGAGGCCCTGGCAGATATTGCCAAACGCCGCAGTAACATAGAGGAGAAAGGTATCAAACTGGTTTTTGTTCACATGACCGATCATGAAACCGCCGAACGTTATTTCGACAAGTATAACCTTGAAGGGGTTCCACACGTCAGCGATCCCGAGTGCCGCTTCTACCAGGCCTTTGGTTTGGTTAAAGGCAATTTTACACAACTCTTCGGCCTGCAATCCTGGATCAGAGGTTTCCAGGTAGGCGTCATGGAAGGGCACGGAGTTGGACCCATGCTTGGTGACGGCTTCCAAATGCCCGGTATTTTTGTCATCAAAGACCACAAAGTCAAAGACTCCTTTATCCATAAACTCGCCTCGGATCGTCCCGATTATGATCAGTTGTTGGAGCAATGCTGTGAAGTGGAGTAGGGGGGAGTTTAGAGGGTAAAGTTTAGAGTTTAGAGAACGGAACAGCTATTTATTTTGCAAATTCTTTAATATGGGGAATCCTGCTCTTTTTTTTATGGTGATAGGTGAGGTGGTGATGGGTGGTTTCGTAATTGCCGAATTGATTCGGCAAAAAAAGTACGGCTGGTAGTAGGCCGATGTTGCAAACATCTCCCGAGCGAGCAGTTATTTTATTGACGGACCTCCGCTCTAAACTTTAAACACTAAACCAAATAATAAATCCTGCTCCAAAATTCTATCATCCTGCTCCAATCCTGCTCTTTTATTCCACTGCGTTGTTAATCTAAATTGCCTTAACTTTGTTTAGAGCTGTATAGAGTATTAAAAAAGGCAACAGATGATTGGTTGGAAATTTTCTGAATACATTCCCGGACAAGACGAAGGTTCTTTATTTGATCGGCTTTTGAAGATTTTTCAGGAGTTACTGGTCTACACGTCAGGTGATGTGAGTGAGGCGTTGTCGTGGCTAACGGAACTGGACAAGGAGTATAATTTGACCAATGAAGAATACGGGATGGCGGATTTTATTCAGGACCTGATTGATAAGGGGTACATTCGCCAACAGGACGCTACCAATCCCAATTTTATCCCTTCGGCCAAGATGGAAATTGCTTTACGCAAAAAAGCACTTGAGGATATTTTTGGTGATATCAAGAGGACCCGTCGCGGAAATCACAATACTCGTCACGGTGGTCGTGGCGATGAATTTACCTCTGACCTTCGGCCTTATGAATTTGGTGATCAATTGGACAACCTGGCCATTTCAGAATCCTTGCGCAATTCCCAAATCAATCATGGTATTGATGACTTTCAGCTAACGGGTGATGACCTTGAGGTCTATGAAACCTATTATCAGAGTCAGATGAGTACCGTGCTCATGATCGATATTTCTCACTCGATGATCCTGTACGGAGAAGATCGCATTACGCCTGCCAAGAAGGTTGCCATGGCGCTTTCAGAATTGATTACCACCCGCTATCCAAAGGATACTCTGGACGTGCTGGTTTTTGGTAACGACGCCTGGCAGATTGAGGTCAAGGACTTACCTTACCTGCAGGTGGGACCGTACCATACCAATACTGTAGCTGGCCTCGAACTGGCCATGGACCTGCTGCGTCGGCGCAAAAATCCGAACAAGCAAATTTTTATGATTACCGATGGGAAACCGACTTGCATTAAAAAAGGCAAACGCTACTACAAGAATAGTTTCGGCCTTGATCGCAAGATCGTAAACCGTACTTTGAATCTGGCCGCCCGCTTGCGCAAACTCGACGTTCCCATCACCACTTTTATGATCGCCAAAGACCCTTATCTGGTGAGCTTTGTGGAACAATTTACCCAAGCCAATAATGGCAAAGCTTTCTACAGCAGCCTGCAAGGCCTCGGCGAATTCGTCTTCCGCGACTATAAGAATAACCGGAAAGGAAGGAAGTAGGGAGGAGTTTAGAGTTTAGGCGGGGGAGGCAGTTTAGACGGGGTAGGCGGATTAGGTGGGGCAACTTCGCCACGGCTTCGTCGACCGAAGTCGATGTTACAAACATCTCCCAAGCGGTTGATCGAAGTTTATTAGGTTTAGAGTTGAGACGGGTGAGACGGTTTAGGGGAGGTTGAATTAGTTTAGAGTGTAGAGTTTAGTGTTTAGAGAAAATGCTCGCTTGGTCATTCTGCAAATTCTTGAATTCTGGGAATGCTACTCCTGGTTTAGTTTAGGGGTAAACTAAAAAAATCCTGAAAATTCTTTAATCCTGATAATCCTGCTCCAAAATTCTTTAATCCTGAGAATTCTGCTTTAATCCTGTTAATTCTCTCATTCTGTAAATTCTGCTTCAACAATAGCCCTACCCCCTTTTGCGTTCTATTGAAAAATGAAATACATCAGAATGAAGTATGGTTTGTTGTTAATGCTTTTTCTCGGATTGGGAATGAGCCTGAAAGCCCAGGAAGCGGGCAAAATTGCACCCCACGACCTGGAAGAATTGGCGGCCTATGAGGACACAATGGCATTGATGGGGTATGCCGTGATTAACGATTCTATTCAGGAACATCGCTTTGGGACCTGTAAAAAACTGATTACCACGCTAAAGACAGCGCTTCAGTTCGAGAACTCTTTTAATTATCCTTTTGAAAAGGTAAAATCTGTTTCCATTCAATACCCTCAGGATAGTACCTTCCGCATCTTCACCTGGCAACTATACGTCGATAAAGATGAATACCGCTATTTTGGAGCAATCCAAATGAATACTTCCGAACTATCACTCATTCCATTGATTGACCGATCTTTTGAATTTAGGGGTAATATGGATCAAAAAACTTACGGTGCAGATAATTGGTACGGAGCCGTTTATTACCGTGTGATGGAGGTGGATGCACCAAAAGGTAAATACTATCTGCTATTTGGATTCGATGGGTTTGAGTTTTTCCAAAGGCGCAAATTTGTGGATGTTCTGACTTTCGACGAGCAGGGCCAGGCCCAGTTCGGCGCACCGGTTTTTGTCTCAGAGGAAAAGGGAATCGGACCGAGTACTAAGAACCGCATCTTTCTGGAGTATTCGGCGGAAGCCAGTGTAAAGCTCAATTACGACAATACCCTGGAAAAGATCATTTTCGACAACCTGATGATGGCCAATGGTCAGTACGGTGAAGGCCCCACTAGCATTCCCGATGGCACTTATCAGGGCTATGAACTGAAGGATGGCTTATGGATTCACATACCCAAAGTCTTTCACGAAATAATGGACGAACCACCGATCCCACAGCCGAAGTTGGGCGAAGGCAAAAAAGATCTCTTTGGCAATAAATAAGGGTTGCTTATCTTCGCCGTATGCAGGAACATTCCCTTACCGTTAGCCGAACCGCTCGTTATTACACATTGGGCCAACCCGGCCAACATATCAAATCACTTTGGATTGTATGCCATGGCTACGGCCAATTGGCGAGCCGAATTATTCAAAAGTTTGCTTCTTTCGACGATGGAGAGACGCTTGTCGTTGCGCCGGAAGGGTTGAGTCGATTTTATTGGCAGGGCGTCACAGGGGAAGTTGCTGCCAGTTGGATGACCAAAGCTGACCGACTGAATGAAATTGATGATTACAGTAATTACCTCAGCCAGCTCTACGAAAAGGTAAGAAAGGATTTGTCGGAAGATGTGACCATTAATCTGTTTGGCTTTTCTCAGGGATGTGCTACGCAGGTCCGATGGATCACCAAAAAGTTTCCACACTTTCATCATCTAATACTTTGGGCGGGTTTCTTCCCTGAGGATCTGGATTATCTACCTTTTAAATCTTATTTCGCGGATAAAAAATGTTACCTCCTCTACGGTGATGAAGATCAGTATTTGACACCGGAGCGATTACAAATGCACGAGCAATTGCTAAAGGATAATGAGCTGACAGTGGAGGTTACTGTTTTTTCGGGAAGGCATGTCATTAACCGAAAGGCGTTACATGAATTAAAAGGCCGGATTTAGTGCATCCGATCTCCCCGCAATTCTAACTCTTCCATGATTTCCGCTTCCCGCGCCAGGTATTCCTTCCAGCGGGCTTTGGTTTTTTCTTCACCACAGTAGTGTTTGGCCAGATTGATAAACAGAACATAGTGCCCAGCTTCTGCTACCATAAATTTGTGGTAAAAACCTTTCAGGTGCTCATCATTAATGTGTAGCGACAAAAGACGGAATCGTTCGCAACTACGGGCTTCAATCAATGCACAAACCAGCAACTTCTCTAACAATCTATCTTCCGGAGAGCCTCCTTTCTTCTGAAATTGCAGCAATGCATTGACGTATTCGTCTTTGCGCTGCCGCCCCAACTTGAGGTTGCGCTTTCCCATTTCGTGCAGTACCGCCCGAAAATGCCCCCATTCCTCCGTAACAATGGGCGCCAATTCCTCCACCAGCATTTCCTTTTCCGGATACTGCTGAATCAGGGAAATACAAGAGGTTGCCGCCTTCTGTTCACAATAGGCGTGATCGGTTAATATTTCTTCAAGGTCCATCTCCGCCAGGTTGACCCAGCGTGGATCCGTGGGCAATTGCAAACCCAACATCTGAACCACCTTCAAATCTTGTTCTATCGTTGACATTGATCTATTTTGAATATCTCTTTTCAATAGGCTTCAGGCGTTAGGTTTTGGGCTTTAGGACCAAGGAATTAGCTTCCGCTCGGGAAATGCTTGCAACATCGACCTCCCTCGCCTCAACTCTAAACCTAATAAACTTCCATAAACTAAGCAGGATTAATAAACTGCCTAAACTCTCAACCGTCTCCCCAGCCTACACTCTAAACTTCCTCCATCTACTGTTCCAAACAATCCAGTTGCTGCAAAAAGAAATCCAGCTGATACACCTCATACTCCTCGTAGCCGCTACTCCAAAAAACGCGAATCGCGTCCACTTCGCTGTCTTTCAATAGGCCAATCTGACTGCGGTCGATCGGGTAGTGGACCCGGTAGGTCAGGATTTCTCTTTCCGTATCGTAGCTCCCTTTGTCCATCTTACTGGCAAAAAGGTTGATGAAGTCACCGTTGAGCAATTTCACCGTAAGGATACTTCCTTTTTCAATAAACCCATACGCTTCCCGCGCATTGGGATAGGCAAAGGTAAATTGTAAAGTTAAGAAACGGAAACCTCCGCCCACACTTGTCATATATCCTTCACAGCGCATGTACTCTTTTTCTTTGAGAAAAGGACGCAGGCGTTCGTCAGTATGGGTAAACAACAGTTGTTTTTGCACGTCTCTACGCCACTGCCCTGTACGCTCATCCTTTCCTTCGTACACAATATTGCAAGGAGTATCTGGCGGATTCAGGATCAGGTCATTGCGATCGGGAACGCCACCGTAATTTTCCGTAATCGGAATCAAGTCATCGTACGGAAGAGAAGATAATTCCTGCCGCGATCTGGCAATCCGGCTTTGCTCTTTTTTTTCAGTTTGCTTATCGGTAAAGGCTTTGACATAATTGCCTTTTTCTGTCAATTCTGCGGCCAGCGAGGCTTCCCGAAGAGCAGCCATGGCCTCCCGCTGAGTTTCCTGTTCGGTACGCTTGGCGGCCTCCAGCCGAACCTGAATCTGTGATAATGCCTCCTGTTCGGCGGTCCCCTGAGCCTGCGACAGTTCCTTTTCGAGCGCAATCCGGGCCTGTTTGGCCTTATTGGCGCGTTCCTGCGCAATGTTGGCGGCCTCTTGGGCTATTTGCGACTTCCTCACCGCAATTTTTAGCAGATCTTCCTCGGTAATGGATACATATCCCGCCAGCGGTTCAATAGTTCCGTCGTAAATGGGGAACGTTCGGTTTCCGTTTCCCTCCTTTTTATTGGGACCGTTGGGTGCTGTTTGACCGAAATCAGAAAAGTACTGCCAGGAACCGTCTTTATAGACGATGATCTTTTCTCCGTACTCATTTTCGCGGAGTTCTTGCGCCGTGCTGAGGAGAGGAAGACTAATTATAAAAGTGGCCAAAAGGCTAAGCCGTGAAATTTTTCTAAATTGCATGGGATTGTTAGTTTTTGGGTCAAATGCGCTATTGTACATGTCAAAAAAAGGCGCACAACTGTACAAAGATAAGCATTTCCCCATTTTTAAAAAGCCCCTTTATGGAACCGAAAAGAATCCTGTCAAGTATGAATAGACTACATTTGCTGAGCCTTAGTTTGTTGTTGCTCACCGGTTGCCTTCCCGATCCCAATGGAAATCAATCGGAAGACATCTTTAGAGACATCAAAATTGTATACCCCGAAGGTTACCCCGACACCAACCGCGTGGATGAATACCACGGTGTGCAGGTGAAAGACCCGTACCGTTGGCTGGAGCAGGAAAGTGCCCAGACGCAACAGTGGATCGGGCAGGAACAGTCAATTACCAATCAGTACCTGCAACAAATTCCCTTTCGGAAAAAGATTAAAGAACGGCTCACCGAGCTTTGGAATTACGAGCGCCAGGGAGTGCCGGTGAAGCGAGGAAAGTATTTTTATACCTTCCGGAATAATGGCCTGCAAAATCAGGACGTCCTTTTCCGTCAGGAAGAGTTGGCTGGGGATGCCGGGCAGGTTTTTAATCCGAATATGCTTTCTTCCGATGGCACTAGCGCAGTGGGAGATATTGAATTTTCTCGCGATGGATCACTGGCGGCCCTGCAACTTTCGGAAGCGGGCTCGGATTGGCAGCGCATTCGTTTGCTGGATACCGATTCGGGAAAATTGTTGGATGATACCGTACGATGGGTGAAGTTCTCGAATATTTCCTGGTATCAGGACGGCTTCTTTTATAGTCGTTACCCTCAGCCTGAAGGCGACCAGCTGATGTCGGTCAATGAATTTCATCAGCTGTATTATCACCGGGTTGGTACTGCCCAGGATAGAGACGAACTTATATTCGCGGACCGGTCGCATCCGCGGCGGAATGTCTATGCACAAACTTCTGAAAATGAACGTTTCCTCGTTATTTCCGTGACGGAGTCTACTAGTGGTAATGCCGTTTATTTTCAGGATTTGACCGATACTAACGGTGCATTTGCTCCGATTACGGAATCATTTGATAACGACTTTACCTTTGTAGGGAGCAATGGCACGCTGCTTTATTTTTTGACCAATCACAAAGCGCCCAACTGGCGGTTGATCCAGATCAGCACCCGCCGGCCCGAAGAACGGTACTGGGAAGAGATTATTCCCGAATCGGAAGATATCTTGAAGGAGGTCAAAATTATGGGTAATAAAATGGTGGCCCACTACCTACACAATGCCGCTTCCCAACTCAATGTTTTTGATTTGGAGGGCAGAGCCCTGGAGCGACTGAACTTGCCAGGTATTGGTACGGTTACCACATTGAGTGGCAGTGCCGATAGCGACATGGCTTTCTTTGGATTTACTACCTTCTTGCAGCCTGAGCAAACCTTCCAATTGGATATGGATAGTTATCAGATGGAACTATTTTACCAACCCAACTGGAATTTTCCCTCTGCGGATTACAACATAAGTCAGGTATGGTACAAGAGTTATGATGGTACGGAGATACCCATGTTTATCATTGCCAAAGAGGGGCTTGACTTCGACGGCCAGCGCCCGACGTTGCTCTATGGCTACGGTGGTTTTGACATCAGTATTCCGCCGGCATTTAATGTAACCCGACTTAACCTTTTTCCGCTGGTTTTGGAACAAGGGGGCATCTGTGCCGTTGCCAATATCAGAGGAGGCGGTGAATTTGGACAGGAATGGCACCAGGCGGGTATGTTGCGCAATAAACAAAAGGTGTTTGATGATTTTCAGGCTGCCGCCGAATATTTGATCAACAACAAATTTACCACTTCAGAAAAACTGGCCATCTACGGTCGGTCCAATGGAGGGTTATTAGTGGGTGCTTGCCTCTTGCAGCGTCCCGACTTGTACGGAGTGGCCCTTCCGGCGGTTGGGGTAATGGATATGTTGCGGTATCAACATTTTTCTATTGGCTGGGCCTGGGCATCGGAGTATGGCTCCAGTGATGATGAGAAGATGTTTGATGTGTTGTTGTCCTATTCGCCGGTACACAATGTAGTGCCTGGACCGTACCCGGCAACATTAATCACTACGGCAGATCATGATGATCGGGTCGCTCCGGCACATTCTTTTAAATTTGCTGCAGCGCTACAGGCCAACCAAAAAGCTTCGGCGCCGGTATTGATCCGCATCGACGAACGATCCGGCCACGGTGGTGGTAAACCAACGGATAAAAAGATTGAGGAAGGAGCCGATGTATTGAGTTTTATGTTTTATAACTTAAAGGAAAACGTACAGTAAGAGTCGGGTAACTCATACCGACTTTGTAAGAACCACCTGCATGGATGTGATGCTTTTGTTCAAGATTGGCTTTTTACCCGTCAGCATTTGGGATTTGCTCGATGTACTGATCGTCGGGTATTTGATGTCACAGATTTACCGACTGCTGCGGGGAAGCATTGCCTTTAATATTTTTATTGGCGTGCTGCTGCTTTATATCGTATGGTGGTTGGTGAATCAGTTGGAAATGAGGTTGTTGTCGGCGGTTTTAAACCAATTTGTTAACGTTGGAGTGATCATCATAATCATCATTTTTCAACCGGAAGTGCGGAGGTTTTTATTGTTTTTGGGCAACAGCACCATTCGCCAGCGATCCAATTTTTTCGACCGCATCCTAAACCGCAATTTTGAAAGCGGTGACCGCAAACAGGTGATCGCCCGCGACCTGCAGGTGGCCATGACCAGGATGGCCCGCGAGCGGGTTGGGGCTTTAATTGTTCTGGATAAAAATGTAAGCCTGGATGGCCTGGTAAGTTCTGGAGTGACCCTCGATGCTAAGGTGTCACAACCACTGATAGAAAGCATTTTCAACAAAAATAGCCCGCTACACGATGGCGCTATCGTCATTGGCAGTGGCAAGGTATTGATGGCAAGCTGCGTTTTACCCGTTTCCGACAACTCCAAATTGCCGAAAAGTGTAGGTTTGCGGCATCGTGCTGGCGTAGGTATTACTGAAAAAGCCGGAGTAGCTGCTTTCATCGTTTCTGAGGAGACTGGCCGTATTTCTTTTGCCTTTGGAGGCGAACTGGAACGTAAAGTGAACCAGGAACGGCTACAGGAACTGTTGAAGGAACACCTGCTTTAATTTTCTAAAATCGTTATAAAAATAATGATGATATTTATAATCATTATTTTTATCATCATGACAAATGTAACGATTTTTTGTTTGCTTTTTTTACCGCAGCAAAGTCATCCACTCCTATCCTGCGACTTTACAAAGAAGGTGGTATATTAGCGGGCCCAAACCAGATTACCTCATAAAAATATTCATTGTCGATATGCAAAAAGTACAAGATTATATCCAGAACAACAAAGACCGTTTTCTGGAGGAATTGCTTGAATTGTTGCGCATCCCTTCGGTAAGTGCCGATCCCGCTTACAAAGCAGATGTGGAGCGCACGGCTGCTTCGGTAGCTAATAGCCTGACCAAAGCCGGTGCTGATAAGGTAGAGATATGCCCAACGGCCGGTTATCCCATCGTTTACGGAGAGAAAATCATCGATCCCAGTAAGCCCACTGTATTGGTGTATGGTCACTACGATGTGCAGCCACCTGATCCACTGGATTTGTGGGAATCGGGACCGTTTGAGCCGGTCATCAAAAAGACCGAAATTCATCCCGACGGTGCCATCTTTGCTCGCGGCTCCTGTGATGATAAAGGACAAATGTTTATGCACGTCAAGGCATTTGAGGCCATGATGGCCACCGATAGCCTGCCTTGTAATGTCAAATTTATGATCGAAGGGGAGGAGGAAGTAGGCTCTGACAACCTGGGTACATTTTGCCGGGAAAATACCGAGCGCCTGACGTGTGATGTGGTGCTCATTTCAGATACTTCGATCATTGCCAACAACACCCCATCCATTACTACCGGTCTGCGTGGGTTGAGCTACGTAGAAGTAGAGGTAGTTGGCCCCAATCGCGATTTGCATTCCGGTGTTTACGGTGGTGCTGTTGCCAATCCAATCAATGTATTGAGTCGGATGATTGCTTCAATGCAAGACGAGAACAAGCACATTACCATCCCTGGATTCTATGATGATGTAGTGAAAGTAAGTGATGATGAGCGCGCGGAAATGAACAAGGCGCCATTTAACCTGGCAGACTATAAAAAAGACCTGGGTATCAATGACGTAGAGGGAGAAAAAGGCTTTACTACACTGGAACGGACCTCTATTCGGCCTACGCTGGATGTCAATGGTATTTGGGGGGGCTATATCGGTGAGGGAGCCAAAACGGTTTTGCCTTCCAAGGCTTTCGCCAAAATCAGTATGCGCCTGGTACCTAATCAGGATTCACACAAGATTACCAAACAGTTTGAAGATTATTTCAACAGCATCGCACCCGATTCGGTCAAGGTGAAGGTGCGGCCACATCACGGCGGTGAGCCGGTAGTGACTCCTACTGATACCCCCGAGTACAAGGCGGCCCACAAGGCTATGGAAAAGACTTTTGGCAAAGAACCCATTCCTAAGCGCGAAGGCGGAAGTATTCCGATTGTGGCATTGTTTGAAGACGTACTGGGGGTTAAATCCGTATTGATGGGCTTTGGTCTGGATTCCGATTCCATCCACTCGCCCAATGAACACTACGGATTATTCAATTTTTACAAAGGCATTGAAACCATTCCGTACTATTATCAATATTATGCTGAATTGAAAGGATAGGTTCTTTTTAATAAGTCAGCAAACCGGAAAAATGGTCATGCGATTGAGATTGCATGGCTATTTTTTTCTCATTTGTTTATCTTGTGCGGCAGAAGCAAAAATACAAACGCATGCAAGGAAAAGTAGCCGTAATCACAGGAGGAAGTGGCGTATTGGGTAGTGCACTGGCTGAGGGACTGGCAGGAGCAGGAGCTAAAGTCTTTATCCTCGCTCGAAACAAAGAGAAGCTGACCACAAAGGTGGAAGCTTTTCGGGAAATGGGTCTGGATATCGAAGCGGTATCCGGTGATGTGCTCAGCGAGGAGGCCATGCAACAAGCCCGCGATAGTATCCTGGAAAAGGCCGGGAAAGTAGACATCCTGATCAATGGTGCAGGTGGTAACATGCCTGGAGCGACGATCATGCCAGAGCAATCGATTTTTGATATTTCCGTCAATGATTTCAGAAAAGTCAATGATCTGAATCTGATGGGAACGGTCATTCCGACCATATGTTTTGCCAAATCGATGACGGAGCGCAGTAAAGGGTGTATTGTCAATATTTCCTCTATGGCGGCAGTTTTGCCGTTGACCAGAGTAGTGGGCTATTCTGCCTCCAAGGCTGCGGTGGACAATTTTACCCGCTGGATGGCCGTAGAGATGGCCAATAAATTTGGTGAGGGCATTCGCGTCAATGCCATTGCTCCTGGTTTTTTTGTAGCCGAACAAAATCGCAAATTATTGCTCAATGATGATGGAACACTGACGGCTCGGGGCCAAACGATCATCTCACAAACCCCCATGAAACGATTTGGGAAGCCGGAAGAACTCATCAGTACCGTCCTCTGGTTATGCGATGACCAATCCTCTTTTATAACGGGTATTGTCGTACCCATTGACGGCGGTTTTAGTGCCTTTGCCGGCGTTTGATAAATAGAAATATTATGACAAATTTACTGCAATCCTGGCGCTGGTACGGCCCCAATGACCCGGTTAGCCTGGCTGATATCCGACAAGCCGGAGCTAGCGGAGTAGTCACCGCTTTGCACCACATTCCCAATGGTGAAGTCTGGACCATTGCTGAAATTCAGGCCAGAAAGCAGGAAGTTGAAGAAGCTGGTTTGACCTGGTCGGTAGTGGAAAGCATTCCCGTACACGAAGATATCAAGCGGGCTTCCGGCGATTATTTGCGCTACATCGAAAATTACAAAACCAGCATCCAAAACCTGGCGGCTTGCGGTATTTATATCGTCACCTACAATTTTATGCCGGTCCTCGATTGGTCGCGAACGGATTTGGACTATCCCATGCCGGATGGTTCAACCGGGTTGTTTTTCGAAAAAGCAGCTTTTGCGGCCTTTGATCTATATATTTTAAAAAGACCTGGGGCGATAGCTGACTATTCCGAACTGGAACAAAAACTTGCTGCCGATCGCTTGGCTCAAATGAGTGAGGCTGATCGGGAAAAATTGACCCAAAACATCATTGCCGGATTGCCAGGAAGCACCACCGAAGGCGTATTGGATCTGGCTCGCTTTCGCGAAATTCTGGCTACGTACCAACATATCGATGCCGATACCTTACGAAAAAATCTCGTCTCCTTTCAGAAAGCCATCTTGCCGGTAGCAGAAGCGGCCGGGGTGAAAATGGCCATTCATCCCGATGACCCTCCTTTTCCTTTGTTGGGCTTACCTCGTGTAGTGAGTACTGCTGCCGATGTTCAATATTTGTTTGAGGCTGTGAATGTTCCCAATAATGGCGTTTGCTTTTGCACGGGATCTTTTGGCGTTCGACCGGATAATGACCTGCCTAAAATGGTAGAAAGTTTTGGGGATCGTATTCATTTCATTCACCTTCGGGCCACCAAGCGCAATGAGCAAGGAGATTTTTTTGAGGCCAACCATCTCGAAGGAGATGTGGATATGTATGGAGTACTGTTGCAACTTTTAAAAATTGCACAAAAAACCGGTATATCTATTCCCATGCGTCCGGATCATGGACACAAAATGCTGGATGATTTGCGTAAGCAAACCAACCCCGGTTACTCCGCGATAGGCCGTCTTCGGGGGTTGGCAGAATTGCGGGGACTGGAATTGGGTATTTTACGACAGCTGCCTTCCTGATTTATAAAATCTAATTGATACATCATGCGTCATTTCCACTTATTGCTATGCCTGGTTTTGATTGGTGGGCTCTTTTCCTGCCAAACGGAACCCTCTAAATCTGCTGAAACTATGACTCAACCAACTGCCAACTCCGTTGCCTTTGATTGGCAGGGCCACCGTGGTGCCCGCGGGTTATTGCCGGAGAATACCATTCCCGCCTTCCTGAAAGCCCTTGATTTTCCAGCGGTCAAAACCCTCGAGCTGGATGTTGTGGTCAGTAAGGATAGCCAGATTGTGATCTCACACGAGCCCTGGATGTCAAGTGGCATCTGTAGCCATCCGGACGGAACGCCTGTTACGGAAGAAGAGGAGGAACAATTGCTGATTTACCAAATGACTTACGAGGAAGTTAAAAGCTACGACTGTGGAAGTCGGGGCAACGCCAGGTTCCCGGATCAACAGGCGATGAAGGCTTACAAGCCACTGCTGTCGGAAATGGTAGAAGCAGTGGAGGCAAAAGTGAAAGAGGAAAAATTGACGCCGCCGCAATACAACATCGAAATCAAGATTGAAGAGGGCTATGACGGGGTGAAAACCCCTGGTCCTAAAGATTTTGCCTATCTGGTGCTCAAGGAAATCAATCGGCTCGGAATTGCCGACCGGGTATGTGTGCAATCGTTTGATGTGCGACCCCTGCAAATCCTTCATCAGTTTGCTCCAGAGATCACTACTGCGTTATTGATCGCCAATGAAGATGGCGTGGAAACCAATTTGCAGAAGCTGGGTTACGTACCAGATATCTACAGTCCCTATTACAAGCTCATCACTGCCAATACGGTTCAGGTGATACACGACAAAGGCATGCGCCTCATCCCATGGACGGTCAATGAGACCAGTACGATGGACAGCCTGATGGCTCTGGGCGTGGATGGCATCATTACGGATTATCCCAATCGAATTCCGGAAGGGAAATAACGTTACTGCACACCGGTCAATTCCTGATAGGTAAGCGCCAGCCGGATGTGGTTGTAAGGCACGGCTCCTTTCAACATTTCGTAAATTGATTTAAGTCGATACGGCTTTTCCAGGTAGCGGATTGTCTTCCACACTTTGCGGGCCTCCACTTCCGGTACAAAGCGGTACAGATCAATATCTTTGCCCTGAACCATCAAGGCACATAGGTGCTGTACAATAGTCGATTCATCAATATTGCGTTCCCTCGAGATTTCGGCAATGTTCAGCTTTTCCCGGTAAAAGGAGTAGGTGATCTCCAGCGTAGACTGCGGGAAATTGCTGCTATGGTTTTTGACATACTCGCGGATAGCTTCCATAAAGGTATCGCCATATAGCTGTAATTTTCGTTCACCCACACCCGATACCTTTTTCATCGCCACATCATTCAGTGGTTTATCAGCCGCCATTTCTTCGAGGGTGGCATCAGAGAAGATGATATAGGGAGGAACCCCACGTTCCTGAGCCAGCTGTTTACGCAATTGCCGCAGCACTTCAAACAAGTCATTTCTGGCACGCTGTCGTTGGGTAGTCGGTTTTGTTTTGGCTTTATCGGCTTCCTGACGCTCCTTGAGGGTAGCCAGTTTAAATAGGGAGACCTTTTCCTGTTCGAATAAAACACGGTGGCTGGCTGGTGTTAGTTTTAAAACATTTTTCTGGTCGTGTGCTATTTCCAGGTAACCCAAATTGATGAGTTGGGAAATAAACAATTGCCAATCCCGCCAGGGAAATTCACGACCGGCCCCATAGGTTTTTATTTTTTCGAAACCCTGTTCAAAAATTTCGCGTTTGCCGGAGCCCCGCAATACATCAATCAGCATATTGATACCTACCTGCTCCCGCAATCG
Source organism: Saprospiraceae bacterium (assembly GCA_965229635.1). Classification (GTDB taxonomy): domain Bacteria; phylum Bacteroidota; class Bacteroidia; order Chitinophagales; family Saprospiraceae; genus BQJU01. The sequence continues at coordinate 3,235,201 of OZ245894.1, forward strand.
GTATACTGCGGAAAAGGCCTTCTGAGCAATAACCGTCCCATCAAAATAGGTAGGTGGATTTTTGCAGATATCACAATTGCCACAATTTTCTTTCAGGTCTTCGCCAAAATAGCTGAGCAAAATTCTTCGCCGACAGGCCAGTGATTCTGCGTATTGCTGCATGCGATCCAGCTTGGCGAGCTGGATTTCCTGGTTTTCACTTTGGTTACTGGTCAGAATTTCGCGCAGCAGGCTGACATCTCCATAGCTGTAGAAGAGCAGCGTATCCGCCTTGGCACCATCCCGGCCGGAGCGCCCGATTTCCTGGTAATAACTCTCAATGTTTTTGGGCATATTGTAGTGAATTACCCAGCGCACATTTGACTTATCGATGCCCATGCCAAAGGCAATGGTGGCACATACGATATTGATGTTGTCTTTCAGAAATTGCTCTTGTACCAGGGATCGTTCGTCATCGGCCATGCCGGCGTGGTAACTGGCGGCATTAAACCCAGAATCGTTGAGCTTGGCGGCAAGACTTTCCGTGCTTTTGCGACTCAGACAATAAATGATACCGGGCTGGTCGGGTCTACGCCCAATGAAGCGCTTGATCTGGTCGAGACGGCGCTGTCCGGGACGAACCTCCAAACTGAGGTTGGGGCGGTCAAAGGAGGCAATGAAAATTTTGGGCTTGTGTAAGTTAAGTTGGCTGACGATATCACGGCGCGTAACCTTGTCTGCAGTAGCGGTGAGGGCGACAACGGGGACCCCTGGAAATTCCTTCTTCAAAAACTGCATCTTGGTATACTCCGGCCGAAAATCATGCCCCCAGGCTGAAATACAATGGGCCTCATCAATGGCAAACAGATTGATATTGGCACGCTTCAGCAATGGAATAAATCCCTGGGAAACGAGTTTTTCCGGAGAAATGTAAAGCAGGTCGATTTCTCCCTTAAAGAAGTCATTTTCTACAGCCTGTTGCTGATCGGAAGAAAGCGAACTATTGAGGAAAGCCGCTTCAATACCATTGACCTGCAAGGCTTCCACCTGGTCTTTCATTAGTGAAATAAGCGGAGAAACCACCACACAGGCTCCTTCCATAGTGATGGCTGGAATCTGAAAGCAGACCGATTTGCCCCCACCGGTCGGCATAAGCACCAGGCAGTCTTTTTTCTGAAAGATGGTCTCAATGATCTCGGCCTGCATGGGCCGGAATTTGTCATAACCAAAATACTTCTTGAGCGCGTTGCGGGCGATTTGCAGGTTCATTTGTAATTATATTGTTATGATTTCTGTCTGCTAATTTAGCTAAATTTTTCTATCCTGCAAAATCCACTTTTGAACATATTCTAAAACACAAAGGGCCTTCTCCCGTAAAGGAGAAAGCCCTTGTGCTTTTTTTGAACACCAGAGGCGTTCGTTTAAATGCCTGGAGTTTAGTTCTATTATCTTGCACATCCGCAAGAGAGCAAAAAGGCGAGACTCTCCGGAGAGAGGTTGAAGAGTCTCGTCAAGTAAACACGCTTCTTGTTAATGGGTAATAGGAAGGATAACAAGTTTTCTTAAAAAGATTATTTGTTCATCCTTATGGTACAAAGATAGGGTATGCAGGTAGATTGGAAAACCCCATAAACATGGGGTAGGGGGGTTAGGGCTTTAAAAAGCGGCGCATTTTGAGGGAAACAGTGAAGCCATTTTCATTGACCAATTTCAGTTGAGCATTGAGGCGTTCGGCCCGCATACGCAGGTTGCTGAGCCCCTGGCCGCCCTTGGGCGAAGCCTTAATACCGTTGCTCCCCTTACCATTATCCTGGATAATCATCTCAAAGTGCTGCCCCGAATTGCGGAGGATGATTTTGACATCTGTGGCCTCGGAGTGTTTGCCAACGTTATTGATGGCTTCTTTAAAAATAAAATACAAATCCTGGCGCACATCTACCGGCATCTTTTGCTGACGGTCGATTTTGTCAACTATGACATCGTAGCGCATGCCCATGGGCAAAAGTATTTCATCAGCGTGCTCCTGTATGCGGATGATGAGGTCTTCAACCCGGTCCTTACGCGAGTCAACCGACCAGATCACATCGCTCATTTTTGACAAGGCGGTACGGCTGTCAATACCGATTTTTTTGAGTCGTTCCCGATTGTTGGCATCGGTGACAATTGAGGCCATAATATCGGTTTGCATGGCAATGCCCGTGAGTAGGCCACTCAACTCATCGTGCAGGTCGCTGGATATCTTGGTGCGCAGCCGTTCGACCTTGAGTTTTTGATCCAACTGGTATTGGTTAAACAACACCAACGCGAGACCGATGAGAACCAATGTGAGCATGATAAACCAGGTTTTTTTAAAAAATACCTGCTCCACCCGGATTTTCAGGTCGTAGGTTTCATTGCTGAGGTTGCCATTGGGGTCAGCCCCCTTCACATGGAGGGTGTAGTTGCCAACAGGAAGGCGGTTGAAGCGAATGGAGTGGTTGTTATTGTTATTGATCCACTCCTTATCGTAACCTTCCAGATAATACTGAAATTGATTGCGCATGCTGCGCCGATACACCGGAAGGGTAAAATCAAGGGTGAAATAGGTGTCGTTGGGTTCGATGACCAATTCCGCCATTTGGTCCAGACCAGTTTCCTGAGTAATGATTTTCTCCTGAGAGGAATTATAGCGGGTGATCTTGGTCAGAATCACTTTGGCGATTTCCTTGTCGATCAGAATATCTTCCGGATAAAAGGCATTGACCCCGTTTACTGAACCCAGGTAGCAGCGCCCGTTTTCATCCTTATAATAGGAAAATCGATTGAACTCATCATGGCTAAACCCATCGGCCTGATAAAAACTACGGAATGGAAACTCTTCATTGTCGGGTTCAAAATAGGACAACCCATTATAGGTGCTGATCCAGTATTTACCGTCGCCATCAGGTAAAATGCCAAAAACCGTGTTGCTGGCTAGTCCGTCATCGCGATTGTAAACTTTAATTTTTCCGGTTTTGGGATTCAAAATGTTCAGTCCATTTTTGGTGCCCAGCCAGATGTTCCCTTTTTCATCCTCATAAACGGCATAGATGGTATTGTGGCTTAGCCCCTTTTCGGGAATACTGTCCGTTTGATATAGCTGACTGCTTCCTACCTCACGGTCTATTTTGTAAAGCCCTTCTTCGGTACCCACCCACAACATTTTATCTTTTCCTTCCAGAATGAAGCGTGGCAGAGCCTCACTGAGGGGGTTTTTTCCTTCCTGGTCTACAAAATGAGTGAAACTACCTGTAGCAGGGTTGTAGGATACCAACTGCCCTTGCCCTTCAGAGGGCTCAGTGCCCAACCAAAAAATACCGGAAGAATCGACTGTAAAAGCAAAGATGCGATCTTCATAAAGAATGGTCCGCACCATACAATTGACTGTATCATAGGCGAAGATTTGCCCCATGGTGTTTTTACAAGATGCCCCCCACAGGGTTCCGGCTGGATCCATATAAAGACCCAGTGCACAATCGAAATCAACACTTAAACCCGTATCGAAATCAGCCATCATCATGGTATCCAATACGTCATTTTCCAGGTCCAACCGGTACCAATTATCCGATTCTTCAGCAAAATAGACATGGCCGTTACCATCACCGGTAATGCCACGCATTACCAGCCCCCGTCGATCGGCGGAAAGGTTTTTGGCCAGAAAGGTTTTGACTTTGGTTCGGTTGTTTTGCACAACTTTTAGTCCCGTATCTATACCAAAAAAGATGGTTTTAAAGAAGTCCCGGGATTCGGCGCATAGCATGTAATTGCCGATGTCCAGCAGATTGGAGAAGTCTAGAAACTCTCCGGCGTTGGTCACGCAGTTGATTTTAATGATCGACGGATACAAGTTGATGGTATTGGATTGTGCCAGTAACAAGTTGCCTTTTTGATCTTCCCAAAGATAGGGATAGAGATTATCGACAGAAAGTTGTTTTACTTTGGCAAAAACCAATTCAGTAGCATCAAACAGGTAGACTCCGGGCACCCCGTTGAAGGCTAGCCAAATTCGGGATTCTTTGTCCTGGTGCAGGAAATACGTTTTACGTGGGTAGATAAAGGTTTGTTCGGGTACATCAAAATCTTCGGGCTCAAAGGTGCGCATCAATTCACCACTGGGGTCGAAGAGATAGAGCCCCATCTCGCTGTCGTTGATGAAAAAGAAACCATTTTCGGTGTGCAACAACTCAATTGAAAATGGATCACCACTGCCGTTTCTACTCACGGAAAATAATTCCCGAAAGGGCATTTCCTCCTCATAGGTATATTCGTAAACGGTAGTGTGATGATCATTGGCGGCGATGGCATATACCTCACCTCTGCGGTCAACGTGAATCTTGCGTGGAAGGTTACTGATACCGGTTTCCGGAAACAACATCACCTTCTTGAGATTTCCATTATGAGGGGTGAAAATGTCAAAAAAGGCAGTAGTGCTATATTCTATAATGATATTGCCGTAGCGATCTTCACTCAGGTCTTCAATATTACTGGAGGAGAGTTGAAAGCGCGGATCACGGTCCGCTTTGTCGTCAAAGATGAGAAAGTCGTAACCATCAAAGCGGTTAAGTCCATTTTCGGTGGCAATCCAGACCAGTCCACGACTACTAAAGAGAATATCCTTTACCAGACGATCAGATAATCCATCATTCAGAGAATAATACTGCGATTGAAGAATTCCATTTTGGGCTGTAGATGGCCGTACTACTACAAGCAAAAGCAGTAGGGTAGAGCCCAGATACCATTGCCGAAAGGCCCTTTTTATTGGCATTAAATAAGTTCCCCCCATCATTTGTCGTTTACACTGAAAGCATTAAATCTCACCATCCAGTCGTTTGCGGACGACCTCTGCGCGGCTGTTGACTTCCAGCTTTTTATAAATCTTCTTGATGTGGTCTCTTACGGTTTCAACTGAGATCAGGTATTTGTCTGCGATCATCTTGTAGCTCAGCCCATCTACCAGGCCCTGCACAATTTGCTCCTGTCGTCCGGTGAGTTTGTAATCAGAGTCGGATTCCCGTGGAGCAAAGTGGGAAATCACCTTGCGGGCAATGCTGGGAGACATATAAGCGCCGCCATGATGTACAGAAGTGATGGCTTCTTTAATTTTAAAAAGGTCGCTTCTTTTTGAAATATAGGATACGGCTCCTGCGCACAGGGCTTTAAAGATTCGGTCGGAATCATCGTATGCCGACAGAATGAGGACATCCACCTTTGGAAACAGGGAGCGGATATGCCGAATGCCTTCTAAACCACTCATACCAGGAAGGTTGATGTCGAGCAGCACCATATTCATCTCCTGATCCCGCTGTTGGGGATCTTCCAAAAAATCTTCAACGGATCCTGCGCTTTTGACCACACTCATTTCCGGCTGCGCGTTGAGAAAAAGCGTCAGATTTTCCCTTACCGAAGTTTCATCTTCAACGATACCAAGATTTATCATAAGTTTGAGCTGATTTATTTAAGTCCTTCAATTTGTTTTGGCACGTACCAATAGAAGAAGGAAATCAAATCCACAACGAACTGGGAGTCGGTCTTAGTGGGAAAGAGGGAAGACATTATTGTATAAATAGGGTCTAGAGATACAAAAAGCGTTGCTACCACAAGATAGTGAAGTTTTTGGGATAAGCCTAAACCGTTTAAAAAAAACTTTGCAATTTTGTGAGCAATGTTTTTTACCAGTAATAATCCATTCCCCACTCATTTTGTGATGGAAATATAACAAGCCAGGTTCTTATTTGGTTGAGAAACATGAGCTGCCGGATAGATGTATACAATTAAACTAACTAAACAATAGCCGAATAAATCTCAGTATTATGCTACATACAAAAATTGCCGGAATCGGCACCTACGTTCCAGAAAAGGTAGTTACGAATAATGATTTGACCCAGGTCATGGAAACCTCTGATGAATGGGTTCGTGAACGCACAGGTATTGAGGAACGCCGTTATGGTGAGAAGCACAAGGAGACGACTGCCACCATGGGACGGATGGCCGCCGAGCAAGCTATTGAGCGTGCTGGCATTCAAAAAGAAGATATCGACTTCATCATATTTGCCACCCTTAGTCCCGATTATTATTTTCCGGGGTGTGGGGTTTTATTGCAACGCGAACTGGGGATTACGAAGACCGAGGTGGGGGCGCTGGACATTCGCAACCAGTGTTCCGGGTTTGTTTATGGCCTTTCGGTAGCCGACCAGTTTGTCAAGAGTGGCATGTACAAAAATGTCTTGTTGGTAGGATCAGAAATGCACTCAATGGGGCTGGATTATTCCACCCGTGGCCGCAATGTGACGGTGATATTTGGAGATGGCGCTGGTGCAGTTGTTTTGCAACCAACTGAAAATGAGAACGAAGGTATTTTAACTACTCATTTGCACTCTGATGGCACCTATGCCGAAAAGCTGGCCATGATCAATCCTGGTTCACACGGCGGCTACCACTTTAATAAAATGGGTGAGGAGATCGATTTTGGGTATCCCGATGTAGAATTTGGGGAGATCTTTGCCACCCAACGCATGTATGATGAAGGCATGTTGTACCCCAATATGGAGGGGCAGTTTGTGTTTAAGATGGCCGTTCAGAAGTTTCCGGAAGTCATCAACGAAGCCCTGCAGGCCACTGGTTTGAAAAAGGAAGATATCGACATGCTGATACCCCACCAGGCTAATTTGCGCATCAGCCAGTTTGTTCAGAAGCGCCTTGGATTGAGGGATGATCAGGTTTGGAATAATATTCAACAATATGGCAACACCACAGCAGCATCGATACCACTGGCATTGGGTAAGGCCTATGATGCCGGAGCGGTTAAGAAAGGAGACCTGGTATGTCTGGCTGCATTTGGGAGCGGATTTACCTGGGGTTCTGCGCTGATTCGCTGGTAACAATTTTCGAGAAGGGTAAACCAAAAAAATCGGGAGAGGTATAATAATCGCATGACCTCATCTGTTTTATACAATGTCCCAAATCATTGGGCGTTTTGGTTACAGTTAGAACCATGAAGTTGTCTAAAGTTTTCTGCTGTCAGTGAGCATGAAGGCTTGTGGGTGTTGGCGAGGCTCTTTTTGAGTTTCGTATCCCGAAGCAAGTTCGGGACAGGCTCTGGAAGGTCCGGGACGAAAAAAAGCCGAAGTCAAGAGCCGCAATGCTTTGTGCGTAAGTAAGTGAGGAAACTTTAGACAACTTCCATAAAAAGAAAGCGACAACATGCACATGAGAGGCTTATTATTTTTGATTTTGTTGTTACAAACGATTACCGGAATCGCTCAGCAAAAGCCGCCGGAGACCGACGATGAATACGAAGCTGCCTATGAGCGGCGCATCCAGCAGGAGTACCTTTATAACGTATATATTCCTGCGGATTTGGCGGAGGCCTTCATTGAATTGAACAAACGGATTGATCAGCCTTCCAAGGATAAATTCAAGAGCCACCCCGAAGAAGAGGCAGCGCGGAAACTGCACTTTAGCCTTGGGCGCTGGATCATTCACAACTGGGGGTTTTATGAAGGTTCCCGGCTATCTCATTATCTCAAAGGATTAGGCCTTCACCACCCCGATGATATGGCCCGGTTTATTATGATTACCTATCACCGCAATCTGAACCGCAAATCTCTTGACGTCAAACCACTAATTGAAAAGCTTGTAGAGGGGCGAAAAAAGGAAGAAGAAGCCCGCAAGCAGGAGGGAGAGGTGATCTACGAAGAAACCAGGAAGCGCAAGCAATAATTGCTGGTTGAATGAAATTTAGATCACCAAATCAAACTGTAATTCTCGCTGCAGGTAGTACTCCACATTTTCGTTTACGATGATATCCAGAGGTAAGTATTGGATGTGTTCCACCTCTTTTTTGAAGAGGAGGTGACTCACAATGTTCATGATACCCCGGTACCCCTGCTGGACCGGATTTTGATTGATGAGGAAGCTAATCTTGTTTTGCTGAAGGTATTCCAGATTGGGAGGAATTAAGTCGAAGCCCACAATTTTAATCTTTTTCAGGGCGGCTTCTTCCATGCAATCGATCAGCTTGTAAGCACGAGAATTGATGACAAAGATACCGCGAATGTGGGGGTGGGTTTTCAATTGCCCCGAAATGTATTCGCGCAGGGCTTCTTTTTGATCAAAATCCTCAAATTCCGATTTGACGATCTCAATCTTTTTGTCTGTATTGTTGGTGAAATAATCCCGAAAACCCTGCTCTTTATTAATGACGTGTTTGGCATTGCTGGTCTCCTTTCCGAGGTTTAGAATCATGGCGGCTTCTCCTTCGTTTAATCCAAAATCGAGTAGCTTGCCGCCGAGTACGCCACTGTGGTAGGAATCCTGCCCTACGTAGCAGAGTGAAGGTACATTGCGAATGTCAGTATTGATCATGACCACCGGGATGTCTTTTTCGGCGCAGGCCTCCAGGAGCTTGATCGACTCTTCCAGGAAAATGGGGGCAAAGAGTAATGCTTCGGGAGGATCGGCCAGGATTTTGGTCACCGCCTTTTTAAAGCTGTTGGTATCAAAAATGTCAAAGTAATAAGGTCGATTCACAACTCCGTAGTGCTGGACGGCCTGGAGGGCTTTTTCCATGCCCAGTTTTGGCTGTTGCCAATAGATGTCCGTCTCGTAGTCGGGGAGCAGCGAATCGATTCGCCAGGTGCGGTTGTAGGCCAGTGTGCTCGCAATGATGTTGGGCTCGTAATCGAGTTCCTTCATTACGGCTAGAACCTTTTCTTTGGCTTTCTGGGAAACGTTGCCACGTTTGTGCAAAACCCGGTCCACGGTCCCGGTCGACACGCCGGCCCGTTCGGCGATGTCTTTAATTCTAATCCTCTTATTCATTTGTAGGGCTTGATTTTAAATTCTGACCAAAATAAGCAAAATATACACACGCTGGTACAAATTACACCTATTAAGGCAACCTGTTGGTGTTCATTAATTTATGCGTACAATGGTCCGGCCAATGACATTTTCAAGAATCTTCAGAGCTATCTCTGCGATTTTTTCAACATTCAAACATAAATAATAACAGGCATATTTTCGTGTGCGTACACAAATTATAAAAAAAATACCGTGTGCGCACACAGTTTTAGTTTTTTTCTGTACATTTGTATTAGAATTGTATTCAAAACCAACCAAAGTCTATCAACTTGGAGCTAGCCCTTAGCATTGATATCGGTGGCACAAACACCAAAATTGCCTTGGTCAACCGGGAAGGGGACATCCTCCAGCTCAACCGGATGTCAACCACGGGAACCAAAGGTGTCAGTGCCTATTTCGAAAAACTGTTTCATGCCATCAATACTTTGCTGGAAAGTACCGATATCGACTTCCAACTGATCGGCATAGGAATTGGGGCCCCGGGTAGCAATGGCCCGAAAGGAACCATTGAATATGCCGCCAATTTACCCTTTAGCGGTAAGGTGGAAATTTGTAAAACACTCGAGCATCAATATGGTGTTCCGGCATTTTTGATCAAAGATGCCAATGCCGCTGCTCTTGGAGAAAAGTGGTGGGGCGGTGGACAAGGCATGAAAAGTTTGATTGTACTCACTTTGGGCACCGGACTGGGGTGCGGTATAATCATGAACAATCAGGTAGTTAGCGGTACCGATGGCCTGGCCGGTGAAATGGGACACATCCAGGCCGTCAAAAATGGCCGTCACTGCAACTGCGGAAAGCGCGGGTGCCTGGAAACTTATGCTTCTGCCACCGGAATGAAAAGGACGGTACTGCATCTGTTGGCCAAACACCGGGAGGGCAGTGCCCTGGCCCAATACCCTCCTGATCAGATCGACGCCAAAGTGATCTTTGATGAAGCTCAGAGAGGAGATCGTCTGGCCAAGATTGCCTTTGAATACACTGGGGAAATCCTGGGCACTAAAATGGCCGATCTGGCCACAGTGCTCTGCCCTGAAGCCTTCTTTTTGTCGGGAGGCCTGATTGCCGCAAAGGACTTGATCCTGGAGCCGACCATTCGTCATTTCAATGCCAACTTGCTGCCCGTCATGCAAGGTAAAATAAAAGTACTGCCTTCAAGCCTTGGTGCTGATAATGCGGCATTGCTTGGCGCTGCTTCTCTGGTTTGGGAAAAAGTTAAAATCGTTCAAATATGACTACATTCAAAATGACCAATATGAATCTATTAAAGTATCAGCTCAAATCTCTGGAGAACATTCCAACCAAGATTTGGGAGGATTCCAAAGAGGCATCCAATCACGTAGCGCGGTCGATTGCCCTGGCCATCCGTCAAAAACAGCAGGAAGGTGAAAACATCGTCCTGGGACTGGCTACCGGCTCTTCACCTATTCAGGTTTACGAAGAACTGGTGAGGATGCACCGTGAGGAAGGCCTGAGTTTCACCAATGTGATCACCTTCAACCTCGATGAGTACTATCCGATGCAGCCGGAAGCGCAACAGAGTTATGTGCGCTTCATGAATGAGTACCTCTTTGATCACATCAACATCAATCGGGAAAATGTGCATATCCCTGATGGTACCTTGCCACTGGAACAGGTGGAGGCTTACTGCAAGGCATATGAGAAGAAAATTGACGCTTACGGCGGGATTGACATCCAGTTGTTGGGTATTGGTCGTACGGGGCATATCGGTTTCAACGAACCGGGTTCCTGGGAGAGTTCGTTGACCCGCCTGGTTCGCCTGGACGGTATCACCCGCCAGGATGCCATCAAAGATTTTTTGCGAGAGGAAGATGTACCCTACCGAGCCATTACGATGGGCATTGGCACCATCATGAAAGCCCACACGATCTATCTGCTGGGTTGGGGCCAGCACAAAGCGGCGGTATTGAAAAAAGCGATTGAAGGCCCCATCTCACCGGCGGTACCAGCCACCTTCCTGCAAAAACACCACAATGCCAAAGCCATTCTCGACAAGGCTGCCGCTGAGGAACTGACTCGTTTCAAGGCTCCATGGATGGTGGGCATGTGCAACTGGACGGAGGATTTGATTTGTAAGGCGGTGGTTTGGCTATCGCAAAAACTGGATAAGCCAATCCTGAAGTTGACAGATGAAGACTACGGCGAAAATGGGCTGAGCGATCTGACTGTAGAATACGCCTCGGCCTACAGCATCAACATCATGGTCTTTAACCGCTTGCAGCACACCATTACCGGCTGGCCAGGTGGTAAGCCCAATGCCGATGATTCTACCCGTCCGGAAAGGGCTACCCCTGCAAAAAAGCGGGTGATCATCTTTAGCCCGCATCCCGATGATGATGTGATTTCGATGGGCGGCACCTTCCTGCGTTTGGTTGAGCAGGGGCATGAAGTGCACGTTGCCTATCAGACTTCGGGAAATATCGCTGTGCACGATCATGATGCTCGTCGGTATGTGGAGTTTTTGAAGGAATTTCAAGGCACGGATGGTGATGAGAAAGAAACGAAGTCTTTACATAAAAGATACGATAAAATTCTGCGGTTTCTGGATAACAAACAGCCCAACGAATCTGATAGCTCGGACCTGCGCAAGGTAAAGGGGCTGATTCGGAGGGGTGAGGCCAGAGCCGGTGCTCGTTTTTGCGGAGTAGGGGACGATCAGATTCACTTTTTAGACATGCCATTTTATGAAACCGGCAGAACCCGGAAAAAACCGGTTGGCAAGGAGGATATCAAGATCATTGCCAATTTGCTGGAGGAAATAAAGCCGCATCAGGTATATGCAGCCGGTGATCTGGCCGACCCACACGGTACCCACCGCGTTTGCCTGGAAGCTATTTTTCAGGCCATGCACCAGCTCAAGGAAGAGAAGTGGATGAAAGATTGCTGGCTATGGTTGTACCGCGGGGCCTGGCATGAATGGAGTGTTGATGAAATCGAAATGGCGGTGCCATTGAGCCCGCAGGAGCTGGCCAAAAAGCGCAAGGCCATTTATATGCACCAATCACAAAAAGACCGGCCACCGTTTCCTGGAAATGATGAACGGGAGTTTTGGAAGCGTGCCGAGGATCGGAATCGGGAAACGGCCACTATCTATCGCCAGCTTGGTCTGGCCGAGTACGAAGCGATGGAAGCTTTTGTAAGATGGAAGTTTAGCTGATTTTTAAGTTTCATACATTTTGAGAGAGGGGCTTAGTGGATTGATATGGAAATTTCTAACCAATCTCACTAATGCCCTCTTTTTTTGCCTAAAATCTTGCCCAATGAGAGTTGTTTTATTTTTTGCAGTGATCAGTACACTGCTTTTGGCCTGTGATGCTGATCAGGATTCTTCAGCGTCCGATTTGGTGGTCGATTGTATTATTCCTCAACCACATTTGGTTAAAAAGGAGAACGGGCAGTTTTCCATTCCGGAGCAATTGCAAGTGACAACTTCCGCATCAGGGGAGGAATGGCAGAGCGTGGTACAACTCTGGTCCGCTTTGCTGACTTCAGAAACTGGTATGTCCTGGCGGGCAGGGGAAAAGGGAGTCGTGACTATAAGTGAGCATCCAGCTCTTAATACTCCGGAGGCCTATCATCTACAGATTTCACCAGAAAAGATCAATATTGAAGCGGGTGGTCCGGCCGGGGCATTTTACGCTTTTCAGACCCTCCGGCAGTTGCTTCGGGAAAATGGCAGCCATCTTCCCTGCGTCAATATTCAGGACGAGCCTCGCTTTGGTTATCGCGGTATGCACCTGGATGTAGGACGGCATTTCTTTCCAGTGGATTTTATCAAGAAATACATCGATCTGCTGGCGAGTTATAAAATGAATCGCTTTCACTGGCACCTGACTGAGGATCAGGGTTGGCGCATTGAGATCAAACAGTATCCTAAGCTTCAGGAAATTGCTGCTTACCGCAAGGAAACCCTGATTGGGCATTACAATGATCAACCGCAAACCTATGATGATCAACGCTACGGTGGCTACTACACGCAGGAAGAAGTGAAAGAGGTATTGGCTTATGCCAAAGAACGCTTTGTGACGGTGATTCCCGAGATCGAATTGCCGGGCCACGCACAGGCGGCCCTTTCTGCCTATCCTGAATTTTCGTGCACTGGAGGCCCCATCGAAGCGGCCACCAAGTGGGGTGTATTTGAAGAGGTTTATTGTCCGAAGGAAGAAACTTTCACTTTCCTGGAAAATGTATTGACCGAAGTAATGGCGCTATTTCCGAGTGAATACATCCACATCGGTGGCGACGAATGTCCCAAAACGCGTTGGAAAACCTGTGATCACTGCCAAAGCTTAATGGCAAAAGAAGGGCTGGCCGACGAGCACGAACTCCAAAGTTATTTCATTGGCCGCATCGAGAAGTTTTTGAATGCCAATGGTCGGCAGATTATCGGCTGGGATGAGATATTGGAGGGAGGGCTTGCACCAAATGCGACCGTCATGTCATGGCGTGGAGAAGAAGGAGGTATTGCAGCGGCCAAACAATCACACGACGTAGTAATGACACCAACAACTTACTGCTACTTTGACTATTATCAATCACAAGATCCGGGGGAACCACTCGCCATTGGCGGGTTTCTGCCTCTGGAAAAGGTGTATCACTACGAACCGATTCCCGAAGAACTAACGGCCGAAGAAGCCAAATACATTCTTGGTGCGCAAGGAAATCTCTGGACGGAGTACCTCAATTCACCAGCCAAGGTGGAATACATGGCCTATCCCCGCGCTATTGCCTTGGCGGAGGTGGTTTGGTCTAAGAAGGAAGACCGGGACTACAAGGGCTTTACCAAACGCCTCAGTAAACACCTGAAATACCTGAAAGAAGCGGGTGTCAATGCCGCCAACCATCTTTATGATGTGGAGCCAAAGATTCTGTCTGGCAAGGGTGATGGTGTAAAGGTAGCGCTTAGTACGCCGCTGGCCGGAGCTGAAATTCGCTATACTCTGGATGGTACGCCGCCATCACCGCAAAGTGAGGTGTATGCTGATCCGGTTGCGGTTGAGACTTCCGGGCAGTTGACCGCTCAGGCCTTCGAACAGGGTGAAGCCGTGGGGCGGCCTGCAACGGTTGATTTTGACTGGCATAAAGCCGTGGGTAAAAAAATTGAGATAGAAAATGAGCCGCATCCCAAATACAATGCCGGTGGTGCGGGTGCGTTGATCAACGGGGTGATGGGAGCCGATGAGCGTTACGGCGATGCCGAGTGGCTGGGATTCTCTGGTGATGACCTTATTGCTACGATTGATTTAGGAGAAAGTCAGGAAGTAAAACACATCGCGTTTCGCTTTTTCTTTGGCCCCGGGCAATGGATTTACCTGCCGGCGAAGGTGGAAATTTCCCTCTCAGAAGATGGTAAAACATTTGACTTGGCAAACAGCCAAAATATAGATACCTTCAGTGATCAGAAAGTGTATGGCACGGTGGTGCCGGTCAAGGCTACCGGACGATATCTCAAGGTTCACGTGTCCAATTACGGCATCATTCCGGAAGGAACTGTAGGGGCTGGAAATGGCGCCTGGTTGTTTGTGGATGAGCTGGTAGTGGAGTAACGAGGAGTGTAGAGTGTAGGAGTTTAGAGTACAGGCGGGGTAGACGGTTGAGAGTTTAGGCAGTTGTGGATCTCCTACGCTGAAGCTTTGGCGATCAAGGAAGGGAGATGTTGCAAACATCTCCCTAGCGGGTTGCAAACATCTCCCGAGCGAGGGTAATGCTCCTGAAACCTTTCCAAAAAAACAAATCCCGTTGTAGCGGGAGGATCATAAAAACGAAACGAAAATGACACTAACTTTACTCGATTGGTCGATTGTGGCCATGTATTTTTTGCTGGTATTGATTGTTGGTCTGGTAGTTTCCAAGAAGGCTGGATCAAGTATTTCCGAATTTTTTCTATCGGGCCGGAATATGCCCTGGTGGTTGTTGGGGGTATCCATGGTAGCGACTACCTTTTCTGCTGATACACCCAATCTGGTGACGGACCTGGTGCGCCAGGATGGGGTAGCCGGCAACTGGGCATGGTGGGCCATGCTACTTACGGGTATGCTCACGGTATTTGTCTACGCCAAATTGTGGCGCCGATCGATGGTGCTGACGGATGTCGAGTTTTATGAATTGCGCTACAGCGGTGAGCCGGCGGCTTTTCTAAGAGGATTTCGCGCCCTGTACCTAGGGCTGGTTTTTAACGTAGTGGTAATGGGGGCCGTTTCCCTGGCGGCCATCAAGTTTGGAGAAATCGTGCTGGGTATGCCCGGCTGGCTGACCTTGTTGATTGCGGGGTCGATCACGCTGGCTTATAGTACCGTTGGCGGGCTCAAAGCCGTAGTGATCACTGATTTTGTTCAGTTTGTACTGGCCATGATCGGTTCGATCTGGGCTTGTATTTATTTGTTGAATCTAGATGAAGTGGGCGGATTATCCGGGTTGCTTTCGCACGAAAATGTGATTGAAAAAACGGCATTGCTACCCGATTTTTCCGATCCTTCGATCTGGGTACCGGTCTTGCTGGTACCTTTGGCCGTTCAGTGGTGGGCTTCTTATTATCCGGGATCTGAGCCGGGTGGTGGCGGTTATATCGCTCAACGGATGTTTTCCGCAAAGGATGAAAAAAATGCCATTGGGGCTACTCTTTTATTCAATGTTGCCCATTATGCACTTCGGCCCTGGCCCTGGATTTTGATTGCGCTGGCTTCGTTGGTCATCTTTCCGGAGGTAGCGGATATTCAATCTGTATTTCCCACGCTTTCGGCGGATAAACTGGGGCATGATGTGGCTTATCCGGCCATGTTGACTAAACTTCCCTCCGGCCTGCTGGGCCTGGTGGCGGCGTCACTTATCGCTGCCTTTATGTCAACTATTTCTACCCAGCTCAACCTGGGCGCTTCCTACCTGGTCAATGATTTTTACAAGCGTTTTCTCAATCCCGAAGCCTCGGAAAAGGAAATGGTCCGTATGGCGCAGGTGTTTACTGTGATCTCGGCGTTTATGGGGCTGGGATTGGGCTTGTTGCTAACCGATGCCGGGCAAGCTTTTCGCCTGTTGTTGTTGCTAGGCGCTGGTACTGGATTGATCTATATTCTGCGTTGGTTCTGGTGGCGCATCAGTGCCATGACCGAGATCGTTGCCATGGTGGCCTCGCTACTCATCGCCAGCTATTTTACTTTTATGGAGCATTCCTTTGAAGATTGGCAAACGATTGTCATTGGCGCCTTGCTAACGACGATTGTCTGGGTACTGACCACCTTTTTAACACCACCAACCGACGATGCTACGTTACGCAGCTTTTACCGCAAAATCAAACCAGGCGGCCCCGGTTGGGATGCCGTGATCGATAAAGCGAATGCTGAAGGGGATAGCATTGTAAAAGAACATGGCAACTTACCTTTGGAAATTCTGTGTATGCTGGTCGGAAGTATTACCGTCTATGCGGCACTGTTTGCAACCGGCAACTGGATCTACGGCAATACTTCACTGGCGATGGGGTTGACTTTGCTTTGTCTCCTTGGCGGAAGTTTCCTCTTCTGGGCGTGGAAAAAACTGCGCACGGAATAACCCCCCGTCTAGTCGCATCGATTTCCTCCAAATGGGGCAATATTCTATGATATTGCCCTATTTTTTTACGAATTCCTGAAATTTTTACAGGCCGCTTGTTTTCAGACATTTACCCGGGTTTGCATTCGCTGCTAAATGTTAAAGTCTGCCGAAAAGGCCATCTTTTTGTGAGTTGACCAATCCAAACGGATTTTGGAGGTGTTAATATTTTGTAATTCGATACTTTGATAATAAAAAATTAAGTTTTGTAAAAGGATTAAAAAAATAATCATTATTTTTGGAGAATTAGAAATTGAAAAGTCCAAGCGAAGATCTCCAAATAGTGATTGGCCTTAAAAAGCCTCTACCTGACGACCCATTGCAGTACATTAGGTAGGACCATGAAAACTGTTTTCAAGACCAATTGCCTAATTTATCACAAACAAAACCGCGGTAGATATGATTATGACCAAGTCTATCAAACGCAGATTGCTCCGTGCGCGAATTTCACTCAATCAAACACTTCAAAAAATCCTGGACATCAACCGTAAACGCAAAAGACTATCCTTCACCAAAGATCCGAGTGGTACGAACGAAGCACTCAGCGAAGAACTTAAAGTGCTTAACAAACTGGCTGAACAACAAGCCCGCTTAATTCGTAAATACGAAAATTCCTTAGCGGAAAATTAGCCTTAAGCACAAAAAATAAAACCTCCGGATTTTTGTTCCGGAGGTTTTATCTTTCCTCAATTTAGCACCAACATCATTATTTATCTGACGATAATTCGCTTCGCTGGAAGTGCATTACCTTCTGCTATGAGCGTAAGAAAGTAAGTTCCTACGGTCAAGCCGTAGAGGTCAATCGTTTGTCGATGCTCGCCGGGAGCCAGACTGATTGCAATTTGTTTCATTTTTTCGCCCAGGGTATTGGTTAGTACCAATCGGCCATCTTCCAGAAATTCGGTTGAACTGATTTCCAGTGTAACTGATTGATTGGCACGTGTAATGGTTGGAAAAACATTCATGGCGAAATTATCAGCAAAGGTTTCTTCAATGCCCGTTACGGTTCCCCGCATTAGCATCACATCTGATGATGGACCGGCACTGGCATTGGAACCATCAGAAACCAGCACGCGATGGTATAGTGTAACGCTACTGCCAACACTTACCCCATTTGCCTCCAGCAAGGCGTCCACCGTTCCAAAATTTGTACTGAACAGTAGGGCATCACCTACATTTTGGGCAAAGATCATATTTTCAAATTCTTCATCCAGCGCCAGTTGCCAGATGTAAGCAATGTCATTTCCATCAGGATCGGAACCGCCGACCCATTCAGCAACAAATTCGATACTGGCATCACCTTCAATATTTATGAGGGTTCCGGGAAGCGGCAAAGAGATATCGGTCGCTAATGGGAAGAGGTTGACATCGGGTACTATCTGTCCTCTCAGTTCACCGCTGGCTACAGTGGTGGTATGGATATTGGCGTAATAATTGCCATTGCGTACGGCACTAATCTGGTCTTCGCTTAATTCAAAGTGATTATCCGCAGCTGCAAAAACACCCGACAGCATATCTCCCGAAAGGGTAGGGACTAATGTAATGTCAATGCCGCCATTGGCTCCCGGTCCGGCGATGTGTAAGTGAGATCCACCGGCCACATTTGGGTCGAAGGCACCACTTAAATTGGAAAAACTACCACTACAAGTGAGTTGATTTCCGGAAAGCTCAAGTTTTAGTCCCCCAACTGCTGAGGTCATCACGGGTTGTACCTCATTGAGTCCGGCCAGAGAGGTATGAAAATAGGTGCTCGCCAACGGCATACATTGTCCGCGAAGCTCTCCGCTGGTATTATCCAAGCTGTGGATATTCACATAAAACATGCGCTGACGCAAGGTATCCAACATTCCGCTGCTCACCGAGAAGGTATTGTCGGTAGCGGTAAAAGTTCCACTTCGCAGATCACCAGCTACCGAGGCATTTAAGCCTATAATAATCCCGGCATTTGATCCGGCAATATTGCCATGAAGGTGGGCACCACCGGCTATATCCGAAGCAAAATCACTGGCAAGCCCCTGAAAGGAGCCCACAGCAGTGCCGGTTGAACCATTTACCTCAATGGCTACCATACCGGTGGCAGTGGTATTGACTGGCACCGTTTCGCTGGCTCCCGAAAGTGGCGCAAGAAAATAGGTGGTGGCTTCTCCCAGTAAATTGCCTCGGAGCTCTCCGGTAGCATTACCCAAAGTGTGTAGGTTGCAGTACATTCCACGAGCCTGCAGGGTATCAATCTGCCCCTCCGACATGGTAAAAGTGTTGAGGTTGGGCAAGTAGGTTCCGGAGGTAAAGTCGGTATCCAGTTCTGCGGTAAGGCCGAAGACAATACTGCCATTGGTACCTGGCAGCCCGGCATGAATATGTGATCCGCCGGCAATGTTGATGTCCAAACCACTACCCAATTCAGAAAACGAACCGGTAGCCACCAGTCGCGTACCCGATTGTTCCACTTTGATCATGCCATGAGCAGCACTTTCCACATCTGGTACTTCCTGACTTCCGGAGAGAAAGGCAGTAAAGATGGCCTGACTCTCGTGCATCAACTGGCCGCGAAGTTCTCCACCACCATTGTCCATGGTATGAATATTGACGTAACATTGACGATTGTAGAAAGCTTCCATCTGCTCTGATGTCAGGGTAAAAGTATTGTCGGATGGCCGAAAATTACCGCCGCGCAGATCGGCATCATAGGTGGCATTCAGCTCAATGGCAATGCCTCCGCTACTGCCTGCCGCTGCAATATGAATGTGGGAACCACCGGCAATATTTTCGTTGACATCCGATTCAAGACCGGCGAAGGAACCGCTAACAATAAGCTGATTGCCAGTAATTTCACCGAGGATTTGTCCGCTGGCACCGGTCATCACCACTGGCCACTCATTCACACCGGAGAGGTGTGCGCGGAATAAGGTGTTTACCTGTCCTACGATCTGGCCTCTCAATTCTCCTCCGGAGAAATTAATGGAGTGGATATTGGCATACATGGAGCGAGCCTCAAGTGCCGTCATTTGATCAGTATTCAGCTCGAATGTGTTGTCAGTGGCGGTAAAAACTCCTCCTCGCATGTCTCCGTTTAGGGTCACATTTAAAGGAATACTGATGCCTCCGTTACCTCCCGCATTGCTCAGGTGAAGGTGCGCTCCTCCTGCCGCCGCAACATTAAAGTCACTACTCAAATTGGAAAAAGCACCGGTTACCGTGAGCATATTGCCATTGAGCTCCAGAGCCAGTGCACCCCGAGCATCGGTAATAATGGAGGGTACTTCGTTGCTTCCAAAGAGAGTGGTGCTATAGTAATCATCAGCAGAAGGCAGCAACTGCCCACGCAATTCTCCTCCACCGTATCTTGTGGTGTGGATATTAATATACATTTGGCGGTTATTGAGTGCTGTGACCTGATCAGCACTTAGCGTAAAGCTATTGAGCAGCGCGTCATAGCTGCCACTAGTCATTCCAATGTCGAGATCGGGCACTAGAGTGAAGGCAATGTCACCATTTTGGCCTGCATACCCGGTGTGGATGTGTGATCCTCCGGCGACGGTAACATCAAAGAGGCCGGTCAGGCCGGAAAAGGAGCCTTCGATGGTAAGTTGATTGCCATTAAGGGTCGCAGTGATCTCGCCGACAGCACTGGTCGCTACGGGCACTACTTCGTTGTGCCCGGAGAGATGTGCCGTGAAAGTTGATTGCCCTAATGCCGTACTGCAATAGAAACAACATGCCAATAACAGAAAAAGAAGGTGTCTAAATTTTTTCATTGTATTTAGTTTGAATATGGTTAGATAATAGTTTCCCAGCCCCTGATCGTACCAGGAGGTAGAAAATTGGTAAGCTGTCTTAATGTGAGTAGGTAGAAAATTTACCATGGAATATGAATCTCATATTCCGATACATGGAGCTACTTGATCACTTCAGGATTATTTATAGATGCTTTCGATTACGAAAACATAAAAGGAATCTACATGTTCGTTACCCCTTCGCAATTAATGCTGAAACGCTATTATTGTACAAATCGATTATGCGCTGATTATCGATCTATGCTCAGGATGGCTGATCTAAGAAAAAGATAATGCATGTGGCTCAAAAGTTGGCCTCCAAATCTGTATCAGGTTGATCAGCGATTTGAAATCACTATTTTTTGGACCCAGTTTTTGCTTGGTGAAATTAGATGAACAAAGTAGATGCCGGCAGCCCAGTCTCGGCAGTCAATAATCAATTTGTCGAGGTGATCCCGCAGAACACCATAGGTATTTACCAGTTGCCCATCGCTGCTATAGATTTGCAGGCGGGTGGAGTGAGAAAAAGGCGAAGGCGATTGTATCGTAAAATAGTCGAATGCTGGATTTGGGAAGATTCGATCATGCTGACGGTTTCCCGAGATTTTCGCGGAGACAATCTTGGAGAAGGTAGCGGTTTGATCAATATCTACCTGGCGTAGTCGATAATAGTATAGTAGGTCTGTTTCAACGGTTTCATCGGTAAATTGATAGCGGTGAATTCTATCTTCACTCTGATCGGCAGCCACCCAACCAATGGGTTTGAAGGCTTGTTCATCGGCCGTTTTTCGCTGTATTTCAAAACCGTAATTATTAATTTCGATCACGGTGGACCATTTCAATCGAATGTCCTTTTGTTGAGGAATAGCTTCAAAGTCAAGAAATTCTACAGGAAGAACCCCTTCATTGTAATATACACTTCCATCCCGACCAATATCATCACATTCCGAAAATCCCTGTAGGGAAGTGACACATGCGGTATTGAGGATTTGCTTCAGATCAAGCACCTGAATGTCATCAATAAACCAGCCACTACAGCCCTCTACGCAATTGCTGGTTGTGTTCATGGTATTGGATGCAAATCGAAAGCGCACCTTGTAATTGCCAGTGTATTCAGAAAGATCTACGATGGTATTGATATACCCGTTGCTGTAGCCCGAAAATGCTCGCTGACCACTGAGCGTTGAGAATGGGATGGGAACACCAATAGGCGTGATCAGTTCATCGTAAAGCAGCAAATTATAGCCCCCTCTGATGATATTGGACTCCAGGCTAACCCAGTTGTTGGGACTGACTTCAATTTCAACAATCCCCCCATCCAGTCCGGGCTCCAGGTCATAAGCATGCCAGAAGCTCAGGTGGTTATTTTTCCCAGCTTCCAGGTTAAGCATTAGTTCCAGGGATGCATTAGTAAAGATGGGAGAATCGAGATGCCACCAGGAACGTGTGGAGTTGGAATTTGGATTGGGAAAATCCGTTACTGTGAGCCAGGTTAAAGCAGGCATGAAACCTTCGGGAAGAACGTCTTCAACCGGGTAATCCGCTTCGATGGTGGTGCCACTTGTGCCAGTAATGGTTCCGGTAAATGAACGAAATACTTCCTCTCCCACCGGCAGGTTGCCGATGGGAAAATTGATGGTATTACCTGAAAGGTAGCCATCATCTGAAATTTGACTCACCGATATATTAGAGGGAACCTCATCGGTTACCAGGACGCCTGTCAGTGTGGAGCTATAGTTGTTTTTAATGGCTAGTGTGTAAGTGACTGAATTTCCGATTTCTACGGTTTCCTTATCCACCGTTTTCACGATGCGCAAGGTGGGATTGTCAAAAGCTTCAAAACCACCGGGGCTTGCACTAACCCCAAGGCCCCTCCTTGAGAAAACTTCCCAAATCAATTCTTGGCCAGCGGAGCCATATAGTGCTGTATTGGCTGCGAGCACGGCATCCCGCATTTGGATGAAGTTGGGTTCACAAGGTGTCATCTTGAGGGCTTCAATGACAATCTTCATGGCCCGTACATTGCCCGCCGTGCTGGAGGTTTGATAGATATTAGACTGAAAGCCGTACTCATCAATCAGCGCTAAGGTCATATCCCAGAGCATGGTGCACCAAAGATAGCCAACCCCATGTGGCACGGGCAAACTCGGTAGGTCGCCGTAGGTGAGATTGTTGCAAAATCCACTTCCACAATCCATATTATTGGTATAATAGCCGGAGCGAATTCCCGGGCCATTTATGGGTTGATTTAAAACATAGGTACCAATGTTTCGGATGCCCTCTCCAAAAACATCGGAATCAATGGTGCCGTTACCGCTGATGTCATTCATGGTCAACATCAAACCAAAGAAGTCACTCCAGCCTTCTCCTCCCTGCTCCACATTGCTCAGGCAGTCAACATTATCAGGACCGCCTACCAGACGAAAGGAAACGCCATGGCCGTACTCGTGGGTAATGATCAGGTTGTCAAAATCGCCATCCGGGCGTGAATTGGTACCATCCGTATTCCAGAGATACATTTGCATGCGGGGATTGCTGCCGTCGGGTGGAGTCATGAAGTTGGCATTATTGAAACCACCTCCATCCTGAGCCTCTGCCCACACGTAATCTCCGTCTACACCTCCGGTGCCGTCAGGGTTGACTTCCTGAAAATTGCCGGCAGCTTCATCAAAGCCATAGAGATAGAAAAAATCGTGACAAAGGTTATTCCACACAAAAAGGTTGGTAATGGCATCTTCCAGGTGGGCGGTACCATACAAATTGGAAATGGAATTATTGTATTCAAATGCAAGGCTGCAATCATCTGGTTGAGGAACATTTCCCTGTACATACTCTCCTCCTAAGCGAGAAATAGGAAGTGGGATAGGGTTAGAGTTCACTCCACTTGGATCGTAGTAGGCATAGACGTGATTGCCACGAGTGTAACAGTATTCAGGTGTTGAAATGTCGCCATCGATATCGTGCCATCCGTAAGGAGAGGCCGTTGCGCTAGCCATGGCCTGGGCTGTTTGGGGTGACCGGCTTCCAAAATTTGGAGACTCCAAACCTCTTGGGAAGCAGATGTAAGATCCGGGTAGAAGGGGAGGGGAGGTGGTTTGCTGGAAGGAAGGCGGGGGCAAATTGCAGTAGGTATTCTCCAAACAATCCGCTTTCCCGGATTGATGGGGGATCATGTTGTCCTGATGAGATGTAAACTGACAATGAAGCACTCGATCAAATTTGCTAAGCAGTTGCCCGTCTTGTGCGTCAATTCGCATGACCCAAACATGTTGTTGGTCAATGGTGTGTATTACCAATTCCCAGGCCAAGCGCAAAGCGCCGGTCTCGTCCTTTTCGTAAATCAAACTTGCGGGAATATTATCGGCAGAGATGCTAGATGGAGCAAACAGATGTTCCCATCGACCACTTTTGTGAGAACTCAGTAGTTGAGGTGAAGTTTGACTGGGTAAACCCAAAAGCTTAGCCGCAACCAAAATGGCACGGCTAGCTTTTAAGTTTGGCGTTTTTGTGTTTATTGTTTGGGTTAATCCTTTGACTAAGTTGTTGGTATAGTGCAACAGGCGACCATCTTTTGTTAAGTGTAAATTGAGTAAGGCATGTCGCACCGGAATTGATTCAAAATACTGTTGTAGAAAAAAATGCCGTGTCTCACTAATTGTACTGACATAGGAGTGCCTTAGCCTCAACGTGCCTATTTCATCTTCGGCAAGGCCGATATTTGCTAATTCTTGCTTTAGGTGGGGGTACAGGGAGACATTTGTCGAATTTTGTGCTGACAAGACAAATGCAAAGAATAGCAAAATTGTAATGCTGACTATTCGTATTGACATGGCAATGGTTTTAGCACTTTCGGTTCCTGCGTTCAGGAACTTGGAGAAAACCGGCATTTCGGGGTTAGAACTGAACTTCGACTTTTCGATTCATTCTAAATGTGACTTCATTCCAAAATTGCCTCACTAATATTCTTCCCTAAAACCACTTCAAAAATAGGGGAATTAGGGATGGAATAAAGTCTTATCTGATATCGTGTGAGGTACGGGAAAAAAATGTCAGAATTTTAGGTTCGCTATTGTTTTACAAAAACTTGCGTAGTCACCTGATGGGTAGTTTTTACGCTCACCAGATACTGCCCACTGGGTAATCCGGTGAGGTCAAGCTGCTGAGTAGAACCGGGGTAAACATCGAAATTGGCTCTTTGAATGTTTCTGCCGATCCGGTCATACAATTCTACCACGATCGCTTCTTCCTGCATGGTAGAAAGCTGGATGTTTAGGTAGTTGATAGCCGGGTTTGGAAAAGAATTAAACTTGATAGATTGCTTCTTATTGCTTTGAATATCAACTGATTGTTGAGGTACGTTGTTGTTGTTGGTAGATGCCGAGGCAAAAGCAAAACCTGGGAAATACTGATTGGTGTTGACCGTTCCTGGCGTAGTGGAACTAGGCAGGGACCACAGAAAGTCGAGGTATCCAGTACCGGTGCCTACCAATTGCAAAGAATTTTCTGGAATGATTTGCATACCAATATATTTAGCGGTCAGTCCGGCAGCGGGGCCTTCTACGCCAATCAACGTATTTTGCAAGAATCCAAGTGCACCATAGCTTAAAAACTGTACGGCCTCTTCGTTAATGTTCACCAGGGCAACACCACTATTACCACCAGATTGCTCTACATCAAACCAGATCGTACCGTATCCATTTTGTTGGCTGGGAATTATGGCATCACTTAGGTATTCTACATAGTCAACTGTTCCGCTAGCAGTATAAAAGACTAATGACCAGCCTTCTAAATCTTGTCCGGCTTGTCCGGCAATCTCCATTCCGCGTTCTGTTGGGTTACTGATCAGATAATTGACTTCATTGATGTAAGCAGCTTGTCCAAAAACATTTAGAGAGGTAAAAACAAGGAAAACAACTAGAACATTTTTCATGGTTCGTGAATTTTACATGACGAAAAAATAAATGGCAGGGAAAATAGAAGGTAGGCAAATGCTGGTGCATTTGGAATGAAGTCGAGACAAAGGTATTAATTATTTTCTGAAGTTTCAAGTGAAATCGGAACTTTATAATAAGAAATTGCGTCAAGTAAAGATTTTCTTGTGCTGGCGAGATTAGGACGATCCATTGTGTCGTCCAGAATTATGGATAATTTTTTGATATACTGGTTTCTGGAAGTTTCCAGCCATTTGGCCAAAAAGTAGAAACCATGCAGGGATAGGTCGTTTTCGGGATTGACCACTTTGCCCTTGGTTGATTTCTTGTACCGGCGATACGACTTTTCAACGCGGTCAAAATCTTTTAGACAAAACGCTCCCATAATCATCACGGTATAGATGGGATCGATATAGGCATGAAAAGGCACTTGTTGATAAAAGATCAGCAAGTTTTCCAGCGTCTGGATGCTTTCCTCAATTTCTTTTTGATCACCCAGCAGCAGTAGGCCTGCATAGATGGTGGTCAGGTTGATATACCGGATGACAAATTTTTCTTCGAGCAACTTATTTTTCAGGAGAATACGACAGCGTTCTTTAATGAAATCAAGCTGGTCGCGAATATCCTCAGACAAAAGCTCCAGGTGTTTGTCCCGATAGCTGAAAAAGTAGTTGGATACAAAAAAGCTAGACTGTATGGCAATGGAATTAATCTCTGGCAGGTTGACAAAGCTATTCCAGAAAAGGTCGTTTTTACTCTCTTCTATCAGGGTATTGGCAGAAGAAAGAATCTCTTCCTGCGATAATTCCTTTATTGAATAATTGAGCTTGAGAAAAGAAAGTCTTGGTAAAAGATTAAAAAGATAGGGTACCAGGATGTATTCATTCTTCAACAGCTTCTCCTCAATTGCTGTCAATTCTTCAAAAACCGACTTTTGGTAAAAGCGGCTATCGCGATAGAGGTAAAGGACGAAGCAGGAATTGAGTCGACTTAATTTTCTTACCGCAAAACTCCCGCTTTTTTTAAATGGAGCCAGAAACTCCAGTATCTCATTGACGGTTTGCTGATCATTATCTTTTCCTTTGTTTTTTAATTTTTGGTAAACAAAAGAATTGATCTCATTAATTTCCCGATTGAAGTTGAGTAAAGTATTGATGCGCTCGTAGTAGATCAGAGCTTGTTTGTTTGACTCAAGAAGCAATTCGCTCTGGGCAAGAATATTCAATACTTTGATTTCTGTATCAAAATCTTCTACTTTTTCAGCAATGTCTTTGAGGGTATACGCTAGTTTTGTGGCTTCGGTAAGATTACCGGTATTGATCAGGTGCTGAATTTTGGTGATGTTATGGCTAAGGTAATCAGGATAATTCTTGGCCAGGTATCCGGTCAGTTTAAATGTGTGATGGGCCAGTTGGAAAAATTTCTTCATATCCTTTTCGCCATCAGGTGAATCACCATAGACATTTCGGTATAGTTTTTCCGATTCCTGCTCTATATCCAAATCCCTCGAAATGACATCGATCAATGCCAACGGGTAATAAGACCTTACACTCAGATTTTTCAGATATTCTCGAAAGGTATCAAAGTGAAAATCATCAAGAAGTTTCACTACTTTTTCTATCAACAACATGGCTCTGTGCTAAACGCCCCCAAAACCTTCAAGGTTTTGGTTTATAAATAAAATTTTGACCCTTTCACAAGATAGTATTTCCTGTTTAATAAGGCGGGGTCCTCCTTCATAAACTTTGGGCAATGTGGTCTTTTTTTCTTCTAACCGGGTATATACGACACTGTTGCCACGGGTTTATCTAAGATCAAATCAGAAAAGACGGAGGTTTTGCTACAAAACATGATAGTTTTACAGAAACTGAGCTTTACACGGCCCAGGGAGCTGCCAGACACAGTGTAAGCGCGTGCAGATGACTAAAATTCGAAAGTTGTTGTGTGGGGATCATCGTGTTGCGGTAACGAACGGGAATTTTTTGATAGGAAGGCATTTGGATGGTTCGATGATAATCCTCAAGGATAAATTTACTCTCTTCGAGGTAATAAAAATCTTCGATTTGCTGGCCAGAGCTACGCAAGAACTGCATAGTGGCCCGGTTGATAATATTTTGTGAATTGGCAAGATATAAGCTCTCCAGATGAGCTACCTGATTGTATTCGCAGCAGGGACCTCTTTCAGAAAAGTTATAGACAGGGCACCATAGCTTGGTTTCAAACCTGGGAGTGTCCGTACCGATTTTGGGTTTACTTTCAATCTTGAAGGTGGGGCAAATAGAGTCGTCCGACTGAATTAGCTGCCCAACGATCTTCCAGTGCTCATCTTCTTTTACATTCGGAAGCCAACCAACGGAGAGAGGGTTTAGTATATAATCTCTATGTTTTAAAATCTCAACATCCTCGATTGGCGTATTAGATCGGAAGTCATAGATTTTAACAATCAAACCATACCAGGGATCAATCGATCTGAAATCCAGGAACTTGCAATACCCATAACCCATATCAAAGTCAAGACGAAACTGTAGAACGGAAAGGTGAGGGATGATTTTCATGGTCTGGTAAATTTAAATCAATTAGTAATTGTGTTTTCAATGTTTGGGAGGGGCGATCTGGTTGTCTCAGCCTAAAAGAAGAAATGGCAGTAAACCAATGAAGGTTTATGCCAATTCCTCCACATCGCCATGTAATATTCTTTTACATTTCCCCCTTAGTAGTCTGGTATGACGATGCTATACACGTGAACGTTAATGCTGATTTTATGGTTTCCTCTGTTTCTTAGGATATAACAAAGGTGCACATTTGTACAGGGGAAATACCTGCTATCTGATAAAGTGAAGACTATGGGAAAAAAATTATAAAGGTAGAATTCGACCTTGTTTTATACCCTTTTTTGAGCTTTTTGTCCCCTTTGATAATTGGGGGAGCTTCCTTTTTAGCAAAATTTATAACTATAAAAGTAGCTATTTGGTGAGTTTGATTTTTTTTCTCATGTGATTCTTTAAATCAGACAAAACGAATTTTGGTGGAGAGAGTTTGCACTTTTGTATTGTGAACAACATTTCTCAAACGAGTAAACACAATTAAAAAGCTAACGAAATGAAAAATCTTTCCGCCATGCATCTTAAAAAAGTCTTCAATACCTTTCTAATGGCCGGTTGCTTGCTATTGACAGTAACTGCCAACGGACAAACACAAAAGGCTTTCCAGATTGCGTATGACTATTTGCAGACTCACCAGTTGGAGTTGGGTCTGAGTGATCTAGATATTTCCGACCTTGTGGTATCCGACTTATATACTGATGCCCACAGTGGGATTACCCATTTATATCTTCAACAGCAATTTCAAGGTATTGCCATTAAGGATGCCATCGCCGGGATTCATTTCGATGAGTCTGGGAAGGTGATCCATATGGGGAACCGGTTGGATAAAAAGTTGAGCCAGAGAGTGGCCACAAAAAGCCTTTCCCTTTCATCGATTGACGCGGTTCGGGCTGCAGCCAATGCTCTCGAAATAGCTGTGCAGGGTAAACTGGAAGTACTGGAAGAAAAGAAGTCTGCGTCTAAGGAAACCCTCATTAGCAAGGCTAATATTTCGATCAATGCTATACCCGTTAAGCTCATTTATCACAAAGATGATAAAGGCGCCTTGCGGTTGGTGTGGGAGGTACAAATCTATAGCCGCGGAGCTCAAAACTATTGGTTGGTCTACGTTGATGCTTCTACAGGATCAATTGTTTCGACACAAGATCTGGTGATCAAGTGTACTTTTGATCATCACCATAAGGTGGATTGCACTTCAGAAATTTCCATCAATAAAACGGGCGTCGGTGTTGCAGAGCCTCTATTCATGGCGAAAGAAAATACGGCAATACAAACCGCTACAGCTGGCAACTTTTACCGTGTTTATGATGCGCCAGTAGAAACACCAAATCACGGTGGCCGTTCATTGGTTTTTACCAACGGCGATCCGGTAGCTTCTCCTTTTGGCTGGCATAATGACGGCACGCTGAGTTATAATGTGACTAAGGGAAATAATGTGTATGCCTACGAGGATCAACTTGGCGTAAATGCAGGATTGCCCACCCTGGGAGGAATTAGCCCTTTTGCACCTTTGAATTTTGATTTTCCGATTAACCTGAATGACCAGCCCGGTACCTATAAAGATGCTGCAGTGACCAATTTATTCTACTGGAATAACCTGGTTCACGACGTATTTTACCATTATGGATTTACGGAATCAGCTGGTAACTTCCAAATGGACAACCGCGGAATGGGGGGACTAGGGAACGACGGAGTGATGGCAGAGGCTCAGGATGGTGGTGGAACCAATAATGCTAACTTTCTGACACTACCCGACGGCCTTCCCGGAAGAATGCAGATGTACCTTTGGTCCAGTAATGCACCTGCTGAACTGGTTTTTATCGAGTCTTCCTCTTCATATCCAAGTGGTGGTGTAGCCTTCACCGCCTTACAAGCCGCCTTTGGTGCTGATATTACAGAATCTCCGGTAACTGGCGAATTGGTCATCGTGGAGGCTAACTCAAATGCACAGGTAGGGTGCAATAGTTGTGGCTGCGGTACCAATCAGGGGGTAGGTTTGCCACCAAATAATAATGTACAGGGCAAAATTGTCTTGATCGACCGGGGAGACTGTTCCTTTATTGAAAAGGTAATGGGCGCACAAATGGGAGGCGCTATTGGTGTAATTGTAGCCAATAATACACCTGGTACCGGTGCCATTTCCATGGGAGGAGATGAAACAGGCGCTACCATTTTGATCCCCGCAGTTATGGTAAGCTATGAGGACGGCCTGGAGTTGAAGGATGAAATCGCCTTGGGAAGCGTTACAACCTCTTTGAAAAGATTGGTTCCGGCCTCTCCGATGAAGGATGGAGATTTGGATAATGGCATCATTGTACACGAATACGGACACGGTATTTCTACCCGCCTTACCGGTGGACCAAGCCAGACCTGTTTGAGTGGTGATGAGCAGGCGGGCGAGGGATGGAGTGATTTCTTTGCCTTGATGATGACCATGAATCAGCAAAATATTGCCGATGGTGGTTTTGCGGGAAGAGGAATCGGTACTTACGTTTTTGATGAGCCAATTACGGGCCTGGGTATTCGTCCGGCAAGATACTCCCGTGATTTTGGGGTGAATCCATATACCTATGGAGACATCAACAACGCTGAAATCACTGTGCCCCACGGTATCGGTTTTGTATTTGCAACGGCACTATGGGAAATGACCTGGAACCTGATCGATGTTTATGGATACAATCCAGACTTAGTGAATGGATCGATCAACAACGGAAATATCCTGGCTTTACAACTGGTGATGGATGGATTAAAATTGCAGCCTTGTGGTCCTACTTTCCTCGAGAGCAGAGATGCCATCCTGGCTGCTGATCAGGCCCTCACCGGCGGTGCTAACCAATGTCTGATCTGGGAGGCTTTTGCCAAAAGAGGAATGGGATATAGCGCTATATCTGGTACGAATGCACGTGGTGATGAAATTGAGGCATTTGATATGCCTCCTTCTTGCCTCCCTGATCTGGTTATGACCAAAACTGCCGATCAGAATGAGGTTGAAAACGGAGGCACAATCACTTATACCTTGAGCGTAAGCAATGTAGGTGGAGAAATGGCTACCGGTGTGGTGGTCACCGATCCAATTCCAAGTGGCACCACTTACGTAGGTGGTTCAGCAAGCAATGGTGGCTATCCGGTTGCTGGAGTTGTTACTTATCCAGCCACAAATATTGCCCCGGGACAAACGTTCCAATACACATTTGATGTAGTGGTCAATACCTCAGGGGAAAGCATCATTACTTTTGATGACAACATGGAAGACGGTCTTGGCAACTGGTCTGCTCCCATTGGATTGAATAGCTGGCAATTGCAAAATGCAGCAGCAAATAGTGGCAACTTTTCCTGGTTTGCCGCTGATCCAGACAATGCGAGTAATCAAATCCTGCAATTTGCAAATAGCATTACCGTGCCTGCTAATGCAGAGCTGCGTTTCTTCCACAAATATGATACTGAGTCCGGCTTTGATGGTGGCCGTGTGGAAATCTCTACAGATGGACTGGTGTGGTATGATCTGGGACCACAGATGATTCAAAACGGGTATACCGATTTTATCCCTGCCGCCAATAATCCCCTCATCAACGGCACCGCATTTGGCGGTAGTAGTAATGGCTGGATCGAAACGGCTATTGACCTGAGTATATTTTCCGGCCAGACCGTAGATATTCGCTTCCGCTTTTCTAGCGATGTGGCCACGAGTGGTGACGGCTGGTATATTGATGACGTAACCATCGGTCAGAATTTAACCTTTGTAAGTAATACGGCCTATTTCACTTCGCCTTTGGAGACTGGAATGGCATCAGCCAGAACGACCGTTTTGGCTCCGGGTACTCAACAAAGAGGAGCAGAGGTTGGGTCACCTGAAATTCATGACAATACCATGACTAACACTGCTGCATTACAAGAAGAACTCAGGGTAATTACTTTCCCAAATCCCGCAACGGAGCTGTTAAATCTCGCCATTGAAGGTCAGCTTGTTGGCAATGCAGATGTGAAACTGATGGATGTTAATGGCAAGGTCATGCGTAGCATTGCTGTAGATACTGAAAGTCCCCGCCATGAGCTTCAAATGATGGTCAGTGACCTTCCAACAGGAATGTACTTAGTAGTACTTCAGGATGAGGTACAGGTCACTACACACCGAGTACTGATCGATAATTGATAGTAACATGTTAATCAACTGTGGCTCGATCTTGAATTGAGTCACAGTTTTAAAATATCACGCCATGTCTTCCATACAAACACTTCGCAAAAAAATTCTTTTCCTGGTATTTACAATCTGTTTTCACACTTCGGCAAATAGTCAAACCTGTGATATAAGCAACCCATTTATGAGTGGTTTCTCGGATGGCCTGATTGCTAACGATATTGCCCAATCTTTCCGATTTGCTTTAGCCGGTATTAGCTGCCCCAATGGAAGTATTAGTTCAGTGACGATTTTTAGCTCAGCCCCCAATTCGAATGTCACCCTCAGTATTTATAGTGGTGACGGCTTTTCAGACCCGGAACCATATACCCAATCAATTGCCGTAAGCATTGGGGCCAATAAAATTGACTTGGACCAGGCATACAACTTTGTTGGAGGAAATTTTTATACCATTCGTTTCACATCTGACAATACCTTTCAATTGGCAAAAAATGACTTATCTGGATTATTTGAAGGGCAGTATTACGAAAACGGAATGGTGGTAAGCAATCAGGATTTGTTTTTTATAGTAAATACTGGTGAGACCATTTTACCCGTAGAGTTATCAGGATTTACGGTAAAGGAATTGGACGGAGCAGTATTGGTTGAATGGCAAACAGCTTCAGAATTGAATAATGAGGGGTTTGAGATTCAGCATTGTGTTGATGGATGGACATGGAGTGCAAAAGCGTTTGTTCCGGGCAGTGGTACCACCAATCAGTTGCAGCGCTATTCCTGGAAAGATATTCAGCCGGAACAAGGACAGAATTATTATCGACTCAAGCAGATTGACTATGATGGGGCGAGTGAGTTTTCTGGACTGCAGATGGTGGAAATTTTGGCGAGTATCGATTTTTCTGATGTGCAGATTTATCCCAACCCTGTCATTTCAGGCCACACCCTTACCTTATCAAGTTTGCCAGAGGGGCTGCAACGCCTGGACCTGATAAGTAAAGAAGGAAGAGCGTTGATAAGTCATTCTTTAGAAGAGCAGTTGAACCATGAGGTTACCATTCCAAACTGGCTGCCAAAGGGGTTGTATTATTTGCTTTTCACCACAGGTAAAGGTGAAGTCTTTACGGAAAAGCTTGCGATAAATTAGTGGACAGGACTGCGCGTATAAGTAGAGGTTTGCCAGCTATATTGCTAACAAACCTCTATATGATGTCATGATTATTGTTTGGTGAAAACCAGAGAGGTTCCCGGTTGCTGATCCACAAAAATATTCACCAGATATTTGCCTTTCGGCAAATCGGAAACGTTCACTTGAGTTTTACCAATACCGGCTCTCAGGATTAATGTTTTGACTTTCCTTCCGGTAAAATCATAAATGTCCACCATGCCAGATTGTTGAACTTCGCCGTTCAGACGGATTTCTATTTGATCGGTGGCAGGATTGGGGAAGAGACCTATTTCGGTAGCTTGTCCCTGGTAGTCCTCCAGATCACTGCCATACTGTGGCAAATCTGTACCATTAGGGTCGCCGGCAGCACTGTTGAGTAACGGAAGTCCAAGGAAGTACTGGAGCGTATTGATTTGACCAGGGGTACTACCCAACGGTAGCGACCAGATGAAATCAAGCAGTTCAATACCTGTTCCAATGAGTTCTAATGAAGTGGCAGGCAACAGCTGAGTTCCAATGTGATTTGAACTAAGACCGGCTGCAGGGCCTTCGATAGCATTGATAATCACCGGAGTTAAACCAAGTAATCCAGTATTGCCATAGCTTGAGAAACTGGATACTTCACCACCGGGCTTGACCAAGGCTACACCATTTCCTTGTCTGGATTGTTCTACATCAAACCATATAGAACCATAACCATTTTCCTGATTTGGGATCGAACTGGAAGAGGCGTTTTCTGTATGTTTAACTCT
This sequence comes from Saprospiraceae bacterium, assembly GCA_965229635.1. Lineage (GTDB taxonomy): Bacteria > Bacteroidota > Bacteroidia > Chitinophagales > Saprospiraceae > BQJU01. The sequence goes on from OZ245894.1 coordinate 3,269,015, forward strand.
TCCTTGTTTATCATAGAATACCATGGACCAGCCATCAAGGTCTTCTCCGGCTTCTCCGGCGATCTCAACGCCAGACTCCTCTGCGAGGTAGTTAACTTCGTTGATGAATACATTTTGGGCTGTTGTAGTACTTACAAACAAGCACACAAAAGAAAATAACAGTAGCAGTTGTTTCATGTTGACTCTTTTAAAAATGATTAAATTCATCATAAAGAAAGTCTTTGTGTTGTTTGGTATAAAGTTAGCCAGGACATAGGCCTTGGCTATATCATTAATAGTAAAAAATCTTGATTAGGTTGCTAATCAATGGGGGGATGACAATTATTTGTGGGCTCGTGAAAAGTTATCTTGGGTAGTTTTATCGGAGTAAAATACTAACTATTCTACAATTATTCAAGTTTGATCTTAGTCTAAATAAGCTAAAACATTTACTTGACTTCTACTTCAAACCCAAGAATGCTTTGCTGAAGTTGACCGGATTGTGGAAATTATGATATTAGCCTAAGTAAGAGGTTTAGATTTGAAATAATATTTTTTCCCCATAAATCCATCGACATCAGACGAGAGCATTTCTATTCTGAAAATGCTGCACATTTGTAATAGAAACGAGAGTTTCTAAATTTAGTATGGAGTATTAAATGATAAGGGCTGTGATGTTTGAAAAAGCATCACAGCTTTTCTTTTACCCTGGATCGTGGGCTAATATTTTAGGTAAGTTCCTTAACTTAGATTATAAAATACGATCCGGGATATGAAATATAGCTATTCAATTCTCTATTTGCTTGTTTTTCCATTCGCAATCATTGCACAGACCCCACAACTCAAATCAGGTAAAACGGAATTAATTGTTGCTGAAGATTATGATGAGCCACATCGGCCGCAATACCACTTTTCACCCGCTACTGGCTGGATGAACGATCCTAATGGCATGGTCTATTACGATGGTGAATACCATTTGTTTTATCAGTACTATCCCTATGCCTCGGTATGGGGACCCATGCACTGGGGGCACGCCGTAAGCAAAGATTTATTGCACTGGCAAGACTTGCCCATTGCGCTTTACCCCGATTCGTTGGGTATGATTTTCTCAGGCAGTGCCGTGGTTGATCAGGCCAATAGTTCCGGTTTTAAAAAGGGGAAAGAGCAACCATTGGTGGCCATATATACTTACCACGATATGGCCGGAGAAAATCTGGGCAGAATAGACTATCAATATCAAGCTATCGCTTATAGTAACGATCGTGGTAGAAATTGGGAAAAATACAAAAGCAATCCGGTGATCAGCAATCCGGGCATCAGAGACTTTCGCGACCCCAAAGTCTTTTGGCACGAGCAAAGCGAGCAATGGGTCATGATTTTTGCCGCCCGTGATAGTGTACTGCTCTATCATTCGCCCAATCTGAAAGACTGGCGTCCCGCAAGCCATTTTGGTGCCGGACACGGATCGCATGGCGGGGTTTGGGAATGTCCCGATTTGTTCCCTTTGCCAGTAGATGGCAATTCCGATAACATCAAATGGGTCATGCTGGTGAGTATCGGTAGTGGAGGGCCAAATGGCGGTTCAGCAACTCAATATTTTATAGGTGATTTTGATGGCAAAAACTTTGTCAACAATAACCCCAAGGATCTTACTTTATGGCTGGACCAGGGAAGAGACAATTACGCTGGTGTAACCTGGTCTGACATTCCCAAGAGTGATGGACGACGTATCTTCATGGGGTGGATGAGTAACTGGGACTATGCCAGGGCCATACCCACGCATCCCTGGCGCAGCGCAATGACCTTGCCGCGAGAATTAACACTTCAGACAACCCCACAAGGTGTTCGCTTATTTTCCAATCCGGTAGAGGAATTAAAAGCATTGCGCAGAGGTGGCCTTCAAATTGATGGCCAGATTATCAATGTAAAGAATGACTACTCGGATTTTGGCAATCTGGATATTTCTAATCTGGAAATGGAACTAAGCTTTGATCTGGGTAAGACCACTAGTCCTCATTTCGGCGTGGAATTTGTCAATTCTAGAGGAGAACGCATTATTATTAGCTATGAGCAGGCTTCCGATTTGTTCATCATTGATCGAAGCAACAGTAGATTTACAAGTTTTTCAGATGCTTTTTCGGGGCTGCAAATTGTGCCGCGTACCTGTTCGGGGCAGCAACTAAAGATGCATCTTTTTATCGATCGAAGTTCCGTCGAACTCTTTGCAGATGAGGGATGTACCGTGGTTACAAATACCTTTTTTCCGACCGTAGAATTTGATCGGTTTCGGATTTTTGCCAGGGACGGCGATGCACAATTGACTAATGGCAAGATGTACACTATTTTAGGGATTTGGAAATAAGCAGTTTGTAAGCCTTATATTTGTGCTTTTCCAAAATGCAAAACCCGAAACCTTATGCCTAAAGGATTTCTAATCGATATGGATGGCGTGATCTACAGTGGGAATGATCTTATTCCCGGTGCGGATAAATTTATTGCCGATCTGGAAAAGAGAAAGGTGCCTTATCTCTTTTTGACCAACAACAGTCAGCGTACGCCACGTGATGTCATTAATAAATTGGCCGGACTGGGCATTCAGGCAGAGGAAAGTCATGTCTTTACCAGCGCGATGGCTACCGGGTGGTACCTGTCGCGTATGAAACCACACGGCACAGCCTATGTTTTGGGTGAAGGTGGTTTGCTGACCAGCTTACATGAGAATGGGTATTCATTGGTTACCCAAAATCCCGACTTTGTAGTAGTTGGTGAAGGCCGGAATTTTACACTGGAGATGGTCAACAATGCCGTAGATATGATCCTCGATGGTGCCAAGCTGGTAGCGACAAACCTCGATCCTTCTCCCAAGAAAAAAGGCTGGACCAACCTGGGCATCAAAGCCATTGTGGCCATGCTGGAGGAAGCTACGGGTGTACAGGCCTTCTCCGTGGGCAAGCCAAGTCCCGTGATGATGCGTGTAGCGCGTAAAAAGCTGGGGCTGGATACCGTTGATACCACGATGATCGGTGATACGATGGATACCGATATCCTGGGCGGCATCCAGGTAGGCTATCGCACAATTTTGACTTTGTCGGGGGTCTCCAAAAAAGACCAGCTGAAGAAATACGCCTTCAGCCCCGATCTGATCGTCAATACCGCCGGCGAGCTAGACCTGGATAAATGGCTGGAAGGTTAATGCGACCGCGCTGCGGTCGCATTTTTTCCCCGGTTCAGTTTTAGAATTACGGACCATTTGCTATTTTTAGTGAAAATCTCTCTGAAATGGCAAATGCTTACCGAAAGATGTACCTGCAGATCGTCTTCGCTGTGAAGAATCGGCAGGCATTGTTACACAAATCTTGGCGCGCAGAACTCTTCCGTTACATTGCGGGCATCATCAACCAACGAGGCCATTATTCACTTGCGGTGAATGGGGTAGAGGATCACGTGCATATTTTTCTCTGCTATGGCGGACACGAACTCGTCCACGACCTGGTCCGGGAAATTAAAAAAGCTTCCAACGCTTTCATCAAAGCGAATAACTTCTGCCCCTATAAATTCGAATGGCAATCGGGCTATGGTGTATTTTCTTACAGTTATCGAGAACGGGACAAAATCATGAATTACGTCCTGAAGCAGGAAGAGCACCATCGCAAAAAATCCTTCCAGAAGGAATACCTTAAATTCCTCGAAGACTTCGAAATTGAATACAAAGACGAATACCTCTTCGATTTCTGGGAGCGGGAGTATTAATGCGACCGCGCTGCGGTCGTGTGTTTCGAGAGTTGAAGAACCGCCATGCATTTTCTTGACCGCAGCGCTGTCTGAGTTCTATGGTATGGTTTGGAAATGAATAGACGGTAGTTCTTTCCTATTGACCGCAGCGCGGTCAAATTTCAATGGACAAATCTATTTCGGAGGCAAATCGACCGCAGCGCGGTAGCATCTTGGCTCATATCATTCAGCAAAGTATGTTTATCAGCGTAGATCACCTTGTATATTCTATTGCGCCTGGATTCGGGTATTTTGATAGCGATTATTTCATCATATAATTCCAAATCATCCATTGTCGCAAACTTCTCTCTGATCACCATCCGTGTAGAGTCTCCATAATCCGATTGCAGGTCAGGACTAGGCATTCCAAAATAAAACGGCTTTTCTAAGCTTCGAGATAGCGTTGAATCATAAGCTATGTCTGATTTGATTTTTGGGAGGTCAATTTGAATGGGAAAGCCGAAAAAGAATTCAGCTTGTTTATCGCAGCACCCATCTTCACATTTTCGGGCAAGGAATTGCTCGGTTGGAAGGTCATATTCCTGCAAAGTCAGAAGTAGAGAAGTATCCTTCCATTCATAGGAAAAATGAAAGTAAATGCATTCCCCTCCCAAATACAATTCTTGTTGTTTCCGGTCATGATGGCCCATTATTCCACCGAAGCCTCCTATATGCTTGTCCAAAACGACAACACTATCACCCTCAAAATCAAGCGTCTGAAATAATTTTACCGAATTTTCTAATGTTGTGTCCAGTCCCGTGAGGTGAAAATGACCTTGCAGGTCAGGAGATTTCGATTGATAACAGGCCGTGAAAAGCATCAGAGAAGTAAAGAGTAGCTTTTTCATGATTACAGTATAATCAACAATAGAGAATAAACAGATATCTTAATACCTGTAGCCTTTTATTTTCACTCTTGACCGCAGCGCGGTCAAACTTCAATGGACAAATCTATGTCGAAGGCAAACCGACCGCAGCGCGGTCGCATAAAGGTCTACTTAAACACCTCTATCTCGTGGGTCTTCACGATCAGGTCGGTAAATTGCCCCTTGAAGCGGGTGGCTTTGACGATGTGGTTATCAATCCAGTGGTAGTTACCACCACGGGGCTTGCCCATGATCAGGCCGTGAAACTGAAAACGGTGGCGTTTTAGCCATTCTTCGGTGAGTTCGCGGTGTGTTTCTGTACGGGAGGTGAAAAACGTAATCACGTGGCCTTCCTCGTACCATTTATTGATAATCTTCAGGGCATCAGGGAAGGGTAGGCATGCCTTCATGCGCTCCGGCTCCTCATTGGGAATGTCGTCGCAGATGGTGCCATCAATATCTATCAGGAAGTTCTTGACCTTTTCCGGTAATAATGGACTCGTCTTCTCGCCTTTTTCATTGTACGTTTCCTTCAACGCTCCTTGCTGCTGATCCATGATGGGTGTTTGTTTAAAAATCAATGTATTCTGTAGGGTCAACTGGTTTGCCCTCATACCAAAGTTCAAAGTGCAAATGCGGACCGCTGGATAGGGTGCCGGTATTTCCAATAATCGCCACACCTTCACCCGCCTTTACATAGCTACCGGCTTTCTTGAGCAACACAGAATTGTGTTTATAAAAAGTAATGGTATTGTTCGCATGCTGTATGCCGATGGTATTACCGGTTTCCAGTGTCCAGTCACTGATAAAGACATAACCATCGGAAGCAGCCTTAATTGCTGTGTTTTTTGGAGCAAGAATATCCACCCCATTGTGATCTTTGTCGGGCATAAACCCAGCGCTGATTTCTCCTCGGATGGGGGCAATGAAATAGAGCTGTTCCAAAGGAACATCCTTACTGAGCAATGAGGTAGTTCTGGGTTTCTGAGCCTCAACACCCAGCTCCTCCAATTCCATTTCTTCAATGAGTTGCTGCTCTTCGGCGGACACAGGAACTTCCGTTATACTATCGGACAATGACTGTGGATCCGACTTTGGAACGTCATTCTCCGTTTGCACATCCCCGACCAGCACTTTCCGGAAATTATCAGTATAAAGCTTTTGTGCATCCAGCTGCTTCTCCAGCTTGTTGATCTTTTGGTAGGCTTCAATGATGGCTTCGTCCTGTAGTGCATCGCCGTAGCCCGGAATATACTTGCGAATCGGCGTAAATGCGATGGCAATGACTACCAAAATAGCCACTACAACAACTACACTACTGATCAGGATATAAACGTTCAAGAGGGTGAGCTGAAAGGACCTAACTTCTTCAAAAGTTTCGTTGTTCATCACCACCAGGCGGTAAGTATGCTGGAGGTCTTCTCTCATCTTTTGCCATCTGGTCTGCTCTTTTTCCATCGCCAATTTTTTTACCCTTATGGCACCGCCGGGCGGCCCCTAATTGTTAATTGTTGTTCTCTATACACTATAATTTCAGCAATCGTGGTTGGTAGTGTAGTGAGAATAAAATAAATTTGCTCTTTAAGGGTTTAGATATTGGTGCAAATTTACAAATATATAGCACAGCAGGTTACTACATCCGAGCCTTTTACCGAATTATGGTACTTTTTTAACGAACTTTTAAAATTTAAAGCGTTTGAAACGGTTTAATAGAGTTGGAATAATCTTACTGGTTGCAGCAGTTTTTGCCGCCTGTACCACACAGAAGAGGAAGGACGATTTGTCGATGATGGGTAAGTTATACCACAACACGACTGCTAAATACAATGGTTATTTCAATGCCAACGAATTGCTGGAACTCTCCGTGCTGCAGTTGGAATCACAGCATGAGGATAACTACAATAAGGTCCTGGAAATGTATCCCGAAGTTGCTGCCGACAATCCACAGGCAGTAGCTGCCGACCTGGATAAAGCCATGGAAAAAGTCTCCGTTGTGGTCAACCTCCACCGGCCCAGTATCTGGACGGATGATTGTTATCTGCTGTTGGGAAAAGCGCAGTTTCTTAAGCAGGACTACGAAACGGCGGAAGAGACCTTTAGGTATATGGTCGATGAATTTAGCCCTTCGGCAATGGCCAAAAAGGAGAAAAAGCTGAAAAAGCGTAAAAAGGGCAGCAGCGGAGATGGTGCCAAACCGGCAAGAAAAAGTAAAAAGCAGGTGGCCCGGGAGCGAAAAAAACGGATCAAGGAGCGAAAGAAAGCCAATCGGCAGTTGAAAAAAAGACGTAAAAAAGGCAAACCCGCACGTTCGAAAAAAGAGGATAAAGAAAATAACGAGCCGGTAAAAAAGGAGGAAAAACCGGAATTGACCCGGCCTGATGAAGAAGAAGACGATGCCCCGTTTACCGGAATGATTCACCTCAATGATACTGACCAGACCATAGAAAGTGATCCGGAAAATTACTTTATGAAACACCGACCTGCCTATCAGGAAGGGGTGTTGTGGTTGGCCAAAACCTTGATTGAACGGGATAAAAACAGTGAAGCTGTCCGCCTGCTGACGCAACTGGAGAACGATACCAAGACCTTCCCCGATATTTTGCGTGAAGCAAAAGCCCTCAAGGCCTATAATTCCATCCGCAGAAAAAATTATGCCGAAGCTGTTGCAGAATTGCATGATGCTATCGACCTGGAAAAAAATGGCAGAAAAAAAGCACGGTATTCCTACATCATCGGTCAGTTGGAGCAGCGCCTGGGCAATGGCGACCGGGCCTATGCCGGTTATGAGCAGGTGTTGAAGTACAATCCGACATTTGAAATGGAGTTTTCCAGTAAGCTGAAAATGGCACAAAACGCCTGGCTTTCCGGAAAGGGTACTGCCGAGGAGGCCATGAAGGTGCTGGAGAAGATGCTCAATGACGATAAAAATGCCAACTATAAAGATCAGGTTTATTATGCTATGGCCGACATTGCCCTCAAACAGGGAGATCGGCCGAAGGCTATTGAATACCTGTCACTTTCACTGCAAAATAGCCTGAGCAACCGCTCACAAAGGTCGGAAGCTTATTATGCTCTGGGAACCCTGTTTTTCGAAAATGAGGACTACGTTTCGGCGAAAGCCTACTTCGACAGTACCCTCATGGTTATGGCCAATACGGATGAACGTTATAATGAAGTAGATCGCATGTCGAAAAACCTGACGGATATCGCCGATCGACTGCAACTCATTACGCTACAGGATAGCTTGCTGGCAATCAGTCGGTTGAGTGATGATGAGAAGAGGGAATTGGCCCTGGCCATCAAAAAAGAACAAGAGGAGAAGAAACGCAAAGCCCAGGAAGCTCAAGAGAGCAAGGCCGGAGGTGGATATACGCCAGTGTCAGGACGTCGGCCAGGCGGTAGCAGTGGTGGCACCGCACTGCGCAAGGAAAGTGACTTCTTTGCGTATGACGACAAAGCCGTCAAGCGTGGTAAGCGAGAATTTATTCGTAAATGGGGGACGAGAAGTTTGGAGGACAACTGGCGGCGCGCCAACAAAACTGGCGGTGACCTGGATAGCTCTGATAATGGGTTTGAAGATGAGGTGCTCGTGACCATCGATGACGATGAGATCGATGAATTGTTGGGCGATGTGCCTGGTTCTGCGGGTGAAATTGCTACGGCCGAATTGAAGATCAAAGAGGCGATGTACGAATTGGGGAGCTTGTACCGTGAGCGCCTGAAAAACAATAAGAAGACCATTGAGATACTCGAAGAACTCAATGAAAAATATCCGGGCAATAATTACGAATTGGAATCCTGGTACCTGCTGCATCTGACGCATAAGGATGAAGGAAATACTGCCGAAGCTCAGAAGTATTATAATAAGATTCAGGAAAAGTACCCAACCACCAATTACGCCAAGATGTTGCGTGATCCGGACTTTGCTGCCAAATTTCAGGATGAAGAAATGCGGCAAAACCTACAGTACAATGAGATCTACGGCTACTTCGATCAGGGTGAATACAATATTGCCTTTGAACGCAGTAAAGAAATGATGGATAAGTTGTTGGGACAGCATCCATTAAAGCCGCGCTATGCCCTCCTGATTGCCATGTGTACCGGTAATATCCAGGGTAAGGACGCTTATGTGCAGGAATTACAGGAAGTCATTGCCAAGTATCCTGATACACCTGAACAAAAACGAGCCAGAGAGATTCTTCGTATTTTGGGTGTCACTACGGCCCGGCTACCAGGTAAGGAAGAGGCGGCCAGTTCCAATTTTGAGTTCAAAGCCGATGAGCTACACTACATGATCATTGTATTTGACGAGGATATTCGCCTGACCGAAAACAAGGCCAAGGTATCGGACTACAACCGCGAATACCACAAGTTGGACCGTATCCGTATTTCCAATGTATATCTCGGTAAGGAAAATGACGTACCGGTACTGGTATTGCGTCGATTCAAGGACAAGGACGAAGCGATGAAGTACTACTATGGAGTAGACAAAAACCGTGGAGATTTCATCGATAGTAGTATTCGTTACAACTTGTACCCGGTTTCACAAAGCAATTACCGCAATATCCTTAAAGCCAAATCGGTGGATGGATATGATAGCTTCTTTAAAGATAATTATTTGAATTAATTCATAATACTTCACGCAAAGGGAATTGTGTGACTAGTTGTCCTTTCCCTTTGCGTGAATTCCTTTCTTTGCACTATTCTGTGCACGTTTATCCAATCCATTTTTTCTAACAATCCACAGTAACCTTGCCTAATATTCTGGAATTGTCCCTATTTTGGACGGAAAATACCTAATTCCAAACTTATGCAAGTCCACATCCCTTTGAAGCGTTATTCCCTCCATTTCTTATTTTTTGCCATATTTTCCGCACTACTTCTACCCGCCTGCAAGGTCTCGGCGCCTACTACCCAAGACCTGCTGGCCCAGAATATTGATTTCATTGTATTGCAGATGAACGATGTCTACGAAATTGCCCCTTTGGAAGGAGGTAAGGCCGGAGGTTTAGCCCGAGTAGGTACGGTTAGGAAAGAATTATTGAAGGAAAATCCAAATACCATCACGGTCTTGTCAGGAGACTTTCTGAGCCCATCTTTCATTGGAACGTTAAAAACCGATGAAGGAGAAAAGATTGCCGGCTTGCAAATGGTGGAGACCTTAAATGCACTTGGGTTGGACTATGTCACCTTTGGCAACCATGAATTTGACATAAGTGATCCCGATTTATTGGAAAAGCGCATGAGTCAAAGTGATTTTCTCTATATCTGCAGCAATGTTGTGCGCAAAACCGCGGATGGCATGAGGCCTTTTCAACAGGTCCGTAACGGTGAAACTCAGCCGGTCCCGGAATACATCATTAAGGAATTTGTTGGAAAAAAAGATGCCGTTTTAAGGGTTGGCATCACCGGGGTGGTATTACCCTTCATCAGCAGGACTACCTCGAATATACACCAGTTGTTAGTACCTTTCGGGAAACCTACAAGGAGCTTAAATCGCAAACCGATATGGTGCTGGCGTTGACCCACCTCGCAGTGGATGAGGATATGGAGCTGGCCGCCGAAGTGCCCGGCGTAGATTTGTTCCTTGGTGGTCATGATCATACACACATGAATCACTATGTGGAAAATACCATCATTACCAAGGCGGATGCCAATGCCAAAACCGTTTACATACACCGGGTGAGTTATAATCCAGCAACCGGCCTTTCAAAAATTCGATCTAGCCTGAAAGTGATCGATGACAGCATTGCCGAAGACCCGGTGACCAAAGCCGTAGTAGATGACTGGCAAGGGAAAGTGGATAAAATTATGGCTGAGATGGGATACGATCCCGATAAGAAAGTATTACAGGCAAAGACTCCACTGATCTGCACGGAATCCAAGGTGCGAACCATTCCTACCAATTACGGCACACTCACCTGTGAAGCCTTTCAGACCGTTTGGCCTGATGCCGATCTCTATTTGATCAATAGCGGCTCGATGCGCCTGGACGATGATATTGTGGGCACGGTAACCGAATATGATGTATTGCGCACCTACCCGTTTGGAGGAGATATTGTGAGTATGGAAATTCCCGGAAAGACGCTTTCGGAAATCCTGCAAACCGGCCTGGTGGAAAATATCGGAGAGGGCGGCTATTTTCAATCCTTAAATGTGGACCGCAAGGGCGGAGCATGGCGGGTGGATGGTAAGGTGGTGGACCCTGCTAAAGATTACAAAGTTGTTTTGCCTCAATTCCTGGCATCTGGCAAGGAGCAAAACCTGGAGGTCTTTGGCAACTATAAATATGAGGAGAAACCTGAGTTTATGGTTGGAAATACCAAGGTGAAAAACGATATTAGAGATATTGTCATTTATTATATGCAGCAGATCAAGACGTTCGGAGAGTAAAGTTGAAGACCTATGAACATAAAAAATAATCTAAAATCACTTCTTGCGGAGGGCCGTATTCGCCAGGTAGTTGAACAGATATTGGAATTGAGCAAAGTGGATTCGGATATGCATAATGAGGCGGTGGCTTTATCTGCACGCTTTCGCAAATACAATCAGGAAAAACATGGAAATATCTCCTCTCCTGACGAGCTCAATATCGAACTAAATCGGATTCAAAATGCGGCGCTTGATTTAATTGACCGTTTGCCGGAAAAGGCCTCAGTGAAAAAGCAGTGGTTTGCTGATCGGAGAAACTGGTTGATTGGCGCAGGGATTGCTGTTTTACTCGTTTTGGCAAGACTCTTTTTTCCTTTTCCTGGAGGAGAAAAATTGGACAAAGGTGGAGTCGTAAGTACTCCGGCACAAACTGCATTAGATTCTACGGAACTTTCCTTCAGACCTGATTCCAACGTTGTTATACCTGATGTAGGACATACCAATATACCATCGTCTTATGAAAGAGATAACTCCAACGGTAGGCAGCGGGTCAGTCTTAGTGTGAATTGTACTACCGATCAGGTAACGGATACCGCCCAATACCGTCGGGGAGAGGTCCGGCACCTTTTTTATTCCGTAAATAAACCTAATCATTATGTTCGGGGAATATATCAACTGGCGGATAATACCCTGATTTTATTGACCGATAACCACTTCATGACGGATTCTTTGGCCGGGCAGTATATTCACCTTGGTAGCTATCAGGTAGACAAGCCTTTCGGAATAGAAAAGTTGTATGTTTTTGCTCGAAGCAAAAAGTTTTCGGAACTGAATACAAGTCAAAATGTTAATGGAGTGACCTTGATTAAAGATGGTCTCGATCAGGTAATTGCTAAAATAAAGGCCAATAATTTTGGAAATACTTTTGCAGAAAAAGTCATAACGATACAGACATCAGAAGAGTAGTTTTTTTAGAAGTTCCCGTGCAATACGAAAAAACGATGTCCCGCATATACACTCAGCTCGATATCCATCTGGTCCTTGCCGTTAAGGGCCGTCAAAGTTTAATCCACCATTCCTGGCGTGATGAGTTGTACGATTTTATCGCCGGTATGGTGCAAAACCAGGGACACGAAACGCTGTCCATTAATGGCATGCCCGATCACTTGCATCTGTTCATCAGTTACAATCCGGTGCAGTCCATTCCCAATTTGGTGCAAGCCATTCAAACTACTTCCGGGGCCTTTATCAAGGACCACAATTTCTCTCGCTTTCCCTTCAACTGGCAGGACGGCTACGGTGCTTTTTCTTATGGCCGTTCCCAGCGCGAAGCCATGATGCGCTACATTGACAAACAGGAAGATTTACACCTTAAAAAGACCTTCCGCGAAGAATATCTGGAAATGTTGGATAAGTTTGAGGTGGCCTATGAGGAAGGGAATTTGTTCTATTTTTTGGATGTAAAAAGCTGGGAAGTTTGATGCCTGGCCTTTCATTTGTTTTAGAAAAAGCTTAAATTAGAAGCCAACCTAAGTCCATTTTTGGAGGTCAAACTTTGGTCTGCAAACTTGGCATCAACAACGCTAGTACCCTGTTGTCAACACTCGCCCCGCTATTAAAAAACCGATTGGGATATGAAAAAACATCTATGCCTTTGCCTTGTGCTGGCTTGTCTTAGCTTTAATCTATGCGGTCAACAAATTTCAAATTATTTCGAAGTCATCGAAAAGTCTGAGGTGACAATTATTGCCAATGAACGATGGATCATTCCGGTATTTCACCAAACCCTGCGACTCGACATGCCGCGCCTGGAGGCTGCCTTGCAAGATATCCCAATGCGTTTTAATGAAGCCGGGGCTTTCGCCCAATTAACACTACCTCGCCCGGATGGCACCACGGAGACTTTTGCCGTAACCGAAGCACCGGTCATGCACGAAGACCTGGCCCGACGCTATCCAGATATTAGAACCTATGCCGGCCAGGGTCTGGACCGACCAAGCTCCGCCATTTATTTTGATGTCACTCCACAAGGCTTTCACGCCATGGTGCTTTCGCCGGAAGGCACCTACTTCATAGATCCCTATTTTCGTAATAATCGACAGTATTACGTCTGTTATTTTAAGAAGGATTATTATACAGGTAAGCAACTCACCCATAAATGTCAAACGGGGACTACGAAGGATGTCTCCCCCGGTTCTACGCCAATGCCACTGGAAAAAAATGCGGCAATAACCCTTCGAACCTACCGCCTGGCGATGGCCGCCGCAGGTGAGTATACCATTTTTCACGGCGGGACAAAGCCCCTGGCCCTGGCTGCTATTGTGACTAGTGTCAATCGAATCAATGCCGTGTACGAAACGGAAGTGGCCGTGCACTTTTCCTTAATTGCCAATAATGATGATATCATCTATACGAGTACGATTGACCCCTACTCCAATCCGCCAACTTTGTTTGAAAATCAAATAAATCTAACAGCTACCATCGGCTCGGCAAATTACGACATTGGCCATGTGATGAGTGTGGGTAGCGGTGGTGTTGCGGTGCTTGGAGCCGTATGCAATACTTCGTCGAAAGCAGCAGGCATGACCGCCCTAGACCCACCCCTCAACGACCCCTTCGACATTGATTATATCGCTCATGAAATTGGACACCAAATGGGGGCTGATCACACCTTTAATGGCGGCGGAGGCTCCTGTGGGGGCAATGGGGTATCTGCTTCGGCCTACGAGCCGGGCAGTGGGGCAACCATTATGGCTTATGCCGGTATTTGCTCGGGAGATAATATTCAGACCAATTCCCATGCTTATTTTCACGCACGCAGTTTAGCCCAAATCCAAACGGAAATCACCAGCGAAACGTGTTCTGCAAACACCGGTACGGGAAACAATACCCCTACGGTCGATGCCGATCCGGATGGTATGAGTGGCAAGACGATCCCTATCAGTACCCCTTTTGAATTGACCGCAGATGCCACTGATCCGGATGGAAATCCGATGACCTATTGCTGGGAACAATGGAACCTGGGCAACTTCGGCTCCTCTTCCTCTTCATTTCTAACCAGCGGCCCAATCTTTCGCTCGTTTCCGCCGTCCAGTAGTCCAACCCGTACTTTTCCAAATCTATCCACGATATTAAACAACTTGTCCTCCGTTGGAGAATTTCTACCGGCGGTCAACCGATCCTTAACTTTTCGCTGTACTGTACGCGATAATCAGGGTGGGGGAGGAGGAACAGATTCCGATCTGAAATCGCTCAGTGTCAGCAACGCGGCGGGGCCATTTACCGTAACCTCTCAAAGTAGTAGCACCAGCGTTGAAGGGGCCATCACTGTGAACTGGAATGTAGCCAATACGACTGCAGCTCCGGTCAGTTGCGCCAATGTTGACATTATGCTTTCCCTGGATGGCGGACAAAATTTCACCACTTTATTGGCCAATACACCCAATGACGGTAGCCAGCATGTCACATTGCCAAACGTTGCCACCGGTAGAGCCAGAATTAAGGTAAAATGCTCGGACAATGTCTTCTTTGCCATCAATGGGGCGGATTTTCAAATAGTCCCGGCCGCGGCTACCTGTGATGATGCCGTGACCAATGGGAATTTTGAATCGGGAGGAAGTGGTTGGACCGAATTTTCCTCCAATGGTTTTTCCTTGATTGGTGCCTGGGGATTGGCCCAAAGTGGCAGTGTAAGCACCTGGCTGGGAGGAGCTAATACGGAAACATCAAGAATTTCTCAGGTGGTGACTATTCCCGCTGGCATCCACTTTGGTTCGCTGGCTTTTTGGTATCGATTGACCGCCTTTGACTGTGCCAGGGATATTGGAAAATTGATTATTAACGGCTCTGATGTGCTCATCTACAGCCTCTGCAACGATCCCGCCGCCGGAGGCTGGGTGCGGCAGGTAGTGGATATGAGTGCTTATGCCGGGAGTAGCCCGACCATTCTGTTTGAATTGATTACAGATGGCAATGCGCCCTCCAATCTTTTTGTGGATAATGTCAGCCTCCCGTACTGCCTTGGAGGTAGCTTCCTGCCCTTGGAATGGCTGCATTTTCGAGCCACCTTGCACAAACGCGATGTGCAATTGGACTGGTCCACAGCCGCTGAAATTAATAATGCCGGTTTTGAAGTCGAAATGAAAAAAAGGGAGGAAGACTTTCGGGTCATCGGTTTTGTTGAGTCGAAGGGAACGGAAGGGGCGGATTATTCCCACCTGGTAAATGACCTTTCTCCCGGCCAGTACTACTTCCGCATCAAGCAAGTGGATTATGATGGAAAGTACGAATATACTCCAGTGGAAAGCATACTAATCAAACCGGAGCTCCATGTCACTCATTTTCCCAACCCGGTGGCCGACAATCTGAATTTAACGCTGGAATTGGAAGCCCCACGCCGCATCCAGGTTGAGCTGATCAATGCCTTGGGGCAAGTTGTCATTCGCCTGGAAAAAGGCCAATTGAATGCCGGAACATACCAGTTTCAGCTGGAGACCAGTCAATTATCTTCAGGTGTAGCTTACTACCGGATTTTAGCGGACCAGGAAGTGTGGACGGGGAAGTTTATGGTCGCGAATTGATTTGAAACATTAGAGTTGTTCTGCTGGGGTAGTTTACACCCAAAATAATCCCAGCAGAATAACTCTTTTACACCTCAATAAACTCAAACGGCTCAATTTCCACCCCCGGCTTCAGCGCCTTGCGGTAAGCCACGTGTACCCGGTCAATTTCCACTTCCAGCTTGGCGTACATACTGCGAATGTCGTGGTTGTGTGTGCGAATCTGGGCCAAACACATGTAAGGATATTTCTGTAGATTCTTAGGGCTGCATAGGTAATCTACCAGCAAGGCGAAAATGCCTTTCGACTGGAACTCTGGGTGAATGCCAAACCCCATTCCCTTTGCCGTTTTAGTTTTAGCAAAGCGGCTTTTCCAGAGAAAAATCGGGATCGTCCGCCAGTTGAGCTTGCCTTTGGCGTGTTTTAAAAAGGGATTGATATCGGGGTACAATGCAATAAATCCGGCCGGATTTCCTTCATAATAAGCAATACAGGCAATACCTGGATCGGCGACGGGTTTGGCTTCCTTCATAATCACCTGCACCTGTTCGCCGGAAATGGGTTTGAAGTGTGGATATTTTTTGAAGGCTGCATTATACACAACGCTAAAGTCATGGGCAAAACCCTCCAGATCTTTATAGTCAAGAGGACGAACCTTTACCGGATGCCGATCGTGTAGTCGTTTGGCAATAGCACCCAACCTTTCAAACGGGATCTTTTGTGAAGCCCCTTTATAGGTAAGGATTTGCTCAAAAGGAATGTAGTCACGGCTATTGAAGAACGCCTGGTAATAAGCCGGGTGGTAATTCTCCTGATAGAGTGGGGGATCAAAACCCTTGACCAGCAACCCCCAGAAGCGATCGCGTTCACCGAAGTTAATGGGGCCATCCACCAGCGCAATATCGTTATCCTTCAAATACTGCTCGGCGGTGTCAAAGAGCATTCCGGCTGCCTGATCATCATTGATGCATTCAAAGAAGCCAATGCCTCCGATTTTATTGGCTATTTCCTCATTGCGTTTGTGGTCAATGAAGGCAGCAATGCGCCCGATGGGTTGATTGTGCTCATCAAGTAATACAAAACAGCGTGCTTCTCCCTTTTGCAGCGCCTTGTTATGGTCGGGTGAAAAAACCTGCTCGATC
Organism: Saprospiraceae bacterium; assembly: GCA_965229635.1. GTDB lineage: Bacteria > Bacteroidota > Bacteroidia > Chitinophagales > Saprospiraceae > BQJU01. The sequence continues at coordinate 3,285,704 of OZ245894.1, forward strand.
TCGTGCCGTAGCGGGTGAACATAGTTCGAATCATCCCGATATACCCGGTCAAGAACTCCGTGAAATAATTGCCAGTCTTTTTTGTCTTTAACCTCCGTAATTTTCATAAGTAGCATCAGTTGTGCGGCAAAGATAAAACTATGCCAATTCCAATTGCTGTAATAACCACTCTTTTTCGGTCAGTGGTGAAGCTTCTTTAATTTCCTTTTCCAGTTTCTTTTTCTGATCGTCGCGGTATGGGGTTACCCTGGTCAATTTTTTGGTAAAGCGAATGATGTTTTGGTAGTTAGCTTTGTGGTAGCCCACTACCTCTTTTCGGTTGAGATACGCCCGTAGGCTGTCCAGTAAGGATTCCAGGGCATCCAGTTCATCCTGCTCGTAATAAATCTTAAGCAGCATGGATTTGGCATTCAGGTTGATCAAAATATCGTCGTATTCCACCTGGATCAGCAATCGCATCGCGCGGTTATAGTCCCTCTTTTCAAAATAATACCGCGAGCGACTATAGTGTACAATGCTTTCCCGGTGACGGCGCTCCAGGTACTTTTCGTAATCGGTAATAAAACTGTCTACCCATTCAAATTCCTTCAGACGCAGTCCAATCCTTATGACATTGAGGAAGGTAAATCGCGAAACCACCTTATCATCAATCAATATGCCCTTTTGCAAGCCTTCCCGATAAAGGTCAAAAGCTTCCTTTACAAAAGCTTCATCACCGGCATTCATACGGCCAATACAGTAGTTAATGGCCATCAAATAAATATCTCTGATTTCCGAATGGGTAAATCGGTGTCCGTGCTCTTCAATTTCGGTTTTCAGGTTCTGAAAATAGTTGGTCTCCTTCGGAACCGTTAGTGTCTTGTAGATGTAATAATAGATAGAGATAGCCGGAGAGTGGAAAAATTCGTTTTGTTCCACATAATCCAACACCTGATCCAACAGACCAATATCGCAGCTTTCTTTAAATACCCGTTGGTGCGTAAGGATAATACAGGTCTGATTCATCTTTTTGGCCAGATAATCTAGATCCAGCGCATCCGAATATTTTTGCAAGTTGAGCGATACAGTTCGTTTTTTTCCACTTTTGAAGAGCTGTTTTTCATTATATAATGCATATTCGTTTTCGTAAAAAGTGCGGTCATGGATGCCGGCGTTATCCAGCGTACTTTCCACTTTCTTGATGGTTTTCTGGAAAAGCTTGTCCAGCTTGCGTTTGCGATAAAACCCCGCCAGGGCCAGGTTGGTCTGGGTGTCATCCTCACAAAGTTCCTTGTGAACGATGTAGCCTTCCACTGCTTTGGTGAAAAAGTGGATGGTTTGCCGTAGCTTGGCATCATCGTAGCCTTCATCGGGGAAGATTTGGAGAAAATGCGCTCCTTTTTCAGGAATTTTTCGTCTTCAAGATGGTTGGAAGCCATGAGATATTCGAACAACTGGATCACATCTTCGCGTTGGTTATGCATCGGAGAAGACAGCCATTTACGGAGTTCGCGCGTCTCTTTTTTAGATAATATCCTCAAAATCGAAATTATATGACTATTTTCCATAGGGTATATAAAGTAAAAATTTCAACAAATTAAGATTTTGCATTATTTTTATAATATTTTGAAAATCAATTAATTAATAATCGATAGTCGAAATGTGATGTTGTAAAAATAAGCGATTTAATTCAACAAATGCTATTTTTTGTCTTTGTTTTTCGACTCAAATCAAATCACTTTTGTAATGTATTCAAAAGCATACGACCTAAACCAATCGCTCATGAAGTCAACGGCTGATAAAGCAGCAAGCAATTTTTTGGGAGGTCTTTCCAGATGGATGTTACCTCTTCTGCTTCTGTTATTTGCCAACGATATCGGAGCGCAGGGTTGGGAGAAAGTTTTTGGAGGCCCACGAACAGAGTGGGGCCAATCCGTGATTGAAACGTCAGACCACGGATATATTATTGCCGGATTTTCTCAGTCATTTTCTGCAGACAATGATTTTGATGTATATGTCATCAAAACTGATGTAGACGGAACACTAGTTTGGCAGGAAGTTTATGACCATGGAGACAGACAGTTCGGTTATGAAATTATTGAAACGACAGAAGGAGACTTCGTCATTGTCGGTAAGATTGATGAAACTCCAGGACTACCTTCTAAAGTATACCTCTTAAAGATAGATCGCACTGGAAAAGAGATTTTCCACAGGGTTTACGCCAGTAACGGCATGGAGGAAGAAGGCAATAGCCTGGTTCAGTTGCCAGACGGTGGATTTGCTATCGTAGGTAATACGAGGACACCCGGGGAACCAAATACTTCTGACATCCTTGTTCTGAGAACTGATGCAAACGGTAACGAAATATGGCGGCAAACCTACGGTACCGATGAGCAGGATACTGGAGAGTCGATTGTCTATACTGAGGAGGGCTTTTTTGCAGTAGGAAGAAGTGCTGAACCGACTAGCAGTATCACTTTTGACATCGCACTGTTGAAGGTGGCTGACGATGGTGAAATGAACTTCTTGATGCGCATTGGAGACCCAGGAGTGAGTGAAACCGCATCTTCGATGCTGGTTACCCAAGACAACAAACTCATTGTCGGCGGGGAAGGCTTTGGCAAAGCGCCTTCAATCATGCTCCTGAATCTTGATGGAGAAAAGCTTTGGCAGTGGTCAACAGGAGCAGGAACAGTGGGTGAAATTTTCACAGTTAAAGAAACACCCAATGGTGAAATAGTTGGAGCTGGATTCTTTGAGATCACTGAACAAAATGCCGATGTTTTCCTGGTTGGTCTTGATGTTGCTGCTGAAGGAGAATTAATTTGGAGTTCTCTGCTCGGTGAAGACAACAAATATGATGAGGCTGCAGGATTGGATATTACCCACGATGGTGGGTTGATCATCACTGGAATGACCAGTTACGAGGCAGGAATTATCAATGATGTTCGCCTGATGCGTACCGACGCTACGGGAAACACCATTACCAACCATATTAGTGGTAAAGTTTACCAGTCTGAAGATGGATGTAACAACTTCGTGCTTGGCGATCTGCCCTTACCGGGATGGATTGTAAGAGCAGAAGGAACAGAAAATACATACTTCGGCACAACGGATGCCGATGGAAATTTTGACATAACGGTTGACACAGGCGCTTATACAGTTACGGTGCTCGGTCTCTCTCCCTACTGGGACATATGCGACGATGCCGGCCAGCAAGTGAGCTTCGGGCAGTTTTACAGCGAAGCAACAGCGAATTTCCCGGTCGAACCTTCAACAGAATGTACTTATCTGGAAGTAGACGTTGCCGCTGAGTTTCTCGCTCCCTGCTCTGACGTAACTTATACAGTGTCCTACTGCAACATTGGAACGCTTGATGCACTTGGTGCTTACGTAGATGTAACGCTGGATAGTGAAATGACTTACAATTCAGCGGATATCCCGGGCACGGAAATCACTCCCAATGTATACCGCTTCGATCTCGGAGACGTCGCAGTGACTGACTGCGGAAGCTTTGACATCAGCGTTGCACTGGATTGTGAAGGCATTGCCACCGGACAAGCTGGTTTGGTAAGTGCCCACATTTATCCCGATGCGATTTGCGGTGATCCTGATCCCAACTGGGATGGAACAAGCATCATCGTTACCGGACGATGTGAAAATGATTCGATCAAATTCACTATCGAAAATGTGACAGGCTTGCAAATGCAGGAATCAAGAATGTACATTGTCACTGAAGACGATGTGATGTTCCTGAACGGTCCACAAGACTTCCAGCTGGATGGCAACGATTCTGAAATGATCGACCTGCCAGCCACGGGAGCCACGTACCGCCTGATTGCACAGCAAGCAGAATTTCACCCAGGTAGCAGTAATCCTACCGTAGTTGTAGAAGGGTGTACAACCGAAAACAGCGAAGAATATTCAACAGGCTTCGTCAACCAGTTTCCTGAAGACGATCAGGACAACTTCGTAGCCTTTGACGTACAGGAGATAATCGATTCCGGAACTCCGGCTTCAATGAGAGGCTATCCCAATGGTTTTATGGATGGATCCATAACCGCAAATACCGATTTAGTTTACACAATATTTTTTGAAAACGCCGGAATCGATACTATTGACAGAGTAGTCATCAGAGACACCATTTCGCCCAACCTTGACATCACTTCGGTGATGCCGGGGGCAAGCAGTCATCCCTATGATTTTGAAGTTTACAACACTGGTGTCCTGAAGATTACTTTTGAGGAAATCCAACTTCTTCCAGGTAGCAGCGCAGGGGAGGCTACGGACCGTGGGTTCGTAAAGTTCCGAATTGCCCAAAAACCGAACAACCCTCAGGGGACAATAATCAGCAATAGCGCTGCTGTCTTTTTTGACTATGAAGAACCGGTACAAACCAATGTGGTTGACCACACGGTGAGTTGTCAGACACTCTTTGAACAAGATCAGGATTGTCTGGATATTGTTTCCAATATCAACAACCCAGTACCCGGTGTAACAATAAATGTTTATCCGAATCCGTTCTTTGAATCCACCACCTTTGAGATCGAAGGAATTGAAAACGAGGAGCTTAGTTTCAAAGTGTACGATCTCTACGGTCGCCTAATGAGGAGTGACCGATTCCGTGGTGCCAAATTTGATTTTTATCGACACCATCTTCCAGCTGGTCTTTATGTCTACCAGATCGAAATGCAAGGACAGCTGATCAGTAGCGGGAAGATAACGGTGCGATAATCATAATCCCATAAACAAAGGTTCCTCGCTACGGCGGGGAACCACTCTAAACTTGAAGTCGTTTATTTTACAAAAATACTTTAACGAAGTTAAATTCGTTTTTATAAAGAATTAGGTCGTCTTATTATTTCATGAGATTATGATTTGTTATTAGCGAGAGGTCCGGCTGCGAGCCGGACTTTTTTTTTGAGGCTACCTCAACTGTTCCAACAACCATTCCCTTTCCGCTACCGACTTAGTTTCTACAATCCGTTTTCGCAAACTTTCCTTTCCTTCCTGATCATAAGGGGGCAATTCCAGCAATTTCTTCGTCAGCCTAATGAGCTGACGGTAATTTTCCCGGTGATAACCCATTACTTTTTTACGTCGAATGAAGGTGTTCATGGCTTCCAGATGGGCTTCCAAAGCATCAAATTCCTGGGTGGTGAAATAGATTTTTAACACAACTGTCTTCGCTGAAAGATTGAGGAGCAAATCTTCGTACTCCGACTTTTGCAACAGTTGTAGCGCTTCTCCGTAGTTGCCACGACTATATTCCAATCTCGCCAAACAAAAACTGTACATGCTTTCCTGATAGGCTTTTTCCAGCATAGACTGGTAATCGTGCAAAAAACGTGCTACCCAGTCGTATTCCTTTTGGATCAATCCAAGCGTCACAATATTCCGGTAGGTAAACCTCGACAAAACGCCATTGGTCAGCAAATACTCCTGATCCAGGCCTTCCTGATAGAGCTCAAACAAATCCTTGAGGTAAGAGCGATTGCCAGCATTGTAGTCCCTCAGGCAAAAGTTGATGCCGAGCAGGAATAGATCACGCATTTCCTCCTGTGGAAATTGCTGGCGATGCTGAGTAATCAGCTGCCGAAAGGTGCTGAAATGCAGACCGTGCTCTTCCCGTGTCAGTGCACAGTAGCAATGGTAGTAAATGGCAATGACGGGGACTTCCATCAAATGGTCTTGCTCAATATATTGCAGCAGTGGCTCCAACAGTCCAAAATTGTATTGGGTGCGGTACACCGTTTGGTGAGAAATGAGCACACACACTTGCTTGAGCTTGTTAGCGATGTAGTTGATATCCAGGTCATTGGCCAGGTTTTGCAGGTTGAATTCGCTGATTCTTTTGCGGCTGGCTACCTGGTGGAATGCCTCCTGTTGGATGGCGTAGCTACTTTCGTAAAAAGAAGTATCCCTGAATGGATATTTGTGTAAGCTGGCCTGAGCGTCTTTTTTGGCTGCCTCAAAGTGTTTGTCTAGTTGTCGCTTGCGGTAAGTGCGCACCAGGCGGGTTTTGACTTGCAGCTCATCGTTGAGCAATTCCTGGCAGACCAGGTATTTTTCCAGTAATTTGTAGAGTAAACTCATGGCCATTCGCATCCGGTGATCATCGTAGTCATCGCCGGGGTAAAGCTTTTGGTAGGCTTGCTGCTTATTGGGAATAAGATGAAGAACCGAAAGACATTCACGGAGATAATCGTACAAGACAATGAGATCCTCCCGTTTATTGAAAAAGGGCGATTCTACAAAGTTTTGCGCTTCCCGCAACTCTTTTGTCGTAAAGTCATCCAGTAAAGCTAGTAATTTTGAATCCCTCATTTATTATTAAAAATAATATGTATTAGACAGTTTTTAAATTTAAAATACTGAAAAACAGTATTTTAAATTTAAAGTAATGGGAAAAAATTTAGACAAAGGAATGAATTTGTCTTTGAAAACCCCTTAAAAGAGCCGGATTTTTGTCCCGAAAGCTAAATTCGACGACTAAATTATAATCCAAATGAAGAAGGTATTGACCATTCTGATGCTTTTTGTCCTAGCTTTTCCGCTTAATGCTCAGACGATTGTTCAGGGGCACATTCGCTTGCCTAATGGCCTCCCGTTGCCAGGTGTAAGCGTAGGTCCTGTATTGACTGATGATGAAGGGTTTTATTCCTTTGAGGTCATTACTGACTTCACTGTAGCACCCTTTTTTGATTCTTTTCCAATGGCAGGGGTAGATTATGAGGATGGGCTTGCTATACGTAGCTATATTTTGGGTGGAGGTCCCATTAGTCCTTATAAATTAATCGCGGCAGATGTAAATGATAGTGAAAGTATATCTACTGTCGATTTAGTTTTTCTAAGGAAGGCGATAGAAGGGATTCTGCCTTTCACTTCAGATGATAAGATCTGGACGTTTATTTGGGCTGACTACCAATTTCCAGGTCCAAACCCCTGGGCTGAAACATTTCCGGAACTTATACAGGTTAATAACCCTGCTCAGGATACTACTTACCAATTTGATTTTGTAGCAGTTAAGAAGGGTGATGTAGACTGCAGCTTTGGCAGTGACTATGCTGCCGTAATCAGTGGGCACTTTTTCTATGATGTAAATGAAGATTGTAACAATAACACTGAAGACCCTCTGGAAGGGTTTTACCTCCGGCTGGTAGGAGAAAACTATACGGTTTATACCACCACGTATAGCAGTGGCTATTTTTCTGCGTTTGTTGCTCCGGGTACTTATACGCCAGAGGTACAATTACCCAACGACTACTGGATTGCGTGTCCTAACCTGGGCGAGATAACCGTGGAGCAAGGTGATGCAGCGGAGTTGGAAGTACCGATCCAGGCTGCCGAGTTGTGTCCCTACCTGGAAGTAGATATCAGCGCTGGCTTCCTGAGACGCTGTGTGGTCAATGATTATTACGTTTATTACCGCAATACCGGTACCGTTGACGCCGAAGATGCCTATGTGACGGTGGAACTGGATGATTTTATCACTCTGGAAAGCAGTAGCATACCTTGGAGCGTGGTAGATGGGAACACCTATACTTTTGATGTTGGTACCGTGCCACTGGGAGAGAGCGGTAGTTTTTCCCTGCAGGTTTTGGTCAGTTGCGAGGCGGAATTGGGGCAAACCCATTGCACGGAAGCGCACATCTATCCCGATTCGATATGTGGGCCCACCGACCCGGCCTGGGATGGTGCCAGCCTGATGGTGGAGGCGAGTTGTGCGGGTGATTCGGTACACTTTGTGATCACCAATATTGGTGAAGACATGCAAAGCGGGGTCAACTATATTGTCATCGAGGATGATTTGATTATGTACGAAGGTATCCTGAATCCGTTAGGTTCTTTTGAAACACAAGACATCCCCATGGAAGCCAATGGCAGTACCTTCCGCATTGAATTTCACCAGACCGAAGGGCATCCCGGAGAGAGCCGACCTGGCTTCAGCATTGAAGGTTGTGGTACCAATGGGCAGGGCACTTTTAGCACAGGCTACGTTACGATCTACCCTCAGGACGATGCCAATACATTTGTTTCCATCGACTGCCAGGAAAATATCGATTCTTATGATCCCAATGACAAGCAAGGCTTTCCGCGTGGAGTAGGGGAAACCCACGATATTGAAGCCAATCAGGATATGGAATACCTCATTCGTTTTCAGAATACGGGAACGGCTGAGGCGATCAACATCATCGTTCGAGACACGCTCTCTCCGCTGCTTGATCCCGGCTCCATTCAGCTGGGGGCAAGTAGCCATTCCTATGAGTTTCGATTGACCGATGAAGGAGTGCTCAACTTCTACTTTCCAAGTATTATGCTGCCTGATAGCAATGCCAACGAACCGGCCTCGCACGGCTTTATCAAATTTCGCATCAGCCAGCAACCGGATTTGCCGATCGGTTCAGTGATCGAGAATTCGGCAGCCATCTATTTCGACTTTAATGATCCGGTGATTACCAATACCACGGTTCACACCATCGGAGAAGATCGATTGGAGCTATTGACGGATGTGTACACCCCAAACTGGAATCAACTGCATTGGAAAGTATCACCCAATCCCGCGCGTGACTGGCTGTACTTCGATATTGAAGGCTCAGAAGAAACCAATGGGGTTGTAGCGTTTTATTCCCCGCAAGGGCAAGCCTTACTGCGACAGACATTTTCTTCAGGGCAATTTACCGTTGATGTTAACAATCTACCCGCTGGGCTCTGCTTTTATCGGTTGTTCATTGACGGAGAGGTGCGAGGTGCCGGGCGAGTCGTGCTGGGTAGGATGTAAGACAGTTGAGGCGGTTTAGGAAGTTTAGAGTGTAGGGGGTAGCGTTTTGAGAATGACGCAGCTGTTTGTACTGTAAATTCTGTTTAAGTCTAGCGTATTTGCGGTATGAGATTCTGATGGGCCCGATCTCTACACTCCTACACACTAAACTCTAAACTAAGAAAATCTATTCAAATGGCTTCCAGTTGTTCAAGCAACCAATTTTTTTCGGTGAGGGGTTCGGACTGTCCAACTTGTTGGTGAAACGATTGCCGGGATTCTTTATCGTAGGGGTTGAGCTGTAGTAGTTTCTTGGTGAGGCGCACAAAGTTTTGGTAGTTGTCCTTATGGTAACCCATGAGGCGCTTGCGGCGGATGAAGGATTGCATGGCTTCCAGGTGGGCGTCGAGCAGTTTTATTTCATCGATTTGGAAGTATATCTTTGCCAGCAGGGTTTTGGCGGCGAGATTGAGTAAGAGGTCACTGTATTCTGATTGTTGCAGGTGATCGATGGCGGCGTCAAAATTGCGTTGTTCATATTCCAGTCTGGCCAGGCTGAATTGGTACATGCTTTCCCGATGTGATTTTGGGAGAGCAGATTTGTACTGTTCGATAAAGTGTTTGACCCAATTGAAATCGGCCAGTTTCAGGCCAATGGCCACAATATTGCGATAAGCAAACCGCGACAGCTCGCCGTCCACCAGCAAATGCCCGGATTTCAGTCCAGCCTGATAGAGTTCCAGCCCCTCGCGCCCAAATGCCCAGTCGCCTTCGTTAAATTTTTTGATGCAGAAATTGATGGCCAGCAGGTACAAATCCCGCATTTCCAGGTTGGAAAACGCGGTGCCATATTGCAGAATGGCGTTTTTAAATACCTGAAAATATTGGTCGCCATCCGTTTGCGTAAGCGTTCTAAAACCATGATAGTAGAGCCCAATTGCAGGGATCTTTATCAGTTGTCTTTGTTCTACATACCGCAAAATTTCATCCATTAAACCAAAGTGATAGGTGGTGCTATATACCGCCTGGTGAGAGAGTGCCAGACAGGACTGCCGTAGCTTTCTCGAAAGGAAGGCCAGGTCGATATTGTCTGACATCTGCTGGAGCTTCTGTTCACCCATGCGGCGCTTACTGGCCGTTTGGAAATACTGTTCCTCCAATACCCGGTAACGGTATTCGTAATAATCGGCGTCACGTAGCGGTTGCTTTTCCAATTGATCAGATACTTTCCGTAAGGTATAAGTCAACTGCTTTTCCAGGCCACGCTGTCGGTAGGCCCGGGCAATCTCGAGGTCCACCTCAAAGGACCGATCGAGGAATGAAGCCGTGGCGAAATATTTTTCAATCAACTGCAAGAGCCAGCTCATCTGCTGACGAATGCGTTGGGGCTCGTAGCTGGATTCCGGGAAAAGATGTTGATGTGCCCCTTCCTTCGTGGGGATCAAGTCTAGTTCAAACCATTGTTCGATCAGGTATTGAAAGAGTGTTACAACACTTTCCCGTCGGTTGTAAAAAGGGGAGTCCAGGAAGGCTTCCAGCTCCTTGATTTCCTTTGGTGAAAGACTTTTGATCACCATTAGCAGGCGACTTTGCTTCATTTTGCCCGATTTATCTCTGTATAATAATTTATTAAAAAATAAATATGATTTATAATAAATAGAGAATAATACTGGAAAATAGACAATTGTAATGAATTATAACTGAATAATCAATTATAAACCTGCATAATTGTCTTTGTTTAAACAAGGAATAGTGAGAATATTTGTAGTGTGAAAAGATTAACCAATTCAGGCAACTTTTAATTTAGAACAAAAGCGGGCCTGAACATCAAGATTAAATACAATGAAAAAGCTATTCCTCTACTTTTTGTTACCCGTACTGTTGTGTGTTTATCATACGGCCGGTGCTCAGGGCTGGCTACAGTATTACCCTGACTCATTTGGTTCCTCCATTGGCATTGATGCCAAACAAACCGCCGATGGAGGTGCCATTTTACTTAGTGAAGTTGACTATCCAACCGGAGCCATTCGCCATTATGTGCGATTGACCAAGACTGATGCGGATGGCCTTTTGCAATGGGAGCAAGTATACAATGCCGGGCAAGTTGAACACCAAAAGGGGCATACTTTGCTGACCCTGGAAGATGGCGGCTATCTGATCGGTGGGTCGGATTTGAATCTACAAGGTATTGCTTCGGCTATGATGCTTATTCGAACCAATAGCCAGGGTGATACACTGTGGACCAGTACATATAGCATCCCCGAGGAGGAGGGGTATCTGGTGGCACATTCAGTGATTCCTACTTCAGATGGGGGCTACCTGATAGCAGGAGAACACCAGCAGCTGTTGCAAGGAGCTATCGCCGGGGGACCTTATTTTGTAAAAGTGGACAATGCTGGAAATGAAATCTGGCGACAGGACTATTTGGATCAGGAAAATCCGCCCACTGGATTGAATACTATTTACGGCATTGCTGAAGTCAGCACCGGTGGGTACCTTGGGGTAGGAACTGGAGTAGAGCAGACTTATTTAATGCGGCTGGATGTCAATGGAGATAGCCTCTGGACTCGCTCGCACTATCTCACCACCGGCAGTCGGGCCTATGCCGTGGTCGAGGGACCTGAGCAGGCCTTCTATGTGGCGGGAGATGTGAGTGGATTTGCAGGATATAGCCCCTCGGTAACAAAATTTGATGAAAGCGGGGACGTTATTTGGAGTCAAATAGTCCCGGCAGGTCTCGGTGGTGCTACTTCCATTGTGCTTAATGATGACAACCAACTCGTGGTTTCAGGTACGCTAAATGCCGGTGAATCTACGTGGACACCGGGCATTCTTTCCCAGGGATTTCTGTCGAGCTTTAACCTGGAGGGCGTCAATAACTGGACACAAATTCTGACCGATGAGTCGCAGGAAACCACGCTCTTGGCTTCGTCTGTGGTCCAAACAGCTGATGGTGGTTATCTGCTTTGTGGGGCCAAGGATGGAGGTCTGGCGTTTATGCAGAAAACAAATGGAGACGGAGTAGCTTTTACCCACACGGTGGAAGGTACGCTAACGGCTAGATCAGAGTGTAGTGCTCCCGATTCCGTGGCACTCGGTGGCTGGATGATTCGCCTGAGTGACGGTGATCAGACTTTCTATGCGGTCAGCCAGGATGATGGTAGCTATCAGATTCTGAGTGATACCGGTTCTTTTGAATTGACGGTTATCGCTCCGGTGCCGCTCTGGCAGTTGTGTGATGCGCCGGTTACAGTTGAAGCTACGGAGGAATATGGCACTACTGTGGTAGATTTAACGGCCACACCACTGGAGGACTGTGCCTACCTGCAGGTGGATGTGTCGAATCCGATTTTGCGCAGGTGTTTTAACAATATTTACTATTTGAATTATTGCAACCTGGGTACTGTTGCTGCTGAAGATGCATATATTGAGGTGGCCTTGGACGAATTTCTGGAAATTACCGCAGCGAGCATGCCGTATACGGTTGGACCAGATAATACGGTGGTGTTTGAAGTAGGGACTTTGGGTGTAGGCGAATGTAGGGTAATAACATTTGAAGCCTATCTCGATTGTGAAGACGTGGAATTGGGGCAAACCCACTGTGTAGAGGCCACCATTTACCCTATTGATGATTGCGTGCAGCCCAGTCTGGAAAATCCATTGATCATGGTTGATGCACGTTGTGAGGGCGACTCCGTCATTTTTACCATTAAAAATATTGGCAATACCGCCATGAGCGCACCGGCTCAGTACATCGTTATCGAGGATGATGTCATGTACCTACAGATGCCCTATGATCTCGATGCGGGAGACTCTACTGAAGTGGCTGTTTTTGCCGATGGAGCCACTTATCGTTTGGAAACCCTACGCACACCTGATGCCTTCAATGGCGAATTTGTCAGCGCTACCCTGGAAGGCTGTAATACGGAATCAGGAAGTTTGGGTTTTGTCAACCAATTCTCGCTCAATGACAATGATCCTTACTATGATGTGGAGTGCCAGCAAAATGTGGGCAGTTATGATCCGAATGATAAAACGGGCGTTCCTACAGGTTATGATGATGAGCATTACATCCGGCCAGAGGTTCCACTAGATTACCTGATCCGTTTTCAGAATACCGGCACTGATACGGCGTTTTCCGTGGTGATCAGAGATACCCTTTCGGAATACCTGGATCTGGAGAGCATTCAGGTGGCTGGAGCCAGCCATTCGTTCCGTTGGGATGTGGTGGGCGAGCGAATATTGAAGTTCACTTTTGATCCCATCGCCTTACCAGATAGTAATGTGAATGAATCGGGTTCACATGGTTTTGTGAAATTCAGAATTGAGGTTAAGCCGGACCTTCCCGTTGGGACGGAAATTCTGAATCGGGCGGGCATCTATTTTGATTATAATGCTCCGGTGATCACCAATACTACCCTACATACTATTGGTCAACCCCTAATTGACATTCTGAATGATGTCAGCGATCCACAGCAAGAACAGGTACAGCTGATGCTTTATCCAAATCCGGCCACGGCGGATAGTCAATTGCACCTTTTGGGTAATCCCTTGAAGCAGGGAACATTCCGGCTGCTTTCGATGAATGGTCAGCTCATTAGCTCAACTAGTTTTTCTGGAACTGCAATTGATTACAATGTTAGTCAATTATCTTCCGGCTTGTATTTCTTTCAGGTGTTGGAGGGCCAGCGTATTGTGGGCAGCGGCAAGTTGTCGGTGCAATAGAAAAGTGGCACATGGATAAGAGAAAATCGTTACAAATATAATCATGTTTTTTATCATGATTATATTTGTAACGATTTTTTGTTGGTTTTAATCGAGAAGCCTTTTTCGAATTTTCCTATTTGTTCAATTTTTTCCCAACTGCTCCAGCATCCACTCTCTTTCCGTCAGGGGATCCGTTTTTTGTATTTGTTGCTGAAGTTGCTTGACGGCCTGCTTGTCAAAAAAATTCAGGCTGAGCATCTTTCGAGTGAAGGAAATGATGTTTTGGTAATTTTCCCGATGATAACCCATCACCGATTTTCGGCGCAGGAAGCTTCGGAGTGCGTCAAGGTGAGCCTGTAGCAGGTCGTGCTCTTCCAGTTCATAATAAATTTTCAAAAGCAAGGTTTTGGCAGCCAGGTTGAGCAGTAAATCCCGGTAATTTGCTTTCTGCAAAAGGGGAAGCGCCTCTTCATAGCGCTTACGGCCATAAGCCAATCGGGCCTGGTTGAAGCTAAAAGAGCTTTCGCGATAGCGTTTATCCAGGTAAGCCTTATAGGTATAGATAAAATCTTCAACCCAATTAAAAGCTCCGGTATACAGCCCTGCCACCACAATATTGTGGTAGGTAAAACGGGACAGTACGCCATTCTCCAGGAGAGATTGTGTCTCCAGGCCAGCTTTGTAGAGGTCGATGACCTCATTGAAGTAATGGGTTTGTTCCTTATTGATCTGCCGAACGCAGTAATTGATGGCTTGTAAATACAAGTCGCGAAGTTCGGTATGAGAAAAGCAATGGCCATGTTCTAAAAGGAGGTGCTTGAACTGCTGAAAGTCTTCCTCCTTTTGAAAGTCCAAAGTGAGATAGCAGAAATAATAAACGGCCAGCGAAGGCACTGCAAGTAAGTTTTTCTCATGAATGTGCTGTAGCAAATCCGGAAGCATACCCAAATCAAAAGAACGCTGATATACGGCCTGATGAGACAATAAAAGGCAGGCGTGGCGCAGTTTTCTTAATGAGTAATGCAAATCCATTTCATCGGAAATCTCCTGTAAATGCTGGTCCGTTCCCGGATCGGATTTGGCTTTGAAATGATACGATTCTAATCTTAGACGGTAACTATTGGCATAAAAATCAGCATTGGCCAGGTTTGATTGTTGGTTGGCTTTTAGCCCCTTATTGATGGTCCTTTCAAAGTGATCGGGCAGCTTTCTTTGGCGAAAGCCTAATGCCTGGTAATACAGAACATCGGGTTGATTCTTTTCGAAAGCAGCATAGGCAAAATATTGGCTTAATAGCTTGTATAGGTCACTCATCAGCAGTCTTATCTTTTGGTCGTTGTAGGGAGCTTTACCAAATAGCTGTTGGTGAATATCGTCTTTATCCGGAATGACTTTCAGGTCTAAAAAGCATTCCGAGAGGTACTGCCAAAGTTGTATTAAATCCTCCTGCCGATTGAAAAATGGCGAGCGGATGAATCGGTCAAATTGCCGAAAATCGGTGCCATCTAGTTGACCTACGGCATCAAATAAACGATTTTGTGCCATTTTATAATTTATAAAAATATAAATATTTACTACAAAAAATATTTATCCCACTTAATATAAGAGTCTTAGTGCTAAAATCACCTGTTTTTTAACTACAAATTAAAATTTTTGTATTTGTTCCTCCAAGGTGTATGCCCCATTTTTGTATCGTCAAAAACATATCCCATGAATGCATTAAATATTTTAAAATCAAACCTCATGATGAAGTATAGAATACACCTTTTAACCGCCCTGTTGCTGCTCCTTAGCTGGGGCCAAATGTTGCATGCGCAATGCGAAAATGATACGGAAGCGCCAGTCCTCTCGACGATCACCGGACTGCAAGCTACACTTCCTGAGACAACGGGAATTGTAGAAATTTTTGCTTCAGACTTTGTGGCTGAAGTTAGTGACAACTGCACGGAAGACCCTGACTTGACATTGACTGTGGAAGGCATTCCTGCCGGAGAATCTTATACCTTCAGCAGCCCAGGCACCTATGCCATCTTAGTTCAAGCGAGGGATGCGCAAGGAAATGTAACCGAAAATTCATCTACGTTGATCATCGACGGGAGTGGCCCGGCTGGCTGTGATCCTGACGAGACCCAGCCCAATATTATTTGTTACAACAATCTGGAAATCGTGCTTTCCTCAGAAACGGGCATTGCCACTCTGGCTGTCGATGACCTGGTTGAGGATGCCTCCGACAATTGTAGCGATGATGTTGATGTATATATGACCTTTCCCGGTGCTCCCATGGTGGATACCTACAGCTTTTCCGCTTTAGGTAATTATCCGGTAACGGTTACGGTGCAGGACCTGGCGGGCAATACCAATTTTTGTACAACCTCGGTGGTGGTGGTTGAGGAGGACGTCAATGATCCTTGTCAAAATGATACGGAGGTACCCCTGATTCATTGCCTTACCGGGTTGGTGGCAGAGCTTCAATCCAGTGGCGAAGTAGAAGTATGGGCGCAAGACTTCATTGATGTGCTTACCGACAATTGCACCAGTGAAAGTGAAATTGAGGTGTCGATAATGTTGGAGGGGGACACTGAGGAGAGTGCTTCATTAACCTTTACCGAACCGGGGCAATACCCAATCGTCATCATTGCTGAAGACCAGGCTGGAAACACCACTTCCTGCAATACCTATGTGGTCGTAGAGGAAGACCTCTGTGAAAATGATGTACAAGCTCCAACCTTTAATTGTATTGCCGAGTTGGTGGTTGTGATTGGCCCTAGTGGTGAGAGCGAGGTTTTTGCAGATCATCTGGTGGGAAGTATTGAGGATAATTGCAGTGCTGTTGGCAATATTGAAGTGTTGATTCATCTTGAAGGCACGGCGGACACTACCGATGCCTTAACTTTTACGCAAGTGGGAAATTATTACGCCCAAATCTTTGTAACGGATGAAGCAGGCAACAGCGGTTCGTGTACCATCCTTTTTGAGGTAATCACCTTCGAATACAATCGGGTACATGGTCAGGTTTTTACGGATTTTGATGATAACTGTACCCTGGGACCAGGGGAAAGTACCTGGTCTGGTTGGCCGGTCACCATTCAATATGCCCTAGCTTTTGATAACGATACCACCATCTATTCCTATACTTATGTCACCGATGAGAATGGAGGGTACGAAGCCTTCATTATTGCCAATGACCCCTACAGTAGTCTCCTTTGGGGTGAAATATCCGTAGATGCCAACGGTTCGTCTGGCAGTTGTCCAAATAGTTATACCTTTGGTTCGGAGGTATTTGCGGATACCAATGAAGTAAGGTATGACCTGGAGGTACATTTATTGGAAAATTGCTATTCCCTTAATGTAGACATTTCTTCTCTTGGCTTGCGGCGTTGTTTTACCTCCAATTATTACGTTAATGTCTGCAATACCGGTACCGAGCCTGCCGAAGATGCTACCATAGTGGTTGGTCTGGATGAATTGCTCGAATTTCAATCCAGCACCATTCCGGTCACCAATTCTATTGGCCAGTTTTACACCTTTGATATCGGCGATGTCGGTTCGGGAGAGTGTATACAATTCAGGATTGAGGTAGAGGTTAGTTGTGAAGCATTGTTGGGGCAAACCCACTGTTCTGCCGCCGCAGTCACCCCCGTTAGTCCCTGCAATAATCCAGAGGCACCGCAGCTTTTGATTGAGGGAGAATGTGTAGGTGACGAAGTAGTGTTCCGCATTACCAACAACAGCGAGGTGGATATGCAGGAACATGCGTCCTACACGGTAGTGGAAGATGTGATTATGTATCTACAAGATTCCGTGAAGTTAAACGGAAATGAATCGAAAGAGGTTATTATTCCGGCCAATGGCTCCACCTATTATATGGAATTGGAAGATCCGGAACCGGGAAGTCTCGAAGTAGAGGGATTGGCAATAGAAGCATGCGGAACCAACGAAAATGGAGGCGTGAGCTTGGGGTTTGTGACCCAATATCCATTCAACAGTCCGATTCCGGAAGTAGATATTGATTGTCAGGAAAATGTTGGCTCCTTTGACCCCAATGACAAACAAGCCTGGCCACTCGGCACCGGCGAGGACCACCGTATTCGTCCGGGAACGAAGCTGGACTATATGATCCGTTTTCAGAATACCGGTACCGATACCGCTTTTAATGTTGTCATTAAAGACACGCTCTCTCCATATTTGAACATCGCGACGGTGAAAGCTGGTGCCAGTAGCCATCCTTTTCGATTTAATACACTGGACGGCAATGTGTTGCAATTTAGCTTTGACAATATCGCCTTGCCAGATAGCAATATCAATGAGCCGGCTTCCCACGGATTTGTGAAATTCAGCATTGAGCAAATGCCTGATAATCCGCTTGGCGAGGAAATCCTCAACAGCGCTGCCATCTACTTTGATTTTAACGAGCCGGTCATCACCAATACGGTGAGTCGACTGTTGAGCGAGGAGGTAGTCGTGGTCAGTGTAGATGAACCAACTGGAATTCACAGCTTGCCGACAACGGTCTTCCCCAATCCGTTTACCACTCAAACGACCATTCAAGTTCAAGGATTACAGACACAAAACGCACAATTACACCTGTACCACAGTAACGGAAAACACCTAAAAACGCAGACCCTGGAAAACAGTGAAACGCAGCTGATGGCCGGAGATCTTTCGGCCGGGCTGTATTTTTTCACCATTACCAGTGATGGTCAAACGGTGAGCAGAGGAAAAGTAGTCGTTAGATAAGCATATAGAAATACCTATACAAATTTTAAGATAGGCATCCTGGTTTGACCAGGGTGCCCTTTTTTATGGGCGCTACCCTTAGGGTCGCTACGCTACACAGCTCACTATTCGTTCGGCCTTTCATGCTAGCTCCCGGCAAAGCCAGAAGCTACTGTTTCGCATCGCTAGCGCAGAAGGTTCATATAATCTTAACCCAGCTGGTTGACAACTTTGCCGCTCAATTCCTATCTTTAGGAAAAAAAGCAAAACATGCAATCAACAAAAACCTCCGACAAACCAAAATCTCACCCGCAGTGGGTGCTCAACCGCATTATGGGCTTTTTTAATCAAGCCAGAAGCGTAGATGATTTGCTCGATGGCACCATCAAAGATGATCCCGCCGACGGGCCAGGGAATACCATGGGACCAACCCTGGCTGCCCGGATTTTGCGCGAACGTAGTGCCTTGCCGCGCCGTCGGTTTACTGAATTTTCCCAATTGGATAATATCAAGGGAGTCGGCAATGGTACGCTTGATGACCTGTTTTATACCTTCAATGTAAACGCAGCCCAGGCTTTTCAAAAGTCGATGTATGATTCCAACACCATCTACCGCGAAAACTGGCCACTGGAGTACTTCCGTACCACCTTTGACGATCCCTCTACTTTTAGTGAACTGGTCAATAATGAAGCACTCTTCCGCACCTGGGTAGCCGACAAAATTGCCGCCATCTGTGCCGAAAAGGGGGTGAGTGCAGCGGATTGTGAGGATATGGTCACCCAGCTCAATACCGCCTATATCGATCGTTACCACAATACCACACAGGCCCCTGGTTATGCTTTGGCCCTCTGGTTTTACAAATTTGATGCCGACAACTGGTTCTCCTGGCTAGGTATTCAAACGCAATGCCTGCAATATTTTAATCACCACATGGGTGGCTTTCCCTGGGCCATGGAATTGCGCTTCTTTAAAGGCTTTCGCCAAAAAGGTATCATTCCGGCTGGAATAACCCCTCCCGATCTGCCTGTAGTAGTCAACTGGCCAGAGCAGTCCATCACCATTTGGGTATCGACGTTGTATGATTAATGCTGTTGGAAGAGTTGTTTGATTGGATGAAATGGAAGGATTGTTTTTCGAACTAGAGCAATCCTTCCATTGTTTTAATCCCGGCATCACTTCAGGCCAATCAGCGATTTCCAGCCTACTTTTTCTCCGGTAATTACATTTTCATTACCAAATGTCTTTGAGGCCAGCCAAAGGGCAATTCCCGCGTACAGCAGGGCAAAAAATGCCACCATAGCCACCAGTCCCGTGTCAAAGTTGCCTTTCAGCACCTCGCCGATGGCCAGGGAAATATTGAGCATAGGAATTAGAGCGGTTGTCGTGGTCAATTCCATACCTGGCATCTGCGACAGGATGGCGGGGATCAAAACCACCATCATCAGTGGAGAAACATAGCTCTGCGCTTCCTTGTATGAATTGGCCAGGAGTACCACTGCCAGCGAAAAAGCTGCCAGGAAAATGGTGGTCAGCAAGATAATAAGCACTACCCACAACCAGCCGATCGGGGAAACCGATAGCGCAAAAGCCGGGGTATCCGCTCCTGCCCCCGCTCCGGCATCCCCGGAAGTCATCAGACTCACCTGGATAAACATGGCTACAAACAAACTGAGTAGATTCATAGTGGCCGAGACGATCCCAACGGTAAAGACGGCGCCAAACTTGCCCGCAATGATCTCCCGGGTAGTAATGGGGGTGGTAAATAGAGTTTGCAGTGTACGCCGTTCCTTTTCACCGGCCGTGATATCAATGGCAATGTAAATACATCCCAGAAAGATGAATAGCAGCAAAAGCATGGGTAAAAAGGAGCCCAGTATTTTGCCCAGCATTTCTTCATCGGTGGCCAGGTCTTCTTCCTGGATGCTGATGGCTTGTATGAAGGTGCTGTCCAGTGCTGCTTGAGTCAGCCGGTCCTGCACCAGGTCATCATTCAGGTCATTGAGCTTGCGCACAATGCGCTTGCGGCGGTTGTTGAGCAGGTCTTTTGAGTTATCGGCAAAGATCTTGACCTCCGCGGAGCCATTGGTGCTTTGTACTTGCGTAAAGTTGGGATCAACACTGATGCCGATGATATTTTTCGCGGTATCAATAGTAGTGCGGTCGAAGGTTTGCACAAGGATATTGAGACTGGTGTCTTCTTGTAGTAGTCCGTAGATAGGTGTATCCTTTCCCTCGGGGTTGAGGTAGACCGTGACCTTTTCCGAGGCAATTTTCTTGGATTGGCTTTGCCCCACTTTACCGATGATGGTAAACAGTACCGGATACAGGAAAAAAGGCAATAAAATGATCAGGTAGATCATACGTTTGTCGCGCAGGACCTCCTTCAGCTCTTTTTGAAATATGGTGGAAATGATGTGGGTTCGCATTGTTGTGATTTGATATTCGATTATACAGTTTCTGCTCCAACCAGCTGGAAGAAGGCTTCCGCCAATTTGTTTTTGCCGGTGGTGGTTTTGGCTTCATCAATGGTGCCATAATGCTCCAGCTTACCGTGATGGATAATGGCGATGCGGTCGCAAAGGCGCTCTACTTCGTCCATGTGGTGGGTGGAAAAGATAATCGTCTTACCTTCCTCCTTGGCCATGCGGCGGATAAACTGCAGGATAAACTCACTGGCCATGATATCAAGACCGGTGGTGGGCTCATCCAGGATGACCACCTTCGGGTCGTGGATCAGGGTACGGGCGATGGCCACTCGTTGTTTTTGTCCGGTTGAGAGTTTTTCGCAGTGTTTGTCTTGAAATTCGCGGATGCCGAATGCCTCGATGAGTTCCTTACCCTTGGCTTTCCACAGCGATTTTGGTACTTCGTAGAGTTTGCCAAAATACGCCAGCAGTTCTACCGGAGTGAGACGTCGATACAGGTCCATATCGCCAGTGAGGAAGCCCATAGCTGCCCGAGCTTTGAGTTGGTCACGTTGCATGGAATGCCCGGTGATGAATGCCTCTCCGGAGGTTGGTGTCAGCAATCCGGATAACATGCGCAGGGTAGTGGTTTTACCGGCGCCGTTGGGACCGAGTAAGCCGAAGATCTCTCCTTCTTTGACCTCAAAGCTCAGCTCGTCCACGGCCCGAAATCCGTTAAAGTCTTTGGTGAGGGCGCGCGCTTCAATTTGCGTTTGCATGGTTGTTGATGTTGGTTTGACGTATTAGTAGGGCTTTCGCCGAATTTATTACAAGGTTAGGGAAAAAAATTGCAGGCAGGTGAAAATTAGTGGTATTATTGGTGTGCAGTCTGTCGAAGTTGAATAACAGCCGGTAGCCTCCTTCAAAGTTCCCAACTTGGGAGGTGAGCGATGGGCAGCGGAGGGATGAAATAAATTTCACCCAACCAAAGAAAAATTTCACCCAACCAGAGAAACATTCTGACTTGGAATACCGTTTTTACAAAAAATCACCCGTTGCAGAAAATGAACTGGACCTACCACGAATACCAACCCAGCGGTATCCTGGCTAAATACATCGATTGTATCTGGACGGAGAATTATTCTGATCACTTTGACGGAGCCAGACAAAGTCACTATGTCTTACCCGATAATACAATTGAGCTCATCTTTTCGGAAAGTGAGGTCAAACGCCGAACGAGCAAGGGAGTAGTGCAAAAGCTGAAAAGCCACCTCTGTGGGCTCAAAACCACTCACCAGCAAGTTCATGTGTTGAAAAGCCCTTTATTAGGGATTCGTATTAAACCCATTGGCCTCTATCGGTTGACCAATATCGATAAAAAAGCCCTGATCGACGGAGCGGTCACGCCCGATTTTTGTTTTGGAATGGCCATTCAGGAATTAGAAGAAAAGCTTTTCCTTACTCATGCTATGTCCCATAGAATTGAGCTGATCGAAGCCTTTTTCCTGCAACTACTGGCCAAAAGTCATGTCGAAACGGATATGGTTTTTGAAAAAAGCGTTGAAATGATTACCGCTTCCCAAGGCATCCTGTCTATCGGAGATATCGCTCGGCAGCTTGACGTATCGATCAAAACCATTGAACGCAGATTTATTGCCAACCTGGGTATTACACCGAAAAAATACTGCCGCCTGGTGCGCATTTTTTACAGTTTGAAGGCTTCCGCCAATTATACACCGGGCCAACTCACTTCCGTCGCTCATCATTTCGAATTTTACGATCAGGCACACTTCATCAAGGAGGTTAAAGCCTACACAGGCCTTACCCCTTCTGACTTTCTAAAGCTGGATAAGAGGGTGCAGACACCGACTTTTTCCTAGCTGTCTATTTTTTACAATTTTGGGACTTACAGCGGCTGTACTTTTGTGCAAAATCATTGCTATGAAAAGAATCAGCTTGCTGTTGCTATTGTTGACGCTTGTGCTAACCCTGAAAGCACAAAAGGGTAGAAGACCCTCTTTATCCATTGCTTATTTTGGTGAAATGTTGACACACCCAGGTGTCAAAATTGGCCTGAACTATAACTTGCTGGGATGGACAAAAAATAAAAGAACCAGGAAGGGGCAGGAGAGGAGCGTTGCTAAAAACCTCCTGTTGCAGCCCTCGCTGGGCGTCTTTTATCATCAACGTTATCAGGCAGGGTTAATGGTCCTCCCCGAATGGAGCCTATTACGGCAAAATGAAAGGGGAGGCCATTTTTCCGTTGGTGCGGGAGTCGGTTATCTCAGGACGTTTATTCCCAATACCTATGAAGTCAGTGCTTCGGGAGAAGTGAGCAACGTGGTGGCCGGACATAACTATTTGCTGACCAGCTATTTTGTTGCCTTCGGCAAAGACTTCAGCGTACAAAAAGACCTTCCATTCGGTTATTTTATCAAACCACAGTTCCTCTATGCCACACCCAACTTTCCGAAAGGGGTGGGGTATTTTGCTTTGGAACTAGGCCTTCATTTTAAACTATAAGCCATGAAAAAATACATTTTCCTATCGACAATCCTACTGCTGGCAGGATTGCTAAACTCTTGCGAGAAATTTGCTTTGGAACCAGCTGCCGATACCTTTTTGCATGTAAAAATTGCCGGAACTGAACTGCCGGTCTGGATCAAGGGCAATACGGCATCCAAAAAGATGATCCTTTACATCAACGGCGGTCCGGGATTGACCAGCATTGACGTGGCCCGGGCGGATTTGTTCAACTGGTCGGAAGGACTGGAAGAGAACTTCGCCATGGTGTATTACGACCAACGCGGTTGTGGTAATGCTCAGGGAAACCTGGAGGAAAGTACCCTGACTATCGAGCAATATATTAAGGATTTACAGGCGATTATTACTTTGCTTAAAGCAAAATATGACGATCCGAAAATCTACCTGATGGGGCACAGTTTTGGGGCTTTCATTGGAGCCAATTACCTGCTAACGGAGGACTTTCAACGCAACATTACCGGGTGGATTTCAATAGACGGAGCCTACAATTTTGACTTCGATCTGAGCTGGCAATATCGCCGAACCTTCCTGATCAATATTGCCCATGAGGAAATCGCCAAAGGTGAGCGTGTGGATCACTGGACGGGAGCCCTGGCGTGGGCCGAAGCCAATCCCGTTGTCGAAAGCAGAATGCAAAAGGATGAATTGTTGGGGTTCATCGGCCTACCGGGCGAAATTATTATTCCGGAGGAGATGGCGAGTATTTCGGTACGTCAGTATTTGGGCATCGGCTTTGGCTCTTCTTACAATGTATTTCCTGCTTATCTATCCTCCAATCTGGAAATTGTTAATGATGCGCTCAATGGGGATGTGGAGGGTATCAACCTGATTCCGGAAATTGGGGCCATCACCTTGCCAACGCTAATGCTTTGGGGCAGGTACGACGATCTCATTGCGCCGGAAGAAGGAATGGCAGTCTTTGATAACCTTGGTACAGCCGATGCCGACAAGTATTTTAAGTTGCTGCCCAACTCCAGCCATGAGCCTTACATCAGTGACCCGGAGGCTTTTAAAAGGGAAATCATTGACTTTGTGTTGCATTATTAAATTCAGGGTAAGTTTTGTGGAATACCGTTTTGCTGCGTAAGCGATGTGGAAGGGTGGCCCATAAGGGCCAGACGCGACCGCTAAGGAGCGGCCGAGCGAATAGCGAGCCCTGAAACGTAGCGCCCCCAGAGTCTTTAGCTCTGGGGGGACGCCCACATTCTAAATAGTTAAATCAAAAAAATGAATAATCTATCCCTGTTATTTTGCCTTGTATTAATGGCCGCCTGTCATACCCCGAAAGAAACGCAAAAGCCCTTATCGCAGCATCCTTATGCGGTGGATACGATCATCTCCCGGCCGCAGGTATTTCATCGGGGTACCGTTTCTACCGCAATTGATAAATTTAATACCAGCATGAGTCCGGATGGCCGGGTGATTTATTATACCGCTACGTCACAGAAGCTTGGCTTGACCGGCATTGCTTATCAGCACTTTAAAAATGGACAATTCCAGTCTCCGGAATTTGTACCTTTCGTCTCCCCGGATATTCCGGTGGCGGATGTGCAAATCTCTCCCGATGGGCAGACGATGTTGTTCTCTACTTTTAAGGATTATGTTGGCAAACCGGAGGGATTTAATTTTAACATCTGGACTTCGCGGCTGGACGAAAGTACGTGGCAAAACCCGGAACCGTTAGGTGCCCCAATTGCCTCTACGGGCAATGAGTTTTATCCCGTAATGACCAATACGGGCCGCCTTTATTTCAATTCCGACAAAGGTGGAAATTCAGATATTTATTACGCCTCTTTCGAAAACGGCCAATATCAGGAACCCATTCGTCTGCCCGACAATATCAATTCTCCACTTGTGGAAGCCGATGCATTTGTCGCCCGCGATGAGTCCTACCTGATCTTTGTGCGGGTGGATGAGTCGGATGGCTTTGGCCAGAGTGATCTGTACATCAGTTTTAGAACGGGAGCAAATGAGTGGACGGACCCTAAAAATATGGGGCCAACCATCAATAGTGATCAAATTGATGGTAGCCCATACGTCACTCCTGATGGACATTATCTAATCTTCACCTCCGGGCGAATTGATCCAAAAGTAAAGGAGTTGGCAATGGATAGTTATGCCGCCTTTGCTGAAGTGCAGGGATCGAGCTACAATGGTTCATTAAATTTTTATATTGTGAGTTTTAATGCAGAGGATTATCGGTGAGGGAGAAGTGGATGAAATAAATTTCACCCAACCAGGGGATAACAAGAGTTGATGATCATCAAAAACAAAATTCCACACATTGATCAAATACCACACCATACCACCCTCACCAAAACTCCAGAAGCACATCCGCTTTTACTGGTTTCTGGAAAGTGACCAGCCCTATACTCATTTTGGAATGGCGGATGTGTGTCCGGAACTGGTCTTTCACTATGATGGTCGGTTTGCGGAAATTCATCCGGATGGCAGTCGGGAACTTTCTTTTACGGCCGGGGTTAGCGCACCCAGCGCTCGGACCCGGACTTTTGAGATCGAGCGGGGCTTTGGCATGTTTGGAATTTACCTGTATCCGCATGCTTTAAACCAATTGTTACAGGTTCCGGCCAGTGAAGTAGCCGATCAAATGGTGGATATGCCAAGCCTGCTGGGACAGGAGGGAAAAGAATTGGAAGAGCAGATTTTGGGTTGTGCGGATCAGCAAGCAATGATTCAACGAATAGAATCCTTTTTCTTTAATCAATTGGCTAAAGCCAAAAAAGTACAGTTGCCCGTCTTTGAGGCACTACGTCATGTGATGGCGGCCGATCAAGCGCCACGCGTGAAGGAACTGGCCAACGAGTGTGGCTTGAGTGAACGCCAGCTGGAACGGCAGTTTCGGCAAATTACCGGGTTTACGCCCAAACAGTTTATTCGCATTGCGCGGTTTCAGCGAGCGACTCAATATTATGGGAAAAACCCAATGAGACTGGGCGATATTGCTCTCGACTGCGGCTATTATGATCAATCGCATTTCATCCACGACTTCAAACAATTTTCGGGTGTTGCTCCCCGAGAATTCTTTTCTGGTGATTCGCCAACCACGCTCTGGCGGGACTAAATTGTCGGATTTTTCCAAGTTTGGTGATGGCTCTGGTGGTAACTTTGTGCTTATTCATTAAAATAAGTGACTATGCCATTACCAACCGGACATCAGACCATTATGCCCTACCTCATGTTGAAAGAGGCGGCCAAATTTGCCACTTTTGCGGAAGAAGTGTTTAAGGCCAAAATGACCTTCCAAAGGTTTCGCGAGGACGGGACCACCATCATGCACTCCGAGTTGATGATCGACGGCAGTACCATCATGTTTTGCGAAACTACGGAGGAGTGGACGACACAAACGGCCAATCTTTTTATCTATGTTCCAGATGTTGATGCCACTTACCAAAAGGCACTTTCTGCCGGAGGTACTACGGTAATGGAACCGGCTGATCAGGACTACGGCCGTTCCTGCGGGGTGATGGATCCGTTTGGGAATACGTGGTGGATTACGTCCGTGCCGGGGTAGCCGGATGAAATAAATTTCACCCAACCGGGTTTAATTCACCACCTTCCCACTTTTTAGCTTCAAAATTCTTCCGGTTTTACTGGCCAATTCGAGGTCGTGGGTGACGAGGACCAGGGTAGTGCCCGCTTCGCGGTTGAGGTCGAAGAGCAGTTGCTCTACCAGCTGGCTGGTTTCGCCGTCGAGGTTGCCGGTGGGTTCGTCGGCGAAGAGAATTTTGGGTTGATTGGCGAAGGCCCGGGCCAGGGCGATGCGCTGTTGCTCTCCACCGGAAAGCTGAGTAGGGTAGTGGTCGTGCCGATCGCCGAGGCCTACTCTTTCGAGTAATTCCTGGGCGCGTTTGGCGGCATTTTTTTCGCCGCGCAGTTCGAGGGGGACCATCACATTTTCCAAAGCCGTAAGCGTAGGGATCAGCTGGAAGTTTTGAAAAATAAAACCCACGTGCTGATTGCGTACTGCAGCCCTTTGGTCTTCATCGAGGTCATCGAGCGCGACCCCATTCAGAATCACCGATCCTTCCGATGCTCGGTCCAAGCCGGCGCAAAGGCCCAATAAGGTGGTTTTACCACTGCCGCTTGGGCCAACAATGGAGAACGTCTCTCCCGGTTCAATATTAAAACTGACATTATCTAAAACGGTTAAGGCCTTTTGGCCACTTTGGTAGGTCTTGCTGAGATGTTGTACTTCGAGCATCTTGTAATTGTTCGGGTAATAAAATCAGACGGAAGGAATAACAACCAAAAATGTGGGTTGGTTGACGCCTATTGGCTTAATTCTTTTGCATTGGGTTCAAAAACTTGCTTAGTGCATGTTTGGAGATAGTCATTCAGGCTGCAAATCTCGGATTTTGGAACCTCACTTCGGCTATTTTTTCGTCCGTAGCGCTGCTATGCACTCAAAAATAACCTGTGTGAGAACCCCAAATCCGCAATTTTCGCTTCTTAAGCACCACCTCCAAACATGCACTTAAAGTCAAAAGCTTCAGGGCAAGGACCTTTTCTTCTGAGTAGTTCCAGTTTTTCCTTTGCTTCATCCGTTTTTGGAATATGCCCTCTTGGAATCCACCATAGGGCATAGTAGGCTTCTTTCATCAGGTGAAACCACTCTTTGCGTTGCCGCATGATCTCGACATGTGCAGAGCGATAAACGTAATCCTTTAATGCTTCAACGGATTCCCAAACCGACATATTTACAATGATCATTGGGTCATCAAATATCTGGATTTCCGTGGCATTATTACTGTCATCCTGCAATCGCCAGACAAAACCCGGCTGGCTTTCGGCCAGGGCATTGATGCGATCCAGGTTGGAGGTGAAGCCAAACATTTCCGGTGCATCAATCGGGAATTTTGCACGAGCAACGTTGATTTGAGCCAGGTGAAACTTGGACATAAAGTATTTTTATATATGCACGAATTTTAGCGCAGTCTTCTACAAAACAAGACGTTTTTCGAAATGGTTTTATCTTTACCCCTTATGAAGCGAAATCAACTTTGGCAAGACTTACTTCCTTTGGGGCTATTTATGGTATTGGCCATAGTCCTGCGCTTCTTTTCCTTTTTTCCCAGTGTGATCAACCACGATGAGTCAACTTACATACTCATTGGCGAAAGCCTGCTGAATGGCAGCACTTACTTTGTCGATTATATTGATACCAAACCGATTGGCATCTTTCTGATTTATGCCGGACTACTCACCATTGCCGGGAAGTCGATCTTTGTGCTGCGGTTATTGATGGCGCTCTGGATTGGTGCTACGGCTTATGGTCTGTTTCGCGTAAGCGAGCTTTTGGTGCATGACCGCAATGCAGCCTGGGCATCGGGTGTTATATACCTTTTTTTGACCTCCATTTTCACCTATTATGGGGTGAATCCCAATACAGAACTGTATTTCAATCTTTTCACCATCCTGGCCTTGTGGTGCTTATTGTCTGGACAACACTGGTGGCGCTATGTGCTGGCAGGTGGGTTATTGGGAATTGGTTTTATGATCAAGTACGTGGTGTTGTTTGATGCCCTGGCGTTTGGCTTGTTTTTGCTCTGGCGGTATTACCGGTTAGAGAAAAAATTGATTCTGGGCAAGTTATTGTTGATGGGCTTGACCTTCTCTCTTCCTTTTCTACTTACGTTGGTTTATTACCAATCTATTGGAGATGTGGATACCCTGCTTTATTACACCTTTGAGGTCACCAAAAAGTATCCGGTGGATACGCCCTGGTGGAAGTCGCTGGTCTTTGTGCTGGAATTTTTGTTGCGGTTTTTCCCGGTGACCTTTATGGCCATTTATGCCTGGTGGAAGTTGGGCGCACAAAAATGGAAAACGCTGATTTTTCTTTGGTTGGCACTTGATCTTTTTATCATCCTATGGCCGGGAAAGTTATTTGGCCACTATATGATTCAGTGGATGTTGCCCCTGGCTTTGCTGGGCGGGTTCTATTTTAGCCAAAGCTGTCCCAAACCCAATTTCTGGCAACGCATTCCCCGGAAATGGGGCTTCCGGGTACTGGCCTTTCTTGCGGTAGCCGTCATCTACTTTCAAAAACTCGATTACTTTGATAAAACGGATTTTCCACGAGAAGTGGCGGCTTATCTAAATCCGAAACTGTCGGAAGGAGACGTGGTTTACACCGGCAATTACCACCACATTGTTTACTTCCTGCTGGATAAACAAAGTCCAACTGCCTATGTACATCGATCCCTATTGTGGGATGATAAAAATGTGGACGCCCTGGGCATCAACATAGAGCAGGAAACGAAAAATATATTGGCGAAAGCCCCAAAATTTGTATTATTAAATGGCGATGTGCCCGACAATATACTGGCACAGGAGATTTACAAAAACTATCACCAGATTCACCAGTTTGGTGATAAAATCCGCCTTTACGAAATCAATGAGGATGCAGCAGTCAAAGATTAAAGTGTTGGTAATCAGTTCTTATGATGACAACTGGAATGCCGTTCGTCCGGAAGGTGAATTGATCATCGGCTTGCATCGGGCAGGTATTGCGGTCACGGTGATGACCCAGGGAAGTGCTCCTTATGCCGAGCGGTTTCGGGAGGCAGGCATTCGGGTGATTGACTTTCACCCAACCCGAAAATTTGACCGGGATGCGGTGGCGTTTATCCGCGGAGAATTGGTCAATCAGGGGTATGATATTCTGCATTTGTACAACAATAAAGCCATCATCAACGGCGTGCGAGCGGCAAGTGGCCTTCCGGTCAAAGTGGTGACCTACCGGGGCTATACCGGCAATATTCATTGGTATGACCCATCCAATTACCTGACGCATCTCCATCCAAGAATTGATAAAATCACCTGCGTTTCCCAGGCCGTTAAGGATGTTTTTGACCGTCAGTTATTCTTTAATGATGATAAAGCCGTAGTGGTCACCAAGGGCCATGATCCGGAATGGTATAAAGATATTCAAACGGGAGATTTATCGGACTTTGGCTTTCCCGAAGACGCGGTGATTGTGAGTGTAGTGGCCAATGCCCGTAGAATGAAGGGCATTCCATATTTGGTGGCAGCAACTCATCATTTACCCGCCGATCTTCCGGTTTACTTTCTACTGATCGGGCGAGGATTGGACAGTCCTAAAATTCAAAAGTTATTGGATAAATCACCTTTGGGTAATCATTTCCGTTTTGCCGGTTTCCGCAAGGATGTATTGTCGCTGGTCAAAGCTTGTGACCTGAGTGTGTTGCCCTCCATCAAAGGGGAGGGACTCTCAAAGGTGCTTTTGGAGTCGCTTTTTCTGGGAAAGGCGACCATAATGACGGATATCGGCGGCAACCGCGGACTGGCCATTGATGGAGAAAGTGGGCTAGTGGTCCCTCCCGGAGAGGCTCCCGTTTTGGCGAAAGCCATTACCAAACTGGTCAATGATCCGAATCTAAGAGAACGCATGGGGCTTGCAGGAAAGGCCTATGTGACGGAACACTTCAGCGTTGATCGCGGCGTACAAAAACTCAAGGAAGTCTACCAAAATTTGGTGCAAAAGGCAGTTTAACCAGGCTTTAACACACCGGTTCTTGCCTTTAACGCTTTTTGGCGATAATATTGGCGGTAGAACCCAACTATTCAATCTACAATTATGAAAAGAATCTATTACCCTATCCCAATGGGCGTTATGCTCCTGTGCGTGCTCGTATTTAGCTCCTGTTTTACACCCAAATCAGTAGTCCGGGTCAATCCGGAAAAAGAAGAAAATGTTCGCTGGAATTACGGACAGGCCTTTGCCCGCAAGCGGCTGGGTGACCTGGGCGTTGAAGCGGCTTTTTCCAGTTATGACAAAAACTATCTGATTTTTGAGGTTGAGGTCTTAAACTATGGCGAGGGTGAAGTGCTGGTTAGTCCAGAGCATTTATTTCTCGAAGCGGATGGCCGGCAAATCAGGGCCATTGATCCCGAGCGCCAGTTGTTGAGCATGGAAATTGAAGACTCCCGCCGAGATGCCAGTCGGAAGAACCTGGCCGTGGCCATCGGTACGGCAGCCGTAGTGGGAGCCGTTGCCGCCATTGCCAGCGATGATGGCGATGATGACGACAATGGAAATGATGTTGTCGATAATGTTGACGTGGCGGTAACCAGTTTGTACGTTGGTGCAACGGTTGCTCCTGCCGTTGCTGATGCTCCTTTGCCTCCACCTCCCGGACCAGCGAGTCCCTGGTTTTGGTCGGATTATGCTTTGCGCAAAACAACCCTTGGCCCGAACCAAAAGGTTTCGGGAAAAGTCATGTTTCCCCGCAATGATGAGTTGGCTCGCATGATCCTCGTTGCACCGATCCAGGAAGAAATCTTCCGCCTGAAGTTTCAGCAGGTGATTTATAAGCCGTAGAGATGTTTGACTGGAAGGAATGGAGGAGATGACCTAGCACTCAACATTTCCCCCAGCCCTTCTTCTCTTTGGGAATTTGCCGTATTTCGAAACAAGGCAGGCTAGATCAGCACAGTAATTTTCAATTTAAAACTTATCTTGCTGTCTGATTAAAAAACTGCTTTGTATCAATGAAACTAGCAACACCAACCAACACTCATTTCCAACTTCTTATTTTATTCATTTCTATCATTCTGGTGACCTCCTGTAATCAGGAAGAAGAAAGGCCCATGCTGGTCTACCCCGATAAGGTGATCGACCTGGAGCCTGGAGCGGCTAAAGAGCTTTCGCAAAAGATTCGTCAGGAAGTGGCCGTTACGCTGGCCGAAGGCCTGGATCTCACGGTCTGGGCATCTGATTCTCTCGTATCTGATCCCATTGCGATAAGCGTGGCACCGGATGGACGAATATTTTATACCCGGGGTTCCCGCCAAAGTGATTCCGAGTTTGATTTGCGCGGTCATCGCAACTGGACGGTCAATTCTGTTTCCTTCCAATCGGTGGAGGACCGGCGTAAATTCCTGCGGGAGAATTTCGCTCCGGAAAGTGAAGAGTCCAGGCGATTCCTCAAAGACCTCAATGGCGATGGTATTCGCGACTGGCAGGACCTGGCCGTCACCAAAGAACAGGTCTGGTACGTGCAGGATAGCCTGGGTACCGGACTGGCGGATCACGCGCGCATGTATATTGAGGATTTTCACGAGGAAATTACCGATGTCGCCAATGGCGTAGAGTTTGCCAATGGCGAAGTTTTCATTGGCGTGGGACCGGATTTGTGGCGTACCAAGGATCGGGATAAAAATGGCATTGCTGACGATAAGGAATCCATTAGCCACGGTTATGCCATTCATGTAGGGTTCAGCGGCCATGGTATGTCGGGTGTGACGCTTGGACCAGATGGCCGAATTTACTGGGGTATAGGCGATATCGGGATGAATGTGGTGGATAAGGAAGGTAAAAACTGGAAATATCCCAACCAGGGGGTGATCGTGCGCTCGGAGCCCGATGGAAGCAATTTTGAAGTCTTTGCGGCGGGAGTACGCAATACCCACGAATTTACTTTTGACGAATACGGCAACCTGATCACCTGCGATAATGATGGCGACCACCGTGGAGAAAGAGAGCGCCTGGTTTATCTGATAAATGGCTCGGATAGTGGCTGGCGGACCAACTGGCAGTTTGGAAAATATACCGATCCGGATAATAACCGCTACAAGGTTTGGATGGACGAAAAGATGAGTATTCCCCACTGGGAAGGGCAGGCTGCATATTTTCTGCCTCCCATTCAGAATTATGTCAACGGTCCTACCGGCTTTGTCTATAATCCCGGAACCGCATTGGGCGAGCAATGGTACAATTACTTTTTTGTAGCAGAATTTAGAGGAACGCCCGCCAGCTCACCCATTCACGCCTTTAAATTGAAGCCGGATGGTGCCGGTTTTGCACTGGATACTACACTGGAAGTGGTGAGTGGCTTATTGCCTACCGGCCTGGATTTTGGTCCCGATGGCGCCCTTTATTTTGGCGACTGGATCGACGGTTGGGGTGTAAAGAATGAAGGTAGAATTTGGAAGCTGGATGTTCCCGGCGGTGCTCAGCAAGCCATCCGTCAGGAGACCAAACAATTGATCGAAGCCGATTTTGCTGAAAAATCCAAAGAAGAACTGGGTGAATTGCTCAAGCATCAGGATATGCGGATTCGGATAAAGGCACAGCACGAACTGGCCCGTCGCGGTAAGAAGGGCTACAATATTTTATTGGCTGCAGCCAAACAAACCAATCACCAATTGGCCCGTGTACACGGTCTTTGGGGAATTGGGCAATTAGCCCGTCAGAAGGCAAGTTATGGAGAAAACCTTTTGCCATTTTTAGATGACGAAGATGCCGAGATTATCACCCAGGCCGCGAAAATGCTGGGGGATGTGCGCTATGCCGATGCTGGTGAGGTACTAGTGCCACTATTGAAATATCCCTCCTTGCGGGTAAAGCTACACGTCACGGAGGCCCTCGGGCGTATTGGCTACAAGCCAGCCGTGGAACCGATATTGGCGGTATTGGAAGAAAATAACGATCAGGATTTGTGGCTCCGTCATGCGGGGATGATTGCCTTGGGGCGCATTGGTGAATCCGCTCCATTGGAGGCACTAACCGATAGTCCCTCGCGGGCACTGCGTATTGCGGCCGTGGTTGGCTTACGCCGAATGAAATCACCCGGCGTAGCGCAATTCCTGCAGGATGATGACGAATATGTAGTGACCGAAGCGGCACGGGCCATCAATGATGATTTTTCCATTTTGGAGGCCTTGCCGGAATTAGCTAACGTTTTGAAAGAACCACGCTTTACCAATGAGGCCCTGATCAGAAGGGCGATCAATGCCAATTTGCGCGTAGGAGAAAAGGAAAATATTGATATTCTGGTAGCCTATGCCAGCAGAACAGATGCTCCGGCCGCTATGCGTGCTGAAGCCATTGCAGCATTAGGAACCTGGGCTAAACCATCCGTTTTTGATCGGGTAGATGGCCGTTACCGCGGAGAGATCACCAGGGATGCCGGTCCGGCTAAAGAAGCCATGAAGCCGGTGTTGGACGACCTGCTCAAGGCGACCAATGCGGAAGTACAGGTGGCGGCCGCCGTAGCTGCCGAAGTGCTGGGTACTCCTGATAACGCAGCCACCTTGTTTGCGCTATTGAAGGAAAGTGCTTCCGCCCGGGTACGGGCCGCTTCTTTGGAGGCCTTATTTAATATGAAATCTGATTTATTGCCCCAGGCGCTGGAAGCAGCCCGTGCCGACAAGGATGAAGCTGTTCGGGCCGTTGCGCTGGAGATTATACCAGAATCCGGGTTGGAAACCACCAAAGCGGTAGAACTGCTGTCCTCTATTCTGAAAATCGGCAGTATTGAAGAAAAACAGGCGGCGCTGCTGTCTCTTGGGGCTCTCGATGGAGAACAGGCGGCACAGGCTTTGCAAAAGCCATTAAACGACCTGGTTGCCGGTCGCTTGCCCGCAGAAATTCATCTGGATGTGATCGAGGCTGTGACCGAGCAGGGCAATGACGCCCTGATACAAAAACTGCAAAAATACCAGGATGCAAAAGATAAGGCCGATGCTCTGGCAATGTACCGGGAAACCTTGAGCGGCGGTGACCGGGAAAGAGGGGAGGATTTGTTTTACCAGCATGAGGCGGCGCAGTGTGTACGTTGCCATTCCATTTTTGAAATGGGCGGTAATGCCGGTCCCGGACTGGCGGGAGTTGGCTCGCGGTTAAGTAAGGAGGAGATTTTGCAGTCTATGATCGAACCGAGTGCCGTATTTGCGTCGGGGTATGGAGTGGTGACTTTGCAATTAGCAGATAGTTCTACCACTGCGGGTATCGTACTGGAGGAAACGGCGGATTTTATCAAAATCAAAATTGGAAAGGAAGACATCCAAACCATTGAGAAAAGTCAAATTGCCGAAAGGGAAAATATCCCTTCCAGTATGCCGGCGATGGGGAAAATTCTGACCAAGCGCGAATTGCGCGATATGGTGTCATTTTTGAGTGGGTTGAAGGAGCGGCATAATTAAATAAGAGGCCGCCAATAATTCCGACGGAATTATTGGCGGCCTCTTATTTATTATTTTTTCTATTTACAATTCAATCTCTACCGAGTAGGTCCCGATGGTTAGCGTTGCTTTGTTGTCACAGTCACCATCACCGAAATCGAGCGAACCGGTTGTTTCTGGAATATTGAGGTTCAGCTCGGCAAAGCCACTTACTGGCCAGCGGCAGGTGAGCGGGCTGCGGATGAGATCCGGAGTAGAAACTGTCAATACCTGGCCATCGCTATTGGTAATGGTAGACTCCTGGGTTGTTCCCCATACATCGTCGAAGATACCACTCAAGCCATTGGTAAAGAAATTGGTGTCATTACCTTCAATCATCTTGCTTATGCGCTGTGACTGATAGTTGATAACGCGGCCGGTAGCGGTGGTAACCTCTCCATCAACCGTTGCGGTGAAGGTCCATTGACCGTTGGCATCTTCGCCATCGTTGGTCAGGAGGTAGTTGCCACTAATGGTATTGCCATTGTGGACAAAGTCGATAAAAGTCAGGCTGAAAGAAGTCCCCGGAGAGAACATCAACCCGTTGAATACGGCAACGATTGAGCCGGAAGCGGCCGCTCCATTGGGCGTTGTGCAGCCATCTTCAAAAGTCAGGGTAAGCGTTGCCGGGAAAATGGTATTGTTGGTGGCAGTGAAGTTGACTTCGGGGCAATTGTCCCGGTCATCCAGTTGGTCATCAGGAATTTGAAAGCCATTGAGGTCGCCCTGCTTTTTGGCTTCGGTATCGACCATTTTGA
The DNA here is from genome assembly GCA_965229635.1 of Saprospiraceae bacterium. Lineage (GTDB taxonomy): Bacteria > Bacteroidota > Bacteroidia > Chitinophagales > Saprospiraceae > BQJU01. Next base: position 3,321,562 of record OZ245894.1, read on the forward strand.
AAGCATTTTCAAAAGTGGTTTCCGCCAGTAGATAATCCTGGCTTGCTTGTTCGGTTGCCTGGCGATCTTGTTCGGAAACCTCGTCTTCTTTCGCACATCCTGCAAACAACAAGATTGCCACTAAGCCTAACCAGTTTAATTTTTTGATGAGCATGTTCAATGAATTTTGGTGAAAGAATTTCTAGTTACTTTTCTTTCTGGGGAAGTTTTGCGATTGGACCAACTGGGGGAGCAAAGGTTTAATTAGAGGCCATAAAAAACATTACCTTTCAGTTGTGATAGGGATGAAACGCACCTTTAGAACGGCTCAGTATATACTTTAATAAAAATTTAAGATTCATGCCTAATCCATTTCAACCCTTTTTTGACCAACAGCCCTTCGTTGTACTTGATGGAGCGCTGGCTACAGAACTGGAGCGGCACGGAGCAGACCTAAAGGACGATTTATGGTCGGCGAAGGTACTGGTGGAAAACCCTGAATTGATCTATCAGGTGCACCTGGATTACCTCAAGGCCGGTGCGGATGTGATCACTACGGCCAGCTATCAGGCTTCTTTTCCAGGCTTTCGCCAAAAGGGCATTGATCAAAAACAAGCGGAAAAATTATTACAGTTGAGTATAGACCTGGCACGACGAGCCGTTGACGATTTTTGGCAAGAGCCAACCCATCAAAAAGGGCGGTTAAAACCTTTGGTTGCTGCCTCCATTGGTCCGTACGGAGCCTTTCTGGCTGATGGCTCGGAATACCGGGGTGATTATGGCGTTTTCGCAAAAGTGCTGGACAATTTCCATCGGCCGCGTGTTGAATTTTTGGCGAAAGCCGGAGCCGATGTGTTGGCATTTGAAACGGTGCCTTCGGCAATGGAAGCGGAAGTGCTGTTTCACATAATGAGTGGTTTTGATAATTTAAAATACTGGATATCTTTTAGTTGTAAAAATAGTAACTGCATTGTTGATGGTTCAAGATTGTCATTTGTAATCAAACCTTTTACTACAACTTCCAGTGTTGTGGCCATCGGCATCAACTGCACGGCACCCCAATACATCACCGGATTATTAAAGGAAGCAAAAGCGGTTACTGACAAGCTCTTAATGATTTATCCCAACAGTGGCGAGGGCTGGGATGCTGAACATCATTGCTGGGTTGATATACAGGGAACACTTACTTTGGCCCAACAAGCCACGGATTGGCATCAGGCTGGTGCGCGGATCATTGGCGGCTGTTGCCGAACGAGTCCTGAGGACATCCATGAGCTACGACAGGTGATGGCTACAATGGCACCGTGATTTCCATGCGCTCATTGTAATAACGAAATCCCTGTTTATGGAAAAAGGCTCCAGCTTCCTCATTCAGCGTCCAGTGATCGAGCTGCACCAGGTCGATGTCTAAATTGAAAGCCAATTCCAGCGCCCTGGCGATAAGTTTTTGTCCTACCCCTTTATTGCGATGGTTGACATCAACCGCAATCTGATCCACGTAGACGGATTTACCGGCGTACTGAAAGGCATTGTCGGCCCGGTACTTGATGACACAGAGTACATAGCCCACCGGCTCCGCGTCGAGATAAGCCACAAAGGCGTAGACATCTCGATTGGCCATCACCTTTTTGGTGATCTCGTGAATGCCTTCGTACTCATAGGGCTTGAAAAAATGGGGAAACAGCTGATGGTGCAGCGTTTGCACCGGCTCGTTGAGGCGGGCGATAAGGGCGGGGTCTTCGCACTCTCTGATATCGATAAATGGATCTGGCATTTAATAGCTTAAAACTCCGCCGTCTTTGGTGCACGGGGGAATGGAATCACGTCGCGGATGTTGCTCATGCCGGTGATGAACAGTACCATGCGCTCAAAACCTAGTCCAAATCCGGCGTGTGGTGCACCACCAAATTTGCGCAGATCTAGGAACCATGATAGTTCTTCTTCCGGAATATTCATCTCGTGCATACGTTTTTCGAGCATTTCCAGGCGCTCCTCACGCTGAGAACCACCAATCACCTCTCCGATATATGGGAAGAGTACGTCCATGGCAGCTACGGTTTTGCCATCATCGTTTTGGCGCATGTAGAAGGCCTTGATATCCTTCGGATAATCGCGAACAATAACTGGCTTTTTGAACTTCTTCTCCACCAGATAGCGCTCGTGCTCGGATTGCAGGTCTTCGCCCCAAACCGGCTCGTATTCAAAACGTCCTTTCTTGAAATCCTTGGAGCCGCGCAGAATATTGATCGCCTCGCTGTAGGTAATGCGTTCAAAATCGTTGTCCACTACAAAGCGCAGCATTTCTACCAATGGCATCGGGCGGCGCTTTTCTTTTGGCATGTTCTTTTCCAACTGCTGAATGCGCTGATCCAAAAAGGCCAGATCATCCGGATAGTTGTCCAGCACATAGTTGATCAGGTACTTCACAAAATCCTCGGCCAGGTCCATGTCATCGTGGATATCGAAGAAAGCCACTTCCGGTTCGATCATCCAGAACTCTGCCAGGTGGCGGGAGGTGTTGGAGTTTTCGGCGCGGAAGGTTGGTCCAAAAGTGTACACTTTGCCCAAGGCCAGGGCTGCAATTTCCGCTTGTAGCTGCCCGGAAACAGTTAGGTTGGTCGGTTTACCAAAAAAATCCTGTTTCCAGTCAATATCTCCTTCCTCGGTGCGTGGAGGATTTCCTACATCCAGTGTGGTCACCTGAAACATCTCACCGGCTCCCTCGGCATCACTACCGGTGATAATGGGAGAGTGGATATAATAATAGCCGCGATCGTTGTAGTATTTGTGAATCGCGTAGGCAATGGCGTGGCGAATGCGGAATACTGCACTAAAGGTGTTGGTTCGCATACGGAAGTGGGCGTTTTCCCGCAAAAACTCCATCGACTGGCTCTTTGCCTGCAACGGGTATTTTTCCAGGTTGGTTTCCCCCAGTATTTCGATGGTGTCGGCCAGCACTTCAACACTTTGTCCGGCGCCCTGGCTTTCTACCAACTGGCCAGTAGCTTTGATACAAGCGTGGAAATTGATCTTTCTTACGACACTTTCTTCGATCTTATCACCATCCACTACGACCTGCAAAGTTTTCATGCAGGAGCCATCGTTCAAGGCAATGAATTTGGTGTTTCTAAAGGCTCTTACCCAGCCCATTACCGTTACTTCCTGCCCGATCTGGGGCTCCGCGAGTACTTTTGCAATTTCCGTACGCTTATCCATTTTTAGTTGTTTATTGCTGTATCCAATCCCGTTGAACTAAAATTAGTTCAACCTAGACGCATTTTTTTTGAAGTCGCGAAGATAGCCAGATTATCGGTTACTGACAAATTTTGTGGGAATACTAAAATTTGTCAGTAAACGCTATTTCTTGTTGATAGTGAATGAGGATTAATTTTTTACGCAACGGCAGGAATAGGCTATCTTTTTGGCTGAAGAAGTGGTTTGATAATAAACGGCCTTACTTGAACTGAAAGCAATCGTCTTGTGATTTCGGTTTTTATCAAACGAACCGGTCCAGTAGTTGCCGAACTGCCCCAGATCAGAGTAATCACTGCTGTAGCGCTTCATGCCCCCATAGGTGGCATTGAAACCACTATTGCCGCCCTGACCAAGTTGTTGCCCGGCTTTTTGACCGTAGTCATCAGAGTCTTCATCAACTCCGCCATAAACTTTGATCATTGCTCTCCATTCCTCACCGGAAGGCAAATGCCAGCCTTCACCCAGGCTTTCACAGGCTCTGACGGCAGCTTCGTATTCGTACAGACGGCCATATTTTTCGCAGTTGGCATCATTGTTCTGGTAGCAATAAGAATTGTTGATAGGCGTATTCAGGTTTTGCATCATCCACATTTGGCCGTTTAGTTGCTTGATCGGGTAGACAATGGCGGATTTGGGATCGGCAACGGTGTTGGCCATTGCGCCGGGGAGTTTGGTGTCGCTCACTTTTTTCTTACCCTCCATTCTCACCTCAAGGCCTTGATTTTGGACGTATTGCACCAGACTACCGCTGTAATCCACCACATGCGGATAGTGATCATCCAGTGTGATTTCAATTGCTTCGCCGGGTTTGACGACAATGGTAAATGCACCCCCACTCCCACTTGTAGCAGTTCTGTTGGTACCCACTACCCTGATTTTGGCGCCACCTCGGACCTGTCCGTTGCTATCAAAGACCTGACCTTTGACGGAAGTCAGTTGCGGAGCAGTTATGGGAGGTTCATTCCTTACAGGTGGGGTAAAGGTTGGTGTATTTCCGGTGCGGGCAATGAAGAGAAAGTTTCCTCCCGGTTCACTGGTACCAAATTCTCCCGAGCGTGGCTTTGGGGTGGCGACTTCCATAAAGCCCTGCAATTCGGTAAAGGTCAGTACATTATCATTGATGCCGTAGCTGCGCAATCCTTTGAGCATGTGCTCCGTAAACGGGCTGTAGTTTCGACCATCGGGGGTGCGTTCCTTGCCACCGGAGGTAATGTATAGCCGCGAGCGGGGCTTGAGGGAGCGTTGGATAAACAACTCATTACCCATATCGGCCATACTGCCGGTCGGGCGGGATCTTTCCAGTGCAATGTCTTCGTCAAAAGTGCCGGAATAACAGGCGTCGATGGCCAATAAAATATGATTACAGGGAATATTATCCACAATACGCTCCAGGCGAGTATGCGGAATGTAGGTATCCTGAAAAGGATCACTCAGCAAGCCATCTTTGGGAATAAAAAAGCCTTCACTGGTCCCTTCGCGAAAATCTCCGTGGCCGGAAATGAAAATGAATAGCTGGTTGTCATCACCGTAAGTGAGGGTACGGTATTTTTCAAGGACGGTATAAATTTCGTTTCGCCGCGGATTGACCACCACCTCAGTGCTAAAATGGTATTCTTCCTTTAATTCTTTGGCTAAAGTCTGTGCATCAGATACCGGATTGCGCAGGTCGGTCCAATGATCATAATCTTGCACAGCAATGAAAAGGGCATAATCTTTACCGGTGCGCAAATTCATTTCGGTGTTGGGAAAAGAAAGTCCAAGCACCAGGGGCAGACAAAATAACCACAGGCTTTTTTTCATTTTTTTGGGATTGTAGAGTATGTTTAAAGTTCATCCTTCGGGCTAAAAATAGTCCTTTCGGAAAATCGATGCAAATTAGTGTCCATTGAGAATGAAACTGCTCCAGATCTTTGGATTGGCCGTACCCTTATCATTGATCAGGTTCAATTTTGCTTTGCGCAATGCTTCCGCAGCGGGTTTTTCCCGTAGTAGTTCCTTATAAAAATCGCTCATCAATGCGGCGGCGTAGCGGTCGTACACATTCCACAACGTGCTTAGTACATTTTTGGCTCCAGCCACCTGAAAAGCACGGGTCAGAGACAACATGCCTTCACCCGGTGCAAAATCTCCTTTGCCGCTTTCACAACTGCTCAACACCACCAGATCGGCATTCAACTCCAACGGATAGATTTCCGGAAGGTAGAGAATGCCATCTTCGGCCTCACCTTTGGCCTGAAAAAAGGCCACTCCGGACAATTCACTGTCGGCGCGATTCACAAAGCTATGAGTGGCCAGGTGAATCAATCGGTAATTGGAGGCTTCTTCCTTAAATGCCGTTTCGGTTGCCTGATCAGAAAAGTAGGCTTGGGCTGCTGTCTTTTTATTCGCAAACAACTCCAGGATGTTACGAACCTCTTGCTCGGAATGCAACAGTGGTTGGAAAAGTCGACCATCTGGAGAGACGGCCCTTATGGCTGGATTGACCTGATAGAGCGTATCAAACAAGAAGCGATTGGATTCAAGAATGTAGCTTCCCATCGAGTCCCTGGCAAAAATGGGCGCCATGGCCAGCAACGGCTCCTGCTCGGTGATGGGCTGGGGTGGAGTAGGGGTCAGCAACTGCCCGGCAAAGGGGGTGTACTGAATGGAAAAATCCTTGATCAGATAATCTAGCTTGTGGTACCTGATCTTCTTGTCCCTGTCGATCTCCTTGGTTAATAATGTTTCAAAGGGAATCTGGTGAAGCTTATCGTGGGGAATAATGATCAGGTTTTGGCTATGTTTAAATACCTTATCAACTGGTGCCAATAACCTCTGGTACAATTGGTAGCCGCTATCGGCTAGCTTTTTGGCCTGGAGTTTTTGGATAGCTACCAGGAAGTCATCAATGGCCTGATCCAGATCAGCGACCTCCCCCTGATTTTCCAGCTTGGAATATACACCAGGACTGGCTTTCCCTTTGGCTACTAACCCTTTCCAACTGGTATTAAATTGTTTGAATTCCGGCCCAGTGACTGTCTTTTTGGGTAAACGGACAGTCTGAACATTGTCGGAGCTAACGGCAAAAATATAGTAATCATCTACTCCCAGAAAGTATTCAATCAAGGAGGTTTTTTCGTCCAGCATTTGCTGAAGTTCTGCTATGGTTGGGCTCGTAATCGCAAAGAGCGCTTCGTAATAATTGGGCTGCTCTATGGCCACCTTTTGCAAAAAGTTCTGGTATTTTTCGTAGGCATCCACCTTCAGCTTGCGTTGCACAGCATTGGTAGGATCAAGCACCAACAAGGCTTCTTCCTGCCGCAGTTGATTTTTGAGTGCTTGTTCCTGCTGCACCAGTTTTGGGTACTTTATAGCCAGGTCTCCCACATTCATGCGCTGTATGCGCAGTAAGTTTGCACGGCTGGCTTCTGCCAAATAAAATGCCCGTTCCTGGTATTCGTAACCGCCCGTGAGCTGAAACAATTCCAGTGCAGCCATGATTCCGGTTTCGAAAACGGGGTGCAGCTGCTCCAACAGCTTGAGCTGCGTGGCATCGCCATAACGCAGGTTTAGCTCGTGGCTGAGCACCTCAACGGCATGTTCACAAGTGCTTAATGCCTCTGCCAATGTCGCTTCGTCGGGAGCGTTTAGTTGCAGTAAAGCTTTGAGTTGCCAGGCTTCCGCCAATAAAATCCCGTCCAGAGCCGAAGCTTCCGTCATCGGCCCCATTTGTCCGGCGGGGAGTATTTTTTCCAGCGCTGCGCTGACTTGCACTTGTGCCATCACCGGGTCATCTTGCTGTAAGGCAATCTTTGCCAGGTGCAATTTGGTGCGGATCAATTCGGGGTGGTAATCGCCGTAGGCCAATTGAAAGGTACCCTCGGCTTGATGGTAAAAGTCGGTAGCCTGTTCCGGGTCACTTTCGCTGTAAAGTAGTCCCAATGCAGTGTAAAGTTTGCCCAACTGATCCCGGCGATCCGGGGAGCGTTTGGCAATAGCCAACCCTTTCTCCAATGCCTGGCGCGCCTTTTCGGGTTTACCCCAATCCAGGTAAAGTGTGCCCACATTGTAGAAGTTGGTGGCCAGATCGGGGTGGTCATCACCTAGTTCGATTTCCAGAACCTCCCTGGCCTGCTCATATCCTTTCAGGGCTTTTTCATAATTGCCCAAAGCCTGTTGGGCGGAAGCCATATACCCCATGGTCAAGGCAAAGCTCTGTGGATTTTCAATGGGTAGATTATAAGCGGTGTAGAGCAGATCAACAGCGCGTTCATAATCTCCCATCAGGAGGTGAATGGTGCCTTCGCGCATATAATTTTCGGAAATATTCTCGGAATGGATCTGATCGCGAATAGTATGTGATCGGTCATTGGCCGCCAGCGCCCCTCGATAATCCCCCAGTTGCATATAATTGTAGCTGATCAGAAAGTAAGCCTGCGCGATATCGAAATACCGATCCGGGTGATCCTCAATAAATTGCTCCAGCAAGGTGGTAGAGGCCAGATATTGATTGTCTTCGCTCAAACGGGTAGCGGTATCCAGGATAGGCTGTCCCTGTAGTTGACCAACCGATATTAGCAGTGTGATGAACAATAGTTTCTTCATTACAATTCCTTATGCTTTAGATATCCATTTACCTCTGTAGAACAACTCTATTGACGATCCACCCAAAATTTCCCCACGTAGACCAGCTCATCGGGTGTTTCCAGTTTCCAGTAATAGAGCCCCGGATCGAGTGGTCGTTTCAGGACATACAGTGGGTTGTTGGGAGTGGACTGGAGTAGGATTTCTTCTCGATTATTTAGCAATATAAGGGTCAAAGGTACAGTTTCCTGAGCATTCCATTCAAAAATTATTTGGTCCTGACTTTCGAATTCGGCTTTATTAGCGGGACGACTTACCGTCAAATTACCGGCTCTAACTATTTCTCCGGCAAAAGCCTCCAGTGCTTCATCTGGTAAGAAGTTAGCGGCATAAAGCTCACTGGATGGTATTGATTCTGTCTTTGGGTTTTCCTGTTTTCTAGCTGGTTTTTCCGCTGTAGTATCGATGGAGGCAACCGGTCTTTGCTTCACACTATCCACGGGTTGGGGAGAAGGGGCTTCATTTGGTACAGCAGTATTCTCGGAAGGTCGTTGAATCTGCTGTTTCCATAGGAAATAGGCCAGTGGAATCAGCAATAACACCAGGGCAAAGCGCCACGGAAGGAGCCTGGATCGGGGCTCACCATCTTCGGGTACGGCAATATTGGAAGGAATATCCGCCAGAACCCGGTACAATTCAATAGACTGCTGATGGCATTGGGTGCATTCCTGTATGTGGCCAACAATATCAGTTTTTACGGCCTCATCTCTGGTGATTTCCGAATGCTCACCACTTTCCTGCTCCAACAGGTATTCCACATACCAGCTGATGCCTTCCTTGTTCAGATGTCCCTCCTCGTTAAAATGTATTGATTCCATATTGCTTTATATGCACTTCCGCTCTGGAAACGGAATTTTTGTGCTAAACTTTAACATTCTCGAACCCGTCCTGATCAAAATAGTACTGTAATAATAACTTTATCGATTGCCGCGAGTGCGCCGATACCGGAGGATCGCCGTTCAACAAAACGATCAATTGATCAATAATATTGACTACCCATTTGCGCAGGGAGTCCGCGGTATTGCTTTTGTTTTCTACCAGATTGAATAAATCGATCAGCAGGCCGTACACTTGCTGGTCGTTCATTTGGTCATAAGGTGTAAACAGTTTGGCTTTGATCGCCTCAATGGCTTCCCTGGTTTTCGGGCTTTGGTAGAATTGAATATCAGGCTGAGCCAATAAAAAGCGTACCCAGGCTTTTAAACATAATTGTCCTTTGTATTGATCGCTTTGCAGGCCTTTAAGTGCTGCCTGTAATCGCAGCAATTCATCTTTGATCACCAACTGCTCATGGGCATTGCCCTTGCTATCGACATGTTGCAATAAATGATCTTCGCCAAGTATCTGTGCCTGACGTCTTTGCTGTCGGCAGATTTCCAGGCAGGTATTGTACACTACCTTGGCAAAATAGGTGCGTAGCAGGACTGTCCCTCTGTAATGCTCCTGGATTTTCTGCATCTTTTGTTCCAGCAGCCGCAGGTTGATCTCCTGCACAACTTCCATTTTCTCATTGGCCGAAAAAAAACCGCGCAAGATAAATTTAGCCACCGTGGCCTCCACAATGTATTGATAGTGAGTGAGTAGTCGGCCCGGAGACTCCTCTAGCCAATTAATTTCCGTGCTGTTTTGCGCGTTTTCCAAAGTGCTTTTTGTTAAAAAAACTTTAAAAGAAAAAAAAATCTTCCGTTTGGGGCTTCCCTTGGTGTATAAGTCAACGAAAGTAGCCAAAAATGAACAGATTTCAAATTTGGCGAAAGCGCTCTTTTAATTCACCTAAAAAAAGAAAAACCATGAAAAGGATCTCATTTTTTGCCGTATTGATGATTGTATTGATTTCCAGCTGTAGCCGTCAGCGTTTTCAAACCAATGCCTACGGAGATTTGGCCAAAGAACACCATATATTGGCCATACTTCCGGTCGAGATGGTCATGACCGGTCGCATTCCTGCGGAATTGACGAAAGAAGACATCGACAAAATTGAAGAAGGAGAAAGCAAAGCCTTCCAGATGGCGCTGTTCTCTGAACTGAGCCGCGGATCTGGTTCCAGACGCAATGACATTGGGGTCAACTTCCAGCACTTTGATGTGACCAACGACTTGTTGGAAGAGGCCGGCATCAGTTTTCGCGAAGCCTGGACGACTTCCCCCGTCAAACTGGCCAAAATTCTGGGTGTTGACGCCGTTGTAAAGTCTCGGGTTGAAAAACAGCAATACCTGACCGACCTGGAAGGTTTTGGCATCAGTCTGGCTAGCCGCATTGCCAATATCATGTTGCCCTACAGCCCCTTTGGCGGGTTCGTACGCACCCGTACCAGTGATGTATGGGCTTCCTGTAGTGTATTGGATAGTGAGGCCGGAGTATCCGTTTGGGCTTCCCGTCAGAAATGCCCTACCTACTGGAATCGTCCTACGCAGGATGTGGTGGTGGATATTTCGCGGGCCATGTGCAGACGTTTTCCCTACCGCGTCAATTAGAACCAAAACATTTTTTTGTTTGTTAATATGGTGTTCCTTGCTATATTAGCGTAGGAATTTATAAATGCCTGATTGCAAAAATGCAGTCGGGCATTTATTACGCGCATTTTTCTGTATTAACCAAAAAAATTGAAATGAGTAGACGAAAAGGATTTTTTGATTCCCGCAACCCCATTATGAAGGAGGATGCCTATCGCCAAACCAGTAATCAAACACTGGACGGTGAATTTATCCAGCGTGCAGGTGAGCGTATGACGGTACAGGGAGCGATTAATAAGAGTTTTCTTCTTGGATTGATCATGCTGGCAACAGCTGTAGTGGGGTACACCATGTTTAATCCACTCTTTGTATGGGGTGGGGCCATCGCCGGTTTTGTGGTGGTGATGATCGCGGCTTATCGGCCACAAAATTCAGCCATTCTCGCACCAATCTACGCTGCTTTGGAGGGGCTATTTGTGGGGGGTATCTCCGCCATGTATGCCTCCATGTTTAATGGAATTATCTTTCAAGCGGTTACCCTGACCATGGGCGTGTTTTTTATCATGCTCTTTATTTACAAATCAGGTATCATTAAAGTAACCAATAAATTACGCACCGGTGTCATTATGGCAACGGGAGCAATCGCCCTGGTGTATATTGTCAGTTTTGCACTGTCTTTCTTCGGCATCAATATGCCGCTCCTGCACAGTACTGGTCCAATAGGCATTGGTATCAGCCTGGTGATTGTTGGCGTAGCTTCCCTGAATTTGCTGCTCGATTTTGACAACTTTGAGAAAGGCGAGCAGTACGGATCACCTATTTATATGGAGTGGTTCTCCGCCATGGGTCTATTGATTACCATCGTTTGGTTGTATGTTGAGATTCTGCGCCTGATTGCGCTGTTTTCTTCCTCCGACTAGGCCAAATTATTTTTGATCCTAAAAACGCGGATGGGCACAATACCCATCCGCGTTTTTCATAACTGGCTTATGGGTGTATTGTTTATTATGTTTCTGTTGATAATAGGTGGCAACATAGCGATTGCCGTATATACCAGTCGCCAGAACCCTCAGCCTGACGAAACAGAGCAAGATGATATTTTGGATAGCGGTTTGACCCGTGAAAAAGACAACAAATGATGACCCAGGAAGAACGTAAGTTGTTGAAGGAAAGAATTGTTGATCAGATTGCACAAACCGAGAAGGAAATCCATCACTTGGAGGATGCTACCAAACCCATTGCTCCCGAAAACTCTATTGGTAGAGTGAGTAGAATGGATGCCATCAACAACAAGGGCGTATCGGAGGCAACGCTGCGTTCTGCAAGGCGTAAACTGGCCAATCTGCAACTGGCTTTGACCAAAATTGACAGCCCGGATTTTGGCATTTGTGTTCGGTGTAAATCACCAATTCCTCCCGCGAGGCTGATGTTTATGCCGCAAAGCAATCGTTGTGTGCGCTGTGCGGATCGATAATTCGTGTACCAGAGTTGTTCTGCCGGGATTTGGGAAAAAAAACAGGGCAGCAACGATAGAATCGCTGAGCCCTGTATAACCCCAAAAAACCAAATGAAAACAATCTACATATGAATTCTTTATCAGAGGTTGCGGTTATTTCTTAGATAAACAAAGTCACTTGAGGTCAGTTTAACTTTGTCGAATTCGTTAACGCAAATTTAACAGATAATTGCTGGAAAACCCAAAAAAGATGTAGTTACATGCTTTTGGGGCACTGAAAATGAGCGCATTTTTTAATATTTATTTATAATGAAATAAAACCATTGTTTTATTTTGATCATTAAGTTAGCTTTTTTTCGGGAAACAGTCAAATGGCTCTGTCTATTTTAGCATAAATTTTTTTGAATTGGTCTGTTTCGGGACTTATCGTAGGAAAAAAATAAAAACTGTTGGCAAAAGTAAAAACCGTATTTGTATGTACCAATTGTGGGGCCACTTCGCCCAAATGGATTGGTAAATGTACCTCTTGTGAGGAGTGGAATACTTACGTGGAAGAAGTTATTTCCAAACCTACCCGACAGGAGGAAAAAAGTCGCTCCTGGCAGCAGGAAGGGACAGGAAAAACCGGACCAAGGCCGATTCCTCTACCGGATATTAAGGCGGGTACTACTGCCCGAATCGTTACCGATGATGCGGAATTTAATCGCGTGCTGGGTGGTGGATTTGTACCAGGGTCGGTTATTCTGATTGGGGGCGCTCCGGGTATTGGAAAGTCCACTTTGTTGTTACAACTGGCGCTAAACCTGAAGGGGCGAATCTTGTATTGCTCAGGTGAGGAAAGTGAAGAACAAATTAAACTAAGGGCAGACCGGTTGGGGCCAAACCATCCGAACTGTTATATCCTTACGGAAACCAATACGACCAAGATTCTCAATCACGCGCAGCAGGTCGCTCCTCAGTTGATGATCATCGATTCGATCCAAACCCTGTCTTCTCCCCACATCGAGTCGGCGCCAGGTAGTGTATCGCAGGTGCGGGAGTGTGCCTCGGATTTGCAGCGTTTTGCCAAAGAGACAAATATCCCGATTGTGATTATCGGGCACATCACTAAAGAGGGATCGATAGCGGGGCCAAAGCTCCTGGAACACATCGTCGATGTCGTGCTGCAATTTGAAGGTGACCGCAACTATTCCTACCGCATCATGCGGACCATCAAGAATAGATTTGGCTCTACAGATGAACTAGGCATTTACGAAATGCAGGCTACCGGATTGCGGGAGGTTTCCAATCCCTCGGAATTATTGCTTTCGCAAAAAGATGAAGACCTGAGTGGCAGTGCAATTGCCGCCACTATGGAAGGATTACGTCCAATGCTGATCGAAACACAGGCGCTGGTGGCTACGGCCGTTTATGGCACCCCACAGCGTACGGCCACCGGCTTTGATTTGCGCCGATTGAGTATGTTGCTGGCGGTATTGGAAAAACGGGGAGGTTTGCCTTTCGGCCAAAATGACGTCTTCCTCAATATTGCTGGCGGTATTCGGGTAGATGATCCGGCGATTGATCTGGCAATCGTTAGTGCGTTAATGTCTTCCCTTGAAGATGTGGCGATTCCTACCGATATTTGTTTCGCGGGTGAAGTGGGGCTTTCCGGAGAAATTCGGGCCGTCAATCGCATCGAGCAGCGCATCCAGGAAGCTGATCGTCTGGGGTTTAAAGAAATATTTATTTCTAAATACAATACCAAAGGCCTTGATTTCAGCCGCTACCAGATCAAGGTAACAACGATTGGGAAGATAGAGGAGTTGTATCATGCGTTGTTTGACTAGACGTGAGAGGCGGTAGGTTTTGGGCTTTAGGTTTTAGGGGAGTTTAGTCCACTAAACTTCCTCAACCGCCTCCCCCGCCTAAACTTCATAAACCATATAAACCTCATAAACCTTACTAATAATAGCTTCCAAATAATAAATACCAGAAAATAATCTAAGCAACCACTTATGCCCAAGTGCCAACTCTAAACTCTACACCCTAAACTCTAAACTAAAAAATATGTCACTACCCACCGACCATCCCATCTTATTCTTCGACGGCGTTTGCAATTTGTGCAACGGCTTTGTTCAGTTTGTGATCAAGCGCGATCCGAAGGCGGTATTTCGGTTTGCGCCATTGCAATCAGAGGAGGGGAGGGAAGTACTGGAAAACGCCAACTTGTCCACAGAGGAATTGAGTACGGTGGTATTGTATTGGAAAGGTGAAATCTATACCCACTCCGATGTACCGCTGGAAGTGGCGAAGTTGCTCGGCGGAGGATGGCAACTCTTTTACATCTTTCGCATCATTCCCAAAGGCATTCGCAATGCTATTTACGACTGGGTGGCGCGTAATCGCTACCGGTGGTTTGGTCGAAAAGAATCTTGCATGATTCCTACGCCGGATTTAAAATCTCGTTTTTTATAACCAGCCTAAAATGTCGAGCGCCAGGTAGGCGGCCCCGAGGTTGATAAAGGAGTTTTCCGATTCATTTTGCAGAAAGGTACGGAATTGTGACAAAGGCAGTAGGAATACTTCAATGTCTTCCAATGCATCGGGATTTGGAGCTTGTTTATATTCACAATCCGTTGCCAGAATGATGTGCTGAGTTTCCGTAGAGTAGGAGCTACGGGTAGATTTGAGCCACAGCAGTTTCCCGGCTTTGTATCCCGTTTCTTCCAGTAGTTCCCGGGCGGCGGCCTCTTCGGGCGTTTCCCCTTTGTCGATGAAACCTTCAGAAAAACTGGAGAGGATTTGTTCCGGCCCGGCCCTGAACTGGCGGGTGAGAATGGCCTCTCGATCGGCAGTAAAAGCTGCAATCGTTACATAGGCTGCATTACCCACAATATCAAAATCGGCAATCTGTCCATTGGGAAGTTCAAACTGGCGGACGATGATTTTTCGCCAGCCATCGTAGGCCAAATGCTCTTTTAATTTTCGCCAGTGCTGCATATCGGTCGTAAAAGTTTTAACTAAAGTGGTCATTTCTTAAGCTTCTTTCACCAGCCTCCACATTTTCTTTAAAAAATTATAAAAATGCTAACAGCTACTTAACCCCTCTTAACATTTAAAGCCTACATCTTCGCATCAACAATTGCTCACACAAAAATGATGAAAATGAACAAGACACCAAAATTTGCCATTCTCGCAGTACTGATGATTGCTGCAGTTTCCCTTCAAGCACAAATTTCGGTTGGCGTAAAAAGTGGGTTCAACTGGGCCAATGTCAAAACCACGGAAGCGTTGGGTAGCATTACTCCCGATTTTAATTCACTGGATGAATTCAATTTTGGATTGGTGACAGAAGTCGGCATCACTGATTATTTTGCCATTCAGCCCGAGCTGAATTTTGTGAAAAAAGGTTTCGGCATGGATGTCGGAACAGATATGGAACTCTTTGGCATCAACCTACCCGTTGGCGTGAATGCAGAGTCGCGTTTCAATTACGTAGAAGTGCCGTTGCTGGCCAAGTTTAAGTTTGGCAGCGAACGTGTGAAGGCCTATGTTGTAGGTGGTCCTACTTTCGGCTATGCCACCGGCGGTAAGATCGATACGAGGGCGAAGGTATTGGTAGAAATTCCATTGGGTAGTATCCCCATCAATCTTGACAATATTAACTACGAGCGCTTTGAAGTGGGCGCAGCGCTTGGCGCTGGTGTAAGTTTTGATACCGGCTTTGGCCAAATCTTTGCCGATGCACGCTACCAGAAAGGCTTTACTGAATTGTACGATATTCCTTTAGTAAATGAAAGGGTGACCAATCAGGGCTTCGGCGTGAATGTCGGATTCATGGTGCCGATCAACTAGTGCGACTAGTCCGAAATGATTGATTCTTTTTTCAGCTTCTAAGTATTAAATGTCAATTATTTCGGCATCAGTTCTTTTGTCAATACCGGGTTTACCCCGTCCTAATATATTTCCAATAAGTTCAGTAGTTCTTGCCGTTGGGGAGTAATCTCCAGCGGCAATTTTGTTTGCGCTTCTTTTTACAATTTTTTAAAGGGTAGTGTGCTCACAACGCGGAAAATGTGGTGTAGCTTTGTGGAGAGGAAGATAAATCACGCGAAGAAGCAAAGTTGTTTTTGCAGAAACCTTGCAGTTTCTACAAAAGTGCTATACATGATGTTGACTTTTAGGAAAGGACAAGATTAACGGGATTAACATGATTTTTAGGTATTGCAGAAAATCCATTTTGGATTTTCTGTAATGCTTCTTTTGTTCTCTTTTGTTTCTATTGTGGTTCAAATTTCATCGCCGAATAGGCGATATCCTTGGCGGCTTCGCGGCTTCGCGAGAGGAATTGATGGCACGCCAAGTCGCAGAGGACGCGGAGTTTTTTGCAGAAACCTTGCGGTTTCTACAAAAGTTCATATAGGATGTTGACTTTTTTGGGGGGACAAGATGAACAGGATTTACAAGATTTTTAGGAATTACAGAAAATCCATTTGGGATTTTATCTAATCTCACTTCTGTGACCTCGTATGTTTGTAGAAGCAAAAAAAGCTTCTGATTTTGATATGACTTCAATTGTTGATCACGACCTGTTTTTATGGTCAGTTTATTAACAAATTTATACCCATGAAATACCTTTTTTCCTTACTCGTCGTCTGCGCTCTTTCCCTTTCCCTAGGCGCACAAATGCCGCTGCCCAATGCTCACGCCCACAATGATTATGAGCATGACCGACCTCTGATCGAGGCCCTGGAAAATGGATTCACTTCGGTGGAGGCGGATGTTTTTCTGATCGATACCACACTATATGTTTATCACAATAAGCCGGGAAGACCGTCAGAAGCTCGTACATTGGAAAACCTTTACCTGCAACCTCTGGAAAAATGGATTGCAGAGCACCAGGGGGTGGTTTATTCCGGCTATGATGGTTTTTTCTATCTAATGATCGATTTTAAGACGGAGCCCGTTTCGACTTACCAGCAGCTTAAGAAAGTGTTGTGGCGCTATGAATCTATACTCTCCATCGTAAGGGAAGGGGTAGAAGAGGCAGACAAGCCGGTGAAAGTCTTTATTTCGGGCAACCGGCCCTGGGAGGCAGTATTTCAGGAAACGGAGGTCATTGCTGCCCTGGATGGTCGTCCGGGAGAACTGGGGCAGGACATTCCGCCCGCTCTGATGCCGGTGGTGAGCGACCATTACAAGAAGTTCTTTCGCTGGAAAAGGAAGGCGCGGGTAAAGGCAAAATACCGAAAGCAGCTCACAGAATTTGTAGACAAAGCCCACGCCGAAGGTAAAAAAGTGCGCCTTTGGGCCGCTCCTGATCACCCCGATGCGTGGCGCTTTTTGCAGGAGATGGGTGTAGATTTGATCAATACGGATCACCTGGAAAAGCTTAAAAACTTCCTTTTAGAAAAGAATTGACCAACACGAATGGGTAGTTTTTCTCTAAAAAAGCCGCTATTTGTCGACTTTAAGCGTGATTTCATAGATTCTGCACTTTTTGAAGCAACTTTTCAAAAAATCTGTCGTCTTTCATAATAGAGAGTACAAGAGAACATAAGTTAATTAAATAGTTTATAATTGGTTCTATTTGAAGGTGTTACGCCACTGTAATGCCCTGTTCAGATATTGCCCATTGTTAACCATTAAACCCGATTGTCATGAAAACCTTCAAAATCACCCTGACGTTAGTCGCTGCCTTATTGTTTGCTTCTACAACCTTTGCCGAAGTGCCCTCTGCACTGGAAAGAAACCTTCGAATTACCGTAGCTACCTGGCTACAGGCCCCGGATTTATTGGAAAAGGGGATCGATAAAACGACCGTTCATTTGAAATTTTCTATTAATAAAAAAAATGAACTGGAAATCATGGAAATCGATACCGAAAAGGAGTTTTTGATCCCTTTCATCCTGGAGAGATTGCAGGGCAGGAAACTCAAGAAAAAAATTGAAGATCACGAGACAGTATATAACATTACAGTCTCTTTTGTCGCGGAAAAATAACGTGTCATAACTTGATAGCGGGATCGAGGTCTGGTTTACCGCCTCAGGCGAAACCGGATCTTGTCCCTTTTTGACGTAAAAATTTGATACAAAGAAAACAAGTGCATGCTGAACGCAAATGGCACGATGAAGCCCGGAATGAGAATGAAGGGAAAAGTGGCTACAAAGGTATTGGCCGGTTCGTTGTGAAATACCCGCCACGGCGATGGCGTGCTGAGGATGGCAATGATCAAAATATTAAACAACAGGATCATCCCTGACACATTCCAGAGAATGGCCTCCGGTTTGCGAAAGCGCCGTTGACCAAAAAATACCAGCCCCGCCAGTGGCGCAGTCAGACCGGCAATGATATCAAAATTAAGCCACTCAAATGTCATTTGCGCAGGCACATAGCCGCCTTTATAGCCCATCCACAAAAACAATTCCATCAAAATGCGAAAGGCCTGAATGTGCACCAGCCAACTGGGCGGAATTGTACGTAGTAACAACCTGAAAAATGGTGAGAAAAGTAGTCCGACGCTCAGGAGCATGGGCGGTGCTAATACAAAAATGACTCGTGGCGGCCAGCTGGAAAAATCCTCAAAGAAGCCCAGATAAGCCATGCAGCTGATAATGGCCAGCCAAAAGAAAATACCCGCCAGGATGTACTTAATTTGTCGTGGATTTAGCTTCAGTTGGTGAAAGGCAAAGCGCAGACCAAACTGCAGGCTTCGGACCAAACCAAATACCAACAGCAAAATAATCAACTGGCCAATGAGAAACAGGGCGTCATTCATGCAAGGTGATGGATTTGGCTGGAAGATAAGGCTTGAACGAGCCAATAACAAGGCGTTGAACGGAATTTTTAAGCTGTTACCAAAACTGCCACCAACGTTTGCGCTGATTCCTTTCTAGCGCCTTTTTTTGAAAGTAGATTTTATTCTTTTTGGCATACTGCTGCAAAATTTTTGCTCTTCTGGGGGCTTCCTGAATGAAGACCACCGGTTCTACTTCTCTGGTTTGTTCGTTGAATCTTTCCCAAAAGTGTTCATAACCCTCTGCATTTTCAAATTCACTTCTTCCCCGCCAGATGTAACCCTGTTGGTGCAGCTCGTATTCTTTGTCAAATTCGGTAAAGGCCAGTCCACCCATATCGGCTTCCATGCCGATATCATAGAAATACCGATCACCATTGTACCCCAGCTTCCATAGTTTTTGATTCAACAATTGTGCCAGTAGTGCCATATTAAAATGGTGCTCCAGCGGCATTTCCAAATCGATGGTCGTTGTCTGTTGTACATGTCTGATCGCCAAGCGGAATTTCTGTATTCGAGTGCCTACATTTTCCTTAATGGTTATCTTTTTGTAGCTAATGATCCCATTGGTAATGGCGCAGGCATTTTTGAATAGGGCTTCAAAGGCTTCCGGACCGCAGAGGTCTTCGGTTTCCGTAAGGAAAAATTCATGTTGGGAAAGGATTGTACTATAGTTCAGCATTCCGGTTTTACTATTTTAGCTTCATAATGACACCCTGATAAGGCATTAGACTGGCAGCACTACCCGTTACTTCCAAATTATCATAATTATTGATCATCGTCTCCTCAATTGTCTCCATCTCGGAGAGATCAATGTTTGCTTTCTCTTTCGAGAAATTGAGTAGCACCAGCCACTTCTCACCATCCAGCTCCCGGGTGTAGGCATAAATCTGCGGGTGTTCCCTTTGCAAAATTTCGTACTGGCCGTACACCAAAACCGGGTTGTCCAGCCGCAGGCGAGTCATTTTTCGGAAGTGGTTCAGCACACTATTCGGATCTTTCTCCTGAGCTGCAACGTTGATCTCTGTATAATTTTCATTAACCCGCTTCCAGGGCGTTCCCGTGGTGAATCCGGCATTTTGACTGTCGTCCCATTGCATGGGCGTGCGGGCATTTTCGCGGGAGTAATAATTGAGGTGCTTCATAAACTCCTCCAGGTCTTTGCCTTGATTCACTGCGGTTTGATAGTCGCCGAGTGCCGCTACGTCCACGTATTCCTCAATCGTCGGCATATCGATATTGGTCATGCCCAATTCATCGCCGTAATAGGTATAGGGTGTCCCCCGCATACTCAGGATGAAGGTATTTAACATCTGGGTGGATACCCTGCGAAATTCGGGGCTGGGGTCACCAAACCGATCTACCAGGCGTGCATTGTCGTGATTGGACAGGAAGATGGCAATCCAGCCTTTTTCGGCAAAGGCACTATCCCAGCGACTGAACACCTCTTTAAATTCCGATAGCTCGTAGCCATCCAAGGTTCTTGATAGATCCACCGTCTCAAAATGGTAGGCCATCTGCAATTCCTTGCGGTCGGCATCCACCAGATCGTGGGCATCCTGGAAGGTACTGCCGGCACCTTCAGCTACCGCAAAGACATCGTATTTGGCAATCACTTCCTCATACATTTCTTGCAGGTAGTCGTGCAATTGCGGGCGCATACCGTACCACTTGATGAAGTCCTTTTCGTGTCCTTCCGGCCATTCAGGGAAGGTGGTGTCCTTGCTGGCAAACTGGAAGGCATCCATGCGGAAGCCATCAACTCCTTTTTCGGCCCAGAACTTCATGATGTCGTACACTTCTTGCCGCACCTTGGGGTTTTCCCAGTTCAGGTCGGGTTGAGCGGCAGCAAAGTAATGCAGGTAGTAGGCATCGGTCAGCGAATCATATTCCCAGGCACCTTCCGGATCAAACAAGCTGTGGCGGAACGGCGGTTCCCCTTTCTCGGCGGGCCACCAGTGGTAATAATCGCGGTAGGGATTGTCGCGGGAGCTGCGTGACTGCTTGAACCATTCGTGCTGGTCGCTGCTGTGGTTGACCACTACATCCAGAATGAATTTGATGCCGCGCTCCTGCATAGCATTCATCATTTCCTGAAAATCTTCCATGGTACCGTAGCGCGGGTGTACCGCCCGGTAATCACTGACATCATAACCATTATCAACTAGAGGAGAATCAAAAAATGGATTCATCCACACCATGGTGATGCCAAGGCTTTGCAGGTAATCCAGCTTCTCGATTACTCCCTTAAAATCACCAAATCCGTCACCATCCGTGTCTTTAAAACTTTGCGGATAGATTTGGTAAAGAATGCCTTCTTTCCACCAATTTTGATTTTCGATAGGAGTTGGGTTTTTCGTTTCTTCTTGTTGTTGGGAACAACTTACAAAAAGTAAGACAAGAAGCAGAGGCAAAAGGTGCTTTTTCATGTTTATACTAATCATTGGTCTCGTTTGTTAGATAGCAACTGCTCTAAAGCCGCTCTTAGCGGCATTTTCAACCAAGATAGTATAAATTTCTACGTTCTTTAAAATTCTCCTTACGGAAAAAGACAAGACTACTTATCCTCACCTTCCCAAACCATTGCCACCTTACCACGGGTGCGCATCGCTTCAATATAGGCAATAGCTTCCGGAACTTGGGGGTAGGGATAGACTTTTTCGAGATGGGGTTTTACCTTGCCATTTTGCATCAAAGAGGCCAGGGTTTCCAGGTCCGGCACATTGGCTTCAGCGGTAAACTGTGCCAGGGGAAATTTGCTAAATGCTCGTTTTAGCATAAGCCGCATCATGTTGCCCAGAGTGGTAAAACCGACCATCACGCCGCGCTGCCCCATCCGTTGATAGTCTTCGTGGGCCAGATTACCGTGGGTATCGATTACCAGGTCGTATTTTCCCTGGTGTTGATGAATATCTTCCTGATCATAGGCGATCACCTGATCTGCGCCTAGTGCCTTGACAAAGTCCACATTTTTACTGGAACAAACCCCTGTAACGTAGGCGCCATAAGCTTTCGCAATTTGTACAGTAAAATGCCCGACACCTCCCGAAGCACCATTGACCAATACCGTTTCTCCTGCCTTGAGCTTACCGTGGGTGATGACCGCTTGCAAAGCAGTCAGTCCGGCGATTGGCACCGCCGCCATTTCGGGAAACCCGATTCCTTCCGGCATCCTGGCGCAAACCCCGGTTGGTACACAGGCGTATTCCGCAAAGGCTCCGCCCTCTAGCATTTCACCATAGACCCGGTCGCCAACTTTAAATTGCGTTACCTGACTTCCCACCGCTTCCACAATTCCCGCAAAATCTGCCCCGAGAATCTTGTCTTTGGGTTTGAACAATCCCGTACTGAAACGCGCGAAAAACGGTTCACCGCGCAGGATGTGCCAATCGGCAGGATTGGCGGAATTGGCCATGATTTTGACCAATAGTTCATTCTTTTTTGGCGTGGGCTTTTCGACTTCTTCCAGTTGTAGGATTTCCGGGCCGCCGTAGGTGTGTTTTGTAAAGGCTTTCATATATATTGATGGTTTACATCAAAGCTATTCGGAAACCTGTAAAGCCTAAAAATCATTCGACAAAGCCGGTACATTATTCGGCAGGCGGGTAGGGAAAAGTATTGCCATCTAATCTTGTCATTCAATCAACAATTTACAAGTACTTACCTCTCCATCGTGAAATAATATTCTACAGTAGTGCATGCCAGGCATTAAATCCTGAACCTGTAGGCTTAATTCAGCATGATTTAGATTCGAGTAAGTTTTAAGGGCCTGGCCAGCTGTATTAAATATTTGAATTTCACGGAAAAGTTGTGAAGGATTGACGGATATAAGTTGAAAAGCCTCTTTTGTGGGGTTTGGAACAATTTTAACTGTGTTCAAAGGAGTGTGGTTTAACTCCTCTATTGAAGTGGTACCCCCGTTTTCCCGGATATAAAATGCTTCTACTAAACTACTCTCTTCTTCAATAATTGACAGATCGGGACAGGGATAGACCTGATCGGGTTTCCATACAACTGCAAAAGCAAATTCTCTGATATCACCCGTTGTTAGGCTGATCGGGCCAAAGCTCATTAAAAAACGGCGGTCGGCGGGTACCGTATTGGCATTACATTCCGTCCAGGGTATGCCGTCAATATCAGATCCGTCGAACACATAAGGGTATTGTGGCGCTCCTTGATCATACCCATTTCCACCTTGGGAAAATGGGGTGCCGTCGCGCCAATATCCGGTAAGGTAATTGTAGTGCTCTTCTGGAGTATTTGGATCGAAAGTTCCGCTGGGCGCACCAGGTGTGGAAGTATTGAGGTAATAGGTGAAGAAGGCAAAGGGCGCTTCCTGCCCCATCGTATCTGCAAAGGATTTAAGAATTTTTATGCCCAATATGGGTATATTAGACCCGTAGCTGTAAACCCCTCCTGGGCACGGATTGTCATCCAAATCATCTCCATTATAGACAAAAGCCAGTTTTTCCGATGGATTGCAGCCAATATAATCATCTGTATAACAACCTAAATCGGGGTCTACCCATAATCCTAGATAGACATCATTGAGGGTAGGAGTTCCTTTATAAATCAATTTAAATTCGTAAAAAGTAGTATTGTCGATATAGGCTGTATCACTTGAATAGGCAAAAGCATTGGCCTGTATTTCCATTTGTAGTATATTATTGCCTGCTCCGGAATCAAAATGCTGATTTCCAGCGTCGTTGAACACCCACCAGGTAGATTCCTCTCCTTTAACCAAAGGATAGTCTCCTAGATAAGCTTCATAGATTCCATTGTTGTTTTGATCAAAAAATGGAGCCAGGTCCTGCTCGGGCAAATTAAATAGGTGGATAGCAAAAAAATCTTCATTACCCTTGGCCGGCCAGCCCAGGATGGACACAGGTACTGGACCATCAATTGTGCCGTTATCCGCCAGGTCTGCTTTGTGTTGGTTGATATCTTCAGCGGTGGTAGCAAAGAATTGATCCCAATTTTCACAAGTCGTTTCAGAAATAGGGAAGGGCCCGGTCTTGATTGGTCCGGTATAATAATCAAAGCTGCCACTGCTACGCCCATAGGTTTGTGCCGCAAGTTTGAGGTTACCTCCCGCATCCACTCCTCCCATCCAGAGGGAGCCCGCAAATAGGGAGGAGATTTGAGGTGTGCCGGGCGGTACTTTTGGTGCAATATACCTGCCATCTGCTCCATCCCACCAAAGATCGCCTCCAGTATGTAATCTTGCTCTGATGTTATTGATGCTTAAATCTCGCTGGGTGAGAGAGCCACTACAAGTTCCTTGTCCGGAGGCGCTTAATCCAATACCTGAAAAAATAAGAATAACTACGAGGTGATAGGTGTTCATAATCATTTGGTTTTTATTTGTAATGCTTCCGACCACGACAATCAGCTAAATTCCAACATATAAGATAAGGAAAAAATGAAAAACTATCAACCCCCATCAGAAGTCGTATCACCAGGATTGTGAGACCCTTAGGTGCTGCCAGATAATATAAAATGAATCCCCTGGATCGTTGCAGTTGGCAATTGCAACATGCTACCTATCAAGTATTGGCCACCCTGCTTTCCACTGTTCATAACTCATTTCAAATTTCACTTCCCCCTCCCCATGACTGCCAATTTCGGTCCATCCCGCCTTTCTGTAAAAACCTTCGGCTCTTGTATTCGGTGAAGTGCCCAGCCAGACCGGGACCCTGGTTTGTGTAAAATACCAGTCGAGCATCAGGTCGTGCAGCTTCCTGCCGATGCCCCGCTTTTCAAATTCAGGGTTTAAAAACAACGCCCAAATATTGTTCTCCTTTAAATCAACAATTGAAAAGCCAACAACCTCTCTGTCCACTTCACAAACCCATCCCTTGCCCCGCTGGGTGATAAATTCAAGGTAGTGCTCGTCCGTCACCAGCGCCGGATTGGATAGGGTGTTCTCTCTCACCGAATTTCTAACAATTTGGATTTGTGGAATGTCCTTAATTTGGGCTTCGCGGAAGGTCATTTTGTGAAAGTCATTGACGGTCGATTTGCCAAGATTATGGATATCTCAGATAGGCATGCTCTTTATCAATTTTCATTAGATTTTCTTCGGCAGTGTACCAGATCACAAATTTGTCAAAATTTTCCTGATGAGCTGCTCGCCAGGCCTCAAATCTTTCCGGGTCACTCATTTGAAACAGGTAATGGTTGTATGCCTCAAAGACTCCTGCTTCGATCATTTTTTTGTGGTAATCGAATAGGATTACAGGAAATTCCTCAGCATCACCTTGGAAGTATAACTGAATGAATAAGGCCCTCATTTCCGCCAAAGACTGCGGTGTAACTTCCGTTTGTTCTGTGGTGGCTAGGATCATATTTTTCCCAAATATGGCACAGTAGGGAAGCTCCAGTTCTTCACCTTTATTAAAGGATTCAATATCCATTACCATTACTACTTGGCAGAAATTGACGCTAGTGCTATCTTTTGAAATCTCAATAGAGGATTCATACGTATCATAAAGGAGTTTGCTCAGATCCAGAGTCCGATCTGTAGTTCTTTCCAGGTTCATGAATATTTCGCCGTAGATCAATCCTGGTACTTTATTTGTGGAGGCCAGATAAAGTTTTGCCAGACGATAATAA
This sequence comes from Saprospiraceae bacterium, assembly GCA_965229635.1. Lineage (GTDB taxonomy): Bacteria > Bacteroidota > Bacteroidia > Chitinophagales > Saprospiraceae > BQJU01. Next base: position 3,346,721 of record OZ245894.1, read on the forward strand.
TTGGATGTAAACATGGGATCGACCTCAATGCCTTTTTCATAACTTTCTACGGCCTTATCATAGTTCTCTTCATGATTATGAACATTTCCGATTTCAAGATATAAATTTCCTGAATCAGGGAATTGACGGAGGCCTTTTTCGTAGGTTTTAATAGCCTTTTCCCGCTGCCCTGAGTAGCTATAACTATTGCCTAACAGTTGAAAGACCTGGCTGTTGATGTTGGGTAGTTTGACGGTTCGTTTTAATTCTTTTATTGCTCCTTTATAATTCTCCATATAAGTGTACGCCAATGCAACTTCGTAAGGGTAAACATAGTTTTTAGGATCCAACTTCTTGCTTTCTTCCAAAAGCTGGATGCTTTCCTCATAATTACCTGCATCCATTAGCTGAATAGCTTCCTTTGCCTTTTCCAAAGCCAATACCTTTTTATTGTCCTGGCTGTTAAGACTAACTCCCAGGTAGAGTAGTAGCATTAGAAGAAGTCCTTTTTTCATAGCTGTTGTATTTTGTCATGTGTTGCTTCACTCTGCACCAGTTATTGGTGATCATAATCCTTCAATTCTTGAAATACCTTTTCTTCGTAGGTAGAGTCTGTGTTTTAATTATACTGATTGTATAAAGATAAAGAAATAACTGATTCCCCCCAAAAACAAAAACCACCCCAGCCAGCCAGGGTGGTAGATGCTTAAGACTATGGTTGGAAAGTAAATATGCGTTGAGAGAGCGCGATTTGTTTTTTGCCTTAGCCTTTTTTCGATGGGGTAGATTGGTGGAACAAGTCTTTTTATTTAATCATTAATTTTCCTGTTCCAATAATTCCACTTTGATCCCGGATGCGGAAGAGGTATAAACCGCTACTCAAATCTCTCCGGCTCAGGGTGGTTTGGTTACCTGAAAAGGATTTTTGGAGTACCGTTTGGCCAGTGAGGTCGATCAATTCAAAGACCCCTTGGTCGAGCGTGGTGCCTTTCACGTGGATGACACTTTCCGAGGTAATCGGATTGGGGAAGGCCACCAATTGAGCACCAGCATCCTCGAATTCCTGGGTGGAAGTCAGCACTTCGAGGAAGTCTTCTCCCAGGGTGTGAAATACGGTATTGGTAATCACCGGTTCGTTAAAGTCGAAGTAGATAGCTGCATTGTTTTCAATCACTGCTCCCAATGCATTATCCGGCTTTTGCAGGATGTCAAATTTGATGAAACCGTGGGAAGCTGGTTCATTGGCATTGCTGTCCGGGAGCATGATATTTTCAAAAGTAAAAGTAGCCACCGCACCCTGATTATTTGGGAGCATGTCGAGATCAAAACGATAATCATGACTACTTACTCCGGGTCTCAGGCTTCGGGCATTCAGCAAATTGGAAAGGGTATCCACTATGACCACGTTAAAGGCGATATCAGTGCCGGTATTCTGGAAGCGTATCAGGTATTCCAGGTCGGTATTAGGGCGGATATAGTTGGGCTCCCCGTATCCGTGAGGGAAGGCTTGTTTGTCGTTTGGATCATAGGAGCCAATATTCTCCTGACAGTCAATAGAAATAAACGGATCGGCATCATTATCGCCAAAAAGTAGTGGGATACCGGTGGTATTGATGCCGCCACATCCTTCTACGGTGAGTGAGGGCATATTCAGTCCAGGGTGTCCTGGCTCCTGCTCTGCCTCCAGATGCCAGGTAGCACCATTGGCAGGTACCTTGATGATTTCTGTTTCATCGGGCTCAAGATTGAAAGTGCCGGTCTTCATGAGCAGTACATCTTCTACCACAATATAATTCAAGGTACTATTCATCGCACCAGTTCCAGTATTGGTAATGAGAAGATTGAGCGAATCCGTCTCACAAGTGGCATTCACTTCGATGCTGGCGCCGGACCATAGCGGGTTGGTGGGGGCGCAGATCGTATCTGGGAAGATACGGGCCGAAGTGCAGTGGGTTTTTCCCAGCCAGGCATCGCAACTCACCTGTACCGTAACTGTAAAATTACTGCATTCTCCCGGTGGCAGATCACCAAGTTCGAATTGATAGACATTGTTGCCCAAATTCCAAACGACACCAGGGGCTGTGCTCGTGTTATATACCAGGAAACTATCGAGCGCTACTTCTATAGAGGCATCTTCCACGGTGTCTGCGCTAAGGTTGCAGTAATTGATGTAATAGGAACTGGAAAAACACCTTCTTAACAATGGGGCTACAATATCGACGTTGAGCAGCGGACAGTCCGCATTGAGCTGAACCGGAAATTCTAAAAACGGCTCCGGGTTCTCGGGAGTGACTTCGATAATATAGCTGGTCTGGCAATTTCCGCCGTAGTTGTACGGAAGGTCCATGCTGACTTCAAAAAGCGTATCGGATGGACAAACAACGGTCGAAAAGAAGCCATCTTCTTCTACCATCACCGAGTGAGAAGTGCCACTCACCAATCCCGTCACCACCACGGTATAGCCAGCCAACCCCTGTTCCATATCATCTGCGATGCAATTTTCATTGGCATCCACAAACACATGACCTGAAAAAGTAATCGCACTTTCCTCCAGGCCGATCGGGTCAATAATTTGAGTGTACTGATAGTAGCCCTTGGAGGGGCCCAGTAGTAGAGGTGCTTGTCCAGGATATTGGGCGTAAAAGTTGCCATCTTCCACAAAAATAGCATAAGCATCACCTTCTCGGCTGTCGTTGTCAAGGTCTAATCGTGGCAACTCAGCCACCGGACTGATGCCATCATATTCACACCAATTGACCACCTGATAAATACGGACCGTTTTGTCAGGACCGTTGTCACAGTTGTAATCAACAACTTGATTGTCAATATCTATGGTCAAGATATCACAACTACCGTGAGTAAGGGTCACTAATTCCGGATCTTCGGTATCTCCGGGACGCACGTCCTTCGGAAGATTGATGGTATACGCATAGGCCGGTTCGATTTGTATGGTTTGTTGACAAACCGTACTTACATTACCCGCCTGATCGATAGCCTTGTATCTTCTCTTGATGATCGTTGTGCTACATTCCTCAAATTCTATAATCGGGTTTAATAACTCGAAGGTAACCGGACAATCGTCGGTAGCTGCTAACGGGCCAAAAAGACTTTCATATTGACTAATGTCACCAGGCTGAAAATCATCGGGTAAATCGGTACATAGCAAAGTCATGTTGGGTGGTGGCGTACAAATGGGAGGGTCCGTTTCGGTAAGGCAATCCTGAGCGGTGAGCGTCCCTGAGCCAAAGAAGAAACCTACCAGGAAAAGCAAAACAAGGTGAATTTTCACGGGAATGAAAGCGTTAGTTGACGTTTTTTTCATAGGATTATGATATTAGCTTGTTGGTTAATCAATTACACCCTACAAATTTGAAACAACCCGTACTGGAAAACAAAAACAATTTTTACCTTTTCTAGAGTTTATTTTTTGCAAAAATCAATAAATAAAGCTTTTTTAGCAGGAAAACTAGAAAAGCTTTTTCTTAGTTGCTAGTGAAATTATGGAAAAAAGTAAGCTCATTCGGGTATTAAAATCCTTCCAAAACACCGAATTAAGAGAATTTGGACAATTTGTGGCGTCTCCCTTTTTTAACCAACGGGAGGATGTGTACCAATTGTACCGGCTGATTGAAAGTCATTTTAAAGACGAAAAGCCACAGTTAAATAAGCAGGAAGCGTTTGAGCTTCTCTTTCCCGGGCAGGCTTACCATAGCACCGATTTTTACCTACTGATGAGCTACCTCTATCGCCTGGTCAAACAATACATCATTCAAAAAACCATTGCCAAAGAGGAGTTCCAGCAGGATCTTTTATTGATGCAGGGATTTCGAGAGCGGGGACTGGTCAAAGACTTTCAACATACCACCAGCGAACTGGAGAAAAAGCTGGATAAACAGCCTTTGCGGAATAGTGCGTTTTACGATCTATCCTTTCAGCGGCAGTGGCAGTCGCATCAACTGATTTCAGCACAGCGCCCTTCGGATGAAACCCACCTTCGGGACATGTCACACACACTGGACGTAGCTTTTATTGGTCGAAAACTACGGCATTTATGTTTGCTTGCGGCCCATCAATCTGTTTATCATTCGGATTTTGACCTTTCTTCGCCGGAGGAATTGTTGACCTATGCCCGACAAAGAAATCTCTTGGAAGTCCCCGCTGTAGGTATTTATTATCACTGCTTCCAGATGTTGAGGATACCGGAACAGGAAGAGCATTTTCTGGCATTCAAAAAGCTTTTGTTTCAGCAAGGAGGTTGTTTTGATGCTTCCGAAACCAGGGACCTTTTCACGCAGGCGGTTAACTACTGTGTGCGGCAGGCCAATGTGGGTAAGAGTGATTATCTGCAGGAACTTTTTGAATTGTACAAGCTTGGCTTGGAGAAGGAATATTTGATGGAAAATAAAGTCTTGTCGCGATTTGCTTATCACAATATCACCGGTGTGGGTATCCGGGTACAGGCGTACGATTGGGTAGAAGATTTTATCGAAAAGTACCGCCATACACTGGAGCGAAAATTCCGCCAGGCTTCCTTCAATTTTAATAAGGCCCGACTGGAGTATAGCCGTAAAAACTATAGCAATGTACTGGACTTGCTTCAGACCGCCAATTACCGCGACCTCCTACTCAATCTTGCGGCCAAGACGCTTCTATTAAAAACTTATTACGAACTGGATGAGCTTGATCTACTGTATTCCCACCTGGATGCCATGAATACCTATGTGCGTCGCAAAACGACCATCGGTTATCACAAAGCAAATTACCAGAAACTGATTTATTACACCCGAAAACTGATGGCCACCAATTTTTATGATAAAAAGGCGCTGGAAAAACTGGAACAACAAATCAACGCAGAAGAAAACCTTCCGGAAAAGGATTGGCTGTTGCTGCAGTTAATGGGGTAGGAGAGTAGAAGGGTCTGCCGCTACTCATCATTGAGCGATTTAATGCCTTGCTCTTTCAACCTTTGCAATGCCTCTTTCATGGCCTTGACTTGTTCGGGCGAGTGCCCTTGCCAGATGGTCACTTCGCCGACCACTTTAAAGGGGTGAATGGAACGGTAGGACATGGACGGATTACCGGGAAATTTTTGATCAGTCAGGTCGGGGTCATCCTCAATGGCTCCGGTTGGTTCTACCAGGTAGATTCTTTCGCGGCTTTCGCCAAATGCCAGCTCTGCTCCCCATACGGCCGCATCCAGGGTGGCGGTTAAGAAGATGTACCTGGCTTTATTTCTTTCTCCAAAGTTTGAATGGAACCCCGTTTCGATAAGGTCGCCGATTTTGAAATCTGCTTTTGTCCCGTGAAAGTAGGTTTGTTGGAACGGGGTATGAACCGTTGAAGCATTGAAGTTTTGATTTGCCATATTATTAGTGTTAAGATAATTCCCTTTTTTAATTCCATTAAGGTAATATCAGTTTCATTGTTAAATTCAGTCCATTCAGCTTTTCCAATAACCTATACTGAATTACCTAAGGATTAACTTTTGCTGTAGACTTCTGTTGTCTTTAGAACTTATTTCTATAAAATATAACCCACGGGACAAATCCCCTGTGTTGATCATTACCTGATCTGCATTTATTAAGCTAACTGTTTTTACGACTTGACCTAACGCGTTTTTCAAGACTAGTGAAACGGGCAGGCTGTAGTTTGCATCCAAATTGATCATCACATAATCACTGGATGGGTTGGGGTAGATGGACAGGTATTGGTTTTGGATGTCTGCCGTACTTGATATTGTACTACAATCAAGCGGATCGCTCGATTGCTGGTTTAGAACACCATTGTCAACAAACCAATTTTGCCAAACGCCACCCACTCCACCAGACCAATCGTTCAGATCAAAGGCATTGGTGCCACCGGCGGTGCCTTTCACCACATAAACTTTTATGGCTTCATTGCCAAGGTTCCAATTCAAGGGGTTATTGGCCGTGCAGTTTTCGGGGGTCACCTCCGTTAGTTCACAGTTTGTCTGAATGAAGTAAGCATTATCATCGTAGGTAGGATGGTTTCCAAAAATTCTTGCAATGCCACTGGTATCCACACAAACGGCCGTATATTCATCACAGGCAATGCCTTTTGCTTCTATTCCATAATCAACCAGAATACGTGACAAGAAAACAACGTGCCGACCTTTTCGGTCCGGATCATCGTAATGGGTATCCGTAATCACATCCGATAAATATTGATTTTTAAGGAACGATGATGAATCAACGGTTACGTTATTGTTGTAGGGATTGGAAAGTGCAGTTGCGGAAGTCACTGTCCCATTTTCTGCTGAAAAATAAAACCCTCCCAGGATGGCCATGCCTGCACTTGTCCCACCAATAACCATATTTCGATTGGAAATGCCATCATTGATCAGACTGTCAACCGGACTGTTTCTCCAGTAGGAGACGTAATCCCATTGATCTCCTCCGGCAAACCAAATGGCCTCCGCTTGTTGAATCTTTTGCTGAATATATACCTCGTTTGCTGCACTTGAATGGTGAAAGACGATGGTTTCCACGGAATTGACACTTACTCCTAAATCGGAATACAGGTAGTCGTTGTACCCATCACTTCCTGAGGCCCTTAATACCAGGATGTCGCCGCCATTTGCTCGTTGTAAAAACCAGGCCATGGCGTTATCGTCTTCAGTTGCACCTCCCATCATACAGACGCCACCTAAGGGTACAGTAATTGTATCGGAGGTATTTCCGGTGAAATAAGAGGTGTAGTTTTGTCCAAGAGCTGAAGCGCTGGACAAAATACCAATGATTAGTGCTATAAAATGATATCTCATAAGAACAAATTTAATGCTGCGATAGGTGCAGTTGCCGATAGGTGCAGTTGCCAACTGCACCTTAAGGCTCGACAATCCTCACTAATCTCGCCCCATGATTCCTGACATCAAGCGAAAGGTTGCCCGAAAATTGCCCCAACTCTTTTTTCGCCCATAAATCTCTTACCGTATAGGTGCCATTTAGCCCCAGCTTTTTGAGGTCCAGGTCGATTTGTACTGAATCCGTCGGTTCGTAGCCCAGGGGATTTTGTGTAAACACATGAAACTGGACGGTGGCCCCTTCCGGGTGAGTAATACATTCCTGATCCAGTCCGGCAATGGCGGTAAAGGTGTCATAGCCCTCCGGCAGATCGTATTCAATGACAGAGTTGGAATGGGTACCTAGGCCGTTGTCGTATTGCTGGTCGTTGACAATCAGTGGGTTACTGGCGACGCTTTTGTTGATTTGCACTGTACCCCAACCGGCAGTGGCTTTTTTCCAATCCAGGTCAGTTAAGGGCAATTCTCCCTTTGTGCCGGTGAGTTTAGGGTTGATCCAATCGGCGTGATCCCAGTGGGAATCATCACCTCCATCACTGACGACCAGGTAAAGTTTTTTGGCACCTTTGAGGTTTACTTTCACTTCGGTTTGCTGTTCTACGGGTTTATAGGTGACCAGTTCACTGCTGTAGCTGGCCAGAGTCAGGTCTATTTCCAGCTGATCAACATCGTAGAAAAAGGCAGCAAAAACATCGTCGCTTTTCGTGTCATCGGCCAGCCATATTTTGGTAGGCCCTTCATCAAGAAAAAGCCGGTTATTGGTACTATATTTGGTGATATCCAACACTTCGTCGTTGGTCAGTAGACTCAAGGTAAAATCGTCATTACTGGGCAAATCACCACCAAACATTAAAGGCGAACGGAAGATGGTCCACAAGCTCATCAGCGCATACTGCTCGTCTTTCGTCAGTCGCGTCAGGCGATCTTCACCGCGTTCGCCACGAATAGAAATGCGACCCAGTGGCAACATATCACAATCGGGCCAGGTGCCAGGGGCAATGTGAGGGTACCATTGCTTACAGACATCCATCAGATGACTGATTTGTGGCCAGGTATCCCATACATCATCCACCATCCGCCACATGTTGGCGTGATTGCCAATATGCTCGGCCTGCTCAAGGGGAGTGGCACCGGGAGAGGTGCTGAGCACCATCGGGCGTCCGCAGTGATCAATCGCCCGGCGGATTAGTTCAATTTCATCCTTGTGATAAGGTCGGGAAAGATCGTCTACCTTCACAAAGTCGACACCCCAGCTGGCATACAGCTCAGAAATAGAGTTGTAATACGCCTGCGCACCGGCACTATCGGCTACAATGGTGTAATTATCCTGCAGCCAGGCGCATTGCAGTTCCGTTGAATAAATCTGATCGGCGGTAATGCCGTCAGTACCTTTTATGGGCAGTTTTTGTTCCACGGCCACTTTGGGAATGCCGCGCATGATGTGAATGCCAAATTTTAACCCCTTTTGGTGAATATAATCCCCCAGTTCCTCAAATCCTTTTCCGTCCCCGGCCGAAGGAAAGCGATTCACAGCTGGCAAATAGCGCCCATATTCATCGATCACATAGCGCGGATCCGTTTGATTGTACCCACCCGCCTTGTCATTCTCGACAAACCAGCGGATATCCACCACGATGTATTCCCAGCCGTGCTCCTTCAGGTGCTGCGCCATATAATCTGCATTGGCCTTTACCTCGTGTTCTTCCACCGTAGGCCCGTAACAATCCCAGCTATTCCAGCCCATCGGTGGGGTAGGGGCCCAATTGCGAAAATCTTCCTGCTGGGCTTGATCGGAGCAGGAGTTGAAGAGAAGTAGGACCAGGACAGTGGTAAAGGGGATTTTCATTTTGTTTTGCTTTTTAATGCTTCAAAATTTTCCATTCAGGCTTCCCGTTTTTGTTTGTCAATTTCAAAGTGCTTCTTGAATTCGTTAAGCATATCCTTGTATTCACTTATTTTGAATTCAAGCGGTTCAATTTTGTCAAACCATTCAACTGTTGAGCCTATTTTTTCAGGTTCAAATTCTTGTGTGTGGTCAATTCCAATTTTATTCCATCTAATTGTAGTTCCAGTATTTTCAATTTCAGCATCAATTAGCGTACACGAGAAATCCGCATCGTCTGGACACATTAAAATCGGACAAATAGTTTTCTTCCCAATGTCTGGCAGGATTCTATTCCAAACAATTTTACTTTCTTCTTCTACTTCCATCCAAAAAAGTAAAGTTGGAACTGTTCCTTTATACATATTCCCAGGATAGACCTCTTCAAGTTTTTCATCAAGCCAATATCCATCTACTTGAAAATTTAAGAAGTCATCATAGATTTCATAATCACTTTTGTCCAATATGCCTTTTATTGAATTCATTTTCGCTTTTTCTAATGGTTCGCATTCAAGTATTCTATTCTCCCGTGTAGTTGGCAACAGCCCCCTTAATCATTCACTTTTTATTTCTGACCAATTTCCATGATATAAATCCCAAATATCTGCAAGATTCTCTGAAAACAACGTTATAGCATCATTCTCCTTTAGATTTCTATAAACTCCCGATCTCTGTAAAAAATGAAATTTTTCTATTTGAAATTTTTGACTGGCATTTCGACTATTAATCCAGTCTTTTTGAGCGTTTGTAGCAGTCAGTAAGGATGTGAATGTTGTAGCAAATATACTTATGATAGCTCCACTATAACTCAAAATTTTTAAACCAAATGCAACATCCAGCACAGAAATAACCGATGAGAGTGTAACAAATATGATTGCCAAATTTCTAAAAAGCTTATATGTCTTCTTGTGCTTGGTGGCTTTGATGCCAAACCAGTTATTAAGGTGATCACAAAGCCTCAATGCATTTTCATATTTATCATCTTCGCTTTGGTTAAATGATCTTTTCTTTAGGGCTTCAATTTCCTTTTTTGTCATTTTTAATCTAAAATTTATTTCGCCTGACGATCGGTGTAAAGTTATTTAATCATTGCACTATCCTACGATCGAATGAAATCATTCTATTCACTCACTTCCTTCAACGGAATAATCCAAACATTCCTTTCCGCATCAATGCTACCGCCCATTTCCTCCTGCACTACGCGATCGGTCACGGCCAGTCCTTTTAGCGCCATTTCTTCAAAGGTATCAATGCCGTCATTTGGGAAGTTTTGCCGGGTTCTGTGAATATTGTATCGATTGGAGAAAGACTGGCCAAAGGCCTCCTCGACACCTTTTTTTCCAATCATAAAACCAATCAATCCGCCCCAGGTGGCCGTGGGATTGTCGGCGTCCCAACCCGCCAAGGCTCCGATCTTGATGGTTTCTTTCAGATCACCTTCTCCGTAAAACAAACTCACCAGGCTGGCCGAAAAGTTGATGCCCGCCGCAAAGCAGCCGTTACAATATAGGTTTTTGGAGGTAATATCGTATCCGTCCTCCTGTCTGACCTGATATTTATAATAAATAGAATCCCGGGTTTGTTCCCACGGGATGCCGTACTGGTACAATTGTTGGATATAATCAAACATATGAGCCGGATAGGTGGTATCAGGAAGCACTGTCCTGGCCTCATTGGCCATCCAATGCATTCTTTTACTCATAGTCTTTTCGGGATGCCTGCAGGCCAGGGAGTACATCTTGACATAAAACTTTGAAATGGCTTCCGCCTCCTCTCTTGCGGTGGTTTGAATAGGCAACTCGGCCATTTTAGCAGCAATGTCCGGTCTTCCCGGAGCAAACAAGCCAAAAATTTCAGTTGTCAATTGTGCATCGATCATTTCGAAATGCTCATTCCGCTCGGGATCTCCGGTCTGGGGAGGTAGAATCCCCGCTTTCATCAAATCAAATGCCTTTTGATTGGATACCCACAGGTAATTTTCTTCTTCGGCCTTGATGTGTTTTAGCCATCCATCCCGTATCTGTTCCGGCGACAGCATACTTTGCTGATGAGTGTACAACAGATGCTGGTACATATACTCAATATCCGTATCGTCATCCGCACCCCAGATCTCATTGGTGTCTCTGAATACAAAGTCAATGGTAGGCGATAGATCACTGGGCTTGCCTTCGCCCCAAATGCTGGGCTGATCCGGTTTGCCCCAATCTGAGCGGGTATAAAAGTCGCCGGTTTTGATCTCCCCAATATTGCCAATTTTGTCCATCTCCGTTACCAGCCCCGTCCAGTTGGCGATACATTGGCCCAGCCAAAAACCGTATAGCTGATCCTGGTATTGATCGCGGGAGATAGTGATAACGGAGTCTTCCGTTGCCTGCTTTTCCCTGGTTGTTGTTTGGCAGGCCGATAGCAGGATCACGGATAAGAAAAGAAAGGTGTTGAATTTTATCATTGGCTTTTATTCAGTGCTTGTTTTTTACTTTCCTTCGATCATAATTTTTCCATCAATCCAGTCGGGTAAATAGAATTTCATTCCCGTAGTATTTTGCATATCAATCAATTGATTCCTTAGGGCAATCGACCTCAATCCTATGGCCTCACGCAATTGATTTGTAGTGGTTAAAGTGGCCTGCCGGGGTTGGTTCAGAAAGCCGTAACCTGGGGCTATTCTACCCGAGGATACTGCAATATACCAATCATCCACCAATGCAAATTCATAAGGGGACATCTGACCTTTTTCGATCGCTTTGATCAGCAAAGGCCTGACAAAATGATAAAGAGTGTCATTTTTGACATAATCCTGTGTGATGGAATTGTGATGGCTTAAAATAGTGGACATCCAGAAGTTATTGCCGATGAGTTGTTCCCCGGGATAACCACTGCTTTCCAGCATTTCGATCAGCTTCATTATTTGGGTTTCGCTATGTGGCGCAAACTTCTTTAGGGCGTACTTTTCTTTGGCTTTTTCGCCTATTCTAAGGAATGCCCCCAATGCTTTTCGCTGGTCTTTTTTAAACATTTTCTGAACACGCTCTCTCATCGAGTTGTCCAGGGTGCTTAAATACTTTTTTCGAAGCTCAGGATAGTTTACTTCTATCTTTTGCCAGGCTGGATCATGCTGAATTTTGGATAAGTAAGGGTGTTTTCTGAGCTCTTTTAAAGACCATCCTACTACAATACCTTGCTCTATATATGCAAACGCTTTTTCTCTTTGATCAAGATACAGCGCAAGTTGGGCGGCAATTTTGTAATCCCTTAAAAAAACAAATTCGTAGGTGGCGAAAATACCCTCGTATACGTGCAGGGCTTCGAGAAAACGTTCGTCACTGACGAATACTTCTGCCTTATTGGTTAGTTGGTGATATTCCCAATAGTCATCGGGTTTATTAGTGGTGGAATTACCCATTTGGAGGATAGAAATCAGGTACACCAAAGTTGGTAAAATGCTCAAATTGTGGGATTTAATGTTTGCCAATGATGGTTTGGAACACACTTTCCTTGAAAAGACTCAGGTATACGGCTTTGAGTTGTATCCGCCTTATTGGGGTTGGATAGTTCACTTATTGATTAGGGTGAGCTTGGAATTCATAAGGGTGTCTTTCAGTCGATATTTGATCAACAATGTATCTCCCACCTTTATTTTCTTTAGTTGAGCTTGTTCTTTCAAAACATACTTCATCATATCTACGTATTCCTCTCTAACATACTTTGTGCCATCTACTTGAAAAGAATACCGTATGTCATAACCCTTTACCCGAATTTTGGCCCCTTCTTCTGTTTGATAAATCTCTTCATTGCTATTTTTTTCTACCACGATACCGTAGGCTTCATTCTTTAGCTTTCCTTTTTCGATCCAATCCAGAAATCTTGGGGTTTGTTTTAGTGCAATTAACAAAAGAAACACCGGAACAAACACCTTAAGAAGCTTCAATAGGCCCTTTGCATCTTCTTCATATAGGGAGATCCTTTGGAGGGATTTTTTCATTTCTACTTAAGCGAAGCAGTTCTCTAGAATAACCCAAACAGCTTTTTCCTCTTGACTGTATTCGGGCGATTTACTTCAATAATGTCACTTACACCAATTCACGATTCTTCATTCCAACGAGGCAAATATCCATGCACTTCAAAAAATCGTTGTTTTATAGCTGTTTCAACAGAAACGGGGATATCCATATTCTCTGAACTGGTGGTGTCGTACCAGTAGACATCCAACGCATCAATTTTTTCATCAATCAGTTTTTGTTTCCAGGGTCTTTTTCCAAATTGATGTTCCCGTACAATCTTATCATAAAGGGCTCCATTCCGATGGTCTATTTCCCCAGTGTTTTGAATTTTACCCGAAGAACCGATATATACCAATTCTACGCTTCCATTCTTCAACTCGAATACGATATAAACGCCACTCTTGTCTTTCGGGGCATTACATACGGTGGCAAGTTCTTTTTCTGAACTGAAGAAGAAATGGTCATGGTGTTTGTATTTCTTTAATTCGTCAAACATAGATGATTCGTTTATAAGGAAGTTGTCTAAAGTTTCCTCACTTACTTACGCACGAAGCATTGCGGCTCTTGACTTCGGCTTTTTTTCGTTCCGGACCTTCCAGAGCCTGTCCCGAACTTGCTTCGGGATACGAAACTCAAAAAGAGCCTCGTCAACAACCACAAGCCTTCATGCTCACTGACAGCAGAAAACATTAGACAACTTCAAGCTTTACAACTCCGTTTTCAGCATTTCATAAACATCCCGCACCGCGCCCTGCATGCCCATCAGGCAGCCGGAAGTTTTGATCTCCGGGATGGTTTTGTTGCCTTGTGCACGCCAGGCGAGCAGGGCTTCCCGCAGTAAAGGTATGAGTTCTTCCACTGTGGCCACCGGTGTTCCCGCAAAAGAAATCTCGCCCCGCTCGGAACAATCTACTACCAAGGGCAAGTCCGTGGTGGGCTTTGCACCATCCTCCGGCAAAGCAAAGGCAATGGTTGATGACCCCGGATGGTCCATGCTCTCCGTAATCAACGGACAGGCTACCCGGTAGCGGTGATCCCCAATTTGGCTGGCCTTTGCATCCACGATTCCGCAGGCCAGCAGGTTGTCATCGGTCGATTTGCGGCCGCTGTACACATTGATGAGCAGTTGCACATCTTTGTCTTCCATTTGATTCAGCAGATCCTGGTGAAATTTCAACCCTTCAAAGCGTGCAATGCGGTCGCTGCCCGACAGCTCGATAAGCTTGTCCGCCACGGCAATCTCGCCATCCATGCCTTTGGCCTGTTCTTCTGGATCACTGGGATAAGCGTGAAAATACGCCGCAACGATAATGGTTTCATTGCGCTTTTTCAGGTCAGCCGCGGCCTCAGGCGACAGCCAAACCTCCACTTCGAAGGCTGGCAGTACCAAACTGTCACCAAGGGGCTGGTATAAACCCGAAACATCCATGCCGGGAGTGTCATTTGGGAATTCCTCTGTTGCGGTGACCAGCGTGTCAATGTTCACCGACTCGGCGGCCGTCTGGGTGTTCGTATTATTACAGGAAAAAACAAGGCTCCCCACCAGGAAGCCAGCAAGCCAAAGGGAAAGCTTTCTCATGGAATATGTTGTTTATCATTTAGCCTTGACCATCGCGGCTAAGCGGATCAAATATACTCGATCAAAAGTGTTTTGGGAAATTACTGTCCCAAAAACTTTTGATCGGTATATACCGACTTAAATGGTTTGAGATTATCATTTTCCCAGATCATTTAACGTCGGGTATATCCACAATTTCGCATATCAAAGCAAGGGGTCTTTTTTAATAAAATGAAGGCCTTGTCACACGGGAAAAACACCACATCTAAACATACACCAGGAGAAAACCGATTTAGATGATTGCTCCCTGGTATTAGGCCGGATACTCGATTAGCGGTTCGTTGCTTTTTCTTTATTACTAAGGAACTTCCTCCGTTTCAGGATTGGTTTCTTGGCTGAAGAATTTTCCCGATGGTCCTTCTTGACCAATTGTTGCGTATTTAACAACCCTTTTCGAAGCGGTTTCTACTTTTCCTCCGTTTCCAAATGTAAAGTCAGTGGCTGTTAATCCTGGACATACCGCATTGACCTTGAAATTGGTGTCACGAAGTTCATAAGCCAGGTGAATGGTGTACATATTTAAAGCGGCTTTAGAAGCTGCATAAACAGCATATTTTGCATAATTGTATGCTGGCCAGTTCAGGTCACTTTGTAAAGTAAGCGAACCAACACTGGTACTTAAATTTACAATTCGAGGTTGTTGTGATTTTTTAAGTAAACTAATAAATGCTTTGGTAACCCTTGAGGTGCCAATTACATTGACATCAAATGCAGCTTGAAACTCATCTGGTTTGGCTGTTAAAGCGGTGTAAGGGGCATTTCCTCCATTGATACCAGCATTGTTAATCAAGATATCTAGAACATCAGTTTTTTCACCGATGTTCTCTCTGGCTGTTTTAACTGAATAATCGTCGGTTACATCTATTTGAGTACACTCAACATTCGTTAAACCTTCTGCTTTCAATTTTTCAACAGCTGCAACACCATTTTGCACATTTCGGCTGCCGAGATAAACGTAATACCCTTTTTGTAATAATAATTTAGCTGTTGCAAAGCCAATACCTTTATTGGCTCCTGTGATTAATACTTTCTTCATCTTATTTCTTTTTTAAATGATGAAACAAAGTTCTATCGATTAAAAAAGAGTTGTTTTACCAAATGATAAAAAGCATTTTTAGCTTATATTTTTCCGAATTCGGCTTAGCGATTGTTGTGTTACACCTAAATAGGATGCTATATATGTTAAAGGTATGCGATTGACTAATGAAGGATAGTTTTCTATAAACTCCAGATATCGTGTCGTGGCATCCTGAGAGATCACCGGATTTTTTCTGGATTTTTGGTACATACAAATTTGAACCATCTTATTTTTGATAGCGTCCCATCCTACAATAATTTGTGAAAGTTCTTCCCAGGTTTGCTTTGAAAAAACAATAAGTTTACAATCGGTGCAAGCCTGTAGGTAATCCGAAGAAACAGCATTAGCTTCAAAATTCACATAATCACACATAACACTGTTCTCCTGAATAAAACAGCGTGTTATTTCTTCTCCTTTGTTGTTATAATAACAACCTCTAAAAACACCTTCTAGCACGAATGCGACTTGTTTTGGTATTTTTCCTGCTTCTGAAAAATATGCATCTTTCTTGAGTTCTAATTCAGTTACCTTTTCTTTGATTAGATTAATTTGTTGCGAATTCAAATTTCCAAATTGTAAAATGTAATCTATTAATTCTTTCATCATTGCAAGTTGGTAAAATTTGAGTTTTCTTCATTTATCATTTGGTAAAAAGTTTTCGCTTCAATGACCGCCGAACGAGTGGCTGGACAGTGGTCCGCTTTCACTTTGTTTCAGCGGATGAATGTGAGAGGCGTCCCTTTCATCCCAGGGCTGGGGCCGTCTACCAGATCGTGCCATCGTGGTTTTCAACTTTGAAATAGTATCCCATTCTTGTAGTACCATTTCGATAATTTCCCAAATACTTCTGAAATCGAATCACCTTTAAACTGCTTTTTATCTTCCATGTAATCCCTAATAAATGAATCGTGTATTTCATTGATCACCCTTAAGACAACCGGATTCGTTTTCCTTTCATAAACAGTTAGAACACCTGTACAAACAATCCATTCTTTTGATCGAAAATGTTTCCCAAGCATCTCTTGTTTTTCCTGGTATAGTATTGTTGATCTTGGCATCTTTTCAATGAATTGATCACTTTTTAACAAATGCAGCGCACAAAAAATCTTCTTCATCTTTTTGATCGTACCTGGTCATATTACAAAGCATTTCTCCATTTGGGTCGTCATTTTTTCTACAGATCAAACACAAAGACGGCTTTTTCATCAGATCAGCATCTATTTCGTATCCATCATCATCAAAAAATCCATTCACTTGAGACAGGTTCATTTCATCAATGTGTTTTTTTACATATTCATTGATCGAAATCGGAACAAACTTCATATCTCTTCTTTGTTAAGGTTTTGTTCATTTTATTCACTGAACGGATGGTCTTTGTATTTCTTTTAGTTGCTGGTTCTTATTGCTTCTTTGGGGCGCAGGTTGGTTTTAACGCAGGTTCTTTGGCCGTCGCTTGCGCTCTGGCTCGCTTTGACGGTTATTTGTTAGTCACTGTGTTCTTTTTAAATTTCTTTCATTATTTTGGTTCTTAGTTCGTACAATGGAACAAGAATTCTTTGCTTATTACTTATTGCATATTCTTCTGAAAGAGGACCATAATCATAACTATTCAAATACTTAATATTTTCCTCAACGGCTTTCAAAAGAACTGACAATTCTGTCGAATTATAATTTTTCATATTGACTCCTTCTTCGCTATTTATCTTTCCAACAACTTGTACAAGAGGGGCGTCGCTATAATAATTCCCTTCTCTTGACCTTGTATATTTAATTGCTTTTTTTAGTGAATCGATTTCAGCATTTGAAAATAAAATTCCTTTTTTGTCTAACTCTTTTTTGTAAGCTTTTAAAATATCTTCCGCTACTGCTTCCAATCCATTTTTGGTTAGAGTAGCAATTTTATCTGAAAGTAGTGGAGAATATTTTGCAATTTGCGGCTTTTCTATTTTATGCCATACAGGAAGTATTACTTTTTCTTTTCCATCTTCCCTTGAAACAAGCGCATCTAATTCCTTTTTTGTCCATTCTTTTCTTAAAAAACGTTCACTTAAAACAACAATTCCAAATCTTGATTTTGCCAAACCTTCATCGAGCTTTCGTCTTAAACTATCTCCAAGAAGTATTTCATGTTTGTCAACCCAAACCTTCATTCCATTTTTTGATAGTATCTGATAAAGAGGTAAAACAACTTCTTCTTTATCTTCACTTGCATGAGAAATAAAAGCATCCCATTCATAATTTTCAGTTTCTTCATTCATCGAATTTTGATTTTTTCTTTTTCATAGCGACTAACGTCTCGGTGCAAAAGCAGTGGCCGCGTTCAGCGGGCATTGATTTTTTGCAATTTGTGTGTGCCCCGAATGGGCATTGATTCCTTATCGAATAAAGATAAGGAAATAACGGGATAAAAGAATCAGGCCTCTAGGTGGACCGACTACGGCAATGGGGCTATACTCCATTCCTGGAATATTACCTCCAGGTCAAGTTCGGAAAATCCTCGGATGAAAAGGCCTCGAAGAAGATATGAATTGTGCCATGAACCGCCGTATACGAAATCCGTATCCCGATAGCTATCGGGAGTGGTGTGAGAGGCGCACCCCAGTCAGCTATGGCTGGGGCCGTCTACTCGATTCTATGGCGTTTTCTTTCTTTTATTCAATTAATTGTGATATAACATCTCTAATTGTGTTTGCACTAAAGATTAAAACACCACCTCTTACAGACATATCAGCAATATTTGAAACAGGTCTAAAGAATAAAAAATATTCTCCACTCCTTGGATGCCAATCAGGGTAGTGCCCACTCCAAATTGGGAAATATAGCATATCAACAACTTTTCCATGAAGTAGGCTGGAATATCCTTCTCCACTTGTAGAAAACTGAGCAATTTCTCCAGCGTATGTGCTTTCAGAAAAAAAAACTCCATAAAAGTAAGTATCAATCATATTCCCAATTGCACCAGCCAATATCATGGTTACACCGATTACTTTAATAAATGAGTGTTTTTCCTCAAGCATATAAAAGAGATAAAGAAATAATAAATTTATAGCTAATAAACGATAAATACTTAGAGTCAATTTACCGTACTTGCCTCCAAGTGTTAACCCGAATGCCATTCCATTATTTTCTACAAAATGAATTCTTGCCCATTCTTGCCCAAATATTAAGATTTCCTCACCATACATCATATTGGACTTAACCCAAATTTTTAATGCTTGGTCAGCAAAAACAATTGAAAACACTATCCAAACAATTATAAATAATCTATTCATAATCATCTCGGTTTACAAGGGCGCAGTTGCGCCCTGTCTCAAAGGCGATAGCGGAAAAATAGTCATCTTTAAGGTGACTAAACGCATAAAAAATGTCTACCTCCGCTATCAAGACAAAGATAGAACAAATTTTACAGACCTATATTTCAGTAGAGTGGGAAACCTATGTTGACTTAGCGTTGAAAGGAGACCTGCTAAGCATGGAAGAAACGCTACGGTGTAACGCACATTATGCCATGACAGCGATTACAGACCAGGTAATAAAAGCGGTATCGGAAGAGCTATTAAAATACCTGGAAGAGGAAGCTCATCAAAAAGGTCATCGAAATATTGAAAGGCGGGATTTAAGCATACGACTATCCACAGGACATTGGATAAAAGTGCCAAGTGCCTATGTAAAACGTCCTAAGAAGGGAGACCAAAGTCCTCGTCATTTACTGGCCGGGCATTTTAAATTGATCGGCGACTCCAGCCCACTTTTATACAGTAATGTAGCGTATAGTTCGATGATCTGCCCATCATATGAGCTTGCTAATGAATTGCTTATGCAGTTTGGTGTGCCCCTCAGTACAACATTTGTTCGGAGCCTAACAAATGAGGTAGCAAACAAGTGTGAGGAAGCAGGAGAGCATCATGTACAGTTAGAGCAAGCAGAATGCTTAGCGGGAAAAAGGGTAGTCATTTCAATAGATGGCGGTCGGAGTCGACTGCGGCAATACACCGGAAAAACCAATGATCAAGGTAATGCCTGCTATGATACGGGATGGAAAGAACCAAAATTATTTGTGATTGAAACCCTTGATGAAGCAGGCAATCTAAAGCGAGAAGGTTTACCGATTTATGGCTGTCGGTTCTCAGAAAAAGATGTACTTGGTTTACTAAAGGATTACTTGCTTCAATTACAAATAAATCAGGCAACACAGGTTCAACTTATAGCAGATGGAGCGCCCTGGATTTGGAATAATTTAAAGCCAATATTGTTTGATTGTGGCGTGGCTGAGGGTAAAATTATTGAAACATTGGACTACTATCATAGCTCCAGTTATATGTACGATTTGGTAGATCTGATGCCCAAAAGGGTTAGTCAAAAACAACGCCAGCTGTACTTGGCGCAATTTAAAGTTGATTTATGGGATGGGCAGAGCAGTAAAATAGTGGAGGTGTGTAAACAAGTTTATAAAAAGCCTAATAAAATTATAAAGAGATATATGAATTACCTGGAAAAGCATCATCTAAAAACACAGTATGCTGATTATGAGGAAAATAAATTACTCAAAGGAAGTGGACTTATTGAATCTGGAGTTCGACGAATCATCAATCTTAGATTTAAAAATACCTCAACTTTTTGGAATGAAAAAGTGGTTGAAAAGCTTTACTTTTTAAGAGCAGCTATTATTGCGGGTCGATGGAATATCGTCATGCAAAACTTAATTGGACAGTTAAATTATTGAGACAGGGCGCAACTGCGCCCGTTTACAATTAAATCGATTCTTTTTTCTCTTAGCTTAGATGTCTTTCTCCATAGGGAGTTCATCTTTTTAATCTTACTTTTATTGGCGAATAAATAAACTTCAACTTCTTTTGAATTGAAAAAGGTAATCCCAATTTTATTGATTTTGTAATAAGTTCTAATAAATCTTCCAAGAAACAAAAGACCAATCCCGAAAGTAAACAAGATGTACATAATGGTTCCTAAAATAAGTCTCAATATATTATCCTGATTTATTTCAACACCTTTTATCTCTTCAATGTACATATCTCGATAGGACATAAAATCGAATGGTTCTACGTTTAGAGATATTATTCTTTTATTTGTTAGACATCCAAAACTATGAGTCAAAAAAAGAAGTCCCACTGAGCCAAAATATTCAGCATATTCAATTTTTTCTTTTTCTTCTATGAATTGGCTAAACATAGTATTCAATGCCTCTTGGTCGTTTTCTTTGGCTTTTTCCAATAACGATTTATTGACTTCAATTTTATTTTCAATATTTTCTTCTTGATTCATAAATTTTAGGATTTGTCCTCAAAGATGTTTTTAAATCTATTCCAAAAAGATTTCGATGGAGTTTTTGACCATTCATTTGGACTTATCTCTTTCGCCTCAGTATCTTGTTTTTCTTTACTTAAAATTTCTTCATCTACGATATTTAGAATTGAGTGTCTGATTTTATTTCGTTCCAAGTTGGATTGATCATTATCTATTACTCCGATATTTTCTTTCTTGTTTAGTTCAACTAATTTACTCTTTATTATTAATACCACATTTTCATTGTCACTTCCTTTATAATGGCTAAGTAACAAATCAATAGCTTCTTTAAGCTTATTTTCGCCAATCAGACTTTTAACTTTATCTTTCAATTCTGCTCTTTTTTATTTTTTTAATGCCATAGAACAACGGTGCACACAAACCAAGGTTCGTATACATCCACAGTGTCCGTTTTCTTAATTTCTCAAATATCCATAACTAATTGGCTACCAATGCTAATTAAGTTCGCCTTTTCGATATCCATTAGTTCGTCTTATTTCCCAGCTAGTAAGTTCGCGAAAAATATATCCGAGCGCCCGGAATACCAGTAAAGCTCCTTCACAAGCATTTAGATCGTGAGCACTGTCACTAACCGCTCCCCAATATCCATAAAATCTAAAATTAAAACAAGTCACTTCCCTAAATAAGTAGAAGCCTCCATAAAATCCATACAAAAGTCCTCGTCAAATGGCTTAGAAATAGAAATACGCTGCAAAAAGCCACCGTAGATTTTGACGTATTTGGCAAAATGTACTGAATAGGACTATGCTTACTGATTCCTTGCAGTATCATTTTAGTGCTTGTTTGGAGGTGGTGCTTTAGCAGCGAAAATTGGAGATTTTGGGTTCTCGCAAGGCTTATTTTTGAGTGCATCCTGGCTAAGCCTGGACGGACGAAAAAATAGCCGAAGTGAGGTTCCAAAACCTACGATTTGCAGCCTGAACGACTACCTCCAAACATGCACTTAAATAAAAATCCGCACAGCAAAGTGATTCAATTAAACGACTGCCGAAAGGCCATCGGGGAAAAACTGGTCTTGGATTTGAATAGCTTACTGAAGGATTGTGGATGCTCAAAGCCCAGACCATAGGCAATTTCGCTGACGGATAGGTTGGTGGTGGAGAGCCGTTCCTTGGCTTTTTCAATGAGTTTGTCGTGAATGTGCTGCTGGGTGCTTTGGCCGGTCAGGACTTTTAATAAACCGCTGAGGTAACCCGGCGATACATTCAGTCTTTCGGAAACAAATTGAACCGTTGGCAGTCCCTGGTTGATCAGATCGTCATTGCTAAAGTAGTCGTGCAACAGGGCTTCCATGCGGTCCAGAATCTGGTGGTTGGTAATCTTACGTGTAATGAATTGTCGCTGGTAAAAACGCTCTGCATAATTGAGCAGGGTTTCGATCTGGGAAATGATGATGTTTTGACTGAACTGGTCAATATTAGACAGGTATTCCTGCTGGATGTTTGTGACGATATTGTACATGATCGCTTCCTCCTTTTCGGAAAGGAATAAGGCTTCATTTACAGCGTAGTCGAAATAGTCATAGTTTCGGATGGTCCTGGCCAACGGGGTATTCCAGAGGAAATCGGGATGAATCGACAAGATCCATCCCGAGTGGTTGGGTGGCGTCGCATCGCCAATGGCAACGCTGAACACCTGACCGGGCGCCATAAAAAACATCACACCGGAATCAAAATCGTACTCCTGTTGACCATACCTCATTTTGGCACTGGAATGCCGCTTGATGGAAATAGAATAATAATCCAGTACCCAGCTGGACAAATGGCCTTCAGGTAATTGTTTGATGGTCGCATAATCGATCACACTGATTAGTGGATGATCTGGTTTGGAAAGTCCCCTGACCTGATGAAATTCGCTGATCGTTTTAATCCGGTATGGCTGTTGATTGCTCATCTTTTTTGATTATACACTGCGGTAAATTCCCGGGCAAAATCTTTCAACTTTACCTGCCCAAGTGTGGGACGGTTGCGGTAATAATCCTCGTAAAGGTTGCCCCTCAATCGGGCGGCATTCATTTCTACAAAGCCCCGGGCTATTTCGGCATTCATACCTGAAGCAATAAGGCCTTTGAGTAGCTCCTCATCAGAAATAACAAGCCATTTTAAATCCGGTTGACCAATGGCTTCGCCCAGGATGCTGGCCACCTCATTGGGCGACACTTCATCACTGGCGATATACCGAACTTCTCTGCCAGCAAAAGGCTTTTCGATCTCTTCGGCAATCACCGCAGCGATATCCAGCGGCGCCACCCAGGGTTCTTTTTCATCGCCGCCGTAGTTGGAAATGATCGCCCCTTGCGTTTTTATGGTTTCTATAAAGGAATACATATTGTAATAAAAACCAACAGGACGCATGAATTTAATGGAAACATCGGCCGGTAATTGCTGCAAAATGCTTTCAACATCATTGTGAAAACGCAGCATACCAACGCCTTGATTGCTATGTGCACCGATACTACTGAGGTGCACAATTTTTTTGACACCAGCTTGCAGAATGGCTTGTTTGTAATTTTGGCCAATCTGCTTCATGGCGGCATAAATGTCCAGGTTTGGATCAAAGAAACGCTCCAGGCCAATGGCTTCCATTGCATAAATGATATCTGCGCCCTGGAATGTGGCTGCCAGAAAATTGACGTCTTGCATAGTGCCAATGGCTGCCTGAGCGCCGAGTGCTTCAATCTGCGGTTTTCTTTCGGGTGTGCTGCTGATCACGGTTACGGAATGTCCGTTTTGCAGGAGTTGCTCTGTGAGTGGTTTGCTGATGTGTCCCAGCGAACCGGTTACTACAATTTTCATGATACTGTTTTTTTGTTGATGCAAAACTCCGCAATCCACAAAAAACAGGCGTAGCCAAATCTGCTGTTGTTGTAGTGAAATATGAGGTTGGTGTTAAAACCTCCGACTACCGATCATGAAATCCCTTCCCCTCCAAAATCTTCGGCATATACTTTTCAATACGCGCCTCCCGGGTTTTGGATTGTTTGGCTCCGGAAAAATAGATGATGTAGCCTCTTTGGCGGCCGGGGGTGAGGGCTTCGAAAGCGGCCTTAAAGACCGGGTCTTCCTCCAGTTTTTGCTCCAGCTCTTCGGGCATGGGTTCGGGGTTCTTTTTGAATGCTACGGTGCGACCGGCTTTTTCTATGTCAATGGCTTGCTGGATGAAGGCTTTGATGGTGGGTTCCAGTTCGATGACTTGCTGGACATTGGTGAACTTGATCAGACGGGCGGCCTGGCTATTGGGGCCGGGTTTTTCCAGGATACCGGCTTCGTCATTGAGTAAGGCGCCTTTGAAAAAACTGAGGGAACAGTAGTCTTTGAAGGCACTGAGGATCAGCACATTGTTGTTTCGGAAGGTATAGCAGGGAACACTCCACTTCAGTTCTTCGGTCAGGTCGCATTCGTGCAAGATGGCGCGGAGTTGCTCCATTTCCTGGGTCCAGTTGTGCACCTTGCATTCGGGAGTACCTCCGAGCGGGCACCGGCCGCAGCCTTGTGTGAAGTATTGGTCTACTTGTGGATTCATGATGGTATCTAAAACGCATTTATGGACAAAGAATCGCTTTATGAACTTCTATATTCGGTACGCATATGCTCTTGTGACCATTCTTTGATCTTTTCGGCTCCCCAGCCTTTTTCTTCGAATAGCCTATCAACTTCAGTAGTTGCTTTTTTAGCAAAGTAGTCTGCCAAAAGAGTGCGTATTTCTTTAAGTTGCTCATCACTTAGCTCCGCATTGAAAACACGAAGTAGTTCCAATTGTAAATTAGTCAACTGTTTGGAAGCCTCCATTGCAAAAGTTTTGTCCAAAATACTTATTCCTGCTCTGACTTGCAACTTGAAAATTTGCAGTATGATCTATTGTCCAAAAACAGAGAAATCAGGAAAGGTCCAAATAGTTTTTGAGAAAAGGAGAGGCTCCAGGTCATCCGTTTTTCTAATGGATGATTAGAACATTAGCATTGACTCTGGAGCCAGCAAGATTCTGTAGGAATCCCCTTTACAACATCATCCCCCCCGAAACTTCAATACGCTGACCATTAATCCAACGCCCTTCTTCCGTACACAGAAAGGCCACCACACCACCGATATCCTCCGGTAGGCCGACACGCCCCAGTGAAGTGACACTGGCGATTTGCGCATTCATATCCTGGTTGTCTCTGACATGGCCTCCCCCAAAGTCAGTTTCAATGGCGCCGGGAGCTACTACATTGACGGCAATGCCTCTCGCGCCCAGTTCTTTGGCCAAATACCGGCTCAATACCTCAATGCCTCCTTTCATGGCGGCATAGGTGGAATAACCCGGGAATGAGAAACGCGCCAGTCCGCTGGAAATATTGATGATGCGCCCGCCGTCATTGAGGAAGGGTAGGGCCTTTTGGGTAAGGAAATAAACGCCCTTAAAATGGATGTTGACCATTTCGTCAAATTGCGGTTCGGTGGTATCCGAAAAAGGCGCGTAGAGGGCCGTACCGGCATTGTTGATCAGGAAATCAAAATTGGCATGGCCGTTTTGCGCTTGCAGGTATTCGCTGACCTGTTTCATAAAGTTGTCAAACTGGCTGACATCCCGGGTGTCTAGTTGAAAAGCCGCCGCCTGCTGCCCAAGGGCTTCAATTTCAGCCACGACCTCCTGAGCTTTTGCCTCATTGCTGTGATACGTAAGCACTACATCAATGCCTTTTTTTGCCAGATTGAGTGCCATATCCCGTCCAAGGCCACGACTGCCGCCGGTGACCAATGCTGTTTTACTTTTGCTTGCCATTGTTTCAATTTTTTTTACTTAGGAATAGCCACAAAGGTCAGTCAAAAAGTAGGGAGGGGCTTTGCAAGCATCAAATGATTGTTTGCAAAATTCAAATATGGAGGCTTTAGTCTCTAAATGCTAATGGCGCCAGCTCCGTCTGCTTCTTAAAAAAGTTGGAAAAGTGGGCCACTTCCTCAAAGCCCAGGCAGTAGGCAATTTCGGAGATATTCCAGTCGGTTTGTTTGAGCAAAATCTTGGCTTCCTGTGTCATACGGTTGCTGATGATCTCGGTGGTGGTTTTACCCATGTTTTCCTTCAGGACTTTATTGAGATGGTTGACGTGAATGCCCAATCGTTCGGCGTATTCCCTGGCGGAACGCAGGTTGAGGGTTTGATTGGAGGATTCGATGGGGAATTGGCGTTCCAGAAGCTCGATAAACAAGGAGATGATCCTCACTGCGGCATTGTGCTTGGTATTGATCGCTGTAGCGGGCTGTAGCTTTTGCCCGTGGTGAATGAGTTCCAGTACAAAGTTGCGCAGCAGGTCGTATTTAAACTCGTAATCCGTGGCAATTTCCTTGCGCATTTTCCGGAAAATCAGGTCCAATTCATCGGCTTGTTCATCATCGATCTCAAAAATCGGATAACCGCCCGATTGGAAAATGGGTAGTTCGTCGAGTACCACACCGCTCTTGTTTTTGACCATAAATTCATCGGTGAACACACAAAAGGAACCGGACTGGTTTTCGTCCTGCGCAATCCAGTGGTAGGGCACTTTCGGCGTGGCGAACAGCAAGGCATTTTTCTGAATCTCGATCACCTTATCGGCGTATTCGGCCCGGTTTTTACCGCGGATCAGGCTGACCTTGTAGTAGGCCCGACGGTTGTAAGGCATGCCCTGCTTTTGTTTGACCTTCTTGATCGTATCGGCGATATCAAAGATGTTGAAATGGCCGATTTCCCGGGAAATGTCGGGTGGCAAGAGCTCCGCTATGTCAACGCCGGTAAAGTCGGCAAATTCCTGATAAAATTCGTTGAGGCTGGTGGATTTGATCTGTTTCACCTTTGATAGTTTATTTGCAAAATTCAAAGGTAAGGGTTTTTGTGTTAACTTCTTCCTTTTTTGACATATCAACCGGATAGTTACCCCGCAGCCTTTTCAGGCAATAAAACACATTCATAAACAATACCATCAAAAAGGCTCCTCGGCGCAAAGATAGACTGCGCATCATTCTGATCAGGGAGAATTTCAAACTAAAGCTCCGTTTCCACAACTCGCGGTGGGCCTCTAAAAGTTCCTCCGGCGTTAGATTTTTGGGTTGAAAGGCCACATTGTAGCCGTTGTAGTGATTCCAGCCACGGCCGGGAAGAATGCGACCTTCGGCCTTTAATTGCTCATGCAAACTGGTTCCCTTAAAAGGTGTCATAATGCTTAAAAAGGGCACGTCGATATTGATTTCCATCAACCTGTCGGCCATGGCCACAATGCCTGCATAATCATCGTGGTCAAATCCGGCAATAAAGCCGGCCATTACGGCAATGCCTCGTTTTCGGATGGCTTTGACCGCTGTTTTATAGTTTTTAATCTTGTTTTGCCGTTTGTTGGCGTCCTTCAGGGATTCCTCCCCAAAGGATTCAATACCCAGAAAAACGCCAATACAACCCGATTTTTTCATTAGATCAAGTAGTTCCGGATCTTTGGCAATGTCCATGCTGGCCTGGGTCAGCCACCACTTTTTTAGGGGAATCATTTCCTGAAGAAGAGCTTTGATGTAAGGCCTGCGGATCGTTAAATTGTCATCCCAAAACCAGACGATTTTTCGTTGCCACCAGTAGGGAAAGTCGTCGTAAGCGGCATCCCGAACCACATCCTTCACTGGTCGTAACCGGAAGCCAGGATTGAGTGAAGGTACCGTACAAAAGGAGCAGGAGAAGGGACAGCCACGGGTGGCTTGTAGCACTTTTTTGATGAAGAATTTATTGGGCAGTAAGTCATAACGAGGTGTAGGCAAATCCTGCATATCGCAGGGCGTACCGCGATAGATATTTTTTAACGCCCCTTTTTCGGTATCTTCCAACAAGACCGGCCAGACATCTTCGGCCTCCCCGGTAACGATGGCGTCAAAGTATTGCAGCGATTCCTCCTCATTATAGGTGATGTGAGGTCCGCCACCCACCACAATCTTGCTACACTTCCTGAACTCCTCTGCCAGAAAATAAGCCGCTTCGGCAAATCCGCTAAAGAAGGATATGGCAATTAAATCGGCATCGGTTTCAAAGTCTATGGCCTCCACTTGCTGGTGAATAACCCGTACCTGGTGCTTCGCTGGGGTGATGGCTGCAAGGTGAATACCGGTAATGGGTGGTACAAAATCCTTTTCGTGACCAAATTCGTACCTCTGGATGTAGGCAATAATGATGTCAATTTTCACAAGGAGAGCATTTTTTTAAAAGTACTTTGTTTTTCAAAGTTAAATAAAAAAAGAGACTTTCAAAATTTTTTTGTGCTGTTGGTTTTTTGACTGAGTGTTGAATAGGAGAGGCCCCTCATTTAAGCGAGCAACTAATGTGGCGAGCACCACCCTTCGCCGAGTCCTTCGCCAGAGGCTACGTCCCCCGGAGATAGCGGCTACGCGAAGGCAGAGAAGTCGCAAAGTACGCAGCTTTTTTTTCAAAAACCTTGCGGTTTTTATAAAAGTAGCTGACATGATGTTGACTTTTTTGAGACATGATGAACATGATTTACAAGATTTTTTTGAGTGAAAAATGAAGTTTTTCTCGGCAAAAGGGAGGGCTGCTGTGCATTCAATTATGTGTCGCTACGCTGTGGCTAATTGGTCATTCCAAAACCAGGAACCGTTATCTTAATCGCAGCCCGTAATCGGCCTTAGCTGGCCTAGTGAAGAAGGGCTCCAAAAGCCGTTAAGAGCTGTAAACTGTTTGAGCCAAGAAACAGGTTTAAGTGGAAGAAAGTGATGAATAGTTCCCGTTATCAAGCCTGAAAATCAGTACGATAAGGCGAGTTTTTACCGTTTAGGCTTTTGGAGTTCTTCGCAGCGTTAAGGGCCAGGTACAGCCTTGGGTTTTTCCCGGTTCTGGGCCAAGCCAAAAGCGGCCGCCGGAGGCAAATTCTCCATTCAAACCTTTGTGACCTTTGTTTCTTTTCCCGACCCTGCGGGTTTCCCTTCAGCGGGACTAAAGTGTGGTTCCAAATAAGAAAATCGCCGAATAGGCGACCCTCTTTTATGTCCTGCATAATAGGAGCGATGAAACTTATATTTAGCGAGATAATTCTAGCGTTTCCTTATGTGCCTGATGTGGTTCCAACAAGAACTCCCAATGATTTTTGTCACTTCATTTTCAGGCGGATAGGCCCAATGCCGCATTAATTAAGGATTATAGATGATATCGATATTGTTATAATAATTATCGATAAACATTATAATCGAATTCCCCTTATCTTGCAGGAAAAACTGAGCAATTATGGATAAGAAAAAGAATGAAACCACATCAACCAATGGCAATGGTCATGATCATGGCCAGGTCTGGGACGTAAACGAATCAAGCCGCTGTCCGTTTATGCACGGTGAGTTGAAGCGTAGCGCCGGTAGTGGCCCTTCAAACCGTGATTGGTGGCCCAACCAACTGAAATTGAATATTCTTCGCCAGCACTCTTCCCTTTCCAACCCCATGGAGGAGGATTTCAACTACGCCGAAGAATTTAAATCGCTCGACCTGAAAGCCGTAAAAAAAGACCTTTACGATTTGATGACCGAATCGCAGGATTGGTGGCCGGCGGATTATGGTCACTACGGACCGTTTTTCATTCGTATGGCCTGGCACAGTGCGGGTACCTACCGCATCGCGGACGGACGTGGCGGAGCAGGTTCCGGAACCCAGCGTTTTGCACCCCTCAACAGCTGGCCGGATAATGCCAACCTCGACAAGGCACGTCTGTTGCTTTGGCCCATCAAACAAAAATACGGTAAGAAACTTTCCTGGGCCGACCTGATGGTCTTGGCCGGTAACTGCGCACTGGAATCAATGGGTTTTGAAACCTATGGTTTTGCCGGTGGACGTGAGGACGTTTGGGAACCGGAAGAAGATGTATACTGGGGAGCAGAATCTGAATGGCTGGGCGACAAGCGCTACAGCGGTGACCGCAACCTGGAAAACCCACTGGCGGCGGTACAAATGGGATTGATCTACGTCAATCCGGAAGGCCCTAACGGTAACCCTGATCCAATTGCAGCGGCTCACGACATCCGCGAGACTTTTGGCCGTATGGCAATGAACGATGAAGAAACAGTGGCTTTGATCGCCGGAGGACATACCTTTGGTAAGACCCACGGTGCCGCTGACCCCGGTAAATACGTAGCTGCGGAGCCTGCCGGTGCAACAATTGAAGAACAAGGCCTTGGCTGGAGAAATACCTTCGGAGATGGTCATGGTAAATATACCATTACCAGTGGACTGGAAGGTGCCTGGACAACCACGCCAACCAAATGGAGTAATAACTTCTTTGAAAACCTGTTTGGCTACGAATGGGAATTGACCAAGAGTCCTGCCGGTGCTTACCAGTGGAGACCGAAAGATGGTGCCGGTGCCGGTTTGGTTCCCGATGCCCACGATCCGGAAGTACGTCACGCACCCTTTATGCTGACGACCGATCTTTCCCTGCGCATGGACCCTGCCTACGAGAAGATTTCCAGACGTTTCTACGAAAATCCTGATGAATTTGCGAAAGCTTTTGCCAAAGCATGGTTCAAGCTGACTCACCGCGATATGGGACCAAAAGTCCGCTATCTCGGACCAGAAGTACCTGCGGAAGATTTGATCTGGCAGGACCCGATTCCGGCGGTAGATCACGAACTGATCAGCGATAAGGATGTAGCTTCATTGAAGGAGAAGATTTTGGCTTCCGGATTGTCGGTTTCTGAGCTGGTTTCTACTGCCTGGGCTTCGGCTTCTACCTTCCGTGGCTCTGACAAGCGCGGCGGTGCCAATGGTGCTCGCGTTCGCCTGGCTCCACAGAAGTTTTGGGAAGTGAACAACCCAACCCAGCTGAGCAAAGTACTGGATACACTTGAAGGCATTCAGAAGGAATTTAACGCCGCACAATCAGGTGGCAAAAAGGTTTCTTTGGCCGATCTGATCGTACTGGCCGGATGTGCCGGAGTGGAAAAGGCCGCCAGGGATGCCGGACATAACGTAGCGGTACCATTTACTCCCGGTCGGACTGACGCTTCAGCGGAGCAAACCGATGTAGAGTCTTTCTCCATCCTGGAGCCGATGGCCGATGGCTTCCGCAACTACAAGAAGCCTCGTTATGCGGCATCAGCCGAAGAACTGCTGGTGGATAAGGCGCAATTGATGACCTTGACTGCACCTGAAATGACTGTTTTGCTCGGTGGTATGCGCGTACTGAATACCAATTACGACCAGTCAAAGCACGGGGTGTTTACCCATCGTCCTGGAGTGCTTTCCAACGACTTCTTCCTCAACCTGCTGGATCTGGGCACCACCTGGAAAGCAACGAGCGAGGCCGAAGAAGTATTTGAAGGCCGCGACCGCAGAACTGGTGAAGTAAAGTGGACCGGTACCCGTGTCGACCTCATCTTTGGTTCCAATTCAGAACTACGTGCCATTGCAGAGGCTTACGGATCAAGCGATTCTGAAAAGCGCTTTGTGAAGGACTTCGTAGCCGCCTGGAATAAGGTGATGAACCTCGACCGGTTTGATTTGGCTTAATTGATAGAGCTACGGGGTAAATTTTACCCTACTACATACTTCATACTATAGTTTAAGAGGTAGTTCGGCAACGGGCTGCCTCTTAATTTTTTGTGAATGAAAATGAGAAACGGAACTCCTTTATTTCAACCAAAAGATTTTATTTTTCTCGATATAGAATTTTGAGTTATTGAGGTAGGAGAAGGTATCTCGAGAATTTAAATCTTCTCTTTCAAATAGAATTTGAAGGAACGACTCTCTGGTAAATTTATCATCAATAGTTCTACTGACTCTGTGGACTAAGGAATCTTTGTTCACGTCGTTTTTGCATACCCAATAACTGGTCTTCTGTCCCTCAAAATCCTGTTGTAGTAGCAACAATGAGTCATAAACCGTAAAATTTTCATACCAAAAAAAGTGCTCTTCATTTACAAGTTTCAGGTAGTCTTTATTCAAGTCTAATGTGGCTTCCCCGTTGGAATCATACCTGATGAGATAAGTTTCGGCAATCTGGTCAGTTTTAACGCTTTCTCTAAGGATGGTCAATTCTATTTTGCCCTCAAATCCGTAGGGTATCAGGTGCACCAGGGTAGCTTGTTGATCCTTGATGGAGATATTGCAGGAAAGCAATAATAAAATCAGTGCGATTGAGAGAAGGTTCGTCGTTTTCATTTAGACCATGTTTGGAGGTCAAACTTTGAGCTACAAACATCATTTTTTTGATGATCCTGCGTTATTTTTTTTGACCGTACCTCGGGGTATGCCCTGCAAAAAGGTGCCTTGTCTCATCAAAAAACTGATTGTTTTCACTTTCAAATCCGACCTCCAAACATGGTCTTAGACTTTTTTCAAGTTTGGCCATTAAAATGGGATTTCCTCCTGGAAAAACAATACCCTATGTGTGCTTTATTGCTTAAATTAAGCAAAGGTTGGCTTTTACTCGCTCCGAAATAATAGTAATTCGTATATTTATAGCAGCGGTACTAACATTCCGCATAATCGACCATTCCCAATAAAATAATGAATATGGCAACATTTGAACTAAGCATCAACGGTAAAACCCAATCGGTGGAGGTAGATCCCTCTACACCGGTCTTATGGGTACTCAGAGATCATCTTCAACTGGTGGGTACCAAATATGGCTGTGGCATCGGTCAGTGTGGCGCCTGCACCATTCACGTGGACGGGGCGGCCATGCGGTCCTGTTCCTTGCCTATAGAGCAGGTGGCGGATAAAAAAATCACCACCATTGAGGGCTTGTCTGAAAAAGGCGACCATCCGGTACAGGAAGCCTGGCTGGAACACGATGTGCCCCAATGCGGCTATTGTCAGGCCGGGCAAATTATGACTGCCGCTGCTTTTCTAAATGACAATTCATCTCCTACAGATGATCAAATCAAGGCGGTAATGAATGGAAACCTCTGTCGTTGTGGAACGTACACCCGCATTCAGGCTGCTGTGAAAACTGCAGCAGGGAAAATGGGCTAAAACCTGGTAATTTCCCTTTCCTTCTTTATTGTTTTCATTTAAAAGCAGAATCAAGATGATTATCAAAACTAAACATAATAGACGTTCATTTCTGAAAGCGACTTCCCTGGCCGGAGGTGGTATGATGCTCGGCTTTAGCTGGCTGGCCTCCTGTACCCCCGCCGATGCACCGGAAGTGGCGCTTACCATGCCCGACGAGTGGTTTGACATCAATGCCTTTCTCAAGATTGGCGAAAACGGCGTGGTTACCATCATGTCACCCAATCCCGAGATTGGGCAGAATGTAAAAACCTCCATGCCGATGATCGTGGCGGAGGAATTGGATGTAGATTGGACCAAGGTCGTGGTAGAACAGGCCGGGTTCGATATCAATAAATACCAACGCCAGCTGGCGGGAGGAAGCCAGTCGATTCGTCATGGCTGGCCCGGATTACGTATGGCCGGAGCGACGGCGCGTCACATGTTGCTGGCCGCTGCGGCTGCTCAGCTAGAAGTGCCGGTTGAGGAATTGACCACCGATGCCGGAGTGATTTCCCACGAAGCCAGTGGCAAAACGATTGGCTACGGCGAAGTTGCCGCTGCTGCCGGAAAAATGGAAGTTCCGGAGAAAGTGGCCCTGAAAGACCCGAAGGATTTCAAAATTATTGGCACTGACCGCAAAAATGTGGACGGCGAAAAGATCGTTACTGGTCAGCCATTATTCGGACTGGATACCTACCGCGATGGTATGTTGATTGCTATGATCGAGCATCCACCGGCCTTTGGTATGAAGCTCAAATCCTTGAATGCGGATAAGGCTAAATCGATGCCTGGCATCAAGGATGTGATTACCATCAACGTAGCACCGGAAGGATACGACCGCCAGTGGTCGGATGTGAATGCTTTTCCCGAACTGGTGGCCGTAGTTGGTAACACTACCTGGGAAGTCCTACAGGCCAAAAAGGCGTTGGAAATTGAATGGGAAACGGATTCTCCGTTGGAAAGCAGTGCACAGCATCAGGATAAACTGACCAGCCTCCTTGAACAGAAGCCAGAAGAAGCAGCTAGAAAGGATGGAGACCCGGATGCAGCATTTAAGAATGCCGCCAAGGTGATTGAAAAGACCTATTCTGCGCCTTTACTTGCGCACAATACCATGGAGCCGATGAACTTTTTTGCCCATGTCACTTCCGACAAGGCAGAATTGGTTGGTCCGATCCAAACTCCGGAATTTTTGCACAAGACATTAGTCTCCGTTTTGGGCTTACCCGCCGAAAATGTCTCCATCATGATGACCCGTATGGGCGGTGGTTTTGGGCGTCGCCTCTATGGTCACTTCGGAACCGAAGCCGCAGTCATTTCGCAACAAATGAATGCGCCCATCAAGTTGGTCTACACCCGTGAGGACGATATGACGCAGGGGACTTACCGTCCGGCTTATAAGGTGACCTACCGTGCGGCCCTGGACGAAAACAATCAGTTGATTGGTTTCCACGTTCGAGGAACCGGTACCCACGAAAGTCCGGTATTTGCCGATCGTTACCCCGCTGGAGCGGTGGATAACTACCTGGCGGAGAACCTGAGCATGGATTCCAATATTTCTACGGGCGCCTGGAGAGCACCGCGGTCTAATTTTATCGCTTTCGCTGAACAGTCCTTCCTGGATGAAGTGGCCGAAGCAGCCGGTAAAGATCCAATTGACTTCCGTTTGGAATTGTTTGATCGGGCCATCAGTAGTCCGGTAGGTGAGAGGAATGACTACGAGGCCGAGCGTTATGCCGGTGTGTTGAAACTGGTCAAGGAAAAAGCCAATTGGGGCCAACCTATGGATGGCGTTCACCGTGGTGTATCCGCCTATTTCTGTCACAATTCCTACGTAGCGCAGGTGCTGGACGTAGTGATGGATGGTGATAAACCAAAAGTGCAAAAGGTGTATTGTGCGGTAGATTGTGGTATTGTGGTCAATCCGCTGGCGGCTAAAAACCAGATCGAGGGTGGTATTATCGATGGCATCGGTCATGCGATGTACGGAGAGATGACCTTTGAGGATGGTGTGCCACAGCAGAAAAACTTTGACACTTACCGCTTGATTCGCAACTCGGAAGCACCGATAGAAATTGAAACCTACTTTGTCGACAATGGCATTGATCCAACCGGATTGGGAGAACCTTCACTGCCACCGATTATGGCCGCACTGTCGAATGCTTTGTATAAAGCGACCGGCGAGCGGTTTTATGACCAGCCGTTTGTGTCGAATGCCAAAGTGTTAGGATAATATAATGTTGCAGGGCCTACGCTCACGGCGCGGGCTCTGCTAATTTTTTCTATAATCAACAGCACCCACTATCCGGCGCACAGCAATTAGAAGATTGCAATTCCGATAACTTGATCTTGGGCTTTCCCTGCTTCCTTCCCGGTTTTTCGGCGTAAACCGTGATGCTAAAAATGCCGGTTTCTCCCTGATTAAAATCCTTAATTTCTTCGGCGGAAAGATATTTGCTGAGTATGTCTTCAGGAATCGTAATCGGCTTTTCCTTTTGCACTGTGATGTGTTGAAAACCACGGTCCTCGATCAGTTGCAGGTACTCTGATTTTTGAATGGCACCGGCCACGCAACCTGCGTACATTTCAGCGTCTTCCCTCAGAGCGTCTGGCAGATTGCCCACCAGTACGATATCCGAAATACTAAAGTGGCCGCCGGGTTTTAATACGCGATAAATTTCGCCGATCACCTTGCCCTTATTGGGCACCAGGTTGAGCACACAATTGCTGACAATGACATCGGCAATATCCTCACTAACGGGCATATCGTCAATGTCTCCTTCTCGAAACTCTACATTGTTGTAGCCCAGTTTTTCGGCATTCATGCGGGCTTTCCGGATCATGATGGGCGTAAAATCAATACCGATGACCTTGCCTTCCGCACCGGTCTCATGGCGGGCGACAAAACAGTCATTTCCGGCCCCTGAGCCGAGGTCGATGACCGTATCTCCCTTCTGAATCTGGGCAAATTGGGTGGGCAGGCCACATCCCAATCCCAGATCGGCATCTTCTACATAGCCCTCGGTTTCGGAATAGTCATCCATCATGATGTTGTAGACCTTATTGGATGGTGTGGTAGCGCCACAGCAGGAAGACGCATTTTCAGCCTTGCCTTGCTCGGCAATTCGAGCGTAGCGCTCTCTGACGATATCTTTTAATTCTTGTTCCTGTTTCATTGTTATTGCTTTATTGCAATATTACGATTAATGCTGAATATGGCAAAATACTTCAGGATGATTTAGATCAGTATTAATCCATCCAAACCGTGTCTTTCAGCCATAGGGCCGCATCTTTGAGATAGGGCACGTAATCACAAGGAGTGTAATGTCCCAAGTCCGGGGCGACGACAAAGGTAATATCGCTCCCTGCATCGATGGTTGCTTCAACCCATTCCTGGGTTTGTTGCAGTGGAAACAATTCGTCATTTTCCCCATGAATGACGTACATGGGAATGTCCATGACCCTCACCGTATTATCGGTATTATAAACATTATAGGAACTGGCCATGGGGATGGCAGCAGAGAGGGTATTGGCTTGAAATTCTCCAAAAAACCAGGCGCCATTTCCGCCGTTGCTGTAGCCGGTTACGGCAATCTTTTCCTGGTCAATAGGCCAAAAACCCAAAGCAAGTGACATCAGAATGCCTACTTTTTCCTGATTGGAGTTGTCGTACCACAAGTCTGCTCCGCCATTGGGACTGAGAATAAAAGCATCAAGGATTTCCAGTCCCGGTTCAATATAACAATCGGTATTTTTATGAGCATCAGGCGCTCCGCCGGAAGCACCGTGCAGTGCCAGGATCATCGGTCTCTTTTCACCGGTTGCTCTTTCCGGAGCAATTACTCTGAAATTGAAAAAGACGCCATTCACGATTTCCAGAGAAATGTCGTGGATACCCGGCGAAAGGTCTATCGCCTGAAAATCAGCCTCTACATCGGCGAATGTGCGGGCCGGTTGGGGCTCCGGCATGTCATCAGATTTGCAGGTGCTAAATAACAGGATGCTAGCCACGAAAAAACAGTAAATAAGGTGGTTGATTGTTGACATGTTGGAAAGTTTTGTCGAGTGAATTGATGAACAAAGTAGGCATTTTTCCTTAGATGGGGAAGAAACTTTGACCAGGCATCAGCTTTATTAGATTAGAGGGAAGTATTGATCACTTTGCAAAAAGTCAATGTATCTAAATTGAACTTCTGCGCGGCCAGCAGACATAAAATGCCCAATTGCGAGCACAATAACCAAATGCTTTTGGCCAACTTTGGCTGTAACAAAATTGTAGGCAAATTATAATTTATGAATCCGCGCATTGGCCAAAATGGTGCTCTCCAAAATCCAATCCTCAACTCTATGGTCTATTCCTGGGATTACTTCGACATGAGTTTCCCTGAAAATCACCATTTTTCAAGTACGCAGACCTATGTTCCAAATGGCTTTATAGAGTTGATCTTCCTGAAGCATCTGCACGTCTATGAAGCTCTGGGCGACGAGCCTCCTAAGGCGCTGCCTCAATCTTTTGTATGGGGACAAACAAAACAGGGAAACAGGGTGGTCGTTGTGGGCTCCGGCACCTGGTTTGAAATCAAGCTTTTCCCCTGGGCTTTTGAATTGCTTTTTGGTCATTCAGCGCTGAGTTTGCCCTCGGGTGGAACTGCCCTGCGAGATATCAATCAGGATTTTGATGTTCTTTCTGAAAATATAAATGAGGCAACAACTTCGGCCGACGCCATTCAAATATTCGAGCAATTTGCCCTACAAAGGCTCCATTCTCCAGGAGCCGTACAGCCCTTTTTGCTTTACGCTTTTGATCAGATGTTGGGTAGCCACGGACAAGTACAAATTTCGGCCCTTTGCCAAAAAATGAATATAAGTCGGCAGTACTTTCATCAGTATTTTAAGGATAAGATCGGGCTTTCGCCCAAATATTACGGCAAGATCATACGCCTAAGACATGCCGTTGACCTTATTTACAAGCATAGAGATAAATCTCAAACGCAAATAGCATTGCAAAGCGGATATTTTGATCAGGCCCACTTTATCAACGACTTCAGGGCCATTTTGGGGCAGACGCCAACTGCCTTTTTTGAACAAAGGCAATTCATCTATTGGGACCTTTACTAACCAATCTTACATTTTTCCAATCACAGGCGACACGGCTGCTTTAACTTTGTCATAGCCATTAATTCTCGGCCAAATCTTTTTTAATCATCAAAAAAAATCAAAATGGTTAAAGCTTCTCTTGCTTTTGCGCTACTATTATTTTTCAGTGTTGTACGGTTGGAAGCGCAGTATGTGGAAACAGTCATTACTCACCCAGTACTCAGAGATGGTTTGCACGTTGATGCAAGCGGAAATATTTATGCAGCCTCCGGAGGGCTGGCGGGGGCTGTAATTGGTCGCTATGATGTACAGTCGGAGACCTTTGACCCCAATTTCGCAACCGGGTTCTTTGGACCGGTCGACGTGGATCAATACCGGGATAGCCTGCTCATTGTTACTAATTACGACAATAATACGGTCTTTTCTCACAACCTGAATACGGGCCAGAAAAGCATTATTGCCGGAGGGCTTGACGGGCCATCAGGTATTGCTATCGATGCGCAGGAAAATATTTATGTGGCCAGTTGGGGCAATGCACCGGCCTATGCCGGGCATCAGATTCACAAGATTGCCCCCTCCGGACAAGTGAGTTTGTATATCGATTCGCCCACCCTTTATCGGCCTCAAGCCATGACCACCGACCTCAATGGCACTCTGGTCGTACATTCAAACGAAAAGCTTTACAAAGTAAATCACACGGATAGTATACTGCAGTTGTGGATAACGATGGGCACAACGGTTGGTCATATGGCCTTTCGGCAAAAAGATTCCTGTATTTATGCCACTGCCGGTAGCAAGATCCTGAAAATCAATCCTGCCGGTGAGATTGATGAATTTGCCGGTTCAACCGCTGGTTACCAGGATGGGCCCCTGGAATCTGCCAGATTTAAAGCCCTGCTGGGCATCCATTTTTCGCCAGGAGAAGATACCTTATATGTTTGCGATTCGGGATACGGTTCAAATATTGGTCGACTGAGGAGGATTGTCATGAATACTTCGGTAGGCAATCACTCAGCACTGGCAACAAAAGAAGTTAAGATTTATCCTAACCCTGCGAGAGACAATATTATTGTTGAACGATCGGAAAACCAGGAGATACCATTTGAAATATTTGATGCCCGGGGGCAACGCCTGCTAAAGAGCACATTGACATCCTATCAGGGGATTATCAACATTAAAGACTTTTCTCCCGGCACATATTTTTTAGGATTACATTACCCGGAAGGGGTACTGATCAAGAATTTTATCAAGCAATAGTAACTAAAAGAAACACCCGACATGCACTAAGAGTAGGCGGGCATTAAAAATCGGTAAATCGCCACAAGAACCAACGTCAGGTAATGAGATCCAGGTTCCGCCCGCTTGTTCTTAGTTCTTAAAATCCCACTTTACAATTTTTGCTCTACTTACCCATCTCTGACCTTCCGGTTTTATCAAGATGATGTAAACCCCTTTTTCCAGCCAACTTAAATCAATGGATTGGCCCAAACGACTTCTTTGGGCATATACACTCTTTCCATTGAGGTCAAAAATTGAAAGGTCAGCTTGACAGGATTTACAGCTGAGACTCTCGATTGTAATGTTTTGCGTAAATAAAGTTGGAAAGACCCTAATGTCTTCATCCGTTAAATGAGCACCTGTGCTGGTCAAAATATCCTCAGGAGATAGATTATTGGGCGGGCAATCTTCATCTGCCGCATCATAGAAAAATTGCTCGTTTTGTGGAGTACCGCAAATAACCTGATCCTTTATCCAACTGCGTAAAACACTGCCCGCTATTAACTCCTGCATCTCATTGGTCCAACCGTGTCCCATTTGATTAATAGTATGTAAGGAATAGGGAATTCCATTTCTATGGGCTTCCGTGGCAATGGACAAACTGCCATGAACCTCAATGAAGTCATTGTCAGTGCAAAAAAAGGGTACTCCAGACTGATAAGGAATAATTTCATCACAGGTGCCATGAGCCAGAAATAGTGGGATGCTATCTGACTCATCAATAAATTCCTTTGCATAAACGAAACCTGATAAGTTGATCACTCCTTTTATGGGGACTCGCTCGGGGATAGGACCATATTCATTTTGTAAGTAGGAAAACTCCGGTAACGAATTGAAAAACTCTGCTTCGTCGGTTAGCAAAGCCGCCTGCAACACAGCCATTCCTCCCTGACTGTTTCCGTAGAGAAAAATATTGTCTTTATCAATGGAAAATGCCGCTGCATTATCATATAGCTTTTTGACAGCCTTTCTTACATCTACCACGGCCCGATAATGAGCTCTGGCAAATTCTTCTGCGGGAGTCAGGCAAGGATCCGCAATCTCAAATTCATCAACCCATTGCTTATACTGGACCGAGGCAATAACAAAACCATATTTCAGATAGGCGTCATGAAGCCTTCCGGTAAATAAGTAGGCGGTCAATTGATCACAAAAAGGGTCCCATATTTCTCCTAGTTCACACAGCCCATGGACTCCAATGATTGCAGGGCGCAGAGGGATTTCATCGATCAATACATCTGTCGGCTTAAAAATGTAAATATTGCAGGAGTCTGAATTGCCAGGGTTCAGACAGCCGTTACCATAGGTCGTGTAGTCCCAGATTCCAAAAGAACTTTGTTCGATGAAGAGATCGGGATGGTCACAATATTGGGCATTTGCAAAAAAGCCTAACAACAGGAATGTGTGCAGCACAATTTTATTCTTCATAATGCTCTATTTCCTTCTGAGATTGAGTATGAAGTGGTTTAAATCATAGTCCAATTTAAGCTTTTTAGAAGGAAAACTTTTACACAATGAATTTCTTGCAGCAGGCTACCCATACAACGTACTCATCCCCCCATCCACACCAATGACCTGCCCGGTAATCCAGCTGCTCTCTTCCCCGAGCAGATAAGCGGCAAGTCCGGCAATATCTTCCGGCTGACCATAGCGCTGCAGGGGATGACGATCAGCGGCAGCTTTTTGTTTGTCTTCAGACGACAGCAAGCGTTCGGCCAAAGGTGTTTCGACCAGAGAAGGCGCAATGACATTAAAGCGGACTTTTGGCGCAAATTCGGCCGCCAGCGAACGGGACAGGCCTTCTACAGCGCCTTTCATCGTTGATACCAGGGCGTGAAACTGCATACCGCGGCCCACTGCAACCGTACTAAATAGAACCACGCTGGATACCGCTCCTTTCTTCAACTGTTTCTCCACTGCCTGAATGGTCCTCACTGCCCCGATCACATTGACTTCCATCTCCTCACGGTATTGCTCCGGTTTGAGCGAGCGAAAGGGTTTGAGATTGATGGTGCCCGGGCAGTAAGCCATTCCGTGCAGTTCATCGGGCAAGTCGGCAGCAGGGAGGTCATCCTTGGTAATGTCAACGGATTGGTGCGTCACTCCCGGCATTCCCGTAAGGGTATCTCCATTTCTGGACCACACCCAGACCTGGTGGCCTTCATTGCTCAATTTCTTCACCAGGGCCAGTCCAATACCGGAACTTCCCCCTACGATCAGTATATTTTTGTTAGACATAAATCATTTGTTTTGGCAGTGAAACTAAGAATGGGGGCACGTTGTTCACGATAAGTCAGGGAAACCAACTTTAAATACGTGGAAAAGCAAAATCTCGACCGGTTACTGATTATTGGAGCCTTTGCGGTGATCTACCTCGTTTGGGGTTCCACTTATTTGGTCAATTACTACGCCATTGAGGTGATCCCTCCATTTTTGATGTGTGGTACACGATTTATTGCGGGAGGCATTTTGTTAATGGGTTTTACCCAAATGCGCGGCATTGCCTGGCCAGACCGCACGCAATTGAGAAATGCAGCGATCATTGGCATTTTATTTTTGTCGATTGGTACAGGTGGCGTAGTGTGGGCCGAACAGTATATTTCCACCGGAATTACGGCCCTTATGGTCTCATTTGATCCCTTATTGATCCTTTTTTTATTGTGGATTATCCGGGGTGTCAAACCCGGTGGGCTGAGTTTGGTAGGCACCGCGCTGGGCATTATTGGAATGGTTTTATTGGTGGGACAACCCAAGTTTGTTTCCAACCGGGAGGCGGTGTGGGGGATGTTATCCATTGCGTTAAGCTTATTGTCCTGGGGTCTGGCATCGGTATACATCAGCACGACTAATTTACCGAAGTCGCGTTTTCAAAGTACGGCCATACAGGTGATTTCCGGAGGGATTTTTCTGATGTTAGTTAGTTTGTTGACCGGTGAGTATACCCGATTTTCGTGGTCTCAGCTTACGCTAAAAGCCGGTTTGTCCTGGTTGTATCTCATTTTTTTTGGGTCGATCCTCGCCTTCAGCAGTTTCAATTTTCTATTACAAAAAGTATCTCCGGCCAAGGTAGCCACGGCGACTTACGTCAATCCGGTCGTGGCGCTTTTTTTAGGCTGGAGCCTCAATCAGGAAACGTTTAGTTTACAATCACTTGTAGCTGCTGGCATCATGCTTTTGGGGGTATTCTTTATCAACAGGCAATAGTTGTTGGGCAAAAATTATATTTTTACCGAGCAAATGCATTTCATTTTTATCCTAAAATCAGTAATTTACGATCTGGACAGCAGGAAAAAACTGTCAAAATTCTGAAAAAGCGTATGGGAAAAATCATTTCGCTGCTCAATCATAAAGGAGGGGTGGGTAAAACCACCAGCGCCATCAATATTGGAGCAGGATTAGTGGAGTTGGGAAAAAAAGTATTGTTGATTGACCTTGACCCGCAGGCCAACCTGACCTTGTCACTTGGGGTGCCCCGGCAGCCTAATAGCATCTACGAGGCCTTTCGGGGAGAGACGGAACTGGACCCCTATACCGTAAAGGAAGGTCTGGATGTGGTCATTTCTACCCTCGACCTTTCCGGGGCGGAAATGGAGATGATCAACGAAGCCGGCCGCGAATTTATCCTGCGGGAATTGTTTGAACCAGTCAAAGATCAGTACGATTTTATCATCATTGATTGCCCGCCATCGTTAGGATTGTTAACTTTGAATGCACTGACCAGTAGTGATATCGTCTATATCCCGCTACAAACCGAGTTTTTGGCCCTGCAGGGACTGGCCAAAATCAAGCAGGTGATTCAAAAGGTAAAACTACGCTTGAATAAGAAACTACAAATCGGTGGCGTGATTGCTACGATGTACGATAGCCGAAAGGTACTGAATCGCGATGTGGTGGAAACCATCAAGAAATATTTTGGCCACCTGGTATTTAATACCTACATCCGCGATAATGTGGCCCTGGCGGAGGCCCCGGCTCAACGCAAGGATATTTTTTCTTACAATCCGCAAAGCTCCGGAGCAACGGACTACCTGGATTTGTGTAAGGAAATTCTAGAGCGTTGCGAACGCGTTGAAGTAGAACAATAAGCGACTTTTTGTTTTATAATAACATTTAAGCGGTAAAATTAAATCAATCATTTTGGCGAAGAAAAAATTTACCGACGACTTTGACAGCCTGTTCAGTGGAATGGGGGAGGATTCAATGCCCGCTGAAGCCCTGAAGGCTGCCGATAAGCAACCAGAACATTCTGACGATGACACTCGGAATGAGGGTAAAAACTTTGCCGATGACCTACAGTCTTTTCTTGAAGACGCCTTCGAGGAAACCCTTACGGAACAGCTGTCTGAAACCTCAAATCGCAAGAAATCCAAAACCAAAAAACGGAGCCGTGGTTCTTTGGGAGGACTGGACATGCTGATTCGCAGCACCGTATCGATGGATGAAGTGGAGGTGAGATCCGGAAAACATACCCGCAGAGTAACCGTATTGATTGAGCAGGAAAAGCTGGAAAAACTCCGTACCATTGCCAAGACGGAAAAAACAATAGTTAAAGATGTCATTGCCTCCATTGTGGAAGAATACCTTGACCAATACGAAACCCGACAATAGTCCGTGTAAACTACCTTTCTATCTTTGATTGGCCATGCTTTTTTAAAAACGTCCAATCAAACCTTTACCCACTAATGCTAGTCTATACAGTAGGGGAAACCGCTAGTGTTTCCCATCTTAGCAATACATACACCAAAAAAACTCGACATTATGAAATTAATCTACACCCTTTTTGCTTTCTCTTTATTTACTGCGTTGAGCGCGCAATCGACTATCCAGAGAGTCTATCAAATTTTTCAGGACAAATGTGTGTCCTGCCACAGCAATGCGGCCCCCGCTGCCGGACTGGACCTGGAAGGCACCGGTAGCACGGAGACCGCACGCATCCTTTCCGTACATCAGGGGCTTTACAATGCCAATCCCGATGACACGGATGCCAGCAACAATGGTTACAAACTGGTTTATCCCGGAAGAGTGGATCAGAGCTTTTTGTTTCACAAAATTCACAATGGCCTGGAGCCAACATTGGAAAATACCGGGGCACATCCGGGGGAAGGCACCGAACTAACCAATGTAGAAAAGGAAATGATTCGCCAGTGGATTCTCTACGGAGCTAAAAATACCAATACCCAGGTGGTGGATGAAAGCCTGCTGGAAGATTTTTATAGCGGGAATGCGATGCTGAGCTACCCTGATGGTCCGCCTCCCGCGCCGGCACCAGGAGAGGGTTTCCAAATCAAAATGGGACCATTTTACCTGGAACCAAGTGGCGAGGTAGAGTATTTTCAAAAGTACGAACTCAACTTACCGGATGACGTGGATGTCAATCGGGTAGACATTCAAATTGCTCCCTTTTCACACCACTTCATTCTCTACGAT
Organism: Saprospiraceae bacterium; assembly: GCA_965229635.1. GTDB lineage: Bacteria > Bacteroidota > Bacteroidia > Chitinophagales > Saprospiraceae > BQJU01. The sequence continues at coordinate 3,391,208 of OZ245894.1, forward strand.
TTTAATCCCGGTGGTGATAATTCTATTCAACATGGCTTGCGGCTGAACGCTGACCACTCCGACATCGGTCTGGTGGCGGCGGTACAGGAGTCGACGGACCTGCGTTTGCCGGAAGGCACGGCCTTTATCTGGGATAATGATATCGTGCTGGACCTCAATTCGCATTACATCAACTACACCGCCACCAATGTGTATCAGGCGGAAGCCTACATCAATATTTATACTCAGGAAGCCGGTAGCGCTGCTCAGGAAATGTATACGGACCTGATTGCCAATACGGGCATCTTTATTCCCAACAACGGCAATCCGATCACGGAAACACAGCAGGTCACTTACAACCTGGGAGAGATTTTTGTCTGGGGAATGATGGGGCATACGCACAAATACGGCACCGGTTATAAGGTATACAAACGACTTGCGGGAGGAACTGCCGGAGAAATGATCTACGATGCGGCCTGTCCGCAGGGGGTGCCGGGCTGTATTTCGCCCTATTTTGATTATCAACACATCCCAATGCGTTATTTTTCACCATTGCGCCCTACCACCATGAACTTCCTCAATGGCATCATCCATGAAGCCTCCTGGGTCAACGATGGTCCAAACCCCGTTTGGTGGGGCCCTACTTCCGATGATGAGATGATGGTGTTGGTGGTGATGTACACCCGAGATACCACGGGAGTGGTTTCTGATATCAATGATTTGCCATTACCCATAGATCAGGTGCAGGTGTACCCCAATCCGGTACGACAAACGGCCACTGTAAATGTGCCGGTAGCTATGGACCAATTGTCGTTTTATCTCTTTGATGCCACTGGCAAACGAGTCTTGTATCAATCTGATTTAGCCTCCTCAAATTATACCATCGAACGTGGAGCTTTACCTTCCGGAATGTATTTTTATCGAATACAAGACCGGGATGGGCGTATGAAGTCTGGGAAGCTGTTTTTTGATTAATTTTATCTGTTGATCAATCGGTCGGAATATTCTTTTCATCGAAAAATTCGACCGATTGATCAATTGTACTTTACTTTTTCTTTTTGGGAGTTTACCTTGCGGAACCAACCTTAAACAAGAAAGCTACCTATCGTAGCGAAATCACCGAAATCATTTTTTTTAATAAACCCGACTTATTATGAAAATCTTCAAGTGGATGGCAACAGCTCTGTTTGCCTTATTCTTTATTTCTTCTGTTTCCGCAACCGATCCGGTAGATCAAATCAACGATGGAGAACGCGTCATTTTCGACATTAAATCAGTGGAAGGCAAGTCTTTTGTCATTAAGCTGGCCAATCTGGAAAAGCAGCGTACCAATGTGATTATTGATGATCTATCAGAACCAAACACGCTGTTTTACAAGCGTTTGAAAAACCACAATGGCTTTTCTCAACGAATCAACATGGATGACCTGGACGATGGTCGCTACAAGATTACGGTACAGCGAGGAGACGAAAAGTGGATCAAAGTTTTGCGTATTGAAAATGACCAACTGATGTTTTCAGATACGGTTAAGCAATAACTGCTAATTGTTGGGGGGGGATTAGATACCTCCCCAACTTTTACACTCTTTCCAGAATCACCGCATAACCCTGTCCCACGCCGACACACATACTCACCAGGGCGTATTTTTTCTGCCGCTCATGCAATTCCAGTGCTGCCGTATGCAATATCCTCGTTCCCGTCATGCCCAGCGGATGACCGATCGCAATGGCCCCACCGTTGGGATTGATGCGCGGGTCGTCATCGGCCACACCCAATTCGCGTGTACAGGCCAGCACCTGTACCGCAAAGGCTTCGTTCAATTCCAGAATATCCATTTGATCAAGCGTGAGTCCGGCCTTTTTGAGTGCCTTTTGCGAAGCATATACCGGTCCGATGCCCATGATTCGAGGTTCAACACCAACCACGGCTGAGCTCACAATGCGGGCGAGCGGCTTAAGGTTGTACTGCTTTAACCCATTATTCGAAGCCACCAGCATAGCGGCAGCTCCATCGTTTAGTCCAGAGGCATTACCGGCAGTCACGGTGCCTCCGTCTTCTGCTTTCTTAAAGGCCGTACGCAATTTGGCCAGCGCTTCCATCGTGGTTTCCGGTCGGATGAATTCATCGTGTTCAAACAACACGGGATCAGCCTTGCGGCGGGGGATGCTGACGGGAATAATTTCTTTCGCCAGTCGGCCGGTTTCGCGGGCTTTGGTGGCTTTCAGTTGCGACCAGCAGGCAAATTTATCCTGATCTTCCCGGTTGATGTTAAACTTTGCGGCCAGGTTTTCGGCAGTATTTCCCATGCCGTCTGTACCGTACATCGCGTGCATTTTGGGGTTGACAAAACGCCAGCCAAAACTGGAGTCAAACATTTGTGCATCGCGGCCGAAGGGTTTGGATACCTTGGAAATGACCCAGGGGCCACGAGTCATGTGCTCCACACCTCCGGAGATGAACAGGTCTCCATCGCCGGTATGAATGGCCCGATGGGCGTGGATGACTGCCGACATTCCCGAAGCACACAATCGGTTGACAGTCTCACCGGGAACAGAGTAGGGGAGTCCTGCCAGCAGCAGGGCCATACGGGCCACATTGCGGTTGTCTTCACCCGCCTGGTTGGCGCACCCCATAATCACATCTTCAAAAGCTTCACCCGGGATATCCGGGTAGCGATCAATTAAAGCCTCAATCACATGAGCGGCAAGATCATCGGTGCGAATGGGGGATAAGGTGCCGGTAAACTTTCCGATAGGCGTACGAACGGCATCTACGATATAACTTTCTGGCATGGTCAAATTAGTTGGTTAGGTTCTTTTAAAAACACACAAGTGTAAGATAGTTTTAGCCTTCGCACAATTTTTTTTGCGCTTTTTGTGTAATTCCCCCTGCTTTTGCATCTGGTAGATATAACTCATGCTAAAATCCTAAATCCATGAAGCGCAACTCTATCGAAATCTCCGTTCCGGAACCTTGTGATCAGTCTTGGGGCGATATGCAACCTGTCAACGATGGTCGCTATTGCCAACAGTGCTCTCGTACCCTCACCGATTTCTCCCAAATGACAGATCGGGAACTGGTCAATTTCTTCCACAAAAACAACGGCAAGGTTTGTGGCCGTTTCAGCCGACAGCAGTTGAATAAACCGATTCCACTGGAAGTGCCGCAGCCCAATCGTAGCATCTGGAACACCGTGGGTTTGGCTTTTACCGGATTATTGACCTCCATCAGTGGTATGGCACAAAATGTGTCCGGAGTACCTGCTATTGAAAGGGTAGCACAAGGTGATTCCTCATCGGGATTTGTATCGTTGAAGGGAACTGTTGTTGATGAAAGAGGGGAGGCTGTGATTTTTGGAAATGTTATGATCGAAGGCAGGCAAGTTCGAACCGAAACGGACCTTGATGGTCGGTTTTCCATTGAAGGGGAATTGCCGATGGATGCGGTACTGGTAGTGGATTATGTTGGTTATGAGTCTTATAAGATTTCTGTCAAGGACTTTATTGATGGAAATAAGCAAATTGTACTGAAGGGTGCTGAGCAATATTCTGAGGTACACGTTGTTGGCTATATGGTGCCTGCTCATAAGATAAAGGCACCTAAACAAGAAAAAGTTAGAGTGGTAGAAGGCCAGGTGATTGATGGAGCAAACGGCGAGCCTTTGATTGGGGCCTCTGTTATAGTCAAGGGCACTGTTACTGGTGTAGTCACTGATGTTACTGGTAATTTCAGATTGCCGGTTCCCCTTGGAGGTGAACAAAGGTCCGCTATGCTGCAAATCACTTATACGGGATACACGTCGCAGGAAATAGTGATCAGAGCAGCTGAAATCCCCCAAATGCCACTTACCATTATGATGGAGCCTGATCAACTTGCCGGAGAGATAGTGCTTCTCGGAATAGTGGCTTATAATCGTGCTACTTATCCTTCCACACTTGTACAGTGGATCAAAAAACTGACCCGTCAGAATCCACATAAACGGGCACAAAGAGAGGAAAGACGTAGATTGCGTAGAGAGCAACGACAAGCCAGAAAGATTAATCAAACAACGAATATAGAAGTCTCAGAAGTCGATAAGAATACAATGGAACAGACCTTAGCTTATCCCTGGCAGGCCGAGGCTTTCCCCAATCCGTTCAGTGATCAATTACAATTGGAATTGAAGACAGAAAAAGCTATGAAAATTCAGGTTCGTTTGGTGGATGCCGCCGGACGAATCCTTTGGTCAGAAACTCGGAATTCTGATGGTGGTACCCAACAGTGGTCACTGAATCCAAAAGATCTGCAACTGACTCCTGGAAATTATTACTGGCAAATTGAAGGGGAGGACGGACAGATACAGGTGCTCTCGTTGATCTACGCTGCCCGGAATTAATCGTATCTGTATAAGATTTCCTGCCCCGCTCTGGTAGTCTATCCGTTTGTATTGTATCTTTGCTGCTATGAGCAGGCGGGAAATCCTTTCGTTTCTTGTTTTGGGCCTTTATCTGGTCGCATTGCTAAGGCCGGTGATGCCTTGCCTGGAGTACCACTTCAAGCAGGCATACATCTTGGAGGAATTGTGTACGCAATTGGTGCCAAATTGTGCCGGTCAGTGTTACCTGAGTCGGCAACTAAATGAAGCACACAACACGGATTCTCGCCAGGCCTTGCTCTTTTCCACCGGGGATGTCTTTATTATTCCCAAGCCATTTTCTTATCTCATAGTTTCTCCTCTTACCAACGCTCGTTCCTGTTTGATACCAATGACACAGCGAGTTCTTACTTTTGACTATTGCGGGGAGATTTTTCGTCCTCCTATCCCCGAGACATTGTCCTGCTAATGAATCAAAATTATCTTTTCCAATCTAACAGTTCCGAAGTAACCATACTTTTCGGGATTACTTTAAAATATTAAACAATGAAAATTCAATGGACAACGACTGCTTTTTTGGCAGTAATGCTGATCTTCTCCTGTGGAAACCAACCAAAAGACAACACTCAGGATGAACCCTATACGTCGGAAGAACTCGAAGTTCAGGATGGATTGTGGGACCAGGTCATGGCCTTACACGATGAGGTGATGCCGGAAATGTCTACCATCAATCAGCTGACTCAAGACCTGACGCCATATCTGGAAAGTGACGAATTGGACAAACCAATGGCCGAAAAGGTCAATAATGCGATCAAGTTGCTGGAAGCGGGTGAGGAGAGTATGTTTACCTGGATGAATGAATTGCAGCAGTTGGGTGCTTTACGCAATGGGAAGACCCACGAGGAGATTGTGAATTACCTCAACGGTGAACTGAGTAAAATGCAAACTGTTAAAGAAAAAATGACTTCCTCCATCAGTTCCGGTCAGGCACTGCTTGCCGAATTACAGGGAGGAGAACAATAATCGTACAATTATGAAGAATATATTGATTGCAACCTTGGTTAGTTTGGCTTTTTTCGCTTGTCAGCAACCGGAAAGGCCATTGCCAATTTTGGGTAACCACGATGTAGATCCCCAAACCGGCGATACCATTTATCACACCATCCCGGAATTTAGCTTTGTGGATCAGGATAGCCAAACGATTACCAATGAGACATTTGCCGGGAAGGCTTATGTTGCAGACTTTTTCTTTACGTCATGTCCAACGATTTGTCCCAAAGTGGCTCAGCAAATGCTGCGGGTGGAAAAAAATTATGAAGGTAATGACGATTTAATGTTACTCTCGCACACCATCGACGTCAAGCACGACACCGTTCCCAAGCTAAAGAAATATCAGGAAGGATTGGGAGCAAATCCGGAAAAATGGAAGTTTGTCACCGGTGAAAAAGCGGATATCTACAACATTGCCAATGACTATATGAGTATCGCATTGGAAGATCCGCAGGCACCTGGTGGTTTTGACCATAGCGGTTGGTTGATTCTGGTGGATAAAAACCGGCATATTCGGGCTTTCGCCAATGGTACCGACCCTGAATCGGTGGATGAGTTTATGAACGATATTGATAAATTGCTGGCTGAAGGTAAGCCGGTTGCAGACTAGTCAGTCGCATTATAGCAAAAAAATAAGCCACGCCTGTATCATTTCGGGCGTGGCCTTTACAGCCTGAGAGTAATATAAGAAAACCACCTTTTGCTGTTTTCCCTTGCTCCGTAGACATGCACTCCATCATGTACATGTGCTTCAGGTGGTTTCCCAGATACCCTATGCATTAATCTTCCATCAAAGAGAACATCAGACAGGTGAAAAATTCCCAACGGAAATGACATGGGATTACCACGCCATTCGTTGGGAATGGCACCTAAATTGAAAAAAAGTTTTTGGACAAAGTGCGCGTTTTTTGTCAGGACATTTTCATTTGGTAATTGGTCTTTGTATGACACAAAGAAAGGGAAAATGACCTTAAAATGCAAATATTTTGGTGATTTAATAGGCAAAAAAATATGTTTGTAACTTTTTTGATTACAGTTTTGCATTTGTTTTGATTCCTGGTATTAACAGGTCAGTTTGTACTAGCAAACTTTTTATCGGGAAATTGACTACCTTGTTAGGGTTATGGAAAGACTTTTTGACTACATCATCATCGGGGCCGGATCGGCGGGTTGTGTGCTTGCGAATCGCCTTTCGGCAGGAGGACAACACCAGGTATTGGTATTGGAGGCTGGCGGTCCAGATAAAGATCCAAATATTCATATACCGGCAGCTTTTTCGAAGCTATTCAAAAGCAAGCTGGATTGGGGTATCAGCAGTGTACCTCAGGAGCATGTCAACAATCGGGAAATGTATCAGCCCCGCGGAAAGGTGCTGGGCGGCTGTAGTAGTACCAACGCCATGATCTATATCCGAGGTCATCGGGCGGATTATGATCATTGGGCGGCCCTGGGCAATGAAGGATGGGCCTATGAAGATGTGTTGCCGTATTTTAAGAATTCCGAACAGCAGCAAGTCATTCACGATGATTACCACGGCACCGATGGCGAACTCACGGTCGGCCGGCAACGATCGCCCAATGTTTTGTCGCAAACCTTGATCAAAGCGGCTGTGGAGGCGGGTTACAAACAGCAGAAAGACTTCAATGGCACCACCCAGGAAGGCTTTGGGTACTACCAGGTCACGCAAAGCAGGGGACAACGTTGTAGTGCGGCCAAAGCCTTTTTAAAGCCCGCGCTTTCGCGCAATAATTTAACGGTCATTACTAACGCTCAGGTGAAGAAAATAATCACAGAGAAAGGACGAGCTACTGGCGTACAATATGTAAAAAATGGTCAACGTCAGGAAGCAAAAGCAGACCGGGAAATTATATTAAGTGCCGGAGCCTTTGGCAGTCCACAATTGCTGATGCTTTCCGGAATCGGATCGGGCAATGAATTGCAGCAACACGGCATTGATTTGGTTCATGAACTACCCGGAGTGGGTAAAAACCTGCAAGATCATCTTATCGGAGGTGTGGCTACCCGTACCAATTACCGGCTTTCATTGGATAGCACCGAGCGCTTTCCTTACGTTATTGGCAATCTGTTTAATTATCTATTACGAAAGAAAGGCCCCCTAACGAGCAATATTGCAGAAGTCGGTGGTTTTGTGCGGTCCTTACCCGATTTGAAGGCACCCGACCTGCAATTCCACTTCGGCCCCGTCTTTTTCATTGATCACGGGTTTCATAAGCCTACTGGTAATGGCTATAGTTTTGGGCCCACCCTGATCCAACCCAAAAGCAGGGGAAAGGTTAGTCTGGCTTCCGCCAATCCTTCGGCGCTACCTTTGGTAGATCCGCAGTATTACAGCCATCCCGATGATATGGCCACCATGATTCGCGGCTACCATATTGCGACAAAGATTTTGGGTCAACCAGCATTTGCCCCTTATCGGGAAAAGCTTTATTTACCGGAAAAGCCGTTGGAGCGCGATGAGGCTATCGCCGATTTCTTCCGTGAATGGTCACAAACGCTTTATCATCCGGTTGGCACTTGTAAGATGGGAAAGGATGAGTTGGCAGTGGTAGATGATGAATTGCGGGTGCACGGCATCCAGGCATTGCGTATAGCTGATGCGTCGATCATGCCGACGATTACCCGGGGCAATACCAATGCTCCCGCAATTATGATCGGAGAAAAGGCTGCGGATATGATTCTGGCTACATCCGCTCAATGATGATAGCCCAGACTTTGACATCCACACCATAGATGGAACCTTAGGCGGAAGTCTTTGCTCTATTTTCTATTCTTATCTAATGTAATTGTATTTAAATGCATCGACTGGCAGTGACTTTTATCACCGTTTTATAAAAACAAAATCTCTTTCTTTGTGGAAAAGAAGATAAAAAGACATTTTTATCTTTTATGTAAATTGAGATTATGAAATTATAAAACGAAAAGTCATGAAAAAGCTATTCGCAATCCTTCTATTTATATTTGTGGCATTGGCCGTACAGGCGCAACAAACGATGGTCGTCAAAGGGCAAATTCTGGACGAAGATGAAGAAACGGGTCTATCCTTTGCTCTGGTGAAAGTCGACAATAATATTATGTATGCTGATTCGGAGGGCTTTTTTGAGATTACGCTGTCCGCAAAGGAGAGTATATTAATCGAAGCCAACCAATTGGGGTACGAAACTAAAGTAGCGCGGGTGGCTGATAATTTTGAAAATGTGCTACTGGCATTAAGGGCGAAGACGCTTTTTCTGGAGGAAGTGCTTGTCAGCGATGACCCCTATCATTCTCAACCACAATCGGATATTATTGTAGACAAAGTGCAGAGCGTAAGCCAGCCCCGGGACGTAGCTGATCTTTTCAGTGCAACGCCAGGGTTCAGCCTGGTCAAGAAGGGAGGGTATGCGATGGATCCCGTTTTTCGCTCGTTTAAATATGAGCAGCTCAATGTCATCTATGATGGGGGAATACAAACTACTTATGCCTGTCCGGGGCGCATGGATCCCACCACAACACACATCAATCCGCAGGATGTAAAAAAGATAGAACTCATTCGCGGCCCATTTAGCGTACGCTATGGCCCCACGATGGGCGCTATTGTTAATGTCGTTACCGAAACATTTGATTATGAGGCGGATCCAGGATTTGGCGGCAGCCTGGAAAGTGGTTTTGAGACCAATGGTAGTTCCAAAATGACTAAGCTATCGTTAAATGGTTCCAATCAAAAATTTGATTTTGCTCTTTTGGGTGGATTAAAAGACTATGGGAGTTACCAAAGTGGTAACGGCACTGTGGTACCCAGCTCATTTAAAACCTACGACTACAACCTGAAACTTGGGTACAATCCTGGCAAGAATCAACGATTGTATGTCAATTGGAGACAAGCCTTCAACCGAGATGTTTTACACGCAGGTCTGGCCATGGATACGGATTCAGATAATAGCGATTTTTTATCACTGGACTACAGTTGGAAGAATATCAACCCCAAATTGGTGGGTTTAAACATTAAAGCTTACGGGACTCAGGTAAACCACATCATGACGAATCACCGCCGTCCCAATTTTATGATGGTTGATGCGGTGGCAGAGGTTTCCGCCACGACAGTAGGTGGAAAGGCAGAATTGTCGGTTATGCCTGGTAAGAAGACCATGCTATACGTGGGAACAGATTATCGATATGTTGGTCGTGACGGAGAACGTTTGCGGATTATGAAGCGCAACATGATGACAGGGGAAGAGTTGCCCATGCCGATGAAAATGACGGATGCCATCTGGCAGAATTCAACCATAAATGACCTGGGATTATTTTTGGAAGGACGTTATTTTGCCAATGCGCGATGGAGTTTTCTGGTCGGGAGCAGGCTCGACTTCGTGAATTCTGCGATCAAGGACCCTGCTGAGGATTTCACGGCTCGTTATTCCAATCTGAATATTGAGAATGAATGGAATCTCAGCGCCACAGCATCTGCTACCTACACCATTCCTTCGGGCTGGAATTTTCAACTCGCCCTTGGTCGGGGTGTGCGTACAGCCAATATGATTGAGCGGTACATTAATCACTTTACGGTTGGCATGGATGCTTATGAGTATGTGGGCAACCCCTTCCTGACCCCTGAGGTTAACAACCAGGTAGAATTTTCAGTTAATAAAAAAACAGAAGCTTTTCAGGCAGGAGCAAACCTGTTTTACTCCTATCTGAACGATTATATCACCGGCATGGTCGATACAACAATAGCCCGCAAATATATGGGGTCACTCCCGTATGCCCGTAGGTTTGTCAATGTTGGTGAGGCTATTCAATACGGTTTTGAGCTGACCGGTCAAATCCAGCTGGCTAAATACCTGAGCACAAGTGGTAGTTTGGCTTTTACCAGAGCACAAAACCTGGATTGGGATGAACCACTTCCCGAAATTTCTCCAATGGAAGCCACCCTGGCAATTAGCTACGAGCGGCCGGTTTGGTGGATCAATGCACAGGGGCGATTTGTGGACAATCAAAATCAGGTTTCTATAACTTTTGATGAAGGTACAACTCCGGGATTCAGTGAATTTGACCTTCGACTCGGAGTAAAGCCCATAAAGGGACTATCTTTTGGAATGGCTGTTCTAAATATTTTTGATCGCCAGTACCGGGAGCATTTAAATCGTAGCTACAGAAACGCAACACAGCCTGGTGTGATTTACGAACCCGGAAGAAACTGGACCTTTTTTGCAAAATACAGCTTCTAAATAGCCCAAGAAGAAATGGACCACCTACAGGTCGAGGTTGGTCCATTTTTTCAATACCGTTTGTTTGAATGCAAAGTGTTCAATAGAGCTATACCCGCTCAATGATAATTGCAGAAGCGCCGCCTCCACCATTACAGAGCGTCGCCAATCCAATATTGGCATCACGCTGATGCAGTACGTTATTCAGAGTGGTGACAATGCGCGCTCCAGAAGCACCCAGCGGATGACCGATAGCCACTGAACCACCAAATACGTTGACCTTGTCTTCGGCAACCTTCAATTCTCTATTAAAAGCCATGGGCACGACGGCGAAGGCCTCATTGACCTCCAGGTAATCGATGTCTTTCAAAGTCAAGCCTGCTCTTGTCAGGGCTTTAGGTGCTGCCAGGGTAGGGGCGGTGGTAAACCACTGTGGTTCCTGAGCAGCATCGGCGAAAGCCAGAATTTTAGCAATTGGCTTTAAGCCCAACGCCTCCATTTTTTCCTTGCTCACCAAGATCAGTGCAGAGGCGCCATCATTAATCGTGCTGGCATTGGCGGCAGTAACGGTTCCATCCTTGGTGAAGGCCGGACGCAGTGAAGGAATCTTATCGTATTTCACGCGTTTGTACTCTTCATCTTCATTGACCACCAACGGGTCACCTTTGCGTTGAGGCACGCTTACGGGCACAATCTCGTCTTTAAACCAGCCTTTTTCCGTGGTTTCGGCAGCCAGTTTGTAGGAACGGATAGCGTAAGCATCCTGTTCTTCGCGGCTAATACCGTATTTGGTAGCGGTATGATCAGCACAAACACCCATGGCGTTGTGATCGTAAGCGTCCGTTAGTCCGTCTTTGGCCAGGCCATCTACCAGAACGCCATCGCCATATTTGTGTCCCCAACGGGCTTTGGGTACGTAGTAGGGAATATTACTCATGCTCTCCATGCCACCAACGACCACGAGGTCGCTGAAGCCTAGCATGATGTTCTGAGCGCCAAACATGATGGATTTCATGCCGGAAGAACACACTTTATTGACCGTGGTACAAGGTACATTGATGCCAATACCGGCCCCTAGTGCGGCTTGTCGGGCGGGAGCTTGTCCAAGATTGGCGGAGCACACATTACCAAAAAAGACTTCTTCGACTTCTTTGGCATCTACGCCGGCTTTTTCCAGCGCGCCTTTGATGGCAGTACTTCCCAACTGGGTAGCGCTCAAACTGGATAATACACCACCAAAACTGCCCAGTGGAGTCCGTAAGGCTGATACGATAAATACTTCTTTCATTATATTTTTTTGATTAAATGGTTAGGGTGCACAAAGGTAAAACAAAAAAGGTTCCTCAATAAATACAAGGAGAACCTTTTTGAGGTTGACTTTCTGTGCTGGAAACAACCACAGATGGTCAGGTGTTGAATATTATGGAAGGAATTTTGTCTGTAAATATCTGGCAGTTGTCGATAAAAGCTGCGGGATTCTGGGAAGACGCATAAAATTGTAGTATCATTATTGAAGCATTATTATGAAGAAGAAAATTTTTGAATACGCATCACAAAGCATAAAGAATCAATTTATGGACAATCAAAATCAGGAACGCTCCAAACATGCCGATACCATTATCCGCAACCACGTGCTCTTTTCAATGGGCGCCAGTATGGTGGTGGTGATCCCCATTGCTGACATCTTTGCGGTTAGTGCTGTGCAGCTGGATATGGTCAAACAATTGTGCCGGGTGTACGACATCAGCTTTTCTGAAACGCAGGGTAAGGCCATTGTCACTACCCTGACCAGTTCGACCCTGGCCCGTGCCGGTGCGCGTAGCCTGATTAAGTTGGTCCCCGGTATCGGTACGGTAATCGGCGGCGTAACGACCTCCATCTTCAACGGAGCATCGACCTACGCCCTAGGTGAGGTCTTCAAGAAACACTTCGAAAGCGGTGGAACCATCCTGGATTTTGATCCGGAGCGTTTGAAGAAGTACTACACCGAAAAGTTTGAGAAGGGAAAGAAAATGGCCGAGCAGTATCGCAAGGAAGAAGATGCCAAGAAGAAAGCCACCAAGGCTCAGGAGCCCGCTACAACAGCTACGGAAACCAAAACTGAAGAGCCTCCTGTTTCTAAAACAGTACCCAATGCGGATAGTGTGCTAGAAAAACTGCGTGAATTGGGTGACCTCAAAGATAAGGGAGTGATTAGTGAAGCGGAGTTTGAAGCCATGAAGAAAAAACTGATCGACCAGTTTTAATACTGGAAAAGAATATCGTTAGACCATGCATTTCCCCAGGTTGCCATAGTTGTAGCCTGGGGAAAGTTATTTACAGGCTTATTAGAGTTGTTCTGTGGGATTATTCCGGGTGTAAATTGCCCCTTTCCTTCCCACACTGTGCCTTTTTTCAGTCGTGTAGCTAAGGCTATACTCCTTCGAAAAGCCTTCGCGTGGTCGAAAATGGACTAATTTTCCCACCGAACTACCCCAACAGAAAAACTCTATTTTTTCTGTTCCAGTGCTTCAATCTGCTCCTGAATTTTCTCTGCTTCTGCAATCTTTACCGCATAGGCTTTCAAGTCTCCACTTCTTTGAATGTGCATCGCTTCTTCCATCAATTGCTGGTAGGTTTTCTCCAACTTTTTGATCGGGTCTCTTTTGAATAGTCCAAACATTTTTTTATTGTTAAGTTTTTTCAGAAAAAGGACAGCCAAAATAAACAGTTAAGAGTAACAACAACAATAGTTGGCTACTTTGGCTGTCCATAGATATTTTGAGCAGGTGTGTAACAAACAGATTTTCCATTGGTTGACGGCAATCGAAGTAAATTCCTGTAAAAAGAGATTTTTATACTATGAGAGTACTGGTACTAATTGTATTAAACCTACTGATGTGGTGTAACATTGGCTATAGCCAAATTGTAAATATCGAAGACAAGCGTTACCAGAAAGACACGACCGGTTGGTTTGGATTGGTGGATTTGAGCCTGAGTTATGTGCGCAATTCCGGTAGTGTATTGAGCATGGCCGGTACCGGAAGAGTGGACTATCTAAGGGAACAGAGTAGCAACCTCTTTTTAGCCAATTACCGGGTAGTGCGCACCGGGGCTGACGATTTGATCAATGACGGATTTGTGCACTACCGCTATGGTCGAATGCTGAGTGAACGCCTGCAATGGGAAGCTTTTGGTCAGATACAATACAACGAGAGACTGGCATTGAAACTGCGAACCCTGATCGGTACCGGGCCGAGGTTGACCGTGCTGAATAAAGAGAAACAAAAAGTATTTTGGGGAATATTGTACATGTATGAATACGATGAATTGAGTGAAGGACAGCGCTATTTTCGCGATCATCGGTTGAGCATGTCGCTTGCGCTGAATTTGCAGCTCACACCAATTATCTCCTTTGCCAGTACTTCCTACTACCAACCCTTACTCACCGATTTTGCCGATTCGCGCCTGTCTAGCGTAAATGCCATCAACCTGCAAATTACAGGACATCTGAGCTTCCGCTTCAACTTCAATGTAACATATGATAACCGCATTGCGCGGGAAACGGAGAGTGTTCCTTCTACCGTCTACAATATTCTGAATGGCTTGAGATGGACTTTTTAGTAAAAAATGTTTGATTATTTTTTAAATAAAACATTTTTTACTATATTGCAGTGTGATTCACCTCCAGATTATGCTTGGAGCTTATCTTAATAAGTTACAAAATGGTCTGAAGCTTCGCCGGCGAAATTGTAAATGCTTCTCGCAGCATTTTACCCTGACAGCTCTGTGCTGCTGCGCAAGCTGTACGTAGACCATTGGTGGCTTGGCGGATGTGGGTGGGCTTTTTATTATATCCCACCCTCTTAAGGTTGACAAATGACGGAAAGGTAGGGGGCAGTCGGCTCGAATTGTTGAGGTGGTTGGCTAAAAAGCTATGGCTTGAATTGGGGCCTGTAATCAGCTTTAGAGCTTAGCTTAAACAGCTGTTGTAACTAACCTTGCTCACACAATCGTCGGAAACTCATCCTCCCCGGCCCTGGGTAAATGTCGTTCCAAAGCCAGGTGACTAATTTTCCTCATGCGTTCAAATTCCTTCAGGACACTCGCCAGAAATGGGGTATCCACCAGTCTTTTGATGTCTTCAAATGACTGTATCAAATCTCCCATGCGGTATTTGTAGGTTTGCTCCAATTGTCCGGTTTCAAACTTGACGGACAACCGTGTATCCATTTTAAATACCGTGATCTTCATTGCGGGGTGCTCGATGTAGCCTATAATGCGCATGGTTAAGAGTATGTTTAAATTTCGTTTTTGTTGTCAAAAATAATTCATTTCGGCTTTAGTTGAGGCAAATTTGAGGTTCATACCTGGAAGGTCTGGGCCGATAATTTAACGAAGAGTAAAGTTGAAAGGGATATTTTAGGCCCGAAGGATGAAGTTTAAACATACTCTAACGACGTTGAATACTTTTGGTGAGTAAGGTATACAATGCTGCGTAATCGGGTTGGTGTTCCAGTGCTTGCAGATGTCTGTTCAAAGTAGCCTGATCTCCGCGGATGGCCGGACCGGTCTGATTTTGAGCAGGGGAAACTTCCATGACCTTTTCAGCTGTCTCCTGAATGAGTGGCCGTAACAAATCAAAAGGCAATGCTGATTGTTTCAGAATATCTTCTCCAATTTGGAAAAGGTGGTTGGAAAAGTTGTTGACGAATACCGCCGCTAAATGTAGCGTCACTCTCTGCTGATCATTGATGGTGTATGCCGGACATCCCAGCTGTGCCGCTAGTTCATTTAACAATTCCCGATCTTTTGCTGTGTTTGCATCAATGCAAATGGGAATCTTGCTGAAGTCGAGTTTCTTTCCTTTGGTGAAAGTCTGCAACGGATAAAATACCCCATAACGTTCCAGATGGGGAGCCAAAACGGTTTGTGGAGTAGCGCCGGAACAGTGGACTACCAATGGCGAATGCTGTACGGAAAAGGGTAGGGTAGCAGCCACTTCAGCAATGGCACCATCACTAACTGTGAGCAGATAGAGATCGGCATTGTCATCAAGCTGCGACCATTGGGTGGTGAAGTCAGCTTTAAGCTTCTCTGCCAGTGTCCGGGCAGGTGCTTCTTTTCTACTATACACCTGCGTTACCTTCACCCCGCACCGCACTAAATGCTCACCCAGGTGATGCCCCACATTACCAGCTCCGATAATGACCACTGTCTTAAGCACTGGCCGCACTGTTTTGCCGGATGCGATAAACCATGCCCAATCCCATGCCAAACATCATCAGCAAGGAACCAATCCAGAAGTAGTTGATACCTGGAAATTCAATGGCTTTTAACACCACGTAATCTGATCTGAGCGAGTCAGTGGCTATCTGCACCGGCAGGGTGAAGGTATCTCCTGCATTTGCCGCCACCGCAATGCGTACCGATTCTGTGGTTGGATCCAGTTGTTCAAAACGGAAATGCAGGCCAAGCTCTTCAATGACATCCTTCACATTTAATGGCCGACTGTCACGAATTAAATACAGTGGCTCGGCACTGTAGGTCTGTCCATCGGTTGTGTTGACCTCCATCACTGCGCTTACCGCAATGTCGTCTTCCTCCTGGATATAGCCGTTGTTTTCCGGCGTTTTATTAAAGCCTTTGAAGACAATTTTCTGACCGTTGAACTGGAAGCTTTCGCCCCGCTTTAGTACAAAGTTCTGGAAAGTCAGCTCCCCATCCATCGGGAAAACGTGATCGAGGAATTCGGGGCTGATGCGGACCTTGGTACTCAGGTCATTAAGTTGTATTGGATAATGATACAAAAACTGCCCGCGCAATAGCAATACCGGTTCTACAATGAAGGTACTATCGGAGTCGGTATGCTGCAATTCCATACGGGCCCCAATGGCATAATCACCGGGCTCCGGGTGGTAATCCGGGTGAGTGGGTTGGTGCAACAATTGCAATAATTTTACCCGGTAATTCTTTACAGAAATACCATTTGTTTTTTCATTGCGAATGGTATCCGGAAATTCGATGGTCTGCCCCAATTCAAAATTCAAGGTCCGGTAATTCAGACTATCCTCTCGCTGCTTACGGTATTCCATATCGATTTCGACTTGCGGTAAGGAGGCGATATGGGTAAAGATATCCTTGTTCAGATACCGTTTGGTCGATGGATTGGCCGCAGCCACCTTGGTAAAGGATTTATCGTATAAAATATTAGGGTATAAATCAAATTCCTGCGTAATGTTGCCGTCTTCGTCTCGCTGCTTATAATTGATCTGAAAGGTTCGGGTAAATGTATCGAGGGTATCTTTCACGTAAGTGACCTCATAGCCCCGCATCATGGTCGGCGAGTTTTTGAACAATAGGATGTTCTCCTTCAAACTCTCATCACTGGCATCCTGAATGAGGCCCTCCATGATAAAAGTATTTTGCGAAATGATCTTTTGGTTGAGCCCGGAAGCCAAAATACCCAAAATCATGATGCCAAAACCAACATGGGCAAAGGCTGAACCTGCCATTTTTAGATTGCCTTTCAGGAAAGTGATGACGTAGTCAATGTTGCTTACCACCGCAAACATACCCGTGACCAACATGACCCAATATTGCCAGGCGTGCAAGTTGATCCATAGAGAAGCCAAAAAGGTGAGAACAACAGCTATCGCCAGGGCAATTCCGGTGTGGAGAGCGAACTTAGAAGCGTGTTTCGCCCAGTTCATTTCCCGATAGCGCAGGTATTGCGCACCCCCTGATAAAAGGCCGATAAACACCGCAATCCACAACTGATATTTATTGTAATGTGGAATCGGTTCTGTGATGACCCTTCCCTCAAAAGCCGGATCAAAAATCTGGACAATTTTATTGTAAACCGGTAGAGAAGTGGATACCGTAATGATCAATGCCGAAAACAGCAGGACAAGCGACCCAATAAACATCCAAAACTCCTTCGATACCGATGATTCTTCCTTGACCGGAGCCGGAATACCCTTGTAACGGCTGGCCAGGAAGTAGATCGAAAGGCCCGTAAATCCAAAGATAAAAAGCAGCAACTGAGCCTCTAATCCCATTTCCGTAAAGGCGTGCACCGAAGTTTCTCCCAGCACGCCGCTTCGGGTCAGGTAAGTAGAGTAAACAATGAAAATAAAGGTCAGCAAATAGAAAATGTAGGTACTGCGAATGGAGTAGCCCGTACTTTTTGACACCAGGTTGGAGTGAATACCTGCAATCAGGATCAACCAGGGTACCAGCGACATATTCTCAACCGGGTCCCAGGCCCAATAACCGCCAAAACTCAAAGCCTCGTAAGCCCACGCGCCACCCATCAAAATACCGGTGCCCAAAATCGTACCGCTAAACAATGCCCAGGGTAATGCTGGCCTTAGCCACCCCTTGTGCTCCCGCGTCCACAATCCTGCAATGGCAAAACAAAAGGGGATGGCAGTCGACGCAAACCCCAGGAATAGAGTAGGAGGGTGAATGGTCATCCAATAATTCTGCAATAGCGGATTCAGTCCCGTACCCTTAATCAGCCCCACATAATCGGCATTGCTAAAAATAGGAGCGTCCATCACCTCCCGAAGCAACAATAAAGGATTGCTGCCGATTTTTACCTGGTCAGGCCCAAAGCCGACGTAAACGCCCAGCAACATCGAAGCCAGGACCACTTCTATCATGGCCAGGGTCGACAATACCGGCGCTTCCCATTTTTTGGCAGTCAGCATTAGAATCATACCCAATACGATGTGCCAAAACATCCACAATAGAAAACTACCTTCCTGACCTTCCCAAAAAGCTGAAAAGATGTATTTAAATGGTAAATCCTCTGATACATGGGCTTGCACATACTGGTATTCGTAGTACTGCTGGGTCATCACATAAAAGATGAGCCCGATCACACTAAAAAATGCCAGTCCGTGCAGCGTAAAGGACAAACGCCCAATGCGCAGCCACCCTTCCGCCTCCGGCTTTTCCCGCCGTTTCGTAGCAAAAAAGTAAGCAACTGACGAGAGTAACGCCATACAAAACCCAAAAAGCACCGCAAATTGTCCCACCTTACTCGGCCACAAATGCTCACCGATATACTGGATTTCCTCCATTATCTTACTTTATTTCTAAATCATTCTAAAATAATCATCTCAATCGACAAAGTCGATCCTTTCCCCCTCTCTCGCAGTCTCCCTCTCTCTCGCAGCCTCCCCTCTCACCACATCACCCCTCACCTTTCAATCGACGAAGCTTCAGCGAAGTGGATCCTTTCCAATCTCCCCATCTCCTTGTCTCAAAGTCTCCCCCTCTCATCCATCTCTCCATCACCCTTCCCGCTTACTCTTAATATACACCTCCTCATCCTTATACTTCGAAGGGCACTTCATCAGCATATCGGTAGCAATAAATTCCTCACCTCTCATAGAGCCGGTCAGTACGATTTGCTCAGAAAGTTCAAAATCTTGCGGCTTTTCAGCCAATAAAACCACCTTGCGCTCATCACCTTCGCTGTCTTTAATGAAAAAGCTGAAATAGTTGGGGTCTACCTCAGGGTTGTACACCATTTCCTTGTCTTTCGACAATTGGCCCGCAATTTTTACTTTCTCACCGGTTTTTGTTGCCTGCGCAAAGGTAGCGTATGTGCTCATGTCTTCAGCAGCCGTAGTGAGCAACCCAATGGCCACGGCGATCATAACGATAGCGACAATATGTATTTTTTTCATTGTTGATGATTTTATTCGGAATTACATTCATTGATGCTGTTTCACACCATTTGTCAATGAACCCATAATATAGTCCACAAAGTTACGCTTTCGGTCGCTGCTTTGCACCCCAGCGATGGGTCAAAATGCTGCGATATTACATTAAATTGACCATTTCTGCCGGAATTGCCTATTTTTGGGGCAAATCCAAGCGGTCTATGAGTAACCTCATTGTACAACTGAAGAACGTCAATGTTTACCAAAAGGGAAAAAAAATCCTGGAAGGGGTCAATCTGAGTATCTCCAAAGGAGAATTTGCCTACCTGATCGGCAAAACCGGCAGTGGTAAATCAAGTCTGCTGAAAACCCTGTACGCGGCCCTCCCGCTTACCGAAGGAAAAGGGGAAGTGGCAGGTCATCAGTTGACCACCCTCGACCGCAAAACCATCCCCTTGCTGCGCCGCAATCTCGGCATCGTCTTTCAGGACTTCAACCTGCTCGACGACCGCTCCGTGGAAGAAAACCTGCTCTTTGTATTACGCGCCACCGGCTGGACCGACAAAAAGGCCATGGAAAAGCGGATAGTGGAGGTCTTGGAACAAGTCGACCTCCTGGAAAAGCGCAAAAAATTCCCGCACGAAATCTCCGGCGGCGAACAACAACGCGTCGTCATCGCCCGGGCCCTGCTCAACAATCCCGACCTCATCATCGCTGACGAACCCACCGGTAACCTCGACCCGGAAACCAGCGACGATATTCTGCTGCTCATGCGCCGCCTGGCCCAACAAAATGACACCGCCGTACTCTTTGCCACCCACGATTACCGTATCCTGGAAAACTTTCCCGCCCGCATCATTCGTTGCATTAATGGTCGGTTGATTAATGAGGAGGATATTGAGGTGTAAAAAAGCCAACGAAGGGCTTTTTCTGACCTTCATTGGCTCTATTTATTCATTGAATGGCACTGTGGGGCTAATTCACCGCCGCCGCCGCATCAATCACACCCCATCCAAAGTCTCCGTCCCGGCCAGGATAGATACTCGCTGCATTCTTCATACGCTGCAACACCTGTGCTCTGGACTGACTCGGATTGGTGGCCCATACCATGGCCGCAATTCCTGCCGTCATAGCCGTAGCGGCTGAAGATCCACCCACCCGGGCCGGCGTATTTCCGCTCAGGTATAACGTCAGCGCCGTCCGGTCGCTATTGCTGGCTCTTTCCATTACCGCTACAAAATCCACAGCGCTACCGGAGTGGCAGGTATTACACTTTTGCATGTTGCTGCCATCTTTGATACCGGTCACAGCGATTGTCTCAGCCATGGTGCCGGGGAAGGTTACACCGGCCCAGGAGGTAATCCAGGTGGAAGTACCTGCTGCGGCGAAGACCATCTTACCCTTGTTGTAGGCGTAATAGACGCCATCGGCAATGGTGCTGCTCCAGAAGATATCACCCAGGGATATACTGATGATTTTTACATCACCGCGATTACCGGCAAGGTACAAACCATCGGCTACCCCTTCTTTTTCGCGCCACCAGTTGAGCCATACATCATCGGTACCGCGGATGGCTAGCAGGCTTGATTTATAGGCTACGCCTACAGAAGCTCCACCGGAACCTTTCGGTCCTGTGGCCAGACCGGTCATTTGGGTACCGTGACCACAGTCATCATTAGGTCCGTCAGGGTTGGACCACCACCAGATACCAGGGATAAAAGTGCCGATGCGCTCGATGCTTCGGCCGGTAGATTCACCGGAGCTGAATTGACTGCCCAGTTTAGGCTGATTAGGGGACGTCCCGGTGTCAATGATACAAATTTTGATGCCCTGGCCCTTGCTGGTATTCCACGCTTGCGGGATATTCATATTGTAAAAATTCCAGGGAATTTTGGCACTGGGCGTAGTATTGGTATAATCAGCAGTCGGGATATTGTTATCCTGAGCAATTCCACATCCGGCATCGCTGCGCTCGTTGGTGGCTTCTTCCATGGTGTAACTGGCTGGCTCCACGTAGCGCACCTCCGGCATTTGCCGCAAGGCACTAATCACGGATTCATCGAGTACCTTGATGTGGAAGAAAGGCAGTGGAAAATCGGCCCGGGTAAATAATAGATCATCGCGCTTGAATTGATCATCGGGATGATTGTTTTGAGTTTGCGCAATGATAAAGTCAATGACCTTGTTTTTGGCTTCCTTCCAGGCGCGGGAGTTGAGGTCCACTTCGTGGATTTTGTCTTTTACATTGGTTTCATCAGCGGGCTTAAAGCCGATAGCCATCACCTGATCACTGTGCATACCGGCGCTCCACAACATGTGATCGTTGGCGGATTCCCATTTAAAAATGCCGGTGGTTTCCAACTGATCCATCACGAATTGGTCAATTTCGGCTTGCGGTTGTGGATCGCCGGTTGGTGTAATGGGACCTGCATCCTGAAGGCTATCCTTGCTACAGGAAAATACCATCAGGCCCAGTCCCGCCAGGACAATAAGGTGTCTGATCTGTTTCATAAAAGGGTGTTTTAGATTAAGTAAAATAGTTGCAATAAAGAATTATCAGTCTTCCGGTAATGGATGACCGTACAATAGCATTAATGAATGTGAAGAGGCAGAACTTTATGTGTTCCAGTCGGGAAGGGTAAACCGGGATGTGAATGTCACTGCCAATATAATGAGAATGTTTAATTTTTTAAATTTGTCACCCCACTTTTTGGCAATTCTGGCAGGATTTCTTCACCTGAGCTAAAAATATAGTAATTTGGTGTGACGTTTGGTAAATACATCGTCGAAAATATAATTATCGTACCTGATAAGCCTAAATGTAAATGAAGAAAACTATACTAACCTTCCTGTTGGCCCTGGTATTTGCTAGCTTTTTGCTTGCCCAGGATCAGCCCACCGAAAAAATGAGTAAAGGATACGATGCGCTGGCTGCCAAAGTCCTTTTCATCGATTATGGAAACCCCAATGGTATTGACGGTCTCAATGTGACCAATGGATTGGAAATTGAATACCTGCGCAATATCAACCAGTATCTGAATATTGGGGTGCCGCTCAAGGTAGGGGTGGCCAATGTGGAGGATGACATCAATAACCGGAATATTGTGAGCCTGGATGCCATCCTGCAATTGCAATACCAAAAGAACGAAAACAGTTTGTTGATTCCCTACCTGATGGCGGGCGGCGGCATTGTATTTGAAAAGAGTGCCGGTTCTAACATTCAGATTCCCATTGGTGGTGGATTGAATATCAAGGTTGGTAAAAATACCTTTGTGAACCTACAGGGGGAATACCGGATTTCGGAAGCTGAAATGCGTAACAATCTACAAGGTGGAATTGGCGTCATGTTTCGTTTTGGTAAGCAGGATATCGACGGGGATGGCGTGGCCGATGCTGTAGATGAATGTCCCGATGTGCCGGGTTCACCAACGCTGGCTGGCTGTCCCGACCGTGATGGTGACGGGGTGGCTGATGCCAAAGACAAATGTCCCGATGCGCCCGGTCGAAAGGCCACCAAGGGTTGTCCCGATAAAGATGGTGACGGTGTAACGGACGATGTAGATGCCTGCCCCGATGTAGCCGGTAAATTTAATGGCTGCCCGGATACCGATGGCGATGGCATTGCGGATGATAAAGATGTGTGCCCTGAAGATAAAGGTCCGACCGAATTGGATGGCTGTCCCGACCGCGATAAAGACGGCATTGCCGATCGTTTTGATGAATGTCCCGATGAAAAAGGCACGTTGGAAAACCTGGGTTGCCCCGAAAATGATACCGATGGCGATGGCATTGCGGATGCAGCTGATAAATGTCCTGAAGAAGCAGGAACCGCTGCTACGATGGGCTGCCCCGACCGCGATGGTGATGGTGTAGCCGATGCCGATGACCGTTGTCCCGATGTGGCCGGCCCATTCACCGGTTGCCCGGATACTGATGGCGACGGTCTGATGGACGCTGATGATAGCTGTCCCGAAGAAGCTGGCCCAACCACCAATAAAGGCTGCCCCGAGATCAAGGAAGAAGACAAGGAAACGCTCGAATTTGCGATGCGTGCTGTGCAGTTTGAAACCGGAAAAGCCACGCTAAAAGTAGAATCCAACACCGTATTGGACCAAATCGTCGATATCCTGAATCAATATCCGGGTTACAAACTTATCATTGCCGGTCATACGGATAATGTAGGTGATGAGAAAAATAACCAGGTGCTTTCCGAAGAGCGGGCCCGTTCCTGCTACCAGTACCTGGCCTCGAAAGGCATCAATCCGCGCCGCATGAGCTACGTCGGTTACGGAGAATCCCAACCCGTAGCTGAGAACGATACGCCGCAAGGTAGGAAGCTCAATCGCCGCGTAGAGTTTGACCTGTACATCGAATAATTTTGTCGACACATAAAGCCATGAAGGGCGCGGAGATTTGTGAGGAAACTCCGCGCCCTTCGCATTTATCATAGTTGCGCGAAATTCATTTCGCCCGAATTATATAAAAAGCTGCATAGTAGCGACACGCCTTAGCCGATGGTCGCCAGGCCATCGGCTAAGGTTAAACAAATGAGATAAGCTCCATCGGAGCGACACATATATCAGGCACCAGTGAACAAAATTACCAGAATGATATGTCCGGGATTTTTACGGTGATTGGTACAGATCAGAACCAGCTGGATACTTTGATGCAAACCGTCACCAATGCCCGCAACTTGAAGGCGGATAGCATTTTATTGGAAAACAGTCAATGGCAGACCAATGAAGTCTATGAGTCGAAACTGAAGCAATTGAACGCAATCTATTTGAGTACCTTTGCTAAAGGCATTGATACTTTAGATGCCGGACAATTAAGTACGGTTGCGACTATTGCCAATCAATGCCCCGCTACGGGGGGCTATGGGGTTTATCAGGCTAGAAGTATGCATACATTATTTGCAGATGATGATTATGACGATACTCAGTTATGTAGTGGTGGCGCACTTGCCAGACAAGATGACCTGGCTGAGAGAGAACGCAAATATGCAGGTTTGGCCAAACCCAAAGGATTTTCATTATTCCCTAATCCTGCTGACCAGGAAGTGCAACTGACTTATCAATTGGGTCAAAATGACGCCATTCTTGAAATTACGGATTTGTGGGGAAGAGTGGTCGTTGGAAACCTAACGCTGCATGCTGGAGATGACCAGGTCTTCATTGATACTGCACATTTGCCGAAAGGCGTATATGTGGTCAAAATAGTCCGGCAAAAAGAGATTTTATATACCGAACGGTTGATTATTCAATAATTAATTGATTTTTAAAGGGGCATCGGTAGGATAACTGTCAATGCCCCCTAACCACATTTTTATGTTTAGAATTATACCCATTACTTTTTTATCCTTTTTTTTTGCTACAATTGTTTTTGCCCAGACTCCATTTCAGGAACAAAAGAGAGACTACATCTGGCTAACTGGATATAGTAGCAACGGAAATCCTAATTCTATAGTAGGAGGCACCTTGATGGATTTTAATCAACAACCGGCTTCTTTTGAATACCAGTATCGTGAGCTTAATTTTGATATTACTAATGCCAGCATATGTGATGAACAAGGAAACTTGCTGGTTTATACCAACGGCCAGGAAGTAGTGAATAGGGAACATGAAATAATGGAAAATGGGGATAGCCTGGTGGTGACTATATTTAATATTCCGTGGGAAGGGGATGGATTACCCTTATATCAGGGAGCCTTGTTTTTGCCGCAACCGGGAAATGAACAGCTGATTAATTTATTTCATGAAGAGCGAGAATGGGCGGCACCAGATGACACGACTAGCCATTTGAGTACAAGGATTTTTAATTTATATCTTACCTTGATTGATATGGAGGAAAATGGTGGATTGGGCAAAGTAGTGGAAAAAAGAAACTCCATTGTGATAGATACATTGGGATTTGGGAAAATTACCTCGGTTCGTCATGCCAATGGCAGGGATTGGTGGATATTAGTTCCCGAATTTCAGTCCAACCGATTTTATCGATTTTTACTTAGCCCGGAAGGTTTACAAGAATACCCGATTGTAGACATTGGAAGTACGATTGTATCTGGGCTTGGGCAATCGGTTTTTTCGCCCGATGGTAACTGGTATGCCAGGGTTATTTCGAAAAGAATCGAGGATGGCCAATTCCTAGACATTTTCCGTTTTGATCGCTGTGCCGGGGAATTTTATGATCCCATTCAGGTGACCTACAATGATACAGCTAATGCCACCGGTGTGGCTATTTCACCTAATTCTCGGTATCTTTATGTGCCTTCCTTTAAGTACGTCTATCAACTTGATCTATGGGCCGATGATATCGCAGCTTCTAAGGAATTGATTGCGGTGTGGGATGGGTTTAGTTCTCCCGTGCCGTTGGGTTCTACCACTTTTTTTCTGGCGCAGTTGGCTCCCAATGGTAAGATTTACATTAATGCAAATAATACCACGGATTACCTGCACGTCATCCACAATCCCAATGCTGCACATCCGGAATGTAACCTGGAGCAGCACGGCCAGCAATTGCCTACGCTCAACAAGTTTTCCATCCCCAATAATCCCTACTGGCGCCTGGGGCCATTGGATGGCAGCCCGTGTGATACACTGGGGGTTGACAATCACCCCAAGGCAGATTTCCGCTACCTGACCGAAGATTTAAGCCTTGATTTTTATGATTATTCTTTGTTTGATCCGCAAGAATGGTTCTGGACCTTCGGAGACGGACAAAGCAGCATGGAGCAAAACCCACAGCACACCTATACCCAAAGTGGCATCTACGAAGTGTGCCTCACCGTCAGCAATGACAATGCCTCGGATACCTACTGTGAGGAAATCAACCTACTCATCGACGAAGTGACGACCCTTCAGCCGGGCAACTACCTCAATCTGTTTCCCAACCCGGCGCGGGATTGGATTTATCTACAGTTGCAACTTCCCCAAGACGGCACTTTTCAGTGGCAGTTGTATGATGCCCTGGGCTATCAGGTCCGACAGTCAGCATTGACGGCAGGTCAATTGCAACAAATCATGCTGGAAGACTTACCTTCCGGCCTCTACTACTGGACCCTCAGCCAAAACCGGCAGCAGTTGCAATCAGGCAAGGTGGTGGTGGAATAATGTTAGGTGTATTAGGTTTCTACAGACCGGGGTTTCGGGATCAGAAAATTGGCAACCGAATGAATTCGGTTGTTACGAAAGATGGGGGAAAGCCGTTGAAAACTTGTTTTTTCAACCCAAAAACCCTGTAAATACTGTTCATCATGTCCCAAAAAATGTCAACGTCATGCTGGTTAGGTGGAATTCATGTCACCGTAAAAAATAAGTGGCGGGTTAGATTTTCTCACAGTGGTTTATGTGAAAAGCTGCGTAGCAGCGACACGCCTTAGCCGATGGTCGCCAGGCCATCGGCTAAGGTGATAAACGTGGCGTAAGCTCCATCGGAGCGACATATATTGCAGCCCCGCAGGGGAAAGCCCAAAAGAAATTACCGCATCAATGTCACATCCCCCGTTTCCACAAAGCTGCGGCCGGTCTTTGGGAAATGAATGGTGATGGCATAAATGTACACCTCCGACGGAGCCGGCACCCCCTTATACATCCCATCCCAGGCGGAGGCTGGTCCACTACTTTCGTACACCAGGTTGCCCCAGCGATTGTAAACCTTAAAGTCAATAATTTGCATCAAATCCTCCCGCGCCGGATCGATCTCGGAATAGACTCTGAACACATCATTCATCTCATCCCCATTCGGAGTAAAGACATTGGGGATTTCAAATTTGTCGCCCACCACCGTGATGTTGAACTCAAACTGATCTTCCCGGCAACCCAACACATCAGTGACCAATAACTGGTAGGTCTCATCATCTGCGGGGGCAAAGGGCGGGCCATTGGGCGTCCAGCTAAATAGATGGTAACCATCATCGGGGAGCGTGAGTCGCAGGGTATCGCCCTCACAAATCAGCGTATCCATCGGAAGGCCGGCAAAAGGCTCGATGACATCAATTTGTTGACTGCCGGTACCATCACAACCATTGTCATTGGTGACCGTTACCGAAAATACGGTGCTCATTGGCGGGAAGGCCAGCGGATTGGCCAGGGTTGGATCATCCATAAATGCGGATGGTTCCCAAAAATAAGTCGCATTTTCAAAAGGCGTATCCAGCTGTAGCTGAATGGTGTCGCCAGGGCATAAGGTGTCAGGTAAGATATTGATCAGTGGATTTTCGATGACTGTAATTTGTTTGACGATAGTATCCCGACAACCAAGGTCGGTATTCTCGATCGCCAGTTGGATGTCATAGCTTCCCACTGGGAAGTTGTCGGAGGGATTGGGATTAACAGAGGTGTTGCCGTTATCAAAATCCCACTGGTAGAGATCAGCTCCGGTGGATTGATTGTTGAATTGTAGAACCCCGATACAGAAAACAGAGTCTAAAGTACTATTAATCTCAAAATCAGCATTGACATCCACAATATTCAGTGGCCTTTCCACCGCGTAGGTACACTCGCCATTGGCGCCTTCCAGGACAAGGGTCACCACCGTTTGACCACTGGGCGGGACAAAATTATAGGTATGCGAAACAGGATTGATATTGTCCTCCTGCTGGCCATCGCCAAAGTTCCAGGTGTAACTTCCCACATCGACCGTGTCTTGCAAGGTTAGGGTAACACTTTCGCCCAAACAGATACCATTTGGATCAAGAGAAAAGTCACCTTCCGGCCCGATCAGCGTGACTTCGCTATAGGCGGTATCCCGGCAGCCGTAGGTCGTAGAAGCAATCATTCGGATTTCAAACGTTCCCTTGTCAAAGGATGCCGCCGGGTTTGCACCGGAAGCGGACTGACCATTGCCAAAACTCCAGGTGTAGTTCAGGTTGAAATCACTCTGACTTTGGTTCATAAAACTGATATTGGCCGGATAACAAACCACGGGCATACTATCGACGCTACTGCTGAAATCAGCCACGGGATAATCCTGTACGTTGACCAGGCGATTTAGCGTACCGCCACAACCCGAACTGGCTTCTTCATAGTTCAATCTCACCTGATAGGTGCCGGCCATCTCATAAATGATCTCGTTGGTTTGTTCCGAAGATTGCTGGCCATTACCAAAGTCCCAGTCAAACAATAAAAACGAACCCGCATCGGTAAAATCGGGTGCGGAAATGGTCACCGGTTGCCCCAGACAAATATTGGGAACCGCTGGCTGAGTAATGATTTGAGTAGTTGGCCGGTAGACCGTAATGGTGTCCTGGGCAATGCCAATACAACCTAATGTATCCACTACCTGGAGGATTACGGTATAGCCATCGGTCAGTCCTTGGTACAAGTACAGCGGATTTTGCAGATTGGACGTATCGCCATCGCCGAAGGTCCAATGCCAGGAAGCAATGGTGGTATCGGCCACGGTGAGGTCAGTGAAGGTGATCGGGTTGTTGACATCCGGGCAAATGAAATTGGTACTGGCAGTAAAGGCAGCCTGCACTTCGTAAACATTGATGAGCTGTGTGCTGGTATCCTTGCAGCCATTGATGTCTTCTACCACCAGGGAAACCGAATCAGCTCCCGGTTGGCTAAACCTGACCCGCACTAAAGTATCCTGAGTAGTGATGGGGCGATTGTTTTGGGTGAAAAACCATTCGTAGCCCTTCCAGCAATGGGCATTAACATCCACCGATTGGGCACTGTTTAATTCCAATAAATCTCCTTTGCAGGTGTTTTCCGGTAAATCAAAAATGGCGCGTGGGTTTCGTACGTACACGGTCACGGTATCCTGTGAAGCAGGACAGCCACTGGTGTTATTCTCGGCAGTCAAAATTACCGTATAGTCACCTGTCGTTTCATACTGATGCACAGGGTATGGCTGATTACTGGTTTGTCCGTCGCCAAAATCCCATTGTACGGAAGTGGCACTCAAACTGGAATCCCGGAAGATAAAATCATTGGGTTGTGCACAGTTCATTTCATAATCAATGGCAGCGATGGGGCCTTTGACCTGAATCAGGCTATCCCTTGTGAGAGTAGACTGGCAGCCATTGTATTCCACCGTCAAGGTGACCTCCTGGGGGCCGGTGTCGGCGGTAAAAGCCCACTGCAATTCATCGTTGAGGTAGCAATGTGAACTTCGATCACCTTCGGTGGCGAAATGCCAGGCATCAATGCGGGGATCGTCAATTAGGCTGGTCAGGAGCACTTCTTCGCCCGGGCAGACTTCGGTTTGATCCACCGAAAAATCCAGGGGTAAGGGGGCGCCCACTTCAATGGTAATGATGTAAGAGGTATCCACACAGCCTCCGGCATTTTCGATAAAAAGCTGTACATCGTATTCGCCGGGTTCGGTGAAGGTATGCTCCAGGGGTTCATCATAGCTGGTCAGTGTTTGGGTAGAGCCATCGCCGAAGACATAGGTCCAGCTGGTGATGGGCTCACGGGAGCTGCTCGAATCGGCAAACATGACGGTGAGCGGGGCGCAGCCATCAATAATATCGGGCATAAACCAGGCATTGGGCTGATAAATGGTGTCGGCACGTAGTAAGGTATCCATACAGCCGGAGGGATTGGTAACAATCAAACCGGTGAAGAACAGCTTGGGTCCTTTCTCACCGTATTGGGTGGTATCGATGTAGGAAAGGGTGTCGGTCGCAAATTGCTCTGTTGAAAACTCGGCATCGTGGAATATCCAGAGCCACTCGCTGCTTAGCGGAGAGGTTGGCGTGAAATCCACGATCAGGGGATTATCGCAGCTGTAGTTGGGGTCGGAGGTGAAATTGGCATCAGCCTGATCAACAAAGATAGTGATGGTCGTATCGCCGGGACAAATGCCATCGGGGGGCGTTACCGTAAGGTGAATATCGACAAACCCGGTTTGATCAAAATACAGGGCCGGATTTTCGACGGAAATCGTATCAATAGAGGCTCCCTCACCAAATTCCCAGAAGTAGCTCCCCGGATCGGAGGTATTGTTGATGAAAATACTATCGCGAAAGCAAACAGTATCAGGGATTTCAAAGCTGGCTTGCAGGCTGCCAATCACTACATTGCGGCTGGCACTATTCATACAACCAAAGCTATCCTGCACCGAGAGGGTTACCGGAAATTCTCCATCGCTGTTGTATATCTGTTGAGGTGGATTGACGCCGGTAAAGGTATTGCCGTTTCCAAAATCCCAGCTGAGGTTAAGTCCACTACCGGGCGTGAAGCTGACAAAAGTAACTGTAAGGGGAGGTTCGCAGGCACGAGGCGGGTTGGGGATGGTAATGAAACCCACATTGCCAACACTGCTTACCTGAATCAGGTCCGGAAAAATCTCCGTGACATTACAGCTGGATAGGTTGGTTTCGATAGCCAGTGAGACGGTAAAATTGCCACTGCTGGTATACAAATGCGCCGGAGTAGGGGTGCCGGTAGCGCTGCCTCCATCGCCGAATACCCATTCGTAACCGGTAATGGATAGGCCATCGGGCAATTCGGTCAGATCGGTAAAGTTGACCAAAAGCGGACGGCAGCCGGAGGTCGTATCACTGGTGATCTCCAGATCTGGTTTTTCATAAATGGTGACCTCAATGGTCCCAATCACCGGCCCATTGGCCGTTTCGCTAAAGCTAACGGTGTAGACTCCGGGCTGGATATAGGTGTTGACCGGACTGGGAAGGGTAGAGGTGGCACCATTGTTGAAGTCCCAGTAATAACTGGCTACACCGGATGGCGGCATGAAACTAACTTCCAGCGGGGCACAGCCTTCGGTGACGGTTGCCGTTTGGGCTAACAGAAATTTTGTGAATAAGACAGCGCAACACGTTACAAAGAGTCGGGCGTTTAATTTAAAATTCATCATCCTGGGATTATATGCCATCGATACCGTGATCACTGGCAATGGGTCATCAAATGTCAATATTTTTTCAGGGACTCAAAATCCAGGAAGGGGGTACATTACCATAGCCTGATTGACCATAAGTCAATCAATCCTTTGCAGAACACAAAGAAGCTATAATTTTTAACGGTAATGTTTTGTGCGAATAGCACTCGATGTCACGCTTGCAAAATAGGCCTAAATATTCTAAATTGCAAATCATTAAAGTCAACCCATGAATCGTATCATCTTCACCACTCTGATGTTGCTGGCCTGTGGGGCCACGCTTACCGCACAATACTACCATAACCGCCAATTTGATTTACCCTCCCTGGACAAGGAGTTTTCGGTTGTCGCTCATATCACCCGCGATACTTCCGGAAACGTGGGGATTACGGAGGCCCAAATCCTGGAGAGTTTTGATACGCTCAACTTTTACTTTAAACCCATAGGCCTGACCTTTGAGGTTTGCGAATTTCGATACATCGATAATTTCCAGTATGATGTGCCACTCAATACCAATGAGTGGGAGGAGATGCAGGTCAAATACCATCAAAATAACCGGATTAATGTTTTTTTCGTGAGGGATATTCCCTGGGCGTCGGAGGACTGTGGTTTTACCACTGAGGCTGGCATTACCATGTCGGAGAAAGGTGGCGTAATGATGAAGAAGTTTTGTGTGGGTAATGTACCAAAGTCACTGGCTCACGAATTTGGCCACTACTTTGGTTTATTGCATACCAATGAAGGCTTTGGTACAGAATGGGTCAATGGTGAAAATTGTGCGGTGGAAGGAGATCTGATCTGTGATACGCCGGCTGATCCCTACATTACCGGTGACACACTGGTAGGCAAATATATCGTCTTACAGAATTGCCGGTTTATCTTTACAGGAATGGATGCTAATGATGAGTTCTATCGCCCGCACGTGGCGAATATTATGTCTTATTACCCGGAGGAATGTAAATGCGGCTTTTCTCACGAACAGTACCTTCGCATGGTTGAGACCTACCGCAGTGCCGCGGCACTTTGGTAATCCCCCGGCTTTAAAAACGTGGCGTATAACACTTCAATAAGTCGATCTGAATTTCGCGAATGGCCATGGCCTGGTCGTAGCTATCCGGATTTTCGCCGGTTTCAATGTAGCGATTGGTCTTGCCACTACATTTTTCACAACAGCCTTCCACGATGACATCTCCCAGGTGGTTGAGCCACAGTTTTTTTATTTCTACGGAAGTGCAATTTTCCTGACAGCTGCCACAATAGGTTGAATCCATGCAAGCCTGAAATCCTGGAGAGAATTGGTCTCCCATGATCAGCTGAACGTCCTCAAGATTGATTTGTATATCCATTTCTTTAGTTTCTACTAGAAACAAAAATATTATTCCTATTCCTTAAATGCCAATATAAATATTGAAATATTTAGTTTTTTCTAAATTTTTAACTTTTTTTCCTTGAAAAGCTTAGGATTTATTAGGAAACGTAAATGGATGAAATGAGGTATTGGAAGGGATGGAATCGGAGTTCCTTAGAATAGTGGGAATGGACTTTATTTCTGGGGTTTCCACAACGATTCTTTCATTTTTTCCAATAAGACGCGTTGTTCCACACCTGTTCACTTCCAGGTGGATCGGGCCAGCGCTACCTCCTGCTGATTGTGTTGGTGGATGAGTCGGTGTAAGAAGCTATGGTCGGAAAGCTGTTGGGTTTGAGCCAGGAGCTGATCCTCGTGTTTGCACTCGTGGCGATACTGGATTTCGAACTGTTGGAGATCACCGGTTTGCAGCAGTTCAAATGGTATAGTATCTAACATCCAGGCAATATACTGCGTATTGTTAAGGTGTTGGTTAAAGTCGAGGTGGTGCCAGCTTACGCGAAAATCATCGACAAAATCAATTTTTTCAAAAGGGGGAAATTTGCTGTCTGGGCGGGGAAGACAATCTTCAATTGGCGGCATTTGTGCTGCATATTCCATAATGAACTCCGGAATGCGGGCCATCTTGCGGCTTTGAGTATTCATGAGTAGCCAGGTGGAGGAAGAGTAAAGCAACAGTTCTCCCTGCTGATCAAAAATGCGAAAATCGCGGTAGGCGAAGAATTTCTCAAAGCCGGTGGGTTGGGTCGTGACGTTGATGGTTTCTCCCAGATTCGGCAGACGGTTGATGCGCAGATCCTTTCGCAGCAGCACCCAGGAGATATGGTGCTCTTCCATATCCCAGATAGAGAGCTTCAGTTTCATCACATTTTGCATGGCCGCTTCCTGCATCAGTCTGACCAGGGCAGGGATGGTGGCTTTTTTCTGGTTATCGATCTCGTAAGTCCGAATATAGAAGGCTTCTTCATAGCCCAGGGCGGTAGTCTTCATACATTGCCTATTGTGGAAGTTGATCACAAAATTACGAGAAAATGAGTGCTTTCTGGGAATCCTGAAGAAAAAAGCGCAGGGCACTGGAATCCTTATAAATAAGGCGTGTACATCAATAATTCCTTTTGCTGTACAGGTCAGCCCATCAATATTCTGCCAGAAGCAGCTTGTTCCATACTTTATTTTCGGTGGCAAGGCACCAGGAGAGGGCTGCGGAATAATGCTTTTTTTCTCTACAATTATTTTTAAAATATGCTTTTGGTTTTTGAGTAAAAGTACTTACCTTTGCAATCGCTTTTGAAATAGGCATGCCCATTGGGCTAGTTTGAAGTAAAAAACAACCATTAAAATTAAGCAAAAAATATGCCTACTATTAATCAACTTGTACGCAAGGGCAGAGAGAAAGTAATCGTGAAGAGTAAATCGCGTGCTTTGGAGTCATGTCCGCAGAAACGTGGCGTTTGTACCAGAGTGTACACCACCACTCCAAAGAAGCCGAACTCGGCGCTGCGTAAGGTTGCTAAGGTCCGTCTGACAAATGGCATCGAAGTGATTGCTTATATTCCGGGAGAGGGGCACAACCTGCAGGAGCACTCCATCGTGTTGATTCGCGGTGGTCGTGTAAAAGACCTGCCGGGTGTACGTTACACCATTGTGCGTGGCGCACTTGATACTGCCGGGGTTAATGATCGCAAGAAGAGTCGTTCTAAGTACGGCACTAAGAGACCTAAGTAGTAATTATGTTTCACTTTTTTTTCGAAACCTCTAATTAAGGATAATGAGAAAAAGAAAACCAAAGGTTAGAATTATCGCTCCGGATCCGCGTTACAAAGATCCGATGGTTACCCAGTTTGTTAACAACTTAATGTGGCAAGGAAAGAAGGGGGTAGCTTTTAGCATCTTTTATGAGGCTATGGATTTGATCAAGGAAAGAACCAAGCAGGATGAACATGCTATTTGGAAGAAAGCCTTGAACAATGCCATGCCACAGGTGGAAGTAAGAAGCCGTCGTATTGGAGGTGCTACATTCCAGATTCCAACGGAAATCCGGGCTAAAAGAAAATTGTCCATTGGTATGAAGTGGGTGATCCGCTTTGCTCGCCAGCGCAGTGGAAAAGGCTTTGCTGAAAAATTGGCCGCAGAGCTGATAGCAGCAAGCAAAGGCGAAGGTGCTGCCGTTAAGCGTAAAGAAGATACGCACAAGATGGCAGAATCCAATCGGGCATTTGCACACTTCAAAGTGTAAGGTTTTACACCAACTAATTTTTAATTCCACTAACTATAAAATTCCCGTTTGAGGACTAGTCATGGCTAGAGACTTAAAATTCACAAGAAATATCGGTATTGCTGCTCACATTGATGCCGGTAAGACAACGACCACCGAGCGCGTGCTGTACTATACGGGTATCAGCCACAAGATCGGTGAGGTGCACGATGGCGCCGCCACAATGGACTGGATGGAGCAGGAGCAGGAAAGAGGTATTACGATTACTTCTGCTGCGACTAAGGCATCCTGGGTGTGGAAAGAGAAAAATCAGGAGTATACGTTCAATATCATTGACACTCCTGGTCACGTTGACTTTACCGTAGAGGTAGAACGCTCACTGCGCGTTTTGGACGGAGTAGTAGCATTATTCTGCGCTGTATCTGGTGTTGAGCCACAATCTGAAACTGTTTGGCGCCAAGCCAATCGTTATAAAGTACCACGTATCGGATTCGTTAACAAGATGGACCGCTCCGGTGCTGACTTCTTCAATGTTGTAAACGACGTAAAGGAGAAGTTGGGTGCCAATGCAGTACCGCTGCAAGTGCCAATCGGTGCGGAAGAGCGCTTCAAAGGCGTGGTTGACCTGATCACCAATCAGGCCATCGTGTGGAACGAGGACGACATGGGTATGACCTTTGAAGTTATTCCAACTCCAGAAGATCTGGTGGATACTGTTGCTGAATACCGCGAGAAATTGCTGGAAGCAGTAGCTGAGTACGACGAGTCTCTGATGGAAAAATACTTCGAAGATCCTGATTCAATCTCCGCAGATGAAATCCGCGCTGCTATCCGTGCGGCTGTGATCGACATGAGCATCATTCCTATGATGTGTGGATCTGCCTTTAAAAACAAAGGTGTACAGGCTGTACTTGATGCGGTATGTGCGTTCATGCCATCTCCGGTTGATATCGAGGCTGTTGAAGGAATCAATCCTGATACCGAAGAGCCTGCTAAGCGTAAGCCAAGTGTAGACGAACCATTCGCTGCTCTGGCATTTAAGATTGCAACCGACCCTTACGTTGGTCGTCTGGCCTTCTTCCGCGCTTATTCTGGCCGCCTGGATGCTGGTTCATACGTAATGAATACTCGTTCTGGTAAGAAAGAGCGGATTTCTCGCTTGTACCAGATGCACTCTAATAAGCAAAATGCTATCGAGGCTGTAGAAGCCGGTGACATTGCTGCTGCTGTAGGCATCAAGGACTTGCGCACAGGTGATACGTTGTGTGACCCTAATAATCTGATCGTTCTGGAAAGTATGACTTTCCCGGATCCGGTAATCGGGGTGGCTGTAGAGCCGAAATCACAGAAAGACCTGGACAAGTTGGGTATGGCTTTGGCCAAACTGTCTGAAGAGGATCCAACTTTCCGCGTACGTTACGACGAAGACACCAACCAAACCGTAATTAGCGGTATGGGTGAACTTCACCTGGAAATCATCGTTGACCGTCTGAGAAGAGAATTCAAGGTAGAGGTTAACGAAGGACAACCACAGGTGAACTATAAAGAAGCACTGACCAACACCGTTACTCACCGTGAGCGTTTGAAGAAACAAACCGGTGGTTCTGGTCTCTTTGCCGACATGGAATTCGAGCTCGGTCCTGCCGATCAGGAATTCCTGGACAGCGAAGACTTCAAGAACGGTAAGGAAAGACTGCAATTTGAATGGGGCATTGTTGGTGGTTCCATCGACAAGAACTACATGAAGCCCATCAGAGATGGCTTTACTGCCATGATGGACAACGGTATCCTGGCTGGATACAGCATCGACAGCATGAAAGTGCGTGTCTATGACGGATCGATGCACGCAGTGGACTCTAAGCCGATTGCCTTCGAACTTTGTGCGAAGGAAGGTTTCAAGTCAGCTGCACACAGTGCGAAGCCAGTACTTCTTGAGCCAATCATGAAGCTTGAAGTAGTGACTCCTGAAGAATACGTTGGTAACGTAATCGGTGACCTGAACCGTCGTCGTGGTCTTCCAAAAGGCCAGGAAGGACGTGCCGGTAACGCCGTAGCCATCCAGGCTGATGTGCCTTTGGCAGAGATGTTTGGATATGTTACCTCATTGCGTACGATTACCTCTGGCCGTGCCAGCTCAACCATGGAATTCTCGCACTATGCAGAAGCTCCGGGTGGTATCGCCAAAGAGATTATCGAAAAAGCAAAAGGCGAAGTTAAAGTTTAAGACCTTTAAATAATTAATGGGATTCAGAGTACTGCCAATGAAGATTGGCAAGCTCTGAATCTCAAAGCTTGAAATTTGAAATAATTCAATCAAGGCATGAATCAGAAAATTAGAATCAAACTCCGGTCTTACGATCACAACCTGGTGGATAAATCTACTGAAAAGATCGTAAAGACGGTGCGTAGTAGTGGCGCTGTTGTGACGGGTCCGATTCCGCTGCCCACCGAGAAGAAAATCTTTACCGTGCTCCGTTCCCCGCACGTCAACAAGAAGTCTCGTGAGCAGTTCCAGTTGCGTACCCACAAACGCCTCATTGAAATCTATACTCCTACCCAGAAGACAGTCGATGCCCTGTCCAAACTGGAATTGCCGAGTGGTGTAGACATTCAAGTAAAGTTGACGTAATCATTATTAGCGATACTTAAGAGGAAACCAGATAGGTAGCTATTCTTGGTTTGAAAAGTCTTGTGCTTTTCTTTTTGAGAAAAACTTCATCAAAGTCTTATTGCTATGGCTGCCAAGACTTTGATCCAATCACGACCCGCCCCCGGTTTTTGGAGGTGTGGTAATGGTTGTGCTATCAGGAATCTGATATTTAAAATATTATACTGATGAACGGATTAATCGGTAAGAAAATTGGCATGACCAGCGTTTTCGATGCAGCAGGTCGCAATATTGCATGCACTGTTATCGAAGCTGGCCCATGTGTGGTAACTCAGGTAAAAACTGAGGACTCTGACGGCTACACTGCCCTTCAATTGGGCTTTGATGAAGCCAAGGAAAAGAATACCACAAATCCTCTCCTAGGGCATTTCCAAAACGCAAAGACAACTCCTAAGCGGAAAGTTGTAGAATTCCGTGACTTCGATATCACTGAAAAGGCTATCGGAGAATTGATCAAAGTTGACGAAGTATTCGTCGAAGGTGACATGGTTAGTGCCATTGGCACTTCTAAAGGCAAAGGTTTCCAGGGTGTAGTTAAGCGCCATGGCTTTGCTGGTGTAAACGATGCTACCCACGGTCAGCACAACCGTCAACGTGCTCCTGGATCGATCGGTGCTGCGTCTTATCCTGCGAAAGTATTCAAAGGAATGCGCATGGCTGGCCGTGATGGCGGCGGACGTGTAAAGGTTAAGAATCTTCGCGTTGTGAAGGTTTTTGCTGAGCAAAATCTGCTGTTGGTCAAAGGTGCAGTTCCTGGCCACAAAGGGTCATACGTCATTATTGAGAAAAAATAATTTTGGTGTATGCTCCGGCTACACCCGAATCTGATAAAGATTAGAAGAGATGAAAATCCAGGTGCTTAATACAGAAGGCCAACCAACAGGCCGGGAAATTGAACTTCCCGAGGATATCTTTGGCGTAGAGACCAATGATCATGCCGTTTATCTGGCCGTCAAGCAATACTTGGCCAATCAGCGTCAAGGTACTCACAAATCTAAGGAGCGTGGTGAGGTCGCAGGATCTACCCGCAAGATTAAGCGTCAAAAAGGTACGGGTACCGCTCGTGCCGGTGATATCAAAAACCCATTGTTCCGCGGAGGTGGACGCGTATTTGGCCCACGCCCACGGACTTATGGTATTCGCCTCAATAAAAAGGTGAAGCAATTGGCTCGCAAGTCAGCACTGGCTAGTAAGGCCAGCGCAGGTGATATCGTTGTATTGGAGGATTTCTCCTTTAATGCACCACAGACAAAACAGTTCATCACCTTGCTGCAAAGCTTGCAGGTATTTGGCCAGAAATCATTGCTGGTGACTTCTGAATTTGAAAAGGAGGTATTCCTGTCAAGCCGTAACCTGAAAGGATCAAACGTTGTTAAAGCCGATGAACTCAATGTGTATGAGATTCTGAAAGCCAACAAACTCATCCTTTCCGAGGGTGCAATTGAAAAGATTAAAGAAACATTTGCTTAAGAACTGATTGCCAAAATCAGTGCGTTAGCATCAGAACTTTTAAAAAATGGCAAAGTCAATCTTAATCAAGCCAATCATCACGGAGAAAGCCGAGAGACTTTCTGAAGGATTGAACCAGTACAGCTTTATTGTCAACAAAGCTGCCAACAAGGTGGAGATCAAAAAAGCCGTGGAGGGAATGTATGGTGTGAATGTAGAATCAGTCAATACCATGATCATCCCTGGCAAGACTAAAAACAGAAACACCCGTTCCGGTATTTTGCGTGGCCAGGTTTCAGCTTACAAGAAAGCGGTCATCACACTGGAAGAAGGGGAAGAACTGGATTTCTTTGGAGAAATTTAAAAATCAAACGAACCCTTTACCTGCCTTCGGGGCAAGGACAGTTATGGGATAATCCCGCAAAGTCTGTACAGGTGTTCGTATAAATTGTGTTAAAATGGCAGTTAAAAAGTATAATCCGATCACTCCGGGTACTCGTACCAGAGTAGGTAATGCTTATGCGGAGGTTACGACGAATAAGCCGGAGAAAGGGTTGACCACCTCCATTAAGAAGAGTGGTGGACGGAACCACGACGGTAAAATGACCGTGCGTCAGCGTGGTGGCGGACACAAACGTCGCTACCGGATCATCGACTTTAAGAGAGACAAGGATGGTGTGAAAGCAACTGTGAAGACCATCGAGTATGATCCAAACCGTACTGCATTTATCGCATTGGTAGAATACACTGATGGAGAAAAGCGCTACATCATTGCTCCGGAAAAGCTCACCGTTGGTGATGAGATCGTATCTGGTGCTGGTGCTACACCAACCATTGGTAATGCATTGTTTTTGAGTGACATTCCTTTGGGTTCTGCTATTCACGCTGTGGAATTGCAGCCCGGTAAAGGTGCTGCAATGGCCAGAAGTGCCGGTACAAACGCAGTGCTGATGGGCCGTGAAGGAAAGTATGCTTCGGTAAGACTCCCATCCGGTGAGGTGCGTCGTGTACTCCTGACTTGTAAGGCAACCATTGGCAATACTTCCAACTCAGACCACGGTCTACAGGTATTGGGTAAAGCAGGTAGAAAGCGCTGGTTGGGTAAACGTCCTCGCGTAAGAGGTGTAGCAATGAACCCGGTTGATCACCCAATGGGTGGTGGTGAAGGTAGAGCTTCAGGAGGACACCCACGTTCACGTACGGGCATCATGGCGAAAGGTCAGAAGACCCGTAACCCGAACAAGCACTCTAACCGCCTGATCATTTCAAAACGTAAAACAAGAAAAAGTAAATAAGCGCTAAGGGTTTGCCCCATAGCCTCTTAATACGGATAAGATATGGCAAGATCAATCAAAAAAGGACCCTACGTTTTCCACAAGTTGCTGGATAAAGTCGCCAAAGCTAAAGAGTCCTCTAAAAAGACAGTTATCAAAACCTGGTCCCGTTCTTCCATGATCATACCGGATATGGTGGGTGAAACCATTGCGGTACACAACGGGAAGACATTCGTACCGGTATTCATTACAGAAAACATGGTAGGCCACAAGCTGGGAGAATTTTCTCCAACCCGCAGCTTTAGAGGTCACTCCGGTAATCGCAAAAAATAATTGAAAGATGGAAGCAGTAGCTAAACTCAAGAATGTGCCGATGTCTGCCCGCAAAATGCGGATGGTAGTCGATGTCATCAGAGGAAAAAAGGTCAACGAAGCCCTGGATATTCTGCGCTTTACCAAAAGGGAAGCCTCCAACTGGTTGGAAAAACTGGTTTTGTCAGCAGTAGCTAACTGGGAATATAAACTGAACGGTGAAAGTGCAGACGATTACAATCTGTATATCAAGACCGCTTTTGTTGACGAGGGTAGTATGCTGAAGCGTTTTCGTCCGGCTCCGCACGGTAGAGCCCACCGCATTCGCAAGCGTACCAACCACGTAACGATCATTGTGGAAAACCGGGTGGCTCTGGAAGCCGATCAGGTAGAAGCAGTGGAAGTGGTTGAAGAAGAAACAGAAGATTAAGCATTAAATAATACATCAACTATACCATTATAACATGGGTCAAAAGACAAATCCAATAGGTAATCGCTTAGGAATCATCAGAGGTTGGGAATCCAACTGGTTTGGTGATAAGGATTACGCTCAGAAGGTTGTTGAAGACGAGAAAATTCGGGTATATCTGAATGCACGGATTCACAAAGGCGGTATCGCCCGCACAGTGATTGAGCGTACGCTGAAGCGCATTACCGTAACCATTCACACTTCTCGCCCCGGTATTATCATTGGTAAGGCCGGCCAGGAAGTGGACCGCATCCGCGAGGAATTGAAAAAGTTGACGGGTAAAGATGTTCAGATCAACATCATCGAAATCCGCAAACCGGAATTGGATGCCAACATTGTTGGTGAGTCCATTGCCAAGCAGATCGAGGCGCGTATCAACTACCGCCGTGCGATCAAGATGGCCATCCAGTCTACAATTCGCGCTGGTGCAGAAGGAATCAAAGTACGTATTTCCGGTCGTTTGAACGGAGCGGAGATGGCACGTACCGAGGAGTATAAGGAAGGCCGTACGCCATTGCACACTTTCCGCGCTGATATCGACTATGCTTTGAAAGAAGCCCAAACCGTATACGGTAAGATTGGCGTCAAAGTGTGGATCTGTAAAGGTGAAGTGCTCGGCAAGCGCGACTTGTCTCCAAACGTGGGTGTTGCCAAGAAAGAAGGTGGACGTCGCGGTGGCGGTCGTGGAAACTCTGGCGGACGCGGAAGAAATCAGAGAAGGGGTTAGAATAAATAAAAAAATTGCCGTACCTTTGCCAAGCTTTTTTAAAAGCTGTTGGTTCGAACGGCTTTTTGCGAAATAATTAGTAAAAATTTACT
This sequence comes from Saprospiraceae bacterium, assembly GCA_965229635.1. Classification (GTDB taxonomy): domain Bacteria; phylum Bacteroidota; class Bacteroidia; order Chitinophagales; family Saprospiraceae; genus BQJU01. The sequence goes on from OZ245894.1 coordinate 3,432,874, forward strand.
GAAATGCTACAGCCTAAAAGAACAAAATATCGTAAGCAGCAGAAAGGAAGGAATAGAGGGTTAGCTTACAAAGGTAGCAAAGTATCCTTCGGCACTTTCGGACTGAAGTCGCTTGATGGTGGCTATATCACCAACCGTCAGATTGAAGCTGCTCGTATTGCCATGACTCGTTACATGAAACGGGAGGGTAAAGTCTGGATCCGCATTTTTCCGGATAAGCCGATTACTGCCAAGCCGCAGGAGGTACGTATGGGTAAAGGTAAAGGTAACCTGGATCACTACGTAGCCGTAGTGAAGCCAGGCCGGATCATGTTTGAGATTGATGGGGTACCCACTGACATTGCGGTAGAGGCCTTGCGTTTGGCGGCACAGAAATTGCCGGTACAAACCAAGACGGTGACCCGTCCGGACTATCAAGGGTAAATAAGATTTTGACAATCAGTTAATTATAGATTGAAATGGCAACGAAAAAGTTTTTGGAGCTCCAGGATTATTCCGATGCTGAATTGGGAGGTGAGCTGGAAGCGACCGTCGCTCAATACCAAAAGTTAAAATTTGATCATGCAATCAAAGGTTTGGATAACCCGCTGGATTTGCGTGAAATTCGCCGCGATATCGCTCGTTTGAAGACCGAGGTTCGTCGGAGAGAGCTGGCAAATGCCAGTGCTGAGGATTTGGCTGGGCGTTCTAAAATTCGTGCGAGAAGACGTAAGCAATAAACAGTGTTTATCACTGCAAATTAAAACAAAATGGCAGAAAGAAATCTCAGAAAGCAAAAGATCGGTTTGGTGATCAGCAATAAAATGGACAAGACCATTTCTGTAGCGGTGCTACGTAGATTGCGTCACCCCATTTACGGTAAATACGTAAAGAAAACCAATAAATTCTTTGCACACGACGAAAAGAACGATTGCAACATCGGCGATACGGTGCGCATCGTTGAAACCCGTCCTTTGAGCAAGCAGAAGCGTTGGCGGTTGGTTGAAATTATTGAAAGAGCTAAATAAACGATTCCGGTCGCGGATTGGCCTCTACCTGCGAGGTACGCCAATTGTTTGTCGAAGGAATTTGATTTCAAAACACAAAGGTCATGATACAGCAAGAATCCAGGCTACGGGTAGCTGACAACAGCGGGGCAAAAGAAGTTCTTTGTATTCGCGTGTTGGGTGGTTCCAAACGCCGGTATGCCTCAATCGGAGATACCATCGTGGTATCCGTAAAGGAAGCGACTCCCGGAGGTATTAAGAAGGGTACCGTATCCAAAGCAGTGGTGGTACGTACCAGGAAAGAAATTCGCCGCAGAGACGGCTCTTACATCCGCTTTGATGACAACGCAGTGGTGTTGTTGAACAACCAGGATGAACCAAGAGGTACCCGTATCTTTGGACCAGTGGCGCGCGAGTTGCGGGAAAGAGATTATATGCGTATTGTATCCCTCGCACCAGAGGTATTGTAAGTTGCACAGGTGACCCTAGCGGTCCCTTTATAATTTTAAGAAAATGGCAAATAAAGCTAACAATCAGAAAAGATTTTCGCCCAAATTGAAGATCAAGAAAGGCGATAAAGTAGTGGTCATTGCTGGTGCCTACAAAGATAGAACCAAGGTAAGAGAGGTGCTTGAGGTGTTTCCCGATAAAAACCGGGCTATTGTTGACGAAGTTAACATTGCTAAAAAGCATACCAAGCCAACTCAGGACAATCCTGGAGGCATCAACGAAGTTCCCACCCCGATCCATATCTCCAACCTGATGCTGGTTGACCCAAAGACTGGTGAGCCTACGCGCGTTGGTAGAAAATCGGAAGATGGAAAAATCGAAAGATATTCAAAAAAATCCGGTGAAATCGTAAAATAATGAGTTATCAACCTACTTTAAAGACGAAATATAGAGAGGAAGTAGTTCCTGCCTTGATGGAGCAGTTTCAGTATAAGTCCATCATGGAGGTTCCTCGGCTGGTAAAAATTTGCCTCAATCAGGGTGTAGGTGCTGCTACCCAGGACAAAAAACTGGTAGACAACGCACTGCAGGAAATGACCATGATTGCCGGACAAAAGGCTGTTCCTACCAAAGCCAAGAAGTCAGTCTCTAACTTTAAGTTGAGAGAAGAAATGACGATCGGTGCCCGCGTAACCCTGCGTCAGGAGCGTATGTACGAATTCCTGGAGCGTTTGATTACCGTTGCACTGCCTCGCGTACGTGACTTCCGCGGTATCAACGATAAGAGCTTTGACGGACGCGGTAACTACTCAATGGGTATTACCGAGCAGATCATCTTCCCGGAGATTGACCTGGACAAGGTGAGCAAAATTACCGGTATGGATGTCACTTTTGTGACAACCGCTAAAACGGATGCCGAGGCTCTGGCTTTGTTGAAAGCTATGGGACTTCCATTCAAGAATCAAAGAAACTAATAAAAGTAAAGTATAATGGCAAAGAAATCTGTCATCGCACGGGAAAGAAAGAGAGCACGCTTGGTTGCCAAATACGCTGATCTTCGCAAACAGTTGAAAGAGGAAGGTCGTTGGGAGGAGCTGGATAAGCTGCCTCGTAACTCCAACCCAATCCGTTTGCACAACCGCTGCCAACTGACTGGCCGTCCTAAGGGATATATGCGTCAGTTTGGTATCTGCCGGGTGAAGTTCCGCGAAATGGCACTGTATGGAAAGATTCCTGGTGTTACTAAATCAAGTTGGTAATTATTCATTAACAGCTGGCAGGGTTCCCGCAAAGGGAAAACCGGTTGGCGAAATCAAGATAAAATGGCAGTTACAGATCCAATAGCTGACTATCTGACCAGAATCAGAAATGCCCAGCAGGCGGGACACCGCATTGTGGATATTCCGGCTTCCAAATTGAAGAAGCGCATCACGGAAATTCTGTACGATCAGGGCTTTATCCTGAAGTACAAGTTTGAAGATGGTGTTGGTAAAGGAAAACAAGGCATCATCAAGATTGCTTTGAAGTACGACCCATCAACCAAGACTCCCATTATTCGTAAATTGGAAAGAGCCAGTAAGCCTGGTTTGCGTCTTTACTGTAAGGCGGATGAAATTCCACGGGTAATCAATGGTTTAGGTATTGCTATCGTTTCTACTTCTAGAGGTGTGATCACTGGCCGTCAAGCTACCGATCTTCACGTAGGAGGAGAAGTGCTTTGTTATGTTTACTAATTTCTTGAGTCCAAAATCAGAACGAAATGTCTAGGATAGGAAAAGCTCCCGTAACCATTCCAAGTGGTGTTGAAATCAGCGTCAGCAAAGGAAATATGGTGACCGTTAAGGGCCCAAAGGGCGAGCTCATGCAGCAGATAGATCCCGATCTGACGGTGGCAGTAGAAGACGGAGAACTTCTCGTTAAGCGGCCTACTGAATCAAAACGTCATCGGTCAATGCACGGTCTGTATCGCTCACTGCTTTCTAACATGGTTGAAGGTGTATCCAACGGCTTTGTTAAAGAGCTCGAGGTAATCGGTGTAGGTTACCGTGTAAATACCATGGGGCAGTTGTTGGAATTGACCCTCGGTTTTTCTCACCCCATTTACTTTTACATTCCCGATGAGGTGAAGGTGGAAGCGAAGATGGAGAAAGGTAAGAACCCGTCGATTCGCCTGGAGAGTATCGATAAGCAGTTGATCGGACAGGTGGCGGCTAAGATCAGATCTTTCCGTAAGCCAGAGCCTTACAAAGGCAAGGGTATTCGCTTTATGGGTGAAGAAATTCGCCGCAAGGCAGGTAAGACCGCTGGTAAGTAATCGCTACCTGCGGCTTCCGCTGAATGATTGTGATATTGGTTTTTTGATAAAAATAGGGTGCCTTGGGATAAGCGAAAACCGCTTTTCACTAAGGCAGTAAATGCAAAAAAATCATGCAGTTTACCAAACAAAGAAGAAGAAAAAAAATCCAGCTCCGAATACGGAAGCAAATCAAGGGGACGGCGCAGAAGCCCCGCTTGAGTATCTTCCGGAGCAACCGAGATATCTACTGCCAGGTTATCGATGATGTAGCAGGACACACCCTGGCGTCCGCTTCAAGCCGTGAGAAAGGCGTGGAAAAATCCGGTAATAAATCTGATCAGGCCAAAGTTGTGGGCAAGGCAATTGCCGAACGTTTGCAGGCCTTAAAGATTGATCAGATAGTATTTGATCGTAGTGGCTACTTGTACCATGGTCGTGTGAAAGCGTTGGCTGAAGGTGCTCGTGAAGGTGGTCTTAAATTTTAAAAAATACGCAAAATGGCTAAAAGAAACTCCAATAATAGAGTTAAACCCGCTGAGACGGAACTGAAAGAAAAGTTGGTGAACCTCAACCGGGTAGCAAAAGTAACCAAAGGTGGTCGTACCTTTAGTTTTGCAGCCATCGTGGTCGTGGGTGATGGTAATGGTACGGTAGGGCACGGTCTGGGTAAAGCCCGGGACGTATCCGAGTCTATCGCTAAGGCAGTAGATGATGCCAAGAAAAACCTGATCAAAGTGCCGCTGCACAAAGGAACCATTCCACACGAGCAAAAAGGTAAATACGGTGCTGGTAAAGTGCTGATTAAGCCTGCCGCTGATGGTACCGGTGTAATCGCCGGTGGTGCGATGCGTGCGGTACTGGAAATTGCAGGTGTACACAATGTATTGGCTAAGTCGCAGGGATCATCTAATCCACACAACGTAGTGAAAGCTACGGTCGATGCCCTGGCTAAGTTGAGAAGCCCTCAACAAGTGGCCAAGCACCGCAATATTTCAATGGAGAAATTGTTCACTGGCGAATAATAAGCCAAAATCGAGAAGCAATGGATAAGGTAAAAATCACACAGGTCAAGAGTGCTATCGATCGCTCAAAGCGTCAGAAAGATACACTCATAGCGCTGGGGCTGAAAAAAGTTAACCAAAGCGTGGTCAAAGACGCCACTCCTCAGATTTTGGGAATGGTCAACAAGGTAAACCACCTTGTAAAAGTGGAAGAAGCATAAATTTATTCCCATCGGGGAATTTATTTTAAAAAGGAAAGACAATGGAATTACATAATCTTAAGCCTGCTGCAGGTTCTGTCAAGGGTAAAAAGAGAATCGCCAGAGGACAAGGGTCCGGTAGAGGAGGAACTTCAACACGTGGACATAAAGGTGCAAAATCTCGCTCCGGTTACAGCAGAAAGCGTAACTTTGAGGGTGGTCAGATGCCACTGCAGATGCGTCTGCCCAAAAGAGGATTTAAGAATCCCAATCGCGTGGCTTACGTGCCATTAAATGTGGAGCGTTTGCAGGCAATTTCTGAAAAGTACAAGCTGGATACCATCGATATGGAAACGCTGGTCAAGTTGAATATCATTAAGAAGACTGACCGCATCAAGATTCTGGGTGTCGGCGAACTATCAGCCAAATTGACTGTAACGGCACATGCTTGTTCTACAAGCGCGAAGGAGGCAATCGAAGCCAAAGGAGGAAGTGTTAATCTTGTATAAAATTGACAGATGAAAAGGCTAATAGACACCATTAAGAACATTTGGAAGATCAAGGAATTGCGTAATCGCATTCTCTTTACTTTAGCAATGCTATTGGTTTTCCGTTTTGGATCATACGTGGTACTGCCAGGTGTAGATCCACAGATGCTAAAAGAGGCAATTCAGAGTAACAGTAACCCTAATGACTTGCTTGGGTTGATAAACGTGTTCACCGGTGGTGCCTTTAACAATGCTGCCATCTTCGCTCTGGGTATCATGCCTTACATCACGGCATCGATTATCGTGCAGCTGCTCGGTTTTGCCATGCCTTATTTCCAGCGCCTTCAATCCAAGGAAGGAGAATCAGGAAGAAAGAAACTCAATCAGATTACCCGTTTGCTTACGGTATTTATCACGCTGGTGCAGGGTGGTGGATATCTGACCTATGTCAAGTCGATGGGAGCGGTTGATGCTTCTATTCCTGACGGCATCTTCTGGATTTCAAATATTATTGTACTGTCAACCGGTACTGTATTTGCCATGTGGTTGGGTGAACGGATCACTGACCGTGGTATTGGAAACGGCGTATCGCTGTTGATTACGGTGGGAATCATCGCTCAGTTGCCACAAATGCTGGTATTCGAATTCCAATCGCAGTTAACGCAAGGCGGTGCCCTGGTTTTTGTACTGGAATTGGCAGCACTCTTCCTGGTCACGATGGCTACCGTGCTGATCGTAACCGGTGTGCGTAAAATTCCAATCCAGTTTGCCAAAAGAATGGTTGGTCGTGGAGCTAACTCCATGCCCGCTGCCGGCAACCGTGATTACATTCCATTAAAGGTTAATGCTGCGGGGGTAATGCCGATCATTTTTGCTCAGGCCCTGATGTTCCTTCCCGCAACAGTTGCTCAATTTGTAGCCGGTGACGGAAGTGATATTGCGTCAAGCTCTTTGCTGCGTGCATTCAACGACTTCACCTCCGCTCCTTACAATGTGATCTATTTCTTGCTGGTAGTGGTCTTTACTTACGTATACACTGCCTTGATCGTGAACCCACAAAACTATGCTGAGTATCTGAAGCGTCAGAATGCCTTCATTCCGGGTATCAAGCCGGGTAAAGCCACTGCCGACTTCATTGATGCGGTGACCACCAGAATCACACTTCCGGGATCTATTTTCCTGGGCTTGATTTCGATCATGCCTGCTTTTGCAGCAGCATTTGGTGTCAACGTTGGTTTTGCCATGTTCTTTGGAGGTACATCACTACTGATCCTTGTTGGTGTGGTACTGGATACTTTGCAGCAAATCAACAGTCACTTGTTGATGCGTCGCTACGACGGATTGGTGAAATCAGGTAAGATGCAGGGCAGAAGTAGAATGCAGGGCATTGGTGCCAACATGTAAGATTGAACTGAAATTCCTCAAACTTGTTAGTTGAGGAGACAATCAAACAGTACTATCAAATGATCTTTTATAAAACGGACGAAGAAATTGAATTGATCAGGGAAAGTTGCTTGCTGGTTTGCAAGGCACTAACCGAGGTAGCAAAGGTAATTCGTCCGGGTATTAGTGGGCAGGAAATTGATACAATTGCGGAACAGGTCATCAGAGATCATAATGCCGTTCCTGCCTTCAAAGGATACCGCGGATTTCCCGGAACGCTCTGTGTATCTCCCAACGAAAGTGTGGTACATGGAATTCCATCTAAAGAGCAGATTTTCAAAGATGGGGATATTGTTTCGGTGGATTGCGGTGTATTGCTTAATGGTTTTCATGGGGATTCGGCATTTACCTTTCCCCTGGGAGATGTGGATGAAGAAGTGATGGAGTTGTGCCGGGTAACCAATACCTCTCTATATCGTGCTATTGAAGCTGCGGAAGTAGGAAAGCGCCTGGGAGATATCAGCTTTGCAGTGCAGGAATATACCGAGAAGATGCACAATTACAGTATTGTGCGGGAGTTGGTTGGTCACGGGATTGGCCGTGATTTGCACGAAGCACCGGAAGTGCCCAATTATGGAAAGCGGGGTAGAGGCGTAAAACTACAGGAAGGCCTGGTGATCGCTATCGAACCGATGGTGAACCTGGGACGGAGAGAGGTGCGCACTGCGAGTGATGGATGGACGGTTTTTGCTAAGGACCGCAAGCCTTCTGCTCACTACGAACACACCATTGCCATTCGAAAAGATGGTGCCGATATTTTGTCTGACCACCAAATGATCGCCGATGCCATTCAGTCCAATCCCAATGTGAAAGAGGTAGAGCTTAAGTCACTGGTAGCATAGACAGAAAAACGGGTCGAGATAGATTTTTTTTCAAATATTCTTGGAATAGCTAAATTATGTCTATCTTTGCACTCCGAAATTCGAAATATGTCAAAAAAGAACTTAATTAAGCAAGACGGAATTATTGAAGAGGCATTGTCCAATGCCATGTTCCGTGTGCGTTTAGAGAATGATCATCAAATTGTGGCTACGATCTCCGGTAAGATGCGTATGAATTACATACGAATTTTGCCTGGTGATAAGGTGGCAGTTGAAATGTCGCCTTACGACTTGTCAAGAGGTCGCATCACTTATAGGTATAAGTAAAGTTGAGTTGTAGAGCAATTTAAAATTACAAAGCAATGAAAGTAAGAGCATCAATCAAGAAGAGATCTGCTGATTGTAAGATCGTGAGAAGAAAGGGCAAGTTGTACATTATCAACAAGAAAAATCCAAAATTCAAGCAGCGTCAGGGGTAAACCCGGTTGTTTGGAGGTTGTAATACATTACTTCCAAAATTAAATTATTAAGATGGCTCGTATAGCAGGTGTAGATTTACCTAGAAACAAGCGGGGTGTTATCAGCTTAACCTATATTTATGGTATTGGTGACTCTGCCGCCGCGGAGATTTTGGGAAAAGCCGGAATTGACGAAAGTGTAAAAGTAGCTGATTGGTCAGATGATAACATCCGGGAAATTTCCCGCATCGTCACCAATGAGTTTACGGTAGAAGGTGAGCTGCGTTCTGAGGTTCAGATGAACATCAAACGTTTGATGGACATCGGATGTTATCGTGGTTTACGTCACCGTAAGGGTTTGCCTCTGCGTGGCCAACGCACGCAAACTAATGCGCGTACTCGTAAGGGTAAGCGGAAGACGGTAGCCAACAAGAAGAAGGCAACCAAGTAACAGCTTGTTAAATCATTAAATCCTTAATCAAGCAATGGCAAAGGCAAAAAAGGTAAAGAAGAGAAAAGTAAAAGTAGAACCGGAAGGTCTGGTTTACATTCAGGCGAGTTTTAACAACATCATTATCTCGCTGACCAACAAGAAGGGCCAGGTCATTTCATGGGCATCTGCTGGAAAAGCCGGCTTCCGTGGCTCAAAGAAAAATACGCCTTATGCGGCGCAGGTTGCTGCTTCTGATGCTGCCCGGGTGGCTTACGAAGCTGGATTGCGTACGGCGCAGGTATTCGTTAAAGGTCCTGGTTCAGGCCGGGAAGCCGCTATCCGTGCCATCGATGTGGCAGGTATCAAAGTAACGAAGATCAAAGACGTTACTCCGGTGCCTCACAACGGATGTCGCCCACCTAAGCGTAGAAGAGTGTAATATTGGTTGAATCAGGAAAAAGTTTAATCTGCAATGGCAAGATATACAGGTCCAAAGACAAAAAAATCCAGAGCCTTCGGCGAGTCCATCTACGGATACGATAAGGCATTTGAGAAAAAGAAATATCCTCCCGGCCAACACGGGAACTCCAGACGTAGAAGACAAAAGTCTGACTATGCGCTCCAGTTGATGGAAAAGCAAAAGGCTAAGTATACCTACGGTCTGTTGGAGCGTCAGTTTAGAAAATTGTTCGAACTGGCCAACAGTAAGAAAGGTGCAACCGGTTCTGTTTTGATGCAGCTGCTGGAATCTCGCCTGGATAACACCATCTTCCGTTTGGGGCTGGCACCAACCCGTCGTGCGGCTCGTCAGCTGGTCAATCACAAGCATGTGGTTGTAAACGGTGTGATCAATAATATTCCTTCTGCTTTGTTGCGCCCTGGCGATATCGTGGGTGTACGCGGTAAATCTCAAGGATTGAACGTAGTCGTTGAAAGCGTTGGCAGCAAGAAGGATGTGCGCAAATTCCCTTGGTTGGAATTCAATCCAGATAAAATGAACGGTGTATTTACCGCCTATCCGGAGCGCGACCAGATACCAGAAAAGATTAACGATCAGTTGATCGTCGAACTATACTCGAAGTAATAAAGACTTTGAAATTTTGGCAGCCCGTAGCCCGGGCTGTCAAAGTTTTTTTTGCGTTTTAGGAAAGACCAATCTGATACTAATTTCGTCCCACAAAGTTTAATTCAATATATGAGCATTTTAAATTTTCAGAAGCCTGACAAGATCGTGATGCAAAAATCCGATGACTTTGAAGGGCTTTTCGAATTCAAACCTCTTGAGCCTGGTTTCGGCCAGACAGTCGGTAACTCTCTGAGAAGGGTATTGCTGTCTTCTCTGGAGGGTTTCGCAATTTCCGCAGTACGGATTGCGGGCGTTGAACACGAATTTGCTACTATCCGTGGGGTTGTAGAAGACGTTATTGAAATCATTCTGAACCTCAAGCAGGTTCGTCTGAAGCAGCTCATCGCTGATGAGGATATCAACAATGAAAAGGTATACCTCACCATCAGTGGTAAAGAGGAATTCAGAGCAGGTGACATCGAAGAGCACACCAATGTGTTCAAGATCATGAACCCTGATCTGTTGATCTGCAACATGGAACCCTTTGTAAACCTGGAAATGGAACTGACCATCACCAAAGGTCGTGGTTATGTGCCAGCCGATGAAAACCTGCCAAAAGATGCACCAATCGGCGTTATTCCGGTAGATGCCATCTACACACCGATCAAAAACGTTGCTTACCGCGTGGAAAACACTCGTGTAGGCCAGCGTACAGACTATGAGAAACTGACCATTGAAGTGAAAACTGACGGTACGATTCACCCGGAAGAAGCCATTAAGGATGCTTCGCGGATTCTGATTCAGCACCTGATGTTGATTACTGATGAAAATATCACCTTTGATGATGCAGCCAGCCGTGAGGATAACATCGTTGATGAACACATCCTGCACATGCGCAAGCTGCTGAAGACTTCGCTGGAAGATCTGGATTTGTCAGTTCGGGCATACAACTGTCTGAAGGCTGCCAAGATCAATACCCTGGCGGAATTGGTGAAATACGATACACACGAGCTGCTGAAGTTCCGTAACTTCGGTAAGAAGTCCCTGGTGGAAATTGAAGAATTGCTCCAGGACAAAGGCCTTACTTTCGGTATGGACCTTTCCAAGTACAAGCTCGAAGAAGACTAGATTTTAATTGTAATTGTAGGCGGTTCGAAAGAACTGATATTTTAAAACCGGCAATAACTCCTTTGCTGCCCGAAGTGTGCCTGCCACTTTGTCTGAGAAGACGGCCAAAAGGAGTGTTGCGAAGCTAATTTTATTGTCATGAGACACGGTAAGAAGTTCAATCACCTTGGACGAAAGGCTGGACACCGCAAAGCGTTGTTGGCCAACCTTTCTATTGCCCTGATTACGCACAAGCGTATTCGCACTACATTGGCTAAAGCCAAGGCTCTGCGTAAGCACATTGAGCCACTGATTACAAAAGCTAAAGACAACACCACGCACAGCCGTCGTGTAGTATTCAGCTATCTGCAAAACAAAGATGCAGTTAAAGAATTGTTTGGTGTTATTGCCGATAAGGTAGCGGACCGCCCAGGTGGTTATGTTCGTGTGATCAAAACCGGCTTCCGTCAGGGAGATGGTGCAGAAATGGCAATGATTGAGCTGGTGGACTTTAACGATGTATACTCTGCCAAGAGCGATACTCCATCAGGTGGAGGAAGAAAAAGACGCCGTCGTCGTCGTGGCGGCGGAGGAGGTGGTGGAGACACCGAAGCTACCTCTAACCCTACTACCACTGCAGCAGCTGCGGCTACCGCAGCGGCAGCTAGTGAAGCAGCAGAGGAACCGACTTCTGAAGAGGAAGAATAAAGGACAGAATGACTATATAGATAGAAAGGGGCATTTCAACTGGAATGCCCCTTTTTCATTGGTGTTATCTGATGATGAGTACTGAATTTTCATTACCATCCCGGTCTTTTTCGTGTAGCGGATTACTGGGGTCGATCATCCAGTTTCCGTCAACAATAAATTTGTAGTAGTGTTTGCCGGGGTGTAATTCCAGCTCCTTTATCCACCCTCCGGGGACTTTTTCCATTTTAATAGCTTGCTGGTCCCAATGATTAAAAGAACCTGCCAAAATCACGCTCTGAGCCTCAGGGAAGCCTGCTAGCTCGAATTTCACCTCTTTATCTATCCAGAGTACCGAATTGAAGGTGTGGTGTTCATTCCGGACCTTCTCGGAATTGGCCGGATCATGCATCCATTGGCCATCAACAATGAACTTGTATTCGTAACGCCCGGGCGCAAGGTTAATGCTCACCGCCCAGCCTTTATCCGTAGGGTCTAAATTGAGCGCCCGCTCATTCCAGTTATTGAAGGTTCCCGCCAGAACTACCCTTTGGGCATTTTTATAACCCATTAGTTCAAATTGAATGTTTCCGTTTGAATCAGGTTCTACATGCTTCAATTTGAGATCAAAAGCCTCTTCGATAAAGTCGTTTGACAGAATCTTTTTGTCCGGCTTGTCTTCCTCCGGTACGACCCAGTATTGGCCATTCACCAAAAACTTGAACTCCCAGGTGAAAGGGTCATTGAAATCCTTGATTTTCTTTCGCAGCTGGTATTTGAAAGGCCCAACCTTCTTCATTTTCCAGGCGTCTTTCGACCACTCATTGAAATTGCCAGAAATCACTACCTCATCAATTTTATAATCAGAGAAATCGAGCGTTTCCAGTATACCCTTTTCTCTGGCCTTGAGGTATTGCCGTCCATCAAACTCAAAGACTACTTCATCGCCATCAAAGAAGTAATGTTGGGGGACGACCTGGGCCCAGCTACTGCTCGGTAGCAGTATGATCGCCAGCATTCCCAGTAAATAATATTGAAACCAGTTATACATGTCTTCTCTTTAAAGCTATCAAAGCTATCTTCAATTTTTAAACGCCGATGCCGTTACGGCCTGGCCTCCCTGAAGAAAAACAACTTTTTCTTTTTGTAGTTGATCAAGGTTCGGCGCGGGGCCAGAAATTCATAGCCCATCACACCATTTAATCCGGTTTTAAAGGTCTCATTCATTTCCGAAAGGTTGGTCAATAACGTCCGCATGGCTCCATTCTCCTGGTTGCCACATTTGACATTGGAAAGTTTTCCCGCTAATACTTCAATGGTTTGGCTTCCGGTCCCCAGCATTCTCACACGTTTCACAATCTCAAAATGATCCAGTACGCCTCTTTTTACCCGGCGGTCGATCAGGTTGAGCTCGGCTCCACTATCCAGGCTAAATTTAAGGCGGACACCGGCTACCTCTACCCGCAGGATGATAATGTGCCGGCTCAGCTTAAAGTCTACACTATCGTAAGGCTCCTCATAGAATGCTTCGCGATCCAGTCGATTGCCCTTTCTGTCCAGCTTGCTCAGGACTAGCTGCATCATTTGGAAGTCGATAAACACTTCGTAGTCTTTAAACACTTCATAGCCGATGATTCCAACCAGGCGTATTTTTTTCTTTTGTTCAATATGGGAAAGGTCCAACACGTTAGCCCGGACCCGTTCAAAAATCAGGTTATCCCAAAACAGGCTATCAATACGCTCGTGTCGAACAACGTCAACTTCACCTGTATTGCCCATGGCCAGGAGGTTACCGGTGCCGCGGTAACCCCGAAAATAGCGCTGATTAAGCAACAAGCGTTCGGCTCCGGTATCAAAAATAAACTTGCCGGCTACAGTATCGGCACGGGCTTCAATGGTGATTAGCCGTCCTTCCAGGCTAAAGGGAATGTGTACTGTATTTGGGTTGGTGTAAACCGCCAGTGGAAATTCCAGCGGGCAGGCCATCCAAAAGCCTCCTTCCGGCGGACTATGGGCAGACAAGTGTTTGGGCAATTGTAGCAAACTGAGTACCAGCCACCCCCATAACACGGGATATTGGAAAAAGTATCTCATTTTGAACAGTCGGGTTGAGTTGGGAAATTGCAAATTTGAGCGAGGATGACCAAATATTATCGACCAAGTTTAGCGGAATCGCGATGGGTACAAAATTGTGATTATGGAAAACCTGTTATCTTGCGCAGAATAATTTGCTAAATTTGATTTTAACAGTTAGAATATGGATTTAAAGCTTCAGAACAAAGTATTTATCGTCACAGGGGGATCGGAAGGTATCGGGAAGGGCATTACTCAGGCAATCGCTGCAGAGAGGGGCATCCCGGTGATCGCTACCAAATCAGAAGGGCCTACGGAGAGCCTGTTGTCGGAATTGAAGGCAAAAGGTATTGATGCAATGGCCATTTACGGTGACTTGCAGGAGGTAGATCAATGTCGGGTAGTAATTGAAAAGACAATCGAAAAATATGGCCGAATCGATGGCCTGGTCAATAATGCAGGGGTGAATGACGGCGCAAGCCTGGAAAAGGGGCCCGAGGCCTTTCGCATATCCATTCAGCGCAATTTGTATCACTATTTTGATTTGGCACATTTTGCCTTGCCACATCTAAAAGAAAGTAAAGGCTCCATCATTAATATTGCCTCCAAGGTGGCGCTCACCGGGCAGGGCAATACATCAGGGTATGCTGCGGCGAAAGGTGCTCAGGTGGCGCTCACAAGGGAATGGGCAGCATCATTATTACCCTATTCCATTCGTGTGAATGCCATCTTACCGGCAGAGGTGATGACGCCGCTTTATCGACGTTGGCTGGATACAAGTTTTGAAAATCCGGCAGAAAAGGAGGCCCAGATTGTGTCCAGAATCCCGCTGAAAAAACGGATGACCAAGATAGAAGAAATCGCTGCCATGGCAGTATTTCTCTTATCGGAAGTTTCGGCCCATACCACCGGACAATTGATGTCGGTAGATGGAGGTTATGTACACCTCGATCGGGCTTTGACATAAGTTACTTTGTTACCAAATGCTCTCGAATATGAAGAACAGAATATTTTCTATTCTGATTGTTCTATCCTTTCTTCCCTTCTGCACTGTTGCCCAGTGGATGAGCGGGTTAAAGTCTGGGTATCCGCAATCAGGTCCTACGCTTACAACAGAAGATTGTGAACAACTTTTTGAAGTGGTCAATGATTTTCCCACAGGACTAGCCACCGATGGGGTATATTTTTGGGGTTTTGGCACAGCCAATCCCTATCTGTATCGCTATGAACTTTCAGGTTTTTTGCTGGATTCTCTCGAGTTAGGTATTGGACTCACTGCCGGGGGCGGTTTGCACTACGCGGATGGTTTTCTTTGGTTGGTATTGGAGCAGCAGGGAGCGCTCTTTAAGATAGACCCTGCCACCGGAGCTGTACAGGATACTTTCTTTTTGCCGGGATATACGGATGTTGACCCAAACAACTTTGGCATTACCAGTGATGATGATTTTTTTTGGCATACACGCTACCGGGATAATCTGGACTCTTCGTTGGTGTTCAAGCTCGATAAATCCACCTTTGCCCTGCTCGATTCTTTTTACATCCAGGATCCCGGACTATTAGGATTGACATCAGCGGGCGGCTATCTATTTGCTGTCTCCATCTACGATGACGTGCTTCATCAGATTGATCCCACCACTGGTATGATCATCAATACCACAGATATTTGCGCGAGCTGGGTGATCGATGTATGCGCCATTGGCAATCAAATTTACCTGCTCAGTGGACAGGTAGGCCCGGGAGGAAGCCGGAGTGTGTATGGGGTAGATGGCGTCGTTTTAACT
The DNA here is from genome assembly GCA_965229635.1 of Saprospiraceae bacterium. Classification (GTDB taxonomy): domain Bacteria; phylum Bacteroidota; class Bacteroidia; order Chitinophagales; family Saprospiraceae; genus BQJU01. The sequence continues at coordinate 3,448,164 of OZ245894.1, forward strand.
ACACAAACGGAGCCTGATCATGCACAGCCGATTAAATTATTTCCCAACCCTGCTCAATCCAGTTTGACAATTACTCATACTTCAACGGATGTCATCCGGTCTTATAGCATTTTTAACCTTCAAGGGCAATTACTGCGCCACGCCAAGGTTTCTGGAAATGTAATTGAAGTGGAGATCCGTCAACTTACTACGGGAATGTACTCTTTATTGGTTGAATTGGAATCGGGTAGGCGGATCACTGAGCGGTTTGTCGTGGAGTAAGATTATTTCTTGCCGGAATAGTTGACCAGGATAGCTTCCACTAGCTGCCGGGTCAGGGGCTGACCATTGGCTTTTTCCCGAACGGTAGTAAATGGAAAACGAAAGTCACAGCCCTGCTGCCATTCACTGCAGCCATATGCGGAGTGGCCTTTGATGATATACCCCTTGCCACATTTGGGGCAGGTCATGGTGGCTTTGGTATCCGCGGTTTGTGTCTTTGGTTTGGTGGACGGCTTTGCTTTTTTGAGTGGAGTAGGGGCTTTTTTCTCCATTAGTTCAAGCGTGAATGTTGGTGTAAAGCGCAACCGGCCACCGATAGATTGCCCATCTTGTTTGAATCCTTTCAACTGAATGGTCGATCCATACTTCATAAGGCGTTGTAGTTGCTTTATCGGAATGTTTTTTCCCATAAAGGCAAAGGGTAGGCGAAAATCACAGCTTTCCTTCCAGCGGCTGCAACCATAGGCGGTTTTGCCTTTCAATAAATGGCCTTTATAACATTTTGGGCAGGTTAGTTGACCAAAGTCAAAGTCTTTGCCTGGTTCTTTGACCTGCTTATCTTTGGTGGACTTTCGGTCCTTTTTGGGATAGGCCTTTGGACCACGGGCTGGCGTAGCAATTTTATTGACGCTGGTATCAGCACTTACGTCCTTCACCAGCTGGTCCACCATCGTCTTCATCTGATTGATAAACTGGTCGGCCAGGTATTCTCCATTTTCGATATCCCGTAACTGTTTTTCCCACATACCGGTTAACTCGGCAGATTTCAGCAATTCATTTTTGATGGTGTCGATTAGCTGGATGCCCATCGGTGTGGGCAGGATTTGTTTCTTATTGCGGGTGATGTATTTGCGACGAAAAAGGGTTTCAATAATGTTGGCCCGGGTGGAGGGGCGACCAATACCATTGGCTTTCATCAGGGCGCGTAGTGCTTCGTCGTCGACCTTTTTGCCGGCCGTTTCCATGGCACGCAGCAGGGTAGCCTCGGTATAGGTTTTTGGGGGCTTGGTCTGCTTTTCTAGTAATGAAGGATCGTGCGGACCTGATTCACCTTTGGTGAACGTGGGCAGAATATTATCCTCTTCTTCTTTTTTACCCTTCTGCCCTTTTTCTTTTGTATCTTTTTTTGTGGTTGATTTGTCTGGTTTTGGAAACAATACGCGCCAACCTTCTTCCAGTATTTCTTTGCCGGTAGCTTTAAATTTCACGCCTTCTGCTTCTCCAATCACCGCGGTATTGGCCACAATACAATCCGGGTAAAAAGCGGCAATAAATCGCCGGGCAATCGCGTCATAAACCTTCTGCTCATTGGGGGGTAGGCTTTTTTCGATGCCGGTGGGAATGATGGCATGGTGATCGGTGACCTTAGTGTCGTTGAAGACCTTTTTAGACTTGCGGATCGGCTTGCCCAGAATCGGCTGTACAAACTGGCTGTATTGGCCCATTTTGCTCAATATGCCGGGCACTTTAGGATAAATATCGTTGGGCAGGAAGGTGGTATCTACTCTCGGGTAGGTTACTACCTTTTGTTCGTAGAGCTTTTGCACGATCTTCAAGGTTTGGTCGGCAGAAAAGGCAAATCGTTTATTACAATGCACCTGCAAGCTGGTCAGATCGAATAAACTGGGGGGATATTCCCGACCCTTCTTTTTCTCGAAAGAGAGAATCACAAAAGGTTTTCCTTCTACCTTTTGTAGCAATACCTCGCCGTCTTCTTTTTTGAAAAACTTTCCTTCTTCACAGTTAAATGCTACTTCCCGATATAGCGTCTGTAGCTCCCAGTAGGTTTGGGGCACAAAATTTTCAATCTCCTTGTGTCGTTCCACCAGCATAGCCAGGGTAGGGGTTTGTACCCGTCCGATGGAGAGCACCTGCTTGTAACCACCGTATTTGAGGGTGTAAAGCCGGGTAGCATTCATACCCAGCAGCCAATCGCCAATAGCGCGGGAACGACCGGCGTGGTAGAGATTGTCAAATTGCGAGGCATCCAGCAAATTGCGAAAGCCATCCCGAATGGCCTCCGGCGTGAGCGAGGAAATCCATAGCCGGAGTACCTTGCCCCGGTATTTGGCGTAAGCCAGCACCCATCGCTGAATCAGTTCACCTTCTTGACCGGCGTCACCGCAGTTAATGACCACTTCGGCCTGTTTGAGCAGTTTTTTCAGGATACCAAATTGCTTTTTTATGCCTTTGGCTTTAATGAGTTTGATGTCAAACTTTTCCGGAAGAATGGGGAGATCGGGCAGAGACCACCGTTTCCATTCCGGTCGATAGTCGTCCGGTTCTTTTAATCCACACAGGTGCCCAAAAGTCCAGCTGACGCAATAGCCATTGCCTTCATAATAGCCATCGCGTCGGGATTTGGCGCCAATGATAAAGGCAATTTCCCGGGCGACACTCGGCTTTTCGGCAATGCATAATTTCATAAAGGAATTGAAATTGTTTTGAAGTAAAACGAAATTAAACAAAAATTGTCATAAAACTACAGAATATTCGATTATTTTGCACGCAAAAAATTGCATGAAGGGCTATAGACTGGAGTTAAAAAATTATACCAATTGGCCAGAACTACCCACTGCTAAGGAGTGGGATACAATGAGACCAATCACTGATTTTAGCTACCCCTGGCGATCGGAAAAGCCGACACCAACAGTTTTTAAGGCTTGCCTCTCCCTAAGTCACTTTTACTTTCATTATGAAGTTGAAGATCCTGCAATAAGGACTAAGATTGCCTCCTGGCCAGAGCGGCCGGTGATTGATTCGGATCGTGTGGAAATCTTTTTCAGAAAAGATGCGACGATGAGCCCCTACTTTTGTTTGGAAATTGATGCCCGGGGGCGCGTACTTGATTATGTGGCCGATTTTCACCGACAATTTGATTACGACTGGGAATGGCCAGAGGGTCAACTGGCCGTTTCAGGAGCACTCACTGAAAAAGGGTATGAGGTGACGGCAGGGGTAAGTATTCCCTCCTTACAGCAATTGGGAGTATGGCAGGACAATCGACTGGAAGTGGGCCTCTATCGCGCGGAATACCTATTTGATGCGGCGGGAACACAAAAGGATGTGAAGTGGATCAGCTGGTGTACACCGGATTCTGCCCACCCTGATTTCCATATCCCTTCTTCATTTGGGGAATTAGTGTGGTAGACCTTTGTTAAAGAAGGATCATTTTGTTGGGTGATCCAGGTCAGCGCATGGAGATGTTTGGCCCGTTATATTTGTAGCAATAACCAAAATAAAAGCCATGAAAAAGATCCATGTTGCCATTGATTTTTCTGAAGCTTCCGCCAATGCCGTCCGTTTTGCCAAAGCCTGGGCTGACGACTGGAAGCTCGACCTCGAGGTGATTCACGTATGGTTTCCTCAGGTGGATGTGGAGCGTCCTGAAGTTTTGATCCCCGATGCCCGAATTGAACAACTCCAACGAGGCCAGTTAGCCAACTTCTTGTCTGATAACGGGGTGGCTGACAGTAAAGGCCGTTTAGAAGTAGGATTGCCAACGGATCGATTGGTCACACTTTCGAAAGAAGAAAACTGGGAATTATTGCTGGTCGGTAATTCGGGAAAACACGGCGTGATGGACAAGATCTTTGGTAGTGTGTCTACCCATCTGGTGCGTTATGCCGCATGCCCCGTGCTCAGCCTTCCTGCTGACTACGCCTACACGGGTAGCTTCCGCCGCATTCTTTACGCCACCGACTATGCCGCTACGGATGAAAGCAGTGTAGATCAATTGATCGCCTATGCGGAAAAGTGGAAATCTACCGTTCATTTTGTACACGTCAATACCGGTGAGGAAAACAATAGTGCCCAGTTGATTGAGGATACCTTGTTTGCCGAGATTTTCGAAAATGAGGCACCTGCATTTTCTTTTGAGATGGCCAGTATTAGAGAAAAGGATGTGGTGAAAGGGTTGTCTAATTACATCGATGCCAACAAGATCGATCTGATCATCATGGTTACTCCACGCCGCGACTGGTGGACCCGCCTCTGGCACAAGAGCATGACCCGGGCAATGAATATGAGTACGCTGAAGCCGCTGATGGTTTTTCATTTGGATTAAACAAAGAAAGATTTTCTCGGGGTGCAAGGACTGTTTGAATTGTGTTATATTAACGAGCATAATTCAACCACCTGCTTATGAAATCGAAGTTTATCATCATTCTATCCCTCCTGTTATTGACTGGAGAAACGCTAGATGCCCAGGAGCTCTTTCAAATGCCGGAAGGCAAAACACCGCGCTGGATCAGTTTTGAAAACATCAAGGGGGAGAAAGGGGTCGGTGGCCAGGAAAATCAGGGCGCAAAGGGTCATGCATTTGACTACATCAAAGCCGGTGAATCAGTGGATATGGTCAACTATGCAGGCAGTGGTACCGTGCGGCGGATTTGGCTGACACTCAGTAATCGCAGCCCTGAAATGCTGCGTTCGCTGCGCATCGAAATGTTTTGGGAGGGTAGCGAAAAGCCCGCCGTATCGGCTCCCATTGGTGATTTTTTCGGGGTGGGCTTAGGCCAACGGGTAGCGTTTGAAAGTGCTCTCTTTTCCGATCCGGAAGGTCGGTCTTTTAACTGTTTTATCCCCATGCCCTTTAAAAAAAGCACCAGAATTACGATCACCAATGATGCAAAGGAGGGCTATGTCATTCTCTTTTATGATGTTGATATTCTGCTGGAGGCACATGGTGAGGATATGCTCTATTTTCATACCTACTGGAGTCGGTCGGTGGAAACGAAGCTGGCCGAAGATTTTGAGATTTTACCTCCGGTGCAGGGACGGGGCCGGTTTCTGGGAACCAATATTGGCGTGCTGACCAATACACTTTACGAAGATACCTGGTTTGGCGAAGGCGAGGTGAAAATCTACCTGGATGGCGATAAAAAATGGCCCACCCTGGTGGGGTCAGGGACGGAGGATTATGTGGGTACGGCCTACGGGCAGGGCTCTTTTGCGCATCAATACCAGGGCTCCCCAATTGCTGATGCCAAGAAAGGGCTGTATGCCTTTTATCGGTACCACATTCCCGATCCAATCTATTTTGACGAGGAAATTAAAGTGACGATCCAACAGATCGGCGGCGCACCAATGAAGAAAGTGTTGGAAATGCAGGCCAATGGCGCAAAATTGCAACCCATCAGTATTCACAATAGTGAGGAATTCATCCAGCTCCTTGAACGACCACAACCGGTAGATTTAAACGATCCCAATTTGCCGAAAGGCTGGACCAATTTCTACCGGCAGGATGACGTGTCGGCCACCGCTTATTTCTATTTGGACCAGCCAAGTAGTGCTTTGCCAGCAATCGCTGATTTGGAAAACCGTACGGCTCAACTTCCCACAAAGTAAGTGATTGCTTAATGAGGTTTATAAGTAGGTTGATATCCTATCTCAACCTACTTTACATTTAGTAAAGCACTAAGCAAATCTGGAACGAGAGCCGCTAATTAGAATACAGAGACGTTATAACAAAGTAGATCCTAAAGCATTTGATTAAAAGTCTGCTATCGACTAAAAACGCGTGTAATCTCTTTCTTCAACATAGCATTTAATGAAATTCCTGCCGGAGTTTCCTTAAATGAAGTATTAACTGTAAATGGCCGAAAATCAATCTCCGAATGGATTGCTCAATCTGAGTTCTGGATGTTTCGGTACGACCGAATTGCCGGATTGCTTTTTACGGAAAAACCGGAGTCTGGTACTTCCCATATCTTTACCGTAAAATTTGTCCTGAAATCTGGAAAGGTTATTGAACAGCAGACGGATGAAATCACCTGGAACTGATAGACTTAATTTTGTGATATACCCAAATTTTTACGATATTTAAATCGCTTATAAACCCACATCAAAAGGATTAGTATGATACGCTCTAAGGTGAAACTTACGCTCTTGATTGTTCTTTCCGTTTTTTTACCTAAAATGCTTCAGGCCTGTGATTGTGCCGGATCGGATAGCTTTTGCAAAAATGTAGGGCTTGACGATTACTGTGTGATGCTCAAGGTCGGACAGGAGGTCGAATCCGGCTTTTTTGAATTTGAGGTTATTGAAAACCTGGTCAACGAAGTTAATGCGGATAAGATTATCCTGCAAAGTTCTACCGGCTGGAACTGCAATGCTTCACTGAGTCAATTTGCCATCAATGACACCGTGATCTTTAACCTTTGGGATGCTGCCGCTTTCAGCGCACAACCGGACAATATTGACTATGTCCTGACCTTTTGCGGCGTGCAATACCTTTCCTATGCCAACGGTATGGTCACCGGCGCTATCAACGATGGTGTGGATGAGATGGACTACCAAACCTTCAAGGATTATATCGGCAATTGCGCCATTCCGGAAGCACCACAAGCACCCGTAGAGGAAACGATATTATTTCCCAATCCCACCAACGATCAATTGACCATCAACTCTGCGGAGGAAGTCCTGGCCGTGGAGCTGTTTGATATGACCGGTCGGAGATACCTGCCGGAGTTTGAGCAATTTTCCGGAGTGACCAAGACGACTGTTATTGATCTGGCTACCTTGCCACGGGGGATGTATTATGTGCGGTTGTATGGCTTGGATTCCAAAGAGTCATTTAAGGTAGTGAAGGAGTAGGTTTTTGGTGGAAAACAAGCTTTCAGGAACTTGTTTCTGTTGCAGGTTGTTCTTTTAAAGACTAGTCGAAGCAGATGTCACCAAAAGCAAGTAGGTGATGAATAAAACCAGACCGTTGATCATCTCGCTCATCCTCACCTCCCTACTCGGCTATCTCGAGTGGGGAACGGATCAGAAAATGTTTTTGCTACAAGGAGAAGCTGATATCCTGGTCAAACTCTTCCGCGATCCGGCCAGTGTATTACACCCATTTATTTTACTTCCGCTTGTGGGGCAAATTCTTTTACTGGTCGCCCTTTTTCAGAATCCACCGCGCAAATGGCTGATTTACGCAGGGATGGCCTGTATCGGGCTGTTATTAGGATTGATCTTAGTGGTGGGATTGATAGGGGGCAATGTCAAAACGATTCTTTCCACATTACCCTTTTTGTTTTTTTCAGGCTGGATGGTGAAGTCACTGCATGGGCAGCCCGTTTAAAAATACTGATTGGGCTGAAGTCAATTTGACTTCAGCCCAATCAGTATTTTTAAACACCCCTTACTGGATGGGGCCATTGTCTACTTCAGCTTCGATAATCGCCTGAATATTCTCCGGCACATTCGATAGGAAATCATAGCCGGTGGCCGTTTCGATATCATCCACACTCACTCGGTAAGCGCCCCAGTTTTGGCTGGCGGAGGCGTTTTTATTTTCCGTAAGGATAGCAATCACACGGGTATCTTCATCCACACGATTCACATCATCTTCGCCTTCTGGCAACACAACCACAATTTTCCAAATATAACGGGGTACTGTCACCTTTCCATCCGCCAGTTTTTCGCGATAACCCTCATCGCCAATGCCGCCTTCACCGTAATTGCCCATGATGATGTACAGTTCCTGATTTTGGTTGGTAACCAGTTTACGACAATAATTCTCGAGGTCTACCCACATCTCCTCGTTGTGGTCAGGAGCCTGTGGGATCACATTGGTCATCAGAAAGGTAGCAGAATTATCGGCAGTAGTGATGGTGCGATCGGCAGAGGGGCAGTTGTGCCCGCGGCTGAAGCCATTATCGCTATAATCGTAATCACCGCCCTCAACCCAGTACCAACTGATGGGCAGGGACTGGTTGGCCCGGAAGTCATTTTGGCGATCTACATCGCCCATCCACTCGTCATTGAGGTACCAGCTCACCCAGTTGGGGATACCGCGCGAACGGCTGTAGGAAAGTGAATACTGGGGGATTTCTATCAGGTAGTTCTCCTCCATGCTTTCATTGGTCTGGGCGCCGCTGGGGTTGCCCAATGCCATGTTAAAAACTTCCAGTTCAGTAGGGGAATCCGGTTCAGGATTGTAGTAGATGTCGTCTTCGCTGTCTTTGTAACAGGAAGAGATGGAAACCAGGAGCGCGAGTAGATAAAGGTAATTTTTAAAACGAATCATCCCTAAAGTTTTATACTATCCTAATAAACGGCCTCGAAGATACAACAAGTACGTCAAAGGGGATTATTTTAGATTGTATAATGACAGGATATCTTCCGGAAGGTCGGCAATTTGCATTTGTTCGATTTCCTCCAGAATGGCTTTCACCCCAAACGGCCAGATTTGTAATTGATGCACAGGTGATATTTTGGAGGAACTGTTGGTGGGGGCCAACACCAAAATCTGATTGTCTTCGCGGGAGAGAACGGCATCGTTGGCACCATGCAAGGTGATTAGGGGGTCCAGCGCGTATTTGATATCATAAACCTTGGCGTCTTCGCTGTCTATTACGACGAGGTACTCTCCGTTGGGCGACAGCCTCGCCATGCTAAATGTCGCATCTTCACTGTTTAACGAAAATCCCACCTTGAGGGTACTGTCCAGCAATTCAATCTGATTGGAGCCCACCAACAAAATGCGACTGCCATCGGGTGATATGGCCAGATGACGGTCGAGGTAGCTTTGGGTCATCAGCGAATCCACCTGGTCGTACGTTGTATTGACTTGCAGCAGCATGACGTTTTTATCATTGGAAACAGCAATCAAAATGGTATCGGAATGAGTGGGGTGAAAGACGGCATTGCTTAGTGAATTGGGTAACTGCCGTTTCCAGCTAATGCGGCCATTACGATTAAAAATGGTGAGATCGTTGCTTTTTTGAGACCCCAACATCAGGTGTTGGCCATTTGGGGCCAATGTGAGGAAATCAGTTGAGTGAGCAGTAAATTCCTGTTGAAAAATTAGTTGTTGACTGCTGTCATAAAGCAGTATTTGGTCCGTATTCTCATCGAAGAAAACCATATCACCTTTTGCGTTGACATCCATCTTTGGAGGGGCTTTCCCCGTGAAGGTTTTGGTGAAAACAGGATCCGCCTCAGGCCCATTAAACATCCGAAAGGTGCCCGTCAGCGTACTACCCTCATTGAGGGTATAGGTCCACCAATTGGGATACAGATTACAGAGGCCATGACTAACCTGTGCTTGCTGGTATTCTGGCAAAAATGCCTGATAAGGCCGGTATTGGGAAGCCAGCGACCAAATGGTCACCTTTTTGCCAACGCTGATTAAATGCCCTTCACTGTGATGAAAAATCAGCTTTTCATCAAACATGATCTCCTTGCGGTTCAGCCTGGCAAATGGCTGACCAAGTTGCAATTTGTAATCTTCATCAAAATAGGGTTTGTAACAATATATAGGTGATTGTGAAGCCGTAAAAGCAAGCATACCATTATCGCCAACCGACATGATGCCCAGGTTGTCTTCGGGTAAAGTCCATTGCAAGGCACGGGTGCGGTCCACTAATTGATCTCCGCACCCTTCGTATATACGCAGAGAATTGGTTTTATAGGCCGAGGGAGTTTTGATCAGGTACCAGCATCCTTCGGCGTTGGGTTTGGGGTAAAAGAAAATATCCGTTTCCAGACTAATGTCCTTTCTTACTTTGGCCAGGTTTTCTCCATCGGAGGTCCACAAGTAAAAGTTGCTACTGGTTTCAGTGACGATGAATTGTCCATTTCCTGATAGTGCCACATTGATCACCGGGAAGGTATGAAGGAGGGTATCGGCAATCGAGATATCGTTATTCTTAATGTTCCAGACAAGCACCTGACGGGTAGCCTGCTGATTACTGCCATCAAAAGTGGTTACCAGGTGTTGCCCGTCTTTGGTTATCAGTGTTTTATTGATTCGATTTGGGAGGCGAAAGCCCTTTAAAACCTTGGCGTCTTCGTAGTCAACCACCGAAAGCCTGTCTTCATGGCTGAGTATCATCACTTTCTGCCCTGGTATCAGGGACATGCTACTAATGTTGGTCAGGTTGGGTGCAACAGGACGAAAGCTACTCACTGTTTCATCTGCTGCAAATAAACTACCCTGACTGTTTAGAAAAAAGTAGGTGGCGGGAAATCGGTCATCCGTAGCTACTTGTCGCAAAGACTGCATGGATCCGGGAAGGGGCTTCTGCAGACGGTAATAGTAACGATCTGGCTGATAAAATTGCTCGAATAGAATATCGCGTGATTCCTGATTCAGGTCGGTATTTGCACTATAGTGGGCCAGCCGTAGGGCCCGGGTGTCATCCTGGTTGTGTTGGGCTTCTCTGGCCTTGCTGGCCAGCAGCACCGAGGTTGCCCGGGTCTTTTCAATTTCCACTTTCTGGCGCGCTTTTTCCACCCGGCTTTTTTCCCGTAAAGCCCAAATGGAGAGCGTGGCGAGAGCGACTACTACCAGTACTGTTAATCCGATCAACAGGTTTCGCTGACGGTGAATAGCCCAACGCGAGCGATTGATGAAGTGCTGTTCTTCTTCACTCCAGAAAATCGCGCCTTCAAAGGGTTTTACTTCTTCCAGGTCTTCCTTTGAAAGCAAAATCTTTGGGTTATTCAGGTGTCTTTCGAAGGCTCTTTCCACCAGCAGCTTGATCTTTCGTCGTGCTTTTGCTTCTACCGAGGATTTATCGTAAATCTGCCGGGCTATAGTGTCATGCGATAATTCGTACTTCATAATTGTAAATGCGTCCCTGCAAGATAGGGATTTCAACGCATTAATCCACTAACTTGATCTGAATCTGAAAAGGACGGCAATTCAGGTAATCAGTATCGGTACAAGCCTCAATATAGAGGGTGTGGATGCTGGCACCTGTTGTACGGTCCTGAAAAGAGCCATTGGCAATTGAGTATTGTTGCTCTTGCGCTTTGGGTTTTACCTTTTTTAGCGCATCTCTGTTTATTTCAGCTTTGGAAATGGTGGCTGAACTATTTGCCTTTGCCTTACTGGTACTCCGCTGGTAGCGGATGTTCTTATTACCTGAGTCGACCTTGTTTTGGGGGGGCGTCACCATTTGCATGCGTTGCATGGGCACCATTAGCTGAGGCTTGATATTACCATTGTTTTCCAGGAAATATTGAGTCTTGATCTTATCCATCTGCAAAATGTTCTTTTCCGGTTCCACCACAACAAACGACGAGCCCTTGAGGAGTTCTACCTTTAGATTGGCAGATTTTGGGCTGATTTTTTCAATATTTTTAATGTCCGTTTCCTGGAAATTGGTGATGTACCGGGCATTGGCAACCGAAGCCAGCCGCTTGCGTTGATTGATGACCCGCAAGTTTTGATTGCGCAGATCGGCATAGACCTTGTTCTGGTTGGGGTCATTTTGGTAAAACTTTAGGTATTGGACCGTCCGTTTACCCTTGTCAGGCATCAGGCTGGTCATGTCGCCATTGACCCAGAGGGGAATATTCGGGCGAGTGCGGCCATCTTTCTTTGTGATGAGGGTGCCTGAAAAACCATTATTCTGGTTTTTAAAGTCCAGTGGCTGATCCCAGGAATAGCGAATGTGGTAGCCGTATTGATTATTTTCATCTACGATGACCACGTATTCCTGGCCATCGATATTGACGTGTTTTTCCAATTCAAATTCAAACTTGTATTCTTTACTTTTTTTCAAAAGGATGGGCTCTCCACCCATGCCGGCTTCCCGCTGAATAAAGTTATTTGGGTTATTGGCATCCGATAGGATGACATAGGCCGGCTCCACCTGTAGCATAAAGGGCACTACTGCCATTCCACTGAAATCGCCAGATGCATCGTATACCTGGAAGGGAAAGATGGCTTCGGCAATGACTTCTGAGTTATTGCCCCATAACTGAACCCGAAGCGTGTCCGTGTCCTCAATCTCGCCGTAAATATTCAGATCAATCATCACCTTGCCGCCACTCTGGGAAACGGCTCTGATCTTGTAAGTCGATTTTTCTCGTGGGCTGACATCAACCCTAATGCCCGATTCTCCAATATCATTCGCAGTCAATTGATTATTGTTGATAAAGGCGGTAAACTCAAAACCCAGCCGGTAGGCCTGATTTTGAAATAGCGCCAGTTGATTGGGGTTGTCAAAAAGGAGTTCTTTCTGAAAAAGGTAGGTATCACAATCCTGGAATTGATGATCATTGATGTCATCGACATTGATTTTTGAAGACATCAATAATTGTAGTTCTCCGGCGGAATTGGCTGTAGCCAAAAAACAAACAAATAACAAGCAGGGAAGGATGGACTTTAACATGATGGACCTGTTTTAATGGTTCTTTGACAAATTTCCACGATTTTACATCGGGGAAATTTGTCAAAGAAGGGTTTTAATCAAGATAGAATGCTCTTTCTTTATCTGTTAGCTGACGTAGTTGTTTCGAGTAGCGGTCAAAATTTTGTGTCCAATCGCTGGAAGTGGAATGGTCAGAAAGGTGCCATAAATGTGCAGTTGGTGTTCCGTCAAGGGTCAATAGCCATTGGTCATTATCAGAAAAGACGGCCTGGGTGACTTTACTTCTAAAACGAAAAGCCCGGGTAATATCTTGCCCAAGACCCAGATTCCAGACGTTAACCCAGTTGGTTGCTCCACAAATTAATAAATATCGGTCAGAAGCCGAAAAAGTTGCGGTATAAAATGGCTCATCCGTATCGCTGAATAAGCTTAGATCAGTTTTAGGATTGCCTTCTCCATCGATGCGGTAGGCTGCCCACATGCGGACTTCGGTTTCATTGCTGACCCAGAGTACTTTTGGGTTTTGATAACCGGGATGAGAAAAAGTCATCCAGTCGATGGGCAGGTTGCGGTTGATGAAGGTGGCCAAAGCATCGTATGACGGTGATTCATCCAGGCAGTCCTTGTCATAAATTGTAGCCCCCAAAGAGCCAATGACCAGAAGTCGAATATTGCGGGCATCCGATTGGATAAAGTGAGCCCTCTTAATGCTATCGGTAAGGGTGCAAAACTGCGGGGCAATATCCTGGCCGATAAATTGCTCCGAAAGAAAAAAAGTATTCCAGAGCTGCACCTCTTTTGTTGTGGCTATGAGCAAATGGCTGCCGTTGGGCGATAGTTCCGCAGAGACAATCTCAGTGCCGGGCCGGAAGGTCTTCAGTAGTGTCCCGGACTGATTATACAAATTCGCAACTGTGGGGCCGGTTATCAGGATCAGTTTTCGATTTTTTCGCAATTGGAAATCAGTGATGGGGTCAGGGTGAGTCAATTTGAGGACACACTTTCCATCCTCATCCCAGAAGCACAAGGTAGAGTCCCGCGAGGCAGTAACGGTGGATTGGTCCCATGGGGAAAAAGCCACTTTGCTAATGGCGGCCTGGTGGTCGTAGCTGGCTAGTGCCTTACCTTGTGCATTCCAGAGTTTGGCGGTGCCTCCCTCATCGCCGGTGAGGAAACGCTGCCCATCTGCCGAAATTGCCATAGCGCTGATCGTTGCCTCGTGCACAAAATCAGCCGTCAGGCCGGCCTTCTCCAGGTCATTCAGTACTTCCCGGATGGCTGCTTGAGTCTCCGTTTTGTTGTCGGCATGATTGGCAGCTTCCGCCAGGCGATAGGCCAGACTGGGATCCCCATTATCGAGGGCCTGTCGGGCCTGGATGGCCAGGGTCACCCGCTTTTGGGCAATGCTGCTGGCTTTTGCCTTTCGCCATTGCCAAAGGGCAAAAAGCAACATTGCCGAAAGGGCCAAAATGATGGTAATGGCTAACTGGCGGCGTCGGCGGGCCTGGCGGTGCAGTTCGGTCTTACTCTTTTGGATAAAGGCCTTTTCACCGGGCTGAAAGACAATACTGTTTTCGTGTGGTTTAAGCTCGTCAAGATCTTCCTGAGTCAGGAGTATACTTCTTTCCTGGTACCGCTGATAGGCCCGTTCGATCAACATCTGAACCTTCCGACGCGCCTTGGCTTCGGCCGAGGACTTTTCGTAGACCTGCCGGGCTATGGTATCGTGGGAAAGTTCGTACTTGATCATCGGTTTTCAGGAATTTAATGGTTATCCTTCTACTTGTCTCAGCAGCTTTATGCGCTGAAATTCTTGCAGACAATATTCGAGGTCACTCTGGGTAAGGTCGCGGTTTTTCGGCAAATTATCAAGGATGCCTGCGGGCGATAAGGCCTGCTTTGTGCCGTCTTCGGTAACCATGGAAAAGAGGATTTCCAGTGGCAGGCCTTTTACATTTTTCACCCCTCTATTTTGTAAGTCGTGCTCGATACGAAACATCTGCTCGTCCAGAAACTGCGACAATACATTGTCAATCTTGCCAACTTTTTGAATCAATGCCGGGTCGAAAACCACCTTCCCAGGCTTTTCTTCGAGTGCCGCCCGGTAGAGTCGATCGAGATATACCTGCAAATTGGTCAAATCTACCCGTTCGTGCTTATCCCGGAGGTTTTCAATAATCTGTAAAATGGTCTTACTGGGGTCCTCGAATTCAATGCCCGCATACCGACAGGAACCACTGATCACGCGATAGATATTCGGATCATTCATGCGCTCGATGCGCAAGCGGTTGTCGAATAGGGTGGGGACCAGCTTCTCAAATTCATTGAGGTAGGCGATCCATTCCTCGCGGATAATGAGCAAGACCTTTGCCTGCAAATCCGACCGTAGTAATCCGGCAATGGCGGTGTGAAACGCTTTTTGTTCAGCCGATTTTCCCAGGATATACAACTCCTCAAATTGATCAAAAATCAGGTAAATGGGTTTGTAATGATCCAAATACAAAGCCTGCAACTGCTCGGGAATTGATTTTTTGGAAAAGTCGGAGCCGGTATTATTAATAAGCTGTTGCTCAATGACTTGAGTCAATGATTGGTTGATGTTTTCATTGCGGCGAATAAACAACGGCAGCCAATCCGTATCGTAAAATTTATTGCCAAGGCCACAATTGACCAGGCTGGTCTTTCCCGTGCCGGAAGCTCCGTACAGCAGGGTCAGGTTGGATGCAAAAACGGCATTGTATAGCTGTGCCGTTTCCCGTTCGCGACCGTAAAATCGATCGCGGTCCTCCCTTTGGTAAGCATCCAGAAATTTAAATGGACTATCCATAAATATTAGCTAAAGTCGGTTTGAAATTGTTCAAATTGATTTTCCAACAGGGCAAAGACCTTTGGTCGATCCTGGGTCATAACTTCCTCCTCCTTAAATCCAAAGGCCTCTCCGAAGCCAAAATCATCGTGGTCCGACTCTTGCCGGTTGATATTGCGCCCTTCTTCAAAATCTTCCATGGACATGGAGGTATCGATTATATCGGTGCCTTTTTCGTTTTTCAGGGCCACAAAAATGCTGTGTTTAACGGCCAGGTAGTGGTAGCCCTCCTGGTCTTGATAGCCAAAGAAATACAGGTCGATGTGTTCCTTGTTTAAAAAGGTATTTTTATCGATGAAAAAGGGCGAGAGGTTGAGGGTTTGGCTCAGGTCCTTTTCGCTCGGCGTCAGCACGATCGATTTGCAGTTGGAGTAGGTACTCTTCCGGCGCTGGGCATCGTCTTCATACAGGCTGAGACTGGTGTTGACAATGGCGTGTAATGCCCCGAGGTTGAGTTCATACGTTTGGGTGCCATAACGCGGGTTGTCAATGCCGATATTGCGCACGGTCAACATGCGATAGTCGGCCAGGAAAGCGGCATTTTGCAGCACCACCGCCACCGCCTGTTCAGCGGTCAGACAGGTCTTTTCAATAGCATCTGGTGTAATATCCGCACGCTTTGCTCGCAATTGTTGGAGGTATTTGTGGGCTTTCGCCAAATGCGATTCTCCCATTAGATCGCGGTGAAGACTTTCGAGCTCCGGCACAAAAAAGGTGGCATTTTTTGCCTCCATAAAAGCGGCAACCTCGGCCGCCTTTTGCAGAAAATCCAGTTGAAGGATTGTATCCTTTTTTGGTAGCTGGTGGGAGTTGAACTCGTCGGTTATGGGAAGATTCAATCTGCGTTTTTCATCCCAGAGGTTTGACAATAGGATATAATACAGGACCATGCTGGTGATCATGTAGGTACTCACCAGCTGGTCCAGCCGCTCCTCATCGGCACGATTTTTTTGCCGCAGCAACTGAATTTGTGAGCCGATAATCCAGGGGAAATTTTTAATGACCAGGTCGGGATAGGTACTGGAATCCCGCTTTACTTCTTCTCCATCCACTACCTCAATCATCTGATGGTAAATGTCCTTGTTGTAACGGCACATTTCGTCCAGAACCATTACAATATACCGGTTTACCTTAAAGCTTTTGCCAATATAATTGATCATATCGGTGGGGAGACCAACATCGTGGTAGTAAGGCAGTCGCCATTGCAATACTGACTCATCCTGGTAGTACAAACCCCAGGGCATTTCCGCGATGTTGTCCTCTTCATCATCGATGTCCAGCCCACGAGTGATTTTGATATCCGGTAACTCCTGGTATTTGGTGATGACACTGGCCTTGGCAAATTCAAAGGCCCGTTTGATGCTGCGCTTTCCGGCCAGGGCCCGGTAAAAGGCCGCTGAGAAATCGACGGCTTTGTTGTCTGCAATGGGAACGGAGGTAGCGATTACGGCTTTGACACCAAGTTTTAGCAAGGCGGCTACTTGTCCCTGTGTGCTGCACCCATTGAGAAAGACCAATTGCAGGTTTTTTTGTTCCCCCAGCAGTTTGGAAAGTCCATCCGCCTGAGCATCACCGCCTTCCAGTTCCAGCTGTTGCCCTCCGGCATGACCGGCATAGTGAAAGATGTTGACTTGATCAGGGTAGGCGGAAAAGGTTTTGACCAAATCTTCAGTGGTCGTACTTTCCTCTCTTTCAACCTTGATAAATTCTCGTTGTTCCAACGGACGCAAAATATCCTTGAGCTGATCCATCTCGGTCTTCAGCAGGTTGAGGTGGCTGTCGTCCTGGTTGGCAAAGGTGAAGTATAAGATGGGTTTGGCCATAGGCGTTTTTATGTAAGGTATAAAAAAAAGTAGGATTTAGGAAAGAGGCCTTTGTGTAGTTATTTGGTTTATGGGGTTTATAGGAGGTTTATAAGGTTTATGTTTGGACAGGGGAGACGGTTGAGACGGTTTAGGAGAGTCGCAGTGAATCATTGTACAGATGCTCGAATTCTGGGAACGCTGCTCTTGGTTTAGTTTAGAGTTTAGTGTGTAGGAGTTTAGAGAGGAGGCGGATCAATAAGATAACCTCCCTCGCTTGATCATTCTGTAAATTCTGTAATTCTGCTTTAATCCTGTTCTGGTTTATGAGGGGTATATTGTTGGGTTAATAATCTTCTTCTCTTAGTGGACGGATATCTACATCCAATGTTTCGATGTGGGCTTTGAGTTTACTGCGCGGGTAGTAGAAATCCCAGAGAATGACTTTTCCGTCCTGACCGGCGGAGAAAATGGTCTCATCATCGAGGCCGAGGACCGTCTCAATGACGCCATCATCATGTCCGCGAAGGGTAGTGATCAGGTTGTATTCCTTTCCCCATTCCTTGGTAAAGGAGGTACTCCAGACCTTTACTGTATTATCCAGCGAACTGGTCACGTAAAAGTCACCTGATCCATGGAGCGAAATACTTGTGACAGCATCCGCATGATCGGCAATGATATTGTATATATTTTCCGTATTTCCTTCCAGGATGAATAGCGTAGCGGTATTGTCCCTTGAGCAAACCAACAGGATATTTTCGGCCATCAGGAGATAAAGGATGTCGTCGGTATGCCAATTGGTTACCTTCATTTCATTTTGGCCGGTTGTCATATTGTGCACATAGAAGATGTTGTCTTCAAAGAAGGCCAGTTTTTCATCCCAGCCTGATGCTCGTGGATAAACTTCCTGAGTGATATAGTCAAAAAATACAATGGTATCCCCCTGCCAGGGTAGGTAATAGTTTTGCACAATGGCATAGGTGTCTTGCTCGGTCTGAATGTCAATGGTTTGGGTTTCATAGTTATTGACAACCGGGTAAACCTCCCCAGAGAAGCCCAGCACCTGGCTTTCTTCAATACGCCAAAGTCCCAGGTTGTCCCCAAATTCCACCACCTCAGAAAAATGCGGATGAGGGATGAAGGCCGAATTGAGCGAATTGGGCTTGAAGCGCAATAATTCAGTTCCATTCCGATCCCAAATATGCAGCAGAGAGTCGATGGTGGTGGTGAAAATGTATTTCTGTTCGTACAAATCAATGACATTGATTGGGGATTCATGCTGAATGACTTTTACCTCCTCCATTTTTAAATCCCAAAGGCGCAGGGTTTTGTCACCAGAGGCAGTAAGTAGATAACGACCATCGGGAGAGAACTCGACGCTGTTGACCACCCCATCATGGCTCAGGGTAAGCACGGTCTCACTAAGGCCTTCCTCGGGTGCCAGTGCCCACAAGCGGGTCAGGCCATCAACGCCTCCAGCGACCAGGTATTGGCCATTGGGAGAGAAGCTGACCCAATATGGGGTTTCCGCTTCTGCTTCAATCAGGTTTTCAATGAGCTTTCCATCCAGGTCGCGGATTTCAATGCGTTGTTTGTTGGTGCACGCAATGTATTGGCCATCGGGCGAAATATCAAAATGATAGTAATTGCCAACTGCCAGCGTATCAATGTCAAAAGCGGTAGAATCAGGGATTGTTGCAGGAATGCGTAGCATGTGGCCCTGGGTACCCACCAGGATGTGTTGTTGATCTGGGGTGAAATCGGCACAATAAACGGATGATTTACACTGAAAATCCGTCGTAAGCACACCTTCCGTATTCCAAACTTTAACCGTGCCATCCCAACTGGCCGAAACCACTGTCTCGTTGTCGGCCGAAAAATTCAAGCTGTGAATGAGGTTGTTATGGGACTGGATGGTAAACAGCACTTCTCCAGTGTTGCGTAACATTTTCATAAATCCATCCTTGCTACCCAGTACAATCAGGCTGCCATCCTCATTCAAGGCCATGCACTGCAAGGGACCAATGCCTTCCGAAAAAAGGGAGCGTTCTTTGCTGGAAGCGTTCCACCAACTGGCCATACCATCCAATCCTACTGAAAGAATGCGCGAATCATCAGATGGATCAAAGGAGGCTTGCATGAAGCCATAATCACTCTCAAAAACCCTTTTGGGAAACGCCAATCGATAATAGCTATCGCCGTACTGGTAAATGGGCTGGTAGCAGGCATTATAATACTGCTCAATGGCCTTGGCGCTACCGGGGTCATACTCAAGGGCCAGTTCGGCAAAGCGCAGGGCTTTGGAGGGATTATGGTTGACGGTATTTTCCACCACTGATCGGGCAATGTATTTATTGGCCAAAGCCGATTTGGAATAATTTTCGGCGCGTACCTGCATGGCCGCCGCCGTGTCGCGAGCTTCCTCCAGTTGCTGTACCCTGGCCTGCAATGCCTTGCGGATCAACTTTGGCAAATCATCATCAATGGGTTTGTCCGGACAATTCAGAGCCGCCAGGTATTTATTGATGGCCGGTTCATACTGCTGTTTTCTCGCCAGGCGCAATCCTTCTTTCCGCAGATTTTCATAACATTGGTCCTGTGCTATTCCCGTAAGGGAAAACATCAGCAACGCCAACAGCAAAAAGTAGGTTTTACCCATCATAGGTTGATTGTATTTTGTCATTTTTGGCAGCGCTTCAAGGCCTGCTGCACATATTCATCATCGGGTTTGAGTTGTAATGCTTTTTCCAATACGGCCCTGGCGTATGTACAGCCATCGTATTCGAGCAGGCCCCTGGCCTTATTTTTGTAAAACTCAAAGCGATCATCGATTTCCCGCTCCGTACGGTCAATGCGGGTTTTGATTAGTTGATCCGGGCTGAGTTCGTAAGCTTCCTGGTAGTGTTTGAGGGCCATGGTCCATTGACTTTCCTCCTTTGAAGCGGCTTCGGCCTGTGCCGTTAGTTCCGCTAAACGAGTCCAGGTTTGCTGGTGCTGCACTACCACTTCCGGATTAATTCCCGGAGCCAGTTGGTGGGCGGCATCCAGTTGGGCAAGCGCCTCCTGGTATTGCCCTTCATTTTTTAATACAATAGCCTGGTTGACCTGGCGATCAAAGGCTTCCTTGGCCAGTTTTTCGCTGGTATTGACCGCCTTCAACCATTGCTGACGGGCAAAAACGCCTGCTCCAATGGCCAGGATAGCAATTACCGCCAGCAGCAATGAGAAGATGCGTTGCTTTTTGGCCGCTTTGCGCTCGGTTTCCAGCTTTTGGCGGGTGAGTTTTAATTCGCGTTCGGCACGCAGTCGTTCCTCCTGATCTTTTTCCTCAACCGCTTGCTGGCTCTCCTGGATGAATGCGTTGATTTGTGGGGTTAACTTCAACCTGGGCAGAATAGATTCCAGGGAAATCAACTGTTTCCTACTCAGGTACTCACTCGTTTTTTTGTATTCAAAAAAACTGCTATCCAGGCGCTGGTAGGCTTCGTTGATTTTTCGCTGATCGTCGCTCCGATTGTCATCAATCAGGGCGGCCAGACTATCGTGTGCCAGTTCAAGGGTGTTATCCGCAATGCGGAGGAGCCGCCGCGACTGCAATTCCAGCAAGCATTGGGTTAATATTTCGTCACTGATGGCCGGTGGTTTGGTCACCAGGTTTTCCGTTTTTAAGTGGATGATCTTTTGTCCGGCATGTTCTTCCTGTTCATAGGTGATCGGGATTTTGGTACCTTCCTTACTGACAAACAGGTCGAGTAAATCCCGAACGGTATTTTCGGGTACCTGTTCGGGAAATTCGGTTTCCAGTTGAGCTTGCAAAGTTTCCTCCTGTTCCTTTAAGAACGCATCGAGTACCTTTTCTATGGAACCCAGTTCTGCAATTTCCTGACCAGTAAAAGTCAAAGGTGGCAACTCCTCACCCCGCTCCTTATCTGCACCATAAGTACGCACATAATCATCCTTATACAGCTTATCCAGGTATATCTGCAGATAGGGCAGCTGAATGCGGGCTTGCTGAGCGCTGAGGTTGCCCAGGATTTCATCAAGGCGGTCATCGGCGGGTGCCTCAAGGGCAATATTAAACTTTTGGAAAGAAGACTGAATCACCTGCTTGACCCGGGCCAGGTTCATCGGTTCCACCCGCAGCCGAAAATCAAATAGCGTGGGAATCTGCTGCTCAAAATCGTAAAGGCGGCCGATAAATTCTTCGCGCATCACCAGTATAATCCGACACGGGGCCTGAGCGGTGAGCAGGCTTTGAATGTATTTTAAAAAGGTATTCTTTTCCTCCTGACTGCCCAGGAGAATGAGTTCCTCAAATTGATCAAAGATCAGATAGACGGTGCTGAGATAATCTTCATAAATGTATTGCACATTTTCCACAATGCTTTCCGGAGCTTCCTCTTGTAAGGGAGCGGCGAGTGCGGCTCTAAGTGACTGGTTGATGTCGTCCTGCCTCCGAATAAAAAAGGGATACCAATCGGGGCCATCAAAACGGCTGGCCAGGCCACACTGCACCAGGCTGGTTTTACCCGTTCCGGAAGGCCCGTAAAGGAGTAGTAGCGGTGTTTTAAACACCATTTGATACAGCTCATTCACTTCTTTATCCCGGCCAAAGAACACATCGCGGTCGGCCAGGTCGTAGGCGTCGAGGAACTTGAATGGACTTGTTAGTTTTGCTTTCATACGGAGGCCATTGGTTGCTGAAAGAGCAATTTTGCCAGTACATCAAACTGTACCTTGACAATTTTATAATTGCGCTGATCGGCTATGGCCAATAGCGGGTCCGACGGATTGTACACGTGCCGGAAGTAGTAAGTGTCATTTGCGGTAGTATAGTGGTCAAAAAATTGCAGTTTAGCCACGACCGCTTTGGGGTCAAACGCATTTTCGTCGAGAATAAAGGGGGAAAGGTTGAGGAACTTTTTGTCGATATCCTCCTCCCGTTCATTCACCAAAATGACGGAACAAATATCGGTGACATAAGGCATACGATCTACGTCCTCACTGGGATCGATAATGTCCTGCGTCAGTTTCACAAATTTGTGTTTGTACAAATGTTTCGGCAGGTGCCGGTACTTGATCACGTCAATGCTTTTGACGGAAGTCAGTGTATAATTATAGGTAAAGCCAATTTGTGAAAGAATGACGGCCAGTTGATCCTCAGCCATCATACACAGTTGCAGAGATTCCTGTTCACCGATGGTTTTTTCCCGGAAGCGCTTTTTAAGGGTTTCGAGTGCCAGACAGGCAAAATAAAACTGAGACTGCTCATTAAATACCTGACTGATCTGTTGAACTTCCTTGATGAAAAAGGGAATCTGATTTTCCTCGAAAATGAGTCGGATGTCGTGAATGAGTTCAAAAAATGGATACTGCTTTCTTTTTTCGGGATCGAGCAGGAAAAAGTCCCGTATTGTTTTGCGGTATTCTTCTTTGATCTCCAGCGGCTTTTTTTGCGAAAGCGCATCCCACAATTGGGCCAGCATCACAAAAGTCAGAAATTCGATAGTGGTGCTATAGGTAATGATCATCTGCCCGAGTCGATCCAGGCCCAGCTGATCATAGAAGGTCATATTGGTATTGGCCTTAGCCGGTGCAAACAACTTACCCAGATGCAAACTGATGGGGTGGGGGAGGCACGACAAAATGGCCTTGCGCTTGTCCCTCAAACTGCCTTCCAGGCCCATATCTTCGTCGTCCAGAATTTTCTGCGCGTCTTTATTGTAAGTGGCATAGGCCTGGAGCAACTTGTCGTACAGTAGTTGATTGGGCTTGAAGTCCATCCACTTACGGTCAAAGCTGCCGGTGGGTAATTTCCACTCCAGTGGCATGCCCTCGCCGGGAAAAATGCCCCAGAGCGGCTGGTCGTTTTCCTCATCCTCAATGTCGAGACTGCCCCGTTTTTCCTCGATGGGTTTGGCGGCAACGGTTTGGGCTGCCGACAATCCGGCGGTAAAGGCTTCCTGAATGGAGCTGCTTTGTTCACAAAATGATTGAAAAAAGGACTTGGAAAACTGGGTAGCGGCCCGGTCCTGTACCGGTGCACTGGTGGCAATCACGACCGGCTTGGACGGCAATTCCAGCAAGCGGGCTACCTGTCCCTGGGTAGAACAGCCATTGAGTAAGATCAGCTTTAGCCGCGGACATTGGGCCAGCAATTGTGCGATGCCCAGGGCGTTGGCCTTGCCATCACTAGCCAGTAGTTTATCCCTTCCGGCATGACCGCTAAAAACAAATACGGAAATGAAGTCTTTGTAAAGAAGTAGATATTCGGCAATACTGGAGGTGGAGGCTTCCGCATCGCGGTGGATGTTGAAGTGTTGTTGCGCCATGCGGCGGGCCAGCATCGCGTAGATTGATTCTTCTTCGTCCTTTAGGGAGGGTAATGGATCTTCCCGGCTATTCGCAAAACTTAAAAAAATTAAGTCCATTCCGTACATTTTTTCTGGCGCTACACAGCGGTGTTGTTGAAAGGCTGTATACGCGGAAACAGGTGGGAAGGTTACGGCATATTTGCGGCAGCCTTCCTACTTGCTTTAGCACGGGAAGATAGGGAAAATAAAAACAAATTGTTAGCAAACAATGGGAAATCTATTCCTTCATCGCTTTGATGCCGGGCAGTTCTTTGCCTTCCAGGAATTCCAGCATGGCACCGCCACCCGTGGAGACATAGCTTACCTCATCGGCCAGTTCCATTTGATTTACTGCCGCTACGGAATCTCCACCACCTACCAGGGAGAAGGCTCCATTGGCGGTGGCTTCCGCTACTGCTTCGGCAATCGATTTGGTTCCATTGGCAAAGTTGGAGAATTCAAAAACACCCATCGGACCGTTCCACAGCAATGTTTTGGAGTCGTTGATCACCCCTTTGAAGGTATCAATGGCTTGTTCGCCAATGTCGAGGCCCATCCAGCCATCGGGAATGTTGTTGCTGTCTACCAGTTTTCGTTGTGCTTCATTGCTAAAGCCATCGGCAATGTAGGAATCGACGGGCAATAGGAGGCTTACTCTTTTATCTCTGGCTTTCGCCAATAATTTAATGGCCAGGTCGAGTTTGTCCTCCTCTACCAGAGAGTTACCGGTTTGACCACCTTGTGCGCGGACAAAGGTATAGGCCATTCCTCCGCCAACAATCAAGTTGTCAACAAAATCGAGCAGTCTTTCGAGCAACAGGATTTTATCGGAAACTTTAGCTCCGCCCACGATAGCGGTCAATGGGCGGTTCGGATTGTTCAGCACCTTATTGGCATTGGTAATCTCCGCATCCATCAAAAAGCCGAAGGACTTGGCATCTTTTGCGAAGTATTTGGCCACGATTGTCGTAGAAGCATGGGCGCGGTGAGCTGTACCAAAGGCATCGTTGACGTAAACGTCGGCCAGTTCGGCGAGTTGTTTGGCGTAAGCCTCATCACCCTTTTCTTCTCCGGGGTAAAAGCGAGTATTTTCCAAAAGCAACACCTCGCCTGGTTGCAGTGCCGAAGCCATTTTTTTCGCTTCCGGGCCTACCGAATCCGGGCAGAATTTTACCGTCACATCCAGCACGTCACTCAGGTGTGCTACCAGGTGACGAAGGGTGAATTTCTCCACATTGACGCTACCATCCTCTTTTTTTGCCTTTTGCGGACGCCCAAGGTGAGACATCAAGATGGCTGCTCCGCCCTGATCCATAATGTGTTTGATGGTGGGAACGGCAGCACGAATGCGCGTGTCGTCAGTGATTTGGTAACTGCTATTGAGCGGCACGTTGAAGTCTACTCTTACCAACGCTTTCTTGTTGTTAAAATCGAGTTGCATGATAGATCAGGGTTGAGAAATTAGGAATAGAGAAGGTGAGCAGAATTGAACCCGCAAAGCCGCAGAAGGCATCGGCCCCGGCAGCTTTGCGAGCAATTGTTGGGATCATGACTAGCCAGAAACGATCAGGTGAGCCAGGTCGGCCAAACGAGCGGAATAACCGGCCTCGTTGTCGTACCAGCTGACCACTTTGATCATATTGCCGTTTACCGCAGTCATCAGAGAATCAAAGATTGACGAGTGAGGGTTGCGAACAATATCACTGGATACCAGGGGATCTTCGGTGTATTGCAGGATGCCTTTCATCGGACCATCTGCCATTTCTTTAAACTTCGCGTTGATTTCCTCCACCGTAGGCGTTTTTTCTACCACGAGGTTCATTTCAATCATAGAACCAGTAACCACTGGTACACGGACGGCGATGGCGAAGATTTTACCGTCCACTTCAGGTACTACCAAACCAATTGCTTTTGCTGCACCGGTTTCAGTTGGTACGATGTTGAAAGCAGCCGCACGGGCACGACGGAGGTCGCTGTGAGGCGCATCCTGAATGTTTTGGTCCGCGGTATAAGCGTGTACGGTAGTCATAGCTCCGTTCACGATTCCCCAGTTGTCGTTGATGATCTTGGTTACCGGAGCCATACAGTTGGTGGTACAAGATGCATTGGAGAATACGTTAGCACGACGGTCCAGTTCTTCGGTGTTTACACCCAAAACGATGGTTTGTACGTCACCACCTTTGGCCGGAGCGGAAATAATTACATCTTTTGCACCGGCGGTCAGGTGCATACCGGCTTTCTTCTTGTCGCGGAAGATTCCGGTACATTCCAACACCAAATCTACTCCCAGTTCCTTCCATGGCAATTCTTCCGGATTGCGGGTAGAGTAAGCGTGGATGGTTTTGCCATTTACGATCAAAGCCTCATCGGTAGCGGTAACAGTACCGTCAAAAGGCCCTTGTGCAGAGTCATATTTCAACAAGTGAGCCAGGGTATGATTGTCCGTCAAGTCATTGATTGCTACGACTTCAACGTCACTTTTTTCCAGCAGGTTGCGGAAGGTCAAACGACCGATACGACCAAAACCATTGATTGCAATTTTCTTTGCCATGATTGTTTTTTCAATTAGACGTTAAAAAATAGGGTTGTCTCTAATTACGCCGCGAAATTCACTAAAATCATCCTGAATTTCAACGATTTTTCC
This sequence comes from Saprospiraceae bacterium, assembly GCA_965229635.1. Lineage (GTDB taxonomy): Bacteria > Bacteroidota > Bacteroidia > Chitinophagales > Saprospiraceae > BQJU01. The sequence goes on from OZ245894.1 coordinate 3,474,191, forward strand.
ATTTTTTTGGCGGATTGCGACACTTTTATCACACTGGCTTAACATAAATGGATTGCTCGTTAGAGAATAGTTAGTGTAAAAGTAACAATAATTGGATTCGGAGAAAAAAAAATTGGGAATCTTTTCTTTTTTTTGAAAAGGTTATATATTTGCAACCGCTTTGAAAATAAAGCCACTCAAATTTGCCAATGGGCAATGAGAGAAATTCAAAATTGGCCCGTTCGTCTAGGGGTTAGGACGCCAGGTTTTCATCCTGGTAACACGGGTTCGAATCCCGTACGGGCTACTTTTTGAATTCAGCTTTTTCAAGGCAACAAAACTGTCTTAACCGGCCCGTTCGTCTAGGGGTTAGGACGCCAGGTTTTCATCCTGGTAACACGGGTTCGAATCCCGTACGGGCTACCAAAGGTGAGGTACTGATGTGTCTCGCCTTTTTTTATATCCTTCTTTGACAAATCTCCCCGATGTGGAATCGGGACAGGTTGACTCTAAACACAAGATTTGTCAAAGAACCTTTTATATCATGTATAGGGTTCTAATTTTCAATCTTTTCCTGTTTTGTGTTTTACTCATCCTCGTGGAATGCGGCCTGAGGCTAGCTTATCCTGATTATCATTATTATTATCGTACTCATCCGGCACAACCGGATTTGTCAGACATTCTGGCCAAGAGTGATACCCTCTGGCTGCAGCCAAATACTGACTTGGGATGGGTATGCCAGCAAAAGACTTATCTGCAATTTCCTACTCCTCCCGTACAGGGCATAGCTTATCATATCAATAAGGAAGGCTTTCGCAATAAATTTGATTTTGATACCCCCACCCTTAAAGACAAGAAACGCCTTCTTTTATTGGGGGACTCCTTTATGTTCGGCATTTATCTGCCGGAAGAGCAGACGATTGCCTCCCGCTTGCAGTGTGCATTAGGGGAAGACTACCTGGTGTACAATATATCCGTGCCAGCCTGGGGGCTGGATCAGGTTTATCTGGCCTACCAGAAATACGTCGATCTAATAAAGCCCGATCAGGTAATGCTGGCCTTTCTCGATGATGACCTGATGCGGTCGCTGGAAATCCTATTCCACGGGTGCGGAATCAAACCTTGTCTGAAGCTGGAAAATCATCAATTAGTGCCTAATCACGACAATCCGCATTGGTGGGAGTACTTTTGCTGGAACAATCAGATTGGCAATCGGCTGCTGCGCATTTATTATCTCGACAAGGCCGCAAAGCTGGGGCAGTTTATGCTGGAAGAAATCATTGAGAAGGAACAACGAAACGGGCGAAAACCAATCATTGCTCGGATCCCGGCACTGGTGGATTTACAAAATGAGGTGCCGCGTAAAGTCTTCAGTATGAAGGAGCTGACACGTCAGTATCAGGTTCCGTATTTGCAACTGTATGAGCCGTTTTTGCAAATGAAAGCGGAGCAGTTTGAGTGCTTGTATATCCCCGATGATGGGCATTTTACCGCAGAGGGAGCTGCTCTTTTTACGGATTATTTGCTTCAGTTTTTGCCCTGAGTCTTCAATGGGTTTTTCTTCACTCCGGTCTTGGTCATCTTCACCGGCAAAATATAACCCTCCTCATCGAAGAAAAGCCGATCAATACAGGTTTCCCGGTGGTGAGGATCGTCAGTATTAATCGGTCGGCGGTGATACACGATGTAATAATCCTTTTTATCGGGTGAGATCATTACCGTATGATGACCGGCACCCCTGGCAATGGTGGAGTCTTGCTGTAGTATTTTACCGACCCGTTCAAAAGGCCCCAGTGGGCTATCACCAATGGCATAGGCCACACTATAGTCGGGCCCCATCCAGCCTCCTTCCGACCACATGAAGTAATACTTTCCATTGCGTTTAAAGACAAAAGGGCCTTCAACATAATTGACCGGCGTAATTTCTTTGTAAATGTCGCCATCTTCGAAGGGCTTGAGAATCAGCAAGTTGTCACTCAACTTTACCACATTACAATGGCGCCAACCGCCGTAGTAGAGGTAAATCTGCCCGTCATCATCGCGAAAAGCAAACTGGTCGATGGGTTGTGCGCCGTGGTGAAATTCATTGATTAAGGGTTTGCCCAATGCATCCTTGAATGGTCCTTCCGGCTGTGCGGCTACCGCTATTCCGATGCCTCCGTATTCTTTGTTGCTTTGAATATCATTGGCTGAAAAGAACAGATAATATTGGTCATTGGCTTTGATAATGGAGGGCGCCCACATGGAAAAGGAGGCCCACTTCACATCTTTCACGTCCAGCACATGGCTATGCTTGGTCCAATTGACCAGATCTGGGGAGGAAAAAGCGTCAAAGAAGGTCTGTTCCAGGTATTGAGGATTGATGGCGTGCTTCCGTGCTTCAACCTGTTCAGCTGTAAATTCTGTCGATCGATCGGGGTCGCCGTAATGGTCGGAATAAGTAGGATAAATCCAGTATTGGTCATCAAAAATAATGCCCTCGGGATCGGCGTACCAGCCGGGAAAGACGGGGTTGCCGGAGTAGGTGTTTTTGTTCAGGTTCTTGCTTCCTGAACAGGAGAGTAGCATTAAAGCAACGGAGCAAATGGGAACGATTATTTTTTTCATAGGAAACAATTCGGTCTTAGATTAATGGTGAAGGGGGTGTGTGATCAAAGGTACAAGATAATCCTTCTATAGCGTTTTTGTCGTAAATAATGATATGCGGAATTTGATGATCACTTCTATGCTTTTGCTGGTAATTTTCTTGTGGGGTAGAAGTCATGCTTTTTCACAAGGTTACTTTCAGATGACTTACCAAAATGATTACTTCACAGCAACGGATTATTACTTCACTCAAGGCATTCGATTGGAATGTGGGGCACCTTTATTTCGAAAAACACCCCTGGTAAATGTGCTGTTGGCCTTTGAAGAAGATTCGACTGCCTTACATCGCATTTTTGTGGCTCAGGACGGCTATACCCCTACGAGCATCAGGGCGGATCAAATCTTGTACGGAGACCGCCCTTATGCCGCGGCATTATACGTTGGTCAAAAGGTAATTTCTATACATACAATGCGGCAGTTGAAATTGTCTTCAGAGGTTCAGATTGGCGTGATTGGACCCTGGGCTTTCGCCAAAGAGGAACAAGAGTATATCCACCGGCAAACCGGGAATGTAGAACCAATGGGTTGGCAATACCAGATCAAAAATGATCTGTTATTGAATTATAACGTTCAATTGGATAAGTAGCTGTATCACAGTAGGTTATTATCTCTCGCTGGTGGCGGAAGTGTAAAGCTGGGCACTTATCGAACCCGTGTTGGAATTCAGGGACAGGTAAAGCTTGGCTGGGTTGATCAAGAATTTTCCCCAAGATCCGAAACCTGTAAAATTCGGTTTTTTCTATTTGCCAAAGGGCAGTTGAATGCCATTGGGTATGATGCGACGCTGCAAGGCGGTTTATTCAATAGGAATAGTGTCTATACGATACCCACCAATGATGTAAAACGCCTGATCGCTAATTATGAAATTGGCGCTCAGCTTAATTTGGGAAAATGGCGATTGGTTTTTTCACATACACACATTACTCCGGAGTTTCGAGAGGGTCGGCCTCATGCCTGGGGTACCGCCCGGGTGCGAATCGGGTTTTAAAACGCGGCTTTAATCTCCAATTTCATGACTTCTCTACTCACCGGATGCACAAATTCAATAGCTTCAGCGTGTAGATGAAGTCTTTCGCCTTTGTGTCCATACAGGTCATCACCAACGATTGGGGTATTCAATCCCAGGGCATGTGCGGCGTGTACCCGCAACTGGTGCGTACGCCCGGTAACGGGAAAAAAGTGAATGCGGGTACGCTGATTGGATCGATCAACAACCTTCCATTCGGTGCGGGCGGCTTTACCATATTCATAACAAACCAACTGCCGTGGCCGGTCATCCAGATCAACACGCAGCGGTAGGTCGATCATACCTTCATCTCCGGCTACTATTCCATCCAGCAGGGCCACGTAGCGTTTCTTCACGGTCCGCTTGATAAACTGTCGCTGCAACTTTTGGTGAATCTCCTTGGTCTTGGCAATTAGCATTATCCCTGAGGTGGACATATCCAGTCGATGGACCACCAGCGGGCCGGTAGCCTCCGGAAATTGCTGCTGCATCCGGTATTGCACCGAATCGCGGATGGTTTTGCCGGGGACGGAAAGGAATTCGGCTGGTTTATTGATGATCAAAAGGTGTTCATCTTCGTAGACAATGTCCAATTCTTTTCCTTCCGCCGGATTGTCGAGCATTGGATTTTCGTCCATCTCGATTCCCTGAAGCATGTGGTTCAGAATCGGTTCACATTTGCCGCGGCAGGCCGGATAGAAATGTCCGTGCTTTCTGATCTCGGATTTGTGAGATTGACCCCACCAGAATTCCGCCATGGCAATTGGCTTTAGCTGGTGCTGAAATGCGTAATGCAATAGTTTAGGCGCCGCACATTCCCCCGCTCCGGCCGGGGGGATTTGACCGGCGAAGATATCTCGTAAACTCTTTCTCTCTCCGTATTGATTCAAAAATTGGTATTGTTCAAACAGGCGTTGCTGCAAGGCCGCAGATTTTTGCTTGCGTTGGCTTTTCAACGCATCAATTTCAGCCAGGAACTGATCGAGTTTTGCCTGCGTTTGGGCCAGTCTTTCTTTCCAGTAAAGGGATAGCTTCTTCAGCTCAATCTTCTGCATCTGACTTTCCCGGATTAGCCTCTCCTCCAGAACCTGGTAGGCTTCAGCGGAAAGGGATTCTTTGGCTTCCTGCCGCCGGATTTTACGGGCCTGTTTGCCCTCTTTGATTTGTTGTTTATGCTGTTCTATCCTTTCAGCCGCAAGCGTCGTTTCCTCCGCCAACATTTTCTGGCAATTTAAATAAGCAGGTGCTCCTTCCAACGCCTCAATCTGTCGGTTGAACTCATTTAACACGGCCTCTTCCTCTTTAAAAAAGCTCCCCTCCGTCAGCATATCAAAAACGGGTGGCACAAAACGAGCGTGGTGATTACTATCCGCCAGTTTACCCGAAAAAGCCGCCAGGTAACCGATTTCTCCATCTGATGTTTGCACTACCAGCACACCGAACATTTTGCCGATAACCATGCCTTCTTTCCCCGGTTCCAAGCCGAAGTTGTGCTCCCAGTCCTCCTGATGTTGCAGATAATAGGACAGTTCCTTCACCGCCAACCTTGAAAGCGGATGTGGTTCGTAATAAAAAGGAAAAGTAAACCGCTCCGGCAGGTCATACCCGTCGATGGATTCCCGGAAAGGGATGAAATGGCTGGCTTGTACTGATATATTTGGGCTTGAACCCATTTGCTTTTGCTTTTCCTTGATTGAGGGGCAAAAATAGGGAAGTTTTGGTCAAAGTTACCAACTTTGACCCTCCTTCGAAGGGATAGTTGAGTTGGCAACCTTTTTCCTTAGTTCATCCAATCATTGATTTTCATAATGCGCAGGGTATCCTGGTAGTTTTCTTCGATCAGCTGTAAGTTGTGTCCGCCGGAAAAGCCGGTCTCATATTGTTCGATGCGGACCTTGTCAAGAACCTTATCATAGCCTTTGATACTAAGATGAAAGTCAAGTCTCTTTAAAAGCTCAGGAAGCAGTCTTTTGTACGTTTGAAAATCAAATGAAGTACCGGCTTTTATGTCTTCCTGTAGTTTTTGTAGGCTTTCCTTCTTTACAACTATTGCAAATTTAGGACTAGAGTCAGTGTATGGCCTCAAGTCATTTCCTTGCATAGCCAGGATATCTTTTTTTCGGAAAGTAAATTTTATGGGGCCATGTTCAAAAATGAGGGGATCATCTTGAAACAGTAAGCTATCCTTTGATTGTCGAACGGTGTAAAATAATAGAGTTTCAAAGGTGCCGTCAAAATTATCGTCGCTTATTCCTTTTAAGTCAATAAATTTTTTGAGAATGGTATCATTTAGTGTTCTGATTTCGATCCTCAGACTATCTCCAAAGGTTTTCGAATCAATGAGCTGCCATTGTTGCCCCATTAAGAAGATGGGAGTGATGGTCAATATGGTTAGTAATATTTTGGTCATGATGGCTTTTTACATATGTAAGATCAAAATTACCAACTTTGACCATCCTTCCAAGGGATAGTTGAAGTTGTCAACTTCAACTACTTCCTTCTCGGCCTGATCAGTCCCTCCTGCACCACCGAAGCTACCAACTTTCCATCCCTGGTAAAAATATTACCACGGGTAAAACCACGGGCATTGGAAGCGCTCGGACTATCCAGATTGTACAGCAGCCAGTCATCGAAGTGGAAGTCGCGGTGAAACCACATGGCGTGGTCGAGACTGGCGAGTTGTAGCTCACCGAAGTTGCCGTGTTGGCCATGGGGTAGGAGGGCGGTAGTCAATAGGTTATAATCGCTGGCGTAGGAGAGCACCAGTTGATGGGCTTTCCGTTCATCAGGCATGGGGCCGCGGGCACGCATCCAAACGTTGCGGTAGGGCGAATGCTTTTCGGGAGAAAAGAGGTTGTAACGCTCCACTGGTTTAAATTCGATCGGGCGGTCCAGTTCGAGAAATCGCCGGAAATTATCGGGAATGATGTCATTATACTCCTGGGCTAGCCCTTCCCAGTTGGCCAACGCCTCCGGGCCCGGGACTTCCGGCATCTCTACCTGATGATCCAGGCCTTGCTGCTCCAGTTGAAAAGAGGCCGACAGGTGAAAAATGGTCTGTCCCCGCTGGATGGCTTTGACACTTCGTGTGGTAAAACTGCCGCCATCGCGAATACAGTCTACAGAAAAAACGATGGGAATGCTGATGTCACCGGGAAGCAGAAAGTAAGCCTGCAGGGAATGCACGTAGCGGTCTTCCGGCACGGTTTGAATGGCCGCACTCAGCGATTGCGCCAGCACCTGCCCGCCAAATACCCTTGGGCTACCGATACTGCTGCTAACGCCGCGGAAAAAGTTCTCTTCCAATTGCTCCAGCTGCAGCAAATTCAATAATTCATCAACGGTTTTCATGAGGACAAGTTAGTTATTTTTTGACTTCCATTTTCTCCGGGTCCCAGTGGATCACACGCTGTTCAAAATAGCTCTGATTGGAGGCCAGGGATGGCCCTGCCGCCCTCAAACCAAAGGAGGCGTCTTCCACAATGTGCTGCCCGGTTCGGATACCGGCAATGAAATTGGCCCAGTGATCCAGATTGGAGCTGTAGCCCTGCGGTGCTTCGTAAAGGAGTTCTTCCGGCTCCGACATTTGCGCACGCTCAGGATATTGAGCTTCGTACCATTGCTTAAATTCATCCTGGGTGGCCTCAGGAAAGGTGTTATAGGAATCCCAGCCGCCGTAACCCGGTGCCTCGGGCAATTTATTGCGCCGCACGCTGATCTGACGACCATTCAATTCCAATACTCCTTCACTACCCACAAAGCGGAATTTAGAGCCGCCGCCACCACCGTCTACAAAGTTGCAGCGCAACTGCAAGTTGAAAGCAGGATGCGTTTTGGTCTCCGGATAATCATAAATGCCTAGAATGATGTCAGGTACATCACGGCCGTCTTTCCAGTACCGTAACCCACCGCTAGAGTAGATGCGGTTGGGGCCGTGAGAATCCAAAATGGTGTGCACGCCAGAGAAGAGGTGCACAAACAAATCACCCGCTACACCGGTCCCATAGTCCTGGTAATTGCGCCAGCGGAAAAAGCGGGTCTTGTCAAAAGGCATTTTGGGCGCATCGCCAAGGAAGGCTTGCCAGTCAACCGTTTTTTCCGATGCATCCGGCGGTATGGAATATTGCCAGGCTCCCAGGGCCGAATGGCGGTCGTACCACACCTCCACCAGCACCAGGTCACCGATGATCTGGCTGGCCATCAATTCTCTTGCCTTCTGGTAAATGATCGAACTTACTCGTTGACTGCCCACCTGGAATACCTTGCCCGTTTCCTTTTGGGCTTTGATCACCGCGTGGCCTTCTTCCAGGTGATGCACCATCGGCTTTTCGCAATACACATGTTTACCAGCCTTCATGGCGGCAATGGAAATGTGGTCGTGCCAGTGATCGGAGGTGGAAATGATCACCGCATCGATATCCTCCCGATCCAAAATATCCTGATAATTTCGGGTAGTAAACAGGTGGTCACCAAATACTTCTTTGCTCCTGATCAATCGCCCGTCGTACAGATCACAACAGGCCACCAACTCAATACCCGGCAATTGCAATGCTATCCGGCAGTTGTTAAAACCCATAATGCCCATGCCGATGGCTCCAAGTCGAATGGTATCATTTGGGCCATACTCCTGTTGCAGCAATTGAGCCAGTGGGATATGTTCGGCTTGTTGAGCCAGCAATAAATTTCCGGTGAAACCGGTACCGATTAATCCGGCACCCATTTTTTTGATGAATTCTCGGCGTGATTTTGACATATTGGAGGATTAAGTAGTGCACAAATATAACAGAAACTCCTACCTGCACAAAAGCGGATTTGTGGTTTGTTGCCATAATTTGCCAGACGTGGATTGGGCATTTTTTATACCTTTGAACAAGACATCAATTCAAAAGTTATGAAACAACTCGCATTGGCAGTGCTCTCAGTCCTGATGTTGTGGGGATGTACCCCCACTCAGCAACTCGTTACTTCAAGCAAAAAAGATCGCGACAAATTTGCTGACCGCCTGGAAGAGGGGGCGACACTGTTACAGGCAGGCTATAATTACACTCGAGAACGGACGCCAGATGGCCGCTTTTTATACAAGGAATTCTATCCGACGACCGGCCAGATGACCCGGCGCATTACTTTTTCCGATAAGGCCTTTAAGGTAAGACAGGGCTTGTCGGTGGAGCGCTACGATAATGGCAATCTCTACAAACAAGGTCGCTACGTTGATGATAAGATGCAGGGCTTGTGGCAATTTTACGAATACTCCGATGGCACTTTACGTGAATATGGTGAGTTTGTGGCTGGAGAAAGGACTGGAACCTGGACCACCATCGACTCGTCGGAAGCTTTATTGTCGCAATATGAGTACGAAAATGGACAATTACATGGTCCTTTTAAAGTGTATCGTCCCGCTGGCACCCTGTATAAAGAAGGCGTTTACCAGGAGGGAGAAATACGTCTGGAAAAGCTCGTAGGAGAGGATGTGGCCAGCACTACAGCCGTTTCCAAACCGGAAGTGTTTCCCTACATGAAGGGCTGTGAGAATAGCGATAAAGAGGAACAGAAAAGCTGTAGCGACCTCAAAATGCTCACTTCGATCTATAAAAATATCAGATATCCGGCGCTGGCCCGAGAGGAGGGGATTGAGGGCACTGCGCTGATTCGTTTTGTGGTGAAAAAAGACGGCTCTATGGAAGATGTTGAGGTAATGCGTGGATTGTGCGATGAAATTAAGGCCGAATGCCTTCGCGTGATGGACTTGATGCCGGCATGGTCACCAGGTATGCAAGGGGGAGAGGCCGTCAATGTACTTTTTACGCTACCCATCAAATTCAAACTGGAATAAGATTGGTTCTACCCCAGCAGAACAACGCTAATAATTAAAAAGTATGAAACAACTAACTTTTTCTTTGTGCTTGATCACCTTATTTATGGCTTGTCAATCTGATCCTCCGGTGCCGACCTACGCTTCTTTTGACGAATATCCGGTTTATCGCGGCAATGACCTCGGACTGACCTATAGCCCGGAACAGTCAACTTTTAAACTTTGGTCGCCACCGGCAGAGCAGGTTCGGTTACATTTCTACAGCAAGCCCCTGGAAGGTGAAGCCGAGGAAACCCATTCGATGAATCGTGGTGAGGACGGTGTTTGGGAATTGACTTTTGAGGAGGATTTAATTGGTAAATACTACGCCTTTCAGAGCAAAGTGGGTGGCGAATGGGGCGACGAAGTTCCCGATCCCTACGTCAAGGCCGTGGGCACCAATGGCCGTCGCGGACAGGTAATAGACCTGAATGCCACCAATCCCGAAGGTTGGGCGCAAGACCAACGCCCACCGCTGCAAAATTTTACGGATATCATCCTCTACGAGCTGCACATCCGCGATGTATCGATGCATCCGAATTCGGGTATTCAGGAAAAAGGAAAATTTCTGGGATTGGCCGAATTGGGCAGCCGCAACTCTACCGGCCAAACTACCGGCCTGGATCACATCAAGGAATTGGGCGTGACCCACGTACACTTGCTTCCTTCTTTCGACTACCTATCCGTAGATGAAAGTAAGCCCGAAAACAACCAGTTTAACTGGGGCTATGACCCACAAAATTATAACGTTCCGGAAGGCAGTTATTCCACTGACCCCGCCGATGGTGCGGTGCGCATTAGCGAGTTCAAACATTTGGTGAAAACCCTACACGACAATGGCTTACGCGTGATCATGGACGTCGTGTACAACCACACCGGCGCCACTGAAGGCTCCAATTTTAATCAACTGGTGCCCGGCTACTACTACCGCCAAAATGAGGAAGGCGGATTTTCCAATGCTTCGGCTTGTGGCAATGAAACGGCCTCCGAACGCCCGATGATGCGCAAATTTATGGTGGAATCAATGAAATATTGGGCCACGGAGTACCACATCGACGGTTTTCGGGTAGATTTGATGGGCATTCACGATATTGAGACCATGAACCGCGTAAGTGCCACCTTACACCAGATCGATCCAACGATTATGATCTATGGGGAAGGCTGGACGGCCGGTAGCAGCCCATTGCCGGAGGACCAACAGGCACTGAAGAAAAACACTAAAAAACTGGACCAAATCGCTGCCTTCAGTGATGACATTCGCGATGCGATCAAGGGGCATGTTTTTACCCACGATGCCAAGGCCTTTATCAGTGGTGAGGCAGGCCTGGAGGAGAGCATCAAATTTGGCATTGTGGCGGCCACAGAACATCCGCAGGTCAACTATGAGGAAGTCAATTATTCTGACGGCCCCTGGGCGCCCTCTCCATTTCAGACCATCACCTACGTTTCCTGCCACGATAACCATACGCTCTGGGACCGCCTGGAGATTTCTTGTCCAGATGCTACCGAAGCGGAGAAGATCAAGATGCACAAGCTTGCTGGCGCTATTGTGCTGACTTCCCAGGGCATCAGCTTCCTACACGCCGGAGTAGAGATGCTGCGCACCAAGGGTGGTGTAGAAAACTCCTTTGAATCTCCAGATTCGGTCAACCGGATCGATTGGTCGCGTAAAGCAAAATACGCAGAAGTCTTCGATTATTTCAAAGGACTGATTGCCTTACGGAAAAACCATCCGGCATTTCGTATGATGACCACTGCTTCAGTACAAGCTCACCTTAAGTTTTTGGACATCCCAGCGGGTACCAATAATCTGGTGGCTTATACCCTTACGGGAAATGCGAATGGAGACTCCTGGCGCGATATCCTGGTGGTGTTTAATGGAAATGAAGATTATAAAACGCTGGACATCCCGGAGGGAAACTGGACGATTGTGGTGGATGAGGATCAGGTGGATGAAGCCGGCTTAGGCACCATTGGCACCCACACACTTACGATTCCCGGTCGTTCGGCAATGGTGCTGAGAAGGTAAAAAGTAGGAAATATTAGCGAAAGTGGGGACCGGGCGCAGTTTCGCCCTGTCTTAAAGTTAGTAGTTAAAAGATCATTCTCATTAATAGGACTAGGGGTTCAGCATATTACTTGCATTTTTGTCAAAAAAGCAATTTGAATGTGCCTCCGGCAGTATCTTTTCCTTGATGAAAAGATAGAAAAATCAAGGCTGTAAATTGTTCTTCACGCTGCGCTGCCACTTAAAATCCTAAAGGGTAAAAACTCGCCTTTTCGTGCCCGGTGTTACTCTTAATTGCAGAAACAATTAATCATTTTTGACCACTTAAATTATGATTTTGGCTCAAGCAGTTTACCCTTCTTAACGGATTTTAAATGGCGACTCCACTAAACAATTTAATGCCGGAGCAAACCGCTTGATTATAGACACCATTTTTGACAACAAATTGTGACAGTATTCTTACTGAAACAGGACGCAACTGCGCCCGTGGGGACCTCTAAATTAGAACCTATTTGGAGGTCACGCTTTTATCTGCAAACACCGTCTTACGCAAGGGGCAGCTTGGCCCATGCATCAAGCGGAATAAGCAATTTCCCTTACTTTCTTGGTCTGGTGGAAATTAAGCATTACTTTTATTTAAGTATAAACACCAAAACCCAAATTCTATGAGATTTAACTACAACAAACTACCCTTTTTCAGGACTTGTAGAACACAAGTCCTGTATCCCGCCTTCATCTTCCTGGCTTTACCAATGGTGGTCCATAACAAGGGATGTAAAGAAAATCAGACGCCAGCTGTACCGGCATGTGTGCAAACCTTTACCCCGGAAAATGGAACGGAAGATGTAGACGTTTCAACCACCATTAGCTGGACTGCACCGGCCGGAGCAGTGGATGGATATAAAGTGAAAATTGGCACCACCACCGGCAAGGAAGACATCCTGCCGGAACGAAATATCGGAAACATCACCAATTTTGATCTGGGCACCGACCTGCCCCACGACACAACGATCTTTGTTTCTATAATCCCATTTAATGCCGGGGGAGATGCGGTGAACTGTTCGGAATTCAGTTTTAGAACGGCACCCGAAGCTATTCCTCCGATCCGGCAACCCGTTGTTCCGGAATGTACGGACCTGAAAAGCCCAAGGAATAATGCAACAGACGTTGAAACTGATGAGGTCAGTACCATTGAATGGAATGAAGCGGAGGGCAATCCCTTTAGTTATCGGGTAAAAGTGGCTACTTCAGAGGGTACCGTTTTGTTTCCTGAGCAGGATGTTGGTATTGCCACCTCCATTGAAGCAGATTTTCTGCCGAAAGGCAAAACCATCCTGGTGACGATCACACCATTTAATGCAGACGGCGATGCCAAGGATTGTGAGGTACAGCAGTTTACCACCAAAGCCGCTCCACCGCCACCGGTGAATACGCCCAATTGTGTCACGCTGAAAAGCCCCGCTCCCGGCGCTACCGGTGTCTCCATTAATCCCGATGCCTTGCTGGAATGGGACGCACCGATCTCCGGCAATGCCGTTACAGGCTATAAATTGAAGGTGGGAACTGCTTCAGGACTGGCTAACCTCTTTGATCAGGATCTCGGGAATGTCACTTCCTTTAGTCGCCGGATTTTGATGTACAACACCACCACTTTTGTGACCATCATCCCCTACAATAGTTTTGGTGATGCAGTGGGGTGTACCGAAGTGCAGTTTACTACCGGTCCGGTACCGGATGGTGCGCCACGGTACGTGCGCCGGAATATTGGAGACATGCCCGACAATCACCCTATTTTGGTCAGCTACCGCAAAGGGGTGGCCGAGATGAAAAGGCGTAATCGCAACCCGGATGACCTGTTGAGTTGGGACAACCAGGCTGGTATCCACGGCAAGTGGTGTGGTGGTGGCACCGGTCTGCGGGTGCACGGCAGCCAGAATTTTTTACCCTGGCACCGGGCTTATCTGTATTATTTTGAAAAGGCCATCCGACATTTTTCGGGTGATCCGGAATTTGCGCTGCCTTACTGGAACTGGATCAGCCACAATCGAACCGTTCCTGCGCATTTTCTGACCAATAGTCCAGATAATCCGCTTTTTTACAGCCGGCGAAACAGTGGCCTGAATGGCCGAAGCATTGATCGGCGTTGGGTCAGTGAAAGCATCATCCAGGAAATTCTGGGTTTTACCAGTTTTGGAGAATTTACCAGCCCCAATTTTGGCGGTGCGGGGCTCGAATCAAAACCACACAACAATATCCACGGCTTTATTGGTGGCGATATGAATGATCCGGTCAGAGCGGCCAATGATCCCATCTTTTATTGTCATCACGCAAATGTGGATCGTATTTGGGCCTTGTGGAATGAGAAAGGCAATCCCAATCCCGATGCGGGTAGTTGGCTCAACGTGTCCTTTAATAACCATTTTGCCGATGAAAACGGCAACAGTGTGCGGGGCAAGTCTACCAGAGATATGGTGTCCACCTATGCCCTCGATTACCGCTATGATGACCAGGGTGAAAAGCCAAAAGAAACGGCCATTACCCGGCTTCCGGTCGAGTTTAGTCTGGTTGAAGGATTGACGCTAGCGGAAACCGAGGTGCCAAACGGGACGCTAGGTCAGTTGCTGGAAGTCGAGTTTGATTTGTCGGAAAACGAGGAACTGTACAATCGAATGATGCGATTGGTGAACGAAGAACCCACCAGGTTTAAGGAAGAGATCCCTTATCTGATCATCAAGGGTATCAAACCAGCTCCCGGAGAAAATATGTTTGTGACCGTTTTCCTTAACGGAAAAGACATTACCAGCGAAACCTTTGACGAAAGTCCCTATTACGTCGATTCTTTCAGCTTCTTTTTGCCGGGACCCAATGGTCATGATGGCCACGAAGGGCATCAGGGACATCATATGCACGAAGAGATGAGCTATATCATGGACCTTACACTCACCCTGAGAAGATTAAAAGACACCCCTGAAATCCAGCAAAAGAAGTTTAAAATACAGGTAATGACCATTCCTTTTACTGATGAGACGACTGCTTTCACATACCCTTCCGGGGACTTTAGTATTGAGTTTTATGAAATCAAATAGATGTGCAATACCTTATCAGCAATTTATTAAGGATGGGGGCATTTTCTTTGGTGTTTAGTCTGGTCGCCATGACCTGCCATACGCCAAAGGAAGTGGTCCAACAACCACAGGAGACCCTGGAATCAGCCGATTCACTGGTGCAGCATTCGGGGAATCCAGTATATATTGTCACGGACTCCATTCAACTGGCAGTGGAAGCATTTTCGGTGGTGGACAACATGGCTAAGGGCATCAAAACGCGGGGGGAACCAAGCTGCGTTTTTTTGAATATAAAAGGATTGAAGGTGGAAGGTGATGTTGATGTATCATTTGATGTATTCATCAATAAAAAAGACGCCGATCCGGAAACCGGCATTGAATCGCCAAATTATGTGGATACCGTGTCGCTGGGTCCGGCTATCAAGACCCAGGACAGTTTTGACCTGAAAATCGACCTGAATAAAGCCATTGAAAATCTGGGTGAATCTTTGGTGGAAGACCTTGGCAGTGGAAAGCTGTACGTAACGATGGTGGCTTTCCCGTATTCGGGAAACCTTGAGGATTTAAAAAGGGTTAATTTTTCGGTGGATTCGTTTAGTCTGTCGATCATTTGTGATTAGGAATTAATTTAAAACAATAGCGAAATCATGTGTCACGAACGCTGTAATCCAATGTATTGTATCGTTGCCCCCGAAATGGTGGAAGGTATTCGCCAGGGCGGTACCGATCGGCAAAAAAGATGGGCAGAGCGCATGAGCAAGAAAGCCGAACGGATCCGTGCCAGAAGGGAGGAGAAAGCCAAGCGGCAGGAAGCAAGGGAAAAAAGGCGGCAAGAACGAGACCAAAGGCGGGAGGAAAGGAGACAAAGAGGGACTTTAGATCAGCTCTCAAGAACCATCATTGATGCCAGAAATCCGGAAAGGAGCAGGAAAGAAGGCGACAATCAATCGCTGGATGAGGATGTCAATTCGGCTTATGATTTTGCGGGCATCATTCACGAGTTTTTCCTGAAGGAATTTGACCGGAAATCCATCGATGATGCCGGTATGGAGCTGATGGCTACTGTGCATTACCGGGAGGATGACCACGAGTTTTACAATGCCTTTTGGGATGAAGATGGGCGAGCGCTCAAATACGGAGAAGGAGACGGAAGTGTATTCAAATCCTTCGCCCGCGATCTGACTATCGCTGCCCATGAACATACCCACGGCGTGATTCAATACTCCGGCGATTTGCTCTACGAAGATCAATCCGGAGCGCTCAATGAAAGCATTTGTGATGTCTTTGCCAGCATGATCCTGCAATACCACAACAAACAAGAAGCCCGTAAAGCGTCCTGGGTAATCGGAGAGAATATTCTGGGAAAGGTCGTGATGGGCGATACCGGCGTAGGTTTGCGATCACTTAAAGCACCAGGAACCGCTTACAACCACCGGCGCATTGGCCGGGATAGGCAGCCCGCGCACATGGATGCTTATGTGCAGACCACTTTGGATCACGGCGGTGTACATATCAATTCCGGCATTCCCAATAAAGCCTTTTTCTTAATCGCCAACGCCCTGGGCGGCCATTCCTGGCACCATGCCGGCAAGATGTGGTACAATGCCCTGCTGGCGTCTGATAGTTCTCTCAGAACCTTTAAAGAGTGGGCCGGATTGACCATTGATGAGGCGCAAAAGCTACCTTCCTCTATTCGGCAGACGGCGGTTTTTAGCACGGAAGCGGCTTGGAAGTTGGTGGGGGTTTTGTGAGGGGATGGTTGGGAGTTGATTTGTTTAGGGACCGGAGGGGTTGGGGAATAAAAGTTAAAATACATATTGATAAGAAATTTGAGGATATAGGGGATATGTGGAACTTTATGGCGGATAGCTCGAGTTGGGCGAAAAAATATCTTAAATGAAAATAGAAATAATACTGACCTTAACCTTAATCCTTCTCAGTTGTTCTGGTGATTTACAGAAAAACGACTCAATATCTAATCAAAAAATCGCAGAAGAAAAGGAATTAAAAGATACTGAAACTTACACACCGCCAGAGATAGATCTCGAAAAACATAAGGAGCAGATGATATACTTAAGTTATTGGGATCAAATGAGTAAAGAAGAGTTCTTTTATGTTTCAAAAAAAATAGAAAAGGAACATGCTCTTGAAGTTTATTCATCAAGAAAAAAGGAATGGTTAATTATTAAAAAAATTTATATAGATGGCGATAGTTTGAGGTTAAGTTTAGAACCTACATTTGACTCTAATGACAGACTTACAAGAATACAAATTATTTCAAAATCATACACCGAAAACGGAATTGAAATACCTCTTAAAGAAAATTTATATAATAAAATAACAAATCTATACCGAAAGAAGTATGGAAAACCAGAAGTTGAAAAAACACAAATAGACATAATGGATTTAGAGTCTATTACTTTTAATTGGAAGACAAAAGATAGATGGATTAAAATTCATGAAACACGTCAACCAATCAAACATCCTCTGCCTTCCGAACGAAAAATTCATTTAACAAGTTATTTGATTAGTTATGTAGGACTTTCGCAAATAAATCAAACTTTAGAGAGGAAAGACAAGCAAAAGAAGAACGAACGAAATCGGATTGAAGAAATCTGATCAAATTAAATAAATTGCCTAACAAAGGCACTTATGGCCAGGGCTTATTGAGTTGCAGAGCCTTGCTCGAATCGCTATGTTGGATAAGATATTTGTATTCTAAGTCTGATGAAAGGTAGTAGCCCGATCGTAGGCGCTAGAACGTTACCTGCCATTTTAAAAAGATGTACAAACATTAAAAGTAGATTTGAAATAATATGAATAAAACTTGGACATCAGGAGCAATTGAATTATTAGAACATGCTGGTGGACATGTTAACCTTGATACCGCATTTGATAAAAGGATTGCATTCATAAGCATTGACAATGCCGTCGAAATAACCGTTAAAACCTATCTTTCTTTGCCCAAACAATTTTTTGGAGCAGAAAGACCATCAAGAAAAGAGCTTGACGACTGCAACAACGGTTTTACGAACTATCTTTCCTTACTTTTCAAATATGCTGATAAAAAACTGATCGGAATTGACCCTGGAGATATAGAACATTATCATCGGATAAGAAATACTCTATATCATGATGGAACAGGGCTTGCAGTTGACCAAGAATATTTGAATGCTTATTTTACCTTAGCTAAACTCTTGCTTAAACGACTTTTTAATATTGACTTTCAAGAAGACCAAGAAGATGCTTCACTTGAAATGCTCATTTTAAATTGGAACCATATTGAAGAATATTTGGCCGAAATTTTAGAATCAGGTTTGGTACATATTGGAACTTATAAATGGGAAGATGCTATTTCTAAGGGGTTGTTAACATTGGATTTGGTTAAAAATATAACCGACTTAAGACAGTTACGAAATAAAATAGTTCACTCAAAGTCAATTGACAATGTTGAACTACTTTATATATTTGAAAAATCAAAATTTGTTTTGCACGAACTAAAAAAGCAGGTTGAGGCAAATCGGGAAATAATCAATAGCCGAAATTTCTTTTTTGAACCTGCAATATCAGAAGTAAAAGGGAAATTAACTTTAAATAGTTTTTATGGACCGCCAAATTATGGAAACACTCCGGACCAAGATAGAATTGAAAGTGTTTGGATACTAAGTCTTGAAAAGCCGATAAATGTTTACCAGGAGAAACCAAACCTTGAAGAAGGTGATTTTAATTCAACACAATATGGTATTGATAGAATTCAACTTGCAACAACTAAACACAAAGTTGATATCAATAAATATAAGGACAAAACTGTAAGTGTTAAAGGGACATTTTGGGTTGCTCAGACAGGACATCATTTTACCCCAATTTTAATGGACATAATGGACATAAAAGAATAAAAAAGGCGGGTAACAAATAAGCCTCACAGCAAGCCAGAGCGCAAGCCACGGCCGTAGCGCAAGCGATGTTGAACACACCCACCTTTCAACGCTATAAAATCTAAAATCACCAGCAACTTTGCCTGGAAAAACTTAAATTGGGCGGAGGTTTTTGAAGGGATGGGCGCAGACATTCCTTTGAGTTCGCTGCCAGCAAAAAATATGAAAAATCGAATCGATATATCAACAGATGGAATTAATGCCTATGCCAATATTGAGGTTGGTGCATCCAAAATTGGTGTTCGAATGCTCAGTATCTTGTTGATTGTTGAAATAATTTTGGTGGTAGGGTTACTTTCCCAAATAAAATCAGAAGAGGCAATTTCGTTGATCATTCCAATGGTAATTGGATTAGTTATATTTGTTGGGTTACCATTTAAGTACCTTCTTTGGAACCTTTATGGGAAAGAAGAACTAATAGTAAATTCAAAATCAATAAGTTGGGCTTACAATTATGGATTCTTCAAGACAAATTTAAAAACAGTCAATTACGATAGATTAGGGACTGGATACGAAAGAGTTCGAGGAGAAAATGAAGAAGAAGTTGGCAGGCTAGTTTTTTATAACTATCGAGGAGAAGATAATGTACCAGAATTGATTCACCAAACAACAGTACTCTTAGGCAAAGATGAAATTGAAGAATTTGACAACCAAATTTCAAATGTCTTCGCAAATGAATTTTTAAACAAAAATGGCTTTATTCCATTTTCTACAAATTGACAAACAAAAGCCAGCAGCGAACGAAGCACCCGGCTATCCATGATCGCTAATCGCATCGCACGTCAGCCGTACCGATTGTTGTGCGCAAGGTAAAAAAATGAAAAGCCTTCAGCCAACAAATAAGCCTCAAAGCGGGCCAGTGCGCAAGCCCAGTAGTTTAAAACGAAAATCTCGAAACAAAAGAAAATGACTCAATCAGAACTTCTTATTTTAAACTTTACGGAAATAAGGAGAAAAAGCATCAAACTTTGGAAAGTACTTCCTGAAAGCTATTACAATTGGAAACCTGACCAAAAAGCAATGACTGCGATAGAAATGATCAGGCACGTTTTAGAAGCCGATTATGGATGGAATATTATCATCAATAATGGGAATATGTCAAATTATAAAACGCCCTGGAAAAATCGACCACTCATTAGCGTTACTGACGAACTTGAATTTGCCGAACCCTATCGACATACATTTTTGGAAAGCGTTCGGCAGTTTTCGGATAGAGCATTAAACGAAACTGAAATCGTTCATCCTGGAAATGGAGAAAAGAAGATCCTTGGAAAATATTTATTGCGCATTGGATATCACGAATCTGTTCACGCCGGACAATTCCTTTCGTATTTAAGGGCAATGAAAATTAATCGCCCACAGATATGGGATTGAAAATTAAAAACACCGCAATCAACAAATAAGTCTCAAAGCGAGGCCATTTTTCTAACTTTGGAAAATGCACGAACAATTACTCAAACTCATATCGCAAAACGTAAAGCTTTCCGACAGCGACAAAGCCTTGTGCAAAAAGTATTTTGAGCCTGTTCTTTACCCGAAAAATCGTGTCATTGAAGAAGAAAATAAAACGCCCAAATACTTGTACTTTGTAGTGTCGGGCTTTGTTCGTTTGTTTCATTACAACGATAAAGGCAATGAAGTTACGACACACATAAATTGTCCGCCTGGGTTTATAACTTCCTATTTCAACTTCATCAATCAAACCCAATCAAACGAAAATCTGGAGTGCATTACCGAATGTGAGCTATTGCGAATTACAAAATCCGATTTGGATTTACTTACGCAACAAAGTGCATCGTTCAAAGATTTCAGCATTGTGGTTTTTCAACAATCGCTTGCCTACAATGAAGCACGCTCAAAAGAATTAGCAACGCTTACAGCCGAAGAACGCTATCAAAAACTTATAAAAAATCACCCCCAAATTCTGCACAACGTTCCGTTGCAATACATCGCTTCGTTTTTAGGAATGAACGCAAAAAGTTTGAGCAGAATACGCAAGGAAATCATTAGGTAACATTTGCGAAGTGTCTTTGATTTTATTACGCTGAATTTTGTGCCGTAATTAAAACATCTAAATTATGGTACAAAGAAATTTGGCATTGGTTACCGGTGCAAACGGACATCTTGGTAACAACTTAGTGAGATTGCTCATCAGTAAAGGTATTACTGTTCGGGCTTCGGTTCGCAACATCAAAAACAAAGAACCTTTTGCGGGGCTGGATTGTGAGGTAGTACAAGCCGACATCACAAACAAACAATCGTTGATCAATGCTATGCAAGGCGTTGGAACATTGTATGCTGTTGGAGCAGCCTTCAAACTTTGGGCAAAAGACCCGAAGAAAGAAATTTATGACGTGAATTTAGACGGCACAAAAAACACGATTGAAGCCGCAGCCGAAGCAGGGGTAAAACGAATTGTGTATGTGAGTTCAATCGCTGCACTCAATTATTCCAAACTTCCGACAAAAGAAAGTAACGGCTACAATCCCGACCGCAGAGATATGTATTACAACTCAAAAAATGACGGTGAAAAATTGGCGTTTGAGTTGGCGAAAAAACACAACATTGAATTGGTTGCCGTGCTGCCGTCAGCTATGATTGGCAGCGAAGCATTTGCACCACTAAGTGTTTCTTACAACATCATCAACTTAATTCTGAAAAAAGAAATTCCCGTTGAAACCAATATCACTCTAAATTGGATTGATGTAAAAGACGTAGCTGAGGGCTGTTATTTGGCGGCAACAAAAGGCAGAAGTGGGGAACGCTATATTTTGGCTAATGAAAAATGTACATCAATCAAACAGACAACAAAAATTGCACAGGAGCTTTTCCCCGAACTCAAAATAAAACTTCCGACAGCAGTTCCAAAACCAATTTTGTTTTTGGTAGCGTGGTTTATGGAAATTGCAAGCAAAATAAGTGGTAAAGCACCACTCCTGACAACCAAAGACATTGCCATGTTTTCAGGACTTCAACAAGACTTTGACATTTCAAAAGCACGCACAGAATTAGGCTTTAATCCTAAAAACTCAACACAAGCCGTCAAAGAAGCCATGCAGTATTTGCATGAATACAGAAACAGGTTTAAGTGACGACCGAAAAAAGGGCGTGCTGGTAACCAATAAGCCTTAAAGTAAGCCAGAGCGCAAGCGACGGCTGTAGCGAAAGCGATATTGAACGCACGCGCCTTCC
Source organism: Saprospiraceae bacterium (assembly GCA_965229635.1). Lineage (GTDB taxonomy): Bacteria > Bacteroidota > Bacteroidia > Chitinophagales > Saprospiraceae > BQJU01. The sequence goes on from OZ245894.1 coordinate 3,495,873, forward strand.
AGCAGCAGTAATTCTAAATTCATCAGCAACTTTGCCCGGAAAAACTTAAATTGGGCGGAGGTTAGGTCAATATCAGAAAAATACTTTCGCTATAGGAATGGATTGCTACCGCAGAGCATCGGAATCGTCCAACTAAAATGTACGGGCGATATACTGCTGATACTCGGTTTTGGAGAGGTAGGCGCAGACATTCCTTTGAGTTAGGGTGAGTTTAGATAGTGACTGTATATAATTTTAGGTCTTTTGTCGATATATATAGGCACTGACCGACAGAATATTCTAATTTATAATTATGGAAAACGGAAAGCTTGTTATAATTGGATCAGGGATCAAGAGTGTAAGCCATATTACTTTGGAAGGGTTATCCTATGTTAAATGTGCGGATACAATTATTTATGCGGTAGCAGATTCAATTACTCAATATTGGATTGAAAAACAAAATGCCAATTGTATATCACTAGATGTCTTTTATGAAGAGGGAAAGCCTAGAATTGATACATATAAAGACATGATTTCGGAAATTGATAAAAATCTTAATGCTAATTCTTTGACATGTTGTGTTTTTTATGGTCATCCGGGTATTTTTGTATATGCATCTCACAAAGCCATAGAGCTAGCCAGACAAAAAAATATTGAGGCCCTTATGCTTCCCGGCATCTCTTCATTGGATTGTCTATTTGCAGATTTGTCAATTGATCCAGCAACCAATGGGTGTCAAATGTACGAGGCTACTGATTTTTTGATTTATGAAAGAGAAATTGATTTATCTACTCCTCTAATTTTATGGCAGGTAGGGATTGTCGGTTTGTTACGACACACTGAAAAACTGGCTAACCATCACCAAATAGAAGTTTTGAAAAGTTATCTATTGAATTTTTATGGTTATAATCACAAAGTGATCCTATATGAGGCAGCACAATTACCAATCGAAGAGGCGAAAATTATTGAGACTCGAATTGAAGATATTAAAAAACCGATGTTGAGCACGAAAACTACAATGTTTATTCCATCAAAACGACGTAAAAAACTAAAGCAAAAAGTTGTTAATCAATTAAATATGTAGTTATGAAACAATCAAAAGTAGCTGAAGTTTTAGTGGAATTGTCTTCTGATATTGATGTTCTGAATGAATTCAATTCTAACCCAACTCGTGTGTTCGATCGATATGAACTTAGTGAAACTGAACGAGATCTGTTTAGGAAGAATGATATGATAGCCATAAAAAAGTTTGTGGCTAAAGAAATGAACTTCAATCTAAGCTCACACTTGATTACAAATCAAGCTCAAGCAATAATAATCGATTAAGAGCACTTTCAAAGATGGCATTTACCGCGAAAAAGACATTTTTAGGTGGAATTTTTCCATTCAAAATTGAGAATTGTTCTTTTAAGAATTTTGATTCAATTAGCGTAAATACTTTTAAGACTGAAACTGCTGAAAAAGGTATTTTTCTTGAACATAAAAAGAGGATTTACACTGGTCAAAAAAACTGGACTATTCCTGCAAGGACTCTATTTTTAGATTTCAAGATAGTTGAACTTGAATTATCGAATAATAGAAAATTTTCAAACCTTGACTTTAAGGCCTATGTATCTATTTATGAATTAGGGTTTACCTCAATTACTTTTTGGATAGATTTTTATAGGTTTTCTTTATCTTACGAGGAGATAATAGAAGTTTCTGCCCTTATCAAGGGAAGTGATGAAAGGATTGACAAACAAAATAGTGCAGCCTCCAATATCTGCATTATGATTTCAGATGAGCAAATTCAGGTGAAAAATTTTGTTTCACTTTGTAATAGGTTAGCTAAAATTTTAACTAGTGAATTAAAAGGAGGAATTACCAATGATGATTTTGATTTTGTTTACCCCTTAGTTTATGTTGGGAGGGTTGCCGATTGCACATGCGCCAATGAATTACGGGAAAAATATGGCAAAGAAATATCAGGTATTATAGACTTATGGCACATTAGTAGCCCTTGGATAAAGGAAGAAGTTATTTTGGAGAACCTCAAAGCAGATATATATCCATTTTCGTTCGGATTATCATTTTTGTCAACAACTTGTACTGTAGAATTTCACCCGAATAATTTTAGTCAGTTCATTAAAAAGAATAAACTAAAAGAAATAGAGCAGCATTTTTCTGAAAGAACAATTCTTAGTTTTTTTTGTGAAGTCCCAGTTGTACAAATGTTTATTTTGAAAGAATTTGAAAAAGATTTAAATGATATTTTTATAAAAATTAAATCAAATATCGTTTCCAATTTTTTAAACCCTATTTCGATTTATTATTTGATCTCTAAGTCGACCTCAATTGATAGAATTAAGACTGAAATGACACTGTCAATAAGTAGATTTAGAGATATTCATATAACAAAGAAGTCATATCTTCCAGAAACTATAAAGAAATTGAGACACCTTTTGGGTACTGATGACATCGAGAAAAACATTGAAACAAAATTGACGTATTTGCAAAATTATATCTCTACAAATTATTCTCTCATTACCACAATTGTAGTAATTATAATTTCAATATTTGCGACATTGGCAAGCTTGATACAAGCTTTTATTGCGTTAAGTAGTTAGAGTTTAGGCCCGCAAAGCCACCTCACCACGAGAGAACCATCACTCCCCCCCATTATCCTCCTCCTCTGACTGCCCAGAATCAACTAGCGCCCCATCCGTAGCCAACAGCAGCTCTTCACTCAGTTCCTCCTCGTGCAAATAAATCAGCTCATCACCTTCTTCTACGGCGATGTCCTGGCTGGCGAGGATGATCTTCAGGCGGTTGTCTTTATTTTTGAGGAAAAGGGGCAGTCCCTTGTGTTGACGTAGGTACTGGGTGACGAGTTCAAAGGTGACTTTCTCATTGAGTGCAATGCTTCTGGTTGCTCCTGCCTGGCGTGCCACGCGATTAAACATGAGGTAGCTGGCCAGTGGGCTGAACAGTGAGTCCTTGCCTTCTCTTTTTTGGTAGACCTCTTTATCCGCAGGCAGGCGATAGCTGTGCGGAATACCCAGGTTTTTGCAGAGGCCGCCCGCCGCGTAGAAATTGACTTCGTCGTTGGCGGTTAAAGCCAACAAATAACCAAGGTCGGGCATGTCGATCTGGTCTTCAATTCTTTTGCTGAAGATATCGACACGCATGGCTTGCAGACCTTGCTCCTGAGCGGCTTCGATCTTACTGGGGGAATTGTCTAGCAACAGCACATTTCTTCCGCTGTGTTCCAAATATTTGGCGATCAGAATGGCGCCTTCGCCCGCGCCCACCAGCACCATGCTACTGCCTTCCTGGAGGGTAATCTTCAACCAGCGACCAACGAGCCCGGCCGTGGTGGCATTGAGCAAGACGGTGGCCAATACAACAAAAAACACCAGTGGCGTGATGAGTTCTGCTCCTTCAACTTCCAGCTCCACGAGCTTTAGGCCAAAGAGCGAGGCTACACCGGCGGCCACAATACCCCGCGGACCCACCCACGAAATAAAGAGCTTTTCCCGAAACTTAAACTTCTCCTGCCGCATACTCAGAAAAACCGCCAGCGGGCGCAACAGCAGCACCACACCAAAGAGGTACAAGGCCGGCCAGCCCAGCATGTTGATTTGTTTCAGCGTAATATTTGCGGAAAGCAAAATAAAAAGTGCGGAAATGAGTAAGATGGTAATGGATTCCTTAAAATCAAGGATGTCCTTGAAATGAGGGACATCGAGATTGGCTAGGGTCATGCCCATGATCACTACGGTCAACAAACCACTTTCGTGGGCAATCAGATCCGAAAAGATGAAGGCCCCCAGTACCAATGCCAGGGTGAAGGTGTTGAGCAGGTATTCCGGGATAAAAACCTTTTTAATCAACCAGTAGAGGGCGTAGCCAATGGTGACACCGAGAGACAAGCCGATCAGCACACTGCGTACAAAAGTGAGCAGTACCGTTGAGGTGGGCGCATTATCGTTGCCAATCTGGGCATTGATGAAATTGAAAACCAAAACAGCCACCAATGCACCGACAGGGTCAATAAGAATACCTTCCCATTTGAGCACAGTGGCCACATTTTGATTGAGATTCAAATTGCGTAAGATGGGAGCGATCACCGTAGGACCGGTGACGATGATGAGGGAACTGAAAAGAAAGGAAATCTCCCAGTTTAGACCGATGAGGTAATGGGCAGCAATGGCGCCGCCAACAAAAGTGATAATGGACCCGTACGTGACCAAGCGCCCGATATCGGCCCCCTGGCCAATAACTTCCCTGCGTTGGAGCGTAAGTCCGCCCTCAAACAAGATCAGCCCGATGGACAAGGATACAAAGTGATACAGGTGTTCCCCCGGAAAAATTCCGGTTTGATCCTCGGGGTTGTAGACCGGACTAATGATCTTGTAGCCTAAAAAATATTCAGTGACAGGGCCTACTCCCAGGCCAATGATAATCAATGGGAGGATAGCCGGGAGTTTAAACCTCCATGCAATCCACTGGGCCAGAATGCCTAAAATAACAATACCGCCAATTTCAAACACGTATTCCTTTTTTATTGGTTTTTAAAATGCAATCCATTAAAAATGGTTGCCCCTTATTTCTTCCGAATCAGGTTTAATCCGGAGGAAGGGCGCTTTTCCTGTTTGACTTTGCCTCGCTTGTACAAGACCTTTAGCTTATTCCGGCGCTTGATGGCGGGAAGCAGGTTGACGAGGTAACGGTATATGCGTTTCTTGTGGTGCATGGGTTATTTTGGCTCTTTTAAATCAGTACGCCCGACCCAAAGTGGCAGGGGAAATTCCCTAACCATCTGGTATCAGGCACATAACAAAGCTTAGAAGTTGTCTATTTTGTTTCTGAACCGATAACCTGGTACAGGCCTTTTTCGACTCTTTCTTCAAACTCTTTGCGCGGCACTGGCATACTGCGGTTTAAACTCACAAAATGCACAGTTACTGATTTAGGCGACTTTTTGGTTACTCTTACTTTGATACTACGGTTCATCATCACAAAATTTATATTTACAAGTGGGTGGAAGTGGAATGGGGCTAACCACCACTCCCAATATCATTTTTTCTGGTGTCATTAAAGGTCATTGACCTGTTTTACACAGCGATTAATAGCGATAAATGGCATTGCCATTTGAGGTCGGTACGGGCAGCTCGGTACGCGGCAGATTATACACCCTACCGCCCTGCTGAAATGTGTTGATGGCAGCAAGGTTGAGCAAGCAGATACTGTCTTCCCGCTTTTCCGGATGAACGGTCACCTTGTGGTTTTTTGCATCGTAAGTTCCCCAGGTAGCTTCATCCTTGCAAGTCAACAACGTTTCGACCTTACCGCTGATCGCTGCCGGAATTATGTCATAGAGATAGGCCGTTGCCCGATCTTCGGAGGCAAAAGCCTGAAAATTATCAATTGACGCTTTCTTTTGTTTGTCGAAATATACTGGAGCTGCCAGCAGGGCCTTCTCATGCAAGGTTACCGGATTTACATTTTCCGGGTTTCCACTTACGTGCCCCTCCATGATATTAGGGTATTTGGCAACGTCTCTGAAAATGGGGATCAGATAATCGACTCCGGCCAACATTAAAGAATCTCCATCGGGGAGTACTTCTCTGATACCTTCGTCTATCTTACGAAAATAATACGCAATTTCAAAATTTTTGCGATCTTTTCCAGATCCCTGCCCATGGTAGATAGGGTTATTGCGTGCGTTGCCACTGTGTGCCTGAATACTTGCTTCTGCAACCTCCAGAGCGAGAGCAGCATCAATATTTTCCGGAACAACGTCCTTTATTTTAACATTTGTAATGGCATATTGTTCGATTTCAAACAATTTGACTGCGCCCTGGCTCAGGGCCAGCAGATAAAAAGGCTTCTGTTCATTCAGCATTGGAATGATGGGCCGCAGATAGTAGGATTGGCTTAAATGCACCATTTCCCTAAAGTTGACCGGCAAGGTATAATGGTCAAAATGACCTGCTGAAAAATACATGGCCAGCCCGTCGGAAAGATGTAAAAAGAAGTCTTCATCTTCCAGTAATTCATAACCCTTTTTCAGGAATTTCAGGCTGTCGCTTTCGGTCCAGTCATTATCGATGAGTTGACTTTTGGCGTCGTTCAGCGCATTCTTCAGACGGATGCGGTCCTCCTGGGATTTGCCGGCCCGGTTGGTGGGAACAAAGATACTGATGCAGGGGGTATTTTGAATCTGGACTAATTGATCAAATTTTTCTTTTGTTAACATGGTTGTGTATTTGATGAATAAATGGGTGCAGTTTTGGCCGCAAATAGGCAAGGTCGCAGCGGAGGCAAGGCGGTTCCGGAGAACTACTGCCGCTCCCTGCGACCTTGCAAGTAAGCATTAGAGCTGAAACTTTCTACTTCACCACCGGAATGAGGGCTTCCAGGTTTTTCAATGATTTTGCAATTTGATCATGCTGTGCCTTTACCATCACCCTCAGATCGGGCGGCATACTTTGCGTCTCTAATACTTTCTGATAGTCTTCCATTGCTTTTTCCTCTCCGCGCTTACATTCTTCAAGGATAGTTGAGGTATCATACTGGGTGAAATCTGCCTTCAAGTCGAGCCAGGCGCGGTGCAGGGTGCCGAGAAAGCTACTGCCTCGGTCGGCTTTTCCACCACCGGCAATGATGGTCTTTTCCAGATCATTAATGAAGCCATCTCTGATTTCAGCATTGCGGAGTAGCCAGTTTCTGATATCCAGTTCATTCATATCATTTGCTGCTTCCCGATAACCTTTTGCCGCATCAAAATTGCGGGTCAACAGATCATTCAGGGTATTGATAATTTCTTCTCGTAATTTCATGGTAAATGTGTTTTGATGAGCACGGGTGCTCACGTCTGGTGAAAAAATCGAATCCAAAAGGATGGGACCTGGGGCCGGATCTCCTCTACAGGTTATCGATAAATTCTTTGAGTTCCTGCTTGGTGGCTCCGGTCTTTTTCTGGATGCTACCCAACAATTGGTCCTCTTTACCTTCTTCGTAAATGAGTTCATTGTCGGTCAATTCACCGTACTCTTCTTTCAGTTTTCCTTTAATGGTATTCCAGTTTCCTTTTAACTTATCTGCGATAGCGCTCATAATTAATTGGTTTTATTTGATGATTAAATGTTAGAGTTGTTCTGCTGGGATTACTTTGGGCGCAAATTGCCCCTTTTTTTCCCACACTATGCCTTTTTTCAGTCGTGTAGCTTAGGCTATACTCCTTCAAAAAGACTACGTGTGGTCGAAAATGAACAAATTTTCCCACCAAACTACCCCAGCATAACAACTCTATTGAGTATGGAAGAGGAAATACTCCTCTTCCGATTTTATTTTAATAGTTATGATTATGAATCAAACATGTTGTCCATTTCCTGGTCGAGCTCGTTCAGTGATTTTTCCACACCGGCTTTAAAGCTTTCCCAGCCTTGCTCCATGTTCTCATCAAATTGGCTCATTTCTTCGTCGAGGTTCTTACTCCACTTTTCGAGCTTGGTAATCTGCTCATTGATCTCTTTTTTGGATTCCTCGGAAGCATTTTCCAGGCTGCCACGAAGTTCGGACAGTTTGCTGTTGATATTCTCCTTGGCTTCTTCCAAATCGTGCTTCAGCTCTTCACTTTCCGAGCGGAAGGCATCGCCAACTTCTTCACCCATTTCTTCCATCTGATCTCCTGCTTCTTCCATTTTTTCTTCAGCAGTTTTTGAATTATCAGCATCACAGGCGGTAAAGCCAAAAAGGCCAATGGTGAACAGTGCGATAAAAATTAAATTCAGCTTTTTCATGATTATTGATTTTACAAGTTTTGGATGTATGTTAATAATAGATTTTTATTCTTCGTCGACTTCTACTTCCTTCCGAATAACTTCCACAGCGTAGTCCGATGGCTCGATTCCCGAAGCAAAGCGTTCGCCGTATACGTAGACGAATACTGCGCCGAAAAGGAAAATGACTGAAGCGTAGAAAACCCAGATCATGATGACCATTACACTTCCTGCAGTGTCGTACAGGTTAGCAACATTACTATTGCCGATGTAGTAGCCAATCAATTCCTTCCCGATCGAAAAAAGGATGGCCGTAATTGTTGCCCCAACCAGCGTATCCTTCCATTGAATCTTGATATCGGGCAGATATTTGAAGATCATGGTAAAAAGGAATACGGTCATTAAAAAGGGCAGAACCAGCGACGCCAGCATGACAATGACCATTGAAATTTCCGGAAGCTTTTCTCCCAGGTAATTGCCAAAAGCGGTGATAAATGCGTCTACTGATAACGAAACGAGTAGCACAAAGGCAATTCCCAAGAGGAAAGCAAAGGATAACAATCGATCTTTCAACATTTTTAATATTCCCAAACCCTTTGGCTTGGGCTTCACATTGAAAATTTTATTCAGTGAATTTTGTATCGTAACAAATACCGTCGTTGCGGTAAATAGCAGGGTTCCAATGCCAACGATACTAGCCCACCACTTTTGATCAAACAATCCAATTTGATTGACTGTATTGTTCAGTTGATTGGCACTGGCCTGACCCACCATATCTCCAATTTCATTGAAGATGATGGATCTCATTTCCTGTTCGTCGTAAAATAGGGTAGTGGTGTATAAGATGACCAGTAGTACCGGCGGCAGGGAAAAAATGGTATAGTAGGCCAGCGCTGCGGCCTTTGTGAATATGTCATTTTTTCCAAATTCCGTAAATGTCGCTTTTATCAATTGCCAGTATATTTTCATCTTTTGCTGTGCCCTTACTTGAGTTCGTAAATTCCATTCTTAACCCTATTAATCTCAGTGCGATTAATAAAATGACCCTGTATTATTTCCAGGTTTGCGGTCTGGAGTATTGTCGTAGCTACTCGTTGCAGGTTGCAAACGTGTAAAGTATACCTGAAGGCCAATCGAAAAGTCTATGGCGTTGGTATAGGTGGTCGTTTCAGAACGTATACCCTGGAATTGCAGGTCGTAGTTACTTCTCGCCCAGTTGTATTGTACTAAGGCTTCAATACCAATAGCATCATTGGAGAAAATGGTGAAACCCGGTCCAACACCTATGGCCAATACATTATTGGAGGCGGTTTGCTTTTCATTACCGAGGTTTATTTCATCTGTTGAGCTACCGAAACCAAAGTTGGCTTCCAGGAAGAAGGCCATATCATCAGCGACGGGTAGATATACTCTGGTGTAGGGGCCAAAAAGCAGATCGCTATCATAATCAGTAGTAAAGTCAGTGTTGGGATCAGTAATATCTACCGGCTCTTTAATTTTATTTACGGTGTAATCAAGGCCAATACCCAATACCCAGTTGTTCATCAGGAAGTAACCGAGTGCCGGAGAAATATTCAACTGTGTTGCTCTCCGCCCATCAGTATTGATAGAAGCCCCTTCATTTTGTATCGTTACAGAAGAACTGGCGGTAGAAAAGCCAAAGTTTCCACCGATCACAAAATTTCCTGCATCCGTTACTTGTGCATGTATCGGCAACAAGAAACCAAAAGTCAACAAGGAAGCTAATATTAATTTGTAATTCATGGTTTTAGCGTTTTAAATGAAATAAAGTAGCCGGTTCAATCTGGGTACAAACGAGCAGAAGAACTGACGGATTAATTGTCTTGGTAGTAGTTGGAAAAAGGTTGTTTTTTAGCGAGTCGCTTTATTGTAGAACGACTAACGAGGTGGGGTGTTCGGTAGGATTTTGAATTAGAATAAAAAAAAACGGCAGTCAACATCAAATGTGTAACTGCCGCCAAAGAGCCCCAGGTCCGTCATCTAACGAACCTGTGTACAAAAGTAAGGTACTTTTACCTGTGGACGAGGGCCCAATTAGAAGTAAAAAGAGCCCAAAAGGAAGTATATAGTTGTTTTGTGGATAAATCCTGTACTTAATTGCAGGGATAGGGCTTATTCTACGAACGTTCGCAAAGCGTTGCCTGTAGGGGCTTAAGGGCGGGTGGCTTTTGCCAATTCTTTTGGGAGGACCCCAAATTTCTCCTTAAATCGACGTGCAAAATGGCTCTGATTGGAATAGCCAACCATCTGTGCGATCTCCCTGATCGACCCCTTATCCTCGAGGATCAGATACCGAGCCCGCTCCAAACGGGCATTTCTAAGATACCGATAAATAGTTTGTCCATAGATCTTTTTAAAGCCCGCTTTGAGCTTTTGCTGGTTGATCCCGACTCTCTTGGCAAGTTCTTCGATAGTAGGGGAGTCATGCATCTCTTTGAGGAGCAATTCTCTCGCTTTAACGATTTGGTTGAGGTCAAACTTCTTCATCGTGTTTGGTCGCAGGTCGGGATGATGAGCATCAAGGCTTTCGGTCTGGACTTTGATCATAACTGAAGCATATACTTACGATAAAGCAGAAAGTATTTTCTCACGAATTTTTTCTTTGGAGATAACGCCGGCAAAGAAGTCAATTATTTCACCATTTTGAAAGATAACGGTTGTCGGTAACTGATTGATTCCTATTGACGCCGATAGGGAATTATCTTCATCAATATCCTGGCGGTAGAAATGCATCAATTCCTGATAGTCTTCGGCCAGTTCCTCCATGAACGTATCCATAATATGTGAGGACCCCAGCCAATCAGCCGTAAAGACCAACGCCACGGGAGCAGTAAAACTTTCGGAAACAAGTGTATCCAAATTTTTATCCCCAAGATTTCTATATAGAGCTCTTTGGTCCAAGATCATCTTTTTATGTTCCCTGAAAAGATTTTCATTCTGCACAAAAACTTTATCATCTGCCACTGTTTTTTCCGGACTCCTAATGCTCTGCTTTTTTAGCAAAGTATTTTTTTGGGAACAGAGTGGTTTTCTGAATGTTCGCTAGTTTAGGATATTTTATGAAAAATTCAAAAAATCTTGTCTGCGGATATTGAGTTTTCTCATTCTGGAGGCCAGGGTTTTGCCATGCATTTCCAGTAGCTCCGAAGCACTGTTTTTGCCGGTTACCTTCCAGTGGGTACGCTCCAATGCTTCGATAATGTGTTGACGTTCAATTTCTTCAAGCGATAAGAAGTGTCTTTGGCGGTTTTTTTGACGCTTTTTCAATTGCGGAAATACCGAGTCCAGATTTAAGGTGTCACCAGTGCTCAAAATAACTGCTCGCTCGATCAGATTTTCTAACTCCCGAATATTTCCGGGAAATTCATAAGCCATCAATCGATCTACTGCCGACTGTGGAACTTTTTGGATTTTTCGACCGGTGCGTTCGTTGTATTTGCGCAAAAAGTGTTGGATCAGTGGAGGGATATCCTCCTTGCGGTCGCGCAGGGGGATGTTGTAGATCGGAAATACATTCAGCCGGTAGTATAGGTCTTCCCGGAATTTTCCTTTTTCTACCTGTTTTTCCAGATTGCGATTGGTGGCAGCTACTACTCTTACATTGACCTTGAGCGTTTCCGTACTGCCAAGGCGTTCAAATTCGCCCTCTTGTAGAACGCGCAGCAATTTGGACTGCAATTCCAACGGTAATTCACCGATTTCATCCAGAAAGATCGTAGACCCGTTGGCGAGTTCAAAACGGCCAATTTTCTGCTTGAATGCTCCGGTAAACGCACCTTTTTCATGTCCGAAAAGCTCACTTTCGATCAGGTTTTCCGGCAGAGCGGCACAATTGACCTTTACCATGGGGCCATCCGCCCGGCTGCTGAGTGTGTGAATGGCCCGCGCCAGCAATTCTTTACCGGTTCCCGTTTCACCGAGGATCAATACCGTCGAATCGGTATCGGCTACTTTAGCCATCTGGCCGAGAATCTTTTTGTAATGAGGACTTTTGCTGACAATGGTATTGAAGTTGTGATTACTGGATACTTCTTCCTGCAAGTACGATTTTTCTTTCTTCAGGCGGTCTTTGAGCGTTTTGTTGTGCTCCAGGGTTTTGTGCAGCTCCTCCTCTTTTTTCTTACGCTGGGTAATATCCCGCAATACCATGCAGGCACATTCCTTTTCTCCAAAACTGTAAAAAGTCGTTACATTTTCCACCGCGATTTGCTGCCCGTTTTTCAACTTTACCTCATGCTCCTGTTCCAGCGTATTTTCTTTCTTTAAGTGTTGCCAGAATTTATCTAGTTCAGGGCGCTTTACATCAGGGATGATGTCGGCCATAGAAAATTTTCCAGGGGCTTTTTCGTCGAGACCCAGTTTGGAAAAACAAGTTTCATTGGCGTAAAGCAAATTGCCCTCATCATTAAACCACATGATCAGATCGTTAGTCTGGTTCAACATGATTTGCGAAAGCTGGATCAACTCGTCCCTGATCTTTTTACGGGAAATATTGCGTACAAAGGCGCAAATGTACCCTTCATCCTGGTATTGTATATAATTAAAGGTGGCGGCCACGGGAATGACCTCACCAGCCTTGGTTCGCAACTGTGTTTCTCTTTCTACAAATTGAAGTTGTCGGGCATAGTCCCAGCGAGACTCCAGCTTTTCGGGCAGCATGCGCGGTGCAATGTCAAATACTGACTTCTTTAGCAGCTCGGATTTGCTGTAGCCCAAATTTTCACAGGCAGCCTGGTTGATGTAGGAAAAAGTAGCATCACTCTTGATCCAGAAAATCATTTCTAACGCATGATCCAGGGTAAACTGGGCCATGTACATATCCTCACTTCTGGAGGAGAGTGTGGAAATGTCCTGAATGATGCCATAAACTTTGGATGCGGAGTTTTCGCTAAACCGGACTACGGCAACGATGTTGAACCTCTTTTTCTCACCGGTCACCAAACGGAAAGTCGCTTCCAGTTCGAAATTATTGCCTTCATAAATAGCTTTGCGAAACAGATTGAGTAGTTCGTAAAATTCATCTTTTGGAACGGATTCCCGTAGCCATCTAAACAGTTCCCGGGTAGAATATTCCGGTCCCATTGCTGAAATTCCAAGTAACTTCAATGCATTTTCGGTAAGCACCACCTGGTTGGTTACGAGGTCAACCTCCCAACTGCCAATCCTGCTGATGTTGGAGGTCAGGGAAAGCAAGTCTCGGTACCGATTGGTTTCCAGCAGATTTTCTATGAAGTAGCAACAAATCTTTTCCTCACCAACATCAATGGTTTTGGCCTTGATTCGAACCGGAAAGACGATGCCATTTTCGGCAATCAATTCGGTTTCCTCTTCCTGTTCTTCCTGCTGAAGTTTCTTCCACCATTTCTTCCAATAGAGCAGGCTGTAAAATGGATTGATTTCAAAAATGGTCTTTTGGCTTAAGTCATCAGAGGTATAGCCGAGTTCTTCAGCAGCAATCAGATTACTGCCCCTGATCTTGCCGGTCTCGTCGATCAGCAAGATGCCAAACTCAACCATATTTAGAATTTCCAGATAGGCATTGAGTGAGGAGTGATTTGTAATGGGTGGTAGCGTCATGAATTCCGCAAATTTAATGTGGTGGTCGGAATCGAGGCTCTATTCAAATGTAAGCATTTTACACCATTATTGCCAGTGTCACCCTTTCGGAGTTTTTCTTCAGATGAAGGAGTATAAAAATTTAGGCTTATTAAACGGGTGTTCTGTATGGTCATTTTTTCTAAAACTTTGATCTCACACAAGTGATCGCCTCAGATTTTTAAATTCGAAACAAATGTATAACAGTTTAAAGCACTCTTTGTTGATTAAATATAGTCATTTTGATTAAATATAATCAATTTAGATGTCGGGTGTTTGTTGTAAAATCTTGATAATCAGTTGATTGTGTTTTTGGCACGGCGTTTGCACTAGTATAAGTGTACTTTTTTGATAAGAGCCCAATTTGTAAACACGCTAAAAATATTTTATCATGAGTACAACTTTGAGAGTTTATCGAAATCAACCCTATCTCGCCTTCTTTAAATCATTTCTTGAATAGTGGCGATCGCCCCAAACCAGAGGAAAACTCCCATACCCATTAAAAAATCTAAAAAGAGAGAATTTATGCTTACCAATGTTGAATTTCAGCAAAGATATAATGAATACCATGATTTATTGTTTGGCTTCGCAATGAAGCTAACCCGTAATCTTGATAATGCGAATGACCTGATGCAGGAAACGGCCTGCCGGGCATTTAAGCACCGTGGTAAATTTACGATCGGTACTAATTTCAAGGCTTGGATGACCACTATTATGCGCAATACCTTTATCAATGGTTATCGCAAGAGGAAAACCAGAAATAAGGTGGAAGCGCCCATTGAAGACTTTCTGTTTGCCATCGAAAATAAGACTACTGAAGGTACAGCCGAATCATCGGTGATGATGAATGAATTGCAGGGGCTACTGGATAAACTATCCACGACCTACCGTATTCCTTTTGTCATGTTTGTGAAAGGATATCAGTACCAGGAAATTGCAGAACAGCTGGATATTCCAATCGGTACCGTGAAAAGCCGTATTTACTCCGCACGTCAGAATATGCAGAAGATGATCAAAAATGCTTATGGCGATGCGCTAGTCAGAGCTTAATCAACCACATATACCAATTCAAACCAATTGGAAAGCTGCCAGCGAGACTGGCAGCTTTTTTTTGCCTAAAACCGTTTGCCTACCCCAAAGGCAAACGACCACGTATCGTAACCATCAAAACGGCTGTCGCGAAATTTTGTATTTTTATTAGAAAAAACGCGATGAATTTAAGTCAACAAATTGCCGGCCAGTTTAGAGAAGTGGCCTTAAATGGCAACTGGGTGGCCACCAATCTAAAAACCCAGCTTTCTGATGTAACCCTGCAACAAGCGACCACAAAAATCGGCTCCCTCAATACGATTGCCGCACTGGCCTTTCACGTCAATTACTACGTGGCCGGGTTGATCCAGGTATTGGAGGGCGGGCTGTTGGAGATCCGTGATAAGTATAGCTTCGACCTACCTCCACTGCAATCTGAAGCAGACTGGCAACAACTCCTAAGCAAGATCTGGGCTGATGCGGAAAGGTTTGCCGATCTGATCGAAAAAATGCCGGATGAGCAACTGTGGCAACCGTTTGTGGATGAAAAGTACGGCAATTACTATCGCAATTTGCTCTCCATGATTGAGCATAGCTATTACCATTTAGGGCAGATTGTGCTGTTAAAGAAGCTTATCCTTGAAAAGTATTAGTCAGGAGGACGTTATTAAAAGTATGAAAGGTATTTGCGGATTGTTATTTGTTTTGGTCAACATGTGGGGCAGCCAGGGTTTTACACAGGTCAGAACCATCCACGTACTCGTGGCTTTATGTGATAATGAGCATCAGGGCATTGTTCCGGTACCACAAGCCATCGGTGATGGAAAGAATGCAAACACTAATTTGTATTGGGGAGCTGGATATGGCGTCAGGACTTTTTTCAATAAGAAAACAAGTGACTGGACATTAGTGGGCCGACAAACTACAGACAATCCGATCATTTTGGAACGCCTCTTATTCAAACACGCTCGTAAGGACATCTTTCTATTGGCCGATGCTTACGATGGGGAATACATCAAGACCTGCGTCGAAGACTTTCTCAAAATGTCCAATCGGCAAAATGCCCAAACTTATCATCAATATCAAAAATGTGGCATCAGGGGCGCAAGGAATCTCTTTACCACAGGATTCTAAACAAAGAAGGCTCCAAAGATTGTACAATCTTTGGAGCCCGGAATTAGTTCAATAATAGGGATGGAGAACTAATCCTTTGCATATTTTCAATAGGATAGATTTAGACTTGTTTATTACATCGCCACGGAAAAATTGACGGTTTCCTCCAGCTGCTCCAGTAGTTCCGGAGCGTTGGCGGGAACACTAATATCAATGGTCACGTAGGCATTGTCCAACAAATAGGTTCGGAACAATTCCAGACGGTTTCCCGTTTTGAGTTTTACCTGGGAGAAAGTATCATCAAATTGACTTTCGATGACCTGGGTGTTCATGTCGCCACGT
The DNA here is from genome assembly GCA_965229635.1 of Saprospiraceae bacterium. GTDB lineage: Bacteria > Bacteroidota > Bacteroidia > Chitinophagales > Saprospiraceae > BQJU01. Next base: position 3,511,718 of record OZ245894.1, read on the forward strand.
ACTTCTGAGTCAAAGGTGTGGTAGTAGATGTCCTTGATTGACCAATCCATCACATTGTACGAACCGGTCACCTGCAAGTCTACTGCACCATCTGTAGTATGCATCATCACACCATCTCCATTGTCTGATTTCTCAATTTTTGTAAAATAATCAGAAGGATATTGTACACAAAAGCTGAAACGCTTATTACAATATTCTTCAGAGGTATTTTTCGAGAGGGTAGCCGGTCCGGCGGTGAAGGCTGCCAAAATAGCTACCACCAATAAACTCAGCAAAGGTCTCATCTTTTTTTGTTTTGGTTTACAATTTTAAAACAGATGGACCGGAGGCATGTTCGGTTGTAACTACTTAATCCAGACCGTTTTTGCATTTACAAATTCCCGAATGCCGTGGTGCGATAATTCGCGGCCGTAGCCACTGGTTTTGATGCCGCCAAAGGGTAGGCGAGGGTCTGATTTGACCAACCCATTGACAAAGCAGCTACCAGCTTCCAGCTCGTCGGCGGCAATCTGCTCTCCTTTCTTCAAATCTTTGGTAAATACTGCTGCGCCCAGTCCAAACCGGGAATCATTGGCTACGCGAATAGCTTCGGTTTCGTCTTTGACCTTGATGACCGAAGCCACTGGGCCAAAAAGTTCTTCCTCGTAGGCGGGCATACCCGGCTGTACGTTGATAAGTATGGTAGGCGGATAAAAAGATCCTTTGCCTTGCGGAAGGGTGCCTCCTAAAATACATTCGGCGCCTTTCCGGATGCTTTCGCTGACCTGTTGGTGCAAATCATCCCGAAGATCCGGGCGGGCAAGAGGGCCAACGTCAGTATCTTCATCGGTTGGATCTCCGACCTTGGCGGCCTCCATCTTAGCACGAAAAGCCGTCAAAAATTGGTCGTATACTTTTTCCAGGACAATAAATCGCTTGGCGCCAATGCAACTCTGACCTGAATTGAGCAATCGGCTCTGAGTACACACTGCTGCCGCTTCCTCTATATCGGCATCTTCCAGTATGAGGTAGGCGTCGCTACCTCCCAGCTCCAGCACGGTTTTCTTCAGTTGTTCTCCGGCTTGTTGGGCAACCGCTCTACCGGCGTGGTCACTGCCGGTTAGGGTAACGGCTTTTACCTTGGGGTTTTGAATCACTTCTTTCACCTGGTCGGAGGAGATCAGCAGGTTGGTAAAAACTCCTTTCGGAAATCCGGCTTTATCAAAACATTCCTGTATCGCTTCCGCACAGCCAGGTACATTGGAAGCGTGTTTGAGCAATCCTACATTGCCGGCCATCACTGCCGGAGCGGCAAAGCGAAAGACTTGCCAGAAGGGAAAATTCCACGGCATAATGGCCAGTACAATACCCAATGGGGCATAGCGTACAAAACTCTTACCGGCATCAGTACTAATGCTTTCATCAAGCAAGAAACCACCAGCTTTTTCGGCATAGTATTCACAAACCCAGGCACATTTCTCCACCTCAGAGCGCGATTGGTCGATGGGCTTACCCATTTCTTTAGTCATCAGGGTAGCAAACCGTTCCTTGTTTTCACGAAGTACTTTAGCCAGGCGCAACGTTTTGTCGGCACGATCGGCAAAGGACAGTCGACGCCACTCCTGAAAGCAGCTTTCAGCCCGGTCAATCCGCTGCTCAATGGCTGAGCTATTAAGTTGTTGGTATTGTTGAATCAGTTCTTCCGTGGCGGGGTTGATGGCTTGAATACTCATTATTACAATTTTTGGTGATCATGTCCTCTTGCAGAACAAACAGTAGTGGGGTGAAGTTGGTCAGATATTTAACGGGCTTATGATGCTTGTGCCTCTTCCGCTGGAGCGGAGGTCGCTTTCAGATAAGTTTGCAGGAACGTCAGCGCTGTAGGTATAAATCGAATGAGCATTGCTGACCAGGAAAAGCCTGAATCTTCTTGCTCTTGCTGGGCATAGGTGCCAATTTCCGGCTCGTGGTGATTTCCGGCAATCATCTTTTTAATGCCCAGGGTCGCGAGGCCGACGGCACCGGCGGGGATGGCAAACTTGTAAAGAAGGAATGGTCCCAACTTCTTTCTCGTTTCTCGCAGGCTATTGCCGAATTCCGCCTGGGAAGTTTTGATTCGAATGGTTAGGCGCTCTTTTTCCTGGCGCAATTCTCGGAGGGAGTTTATTTTTTTGGCTTTCATGTTTGACAGATTGATGTTAATCGAAAAGTTGGCGGATGACTACACTTAAAATGGGATTGGTCAGTACGGGCTTTTTGAAGATGTTGATCAATATTCCAGCTACCACATAAATCCCGGCCACAATGGCAAATCCGGCGGCATTAGAGTCCAGACGGCTGCCAATCAAAAAGGCCAAACTTAGCGTCATAAATAAAATTGCAGTCATCAGGATGAAAAAGATAACCAAAGAAGTAGCCATGGTTGAAATTAGCTTTGCTGTGCGCTCTGCCAATTCCAATTTTAGCAATTGAATCTGATCTTTGGTGTACTGCTTAGCGTATTCTACAGCTTCGCCAACAGTTTCGAGTAGTTCTTCTTCTTGATTCATTATATCTTTAGGTTAATAGGGAAATATAGCATAAATATCATGATACTGCTATAATATAAGTCATCCCGAAATTTACCGGTAGGGTTTTTGGGACTCCTTCTCCGGTAGAAAATCGGGATGACAAATGAAAAACATCCCGTTTCAGGATGCTTTTACATAAAATGACTTTACATACATTAGTTCTCAAGGGCGTTATCTACTTTCGATGCTTTTTTGTTGAGCTTTGCTTTTGCTTTGCTGACTCCTTTTTCGTAGGCATTCTCAACTTCTTCAACTTTCTCCTTGGCAGTACTTTTGAATTCGTCCATTTTCTCTCTCACAGCGGTGCTCATCGAGTCGAGGTATTCGCGGCTTTTCTCAATGGTTTGTTCCAAAGATGCCTGAGCGTTTTCCAGTTGTACCTTGGCTTGTTCGTTTAGCTTGGTGCCAGTTTCACTCATAGCCTCAGACGTATCTTTACGCCATTTGCGGCCCTTGTCAGAATTAAGCCACCATCCGGCAGCGGCACCGGCAGCAAGTCCAAGAATAATTTTCCAGTTCGAATTACTTTTGTTGTTATCCATTTTTTTAGATTTTAAAGATTTACAATTAAGGTTTAACGTTCTTCGACAAATCTTTCCGGTTTCACATCGGGGAGATTTGTTGGAGAACCAGGTCTAAATGGTTATTGGTTCTCAGTTGAGGGCTGAGGATCACTAAGTATGGCTTTTGCTTCCTCAACCAGCTTTCGGGCTTTATCACGAATATTCAGCCATTCCTGATCCCTGGCATCAATCAGTTGATTGTGCATACCCTTTACTTTCGTGCGATGTAGCTTCAATCGATTGAAGTTTTCCACTTCTGTTTTGTCAGGATCAGTTGGTCTACTGCTATTACGATTTTGGCTAGATCGCTCAGTAATGCGTTGCTCAAACTTTTCATACAGAGAATTGAGTTCAGCAAGCATGTTCTCCTTTGAGTCCATTGTTGAACTCGATTTTTCAGCAGCCTTATTCATTCTATTGTTGTCCATTTTTTACTCCATTTGTTTTTCCCGATGACATTTCTTTCAGCGGGTATAGTTCATCCAGTCTCTCTCCGCCCACAATTCCAAAATCCAGTGTGCGAATGGGGAAAGGAATGGTAATATTGTTGGCATCAAATGCCTTCTTGATGGCCACTACCGCAGCATCTGTTGCTTCCAGGTAATCGGCCTGAGAAGTGATGTTTCTCCAGAAGCGCAACACAAAGTTGATTGAGCTATCGCCAAATTCCTTGAAGTAAATCTCAACGGGTTGATTGCTGTTGTGATCCACTTCATTTTCAATAGCTTCTCTCACCACTTTTTTGACTTTTTCCAAGTCATCGCCGTAAGAGACACCGCACTCCAGATCGATTCTTCTGCGACCGGTGTAAGAATAATTGATTACTGCATTCTGAATGACGTCTTTATTGGGAATAATTACTACCTGACCACTGGGTTGTTGCAAAATGGTTGATCGCAACGTTACTTGTTTGATTTTACCAAAATAACCATTGATCTCAATCAGATCACCTTCCTGGTAATACTCCCTAATTGAAATCATCACTCCCGAAAAGAAGTTGATCATAGGATCCTGGAGGGCTAAACCCACCGCCAATCCAATGACACCGGCACCGGCCAATAATGAGGTCAATGCCTTATCAAGATTGAGGATTCCCAATACGAGAAACAACATGAAAATCAGGAAGATAGCAGTAACCACATTGGAGGCTACACTAATCAGTGTTTTATCCTTTGTCGTTTTGGAAATGACTTTCTTGGCAGACTTCATGACATACTTTGAAATAAAGTAAGCCATAACCATCACCAGAATTGCAAGTAGCAGATTGGGAAGGTTGACAACAAGCGTTTCAATCCATCCCATCAATTTCTCTATTAACTTGTTCCAGGCTTCCTGCAGTTGGGTCCACATATTCATTCAAAATTGTCTTACAAAAATAAAACGACCAGGAATGGTGAATGTTCGGTGATCAATGCCGGAATTTATACTCGATCAAAAGTCTTTTTGGGATATTTGCACTTCCAAAAGCTTTTGATCGGTATATCCGGACTTAAATGGTGTGATGTTAGTATTTTTCCAAACCAATTTTGCCACAATTCGTTATCTCAATAAATCTTAAAGCCATGACCAAAGACGCAAACCTCAGAATTTATCAGGTCCTTAATATTGTAGGACTGATACTCGTTCTCATTATGAATTATTTGGCGGTCAATCTTCCCCTTGGCGGGAAAACCACCGGTGAGCTATCGGCAATGTACCCCAACTTGTTTACGCCCGCCGGATTCACCTTCAGCATCTGGGGAATCATCTATCTGGCGCTAATCGTATTTATTGTACTACAAAGCAAGGGCCTGTTTACGGCAGATGTGATCCCTCACTATGTACAAGACATTGGACCCTGGTTTTTCCTCAATACGCTGGCCAACGCTGGGTGGCTGCTGGCCTGGCACTACCAATATCTGGGCATATCACTGGTGATTATGCTGGCCATTTTGACCACCTTAATCATTATCAATGATAAGCTGGAGTCTGGAGGCGGCCCTTCGTCAACTATGGAATATTACGGTGTGCATGTGCCATTTCAGATATATTTTGGTTGGATAACGGTAGCTACAGTGGCCAACGCTACAGCTGTATTGGTGGGCTACAACTGGAATGCCTGGGGTATTCAGCCCGAAGTGTGGACGGTCACAATGTTGGCCATTGTGTTGGCGCTGGGGCTAATCATCTTGATTCAGCGACGATATTACTTTTACAACTTTGTCTTGATCTGGGCCTGTATTGGTGTGATGGCCAGGCAAAATGCTGATCCACAGGTCTTATCAGTTGTGATTGCCGCAGTTGGCGTCATTGTGGTGCTGACGATCGGGTTGTTGTATACCCGTTTCAGAATGAGCTAATCATTTTAATAGGTGCCAAATTGTAAGGACATGATGACAATTTTTCAAAGGTTTTCTTAACGTAACTGTCAGAATGTCGGCATCTTGTTAAGGTTTGGTTAATTCAATATATGATGTCCAAACCTGGTGCCTGTTTTGCTGTTTTCAAGGAAAAACGATCCCCGGAAAGGGACCAATAAATTAAATCAGCAAAACATTTCGCATACCATGAAAAAGCAAATTTTTATCTCAGCAATCGTTGCTCTACTGGTTAGTGCTTTGACCATCGGCGGCTATAACTGGCTGAGTAAAGACCAGCAAAAAGCATTAAAAATTGAACATGTTGATGCCACACCCGCCAGTAGTGTGCTGTACACTAAGGGCAACGATGGCGACTATGTGCCGTTAGATTTCACCCGTACCGCCGAGACGGTCATGGATGCTGTAGTACACATTAAGTCAACTCAAACGCGCCCGGTGGCTTCCAATCAGGGGCGTGGGCAGATACCGGATATCTTCGGAGATGATTTATTTGAGCGTTTCTTTGGAACGCCCAGAGACGATCAGCAACAGCCCCAGCGTCGCAATATGACGCCTCAACCGCGTGTCGGTACCGGGTCAGGGGTGATCATCAACCCGGAAGGCTACATTGTAACAAATAATCACGTGATTGCAGATGCCGATGACATTGAAGTAACCTTGCATGACAATCGCAACTACAAGGCCTCTGTGATCGGTATTGATCCAACCACCGACCTGGCCCTGATTCAGATCGAAGAAAAAGGATTGCCTGCTTTGAAAATGGTCAACTCTGATAATGTTAAAGTAGGAGAGTGGGTTATGGCCGTGGGAAACCCCTTCAATTTGAACTCTACAGTGACGGCAGGAATCGTCAGCGCGAAGGGACGAAGTATCAACATTTTGCGCGAACAATATGCCATTGAAAGCTTTATACAAACAGATGCTGCGATTAACCCTGGAAACAGTGGTGGCGCACTGGTCAATCTTAACGGAGACTTGATCGGCATCAATACCGCAATTGCCAGTCCCACCGGTGCTTATTCCGGTTACGGATTTGCCGTGCCTGCCAATATTGTAAGTAAGGTCATCGAAGACTTACTCGCTTATGGTACGGTACAGAGAGGTTACCTCGGCGCAATGATTAGAAGTGTTGATGGAAACTTTGCCAGAGAAAAAGGACTGGACCTCAACGAGGGCGTGTATGTTGATAGCCTGGTAGAAAATAGTGCCGCCAAAGAGGCAGGTATTAAATCTGGTGATGTGATCATTGCTGTGGCAGATATTGAGGTGAAAAGTAATGCTGATCTTCTGGGGGAAATTGCTCGCTATCGTCCCGGTGATCAGGTTGAATTGACGATCAATCGCAATGGAAATGAAAAGGTTTTGACCGTGGTCTTGAATAATCGAGAGGGTACTACTGAACTTGTTGAAAAGAAAAATGTTGCAATGTATGAGGCACTAGGTGCTGAACTGGAGCCACTTACAGAAAAGGCAGCTGATAAATATAATGTTGCCGGAGGAGTTAGAATCAATAAACTCTTGCCCGGTAAGTTGCGCCAGCAGACGGATATTCGTCCCGGTTTCATCATCACCAAAGTAGATGGAAAAACCATCAAGGATGTTGATGATCTGGAACGTGCCATCAATGGAAAATCTGGCGGAGTGATGCTGGAAGGTTTCTACGAAGGAACCAATGAAACAAGATATTACGCCTTCGGGCTATAAAGTTTTTATATGGGTTTTAGGTGTTTTGGAGTCAATCTCCCTTGCGGAGGTTGGCTCTTTTTTTTTGGCTGATGACAACACGAATTTCAGTTTTGATTTTCGGATGATACCTTCAAACAGCCCTTATTAAGCACTTCTTCAAGATTGACTTTGTATATTAGAGTTGTTTGTATTTTGCAACTATCAGTTTGAAATGGATAAAACAATAACAAAACAAAACATGAGAGCCACAACCGTCTTGTTCACCTTGGCCATGCTCACCCTTTGGAGCTGCCAATCCGATGAAAAAACACCTGAAAAAGCGATTCCCGCCATTGCTTTGGAAAAGACCACAGTTAAAGCTGAAGTGGAGGGCAAGGCATTTCGGGACTTAAACAAAAACGGGCAATTAGATCCCTACGAGGATATCAATGCTCCACTCGAAAGCAGGATTGAAGATTTGCTTTCGCAAATGACGCTGGAGGAAAAAGCCGGGATGCTGTTTATGCCCGGAGTGCCGGTAAATGAAGATGGTAGCCTTGAGAAAAATGAGAATGCCACGGGACCTGGTTCGCGGTATCCGGCTGCTATTGATAATATTGATAAGGGTAAGCTCAATCACTTCAATGTGTGGAGTATACCACCCGATCCTCAGTTGATGGCCGTTTGGTACAATGGCTTGCAGAATCATGCAGAACAGTCGAGATTAGGCATCCCTGTGACGATTGCTTCCGACCCCCGTCACCACTTTAGCAATACCATTTTCTCGATGGCAGCCAATGGCTTCACGCAGTTTTGTGAAACCCCGGGATTGGCCGCTATCGGCAATGATTCGCTGGTGGAAGAATTTGCCAATATCGTGCGCAAGGAGTATCTGGCGGTTGGCATCAGAGTGGCCTTACATCCGCAAATTGACCTTGCCACCGAGCCACGGTGGGCACGAATCAGTGGTACTTTCGGCGAGGATGCCGACTTGTCCGCGCGCATGGTCACCGCATACATCACGGGCATGCAAGGCCCCGAATTGAATGGGCAAAGTATTGCTTGCATGACCAAACATTTTCCGGGCGGTGGACCGCAAAAAGAAGGGCTTGACCCACATTTTGCCATTCAAAAAGGTCAGATTTATCCCGGTGACAACTTCGATTACCACCTCATTCCCTTTGAAGCGGCCTTTAAGGCCAATACGGCTTCCATCATGCCTTATTATGGTATTCCCACCGGGCAAACCGATGAAGATGTGGCGATGGCCTACAATAAAACCATCATCACCGATCTGCTAAGAAATAGATACAAGTACGACGGGGTGGTGTGTACCGATTGGGGCTTGATTACCGACGTGCAGATGGGCCCTGATGTGACCTGGCCGGCACGTGCCTGGGGAGTGGAAAGCCTGAGTGAAGCCGATCGTGTACTGCGGGTGCTTATGGTGGGTTGTGATCAGTTTGGTGGAGAAAATCGACCTGAATTGGTCATTGAACTGGTGGAGCAAGGCAAGCTTGAAGAAGCAAGAATTGATGAGTCATTGCGCCGATTATTGAAGCAGAAATTCCAGCTGGGGCTATTTGACAATCCTTTTGTTGATGAGACTTTGGTAGCTGATAACATTGGTAAAGAGCAATACCGGAAACTTGGTGATGCCACTCAGCAAATGGCGATGACCCTGCTCAAAAATGAAGAGGGTATGCTTCCGCTAAAACCGAACGTCACAAAAGTCTACATCGAAGGTATGGACAGTACAGTGGTAGCGGCGTATGCCGAGGTGGTTAAAAGCCCGGAAGAAGCCGATCTTGCGATCATCAGGCTGAATGCGCCCTGGTATCCCGCCGATACAAGAAATCCATTTGCCCGCATGTTTCACCATGGAGACCTGGACTTTAAAGAGGAGGCCAAAGCAAAGATTTTGGAAGTGGTCAATAAGGTGCCAACAGTTGTCGATATTTATCTCGATCGTCCTGCGGTGATCCCGGAAATTGCCGGGGCAGCAAAAGCATTACTCGCCGATTTTGGAGCGAGCGACAAAAATGTTTGTGAAGTGATCTTCGGCAATGCACAACCAAAAGGAAAACTACCTTTTGAACTGCCGTCGTCCATGGAAGCGGTGCGCAACCAGTTGACGGATGTGCCTTATGACAGTGAGAACCCGCTGTATGCGTTTGGGTTTGGCTTGAATTATTAATCAAACCGCTGTGACAATACTTAATCTTAGTGACAATTCATGACCTGAGTTTTTCAGGTTAACAGGAAGTAAACAAGCAACATATTATGGAAATCACAAAAAATGGGGTCATTCAATCATCAACTTTTCCTGCAAAAAGTTCAAACTTAATTAAGGAAATATAAGCGAATTGGGTTCTAAACTACTCTCGAAAAGAGCTTCAGGAAACGGTAAGGAGAGAAAGTAAAAGTTGGTTTTTACTGTGTATAGTCAAAAAGCAATACTAGTTGTTTTGCTGCTCGACAATCTTGACTTTATCCATAAAAAGCGAGAGTTGCAGGTCAGCATAAGGCCCATAGGAAGAAACAACTGTTCCTCGGGTGCCGTCTTTGCAGGTTACGGCAAAGATGACCGACAGATCAGAAGGGTTTGATTTTCCTTCAAATCTATGGTACTCTACAATGCGCATCTCGTCTTGAGTATAAGTCTTTTCATTTTCAATACATTGCATTTTCTTGCCTTTGGTCAATTTAAAACTATTGGTAAAGCCCCTCTTCTTCAGGTCTTTTTGGGCGTCTAACAATTTTTCGTATCTATTAAATCGCATCATGACTGGAATTTGGTTAGGATTAAAATCCGATCAGGCGAGGCCATGATCGGATTTGATTAGTTTATTTTAATTACCTTCTGCGGTATTTGAGGTATTGCAGACTCACGAAGGTGATAACCATACCGTAAACCAGTACTTCAAAGATCATCGTGACCCCAAGGATTAGAAAGTGGCCCATCGAATTGGCCTCCATCGTAAAACGGTCTGGGCGCAGATCGCTACCACTTAGGAAAGCCACAAAATGAATGGCAAACAGGGTAAGGCCGGCAATAATGGAAGTTAGCAGTCCCAGGGAAATGCCGCTCTTGAAAAAGCTTACAGGTGGGAAAAATGCCTTGGCTCTCGAGAGCATCGTAGCTATAATCCAGGCGAGGAATACATAACGGATGAACTTAAGTCCAGCGCCATCTTCTCCTGGAATGAGATGGATGACAATCAGGTAGAGTCCCATCAGGGCACCGGCAGTGACACCATTGCGAAAGGCCGTACCATAAAAATCAAAGCGTGGGTCGGGCGTCTTCTTTCTCAGGGGATCGGTAGTATCTGGATAGGTGGTTGTCGATAATTCTTCTGTGGTTTGCATTTATTTTAAGGTTTACTTTTAAACAAGAAACTAGTATAAAGATAAAGTGGAACACAATAGGCGGTCCCACTTTATCTTTGTCATGAACTGTTAGGCAGCCCAATTCCTATATTTCCCCAATTATGGGGATAGGTGTTGCGGGGGATAAAATTAGGCGTGGATAGAAACGAGTTGTCTGCTTGCCCATGCGTCCAGCATCCATGACTTCTTCTCAAGGTTTTCGAGGAAACCGCCGATCATATCAATGGTACCTTCATCACCGGCCTTGTCGGCCATCTCAATGACTTGGCGCATACTTGCAATCAAAATCCGGTGGTTGTCCAATGTGATTTTGACCATATCACGGTCATTGTCAGGAGTTTGTGCTTCGGCAACCTCGGACTGCTCAAGGTAGGTAGAATACAAACTGAGTGGTCTGAAACGCAGGGTTAAAATGCGCTCCGCAATTTCGTCGATCTTGGTATGGGCATCGGTATAAAGGTCTTCAAACTTTTGGTGAAGGTCAAAGAAATTTTCTCCCTGGATGTTCCAGTGAAAGTTGCGAAGGTTTTGGTAATAGATATGATAGTTGGCCAGCAACTGGTTCAATGCAGTTACTGTCTTGCTTAGTTTTTCTTTGTCAAATCCTAGGTAATTCATTTCTACTCTTACTTTTTGGTTAATTAAAATTAATTTATTGGTTAGATATTCTATTCATTAGAAAACCAGCACGGGAAAATCTGATTTCAGGATCAAACGCTCAAATTGGCGATTGGAAAACAGGCGTTCGAAGAAGTTGTAGTCCTGCTTTTGTACGGCCAGCCAGTTGGCTTGTCCGGCTTTCATATATTCCAGTGCCTTCTCATCGGGATTTTCGTAGTTATGCAGAAAGTAGTTGATCTGCTGGTTGTGCAACGTCCGTTTTAGCTGCTCTATCCCGGTAGTGAAGGACTCCCATTTTTTCTCATCTGCTTCCTTGTCGAAGGCGATGATGTCAATTCTGGCATTGAGCTTTTGGGCAATCTTACTCAAATCCGCAATCTCTTCCGATTTGTCCTGCTGCATATCCATGACATACAGAATTGTTTGCACAGGCATCCAGCTGATCCTATCGGGTAAGACCAGTACCGGACAATCGGCTTTTCCAGCCATCCGGGTCTCAAAAGTACCCAGCCATTCGTTGAGGAAATTAAATTCGGAAGATTGGCCGATGATGAGTAGTAAGGTATTTTTCTCTTTGGTTTTTTCCAGCAATTCCGGCTCTGGAAACCCTACTTCGATTTCATAATTGGTTCGATCATACAGGTGACTGGCAAGCTTTTGCATTTGCTTCAAGCGAGCATCTGCCCGCTCTCTCACCTCATTCATGGTCATGTGTACCGGTATCGCACTTACGGCACCTGCACCCAAATCCGGCGCAGTAACGACAGGGATGCTTTCAACATCCACTAAAATGGCAGGGACACCCATCGATTTGGCCAACAGTACACCATAATCGGAGATTGGATTTATGGCCATTAAATCAGTTGGATAAATCAGTATTTTTTTGGTGGCTTCCATTTCTTGTGTCGTCTTTATTCTAGAACGGGAAGCCGGGAAGGGTGTTCGGTATTGAAGTGTATTGAACTGCTTTGCTATTCGTGGACTCGACCTTTGACTGCTCCTTGCTGGAACTTTTTCTCCAGATTTTCCTGTTCGGCAAGTTCCTGTTTGGACAAACCACGTTCCTGTAATTTTCTGAGATTAGGTTGTCCGGCATCGACCCAGGCGGTATACCAGGATGAGCCCACGACCAGGATTGAATTTTGAAGTCTTTCTTCTACCATCCCTGCCATGCGTTCCTGATAAGCAGCAGCATATTCCCGGCACTGGGTGCGAACGGTATTGCTGAGTCTTTCCTCAAAGCAGTATTGTTGATCAGAAGGAAAGGTTTCACTCAATTCTTTTTCGATCAAGAGCACGCTGTCTACCAATTCATGACTGGCCAGCACGACGTCCCAATAATATTCGGCGGGATTGTCAATATATTCGGCTTTGCCAACAAAAAAGTCGTAGGTGTCATCGGCAAAAAGCTCGGGAATACGGCTCTCCCAGAAGGCGTGAATGCCTACCTGATTGGTCAATTGCCCATTGTAATTTTCTGTGGTGTGTAAGGGCACATGGGCATCTCCAATATAGTGGCCCATTTCGGCCGTGAGCCGCAAAATTCGATTGACGCTTTTGCGCCGAAAGGCTTCCGTCAGGTTGCGTTGCATCTGCACCAGGTGGTAAGGTAGAATGCCATAGCCCGAAAAGCCGTCGACAGCAAAGGCCGATTGACAAGTAAGCTGGTCGCCAAAAACCTGATGTAACGTGTCGCAGTCCACGATCCATTCATCCTCGTAGTAATTGGGCAGGATATTGTTCTTGAAGAAGCTGCGGTATTTTTCTTTAGAAATTAACCAACGCTTGTTTTTCAGGGAATCGCGGAAGGAGTAAAAGCCATTATCCTTTTCCTGATCTAGCCAGTTGTCGATATTGAGGTGTAAGGTATCACCAGGAGCGGTGACCACGTTGAGCGTCGTGTATTTGATCAGTGCGTCGGTCCAGTTGCGTGGCACTTCCGGGAAGGGGTAAGTGCCCCAGTGATCAATGTCAATATAGTGCCGCACCGCCTCGTGCCTGGTGGCGTAGCGCCGCTTATCGGGATCCACAGCGTGTTCGGTAATAAATTCGATATTCTCCTTGAAGAAGCCAATCATTTCCGGTGGTAAGGTGAAGACGGCCATACGGTTGATCCGGCGGTGACCGAAAAAACCCCAGGGCAACAGCGCTGAACTACAAAAAATAATAGCTAAGAAGAGCATCAAAATAGTGAGGAAGCGGTACTTCATGCCTGGGCGTATTTTATCAACTGTTGCCAGAATAGCTTGTAAAGGCTGCTAATTCTGGCAACAGTCACTAATATAATGGCTATTTATAGAAAAATTCGTAACCCCACATTATTTTATTAATAATCCTCGACTGAATGGTCAATAAGTCGCCATCCTGAGTTTCGACATAATAATTGCTGATATTGGCATTAGCCAGTACCCCACCGGTTTTGGGGTCTTTTTGTTCTTCCGAGTAAATGGGGAAAAGGGAATATTCGTATGCCTGATCATCAGCTGTCTTTACCGCAATGGTTGCAAAGGGCAGAACACTGGTGATTTCATCTTTTTTCTCGTATTCATTATGGAAACCGGTTGCCACAATCTTTTTGAAATTGCTCAGGTACGTTTCTACACCTGCTGGTTTCAGCGGTTTATTGATTACCGGAGTAATATCGTAAAAAGGGGTGAGTTTGTAATCACTGCCATCCTTCTCCAACCGGAATGATTTGTTTCGCTGTTTTGGGTATTCAATAGCCACTGACTGGATATCCTCTACCTCTAGTGCAAAAAGGGTGCGGTCGCGCCATTCGTCATCATTGAGGCTGAAGCGGAAACGAAGGTTGCCCTCCCAACCCGGTAAATGAGCCACGTAGGGCTGTTCGGCATCGCTAAGCATCACGTAAGTTCCGCGCTCATCGGGTGTTGATCCTCCGATGTAGTAAGACTTGAGCATTTGATTTTCCTTGTCGTAAAGCTCCACTTTCAAGCCTTCAGTGGCCAGACTTTCCACCATCTTTTCAATGGCGGCCTGTGGTGGCTTGAACTTCATTTCAATGCGGGTCGCAGCATCGAGCAGGTTCTCCATGGCATTGTCGCGGGCGCGGTATTTACCATTGTAAATCCAATGGTCACCCTCCCGTTCCAGGGTGGATTTGTGGCCGTAGCGATCGGCGATGAATACCTTATGAATTTGCGATTCGTCCTTAATGGCAAACTCCCTGTCGGCTCCAGCCACCGTGGTTTTGCTATCTCCCTGCGAGGTCATATACCAGAGCGCAGCTCCTCCGAGCAGCAGGAAGATGATGAGTAGAATTAGTGTTCTTTTCATAACTTTATTTGTGTACTTATTTTTGTTAAACTGCTCCCCTTAACGGGCAAATCTACGCCGACGAAGGAAGTTGTAAACCAGCCCAAATAGGATGAGAAAAATAATGGGGAAGGCAATATTGATGAGCTGCCATTTCACCTCTTCATCCTGTGCCTTGACCGTGTCGAGCAAGCGAAGTTTGACTTCCTTGCCCCGGGCTTCGATCACCCCATTATCATCCACCAGGTATTCAATGGCATTGATCAGAAACTCCTTATTGGCAAACTGATATTTTTCAAATTCATTATAACCCAGTGGACTGACGGCCTGCGTTCGTGGATTGTAGCGGTTTTTGGCCATATCGCCATCAGCTACTACAATCATCCGCGTAGGAGGACTCTGGGTTTGAAACGGCGTTCCAATCTGCTCCAGGGTATTCAACATGCCGGGCTCTACCCGGTTTTCGTAAAAGCTGGAGAAGGTGCCCTCCAACAGTACCGCGAGGTTTTGTGGCCCCTTGTCAAATTTGCTGGCATCCAGGTCATAACGCAAAAACTCGAAATCCATTCCTATTGGAATGCGCTGGTAGCGAGAATTGGGCGAGGAGGTCAGCAGTACCGACTTCTCGACGGGCAATTTGGTCTGAACGGTATCCATATTATTGGGGTACATCAGGTTTACCGGACCAATACTTTTAACAATCGGGTGGTTACTGCGTGGTGTTGCTACAATGTGATAAGGGTAACGGAAATAGTCAAACTGAGGCGCATTGCCAACCACTCCGGTAGCCAGAGGGATACGCGTACTTTGCATATCGAGCACCAGGGTGGGATTGATGCGTGCTCCGTAACGAAACAACAAATCATCGAGGTTGAGTTCGTATTCAGTGGGATAGTATTCCTTGCGCATTTGCAAACTATCCAGATCAACTCTTACCTTGTCGAGCAGCCACAACACCTTCCCGCCATTCATCACAAATTGGTCAATCTTGAATTTGTCTTTTTCAGAAAAAGGCCGTGTAGGTTTGGCAACGACCAAAACGTCGGCATCCTGCTTCAGCGCTGGCACACTATCGAGGTCAATTCTGCCGGTATCATAAAATTGGCGTAGTGACTTTTCCAAGTCCGCTGTTTCAATGGGTTGCAATTCTCCATGGCCACTGCTAAAGACAATCACCGGTTTGTTTGGGGCTTGCAGCTTTTGCATGGCGTTTGCAAACTTGTACTCCAGCAAGCCGATGGAATTGTTGAGGATGACCTCAGGTGGTACACCGGGCACTTCATTTTCCAGGAGGTTGACGGCCATGTTGCGTCCCTTATAGTAAAAGATAGCATAAGGATAAATGAGCCGTTCGGCAGTACCTTCATTGGTTTTTACCCGCAGATTGATGGGATTCACATTGTCTTTCGACAAACTTTCTCGTAGCTGGTTTCTCTGTTCTACAGAACCTTCATTGGGGTCTTGAAAACCGTATTCGATATATCCGGATTCCGAACGAAAATCCTCCAGCATATCCCGTGCAGCTGTTTGCAAACGCTTAAACCCCGCCGGAAACTCTCCTTCCAGCAACACATTAATATATACCACCTCATCCAGATCGGTCAGCAAATTCTTAGTACCATTGGTCAGCGTAAACCGCTTCTCCTCGGTCATATCCAGGTAGGTATACAACCCCTTGCCTCCAAAACGTGCATTCGCCAGGATGTTCAAAAAAACCACAATCCCCACAAACAACCCCAACTGGATCAATGATTGTACCTTCTTGCTGTTCTTATTTTTTGTCATAAACTACTTATTGTCAATCTATTCAGGAGGCAGGTTTTAGGCTTTTTTAGTTTAGTGTTTAGTGTTTAAAGTTCAGAGAGGTTTGTCAATAAAATAACCTCTCTCGGGAGATGTTTGTAACATCGACCTTCGAGCAGGATTTTCAGAATTTTAGAATTAACAGGATCATTTCAGGTATTAGGTTTTAGGTCCGCAACGGTACTTTCTATCACATAGAGCTTCCTATAACACCAAACCGAAAAAATAACCATTAACCTTTAAACTCCCTCCTCCTCTAAACTCTAAACCCTAAACCCTCCACTCTAAACTTTCTCCCCCGCCTAAACTTTAACCATTAACCTTTAAACTCCCTCCTCCTCTAAACCCTCCACTCTAAACTAAAACCCTACCATTTCCTCCGCTCCAGCGAAACCACCGTCATCATAATAAACAGTGCTGTTACGGAAACAAAATATATCAAATCACGTGTATCGATAATGCCGCGACTAATACTATCATAGTGGTAATCAATGCCAATCATCTGTACTACATCATCCGTTTTGCCAAAGAATACCGGCAGCTTGCTAAGGTAAAAGAAGCCCCAATAGAGGAAAAAGCACAGAAATGCTGCCAGAATGAAGGCAACGATCTGATTGTTGGTAATGGAAGAGGCAAAAATGCCAATAGCCACAAAGGTGGCCGCCAGAAAAAACAAACCAATATACGACCCGATGATGGCACCGGAATCCAGGTTACCTGCCGGATCACCCAATTGGTAAACGGTGTAATAATACAGTAGGGTAGGCAACAGGGCAAAGACCACCAGGGCCAATGCTGCGAGGTACTTTCCCATGATGATGGACAGGTCGGTAAGTGGTCGGGTAGCCAATAATTCGATGGTACCCGATTGCTGCTCCTCGGCAAAGGTGCGCATGGTGACTGCCGGAATGAGGAAAAGGAAGATTTGCGGTGCGACCTCAAATAATTGTTCCATTGTGGCAAATTTGTATTCCAGAATGCTGGTATCCGGAAATACAAACATAATCAGTCCCATGATCGCCAAAAACACGCCGATGACGATGTATCCAATCAGCGAACTAAAAAAAGTATTGATCTCTTTTCTGAAAATACTTAGCATCAGCTCTTCTATTGTGTTTTTTCGGTTGGAATATAAACAGGATTACGGTCGACGTAAATCAGCAGACACTTAAACAACTTTTCTTCAATTTCGTCTTCAGAGAGGTCCTGCACGGTTTTCACCAGTTTGGAGTCGTCCGTAATCCAGGTCAGGAAATGCTCGGGCGTAAATGTTGCAATCGTTCCGTCACTGAAAGAGAGCATTTTTTCTACTTTGTGATAAACCTTATTGTCCACTTTTCCACTGCGGAAAGGTTTGCCGGTCAGTGGGTTGTAAGCAGAAATGACCACCTGTTCTACCGCCTCTTCTTCGTAGGCAAAGTAGCAAATTTTTCCCCGCACCCGGAGGGCCGAAAAAAGCACATATTCCGGCTGTTCAATTGGTGTTTTGATAAAGGGAATACCCCCAATACAAACGCCCCAGACTTTTGCGAGGGGCAGGTGTTGCTTGCCGGTACTATCCTTGGTACGCAGCCATTCGATCTTGGTGAGGTAGGTGTCGGCATTGGTCACCATGCGGCCCTCTGCCTGTTCCCAGGTATAGTCGGGCTTATTTTGCTGAAAAGCGTCAAAACTCAGATAAACGCCATCGTTAAATTTGAAATTTTTGGTAATCAATGTACTGTCTTGCTGCGCAAGCAGGTGCAAACTAAAAAGGCTACCAAATAATATGAGGATTAATTTTTTCAAAGTGTTCGATTAATTCTAAAAATAACTGACCATCATTTCGTCAATTGTCGGAATACTTCTTCCACGCTGATATCTTCCTTATGCATCTCCAGCAGCGTCAGTTGCTGGTCCACTGCAAACTTGAAAACAGCCTCCCGGACATCCTGGTTGATTGGAGTGGTGAGTTGCCAGCGTTTTTCACTTAGCGATTTGGTCGTCTTCACGCCTTTGATGCCCTTTAGTTGATCTGCCTTTACCTGCTGCTTAAACTCTACGGTAATGAGTGTCTCCCCCTTGAAACGTCTCTGTAACTGATCAATTGGGTCATTGGCCACCAACTTACCTTTATTGATGATCAATACCCGATTGCACAGCGCCTGGACTTCCTGCATAATGTGCGTGGAAAACAGCACTGTCTTTTCTTTTCCCAATTGCTGGATCAGGGCCCGGATTTCCGCAAGCTGGTTGGGGTCTAATCCCGAGGTGGGTTCATCCAGGATCAACACCTGTGGATCGTGGATCATGGCTTGCGCCAATCCGACGCGCTGCCGATAACCCTTTGATAAGGTGCCGATCAGCTTGTGTTGCTCTCGCTGCAAGCCGGTTAGTTCGATCATTTCATTGACCCGCTGATTGATGTTGCTGATCTTGTGCAGGCGCGCCACAAATTGCAGATATTCCTTTACGTACATGTCTTTGTACAGCGGATTGTGCTCGGGCAAATAGCCGATTTGTTTGCGCACTTCCAGCGGGTCTTTTTCAACGTCGTGACCACATACTTCTGCCTTACCCTCACTCTGTGGGATGAAACAGGTCAGTATTTTCATAGTTGTGGTTTTCCCGGCGCCATTGGGGCCGAGGAATCCCAGGACCTCTCCACTTTTTGCCTCAAAGCTGAGGTCATTTACTGCCTTTTGTTCACCATATATCTTGCTGAGGTGCTGAACTTTTACTGACATATTACAATTTTTGTCTGCTACCGGGATTTTATCGTACCTGTACCGGGACGAATAGTTGCTACCCGGTGGC
Organism: Saprospiraceae bacterium; assembly: GCA_965229635.1. GTDB lineage: Bacteria > Bacteroidota > Bacteroidia > Chitinophagales > Saprospiraceae > BQJU01. Next base: position 3,530,741 of record OZ245894.1, read on the forward strand.
AAACAGCTTCTGGATTTTGACCGGTAAAACTACTAAATTTCCATCCTTACACCAAGTTTGGCGACCTCCCGGAAGCAGCAGTTTGTGTGCCTCGTGACACTTACTGCAACAACGGCTTTATTCACCAACGAAAGTCAGGCCTTTACTCATTGGCCTGATGGTTTTAAAGTTTTGTTAAAAAGATTAATTAAGCCCTTCAAACAGCCAGTCGGCAAGATATTGGCGGTTGTGATCGTGGATAATGCGTTGTTGATCATAGGTGTTGCGAATATTGGCCAGCTCGATATAAACAGATCGCGGCGTTTTGCATTCGCGCAGCATGTGCAGGTCACGGCTGGATACGGTACCGTGGTATTGGCCACCTTTTCGATACTGCTTATATTTTTGTTTCATCCTTTTGTGCATTGATGCTGCCAGCGACTGACTTGCTGAATTGCCAGGGAAATGATAAAAGAACAGATCAGTGCGTTCTTTTTTGCTGCGGGAATCCACATGAATGGAAATCATGGTTTGTTCCGTGACCCCTTGCAGCCGGTGTTTTTCGTACAACTCATTGATGATGTCCGACCGTTGAAAGAGTCGGGTCTTTTGCGAATAGCTCATTTTGGAGCCACCCCACATGACCTCATCAGTATCGCACTTGAGGAATTTTTCAGAACGGATGCCATCATCAAGATCGCGGGTGATCATGTACGCGGTAGCACCGTGAGCGATGAGGTTTCGGCACAAGCGCAAGGCAACGTCGTAGGCGTATTCATCTTCGCAGAGGACATAATCACCACGATTGCCCATGGCTCCGGGGTCGGGGCCGCCGTGACCACTGACGATATAAAATACTTTTCCGTTGAATTTCTTGCTTTTTAATGGCGTGTATGCATAGTCTTCCCCAAATATTGGAAACTTGCGATTACCCGTCGTCCCCGGACCTTCTTCGGGATTGTCTTCGGTAGGGCTTGCCACATTAAGCTCCTCATTTCGGCAATTGAGCAGATGAAAAGGCACCCAGAGTACTTTATCCCGCTTGAATGAGGTTTCCCGCAATTGAGAAGCCAGCATTTCCTCATTATAGGATTGAATGGTTACGGCAAGGTCCCAGTCGTCCACACCAATGGAGGAGCGGATGGTACGGCCATTAAATTCGTAGATTAGAATCGGCAACTGATAATCGCGCCCAACAATAAGATGAGCATTTTTCTTTAGTTTGTTGAGCTCGTAAAACTTGGAAAAGTTGCAGGAATATTGATCCAGTTGGTAACGGCGCAAAAGAGAATAGATGCCATCTCCCGGCAAAGCTTTAACTTTAAAAAAGGTGGTCTCATCGGCATACAACCCACTCACCAATAACAGCGCTACTAATAAAACCAGTAATCTTCGCATTTGGTAATTTAACGATTTTGGGTTTCGAATATTCCCTAATTTTTAATCGGTCTAATTTTCCGGAAAGATAGACAAATTGGCCTAATTCGTCAAATACACCCAACCCTTACACCTGAAAAATGCGTCTAAACCTGATGAATTATTTGTATCTTTAAGAACGATACTAAAACTAAAAAAACAAAGAAATATGACCCGGAAATTTTACCCAATCCTATGCGCTTTATTTTTCTCTACACAGCTGCTATATGCGAGTCTTGCGCCAAATGCTAATCGGCCCCTGATCGACCATTTGACGGAAGTCAATAAAGAATGGACGCATCAGGTACCCGCTGAAGGTTTACTGCTCAATAATTGGCAGTTCAACAACGATGTTCAACGCATCCAGATGCACCTCATGCTGGTGGAACACTATCTGCGGCAGCGCCCGGTACAGCACCTTTCGCCCCAGCAACTGGCCAACCGTCTGCATCAACTCGATGTGTTGCACGAGTACTGGCAGGCGGGAGAATTCCCCCGTAATAGCTATCACCAGCAGCGCCAACCCTACTTTGTGGACGTGCAGGGTACCGCCTGTGCTGTGGGATACCTGGCCTTGCAAAGCGGCGAGGAGGATCTTGTTGCTCGCATCCATAAAGAAAACAACTACGCCTACGTGCGGGAGCTGGATTACCCCGAATTGATGACCTGGGCTGACAAAAACGGCCTGACCACCGAAGAACTGGCCTGGATTCAGCCGGGGTATAGCCCCACCGTTATCGATTTTCAAACCTTAGGTAATGAAGGTGGAATGGTAGATGGCCACATCAATAAAATGATCAAAAGTGATGATGGTGAAACCTTGTACATTGCCGGTGATTTTAGTGAAATCGATGGAGAAACAGCCGGCAGTGTCATCGCCTGGGATGGGGCCAACTGGATGTCTTTGGGCAATGGAGTAGACGGTGAGATTTTCGACATGAAATATTGGAACAACCACCTTTATGTTGTGGGAAATTTCCAACTGGTAGACGACCCGCAAAGCACCAACATTGCCTATTATGATGGTACCGGATGGGTAGGTATGCAGCAAGGCGATATGGAAGGAACAGTGTATACCATAGAAAATGAAGGTATGGCTCGACTGTTTATCGGTGGTGATTTTCAAAAGATTAATGGTGAGCCAATTCCATACCTGGCAAAATTTGAGAACAATGCCTGGAATAACTCCACAAGGATTTACACTTCCAACGGATATGAAGACATCCCAGGTGCCTTCTCGGTCGATGCACCCGTTCATGCGCTGATGTATTTTAATCATCGTTTGCTGGTAGGTGGTGATTTCACTGCCACGGCTCCCGGGGTGACGAATGAGGAAGTGAATACCTTGGAAGGGGTCAACTATCTGGCGTACTGGCAATATGACGACTGGGTGGCTGGTCTTTACGGAACTCATTCAAGGGTGCGTACATTGGCCTATGAGGAAGGAGTATTGGTTGTTGGAGGCGTAGCTGATAGCGAAAATGAAACCATTAGTCTGTCCTACCTGGATGCAGGCCTTTGGATAGACGTTCCCGGCTTTTTGGCCTTTGATCTGGAAAATCCGGGTATTCGGGATTTGATGGCTATCGACGGCCAGATTTTGGTGCTGGGAGATTTTCATTACTCTCCTTTAGGCGTTGGCTACTTTGGTTTTGGAGCGGCTGCTTTATCGCTGGAAGGTTACGGGGGAGCGCAAGGCTTTGCCTTGTTTGATGGTGCGGTTAATAGTGGTATTGAATTTAAAGGGGACTACCTCTTTGGTGGAGCCTTTACGGAAGTGAATGGAAATGCCGTGGGGGGCATTGTAAAAATGGGTGCCATCATCAATGGCAATCCAGAACCCGGTCCGGCGCTGGATTTGAATATCTTTCTGCAAGGTGATCAACTGATGATTCGTTACAGTGGCATGGACGACAATGCAGCACTGCATCTTTTCAACCTCAGCGGCCAGCAATTGGATGCCATCAATCTGGAAAACACCAGCGGTGAAATGCAACTGTGGATGGGTAATCTCCCTGCGGGTACTTACATCTACCGCGTAGTTTCCGGTGATCGCTATCAGGCCGGAAAGGTTGTTAAAGGCCAATAGCCAAAGAGATTGTCTTAAAACTGTAATATTTCAAAACGAATAGCCCGGTCGGAGTCACGATCGGGCATTTTTTGTACATTTGCTGCATGGCTATACTGCGTGAAACCTGGTGGTTGTTACAAAAGGAATTCCTGTTGGAATGGCGCAATAGATTTGCGCTAAGCGGAATCTTGTTGTATGTCTTTTCCACCATTTTTATCGTCTATCTGGCCTTTTTTAACGTCGATCCCCGAACCTGGAATGCCTTGTTCTGGATCATTGTGTTGTTTGCAGCGGTCAATGCGGCAGTGAAGAGTTTTGCCCAGGAAAGCAGTCAGCGGCAGTTGTATTATTACACCCTGGTGAACCCAATAGCGGTGATCCTGTCCAAGATTACTTACAACATTGGATTGCTTTTTGTCATTAGTATATTGACCTGGCTGGGTTTTGGTTTTGTGGCCGATAATCCGGTGAAAGATGCTGCTCAGTTTATCCTGGTGATTTTTCTGGGAAGCCTGGGTTTTGCCATCGCTTTCACCTTTATTTCCGCAATCAGCGCCAAGGCCAACAACAATGCCACCCTGATGGCGATTTTGAGCTTTCCGGTCATTATTCCGGTATTGCTCACCTTGATAAAGCTATCCGCCAACGCCCTGCGCATCCTGCAAGACACCGATACCGACACCGATATCATGATTTTGGTATCCATAAATATGCTTTTGCTGGGAATGGCGTTATTGTTGTATCCGTACTTGTGGCGGGGGTGAGTTTTTGGAGTTTAGTGTTTAGGAGTTTAGAGATGGGGAAGTTTTAATGGTTAATGGTTAATGGTTAAAGTGTAGAGTGTAGGGTTTAGAGTTTAATGGTTAATGGTTATTTTTTCGGTTTGGTGTTATAGGAAGCTCTATGTGATAGAAAGTACCGTTGCTGACCCAATACCTAAATACCTGAAATAATCCTGTTAATTCCAAAATTCTGAAAATCCTGCTCGAAGGTCGATGTTACAAACATCTCCCGAGCGAGGTTATTTTATTGACAAACCTCTCTGAACTTTAAACCCTAAACTAAAACAATCCTAAAATCCTGCTTAGAATTCTGCTTTATGAAAAAAAACTGGTGGAAAATATTAGGCGTAATACTCGTAATCTACGTTTTGATTGCGGGTATGTTGGTGCCGTTAAAACCGGGAATCGTTAAGGTTTTGCCGGGAAGTATTCAAACCGGAGACCAGGTCAATCTTGTAGTTACCGGCTATAATTCGTTTTATACCAAAGCCCAGGGGCCGATCCGGGCGTGGCTTAAGTTGGACGATGACCGTGCTTTGGGCGCCACTGAAGTGGAGGTGAAGTCGGACCGCCAACTGGCCATTCGGTTTGATATTCCGAAATACCTGCCGGTCAACAACCGCGTGCAGGACTTTGCCCTGGTGGTGGATTCCGACGCCGATGGGCCATCCATCCTGCCCAGTGCAGTATTTGTTACTCAGGATTCCATCGATCCGGAAATGGGACTACAGGCGTGGACCAATAGTTCAATCGACCAGTTGAGTACCAAGAATATCATGACTTTTCCCTTCCGGAATATCCTTTCGGAAACCATTCGCAATACCTACTTTCATGTATCGCTGTGGCTGTCGATGATGATCATTTTTATCGGTTCGGTGGCTTATAGCATCGGATATCTGCGTTCCAGTAATCTCAATGTTGATCACAAGGCCAAGGCCTTGACTGTAGCGGGCTTCCTCTTTGGTTTGATGGGACTTTCCACCGGCGCCATCTGGGCCAATTATACCTGGGGCGAACCCTGGAGCAACGATGTAAAGCAGATCACGACTGCCATCGCATTACTGATTTATGGTGCCTACTTTATCCTGAGGGGCGCCTTTGAAGATGAGGAACAGAGAGCGCGCATCTCCGCTATTTACAACATATTTGCCTTTGCCACCTTGATCCCCTTGCTCTATGTCATACCCCGGATGACAGACAGCTTGCACCCGGGAGCTGGCGGTAATCCGGCATTTGGTTCGCAGGACCTGGACAGCACCATGCGTATGATTTTCTATCCGGCGGTTATCGGCTGGGCACTGATCGGTTTGTGGATGGCCGAACTGTTGTACCGCTCAGACCGTTTGAAGGCTAAATTGCTGGATTTGGACTAGTACTTTGCTGATCACCCCGACAAGGCTTTTAGCCACCTGAACAACTTTGTTTTTCCGGCATTTGCTTGAAAAAATAAAAAATTAACACGACTTTTGGCCCGTAAATTGTAAACCTATGAAAAAAGCGATTTTTGCCGCTCTAATCTTACAATTGTGCGCTTCCCATTCACTTTTGGCGCAAGCATCCGAGTCACCGGATTTTATGCGCAGTGTGGGGAAAATCTATGTTGTGGTGGCGGTGATCGTTACGGTATTCGTAGGAATCGTACTGTTCCTGATTTATCTGGACAGACGCCTAACCAAATTAGAAAATCAAATTATCGAACATGACCAAAACGACAACTAGCTTTTATCAAAGTGTTCAAAACTACTTTGATGAAGCTGCGATCCACACGGGACTGCCAGATGGGTTGCTCGGGCAGATTAAAGTCTGCAACGCGGTATATCAGATGCGGTTTCCGGTCAAAATTGGTAATGGGGTGCACGTAATTGAAGCTTACCGTGTACAACACAGCCACCACCGTACACCAACCAAAGGTGGTATCCGCTACAGTAACCACGTAAACCAGGAAGAAGTCATGGCACTGGCTACCCTGATGACCTACAAGTGTGCCATTGTCGATGTTCCTTTCGGCGGTGCCAAGGGGGGAGTGAAGATCAACCCTTGGGAGTTTACCCCCGGACAACTGGAGCGCATCACTCGCCGTTATACCACTGAGCTGATTCGCAGAAACTTCATTGGCCCATCCATTGATGTGCCAGCTCCTGATTATGGTACGGGCTCCCGGGAAATGGCCTGGATTTACGACACCTACCGTACCTTTCACGGTGATGACATCGATGCAGCGGGCTGTGTAACCGGCAAACCCGTCAATCAAAATGGTATTCGTGGACGGACGGAAGCTACCGGACGTGGTGTTTTCTACGGCATCCGTGAGGCTTGTAGCTATAAGGAGGATATGAAAGCTCTTGGCCTGGAAGTGGGAACGGAAGGCAAGACAATGGTGGTACAGGGACTCGGTAACGTAGGTGCCCATACCGCAATGATTTCTCAGGACGAAGGAGGCATCAAGATCATTGGTGTTTCTGAAGTGGAAGGAGCCATTTACAAGGAAAGCGGGATTGACATCCACGATCTGCTGAAATTCCGCAAGGAAAATGGATCCATCCTCAACTATCCCGGGGCGGAAAGTTATGACAAAAAAGACCGCAAGTCCGTGATGGAGTTTGAGTGTGATATCCTGGTACCGGCTGCGCTGGAAAACCAGATCACCATTGACAATGTACATAATGTAAAAGCCAAGATTATTGCTGAAGCAGCCAATGGTCCAATTACCTCCGCCGCTTCTCAGGTACTGATCAAGGGAGGCAAACTGATTATCCCTGACGTGTACCTCAACGCTGGCGGTGTGACCGTTTCTTACTTCGAATGGCTGAAAAACCTTTCCCACATGCGTTTCGGCCGGATGGAAAAACGCTTCAACCAGAAACAGTACGACCAGGTGGTTGGACTGGTGGAGAAACTCACCGGCAAAAAGGTTGATGCTCGTGATCGCCAGCTAATTGTACGCGGTGCCGATGAGGTAGACCTCGTACGCTCCGGTTTGGAAGAGACCATGATCAGCTCCTACAATCAGATTCGTGAGGTGATGAAACGCAAGAAGAAAATTAAAGATTTGAGAACCGCCGCTTTTGTAGTAGCGATCAACAAGATCAGCAGCGATTACATGGCGCTGGGTATTTTCCCATAGCGGAAATGATATATCAATGGAAGTGCCGAAATGCGATCATTCGGGTTTCGGCATTTCTATTTTGTCAGTTGTCACGGTTCCACCGGCAGTAGGTGGTACAGCAAATTTTTTCAAAGTAAAGCCCGAATTTTATTGTAAATAATTCTACTTGTTTTTGAGTAAATAAAATTTCAGAGGGTTTTTTGAAGTTTCACTTGTATTTTATTCTATTACTCAATATCTTACACGCTCTTTTTGAACCACAAGATTAATTTGAAAACAAAAAGCAATGTCGGAAAAGTTAGACAAGATTGACCTGAAAATACTGAAAATACTGCAGGATAGCAGTAAGATTACGAATTTGGATCTGTCGAAAAAAATCGGTCTGTCACCCGCACCAACCTTGGAAAGGGTAAAGAAACTGGAGCAGTCTGGAGTGGTTGAAAGCTATCATGCTCAGGTTAATCCGCAAAGCATTGGTCTGAATGTAAAAACCTTCGTTTTGGTTTCACTCGCGTGGCAAAAAGAGAATGCCTTGAATCACTTTCTGGAAAAAATCAAGGAGATCGAGGAAATAACGGAGTGTTATATTATTACCGGAGAGGCTGATTTTTTGATTAAGATCGTTTGCAAAGACATTCCGACTTACGAGCAGTTGTTGTTTAAGACGCTGTCGCAAATCGAAGAGATTGAGCGGCTGAAAACGCTGATGACACTTTCAACTGTGAAAGATAGCAAAGTACTTCCGTACAAATACGACTAGAATTTGTTGCTAGCCTAATTTGCTGAAACCCAGCCCCATCAACGCATTCAACGAGGAATCCGAAGTGTACGGTTATGAAGAAAAAAAGGGAATCCATGTTGTGGCGGGTAGATGGTGATGGTCTGCCTGGTACATCCTATATTTTGGGGACGATGCACATCCGCGACCAAAGAGCCTTTGGCCTGCTGGATCTTGTATACGAAAAGATAAAAGCTTGCACGGCCTTCGCTGCTGAGATCAACCTGGAGGTTACCGACCAGCAGCAGGATATGATTGCCATGCGCATTAAACCGTCTCAATGGCTAGATCAGGTAGTGCCGCCCCGGCAATTTCAGAAAATGCGGAAAATCATCTTGAAAGGAACTGGCCTGGATTTGAATTACTACCGTTTTCTACACCCCATGATCATCAACAACCTGATTGTGGAGCATATCCTCTCGCGCGACATGTCGATCTCTTTGGATCGACATCTGTGGGATTTTGCATCTCAACATTCAAAAGAAATGCTCGGGATCGAGACCTTTCAAGAACAATTTGCCTTGATGGAAAAGATCTCTTTTCAGCGCCATCTCCGCGATTTGATAGGCATGACCAGAAACTTTTCCCGCCACCGACGCCAAATGCATAAACTGGTGGAACTCTACGAGCAGGGTGCCCTACAGCGACTACACCGATCCTCCAAAAAAGGTGCTGGTTCTTTTCGCGCCATGATGATCTATGACCGCAACGAGCGGATGGCACGTCGCATTGCCGACATGATAGCGCATCGCACCATCTTTTGTGCCATTGGAGCTGGTCATCTTGGTGGTGGTAAGGGCATTTTGCGTAAGCTAAAACACCTTGGATTTTCCGTAAAACCCGTTTTTGTATAACCATTTCCTCCTTTGTACGTTACTTTAGAAAGTAAAGGCAAAAAAGGATTCTCTAATGAACTGGAAGGTATTTTTCCTCCTCGCTCCTGCGCTCTTATTCACTTCGACTATACTGGCTCAAACCAATGCGACCATTAGTGGATACATCACTGACGAGGCGTCCGGAGAAACGCTGATCGGAGCCAATATCCGCATCAAGGAGCTGCCCGATCGCGGCGCGGCGACCAATGTGTATGGCTACTATTCTCTTACCGTGCCACAAGGCCAGTATACGTTGGTTTATTCATACCTCGGCTACGCCGATCAGGAAAAGGAAGTTGACCTGGATGATGATTTACGGTTGAATATTCAACTCTCTGAAGGGGTAGAATTGGTGGAAGTAGTGGTCAAAGCCGAGGAAGAGGATAAAAATGTGCAGGACCCCAGTATGGGCACGGTGGATTTACAGGCGGATCAGGTGAGGAAATTACCGGCCCTGTTTGGTGAAGTGGATATACTCAAAACCATCCAACTGCTGCCCGGAGTATTGTCGGCAGGAGAAGGCAATGCAGGCTTCTACGTGCGCGGTGGCGGCCCGGATCAAAACCTCGTGCTACTTGATGAGGCGGTGGTCTACAATTCTGGTCACCTGCTGGGCTTTTTCTCGGTTTTTAATGCTGATGCCATCAAGAATACCACGTTGATCAAGGGCGGTATGCCCGCCAATTATGGGGGAAGGCTTTCCTCGGTAGTGGATATCCAGATGAAGGAGGGCAACGACAAAACCTATCAGGTGGATGGAGGTATTGGCCTGGTGGCTTCCCGACTTACCGTACAAGGACCGATTCAGAAGGAGAAGAGTTCCTTTATCGTTTCGGCCCGTCGCACCTATGCATTGGATTTGGCGCAGCCATTTCTTGATCAGACTTCTTTTGCGGGTACCAACTACTATTTTTACGACCTCAATGCCAAGGTCAATTATCGTTTTTCGGATCAGGATCGGGTGTACCTGAGTGCTTATTTTGGGCGGGATGTGCTCAAGTTTCGCAGCCGGGCGCGGGAGTTTTTCTTTGATTTGCCTTACGGCAATGCGACCGCTACGTTGCGTTGGAACCACCTGTTTAGCGATAAGCTGTTTATGAACCTGTCGGCCATTTACAATGATTATGACTTTGGCTTTGCCGGTGGTCAGGCTGATTTTCAGGTGGACGTGTATTCCGGTGTTCGCGACGTAAATGGCAAGCTTGACTTCGATTGGTTTCCACATCCTAATCATCAGGTGAAATTTGGGGGAAATTATACCTATCATAAGCTCACACCGAATATTGCCAATGCGACCAATGGGGAGGTCAATTTTTCCAATGATCTAAAACCCAAATACGCTCACGAAAGTGCCGTTTACCTGCTCGATGAGTGGCGATTGGGTTATGCCCTGAGCATCAATGCCGGGTTAAGGGCTTCTTTTTTTACCCAGTTGGGTCCTTATGTCTCGCCGTTTGATCAAACGGAATACGGCAAGGGAGAACCAGTCAAGTCTTATTGGGGGCTGGAACCCAGATTGAGCCTACGTTGGCGTCTCAGCCCCTCTACTTCCATCAAGGCCGGATGGACTTATACCAATCAATACCTGCACCTGGTAAGCAATTCGACCAGTACTTTGCCCACCGATGTGTGGGTACCCAGCTCAGAAGTGATCAAGCCGCAGCGGGGTATTCAGTATGCACTGGGTTTCTTCCGCAATTTTAAGGACAATGTCTACGAAACCTCGCTGGAGGTGTATTACAAAGATTTACAAAACCAAATTGATTACCGGGAAAATTACGTCAACAACCCCGCCGATGACCTGGAGCAGGAATTTGTCTTTGGAGCCGGTAGGGCCTATGGATTGGAACTATTTCTGAAAAAAGCCAAGGGAAAACTCAACGGCTGGATCGGGTATTCGCTTTCGCGAACAGAACGCACCTTTCCGGATATCAACGACGGCGAAACCTTCCCATCAGTCTACGACCGTACCCATGACCTTTCGGTGGTCTTCAATTATCAAATCAATAAAAAATGGGAACTGGGCGGCGCTTTCGTCTTCGGCACCGGCAATGCCTTTACACCGGTAAAGAGCCTGTACATCATCGACCAAAAGCTGGTACAGGAATATGGCGTCCGCAATGGCGCCCGCGTGCAGGACTATCACCGCATGGACCTATCGGCCACCTACGTGCCCAGGCCTGACTCAGAAAAACGCTTTAAATCCAGTTGGACCTTCTCCGTCTACAATGCTTACAATCGTCGCAATCCCTTCTTCATCTACTACGATTTCGAAACCAACCAGGCCGCCGGTACTGCCCAGGCTGAGGCGGTGAAAGTGTCGCTCTTCCCGGTCATTCCGTCTGTCACCTGGAACTTTAGCTGGAAGTAAGCGATGCGGTTAGCCTCCTTCAAAGTCCATAGACTTGGAAGGTGAGCGGTGGAAAATTCCTGATTATTGAGCCTGGAATTCGAGGGATACATGGTGAAAAATGGCGTTTGAAAGTGTGTCGCTACTACGTAGCTTATTGCTAATGATACACAGTAGCCAGCGGTTAAAACCACTGGCTACTGTGTGTCGCCACGATGTGGCTTTAAGCCTGGCTGAACACGGTTTATTGGCAGCTGGCAAGGGGCGTTTCTACAAAGATGTGGCCCTCCGGAACCGGGTATCCCTTCACCGGTTGGGTGAAAATTTTTTCACCCGTGGATTTGTCCACCAACTGGCTCTTCGGCAAGGTCATTGAGGTAAAAACGGCATTTCACCATTGCATAAACGGCTGCAATTTTTTATTGATGGTAAGTACCGGCGCTGTTGTCCGATGAAATAAATTTCACCAAACCTGGGAACCCAATGGTTAGGTGAAAATTTTTTCACCGTGTGGCTACAAAGAAAGTTCCACCTTTCGACCGTTGAAAAACCCGTTTTTCAACCCCAAAAAATCCTGTAAATCGTTCATCCTGTCCCCTCCAAAAACGCACCACAGGTGCCCAACAAAGTTTGGTCAAAGCGCAGAAGGCCTCTCTACCCACTACCCAAAATTCTGTTAATTCCCTAATTCTGAAAATTCTGCTCCTTAGTCCATCAACGCCAGCGCCTTCTCCACTTCCTGCACCGGCAATTTACAAACCTTATTCTGACAAACGTAAATCCGGTTGTCACCTTCCACCAATTTGCCTTTGAGCAATTCGAGGGTGCCTTCGGTTTTACCACCCAGATAGATGGCGTTGGGCTGGTAGTTGGCCTGCAAGCCGGCACGCAGCGACTCGTAATCATCGCCCATCACGGCTACTTCGTAAGGCGGGCGCACAATGTCGAGGTATAGCTGTAGCCAATTGGAGTAGAAGGATGGAAATTCATTGTCCACAATCTGCGGCTCAATGTTGTGCATCATTTGTTTGGCTCTAGCCAAATGAGCTTCATCATAAAAATACAAACCCAAACGGTAAACGGCGCGTGCAGCGGCCGAATTAGAACTGGGGATCACATTGTCCTCCAATTCCATCTTGCGGGCCACCAACGGTGGATCAAGGTCGGAAGTGTAGTAGTACATGCTGGCTTCTTCGTTGAAAAAATGGGCATCGGCGTAGTCCATGAAAGCCTTGGCCTGATAGAGCCATTGCTCGTCAAAGGTCACCTCGTACAGGGAAATAAACGCATTGCTGGTTGCCGCATAGTCGTCCAAAAAGGCATTGACAGCCGTCTTACCGTCTTTATAGTTGCGGAAAAGGCGGTTGTCAGATTGTTTGACCTTTTCCATGATAAAACGAGCATTGGTCAATGCGGCGTCGAGGTATTCCGCCTTGCCAAAGGCCTGGTAGGCATCCACATAGCCTTGCAGCATTAAGGCATTCCAGGCGGTCAGAATTTTATCGTCTAATCCCGGCTTGACCCGTGACTCCCGGGCTGCGAAGAGTTTGGCTTTAGCCTCCTCCATTTTTTGTTGAAATGCTTCTACCGAAAGGTTGTATTTGCCTGCCACTTTCTCAGCATCTTGCCGTACATATAGGATGTTGGTGTTTTCCCAGTTGCCGACTGGATTTACCTCGTAATAATCCTTAAATAACTCACTCAATGACTCATCCTGTAGGATCGAATCGATCTCTTCGGCTTCCCACACATAAAACTTGCCTTCCTCTCCTTCACTATCCGCATCGTAGGAGGAATAAAATCCGCCTTCTTTTGAAGTCATTTCACTTTTGATAAATTCCAGTGTTTGACTCACCACTTTTTCGTACAACGGATCTTTGGTCACCTTGTACGCATTGGCATACATGCTGACCAATTGCCCATTGTCGTACAGCATTTTCTCAAAATGCGGCACCTTCCATTCCTCATCCGTAGAGTAGCGAGCGAAGCCGCCGCCTAAATGGTCGTAAATGCCGCCTTTGGCGACTTCCGTCAAGGTCGTATTGACAATGTCAAGGGCCTGCTGATTGCCGGTACGGTGGTATTCTTTCAGCAGGTATTCAAAGTTGTTGGGCATCGGAAATTTGGGACTACCCAGGCGGCCGCCCCACTTTTTATCCATGGTATTCAAAAAGGCAGTTGTCACCTGATCCAGCAATTCCGGGGAAAAAGACTGCTCGCCCTCATTTAGTGAAATCAGGCCACTATTCTGAATGCCGCTGGTCAGATCATTGGCAAATTTATCGAGCTTTTGCGGTTCTTCCTGACGTAGTTTAACGAAGTACTCCAGGATTTCAATCCACTGTTTTTTAGGAAAATAAGTGCCCGCCCAAACCGGCCTTCCGTCGGGAAAGGCGAAGGCATTCAACGGCCAGCCACAGCCCTTGCCGGAAGCCATCTGGCAGGCAGTCATGTAGATGTCGTCGATGTCGGGGCGCTCTTCGCGATCTATCTTGATGCTGACGAAGTGCTCGTTCATCAGATTGCTTACAAGGGTATCCTCAAACGATTCGTGCTCCATCACATGACACCAGTGACAGGCTGCGTAGCCAATACTGATAATCAACATCTTATTTTCTGCTTTGGCTTTCGCCAATGCTTCCTCCCCCCAGGGATACCAGTCCACCGGATTGTGGGCGTGCTGCAGCAAATATGGACTGCTTTCGTTGACCAGGTGATTGGTATAGGCATGTTCAGTGCCACCGGAATTTTGGGCTTTACAGCCAAAGATGGCAATGGATAACAACAACAATATGACGTTCGAAAATCGCATGGATCAATGTTTTGACATTCGTAAGTTAACGTACATTCCCCTGAATGAAGGCCAGATGCCGGGCATTTTTTGGATAAAATTTGGGGTAGTTTCCGTTCGGGATCAGCGGCAGGTTTTGCGGAAGCCGGTTGAATAAATAGGTCCAAACGGGCACTTTGGCTTCATTCAGCCGTACGTCGATTAAGGCACGAAGATACTCGTTTTCTGCATTATTCGGCCCTTCAATTCCCTCGTAGCGATCGAGGATTGGAAAAACTACTTTGGGGGTCTTGATTTGAAAAACGTGACCTAAAACAGTGTCATCACTTTGCTCATCATAAACAAAACCGGGGTATTGCCCCAGATCGTAGAGGTATCCATTGGCGAACGCCACTCCCAGAAAGGTGGCATGACGCTGCAAATAACCCGACATGGGAGAGGGAATGCCTTTCATCAAGGTGCCGTAGACAAATAATTTTTGCTCCATGGATGGCAATGTAAGTCTTTAACAAAAAATTATTCCTTTCCGGGGAACTGTTTTTTGTAAATGAAGTGTTTAGTGCTTGTTAATTTGAAATTAAATTTCGGAGAATGGTCAAAGTGCCATATCTGTTATGGATACTATTGACTACCTTTAGAGCACGTTCAATTTTTTAAAACACAATAACATGAACTGGCGTAGATTAAATGGTCAGGCGATCGAAAGCTCGGTGAAGGAGGCGGTGAAAGCTGCTATCCTGCGCGAGAAGGCCGCCGGCCACAAGTTGAAAGTATGCATTGGTTCCGACTCCCAGGTAAGGGGCGGGGTCATTGAATTCGCTACGGTGATCGTATTCCTGCGGGAAAAGAAAGGCGGTTTTATGTTTATCAGCAATGACAAAACATACAACAAGATGAGCCTCCGCGAACGGATGATCTCCGAAGTGGCACGCTCAGTGGAAGTGGCGTACTCGCTCTGTGATTTGCTGGATGCACATGATGTAGCACTGGAAGTACACGCGGATATCAATACCGACCCGCACTTTCAGTCAAACCTGGCACTTAAAGAAGCCATGGGGTACATTCTTGGAATGGGCTTTGTATTCAAGGCCAAACCCGATGCTTTTGCCAGTTCGTCTTGTGCAGACAAGGTAGTTTAACTGCCGGAGCACAGTAAAACGACAATATTTTATTGACATAAATCAGCCGTCCGGTGTGATGCCGGGCGGCTTCGCTATTTATATGACTAAAATTTTGCGGTGGGTTTGCGCTAAAATACTCATTTTTGCAGCTTCATAAATCACTTGACCATGAGTATGAACTGGCGGCAAAACTTTTCCATCGCTTTTCTTTTTGTTCTTTTTCAGCTTTCGCTAAATGGACAGCAGGCCTTTTATCAGGATTTTCGTTTGGGCAACGGGCTTAAGGTATTGGTGATTGCCGATTCCTCTTCCTCGATAGTCAATGCACAATTGTATGCCGACTACCCAATTGAAAAAGAAGGGCACCTGGCGGGAATTGGTGCATTTGCAATGGCGCTAAAAGTGAAAATGGCAGCCACCCAGTATCCGGAGCTTGCGGCCGCGACATATACAGATGGGCATAGCCTATGTGTGAAAACCGGCAGTGAGCATCTTGAGCAACTGCTCATTTTCATTCATGCCGTAGTCAACAATAGTGATTTTGATGCAAAACTGTTGGAAGATCAAAAGAAGGATTGGCTGCAGAATCTGCAACAGAATAACACCAAAGCCCAATGGATAGCCGAAAGGGTAGGGAAGGTGCGTCGTTTTGCCGGTCATCCCTATGCCGAAATTTCAACAATACAAACGATCAGCAATATCACTGTTGCCGATTGCTCCGCCTTTTGGCAAAGATACATACATGCTAATTTATCCTATCTGGCCCTGTCGGGAAAGGTGGATTTGGCGACAGCCAAAACCCTTGCGGAGCAGCAATTGGAGAAATGGGTGCCCAAACCCTTGTACAAAAACCGAATGCCTGGTGTAGAATATCCCCTGGAAAGCACCACTTATCTGGTATTGAGTTCAAAAACCAAAGATTTTGCATGGGAGTTAAGCTATCCTTTCTATCTCCGAAGAGCGCACGATGAGACCTTGCCCGCTATGGTGGCGGTGGAGTTGTTAAAAATAACGCTAGGTGAAAAGCTGAAGTCTCGCAACGTGTCTAATGCTCCATTACAAGTGGAAATCCTGCCTGATCGCCATTTTGGGCAATTTCGTGTGAGTTATGCTTCCCCAAAAATTGATGAGGTACTAAAGGTGGCGGAATGGACCAGGGAAACCTTAACGCAATTGCCGCAACTGATTAATGATCCGGCGTTGGTGCAGCAGGCTAAAGGTCGGTTGATGGATGCGTATCAAGTGGCGATGAAGGATCAGGAAATCCTTACCACCTTTGCCTTAAACACTTTGCGCTACAAGCTGGATAAGGATTATTATCCTGACATTGTTGAACGCATAGCCAAGGTAGACATAGCAGCCCTTCAGCAGGCCTCCTCCAAATTACTTCACGCCGATCCGGTACACATGGTTTTAGTGGGGGAGGAATCGGTGCTTTCGCAAAAAGAAGTGCGGGATCAATTGTTTGGCAAAATTCAGTATGCCGACGAGCGAGGTATCGTGCAGCAATCGGTTAATACTTTTTCATTAGACAAAATGAAAGCTTCCGATATTTTTCAGCGGTATATGAGCGCCATTGGAGGCCAAAGCAAGGTTGAGGAAATTAGAGACCTGTTGTGGTTTAGCGAGGCAAAATTGGGCGAAGATCTCTTCCAAACCGTTGTCAAAAAGAAGGTTGGCGGTAAGATGAATATGAGTGTCAAAAAAAATGGAAGCCTGCAAACACAAATCAAATTTGACGGCAAAAAAGGTGGCATCTGGAACAATGGCACTGCAGTGAGACTGGAAGGTGAAATGTTGCACAACATCAGCTTGCAGAGCCCCGTGTTCCCCGAAATGGCTTTTCTGGACTCCACCTATCAAAAAGAAAAAATCGGTGAAACGGAGATCAACGGTCTCTCCGTTTTCCAAATCCGCGTAACCAGCCCGGATGGCGCTAAGGTAGACTTATATTACGACCTCAATACCGGCCTAAAGATCGCCCAAAGCCAGCCCAACGGCCCCGGCGGTACGACCTCTTACACCTATTTTGACGATTACCGCTCCGTGAATGGCATCCTTTTCCCCTGGCAAATGACCACCGTAGTCGGCGAAACCAAAGGCCTGACGTTTCAAACCACTCACATTCTATTCAATCAGCGCCTGGTCGATTCGGAATTTTCGATCAAGTAGCAGAATTCACAGAATTATAGAATTTTCAGGATTTTTTTAGTTTAGCGTTTAAAGTTTAGAGAGGAGGTCTGACAATAAAACAAACACTCGCTTGGCAGATGTTTGCAACATCGGCTCCCGAGTAGTTCGATGGATACTACCCAACCGTACCTTTTTACCGAATAAATTCGGCAATTACGAAACCACCCATCGCCACCTCACCCATCACCATTGCAGAAAAGAGCAAGCTCCCCAGAATTCAAGAGTTCGCACAATAACCAAGCAACATTCTCTAAACTCTAAACCTGCCTAAACTCTAAACTAAATCTCTATCTTTGCCAAAAAAAGTAAATGATCCAGGTTTTTGTTACCGGCGGAACCTTTGATAAGGAGTACGATTACATCAACGGTAAGCTCTATTTTCAGGACTCCCATTTGCCAAAAATGTTTCAATTTGGTCGTTGTACACTCGATATAGATGTGAAGACCCTGATGATGATCGACAGCCTGGAAATGACCCAGGAAGACCGGGATATTATTGCGCACAACTGTCGGCGTTCAGAGTTCGACAAGATTCTGATCACCCATGGAACTGATAAGATGGTGGAAACGGCCGCTTATTTGGCGAGTCGTGATCTGGAGGGCAAAACGGTGGTGCTGACCGGCGCGATGATCCCCTACGCCTTTGGCTCTTCCTCCGATGGATTTTTTAACCTGGGTAGTGCACTGGCTTTCGTGCAAACCCTGCCCCCCGGCGTGTACGTGTCGATGAATGGCCGTTATTTCGACTGGGATAAGGTCAAGAAAAATCGCAAGACCGGCTTTTTTGAAGAAATATAAACCCTAGTGCGACTAGTCCGAAATAGTTGATACTTTTTTCAGGCTAAAAGCATGAAAGGTGCTATATATTTAATATCAAGCATTTCTGCATTAATCCAATAGACCATTATGGCTGATATCTTTGGTTTGGTTTTTGAATTTATCTTCCTCGCAATTGGCATCTGCTTGTACCTTTTCGCCGTAGGCCGCCTCAATTTTTCCGATCCCGACAAGCAAAAATGGGCCACCGACTTCCGCGAAAAAAACAGCTCTTGGCTCCGTCTGGCTGCACTGGCCCTGACCGCCATTATGCTGGTCAATCTATACCTGCACCTGCAAATGTACATCACACCCCGAGGATGATTAGGGTAGAGGTTTTGGCCGTTTAGGCGGGTGAGACGGTTGAGCGTGTAGACAGGGGAGATGGTTTAAGAGGGTTATAGTGTTTATAAAGTTTATTGGTCGATGTTACAAACATCGCTCGGGAGATGTTTGCAACATCGACCTCCCCCCTCTTCTATGTTGAAAAACAACACTTCCGACCACTTTTTTTAGTCTAGGCACAAATTTTTTTTATCACTCCCAGAGACTTTTCTTTGAGTGTAATCTAATCATTCATTTTTTCCTTTTTTCGAAAGCCCCCCCTTTTCATAAAGGGGCTTTTGAAAAAAAGACCAAGCGTAATACTCGCAATTCCTTACTCCCTTGCCTAAAGTCTTCTATCAGCGGTCAAGTGCCGCAAAGTTTTATTATAGCTAAAGGTGGGGGACGCAATCTAAACAAAACGGTCTTAGAGCCGTAGACGGTTGATAGCGTTGAATCCCCCATTTTTTAAGTCTTGGGTAATAAGGCTTTTTGCCTGATTACTATTTTATACCCATCTGGTATGGCTGACCACTGAGCAACACTCTGCGAATCCGATTGAGCAACTTCTTTTCAATTCTTATAATAGCCTTATTGCCGTGCATACGCTTGACTAATTCTTCATAGCAAGCCAATAAGCCTGGATCTTGCCCCTTAGCTACCCAGGCACTCTGTACCAACATCCGTCTGACCAATTTATTGCCGCGCTTCGTTTGTCTTCCTACTCTAACCGTATCTCCTGAGCCGGACACATTTGGGATCAAACCCACATAGGCACACAAGTGATCTAAGTTCTCATAGCGCAGCATATCCCCCAGCTCTGTTAACAGAATCATACTCACCAGTAAACCCACTCCCGGTACACTCTTGAGTAATTTAACCTGATCTTGATATTCCGGCTGACGGCTCAATGCCACAATCTGACGATCCACCTGCCGTAATTTCTTTTGGTAATATTCTAACTCTTCAAGCAAATGATCCAAACTTTGTCTTGCACTTGTGTTAGATATCTCCAAGTTCTTTAACCAGCCTTGATAGGCCTTGGTCCACGAGGCTGAGCCTCCTCCATATCTATAGTCATAAAGAACCAAAAATGACTTGATCTGGTTCTTTATCCGAGTCTGCTTACCTACTAATTTATTACACCGATAGCGGATTAACTCCCGATCTTGTTGTACCTTTAGTGAGGGAACATAGATGCCCTCCAACTCCTTATTCCTTAGGCTACGACCTAATTTGCAGGCATCTACTGCGTCTCGTTTTTGCAATCGTTCTTTATGTTTGGTCGGTACATCACTGGGATGAACTACTATATTGTTAAAGCCACACGACGACAGATCCCGATGGGTCTTAAAGCCTGTTAAGCCTGCTTCGTATACCGTATAGTATTCTCCTCCAGGAAAGTGCCGGTCCATGTAGCTGCGTAGCACATTGGCTTCCGGAGGTTGTTGGAATACTTTGTGGAAACTTGATTCCGTATAAATCCCAACATTCCATTGTTTTAAATGTACGTCGATGCCGATGTACAACTTTTGTCCTGAATAATTTGCTTTTTTCATAGAGCTTTGGGTTTTGAGTTATTGAATATTCTCAAATTACGGCCCAAAGCTCGTTTTTCAAACATACTAACTAAACAATAAACCTGATAAACTTCCATAAACCTCATAAACTGGAGCAGAATTTCCACAACAAAGCACCTTCAAAATGATTAAGCAGCGTCCCCCTAAACCGCCTCCCCCGTCTAAACTTTCCTCTAAACTCTACACTAAAAAAATGAATATCCAACCCATCGGCATCTATTTCCCCCAGGACCAGGAAGGCCACGTTCTCAACCCCACCCGAATGGAATTGATTCCGGCGCACTGGCGGCCCTTGCTGGAAGAAGTGCAGGAGCAGTACCGTATCCGATTGGGCGAAAGCCTGCACAGCATTTGGCTACGGGGGAGTGTGGCGCGGGGTACGGCGGTAGATGGTGTTTCCGATCTGGATAGTTTTGCCCTGGTATTGGACAAGCCCGAAATTTGCTGGCAATCAGCCGATTGGGAAGCAGAGGTAGCCAGAGCGTTGCGGCAGAAATATTCCTTTGTGGGGCAAATTGAGTTCCAGCTCAACTCCTATGTGGAGTATTTTGCACACGCATTTCCACGGATTAGCATGATCGTTAAAACCCAGTCGCTTCACCTTTGGGGAGCGGATATTCGGTCTAAATTGCCGGATTATCACCCGGGAAGGGACATGTGTCTTTACTATCGGTGGATTGCCGGGGATGTAGCGGACTATTTGCAAAAGCCTGCGATTTCTATCGACGAATGGCGCTCCTTGCTCAAGACCTTTATCCGTGCCGGTTTTGAGTTGGTGATGGAACGGGAACAGCGCTTTACCCTGGACTTATTTTGTTGTGTGGAGGCCTTTTCCCGTCATTATGCCGAAAAATCGGGGGAAATGCAGTTGGCCTTACAGTATTTTGTTGAGCCGCCACCGAGTTTGAGACAAAAACGACGGTTTGTGGAAAAATTGGGACGATGGCTGGAAAAAGAAGTCAAAAAATGCTTTCCTTCCGGGAATGATTCGTAAATGGGCTGTCGGACAGGCTCTGGCTGGCACCAAAGCTGACGCCCTACTTTCAAAATTGTCAGAAGTATCGGATGGCGGATACAAAACCTCCTGTTTGGCGCATTCGGTTATCAATTATTTTCTTATTATTGCAGGGCTAAATTCGTACTCTATTTCCAAAAGCATATCAATCGAACATGAAGAGCAGACATTTACTTTATACCGGTTTTCTTTTGCTCATTTCTCTGGCCACCAAGGCGCAATCCGACTTTTACCAAATTGATAAAATCCAGCAAATCAATATCACCTTTGAACAGGATAACTGGCGTTATCTGTTGGATTCGCTGCGTTACAATGGTACGGAAATGCTAACGGGAACGGTCGAAGTCAACGGAGAGAAAATTGAAAATGCCGGAGTGCGATACCGCGATGGCCGGGTCTTTACGCCCGGGGCCAAACGCAACGGCTTGTTTATTCAGCTTGACCACACCGACGACAGCGGACATTACGAGAGTTATAAAGCCATCGACCTTTCCAGTGCCCTGCGCGATCCAAGTATGATTCGGGAAGTGACTGCCCACGAGATTGCCAGAAAATACATGCCTGCTCCGGCTGCCAACTACGCCCGGGTACAGATCAATGGCGACTTCTATGGCTTGTTTGTCAACGTGGAGGTGGTTGATCAAACCTTCATTCAACGCAACTTTTTTACCCAGGGAGAAGTCTTGTTTCACTGCGACCCAAATACCGTAGAAACGGTTCCTGATGGCTGCAGAGCCAAGGCTTATGGGTCACTTCAGGAAGAAAGAGGTGCGGAGTGTTTTCAATTTCACATTGACGCTGATTTGGGCAATGACTGGGCGGGACTGATTGCGCTGACCGAAGCGCTGAGTAGCGGCAATAGCAAGCGAATTGAAAAAGTGCTCGATGTGGACCGTGCCTTGTGGATGCTGGCTTTTAATAATGTGCTTGTTAATCTGGCAAGTTACACCGGACAATATAGCCAAAACTACTACTTGTACAAGGACGATAAGGGGCGTTTTGTGCCCATTGTTGATCACCTGAATTTGGCATACGGTAGTTTTAAGAATACCGGTGTCGGTTCTGATTTAGGCATTCGCGAGATGATGCAGATGGATCCGCTGTTGCACGTCGATAATGCGGAGAAGCCGCTGATCCAGGCCTTATTGAGCAATGATCTGTATCAGAAAAATTACCTGGCGCACATGCGTCGCATTGTAACCGATAATTTTGAAGGTGACCAGTTTGAAAAGCGGGCCAAAGCACTACAGCAAATGATTCGTGCAGATGTGGAAAAGGACGAAAACAATTACTACGAAATCTCGGAATTTGACAAGAGCCTCACGGCAATTATTGGGCAAAGGAGCCGTATTCCCGGCCTGGTTGACTTCATGGAAAAGCGGGTCTTGTTCCTGAACAATTTGTCGGACTTTACAGTGATTCCTCCCAATATTACCAATATCAATGTCACCACCAGAGAGCGTTTCTCAACCACCAGGGTTGAAGATTTTAAGATACAGGCTACTGTGGATCAGTACACCAAGAAAGTGAGTGTTTTCTACCGTTTTGATGATGAAGGACCTTTTACCGAGAAGATGATGATGGATGATGGCAAACACAATGATGGAGATGCAGGTGATGGTACTTTTGGTATCGAGATCAAACCGGAAAATGGCTCCGAAAACCTCGAATATTACATCTTTGCTGAAAATGCCAAAGCGGTCAGCTACGACCCTCCCAACTACATGAATCAACGCCATTTTACGTCTTTGAGTGAGTTGAATAAATAGACAAATCTTTCTCTATTATACACAGGCGCCAGTGAACACACGGGCGCCTGTGTAGTTATAGCTAATATATATTATGGCGATGAAAAAACTCTTTTTGCTAGCCCTTCCAATTTTTGTCCTTATCACTGTAGCTTCAGCACAGGAAATCTATGATCTCAAATCGGTCGTGGAGGTGCGGCTGACTTTCGCGGAAGAGGACTGGGAGGCCCAACTAGATTCCCTGAAGCAGCGTGGTTATGATGAACGCCTGGTTGGCGATGCCGTGATCAATGGCAAGAAATATCCTAAAACCGGGGTGCGTTATAAGGGCAATAGCTCTTATTTTAACGTACGTAAGGACGGATCAAGCAAATTGCCCTTCAATATGAAGGTCGATTTTGTGAATGATGATCAGAAGCTGCCGGGGGGGTACGAAACCCTGAAGTTGTCCAACGTTTTCCGTGATCCCAGCTTTCTACGGGAGGTGATGGCTTACGAAATCGCCGGGAAGTACATGCCGGCACCACGGGCCAACTACGCCAAGGTGTATATTAATGATGAATACCTGGGCTTGTACAATTGTACTGAATCGGTTGATGATCTCTTTTTGGAAAAATTCTTTGGGCACGATAAAGGTGCACTGGTCAAATGTGATCCCAATTGGCATGGAAAAACCGTTTCCGGTTGCCCGATCGGCGATAAGGCATCGCTGATGTATCTGGGCGAAGACTCGGTGTGTTATTTCAACCTTTATGAATTGAAAGACAATGCCGGCTGGCGGGACGTGATTGATCTGACCAAGGCTCTCAAAAATAAGCCCGGCCAACTGGAAAAAATGCTGGATATTGACCAGACCCTATGGATGTTGGCTTACAACAATGTGCTGGTCAATCTGGACAGTTACACTGGTCGCCTTTGCCACAATTACTACCTCTACCGCGATACTTCGGGCATGTATCATCCGGTTTTGTGGGATATGAACCTGTGTTTTGGTGGATTTCGCTACACCGGATTAGGAGTGCCGCTTTCGAATGAGAAAATGCAAACGATGAGCCCATTCCTGCATTACAGCGAAAAAAATCCTAAACGACCACTGATCACCAATTTGTTAGGCATTGATCTGTACCGCAAGATTTATGTGGCCCACATGCAGACTATCTTGAAGGAAAACTTTACCGAAGGTAAATTCGAAAAAAGAGCTTTGGAAATCCAAAAGCTGATCGATGAATTGGTAAAAAATGACGAAAACCGACTTTACGAATACGAAGACTTTAAGAAAAACCTTACAGAAACGGTAAAGGTTGATAATTCAACGATCATTGGACTGACGGAACTGATGAATGGCCGTGCAGAATATCTGATGAATCATCCGCTTTTTCAAAAAGAGACACCACAGATTAGCAATGTGGAACACAAGGCTTCCAACGAAGATGTCACCATTACCGCTAGTATTGATATCACGGAAAAAGCCTGGCTGTACTACCGCAATGAGACTTTTGGCCACTTCACCAGAGTACAGATGTACGACGATGGCGAACACGGCGACAAGGAAACTGGCGACGGCATTTGGGGCATTACCGTGGATACCGTAGAAGGTTTGCAATATTATATCGTAGCTGAAGGAGATAAGACGGCTAGTTTGTCACCCGAACGAGCGTCTTTTGAGTTTTATGAAATACAATCGAATTGATTTATGCCGATTATTGAAAAATCCAGCTATCCCGGTCCTCCGAACTGGATGTTCAATGGTCATCTACAAACAATTATGCCCGCGTTTCGGCGCATCGCGTTTTACTACGAACGGGAGCGCATCAATACCAGTGATGGCGACTTTCTCGACCTCGACTGGGCCGAAAGCGGAAGCCGGAATTTGCTGATTTTGACCCATGGACTGGAAGGCAATAGCCAGCGTCCCTATATGATGGGAATGGCCAAACGCTTTTTTAAGGAAGGATGGAATATACTGGCCTGGAATTGCCGCTCTTGTAGTGGAGAAATGAATTTGAAGCCGCGCCTGTACAATCACGGTGAGATTGGAGATATTGGGGAAGTGATTGCTCACGCACTGCGTGTCAAAGACTATGAGCGTATCGCTTTAGTGGGTTTCAGCATGGGAGGTAGCATTACCATGAAATACCTGGGCGTACACGGCAAAGAGATTCCCGACCCCATTGATCGGGGTATTGCTTTTTCTTCTCCCTGTGATTTGCGCGAAGGGGTAAAGGTGCTCGGTAACTGGGACAATGCTTTTTACCGCCGCAAATTCAACCGCAGTCTGCGACCAAAAATAGAGGCTAAAGCCAAACAATTTCCCGACCTCGTCGATATCAATAACTTTGGTAATATCCGGATCTGGGAGGATTTTGATAAATACTTCTCCGCTCCCCTCAACGGCTACACCGATGCCGATGATTTTTACGAAAAGGCTTCCGCCAAAAACTTCATGGCCGGCACCACGATTCCCACCCTTCTGGTCAACGCCAAAAATGATCCCTTACTCAACGATTACTGTTCCCCCCGCGATATCTGCACTGATCATCCCAATCTCTTTTTAGAAACACCAAAGGATGGCGGCCACGTGGGCTTTCAGGTGGCCAATAATCAACACACCTGGTCGGAGGATCGGGCTTGGGAATTTTGTCAATAAGGAGGTTTGGTGAAATTTATTTCATCGTGGTTTTTGCAGCATCAGATTTTACCTACCATATCTAGTTTATTTCAAATTTTAAAGACTACTAAAATTAAAATTAGCAATTTATCTGTCCAAACGGATGACATGTTTTGTTAATGCCAGTTATTTACCCGAAATTGATGCTATGAAATATTTTCTACTTGCATTAATATTACTGATGTCAAGTGTTCGTTCCCGAGCACAATATGCCTCAATTTTTAACGCAGATACGACAGGTTACAAGATTAAGGTAGAAGTCTATGATTCTGCAATAGATAATAAAGTCTCCGTTTATGGAGATACTATAATAAATGATGTAGCGTATAAATACGTTGATAGCGGAGCCAATGAACCAGAGGTAGGGCCCTACACCATCGGATTTATCCGGGAAGATACAACTACCGGGCAGATTTGGTTTAGAAGAATAGCTGATACCCAAGAGCGGTTGGTAATGGATCTGTCTTTGGAAGTAGGCGAAACGTTTCCCATCTATGAAGAAAACCTATCCTGTAGTGATGCCGGAGCAGCAGAGGTGAAAAGAGTTGAATTCATCGGAAACCGCAAAAGGGTCACCCTGGATTGTCGGTATGGGGGAGGGATTATTCGTGACACCATACAGTTTATCGAAGGTGTTGGCCCCAATGCTACATTCTTTTATCAGACGCTGAATTTGAATATTGATCCTATAAATCCGGAAGGTATATACTCTGGGTTTGCTTATACCTTATGTAGGATGTATAAATCCGACACCTTGTTTTATCCGGAAAATGAGGGCGCATTGTGTAATGTAAATATTGCTACGGAAGATGTAAGGAAGGGAACAGTCTCTATTTTTCCAAATCCAACTGATGGGACAATCGCCTTAAAATCGGAAAGGCCGATTCGCTCAGTAAGTATTCACGCCATCAATGGGCAAGCAATACCGAATATAGTTCTCTCCAATGAAATAGATGTCTCTAATTTGTCTTCGGGACTTTACGTGCTCAAAGTAATCCTGGCTTCAGGCGATATTGTTGTGAAAAAATTGATTAAAAGATAATAGCGACAGAATACCTCCTAATACTTCCCCAAGCACCCATTCCAACAAAATATTCCAGGATTTCCTGAATTCCTCTCCACTAATTCCTAATTTAAGCCCAATATTCCTAATGATATGAAAGTGTTGCATACCTCGGATTGGCATCTGGGGCAGAAATTTTTGTACAACGACCGGGAAGAGGAACACCAAAAGGCGCTGGACTGGCTGGCCGATACCATTCGCGAGCGGGAGGTGGATACATTGATTGTAGCGGGTGATATTTTTGATATTGGCAATCCGCCCAATTATGCGCGGCGAATGTATTACCGGTTTTTAACGGGGCTGTTGGACAGTTGCTGTCGGCATATCGTTATTACCGGCGGAAATCACGATTCACCGGCCATGCTAAGTGCGCCGAGGGAATTGCTGGCTTCGCTCAATATTCATGTGGTAGCGGCGGTAGGAGAGGAGTTAACCGATGAAGTTGTTGTATTAAATAATGATAACGGAAAACCGGAGGCTGTCATCGCTGCAGTACCCTTTCTACGCGATCGGGATTTGCGCTACAGCGTGGCTGCGGAAAGTGGTTACGATCGGGAAGCCCGCATTCGCGAAAGCATTATTGCTCACTATCAGGAATTGGCCGAATTGGTGGAGGAATATGCTGGCGCCAATGTACCATTACTGGCTACCGGGCACCTCTACGCCACCGGAGCAGAGGCTTCCGCCAAGCAGGACAATATCTACGTTGGCAATATTGAAAATATTGATGCTGGACAATTTCCGTCCATTTTTGACTATATCGCACTGGGCCACATTCACCGGGCGCAGAAGGTTGGAGGGCAGGAAAATATCCGGTACTCCGGTTCCCTGATCCCTTTGAGCTTTAGCGAAACCAAGGATGAAAAGGGCGTTTTTCTTTTGCACTTTGCCGGAAAGAAGCTGACGCAAATAGAAACGATTCCCGTACCGGTATTTCGGCGGTTAAAGACGATACAGGGCAACCTACAGGAGGTGAAACAACGCCTCCGAGATTTCGCGGAGAAGGAACGACCTGGCCTGACTTCCTGGCTGGAAGTGATTGTGGATACTGATGAGGTCATTCCACAACTGGATCGGGAATTACTCGATTTTACCAAAGAAATGGACCTGGAAATCCTCAAAATTCGGGTTAATCGCAGTTATAAAGCGCTGGAAGCCAACGCCGCTCCCGAGGCGGACCTGGACGATATGGATGTGCTGGATGTATTCCGTAAGAAGTGTGAAAGTTTTGGCAGCCCGCCGGAAACCATGCCGGAGCTGGAGCGTACTTTTTTAGAACTTAAAGACTGGATGGAGGAAAGAGAAACCGTATGAAAATTCTAAAGGTCACCCTGCAAAATCTCAATTCCCTGCGCATTATGCAGGAAATCGACTTTCTCAACGCTCCGCTGGGCGATGTTGGCCTGTTTGCCATTACCGGCGATACCGGTGCAGGAAAGACCACTATTCTGGATGCTATCACTTTGGGCCTTTACGGCAGAATTCACCGGAATAAGGATGTAAAAGAGGTGCTCTCCTACGGTGCCGTGGAAAGCTTGGCGGAGGTGGAATTTCAGACCAATGGCGATGTTTACCGTGCACACTGGAGTCTAAGGCGGGCCCGTCAAAAGGTAGACGGCAATATTCAGCCGCCTTTCCGGCAATTGGCGAAAGCCACCAAAAAGAAGGGTGAAGAGGTCTTTGAAATCATCGCCGAAGGCCAGCGAGAGGTCGATAAATTGGTGGAAGACATCACCGGACTTGATTTTGATCGGTTTAGTCGCTCGGTACTGCTATCCCAGGGAGATTTTGCGGCATTCCTGAAAGCGAATGAAAAGGACCGTTCTGATTTACTGGAACGCATCACCGGTACCGATATCTATTCCCGACTTTCCCGGGCAGCATTTGAGCGCCATAAAGAGGAGTTATCCAAGCTGGATGATCTAAAAAGAGACCTGGAAAGTCTACGTCTGCTGGATGAAGAGGCCATCAATGAAATTGAGACGGATCTGGACGAAAAAAAGGCCAAAAATGAGGAAATGACCCAGGTGCTGGAGGACCTCCGCAAGCAAAAGCAGCAGGTAGAAACCCTGACCAATCTCCAGGAAAAGAAAGTTCTCCTTACGGAAAAAATAACTGCAAACGAACTGGTAACTGCTGTCGCCCAACCCGATTTTGAGCGATTGCAACGGTCGCAAAAAGCACAACCCTTTGCCGCTGATCTGGCGCGATTGGACCATCACTTGCAGAGTCGGGAGGAAGTAGAAAATGCGTTGAAAGACCTCCAAACAGAGGTCGAAGAAAAGGCTAGCGAGCAAAAGCAGCAATCCGAACAAATTACTGGACTAAAGGCCGCTCTTGCTCAATTGGAAAAGGAAGATGTAGAAAAGCGCAAACTCTGGCAAAAAGTGGAAAAGCTGGATGTGCTAATTGAAGAAAAGCAAGAGCCGCTGCAACAAAAGGAAGCGGATTGGCAGGCACAACAGCAACAGTTGCAGCAGCAAGAAAAACAACTGACAGCGCTTGTTGGGCAACAGGAAACGCTGGAAAAAGAGATCAAGGTCGACGAAAAATGGATGTCGGAGCACGAGCAATATGCCCGCCTGATCACGGAATTGGGCCGCATTGAAGATCAGCGGGAAAACTTACGGGATTTGTACCGCACCCAGCTGCAAACGAAGAAAGAAGTGGCCGACATCACAGAGGAGCTTGACGCAAAGCAGCACGAACTGGCCAACCTACAAAAGGAAGATCAACAAATTCAGCAACAACTGACCGAACTAGAGACACAATTTGCTCAGGCGGTGCCGGAGAGTTATCCGAAAAACCGGGACGAGCTGATCAGTTTCTTGTTTAAAGATATTGAGCAACTACAGGAGCAGCAGCAAAACCTCATGCAGCTGAGCCAATACAATACCGAATACCAGCGTGCCCTGCTCGACCTGGAGTCGCAGGAGGATCGTCGGGAGCATTTGGAGCGGGCGGAACTGGATGTCAACAAGCAGTTGATGTCGTCCATGGAGGTGATGGATTTGATGACAAAACAGTTGGCCTACAAACAGGAGATTTATGAACAGCAATTGTTGATTTCCAACTACGAAAAAGACCGGGCGGAACTGCGGGAAGGCGATCCTTGTCCGTTGTGTTTTTCGAAACAACATCCTTTCCGGCAGAAAAAGATTGTACCCTACGTCAACGAGGCCAAAGAGGAATTTGAAGCCACCAAAGAGCGATTTGAGATGGTGTATAAGAATCACCGTCAATTGCTGAACCGGCAGTCCACATTAGCCGAAGAGCTGGAACAATTAGTTGGCAATGAACTCCGGGAAGCCAGCGGTCAGGTGCAGCGCCAGTTGGATCGCATTCTGGAATACGAGGACAAGATTGCTGAATTCGCGCCAGGATTTACCTCTGATGACTTTGCCAGTGTGCGGGGCAATACGCTGGAGCGAAAACTGATTGATTCTGAGCGATTGCTGCGCGAAAGAAGAAAGGCGCTGGATCAATTAAATGCCATTTCCGGTACTTTACAGACCAGGGAGAAATCGCAGAAGACCATTCAGGAAAAGCTGCGCACGGCGGAGGCCGAAGTGAAGGTATTGCAAAGCCAGGAGGCTTCATTGCGTAAGCAACTTAAAGAGCAGGAAGACAACTTTACCAGTGCCACGGAAAGCATCAATCAATTACTGGCCCCGTATGGCCATCACTTTGATTTAGAGACTGCCGCAGCTACATTTGAAGAACTTAAGGCCAAAAAAGTAGCCTATCAGCAAGCCGAAACCCGCTTAAATAAACGCCGGGAAGATTTTCGCCTACAGGCACAGTCTATTGAAGATAAGAAAGGGAGAATTGCGGAATTGAAGCAGTTGCTGGAAACTCAGCAAAGCGCACTGGAAAAAGAAAAACAAGCTTTGGCCGCATTGCAGGAACAACGTCAATCCCTGTTTGGTGAAGCTGATCCACAGGAGGCGAAAGCCCAATGGGAAGTGAAATTGACCAGTCAGCGTAAGGAACTGGATGATGGCCGGGAGCAATTGTCGAAGATTGAAGCGGCCTGGGAGTCGGCCAGGCGTTTGCTGGCGGAAAAAGAGAAGGAGTGCACTTCCTTGGGTAAGACCATTGACCAGTCTAGTGAAAAATTGCGTAAAGCAATTGCCAAGGCTGGCTTTGAAACGATTGAAATCCTGCGGGAGAATGTGCTGGAAGAGGAAGAAGCAAAAGCGATTGAGGCCCAAAAGCAGCATTTGGAACGGGACGCCACGGCCTTGCAACAATCGATGAAGGATACGGAGGCAGAATTGGCCAAATTACTGGACAAGAAGGTGCATGAAATTGATGCAGAGGCGCTACAAAAGCAGCTCGCAGAGCAAGAACAGGCCTACCAGCGTATACAACAGGCCATTGGTGCTTTGACCGAGCAATTAAAGCAAAACGAAGCCCGTAAAAACGAAGCATCACGGCTGGTGGAACAGTTGGAAAAACAAAAACAGGAATATCAACGTTGGGCGAACCTCAACGACCTGATCGGGCAGGCGGATGGCAAGAAATTTCGAACTTTTGCACAGGGCTTAACTTTGCAAAAACTCACTTTTCTGGCCAATCAGCATTTGCAAAAGCTTAACGACCGCTACTTTATCCGCAAGCGCTCGGATGAGGATTTGGAACTGGAAATTGTAGATACCTTCCAGGCTGATAATCAACGCTCCATGAATACCTTATCGGGAGGAGAGAGCTTTCTGGTGAGTCTGGCCTTGGCCCTGGGGCTTTCGGAGTTGGCTGGGCGCCATTCACAGATTCAGTCATTGTTTATTGATGAAGGCTTTGGCACTTTGGACGATAGTAGTCTTGATTTGGCCATTAGCACGTTGGAAAATCTGCAGGCCAGCGGAAAAACCATCGGGGTGATCTCGCATGTAAAGGCTTTGAAGGAACGCATCTCCACTCAAATAATGGTACAAAAGACCGGCAATGGCTTTAGCGAGATCCAGATTTTGCAATAACAAAAAAGCGTGATCGTGCCGCAAAATGAGCGGATTATCGAAGCAAGGCCAAGGAATATCGAAAATTAACCGTCTTTTTTTCTCTTTTTACGTTTATTTGTAAATAGAACAAGTTTGAAAAATCGATACAATGCAAAAAAAATTGAAAAATCTGTTTGGTGACTCTCATGGACTGGATGAAAAGAGTGTGGATTTCCTGACCAATGCCCTGAATAAAAGCAACCTGCCGGGCTTTGATTATCTGGAATTTAAGCAATCGCTGGCCGCTTTGATGGAAATGGACATGGAAGAGAGTATTGCCATCAAATCGGCCTTTGCTACGGCGGCTACAGTGGGATTGACCAAAGAGAAGCTATTAAAAACCGCCAACCACTATAAAAAAATACTGAATGATGAGAAAAGCCAGTTTGACGCGGCTCTGCAAAAACAAATGAAGCAGCGCGTAGAGTCAAAATTGGCGGAAGTGGAGAAGTTAAAGAAGCAGATTGAAGAGTACCGGGCGAAGATCAAGCAGTTGGAAGAGAAGATTGCGGCTTCGCAGTCTACGGTTGATAATGCTGACGAAATCATTCAGGCAGATAAAGAAAAGATTGTGTCCACCCGCGATAATTTTGAACATACCCTGCAAAGCATTGTCAACCAAATTGACCGGGATATTGAAAATATTGATAAATTTTTGTAAAATAGTTTAGTTGTTACGGCTTTGACAAAGCTGATCTGCGAATGAGTTTTGTCAAGGCATAAAATTTTGTTTTATGGCAGACGTAGTGCAATTTGAAAACCCCGAAGGAGGAAAAAAATCATTCTGGAAGCGCCCCGAAGGCGTCACTGGTTTGATCTTCCTGATCGCCCTGATTGCGGGCGGTGGATTTTTACTTTATACCTTTTTACCGGCCTTGATTGCGCTGGCTCAGAATGTACTCTACCTCAGCTTAATGCTGGTAGCTCTGGGCGCTATTGTATATATGGTGCTGGACCCCAAAATGCGGAACCTGGTGTGGTATATGTACAAAAGCATGATGCGCAGTATCACTAGTATGTTTGTACAGATTGATCCTGTTGGCATTCTGAAATCTTACATCGAGGACTTGCAAGACAACCTGACTAAAATGCGTAAGCAAATCGGTTCTATCCGCGGCCAAATGCGCAAGTTGCAAACCCTGATGGAGAGCAACGAAAAAGAGATCAATGACCAGATGAAGCTGGCTAGTGCAGCCAAGGCCAAAGGTGTGGACAATCAGGTAATTCTGGCTACCCGGAAGGCTGCCCGCCTTAGGGAGAGTAATCAGAAATACAATGTATTACACCAGAAAATGCAGGTTTTGTACCGCATTTTGACCAAGATGCATTCCAACTCGGAAATCTTGCTGGAGGATACTAAAGACCAGGTAAAGCTGAAGGAAACGGAGCGCAAAGCCATCCGCGCCTCTCACTCCGCCATGAAATCGGCGATGAGTGTGATCAGCGGCGATCCCGACAAAAGAGCTATGTTTGATATGGCTATGGAAGCCATTGCCGACGACGTAGCCAATAAGGTTGGTGAGATGGAGCGCTTTATGGAAATGTCTTCCAATTTTATGCAATCCGTTGATTTGCAGAATGGTATCTTCGAAGAAGAAGGCATGCAAATGCTGGAGAAGTGGGAAAAGGAGAGTACCTTACTACTTATGGGTGATAATGCATCTTCTTCAGAATCGTTTGACCTGGATAGCCCACGTTCATTGCCGGAAGCAGATGCCGAACGTAAATCGAGCGGCGGCAACCAGTACGATAACCTATTTGGCTCGTAAGCACCAATTTTAATTGGTAGTTACGAGAGGATTTCCGGCTCGTGCCTTACCTTGAAATTACAGGAATTAGCAATAAAACAAAGCCCATTGGCCTGATGATGCAGGTCGTGGGCTTTTTCTTTTTGTGTGGGGTCCGTGATGGTCACTTTGGGGTGTAGGGTCACTTCCGTAAACCTGCCGCCACCGTCTGTGGTTTCGATCATGGTACCGGTAGCGTGGTCCTCATAATCAGTTACAACAATCTTATTCACGGCGCACAGGTGAAGGTACCACAGCATGTGGCAGGCCGATAAGGAAGAGACGAATAGCTCCTCCGGATTATACCGGGTCGGATCGCCCAAAAAAGAAGGATCGGAAGCCCCGGGGATGGTGATGGATTTACCGGCCGCAGAGATGAGGTGGTTGCGGGAATAGGCTTTGTAGCTTTCGGTGCCCTTGCCTTCATTTCCGGTCCAGGTCAGGTCGATTTGGTAGTGGTGTTCTTTCATGGGACAAATGTATTAGAATTGTCTTTTTGAATCAATGCTTTTCCTATTTTCGCGGTATAAGTATTAATTATGAATCGAGGAGGGCTGGCCACACTTTTTTATCAGGAACTACTCAAAATCGAGCAGAGCACCGCGCTGGATAAGGCGGGTAAAGTGGAAGCTTTGTTTCGGCTACTCAATGTGCTTTTTGTGGAAATAACCCGGAAGGAGAAACTCCAGTTTGCGACCCTCTTTTCCAGAATGGCCTACGTGAGCCACAAATATCAGCTGCCCCGATCCCTCCAATTCTACCTGCACCGCTTTCGCTCGAAAGCTTCGCAGAAGTTGGGGCAACCGGAAGAGGCAGCATCACTATATTCCCTGGGCTTCAAGGCGGTCACGGCTTGTATTGAGGCGCTACTCGGTGAAGGCCCTTCTGCCGAAGTGCTCAACTGTTGCCCGCCCGAATGGCCATTTCCCTACCAACAGGCTGGGGTGCAGAATTATGTTCCTCAACTAAAGGTATTGCTGATCGGTGAAGATGAAGAGCAGTCTCAATTTTTGGCGAAAGCCGAAATACACGCCGAGGAAACCATTCGCATTCAATACAATATTCCAGAAAGGAATGAGCATTTCAACCCCACCGTGCGGGTCATCCGGCGCATCTTTGACTTTCCATTGATGTTGACGCTGCTGGATGTGGAAGTTGATGAGGAAGGTACTTATCGACCGCGGGCCTTCATCATTGAACCCGATTATTTGATGGATGTATCGGCTGTAGCCGAATGTTTTAGCGCCAATGGGGCCGATCCGTGGCCATACTTACTGAAGAAGTTTTTGCCCTTCACCAGCTCCATTCCGTTGATGGTGGGAAACATTGCCAACTTCTTCCTTGACGAGCTGATGACCAATCCCGATATCACCTTTGGGGAACTAAAAAAGCGCATTTTTCAGCTTAATCCGCTGGTGTTTTGTTTGTACGATGATCGGCAAATCCGGGACGTTATTGGCCGCAGCCAATTACATTTTGTTAATCTCAAGCAGATGGTCAAGGAAGGCTTTGCCCGCGAAAACATCCGTCGCGAAGATAGCTTTCTGGAGCCCACTTTCTATTCGGCCACTTACGGATTGCAGGGACGTCTCGACTTTCTCTACCGCGATATCGATGCAAGTAAGGGAGCCATCGTGGAATTGAAAAGCGGCAAGCCATTTATGCCGAATATTTACGGGCTGGGGCCCAATCATTTTATGCAGACCTTGCTGTATGACCTACTGGTTAAATCGGCTTATGGCAAGGCACTGGATGCGGCGGCCTACATTTTGTATTCCGGTTTGCAGGAACGGCAATTGCGTTTTGCGCCAGCCACCAAGGCACAGCAATACGAAGGCTTGCAGTTGCGCAATCAGTTGTTGGGCATGGAGCGCATGTTGGCTAAACTCGGTACGGGAGAAGAGCCCCTTCTGGACCAGGGACAGCTGCTTTTTGGACGGTTAGACCTGAAATTCTTCCCGCAACTCAAAGGGTTCGCCCGGACCGATATGGCTCATTTTCATCAGGTTTATCAGGCTTTAAAGCCAATTGAAAAGGCTTACTTCATTGCCTTCTCGGGATTTATTGCCAGAGAACACCAATTGGCCAAAACCGGGGAGCAAAGCATTGATCATATCAATGGACTGGCGTCATTGTGGTTGAATACCCGGGCGGAGAAGCAGGCTAATTTTGATTTGATGAGCCATTTGACGTTGGTGGACAATCAATCGAGGGAGGAAGAACCGCTCATTTGGTTTGCCCGACATCCTGAAGATCAGTTGGCCAATTTCCGGCAAGGAGATATCGCTATTTTATATCCTGAAGTAGAGGGTGGTGCATTGGCGGCGCAGTTGTTTAAGTGCACTTTGGTAGAGTTGAACCAGGAACGCATTTGTGTGCGCCTGCGTAGTCGGCAGTTTAATCAACGCACCTTTGAGGATTACGAACACTGGAACCTGGAACACGACCTGCTCGACAGCGGTTTTGTGTCGATGTATCGCAATCTTTTCGCTTTCGCGGAATCGGCCCGACCGAAACGAGATCTGTTGCTAACCGAAAAAGCTCCCCGACAAGGCGAAATGCCTGTGCTGGAACGCAAATCGGGCATGACCGAAGAACAGCAGCAGATTCTACAAAAGATACTCGCCACGGAAGATTACTTCCTTCTGTGGGGACCTCCGGGCACTGGGAAAACCAGTGTAATGCTGCGTCATCTGGTGGAGCATCTACTCAATAATACAGAGGATAATTTACTCTTGCTGGCTTACACCAATCGTGCCGTAGATGAGATTTGTGCTTCCATTGAACGCATCGGTGGTCCTATTCGCGAGCAATACCTACGCATTGGATCCCGCTATTCCACCGGTGAGGCCTTTCAGGATCAGTTGCTTAGCTTGAAGGCCAGAAAAGCCGCTTCCCGACGGGAGCTCAAACAGCTGATCCAGGAAAAGCGCATCATCGTGGCTACTGTTTCTTCCATTGCCGGCAAACCGGAATTATTGCAGTTGAAAAGCTTCCAATGGGCCATTATTGATGAAGCTTCGCAGATCCTGGAGCCCATGCTGGTGGGGATGTTGCCCAATTTTCAGCGCTTTGTGCTGGTAGGTGATCATCGGCAATTGCCGGCGGTGGTGGTACAGCGGGAAGATTTATCGGCTGTACAAGATTCTATTTTACACCCGATTGGCTTGAAAAATTTGCGCAATTCGCTTTTTGAGCGCTTGTATCAGCGTTGTCAGCAAGAAGACTGGCATTGGGCTTACGCCCAACTGAGTCACCAGGGACGTATGCATCAGGAGATCATGGACTTCCCCAATCGCTTTTTCTACGATAATACGTTGAAAATCCTTCCGGAAAGCGTGCCTTCGCGAGTGCGACAACTGGAGCATTCTCCGTTTAAAGAAGAAATGAGTGAAGAGGATTTTGAACGTCAGCTTTGTCAACGCAGAACGCTATTCTTTGATACACCGATAGATGAAAGCAGCTCTACGGCCAAGACCAATCAATACGAGGCGGAACGCATTGGCCAATTGGTGGTAGGCTATCAGAAACTTTACCAGAAATTGGGTAAAACGCTGCATCCGGAAAGTATTGGCATTATTACCCCTTATCGGGCACAAATCGCCACTATTCGTGCTGTACTGGAAAAAGCCCAACTCAAGCCCGAAACGGTCACTATCGATACCGTAGAACGTTACCAGGGAGGAGCAAGAGATGTCATTCTGATTTCGCTGTGTACCAATTCTCCTCATCAGATGGAAACCTTATCCTCCTTGTCAATGGATGGCGTTGATCGCAAGTTGAATGTAGCCCTGACCCGGGCTCGGGAGCACCTGGTGATTGTGGGCAATGAATTCCTGCTGCGCTCCAATCCTATTTATCGAGACCTGGTGGATTATTTGCAAGCGCAACCCACTTTCTGATTTTAAATATTTGCCTGGGGATTTGTAAGGCAAATGGCATTGGCTATGGATGTTTTTTAGTAATATTGGCCATCAAATTGAAACTAACAAGCCAATGATCCTTAAGCAGGCACTACTCGCTTTGACTTTCCTGTTGTTTTTACAATCGGTTATCGCACAAGATTTTACGGAAATAAGACTCACCGACCTTTCGGCCTTTGTTGATCCTGGAAAAAGTTGGAAAATCGTAGGCAGCACGATGGCTGATCTTGATAAAAAAGAAGACCTGGATACCAAGTCTGGTACCGGTGTTTTGGTTAATCTGCCTGGTTCCAAACCCGGTCAGGACCTTTACACGCAGCTTCAGCACGGCGATCTGGACCTTGAACTGGAGTTTATGATGGCCCGTCAATCCAATTCGGGCATCTATCTACAAGGTATTTACGAAATTCAATTGCTCGACAGCTGGGGCGTACAACATCCGCGCTTCGGCGATTGTGGAGGCGTCTACGAGCGCTGGGATGAGCGTCAACCTGAAGGACAAAAAGGTTATGAGGGCTATGCTCCACGTATCAACGCCTGCCGTGCTCCCGGGCTTTGGCAAAAAATGGAAATCTCCTTTCAGGCACCTCGTTTTGATCAATACGGCCGTAAAACAGAAAATGCCCGTCTGCTCAAAGTGGTGCTGAATGGTACGACCATTCACGAAAATTTGGAGCTCACTGGACCCACTCGGGGTGGGGGAGATCGGGAAGTGTCCAAAGGACCTTTGCGCATTCAGGGTGATCACGGATCAGTAGCTTTACGCAATATTCGCTTCCGAAGTTTCAACAACCCGCCGCTGAAGGTAAAGGATATGACCTACGAGGTGTATCAATCGGAAGATTATGAGCTAGATAACTTCGCTTCTAAGGAGCTAATGTCAAAAGGGAAAACCGATAAACTCACACATGAGGTCACCGGTGAGACATCCAAATTTGCTATTCGCTTGAAGGGGACGCTGGATATTCCCGAGGCGGGCCGCTATGATTTTGATATGGACAACTACGGCATGGGCATGTTGTTGATTGATGGAAAGCCGGCCGTCTCGGATGGGTGGCGTAAACATCAGGGATCGATAGAACTAAGTAAAGGGGCTCATTCCATTGAGATCAGATACGCCAAGGTGGATGCCTGGTTTCCCAATGGTCTGGCCATTTACGTAAGTGGCCCCGGTTTGCGGAGGCATCCTTTGCACGCCATCAGTTCAGAACCCTTGGGGCAATTGCCCAAGCCGATGTTGGTGGATTTTAAAAATGAGCCGGTATTTCTACGTAGCTTCATCGACTATCATGATGTATTGCTCGATACTACTTATCGCATTACCCACGCTATCTCGGTAGGTTTTCCCGAGGAGATCAGTTACCACTACAATTTGTCGAATGGCGCCCTGTTTGAAGTTTGGCGGTCCGGTTTTGTCGATGCTACACCCATGTGGGATAGCCGAGGAGATGGCAGTACGCGCCCGGCGGGCAGTGTGATAAAGCTTGGTGATGCTCCGGCGGTAGCGGTTTTGGCTCAAGCCAATGCTGCCTGGCCCGAAGGCACCCAGGGTGGTGAAGAATTTCGGGGCAAGGGGTATCGGCTGGACCAGTCGGGTAATCCGGTTTTTCAGTATTTGCTCGGAGAGACTATGGTAAAAGACCAACTGCTTCCGAAAGGTGATGGTTCTTATCTCCAAAGGCAACTTGCGTTAGAAGGTATGCTTACCAATGGTCAGCACCGGGCCGCAAAAGCAAAAAAGATAGAAGCCTTGGACAAAAACCTCTATCGGGTAGATGGAGCTTATTACATCCGTTTGCCGGAAAAATCTGAATACAAAGCCACCGTTAGGCAGTCAGGAGGTTTTCAGGAATTGCTGATTCCTTTCAGTCAGGGAACCCTTATTTACGACCTCATTTGGTAAATCATTTGTAAGATGTCAAGATTAAAAATATACTCCGTTTACGCCATCACTTTACTGTTTTCCGCTGTTGCTCCTTTCGGGGTGCAAGGGCAGGATAAACCGGATATTCTTCCCACAGAAGATAGCTATTACAAAATTATTGATTTGCCGGTGCCGGAAGGCATTGTACTGGAAGTGGGGGGAATGGTCACGCTACCCAATGGCGACCTGATGGTGTCTACTCGCTATGGTGATGTCTGGAAGATAGAGAACCCGTACATGCGTGACGGGCAACTGCCACACTTCAGATTGTTTGCTCAGGGCTTACATGAAATTTTGGGGCTGGCTTATCAAAACGGGGCCTTGTACATGGCCCAGCGTGGTGAACTGACCAAGCTGGTAGACGAAGATGGCGATGGCCGGGCTGATGTTTATGAAACCGTATATCAATGGCCTCTTTCCGGTCACTATCACGAATATTCCTTTGGTCCAAAGATTGCACCGGATGGTAGCATGTTTGTCACCGGTAATGTGGCCTTTGGTGATCAGGAATGGTGGCGGGGCGAAAGTCGGGTACCCTGGCGAGGCTGGACCATGCGCATCACACCGGAAGGTGAGATGGAGCCCTGGGCTACCGGTATGCGCTCGCCCTGTGGCATTGGCTGGGTGGATGGCACTTTCTTTTACGGTGACAATCAAGGCGACTGGATGGGATCCGGTTTTATCATGCCGGTCCACAAGGGCGATTTTACCGGCCACCCGGCGGGATTGCGCTGGAGTGAAAGGCCGGAGTCTCCGGTGAAGCTGACCACCAATGATATTTATTACCGCGCCAATCCAAGATTTACGCCTCCCGGCCAAAAATTGATCAAGCCGGAAAATGTTGAAGATGAAATTCCGCTGCCGTTGTACAAACTGGCTGAAGAATTGCCGCCGGTGAAAACTCCGGCTGTATGGTTGCCACACGGTATTCTGGGTATCTCTACCTCGGAGATCATTACCGATGAAACAGGAGGAGCCTTTGGCCCTTTTGCCGGGCAGGTGTTTGTGGGCGATCAGGGACAGAGTAAGATAGTACGGGTATTTCTGGAACAGGTAGATAGTGTGTATCAGGGAGCAGCTTTCAATTTTCGGGAAGGCTTCAAATCGGGTGTGTTGCGTATGAGTTGGGGCAAGGACGGTTCCCTCTTTGTAGGACAAACCAACCGTGGTTGGGGATCAACGGGCAATGCGCCATTTGGATTGGAACGCCTCATCTGGACTGGGAATATGCCTTTTGAAATGAAAGCTGTCAGGGCTATGCCAGATGGTTTTGAAATTGAGTTTACTCAGCCGG
This sequence comes from Saprospiraceae bacterium, assembly GCA_965229635.1. Classification (GTDB taxonomy): domain Bacteria; phylum Bacteroidota; class Bacteroidia; order Chitinophagales; family Saprospiraceae; genus BQJU01. Next base: position 3,571,345 of record OZ245894.1, read on the forward strand.
TAGATAAGGCTAGTGCTGCTGACCCGGATTCGTATCAACTAACCAGTTTTATTTATAAATACCACCCGGTTTACGGCAGTCCGGTGGTGAATCAGCAAAATTGCCCGGTAAGGGGTATTGTGGTTTCTGATGATGGCTTGAAGGCGCGACTGGTAGTGGATTCATTGCGGACTCTGTACATTCATGAGATCAAGGCTGAGGGGGTAAAAGCGTATAATGGTGATTTGCCACTATTGCACAATACCGCTTATTATACCTTAAACCGCATTCCGGAAGGAGAAAAACTGGTACTACCGGAACCGGTGGTGATGGCTAAACCCAAGAAAGAATTGCCAAAGATGGACCACAGCCAGCACGAGATGCCCGCCGCCGAAAAAGACAATCCTGATGCAGGAGGGCAGCCCGCTTCGAAACCAAAGGCCAAACAAAAACCCAAACCCAAAACAACTGCCAGTGCCGGTTCCAGCAAGCGGGTAACTTCAATACCTTCCGGTTGGGGAAAAGTGGACAAGAGTTTGATCATCAGTACCTTGCCGGGATTGCGGTACGATCAGAAGATGATGACGGTCAAGGCCGGCAGTAAGGTAAAGCTGACTTTCTACAATAATGATGATATGCCGCACAATATCGTCATCGTCAAGCCTGGTACAGCGGATGCTGTCGGCAAAATGGCTTTAAATATGGGATTGGACGGATCGGCCAAAGGTTATATTCCGAACACAAGTAATGTGTTGCACCACTCCAAGTTAATGCCACCGGGCAGTTCGGAAACCTTGTATTTTGAGGCGCCGTCAGCGCCAGGAGATTACACTTATGTGTGTACTTTCCCGGGACATGCGTCGATCATGCGGGGGACATTTCGGGTGGTGCCGTAAGAGGGGGATCAGGCTCTGAATTTTAGGTTGTTTGTAACCCTTTTGCTTTCGGTTTGACGTTTTTGGTTATCATTTTGAATTTTATCTTCCAGCTTTTTGGCGTGTAATTTCCACCAAAATATGGCAGGGATGATATGACCACAGTGCTTTTCAAGGCGATAGACCAATTCTATATTTGGATTTTCTCTATCGTTCAAAAGCCTACTTAGTTTAGTGGGATGGATGTCTATCTCAGTAGCAAAATCTTTCTGGTTTCTATCGATTATTTTGATATAGAGACCTAGTTGATTAGAGAAAGAAAAAGCTTGGTCAAAATCATCCTCTTTTAGATAATCTTGAATGAGCAATTTCATTCGCATGAGTTCAGCGAGTAGCCGCTCTTCCTCAGTTCTTTCTTTTAAAGACTTTAGTCTGAGTGCTCTAAATTCCTCTTCGACTTTCTGCTTTTCCTGGTCAGTTAAGTCGTCGGAAAAGACATATCTTTCGACAATTTCCTCGTCGGAGAATTGCTTTCTAAGTTCCTTGTATATTTCTTCGTTAGTGCTCATCGCCAATATATTTATCAATCAGGCTCTTTGATGCTTCAAATTCAACCGCCATTAACCTTCCCAATTGCCTGAAACCGTATTTGTTCTGATACAATTCAATCAATTGCGTTTTGGGTAGTAAGGAAACAAATCCTCCATAACCTCTTTTGTAAGCCATGGAACATGCAAACGCAATTAGGCATCCAGCGATATTGTCCAAGTCTTTGGTTTTACCTATTTGGAACCTCGATACTTCAATCAGGTTTATGTGAATTCTGTATTCGGGTAATCGATTAAAGACATTAATCCAAGAATGCTTTCTTGTTTGTCAAGGAGAAATATTTTGTGAACTTCATTTTCTTTTTCAAGTTCCCAGTCAAATAGAAAGCCTTTATCTTTTCTGATTTTAGCGAAATCGATAGTAGCAACCTGCTCAATGATTGCATCTAAAGATTCGCCGGACCGCTTATCTTCAATTTTCATTCCACATCAGGGGTATGCAAGGATTTATTTATTTTATAATGAGAGTTTATAAAAATAATAAACTTTTTTCGATTTTCGAAGTATTTACCCTGGAAACTGTTTAAATATAAAATCCACAATCAACGTTCGATAAATGCTATTTTCCGCAAAGGAAAGGTTCTTCCACAGGCCGCCATGAGTGAGATCATAGGCATAAACCACCTGCATATTTCTGAAATCGGTTTCGCGGATGCGGTCTTCAAAGAGGCGGGTGTAGTTGTACATGTTGTTGTCACTGATCACCAGCATGGGAGCGGAGAGGTGAACCAGGTAGGAAGTAGGAGAGGCGTGTATCCAATCTTTTTGGGTTGGACCAAAGACTGCCTCAACATGCAGCGTAGCCAATTCCGGGCGCTCACCGTCCAGGAAACCATCGTGGTAGCTGGCGATATCATAAGCGCCAGAAATGGGAATAATGCCTTTTAAGACTTTTGACGATAAACCGACCTCTATTAGATAGCTCTCATCCAAACCCAGAAGTGCAGCTAGATGCGCCCCGGAAGAATAGCCACCGATGAAAATCTTTTCGGTATCATAACCATAATCATTGGCGTGGTCGACTAGCCATTTTACCGCCGCAGCCACATCCTGGATATGCTTTGGATGCTGGATGCCCGTATTCAAACTGGAATCCCGCCAAATGGCCGGGCTCAGCCGGTGCCCAATGGAAGCCACAGCAATTCCTTCCTCAGCCATCTTTCGGGCAAAATCCATTTCCACATGACGGTCACCGTACGACCAGGCACCTCCACCGATCCACAAAAAGAGCGGGCATTGTTCTGCTTTTTCCGGCAGTACCAGATTGAGGCGCTGTAGGCTATCTACGGTTACCTGATCGGGATGTAGGTAGAGTAGGTTGTTGATTTCCCGAGGCTGATTTTGTGCGCAGGAGAAAATGGTTTGCAAAAGAAAAATGGCGGTAAAGAGGGCGGTTCTAGTCATGGTGATTGGGTTTGGTATCTAATTTAGGCGAATTTTGTGAAAGCAGCAACTCATCAGCCAAAAGCACAATCTTGCCGCTCACCTGGCCACTTTCCAACATTTCATTAGCCTCACGGGCTTCCAGAAGTGCCATTCTATGATTGATTATTGGCCTGATTTTTTGTTGATTCAACAGGTCAAACAGGTAAATCATATCTTCTTTGATAATCGGGAGGTTTTTATTGTAACTTCCGGAAATGCCGTAAGCTCTAGCCTTTTTAGTTCGAAAAAAGGCATTCAGGAAGTTGACCCGTAGTAGCCCTTTTAGTAGACCCAGAAAGCTGGGGTAGCCGTATGCCACAAGCAGCCCTCCGTTCTTTAACAATCGGAATGACTTATTGATAAATGTGCCGCCGATGCCGTCAAATGCAATGTCAATTCCTTTGGGTTCTCGCCTGCTTATAACTTCTTCAAAATCCTCAGATTTATAGTCAATTGGAATGGCTCCGTATTGCTTTAAAAGATGGTGTTTTGCCCCGGATGCCGTACCATACATTTTTAGACCAAACAGCTTACCCAAGTCCATCAATGCCGTACCTACACCTCCACTAGCTCCACTGATAAAGACAGTATCTCCGACCGTTGCATTGGCCGTTCTTTTCATCATTTGGTAAGCCGTGATGTAGTTGAGAATAAGAGCGACTGCTTCACCGGGGTTGAGGTTATTTGGAACCTTCACCAGATGTTTCTGCTTCAACGTGATGTATTCAGAATAGCCGCCATAAACCGTTAAGGCTGCCACACGATCATTGATCTCGAATTCAGAAACATGCTTTCCAACTGCTGTTACTCTGCCAATAATCTCATATCCCGGAACAAAGGGGATTTTTGGGGCAAAGGGATAATAACCTCGTCGCATAGCGATATCTGTTCGGCCTACGCCGCAGGCGAGTACTTTTATCTGTACTTCATCCGGTTTGGGAGCAAGGAGCTTTTTTGTGGTGAGCACTAATTGTTCAGGGCCGCCTTTGGCTTGTAGTTCAATACATTGGTAATCCATGATTTGTATTCTTTTTAAATACAAATGTCCGGTCATTCGGGGTAGGAAACTTGAATGAATTTGCTGTTTTTGATGAGAACAGAAGGGGGAATACCAATCATTCTGACAGAGGTCCGACTCAGATGAGCCTGGTCGGAAAATCCTGCTTCGTAAGCGGCTTCGGTCAGGGATCGACCTTTTACGATTTGCTGTAATACTACTTTCAAGCGGTACCAGAGGATGTAATTGCGAATGGGCAAACCCATCTCTGATTTAAACAGGTGCAGCAATCTACTTTCACTGAGGTGGGCCACTTCCATAAGCATCTTGCTGTCAATAGGTTGATCAATATTTTGAGCAATAAAATCTAAGACTTCTTGCACACGCTCATCTAAATGTGGTCCTTTTATTAATTTCCGAAAGGAAAAAAGATGCTCAATTTGTTCGCGTAAAGCCCGCCAGTTATTTTGTTGTATTGCGGCTGAAAGTTTTTGATAATCCATCCTGGAGGCGATCGCAGAGAGGTCTTCAGAAATCGTTTTTTCCTTGAGCTGATGCTGCAAAATCCATTCCCCAAAATCAGATTCCGGGTCAATATCCAGGCTGAGTATGTGAACACCGGTGGCATCACATTCATGGAGGTGATTGGGTGCAATGAGTAAGGCCTTCTTCTTTTGCCATTGACCATTGGCATCTTTTGATAAGAAGTAACCTTCAGTTGCCATCACCAATTGTACAACCGGGTGATAATGTTTGGCTACAGCCTGAGGATTGCTACCCCAAAAGAGCCTGCAGTCATTCCATAAGACAAATTGATTCATCAGATATCAGTTGTTACTTTCTGGCAAAAGTAAATGAATTGGAAATAATCATGCAAATTCAAAATAGATGGTATAAGTCTCAAAACCAAGACGTTTATAAATACCCAGCCCATCAGCAGAGGCTTGCAGTACTTTGGGCGGGGATCAAGGAGGCATGAAGGCGAAAGTTTTTGTCGATTAGGGAGGTCATCATGCAAAAAAGAGGCTAATCACAATTTAGCGAAGGGGTATATTCCCAAAAGTCACTAAAGTAGGTGCCATTGTAGCCACTTCCTATATAGGCTTTTTGTCCCAAAACAAATGCCACAGCACTCAGCCGACCTGTACCCGGAAAATCAGCCTTTTGAACCCAATTTCCACCGGGACCATCAGTTGGATCATATTCCCAAAGGTCATTAAAAAAGAAGGTCTCATCACGATTCCAGCCAGCGCACAAATATCCTTTCCCTCCTACGGAAAAACCTACGGCGTCTTCCCGCGCTGTAGCTGGTGGTAATGCCGACATTTCTGTCCATTCTCCTTCAGTACCCGTTGTTGGATCGAAGGCCCAAAGATCATGAAAGGGAGATCCATTTTCACCGGAAGTGACATAGCCTTTGTCATCAATAGCAAAAGCAGCAGCATCTCCGCGGAGAGGGCCCGGAAAGGGAGCCACTGATCTCCATTTTCCCAAAGGACCGTCAGTGGGATCATATTCATAGAAATTATCGACCGGATTTTCTCCAATCATGGCGATGCCAAAATATCCTTTACCATTGATAGAAAATGCAATACCATCTTCCAAGCCAAAGGGGAGCGGGTCAACCTCACGCCAGGTATTGGTGGCTGGATTGTATTCATAAAAGTCTGAAAATGATACAGATTCATTGCGGCTACCCGATCCCACATAGGCACGTTGCCAGGTTGGTGTTTCGATAGCAAATCCTACTGCATCGTCCCTTATCGTTCCCGGAAAGGGTGCCATTGGGGTCCAGTTTTGGGTATTAGGATCATATTGCCAGAATTCGTTGATACTTGGTTCTTGAGCGTCGTCTTTTCTGCCGGTACCCACATAAGCTTTGCCCAATAAGGTAAAGGAAATAGCACTCTCTAGTGCTGGACCAGCAAAATCAACTCCAGGCTTCCAGATGTCACCGATAAAAAAGCAAAGAGTACCGGGGCTGTAATAAACAGTATCCCCCACCTGAGCATAGGTTCTTACATAAAATTGCCCAGGGTCAATGATGCTTAAAGTGGCCTGAAAAGGAATTTCATTGGCACCAATTTCTAATCTTCCCTGAGATACCACTTCTCCGGTTGTGATGTCTGGAGAAGTAGCTGAACCCCAAACAAAACCATAATCTTCCAGTACTATACCTTCTGAAAATCCCGATAAAAACCCTGCAACACGGGCGGACGATGAAATTGTTCCCGGCAATATTTGATAAACACTATCTACGGTAACTTGTGGGGCAAGGCCGGCAATCACAAAAGTTTTTATTTCCTCACCATAGATGACGTTATCCTGAAAAAAGGCATAAGCGCGGTAATAATAGGTCCGGCCCGGTGTCAATTCCGATAAGGTGTTGCTGTATTCCCCATTGCCAAGTTGGTTGGCAGCTACTTGTTGCAGGCTATTTTCAAGTGTGGGAACAGTTTGGGTATAGGAATAGACATGCCCCGGTTGAGTCACCAACCCGACCCGCTCTGCGTTCAGCCCCTCAATTTTACCGGCAAGGGTAATGGACGTTAGGGGAGCGTTGGGGGTATTGATCGGGTCAAGGGTAATCACCTGAGCAAATTCTTCTTCCTGCAAGTCCCAGTCTTCACAACCAGTTGTGGTACAAAGAGCGATTCCCAGCCCCAGAAATATGTGCCATATAGAAAGATATCGGTTCATTATTTTGAATCGTATTCCCAGAAATTATCTTGTAAGTCAGCGCAGCCAGGGCCTTGAGTGGTACGGCCGCCGGCACCCACGTAGGCCTTGTTGGTGGCTTCAATAGCAAGCCCAACTGCATTGCGGAGTTTTACCTGCGGCAGATCAGCTTTACGGGTCCATATTTCATCAGTGGGATTGTATTCCCATAAATCGCTTAGCTGGAAATTAGCCCCACTCCATCCTGTCGAAACAAAACCACGATTTTCTGCGGGGAAAGAAAAAGCTACCGCATGGGCTCTTGCCACTCCCGGAAAATCATCCTTTTGTGTCCACTGGCCATTCGGGGCAATTGCCGGGTCAAACGCCCAGAAATCCTTAAAGAGGGGCTCGGCGGTATTGCCCTGCCAGCCCGTTAATACATAGCCTTTTCCCGCCGCAGCAAAGGCCACAGCATCGATGCGTCCTTTTCCCATACTGGCCTGCTGTATCCAACTATTGTTATCACCGCCATTTGGGTCAAAAGCCCAACATTCCTTGGAATATTGAAAGTCATTGTCATAACCCGAACAGATATAGCCACGCGAACCAATGGTGAAGCTCACCGCATTGCGGCGTCCACCAAGCGGTGATGGAAACGAAGGCATTGCCGTCCAGGCATTGGCCACCGGATCAAATTCATAAAAGTCAGTGTAGGGAAATCCGGAATTGCCACTCCACCCCAGGCCTACGTAGCCCTTGCCATTGGTTTCTATCGAAAAACCGATGGCTTCGGTACGTGGTGGTCCGGGAACCGGAGGAAGTGGAGTCCAGGTATTGGTGGATGGATCATATTCCCAGAAATCGTTCAGCACCTGAGTCCCGTCCATTCCCGTTCCAAAGTATGCCTTCCCATTGATGGCAAAAGCCACCGCATCACAGCGGGCCATGGCGGGCTGTTCCGTTTTTGGCAGCCAAAAATCGTTCAGGTTGCCGTCGAATGGGATGACTCCGCCATAAACTGTGTCGAGAATACCATTGGTATTGATTACGGCAAAGGCCTGAAAATAATAGGGCATACCATCTTCCAGTGCTGAAAGCGTAAAAGAAAAAGGAAGATTATTGGATCGATTGCCCAGATCTATACAAGTACAACAGCCATCTAAAACGGGATTATCTTGGGCAGAGGACCAGCAAAATCCATGACTGGTGGCAAATAAACCGGCCTCGGTACCATTCAATTGTCCCACCAAATCAATTGAAAATCCAGATTCATAGATAGCCTCCTGAGTGATGACGGTAGCACGTCCGGTTTGGTAGGAAATGGTATCGCTGTAGGTTATCCCGTCGTTGGTTACAGCATAGGCCCGAAAAAGGTAGCGGGTATTGGGCCGTAAGCCATAAATGGTGTCGATGTATGCAGGGTTATCATTGATGGTTTTAGTACCCAAACGGGTCAGGGAATCACGCAATTCTACGGTTGGAAGAAAGTCTGCACTGGACCAGGTTAAACCATGCTCTTCAATTCGCCCATTGACCAGGCCGGTGATTTGTCCCTGTACGGCAATGGCATTAATCGTTATCGTTGTAGGGGTATCAAGAGTGATCTCCAGGAAATTGACTTCCTCAAGATTGAGTGGCTCGCAAGCGGTAATGCCGAGTAAGAGAAATAAGGAAATCAATTGCAGAGAATAACTCATTGAACCAGTGCATTTTGACCCAAATTACCAAATTAGTTGAAGAATACTTACCTTAAATGAGGTCTTTTGATTAAATTCGTTAAAGGAGTGGCTTATATCAACCTATTAACACCGGAGCTACTACAAATTTAAACACCAGGGCCCTACCGCCCCATAAAACCCACAGTCATGAAATTGAAAATTACACAATTTCTACCAGTTTTTCTTTTCCTGCTACTAGTCTCTTCCACTACTTATGCTCAAGGTGTCCAATTCCAGATTAACTCCTGGGCTGTAGCTCCAAACATGGTCACGCCTGCCAATCAGATCGACGATATTGGCCTGATGTTGACGATTGAGAATGTTGGGGACCAACCTGCCACGGTAACCTTTAGCGTCAGCACCGGATTTATTTCCACGGCCGGGAGCTACAGCATTAGCTCAAATGTATATTCTGAAGAAAGCTCAGTAGTACAACCTGGGCAACTACTTGAGGATTGGGTGCTTGACTATTCTTTTGCTCCGGGAGCGACGCCTTTTCAACATGCGGTGCTTTATTCTATTGCTTCTGGAAACTCCGAACAAGACACGGCAGTGTCGGTTTACGTAACGCCAAGTCTGTACGCCAAGGAAAGGACGGAATTGGTGACTATTCCTATTCCAACCACTTCAATTGCCCCCGACGCCACCACCGATTATGCTTATGGCAACGTGTTTTATTTGAAAAACGGGGACAATACCCATGCCCGGGAAATCCAGTTTGTGGTGACCAATGCCAACGAACTTGCCGGAAGAAATGTCAAGATAGAACTGTACGAATGGGAGGGGGATACGAATGGTAATTTCAAAGTTGACCCCAGCGAATACGGTGGAGAACCCGCCGGCCGAACCAATTATACCTTCACCGGAAATGAAGGCGATCAACCCATTAAGGTATACGCTGATCAGGGAGGCTCCATTCCGGTGCAAAGTGATCGTTACTATATTCCGATGATCAAATATACGGCTACCGACGGACAAAAGATGTTTCTCAAAGCTTCGGAAGAAGTGGATTATGGCGATATGATTCGGCTTACCGCTATGGGCGATACGCCACAGTATGCCACTGCTCTGGATATCGGCAATACCGGAACGCTTGATCTGGAAGGCTTTGGTCATCATGTGGTGCCGGTGGTGCAATTACTGGTGGGCACCCAGCCCATTGTTGCTACTGAGGAATTGACGTTGTCAGAAGCATCTGTACAATTGAGTCCTAACCCCGTAGCGGATCAGTTGCAGTTGAATTTGGATTTGGAATCAATAGCTTCCAGGGTAACCCTGCAATTGATCGACGTTAATGGAAAAGTGCTCCACTCGCGCCAGTTGGCAAATACCCAAAAAGAGCAGGTTGAATTTGATGTTCATCAATTTGCGAGTGGCAACTACTTTTTGAGGGTACAGACTGACCAGGGGCAAAGAACGCTGCCTTTCATTGTTGAGTACTAATCGAATTAAAGTTAAACTTGAAACTAATCGCCAATTCCTATCTCATTGAACTTCTTTGAAGGTAGACCTTCATTTTTTTGTTTCAACCAAAACGCTAACTAAGATGAATAAGCAAGCCTTTTTATATATCCTTCTTTGTTGTTTTTTAGGTGGTTTTTCCCTTCAGGGACAACCTCGTTTTTGGGAGCCTACTTTTGGGCCTTATAGTGGGATGGTAGATGACCTGGCTTTCACCACCGATTTTGCCTTTGCTACCAGTGGCCCTCTTTTTTCCAGGAAAGAAGTTTTTCGAAAACCGTTGGGAGGAGGTCCCTGGCAAAATATTACGGACGAGGCGATGTATTTGAATAACCAAAATGCAAAATTGGTTGTCAGTACTGATGGGATCTTATTCTTAAGCGGAGATGGTTTGTGGCGGTCCACGAATAATGGTTTAAACTGGGTGAAGGTCACCGAAAGTTTTGGGTTTCTCACCGTTAGTGATTACATGATCACGCCTGATAATGTGCTCTACATGATCATTTACGATGGTGTTTTTAGATCCTATGATTTTGGGGGAACCTGGGAACCACTTCCACAAAGTGATTTAATTGATCAAGGAACGGTTTTTCTTTCTTCTGTTTTTTCCAATTCACAAGGCCATATCTTTATAGGTACCGATGAACAGATAAGCCGCTCTACCAACGGCGGAGCCACCTGGGAAACCATTATTGATGGTTTGGTCTTTATAGATGAGCCTTTCTATCCCGAAATCAATATTCCCGAAAAAATAGCTGAAGCACCCGATGGTACACTGTATCTCATGTTTTTTTCAGAGGTAGATGAAGATGACTTTAATTTCAATCCTGAATATTCCTTGTATCGTTCTGCTAATAATGGGGATAGTTGGGAAGCGCTTCCAACTGCTCCTTCAAGTAGTTTTTATTACGATTTACTGGTAAATGAAGCCAATGAGGTGCTTTTGGCAACCGAAGATGGCTTGTATGTGTCATCTGATAATGGAGGTTCCTGGTCGGCCATCAATTATGCCGATGTAACGGCTGGTGTACGGAGCATTGCCAGTGGTGCTGATGGGCTATTCTACATAGGACAAACAGATTATGGCATTTACCAAAGGATGTCTACCAATGCTCCGTATGTACTTGATAATACCGGTATTCTTTCTGAAAACCGAATCAATACACTAAACAATACAGCTAGTGGAAGGCTTTACGCCGGAACAACGGGCCCTTATTATGGATCTAATAATTCTCCCTATCTCAACTTCACTACCGACAGCGGTGAAAACTGGAACCAGCGGGTGTACAATGTTAATAACCCGGATTTTTTTGATGGAGTGATTTGCTACAAATTTGTTGAAGCACCAGATGGCACCCCTTATGCAGCTACGGACTTCGGCATTTTCAAAGGGCTTTTTGATGGGGAGTTCTGGACGCCGGTTATTTCAGACTTTCATGGGCCTTATTATGATTTGGCGATTAATGGTAGTGGGGAATTGTTTGGTGTTAAAACGGATAGGTTGGAATTTTCTAATGATGAAGGCACAACCTGGTCCATTATCTTTTCGGATTACGTGGCGGATATCGAAATTAATGAAGCTGGGCATATCTATCTGGCTACACCCTGGGAGGGGGTGTATCTCTCTATTGATAATGGCAATACCTGGATACATCCAAGCAATAATAACCTGAATGGAGCATTTATTTCTGAAATGATACTGGATAGAAGGGGCCGATTGTGGATTGGTACCGGCTCCGGAGGGGTTTTTCGTTCAGACAATAATGGGGAAGATTGGGAGATGGTTGGCGGTGCTTTGGAAGGAGGGGAGGTTGTGAGTATGGTGGAAAGCGCTATGGGTATTCTTTATGCCGCAACAGCTGATGAAGTGTATGAATTGAATTATGACTTTTTCTTCTTTGACACCTATTGGTATCCGATTGGGGAGGGACTTCCCAAACCTTTGTCCGATGAAGGACCTACCGGTGAAATCACTGCACTGGAAGTAGATGATGCTAATTATTTATTTGTCGGTACAGAATTTGGCGCCTATCGTAGCCGGGTGCCGGTCAGTTCGCATCGGGATACCTGGACCGTGCTGAACGAACCCTTTAATAACGGACTGCCGAATAATTGGACTGCGGAGGTAATCAAAGGGGATGTGACCTGGGCGTGGACCGATGTGGGACCTTCTGGTCCTACGGCAAGCTCTTCTGCCCCCTTACAATCTGAAGAACCTGATAATGGCTGGATGATCTTTGACTCCGATTTGGTCAATAATAATCCGGAAGGACAGGAGGGCTGGCTTATTTCTCCACAATTGTTTTATGACGGCTTCAGTGAAAGGACCTTTCTATCTTTTCAGACCTTCTATCTGAGCTATTACGATCGGCCCACTTTGAGAATTGGTACAGATTTAGATGACAAAGAAAACTGGGAGGTCATTGAAGTCTTTCCAGGTATCCAGGCCAGTCAGTTTGGAGGTACAATAGTAGGAAACCCGAGACTGAATCCACAAAGCATAGAAATAGATATTACATCATATTTGCCACAAACTCCATCCTATTATTATGTAGCCTTTGTTTTTCAATCAGATGAAACAACGATCAACGGTCCGAGCGGCAATGCCTACGGCTGGGCTTTTAATTGGCAAATTGACGATGTCGTTATTCAGTCTTATCGTCCGGCCAGTGATCTGACCATTGCTGCGGCGTCTCCTCCCTACTTTAGTGTGCCGGCCAGTCAGTTGGCGCCTTTCAATCTTGGTGCAGAAGCATTCAATGTTGGATACAATCTTCACCCCGGAGCAACGACGAGTGTGGTCATTGAAAAGGAAGGAGCTACTGGCAGTGAAGTGGTATGGGAAGCTTCGCGTGAAGAAGGGGAATTGGGATTCACAGGATTTATTATATATATCCCGTTTTATTCACCCGTGGTATTTGAGGAGCCTTTTTCGCCAATGGCAAGTGCAGGACAATCCTATGAAATCACTTATCGGGTTACCCCAGGTTTATACCCGGATCTTGTGGAAGAAAACAGTGAAGTATCCTACCAGCTTCAGGTAACTGATACTCTTTTCCAAAAAGAGACCACAACAAGGCTTGGCATTTCCTTTGAAGACGATGATGCACCAAGTGATAGTTATTCGATTGCCAACATCTTCTATGTGCCAAATGATGAAAATTCTTTTGGACAGCCTTTGTATGCCCGATATATGAGTTTTGGGGTGACCAATGCCGCCGATTTGGCGGGGAAAACAGTACAGACGGCCTTATACAAATGGGATGGTGACACCGATGAAGATCTTGTGATAGACCCCGAAGAATATAGTGGCCTTCCGGTAGCCACGAATAGCTATACGTTCACTGGGGAGGAAGGTAATGACTTAATAACGATTCCGGTAAGTAGTGGCGGTTTCATCCCTCTGGATGCAGGGCATCATTACGTGGCGCTCGTGCGCTATGAATCAGAGGGTGGGCAAAAGATGCTTTTTCAGGTATCTGATGAAGCGGACCTAAGGTACTCACTGGGAATGACGCTGGGAATGCCTCAACCATGGTATCACTCGGCGGTAGATTATGGTAATACCGGGGAAATTGTGCTTTTGAATCAGGATTATTTTGCTGATCCGATTTTTTTTCATCCCATTCCCGTTATTCGATTAAGTGTTGGGACTGAGATTCTCAGTAAAGAGTCGAATGCAGCGTTGCCGACGCAGGCTCTTCAACTATTTCCGAATCCGGCAAGGGAGACATTTAAATTAAATATTGATTTGGAACAACCCGCAGCATGGGCTCAGGTTCGTTTGATGAACAGTAACGGGCAGACCATCATTTCCAGAAATCTAGGCTCGATTCAAAAGGAACTGATTTCTTTTGATGTTGCAGCACTGCCGGCAGGTCTGTATTCTGTAGAGATACTTACTGACCTGGGAAGAAAAAACCTATCAGTGGCCGTCGAGTAACACTTTTTCGGTAAGTTTGTACAAACACCTATACTCACTATGAGTAAACCTATTTTTTTGTTGGCTTTTGCTAATGACCTTGATGCCTACTTGCCGACCATTAAGCGAGAACGGAAGAACATTTCCCGAACCCTTCGTCGACACCATGATGAAGGGCTTATACAGGTGGTGGCTGAAGCCAATTCTTCCCTTGAAGATATCTTCGAACTGGTGTTGAATTATGACAACCAGTTGGCCATTTTCCATTATGGAGGGCACGCTGGAGGGACCCATTTACAATTGGAATCGGCAGATGTCAAAAATCAAAAGGCTTATGCGGGCGGCTTAGCGCAATTATTGGGTACTCAGGAGAGTCTTCAACTCGTCTTTTTAAATGGCTGTGCCACCAAAGATCAGGTGGAGCTTTTGCTCAAGGCAGGGGTGAAAGCCGTCATTGCAACCGCCGTCCCGATCCAGGATAAAATGGCCACTGAATTTGCGGAGCAATTTTACAATGCTTTGGCCAGTCATACACCCATTCAACGGGCTTTTCAGATTGCTAAAGCCTTCATCTCCGCTAAATATCAGAAATTTGAAGAGATCGAGATTTTCCGGGATGTAGTGTTTCAGGATATGGATGTGGCAGAAAAGCAGGAGTTTCCCTGGGGGCTTTACCTTAATCCTGCGGCTGAAGAAGTATTGTCGTGGTCGGTGCCGCGGCGAACCTCAAAGAAAAATATTCTGCGGACCCGCTTTGAATACGAATCCCGTGTGGATGTCAATGACCTCCTGATTGACATCATCTGTGAAGACGTGGCCCGCTACAATCCGGATCTGGATTATGAATTGAATAAACAGGAATTGGATATTCCTTCCATTAAACGCGAAATCATTGACTCCTTTCCCACTCCGATTGGGGAACATTTGCGTAAGCTTTTCACCCGCAGCAATAACCCGGAAGAGCCGGACGATATGGAATTGTTTACCATTCCTCGTCTTCGTCAATTAGGCATTACCTACCGGACATCGATGCAGTTTATCTGTTTTATTTTGCTGTCTCAGCTATGGGATGAAAAACACAAAAATCAGGATCTCGAAATTGGGGAGGATTACATTGTAGACTTCAATAGTTTTTTTGCTTTGGGGCCGACCAATTTTGAATCTTTTGACTATGTGAAACTGATCAATACCATCACTGAAATTTTTGATGACTATCAAATTCCCTACTTCATTGATGAGTTGAAAGACCTGCAAATTAATTCGGCTAAAGATCACGAATTGTATGAGGCCTACGTGTTTATGAATGGTATGTACGAAAGCCTACTAGACGACTCCATCGATGCTGAAGCAGTGGAGGGGCTTTGTCTGGAGGCCGAACAGCACCTGGGAATCGTGTTGAAGGAGATTGCCTTTTTGGTAAAATACAAGCTGGTGACCATCAAAAACATTGAACTCATTAAGAATCGTCACGAATCTCCCCGATTTCAACACAACCAGATTACCCTTAACCAGGCACTCACGGTAGCCAATACCGGAATTTCTGAGGTGGGTATTGTCTTTGATAATTTTACCGACAATAAATCGGTTCTCTTCATCAAAGCCGATAAAGGGCAAGTCAGCGGCTACTTGAATCTAACGCCATTTATTATCGATGAAAATGCTTTGAATAATGATTATGCTTCAAAGCTGTTTTTGTACGCCTTTCAGGATCAAAATCAATATGCTTACCAGTTTCTCAATAATTTAGGGGATGAGCCCCTGAAAGCAGATCGGGAGCAGTACGAAAATATCAAAAGTTTGTTTGATCGTTTTAAAGCGGAAATTTTTGGTCAGGAATATTTGCCTCCGGCAGAGGCTGTTCGACCAAAACTTACCTCACGTTTCTCCCAAAAGCGCTAAATCCGGATTTGTATGCAAAACACCTCGCCATTCAAGTTTCTGGACGCTTATAATAAAGAAGATAAGGATATCTTTTTTGGCCGGGACGATGAGGTAGAGCAGTTGTATAATCTGGTTTTTCAATCAAATCTGACCCTGGTGTACGGCCAATCGGGAACCGGAAAAACCAGTCTGGTGCAGTGTGGCCTTGCCAACCGGTTTGCCCAATCTGACTGGTTTAATGTGTACATCCGTAGAAATGAACAGATCAATAACTCTCTTTTGCAGGCACTGAAGCGATATGATGTTTCAGATACGGAGGGCGGAAGCTTGCGAGAACGCCTAATGCGTAAGCGACGAAAATCAGAGCTGATAAAAAAGGCTGAAGAAGAGGAAGAAGTCAGCGAACTGATCCGTACCCTTAGATCTATCTACAAACATTTCTTAAAACCGATCTACCTCATTTTTGACCAGTTTGAAGAGTTGTTTATACTCGGGAATCGGCAGGAACAGGAAGCATTTTATGACAATATCGCGGAAGTATTGGAGACCGAAGCCTACTGTCGGGTCATCTTCATTATGCGGGAGGAGTCGATTGCTGAATTGTACGATTTTGAAAAAGTATTGCTCACTATCTTTGAAAAAAGGTTGCGGGTGGAACCGATGAGTCGTGCCAAAACCGGTGAAGTGATTCTTCGCACCATGGATAAATTTGAAATTCCGCTTGAAAATAAGGCCGTATCGGAGCAAATCATCGATGTACTCAGTGAGGGGCAGGGTAGGGTGGAACTTACTTATTTACAGGTTTTTCTGGACCAATTGTATCAGGAAGCCGTGCGACGAAGTCCGACCCGTATCTATTTTGATCAGGAGCTCATTCAACGTATCGGTGGTATTGAGGATGTTTTGCAGGAGTTTTTGGATACACAAACCCGGAATATCCAGCGGGATCTGGAAACCAGTTTTCCCGATGTTTCGAGCACCGCCGTACAGCGAACATTGAGCGGCTTTGTGACCCTGGAAGGGACCAAACGACCAAAATCGGAGGATCAGGTCAAAGTAGGGGGGCTAAATGGCAATCAGGTCAGCTTCATCATTGAAAAGCTGGCCCAGGCCAGAATCCTGCGTTTTGAAAATGACCTGTACGAGTTGTCGCATGATGCCTTGGCCAAGCACATTGCCGGGAAGCGCAGTGCAGAAGAGATCGCTTTGCTACAGGTCACAAAGATTGTCAAAGATCGGCAGCAGGCATTTGGTGCGACGAACACTTATTTGAATGCCAATGAACTCCAGTTGGTCAAATCTTTGCGACGGCAATTGGAAGACAATGAGTCCTTGGGAGAGCAAGACTGGATTTTTGTACGGAGAAGTTCAAATGTAGTTGGCCGCCGAAGAATGATGTTGATAGCCATTGTGGCAGCCATTATCGTTACCCTGGCGGGATTTTCTCTTTACTCCAACAACTTGCGGAAGATTGCAGAGCAAGAGCGGCAGAATGCGGAAAAGGCCTTATTGCAGGCGGAAGCATCCAGAATCCAGGAAAAAAAGGCAAAATACAACCAGTATTTGAATGAGGGAAAAGCCCGGATGGCGGGCAGTGACTTCCCGGCAGCTATTGAAGCATTTAGAATTGCGCTTGATTTTGATCCATTGGGGCAGGAAGCCCGAGATAGCCTTGAAGTCTCTGAAAATAAATCAAATGTAAGTTCTATTTACCAGGAACTGATCGATGAAGGGGATGCATTAATGGATTTGGAAGGATTGGCCCTGGTGGATGCCCGGGAAAAATACCGCAAGGCCTTGGCATTAGGATTTAACGATACTCAGGCTCAACGGAAATTGGATGCTGCCAACGGACGATTGGAGGGACTTTATGCGGAATTAATCATTCAGGCCAATGTCTTTTTTAAAGCTCAAAATAGTACCGGCTATCGCTATGCTTTAGAGACTTACCGAAAGGCGGCGAGAATCAAGCCAGGCGATAGAGGGGTTCAGGAACAAATTCGTAAATGTCAGCAAGCGCTAAAGGATTAATACCATGAGGGATCTTAATTTGCTAATTGCTTTCTTGGGGATGCCGGTTATTCTGCTCGCACAGATTCAGGAAATTGGTACGGTTACGCGTTCTCTTAATGCTAAAATAGATCTGGCAGCAGCTGAATTGATGGAAGTTACCGGCGATATTGATCTGGAAATTCAATTTGGTGAATTGATCCTCACTTATGAACTACCTGATCCGGGAAAGGAGAAGTTTTACGAAATTGATTGTAGGGTCCTGATCAATGGAGAGGCCTTGAATTTGTTTCCGGAGCAGATAAGGCAGGGCCAGGCTGATGGTCCTCGAAATCTCCACATGATTTTGCTTTCAGGTTTACTTGACCGGTTTATCAACTTGAAAGGGCATTTACAAATTGAGGTTCATGCAAAACTGATGGGGGATTTTGGCAAAATCTATGGAATTGACTGTTCGGCTCCGAAGCCAGAATTTGGTGCTCGTCAACAAACCCCTTATTATATTGCTGCGGGGGTTGGTATTGCAGGTATTGCGCTGGGACAACTTTATCGATCCCAGCGAGATGATATCTATGATAATGAATATTTGAATGCCAGTTCGCTGGGGGAAGCACAGCCCTTGTATGAAAAAGCGAATGCCAGGCATCACACCTACTTGATTTTAACTTACGCCGGCAGTGCTGTTCTGGTGATCGATACCATTGTGTATTTCATTCGGAGAGCAAAACATAAGAAAAATGTAAAGCTATGGGAGTCATGCCCAGGCAATCGGTTAAGCCTAAATCCGATAATTGAATTACCGATGCGTTCTAATGCGAATGGCCAGGTCGGAATGGCTTTTACCCTTTCTTTTTGACCTTTCCAAATAGGAGCTCCATGAAAACTTATTTTGTCATTATCGTTTTACTTCTATTGCCTTTCTTCAATGCTTTTACTCAGTCTTGTTATGAGGACTTTAGTAAGTTAGGGGATGCTGCCTTTGAATCATTAAAATTTGAAGATGCCATCCGAAATTATAAGGCCGCTCAGTCTTGTTCAAAAGTCAGTGCAGCCGAATTGGTGGTCATTTCCCAAAAAATTGATGCTGCTGAAAGTGGATATATCAATGCGATTACAAAAGCGAAAGACGAAGCAGAAAGTGCACGCCTTCAAGCAGAAATGGCTCAGAAAAATGCGGAGAGAGAGGCAATGATATCGGAGTCAAACCGGCTGGCTTTTTTGGCTAATGAACAGTTGGAGCAAGATAAACCTCAAGACGCTTTAGCCCTCGCATTTATGGCTTTTCAAAACATTGAAACTGCACCGATCCCTTCGGTGAAACGTTCCTTCGGCGATGCAGTTTTTGCTAACTATACAAAGCTTCTGACAGGACATGAATATCCAATTAGAGAAGCACTTTATTTTGTAGGTGGTCAAAAAATTGTGACTCATTCCAGGGGACATTCGGCACTACTCTGGAACAATTCCGGACAACTTCTCGCAACGCTTGAAATGCAGGAGGGGACCATATCAGTTATGGACCGCTCACCGAAAGGCGACCGGATTGCGATAGCCTCTACTGACCTGACAATAAGCATTTGGGATGGCAATGGAAAATATTTGAATGCCAGTGACAAGCACAACGATGAAATAATTGGGCTGTGTTTCTCACCTGATGGCGATCGATTGGTGTCCTGGGCAAGAGATGGTGTGGCCAAATTGTGGGATAACAATGGGCAAAAAATCGCCGACCTGAAAACTAACCCAATACCTGTATTATCCGCTTCATTTTCACCACATGGGGAGAGTATCCTCATTCGTAGTGCAAATGGTCAGTTGATGGTCTATGATGAACGGGGAGCACTAATCACCGATCAAATAGCGCTCGACAAACATATTTATCCCGCGCAATTTTCCTCAGATGGACAGATGATCCTTACCGGTTCGGCGGATCACACCGCCCGGCTCTGGAGCAGTACCGGGAGTTTACTTGCCTCCTTCGCAGGACACCGTGGCCCGGTGAATCTGGTTCGTTTTTTTGAAAATGAGGAAAAAATCCTGACAGCTTCAACGGATGGGACGATCAAAATCTGGGATGTTAAAGGTAATTTGCTGAAGACTATTGCTGCTCATCAAGATTGGATCACCGATTTGGAAGTTGCCCCCGATGGAAAATCTTTTCTATCCGCTTCTCGTGATGGTACGGCCAAACTGTGGACCGTTGCGGGAGATTTAATGACGACCCTGGATAAACATACCTCGGTGGTTTTGACTGCCTCTTTTTCTGCCAATTCCCGGATGATGCTAACAACCTCTAATGACGGGAGTGTTAAGATTTGGGACTTAAATGGCGATGTTTTAATGAATCAGCAGCTTGCCAAAAATGTAGCGCCCTTTGCCAATTTCTCGCCGGATGATCAACAGGTTATCACATTTGGAAATGAAAATTATGCATTACTTTGTGCTACGCCAAATATTGCTTATCAGCAACTAAAACAGACGCCACCACCTCCCTTTACGGCTCAGCAAAAAGAACAGTTTGGCATTAGGGAATAATGCTGAGCGCTTACCCTTACTTCGTTTTGGTTTTAAAATCAATCAAATAAGGTTTTAACGGCGTACCTTCCAGGTCGCGGAACCCACTTTGTACCAACAACTGGTATTGCTTGTTGGGTTCCAGCGGTTCGATTTCAAAAGATAGCGATTTGCCATCTTCGGAGTAGCCAATGAGCTTTTTGAAGCGTACAACGTGATCTTCCCCTAGTGGGCCGTAGTCAAAATTACGGTAGTATTGATCCATTTGTTTGCTGAAAGTGATAGTGATTTGGTTGATTTTTGCATCAACCTCCTGGTTGCCATTCTCAAAGGGCTTTATCGCGACTACTTTGGGGCGCTTGGCTTCATATGTTTGGTAGAGTTCTTCTAAAGGCGCCGACAGAAAGTTGGTGCCGTCTACAAAAGCTTCGATTTGTGGTTCGTTATGGTAATCCAGTTCGATCAGGGTTTTGATGGCCTGTTGCTTGTCCTCAGCCGCATTGTAGTAGCGCTCACAAATTTCATAGCCGATATAGTAGCCCAGGTCCCTGATGTCGAAATCATTATTTGCAGCCGACCAGAGCCAGTTGTAAGTTGCATTACCTCTAAACATTTCCTCTTCAAACTTTGCGCGAACACGGTCTTCGTTCTTTTTACCAAATTCAATGGCCGGAGAAGCGGAGGGCACGCCCATTGCTTTGACCGATACAAATTCGGCTACGCCTTCAAAAAGGCATTGCGAAAGCAAGTTGTGCACAATGGGGTTTTGCTGAGTATGTACATACTCGTGTACATTGAGCAAAACGACATTGTCAATTGGGTTGGTGGCAAAGTAACGGCTGCGGTCTTCTCTGGATGCTTCGGGGAATTCTTCAGTTGAAGTATGTTCATCCGCTAAAGCCAATTCACTGCCGATCAGGACCATACTGTCCATCGTAGTGCCATTGGTGCGTAGCGCTCCGATGGTGAAGTAGATTTTGGCGGGCTTTAGCTCCGGATAAACGGCCCGGAGTTTTTCGATGCCCTGATCCAGTTCAGCTCCTATTTTATCAGCTTTGTAAGTGTTTTCGCGAATGGAGACCCAAAAGGTTGGATAGCTGTTGATGGCTTGTCGGTACTCGGCAGGAGTGTAATTTCTCACCTCCATGATGGCCTTCAGGCCAGGGGTGCCCTTGTCAAAAAACAGTTCTTTGAGGTACTGATCTTGTTGGGTGGTATCCGTAGTGGTTTGCACCTGATCGAAGGCCTCCCAGAAGTTGTCGATATCGGTGGTGATGACGTTGGATGTGTTCGAATTAGTGGTGTTGCAGCTCCAGATTGCTGAAATGAGCAAAACGATAAAAAAAGGAGTTTTTGTCATACTGGTAATCGTGTGTTTTATGTTTACATCAAAGTTTCAAAATTTCTTTTCATGTCTTCCAGGTCACCGAGATGATCCCGTAGTCGATCCCGAAAAGTGATTGGCGCTGAGGTTGGGCTTTGCATTGCAGTGTTGTCTTCAAGCTCATTTTCTTCGCTATCGAGCAAATAAAAGTGTTGATTCAGGTACTCTTCTTCACGGTGTGTGAGGTCTATATTACCTATTACCATAGCATTTAAAATAGCGGCATAAATGGCTTTTTTTGTATGAATATCTGTTTCCTCCGGCATCCTTGCCAATAAAAAGTCAACATTTTTCTGGCTGGCAATTCGTCCCAGGTGCCAGGCTGCGGATCTTTTGACATAGGGTCTGGCATAACGGAAGGCTTTTCGTAAATATCTGGAGTTTCCTAACACATAGGCTTCCTTAATGCGTTGTACCGTGTAGCGATTTGCCCGGAGATTGGAGAGGATGTTTTTGAGCCAGGATTTCATTGGTTGTTGATGAAATGTGTCTTTTAAAGAAAGCAATTATTTAAATAAGTAGTTGATTTTTAGTTTTTAATAAATTTAAAAATAATTGTTTTGTGATTGTTAAATTCAACAGCTAGCAAATATGAACCCGGCCGTAAATCGCTTATATCACAATGCTGAAGGTTCGTACCTGCTTGTTGCCGTAATAACGCTCCCTGCCAATTAAAAATTCTGAGCGATACAATTCTTTGATCGATCTCTGGTTGAAGCAT
The DNA here is from genome assembly GCA_965229635.1 of Saprospiraceae bacterium. Lineage (GTDB taxonomy): Bacteria > Bacteroidota > Bacteroidia > Chitinophagales > Saprospiraceae > BQJU01. The sequence continues at coordinate 3,593,501 of OZ245894.1, forward strand.
CAGGTGATCACTTGCCGGATTGTTATTGAAAATAAGGCAAATCCCGCCGCAAATCTTCACTAAACGATTCAATGCCAAACCGGCATAAGGAAACCATCAAGATCGCTAAAAATGTAAGAAATATACCAAAGAATATTCCCGCCTTGAAATATCACTCCTTCACCACCTTCCGCATCCACGGAATCCGTTCATCCACAAATCGTAAATAATAAACGCCGCCCGGAAACTCATGCAAGCTAATCTGGTTGGTCAATACCTGATCATAAGCCACCAGTCGTTCTCTTTTTAGCAATCGGCCCTGACCATCGTAGAGGAGCACGGGTAGGGTAGAGCGGTCCTGCAAGCCGTGTACATTGATGCGCAAAAATCCGTCCGTTGGATTAGGCAGGATTTCGATATAGGTGCCCACGATATTTGGCTTTAAGCCAACGATAGCATCGACAGTTACTTCCAGGTCTTGCTTACAACCCAGCGAATCGCGAACCGTCAACACGTAGCCATCTGACATGAGATTGCTAAAGACGGGATCATCCTGGAATGTGCCACCATTCAGGCTGTACTCAAAAGGTGGAATGCCGCCCGTGATCATGGCCGTAATCGAACCATCGCTAGTGCCATTGGTAGAAGCATTGACTACTTCCGCGGCCAGTTCCAGGGTACAGGTAATGATGGTGAGCGTATCGCGGTCAACGCAGTTGATGGCATCGCGGATTTCTACGGGATAAACGCCGCCCGGCAGGTTGCTGAAGATCCCAACGCCCTGATAAGAGCCACCACCGTCAATACTGTATTGATACGGTGGACTTCCGGAATTTCCGGTCAGCACAATGCGCCCATCATTCATTCCCGGACCGGATTCATTCATCACAAAAGTACCCAGAAGCACGGAGCATTCCTGATTGGCGCAAAAATCGGTGACTTCCTCAAAGCCGAAGTTGGTATTCTGAATCTGTACCAAAATGATGCCTTCTTCATTGGTGATGCGATAACTGCCATCGGCGCTGAAACCCAGCAAACCATCGCCGTAGGTATCGTAAATCTTGAAGGTATAGCATTCGTCCTCCAGGCACCATTCTTCTGTGATCAGGGTATTGGCCTGATTATAGTTATTTCCACTGTAAATCACATTGTCATCCTCATCAAGCAACTCCCAACTGGTTTCATTGGGGTAATCATCCAGCAGTAACTCAAAAACGACCGGAATGCCTTCTCCAACCAGGGTAAACTGACTGGTGCGGCTATCGTTGTTGGGATCTTCGTCCTGCACCCCATTGGGCAACAATAGGTTGACACTAATATCGTGATCGCCGACGGATGCTGTGATCGACACTGTGACCACTTCACTTTCACCGGGAGCTAAGTTGCCCGTCCAGTCAATCACATCTACAATTTCGCCATCCACGAGATATTCAATGCGCACACTGGTCAAGGTATCTTCTCCAGAATTTTGGATGATAAATCCAATTTCAGCAATGGTGTCACAAATAGGAAATTGAATGCCTTCAAAGCCTTGCATGGCGGCATCATTGCGCGGAAGCTGTGAAATCACCCTACGTAGTGTATCATTAAAGGGCGCCATGTCGGTGGCCAGCGTTGAATAGATCAGGAAACCGTAGTCTCCAATTTCCGACATATCTACTGTTGGCACAAAAGTGTGCAGATAGGTACTATCAGGTTGGATGGTATCGGTGATTATTTCGGTAATTGGTGCGCCGCCTTCAAAGCTATAGCTGATGCCAATGTCGTGTTGGGCATTATAGCCGAAATTGCGCACGGCAACGGTCACGGACTCATTGGCCGTAAGGTATCCGGAATTGACCGGATTGATCATGGCTACGACGCCGATGTCATTGGTGTCTCTGCGTAGTAGTGCTTTGATGATCTTAGTGCCCCATATCTCGGGTTTGCGGTATTCGCCGGTAAACCAGAAAGTCCGCTGGTCGATAGGGTCAACAGTCATAGCGGCATAATCGCCCCAGCGAGAGGAGCCTTCATAACTCTCGCCGGTGCCAAACTCATATTCGTCAATCGTCATTTCTCCCAATGGGTCAGAGGCCATACGACCGGTGTAGCGGAGTGAAAGCTGCTTGTCTGCACCCATTACCGAGTAGCCCATCAACAAGTTGCCTTCGGCATCCATGCCAATACTACCCATAAATCGGTTATAGGTGTCCGGGGAGTAGGTGGCTTCCTGAAACAATTCCCAGCTTCCTCCTTGTGCGCGCCGAAGTTCCATCCAGCGGATACCGGCCTGGTTATTGCCAGTGACATCAACGGAGAAGTTCAACGCAATACCTTCGTAAGCACCAAAATTCCGATAAGGAGTGCCAAACATCACCACGTGCTGTAGGGCAGAGATGGCTGATCCATCGCCTTGTGTCAAACAGTCAAAAATACTGCCATTACATAACTCAGAATCAAAGGCCGCCACAGGAATTTCTATCGGTCCAACCATGGTTGAGTTATCGGGATTGTCCCAGTCAATGGCCGCCTGCCATAGTTCAATTTTGTCTTCTCCTCCTTCCCAGGCGTCATCGTATATTCTCACAAAGTAGGCCGGGCTATCATTGGGAGGCAAGTTACTACCCTGAAAATGAATCGGTGCGGCAACCTGGAACGCGTCAGCAGCCCCGAATTTAGGAATTTCAAGCCGTTGCAAACCAATTTCTTCTTCTCCGGCCAACATCGCTTCCCGATTCAGACAATAGACCGGTATAAAAGTCTCTGAAGGCTCATTGGTGGTGATATAGTAGCCATTCGGCCACATGCTGTATTTGGGATAGTCAGGTAGGTTTGGCGCTTGCACTTCGTAAACGTACCACTCGCCCAGTGGATCACTGGTAGCCGATACGCCAATCAACATCGCATTGGTGCCAAAAAGGCCTAGTTCGGTAAGTACCCAGCGGTCCGCCAGATTGTCGTAAATGGCAATACCATCACCCAATCCGGTAGCCGATAATTCACTCCAAATGGTGGTACCGGTGGCCGGACCGTAGAGGGAGTTGCCATCTTTGTCAAAAATTTCAAAAATAGCACCCTCGGCACTGTTGACCATCTGTATATAATGATCGCGGCCGATGGCTCCAACAGGGTCTGGAGGCGGAACACCAGAATCGGCTTCGTCCATCCCTTCAATATTGAGGAGCGGCTCAATGGGATTGAGGTCTTTTTCGTTAAAAAGTTGACGTAATGGGTCTCCGTTCTGCGGTTGAGCTACGTTGGCAAATGGTGTAGGCATCACCTGATTGTCTTTAAAGTTGGGCACCACCTTAGGTTTGTAGCGTTTTGCTTTACTTTTCAGCTCACTGCTGGTTGACGCTACCTTGGGGGTGATGGTGTGCAGTGGCTGCGTTTTACCAAGGAGTCTTGCACTGGAAACAGCAACGGAAGTTGATTGTGAATAAAGGGTGAAGCTGAAGATAATCAAAGACAGAGAGAGAATAACGTTACGCATTGGGTTAAGGGTTTTATTTAGTCTCTAATGAGGCAGTCAAGATAAATAAAATCCTTTTTAACCAATGTGGAAAGTGGGTAAAATTCCCGACAATAATCAGCAATCAAGGGACAACATTCCCTGGCTCACCCTGCAAAAAGGTCTGTATGTTTTGCAGGGTACCCTCTAATAGGCGCTGCCGGGCCTCCACACTTGCCCAGGCCAGATGGGGCGTGATCAGACAATTTTCTAGACCAATCAGTGGATGATTGGCCGGTGGTGGTTCCTGGCTCAGGACGTCCAGGGCAGCACCGGCTATCCATTTTTCTTTTAGGGCTTTCGCCAAATGTTGCTCTTGAATCAGTCCACCACGGCCGGTGTTGATCAGGTAGGCAGAGGGTTTCATTTGCCGTAAGGCATCTTCATTAACAATGCCTTTATTACCCTCTTGCAAAGGAGCGTGCAGGCTTAAAAAGTCACTTGATTTGATGAGTTCTTCCCAATCAACAAAATTGACGCCGGGACGGGCATCACGCTTGGGGTGGCGATGGGTGGCCAGTACTTGCATTTCGAATGCAAGGGCCAGTTCTCCAACCTTCTGGCCGATGCGCCCAAAGCCGTAAATGCCCAGTGTTTTTCCGGCCAGTTCGTGAACGGGAAAAAGGGTGTAGCTAAAATGCTGGTGTTTGCTCCAATCACCATTTTGCACACTTCGGTGATGTTTTTGCACACCATTAGTTAAAGTAAGCATGAGTGAAAAAACGTGCTGAGCGACTGCGGTAGTACTATAGCCATTGACATTAAAAACCTTGACTCCTAGCTCTTTAGCTGCTTCTACGTCGATGTTGTTGTAACCCGTGGCGGTGACGCAGATACATTTGAGGTTGGGCAATTCTTTTAAAGCGGCCGCTTGCAGGACAAATTTATTGACCAGTAAGATGGAGGCATCTCTGGCCCTTTCCTGCAATTGTTCCGGGGCGGTATAATTGTAGATGGAGACTTGCCCCAGGTCTTTGAGTTTTTCCCAGCTCAGATCTCCGGGATTCATAGTGTAGCCGTCGAGCACGACGATTTTGGGACGGGTGTTACTCATAATCTTGATTTTGTACTTCCTGCCTAATTTCTGTTGCTAAGGAGCGGAATTTATGTATTTTGCTGGTCAAAAATAACGACTTCCGTGAATCCTTTCAATAATTGGTCTCTTGTGATTCTGGCGTGCCTTACCATTGGCCTGGCCCCTTATTTTCCTGAACCCCACATTTGGGGCAAAATCAAGTGGATCGCTGGCGGTGCCGTAGGCATGGGCTTGATTGACTGGGGCGATTTCCTCCTGCATGGTGCTCCCTGGGTATTATTGCTCCGATTGATAAACCGGCGGCTGACCGGTGCTGATCAAGCTTCAGAATAGGCCGTGCTACATTTTCAAAAACCTGATGAGCTGCTCCACATCCGGGTTTTTAAACATACAAGTCTCCATAACAATCAGCTCCATGAAAAATCGCTGGCGGTCGAATGACTGAGTGTAGGTCTCGTTGAAATAGAAGCGAAGGTCATCAAACTGCACACAGCGGTGCAGCAAAAAGGCATTTTCCCGAATATCGAAGACGGCCATCAGGAAATGCTTGGCGTCTTTTTTTGGAAAACAGTTGACCAGGATTGGATAGTCAAAATAGGGTGCCCGCCAAAAGCCAAAAAGGTTGGCCTCAAATAATGGGTAATACAAAACCTGCGCATCGATGCCCTCCTGATTTAAGCGAGAACAAAGATGGTTAAGGTTTTTTTCCATTCTCTTAATTGGAATATCCTCATCTGAGAAATTGTCAAAGGGCAGCCATTCGGCCGTTTTCAAATCATAATATTGTACCTCTCCAATCCGCAATTTATAATCAAAACGAGAATAGCCCGGCACCACATAACCCGGATAATAATACTGAAGGTTTTGCTCACGGGTATACTGAATTTCCTTTATCATGGTAAATAACCCCAGGCTGTGCTTCTGGTAGGACGGATCGTAAACGCCAATGATGCTGGCCGAGCTTTTATTACCCAAATCAAAAAAGCTAAAGGCAACCAGCCGATCTTCATCATAAACGGCCACTTCATAGGTATCGAACACATTAAAGTCCTCTCCATCGAGCAGTGAATCTCTTAGTGAAGGAGCCAGTAATCCGGGGAAAGTAGCCCGATATACCTGATAGAGCTGTTCCTTTTCGTTATCGAGGGTGGCCTTGCGGAAGACACTGTGGAATTTACGATCGTTCCGGCGCAATAATTTGCGTAAGCTTTTGCTAAACTCATAGGAGTTGAGCGGTAGTCGTACCCAGATTGCAGAATAAAACTGGTCGTCAAAACACAGGAAGTGAGTGGTAAAAATGGTTTGTCCCATCCTGTACCAACCTTTGGAAAGATAACTGTCCAACTCCTCCGGAAGAATCACTTCCGGATAGTGCTTTTCTGCAAACATGAAATAGTAAGACTTTGCTAGGTGTACAAAGGTACGTCTAGTGGTACGATTTCGCCAAAGAAAACAGAGACTTGTTTCCGCATTTGACAGGGATATCTAAAGTTTACCCAGGTAATCGGCAATTATTTCTACCTCTTTGGCCTTGAATAATGGAGGTGTACAAACCAGTGTCAGTGGTAAGTCTTCCCATTTTGGGGCATCCCGAAGCATTCTCGGAAGCAGTTGTCCACCAATGAGCAGAATCTGAAGAATTTCGTATTGCTGCTCCATTGGATTAAAGATGGTCACAAATGGAGTGAATGGAGTAGCGGAAGACCTGGTCGTGATCAATACCAAGGGGTTATCAAGATAGGGAAGGGATTCCGGGCGGCTCAGATTGAGGTCAAAAAACAGATATGTAAACAGGGCCGATTGTGGGATATTGGACGGCAATATATCGTATAGCTTTTCCAATGCCGCCTTCATCTGCTGAAATGGGGTATGGCATTCTTTCAACAAGGCATAAGGCCGCCACTTGCCCGATTGTATTTCAAAATATTCCAATGGTCCAATCCTGTGTTTATAGTCAAACGTGCGGAGCCCTACGGCCACATATCCCGGATAATAGTAATCCAGGTTTTGGTCCAGTCCATATTGAATTTCTTCTAACATGGTGTAGATACCCAAACTGTGATCGGCATAATCCGGGTCATAAAGCCCAATCTTGCTGTAAAGGGTTCTTTCCCCGATATCAAAAAAGCTAAAAGCAATCATTTTGGAGCCATCGTATACCGCAATTTCCCAGGTATCAAATACTTTTTCGCCCCGGTGATTTTCAAGGTAGAATTCGATTTCGGTTCCTCCCTTGTTGGGGAAAGCCCGATTATAAGCCTGGGCTACGCGCAGCATTTCCTGGGTGAGGAGGGCTTTACGAACTTTAACGGTGAAATTTTGGCGGTTTTTCTTTAAGATTTTCCGCAGGCTTTTGCGAAAGGAATAGGGTTGTAATTTCAAACGCGCGCTGAGTGTGCAGTAGATTTTTCCATCCTCCGGGCGCAGGAAATTGGTGGTGTAAATGCCTTGCCCCATAGGTCGCCAGCCAGACTCTAGGAAGCGGTCTAGTTCGGCAGGAGTGATCTTGTGGGGAAAGCGTATACCCGTCAGCATAAGTTAGTAGCCCAGTGAAATAAAAGCCGCTAAATTAGAGGATTTCGTCAATTATTGGTGCCGAATTGAGTAGACAAAGATAATAATAAATTGTTTTTTATTTTAAAATATAAAACTTTTTATTAAATTGCATGAAGATTCATTTTCGCCGGCGGATTATTAAAAGTAGCTACTCTTCCACCCTGACAGCTCTGTGCTGCTGCGCAAGCTGTGCGTAAACCTTGGCGGTTTGGCGGATGCGGGTGGGCTTTTAATATTATTCCCACCCTCTTCAATAAAGGACAGAACGTTAAGGGGCGGCGGCTCAGAATTTTGAGCTGGCCGGTTTAAAGCTATTGGGCCTGCTTTACATCTTCAATTTTGCTAGTTCTCCTCCCTTCGCAAACAGCTGATCCACTCTTTTACTCACTTCCGGATCTGGAATCAATGGCGGAGCGTGATGAGGTTTGATTCGGGCATCAATCAATAACGGCCCCTCGCAGCCCCAATGCTTATGGCGAATAAAGGCCTTCACCCCATGAATGTCGTGTGAAGGGTTAGCACGGGTGAAGGTGACCCAGACAAAGTTGTTGAGCGTGGCAGCGGTAAATTGGGCATCGTCAACCAAAAGAATAAGAGGCCATCTTTCAAGGTCAAAACGCTCGAGGTGCTGAACCAGCTGCTCGGCTTGCTGATAGGAAGCCTCATCTGTGAATTTTGGACCTTCAATGGCCAGAATACCCGGCAATACCATCTTTGGATTTCCAAACCCTTTGGGTAAAGTTAACTCAGCCGGTATTTCAGTAGCCAGATGGCGCATGGGCTCACCACAAGCGGCCATAACCACTTTCGATCCGGCATTCCAACCGGAGCCGGAATAGTCGAGGGTGTCAATAGTAGTTTGTGTGTGAAAATGCAAATCCCGCCGCCAGTCGATGCGCCGCAGTACGTGATCAAAAAAGCGCGCAATATCTCTGGTTTTTAAGCTTTCGTCATCACCACGTGCCGCAATGATCAGGAATTTTGCCAGTGACGTCTGTCCTGATCCCAGAATGCGGTTGGCTTGAGCCAATATTTCTTCCGGTCGCCGGTCACGGAAAGGCATATATCGTTCGCTACCAATAGCCAGCAGCAATGGATGTACGCCAGCCGCATCAACGGCGTGAATTTCCTTGATACCCGGAAATTCCTGTGGCGTGAGCAGTTTCACCAATTGGTGTATCAGATAGCCAAAGCTGGAGTCTTCCTGGGGAGGTCTGCCCACCACCGAAAAGTGCCAGATCGCATCCTTACGGTAATAAACATTTTCAACTTCCATGACCGGAAAATCGTGTTCCAGACTATAATAGCCAAGGTGATCACCAAATGGACCTTCCGGTTTTTTGATGCCTTTTTTTATAATACCGGTAATCACAAAATCAGCATCGGAAGACAAATGAAAGCCATTTCTGGTGGTATATCGGAACCTCCTCCCCCCCAGCATTCCGGCAAAGGTGAGTTCACTAAGTCCCTCTGGCAGGGGCATAATGGCCGAAAAGGCATGAGAAGGTGGTCCGCCGATAAATACGCTGCACCGAAATGGTTCATCACTACTATTGTATTGAGTGTGGTGTACCCCAATGCCACGGTGCAATTGATAGTGGAGCCCCACCTCTTTATTCATCACATATTCATTACCTGACAATTGAATGCGATACATGCCCAGGTTAGATTGCATAATATTGCTGTTACCGGGCGGTAGGGTAAAAACCTGTGGCATGGTCACAAAGGCTCCACCATCCATTGGCCAGGATTTAACCAGTGGCAATTGATCAATGGTGGTCGTATTGTAGGTGACCGGTGCTTTGCCCCAACTCTTCATGGGTAAAGCCGAAAGGGCGGTGAATGGGGCACTGAGGTACCGCAGCGGATGCTTAAAAAAGTTGGTGGGGTCAGCTTTCAGCTCAATGACTTTTTGAACTTTTTCCAGGGTATGCCTGAATATAAAATCGGTGCGCTCAAAGGTGCCGTATAAATTGGAAAGGGCGGGGAAGGGGCTGCCTTTCACCTTTTCAAATAGAAGTGCAGGGCCCTGAGCATCAAAGACCCGGCGATGGATTTCCGCCATTTCCAAATTGGGATCAACTTCAGTCTTGATGCGCACGAGCTTGCCGTGTTTTTCCAGGTCATCGGCACATTCCTTGAGGCTGCGGTAACTCATTCGTCGTCGGTTTGGTTCATTTGAATTGGTAGGTAAACAAGCCAAATTACACGAAGTTTTGTAATATTGCATTATTTGCAAGTCAATTCCTACTGTATATGAGAAACTACCTCGATCTGCTCCAACACATCCTCGATAATGGCACTCGCAAAGATGACCGTACCGGCACCGGTACACTGAGTGTATTTGGTCATCAGATGCGTTTTGATCTTGGTGAAGGGTTTCCCATGTTGACAACCAAGAAGTTGCACCTCAAATCCATCATTTACGAATTGTTGTGGTTCTTGAAAGGAGATACCAATGTCAAATATTTGCAGGAGCACGGGGTGCGTATCTGGAATGAATGGGCCGATGAAAATGGTGACCTGGGGCCGATTTACGGAAAGCAGTGGGTGAATTGGCAAAGCCCGGATGGAAGGTCGATCAATCAGATCGCCCGGGCAGTGAAGCAAATCAAAAACAACCCCGATTCGCGGCGCATCATCGTTAATGCCTGGAATACGGGAGAGCTCGACCAAATGGCATTGACGCCCTGCCACGCCCTGTTTCAGTTTTATGTTGCCGATGGAAAATTATCCTGTCAGCTGTACCAGCGGTCGGCCGATGTTTTTCTCGGCGTACCTTTTAATATCGCTTCTTATGCCTTGCTGACCATGATGATGGCACAGGTTTGTGACCTGGAGCCGGGAGAGTTCGTGCTGACATTCGGCGATGTGCATCTCTACCTCAATCACCTGGAGCAAGCCAACCTTCAATTGCAAAGGACACCTAGAAAATTGCCTTCGATACTTATAAATCCGAAAGTAAAAGATATATTTGCTTTCCAATTTGAAGATTTCACCCTGGAAGATTACAACCCATGGCCACACATCAAGGCCAAGGTAGCTGTGTAGTCAACATCCAAAACCGGGGATTACCTCACAAACATTTTCCCAAGAACAAAACGGTTTGCCCCAAACTAAATCGAAAGCTGTTGCCGGTAGGCTAACAAGCACCGGAATGTCTATAACCTTTTTGAACAAATTGTTATTCCGATTAAACTTTTGTCAGATTAAGGTCAGGAAAATTTAAAACGGACATCCTTTGTGATCAGGAAATAACAAACGGTCAACGGACTGTTTTTGTCAACGATATTTTGGGTTCATTTTCTAATGGAAAAGACGTGTTGTTTAGATGAAATCTAAATAACATCAGCATTTTGAGATTTATTGTTAAAAAAAGTTAACGAATCATATCTTTGCGTCAATTCCGGAAATGACCGGTAAACTAAACTTTTAAGAGCATCAAAACATCTGTACGAGATGATAGATAAGTCATTGATTAGTCGGGTACTAGCAGTATTGTGCTTGACCTTCTTCTCCCTCTCCTCATTCGCTCAGGAAGCTGACATTGAGGCTGGTAAGACGCTTTTCCGAAATAATTGTGCCTCATGTCACAATAAGAACATGAAACAGGATTTGACCGGTCCTGCCCTCGGTGGCGTTGAAGAGCGCTGGGCAGATTATCCCGAAGAAGACCTGTATAGATGGATCCGTAACTCTCAGGCGATGATCGGCGAGGGCCACCCTCGTGCCGTTGAAGTATGGGATCAGTGGAAGCCTGTACAGATGCAGAACTTCCTCAACCTTTCCGATGAAGATATCGCAAATATTTTGGGATATATTAATTGTACCTACGAGGAGAATTGTCCTGGTCAGGAAACTGGAGGAGGTCCAGACATAGTTACACAGGTAGAAGAGAAAGACAATACCGCTCTCTTCATCGTTCTGGCTTTGATTCTTGCTATCCTGGCAGTTGTTCTGGCACGTATTGCTTCCAACCTTAACTATATGATTAAGGTGAAGGAAGGCAACGCGCCCGCTCGTCGTCGTACCCTGGTAGAAATTCTGACCAGCAAGGGCGTGATCGCCTTTGTGATCTTCGCCCTGGTGGTGCTTGGTGGTTATACCACTGTTAATAACGCCATTATGTTGGGTCGCCAGCAAGGCTACCAGCCAGAGCAGCCCATCAAGTTCAGCCACGCTACCCACGCCGGTTTGCAACAAATCGATTGTCAGTATTGCCACGACGGCGCTCGTCGTAGTAAGCATTCCGTGATTCCTGCGGCCAATACCTGTATGAATTGCCACAAGGCAATTGAGGTTGGCTCTCAGTACGGTACTGCGGAATTGACCAAAATCTTTGCCTCTATTGGATATGATCCATCTAACGATACCTACCTTGAGGATTACGAAAACATGAGTAATGAGGATATCAAGAAGGTCTACTCCAAGTGGATTGCTGATACCTACATTCAGGAAGGAGGTGATGCCGGCGATGTGGAAGACGTGATTGAAGAGCAATGGGAAGGCATCGTTGAGGCGCTGACCAACCCGGAAAACGGCGATGAGAAAATTGCCGGCCCGATCGAGTGGGTGCGTATCCACAACCTGCCTGATCACGTATACTTCAATCATGCTCAGCACGTATCGGTTGGAAAGGTTGAATGTCAGACATGCCATGGCCAAATCCAGGAAATGGAAGTTGTAGGTCAATATTCACCGCTCTCTATGGGCTGGTGTATCAACTGTCACCGTCAAACGGAAGTGCAGTTCGAGAATAACGATTACTATAAGTCTTACGCAAAATATCACGAGGAGCTCGCCAGTGGCAAGCGCGATAAAGTAACCGTTGAAGAAATCGGCGGCCTCGAGTGTCAGAAATGTCACTACTAATACTATATAAGGTATTAGGAGATAAAATTTGCAAAATCAAGGATTGTCATAAACTATCATAATGAAGGACCAAAAGAAAGGAGTTTGGATTGGAGTAGATCAGTTGAAAAATACTGAAGCCTACCAGCAAGCTACCAAAGAAGAATTCGTTGAATTGCCTATTGTTGATCAAATTTCTGATCAAAAGTCTTTAGATGTGGAGACCAACCGTCGGGACTTCCTCAAGTACCTCGGATTTGGACTCGGAGCCGCCACCATTGCTGCCGGTTGTGAGATTCCCGTCAGAAAGGCCATTCCTTATGTAGTTAAACCCGATAGCATCGTACCTGGTGTGGCCAGCTACTATGCTTCTTCGTTCGTTCAGGGTGGAGATTACTGTGCCGTATTAATCAAAACGAGAGATGGCCGCCCCATCAAGATTGAAGGCAATACGCTTTCAAAGGTGACCAAGGGAGGTACCAGTGCACGGGCTCAGGCTAGTGTGTTGAGTCTTTATGATACCAGCCGTTTTACCGGCCCCGCAAAGGTTGAAGGTGGCAAAGTAGCCAAAGACGGTATGACCTGGGCTGATCTGGATAAGGAATTGAGCGGCAAACTTAGCGCCGGTTCTACCATTAGAATTGTTTCGAATACCATTCTGAGTCCAACTACCTGGAAGGCTTTGGAGGATTTCAAAGCAAAATATCCTAATACGGATGTAGTCGTTTATGATCCGGTTTCGAGCTCTGCTATTTTGCAGGCCAATCAGGAGAGTTTTGCGCAGCAGGTCATTCCAAATTACCACTTCGACAAGGCTCGCGTAATCGTGAGTTTTGATGCTGACTTCCTGGGTACCTGGATTTCTCCGGTTGAATATGCGGCTCAATACGCAGCCAACCGTAAGATTACCGACGCAAGCAAGCCAAGTATGTCTCGCCACATCCAGGTGGAAAGTCACATGAGTCTGACTGGTTCCAATGCCGACAACCGTATTTTGGTTAAGCCTTCTGAACAAGGTGCGGCAATTGTAGCACTTTACAATGAGATTGCTGCATCTTCTGGACGCAGCCGGGTGAGTGGTCCTGAGCTGTCAAGTGAAAAGGCAGCAAAGATTGGCAAGGTAGCTAAAGAATTGCTGGGCAGCCGCAACCGCTCATTGGTGGTTTCTGGTTCCAATAACGTAGGAGAGCAGGTATTGATCAACGCGATCAACGACATGCTTGGTAGCTACGGCAATACCATCGACTTTAACAATGCTTCTCTGCAACGTCAGGGAATAGATAGCAATATTCAGCAGCTGATCCGCGAAATGAACGGCGGTTCGGTTGACGCTTTATTCCTTATGGGTGATGTCAACCCGGCATTTGATGTGCCCAATGCGGCGCAATTTGTGGAAGGAATGGGCAAAGTGGATGTAAAGGTAGCTTTGTCTGCTACTCCAAACGAAACCAATATGCTTTGTGACTACATCGCGCCAATTCACCACTATCTGGAGAGTTGGGGAGATGCTGAGCCAAAGCGTGGTCACTACAGCCTGATCCAACCCACCATCACGCCGATTTTTGCGGCAGTGGGAATGGAAGGAACCCGTCAGGGCGAGGAATCCCTGCTGCGTTGGGCTGGTGCTGAAAATCTGGATACGGAGGCTGATCAACCTTACATGGAATACCTGAAAGCTCACTGGCAGGAAGTGATGTTCCCAACTCAGGGAAGTTATGCCACTTTCCAGTCTTTCTGGGATAATACGCTCCACAATGGTGTATTTGAAGTAGAACAATACTCAATTGCTACCGCATTCTCTGGTGATGTGGCCAGTGCGGCATCAAAAGTACGCAAGCCATCCAATAGCGAACTGGAAATTTCCTTCTTCGAGACGGTAAATATGGGGGGCGGTCAATACGCCAGCAACCCCTGGTTGATGGAAATGCCTGATCCGGTAACACGCTGTGTTTGGGGCAATTACCTGGCAGTTCCAGTAATCTGGGATGGTGGTAATGAATTTTCTGCTTTCAAAGACCTAAACCAGGACGAACAGTATAGCCATGCCGACCGGGTAGAGGTAGAAGTGAATGGCGTGAAGCATGTAGCTACGGTAATTCGCCAGTTTGGTCAGATGAATGGTACAGTAGCCCTGGCTCTCGGCTATGGCCGCTCGGTTACGGGCAAAATGGGCCATGCTCTGGGCAATGAGGTAGGTGTTAATATCTATCCATGGCTGAGCGTTGATGAAAATGGCAATACACAATATTATGCGACCAGCGTAAGTGTTTCCGATAGGGTAGAAGTGGAGACAGAATTCGCATGTGTGCAGTACCACCACACCATGGGTGTTACCGCACGCGATGAGAATGGCGAGTTGGTTAAAAATCCGGAGAATCCGGAAGAGGCACTGAATGTAGACGAGAAAACCGTCATGACTTTGGGTGCCGGTTTCCAGGGCGGTTTGACCGACAGATCAATCATCTACCAAACCAATCTCGATGAACTGAGTGAACTGACCCACCATATTGCTGAAAAGCGTGCGGAGGCAGAGCACCTCAATGTGCAGACGCTTTATCCGTACGATGAATATACAGAAGAATTCTACAGCCAGGGTCATCACTGGGGCATGTACGTAGATCTGAATGCCTGTATTGGTTGTGGTGCCTGCCAGGTAGCCTGTGTCGCTGAAAATAACGTACCGGTTGTAGGAAAGCACGAAGTACACCGTCATCACGAAATGACCTGGCTCCGTATCGACCGCTACTTCTTCGGTGATTACGAAAACCCAAATGTGGTTTACCAGCCAATGATGTGTCAGCACTGTGATAATGCTCCTTGTGAGAACGTTTGTCCGGTAGCTGCGACCAACCACAGTGCAGAAGGTTTGAACCAGATGACATACAACCGTTGTATCGGTACGCGTTACTGTGCCAACAACTGTCCGTATAAAGTACGTCGTTTCAACTGGCTGGATTACACCACTGGTGACTTGTTTGCTGCAAATGAGCCACGTGTTAACGGTGAAGAGCTGCCATATGGTGCTGACAACCTGACACGTATGGTCCTTAACCCGGATGTAACCGTACGTTCTCGCGGGGTTATTGAGAAGTGTAGCTTCTGTGTACAGCGTATCCAGGAAGGTAAGCTGACCGCTAAGCGCGAAGGACGTCAGTTGCGCGAAGGCGATGTGAAGTCGGCTTGTCAAACGGCATGTCCTACCGGCGCTATTGTTTTTGGTGACATGAACAATCCGGAGAGCGAAGTATCCAAGCGGGTGAAAGACAACCCATTGAACTACCTGGTGCTGGAAGAAATCAACGCCCGTCCATCGGTAAATTACTCTGCTAAAGTGGTGAACCGCAAGGAAGAACTGGACGTATAATTCAATTTTTTGATCAGTAAAGAATAGCCCTCCGGGGCCCACGGTATAAAAAAATCATTATGAGTGCAGTAGTTTCTCCAATTAGAGAACCTTTAATCGAAGGCAGCAAATCTTACCACCAGATTACGGAGGATATTTGTTCGCCTACGGAGAAGACGCCAAGTTTAGCCTGGATTATTGCCTTTATCATCGCAGTGGCAGGTTTGGCTTTTTACGTTTTCTGTGTAGCCTGGACCATCTGGGTCGGTATCGGATCATGGGACCTGAACCGTACCATCGGTTGGGGTTGGGACATTACCAACTTCGTTTGGTGGGTAGGTATTGGTCACGCTGGAACCCTGATCTCCGCTATCCTTTTGCTCTTCCGTCAGAAATGGCGGACCGGTGTAAACCGCGCAGCGGAAGCGATGACCATCTTTGCGGTAATCTGTGCCGGACAGTTCCCGTTGATTCACATGGGACGTCTTTGGCTGGGTTTCTTCATTTTCCCTTATCCCAATACCAGAGGACCACTTTGGGTGAACTTTAACTCACCGCTGTTGTGGGACGTATTTGCGATTTCCACTTACTTTACGGTATCTCTGTTGTTCTGGTATACCGGTCTGGTTCCCGATTTTGCTACTGTACGTGACCGCGCCAAGGGACTCAGGAAAAAAATCTATAACGGTTTGTCATTCGGTTGGACCGGTTCTGCCAAGCACTGGCAGCGTTGGGAGAGCTTATCGCTCGTTTTGGCTGGATTGGCAACACCGCTGGTACTTTCTGTACACACCATCGTATCCTTTGACTTTGCCACTTCGGTCATTCCCGGCTGGCACACCACCATCTTCCCGCCTTACTTCGTTGCGGGTGCGATCTTCTCCGGATTTGCCATGGTACAAACGCTGATGGTGATTACCCGGAAGGTTTTGAACTTGCAGGATTACATCACCCTGACGCACATCGAAAGTATGAACAAGGTGATCCTTCTTACGGGATCGATTGTGGGTGTAGCTTACCTTACGGAATTGTTTATCGCCTGGTATTCTGGTTATATCTATGAGCAGTTTGCTTTCTTCAACCGGGTATTGGGGCCTTACTGGTGGTCTTACTTTGGTATGATGACTTGTAACGTATTGTCTCCACAACTTTTCTGGAGTAAGAAAATTCGCAGAAGCTTATTCTGGACTTTCTTCATGTCCATCTTCGTAAATATTGGGATGTGGTTTGAGCGCTTTGTGATCATCGCCACTACCCTGGCTCGTGATTATCTGCCAT
The DNA here is from genome assembly GCA_965229635.1 of Saprospiraceae bacterium. Lineage (GTDB taxonomy): Bacteria > Bacteroidota > Bacteroidia > Chitinophagales > Saprospiraceae > BQJU01. The sequence goes on from OZ245894.1 coordinate 3,610,037, forward strand.
CAAGCTGGAGTTACTACCGCCCAACGTGGGTAGAAATTGGATTGTTTATCGGAACATTGGGGCTTTTCTTTACCCTGTATCTGATTTTCAGCCGTGTAGCACCGGTAGTAGCGGTTGCGGAAATCAAGAGTATTTTGAAATCTGCCGGTGACCAATATACCGGGCCAAATGCCCAGCACCACGCAGAAAAGGCTGAAAAAGCGCATTAATCATTATCCAAACGGAAGAAAGACATTCAACATGAAAGATCAAAATAAAGAAGTTCTATACGGATTATACGACGACGAGGAGGATTTGCTCAAGGCTGTGAAAAAAGCCAAGGACGATCACCTCGAGATCATGGATGTGTATTCACCTTTTCCCGTTCACGGGTTGGACCCACTGTTGGGGCTGGCTGAAAGCCGTTTGCACATCACCGGGTTCATTTACGGAGCTATTGGTACATTGACTGCATTCCTGTTTATGACCTGGGTATTTACCCGTGACTGGCCCATCATTTTTGGTGGTAAACCTTACTGGTCAGTTCCGGCTTTTATTCCAATTACCTTCGAGGTAACGGTCCTTTTTGCCTCTGTAGGGATGGTTGTTACTTTTTACACCATCTGTGGGATGGCTCCCGGTGTGACCAATCCGACTCTTGATGACCGGATTACAGATGATAAGTTTTGTATTGCCTTCCAGACCAATGGCGCCGCAGAAGAAGAGGTGAATAAGCTACGTGGCTTTTTCAGCAGTACCGGTGCATCGGAAGTTCAAACAAAAACCATCTAAATTAAAAAACGAGCGGACAAGCGTCCATAAATTCGATATGATGAAAGAGTTAAGAAAATGGTTGATTATCGCGGTAGCTGCAGTTGTGCTCAGCTCCTGTTCACCTGCCGATGAAGGTCATACAGGTCACGAATACATGCCAGATATGGCTCACTCTCTGGCTTATGATGCCAACGTCTATTCCAATTATTATTATAATTCCTGGAATGATGAGAGTACCATCAAGCGCAAAGCCCTGAGTAATCTGCAAGACCCGGTAGAAGGAACTATTCCACGTGGATATGCTGGCGTATATTTTGCTTCTAGTGTAACGGCTCAAAATGCCATGATGGAGCACCTGCGCGGAGAAACTTCCGTCAATGAAATTGCGGTGCCTGTCAATGGCAGCGTACCTTTTTATTACGAAGATTCTGAGGAGGAAAGAACTAGAGCCACTGCGGAGATCATCGACAATCCCTTCCCCATTACTCAGGAAGGTTTGGCTCGTGGACAAAATCTCTACATGATCAACTGCGCTATCTGCCACGGCAGCAAGGGTGATGGACTGGGCTATATCGTTAATGAGGACGAAAACAAGAATGTAAAATATCCAGCTCAACCAGCTAACTTCTTAACTGATGAATTCATTGCCGCTTCAAACGGACGCTACTACTATTCTATCATGTACGGTAAGAATGTAATGGGCGCTTATGCCGATAAGCTTTCCTACGAAGAAAGATGGCAGGTGATCCACTATATTCGTACGCTTCAGGCGAAGGAGAAGAAATTGAATTACAGCGAAGAGGTAAATACCTTCAATCCATCATTCGGTACACCGTTGAGCCAGTATACGACGATCGCTCAAAATGTTAGAGATACCGAAGCTCAGCCTGGTGAAGGCGAGCAGGAAACGACTGAAGAAAATGGCGGTGAGCAGCACACTGACTCAGAACATTCTGGTGATCAACACGGTGAAAGCGGCCACTAGGCCACCTGCCGTTAGGAATTATAATTAAGAAGCAATTTAAAGAAGAAATAAAACAGAAATGAACCAATTTACTTTTGAATCGAAGCAAAAAAGCGTCCTGATCGGGTTCATGGTGCTCGGACTAGTGTGCCTGGGATTGAATTTTGCATTCTTTGACGATTCTTTACATACCCGTTTTTGGTCCAATTTTTTGCATAATTCGGTATTCTTTACCGGTATTGCTTTCATCTCTCTTTTCATTCTGGCTGCTTTTACCACGGCTTACGCCGGATGGCATACCGTATTAAAAAGAGTATGGGAAGCTTATTCACTGTTCCTCATACCTGGTCTGGTATTGATTGCCGTATTGATCATCGGTTTGTGGGGGCATTTTCATCACCTGTATCACTGGGCAGATACTGAAGCTGTAGTTGGAGATCCAATTTTGGAAGGTAAGTCCGGATTCCTGAACAAGGGCTGGTATACCTTCGGTACGCTGATTATTGTTGGCGGCTGGATTTTCTTTGCTACCAAAATCAGATCGCTGTCCGTTCAGGAAGACAGTGAAGGTACTTCTGATTTCAAATTGCACCGCAAGATTCGGCTATGGTCAGCGATTTTCCTGCCGATTGCCGGATTTACCAGTGCTGCCATGATTTGGCAATGGGTAATGTCGGTTGACGCTCACTGGTACAGTACCATGTTTGCCTGGTACGCTACCTGTAGCTGGTTTGTAGCCGCTATCGCCCTGACCATCCTGACGATCATCTATATGAAATCCAAAGGATTTTTCCCTAACGTTTCTCCGGAACATTTGCATGACCTGGGCAAGTACATGTTTGCCTTCAGCATCGCATGGACCTACCTTTGGTTTTCACAGTACATGTTGATCTGGTACGGAAACAATGGTGAAGAAACCATTTATTTCCGGACTCGTCTGGACCACTATCCCGTATTGTTTTACGGCAACCTGATTATGAATTTTGCGTTGCCATTCCTCATCCTGATGCGGAATGACACCAAGAGAAAATACGGAACCTTGATCTTTACCGCCATCATCTGTTTCTTCGGCCACTGGTGGGATTTCTTCCAGATGATTAAGCCTGGTGTACTGCACACGGCTCACGAGGTGATGAGTCATGGCGCCGAAGGTGCACACCATGATGTTGGTTTTATGATGGGCTTTACCATCCCTGGTTTGCTGGAGATTGGTATTATGCTGGGCTTCCTGGCCGGATTTATATACTTTGCATTTTCACGTATGGAAAAGGCATCACTGGAGCCGAAAAACGATCCGTACCTGGCAGAGAGTCTGCACCATCACGTGTAGTTATTTAGATTGATTCTAAACAAGTTGGGTTGGAAATCGAATCCAACCAGTTGATTGTTTATAAGCTTAATTTTGAAAGCATCACGAATTTTAAACTATAATTGATAATGACGGCATTACTCGTTATTTTATGTTTGATTTTGATTGCTGTTGTTGCCGTTCAGATCGGAAAGGTAACCGAACTGGCTTCAAAAATCAGAGGTGAAGAGGAAGTAGAGGAAATCAATAACAAGCGACAAGCTAACTTCTCCATGGTTTTCATGGTCCTTTTCCTGATCGGTTGCGTATGGTCATTTGCACATTATCGCAACTATATGTTGGGGTACGGACCTCATAATGCAGCTTCCGTTCATGGTACTACCCTGGATTCGATGTTCAACATCACCATGATTATTACGGCAATTGTATTTTTCATCACTCAGGTTCTTCTGTTTTATTTTGCCTATAAGTATAAGGCGGAAAAGGGAAGAAAAGCGTTGTTCATGCCTCACGATAATAAGCTTGAGGTTGTATGGACGGTGATTCCCGCGGTGGTGATGACCTTTCTGGTTGTTGGTGGTTTGGATGCCTGGAATGAGGTAATGGCCGATATTCCGGAGGAAGCAACACCGGTATTGAATCCAACCAGTGAGGATGAATATCTCGAAATTCAAGCAACGGGTTATCAGTTTGCCTGGCACCTGCGCTATCCTGGTGAGGATGGTTTGCTGGGAGCCAGAAGTTATAAGCTGATTGCCGGAAACAATCCAATCGGACAAGATTGGAGTGATGAAAAAAACATCGATGATTTCCACCCGTCAGAAATTGTACTACCTGTCAACCAGAAAGTGCGCGTCCGTATTGAAGCGTTGGATGTACTGCATAATTTTTACCTTCCTCACTTTCGTGTAAAAATGGATGCCGTACCAGGTATGCCCACTTACTTCGTATTCACACCAACCTTGACTACTGAGCAATATCGCCAGCAGTTGAAAGGGGTTCCCGAATACGAATTGCCAGATCCCAATCAACCAGATAAGAAGTTGTGGGAAACTTTTAACTATGAATTGGCTTGCGCCGAATTGTGTGGCAAGGGACACTTTAGTATGCGCCGTCTGGTCAGAATCGTCTCTCAGGATGAGTACGAAAACTGGTTGGATGAGCAGCAGTCTTATTATATGTCAAGCATTCGTGGTTCTGAAGATGACCCTAGAAAAGATGAGTTACTCGGTATTGAAATTAGCCAGAGAAAAGAAGAATTTGAGGCTAAAGTCACCGAGGCCCTGGCATCAGATAGCCTTGCCGATAAGGTGTTGCGCTTTGATTACGTAAATTTTGAAACCGGATCAGCATCGTTGACCAAATTGTCACACTACGAATTGGACAATCTTGTAGCTGCGCTGAACAAGTATCCAAGCATGACTTTGGAGGTGGCCGGTCATACCGACAATACCGGAGAACCCGACGCCAATCAGCTGCTGTCGGAAAACAGAGCACAAGCGGTATACAATTATCTGGTGCAAAGCGGAATCGATGCCGAACGACTGAATGCCGTTGGCTACGGTCAAACCAGACCAGTAGATACCAACGACACTGATGCAGGGCGTGAAAAGAACCGCCGAACAGAGTTTAAGATTCTAACCCAATAAGAATTTTGGTTAAATTGGTAGAATTATTGAACAGAAAGCATTAGTGCATTATTAGTAAACTGGATTTTAACCAATAAATATCACAAAGAATGGACAAGGTTGTAATAAAACCGACGACAACCGAAGACGTAGATCTTCTTATCGAGGAGTACGGTTATGATGACCACTTTCACGAGCATCATCACGGAGACAAGTATCAATCTAATTTCATTACGACATATATCTTCAGCCAGGATCACAAGATCATTGCTCGTCAGTTTTTGATCACGGGTATGATTTGGGCGATCATTGGTGGATTTATGTCCATCGTTTTCCGTTTGCAGCTGGGCTTTCCCGAAGAGAGTATGGCCTGGTTGAAACCATTGCTTGGCAAGTGGATTATCCTTGACGAGGCAGGTATCGGTACACTATCTTCCGAATTCTATTATGCATTGGTTACCATGCACGGTACGATCATCGTATTCTTTGTATTGACGGCCGGCTTGAGTGGTACCTTTAGTAATCTTTTGATACCCTTACAGGTAGGGGCCAGGGATATGGCTTCGCCATTCCTGAATATGTTATCATACTGGTTTTTCTTCCTCGCAGGTGTAGTGATGTTCGCATCACTTTTCCTCAGCACGGGACCATTTGCCGGTGGCTGGACGGCCTATCCTCCGCTCAGCGCTTTGCCGCAAGCCTCCTCGGGGTCCGGGGCAGGTATGACCCTTTGGGTGGTCAGTTTGGTCTTCTTTGTAGTGTCGGTGCTGCTGGGAGGTATCAACTATATCACTACGGTATTGAACCTTCGTACCAAAGGAATGACCATGTGGCGTTTGCCATTGACCATTTGGGCCTTCTTTATCACGGCGATTATTGGTCTGTTGTCTTTCCCCGTATTGGCATCCGGTTTCTTCCTTTTGATGTTTGACCGGAGTCTGGGTACCAGTTTCTATCTGAGCGAGATTTTCATCGGAGGTCAGGCACTTGATTTTGTTGGTGGTAGCCCGATTCTTTACCAGCACTTGTTCTGGTTCCTGGGACACCCTGAGGTATACATCATTATTCTGCCTGCTATGGGTATTGTATCTGAAGTACTTTCAGTACACGCCCGCAAGCCGATCTTTGGATACAAGGCGATGGTTTATTCCATTCTGGCTATTGCCTTCTTGTCCTTTATCGTTTGGGCACACCACATGTTTATGTCTGGGGTAAATCCATTTATTTCTAACTTCTTTGTGATCTTTACCCTGATTATCGCGGTGCCTTCAGCAGTGAAAGTATTCAACTGGATTGCGACGCTTTACGGTGGTAATATTCGGTTTAACTCTGCGAGTTTGTTTGCCATTGGGTTTGTATCCATGTTTATTTCCGGTGGTCTGACCGGTATCTTCCTGGGTAACTCTGCCATTGACATTCAGCTTCACGATACTTACTTTGTTGTTGCTCACTTCCACATTGTAATGGGAGTTGCAGCCTTCTTTGGAATGTTTGCCGGTGTTTACAACTGGTTCCCAAAGATGTACGGCCGTTTTATGAATGAGACACTGGGTAAAATCCATTTCTGGACCACCCTGATCGGTGCATACGCTATTTTCTGGCCAATGCACTACCTGGGTATGGCTGGTGTACCTCGTCGTTACTACAGCTTTGATGTATTTGAAACGTTCAGTCACTTTGCTGAAATGAACAAGTTCATCTCCGTTGCGGCGATTGTCGTATTTGCTGCTCAGCTGTTGTTTGTGATCAACTTCTTCTACAGTATTTGGAAAGGGAAGAAGATGACCACCCGCAACCCATATGGCGCGACTACCCTGGAGTGGACTACTCCTATTCACGCTGGTCACGGCAACTGGCCTGGTAAAATTCCATCAGTACAGCGTTGGGCTTATGACTATGGTAAGGATGGCAATGAGTTCATCTCACAAATCCAGCCGCTGGGACCAGATGAGACGGAAAGCCATTAACCTGAGTTATTGGTGAGAGGTGATTGGTGATTGGTGATTGAAAAGGAGAGAGTATTAATTAATCAGTAGAAAATTAGGGAGTCTAAGGATTCCTCCAGAAAATAAATCGTGTCACTAAAAGTAGTAGATAGCAAGGCGAGTTACTCATTGCTGCAAAAAGTGAAAGACTACCAGATGCTGGTAAAAATTCGCTTGAACCTGACGGTGGTTTTTTCCTCGGTAGTGGCATTTCTGATTGCCAGCCAGGGACAAATCAACTGGTTGGCAGTGGGAATTTTGGCCGCAGGCGGTTTTCTGGTTACCGGAGCAGCCAACGCGTTGAATCAGGTGCTGGAGAAAGATTTTGATCGATTAATGAAACGCACCGCGGACCGGCCACTAGCAGCTGGTCGAATGAAAGATTCAGAGGCGGTTCTGGCTGCAGGGTTGATGAGTCTGGTCGGTATTCTGCTCTTGGCTTTGTTCAATCCGTGGACGGCGTTTTTTGGAATGGTGGCTTTATTGAGTTATGCCTTCCTCTATACGCCCATGAAGCGCATTTCCCCCGTGGCGGTAATCATCGGAGCAGTGCCCGGTGCATTGCCTACACTGATCGGATGTGCGGCGGCTGAAGGAACCTTGACATTGCTGGCATTATCCTTGTTTACGTTGCAGTTTTTATGGCAGTTTCCCCATTTTTGGTCTATCGGCTGGCTGGGGTTTGAAGACTACCAAAAAGCAGGGTACAAGATGGTTCCGACACTTAATGGAAAGCAGGACCCGAGCATTGGCATGCAATCGTTGATCTACGCCTTATTTTTGGTTCCGGTTGCTTTTTTGCCCTACTATCTGGGTGTGAGCGGCCTGTTGTCAGGAATTTTTGTAGGCATTATGGGGCTGGTTTACGCCGGGTTTGCCTGGAATTTTTATAAAAGAAATAACCGTAAAGCAGCACTGCAATTGATGTTCTTTTCCTTCTTCTACATCCCTTGTTCGCTGATCGCATTTTTGGTGGATAAGATTTAGAAAAGGAATAAAAAATCAGTGAAGAAATGGACTTAACAGTGCAGAATAGTTATAAGAGAAATAAAATCCATCCAATGAAGTTTGCCCTTTGGGTAGGCTGCGCCAGCATTTTGATGATGTTTGCGGCACTAACGAGTGCCTACATCGTACGGCAGGCGGGAGGAAATTGGTTGGAATTTCGTTTGCCAAATGTTTTCTTTTTAAGTACGGTGATCATCGTGCTCAGCAGTCTTGCCATGCACGGTTCTTATCTGGCTTTTAAGAAAGGAAATAAAGCAATGTACCGGGGCCTTTTGTGGGCGACAATGGCATTGGGAATTGGTTTTCTGGTATGTCAGTACCAGGGATGGACCGCACTGACCGAAATCGGTGTTCCGTTGCGCATTAATCCATCGGGCGATTTTATCTATGTGATCTCAGGATTGCACGCTGCCCACTTACTGGGAGGTATAGGTATCCTGACGGTGGCACTGGTCAATGCATATACTTTGAAATTTAATCAAACCCAATCGCGGAAGCTTCGTTTTGAATTGTCGCTGACGTACTGGCACTTCGTAGATTTGCTTTGGGTATATTTATTCGTCTTTTTTACTTTACAACAAGCTTAATTTCATTGAAGTGTCTGTTGATGACGGACCTTCGGGAAAACAAACGAAAATCTAAAAATAATTACTAATGGCGACACACGAAACTGTACTGGAGCACGAGGTAAATGAGCAGCAGGCATGGGAAGGTGGCACGGAACCCTTTAAGGCCAGCTATGGCAAGTTGATGATGTGGTACTTCCTTCTTTCAGATGCTTTTACCTTTGCCGGTTTTTTGATCGCATACGGGTCACTGCGTTTTAGCAGCCCTACCTGGCCAGTGCCGGATTTTGTTTTCAAAACGTTCCCTTTTGCCGGGCATACGGAATTGCCGTTGATCTTCGTAACGGTCATGTCTTTCCTCTTGATCATCAGTTCCGTGACCATGGTACGCGCCGTACAGGAAGGCCACCGGGAAAATAAAAACGGTGTTGTCTTCTGGATGCTGTTGACCGTTTTGGGTGGACTGGGCTTCTTGAGCTGTCAGGCGTGGGAATGGACTAACCTGATTGGTACAGAGCACATGACAGTCACCACGGATCCTTTTGGTACCCATGTGGAAGACGGAGTATACCTCAATGCTGATGGTTCTGAATCCGGAGAAACATTTACAGCAGGAGCCTCTTATCTGTTGCACAAAGCTGGTGGCGGACACGATAGCCACGGTGAAGGCGGTCATGGTGAAGAGGCAGGCCACGGTGACGAACACCACGGTGCTAAAATGGCAACCGAACCAGGTGATTATAAAGGATACATTGTTGATGAAAAAGGTTTTATCCGTAAGAAATATAAGGTCACCGCTGGCCCGGATGCCGGCATGATTAAAACGCAGGAGTATGGCCCAAAGGCATTTGGTGCACTGTTCTTCTTCATCACTGGCTTCCACGGCTTCCACGTGTTATCTGGTGTTGTTTTCTTGCTGATCATCATGTTGAATGCTGCCAGTGGTTTGTATGCTAAACGCAAAAACGGCTACGAAATGGTCGAGAAGATCGGTTTGTACTGGCACTTTGTAGACTTGGTGTGGGTATTTGTATTCCTGGTATTTTACCTGCTTTAATCTTTATTATCAAAACGACTGTAAATTATCAATCGCGATATGGCACATTTAAGTTACGAAGAATCAATCAAGAACGTATATAAAGGACTCTACTTGCTGGCTGCTGTAACCGTGGCCGAGGTGATCATTTCCCTTATTGGGAAGGGACACATTTGGGACGGCGTACATGAATATCGCTGGTTGGTTTATCTTGTTGGTCTGGCTATTATTATCCTTTCTCTTTATAAAGCTTATTTCATTATTTATGAATTTATGCACATGCGCTATGAGGTGAAGGGGTTGGCTATGAGTGTATTACTGCCAACTATGCTGTTGATCTGGGCGATTATCGCCTTTTTTCAGGAAGGTGATTCCTGGAAGGATCGCAGACAGCAGATTAAGGATAAGAACGAAAAATCTATAGAGGAAGGTCAGTCTCCCCAAGGTATGTTGATTGACGAGACTGTTTATCAAATCGGTCAGCAAGGATAAAGAACGTTATACCGACAGTTGATTGCCGGATCGCAAGCTAGTTTATGCTTTTGATCCGGCAATATCATATAATTGTCAGAAAGTAATTAAAGACAATAGGTGAGTAATCCAATGCTCGCCTTTTTTGTTTAATTGAGGGATCATTAATCAATCACGAAATCCACAAAAGTGAGTTCAAAAAGAATACTACAAACGGTTGCCCTCTTTCTGCTGTTGGTCGGTTTTCCGGCTATTTCGTGGTACTATCTGCGCACTGGGCTGGATTACCGCATGGAAGCGCTGGGAGAACTGGAGGATTTGGGAAAGATTCCCGGATTCGAATTGACAAATTATAACGACAAGGTGTTGTCTAAAGCGGATATCAGAGGTAAAGTGGTGGTGGCCAGTTTTTTGAGTTTGGATGAATCTGAAAGTGCGCAGTTAAAAGGTCAGTACCTGGAGAAACTTCACGACCAGTTTGACGAACGCAAAGACGTGGTATTTGTCAACTACCTGGTGGGCGATGAGATGGAGGCTACGGCAAAAGCCACCACTTTTGCGGAGCAATACCAATTAGACGATACAAAGCAGTGTTATTTTCTGAAAGGCAGTGCCCAGGATATTAATAAACTGTCTACTGAAGGTGGGTATTCTTTGCCCATGGCAGAGGGAATGAGCCTGGTGGACAATCCCTATATGATCTTGGCGGATACTTCATTGACGGTACGCCGAATCTACGATGTACGTGAACCTAGCCAGGTCAGCCGCCTGGTGGAGCACATTGCTCTGATCCTGCCGCTGGAGACCAAGCGGAAAACAGATGTAGTGGAACAAGACTAAGACTAATAAACACATGGATTCAAATCTTCAACTAGCTAAAAAATTGAATGTTGGGGCCACTATTGTGACGATTGTTGTCCTGATTTTGGTGGGCCTGATGCGGCGCGTAAAGATTGACCTGCCCGCTGGATGGGACTTTAGCTTTTTACCGCCTTTTCACGCTACTTTGAATGCGCTGACCGCCGTAGTCCTGTTGGTAGCCTTTTACTTCATCAAACAAAAGAATGTAGAGGCACACCGTAAAGCCATTTATGTAGCTATTGGATTGTCAGTATTGTTTCTATTGTCTTACGTGGCTTATCACTTCACCACTCCGGAGACTGTTTACGGAGATATCAACCATGATGGAGAAGTGGATGCGGCGGAGATGGCTGCGATAGGAGGAATGCGTACGGTTTATCTGGTGCTATTGGTGAGCCATATCATCCTCGCGGCCTTGACACTTCCCTTTATCCTGTTTACCTTTATCAGAGCATATACGAATCAGATTGAAAAGCACCGCAAAATGGCGAAATGGGTGTTTCCGCTGTGGCTGTACGTGGCGGTTACCGGCCCGATTTGTTATTATATGTTGATGCCGTATTATTAATAGAAGACAATGAAAAATAAAGTATTTCGATTATTAACCTTACTGGCCCTGAGCCTTACCCTTTCTATGGGTACGACCACTGAAGCCAATGCTCAATGTCCGATGTGTAGAATGTCGGCGGAATCCAACCTGAAAAACGGGGGGCAGTCCGGCAAAGGACTCAATAACGGCATTTTGTACATGCTGGCTACTCCTTATCTCATTATCGCAGGAATTGGCTATGTATGGTGGCGAAACCGCCGTAAGGAGGAAGAGGAGCAGGAGTTTGCAGAAACACCTCAGTAAATCATCCTTTCCATAACGCTTGATTCAAGTCAGTAGCTAGCTGCGTCTTGGCTGAGTGGAGATAGCGATCTCGGTTTAACCGAGAGCACGCCCAAAGTTCTAAGATTTGCCTCTGGCTCGCTGATTATCCTGGTAAGTGGAAATAAATAGGAGTGCCCATCCCGCAATAAATAACACCCCCCCAATGGGCGTAATGGGGCCTAACCAGGGTGCGTCAAAGCCCAGAATCTCACGAGCGGATAAAAGGTATAGCGAACCGGAAAAAAGGACGATCCCACCGACAAAACACCATCCGGCATAAACCATACTCTGATTTTTGCGATAGAACATCATAATGCCCAGTCCGAAGAGGGCCAGGGCGTGGTAGAATTGGTAGCGAACACCGGTATTAAATACGTCCAGAGACTCAGGACTCAAATTTTCACGTAGAGCGTGGGCTCCGAAGGCGCCCAATACCACGGAAAACATGGCCAACAGGATAGCCAGGCGAAGGAAATTTTTTCTCATTTTTTTTGGTTAGTGCGATAATTATCACGTAGTTTTCTCAATCAATCAGATTGAGCGCAAAATTATCTAGTAAAGATAATCGTTCTTTGACAAATCTTGTGGTCAAGCTAAAAGGTTAATCTGGAGCGCCTTTAAGAAGCGTAGATTGACTTTTTTGCTTGACTCTGAATCACAAGATTTGTCAAAGGACTAAGATAATATAGCTCTTCTGGCTTTACCTCATTTTATTGTCATAAATATTGATGTTAAGACGAATTATTCTCCTATTAATCAGCCTTTTGACCATCGGTGGGCTGTTCTATTGGTATTTTGTTATGACCCGCCTGACTCCGGAAAAAGCAATGGCTTCAACCGTGCCTTTATTTGTATCTGTAGCGAATCTGGAGCAACTCAAAACCGATCAATTGGGGCAGTTCCTCGACGTTCTGCCACCGGCTTCGGGCTTAGCGAACCAGCAGGTTTTATTAAACTGGCTAGAAGAATTGTTACCCGATAGTACCTTGCGAAGCAAACAAGCAGGCGTAATGGGATGGCAAACTTCTGGAGGAGCCGTTTCCAGTATTTTGGTCTTTGATACCAAAGGCACTCATCGGGAGGTAAAGCAGAAAATTGCTGACTACACCAGACAAACTGCCAACTTCCACGACCATTCCATTCATACGTTAAAAAAGGATTCACTGCCTTCAGTAGCGGCCGGTATTTATCACAATTTGGTGATCGTGGCCAATCTGCCACTCCTGGTGGAAGAAGCCCTGGATCAGCTGGATCGGCCTGACCCGGATAGTCGGAAGTGGTTGTGGCAACATACTGATGAAGAGGCATTAGAAGTGTATTTGAGGACGGACTATCTGGGGCAATTATACAAAGAATCTTTAAGCGAAGTAGGCAAGCGACAAATGGAAAGCTGGAGACAGGTGTTTGGTCGGCTGAAGGTCAGGATCACTCAGGACAGCCTGTGGGAAGGTGAGCTGACCCCGGTTACTCAGCAGCATTTTTTGCCGGGAATGGCGGGACAGGGCAGGCTTTCGCCCAATAATTTACCGGCGGTGGTACCCGCAAATGCACTTTACAGCTTTTTATTCAATCTGGATGATGCTAGCCATTTTCTGAGTCATTACAACACTGAATTTCGCGCTTTTATGCAATCCTGGATAGGTACCACCGGGGCTTTTGTGCAAATGAGTCCAATCAATGGAAATCCCGGAACAGGAATGGCGGTGGTGTTTGAAGTCGCGGATGAACCGGCCCTGGTCGGAAAGGTTGACGAGTGGGAAAACAGGGTAGGGGGGCTGGAGACCTATTCGTACGGCATGTTTGAAATCCGGCAGCTTCTGGACCAGCAGTTGTTGCAATATTTATTGCCAGGTCAACGGGGTAATCTGAGCCTGGTCATGCTCGACAAGGCGGTTATTTTGGCGAACAATCCCAGGACTTTGGAGCGGTTTTTAGATCAGATACTGGTGGGTAATACGCTGGCCAATAAACCGGAGCTTTTGCAGGGAGCAGAAGGAAGTGCAAAGTTGCTGATCAATACACACCGCTTTCGTTATTTGTTGGGAACACTGCTGAATGACCAGCGCATTTTGCGAGGCCTGGAGCAGTTTGGGGTAGGAGCTTTTGATTTTAAAATGGATAATGAATCGATTGACTTTCAGGGGAAATGGCAGTCTGCAACTCCGGAAATGGACCGGGCAGAAACAGAGGTCATTTGGCGCACCCGGCTGGATGCACCGGCCGCAAGCGTGCCTTGTTATTTGCCGGGCATGGATTTAATTTTTATTCAGGATTCGAGCAGGCAAATCAATGCCTTGGATCGCAGTGGTCACTTGCGTTGGAGCAAGAAACTGGATGGTTGGTTATTGTCGGACCTACAGGAAGTAAATTACTTTCAGGATGGAGCCAGTCAAGTCTTGTTTAACACAAATGGCAGCATTTATTTATTAGATAAGCTTGGCAATGCTGTGGGCAGTTACCCGCTACGTTTACAAGCCCCGGCGCTGAATGGCGTAACAGTGGTTGATTTTGACGGGAATGGAGCATATAAGCTATTTGTGGCGGGCACAAATGGTCAGTTTTACGGCTTTGACAAAGACGGTGGTCCCATCATCGGTTGGAATCCACACCCGATGGTTTTTGACCGCCCGACTTATCCCCTGCAGCACGCCCAATATCAGCACAAAGACTACTTATTAGCGGCAGATCAGGCCGGTCGGTTGCTGGTTTTTGGTAAAAATGGGGACGCTCGTTTTCCCGTGGTGGAACTAGGCAAAAAGCCGGGAGGAGCGCCAGACTATCAAATTAATCAGGGCGAAAACATACCCGGCATGGACCGCATGGTGCTGGCTGATGAAAATGGTCAGGTGTTGGTGTTAAATCCTGAAGGTCAGAGCTTTAAGTTGGCGTTGCAAGTTGGCAAAAACCGGGATGTGTCCTTCCATTTTGCCGACATTACTGGCGATGCGCGCAAGGATTACCTGGTGACCAGTGGGGGCGATGTAGCGCTTTATTATTATGATGAAAACGGCTTTATAAAGCAATTTGAGACCACCTTTCCTCAAGTCCCTGATGCCACTTTTCCCGTACCCTTCCCGGGAAGCAAAAAGAGCCTGGTTGGTGCCAGCTACGATCCCGGCGGACAGATTTATCTACTGAATGAAAAGGGAGAAATGTACAGCGGTTTCCCACTGGCGGGTACTACGCCCTTCACCGTCATTGGCGGCACTGGCGGCCCGATTTTGCTGGTGGGCAATCGGGGAGAAGTGTACGCCTATCGCCTTACGGCAACTCCCAATTGATGGGCTCGAGGCCGTGCTGCTTGAGATAAATATTGGCCTGTGAGAAATGACGGCTGCCAAAGTAGGCACCACCGGCCAGAGGGGAAGGGTGTGCCGCTTCGAGCACCAGGTGTTTGGAGGTGTCGATCAATTCTTTTTTCCTTTTGGCAAAATTGCCCCAAAGCATAAAGACAAGGTGTTCCCGCTCGGATGAAAGGGTACGAATCACTGCATCCGTAAAATCCTGCCAGCCGATCTTTTGGTGCGAGCCCGCCCGTTTGTGTTCCACAGTGAGCATGGCGTTGAGCAGGAATACACCTTGTTTGGCCCAGTTGGTCAGATCGCCGTGGTTGGGAACTTTGACGCCCAGGTCGGTGTTGAGTTCTTTGTATATATTTTTAAGTGAGGGGGGAGTCCGTACCCCTTTAGGCACCGAAAAAGAAAGCCCCATGGCTTCGCCGGGGTTATGGTAAGGGTCTTGTCCGAGGATGACCACCTTGACCTCATCAAAAGGTGTGGTATTGAACGCATTAAAGATCAGCGAACCCGGTGGATAGATGGTCTTCCCTGCTGCTTTTTGCTGGCGCAGAAAGGTGGCGAGGCTTTGAAAATAAGGCTGTGTAAACTGATCGGCGAGGGCGGCTTTCCAGCTCTCTTCAATGCGGACATCACTCATAAATTGGGCAAATTTTTGGTGGCAGAAAACCAAAAATAAACAAATTGCCCAAAATGACTAAGCCAATTGATTGGACGCTTTGGAAAAAAGATATAAATTTGCATCGCTTTTGAAAGACCGGTGGGTTTCTACACCGGTTTTTAAATGGTCCCGTAGCTCAGCTGGATAGAGCAGCTGACTTTAAGCTCTAGCTCGAAAGAGAGCTAACAATTAGGAGCCTCCACAGGGAAACAGAACCTGCGGAGTGCACGCCACCATATCGGGGAAACCTTCCTTTGAATTTTTTGGATTTGAAGATGGCAATCCCGAGGAAACTTCTAGTCTTTTTCTTAACTTAGTAATATGTTTACGCACCATACTAAGAATAAAGGAGACTTGGGAGTATTGAAGGCTAAGCTTGATTTATTTGAACAAGAGTTCTTGATTTTGAATCCTGAAACTGAACATGCTCCATTTGACTTTGTCATTTTTAAAAATGGAGAATACAAGTCTGTTCAGGTCAAATATCGATCTCTGAATAAGAGAGGAACAATAGAAGTAGTATTTAGGAGCAGTTATTGCGACACCACGGGTGTTGTTTACAAAAAGACAGATAAGGTTTTCATTGATCTCTATGTCATTTACTGCCCTGATACTGATAAATGCTACTATTTTGATCCTAAAAAGTTCAATAAATCAATTGCGCTTAGGGTAGATACTCCGCGAAGTAATCAGCAAAATGGCATTCATTATGCTGAGGATTTTCGGAAGGTTCCGTAGAGACTATACGTGGCGCACCTGAGATGGTGAAGAGATAGTCCAGACCACAAATCCCAATGTGTATTGGGAGCAGCGAAAGCTGTAGATGGTAAGCTAATCAGCAGGCCACAGGTTCGAATCCTGTCGGGATCACAAGCAAAATTCATGACGCTATAATTGATTGTTTTACAATTGGTTATGGCGTTTTTGTTTTGCTGGAATGCTCTCTTTTTCCTGGTTTTTTGTACTCGTTTTTGCTTTTAGTTTTTGGAAACTGCAATATGTCTTCATCAAGCAGCAGCTACGATTATGGTCTGGCTAGACCAGCCATTAGTCATGGAGAATGAGCAAAGGCACTGAGCTGCTGAAGGTTTGCTTTAGTGTAACACTTTCATCAAATAATCGGCTGAAAAAGTCCTTTTTTCTCCTGACCAGGCACAACAATTCGGCATTTTCCTTTTGCAAAAAATCTTTCAGGCGTTGATTAATATTGCCGGTTCCAAAAGTATAGGTTACCGAAGGGTTAAGATCCTTAATGGGGCTCACCACCTCGTTTAAGTCTGGCTTTGTCTCTTCGCTAATGTGCAAGACATTGACTTTGCTGGAGCTCATCTTTGCTAGCTTACGCAACGGTTCCACCACTGAATCGCTGGAGAAAGAAATGCCACTAATGGCAAACACAATTTCGCGCAGCGGTTGGTAGGTGTAATTTTCAGGAACGACCAATACGGGTGCTTTGGTTTTGGAAATCACTCCTCCGGCAACACTTCCAAGAAAAACCTCCTTCAATCCACTTGCTCCTTTGGTTCCCATGACAATGTAGTCGTAATTACCACTATTACCCATAGAGACGGTGGTCGAAACGGCATCACCTTTTATGATCTTGTACTTCACAGAAACATCGGGTGCTTCCTTTTGCATCTGCTTAATCAACGCATCCATTTCGCGTTGAGCATCTTCTTCCAAAATATTGTCCATAGACCTTATATGAAAGGCTCTCGTACTCAATTCATAAGTGTGCAACACCGTAATCTCCAATTCTGAATGCCCAAATAATTTGGAGGCATAACTTAAGGCATTCAATGAGGTATCAGAAAAATCAGTAGGCACAAGTATTTTGTTCATCACCAATGAGTTTAATGTTAATAATTATTAGATGGCGTTTGGGGCATTTGCACTAACCTCTTCTTTTAAGAGTTCTAAAGTTTTATAGCCAATGCCCTCAAGGTTTAGATACCGCTTCTATACAAATATCGGTATAAAATCTTAAGGAAAACTTTAGATAAGACCAAAAAAAGCTGAATGAATGATACCCTCTACTTAAGTTTCTCTAAAGATTTGAGATATAGATTTGTCAAAACAGAATAGCTGACTTTCGAATTCAATGTTGAGAGCATAGAAAACTGCTACAGCATGAAGCAAGATTGAAACAGGGGTAATTTATCAAAGGTTTAATATGAAAATCATAGAAAGGATTTTACTAGCCCAAGATTTCAGTAAGTCTTCGGAAAACTTGGTAGCAACAGCCATGGAGCTTGCCAAGATATTCAACTGCGAAGTTGTTCCAATGCATGTCCTGCCAGACAATTTGACGAATGAGAAAGTGAAATTGTTATTGCAGGAAGCAGCGGCCAAGAAACTCCAGGAAACAGCCAAGAAGTTAAATGCTGAAGATGTAAAAACCGGCGATACCGTCTTAGCCTTCGGTTCCATCTCGGAGGAAATTGTTGAGGCCGCAGTAAATGTGAACGCCAATTTTATTTTGACTGGTTCTGGCGATACCCAGAAAGGTCAAAAATTTCTCCTGGGAACTACCACCAAACGAGTTATTCAAAAAAGTGAAAAGCCTGTTTTTGTTATAAAAGAAAATGTGCCACTTAACGTGCAACACATTCTATGCCCCGTTGATTTTTCAACGACTTCAAAGAGGTCTCTCAAGAATGCCATCACGATGGCCCACCGCTTTAAAGCTGAATTGACCATTCTCAGTGTCTGTGAATCCCAAAGTTCAGGTTGGTTTTGGTCAGAAAAAGAAAGCACGTTGGTGAACGACGATGCGTGTAGTGGGCACAAAGCGAAATTCGAAAGTTTCCTGGAGGGGATCAATCTCTCAGGTTTACAGTACAATAAAGAAATTCGCAAGGGCAACCCTGCCGAAGAAATACTCAATACAATTTCTGAAAAGATGATTGACCTCCTGGTGATGGGAACGACCGGCAAGACTGGACTTAACCGGCTGATTATTGGCAGTGTAACGGAAAAAGTGGTCAGAGAGGTACCCTGTTCTTTTATAACCCTGAAGTCCGAAGATGCTATTACACTCCAATTGGAAAAGAATATTCAAAACATTGAAAGCCATTATAACGCTGGCAAGCAATTGATGGAGGATGGTTTTTTCGAGGAGTCCATCGAACAGTTCAAGCTTTGCCTGAGCATCAACAATATGCACGTACCTTCTCATTACGGTATTGCGAAGGTATATGAAAAAATAAACGAACCGGAAAAAGCAAAGACCTACAAAAATAGTGCAAGGGAAATCCTCAACCGGATTTGGGACCAAAAAATTGAAGAGGAAGTCCGGAAATTTAGAAACTATTAAAGGTGTTGGAGTAATAATGAACAAAACACAGGGTAAGGTAACAAGCGTCAATGAATCGCTGATAGGAGTCGGTCAGATTCGGGGTGCAGTAATGAATGGCGAAGTTGCTTTTGTCCACATTGAAGGTGGTAAAAGATTAAAATCAGAAGTCATAGATGTCAAACCTGGCGGGGTAATTTTCCTACAGGTCTTCGAAGATACCACTTGGGTGAAAGTGGGGGATTTGGTTGAATTTTCCGGACTGCCTCTGACGGTAAAACTGGGCCCCGGTATTCTGGGTTCAGTGACGGACGGCCTGCAAAATCCACTGTATGAATTGGCAAAAAAGGAGTGGTTTTTGGAAAGAGGGCTGGAAGTTGAACCGCTTGACAATACTGTTCCATGGCATTTCACTCCACTAGTCGAAAAAGGTGACGTTGTAAGCGGTGGCTCTGTCCTTGGCCATGTACCGGAAAAAATGTTTCAGCATAAGATATTCGTGCCTTTCGGAATGCAGGGTAGTTTCACCGTGGAAAGTATTGCTCCGAAGGCTAACTATACCATCTCCGATGAAATAGCCGTTGTGCGTGATGACCAGGGGCGGTCATTTTCCCTAAAAATGGCTTTTGAATGGCCAGTGAAGAGCCCCATGCCTTTTCACCAGCGATCTGTGCCCATTCAGCCAATGCCAACGGGTATCCGTATTCTCGATGCCCTTTTCCCCATTGCCTTTGGCGGTACTGCCTGTAATCCGGGGCCGTTTGGTGCCGGTAAGACCGTCCTTCAGCATAGTTTGGCCAAACACTCCGAGGCGGATGTGGTTATCGTTGCTGCCTGTGGAGAACGAGCCGGTGAGGCGGTGGAGGTGTTCAAGGACTTTCCCGAGCTGGAAGATCCGCGCACGGGCAAATCCCTGATGGACCGGACCTTCATAGTTGGCAATACTTCTTCCATGCCCGTTGCCGCACGGGAAGCTTCTGTTTATATTGCTACCACCGTTGGCGAATACTATCGGAAACAAGGTTTGAATGTACTGATGCTGGCCGACTCTACTTCGCGTTGGGCGCAAGCACTGCGTGAAACCTCTGGCCGAAAAGAAGAGATTCCTGGTCCGGAAGCATTCCCAATGTATATTTCTACACTCATTTCTGCTTTTTATGACCGTGCAGGCGTAGAAATTCTCCCGGATGGAAATACAGGCTCGTTTAGTATCATTGGTACGGTATCACCGGCAGGAGGAAACTTTGATGAGCCGGTGACACAGGCAACCCTGCTCAGCACAGGGGCCTTCTGGGGTTTATCCCGGGCTTTATCTGATGCTCGCAAATATCCCGCAATTGATCGTCTGGACAGTAGCTCCACATATCCTTCTCTACTCACCGGTGAAGAAGTAAGGTCCTTAAAGTCTCTACTTCGTGAGGGCAAAACTATTGCTTCCAACATCATTTTGATGGGAGAAAAAGGAATAACGGAGGAAAACTATGTCCAATTTCAAAAATCAGAATTGCTGGATGCCGTCTTTCTTCAGCAAAACAGTTTCCACGAGGTGGATGGCGTAACCAGTCCTGAGAGACTTAGAGTTATGTTCGATATGGTTTGGAAAATTGTAGAATCCCCGGTCAGCATCAAAGGTAAAGACCAAATTCGCTCACATTTCAACTTTCTCCGGCAAGCCTTTATTGATTGGAATACTATGCGACCTGATGAAGCTGGTTATGAAAAACAGAAACATAAGATAATCAACCTAGTCAAGCAAGGAACTCATGTTCAAGAAAACGTATGAAAACATAGATAGCATCGGGCGGGCGATCCTCAATATCAAAGCTGAGGGCGTTCACAACAAAGAATTGGCTGAGGTTATTTATCCCAGTGGTTTAAAAGCGCTGGCACAGGTCATCGCATTGCAGGGAGATCAAGTGACACTCCAGCTTTTTAGCGGTGGTTACGGGGTCTCAACAGATTGTAAAGTCCGTTTTCTCGGGAAGCCAATTCAGGTTGGTTTTTCAGAAGAGATGCTTGGCAGGATCTATTCCGGTAGTGGTCGTCCTATTGATGGTGGTCCCGAATTGATGGCCGATATGATCCGGGTGGCGGGCCCTTCCATTAACCCCGTGAAAAGGCTGATTCCCAAAGAAATGATTCGTACAGGCGTACCCATGATTGATGTCTTCAATACCTTAGTGCGCTCCCAGAAGATACCCATTTTTGCCAAGGCAGGCGAACCCTATAACCGCCTCCTGGCCAACATTGCCACACAGACCGATGCCGATATTATTATCATAGGTGGAGTCGGTTTGAAATATGACGAGTTTCATTATTTCCGGCAACGGGTCGAAGCGGCAGGGAGTATGAGCAAAACCATCATGTTTGTGCACACTCACCGGGATTCCATTGTAGAAGGCTTATTGGTGCCAGATCTGACGCTGGCCGTTGGAGAGCAATTTGCCCTGCAGGGGAAAAACGTTTTTGTGCTGCTGTCAGACATGACCCAATGGTCGGATTACCTTCGGCAAATTGCCAATGCCCAGGATCAAATCCCTGCCAACCAGGGTTATCCGGGCGACCTCTACTCCCAGCTAGCCTCCCGCTACGAAAAAGCCGCCGACATTGAAGGCGCAGGCAGTGTCACCATTCTAGGGGTGACCACCATGGATGACGTTACGCACCCGGTGCCGGACAATACCGGCTACATCACCGAGGGGCAGTTTTACATGAAGGATGGCTATCTCGAAATGTTTGGTTCACTGAGTCGTCTCAAGCAGCAGGTGAACGACAAGACCAGGCCAGACCACCGTAGTATCATGAACGCGATGGCGCGCTTGCTTTCTGAAGCCGAGGAAAGGGTGAAGGCGCAAAAATTTGGCTCCGCAAAAGATGATTACTCCTTACGATTGCTGGATTACCGTAAAACCTTCCAAAGGGAGCTAATGGATCCTTTTCGTTTTCTGCAACTGGAAGATGCTCTTGATCTGTGCTGGGAGGTCTTGGCCAAGCACTTTAAACCGGAAGAAGTTGGTTTGTCCTCCAGGCTTATCCAGGACTATTGGCCGGAAAATGGTCAATTCAAAATACTAAAAGAAGGTATCCATGAGTGATAAAACGCTAGACCAGTTGATTGCATCACTAAAAAGAGAGGCAATTGATGCGGCAGAAACAGAATCCAGGAAGATACTGGAAAAGGCCAGACTGCAAGCCCAACAGATTGTGGAGGAGGCAGAGCATAAAAAGAATAATATACTTGAGGAGGCCAGGCAAGAGGCAGAGGCAATACTCCGCAAAGGAGAGGCTGCCCTACAACAGGCAGGAAGAGACTATAGCATCTCGGTCCGCAATGAATTGCTCCATGTCTTTCAGGTGGTTCTCGAAAGAGAAATCCGCAAGGAGTTTACTCCTGAACTGTTGAAAACGGCTATGGTCAAAGTCATTGAAAATATTGGTAGCGATGTGGCATTAAAACTTAGCCCTGAGTTTTCACAAGAACTGGCAGATTATATTCATAGCCGATTGAAATCTTCAGGGAAATCGGTATCAATCATTGAAAACCATTCCGTTTTGAATGGTTTTGCTATTACCCATAAAGAACAAGGCTGGAGCTATGCGATCTCATCCGAAGAGGTGGCGGAGGCATTGCAGGCCCATCTGAATCCAAAATGGATAGATCTTCTCAAAAAAGGAGCCTAATTATGATTGGAGGTACCCTGGAATATTTAATGAACAGTTTGCCACATTTGTCTTTTCAGGATACAAGTGAGGTGAGGGACAGGGTCCTTGGTCTTTTGCAAAAATATAAGGGTGATACGGTTGAGGAATTAAGCCCAGTGGAAGTATTGGAAAAAGAAGCCCAAAAGTTTCTGCCTGCCTCCAGATTTGATGCTTTTCGAGAAATAGACTTGAAAAACATTCACCGAGCCGCCTTCCAGAAAGATAAAAGCAAAGTTGTTTCAGCTTTTGCAAAATTCGATTTGAATTTGAAAAAAGACATTAGAGCATGGCAAATATCACAGAATGATAAAGAAAAGAAGGTCGTAAAAAACAAGCTTGAAAAAATGATCGGCGAGGGCAATCCACTGGAAAAAGAGATACAAATCATGAAATATCAGTGGGATAAACTAGAAGACCTTTCCACTGATCATTTTGCTGATTTCGAGGCCTTGATCACCTATAAGCTCAAACTGCTGATTTTGCTACGCTGGTGGAGTTTTAATCAGGAAAAAGGGCTAGAAAGATTTATCCAAATGACGACAAACAACTGAGCATGGCCGATAAAGTTTTAATGAATAAAAACACCCTCGCTGCACTAAAGGTAGAGTTGGGCGAGTATAGGGATGCCCTGCCGGTTTTTGAAATGAAAGAACAGCAGTTAAAAGCGCTGGTGCGGTCTATTGAAGATGGGATTTTGGCATTGAGAAAAGACATCAAGGAAAACAACGAAAAAATCAAAAGCTGGGTGGCCGTCATGGCCGAAGAAGCAGTTGAATTATCGAAACTGGTTAAGGTGGAAAAGCTCGTCACAAAGCCACAGGAAATAGTCGGAGTTACAGTGGAATCATTTGTTGACATTCATTTTGAAGAAGTCGACATCGATTATTTCACGCTTCCCTTATGGGTGGGTGCTGCCGTTGAAGTAATCATTGACCAAAAGACGAAGAACACCATATTGGAAATTGAACAGCGTAAACTCGAAGTGTTGCAGGAAGAATTGGCCGAAGCCCGCCGAATGAAAAATGCCCTTAAGGAGGTTTTTATTCCGGAAACGATGGAGCTGATCAGGAAAATCGAAATCTACCTCGGTGATGTTGAGCGCCTGGCCATCGGCTGTGCTAAATTGGTGAAAAAGAAAAAACAGGAAAAACAGACAACGGCATGATTGTCAGGATGAAAGAAATATGGCTTTTCACTTTGTCCAGTTCAGTTGATGAAACCCTACGGGAGCTGGGAGCTTTGGGGGTAGTTGAAATACGGGAGGTCAATCCGCCGGTAGGCGAGCAAATAGAACGGAATAAAGAGAAAGTTGCGCGTGCTGAAATGGCTATTTCTATTCTCGAAGACTATACAGAAAACACGGACAATCAGAAGAAGAGAAAAAAGTACAATTCATTGGATCCGGCCCGCATGACTGAGCGGATATTGATTTCCGGCGAATTCAGAAAGCGATGTAAGCAGAAGCTCGACCAACTTCAACAACAACTAAAGTGGTATGAAACATGGGGTAAAGGAATTGACATAAAAGACTTTAGGTACCTGGAAAACAAAGGGATTCATATTCGACTATATTTGGTGAAAACCAAATTATTGAGTTCACTTCCGGAAAACCAATGTCTGGTGACATTTCCGGAGCAGAATGGTGAAGTACCCGTTGCGCTATTTACGCGTTCCAAATCCGAAAAACTCAACTTCCGGGAAGAACCCTTGCCCATCTTGCCTCTTGATGAGATCAAACGTCAAATTATTCGGAAAAAAAGGCAATTGGAAGAAGTTGAGTTTTACCTCGCTGATCAGGTAGAAAATATTGCACTTCTGCATGATTATCAGAGCTATATTAAAGACCAATTGAAAACCCGCAAAGCGTTGGCGGGGATGGGTGATATCAAAGGTCACATCAAATATCTGAAAGGCTTCATTCCGCACGATGCCGTGGAGCTATTCAAAGCAAAGGCCAGAGCACAAGATTGGGGCTATCAAATATCAGAACCAGAGCGGCCGGATGAAGTGCCTGTCTATATCAAGAACCCCAAATGGGTGAGCATTATCAACCCGGTGATGAAGTTTATTGACATCGTACCTGGCTATAGAGAAGTGGATGTATCTGTTTATTTTTTGATTGCCTTTGCGCTTTTTTTCGCCATGCTGATCGGTGATGCAGGCTACGGGGCAATATTTTTACTATTAACATTTTTATTCAGAAAAAAGCTGTCAGCCTCCGTTCGTTTGCTGATATATGTGCTCAGTGGTACAACCATCCTCTGGGGCGTCTTGAGCGGCACCTATTTTGGTTCGGAGCAGATCGCCGCTCTTCCGTTCTTAAAAGATTTGATCATCCCGGAAATCGCCAGTTTTGGGGGAAATAACATTTCCTTCATGATGCATTTGTCTTTCTTGATCGGCGCCATTCACCTGACGATAGCCCATAGTGTTCGGGCTGGACAGTTTATCAATTCGATACGCGCAATCAGTGAAGTGGGTTGGGTTGCGTTTGTGTGGGGGCTCTATTTTGTGGTCGAAAAATTAGTTCTAGGTAAGGATATGCCCGAGTGGAGCAATTGGCTTTTTATCACCGGGGCGGTCTTAGTTACTTTGTTTTCCAGGGAGGGCAAAACCTTCGTGAGCAGCATGTTGATATCCATCGGCAATTTGCCATTGAGCCTTATCAATGGGTTTTCGGACATTGTTTCATACGTCAGACTTTTTGCCGTAGGTATGGCCACCGCCATGGTGGCTTCCAGCTTCAATAATATGATTCTTCCGCCGGGGGTAGATTTACCTTTTTGGCAGTTGCTCATGGCAGCAGTAGCGCTCATGTTTGGGCATGGCATGAATATCGTACTGGCCCTGATGGCGGTGATGGTGCACGGCATCCGCTTAAATATGTTGGAGTTTGCCGGCCACCTTGGTGTACAGTTCTCGGGCGAGGCTTATCAACCTTTTAAACTGAATGCTTTTCGCAAAAAATCGGAAGAATGAAAGGAAGGCTACAGGTTTATTTTAATCAATAAATTACAAAAAATACAATCATGGGATTTACCGCAATTTTCGCAACGATAGTTACCGGCCTGGGTGACATGGGCATGTCATTGAGCATTGCCTCAATCGGTTCGGCTATCGGTACGGGCACTGCCGGAATGGCGGCCATTGGTGCCTGGAAAAGGATGATCATCAATGGGCAAAAAGCAGCGACTGCCTTACTGATCTTTGTTGGTGCACCACTTTCGCAGGTTATTTACGGAATGATTCTCAAAAATGCCATTGCCGATGCTAATCTGAACCCAGACTCCTACCTGTGGCAAATGATCATCGGCCTGCTTGCCGGAGCGGCTATGGCGGGATCGGCTATATTTCAGGGGAAGGCCGGTGCCAGAGCTTGCGATGCCATCGCTTCGGGCGCCAACGATACCGCAAAATACATCATGATCATCGGGGTCGTGGAAACGGTTGCCTTGTTCGTTATGATATTTACCATGACTGGGTTACCAACAGGTTGATAGCAAAAGGCTGGTAAACTTCATATCGGAAGGTTTGGGGACCTTCCGATTACTATTCTGGCTATTTGATCAGGTCAAATTTTATTTTTCAGGCACAACCAATAGCGGAACCTTGCTATTAAAAACCTGTGCCTTGGTAATACTTTTTTTGAAAATGCTTTCAAAAAAGCCCTTTTCCCTTCGCACCATACACAATAAGTCACAGCCCTCTTTTCTTATAAACTCATTGATGCTTTCGTTGATGCTTTTAGTCATGGGCACCTCACAATAAGTTGTCTCTACGCCTGCAAAGGATAGCGAAGATTTCTGACGAATATTTTCAGGGGGCCCCGTCTTGACATTCAGGACAGTTACCTTGGCGCCAAACCTGGATGCAAGCTTTTGCAGTGGGGTAACCACATTTTGTCCAATTCCATTGTGATCTGTGGCCAGGATAATATGCTCTAGAGGGCAAAAAGAATGCTTCGGAGGGACTACCAAAACAGGAACCTCGGCCATGTCCAATGCCATCGCTGCCGCGCTTCCGAAAATTACTTTTTTTAGCCCTGTAGCCCCCTGGCTACCCATAATGATCAAATCGATTGCGTGTTTTTCTACTGTTTTACTAAATAAGGAAAATATATCGCCAAGCTCTACATGGGTTTGAACCGCTATTTCATACTGTGTGGTTTTGTCCTTAAACCTCATTGCTGTGTGGTTCATCTTTTGCTCCATTTTTTTGGTAAAAGGCTGTTCGTGTTTGGAGAAATTCAGGTCATAGTTAAATCTGTCCAGAGAGTAGACATGGTAGAAATAAAGCTCACTTTTAAACTTGGCCGCTATTTCAATAGCATATAATATTGCATTATCTGCAACGGGAGAGAAATCAGTGGGAACAAGTATTTTCTTCATGGCATCATTATTTATTTCTCCAAAAAAAAATCATTCAAACAATTGCTTAAATAAAAGGACAAAATCTTTAGGAAATTATAAGATGTGCGCCCTCGCCTTGCCCTCATTTAGATAGACTTCGCCTTGCCTGAATAGCGCTTTGTCTTAAAATTTGCTAAAGAATCTACTACTAGATTTATTAAGACCATGTTTTTCAGCATAAATATTGTTCTGTCATTAAAAACGAAATAACTTTGTCGTATATGAAGATTCTTATAATCGAAGACAATGTGGAACTTCTCCATGACATCAAAGATTTCCTCTCACGGGAAGGGAATGTCTGTGAAATTGCCTCAGATTATAAAACGGCATATATGAAAGTAGGGATTTTCCCTTATGATATTCTGGTGGTTGACATCACGTTGCCGGATGGCAATGGGCTTGATATAATAAGAGAGGTCAAAAAAGAAAATATTGATGTGGGCATCATTATTATTTCAGCCAAAAATGCTTTAGGAGACAAAGTGTTTGGCTTGGAGATAGGAGCAGACGATTACTTAACCAAACCATTTTACCTGCCTGAATTGAACGCCAGAGTTAATGCGCTTTACCGGAGGAAAGTGTACCAGGGCAGTAGGGAAATTGTTTTTAATGAAATAAAAATAAGACCTGAAAATCACGAAGTTTTTATCAATAACCAACCCGTGGTTCTCACTAAAAAGGAATTTGATATCATGCACTTTTTTGTGGCCAATAAGAACCGACTTCTGACTAAAGAAGCTATTGCCGAACACCTTTGGGGGGATCACATGGAAATGGCTGATTCTTTTAAGTTCATCTATACACATTTGGCCAACTTACGGAAAAAAATCGCCGAATTGGGTGGCAAAGACTATATTAAGTCAATTTACCGCGTGGGATACAAATTCACCGATCAGGAATGAAGTTATCAACAAAAACGAATACTTACCATCTTCTTTTTTTAATTGTTTTGGCTCCGGTGATGATTGCAGCCGATTATTTTCTCATCCGGCATGTCGTGAATGAGGAGGTAAACGAGATACTTGAGCACGAAAGTGAACGCATTCTATTTCACCTTCAAAAAGGAAGTGAAATTCCCAACTCCAATTATTTATTCGAGGTGACTCCTTTGCGGAAAAACGCCCCCAGCCTGAACCAATTTACTGACACTTTGATTTACGAGGCCTATGCCGAGCGCTTGATTCCGTATCGAACTTATCAGTTTTCGGCCGATGTTGATGGTGAAAAGCTTAGTATTTCCCTCAGGCATGTTCTTTTGGCTATGAATGAATTGATTTTATGGCTTTTTGCAGTCACTACCATAATCTTAATACTATTGGCAGCTGGCTTATTCTATATCAATCATAGAATATCCAAATGGGCCTGGAAACCCTTTCACAGAAACTTGTCAAAACTAAGGAATTACGATATCTCCAAAAAAAATCCGGTACACCTCGAAGCTTCGGGGGTTAGTGAGTTTGAAGCGCTCAATCAAGTTATCGCAACTTTGATGAATCAGGTGGAAAAGGATTTTCAAAACCTCAAAGAATTCAACGAAAACATTTCTCACGAAATGCAGACTCCGCTGGCCATTATCCGCAATAAAATGGTCTTGCTTCTGGAAAGTCAGCATTTGGACCAAAAAGAGTTGAACTGGGTGCAGGCTGCCTATCAGGAAGTGAATAAACTATCAAAAATAGGAAAATCCCTGACGCTGATCTCCAGAATAGAAAATGAGGAGTTCTCTCAGGTGGATAGTGTCGATGTGCGTGCTACTATTGACAACATCATCAGCAATATGGAGGAAATTATCCAATTTAAAAGCTTGGAAGTAACTGCAAAACTCGACCCTGTAAAAGTAAAATGCGATCCCATTCTGGCCAATATATTATTCACTAACCTGATTAAAAATGCCATTCAACACAATTGGAACGGCGGATCTATTCGCATGCAATTAGATGAAGAAAAATTCGAAATTGAAAATACCGGAGAGGTGTTGGAGGCGGAAACAGGACAACTTTTCAAACGATTTCACAAAGGTAATACGGCAACAGATACCCTGGGCCTGGGATTAGCCATAAACCAAAAAATATGCGAACTCTACGGATTTCAACTCGACTATGAGCACCAACAAGGTGAACATAGGTTTTGCTTGTCATTTAGTGGATAGATACAACACAAAATTCAAGAAAAACAACATCGCTCCGTCGCATAACGAGAAAAAGCCCACCCAAACCGGGCAGGCTTTTCCATTATCTTTCTATAACACGCTCTTATTTAAACCCAATCTCTTCCAGCCCCTCATGGCTAATCACAATGGCTTCCATGGGCGTTTCATTAAAGGTGGCATCTTGCTCTACGAAGTAGTATTCCATGCCGGATAATTCCTTCTGAGCCAGGATTTTGGCAAAATCAATATTGCCTTCACCCACCGGTGCAAAGCGGCCTTCATTGTCCATATCTTTTACGTGCCATGCTTTGAAACGGCCAGGCGCCTTGTTGAAATACGCAATGGGATCAACACCGGCCTTGGTGGCCCAATAAAGGTCGATCTCAAAGTTGAGGTGCTCCGGATTTGAGTTTTCGATGAAATAATCCATCGGTACAATGCCCTTGGCGTTCTTTTCAAATTCGAAATCGTGGTTGTGGTAGAGGCATTTTACTCCGGCGGCGTGGCACTTTTCGGCAATGGTATTGATGATGTTCATGACTTCTTCAACGTCTTCGCTCATGCTCAAGGTGCGGGTTTCGGGGTCAAACTTAAAATGCCCCATTGGTGGCACGGGAATAACAAAGTATTGAAAACCCACTTCTTTGACTGCGGCAATCATCTCATCGGCATTATCCAGCGTTACGTCTCCGTGGTGGGAGCTGACTGGCGTTAAGCCCACTTTACCCAGGTATTCTTTAAATTCGGTTGGTGTCATTCCGTAAAACATCCCCTCTGAATAACCGGCCGCCTCTACATATGAATAACCGGCATCCGCCACGGCTTGCAACACTCCTTTAGGATCTTTACCCATGGTATCCCTGATCGTATAAAGTGCCAGGCCGCCAAAGGAAGCAGCCGCTTCTTCCACCTCTGAGGTTTCTTCCGTTTCTGATTCTCCTTCCGTATTTTGTGGCGTGTCGCTACAAGCCGTAAGGCTAAGGGCAAGCATTCCAATAAGTGCTAAAAAGTTGTACACCTTCATTATTGTTGTGGTTTTTAGTTTTGAATAATCGCCAAAGATAATGGTCCCGCATTTGTTCCGAATAGGTTTTCCTCAAAAAATTTGAATACTCCGATATAGGCATATAATTTGTGCCTGCTCAGACCAAAAACGGTAATAATTCCAAGGTCATCAGTTAAAAGAAACGAAATGAAGGACAAAATGGTCATCAGTCAATCGCCCGGACGTATCAATATTATCGGTGAGCATACCGACTACAACGAGGGCTTTGTTCTTCCCGCCGCAATTGATAAAAAGAGCATTTTTAAACTGAAAAAGAACGGCAACAATGAGGCAGTTCGGGTCAGAGCAGCAAACCTCAAGGAGCAATTCTCCTTCGACCTCACCAATTTTCAGCCCCTTCCACAAGGTTGGCAAAATTACATCATGGGTGTAGTGCGGGAATTGCAAAATCTGGGAGCGGGATTCACCGGTTTTGAAGGTGAATTTAGCGGTGATGTTCCCATCGGTAGTGGTATGAGTTCTTCCGCGGCCCTGGAGTGTAGTCTGGCTTTTGGCTTGAACGAGCTGTTTGATCTGGGTTTTGACCGATGGCAATTAATTAAGGCCTGCCAGCTGGCTGAGCACCACTTTGCGGGCATTCAATGTGGCATCATGGATCAGTTTGCCAGTGTCATGGGCAAAAAAGATCAGGTCATGCTGCTCGATTGCCGCTCGCTGGAATTTAAATACTACCCATTTGATTTGGGAAAATATCAATTGCTTTTATTAAACACCAATGTGTCCCATACACTATCCTCCTCGGCTTATAATACCCGGCGCGAGGAATGCGGGGAAGGGGTTTATATTATTCAAAAAAAGTATCCTGATATCACCAGCCTGCGAGATGTGAGGATCAACATGCTTCAACACTGCCGGTCAGAAATGCGAGAAAATATCTTCAGCAGATGTCGGCATGTGGTGACGGAAAACCAAAGGGTGCTGGCCGCAACAGAAGCGCTGACCAATCACCAACTTGACACCCTGGGACAATTGATGTACCAATCTCATTTTAGCCTCCAGAATGACTATAAAGTCAGCTGCCCGGAACTCGATTACCTGGTGGAGTTAACCCTAGACAAAGACTACATCCTCGGTAGTCGCATGATGGGCGGCGGATTTGGTGGTTGTACCATAAATCTCATCGAGAAAAGCCAAACAGATGCTTTCATAAACTGGGCTGCTGAGCAATACCGGCAGCAATTTGGCATCAGCCTGAGTCCTTATCTGGTCTCCATTGAGGATGGAGCTGGATTGGTTGATTAAAGAATTATGGTTCTTTGACAAATTTAGTGATTCAGAGTCAATCGAAAAGCCCTATCAACGCTTCTTAAAGGCGCTTATGATCGACCTTTTAGTTTGACCACTAAATTTGTCAAGGAAGGAGAATCATTTGCTCACTATCAATTTCTTGGAAAATACCTGGTCACCCACCCGCACCGAAATCAGGTACACTCCGGCACTCAAAAAACCGGTGTCGAGTGTAGCCTTATTATGACTGGCAGAAAGGTAATCATCACAGGCCACCTGTTTACCCATACTATCAAAGAGATGCACTGCGTCAATCACGGTTACATTATTTACTTCGATGGTAGCCAACTCTTTTACGGGATTGGGGTATACCTGAATAGCCTCACTTTCCGCTTGAATTTCATCCGTAGAAATGATCGTATCATAATCGACTACCACCATGCCGGTATCTATCCCACCCTGGGTATCCACCAACAAATATAGAATGGTATCCAGGCCCGAAGCATTAGCCAGTGGGGTGTATTCAATGCGGTTGAACCGAATGGAGGCGGTACCCGGAGGCTCGTTGGCCAATTGGGCAATGCGTAGGTCGCCACCATCGGCATCTGTGTCATTTTCGGTAGCAAAAATATTGACGGTTCCAGACATACCGGCATAGTAAAAGATGTCATCTACCGCCAGAGGATCAATAATTTTTTCATGGCGCAACATTATTATTTAGCAGCTAAAAGTAGCACTCAATAAGTTGATATCTTATTCCATATTTACCAATTGAGTTGCTGATTTTCACATGGGAAGTATTGGCCTGGACAAAGGATTTGGAAATGTGTTGAAAATGACGATTGATAATGAATCCGTTCATTATCAAAGCAAAAACCTTATATTAGATTTTGAGTATTCCTAAACCCACCCAAAGTACAGCATCGTGAAACCCAGCTTATTTTTTATCATTTTCATGTTCTTTTTCATAACGTTGACGTCGCGTTCTCCCATCTCAATGTTAACGACCCCGGATTCTTCTAAAACCGAAATATGGTATGTCGTCATTGAATTGGACTTAAATACGCTATTAGAAAATAAAAAAACCAATACATACTTCCCCGCCCAGCTTTCTTTTAAGCTGCCAGATGGAGCATTGGAAGAATGGGATATAAAAGTCCGGGTTCGGGGACGCTTTCGACGAATGAACTGTGAGTTTCCCCCGTTGAAAGTAAAAATGCCCAAGAAGAAGGTAAAAGAATTGGGTTATGGCAAAAGCAACACCGTTAAATTGGTCACCCATTGTGACGAAAGCAAAAAAGCCACAGAATATCTTTTTCGGGAGTATTTGATCTATCAGATGTATAGCCAATTGACAGCGGTAAGGTTTGAAACACGCCTGTTACAAATTACCTACCGCGATAGTAAATCTGGCGATGAATTGATTACCTATGGGGTCTTCATCGAAGATGTCAAGGCTTTGGCGGCCCGCTTGAAGGCAAAGGAATGCAAGGATTGTTTTGGGTTGTCCCAGTCTGAATTTGATCCATCCAACCTACAAATTCACGATCTTTTCCAGTATATGATTGGCAATACAGACTGGTCTATTCCCATGTGCCGGAATCTAAAAATACTAACACCTAAGGAAGAGACAGCGCTCAAATTGGTCGCTCCTTATGATTTCGACTTTTCCGGCCTGGTCAATGCCGCCTACGCTGTTCCCAACCCCGACTTCGGGCTGGCGGACGTGCGAGAACGCATCTACGTT
Organism: Saprospiraceae bacterium; assembly: GCA_965229635.1. Lineage (GTDB taxonomy): Bacteria > Bacteroidota > Bacteroidia > Chitinophagales > Saprospiraceae > BQJU01. Next base: position 3,643,044 of record OZ245894.1, read on the forward strand.
GGTGCCGATTGGTCGGAAGCCGAATGGGCAGCAACGATCGCACACTTCCAGCAGAAGCGCCAGGACCTTTATGAGGTTGTAGACCAGTTTGAGTTGATGAATAAAAGGGCTAAAAAGAACATCAAAAAATACCTGGATAGCTTTTACAAAGAATTGGATAAGGGGTTTATTCCCCAAAGGATAGTCGGTAACTGAGCCCATGTTTGCAGCTCAAAGTTTAACCCATAAACATGGTCTAAAACAGCTCGTTTCCCATTTGGTGCCTATTCTTTACCTGTTACCCGCTCAAAGCTTCCGACTACCAGCTACCCATTTCAAAACACTTGAACGGGGCCTAACTTTGAGGTATTAATTAGTAATCACAGCCTGGAAAAAGGCGAATTACATTTCCAATAACCTCAAATTTGTCATCATGAAAAATCTATGTTTTTTTGTATTATTTAGCCTGTTTTGTACTTCCATCATTGCGCAAGCGCCAACTAAAGGAACTTACTCCGGTCCGGAAAACAACTCTGGTTCTTATGCTCCAGAGGGCGGTCCTGAATATTATACTCCGGAAGACGGATCTACTTACTATAGCGTGGGAGACGAGTCTGGAAAATGCTTCGGCCTTTGCCTTATTCCGGGCGATACCTTAAAAGAGACTGACCGCGTTCAGATTAAACCCGGATGGAAAGAAGCAACTGTAGTGGAGCCCTATCCGTCTACTGTTGACATTACCTACACCGTGAAAGAGCCATGTACTACCTGTGAGTTTTCTGAAGAAACCTCTACAAAAACAAAGGAGGAAGAGGTAGTGGCCAAACCTGGATACTGGAAATATTTCACCACGCCCTGTGTTTGGGAAACGGTGTATGATACCATTGTCGTAAAGGAAGAAGTTGTAAAATACATCATTACTGATCCGGAATTGGAAGATGACAAGATATCCTTAACCATTGAAGGTATTAATGAGGAGGGACGATGCATTCCTGCCCAAACCGGAACGGAGACGAGAACTGTGGAAATTGCGGAGGAATGTACCAAAATAGAGGTTGCCGACTATATCTGGCAAGATGAAGAATTCTTCATTGAAGTAGCGGCGCCAACCAAAAGATGGGTAAAACGTAAAACGGATGAAAACTGCCTTTCTGCTGATCCGGAGGATTGTATGGTGTGGTGTATAGAAGAGGTGCCAGCTGTCACACAAAAATGTGTGAGAAAAGTAAAAGCAGGATGCCCTTATGGTTATGAAGATGCGGATGGGTACTGTATCAAGCGGACTACAACGCCACCCGTAACAAAAGATTATGAAGTCATTACCTGTGAAAGAGAAGCAAAGTTTGAAAAGGATTCCAACCCGATCAGCAAGGTAGTAGATGTAAAGGTAAAGACGTTAAAAACACCAGCTTCCTACAAAAAGGTAGTTGAAGAAGCCGTATATGAAGTGATCCCCCGACAAGTTGTGGTGCAAGCAGCCGGAATTGATAGTACCTATATTCCAGAGGAGAGGGAGAAGGTGACGCTGACCCTGGACGAAAAGCGTGTATACGGGAATATCACTGAAACACCGGCGGAAGAGGAATCTTGTACCAAAAAACTATGTGTTGAGCCCCAGGTAACTACCATCGACCACGAGCCGGAATACAAAACCGTATCGAAAATAGAGATCCGAAAAGGAAGCTTTACCCAGTGGCAGGAAATCATGTGTCCCGATGATGTCAACAGCTACACCATCGGTCAAATCCAGCAGGCCTTATATACCGAGGGGTATGCCCCAGGCCCCATTGATAGCAAAATCGGCGAAAAGACCAAAGCCGCATTGATTCAATATCAAAAAGACAAGGGACTACCGGTGGGCCATCTCGACTTAAAAACACTGGAAGCACTTGGTGTTAAGCACTAGAGAAATGCAATCCTGAAAGTTGATAAACTACAAAATTGGTGAATAGACGATGCGCCACGACCACTTGATTGGTTGTGGCGCTTTGGTTGGTGTATAAAAGGAATCTTTTCTAATGATCCATTCGAATACAGAATGTTACAAAACAAATTATATCAAAAAATATACTTTTGTTTATTTGAAAACAAATTGTTTTGTTGATATCTTGCCCCTTCCCCGATAATCACAAAACATACTATGGAACAACAAAATTGGGAGGACCTCCTGGAAGAGGCTCCTGTAGCGGTCAATGCCTGCCTGCGCTATTTTCAGGAGCGCTATATGGGCAACTGGCAATTAAAAATTCTCCGGGCGGATGCCATTTTTGCTTATCTCAACACCAAAGGTTATGAGGTCACCGTGTCAACCTTTGGTGTGCCCAATCGCACGGACTGGTACTACGAGATTCACCGCGAGGAAACACTATTGAAACACGAAAGAAACTTTGTAAGCGCTGAACTGGCTGCCCTTCAGGCCATTACCTTCACTTTTTTGGAGCTGGAAAAAGCTCACCTTTTGTAATTCCCCTTCTAACCTCAAAAGGCCGTTCTAACCCAAGAATATGGATCGCAGTGTGGTACACCTGGATTTGGACTGCTTTTTTGTAGCCTGTGAAGTATTAAAAAATAGTAGCCTGCAAAACAAACCGATCCTGATCGGCGGTAAATCCGACCGGGCGGTGGTGGCGTCGTGCTCGTACGAGGCCCGGCATTTTGGGGTGCGTTCGGCGATGCCGATGCGGTATGCCCTGCAGCTATGCCCGGATGCGATTGTGATCAGGGGGGATATGGAATTGTATTCCAAGTGTTCCAAACTGGTCACGACCGTGCTTACCGAAACGGCCCCGTCCCTGGAAAAGGCGTCCATTGATGAATTTTACATCGAAACAACGGGCATCGATCACTTTTTTGGTTGCTACCAATGGACCCGGGAATTGAAACAAACCATCCTGAAGGAAACCGGCCTGACCATTAGCTTTGGCCTTTCGGTCAATAAAACGGTGTCCAAAATGGCGACCAATGAGGGTAAACCCAATGCTACACAGGAGGTGCCCTCCACCCGGGTACGCCCGTTTCTCGATCCGCTGGCGGTGGGCAAAATCCCGCAGGTGGGTAAGAAAACGACGTACACCCTTTCACGACTGGGCATTCGCAAGATCAAAACCCTGGCGGAAATGCCGGTGGAATTTATGGAGCGATTGCTGGGGCAAAATGGCCGTACCATTTGGGAACGGGCGCAGGGCATTGACGATCGGCCAATTGTGCCGTACAGTGAGCAGAAATCGATCTCGGCGGAGCGGACCTTTGATAAAGACACCATGGATTTGGTTTTTATCCGGTCATTGATTATCAAATTGACGGAAGGGTTGGCCTTTGAATTGCGGCAGGCAAAAAAGCTGACTTCTATAATCACCGTCAGGATTCGCTACACCAATTTTGATGCCCACACCCGCCAGCGACACATTCCCTACACCGCCAGTGACCACCGTCTGATCGAAGTAGCACAGGAGCTTTTTGAGCAGCTCTACGAGCGTAGGATGCTCATCCGCCTGGTGGGCGTGAAGCTTTCGGGACTGGTGAGCGGTTTCCCGCAAATTGACCTCTTTGACGACTCGACCGACATCATTGCCCTCAACCGGGCGATGGACCAGGTGCGAAAAAAGTTTGGTAAAAATGCCATCCAACGGGCTTCGAGTCTGGATTTGAACAAGAAAAAGCCCCGGCGATGATCATCAACTGCAAAAGTTGGCACAGCCTGCGCTACGGCACCATCAAACCCGGTGATCTGGCCGAAAAGGCGGTAGAATTGGGTTACGATGCTGTGGGATTGACAGACATCAACACCATCACCGGAGTTTATGATTTTATCCAGGCTTGTCAGCGCAAAGGGGTGAAGCCAATCGTAGGCATCGAATTTCGGCGAAACCGGAGTAATGAGCTGCTGTATGTGGGGTACGCCAAAAATCACGAAGGCTTTCACGAACTGAACAAATTTCTGTCAGAACACAACCTTAATTTTCGGGAATTACCCGCCATCCCACCCGTATTTGATCACGCCATTATGGTCTTTCCGCTGATCCGCTACGACAAGCGAAAGCTGCGGGCCAATGAATTCTGGGGTGCCCGACTGAACCAAATCAATCACCTGCACCGCCTCGATAAAAAAGCCCTGAGCCGCTGTGTGATTTTGCAGCCGATGACCTTTGCGGAATCCCGGGATTACCACTTTCATCTGGTGTTGCGGGCCATTGATAACAACATCGTTTTCAGTAAAGTCCGGCAGTACGGCACTGCCTCACCGGATGAATATTTGATCGGCGTTGATCAGTTGTTTACACAATTTAAAACCTACCCGCAACTGGTGATCAATACCCGCCAACTGATCGATGAATGCAATTTTCATTTTGATTTTAAATCATTAAAAAATAAGGAAAGCTACACCGGCAATCGCTACAGCGACAAACTGCTTTTGGAAACGCTGGCTCGGGAAGGCCTGGTGACCCGCTACGGCAAACACAACAAAGCCGCCTCCGAGCGGGTAGAAAAGGAACTGATCATCATTGACGAACTCGGTTTTACCGGGCATTTTCTTATCGCCTGGGACATCATTCGTTACAGCAAAAGCCGGGGTTTTTACCACGTAGGGCGGGGGAGTGGTGCGAATAGTATTGTCAGCTACTGCCTGGGTATTACTGACGTTTGCCCTATGGAACTCAATCTCTATTTTGAGCGGTTTCTCAACCCGGCCCGCCTCACGCCTCCCGATTTTGACATCGACTGGAGCTGGCAGGAACGGGATTACATTCTCGACTATATTTTTAAACGCTTTGATACCGAACGCACCGCTTTTATCGGCACGATTGGCACCTTTAAATATCGATCTACCTTTCGGGAATTGGGGAAGGTGTTTGGTTTGGCAAAAGCCGAAATTGACCAGCTCACCCGCAGTCCGATGGACCAGCACGAAAACCTGTCGGTGGTCCGCACCATTCATCACTACGCCGATCGCTTGAAGTCGTTTCCCAACCTGCGCTCCCTGCATTCCTGCGGTATCCTGATCAGTGAAAAACCGCTGACCTACTACACCGCCCTGGAAATGCCGCCTAAGGGCTTTCAAACGGCCCAGTTTGACATGTACATCGGTGAAACCATCGGTTTTGAAAAGCTCGACATCCTCAGCCAGCGGGGCATTGGGCACATTTACGATTGTGTGCAGCTGGTCAAAGAAAACAAGGGTGAGACGGTGGATATTTTTGCGGTAGATCACTTCAAAAAAGACGCTAAAGTCAACGACCATTTGCGCATTGGCAATACGCTGGGCTGTTTTTACATCGAAAGTCCGGCGATGCGGGGATTATTGAAGCGACTCAACTGCAACAATTACGAAACGCTGGTGGCGGCCTCATCGGTTATCCGGCCTGGGGTAGCCAAGTCGGGGATGCTGCGGGAGTACGTGCGTAGGCACAATCATCCCGGCACGTTTCAATATCCGCATCCGGTATTTGAGGAACATTTGGGGGAGACTTACGGCGTGATGGTCTTTCAGGAGGATGTATTAAAAATTGCCCACCACTTTGGCGGCCTTGATCTGGCAGATGCCGATACTTTGCGCCGGGCCATGTCGGGCAAAACCCGATCGGTAAAACAATTAAAAGCCATTCAAAAGCGCTTTTTTGACAACTGTGAAAAAAAGGGTTATGCCATTGAATTGGTGCAGGAAGTTTACCGCCAGATCGAGTCTTTTGCCGGGTATTCCTTTTGCAAGGCGCACTCGGCATCCTATGCTGTGGAGAGTTACCAAAGCCTTTATTTGAAGGTCTACTACCCACTGGAATTTTGTGTGGCGGTGATCAATAATTTTGGCGGCTTTTACCGAACGGAGGTATACGTACATGAAGCCAAGATGGCGGGTGCGGTCATTGAATTACCCTGCGTGAATCGATCCGTAGAGCAAACCTCTATCCAGGACGACCGGGTATTCATCGGCTTTCAGCATATCAAAAGTCTGCCGGTAAAAACGGCAGAAGCCATTGTCCTAGAACGAGAAAAAAACGGCCAATACACCTCCCTGCAAGACTTTATCGAACGGGTTCCACTCGGTATTGAAAGCCTGGAAACGCTGATCTTCCTGAAAGCCTTCCGTTTTACCGGAAAAACCAAACAACAGTTGGTGGTCGAAGCCCGCTTGTTTTACACCAAAGCCCAACCACAGGACCAGCTCGCCCTGTTTAAACCCGAAACGAAAACCTTCCACATCCCCGAGCTGGATCACATTGCCGTGGAAGATGCCTTTGATGAGTTGGAATTTCTCGGCTTTATGGTGAGCTACACCCCCTTTGAGCTATTAAAAACTGCCTACCGGGGCGATGTGCTGGTCAAAGACTTTTTACAATGGGAAGGCCAATCCATCCGCATCGTCGGTTATCTGATTTGCATCAAAGACGTGCCCACCGTAAAAGGCATGATGAATTTCGGCACCTGGATCGATGTGGAGGGCCGCCTGTTTGACAGCACCCATTTTCCCGATCAGTTGAAGAAGTACCCCTTTAAAGGGGCAGGTTGCTACTTGTTGGAGGGAAAGATCGTAGTTGAATTTGGTTACCCTTCCCTTGAGATCAGTCGCATGGCCAAACTCACCATGATCCCCGATCCCCGCTACGAGGATTCGACGACTCATCCTTCTTTCCGGCATCTGAAGCACGATCATCAGGTGATCAAGCGGGGGCCGCATCCGTCGAAGGAGGAGGTGGAGCGGTTGTTTGGGAAAAACACTAACGTTTGATGATTCGAATGCTTTGATTGGCATTTATGAATTTCAATAAATACATGCCTGATTTCCAATGGCTTACATCTACTTCATTTTGTCTGGATGGCAGCGTAATGGTTTCTACTAGGCGACCGTATAAATCAAAAACCTGAAGTACATCGCTTCCTGGTTCCTCGAAAGAAATAGTTAACCTTTGATCAGTAGGATTAGGGCTTATTGATATTGCATTACTCCCCGGTTCATGAGTAGGTACCTGCATGCAAGCCCATATAATTTCTTCTTTGGAATTACAGCCTACCTCATTTACACCAATACTACTAGGGCTATTGGGAATTTGTAGGTACTGGCATATGCTAAATACCGCACATTCGCTCAGAGAAGTATTATACCAACAAGCAAAGTCTTGAATAGAATAAGGATCAATTTGCGCAATACTCGTAATATCTTCTAAAGCAAAATTATAAGTTAAGGCGAGTAAGCCATTAATAGATTCAATTTGATCCAAGCCCGAAAGATTGGTTAAATCATCGTTTGATGAAACTTGTAAGTCACTTCCTAGAGTAGTGAGATAGTCTAGGCCGGTTAAGCTTTCTAAATTAGGGTTATTACTAATGTAAAGCCTTCCTTCCAGGTGCTGTAAATGCTCAAAAGGACCGAGGGCTTTCAAATTGTCATTATGTTCAATTTCCAGGGCAGTCCCCACAGATGATAGCTGTTTGAAACTACCCAGATTTTGTAGGCTTTGATTATTAGAGATTAACAAAACCATCGTTACCGAGGTCAGGCTATCGAAATCAGTAAGCGTAGTAAGGGAGGCGTTACTTCTGATTTCAAAACTTCTGCCAACACTTTTTAGCTGCTCCAGGCCATTCAGATTGTTCAACTCATCATTGGAGTTAATCTCAAAGTTTGAGGCAACAGAGGTCAGGTTCGCCAATGCCTCAAGGCTTTCCAGAGATTCATTATCTCTAATGGTTAGAAATCTGCCGGTGGTAGTCAGGTTATTCAAACCGGTGAGTGTTGTTAGCGAGTTATTATCGGCAATACTAATATCATTGGAAACATGAATCAGATTGTCTAGTCCGGAGAGGTTGATCAGTGCGTCATTTGATCTAACGCTTAAATAACCATTAACGGTTGAAATATTTTCCAGGCCGGATAAATTGACTAAAAGATCATTGTCGACGATAGTAACATCGCTGCCTACTGAAGAAACACTACTGAGAAAATTGAGATTGGGTAAGGAAGTATTTCCTGCAATATAAATTGCTTCTCCAATAGTTGTTAAGCTTGTTAAGCCCGTTTCAATATTGCTCAGTTGTGGATTGGATTGGAAGTAAAGATCTTCTCCTATTTCCTCTAATTGGTCTAATCCGCTTATGGTATTTAGCAGGGCGTTGTTTTCAATTCTTAGGTTACCTCCGATAGAGGAGAGGTTCTGTAGATTGCTCAATTGAGCGAGTACCGGATTAGCTCTGATGTGGAGTTCGCCACCAATGGATTGGAGTTGGGTAAATCCACTAAAAGTTTCGAGCATCTGATTGGAAATAATCGAGAACACACTGCCTATTTCCCCGAGTTGATTAAACCCTCCCAGAGTGGTAACCATGCTATTGTCATTAAGAGAGAGTCTTCCTCCAATTGTTGAAAGGCTGCTAAAGTCAGGAATAGCGACTAAATTTTGATGATAGACAATAACGAGGTCACTACCAACTGACGTCAGATTTTCAAAAGAAGGAAGTGTTGTCAATTCAGTATTCCCATAAATATAAAACTGTTCTCCAACGAAGGAAAGGCTGCTAAATTGAGGGGCATTTTCCAAGATAAGATTTTGGGATATTTTTAAATCACCAATAGTATGAGTAAGATTGTTAAAATTGGGAATAGTGGTTAGTGATGTATTAAAATGGATTTCCAAGTCCTGCTCTATGGATATTAATTCTTCAAATCCAGTGATGTCGGTTAGTGAGCTATTGCTTTTAATAATCAAATTACCGCTAAGTTCGGAGATAAGGTTTTGTTCTGAGAAAATCAGAAGGTTATCATTGTTACTTACTTCTATACCGCCAAGAGTGGTTAATTCACTGGGCAATATTGCTTCACTGAGATTTTCGTTTTCTATGATTAAAATCTTTCCGGTTATTGTCGATAAGTTTTCAAACGTTGGCAGTGTATTTAATAGTGGATTGTTTTTAATGGATAAGTCTCCACCTATTAAGGCAAGCATTGCAAATTCTGGCAACGTAACCAATGCATTGTGATTATGAATTTGTACACTTCCATCAACATTGGACAATTGGGAAAAAGTGGGAAGGTTGGCCAGGACATTATTCCAGGTAAATATCATGCTTGCGCCGATATTAAGCAGGTTATCAAATTCCGGAACGGTGGTCAGTAATTCGTTGGATTCAAGTTTTAGATTTCCGCCAACCAACATGAGTGCTTCAAGCCCTGACACGACGGTCAGTGCATCATTATAGTTGATCTCAATGTTCCCTTCTACTTGAGTTAAATTGGTTAATGCGTTTATTTCCGCTAGGGCAGCGTTTTGATGGATAATTAAATCGCCACCAACTTTTGATAGATTGTTCAAGCCGACAATCTGTTCAAGAGCACTATTGTATCTGATAAGAACATCTCCGCCAACCGAATCCAGGTGAGTAATTCCGTCAAAGTTGGTAATATCTGATCCCGTTATTGTAATGCTTCCTTCTATGTAGGAACAACCAGGGTAGTCATTCGGAAAATTGTTAATCTGCTCCTGCGAGGTGAATACAATCCCTTCCGGTAAACAAGTCTGAGCAGTAATTTTAAGATTAAATATAAAAAAGAAAAGAAACAGGAGTGCGCTAATTTTTTTCATGTTTTGATTGTTATCAGAGTAAGTCCCGAGAAGGAAATAGAGCCTATTAAAATAAAAAATATAGGGGTAAAGATAATTAATATTTATCAACTCGAATAGCCAGCAAAGATGGAATTTGCAAGCCATCATTTATCCCTCACGGATACTACCCATAAATCTTCCTCACCACCGTATTAATCAATACCGTCAACACAGTCACACCAACGGCCAACACATACAAATTCAAGGCAATACAAATTCCCACTGCTGCGGACATGAGGATGGTGGCAGCGGTAGTCAGATTTTCAATAGAACCGCTGGGGCCGTCTTTGATGATGGTACCGGCGCCGATGAAGCTGACGCCAAAGATAACTGCGTAGAGAATGCGGGTGGGATCGACGCCGAGTGCGTCGGGAGGGAGGTCTTGTTGTAAGGCGGTGACGATGTAGCGCCCCAGGATGATGAACAGGGCAGAGGCGCCACCGACCACCATATTGGTACGGAAACCAGCCGGTTTTTCGCGGCGTTCCCGTTCAAACCCAATAATTCCCCCCAGGATGATGGCAATGGTCACCTGGAGAAGAATCTGGAGTTGAGACAATATTTCTATGTCAGTCAATTTAATGATGATTAAAAGTCAATTAGTTTAAAGCGTACGGGTATGGTCAGTTGGGTCTTTACGGTTTTTCCATCTTTGATGGCCGGAAACCACATGTCTTCCATATCCGAAATAATATCGGCAGCGGCATCGGCACAACCACGGCAGGGTTTGTCTTTGGAAATCACCTTGAGGTTGCCTTCGAATTTACCGTCTTGATTAATCACGAAAGTCACATATTCTAACCCTTCCTGCTCTAGTGATTCGGCGGGATCGGGGTAGTCAATGAAACGTTGCTCAATGTATGCCTGTAGTTTATTATTAGAACAGGCAAACTGATCTTCTTCCGTCAAACAGGCACTATCAAATACCGGCGGACGGTCAAATTCAGAGAGCGGTATCATTTTGGTTTCGGTGGTTTGCTTCTTTTCAATAATGGGGTCTTTCCAGGCAAACCAGGTAAAGGTACGTGGATTGTAGACCACTTCTCTTTCCCAACCAACTACTTCGTAAGTCGTTCCTTTTTCAGTAGTTTTAATATAGGTTTTGTCAGCTTCTTTCTGACCATAGGCGGTGAGTCCAAATGCTACTAAAAGTAGCGTCAGTAACCCACTTAAATTCATGTTCTTGAATGTCGACATAATTTCTAGGTTTTAGTGCATGTTTGGAGGTGGTGCTTTAGCAGCGAAAATTACAGATTTTGGGTTCCCGCAAGGCTCATTTTTGAGTGCATAGCAGCGCTACGGACGAAGAAATAGCCGAAGTGGGGTTCTGAAAGCTGAAATTTGCAGCCTGAATGACTACCTCCAAATATGTACTGCGTTTAACAATAACATATCAAAGCCTGATCCGACCATCGAATATTTCAATGACCGGACAAAAAGTAAGACACAATTAAATGTGGATTTTCGAGCAGAGGATTCGGTGTATTTATGACGGTTTTCTGCTCTTAAGGCTTTGATAAACAGGGGGTTGTTGTCCTGTTTTTGCTTTTAAACGAATGAAGGTAGCTTTTGTTCTGTCAACACTGCATTAAGTCCGATAAGTCTTCTGAAACTTACCTGGAAAATTTATAAAACCTCGTTTCCAGTGAGGCCATGATAATTTCCCAAAGGTCTTCATAGGGAATGATCTCGATTTCATGAGGTTGCTGACTAATGTTGAGTGGAATACTTTTTAGGCGGTTGTAGTATTTTTTTGTTCTCCGTTCCACACCGGCTCTATGGAATCCGGAAATGGGAATTTGCAACAGCATTTTGATGAAACAATTGCTGCGGAAATTATCATCATTTGTAAGGTAACGGGAGCAGTATTTTTCTATAGCCCCAATTCGGTCTATGGATTTGTCATACTCCTTCTGGACAATCATAAATAAGATCTGGATGATTAGAATGGGAATATTTAGCCCCCGTTTGTCCTGTGAATAGGTAGGAATACTGTTGAGGAATTTGCCCAGTCTAAATCTTTTGCTTTCAGATTCGTCAAGTTCAATCTTTTCAATGACCACCAGGAAGTATATATAGGCTTCGTAGATCATCCATTGCTCCTGAAAAACAGGGAGCAACGTTTTAAATTTGTTGTGATTGATAGAGTTATCCAGAATGCCAAGCGCCTCCTGGTAATTTTTTGAGTGTAATGCCAGAATCAGGTTTAATTCGTTGTTTTGAAACCAATTGTAGGTCCCTACACGTACTAAAAGGTTACTTTTTTCCACGACCTCCTTGCCCTTTTCGTATTCTTTAAGCTGGGTATAACAAATGAGTTGATTATGCAGAAATACCCTCAACGGCGTTTTGTAAGTATATGGTTTGGCTTCAAAAAATTGAATTGCTTTTTCGCATACATCAATGGCTTCCTGATAGCTTTGGTTGCTGATCAGTGCAATGACATGTATGAATTCTCCGAGAAAGTGCAGGAAAGGAGAGTCATATTTTTCGATATATGGAGCTAGTTTCTGGTAGCTCTTTTTAGCTACCCGGTAGGTCTCTTTATCATTGGATTTTTTCTTGACTTTTGGTAGAATCAATCGAATGTAGTGCTCTTCCGCTTTGAGTTCGGCTTCCCTGATTTTTTCATACTTTTTGAAATGATTATGATAGTGCTCAAATTTTTCAGAATTTCCAATTCTTATCCCGGCATGTAATCGCAAATACCTGCTGGATTCAACAACAAATTCAGATAATTCATAATTCAGTGCTTTCGAAAACACTTTTTTGCACAAATAAATGCCCGCATAGTTTGCTTGTAAAAAGAGGAGGATTCGAGCGGCAAACATATTTTTGCAACAGTACAAAAAGGCTTTTTCATAATCGCTGTAGGATGAACTGGCCTTGATAAAAAAGAGACTATTAATGATCTTTTGCTTCAGTGACCGCTTAAGGTTCTTGTAGTTAGACGAAGTGGTATCTGTCTTAAAGAAAAAATAAGCAGCATCCTGGTCAGTTTTAAATTCTCCAGCCAATAGCTTCTCATAAAAAACCCGAGAGTTTGTTTTCTTCCTGTTACTAATGGTCAATAAATCAGTTGATTTTATTTTGACATTTCTGATGATGTTGACCATTTCGATTAAGTCCTTCATAATACTCCTGGCGATTAGGTTCTACAGATAGATTATTTTTAAGGCTTTAAAAGATTGCTCGAAATCAGAAGCAAGCACATCTACCAGACTCAGACATATAGTAGTCTGATAAAAGAAGAAGCTCCAATTGATAATGTTGGCATTGCCGAATTTATTCTGAACAAGCATTGCATCAGGGCCAAAATTGACCGATCCAACAATAACATAACGCAGCATTTGCACAAGCAAGGGCTTAGGTGCGTCAAAAAGAATTTTTACAAGTCATAAGTAAGACGGGTGCAAAACAGGGTACGCTTTGTCATTGAACATCACAAAGCTGATTTAGCGTATGTTTAAACTTCATCATTTGAACATACACCTAACAGTTAGCAAGGGAAACGATCATACACCAGATTTTATCCGGTGAACTGTTACAATCCTCTGTTACGAATCATGATTTGAGAGGATTACTGAATTTTTAGAATAAAACAGCAAGCGATTGAAGCTCTTTTTCTAAACACACTGTAAGCGTCGGGTGATTCTGGTGTTGAGCGCAGCACCTAATTTGAAGAGGTTACAAGATAAATTCCGGGGCCAAAATAACAAAATTTATCAGGATATACTAACTATAGGTTGTTTTTTTTTGTTTGTAAGTGCCTGATAATCAGAGTATGAAGTTTTCTGGTCCATTTTCAACTCACTTTTATCACAAAACTCTAGTTCTCAATCTGTCATGGCGGATGCCTTAAAGTAGTCCTATTTTTGAAGTGTTGAAAATTTAAATAATTTAATAACTAATTGCAATGAGAACTTTACTCACTTCAAGTGCTAAAGCACTAGGCCTATCTTTGTCATCTACTAACTTGCCTAACACAAATCAAGAGCAAAAGGTTGATTTCTCCTCACAAAAACTTTCCGAAGCCCAGTTGGCTGGCATCAAAGGAGGAGATGATGATATCTTGATTGCTGACATCATTGGCGGATAGATTTTATGCTTACCTGGGGTAACTCAGCTCGTTGTTCTCGAAGCCAAAATATTTTTGCTTACTCAGCTTTTCTACTGGCTCACCGTTTAAAGTAAAAATAGAACTACCAAGATATTAGGACATGACTTTTAGTTTCGGTTTTGATTTTTTAAACAATTGATAATTAGTATTTTAAGCTTTTTGAACTCCTTTAAATGCCCAAATATCCTTTAATCCGGATTTGGGTTTCTGTCGAGAAAAAAAGAATAAATTTCTCTATATTTGAATTGTTGAAAATTTAAAACATCTAGCTAAAACTAAAAGTTATGACCCCTTGAATGGCATACTTGTAAAGAAGATGAGTTTATTTTTAGCCATTTCATAACAGCCCCTTATTTTTACCCGATCCGAGTTTCAGATAAATGATATTCAGCACTCAAGAAGTGGCTTCTTGGGGTGGAAGATCATTTGGGTTGATGGTTAATTTTTGTGTGCCACAATTTGATCGCGGTGGTACGTTACAACCTTAAAATGGGGCTACCTGGTATTTCCTGAGTATTGGTAGAGCATCCGACTATATAAAATCCCCGAGTTATGAAATATGAAACGAAGGTTTTTAATGATTTTCCCTCTATTAAAATGCAATTTTTTGCAGGGGTTGAATTGGGGGTGCCAAGTAAGAAATGCAAGAATTTTGGAATTTGTCGTATTACTCCAATTGGAATGTTAGAAGAGGCTATTTTAAGATCTGATTGTAAATGCCAATGTAAAAGTATTGTAACATTGTTGGAAGATGACACTATTGAACTTTATTTTTTAAAACGAAGTATCAATCCAGCTGATTTAAAAAAGCATTTTTCATCAGGGAAATTTTGGGTCGAGGAAGATTTCTTCTTCACCTTCCCTAAGGATGACATTTATAGTTTTAAAATAAAAAGTGGAGTGTATCCGGTTACAGTTAGTAACAGTCTTGTTAAAGTTAAATTTGATAATGTAGTTATTTAGCGCTTACCGGGTTGCACCATTCCACGGTATTTTAATTTTGGCTCGGCAGAAATGCCCACATACCTATTTAATTAATGCTCAATTTTCGGTTTGTCTGCTAAACCGACAATAAGCTATTTCCCATAGTCAAATGGTGGGACTTAGAATAGCGAAGCTATGGAATTGTAGAAAATGTATCCTTAAAACTAATTTAAATCATGGACAAGAAAATCGAAAGAAAAAAGTTTTCCTTAGTTAAAGGGATCATCTACCTGGGGGGAATCGCAGTGCTTCTATTCTTTATATCTTCCGCTTATAATGACCTGGGCAGTTCTACACTCAAAGTAGAATCAGAAAGACTAATTACGGATACCGTTTCAAATGGCCTGTTTCAGGAGTTTATCACGATTTCTGGAGTGGTTCAACCCATAAAAACCGTATACGTTAGTGCGATAGAAGGAGGAAGAGTAGAAGAGATATTCGTGGAGGATGGAACCTATCTGAAGAAAGAACAACCTATTTTACAGCTCTCCAATTCTGATCTTCAGGCGAGCTATTTAAATCAAGAGACCAATATCGTCGCACAGATTAACCAGATCAGGAATACGACCATCCTGATGGAGCAGCAACGTATTGACCGGCAGGAACGTGCAGCTGATGTGCTCTACCGACTGGATCAGCTGGAGAAAAGCCTGAAGCGAAATGAAATTTTATATAGGGATAGTGTTATTTCTCAGGTAGACTACGAGAAAGAACAAGACGAATATAAAAACCTGCAGAGAAGAAAAATTTTGTTATATAAAAGTATGGAAAGTGACTCCTTATTCCAGGATGCACAAGCAAAGCAGATGGAGTCAACGTTGACGCTGATGAGAAGGAATCTGGATATCTCCAAGTCGAGCCTGGATCGCTTGACCGTGCGGGCTCCCATCAATGGCCAGTTGTCGGCACTTGATGTTGAGATTGGAGAACTAATTGCCAAGGGAGATAAAATTGCCCAGGTTGACATTCTTGAGAAATACAAGATAAGGGCAAAAATAGATGAGTTTTATGTTTCCCGGGTTTTCCTGGATCAGGAAGGAACATTTACTTTTGATGGTGATTCTTACCGATTGAAAGTCAAGAAGATATATCCGGATGTAGTCAATGGCTCATTTGAGGTTGATTTGGTTTTTCAGGAGGATCCGCCCACCTCTATCAAACGTGGACAAACGGTGACCATTCGCCTCGCATTGAGTAGTGAAACACACGCATTGCTGTTGGAAAGAGGAGGCTTTTATCAGAATAGTGGCGGCAATTGGGCCTATGTAATCGATCCTGCTACCGGCCATGCCTTTAAGAAAAACATTAAGGTGGGCAGGCAAAACCCATCCTATTATGAGGTGCTGGAAGGACTCCGGGAAGGAGATGTTGTCATCACCTCCAGCTATGATAATTATAATGAAATGGATGAATTAGTATTGCGATAACAGAGTCACTGATAATTTAAACAATTAACCAGATAAAATCATGATAAAGACTAGTAAGCTACAAAAAGTGTACCGCACAGAAGAGGTAGAAACGACGGCACTTAATGAAGTCAGTATCGATATTAAGCAGGGCGAATTTGTTTCCATAATGGGGCCTTCGGGTTGCGGAAAGTCTACTTTGATGAATATACTGGGATTGATTGATAGTTTGTCAGGTGGAACCTACCATTTTATGGGAGAAGAAGTGGGGTACTACTCAGAACGACAGCGATCTAATCTTCGCAAACATCATATTGGTTTTGTTTTTCAAAGCTTTAATCTAATCGATGAGCTAAGTGTATTCGAAAATATTGAGCTTCCCATGTTGTACACAAATGTTCCTTCGAAAAAGCGCAAAGAACGAGTGGAAGAATTGCTGGAAGATATGTCGATGATGCACAGACGAAATCATTTCCCACAGCAGTTATCAGGGGGGCAACAACAGCGTGTTGCCGTTGCTCGTGCGATCGTAAATACTCCGGATCTGATTCTCGCCGATGAGCCAACGGGTAATCTGGATAGCGCAAATGGTGACGATGTGATGAGATTACTTACCAACCTTAATAAAAATGGAACGACCATTATAATGGTGACCCATTCTTCCTATTGCGCTGATTTTGGCAATAGAATTATTCGGCTGATGGATGGGAAGATTGTGACCGAAAAAGTGAAATCAGAGTTTCATGTTTAGATAAGAAAAGCAAAGGGCCTTAGTTTCAATGTGTTGAAAATTTAAATAATCTAAAACTAATTAGTATGACCCTTTGCAAAAATCTTTTATATGATTTCTTGCGTGCAGTATTTTTTGATAATCAGTAACTTATACTGAGGTAAAAGGGAGTTCAAGAATGTTTTGGGATAAGTTCTAAACCTGGCTATAGGCGAGGCAAAGTTAAATTTTCTTTTTGTAAAGAACAAAAATCCCTTATTAATATTTCTGGTTCTGGATAGACACATACATCACCAAAGTAATAAACTATATGAACAATCATGAAAACCAGTGGTATGCCCTTTACACGAGATCCAAACACGAAAAGAAAGTCCAATTTTACCTGGAACAGAAGGATATTGAAACTTTTTTGCCGATGAGAATGGAGATCCGACAATGGTCGGATAGAAAGAAAAAAGTGAAAGCAATTTTGTTTCCAAACTACATTTTTGTTCGTACCCATCCGGTTAATTTCTGGGAAATAACTAGCCTGCCGGGAGCCATTCGGTTGGTTGGGATTGGGCGAACGCCATCTTCTATTCCAGATACCGTTATTGATTCCATTCAGAAGGTCGTAGGCGGTGATACAATGATTGAAGTAGGATCACTAAATCTTTCGAGAAAGGATAAAGTGAGGGTGACCAACGGTCCTTTCATGGGGGTAGAAGGTAGATTTGTACGGTTGGGAGTAAAAAACATGCTCATCATCGAAATTGAGCTACTGAATAGATCGATCATGTTGGAACTTTCCCCGGGACAGGTTCAGAAGCTTGAAAAACTGGATAATAAACAGCGCGCTGTAGCTCATTGATTCTACAAAAGATTACCGTTGCTTAAAGTATCCTCTCCTTGGATACTTTAAGCTATTACATTTTGGATCATCGTCTTTTGAGACCCGCTCAAGGTCTTTTTATTTCTAGTTTAGTTGATCCTCTTTTCTAGTCCTTTCGACTCGATATCTCTCCAAGTCAGATTTTTCATGGAAAAAGAAAATGTGTTAACATGATTAATATTCTCTTACATAAATTATTTGAATCTAAGGTAGCAGAAGTAACAGATCGCATTGCTGTAGAGCATGGACAGGAATCAGTGACGTATAGGAACTTAAATGATACTTGCAACCAGTTAAGTAGATTACTCCAAAGAGAAGGTGTAGTTCAGGGAACTTCAGTTGCGGTAGCTCTACCTGCTGGGATTGATGTCGTAAGAAGTTTGTTATCTGTATTTAAGTTGGGTGCGGTATATGTTCCCGTTTCATCAGCTTTTCCGACCAGTCGCCTTGGGCAGATTTTTTCTGATACTCAGATTCGTTATTTGATTACTAATCAGGAAGGGGCTACTTTACTTACAGAATTAGTGAAGTCTATAAATGCCAACTGTAAAATTATAGTACTTCCAGAGGCTGGCGATAGCATCCTTGGTGCGATAGACTTAAGTGATGAAAATTTAATCCATTATAAAGACCAGAAAGGGTACGTTCTCAAAGAATTATCAGGTACTGATCAACGAGAAGATTTTGATTTGTCAGACTTTAGTTCGACAAATTTAGATGCTTCCTATTCTCTTGACTCGGACAGTTATATTTTTTATACATCAGGTTCCACCGGTAAAGCCAAAGGCATCATTGGGTCCCATAAGAGCATTAGTCATTATATACAATGGCATGCTGGAGAATGGGCAATAGATCCCGATTTTCGGATTAGCCAATTGGCACCGGTGACCTTTGATGCCTCCTTAAAAGATATTTTGGTCGCGCTGATCTCCGGTGCACGGTTGTGTATTCCTACCACCCAGGTTCGGGAAAATACGTTACTGCTGGGCCAGTGGCTGCGCGATAGCCAGATTACCTTGCTGCAAACGGTCCCCTCCGTTTTTCGGATGTTGACCAAATCATTGGGCGAACAGTCTACAAACTTACCGTCTCTGAAGTATGTGGTACTGGCCGGAGAGAAGCTGTATGGAAGAGATATCCAGCAGTGGGAATCGGTACAAGGCCGTGGCGCAAGGATCAGTAACCTGTACGGCCTGACGGAGACAACTGTACTGAAGAGTTTTTATCACCTTGACACCTGGGATTGGGATGCTAGTGCGGTGATCCCCGTGGGTAGTGGGATTGACGAAAGCCTTTTGGCCGTGATTAATGAAGATCAGATTTGCCAGGAAGGCGAGATCGGCGAGATCTTCATCAAGAGTCCCTATGTGAGTAAGGGCTATGTGGATGCATCCCTAAACGAGGGCTTGTTTGTACAAAACCCACTGGTCACTGACCGTGAAGACTATGTATGCCGTACCGGAGATATGGGCCGCTACAACAGTGAAGGCTTACTCGAAGTCCTGGGCCGGATCGATGATCAGATCAAGCTGCATGGGGTGAGGGTAGAATTGGAAGAAGTACGCGGAGCCATGCTGAGCCTTTCAGGTATCGAACAGGTAGAACTGGTACTGCACCAAACGGAGGAGTATCAACAAGAATTGATCTGTTATTATACCGGCAGTGAAAGATCAGGAGAGGAATTGCGAAGAGGCCTGAGCAGTCAGATACCACAATATTCCCTACCGGGCTATTATGTGTGGCTGGAGGAATTTCCACTGAACCTGAATGGTAAAGTAGACAAAAAAGCCCTGCCTCGTCCGGAATCCTTACTGCAAGGATCGGCCTATGAGGCACCACAGGATGAGCTGGAAAGATCAGTCAGTGTGATCTGGCAGGAGGTGTTGGGCTTGCGCCAACCGGTAGGCCGTCAGGATTCGTTTTTCAATCTGGGAGGCTCCTCCTTGAAAGCCATTCAGTTGATCTCACGGTTGTACAAACAACACGAGGTGCAATTGAGCATCGGAGAGATATTCAGCAATCCGGAGTTGAGCAGCCAGGCGGAGCTAATTCGAGCCACCAAACGCTCAGCCTACCGGTCGATCAGTCGGGTAGCCGAACAGGAGCACTATGCTTTGTCACATGCCCAACGCCGTTTGTGGGTGCTGGATCAATTGCAGGAAAACCTGGTTGCCTACAGCCGTCCCATTGCCTTTAGATTGCACGGCCAGTTAAACAGATCAGCCCTGGAGGCCGCATTTGCCACCCTGATTGATCGCCACGAGAGCCTTCGCACGGTATTTGAGATGCATGACAACCAACCCGTTCAGCGAATAGTGCTGGCTGAAAATCTTGGTTTTGAGTTGATGTATCAGGATTTGCGTGGAGAAGAGGACGTATCTCAAAGCAGTGCCGCCATTCTGGAAGCCTTATCCCAACAACCTTTTGATTTATCGGAAGGGCCACTACTGCGGGCCCGGTTATTACGTCAGTCTAACGAAGAATATTTACTGCTATTTGCGATTCATCACATCATTTCCGATGAATGGTCAATGCAGGTATTGATACAGGAAATAGTAACCTTGTACAACGCCTATAACCGCGGAGCAGCCAATCCATTGAAGGCTCTACCGATCCAGTACAAGGATTATGCGGCCTGGCAATTGTCGGAATTGAGTGGCGACAACCTGATCAAGCACCGCTCCTACTGGCAGGAGAAATTAGGTGGAAATCTTCCAATCCTAAACCTTGCCGGTGACTATGCCCGACCATCGGTACAAAGTTACCGCGGCCGACAATTGAGTATAGAATTTAAGGAAGACCTGAGTGACTTATTTGAATCACAGCTCAATCAAAGAGGTATTACCCTGTTTATGGGCCTGGTGGGTCTGGTCAAGGTGTTGCTGTATCGTTACACAGGCCAGAGTGATTTGATCATCGGCACGCCGGTAGCGGGTCGGGATCATGTGGATCTGGATGGTCAGATCGGTTTTTATATCAATAACCTGGCGTTGCGAACCAGTTTTAACGGATCAGATAGCTTTGAGCAGTTGTTGTCCAAGGTCAAACAAACGGCTCTTGATGCGTACAGCCATCAGGTGTATCCATTTGATCTGTTGGTAGATGAATTGGACCTACCACGAGATTTAAGCCGATTTCCTCTGTTTGATGTGGTAGTGGTGTTGCAGAATGATCAGGCCATCGCAGTTGAAAGTATGGAGATGGATGACCTGGAGGTGATACCTGAGAAGGTAGAAACGCAGACGAGTTTATATGACCTGACGTTTTGGTTCCGTCAAACGCCTGAAGGGTTGAAGTTAAGTCTGGAATACAATACAGATATCTATGCAGAGGATCGAATGGAGCGCATGGGTGCTCATTTGCAGGAATTGATGAGTGCATTATCGAGCCAACCGCAGCGGAGTATCAGTGAAGCGGGGCTATTGACTCAGCAGGAGCGTCAGTGCTTACTGGAGGACTTCAATGCTACGCATCAGCCGTATGCTAATGACCAGACGCTGGTGGGTTTATTTGAAGCACAGGTCAAAATAAATGGTGATTCATTGGCATTGCAGAGTGGAGCGACCCGCCTGAGTTATGCGGAGTTGAATGCCAGATCAAATCAACTGGCACATTACCTGAAGGAAAAGTATGAAATAGGACCGGATACGGTGATCGGGTTGATGATGCAGCGAAGTGAATGGTTGCTGATCGGGATATTGGGTGTCCTCAAAGCCGGAGGCGCCTATTTACCGATAGACAGGAGTTACCCCCAGGATCGGGTCAGTTATATGTTGTCAGATGCACAGGTATCGGTATTGCTGACGGATGGCAAGATGGAAGATGGACCTGAGGTGAGTTGTGTGAGTCTGACGGAAGAATGGCCACAAATCAGTAAAAAAGGAGAAGACAATCCTCCGCGGCAGACCGGCAGTGAGGACCTGGCTTATGTGATTTACACATCGGGTTCAACCGGAAAGCCGAAAGGAGTCATGATACAGCATAGTTCCGTTATTAACTTGTTAAGTGGTATTGCCAGCATGCTTTCTGTTACACAACAGGATAAATTGTTGGCAATCACCACGAGTTCATTTGATATTTCGGTACTGGAATTTTTTGTTCCTTTACTTAACGGATGCACACTGATCCTTGCTGATGAAAAAACGGTGGGGGATCCTGAGCTTTTAATAAGCCTGATGGAATCCTCCCGACCAACCATCATGCAGGCTACACCAAGTCTCTGGGGAATATTGCTGGAGGCCGGATGGAAAGGTGATCAACAATTAAAGGTCTTATCTGGTGGGGAGTATTTACCTCAATCGATTGGTGAGAAACTGCTGGCGTTCTCAGGAGGTTTGTGGAATGTATATGGACCTACCGAAACGACGATCTGGTCAACCGGTCAGAAGGTTGAAACACCGGAAATGGTTTCTGCAATCGGATTACCAATACAAAATACCCAGGTATATATTCTTGATGATCAATTGAATTTGGTGCCATTTGGCGTCGCCGGAGCCCTCTATATTGGGGGAGCGGGGTTGGCCAGAGGTTATTGCAATAATAAGCCCCTCACGGATGAGAAGTTTATAGAAAATCCATTCAAACAAGGTACTCGAATTTATAATACCGGAGATTTATGTAAATGGAACCGGGGTGGATATTTGGAATTTGTTGGCCGAAAAGACACCCAGGTGAAGATACGAGGCCACAGGATTGAGTTGGGTGAAATCGAGACGGTTCTTGCTTCACATGAATCCATTTCAAACGCAGTAGTCACCGTTTATTCCGGTGGTACACACAAGACCATTGCTGCTTATTACACGGGAAGTGAATTATTGGAGCCACTGTCAGTGAGATCCTTCCTAAAGGAAAGTTTACCAGAATATATGCTTCCAACTCACTACACTCAGTTGGAACAATTTCAGCTAAATAGTAATGGCAAAATAGATAAATCAGCTCTTCCTGAGCCACAGCAAAGTGCTTCGTCTACAGTACAGGAACCAAGAAATGCCACCGATCGTAAATTGGTAGAGATTTGGAAGACAGTGCTTGGGTTAACGGCTGTTGGCATCGATGCCAATTTCTTTGAAGTGGGCGGTCATTCCATTAATGCCATTCAGGCGGTACTGCAAATACACAAAACATTTGCGGTCAAAATCTCTTTGAAAGCGTTTTTTGCCAGACCAGTTCTCTCCGATCAGTCGGATTATATCCTGAGCGCGAAGAAAGAAAAGTACCAACCAATTGCACCAATACCGGAGCAGGATACTTACGCCGTATCACCTGCCCAGCGAAGAATGTGGGTTCAGGATCGGTTCCAGGAGGATTTGATTGCTTACAGCCGTCCCATGGCTTATGAGCTCACCGGACAATTGGATATGGTAGCCCTAAAGGCCTCTTTTGATGCGCTTATTAAGCGGCACGAAAGTCTGCGAACGGTGTTTACCATAATCAATGATGAACCAAGACAAAAAATTCTCGCTCCGGCAGCCCTTAATTTTGATCTGAAATACTTTGATTTAAGGGCAGACAAAAATCCTTCGAAAACCGCCAATAAATTATTAGAACAATTGGCCCAGCTTCCCTTTGATCTGGAAGCAGGACCACTGCTTCGTGCCCAATTGATACAACGGGCGGAAGAGCAGTATACCCTCTATCTTTCCATACACCACATCATCACCGATGGCTGGTCCACGCAGGTATTGATCCAGGACTTCCTCAGTTTATACAATGCCTTCTCTCGGGGAAAAGAAAATCCACTTACTCCGTTATCCATTCAGTATAAAGATTATGCGGCCTGGCAACTTAACGAGCTCAGTGATCAACGCTTAGCTACACACCGGGCGTTTTGGCACGAAAAACTGGAGGGAGAGCTACCTGTGCTGGAATTGCAGGGAGATTATACCCGTCCGCCAGTGCATACTTACGATGGGGCGGAAACTCAGGTCCAGCTTTCGGCAGAAGAAAGTGCGCTATTCAAACAATTGGTCAAAACCAACGGGGCGAGTCTATTTGTGGGCGTCATGGCATTGGTCAATACCCTATTGCACCGATATACCGGGCAGGAAGATTTTATCGTGGGGACTCCGGTTACCGGCAGGGAACATGCTGACCTGGAAGATCAGATTGGTTTTTATGTCAATAATCTCCCTTTGCGAACTACTTTTTCGGGAGAGGATAGTTTTAGGACTCTACTGGATATTATTACCAATTATACATTGGAAGCTTACGATCATCAGGTATATCCTTTTGATTTATTGGTTGATGAGCTAGACCTACCCAGAGACCTGAGCCGTTTTCCCTTGTTTGATGTAATGGTACTTTTACAAAGTGATGAAGTGCGTCTGGGTGAAGAGCTAGAGATGAATGGTGTTGAAGTTGAGGTGCAAAAAGTAAAAAGTAACACCAGTTTATACGATCTCACCTTCGGCTTTATTGACCGATCTTCCGGGCTATGTCTGAACCTGGAATATAATACAGATATCTACGCAAAAGCCCGCATAGATCGCATGGGACAGCACCTTGTCAATTTGATCCGTGCCATTTTGCGAAATCCGAATACGCCAATAGCTGATTTACCCATCTTATCAGAGGCTGAACAAGCCCAACAATTGAAGTGGGCCAGTGGATTTGTTGTTGATACACCACAGGAACAGAGCCTGGTTGAAATGTTTGAAAAGCAGGTTACAAGGGTTCCGGATGCTATCGCTACTATATTTAAGGGGCATGAACTGACTTATCGTGAGTTGAACATCAAGGCCAATCGGGTTGCTCATTACCTGCGTGAAAAATATCAGGTTGTTCCGGAGCAAATGATTGCATTGATGATTGATCGAGGAGAGTGGCAGATTATTGGCTTATTGGGGATCTTAAAGGCCGGTGCCGCTTATCTGCCCATTGATCCGTCAAACCCGGAAGAACGCATCCGATTCATGCTTGAGGATGCCAATGTCAATCTGATCCTTACGGAAACCGAATCAGCAGACCTACTGACCAACTTTGCGGGTAATATGCTAGTGCTTGATGAAGCATACGAAACGCTACCAACTTCCGGTGATAATCCTCATCTGGTAAACCAACCATCAGATTTGGCATATGTGATCTATACTTCGGGTTCTACCGGCAATTCCAAAGGTGTAATGGTGGAACACCGGAATTGCCTGAATATGGTTTACAGCCAAAAAATCAAATTTGATCTCAACGACAATGATCGGATCGTTCAGTTTTCATCAATCGCCTTTGATGGATCCGTTTATGAAATATTCATGGCGCTATGTCATGGCTTGAAGCTCTTACTTTTTCCCAGTGATGTCATTCAAAACCCTGAGCTATTATTGGCGGAAATGGGTAAATTGAAAGCAAGCTTTGTCGCCTTTCCTTCTGCTTATTTTAATTATTTAAACCCGGAAAAACTAGATTTTCTGAGAGTGCTCTTGACGGTTGGTGATGTGGCTAGTGTCAAGCAAAGTGCGGACACAAGCGCGTTCACTACGGTTTATAACGGCTATGGCCCCACTGAAGCAACGGTTTGCACCACTTTGTATGAAGTAAGTCCTGAGCACGAGAAGATGTATAGATTGCCGGTGGGTGTTCCATTTGGAAATACCCAGGTTTTTCTCCTGGATCGACAATTAAATCTGGTTCCCGAGGGTATACCCGGTGAAATATGCATAGCCGGGTCAGGGGTGGCAAGGGGATACCTGAACAGACCGGAATTAACAGACAACAAGTTTGTGAAAAACCCCTTTGGAAAAGGCCGGTTATATCGGACAGGAGACCTGGGACTGCGACTTGCAGATGGCAATCTCGACTTTATCGGCAGAGCCGATAATCAGGTGAAGATCAGCGGGTACAGGGTTGAACTGGGCGAAATTGAAAATCTGCTTGTTGCTTACGAAGGAATTGATAATGCAATTGTCATTGTAGATCAGCAAAGAGGTAATAAGACACTTGTTGCTTATTTTGAATCCGATGAATCGGTAACAGAAGATACCTTGAAAGCACATTTGCGGACAAGGCTGTCGGAATATATGATTCCATCGTATTTCATCGGTATGTCTAAATTACCGGTCAACGCGAATGGGAAGGTGGATAAAAAAGCACTTCCGCCGGTCGATGTGCAGGAAAAAGGATCACACAAAGAGCCTGCTGATCTTATCGAACGTCAATTGCTGGATATCTGGTGTAAAGTATTGGGTAGAAATGATATTGGTATCAATGACCACTTCTTTAACATCGGAGGACATTCGCTAAGGGCTATCCATTTGGCTTCAGAGGTGCACAAAACCATGTCTCTGAAGCTGGAGATAAAAGATATCTTTTTAACGCCCGTTTTATCGGCGCAGGCTGCAATACTCAGAGCGGCACAAAAGCAGGCTTTCCAACCCATTTTGCAGGTTTCTCAACAAGATACTTATGCCCTTTCTCCGGCACAACGGCGTCTTTGGGTCCTTGAACAAATGAATGAGGAGGTTTCGGCCGCCTACAATATTCCATTGACCTTTTGGTTGAAAGGCGACTTGAATATTGACAATCTGGAAAATGCGTTTAACACCCTAATTGATCGGCATGAAAGCCTTAGAACCGTTTTCAAACAGGTTGATGGCCAGCCGGTGCAAATTATTTTAAATCAGAATGATTGTCATTTTAAAATAAACGTAGTTGATTTTTCTGAAAATGATCAACCTTCAGAAACCGCACAGGAAAATGCCCTAAAGCTGGCGCTTGAACCTTTTGATTTGGAGAATGCCCCCTTGTTTCGGGTAGATTTATTAAAAGTATCAACAAACGAGCACCTGTTTTTTCTGAGTATTCATCACATCATTTCAGATGAAAGGTCGGTTCATGTATTGATTAAGGAAGTACTGAATATTTACAAATCTTTCCAGAAAAGTAACACCATTGTACTGCCTTCTTTACCGGTGCAGTATAAAGATTATGCAGCCTGGCAAAATCAGGAACTCAGTGGAAATAGACTTAGTGAACATAGAGCTTACTGGCTTGAAAAACTGGGCGGGGAGATTGAAGTCCTGGACATTCCCTCCGACTATATTCGTCCACCGGTACAAACGTACAATGGAGGTCAGGTACACCTAAGTCTAAGTGAAGAGATTAGCCAGCAATTCCGGGATTACCTGCAAAGCCGGAATGCAACCTTGTTCATGGGACTTGTCGCTTTGGTGAAAGCATTGTTGTATCGATATACGGGACAGGAGGATATCATTGTAGGGTCACCTTCAGCGGGCAGGGATCACCCTGATTTAAGAGATCAGATTGGTTTTTATATCAATACATTGGTATTGCGTACTCAATTGTCGAAAGATGATAGTTTTGACCAATTATTGGCAAAAGTTAAAGAGACTGCCCTGGAAGCCTATAGTCATCAGGTTTATCCTTTTGATCTGCTGGTTGAGGAGCTTGATTTGAATCGGGATATGAGCCGCTCTCCATTATTTGATGTGGTGGTGGTATTGGAAAATGTTTCTCATTGGCAGGAGCTACCGGAATTTGATGATATTGAAGTAAGGGATAACGTTCTTGACGTTCCTGTAAGCAAGATTGATTTACGATTTTTCTTTGTAGAGAACGAATCCAATGTATCGCTCACACTTGATTTCAATACCGACATTTACAGTCGCAAAAGGATTGAAAACCTGACCGAGCATCTGGAAGCTCTACTCAATGTTGTACTAAAGGAACCAGAAAAGGAGTTGCCAGCTCTTAATTATTTACCGGCAAGAGAAACGACATGGCTTGTAAATGAATTAAATGATCGGCATATTTCCTATCCGGAAAATGAAACCTTGGTTGACTTGTTTGAACAACAAGTGGCCGAAACACCGAATGCCATTGCCACTGTTTTTGAAGGCAAAGAATTGACCTATCTGGAGCTAAATGCCAAAGTGAATAGACTAGCCCATCACCTGCGTTCTGAGCTTAAGGTAGAAAGAGATGAGATTGTTGGCCTGATGGTGGACCGGGGCGAGTGGATGATCATAGCTATACTGGGTATTTTAAAAGCTGGAGCAGCATATCTGCCGGTGGACCCAAACAATCCGCAGGAGCGCAATAATTTTATGCTCAAGGATGCCGAGGTTAAATTGTTAGTTACCGAAACTGTACACTTATTTAATGTAGGTGATTATACCGGCGCATTGTTTGCTATTGATGTGGAGTTTGATACGATTGCAGAAAATGATGACAACCCTGTCATTGTCAACCAAACTACCGATTTAGCTTATGTGATTTACACATCAGGATCAACCGGAACCCCTAAAGGCGTATTGGTAGAGCACCGGAATAGTGTAAGCATGGTCTGGAATCAAAGAACAGTATTTGGGTTGTCCGAAGCGGATAGAGTGGTTCAATTTTCTTCCATGGCCTTCGATGGTTCCATCTTTGAAATTCTACTGGCATTATGCAGTGGTGCAAGCCTGTTGTTGATCAGGGATCAGCTGGTTAGAGAGGCTGATAAGTTGATTCAGCTAATGGAGGAGGCTAAGGTCAATACCGCAATATTACCGGCAGCATATCTAAGTTCTTTACCCGTAGAGCAATTAGGGTTCATGCGAAGGGTCGTCACCGTTGGCGATGTGGCCAACCTCGAGCAGGTGGTTAAATGCTGTGACTACGTTGAATCGGTATACAATGGCTATGGACCTACTGAATGTGCCGTTTGGTCGAGTATTTATCAGGTGAAACCTGAAGATATAAACCTACCGCGAATTCCAATCGGTCTTTCGGTAAGCAATACACAAATTTACCTTTTAGATCAGCAATTGAATCTGGTGCCCGAAGGAATACCAGGGGAGATTTGTATAGCGGGTGATGCAGTATCCAGAGGCTATCTGAACCGGCCGGAATTGACTAAAGAGAAATTTGTCAAAAATCCATTTGGCGACGGAATATTATACAAAACGGGTGATAAGGGTCGACTGCTAAGTGATGGCAATATTGATTTTCTTGGTCGTGTTGACAATCAGGTTAAAATCAGGGGCTATCGAATTGAACTGGGTGAGGTAGAGAAAATAATGCTGACTCATCAGAACATTAGCGAGGCATTTGTGACAACCTTCGCTCACGGAAAAGAAAAAGGCTTAATTGGCTATTTTACAGCCAGTGAGGAGCTGAATAGTATTGGGATCAAAAATTTCATGAAAACCGTTTTGCCAGATTATATGATCCCGGTTCATTTTATTGAATTGGATCAATTCCCACTCAATGCCAGTGGTAAGATCAATAAGCATAAGCTCCCGAAACCGGAAACTGTATCCAACGCGAGGCCGACCGTGGCCAGGGATTCCCTGGAGGCGGATTTGGTGTTGGTTTGGCAGGAAGTGCTGGGAACCAGCTATGTGGGTATCCATGACAACTTTTTTGAGATTGGAGGCCATTCGCTAAAGGCCATTCAATTGATAACTAAAATCCACAAGGTTTTTGAGGTACAATTGAATATCGGGGAAATCTTTAATTATCCGGTGTTCTCCGACCAGGCTAACCTGATCAGAGAAGCCCAGAGTATTCAATATGAACCAATTGAAAAAGTCGGCGAACAGGGGAGTTACGTATTATCACATGCGCAGCGGCGCTTGTGGCTACAGGAGGAGCAGCGCGAAGGACTTTTGACCTATAACATTTTTAATAGTTACCGGTTGCACGGTGATCTGGATCGGGAAGCGCTGGAAAAAGCGTTTAATACCTTACTGGATCGCCATGAGAGCTTGCGGACCGTGTTTGAATTGATTGGCGGCGAGCCTCGCCAGCGGATCATGAGCCGGGAGGAGATCGGTTTTTCTGTAGGCTTTGAGGACCTGAGTGCCTATGCAGATGCAGAAGAACGCTCGAAGGTGCACATCAACGAAATGGCCCTGACGCCATTTGATTTGCGTCAGGGGCCGCTGTTACGGGTTGAATTATTAAAACTGGGCGCACAGGAGCATCTGTTTTTGTTCTCGAATCACCACATCATCTCTGATGAATGGTCGATGCAGGTGTTGGTACGAGATGTACTGGTCTTGTACAACGCTTACAGCAAAGGCGAGGCCAATCCACTGGCTACCTTACCGATACAGTACAAGGACTATGCGGCCTGGCAGGTGAAGGAATTGAGCGGGGAGAAGCTGGAGGAGCACCGTCAGTACTGGTTGGATCAATTTTCGGGTGAGTTACCGGTATTAGAGCTGCCCAGTGATCGACCACGCCCTCCGGTACAGAGCTACAAAGGGGAGCAACTCTATTTTAAGTTACCCAGTGATTTGAGTAAGGAATTACACGAGTTGTTGTCCGATCAAAGTAGTACCCTGTTTATGGGGCTATTGTCCTTGATCAAGACCTTATTATACCGTTATACAGGTCAGACTGATCTAATTATCGGTACGCCAGTGGCGGGCAGAGATCATCCGGATCTGGAAGACCAAATCGGTTATTACCTCAATACCCTGGCCCTGCGCACTCGCTTTAGTGGGGAAGACAACTTTTTGACTTTACTGGAAAAGGTTAAGCAGGTTTCTTTGGAAGCTTATGAGCATCAGATTTATCCCTTTGATTATCTGATCGAAGAATTGGGATTGGGAAGTGATTTGAGCCGTTCTCCATTGTTTGATATCGTATTGATTCTGCAAAATGTGGATTTGAATATCTTGTCCTCTCTTGAAATGGATGGGATTGATATTGAGGCTATTGGAGAAGATCTTAAGATTAGTAAGGGCGACCTTCGATTACAGTTTATTGATAGAGGTACGCATCTGGATGGCAGCATAGAATACAACACAGACCTATATGACCGGGAACGAATGGAGCGCATGGTGGCGCATCTGGAGAACCTGTTGAGCGCCATTTTAAGTGATCCAACAAAATCCCTGCTGTCTTTGGAATACCTGTCCAAAGATGAAAAAGCTTTGAGTACGTGGTTTAGCAAGACCTTACCCAAACAGAGCCAGCCCCTGGTTCATGAGCTGATCGAAGCTCAGGTGCTGAATGGTGGTGATCGAATTGCCGTTGAGCAGGGTAGTGAACAGCTGAGTTACCAGGAGCTGAATGGTCAAAGTAATCAGTTGAGCGCCCTACTGCTAGATCAAGGCGTAGAGTTGGGTAATTCAGTTGGTGTTTTGCTACCAGCCGGATTATCCCAGGTCAGCAGTCTGTTGGGTATATTCAAGATAGGAGCAGTGTATGTTCCGCTATCGACCTCTTTTCCAGCGGATCGCTTAGCCCAGCAATTGGAAGATGCCCAGATAAGTCACGTGCTGACCAATGAAGAAGGCTATCAGCTATTAAGCGAACAAGGCTGGTCATGCCAGGTGCTGGTCCTACCGGAATCAGGCCGGACGATCCTTGGTGGATCACTGGATTTGGCAGATGAAGGGCTGATTGGGCTGAATCAGGATCAAGGGTATGTAGTAAACCTGGGAAGTGAAACCACCTCTCGTCAATCCTTTAGTTTATCGGCCTATTCGGATAAGAATCCTGAAATAACCTATTCACCAGACGCCAAGAGTTACATCTTTTATACCTCAGGCTCTACGGGTAAACCCAAAGGCATTGTTGGTTCCCATGAAGGGATTAGTCATTATGTGCAATGGCACGCCAGGGAGTGGGATATAAACAGCGATTTCCGGATTAGCCAATTGGCGCCGGTAACCTTTGATGCCTCCCTAAAAGATATTTTGGTCGCGCTGATCTCCGGAGCACGGTTGTGTATCCCTACCACCCAGATACGGGAGAATATGCTACTGCTGGGCCAGTGGCTGCTCGATAGCCAGATTACCTTGCTGCAAACCGTTCCCTCCGTTTTTCGGATGTTGACCAAATCATTGGGCGAACAGTCTATAAACTTACCGTCCCTGAAGTATGTGGTCCTGGCCGGCGAGAAGCTCTATGGAAGAGATATCCAGCAGTGGGAATCGGTGCAAGGCCGAGATACAAGAATCAGTAACCTGTATGGGCTGACAGAGACCACGGTACTGAAGAGCTGTTATCATCTGAATAGCTGGGACTGGGAAGCCAGTACGGTGATCCCGGTAGGTACTGCTATCCAGGAGAGTATGATCGGCGTGATGCACGAGGGCGGTTTGTGTATGTGGGGCGAGATTGGAGAGATCTACATCAAGAGTCCCTATGTGAGTAAGGGCTATGTAGATGAGTCACTGAACGAGGGCTTGTTTGTACAAAACCCACTGGTCACTGACCGTGAAGACTACGTATGCCGCACCGGAGATATGGGCCGGTACAACAGCGAGGGCTTACTCGAAGTCCTGGGCCGGATCGATGATCAGATCAAGCTGCATGGGGTGAGAGTAGAATTGGAAGAAGTACGCGGAGCCATGCTGAGCCTTTCAGGCATCGAACAGGTAGAACTGGTACTGCACCAAACGGAGGAGTATCAACAAGAATTGATCTGTTATTATACCGGCAGTGAAAGATCAGGAGAGGAATTGCGCAGAGGCCTGAGCAGTCAGATACCACAATATTCCCTGCCGGGCTACTATGTGTGGCTGGAGGAATTTCCGCTGAACCTGAATGGTAAGGTAGACAAAAAAGCCTTGCCCCGTCCGGAATCCTTACTGCAAGGATCGGCCTATGAAGCACCACAGGATGAGTTGGAAAGATCAGTCAGTGTGATCTGGCAGGAGGTGTTGGGCTTGCGCCAACCGGTAGGCCGTCAGGATTCGTTTTTCAATCTGGGAGGCTCCTCATTGAAAGCCATTCAGTTGATCTCACGGTTGTACAAACAACACGAGGTGCAATTGAGCATCGGAGAGATCTTCAGCAATCCGGAGTTGAGCAGCCAGGCGGAGCTAATTAGAGCCACGAAGCGGTCGGCTTATCGGTCGATCAGTCGGGTAGCCGAACAGGAGCACTATGCCCTGTCACATGCCCAGCGCCGTTTGTGGGTGCTGGAACAAAGGACCGAGGAAGCCTTACCCTTTAATGGGCTATATCAGTATCGCTTATACGGAAAGCTAGACAGGCAAGCACTGGCAAGAGCCTTTGATACCTTGCTGGATCGCCATGAGAGCTTACGCACGGTCTTTGAGTTGATCAATGGCGAAGTACGCCAGCGGGTGTTGGAACGTGAGGCTATAGGTTTTGCGGTTGACTATGAAGATTTAAGTGAATCCACTGACCCACAAGGACGGCTGGAAGAGCATCTGGAGCAATTGGCCACCACGGCATTTGATCTGAGTAAAGGCCCCCTGCTGAGAGTGAAGTTATTGCGGTTGGGCAGAGAAGAACATGCCTTTTTGTTTTCGGATCATCACATCATCTCGGATGAATGGTCGATGCAGGTGCTGTTTAAAGAAGTATTAGAGTTGTACAACGCCTATTATCACGGACAGTCCAATCCACTGACTCCACTGGCGATACAATACAAAGATTATGTAGGGTGGCAGCTTGAGGAGTTGAGTGGGGAGAAGCTGGAAGAACACCGCCGCTACTGGCTGGATCAATTCTCAGGAGAGCTACCGGTATTGGAGTTACCGAGTGACCGGCCAAGACCACCGGTACAATCCCACCGGGGAGATCAGCTGTACTTTAAGTTACCCGAGGAGTTGAGCGGATCATTTCAGGCGATGTTATCAGATCAGGGCAGTACGCTGTTTATGGGATTGGTGGCATTGGTTAAGACCTTATTATACCGCTACACCGGACAGAGTGATTTGATTATCGGCACTCCGGTAGCGGGCAGAGACCATCCGGATTTGGAAGATCAGATCGGCTATTACCTCAATACCCTGGGCTTACGGACCCGCTTTAGTGGCAGTGAAGACTATTTGAGTTTACTGTCGCAGGTCAAGCGGGTATCACTGGATGGTTTTGCGCATCAGGTATATCCGTTTGACTATCTGATTGAGGAGTTGGGACTGGGCAGCGATCCGAATCGTGCCCCCTTGTTTGATGTGGCGGTTATTCTGCAAAATGTACAAAAGGAGAATCCTGATGAAATGACGATGGCGGGAGTGGAAGTAGAGCAGATCAGGGAAGAATTAAAGATCAGCAAAGGAGATCTGCGTTTTCAGTTTGTAGATCGTGGAACACATCTGGAAGGCACCATCGAGTACAACACAGATATTTACAATACAGAACGCATTGAGCACATGGCTGTTCACCTGCAAAACCTTCTGTCAAATATTATGAATGACCTGACTACCCCGGTACAGGCGCTTGAATTTCTTACCAATGAGGAGAAGAAGGACTTACAATTTGAATTAGACCTCTTTAATTCAGAGATCAGCAAAGATTATTGATGGCCGATCATTAATATTGGCATAACACTCATCTACTATTTTAATAATTGTAAACATTGGATAAATGAATATCGTAGGTATATCAGCATTTTACCACGACTCAGCCTGTTGTATCATACAAGATGGTGAGTTGAAGGCATCAGTCCAGGAAGAACGTTTTTCGCGTAGAAAAAATGACCCGGATTTACCGGTTAATGCATTTCTATACTGCCTGGAAACAGCAGGAATAAGTATTTCAGATGTTGATTGCATCGCCTATTATGAAGACCCACAGAAGAAGCTGGAGCGGCAACTGTGGAGTGGGACCAATAAAATATCAGTCGACACCGCTCTGAGCTTAAATCCTCGGCATGTCGAAACCCAGATTCGCATCGAGTTGGGATATGATGGACCGATCAAGTTCTATGAACACCACCATTCTCATGCGGCAAGTAGCTTCTTCTTTTCAGGATTTAAGGAAGCGGCCATCATGACGGTGGATGGAGTAGGGGAGTGGGCCACAACGACCTACGGCGAAGGGAAGAATACCGAGATTAACATCTTTGAAGAAGTCGCCTTCCCTGATTCCATTGGGCTATTGTACAGCACCATCACCAGCTACCTGGGCTTCAAAGTAAATAGCGGTGAGTACAAGGTTATGGGCTTGGCTCCCTATGGAGAAGATTTATTTGCCAAGGAGATGAGAAGCCTGATCAAGATGATGAAGGACGGGCAGTATCAATTGGAACTAAAATATTTCGATTTCCTCAAGGGAGAGCGTATGTATTCTGATGCCATTATTGACCTGTTTGGATTGCCGCCACGCGAGCGAGATTCGGATATCCTGCAAGTGCACAAAGATATTGCAAAAAGCCTCCAGTGTGTATTAGAAGAAATACTGATCAGTAAAGCTCAGTATCTCTATGAAAAAACAGGGCATGAAAATCTATGCATGGCTGGTGGATGTGCGCTTAACTGCGTTGCCAACGGAAAGGTCCTGAAGCACACGCCATTTAAAAGATTGTATGTGCAGCCAGCAGCCAATGATGCCGGATGTGCTCTGGGTGCTGCGGCCCTCGCCTACACGGAACTATCGGGAAAAACGATCAAACCCATGGAGGATGTTTACCTGGGACCCGAATATACCAACGATGAGATTGAAAAAATGCTGAAAGGCACCTCGCTTAACTATCAGGATTGTCGAAGTGAGCATAACATGATCAATATTGCGGCGCAGAAGTTGGCCGAAGGCAAAGTGATTGGATGGTTTTCCGGACGTATGGAATTTGGCCCCAGAGCCTTAGGTGCCCGATCGATATTGGCTGACCCCCGTGATCCCACCATGCGAGACCGGATTAATGCCATGGTAAAAAAACGGGAAGGATTCAGACCGTTTGCCCCCGCCGTTTTGGAATCAAAAATGAGGCAACATTTTGATATAGACCATCGCTCTCCATTTATGTTGGAGACCTGCCAGGTTATTTCCGAACTGGATTTACCAGCCATCACCCATGTGGATGGATCAGCAAGGATTCAATCGGTGGATGCTACCAGCAATCCAAGGTATGAAGCATTAATCAGGGCTTTTGATGACATCACCGGCTGTCCCATAGTGCTCAACACTTCATTCAACATCAAGGATGAACCGATTGTCTGTTCGCCCGAAGATGCACTGCGTTGCTTTATTACTACCGATATTGATTGTTTGGTGCTGGAAGATTTTGTCATTGATAAAGCAGATAATGAACTGACTATCCTCAAGATGATCAATACCACTTTTATCAGTGTGCATGAATTTGAGCTCAACCCTAATGTATACACATTTATCTAATTAAAAAACGTATTGCTATGTCCAGGCCTTCCGAGTCTTTTAAAGATATTGCTGCAAAATTAGCTACTCTATTACCTGCCGATAATGATAATCTTGAACAGGTAGAAAAACTCCTAGCCCAATTAGGGTATGCCAATAACACTCCTGACAACGCAAATGCTGATCCGGGGGAAGGTTTTTCTGCTAATCACGTTGGTATTTACAAAAGAGAAGATAAAAACGGGGAAACTTATTACCATCGGGATGTTGATTTTAAGCAACAATGGAGTTATTATGCTGATGTTCCGACTATTCCACCCAAAAGCAGCAAAAAGCGCGTTGTCCTATTGGGAGAGTCCGTAGCGAGAGGCTTCTTGTTGGATCCTGGCTATACCCCGGCTTTCGTTCTGGGTACTTTGTTGAACGCCAACGGCACAAAGGAAGAATACGAAGTTATTGATTTGGCAGAAACCAATCTTGGGATGCCTGGTCTCCGGCAAAGATTTCAGCAATGCTTAGCATTGGAGCCAGATTTGGTATTGTTTTTAGCTGGAAACAATTGGGGTGGAGATTTGATCAGTCTGGTCGGTGAAGAAAAAGAGCAATACGAAAAATTAGAGGCGGCGGCAAAAGTTGGTGGAGTAGGCAATACCAAGCAAATATTAGAAAATCGGTTTGCTGAGATGGTTCGCTCATTTCTCACGGAAGTGGGAGATACGGCTAGGCAACACCAGTTTTCAGTCATTTTTACCATTCCTGAGTTTAACCTTCTGGATTGTCGCAGTACTCCCGGTGAGCGATTTGTCTCAAAGCTACCTGTGGAGGATATGGAGGCCTGGATTGATGCCCGGGTTAAGACCGAAGAATATGCGGCAAAAGGCAATTTTGAACAATGCGAGGAGCACGCCAGAAAAATGGTAGAACTTGATCCCAGCCATCCCATCGGGTTTGAATTTAGAGCCGACAATTTTATCAAACAATACAAATTTGACGAAGCCCGGCAATGCCTGGAAATGGCGAGAGATACTGCCTTGTTTTGTAGAACAAACAGTAAACCCCGCATCTTCCACGTGATCCAGAAAACAATTGCTGAAGAAGCTCCCAAACACGATATTGAGGTGGTCAACCTGAAGGAAGTTTTCAAGACCTTCCTCAACGGACAAATACCAGGAAGAGATCTCTTTTTGGATTATTGTCACTTTACCGCCCTGGGCATTCAGGTGGGCATGGACCCCGTTTATCGTAAAGTATTGGCGGCATTTGGGGACCAAAGCAATGATTCCCTACAAGCAAAGGATATCAAGGCTGATCGGGACGTAATGGCTTTGGGACACCTCTTTGCTGCAATTCACAATGCTCACTGGGGGCAATCATTTAACATTCTCTACCATCATTGTCGGGAGGCTTTGTCTCATTCAAAAGATATGGCCAAAACAATGGTGTACTACTGCGATATGATTAGTCGCAAGACTTCCAACAATCTTTGTAAATCGCTGGAGAAAATCATTGAGGGCAATAGTAAACTGGATCGTTATATCCACGCCCTGATTCCTCCGAGAGATATGAAAAACATGGAATTGGAACTTGTAGAGGCTATGAGTAATGCATTGAAATCCTTCGGTATTGACCTATCTGAATATATTAAGAAGTTGAGAATCACCGAGTACGGAGTAGTGAATCGAAAAGTGGACCTGTTGAAACGGTTTTATCACGCTTCTTCCTACGATGAATATCTGGGATCAAAAACCGCCTTTTTCCAGGCCAGAGATATTTATTCCAATTTCTTTATTGTAGCCCAGACCGACCATGAAATCCATTTAGATTTCACGCTGAGGCTGGTTGATATTCCACAAGGGAAAAATGCAAAAGTATCGGTTTTCTTTAACAACCATCTGCTCACTGAGCTTTCGGCGTCCAGTCAATGGGACAACTATTCCATCGCAATTCCCGCTAAATACGTACAGGATGATGTAAACCACCTCACAATAGAATGGCCAATGGTTAGCACAGAACCACAAGCTGAAGCTACTCAAGGTGAAACCGGCTCCATCCTGGACGCGGTCTATCAGGTGTTTGGTGAAATCATTAGCCTCTCCGCTATCGGAAAGAAGGTGGAAAGCCCTGTCTCTGAAGCCGTTGGCTAAACCGCTCCAAGAATGCTCTAAAACATAACCCTTCCTGTAACACAAAACAAAAGATGTATGTATGGTCACTGTAACCTCCAGTGAGCCAATGTGAAATTTCAAACCTCTAAAACTATTAGCCATGGATAGTGAAAAGATTTATGATTACATAATAATTGGGTCCGGCCCGGCGGGTGTTCAATTGGGATATTTTTTTAAAAAAGAAAACCGCGATTTTTTAATCCTTGAAAGAGACACCCAACCAGGAGCGTTCTACAAAAAATATCCCCGGCACCGGAAACTCATTTCCATCAATAAAATTCATACGGGCTATGAGGATAAGGAGGTGAATCTGAGGTTTGACTGGAATTCACTTTTGAGTGATGATGACCAATTATTATTTAAACATTATTCTACCGACTATTTTCCGAAGGCTGATACAATACTGACATATTTAAATGACTTTGTTGAAAAATATGCGTTGCCCATCCAATTTAATCAGGAGATCATCAATATCACCAAAGCCGATTACTTCCTTTTGGAAAGCAAAGATGGAAAGTACTACCGCTGTAGAACGTTGATTGTAGCTACGGGATGGGTAAAACCGTTCATTCCTGAAATTCCGGGGATTGAGCACGGTGTGCATTACACCGAAATGCGCATAGAGAAGGAGCATTATCAAAATAAAAAACTACTTATTTTGGGTAAAGGGAATTCTGCTTTTGAAACCGCAGAAGGCCTCATCGGTGCCACGTCTACCACCCATATCTGTAGCCCGCACCCGATAACTATGGCCTGGAATAGCCATTACGTAGGCAACTTAAGAGCGCTCAATAACAACTTCTTGGATACGTATCATCTTAAGTCTCAAAATGCAGTCCTGGATGCTACGGTTCATTCTATTAAAAAAGTGGGCGAGCAATACAAGGTAAGGCTTACCTATAATAATAATTCGGGTGAGCAAGAGGAACTGACCTATGACCGAATCATTTTGTGTACCGGTTTTAGGTTTGATAACTCCATATTTTGCGATGATATAAAGCCGAAATTAACCATCGGCAACCGGTTTCCTGATCAGACCACGGAGTATGAATCAGTGAACGTCTCTGATCTCTATTTCGCGGGTACTTTAACGCACATGAGAGACTATAAAAAACAGGCATCTGCCTTCATTCATGGCTTCAGATATAATGCTGAATGTTTGAGCAAGATATTGAGTAATAAATACCACAATGTTCCCCTCCCTTATACCACTGTGAAAAATGAGAGGGATGCTCTGTGTGATCAAATTTTGTCTAGAATTAATTCATCTTCATCACTGTGGCAACAATACGGCTACCTTGGCGATGTCGCGGTGGTTAAGAATAAAAAAGAGATTCATTATTACGATACATTTCCAGTCGATTATATTCACGAAAAGCTTCTGGGCAAAGAGAAGGAGTACTATGTGATTACCCTGGAATTTGGCAAGAAATCAGAAGATGATGGGGAGCACGGCTCAAAGTCGAGAGTTCACCGAAATGATGCAAATAATGCCCACCTGAGTAAGTTTCTTCACCCCATTGTTCGCTTCTTTTCTAATGGAAAATTGATTGAGGAGCATCACGTGATTGAAGACCTGGAGGCGGTTTGGAAGGAATCCATTCACATCGAACCTTTAAAGCAGTTTCTGAAATCAAGCCGAGCGGTATCTCTTGAATTGGCGCCGTAGTATATGTGTCGTCATGCACGCTGCAAAGTTTGTATGCCAAATTTTACATCAAATCCAGGGATAAATTAAGCAATATGTGTGGAGTAACAGGAGTCTTTAATTTTGACAAAAATCGCCAGGTTGAAAGAGCAACCATCATCAGAATGGCCGATAAAATGGAACATCGTGGCCCGGATGATGCAGCCTGTTACTTAAACGGACACGTTGGACTTGGCTTCAGACGATTGAGTATCATTGATTTGGCGAATGGTCAACAACCTTTTTTTAGCCCTGATAAATCAATTGTATTGATCTGCAATGGGGAGATTTTTAACTACCCGGAATTAAGGGAAAACCTTGAAGCTAAAGGGCATGTCTTTCAAACAAACTGTGATGTGGAAGTGGTGCTGTACCTCTATCTTGAATACGGAACCCAATTCCTCAATAAATTAAATGGTCAGTTTGCCTTTTGTATTTACGATAAGAACAAGGAGCAACTTTTCCTGGCCAGAGATCACTTTGGTATTTGTCCATTATTCTATGCCAAACTCAATGATGCCTTTATCTTTGGATCGGAGATTAAACCTATCCTCGAACACCCCGATGTTTCAAGAGATATTGACCTGAGAGGTTTGGATCAATTGTTTTCGTTTCCAGCCAACATTGCTCCTACTACTTTCTTTAAAAATGTTAGGAGCCTCGAGGCCGGGCATTATGCCATTGTGAAAAACGGGCAATTTTCCTCCCATGAATATTGGAACCTGGAATATCCCAAAGAGAATTACAGTTACGACACCAAGGATGAAAAATACTACATAGAAAACCTGACCGATCTGCTTATGAAATCGGTTAATTACCGGTTGATGGCAGATGTGCCGGTGGGTTTTTATTTGAGTGGCGGATTGGATTCTTCCTTAATTGGGGGAATGATGAGGCGGTTGGAGTCGAATAAAGACTTTCAGTCGTTTTCCATCTGCTTCCCCGGGTCGGAAGAGAACAAGGACATCAATGAGCAACGCTACCAGCGTTTGTTGAGCAACCACATTCATTCTACGCATAATGAAATCCCGTTTAACTGGGACAATTTTGAAAGTAAGCTACGGGATGCCATTTACTTTTCGGAAACGCCCTTAAAAGAAACCTACAATATCTGTTCGCTGGCCTTGTCCAAAAGTGCGAAAAATAATGGCATCAAGGTTGTCTTGTCGGGCGAAGGGGCTGATGAACTATTTGGAGGCTATGCCGGCTTTAAATTTGATCAACAGCGGTTGTCTAATGGCAATGGCCATCATAAAGACCTCGAACACCTGATGGAAGATAAGGTCCGTTCGTTGCTCTGGGGCGATGCTGATTTTACTTATGAAAAAAATGAAAATGAGTTCAGAGAAACTAAAACTGCTTTGTACTCTGAGCGGGTCAACGGACAATATGCAGCGTTTGATTGCTTAAAAGTTCCTGCGATCAACCACGAGATGATTCGGGATCGGCATATTTTTCATAAGAGATCTTATGTTGACTTCAAACTGCGCCTCGGCGGGCATTTGATTGCCGATCACGGAGACCGCATGACACTTGCCAATAATGTAGAAGGAAGATATCCCTTTCTGGATATAAACTTGATTGAATTTGCCAGGAAGATACCGCCATCGATGATGCTGAAAAACATGTCCGAGAAGTACATCCTGAAGGAAGTGGCCAGGCAATATATTCCGCAAGAAATCATCAATCGCGAAAAATTTGGTTTCGTGGCCCCCGGTAGCCCACAATTGTTAAAAAACAATGATGAATGGGTAAAGGACATGTTGTCTTACGACAGAATCAAGCGTCAGGGGTACTTCAATCCTGACACCATCGAAAGGCTTAAAAAGATATACTCAAGGGATAATTTTATTCTGGTTCCCCCCTACGATATGGACCTGCTGATTATCATCTTGACGTTCAATCTTTTTTTGGACATTTTCAACGCTCCTGACTTATAAAAAAATCTTCAAGATATTAATAATAGGCCAATGGTTTTGGTTTGTTAATATTGTAATTAACTTAAACTAGATTCAAATGAATTTTATTACGAGTTTGTTCAAAAAGTCGAAGAAAGCATTGGTTTTTATGCTCCTTTTAGGAGTTGTAAACAGCGTGCTAAATGCTGGGTTATTGATTTTTATTAATAATACCATCATCAATAAGCCATTGCCTATTTTTCCTGAATACAACTGGCTGATTTTTATACTAATCATATTGTCTTCTCTCCTGGTGAGTCGGTTTTTTCAGACTTATATGATAAGGTTGACCAATAACATCTTATT
Organism: Saprospiraceae bacterium; assembly: GCA_965229635.1. Lineage (GTDB taxonomy): Bacteria > Bacteroidota > Bacteroidia > Chitinophagales > Saprospiraceae > BQJU01. The sequence goes on from OZ245894.1 coordinate 3,684,858, forward strand.
CGATTTTGAGTTGATGATCCTCAATAAATTGCAATTTGCTTCTTATCAGGCATTTGAGGAACTGGGCAATGAGAAGGCATACACCGCGATTAACGATACAAAAGTCCTGGGCCACACTCCTGAGGTATTTATGAACTTGTTTAACTCGGCCATTGTGGTATTTTGTTGTGTGGGGTATCTGTTCTGGATTTCTCCTCAAGGTGGGGCGGTAGTATTGGGGATCATGTTTTTTCTCCTGGTATTCTATCTGGCCCGCAACAATAAGATTGAACAGGAACTAAATAAAAGAAGAGACCTGCTGAACTCTTACTACCGTTACCTCGATGATTTATTGCAGGGGTTTAAGGAGCTGAAAATGAGTTTGGTAAGGAATAGAAATCTATTTGATAAGTATTTGATCAACAATAGAAAGCAAGGCAAGGACATTTCTATTGAGACCTCTATCAAGTATATGGACAATGAGCTTACGGGGTATTACAGCTGGTACATCGTACTGGGAGCGGTGATGTTTATTTTGCCCTCAGTTTTTGATATGAACACCGAAAAAACAACTGCATTTCTGGTAACCATCTTGTTCCTGATCGGGCCGGTTGCTGTGCTCATTACTTTAATTCCAACTTATACCTCGGTGAAAATCTCCGCGCAGCGACTGAATATGTTTGAGGAAATGCTGAATTCCATTGAGGCGGAAACCGCACAGAACATGCTTGAAAGCGGTGAATCGTTTGAGAGTATCCGGTTTGAACAGGTCACTTATAAATATTTTAATAAAAAAGAGGAAACCACCTTTTATCTACAGCCACTTGATCTGACCATCAATAAGGGAGAAGTGATTTTTATCACCGGGGGTAATGGCAGTGGAAAGAGTACCTTTGGAAACTTGCTGACCGGGCTTTATCGACCACTGGAGGGGACGATCTACCTCAATGGCCAGGAAGTAACGCCCGATCAATACCGACATTATAGCAATACTATGGCGGCTGTTTTCACGAATAATTACCTTTTTAGTGAAAACTATGATGATTTCGATCTTCAGCCGGAAAACGAAGAATTGGCGGATTATATTGAGATGATGAAGATGGAGGAGGTTTTGAAGTTTAACGATGAAAAATCAAACTTCGACAAGAACCTTTCTAAGGGACAACGAAAAAGATTGGCGCTTATCTATGCCTTGATGGAAAACAAAGATATCCTGGTATTGGATGAATGGGCGGCAGAGCAGGATCCTGCTTTTAGAAGACATTTTTATCAAACGGTACTTCCAGAACTCAAGCGCAAAGGCAAAACCATTGTGGCCATCACTCACGATGACGACTACTTTCACTGTGCAACGAGGGTGATCAAGTTTAACTTTGGAAGACTGGTCAAAGATTCCCTTTCGGTTTCCGAGGAAGTTTCGACTTCTCTGTGAATTAAGTCCCAAAAGTAATGCTTCAGGTAGATTTAATTTGCCTTCCCTTTGCAGGAGGAAACAAGTACTCCTATGTGCCTTATCAGCACCTCTTACCTTCTGGGCTTTGCATGAAAGTGTTGGAGTTGCCCGGAAGGGGCGATCGGTACCATGAAACTTTGTTGACGGACATCGAAAGCATGGTTGGTGATTTATATGCCCAACTGCAAAAAGAAATCAGAGGGCCTTATGCTATATTTGGGCACAGTATGGGCGCGATTCTTTCCTATCTTTTATTAAAGAGAATAGTAGCGGACCGCCTGCCTCAACCCCGTCACTTGTTTGTATCGGGCAGCCGAGGTCCGGCGGTAAAAAGGAGGTTGCCACAATATCACAAACTACCGAAAGACCAGTTTGTTGAACGCCTGCGAACCCTGGGCGGATGCCCGGAGGAGATATTGGTGAACAAAGAAATAATGGATCTTTACGAACCAATATTGAGGGCTGATTTTCAAGCAATTGAGACTTATGAGTATCAAGCTGGCAAACCATTATCAATTCCGACGACGGTGCTACTGGGAACGGAAGATGAAGTAACCCTGGAAGATGGTGAAGCCTGGCAACAACAAACCAATTTTAAGATTCAGTTAAATCAATTTTCAGGTGACCATTTCTTTATATTTAAACATAGAGAGAAGGTCTTGCAAATTGTAACAAGAACTCTTTTAAATAATTAAATAACTAAAATGCTGTAATTATGAAGATGAAAATTTTTTGGCTTCTTATTGGTTTGTTTTTTTTGTCTGCCAGTGTGGTGGAGGCTCAAAAGAAAGCCAATATTAATATTACACCGGGAGTTACCCTGGTCTACAAGTCGTCCGATCAACAAGGTAATGAAATTACTTTCCCGCTGACGGTGAATACATTGAATGATGAATGCCTGGAATTTGCTTACAAAATGACATTTGGCCCCCGGTCTTTTACCGGAAGGTTTATCATTGCCAAAGAAGGACTGGAGAAAGGAAAACATTTGAACTGGAATGAATTGAACCCGGAAGAGGTTCGTGAATTACCTAAGGATCAGACGATTTTTTGCTTTTCACAAGCTTTTCTAAAAGAGATTAAAGCAAATAAATCGGCTAACTACGATAACAAAACCTTTTACCTGACCGAGAAGAAGAAAGGCGATGAAGTTATTATTGACAAGAAAGTCATCAACAGTATTTATGTGACTACCAAAGACAAGAAGCTTTCCTATTGGATCCTGGATAACCCTGATGTGCCATTGATCATCAATTCGAAAGGTAATATGGGCGGCCCTGATTTTCTCCTCGCAGAAGTGACAAATTCAGGTAGCTAAGAATCTGCCATTATGAAGTCACGGTACTCCTTTTCAGGAGTATCCCAAGAGGAGTACCGTGGATGTATGTTCAAATCACCTGACATTTTACTTTTAAGGTCATAACAACCGAGTTTCCGCAAACAAATTTTTAATGAACTCCTTAGTTAAAGTTCTTGAGCAGGCCGCCATGACTGCTAATGGCATCACCTTTATCCAGGCCATGGATAAGGAGTCTTTTGTTTCTTATAAAGTGCTTTATAAGAAGGCTTGTTTCATTCTGCACAACTTACAAGGCAAGGGGTTGGTGGCCGGAGATGAGGTGGTCATACAAGTTAAGGATAATGCAACATTTCTAGAGCTCTTTTGGGCCTGTATTTTGGGTGGTTTTATACCTGTACCTCTGGCAATGGGAAGTCAGGAAATGCACAAGCAAAAATTGCTTGGCGTCTGGAAAAAACTAAATAACGCTTATCTATTTTCGGATCAGTCCCTTAATTGGATTATTGATGAGGATGACCTTCTACGGGAGAGCGCCCAAATCTATCATCAGATCAATAGTCGATTGCTAGACGAGCGTATACTGACTGAAGAAACAGCACCTGGAGATATTGCCGAAATCAAGGCTGAAGATATTGCTTATATCCAGTTTTCATCTGGTTCGACAGGAGATCCGAAAGGTGTTGTACTGACCCACGCCAATTTGATGGCTAATATCACTGATATTGCAAAGCGTTCGGGAACGACTAAGGCTGACAGAGCATTAAGTTGGTTGCCACTAACGCACGATATGGGGCTAATTTGTTTTCACCTTACTTCTACGTTAAAACAAATTAACCAGTATCTATTGCCAACAACCCTCTTTATCAGGAGGCCCATTTTGTGGATGGACAAGGCCAATGAGCACCGTGCCACGCAACTCTATTCCCCCAATTTTGGTTATCAATACATTTTGTCTGCCATTGCTTCAGCCAGGCAAGCCTTGCATTGGAATCTGAAGCAAGTCAGAATTATCTATAATGGAGCTGAACCTATTTCTGAAAGGATTTGTGAAGAGTTTCTGGAGGAAATGGCTACGTACGGGGTGCAATCCAACACGATGTTTGCGGGCTATGGCCTTGCCGAAGCTTGTGTAGCAGTGACCTTGCCAAATCCCGGTAGCAAGCTAAAGTTTGTGTCGGTAAAAAGAAATACCCTCAATATTGGCTCTCTAGTCGAAATTTGTGATACCGATAGTGACGAAGATTATGTTTCATTTGCGGTAGTAGGATTCCCGATGGATACTTGTCAACTACGCATCTGTAATGACAAGGACGAAGAGCTTGCCGATCAACATATTGGTCATATCCAGATCAAAGGTCTGAATGTAACGGATAGTTATTACAATGATCCGGAGGTATCTGTAGCGAGTATTACGGATGATGAGTGGCTGAAAACTGGAGATTTGGGATTCGTTATGGATGGTCAATTGGTCATCACGGGGCGTTCCAAAAACATCATTATTATCAATGGCCAGAATATTTACCCCCATGATATTGAAGAAAATATTGTACAAAAGTTAGACCTGAAGCCAGGCTCAATATTGGCTTGTGGCCTACCTTCCACACAACATGGCGAAGAGGTGCTTGTGGTATTTGTTCAATTTAGAAAATCAATTCAGCATTTCTTACTCTTGTCACACCAAATCCAGGAGGTGGTCTTGAAAGACATGGGATTGGAGGTGAGGCAAGTCATTCCGGTAAAAAGCATCCCAAAAACGACAAGTGGTAAAGTACAGCGCTACGTTCTGGCTGATCAGTTTGCTGAAGGAGCGTTTAATGAAGTCCTTGAAGCAATTTCCCTCCTGAATAAAAGTGCTGTCCAAAACGAAAAACCCCTTCTGGAGCAGCTTACTACGATAGTTTGTACCGTCTTTAACTCGGATCATTTTGGCGTTGATTATAACTTCTTTGATGAAGGGTTGGACAGTTTGAAAGCCACCATTTTCCTTTCCAGATTGCGGCAAATTGGGTTTGAGCTTTCCATTAGAGATCTGTTTCAGTACTGCACCCTGCAGTTGCTGTACGACTATCTGAGCAACAAGGAAGTAGCGGTTTACGAGGTTATTGAGCCTCAATTGGGCCTCGAGAACTATCGATTAGCTTCCGGTCAGGAGCGCTTTTGGCTAATGGATCAGGCCAATGGTGGTAATGCTGCCGCCAATATTTGTTGTGTCAGCATGATCTCTGGTCCCTTCAATGAGTCAAGTTTCCGGTCATCGATCGAAACTATCGTAAAGCGGCACGACAGCCTCCGGACGGTATTTGAGGTGATCGAAGGCATTCCCCATCAGCGGGTGAAGCCCTATGAAGCCTTAGGCTTTGAGATTGATTTTGCAGATTTGAGCGGTGAGGAAAATCGAGAGGTATTGGTTGAAGAAATGTGTCAGAATAGCGCTTCGGAGCCCTTTGATTTATCACAGGGTCCACTGCTTCGAGTCAAATTAATTCGATTAGCAGCCGATCAGTATTGTTTCATTTTTACGATTCACCACATCATCAGTGATGGCTGGTCGATTGATATCATCAGCAAAGAACTACAGTCGCTATATACGAACAACCATACCGATCCCTCTGCAACATTGCCTGCGCTACGGTTGCAGTATAAAGATTATGTTTGGTGGCAACAACACCGCCGGACTACGGAGGCTTATCAGTCTTCAAAGGCTTACTGGCTGGACCACTTATCCGGAACCTTGCCACGGCTGGAGTTGCCGTTTAGTCCGCAGGGAGGCGACCGTCGTCTCCAGCAGGGTCGGAGTTTGGTATACCCAATAGATCGGGAGGTGACGCAGCAGCTAAAATCCCTTTGTCAAAGCAAGCGGGTGACGGTATTTACCGGCTTGATGAGTTTGCTGAGCAGTTTACTGTACCGCTACACCGGCCAAAAAGACATGATAATCGGGACGGATACGGCGGGCCGTGTGCACCGTGATCTGGAAGACCAGGTCGGGTACTACCTCAATCTGCTGGCCATTCGGATACAAATAGAAGAGAAGCAGAGCTTTGAAAGCCTGTTGGGTCAGGTGCATGAAGTATTGCTTTCGGCGTATGAACATCAGGACTATCCCTTTGATGATTTGCTGGAAGCTTTATCGATTCAAAGAGAAGTGGGGCGGATGCCGTTGTTTGATATTCTGGTGTTGTTCCAGAATTTTGACAATAGCCTTGGGTTTGAGGGACTATCCCCTGATCTGGAGATCAGCAGCCAGGCCATCGATAATGGTACAAGTTTGAATGACCTGTTGCTGGAATTCCGTGAAGTATCGGATCAGCTGGAGTTGAAGATACGGTACAATACGGCGGTGTACAGTGCCTGGCAAATTGACCTGTTGGCCAATCATTTTTCGATCCTGGCCGAGCAGGCCGTTAATGATCCGGAGCAAGCCATCCAATCTCTGGAGATATTATCATCGGATCAGCTTGAAATACTGTTTGGGTTTAATCAAGCGCCGGTCAGTTATGCCGATCGGCCAGGAAATTATATACAGCTGTTTGAGAAGCAGGTATCAGCCCACGGCAAGCAGTTGGCCCTGGTGAGTGGATCACGTCGCATCAGCTACGCCACTTTGAACAGTGAGGCCAATCGAGTGGCACATCATCTTAACTCGACGGGTAGGCTAAAGCCCAATGCCTTAATCGGCCTGCACTGTGGTAGAAATGAGGAGATGCTATATGGGATGTTGGGGATTCTGAAAACCGGCGGCGCCTACGTTCCGCTTGACACGGAATATCCCGATGGCCGTCTTGGCTATATGATCAAAGACAGCGGCCTGGAGCTTTTGTTGGTATCTGCTGATCAAAAGGAACGGGTGCAAAAGATATTGGAGGCTGAAGGTTTGGCGGAAGCCGTAATATTGATAAGCCTGGATGAAGCCCGTCAAAAGAGTGATAGCTCAGAAAACCCTAACTACCAGATAAATGAAGAAGATCTGGCGTATGTCATTTATACCTCGGGCTCCACGGGCCGCCCCAAAGGGGTGGAGATAAGTCATCAATCACTGTTGGATTATGTGTACACCTTTACGGACTATTTTGAGTTGAGTAGCCAGGATGTGGTGATCCAACAATCGTCAATATCCTTTGACACGGCGGTAGAGGAGATCTATCCAATCCTGGGTGTTGGAGGCCGGTTGGTCTTATCAGAATCAGGAGGTCGGGATGTGGAACAACTGCAAGAGCTGATTGCCCGGGAGGAAGTGACGATATTGAGCAGTACGCCTTTGGTGATCCAGGGATTGAACGGGAAACTGGCTGAGGCGTCGAGTTTGCGGGTATTGATTAGTGGCGGCGATGAATTGAAGGCCAGTTATATTGATCAATTGCCGGCAGGCCTTAAGGTCTACAATACGTATGGCCCTACAGAGAGCACGGTATGTGCCACCTATCAGGAAGTAACCGATCTGGATCAAGTCAACCGCATCGGCAAGCCGATAGCGAATAGATCAGTGTATATTCTCAATGAACAATTGCAACTGCAGCCGGTGGGATTGATCGGTGAGCTGTATCTGGGAGGTAGCGGTTTGGCGAAGGGTTATTTACACCGGCCACAACTGAGTGCAGAAAGGTTTATCAACAACCCACATGATGATTCGGAACGGATCTATCGTACGGGCGACCTGGGTTACTGGAATGCCGATGGCAGCATCAGTTTTATGGGCCGGAAAGACAGCCAGGTAAAGGTGAGGGGTTACCGGATAGAAACAGAAGAAGTAGAACGCGTGATGGAGAGCTGTACAGCGGTGACAGGAGCAGTGGTAGTAAGTGTATCCCATGAAGAAGAGAAATATTTAGTAGGCTATTACACAAGTGAGACATCGCTGGAAGCAGAGGAGTTACGTGGGCAGCTACAGGAGCAATTACCGGAATACATGATCCCCTCACAGCTATTGAGACTACCAAATATCCCGATGACCGCTAACGGGAAGCTTGATCGCAAGGCATTGCCGGCGGTAGGATTTAAGTCTCAGGCCAGATTTGAGGCCCCTCGCAATGAAATAGAGCAACAATTGGCCTCGATCTGGGAGGAGGTATTGGAAATAGACCAGGTGAGTATTCACGCCAACTTTTTTGCCATTGGCGGCCATTCGCTGAAAGCGGTTCAGGTATTATCGCGGATACACAAGGCCTTATCGGTAAAATTGGAACTAAAGGAGATGTTTCAATATCCGGTATTGAGTGAACAGGCGGCCTTGATCGGTGAATCAACCCAACAGGCTTACGAGCACATAGCACCGGCACCCATTCAGGAGCACTATCCGCTGTCCTTTGCACAACGCAGGCTTTGGGTCCTTGATCAGCTGAAAATTGGAGCGCAAGCATTTAATCTTTCCTGGTTGTGCACATTGTCAATAAGTAATGATGCCGGTCCCTTCAATGAGTCAAGTTTCCGGTCATCGATCGAAACTATCGTAAAGCGGCACGACAGCCTGCGGACGGTATTTGAGGTGATCGAAGGCATTCCCCATCAGCGGGTGAAGCCCTATGAAGCCTTAGGCTTTGAGATTGATTTTGCAGATTTGAGCGGTGAGGAAAATCGAGAGGTATTGGTTGAAGAAATGTGTCAGAATAGCGCTTCGGAGCCCTTTGATTTATCACAAGGTCCACTGCTTCGAGTCAAATTAATTCGATTAGCAGCCGATCAGTATTGTTTCATTTTTACGATTCACCACATCATCAGTGATGGCTGGTCGATTGATATCATCAGCAAAGAACTACAGTCGCTATATACGAACAACCATACCGATCCCTCTGCAACATTGCCTGCGCTACGGTTGCAGTATAAAGATTATGTTTGGTGGCAACAACACCGCCGGACTACGGAGGCTTATCAGTCTTCAAAGGCTTACTGGCTGGACCATTTATCCGGAACCTTGCCACGGCTGGAGTTGCCGTTTAGTCCGCAGGGAGGCGACCGTCGTCTCCAGCAGGGTCGGAGTTTGGTATACCCAATAGATCGGGAGGTGACGCAGCAGCTAAAATCCTTGTGTCAACGTAAGCGGGTGACGGTATTTACCGGCTTGATGAGTTTGCTGAGCAGTCTACTTTACCGCTACACCGGCCAAAAAGACATGATAATCGGGACGGATACGGCGGGCCGTGTGCACCGTGATCTGGAAGACCAGGTCGGGTACTACCTCAATCTGCTGGCCATTCGGCTACAAGTGGACGAAAAGCAGAGCTTTGAAAGCCTGTTGGGTCAGGTGCACGAAGTCCTATTATCGGCGTATGAACATCAGGACTATCCCTTTGATGATTTGCTGGAAGCTTTATCGATTCAAAGAGAAGTGGGGCGGATGCCGTTGTTTGATATTCTGGTGTTGTTCCAGAATTTTGACAATAGCCTTGGGTTTGAGGGACTATCCCCTGATCTGGAGATCAGCAGCCAGGCCATCGATAATGGTACAAGTTTGAATGACCTGTTGCTGGAATTCCGTGAAGTATCGGATCAGCTGGAGTTGAAGATACGGTACAATACGGCGGTGTACAGTGCCTGGCAAATTGACCTGTTGGCCAATCATTTTTCGATCCTGGCCGAGCAGGCCGTTAATGATCCGGAGCAAGCCATCCAATCTCTGGAGATATTATCATCGGATCAGCTTGAAATACTGTTTGGGTTTAATCAAGCGCCGGTCAGTTATGCCGATCGGGCAGGAAATTATATACAGCTGTTTGAGAAGCAGGTATCAGCCCACGGCAAGCAGTTGGCCCTGGTGAGTGGATCACGTCGCATCAGCTACGCCACTTTGAACAGTGAGGCCAATCGAGTGGCACATCATCTTAACTCGACGGGTAGGCTAAAGCCCAATGCCTTAATCGGCCTGTACTGTGGTAGAAACGAGGAGATGTTGTATGGGATGTTGGGGATTCTGAAAACCGGCGGCGCCAACGTTCCGCTTGACACGGAATATCCCGATGGCCGTCTTGGCTATATGATCAAAGACAGCGGATTGGAGCTGATGTTGGTATCCGCTGATCAAAAGGAACGGGTGCAAAAGATATTGGAGGCTGAAGGTTTGGCGGAAGCCGTAATATTGATAAGCCTGGATGAAGCCAGACAAAAGAGCGATAGCTCAGAAAACCCCAACTACCAGATAAATGAAGAAGATCTGGCGTATGTCATTTATACCTCGGGCTCCACGGGCCGCCCCAAAGGAGTGGAGATAAGTCATCAATCACTGTTGGATTATGTGTACACCTTTACGGACTATTTTGAGTTGAGTAGCCAGGATGTGGTGATCCAACAATCGTCAATATCCTTTGACACGGCGGTAGAGGAGATCTATCCAATCCTGGGTGTTGGAGGCCGGTTGGTCTTATCAGAATCAGGAGGCCGGGATGTGGAACAACTGCAAGAGCTGATTGCCCGGGAGGAAGTGACGATATTGAGCAGTACGCCTTTGGTGATCCAGGGATTGAACGGGAAACTGGCTGAGGCGTCGAGTTTGCGGGTATTGATTAGTGGCGGCGATGAATTGAAGGCCAGTTATATTGATCAATTGCCGGCAGGCCTTAAGGTCTACAATACGTATGGCCCTACAGAGAGCACGGTATGTGCCACCTATCAGGAAGTAACCGATCTGGATCAAGTCAACCGCATCGGCAAGCCGATAGCGAATAGATCAGTGTATATTCTCAATGAACAATTGCAACTGCAGCCGGTGGGATTGATCGGTGAGCTGTATCTGGGAGGTAGCGGTTTGGCAAAGGGCTATTTGCATCGCCCACAGCTTAGCGCAGAAATGTTTATCAACAACCCATATAGTGGTTCGGACCGTATCTATCGTACGGGCGACCTGGGTTACTGGAATGCCGATGGCAGCATCAGTTTTATGGGCCGGAAAGACAGCCAGGTAAAGGTGAGGGGTTACCGGATAGAAACAGAAGAAGTAGAACGCGTGATGGAGAGCTGTACAGCGGTGACAGGAGCAGTGGTAGTAAGTGTATCCCATGAAGAAGAGAAATATTTAGTAGGCTATTACACAAGTGAGACATCGCTGGAAGCAGAGGAGTTACGTGGGCAGCTACAGGAGCAATTACCGGAATACATGATCCCCTCACAGCTATTGAGACTACCAAATATCCCGATGACTGCCAATGGGAAGCTTGATCGCAAGGCATTGCCGGAGGTAGGATTTAAGTCTCAGGCCAGATATGAGGCCCCTCGCAATGAAATAGAGCAACAATTGGCCTCGATCTGGGAGGAGGTATTGGAAATAGACCAGGTGAGTATTCACGCCAACTTTTTTGCCATTGGCGGCCATTCGTTGAAAGCGGTTCAGGTATTATCGCGGATACACAAGGCCTTATCGGTAAAATTGGAACTAAAGGAGATGTTTCAATATCCGGTATTGAGTGAACAGGCGGCCTTGATCGGTGAATCAACCCAACAGGCTTACGAGCAGATAGCACCGGCACCCATTCAGGAGCACTATCCGTTGTCCTTTGCACAACGCAGGCTTTGGGTCCTTGATCAGCTGAGTGACCTTTCGGCGGCCTACAATGTTTCGATGAGTCATTTCCTAAAGGGGAAATTGGAGGAAGATGTCTTGGAGAAAGCGTTTTCAACGCTGGTTGAACGCCATGAAGTCTTACGCACCATCATTCAAACTGTTGACGGAGAGCCCCGACAATTTATTTTGCCTCCTGACAGGAATCATTTCAAAATTGACTATGAAGATGGTTCCAAGGTTGAACAGAACGAGGCTTATTTTAAGACAAAGGCCATTCAAATTGCTCGCATTCCTTTTGACTTAGAAGCTGGACCGCTGGTGCGGGTGCACTTAATGAAAATGGCTCCGGAAAAGCACCTTTTAACCTTGTGTCTACATCATATTATTTCGGATGAATGGTCGATCCAGGTCATGATTCGCGAGCTAGAGGCCTTGTACAACCATTATGTAAACAAGGAAGAGCATACGCTGGCAAATCTTGCCGTACATTATAAGGATTTTGCGGTTTGGCAGGAGGAAACCATGACCGGTGAAGCGCTGGCAGTACATCGGGAATATTGGCTTTCTCAGCTTCAAGGGGAGTTACCTCAATTGAATTTAGTAGGTACGCAGCCCCGGCCAGGCGTGCAGACTTTTAATGGAAGAAGACAAACCATCGGTCTGGATCAGACGTTGAGTCGGGCCTTTTTGGAGCAATTAGAAGAAAACAATGCAACACTTTTTATGGGCGTATTGAGCCTGGTGAAAATATTGTTGTATCGTTATACGGGGCAATCTGATATAATCATAGGAACACCTGTTTCCGGACGTTTTCATCCTGATCTGGAAAACCAATTGGGATTCTATTTGAATACGCTGCCGCTTAGGACAAGAATTAATGAGAAGGAGAACTTTTTTGCTTTGCTGGAACAGGTCAGGAATACTTGCCTGGACGGCTTCAAGCATCAGGAATATCCTTTTGATTTACTGGTTGAGGATTTGCAACTTCCAAGAGATATGAGCCATTCTCCCATCTTTGATGTAATGGTAGTCCTGGAAGATATGGATCGGAATGAAGCAGTCAATTTACAGGGATTAGCCATCGAGGAATGCGTCCTGGATACCGAAGTAAGTAAGTTTGATTTGACGTTCTATTTTAGTAAGCGGCAAGAGGAGCTATTTTTAACAATAGAATTTAATTCAGCTATTTTTAATCATGGATATATTTCAAATCTGTCTACCCATCTTAAGTGCCTATTGGCTAATATTTTGTCTGTACCTTCTACGTCAATAGCGAGGCTTAATTATTTGGAAAAATCGGAAGTTAACAAGATACTTTTTGATTTTAATCAGACAAAGGTACCTTTCCCAAAAGGAATAACCATCATTGACCTTTTTGAGAATCAGGTGGAGCAAACGCCTGACAATCAGGCGTTGATCTGTCAGGGAGAAGTTTTGACCTACACAGAATTGAATGCTAAGGTTAACCAACTTGCCCACTACTTGCGCAGTCAATACCAGGTACAACCTGAACAACTGGTTGGGGTATTATTGGATCGAACCGAATGGTTGGTCATCACTTTATTGGGGATTCTGAAATCAGGCGCTGCCTATTTACCCATTGATAAAATATATCCTGAAGCCAGAATTCAGTATATGCTGAAAGATGGGGGAGCCAAGCTACTGATTACTGATGAAGTGCTTCCAACAGATGCACCTATTGTCTGGCTCAATTTGGAGAAATCCTGGGTGGAAATCGAAGAAGGTCCCTGTGCAAATCCAAACAAGGTTAATAGTGCCAGCGATTTGGCTTATGTAATGTACACTTCTGGCTCTACCGGCCAACCCAAGGGGGTAATGATAGAACAGGCCGGAGTCGTGAATTTATTACAAAGTGTGGGCCGCGAAATCGACATTCAATCTGAGGATAAATTATTGGCGGTAACAACTCATGCATTTGATATGTCGATTACTGAAATATTTCTACCCCTGGTACATGGTGGATCCGTATTGTTGGCAGATAATGCCACCATTCATGCGCCAGAGCAATTGAAGGGATTAATGTCAATCGAGTCACCAAGTATTATGCAGGCCACCCCTGGTATGTGGCATGTTTTGGTGGAAAGTGGATGGACCGGTGGCAAGGACATTAGAATTATTACGGGAGGTGAGGCACTTTCATTCGCATTGGGGGAGAAACTTATCGAGTACAGTGGCACCATTTGGAATATGTACGGCCCGACAGAATCTACGGTTTATTCTACCTACAATCAGGTGAAGTCGCGTGAAGATATTCCCTCCATCGGGGTCCCTGTGAGCAATATGTCCGCCTATATCCTCGACGATAATTTACAGCTTTTACCAGTTGGTGTGGCAGGCATTCTCTATGTGGGAGGAGTAGGCATTGCGCGTGGTTATTTCAATAGAGCAGACCTTACATCTGAACGCTTCATACAGAATCCTTTTAACCCGGAAGAGGTTATTTACAACACCGGGGACTTATGCAGCTGGACGGCTACTGGAAAAATCAGGTATCACGGCAGAAAGGATGCGCAGGTGAAGATTAGAGGTTATCGTGTAGAATTGGATGAGGTGGAAAGCGCACTGCTGAGCCATCAATCGATCGATAATGTAGTGGTTTTAAGTAATGGCCAACAGCAGGATAAGCATTTGGTGGCATATTACCTTGCCCAGCACCCTCTCGATTCTTCAGCGTTGCGCAGTTTCCTGAGAACGACGTTGCCAGAATATATGATTCCAACCTATTTCATCATGATGGATTATTTCCCATTGAATGGCAATGGTAAAATTGATAAGAAATTATTGCCAAAACCTGAGAAGGTGATTCAAGCGGTTTATGTCGCACCGCAGAATCCCCTGGAGGTTCAGTTGACAGAAATTTGGCAAGAGGTTCTGGACCGGGATGTGGTCGGGATGAATGATAATTTCTTTGAACTGGGTGGGCATTCCCTAAAAGCGGTACAACTATTGTCTCGCATCGAAAAAAACTTGTCGGTAAGGCTGGAACTAAAAGACATCTTTTTAAACCCGTTACTTTCCGATTTAGTTAGTCAGATCGAACTGGTTAAGTGGGCTGGTGCTTCACAAGTCATTGAACAAGACGCTTTAAAAAACGACAATATCATATTATGAATACACGGGTACTTTTGACGGAACTAAAGAATCTAAAGGTAAGTCTTTCTTTGAAAGAGGGTAACCTGAACGTTAATGCCCCGGAGGGTGTGTTGACGGAAGAGCTTATTGCAAAGTTGAAGGAATGCAAGGGCGAGATCGTTGATTTTCTGAAGTCTGTCGAAAGAAGTAAATTCCAACATATTCCCGTTTCCAAAAATCGATCAGTATCACCATTGTCACATGCTCAAAAACGACTTTGGGTGTCTCATCAGTTAGATGAATCCACCACGATTTTTAATATGCCAATGAGTTTTTGGTTGCAAGGGCATTTAAAAATGGATTTATTGATCAAGGCATTTGATACCCTGGTTGAGCGTCACGAAATTTTGAGGACGGTCTTTGGTCAGGAAGATGGAGAGCCATTTCAACGGATAAGATCAACGGATTTTCGCAATTTTAGCTTTAAATATATTGATTTAAGGGAGACTTCGAATGCAAAAGAGGTTGCTGAAGATGAGGTAAAAACATTGGCTGCAATTCCGTTTGATCTGGAGGAAGGGCCGTTGTTTAGAGTGTATTTGATGCAGACCGGAGAAAAAAGTCATCTGCTTTGTTTGTGTTTACATCATATTATAGCGGATGAGTGGTCAATGCGGGTCTTGATTGATGAGTTGGCCACATTGTACAATGCTTATGCAAAAGGATTGGAAAATCCACTACCAAACCTGGCCATTCAATATAAAGATTACATTGAGTGGCAAGACAAGAAACTGACGGATGAACAGCTGGTGGTTCATCGCAACTATTGGCTGGATCAGCTTAAGGGAGAATTACCAATATTGAACTTTCCGGAAGACTTTTCCAGACCTCCTGTTCAAACACATCGAGGGAGTAACTTACACTTCAACTTTAGTGAGCAGGAAACCGAAGCTTTCTCTTCCTTAATGCAGGAGAACGACGCAAGTTTGTTTATTGGACTGATGGCGATGGTCAGCTTTTTGTTGCATCGATATACCGGACAAGAAGACATGATTATAGGTACTCCGGTGGCCGGTCGTCAGCATCTCGATCTGGAAGTTCAGCTTGGGATTTTTATCAATATGTTGGCCATTCGGCTTAAGCCCAACCGGAGCCAGGCCTTCTTAACATTTTTGGAGGAAGTTAAACATACTGTATTGGAGGGATATCGGCATCAGGATTATCCTTTTGATGTGCTGGTCAATGAACTCAATTTACCACGTGAAACTTCCCGTTCTCCGCTTTTTGATGTGATGGTGTTATTGGAAAAACAGGATGCCAAACAAATAGCCAATAGTTTGCAAAGTGTTGATATTGAGGAGTATGTGGTGGAGCTTGACAATGCCAAATACGATCTTACTTTCCATTTCACGGAAACTCCTTCAGGATTATCCTTAAGACTTGAGTACAATGCGGAGTTGTATTCATGTTTGAGAATGGACCGCATGGGGCAGCATCTGAAAGTGCTCTTAAAAGAAATCGTAGATAACCCTGTTCAATCAGCATCTTCCATTAATTTGCTGAGCAGAAGAGAAGAACAGCGGATTCTTCATGAATTTAATAAAAATACACCTTCCTTTATTTCTGATGCGACCTTTACGGAACTCTTCGAAAGACAGGTTGAAGAGGAAGGTTCTGTTACGGCAGTCGTTTGTGAAAACAACAAACTCACTTTTTTTGAATTGAACGAAAGAGCCAATCAGTTGGCGCATTATTTGCGGAAGAATTATCAGGTAGTTTCGAACCAATTGGTCGGCATTCTACAAGACCGCAGCGAGTGGATGTTGATTAGTATTCTGGGGATCTTAAAGGCCGGAGGAGCCTATTTACCCATTGATCCGGATTATCCGGAAGAGAGAATTGCCTATTTGTTGCAGGACGGGCAGGTCAAGGTATTATTGACGAATGGCGAAACTTTAAATGAACATAATGTTGAGCAAATTAATGTATCCAAGGAATGGGATCAAATCAAGAAAGAGTCAACATTAAACCCTGATTTAGACCGCTCTAACCAGGACCTTGCCTACGTTATTTATACCTCTGGTTCAACCGGAACGCCCAAGGGCGTGATGATCCGACATGAGTCTTTGGTCAATTATTTGAGCTGGACCAATGATTACTACTTTTCTGATCAAAAAGGCTTCCCTTTTGGGTGTTTTACGTCCACTTCATTTGATTTGACGATCACCAGTCTTTTTAGTGGCCTATTGAGAAGAGATACGTTGTATTTACAAAAGAGTAATGATATTTTGACTTGCCTCAACTGGGCGTTTCAGTCGGAAGAGATCAAGGCAGTTAAATTGACTCCCTCCCACGTACAGGTTTTATCAGAAATGGATATTACGTCCACGCCTGTAAATACCGTAATTCTTGGCGGGGAGAAAGTGAGTCCTATCCACGAACAAGTGTTGAGGGCACTAAACCCCAAAATGCGGATATTTAATGAGTACGGACCTACTGAATCCACCGTGGGGTGTAGCGTAGCCGAGGTGCTTTCGGATGCCCCGATTACCATTGGACAACCGATTTGGAACACAAGAATCTTTATTTTAGATGATGCTCAACAGTTGGTGCCCATTGGTATTCCCGGTGAAATCTATGTGGAAGGAACGGGGCTGGCAGAAGGCTATTGGAGGAATCCTGAGCTTACATCAGAAAAATTTGTCGATCATCCATTCGAGGATGGCAAGCTCTATAAAACGGGCGATTTAGGACGATGGACAGAGGCTGGTACTATCGAGTATCTTGGACGGGCAGATGACCAATTGAAGATAAGAGGTTACCGAATAGAGCCCGGAGAGATTGAAACGGTCCTCCGTTCTTATCCTGGGATATCAGAAGCTGTGACTTCGGTAGTGTTGAAGGGGGATGAGAAGTACCTGGCAGCTTATTTTACATCGGAAGAAACGCTGGAAATTGCTGCTATTCGTTCTTATGTTCAATCGAAATTGCCCACTTACTTGGTGCCGACGTACTTTGTTGAGGTGGACCAATTCCAATTAACCCATAATGGAAAAATTGATAAAAAGGCACTGCCAACTGATCATTTAGTTGTTACACGTACCTACGCAGCCCCCAGAAATACAACCGAAATTCGCGTAATCGATATTTGGAATGTTATTTTGGGATTAGAAAATATAGGGATCAATGATAACTTTTTTGAAATAGGTGGGCACTCCTTGAAAGCCGTCCAGGTAGTGGCACAAATTCATAAGGTGTTCTCCATTAAGATCGATTTAAAGGACATTTTTGCTAATCCAGTTCTAAAGGACCTTGCTAGTCGGATTACCGAGGCGCAACACGCTCATTTTGAGCCCATCAGAAAAGTTGGAGATCAGGGGAGTTACGTATTATCACATGCGCAGCGGCGCTTGTGGCTACAGGAGGAGCAGCGCGAAGGACTTTTGACCTATAACATTTTTAATAGTTACCGATTGCACGGTGATCTGGATCGGGAAGCGCTGGAAAAAGCGTTTAATACCTTACTGGATCGCCATGAGAGCTTGCGGACCGTGTTTGAATTGATTGGCGGTGAGCCTCGCCAGCGGATCATGAGCCGGGAGGAGATCGGTTTTTCTGTAGGTTTTGAGGACCTGAGCGCCTATGCAGATGCAGAAGAACGCTCGAAGGTGCACATCAACGAAATGGCCCTGACTCCATTTGATTTGCGTCAGGGGCCGCTGTTACGGGTTGAATTATTAAAACTGGGCGCACAGGAGCATCTGTTTTTATTCTCGAATCACCACATCATCTCTGATGAATGGTCGATGCAGGTGTTGGTACGAGATGTACTGGTCTTGTACAACGCTTACAGCAAAGGCGAGGCCAATCCACTGGCTACCCTGCCGATACAGTACAAGGACTATGCGGCCTGGCAAGTGAAGGAATTGAGTGGAGAAAAACTGGAATCTCATCGCCAGTATTGGCTGGATCAGTTCTCGGGCGAGTTACCGGTTTTAGAGCTGCCAAGCGATCGACCTCGTCCTCCAGTACAGAGTTACAAAGGGGAGCAACTGTATTTTAAGTTGTCAGGAGACCTGAGTAAACAATTAAATGAGTTCTTATCTGATCAGGGCAGCACTCTGTTTATGGGGCTATTGTCCTTGATCAAGACCTTATTATATCGCTACACGGGGCAGAGTGACCTGATCATTGGTACCCCGGTAGCGGGGAGAGATCATCCGGATTTGGAGGATCAGATCGGTTATTACCTCAATACCCTGGCCCTGCGCACTCGCTTTAGTGGGGAGGACAACTTTTTGACTTTATTGGAAAAGGTCAAGACTGTTGCTTTGGATGGCTATGTGCATCAAAGTTATCCGTTCGATTACCTGATCGAAGATTTACAATTGGGAGGTGATATAAGTCGATCCCCGCTATTCGATGTGGTCATGATTTTACAAAATGTAGAAGTGAATCTGGGCCAATCGGTAGAAATGGAAGGGATCGTTGTGGAAGAAAAAAATGAAGACCTTGAAATCAGTAAAGGGGATCTACGATTCCAGTTTATTGATAGAGGTACACATCTGGATGGCAGCATAGAATACAACACGGACCTATACGACCGGGAACGAATGGAGCGCATGGTGGCACATCTGGAGAACTTGTTGAGTGCCATTTTGAGTGATCCAACAAAATCCCTGCTGTCTTTGGAATACCTGTCCAAAGATGAAAAAGCTTTGAGTACCTGGTTTAGCAAGACCTTACCCAAACAGAGCCAGCCCCTGGTTCATGAGCTGATCGAAGCTCAGGTGCTGAATGGTGGTGATCGAATTGCCGTTGAGCAGGGTAGTGAACAGCTGAGTTACGAAGAGCTGAACGGTCAGAGTAATCAGTTGAGTGCTTTATTATTAGATCATGGCGTAGCGCCGGGTAATTCAGTGGGAGTTCTGTTACCGGCGGGATTGTCTCAAGTCAGCAGTCTGTTGGGTATATTCAAGATAGGAGCAGTGTATGTTCCGCTATCGACCTCTTTTCCAGCGGATCGCTTAGCCCTGCAACTGGAAGATGCCCAGATAAGTCACGTGCTGACCAATGAAGAAGGCTATCAGCTATTAAGCGAACAAGGCTGGTCAGGCCAGGTGCTGGTCCTACCGGAATCAGGCCGGACGATCCTTGGTGGATCACTGGATTTGGCAGATGAAGGGTTGATTGGTCTGAATCAGGATCAAGGGTATGTAGTAGACCTGGGAAGTGAAACCACCTCTCGTCAATCCTTTAGCTTATCGGCCTATTCGGATAAAAATCCTGAAATAACCTATTCACCAGACGCCAAGAGTTACATCTTTTATACCTCAGGCTCCACAGGCAAACCCAAAGGCATTGTTGGTTCCCATGAAGGGATCAGTCATTATGTGCAATGGCACGCCAAAGAATGGTCAGTAGATAGCGATTTCCGGATCAGCCAATTGGCGCCGGTAACCTTTGATGCCTCCCTAAAAGATATTTTGGTCGCGCTGATCTCCGGTGCACGGTTGTGTATTCCTACCACCCAGGTTCGGGAGAATATGCTACTGCTGGGCCAATGGCTGAGTGATAGTCAGATCACCTTGTTGCAAACGGTCCCCTCCGTTTTTCGGATGTTGACCAAATCACTCGGCGAGCAATCGCTGAGCTTACCATCCCTGAAATATGTGGTCCTCGCCGGAGAGAAGCTCTATGGAAGAGATATCCAGCAGTGGGAATCGGTGCAAGGCCGAGATACAAGAATCAGTAACCTGTATGGGCTGACAGAGACCACGGTACTGAAGAGCTGTTATCATCTGAATAGCTGGGACTGGGAAGCCAGTACGGTGATCCCGGTAGGTACTGCTATCCAGGAGAGTATGATCGGCGTGATGCACGAAGGAGGTTTGTGTATGTGGGGCGAGATCGGCGAGATCTACATCAAGAGTCCCTATGTGAGTAAGGGCTATGTAGATGCGTCACTGAACGAGGGTTTGTTTGTACAAAACCCACTGGTCACTGACCGTGAAGACTATGTATGCCGCACCGGAGATATGGGCCGGTACAACAGCGAGGGCTTACTCGAAGTCCTGGGCCGGATCGATGACCAGATCAAGCTGCATGGGGTGAGGGTAGAATTGGAAGAAGTACGCGGAGCCATGCTGAGCCTGTCAGGTATCGAACAGGTGGAACTGGTGCTACACCAAACGGAAGAGTATCAACAGGAGTTGATCTGTTATTATACCGGCAGTGAAAGATCAGGAGAGGAATTGCGCAGAGGCCTGAGCAGTCAGATCCCACAATATTCCCTACCGGGCTATTACGTGTGGCTGGAGGAATTTCCACTGAACCTGAATGGAAAGGTAGACAAAAAAGCCCTTCCCCGTCCGGAATCCCTGCTGCAAGGATCAGCCTATGAAGCACCACAGGATGAGCTGGAAAGATCAGTCAGTGTGATCTGGCAAGAGGTGTTGGGCTTGCGCCAACCGGTAGGCCGTCAGGATTCGTTTTTCAATCTGGGAGGCTCTTCCTTGAAGGCCATCCAGTTGATCTCACGGTTGTACAAACAACACGAGGTGCAATTGAGCATCGGAGAGATCTTCAGCAATCCGGAATTGAGCAGCCAGGCGGAGCTAATTCGAGCCACGAAACGCTCAGCCTACCGGTCGATCAGTCGGGTAGCCGAACAGGAGCACTATGCCCTGTCACATGCCCAGCGCCGTTTGTGGGTGCTGGAACAAAGGACCGAGGAAGCCTTACCCTTTAATGGGCTATATCAGTATCGCTTATACGGAAAGCTAGACAGGCAAGCACTGGCAAGAGCCTTTGATACCTTGCTGGATCGCCATGAGAGCTTACGCACGGTCTTTGAGTTGATCAATGGCGAAGTACGCCAGCGGGTGTTGGAACGTGAGGCTATAGGTTTTGCGGTTGACTATGAAGATTTAAGCGAATCCATTGACCCACAAGGACGGCTGGAAGAGCATCTGGAGCAATTGGCCAACACGGCATTTGATCTGAGTAAAGGCCCCCTGCTGAGAGTGAAGTTATTGCGGTTGGGCAGAGAAGAACATGCCTTTTTGTTTTCGGATCATCACATCATCTCGGATGAATGGTCGATGCAGGTGCTGTTTAAAGAAGTATTAGAATTGTACAACGCCTATTATCACGGACAGTCCAATCCACTGACTCCACTGGCGATACAATACAAAGATTATGTAGGGTGGCAGCTTGAGGAGTTGAGTGGAGAGAAGCTGGAGGAGCACCGCCGCTACTGGCTGGATCAATTCTCAGGAGAGCTGCCGGTATTGGAGCTACCGAGTGACCGGCCAAGACCACCGGTACAATCCCACCGGGGAGATCAGCTGTACTTTAAGTTACCCGAGGAGTTGAGCGGATCATTTCAAGCGATGTTATCAGATCAGGGCAGTACGCTGTTTATGGGATTGGTGGCATTGGTTAAGACCTTACTATACCGCTACACCGGACAGAGTGATTTGATCATCGGCACCCCGGTAGCAGGAAGAAACCATCCGGATTTGGAAGATCAGATCGGTTATTACCTCAATACCCTGGGCTTACGGACCCGCTTTAGTGGCAGTGAAGACTATTTGAGTTTACTGTCGCAGGTCAAGCAGGTATCACTGGATGGTTTTGCGCATCAGGTATATCCGTTTGACTATCTGATTGAGGAGTTGGGACTGGGTGGTGATCCGAGTCGTGCACCGCTTTCAGATGTGGTGGTGATCCTGCAAAATATAGATTTGAGCCACGGAGAGGTTCAGGAACTAGCCGACATTCGGGTAGAATCAGTAGAAGAGAAGTTGGCCATCAGTAAAGGTGATCTGCGGTTTCAATTTTCAGACCGCGGAACCTACCTGGATGGCAGCATAGAATACAACACGGACCTATACGACCGGGAACGCATGGAGCGCATGGTGGCGCATCTGGAGAACCTGTTGAGCGCCATTTTAAGTGATCCAACAAAATCCCTGCTGTCTTTGGAATACCTGTCCAAAGATGAAAAAGCTTTGAGTACGTGGTTTAGCAAGACCTTACCCAAACAGAGTCAGACTTTGGTTCATGAGCTGATCGAAGCTCAGGTGCTGAATGGCGGTGATCGAATTGCCGTTGAGCAGGGTAGTGAACAGCTGAGTTACGAAGAGCTGAACGGTCAGAGTAATCAGTTGAGTGCTTTATTATTGGATCATGGTGTAGAGCTGGGTAATTCAGTGGGAGTTCTGTTACCGGCGGGATTGTCTCAAGTCAGCAGTCTGTTGGGTATATTCAAGATAGGAGCAGTGTATGTTCCGCTATCGACCTCTTTTCCAGCGGATCGCTTAGCCCAGCAATTGGAAGATGCCCAGATAAGTCACGTGCTGACCAATGAAGAAGGCTATCAGCTATTAAGCGAACAAAACTGGTCAGGCCAGGTGCTGGTCCTACCGGAATCGGGCCGGACGATCCTGGGAGGGTCACTGGGGCTGGCGGATGAAGGGCTGATCGGTTTGGAACAGGATCAAGGGTATGTGGTGGACCTGGGAAGTGAAAACACCTCTCGTCAATCCTTTAGTTTATCGGCCTATTCGGATAAAAATCCTGAAATAACCTATTCACCAGACGCCAAGAGTTACATCTTTTATACCTCAGGCTCAACGGGTAGGGCCAAAGGCATTGTTGGTTCCCATGAAGGGATCAGTCATTATGTACAATGGCACGCCAAAGAGTGGTCAGTAGATAGCGATTTCCGGATTAGCCAATTAGCGCCGGTGACCTTTGATGCCTCCCTAAAAGATATTTTGGTCGCGCTGACCTCAGGAGCACGGTTGTGTATTCCTACTCCCCAAATACGGGAGAATATGCTACTGCTGGGCCAATGGATGCGCGATAGTCAGATCACCTTGCTGCAAACCGTTCCCTCCGTTTTTCGGATGTTGACCAAATCACTCGGCGAGCAATCGCTGAGTTTACCATCCCTGAAATATGTTGTCCTCGCCGGCGAGAAACTCTATGGAAGAGATATCCAGCAGTGGGAATCGGTGCAAGGCCGAGATACACGAATCAGTAACCTGTATGGTCTGACGGAGACCACGGTACTGAAGAGCTGTTATCATCTGAATAGCTGGGACTGGGAAGCCAGTACGGTGATCCCGGTAGGTACTGCTATCCAGGAGAGTATGATCGGCGTGATGCACGAGGGCGGTTTGTGTATGTGGGGCGAGATTGGAGAGATCTACATCAAGAGTCCCTATGTGAGTAAAGGCTATGTAGATGCATCCCTGAACCAGGGCTTGTTTGTACAAAACCCACTGGTCACTGACCGTGAAGACTATGTATGCCGCACCGGAGATATGGGCCGGTACAACAGCGAGGGCCTACTCGAAGTCCTGGGCCGGATCGATGACCAGATCAAGCTGCATGGGGTGAGGGTAGAATTGGAAGAAGTACGCGGAGCGATGCTGAGCCTTTCAGGCATCGAACAGGTAGAACTGGTGCTACACCAAACGGAAGAGTATCAACAGGAGTTGATTTGTTATTATACCGGCAGTGAAAGATCGGGAGAGGAATTGCGCAGAGGCCTGAGCAGTCAGATACCACAATATTCCCTACCGGGCTATTACGTGTGGCTGGAGGAATTTCCACTGAACCTGAATGGAAAGGTAGACAAAAAAGCCCTTCCCCGTCCGGAATCCCTGCTGCAAGGATCAGCCTATGAAGCACCACAGGATGAGCTGGAAAGATCAGTCAGTGTGATCTGGCAGGAGGTGTTGGGCTTGCGCCAACCGGTAGGCCGTCAGGATTCGTTTTTCAATCTGGGAGGCTCCTCCTTGAAGGCCATCCAGTTGATCTCACGGTTGTACAAACAACACGAGGTGCAATTGAGCATCGGAGAGATCTTCAGCAATCCGGAATTGAGCAGCCAGGCGGAGCTAATTAGAGCCACCAAGCGTTCAGCCTACCGGTCGATCAGTCGGGTAGCCGAACAGGAGCACTATGCTTTGTCACATGCCCAGCGCCGTTTGTGGGTGCTGGAACAAAGGACCGAGGAAGCCTTACCCTTTAATGGGCTATATCAGTATCGCTTATACGGAAAGCTAGACAGGCAAGCACTGGCAAGAGCCTTTGATACCCTGCTGGATCGTCATGAGAGCTTACGCACGGTCTTTGAGTTGATCAATGGCGAAGTACGCCAGCGGGTGTTGGAACGTAAGGCCATAGGTTTTGCGGTTGACTATGAAGATTTAAGCGAATCCACTGACCCACAAGGACGGCTGGAAGAGCATCTGGAGCAATTGGCCACCACGGCATTTGATCTGAGTAAAGGCCCCCTGCTGAGAGTGAAGTTATTGCGGTTGGGCAGAGAAGAACATGCCTTTTTGTTTTCGGATCATCACATCATCTCGGATGAATGGTCGATGCAGGTGCTGTTCAAAGAAGTATTAGAGTTGTACAACGCCTATTATCACGGACAGTCCAATCCACTGACTCCACTGGCGATACAATACAAAGATTATGTAGGGTGGCAGCTTGAGGAGTTGAGTGGAGAGAAGCTGGAGGAACACCGCCGCTACTGGCTGGATCAATTCTCAGGAGAGCTGCCGGTCTTGGAGCTACCGAGTGACCGGCCAAGACCACCGGTACAATCGCACCGGGGCGATCAGCTGTACTTTAAGTTACCCGAGGAGTTGAGCGGATCATTTCAGGCGATGTTATCAGATCAGGGCAGTACGCTGTTTATGGGATTGGTGGCATTGGTTAAGACCTTATTATACCGCTACACCGGACAGAGTGATTTAATCATCGGCACCCCGGTAGCGGGCAGAGACCATCCGGATTTGGAAGATCAGATCGGTTACTACCTCAATACCCTGGGCTTGCGAACCCGCTTTAGTGGCAGTGAAGATTATTTGAGTTTACTGTCGCAGGTCAAGCAGGTATCACTGGATGGTTTTGCGCATCAGGTATATCCGTTTGACTATCTGATTGAGGAGTTGGGACTGGGTGGTGATCCGAGTCGTGCCCCCTTGTTTGATGTAGCGGTTATTCTGCAGAATGTACAAAAGGAGAATCCTGATGAAATGACGATGGCGGGAGTGGAAGTAGAGCAGATCAGGGAAGAATTAAAGATCAGCAAAGGAGATCTGCGTTTTCAGTTTGTAGATCGTGGAACACATCTGGAAGGCACCATCGAGTACAACACAGATATTTACAATACAGAACGCATTGAGCACATGGCTGTTCATATCGAAAAGCTACTAGCCAGTATTTTACAAAACCCTACACTTAAGATTAGAAAACACAATTACCTGTCGGAAACCCAGAGTACTAAAATCTCGGAAAAGGCAACGCTTTTCACCCAGGCTTTTAGAGGTTAGTATTCATTTTAATGCTTCTCGTAAACTAAATATAATGATTAAGAAATATTTTCATATTGCTTTTGAGAATAAGGCAAAAGAGGTAAGTGATAATATTGCCATAGAAAAAGGTGGAGAAACCATTACTTATGGGGGACTGAATGAGGAAAGCAATAAATTGTCACATTTGTTATTGGATCTTGGTGTAAAAGTCGGGGATGCTGTTGGGGTACTATGTCCATCTGGAATTCGCCTGGTTTCTGGCTTGATCAGCACCTTCAAATGTGGCGCAATTTATGTTCCTCTTGATATTTCTTTCCCTTTTAATCGTTTTGAGCAGATTGTTTTAGAAACGAAACTGGAAGTGTTAATTATTGGGAAAGAATATAAGAGCGAAATTGAGGACTTAATATTAAAAAATGATCTGCCCATTCAGCATTTGATCGTGCTTCCAGAGCCTAATGCAACAATTTTGGAAGATCTTGGGTTGGCAAATCAGGAATTGATTGGTATAAACCAAGGACAGGTAAATGTATTAAAAAGAGAAGGGTTATTATTTGAATCTTTACAACAAGACTATTCCTCCTATTCTGATAAGAATCCAGAAGTAGCGTATTCCTCAGAAGCAAGGAGTTACATCTTTTATACCTCGGGCTCAACGGGTAGGGCCAAAGGTATCGTTGGTTCCCATGAAGGGATCAGCCATTATGTACAATGGCACGCCAAAGAGTGGTCAGTAGATTCTGATTTCCGGATTAGCCAATTGGCACCGGTGACCTTTGATGCCTCCCTAAAAGATATTTTGGTCGCGTTGATCTCCGGCGCTCGGTTGTGTATTCCTACCACCCAGATACGGGAGAATATGCTACTGCTGGGTCAATGGCTGAGCGATAGCCAGATCACCTTGCTGCAAACCGTTCCCTCCGTTTTTCGGATGTTGACCAAATCATTGGGCGAACAGTCCATAAACTTACCATCCCTGAAATATGTGGTCCTGGCGGGAGAGAAGCTCTACGGAAGAGATATCCAGCAGTGGGAATCGATGCAAGGCCGAGACACACGAATCAGTAACCTGTATGGTCTAACGGAGACCACTGTACTGAAGAGCTGTTATCATCTGAATGGCTGGGACTGGGAAGCCGGCGCGGTGATTCCGGTGGGTAAAGCAATTAGCAATTCCTTATTGGCAGTAATTAATGAAACGGGACTGTGTTCGAGAGGCGAGATCGGTGAGATTTACATCAAGAGTCCTTATGTGAGTAAGGGCTATGTAGATGAGTCACTGAACGAGGGTTTGTTTGTACAAAACCCACTGGTCATTGACCGTGAAGACTACGTATGCCGCACCGGAGATATGGGCCGGTACAACAGTGAAGGCTTACTCGAAGTTCTGGGCCGGATCGATGATCAGATCAAGCTGCATGGGGTGAGAGTAGAATTGGAAGAAGTACGCGGAGCCATGCTGAGCCTTTCAGGTATCGAACAGGTAGAACTGGTGCTACACCAAACGGAAGAGTATCAACAAGAATTGATCTGTTATTATACCGGCAGTGAAAGATCGGGAGAGGAATTGCGAAGAGGCCTGAGCAGTCAGATACCACAATATTCCCTGCCGGGCTATTATGTGTGGCTGGAGGAATTTCCACTGAACCTGAATGGTAAGGTAGACAAAAAAGCCTTGCCCCGTCCGGAATCCCTGCTGCAAGGATCGGCCTATGAGGCACCACAGGATGAGCTGGAAAGATCAGTCAGTGTGATCTGGCAGGAGGTGTTGGGCTTGCGTCATCCGGTAGGCCGTCAGGATTCGTTTTTCAATCTGGGAGGCTCCTCCTTGAAGGCCATCCAGTTGATCTCACGGTTGTACAAACA
Source organism: Saprospiraceae bacterium (assembly GCA_965229635.1). GTDB lineage: Bacteria > Bacteroidota > Bacteroidia > Chitinophagales > Saprospiraceae > BQJU01. Next base: position 3,712,379 of record OZ245894.1, read on the forward strand.
ACACGAAGTACAATTGAGCATCGGTGAGATATTCAGCAATCCGGAATTGAACAGCCAGGCGGAGCTAATTAGAGCCACCAAGCGTTCAGCCTACCGGTCGATCAGTCGGGTAGCCGAGCAGGAGCACTATGCCCTGTCACATGCCCAGCGCCGTTTGTGGGTGCTGGAACAAAGGACCGAGGAAGCCTTACCCTTTAATGGGCTATATCAGTATCGCTTATACGGAAAGCTAGACAGGCAAGCACTGGCAAGAGCCTTTGATACCCTGCTGGATCGTCATGAGAGCTTACGCACGGTCTTTGAGTTGATCAATGGCGAAGTACGCCAGCGGGTGTTGGAACGTGAAGCCATAGGTTTTGCGGTAGATTATGAAGATTTAAGTGAATCCACTGACCCACAAGGACGGCTGGAAGAGCATCTGGAGCAATTGGCCACCACGGCATTTGATCTGAGTAAAGGCCCCCTGCTGAGAGTGAAGTTATTGCGGTTGGGCAGAGAAGAACATGCCTTTTTGTTTTCGGATCATCACATCATCTCGGATGAATGGTCGATGCAGGTGCTGTTTAAAGAAGTATTAGAGTTGTACAACGCCTATTATCACGGACAGTCCAATCCCCTGACTCCACTGGCGATACAATACAAAGATTATGTAGGGTGGCAGCTTGAGGAGTTGAGTGGGGAGAAGCTGGAAGAACACCGCCGCTACTGGCTGGATCAATTTTCAGGAGAGCTACCGGTCTTGGAGCTACCGAGTGACCGGCCAAGACCACCGGTACAATCGCACCGGGGAGATCAGCTGTACTTTAAGTTACCCGAGGAGTTGAGCGGATCATTTCAAGCGATGTTATCAGATCAGGGCAGTACGCTGTTTATGGGATTGGTGGCATTGGTTAAGACCTTATTATACCGCTACACCGGACAGAGTGATTTAATCATCGGCACTCCGGTAGCGGGCAGAGACCATCCGGACCTGGAAGATCAGATCGGTTACTACCTCAATACCCTGGGCTTACGGACCCGCTTTAGTGGCAGTGAAGACTATTTGAGTTTACTGTCGCAGGTCAAGCAGGTATCGCTGGATGGTTTTGCGCATCAGGTATATCCGTTTGACTATCTGATTGAGGAGTTGGGACTGGGTGGTGATCCGAGTCGTGCACCGCTTTCAGATGTGGTGGTGATCCTGCAAAATATAGATTTGAGCCACGGAGAGGTTCAGGAACTAGCCGACATTCGGGTAGAATCAGTAGAAGAGAAGTTGGCCATCAGTAAAGGTGATCTGCGGTTTCAATTTTCAGACCGCGGAACCTACCTGGATGGCAGCATAGAATACAACACGGACCTATACGACCGGGAACGAATGGAGCGCATGGTGGCACATCTGGAGAACTTGTTGAGTGCCATTTTGAGTGATCCAACAAAATCCCTGCTGTCTTTGGAATACCTGTCCAAAGATGAAAAAGCTTTGAGTACCTGGTTTAGCAAGACTTTACCAAAACATAAACAAACTTTGGTTCATGAGCTGATCGAAGCTCAGGTGCTGAATGGCGGTGATCGAATTGCCGTTGAGCAGGGTAGTGAACAGCTGAGTTACCAGGAGCTGAATGGTCAAAGTAATCAGTTGAGCGCCCTACTGCTAGATCAAGGCGTAGAGTTGGGTAATTCAGTTGGTGTTTTGCTACCAGCCGGATTATCCCAGGTCAGCAGTCTGTTGGGTATATTCAAGATAGGAGCAGTGTATGTTCCGCTATCGACCTCTTTTCCAGCGGATCGCTTAGCACTGCAACTGGAAGATGCCCAGATAAGTCACGTGCTGACCAATGAAGAAGGATATCAGCTATTAAGCCAACAAGGCTGGTCAGGCCAGGTGCTGGTCCTACCGGAATCGGGCCGGACGATCCTGGGTGGATCACTGGATTTGGCAGATGAAGGATTGATCGGTCTGAATCAGGATCAAGGGTATGTGGTGGACCTGGGAAGTGAAAACACCTCTCGTCAATCCTTTAGTTTATCGGCCTATTCGGATAAAAATCCTGAAATAACCTATTCACCAGACGCCAAGAGTTACATCTTTTATACCTCAGGCTCTACGGGCAAACCCAAAGGCATTGTTGGTTCCCATGAAGGGATCAGTCATTATGTGCAATGGCACGCCAAAGAGTGGTCAGTAGATAGCGATTTCCGGATTAGCCAATTGGCACCGGTGACCTTTGATGCCTCCCTAAAAGATATTTTGGTCGCGCTGATCTCCGGTGCACGGTTGTGTGTTCCTACCACCCAGATACGGGAGAATATGCTACTGCTGGGCCAGTGGCTGCGCGATAGCCAGATCACCTTGCTGCAAACGGTCCCCTCCGTTTTTCGGATGTTGACCAAATCATTGGGCGAACAGTCTATAAACTTACCATCCCTGAAATATGTTGTCCTCGCCGGAGAGAAGCTGTATGGAAGAGATATCCAGCAGTGGGAATCGGTGCAAGGCCGAGATACACGAATCAGTAACCTGTATGGTCTGACGGAGACCACGGTACTGAAGAGCTGTTATCATCTGAATAGCTGGGACTGGGAAGCCAGTACGGTGATCCCGGTGGGTACTGCTATCCAGGAGAGTATGATCGGCGTGATGCACGAGGGCGGTTTGTGTATGTGGGGCGAGATTGGAGAGATTTACATCAAGAGTCCCTATGTGAGTAAAGGCTATGTAGATGCATCCCTGAACGAGGGCTTGTTTGTACAAAACCCACTGGTCACTGACCGTGAAGACTATGTATGCCGCACCGGAGATATGGGCCGGTACAACAGCGAGGGCTTACTCGAAGTCCTGGGCCGGATCGATGATCAGATCAAGCTGCATGGGGTGAGAGTAAAATTGGAAGAAGTACGCGGAGCCATGCTGAGTCTTTCAGGTATCGAACAGGTAGAACTGGTACTGCACCAAACGGAGGAGTATCAACAAGAATTGATCTGTTATTATACCGGCAGTGAAAGATCGGGAGAGGAATTGCGCAGAGGCCTGAGCAGTCAGATACCACAATATTCCCTACCGGGCTATTACGTGTGGCTGGAGGAATTTCCACTGAACCTGAATGGAAAGGTAGACAAAAAAGCCCTTCCCCGTCCGGAATCCCTGCTGCAAGGATCGGCCTATGAAGCACCACAGGATGAGCTGGAAAGATCAGTCAGTGTAATCTGGCAGGAGGTGTTGGGCTTGCGCCAACCGGTAGGCCGTCAGGATTCGTTTTTCAATCTGGGAGGCTCCTCCTTGAAGGCCATCCAGTTGATCTCACGGTTGTACAAACAACACGAGGTGCAATTGAGCATCGGAGAGATCTTCAGCAATCCGGAATTGAGCAGCCAGGCGGAGCTAATTCGAGCCACCAAACGCTCAGCCTATCGGTCGATCAGTCGGGTAGTCGAGCAGGAGCACTATGCCCTGTCACATGCCCAGCGCCGTTTGTGGGTGCTGGATCAATTGCAGGAAAACCTGGTTGCCTACAGCCGTCCCATTGCCTTTAGATTGCACGGCCAGTTAAACAGATCAGCCCTGGAGGCCGCATTTGCCACCCTGATTGATCGCCACGAGAGCCTTCGCACGGTATTTGAGATGCATGACAACCAACCCGTTCAGCGAATAGTGCTGGCTGAAAATCTTGGTTTTGAGTTGATGTATCAGGATTTGCGTGGAGAAGAGGACGTATCTCAAAGCAGTGCCGCCATTCTGGAAGCCTTATCCCAACAACCTTTTGATTTATCGGAAGGGCCACTACTGCGGGCCCGGTTATTACGTCAGTCTAACGAAGAATATTTACTGCTATTTGCGATTCATCACATCATTTCCGATGAATGGTCAATGCAGGTATTGATACAGGAAATAGTAACCTTGTACAACGCCTATAACCGCGGAGCAGCCAATCCATTGAAGGCTCTACCGATCCAGTACAAGGATTATGCGGCCTGGCAATTGTCGGAATTGAGTGGCGACAACCTGATCAAGCACCGCTCCTACTGGCAGGAGAAATTAGGTGGAAATCTTCCAATCCTAAACCTTGCCGGTGACTATGCCCGACCATCGGTACAAAGTTACCGCGGCCGACAATTGAGTATAGAATTTAAGGAAGACCTGAGTGACTTATTTGAATCACAGCTCAATCAAAGAGGTATTACCCTGTTTATGGGCCTGGTGGGTCTGGTCAAGGTGTTGCTGTATCGTTACACGGGCCAGAGTGATTTGATCATCGGCACGCCGGTAGCGGGTCGGGATCATGTGGATCTGGATGGTCAGATCGGTTTTTATATCAATAACCTGGCGTTGCGAACCAGTTTTAACGGATCAGATAGCTTTGAGCAGTTGTTGTCCAAGGTCAAACAAACGGCTCTTGATGCGTACAGCCATCAGGTGTATCCATTTGACCTGTTGGTAGATGAATTGGACCTGCCACGAGATTTAAGCCGATTTCCTCTGTTTGATGTGGTAGTGGTGTTGCAGAATGATCAGGCCATCGCAGTTGAAAGTATGGAGATGGATGACCTGGAGGTGATACCTGAGAAGGTAGAAACGCAGACGAGTTTATATGACCTGACGTTTTGGTTCCGTCAAACGCCTGAAGGGTTGAAGTTAAGTCTGGAATACAACACAGATATCTATGCCGAGGATCGAATGGAGCGCATGGGTGCTCATTTGCAGGAATTGATGAGTGCATTATCGAGCCAACCGCAGCGGAGTATCAGTGAAGCGGGACTGTTGACCCAGCCGGAGCGCCAGTGCTTACTGGAGGACTTCAATGCTACGCATCAGCCGTATGCTAATGACCAGACGCTGGTGGATTTATTTGAAGCACAGGTCAGAGAAAATGGTGATTCATTAGCCTTGCAGAGTGGAGCGACCCGCCTGAGTTATGCGGAGTTGAATGCCAGATCAAATCAACTGGCACATTACCTGAAGGAAAAGTATGAAATAGGACCGGATACGGTGATCGGGGTGATGATGCAGCGAAGTGAATGGCTGCTGATCGGGATATTGGGTGTCCTCAAATCCGGCGGAGCCTATTTACCGATAGACAGGAGTTACCCCCAGGATCGGGTCAGTTATATGTTGTCAGATGCACAGGTATCGGTATTATTGACGGATGGCAAGATGGAAGATGGTCCCGAGGTGAGTTGTGTGAGTCTGACGGAAGAATGGCCACAAATCAGTAAGAAAGGAGAAGACAATCCTCCGCGGCAGACCGGCAGTGAGGACCTGGCTTATGTGATTTACACATCGGGTTCAACCGGAAAGCCGAAAGGAGTCATGATACAGCATAGTTCGTTGCTGAACTATTTGAACTGGGCCAATGATTACTATTTCAATAATGAAAAAGGGCGCGAATTTGCAGTGCTGACTTCCATCTCGTTTGATTTGACCATTACGAGCTTGTTTAGCGGACTGTTGAGAGGAGATGCCGTGTATCTATTCCCCGAAGAGGATATTTTACAAAATCTTCATCATGCATTCACCAATACGGAGGTGAAGTCGATAAAACTAACACCATCCCATGTTCAGGTATTGGGTGCCCTGGATATTTCATCAACAGCAATTAGTACCGTTATCCTTGGTGGAGAACGGGTGGGTAAAAACCATGTTGAGTCATTGAAGCGTCTCAATCCCGAGATGAAGATATTTAATGAGTATGGCCCCACAGAAGCAACGGTTGGCTGTAGTGTGCAAGCACTTGAACCGGGATCAGAAATTACCATTGGTTATCCAATTTCCAATACACACATTTACATTTTGGATAGTGCGCTTAAACTCCAACCAATTGGTATTCCTGGAGAAATATTTGTCTCGGGAACCGGCTTGGCGAGGGGATACCTGGGCAAGAATGAACTAACCTCAGAGCGTTTTCCTGACAACCCATTTGGGACTGGAAAACTCTACAAGACAGGAGACCTAGGACGCTGGACTTCAGAGGGTAATATTGAGTATTTAGGCCGTACGGATGAGCAGGTGAAAATAAGGGGAAATCGGGTAGAGCCTGGAGAAATAGCCGCTGTACTAAATGACCTCGACATAATTAATGAAGCATTTGTAACCGTCTTTGAAGATGAGGAGGATACCTATTTAGTTGCTTATTATACAGCTGGTGAACCACTGATTGCTTCACAAATCAGGCTTTATCTCAAGGAGCATCTGCCAAATTACATGATGCCCTCCTCTTTTATTTACCTGGATCAATTTCCATTAACAACCAACGGAAAAATAGACAAAGGGAGCCTTCCTGACCCAAATAGTGTAGACTTCTCTTCTGCTACCGAATATGTAGCGCCCAGAAATGAAATTGAAGAAGGGTTGGTCACTATTTGGGAAGAATTACTGGACAAGGATCAGATTGGCATCTATGATAACTTCTTTGACTTGGGAGGTCATAGTTTGAAGGCCGTCAGACTTCTGAGTGAGATTAATAAAGAATACCAAATTAAGCTTGAGCTAAAAGACATTTTTGAAAACCCAGTCATTGAGGAAATTGCAGTGAAAGTGGAGTTTTACCTGGGTAGCAGAGCAATGGATTCAAGCAAAATCAAACAGACAATCGAGGTGTAACGCTTAAACAATCGGATAATGATAAGTGAATTAATTCGGAGGGTAAAAAAGAATAATATCGTTCTGGAAGTAGAGGCCGATCGATTGAAGGTACACCTGATGTCTGACGATATCGAGAATGATATTATTACTGAAATCAAGAAGAACAAGGAAGAATTAATCAAACTCATCAGAGAAGGGAATAGCTATGTTGAACCTATACCTGCCTTACCCGTTCAGCCTCATTATGCCGTTTCTGATGGACAACGACGATTGTGGGGTGTGAGCCAGGTGGAAGAGTGGAATATTTCCTACAACATGACGGAAAGCCTACGGCTGGAAGGCGATTATAATGTTGAAAATTTGATCAGGGCGGTACACGCAGTTATTGAACGGCATGAAATATTAAGAACTGTATTTAAGCTGGATGAATCTGGTGAATTACGGCAATGGGTGATCCCTAAAGATGTATTTGACTTTGTGGTGGATCGTGTAGATTTACGTAATGAAAGTGATAAAAACACTTTGGCAGAAGCTTACCTGTCAGCGCATCATGCAAAACCGTTTGACCTCGAAAATGGCCCGCTGCTCCGAGTAAGCCTTTTACAACTTGCGGATAAGGAATACTTATTCAGTTGCAATATCCATCATATTATCAGTGATGGCTGGTCAATGGAGGTGCTGGCGAATGATATATTTGCTTATTATGATGCTTATCAGAAAGGAAATACTCCAGATTTATCGCCTTTGGCAATCCAATATAAAGACTTTGTAGGCTGGCAATTGCAAAAGCAACAAGAACCAGCCTATCAGGATCACCGGGATTATTGGTTGAATCAATTTACGGGCGAAGTACCCGTATTGGATTTGCCAACTGAGAAAAAGCGCCCTTCGATCAAAACAGCCAGAGGGCGGAGTTTGGGTACTTATTTTTCTAAAGAACTGACACAGGAGATCAAAAGTTATTGCCAGGCAAAAGCAGGAAGCCTATTTCAAGGGTTGCTGGCATCTCTTTACGCCATTCTCTATAGATATACCTACCAGGAAGATATCGTCATTGGTAGCCCTTTTGCGGGACGAAATCATCCTCAATTGGAGCAACAGCTTGGTTTTTATGTTAATACCCTGGCTTTGCGCAACCAAATTTCGGGGGAAGATGACTTCAATGCCATCTTTGAGCGTACCAAAGCTATGGCGATAAAGGCCATTCAACATCAGGATTACGTCTTTGGCAATTTGGTGGAAGATTTAGGTCTCAAGCATGATTTGAGTCGGCATCCGGTGTTTGATATCCTCATGTCCATTCAAAACGTGGGAGCCAAATCCAATGGAGAAATATTGACGGATGAAAAGGCCAACCAGGTAAAAGATCTTGGAGAAAAGACCAGCAAGTTTGATCTGGAGTTTACTTTTACCGATAGTGAGCAGGCCATTCATCTGAATGTGATCTACAATGAAGACATCTACGAGCAATCGTTGATCGAACAATTGTTGATCCATCATCAGCAGTTATTGACGAAGTTACTAGCGTCAAACGATACGCCTATTGGCAAAATCAACTACCTTTTACGAGAAGAAGAAGAGCTGCTCACTACCGGGTTTAACCAAACTGCGGCCAATTATCCAACGGATAAAACCATTGTTGACTTATTTGAAGAACAAGTCACGCTTCATCCTGATGCAGTGGCCTTGATTTTCAAAAATGACCAGTGGACTTACCGTCAATTGGATGAATTATCCAATCAATTGGCACATTATCTAACTGACACTTACCAGATAACTTCCGAAGATCTGGTCGGCATCAAGCTTGAGCCGTCCCATTGGCAAGTCGTTGCTATTGTGGGCATTTTAAAAGCCGGTGCGGCATACGTACCCATTGACCCGGCTTATCCTGAAGAACGTATTGAGTTTATCGAGTCGGATAGCGCTTGTCCCGTTTGTATTGATGAAAATGAACTTCAGGCATTTAGAAAGGTTCGCAATGACTTTACTACTAGCCCTGTTTCTACAATAGCCAATCCGGCTAGTCTGGCTTACCTGATTTATACTTCGGGCACGACAGGAACGCCCAAAGGAGTGATGATCGAACACCGCAACGTGGTACGACTCTTGAAAACAGATCAGCAACTATTTGATTTCAATCCCGGCGATGTCTGGACGTTGTTTCATTCTTACTGTTTTGACTTTTCGGTGTGGGAAATCTTTGGAGCGCTGCTCTTTGGCGGCAAGTTGGTTATTGTGCCAAAGGAAGTTACCCGAGACCCCAAACAGTTTACTGCACTGCTGCGAAAGGAACAGGTGACCGTCTTGAATCAGACGCCTTCTTCTTTCTACAACATCATTAACGAGGAACTGGCCGAGGATGTCCCCGGATTGAAATTACGCTATGTGATTTTTGGTGGCGAAGCCTTGGCGCCCATCAAGCTTGCTGCCTGGTATGAACGGTACCCGGAAACCGGACTGATCAATATGTATGGGATTACGGAAACTACCGTGCATGTCACTTACAAGGAAATTACCGAGCAGGAAATCCTGGCAAACAGTGTAAATATCGGCGTGCCGATTCCGACGCTGAGTTGCTTCCTGTTGGATCAATACTACCAGAAGGTGCCTGTTGGCGTCCCCGGTGAATTGTACGTAGCAGGAGAAGGTCTGGCTCGCGGCTACCTGAATCGTCCGGAACTTACGGCAGAGAGGTTTTTGACCCTGTCGGGAAATAAGGGCCAGAGACTGTATAAATCTGGAGATATGGCCAAATGGCTGCCCACTGGTGAACTGATTTACCTGGGGCGGAATGATGATCAGGTAAAAATCAGGGGATATCGGGTAGAACTAGGGGAGATTGAGCAGGTGTTGCTTTCTTTCCCGGAAGTCTCCAATGCAGTGGTCATCACAAAGTCTATTGATGAAGACCAAAAAGACCTTGTCGCTTATTTTATTGGCAGATCGGCACTGTCTGTGGCTGATCTACGCACCTTTTTGAGTGATCGATTGCCTACCTACATGGTCCCTTCATATCTGGTACAAATTGACGAAATTCCATTGACCAATAATGGGAAAATTGATAAAAGCGCGTTGCCCGAACCTAAGGGAAAAGCAAGTGTTCGCTATGTTGCGCCAAGCACTGATACAGAAAAAGTATTGACAGAAATATGGGCGGAAGTCCTTAAGATAGAGGTTGCTGAAATCGGAGTATTGGATAATTTCTTTGAACTAGGCGGTCATTCACTAAGAGCAACCGCCGTGGCTAATAAAGTATTAAAAACGTTAGCCGTTGAAGTGCCCATTAAAGAGATTTTTACGAATCCGGATATTCAGAGATTATCCCACTATATTGATCAGGCCAAAAAAGTAACCTGGTCGGCTATCCCAAAGGCCGTTGAAAAGGGTTATTATCAATTATCTTCCGCACAACAGCGGTTGCACTTTATCCATGAATTTGATAAGCGTTCAACGGTATACAACATGCCGGAGGTCGTCAGATTGAATGGAGCATTGGATAGGGCCAGGCTCGAATTGGTCTTCAATGAATTGATCGTTCGGCACGAAAGTCTGCGAACATCCATCGAGGTAGTCGATGGTGAACCCGTGCAAAGAATTGCCGATCATATTGATTTTAAAATCGAACACTATTTCATTAAAAGCGGAGAGGAACAGCAGGTAATTGATCAGTTTATCCGACCTTTTGACCTGTCACAGGCTCCATTGATGCGGGTTGGGTTGATCGAGATTTCTTCCGATGAACATTTGTTGTTGGTGGACATGCATCACATCATTTCGGATGGGATTTCTCTTGGCATTTTGGTCAATGATTTCAAAGCCCTTTACCAGGGGCAAAAACTGCTTCCTCTCGATTTGCAGTACAAGGATTTTGCCGAATGGCAGCAGAGTGATGTCCAATTGGAGCGACTGGCCAAACAAAAAGCATTTTGGTTAGCCGAGTTTTCAGAACAACCCACTGTTTTGGAACTACCATCTGACTCACCACGTCACATGGTCGATAATCACCAGGGAGGATTTCTGGGCTTTGCGCTGGACCCAGTGCAAACTCAGGCATTGAAAAAACTGGCAGAGCAGGAAGGAGCAACACTATTCATGCTGTTCCTGACGATCTTTAAGATTCTTCTAAGTAAGCTTAGCAATCAATCTGATATCGTAGTGGGAGTGCCGGTGGCAGGCCGCCAACATCCAGATTTAGATAAAATTGTGGGCATGTTTGTCAATACCTTGCCCATCCGAAATCAGGTGGAAGGTGAAATGACCTTTACTACCTTGTTATCCAATTTGAAGGAAAAGGTCCTGGCCTGCTATGAACATCAGGATTATGCTTACGAGGAATTGGTCAATCAATTGAATATTGAACGCAACACCAACCGGAATCCGCTATTTGATGTGGTTTTTAGTTACGAAAACTTTGAAGAAAACACTCTCGAAATTCCTGGATTGGCCCTGGAGCCTTTTAACAGTGGTCACGCAATTGCCAAATTTGACCTTAGTCTAATGGCTGTAGAGGCCGATGATACCGTCTATTTCACTTTTAATTATGCGTCGAATCTATTTCACCAAAAGACCGTTGAACGATTTGTCAGTTATTTTAAAGAAATAGCAGATGCCGTCATTGCCGATGCCCATACGAGGCTGTCAGCTATGAGCATGATTCCGGTGGCGGAGTACAAGAAAATTCTTTTAGATTTTAATCAAACCGCAAAGCAATACCCCAGAGATAAGTCAATTGTGACGTTGTTTGAAGAAAAGGCACGTCGAAAGCCTACTGTTCCTGCTGTGCAGCAAGGACGGAAAGTATTGACTTATCGTCAATTGAATCAAAGAGCGAATCAACTGGCACATTATTTATTAAAACAAAACATCAAAAAAGAAGAGCGTATTGCCGTATTAGGGGGGCATACTAAAGAAATGATTGTTGGCATTCTGGCCGTCCTCAAAGCGGGAGGAGTATACCTTCCTTTGGATAGAAACTATCCGGGCGACCGCTTAAATTTTATGATCGAAAATAGTGGGGCAAGCATTGTCATCACTCAGAAGAAATATAAGCATTTAGTGGGTGATGGGTTGAAGATTGTCGATGTAGAAAATGCGGCAAAAAATGAATCGAAAAGAAATATCAGACTTGCCATTTCACCATCGGATTTGGCTTATGTGATGTATACCTCCGGTTCGAGCGGACAACCCAAGGGCGTTGCTGTAATCCACCGAAATGTAGTGCGGCTGGTCAAAAAGACCAATTATATACCCTTTAATAAAAATACCCGGATGTTGCAGGCGGGTGCTTTGGGCTTTGATGCCACGACCTTCGAATTCTGGGGAAGTTTACTAAACGGAGGGCAGCTGATTTTTGAAGAAACGGAGGTTTTGTTGGACCCCGCTCTCCTGAAGAAAGCACTGAAAAAGCAGGCGGTTAATACCATGCTATTGACGCCCGCACTTTTCAACCAGCACGCCTTGGATCATGCCGACTTATTTGCTCCATTACGCTATCTTATTGTTGGTGGTGATGTGTTGAATCCACAGTTTATTTATAAAGTAAAACAAGCGCATCCTCATCTTAAAATTGTCAATGCTTATGGCCCAACGGAAAATGGGACTATTTCAACTTCTTATGAAGTTGGTAAACGATTCCGCCTCAATATTCCGATTGGAAAACCGATCCATAATTCTACAGCATACATATTCAACAAAGATGGCCAGCTGCAACCACTTGGGGTACCCGGAGAGCTTTGTGTTGGTGGTGATGGCGTGGCCAGAGGCTACCTGGGTAATGATGACTTGACCAGAGAGAAATTTGTAGAAAACCCATACGTGCCAGGTGAGATTATTTATAAAACGGGTGATTTGGCCAAGTGGCTACCTGATGGCAATATCGAATTCCTGGGTCGGATGGATAACCAGGTGAAAATTCGTGGATTCAGAGTAGAAGTGGGAGAGATAGAAAGCCACATTGCCCAATATGAGCAAATTCAGGAAGTGCTGGTATTGGTCAATAAAGAGCAGGGAGATAGCCAGCTGGTTGCCTACTACGTAGCGGAAGCTGAAATACCTCCCGGAGTGCTGAGGAACTTCCTTTCCGGAAAATTGCCGGAGTATATGATTCCCATGTATTTTCTGCATCTGCAGAATATGCCGATTACTTCCAATGGCAAAGTGGATAAAAAGGCATTACCGGCACCAAAATGGAGTGAACAATTTGAATACGTAGCTCCCACAAATGCCACGGAAAAGGAGCTTGTCGATATCTGGTCGGAGGTGCTAAGTATTGAACCGGAGCGTATTGGCATTCAGGACAACTTTTTCAGGCTGGGCGGGCATTCTATCGCTGCAATGCGGGTGATTTCGACGATTAAAAAGCAATTGGCTATTGAAATAGGGATATCGGAAATTTTTGCTCGACCTACCATTTCTGGATTGGCTAATTTCATTTTGACCGAGACCCACGGCAGTAACTTGCCAAAACTGGAAGTACAAACCCGGCCCACTCATATTCCACTATCTTACGCGCAAGAGCGTTTGTGGATTATTGATCAATTGCAGGGAAGTGTGCACTACCATATTCCCGAAATCATTGAACTGGATGCGGAGGTGGATCAGAAGCTGCTTGCGCAAACGATTCAGGCGGTGGTGAATCGTCATGAAATCCTGAGGACCATCTACAAAAAAGATGAAAATGGAGAAGTTTATCAGGAAGTTTTGAGTGAGGATCAATTTGAACTGACCGTCACTAAGTTGCCTGTAGATATGGACGAGAGCGGCCAGGAAGAATTGATTGAGACCGCAATCATGATGCCTTTTGATTTGTCAAAGGATCATATGATTCGGGCGCACTTTTTTGATCGGCAATCCGCAGGATCAACATTAGTACTGGTGGTGCACCACATTGCTACCGATGGCTGGTCAATGGCCATCCTTAAAAGGGAATTGGTGGAGCTGTACACTGCGCAAACGGAAAACCGTTTACCGCAGATGGAGCAATTGCCCATTCAATACGCTGATTATGCCATCTGGCAAAGGTTTTTTCTGACCAATGATGCATTGAGCGAAAAGGTGGATTATTGGGCAAACAAGCTTAAAGGAATTGAGCCGCTGAACTTCCCACTGGATTTTCCACGCCAGGATTTGCAGACCACCAGAGGACTGAGTTTAAAGACGATTATCGATAAACCTTTGGCCGATAAACTCCAGGAATTTTCTACGGATAAAGGTGGGACTTTATTTATGACGCTATTGTCGGCTTTTAAAGTGCTGCTTTACCGATATACTAAGCAAGTCGATATTTGCGTGGGAACGGCAATTGCCAATCGGACGCAAAAGGAGACCGAATCTCTGATCGGACTCTTTCTGAATACGCTGGCCTTGCGAACGGACCTCGGTGGCAATCCCAGTTTTTCGGAACTACTGGACCGCGTGAAGACAACGACACTAGATGCTTATTCCAACCAGGACGTACCATTCGAGAAAGTGCTTGAGGTGGTCAACCCTGAACGTTACCTCAACCGGACGCCATTTTTTCAGGTATTCTTTAATATGCTGAATCAGCCGGAAATCGGTGGATCGGAAGCAGAATTAAATATTGATCAGGGCGAAACCCATACTACAGAGTCAAAATTTGACATCACTTTCTATGCAAATATGAAAGAGAATGGCCTGCATATCGATTGTGCTTTTAATCACAATCTTTTAAGGCCGGAAACGATCGACAATTTGCTGAAGCAATACGTCATTCTTTTGGAGCAGATTGTCGCCCAACCCGATAGGAGCATTGGTAATTACAATTTACTGGTGGGGGATCAAGAGGTACAACAGTTGCAGACAAGATTTGGGGAAAGACCAGCTTTTTCTATCCTGGACTTAATAGAAAAGCAAGTCACTAAGGAACCTGAAGCCACAGCTTTGGTTGATGCTGAGAATAGCTACACCTATCAACAACTTTGGGATTACTCCTCCGGTATTGCTGAATTGATACAAGAAAAGGGAGTCAGGAAAGGGGAATCCGTTATTATTTTTGGCCTTAGAAATTCGGTATTGCCCATTACCTTGTTAGGAGCCATCAAAAGTGGAGCCGTGTACACGATCTTTTCGAAAGACTACCCACACGAGCGTATCGAAAAGTATACACAATTATTGCATCCCAGGCTGATTATTGATCTGGACGTGGCCACCCCGGCAGATTCCTTGATGCAACAATGGCAGGAGAATCAGATTGAAGTCCTTAGCATCGATAGCACTCAAGCACAATGGCACCAAGCTACGGGGGACAAAGGAAGGTATCAACCGGTTTCCTATGATCCTACCGGCCCGATGTATCAGATGTTGACTTCTGGTACTACCGGTATACCCAAGGTGGTGGAGGCTCATCAGAGTTCAGTGGTGAACTATGTGAACTGGCAAAAAGAGGTGTTCAAGTTAGACAAAGAGGACCGCTTTAGCATGTTGTCGGGATTGATGCACGATCCCTTGTTCAGAGATATCTTTGTTCCGCTCTCGGTGGGGGGTACCCTGTGCATCCCTACCCAGGAAATAATGGCAACCGACAAGTTGGCTATCTGGCTCCAGGAACAAGAAGTGTCGGTGATGAATATTACGCCCTCCCTGGCTCTGGTGGTGGTGATGGGCTACGTGGAATTGCCCGCTATGCGCTATATCTTCTACGGTGGTGAAGCCTTAAATACCAAGGTGGTCAATGTATTTAAAATGGTTACCCCCAATGCTGAACAGATTAATTTGTACGGGGCTACCGAAACGCAGCAAGCTCTGGGCTTTCACAAAATTGCCCCGGAGGATGTTGTAGAAAGCAAAGTCCCGCTTGGTAAAGGCTTGTTGAATACCGATTTAGTGGTATTTAATGACTGCCTACTCTTGGCCGGGGTAGGGGAGTTGGGAGAAATAGCCATTCGCAGTCCCTATCTTGCTTTGGGGTATAAAAATGATCGTGAATTTACGGCTCAGCGGTTTATTCCCAATCCCTATACCAACGATACCGATGATTTGTTTTACCTCACCGGTGATCTGGGACGGTATCTCACGGATGGATCGGTGGCTTATGTGGGAAGGTCAGATAATCAGGTCAATATTAGAGGCAATCGAGTGGTGCTGGAAGAAATCAGATTGGCCATGTTGCAAGAAGAAAGTATCGTCAATGCCGTGGTCGATGTGAGAGAAATGAAAGAAGGGGAGTTGTGTTTGGTTGCATTTGTTCAATGTGTGAAGGCTGTTGAAGTAGCAACTGTTCGTCAGAAGTTGTCGGGAAGATTGCCGCGGTACATGGTCCCTACACAATTGGTTATCCTGGATGAATTGCCGGTCAATCACAATGGAAAAGCGGACCGGGTTGCCCTGGCAAAAATTGAAGTAGAACTCAACACCAAAAGAGAATATGTTCCTGCCCGGAGTGAAGTGGAAGCATCATTAGTAGCCATTTGGGAAGAAATGTTGGGCATTGATAAGATTGGCGTACACGACAATTTCTTTGAAATGGGAGGGCACTCTTTATTAGCGATCCAGCTGATTTCAAGAATCAATAATCACTTTAAGACCAACCTGGCCGTCACGGCTTTGTTTGATCAGCCAACCATTGATCTCTTTGTAAAGAACATTCCACAATCGGTTTCTTTACATAATCTTTCGATGCCTGTTTTGGCAAAGCTCAATAGTGGTCAGAGAACACCCGCTTTCTTCTGTTCTCCTGCTATTTCGGGGCATTTGTCCTACTTTTCTGAGCTGAAAAATCAGATCGGTGATCAACTGGACTTTTACGGATTCAGGGCCGTTGGATTGGATGGGGTTGATGTTCCATTACAGACGATTCATCAAATGGCTAAGGCCAATATTGAGGAAATGCAGAAGGTGGACCCTACCGGACCCTATTTTATCGGAGGTTACTCTTTTGGAGCCCGTATTGCCTACGAAATGGCACTGGAACTGGAGTTGAGAGGGTTTGAAGTATACCGCTTGGTGATTTTCGATATTGCAGTACAAGGCCTTACAATCAATAGAATACTCGATGATACCAATAGCTATGAGCAACACCTGATCGACTGGACGGCATCCTATGCTGGCAAGTGGGATAAGACGGTAAATATTGATGAACAAACCCTGCAGCAATTGTCGAGGGAAGATCAATATGATTTGATCCGGAGAAAATTAAAGGATTTGGAAATCGAAGTGACCAATTTGTTTATCAAGGGATATTCAGGTGTCTGGATCAACAACTACCTATTGCAATATGATCCGGATCTTTCCAAGAAAGTAAAGGCACCCATCACCGTTTTTAAAGTGGCTTCAAATGAAGAAGAATACGGTTGGGAAACCTTAACGACAAATACAGTTGATACAATTGAACTTCCTGGTAACCACAATACGATCATCAAGGAACCCAGGAATGCACAGGAAATTGTGAAGGTCCTGAAGGGATATACGGTCCCTGCTTAAATCCATGGTTGCTCTTTAAACACATCCTTAAAACCTAAATTTCGGGAAGATGACTCTACAGAAAGATGGCATAACGGTTGTTTCTGTTAACTATAAATCGGCTGGTTATATTCGGTTTAATGAGTGGTTGTTAAAAGCAACAAAAAGCGCCCAAAGGCAATTGAATTGGCTGATACTGAACAATACGCCAGGGCAGACCGATGCCGAAGAACTTCCACAGGGAGATGCCATTGAGGTTGTGAATTCCTCAATTTTTTCAGAACACAGCCACGATAAAATTAATCCGGCATTTTCTCCCAGAAGCACACAACATGGACTGGGCCTGAACGAACTGGTTCCACAAATAAAAACAAAATACGGGTTGATCCTGGACCCCGATTGCTTTCTATTGCAAAGAAATTGGGATACGATACTGATTAATGCATTGGAACAAACGGGTGCTTCACTAATTGGAGCTCCATACCATCCATCCAGAAGTTACAAGTACGGATTGAATTTCCCGATGGTCACCTTCATGTTTTTTAAGACTGCTGATTTTGTGCCGCTTAATATTGACTTTAGGCCCGGGAAATATCCAGATTTTGATTCGGTTTTATTTCGAAATAAACTACTGCGAAGATTTTTTTACCTGCAAAAGTGGAAAGATACCGGCTGGCGTACGATGCCAGCATTTCGCAAAAATAAACTCAAGGCGATCAGTTTTGATGCACCGTTTTTGCGACCTAAAAAGGAAAAAGGATTCAGGGAAAAAGTAGCTGACTTTTTACTCCCGGAACGGTACCATTATTTGCCTCAACAGTTATACCAAAGACCGGATAACGGCCTGATTGATGAAAAGGAATTATACAATGTGGAAGGAGGCGAAATCTACGAAGAGTACTATTATCAAGATAAATTGATGCTCTGCCATTTAAGAGCAGTTTCTCAACGAGGCTTGTCGGTAAATTCAACAGAAGCGCGGTTTTGGCTGCAAAAAGCAACCGATTATCTCGAACTCAGTTACCCCAGTTTTGAAAATAATTTAAGTCGTCATCTGACTTGTTGATCATCCGATCATTCAATTTTGTCAGATCCTCGAAAACATAAGTTTCTCAACGATCAACGACTTGATCAGCCGATCAAATCGAAGGTCCTTTTCATCTTTTGAAAGACCCATCCAACAACAAATGTTGGAGGAGGAACGGGCACACTTAATTGTATTTTTAACATCATTTATTTAATACTTAAACCTTTAATTATGAGTAACTTAAGTAACCTTAAGGCAGAAAACGCCAGACCTGATTCCAATGGCCTCGCACCTGTAGCTTGTTATGACCCTTATTACGGTCGCATGATGCATGGTTTGAAAAAGTGTCTTTCTGACGGATTTCCAGTATTGGCAAGATTGCACAGTGCTGCCCAGTATCCTGCGGAAGGTGCCACGATGTATCAGAACGACTTGGAAGGTCATGCGGTATTGTTTACCGGTTATGATGACCAGAAGAAGGCGTTTGCCGTATGGGATCCATGGAACAACCAGGCAGCTGATGGCTTCAAAGGTGGTTCAAGATGGATTGGCTACAACGAATTGGCACTTGAAATCGTGGATTGCTCCAAGGACTTCTACCTGATCGCTTCTCCACTGGTGATTTCTGCTGTTGAAAACCAGGACAACAACCTCAGCTTTGCAGTAGGCTACTACGCTCCTGATTCCATCGTCATGGATAGAGACAACCAGGAAATTACAGAAATGAGCATCGAATTCAGTCTTCCTGAAGGCTGGTCAACGACCAGTGAATTGACCCGCACAATTGAAGGATCCTGGAAAGTAGGCGAATTTGCCACTTTTGATCTTCCTCTGGATGCGAAGCAAGGTAATGGCGAATTGGTGGTTACCGTGAAGGCCAAAGTTTCTGGTCAGCGTCCATACCAGCACGAAGATTGGGTGTCTACTACCTACACTCACGAAGTAACTGGAAACAAAGTTCAACTGCGTAAAGTGGCCTAAAACCTTGTTTTCAAAGGTATTTAAAAGGGTGCAATTGACTTTAATTGCACCCTCTATTCAACTTTATTCTAGAATTAAAATACAATATCAATGATTGTCAAGCATCTAAACTCTACTGCTCCTATCAGTAGACTCAAACTTAAGTGGATTCGCAATTTGCACGGTTTGGTACGTACGCCAATCTATGATCCCAATAATGAGGAAAGAGCATTTGTTGTTGTCTATCAGGAAAAATTTCACCTCTATGCCATTGTTGCTTTTAACATACACAGTGGTGAAATTTATTGGCAGCAAGAGGTCATCAATGGAGGATACGGTGCACCCACCATCCACAAAAAACAATTGGTGGTGCTATCCTCCTTCACCAATATTGAAGCCATGGACGTTGATACGGGAGAAATTCTGTGGCAATACGAAACGAATAAGCGAGTGAGAAGTCCCCTGGCAGTGATTGATGGCCTGATCGTCGGTTCTAGCGGTGGAGAGATTTTTGGCGTCAACTCAAAGGGCGAAAAAGCCTTTGAAATCTCTGTACCAGAGGCCTTTTTCTTCGGCCTGTGTGAAAAAGGGGGAGAAAACGAAATCTTAAGCCTGGGTACCCATTTTGAAAAATCGAGAGGGTCAATTCTATCCCTTTACGCCTTTGCAAAGGATGGTACCCAAAATTGGCGCTGCGACCTGGGCATTGGCAATGTGGCCAGCTCGGATACTTCCGGCGTTCTGGTGGTTGGAGATAAAGCCTTTGTCGGTTCCAGAGATGCGATCTATGCCATCAATCTGGAGGATGGTTCTGTAGCCTGGGAAACCCATGGTTTTGGAATTTCCTGTCGACACCTCCTCACCTCTGACGGTGCGGCCATTTATGCCACCACCCTGGATGGACACATCGGAGCACTGGATATCGAGTCCGGAGACGTGATCTGGGACAAATACGTAGCAGATGAGGGCATTTGGATGCCTGCAACCATTGTCGGAGAAAGAGTAATGGTGGTTGGAAATGGCTCCCTGCACTGTTTTGATAAGAAAACCGGTATTCTCATTCAGGAAATCGCAGTGGGACAAAGCCCTTACAGTGCCTGTTCGGTACGTGGTGAGATGGTCTTACTGGGAGCCGGTGATCCGCCCTATAATGGCTACCTGATTGGTTTTGAAGGCATTACCGATGAGGTGAAGCAGCGCAACGACATTTTCAGCTGTCGATTGGAAAAAGAACACCTGGAGATTTTACCGGATGAACCGGTCAATATTACCTTGACCATTAGTGGTTTGCCGGTCGATATCAAAGACCTGGTAATGAACCTTTCCTCCATCGGAGGCGCGGAAGTGGCCAGCCCAATTCAGCGATTTGACAATACCTTTATCTTTTCGGTGGAGCCCACCGACGGAAGAAGATGGGGTAAATATGCTTTGCCGGTAACGATTACCCTGGAAAATGGGGAGATCAAATACAGCACTGTCAAATTGCAGATCTCGGTGGAAGAATCATTGCCGGGACGATTCCTCATTCACGACGTGCCAAAGATTACCCAGGAGGAAACCAATATGAGTGGTGCTGCTTGTATGCAGGCGGCCAGAGAACTATTTGGTGACAAGACCCACCAACAAGGGGAGATGAGAAAAATGGTAGATTACATACAGGATAAATCTGGTTATCAGTCATTTGATGTTTGGAGACTCATTGCCAGAAGAGCTTTGAATACAAAGGCTACAACCGTTGAAGAGTTGCCCGAATACGAATAGCTTTCAAGGCAAATTGATGTTGTATTAGTTATTAATTCAATTTTCAGGTGGTTGGGCCAATTTGAACCCAACCACCACTCTGGCAACTCAAAAATACAGGAATCAAAGGGCATTGCCCGGCGCTATCGGTGATGATCTGGCAGAGAAATTGTGTGATTAAATAATTCGTATTCTGCCATAAAAAAACGAAATTTGCGTCTTTCAAAAAAGCAGTAGTTCATCACATAAACGTACGCGGGTAATGGAAAAACTGATTACAGTTGATTTTGACGCAATTCCGAAACACTTTGATTTTACGAATAAAGAACAGGAATGGCTCTCCTTTTGGGAAAGACATCAGGTTTATAAATATGATGCAGACAAAGACAACAACTTTGTGGTAGATACACCGCCGCCCACGGTTTCAGGGTCACTGCACATCGGTCACGTATTTAGCTATTCACAGACAGATTTTATCGTCCGGTTTCAGCGAATGTTGGGTAAGAACATCTACTACCCAATGGGTTGGGATGACAACGGACTACCCACGGAAAGAAGGGTGCAAAACCTTTTTCATATTCGCTGTAATGCTAACGAACCTTACCAGGAAGGATTAACTTTTGAGAAAGCAAGTAGTAAAACCAAGAAAGAAAGACCAACCGAAGTTTCCAGAAAGAACTTTATTGAGTTGTGTCACGTAGTGACCGCTGAAGATGAAGAGAATTTTAAGAAGCTTTGGACCAACCTCGGCTTATCTGTTGATTGGAGTCTTGAGTATGCTACCATCAGTAAGCGCTCGCAACAGGTGGCGCAATTGAGCTTTTTGGATCTTCACGAAAAGGGACATTTATACAATGCGATCAAGCCCATCATGTGGGATATCAACTTCCAAACTTCCATTGCCCAGGCGGAACTGGAAGATCGTCCGGTAAGTGGTAACTTCTACCATGTAGAGTTTCAGGTAGAAAACGGAGGTAGCTTTGAAATCGCCACCACCCGTCCCGAACTGTTACCGGCCTGTGTTGGCATTACAGCTCATCCGGATGATGAAAGATATAAGGGCCTTTTTGGAAAGAATGCCCTGACACCATTATTTGGTGTGCCGGTACCCATCTTCCCAAGTGATGTAGTTGATCCGGAGAAAGGAACCGGTATCGTAATGGTGTGTACCTTTGGCGACTCTACGGATATTGAGTGGTGGCAAGAGCAGAACCTCCCCTTAAGACAAGTACTAAGCAGAGTGGGGCGGTTTGAAAATATTGAGTTTGGCAAACCCGGCTGGCCTTCTGTTGATGCTGAAACTGCAAATAAGCACTATGAGGAAATGGTTGGAAAGACGGTCTTCTCCGCCAAGAAAGCCATTGTTGAATTGTTGGAGAAAGAAACAACTTCCTGGCATTCTTCCGCTGCTTTGAAAAAGACCGGAGATACTTTTCAACGAGCGGTCAAGTTTTATGAAAAAGGGGACAAACCCCTGGAATTTATTCCTTCCAGACAATGGTTTGTCAAGCTGCTCGATAAAAAGAAGGCCATTCAGGAAAAAGGTGCTCAGGTCAACTGGTTTCCTGGATTTACCAAAGAACGCTTTGAAATCTGGACCGAAAACCTGGCTTACGATTGGAACATTAGCCGGCAAAGGTTTTTTGGAGTTCCCATTCCGGTATGGTATCCCATTAATGAAAAGGGAGTGGTCAATTATGAATCTCCTATTTTGCCGGAAGCAAGTCAATTGCCGGTCGATCCATCCTTTGATGTCCCTCCTGGTTATGACGACAAGCAAAGAGGTAAGCCCAATGGCTTTTATGGAGAAACCGATGTATTTGATACCTGGTTTACCAGCTCACTTTCGCCAATGATCAATTCGAAGTGGTTGATCGACGAAGAACAACACAAGAAGTTATTCCCTGCGGATATTCGCCCACAGGCACACGAGATTATCAGAACCTGGGCATTTTACACCATTGTGAAGGCATTATTGCACGAAGATTCTATTCCATGGCACAATGCCGTTATTTCAGGTTGGGTGCTCGATCCCAACAAAAGTAAGATGTCTAAAAGTAAGGGAAATACGGTCACTCCTGATGAATTGATGGCTAAGTATTCCGCTGATGGTGTGCGCTATTGGGCTGCCAAAGCTCGCCTGGGGGTTGACACCGCCTTTGATGAAGGCTTGATGAAAAATGGGTCGAGGTTATCCACTAAAATGTACAATGCCGCCAAGCTGGTGTTTAGCAATGAAGGGGAGGCCGGAAAGATTGACAACCCGTTGGATGTGAGTTTCTTGCATGAGTTGGCCAAAGTTGTAGACAGTGCGAATAAGGCATTTACTGAGTTCAACTATACCGTAGCGCTGGAGGAGACCGAGACCTTTTTCTGGTCCAATTTTACCGATTCCTATATCGAATTGGTGAAAAACAGAGCGAAGGACGGCGATCCTTCTGCAATTGGTGCCCTCAGACTGGCCATGAGTATCATAACCAGACTATTTGCACCTTTTCAGCCATTTATTACGGAGGAAATCTGGTCGTGGGTATTGGCTAAAGAATCTTCTGTTGAGAGTGTACACCGCACTAGTTTCCCTTCAGTACAAGAGATTACTAGTGAAGTTGGCACAAAAGAAGATCAGGTTTTTGAGGCGGCCAAGGCCTGTTTGCAAGCCATTCACAAATTTAAGTCAGAGCGGCAATTGTCCGTTGGCGCTTTCCTTGATTACGGCGTAATTGTGGGCAATGAACGATCTGTTGGCCTGATTAAGGCCGTCATTGACGATATTGTCCAGGCGGGCCGCATTGAGGCACACAGCCTGAAAGTTGATAGCTCACTGAAAGATTTAGAGTTTAATCTTCTCGAAAATTAACAGTCATGAAAGCTAAAGTTGGGATGCAGGAGCTGTATAAAAAGTATACAAAACTCCTGCAAAAGAAAGCGGACTTAAGCGCCACATTCAGCGTCTTGAGCTGGGATAAGCATGTCAATATTCCAGCACAGGGAGTGCGTTTTCGAACTCAACAAATGGCGACCATTGCCAGTCTGGTACATGAATTAGTCACCGGAAAAGAATATGTAGAGACAATTGAACAGCTCTATCACCACCAGGAAGCTTTAACCGCTCAACAGGCCAAAAATGTACAATTGTCCTTCCGGGATTTTAAACGAACCCAAAAATTATCCAGTGAGTTTGTTAATCGTCGAACGGTCGCTATTTCCGAGGCCTATCAGGCTTGGCTAAAAGCACGGGAAGAAAATGACTTTAAGGTTTTTAAGCATGCCCTGAGCCGGGTGGTGGATCTGCGTAGAGAGGAGGTTGAACTATTGGGGTACAAGCAACACCCTTATGATGCTTTATTGGAAGGATATGAATCCGGGTTGACCACCCAAACGCTGGATGTCATTTTTGATCAGGTCCGGAATGAACTGGTTCCATTTATCAAGAATGCCAGGGCAGAGAGCCAGCAGGTTAGCGATAAATTCTTGTTTCAGCATTTCGATCGAGCCAGCCAAAAATTGCTGGGCGAATACTTATTGGAAAAGATGGGGTATGATTTTGGAGCCGGCAGATTGGACCTCTCTCCTCATCCCTGTACCAGCAATTTTTCACCGCGTGATGTGAGAATAACGACCAAAATTGATGAGTATAATTTGCCCTTTACCATTTGCAGTTGTATGCATGAAGGTGGACACGCGATCTACGACCAACATATTTCTTCGGAATATTACGGGTTGCCGTTGGGAGAGGCCACTTCCTTGAGCATACACGAATCTCAGGCCAGGTTATGGGAGAATCACATTGGCAAAAGCAAAGCCTTTTGGAATGCTCATTTTCATCAGCTGAAGCACTTCTTCCCAGACCATTTTGATGATATCACGCTACACGATTTTTATCAGGGACTAAATAAGATAGAACCAGGCCTGATTCGCACCCAATCAGATGAACTTCATTATCATATGCACATTCTGATTCGGTTTGAAATAGAGAAAAACTTGATGGCTGGCTCCATTGAGGTGGACCAACTACCGGAAATCTGGAATACAAAGTACCGTGATTATCTTGGGGTAGAGGTCCCTGATGATAATAATGGCATTCTTCAGGATATTCACTGGTCAAATGGTAGCTTCGGCTATTTTCCCACTTACTCGTTAGGAAGTTTCTATGCTGCTCAGTTTTTTCATTTTGCCAACAAGGTAATTCCCGATTTGCAAAACCAAATTGAACAAGGAGATTGTAGTGCATTAGTGAGTTGGCTGAATGAAAATATCTACCAACATGGCGGATTTTATCCCGCTGAAGAATTGTGTCAGAAAGTCACCGGTGAAACGCTTAATTTTAGCTACTTTATGGATTATGCTAAGGCAAAATACCAGCGCTCACCAGTTGAAGCTTTACTGATCTCCGAATAATCTCTTAACCAGGATAAACAAAATCCGTCTATCAAGACGGCATTTCCTTGATGGGAAGTGCTACCGCTGTTCCCGATTGCTATCACCGATCGGGCCGGGCGACCTTTTCCAAATATTCTCTATCATTAAAAATAGCACCACAATGGAATACCCCCAATTGGTTTATACCGAATTTCTCATTCCGGATGAAACCAGGCATTTACATCTCGAAATGGAGACCTGCTTTTTTGAAACCTTGATTTATGGCTTATGGATTGGCTTAGTATAAACGGACAGATCGTTTCCAGGAGCGAAGCAAGAATTTCCGTACTAGATCGAGGAATGCTGTACGGGGATGGGGTGTTTACGACCATTAAGGTGAGAAATAAGGTACCCCTTTTTATGAATCTTCACTATGATCGCCTGGTGAAGTGGCTCAAGGTGATCAAATATGAAGTGATCCCATCCAAGCATGAAGTAACTAAATCAATTGATACCCTGTTGCGAAAAAATCAAATAGAAGATGGGGTACTTAAAATTATCATTACCGGAGGCGTAAATCCGGAAGATACTTCCATAAGTCGAGTGATTCCGACCATTGTTTTGATGACGCACCAGTTGCATACAATCGGCGAATATATTGATGTATGCACAGTGCCCGAAAACCGAGGATTTCTAAAATTCATCAAAATGATGAACCGGATACCCAACCTGATTGCCCGCAGAAAGGCCCTGGCCCAAGGGGCAAATGAAGCCATTTATAAATCAGATGAACATTTGATAGAGGCTTCCTGCTACAATCTATTTCTGATAAAGGGAGATCAAATTATCACCCCAAAACTGGAGGGAAGAGGGTTGGAAGGAATAACAAGAACGCTGCTGCTGAAAAATGCGGATGTCCAGTTTGGAGAAATACCAGAAACGACCTCAGGTCCTCTGTTTCTTTCAAATATGAAGGGCATTGTTCCGGTCCGCAATTTGGATAATAGAGAACTACAACAAGACCCTGATCTGATCGGGCAGTTGAGGGGTTTATTGGATCAATTGGAAAAAAAAGAAATAGCATCAGTCTTAGTGACCTGATTTGCTGATATTTATAATAATACGAAAAAATGTTTTTGACAATAAAAAAGCTTGAATCATGCGGAAAGTAAAACAAAATTGTATGTGCTCCTTTTGCGGTAGAAATAAGCAGGAAGCCTCTATGCTCGTTGAAGGCATGGAAGGATATATCTGTGATATTTGTATCGAAGAAGCGGAGGATATTCGCAAAAAAGAGCTGCTGATTAGTGATGCCGATGAGGTCCTGGTTCCCGAAGTTGAGGAAACAGCATCTTCATTTTTTGATGGCCTGACTCCGCTGGATATCAAGAAACATCTAGATGAATTTGTCATTGGCCAGGAAAAAGCCAAAAAGTACCTTTCTGTGGCAGTTTTTAATCATTATAAACGGTTGCTGCTGTCCACTGGAAGCAAGGTGGAAGTTGAAAAGTCAAATATCCTGCTGGTCGGAAGAACGGGGACGGGCAAGACGCTGCTGGCAAAGACCATCGCCAAATTCCTGAAGGTACCCTTCGCGATTGTGGATGCTACTACCTTCACCGAGTCTGGTTATGTGGGAGAGGATGTTGAAAGCATGTTGACTCGTTTACTACAGGCTTGCGATTATGACGTAGAAATGGCCGAGAAAGGAATCATCTATATCGATGAAATTGACAAGACCGCCAAGAAGGGTAGCGGTGCTTCCATCACCAGAGATGTTTCCGGGGAGGGAGTACAGCAAGCTATGCTTAAAATACTGGAGGGTACCGAGGTCAATGTTCCTCCACAAGCCGGTAGAAAGCACCCTGAACAGAAGCTGATTACAATCAATACCAAGAATATATTATTTATTTGCGGAGGAGCTTTTGACGGCGTAGAACAAGGAATTTACCAACGGATGAATAAACAGTCCATCGGCTTCAGGAATGAAGTACAGCAGTTTGTAGAAAAGGAGAATTTACTGCAATATGTTTCGCACGAAGACCTGAAGAAGTTTGGATTGATTCCGGAATTGCTGGGGCGGCTTCCAATCCTAAGCTATCTGCAACCATTGGATTTGCAGGCTATGAAGCGCATTTTAACAGAACCTCAAAATGCGTTGGTCAAACAATACCAGTTCCTTTTCGAATTGCAGAATATCGATCTGGAATTTACCAAAGATGCACTGGGTTTTATCGCCGAAACGGCATTGAATTACAAGTTGGGGGCAAGGGGCCTCCGGTCAATTTGTGAAGCCATTCTTATCGATGCTATGTTTGAGCTGCCTTCACAAAAAGACCAAAACCAGTTCCTGGTAACAGAAGAATATGCCCGCGAAAAGCTGGATAAGGCGAGTTTAGAGCAACTCAAAGCCGCCTAATATGTTGATTTTCAGCCTTCCCTCTCTTCTGTTTCTCAAATAGAAAAAACTGACGCTATGTTGACCTTAGAATTTAACCACTACCTGGATGGTAATGGCCAGATCAGCTATCGCCTTTTTGATGATATCAAAAGGGTCCTGTTAGATACTGATCCAATTATCATTCTGAAAAACTTTCCAACGCAAACCAATAAAGCACTGGTAGAGCTGTCTCTTGGTTTAGGGGTGCCTAATCGGAACACTTCTTCCATTCAAGTGGACATGGAGGACAGTTTTATCTATAACGTAGAAGCGCGTCAGGAAGGCGTGAAAGATGATGAAGGCAATTGGATTTATTCCACTACTCACCATGAGTTTAACTGTCATACGGATGGGTCCAACAATGAAAATCCGTACGACTGGGTTTTACTGCTTTGTGTGCGTCCCGATCTGGGTGGGGGAGAGTCCATCCTGTTTGATATCCAAGATATAATATCAGAGCTGTCGCTACAGACAATTCAATTGCTGAGCCAACCGGTCTATCCTTTCTATTTTGGTTTGGCGCCGATTTTGACTCCCGATGGAAGTAGTTACGAGATCCGCTATAATCGCAGAGATATTGATGTATACGAGAAAAGCCGACAACTAGCTATTCCGGCTGATTGCAAAAAGGCGCTGGATCATCTCGATCAGGTTATTAAGTTTTCTAATACAAAACTTCGCTTTCTATTGAATCAGGGAGATTGCCTGATTATCAATAATAAAAAGGTACTACACGGAAGAACGGCATTTAATCACAATAGTAACCGACTTTTAAAAAGGGTAAGACTTTACCTGGCGGAAGTGGATAGTTCCGCATTGTAGGGATCTGAACCATGCGTAGAGGTCGGATTTAATAGTAGAGTTGTTCTGCGGGGATTATTTCGGGGGCAAATTGCCCCTTTTCTTCCCACACTGTACCTTTTTTCAGTCGTTTAGCTCAGGCTATACTCCTTCAATCCCGATAAAGTATCGGGATCGTGTGGTCGAAAATGGACTAATTTTCCAACCAAACTCCCCCCACAGAACAACTCTGTGAATAATTGATCAGAAAAGGAATAATTGCTATGAATAAGAAAAAATATTATCTGAAGCCTAATGTTGTCATCGAACCGCTCATCGATAAGTGGTATGCCTGGTCGCATCTCATTTTTCCGGCTACGGCAGCTATGAATATTAAGTATAGGCACCTCAAAATCATGAATTCTTATGTGCAGGCGCCACAAATTCATGCTGCGGCTACCCGAAACCCCAAAATGCTGGGAGGGCCTTTCATGAATTATAAGGGCATTCGCAAGGATGAAGTTACTCAACTGATCGATGAGGTCAAGGAAAAGCGAATTTGCATGATTGAGTTGGCTGATGCCATTCATGAACTGGATGATCTGTTGAAACAAGAAGGAAATGGTTATTCCCTGGAACCGCTGTACGAAAAGGTGCCGGAAATTTTGAAAGGGTATGTAGAGTTACATTATGACTTAAATGGCAATCCTAACTTCAGGTTTATCGAAGAGTTGTTGTACAAAAGCAAATACTACGACCCTGCCGCCCAAAGCCTCTCCCTGTGGTTGACCCAGAATGACGAACGGCCTTTTGTATTAAGTACCGCCCGCCTGCCAGAAAAGGAAACGGTTGATGTGGATATTCCTTTTTCACATCCCATTATTGATGAACTCAATGAAATGCGGAGGAAGCCCGGTTGCCCCGAGCATATTGCAGAGGTGTTGCAGATAAAAGAGGAAAAGATGGATCTATTCCGGTCCTTTTTTACAGAGGAGGCACCAATCGAATACGATAAATACAATGGCGATAAGGTCAGGATGAGATATTTTGGACATGCCTGTATTTTGGTGGAAACCAAGGACGTATCGGTTATTGTTGATCCTGTGATCAGCTATTATGGGTACCAAAATGAGGTAGATCGCTTTTCCTACGAGGACCTTCCCGATGTGATTGATTATGTGTTGATTACGCACAATCACCAGGATCACATTTTGTTTGAAACCCTTTTGAGTTTGCGGCATAAGGTCAAGAAGATCATCATTCCGAAAGGTACTTTGGGTAATCTTCAGGACCCCAATCTAAAGGTGATGTTTAAGGCGATTGGCTTTGACAATGTATTGGAAATTCAGGAAATGGAAACCCTGACTTTTGGCAACTGCAAGATCACAGGATTGCCTTTTATGGGGGAACACGGGGATTTGAATATTCAGTCAAAAATATGTTTCAACGTGAATATCGGCGGTCATTCCATGCTTTTTATGGCTGATTCGTGCAATATAGAGCCACGACTTTATGACAAGGTCGCCCAGTACGTTGACCCCATTGATGTCATTTTCCTGGGCATGGAATGTGACGGCGCACCATTTTCCTGGGTTTATGGCCCTTTGGTTAATGGTGAAGTGAACAGGGAAATTGACAATACCCGCCGCCTGGCAGGCTCTAATTATTCCCGTGGAAAAGAGCTGGTCAATACCTTCCGACCGAAAGAACTCTATGTATATGCGATGGGCCTGGAGCCCTGGATTGAATTCATCAGCAGCGTTCGCTACGACGAAGATTCCAATCCGATCATCGCCTCCAATAAGCTGATCGATTATTGTACTTCCTTAGGCATTACTGCTGAGCGCTTGTTTGGGGAAAAAGAGATTCTGTACCATATGAAACAGGTCGAAAAGAGAGAAAAAGAGACTTCCAATCATTAAAATAAAAATTCTAATCATGAACTTAACAATTGAGAATCCGCAGGTGCACACCTTGCCTCTGACGTTGACTTTTGAGGATGGGAGCCCGGAAGCATTTAAGAAATATTATACCGAGAATAAGGAATTTGTGGAAGAGAGCCTGCTGCATATTGGAGCGATTCACGTCAGGGGAATCAATGTCAATACAGTAGAAAAATTCTCGGAGCTGATGAAATTTTTGTGCCCGGTTGCTCCTGACTTTCTGGATGGAAATTCTCCACGGGGCAAGTATGCTTCGAATGTATACAACGCCTCCGAATATGATGCCAATTCAATTGTGCGCTTGCATACTGAATTTTCGTATTCGAATCTTTATCCCAAGAAAATATTTTTCTGCTGCATCCAGCCTGCTGCTACCGGCGGACAAACCACCGTGGGCGACGCTGCAAAACCTTTGGAATTGCTTGAGCCAGAGATTGTTGAAGAATTCGAACGGAAGGGCATTACCTACATCCGAAATCTTCATTCTGGCAGCGGACTTGGACCTTCCTGGCAGGAAGCATTTGAGACCAAGGATCGCAACTTCATGGAGCAGTATTGCAAAGAAAATGATATTCAGTATGAATGGCTCCCAGGAGACATTGTACGACTGACCCAGACCCGTACCGCCGTGCAAAACCACCCAATCACCGGGGCGAAGTTGTGGTTTAACCAGGTCGACCAGTTTTATCCTGAAATCTATGGGGAGGAAATCTACGAAACCCTCCTGACGCTCTGCAATTTTGATAAGACTGCACTACCGATGTATTCTACATTCGGCGACGGTACCGAAATCAAAAAGGAATATATCGAAAGAATCATTACGGTTTTGGATGACATCACCATTCCGGTGCCCTGGCAAAAAGGTGATATTTTGATGGTAGACAACATGACCGCACTGCATGGCCGCTTACCTTTTACGGGTGAGAGAAGTATTCTGGCCTCTATGGGGTAATTCCAAATAAAACTTTGAGCAAAAAAAAATATAAACATGAAATACAAACCGTACAGCATAAGGAACCTGGAGTCAATACCACAACTTAAACTTTTGAGCAAGGAGCAGGTTGAGGACATCAAGCTGGTGAGTACCATCTATCCATTTAAAACCAACAATTTTGTGTTGGAGCATCTGATAGAATGGGAAAATGTGCCCAATGATCCTGTTTTCAGACTGAATTTTCCTCATAAGGGGATGCTCAAAGAGGAAGACTATGAGTTGCTGAAGTCAAGTCAGGGTGTGGTCAGTGACGAGGAATTCAAGCAGATCGTTTACGACATACGTATGAAACTCAACCCACATCCGGCGGGGCAGGTTGATCTGAACGGGGCGTATTTAAATGGCGAAAAACTGGATGGGATTCAGCATAAATACAAGGATATCATTTTGTTCTTCCCAAGTCATAGTCAAACTTGTCATGCTTATTGTACCTTTTGTTTTAGATGGCCACAGTTTATCAACGACCTGGACTTCAAGATTCAAACCAAGGAGATTGATCCGGTGCTGAACTATTTGGCAGAGAACAAGCAGGTCACGGAAATTCTCATTACCGGTGGAGATCCGATGATCATGTCTTCAAAGATATTGGCTCAATATATTGATCCATTGTTGAAAGTTGAATCCTTGCGGACCATAAGAATCGGTACCAAATCACTCAGTTACTGGCCCTACAAATTTACCAGTGACAAAGATGCCGAAGGAACCCTGGCTGTTCTGAAAAAGGTGACAGAGGCCGGTAAACACCTGGCAGTAATGGCCCACTTTAATCATCCCAAGGAGTTAGAGCCGGAAGTAGTGGGTGAAGCCATCTGCAACTTAAGAAATATCGGAGCTGAGGTAAGGACCCAATCCCCGCTGCTCCGACACATCAATGATAGTGCGGAGATTTGGACGGACATGTGGGAAAAGCAGGTGCAGTTAAATTGTATCCCTTACTACATGTTTTTGCCAAGAGATACCGGGGCTCAGCATTATTTTTCGGTGAGGCTGGACCGGGCGTTTGATATCTTCCGGAGTGCCATACAAAACTGTAGTGGTTTAGGCCTCACAGCCAGGGGGCCGGTGATGTCAACAACAAATGGCAAGGTTGAAATTCTGGATATTGACGAAGAAATTTATACCTTAAGGTTTATCAAACATCGCAATTCCAAATCAACGTATCAGATATTTAAAGCAAAACCCAATTGTGACAACCCAACCTGGCTAGACGACCTCACTCAATTAAACCCCACTGATTTAGCTTCAATAGAGGCTACTAAAGTACTCGAATTGTAAGTAAATGCGAGAATAGCTGCTATAGCCTAATTCTAAATAACACTGTTATGTTTAAAAATTATCTGAAAATAACGCTGAGAACGCTCCTTAAGAATAAGTTTTTCACTTTGATTAATGTCTTGGGGCTGGCGGTCGGGATATCCGCCTGTTTATTCATCACACAATACGTTGTGTTTGAATCTACCTTTGACAACTTTCATCGGGATGCAGATCACATTTATAGAATTAGTCATACCCGAATAAAGGATAATGTGGTTGCTGAACGGTCAGCTACTACTTTTGCAGGTTTGGCAGAAGCCTTGGATAACGATTTTCCGGAGGTTCAGGCAGCCACCAGTATCTATTCTTACGACTGCATTTTATCGACCAAGGCGGAAAACGATATTGTTTCCTATAAGGAAGATAATGTGTTCTGGGTTGATGAATCATTTTTTGATGTCTTTACTTTTCCCCTGGTAAAGGGCACCGAAGCGGGATTGAAGGAAACCAACGCGGTGATGATTACCGAACGAACGGCCAAGAAGTTCTTTGGCAAACAAGATCCTATTGGCAAAACAATGCGGGTTTTGAATTATAATCAAGGGCTTGACTTTGAGGGAGTTATCAGGGGTGTTCTAAAGGAATTACCCGGTAATTCTCATCTTCAGTTTTCTGCAATTTTTACTTCTCGCAAACCTTACGATAAGTGGAATTACGCAGATAATTATGCTTACGCAAAACTGGTCCCGGAAGCAAAACCCGGCGTCTTGGAGAGTAAATTACCTGGGTTTTTGCAGAAATACAAGGATAACCAGGATAGTGGAAATGCCGTAAAATTGTCTCTTCAGCCGCTTAAGTCGATCCACCTTTATTCTGATCTGACCAAGGAGATCGGCGTGAATGGAAATGGTAAGCTGGTATGGTTTATGATCCTAATTGCTTTTTTAATTCTTCTGATTGCCTTTGTAAACTACATCAATTTATCTACGATTAAGGCAATAGATCGAGCCAAAGAAGTGGGCCTCCGGAAAACCTTTGGCTCAAATCGCAAGTCATTGATGGTCCAATTTGTATGGGATGCCTTCATTCTGAATTTTGTGAGTATTGTGCTGGCCATTGTGATGGTGATGATTACCCACGACCTTTTTTATAAATATACGGAAATCAAGATGACCCTTGATTTTTGGGCCAGTCCATGGGTCTGGTTATCTCTGGTTTTATTGCTAATTCTGGGTAGCTTTATTTCCGGTATTTACCCAGCTTATCTACTTTCTTCCTACGACCCGATTCAGGTACTGAAAGGAAACCTGCCAATAGGCAGTAATGGCTTGATGGTCAGGAAATCTTTAGTGGTGTTCCAGTTTGTGATCTCTATTTTTCTCATCATTGGGGTGTTCACCATTTCAAAACAATTGAATTATATGCGGCAGAGGGACCTCGGCATGGACCTGAGCCAAAATATTATTGTTGCGTCCCCATCCAAGAAACTTTCTGCCAATTCGAGTGGCGGTAGTTTCTATCAGCGGGTGCTGACTTTCCAGTCAAAATTACTTGATTTTCCCAAGGTTGAAAATGTAACCTCCTCTTCTTCGATTCCTGGAATTGAGATAGACTGGACCCGACCCTATCAAAGGAAAGGGGCCAATCAGAGAGATAAAAACTATTATGCCACATTCGCCATTGGACCGGAATTTCTGGAACAATTTAAGGTGAGAAAATTAGCGGGAAAGAATTTTACCAAAACAATGTCTTCTCGGGAAAGATTACCGGGTGGTAGTGTGCCGATCATGATCAATGAAGCGGCTGTAAAAGCCTTTGGATTTGAAAATCCTAAAGCGGCAGTGGGTGAATTCCTGATCGATAAGAATGGCTCAGGAATGGTCTTTGAATACGAAATTATCGGAGTCGTTCAGAATTTTCATCAGGAATCCCTGAAAGAAACCTATACGCCAATTGTGTTTAGGTTGGAAGATGGGTCAAGTGTTGAGTATTATGCTATCAAGGTAAATACTACGGGAATTAATGAGACCCTTGCCAATATTGAGGGATTGTTTGACCAGCTTTTTCCCGAAAGCCCGTTTGAATTCTTCTTTTTAGATGAATTTTTTAATCGTCAGTACAAAAAGGATCAGCAGTTTGGTCGGGTGTTTGGCTTGTTTGCAGGGCTGGCCATCTTCATCACTTGCCTGGGATTGCTAGGCTTATCATTTTTCACCAGCTTTCAGCGGAGCAAGGAAATCAGTATCCGTAAGGTGCTGGGATCGTCCTCCTTTAATATTCTCCTGCTGCTTTTGCAGGATTTTATTAAACTAATTGTTTTTGCTAGTATCATCGCTATTCCAATTTCCTGGTGGGGGCTTGGAGAATGGCTACAGTCTTATCCTTTTCAGATTTCCTTTAATTACTTTTTATTTATTCTTGCGCCTTTTATCGTATTTGGCATAGCTTTTATTATTGTCGGATTACAAACCTGGCAAATTGAAAGAAACGATCCTTTGAAAGCGATTCGATCCGATTAGGAATTACTGCTTAAGAGTGGCATCGTTTCGTTTAAACTGCCAGTTGCGCCAGTAAGCCAACAAACTGATAATGGTCAAAATGGCGACGGAGTAATACACAAATGGCGGAATCGGAACCGGGTCGCCTGCGGCATAAGAGTGCAGGCCGGAAAGGTAGTAGTTGACCCCGAAATAGGTCATGATCACTGAGGCCCATCCAAACAAAGAAGCCACATTAAAGGCGTATGCTCCCCGGAATCCGGGAATAAAGCGCATATGCAAGATAAAGGCGTAAACCAGAATGGTGACCAGCGCCCAGGTCTCTTTGGCGTCCCAGCCCCAGTAGCGTCCCCACGATTCATTGGCCCATACACCGCCCAAATAGGTGCCGATGCTAATCATAAACAGGCCACCAATAAGCGTCATCTCGCTAATCTGGGTCATCTCCTTGATGATGCGGTTGACGTTTTGGGCATTGTTTTGATTCCTGAAAATGATGAAGATCAGGTTTAATACGCCAATCAATGCGCCAAGCATGAGAAAGCCGTAGCTTCCTGCCTCCAGACTAACGTGAATGGTGAGCCAGTAAGATTTTAATACCGGCACCAGTGGGGTAATTTCCGGGTCGAGCCAGCTCAAACCAGCCACCATTAGTATGGTTGAGGCCAGGATACAGGTGGCGGCCAGACTACCGAGCGATTTTCTGGCAAAGATAACACCTGCCAGTACCGTAGTAAAACCAATATAGATCATGGATTCATAGCCATTACTCCAGGGCGCACGTCCCGATACGTACCAGCGCAAGCCAAGGCCAAAAGCGTGTAATGCAAAACAGGCGATAAAGAGCCCCAGCACAATATTGGAGGGAGTCTTTAGATTAATGCCGGGCTTAAAAACGGTCGTAAAGAGCAGCCCCAGAAAAGCCAGTCCCAGCAGGGCATAAAACATACTCAGTCGACTAAACACATTAAGCTTGTTGAGCAGCAACTCTGCCTTCACTTTTGTATCAGAAGGCATGATCGCCTCAGCATTTTTCTTCTGAAATACTTTGAGTTCATCAACGAGACGATTGGCCAGGCTCCAGTCGTTTTCGTGTAGAGCGGTTTGTAATGTAGAAATGTAGGCGGAATAGAATTTTTTGCTAAAAGATTCCCCTTCATGTCCCTGATGAGCGTGACCACTCTCGGCGGGAGCCTCCCAATGGTGGTTTTCGTCGCCGGGAATGGGAAAAACCTTCATAAAGCTTCCCGAAAAGACCATGCTACAGATGTTGATCTTTTCGTCGAGCTTCATCATCTCTTTTTCGAATACACCACGATCTTTTTTGGGGGTATTGTAAGCCTGCCGTACGTAATCCCGTAGCTTGTATTGGCCATTTTCATCAAAGAAATCACTATAGGCGGCCAGTTTGCTATTGACGGGAATAATGGCCTTGGTCTTGTCGTGTTTACCCATCTTGATCAATGGGGTATTGTACCATTCCTGTGGATGGGCAGCCATGCCCAAAATCACTTGCTCAGCAGTGAGCCCATAGAGAGATTCCTTACGGGAAAGCTTACGTAAAATCTCGCTGGCGTAGGTATTCATGGGCTTCATTCGGCCGCGGTGGTCCTGCATGACCAACGTGCCAAAATTTTTGGCGTGATCGAGGTCAATGCTGTTGGTGTGTACCGGAGCATTGGCCCCAGCCGACATTGGCAGAAGTGTACACAAACCAATCAGGATAGCTCCCACGGCACGCTGCGTTTCTCGCATTTTCTGAAGGTTGCGTGCCAGCTGGCGGAAGCGGCTTTTTTCACTGAAAAAGGTCAAAATCATACCCAGTGTCAAAATGGCGTATCCCAAATAAGAAATCCAGGTACCCCACCAGTCGTGATTGACACTAAGGTAGGTGCCCAATTCATCCTGGTCAAAGGAAGACTGGAAAAAGCGGTAGCCATCATAATTGAGGATATTGTTCATAAATATCCGCTGATCACGATTGACGTTATGACGTGGATCCACCAATGTGACCTCACTGGCGTAGGAGGAAGCACTATTGGTGCCCGGATATTTTTCCATGATAAAGTCCCGCAGCTTGAGTGCGAAAGGCAGCTCGACGTTTTTCGAGCCATAGGCAATAGACAATTGCAAATCCCCCAAGACAAACGGTCTGGGGCGACCTTCCATACCTTTTGTGCCAAACACGAAGTTTTCCACGGTCTCACTTCCGTTACTTACCTTTAGCTTTATGCCCGCCATGCTATTACTGGCCATCTTCTGGTCGGTTGAATTCAATTCTACCTGTGCACTTTCAGAAAAATCACCAAAAACAAAGCTCTGATTCCCGCTGGAGTACAGGCTTCGTAGTAGGAGAGGGTGGTATTGCCCTCCGGCCAGTGTGTCCTTTTGCTGGGTAGCCATTTGTGTTTGTGAAAAAGTGGTTGGTGCTTTGAATAATAGCTCACCGTTTTCGTATTTGATGTTAAAAGCCATCGGGTGTTCGGCTTTCCCAAAATTGAAAAGTGTACCACGAATTCGGCTGGAACGTCCGTATTGGACGTAGTACTCTTCTCGTCCATTGGCTCCCCCAATTACTACTTTGATAACCGGTATCCCGTCTTGTGCTTCCACCATTACTTCCTCCGGATTCGGCATAAAGCCGATTGTTTCTACGTGTAGCTCCTGATTACCAATCAGGTAGGATTCTTCAAAGTGATTGTTCCCCAAAGTGGCAAAGAGCACCGGTTCATTAAATTTGTAGGTCTTCCCTTGATGAGTGGCTTCAAAGACGAGATACGTATCTGAGGAAAGAAAAGTATTGGAAGAACTGCCTTCCCGAATGTGCATCATACCTTCAAAACCGGTATAGCGTGTCACGGCTGCACCCACCAGAATAATGATCATAGCAGCGTGAAAGGAAAGAATGGCCCACTTCTTTTGCTGGATCATTCGAAACCTGAAGATATTGATCACGATAGAAATCCCAAAGAGTAGTAAGAGCAGCTCAAACCAACGGGCTTGAAAAATGATCTTTTGTGCAGAACTTGTGCCGTAGTCATTTTCAATAAAGGTAGCCACCGCAATGGCCAGAGCAAACAGAATCATGTATAATCCTGCCGCCGAAGTAGAGAAAAGTCTATCAGATATCTTTTTTAAAATTTTCATTTCAAACTTGCTTTGTTGAAGGGGATCACCCTAAATTACCGCAAAACGGCTCCTTCCATAATCACATCATACCGGTAGCCAGCACCAAAGTCTTTGTCTAGTGCAATGGTTCCTTCCATGGTCACAACGGCACCCAACGGAATGTTCTCCGCTGTGGTAATGGTAAGGTCCA
Source organism: Saprospiraceae bacterium (assembly GCA_965229635.1). Classification (GTDB taxonomy): domain Bacteria; phylum Bacteroidota; class Bacteroidia; order Chitinophagales; family Saprospiraceae; genus BQJU01. The sequence continues at coordinate 3,750,668 of OZ245894.1, forward strand.
CGCCATCTACCGATCCATCCTGCACATGAATCCAGTTGCGATTCATGATCATCGGATTTGCTTTCACACATTTACCGGTCACTTTGACGGTCTTTCCATTGTATTTTTCCTTGTTGTCAAAAAGTTCTTTTAGTGCAATAGCACCCTCGGTGGGCTCAATATTACCCACTTCCAAATTGGGCGTCTCACCCCCTTGTGACTGCGCCATTGCCTCCGCCAATGCAGAGCCACCACCAGTAGGCTGTTGCCAAAATTGGGAAACCAGATAAACGGTCTCAAAAGTGCGGTCAAATTCACGGCTGTAGAAGTTCTTTTTCAATAAACCTCCTTTGAAATAGTAGGTTTCACCTTCCTCCACGTCTCTTTTGGAGATGGCCACCCAATATTTCTCCCCGTTTTCTTCAACATTGACGTAGGTGTATTTGTCGGTATTCAAAACCTCTCCGGCTACCACCTTATGTTCTTCAGAATTGGAGACATCCGTGATCAGTGGTGAGTCATCCTGCAAGGAGGGGATGGTATTGGCGGCTGTGGTCTCAGAGGGTTCATCACTTTCACTGACGATCACCTTGGGTTTGGAGTCACAAGAAAAGAAGACTAATGCCGCTAGAACAAAAATGGTGGTTTTCAAATGCTGCAATTTCATAATGCTACTCATAATATCTATTCATGAATGAAAATCAGCGGTGTTTGGCTGATCATAAGTTTTATTTCCGCAAATCTAGAATCTCTGAATAAGTCTGGTGTTAAACCTGTGATAGGCCTGATTTCGGTCATCAAAGGTTCCTTCATAATACAGATACAAAGTTAACTTTTTCAGGAGTCTTAGGGATAAGCTGGTGCCCGCAATATTCTGGTTTACCTGATTTTCACTGGATTTGTACTGGTAGTTTACCGTGCGCAGGTACAATTCCATACTCAGTATTTTTTTGACAATGTCTCTCGATAACCGGGCCCCAAAGATTGTACTCTTTATATAATTGGTTTCCAATAGGTTGGCTGTTAGTGATGCCCGAATATTCACCACAGGAACTCTGGCGAGATTCAGGTAGGTGTTGAGGTTCTTTGATACATTGGCATTGTCCTGTTGAAAGCGCCAGCCCGCATTGACGCCCCAGGTGATCAGCTTGAAGGGACGATAGCTAAAGCCCAAACGGACTCCCTGACGGGTTTCATCTTCAATTAGTTGATCGATGAAGGTTTTATAAGATTCGTAATAAATGATGTTTCTTCGGTTGTCGTAAGAAGCCGAAAGCCTCAGATTCCTGGTTACCCGATATCTTAGGGAGAGGTATAAGTTGGTCAACCTTATCATGCTATGCGCTTCCCCATTGATTTTCTCGTAGAGGTCTACCTCAAATGAACTAAACAGGTTTAAATGTTTAAACAATTCTCCCGAGTGCTGGAAATAGATAAACCTTCGGTCGGTTTCTGTTTTGTTGCGCTGTTCAATAAATCCAAAGGTGGATTGCTGATATTTGCCGGGCTCCCGTGAAACGTAAGAGGCATAGGCCCCTACTTGAAAGAGATTCAGATTCAACCCGTAATTTGAGTAATCGGGCCGTGAACCGGCAACGGCGCCAAGGATAAATTTTCCAAGGCCTTTTTCGTACTGCAAACCGTCAATGGCCCCTACACTCGACATGCGCGGATTGATCTTTCTACCCAGCGTGATATTGGAAGTGGAATCAAAATCATAGGTTGCCGAAAGGGCGTAAACTTTCAGCGCACGCCCCAGGTTTTCCTGCACTTCACTCCATTCCCCTAGCGTATGACGAAAGGTAATGTAACTTTCAGTTGAAAAACGGGAGTTCTTAAGGTGGTTACCGCGGTAATTAAAGGCATACCTCATGCGGTGAGTATTCCGGTAGTCCGACATATTACTATAGGAAGCTACAGAAATCCGCCCGCTGGTTTTTTCTTTAAAAAGTGGCTCTTCCCGGTCTTCGTCTGGGGTAATGACAGTAACATTGGGTTTGTCTGTCACCGGTTTTTCTAAATCGGCAGTAGTGGAAGACGTATCCTCTTTTTTATCTTTCTTTTCGGGTTTTGGTGTTTCCTTAACTTTAACAATTCTGGCAAAAACCTCATCTTTTAATGCCATTTGTTCTTCAATCAATGGCGTACAAACGGTCGAAGTCGAAGATTTGTTATCGACCAACAAAGCAGGCAGCAGGTTCCCCTCTTTTTTGATAAAAAGGGTGTCGCCGACCTCAATTCCCTTGGTCGAGGAGAACTTGGCATACACGTTTCGGGAAGAGACAAAAGACACAGCTCCCTGCTCCAATACCATTTCCTGTCCTTCCAGCGAGAGTGCCAGTAAGGAAAAGAAAAAGGTCACCAATATGTAGTTGAATAACTTCATTTTATGCACTGGTTTTTCACCACAGTTGGAATTAATCTTCACCGTCCGGATGGCAGGCAAAACAGGCGTTGCTTTCATACACGTAGCCCCCTACGTCCTCGTGTTCATCCGCCAGGTCTGCAGGGTCATCGTGTTCGTGGCAGTCAATGCAACTGAAAGTGGAGAAATTACCCGTGGTATGGCAATCTACACAGTCGTTCCATTCGCCGTCGTGCTTACCACTGTAAATCGGAAAGTACATACCATCGTGATCAAAGGTTGCTGGTACCCAGGCATTTTGTGAATGACAAGACTCACAATCGGTTGGGAAACCGGCACTGGCATGGTCAGGGTTGTTGGTTTGGTTGTAATCATCAGCGTGACAACCAAAGCAGGTGTTGGGTGTATTATTGTAATCGCCGTTATGACAGGCGTCACAGTTATTGGCAATAGCCGTGTGCGCCCCAATAATCGGATAGAAACTATCATGGTCAAAGGTTGACGGAATCCAGGTGTTCTCCGTATGGCAGCTTTGACAATCCGTTGGGAATTGTGCCGCTGAATGGTTGGGATTCGTCGTTTGGTTATAAGCTGTAGCGTGACAACCAAAGCAGGTATTCGGCGTATTATTGTAATCCCCGTTATGGCAAGTCACACACTGATCGGCGATAATGGCGTGAGCTCCATTCAATTGGTAATAATTGTCGTGAATGTCAAATGAAGCCGGCATCCAGTCCGGATCAGTGGTATGACATTGGTCACATTCCATCGGTATGCCCAGTGCCTGGTGGTTTGGGTTTACACTCTGACTGTAATCTTCCGTATGACAACCCGCACAGGTATTCGGCGTATTGGTATAATTGCCTTGATGACAGGCATTACAATCATTGGCAATCGGAATGTGCGCCCCCGTAAATGGATAGAAGCTACTGTGGTCAAAGCTCGATGGAATCCAGGCATTTTGAGTGTGACAGCTTTCGCAATCGGTCGGGAATTGTGCCGCCGCGTGATCCGGATTGGTGGTTTGGTTGTAATCAGCTGAGTGACAACCGATACAAGTGTTTGGCGTATTGGTGTAATCCCCGTTATGACAGGCATTGCAATCATTCTCAATAGCCGTATGTGCACCAACAATCGGATAGAAACTATGATCAAAGTTGGCTGGTGTCCAGGCATCCTGCGTATGGCAGCTTTGACAATCCGTTGGGAATTGTGCCGCCGCGTGATCCGGATCGGTGGTTTGGTTGTAATCAGCTGAGTGACAGCCAATACAGGTGTTTGGTGTGTTATTATAATCGCCGTTATGACAGGCGTTACAGTCATTTTCAATGGCCACATGTGCTCCCACAATAGGGTAGAAACTGTTGTGGTCGAAGTTGGATGGAATCCAGGCATTTTCCGTATGGCAGCTGGCACAATCCATCGGGAACTGTGCGGCTACGTGATCCGGGTTATTCGTCTGATTGTAATCCTCCGTGTGACATCCGGCACAGGTGTTGGGCGTATTGTTGTAATCTCCCTGGTGACAGGCGGCGCAATCATCCGCTATGAGTTCGTGTGCTCCGGTCAAGGGGTAAAATTGGTCGTGATCAAAGTTGGCTGGAATCCAGCTATCTTCGGTATGGCAACTGGCACAATCCGTTGGGAATTGTGCCGCCTGGTGATCCGGATTAGTGGTCTGATTGTAATCCTCCGTATGGCACCCTGCACAAGTGTTTGGGGTATTGTTGTAATCCCCATTGTGACAGAGAGCACAGTCATTGGCAATCGGTGCATGTGCCCCATTCAAGGCGTAGTAATCGTTGTGGTTATCAAATGACGCCGGACTCCAACCCTGATCAGTGGTATGGCAGGATGCACAATCCGTTGAGAAGCCCAAACTGTTGTGATTTGGATTCGTCGTTTGGTTAAAATCTTCTGTGTGGCAGGAGGCGCAATCTGTGGGCGTACCGATATAACCCGTAGCGTGACATTCGATACAATTGACGCCAAAATGCACACCAGTAAGTGGGAAGTTGGTGGTATTGTGATCAAACACCTCCTCCGCGTCACCCGTAGGGTGACAAGCCAAACAAGCTGTATTTTCATAGATGTATCCACCTACCCCTTCGTGTTCATCGTCCGTTTCCGGATTGGTATGACAGTTGGTACAACTTACCTCCGCATAATTTGACGGATTGGTATGACAATCAACACATTCGCTCCATTCTCCTTCGTGTGCGCCACTGTAGATCGGGAAGTACTGCGCATCGTGATCAAAGGTGGCAGGTACCCATTCATCTTCGGTATGACACATCGTACAGTCCGTGTTGAAGCCCGCCTGACTGTGGTTGGGATTGGTGGTATTGTTGAAGTCTTCCGTATGGCAACCGATACAAGTATTGGGGGTATTATTGTAATCGCCGTTATGACAAGCTGCACAGTCGTTAGCAATGGCAGCGTGCGCTCCATTTAGCACATAATAATCGTTGTGGATCGCAAAACTGGCCGGCATCCATCCGGGAACGGTGGTGTGGCAACTTTCACAATCCATTGGCAGATCCAGTTCCTGATGGTTTGGATTGGTCGTCTGCGTATAATCTTCGGTATGACAGCCCGCACAGGTATTCGGTGTATTGCTATAATCGCCCTGGTGGCAGACAACACAATCATCGGCAATAATCTCGTGGCCGCCTTCCAGCGGGAAGAACTCGTTGTGGTCAAACGAGGAAGGTATCCAGGCCGTTTCCGAGTGACAGGTGGCGCAATCCATCGGGAATTGGGCCGCCTGGTGATCGGGTTCTGTCGTTTGGTTGAAATCCTCGGTATGGCAACCGGCGCAGGTATTTGGTGTATTATTGTAATCGCCGTTGTGACAGGTAGCGCAATCATTGGCTATAGCGGCATGTGCTCCATTCAATGCATAATAATCATTGTGATTATCAAATGTTGCCGGACTCCAGCCAGGTTCGGTCGTATGACAAGTGGCACAATCCGTGGAGAAGCCCAATCCATTGTGATTTGGATTCGTCGTTTGGTTGAAATCTTCTGTGTGGCAAGAAGCACATTCCGTGGAGGTGCCCTGATAGCCGGTGCTGTGACATTCCAGACATTCAGTCATCAAGTGGGCTCCTGTCAGCGGGAATTCGGTCGTGTTGTGATCAAACACATTTTCGGCATCACCCGTAGGGTGACAAGCCAGACAAGCGGTGTTTTCAAATATATATCCACCCACACCTTCATGTTCATCATCGGTCTCAGGGTTGATATGACAGCTAATACAATTCACCTCCGCATAGTTGGAAGGATTGGTATGACAGTCAATACATTCACTCCATTCTCCTTCATGCTCACCACTGTAGATCGGGAAGTACTGTGAATCGTGATCAAAAGTGGCAGGCACCCATTCATCCTCGGTATGACAAGTGGTACAATCCGTTGAGAATTGCGCAGAAGCGTGATTTGGATTCGTTGTACTATTATAATCCTCAGAGTGACAGCCGATACAGGTATTCGGAGTATTGTTGTAATCGCCGTTGTGGCAGGCCGCACAATCATTGGCAATGACGGCGTGCGCCCCATTCAGTACATAATAATCGTTGTGAATATCAAAGCTTGCCGGCATCCAGCCCGGATCAGTAGTGTGGCAACTTTCGCAATCCATCGGTAAATCCAGTTCCTGGTGGCTTGGATTGGTGGTCTGGGTGTAATCTTCGGTATGACAGCCCGCACAGGTATTGGGCGTATTGCTGTAATCACCCTGGTGACAAGCAACACAATCATCGGCTATGATTTCGTGGCCGCCCTCTAGCGGGAAGAATTCACTATGGTCAAAAGTGGATGGAATCCAGGCCGTCTCTGTGTGACACGTGGCACAATCCATAGGGAACTGGGCTGCCTGGTGGTCGGGTTCTGTTGTTTGGTTGAAATCTTCGGTATGACAACCGGCACAGGTGTTGGGCGTATTGTTGTAATCGCCGTTGTGACAGGTGGCACAGTCATTAGCTATGGCTGCGTGGGCCCCATTTAAAGCATAATAATCATTGTGATTATCAAATGTTGCCGGACTCCAACCGGGTTCGGTCGTATGACAAGAGGCACAATCCGTGGAGAAGCCCAATCCATTGTGATTTGGATTAATTGTTTGGTTAAAATCTTCTGTGTGGCAAGAAGCACATTCCGTGGAGGTGCCTTCGTAGCCAGCGCTATGACATTCCAGACATTCGGTCATTAGGTGTGCTCCTGTCAGCGGAAATTCAGTCGTATTGTGGTCAAACACATTGTCGGCATCACCAGTAGGATGACAGGCCAGACAGGCCGTATTTTCATAAATGTATCCACCTACACCTTCGTGCTCATCATCAGTTTCCGGATTGGTATGACAATTGGTACAAGTCACCACCATATAATTAGACGGATCAGTGTGACAGTCTATACATTCACTCCATTCTCCCTCATGCGCTCCACTGTAAATCGGGAAATGCTCAAGATCATGATCGAAAGTAGCGGGTACCCATTCATTTTCGGTATGGCAGGTGATGCAATCTGTTGAGAATTGTGCTGTAGCGTGATTTGGATCACTGGTATTGTTGTAGTCCTCGGAGTGACAGCCAAAACAGGTATTTGGTGTGTTGTTGTAATCCCCATTATGGCAGGCTGCACAGTCATTGGCAATAACGGCGTGGGCCCCATTTAATACGTAATAATCATTGTGAATGTCGAAAGAAGCCGGCATCCAACCGGGATCAGTGGTGTGGCAGCTTTCGCAATCCATCGGCAGATCCAGTTCCTGGTGGTCCGGATTGGTGGTCGTTGTATAATCTCCGGTATGACAACCTACACAGGTATTGGGTGTATTGTCGTATTCCCCATGGTGACAAGCAGCGCAATCATCTGCAATGATTTCGTGACCGCCTTCCAGCGGGAAAAACTCATTATGGTCAAAAGAAGAAGGAATCCAGGCCGTTTCTGAATGGCAGGTTTCACAATCTATTGGAAATTGGGCCGCTTCGTGATCAGGGTCTGTCGTTTGATTAAAATCTTCTGTATGACAACCTGCACACGTGTTGGGCGTATTATTGTAATCCCCACTATGACAGGTGGCACATTCATTGGAAATGATGTCGTGTGCCCCGTTTAGCACGTAATAATCATCGTGAATGTCAAAAGTGGCCGGCATCCATCCCGGTTCAGTGGTGTGACAGGAGGCACAATCCGTAGGTAGACCCAATTCCTGGTGATTGGGGTTGGTGGTATTGTTAAAATCAACTGTATGACAGGCCTCACACTGCGTCGGTGTACCGGCATAACCATCGGCATGACAAAGGATACAATCGGTATCGATGTGGGCTCCCGTCAATGGGAAATTGGTGCTGTTGTGATCAAAAGCATTATCGGAATCACCCGTAGGATGGCAGGCCAAACAGGCCGGATCTTGATAGACGTAGCCACTCACTCCATCGTGCTCTTCATCCGTTTCCGGGTTGAGGTGACAGCTGATACAGGTAAACTCAGCGTAATCAGCTGGATTATTGTGGCAATCGGTACACTGCATCCATTCCCCTTCGTGTTCACCACTGTAAATGGGGAAGTGCAGCTGATCATGCTCCAGATACTCCGCCGGCATCCATCCCGGATCGGTGGTATGGCAGGTGGCACAATCGGTAGTAAAATCAGCCGTTTGATGATCCGGGTTTTCTGTATTTTCAAAGTTCTCCTGGTGACAGGCAAAACAATCGGTTGGTGTATCATTAAAATTACCTCCGGTGTGGCATTGTGCACAATCGGAAATATCGTGTCCTTTGGTTAGTGGGAAGAAATCGTGGTCGATATCCTCAGATTCCCAATCGAAAGCATCCACCTGGTGGCATTCGGTACAATCCATCGAAAAGCCAGCTTCCGGGTGATTGGGATTGGTGGTGGCATTAAAATCGTTGAGGTGGCAATTGATACAGTCATTGCCAATGCGATTAAATTCCAGCCCCGATTCCGAGGTATGGCAATCAGTACAAGTAGCAGTAGCGTGAGCGCCGAGTAAAGGGAACCCATTTTCGACATGCAGCTCCGTAATGTTGTCCACCAGCCAGTTATCGGTGGTATGGCAGCGGGCACAATCCGAGCCTACTGTAGTACGGTGCATATCGGTGTGACAGGAGATACAATCGGTGCTGGCTTCAGAAAAGACCAACGTTTCGTGACAGGCCCGGCAATCTACTGCGGCGTGTTGCCCAAGCAGTGGGAATTCGGTTTTAAAATGGTTAAACTTAAGTGTATCCGCATCGATCACCATACCCGTCATTTCAGAACGCTTCAACTTGGGTTCTTCCTCGAAATCCCAGGCTTCGGCGGGAATGTCCCAACTCTCCGAATTGTGGCACGCCGCACAGTTGACCTTAAAGTCAGGACCGTGCGGTGACTGAGCATAGAGATTGACTGTCAATCCCAATAATAGCAATAATATTATTGGTGACAGACTATGCATTCAAAATTGTCGAATTGATATTTTGTAAAAATTTCACCATTTACTTCTATCGGTTTATGGCAGGATTCACAGGCAATTTCTGCGTGTCTGCCCTCCAGTTTAAAGTCTGTTTTATTGTGATCAAAATCATCGATGCCCCAATGGTCAAAACCGTGACAGCGGGTGCAATCGGTTACCCCATTGCGTTCAAACTGATCATTATGTACATTTTCATGACAGGTGATACACTCGGAGGAAATATTCTTAAAACCTTCATATTTGTGAGCCAGTACTTGTCCCTCTCTTGCCTCTCCATGACAATCCATACAAGCTTGTTCCGCATGAACTCCTTTCAATGCAAAATCCGTCCGGTTGTGGTCAAAGTGATTCTCCTGCCAGCTATCCGTAATGTGGCAGCTTTCACAGGTCTGATCAGGGTAATAGTCCGCGCTGATGTAACCTTCATGTACATCCTCATGGCAATCCACACAACGCTCGCCGATATTGCGGAAGGACCATTTTTCTTCCGATAAATGGCAGGCAAAACAAGGGGTAGCCAAGTGTGCTCCGTCTAATGGGAAATCAGTTTTGCTGTGTTCCGCAAATCCAAACAAAGTGAGATCAAAACCTTCCTCGGTATGGCATTCGGCACAATCAGGTGCGATAATGCGGTCAGCGGCAAATTGTCCTTCGTGATAATCGTCGTGGCACGCCGCACACTCATTATGGGGTAGGGGTTCGATGAAGCTTTCGGTATGGCATTCCCGACAATCTACGGTATTGTGTTTGCCGAGCAGGGCAAATTCCGTCAGACCGTGGTTGAATTTGTCCATGTTGACATCCGAAAAAGCGGTTTCATTATGACACTCGGCACAATTGGTCCCAAAGTGTCCCTCGTGTACATCCTCGTGGCAGGTATTACAAGCATTATTTTTTACTCCCAGCCGATCCTGGAAAACTGTTGTGGGTGTTGCATCCATATTATGACACCCAGCACAGTCAATGTTGCGGTGGGCTCCCCGGAGCGTAAAATTGGTTTGATTATGGTTGAATCCTCGAATTTGGCCAAGGGAAGCAAATGATTCCTCGGTATGACATTGTTTGCAATTGGAGCCCAGATGATTGTTGTGGGCATCCTCGTGACAGCTATTACAATTGGCAAAATCCAGTCCGGTAAATACCTGAAAATCGGCTCCGTTCCGAATCTCTTTTTGGTGGCATTCGATGCAGTCCACATCTTTATGTTGGCCCCGTAGGGCAAACTTGGCATCGTTGTGATCAAATTTGGTGGCCGGAGCAAAGGACTCGGTGATGTGGCAACTGGCACAGTTGTTTTTCGACAGGGTATTCTGATGATAGTCTTCGTGGCAGGAAGCACATTCCTGGCTCAGGCCAAGGAAGGTTTCTTTGCGTTGCCGCAATTCGCGATCTTCGATCAAATCGGGGGTATGGCACTTGCGGCAGTCAATCACCTGGTGCTCTCCGGTAAGGCGGTAGCCAGTGAGATTGTGATTGAAATTGTCTTCATCAAAGCGGACCATGTCAAATTTCCTCCCGTGGTGTTCGCTGTGGCAAGTGGCACAGTCCTTGCCGCGTACATCTCTTGAGTTGTGATAGCCCTGACCGTGATCGATCAAATCCTTGATTTCCTTGTGGCATTCCAGGCATTTTCCATTATCGACTTTTTCACCCAGAGTGTGGCATTGGGTACAGTTGGATATCCCTTCCAAATCGGCGTGCGCATGTGTCAAATCGCCGGGCGATAATTGAGCATGCAATTTAGAAGTAGATAAAGTTGTCATCAATAAAATGATATGAAGAATGCGTAATTTCATTCTATAATTTACCAGCTGATGGCATCGAAATACCAAAAAAATCATTAAACACCCTAAAATATTGGGTATAAACTTGCTGAACGGGAATAATTATTTGCCGAATCGGAACCTATTTAAAGTTGGTCTAAATTACTTCCGTTGTATTATCTTCTTTTTTTATGTTTTTTCATCGTGTACCCAAAGCGCTTGGTAATTTCCACTCCGGCCTTTTTCAGAAATTGGGTGGGCAATTCACCGCCCGCAAAGATGTACACCAAATCATTGGGTACCGTATAGTCTTCACCGGTTTCGCTATTGCTAATGTGCACCTTGTCCTTTTCTATCTTGGTCACATGAGTATTGTATTGCACCTGGATGGTCCCATCCTCGATGGCCTGTAATACCTTCTCCCGGTTTTTGGGTTTAATTCGGCTGAATTTATCCTTCCGGTAGGAGAGGATCACCCGGTTGTTTTCTGCCAGCAGCATGGCTGACTCTACCGCCGAATCACCACCGCCTACCACCAGTGCATCTTTACCGTGAATGAGTTCGGGTTCCAATAAACGATAGGCTACCTTCTCGCTGACCTCGCCCGGCACACCTAATTTTCTGGGGGTGCCCCTACGGCCGATGGCCAGCAATACATTTTTGGTCAATAATTCTTCACCTGCTAGTGTGGTCACCTTAAAGTGGCCGTTTTCCGGTACAATCTCTTCTACTTTGGTTTTTTCCTTAATGGAAATGTCGTTCTTGGAAAGCGCTTCATTCCACAAATCCAGTAATTCCTGCTTGCTGGTATCGTACAGTTTTACCTTTCCGTGCAGCGGAAGGTCCATCGGGGAGGTCATGACGATTTTGGATCGTGGAAAAGTGAAAACCGTACCGCCAAGGGTATCCTGCTCCAGCGTCAGGGCGTTTAGTTTGTGCTTTTTAGCAGTTAAAGTCGCAGATATTCCGGCCGGACCTGCACCCACAATGATCAGGTCGTAGGTGGAATCATCTTTTTCAATACCCGATTTCACCAGGTTTTCTACCGCCATCATGCCTTGCTCCACGCTATTTTTGATCAAGCCCATTCCCCCCAATTCTCCGGCAATGTAGATGCCGGGCACATTGGTCTCGTAGCTTTCGCTAACATGTGGCAGATCCACTCCTCTTTTTTCCGTACCGATGACCAGGGTAATGGCCTCTACCGGGCAAGCGTGAAAACAGGCACCATGTCCTACACAATTGGAAGCATTGATGAGGGTACCACCACCGTTGAGAATGCCCAAAATATCCTTTTCCGGACAGGCAGTTACACAGGCGCCACTTTTGATACAAGTGCTTAGATCAATAACGGGGTGTAGCGAAACCGGTTCGTGCAACCCTTCCTCTTTGGCTGTCTGAATCTTGGCCTCCACCTTCTTGGATGCCTTCTTTTGTGAACGCAAATAGAGGAATACGATGAAACCACAAACCAGAAAAACCGTGCCGTAGATGAGGAGTTGCTCAAGTAACATAAGTTCAATTTAAAAGGCCCATTTATACCCAAAAGCAATGGTGATGCCCACGTGCAACAAAACAATGACCAGCATGATAATGGCAAAAGGCATGTGGGCCACGTGCCAGTACTTAAAAAGCTGTTGCATGGTCTGCAAACGATCAATTTTATTGTTGAGGGCAATTTCATTTCTCACAAGCGTCGTCACCTTTTTGATATCTGCCTTTGGCAAATTGTTCTTTCGTAAGGTACTTTTGATCCAACTCAACGTTTTTCGATCCTGAAAATACTTGTTGACCATCCCGGAAATGAGGTTGCCCTTCCTTTCTTCGTCCCGATTCTCTGTGGATGCCAGGATTTCATTGTAGGTGCCTTCGTCGAGCTGGTACGAACCTTTTAATAGCTCGCCAACATTGGTTTTCATCTCCTTGACTTCATTCAGACTCAGTTCGCGTCCGCCAATGGTCCGCGGAATCTGGATGTAAATAAAGCGTCCAATCACCCCACTAAGCACCACCGCCACCATACTCCAAAAGGCCACCGATACAATGCCGCCAAACTTGAAGGCCGTATGAAACAGGATCATTACCGGACCCAGGCTACACAGAAAAATGTGAAATTCCAGCCAGTACTTCAACCGGCCGAAACGCGCCAGAAATTTGTATCGCTTTCGCGCAATATAGGAGGTCACACCAGTCAAAATGAGTAGTGTGCCCATAATACCCAGGCCGTGCCCAAACAGCCCGCTGGGTTTAAAATATTGATGACTGGGGTGGTAAAAACGTTCTTCCAGACTGGTTGAATAGTAAGAATACCCATTGTACGCCAGAAAGATTGCGGTAAAGATGACGATACTTGCCAAGGTGCCAATGTAGATGCGATGAACAGTTGTCGACATAACTAAACTCAAAATTTTTATTATCCCCAAATCAGATCTGTGTGCACCATTTTTTAATCTATATGATAAAAAACGATAAAACGGTTGCGAGATTTGGTGATTTCTTTCCAAACAAATTTAAAAAAAATGAAAGGGTAAGCAGTGATCATTTTTTGCTGAACGGGAAAGATTTTGGTCTGAATGGGTAAGCGGTGAGTTATTAATATGATTATTTTGCAGCAAAATTGTCAAAGAATCAATTTTAAATGACACTTCATGATCCACCTCACTCAACTCATCTACATCAAACCCGGCCAGGAAACCACCTTTGATGAATTTGAATCCGTCGCCATTCCGCTGATGCAAAAGTATCGGGGCAAGTTGTTGTTGAGAATTCGACCGGAGCAATCTTCAATTGTGGAGGCAAATATGGAAGTTCCCTATGAGGTTCACTTTTGCTCTTTTGAAAACGAAGCTGATTTTCAGGCTTTTCTGCAAGATCCGGAACGGCAAAAGCTGGTGCATTTGAAGGAGGCATCTATTCGTTCCTCAATGCTGGTGAAGGGAGAAATGTTATAAAAATAGGGCGTCGGCCACCGCCAACGCCCCGAGAGGCACGTTCTTTATTTCAATTCAATCAATTAAACTCACACTGATTGTACTCTGCAATCAGCATTCGGTATTCATCTTCATTCATGTTGTCACCCATGGTGCGCAGAAATTTACCCACCTTGGTCATCTCCTCCTTGCGCTTGGCATTGCCGTAAAGCCCCTCCTTGAATTTTTGCCAAACGATCTCACAATCGTCGATGTATTTGCTCATGTCGGTACCATCAGCGGAGCGCATTTTGTCGCCTTCTTTAAAAAAGGCCAGCTGGTAATTCTGGCGCAATTCCGCATACACTTCATCAAACGTGCGGCCGCTGATCACCTTTGGCGGGCTCGAATAAAAGCGGTATAGCTTGATTTTACCACCTTCCAGTCGTTGCAGGAAATACTTCTTGGGGATATTGGCAAAACCCACGGCACTCAGATCGGCGTACTTTTGGGTTTCGTAAACCATGTCGCCTGCCTGGAAGGTCTGCAAATCCTTTGGACCGTACTTCTCCTTGTCCTTGTTTTTGATCTTGTCTTTGGTTTCCCAGGTCTTCATGGGGATGAACTTGATACCCTTTTGCACATCCCAGGGATAGGCGGGATTCATCTCGATAATGCCTTCCATCTTCTTACCGTCATTGTCGATGACAAAACCTTCAAATTGAGTGTCGGACAGCTCCTTTTGAGCATAAACATTGAGGGCCATGCACAATGCAATGATGGCCAAAGTTAACCTTTGCATGTTGTTTTTGGTTTGTAGAAATATTTCGCTCCAGCGTAATATTTCTGTAGTGATTAATTGTGACACCCTTTATTGCATGGCACGAAAAAAGGTAATCAATGAGAGGTGTTTTTTATTCAATTCTCGCTCGTGAAAATTTGTAACGCTGGTGAGGATTTGCAATCCGAACGCCACACCCAACACTCGCTGGTGAGGATTTGCAATCCGAATGCCACACCCAACACTCGCTCGTGAGGATTTGTAATCCGAACGCCAACTTAATTCTTCTGTAAATACTCCCCCGAAATGCGATCCATATTTTGCTGACGTGCCGCTTCAAGCTTGAGTTTGTCTTCGTACACCTTGTTGAGAAACTCATACTTGGCGTAGTTTTGTTTGTCCAATCCACGGCCGGCACCCTTTAGCATTAACCTGGCGTCTGCACCACAAGAAGATTCCGGATCAATAGAGGAGAGGTGCTCGATGGCCTCCGCAAATTTTTCTTGCTGCATGGCTACTTCGGCTTGCTGCAAGGCCCTTTTGCATTGTTGTTCCTGGTATTGTTGATAATAACCCAGCAGAGCCGACTGACTTTGATCCATACAGCTGCTGGAGGTGGGAATGGCTTGTAGCAGGGCAATGGCCCGATCATGCTCTTCTCGTTCGGAGGCAATTTTGGCTTCCGCCAATATTTCACTACAGTAGTCATTGTAATAAGTTGCCTGGCGATCTTCAATTTTTTCCACCCATTGCACATAACGCTGATAACCGGGTTTAATTTGTGACAACGCCTTACGGATAGCGCCATCGGTGTGGGTGCCGCTGCCAGTTAAAATCTGGCTTTCTGAATTGATCACTGCTCCGCTCATCCGATTTTTGGCCTGAATACTAAAGCGCAATTTGACCAGCACCCGGTTTTCCAGTCCTTCCACTTTACCGGTTTCCAAAAGGTACAATTCGGGATAAACGACGAGCACTTCGTATTGATCGCCAAGCACGCCCAGATGGTTGAAAACCGATCGCACCCGTTCTTCAAAAAGGGGCTTAAGTTCCGTACCGATTTTGGTGTCAAATGTCGGTTGTCCAAACTGGAAAGACAGGCTGCTTTGTCCGTTTAAATAGTGCGATTGGACAACCAGGAAAGCAGCGATCAAAAACAAATATCTTAAAGGTCTCATAGTCTTTAAATTTGGTCTTTTGAAATACCCGTTATTCAATACTAAAAAATAGTTTACTGCCTTGCACATCCCGCGAAGCATCTAATCCCAGGCTGCGCAGAAACTTCAAAATTTCAATGGCCACCTTGGTTGGTCGCACTTCCTCGCCGGTAGCGGCATCACGAATGGGCACCCTGAATTCATCCACGATCATTTTCGTGGCAGTGACCCCCTGAATGTGCAATTGCTTCTGGTATGCCTTGTCTGCCAGCCACTGCTCAATCTTTTCCGAAAGGAAGGCTCCGCTACTATCCACATCCGTGTCAAAGTCAACGATTGCCGATTCTGACAGTCCAAAATTGAGAAAGAGGTTACGGCCCTTTTTCAGCATTTCCTCAAATTTGTAATGGGTATTGTTCAGCAAATCCGGCAAGACATATTCCACCGCCTTTTGGGTTAGCTTTTCGTAATTTTGAGTATAAAACTTTTGGGAATTGGCCACCTGATTCACCAGAGATTCACCGGAAAAGGCATCGTAGGCCGTGACCACAACCGTCACACTATTGCCCTTGGTGGTGCGGATGACCCTGGTTTCTACCTCCACGTAAATTTCTGCCCCGCTCTGCTCAATGATTTCCTGTTTCAGGCTGCTCTGATTTTCCAGTTCCATCGCCCGATCGTTGGATAGCTGTTTTACCCTGGCCCGAAAATCAATGGTGGGGTATCCCGCGTAGTCAAAGCCATCCCGAATCTGGGTGACTGCAATCCGCAGGTTAAAATCGCTCTCCAATACCTGCCGCAAATCCTGGCCCTTTTTGACAAAGGGGATAACCATGATCTTTGGATTGAATAACGACAGGCTATCCTGTGTACGGCTTAGGTTTGCTGCACCAAGGATGCAGCACATAAAGATTAGTTTTTTCATAGTATTATAGTTTCGGCCTTCTGAATATAAAAGGCGTCAGCGGCAACAACATAAACTTGACCAGACCCACCATATTGATGCTACCGGTGCTGCGCAGATAGACCGGCTCCCCACTTTTGATGGCCTTTAAAATTTCTTTCTTACCGGTGTTGATCTTGCATTCGGCAATGGATAGACCGGGGGTATGGTCTTTGACGGTAGCCAACCCCAGAGAGACTTCGTATTCGAGCAATTCACCATCAACATCGATGTGTTCTATCTGGTATACCTCAAGATATTCGCGCCAGCCAATGGGTTTATTGCCAGTCACAAGTATGCGTTTGGCTTTTTTGTCAGACGCTCTCAAGAGATATTTCACCCGGATTTCACCCGGAAATACTTCCCGGGCAAAGGTTTCCATACGTCGGTGTGCGGAATAAAAAGCGCGTTCCTTCGCCCGGATATTTAACGCCGGTAGTGGCGCGTAAAATTCCGGCGACCCGGTTCCAAATTCGGAAATCCCCGAAAGCTCAAATACCTGGCTTTTTAAAATTTCACCGGTTTCTGTTTTAAGCACCCGCAAGGTAAACCGCAGCGGGCAGCTCACCTGCCTTATCGGGTAGGTAATACCGGTTTCCCTATTCTCTCGTTTGATCACTTCACTGTTTACCGGCCCTACGGTATTGAGTTGCCCCAATACCAGGTATTCTGCCCCAATGGCCCGGCCCTGTTCGGAGATATCCAGCAGCAGTTTATTCTCTTCTTTTTCAGCCTCCAATGCCGCATATACTGCATCCATATTGGTGCGGTCCAGCACCTGATACCTTGGATATCCGTTGAAGGCCGACCAGCAGAGGTCTTCTAATGTGCGGGCTTCCTGTGCCGCAATGCCGGGCCCATGCTCAAAGCGGGCAATGCCAATTTTGGTTTGCTCTTGTGCGGATAGGCATGGAGCTATTATGGTGCATAGCACAATAATGACCAGACTTTTCATTTTAGTTCTCATCTTCATCTAGTAAAGTTGATTGGGATCAATGGTACAATAAATGCTGGCCCCGGCATCGAGATATTCGGTGATATCAGAGCCGCCACTACGCACCGAGCAGCGGGAAAAGTGTATGTTTTCAATTTCCTCTACCGCTATGCGGCCAATGGTGATCATACGTGGCAAAACGACGCCGTCAACCTCTTCTTCGGTCTGTACTTTCACCAGTAGGCGAGTGCGCTTTTTCAGGTCCAGTCCACTACCACCGGCAATCAGCACCTCCTTGGCTTTCTTTCTTCCCTTCAGTACGCGCACCAGCTTGATTCGGGCAGGAAATTCCTGATTGATCAAATCTCGTGTGGCTTGTTGCACCTGTTTTTTTGGTGACATCAAATCGGCCCAGAGGGAGGAGCGCATGGAGGTGTTTTCTTTAGCGACCACCGACTGGGTAGCAACGGAGTACAAACTTAATGTCAGCAAATATCCTTCAAAGGTGAAATCTCCCAGCAACAAATAATCGGCCCCCAGGCTCTTACCTTGCTCCACGGTAAAACCGTCGATAAATTCTTCCGACTTCTGTAACTCCAATTCTTCCTGAATGCGGGAAATTTGTGCTCTTTCAACCATCACAAAGCGTTGATCCCGCAGAAAGACCTCAATGGCATAATCCTGAAATTGACGCATAATCTGCGCCATATTGTTGTAGTCAGGACCATCGGTGATCAGGTTGAGAAAACTACTACGAATTTCCCGCCCCTGCACTTCGGTCTTGCTGGGACCATAGAAATTCAGCACGGCGATATTGATCTTTTCTTTCTGGGCAAAAACGATACTGGTAAGTAGTAGAAGCGCGCCCACTATTGCGGTTTTTTTCATAATCGTGGTTTAGTGACCAGGGGACAAAAATAGTGATTTCCTCCTTGTCAAAAATAATGCTATAAAAATCGAGGCCAAAACCGGTAGTATCCACCACCCGGACCACCAACTGGAGCCGGTAGAAATCGTCTCGTCCCGGCCCAGATGCACAAAGCCTGCCCAGTAATAGGGATGTGTAAAGGTGCGGTCTTGCTGTCGCAAAAACTCGAGTTTGGCTTGTTGTAGAGCCGTACTTTGGGAATGCCCTGCCTCCAGTTGTTGGTAAAAATTATCCATTAAATGCGCGGTAGCCTGATCGGCTACTTCCCACAGACTCATCACTACATTGGGGCAGTTGGCTTGTACAAAACCTCTGGCCAGACTGAGTACGCCCTCGCCCTGATGAATGGAACCGACTCCGGTTTCGCAGGCGCTGAGGACCACCAGCTGGCTGTTGAAATTCATTTGGTAGATTTCGTATACCGACAGTTCCCCATCGGCAAAGAAGATGCGATTGTCAAGCGGCGCCTCATCAGTAATGCAGGCGTGGGTAGCCAGGTGTAGTACTTCGAACTTTTGGGCGGCTGCCGCAAATTGTTTTTTCGTAGCGGAATGGCCCAAAAAAGTGGTGCCGGTAAATGTTTGCGTAATTTTTTGGGCTTCCAGCTGATTGTAGTTGAGCTTAGCCAGCCCTTGCAGGGAACAACCATCACGATTATTGCTGCGGTCAAATTGTTCAAATTCGGGGGCAAATGCGGCCAGCTTTTGACCGGTGGCGGTAGCTTTCGTCTGCCCGCCAGTGAAGACGAAAAGTGTAGCAGAATTGACATAGCTGATGCTGCACTCTTCGAATAAGTATGACAAGGCCTCAGGATGGTAATTTGGTACCTCACTTTCTGGCGCTCCTTTTAGCAGCACCTCAAACGGAATGGTCCAGAGTTGGTCATCCGGGGAGAGAATGAGATGTTTTGGGATGAAGTCAAGTTGATTTAGAACCGCCACTTCTATCAATTCGTGGTACAGCTGTGATGCGGCCTGTATATATTGCTGAAAGGCTTTCCGGGGCTCGTATTCAAAGTGGTTGGTGCTGATCTCTGTTTTTAATTCCGCTACCTGCCTGAGCAATTGAGTGGGGTAGGGAATCTGATGTAAAAAGTAATGCTTTTGGGTAATGGTAAATACAAATAGGTGATCATAGCCCAGGAAATAATCGACAAAAATGGTTTCTGATGAGGGTAATAGTTGCTGAACCTCTGCAATGGTTGCCAGGGGAAGATCAGGGACCTTTTCAGTGAGCAGTGGTTCCATTATTTCTTCAATATCCAGCAATTGGTCCTGCAGGTAATTGAGGCTGTCTTCATTGGGAGTAGGTAAACTGCGTTGATACGCCATCCTGCTTTTTACGGACCTTTCCCGCTGCAAAAGTTCAGGACTAATGCCTCCCTCTTCCCGGTATTGTCGGGCAATCAGGCTTTGCAAAATGATATTGGCCTTGGCCTTTTCGGCAATCTGAAAGGCGCGTTCGAGGTATTGCTGGTCGGGATTCAACTGATCGAGTTGGGCCGCCGTTTGAATGGCGTTTTCGTGTACCGGCACCAACTGGCGCGTGAGGCGCAGCTGATCTTTTTCCGATGGATAGCGAGTGCGCACGTGCCGGACCAGATCGATGCTTTTTTCAAAACTTTGCAGAGCACCCAACAGCTTTTGCGGTTCACCTTTTGTTTTGAATTGATCGATGAAGACCCGCGCCTTAGCGGCCAGTGCCGGAATGGCTTGAACCGGGGCAATAAACCCATCCACGGGAGGAAAGGCAAAAAGATCATCATTGCTGAAGTCCATGCTCATGGACTGTAGTGCAGCCTGGTAGGCCTGAAGTGCTGCTTCGAAGTCGGAAGTAGATTCATAAATTTGGCCAACCTGCATTTGCAGGCCCGGCAACAGGTTTCGGCCCAATTCACTCTGCTGTAATTGAGGAATTGCTTCCCGATAAAATTCCAGGGCCTGATCCTTGCGGCCACGTTGTCGGTGAATATTCCCAACTTCGAGGAACAGGATGCCCAATTTTTGTGGGTCGTTGGTATCAGAAATGGCTTCAAAAATCTGTTTGGCCTGTCGTACTTCGTATAATTCCGGAAACTGGTTGAGCATTTCCTCCAGTGCTTCCTGTTCTGTAAACCGATCCATATCCATGACCCGGTCGTAGAGCCGCATCACATCGCGGGTGGCGGGGTCATTGGCCAGGTATTGTTCGAGGAGCTCCAGGTCCGATTGAGCGCTCAAAGATTTTGCCAATATCATGAAAAGCCACAGCATGGCGAAACGTCGGTTGAATATGTGTGGTATAAAGGTCATGCCAAATGATAAAGCTTTTCTTTGTATTGCTTCAAGAGCAAAAAGGTAACCAGCAGTTGCAAAAATAGCCGGATTGTTCAAAATCCAGAATATCCTTACTTTTGGGGCTGTATTTTTTCCCGGAAGGTTACCTTTTTATACTTTGTGCTATTAAACCATGAAATCAATGCAAACTTATACGGATGCGGAGCTGTTGGAATGGCTGAAATCGCCGGATGAGCGAGTCAACGACCGGGCCCTGCGTTATCTCTACCGGGAATTATATGGGATGATTGAACGGATGGTGCTCAACAACAGTGGGAGTGAGGAGGCGGCGGCCGATATATTTCAGGATGCTTTAATTACTTTTTATAATCAGCTAAGGGAGAAAGAATTATCACTCAATTGCAGCATTAAAACCTATGTATATTCCGTTTGCCGAAACCTGTGGCTGATGCGTTTGCGTAAGCAAAAAAGAGAAACGCCACTCCAGGAGAGCCACGAATCGGTACCGGTGCAGGAGAGTGTTTTTGACACCCTGGTAGAAACTGAACATTCTGCACTGGTCAAGGAAATGCTGAATCAGTTGGGAGGAGATTGCCAGCAGATTTTGCAATATTATTACTTCGAACGCCTGCGGATGAAGAAGATCATGCAGCTCATGAGTCTGGCCAATGAGCAGGTGGCCAAAAACAAGAAATCCCGCTGTATGAAAAAGCTGCGGGATTTGGTGGACGGACAGCCATTATTTCAACAACTAGCCAATGCCTACTAATGCAATACAGTCCTGAAAATATTGATCGTTACCTGGATGGAACCCTGGAGAGGACTGAACTGGAGGCTTTTGAACAAGCTTTGCAGGAAGATCAGCAACTCAGCCGGGAGGTCGAGATCCAGCGAGAATTGCGGCGTGGCATTCGCAATAGAGGCAATGATTTGCTCAAGGATCGCTTGCGCAAAATTCACACTGAAGAAATCACCTCAAATCAAGAGGGTGTTGATAAAAAAGAAAAGAAAGGTAGAGTAGTAGCCCTGCGCTGGCCGATGCTGGGAGCGGTAGCGGCCGTACTTCTCTTAATTGCGGTCTTCGTTCTATTTCCAGGCCAACAAAGTCCCGAGGAGCTGTTTGCGCAAAACTACGAACCCTACGAAATCAGCCTGGTGCAAAGAGGAGAAGATGCCGATGCATTGGCGAAAGCCGATGAAGACTACCGTTCGGGCAACTACCAGACGGCCATCACTTCATTAGAAACGCTTTTGCAAAACCAACCCGCCAATGCTAAGCTACACCTGGTGCTTGGCATTTGTTATCTGGAAACAGATCAGCTACAGCAAGCACGAGATCACTTTGGTTTGGCCTTGAACAATGGTCTTTACAAGGACAAAGCTCAATGGTACCTTGCGTTGAGCTACCTCAAGGAAGGGAAAATCCAGTTGGCCAGAAGCTACCTTGAGCCACTAAGGGAGGATCAAAATTCGATATATCGAGAAAAAGCAGCGCAATTGCTGAAAAAAATATAACCTCCCGAGAGCATTTTTTCCGGATTTCTGTCAAAAAAGGTAATGGGAAAGTACTTTCTTTTATATTGTTTTCTGCTGGTTACTCTCCGGAATTTCTCTTTTAGGTGATCAATTTTCAAATATTCAGGTCGGATTTTACTTGAAAACTGTAATGGTTACTCATGGCTATTCAGCGCTATACTTGTATCAAGTTTTGCGCAAGATTCTATTTTTAAATCATTTAAAAACAATAGCCATGCAAAAGTATTCAGTTCTAATTCGATTTTCTTTGTTGATTACCATCATTTGTTTTAATGCCTGCCAAAAAAGTGATCCTCTTCAGCCTATTGATCCCGAATCTCCAGTTGTTTGTGATGATGCCTGGGGTGGAGATGTTACCGAGTTTCTGATTGCCTTCTACGATCCCTTTGAATTCATTTTGTACTATGATCCCGATTACGCCACTGCTGCTCTTGATGACCTGGATATGGAGGGGTCAACATCTGAGCAAACCGCTGCGATGGAAGTTTTCGATAGTCATGGAGAAGCTTCCATTCAGCAAGTTTGGCTGGAGCCAATCGAGCATGCCGGTTTAGTGCAGATGGCACTAAAAATCAGTGCTTTGTACGACTATCAATTTCTTTGTAATGTTGGTGTTGCTATTCCTGCACCTTCTCGGGAATTGAGAGAAAAGATTTGCTCTTTTGAAGATCAAGGGGATGAGGTATGTACCGATGAGGGGGAAAAATCGGTCAAGACCATTTACCGCAATAGGGCTTATTGTGAACGGGGAGACGGGACTTGTAAGGAATGGGACTTGCTGTGGTACACAGAATACTTCTACGATAAGAAGAAATGTGAGGGAGGAATTGAGCAAATCATTGAGCACAAAGCATACCAGTGCAAAAAATAGGTAGACCTCATGTCCATCGGTTCAACGTTCTTTATCCGAGGCTGTCCGAATTTGGAGTATGCCTCGGATAAAGTACTCATGAGTTTTTATCCACAATTCTTGCTTCATAAAGTGTTCATTTGCCATTAAGTTTTATCTTTGCTGCGAATTTAAAAGACGTAAGCTTCATCAATGGGCGAATTGCAATCAGCACCGGCGCTTTTATTACTGGAAGATGGTACACTCTTTCGCGGTAAGGCAGCCGGAAAAATCGGAACAACCGGAGGGGAAATCTGCTTCAATACCGGAATGACCGGTTACCAGGAGATTTTTACTGATCCTTCCTATTTCGGCCAGATTCTGGTCACCACCAATGCTCACATTGGTAATTATGGCACCAAAAAGACTGAAACGGAATCACACAGCATCAAAATTGCCGGGTTGATTTGTAAAAACTTCACGTGGCAATATTCTCGCAAAGTGGCCGATCAATCTATTCAGGATTACTTTGAAGAAGAAGGCCTGGTCGGTATTTCTGATGTCGATACCCGGGCTATTGTCCGCCATATCCGAAGTAAGGGAGCCATGAATGCCATCATCTCTTCAGAGATTTTGGATGTTGAGGAGCTGAAACGCAAATTGAAAGAGGTGCCTAATATGAAGGGGCTGGAGCTGGCTTCCAAGGTGAGTACCAAAGAGATTTATACCATTGGTGACCCCCACGCAGAGTTGCGGATTGCAGTACTGGATTATGGCGTCAAGCGCAATATCCTGGAGTGTTTTGCCGAGCGTGGGTGTTATTTGAAGGTATTCCCGGCCAAAACCGACCTTAAGACCTTAAAAGAATTTGAACCACACGGCTATTTCCTTTCCAATGGCCCCGGCGACCCGGAACCGATGGATTATGCCGTGAAAACGGTTAAAGAAATACTGGAAGAAGATCTACCGCTTTTTGGCATCTGCCTGGGCCACCAGTTGTTGGCTCTAGCCGTTGATCTGCCTACCTATAAGATGCACCACGGACACCGCGGAATTAATCATCCGGTGAAGAATTTGCTGACCGGTCATTGTGAAATTACCAGTCAAAATCACGGCTTTGGCGTTGATCCGGATGCTATTCGCAGCAATACAGACAAGGTGACCATTACCCATGTCAATCTCAATGATGATACCATTGAGGGACTCCAGGTGGTTGGCAAAAGAGCCTTTTCCGTACAGTATCACCCCGAAGCATCTCCTGGGCCACACGACGCCCGCTATTTGTTTGATGAGTTTATTCGCTTAATGAAAAAATAATATTTATGAGTACGATTCTCGACATTCGCGCCAGAGAAATTTTGGATTCTCGCGGAAACCCTACAGTGGAAGTGGAAGTATTGACGGAAAGTGGCTACCTCGGCCGCGCCGCTGTTCCCTCCGGTGCTTCTACCGGAAAGTACGAAGCTGTAGAACTCAGAGATAACGACAAGAGCCGTTTCCTGGGTAAGGGAGTACTCGACGCCTGCAAAAATGTAGAAGAAATTATTGCCGAAGAGCTGATTGGTATCGATGTATTTGAGCAACGCTATATCGATAACATCATGCTGGAGATCGACGGCACTGAAAATAAAAGTAAACTGGGCGCCAATGCCATTCTGGGGGTTTCTTTGGCCGTTGCCAAAGCCGCCGCAGAATCAACGGCCCAGCCGCTCTATCGCTATCTGGGTGGGGTGAATGCCCACGTATTGCCAGTACCGATGATGAACATCCTCAATGGTGGTTCACACGCCGACAATAGCATCGACTTTCAGGAGTTTATGATTATGCCGGTAGGTGCTGAATTTTTCTCCGAAGCCCTGCGCATGGGCGTGGAAGTATTCCACAACCTCAAGGCGGTATTGAAAAAGAAGGGATATTCTACCAACGTTGGCGATGAAGGAGGCTTTGCGCCAAATATCAAATCCAACAAAGAAGCGATCGAAACGGTACTGATGGCCATCGAAGCTGCTGGCTTTAAGCCGGGCGAGGACATCATGATTGCTATGGATGCCGCTGCTTCCGAATTCTACAACGAACAGGAAAAGGTATATCACTTTCATAAATCTACCGGTGACAAGCTGACCAGTTCGGAAATGATCTCGTACTGGAAGGAGTGGGTGGATAATTACCCGATCTTGTCGATCGAGGATGGCTTGCACGAAGATGACTGGGTAGGATGGAAGCAATTGACGGCTACCGTGGGCAATAAAGTGCAGCTGGTAGGTGACGATTTGTTTGTGACCAATACCAAACGCTTGCAGCGCGGCATTGACGAGGCTTCCGCCAATTCAATCCTGATTAAGGTGAACCAAATTGGTACCCTTTCGGAAACGATCGATGCCGTAAATCTGGCTACTCGCAACGGATTCACCAGCGTGATGAGTCACCGTTCCGGGGAAACCGAAGATACCACCATTGCCGATCTGGCCGTGGCCCTCAATACCGGACAGATCAAAACCGGTTCGGCTTCGCGCTCAGACCGGATTGCTAAATACAATCAGTTGCTGCGCATCGAGGAAGAGCTGGCAGATTCTGCCGTTTTTCCGGGTAAGGCACTGTTGGGATAAGCCAACAAAACTGGGATTGGGGCGCTTGTTCCTTTGCAACTTTAACAGCTCAGGGTTGAATGGAGCCGATTTTTTCGCTTAATTTGGCCTTTGTAACCAATTTTTATTGCTATGGCAGCCAATAACAATCCCTTACAATCTTTGTTGGAACAAATACCACCGCCGTTGCGCAATCGGTATTTTTTGGTGCTGGTCGCGTTTTTTGCGTGGATGATCTTTGTGGATAAGCACGATTTTTTAACCCAGTGGCGACTGCAAAAAACGGTCAATAAACTGGAAGAGGATAAGGCTTATTACAGCAAACAGATCGAGGTGGCCAAACAGGAACGACTGGATCTGGATCTCAACAAGGAAAAATTTGCCCGCGAGCAATACTACATGAAAAAACCTGGCGAGGATGTATTCATCATCGTCAAGGATGAGGATAACAAACAGAAAGACTAAAAATACCAAAACATTATGGCTGTACTTGTCAATAAAGATTCAAAAGTGATTGTCCAGGGATTCACGGGGAAGGAAGGTACCTTCCACGCGGGACAAATGATTGAATATGGAACCAACGTTGTAGGAGGAGTTACTCCGGGTAAAGGTGGTACGACGCATTTGGACCGCCCGGTCTTTAATACGGTTGCCGAAGCAGTAGATAAAGCCGGTGCCGATACTTCAGTGATTTTTGTACCGCCTCCATTTGCCGGTGATGCAATTATGGAAGCGGCCGCTGCTGGTATCAAGGTAATCATTTGTATTACCGAGGGTATTCCCGTACAGGATATGGTGAAAGTAAAGTCCTACATTAATGACTACGATTGTCGTTTAATCGGCCCTAACTGTCCTGGCGTGATCACTCCCGGTGGTGCCAAGTGCGGCATTATGCCAGGCTTTATTCACAATCCGGGTAAAATTGGAATCGTATCCCGCTCTGGCACCTTGACTTATGAAGCAGTTGATCAGGTTACCAAAGCCGGTCTTGGTCAGTCTACCTGTATCGGTATCGGTGGTGACCCAATCGTTGGCACAACCACCAAAGATGCGGTGGAACTATTGATGAATGACCCGGATACAGTAGGTATCATTATGATTGGCGAAATTGGTGGCAGCATGGAAGCTGATGCCGCACGTTATATCAAGGAAAATGGTACCAAGCCAGTAGTTGGCTTTATTGCCGGACAAACGGCTCCGAAAGGAAGAACTATGGGCCACGCCGGTGCCATCATTGGTGGTGCGGACGATACCGCCGAAGCAAAAATGAAAATCATGGCAGAATGCGGTATTCACGTAGTGAAGTCGCCTGCTCAGATCGGTGCTACAATGGTGGAAGCATTGAAAGGATAATTTCTGACGTTGGAAGAGTTGGAAAGAATGAAATAGAGAAGCTCACCATTTATCTGCTAGTACTACAAATAAACAAGCCGCAAAGGACTTTTAACGAAAGCAGTCTTTTGCGGCTTTTCTTTTCTTTGGGAAACAACCTATTTCAGCGCCAGAAAAATGGCAATGATCAACAGCACAATGACCGCCATGGTCCAGTAGAAGCTGTTGTTGTTTTTGTATTTATTAAATAGCAATTCGAGCGCCTCCCGCCATTCGAGTTTGCGGGCAATGGACTCCTTTACCAATACAAAATATCGACGCTCCAGAGACTTTGGATTACTGTGCTTCTTGAGGATGAAAAATTCCGGATCCATAAAAGCCAATTCATAGACTTCACCTTCCTCCTGATCCTCATCCATTCCAATAAAAAGTTTATTGGCCTGATGTCGCCAGGTACGGACAGTCAGGGCGCCATCCACAGATTTGAGGTACTCATTTTCCGCATTGAAAATGTGTAAGACCAG
This sequence comes from Saprospiraceae bacterium, assembly GCA_965229635.1. Taxonomy (GTDB): domain Bacteria; phylum Bacteroidota; class Bacteroidia; order Chitinophagales; family Saprospiraceae; genus BQJU01. The sequence goes on from OZ245894.1 coordinate 3,777,987, forward strand.
TTCGTGAAAGGATTCATCATCCCGGATTTCAATCCAGTGATTGCCTACGTAGAAATTTTCTTCACGCAAATCCTCACTCCATTGTCGTATCACCGGAATGATCTTGTCGAGGTACTCATCCATCGACTCGGCGGGTGGCAGCTCCGTGTTGAAAGTATCGGCAATTTTATCCAGAAACTTATTTTCCAAAGTCCTACTGTTTGATGAATAGTCAAAGATAACGACTAATTACCAAAGGTGAAACATTTGCCGAATGGTCGAACTGGATTATTTTAAAAAAGAGATTGGAAATCAAGCCGTTTGTTGCTCCTTATCTTTCCATTGGGACCGTTTTTTGAAAAATTTGGTGTCAACCACCAGTAGTCCAAATGACTCACAATCCTCCTTCGTCTGTTTGGCATGATGAGCACCGTGCGCTCTGAGGATTCCACGCGAATAGGTAGAGTCCAACTGCTTAAACCACTTAAACCGACGGTGTATGTACACATCGTGAATCAGGAAATAGATCAAACCGTAGAGGGAAATACCGATACCTACAAACAGTAGCCAGGTATGTGTGGTCCAGGCACCGGCCATATAACACAGGGCACTGGGAATGGCGAAGACGAGAAAAAATCGATCATTTTTCTCAAAAAAGCCGTCCTTTTCGTGATGGGGCTTATGGTGATCCTCGTGCCAGCTCCACAACCAACCATGCATGATATACTTGTGAGCAAACCAGGCTACAAACTCCATAAAAGCAGCTGTTCCAATCGTGATAAGGATATATAGCAGAATTTTCATGTTTATTTCTTTTAAAAGAACTGTAACTTCATAGCCAAAACAACAAAATTCCAAGATTGTTGGCAATATTTCAATTCATATTGCTTCTTTGACAAATTTCGTGATTTGGAGTCAATCGAAAAGGCCAATCAACGCTTCTGGTAGGCGCTTGTGCTTGCCCTTTTAGCTTGACCACAAATTTGTCAAAGAAGGTCTATATTTTGCTATTCAGGAGAGTCATTATGCTCTTCTTGATGAAAGGGCAATTCGACTACAAAGGTGGTACCTTCGTCAAGTACCGTTTCAAAATAGATCTTTCCTCCTGCTGCCTGGATAATGTTTTTTGACATGGCAAGACCGAGGCCCATACCAGAAGTTTTGGTCGTAAAGTTGGGGTAAAAAACCTTGGTTTGCATCTCTTCAGTAATACCTGTGCCATTGTCTCTGACCATAATCACAACCTGTTCATCCCGATGAAAAGCACTGACCTCAACCTTTCCCTGCCGATCAGAAGGAATGGCCTGGATGGCGTTTTTCACCAGGTTGTTGAATACCCGCATCATGTGCGACTTATCGGCGTAGACGATGAGTGGTTGGTCTTTTATCTGGCACGAAAGTGATACGTGTTGGGCCTGATTTTCTACAAAGAGATCACATACTGACTTCACCACATCATCCAGATGGAAAACCTGGTTTTCGGCCTTGGGCATTTTGGCAAAATTAGAGAATTCCGAGGCAATTCTTGTCAACCCTTCAATTTGTTCAATCATAGTACCGGATACCCGCTTCAGGATAGGCTCGATGGCCTCCGGTTGGCTCTCGTAGGCGCGCATCAGGTGCTGAATGCTGAGCTTCATCGGTGTTAGCGGGTTCTTGATCTCATGGGCCACTTGCTTGGCCATTTCCCGCCAGGCACCTTCCCGTTCTGATTGGCGCAATTTCTCGGTACTTTCTTCCAGCTTGACAATCATTTGGTTGTATTCAGCAATGAGGGCCCCGATTTCATCCTGGGTTTTCCACTCCAGTGGTTCATTTTTACCCAGTCTGAATCCGCGTAGTTTTTCACCAATCTGAGCGATAGGGCGCGTAATGGAATTGGCTACCGCAATGGCAATTACGCCGGCAATCAGCAACAAAAACACATAGCCATTAAGCAATGTACCCATAAAAGTATACAGGTCATCCCGCAAGTTGCGGTCACTGGAATAGTAGGGTAGTTCCAAAAAGGCGGTGTTGTCGCCTTCCGGGTTGCGAATGGATACAAACGCGGCTTTATAGACCAGGTTGCCCAGGGTCTCTTCTTGCAGGAAGGGGCGGCTGGGAAACGCCCTAAGGGCTTCCATCGCCCGGGCACTGATTACCTTGGGTCGGATACCCCGGTCAAAGATAAAATTGGCCGATGAAGCCAGCAAATGACCGTCCTTTCGGTAGATATTGATATCCATATTTTGGATGTCGGCAATGGGACCGATAACTTCTGGCAGATACCTCAAAGTGCTGTCTCCCGGAGAGCGCCCCATGAGGTCATGCTCAATTTCCCGCAACACGGAGCTGACCTTTCTGCTTAACCGATTATCGTGGTAAGTGATCGATGAGTTGCGGAAGTAGGTGATCGTCACAAAACCAATGAAGAGGAAAGAACCCAAAATGAGCAAGATGACGTACAATTGGATCCGGCTCCGCAAACTTGGCCTGAACAGAGAAGGAAAAGCTTCTCCGGAGGGAATGGCTTTGAGGTATCGGTTGACAAGAGCCAGCAAAATCATGGTGGCAACCAGCAAAATGAATATGTACGAAAAAAGAGAAAGTGGTTTAAAATATCCACCGGAATTGCGGCTGAGAATGACGTTTGTATCACCCTTTTTATACAATAAGTAGGATTGATTATTATCAAATAATTCCTGCCAGCTTTCATCGGGAATATCATTGAAGAACCCCAAAAGGTATGGCTCGATCTGTCCATTTTGCAACCAGATTTTTCCACCCCTGGCTACCAAATAATCGTATTCATGTAGACGTTCCAGCCGCTTGTACTCAGTGGGTAGCAAAAGCTCGGCGTACACACGGGTGGTATTGGCCGACTTGTTGCGAAAAACCAGGACAAAAACATTGTTTTGTTCCGGGTGGCTGACGACCGGTATTTCCAGCTTTAGCAAATATCGGTTGGACTGTCCCGGATCGCGAATGAAGATCAGATTTTGGGCCTCAAATTCTATTTCCTGGTGCAGACTCTTCAACATATTGAGATATTCCCGACCGGAGCGACCTCTGATCAATGACCGGTTGTTGGTGGCGCTGGTTAGAAAAAGATCGTAATCGTAGACATTAAACAGGTAGTGATAATTGGTGAGGTAGCGGTTGGTAATCTCCCGCAAAATCCTTTCTTCTATAGAATGAGCATAGAGGGTATTGGCCGTTTTAATAAAACTACTGTCCTGAAGCAGATCATCCGAAAGTTGCAGGATATCTGCTTCCGCTAATTGATCTCGCGGCTCTTCCAGGGCCTTGGCGTACTCCAGTCGCGTTTCCCGGTCGAGTTGCAGATTGTATCGGTACAAGAGATGAGCAGAATAACCCGACAACATCACCAGCCAAAGGGCCAGCCAGGTGAGACTTGGAAGTTGGCTGATCAGGAACAGGTCGAAAAGTAGGAGATAAACAAAGCCGATCAAGCCAATTTGAACCGCAGGTATGTTGAGCTCAAAAGCGGTGACCAGTGGCAAACTGATCCCTACCGTCAATAACATGGTCAAGAGGCGCTGCCTTTGTGTCAACCCTGTATTCAAGGCGGTTTGCATCAGCCGGTGGGAAAAGAGGAAAAATGAAATCAGGGTAATCAACGCAGAAATAATGCCCAATGTACTGAAGAAGTTGAGACGAAATACATTATCAAAGTCAAAGATCAATCCCGAAGACAAGACAAGGCTTCGAAATAACTTTGTCAGCAATAAATAGCCGATGACAACGGAAAGATAACTCAGGCCGCTCAGCAGCAATTTCCACGGGGTAGCAGCATTCCTGACCGGTGCGGTACGAAAGGCCCAGTGGAAAAAGATCATCAACCAAAGCAGAATAAAGCTATTGATCAGCAAATCGCCCAGGGAGCTATTCATGACCTCAGTGGAAAAGGTTTGTTCAAAGAGCTTTAGGTCGGCAAAAGATTGGGTCCACTGATATTCCAGGCTTAGCCAACGGAGTCCACCAACCCCTAGCAAAAGCAATAACCCTCCCAGCCAGGCTCGATTTTGTTTGACAAATAGATGAGCGATATCATTCAGCAAAACGGCCAGGGCCACAAAAGCCATGCTGAATAGCAACAACAAGATGCTTTGGCGAAAGCGATTGGGTAGGGGAGCGGTTGCCTTCAGATAGCCGATTATCTGGTCATTTTGACTGTGGATGGGAATGCCGTCACCCGTTGCGGTAAGCTGTAAACTCTTGGGAATGTCGGGGCAGCCAACAAAGTAATTTGGCAGGTACTCGCTTTCCAGTGGATAATCCCACTTGATGGGAAAAATGCCGTACAATCTGAATAGTTTTTGGTTGGCTTCCTGTTGATGGTAGTGTACCAGCGTCAGGGCATTAGGCAATTGCATGAGGAAAGGCCGACCTTCAATGCTAATGGTCAGGCTGTCCAGGGAATGGTAATTGGGTAGCGCCAGGTCGTTGTCGGTCCACTGAATCAGCAAGCTGTCCTGAAATCGATAAAAGCTGTATGGGCTTAGGCTAATCCGTTGTATTTGTTCCTTGGTCAGACCCTCTTTGGGTTCGATAACCGAGTGCCAGTTGATGACCTCTTCTTCTTGTTGCTGCATCCATTTTTCCAACTGTTCGGCGTATTGTTGCAACAACTGCTTATCTGAGGAAAACCGATGATAGGCTCCGGCACAACAGAATAGTGCAATGACGATAATGGAAAGATACTGCTGCCTTTTGGTCATTCCCGCGGATGGTTCTTTTTAAATCCTTTCTTACGCTTGATTGTACAATAAGTTGTCAAATTAAGGAATTTTCTCGGAAAGCATTTGTTTATCTCTTATCTTGGGACTGATTGCGCCAGACTGCTCTATCGCGGGCCCGGTGAATGTCGGGTATGAGGAAAGTCCGGACAACGCAGAGCACCACACCATCTAACGGATGGGCTTTCTTTCACTTTGGTGAATGAGGGACAGAAAGTGCCACAGAAACGATACCGCCCCTTCGGGGTAAGGGTGAAAACGTGCGGTAAGAGCGCACGTCCTTTCCTGGCAACAGGAAGGGAGGGTAAACCTTGTGGGTTGAAATGCCACATACACCTCGATTTCTTCGGAAGACGGGTTGCTCGCCTGTTTTACTGTCGGTTTCCGGCAGTCAGTCGTGGGGGGTAGGCAGATACCATTCGGCCATTTGCTTCGGCAAATTGTTGGATAGGATCCTGTCCGTGAGGGCAGGGCTAGATAAATGATAGAGACTCCTCGGAGTACAGAATCCGGCTTACAGGTCTGGTTGCAATCAATTAATAAAAAAGGGGCTTCAGCAAAAAACTGAAGCCCCTTTTTATGCTTTCAAATACGTTTAATTATCTGCCGAAGCGTCAAATGCACTGAAGTCAAACAACAGTGAAAAACGCAGGGTGTTATCCAGTGGGTTACGCTGGTTGGTGGTTGGCACCAAATAAGAGAAGTTCAAACCAAAGATATTGTACTTCAATCCCAGACCAGCAGTGAAGAACCTACGACCACCTTTTTGGTTGTTTTCGTGGAAATAACCTGCTCTCACAGCAAACTGCTTGTCGTACCAGTATTCTATACCAACAGAATACATCAACTCGCGCAATTCTTCGCTAAATCCTTCCGGAGCATCACTGAAAGAAGAGAAAATCCCTTTGATACCGGAATAGCTTTTGTAATCAGGAATACCATCGCCATCCTCATCACAGCCATCTCCCTGACAAGGAGTAGGTACTAAAAGTTTGTTGATGTCGGTAGCAATAGTAATGGTATTATAATCGTCTAGGTTCACTTCCCATGCAGCACCAATTCCCAGATTGGTAGGAATAAAATCCTTTACCAACGAACGTGTATAAGTCACCTTGGAACCGATATTGGTAATGGCCATGGCCACTGTCAGATCGGAAGAACCGCTGTTGAGTTTGATCGGTGTTTTATAGGTTAGCGAAATATCCGCTGCACCGGCAATGGCGGTCTCGATCGTTTCACCACCTTCTACCTGCTGGCCGGAAGCCAGGTCAGAGTAGATGAATTTGGCCGTCAGGCCCGCTGTAAATTTATCCGTTAGTTTACGAGCATAGGCGGCCGCAACTTCAAATTCATTTGGCCGACCGGTATTCAGTGGATCACCATTAACGTCGGTAAACTGGATGCTGCCCAAAGAGAAGTAGCGCAATCCGAAGCCAAGGGTTTGCAGGTCATCCAGTTTGTAAAAACCGGTTAGGTATGCCAGATAAACATCGTTGAGTCCCAGAGAACGCAACCAAGGAGTGTACGTCGCAGAAATACCAACATCCTGATCTTCGATCAGCGCCAGCTTGGATGCATTAAAGTGCATGGCATTGGCATCGGGAGAGATGGCCAAACCAGCATCACCCATCGCACCGGAGCGGGCATCCGCCACAATGCGCAGAAAAGGTACCGCAGTTACTACGGTATTTACACACGGAGTACCATCGGTATTATAGTATTTCCCATCTGGTCCTTCGTAACATTGAGCTTGCCCCTCCACAACACTGAACATGGCTAGCACGATCACTAAGAAGGCGGACTTAAAGAGTAGATTCTTCATGAGATTCTCAAGTATTTTATCAAAGAATTTGCAAATATAGTTCTTTATAAAGGGAATCTTCCCAAATTTTGCTTTAATCTGTGTGGAGAAAATTACAAATTTCGTGCCACTCCATAATCAATACGCAAAAAAACAAATCTTATTTTCCTAATCAACAAATTTAGGGCATTCTCTGAAAATATTTGTGGTCAACCGATACTTGGCAAATGGACCGACAATAAGAAATGCCTTTTTGCAGGTTTTTATGGTTCTTTACTTTAAAATAACCAGCTTCTCAAATTCACTTTCTCCCTTTAATAAGTTCTCTCCCGCATTGGCCTGAATCCGCACCTTATATAAATAGACCCCTCTGGCCAACTGATCACCGTAATCATCCCGACCATCCCATTCGATGCAATCGTCCAATCTCAGGGCGCCATCCGTAAAGATAGAAGCGTCAAGCGTTTTAACCAATCGTCCGGAAATGGTGTAAATCTGAACCAGTACATCGATTTGCTGGCCGGCAAGATTGTGATCAAACTGGAAGCAGGTATAATCGGTAAAAGGGTTCGGGTAATTTAATACATGGGTCAAAGCCACCTGTGAATTAGGGGCCACCACAAATTCGGTATAACCTTCTGCCGAGTTATTGGCTACATCCCAGGCTTTTACCCGCATGGTATGCAATCCCTCCTCCAGAGAAGACAATGGGTAACGCACTTCGCCCCTGGTGTAATCATCTAACTCTGATTCGTAAAAGTCGTTAAGCAGAAGGGTGTTTTGGGTGTTCCCATCCAGTACACCTTCCAGATCATGTCCAATACTATTGCCCACCACATTGATACCAAAATCATCTTCCAGTCGTACCAGCAATGTCGGGCTTTCATCCGTCACACCACCAAAAATGAAGTCAAAGTTGTTCATAAACACATCAACGTTCGGGCCCTGGTCATCGGCCAGTCCTTCTTCGGAAATTCCACCAATGATGATATTGTCATACAGTCCGGTGGCATCGATCATCTGATCGGTATCCGAAGCGTAATAGCTGACTTTCCCCTTTCCAAATTCGTAATTGATATCCTTAGGCATGACAAAGGTGAAGCTGAACCGACCGTTATTCACCGTTGCCCGTCCTTTAAAAATGATATTTTTCTGAATCTTAAAATTAAACACCGGACTGCTGTTGTCCTGTCCAAGAGTAGTCACTGTGGTGGCTTTATCAAAAATAGTAGGATAGACAATTCCATTGAAATTAGACAGCAATTGCCCTTGTCCGTCGGTTACCTGACCTTCAATGGTGACTTTCTCCAGTGCGCGTAGCGTATCCGTAACACCCACGGCCACTTCGTTGACATTGATCTTGGTCGTTTCCACCTCGTATTCGGGAATGGCCAGTCGCATGGCAGGATCGCCCATTAGTACGAACTTGCGGGAGTTGAGTTCGGTAAAGGCATCTTCTATCTGGTTTTTACCCAGCAACATTGACCTTCCCAGAGGTTTGATGCCACCATTTTCTTTGCTAAATAATTGTAGAAGGGTCAGGTTGGTAAACGCCTCATTTTGATTGGCATATACCGCTCGGGTGGTAGTGAGCAATGCAATAGCACCACCTTTGGGATTTAGAAAAGCCTCCTCACCGGCGGAGACAAATGCCGGATCATCAAATGCGGTAAAGGAACAGGTTGCGGTGACAAAAAGTGGCAATTGATCCGAATTTTCCCAGCTATTGATGTCTGAAATATTGAGGATGCGTTCCTGGGCCCAACCCTTGGGGCCACCGTGTCCGAGGTATATAATTCCCAAGACTCCTTTAAAGATAGAACGATTCAGTGATTCCGTCACCGAAGGAAATCGATCTCCCGCTGGAGTGGAAACCTGTGGGAAGGCATCGAGGAATATCTTGTCGACATTGAGATAAGGATAGTTGGTCAGCAGTTGCTCCGCAATGCCATTGGCATCAGTAGAGTGTTGACTGCCATCCTCATCATCACCTACAAAAACCAGGCGGTTGCGCCAATCGCGCATCGTGGCCGGGTTCTCGTCGTAGTTCTTAATCTTATTGATAAAACCGGCTGCTTCCTCCGGGGTGTTGACCGGAAAGCGACCGATAGCAATCTGCATATCTCCCTTCAGTGGATCATTTTCATTGGAGTTGTATAATAATCCGTAATAGTCATCGGTTGGAAAAGCATACAGTGGATTAGTTGAATCCCGCTGGTAGGAGATCACCTTATTGGTACCTAGCTCATAAATGTCCCGAAAATCGAAGGAGGCGTCACCAAATAAAAGTAAATACCTGAATTGATCCGTACGATCATAGAGCATACGCGAAAAGTCGCGAATGGCGGTAGCATCCTGAGCCCCGGAGGAGAATTCATTAAAAATCTGATCGACCGGAATGGCCAGAATGGAAATGTTGTTATGATTACTGCGGTGCTGTACATAATCCTGAACCTGCTCCTGAAAATCAGGATGGTAGACCACCACCATGTCAACAGCATCGGCACCGTGTATATTCTGATTGGGTATTTGCCCAATGGCCTCCGCAGAGAAAAGAGCGTCTCCCGGATCGAATACCGCAAAGGTCTTCAGGCTTTCCGTATTGGCTCCAAACGAGAGCTGATTACCCGTGAGCGTTGTATTCTGCAGCTTTGGCTCCAGTTTATTGGAAATATCCCACACACGAAGATTATTGCTGGCATTCGTCACCGTGAAACTCGTGCTTGAGTAATTCAGACTTTCCACATCGCGAAAAGTCATTTGACGGCCGCTCATCACCAGCGCTCTTCGGACATTAAACTGGACGTAATCCAGCCACCCCTCACTGGGTTGTGACGTATTGGGTTGAGGATATACGACCTTCAAGTCGATATTGCTGTTATTGAGGGAAACGGTTGTATTGATCGTTGCCGGCTGAGAATAATCAATGGTGTTGTCATTGGTCCCACTGAGGGTGAGAATGCGGGTTGCGTTGGAGCTTTCTATCGTACTTCCCTGGACTTCAATCAAAAAGTTGGAGTTGACTGCCGCCCGAAGGTTCATTCTGGCATTTAAATGTGCCGGACTTCCCACCAGTAGATTGGGAAAATCAAACAGATCATTATACGTGTATTCCCGTGCCACCTTGAAGTAGTCGCCAAACCATTTTTGGCCCGAACCTTCAGATTTTTCCCACTCGTGCATCAGGTTGACTTCGTCTTCCTCAAATCTGGCATAATCGTTGAATCCGGTGGAGTTGTAGGCGGTAGTACCAACACTGTTTTGTGTTTGAATACGGGCACCATTACCGGGGCTCACCTTTATGAAGTAGTAGGCACGGGTATCATAAATATTTTTGCGCATATCAAACACCCCGTTTTCGGCATCAAATACCCACTCATCCGGCCCCTGGCCATAAAAGAGGATATAATCATTTCCATCAAAACTACCATCCGATTCCCCCTCAATATAGATGTGGTTTTCTACCAAATCGTCGATGCGTTCAGCTTCGGAATAGACTGGCAGCATCCCACCGCCATTACCATATAGCTTAATCGTGCGTGGATCGATGTTGTCGATATCCATGCCCAGGTCATTTTTTAGGAAGTTGTAAGTCAGCTTGTGCATACCATAGCGGGAGGTGGCTATTTTGTAAATACTGCCATCACTTAGCACCGAAACTTCTGTATTGGTGGGACCACGGAAAGCGGTAGTTGCTTCCGGAGTGAAATTGACGCGCAGCCGGATGGAAGCCACCCTGCGGTAATCGTTGCCTTCCTTGATGATAGGAATAAATGAAATTTTTCCAAAATACCTGTTGCGGTCACGACCCACCCAGGTGTCGAAAGTAAGGCGCTCGCTCAGTCCTTCATCGCTGGCGGAGGCTTGGCGGTCCAGAGGCTCATATTGTACCTCAAGAATTTGAACGTCCAAACGCCCGGGACCATTCAGATTGATTTTTTCTACCAGGTAGGGTAGACCAGGGAATTCTCCGGATTGGATTCCGCCCGCAAATTGGTGTACATCATATTCTCCAATTTCTGCTGAGAAAGATTTGGTGGTATTTTTCCAATCAAAAATGTGTTCAATTGTCGATTGGGAATAGCCCCCGAATGTACTGAAAAGTGAGAGCAAAACCAGGGCAATAGTAAATTTATTCATATCTTGCACGAATTAGAACTTGAACGCAGGGAGCAGATTAATCACAATGAATTTGTTATAGGAACGTTAAGATAAAAAGGGTATTGTTTTTTTAACTACACAAGATTCAAAAAGGTCGCCAATTTAACTTTTGAATACCTGAAAAATGGTGACTGCATTGCATTTTCTCTCAAACTACTTCACTTGACGAACAACCGACCAAAGATTTTACTACATTTAGGCCCAGGCAAAAGTTTTGGTGTCAGTAGATGCAGCCAGAACATTTGCACGGGATTTATCCATTGTTCATCACTTTGATACTTGTATTGATGCGAAAACTACTATTTCTATTTTTGATCGGCCTCATGAGTTTTTCTGCTAAAGCCCAGGACCCGGTGTTTAGTCAGTTTTACGCTGCTCCACTACATCTCAATCCGGCTTTTGCAGGAGTGACTTATGCACCCCGAATTACCTTAAACTATCGAAATCAGTATCCGGCCTGGCCCAATGCTTATGCAACCTATTCGGCAGCCTACGAGCAATCTGTAGAACAGCTCAACAGTGGCTTCGGTTTAATCCTGATGACTGATGCGGCAGGTGATAAGGTATATCAAAGTACCCGAGTGAGCGCCATTTACGGATATCAGGTAAGGGTCAATGACCGGGTAGGCATCAAGTTTGGTGTTGAGGCGGGCATGATTCAAACAACGGTTGACTGGGATCGACTTGAATTCGGTGATCAATTGACTACGGATGGAATAGGAGCTCCCTTGCCTTCAGAAGAGCAACGTCCCGAATCGCTTAATAAGAGTTTGTTTGATGTTTCAGCCGGCATCTTGGCATACAGTGAATATTTCTATGCCGGATTGTCTCTGAAACACCTCAATACGCCGGATGAAAGCCTGTTGGCAGTCAACGAAAATCTGAGTGCCGGAATCCCGATGCGTATGACCTTACACGCCGGTTATGAATTTATGCTGGAGGCAGGCAATAATCGCAATGGGGCAGCGTTTATATCACCAAATATCATGTTTATTAAACAGGGAGATTTCGGACAGATTAATGGAGGAGCATACGCGGGAGCCGGAAGAATTTACGGCGGACTATGGTACCGGCACACTTTTTCCAATCCCGATGCTGTTATTGCTCTGGTGGGCTTTCGAGAAGGTATATTCCGAATTGGTTACAGCTACGATCTCACGCTTTCCAAGTTGGCTTCCGCTCCCGGAGGCACGGGAGGCACTCACGAAATTTCATTGAGCATCAATTTTGAGGACGGTCAGAACTTCAAGCGGAGAAGAAAAAGTTCCCGCTATAATGATTGCTTCAAAATGTTTAATTGATAATAATCTGGTTATCAAAGTGTAGCCAGTACCATAAGTGTTAAATTTTTTTGACGAATAGCAAACAAAGACAATTTCACTATATTTGTTGGTCATTTCTCAAAAACAAATTCGTTAAGGATAATGAAAAATCTGTTGAAGCTTGGCTTATTACTGATGGGTGCAGTGGTTGTACTCAGCTCATGTAGTCGCAAGGAACGCTCTGATATCACTGGTTGGAAGTACAACGACCAGAAATGGGGCGGATTTGAAAAAAAGCTGGATTATGAAGGCCAGATCGCTGGTCCTAATCTGGTATTGATTGAAGGTGGTACCTTTACAATGGGTGTTACCGAGCAGGATGTTACCTATAGCTGGGACAACATTCCAAGAAGAGTAACGGTTTCCTCTTTCTACATGGATGAGACTGAGGTTACCAACAACAACTACCGCGAATATCTGTACTGGATCAATCGCGTATTTGGAGAGTCTTACCCTGAGGTAGTGCTGAATGCCCTTCCCGATACGCTGGTATGGCGTGAGGAACTGGCATTTAATGAGCCATTGGTGGAAACATACTTCCGTCACCCTGCTTATGATGACTATCCTGTGGTGGGTGTTTCCTGGTTACAGGCCAACGAATTTTGTAAGTGGCGTACTGATCGGGTAAATGAGATGCTGCTCATCGAAAAGGGTATCCTGAATACTAACCCGGATCAGAAAGACGAAGACAACTTTAATACTGATTCTTATCTGTTTGGCCAATATGAAGGTAATGTTCGCAAAAACCTGAAAGACTTCCAGACCGGAGGTGAACGTCGCGTACGTTTTGAAGATGGTATTTTGCTTCCTGAATATCGTCTGCCAACAGAAGCAGAATGGGAATATGCCGCACTGGCCTTGCAGGGCAACCAAATCGGAGGACAGGATGAATTGATCTCTGACCGTCGTTTGTACCCCTGGGATGGCAACACCGTGCGCTACCAGAGAAGAGACAAAATGCAAGGTTTGATCCTGGCCAACTTCAAAAAGGCTAAGGGTGACTATATGGGTATGGCTGGCCGCTTGAATGACAACGCTTGTCCTACTGCACCAGCACGCTCTTATCTGCCCAACGACTTCGGTCTGTACAATATGGCGGGTAACGTAAACGAATGGACACTTGACTTATATCGTCCATTGACCAGTACTACCTTGATTGACGTGGACAACCAGGATTTGAACCCATATCGTGGTAACAAATTCGAAGAGCGCATCCTTGACGAAGAAGGTCGTCCGGTTGAGAAAGATAGTTTAGGTCGTATCCGCTACCGTTATATTGATGACGATCAGGCTGCCAACCGCGAAAACTACAAGCGTGGTCAGGTGTACAACTACCTTGACGGTGACCAGGAGTCTCAGGCTTACTACGACTATGGTGCACACACACTGATTAGTGACAAGGCTCGCGTTTATAAGGGCGGTTCTTGGGCTGATCGTGCTTACTGGTTGTCACCAGGTACTCGTCGTTTCAGAGAAGAAGACAAAGGTGATCGTTCTATCGGCTTCCGTTGTGCGATGATTCGCGTAGGTGCTCCATCTGGTAACGACCAAACCAGTGGTAACCAATTCAAAACGAAAAAGCGCAAAAACAGCCGTCGTTTTAAATAATATTTAAAGGCTACTCGTAGGGTAGCAGCTGAAAAGTCTCTATATTGCTGAGTCAATATAGAGACTTTTTCTTTTGGTTATGCTTACACAACATGGACGCCACGATTGATCAACTTTACAATATTTATCGGGATCACCCTTCAGTTTGTACCGATACTCGAAAAATACAAGCGGGTGACCTCTTTTTTGCTTTGCGCGGGGAACGCTTTAATGGGAATCTCTTTGCCGAAAAAGCCCTGGAAATGGGGGCGGCTTACGCGGTGGTGGATGATCCTCAATTGCCAGATCACCCCAACTTATTGCTGGTCGAGGATACCCTGAAAACTTTACAGGACCTGGCCCGACATCATCGTCGGCAGCTGGAAATTCCGATCATAGCCCTGACTGGCTCCAATGGAAAAACGACCACCAAAGAGCTGATCGCCGCAGTGATGGGCAGCCATTATCCATTGCAGTATACCCGGGGTAATCTCAACAATCACATTGGCGTACCACTTTCGCTTTTGTCTATTAGTAGCGATGCCGAAGTAGCAATCATTGAAATGGGCGCTAATCATCAGGGAGAAATTGATCAATTATGCCACATTGCTGAACCTACTCACGGACTGATTACCAACGTGGGGAAAGCACACCTCGAAGGATTTGGTGGCGAAGAGGGTGTGCGCAAGGGAAAATCAGAATTGTATCGCTACCTGGCCGACAGAAAGGGGGTTGCCTTTGTCAATTTAAGTGAGCCGCACCTGTTGGACCTTTCGGAACCGGTCAGCAAGAGAATTTTCTATAAGGAGGATGAGGTTTGTCGCAATAGCGGACCTTTTTATGCTGTGAGGTTTGTGAAGGATGAACCCTTTGTTGTAGCGGAGTTTCTTGGCGATGATGGGCAATTAATTGAGATATGCAGCCAGCTGATTGGCCGGTATAATTTTAATAATGTGATGACGGCCATTGTGATCGGATGGTATTTCAAAGTGCCTTGCGATAAGATCAAGAAGGCCGTTGAAGCGTATACTCCGGCCAATAATCGTTCACAGTTGGTGAACATCGGCAGTAATACCCTGATCCTGGATGCTTACAATGCCAATCCAAGTAGTATGACCCAGGCACTGCTTACCTTTCAGGCGATGCAGGGAGAAAAAAAGATAGCCATTCTCGGCGACATGTTGGAGTTAGGATCGGAAAGTGAGCAGGCGCATCGGGAGATCATGCTTTTGGCTAAACAAATTCCTAATATTCACCTTGTGCTGGTGGGCCCTCATTTTGCAAAAGTGGCAGCACGTGAGAACATTCAGCACTTTGCCAATGCACAGGATTTAGCAAACTGGTTTGCTGAACAGTCTTTTGAGCACAGCCTGATCCTGATCAAGGGCTCCCGTGGAATGGCCCTGGAAAGTATTTTACCTAAGGAAATCTCCTAAAGGCATTGAGCAGACGATTCGGTAATTCCTCCTGACAGGCCAGCCGGTAGTCATTGTAGGAACAGGGAATCAAACGGTGACGTTCGTATTTCTTTCTTGTTTTGACCGGTACCTGAATCCACCAGCGCCCACTTCTTTTGCTTTTCCAAAATACGATCTGATCCTGCTGAAAATCAACAATGTATTCGACTAGACCATCAGTAGAAATGGGAAAATCTTGCTTTCTACTATAAAATCCGTCCATAAAATACCAGATAATCTGTGCCGCCACCTGACTGGTCATCTCCAGTGGATTATCGCTGGGCTCGATACCGGTAAGGCTGAAGGCCTGCATTTTGTCGCTCATGCCGGCGTACCGACTGATTTGGCAGGCTTCTTCCATGGTAAAGCCGCCGGGGGAGGTATTCAATTCTGGCGTTTCACAGTGCTTTAACGCCTGCAAATTGAAGTTGAGCAAATCGGCATCCCGAATGATTGGCTCCAGTTCGCTGGGCTCTGCTTTGGCTTTTCCGAGGCGAACAGATTCAAAATTGTTCTCTTCTATCCATTTCAATACTTTAGGCATGGCGTAGTGCACCTGATAGCCCACCAATCCAAGATGGAACAGACGGTTGCGTTTGGCGGCAAAGATTTCCTCGAGGTAATTGCCACTGAGCGGTTGTTCTGAATCACCAATGGGGATTTTTTCATCGACAATGGCCAGGCTAACCATTTCGCGGAAGGCCTTATAAAGGGCTAGTATATGTTCTGGTTGAGCACCCAGTAAAACGGGAACAATCTTATTTTCGATCAATTCTTTGAATAGCGGGATAAGAAAGGAGATACTGGTTTTTCGTACATCGCCCAAATCTACCGGTGCCGGACCAGGAAATGGCGCACTCAAGGTGTAGAGTACCCTTCGTATCTGATTGGCTACTCCACGATCAATGCCAATTAGTGCAATTCCGGGAGCGCTTAATTCTGGTAGTTGATCTCTGGTTTGGATCAGCTTTCTACCTAGTTGGTAAGTTTGGTAGGTGTTCCTTTTGAATTCTTTCTTGTCAACAGGTTTGAGCCAGTTTTCTAACATGCACTAAATTTTCGCTAAAATAATCAATCCTTTAAAATACCCACTATTGAGTTGGAAAATGTGGAGGCAAATATTATACCTTTGCGCCACCAAATTATTACTACTATAAGCCTAACCAAAAATGGAAGAACTTTTAACAAAGTACAAAAATAAAAGACCTGAGATTGTCTTTGAATGGAAAGACCCGGAAAGCGAAGCCGAAGGGTGGATTGTGATCAATTCATTGCGCAATGGTGCGGCCGGTGGAGGAACCAGAATGCGAGAGGGACTCACCAAATCGGAGGTTATTTCCCTGGCAAAGGTCATGGAAATTAAGTTTTCCGTTTGTGGCCCCGATATCGGTGGAGCCAAGTCAGGAATAAACTTTAACCCAAAAGATCCGCGACGTAATGAGGTATTGCGCCGGTGGTATAAAGCTGCGTTTCCCATTCTGAAAAATTACTATGGAACTGGAGGGGATTTGAATGTGGATGAGTTAAAAGATGTTATTCCGATTACTGAGGGGTTGGGGTTGTGGCATCCGCAGGAGGGGATTGTCAATGGGCACCTAAATTCTAGAAAGGGTGATAAGATTAATATCATTGGACAATTGCGTTTTGGCTGTGCCAAGATTGTGGAAGATGGCCAATTTGTGCCTGATGGACCCTATAAATATGCGGTAGCCGATTTGATCACGGGATACGGAGTTGCTGAATCTGTGAAACATTTTTACCACATTTTTCGTAAAGAAAGAACAGTCGGAAAGACGGCAATCATCCAGGGATGGGGAAATGTGGCCTCGGCGGCCGCCTCTTATCTTACACTGATGGGTGTAAAAATTTTGGGTGTCATTGACCGCGATGGCGGTGTGATCAGTGAAAATGGGCTGGGTGTAGAAGAGATTAAGGAGCTGTTCACCAATAAAAATGGCAACACCCTGGTCAGTGAAAAGCTGTTGCCGTTTGAGGAGGTCAATAAGAGGATTTGGGGCCTGGGCGCGGATATCTTTATTCCGGGGGCGGCATCAAAATTGGTAACCCGGAAGCAGGTAGATCGAATGATTGAAGGTGGTTTGGAGGTTATTTCCTGTGGTGCCAATGTGCCATTTGTTGATGATGGTATCTTTTTTGGTCCCACGGCCAAATTCGCTGACGAGCAGATCAGCATGATTCCGGATTTTATAGCCAACTGTGGAATGGCACGAGTTTTTGCCTATTTTATGCAATCCGGAGCCCAGATGACGGACGAGGCAATTTTTGGGGATGTTTCAGACACGATTCAAAAAGCTATTGCCGAGGTGCATGATGTTCATCCGATGACCACAGGGGTTTCCCAGGCAGCTTTGGAGTTGGCACTAAATAAACTAATGCAAAGTACTAAGGAAACCGTAAACTTTAATAATTAGCACACTTTCAGTGGAATAAATATGGATTTTTCGCCAAAATTTTAATTTTGTACCCGATTTAGGGTAAAAAATTTTGGGACAAGTTAAAATAAACGATAAATTTGTAGCGGAAA
The DNA here is from genome assembly GCA_965229635.1 of Saprospiraceae bacterium. Taxonomy (GTDB): domain Bacteria; phylum Bacteroidota; class Bacteroidia; order Chitinophagales; family Saprospiraceae; genus BQJU01. The sequence goes on from OZ245894.1 coordinate 3,795,581, forward strand.
AATCTATCGATGGTAAAATAACTTTAGAGGCAATCACCATCATACCATGAGAAAGCCGGTTACCGGTAATTTTGTTGAAAGGTAGATACTTTGAGAAAACTAATGACAATCGATACGCTAATGTCTCTTAAACATATTGGCTTGGTACCTTCGTTTGTGCCAGGTACAACGAAAAAAGGTTTGGCGATTATTTAGTTGCCAAACCTTTTTTATTCATTAATTACATTCCATGAACTGATTTAAATCTATTCCCTATGGCGATGACAACACGTACAATTCTAACGGTCCTTTTCCTGACAGGACTCTTTACAGTGGCCAATTCACAACCCGAACAGAAAGCGGCAAAACCGGGTAATATGATCGAACTGGGCGTCAATGGTGGCTACTTCTTTGTAGCTGGTGACGTTAAGCAAAAACCGGGTTATGCAGGAGGGCTACACGTTCGCAAAGCACTGGATTATGTCTTTTCTTTAAGACTCGACCTGAACTATGGTATGGCTACCGGCGAATCTCCTGATCCCCGCGAATTTGACATGACCTGGATGTCAGGAAGTGCTTTGGGATTGATGAGCCTCAATAACTTCCGCTTTGATAAAGGCATTCGCAAGGTCAATTATTATGCCCTGGCGGGGGTTGGCGTAAACTCTTTTAAAACTGAATTTTACAACGAAAATACAGCTAGGCCACCGGCTCCGCGTGAGGAAATCATGCAGGAAATTGCTCCTCATGCTATTCTCGGTGCCGGCATTGCCTTCCGCGTATCCAAGCGGTTCAACATTGGTCTGGAACACCAGGCGGGGTTGCTCTTCGGCAATCGTGCTGATTTGATGGATGGAACTAGTAAAGAAGTAAACAATAGCTCTAATTTCCGTGATATATTCAATTATACCCGGATCAATCTAAACTTCAACCTTGGTAATCCTTCCAATAAATCAGAACCCTTATACTGGGTAAATCCATTGGACAATGTGATGGACGAAATTGCTGAAGTGAAGCAACGTCAGGATGACTTTATGATTGACTCCGATGGCGATGGTGTGGTAGATGCACTTGATCAGGAACCTGATACACCAGTTGATGCTCCGGTAGATACCAAGGGTCGTACTTTGGATAGTGACCGTGATGGTATTCCTGATTTTCGGGATAAGGAGCCTTATTATCCACCTCGTGCTGGTGAGCGCATTAATAATGATGGTGTGGTAGTCAACCCACTTGGACCACAAGGTGGTGCAGGCGGCGGTGGCGTGACCGAAGACCGTGTACAGGAGATGATTGATGAAGCCTTAGAAAAGTACCGGGTAACGGAGCAAAACAACTCGGTTGCGGAGTGGTTCCTGCCAATGATTCACTTTGCTACGGATAGCTATACCATTAAGTATTCTGATTATGGTAATCTGGCTAGTATTGCCCGAATGATGAAATCCAACCCAAGCCTGAGATTGGTTGTTTCAGGTCATACAGACCAAACGGGAAATGAATCTTACAATGACCGCCTTTCTTATTCGCGTGCCAAGGCCATTATTGATCACCTGGTGACCAACCATGGTATCGGACGAGGCCGTTTGGTCTTGCAGTGGGAAGGCAAAAGTGAAGCGCTGGTGCCAAAGTCAGCAAGCTACATGAATCGCCGTGTAGAATTTAGAGCTGCCAGTGCAGAGGATTACGAAATGGATCCTCCAGCAGGAGGAGGTACCGGTAAGTCGGGTTATTAATGATCACTAACTGAAAAAATAGCGGATCAGCCCAGGTAGGCGATCCGCTATTTTTTTTACTGGTGGTCAATACCTTCCTGACCGACCCCGGATAGTCATTTCTGCTAAACCATCATTAGGAATAATTTGTTAAATTGGCAACATCGTGATTCACAAGAGCTTTCTTGAAATTTGATAGCCAATATTTTTGATCTGATCAATATCAAAATGGTAAGGGAAATAAGGAATTCAAATATTTCAAAACAGGCAGAAGCGCTCATACCTACACCGTGGGGACTGTTTAGAATGATTGCCTTTGCGGAAGGTAAGGAAGACTGGATGCCACACCTGGCAATGGTGCATGAGAATTTTGATCCCAGCCAGCCGGTATTGACCCGTATCCATTCTGAATGCATTACCGGCGATTTATTTGGCTCACGTCGCTGTGACTGTGGAGAGCAACTGCACAAGGCAATGGAAATGACCTCAGCCGAAGGCGGCGTGGTATTGTATCTGCGCCAGGAGGGTCGGGGGATTGGTATCATTAACAAACTCGAAGCCTATAATTTGCAGGATAAAGGCCTCAATACTGTAGATGCTAACCTACATTTGGGCTTGGAGGTTGATGCCCGTCAGTACGGTATTGCTGTCGATATGTTGGAGTCATTGGGCATTGAAAATATCCATCTCCTCACCAATAATCCGGAAAAGATCGAGGCTTTTGAAAAATCGCCTATTAAAGTGCTGAGTCGACAGGAATTGATCATTGAGCCCAATGATGACAACCGAGAATATCTTCGTACCAAGGAAAAGGAAATGGGACACTTATTTAGAATACTATAGCTTTAAAACGATCTTACCTTGGTTTAGATTGGCTTCCATTCGCTGATGAGCCTTGACTACCTCAGTCCAGGGATATACTGAATCAACCACTGCCTCGAAAACCCCTTTAGAAAAAAGGGACCAATACCGCTTTAAGAAATCTTCGGTTAAGCTTATCTTATAATTCAGATTTCTGGCCCTCAATGTTGAACCCATTAGTTTCAATCGCTTTCGCAAAAGAGGCCCCAGGTTGACCATTTCGGCATGAACGCCTCCCATGAAGGCAAGCTGAACAAGGCGGCCCTCAATCGCCAAACTATCAATATTGTGCTGGAAATAGGGCGCTCCAATAAAGTCAATGATAATGTCAACCCCTTTCTTGTGGGTATACTGCGCAATAACCTCTGAAAAATCTTCCGTTTTGTAATCAATGCATAATGCAGCTCCAAGTTTTCGACAGAGCGGATGTTTGCCCGCCGAGGCGGTAACAATCACCTCCGCTCCGATTTGTTTTGCCAGCTGGATTGCAGCAGTACCAACACCGCTGGCTCCGGCGTGAATAAGGATTTGCTCATTGGGTTGCAGGTCGGCGAGCCAATGAATGGCCTGGTGTGCGGTGAGAAAGACTTCAGGTATAGCTGCGGCCTCTTCAAAACTCATGCCTTCCGGTATTGGGATTGCCATTCCCTGGGGGATACTGATATACTGTGCATATCCTCCACCCGGGAGCAGTGCGCACACCCGATCACCGATTTTCCATTTGCTCACCATTCGGCCCTTGTCAACGACAACGCCTGAGGCTTCTAATCCCGGAATAGGACTTGCCCCCTCCGGCGGCGGGTACTTGCCCATACGCTGTAGCAAGTCAGCTCGATTGAGGGCCGTTGCCGCTGTTTGAATCAGAATGTCTTCATCACCGATAGAGGGGGTAGGGGCTTTACCGATTGTTAGTACTTCGGGACCACCAAATTGCGGAATCTGGATGGCTTGCATGGTTGGCGGTGCAGGCATATTCTAAAGACTATTTACTTTGCCTTACTGCGGTCCTGATAGGCTACTGCAGACTTGGCGGTTTTATCTTCATCAACGTTTTTACGGTTTAAAGGTTGACAGGTCCACACCGGATTGTAGTTTTGGTCTTCGCGATCATACCGACAGATCATGGTTTGACTGCCATTAGCGTTGTTACAAACAAATGATTGACTATCATAAGTTTTATTGATGGTATATTCAGCATGAAAAACGGGCTCGAGATACTGGCCATTCCAGAAATAGAAGGCTTTTTCAATGCCGGCATAACAACCCATTGTCATCGTACTGACCTCTAGAATCTGTACTCCGGAATAGGGCTGATTTTCAAGCACTCTGACGAGGTTGCTGGCATCACAATCTTCGAAGACACAGAGTCCGGGAACAGTGGTTTGAGCAATCAGTTTTCCTTTGGAGATGATTCGAATGTCAGCTTTGATGTCGGGAAGATGAGTTCTCTTTTGGGCAGAGATACCCAGGAGAATCAATTCTTTTTGCCGGTCGCCGGTCAGATCGTTAAATGTCCAGCTTTTGGCAATGTTGCCCCCCCACACATATCCATTAAAAGCTTGTCCGGAGGGTGTTATTCCCTTGATGTGGTGCCAGATATCACCATAACCACCGATGTTATCTTCCGGAAAATTGTAATTGGGATAACCAATATTTGTTACCCTGGTACCAATAGGCAGCTTTGTTTTCACGGTAGCATTAAGGGAAGGGCGGCTATGCACAGGCGTTTCGTTGGTAAATATGTACAAGGTACTGCCCCCAACATAAAGCTGTGGGGTTTGAGAACGTTCATTGTACCATTTATAGTAATCTTTGTAATCCCGGCTTACGAAGTGTGCCTGGGCATTAAGAGATTGGTGTAATACACTGATCAGAATAAGGGCCAAAAAGGATGTTCTCATGGAATTGGATTTATGTGATCAATATCAATTTAAAGCTCTGAACCGAGCAATGTTCGCAAAGAAAGGGAGGGTAAATGTGACTGGTTTGGGTTTTGTTGCTGGTAATAACCTGGAGTTCAGTGTGTTAATAATGGTTTTGTATTATACACTGGAGGATTAGAATTATTTTTATAACCGGGATTGAGTCCAAATTATTGTCCGCCTGCTTAATAAATTATAAAATTTCATTTACATGAACCATACCCATTAACACTTATTAGGACGGGGAAATATAGAAAAGTCACATCTGCAAATCGTCATTGACCCAACCTCTCATAGCTGCGTGGGCTGCGGCATCGGCAAAAGTTTTTACGAATAGAATTTCGGGATCGGCAGGAGACATTTTAATGATCTGTTGAATGCGTTCGGCTCTGCTTTTGCTAGCCACATCGCGGATGTAAATGGCCGGTACTCGGGAGGGATAATTTTGGGCAATTGCCAAATATATGTCGAGGTCCTTTTCGCCGCTGTCACCCACCAAAAGGAACGGCAGCGAGGGGTAAGTTTCCAGGATTCTGGCGATCTGGGCATATTTATGGCCCTGGTAATCTGGTGGGCGCTCCTCATAGGGAATCCCAAAATCACGTAGGAGAATGGGGCCTTTGGGAAAGCCATTGACTTGCAGAAACTCGGCCAGAAGGTCGTACAAATTCCAGGGGCCATTAGATACGTAGAAGAAGGGGCGAGGAGATTTTAAAACCCCATTACCTACCTCCAGGGCACGATAAAAGGCACTACCGGTTTTGATCGCTCTCCGGCTACCGGCATTCTGCAAAAGGGTACGGTAGATCGCCCTCCACTTCATGAAAGAAGTGACACCGGTATGCAAAATGGTATCGTCAATATCGCTGACAATACCGATATCAGGCCTTCCCGGAATAAAAATCTCTCCGGTGGCGGTGAGGTCTACGGTTTGCCACGGTGTTTTCAGTAGATTCACTTCATAAGGAATCCAGGTATTTTCTTCTGATCTGGCTTTGAGTGGAAGGGCACTTTCAAGTTTGAAATAACCTTCTGGATCAGTAGTTTTTTCGAAGGTTGTCTCTCCAATTCTGATTACAATATTAGCGCCGGGAATCTCATCGCTGCGAAACCTTCTGATGTTGTTTATCAGGTTGCGGTAGGTGCTGTCGTTTTGGTTACTCAGTATAAATTTGTCCTTGAGAATACGACCACTGCAGATGATGTGGTTTTCGGTACCAAAGCCACGGTAGGGACTGATAATCAGATGGGATTTGGCATTGAGCCCAAACAGGCGCTTTAGCGGATAGGTGACCCAATCAATCAGATAATTGAGCATCCCCAACCAGCCCTTGCCCCGCCTTTTCATTTTGGAGGACAACATTTTTTTGGTTAAAATACAAAAATTAGGCTACTGCTCAAAGAGGGAGTCAACGAAGGCTTTTTTGTTAAAAATCTGTAGTTTGTCAATCGCTTCTCCAACGCCGATATACTTAATGGGAATCTTGAACTGATCAGAAATACCGATGGCTACCCCTCCTTTGGCGGTACCGTCGAGCTTGGTCAAGGCCAGGGCCGTGACATCCGTTGCTTCGGTGAAATGAGTAGCCTGTTCGATGGCATTTTGGCCGGTAGTGGCGTCCAAAACCAGTAGCACCTCGTGAGGAGCGCCGTCCAGACTCTTGTTGATGGAGTTTTTGATCTTGGTCAATTCCTTCATCAGGTTGATTTTGTTGTGCAGGCGCCCGGCGGTGTCTATTAGAGCCACATCGCAGTTGTTTTTGATGGCATATTGGGTGGTTTCGTAGGCTACTGCTGCCGGATCGGTGTACATGCCCTTATTGTAAAAGTCGCACCCTACACGATCGGCCCAGATTTTGAGCTGATCCACGGCTGCGGCCCGGAACGTATCACCGGCACCCAGCACTACCTTTTTACCTTGTTTTTTGTATTGGTGAGCCAATTTGCCAATGGTAGTGGTTTTTCCTACACCATTGACGCCAACCACCATAATGACACAAGGTTTTGTGTTACTTGGCAATTGGTATTCTTCCAGGTCAACTGTATTGTTTTCGGCCAGTAGCTCCACTATTTCTCCGCGGAGAATCTGGTTTAACTCGCTGGTGTTAAGGTATTTGTCGCGGGCGACACGCGCTTCAATTCGCTCGATGATTTTTACGGTGGTATCCAACCCTACGTCGGAAGAAATGAGAATGCTTTCCAATTCATCGAGGACCTCTTCGTCTACGGTCGATTTTCCGGCGACGGCTTTGGAAAGTTTATCAAAAAAGTTGGATTTGGTTTTCTCCAAACCTTTGTCCAGGTCTTCTTTTCTATCTCTATTAAAGAATTTGTCGAAAAAACTCATTTTACCTGATTTAATAGGTGTAGGGTAATATACAAAGAGGCTTCTCTTTTGACAGAAAAGCCTCTTTGGTGGATTCAAACTTCAATGGACAAGAAAATTATTTCTTCTCCATGAATTCCTTCACCTTATCTTTGTGTATCATTACTTCCTTGTAGGAGTATTTACCCGTTTTAGGATCTTTGACGCTCTGAACGATCTTTACAAAATCACGGCCTGAACCGGCGTTTGCAGCACGCTGAGCAACCCTTGCGTTTTTAGATACTTTTGCCATTTTATTAGATTTTTATACCCAGAGAAATATTTCAAACTCAAATTTAGTCATTCGCAACCCGACTTGCAAGTGCCTGACTTATTTGATTTCTCTGTGGAGCGTTACTTTCTTCAAAATCGGATTGTACTTCTTCAATTCCAGACGATCGGGAGTGTTTTTGCGGTTCTTCTGGGTGACATACCGGGAAGTACCTGGCATACCACTTGTTTTATGCTCTGTACACTCTAAAATAATCTGGATCCGATTGCCTTTACTCTTCTTAGCCATTTTTCCTTATTAAAAGAATACAAAAATTACTTACTTAATTTTACACCCGTATCCACGCCTTTGCCTTCCAATTTCTTCAGGTAGGCGTATAGGCCCAACTTACTAATGGTACGCATAGCATGAGAAGATACCTTCAGGGTTACCCACTGATCTGTTTCCGGAATATAATAGCGCTTCTTTTGCAAGTTGGGCAAAAAACGACGCTTGGTCTTCCGATTTGAGTGAGAAACATTATTTCCCGAAATCGGACGCTTTCCACTAAGTTGACAGGTTTTTGACATGATTACAATCTTTGAAATGCTCTTCTACACAATTCTTTCAAAAAAAAACAGTGACTCCGAAAGGACTCGAACCTTTAACCTTCCCGATGTGAAATCGGGATGCTCTATCCAATTAAGCCTACTTTTTTTAAAAAACAGTGACTCCGAAAGGACTCGAACCTTTAACCTTCCCGATGTGAAATCGGGATGCTCTATCCAATTAAGCCTACTTTTTTTAAAAAAACAGTGACTCCGAAAGGACTCGAACCTTTAACCTCCTGATCCGTAGTCAGGTGCTCTATCCAATTAAGCTACGGAGCCTTATTGCGTAAAACGCTGTTTTTTAAGTATTTGTACCCACTCTTACGCGGGCTTCGCTTGGTGTTTTTTGCCCCTTGTTGGAGAATTATTGCCAAACGGAATGCAAATGTAGTATTGTTTCTTTAAACAAACAAGATAACCTTGGAAAAAATTCCATTTGTTGTTAAATGGTCTTTTCAAAAGATTACCATAAAAGACTGTCCGCAACTTAAAATAACAAATTTTCCGGATTTTCATGAACCAACCGCTCCGGGTGTCGTTAAAACTTCATTTGCGATAATTCTTGGAGCGGTACCAAATAAAATATGTATATTGGAGGCTAATTATTTGGATTTCTCTGGCAATTTCTACTCAAGTGTGCCTGATATTTTGCCTAATTACAGGTGTGTAAAATTTCTGAAGGAGTAGTGTCGCAAAAGTTTATGCCATTTCATCAATCTAGGTTTGGATTCTATTAATTGAATAAGGTTTTTATTCAACAAAATTGTATTAGTATGTTAAAAAAACTCTCACTAGTCATGGTACTAGCCCTATTGTCGGTTGGTACCATTCTGGCGCAAAGGACCATTACGGGTACCGTCACCAGCGAAGAAGGTGAACCTTTGATCGGAGCCAGTATTTTGTTAGTCGGCACTTCTTCGGGGGTGGTTACTGACATTGATGGAAACTTTACCCTAAACATTCCGGAAGGAGCGGAGGAACCCGTGATCCAGGTTTCTTACACAGGATTCGAGCCCCAGGAAATCAAGATTGATGCCAGTAATGTCGTCAATGTAACGATGTCACAGGGGCAAATTCTTGATGAAGTAGTGGTCACTGCTTTGGGTATCAAAAAACAATCCAGAACCCTGGGGTATAGTGTGGACGAGGTTGATTCGGAAGAGCTTACAAAAGCTCGATCTACCAACATTGTCAATTCACTACAGGGTAAGGTCACTGGGGTAAATATCAACAACTCCAGCGGTAACCTCGGAGGATCTTCGAAGGTTATTATTCGCGGGGCAACTTCTCTCAGTGGTCGAAACGATCCGCTTTGGGTTATCGACGGGCAGCCATTTAATAACAATCAGGATGTTTCCGGCTCCCGTATCACCGCAAGTAGAGACTTCGGTAACGGAGCATCTGTACTTAATCCTGATGATATTGAATCCATCAGTGTATTGAAGGGAGCTGCAGCAACGGCACTCTACGGTTCAAGAGCTGCGGCAGGAGCTATTATCATCACCACAAAGAGAGGAAAATCAGGTAAGGGACAAGGCCCACAAGTAACCGTCAACTCTTCTTACCGCTATGATGACTTCTTTGTACTTCCCGAATATCAGCAACAGTATGCAATGGGGTCATTGACGAAGTACGACTCTTCCAGTGTGGGGTATGACTGGGGACCAGAAATCGTTGGACAAACGGTACGGTCACTTCCCGTTACCGGAGAATCCGGACCGTTGCAAGGGGTAGAAGACAATGGCGTGCGTAAGTTCTTTGATAACGGCAACACTTTCATTAACAACTTTTCTATTTCCGATGGCCGAGATGGCTTTGATTACCGCATCAGTTTTGGTGCCCTCAATCAAACGGGGATCATTCCAGGTTCGAAGCTGGATCGTTACAACCTGAATTTGAATGCCGGCTTTAATCATTCACCGAGGCTGCAATCTCGTTTTGGTGTACAATTTATCAAGACGAATTCCGAAGGAACCGCAGCGGCGGGAGCTAATGATCCAAACATCATTGGATTGGGTACCAGTTTTAGTAGTACGGTAGATCCCGATCTATATTCCCCCTGGATCGATGATGCCGGTAATCAAATCAATACTATCAGTCCGGAAACCAACAATCCCCTTTGGATACGCTACGAGAACCTAAATGAAAGAGATGACACCAGAATTCTGGCTAATGCCTCTTTAACCTACAGCCCCATCGATCGTTTGGAACTGACCGGTACATTTGGTTATGATTTTGGTCAGGATAACCGTTTGTTGACCAACCGCAAGGGAACAATCCAAAGATTAGGCGGTACTTTCCAGGTGGATAATATCAACCGGATTCAGCTTAACTCCGATGTTATTGCGAGATACAGCTTGGACATAAATCCGGATCTCTCTATTTCTGCCCTTGGTGGATTTAACTACAACCGCCGTCAGTTTGCTTTGGAAAACCTGACTTCTAGGGACTTGCTGGTGCCCCAGCTTTATGCTCCGGGCAATACGGAACAGAACGTCCCAACAAGAGATTTTACCGAGCAAATATTGATGGGACTCTACACCTCGATTGATCTTACTTTTAAGGATTATCTGACCTTGACCATTACCGGTAGGAATGACTGGTCTTCAACCCTACCGTTGGATAATAATTCCTATTTCTATCCTTCGGTAAGTACGGCATTTGTCTTTTCCGATGCCTTTGAACTGACCAACGACTTCTTCAGCTACGGTAAGTTGCGGGCCAGTTATGCCCAGGTAGGTAATGATACAGACCCGTACCAGCTGGATTTCAACTTTATTCCAGTAACAACTGCTACGGGACAGTATAGCTTGAATGTCAATTTCCCATATAATGGCCGTCTGGCATTCAGTAAGGCCAATACTATTCCCCCCACCGATTTAAGACCTGAGCAACAAACCAGCTATGAAGTGGGGGCAGAACTGCAGTTTTTTGATTACCGCCTTGGATTGGATGTAGCCCTCTTCAAGACTGAAAACAGAGATCAGATTTTGGCCTTGCCCATTCCTGAATCCACTGGCTTCGGTTTCTTCAGAACCAACGTTGGTCAGGTAAATACTTCCGGTATAGAAATTGCCCTGGATGCAACCCCTATTAAGTATAAAAACTTCCAGTGGAATACTTCAATAAATTATTCTACAGCCAACGTGGATGTGATTGAATTGGCAGATGGTGTGGATAAGGTGCAGATTGCCAGTGCTTTTAATAGTGTTACTATTGAAGCAGTTCCCGGAGGAGGGTTTGAGCTGTTCGGGGTAGCTTTTGCCAGAGATTCTATTACCGGTCGTCCGCTGATTAATCCTGAAGATGGAACAAGAATTGCCGGTGAAACCAAGTCATTCGGCTCTGTACTTCCTGATTTTACGATGGGTTTTGTGAACTCCTTCAAGATTGGAGACTTCAACGTGTCCTTTACCATTGACTGGAAATCGGGAGGGGTAACCAAGTCTGCTACGGTAGAAGATTTACAAACCAGTGGATTGGTAACAGAAACCCTGCTGAATCGTAACGGTACCTTCATTGACCGCGAAGGTGTGATCCAAAATGCAGATGGAACAGTGAGAGACAACGATGTACCGGTATTAAATGCGGAGAATTTCTGGAGTAACCTAAACCAGAATAGTATCGCTGAGGCTTTCATTTTCGATGCTTCATTTGTGAAGTTGAGAGAAGTTGCGATTCGTTACAACTTACCACAGTCTTTGATTGGTGGTACGTTTATCAAAAATCTCTCAGTAGGTTTTGAAGCAAGAAATGTGGCCTTGTTGTATTCGAAGGTACCACACGTTGATCCTGAAAATAATCTCTTTGGTTCAGGAGCGGATGGATTTGGTATTGAGCGGAATTCGGCGCCAACTTCCAGAAGTATGGGTGTGAATTTACGGGTCACCTTCTAAGGCGATTCAAAACCATTTTTTGAAACTTGATGAATCTATGAGATTCATTTATCAAAAAAGATATCAACTAATGAGAAATATAAAATTAACGACTTTATTATTGGCTGTGGGGATGTTCCTGCTTTCCTCCTGTGAGAAGCAACTGGATATCAACACGGACCCCTTGGTGGCCACTTCGGCTGATCCCAATGTGGTGTTGCCGTATGTCATTGTTCAATACTCCAACCGTTTTATCACAGAATTGGGAACGAGGATTATGGACGTACCTCAACACTTTGCCTTTTGTTTTAATAGTCCCCGCAATGGAGCAACCACCATCTTTTTGACCGGAAATACCTGGGGTATGTATTATACACAGGTGCTGGGAAATTTGGAACTGGTAGAAGCCGATGCCTTGGCAGCGGGAGAATCAAGCAATAATGTTGCAGCAATTGCTAAAATTCTGAAAGCAAAATCATTTTTTGAACTCAGTTGTATTTGGGAAAGAGTTCCCTTTTCGCAAGCCATCGATGGAGCTCAGTTTCCTTCCCCGGCGTTTGATGATCAGGAGGCCATATTCAGAGGTGCCATTACGCTACTGGATGAGGCCATTGATTTGATTGGCAAAATTCCGGAGACCGGTATTTTTGATGTATCACAGGGGGATGTGATTTTCGAAGGGGATATGTCAAAATGGGAGCGTTGGGCCAATTCACTCAAGCTTCGCATTTTAATGTTGTTGAGAAATAAAGCAAATGTGGATAGTGAAATTAACGCAGTGCTTTCACAGCCATTGATTGAAACCAACGATCAGGCAGCAATACTTCGTTATTTTGATGCCCCCGGGCAGAGTAATGCTTTTCAACAAATAGTCGAGGCCTTTTTTGGCCCATCCAATGAGGGTAGTAGTGTGCATGGTCCAGGAGTACCGATTTATGACCTGCTCAAGGATAGCGGCGACCCTCGTTTTGAATTGTACATTGATGACCGTGGCACGCCGATCAACGGAAGTCAACCCAACGCTGAAAGAGCTTGCTACCGAGATGTGATTATCAGAAATGATTTGCCGCACATTATGTTCCTGCCTTCAGAAATCAACTTTTACCGGGCAGAATTGGCATTGACCGGAATTGGATCAGATGCACAGGCTCATTTTGATAAGGGGCTGACACAAATCCTGGAGTTTTGGGGACAAGACATCCCTGGAGCAAAAGAAATCATTGACGATACGGTGATTCAAGATTTTGTAAGTAGCCGAGACCCTGTATCCCTGCAGGCCGTTTATGAGCAATTGTATCTGGAGTCTTTCATCCGACCTGTAGTGGCGTGGAATACCGTAAGGAGAACAAAGGTGCCAGAATTGGATCCACCTTCCAATACGACCATTACCACTTACCTCAAGCGGTTTACCTATCCACCGGATGAAATTGCCTCGAATCCTAATACACCGGCCAATCAAAATACCGATGTACCAATGTGGTTTGAGAATTAGAATCTAATTTCTGATTTTAAAAATAGAATGAAAATGAACTATAAATATTTTGCATTATTTCTTTGCCTGGTGCTGGTATCTTCCTGCGGCAATGACTTTGTTGTTGGAGATTACTACGATCTCGAAGAATTGCCAGGCTACGTTGCCTTTGATGGTGCCGGAACTTCGGTCATCCTTGATGATGAGATGACAACGGAGGATGGGGGAACGGTAAGTTTTAAGATTGAGTGCCCAACCGGGACCCTTTCTGATATTACTGTCAATTATTCCTTCGGTGGAGATGCTGTCTTTGGTACTGACTTTACCGTGGCCGGAGCAACTGCTTCCGGTGGATCAGCAGTGATCGAACACGATGTAAACGACAACCTCAATCGCGATAATGTTGATTTGGATATAGAATTGCTGACCGATGGCGTGCAGGATGGCCTGAAAACGCTTACCATTACGCTCACCAGTGCCTCCAATGCTGAGGGCGAACTGGCCGTTGGGCGCGGCGGGACAGATATCCTCACCACTGCTACCGTAATTATTGAAGACATCGACTAATAAATCACTATTTACACTATTGCATGGGTCCCAATGTATGGGGCCCATGTGCTTTTTTATCTTTATTTTGCAGATCACCACAGAACAGTCAATTAAACAGAAAAGGATAACTTTAAGGCGATTGTTAAAATGTAAGTCACAAATCAATGTCACTAAACTACAACGCCAACTATCCTTCTATTGAAGATCTCAGGGCTAGAGCCAAACAAAAAATTCCCCGCTTCGCTTTTGAATACCTCGATGGGGGGTGTAACGAAGACATTAACCTGCACAAGAACACAGCAGATATCCGGAAAATCGAACTCAAGCCATACTATTTGAGTAAACATACCGGGTCAAGCATGAAAACCGAATTATTTGGGCATATCTACGATGCGCCATTCGGTATTGCTCCGGTGGGCCTACAGGGGCTAATGTGGCCCAACTCTCCGGAAATATTGGCGAAAGCCGCAGTACAACACAACATTCCCTTCATTCTAAGTACGGTAACCACCAGTAGCATTGAAAGGATCGGTGAACTGACCGACGGAAAGGCCTGGTTTCAGCTTTACCACCCAGCTGAAGATCGCCTGCGTGATGATATCATACGCAGGATTGATGAGGCAGGGTACCCAGTGCTGGTCATTCTCAGTGATGTACCTACCTTTGGCTACCGGCCCCGGGACATTCGCAATGGCCTGGCCATGCCTCCCACGATGACCTTACGGAATATCCTGCAAATCATGGGACGACCGGAATGGGCTATCAAGACACTCATCCACGGGCAACCTAATTTTGCTACAATGAAGCCTTATATGCCAAAGGGACTTGATTTGAAGCAATTGGGATTATACATGAATCAAACCTTTTCCGGAAGGTTGAATGAAGAAAAAATCAAACCGATTCGGGAAATGTGGAAAGGTAAACTGGTGATCAAAGGAGTCGCTAGTCTGGAAGATACTGAGCGAGCGATCAAACTAGGCGTGGATGGCGTTATCGTTTCCAACCACGGCGGCCGACAGTTGGATGCCGGTCAATCTTCGGTAGTCCCAATGACGGATATTGCCGATAAATACGGTGATCAGATCACCGTGATGATGGATAGTGGTATTCGCTCGGGGCCGGATATTGCCCGGGTATTGGCTAAGGGAGCCAAGTATACCTTTATGGGCCGATCCTTCATGTATGGGGTAGCGGCACTTGGCAACCAGGGTGGGGATCATACCATTTCCATACTAAAGACCCAATTACAGCAGGTGATGGAACAGGTTTGCTGTGAAAAGGTGGAAGATTTTCCCAATCACTTGATCCCTTAATACCCTACGACAAAGCTTCGGGTAATGCGTTGATCACCACGTTCCAGCGTGAGAAAGTAGACGCCCTGTACCCAGTTCTCGGTATTGATATCGATTCGTTTTTGACCGAAACGGGGCGGACTTACCGTGTCGCGGTAAACCAACTGGCCGATGGCGTTAAAGATTCTGACATAGTACTCTTCAAAATCGGGCGTTTCAAAATCAACAAATAAATGATTGGCTACCGGATTGGGAAAGACATTGATAATGTCTAAATCTCCGGTGGTGGTACCGCATTCTTGTTGAATGAGCTGAAGGCTATTGAAAACATTCAGTCGTCCCCCTGTTACATTCAGGCCTTGTAAGCTGGAGAGCGGATCAACACCCTGTAGTATCATTTGGCGGATGAACAGGGCGGTTTCTTTCGGCTGTTGAATAGCGCCATCGGCGATTTCCGGGCAGGGCACACTGTATAGCAATCCAATAGCGCCGGTCAGGTGTGGTGCAGCCGCAGAATTGCCTCCAAAATCACCGTAGTCATCGTTGAGTTTAATGGTGAAGCTGCCTTGCCCGGGAGAGCCAATGTCGATGGACACGCCACCATAAGCCGAGCCTGAATGTTTTTCATCGGCTTCATTGGTGTTCAAGGTAGTGATGATGAAGTCGGAAGTACAAGTGGTTGGCATATCGCCAAATTCTTCTACATCCCAACTGCTGTTGGCCGTTCCTGCACCGGTCAGTATTCCCACTTCCCCCATCAAATCGTACATGCCGCCCCAAACCGGGTACTCTTCGCAAAACGCCCGGTCTTTGCCAAAGGAAGCATTGGTGGCCACTACAAAAGCTCCTTTAGTCCCATTGCTTTCATTGTACCGCTGACGCTGGTCAATAACGTATTCGTAGGCTGAAATGATGTCGCTAATGGCTTTGGTATCTAGTACCATGACCTTTACATTCCAGCTGACCCCGGTGACACCTAGTCCATTATTACCTTTTGCTCCGACGATGCCCGCTACGGAATGTCCGTGCGCGTGCAGGTGATGAATATTTGAGCTATCCCGGAAGTTCCAGGCATAGATATCATCAATGTAGCCATTATTGTCATTATCAATATTATCGTTGGGAATTTCTTCGAGGTTTTGCCAAATATTGTCTCTAAGATCAGGGTGGTCAATATCAAAACCGCTATCCAACACAGCCACCACAATGGTATCGCCATTGACAGTAAGACCACCGGTAGTGGTCTCCCATACATCTGGCAAACCAATTTTTGCCATATCCCATTGATCGGAGAAAAAGCTATCGTCAGGGTTTACCCGAAAGTCAACGTATTCATTAAATTGAGCTGCAATCACCTGTTTATTCTGGCGGATGCGTTGTAAAAGATTTTGTGCATTAGCCTGCTGCTCATTAAATTGTAATAGATGGATGTTGTGTGTGTTTCCCAGTGATTTTTTCAGGGCAATGGCCTGCGCCCGCTGGATGCTCCACTGGCGAATGAAATCTTCAATCGCAACATTTGGCGCTAGCCTCACAATAAGTTCACCAGGGATCAGGTCTTGGTCCTGAATCTTGTTTTGAGCATCGAGGGGGCTCCACAAAAGGGTAAAGGATAAAGAAAGGGACACCAGAAGAAATCGAGACATAGTAGTATAGTTATTGCACTTGAATATAGCCAGACACCAAATAAAAAACGACCTCCAAAAATTATTGTTTCTTGAGGCTAGGAGTAAATTGAAAATTTAGCGCGCAAATTACGAAAATAAGCTGCCGAGTGCAATAAGCGACTGCCGTACCACGAAAACAATTCTCCATCAGCGAGCAGGACTTCTGTGGTCGGTAATTTCTCCTGCAATTCCTGGCGGTGTTTTTCCTTGAAGGGAAAGGGTTCTGAGGACAGGAGCACAAAATCAGGCGGAGCCTCTTGCAGCTGTGTCAAACGTATTTCGGGATACCGTTGCTGGTCGGCAAAATAGTTGCGGAAACCGGCGTACTGGAGCATACTGTTGATAAAGGTGTTATCGGCTGCTACCATGTACGGTTTTTGCCAAATGATATACGCTGCAGAGGGCGGATTTGAACCTTGCGGAAGTTGGGCGAAAGCCACGGCAATTTCTTGTGCCAGCTTCTTGGCTTCGGACCACCTCTGTACCAGTTTGCCCACAGACTCGATCATTTTGAGGGCATCGGTCAGGTCGACCACATCACTGATCCAAACCGGAAATTCATCGGCTAGTTCCAGAATCTGCTCTTTGTTGTTTTCTTCCTTATTGGCAATGATCAGGTCTGGTTTCAGCGCCTTGATTTGGTCGAGGTGTAACTGTTTGGTACCACCAATCCGGGGCTTGGACTTGAACTGACTATGCGGGTGCACACAAAATTTAGTGATACCAACCACCTCCTCATCCAGTCCCAGGTCAAATAATAACTCGGTTTGTGAAGGAACAAGTGAGATGATGCGTTGGGGAGGCCGATCCAATGCCATCTTTCTCCCCATTTGGTCGGTGTATATCAAGGTGCCCATCTGCCCAAAATACAAGTATTAGAAGGGAAGTGCAACCCCTTCGTGCTCGGTACGTTTTTTGAAATGTTTATTGATGATCTCTAAAACTGAAGATTCCTGGCGGTTAATGATCTTTCTTCCATCTATAGCGTCAACCAAAGTGAGTTCGCCCATGGTGCCGGTGGTGAATACCTCGTCGGCGGTATAAAATTCGGTAAGGGAAAGATTGGCTTCCGCGCATGGAATCTGGTTTTGTTCACAGATTTCAAGTACCAGGCCACGAGTAATGCCGGGCAAACAACTCACGGCAAATGGGGTAAAGACCTTGCCTTTTCGTATGCAAAAAACATTGACGCCATTGGCTTCGGCCACAAAACCGTCTTTATCCAACATCAATCCGGCATCGGCACCGGCGTGATTGGCTTCGATCTTGGCCAGGATATTATTGAGAAGATTGTTGTGGTGGATTTTTGAATCTAAGAACATTGGCGAATTACGGCGAACTGAGCTGGTAATCAGCGTGATAGATGGTGGGTAGACTGGTGGTTTCCACTCTGCCAAAACGATAAGGGTTGGACCAAATTGGTTGAGGCGTGGATCCATACCAGAAGTGATTTTTTCACCCCGGGTGAGGGTCAGGCGGATGTGTACGCCGTCTTTCATCCCGTTGGCCTCCAGGGTCTGGAAAATGGCCTGTTTGATGGTCTCATTATCCGGAATATCGGTGAAGGCGAGAGCATGTGCCGAATGCTGCAAGCGCTCCAGGTGTTTGTCGAGACAAAAAATGCGTCCATTGTACACTCGGATTCCCTCCCAGACGGCATCCCCTCCTTGTACCACACTATCAAAAACGGAGACCTTGGCCTCCTGGCGGTGTACCAATTTATCTTTGATGAAAACCTGGATGTTTTCGTTTTTTGTATTGAATTGTTGCAGCATTTTCTTTTTTGCGTAAAGCTACAATACGACTTGCAAGAATGGATAAGGAATATGAAAATTTTTATGCTTTGATCGCTGCCTCGTAAAGAGGCTGGTAATAAGCCATACATTCCTCTGACAGAGCTTCCAGGTCGGGACGGAGTACAATTTGCTTTTCCTGGTAGGGCATAAACCCGGTAGACCGATGCACGCTGGCGTACCAATACTGTGCCCAAACGCCATCTTCCGGGCGGGCTCCTGCCTCCCAATGCAGCATAGCGGGATCAAAGTCGATTTCCAGTTTTTGACAGAGGGTGGCAAGGACCTTTTGGGGATTTAACAACAGTTCCTTAGTGTCGACAATCGCATGTAGTTTACCGGAAGATTTGAGCATTTGGTACAGTTCGAATTGCTTTTTGACACCAATATCGTGCATAGCGGGATTGTTGACCACCTTGCTGTAGGAATCTATGATGTAACGCGGATTACGAATCAACAAAACATTATGCATTTTTAGCAAAAACTCCAGGTCAATTTCGATCAGATGGTGGGTCATTTGCTTGAAAATTGCCACCGGAGTAGGGTAGTGGCCAAAGAGCACTTTTTCCACCACTTGCCGACCGTCACTAAGCTGGCTGTTGAGGATTGCCGGTGTGCCGGGATGGTGGGCTTCGGTATCGGTATTGGTCAGGTAGTGAGCGTATAGGGGCTCGTCGACGACTGATGTATCTTTTCTTTGGGCAAAGGAATACATAATAGCCGTCGAAATGTTACGCGGACTGGACCAGAGGTTGATGCGTTTTGTCAAAGGAAAAACTTGGTAGGAATTAAACGAAATAAATTGGGACAGGAAAAGGGGAGAAAGGACGAAATTCCTTCATGGCGTGTAGCACAAAAGGCTGATTGGAGTTAACCTGTTTAGAATTTCATCCTTTCAACACCGCTAGTTAAACTTCTTCAACAGTAGCGCCGGGAGCATTGGTTTTGACTGATTCAATACCTCCTTCCATACCGGCCTTAGAAGCGTACATTTGGCTGCTGCCAATAATTTGCTTGTTCTTAGCAAGCAAATTAAAGTGGAACTTGCCATTTTTTGCTTCTTTGCGATCATAGTTGGCGTCATCCTTGGCATTTTTCATTACTGACTCAATGCCGTTTTTACAACCAGACTTGGCTGCATATCCTTCACTGGATAGGATGATTTGACCATTCTTGGCTTTCAGCCGGAAATAGTATTCGTTATTTTTCTCGCTTTGAAAAATCTCAAATTTCATAGAGATAAGTATTTCGCCATTAAAAAAAATAGGTTTACCCGCTAAAATTATAAAAAAAATTAAAGAGCCCAGAATTAGCGGAATATAATTTGTGTAAAGCACAAATAAAGCACCATTAAGCTGTATTTTTGGGGGATGAATCAAGAAGGTTTTATCTTTACACAAATTTGATCCGATGATAAGAGCGTTCTTTTTTGGTTTCGGTTTGATCATATTGGCTTCTTCTTCTCTTGTAGCGCAGCAGGAGGGCAATGCAGAAAGATGGGGACACATGTACCTCAATGGCAATTTGCAGATGGGGGTTCCGATTGAGTCTTTCAAAGAATACCTGGATACGCCGGGTTTTGGTGGTGGAGGCTTATTTTTGATTCCCGTGAAAAAAAATTTCCCGCTGTCATTAGGAGCGGAGTTATCCCTGATGACTTACGCTTCCGAGTCACAGGACTTTTCGGCAAATATTGCTGGGTTTTGGAGCGATTTTAGATTTACCACCAGCAGCAATATTTTCCTGGGACACGTGTTGATGCGTATTCAACCGGCCGTTGAGAGCCCATTCCGCCCGTACTTTGACGGAATGGCGGGCTTTAAAAACCTCTATACACGCAACAGACTGGAGGACCTCTATGGAGATGAAGACAACGATTATAGCGAAAGCGAAACCATTAAGGGCGACTGGGCCTTTAGTTACGGTGGGGCGGTGGGGTTGCAATTGGCGGTTTTCCGCAACCCTGGAATCATGATTGACATACGCTGTGCCTATCTGCTTGGCAACAATGCGTCCTACCTGGTAAGAAAAGATGATGCGGTTTATGATTTCAATAATCCCCGCCAGGCTTTTGAGGAACGCGAATCGCCGACGACCATTCTGATGCCACAAATTGGGGTGACATTTGATATTAACTTTCATCAGCCGGAAGAGGTGGATTCTTATAGTAATTAATAGTAATGTGATTTTTTAAGCCAACTCTTTATTTTATTTGTATCTTTGTCATGTTCCTTTGGCTATCTCCCCTCACATATATAGTTTAAACCCTCCGTTTAAGTATGACTTGCGACTTTGGATTCACAGCAACTGCTGTGCTTGTCCGCTATTTTGCATAAGCTGTAAAACAAGATTTTTTGACTACCCAATTATTGGCTGCTGCCCAAGCAGTGTTGTTTGGTACAAAGGAGGAAACTACACGGGTCAGATCCGATTGGGATCGAGGGTGGATGGCTATGGCCTGTGCGCAAGTTGATCTGGACTATGCAGCTGGCTTATTGCGCCAGATATTCAGACGGCAGAATTCAAATGGTGCCTTGTATTGGCCCACCAGGCAGCAAGCGGGTTATGGGGCCGCTCTTCCTGATCCCAACGTACCAAACACTAAAAAATTAGTGGAGCTGCCGGAAGAAAACCTCATTTTTCCCCCCATTTACGGCTTTATCCTGGAGTACATCTATAAAGTCGCCAAAGAGCAAAAGCAAGCACGGGCTATACTCAAGGAATTCTATCCAAAAGTGATGGCTTTGCACCGCTTTCTCTATGATACCCGTGATCCCCTTGATGAGGGATTGTTGGTTGTGCAACATCCGTGGGAAATGGGGCGATTTGCAATGACCGACAATGCGGTTGCACCGCTACAAGATCCTTTTTTCAATGGATTACTAACTTATTCCAATGAGTGTCTGATCAAAATCGGAAGTTTACTTAAGGCCGATTTTCTGGAGGCTATGGACTGGCATGAGCTAACCATTTATAGCATGAACGAAAAGCTTTGGGATGAGGATCGCGGTATTTACAGTGGGTATGACGTGCAGTCCGATGAATTGATTCCCTATCATGATCTATATGGGTTCATGCCCATGCTGGGAGAGGTTCCGACTCAAGAACAGGCGGAAGCTATGTTGCTACTTCTAGAAAGTGAACATTTTGGTGGAAGTCAGCGGGATCATTTTTTGTGTCCTACTCATAGCCTACTCCGGCAGTCCTCGTCACAAATTGACCCATTGCTGAACTGGATGTTGTACCAGGGCCTTGAACGTTACGATATGTACGAACTGGCGGATCGGGTACGGCAGGATACTACGGCAATGATGGATCAATCAGGCTTTAAGCCCAACTATAGCCTACATGGCAGTAAGGCCGGAAATGTAAAGGACAATGATCTTTCAGATCCAATTGCGGCGGCGGTGGCCATCTTTTTGCTATCCTGATTAGAGTAATTTTCTATTCTTTTGACAAATCTGGTTAAACTCATCTACAATTTTCACCAGATTTTTATAGCGATATCCCGGTTGCCCAATCTTTTCAGCGAGTTCCGGTGCATTTTGTTTCAGCAGTTTGCGCATTTTTCGGCGAAAGCCAATGCGATTGATTTTTGACATGCGGTAATGCTGGTTTTCGATCCAAAATTGAGTGGGTTGATCGTGCGAGTGTTTGATGAGGGAGATGGGGCCATAGTCCTCGTAGTGAACTTGTGGAGCTTTATACAAACTCAATTGTTCCCCCTTGTATAACACCAGCATAAAATACCAGGTATTGCGCAGGTAGCGCGTTTCGTAGTAGATCATATCGGCTCCTTTCTGCAGGGCAAATCCGCGAATCAGGGCACAATGAATATTATAAACATTGCCAAAGTCATTCATAAAGACGAGCTGGCTGCCGTGTTGATTGAAATAAATTTCTCCAATTTTGCCGGTGAGTTTTTTCCCATTTTTAGTAATCAGATACCCCTGGACGGGATCGGAAGCCTGAGAAAAACTGCAAATCAGAAACAAGAGTGATAGTAGGTAGCAGTACTTCATAAGCAGCTTGGATTTTGAACAATAATCCCTCCTAAAATACAAAAAATCGAGGAGATTCGCACATTAATGCGCGAAAATGTCGCAAAAGCTACGCTGCAAATAGGTTTATTAGAGAGCAGGGATCGGACGTTGTTTCCACCAAATGGCCAAGGTAAAGGCAGAAATCAGGTGCCAGATACCCCACCATGCGGCAATCATGGCCATACCACCCAGGCCATCAAAGAAGTTGAAGATGAGGATTAGCGCCAGTCCGGAGTTTTGAATGCCGGTTTCAATTGAGATGGCTCGGGCGTCCTTTCTGGGAAGGCTATTGGCTTTGGCAAACCAAAACCCCATGAGAAGGGCCAAACTATTGTGCGCAAAGACCAGAAAGAAGACCAGGTGCAGGTATTTTTGAATATTCTCAAAATTTCCCATGAGTGCAAAGGCGACAAAAGCTAAAAATATGGCCATAGAGATAATCTTCACGGCTTTACGAATCTTATCTGTAAAAACCGGAAACTGGGCATTGATCCACATGCCTAAAAATAAGGGCACCAGAATGAGCTGAAATATAGTCGTGATCATCTTTACAGGGTCAACATAGATGCTGGCCTGATAGGCTTCCGAGCCGGGGACCAACGGGGTGAGCCAGGTAAAATAGAGGGGCGTGACCAGGATGGCTGCCAGGGTGGAAATGGATGTGAGTAGAACAGACAAAGCTGAATTGGCTCCTGATAGGTGAACGGCATAGTTGGACACATTTCCGCCCGGACAGGCCGCAATTAGTGCCATGCCCAGGGCAAGACTGGTGGGTGGTTGAAAAAAGTAAATGAGTGAAAGCGTCAGGATTGGTAGAAGGATCCATTGAGAAAACAAGCCCACGAGGGGAGCTTTCGGCCGGTTATAGATTTCTTTGAAATTATCCACCCGTAAATCCAGCGCTACACCAAACATCAGGAAGGCCAGACATATATTCAGTAATAACAATTGGTCCGAATTGAAATTAATCCGAACCTGATCAATGGTATCCATTTGTTGGGTTTAGTTAGCAAATTATCCGATACTCCATTTGACGATCAGGCGTCTGTACCACCATATTCCTTACCCATAATTTTCCAACAGGTGATAAAGAGGGCCGCAATGACGGGACCAATGATGAAACCCGAAAGGCCGAACCAGGTGATTCCCCCAAGTGTGGTCAGCAAGATCAGGTAATCCGGCATACTGGTATCCCGACTTACAAGTATGGGACGCAACAGGTTGTCTACCAAGCCAATGAGTAAAGAGCCAACGGCTATAATAATGATGCCTTTGGCAATTTCGCCCTGAATCAGCAAAATAATTGCGGCAGGCCCCCACACCAATCCACTACCACCTACGGGCAGTAGCGACAAAAAGGTCATCAATACACCCCAGAGCACCGGTGCTTCGATCCCGATAATCCAAAAGAGCATGCCGCCAAGAAAACCTTGAACGGCTGCTACAATCATGGTGCCCTTTAATGTAGCTCGGGAAACAACGGCAAACTGCTGAAAAATCATCCACTCCCGTTTGTTGCCCATTGGCAGAGAATTGACGATCAGTTGCATGATCTTCTCACCATCTCTTAGAAAAAAGAAAAGCAAATAAAGCATTAGAAAGAACTGGATGGCCAGATTAATGGTGTTCTGGGTGAAGGATAGGGCCGTATTGGCAAAAAACTGGGTAATGTTGATGACCGTATCTCTAATTTGAGTTTCGAGTTCTGATGTCTCGATGCCATAGCTGTTGAGGAGAGCTTCCAAACGAGGAAGTTGTTCTTCAACAAAGGTGACCGCCCGCTCGGGATCAATTTCTCCATCCCTGAACTGGCTATACAATTGAGTACTTTCCTGTACAATGGCCAGACTTATCAATCCGATGGGAATGATCACTACCAGGAGAATCAACATGGTGGTGAGAAAGGAGGCGAGGTTTGATCGGCCCCTCAATTTGATGCGCAAAATGCGATAAGTGGTTCTAAAGATCAGGGCCAACACCACCGCCCAAAAGCAGGCCAGTAAAAAATCCTGGATCAACCAGATAAAGGCAACTGTAGCCAAAGCCACTATTACCAAAAAGAAGCCGGTACGAATAAAAAAGCTCTTTTGCAAGTTGTTTCATTTTGGTGATGATGCTGCAATTTACCCTTTTTGCGATGAATTTGGTAAACGGGTAATTAACTTATCAAAAGTTTCTGTTTTGCGAACGATCCTGGTGATTATCGGCTTTTCAATCTTTTTAATGCCAATGAACGGTGTATCTTAGTGCCAATCAATTTTTGAAGCACATGAAAATTTTCTCATTAGCTACATTACTATTTTTAGTTGGTGCGCTGGCCTTTGCACAAAGCAAAACCAAGGTGCAATTGCAACAGCAGGTCAAAGATGATTCGGATTATCTCGAACAATTGTACCTGCATTACCACCAAAATCCTGAATTGTCATTTTATGAAATAGAAACTGCCAAACGGATGGCATCGGAATTGCGACAGCTGGGTTTTGAAGTGACCGAAAACTTTGGTGGAACCGGGGTGGTTGGGGTTTATAAAAATGGAGAAGGTCCGACTGTCTTGGTTCGGGCGGATATGGATGCCCTCCCGGTGAAGGAAGAGACCGGAAAGAGCTATGCCAGTACGGTCACTACGACAGACGAGGAGGGCAAAACGGTCAGTGTGATGCACGCCTGCGGCCACGATGTGCACATGACCGTCTGGGCAGGAACGGCCCGGGCGTTGGTCAAATTGAAGGATTCCTGGAAAGGGACTTTGTTATTTATCGGGCAGCCGGCTGAAGAACGCAGCGGTGGCGCAAAGGCCATGCTTAAGGATGGTCTGTATGAAAAATTTCCCATCCCCGACTATGCTCTGGCGCTGCATGTAAGTTCCTCCTTGCCTGCCGGTAAGGTTGGCTATTGCAAAGGATACAGCCTGGCCAATGTAGATATGCTCGATATTACGGTATACGGCGAAGGAGGACACGGGGCTTATCCGCATACCACCAAAGATCCGGTAGTATTGTCGGCGCGAATTATTATGGCGTTGCAGACTATCGTTAGCCGGGAAATTTCACCGCTCGATCCGGCCGTGGTGACCGTTGGCTCCATACATGGTGGTACCAAGGGTAATGTGATTCCCAATGAGGTGAAAATGGAACTAACCATGCGTTCTTACACCGATGAAGTTCGCCAGGCCATTATCAATAAAATTGAGCGCATCTGCCGTGCAGAAGCTATGGCAGCGGGGCTTTCAGAAGACAAGTACCCCAAGTTGGACCTGCGGCCGGAATTTACTCCATCGCTGTTTAATGATCCAGAGTTGACAGAGAAAGTTGCCTCGGTGTTCCGTCAAACACTCGGTGATGAGCAGGTGATCGAATCTTCACCCGTTATGGGCGGAGAGGACTTTGGTCGCTACGGTCGTACCGATGATAAAGTACCTATTTGTCTTTTTTGGCTGGGAACGGTAGAACCCGAAAAAGTAGAAGCAGCAGCAAAGGGTGAACTGAGTCTTCCCTCTTTGCATTCCTCCAAATTTGCGCCTGATCCAGTACCCTCTATTCAAACGGGTGTACAGAGCATGACAGCAGCCGTACTGAGTTTATTAAAGTAGATGATAAGACCCCTTAGATGGATTTTGAGAAAATACTAGCAGAGATCAATGATGAGGTCAAACCTCTTTTTGGACAAGGAAAGGTAGCAGATTATATACCGGCATTGGCGAAAATAGATCCCGGAAAGTTTGGAATGGCGGTGGTTACATTAGATAACCAGCTATTAGAGATCGGAGATTCCCGGGAAAAATTCTCCATTCAAAGCATTTCCAAAGTGTACAGCCTGTGTATGGCACTGATTCGAGAAGATGATGCCCTGTGGGAGCGGGTAGGATTAGAGCCTTCGGGCAATCCATTCAATTCGCTGATTCAGTTGGAATATGAAAAGGGCATTCCCCGAAATCCCTTCATTAATGCCGGGGCTTTGGTGGTGATCGACGTGTTGTTGGATCACCTGAAAAAGCCCAAGGCTGAGATTCTGGACTTCGTGCGCCAACTAACTGGCGTGGACGATATCTATTACGACTACGAGGTAGCTGCCTCGGAACGGGAAACCGGATATACCAATGCCGCTTTGGTCAATTTTATGCGTGCACACAAAAATATCAATCATCCCATCGAGCAGATTCTGGATGTGTACTTTCACCAGTGCTCCATGTCGATGTCGTGTGTGGAATTGGCTCAGTCCTTTCTCTTTTTGGCCAACCACGGAGTCATGCCACAGAAGGGCAACCGCATTACCGCGGCCAATCAGGCCAAGCGCCTGAATGCCATTATGCTCACCTGCGGATTCTACGACGAAGCGGGTGAGTTCGCCTTCCGGGTAGGTATGCCTGGCAAGAGCGGCGTTGGAGGAGGGGTAGTGGCGGTAATTCCCAACAAATTGGCAGTGGCAGTGTGGAGCCCTGAACTCAATGACCATGGCAATTCAGTTGTGGGAATCAAAGCCTTAGAGTTGTTCACCACAAAAACCGGTTTATCCGTATTCTAGAAGAACTAAAGAAAAATTATGTCAAAGATTTACAATTGGGGCATCATTGGCCCTGGCAGGATTGCTCACAAATTTGCTCAGGATCTAACCACGCTACCCAATGCTCGCCTCCATGCGGTAGCGTCCCGCTCGTTGGAGAGGGCGGAGGCATTTGCCAAACAATACGGAGCTACCCACGCCTACGGAAGTTATGCCGAACTGGTGGATTGCCCTGATCTGGATGTGGTATACGTGGCTTCGCCCCATACCGGGCATTGTGAGCATTCCCTCCTCTGCCTGAATCATGGTATTGCAGTACTCTGTGAAAAACCCTTTGCACTCAATCGCCGTGAAGTACAGAAAATGGTGCAAACTGCTCAGGACAAAAAGGTATTCCTTATGGAGGCTATCTGGACACGGTTTTTGCCCGCTACTTTGAAGGCTCTGCAGTTGATTGAGGACGGGACCATCGGTGAGGTGATTTCTGTGAAGGCTGATTTTGGCTTTAAAGCCAACTTTGATCCTCAGGGAAGGTTGTTCAACCCTGAGTTGGGCGGCGGAGCCCTACTTGATATTGGTATTTACCCCTGTTTCCTGGCCACACTTCTTTTTGGTGCACCTCAGCAGATGAAGACACTGGCCAACCTTGGTCAAACGGGAGTGGACGAAGAAATTGGCATTGTGTTGCAATATGCTAATGGCAAGATGGCCCACCTGCATTCTTCCTTGCTTGCGACCACCAAGTGTGAAGCCTTCATTTATGGAGAACACGGCACGATCCACATTCATACCCGCTGGCATGAGGCTACCAGCATGAGCTTATTGCTCAATGATGAACGCCCACAGGATTTCCATTTTGACCTTAAAGGCAATGGCTATGGTTTTGAAGCCGAAGAGGTAATGCGTTGTCTGGAGAGTGGCAAAACAGAAAGCGATTCGTTGCCATTGGCTTTTAGCCAGAAATTGATCAAATTGCTGGATGATATTCGGGCCGAAATCGGATTGGTTTATCCGGGTGATTAACCTTCGTAGCCACCGTTTGTCTTTGTAGAAAAAGAGGCGTGTTTTTTACGTTTAAAATCGCACGCCAGAAAATTAGTTAAATGATTTTGTTTTGATAATTTTGAGTTTATAGTCAAAAATTCTTATATTTTAGAGGTTGCAAAAGATTATTTCTTTCTTTCCATAAGAAGGGATATTTCTGCACTGTTAGCCAACCAACCAAATTTGATCTTTTGTCATCGTAGAACCCTTTATAATTGATCAGCCGACTTTTCAGTAAGAGGAAACAAATGCCTAAATTCACCATTTCCGGGACAATGCTCCTGGCAGAAAAGTAATGCCCTACCATGTCTAATAACCACTGATACTAGAACTTCCCGGTATCATTCTTTCCACCACACAGGGTTGATTTATCATCATTTTTTGAACGAGCGTCCATGACACAAGAATTACAATGTAATGTTGATCCAGACCAACAGGGGGCGAAAAGTCTCTACGTACCATCCATGGAAAAAGATTCATGTGGTACCGGTCTGATTGCGAACCTTGACGGAAACAAGACACACGAATTAATTGAGCAGGCTTTAACCATGCTTACGCGAATGGAACACCGTGGTGCCTGCGGTTGTGAACCCAACACAGGAGATGGGGCAGGGATTCTGATCCAAACGCCTCATGAGTTTTTTAAACGAAAATGCAGTGAATTGGGTTTTGAATTGCCGGAATTTGGGCAGTACGGTGTAGGGATGGTTTTTTTTCCCAATGATCGTAGCTTGCGGAGTCAGTGTCGGGTTTTATTTAATGACTATATTGATGAACTGGGGTTTGAGCTGTTGGGCTACAGAAAGGTGCCAACTGACAATGAGGAATTAGGGGAGAGCGCCGTGGCTGTGGAGCCAAGACTCGAACAGGTATTTGTGAAATCAAAAGCACAAATTGACCGCAAGGCGCTGGAGCGCAAATTATACGTTTTGCGCAAATTTGCAACCCACAATATTCACAAAACGTTTCCCCAATCCAGGGATGACTTCTATATTACCTCTTTTTCCTACAAGACGGTGGTTTACAAAGGACAGCTGACCACCTATCAGTTGCGGCCGTATTTTCCCGACCTGCACGATAGCACATGTACTTCGGCCATTGCCTTAGTTCACTCCCGATTTTCTACCAACACCGTGCCCAAATGGAAATTGGCGCAGCCATTCCGTTACATCGCTCACAACGGTGAGATCAATACGATCACCGGCAACCTGAATTGGTGGAAGTCCAAGGAAAAACTCATTCGCCCGAATCTGTTTACTGAAGAAGATATGGAAAAGCTACATCCGGTATGTGGTGAAAACCTCTCTGACTCAGGTAATTTTGATAACGTGCTGGAATTTTTGGTGCTCAATGGCTTTTCACTACCTCATGCACTGATGATGATGATCCCGGAAGCCTGGCAGCACGATGACCAGATGGAAGATCACAAGAAGGCTTTTTACGAGTACCATAAAACCATTATGGAACCATGGGATGGGCCGGCATCCATCTGTTTTACGGATGGTATCCTGGTAGGGGCTACCCTCGACCGCAATGGCCTACGTCCTTCTCGATATCTGTTAACTGAAGACAACACCCTGATTGTCGCTTCGGAGGCAGGAGTACTGCCTATTGATCAGTCAAAGATCATCTTGAAAGGACGCTTGCAGCCGGGTAAAATTCTTATTGCTGACCTTGACGAGCATCGTGTCATCGGAGATGAAGAGCTGAAGTCCCTCATTTGTAAGCGTTTCCCATACCGCGAATGGCTCAATGAAAACCGCACTACATTGCAGGATTTGACCCTGGATGTAGAGCCGGACTTGGGCATGGATGAGAAAAATCTCTTCCGCAGTCAGCAATTACATGGTTACAGCCGTGAGGATTTGAAAGTCATCATTGCCCCGATGGTTTCAGACGGACAGGATCCAATTGGTTCAATGGGTGCAGATACACCACTGGCGGTATTATCGCAGCAGACCCAGCACCTGGCCAATTACTTCAAGCAGCTCTTTGCGCAGGTAACCAACCCGCCGATTGACCCCATCCGGGAACGCTCGGTGATGTCCTCCTATGCCATGCTGGGCGGATCGGGCAATATCTTAGACCTCCAGGCTGAAAGGGCAAGATTTATGCACCTCGATAGTCCGGTGCTTACCAATACGGATTTGGCCAAACTCCGGGTAATTCATCATCCCAACTTTACATCGGGAACCATCAATACAGTTTTTAAAGCTGATGGTCAGAAGGGCCGCCTGAAAGCAGCCATCGATCACATTTGTGCCGTGGCAGAGGACCTTACCCGGAATGGGACCAATATCCTCATTTTATCTGACCGGGAAGCGGACGCCTTCCGGGCGCCGATTCCATCCCTGCTTGCCGTTGGGGCAGTGCATCACCATCTGGTCCGGATCGGTCTGCGGAGCCTGACCTCCATCGTGGTGGAGGCCGGAGATGTCCGGGAAACGCATCATTTTGCCACCCTGATCGGTTATGGTGCCAGTGCCATCAACCCGTATATGGCTTATTCGACTTTGTTTGACCTGCATCGCAAGCACTTCTTTGAAGAGAAATTCACACTTGACAAGGTCATTGCGACCTACAATAAGTCAGTGGTAAAAGGTCTCCTGAAGATCATGTCAAAAATTGGTATCTCTACACTGCAATCCTATCAGGGGGCTCAGATTTTTGAGGCGTTGGGGATTAACCAGGAGGTGGTCAATCACTGCTTTAAAGGAACCGTTTCAAGGATTGAGGGGCTGGGGTTTGATGAAATTGCGGAAGAAGCTTTGATTCGTCACCAAAATGCCTTTTCCGAAAAGGCCATTCCCAACCCACAACTTTCCGAAGGGGGGGTATTCCAATGGAAAAGAAGGGGAGAGGCGCATACTTTTAATCCACAAACCATCCATTTACTACAATATTCTACCCGTAAAAACGACTATGGGGCTTATAAGAAGTACGCCAAACTAATCAATGAGCAAAACCGAAAGGCGTTGACATTGAGAGGGTTGCTGAGCTTTAGAAAAGGAGCACCCATCCCGCTGGAGGAAGTCGAACCGGTAGAAAATATTTTCAAGCGCTTTGCTACCGGAGCCATGTCGTTTGGCTCCATTTCTCACGAAGCGCACACTACATTGGCTATTGCCATGAACCGAATCGGTGGACGTAGTAATAGTGGTGAAGGTGGAGAAGATGAGGTGCGTTTTGATCGCAAGGAAAATGGTGACTGGGAACGTTCAGCTATTAAGCAGGTTGCTTCCGGACGCTTTGGGGTGACCAGCTACTACCTCACCAATGCTGATGAATTACAGATAAAAATGGCGCAAGGGGCTAAGCCAGGTGAAGGCGGACAACTGCCGGGCCACAAAGTCAATGACTGGATCGGCCGGGTACGTCATTCTACGCCGGGCGTAGGACTGATTTCGCCACCCCCTCACCACGATATCTATTCAATTGAGGACCTGGCGCAGTTGATCTTTGATCTGAAAAACGCCAATCCAGATGCTCGAATCAATGTAAAACTGGTATCCAAAGCCGGAGTAGGCATCATTGCTTCGGGTGTGGCTAAAGCTCATGCTGATGCCATCCTGATTTCGGGCCACGATGGTGGTACGGGGGCTTCCCCGTTGACTTCCATTCGACACGCCGGACTTCCCTGGGAGTTGGGATTGGCGGAAAGCCACCAAACTCTGGTAAAGAACAAATTGCGCGATCGGGTGACTTTGCAGACCGACGGTCAAATCCGGACGGGCCGCGATTTGGCGATAGCCACCTTACTTGGTGCTGAAGAATGGGGGGTAGCCACGGCTGCACTTGTGGTAGAAGGCTGTATCATGATGCGCAAATGCCACCTAAATACTTGTCCGGTGGGTATCGCTACACAGGATGAAACATTGCGTAAGCGATTCAACGCGGATCCTGAACATGTGATTAATTTCTTCAACTTCCTCGCGCAGGATTTGCGGGAAATTATGGCCGAACTGGGCTTCCGGACCATCAATGAAATGGTGGGAAGGGTAGAGATGCTGAAAGCCAATAAGGATATACATCACTGGAAATACAAAACCCTTGATCTCCGCCCATTATTGTACAAAGAACCGGTAGATGAAACCGTTGGGCAGTGCAAGCAGATAGAACAGGACCACGGTATTGAGCAGGTGCTTGACCGCAGACTGGTCACTCAGGCTAAGGCCTCGCTGGAAGACCAGGAAAAGGTTACAGCTACTTTCCCGATCTTTAATACGGATCGGGCAGTTGGGGCGATCCTGTCCAATGAAATATCCAAGCGTTATAAGGGAGAAGGACTTCCCGATGCGACGATTCAGTTTAACTTCCGCGGATCGGCAGGCCAGAGTTTTGGTGCCTTTGGTGCACCTGGATTACAATTCAAGCTTGAAGGAGAGGCCAATGATTACTTTGGTAAGGGCCTTTCAGGAGGACGCCTGGTTGTCGTGCCTGATCGCGAAGCCAAATTTGATCCCAGTAAAAATATCATCATTGGTAATGTGGCCTTTTACGGCGCAACGAGTGGAGAAGCCTACATCCATGGAACCGCCGGTGAACGCTTCTGTGTGCGTAACTCCGGTGTGAAAACAGTGGTGGAAGGCATCGGTGACCACGGTTGTGAATACATGACCGGAGGATTGGTGGTTGTACTGGGTGAAACAGGTAAAAACTTCGCTGCGGGAATGAGTGGTGGTATTGCCTACGTGTATAATCCCGAGAAGAAGTTTGAAGAGCTGGTCAATGTGGAAATGGTCGACCTTGATCCTCTGGATAAAGACGATGTGCAATTACTGCACCAGATGATTAGCAACCACTATGGTTATACGGGAAGTCAGCTGGCCAGGGATATGCTGGACAACTGGAAAAAGGCGGTAGGACATTTCACGAAAGTGATGCCAAAGGATTACAAAGCCGTGCTGGAGCAGAAGAAGGAGAAACCGAAGATTCAGGTTCCTGCTGTGGCCATCAGTGCCTAACGATGCATTTTGTCCAAAAACATGATTATCAAATTGCTAAAACGCGACTAGAGTCGCGACAAAATATTCTAAGTAACAATGGCTGATCCAAAAGGATTTTTAAAATACAACCGGGAATTGCCCAAATCGAGAAGTCCTAAATCTCGCGTCAAAGATTATAAGGAGATCTATCAGGATTTTCCAACCGACAAAACCGTTCAGCAAGCGGCACGTTGTATGGACTGTGGTATTCCGTTTTGTCATAGTGGCTGTCCCCTGGGGAACATCATTCCGGAATTTAATGATGCGGCTTATAAGGAAGATTGGGCTACAGCTTTCCGGATTTTGAGCAATACCAACAATTTTCCGGAGTTTACCGGCCGCATTTGCCCCGCTCCCTGCGAAGCAGCATGTGTACTGGGGATCAACCAGCCGCCGGTAGCTATTGAACACATTGAAAAATCGATTGCCGAGCTTGCCTTTGAAAAGGGCTACCTACGTCCCCAGCCACCAGCTGTACGCACCGGTAAAAAAGTGGCCATTGTAGGCTCCGGTCCGGCGGGATTGGCGGCAGCCAGCCAATTGAACAAAGCCGGGCACACGGTAACCGTTTTTGAAAGAAAGGACCGTATCGGTGGTTTGCTGCGCTATGGCATTC
Source organism: Saprospiraceae bacterium (assembly GCA_965229635.1). Lineage (GTDB taxonomy): Bacteria > Bacteroidota > Bacteroidia > Chitinophagales > Saprospiraceae > BQJU01. The sequence continues at coordinate 3,829,077 of OZ245894.1, forward strand.
CCGATTTTAAACTGGAAAAATGGGTGGTTGAACGTCGTATTGCCCTGATGGAGGCGGAGGGGGTGCGTTTTCGTACAAACGCTGACGTAGGCAATAATGTGCCCGTTGAGGAGTTGCTTGCTGATTTTGATGCCCTACTTTTGGCGGGTGGATCGACAATACCCCGGGATATTCCAATTGCCGGGCGAGAATTGGAAAACATCCATTTTGCCATGGAATTTCTGGAGCAAAACAACCGCCGCGTGGCTGGTGATCAAATCGGTGACGAGGTGAGTATTCACGCCAAGGGAAAAAATGTAGTTGTTATTGGTGGAGGAGATACCGGTTCAGACTGCGTGGGTACCTCTAATCGGCATGGAGCCAAGGCCGTCTACCAATTGGAAATTATGCCAAAACCTCCCAAGCAACGCGACCCCAATTCATGGCCCAACTGGCCCTGGGTATTGCGCACATCTTCCTCACACGAGGAAGGAGCAACACGTGAGTGGGCACTTCTGACCAAGGCCTTTCTTGGTGATGAGGAAGGACGGGTGAAAGCACTACAGGTAGTAAAGGTAGAATGGACAAAAGATGCCACTGGCCGATTTAGCAAATTTCAGGAAGTAGAAGGTAGTGAGCAGGAAATTCCCTGCGATATGGCCTTCATCGCGGCCGGGTTTTTACACCCGCAATTTGGCGGCTTATTGGAAAAGTTAGGCGTTGCCGTGGATGATCGTGGTAACGTGGCTGCGGGCACTGAGAATTACCAGACCAATGTAGAGAAAGTTTTCGCCGCAGGAGATATGCGTCGGGGGCAATCACTAGTGGTTTGGGCTATCTCTGAAGGGCGAGAGGCAGCACATGCTATTGATAGCTTCCTGATGGGTAGCTCACGGCTGGAAAAGAAGGATGACTCCTTTATGGCGGTTGCCGAACAAATTTCTGCACTTTAACCCGTGTTTGGAGGTCAAAATTTGACCTCCAAAGATTGTCCTTTTCCCAACCACTTCAATTTTTGGAAAAAAAGGTTAATTTTTGCGCTGGAAGGAAATGAGTGCTTCTCGCAAAATTGACCAATATGCAGAAAATAACTGAGGCCAATTCTAATTACCGCCACCTGGAGCAAATGTCAGTTGGCGAAGTTTTACACAATATCAATCAGGAGGATAAAGGGGTACCGATGGCGGTGGGAAAGGCCCTTCCAGCCATTGAGGCATTGGTGAAAGTGGTGGTGAATAAGATGAAAGGCGGTGGACGGTTATTTTACCTCGGAGCCGGTACGAGTGGCCGCCTGGGTATTCTGGACGCTTCCGAATGCCCTCCCACCTATGGTGTTCCAGCCGATTGGGTTATTGGCCTCATCGCGGGCGGAGAGACTGCTATTCGCAATGCCGTTGAATTTGCCGAAGACAGTCAGGAACAAGCCTGGCAAGATCTACAAGAGCATTTTATTAATCAACAGGATGTTGTCATTGGCATTGCAGCTTCCGGCACTACCCCTTATGTTGTTCACGGTTTAAAAACATGTCAGGAGCAAGATATCACCACCGGCTGTATCACCTGCAATCCCGGAGCACCGATTGCTGAGTACGCAGATTATCCTGTGGAAGTGATTGTGGGGCCGGAATTTGTGACTGGTAGTACCCGAATGAAGGCTGGCACTGCTCAGAAGCTGGTGCTCAATATGATCAGCACCACCGCCATGATCCAACTGGGGAGGGTGTTGGACAACAAAATGGTAGATATGAAGCTCAGTAATACCAAATTGGTGGAAAGAGGTACAAAAATCCTGGTCAACGCCCTGAAAATTAGTCCGGAAAAGGCACGTGAACAATTGCTAAAGCACGGTAGTGTGCGAGGCGCAATGGATGCCTTCCAGGCTACCGGAAAGGGCGAGTGATATGGTACTGAATCTTGATAATATCATTCATATACTGATCATCCTGCAGAGCTTTTTGGTGGGTGTGTTTTTGGTGACCAGTGCCGGAGAAAGACGGCAAAGTAATTTACTGCTGAGTGGCTTTATGTTTGGTCTCGGCATGCAAATGTTGATGTACTTGCTGCAAGATGTGGGGTACACCAGTCGGTTGAGCCAGGCCATTATCGCTGTTGTGTTTGCTTATGGACCATTGATGTATTTGTATGCGCGGTCACTTATTTACCATTCTTTCACTCTCTGGTGGTCGGACACGGTGCATTTTCTTCCTGCCGTACTTTTTGCCATATTAATGGCCTTCGATTTTCCGGTGAAGAAGCAAATGGGATGGCTCCTTTACGTCAGTTTGGCCGCCTATACATTCCTGGCTTTTCGCGAAATCAACCGCTACCAAAAAGTCTTGAACCAAACGCGTTCGGACCTGGAGCTGATAAAGCTTTCCTGGTTGAAACTGGCCTTTGGGTTATTTGTATTTATCCTCTCAGCGGATGTGATCAACTTTCTACTGGATGCCTGGTGGCCACAATTGGAATTAGGACGCTACCTGGATATCGTGGTGCTATTGTTGGTCTTGCTATTTGTCAATACCATGGTCTTCAAAGGTCTGAAACAACCGCAAATCTTCCAGGGCATAACCGATGAGGAATTGGCCCTTCCCCGCGACAAACAAAGGTTAAATCAGCTGATGATTCTCTCCAACAATCAAAGAGAAATTGAAGAATTGGAAAGATATGTGGAAGTAGAAAAGCCATACACTAATCCAACCCTAACCATCGCGGAACTGGCCGAAAGTATAAATCTTCCGGCACGCCGCCTATCCGAGATTATCAACGGCCATTATCAACAACACTTCTCCGATTTTATCAATACCCATCGCATCGAATTGGCGAAGAAGCGACTGATCAATCCCACTGATCCCGGTGAGACCATCACTGAGGTCATGTACGAGGTGGGCTTTAATTCTAAGTCAGCCTTCAATACGGCTTTTAAGAAAAAGACTGGACTGACTCCATCCAGTTACCGAAAAAAGTACGGGAAATAGCCGGTTCTGATTGACGTAATAGAAATCAGAACCATTCTTTGAGTATTGAAACCGTTCTGATTCCTGTTTCAGGTCGCCCATTTTGCCGGGAAGATCCATTTTTGCAGCATTGTTGATCAAAAATGGAACCATGAAAAAATTGTTGAATCTATTCTCGCTTTTTTGTTTGCTGCTTACGCAAATGGGGTTTGCCCAAAAGAACGCTATAACTATTGAAGGAACACCGCCAGCTAATTGGCAAGGTACCGTGACCTTGAAAATACTCACTGCTCCGGAGGGCAATTGGAGCGAAGTCCAAAGCCAGGATATTAATCAGGGTGATGTTATCCGGTTGCGGGTTGAATTTCAGAAACCCTGCTTGTACCAGTTGGAGGCTTCGGGCTACGAATCTCAATTGTTAATCATTGATAAGGCACAAGGGATTGACCTGAACTTTGATGAAAACCAGCAAATTACCGTTGCCAATAGTAGCGGTAATAACGCATTGAGCGATTTTCAGCAGAAGCTGGGGCATCTACAAATGCAATACTTCGGAACCCTTAAACCACAAATGGAAAAAGCCATTGCCGACAACGACGAGGCAAAAGTTGCCCAGCTGCAGGAAGAGGTTGGTCGGTTGTTTCCAAAATTTGTGCAATCGCTACAAGATGCGGTCGACAACATGGGGGTAAGTGCCTCAGCTTACGCTGCAATGGATTACATCGATCCGAATAAAGGCCTGTCCATTTGGGAATTCATTACCGAAAAATTTGAAAGCCAGGCTCCGGACTGGAGGATCAGCAGGATCTTGCGACATAAGCTTAATGCCATCAAAGGTCTCAAAGTAGGTGTGCCAGCTCCGGATTTTATGCTGGACAACCTAAACGGAGAGTCGGTTCACCTGGCAGAATTGAGAGGAAAGGTTGTATTGGTGGATTTTTGGGCTTCCTGGTGTCTGGGGTGTCGGGCAGAAAATCCACTTTGGGAAAAACTCTACCAGCAATACCGTGATCAGGGCTTTGTTGCTCTCGGAGTTGGCGTTCAGGACGAATGGGACCGTTTTAGGAAAGCTGCTGCCAAAGATGGTTTGACCTATCCTCAATTGAATGCCTTGAACAGTGATGTTCCCCAACGTTATTATGTGGAATCGTTACCGCAAAATGTCGTGATCAATGGTGAAGGCATCATTATTGCGAAGAATGTGAAGGCTGCTGCGGTGGAAAAGCTGTTACAGGAATTGTTGAATTGATCGCTCGAAAAAGAAGGAGGGCAGAAACTGGTAAGCTCTACCCTCCACAGCTCATTTAATACATCCCAAAAACTTACGTCGAGAAAAAAGATTTCGAAAATCAAGTAACGTTTCACGTCTCATTTGCAATAAGAAGTAAACATACTATTAGTTAACTTCAATCCATTCCAAATGAAAAACGTGAGATTTATTACTTTGCTTTTTGCCTTTGCGGCAATCAACTTTCTGGCAGTGATGCCTGCCTTTAGTCAGGGTAATTCTGGAGATGCACCAGAGTTTGTTTTGTACAAATACTATCCTGATCACCCCATTGGAGTCTTGCCGATCACTGAAGTAGGAGACTCCATCGGTACGCTGTATTTTAAGGCCAAGCCACAGCAGGGTTCGCCTTTCAGAACGGGAGCTTCTATCCAGGGCATGTTTGAAGGTCCGACCAGTGCTGACAGTTTACCAGCCAGCTTACTCTTCAGAACTGGTTCCATCAAACAATACAACCGCATGGCCATCACTTCACAGGGTCTGGTAGGTATTGGAACCATCAATCCTGAATTCAACCTGCACACGGTAGGAAATACCCACACAACCGGCGACTTTTACGGTCGCATCCACTTCGATGACAATCGCACTACTGATGAGGCACCAGACACCTACATTGATGAAGCTTATTTTGAACTGAAGGAGTTTTCGGCTTTCGCCAATAAACCGGGCAGTACCACCACCCACGGTGGGTTGTTGACACTCGCTCCGGGAGCTACCAGCAATGATCATCAGCTATTTTTTGCAGATGATGGTATTTTTACCCGTCGTTATCTTGGGGGAGCACCCGATTGGGGAGCGGCAGCCTGGTATAAATTGCTGACCAGTGAAGACATTAATGGTACAGAAAACCGTATCGCTAAATTTACCGGACCTAGCTCATTGGGTGACAGCCAGCTGTGGGACGATGGCGCTCAGGTAGGCATTGGAACAGATAGCCCCACGGCTGGATATTTGTTGGATATTGCGGGCAGTACCTTTATGGGCGGCAATACTGATATATCCCAGAACCTTACGGTAAGCCAAAACACCAACATTGGCAGTAACATGCAAGTCAATGGAAATGCCAATGTGGACGGCTTTACAACGATTGACGGGCTGTTGACTGTGAATGACAATGCGACCATCACCCAAAACCTGACCGTTAATCAGGATGCCAATATCGGTTTTGATGCGAATATTGGCGACGATGCAAACATCAGCGATGATGCCACTGTAGGAGATGATTTGACCGTTGGGGGCAGAGCCGTAATTGATGAAGAAGTAGCAATTGGTACTACCTATGTTCCTGCTGGCTACAAGCTATCTGTTGATGGCAATGTGATTTGCGAAGAATTGAAAGTGCAGCTCTCTGGGGATTGGCCTGACTACGTTTTTGCCGATGATTATCAGCGTCCTGACCTGAAGGAGTGGGAAAGCTTTATTGCAACCAATCGTCACTTGCCAGGTATGCCTTCTGCTGCTCAGCTTGAAGAAGACGGTGGCGTAGAAGTAGGGGAAACACAACGTTTGTTGCTGGAAAAAATTGAGCAACTTACCCTGATTTTGATTGATCAGAAAAAGCAAATCGAGACACTGGAAGCGAAGGTTCAAGCGATCCAGAAGTAATTCAATAACCCTCAAAAAATAAAAACCATGTATCAATATAATTTTCTGTCGCGCATGGTTCTGGTTTTGCTGGTTGTATTGATGTCGCTGGGTACGAATGATATTTTGGCGCAAGCCAGATTGTTTGAAGCTTATGCAAAGACAGGTATGACCAAACAGCAAGATTATTACCTGCAGCAAATAAAAAATCGGGCGGCTTTTATCGATTATCGTCTGATCTACGTGAACGAGGCATTACTGACGAAAGAAACGCAATTAGATCTAAGCCTTTTTGGTGAACCAGTAACCATAATAAAAGACAAGGTGGTGACCCGAAAAGAGGGACGTTATTCCTGGTTTGGCCACTGTAAATCCACCTTTGGCACGGTCAACTTTGTGGTGAAAGGCAAGGCCGTGACCGGAATGGTAAGAGTTCCCGGATACGTTTACACCATCAAGCCGCTCGGAGAAGGACTACACGTTTTAGTGATGGAAGACCCCTCTCGATTCCCGGAAGATCACCCCAAAGGATCTTATGAGAAGAAACTGGAAGAAACCCATCAGAAGTCAAAATCGGATGCAGCACCCATGGAAAAAATGGGCGAGGACGAGAAATACTGTAAAGTGAGAGTAATTGTAGCCTACACTGATAGTGTGGCCATGCAGAACTTTGATCCGCTCAGTGAAATTCAATTGGCTACCGACAATATGAACAATGCCAATCAAAACAGTGGTGTTGACCATGTAGTGGAAATTGCCCGGGTATTTCGGGTAAGCTATACCGATTCCTGGGATTTGGATGATGATCTGGATCGCTTTAAGGATACCGGTGATGGTGTGATGGACGAAGTTCACGGCCTGCGGGATCGCTACGATGCTGATTTGTGTCAGCTGATTGTTTCCGGTGCATTGGATGGCTGTGGATTGGCTGATGCCATTGGCTCCAGTTATTCCTCGGCCTTTTGTGTATCGGCTTACGGGTGTATTGCCGGAAATTTGACCTACGCTCACGAATTTGGCCATCTCTACAATTGTCGTCACGACACCTACGTGGATGGTAGTGGTGGATCCAATCATGGTCACGTTGACCTACCGGGCATGTGGCGTACGGTAATGGCCTACAATGATGAATGTGACGATAATGGCTTTGGTTGTACTCGTCTACAATTCTGGTCCAACCCGGATGTCAATAATGCCGGTTCACCAACCGGTGTAGTCGGAACCAGTGAAAATGCCGCGCAGATGAATACCTATGAGCTGACCATACGCGACTTTCAGGCTATTCCAGAAGTGAAAACGATTACCACTGCTGAAACAATCCCAAATCAGGAATTGGCAGATTTTGTTGCACTGATGCGAGTGGAAACGGTTTCTGCGGTTCCTTATATTTACGAAAGTGGATCTGAAGGTGCTTTCCATGCCTACAGCGAAGTGGTGATGAAAGCGGGGTTCCATGCGCAGTCGGGCACAAATTTCTCTGCCTTTATAGATGATGATTGTACAAGTGGAAGCAGTCTGATAGTAGCGGATGACCCCCATGAAATATTCGAGTCGAATGAGGTGGAGTTGCGAGTGGAAGATGCACCTTCACAAACACCAAGCTGGAAGGTTTATCCCAATCCAAACAGTGGTCGGTTAAACCTGGAGTTTTCACTATCTCAGTCGGAGACCGTCAATCTAACGATCTTCGATGTGGCTGGTAAAAAGCTAATGTCGTTAATTGATGGAACAATGATGGAAGCGGGGGATTTTCACGAATCCTATCAAATTGCTTCTCTAGAGCCAGGGAGCTATTTTATTGAATTTCGCTCCGGAAATCAACGTTGGGTAAAACGATTGATTCGAATGAATGGATCGGCGACATCCAACTAAGAACATGTTAAGTGCATGTTTAAACATACTCCCAAATAAAAGAGGTACGGAAAGTCTGCAATAGGGCTTTCCGTACTTTTTTAGTTAAATGCCCAAGCATATTCCATTCTGAATCTCCACTCGGCGAATGCCGGCACATTAGAAAGGTTTGATGTTCGCTTGATAAAGGCACTGATGATCGAAAACCGGTGACTACCATGGAGTGCGTAGCTCAGTCGATTTTGCCAGCTTAGCATATTGCCAATCCATTTCCCATCGACATTATTGGCGGTGAAAGAAAGTGTGCTATTTGGCCGAAGCTTATCCTTAAAGAGCGCAGCATTAATGCCTATTGATGGCCCCACGGTTAGGGTTGTTGTTTGAGGAAGAACACCATAATTGAGTTGTAGTGCTGAGGTGATACCGGTTGTAGTGCTAGTCGTTTGGTATTGATGGGCCACTTGGGCCAACCAGAAGCGGCTGAATTGATTGTGATCAATTTCATCGTTTTGTATGCTTGAAGCCTCCTGGTACATGAGCAGCATGGACAATACTGATGTTTGTTCTTGCGATAACTGATAGGTTCCACCCAAGCTCACATTTTCATTAACCAGTACCAAAACAATAGAGTCGATTGGTTGCAGCGGGTTGCTCATGGATTTAAGTCGATTGGTATTGCTGAAATTGGAATAAGTTAGGTTAAGGTTGAGCCGGCTACCCACATTGGCATTTGCATTGACATTACCTACAATACGTGTCGAAGAATTGTTTTGGTCTCCGGATAGGTTGTTGCGCTGTACGCCTAGCTGTCCTGTTAAGCGAACTTTTCTTTTGAATAGACTGGTGGTGATGCCGCCGGTGAAATTCTCCAGATCATTGTTGAAAAACAGCGTGCCCAAAGACCGGTAACCGGGATCGATGCGTTCGTGGGTCAATTCGAGGGTGCCGAAATTTGCCTGAAAACCCAATTGGGTCTTAATGGCATTATTGTAATTGGTGGAAGTCAATGGTTTAATTAAACCGCCCGCCTTCTGAAAGAAATTGGGCACATCAAAGCGGAGCGTACTATTTTGGTTTTTTGTAAAAATACTATGGGCAAAATCAACGGTAAGATAAACCACTTTTCCAAAGTGCTTTTTTCCGTTGAATCCCAGGACGACATTTTCAGCCGGTTGAAATACGAGACTATCCGTTGGCAAGTCAATCGATTCAGCATCATCAGAGGCGGAAAACAAGGAAACGGCGAGTTCATCTCGGCCATTATCGAAGCCGGTTTTAAATCCCCAGGCGATCCTGCGGTAGGGGGATTCTATGTTCTGCAATTTGCCAAGGTCTTCAACTCTTGCGCGTTTTAGCTGCCCATAAAAAGCACTAAATCGGAAATTGCCAGGTTTTAATTCAGTACCCACTCCCCGAAAATTGTGACCACTGAAGCTATAGGGAGAGAAATGCATGGTGCGATCACCCAGGTGTAAGGTGGCCCATTTGTAGGATGGACTCATTCCAGCAAAGGCAAACGCCGGTAGGTCGTAGTCAAACACTACACTTCGGGTGGAGAAAATGCTGGATATGGGCACTTTAACCCCCAGGAAGTCCACTTGCATATGGGCCCGAGCCTGCCAAAGCAGAGGGGTAGCGCGGTTGTCAATGTCGCCGCTGAGTTGATACCATTGCAAGCTGCTTTGAATGCCACCGGAAATAGATAAGGGAGATGTCTCCATCCGACTTTTGGTGGTATTGATCAGGTCCTCGATGTCCTGAGCATATCCGATTAGAGGACAAAGCAACCATGGCAAGATCAAGAGATGCAGGGGTCTGGACATGACTTTCGCGGTTATTGGATGATAAAATTGATGGTCTTCCATTCGCTGGCGGTTTGTAATTGGGCAATATAATTGCCGGGAGGAGCGCTGGAAAGGTCAATAGCTTCCTGATAGCTGGCTTCTCCCTGTAGGATTCGACTGGTCATCAATACGCCATTGTCTCGGTAGATTCTAATTTGTACTGGAATAGCTTGCTCGAGGACTACCCGAATCTCAAATTGGCCGGTATTGGGATTGGGAAAAAGCATGTATTCCAGAATCTCCGAATAACCATTACCGTTTTGTCCACCTAATTGTGCGGGATCATCATAGATCGTAATTTCTTTCTCAATTAAAATGCTACAGTCTCCATGATGTATTTCCAGGTTAATGGAGTAAGTACCCTCAGCAAGAAACTGCAATTCGATTTGATTTAAGAAAGTGTCGACCACCTCAATCTCATCATTATTAATCCTCCAGTGGATACTATCGGGAGCAGGCCAGGAGACCTCAATCCCGAAAATGGATTCTCCCACCAGACCTTCGGAGGGTAATAAAAATCGTGGTGAGAAAAATGTACCCAGAGGAAGTACTTCAATGGAGTCTTCGAAGAGGCAACCTTGATCATTTTCCGTAAGAAAGTAATATATTCCAGTCTGGTCAATCGTCAGTTCCTCGTTAATAGCCAGGGTGTTTAGGCCATTATTCCATTCAAAATAAAAACTGGAATCCGGTATAGGATAGGTAATACTTAGACCAGGACAAAGGAATATTTGATCTTCCGGTAATTCGACAAAAAAGGAAGGAGGATCGGTTAAAATGATGGCAAGAGAATCCGAACAGCTATTTTGGTCCGTTACAGTCAGGGCATAATGGCCTGATCCGAGCCCACTAATAGACTGCTCGACTGATCCGTTACCCCACGCATATTCATAAATTCCTGGTCCATTTACAGCTACCTCAATGTGGCCATCAATGTAGTAGGTGCAGGTAGGAGGTAGAGTGTCAATCACCAGTATTGAAAAGTTATTCGGAGCTTCCAGGGTGATAGTAATGGTATCTGAGAAGCAGGTTAGCGAAGGAGTACTCATCAGGATTTGGTACTGTCCGATGTCGAGGTGATCAAAATTACTTTCCGTTTGCCAGTGCAGTCCGCCATCAATGGAGTACAGAAAGGATGCATTGCCTGTGGGCTCGATCACAATTGTTCCATCTCCTGCTCCACAATAGCTTGGTGCCAAGGCGTCTGCGTAGGCAACCTGTGGTTGACTAATACTGACTAGGTCTACGATGGTATCAGTCATACAACCGGTATCGGTATCTGAAAGGAAGATGTGATAACTGCCAGCAGGTAGCATTTCAAAAAAGGGCAGTGACTGCCAGGTTGATCCACTGTCGATACTTAATATTACGGAGGGCGAAAGTCCCCAAAATGAGATAGTCCCGTTTTCAGTCTCACAACTTTCTGGATTTGTTACAGAGATCGAATCCATAGATGGACCTGGAATAAAGGCCAGGGACAAATGCAAAATATCACTACATCCAAATTCATTGATTTCTGTCAGGTAGTAATTACCCGCTTCGGTGAAAAGGCTGTCATTGACTTCAATAGTTTCACCAGGGCAGATTACGGCAGTCAGTAAGGTAGTATCGGTTGGTATGACATCCAGGTTCACAACAATGGTACTATCACAACCATAGGTTGATACCAGGTCTATTTCGTGAAATCCAGTTGTGCTCAGGGTATCTGCACCGACAATAATGAATTCGTTGGGACAAACGTTTTCGTGGAAAGCAACACGAAATGTATCGTTTACCGTCAGCGAAAGGTTTATGATACTATCACATCCGTTTTGTCCGAGTAATATGGTGTTGTAATCACCAGCCTCCATGTATTCCTGATCCCCAATCGGGAAGGATTCTCCTTGGCAAATTGACTCCTCCAGGAAGATTTCCACTTGATCGCTATTCAAAGCCTCAAGAATGATTAAACCAGGATATGGGATGGTACAGGGGCTTCCTTCATTTCTAATCCACAGGCTATAGGTTCCTGGTAAAAGTTGGTCAAATATTCCATTGTTTATTTGCCAGTTTTCTCCCTGATCTAGACTGTATTCAATGGTGGTTTCTGAAGTTGCCTCAATGATAATCTGACCATTTGGGGTATTACAACCCTCGGGATGGATGGTATTAATCGTGGATATTTCTGGATCAGGAATGAGTTCAAGGTAGAGGGTGTCAGCATGGTGATAGTTGCAGGTCGAATCAAGGCTCATGACAGTGGGAAAATAGTATCCGGGTCCGAGATAGTGAAACGTATTTTCTTCCTGATAAGTCAAACCTCCATCGATACTAAACCAGTAGGAGTTGTCCGTGGGTGGGTGAATGGTGATGGAGCCGCTATCTTCTTGACATTCAAAAGGGTTGGTTGTTGCTAATTCAAGAGGAATAGTAGCGTTGTAATGATCAATAATGACCGGAAATTCGTGAATTAGAAAGCAATTATTATTAGGGTCAGCAATCATTAAGGTGTAGCTATTGGGGGCCAGTTGTGTAAACACCGGTTGGGATTGCCAGGTAATGCCTCCATCGATACTAAATTCCAGGTTTTGGCCGGAATAGTCAACCGAAATACTGGCGTCATTGCTATGGCAGGACGATAAATCGGTAATGATAGGTCCGAGGTCGATCACATCGGTCGCATTTGCAATTTCAACGGGAACTGGATAGGTTGTCAGACAGTTTCCATTATGGTTTCTTACCGTGATGAAGTATTCTCCACTGGAAAGGTTATTAAAAACCGGATTGGTGTGCCAGCTCATTCCCTGGTCCAGGCTAAATTCGTAGTAATCCTCTTCATTAATCAAATCTATCGTGATGCTTCCATCAATCAGAGTGCAGGCCGTAGGAGCGGTAGTGGTAACTGTATCAAAGACTGGTATCGCTGGTTCCTGTAATACAATCGGTGCATTCCACGAAACGATACAGGCAGTATCTGCATTGCTAATCATGATGGTATAGGTACCGGGTGGCAGATTGAGGAAATCAGGTTGATTACTCCATGTATTTCCACCGTCGATGCTAAACAAGTAGTTTCCGTTCAATGCTTCCGGTTGAATGGTGATCATTCCATCTTCGAAGTTACAATCAGTGGGATTGGCAATGATTACTTGTGCTATACTGGGTACCTCAGTCCCTCCTAGCGTGATTGGTTCGAAGTCCTGAATACAAGTACCATCTTCATTTGCCAGTGCAATTTGATAAATGCCGATTGAGAGATTTTCAAACAAGTTAGTGTTTTGCCAGCTTTGGCCTCCATCAATGCTGTATTGTAGAGAGCCGGTTCCCTGAGCAATCAGTTCAATAGAGCCACTGTTTTCAGTACAGTTTAAGGGTGCAGATACGAGTGCATCATTTAGTGTCGGCGCTTCCGGGGCAAGCAATAATAAGGAATCCGAAAAGATGATACAGGTGCCGTCAATATTTCGAACATGTGGCAGATAACTACCTGGAGAAAGATCACTAAATAAATTACTATCCCACCAGGAAATTCCATCTAAACTATACTGGTAGACACCTGCTCCTCCGCTGGCGTGGATGAATATACTGCCGTCATTCAGACCACAGTCAGTTGGATCCGTAATGGTTGTGAAATTGATTTCCGGGGCAAGTGGGGCGATAAGTTCAACCGGTGCGCCAAAGTCAGTAGGACATGAACCATCAAAGTTGCTGATTGCGATGGTGTAGTCTCCTTCGGTTAGATTGGTGAATGTAGGATTGGTGGCCCAGGTAAGGCCTCCGTCAATAGAGTATTGCAATGGCGATACACCGGAAGTGGCTTCAATAAATATACCGCCGTCAGAACTTTCACAATCAGTAATGTCTGTAGTGGTTATGTTGTTGATAATAGGCTGGTTAGGGTAGTTTAATTGTAGTGATGTTGTATGAATAACTGGACAAGTACCTGTAATATTTCTGACGACTATAATGTATGTATCCGGAGAAAGATTTTGAAAGAGATTATTGGCTTGCCAGGTGTTGCCATTGTCAATGCTATATTCAAAGTTACCGATTCCTGAACTGGCGAATATTTGGATTGAACCATTATTGAGGTTACAATCTGATGGTTGTGTCATCAGGACATTTGTAATTGTGGGAGCAACGGGAGTCTGAAGAGTTATGGGATCGGGTAGGAAGGTCTCACAGGAGCCATCTATAGTTCTTACTCCCACCCAGTATTCTCCTGAAGGAAGGTTTTCAAAGGTGTTCCCGCTTGACCAATTTGCTCCATTATCAATTGTGAACTCAAAAGTCGACGGGTCGTTGTCGATGAGGATCTCGAGAGTGCCATCCGCAATGGCACAATCGGATGGAGAATAATAAATAATGTCAAGGATATTGGCCGCCTGAGGCTCTTCCAAAACGATTGGGCTGACAAAGGACACCTCACATGTTCCATCGAAATTTCTGATCATCACGGGATAGACGCCAGCAGAAAGACCTGTATAAGTAGGAGAGGTCGACCAGGAATTACCGTTATCAATGGAATACTCATAACTTCCTGCTCCTCCGCTTGCCTGTATGTTGATACTACCATCTGTGATTCCACAATCGCTAGGAGGTATGGCTTGGACGTTATCGATTTGTGGTGAGGAGGGGATCGTTAACTGGATCAATCCAAAATCGACCAGACAAGTCCCATCACCGTTGGTCACTACTACGTTGTAAACCCCGCTGCCTAGTTGCACAAAAAGCGGTTCCATTTCCCAGGTTTGGCCTGCATTTATGCTAAACAGATAATCCACATTTGGATTAGACATTTGAATTTCCAGAGAGCCATCATTCAGGCCACAATCCGAGGGGTTTTGTTGCTGTACCGCTAATATTTGTGGGCTCGTTGGATAGGCTAATGAGATAAGCTCGGAATTGAAACTAGTACAAGTCCCATTGGCATTCCGCACAGCGATGGAATAATTGCCTGGCGGTAAATCGGAGAAGGTACCCTGCGATTGCCAGAAGTTTCCCCCATCGATGGAGAACTCGAAAGAGCCGATGCCGTCCGTGGCGTTGATGGTTATAGTCCCATCGTTGAGGTTACAGTCAGTGGGTTGCAAACTTTCAAAACTAAGAATTGACGGCGCGGGTGGATAATCCAGTTGCACTGGGTTAGGCTCGAAGATTAAACAGGTTCCATTGGCATTACGTACGGCGACGGAATAAGTGCCAGGTGGTAAAGCAGAGAAGGTACCCTGCGATTGCCAAGAGCTACCTCCATCGATGGAGAAGTCGAAAGCGCCAATACCATCGGTAGCTGAAATGATGATCATTCCATCATCGATATCACAATCCGTAGGCTGAGAACTATTTACACTTACAATTGACGGCGCGGGTGGATAATCCAGTTGCACGGGGTTTGGCTCGAAGATGATGCAAGTCCCATTGGCATTGCGTACGGCGATGGAATAATTGCCTGGCGGTAAACCGGAGAAGGGACCACTAGATAGCCATGAAGTACCTCCATCAATGGAAAACTCAAAAGATCCGATGCCATCGGCCGCTGTGATGGATATAGTCCCATCATCGACACCACAATCCGCTGGCTGCGAGAAGTCCACGCTTATAATCGATGGGGCGGGTGGATAGTCCAGTTGCACGGGATTAGGCACGAAGATGATGCAGGTTCCATTGGCATTACGTACGGCAATGGAGTAAGAACCAGATTGTAAACCAGTAAAGCTACCACTTGTTTGCCAGGAGCTACCTCCATTAATGGAGAACTCGAAAGAGCCGATGCCGTCTGCGGCGGTGACGGCAATAGTTCCATCATCGACATCACAATCCGTAGGCTGCGAGCTATCGACGCTAAGAATTGACGGAGCGGGTGGATAGTCTAGCTGCACGAGATTTGGCACGAAGATGATACATGTGCCATTGCCATTGCGCGCGGCAATGGAGTAAGCGCCGGGTGGCAATCCTGAGAATGTACCACTGGATTGCCAGGAGCTTCCCCCATCGATGGAAAATTCAAAAGATCCGATGCCATCGGCCGCTGTAATGGATATAGTTCCATCATCGACATCACAATCAGTAGGCTGCGAGCTGTCCACGCTGACAATCGATGGCGCGGGGGGATAATCCAGCTGCACGGGATTTGTCTCTAAGCTGCTGCAAGTCCCATTGGCATTTCGCACAGCGATGTAGTAAGCACCGGGTGGCAATCCTGAGAAGGCACCACTGGATTGCCAGGAGCTACCTCCATTGATGGAGAATTCAAATGAGCCAATACCATCGGTAGCTGAAATGATGATCATTCCATCATCGACATCACAATCCGTAGGTTGCGAGCTGTCCACGCTTACAATCGATGGCGCGGGTGGATAGTCCAGCTGCACGGGATTAGACTCAAGGATGATGCAGGTTCCATTGGCATTGCGGATGGCGATGGAGTAGGTGCCCGGTTGTAAACCAGTAAAGCTACCACTTGTTTGCCAGGAGCTTCCCCCATCAATGGAAAGTTCAAAAGATCCGATGCCATCGGCCGCTGTGATGGATATCGTCCCATCATCGACATCGCAATCGGATGGCTGTGAGAAGTCCACGCTGACAATCGATGGAAAAGGTGGGTAATCCAGTTGCACGGGATTTGGCTCGAAGATTAAACATGTGCCATTGGCATTGCGGACGGCAATGGAATAAGTGCCCGGTGGCAAACCAGTGAAGTTACCACTAGCTTGCCAAGAGCTACCTCCATCGATGGAGAAGTCGAAAGAGCCAATACCATCGGTAGCTGAAATGATGATCATTCCATCATCGACATCACAATCCGTAGGTTGCGAGCTGTCCACGCTTACAATCGATGGCGCGGGTGGATAATTCAGCTGCACGGGGTTAGGCTCGAAGATTAAACATGTGCCATTGGCATTGCGGACGGCAACGGAATAAGTGCCGGGTGATAAGCCTGAGAAGGTACCGGTTGGTAACCAGGAGTTCCCTCCATCGATAGAGAATTCGAAAGAACCAATGCCATCTGTAGCGGTAATTGAAATGGATCCATCATCGACATCACAATCCGTAGGCTGCGAGCTATCGACGCTAAGAATTGACGGAGCGGGTGGATAGTCTAGCTGCACGGGATTAGGCTCCAGGATAATGCAAGTCCCGTTTGCATTACGTACCGCAATGGAGTAAGTACCCGGCGATAGGCCGGAGAAGGAGCCACTGGATTGCCAAGAGCTACCTCCATCGATGGAGAAGTCGAAAGCGCCAATACCATCTGCGGCGGTGATGGCAATAGTTCCATCATCGACATCACAGTTAGTGGGCTGTGAGTTGTCCACGCTTACAATCGATGGCGCGGGCGGATAGTCTAGCTGCACGGGATTTGTCTCTAAGCTGCTGCAAGTCCCATTGGCATTTCGCACAGCGATGTAGTAAGCACCGGGTGGCAATCCTGAGAAGGCACCACTGGATTGCCAGGAGTTCCCTCCATTGATGGAGAATTCAAATGAACTAATGCCATCTGTAGCGGTAATTGAAATGGTTCCATCATCGACATCACAATCCGTAGGCTGAGAACTATTTACACTTACAATTGACGGCACGGGTGGATAATCCAGTTGCACGGGATTTGTCTCTAAGCTGCTGCAAGTCCCATTGGCATTTCGCACGGCAACGGAATAAGTGCCGGGTGATAAGCCTGAGAAGGTACCGGTTGGTAACCAGGAGTTCCCTCCATTGATGGAGAATTCAAATGAACCAATGCCATCTGTAGCGGTAATTGAAATGGTTCCATCATCGACACCACAATCCGTAGGCTGCGAGCTATCGACGCTAAGAATTGACGGAGCGGGTGGATAGTCCAGCTGCACGGGATTTGGCTCGAAGATGATACATGTGCCATTGGCATTACGTACAGCAATAGAGTAAGTGCCGGGTGGTAGATCAGAGAAGGAGCCACTGTTTTGCCATGAGCTTCCCCCATCAATGGAAAACTCAAAAGAGCCAATGCCATCGGTAGCTGTAATGGTAATCATTCCATCATCGATATCACAATCCGTAGGCTGAGAACTATTTACACTTACAATTGACGGCGCGGGTGGATAATCCAGTTGCACGGGGTTTGGCTCGAAGATTAAACAGGTTCCATTGGCATTACGTACGGCGACGGAATAAGTGCCAGGTGGTAAAGCAGAGAAGGTACCCTGCGATTGCCAAGAGCTACCTCCATCGATGGAGAAGTCGAAAGCGCCAATACCATCGGTAGCTGAAATGATGATCATTCCATCATCGATATCACAATCCGTAGGCTGAGAACTATTTACACTTACAATTGACGGCGCGGGTGGATAATCCAGTTGCACGGGGTTTGGCTCGAAGATGATGCAAGTCCCATTGGCATTGCGTACGGCGATGTAGTAAGCACCGGGTGGCAATCCTGAGAAGGCACCACTGGATTGCCAGGAGCTACCTCCATTGATGGAGAATTCAAATGAGCCAATACCATCGGTAGCTGAAATGATGATCATTCCATCATCGACATCACAATCCGTAGGTTGCGAGCTGTCCACGCTTACAATCGATGGCGCGGGTGGATAGTCCAGCTGCACGGGATTAGACTCAAGGATGATGCAGGTTCCATTGGCATTGCGGATGGCGATGGAGTAGGTGCCCGGTTGTAAACCAGTAAAGCTACCACTTGTTTGCCAGGAGCTTCCCCCATCAATGGAAAGTTCAAAAGATCCGATGCCATCGGCCGCTGTGATGGATATCGTCCCATCATCGACATCGCAATCGGATGGCTGTGAGAAGTCCACGCTGACAATCGATGGAAAAGGTGGGTAATCCAGTTGCACGGGATTTGGCTCGAAGATTAAACATGTGCCATTGGCATTGCGGACGGCAATGGAATAAGTGCCCGGTGGCAAACCAGTGAAGTTACCACTAGCTTGCCAAGAGCTACCTCCATTGATGGAGAATTCAAATGAACCAATGCCATCTGTAGCGGTAATCGAAATGGTTCCATCATCGACATCGCAATCGGATGGCTGTGAGAAGTCCACGCTGACAATCGATGGAAAAGGTGGGTAATCCAGTTGCACGGGATTAGGCTCAAGAGTGATGCAGGTTCCATTGGCGTTGCGTACAGCAATAGAGTAAGCGCCGGGTGATAGATCAGAGAAGGAGCCACTGTTTTGCCATGAGCTTCCCCCATTGATGGAGAATTCAAAAGAGTCGATGCCGTCCGTGGCGTTGATGGTTATAGTCCCATCGTTGAGGTTACAGTCAGTGGGTTGCGAACTTTCAACACTAAGAATTGACGGAGCGGGTGGATAGTCTAGCTGTACGGGATTAGGCTCCAGGATAATGCAAGTCCCGTTTGCATTACGTACCGCAATGGAGTAAGTACCCGGCCATAGGCCGGAGAAGGAGCCACTGGATTGCCAGGAGCTACCTCCATTGATGGAGAATTCAAAAGAGTCGATGCCGTCCGTGGCGTTGATGGTTATAGTCCCATCGTTGAGGTTACAGTCAGTGGGTTGCGAACTTTCAACACTAAGAATTGACGGAGCGGGTGGATAGTCCAGCTGCACGGGATTTGGCTCCAGGATAATGCAAGTCCCGTTTGCATTACGTACCGCAATGGAGTAAGTACCCGGCGATAGGCCGGAGAAGGAGCCACTGGATTGCCAAGAGCTACCTCCATCGATGGAGAAGTCGAAAGAGCCAATACCATCGGTAGCTGAAATGATGATCATTCCATCATCGACATCACAATCTGTAGGTTGCGAGCTGTCCACGCTTACAATCGATGGCGCGGGTGGATAATTCAGCTGCACGGGGTTAGGCTCGAAGATTAAACATGTGCCATTGGCATTGCGGACGGCAATGGAATAAGTGCCCGGTGGCAAACCAGTGAAGTTACCACTAGCTTGCCAAGAGCTACCTCCATCGATGGAGAAGTCGAAAGAGCCAATGCCATCGGTAGCTGTAATGGTAATCATTCCATTATCGATATCACAATCCGTAGGCTGAGAACTATTTACACTTACAATTGACGGAGCTGGTGGATAATCCAGTTGCACGGGATTTGTCTCTAAGCTGCTGCAAGTCCCATTGGCATTTCGCACGGCGATGGAGTAAGCGCCGGGTGGCAATCCTGAGAAGGTGCCACTGGATTGCCAGGAGCTACCTCCATTGATGGAGAATTCAAATGAACCAATGCCATCGGCCGCCGTGATGGATATCGTTCCATCATCGACATCACAATCGGTAGGCTGCGAGCTGCCGACACTAACAATTGACGGAGCTGGTGGATAGTCCAGTTGCACGGGATTAGGCTCAAGTGTGATGCAGGTTCCATTGGCATTGCGCACGGCAATGGAGTAGGTGCCCGGTGGCAGACCAGAGAAGATATCACTCGGTTGCCATGAACTCCCTCCATTAATTGAGAATTCGAATGCGCCGATGCCGTCCGTGGCGGTGATAGCAATAGTTCCATCATCGACATTACAATCGGTGGGCTGCGAGCTGTCGACACTAAGAATTGACGGAGCGGGGGGATAGTCCAGCTGCACGGGATTTGGCTCGAAGATGATACATGTGCCATTGGCATTACGTACGGCAATGGAGTAAGTGCCAGGAGCTAGTTCGGAAAAAGAACCACTTGTTTGCCATAAGTTACCTCCATCGATGGAAAAGAATACCTGCCCAGTTCCTGGGGTGGCGGTAACATTAATCAAGCCATCATTAATGTTACAATTGGATGGCTGTTGAGGTGTAATATTAGTAATGATTGGTGCGGAAGGACCATCAATATTCACGTTTTGAAACACAGGACAGGTGCCATCATTATTTCTAACTCCAACTGTATAAACCGTCTTGTCTAGATTGGTGAAGGTGGGGTTGGTAGACCAGGAAATGCCGTTGTCAATGCTGTATTCAAAGTTGCCAAAGTCACCGGCAGCAGTGATGGTAAGACTACCATCTCCTGAATCACAATCTGTTAAGTCGACTGTTGAGACTTGAGTAATGAAGGGGGTGGGTGGTTCTATTAATTCGATTTGTCCGTAATACCTTTCGCAGCTGTCATCGGTATTTTTTACAAAAATGAAATAAGTACCCAAAGGTAAGTCAGTGAAATTTGGATTGCTGCTCCATGTAAAACCATCAATACTGTATTTTAGAGGGCTAAGTCCCCCTGATGCAGTAATAGTTATAGTCCCGTCATCTGCGCCACAATCAGTCAGGTCAGAATGGATGACACTATTAATTATTGGCGCAGGAGTTGAAACAATGCTTGCATTTCCAACACACTCAGAGGTGCTTGGATTGTCACAGGCACATTTGCTGTCAATGGTGATTGTATAGTCACCTGATGGTAGGTTTGAAAAGATATTGGATGGTTGCCAGCTCTGCCCGTTGTCGATCGAGTATTGAAAGGTGTTCAGAATGAAGTTGTCATTGCCACTTAGATCATATACTTCAATGATTCCGGAAGACTCATCGGAACATTCCGGATGTGTAATGTTAAAGTCAATCACCAATTCTCTCACGTTTCTGATTTCGATGCTATTAGAATACAGAAAATTGCAGGGTGAGCCTACCGGGCGGACGCCTCTTCTAAAAAACCTTCTCACTCCCGGTGCAAAACACAAATCAGGTAGAGCTTCACTGCTGTAATAAGACCAATTGAAGTCATCCTCAGAAATCTCCCAGCGGTATTCATAAGGTGCTGTACCACCACTGGGCAAATAGGGGAGCGCAGGATCGATGTACTGGTCAAGTTGCTGCGGTGAAATTGCAGGTGTACAGAAATTATTGCCATTGATTTCACATTGAGTAATGAGATTTCTAAAATGACCGGGGTCGGTTATTTGGTGATAAACCTTAAAGATCACCCCGTTGGAAAAAACAAAATTGGGACAATTCGATCTACGGACAGCTCTTCTAAAAATAGTCGTTTGGTTGGCATCGAGGCCTATTCCTATTAAATAATTGAGCACCGGATTACTATTGGCAAATAAATCCCTCTGACCTCCTTCACTGATGGCAATGTCAACCCATGAGTTTCCGAGATTAAACGACACCTGCCACTGATATATCGGACTTCCTCCTGATCCCCCACTTGGTGCAATTACCTCCGTCATTGGTAGCAAACTAAGTGCATTACAGTAGGCAATTGTGGCCGTATCTATATTTTGAAAGACCCGGCCTCCATCGGTGTAATTATCGCAGATTTGTCCCTGGACTTGTATCAAGGCAAAGAGGGTAAGGAATACAATCGTATAGAGCTTCTTCATAGTTCAGATGTTGAATTTATTAATACCGGACTTCTATCACCTTACTTAAAGGAGAAGAACCTCCGTTCCGATGTTTGGCCAAAAGCTGGTATCGGTATTGAGTATCCATGCTTAATTGTGGGTCTCTAAACTGAAAGCGGGCCAGGTTAGGCAGAAACTCTATTGCCAGCTCCTCAGAGGTCATGGTGAGTTCCTTATAGGTGCGAAGCGGTTCTTCATCCTTACTTCTATAAAGCACAAATTGGTAGAGTTTGCCTACGTTGGAATATTCCCAGGAAAGAATAATTTCCTTCTCTTTCCGATCCACTTCAGAGCGGAGGGCCTCAATGGGCTCGCGTTCCCCGCGGTCAATGATTTTGGCTCCATAAACTTTGGAACTGGACTTTAACCCTGCGTGATCAATGGCCAGTACCCGATATTGGTATTCAAATCTGCTATCAGCGGTACTATCCAACAGTACATAGAAGTAGTTTTGCCACTGGCTCTCCGCTAACGTTGTCCAATTGCTTTCGTAAGGAGCTTTTCGCTGTAAAAGGTGTAGCTCTACATCTTCACTAGTACTGGGTAACCAGTGGATTAGAACGCCATCCGAAGAGGGCCGGACTTTTTTTATTAATGGAGCAATTGGGGGAATGACATCAGGCCTTGTAATGGCAATGGCGGAGGAATAATCAGAATAGTTTTCCCGATAGTCTAACGCGATTACTTTACAGTAAAATTCTTTGTTTAAGACATTCATACGTACCTGGAAGGTGTAAAAGGTATCACGGGTATAAATGGACGTCAGTTGGGCATAGTCACCCTCCGGAGCATTGGCCATAAACACCCGATAGCCCATTAAATCCTCTTCCTGATTAGGTGTCCAACTCAGTTTAACTTCTCCGGATTTTGTAATGGCCGCCTGTAACCCGGTTGGTGGTGCAGGAGGAACCGCATCAGAGAGTTGTCCCAGTACAGAAAAGGTACTATACTTATGGCCATAAATATCCAGGGCTTTTACCACATAGTAGTTGGTCCCGTGAGCTGCTGTATCCAGAAACGACCGTTGGTGGTTGGGCACCAGATCTGATGTGATTTTTACAAAAGGCCCTTCCTTTTTTGATGCCCGAAAACACTCAAAACCACTAAGGCGATCATTCAGAGCGTCAGGGAATTCCCAGGTGAGCAGGAGGTTTTTGGGGGCAGTTTCTGTAATATTCGTTATGCCCATTTGTACTGATAAAGGTTTGGGCAATCCCTTACCCCTGACTACGTTAGAATAGGGACCATACTCATCAAAAATGGACTTACCGCGTACCCGGTAGAAGTAGGGTCTAAAGTTCTCCGGCAGGCTATCGCTATAGAAAATATTTTTAGTATCCATTCCCGGTGCCTTGGTGGCAACGATGGGAAGCGCATTTACTTTTTTAAAATTCATGCCCAAATCATCGGAACACTCCACTTCGTAGCTGGCGTAGAAGGCCCGAAAGTCTTCAAAGTTCCAGATGAGCTGGACCTGTTTATTACCAAATTTGGCCTGAACCTGATAAAGTGTAGGTAGGGGTTCTCCAGTGCCCGGTGAGCCAGCAGTAATGCCGGGTTGTAAAAAGGAATGGTCCACTGCCTGAGTTAAGTAAACCCGATAGAGGTAAGTTTCATTGGCTTGTACTTCCAAATCTACAAATGCCAGGCCCATATGCTTTGCTAACTGGAAAGACTGGTCAGCGGCAAATAGCCCAAAGTGAAATTGTGCATCTCGTTGTTGAACAGTATTGTACATCCTTAGAAAATCATGCTCAACCAGATCATTAATTTCAAATTGTTCACCATAGATCGATCCCGCGGCAATGCCTGCTAAGTCGCTGGTGTCAATTTTGTCCTTCCACCAGCCAGGAGGTTGAGGCTTGATAACTTTCTGTAAAACTACTACCGAGGCTTGCTGCTCTGCCGTTGGTAAAAGTGTTCCGTTGCGCTGCATGGTTCTTCGTTCCAGGGTGTAGCCATGTAAAATACCCAAACGCCACAGTTGAATATCGACAGGAGCCCAACGAATTCTAACATGATCACCGGTACCTCGAGCGGTAGCCTGGATACGCAAGGTATCCAGGCCTCCCTGCGCACAAAGTGTTGATATTGAAAAAAGAGAGAACGCATAAACGATGAAAGGTATAGAAAACTTATTCATGATTGTTTTTCATTTTGGCTTAGTTACTGCTTATCCCTTTAGTGATTGTAGTGTTGTAAATACTGGTTGTAATACCTAGTTCTGGGAGTTGATACCTTAGCTGAATTTGATAACTTCCGGGCGGCATTGTCGGTACCTCTTGTTCCACTAAATCGAGGCAAGGAATGAGTTGTGGTGCCCGGCTTGTAGCCAACTGCCGCAATTGAGCAAGCGTATAGCCATTTGGCCCTTCCGGTTGGGTGTCGTCATGATGATCCACGCCGCTATTGACATCTAGAAGGAACTGTTCAAATCGGGCGATATTTTCCAAACATGGTGCCATTAAAGCTTCCTGGTCGTGGCGAATGAAAGTCTCAATGAGGTATTTCAATTGAGTATTTGGTGCCGAGTAGGCCAGAGGGAAATATCCGCTGGCATAATTTGGGAATCTCACCTGAACCTGTGCTGGAATTTGTTCGATGCCCAAGGCTTTAGAAGGAGGAAACCCAAAGGTTGCATTCCTGGAGAAATTTACCGGAATATAGATTTGCGAGGTGAAGTCAATCGGAAATTGCTCATAATAAAGTGGGATAATTTCTTCCAGGAACCAAGCCTCCTGCATCGTTGCTTCCAATTCCACCAAAGGAGGGTTTTCTTCGAAGCCATCTAGCTCAAAAACATCAAAGGGTTCATTGGTCTCAATGGGTATTAAATTATCGAATTGACTATAAGTTAAGTTTGTGAATAAGTCGCTGGCTTTTGCCAAAAAAGTTGGATAATGGCTAGTCCTGAAATAAAGGGTATAAAGCACCTGCGGCGATTGATTTTGGGAGGGGCCGGTGTCTCCCAATTCTCCACCGCCGATTGGTTGAGGGTTTTGATTTTCCGGAACCGGTTGATTATTCGCTGGGGGAGGATTCTCTTCAATCGGCTCATCATTATTATTTTCTTCCGATTGAATATTGTCGCCTTCCTGGGCAGGTAAATTCACGATTTCCAAACGATACAAGTGATTGGCCGTAAGCCATTGCGGGAGTAACGGAAAGACAATTTTGCGTTCATCTGCTACATAGCTGAAAGGGATCGATCTCGTCTGCCCGGTTTGTCGATCTTTCAGCCTGATCTTTTGACTATGTCCTTCCGGGATATTAGTGAATAGATCCTCCTGTCCACGTTTGAGAAAAATGTATCCCTTTTGCTCACTATATTCTGAACGATAAAAATTGTACTGGCCATTTTGAGGATAACTGGCCTTGATGTTGGTTTCTACCAAAAAGTCAAAACCGTCATTGGTGATAAAATTGATGGTATCTTTCTGGTTTGAAATAACACCATTTTCTCTCACTGCCTGCCATTGGCCATCGATCATTTCCTCAAAATAAACCGAAATAATGAAGGTGTAATTGGTGTTACTTCTAAGAAAGTCCTCAGATGTAATGGTTAAGGTGTGCCGGTCAGGAGACAATTCCATGCTACAGGGAACGGGTGTCCCATCCTGTAGCAATTGAGTGGCAGCATCGTCAATACGCACAATGTACTGCTCGGTTTGCTGACCATCATTCAGTTCAAAAGCTTCGTTAATCGGCACAATAAAATTTACCCGGGGAGTCACATCTACCGGTACTGGTTGATCGGTCTCCGGTTCTACACTTTCAATGATCGATAATGCGGCTACCGGATTACTGGCGCCAACAATCACACATTCTTCTCCAAATTCAAACAGGAAATTCCAGGTGCCACTAATCAGGCCATTGAGGATGTCAAAAGTACCGCCGATAGCCCCATTGGCCGAAAGGGGATTAGGTAGTTGAGCGTACAGTACTGCTCCCGCACTGGCCTGGAGAATGCTGAATTTTCGGGTTTTGCCAAAAATGCGCACCTTAATGCCGATTTCAGCTGTTCCCACTGCCCAAAATTGCCCGGTGGCGTACCAACCATTGATCCCTACCGGCCCTTCACTTCCGGTACATTGGGCATCGCCATAGTCCAGAATGGAGATGTCGAAACCAATATCTAATGAAAAGGAGCCGTAGAAAATAAGGAAGGTCTTTTCACCGGTATTAATGGTGAATTCGGCGCCAAAAGCAAAACCGGCACCGGTAGGAATCAGGGAAGATCGGGAGGGATCATAAATATCTTCAGAATAGACACCGATAAGGGCTAAATGCTCCGTCGAAATCTGAGGGATCGCCGGGATATCCCGGTTGCCGATCATCAGGTAGCAGCTAAAAGTGATCAGTTCTTCTGCAATACCGGGTATACCAATAATGATCGTGTTCCTTTCCGTGATTGATCCAGCTTTGATATACCATCCCTCGTCACGGGTGAATAGCAGGTCTGCCCAGCCCATTTTCATTTTATCATTGATTCCTCCTTTAATTGCACCTCCGGCAATGAAGGCATAAATCTCAAACTGCGAACTCAATACGTGATTGACAAAATCAAAGTTTATGGCAAGATAGGCGTTGATGGGCGTGCCATTTTGCGGCCGTTCTCCTGGTTCATAAGTGGGAGACTGATCCTTCTTAGGGCGTTTCATAAAGCTGGCATTGCCATAAAAACCCAGGGAGTCGATACCGTTATTGTTGTTGAAGTTGATCTCAAAAGTCAGATTGGCATTTACTGCAGATTCGCTGATACTCACCACGAGTACGGTGGCTTTTATGCCGTATCCTGCACTGGCATTGGGAACATACTGGATGCCAGATAGGCTGCTGCCAAGAGCAGGTATGGGCGGTGTATTGGCCTGTGCGTTCTGCAATTGTGCAATCGCAGGGCCATTGCGTGACATGTGATGGTACACCCCGCCACCAAAAGCTTTTAGTTTTATGGCAGGACCCAAAATGGGGACGCCTCCTCCTAGATCGACCATGGCATCGACCAGGAAATAGTCAAAGTTGTCTTTAGTTCCAAACTGAGCCATGGCAGTAATGCCCCAGCCAGGGAGGGAACCCGAGTAATTACAACCGGTACTATTACCGGACCCACCACTTTCCGGGGCATTGACTCCTTTAAACCAGGCGCTGATCATCCCCCTAAAGCCACTGCCATAGTTGTTGTCATTTTCGTAAAAGCTCAATCCTCCGCTAACTCCAAAACCAGGCGCACTGGCATTGATATAGATGTCATCGACTTCCAGGTGGTCATATCTCCATTTTTGCCGTTGATTTTCCTGGTTCAGATTGCCTACAAATTTAAAGCTTCCACAAGCCGTAATACCCATGTTGTTACCGGGAGATAGATTAATCAGCGCATTAAAACCAAGGGCAGCTTCCTCTGGATCACCGGTGCTGTACATCCCGATTTCTTGAAAGGTTAGGGAGAAACCGCCCAAGCTCAAGCTGACGGTTGGATAAGACCAGGTGCCAGGGCTGAAGTAGGGAGTCTTGTTTGATAGCTGTACATTTTGAAAAGAAATGGTGTCTCCGGCCAAATTTAATCCAGCGCCAAGGCTAGCCCCTTGAAATGCAATATTGCCGTGTAGCGTGGCCAGGGTTTTTAAGCCGTGACCATCGTCAAAAATATCGATGCTGGTGCCCGGTCGGAAGGTGACCTGGGCTTTCCAGATATCGACACGATAACTACTCTGCGTGGCCACAGAGAAGCCGTACTGGCCATCACTATTCAAAAAACACTCATAAGCCAGACAAGCTGCCGGACGGATGATACTGTCGTTGGGAGGCGTATTGTTATCAACTACTTGGGCTTCTTTTAGAATCGGGACATTCAGAAGACCATTAAAGGCAATTTCCTCAAATTGATTGGCCACCACACTTAGTGAAAGGGTATCGATGGAAAAGGCCCATCCTCCAAGATTGCCCTGTTCTAAAGAAAGAATCGGTGATGCACTGGCCATGCCACTTACGCCCATATCATCAATAATGACATTTTGAACGGAGATACCGACCTCCTGGGTTCCGGTAAGTCTGGCCGGTAGTTGTACGGATAATTCCTTAAGATAAAAACCCTTCCATAGCGGGCTGGCTTGGCCAGATGGACTGACAAAGGGAGAGGCATAATTTGTTGGAAATGTGATGTCCTCAGGTGATTCAGTCTCACTGAAATCCAGTGTGGCCTCTTGTACAATCCATTTGACATCTTCCGTTTTTGCCAATGCAAAAGGATCAATATTTACGGTAGTTACAAATTCTCCCCATGCGGGCATCTCAACGGTAAAGTGTGCCCGAACCCGCTCAGGGTCGGGTAATGTTTCCAATGTTTCGGGATTTAGCGGGACAACAAAGTTGCGGCAAAATTCAACTGCTGCCTGAATGCCCATTCCCGCAAAACCCTGACAGTCAAAGGATACATAGGTGCTGTCGCTACCTTCAATGATCAATTTTGCGGCGTTACTCAAACGGATTTGTACATCAGATGCAAGTTCCAGCCTGGCCTGATCCATGGTCAGTCCACTGGGACCAAAATAGAGGCCGGTGGCACGGAATACAACCTTTTGGCCGTTGGGCAATTCCAACAGCATAAAGGCATCAAGAGAAGCCGTTTGTGCCGTAAATTTGATGTTGTCCAGCAAAATTGTATAAGTTCTTCCGGCAACTTCCTTTTCAATGGCTGCTGGTAGAAAAGTGGCCAGTGAATCCCCCTCCACAACTGTCTTTCGAAGCTTTACTATCCGATCCAGGTAATAGGCGCGGTGCCAACCGTCAATATATTCCCAGCCTTGATTAAACTCGAACGCTTTCCGAGCTAAGGGATCATCATTTGGAATTTCAAATGATTTGATACTGGTCGTCATCTGCAATGGATTGGGCAAGGCGATAAAAGCCAATTCGGAAGCCACTTCGTCGAAAATACCCTGCTTGGGTAATGGATATGGAGTGGCTGGAGGGCCAGATTTATGGTAACCAATTTGTTGGCCGTACAGTTGATAGAAAAGTTGTTGTATGCGATGCTGCATCTGTTCATTGACCCAATGCTGTAGGGTGGCCAGATTTTGGTATTGCGCCACTTCCTCGGCAGTGAAACGACTGATTAGCTCCAGCAAAGCGGCCACCGACGCGTCGATGGCCTCATTGTTTTGCTGGTCTTGAATCAGATTTTCCAGGTCAATAAATATAAATAGTCTTTGATCACAGTGATACAGATCAACGTGAGCATTTTCTAACTCCACTTCAATAGGGTCGCGAGTGACATTGATGGAAAAGTAATCGGGGGCTTCCGAAAAATGTCGATGCATGCCTTCATTATAATAGATGTCCTCATCTCCATAAATAAAGAGGCGATCGTAGTCCAGTGTAGACATGGTGGAGTCCATTGTTTGGCGAAAGGATTGGCAGCGGGTTCTGGTCAGGGCCATGCTATCCCGGGTATCAGCCAATAAGACTTCCAAGGCCTGGACCACCATTGGGCGCAATCGGTCCCTGATAGAATCGGCAAAAGCCAGTCCTTGAGGGGTTGGAGGACCAAGTGTTTCTTCATGTAGCCAATAGTACGGGCCGGGGCCAACGGGATTACAGGGTTGTCCCAGAGAATCCAGCCCGGTCTGGGCGCAGCCCGCTGGATTGTAGATGGTGCCGGTTTCGATGTGAATGCCGCCGGCATCAAATCCGTTGGGATCGTAGCTGTTATCGATCGGATCACCCTCTTCATAGCCAGGATAGGGTGGTTGGAGCACATAGGTACCATTCACATCAAATCCATTTGGGTCGTACGGCAGGCCGGTGGGATGGTAAATTCCCTGGTTGCCAAACCCGACAAAACCACTGGGCGGCCGGCAGATATCCTGTCCGATTTCCACGGGTGGGAAGCTCCACTCATTTGGGTTTTCCATCTCCAGGTATTGCGAGATTCCTCTAACCTCGCCACCGTACATTATGCGGTTGTTGTTCACCTGGATATTATTGAATTCCACGCGAATCACCTTGTTGGAGAAAGGAATTTTTATTCGCCCATAACCGGAAAAAGTACCCGTACTACCGGTCACTTCGTCCAGCAGGAGGTGAAACCCATTAACGATAAATTCCTCCCCAATGGATGCATTGATCAAAGGAATGCCTGCTGTTGCAGGGGGAATCACCACCGCTTCCCCACATTCGTATTCCGGGAATGCTTCCGTTTCTTCTTCTGTGATACCTTCGCCCACCGTCAACCAACTACTCTGCACTTCCTCCCCGCACCAGCTGGAAACCCTGATTTCGTAGGCAGTTCCAGGCATCAGTCCGGTGATCGTATGAAAAGTGCCCTGATCAATTTGATCTTCGTACCAGTTGGCTTCAGGGATTTCTGCATTGCGATAGCTGACCACAAATGAGCCATTATTGGAATTCGCAGCGGTACTCCAGGACAGTGTAATACTGGAAGGAGTCGAGGACTCGATGGCTGCCGCAACCGGTGCATCACAAGGAGCGCCGTAGGTAAACGTTTTGAATTCGCTAATGCCGTTGTTCTTAAATACCTGCATTCCGTTAAGGTCACGGCTGGAAAGAAGAATCAGGTATTCGCTACCTTGTTCCAGCACGGGCTCGGGGGCACCATACAGAAAGGTAGTGGCATTGTTTTGTTGAGTTTCATAGACCGGAGTAGTTGCACTGATGATCTGATCATAAGTCAGCCCTTCCTGGACTTTATATAACCTCAAAGTGTATTCGATGGGAAAGCTGCCAATGTGCAATGGTTGCCATTGAAAGACGAGATTTTGCGGCTGCAGCGGGTCAGTTGGTCCTTCCGGGGAGATGATGATAGGTGGATCGAGTTCTTCCAGAGTACTAATGGTACACGATTGATTGGAAACGGGGGCTTCGTTAAAGCGAAAATAGTCATAGGCCTCGATACAGATTGTGTATAAGCCCTCGGGTAGTCTTCCTCCGGTTTGTAGTATATCCCCAAATGAAATACCCTGTGCAGAGAGGTTATTCAAACTAAAATAATCAGCCAAATCCGGGCCGCTAAGCAGTAAGGGTTGTCCATAATTCAGATTAATGGCAGTTGGCGTAAAGTCCTCTCTGGTTTTTAAAGTAATGCCGCCTCCACTAATCGTAATCCTTAGCCTGACCTGATAGCTGGGTTCATCGTCGTCGTTGAGGGTCACTGTGTAGAATATTTTGTTGGGAAAACTATTGCCCCATTCCTCTACCACGGGAGTCAGTGGACTGATCACCTGTAAATTCGATGTCACGGGGTAGTTTTGCCCGTAACACACAAACGGCATTAGGCCTAGAAGAATAAAAATACAGCGTGCAAAAGTTTTCACCATCCCTAAATTGAGTTGTAGTCGATTTTTTATTGTTATATGCAATAAGGTGATAGTGCATAGACATGCGAAATGTTTATGCAGTTATTATCCTGATAAGATTGTTTCGACAAGTGTTTTTTGTGCCAGTGAAACAACAAAGTTAGCCACTGCTCTGCCTATCAACGAATTAAAGAATCATCTCAGACTCTCGCGTAAGAGCCTGAAAACCAGTTGTTAGTTGATAAAGGTGACACCTTTGGTTCACTGGCGTACAAATACCTGTGCCAATTTTGTTTTGCTGAAAATTTTGCTTTTGCTGAACTTGACTGCTCGGATTTGAGCGTGAACTATTTCTTTGTAATGCGAGGAAGTATTACTTTGCTTGAAAACTTAACGCAATATAAGTTTTTTTGTAAAGTGAACAAAGTATTTGCAGCTTTTTTGTTGTTTATTTTCCGTAAGGAAGCAAAAACAGGTTGTGCACTGTTGGTTATGACTGCACAACCTGTGGGAGAATTTATAGCTTAAGGTTCCACTTTTAAAGGCGGTCTTGAGCTTACTTTAAGTCTATATCCAACGTGATGTCGGCATTAAGTACTTTTGAAACCGGACAACCGGCCTTGGCTCCTTCGGCCAATTCCTTAAATTTATGCTCAGAGATTTCCGGTACACTTGCCGTAAGCTCCAGGTGCACCTTGGTGATGGCAAAACCGTCGCCGGGGTTCTCCAGTGTCACAGTAGCTTTTGTGTGGAGTTCATCAGCGGTGTAGCCTGCCTCACTCAATTGTACGGCAAGAGCCATGCTGTAACAGCCCGCATGTGCGGCACCGATCAGTTCTTCGGGGTTGGTACCTTGTTTTCCATCCTCGTTGGCAAAGCGGAGGCGGAATGAATAGGGTTGTTTGTCAAAAACGCCACTTTGAGTGGTTAATGTACCTTTCCCTTCTTTTCCGGATCCTTTCCAGACTGCGGTTGCGGTTCTTTTCATGGTTTAGATATTTTTTTGGTAAAAGAGTCAGTGTTTTGTCTGAAAAACACGTGGAATAGGCAGGTGTTCACTGGAAAACCCCAGATATTTCCCTCAGAAAGCACATTTATTAAACATTTGAAAAATTTTGTCAATGGTACCTGCGTTAAAATCCTGTTTTGAAAAAATCCTGCAATCCGAAAAAGAGAACTTTTTACTAAACCCGTCCTGAATAACCCCTTTTTCGGGTATTACTATCCATGAACCTATACAAAATAGCCTGAAAAGAACTATCTTACATTCTAAAATATATTGCATATGCTCAATTGGCTTATACCCAATATTTCCGAAAAACAGGATTTGCATTCACCCGCCTCAAAAGGGGAATTCCCGGCTGCGATTAAATTATTACTGCTGGCTATTGTCCTTTTACAGGGACCTGCAATGACGGCCCAAAAGTGTGCTTCACTCATTTCTGAAGACCGTGTGATTCAGGGAACACACTTACTGCGCTCCGTTACCCAAACACTGGTGGTTCGCGGCAACTATACCTATTTGCTTGAATTGGCCAGCAGTGACAAAGGTATTACCGCCAAGGTCTTCTCAAAAGGAGGTGTGGAGTTCAACCAGGACGATGAGATCATTTTCATGGATGCCAGTCGGATGCGTCGCAGCTATCGCTTTGTAGATATGGGCGAAGTGCTACAGGAACGGGGTACTCCTGTTCACCAAAATACACTCCAGCTGGATATGTCGGCTTTGGAGTGGTTTGCTTCCACGGATATCGGCACGATTTACATCAAAAACAACATCAGCAACGAAATGCGGAAGTTTTCGGTAAACCCCAATCGTCAGACCGAATTTCGCCAGCTTGCTACCTGTTTTTACCAAACGCTTGATCCTTCTAAAATTGTAGTAGTAGATACACCGCCGCCGTCGAGAGGTCCAGGTGGTGGCACCAGCAATGATGGCCCGGTGAGTGCCACTCCGACCCGAAAAGTTGCGGATATCAGCCAGCTGGACGATGGTGAATTGGATGCTTTACGCAAAGATTTGGCAACGACCAAGGCACAAGTGAAAGAAGAAATTGCCAAGGAAAGAGCCAAAGCTGATCAAATCAAAGCCCGCTTGCAGGACGAAGTGGCCCTCGCTCGTCAGAATGCTGCTGAGCAAAAGAAATTATACGCCGATGAGGTGTTGGAAGCTCGCAAAAAGGCGGATGAAGAAATTGCAAAATCCAGACAGGGTGCTGCAGCTTCCGTCCAGGAGGCCCGTGATAAGGCCAATTCCCAGATTGATCTGATCAATGCCAACGTGGCTGAAGCCAAAAATAAGGCGGCAGAGGCCATTCAAAAGGCTGAGTTGGAATCGGCTCAGGAAGTAGCTGCGGCACGGGAAAAAGCCGCAGAGGAGATAAAGAAAGTACGCGAGCAGCTAGAACTCGCTAAATTGGAATACGCCGATGAAATCGCTACTGCCCGCGAAAACTCGACCAATGAACTCAATCGCATTCGCGAAGAAACCGCACAAGTCATTCAGACTGCTCGCGAAAAGGCCAAAGAGGAGAGAGAACGCACCACAGAAGAGGTGGTGGAGTCAAAGGAAACTGCGGCACAACAAATACTTAGAACTCAGGAAGAAACGGCTGAGGAGATCGCCCGGATTCGGGAGAATGCCGTTTTGGAGAAAGAAAAAGTGGCCTTTGAATTGGCCGAAGCCCGTCGTAAAGTGGCTGAAGAAAAAGCCCTTTTGCAGGAACGCAGTGCTGCCGAACTGGCGGATATCCGCGAAAATGTAGCCAAGGAGAAAGAACAGGCCGCAGTAGAGGTAGCCGAATCTCGTCAGAAGGCGGCGGAAGAGATCAGTGAAAGCCGCAAATTGGTGGCTTCAGAAAAGGAAAAGGCTCAGAAGGAAGTGACCTCCACCAAACAAATGTCGGCAGAAGAAATAGCCAAGGCCAAGGCGGAAGCCGAAAAGGAGAAGGCAGCCGCTGCCTCAGATGTGGCTAGTGCCCGTGAGAAAGCTGCGATGACCATTAAGCAGATCAATGATGAAGAAGCTAAAAAAGTAGGGGAGGCCCGACAAAGAGCGGAGACGGAAAAGGCGGCCATTGCTTCTGAGGTTCAACAAGCCAAGGAACGCGCTGCTCAGGAATTGACCCGGATACAGGAAGAAGTGCAAAAGGCCATCGCTGATGCGAAAGCGAAAGAACAAAATGCGCTACAGAAAACGGCAGAGGAGGTGAAAGTGGCTCGTACCAAAGCAGAGGAGGAAATCGGTAAGGCCCGCGATATGGCGGCATCACAGGTGCAGGAAGCCAATAGCAATGCGGCTCAGGCCAAAGAAAAATATGCTGGTGAAGTACAAACTGCCCAAAACACGGCTACCGAACGGCTAAAGCAAATTCAGGATGAAGCGGCGAAAGCCATTGCAGAGGCAAAGGCAAAGGAGAAAGACCTTAAAAATGCCACAGCTCAGGAAGTAGCCGCAGCCAGAGAGCGATCGGCGGAGGAAATTACCGCTATTCGCGAACGTACGGCTAAGGAAATTGCCAAGGCAAAAGAGCAGGAAACCCTGGCCAAGCAGGAATCTTCCAATCAGGTATCGGAAGCACGGAGAAAGGCCGCAGAGGCCATTGCTCAGGTGCAACAGGAAGAAGCGGAAAAGATCGGGGAATTACGAGAGAAGGGAGCTACCGAACGGCAGCGAATTGCCAGTGAGGTGGCTGAAGCCAAAGACCGGGCCGCCAAGGAAATTTCGGTATTGACCGAACAGGTAGCCAATGAATTAAAACTGGCCCGTGAAAATGCGGCCAAGGAGAAAGAACAACTGGCCCTCTCGGTACTTGAACAACGGGAATCCTCGGCTTCTCAAATTGCACAGGTGCAGGAAGAAGCGGCTCAGGAAGTAGCTGCGACACGAAAACAAGCAGCGGAAGCCATTGCCCAGTTGAGTGAAGAATTGCAAACCCGTAAGACCGAATTGGCCAACCAACGCAAGGCTGCTGAGGAAGCCAACAAGGCTGAGATCGAGGCCGCCCGTGAAAAGGCTCGTCAGGAAATTGATGCCAGCCGCAAGGATGCTGCTGATAAAAAGGCGGCTTACGCCAAAGAGGCAGAGGAAGCTCGCAAGCAGTCACTGGAAGAAATTGCGCAAACCAAGAAGGAATCCTCTGATGCCATCTACGAGGCCAAGCAGGAAGCTACTCGTCAGGTCACCAAGGTGAAAGAGGATGCCAGTCAGCAAATTGCTGATGAAAAGGCCAAACTGGAGAAAGCACAGCAGGAATATGCCGCTAAGATCCAGGAGGCAGGAAAGGAAGCGGACCGACAGCTTGCTGAGATTGATCAGAAAATTGAAGCTGCCAATAAGAAGTATACCACGGAAAGTCAACGTCTTCAGACTATCGAAAATAAGATTAAAGACGCCGAAGCCAAATTGCGGCAGCTACAAGCCGAACTCGACGGCAAGAATGACAAGAATAACTAAAACTGACGTTAAAGTTGTTTTAAGAATATCCCCACATGTTGGTAAAACCAATAAAGTGGGGATATTTGCGTTTTATCAAATCAAATTATTTTGCAATGAGATATTGCTCTCTAATAGTCGTAGCCCTCTTTTCTGTATTGAACATTGCGCTGGCCAATGGCGGTTACCACATTGAAGTAACCATTGATGGATATGAATCTGAACAGTTGCTGCTTGCCTATCACCTGGGAGACAAACAATACATCCAGGATACGGTAGAAAGAAATGATAAGGGACGCTTCATCTTTGCCGGAGAGGAAAAGTTGCCGTGTGGCATCTATCTGTTGGTGATGCAACCGGAAAACCATTTTTTTCAAGTTTTGGTTGACGAGGAAGATCAGGAATTTTCAGTGCATACCACTAAGGAAGATCCTCTGGAAAATGCCAGGTTTAATGGCTCTAAGGATAATTCCATCTTCTACGCCTACCTTCAGTATCTCAGCGCAAAAAGACCCGAGGCTGAGAAGCTCAAACAAGCCATGACCGATAATCCGGATCAGCAGGATACATACCAGAAAAAGCTGGAAGAGCTTAATGTGCAAGTCAACGACTATCAGCAAAAAGTGATTGAGCAAAATCCGGGTACTTTGACCGCGTCCATCATCAAAGCCAATCTGAATGTGGATATCCCCGAGTTTGAGGGAACGGATGAAGAGGTACGAACGTTGCAATGGCGATATATGCAGGCCCACTATTTTGACAATATCGACCTGGGCAATTCTTGTATGTCACATACCCCATTCCTGTTTCAACGAGTAGATTATTACATCAACAAGTTACAAATTCAACACCCGGACACCATCAGTAAGGCCATAGACTACGTGCTTGAGCAAATGCGCCCGGCACAGGAAAACTTTAAGTTCTACCTCATTCATTTTCTCAATGAATTTGCCAAGTCAAAAATGGTAGGTATGGATGCCGTGTATGTGCATCTGGTGGAAAAATACTACGCTAAAGGCGATGCACCCTGGGTAGAAGAGGAGCAGCTACAGAAAATCGTTGAAAATGCCGAAAAACTCAAGCCATTGTTGATTGGTAAAACAGCACCGGATATTCGACTGGAAAAAAGAGACGGAACACCAATTAGCCTGCATGATGTCGATTCGGAGTTCATTATCTTGTACTTCTGGCGCTACGATTGTGGCCATTGCAAAAAAAATACGCCAATGATGAAGGAGTTCCACGAGAAATTCAAGGACAGAGGCGTAAAGATTGTAGCGGTTTGCACCAAATTCATGGATGAAATTCCCGACTGCTGGAAGTATATTGATGAAAATGGCATTGAGGATTGGCTGCATACCATTGATAAGTATCACCAGTCGAAATTCATGAAAATATACGACATCAATACCACACCACAGCTCTATATCCTGGACCGGAATAAAGAAATTATTTCCAAGAAGATTGGTGTCGAACAACTGGAGGAGGTCATGGATCGCATCATTGAAATGAAGCAAAAACAGGCTGCCGAGGGATTAGATTAGGCTGCTTTAAGATAAAGTAATCCTTTTGACAAAATAAGAGAGTATGCGCGGGAAATACAACTTGGCGTAGATAGCGGACAGTTCCCAACCTCCAATCCAGGCCTCCTCTTTTTCTCTTGCTATGGCCCGAATGGCCTTTTTTGCAAATGCCTCGGGAGATAAACCCTTATCGGTTCTTCCGGCCATCCGGTTATTTTTAGATCCGTCGCCTTTTAGGGCGTTGATTGTCACATTGGTGCGTACATAACCTGGACAAATAATGGTCACTTTGATGTTGTCTTTAGCCACCTCTGCCCGGAGCGAATCAAACCAGCCTTGCAGAGCGTGCTTGGAAGCCGAGTAAGCCGAACGCCATGGGGCACCAAATTTCCCCATCACACTGCTAATCGTCACGATATGTCCCGATTGCTGCTCTAGCATGGCAGGTAATACCGCTTTGGTAACGGCAACAGTGCCCAGATAATTCACCTCGATGATTTTTTTTTCAGTTTCAAATGTCGTTTCCTTGATGAGTGCCCGCTGGGAGATGCCTGCATTATTGATCAACAAGTCGATACGGCCAAAGTGTTGGATCGCTTTTTTTGCCGTTTCCGGAATGATGTCAAAACTAGCGACATCTAACGGTAGCACGAGAATTTCAGTGCCGGGCTCACACGAATTCTTGACCTTTTCTAATTCGTGCTGGTTGCGACTGGAAAGGATCAATCTGGCTCCTCGACGGGCAAAAGCATAGGCCAGGCCTTCTCCTATACCGGATGATGCTCCGGTAATCCAAATCACTTTATCTTTGAAATTCATAAAATCCTGAGGTTACGATTTTGTAATTTGAGCAGGCAAATTTCGTTATAAATGACGAGATGAAGAAGTAAAGTCTTTTAATTACTACTTTTGAAAAAATTCCAGTATATGAAAAAGCTGTTTTTGGTCAGGCATGCCAAGTCAAGTTGGTCCGACCCTAGCCTGAGCGATATTGACCGCCCCCTGAACAAACGTGGCCTCAGGGATGCGCCCTTCATGGGAAAAATGCTGGCTTCCAAAGGTGTCAAGCCAGACCAGATCATTTCCAGTCCGGCAAAGCGGGCGCATAAAACGGCTCGGTTCTTTGCCAAGGCCATGGGCATTGACAAAGATGATATTCTGGTGGATCGCAGAATTTATGATGCTTTCCCGGAGGATATTTTTGAGATCGTCAGGGGAATTGATGACCAATACAATACGGTCTTGCTGTTTGGACACAATCCTACATTTACCAGCTTTGTCAATCGATTTACCAACCGTTTTATCGACAATGTACCAACCTGCGGCATTTCCGGGATAGAATCGGAGGCAGAGACCTGGGATGATTTTGCCACGACCAATTCCGAATTAAAAGTGTTTTATTATCCTAAACAATATTTTGATTAATGAAGTATCGTGTGTTTGCACTGCTACTGATGGGGGCTTTGCTGATGGGTGGTTGTGGAGAAAAGCCAAAACCTATCTCCATCAGTGAGAAGGAAATGGTTCCCATTTTACGAGATGTCCATATTGCCGAAGCCGCCCTGCAGACCATGGCCTCAAATACCCGGGATTCGATGGCGCAAATCTATTATTTACAGATTTTTAAAATTCATGGCGTCACCTGGGATGACTTTGAGCAAACGATGAGTGTATTGCGCGAAGATCCTGTGCGTATGGAGCGAATCTATGAGGAAGTCATGGAAGAATTGGCCAAGGACGATGCTGAGAGTTAACAATTATTTAATGCATTGCGTACCCTTATTAACCTGTAGTAAACCTTATTTTTGCGCATTCTTTTATTAATCACTGAGAAACAATGGATTCTGTAAAAATTCTCATCGTAGACGACGAACCGGATATTCTGGAATTTCTGCGTTACAACCTGGTTAAGGAGGGGTTTAATGTGTTTACTGCGCAGGATGGGGAGTCAGGGTTAGAAGTGGCTGGCAATGAAAGGCCGGACCTGATTATTCTGGATATCATGATGCCCAAAATGGATGGGGTAGAAGTGTGTCGGCGATTGAGGAGCAAGCCGGAGTTTGATAAGACGGTCATTGCCTTTCTCACTGCCCGTGAAGAGGACTATTCACAAATTGCGGCACTTGATGTTGGAGGAGATGATTACATTACCAAACCAATCCGTCCGCGGGTATTTCTTAGTAGAATCAAAGCCCTGCTACGTCGATCAGAGCGGGTGGAGCTGAATGAAGAACAGGAGGTAACCCGAATTGGAGACCTGGTTATTGATCGGGAGAAAGTGAATGTCCGTGTGAAAGATCAGGTGATTGACCTGGCCAAAAAGGAGTTTGAATTGCTTAGCCTCCTGGTTTCCAAGCCCGGAAAGGTATTTTCGCGGGAGGAGATCTTTAATAAAGTGTGGGGGACTGATGTCATTGTGGGCAACCGAACGATTGATGTACACATCCGAAAGTTGAGAGAGAAGATTGGAGATGATTTTATCAAAACCATCAAAGGGATCGGTTACAAATTTGAATTTTAATGCTGAAAAACCCGACCCCACGGCAAATTTCAGGTATTTCTGCATTTTTTATTGCGCTAATCAGCGGAATACTTTTTACAGCGCTATTTTACCTGGGTTCGCCGGATATTTCCTGTCTATGGGCTGGCCTGATCATGTTCGTGACCACGGGAGCAGTGGCCTATCTGGTCATGATCTACTATCTGAAGAAATACATCTATCGAAAGATCAAAGTCATTTATAAAACCATTCACAGGCACAAGCTCAACCCGGATGAGAAGCATCAACCTATTGATGTTAATGAAAATATCATTGAGGAGGTAGAGAAAGAGGTGGCCCAATGGGCGGTCAACCAAAAGAAGGAAATTGACAAACACAAGGCCTGGGCCGACTACCGCCGTAAATTTGTGGGTGATATTTCTCACGAACTCAAAACACCGATTTTTAATATTCAGGGTTATTTACACACCCTACTGGAGGGAGGCCTTGAAGATGAACAGGTCAACGTTTCCTTTCTTGAAAAGGCCGCCAAAAATGTGGATCGTCTCTATACCATTGTAGAGGACTTGGGAGCCATTTCCCGTTTGGAATCCGGAGAGCTGATCCTGGACATGCAAACCTTTGATATCAAAACGCTGACCCTGGAGGTGTTTGAAGATCTGGAAATCAAGGCAAAGGAAAAAAATGTGACGCTTGGTTTTAAAGAAGGTGCCGGGATGGGGTATAAGGTCATTGCTGATCGCGAAAATATCCGTCAGGTGCTGACCAATTTGATCCACAACTCTATCAAGTACGGTCACGAAAACGGCCACACCAAAGTAGGGTTCTACGATATGGACAAGAATGTACTGATTGAAGTAGCCGACAATGGTTTGGGGATTCCCAAAAAGCATCTGGCACACGTCTTTGATCGCTTTTATCGGGTGGATAAAAGCCGTTCCCGTGAACAGGGCGGTTCCGGCCTGGGACTGGCCATTGTTAAGCACATTGTGGAAGCACACAAGCAGACCATCAATGTAAGAAGTACCCCCAATATCGGCTCCACTTTCGGCTTCACCTTGGAAAAAGCCTGATAGCACTTCCAAATACCGCAAATGCTGCCTATTTTTGCGGTTCGAAAAATTTTACCATGATTAGTGTAACGGATGTTTTTATCAAGTATGGAGACCGGGTATTGCTCGACTATATCGGCCTGGTGATTGGAGAGAGAGATAAGGTGGGACTGGTGGGCCGCAATGGAGCCGGAAAGTCGACGCTGCTGAAAGTTATTGCCGGCCATCAACGTCCGGATGATGGTAAAATCAGTCGCCCTTCCAATAGTACCCTGGGCTTCCTGCACCAGGAAATGTCACTGCCCAAAGGCCGCACGGTGATGGAAGAAACCCTGACTGCCTTTGAAGATGTGCGCAAGCTCGAAGCCCAGATCCAAAAGATCAACGAAGAGATGGCGGAGCGCACCGATTACGAAAGCGACGCCTACCATAAATTGCTGGAAGAATTTGCCGATGCCACCCACCGCTTTCAGATGCTGGGAGGAAATACCATGCAGGCCGAAACGGAGAAGGTACTGAAGGGATTGGGTTTTAAACAAAAGGACTTCAGCCGTCTTACGGATGAGTTTAGCGGTGGCTGGCAAATGCGGGTAGAACTGGCTAAAATGCTGCTACAGCGCCCCGATTTTCTCCTGCTTGACGAACCTACCAACCACCTGGATATCGAATCCATCATCTGGCTGGAAGGCTTCCTGGCCGATTATCCGGGAGCAGTGATCACAATCTCGCACGATAAGCAGTTTCTGGACAATGTGACCAACCGGACGGTGGAGATCGAATTGGGAAAGGTATTTGACTATAAAGCGTCTTACACCAAATTTGTGGAGCTGCGCAAGGAGCGCCGCGAGAAACAACAGGCCGCCTTTGAAAATCAGCAAAAGGTGATTGCACAGAAAGAGCGCACCATCAACCGCTTTATGGCCAAGGCAACCAAGACCAAGATGGCACAGTCGATGCAAAAACAGCTCGACAAGATGGAGCGCATCGAGATTGAAGCAGAAGATGCGGGCAGTATGAACCTGCGTTTTCCACCTGCCCCCCGGTCTGGTCAGGTGGTGATTGAGGGAAAAGATATCACAAAAGCCTACGGCGATTTATTGGTATTGGATGAGATTGACATCAAATTGGACCGCGGTGACCGGGTGGCCTTTGTGGGACAGAATGGACAAGGTAAAACGACGCTTGCCAAATTGCTGATCAATGAACTGACACTGACTGGTGGAGAGGTGAAGCTGGGGCACAATGTGCAAATTGGCTATTATGCACAAAATCAGTCGGAATCACTGCACCAAAAGCAAACCCTGCTTGAAACTATGGAAGCCGCTTCTCCTCCGGAAATGCGTACCAAACTGCGGGGTATCCTGGGGGCTTTCATGTTTAGTGGTGAAGATGTAGACAAAAAAGTCTCCGTACTTTCGGGAGGCGAGCGTGCGCGACTGGCCCTGGCTTGTCTGCTACTCAAGCCCTTCAATCTGCTGGTGCTTGACGAACCTACTAATCACCTCGATATCATCTCCAAGGATGTGCTTAAACAAGCCCTGCAGGATTACGATGGCACCCTGATCGTCGTTTCCCACGACCGGGACTTTCTGGCCGATCTGACCAACCGTACCGTCGAATTTCGCGACCGCCAGCTATTCAACCACATCGGTGATGTTAACGCCTTCCTGGAAAAACGTGCGTTGGACAATATGCGCGATGTGGAATTGAGTGGGACAAAGCCCAATAATGCTCCCGCCAAAGAAGAAGCACCCAAAAAAGTGCTCACCTTTGAAGAGCGCAAGAAGTTGCAACGCGCCGTGTCAAATGCCGAGCGCAAAGTAGAGCGCCTGGAAGCCGATATCC
The DNA here is from genome assembly GCA_965229635.1 of Saprospiraceae bacterium. Classification (GTDB taxonomy): domain Bacteria; phylum Bacteroidota; class Bacteroidia; order Chitinophagales; family Saprospiraceae; genus BQJU01. Next base: position 3,871,524 of record OZ245894.1, read on the forward strand.
AGAAAAAAGAACTCGAAATGGCCGATCCATCCTTCTACGAACGCGATGATGTAACTAAACAAATGGATCAGTACAAACAAATGAAACAAGACCTGGAGGGCGCCATGGAGGAATGGGAAATGGCGCAGCTGGAATTGGATGAGGCGGAGTAGGATCTTTTGGGAAAAGATGGTGAAATGAATTTCACTCAACCTTTTTGACCGTCCGAAATATAAAATACATGCCCGGCAGCGATGCCCCGCACCGCCGCCGACATGCCAATAGGTGAAGTCTATTTCACCAACTCACGTTTTAGCTGTTTCACACTTTCCGGCAAGGGCACTTTTTGTTGCATATCTTGATCAACAATGGGTGTTTCCAACTGTCGGGTGATGGGGATGACCCCGGCCCAGACCGGTAAAGCGTAGTCTTCAGGATCGTCCTTAGGGCCGCCGGTACGAATCTTGGCGGAACCTTCTTCAATCCTCAGTTTGAGTATAGACGTTGCTTTTAGTTCCTGTTTATTGGGTAATCTTGCTTCCTCCCAGCGCCCCGGGATTAGGTGATCGGAAATGACTTTTAGGGCCGTTTCTTTCTCCTGATCTGGCACTAGCTTTGCGGTACCAAAAACCACTGCTGAGCGGTAATTCGCACTGTGGTGAAACAACGACCGTGCCAGCACCAGCCCGTCTATATGGGTAACCGTGACACAAACCGGAATGCCCTGCTCCAACGCTAGCATCATACGACTTTTGGTGGCTCCGTGTAAATACAGATCATCACCTTCCCGTCCAAATAGGGTAGGGATCACGAAGGGCTGTCCCTCCATCGAGAAGCCTACGTGGGCAATCATACCGGCATCCAATACTTCATAAATGGTTTTACGATCGTAGTGCCCGCGTTTGGGTACTCGTTTGACGGTATTTCTTTTTGTTTTGTCAAAATGAGCCATGCTGGGTGTTTTTCGTTCTTTGACCACGAAATTTGTCAAAGAATCATGTTTTTGATACACAAAACTATATCTTTACCGGACCCAATTCGGGAGCCAGTTTTGATATTTTAAATGGTCCGGTTATGTTGCCTTGGAAATCCATTATCCACCTTGATCGGGAAGAGACAGTGCCTTTGTATGTGCAAATGGTACAGCAGATCATTTGCGAAATTCGCAATGGGCATCTATCGGCGGGGCAGAAATTGCCGGGTACGCGCTACCTGGCCAACCAGTTGAAAGTCAACCGCAAAACAGCAGTCTTAGCCTACGAGGAACTAGCCGCACAAGACTGGATCGACATACTTCCTTCCCAGGGCGCTTTTGTGGCCAACAAATTACCCTTGCTAACCACCGCCAGCTTCCAGAATCAGTTTTTTCAAAAAGCAGGCTACAGAGCTGGATTCCCCATCCCCGAACTGCCGGAGTTGAGAGGGCATCAAGGCACCCCAACCGGCATTCTCAAAATCACCGATGGCTCGCCGGATATTCGGCTGGCGCCAATGAAAAGCCTCTACCGCCACTGTCGGCGACTGGTGGAAATGAGTAGCGGTAAGAAATACCTGACTTACCGGGAAGTGGAAGGAGAAGGCCAACTGCGGGAGGTTTTGTCGGAATACCTGAAAAGCACCCGTGGACTCAATTGCCAACCGGAAGAACTGCTCATTACCCGAGGTAGCCAAATGGCGCTGTATTTGATTTTCTCTGTATTGCTGCGCAATGGGGGAGAGGTTATCCTTGGGCAAACTACCTATCCCGTTGTGGAGGAACTAGTGCGTCATCTCGGCGGTAAGATTCACTACGTGCCTGTAGATCAGCATGGATTGGTTACCGAAGAGATCAAACGATTGTGCGCAAGCAAAAACATCACGGCGATTTATCTCACGCCACATCACCATTACCCTACCACCGTTACGTTATGTGCAGAGCGCCGACTGCAATTGCTGGAATTATCCCGGCAGCATCGCTTTGCCATTGTGGAAGATGATTACGACTACGATTATCACTACAGTAGTGGACCCTTATTGCCGATGGCTAGTCTTGACCAGCACGGTACGGTGATCTATATCGGGTCCTTCACCAAATGTATTGCGCCATCGGTGCGCATCGGCTACCTGCGAGCACCGTTGGAAATGGTACAAGCCTTGAGCAAGCTCCGCAAAATCCTCGACCGTCAGGGAGATCCCGTTTTGGAAAGGGCCTTGTCGATCATGCTGGCCGAAGGAGAAGTGCAGGCCCACCTTCGCAAATCCGTAAAAATCTACCGCGCCCGCCGAGACCGCTTCTGCGAGCTACTCACCACTTACTTCGGTGATCAAATCTCCTTCACCAAACCCGCCGGCGGTATGGCCGTCTGGTGCACCTTCAAATCCATCCTTTCCAGTGATGAGCTGGTACACAGGGCCCAACAACAAGGCCTCTGGCTGGAAGATGCCCGCCAGTGGTGGGATGAATCCAAATCAATGCGCCTCGGCTTCGCCTCCCTCAACGAAAAGGAAATGAGCGCGGGAATCAAGGCCATGGCACAGGTGATCAAATGAATTCGGTCGTTACGAGGCAGTTAGCCACTTTCAAAGTCCTCGACTTGGAAAGTGGCGGCTTAGATTTTCTCACGGTGGTTTATGTGAAAAGCTGCATAGCAGCGACACACCTTAGCCGATGATCGCCAGTCCATCGGCTAAGGTTAAACAAATGAGATAAGCTCCGTAGGAGCGACACATATTGCGTATCTGTGTCAACACCACAAAGAAAAAACAGAAAAAATGCCGACCAGCCTTCTTCGTATAAGGCAATCTGTCTCTAATCACCCTCTTCCCCTTGACTCCACCTTTTTATTAAACTCCGCACTAATCACAAACGGGTCCTCCCTTACAAAACGCAGCATTTGCTTGGGATCAATCGCCGAGTCGTCGAATGATACCAGCCAGTAGTAGCCATTGGGTGAAAGCGACTTCACCAACTGCATATTTTGTTTGCCAAATCTCCGCACCCAATCTTTGGGCTGAATCTTATTATCCAACTGCACAATGATTTCGTTGGCGATCACATTGCCGGGCAAATCGTGATCTGGCGTTTCTTTGGCCTCCCAGCCAGTAGAATTGGCAATTTTATCGAGGCTTTCTTCGAGTTTGACCACCGCATCGGGGCGGCCGTCCTTGCCCACTACACTTTTGCTTTTGCCATCTTCCCAATAGGTGATGGTGACCGTTTGCAAATCGGGAATTTGCGAGCGGTAGGCATCCTGGAACTGCCAGAAATTAGCCAGTCGAAAATCGGTTTTGATCGACTCAAAGGTCTCTTTGTCCAGTACTTTTGTATACACGCCCATGCGGTCGGTAAAGCGTTCTCCCTCGTAGGAAGCCACGCCATTGTTGTAGATGGTCAGGGTAAACACGGCGCACGAGCCAAAGCAAGGGCCTTTTTTCATTTCAATGATCTCCGTCAATTCGTCGATGTTAGTGTTTTTGGATAATGTTTTACAATTGGAAAAAGTGAGCAGGGCCAGGGCTGCCGTTGCCAGGCTGAGGTGTAGTTTAAAAGTCATAGCGGTTAGTTTTAAGCAATAACAATTAGTTTAACGATGGTGAAATTTTCTCCTTGAGTTATTTTGATAAAATAAATGCCGTTGTCCAAATGACTGACGTCAAAATCATGCATTCCAGCCGTGAACGTGAACTGACCAGAAACCGGTTTCCCCGTGACGTCAAACAGTTCTACATCGTATACATTTTCATTGCCGAAAGGCAAATCAAGAAAAACCTTTCCTTTTGTGGGATTGGGAAAAACAGCACCGGTAAACCACTGCGTTTCCTCCGTACCTGTTTCAATACATTGCATTGGCATCAATAAGCCGGCACGGGGACCATTCAGGGTGGCCTGTACACGTTCTTTTTGTCCGGCAGTAAACATCGCCATGCAGGCGTCATCGGTATAGTCCATATAATTGACGTACATATCTCGTTCGCTACAAGAAATGTAGTTCCAACCCGTTGGGCAACCCATATATGGATTTTCTTGTAGGGGCGTGTCTGAAATTCCATCATCGACCGCGCACCCATTCAGGTCTCCCCAAATGTGCCGCAAATCAAAAAAGTGGCCCATCTCATGGGTGAGGGTGCGACCCAGGTTATAAGGAGCTTCTGCTGTACCCATGCGACCAAATCGATAGGGATCAATGCGGATGCCATCTTCTGATGGTTCGTCCTCACCAGGAAAACTGGTCTCACCCGCAGTACCGGGTAGAAAATTACCCACCCAGATATTGATGTAATGATCCGGGCACCAGGCGTCCTGTCCGCCCAGTTCGGTATAACAAATCGGACGTTGTCCATTAATCGGCTGTTGCGAAGCTATATTTTGGATGTTTGTCTGTGTGCGCGTAATACCGGTAGTTGGCTGTCCCCACGGATCGGTATCGGCCAGGCGAAATTCAATCTCCAGGTCGGCCATCTTATTGGCAAATTGTGGCCAGGTCACAATGCTGGCGTTGGCATTCTGCAACCGGAAATCTTCGTTGAGCACATCAATTTGCGACTGGATTTGGGTGTCGGAGATATTTTCTTCAGCATTGTAATACACCACGTGGACCACTACATTGAGGGTAACGACCTCACGAAAGCCGATGTTTTCAGAGCTTTGAATATAGGCGGCCTCAATGATTGCCCGTCTGTCCCGAACCTCGGCAGATTCGGCCATTTTGCTGGCAAGGGTCACTTCTGAGAGGCAGCGCTGTCCCCATGTTGTACTTGCCAAAAACAGGCTCAATACCAGTAGTATGGTATTTCTCATGGGCTCTTGATTTTTTGGATTGTCGGATTGAGTCCTATCAATCCTTGATCAGGTCGTATAGCTCGTCCAGTTTTGGCGAAAGGATGATCTCCGTGCGTCGGTTCAGGGCCTTTCCCTGCTGACTGTCATTGTTAGCTACCGGTGCGTAGTATCCACGACCAGCGGCGGTAACTCTGGTAGGCGCTACACCATTGCTCGTCAACACTTTTACCACTGAAGTGGCCCGCATTACACTGAGGTCCCAATTGCGGTCAGCAGTACCATCAGAATCGGTATGGCCCTCCACCATCACGTCGATATCCGGATTGCTTTGCAGCACTTGTGCTACCTGGGCAAGCGCCTGACGTCCCTGGTAGTTGATCTGGTCACTGCCACTACTAAAAAGCAGGTTTTGACTGAGTGATAGGTAGAGCTTGCCATCGCGCTCCGTTACCGAAAGGTCACTCTGGGAGAAGCCTTTCAAAACTTCGGAAACGCTTTGCCGCAGGTCATTCATCTTCTGCTCTTTTTGATTGAGCGCGGCCTTCAACTCATTGATCTTCTGGTCCTTTGTGGAAAGGTTTCCCTCCATATTGGAGTAGTTGTATTCCATGCGGTTAAGCATTGCTTCTTTCTGGTATAGCTCATATTCCAGGTTGGCCAATTCTCTTTTCTTTTGGTCAAGGGCGTCCACCTGATTGGACAGCTCTTCCTGCAGGCCAATCTTTTCGTAAGAAGTGGTAGCAAGCACCTGTTGATTTTGATTGACCAGCCCATTGTATTTAGTAAGCAATTCAGAATAGCTGCGATGTAGACTGATATTGGTGGCTTTGAGTTCTTCAAGGTCCCTTATGGCTTCCTTCAGTTGCACTTCCATTTGCTGGTTTTCCCGATTGATGGAGTAGACAGAATTTCGGATGGAATCTCCTTCCAGTGCTTGTTGTTTGTAATAAGCCAGTTGTTCTGCTTGTTCCAGGTTTTCCTTTTGTGCTACACAGGCAGAGAGGCCAACGATGAGGGAAAGGCCAAAAAACAGTTTGATGAGAGGTCTCATAGTGGGTTATTTTTAGGGATGAAAGTAACAAAATTACCCTAATTTAACAATTTGCACCAATTATCAGGCCGCAAATGTAGGTGGCTGACTTTTCTGAAGTCATAATTTCAGCTCAACAGTAGCTCTTACCGTCAAAGAAATCATAACATTTTCTTAACCATCCAACTTTTAAACCCTGCGGCAGGACCGGAGTCAAATAGGACGTAAACCACTTTAAATACTCACAAACAAACATTTGAAAAATGAAAATCAAGTTATTGTTTCTAGGGCTATTCCTTGCATTCTTTGCCATTACAACACAAGCACAAACTGCCACTCCAAATGCTACCAAGCGCGAGGTCAAACAAAAGACCAGAATTGTGGATGGCGTACAATCGGGAGAATTGACCAAAAGGGAAACCAAACAACTGGCTAAACAACAGCGCCGGATCAAGCGCACTAAGCGCCAGGCCAAAGCCGACGGTCAGGTAACCGCAGCGGAAAGAGCGGAAATTCAGGTTAAACAAAATCGTGCTAACCGCAATATTAAGCGCAAAAAACACAACAAACGAGATCGCAATTAGGAGTATGTTTTAAAAAAAATCCCGGTGGACTCCACCGGGATTTTTTTTATCACTCATTTTCCAGCTTCTTCATCAGGTCTTCCGTGTCGTTCATAAACTTTTGCAGTTCATCTTTCAGTTGACCTTTCTCTGATTCGCTGAATTCTTCTGATTCATTCTGATCGAGCTTTCTCGCCAGGTCCTCCCGGGTTTTTTCCAGGTCGGATACCTTGTTGAGCAAGTCGCTGTCATTGATATCCTTGGCTTTTTGTTTGACCTGTTCAAAAAGCCCGCCGATATTGTCCAGCGCCTCATCGTATTTGCCTTCGTTAAACTTGGCTTTTTCCGATTTCAGCAAGTTGATACCGGCCTTGCCCAGTTCGCCTACCTTGTGAAAAATCTCTTTGGATTGTTGTTTTTCTTCTGCTGTACCAAAGAATAAATTATACACCAGAATGCCAACAACAAGGAGGGCACCCAATTTTAGAATACTTCTAATCATGTTTTTTGGTTTATGGTTGATTAACTCCGCTGTTCGAGCAGAGTCAATATTTCAATCACCTCTTTTTCAAGAATGCGATCGCTTCCCATTTCCTTGGCAATGGCCTCGATCTGATTTGCGTATTTGGGCAAACCTTTCTCCAATCCTTCCAGGTTAAGTCGAATTTTTGCATAGTCGCTATTCGGTCCCTTTACCAGATAGTCCCGTTCAAACCCATACAAGCCGCCTCTGGAACTGGCCATTAGCTGCTTTTGGGCTTTTTTGATTAGACTGAAGGCGCCACCCTTGAGGATTTGGTAAAAATGTGGCTTCTTCTGATCGCTGAGTGTCATTGTCTGAAAAGTACGTTCCTGTCCATCCTGTGAAAATGTGACGGTATTTACTTTGTCAACTGACAAATATCCGGTACGCCCATCCTCCAATTGTACAGCAACTAATTGGTTGACGAGGTCCAAATTCATTGGCAGTTCAACGTTTCCTTCCTGACCGGCCAGCGTAAGGCTAGCGGTTTGCATTTCCTCATTGAGCATCGGACTTCCCTTTGCGGCCTTGCTGTACTTGGGGGCTTCAAAACTTAGTTGCTTTACCATAGCATTGTAAGCCGCATTTTCCTGGGCAAAGACAGAAAGACTCATCAACATGCAGAGTAGGACAATCAAATTGTTTTTCATGGATTTAATGATTTTGGTCGTAAAAATACTAGTAATTGATTAAGATGCAGGAAGAATTCAGGGGGAATTTTTCTTTTGCTTGCTTCTTCCGTGTGGAATTACAACGCACAATTATTAATTCTCATTTATAAAAACGATCAATTATTCCCCGAAAACTCTATTTTCGCAGCTTAATTTATTACATGTACCAACATTTGTAGCGGTGAAGGTGAACTATCTTTATCCAGATTTTGGTTAAGTCATTAAGGCAAAAAATTCGACTTATGCAATATAAGCCAAGAGATATTGAGAAAAAGTGGAAAGCTTATTGGGAGGAGAACAAGATCAATAAGGTTGACAATGATAGCGATAAACCCAAGTTCTATGTGCTCGACATGTTCCCTTACCCTTCGGGTGCGGGCCTGCACGTTGGACACCCGTTGGGTTACATCGCTTCCGATATCTTTTCGCGTTACAAGCGTTTGCGCGGCTTTAACGTCTTGCACCCAATGGGATATGACGCCTTTGGCTTGCCGGCCGAGCAGTATGCCATTGAAACCGGAGTGCACCCCGCAAAGTCTACCGACGCCAATATTGAACGCTACCGCAGCCAATTAGACAACCTGGGATTCAGCTACGACTGGGACCGAGAGGTAAAAACTAGCGATCCTTCTTATTATAAGTGGACGCAGTGGATTTTCTTGCAGTTGTTTAAGCATTGGTACGACACCGGCGCTAAGAAGGCCCGCCCGATTGAGGAGTTAGTAGCTCATTTTGAAAAGCAAGGGACTGAAGATTTGCAAGCCGCCACTTCCGAAGAATTGAGTTTTACTGCCAGCGACTGGAAAAGCAAATCAGCGAAAGAGAAAGACACGATATTAATGAATTTCCGCCTGGCCTATCGCACCAAGACCTATGTGAATTGGTGTGAGGCGTTGGGTACTGTATTGGCCAACGATGAGGTAAAGGACGGTGTGTCAGAACGCGGCGGATACCCTGTAGAGCGCAAAGCCATGTTGCAGTGGTCGTTGCGGATTACGGCTTACGCCGAACGATTGTTGAATGACTTGGAGGAACTGGAGTGGTCGGAAGCTATGAAGAAAATGCAGTCCAACTGGATTGGCAAGTCAACCGGAGCACAAGTCTTTTTTGATATTGTGAATTCCGATCGCAAGATCGAAGTATTTACCACCCGTCCAGACACCATTTTTGGAGCCACCTATATGGTTTTGGCGCCCGAACACGATTGGGTGCCAGAATTGACCACCGAAGCACAAAAGCAAGATGTTCAGGATTATCTCGACTATGTCAATACCCGCTCCGAGCGGGATCGGATGTCGGATGTCAAGGCCGTTACCGGGGCTTTCCTGGGTAGCTATGCCCTTAATCCATTTACTAATGAGGAAATTCCTATCTGGATTGGTGAATATGTGCTGAAGGATTACGGTACCGGTGCCATCATGGCCGTGCCATCCGATGATGATCGGGATCATCGCTTTGCCGAAAAATTTGGCTTGGAGATCATTGACGTAATCGACAAATCAAAGTACCCCGGTGCGGGGCGGCATGACAAGCTGGGCATTATGATCAACTCCGGCTTTTTGGACGGCATGGAAGTGCCTGATGCTATCGAGTTGATGATCCAAAAGATTGAAGAAAGAGGTATCGGTACCCGTCAGGTCAATTATAAATTGCGCGACGCCATCTACAGCCGTCAGCGCTATTGGGGAGAGCCATTTCCCATTATCTACGATCAGGAAGGGGTAGCATACGCAATGGATGAAAAAGATTTGCCGCTGGAGTTGCCAGAACTGGAAGATTTCAAGCCGGCTTCCGGAGGAAAATCACCCCTGGCGCGTGCCGAGGACTGGGTAAATTTGCCCAATGGCTACAAGCGCGAAACGGATACCATGCCCGGTTTTGCCGGGTCTTCCTGGTATTTTTTGCGGTATATGGATGCGGACAACCCAGACGCATTCGCCAGCCCGAAAGCCATCAATTACTGGCGGGATGTTGACTTGTATATTGGTGGTACCGAGCACGCCGTAGGTCACCTGATGTACTCCCGTTTTTGGCATAAGTTCTTGTACGACAAAGGCCTGGTGCCAACCAATGAACCTTTCCGTAAGTTGATCAACCAGGGAATGATCCAGGGTGTGATCGAGTCATTGATGTACCACAAGGAAGATCGTCGTTTTGTGAGCGCCGAATTGTCGGGCGATTATGCTGAAGGGGCCTTGACGGAAATTCCCGTGCATATTGATTTTGTTTCTGATTATGGACTGGATAATTCTTATTTGGACGATAAAGGCATTGCTCAGTTCAAGGCCTGGCGACAAGGGTATGAGGAGACAGAATTTGTCTTTGCCGAAGGCAGCAAGCAATTCCGCACTAAATCGGAAGTGGGTAAAATGTCAAAGTCCAAATTTAATGTCGTCAATCCCGATGATGTTGTAGATCGCTACGGAGCGGATTGTTTTCGTATGTATGAAATGTTCCTGGGACCTGTAGAGCAGGCCAAACCCTGGGATACCAAAGGTATTGATGGGGTGAGCCGCTTTTTGCGCAAATTCTGGGGTATGTTCTTCAACGATCAGGATGCATTTAGCGTAAGCGAAACAACACCCTCCCGGGCAGAATTGAAAGTCTTGCATCAGACTATCAAGAAGGTAACCGATGATATCGAGCGGTTCTCCTTTAATACTTGCGTAAGTGCTTTCATGGTCGCAACTAATGAATTGGGTAAATTAAATTGCAACAAGCGGGAAATTCTGGAACCCTTGGTGATTCTGATTGCTCCATTTGCGCCGCATTTGGCCGAAGAATTGTGGCAACGCCTGGGTAATGAAGATAGTGTAACCCGGGCTGCTTACCCCGAATTGGTAGAGGAATACCTGGTGGAAGATACGGTGACTTACCCGATTGCTATCAATGGAAAAACCCGGACGACAGTTGACTTTCCATCAGGAACCAGCAACCAGGATTTGGAAAGTGCCGTTCGGGAAATGCCTGACATTCAAAAGTATATCGAAGGTAAAGCCATTCGCAGGGTAATTGTCGTGCCCGGTAGAATGATCAATGTGGTGGTGGGATAGTTCTCAAAAATGCGTATCTTGTCTTGTGTAAACAAAATGCTAAATCCCTGTTGTTCGGATTTCTCAATCTAGGGTAGAATCCGTTTATTTGTAGTCGGAGTATGATGACCAAAGTCATTCCGGAGGCTGCAAGGGCAGTGAGGTTTATTTCTCTGCCCGGGAGTGTTTGGTAGTCATGCCTGATTTTGTAATCCCAGAAAACTGGAGCTTACTGATGGCACTGCTATTGCCGGCGGGCTCTCAAAACAGGAGTAATGCACAATCAAACCGGACCCATTTTTATTCTATTCTTTGGGATGATTTTTCTGGCTGTTCTTCCCAAATTATCCGGGCAGACCTATACTGTTTCCAATCCCTCTGCCTGCCGATTGGATATTGATATTCCCGATATTAATTGTGAAACCAATGGTACCCTGTACCAACCCATTACCGTGAATGTAGTGGTCAATGGGGTGTCAGGCACTGCACTTGGAACAGATGTCTTCCTCAGCGAAGTACGCCTGGTGATGCAGCATACCTGGATGGGTGACTTGACGCTGACGCTGGTTTCCCCGGGAGGTAATACCGCGGTCATTACGGCAGGAAACGGCGCTGGTGACGATAATTTGGGTAATCCCCTCGATACATTTTGTAATACCTATGCCCGATTCGTGGTAGAGTCCTGTTTCCCCGTCGAAGACGGAGAGCCACCCTATGCGGATGTCCCTTACCTGCCTACGGAGTCTTTCTATCAATTTAACGACGAAGTAACCAGTCCAAACGGGACCTGGAAATTGTTAATTTGCGACTACCAGGAAGGGGATGTAGGGAGCCTGGAATACATCGAGCTGCTTTTTGCGCCCATCAGCTGTCTGCCCATTAGCGAAGTGCAAATATTGAATATCGATACCACTACGGTCACCCTGGATTGGGAGCCTGCCGAGTTTTGTGGTACCACAATCATTGAATATGGCCCACCCGGCTTCACCCCTGGTTTAGACTCTACCGGAAATGGTGGAACGGTAGTGATTACCGATTGCCGCCCTTTCGACCTGATGGGGTTGAATCCGGATACCGAATACGATTTATATATCCGGCGATATTGCGAGGACAACGGTACTTTCTCCGCCAATTCCTGTCCCGTTAGTTTTCAAACCGGCTGTCAGCCACCGCCGCTGAGTGTAAGAGAAACCTTTGATGATCAGGATAATTGTAGTACTTACTGCGGTGATGTTTGCCCGATGACTTCGATCTGGCGCAATGGCACGGCCAATACCTTTGACTGGATTGTTAACGATGGACCAACGCCCACCACCGGAACGGGACCAGGTGATGATATAACCGGCGGCGGTAAATATGTATACATCGAAACCTCGGAAGGGACCTGTCCCGATAATGCCGTGGCCTATCTATACTCCCCATGTATGGTGCTGGACAAACAAGGGACCGACACCTGCCATTTGTCTTTCTATTATCACATGCTGGGCCTTTCGGTGGGCAGTTTGCGGCTGGAGGTGTCAACGAATGGAGGATTTAATTGGGATAATATCTGGCAACGTTCGGGTAATCAGGGGAACCAATGGACCAAAACCTATGTGAGTCTGGCGGATTATGAAGATGGGCAAACTATGCAGTTGCGCTTTGTAGGTATACGGGGTAATGGCTCCAAAGGAGATATTGCGCTGGATGAAATCGTGATCTATGGCTCTCAGGTGTTTGACTTTCCAGACCAGCAATTCTATGTGGATTTGGATGGCGATGGCTACGGTCAGGAAGGACCATCGGTGCTTAGCTGCCTGGCCAATCCGCCTATGGGTTACACCGACAATGCCGATGATTGTAATGACGCCAATCCGATGATCAATCCCGGAATGGACGAAATTCCCTGCGATGGAATCGACAATAATTGTAATGCCGGTACCATTAATGATGACCCTATCTTGCCACCACCGGCAGCAGTGGGCGATACCGTATGTTCGGGTGAACCCATCCAAATTTGTGCCACTCCTGATGCGGACTATAGCATCTTTTGGACGGATTCACCAACGGAATACACCTTCGTTTCATTTGATCCGTGCTTCTCACCACCCGATATTCCTGAAAATAACAGTTCGGTTCCGGTGGAGTATCGTTTTTATGCCGGGCAGATAAAGGGCTTTTGTCTTTCGCAGGAGTTTACTGAAGTGGTGATCGTTGTGAATCCAAAGCCGGACGTGAGTACGATGGCGACACCCGCCATTTGTCCCGGAGAAACCTTTGATCTGGCCAGTATCCCGATTGAAGATGCCAATTTCACCGGAGGCACGGTCACGTTTCATTCCGGAACACCAGCCACAGTGGCAAATGAACTGGCTTCAACGCTGGTCAGTCCAATGGTGGACACCGATTACTTTTATCTGGTTACCAGTCCTGACGGCTGTACGGATGAGGGCAGTGTTACCTTGAGGGTAAAACCCGGACCTGATCTGCTTTTCTCGCCGGCCGATTCCTTTTCACTTTGTCGCGAAACGACTACCTCTATCGCGGTGACGGCTACCGGTGGAAGTGGAGATTTTGACTATTTCTGGAGTACGGGTAGTACGCAAAGCACGATCAATATCAATGCCGGAAGTACGTCGGGTATATTAAATGTTTATCATGTTACCGTCACGGATACAGATGGTTGTTTTTCTGTAGATAGCGTGCAGGTCAATACCACCAACAGTATTGATTCGGTAAAGGTTAATACCACCAGTGTGACTTCGTGTATGGGGAGTGATGGCAGTATACGAATTATCCCCTTGAATGGCCTGGGACCATTTGACTACGTTTGGACCAGCACTAATGGTACCACGGGGTCGGCCAGTGATGTACAAGACACTTTGTTGATCTCGGGTCTGGCACAGGGTGCTTATCGAATCACCATTACGGATAGTTCGGAGGAAAGTTGTCAGTTTCGGCTACGAGGGGTGGTGGTTCAGGGACCTAATGCAGTGGTTGGCCCTTCCCAGATTACACCGGTAAGTTGTTATGGCGCGATGGATGGGGAGATTTGTTTGAATATCAGCGGCGGAATTGGCACCACTTATGCCTGGAGTACCGGAGAGGGCACACTATGTATCGACAGTTTATCCGGAGGTCTGTATTCGGTGACCATCACTAATGGGGAATGTGAGACGATCCTCACCGATTTGAGTGTGCCCGAACCAGATTCTTTGATTGCACTGTCTACGCAAACTATGCCGAGTTGTTATGACAACAGTGACGGAGCTATCGATCTGATGATTTTTGGTGGCACTGGTCCATTCAGCTATAGCTGGTCTACCTTTAGTAACAGTCAGGATATTACCAATCTTGCCGGTGGCTCCTATTCTGTAACCGTTACGGATGATCGCGACTGTGTGGTGGTGGATACCATTGAAGTCTTTGCTCCCGACACATTACAAATCAACATAGATTCTCTGAGCAATATGAGCTGCCTGGGCATTGTGGATGGTTATATTCGTGCAGCGGGGGTAGGGGGCCGACCGCCCTATCGCTACCTGTGGGAAAACGGCATCACCTCGCCTGTGTTGACCAATCTGGAGGCCGGGCAGTACACCCTCACCCTTACCGATTTTAACGGTTGCCAGGTAGTGGAAACTATCGAAATCCTTGAACCTGACGAATTGACCGTAGGTTTGGTTGATTTTACTCAGCCCCAATGCGAAGGAGATTTCACCGGGGTGATAGAAGTTGATGCACAGGGTGGTACACCTCCTTACAATTACCTCTGGAATCCGAGTGGTGAGAATGGGCCGATTTTATCCGGTTTGGGCGTAGGAACATACACGCTGGTCGTACAGGATGCCAATAACTGTCTCAGCGATACCCTGACCAAGCGGCTGGATCCCCTTAATGATTTGAATTTACAAATTGCGATTACCCCACCAGCATGTGTTGGCCCGACTACAGGTACTATTAACCTCATCCCCAACGGAGTAAGCCCCTTTGCTTACAATTGGGAAAGAGGAGATACAACGGCGACCATCACAGCAGTCAATACGGGGCAGTACGTGGTAACCATTACCGATGGGGAGGGATGTATATACGATACCGTGGTTAATGTCACGGCACCGCAGGTGTTTAATGTGGCTGTGGCGAGTGATTCACCTTCCTGTTTTGGCGTTGACGATGGCTTTATAGACCCATTTGTGGTCTATGGAGGTCAGTCTGGTTTTTCCTTCCTGTGGAACGATAATAGTACCAATGATGAAAGAACAGAACTGGGGCCAGGAAGCTACTATTTTACAATAACTGATGAAGACGGATGTGCCTTTCAGTCGGATACTGTTGAGCTCAGTTACCCGACAGCTTTGAATCTTGCTGTGGAAGAAGTGGGTGCCATTCGTTGCAATGGTGACTCGACCGGGTACATAGAGCTGGGCTTATCTGGGGGTACGCCGCCTTACGACATCAATTGGATCGGGCTTGGTGCCCAAACGGAAGACGTAGCTGATTTGCCAGCTGGCCAGTATCGGGTACTAATTTTTGATGACAACGATTGCCCGATTGATACAACCTTTGTCCTGACTCAGCCCAACCGACTTGGTGCCGATATTGAAGTGACCAGTGGTTTGCTGTGTGATCCTCTTGCCATTGACACGGTGATGGCCACAGGTTTTGGAGGAACACCACCTTATGAATACAGTTGGAGTAATGGTGCGGAAGGTCCGATGATTTCAGGTATTCCTTCCGGTGAATACAGCATGACCATCACCGATGCCAATGGGTGTGAGCGGGTGTACACCAACATTAAGGTGCGAGACCGCATTAAGGCATTACAGCTTGATACTTTTTACGTTCAGGATATATCCTGCTATGGGGCCAATGATGCGGCCATGACGGCCATCATTTCAGGAGGATCAGAAAGCCTTTATTATTCCTTTAATCCGTCCTGTGAGTTTTTGACTTCCGCCGATAGTGTAAGCTGTACAAATCTGCCATTAAGTCCCAATTACAGTGTGACGGTGCTGGATTTGGAGACGGGCTGCGTCGTTTATTCGGATGAGTTGGATGTTACGGAGCCGTCTCCCTTAATTATCAGTCGGGATAGCATCGATTTTGTAGACTGTTTTGGAGGAAATGACGGCAGCATTTACGTCACGGTGTCTGGAGGAACCACGCCGTACGAGTTTGTGTGGAGTAACGAAAATGGCCCGGTGGCCTACACGGAAGATTTACCTTTTGCTGCGGAGGGCATTTACACCTTGAATGTTACCGATGACCACGGATGCACCGCCTCGCTGACGGATAGTAGCGTGGTGAGTGTGAACGAGCTGATCAGGGTGGATACGGTAGTCATTTCCGATGTAAAATGTCGGGGAGAGAGTACCGGAGCCATTGATATTACGATTGATGGAGGCAACCCGCCCTTCCAGTATCGCTGGGCACCCGGAAACATTATGACCGAGGACCTGACCAGTGTACCGGCCGGTGTCTACAGTCTGACCGTCACCGATGCAGATACTTGTCGGGCCATATTTACCGATTTTTCTATTCATCAGCCACCTACGGCTATTACAGGGACCAAAACCATCGTACCGCCGCTTTGCCACGACTCCGTGGATGGGCAGCTTTCGCTAAATGCAAGTGGGGGAGGGCCCCCATACCAATATCAATGGACACAAAATGGCATGTCGCTGCCCGGTGAAACTGGTTCTGTTTTGGAAGACGTCGGAACCGGCCAGTACGTGCTGGTACTCAGCGACACCAACGACTGTGTGAAAAGCTACTCGTTTGAGGTCGTGGCGCCCGATAGTCTAAGTGTGGAAATAGAAGGAATTTTACCCGATCCACCGCAGGTCAGCAATGGCATAGTGATAGCCGAGGTTGAGGGAGGAACGCCGGGTTACAGTTATCTTTGGAATACCGGTGATACACTGGAGGTGATCAACAATTTGCCGGAAGGTTTCTACTCCGTTATGGTTACAGATACGAACGGTTGTGTGGCTACAGACTCCATGTTTTTGGTGCCCATATTAGAAAATGAATGGGTAGAGGAGGGACGGTTATTTCCCAATCCAGCAGCAGATCAGGTACAGTTTATGCTGAATTTGAGTGAGGTGTCGGATATTGATCTGCATCTGGTCAACGCCTTTGGTCAACAGTTGTGGTTTGAACAAAAAACGGGATGGAAAGCAGGAACTATGAGCATTGATATAGACCGTCTTCCACAGGGGAATTATTGGTTGTTGCTGCGATCAGAAGGACGTATGCTTGCTGCTTATCGATTGATTATTTTAAGGCAATAATTTGGAGGGGAGAGCCACTAAGCGGATTCGAACCGCTGACCTACGCATTACGAATGCGCCGCTCTACCAGCTGAGCTATAGTGGCAATGAATTATTGCCTAACAAATTTATGGGAAAAAGTTAAATGACCAATCTTATTCTTAAAAATAAATCAGTGGATTTCAGACGTGGCATCAACTACTCACTTCCACAAGTTGGGAGCTGAAGACCTGTCCGATAAATTTCAGCATTCTTTTCTTGACAATTTCCCGGGTTTTCCGGAAGGCGGTAAGTCTTTCTTCTTCGCTTCCTTCCACCTTAGCAGGGTCGGGAATGTCAAAATGCAGGTGGTGATCGTAGGAAATGGTACCCGACACTTTTTGATTGGCGGCGTTGCATACCGTGATCAGGTAGTCAAAGTGAGTGCCGGCAAAGGCGTCAATAGATTTAGAGTCATTTTCACTGATGTCAATATTATCATCTGCCATCACTTTTATGGCGAGATTGTGAACACCTTCGGAAATAATTCCCGCACTGAATACCAATGCTTTTTCTCCAGCGAAAAACTTGAGGTACCCTTCAGCCATTTGGCTGCGACATGAATTAGCGCTACAAAGCACAAGGATCTTTTTCATGAAAATGAATCGCTTTCGTTAATGTTTCCGTGAACAGACAGAAAATTCGCTAGTCTTAACTTGGGATTATTATCAGGTGCTTGATACTGGTTAGGATGTCTAAAGATACAGGATTTGAAAAGGTAAAACAAACGGAAATCTGATAAGTTCCAGGGAGGAGAAAAGAATTATGTATAACTACTTGTGTTAGAACCTCATCGAATTGAAAATTTAACATTGGAATTTGTCCTGCAAAATTGCAAACAATGAACTGCCGGGAAAATATACTGCGTGCGGCATATTTTCCCGGTCGTTTTTTTTACTATTCTTAAGCATTTCTAAAAGCTAGGACACCCAATATTCCGATTTCGCCCCCCGCTACCATAGTGATTGCCACCTCCACTGATGCGATAGGACACCGTTAGACTGCTTATATAGTACCAGTCCTGGTATTTTCCGCCGCGGCGGTAGTTGACATCGCCTTCTTCCGGGTTTTTAATCGTCGGATTGCTAAATTGTGCTGCCTCAGCGCCATTGCCTTCCAGAATATCCAGGTAGTTGACCTCTTGATTTCCTACATCATCGAGATAATCGGTAAACAACTTGCGTCCACCGATTTCCAGGCCAATCGTTAGTGCTTCATTGATGATGAATTTAAGGCCACCACCCGCCAGCAGATTGAACTGGGTGAGACTATAGGGATCATCATAGCCTTCCAGGCCCTGCCCTTCAGTGCCCAAGGGTTGGAGGTCAACCCAACCATCTTCTTGTTGGCCTTGTGGATTAAACTTGAAAACACCACCACCTCCAAAAATAAAGGGAACAACCTGTAGTCCATTTTTGCTACCAATGTGTAGCAGGTTCAGCTCTCCGGTAAGCGCCAATTCGAGAATTTCACTACGGAAGTTCAGCCCACGGTCCTCCCGCCCGATCTTCATGTCATCACCGCTCACTTCGGTGAAGTTGAGGCCCAGGCGCGCCGAGAAGGTTTTCCCAAAGTTTACTCGGCCAAAAAAGCCACCAGCGAGGTGGGGATCATCAAAATAAATGCCAAACTCATCGGGAGAAATATCTCCACTGTAGAATGATAGTCCGCCGGACAAACCAAGTTCCACGCTTTGTGCGCGAAGGGATAGAACAGTGAAAATGACTAGCGCAGTCGTCAGGAATTTTTTCATAGGGATTAAAATTTATAAACACATAAACAAGAATTTCAGTACGATATCCTACTGCTGAAACGGAGATGGATAAACATTTGTTTTGCCCGAAGTGCTGCTGGGGGGAGTTGGAATTGATGTAGATGAGTTGTCTTGCTTCTTTTTAACGATCTTTACCCCCTTAATTATTATCCTGAGGAGAAAAAAATGGCCTTCTTTGACAAATTTTCCCGATGTAAAACCGGGACAAGATGTGGTCAAACTAAAATTTAAATCAAAAGCGCCTTTAGAAGCGTTGGTTTAGATTTTTGATTGACTCTGAATCACGAAATTTGTCAAAGAACCAAAAATAGAAGGCTTTTCTTCGCCACAGGGCCTAAGGATAAAAATAGATTGACAAAATACTGTAAAATAATGAGTGCTGTATGTCTAAAGTTGATCTATTTTTGCATCTGAACGTTATAGGAATAAAAATCCAAAACTTTCAACTATCAACAAATGAGTAGAAGTACATCTACTGACCAGAAGAAGAAATTGACCAAGGATAGCTTGCAACGGGCGTTGAGGATTTTTCGTTATGTTTTGCCTTATAAGTGGCATTTCATCGGCGGAATGCTCAGCTTGTCTTTGGGAAGTTTGTTGTTTTTGGCCATCATGAAGGTGCCGGGAGAAATCTTTAACCTTATTTCAGGGGAATCGAGTTTAGGCATAGGCCTGAATACCCTGTTTCTCATTTTGATTGGATTGCTTATCCTTCAGGGGGTACTGTCTTATTTGCGGGTGCAGTTGTTTGCCGTAGTTAGCGAAAAAAGCATGGCATTGCTTCGATCAGATTTGTATCAAAAGTTGATCACCTTATCAATCCCCTTTTTTGAGGAGCGCCGGGTAGGCGAGCTAACCAGCCGGATCACCAATGATGTAACCCAGGTACAGAGTGTCGTATCGGTCACCCTCGCTGAGTTTTTGCGGCAGGTCATTATATTGCTGGGAGGGATTTTTATCATCGTGTTTACCATGCCCAAACTAGCCCTGATTATGTTGGCAACTTTTCCCATTGTGGTCGTACTGGCCATGTTCTTTGGACGTCATATCCGTCGTTTGATGAAGGAACGCCAGGATAAGCTGGCTTCCACCAATGTTGTTGTAGAAGAGACCATGCAGAGCATTCAAACGGTTAAGGCCTATACCAATGAATGGTTTGAGGTGAAGCGTTATACTGTTCAGCTGCAAGATGCGGTTCGCATTGCCCTAAAGGCTGCTCAGATGCGGGGGCTGTTTGCTTCCTTTATCATTGTGGTGATGTTTGGAGCCTTGTTTTTCATCATGTGGCAGGCCGCTCAGCTGGTTCAGGCTGGAGAAATGCTCAAAGGTGGGTTGGTTGACTTTGTGGTATTTACCGGTATTATTGGTGGAGCCATTGCCAGCCTTGGTAATTTTTACACCGAAATCGTTTCTGCGGTGGGGGCTACCGAGCGTATCCTGGATATCCTTAAAGAAGACTCGGAGGTAGGAGCAATGGAGCCGGATTCGGCGCAGCAACCGGTACTGACCGGCCTTATCGAATACCAAAATGTACATTTTTCCTATCCCACCCGTGCTGATGTAGCGGTGCTAAAAGGCATTGACCTTTCTATTCCTCCGGGAAACAAGGTAGCGCTGGTGGGGGCAAGTGGTGCCGGTAAGTCGACTATTATTCAATTGCTTATGCAGTTTTATCCGGTAAAAGGAGGGGCCATTTTGGTGGATGGAAAAAATATTGATGATTATGACCTTACCGGCTATCGCCAAAATATTGCCGTTGTACCTCAGGAGGTCTTGTTATTTGGAGGAACCATTCGTGAAAACATTCTCTATGGCCGCCCGGGTGCCACAGAAACCGAAATCATAGATGCCGCCCGTCAGGCCAACGCCTGGGACTTTATCAATGCTTTTCCGGAAGGGTTGGATACCCTGGTTGGAGAACGCGGCGTGAAATTGTCGGGTGGGCAACGTCAGCGCATTGCCATTGCGCGTGCCATACTGAAAGACCCGGCAATCTTGTTGCTGGATGAGGCTACCTCTTCGCTTGATGCGGAATCGGAGAAAGCGGTACAGGAAGCACTGGAGGTATTGATGCAAAATCGTACCTCTATTATTATTGCCCACCGTTTGGCTACTATTAAGGATGTAGATCGCATCTACGTATTGGAAAACGGTGTGATTGTTGAAGAAGGAACACACGAAGAACTGGCGGCTCTCGAATCAGGAACTTACAATGCACTGGCCAAACTACAATTTGAACCAACTATTGCCAATGAATAGATTACAGATAAGCCTTGGCGACAAGATAAAATATGCCCTCATTGGCTTTTTGCTGTTGGCTATGGTCGTGTTGTATGCCCTGGAATTTAAATACTTTCACCTCACTTTTAATCTACAGGGGCTCATCTTAAAAGGTGTGGTAGTAGGCCTGATTGTGGGCGTAGAATTGGGCTGGTGGTTTAGGAGGCACGCCGAGGATTTGACTGAGCGGATTCAACTTTATGTATTCTTTATTGTTTTGAGCATGGTATTTATGCCGCTATTGGTGAGTTTGAGCAACCGGTTTGTTACCTTAAAGCCATCCGCTTCTATCAATGTTGACTATGTTGGTACTGAGGCTTTCTATAGTGATCGGTTTGGACTCATAAAGGGGCAGAAAGTTGAACCAACCGGCTATTATCTGTTTTTTTATTATAATAACCGCTTGCAGCGGATAGAATTAAAGGCCCCTATCTTTAAGGATTCGGTCCGCGGAGCAACCATCACGCTTCCCGTTTGGCAGGGTATATGGGGCCATCAGGTAATCCTGCCAAAAAGGATCGGAGAAACCGGTATTTGACATGAATTTCACAAAGAAGGTATAAAATTTATACATTTGCACATTCTTGATATCATATTGTAAAAATTTCCCTTGATTATGCCGAAGAACCTACTCATAGTAGAATCACCAGCAAAAGCAAAGACGATTGAAAAGTATCTGGGCAAAGATTTTACCGTAAAATCCAGTTTCGGCCACGTGCGTGATCTGGACAAAGGTGAAGGTGCAGTGGATATTGAAAATGACTTCAATCCCAAGTACGTTGTCTCTCCTGATAAAAAGAAAGTGGTTAAAGAACTAAAAGACCTCACCAAAAAGGTAGATGAGGTTTGGCTTGCAACGGATGAGGACCGCGAGGGAGAGGCCATCAGCTGGCACTTGTGTCAGGTGCTGGGGCTGGATGAAGACAAAACCAAAAGAATCGTATTTCGCGAGATTACTAAGCCGGCCATTCAAAATGCCATCAAAAATCCACGCCAGCTGGATGTCAATCTGGTCAACGCGCAGCAGGCTCGCCGTATACTCGACCGATTGGTGGGATACGAACTTTCCGGAATTCTTTGGAAAAAGGTCAGAGGTCAATTGTCTGCCGGCCGTGTACAATCGGTGGCAGTAAAGTTGATTGTAGAACGTGAACGTGCCATCAACGCATTCACTCCTTCACCTTTTTTCCGCATCAACGCCATTTTTCAGGTAAAAAATGAAAGTGGAAAATGGGCGGAACTGAAAGCGGAGTCTTCTCATCGTTTTGATGATGAAGGCACTGCCGAGGAGTTTTTGAAAAAGTGCGTTGGGGCTTCCTTTGAAATACAGGACATTGATGTTAAGCCGCTAAAGCGCAAACCTACGGCCCCCTTTACCACTTCTACATTGCAGCAGGAAGCCAGCCGAAAACTGGGCTACTCCGTGAATCGGACCATGGTGGTGGCTCAGCGCTTGTACGAAGCCGGACACATCACCTATATGCGTACCGATTCGGTCAATCTGAGTGAACTGGCCTTGCAAAGCATTGCCGATGAAGTGGAAAAGAATTACGGTAAGGAATATCTCAAAACACGCCGCTATAAAGGGAAAAGTGCCAATGCTCAGGAAGCACACGAAGCCATCCGGCCTACTTATGTTGACCGCCAGCAGGTGACCAGCAATCGCGACGAACAGCGGTTGTATGAGTTGATCTGGAAAAGGACCATTGCTTCCCAGATGAGTGAAGCAATCGTAGAAAAAACCACAGTGAAGATTGGTATTTCTACCGTGCCGGGTGAGCAGCTACAGGCCGTTGGTGAGGTACTTAAGTTTGACGGCTTTCTAAAAGTGTACCTCGAATCCAAGGATGACGATGAGGAAGAAGAAGCAAAAGGAATGCTTCCGCCACTTAAGAAAGGGCAGGAGCTAACACTAAACAATATGACAGCGATTGAGCGATTTACCCGTCCTCCCGCTCGTTTTACGGAAGCAGCTTTGGTAAGTAAGCTGGAGGAGCTAGGCATCGGTCGTCCATCTACCTATGCGCCAACGATCAGTAAGATCATGGAAGAGAGCAGGGGGTATGTGGTGAAAGAATCACGCGACGGGGTGGAGCGCAAATACCAGTTGCTCACCCTGAAAGACGGCGAGATTAGCAAGGAGGAAAAGACGGAGAATACCGGTGCGGTGAAGAACCGCCTGTTTGCGACCGATCTGGGCATGGTGGTCAGTGATTTTCTGGACGAACATTTTGAGGAAATCATGGATTATCGCTTTACTGCCGATATTGAGAAGCG
This sequence comes from Saprospiraceae bacterium, assembly GCA_965229635.1. Lineage (GTDB taxonomy): Bacteria > Bacteroidota > Bacteroidia > Chitinophagales > Saprospiraceae > BQJU01. The sequence goes on from OZ245894.1 coordinate 3,894,702, forward strand.
TTTTGATGATATCGCTACCGGCGGTGAACAATGGGCGTCGATGCTGGGTGAGTTTTACAAACCCTTCCATGCCAATGTAGAAGAGACCATTGCCAATGCCGAGCGGCCAAGTAATGAACGTATTTTGGGCAAGGACCCTGAAACCGGGAAAACCATGCTTACCAGGATGTCGCGTCGTGGACCGGTCATCCAGATTGGTGCGCCGGATGAGCTTGAGGAAGGCGAAAAACCACGTTATGCCAACCTGGCTCCGGGGCAGTCTATTGAGTCGATTACTTTTGAAGAGGCCCTCAAACTCTTCCAATTGCCAAAAGAACTTGGCAATTACGAAGGCCAGGAAGTGGCAATAGGAGTAGGGCGTTTTGGTCCTTACGTCAAGTGGGGAGAAAAGACCTATATTTCCATTCCAAAGGGAGAGGACCCCCTGGAAGTAGATATGGATCGCGCTAAAGAGCTGATTGAGGAAAAGAAAAAGGCCGATGCGCCAATTGCTACCTATAAGGGCTTGCCGGTTATGCGAGGAAAAGGCCGGTTTGGCCCATTCCTGAAATGGAACAACCTGTATGTCAATATTCCCCGGAAGTACAATCCGGAAGAGTTAACGATAGATGAAGCCTTTGCCTTGATTGAGGCAAAAGTGGAGAAAGAAGCGAATCGCTATATCCAGCGTTGGGAATCCGAGAAAATTGCTATCGAAAATGGACGTTGGGGACCTTTCATTCGCTTCGGCAAAAAGGCAGTGAAATTGCCCAAAATCGATGACGAGAAGGTAACACCCGAAAAGGCAGCAACCTTAACACTGGAACAGGTGAAAGACATTATTGAAGCGGAACTACCAGGTTCCTTTAAGAAAAAGACAAAAGCTAAAAAAGCGACTAAAAAGTAACTATCATGGCAGAAAGTAAGAAGAATCAGAATAAGCTCAACATTGAATTGCCGGAAGAGATTGCGGAAGGTGTTTATTCCAATCTGGCGATCATTTCTAATTCGCAATCAGAATTTGTGGTAGACTTTGTAAGGATGGTACCCAATGTGCCCAAGGCAAAGGTGAAATCCCGCATTATTTTGACGCCACAACACGCCAAACGCCTGCTGCGTGCCCTGGCCGACAATGTGAAGCGTTACGAGGCACAATTTGGCAATATTGATGAGCCAGAACAACCTCCATTTCCACCAATGAACTTCAATACGCCCAAAGCACAAGCTTAGTGCATTGGTTGATTTTCTAAAAAAAGGAATGTAACCCCCAATTGTAGGTTACATTCCTTTCTTTTTTGGGTGAATTCCCGCAGCTTACTGAATACCAACGAGTGTCAGGTCAAATACCAGCACCGCATTTCTTGGAATACCCGGAGGAGGATTGCTGCCATAGGCCAAACCGGAAGGCACCAAAAACTTGGCTTCGCCATCCTTTTTCATCTTTTGAATGCCAATCTGCCAGCCTGCAATCAGTCCAGCCAGTTGAAAGGTTCTCACCTCACCGGGTTCAGTCTTGTCAAATACCGTTCCGTCCAGCAGATAACCCGTGTACTTAACTTTTACCCGGTCACTGAGTATCGGATGGTCTCCGGTACCTTCTACTTCTATGTCATAGAACAACCCTGAAGGATCTTCGATCATCTCATCGAGATTGTTGTCTTCGATATATTGCAGGATGATATCCCGGTCGATTTTCGCCTGATCTTCTTTTTTGCAGTTGCTAAATAGTAGGACTGCCAACAGGCCGAATAAATACCATTTGTTCATGTTTCAATTTATTGGTCAAAAATATTCTGTAAAGATAGGTTTTGTAGGCATACTTTCCAGCTCAAGGCCAACAATCACTCGCTGAATGATTCCCTGCTGCGAGGAATGAAAAACTTTTGTATTTTTGGCTGTATTGAGTAGCCCGGAAGAAAAACGGTTATTAGGCAGTAAACGCTTCCTGTATTGGCTCGAAACCCATCTAAAATCAAAGAAGAAATGAAAGAAGATTTTTGCGTTTATCTGGATGCCGGCCACGGTGGTCTGGATCAAAAAGGCAATTATGTGACTGCACCCAGTAAACAATTTCAACATAGTACCAGCGATTTTCACGATGGTGGTTGGTTTTATGAAGGAGTCTGGAATCGAACGCTGACCGATCGGGTGGCGGCGAAGCTGAAAGAATTGGGCATTCACCATGTGGTTGTCAGCCATGAGTACCTTGATGTTTCGTTACACTACCGGGTGGATAAGGCCAACTGGTATTACCGAAACTACAAAAAAGGCATTTTCATTTCCAACCATTCCAATGCGAGCAGCTCGCACCGGGCTCGTGGCTTTGAAGTATATACCACACCGGGGGTGACCAAGTCGGATACCGTTGCTGAATATCACTGGGAAAACGTCAAGGACTTGCTGAGTGACTACATTGAGTTGCGCAGTGATACCTCGGATGGGGATCACGACAAGGAAGCCCGTTTCTTTGTGTTGACCCGTACCGCTATGCCCGCCATTTTGGTAGAGCACCTCTTTTTTGACAATTATGAAGACGCCAAGTTATTGATGGACGACGAGATTGTAGAGCGATTTGCGGAAGCTCAGGTGCGGACCATCATTGATTCGATGAATAAGCTGTAAATCTTTTATGACAAATAAGGAAATCGCCCGTACATTCCAGTACCTGGGTAATATCATGGAACTCCACGGGGAGAACCCCTACAAGATTCGTTCCTATCAGAATGCTTACATCAATTTGCGAAAGCTCGATGCACCACTGGCCGATATGACGGATGAACAAATCGGTAAGATCAAAGGTGTAGGTGCGGCCATCAGTGGTAAGATCAGGGAATTGTTGGATAACGGGGAAATGGCCACCCTGGAAAAATACCGGGACATGACCCCGGAGGGCGTGCAGGAGATGTTGAATATCAAAGGTTTCGGCCCGAAAAAGATTGCAGTCATCTGGAAAGACCTTGGGGTAGAAACCATTGGCGAACTGCTCTATGCCGTCAATGAAAACCGCCTGATCGAACTCAAAGGTTTTGGCAAAAAGACTCAGGACGACCTCAAACAAAAGCTGGAATATTACCAAAAATCCAGAAATAAGTTTCATTACGCGGCGCTGGAAGCTCCCGCCCGGGAATTGCTGGCCGCACTGAAAGCCCTATATCCCGACAACACGATCGAATTGACGGGCGCCATTCGCCGCAAGGCCAATACGCTGGAAAGCATGGAAGTGCTAATTGCCGATCCCACTGATTTTGAAGTGAAGGCTGCTGCAAATTTTACCAGCATCACCAAAACCACCACCGGTTGGATGGCCAGAACGACTGATGATTTGCCGGTCATTGTTTATGAATGCACTGCAGAAAACTTTGGCTCCAAGCAGTTTTTATACACGGCAGCACCGGTCTTTCGCGATGCCTTTGTCAAACAGAATCCCGGTATTGATTTTAAAGATCTGGCGGAAGAAACGGCTGTGTTTAAGAAAGCCAAATTGCCGGTCGTCCCTCCGGAATTGCGGGAATCGGAGTGGGCACTTGATTTGGCAAAAGCCAATGCCTTGCCCAGTTTGATCGAAGCATCTGACATCAAAGGGGTGATCCACAGCCATACCACCTGGAGTGATGGATTGAATACGCTGGAGGAGATGGTGGCTTACGCCAAAGAACTGGGCTACGGGTACATTGGCATTACGGACCATTCCAAGGCAGCTTTTTATGCCAATGGCCTACAACCGGAACGGGTGCTGCAGCAAATGGCTGCTATTGATGAGCTCAACGCAAAAATGGCCCCTTTCCGCATTTTTAAAGGCATTGAAAGTGATATCCTAAACGACGGTTCACTTGATTATGAAGAAGACATCCTGAAAAAATTTGACTTCATCATCGCCTCGGTTCATACCAATTTGCGCATGGACGAAGAAAAGGCTACCCGACGCCTGGTGACGGCCATCGAAAATCCGTATACCACCATTTTGGGGCATCCCACGGGGCGGTTGTTGCTTTCCCGTAAGGGCTATCCCATTGACCATAAAAAAGTGATTGATGCCTGTGCGGCAAATGGGGTAGCGATCGAACTCAACGCCAACCCTTACCGCCTGGACCTGGATTGGACCTGGATTCCGTACGCATTGGAAAAAGAGGTATTGATCAGTGTCAATCCAGATGCACATAGTCGGGAGGGGATTCACGATATTCACTTCGGGGTATTATCGGCACGAAAAGGGGGGCTGACGGCAGCTACTTGTCTAAATGCCCGGGATGCGGAAGGATTTGCAGCTTATTGCCGAAAAGGTAGGTAAGACCATGTTTGGAGGTCAACCTTTGAGCTGCAAACATGGTCTGAAAAAAAGTTTGTGGCCGCTATGGATTGTTTTTGAATTTTATTTTATCTTTGCGGGCACAAAAAAACAAAATTATGTTGATAATCGAAGTCAAAGACGGCGAAAGCATCGACAGAGCACTAAAAAGATACAAGCGTAAGTTCCAGAACGCCAAGATTATGCGCGAGCTGAGAAGCCGTAGAGAGTTTACCAAACCTTCGGTAAAACGCAGAAACGAAGTGCTCAAAGCTGTCTACAAAGAGCAAGTTCATACAAGAGTAGACTAATCCTTCTCTTGTACCTTTTTGGGCTGGTTTTCAGCAAAAATACCCCGTCAGTGTTCTCACCAACGGGGTATTTTCTTTGGTTATCCTTGGTCTAATATCTTAAATGTTGTCCGCCGATTGGCCTGGTGTTCATCTTCGCTACAGCGGGCGCAGACACAATCAATGGCCAGTTGATTCTCACCATATCCAACCGCCTCCAATCGCACCGGATCAATACCTTTAGAAATGAGATAGTCCACGGCGGATTGGGCTCTTTTTTGCGAAAGCTGTTCATTATAGCGGTTATTACCACGACAATCTGTATGTGACGATAACTGAATGCGAATGCTGGGATTGAGCTTGAGATTCTCCGCCAGCTCATTCAGGGTTGGTTTGGCATCTTCACGGATGAACCATTCATCAAAGTCGTAGTAGATATTTTCCAGCGTAATTTCCCGGTCGAGGAAGATCTTATCCAAAACCAGTTCTACTTCATAGCGCATTATCGGATTGTTGGGGTCCTTACCGATTCCCTTGGTAGAAAAACGCGTTCGGTTGTTGAGGTAATCTTCTTTTGACCCAAGGAAGTCATAGTCGGTATTTTCATCCAATTCGAGACTGAAAAGGCCATCTTCGCCCACCGTCACTTCCTTTTTTTGTTGGCCAAAACGGATGACTACCTTGGCATCTTCCAATGGCTTCCTGCCCAGTACCTTGCTGTTGGGGTTGTTGGGTTCTTCGTAGATTTTCTCCAGTACATAACCATCCAGAAACATCTTATAGACAATCTCTTCCGGTTCTTCCACCGGTGGAGCGGGTGGGGGCACAATCTTCTCAAAGCGGTAGATATCGTCATTGCCAATACCCTGATCGCGGGTAGAGGTGAAATAACCCACTTGCAATACATCATTACCTTTTGGGGCCTCATAATCCACGATATAACCAAAATCATCACTACCCGAGTTGACGGGGGGCATCAGGTTGTGTACCGGTGCCCAAGAGTTATTATTTAGGCGATAAGTTTTGAAAACATCGAGCCCTCCCATGCCTGGATGATAATCAGAGGCAAAGTAGAGCGTATCGGCATCGATATGTGGAAATTTTTCATTGCCTGGTGTATTGATGCTGCGGCTCATTAGTTTGGGTTCGCCCCAATCGCCATTATTGCTGCGTTGAACTTCGTAAATATCGAACCCTCCCCAGCCCTCGGGATCATTGCAACTGAAATAGAGTGAATTGCCATCAGCCGAAAGGGTAGGGTGGCCGTAGTTGATGTTATCCTTGATAAAAGGCAATACTTCCGGTGTGGACCAGGCATTACCAGAAGCCTTACTCACCATCAGCTTACAATAGGAGTCCTCTTTTTTACCACCATAACAACGGGTGAAAAATACCTCGCTGTAATCCTGGTTAAAGGCCACGGTGCCCTCATTGTCTTCGGTATTGATACCTGATGGGAAGTTGGCAACCGTATTGGTATTCAGGTCTACTAAAAACAGGTCAGAGAAGGCATTGCCCGTCCAGTTGTAGGTATCGTCGCCGGTACTGCTGGTGCGGTCGGAGGTGATGACTAGTTGGCGGTCCTTATATAAAACGGGGGCATAATCCGCATTGCCACTGTTGAAGTCAGCTAAATCCACCCGGTATTCCGGGGTTTCTATATCTTTCCAACCCATCGCAATTTCACAGGCCCGTACCTCTCGCCGGTATTCGTAAGGGCTGCCAATCTCAATGCCCAAATCTTTGAAGGCGCGACTGGCCTCTTCGTATTGCTCGGCCCGCTTCAACGCGTAAGCGTATTCCTTCAGGGCATCAATGCCATACTGGTTGTTGTAGGCAATCTGGTACCATTCAATGGCCGAGTCACTTTGATTGGTGGCCTTGTATGACTCTGCCAGCATAAAGGCAATTTTTCCTTTTTCAATTCTGGTTTTGGCCTTGGCGTATTCTTTTCTCAGCATTTTGGTGGCCACAGCATACTGCTTTTGTTCATAGGCGGTTTTGCCGTCTCTGATCTTCTGGGTAAAATTACAACTGACAAGAATGCCGATGAGGGCAAGTATGCTCAACAAATTGGTCCACTTTTGATTCATAGCTTTTCCGGTTTATAGTATTACTTCCCCAAGATATTGAATTTGAGGATATCCTAAATTAAAAACGCGGCTGGAAAAACTTTGTTGTCAGAAGTGTTGAATTGACAATTCAATTGACTGGTAGGTAATAAAAAAAATACCGTAGCCGCTCTTAATCAAGGACTACGGTAACTACTGTCTGAAGTTGGCTAATAAGAGCGGCTTTATTTCATGTGATTCAGGAGATTATGTTTCGTCTTTTAAAATAAAAGTCCGCTTCATCGCCCGCCTTATAGTGCAAGTAATAGTACATTCTAATTGCTCCCCTAATGTAGTATGGAATTTCTTGAGGTGTGTTTTCTCTCGATCCTGCAAGTATACGGAATAATCATCAAAGAGCGAATTTTTTTATGATAATTTTTTTAATATGAATAGTGATTGTGAGCTGAAGGTGGCTTTTGCGAAATGTCCTCCGGGATTTTGTCTATCTTTGAATTTTCGCTCAGAGAACAATCTTCAGCATGATTGACGCCTTCATTGAAAGTCCTATTTTACTGTTGTTTGTAGTGGTTGGAGTTGGCTACTGGGTGGGCAGCATACGCATTCGGGGCAACAATCTGGGCGTAGCAGCTGTACTTTTTGTCGGTTTGTTTTTTGGGGGCCTGAGCCCCGACCTGCATATACCGGAAACCATCATTTTTCTCGGGCTTTCCATCTTTGTTTATACCATAGGATTGAGCAGCGGACCTAGTTTTTTCTCTATTTTTCGTCAGCGGGGTTCGCGAGATATCCTCTTTGTCATTTTCATGTTGACTTTCTCTGCGGGTATTGCCATTGGCGTTCATTTTTTGTTTGATTTTTCGGCCAGTACTACCTCGGGGCTGTACGCGGGAAGTACCACCAATACGCCCGCCCTTGCTGGATTATTGGATGCAATCCGCAATAAAAGCTTTTCTCCCAATGAGGTGCGCGATATGAGTGAAATGGCGGTTATTGGTTATTCTCTTTCTTATCCTATGGGTGTCATGGGCGTAATGATTGCCATTCAGTTGATGCAGCGATTTTTCAAAATTGACTATCATTTGGAGGAGGAAATGCTCCGTTCAGAGTATCCGGTCAAACAAAACATCATCAGCCGAACGGTGACCATCAAAAACCAAAAATTGACCGGCATTCCCATCCGTGACCTAAAACGACAAAAGCGTTGGGATGTGGTTTTTGGGCGCCTGCAATCGGGCAATGAAACCCATTTATCCAATTGGGACTCCCGTTTTTCACTTGATGATCAGGTGGCCGTGGTTGGCGACGAAAGGGAAGTCCTACGTGTGGGGAAGGAACTGGGCGAAGTGATGCCTTTTCTGCTTTCCTACGACAGCTCAGAGTACGATACCCGCCGTATATTTGTGTCCAATCCGAAGATAGCCGGAGAGCGGTTGGCCACCTTGAACCTTCACGAAAAATTTGCTGCCATCATTACCCGGGTGCGCCGCGGGGACATGGATTTGCTGGCCAATGGCAATACGGTAATCGAGCTGGGAGATCAGGTTCGTTTTGTGGCAAGGAGGAGGGATATACCCAAGATTTCGGAATATTTTGGAGATTCCTACGAAGCCTTAAGCCGTATCAATCTGCTATCCTTTGGGCTTGGCATGGCTCTGGGACTGTTGCTCGGCATGATTACTTTCCAATTGCCGGGAGGAGTGGGTTTTAAGCTGGGATTTGCCGGAGGGCCGCTGATTGTAGCACTGATCCTCGGAGCTTTGCGTCGGACCGGCCCCATTGTCTGGACCCTGCCTTTCAGTGCCAATCTGACCTTGCGTCAGGTGGGGCTGATTTTATTGCTGGCCGGAATCGGCATCAATTCCGGGCATACCTTTATCAATACTTTCCGGCAGGGTGGGGGCGGACTGATTTTTTTGGCGGGCACGATCATTAGTTTCTTGACCGCTATTTTTACCCTTTTAATTGGCTACAAGCTACTCAAAATTCCCTTTAGCTTCCTTACGGGAATGGTAGCCAGCCAACCCGCCATTCTCGATTTTGCCCTGGAAAAGTCGGGCAATAAGCTACCCATCATTGGGTTTACCCTGATGTTGCCTATTGCCCTCATTACCAAGATTTTGTATGTGCAATTGCTCTTTGCTTTTCTCGGTGGTTAATTTAATTCACATCCTCTTTTTTCTTTAGCAGAATGGCGTCTACCGACTTTTGTTTCACCAACTGGTTGAAAGCAGGAACTTCCTGATCCTTGACCTGGTTGAAGCGCTTCAATTCCTCATCAATCTGCTGAGTGATTTCCTGCTTGACCTGGTAAGCCTGCTGGGTGGGCCGATTGTTGCCAATACCGGTCAGGGAATTGAGGTGCGCCAGCTTATTGGTCAACTTGATCGGAAAGTTCAGCGGGTCTTGCCGACTCTGATTTTTGGTCTGGTACAATGCTTTCTCTATTTCCTCCAGTTGCTCAGTAATCGACTTGGCCTTTTCCGTCACCTCTTTCATTTGCTCATCTGATTGCAGGCGCTCGCTCAATTCATTCATTTGTTTTTTGATGGTGCGAATGTCAATGATGGCCTCATGTGCTTCGGTGACTTTGTCTCGCACCTCCATCATGAATTGAAATTGGGCGCTCAGGTCCTCCATACTCGTTTCGGCTCGTGGATCGGCCAGAATTTTGAAGGTTTGTTCCTGGCTGTCTTTTCCAACCGTCAATCTGACTTTATATTCGCCCGGCAGGGCATTAGGTCCGCTCATATTTCCCCACCACAAAATCATACCGTCAAATTTCTTGGCTGCGGGGTACTCCATATCCCAGGAAAAGAAATTGCCCCCGGCTTTTAGATCTTTGAGCTTATCACCTTCTTCTTTGGCTGTAGATGAAAACTCCCGAATCAGCTTGCCATCCATTTCGTGGAAGGAAAGCTTGACTTCCAGCGTATCGGATGGTTTCACTTTGAGATAATAGTGCACCATGACCCCTCCCGGGTGGTTGGTGCCCTCGGTTTTCAGGTTCTTAACCTGACCGCCAGGGAGGCGATAGCTCGGTAGCGGCTGGTACAAGTAGTGGTTACTTTTGGCAACAGCCTCACTCAACTGGTGTAAGGGTGTCAAGTCGTCAATCATCCAGAAACTACGGCCCTGCGTCGCCGCAATCAGGTTGTCATTTTTGATGGTAAGATCAGTGATGGGCACCAGCGGCAAATTTAGCTGGAAAGCTTGCCAGTTTTGGCCATTATCAAAAGAAACATACATGCCGCTTTCCGTACCGGCGTACAGCAGTCCCTGGCGTTTGGGATCGGCACGTACCACTCTGGTAAAGTGTTGTGTATCAATGCCTTTGGTGGTCTTGGTCCAGGTGTTGCCGTAATCGGTGGTATGATAGAGGTAAGGCTCATAATCGCCTAGTTTATAACGTGTGCCGGCCACATAAGCTCCGCCTTCTACAAAAGGATCGGGATCAATACTATTGATCATCATCCATTCGGGCATGCCCTTTGGTGTCACATTCTGCCAGGACTTTCCCCCATCCTTACTTACATGGATCAGTCCATCGTCACTGCCTACCCAAACCAGGCCTTCCTCATAGGGCGATTCTACTGCCGCAAAGATGGTACAGTAGTACTCAACTCCGGTATTGTCTTTGGTAATGGGCCCGCCGGAAGACACCAGTTTACTGGAATCATTTCTGGTCAAATCGGCGCTACTCAACTCCCATGACAATCCGCCATCATAACTGATGTGTACGTGGTTGGAGGTGGTATACAACTTCTGTGGATTGTGTGGAGAAAAGAAGATTGGGAAATTCCATTGGAAGCGGTATTTCATACCTTCGGCACCATAACCCATCGGGTTGTCAGGCCACACATTGATGGCCTGCGTTTGATTGGTTTGGTGATTGATTCGTGTTAGATAACCACCATAGCTGCCGCCAAACACTACATCATTGTTTTCCGGATCAACAGCAATATGGGCACTTTCACCACCGGCGGTAGGTTCCCAGTCGCGCTCGCCAATGGATCGACCTTCTGTCCGGTGCGCAATGCGGACCGTGGAATTATCCTGCTGGGCGCCATAGATGCGGTAGGGGAAGTGATCATCTGTCGTAACCCGGTAGAACTGCGCCGTCGGTTGATTGTGGTAGGTCGACCAGTTTTCACCACCATCAAAGCTTACCTGTGCACCGCCGTCATCGCCGATGACCATGCGTTGGTTGTCTTCCGGGGCAATCCACAGATCGTGATGATCGCCGTGGGGAGCGCTGTGGGCTTCAAAGGTCTTACCGCCATCGGTCGACTTCTGGTACCGCACGTTCATCACGTACACGATATTTTCGTCTTTGGTATCGGCATAAATGCGGGTGTAGTACCAGGCTCTTTGTCGTAGCGCCCGATCGCTATTAATTTTTTTCCAGGTTTCTCCGGCATCGTCGGAGCGAAAGACTCCACCATTCTCATTTTCGATCAGGGCCCACACCCGGTTGGAGTTTACGGGGGAAACGGTCACAGCATTGATGCCCCAGAGGCCTTCCGGCAAACCTTTATTTTCGGATATATTGGTCCAGGTATCGCCGCTATCCGTACTTTTCCAGAGGGCAGAGCCTTCGCCACCACTTTCCAGGCTATAGGGCGTACGGCGAATCTTCCAGGTGGAGGCGTAAATGATCCGAGGGTTATTGGGATCGAGGATCAGGTCGACAGCTCCGGCATCAGCGTTGGCAAAAAGCACTTTCTCCCAGGTTTTTCCGCCGTCCTTACTGCGAAACACGCCACGTTCGTCACTCGACTTGTACAGATCACCCAGCACGGCGGCATAGACCAGGTCTGGATTGCGGGGATGAATGCGGATGCGTGGTACGTGGCGGGAGTTTTCCAGACCGATGTGGGTCCACGTTTTTCCGGCATCTACTGTTTTCCAGATGCCATGGCCGTAGGAGACATTGCCACGTACGGTCTTTTCTCCACCACCCACATAAATGACATTGTTGTCGTATTCACTCACCGCTACTGAGCCGATGGAGCCACCAAAATATCCATCGGAAATATTCTCCCAGGTCTGTCCGCCGTCTTTGGTGCGCCAAACTCCGCCGCCGGTAGACCCGAAATAGTACAAATTAGGTTTACCTGGAACACCCGTTACGGTTGCGGAGCGTCCTCCTCTGAAAGGACCAATACAACGCCAGTTGATGGAATTGTAGAGCGCTTCTGAATATCCTTTTTCGGTTTCGTTGGTGGCTTTTTTAGCCTTTTTTTGTTGTGCCTGAGCCAACGTTGCTGTACCCAGGAAAAGCAATAAAAATAATAAGCGTGTGGTTAAGGCGACTTGCTGCATGTTGATTTTTATTTAATTGATCAAAATAGTCAAAAAAACAAGAAAATTGTGGGACCGCTTGTCGCAAATCTGGCGAATCCCATTACTTTTGTATTCATAACTGATTAAATTCATGGCCAAAAACCGCTCTGCATCTCCACTGCTGACCATTTTCCTGACGGTTTTCATTGATATGCTGGGAATCGGAATTATCATTCCGGTCATTCCGGCGTTGTTTTTTGAAGATTCCTCTGGTTTCTTTAGTGCGGGTGTTTCCATGGATCAGCGGTCCATCCTCTACGGAATTCTGGTGGCTTGTTATCCCTTTATGCAGTTGTTCGGTGCCCCGATGCTGGGAGCCCTTTCCGATCGGCACGGCAGGAAACCACTACTCAGTATTTCCCTGGTTGGTACCATGATCGGCTACCTTTTATTTGCTTTTGCTATTTTGCAGGGCAATATCTATTTGTTGTTTTTTAGTCGCATGTTACCGGGATTTACCGGCGGAAATATTGCCATTATTCTCTCGGCCATTGCCGACATCAGCGACGCCAAATCCAAGGCGAAAAACTTTGGATTAGTAGGTGCGGCATTTGGTATTGGTTTTATTCTGGGGCCGGCCCTGGGAGGAATCCTCGCCGATAATACCATCGTGTCATGGTTCAACCACGCCACGCCGTTTTGGTTGACGGCAGGTCTTACATTTATCAATTTAGTGGTGGTACAATTTCGGTTTCCGGAAACACTTCAGGAGAAGAGTGAAACGCCCGTTAACTTGTTTAGGGGCTTACGCAATGTAAGAAAATCTTTTCGTCAACCCCATTTACGGGTCATCTTTACGGTTATTCTTCTGCTTTCTCTTGGGTTTTCCTTTTTCACCCAGTTCTTTTCGGTATACCTCATCCAGAAGTTTGAATATACCGAAAAAAACATTGGCTTCCTCTACGGATGGATTGGCATTTGGCTGGCATTTACCCAGGGTTTTATCGTGCGCAGAATGAGCGGGAAGGTATCTAGTGCCATGGTGCTCAATTATTCCATTCTGGCACTGTCGGTGTCGCTGGCGCTGATTCTATTGCCCGACCAGAGTTTCTGGTTTTACATCATTAATCCATTGATTGCTCTCTCTCAAGGTATTACTTCACCGAATATGACAACAGTGGTTTCCGAGCAAGCGCTGGCCAATCAACAGGGGGAAATTTTGGGCATCAATCAGTCTATGCAGTCGCTCGGCCAGATCTTTCCGCCATTATTGGCAGGATACCTCAATACCATCAACGGCGATTTTCCTCTATTGGCCGCAGCCGTATTTACCATGGCTGGTTGGCTGGTTTATGTCTTTATTTTTCGGGCCAGTAAGCGGTGATGCGGCAATTTCTGAGTCGTTCGTTATCTTTGATCGACATTTTGATTGTCGGGATCACTAGCAAATAATCATTCAGCGCATGAATTTCCTTGTCCTTTTGATCATACTTGTTTCTGTTGTGGCCTTTCCGGTGGCGGTTTGGTATGCTTTAAAGCGTATGCAAATCAGGCAAGCCTGGGGCGCGTTGCTTTTTGCAGGTATTCTGGCCATCTTTTTTATTAGCCTCTGGATATATGACGTCAGTGGCTCCCTTCGACAAAAACACTACCACCAAATTGCAGGGCTCCTGCAATCGCAGTGGCAATTGCCGGCCTATGATGATGAAAACTGGGCGGGCAGTCTGCTGGCTATGAGCATGTTTGCTGAAGGATTGGCCGACTACGCATCGCGCTATCCTGAAAGCCGAACGGAAGTCCAGGAATTGCTGGAAAAGATTGTCGTTAAGGTTTCTCAGGAAGACTTTTTTCCCAATATCAATAAGAGCGGCAATTGGAAAAACCAGGGGTTGTACCTCAGCCACCTCAACATTATTCTGGGGGCTTTCGCCCAAAACGATACGGTTGGCGCCTACACTACCTTTCAGGAAAAGGTGAGTACCTATCTGGCTAGTGAAATCTCCCGTTCGCCCTACCGCCACATTCTGAGTTTTCCCCGTGGTGTAAAATACTGGACCAGTGATAATGCCGGCATTTTGTATAGCCTTTCCCTGTTTGATCTGCAAATGCAGGCCAATCTAAGTGCCGGTCCAGCCAAGGACTGGGAGGCCTTCGTCAATCGGGAGCTGATGTACGGCAGATCGGAAATGCCTTGTAGTGCCTTTACCATGACCAATAAGTGCGAAGTGATGCCCACCGGCAATCACCTGGCGTGGACCCTGGCTTATATCGCTGACTTAAAACCCGAGTTTGCCAGCGATATCTGGCGTCAGTACAAGCACTATTTTAAGGACAACTTTATCCTGATTTGGGCTTCCGCCGAATATTACCATCCCGATGATGAGCCACCAGCCTATGTCTCCGAAAATCAACGGGTGCTTGAACGGGTTTACCCCTCTGTGGTCGCCCTGCGTGCGGCTGCCCACCTCGACGATCGGCTGACCTATCATCAATTGAACAACCGACTGCTGCTGGAAGATATGTTTAGAAGTACCTCTATTGCCACCCGCAACTGGGAACAATGGCTTGAAATTGGCCTTCGCTTTAGTGCGGAATGCCACCGCTAATGCTATTAACTGGAATAAACCCTCCTTTTTATGAAAAATGTTATCGCTTTTCTCCTCTTTATCCTGCTGCTTTCGTGTAGTGAGGAAAAATCTTCAATGGTCAGTAAAAAGGCTGAAAAAGAACCGTCCGACTGGCATTTTCGGCAGCGGGCATATCCGCAGGGTTTTATCGATCAGGATCTTTACCGTCAGGCCATCCGTCAAAAAAAGGCCATGCAGGAAGGTGTTTCCTACCGCAATAATCTGGTGTGGCAACAAGCTGGCCCCATCAATGTAGGCGGTCGTATTACGGATATCGCGATGCACCCTTCCAGTATGGATATAATTTATGCCGGTACAGCATCCGGAGGCATATTCAAATCGGACGATCAGGGGCTAAACTGGATGCCCATTTTTGATGATGAGCTCACCCTTGCTATTGGCGATATGGAAATTGCTGCCACTGATCCCAACCTGATTTATGTAGGCACCGGAGAGGCTAATGCCGGTGGCGGGTCGCTGGCATACGATGGCAATGGCGTGTATAAATCAGATGATGCCGGTGCTTCCTGGCAGCATTTGGGGCTGGAAAATATTGGTAGTGTAGGGAAAGTAGAAATTGATCCCCAAAACCCGGATCGGGTATATGTGGCGGCGATGGGTAATTTGTTTGGCAATAACGCTGAACGGGGCGTTTATCGTACCACCGATGGTGGAGAAAACTGGGAAAATATCTTGTATCTGAGCGATTCCACCGGCGCTATTGACCTGGCTATTCACCCCTTCAATCCCGATACCATTTACGCCGTGACCTGGGAACGCATTCGTCGGCCTCATCGTCGCGACTATGCGGGGCCAACTTCGGGCATTCACCGTTCTTACGATGGTGGTGATACCTGGACTGAACTGACTACAGGTTTGCCTTTCGGCGAATTAAACCGCATCGGTATTGATATTTCTGCATCGGACCCTAATATTCTTTATGCGGTCGTTGCCATTGGGGATGGCAACTTTGAGGGCGTGTACAAAACAGAAGATGGCGGCGATACCTGGGAAGCCATGCCGGGCAATGGTATCGGTGGAGCGCCTTTCATGTGGTGGTTCGGGCAGATTTTTGTGCACCCCACCAATCCTGATATTTCCTATGTCTTCAGCCTGAATGTTTTCAGAACGACCGATGGTGGTACCAATTGGTTCAATAGTTTTCCTGGAGTACATGTCGACCAGCACGGACTGTACATCCATCCCGCTGATCCGCAATTTGTGGTGTTGGGCAATGATGGAGGCGTCTATATCAGTCATACCGGTGGCAACACCTGGACCAAAGTGGAAAACCTACCGATTACTCAGTTTTATACCTGCGAAATTGACTACAGTCAGCCGGAACGTCTCTACGGCGGCACCCAGGACAATGGCTCCAACCGTACCTTGACCGGCAACGACAATGACTGGGCGCGCATTTTTGGTGGCGATGGTTTTGTCAACCTTGTAGACCCAACTGACAACACTTATGTCTACGCCTCTTCTCAATACGGCAACTTTGTGCGTTCGATTAACGGAGGGAATAATTTTTCCGGGGCAACCGTGGGGGTGAATGGCCCTCGCAACTGGCATACGCCGGTGGTTTTTGATCCCAACGATCCTACAATACTTTACCTGGGAACTGACCGCGTATATCGCTCCGCTAACCGGGCGCAGAGCTGGCTGCCGGTGAGTCCTACCTTGACAACGGCCCCTTCCAACAGCAATCTGGTATTTGGTACCGTCACCGCCATAGCGGTTTCTCCGGCTGATCCCGATGTGATCTTTGCCGGTACCGATGATGGTAAGGTGTGGCGGACCCAACAAGGTAATCTGGGCTGGCAACAGGTGAGTATTGGGCTGCCCGAACGCTGGATTACCAGCATTGCCATGCATCCCACCGATCCGGCCACGGCCTATGTGACCATTTCGGGCTATCGCTATGATGAATATTTGCCGCATGTATTTAGAACCAACAATTACGGCCAGACCTGGGAGGATCTTTCCGCCGGTTTGCCCGAAGTACCGGTCAATGACATCATTGTTGATCCGGATGTACCCGCTCAATTGTACGTGGCAACGGATATTGGGGTATTTGTTTCCTGGGATGAAGGGGCAAACTGGGAAGTGCTAGCCGATGGTATGCCGAATGTGGTCGTTTCTGATTTGAAATACCACCAGCCTACCCAGACTTTAGTGGCGGGTACTTATGGCCGCTCTATGTACAAGGTGCAAGTGATGCCTCCACTGGCCACTGAAGCAGCGGAAGGACCTCAATTTGCTTTCTCGGTTGGGCCCAATCCATGCCTGGATCAACTTCAGGTAGCCATCAATACAGATTACCGCCATCAGGTAGACCTTCGCCTGTTTGATCTGCAGGGACGGGAACTAAAAACGGTCTTTAGCGGTAATTTGTCAGAGGGCAATCACCAATGGCAAGTGGATATGCACGATCTGCCTTCGGGAAGTTATGTCTGTCGCCTGCAATTGGGCAGCGAAGTCCAGATGAAGTTAGTGATCAAACAATAACGTTTTATGTACATCGAGGGGCCAAATATCAAAATACGACCATTTCAACAGTCGGATGTAGATTCCATTGCCCGTTACGCCAATAACTTTAAGATTTGGCTCAACCTGCGGGATATTTTTCCTCATCCGTATTCCAGAGAGAATGCAAAGGAATTTATTCAACTGGCCAATGAAAAAATGCCTGTTTGCGATTTTGCGTTGGAGTATCAAGGTGAAGCCGTAGGCGCCATTGGCTTCATTCCCCAAAATGAGATTTACCACCGCTCCTTTGAAATTGGCTACTGGCTTGGCGAACCGTTTTGGGGCAGGGGACTGGTGGCGGAAGCAGTTTCCATCTTTTGCGCTCATCTTTTCGAGACTCAACCGGAAATCGTTCGGCTATATGCCAGGGTGTTTAGCCACAATCCCGGCTCCATGCGCGTACTGGAAAAAGCCGGATTTCAAAAGGAAGGCATTTTGCGGCAAGCGATCTTTAAAAATGGAGAATTGCGGGATGAGCATCGGTATGCGTTGTTGAGGGAGGAATGTAACTAGTCCTCCCATCTCTCCAACTCCTGATACACCAAATCCACCGGCAAACCCATAATATTGGCGTAAGTCCCTTCAATTTTGGCAATTTTGCACAAGCCAATCCACTCCTGAATGGCATAAGCGCCGGCCTTATCAAATGGCTGGCAGGTATCCACGTAGTATTCAATTTCTTCCCGCGAAAGGGGGTTGAAATGCACCCGCGAAACCCCGGCAAAGACCCGTTTCTTATTTTGCGAAAGCAAACACACTCCGGTAATGACCTGATGTATTCGGCCGGATAGCTGTTCAATAATACGAATGGCATCAGCTCGATCCTCCGGCTTTCCGTAGATAATTCCATCGAGAATTACGACACTATCGGCAGTCAGGATAATCTCGTCACTGGTGATGAAAGAGCGGGCTACCTCGGCCTTCTTCTCGGCCAGGTAGGTGGCCACTTCCTCTACCGGCAAATCCTCGGGATAGGTTTCTTCCAACTGTGGCACCTTGACTTCAAAGGCAATACCGGCCTGGCTCAGCAGCTGACTTCGACGTGGAGAAGCAGAAGCGAGGATAATTTTCTTATCGGCAAAGATCATAATTTGTCAATGGGTGTTTTTTACAAAAAAAATAGCAATAGCAAGCCGCCTAGCATGATCCATTTGATTAATTGACTCACCTGATGGTAGGCCTTTTTGTCGCTGGCTCGCTGGAGGAGAAACATGGAAAAGGCGAGCGGCAACAAAATGAGTAAGAGGACCACCACTGACCAAATCTGTGTCAACTGTTGGTAGAAAAGGTAGGCAAAAATAACCAGCAAGAAAAACAATAAGGCGGCACTGGCTTGCGCCAGATTGCGGGTGGTGGTGATGCCCCAAACAATTGGTGCCGTTGTGTACTTCATTTCCCGATCTCCGGGCAAATCTTCCAGGTCTTTCACCAGTTCCCGAAACAGGGTGGAAAGAAAGGCGAAGCCAAGGTAAAAGGCAAAGATATACTGCAATCGTTCCACTGTTTCCGGACTGGCGGCCAATAATTCGGCAATAGCGTCTCTTTCGGCAAACCAGATGATTCCCGCTACGGCGGAACAATACAAGGCGATCAATAAATTCCCCGAAAGGGGCCGACGCTTGAAGTGATAAGAGTATAGAAATAAGCCCGCTCCCGCAATGGGAAACAGGTTGACCAATGCAATGGGCTGCACCCGAAATGCGAGGTATAAGGCCAGAAAAAAGCCAATCAGATTGCTGCAAAAGTAGAGCCAAACGGCACTTTGCCGAGAGATCGTCCTGTTGACAACCACCCTTTCCGGCTTGTTGATCAGGTCGGCATTATAATCCATCAGGTCATTGATGACGTAGCCACCAGCCGTGAGTAGTACCGTAACCATAATGAAAATAACCATCAGGTCGGGAGAAAGGGTGGGGTTGATGTCATATTTGCGAAAGCACGGCAATAACAAATGAAAATAGAGAATGGCCTGGGTCACTGCCACGATCAGCAGATTGGGAATACGGATAAGCCGGAGTACTGCCATATTTTTTGATTGGATTGGCCTCTTATCACTCATTTTTTGACCAAAAGTTGGTCCGCAACTGAGCCCAGGGCAATCGCAAAATTAAATAATTGTGCGATAATCCTAATCTTCCGACCACATTTCATTCAAACGCAGTACCTTTTCGATAACATCACGGGCACAACCATCACCGCCACGTTTTGGGGAAACGTACTGGGCAATGGGAAAGAGATCCGGGCTTGCATCTTGCGGCACACAAGCCAATCCGACTCGTCGCAAAACGGCATAATCGGGCAGGTCATCACCCATGTACAGGATCTTGCCTTCGTCGAGATCGTAGGTGTAAACCAACTCTTCGTAGGCCTCCATCTTATCCTCTACTCCGGCATAAATATCGGTGACACCCAGGTCCTTCAGGCGTTGTTTAACCCCCTCTGATTTACCCCCGGTAATGATGGCCACCCGATAACCGGCTTTGATTGCCCGCTTGATGGCGTAACCGTCACGGATATTCATTTTGCGTAGGAGTTGGCCGTTTTCCATGACGAGTACCTCGCTATTGGTCAGTACACCATCCACATCAAAAATAAAGGTTTCAATCTCTTTAAATCGCTCCAGGTTATTCATAGCCGATTTTACAATTTGAATATTTGAATATCTTCCGAAGTGGCCAGACCACCAAATACCAACAGCTTGAGTTCCTTGGCGGTCATATTGGCTGCATTGCTGTAGGCGGTACGCAGGTCCATCAGGGTTTGTTTGTTGTCAAAGATACGAATCACGCGGTGGCGGTGGTGCCGCTGTTGGTCGCGTTGGTTGTCCACCCAAATCCGGATGGGCAGCGGATTGCGGTGGGCCATGTAAAACAACTGAATGCCGTTTTCCTCCTGAAGCAGGTGTCGTACAGCGTAGCCTTCTACCAGGATCATCTGTTCTTTCTTTTTTACTTCATGCTGTAGGTCGAGGTCTTGTAGTAAATCGGCATATTTGCCAATCAGAAAATCCAGTTCTTCTTCCCCCATGCCGGTAATACAGGATTCAAAACGCAAACGAATCTTTTCGAGGCGACGTTGGAAAAATCCTTTGCTTTGTAAATCCAGAAAGGCGACGTCGAGGTAATTATTGATAAACTCCGTAGCCAGGCTGTCAAATGAGGCCGGCGCATATTGGTAGGCGTCGCTGATCTCTCGCAGGCCTTCTTCCTGGAAGAAGCGGTCGCGGAAGCTTTCCTTCAATCCCCGTGACCAATCCTTTCTGCTGTTGACATCGTTGGGCTTCAAGCGCAAGGGTAGGGCGGGACCTTCAATGTGATAGCGGTCGCTAAAACCAAGGATGAAATTTTGAATATGCTCCTTCAATTCTGAAAGGCGGTTCTTAAAGTGGTAGTATTGCCAATTGGCGGAAGCCTCATCAGTAGCCAGCATCTGCCCTGATGAATCTGCCTCAAAAGCTTTGATCTGCTGCTCGATTTGCTCTACCCGGCGCAACAGCTGCCCGTAAAATCGCTTACCGCTTTTTAGATCGGGTAATTTGGGTAGAAAATCATCATCGCTGGAGTTGGCAAATTCCAGGTCGGTGATCTTAGGCACGAGTTGATTATCGCGCAGCAACACATCAAAAATAATAGGATGATTGCCCTTGGAAGCAATAAGTTGCTCAGCAGATAAGGTGGTCAAATCCCGCTCAATTTGTCGCTTCAGCGCCCGTCCTCCCATCTGCGGATCATAACCGCGGCGGGCTACCCATTCCAGTGCATCCTGGGTGATATTGAGAATGGTGGTGCGTCTCACAAAGCCATCCCTGCTTAGTAATTCCTTGATTTGCAAACGGGCAATGCCCAGAATATTTTCCAGGTTCAGCGGCTTAAAGACGATGATCTGGTCGATCCGGTTGATGAATTCCGGGCGGAAAGCCTGCTCTACTGCTTTGCGATAAACGGCATTGCGGTTTTCCGGTGCATTGCCAATCTGGAGGGAGGCGCTTACCTTATCGGCTCCAAGATTGGAAGTCATGATGATGACCAGATTAGTGAAGTCGACCGTGCGCCCCAGGCTATCGGTCAGCCGCCCATCGTCCAGTACTTGCAATAGCAGGTCGTGAACCTTGGGGTGTGCCTTCTCGATTTCATCGAGCAACAAGACGCCAAATGGTTGATAACGAACCTTTCCCGTAAGTTGGCCTTCCGGGTTGTAGTAATCACCAATCAGCCGCTGTGGTGCCAGATCGTCGATATATTCGTTCATATCGAAGCGAATCAGCGAATCTTCCTGACCCATTAGAAAGCTGGACAGAATTTTGGCGGCCTGTGTTTTTCCCACACCAGTGGGGCCAATAAATAGGAATGAACTGACGGGGCGGCCTTTATCGTTGAGCTTGGCCTTGATCAGATGAATGGCATTGGTCAGGGCGTGCACGGCCTGTGGCTGCCCCACCAACTGTCGCCCAATAAGGTTTTTTACTTCGTCTTTTTCAAAAATGCGCCTTTCATCAAAAATGGATTCACTCAGTCCGCTGGTATGCTTAAATTCCTCCCGAACTTCCGGTGCGTCAATGATGCGGAAGCGGTATTTGGCGGAAAGGTGTTTGAGCATTCCTAAAACACTGCCCGGAAGTGCCTGGTGGGAGAGGTAGTTGCGTTGGATCACAAAGAGTTGATCAATGGCATTAATGGTGATTTCACATCCATTGTCCAGTTCCAGCAATTTGCGCTGATTGAGTACAATCTTGGTGGCCGTTTCCAGGTCGGGTTCCTGTAGACGGAATACCTGGAAAAGATCGCTGAAACTGCGGCTTTTTTCCTGGACTATCTTCCATTCTTCGGGAGTGGCGATCAGAATGAAAGGCAATTGACGCTTTTCCAGGTAGGGCCGCAGTACATCGCTTAGCGTCATGTTGTTGTTGGCTGACTTGCCAATTCGCAGGAGCGCTACCGGATTGTCGACCATCAACAAATCGGAAGCCAATTCTTCTGATTCCGGAAAACGGAGGAATTCCAGAATGGTTTCAAAGCGCTTTTGCCACATACCCACGATACTCATCCCGGAAATAATCCGGGTAGGGTCGATATGCCAGATACGCCGGGTACGACCCTCAATCTTGCTGTACTTCTCGGTGATATAACGGCGGAGCGTTTCGTGCACCACACTGTGTTTCCCTACTCCTTTTGGACCTACCAACACCACAGGAACATTTCCCTGCATAAAGAAAAGTGGAAACAACTTTTCGACCAACGGTTCCTGATAATAGGCCTGTCCCAATTCAACGGGAAAAAGACTGTTCAGGTCATAGCCCACCTTTTCCACTTCGATGGCCCCGTTAAATTCAATCTCTTCGTCAGAGCGGTTGAAAAGCCAATTTGGCGAGTCCTGTTCAAAACGAGTGGGCCCATGAGCGATATGCACACTGAGTTTGACGGAAGTCACAAATTCCTTACTGGCAGCATAATAGCCTTCAGGGGAAAAATCACTATCGGGATCGTCAATTATTTTTTTCAGGTGGTGGCGGATGGCCCGACCAGCATGTCGTTTGATGTCGATGGTTCCGTCATTGTCGGCCGGAGCGATGAACAAGTAATTGTTGAATGCGGGTAAGAATACAAAGGTTAATCCCTGCATTTCAAAGCTGGCTACCGAAAAAACGCCATCAATATTTTCATTTTTAATGCGAAAGCTGAGGGCCACCTGCAGGTACTGAAGATTGGGGCTAAACTTAAACCAAAGCAGGTTATCCAGGTTTTTTCGCGTAAGCGCAAAGCCCTTAAAGACGTGTTTGACTTCCTTCTTGAATTGGGCTAAAGCCAGATCATATCGCCGATGAGTGGCTACGGGGTAGGATACAAATAGCGGTCTGAGATAGTAATGAGGTTTGTTCTCTACTATGATGTTTTGTACCAGTAATGGGATATCTAGCTGAACAAAAGCCATCAGAAATTACGATTGAAGGCGGAAGATAGTGACATTCAATGAGTGCACAAAATTGTTTTGCAAATGCCATCAAGTGTTAAGAAAATGTTAAAATGACTGGTATTTGCCTAATTGAAGTTTTTGGAAGACGGATCATTCATTTTACGGTGCATTTCTTAAACACAATTTCTAACTTCTTGTTTCCCGGTTAGGCCGTTTAAAATCAACTAGAAATCCCTCATAAATAAGATCAAAATTTCAAGTTTAGATAGGTGGTTTACAGGTGCGTCGCGTGAATGCGTGGCGTACCTTTTTTAATTTCTCTGAATCACGAAATTTGTCAAAGAACCATTTTTCCTGGCCAAGGTGTGGAAATTTTTTGGGTGAAAAATGTTGGAAACATGTTTCATTGAACACTAAAAAAGTTTAATTTACAGGAGAAAAGTAAACGACTTTAAAGCATGGCTGAAGAATTTTTGAGTCCGGAAGTGAAGAAATACAAATTCAGAGAACTCAAAGTATACGCATCTACTGAATGGTTGGCGGACAATAAGAAGAAGTACCGGCAGGTATTCGACCGTTATGAAACGACTTACATTTATGCCGAGCTTTCCTTTTATAATAAGAAGTTTGACGTTGAAGACTGGGAGATTGATGTCGTATTGCGGTGCTATTCCCTGAAGAAGAACCGCAAGGAGGTCTGTGAGCTTTCCCTGCGCCGTAAGGTGAGCAAATACGACAATGTGGTCTACATCCGCGAGGGATGGGGCAATAAGACCGAAGGCGCTTTTTGGAAAAAGGGAACCTATTACTGGGAGGCCTGGATTGGCGGAGAGAAGGTGGCTACTAAATATTTCTACGTGGAGGATGCAGGTAAGGAAATCTCTCCTTACGAAAACCCATACTTGGAGGTACAATCGCTCAAATTGTACGAAGGCCCTTATGATGATGTCAATGAAGATGATCGGGTTTATTACCGCAAATTTTCCAGTGAAGAATCCCGCTATATTTACGTAGAAATCACGCTACGCAATCTGCATTATTCCAAATCGTGGCAATGTGAGTTGTACACCAAATTTTACAACGATGCCCGGGAATTGAAGGGGCAGGTAGTACGCCTGCAGCGCATCGAAAAGCGGGATGAGTATATTAGGATCACTGCTGGCTGGGGCTCCAATGTGAAAGGCTCGTGGCGCAAGGACCGTTATACAGCGGAAATTATCTTTATGGATAAACTGCTGGCCGTCATACCGTTTACGGTCGATGAAGACTTTGAGGAAGGTATCGCCGGGGTATTGTTGCCCAATCGGCAAGCGCCGGTGGTCCTGAGTCCGGAGGAGGATACACCGCATACCTTCGAAGAAGTAATGGCAAAGCTCGATGCACTGATCGGATTGAATGAGATCAAACAAAAGGTACGCGATCACGCCAAGTACATTCAGTTTTTACAGTTGCGGAAAGACAAGGGCTTTGAGGAAAAGGAAGAGATTAATGTGCATTCCGTTTTCATCGGCAATCCGGGTACGGGAAAGACAACGGTAGCCGGCATGATGGGGCAACTGTATAAAAAAATGGGTCTGCTCTCCAAGGGACACGTTCACGAAGTGGACCGGGTGGATTTGGTGGGTGAATACATTGGCCAAACGGCACCAAAGGTCAAAGAAGCCATCGAAAAAGCCCGGGGAGGGGTACTCTTTATCGATGAAGCCTATGCACTGGCGCGATCTAATGACGATACTAAAGATTTTGGTCGGGAAGTGATCGAAATTCTGGTCAAGGAAATGTCGAATGGCTCGGGTGACCTCGCGGTTATCGTTGCGGGTTATCCCAAAGAAATGAAACATTTCCTCGACTCCAATCCGGGCTTGAAGTCCCGCTTTAAACTTTACTTTGAATTTTCGGACTACCTGCCACAGGAGCTTTCGCGAATTGCGGACTATGCCTGTCTGGCGAAAGGAGTTAAGCTTACACAGGAGGCGCGATTGAAGATCGATGATATTATTACCAATGCCTTCCGAAACCGGGATCGGACTTTTGGCAATGCCCGGTTTGTTTTCGATTTAATCGAAAAAGCAAAAATCAATCTCGGTTTGCGCATTATGTCGCAGGAGAATCCGCGCGCACTGGATAAGGAGGAATTGGCGGTGATTGAATTGCCGGATGTAGTGCGGATTGAGTGGAGTGATAGACCGGAACTGCCATTTATCCCGGTAGATGAGGAACTGCTGGTACAGTCGATGAACGAACTGAATCGCTTGATTGGGATGGACAAGATCAAGATGCAGATCAACGAAATGGTCAGACTGGTAAAATACTACCGGGAGATGAATAAGGATGTGCTCAACAGTTTTTACCTGCATACGGTCTTTGTTGGGAATCCCGGTACCGGTAAAACGACAGTGGCCCGCATCTTGACCCAGATTTATAAAGCGTTGGGTGTGCTCGAACGCGGACATATGGTGGAAACAGACCGGCAGGGACTGGTAGCCGGTTACGTTGGACAAACAGCTACCAAAACGGCTGAAAAGATCGACGAATCAATGGGCGGTGTGCTTTTCATCGATGAGGCTTATGCCCTGACACAGGCTGCTGGTGGTCATCGCGGAGATTTTGGTGACGAAGCCATCCAAACGCTGCTAAAGCGCATGGAAGACAACCGCGGTCGTTTCTTTGTCTTTGTGGCGGGCTATCCCGATAATATGGAGGCTTTCCTCAAGGCCAATCCGGGCTTGAATTCCCGTTTCGACAAGATTCTTCGTTTCGACGATTATGAACCGGAAGAACTGAGCCGAATTGCCTTGTTGATGCTTTCCGAAGAAGGCTTGACGCCCAGCCCGGAAGCGGAGGAACACCTCAAAAAGTATCTGGCTTATATTTACGAATTCAGAGATAAATACTTCGGCAATGCCCGTACGGTGCGCAATGCCATTCAGGAGGCGATCAAGGCCCACAACCTTCGGCTGGCAGCAATGCCAATGGAGCAGCGCTCTGCGGAGATTCATGAGAACCTGCTGACATTAGACGATGTGGCGGTACTCAAGCTCGACAAGAGTGACTTTGTCTTTAACCGTAAATCGATTGGTTTCCGCAGTTCTTCCGGAGGAAACTAGTGCGACTAGTCCGAAATTATTGATGCTTTTTTCAGGCTTATGGTACCTATGATATTTAAGATAAGATATCAATTATTTTTGCGGCAACCTTACTAAAGATCACCAAAAGCCCATTCTCCAGGGTTTGAAGCGATAGGGAATCAAGGTAAAGTGCTGCTTTTGCGGGGCATTTTTTCTAAAGAAGAGCAATCCGAAGGAAAACAGATCAACACTTAGCGTCACTTCCGGCATGGCTTTGGCCATTTCCCAGGCTTCTTGCATTTCGTTAGACCAGTGGATGTCAGCAATGACGAACACTGTATTTTCGTGTATATAAGGCAGGCACTGTTGGAGGTATTGCAGTGTTGGTTCGCGGCGATGATCTCCATCGAGGTAGAGAAAGTCTAATTTCTTTAACTGTTTTAAGCCTTCCGGCAATTTTTCCCGAAAGGGGCCAATCATCAGTGATATATTGGCGGTCCCACGCTGTCGAAAATTGGCGTTGGCGACTTTTGCAGTTTCCGGGCACCCTTCAATGGTAACCAGGCTTGCTTTCGGTGCACCCCCAAGTTGATAAAGTGTAGAAATGCCAAGGGAGGTACCCAATTCCAACATGGTTTTCGGCTTCAAAAAGTTGACCATTCGAAACAACAGTCGCCCTTCAGCTGGGCTTAAAGCGGAAGACTGAGCAATGCTGCGAATGGTTCTGTTTTTTTCAGGATTGGCAATGGAACCGGCTCCCAGGTCTGTTCGTTGAATCTGGTTTCGATTATGCAGCATTTGTTGCCGCAAAGGCTCCACAATGGAGAAGGTATAGAACCAGCGCCGATCTTCGACTACCTGCTCGATAAACTGACTTAGAAAGGGAGAATGCACATCATAACGGGTATGCGCACGCAGGAAATATTTGATCCAGCGGATACTATATTGGAGGTAAAAACGCAGCAGTTGCATTGATGGCATCATAGTTAAAACCCAATTTGGTAACGTATATCTGGAAAAGCGCGATAAATAGCTAAAAATTGAGAGATTTTCAAAAATATGTTCTAATTTTCCGCAGAGCCAAAGCTAGAAACCAATTCTATGTCATTGTTTACACTTAGGGGAAGTCTTTCCAAAACCCAATCCATTTTACTCGGTCTGGTGGGATTTGTCATTGTTATCCTGATCTGGTGGGTACTGGCCGAATTGCTATCGGTTAACCGGCCGATTGTGGAATTTGATGATCATCTGCCATCATCCCTGGATTCAGCTGACGTATACATCAACCGCGATAGTCTGGCCCGGGTCGATTCCATTGCTTTTGCCGATGCTACCGAGTTTGAAAAGGTTTATCCCATTTTACCGACACCGCTCGGCGTAGTAAAGTCATATCCGTCACTCATACAGGATGACAACCTGGCGGGCAATACTTTTCATTCCATCTGGCTAAATCTCCAGGGCTATTTCTGGGCCATTGTATTGTGCATTCCCATCGGATTTTTGATTGGGCTGGTGCCATTATTTCAGGGTTTGTTTAGCAAACAGGTTGACGCGCTGCGGTATTTGCCGCTCACGGCCCTCACCGGACTATTTATCATTTGGTTTGGCATCGAGGATAAGATGAAAGTGGCCTTTCTTGCTTTTGGTATTTTGGTGTATTTGCTGCCGGTGGTGGTACAGCGCATCAACGAGGTGGAGGACGTTTACCTTAAAACTGTTTTTACCCTCGGCTCCAATGCCTGGCAAACCATCCGAACGGTTTACATGCCATCGGTTTTCTCCAAACTAATTGACGACATTCGGGTATTGACGGCCATCTCGTGGACCTATATCATTATCGCAGAATTGGTCAATCGTCAGGGAGGTATTGGAGCCTTGATCTATCTAAAGAGTCGCCAGGGGTATATGGAAAAAGTCTTTGCCATACTGATCGTAATTGTGCTGATTGGCTTCATTCAGGATCGCTTGTTTATCTATCTGGATCGGCGATTGTTTCCGCACAAATATTACAAGACAACCCTTACTGGCCTAAAAGAAGTGGAATACGGCATCTTTGCCATTTTTGGGGTGATTGCCGTGGCCGTTTTGTTGCCCATCATTTGGTCTGGCTATCCATTGGCATTGAGTAACCTGGCCTATATTGTTATAATTGCAGCATTGGTAATCGTGATCTACGGGGAATTTCGGTTGCGTCAAGCTATGGTAAAATAAGCATTATGTCACTATTTGCAGATACGAAACAGGCGAATATTATTGAGCTGAGAAATATCAGTCAGAGCTACGATGGAGGCGAGTCATACATCATCAAAGATTTAAATTTTCTGGTGGAGGACAAGCCCGCGCAGGGCCAGTTTGTGGTTATCCTGGGCATGTCGGGCAGTGGCAAGTCGACAATTTTGCGATACATCGCCAATTTGCAGCAACCTACTTCGGGTGAAATCTTGATTCACGACAAGCCGCAAACCAAAGACCGCAGAGTCGGCATGGTATTTCAGCAGTATTCTTCTCTACCGTGGATGACGGTACTGGATAATGTAAGTCTGGCGATGAAATACAGGGGCTTTAGCGATAGTGAGCGAATTGAAAAGGCATTGGAAATGATTGAGCTGATCGGGTTGAAGGGGCACGAACACAAATTTGCTCAATACCCCACTTTATCGGGAGGACAGCTGCAACGCGTGGCCATTGCCCGAAGCTTGTTGGCTGATCCGGAAATCCTGTTGATGGACGAACCCTTCGGTGCCCTGGATATCAATACCCGCCTGCAAATGCAGGATCTATTGGCCAACTTATGGCTCAAATTCCACCCTACGGTCATTTTTGTGACCCACGATATTTCCGAAGCGGTGTATCTGGGCGATGATATTTACATACTAAAGTCGGCTCCATCTCACTTTGTGGAGCATATCAAAGTAGACCTTCCTTTTCACCGCACACGGGAATTGAAAAGAGACCCCAAGTTTGTGGAACTGGTCCGTACTGTAGAAGATAAAATGATCGAGGTAGCAAATATGGGATAGTTAGTGCCTGAATGACCACCTCCAAAAAGGCACTTAATCCGTCAGACACCCCTTTTTGCTGCGGCGAATTTTACGACGCCCGCCAACCAATCCGTTATCAACAAAGTTGTAGGAAAGGGTCACACCCAGCATGAAGTACCAATCGCGTTTATTGTTGTCACCACGTTGCGTTCCGGTAGGGACCACAATCGGCTCTGTACCGAGATATTCACCGGTACGGTTGCCCAGTGCTGCAGCTACTTCACCATTATTTTCCAGCAAGTCCGGATAAGAATAGTAGGTGCCACTGACATCATCGAGGTAATCGGTCAGTGCCATGCGTGCACCCAGCTCCACGCCCAGGGTCCACTGATCAGTTAGGGCATACTTGACGCCAACGCCCATGGGGATGGAAAGCTGCCACAGATTATATGCCTCTTCCCGGCCTTCATTACCCTGACCTTCAGTGCCCAGCGGCTGCAGGGCGACATTATCTCCCTGATATTCTGTTTTGGGGTTGTAATGGAAAAAAGCAATACCGCCAAAGAGATATGGAGAAAGCGGCTGGGAATAATTGTATGGATCATACCCCGGGAGATTGACCTCGGCCAGGAGTCCTATTTCAATAATATTGGTTTTGAAGCTCAGGTTCCGCGAGCGGGTTACTTCCGCAGTGGCGTACTCATCGGAGCCGCGCAATTGTCCAAAATTGCCGCCAAGGCGAAGTGCTAAAAGGTTGTTAAAGTTGTATCTTCCAAACAACCCACCATAGGCCCGCGTAGTTTTAAGTACGATGCCCTGAGAGTTTTGGCTGAGGTCTCCCAGATAGTTGGTGGCCCCGGCCGTTAATCCCACCTCAAAGTTTTGTGCGGATAAGCCGAGGGAACAAAAGAAAAGCGACAAAAATAGACAATACCGTTTCATCAAAGCTCGTTTTTGCATAGACTAAACAATCACCCAAAAATCCGATTTTTAATCGGTTAATGAAAAGGTTTTTTATTAAAAGCTGAAAAAACGCGCCGTTTTGCTAATTTTGACCGCCTTAATTGCTGCCCATTGACCGAGGAAAAAGATATCGCAACTTTTTCCCCCACACCTCTGCCCGAAAAAAAAGATTTTTACGCAGATATTAAATCATAAAAAAGGAATGATGAAGTTAAAATGGATTTTGTCCCTGCTGGTATTTTTTGCAATGGGGCAACTGATTGCTCAGGAAACCGCACCAGCCAACTGGTTTAACCTGGACTTGCAGGAAGATGGCGTACAGGGTATGAGTACCGAGAAAGCCTATCAGGAATTATTGAGTGGAAAAACCGGAGAAACTGTTGTTGTAGCAGTACTGGACTCAGGAGTGGACTACGACCACGAAGACCTGAAGGACATTATGTGGGTCAATGCTGATGAAATACCTGATAATGGCATTGACGATGACAAAAACGGCTATATCGACGATATTCACGGCTGGAATTTTATTGGTGGCAAAGATGGCAGGAACGTGCACCACGAGAATCTGGAGGTCGTACGTCTTTACAATAAATACAAGGCGAAGTATGAAGGTAAGGATGTCTCCAAACTCAAGCGCAAAGAAAAGGAAGAGTACGAAACTTACCAGGAATACGAAAAGGTCATTGCTGAGCAGCAAGAAGAGATTGCCCAAAATGTGATGATTTACGGACGTACTTACGAAGCTTTCAAAGCATTGGGTGATGCCATTGGCAAGGATTATGATGAAATTACCACAGAAGATGTGGCCAATTTTAAGTCTGATGATCCGATGTTGACACAAGTGGCCACTGCCGTGAAAGGAATCCTGGCACAGGGCGAATCCTTCGGAACGATTATCAAAGAACTGAAGGAAATCAGTGAGTACTTCTCTAATCGTCTGGAATACCATTACAATACAGACTATGACGCTCGCGACATCGTAGGAGATGATCCATCGGATGTAGATCAGCGTTCTTACGGTAATAATGACGTGGAAGGTCCTGATGCCGGACACGGCACGCATGTGGCGGGAATCATCGGTGCCATTCGCGGTAACGACGTGGGTATGTCGGGCGTAGCCGATAACGTTCGAATCATGTCGGTACGCACAGTACCCGATGGCGATGAAAGAGACAAGGATGTGGCCAATGCTATTCGCTATGCGGTAGACAATGGTGCTTCCGTGATCAATATGAGCTTTGGAAAAGGCGCGTCTCCCTATAAGAAGGCCGTTGACGATGCCGTTCGCTACGCTGCCAAGCACGATGTATTATTGGTACACGGTTCGGGTAATGACTCCAAGGAGGTATTTGCCGATGACAATTATCCTAATGACAAATACAAAAAAAGAGGATTGTTTGGTCCAAAATATGCGGAAAACTGGATTGAAGTAGGTGCCAACACCTGGAATAGCGACGAAACCATCACGGCTGAGTTTTCAAACTACAGCGCCACTAATGTGGATGTTTTTGCTCCTGGTGTGGAAATCTATTCCACCAAACCAGGCGATATCTATGAAAATGAGCAGGGGACCAGTATGGCATCTCCGATGGTAGCCGGTGTAGCGGCGTTGCTGCGCTCTTACTTTCCCGACCTGACTGCGGAGCAGACCAAGGATATTATCATGCAGAGTACTACTCCTTTCAAAGGCAAGGTAAACAAGCCCGGCACGGAAGATACGGTCAGCTTTAAAGAGTTGAGTGTCACCGGAGGCGTAGTGAATGTGTATAAGGCCATTGAACTGGCCAAGAATACCAAGGGTAAAAAAAAGGGTAAAAAGAGAGCTGCTTCCGGAATTGGCATCGATGCTAAGGATGCCGGCAATAAAGATAAGGTATAATCAACGAGAAGATCAGAAATAAAAATGGGGTTGCTATTCTTGACGAATGCAACCCCATTTTTTTTGCAGGGTGCTCTTATCTAATGATTACATCATCGATATATTGCTCCCCCAATTCTTCATTCAAAATCCTTTTGATTTTGTCTTTGCCATACGACAACTCCTGGCGCAATGGCGCCGAAGAAATCGTAATGTACAATTTGTTTTTTCGCAATTTGAGTTCTGTAGTGTACTTCGCAATGCTGGTTCCCATGCTTTGGGTCCAGGCATTTTGAATTTTTGTTTGGTTGAGTCTGGCGTTTAAGCGGTAGTATTCTACCATGCTTTTCAAAGCATCTTTTAGGCTTAATTCATTAGAGTTCATACCTGTTGTTTTTATAGCTGCTGAGTTAAGTCTTACCATATTGCTTGTTGATCTGGCTATTTGCCGTGAACAATTAATTGAATCAGGCCTTGCTTTGCCCACAGTAATCTGAAATGCAGGCAGGCGGAGAGGCCTGGGGCTGGAAATATGTTCCGGGATGTGAGGCCGGACAAAAATCCGGTCTGTTAGTGCATGGGTTGAGCAGTACCCGAATCAATTGAAAACTGTTGGTGTTCTGCTCCTGATTTAGCGATGATTTCGCTCACTCGGTCTTTGTGGGTATCGGTGATGAATATTTGTCCGTATTCATCTCTAATGAGGAGTTGGATAAGGTGTTTTATCCTTTCATTATCTAATTTATCAAAAATATCGTCAAGGAGAAGTATCGGAGCTAATTTTTTTTTCATTTTTAATATACGATACTGTGCCAATTTTAGTGAAAGAATGAAAGATTTCAGTTGGCCCTGAGAGGCGAATCGCTTGACTGGCCTGGCCTCGATGCTAAAATCGAGGTCATCTCGATGGGGTCCTGCAGTGGTGCGTTGCAGGATCATATCTTTTTCTCTGGTGTCGAGTAATATTTGCCGAAAGTCTTTTTCCGTTAAGGTCGATTGGTAGGCGCAGTTCACTACTTCACGCTCACCTGATATGACCTGGTAGGTCTGTGCCAGCTCCGGGCCAAAATCAGCCAGAAAGGCTGACCTTTTTTCGTGTAGATGCAGTGCAGGCTTGATCAGCTGATCGTCGTAAATCTGGAGTAGGGTAGGGTCAGTTTTGCGCTGTTCGCCAAACTGCTTTAGGGCTGCATTACGTTGTTTTAAAATGTGGTTATAGCGAATCAACATCCGCAGATATTGCTGATCTATTTGCGAAAGCGTATTGTCGAGAAAACGCCTCCGTCCCTCACTTCCCTCGGTAGCAATCCGCGTATCATCAGGCGCGATAATCACCACCGGCAACAATCCCACGTGTTCCGATATTTTCTGGTAGGCCACATCGTTGCGCTCGAGCGCTTTTTTCTTGCGCGGCATCACCTTTACTACGATCTTTTCTGTCTTCTTTTCGCGCTCGAAATGCGCCTCCAGCCGGAAAAAGTCAGTGCCCTGCATCACGATGTCCCGGTCGGTGACACCAAAATAACTCTTGCCCATACAGGCGTAGTAAATGGCATCCAGCAGATTGGTTTTACCCATACCGTTCATACCTACGATGCAGTTGAGACCAGGATGGAACTGAAGCTGCTCAAAAGCATAATTTTTGAAATTGGTCAGTATGAGTCGGTTTAAATGCAAACTGGAATCTATTTTGCTGCAAATGTATGATTTTGCCACTTAATTTCTTTTTGATAAGCTCAAAAAGCTTTTTCTTTGCCCTCCTTCAAACCAGCGAAAGGCTCGTTTGTTACAAGGGTAGAGAAAGGAGGGGATTAATCCATTGTTCCTTTTACACTGCCAAATATTTGCCCTATCTTTAAGGGCAAGAAACTCAAATCATCGCGAATATTCGCTAAAATTTATGACTAGCATGGATACAGCCGTAGAAAAAAAGAAAAAGACGACGACCAGAAAAACCAGCAAAAGTAAACCCAAGTATAGCAAAGAAACCTACCTCAACTGGTACGAATTGATGTTGAAAATTCGCCGTTTTGAGGAGCGTGCCCTGATGGCTTACGGCCAGCAGAAAGTTCGCGGATTTTGCCACGTATACATTGGCCAGGAAGCCGTTGCTGCCGGTATTGAGTCGGCATTGATTCCCGGTGATGCTATTGTCACCGCTTACCGTCAGCACGGTACTGCCCTGGGAAGAGGTGTTTCCCCCAAAGCGGCTATGGCCGAATTGTTTGGTAAGGAGACTGGTATTGTGAAGGGTAAGGGCGGTTCGATGCACTTTTTCTACGCAGAGAATAAATACTTTGGTGGTAACGGTATCGTTGGTGCGCAAATTCCAATCGGTACGGGGATCGCATTTGCGGAGCAATACAGAGAGAGCAATAATTTGTGTGTTACCATGTTTGGCGATGGTGCCGCCCGTCAGGGATCACTGCACGAATCTTTCAACATGGCCATGAGTTGGAAGTTGCCGGTGCTATATATTTGTGAAAACAATGGCTATGCAATGGGTACTTCAGTGGGACGGACGAGTAACGTACCTGATATTTACAAGCTCGGCCTGGCTTACGATATGCCCAGCGAACAAGTTGATGGTATGTCGCCCGAATCAGTTCATGAGGCAGTGAGCAAAGCCGCTGAGCACATTCGTGCCGGAAAGGGGCCTTACTTCCTGGAAATTCAGACCTACCGTTACAAAGGCCACTCGGTTTCCGATCCGGCCAAGTACCGCACCAAGGAAGAAGTGGAAGCCTACAAGGAAAAAGACCCGGTGAAAGTGACCGAAAAGAATATTCTGGATAATAAAATTGCCACTGAGAAAGAGATTGAAGAGATCAAGTCTAAAATCAAGGCAGAAATTGCGGAAGCGATGGAATTTGCCGAAAACTCAGAATATCCAGACCCCAGCGGATTGTACGAAGACAATTATACGCAGGAAGACTATCCGTATATCACGGATTAAGTTACTTTGCGAAAAGCATATATTAGTTGGTAAGTAGGGACAAGTGGCCTTGCTTACCGCTTTTTTTTGTCGAAAAAGGCAATAGAAACAAAACTTTCTTTATTTTTGCACGGCCAAAAAGGAGACCTGTTTGAAAACCAGGGATTTACCGGATGTGGCAAATTTAAATTTGGAAATAATAACTGCTAAAAACAATGGCAAGAAGATTAAGAAAACAGAAGAAAGCAGATGAGACGCTGGTTGATATTGTAGAAGTACGGGACCAGGCGCAGGACTTTATGGAAGATAATCAGAAATTGATCATGGGCGTGCTGACAGCTGTTGTCGTTCTGGTTGGTGGCTACTTATTGTACAAAAACTTCTACCAGGCTCCTCGTGAGCAAGAGGCTATTGAGCAAATGTACCAGGCGCAGGTTCAGTTTGAGCGCGATTCATTCGCATTGGCGCTGACCAATCCGGGTGGTGCTTACAGTGGATTCCTTGACATTGCTGATAACTATGGCGGTACCAAAGCAGGAAACCTGGCTAACTATTATGCCGGTATCTCTTACCTCAACCTGGGTAAGTTTGATGCAGCAATTGAATATCTGGAAGACTTCAGCGCTGATGGAGAAATTACTCCCGTGATGAAAAACGGTGCCCTGGGTGATGCTTATTCTGAAACTGGCGATTTTTCAACAGCCCTGAGCTACTATAATAAGGCGGTAAGCAATAGTGATAACGACCTGTTAAGCGCTTATTACCTCAAGAAATTGGGTATGCTACACGAAAAGCAGGGAGATTTTGCGAAAGCAAAAGAAGCATACGAAAAAGTGAAGAGCGAATATCCTAAATCGCCGTACGCAACAGATATTGATAAATACCTGATTCGCGTATCGCAGAAGAGCTAGTGGATTGATGCTGAAATAATTGACATTCAATGTCCAACATAATCAATGCTTAAAGCCTGAAAAAGGATCAGTTATTTCGGACTAGTCGCACTAGTCCTTTTCCACTTCATTCTCAAAAAAAGGTAAGATCGTAACAACTGTCTTACCTTTTTTTTTGTACTGTATGTATCTCAAATCACATAATATTTAGTCATGGCAAGTGCTAATAAAAACCTCTCGACTTATAATGAAAAAGATTTGCCCTCTGCGGAGGGAATGAGTTTTGGTATCGTTGTTGCTGACTGGAATGCCAAAATCACCCATGCCCTTTACGAAGGATGCCGGGAAACATTGATCAAACACGGAGCAAAGGAAGAAGACCTTTACACGGCTCAGGTACCCGGTGCATTCGAATTACCTACGGCCGCCAAGATTCTGGCTGCCAATAAAAACCTGGATGCGGTCATTTGTATTGGTTGTGTGATCAAGGGAGAAACTAGCCACAACGAGTACATCAACAATGCCGTAGCCACAGGATTGACGAATCTGGGCATCGCTACCGGAAAACCATTTATTTATGGGGTGCTGACGCCCAATGATGAAAAACAGGCCGAAGAACGAGCCGGTGGCAAACACGGCAATAAAGGCGTAGAAGCAGCCGTGACGGCCATCAGAATGGCCGATTTGCGTAAGCAATACAGTCAAAGTAAATCAAAAATAGGATTCAATTCATGAAAGTACGGGTGATTGATACGGGGTTGTTTAAATTGGATGGTGGAGCGATGTTTGGTGTAGTGCCCAGGCAACTATG
The DNA here is from genome assembly GCA_965229635.1 of Saprospiraceae bacterium. GTDB lineage: Bacteria > Bacteroidota > Bacteroidia > Chitinophagales > Saprospiraceae > BQJU01. The sequence goes on from OZ245894.1 coordinate 3,931,186, forward strand.
GGCAAGACTGAACCCGCCGGACGACAAGAATATGTGCACCTGGGCCATGCGTTGTATCCTGATCGAGACCGGAGATCGCAAAATATTGGTGGATACCGGAATTGGAGAGAAGCAGGATGCCAAGTTCCGCTCTCATTTCGAGCCCCACGGCGATGCCGATCTTTTGAAATCGCTGGCTGAAAAAGGATACCTTCCCGAAGATATCACCGATGTATTTCTGACCCACCTGCATTTTGATCACGTTGGCGGAGCTGTGTGTTTTGACGAAAATGAGCAACTGGTGCCCACTTTCCCCAATGCAACCTACTGGAGCAACGAACGGCACTACAATTGGGCGTTTGACCCCAATCCCCGTGAAAAGGCTTCTTTTTTGAAGGAAAACTTTGTTCCACTGAAAGATGCAGGTGTGCTGAAGTTTGTTCCCGTTACTGAAGAGGATTATCAATGGCTGCCAGGCATCCGCATTCGCTTTGTTTACGGGCATACCGAGGCGATGATGATGTTGTTTCTCGAGTTGGAAAAGGAAACGATGGTCTACTGCGCTGATCTGGTTCCTTCTTCTTACCACGTTGGCTTACCCTACGTGATGAGTTATGATGTGCGGCCATTACATACCATGAAGGAGAAAGAAAGACTGCTAAAAGAAGCGATAGCCAATGATTATGTGCTCTTTTTTGAACACGATCCCAAACTGGCCTGTGCTCGTTTGAAAACAAATGAAAAGGGACGAATCGTCCTCGGAGAGGCCGTTGATGTGGCGGCTTTGTAAACGAAAAAGGCCAGGGCCCCACATTACGTGGAGACCTGGCCAAAAAAACTATCAGTAATCAATTAAATTATTGCTTGCTGAAAACCATAGTTGAACTATTGTCTTCTGTTTGGATTTCCAAAATGTACTGACCACTTGTCAGATCGTGGATATCCAATTCCAATTGATTATTGCCGGCCGAAAGATCATAGGAGAAGTTCTTAATATTTCTTCCCAATACATCCTTGAGGATTAGGTTCGCCTGACCATTGATCGGGCTGTCCAACTGTACATTCACCACACTTGTGGCCGGATTAGGATATAAATTGGCCACCGGAGTGCCATTGTTTATGCTGGCCAATCCAGAGAAGCTGTAGGGCACGCGGAATGCCGGAAAGTTGCTAAAGCTAGTCGTACGCTCGCCACACACGGCCGCTACCCGGTATTGGTAAAATCCACCGGCAGCCAACCCTTCTAGTGTCACGCTATTAGTATTCACCATTACTTCCTGCCATTGAGCAGCGCCCGCTTCCCGGTATTGAAATACATAAGCTTCAGAGCCGGTGTGTGCCCAGCTGATGGTAATATCGTTGTCATTCACGGTGATAGAACCGCTACCTTTACCGGGAGATTTGCAGTTGTACAATTCAAATAAAGAGACCGTACCGCTCTCTTCACTAGCCGTGACAATCAGTTCGCTACCAGTAGGTGATTTGGTCGCATCGATGTAAATGATCGCTTCCGGAGCCACATCAATCTCGTAGTTGTTTACGTAGTCTACGAAGTAGGACGCTTGTGGCACTGTGATATTATAAATCATAAAGCCGCCAGCTCTTTCCAATCCGATGAAGGCGTAGGTCTGTCCATTTTTCTCCACAATGGCCAATGCTTCAGGCTCGGGGCCTTTGTCATCACTTCTACCGTCGAAAGAATCTTCAGCTCCCTGGGAATTGAAAAGCGTTGGCAACTTTTGGGCAATAATGGTTTCAAAATCATCTTTGCTGTCAAAAACCAGTTGGCCATTTTTATCCCAAATACTGAAAGAACGGGCGCCGTAGCTGTAGATTTGATCCACGTCACCGTCGCCATCAACATCTCCCTGAGAAGAGGTTGCTTTCAGCCGGCCTAGTACTTCGTCTTCTTGTAGTTCCTCCGCATTGGGATAAGCAATGGGGTCCAAAACCAGGTCCTTCACTCTTTCTTCTTCGCTGTAACCGTCATAGTCGCGGGCATCTCCCTCGTTGGCAGTTACCAGATAGGTGGAGCCAATAGCCTGATAGGCAACAATGGCATCTGGCAGATACATACCCAATACCGGGTAATTTTGCATATTGATCACATCATCACGATCACTGGCGTCCATTTTGTTACCGGGCAGGCTGTGGTCCTTGTAGCCCAGGCCTTTTAGTGCAACGACAGTAGCGCTCTCAATGTCAACAATGGCAATAGCATTGTTTTCCTGGCAGATTACGTAAGCAGTTTTGCCATCGGCATCAATCGCCACGAATTCCGGTTCGAGGTCCTGAGCAACGGTAGCCTGACCATTGTTACCAAAAATACGGATAGAAGGCTCCAATGTCTGTCCATTAAAGGCAGTGAAATCTGCGGTGGCTGCCGTGGCATTCTCAGGGCCATTACTCAGGTCAATAACGGAAACAGAACCTTCTGGATCAATGGTGTAATCATCATTTGGTTCGCCTTCATTGGCTACTAAAACCTTGCTACCGTCAGGTGTGAAAATGACCATATCGGGCAGTGATCCAACCGTTACCTCACCCAAGGTAGTTCCATCAGCATCAAAGAAACGGACCATTCCTGGTTCCTGGGTATCTTCATTGGCGATGCTAGCGGCCAGAATACCATTGAAGAAGGCTACACTGGTGAGGTCTCCATCGGGAACGGCAATTTGTTGCACCAGAGTAGGGTTTGCCGGATCGGTGATCGAAACGACATCAATGGCATTGTCGCCAGCATTGGTGAAAAACAATTGCTGACTAACGGGGTCATAGGTCACAATTTCTGCTGCTGCAGAATTGCCGGTAAAGTAGGTGGAAAGGTACTTAACGCTCAGTTCCTGAGCTGATAGGTTGTAGGTGCTTACCATGGCAATGCATAGTAACAATGGGTAAAGGTTCCTTTTCATAATAGGGAATTAATCTTTGATGAAAAATAAATGTGAAGGGGGGCAAAGACGAATTCCAAAAGTATCTCACCATTTATAAGTACAGGTTAATTTAGTTTTAATTTTATGTAAATTGAAAGGGGGTTAATAGAAGTCAAAAAAGACTTCTATTAACCCCCTAGTTATCAACTTTGACCCTAAATACCTTTCGGGCTACCTACTTCTACCCATCTTCCTGCGGTTTGAGCATTGATGGAATTATCGTACATGGCTTCACAGGAAACGGCCGGTAGATAAAAACGCCCCTGGTAAGCGGCATTTAACTGTACATAGTAAGTTTGTGTTTTCTTGGAGAATATATCAAAGAAGGTATTGACCCGATCATCGCGATAATCGCGGTATTCGGGGCGACTGGTTTCCTTGATGTAATCTACCTGATCCATTCGGGTATTCACCACTTCCCAACCTGAAGGGAAGATTTGTTGCAGCGCCATTTCCCGGTAAGGGATATCTCTGATGCCCGGGTGCGTAATGCTCACAGCAGCAATAAAGTCGGTGCCTTGCGGCAAACTGGCCGGATCAATGGTTTTACCTTCCAGATCCTTGTATGCCACTGCGATCCGCAGGTTGTTTTCTTCCGGTGTTTCCTCGCCGGCAACGGGTTGTCCACGCAAGATCAATCGGGCAAAAAGTACGGATGAATTAGGATTTTTGACCTTAAATTGGCGAATGCCTTCACTCTCTACCGGCACCTCAATTTGCATCAACGGATGGGGCGAACCAGCGTTGAAGGTTTGTCCGCTGCCCAGTTGATAGGCGAATTGTAGCTTTTGGGCGGTACCCCCTTCCCCAACATATTTGCCAACTGAAAGCAGGCAGAAAGAGATAGTTTGAGTACTGTGCCAGCGCTGACTGCTGAGTTGTTCGGAAATGTATTTGACCAGGGTTGCTGCGTCATTTTTGCGGTCCAGCAATATCAAGGTCTCCAGAATCATGGCCCGGTCGCGGAGGTCAGAACCGTAAGTGTAGGCCAATTCCTGGTAGGCCTCTATATTGGTGCTTAGCTGATCAATGATTTGACCGGCAATTTCTTTCTTACCGGCTACAGCATAGGCTGCCGCCAAACGCCATTTTGCGGCCAGGTTAAGGTTTTTGCGTTCCCGCAAGCGGTTCATCGCCCCCATTTCTGGTTTACCTGCCAGCGCCAATGTATAGAGGCGATAGGCCTGATCCAACTCGTAGCCCTGCCAGTTATAGAAGCCATACTCTACCTTATCTCCATCCCACATGCGTGCTACTTTTTTCTGGAACTGCATCCATTTCTCCAACATGCCCGGAGGTAGGCTATACCCCAATGTCTTGGCTTCCAAAAGGAAGTGTCCGGCATAACTGCTAGACCAGTGATTGACTCCGGAATTGCCGGGCCAATAGGTGAAGCCACCCAGAGAGGTTTGGAATAGTTTCAGGCGTTCGATAGTGGCTTCTATATTTCTGGGTATTTGTCCCTTTTGTTTATCACTCAATTCCATGAGGCGGCCAACATAAAGCTGCGGAAATCCTCCGGAGAGGGTTTGTTCCAGACAGCCATAAGGGTATCGAAGCAGGTAGTTCAGGCGCTCTCCCAAATTGATGGGTGGAATATTTGATACTTCTAAAATGCCTTCGTTAGTGCCCAACATACCAAAGGGGGCAAAACTAGCTGTCCACTCTTCATTGGCTTGCAACACCTTTTCTTGCACCTTCGTCATTACAGGATTAGGATTGCGCACCTGAATTTCGATTTCCTGACTGGCTTTCTCTCCATTTCCTTCGGCGTTGACTACAAAGCGGGCAATGCCGGCTTTTTCGCCTACGGTGAAGCGGAAATTGGCCATTTTATCACCAGGGCGCGAAAAGCTTAGTGTTTGGCTGGAGCTCCCATCAAAATTGACCAGCCCACTTTTTTCTTCTACCCGGATGGTGGCTTGTTTGACCTTTTGGTCCATCGCAAATACATTGACCGGCAGGCTTATGGACTCTCCCGGGCCAAGTACACGGGGTAGGGTAGCGAGTACCATTAGTGGCTTCTTCACCGGTACGGATTTATCCCAGGCACCGTAAGCTCCGCTGGCATTATTGGCCACTACCATCGTACGGACGGCTCCAACGTAGTTGGGCAGCGTGATTTCGTGCTTGGCCTTTCCACCTTTTTTGAGGTAAAATGGTCCCAGGTGTCTGACCACTGGCTTAAACCGATTGGCCTGTTCGTCTTTTTTAGGGGTCACCAATTCGGCATCACCACCAATACTCAAAACGCGTTCCAACTCAGCCCCGTAGGCCCCAAGTACCTGGTCGTACATATCCCAGGTTTGCACCCCAAGTGCTTCCCGGGCATAGAAGGTTTTCCATGGATTGGGCGTTTCAAATCGGGTTAATCCCAAAAGTCCTTCATCCACCACAGAAATGGTATAGGCCATGGGTCTGCCGTCTTTTTCTTCAACTTCCACGGTAAAAGTTGCTTCAGGTGCTAATTCCTCCGGCATTTTGGCCACAGGTGCCAACTTGGTAGCCGGATCTTCTACTTCAATAGGGATGACACCGTACATGCGAATCGGTAAGTCATTCTCCACCTGAGCGTGTGGCTGCAGAAAGGCAACGTGGGCATAAATGGTAGGCGTCATTTCTGCCGTTGTCTTGAAGGTCACCTTATTTTCCCCCTTGATGGCTTCCGACCAGAAGGACTGGATTACCTTGCTGCCATTTTCCAGCGTGATCAATGCGCGGCCCTGCTCCGCAGTAGGAATATTTAGTGTAACAGTTTCCCCTACATTGTATTTGGCTTTATCGGAGGAGAAATTGAGCATGGCTGCCGCCTGGCGGCCTTCATCATCTTCTCCGTACCAGGGATAACCGGCGTAGAAATAATCACCGGAACAGTGACCGCTTTCCGTATCACAAACCCGCACCAAATAGCGTCCCCATTCGTCAATTTTTAGGTTCCAGCTGGCTTCACCCTGACCATTGGTGGTTACATTGGTGGTTTCGGTGGCGTCATAGTGGTTACTTGAATTGTAGCGGGTAGCCTGATCGTAGCCATTGTCCCACCACCAACGCCATTCCACCTTGTAAAGGCCGATTTTCAGGTTGCGGTTGCTTTTGGGCTGACCGTTTTCGTCAACAGCTACGAAGTTGATCTTTTCCTCCTGCTCCAGTTCAAGGCGGTTTTCTCCGTAGGGACTTTTGGGTAAGTTGACTCCCGTGTAAACCGTAAACGGGGAATATGGCATGGTGATGTTGTCAGTGCTGAAATCGCCGCCTTTTTCAAATACCCGTGTTTTAAAGCTGGCTTGTAACTTACCGGGCAACAATTTGCTATTGGTCAAATTGGCCTGAAAGCTGGCGACGCCCTGCTCATTGAGCTTGCCGTCAAAGATTGTTTTTGGTTCAGAGTCTACCCGTCGTGCCGGATCGTCAAATTCAAAGTCTTTATATTTATCAAACGCGGTATTTACGGCCCGAATTTCTGTTTCGACCTTGGCCTCCAGGTTACCTGCCGGTGCACCGTGCAACCAGCTGGAACGCAATTTGGCAGTGATGGGTTCATCAGCTGCGCTGAGGTAGTCTTTGCCGAAATCCAGCTCGATCTTTAATCGGTTGGGCTTCACTGTCTCCACTCGGATCACCTTTTCAAAGGTCGCGCCTCCTGCCATCACTTTGGCCATCCACGGGCCGGTAGGTGAGTCGAAAGAAGTGGTAAAATGCAGCGGATACAGATTTTCGACATTTTCGGTGGTCGTTTGACTCAGGTATTTCTGGCCTCTGGGATCGGTAACCTCAAAGGAAATCGGATAGTTGGGTGGTAGCTTATTCAGTTTGTCTTCCAGAATAAAATGCAGGAAGATGGAGTCACCGGGACGCCATACACCACGTTCGCCGTAGAAGTAGCCCTTCAGTCCTTTTTTGGCCACTACACCGGATACATCAAAACGGCTGAGCGACAAGGAATACCCATCCTGCAATTTCAAATAGCCCTTTTGCTCGCCTTGCCTGGCCACCAATACAAATGGCTTTCTTGACAATTCCACTTGTACCATGCCTTTGGCATCGGTTTTGGCCTCTTGAATAAGCTGTTGCTGAAAGTCATAGAACTGTAGATTGGCACCGGCAACAGGATCGGTGGAACGGAGGTCGGCTACTGTTATAAAAAAGGAATTATTTTGGCCTCCTTTAGCAATGATACCCAGGTTGGAAGCGATCACATTTCGACTGATAAAGCGGTCAGAGTTGTAATAGGCCGGGTAACAGGGATCTTCACGTTGTGACCAGTTGTAATTGTTGTAATATCCATCCGGTCCATACCAGTATTCCATCATGCTTTGCGGCTCGCCATCTTCGTCAAGCTGTGTCTCCAGGTTGTTAACAGGTGTTGCTTCTTCATCCTGATTTGAACAGAAATAGTTGGCATTTTCCGGAAGGAAACCAATTCTGATCTGGTAAATGGCTTCGTTGTCGGTCTTGATCAACTCGCTGAGGTCCAACGCATAACGATTCCAGTCGCCGGCGCTGGCATTGGGGTTGAGGTTTTGTAGTGGTATCTCCTTTTGCATGACAATGCGCCCCACCTGACGCAGTGAATTATTGCCGTCCAGGCGATTGGTTTGCAAAAATTGAAGGATGTTATTATTAAAGATTTTGAAGACTTCTACCTGCACTGCATTCAGGGCAATCGCCTCAAATGGAAACACCAGCCCTTCCGAATTAGGCATTACCACACCACGGCCTACCAGACGTACCTCCGGCTTACGTGATTCGAAGGTTAGAAACCACTTGCTCGGATTCTTCATGGCGGCATTATTGGTGTTTTTGATGCCGATATTGACTGTCAATTGCTGTTCGCCGGAGAGCCTCCCTGAGGGATAGGCACGCAATTGATTTCCATCAATAATATACCGGAAATTGCCATTAAAACCAGTGATGCCAATTAACCCATCTGGGCGCTGAGATTCCAACAATGGGTCAGAAAAACTAATCAAAATATACTGATCCTGACCCTGAATGATCTTGGCGTCGATGACCTTAAAATCAGACAAAGAGGGCACTTCAATATTGCGGCTGTCTTTGATATCTACATTGAGGTCACCGCCGTTCCAGGTCAAATCGACCGAAGAAGGTTGCTCTCCACGATTAATGCCCGTGATGGTAAAGTTGTGCACCATGCCTTCGCCGTCGTGGCTCCAGTCAATGGCCAGATTACTGCCCTTTTGATTGGCATTCAACACTTTTTCTACCGTTTCAGCTTCAGCAAAATCCGAGGTTCTAAGCGTTCCTTTTAGTTCTTGCTTGCTTAAATCCTTGGGGTTAGGTGCGTTAAAACCATCAATCGACACTTCCATATACTGATCGCGGGTGCGGAAGTCAAATTCGAAGCTCTTGGCATCAGCCGGGAGGTTATCAAACACTTTACTGAGCTGTACCGTTGCCACATAAGAGGTGCCCGAGAGTAGGGGAGTGGTGGGACTGAAAAGCAGGGTATGCTCGTTTTCCCAGGTGGCCTCACCATCAATGGAGGGAGAAAAACTGATGATCCCGTCAGCTTCCTGTCCGATTTGGTCGGCACTGGCCACCATACTGGCAAATTGCACCCGAATTGGAGCAGTGCGAGAAATGACACCGGAGGTGAAGCCATAGACGTAGGCACTGACACTTTCCGGCATTTTTTGGGCGCGGTTTTCGCGATTACAGGAGATGAATTGGAGGCCCATGGCAAAAATAAGGCCGAGGGTAAGGAGGGATGAAATTCTGTTGATCATGTTTAGATGGCTTTAAGGTAATATATTGTCTATCAGCGACCTATGTTGTGTGAAGAACATGGTCCGCTATTAGATTGCTGCGTTAAATTCATATACTTTGCTAACGAGGAAAAGGGTAAATGGGCATTGGACAAAACCCTTATTGGCTGCTTTTGTTAGCTTTACAACCGAATGATGATGACAACTAGTCACGCTAGTGGATTGATGCAGAAATAATTGACATTGAATGTTCAGCATAATCAATGCTTAGAGCCTGAAAAAAGGATCAAATATTTCGGACTAGTCCCACTAGTTTCAAACGACCCCAAGATAAGCATTTATTGTTGATTGGAAAAATAAATTTATGAGTCAGGTACTGCCACTATTTCCTTTGCAGATTGTCGTATTTCCAGGAGAACAGTTGAACCTTCACATTTTTGAGCCAAGGTATCAGCAGTTGATCAAGGAGTGTGAGGAGGAAGGCCTTTCTTTTGGCATTCCCGCTTACATCAATGGCAAAATGCGCGATATTGGCACCCAGATTCAGTTGGAAACAGTGGAAAAGCGGTATCCATCCGGTGAAATGGACATCAAGACACGTGGAACGGGCCTATTTGGCATCAAGGAGTTTTTTAATCCCCTGCCCGATAAGCTCTATTCCGGCGCACAGGTGGAATTGATCGAATTTCAGACCAATGAATCCTACCAACTCAATGAACAGATTCTGGAGCACATGCGGCAGCTTTTCCAAATGTTACAAATCAATAAAGAGCTGCCCGCTGATGCTTCAACCTTCAAAACCTATGACTGGGGACATCAGGTGGGCTTTTCCATCCAGCAGGAATACGATCTGCTTTGTCTGGTGGATGCCAAGGAACGCCAGGACTTTATGCTGAGTCACCTGACCCAATTATTGCCCGCAGTGAAAAATATGGAAGAAATCCGGCAGAAAGCTCAGATGAACGGCCACTTCAGAAACATCATCCCCCCGGAATTATAGAAGGCCTGGAAAGCTTATAAAGCTAAAAAGACCACACAAGTATCAGGGATAGTTTAGGACCCCCAAAAAAACATGAATAAGGCCGCTAATGTGGATCGGTAATCCCCTTGTCTCACGAAGAGAAACCAGATTTGAACCTGGTCTGAGGCCCGCCCTAGTCACATCAAGTCTAACCCTAATTTTATAAGTGTTGGATCCAAACTTTTTGATACTTGCGCGGTATCTTTTTCAACACTTGTGATAGCGTTGAGTTCACAAGGTATTGACTATTTTTTTCTTTGTCAAGCGGAGGAAGGGAGATAGTTTCTGTTTTAGAAATGGGTTAACTTCTTTTTTCTCAGTTTTCCAGTTCGGTTATTTTTTCACGTAACCAGCCTTTACTGGCAATGTTTTTAGTGCTGATAATCTCCTTCTTCAATTTTTCTAAGGTCTTTTTATCATTTGGAGCAATTTTAATTATTTTCTTAATGAACTTGATAAGGTTGGTATAATCACTTCTCTTTTGTTCTGAAATATCCTTTCTTCTATTTAGATAAGCACGAAAGCTATCCATTAGTGAATAAAGGGGCTCAATTTCATCCATCTCGTAATATGTTGCAAGCAACATGGTTTTGGAATTTAAATTGTAGGATACATCTTCATATTCTACATTTCGAAGTTGTTCAATTACTTTGTCATAGGCTTTTTGATAGAAATATAACTGAGCCAAGTTATATGTAACTGCATTAATTCTAAAGGATTCGGGCAAGTAGCTCTGGTATTTTTGAATAAAAGTTTCAGTCCATCCATATTCACCCAATCTTAGCGAGACCACAATTATGTTCCTGAAATACCAGGGCGACAAAGTGCCATCTGCGACAATAATATTTCTTTCGAGCAAAGTTTTGTACAGAATAAAAAGTTCATTGAGAAAGGTTTGACTACCTTGATTAATCTTTCGTATACAATAATTTTGTGCCGCCATGTAGAGTTCATCTTTCGCTTCATCCAGTGGAAACTCCAATGCGTATTTATCTAACAAAGATTTAAGCTTGTAATAGTTGTTTTCATCTTCAGGATTTTTATAGATTAAATAGATTTGATAATAGAGAGCGATTGGGGGAACATCATCATAATTGTACTTTTTGATATGTGTGATGATTTCGTCAATGAATAGTAATTTGTACTCGTACGAAACAAGGTTCTGCTGACTCAGAACTGTACAGCAGAGTTTCAGCTTTTCAGCCAAATAGAAAAAATCAAGATTTTTAGCTATTTCCTCTACGTTAGATCTGTTATCTCTTTTGGTTTCAAACTCGGTAAGTTTGTAGAAATTGTTCTCAATTTGGTACTGATGGTAGTAGTAGCTGGCTGGTTTATGAGGTTGCTGACTGGACAACCTTCTTGCAGATCGCATGGTGGATCTATAAAGCTTGTTAATCTTCTTGTCACCCACGGCACCAATCAGATATGCTGCCTGATGCAGTGGGTTTTGTTCAAATGCCTGCTGCGCAAGAAATCCTTCCACCAATTTCAGTAAATCAGACAAATATTTCCGAAAGCGGACATCGTCGTAAGAAACTTTGGGGATTAACTTTTTCCATACTTTTTCTTTAGACCAATCATGTTCTGATCCAGAGTTGATGTGCCTAATGAAAATCTCAAAGAGCTCCACCAGCGTATCATTTTTGTTGAAGTATGGAGATTGCAAGTACTTACGCAGCCGATTTTGCTCATATTTGTCGAAATGTTCCAGGATTGAGTAGACTTTTGTATTGCGCATTATGCAAATAATTTTTTATCTTTACCGGGTAATGAGTGTACAAACAAGCAATTGCCCAAAGTTAACAAAAAAAGTTTTTCACAATTGTTGAAACCGTAAAACTGATTTTCAATAATTTCCACGATTTGAATACCGGTTTTACTCCAAAAATGTTTCACAATTCAGTGAAATTGTAGTTGAAAAAAAGCACCCGAAAACTTAGACTTGTACTATCGTTATGCAATGAAGAAAATCCACGAACCATGAATGTATGTTTACGATCGCCTCTGTTAGTTTTATTTTTCCTGATTTCGGCCGTGCCGATATGGGCTCAATACGTTGATGTCGGGGGGAATTTACAAACTTACATGAATGAAACTCTGGAACATGAGTTTACATCCATTCTCAACTTTTCCACCATCCTGGAAGAGCCCACCCACGGTGAAGCTTCCATTCAAAATGTGAATGCGTACGATCGCTTATTGGTTTACACCCCTGATGAAGATTATTTTGGTCCTGATTACCTGGAATATTCCTACTGGAAAAACGGTACGATTTATCGGGTTTTGTTAAATCTGCAAGTCTTGCCTGCTGAGGTTGTGGCCAAACAAGACTACGCGTCAACGATGGAAGGGCAATTGGTGACCGTAGAAGTTCTGGATAATGACTTTAGCAGTAATGGTACTTTGATTTTATCTGCTATTCCTGCCACCAATAATGGTTCCGCCACATTTGTCAATGGAGGAACAACCATCAGTTTCCAGCCCAATGCCGGTTTTAGCGGGTTGACCAACCTGAACTATGTCGTGTGTAATGGAGCGGGTACTTGTGATAATGGAACAGTGAGTATCAGTGTAATGTCTACTGAGGTAACCGCTACAGAGACGATGTCCATCTTCACCAAGAAGAATCAGGCGCAAACGGTCTTGGTCCCTTGGGGCTACAGTGGCGTTTCCGGACCCAACAATGGTACTTTGGATGATTCGGGTGAAACCCTGATGTATTTGCCCAATGTGGATTTTACCGGCAACGACGAAATGACCTTTGACTACGGCGACCACGAAATTGTGGTCAGTGTACGTGTACTCGACGCTGTAGACAATACATTTATATTTGATGATGTGGTATATACCACGATGAATGATGCTCCCGAATTCAATGTACTGCTGAATGACTTTCATGGTACTGCAACAGGCTGTCTCGGTTATGATCAACCTGCTTACGGAAGCATCACCTATGGTGGCAATTTACCAAAGGGGCAGGTTATTTATACGCCCCCTGTTGGTTTTACCGGTGTGGATTATTTTACCTATACCGGGCATTCCGGAGCTACTTGTGGTAGCCCCGAAGAGACAGGAACAGTTTATGTTTTCGTGAGTAATTTTGAGCCCGCTGCGGCCAAATTTGAAATGTCTACACCAAAGCAAACGCCATTGGTGATTGGCTACAATGTGCCGATTTCTAACTTCAGCTTCGATATCGTAGAAGACCCTGATCTGGGAGACGTTCTCTTTTTGGAGGGGGACGTGGATACCACTATCTATGGATACGAAATCGCGGGTTACAACCTGATCCTCTACATTCCATTTGAAGAAATTGACTCCGGAATGGATGAATTCCAGGTCAATTATTGTGCTTTAGACCCAGTAGGAGAGTGTATTGAAGAGCGGCTGGTTAAGGTGGAGATGGAAATCCTGGACATCGGTACCGGTGACGGTCCGCTTTGCTTTGACGATTGTGTGTGGGCTGGCGATACCAACTTCGATGGTATCGTAGATATGAAAGACTTACTCCCCATCGGTCTTTGTATGGGAGAAATTGGCGAGAAACGCCAAGATGCTACCCTGGACCAATGGTACGGTCAATACGCCGATAACTGGAATAATATCTTCTCTGATAATCCAATCGACCTGAAGCACCTGGATGCCGATGGAGACTCCATTGTTACCGCTTTGGATACTGCGGCGATCAATTTGTTTTATGGTCGTACTCACTCCCTGGTGCCGAGAATTGAGCCATTCTATGAGCACGAGATTATTTTGGAGGGAGATATTCTGGCGGAACCAGGTGATATTATTGAATTGACCATGCGCCTGGGAACAGAGGCAAATCCTGCATTGGATATATATGGTTTTACTTTTCCATTCCAATACAACGAAGATATTTTTGTGCCAGAATCTGTAAGTATTGACTTTTCTCAGAGTAGTTGGTTGACTTACAATTCGCCAGTGTTGTTCATGTCGCACAATAATCTGGAAGGGAAGGCTGAAGCAGGGTATACCCGAACAAGTGGATTATCTGCTAGTGGGCATGGTGAAATCGGAACAGTTAAATTTATTGTTTCGGACGATATTTCTGGCTTCCGTCACGATCAGGAGCGCTACCAACTTCGGGTGGGAGATGGCGTTTCCTCGGTGATGAACAGTGCCGGACAGACTTTCGGTATGAACGTTCGTGGAGCAAATATCACCATCCGGATTCCAGGTGAGGATGAGAAACCATCTTTGTCACCCGATCAATTGAAGCTATTCCCTAACCCTGTTAGTGATTACCTCACCGTTTTCTTAAACGGACAGGAGGAGTTTGAGCAGGTGGTGGTTCATAATATGTCGGGTCAGGAAATGTACAATTCAGGTTTGATGACGGTACCTCAAGTGAAAAATCAGGTCGATGTCAGCTATATGCCACAGGGATTGTATGTGATTACTGTTTATACCCCGAGCGGCTTGATCAACAAGAAATTTGAGATCATTCACCGTTAATTGACACAGAAGCCTGAAGAAATTAAAAAAAGTTCTATATTTGTCAGGCTAAAGTAATAAGTAAGTAATTCTCAGCGTTTAATCAATCGGTAAGAAAAACTTACACCAGAAAAGACATTCATTGCTTTATTCATATTCGTGGAATTATAATCATTGCTATTCGAGTCGTACCGTTGGTACGACTTTTTTTTTTTATGGTTTGGTGAAATTCATTTCAACCGATCTTCTGTAAAATCATAGGATAATTCCCCTGTCAAAATAGATTGAGACAGCGTTTTGCCGCCTTTCTGCGTTTCTAAGAGAACAAATGTATTGATAAAAATTGTTGGTGGGCCTGCCGTAAGAGTAGGGTGCACCTGGCATCAAAATATTGGTTTTTAGTTGGTTTTGTTTGTTAGTAACAAGGGTGTGGCTTCAGCTACACCCTTATTTATTAGTTTCAAAGAACCATTTACTACGAGTACCGCTGCAAAATGCTTCTTACCGATTGTACATAGCCTCCGCCAAACATATTGACGTGCGCCAATAAATAGTACAGCTGAAAAATGTCTATCCGATCCTGCCACCCTGCTTGCAGAGGGTAAGCATCCTGATAGGCATCATAAAAGGCCGGCGCAAAACCGCCAAAAAGCTGGCTCATGGCAATATCAAACTCTCTGGACGTACGTCCCACGGCTGGATCAATCAAAATGGGAATGCCCCCCTCGCCGGTCATATAATTACCGCTCCAGAGGTCGCCGTGGATTAGAGCGGGAGCTTCTTCTGGAATTAGATGGGGTAATTGCTGGCAAAGTCGGTCCAAAAGCCGGTGGTCCTGCTTGTTCATGAGCCCCTGATCAGTGGCCATCTTTATCTGCGGCAGGAACCGCTCCTGGATGATGAAGTCTACGCCTGAAGGGTGGCTACGATTTGACTGAGGAAGCGTTCCGATGAAGTTATCAAAGGGCAGTCCAAAACTTTCTTGTGGCTGTTGATGCAGGTGGGCGAGCATGGCGCCAAAATCCTGCCAGAAGCCTCCGGTTTTGGCACCACCAACGATGTATTCTAAAATAAGATAGGCAACACCGCTATATTCACCGCAGTGGATTATTTTGGGCGTATTTATGTTGGAATTTTGTGTTAGCAACTCCAGGCCTTTAACCTCCGTAGAGAGTAGGGCTAATCCATGTTGATGTTGATTGAGCTTGACAAAGAACTGGCCATCGACGGTATCTAAAGCCCAGGCATCATTGATATCTCCACCACCAATGGTGCGGTGTTTTTTGATCGTAGTTGTTAATACTTGTTCAAGGTGTTCGAGCAAGTTCCGGTACATATCATTACAACCGGTTTTTGTTGATCAGGTCCAGCAGATCATCCCGGTAGTTTTTGCCGATAGGCAGGTGTTTGGCCTGGTTTTTTTCCATCACCTCAACCATATTGCCAACTACGGCATCAATGCGTTCTACGTTGACAATAAAAGACCGATGGATGCGACGGAAAATGTGGGCAGGGAGTTTTTCTTCCAGGCTTTTCATCGTTTGCAGGGTAATTACCCGATTACTGTCCATACGGATAATCACATAGTCCTTCAGCCCTTCGATATAGATGATATCCTTGTAGTTGACTTTAACCAGCTTTTTGTCGGCTTTGACAAAGATGTAATCTTCTTCCTCCTCTTTACCGCCGCCTTGTCCTCCTTCTCCTTGCTTTAGCTCGATGATCTCCTGGGCTTTATTGACAGCTTTCATAAATCGCTCCAGAGATATGGGTTTGAGCAGGTAATCCAGCGCATTCAGCTCAAAACCATCCAGCGCATAGTTGGGATATGCGGTAGTAAAGATGACGGCTGGTGGATTTTTGAGTGTTTTCAAAAAGTCTGTACCGGTAATTTGAGGCATCTGAATGTCCAAAAACATCAGATCGATATCGTTATTCTTGAGCGTGTCATTTGCTTCTAAAGCATTGCTGCATTTTTTCACCAGATTCAAATCGGGAATCTTTTCGATGTAGGTTTCCAAGACATCCTGGGCTAAGGGTTCATCGTCAACAATGATTACATTGATCATATTGAATAGTGGTTTTGTTCAAACAAGTTAAGAAAAATTCTCCCATGCTCCTAATCCAGTTCCAGCCGGAGCGTAACGGCATAGGTGTTGGGGTTATCGTTGATTTTCAGGTCGTATTTTTCCGGATACAGCAAATTCAGCCGCCGATGAATATTTACAAGGCCAATACCTCCGCTACGACGGTGATCCTGAATCGGGATCGTCTCTGATTTACTGTTTTCAATAAAAAAGAGGACTTCTTTCTCTTTTATCGTCAGGATGATATTAACAAATCCCTGGGAAATTTGGTTGCTCAGGCCATGTTTAAAGCTGTTTTCCAAAAAGGGAATAAACATAAGTGGCGCAATTTTTTGATTGCCAACCTGGCCCTGCACTTCAAAATCAATAGTCACATTTTTTCCCTGTCGGAGTCCTTCCAGATCGAGATAATTGCGGATGTAGTTGACCTCTTTGCTTAACAAGACCCGTTTTTCATTACATTCGTAAAGCATATACCGCATCATCTCCGAAAGCTTAATGACAATCTCAGGTGCCTTGTCTGACTTCTTTAGCGTAAGCGCATACAAATTGTTCAGTGTGTTAAACAGAAAGTGCGGATTGATTTGTGATTTCAGAAACCTCAACTCCGACTGCATGGTCTGGGTCTGCAATTCCTGTCGTTCACGTGTATGGCGTACCCAGTCAGTGACTATTTTTACAATGGTGGAAGCACCGGCTACCAGAAAAGTAAAGAGAAATTGCAGGTATTGGTATTCTACCAGTTCAGCTCTGACTTCGGGCATTTTAAAATAAAAGACTATACTCTTCAATGGAGTGATAATGAGCGCCGCCAAAATGAGCAAGCCGCAGTAGGTCAAAAAGCGATTGTTGGTTAAGTAGTTGGGAATCAGATAGAAGAGGTTGAAATAGACGATCAATCCATAAAAGAAAACATTGATCAGTTCATTGGTAAGGGTAAACATAAACCCCTTATTTGATCCTTCGACAACGGTGAGAAAGATCAAAACAA
Source organism: Saprospiraceae bacterium (assembly GCA_965229635.1). GTDB lineage: Bacteria > Bacteroidota > Bacteroidia > Chitinophagales > Saprospiraceae > BQJU01. The sequence continues at coordinate 3,948,384 of OZ245894.1, forward strand.
CCAGCCAGAACAAACCGTGGTAGACTACCCGTTTGCTCAAAAAGTAATACAGTTTGGCTCTGAGCCCTTTTTTTGCAAGTATATCCATGAATATTTTCACATGATCGGTTAAAATCCGAATTTTTTGGGTAACGTGTACAAAAATTAGATAAAAGTTGCGAATTGTTTGATATACTCGGAACCCATCCACCTGCAAAACTGTAAAAATAGGGCACCAAACGGATTCATTTAGTAAAGAAGCGGTATCCAGTATATGGTGGATATTTGTACCTTTGCGGCGAAAAATATCTGATATCAGAAATGGTATACTTAACTCGTAGAGAAAGATTCAACGCAGCACACAAATTGTGGGTCGACGACTGGAGTGAGGAGAAGAACCTGACGACCTTTGGAAAATGTGCAAACAAGAATTGGCATGGTCACAACTACTGGCTATATGTCACAGTGAAGGGTACCCCCGATCCGGTGACCGGTTTTATTGTGGATGTCAAGGAGCTGAGCAAGTTGATCAAAAAGACCATTGTTGATCAGGTGGATCATTGCAATCTCAATCTGGATGTTCCCTTCATCCCCAAAGGTATGCAGCCCACTACCGAAAATCTGGTCATTCTTTTTTGGCAACAATTATCGCCTCATTTGGAAAATTGCCAATTGCACTGCATTAAGCTATACGAAACCGAAAATATTTACGCCGAGTACTACGGCGAATAAGTTTTAGCATTAATTATTCAAATCCTCAACCTTGATGCGACTATACTGTTGAATAAAGGTTCTAATTTGTCTAATTATACTAAAATGATCAATCATGTCGTACATGAAAAAAGAGCAGTATACAATGCCGGTAACCCGCGATCTGGTCGATAAGTTTGAAGCTATCCTGGAAGGAGTAGGGGAGGACCCACAGCGGGAAGGGCTGATTAAAACACCGGAGAGAGCTGCCAAGGCCATGCAATTCCTTACGCAGGGCTATGAGCAAAATGGAGAAGCCATTCTGCGTTCTGCCATGTTTAAGGAAGACTATAGTGAAATGGTGTTGGTCAAGGATATCGAGTTGTACTCTCTTTGTGAACATCATATGCTTCCTTTCTTTGGTAAGGCACACGTGGCCTATATTCCCAATGGACACATCGTGGGGCTAAGCAAAATTCCGCGAGTCATTGATGTTTTTGCGCGCCGGTTGCAGGTACAGGAGCGCCTTACAGACCAGATTTTGCATTGTATCGACAAAACCTTAAAACCACTGGGCGTAGCCGTGGTGATTGAGGCCAGACACATGTGTATGATGATGCGCGGCGTTCAAAAGCAAAATTCGGTAACAACGACCTCGGCATTTACCGGTGAATTTCAAAAAGTAGAAACGAGAAGTGAATTTCTCAGTTTGATAGGTGCAAAACTGCACTAATGCGACTAGTTTTGAAAATAGGACACTTTTGTTACGGTTAGCGCCTGCCAGGCGAAATCATTCGTGTCAAATATTTCACCACGAACAACTAAAAACGAAAAACACAATTGCATGAAAGCGTACGTATTTCCAGGACAAGCGTCCCAATTTGAAGGGATGGGCAAAGACATGTACGAACAGTCGGCACTGGCCCGTGATCTATTTGAGGAAGCTAATTCTATTTTGGGCTTCCGCATTTCAGATGTTATGTTTGAAGGGACCGCTGAAGAACTGAAAGCCACCAAGATTACGCAACCAGCGGTCTTCTTGCACTCGTACATCACGGCCAAGATGGCTGGAGATGCCTTTCAACCGGAAGCGGTAGCAGGGCATTCCCTGGGTGAATTCTCTGCACTGGTTGCTGCGGATGCGCTGGATTTTAAGGACGGCCTGGAATTGGTTAACCGCCGGGCCATGGCCATGCAGAAGGCTTGTGAAATGACCGAAGGTACCATGGCGGCTATCCTGGGTATGGATGACGCAAAAGTGGAAGAGATTTGTGCGGGAATTGATGAGGTGGTCATTCCCGCCAATTATAATTGTCCCGGACAGCTGGTGATCTCCGGATCGGTAGCGGGGGTTGAGGCGGCAGTAGCCAAATTGTCGGAAGCAGGCGCCCTTAAAACCATCATCCTGGCGGTAGGAGGAGCGTTTCATTCTCCGTTGATGCAGCCGGCGCAGGAAGAACTACAGCTAGCCATTGAACAAACCAACTTCAGGAATCCTCGCTGTCCTATCTATCAGAATGTTACCGCTACTGCGGAAAAGGATGCAGAAGTGATCCAACAGAACCTGATCAAGCAGTTGACGGCTCCGGTAAAATGGACCCAGACAATGAACAATATGATCAGCGATGGGGTCAGTGAATTTATTGAAGTCGGTGGAACCGGAAAAGTGCTGCAAGGGTTTGTAAAAAAAGTAGATCGTAGATTTCCAACCAGCAAATTGTAGAAGCTTTGACTGGTGTGATCATTAAAATTTTCTTAAATCATTGCAATTTTGCTTTTAAGCATTGATATTTACAGCGATGCATTAAAGAATACATGGTAAAAAAAGATATCGAGAACGGAAAAATATTGCTGGCCGAGCCTTTTATGGCGGATCCAAACTTTAAACGTGCGGCTGTACTGCTCTGTGAACATGGAGAGGAGGGGAGCGTTGGGTTCATTATGAACAAACCGCTCAATATGCGTATTGATGAACTGATTGAGGACTTTCCAGAGTTTGAGTCTGAAGTTTTATTTGGCGGGCCGGTTCAGACCGATACCATTCACTATATTCACAATAAAGGAGAACTCCTGGAAGGTAGTATCAAAGTGGTAGATGGGGTGTTTTGGGGCGGAGATTTCGAAAAGCTGAAATTTTTGATTGCTTCTCATCTGATACAACCCGAAAATATCCGCTTCTTTGTTGGCTACGCCGGCTGGTCGGAAGGTCAGCTTAAAGACGAAATGGTCTATGGCTCCTGGGTGACCGCCGAAATGGATGCCAACTACCTGTTTAAAATTACGCCCTCTGACCTTTGGCAAAAGGTCATGTACAATAAAGGAGATACTTATACCGTCATCGCTCAAATGCCAGATGGTGTAAGTTGGAACTAATCATAACTTTGCCACAAATAAAAAGGCGCTCGGATTTACATATCGAGCGCCTTTTTATTTGTGTTATCCAATAATCAGCATCAGGGGTTTCCAGCTTCTTCTGGGCAATCTGCCTCTTCCCTCGCTACTGTCGCTGCCAAAGGCTGAGATTCTATATGACTCAGTTGAGCCAGGTATTGATCGCGCAATTGTTCAAAAGCTGGCATATCTTCCGGGCCAAGTGGCTTGGCTGGTGGAAGTTAAGCTTCAGGTGATTGACCTGCTTGCCATTTTTCCAGAAACGGAAACACACGTGAGGACCTGTTGCAAGGCCCGTTGAGCCAACATAACCGATCACTTGCCCTTGCTTCACCTGGGTGCCGGGAGAGATACCCGAAGCAAATTTCTGCATGTGCAGGTATTGGGTCTCAAAGACATCATCGTGTCTGATTTTTACGAAATTCCCATTTCCGCTAGTGTATGAAGCCTTGGTCACCACCCCATTACCAACGGCAAGAATTGGCGTTCCATAAGGCGCCGCATAATCAGTACCGTAGTGCGGACGACGGTATTTCAGGATCGGGTGCAGACGGTTAGGATTGTAGTAGGAGGAAATCCGCGAGTATTTTACCGGCGCTTTCAAAAAGCCCGAATTCATCGGACGACCTTTCAAGTCGTAGTAGCCCGCATCTTTCTTGTTGTCAAAATAGATGGCATGAAATTCGGCATCGCCAGTCTTGTAATAAGCAGCTTCCACCATGCCGACACCAACCATTTCACCTTCGATAATCTTTTTGGTGTAGACCAATTTAAATTCATCTCCCTTCTGTAGGTGGTGAAAGTCTACCGACCATTGTAGGGCGTCCTCCATTTTGTCGGTAAGTTCATAGCTCAACCCATTATCGGTCATGGCTTTCCACAGTGACGACTCAACCACTCCCTCTGCGGTAGCTACTTCTGTGGTTACCGGCCGTTCATGGCGTTCCACTTTATAATCATCCTGCAAATGAAATACAACATACTCGTAAACACTGGGCTCGTAGATAAAGTAGTCGGCCACCTGCGTTGTATCTTTACTCAAAATAGTATAAGTTCTGCCGGGACGAATTTTTCGTACGTCAAAAACTTCTTTGGCATTTTTTACTAGTTGATCAACTGCCGGATAATCCAGCTTGTAGTTCATTAGCAAATCGCCAAGAACTTCTCCATTCTTAATTTCACCCGATTGTACCTGAAAAGTATCAATGGCAAAACCGTACTGTATAGTGGGAATGACCACGGGGAAAGAACTGAGTTCTACGGAAGTGGTATTACCTTTGTTATTGTTAAACCAGGAATTGAGATCAAGCGGAACGAAACTCAGGAAGACACTGGAAAGCAAAACCAGACCTGGGACTCCTGAAAAAACCAAAACTTTGCGCTTATCAAATCTCTTTAAAAGTTGATTGGACCACTCTGATAAATCCACCATTTCAATATTGGGTTATGAGAATACTGTAAATCGAAACTTGGTTTAATGGATATACTCTGGGAAAAAGATTTGTCTGTCAATGGGATACGTAGGGATGCTGTTGTTAGGGCAAATATAGCGGAGTTCGCCAAACTGACCTAAAATAAATTGTTAAAATTAACTCAATAAATTGTTTGAAAATGTTGATAACTTTTTTCCAACGGCTCATTATGGGGTCGAAACCAGGCTTTTTTCCAGTGTGGGACTGAGGCGGCTGCCCAGGGATTGTAAGAAGATAGACAAGGCTTTACGCTTAGGTTCATCCAATTCGTAGCTGATAAAATGGGTGAAATATTCCTTCAAATCAAACTTTGGATGAGGGGAGGGTAGGAGGTACATGAGTTGTGGAATCTCCGCCACACCTCTTTGCAACGCCTCATTAAAAGTGGCTAAAAAGTTAGCATCGATGTTTTGGGTAGACACCCATGCGGCAAAAACAAACGGCAATCCGGTATAATGCATCCATGCTTCTCCCAGATCATAGGCATAGGCAAATTTGTCTTCCAGCCCAATCGTCCGGTCGCCGATTACCAAACCGCCAGTTTTTCCCCCGATCATCGCCTCGTAGTTGACTGGCGCGGAAATCAATTCCGGCGTTAGTTTCCAGTATTCTTTTAATAACAATCGGGTTAATGCCACAGACGTTCTGGAGTGGTAATCGAGGTAAATGCTGGTCATTTCCTCCAGAGGACAATCACCGTAGATAGCCACTGTTTTTACTGTTCCAACCGTACCGATGCAATAGTCGGAAATGATGCGGGCATTGGTCAACTCCGGAATGACTGCCACTGGAACCAGGCCAAGGTCAACTTCGCCATCTCTCAGTTTGCGTGCACACTCCGAAGGAATATCCAGTTGCAAATCTATTTGATCAGCCAATTCGCTCTTCAGCAAACCATAGAGTAATGGTTTGGTATTGAGGTAACTTACAGCAGTGATCCGGATTTTTGACATTAAAAATTTGGTTTATCTGATTGTGATTGTATACTACGATTTAATACTGTTGGTTAGGCTGCCAAGAATTTCCAGGTGGCGGGTGTCATTCTCCAGCGTAAAATGTAGCGTTTCACCATTGCGATGCGCCAGCCAAAGCCCGGTATTGGCATGTTCAAATTGCTGCATTTCACTCCACGGCAATCCTCTTAAGGCGCAGATCAACCCACGCATCGCCCGTCCGTGTGAACAGACCAGGATAATTTCCTCCGGCCTTTGGAAAAGGTGTCGTACAAATCGCTCGACACGAAAGCCCAGATCATTGGCACTTTCACCATCCTGGAGCCTGGCTTCATAATTGCCCTGTTTCCATGAGTTTAGCACTGTCCGATATTCTTTGCGCATTGCTTCGGTACTCTCTTTGCCTTCGTGAATCCCCCAGTTCATTTCATTGATGTCGGCGTGTTGTTCCCAGGGGATGCCATCATCAATAAAGGGCTTCATAGTTTGGTGAGTTCGCTTCAGTTTTGAGGTCAAAACGGTTTGAAAGGGAATATTTCGGTAGTACCGATACAATGAATCTGCCTGTTGCAATCCCCTTTCGTTAAGATCCGAATCAACTCCCCCTCCTTGCACGATTCCCCGCTTATTAAAATCCGTCTCTCCGTGTCTGACGATATAAATCGTTTTTTTCATTTTCTTAAAAAATTTGCATGGTTTTTAATACTGGGTGCTCTACCATTCAATATACACTATTTAGGGCTGTTGACAACCGGCAAGTCGTAGTAGCCGCGAAATACCTTGTCATCTTCAAAAACGACCTCACTGTAATCCTTGACAATGCCGTACAACGTGTCCCTTTCGATAGGCTTACGTCCAACCCGACGAATAAGATTTACCAGATCTTCCGTGCTCATCGCCGGGTTTTGCTCTTCAGAGCCCGCCATCGAGTAAATCTTGGTGGTGTCATCAATCGTACCGTCGATATCATCAACGCCAAACGCCAGTGAAAGCTGCGCCGTATCCCGACCAATCATGGGCCAGTAGGCTTTAATATGATCAAAATTATCCAGGTAGATCCGACTGATGGCGTAGTTGCGCAGGTCTTCAATAACCGTAACTTCCGGCAGGTGCGACATTTGGTTGTCTTTATTGCGGAACTTCAGGGGGATAAACGTTTGGAATCCGCCCGTTTTATCTTGTAGCTTACGCAATTCCTCCAGGTGGTGAATGCGGTGGAAGTAGTTCTCAATATGGCCGTAAAGCATGGTGGCATTGGAGCGTTTGCCCAGTTCGTGCCAAATTTCGTGAATGCGGAGCCATTGCTCGCCGGAACACTTACCTCCGGCAATCTGATCTCTGATTTCCGGGTGGAAAATTTCAGCTCCTCCGCCCGGCATTGAGTCCAGTCCGGCTTCCAGCATTTGCTTCATTCCCTCTTCGTAGCTGATTTTAGCTTTTTTAAAGATGTAGTGGTATTCCACCGGAGTCAGGGCCTTGATATGCAGCTCAGGTCGGTGCGCTCTGATGCGTTGAAATAACGCTGCATAAAAGGGAACATCATACTGAGGAAGGACGCCGCCTACGATGTGCACTTCTGTTACCGGCTGATCGTCGTATTTTTTGACAATTTCCATGATCTCATCCATGGAATACTCCCAGCCTTCTTCACGCTTCTTAATCAAACGAGAGTAGGAGCAAAAAGTGCAGGTATACAGGCAAACATTGGTGGGCTCCACGTGGAAGTTGCGATTGAAATATGTGGCCATTCCATGCTTTTGCTCACGAATGTAATTGGCCAGTACCCCCAGGTAGCCCAATTCACCCACTTCAAAGAGGTGTTGGCCTTCTTCAGGGGTGATTCGTTGCCCCTGTCTCACTTTCTCAGCGATTGCCCGAAGTTCATTGCTTAATTGGTCATTATTGATCAGCGTTTCCAGCTTCTGGATCGATTGCATACACGATAAATTTTACTTGTGTCAAAGGTAGAACAAACTTTCGGAACTTTCAGTTTTAGCTGAAAGTTATTTTTTTTGAAATAAATGTTGATACAGCAGAAAATCCTGACAAAAAAAGCCTTATTATTAAAATTATTAATACATTTTAAGTATTTTGTCCCTTTATTTGGCTTCTTTTGTCAATACAGGATAACGACAAAGAGCTGTTACCAGTATCATGGCTGGCTTTTACACGGTATAGAGAACAGATTTACACAGGTAGTATTGAGAAAACTTTACTGGCGAATTTTAAGGAGTAACAATCGTTACATGCACCATCGAAACCTCCCACAAAGGCAATTATTTTAAACACACACCAGCAATTAGATTTCCTATGATTAAGGAACAATGTGGCCTTACTCATACGCTACTTACTCCATTACTGAATCTTGTCAGGAAAACCTCTTTCCTGGTCATGCTACTGGTGATGTGGATTCCTATTGCATCTTCAGCTCAAACCATTCTCATTGACAGTCTTTGGCAGGAATATCACGAAAGTGAAAGTGTGAATAGCCGAGCACTGGTCCTGGCCAGGTTGGGTTATGCCCTGCGTACGGTGAATACGGATTCAGCATTTGCTGTTTTGGACCAAGGACTCAAGTTGTCCCGGGAAACGGGGTACATTTTTGGAGAAGCTGAATGTATATTGAATACCGGGTCGGTTTATCTGGTGCAAAGTGATTTTGATAAAGCACAGGAATCCTATCAGAAAGCGTTGGGGCTGTATGAGTCAATCGATAGTGTGAGAGGAGTAGCTAAAAGTATGAATAACCTCGGCCTGATTTACTTTCAGGAGGGCGATTACAAAAAAGCGAACACCTATTACAAGCAAAGCCTGAATCACTACGACGAATTGCACGACCAGGGGCGTATGGCTGCCAGCCTGCACAATATCGCAATGGTTTCGGCGGCTCTCGGAAACTACCCAGAGGCATTAGAGTCTTATCTGAAAAGCTTAAAAATTGTTGAAGGGATTGGTTCCAAACAGGGTATTGCTTATACCTGTATTGCTCTGGGGGGCTTGTATCAAACTATTGAAGACTTTGACCAAGCCATTACCTATTATGAGCGAGGACTCAAATTGTCGGAAGAAATTCGGGACAATATTGGAATCATTACCTGTTTATTCAATATCGGTACCTATAATGAGCACCACAAAGAATATTACACGGCACTGGATTATTACCAGCGGAGTTTAGCGCTGGCTCAAAAAATCAGTAACGAACAATATGCTTCAATTGGCCTTAGAGCCATCGGAAATGTATACAAGGAGCTGGAAAGGTATCCCGAATCGGAAGATTTTTTCCAGAAGGCACTCGAGATGCAGCAATACATGGGAGATGAGCCTGGAATGAGTGAAACGTACCTTCTATTTGGTGAATTGTATACGGAGATGGGCAAAGAATGGAGAGGGATCAACTATATCAAGGAAGCGATTGCCATCGCAAAAAACTATGGTAACCAGGAAGATTTACTGATTGCTACCGAAAGCCTGGCTGATGTGTATGAAAAGAGTGGACGGCTTGACAAGGCCCTCGATTACTACATTGCCGGTCAGGAATTACGAGACAGCATTCTGGGAATGGGAACCAGTGCCGAAATTGCCAGAATTCAGTTAAAATACAATTCTGAGATTCAGGAAAAGGATTTTCAGCTTTCCCTGATTGAAAAGGACAAAGTTTATGAGGAGTTAAAATACAAAAACCAGCGCCGAACCCTCCGAGCAGTCGCCATTGCCTTGTTTATCATCGTCAGTTTATCATTGTCCCTTTGGTATCTCAATAAAGGTAGAAAGAAAGCCAATATAGCACTGACCGAAAACAACGAAGCGCTGGATAAGGCCACTCAAAATCTGGAGTTTACCAATGTAGAATTGCTCAAGGCCAATCACCAACTCAATGTGGCCAATGCCAGTCTCCAGCAGTTTGCCTATGCGGCATCCAATGACCTGATGGAATCCTTGGGGGCCGTGAGCAAATACAGTCAGCTTCTGCGCTCGGGAATGGAAACGGATCAGCCCGATGAGATGATCAACTACTATCTGGATATCATCGCACGCAATGGCCGTCAGATGTATAAAACACTGGATGACCTACTCAATTACGTGAACCTGCGTGTAAATCCTTCCGCAAAGCTGGATGTAGATTTACGTGAGACGGTAGAACTCATCGAACGCAATCTTGAGCAGGAAATTGAGCCATCAGGAGGGCAACTCATTTATCAAGACCTGCCTTGTTTGCAGGCACAGCCACACCTGATTCGACAACTATTCTACCAGTTGATTAAAAATGCAATTCAGTTTCGGAGTCACGATGAAATTATGCTGATTGAAATTGGTATAGATCAATCCTCGGAAAAAGACTTTGTTTTTTACATCAAGGACAACGGCATTGGTATTTGTCCGGAATTTCACGAGACTATTTTCGAACCGTTCAGCCGGGTGGCTGCGGAAGACCGGGTAGGTTCAGGACTGGGCCTTGCCTTGTGTAAGAAAATTGTAGAGCTCTACCGCGGGAAAATCTGGATTGAGTCGCAGCGTGGTTTTGGAACGAGTGTGTATTTTACTCTGCCCGATTGTGAGCCGACTTTCGATCGCAAAAATGAGCACAGATTAGCGATGACGGATAATTGATAAGGGGGCTCATATAGATTGGTTGTTTAGGCCGGTTGGGATGATGATTGATTTTGGACCTGTGTTTTTGGATGGATGATTGCATTCTATGAAACAAATAAGATATTTAATTCATAAGGCTTCTCTGCTCTTTATTCTTCTGGCGGTCCTCACCGGCAGAGTCAATGCCCAATCTTCCGTGGGAGTAATCGACAGTTTGCAACAAGTGTTGAAGACTTTGGAGGCGGATACGGCCAAAGCGATGTGTTTGTGCCAACTGGGACACGCCTTCTACAAGAGTGATACCGATTCGGCACTGTTCTACATGACCAAGGGCCTGGCGCTCGCAGAAGCTTCACAGTACAAAAAAGCGGAGGCCCAGTGCTGTCTCAACCTGGGCATTACTTACTGGGCTAAAGGCGATTACAACACCTCTCAGGACTATTACAATCTGGCCATTAAAAGGTTTGAAAACATTGGTGATGTCAACTCCCAGGTGAAGGCCTTGATCAATTTGGGGTATTCAAGTTATTCCATTGGAGAATTTGATGACGCCCTTGCCCAATATCTCACGGCCAAAGAATTGGTAAGGCTGGAAAAGGATACCTTGATGTACGCTGGAGTATTACACAACGTTGGGCTGGTCTATGAGCAGCGCGGACAGCATGTGGAGGCCTTGGAAAACTATCGCATAAGCCTAAATCTCAAACAACAATGCTCTGATCCTTCCTCCAGGGCCTATCAGGTCTCTACCCTGGGAGCAATTGGAGGAATTTACCAATTTATGAAGGATTACGACCGGGCCAGGGATTATTACCTGCAAGCGTTGAATCTTTCCCGGGAGCTGGATAATAAAATTGGGGTAATCGTTTTTACCTATAATCTTGGTGTCAACCACCAAAAGGAGGAAAACTACGAAAGGGCGCAATCCCTGATCTATAAAGCCCTGGAAGAAGCTCAGGCTTATGGTAATCCGACCTATGTGGCTTATTGCTACAATTCTCTCGGAGAAATCAGTACGGCAATAGGAGATTACCCCAAAGCGGATTCTCTACTGGTCAAGGGATTGGATATTCGCAGAAAACTGGCCGATAAGAATGCACTGACCGTTTCTTTGGCCAGCCTGGCAAAACTGTCCTATAAGCTTCCTGAGGAGAAAGGTCTAAGTTCCTATCTTGACGAGTTCTTTTCATTACAGAAATATGCCAATCTTGAAGATCAAAAAACCTGCGCTCTGTTACAATCCAAATTGAAACAAAAAAAAGGGGATTATAAGGAAGCTGTTGTCTTCTTTAAAATGGCAAAAACTTTGGGTGACAGCCTCAACAATATTGAGAAAGAAAGTGAATTGGAACGCCTGAAGATCGAATTTGATAATGAACTCGATCAGAAAAGCCAGCGACTGGAATTGATGACCAAGGACAGAGCCATTGCTGCGCTGAAAAACAGAAATCAGTACCTGTCAATTGTTGGACTGGTGTTGGTGCTTCTGATCGTAAGCGTGCTGGCCATTGCCCTGTTTAGAGGGAGTCAGAAACGCCGGCAAATGCACCAACAGCTGGCGGTAAACAACGAAAAACTCAGTCAGAGTAAGTACCAGCTGGAGCGGGCAAATGTGCAGTTTGAAAAAGTGAATCAGGACCTGGAAATGGCTAACAACAGCTTACAACAATTCGCTTTTGCAGCCTCCCATGATTTGAAAGAATCACTGCGATCCGTAACCAGTTTTAGTCAGTTGCTGAGACAAAATGTGGAAGCGGGAACGGCTGATAATCAATTGGATAAGTACGTGAACTACATTGTGGACGGCAGTACCCGAATGCGGAAAACGCTCGATGATCTTCTACAATATTCAGATATTCCAGCCGAGCATTCACCGCCGGAAATTTTACAATTATCATCTCTGATTCGTTCGCTGGAGTTGCAGATGGTCAACCAGGGGCAATTGCCACAAGACCACTATCTGACATTGAAAGACTTTCCTCCGATTTTTGCCGAAAAGAAATTGGTCAAACAGTTATTTTTTAATCTTTTGGATAATGCGGGGAAATTTCGGCAGGAGAATCGGATTTTGAATATAGAAATTGGTTTGCTCGCCAATAAGGAAAAGACGAACGTATTTTACTGTAAAGACAATGGTATTGGCATTGAGCCGGCGTATTTGACCTACATTTTTGAACCGTTTCGAAGGTTAGACAATCGCACCAAGCAAGGTGCCGGTCTAGGATTGGCTGTAGCCAAAAAGATAGTTAGAAAATACGGTGGTGAAATATGGGCTGAGTCTCAGCTCAAACAGGGGGTGACCATCTATTTTACCTTACCTGAAGCGTTCCCTCCTTCAGATACCGAAAATTAGAATTATGTTATCGGTATTGATACCGGTTTACAATTTCAATGTAGTATCGTTGGTTACTACACTAGACAAGCAGTGCCGGGAAGCAGCAATCCCTTACGAAATTCTTTGTTTTGATGACGGCTCTCCTGCTGCCTTCCACGAAGCCCATCAGAAAGCATTTTCCTCAATGCCGCAAGTCCGTTATTCACAGTTACCCGAAAATGTTGGACGGTCGCGCATTCGCAACCTTTTAGCGGAGGCAGCGCAATTTGACTACCTGCTATTTATGGACTGCGATTCCGGAGTGGTTTCTGAACAGTACATTCAGCAATATTTGGAGCATCTCCAGCCTGCAGTTTTGCTCTATGGAGGTAGAATATATCAGGATTTTCCTCCTGAACAAGCTCAATATTTCTTCCACTGGTATTACGGGCGTAATCGTGAACAAGTTCCTGCTGATGAGCGAAAAAAGCAGCCTTATCACAGTTTTATGACCAATAATTTTCTAATAGCACGGCGTATCTTTCTAGAAATAAGATTTGACGAAAGTCTACGCGAGTATGGACATGAAGATACGCTGTTTGGCCTGGAGCTCCAGCTGAGGAAAGTCCTCATTTTACACCTTAACAATCCGCTAAAGCATCTCGGCTTAGAGGAACAAGCTGTCTTTCTCCAAAAGAGTAATCAGGCCATCATAAACCTCTATCGTATTGCCGAAAAACATCCGCAGTTGTCAACGCGCCTGTTGGATACCTTTCGGAAGGTAAAACGCCTTGGCCTGGCTCAAACTTTTCGCTGGCTGCTGAACCAGTTGCATCCTTTCCTGTTGAGAGGGTTGAGGCCTCCAAAGCCTAATTTGCTCTATTTTGATCTTTATAAATTGAGTTTATTGTTGAATGAGGATCGCGATTCCCAAAAAAATGATAAATTCAAGGCTAAATACCGCACGTAATTCATGAGAAACGAGTTCGTTGTTTTTTCCATTCTTAGCCCATTAATCATTGCATTACTCGCTTACTTTATTTCTCCCAATTGGTGGTGGATGATGATCATCATTGGCCCCCTGATCATACTGGGGTATTACGATATGGTTCAGGCCAGGCACGCCATCATGCGCAATTTCCCTATTTTAGGGCGTGGCCGTTATATTATGGAAGAACTTCGTCCGAAGATGTATCAGTATTTTATTGAATCCGATACCAATGGACGTCCGTTGAATCGCGTCTCACGGTCGGTAGTGTATCAACGGGCCAAAAGAACGCTGGATACCTCTCCATTTGGTACCCAACTAGATGTTTACGACGAGGGATATGAATGGATGAACCACTCCATCGCCGCATTAGATGCCCATAAGATGGAGCCGCATCCACGAATTGAAGTGGGTAAGGAGCTTTGTGCCAAACCGTATCAGTCGAGCCTCTTAAATGTTTCGGCAATGAGCTTTGGCTCGTTGAGTAAGAACGCTATCGAAGCACTTAATGGCGGGGCCAAGATCGGAGGGTTTGCCCATAATACTGGAGAAGGAGGCATCAGTAGCTATCATCGTAAGCCAGGCGGAGATCTGATTTATCAGGTGGGAACGGGATATTTTGGTTGTCGAACCAAGGACGGTAATTTCTCACCGGAGAAATTTCGTGAGACCAGCCAAAATGAACAGGTGAAAATGATAGAGCTAAAGCTGTCACAAGGGGCCAAGCCAGGACATGGAGGGATCCTGCCGGCCAAGAAAAACACTCGTGAAATTGCAGAAATCAGAGGAGTAGAAGTAGGTACTGACGTTTTGTCGCCGCCATTTCACAAGGCCTTTTCAAGCCCTGTTGGGCTACTGGAATTGCTTACCTCCATGCGGGAGTTGTCGGGTGGCAAACCTGTGGGATTTAAGCTATGTATTGGGCAGCGTAGTGAATTTATAGGTATCTGCAAAGCAATGGTGGAAACCGGGTTACGCCCCGATTTTATTACGGTAGATGGTGGTGAAGGAGGCACCGGTGCCGCTCCTCCCGAGTTTTCTGATTCGGTGGGAATGCCGTTTAAGGAAGGCCTGGTTTTTGCTTATGATGCACTTAATGGATTTGGTCTCAAGGACAATATCAAGCTGTTTTCCTCCGGAAAGGTGATTAGTGGTTTTCATTTATTTCGGGCACTGGGCCTCGGTGCAGATGCCTGCAACAGCGCCCGTGCAATGATGCTGGCATTGGGATGTATTCAGGCACTGGAATGCAATAAAAATACTTGTCCGACAGGAGTTGCCACTCAAGATCCTGAATTGGTGAGTGGATTGGTGGTGAAAGATAAGAAAGTACGGGTTGCCAATTTTCACAAGGAAACCATGAAGAGCTTTGTAGAGCTCATGGCTGCCGCAGGCATCAGTGATCCCAAAGATATCAATAGGAGCCACATTTATCGCCGTATTAGCATGGCGGAAACCCGCAGGTATGACGAAATTTTTCCATACTTGCCAGTTGGTAAGTTGTTGAATAAGAGTGATATACCAAAAGAGTGGATTGCTGACTGGACATTAGCCAGTGCTGAACGCTTTTAGAAGGGATTTCCTGTAAAACCCCTGACGGTTTACCTGATTTTTCGTTTCGTACAGTAGGCCAATTCTAAAATAAAAATCTATATTTGCGGAATATTCACGCATAGGTAATTAGCTGTTGACTGATTAGTAATTATTTAATTTTTCAAACCCCTGTCAACTGTGCTCTCTTAAAAACTCTGAATTTCCCATCCCAAGGAATCAGTCATAAACCCAAACAACTTAAAAGCAGGGGCTAGAAAGCAGTCAATTAAAAAAAGGATATGAGAGCACTTACACTGATGTTTGGCCTTACGGTCGCCTCTTTTCTATTGCCCAATTTTGTACTTGCCCAACCCGGACCAGATTGTGCTTCGGCTATGGTTGTTTGTTCCAATAGTGCAATTAACTTTACTCCCACGGGAGGAGGTATGAACGACTTCGCAAATGGAGGTAGCAATAGCGGATGTTTAGTATCCGGAGAACACCAAAGCGCCTGGTTTTATTTTGAATTTCAGGATGGTATGCCTCCCAATAGTATTTTCGATTTTGTCATTGACCCTACCGGTGGTGGTGGAGAAGACTACGATTTTGCCCTCTTTGGGCCGGATGTAGAATGTGGCAATTTGGGATCACCGATCCGTTGTAGTTATGCCGGTCCCGGCTGTGGTTTTTGTCCACAAACCGGATTGGGCATGGGAGCAGGTGATGTCTCCGAGGGAGCAGGTGGTGACGGCTTTGTGTCTTCACTGACCGTACAGCCCGGACAGGGATTTTTCCTTTTGGTCGATAATTTTTCTTCTTCAAATATTGGCTTCGACCTCAACTTTTCGGGCTCTGCAGCGCCATTCCTCGACTGTACCGCCAATCCAACCTGTGAATTGGGTGTAACAGTAGATCCTGATATAACAGTATGTGCCGGAAGTGCTCCGATGGTACTCAACTCCATTGTAACTGGTAATGTTGGAGCCGTCAATTATTCCTGGACAGCTACTGGTGGTGGATTGGCTTATTTGAGTAATCCAACATCTCCCACGCCAACCCTCACTCTACCACCTAACTTTTCCGGGTCAATCACTTATACCTTGACGGTCATGGATGATCTTTGTGATGATATGGCTTCTTTCACAGTGACCTCTGTGGCGGCACCTACGGTCAGCATTTCCGGGGAATTGAGTTTTTGCGTAGGCAATTTTACTACCCTGGATGCAGGTCCGGGCTATTCGTCCTACACCTGGTCGCCCAATGGCTCAGGGCAAACAATAACGGTTACTTCTCCTGGTACTTATTCGGTAACGGTCACCAATTCGGCCGGCTGTCCGGCATCAGCGACTGTGACTGTCATTCAAAACCCGGGACCGATGCCGGTGATTATTGGTGATGCCACCGTTTGCCAGGGAGGAAGTGCTACGCTGCAAACGGATCCGGGATATGCTACTTATGAGTGGTCAAATAGTACTTTTGGGCAGAGCACGGAAGTGTTTTTCCCGGGTACCTATTTTGTGACGGTCACCGATGGCAATGGTTGTGAGGGTGTAGCCCAATTTGATGTATTTCATTCCGATGGGCCCATCGTAAATATAACCGGAGATCAGGTGATTTGTGACGGCCAGGAAACCACGCTTGATGCCGGTTTTGGGTACACCAATTACCAATGGTCAACTTCTGATCCAACACAAACGATTACCATCGATGAACCAGGTTTTTATTCGGTAAGTGTTACTGATGCTGATGGATGTATCGGTAATGGTTCGATTGATGTGTTTCCTGCTCCATCACCCGACCCGGAGATTATCGGACCAAGTGGTATTTGTGCAGGATCAACGGCGACGCTCACTCTGGATGCTAATTATTTGACATATTTATGGTCTGATTTTTCCAGTGGGTCTACGTTAAATATCGATGCACCTGGTACATATGAAGTGACGGTCACTAATCTCGATGACTGTGAAGGTGTTGCAACAATTACTATCGAAGAAACAATGGCTCCAGAACCTACTATTACCGGTACGCTGGCCATTTGCCCGGGAGAATCCACCATCCTGGATGCCGGACCTGGATACCAGTCTTACGAATGGTCGGATGCTAATATGACCACCACTCAGACACTGACAGTCTCTCAACCCGGGACCTATACTGTGACGGTAGCGGGCGGAAATGATTGTTTCGGTTCAGCTTCAGTGACAGTAACCGAAAACCCGGTGCCCAATCCAAGTATTATGGGCGATGCCATGATTTGTAGCGACGGCAGCACCACCTTGGATGCAGGAGGCGGTTTTGCGACTTACTTGTGGTCGACAGCAGAGGAAACGCAGACCATTGACGTAAGTAACCCAGGTACCTATACTGTGACGGTAACCAATGGCCCCGGTTGCGAGGCTACTGCCTCCTTTACAGTGAGTAACTTCCCTGATCCAACGCCACAAATTACCGGTGATGATCAAATCTGTCCGGATGGAGGGGAGACTACCCTTACGGCCACCGGAGGATACACTAGTTATATGTGGTCATATAATGCAGCGTCTACGCAGTCAATCACCGTTTCGGAACCGGGAACTTATACCGTATCAATTGTAGATGGCAATGGTTGTACCGCAGAAACTTCATTCGAGGTGACGACTTTTACACCACCTACACCACAGATATCTGGTGATTTGTTCTTGTGTCCGGGAGAAGTGACAACCCTGACGGTGGGCAGCTATGCTTCCTATATCTGGAGTGAGGGCAGTATGAGTGATTCACAGGAAATTTCAGCGGGAGGAACCGTAAGTGTCACCGTTACCGACGCTAACGGCTGTACCGGAGTGGCGGAAGTTGAAGTGGAAATGGATCCTGCCTTTTCGGTAAATATCACCGGAGACGAAGGGTTTTGCGCCGGTAGCTCGGCTTCGTTGGATGCCGGATCAGGATATGCGGAATACCTGTGGAGTACCACCGAGGTCAGCCAGACGATTATAGTAGATCAACCTGGTCAATATAGTGTAACTGTAACCAATGCCAGTGGCTGTCAGGCCGAAGGTACATTTGATGTTCAGATGTATGATTTGCCTACAGTTGATATTACCGGAACCTTTGTTTATTGTCCAGGTGGAGCGGCAGAACTCATCGTAGCGCAAGATTTCGCGCAATATCAATGGTCAACCGGTGACGAAACTTCTCAGATACTGGTTTCAGAGGAAGGTACGGTTGATGTGACCGTCACTGATGCCAATGGCTGTCAGGCTACCGATCAGGTCAATGTCACCCTGCTTGATGAATTAGAACCTGTTATCCTTGGTGATCTGGAATATTGTGAGGGTTTGTCAACTACCCTAACGGTAGATGAGACCTATTCTACCTATACCTGGTCAAACACTGATCAGACGCAGAGTATTGAAGTAAATCAGCCAGGCAGTTATACCGTATCAGTGACCGATAATTTTGGCTGTGCCGGAGAAGCCACCGTGAATGTGGTTGAAAATGCCAATCCCGTGGTGGATATCGCTGGTGATGACTTAATATGTGTTGAAGGAAATACAACACTAAATGCAGGAGGAGGCTATGTCGATTACCTTTGGTCAGATAGTACCACTTCACAAACTTTATCGACCAGTACTCCGGGGATTTACGGAGTAGAAGTAACTGATAATAATGGCTGTATCGGTACGGGAACCTTTGAAGTGAGCAATCATCCTGTCCCACAGCCCGAAATCCTGGGACCCGATCAGTTTTGTCCTGGAACTTCAGCCACAATCAGTGGTAGTGAAGGTTACGATAGCTATACCTGGTCCACCAACTCCACGCAGATGGAGATTACTGTAACCAATCCGGGGACTTACGACCTGGAAGTGATCGACAGTAATGGCTGTATCGGTAATACTTCGATGGATATAACCGAGTTTGCCACCACCGATCCGACCATAGACGGCTCCTTGCAATACTGCCCGGGAACCAGCACACAGCTGGATGGCGGAGCCGGATTTGTAGATTACGAATGGTCTAACCAGGAGGTGGGGCAACAATTGACGGTGACTACTCCGGGCAACTACGGATTGACAGTCACCGATGCAAATGGTTGCCTGACCAGCGATCAGGTGACGGTCAGTGAATTTGTGGTAACCGATCCAACTATTGATGCTTCGGCAGGCTTTTGTACCGGTTCGGATACGACCCTCACGGCTTCCGCGGGCTATGATGCCTACATGTGGTCGACGAATGAAACTCAACCGGCTATCACAATCGATGCTGGAGGAGACTACGGCCTGACGGTAACCGACAGCAATGGATGTAATACCAACACAGAGGTGACCATTGATGAATACGACTTGCCCGTAGTGACTATTGGCGGGTCGGCCAGCTTCTGTATTGGAAGTTCTACCACTTTGAATGCAGGCGGAACGTACGCAGCGTATAGCTGGTCAGATAATTCGACTCAACCTACATTAATGGTTGATATTCCGGGACAATACGGCTTGACAGTTACCGATAATAATGGTTGTGAAGGCGAGGGTGTCATTGATGTAACGGAAGATGTTGAATTGAGCCCGGTCATTTCCGGAGCTCTGGCTTATTGTGAAAATGGATCTACCATCCTGGATGTCGGCGAGGGATTTGCCAATTATCAGTGGTCAAATAACACCAATGACCAGACATTGGAAGTAACGCAACCGGGTACCTACAGTGTAACCGTATCGGATGGGGATGGTTGTTTTGGTGACACCATCGTAACGGTGATTGAAAATCCATTGCCGGAACCGAATATAATTGGTGAGTTGGGCTTCTGTCCAGAAGCGAGTACAATGTTGGATGCGGGAGCGGGCTACGATGATTATACGTGGTCAAATACAGCAGACGATCAGGTAGTCGAGATCACAGAACCGGGTGTTTACACGGTTACGGTTACGGATGGCAATGGTTGCAGCGACTTTACTTCAGTAACGGTAGAAGAATATCCCTTGCCGCAATTCTCGATCAGTGGCACAGATTATTTCTGTTTTGGCGACCAAACCGAATTGAGTGTTGAAACTGGCTTTGCCGGCTATGTGTGGACGGATGGTACCCAATCAAATACCATCACCATCAACGAATCTAGTACGGTAGGGGTAACAGTTACCAATGACTTTGGCTGTACTTCGGAGGACAATATCGCTATTCAGGAAATTGCCTTGCCGGAGGCTGATGCCGGAGGTGATCAATTTATGGATTGTGATGAAAGAGAGGTGACTCTTGGAGGAAATGATACAAGTGAGGGACCAAATTATACCTATCAGTGGCAAGGTCCGGGTATCGATGCCCAAAATGAAAATGACCTTGCTCCGGTGGTAACCGAAAGTGGAAGTTATACCCTGGTGGTGACCGATGAGCAATATGGCTGCGTTTCCGAAACTGCTGCAACGGAGGTTGAGGATTTGGCCTATGTGCCGGTTGTTGTATTGGAAGTTTCGGATGAATTGGATTGTTTGACGAATACGGTATTTATTGATGGTACGAATTCCACAACCGGGCCTGACATTGTGTACAGTTGGTATGATGAGAATGGCGTGCCGATTTCGGATGCCAACGGCAATACCCTCACAGTGAGTACTGCTCAGCTCTATATCCTGGAAGTGTATGACCTGGTGACTGGATGTAATGCACAAGACAGCATTGAAGTGCTCGAAAATGAGGAATATCCGATTGCTCTGGCAGGAACAGCTCAGCATATAGATTGCTACGAACCCAGTGCAACACTGGATGGCACTGCTTCTCAGGAAGGGCCAACAATTATCTACCAGTGGGTAGCGCTGGAAGGAGCTATTGCTTCCGGAGCCAATACCAATAGCCCAACAGTGAATGAGCCGGGCGTTTATGAATTGACGGTAATCGACGAGCAAAATGGCTGTATGAATAGTGATACCGTAACGGTAACCCAAGATATAGAACCACCGGTAGCCGATGCAGGCCAAACGAAGGAACTGGACTGTCTGAATCCAACGGTGAGCCTCGATGGTACGGGGTCTTCACAGGGAAGCATCTATACCTATCAGTGGAGCTTAAATGGCTCAAGTGTTCCTGACCTCACCAACACGGAAATTACAGTGGAACAACCTGGCGACTATAGCCTTTTGGTGACCAATACCGTAAATGGCTGTACCGCTACCGATGTGGTTGCTGTGACGATCAATGAGGCGATACCATCGGGAATGGCGGTGTCTGTTGATGATCCAACCTGTTTTGGTGATACGGATGGTAGCGTGGTGGTGCAAGGCGTATCTGGAGGTACACCTCCTTATCTGTACAGTTTGAATGGCGCGCCATTTACCGCTTCTCCGAGTTTCGTGACACTACCGGCCGGTGAGTACAGCCTGGTGATGCAGGATGCTATTGGCTGTGAATATGATACACTGGTACAGGTGAATGACGGCAACGATTTGAATGTAGAGTTGGGAGATGATCTTTTTATCAAGCTGGGTGAATCGGAAGAGGTTGAAGCACAGGTGTCGGTGGTAGAGGAAGAAATAGCCAGCGTAGTTTGGCAATCACCGGACAGCATTGCCTGTAATGATCCCAATTGTTTGTCATTTGGCGTGCAGCCTCATCAGACAACCTCATACACGGTGACGGTTACTGATATGAATGGTTGTGTGACCTCGGATGATATTACCGTGTTTGTCAACAAGCCACGCGATGTTTATATCCCGAATGTCTTTTCTCCAAATGGTGATGGAAACAATGATCGGTTCATGATCTTTGGAGGAAATGATGTGGTGAAAGTTCGTTCATTTTTGGTATTCAACCGATGGGGAGAGGCCGTCTTTGAGGTCTATAACTTCCCGCCTAATGATCCGACTTTTGGATGGGATGGTCATTACCGTTCCCGCTTGTATAATTCGGCGGTCTTTGCCTACTTCGCGGAAATTGAATTTATCGATGGGGAGGTCATCATGTACAAAGGTGATGTGACCCTGATGCGGTAATTTGCGTGAGCTGCCTGGAAGGGCCTTAGCTCCCCACCGAAGTCCGAAGGCGTAGGTGGGGACGAGCCGAATGGCGAGCCTGGAAGGGAGCGCCCACTCGGCTGAGCCGAGTGGGCACGCCCAAAACAAAAAACAAAAAAGCGGCTTTGAATCAACTCAAAGCCGCTTTTTTGTTGCTATCTTAACGAGGCAATTCAACCAAAAACACTACGTTCCCAATGAGATTACGCCAAGTTAGCACGCTGTTTGCCTTTTTAGTGGTGATTGGACTATGGACGTCCTGTCAGTCTGATGTCGAGCCGGAGCCTTTTGGTGCTACGCCCTCTGCCCGGCAATTATCCTGGCAAGAGTTGGACTATTACGCTTTTGTGCATTTCAATATCAACACCTTTTCCGATGTGGAGTGGGGAGAAGGATCGGAATCACCGGAGATTTTTAACCCTACGCAGTTGGATTGTCGGCAATGGGCCCGGGTATGCAAAGAAGCTGGCATGAAGGGCATTATCATTACGGCCAAGCATCACGATGGTTTTTGTTTGTGGAATTCAGCATATACAGAACACGATGTGGCCAGCAGTCCGTGGCGTAATGGCGAAGGGGATGTATTGCGGGAGCTGGCGGAGGCTTGTCAGGAATACGGGTTGAAAATGGGCGTTTATCTGTCGCCCTGGGACCGCAATAGTGATATATATGGTACACCGGAATACAACGAATATTTTAAGAAACAATTGGCGGAAGTGCTAACCGGGTACGGCGATCTTTTTGAGGTGTGGTTTGACGGAGCAGTGGGAGAAGAATTTCGCGGTCAGCAAATTTATGATTGGGATGGATTTATTGCCACCGTTCGGGAGCATCAACCCAATGCGGTGATCTTTAGCGATGCCGGTCCGGATATACGGTGGGTGGGCACGGAGCAGGGCTTTGCCAATCCAACCAACTGGAGTACTTTAAACCGCGACGATTATTTTCCTGGAACGCCACGTTATCTGGAATTGCGGTCCGGTAATCAGGGTGGCACACACTGGCTCCCTGCCGAGGTGGATGTATCCATCCGTCCGGGCTGGTACTACCATGCAGATGAGGACAGTGAGGTGAAATCGGCGGAGCATCTGGAGCTGATCTACTACAATTCGGTGGGCCGTAATGCCAACTTGCTGCTCAATTTGCCCTTAGATCGCCGTGGATTGGTACACCCCAATGACTCGGCAGCGCTGATGCAATTGCGGCAACGACTGGATGCTACTTTTACTGAAAATCTGGCTAAAGGTGCTGAAGTTACAGCTACTGATCAAATATCGACGGAAACTTACCAGGCGGAGCACCTGGTGGATGGCGATGGCTATACCGCCTGGGCTGCACCGGAGGGTGTGACTTCGGTGGGCATTGAGCTGGACTTTCCGGAGGCGCAAACTTTCAATGTAATTGAACTGCGCGAAGACATTCGTCTGGGACAACGGGTGGAAGCCTTTGAGGTGAAAGCCTGGCTCAATGACAACTGGCAGTCAATTGGCAAAGGAACCACAATTGGTAACCGACGCTACCTCCGATTACCTACCGTCACGACCCGAAAAGTACGGGTGCGCATCAAGCAGGCCATGGCGGCGCCGGTAATGTCGGAAATTGCCCTTTATCACCGGCCTCACGCCAATTATTTGCTGGAGTCTAAGCAGGATTTTTCTGATCGGATGCAGTGGTGGCGCGATGCTGGTTTTGGCATGTTTATTCACTGGGGAGCCTATGCGGTACCGGCGGGTATTTACCAGGGTAGGGAGGTGAGTGGCATCGGAGAGTGGATTATGTTTTCTGCTAAGATCCCGGTGCCGGAATACGAAAAGTTTGTACATCGCTTTAACCCTCAGGAGTTTGATGCAGAAGAATGGGTACGCATTGCGAAAGAAGCCGGGATGAAATACATGGTGATCACTTCCAAGCACCACGATGGCTTTTGCTTGTGGGATTCACAAGTGACAGAATACGATATCATGGATGCCACACCCTTCAAAAGGGATATTTTGAAGGAGTTATCCGATGCCTGTCAGCGAGAAGGTATTCAACTCTGTTTTTATCATTCCATTATGGACTGGCATCACAAAAAGGCGAAGGGGAGCACTTTTGCAGAATACCGCGAGAACTACCTGAAGCCGCAGCTAAAAGAATTGGTAGAACAATACGATCCAGCCGTGCTTTGGTTTGACGGAGAATGGATTGACGAGTGGTCGGAAGCCCAGGGCAAGGATTTGTATCAGTATGTGCGTAGTTTGAAGCCGGAGATTATCATCAACAATAGAGTGGGGAAGGGGCGCAACGGGATGCAAGGCATGAATACCGGCGATGAGTTTGTGGGCGATTTTGGTACCCCCGAGCAGGAAATTCTGGAACACGGCTCAGCGGACATTGATTGGGAATCGTGCATGACCATGAATGATACCTGGGGCTTTAAGAAAAATGACCACAATTGGAAGTCGGCAGAAATGCTGATCCACAACCTGGTAGATATTGCTGCCAAAGGTGGCAACTACCTCCTGAATGTGGGTCCGGATGCGACGGGCATAATTCCTGAGCCAAGCCAGGAAAGGCTGGCAGAGATGGGAAACTGGATGCAGATCAATGGCGAAGCCATTTACAATACCCGCATGTGGCCTCAGTATAAGGAAGGAGATCATATTCGTTACATTCAGGGCAATGACGGGACGGTCTATGTTGCGCTGTTGAAATGGCCAGGCGTTAAGGCAAAATTGCGGTTCATTCGTCCCAAAGGCAAGTCGGAAGTACGGTTGTTGGGCTGGGACGAAGCATTAGAGTGGTCCTATGATGACGCTACCGGCACAACCATTGACCTAGGGAGCAAACTACAAGATGCTGGGCAACGCCCTGGTCACTATGCCTGGGTCCTCAAAATGGAAGGAACGCTGCCAAAAGTAGCGCCGACTCCTTCTTTCAAGATAGGCGATCGCGAAGGCGTAGTGGAGGAAATTTTTGCCAATCAGCTTGAAGTTGTCATTCAGGCTGAAGAGGGCGAGGATATTTATTATACGCTTGATGAGAGCACTCCAACTACGCAAAGTGAGCGCTACGATGGTCGGCCGATTGCACTGACCGAGACCACGACTTTGAAAGCTATCGGGATAAAAGAAGGCAGTATCAATAGCCCGGTTGCGGAGGGCCACTTTCAAAAATCGAGATTTAACAGCATTGAGCTTGAGCACAATTATGCCTCACAATATAGTGGCGGAGGTCATTTGGGGTTGATAGATGGAAAAAACGGCTCTACACGCTTTAAAGATGGTCACTGGCAGGGTTTTGAAGGCGTCAACTTGCAGGCGACCATTGATTTGGGTAAATCTGAATCCATTACTGCAATCAGGGCCAATTTTTTGCAGGACTTGGGCGCATGGATATTCCCACCGAAACGGGTGCGCTTCCAGGTTTCTGAAGATGGAGAAAACTATCGGGAAGTGTACAGCTTTGTACCAACTTTTGATCAAAAAGCCACAAATGCCAGGATTCATCAAGTATTGTATAGGGGCAGTGATCAGATGGCGCGATATGTCAGGGTTGTTGGTGAAAATGTAGGACGCTGCCCGTCCTGGCATGCGGGAGCGGGAGGCAAAGCCTGGCTTTTTGTTGATGAGATTCAAATTGAATAAAGAGGAGTTGTTTTTTGCCATATAAAGAAACATTTACATGGCTGGTTCGTATATCACAGAAAGATTGTTGTATCAACTTTGCAGAATTGCGACAGAGTTCATATATTGTGGTGAAACTTTTGAAAAATACAAAACCTCCCTTCTTAAAACGCTATCTATTAAAAGATAAATGTTCAAATTTGCAGCTAAACAGCGTTGATGGCTGTTTTCTTGCGTTGCTCCCAATCTAATCCCCCCTAAGATTGATCGCAGTTTAAACCTCTGTTTTCCTTGCTCCATCGCGAATTTGCAGATGCCCTAAAGGCTATCTATAAATTCAAAATCACAGTTAATCCAATCCGTGAGCAGTAATATCAGTATTCTGCTTTGCCGGTGGCATCACTACGTGTGTGGTTCCAAATGGCATTGCTATGAGTCATCCATATTTTTATCACAGTTTAAACCTAAAATCATCGAAATGAGGAATTCAAAACCTAACTTTTTTAACCTGCTCAGGCAACATTTGATCCTGGCGCTGGCCGTACTACTTGTCCCGTCAATCGGAGTAGCACAGGGCGTTCAGCTATCTGACCAGCAAGCCGAGCAGAGAATTTTTGAGCAAGGACCAACGCTACCTGCCGTTGACAACAGCCTGGATATTGCTCAGCGTGTGGCCCGTGCCAAAACGGCACAACAGGTCTTTCAGGATGTGGAATTATTTGACACCCAAAACAAATCTGCGGCGACAGCCTATCAGGATGCGGTAGAACATGGGGTGGTATTTGACCTGAATACCAAAAAGGTAGGCAATTTCCTGCAATCTAATCCCGACCAGTTTACCATGCAATTACCGGGTATCGAAGGCAAAAAGGGATTTACCCTGGAGTTGGTTCGATCCAACGTGTTGGCGGAAGGGTTCCAGGTATACACCAGCAGCAGCCCGGATGAACCCTATGACTACAAGCCAGGGTTGCACTACCACGGTATTATTGCAGGCCATCCCAACGAGCGTGTTGCCATCAGCGTTTTTGACAACAAGGTAATGGGCTTGATTATCACGGAAGAAGGAAACTACACCCTGGGCAAACTTGAAAATTCTGATCAGGGGCACATCCTTTACCGGGATTCAGACCTAAAACAGGTCAATGACTTTTTCTGTGATACAGAGGACGATGATGGAGGATACCGCACCGATCAGCTCATGACCAGCGAAAAGGCCCTGAGCGATTGTGTTAATGTATATGTGGAAGTAGACCAGAGTATCACCAATAGTGAAGGTAACGTGACCGATGCGACCAATACGGTTACAGGAATGTTCAATCAAAGTGCTGTCATTTATGCCGGTGAAAGTATCAACCTGGGCATTTCCGAAATGTTTGTCTGGGATTCTCCGGATCCGTATACCTTTGGTACCACGGGAGGACAGCTTGGTGCTTTCCAGTCCAACGTCGGTACTTTCAATGGCGATATTGCCCATTTGGTATCATTGCAAAATATTGGTGGTTTGGCGGCTGGTTTTGACGGCTTGTGTAATGCCAATCCGGACAACAGCATGTGTTTCAGCGGTTTTTCCGGGCTGGGCTTCAATAATGTACCCACCTACTCTTTTAATATCTACATTATCACCCACGAGATGGGGCACCTTTTAGGATCGCGTCATACACATGCTTGTGTATGGAATGGTAATAGTACGGCAATTGATGGGTGCTCTGGTTTTACTGAAGGCCCCTGTGCTGTGCCTGCATCACCGGCCGGTGGAGGAACCATTATGAGTTATTGCCACAATGACCCGGTAGGGGTTGATTTTACCCAGGGTTTTGGCCCTCAACCAGGCAATGTAATCAGAAATTACGTAGACAATGCCTCCTGTCTGAGTAACGCTTGTGGCTGTATATTGGCCGTGGATTGCTCCAATATCTTCGATCAGGATCTCGATTGTCGTAGTGACTTACCATCGGTGGACTTTGATTTGCCTATCATTACCAGCTCCTGCGGTGATGTGAGCCTGTCAGCGTTGACCATCATCCCCGGAGATACTGGTTGTCCCGGTGATCCGGTCATCATTACTCGTACTTACTTTATCCAGGATGACGAGGGAAATCAGGCTCAGTGTATGCAAACCTTTACTGTAGAGAGTACCCAGGGACCAACCCTCAGTTGTCCACTGACGGCTGAAACCCTGCAGCTTGACGCCGATTGTATGGTAGATGTGCCTAATTACGCGGCTGCGGCAACCGCATCAGCAGAATGTAGCAACTTTAGTTTGACAGTGACCCAATCACCGACAGCGGGTTCGACTTTGACTGGAGAAGGAGTTACGGTAGTCACTGTAACGGCTACGGATGGTTGTGGCAGAAGCACTGATTGCACAGTGACGATCACCACAGAGGATAATATAGCTCCGGAAATTACCTTGTGCCAGGGCAATCCAATGGATTTCAACGGTGAGGAGGAGTTCCTTTCAGAAGATTATATCGACTTTAATGCTACTGATGGCTGTGGAATTGCTTCCATCACTTATGACCCTGAGTATATCTACTGTGATCAACTAGGAGAAACGGTTCCGGTAACAGTGACGGTAACCGACGTCAATGGTAATTCCAATGACTGCGTTGCAAACATCTTGGTCACCGGTCTGCCATGTGGCTGGATGGACTTTGTTGACGATGGTGTCGGTTGTGAAGGTGGTAATGACGCGAGCTACGATGTACCTTCGGAAACCTTTACGCTGGTGAGTGACGGTTGTTATTCGACCAACTGGGCAGCGGATGATGCCGCTTATGTCAAGTACGAACTTTGTGGCGACGGTGAGATCATTGCACACGTTACGGCTTTCAACCCCATTGGTGGCGGCTGGGCCGGTATTTCCGCTCGCGAAACCGAAGCTCCTGGCTCCAAGAAGGTGGCTTTGGCTACTAACCTGGGTAACTTCCTGCGTCGTGAGATCAGAACCACTACCAATGGCTACTCTATCCCACAGCAATTTTTCAGTCCGGGTAAAACCTGGTTGAAATTGGTTCGCATGGGCAATATGTTTATCGGGTACGCTTCTACGGATGGTAATAACTGGCAGATGGTGATGTATGCCAATGTTCCAATGACGGAGTGTATTCAGTTTGGATTATATGCTACCAACACCAACGGTGGAATATTTACTGCCGGCTTTGATAATGTAGAAGTTAATGAAGCGGGAGCTATGCGTTTGCCGGAAGCTGGTACTGACGTTGCAGAAACGTTGCCACTTGACGCGCAGGATTTCTCAGTCTTCCCGAACCCGGTCAGAGAGGAACTAAACGTAGATTTGATTAACTACTACGGCCAGCAGGCTCAGATAGAAATTTTGAATCAATTGGGACAACCCATCGAGCAGCGTCAGCTGGATGAAGTGGGATCAAGCCCCGAGCGGTTCGATGTGAATACCCTGAGCAACGGTACTTACTTTATCCGTGTCACTACGGATAAAGGCGATAAAGTGAAACGATTCCTTATTGTCAAATAGACTTTGATTTAGCTTTAAGCTAATGCTAAAAAGTTGGAGCCGGATGCCGATTGGTATCCGGCTTTTTTTGTTGTTTAAGTTGGGCGTGTGATGAAACCTCATCTATATTTGTTATCCTTGTTTTTTTCCCAAACCCAACGCCATGCATCCATTGCGATTCCTTTTCTGCTTTTTCTGTGCTTTATCCATGAGCAATTTAACGGCCCAGCGCCCACCCAATGTCATTATCATCCTGACCGATGATCAAGGCACGGTGGATTTGAATTGTTTTGGCGCTGCTGATCTGTACACGCCCAATCTTGATAAATTGGCCGCTTCCGGGATACGCTTTACGCAATTTTACGCAGCGGCTCCGGTCTGTTCACCATCGCGGGCTGCGTTATTGACCGGACTCAATCCACATGCGGCGGGATTGCCGGGAAATGCTTCTTCCCGGGAGGGCCATGCCGGAATGCCGTCGGATCAGAAGACGATTGCAGAGATGATGAAGGATGGTGGCTACGTGACGGCACATATTGGCAAATGGCATTTGGGTTTTACCCCCGACACACGGCCCCGTGGACAGGGCTTCGACTACTCCTTTGGTCACATGGGCGGCTGTATTGACAATTACTCCCACTTCTTTTACTGGGACGGTCCCAATCGACACGATTTGTGGGAAAATGGCCAGGAAGTATGGTATGATGGCTTCTATTTCCCGGATATGATGGAGGAGAAGGCCCGCCAGTTTATGACCCGCCACCGGGAGCAGCCCTTTTTTATGTATTACGCCCTCAACCTGCCCCACTATCCGGTGCAGCCGAAGAAAAAATGGCGGGACCATTACACTGATCTGGAACATCCGCGGTGGGACTATGCAGCCTTTATGACCACCATTGATGCCAGCATCGGACGATTGTTGTATCATCTTGATCAGCTGGGCATTCGCGAAAATACGATTGTCATTTTCCAATCCGATCATGGCCATTCTACCGAAGAAAGGGCCTTTGGTGGTGGTGGTAGTGCTGGACCGTTTCGGGGGGCCAAGTTTAGCTTGTTTGAAGGCGGTATTCGCGTGCCTGCTATCGTAAGTTGGCCAGGGCAGATTCCGGAAGGTCAGGTACGCCAGCAAATGGCTTTAAACATCGACTGGATGCCGACCATTGCGGAGTGGTGTGGGCTGCCGAAACCGAAGGTGGAAGGGCAGAGCCTGATTCCGGTCATCAAGAATGCCAAAGCGGATCCTCCACACCAGCAGTTTCAGTGGAAAAACGGCGTAAGCTGGGCCATTCGGCAGGGGCCGTGGAAGTTGTTGGGTTATCCCAATGATACTTCTGATAAAGGATCACTAGACCCGGATAAGGATCAGCTTTTCCTGGTCAACCTGGAGCAGGATTCCACCGAAATGACCAACCTCGCCCAGCAGTACCCCAACAAGGTAAAGGAACTGACGGAGGCTTATCTACAATGGGAATATGCTTCACCGGAAGACCTGCCCAAGAAGCGAACAAAAATTCCCAATAAGGCTTTTGGCCAATCGCTGACTTTGGTGAAGGAACCTTCAGAAAAATACCGTGCAGCCGGTCCACAAACATTAATTGACCAAAAAGCCGGTACCCGCCGCTTCAACGACGGGAGCTGGCTGGGCTTTGAAGGCGAGGATTTGGAAGCCATCATTGATTTGGGCGCCCTGCAGGATTTTCAACAGGTGAGCATAGGTTGTTTGCAGGATTTACAAAATTGGATTTTCTTTCCCCAGTTGATCGAGGTCAGTTGGTCAGCGGATGGTGAAACCTACACGGCCCCAATTGTAAAACAGATCGGAGCGGATGCGGAAATGACCGATCCAACACTCCGGCGCTTTGATATCAAGGAAGAATTTATGAACGCCCAATATCTGAAAGTCAAGGTAAAAAATACGGGTGTTTGCCCGGACTGGCACACTGGAAAAGGCGGCAAGGCGTGGTTGTTTGTGGATGAGATAACGGTGAGGTAAGAGGGGCTGGAAGGGTTGGAAGAAATGGAAGGGCCGAGGGAATATAGCATGAATGCTCTACTATAAGAGCGGTGCCAACAACCGGCAGGCAGATTGCACCAGTTCATAGGCAAAGGAATGTTGCTTTAGCGTGTTGAGTGTCAGTTCCTGACTATCGGCAAAGTCCTGTTCAAATTGTCTTTTGATGATTTGCAGGTTCTTTGGGTCATAAAGCACGGCATTAATCTCCAGGTTTTGATCAAAGCTGCGGATGTCCAAATTAGCGGTGCCGATGGTGGCAATAGCATCATCGGCGATCATCATCTTGCTGTGTACAAATCCCTTTTGGTATTGATAGACTCTGACATTACAATGCAACATCTCTGCCGCAAAGGAAAGGGTGGCAGCCTGCACGATCTTGGAATCTCCCCGAGCCGGGATGATCAGCCGTGTATCGACGCCACTGAGGGCGGCGGCGCGAATGGCATTGAGGATTGAGTTGTTGGGAATAAAATATGGGGTGACCAGATAAACATAGTCGCGAGCAGTATAGAGTGCATTGAGGTACACCTGCTTGATGCCGTCCCATTCCGTTTCCGGGCCGGAGCCGATGATCTGCACGTAGTTTTGGTTGGAAATAGAAATTTTTGGGAAAAACTGTGGGTGGTGAATTTGACGTCCATGGAGAAAGGCCCAGTCTTGTAAGAAGTTCATTTGCAGGCCTTTAACGGCATCGCCTTGCAGCTTTACATGCACATCATGCCAATGCCCGAGCGTGGAGTCTCCCGCTAAATATTTGCCATCCACATTGATGCCGCCGGTGAAGCCGATCTGGCCGTCAATTACGATAATTTTGCGGTGATTGCGGAAGTTGGAATGGCTGTTGAGTATGGCCATTCTTACCGGTCGAAAAACGAGTACTTCGATACCGGCGGCCAGCAATTCATTGATATAGCGGTTGCTGAGTGCGCTGCTGCCAAGTCCATCGATTAATAATCGGATGGCGACCCCGGCTTCAGCTTTCTTGATTAGTATCTCCTTTAGTTTTTGGCCCAAGTCATCATCTGTCCAAATAAAGTATTCCAGGTGGATGTGGTGTTTGGCTGTAGCCAAATCCTGCAAAATCGTCTCAAAAGTAACCGGACCGTCGATCAATACTTGTGCTTCATTATTTTGCGTAAGCATGGCCCTTGGATTGTGCAAGGCTGTATTGATGTTTTTCTGAACGATCAGTCGTGTGTCCTGCCGCAAGACCTGCTCCGCAATACTTTCTTCATCAATGTCACTCTTCTTGAGTACAGCTTTTTTATTTTTTATGAGTTGCTTGTCAATATAGTCATCATCCGACATGATCCGCTCTTCCTTAAAGCTGGCGCCCAGGAAGCTATACAAAATGATGCCCAAGCCTGGTAGGGCAAGCATGATCACAATCCAGGAAAGCGTTTTGACCGGATCGCCTTTTTCCAATAGTAAAATAAAAATCGAAAAAAAGATGGTAAAGGTGTACCCAATGAATAACACGCCAAGCAAAATCTTCCAGACCAGGTTTTCGGGATTCTGGGCAAATACACCAGTGAAGTAGAGGACCAGGGCCAGGAGCGAAAGGACCATCAAACCGGGTATGAGCTTTAAAATGAGGTTTTTCATGGCGTACGATTAGAAGAAGAAAAATTAAGTATTTTTAGCCCATGATGGTTAAAAATATACTGATTTATTTTGCACTAGGGTATTGCAGCCTGCTTGGTAGCGCTTCAATTTCTGCTCAGTCAATCCTGGATTATGTCGATCCGTTTATCGGAACTTCCAATTTTGGCGCCACTAATCCCGGAGCAATAGTGCCGCAGGGAATGGTATCGGTTACCCC
The DNA here is from genome assembly GCA_965229635.1 of Saprospiraceae bacterium. Taxonomy (GTDB): domain Bacteria; phylum Bacteroidota; class Bacteroidia; order Chitinophagales; family Saprospiraceae; genus BQJU01. The sequence goes on from OZ245894.1 coordinate 3,981,187, forward strand.
CTTTAATGTGACCGGCTCGGAGGCCAATACATTTGATAAGGACGCCCGCTGGTGGTCCATGCCTTTTGCTTATGAAAACAAATGGTTTACGGGCTACACCCACGTCAATCTGAGTGGAGTAGGGTGCCCTGACCTGGGCGTGATCCTGCTGATGCCCACCACCGGAACAGTGGAAGCGGATGTGAGCAAATACGGCTCAACTTACCATGATCAAAAGGCCTCTCCCGGTTATTACAGCAATTTCCTCGATAAATATGGCATCAAAACGGAGGTGACAGCTACCCAACGAGCCGGGATGAGTCATTTTACTTTTCCGAAAGGCAAATCGAATATCCTGCTGAATCTCGGCACTGGATTGACCAATGAAACCGGCGCCAGTGTTCGCATTGTCAATGACCAGGAGATTGAGGGTTGGCGGATGACCGGTAGTTTCTGCTACAACGACGGTTCGGAGCGCCCGGTGTATTTTGTGGCTCGTTTTAGCCGCAAGGCTGAAGAAATGGGCGTTTGGAAAAAGATGCCGGAGATGCAGGCCGAAGCCAGTTGGTCAGCAACGAGCGGCCAGTATAAGTATTACGAAAATTATCAGTATGCGCTATCTGGCGATGATATTGGGGCTTGGCTTTCCTTTCAAACCAAGGAACAGGAAGCCATTACCGTCAAGGTGGGAATATCCTATGTGAGCATTGAAAATGCCCGCGAAAATCTGGAGGCGGAGATGCCGGACAATGTTTTTGAAAATGTTCACCAACAGGCCCGGGAGCAATGGGAAAATGCCCTTTCCCGTATCGAAGTGGAAGGAGGGACGGAGGAGCAAAAGAGCATCTTTTATACGGCGTTGTACCACATTAATATCCATCCCAATGTATTGAATGATGTCAATGGCGAGTATCCCGAAATGGAGGGCTATGGCATTGGTCAGGCCCGGGACCGCAATCGCTATACCGTATTTTCACTGTGGGATACTTACCGCAATGTGCACCCCTTCATGAGCCTGGTATATCCCGATCGGCAACTGGATATGGTGCGCTCCATGGTGGATATGTATCGCGAAAGCGGGTGGATGCCGAAATGGGAGTTGAACAGCCGCGAAACCCACGTGATGGAGGGCGATCCGGCCATACCGGTCATTGTGGATACCTACCTGCGGGGATTGACGGATTTTGATATTAATGCTGCTTACGAAGGCATGTATAAATCGGCTACCACCAAAGGTTCTGAAAACAAATTACGCCCCGATATCGACCACTACCTGAAAGAAGGGTACGTGCCGCTGGAGGAGGAGTTTGACAATTCCGTTTCTCATGCGCTGGAGTACTATATTGCCGACTGGAATCTGGCACAAATGGCCAAGGTATTGGGCAAAACGGAAGATTATCAACAGTTTTATGATCAATCGCTTCGATATAAGGAGTACTTTGATACCGAGTACAACATGATTCGCCCCAAGCTGCCGAATGGCCAGTTTCTGACGCCATTTGATCCGCGTCAGGGCGAAAATTTTGCCCCTTGCCCAGGCTTTCACGAAGGTACGGCCTGGCAATACACCTTTTATGTGCCTCACGATATTCCGGGACTGATGCAGCAGATGGGAGGGGAAAAGGTTTTTGTTAATACGCTGCAAAAGGTCTTTGACGAACAGCTTTTTGATATGGCCAATGAGCCGGATATCAACTATCCCTATCTTTTCAATTTCGTGAAAGGAGAAGAATGGCGCACCCAAAAGCAGATCAACAGACTGATCAATACCTACTACCAAACGACGCCCGGAGGCATTCCAGGCAATGACGATTGTGGAACGCTATCTACCTGGTTGGTGTACAGCATGATGGGCTTTTATCCGGTTTGTCCCGGCGATATGAACTACGCACTCACAACTCCGATCTTTGATAAGGTAACGATTCATCTGGATGATAAATACTATCCCGGTAAAACACTGACGATAAGCACAAAAAAAGAAAGTCCTTCCAACATTTACATCAAAAAGATGACCAAAAATGGCAAACGCTGGAAGGACTATTTTATCTCTCACCAGGAACTGGTAAAAGGCGGGGAGTTCGAGTTTATCCTGAAGGATTGATTCTTATTTCTTACTCAAATCCAACAATTCCACCTTGCGGAATTCAATCGGCGCACTTTCGGCTTGTAGGGCGATGTAGCCTTCGGTCACCGGTGTGCCTTCCGCTACCGGGTAATCATCGGTCGCCCCACCGCCACCAATGACGGGGTGAGCATAAGTCATCACGGTATCGCCATTGACTACGTGTTGGATCAGGCTATCGCCCAATACGATCATGTCCATCGTCATCCACTGGTCACCGTGAAAGGTTTTGGAGGTGGAACTGATGCAGTGATCAGTCACCAATTCGCTATTGATTTCTACGTGCGTACCAGGGGTGCAAAGGTTGCCTGTTGAGCGTTCATCGGTGCCATTGCCGCCAAGGAACTGTGCCTCGATTGATACCGGAAAACCCTGATTGAGTTTCATACTGGCAGCCGACTGGCAGTGCAGCATGGCACCGTTGTTGCGGTAAGCCCATTCCGGGCCGCCTTTCACCTGATCTCCCACGAAGCGGTATTCTACACGCAGTACGTAGTGCGAAAAGGGTTTGTTGTAGAAAATGTGTCCAAACTCCCCGTTAAAGGTATCGTATTGTGCGTAGGATACCTTCAGTAGGCTATCTTCCACCAGAAAGGTATTGTTGTAGTTGTCATTCAGCTCATGTCCGGCGATTTTAATATCCCAGTTACTGAGGTCCTTGCCGTTGAACAGAGAAATCCATTCTTCTTTGGGTTCCTCTTCCGTTGCTTCCGGTGAGGAGCAAGCCTGGAAGGTCAGCAGCAATGCCAGGAAATAGAGCAGGTTGATCGTTTTGTTGCGTGTCATATGGTTGATGTTTTTTGTTTGCCTAAAGATACAATTGTTGTTGGTTGTTTTGGTGAGAGAATCACAAGTGGTTTCTTTTTGGAAAAATATTTTACTCAGTTAAAATTTTCTTTTAATTTATTTCAAAACGAATGCTATAAGATTACTGAAATAGGAGCCAAAAACGTTCCGAATTTCAGTTCCGAACGATTCGTTTCTTGCTTCTCTGCACTTTTGTGTCATCACAAACCTAATCGATGACCATGAAGAAAAACACTTTGTACAGCAGCCCGCAGGCGAAGAAGGAAATCCAGGAGCTTTACCTGCAAAAATTGGAGGAATTGGCCATTTCCTATGAATTTCTGACGATTGAAACGAGCTTTTGTAATACCAATATCATTCTCACCGGTCAGCCGGACAAACCTCCTTTGGTACTATTGCACGGCTCAAATGGTTGTGCTCCGGTCGCCATTGAGGCCTTGCTGGGGTTAAATGACCATTTTCGGATTTATGCCGTTGACCTATTGGGACAACCCAATCTGAGTGCCGAATGCCGGTTGTCGATGAAAAACAACGATTACGGCAGTTGGATGTACGAAATTCTGGCTCGCCTCAATATCCGGGAGGTCACACTGGTAGGTATTTCGTTTGGCGGATTTGTGGGTTGGAAGACCCTGGTTTTTGACGAAAGGCTGATCGCTAAAGCGTTTCTGATTGTACCGGCTGGAATCGTGCAGCAAAATCCGTTAAAAGCGATGTGGAAAGTGTTTTTGCCCATGCAGCTATATCTACGGCGAAAAAAGGACCGTTACTTACAACGCTTCTTAAAGAGAATTTTTACAGAACCTGACGAATTTGCCAACAATTTCCTTTCAAAGGTATTACTGCATTTTGATTTGGATTTCACCCCCATTCCGTTGATTGGCAAGCGGGAGGCCCAGCGGATCAAAACACCTTTGTACATTATCGCAGCGGATGATGACCTTCTATTCCCTGGCGAAAAAATGATGAGGCGCGCAAAGCAGATATTTCCGTCGTTGAAGGGTGGCCTACTACTAAAGGATAGCAAGCACGTTCCCGGGGCCCGCCAGAATGAACAGATAATTTGCTTGATCACAGGTCATGAATGAAGGACAACTGTAACTTTTCGCTTCGAAAATCCCTTTTTTTGGGTAGATTTATTATCATGTTTGACGAAAATTTCTGGGATGAAGTCATTTATATATTACGCGCTTACAGGTACATTACTCCTATTTCAAGCCCATTTACTCCTTGCACAAACCAACCAGGAGAAACTCTCCATCGGTCTGGTGCCGACCAGTTTGCTGGACCCCATCACCCCTTCATTGGGGATTTCGGTGGAAGTGCCGGTGGCTGAAAGCATCAGCCTGGAATTGGTCTATGGACTGGACCCCAATCTGGGGCTGAATCCCACCGAATGGCACCCGGCACCCGAGTTTCGGCATCATGAGTATCGGACCGGTGCAAAATACATCTTCAAGGTGCTTCCCTCGGGGGTATACCCGTTTGTGGGGGCGGAGTACTTTGGAAGCTATAATCACTATGAAAAAGAACGGGATGTTTTCCACCTCGATCAGCAGACTTTCCGATTTGAGACCGCGGAAGTGAAACGGGTGATCAATGGCGGGCGATTACGCGCCGGAATGCAACGCCAAATGGGAAAACATTTTCAATGGCAGACTTATTTGGGAATCGGGGTTAGAAACATTAATATTCAATATCAATCGGACAACCTGCAGGTAGCCGAGGAAGGCATTTTTGATGAATGGCTGGTGCCAATGGATCGGACAGCGGGTAGAAGAAATAAAATCGATATGACTTTTGGGGTGAAACTTGCCTATTTGATTTATTAAAAGTAAAGCGTACTACCTTTCTCGAAAAAAGCAGCCCATTCATATAAGAAATTGGGAGACTTGGTTTTGATGTGATACTTTTCATGCTCACATTAGAGTTGTTGTGCTGGGGTAGTTTGGTGGGGAAATTAGTCCATTTTCAACCACACGAAGGCTTTTTGAAGGAGTATAGCCTTAGCTACACGACTGAAAAAAGGCATAGTGTGGGCAGAAAAGGGGCAATTTGCACCCAAAATAATTCCAGCACAACAGCTCTACAAAACCAACAAAATGAAAAAATCACTCGTACTTACTTGTTGTCTTCTCATTACGTGCCTTTCGAGCTTTGGCCAAACTACCAAAATCAATTACGGCGACAATCCCGATGCCGGGCACTATGCCACCATTAACGGCATCAAAATGTATTACGAAATCTACGGCGAAGGAGAGCCGTTGCTATTGATTCACGGCAATGGAGGATCAATTAAAGGGCACGCCGGTCGCATTGAATACTTCAAGGACAAATACATGGTAATTGCTGCCGATAGCCGGGCTCATGGCAAGACGCAAGACATTGGCGACAGCCTGACCTACCAACAAATGACCAGTGACCTCAATGGATTGCTGGACCATCTCGAGATCGATTCCTGCTACATTTGGGGCCAAAGTGACGGAGGCATCTTGGGGCTGAAGCTGGCCATGGACTATCCCGATAAGGTAAAAAGAGTAGCTGTTTTTGGTGCCAACCTGAAGCCGGATACGATGGCTGTCTTTCCAGCTATTGCCAAATGGGCGGTAAAGACCCTGGAAGAGGCCACTGATGAACACCAAAAACGCTTGTTTCAATTGTTGGTCTATCAACCACAAATAGAGTTCAATGACCTCGAAAAAATCAAAGCTCCGGTCCTCATTATGAGTGGCGACCGGGACGTGATTCGCCTGGAACATTCGATCAAGATGTTTTACCACATTGAAAATTCCAACCTGTTCATCATGCCTGGCGCCACCCACTTTGGGGCTTATGAAAAGCCGGAATTGTTTAATTTGGTGGTCGGAGACTTTTTTGCCAAGCCATTTAGCAAGAAAGCAACGGTGGATATATTTAAGTAAAACCATTCGCACCCAAATAATCCGCAAGCGCTTTTCCTACCGTAAATAGGCATAGTCGATGGCATTTGAGGAAGGAGCTGGCGTAGTCATCCACTCAAACCGTCAAAAAAATGACGCATATTCTGAACTCTTTGCCGTAACTTTGTTTCTATGAACATGGATGAAAAGAAGATTGCCTTACTGTACTTTAGCCGTCAGGCTAGTGCGGAAAGCCGGAAGAAACGCTGGTTTTCGGGCAATAGTCATCGCAAAAACCGGGCGCTGGCTTCTTCGCTTATCCTCCAGTCTTTACAGGTTGTTCAACAATCCGGGTTTCCCGTATTTCATTTTCACGAAGGCAATCAAAAAGGTCGGACCTTTGGCGAGCGACTGGCCAATGCCTACCAGGAAGTCTTTGATCTGGGTTACGATGCGGTCATCGCTACCGGTAATGACACTCCGGATATTGCGGCCGTTAATTGGCAAGATGTTCGAAAGAAATTGAATTCGGGTAAGTGTGTTCTTGGGCCTTCGTTGCGTGGTGGTACCTACCTCATTGGATTAACCGCTGAGGCCTTTCGGAAATCTGCTTTTGAGCAACTCCCCTGGCAATCCAATAAGTTGCTGGCAGCCTTGCAGCAATTCTGTGAAAGAATTAACGACGATGCTCCGGCTATTCTGGAAAAGCTACGCGACCTCAACAGCTACCACGATCTGGTCAAAGTGGTCAAAACGGGGAATGTCACCCTTTGGCTCAAGCAAATCATCCTACAATTATTACATAAAACGGCGCAAACTTGCGCTTTACCTGATATTCTTCTCAATACCACACTCCTCATCAACATGCCCTTCCGGGCGCCTCCTGTTTCCCACATCGCCTGAAAGCAATTTTAAATTACTTCACGTACACCTTCAATTGCCTATGAAAAGTAGCCTATGGAGTCTACTGCTCATTCCTTTGTTTCTCACAATGAGCTGTAGCGAAAACCCTTCTGAAACCCAGGGCGATATAATGAATGCCTCCTGGGAAGAGATTACGCAACAATCTGCCGGTACCACCGTCAATTTCATGATGTGGCAGGGTAGTCCGGCAGCCAATAATTATATCAATAATTATGTAGTGCCGACTTTAAAAGAACAATACAACATCGACCTGCGCATTACCGGTGGTCAGGGCGGAGAAATTGTGCAGTTGGTGATGGGAGAAAAGGAAGCAGGCGTGAAAAATGGCCAGGTAGATATCGTCTGGATCAACGGAGAAACCTTCTTCCAACTGCGCACGATTGACGGACTATGGGGCCCCTTCGTCAAAAAACTCCCGAATTCCGCCTACATCGATTTTGATGATCCATATATCAACACCGATTTCCAGCAGCCCGTCAACGATATGGAGTGCCCCTGGGGAATTGGGCAGTTCGCTATGGTGTACGACTCCGCAAGTGTGCCCGATCCACCGGTCAACCTACAAGAATTGGAAGCTTATGTCAAAGCCAATCCTGGGACCTTTACCATCTCCAATGACTTTTCGGGCATGACCCTGCTGAAGAGCTTCCTGGCCGAATTGAGCGGCTCACCACACGGACTGGACGGCCCATTTGATGAAGAAAAATACGAGCGACTTTCCGGCCAATTGTGGGACTATATCAACCGCAATAAAAAATACTTCTGGAAGCAGGGCACCACCTTCCCAAAGGAGCATACCAAAATGGATCAGATGTTTGCCACCGGTGAGCTCAAAATTACCTTTGGTTTTGGTGAAGGGGGCTTTGAAGACAAGGTGCGCCAGGGGCTGTTTCCCAAGACAACTCGTGGTTACGCCTGGGACAACGGCACGGTGCTGAATGCCAATTTCCTGGGTATTCCTTACAATTCGGCCAATAAGGCCGGAGCGATGCAGGTCATCAATTTCCTAATTTCACCGGAGGCACAATTCCGCAAGACCAATCCGGATGAAATGGATGCCAACACCATTCTTAGCATGGAAAAACTGCCGGAAGAATGGCGGGAAAAATTTGAAAATGCTCCTAAAAGACAATACGCTCCCGAGATGGAAGATATTTCCGATAAATCCATTCAGGAACCGGCCCCGGAATATATGTTGCACCTTTACGAAGACTTTAGAAGCAAAGTGATTGAACAGTAGATTATCAAATATCGGATTGGCCTTTTTTGTGCTGATTGGCGTGGTGCCTTTTGCAGCGGCCCTGACCTATGCCTTTTGCTACAGCTTTGGTCTGTTGGGTGTGGTCAATGAAGGATTTACTACTGAATTCTGGCGCGAAGTGCTCGGGGCAGGAGAGTTCTTTAAATCCTTTTTTTACAGTGCCATTATTGCGGCCATTTCGGTGGTGATTTCAGTGAGCCTCGCTCTTTGGTTTGCGTTGAAATTCCGTAAGGAACTCAATAAAAAGGCCCTTTCTTTTCTAATCTATCTGCCCCTGGCTATTCCGGGAGTGGTCGCCGGATTTTTCACTTTTCAGCTATTTTCTAAGGCGGGTTTTTTCTCACGTTTGGCCTATCAACTGGGGTGGATTTCCGAGATTCAACAATTCCCGGATCTGGTTAATGACCAATACGCCATCGGCATTATCCTGACTTTTATCACCATTGTCACACCGTTTTTTCTGTTGCTCTTTTTGAATGTGTACAAGAACGAACGCATTGAAGATTTATCGGAATTAGCCTATTCACTGGGCGCATCCCGCTGGCAGGTCACCTGGAAAGTCAGTCTGCCGGTCATCTTGCACAAGACCTGGACCTTGATTGGTCTGTACTTCATTTTTCTGCTCGGTGCTTACGAAGTTCCCCTGATATTGGGTCAGGAATCGCCACAGATGTTATCGGTGCTGATCATCCGGGAAATCAAACAATACGATCTGACCAAAATCTCTGAGGGCTACGTCGTTGCCGTCATTTATACCGTACTCGTTTCTATAGGAGCCATCCTGCTTTTCTCACGCAAAAACCGGATGACCCATGAAGCTTAGCTGGAAACCCTTCATATTAACCCTCCTGGTGCTGCTCATCTTATTTCCGTTTGTGTATTTGGTGTTGTTGTCCCTGGCTTCGGAATGGCGGTTTCCACAGTTGGTGCCAGGCTATTTTGGCTTACGCAATTGGACGCAGGTACTCAGCTCGGAAACCGGATTGTTGGGCAGTTTTACCATATCGGTCATCATTTCTCTGTCGGTGGCGACTGTTTCTACACTGACTGGTTTTTTTATCAGTCGCACGGTGGCTTATCATCCGAAAAAGCATTCATTGACGTTACTGACTTATTTTCCCTACATTCTCGCACCGGTAGTTTTTGGGGCTTGTCTGAGCTTCTTCTTCCTGAAATTAGGCCTGTTTGGAAGGCCGGTTGGGGTGATTTTCGCCCAATTTTTGGTGGCTTTTCCCTACGCCCTGATCTTTTTCAGCAGTTTCTGGGGAGAAAAAACCAGGAGTTACGAAGACCTGGTGGCCACGCTGGGCGGCAATCGGCGGCAGTCCTTTTTTAAAGTCCTGTTACCCATTGCGAAAGGCATGTTGCTGATCTGTTTTTTTCAAACTTTTCTCATCTCCTGGTTTGAATACGGCCTGACCTCCATCATCGGGGTGGGGAAGGTACAGACCCTGACGATCAAGGTGTTTTTGTTTATCAAAGAATCCAATTTTTACTACGGTGCCCTGAGCTGTTGTCTGCTCATTTTTCCACCGGTGGTATTGCTGTATATCAATAAAAGATACGTCTTCAATAAATTGATTTGATGTTTTTAGAAGTTCAAAATATTGTCAAAAGTTACCAAAAGGAACAGGTGGTCAAAGACCTGGAATTTTCCCTGGAGGCACATAAAACCCTGAGCATTCTTGGGAAGTCTGGGTGTGGTAAAACCACCATGCTGAAAATTATCGGCGGTCTGGTGAAGCCCGACTCCGGTCATATCATGCTCGGGGGCAAATGTATCGACAATGAAATTCCGGAAAAACGCAGCATCGTCTACCTGTACCAGGAAGATCTGTTGTTTCCCCATTTAAATGCCTTTGAAAATATCGCCTTTGGTTTGCGTATCAAGAAGCTGCCCAAGGACGAAATACAGGAGAGGGTGGAACAGATGATTCAAAGTCTGGAGTTGGATGGGCAGGCCAATAAAATGCCACACCAACTTTCGGGAGGTCAGCGTCAACGGGTCTCTTTTGGCCGGGCGATCATTACCAATCCGTCGCTTTTGTTGCTTGACGAGCCTTTTGGCAGCCTGGATGCGGGCACCCGGCAACGCATGCAGCACTTGTTTAAGCGCCTGGCTAAGGAATTCAGCATCACCTCTCTTTTTGTCACCCACGATTTGAAAGAAGCCATTCTGATGGGCGATGAAATTGCTTTCATGCGCAGCGGCCGATTGAAGGTGTACCAAGACAAAAATGAGTTTATCAACGACCCGGAAACCGGAGTGCAAAACGAGATTGGGTTCTGGCAAAACCTTTTGGTGCAACCGCAAAGCCGGGTTACGGAATAATTACCTAACTAAAATCTGATACCTTGAAAAAACAAATATGGATCGATACCGATTTATCGGTTGGAATGAAAAGACATGCCCGACCCGGCTTTTGTGATGTGGATGATGGCTACGCCGTATTGCAGCTAATGAAAGCCGATAATGTACAGATCAACGGCATTAGTGCAGTGTTTGGCAATACTTTGATTGAAAACTCCTATCCCCTATGTCAGTACATGGCCAAGGAATTTGCCCGCTACGACATTCCGGTGTTTCGCGGAGCTGGTGAGACCATTTCTTTGCCAAAAGTCGATACAAATGACGCCGTAGAAGGATTGGCGAAAGCCTTAAAAAAACAAAAGCTGATCATCATGGCCATCGGTCCGGCCACGAATGTGGGCCTATTGCTTTTGAAGTATCCCGAACTGGCCTCACAGATTGAAGAGGTGGTATTGGTAGCCGGTCGGAGAAAAGCCACTGATTATTTTGTGATTGGTTCCAAAGAAAACGGACGCCATGCCAGAGACCTCAATTTTGATTTGGACAATACGGCTTTCCGCCTAATGTTTCAGCATGGGGTTTCGGTCACGCTGTGTCCGTTTGAAATATCCAACAAGGTTTGGCTCAAGAAAGCCGACCTCGACCGTCTGGCCGAAGGTGATGACGGTACAAAATGGCTGGCCGAGAAATCCCGGGTATGGCTGGAGCAATGGCTGGCCATGGAGGCAGAAGGCTTTAATCCGTTTGATGTATTGGCCAGTCATTACATCATCAATCCGGAAGATATCATCTACGAGCCACTGAACGCACACCTTGAAATTCACCCCGATGATACCCTGATGGATGAGGACAATCGCGAAGTTTTTAAAAACTACCTGCTATGTGATCAGACGCCGGGCTATCCGGTCAGGTACTGCTACGATGTAGTATCGGATTACCACGAAAAGTTGTTAGAAAGTCTGCTTTAGGACGGTTTACGCCATCATAATAATCGACCATTGTAAACAGAAACATTGCAACCATGCTAAAACTCGATACCAATAAAGAAAAGCTACAAAACTATCTTCATGATCAAGGTTGGCTTACGCCAAATGAGACGGTCCGGTCGGTGGAAAAACCCGGCGAAGGTAATATGAACTTTACCCTTCGCGTCGATACCGGCAGCCGCACCTTCATCATCAAGCAAAGTCGGGAATATGTAGAAAAATACCCACAGGTAGCGGCTCCTGCCGAGCGTGCAATGCGCGAAGCGGAATTTTATGAATTAATCGCCGAAAAGCCCGAATTGAAGGCCATGATGCCTAACCTGACCGGCCTGGACCGCGAGAATAACATCATTGCGATGGACGATCTGGGGGCGGGTACAGATTATACCTATGTTTACAAAATAGGGCAAGCCATCCCCGAAGCAGAGTTGATGACCATCATGGACTTTGCCGCTAAATTGCACAATAGCTTTTCAGCAAAAACGGCAACTCAGGTGATCACCAACCGAGCCATGCGCAAGCTCAATCACGAGCACATCTTTCTGTATCCCTACATGGAGGAAAATGGTCTGAACCTGGATGATATCCTACCGGGTTTGCAGGAAGTCGCCTTACCTCATAAAAAGGATGAAGCGTTGAAAAAGGTCGTTCAGGAATTGGGAGAACAATACCTGGCTGATGGTGAAAAACTATTGCACGGCGATTATTTCCCGGGCAGTTGGTTGAAAACCGTTGAAGGTGTGCGCATCATCGATCCTGAATTTTGCTTCTTCGGTCCACCGGAATTTGAAATTGGGGTCACCATTGCACATCTGAAAATGGCCGATCAACCGTATGTACTCATTGAGAAGGCCATCCACCGATATATAAGTCAGGCGCCATTGGACGAGAGTCTCCGTCAAAAATTTACGGGGATTGAGGTATTACGCCGCATTCTGGGGCTGGCCCAGTTGCCGCTGGAAATTGATCTGGCCAAGCGCAAGGCTTTGATTGAAGAGGCCCGGGCGACGCTTTTAGGTTAAATAAAATCCCATTTTCATGGAAAAGGATTTCATGTATTACAAGCAGATTTATTGGGTGTTTACGCAGGTGTGCAACGACAAGTGCATGCATTGTTACAACAACAGTGGACCCCAGGGAGAACGCATTTCCGAGGAGGATTGCATGGCCATCATCGACAATCTACCCGAGCGACTGGAACGCCTGATCCTGAGCGGAGGAGAACCGCTGGCCGATAAGAAGCTGCTGTACAAAATCCTGGATAAGCTAAAGGAAAAATACGACAACAAACTGTTTCTGACCCTGCAGTTTAACGGTGATCTGCTGACACCAAAGATTCTTAATATCCTGATTGAAAAAGGAGTAGATCGCTTTTCGATTGCCAGTATTGACCGATACCATAAAAAGCAGGGAGAACGCAAGGATGTGCTGACGCAAATGTTTACGGATCACGGCATTAAGTTCGTCGAAGGACAACCGGCTGTCACCAAAACTCAACTGGAAAACAGCAACCGTACCGATCGCACGTTTGGCTTCTTTGGCGCTACGGAAGATATGTGGCTGGGTGGCAACTGGGCCCGTGGTCGCGCGATGGAAAACGGCATCTGGAAGCAGAATGGACTGCATAATTTCTGTGCCATTCATTCGGGAGCAGTGGCCTTTTTAGGCAATGATGCACTGGACATGACCCAGGAATTGTCCATTCAATTGTGGAAAATCAATCCTTGCTGCCCGGGTACTGCCGTTCCCATGGGCGACGCCCGCAAGGAAAAGGTATCGGATGTACTACAGCGTATGTCCAAAAGTGAGATCATGCAAAAGCTCAACAATGGCGATATCTACGCAGTAGGAGAGAGCATTGGCCTTTCCGAAGAATTTGGACTGAAACGCTCCGTTGACTTACAAAACGTGTGCTTGTGGTGCGATGAGTTTTTCAGCAAGTATTTCGATATGGAAAAACAAAAGCAAAAAACGGAAAAACTTAATGCCTGACCTGGTGAGCAAAAATACCGCCTTGATGATTTTCTCCCTTTCTGCACAGGCAGAAGGCCGGAGAAAGCGGCTATTGGGACGACGTCGGTCGGACGGCAACAGGATTTTGCAATTTCTTATCAGTCAAACCAGTCAAATTGCTCAGGCCAGCAATGTTGAGGTCGTCTGGGTGGATGAAAAGAAACAGAAGGGGCAAGATTTTGGCCAGCGTTTTACCAATGCTTTTGTCGATCTCTTTGCTCAGGGGTACGAAAAGGTAATTTCCATTGGTAATGACTGCCCTGACCTATCTCCGGGCATTTTGGAGGAAGCCCTCGTTCGCTTGCAACAAAACAACCTGGTGCTCGGCCCTGCCCTGGATGGCGGTGAATATCTGATTGGCATTCACCGCGATGATTTTGTGGCCTCGGACTTTGAAGATCTTCCCTGGAATACCGCTGAATTGCATGAGGCTTTTTTACATTTGGCGAAAGCCTCGAAAACGCAAGTATATTGCCTTACCACTCTGGCTGACATAGATGATCAGCGGGCACTCTGGCATTACCTCAAATGCTTTTCGGAAACGGCATTTGCCCGTTTTTTAAATAAGATTATTCAAAAGAAAACAACCCGACCTACGACACCAACGGAAGGTTTTCGGGAAATTCACCTCCTAGCTAATCAGCCACTTCGAGCACCACCTTTTTTCCACTGATCCATTTTTAGAAGTCTGTTGATTGGACCGGTCTGGTCCTGAGTAATGCTATAAAAATTGTTTTGTAGCAATGACTTCTGTGTACCATATATATTAAATAACACAACTCACTATCATATGAGATTTATTCTACTGACCTTATTGCAGTTGTGCATGGCTTCGGCTTTCGCCCAACAAATGCAACAATATTCTTCCCGATTGGTAGATGCCGATAACGAACCGGTGGTTGCGGCAACCATTAATGAACTGGGAACTGATAATTATAGTTTTTCCGGTGAAGATGGCTCGTTTACCATCCAAACCAAAGCAACGGATTTTACCCTGGTGATTACCTCGGTTGGTTTTGAGACTATTGAAATACAGCCAGACGGTGGAAAATTGCCAGTAACGATTACCCTGGAAGGTTCAACCGAGCAATTGGATGAGATTGTGGTCACCGCATTGGGTATTGAACGCAACCGCCAGTCTCTGGGTTCCTCGGTACAAACGGTGAGCGGCAAGGAACTCACTGAAGTACCCATGACCAATGTGGTGAATAGCCTGGCTGGCCTGGTTGCAGGCGTACAGACCACAAACGGTTCCTCCGGAGTTGGCTCCTCCTCACGGATCATCATTCGCGGTGAAAACTCGCTGAGTGGTAGTAACCAACCGCTTTTTGTAGTAGATGGTGTGCCGATTAGCAATGAGTTGATTACCAGTGACTTGTTTAATGACGGTGGCAATATTCAGGAAGTAGATTTTGGCAATGGTGCGGCCGAGTTGAATCCGGATGATATGGCTTCGATCACGGTGCTGAAAGGCCCCGGATCGGCGGCAGTTTATGGTACCCGTGCAGCCAATGGTGTCGTACTGATCACGACTAAGCGCGGCGGCAAAAAGAAGGGATTGGGCATTGAGACCAGCCACACCTTTACCTTTGAAGACTTGTTGACTTTGCCCGACTATCAGAACGTATACGGAGGTGGCTCTAACGGCCAATATGCCTTCCAGAATGGTATCGGTGCCGGGGTCAATGACGGCGGAATCAGCAGCTATGGTCCCAAACTGGACCAGGGCCTGATGATCAATCAATTCGACAGTCCATCGGTGGATGTCAACGGCCAGCCGGTTCGTGCCGGTGATGTTATTGCCCGAACCCGCCCGGATGGTAGTTTCACGGATATTACCCCCACGCCCTGGGTGTCACGGCCGGATAATGTGCGCGATTTTTACGAAACCGGGGTAACTTCTCAGCACAACGTAGCGATCAGCTCCGGGGGAGAATACGGGAGCATTCGCTTTGCGTACAGCAATCTGAGGAATGACGGCGTACTGCCGAATACTAACCTGAAAAGGGACGGTATTGCTATTAGTCTGGATCAGCAATTGCACGAAAAATTGCGCGTGGACGCATTTGTGAATTACATCAATTCCCGCAGTGACAATCGCCCAAACCTCGGCTATGGCTATGAGAATATCCAGTATGGTTTCAACTGGACCGGCCGCCAAACCAATATCGCCTCCCTGCGCGATTACTGGCAAGCCGGACAGGAGGGCATTCAGCATTATGACTTTAACTACTTGTGGCTGACCAATCCTTATCTGACCCTGTTTGAAAATACGAATAGCTTCGACAAAAACCGCATCCTTGGTAATGCCGCGGTGACTTACGACTTTACCGATAGGTTGAGCCTGCGACTGAGAACGGGACTGGATACCTACAATGATGATCGCTTTTTCCGCCGGGCCTTTAGTACCAACCGTCGCCCGTTTGGTGGGTATCGGGAAGACAAAGTGCGCTTTCAGGAGATGAATACGGATTTCCTCTTGTCCTACAAAGATAATCTAGGGGGAGATATCAAATATTCCCTTTCCGCCGGAGGTAATCGTTTGGATCAAAAAATCAACTACCAATACACGGAAGCCTACCAATTGGCCGTACCTGGGGTGTATACCCTGGCCAATTCACGTGTGCCACTGAGAGGCGGTAGCCAGATTTTTGATAAGCGTATTAACAGTGTTTACGGTATCGGAAATTTGAGTTATAAGTCGTCCTTATACCTGGATTTGACCTTGCGGAACGATTGGAGCAGTACTTTGCCTGCTGACAATAATTCTTTTGCTTACTATTCGGCAGGATTGAGTTATGTATTGTCGAATATGTTTCAATTGCCCGAGCCGATTTCTTATATGAAATTGCGCCTTAGCGCCTCAAGTGTGGGTAATGATACCGATCCGTATCAATTGAACAATACCTTCCAGTTTAATCAGAATTACGGCTCCTTCTTCCGGGTAACTAACGAAACGGTATTGAAGAACGCCAATCTGAAGCCGGAGCGACTGAATGCCTACGAAGCTGGAGCAGAGTTGTGGTTCTTCAATGATCTGCTGCAAGCTGATTTGGCCGTTTATCAAAATACCAGTATCAATCAGATCATCGGTCGCCCGATCTCTTTTGCCGGGGGGTACAGCAATGTATTTGAAAATGGCGGTGAGGTGCGGACCCAGGGGCTGGAAGCTATGCTGAGTGCACGTGTCATTACGGGCAAAGACTTCAAATGGTCAACTTCTGCCAATTTCTCTACTTACAGAAGTGAGGTAACCAAATTGCCGGAAGGTGTTGATCAGTACGTGACTGGCGAAGCGAGTGTCTTCCGCGGCTCCGGTGGATCGAATACCGTTTTTTACATTGCTAAGGAAGATGGCCGGGTAGGGGACATGTACGGTACCGGATTTGTAGAGATTGATGGACAAATCCTGTTTGGTCCAAACGGCTTACCTGTACAGGATGGCAACCTGCGTTTGTTGGGTAATTACAACCCCGACTTTACGGTTGGTTTTAATAATGAATTTCGCTACAAAAGTTTAACCCTGCGCATTTTGTTCGATTGGCGTCAAGGTGGCACCATAGTGTCCAGAACCAAGGCATTGGGTAGCACTTCGGGCGTGTTGGTGGAAACCTTGCCGGGACGTGAAGATGGCGTGGTTGGCGATGGAGTCATGAATACGGGCACCGCTGAAAATCCAAATTATGTACCCAATACTACAGTTGTCTCTGCCAGTCAGTTTTACAACAACTTCTATGATCGCGGTAATGAAGCCAGTGCACTTTATGACGCTTCCTACGTGAAATTGCGTCAGGTGAGCCTTTATTATAGCCTGCCAGACAGCTGGTGCAAAAACATTGGTTTTGAGAGCATTAAACTCGGATTTGTGGGTAGCAATTTGCTGTTGTTTACCGAAAACCCACACTTTGATCCCGAGCTGAATGCGTTCCAGGGACGCAGAATAACTTATGGCGTGGAAGATATGTCTTACCCATCCACTCGCAGTTTTGGTTTTAGTTTGAAAACCCAATTTTAAAATGAACCCTTCTTTGACAAATTTAGTGGTCAAGCTAAAAGGTCGATCATAAGCGCCTTCAAGAAGCGTTGATGGGCCTTTTCGATTGACTCTGAGGCACTAAATTTGTCAAAGAACAAAATGAACATAATGATGAAAAATATAATTGCAATTATAGCTGTCAGCCTGCTGGCATTTGCCTGCACGGAAAACTTTGATCTGATCAATGAAAATCCCAATTCACCGGAGAATATCGGACCGCAGTTTTTGCTGTCCAATGTCATCTCCGTTGCTGCCGACCGCAATGCCTACGAGCAGGGCTTCCGACTGGCCAATTACCTGGCTCAATTTGCAGCAAGCGTCGAATTTGAACGCATCGATCGCTACGAGATGGGTACCAATAGTACCTATTGGAATACCATTTTTGGCTTATTGACCGATATCCAGTCGATGAAAGAAAACGAAGCTGCCAATGAAGCCTACGAGGCGGTTGGGGATATCATGGCCAGTTATTTGTACTCACAACTAACCGATATGTGGGGAGATGTGCCGTATACGGAAACGCTACAGGCCAAGGAAGGCAACTACACACCCAGATACGACACTCAGGAAAGCATTTATACCGATCCGCAGACGGGTATTCTGGCCGTGCTGACTCGTGCGGCTACAACTTTGGAAAGCACCAATTCGGCCATCCAGGGCGATATGATGTTTGGCAATGACCTGGATAAATGGGTGCGTTTTGCCAATTCACTGAGGGTGCGTTACCTCATGCGCATTAGCAAGCAACTGAATGATTTTACTGAGCTGGAAACACTCGCCAATTCCGGCAAATTGATGCGCTCCAATGCCGACAATGCCGTTGTCCCTTACCTTTCTTCCGATCCGAATCAATTCCCTATGTTTCAGGCCAGTTTGGGCTTGTACCAGGAGCACCGCATGACGATTAAGGTTGAAGAAGTGCTCAAGTCATGGAATGATCCACGCATGGAAGTACTTTATAAACCCACCCAGAAGAGTGTCAATGAGGGTGATCCGGTATATAAAGGATTGCTTAACGGGCAGAGCCGTGAAACGATCAGTGCCGCAGGCATTAATCTTAATGATATTTCCCTTTTTGGTGCCATTTTTCGGGATGTACCCGATGGCATTGATGCGCAGTTTATGCAATACGCGGAACTACAATTTGCCTTGGCGGAAGCCGTTCAACGCGGCTACATCAACGGTGATGCCCAGGCGTATTATGAAAATGGCATTATGGCCAGCTTTGACTATTACGGGGTGAATATGCCTGCGGATTATCTGACCCAAGCGACCGTAGCACTGGATGGTTCGGATGATTTGACCCGCATACTTACTCAGAAATGGCTTAGCCTGATCAATTGTGGCCACGAAGCCTGGTTTAATATACGCCGTACCGGTATTCCCATTCTGGAACCCGGCCCGGACAACCTGAATGACGGTCAGTACCCGGTGCGCTACCTGTATCCTGAATCGGAGCAGGCCACCAATAGTGCCAACTACGCAGAAGCTGCCAGTCGTATTGGTGGAGATAACATCAACAGCAAAGGCTGGTGGGAGAAGTAGGGAAAGCTGAGTGTGGAAGTCCGGGGATGATCATCCGACTTCCACACTTTTTTTAAAATACAATAAAATAAGAACAATGCAGGATCAACCAACCATAATTTTTGTGTACAACGCCAATTCCGGGAAGTGGAATTTGTACATGGATATTTTGCACAAGATCGTTTCTCCAAAAACGTATCCGTGCAGTCTGTGCGCCATTACGCATGGCGTATTTTCCATTCACGAAGAGTGGGCGGAATTCAAAAAAGACTACCCGATTCCCATGCGCTTTTTGCACAAGGATGAATGGGAGCAGGAATTTGATCGTAAAGACGAATTACCCGCCGTTTTCCTACAGCAAAATGGAGAAATCTCTACCTGGATCGATGCCAAAACGATGGACGAGTACACTTTGCAGGATTTGAAGGATCAAATGATGGTCCGTTTGCCGGAATTGGGCATGGTGGTTTGATACACGGGCTCAAGTTAACCTCTCCAGGTCTTTATCAATGTCCTTGAGAATGCTTTCGATTTGGTTTTTTAGGTACAAATGATCCCTGATTTTTTTCCTCCGAATAATCATTACGGACTGAAGCGTCATCAAAAATGAGGCATCGGCCCGGAGTAGGTCATAATCATTCAAATGAAATTTGTAAAGAGGGAGCGGTTCTTTTGAAAAGGGAACATCCAGTTGTTCCAATGGAATATTGGTCAGGCTAAAGTATTTATACATGTAGGGCTCCAGATAATGAATGATATTTCTGTTGATCGTATTGTCGACCCCGGCCGTGTAGACGCGCTGCAAATTCAATTGATAGAGATCAGTAATTTTCAGGCGCAAAGAGTCATTGGATAATATTTGGAATCCACGCGAACGAAGGGATTCATAGGCCCCTTTTTTGGGGAATAACTGGTAATCCTGATTAATCACCGTGAAATAGGTATCTAGTGAGTCCTGATAAGTGTCATTTTCTGTTATGTATTTAAAAATGAATCTCGTTTTAGCCATTCGATCAATATGGCGTCTGAGGTCATTATTTAAATCCTCCAGGGTGATCAGGAGATCTGTGCGGATTTCGCTTAGGGAGAGAATTTCGATCCGTTTAATTTTATTAGCCTCATTAATATTGCTGATCTGAATTGCAATGAGAATACCGATCACGATCAGGAGTATTTCCCCCAGGGCATAAAGAAAATATCTTTTCAGATTACCTTCTTTGATCAGGCTTTGGCGGAGTCGCCGAAAGACTTTTATCATTGGTTTTTGTTTTGTTACAGTTAGCTGCCAGATAAATATAAGGAATGTCTACAAAATCTCAATCGGTATTAAAAACAAAAATTACGGATATTGCCTATTTTTACAAACCTTCGATTTACCTGAAAAACAACCTTTCCTTTTTCAACGTTTTATCAATAAAATGCCAATGAAATATTCTTTCCTAGCCCTCACCTTTTTTTTATTTAGTATCTCCGTATTCGCCACCGACACTCAAATCATCGTTCGGGCCAAAGCCAAGGATGCCAAGTTTGTCGGCTCTTCGCTTGGTGGGGCTTATGTGATCATCAAGAACAAGCTGACCGGTGAAATCCTTGCCCAGGGCAAGACCGAAGGCTCCACGGGCAATACGGATCTGATCATGAAGCAAGCCAAAGAACGCTATACCCAACTTGCTGATGACAATACATCCAAATTTTTGGCTACCATCGATATTGACGTTCCAACTTTTATTGCTGTAGAAGTTTCCTCACCACTCAATAACAAACAAGCCCAGATTCACGCCAGTACGGAACTTTGGCTGATTCCTGGTAAGCACATTCTCGGAGACGGAGTTGTGGTGGAAATTCCCGGCTTTATCGTGGATGTGCTGGCACCAAGAACACATCAGTACATCTCTTTGGAGGAGGTCAAAGGCAAACCGTTTTTGCTTCAAGCCAATATCGTCATGATGTGTGGATGTACCATTAGCAAAGGTGGCCTCTGGGATTCAGAAAAGATGGAAGTGGCTGGCCTGGTCAAGCTGGATGGTAAGTCGTACACTGAAGTTCCGTTGGAAAATGTAGGAACCAATCTTTTCGAGGGCTCCTTGGATATTAAAAAAGCTGGCCAGTATGAAGTGATCATCTATGCCTTTGACGAACGCACCGGTAATACCGGAGTGGATAAGGTGAATTTTGTGATTTATGAGTAATGCACTTATGATTAAGACTATTTTCTATGGCTATTTTTTGGCCCTTATGGTCTTCAGTTGCGAGCGTAGTCAAATGGATATTGTCGGAGCCTATTCGCTTGAAACTTCTACTATTGGGTTTTCAGAAAGCCTGAAACTTAATGCGGACTCTACTTTTTCCTATAAAAGTGTTACCTGTATACAGACCAAAAAATCTGAGGGAACCTGGAGGTTAGAAAAAGGAGTGGTGTTTCTTCATACGTCGGAGGAACTTCCCTTTAAAGAAGAAGGAGCCGTTGCTCCGCCACGCAACAATGAAGCTCAACAAGCCATTTTGGAATGATATTCTGGAGGCCTTTGTCGATCACAAAGACGATGCCACAATTACTGCCTGTCAGACCAAAGCCCTTTTCACTATCCCCAAATCCAGAATTGGAGAGAGCGAATCCATTCAAGCTATCCTTCCGTTTATCAAAAAAGAATGGGTAGTGGAGATCAGACCCTTGATTTTGCAGTCCAATGATTTTACTTTTGATCAAAACCAACTTGTGTGAGTGCTATTGCACAATTCTAATCACCGGTTTCAGCAGGTAGTTGCCGTTACCTTGCTCTACTACGGATTCCTCCGCATCGAAGTCGATGAGCAGGTTGTAAACATCCAGCTGGCTGATGTCCTGGTTTACATTTATCTTTAAACCAGACTGCTGTGCACTGGGTGTTTTCAGGTCATGCAACACACTGTCGACCATAATGCTGTTTTGGTCTCCCAGAACCAACCGTATCTGATGAATATTAATGGAGGGAATGACTGCCGTACCAATCAAGGTATCCACATCTCCCTGGTAATCCAGCAGATTATAAATTCCGGCGTTGGTGCCTAGTTCCAGTGAGTCGTGGCCATTGTCTGTGATGACAACAATGGTTTTTAGGTCAATATTGACTTGTTGCACGATATCTAGTGGATCATCGGTCATTCTGAGGTTAAAAATGGTTGAGTTGGACCCACCGGTTTTAGAACAAGTAGAAAGGAACATGGTGGAAAGCAAAAGCAGTCCACTTAGCAGAAACGTTACTTTGTTTTGCATGGGATCATCAGTTTTTGGACGATTAATAAATGCGGGGATAGTTTTGAGAGGGATAAAAGTCTCGTATATTAACGATGCTATACTTGAAATGTTTCGTTGATTCGATTAATTTGAAACTGAAATCCTGAAGACCATGTATACGAAAAAAGTCTTTAAAGCCGCCGATATGGCCCGGCGGACGCGCTATGAAACCTTGCTCTTTTTGACCATTGGTATTATCACCGTGGCACTTTATCAGATTTTGGAGCTGCATTGGCTTTCCATCCCCTGGACACCGCTGGCACTGATTGGTACGGCCGTAGCTTTTGTGATTGGATTTCAAAACAACTCGGCTTACGGCCGTATCTGGGAGGCCCGAAAGATCTGGGGGGGCATTGTGAATACTTCCAGAACGCTGGACATGTTTTTGCAAGATATGCTTTCGAATGAACATGCCACTGTGAAATGTAGGTTGCGGTTACCGCAATTTCGATACCACTCCCTGCAAATTATGCTGAGCTTCAATGCCCACAAGATATCGTTGCGCTTCGCTGTAGGTATTAAATGGCCCAAGTACCACCCGGTAGAGTAGGGTGCCCGACCTCGAAGTCTGGCTCACCATGTAAAGGTGGTCAATGCCCCGCTTTTGCAGGCTGATGATGTGCCGTTCAGCATTGGAAGACTCTGCGTAGGAGCCCAGTTGAATAGCAAAACCTTGTTGACTATTGGGGAGTTGCCGAATGGTATAGGGATCAGCCATAGATGCGCTTGTTGCACCTTTGGCGGTTAGATTTCCGTTCTGGTAACCATCATAGGCGGTGGGCATTTTTTCTGCAAGGTATTTGTCTCGTTGCGGGCTTTCCGGATTGTGGTTTGATCGGCCCACTACTTCAACCTGCACCTGCGTTTTTCCTACCTTAATCAGGTCGATATAGTCGGCTGCAGCCTTGGAAATATCGACTACACATCCAGCACAATAAGGACCTCGGTCATTAACCCGTACGATGACTGACCGCTGATTATCCAGGCGTGTCACCTTTAGTAAGGTGCCCTTTGGGTGGGTTTTGTGAGCAGCAGTCATTTCCTCACGGTGGTACACTTCACCCAGAGCAGTAGATTGCCCATCGAGGTAATCGCCGTAAAAAATGGCCAGACCCGTTTCGGTTTGCGCTATGCTGGTTACTGAAATAAGTAGAAATAAGATAAGAGGAAATTGTCGGATTTTCATGGTATTGTTTTTGTTCATGTGACCCTCCCAAGATCGGGAATTAGTGGCTGCTTTTTAAACAAATGGTTTAATTTTAACACAAATTGCTGCTTTTTTCGAGTAAGTTGACCTTTTCTTCCAGCCATCCCTGGTTGAAAATGGCTGCTGCTTTGTCAATGTCATTACGCAGTTTCTGCAAGTCTTTCTGCAATTTATTGGCCGATGTAAAATCGCGGGTTGCTCGGATCTGTGCCGCTTTTCGCGTAAAGCGAAACAGGTTGTAATAACCGTTGCGCCTTGAGTCTGCCATCAGTTTATTGCGGTGTAGATACTGCTTAAACGAATCGGTTAACGAATTTAATGCTTCAAATTCTCCCAGCTCGTAATAGGTCCGCAACAGCAAAGCTTTTGCCCCCAGATTGTACCGCTGATCACTGTATTCCACCTGAATCAACAGTGGCAATACCTTGCCATATTGTCCCTTCGCATGATAGTATGCGGCCAGGTTAAAACGATAGGCATTGTCGGCGGCTTGAGGGGAGAGTTTGTGCTTGTAATGTTCAATAAACTGTTTGACCCAATCCAACTCACCCAGCCGAACGGCAGTAGTAACAATATTTTTGTAGTGCCATTCTGACAAATACCCATCCTCAATCAACACTTCCTGTTTCAGCTGAGCCTGATAGAGCTTAAACAATTCTCCGAGGAAAACCCTATCATTCTGATTAATTCTGGCGATACAGTAGTTTTGTAAATAATTGTAGATATTGACCAGATCGGTTTGATTAAAATGGGATTGATGCAATTCCAGTAAACTCATGGCTTCATAGTAGTACCGATTTTCCTGACGGGTGGCCATCTGGTACAGTAAATAGTAAATATAGATCGCCGGAATCTTGACATAAGCATCCAGATTGTCACGGACCTCCCGCAAAACGGCCTCCAACATCCGGGCAGAATAATCTACCTTTAGAATGTTTTTGCGAATGTGCATTTCCACCGCGTCCTTTAATTTTTCCACCATGTAGTACCGGTCCAGATTGTGTTCTTTGAGTTCCAGACTACGGTCTTCCTTGCGTTGCTCCAATACTTGTGTATAATAGGTGTCAGATTCTTGAGCCAGCTGGCTCTGCCAGAAGTAGTATGCTGCATCGTGGCTGAGTCGCTCTTGTTCGGCTTGAGATCGCTGGTCTAAAAGCTTCTCGTACAAGTTGTTACATTTTCTTTGCCGCAGGTCACGAAGCAGCAAAAGGCTTTGGTACGGCATCTCTTCTTTGAGTTGTTCCTGTACTAAAAAGGTTTCCAGGAGCCTGCGCGTGTAGGTGAAAACCAGGGCGAGATGTGCCTGCCCTTTCGGATGTTTTGGAAAAAGCTTTTTTAGCATTTTTTCCCGCTGGCAATATTTTTCATCAAAGTTTGGATAAATCTTTGCCAGATAACGCACCAGCTTCTGCGTATCTGTATGCTTGTTGAAGTAGGGAGATTCCACCATTTCCGCAAAACGGGTCATTTCTTTTTTGGAGAAAGTCCTCAATACGGTAAAGACCTTGTGGGAAAGCATATTTTTCTCAAGAAATATTTTTAAATAAATAATTGATTATCAAATTTTTATAATTAAAAAGGTTTGGCAAAAATACTTAAAAAAATCAAAAATAGGCCACAAAAGTATTTTTTTTCCTGGTCAGGAGTGAACATTTTTGTAGTGTGAATAAACCATATCGGTTAATTAATCAAGCAAACCATGATCCAAAAGTTAAGACCCTATCTGTTTACACTGTTTTTGCTGAGCGGATTTGCCTCCCTTCCTCTCTGGGGACAAATTCAGTATTGTATTGATTTTGAATCCGTAGAACAAGGCTTTTATGGCCCCAATAATGGCTATAATGCCGGTGACTTCTTTTTTAGCCAATACGAGGTGGATGTTAGCTTTGCGGAGTTCCTGTATTTTGATAATTCCACCGATTTTTTTGGCGTAGGCATTACCGATGACCCCATCATCGGCGATCAGATTGAAGGGCAGTATGCCACTCCTGGCAATGCCAATTTGTATTTCGACTTCACCACTACCAACCAGAATGTGGTCAACGTTTGCTTCGATTTTGTGGACCTGGGCGGTGAAGTGAACCTTGGCGTCAATGGTCAGGATGTGGTGGTTTACAATGACTTCACTAATGCGCCAAATGAAGTCGCCCCGGGAGTAACCCTTGAGTTAGATTTGAATAATACCGATTTTCAATCGGGCACGGTCTGTTTGATCGGTACCATCGAAAACCTCACCGTCGGTGGTCAAGAGTTTGGTTTGGACAATATCTGTTTTGTACCGATAGGAGCGCCCGAGTGCCAAATTACGGAGGTCATTGTTGAGCCTCACCCTTGTACGCCCAACGGAATTTTTTATGTAGACATCGAAGTGCATGCCAATAACCCCGGAAATGATGGTTTTACGGTGCGTGGCAATGGGGTGGTTTATGGTTCATACAGCTATGACGAACAATTCATCACTATCGGCCCATTGGCAGGAGATGGCGAAACGCCTTATGAATTTGTGGTAATTGATAATCAAAATGAGGAGTGCCGCCTGGCTTATGATCTTGGCCCCATTGATTGCGAAGGCGGCTCTTGTGTTATTGATGAATTGCAGGCCTATACCCTCAATTGCGTGGACGATCATGTCTACAATATCCTGGTGAATTTCTTTCCGGTAAATGTAACCAACGACTTCTTTGACCTTTACCTAAATGGTGAACTGTATGACTTTTACAGTTACGAAGACCTGCCGCTGGTTGTAGAGGAATATGAGCTTTCGCCCAATAGCAATGGCATTGTTGTGAAGGTCTGTGATAATGATAACCCGGACTGTTGCCGCACCGTAGAGGTGGAGGTTTTTCCCTGCTCAAATGAGGGTTGCATTGGTTTTGAATATGCGCAGGAATCTCAATACGGAACCTCCTCAAATACGCTGCCAGGAGAGCTATTCTACTTTGAACAGGAGGTCGATTTTAGCCTTGATAGTTTACATTTTGATGAAGGATCTCCGGCTTATGAATACGTGGTCATCCGCCATGCGAATAATGACCCCGGCTTCAATTTCGAAGCTGCCGTAGCACAATATTTGTACAATGATGGCATCAGTACAGTCATCGATTTTACCGGATATACTGCCGATGTACATACCGTTACCATGGATTTTATCCACAATGGAGGAGTCTATAACCTTTCTGTAAATGGTCAGGATCTGATCATCGAAAGTGGTTTTTTAGAAAGTGGAACTTATGACCTTGGTAATGGGGTGACCCTGGAGGTTGTCATCACTGAAACGACCGATGATTTTGTGCAGGGCACGTTGACATTTACCATTGAAGATGGCAATATAGAAACCTTGCTAATTGGTGGTACGGGACTTGGCATTGACAATTTATGTCTAAATCCCGTTTGTGAACTGGGTGAAATGATTGTTGAGGCAGGTGATTGCAATGATGATGGCCAATTCTCCATCTTTATTGACTTTGCCTACCAACATACCGTTGCCGATAGTTTTGCTTTGCGCCTGAATGGCGAACTCTATGATCGATTTGCTTACGCAGATTTACCGATAGAAATCGGCCCGTTTGAAGGACCAACAGAGGTGTTGGAGTTTAAAGCTTTCGATATCGAGTGGGATGGTTGTTTTACCACAGGCCATTTGGAACCTATCAACTGCAACTGCCCCACCTTCAATTTTGAACTGGTGGAAAATCCATTCTGTCTGAATGGTGGCTATGCCTTCTCCTTCTTCCTTGGCGTAGAAGGGGAACACGGCGAAGGATTTACGGTAACCAACTCGGAGGGTATTTCCTTTGAATTTCCGTATTCCAATACTGGTATTTACGAAGGCGGCTTTGACGGACTCTATGATACGGATGTAATCACTATCTGCGACAATGCATTTCCTGACTGTTGCATTGAAGTAGAGCTGCACCCCAATTGTGGTGGATCGGATTGTGAGTTCTCTAATATGGAATGGTTCATGACCGATTGTGATGATTCTGGCAACTTCTATATTAAAGTTGATTTTGACTTTAACTTTCTTTCGGCAGGATTTCTGTTATACGTCAATGAAGAGTTGTACCAGGATTTTAATCTGGGTGATTTGCCCCTGGAGATTGGCCCATTTGACGGAGATGGAGAAACAGCATATGTCGTAGGCATTCAACTGGCCGATCCCAACGCCAACTGCTATATCCAGGAAACCTTCGGTCCGGTGGATTGTGATACCGGTTCCGGCTGTGGTATCAGCGAGGTCATCGTTGAGCCCTATGATTGCAACGACGGTCAGTTTATGGTCGATCTGGCCTTTGAATCCCAAAATACCGGTCCATTAGGTTACTATGTCTTTGTTAGTGGCCAAATCTTTGGGCCATTTTCCTACAATGAACCTTACGTTACAATCGGACCCCTGGCCGGGGATGGTGAGACTTTTTACAACTTTACCATTCTCGATATTGCCGATCCGGCCTGCTTCGGTTTTTATGAATTGGGCACCTACGATTGCAACCAGGAATGTGGCATTTATGATCTGGTAGTCGAAGCTCAGGAATGTAACCCTGACGGAACCTACGAGATTGTGATCGATTTTGAATACCAAAACCCCGGCAACAACTTCTTTGATGTATACGACGCTAATGGCGAAATCATTGGCTATTATCCGCTGGGCGAGTTGCCGGTGACAATAGAAAACTTTGCCGGAAATGGAGGTACAGTGGACTTCCTTCAGGTATGTATCAATGATCAGCCCAACTGCTGTACCACCACTTCCTTTGCCGCTCCCGATTGTACAGGTGATCCTTGCCAAATTACGGAAGTATTTGCGGAAGCTTATGACTGTGAAAACGGTACCTTCCTGATCGATCTGGTGGTGAGTGCCGAGAATCCCGGAGAGCATGGCTATACGGTTTTAGGCAATGGTCAAATCTACGGAACCTTTGAATACAGTTCCACCTTCATTACCCTCGGACCATTTGAGGGTGATGGTGAGACGGTCTACGAATTCATCGTGGTGGACAATGATAATGAAACCTGTACCAACTATACGGAAATTGGCCCGATCGACTGTCCGGATTGCCAGATTTCAGATTTGGAATACAGTGTGGATTGCCACAGCGGTCCATTCTTCACCTTGCACCTGGACTTTAACTATCAGAGTCCGGAAAGCGACTACTTTGACTTGAAAATCGGAGATCAATTCATTGATGAATTCCTGTATTCCGCGCTACCGCTTACGATCGAATTGCCTTTGGAAATGGGCATGGGGGAAACCCTTACCGTTTGTGATCACGAATTTGATAACTGCTGTACCACCGTTGACTTCTTCCTGCCTTGCTGTTCCATTCGCGATATGGTGGTGGAAGCGCACGACTGTGACGATGACGGTACCTTTTACGTCGACCTGGATTTCATTCATGGCAATACCGGCAATTTCTTTACCCTGGTCTACGGTCCGGAAAACGGCGATTTGATCTCAGAAGTATACAGCTTCGAAGACCTGCCGCTGACCGTGGGGCCATTTGATGGAGATAACAGCTCATCCTGGTACTTCCAGGCCACCGATGAAAGCCTGTTCTGCCAGACGTCTACTACCTTAGATCCAGTTTATTGCGATAATGAGAGCTGTCTGGAATTTGAGGACTTCTCCGGAACCTTCTTTGGTCCAAATACGGGCTATAATGTCGGTGATGAAATTGGGGAGGAGAACGGTATTTTGATGACTTACGAGACCTTCCCCGGAGATGAATGCAACTGCTACGTATTTGTGGTAGATGCCAATACATTCCCGGCTTTCAACGGGGGTACTGGGCACATCATTGCCTTGTTTAATTCTGGCATCGGTTTTGACTTTACCACTGCCAATCAGGTGCTTAGTAGTATTACCTTCGACTATTACTTCAATGGAACGGAAGTGAAAATATCGGTGAATGGTGCCGACCCGGTGGTAGCAAGTTCGCCGGAAGAATTGCCATCTGATATCGCTCCAGGGGTTACCCTGATGGTCGATCCTGAAAATGGGACCATGACCTTTACCGGTGAAATCGAAACCTTGATCATCTACGGCGCGGGCAACTTCCTGCTGGACAACGGGTGTTTTGAAACGACTACCCCCGAACCGGTAGACGTTTGGCCCGGCGATGCCAACCTGGATAATATTGCCAGTCACTATGACTTATTGAATATCGGGGTGGCATACGAAGCTACCGGCCCGGCCCGGAACAACAACACAATTGAATGGGCCCCACTAGCCGCTGAGCAGTGGGAAGAAGAATTTGCCAACGGCACCAACTTCAAACACGCCGATTGTAATGGCGATGGGGTCATCAACGAAGATGACAGAGAGGCTATTCTACAAAACTATGGTCAGGAGCACGGTACGCCGGAAACCATTACGCCGCTTCCGGCTACCGACCTTGATCCAGCCATCTTCCTGGATGCTCCGGAAGAAGTGCCCAATAGCCTGGTCTTTGAAATTCCAGTCATTCTTGGAACAGAAGACATTCCGGTGGAAGATATCTACGGTATTGCCTTCGAGATTGAAGTGGATGCCAACCTGATTGATCTGGCTTCATTGGAGGTGGAATACCCTGTTAGCTGGCTCGGAGAACCAAATGTCAATCTGATTTCCCTGGATCGTAAAAATCTGGATGAAGGTACTTTGGAAATTGCTATGGTCCGCACCGATCACAACAACGTTTCCGGTTTTGGTCCTATCGTTATCCTGCGCGGCATTATTGATGACATTGCCGGTATTCACGAGACTGAAATCCGTACCAATGCCATCAAGGCCATCAGTGTGAGTGAGGAGCAGTTACCACTTCGTCATCCTGCTGCGATGCTGACCATCAATAACACGACGAATGATCCCATCGGCAAGATCGACCTGATGCGCAACCTGCGGGTATACCCGAATCCTACTTCCGGTATGGTACACATCGACATCAAGTACCAGCTGCCCATTGAGCAGGTAGATATTCTTGATCCAACCGGCAAGCAGGTGGCACCAAGTGTTTACAACCAGAATGAAGTATCCATGGACGCGCTTCCTGCGGGGATGTATATGCTAAAGATACACCTCGGAGGATACGTGATTACCGAGCGAGTTGTAAAAGCGATTCGCTAATCGTTCGTTAGTTCTGGAGTTCAATAATGAAGCCCGCTGAGACATAGTTTCGGCGGGCTTCTTTTATAGAGCAGGTAATCTTATGCCTTTTTTTCTTATGTGCCTTCTGTGGTTCAAAAATCTTCGCCGAATAGGCGACACCTTTTATTTTCAACTACTCCACCACTTGTTTCTCAAAGATGGGCAGGTCCACCTGGTTCCGAATCAAATCATCCATCGTTTCACGCTTCCGAATCAGGTAGTCTTTGCCTTTGTAAACCAGTACTTCCGCCGGACGGAAGCGGGAGTTGTAATTGGACGCCATTGAGAAGCAGTAAGCTCCGGCGTGCTCAAGGCAGAGGATATCCCCCTCGCTAATCTCCGCAATGCGGCGGTTAATACCAAAGGTATCTGTTTCGCAAATGTAGCCGACTACGGTGTAAAACCGCTGTCGTCCATCGGGTTTGGTGACGTTGACAATCTCGTGGTAGGCATTGTAAAACATGGGCCGGATCAGGTGATTCAAGCCTGAATCGATACCGGCAAAGATGGTAGAGGTGGTTTGTTTGATCACATTGACCTTAACAAAGAAATATCCGGCTTCGCTCACCAGGTATTTACCCGGTTCAAACATCAGGGTCAGATCGCGGCCGTATTCTTCGCAGAACTCATTAAAGCGCTTTGAGATTTTTTCACCCAGGTCTTCGATGTTGGTCGCAATATCACCTTCTTTATAAGGTACTTTAAATCCACTACCGAAGTCGATGTATTCCAGGTCATCAAATTCACGGGCCAGGTTAAGCAAAATTTCCGCACCGTTGAGGAAAACCTCTGCATCCAAAATACCAGAGCCGGTGTGCATGTGCAATCCTTCCACCCGCAAGCCGGTCGCTTCAATAATGCGGTGTACCAATGGCATTTGGTGAAAGGAAATACCAAATTTGGAATCGATGTGCCCTACGGAAGTCTTGGCATTACCACCCGCCATAATGTGCGGATTGATGCGAACACAAACGGGTACATCCGGATGGGCCTGACCAAACTGCTCCAAAATGGAGGTATTGTCAATATTGATTCTTACCCCCTGTTCCACGGCCATAGAGATTTCTTCCAGGCTCACACAGTTGGGCGTGTAGATGATATCCTGAGGAGCAAAACCGGCTTTTAAGCCCAGCATCACTTCCTGAATAGAAACGGTGTCCAGTCCCGCGCCGAGTTCGTTAAAGACTCTCAGCACATTGACATTGGTCAGCGCTTTACAGGCATAATTTATCTTTAAACTCTTGACACTGAAGGCCGTATTAATGCGTTTGTACTGGCGCTCCATTACCGCGCTATCGTATACATACAACGGGCAGCCATACTTGCTGCACAATTCGAGGGGATCAACGCCACCGCTTAGCAGGTAGCGATTGTTTTCCAAAGTCATCAATCAAAATTTTGAGTTAAAGAATAAATTTGGTGGGCGGATAGATTTTAACTTTCTCAACAAGATTGTTTGGGCTTGATTGGGGTGCTTTGCTTTCGTTTTCGGAAAGTTGGCAATGATTTCAGGCTAAAGTTGAGAAAACTAAAAACAGAAAAGCCGGGCACTTCAATGGTGCTGTTTTCAGGATCGGTTATGTGAAACAATTTACTCATCATAGTCAACCAGACAATTAGCTTTTCTATTTTGAATGCACAAATATAGGGTTTTCCCTTTTTCTATGCTACTCGCTGAATTAATTATCTCCCCAACCCACCAAAAAGGGAAAAAGTTGCATCCTAACTAATAAAACTGCTAATTTGTGGGAATGCGACCGCTGTTCCCGAAAAAATAGCGAACGTATGACCAGTAATGCCACAGATCGAACACTTAACTTGAAAAGTAGCCGCGTGACGGAAGAAGACCTTATCAAAGCTTGCAGAAGAGAAGATCGTCGGGCTCAGCGCCTGTTGTATGAGCGGTTTTCCCCGACGATGTTTGGCGTGTGCAAGCGCTACATGAAAAACGCGGAAGATGCAGAGGATGCCATGATTGAAGGCTTTTTCAAGGTATTGACCAATATGAAGCAATATAGTGGAAAAGGCAGCTTCGAAGGATGGATCAGACGCATCATGGTCAATGAATGTTTGATGGCTTTGCGCAAGCGTCACAATTTCAATATGACAGTGGAGATTCATCCACAAATGGCAAAGACAAGCCTGACTGTACAAGAGGAACTGGAAGCACAGGATATTCTGAATTTACTGGATCAACTGCCAACGGGATACCGGACCATTTTTAATCTGTATGTGCTGGAAGGTTTTAAACACCGCGAGATTGCCGATATGTTGGATATCAGCATCAACACCTCGAAGTCACAGCTGATTCTGGCCAAGAAACGAATGCAATCCCTCCTTCAGGATATACGTTATCCGGGAGTGAGTGGTTCCTAGTGGATTGATGCAGAAATGATTGACATTTGATGTTCAGCATTATCAATACTTTGAGCCTGAAAAAAGGATCAATCATTTCGGACTAGTCGCACCAGCAATTTAATAGAACGACACATTTACATAAAATGAAAACAAAAAAAGATCCTTTCGATTTGTTTAGAGATAACCAACATAAACTATCCGAGCGACCCTCCCCACAAGCATGGCGGAGGCTAGAGCGAAGACTCGATGCGCATAAAAATCGCCGCAGCGGCTCGTGGTTTAGCAGCCACCTGGGCATGGTAGCAGCGATCGCGTTGTTGGTGGTCTCCATTACGGTGATCAGCTTTCTAACCAACCACAAGAATGAAATCCAGGCTGCCGCCAGTGAACCGGTACCTGCACAGCTGGAAGAATTAACGGCTTCTGCCGATCAGCAGGAGATGTTGAAAGTAGTAGAATTCAGCCGTCGGTATCAGGATCGCCTGGCAAAACCAACGGTCAACGAAGGACAAAAAGGAAAAAAACTGGTGCCGTCTCGAAATCTGAATTAATGATTAATGCCCGAAAGGGTGCCGTGGTGTCCATTCTACCTTGGGTTCGAAGCAACTGATCAGGGTGGGCACCATTTGATTGATCAATGCATTGCGGTGGCGGAAATAGCAGAATACCTGTTGTGCCTGGGCACCTACTGAACTCTTAATTTCCGGAGCCGTACGACCAAATACAATGCGCTTTACTGACTCTTTCTCAATACCCTGCTTAACCATATCATATAGCATATTCAGGTATAATTGATAGTCAAAATTGGCTTCTGGCTCAACGCCCAGAAAGTGGGCTTCTAATTCTTCTCCGTTCTCAATTGTTGTGCAAAATCCAACCAGATGCTCTCCTAGAAAATAGCCCCTCATCGTGTAGCGGTCCTTCAGGCGTTCTTTTAATGCTTTCAGGTAACTGGGATGGAGCGTAATCATATTAAAGTCGGCCTTTTCGGCAATTCCAAGGTAAAGGTTATAGAGCTGCTCCTGGTAGTATTCAATATCTTCCAGAGAGAAATTTCGTTGGGTGACCGCCTTCGCCTTTTTGCGCGCCCGCTTGGCCCGCACCCGGTATTTGGAAGTCATGGCATTGAGGTAATCCTTATAATTGGTCCATGATTCCTCCACCTCAAAAATCATATTGGGCTGGAAGGTTACCTGACTAAAAGCGCCTTCCTTCCAGTATTGATGCCAGCTTTTATTGTCTTGTCCCAGGTCCTTGATCATCAACGTATCAATCCGGGAGTCAAGTTCCTTGACGTAGTGGGTGAAGGCCATTGTCAATAGATCCGGAATCTGCGTTTTGGCTACAGCCGAATCAAAGAAGAAACCGTGCTGGCCAGTGACGGTGGTCGTGCCACAAACAAGCAATTTAAAATTAAAGCGATTGGCCACCTTATTCCGCATTGATCTCCAAAAGCTTTCGTCGCTTGTATTTTCAGAAAAGAGCGTCTCTTTGAGGTTAAAGTTCAGAATTTGCCCCGCAGCGAACCCAACCACTTTTCCCTGCTTTTTGAACAGCAGGTATACAAATTCCATATCGCGCGGAGGAAAGTCCTCCATCAGTTGCAGGTACTCGGGCTGTAAAAAGAGATTATCATTGGCGTGAAGCACGTGGTGAAATGCACGTAGGGACTCAATACGATTGGCGTACAATACTTCGAAGTCACCAAACAGAGAAAGACGATTTAGCGGTTGCTCGACGGTCAATTCGGGTTTTTCCGTTTTTCCACTCAATAATGCAGTCAGGTGTTCGGTAGCTTGTTGAAAATAACATCGCTTTGCGGGTAATCCAAGAGTACGTTCTTTCATTGGCGTCAAGTGTGTTTATGTTTTCCTAAACGTATCGAAAGGTAGAATAGTTGACCTTTTATTAGAGTTGGACGCGTTAAATCCTCCAATGTCACTGATCAATTGTGTGATTGGTCAGCGGCAGACAGTTTACCCCCATAAGTATTCGTTGCGATCAATGGCGTAATAAACACAGGACACCCCATAAAATTTTCCCGTTTTTTCGTAGTGCATACCCAACTTTTCCATCACGCGGATAGATGCTTTATTGGCCACCCGGGCCACTGCAACAATGCGGGGAAGGTTCAATTGCTCAAAGCCGTACTGTAGTAACATTTTGCCGCCTTCGGTGGCGTAGCCTTTGCCCCAGACTTCCTCGAGAAGGCGGTAGCCGATTTCTATTTCCTGCGTTTCTTCCAACGGTTTGAGTGCCATCCAGCCAATGGTTCGATTGCCGATTTTTTCGGTAGTTACCCAGTAGCCGAGTACATCCTTAGAAATTTGTATACGCTTTTCCAGGTTTACTTTAGCTTCTTCCCGCGACTCCGCTTTCCCGCCATTGATGTAACGCATTACGGTAGGGTTGCTACCGAGAAGGTAAATGTCGTTGAGGTCTCCCATGGTGGGCATTCGCAGACGTAATCGCGTTGTTTCCAAAGTGGGTAACATCAGTTCGCTTTTACAGACCACTTTTCAATTTCTTCCCACGCATACTGTTCATTTTCCCAACCTAAAAACTCAACGACCTGCCAGCCTTTATAATGCAAAAACCACTGCTCGATAATGCGTTTGGCCGCATCGTACTCGATGAGAAAAGACTGGAAATCAGCTGCTTTCATGGCTCGCTGCTCCGAGGCCGCAGGCACCGCAATAATTTTGGTATCCACCTCACCGCGATCCAGTAACCGCAAGGTAGCGATCGGTATGGCTTCAATCACCGTACCCGTAGGTTGGCTTTCGCCAATGACCAGTACGTCCAGTGCATCGCCATCACCGCCGCGTTCTTCATCCATCAGGGTGGAGGGAATAAAGCCGTAGTTGCCGGGGTAGGGGAGAAAGTCAATCACCCGGGGCTGGCCATTGAGGGTATCCGTGGCAAATTTGCCACTTTGGTAATTGTACTCTACTTTATGGTTGGTGCCGGCGGGTATTTCCACTACCACATTGATAGCCTCTCCTGAGTCGGTCTTGGCGGGAATTTTGCGATAATCCGGTTGGTTGACTTCTTTGCAGCTTGCCGCTAAAAGGAAAATTATCAGAAAAAAGAAAAATTGTGTTTTGGGAATCATGGACCAATAATTAAGGAATGCTAAAGAAGTCAAATTCCCACAAAAAACTCAATCTCCCGGCGTTTTTTTTAGACTTTCCCCAATTTCGGTCGATCAATGCTTGTGCTTAGTCAAAGATTATGGCATTTCCGATTTTAAGTTTGCAACCTTTATTGATTCATCAAGCACCTTTTTTAAGAATTAGAGGTGACGCCGTAGGGGGATAAGCACCGCAAAGGAATCTATTACATAAATCACTTGATATTCTAAATTAAAACCTACATCATGAAATTCTCAAAATCACTGGTTGCTTTATTGGCTTTAAGCCTGATATTTACTCAAGTCAAAGCACAGTCCTGGTGGGGCAATGGCGTAAGAGGAGAAGGCCCGGTTGTGAGCAAAACGGTAAAAATTGATCCTTTTGACGGCATTAAGGTGACGAGTGGCGCCGACGTTTACATCAAAAAGGGAGATACGCAATCAGTAACTATTGAAGCCCAGGAAAACATCATCGAATTGTTGGAAAAGGAGGTCAGAGACGGCCTGTGGAAAATTAGCTTCAGCAAAAACCTTCGCAATCACTCTGGTATCAAAATCTACATCACCGTACCTCGCCTGACGGAGGCATCTGTTAGTGGCTCCGGCAGTATCAATGGTGAGTCTTCCTTCCAGCTTAATGGCGATTTTCACGTAAGTGTAAGCGGTTCCGGTGATATTGTGATGGATATCAGTGCCGAAGATATTGACGGCCGTATTAGTGGCTCTGGCTCGATTCGCCTCAAGGGCAATGCGGCTTCGCTGGATCTGGAAATTTCCGGATCTGGCAATGTCAAGGCCTATGATATGAATGTAAGCGATTGTAAAGTACGCATCTCCGGCTCTGGCAACTGCCAGGTGGACGTGAAAGATAATCTGGATGTACGTATTTCGGGCTCCGGTGATGTATATTATAAAGGACAACCACGGATCTCAAGCAAAATCTCCGGTTCCGGCGGATTGCAGTCCCGGTCTTAAGGTATGGTTAAAATATACCGGCAGGGGTAAACACCGCCCCTGTCAAATTTTTTTGCCTTACTTTCCTCCGATGTTAGTTTCATCAATTGCAGATTATTACTTTTGAGGTTCATTTGACGAATTCTAGTATCATGCGACTGACCATTATCCTGCTCATGGCTATTTTAGCCTGTTCCTGCCAAAACAATGCTACTTCCGATCAGGAAGACCAAACTACAAAAGTGGACTTGGCCAAAGCCCTGCCCGGTGGCTGGGAAACAACCTATATCCGTGTACAAGTCAACTCCTACCTCAATGCTGATTCCAGTTTTGTGTTTGAAATCAAAGAGGAAAACTGGGAAGAACGCATGCAAATTGCTCCTTTGCGTACCTACTTCCAGTCGGATAATAAATATCGTCGGGAACACCGAACGCTGGACGGCAACTTGATGGATGCCACCCGTGGTGTTTGGAATACTTTTGGCGATACCCTTATGCTAATTGAGCCGGATGCTACCTATAGCTATCAGGTGAAATTGGGTAATGGATTGGGAGAATTTTCTGCTGAATTGGATTGGGATGGTGATGGAGAAGCTGATGATCAGTATCTGGACATCAAGCGGTACATCGGTATCTCTACCCAAGAATAACCTCCCTGCACTTCGGCTCCAAGCCTTCCCTACAATGCTCACAGATGATATTTTTTTAGAGAACCGGGTGGTTTTCTAAAAAAAGTACCTATTTTGCC
Source organism: Saprospiraceae bacterium (assembly GCA_965229635.1). Taxonomy (GTDB): domain Bacteria; phylum Bacteroidota; class Bacteroidia; order Chitinophagales; family Saprospiraceae; genus BQJU01. The sequence continues at coordinate 4,018,829 of OZ245894.1, forward strand.
GCCCCGACAAAATCCAAATTATCTTTCTTTTTTTCCAGTTTTGAAATAATAAAATACCACAAATACGGAGCAGATGAATTTTTCTACCATTGATTTGACGGTGTTTTTTGGATACATCATCTGTATGATGGGATTTGGGGTGTGGATTGCCAATCGGGAAAAGACGAAGAACACCCAGGACTATTTTCTGGCGAGTAAGGCTTTGCCCTGGTGGGCAGTGGGCGGGTCGCTGATCGCATCCAATATTTCCACGGAACAAATTATGGGCATGAATGGCTCCGGTTTTGAGCTGGGCCTGGCGATCGCTTCTTATGAGCTGATGGCGGCTATTACCCTGATCATTGTTGCCAAGTTTTTCCTTCCGGTCTTTTTGAAGCAAGGTATTTTTACCATGCCTCAATTTCTTGAAGAGCGTTACGACGGCCGGGTTAGATCGTTGATGTCCGTCTTTTGGGTCATTCTTTTTGTGTTTATCAATATCACTTCCGTGTTGTATCTCGGTGGCCTGGCCATCCAGAGCCTGATGGGCGTACCTCTTTTGGTAGGAATAATTGGGCTGGTTATTTATTCCGCTTCCTTTTCGATCTTTGGCGGATTAAAGGCCGTAGTCTGGACGGATGTCATTCAGGTTATTGTGCTGGTCTTTGGAGGGACAATTGCTGCCTACATGGTCATTTCCGCTGTGGGAGATGGCGGCTTCTTTGCCGGTCTCTCGGAACTGTTTGAGCGTACTCCGGAACGTTTCAATATGGTGTTTAGTCCCAACGATACCTATGTAGAGCAAATATCCGGAGAGGTGAAATCTTCCTACAATTTGCTTCCAGGTATCGGAGTGTTGCTCGGCGGTATGTGGATTGCCAATTTGTATTATTGGGGTAATAACCAATATATCATTCAGAGAGCTCTGGCTTCAAAGGATTTGCGTGAAGCCCAAAAGGGCGTAGCTTTTGCCGCTTTCTTGAAAATTTTCATGCCATTGATCGTGGTGCTTCCAGGTATTGCTGCTTTTGTACTGGAGGCCGATATCGATAAGGCCGATCAGGCATTTCCCTGGGTACTCAATAATTATGTAACAACGGGCTTAAAAGGCTTGACCTTTGCCGCGTTGGTCGCAGCTATCGGCTCTTCGATCAGCTCTATGGTCAACAGTGCCTCAACCATCTTCACCCTTGATATTTACCATAAGCACATCAAAGAGGATGCCAGTGAAACACATTTGGTGAATGTTGGAAAGGTCTCAGCCGCCGTGGCGCTCCTCATTGGCGCTATCATTGGCCCATTGCTCGGAAACCTGGGGCAGGTCATCCAATTTATCCAGGAATATACCGGCTTCATCAGCCCGGGTGTGGTGGCTATTTTTATTTTTGGAATGTTTTGGAAACGAACTACGGCCAATGCTGCCTTTGTGGTGGTACTGATTGCCATTCCGCTGTCAGTGGCCTTTAAATTCCTCTATCCTGATTTGCCATTTATTGATCGGATGGCCATTACCTTCCTGCTCTGCGTATTGACTTTGGTCGGTCTTTCTCTCTTTGAGAACAAACAAAAGACTACCGAAGTCAAAGACCGTCCGATGCGCATGGGGCTGATCATTGCTATTCTGGTTATTGCGGCAGCTACCGGATTAAAAATCTTTTTGGAAGATATTCCAAATGTCAGTGACTTTACCGGAGTGCTGACACTGGTGCTGGCTTTGTTAACGGTGGGTTTAATCCTTACAGAGCGCAGAGGAGACAATGCCAAAGCCATCAAGATTGACCGTAGCCTCTTCAAAACCGATAGTATATTTAATCTGTCGGCCTTTGCTATTTTGCTGATATTGGCGGCACTCTATGCCGGACTTTGGTAAGACTTCAGTCCCAGCTCCTTACCTTTTTCCAACATGAAGGCGTAAGCGGCATCGTAGTTGTTTTCGATGTCGCCTTCCAGAATGGCCTCCCGGATGGCATTTTTGATCACCCCGACCTCCCGTGAAGGCGAGATGTTGAAGGTTTCCATAATCAATTCGCCGGAGATTGGCGGTTGCCAGTTTCGCAGGTGGTCTTTTGCTTCAACCTCTACCAGTCGGTCCCTTACCATTTCGTAGTTTTCCAGGTAGCGCTTTACCTTTTCCTTGTTTTTGGAAGTAATGTCCGCCTCGCAGAGCATCATCAGATCATCGATGTCATCACCCGCCTCAAAAAGCAACCGTCGGATGGCTGAGTCTGTGATGTTTTCCTTGGTCAGACTGATGGGACGCAGGTGTAATTGTACCAGTTTTTGTACATACTTCATCTTATTGTCCATTGGCAACTTCAGCCGGCGGAAAATACGGGGCACCATGGCGGCACCCACCGCTTCGTGGCCGTGAAAGGTCCAGCCTGCTTTTGGATGAAAGCGCTTGGTTGGCGGCTTGGCAATATCGTGTAAGATGGCAGACCACCGCAGCCACAAATTAGTAGTATTGCGACTCAGGTTGTCCAGGACCTGGAGCGTATGGTAAAAATTATCTTTATGACCAATGCCATTTCTGACTTCCACTCCTTGCAAAGCGGCCATTTCTGGAAAGATGATCTGAAGTAAGCCGGTATCAAAAAGTTTTTTGAATCCAATAGATGGCTTATCGGCCAGTATGATCTTATTCAATTCGATCGTGATGCGCTCCTTGGAGACGATGTGAATGCGATTCCGGTATTTGGAAATGGCTTTGTAGGTTATTGGCTCAATATCAAAGCCCAGCTGCGTGGAAAAGCGAATAGCCCGCATCATACGCAGGGGGTCATCAGAAAAGGTTTTTCCTGGTTCCAGTGGTGTTTTTATGGTCTTCGTTTCCAGGTGATGTAATCCCTGAAACGGATCGATAATCATGCCAAAATCATTTTCATTGAGACTCACCGCGAGGGCATTGATGGTGAAGTCACGGCGATTTTGATCATCTTCCAGGGAGCCTTCTTCAACGGTTGGTTTGCGGGAGTCGTGCCGGTAGGATTCCTTGCGGGCACCCACAAATTCGATTTCCAGATCACCGTGTTTGAGCATAGCCGTACCGAATCGACGATAAACAGCTACTCTTGGAATGGGGCGTAGCTTTGAGGCCAAATGTTCCGCCAGTCGAATACCACTGCCGATGCAAACGATATCCATATCTTTCGATGGTCTGGCCAAAAGGCGGTCTCGTACATATCCTCCCACCACATAAGCGGGGTATCCCAGCTCTTGTGCGGTTTCACTAATGAGTTGAAAAATCTTTCGCTCGTGTTGCTGTATATTAAATACCACAAGTAAGGCTTTATGTCATTACGCCGGGATCGATTCGTCGACGTATCGTTCTTCAATCTGATCGAGTATTTCCAGTAGTACTTTGGGGTCGTGCTCAGTCACCAGCTTTTGACGGAAGCTCTTAATTCCCGGATAAGACCGGAAATAATTGGTGTAGTGACGACGCATTTCCAGCACCCCAAGTTTGTCGCCTTTCCATTCCACTGAATGAGTCAGGTGTTGTTTGGCAGCAGCAACCCGCTCCTCAATAGTTGGGGGAGGCAAGATTTCCCCGGTGGCAAAATAGTGCTTGATTTCCCGGAAGATCCAGGGATAACCAATGCTGGCCCGACCGATCATGATGCCGTCAACTCCGTATTTTTCGCGGTATTCCTCGGCTTTTTGCGGGCTGTCAATATCGCCATTGCCAAAGATCGGGATGTGAATGCGCGGATTTTCCTTGATCTTACCGATCAGGGTCCAGTCGGCTTCTCCCTTGTACATTTGTTTGCGTGTGCGTCCGTGGATACTCAAAGCCTGAATGCCCACATCCTGAAGTCTTTCGGCCACTTCCTCGATGTACTTGGTATTGTCGTCCCAACCCAGGCGGGTTTTTACGGTTACCGGCAAATTGGTACTCTTGACAATCGCATCGGTCAGCTCCACCATTTTGGGAATATCCTGCAAAATACCCGCTCCGGCCATCTTGCAGACTACTTTCTTGACCGGGCATCCAAAGTTGATGTCCAGGACCTCCGGCTGGGCTTCTTCCACAATTTCCGCCGCACGGCGCATGGAGTCTAGTTCAGCACCAAAAATCTGAATACCGATCGGGCGCTCCTGCTCGTAAATATCCAGTTTTTGCACACTTTTCTCAGCATCACGGATCAAGCCTTCCACACTGATGAATTCGGTGTACATCATATCGCAACCCTGTTCCTTGCACAGGGCACGGAAAGGTGGATCACTGACGTCCTCCATCGGTGCCAGCAAAAGCGGAAATTCTCCCAGTTCTATGTCGCGAATCTTTACCATCTCATCTATATTCCCAACAGTTAAAAAGAATCTCTGGCCATAAAAGTTCCTCAAGGCCAAAAAGGTTTCCTTTTACCGTTGCGTTTGACCCGCAAAAATACGCTTTTCCTTTTATACACTTTAATAATGATCGCAGGATTTTAGGATATTCTACAATATTGAAACCTAACATTAAATTATTTGGCAAAAATTCTAAAAGCTTTTAGAAAAGTTTAATTTTACGCTGATACCTATTGCCCCGCAATAGATTCTGCCGCAAGAATTACCCCTTGTGGTACATTCTCAAGCCTGCTAAAAACTAACGTACATGCTAATTGGCGTAATCCTTTGTTTTATCATTGGGTACATAACCATCATTTTCGAGCACCCCCTGAAGTTAGATAAGTCCGTTCCTGCCCTGTTAATGGGATCTTTGTGTTGGGCGATGGTTTCCCTGGGGCACCTTGAGGTTGTCAATCACGAGCATGTTGTAGCTCCGCTGGACGACGTGCTTTTGCACCACATCGGTAAAACTGCCGAGATCCTCATCTTTTTGATCGGTGCCATGACTATTGTGGAATTGATTGACCTGCATCGAGGTTTTTCCGTTATTACAAACCGTATCCAAACCAAAAGTAAGACCAAAATGCTATGGCTGATTTGCATTCTGGCCTTCTTCCTGTCGGCTACCCTGGACAACCTGGCATCGACTATTGTACTGGTTTCGCTGCTACGCAGATTAGTGCCCGATAAAACAGAGCGTTTGTGGTTTGTTTCTTTGGCTGTTATCGGAGCCAACGCCGGAGGGGCCTGGTCACCAATTGGTGACGTAACCACTACGATGCTCTGGATCGGCAAAAAAGTGAGTACGTTAGGCCTGATAGAACATCTTATATTTCCGTCAATAATTTGCATTCTTGTTCCGTTGCTAATCGCCTCACGGTTGAAGGTTTTTCAAGGAGAGATCAAACCTTCCGGCCGTGACTTTAGTTCCAAGATCGAAAAGGAGAAGCTACTCAGTAGCCGCACTATGCTTTTTGTGGGAATCGGAGCACTGATCTTTGTACCGATCTTTAAATCTATCACACACTTGCCTCCTTATGTAGGTATGATGCTGTCACTTGGCTTTGTATGGCTTGTTTCGGAATATATCCATCCGGAGGAAGATTTTTCGGAAGAGCGCAAGGACGCTTACTCGGCCCACAAGGCATTGTCGCGTATTGAATTGTCGAGTATCATTTTCTTCCTCGGTATCCTGATGGCCGTAGCAGCATTAGAATCCATGGTGGTGATGGGTGAAGGTGGCCACAAGGTTGGCTTCCTGATGTCATTGGCCGAAAGACTACAAGCCAGCATTCCCAATCAGGATGTTGTTGTCATAATCCTCGGATTTTTATCAGCGATCATTGATAACGTACCGCTGGTGGCTGCTTCGATGGGTATGTACCCGATGACCGTATTTCCGATGGACAATAGCCTGTGGCACTTTATTGCCTACTCGGCTGGTACCGGTGGAAGTATGCTAATTATCGGATCAGCTGCTGGTGTGGCCGCAATGGGTATGGAGCGAATTGATTTTATCTGGTATCTTAAGAATATCTCCTGGCTGGCCTTGTTGGGTTTTTTGGCAGGAGCCATGTTCTTCATATTTGTCAATCCATTGATTTGGGGATAACGACCCGGTGTGGTCATATAAAAATCGCAGGATTAATATTATGAAAAAAGTTCATTGTTTTTCAGTGCTGTTGTGTTTGTTATTGGTGAGTTGTACCGAATACAATGAAGAACGTTTGGTGGGTTCGTGGCAGGCTGTCACTGTTCTGGAAGAAGGAGAGCCTCTGGATATTGAAACGGAGGTCATCCGGATTTCTTTTGATAAAGACGGCTCCTATGCCTATCAGAGTACTTTAAATTACCAGGAAAGTGGTAGTTATTACCTCGATAACCAGTATTTGTTTACCACAGATACCATAAATCAGGCTTCCACCGAAAAAGCTGTGGAAATTATCATGTTGACCGAGGACTCTTTGCACCTGAAAATGATCGATACCGGCAAAGAGCGATTGCTTAAAATGATTCGTAAATAACCACTTTTAATTCCTGGTTGTGGGTGTCAGTTCACTGATTTTCAACTGCACCTTACCGTTGATACCCAAATCCACTCTGATGCCATCGGGTGTGAGATACACATTGGTAATCGAAAGGTTATCTAATTCTCCTTTTAGGTTGGCTCCTTTAGTGATCTCGTAGTCTTCCAACTGTTGCTTTATTTGTGATCGAACTTCGTCTAAATTGTAATCCAGCAAGAAGTTGAGGTTGTCCTTGATCTTATTTTTGATGGTGCTGCGTAACAACCAGCCAGCGGATTTGAAAAGGAAGCTGCGGGTTTCCAGTGTGAAATTCAAATCTTCAACATCCACACTACTCCGCCTTTCATTATAAACCGGCTTGCCGGTCAGGTAAATGCTGCCGGTGTAGCTACCTGATAGCTTGGTATTCACTACGATTTTATTACCCTGTCCAAATAGTTCAATATCCTCGATAGTCACTGCTCTTTTGCCTTGTTCAAAGCGCTCTCCCACAAGTTGAGTTTTTGCAATGCGTTCGGCTTCATCAAATGGAATGGCAGTCTTCAGGTATAATTCTATATCATCCCCCTCACCGGGTTCATAATGAAAAGGAGGCAATGCTTCTGGAATGTCTACCTCGGGTCTTAGTCCAAGGATAATGTTGGGCTGTGCTTCTACCTGAAGGGTGCTTTCCAGCGCGTCATTATTGGCTTCTAGTGGGGTCATCCCAATCTTTTGGGGATTGATCACCAGCCAGGCATTGTATTCAGGGGCTACCGGGATTGGTTCAAAAAGCTGCTTCCAGGTGTCGCCAACCAGCGTGTCAAACTTGAGGTTTTCTGCAATTTGCTCGTCAAGAGATTGCCCGATAAAGTCGCGGCTTCGGTTGAGAATGAGATTGCCGACAAATCCCACCGGAATGCTGATGCCGGCCATAGTGAGGCGCGGTTTCTTCTGCCATTCGTAACCCGTAATCTGAGTAGTCGTTTCCACACTCCAGTTGTTTTTTACCAAAAAGGCGGTGGAAAAGTCGAGGGTGATATCGGCGTCGGCGGTGACCTTTCCCAGCCCCAGGTCATAGGTGATCCATAGTCCCAGTGGTACCTGGTACTTCACCATTTGGCTGTCAATACGCAGGCGGATGTCTTTTTTCTTTTCGGCCTTGACCATCATTTTATCACCATCATCAAAGGTGTCATCTTCGTAAAGAATGCCGTCGAGTTGCTGATTGATGGTCCTTTCCAGTTCGCCCATCGGGATGCTTACGGGGATGTTGATACGGGATATTTTTTCTTCAAATCGGTCATATTGTTCCATAGGTTGGCTGAGCTTGGTAGATTTACAGGCAAGTAATTGGATCATCAATGCCAGAAATAGAAATTTTTTTGTTTTCATGTAAATAGTAATGGATGGTTTGTACCACAAATCTAAGCAACCTTTATCAACCAAACCTGTCATTACAGGAAAATCAAATACAAAATTCATGAAACTACTCAATATCTTAGTACTGGGTTTCCTGGTGAGCGTGCAGGTGGGGTTTACCCAGAGCTACTCCTGGAGTTATTCCTCCAGCGAGACCTTTCTCGGGATAAACTCGGAGAGCCTTACAAAAGAAAAAGCAAAACTACTCGGATTTAATAATGAACATGGAAGCTACGTCACCTCTGTGATTGGCAATACCGCTGCCGAACGGGCCGGACTGAAGCCCTTTGATTACGTGTATGGCATTGATGATCACCGCACCAGTCGCCGTGAAAACCTGACGGATTTGATCCGCAAATACGATCCGGGAGACGAGGCAACCGTCCATTTCATTCGCGATGGCAAACCACTTTCCAAGGGAATCACCTTTGGCAAACGCTCGGATAAGCGGGATCGGAACCGCAGTAGCAGTGAAGACCCATACTTTGGCATCAGCGAAGGCTCCGGTTGTGAATCAGATGAAATTGGCGTGCCCATCGATGTTTCCAGCAATACTACTGCTGCTGCTGAACTGGGGCTTCGGGACGGTGACATCATCACCTCCATCAATGGTCACCCGATGATTGACTGGACCGACATTCGGATGGGCATTAATGCCATGGAGGTTGGAGAGACCATCACGGTAGAGTACTTGAGAGAGGGCACTGCACAACGAGGCACCGCAACGATGAAATCTCTGGCAGAAACGAAGTCGCAGCGCTCATCAACGAGGAGCTATGGCTCATCGCAAGATTATGCCTTCCTGGGGATCAATTCTGATCGCCTATCTGAAGAGAAGGCCCGCAAGCTGGGTTTTGACAACCCATATGGTCATTACGTTACCAAAGTCATTGAAAATACGGCCGCTGACCGGGCCAATATTCAGCCATTTGATTACATCTATGGGGTGGATGAGTATCGCACCGGAAGAAACCAGGATTTAACTTCCATCCTGCGCAAATACCGGCCGGAAGAGGAGGCAGTCATACACCTGGTCCGACGCGACCAACGCCAGACCCTGCCGGTTACTTTTAGTCACCGCAGTGAAGCCCGCTATCGCGATCACGATAAATGCGAGGAGCCGTTTTTTGGCGTTAGAAGTGCACACGCATCCCACCAGGGAATGGGCGTGCCTGTTGATATTGTCAGCAATTCTACAGCCGAGGCGATGGGCCTCAAGGATGGTGCCGTAATCCGGCGCATCAATGGTTACCCCATTTTCGATTGGACCGATATCAGCACGGCAATTGACAATATGGAGGTGGGGCAGGAAATTTCCGTGGAATATAGCCTGAATGGAGCTACCCGAACCGGCCGTCAGGAGATCAAATCCTACTGTGATACCAAAACCCGGATCACAAAAACGGACGATAATGATTGGTCGGACTGGATGAAAAATGATAATGAGGGCGTAGCTGTTACTCCCCGGAGGTCGCCTCGAGGCATGGATGTGGACAATATTCGTGTTAGAATGGCAGACCTGAGCAACCGGGAGGCGGATGAAATGAGAAGACAGCATAACGTTGATATGCCGGTTGATAACAATCTTCGTATTGAGGACCTAAAACTAAGCCCGAACCCAAATAAGGGGCTGTTTCACCTGAACTTTAACTTGCCACAGAACGGAGAAACTATCGTACGCATTTACAACGAAGCCGGCCGTCAGATTTATAACTATGACCTTGGTCCCTTTTCCGGCCGTTTTGATGATGAAGTCAATATTTCGCAGAATGGTGCCGGCACCTATTTCCTGGAAATTCGCCAGGGAGACCGATCGATTACCAAAAAGGTTGTTCTGCAAAAGAATTAATAGATACTACGCCGCTTTAAGAAATCTACCCGAGGCCGCAGCACTACTGAGTTGCGGCCTTTATTGTTTTCTGACTGACTGTTAAAGCGTTTTTTTCTTTGACTGATCTTTTTACCTTCGCAGCTTTTTAGATTGATCTAAAATGAAAATATGATGAGTCAAAGCAACTTTCGGAAAACAGTACTCTTTTTATTTTGTGTCGTATTTTCCGGCACATTGCTTCAGGGCCAGACATTGGCAGATATTGACACCATTATGGTGAAAACGACCCGCATTCCGCTACGACCTACGGAAACCGGTAGGAATATCTCAATTTTGCAAGGGGAGGACTTACAAAAGATGGCCATTACTTCCCTGGATGACCTGTTTCGTTATGTAGCAGGCATTGAAGTACAGAGCCGGAATGCCTTTGGGGCTCAGGGAGATATCAGTATGAGAGGAGCGACCTTTTCCCAAGTTATGGTGCTTGTAGATGGCATGAAAATCAACGATCCGCTGACCGCACACTTCAATAGTTATATACCGGTAACTCCTTCGGAAATTGAGCGTATTGAGATCTTACGCGGAGCCAGTTCGGCCATGTATGGTGCCGATGCGGTAGGTGGTGTTATCAACATCATCACCAAAGGTTTTTCCGGTAACGGGGAAGTGGGGAGTCAGCTTAGCGGACAGGTGAATTATGGTGAAAACCATCTGGTCAATGCCCAGCAAGGCTTTTCCGTGAGCCAGGAGAAATTTTACGTTGGAGGGGGCTTCAACATGAACCAATCCGATGGGCAGTTCATCGCCGAAAAAACGGTAGAAGGTAATACACTGGAAGGATACAACAATTATTTTAATCTGAAGACCTTGGGCCTTTCCATGGGCTACAAGTTGAATGAAAACTGGACAGCCCAGGCCCGTACGGCCTATGACGATCGGGATTTTAGTGCCCGTTTTTTCTACACTACCAGTCCAGTGGACAAATCAACGGAAACGGCGCGCAATTGGTGGAATATGGTCCAGCTGCGAAGAACTGGAACAAAGAGCAGTACCGAATTTAAGCTGGCTCACCGTTACGGGACCGACAAGTTTGTCTTTAGCCCTGACTTTCCCTCCACCAACCTGCATACCACTCAATTTTGGAATATTAACGTCAATCACTTGCACATTGTTAATGACCAGCTTTCGCTAAATGTCGGTGGACAACTTGACCGGCGCTCTATCGAGAGTACCGATCGAGGGGATCACCAGGATTGGCATACGGGCGCCTATCTAATGGGCGTTTTACGGCCAGATAACCATCTGAACCTAACTGGAAGCCTGCGCCTGGATTACGACGAAAACTATGGCTTGGAATTTACGCCACAACTCAATATTTCCTATGTTTTGCAACGGATCACCTTTCGTGGAGCCGTGGGGCGTACCATTCGCGCGGCAGATTATACGGAGCGCTATGTGTCTTATAATTTAGAAAACCTCACTCCGGGCAGAAGCCTGGGTAATCCCAACCTGGAAGCGGAGCGGGCCTGGTCCGAAGAAATTGGTGTGGACTACCGCCTGACCAAAAACTGGCAATTGAAAGCTACCGGTTTTTTGCGCCAATCCAGCAACCTGATTGACTACATTACAACCAATGAGGTCGATATTCCCAATAACAGCAACCTACAGGCCGGAGCCGATTACTTTTATGCGGGCAACCTATCCGAAGTAAATACGCAGGGGATAGAGCTGGAATCCTGGCTCAGGCACTCCTTTGGTAACCAGCAAAGCATTCAGTGGTCCCTGGGCTATACTTATCTAAAAACGACCAGTGATGAAGATGTCGTTTCGGTTTATATTGCTTCTCATGCCCGTCATCTTTTGTCGACCAATCTTATTTTACAAACCGGAAAATTTGAGGTGGCATTGAATGGCGTCCACAAAGAACGAAATGCACGCGCCGCCGGTGCTATTAACGCCAGGCTAAAGCCAAACTATCAGGTTTGGAATATGCGCCTGGGCTACCAATTGACACCACAGTTCGGTCTCAATTTTCAGGTCCACAACCTGTTTGACGAAGACTATCAGGATATTTTGGGGGCGCAAATGCCCACACGTTGGCTGATGGCAGGCCTGAAATTTAAGATTTAGAATATGACAAAAGCCCGAAGGACACTTGTCCCTCGGGCTTATTTAAACAGATTGTTTTCGGGTTTTTATTTCATTTTAATAAACCTGCTGGTCCGCTGCCGTCCTTCCAGTTGTAGGTGGGCGTAATAGGTCCCCGCAGGCAGTTGGCTGGTATCGACCGTTACTTCATGGGCACCGGCCGCCAGTTTTTGTCCAAAGACTACTTTTAGCTGGCTGCCCATAGCGTCAAATATGGCTAGTCGGCCGTATTCCTGTTCTGTTGTAAACTGAAAACGAATCATATTGCGGCATGGATTCGGACTGCATCGCAAATCAAGTTCTGGTTTCAATATCGTATGGGTAGAGGTAGTTGCAGAGCAGTCTCGCAATACTGGTAGATAGGTAAACTCCGGATAAAGTGACGAAGTTACTTCGGGTTCTTCCACTTCAAACCAATCCATCAGGATAGACCCGTAAATGTCACGGAAGTCATACTGCATAGCCACACCTTCCGAGGCGGCTACCTGTGGTGAAATTTCGGGGTTGTCACCCAAAATCTGTGGGTTTACGCAGGAGCCAAAAACGATCAGTGGTGCTGCCGTTCCGTGATCTGTTCCAAAGCTGTCGTTGGATTTTATCTTGCGTCCGAATTCGGAGAAGGTCATACCGACCACCCGCTCTTCCAGCCCGAGTTGTTGCAAATCATCCTGAAATGACTTGATCGCTTGCGACAGGGTGCTCAACAACTGAGCGTGACCGCCGATGGTAGGGTCATTTTCATCCACCTGATTGGCGTGGGTATCAAAACCACCCAGGCTCACAATGTAGACTTTAGTTTGCAGGCCTCCCGAAATCAGGAGTGCCACATTCTTTAACTGTTGTGCCAACCGATTGTCCGCCGGATAATCGATCGCATTGGCCCCTTGTTCCGCTGCAGCGGTAATGTTTTCAGAATAAGCATTGGTTTGGGCAATGGCAGTGCGCAGGAAGGTCAGCTCCTCGCCATAAGGTGTGTCGGGGACCTCACCGGGTTCTCCTTCGGTAAGGGCACCGAGACTGAATGGATCGTTCAGTGTCATGCTATAATTGGCTGCGGTACCCTGGCAGGTTTCTGAAACCGTACTACCCATAGTGATGGCAAACGGGTCTGGAAAGTCACTGTTTGGATATCCTTCCGGGAAGTCTGGATTGCGCTCTTCAAAGTAACGCCCCAACCAGCCGGTCGTCCAGAATTCGCCAGCCGGAGAGCCGCTTGTCCAGATATCCGTAGAACGGAAATGTGAGCGGTTTTGATCGGGATAGCCGGCCGACTGGATGATGCCAAGTTTGCCGTCGTCGTACAGTGATTTGACACCGGTCATCACCGGATGGAAGCCTGTTTCATCAGTGGCGGCCAAAATACTGTTTTCGGGAATCAGAATATTGGCCCGTGCATTGGCGAGGTTGTCGTACTGGTCGATGGGAATGATCATATTGAGGCCATCATTTCCACCGTTGAGCTGAATGATGACCAGCACCCGGTCATTTTCCAGGTTCATATTGTTAAAAAGGGCCGTTCTGGGTAAGGTGCCAACCTTCATGCCGTTGAGCAATACCGGAAGACTCACCACTGCGCCCGTTGTATGTAGAAAATGTCTTCTTTTCATTTTGTTATAATTTGACTCTGGCTTTTGCCAAAGGAATGGTTAACTCAAATAAAATTCGGGCATGGTCAACATGGCGTTGAACAGGCTTTTTAACTTCGTTTCGATGGCTTCCGCCAAATCGGAATCATCCGGATTGGCCAGGTATTCACTGTACTCTACATTCCACTCAAAATCAGGTAGACCCGGAATGACAAATTCTTTAAGCGCTGCCATCTGAGAGTCGGTGATGGGTTGTGGAAACAGGATTTTGACCAGCTCCTCAAGCAAATTGTTGATCAGAGCCGGATTGTCGAGTGTTTCGATGAATTCCAGCGGTTTGATCACAATGCGGTTGCCATCAAAGGCATAACCGTTGCTGGCCAGCCTTCCGGTGAATCCCATCCGCACCTGCAGGGTGGTCGCGTTGATCCAGGTGCGATAAAAGAGGGGTTCCTGGTAGTAGGCTTTCCATCCGGACACACTTGGTGGTGTGAAATAATCCATTTCCATCAGATTCACCAGGTTCATAATCCGCAACCAGGTAAGGTATTTGGCACCCAGTTCCTCCGGGATCTCCACATGCAGCTGCTTGAACAGCGAATAGGCAAAATCAATGGGGTTTTTGATCATCGGCCCCACATTGAGGATGTCGAAGAAGTGATTGCTCCGCAGGAGCGCTTCCAGGGCCGGACGAATCTCATAATCGTTGTCGATGATTAGTTGGGCCATCGGTTCAATGACCTCATTTTCTGCCTCATCATCGATATCGTAATACACGAACCAGCGGTACAACTTACGGCTGATAAACCGAGCCACTTCGGCTTTGCCAAAAATCACATCGATCAGGTGGCTGTATTCGTTTTCACCCAGGTCATTGATTATCGTATTGTCAAAGCGGGGAGAAAGTTGCTTGGCACTGGTGTCGTGCTGGTTCGGACGGAAGAAGGCCCCAATGGTGACATCCGGATTTTCGGAGTAGTACCCTTGATCCCGCCAACCGGTCAATACTTTGGCCATAGCCACCACGTCCTGCTCGGTGTAGTTGGTGTAGTCACCGGGGCCAGCCAGTGGTCCCTTCCCGATGGTAAACAGCTCCAGCAACTCCCGCGCGTAGTTTTCGTTGGGGGCGTTCTTGGTGTTTTGATTGCCGTTGAGAAAGCGCAACATGGCCGGATTGATCGTCATTTCCTTGACCAGGTCGCGGAAGTTGCCCCAGGCGTAGGTGCGATATACGTTGGTATACTGCAGCATGTATTTGGGATCATTGACTTCACTGATGGCAAAGTGATTGTTCCAAAACAGCACCATTTTTTCCCGTAAGGAAATGCCTTCATTCAAAATTTGACCCACCGTCCAGCCGTACAAACTTCTGCGACGGTAAAGTCTTGATGCGTTGTCGCTGGTATAAGGGGCATCTATCCAAGGCTCACCAATGGGCACGTTGGGATCTTCTTCGTAGTAGTAGTTGAGCGGTGGTTCCGGGAGGGGAAGTTCGGCAAACAGCGTTTCGATAGTCGTATCCAGACCATCGGCGGCAGCTTGTTTCATATGTTCATAGGTTGGCCCAAAGGTACAGCGCCGCAAGAGGTGAGCAGCTTGTTCATATCCCCAGGGACCGGTGTAGGGCTCCAGACCCGTCATTTGACGAGTGATGCCAAAGGTTGCCTTCGTACTTTGTGTCGAAGATTCACCTGTTTTTCTCCTGCCCATCAATGTGGCGAGGGTAGCTCTTCTGTCCATAAAGAGGAGGTTTTAGATATAATGACAAAAAAAAGTACACGTCCAATACTGGTTAGTCCCAGTTAGATAATTCTTTTGACTGGAGATCAGTTGAAAGGTTTAAATGGTTGGGGAAGGAGTGTGAATTGAGGAGTTTAGTTGTAGGGCAAATCGTTGGTGGTATAACGCAAAAAAGCCAAATTGTATTTTCCTGCATACGAATATGTTTAAAATTCTTGCCGTGGAATGTGAACTTAACTGGTTGGAGGTCATTATTTTCCCAAACCATTTATTCGGGTATATTAATTATTCTATTTTTGCTCCTTGAAAAATGGTTTTTCCGTTTTGCTCTTGATTTGCGTGGAGAAACAGAAATTTAGTAAAATGAAGATCAAAGGTTGCATATTTGATTTGGATGGCGTCATTGTTGATACGGCTCAGTATCACTATCAGGCCTGGAAGCGGCTTGCTCAACAAGTGGGCACCGATTTGACGGAGGAACAGAACGAAGGGCTGAAGGGAGTGAGTCGAATGGGATCGCTGGAGTTAATTCTGGAGTGGGGAGGAATCACGCTGGATGAGGCAGAAAAAAAACGACTGGCCGGAGTGAAAAATGAATGGTATGTGGAGCGCATCACTCAAATGGATCAGAGCGAGATTCTGGAAGGCGTATTGCCCTTTCTGGAAGATGTAAAAGCCGCTGGTTGTAAGATTGCGCTGGGCTCGGCCAGTAAAAATGCCGGGACGATTATCGATATTTTAAAAATTCGTCATTATTTTGATTCCATTATTGATGGAAACAAAACAACCCGCACCAAACCGGACCCACAGGTGTTTGAATTGGCTGCTGAAGAACTGGGCTTAACAGCAAAAGATTGCATCGTTTTTGAAGATGCTGAGAAGGGGATAGAAGCTGCCCTAAAGGGTGGGTTTTATGCGGTAGGTATCGGTAAGCCTGAGGTGTTGGAGCAGGCAGCACTGGTCATTCCCAACTTCATTGGCAAAGACCTGAACAGCATCCTTAAAGAATTGAAAAAAAGTGTAGAAACATAATCAACTAAACTTAATCGACCATCATGAAGGAATACCTCAAGCACGATGACTGGTGCATTATAGAAGAAGGATTTGATCCTAAAAACAACCGCATCTCAGAGAGTGTCTTCAGTATTGGAAATGGCCGAATGGGGCAGCGAGCCAATTTTGAAGAGGCGTACTCCGGTGATTCCCTGCAAGGCAGCTATGTTGCAGGCATTTATTATCCGGATAAAACGAGAGTGGGCTGGTGGAAAAACGGATATCCCGAGTATTTTGCCAAGGTGTTGAACGCCACCTTCTGGATTGGTATCGATGTAGAAATTGACGGGGAAACATTGGACCTGGCGCGTTGTCAGGTAGAAGATTTTCGCCGGGTACTTAATATGAAAGAAGGCTATCTGGAGCGGTCATTTATTGCCACTATGGAAAGTGGCAAACGAGTGAAGGTCGCCGCCAAGCGCTTTTGCAGTATTGTAGATGATGAAGTGGCCGTGATCCGCTATTCTATCACGCCACTGGATTTCTCCGCAACTTACATCATCACCCCTTATCTCGATGCCGATGTGATCAATGAGGACTCCAACTACGATGAAAAATTCTGGAAGGAGGTAGATGTCAAGGTGAAAAGGCGTCAGGCCTATGTGACGGCTGAAACCAAAAAGACAGCCTTCCAGGTGTGTACGGGCATGAAGTTTGCCATCTACCAGGGCGATGAGGAAATTGAATTTAATTCGTTCCGGTTGCACCGGGAAAAATATGTAGCCTGTGGCGTTGATTTGACGGCTACCGAAGGAGAGGAAACCGTCATCTACAAATACGTTGGAGTGCTTAGCTCTTTAAACCATCCTAAGGAAGAGCTATTGGACAACTGCCAGAAAGTGGTTGCCTCCGCGTTTAAGAAAGGCTTCGACAAGATGCTCAAGGAGCAGGCCGAGGCCTGGGCACATAAGTGGGAAGAAGCCGATATTAAGATCGAGGGGGATGTTGCTGCGCAGCAGGGCATTCGTTTTAATATTTTCCAGCTTTATCAAACCTACACCGGTGAGGATGAGCGGCTCAATATTGGGCCAAAGGGATTTACCGGAGAAAAATACGGTGGAAGTACCTACTGGGATACGGAGGCCTATTGTCTGCCATTTTACCTGGGTACAGCCGACTCAAAGGTGGGGCGTCAGTTGCTGGTTTATCGTTACAAGCATCTGCAGAAAGCCATCGAGAATGCTGAAAAACTGGGCTTCACTGATGGGGCAGCCCTGTACCCGATGGTGACGATGAACGGTGAGGAGTGCCACAATGAATGGGAAATTACCTTTGAGGAAATTCACCGGAATGGCGCTATTGCCTTTGCCATTTATGACTACATCCGCTACACCGGCGATGAAGATTATCTCTCAGAATATGGTTTAGAGGTATTGATCGGCATTGCCCGTTTCTGGGCACAACGGGTGCATTACTCCGAGCGCAATGGGAAATACATGATGCACGGTGTGACCGGCCCGAATGAATACGAAAATAACGTCAACAACAATTGGTACACCAACTATATTGCGGTTTGGTGTCTGCGCTACGCGATGGAAGCCATTTTTTATGTAAAGGAAAATGCTCCTAAACAATACAAGGAAATTGAGGAAAAGATCAAGTTTTACGAAAATACGGAGACCAACCTTTGGAAGAAGATTGCCGGCAACATGTATTTCCCGGAAGATCAAAAACTGGGCATTTATGTGCAGCATGACTGTTTTCTGGATAAGGAATTGCTGAAGGTGGATGACCTGAAACCCAAGGATCGTCCATTGAATCAAAACTGGTCGTGGGATCGCATTTTGCGCTCAGTGTTTATCAAGCAGGCCGATGTTTTGCAGGGATTATACCTCTTTGAAGACCACTTTGATGATGAAACGCTGCGGCGTAACTTCGAATTTTATGAACCGCGCACGGTGCACGAATCCTCCCTTTCGCCTTGTGTACATGGGATTCTGGCGGCTAAATTAGGTATGGAGGAGAAGGCCTACGAAATGTATCTGAGAACGGCTCGCCTGGATTTGGATGATTACAATAACGATACCGAAGATGGTTGCCACATTACCAGTATGGCGGGTACCTGGATGGCCTTTGTGAAAGGATTTGGAGGGATGCGGGTCAACGACAATACAGTCTCTTTCAGTCCTTTTATTCCAGAGAAATGGAAGTCCTACTCATTCAAAATAAGATTTAGAGGTCATATTCTGGAAGTGGTGGTGAAAACGGGGGAAGCCCAGGTGAACAATCATACAGGTGAGGCGATGACCATTAAGGTTTATGGCAATAAACATACCATAAAAGCGGGAGAGACGTTGAATTTTAAAAACTGATTAAAAACTATAATCATCATGAACAAGTATCTCTTTTTAGTCCTGGCAGCAGGTTTGCTATGGGCGTGTACCGATGATTCGGCGCAAGATTCACAAGGCACTACCGATTCCACGGCTTCATCCCAAACCGAGCAATCAACGGGCAAGGTGAATTCGCCTACGCCGGCCGGTGATTCCCACATGGAGGCCCTTTTGATGAAAGACTACTGGGTTTTTGAATTCTATATACCAAAGGATGACAGCGATATGGAAGCCAAGTTGTTTAACCGGGGCCGGTGGTATCGCTTCTTTCCTGATGGTACTTATGAGGGGGGCCATTGGCAGGAAAAAAAGGATCAAGGTGTTTGGAAATACTTTGTTGAAGATGGTCAGCCGAAGGTGTGGATGGATTCAGCCAATGATGGAAAGGACAGCGAATACAAGATCAAGGCAAGTGGAGAAGGCGATGCCATGTCGTGGGTAGGCTCTAACCGTTACAACCAAAGTGGCATCATGATTAAGGCTATCAATTTGCTGACCATGCCTACCAAGAAGCAGTTTGATGTAGAGGAAGAGGCGAATTAAAAGCTTTGACTAGCGCAATCCTCTTTTTCTCAGGTTTTCCCGATAAATTTTAGCATTCTGATTGTGCGCGGCGAGGGTTTTGGCAAAATTGTGTAGTCCGGAACCATCGCCGCGGGCACAGAAATAGATATAGTCGTGTTCCTCCATGTTGAGCACGGCATCGAGTGTGATGATGGATGCCATACTGATCGGACCAGGAGGTAATCCTGCATACATATAAGTATTGTACGGAGAGTCAAATTTGGTGTGGTAATGGGTTACCCGATTGGTATAAAAATCTCTTCTGGCAAAGACTGCGGTTGGATCGGCCTGTAGGCGAATACCCTGTTGCAGACGATTGTAATAAACGCCCGCCATACGTTTTTTCTCTTCATTGGCCTGGGTCTCTTTTTCAACGATGGAGGCCAGGGTATAGACTTCGGCCGGCGTAAGACCGAGGTCCTCTGCTTTATCCTCGCGATTGTCTTTTGACCAGAAATCATCGTGTTCCTTAATCATCCGATCCACAAATTCACCTGGAGAAGTATTCCAGAAAAATTCGTAGGTATTGGGAATAAACAAACTCATCAATGTTTCTGGCGTATAGCCGATTTCCTGTAAGTAATTTTCATCCTGTAGAATAGCGAGGATATCAACCGAGTCAGGTTCGATGAAACGGGCTGCCTTGGCGGCCACATTTTCCACTAATCGCTCATTGGTCAGCACAACCTGTACCGGAGCTTGTTTGCCATTGCGCAGATGCCGAATGAGCTCTACATTGCTCCAGCCCGGCTCCAGTTCAAATCGACCGCTGCGCATTGGGTTTTTGATGTAGTTCATCTTTTCCGCCATAAAGCGGAATACTTCTTCATTGGGCACTACTTTTTTATCCTTCAAAATGGTGACCACCTCTTCAAAGCTGGAATTGGTGGGGATCAGGACGATCGGATCTTTGATATCCCGAGGCACTACCGCTCTGGCGATGTACTGCTGGTAGATCATGAGTGCGCCGATGCCCAAAATGGCTGCAATGGCTAAGATGGAATAGATTAGCTTTTTTTTCATGCTTAGGCAACGAAATTTTGAATTCTAATATTGCTCTTTTTTGTTGGGGAAATCCCGATTTTTGACATCTTGAATATACTGTTCTGTCGCCTCCTTAATAGTGTCAAACAGTTGAAGGTAACGCCGCAGAAATCGCGGCTGGAAGTCTTTGGTGAGTCCCAACAGGTCATGGGTAACCAGCACTTGTCCGTCGGTATCTTGTCCGGCTCCAATCCCGATGGTGGGGATGTACAGCTTTTCGGAAACGGCCTTGGCAAGCGCAGCCGGAATTTTCTCCAAGACAATAGCAAAGCACCCCAGCTCCTGGAGCAACAAGGCATCTTCCAGCAGCTTCTGTGCTTCTTCCTCTTCCTTGGCTCGAACGGTATAGGTGCCAAACTTATAAATCGATTGAGGGGTCAGTCCCAGATGTCCCATTACCGGTACGCCGGCCGAAAGGATGCGTTTGATCGATTCACTGATTTCGGCACCTCCTTCCATTTTGACGGCATGTGCTCCTGATTCCTTCATGATTCGGATGGTGGAATCCAGCGCTGATTTTGAATTGCCCTGATACGAGCCAAAAGGCAGGTCAACAACGACCAAAGACCGCTTTACGCCCCTCACCACTGATGAGGCGTGGTAAATCATCTGATCAAGCGTAATGGGAAGGGTAGTTTCGTGTCCTGCCATTACATTAGAAGCCGAATCACCCACCAGGAGGATATCTACACCGGCGGCATCGAGTATCCGGGTCATAGAAAAATCATAGGCGGTAAGCATGGCTATTTTTTCACCCCGATTCTTCATCGCCTGTAGAACGTGTGTGGTTATTCTTTTGACATCTTTGTTGACCGACATGCTTGTCTGATTAAGAAACCACTGAAAATGCCTGGAGCCAGAGGGCTTGGAATATTCCAGCTGTTTCTGGGTGAAATAAAGCCCGCAAGTTAACAATTTTGTCAAATACAGTACGCTAAAGTCTGCTGTCTGTCAATCCATTTTGTCTCTTCTTGCGTTATAAGAATGAAATGTTTTACCTTTGGTCCGTTTTTTACCCGACGGCAAATTTGTTCTCTTTGACAGAGGCTTTATGTTGTATTTTCCCGCCTTCGGAATAAGCTTGAAAACTTCGTTGATCAAAGATCAATAATCAAAAAAAAGACGAATGAACAGAATTCTATTAACAAGCGTGGTAGTGGTGGCCTTGATCACGGGCTGGACTGGATGTAGCACCGATTTTACGCTTGAAGGGGAGTGGAGAAATATTCCCATTGTTTATGGCTTTATTTCCGTACAGGATACCGCGCACTACATACGTGTAGAAAAGGCATTTCTGGAGCCAGGCGGAGATGCCACCGAGATTGCCAGAATTGCGGACTCTCTTTATTACGATGATGCATTGGTGCAAATTGAAAAATTGCCGAGTGGAGAGTTATTTACACTCGAAAGAGTAGATGGCAACCTGGAAGGCTATCCCAGAGAAGATGGGGCCTTTGCTACTTCTCCCAATTATTTGTATAAGATCAAAGCTGAAGATATTGAACTCAATGGTGGCGAAAATATTCGCCTGGTAATCTCCCGAAACGACGGCCAGGAGCCGGTGACTGCAGAGACCAACGTATTGCGGGCACTGACTCCAAGGGACAATTCCCCCTCATCTCCGATAAAGCTTTTTCCTTATGACAAGGATATTAGTTTTTCCTGGTTTGTAGGAGAACATGCGAAAGTATTTGATTTTCGCATCCGCATCAACTATTCAGAACTGTTGCCGGGTAGCACCGAGGAGGTGGACAAAAGCCTGGAGTGGGTAATTGATAAGAGCTTCATCAAAGACGGTGATCCGGAGAGGGTAGTGGTGAGCATCCGCTCAGAGCGATTTTACCAATTTCTGGCGGGGTCGCTGGAACCGATGACCGGTGGTGGATATCGAACACTCAAAAGCATGGACCTGCTTATTGTAGGTGGTGGACAGGAATTTGTTGATTATTTTGAAATTGCCAACGCCAACCTGGGAATCACCAGTTCCAATAACATACCGGTATACACCAACCTTTCTGATGGGTTGGGTATTTTTACTTCCCGCTACTTTTTGGTGAGAGACAGTATCGAGTTTGACCCGATCACCATGGATTCGGTGAAAATGGGGATCTATACCAATAGCTTGAATTTCGAATAACCAATACCTTCTTTCACGGTCATTCCGAATGAGAAAATTGCGTTCGGAATGACCGTCTAATATTATCCCGGCACCTGCCTGTCAAAATGTCATTCTGTCATACCTGCTCTCTTTTTTTGGCGTATTGTCATATCAGCAAACTGTATATCCGACCATTTGTCACCCAATTGTCCCTCATTTCGTCTTGGCACATGCATTGCTGTTAGTATGGGTGTAATCATTGAACTTTAAAAAAAAAAGAATAAAATATGGGTAAGATTATTGGTATTGACTTAGGTACTACCAACTCTTGCGTAGCGGTAATGGAGGGTAACGAACCCGTGGTCATTCCCAATGACGAAGGTCGTAGAACTACACCATCCGTTGTAGCATTTATGGACAACGGTGAGCGTAAAATTGGGGATCCTGCCAAGCGCCAGGCAATTACTAATCCAACGCGGACAATTGCCTCTATCAAGCGTTTTATGGGTACTCGGTACACCGAAGTGGCCGAAGAAGCGCAGAGAGTTGCTTATAAAGCAGTGAAAGGAGATAATGATACGGTCAGAGTGGATATCGACGGCCGCCTATATACTCCACAGGAGATTTCTGCCATGATTCTGCAAAAGATGAAAAAAGTGGCGGAAGACTTTTTGGGACAGGAAGTAACAGAAGCGGTAGTTACCGTGCCTGCTTACTTTAATGACTCCCAGCGTCAGGCAACCAAAGAAGCTGGTGAAATTGCCGGTTTGACAGTAAAGCGTATCATCAACGAGCCTACTGCCGCTGCTTTGGCTTACGGTCTCGACAAGAGAAGTAAAGATATGACCATCGCCGTATATGACCTTGGTGGTGGTACATTTGATATTTCCATCCTGGAATTGGGTGAAGGCGTTTTTGAAGTAAAATCTACCAATGGTGATACGCACCTCGGTGGTGATGACTTCGACCGCGTGATCATCGACTGGATGGCTGAAGAATTTAAGACTCAGGAAAATATTGACCTGCGTAAAGATCCAATGGCACTACAGCGTCTGAAAGATGCTGCGGAGAAGGCAAAAATCGAACTGTCTGCTTCATCTGAAACAGAAATCAATCTGCCTTACATCACGGCTGTAGACGGTGTGCCCAAGCACCTGGTACTGAAGTTGTCTCGCTCCAAGTTTGAACAATTGGCCGACAAACTGGTACAGCGTACCTTGGAACCCTGCCGCCTGGCATTGAAAGATGCCGGAATGGAAAAGAGTGAAATCGATGAAATCATCCTCGTAGGTGGTTCTACTCGTATTCCTCGCATTCAGCAGGCTGTTGAAGAATTTTTTGGCAAGAAGCCAAACAAAGGGGTAAACCCCGATGAGGTAGTTGCCGTAGGTGCTTCTATCCAGGGTGGTGTACTGAGTGGTGATGTACAGGATGTACTGCTGCTCGACGTGACGCCACTGTCAATGGGTATCGAAACCATGGGTGGTGTGTATGACGTAGTCATTGAGGCAAACTCTACCATTCCAACCAAGAAGTCTAAGGTGTACTCAACGGCTGCGGACAACCAGCCTTCGGTTGAAATTCACATCCTACAGGGTGAGCGCCCAATGGCTAAGGACAACCGTACAGTAGGTCGCTTTATTCTGGATGGCATTCCACCGGCACCACGAGGCGTGCCACAGGTTGAAGTAACCTTCGACATGGACGCTAACGGTATCCTTAATGTATCTGCCAAGGACAAAGGAACCGGTAAGGAGCAAACGATTCGTATTGAGGCTTCTACGGGTCTGTCTAAAGACGAGATTGCCCGCATGAAAGCAGAGGCTGAAGCCAATGCAGAAACGGATAAGGCAGCTCGCGAGCGGGTTGAGAAGATCAACCAGGCGGACACCATGATTTTCCAGACGGAGAAGCAGCTCAAAGAATTTGGCGACAAAGTTCCTGCTGAGCAGAAGACTCAGATCGAAACTGCTTTAAATGAGCTGAAAGAGGCTCATAAGGCGCAGGACGTTGACAAGATTGACGAGCTGATGAACAAACTCCAGGAAGTATGGGGTGCTGCCAGCCAGCAGATGTACCAAAACGGTCAGGGACCTGAAGCTTCTGCCGATGCTGCCGGAGGCGCTGATGCCGGACAGGAAGGTGGCGGCGGAACTGCCGGAGCTGAAGATGTCACTGACGTCGAATACGAAGAAGTAGACGACAAGAAATAAATGATATAATTATAGATAAAATCCTCTCAGACGTTGGTTCTGAGAGGATTTTTTTTTGAATCTTCTATTGAAAAAAGATCCTTCGTTGTAAGATCGCCGATTGCTGACCATCCGACAGGATCATTCTACACACAACAATATTACTATTTAAAGACTCCGGTGCTGTTAAGTTGTATTCATGCTGCCCGGCCTGATGTAATCCTTCTGCAACGCCCATCAGCTTTCTACCCAGCAAATCGAAGACTTCCAGCTTAACATTTAATGGATTTTCCAGCTCAAAACTAATGGTTGTGCTCTCTGCTGCGGGATTGGGGTAAGCCTGAAATTGTAGTGCCGCCTGAGCAAGATTATCTGTAGCCACGGTAGTACACAGATTTTCAAATTCGCTACAGTAGGTTCGATAGGGCAGGGTACAATCCAGTGCGAAGGGATTGGGCATTCCATCCTGGTATTCAGCGATTTGCTGCGACCGGTTTTGCTCCGTTTCGTCAATTGGGTCGAGGTAATGCCACTCGCACAAAAATGGCCTTTGTTCCTCAAAGAAATCCGGATCAGCAGCCATGGCCTCAGCGCGGTACATGGTGAAGAAGTAGAATATATTTCTGGCAATATTACCCTTGAAGTCTTCCCGCGGCTCGAATACACCAATCTTTTGCTCGCTGTACAGGTCGATATTGCTGGACGGTATGTTACCGCTTGATTCGGTTTTGTACAACCAAAGGGAGGTTTCCTGATCCGGAATTTCTACAAAGGGGAAGTTATTGCGCGCCAGATTCGCCCCTAGCCGGGC
Source organism: Saprospiraceae bacterium (assembly GCA_965229635.1). GTDB lineage: Bacteria > Bacteroidota > Bacteroidia > Chitinophagales > Saprospiraceae > BQJU01. Next base: position 4,043,971 of record OZ245894.1, read on the forward strand.
CGGTACCAGATGGTGCATATCACTGAGGGCGTTGCCGGTTTCGGCTCCTTTGCTCCTGGGGTAGGTGTGCTCACAAATGATGCCATTAAGTGAACCAAACATCGACAATTGAAAGATCGGATTACTCGCGTCCGGCGAAAGCGGAAGTGCATGGCTGGTATATACACACCTCACACTATCTTCGGCATTCCAGATGTATTTATACATCGCTTCACGTGCTTCCTCATAATTGAGCACGGTAGAAGGTTTGTAATCGCTAACCAGGCTTTGTACGAGCTCATTACCCGTTTGGCCGGGAAAAAGGATCACCTGTTCCTGATTATGGGCAATATTCAGGGAAAACAGACAGATCAATAGTAGGGATAGACGGTTTTGATACATAGGTTTGAACTGTTTTTTGGCTATAGCCAAAATGGCTAAATGCTAAACGAATCAGATAAGCAGCTAGGTTGAAACTATATGCCGATGGCCAGGGTGGTTAGCAATGAATATTTGAGGCAGAGATGCCACAATGATACGAAGTCGTTGTTTTTCAGAAGGACTACAAAAATCACTTCTTTTTATGAGAATTCCAAAAATAGCTTTTGCTCAGTGCTGAATTTGTCAGACTTATTTCACAAAAGGCCATTTTTTCCCTTCCAGATTCCTTTTATGGACGACCAGTTGTTTCTCCTGTAGCCTTTTATCCAGGCTGGTGTCCAAGATCTGATTCGAACATTGGCCGAGTGTCTCCCGGCAATAAGTACGAGCCACCAGACTGCAGTCAAGCACAAAGGGATTGGGCTTGCCATCCTGGTATTCGGCGATCATGAAAGTCCGGTCCCATTCTTTTTGATCAACCGGATCCTGATAATGCCACTGACAAAGTGTTGGTCGCTGTAGTTCAAAAAATTCGGGATCTTCATTCAGTGCTTCATCTTTGTACATGGCGTAGAAATAAAAAATAGCCCTGGCTACATTGCCTTTGTGATCCTCCCTCGGTTCAAATACATCATCTCCTTTTTCACTATACCACTCGATATGCTTTTGGGGAATCTCCTTCTCGCGTTCATCCAGGTAGTACCAACTTTCTGTGAGTTGATCCGGAATTTCGCCAAAAGGGTGATTTAACCGGGATATATTCACGCCCAATCGGGCAGGGAAAAGATGGTGCATGTCACTTTTGGCGTTGCCATCCTTTGCTCCCTTGCTGCGTGGGTAGGTATGTTCGGTAATAATGCCTTTGAGCGATCCAAATTTAAGCAGATGACCCACCGGGTTATTGTCATCAGGTGGCAGGTAAAGGCTATATCCTGAGTAGACACACCTCACACTATCATTTTCATTGTAAATCGAGGTGTACATCAATTCCCGGGCACTGCGGTAGTCAAGCACATGTTGAGGTTTATAATCGTCAACCAAAGCGCTAAGTAGTCGATCACCGCTTAGGTCCGGATGTACTGGACGATGCAATTGAGCTTGTAAATAAGAAGGGAGCACCAGAAACGTGATGATGGCCAATGCAAGTCGGAATTCCGTTAATTTCATGAATACTGTATTACCCTTGATTCGAATTCAAAACGAACAAGGGGCGAAAAAATTGCGGTGAAAAAGTGGCTAAAGCATTTTGAAATAACTGTCGAACAGCGGCTTCTGATCCATAGTGTTGCTGTTGACCATCTCAAAAGTCAGGTCGGAGGAGGTCTTCAAGACCCAATTAATTTGCTCCATGACCCGTTCAAACTCCTGCTGTCGCTCTTTCGATTCGAGGTGCTTTTCCATGCCATATTTGGCAATCAGTTCTTCTATATCGGCTCTTTCTCTGGCTCCAAGGGCTTTTTCATCCGCAAAGTCAAAGGTGGCGTTGGCCGGCATTACGATATCTCGTGACTCCAGCTCCTCCAGGAATCCCTTATACCGCCTGACCAGGTAAGGGGCATTTTTGATGAATATACCATTGTTGGTATCCATCATATAGCTCCGAATGTCCGCATTGGAAGAACCGATATAGATCGCGTCTCCAAAGATCATTACCTTGGAATGCAGAGAAAACGAGGCCCGATCTCGTTGGCCTTTTACCTGAGTTGTCGCCAATTGCTGATCGACATATTTCTCAGCCACAATCTCATCCAACACTTCTTTATTATATTCATAATAGGCGAAGTTGTCCCTCTTCAGATCATTAACTTTGGACAACGCAAAGAGCTGGCGCCTTCCCAAAAAGCTGACCGGAGCCAGATCGGTGGAATGTTGAGAATTGGTGTATATTTTAAGTTTTACATTTGGGCAGGTGGGACCGGCTTCCAGCATGTAGTCCATCAATTGTACCAAACCGGCCGGTGGTGAAAAATATCCCTGATGAATGATGACTTCTACCGGCTTGTCGCTGGTCAGACTCTTTTCACAGGCTGCATTGACGGCGTCGGTCCATATTTTATGAATCGCTTTTCCATACGGTATTTCCACACCATACGCTGATCCATATGACCTTCTTCTCTGTTCGGGTGAAAGCTTGATTCCCTGATCATAGGGCAGATTCTCCACGTAATAAAAGGGTAGCTCTGTCATGTGATAATGAGAAAAATGATGCAAAAACACATCTACATTTTCTGCAATGTGATCACGCTGGCTGTCGAAGATATCCTGATGGCGGGTCCAGGTCTTTCCTGGAAGTTCAACTTCCAGGTATTGATTGATATATTCGTCACGGGCATTCTCAACGAGCTGCTTCCATTCGGCTTGTTGCCGCTCGACAAAAGATTCTTTTCCCTTTTCAATAATACTGGCTACCAGGCCACCCGCACACCGTTGCTGGGCCATCATATCTCCTTCACCTTTGCAGCTCTCTTCAGCCAGTTTGGTGGCCTCTCTTACCATATAGACATAGGCAATAGGAGCGTGTTGGGCAATGTCCTTCGTGGAGGCGACCATTTTTTTGAAGTTCCACAGGTCTTCAAAGTATTCTTTGGTTTTATGGCCATCTTCTTCATTCAGCTCCATATACACATCGGTGTCCATGAAGGTATATTTTGCCGTCAGGCTATTGGGGCGCATATGGTAGGAGTTCTCCAGGTTTCGTCCGCCGATCTGAAAGGCTTTTTCATCGGCCAGAATGTATTTATGGTGAATGTAGTCGGTGAGGTAGTCAATATCAGGGTGTGTGAGGATGGGATTATTGTCCACATCTCTCAAGGTAAAGGGCAAATAGGTTTCCATGGCATTGATAACGGGATTGAGGTGTTTCCCGAACAAAATGCCAGCGATAGTCAGCTTCAGCTTGGCGCCAAAACGTTGTGAGCCGGCTCCAAACTTTGATTTCCAGTAAAGCTGGGCCATGGTGGCCAGCTGTTTCTTCTGTTCTTCGGTGACTCCTCCAGCGGTCATTTCAGACTGGCTGACCTTGTCGATAGTGCGGGCATATCCGTGCTGGAAGGAGTAAAGCAACATGTCGGGGTCCTTGGAATACAAGCCAGCCAGAAACATCTTCGCTGCCGGGCTCATGGCAGCTTCTGCTTCCTCCAGGTTCATCTGATCAAATTTGGTTAGGTACGCCAGCTTTTCTTGGGAGCAGGCGGGGCGCTGATCCAGGCTATCGGCCAAAATGCCATCCTGGCAGCCAATGGTCATAAATTCGGCAAACTTGATCACGTTCACCGTTGGCCGGTTGTAAAAGCGCACTTCAATTTGTTGATGACCGTGCGGTTGTTGGTTTTCCAGCCAGCGGAAAAAGTCCAGGTTTTTATAATTCCAGTGATAGTCGGTTAGGATACTAATGCGAAAATCCGGATCCGCCTCAATTTTCTTAATGAGTTCGAAGGTCAGGTAAGAGGTACTCTGATCGGGATTAAAAATGTAGTACATCAACCTCAATTCCTTTTTGGCATTGCGAATGATATCAATCTTGGAGGCAAAGGCCAGGTCATTACTTTTGAGCAGAACGGCCATGGTGGGAGCCAGGCGGTTGGCATCAAAATTATGTGCCGGGACCCGATTGAGGGAAACAAAATCTCTGGGACTAGTGCAGGTGCTCACCAGAAATAGGAAAAGCATTAAGGGTACGAGGTGTTTTCTCATTTTTTGCAGGGGTTAGACAGTGTTTGATCTCCAAACAATGTCGTCGTATGCGTTTTTTTAATATTCCCAACAAATTACTTAATCCGAAGGAATATGCCAAATCTGGTTTATTCCTTCGGAAGTCACTTAATGGCTAATTACTACTTTTTGGCTGCCCCAGAGCTGTTCTCCGGCAAATACTTTAAAGACATAGAGCCCATTCTGTAAAAAGGAAACGTCCATCTGGTTGCCTTCTACCAGTAGCGGAGGGCTAACTCTTCTGCCATCAACAGAATAGATCACGATACGCAAATCACTGAAGGGAAAATTGTCGGCGGTATTTAAGTGCAGGAGGCTATCGGTCGGATTTGGGCTGAGATTCAATTGAAAATCGTCGTAAAGATCGTTGTTCGTGCTGGTTGTCGAATTGGCGAAAAGCCACTCATAAGCAGCCGGAAATTCACGTGCCCAGTACCATTCACTATGTTGCCCATCAGGATGGGTAAGCAGGAGGACTTCCTCTTCCCCAAACCCGGCATTCATCAGGGTATTGTACATAGCCACCAGGTCAGCAACCATACTGCTTGATTCCTGTTCGCCGGCCATCAGGTAAATGCGCATATCTGCTTGCTTGCCTATATTGCTAGCATGCGTATACACTTCTTCAGAAAACCAGAAGGAAGGAGAAAAAATGCCCGCTTTACCAAATACATCCTGGTGTTCAATGGCACCGTACATGGAAATCAGTCCACCCAATGAAGAGCCCATAATACCCGTGTTTTCCCGATCAGAACGTGTACGATAGGCCTGGTCGATGGCTGGTTTTAGTGTTTCCACAATAAAGTCGATGTACGCATCGCCATCACCGCCACCGTAGGTGGGATTGGGCCAGGGCGTGTATTCATTAATGCGCTCTCCACCGCCGTTGTCAATGCCAACGACAATGGCACCGTGGTCGCCTTCATTAAACAAGGTGTTGAGGGCTTCGTCCACCATCCATTCTCCGGAAAAGCTGAGTGCAGGGTCAAACAAATTCTGGCCGTCGTGCATGTAGAGCACCGGATAGTTTTTATTAGAGGTATTGTAATCGGGCGGCAGGTATACCCAAATCCGGCGGTTACGCTGCAATTGGGGCATATAAAAATTGTCGCTAAAGACCATCACGCCCTCACCGCTGTCACCACCGCCGTTACCCAGGTCTTCCCAGCTAAGGATCGGGAAGCTGACCGTTAGTGGAGTGCCGGAATAATCAACTACGTGATCAGGCTGAAAACCTCCACTGGCATTGCCTTCTACCGTGGCCCAGCTACCACGGGTGAATTTAAACTTGACCTCGCCCGGAGCTGGATTTACGGTGATTTGGTAGGTGCCATCACCATTTTCGGTGAGCGTATAGTCATCGTTTCCGGCAGCCCAGTTGTTGAAGGTGCCGGCTACGTAAATAGTGGCATTATCAGGGGTGGAGGCAGGAATTGAGCTAACGTTGATCTGTAATTGGGCCAGAAGCCCGGTGCTTAGCAGCAACAAGCTGAGCAGAGAAATGATTGGTTTGAGGTAATTCATAATTTTTTTTTGTGAAAACCAGTTTTTTTAAGACCAACCAAACCCTTTGGATGAGGTCTGCTGTCTTCTGAATTATAGGAATGAAGTTTGGACGCAAGTTAGTAATTCAGGAAAAATAATAAAGGGAAAATTGTCTTGCGCAGCAGTTATCCCTAAATTTGAAGGAAAGTCGGCTATGAAAAGGCCATTCTTCCTTTCAAAAAACTACAAATTACGCGCATGATGACATCAATGAAGTACTTTTTGACCATTACTTTATTACTGTTTTGTACCGGGTTGTTTGCTCAGGAGCTGCAGCGGCTCGATTATCTATATCTTGAAGATGGCAGCCTGCTCAAGGGAAAAGTAATTGAGTACAACCGAGGCGAAAAGATCATCTTTGAAATGAGCAACGGGGAGCAGGTGGAGTTTCTTGATGAGCAAATCTCGAAAGTAGTACAAGGCGTTACCGGGCCCGTCATCGAAAGAGATAAATCGGGCGAGGTCAAGAGATCTCCAAAACCCTACGAATTTGAGGAACGTGGCTGGTACAATGTGACCTACTTTACGTCGTACGGCGGAAAAACATCCGAAGAGGTTTTTATAGGTATTGGGTTGCTCAATGTGACCGGATACCAGTTCAAGCGTATGTTTGGTGTTGGTCTGGGTACTGGCATAGATATATATTCCCTTGAAGGTGGAGAAACGATATACCCGCTATTTGCGGAAGCAAGGGGTTATTTTCTGAAAAAGAATGTATCGCCCTATTATGCGGTGTCAGCAGGCTATGGTTTTGCCTTCAAGGATAAAAACCAGGAATTGGCGAAAGCCCGGGGAGGATTCCTGTTTCACCCTTGTATTGGCCTACGGCTGGGTGGTGTTCAGTCGACCAATATGGTCGTTGATTTTGGCTACAAATTCCAGAAGGCCTATTTTGAAAGGCGCTTTGTATCCAATGGCGATATTGAAGAAAGAGATATTTTATATAAGCGATTTACCATTCGCTTTGGATTGATTTTTTAGATAAAATACCAATATGCTCCGGAAAGGGCAGTATTCAGAACAAGAACTTGTAGAGGGGTGTATCGAAAATGATCGGTACTGCCAGGAAATCTTCTATCGGAAGTTTTTTCCTACTATGCTGCGTATGGTGATGCGGTACACCCAGGACCGTGAATTGGCGATGGAGATTGTCAATACCGGCTTTTTGCGGGTGTTTCAAAAACTGGATACATTCTCCTTCAAAGGCTCTCTGGAGGGCTGGGTTCGTCGACTGGTTTTTCACGCACTTTCCGATCATTTTCGGCGCAAAAAGGAGCCGGTGTATTTTCTGGACATTGAAGACCGGGATGCTCCGGTCCGGTCGGATGCCTTGAGCAAATTGTATTTTGAAGACATCCTTAGCCTCGTGGAGAAATTACCACCCGCTTCCAAGGAAGTATTTTGGCTGTACGCCGTGGAGGGATATACCCACGTGGAAATTGCCGAACGGGTTGGCATTAGTGTCGGGACTTCGAAATGGCATTTGGCCAACGCCCGAAAGAAATTAAAGCAATTATTAGATTCCTATTATAATTCGAAGAATTATGCCGGATAAGCAGACAATGGAACCAGACGATCACTTTGTGGATCACGCCTGGAGTGAAATGCGGAAGCTGCTGGATGAGCAGATGCCCACCGAATTGCCGCAACAGGAGCAATCGCCGAAACGGCGTCTGGCGGTTGTGTGGTGGTTTTTGGGGATAGGGTTGGTCACTGCGGGCTTATGGTGGATCATTGGCAACTCTTCCAACGCACTGGTATTGGGCTGCCTGCCCATCGAATTGGAAGGAGGGTTTAATCCGGCTTTCGCCGAAATAGGGTCGGGAGTGGGAACTGAAGCCGTAAATCCTCCTGAAATCAAAAATTCAAAAACTAATCAAATTCTAAAGACAAGTCCACAACAAAACCTTGAGAGAAAAGAAACACCCATTGCTGATATAAATGAATCGGAAAAACAGGAATTGACTTTACCGATCACCATTCCTGAATTACCAGAACAGGCTGTCGCTGTTGAAGCAGCACCTTCCCCGACAACATCTGAGCAGGAACTTTCTTTAATTACTGCCCCACAAGAAATGTGGGCGCTGGCTCCGGATATTGCCGGCTTATCGCCTGTGATAGACTACGAGGGCAAGTCATTGATGCTCAATGAGCCCTTTTCAGTAAAAAGAGCTGGCCAAAGATTCCTATCGGTAGAGCTGCAGGGACTAACCAGCAGTGAATCCTGGTTGACCGGTGCCGGGCTTAATCTTTTGGCTGATGTAAAACTGGGAAATAATGGCTGGGCATTGCAAACCGGCCTGGGCTTGGAATGGCAGAAGCGTCCCATTGAGGTTTATGCCTATGATGGTCAGCTTTATTCTTATTCCTATCTTACCCGTAATGCGGATGAATTGGGGCTGGAAGTTGATAGTACCCTGATTGATGCAGAGTCTTTTCCCACAACTAATTATAGTGAAGATGTTGCAGAAATTGCTTTGACTGCTCAAACATTCTACCTTAATGTACCCGTAAAACTTAGCAAGCAAATTGGTAGCAGATGGTCCGTTTTCGGCGGTGCCAATGTGGGGTATTTGCTTAAAGCCATAGAGCGCTCGGGTAATCCGCAGAATGAATTCAACATTGTCAACGGCCCGGGAAGTTTCGATGCTCAAAATGCGGTATACTTTGACAACAACGTGGCATTGCGATCTTCCAGTTCCGCCTTTGAACCTGCCTTCTTCAATCGCTGGCAGATCATGGCCTTGGGTGGTGTACAATATAAGGTTACTCCACGAATGGACATCGGTCTTGCTTACCGTCACCACCTCAATGGACTGATCAAAGATATTGAAATCAATAAAGGAGAAGGGCAAGGGTACCTTTCCCTGATGTATCGCCTATAGGTGTAGGCGAGCCTTTCTGGCTAGCAGCGTTTCTTCACTTTCTTCCCGCTCAGGATCAGGTACACAGCAGTCTACCGGACAGACGGCAGCACATTGTGGCTCTTCGTGAAAGCCCATGCATTCTGTGCATTTATCGGGAACGATATAGTAGAAATCTTCTTCAACCGGAGCTTGTTCCGCATCGACATCTACCTCGTTTCCTGTCTCAAGCTTGTAAGTGCCCTTAACTTCTGTACCATCGGAGATCGACCATTCCACACCACCTTCATAGATGGCATTGTTGGGGCATTCCGGTTCGCACGCTCCGCAGTTAATACACTCGTCGGTTATCATGATTGCCATAGCAACACTTTTTATTTTGTAAACCCCTGAGGGGCATAAGAGTTCATATTTTTTTGAGACCGCAAAAATAAGCGCAAGAATCATAAATAACAAGCCTGTATTGTACAATTAAGCTTCATTTTTCATCGATTCGGGAATTCTTTTATCTTTACGGTCACTAAAATCCAGATCATTTTGGCGAAGAAGACAAAGACGAAAACGAAGAAGGTGACCCCTCTGATGCAGCAGTATTTTCGGGTAAAAGCCAAACATCCTGATGCCATTCTACTGTTCAGAGTTGGTGATTTTTACGAAACTTTTGGAGAAGATGCCGTAACTGCTTCTCAGGTGCTCGGCATTATCCTGACCAGCCGAAATAATGGTGGTAGTGACATTGAACTGGCGGGATTTCCGCATCACTCCATGGATTTGTACTTGCCCCGGTTGATTCGGGCAGGGTATCGTGTGGCCATTTGTGAACAACTGGAAAAGCCTTCGCCACAAAAAAAGATTGTCAAACGGGGTGTAACCGAAATCGTGACTCCCGGTGTGGCAATTGATGATAAGCTGCTGGACCACAAGTCCAACAACTTTCTCGCTTCGGTCTATTTTGGAAAAAAAGACGCTACCGGTTTAGCCTTTCTGGATATTTCCACCGGAGAATTCTTCGTTTGTGAAGGCACGTTGGGTTACATCGATAAGCTGCTGCAAAGTTTTTCGCCGTCAGAGGTGATTTTTTCGAAGGACAAGCGAAAGCATTTTGAGCAAAAGTTCGGTGACAAATTTTATACTTTCAATCTCGATGAGTGGGTATATACCATTGATTATACCCGTGAAAAGCTGCTGGCACATTTTGAGGTGCAAAACCTGAAAGGCTTTGGCGTGGAAGAAATGGAGCTGGGGCAAATTGCCGCCGGTGCCGTTTTGCATTATCTGGAAACCACAGAAAACAAGAATCTGCGGCACATCAGTAGCATCAGCCGCATTCATCCGGATCGTTATGTTTGGCTGGACCGGTTTACCATTCGTAATCTGGAGCTCATTCATTCTCCCCACGAAACCGGCGTACCGCTGATCAAAATTCTGGATCAAACGGTGTCGCCCATGGGCGCGCGACTGCTCAAAAAATGGGTAGTGCTGCCGCTCAAAAACAAGAACGAAATCGACGCTCGCCTCGATATGGTGAGCTATTTTCTGGAACACCCCGAAGTGAGCAACGATATCGAAAAGTATATCCGAATGATCGGTGACCTGGAGCGTTTGATTTCCAAGGTTTCCCTCAATAAGATCAATCCGCGAGAAGTAGTACAGCTCAAAAAAGCGCTGGACGCCATCGATCCGATCAAGGAAATTCTTAGTACCACTGGCAATAATTTCTTTATCAAAATTGGAGATGGCCTTAACCCGTGCAAAACGCTACGGGAGCAAATTGGCAAACAAATTGTCGAAGAACCGCCGGTCAACTTAAATAAAGGCAGTGTAATCGCTGATGGTTTTCACGAGGAGTTGGACGAATTGCGAGGGGTGCTGAACAACAGCAAGGAACTCCTGATGGATATCCAAAAAACGGAGTCAGCTCGAACGGGCATTTCCAGCCTTAAAATCGGCTTCAATTCCGTCTTTGGCTATTACCTGGAAGTGACTAATAAACATAAAAATTCGGTGCCTCCGGAATGGACCCGCAAACAAACGTTGACGAATGGCGAGCGCTATATCACGGAGGAATTGAAGAAGCTGGAATCCAAAATTCTTGGTGCGGAGGAGAAGATTCTCGAACTGGAAGAAATGTTGTTTAACCAGCTGATACTGACCCTGGTCGATTATATTCAGCCGGTACAGCACAATGCTAGCTTAATCGCTCGGCTGGATTGTCTACTCAGCTTTGCCCGCATTGCGCAGAAGTACAAGTATTGCCGACCAGCCATTGATGATTCCTTTGTGATTGACATCAAAGAAGGCCGACATCCGGTGATTGAGCAGCAATTGCCGCTCGACGAGACCTTTGTGCCCAACAACGTCTACCTGGATAATGAAATCCAACAAATACTCATGATCACCGGACCGAATATGGCTGGTAAATCGGCATTGTTGCGGCAAAGCGCCCTGATCTGCCTGATGGCGCAGATGGGCTCTTTTGTGCCAGCCCAGAGTGCCAATATTGGACTAATTGACAAGGTCTTTACCCGCGTAGGTGCCAGTGATAACATTTCCTCCGGCGAATCGACCTTTATGGTAGAAATGAATGAGACGGCTAGTATCATGAATAACATTTCCGATCGAAGTCTTATTCTTTTGGATGAAATTGGACGTGGTACGAGTACCTATGATGGCATTTCCATTGCCTGGTCGATTGCTGAATTTTTGCACAGCAATGGGGTGGCCAGACCTAAAACGCTGTTTGCTACTCATTACCACGAATTGAATGAGCTGGCCAATAAGTTTCCACGCATCAAAAACTTCAATATTGCCGTTAGGGAAGTGGGCCCAAAGGTCATCTTTTTGCGTAAGCTGGTGGCGGGTGGCAGTGAGCACAGCTTTGGTATTCACGTGGCCAAGATGGCCGGTATGCCGCGCAGTATTGTGGAAAGAGCGACCCACATTCTGGCTCAGCTGGAGCTAAAATCCATCGAAAATGATGAAAATGGAGGTGACGGCATCAAGGTGGATAAACCAGCTACCGCGCAGCTTTCGGCGGAAGCCTACCAGTTGAGTATTTTCGAAACGGTTGATCCGATGGCAGGAAAACTGAAGGAAGCCATCATGGATTTGAATATCAATTCAATGACGCCGATTGAGTGTATGATGAAATTAAATGAGCTGAAGCAGTTGCTGGAAGAGTAGGGGGATTTGGGGCTCGAATTATTACCAAAAAGTGCCTTTCACCCCCCAGTGAAAGGCCTTTGTATTTACTTGCTTGGTAATAATAAGATGCTTTTAAAAGCAACTTGTCCTTAAGACGGGCATTTATTGTAAAGTCACACCTGGAAATAAAAGATAATGAAAATAGCACTGATTGGGTACGGAAAAATGGGAAAAGCCATTGAATCAATCGCTTTAGATAATGGACATGAAACGGTGTTAAAGATTGATAGCGGGAATATTGGTGAGTTAACGGCCGAAAATATCAGGAAGGCTGATGTTGCCATAGAGTTTTCTCGACCGGAGACCGCTTTTTCTAATATTCGCCTGTGTCTGGAAAATGGTGTGCCGATAGTAGTGGGTACAACCGGGTGGTTAGATCAGTTGGAGGAGGCGAGTGAACTTTGTGAAAAAGAAAAAGGGGCTCTGTTTATCGCTTCCAACTTTAGCGTAGGCGTCAATATCTTTTTTGCCCTCAATCGCTATCTGGCCCGCATGATGGAACAGCAGCCGCAGTACGATATTCAAATGGAGGAAATTCACCACACGCAAAAGTTGGATGCTCCTAGTGGTACGGCCATTACCCTGGCAGAAGGCATTTTGCACGAAATTTCCCGAAAAAAATCGTGGGCAAAAGAGGAAGCGGAAAGCGAAACCGAGATTCCCATCATTTCAAAAAGAAAAGGACAGGTACCGGGGACCCACAAAATTCAGTATCTTTCCGGTATTGATACCCTGACAATCAAACACGAAGCCCATTCCAGAGAAGGATTTGCCCGGGGAGCACTACAAGCCGCTGAGTGGATCATTGGAAAACAGGGCGTCTTGGGCATGTCGGATATGTTGGGGTTTTAAGACTATGTTTGGAGCTTAAATCAGACCACAAAGCATGGTCTCAACCTAAAACCAGCCCTGAATAAACAAATAAGCCGACCGACAATGAGAAAAAACTTACTCATCGCCCGTAATGCACTGCTCTGGTTTCTGCTACTCATCTTTTTGTATCTCGGAGCAGTATTAACTTATGGTACCTTAACCGATTTCCAGCCACAAGCCGAAAATTCCATACCGCTCGATCATCCATCCAATCAGCCCATCATTGAGGATAGCATCCTTTCCTTCACCATCTGGAATCTCGGATACGGTGGCCTCGGCCAGGAATCTGAGTTCTTTTATGATAGTGGCAACCTCCTCTTCTCCGGTGGAAAGATGGTGCGAACTACTCGGAAAAATGTAGAGAAAAACAACGAGGGCATTTTAAATTTTGTGCGCAATATTCAATCTGACTTTTTTCTTTTTCAGGAGGTCGATTCGAGTTCTAAACGTAGTTACTACGCCAATCAATATCAGGACATTGCCGGGCTTTTACCGGATTACGCCGCTACCTTTGCTACCAACTATAAATCCAATTGGGTACCCATTCCCGTATTTGAACCCTGGCAAGCCTATGGTAGTACCAATAGTGGATTAGCGACCTATTCCCGCTACGAACCAAAAGCGGTGACGCGTCTTCAACTTCCCGGCACCTTTCCCTGGCCGACCCGCATTTTTCAGTTGGATCGCTGTGTGGCGGTTAGTCGCTTTGCCACCGCCAATGGCAAGGAGCTGGTGGTGATGAATATCCACAATTCTGCCTATGATAAAGGTGGTTTTATCAAACAACAGCAGATGGTCTTTCTGCATGATCTTTTCCTCGCCGAATACCAAAAAGGCAACTACGTCGTCATCGGCGGCGACTGGAACCAGTGTCCACCCAACTTCCGCTTTGATGGTTTCATGCCCGGCAAAACCCAGGGCTACACCCAAATCAATATCGATCCGGAATATCTGCCGCAAGACTGGCTCTGGGCCTACGATACCCGCGTACCTACCAACCGCAAGATTCGCACGCCTTTCAAGGCTGGAGAGACCTTTGTGACGCTGATTGACTTTTTCCTGGTTTCCCCAAATGTACGGGTACGGCAGGTGAAGAATATCGATCAACAGTTTCAGTTTTCCGATCACCATCCGGTATGGATGGAGGTGGAGTTGTTGGATTGAGGGGGTATCAGTTTCGTAACCAACTAATTCATTAGGTGATTCTCAGCCGGTTATGCTATCGCTTTTTCTTTTTATCACTTGTTCCAAGTGGGGGAAATGAATTTCACACAACCGGGGGAGGGCATGCATGATGTTGACTTGATTTTGAACCACATCAGGCACATAAGGAGGGGAAGGATAAAGAGGGATCGCCTGTTCGGCGATGGGGTTTAAAAATAACGCCGAGTAAGCGATCCTCATGCGGTTCCCTAATTATCAGTAACAACGACCATCATCGCCTTATCCAGTGGATCAAGGTTTTCCAATAGAACATCAAAATACTCCCAGCCTTGCTGCAAAAAGAACGGCATAAAATTATCCACTCGTTCCTGTAAGCCATTGTTGGGGAAGAGCTTGTCTTTCAGGCTGCGAATCTGATTGATGGCGATCTCGTGGCGTTGTTTTTCGGCGCGCATCAGGCGGGATTCCAGTTGGTCCAGGCTTTTCATCTGGCGGGTTTGTTCGGCCTGGAAGGCTTTCGCCAATGTGGGGTCGATGCTGGCGGCTTTTTCTGTCATAGATTCGTAAGCGGCTTCTACCTGCTTTTTTTCTTCTTCGAGGGTCAGCTCCTTTTCGGTGGAACGGCTGACGTACAGTTTGATCAGTTCTTCCACATCCATCAGTAGGTCTTCCAGGGAAAGCTCCAGCTTTTCCATTTTTTTGTACGTGCCTTTGTCAATCCACAATACGGAATTACGGCGAATCAGCATGGGGTATTTCACTCCAAAGTGGGCGAACTGGCTTTTCCGCTCCAGCCAGTAGGCAATTTCCCCGCCACCGCCGATGTAGGCCAGGTTGGGCAGGACCACTTCCTGAAACAGCGGGCGCATCACCACGTTCGGACTAAAATGTTCAGGGTGTTTTTCCAGTTCCTCCATCAGTTCAGCTTCGCTGAAGGACAAATCGGTGTTGAGCACTTTGTATTGGCCATCTTGCAGTACGATGCGTTCGCGAATTTGCTCGTCGAGGTAGAAGAGGTTGATTTCCCGGGCAAAAGCCTGGGCGGAGAAGTCTACTTTCTCTAATTCCTTTTGGGTGGCTTCCACCAGATTGTGAGAAGATTGTTTCAGAATTTCTTCGCGCATGATCGGGATAAAAAGGCGCTTTAGGTCGGGGTGGTTCATGTTCATCGCTACCAAGCCGTATTTCCCAAACAGCGCATTGACTAAATGTTGGGTGGCATCGGCATAGCGCTCATGACTGGTGTAGGCCTTTTCGATAATGCCGTACAGCTCAACGGCACGGACAGACTCCCCCAAAATGGATTTTAGTTCTTCGAGAACCGGCTTCAAGCTATCGGTTTTCATCATGCCAACGGAGCCACTTTCGTCATTATTCCACTCCACGCGATTACTGAACACCTGAGCATGATTGACTTCTTCAAAGTCGTGATCCTCGCCGCCGGATACAAAAATGGGTACAAACTGCTCATCAGGATAGTACTCCTTCAATTGCTGCACGAGGTTGATGGTGGAGATGATCTTGTACACGTAATAGAGTGGTCCCGTAAACAAGCTTGGCTGGTGGGCCGTGACGATGGTAAAGGTATTTTCGGCCTTGATTCTGTCGATGTTTTCACGGACGGCATCGGTGATTTCCAATCCCTCATATTGTTGACTCAAAACCCGGTGCAGGGTTTCCCGATCTATATTTTCTTGTTTCTTTTCTTCGATTACCTCTTTAAAACTTTCTATATTGACTGGATATTTATAAAAAGGCTTCAATTTAGGAGATTCGGTTGCATATGCGACATCCTTATCGCTGAACATGGGCACCTGCTGAAAGGGTATTTTAGTGATTTGCATTATAACGGGTTTCTTAGATTGGATTTGAAGTTTAAACATTACTTTCAAACATGCACTGAAACAACTGATGCATTGCAAAAGTTTTCCTATAGAAAGAAGAAACTAACAAACTAACCGACATGAAGCGATATCTGTTAGCCCTCGATCAGGGCACCACCAGTTCCCGAGCTATCTTATTTGACCGCGAAGGAAATATTTTTGCCACTGAACAAGAGGAGTTTCCGCAGATTTATCCGCAGCCCGGTTGGGTCGAACACAATGCCGAGGCCATTTGGGAAACCCAGTTGAAGGTGGCCCAAAATGTCCTGAAAAAAAATGGCATCGAAGCAAAGGAGATCGCGGGCATTGGCATTACTAACCAAAGAGAGACGACCCTGATCTGGGACAAAAAGACCGGTAAACCCATTCATAATGCCATCGTCTGGCAAGATCGGCGAACGGCCGATATTTGTGATCAACTCAAGGCCGATCAGTATGAGGACTACATCCGGCAAACGACTGGATTGGTGGTCGACGCCTACTTTTCCGGAACCAAAGTGAAGTGGCTGCTCGATCAGGTGGATGGGGCCAGAGGAAGAGCCAAAAAAGGTGAATTGCTGTTTGGTACTATCGATAGCTGGCTGGTCTGGAAATTAACAGGCGGCAAAAAACACATCACTGATTATTCCAACGCGTCGCGCACGATGCTGTACAATATTCACGATCTGCACTGGGATAAAAAACTGCTGGAAATACTGGACATTCCTGCTGAGGTTTTGCCGGAAGTGCGTCCTTCCAGTGAAGTGTATGGTGAAACTGAAGGCCACTTATTTGGCGCACCGATTGCTGTGGGAGGCATTGCTGGAGACCAGCAGGCGGCCCTCTTTGGACAAGCTTGTTATGAAAAAGGAATGGCCAAAAACACCTACGGAACGGGCTGTTTTATGTTGATGAATACGGGTAAATCGGCGGTTACTTCAAAGGCAGGATTATTGACAACCATTGCCTGGGGTATTGACGGCGAGGTGTACTACGCTTTGGAAGGTAGCGTCTTCATCGCCGGTGCGGCCATTCAGTGGCTCCGAGACGGCTTAAAAATTATTGATGAGTCACCGGATTCCGAGTATTATGCCATGAAGGTAACCGATACCGGTGGGGTAGTAGTGGTCCCCGCTTTTGCGGGATTGGGGGCACCTTATTGGGATATGTACGCCCGGGGGGCTATCTTTGGTCTGACTCGTGGCACCACCAAGGAGCACTTGATTCGGGCTACACTGAATTCACTGGCGTATCAGACTAAGGATGTTTTGGACGCCATGGAAAAGGACGCTAACACGGTATTGAAAACCCTGCGGGTAGATGGTGGGGCTTGCGCCAATAATTTATTGATGCAATTCCAATCGGATATCCTCGGAGTAGAAGTGCAGCGACCCAAAGTAATTGAAACTACGGCGCTTGGAGCGGCTTATTTAGCCGGTTTATCCACTGGCTTTATCTCAATGGATGAAATTGAGCAGCGCTGGCAACTGGATAAAACCTTCCAACCGGAGATGGATCGTGATCACCGGGATAAATTATACCGTCGCTGGAAAAAAGCCGTGAAGCGGGTGATGGATTGGGATAAAGATGAATAACCTTCTTTGGCAAATTTCCCCGATTTTACATCGGCCAAATTTGCCAAAGAACCATGATAACTAAGTGCAACCAAAAATAAAGACCGGCGAGTTGTTTGAGCAGATGCGAGATCGCGTCCTGATCGATGTACGCACCCCGGCGGAATTTACCAAAGGCCACATTCCCGGAGCGATCAATTTGCCGCTTTTCAGCAATGAAGAAAGAGCGGAGGTCGGTACTGTGTATAAACAGGAAACGCCGGAAAAAGCCCTCTTGCTGGGACTCGATTTTGTAGGCGGAAAAATGAGCCGCTTTGTCAGAGAAGCCGAAAAAATGGCTCCAGATCACCAGTTGATCGTTCATTGCTGGCGGGGAGGAAAACGCAGCGAGAGTATGGGCTGGCTGCTGGAGCTGGCCGGATTTGATGTAAAGATTTTGCAGGGCGGATACAAGGCTTACCGCAATTTTGTGCTGAACAGCTTTGAGGATATCCATATTCAGTTGATAATTCTGGGTGGATACACCGGTTCGGGTAAAACCGAAATACTCAAGAAGCTTGCGGAGAAAGGAGAAGTGGTCCTGGACTTGGAGGGATTGGCTCATCATAAAGGCTCCTCATTTGGAGCCTTGGGCGAATTGCCGCAACCCTCCGTTGAGCAATTTGAAAATGAATTGCTCTCCACGCTTCAACACTTGCCAAAAGATGCCCTGGTTTGGGTAGAAAATGAAAGTCGGTCCATTGGCCGAGTCTATATCCCAAAGGGATTCTGGCAGGTTTTCCAGCAATCGCCATTGATTCATCTGGATATTCCTTTGGAAACAAGAGTAGATCGATTGGTAGAGGAATATGGTCGTTTCCCCAAGGAAGCCTTGGCGGAAGCCTTTACGCGTATTAGAAAGCGTTTGGGCGGGCAGCATCTTAAGTTAGCCCTGGACGCACTGGAGCAGGGAGATTTGGCGACAGCCGCCACAATCGCCTTGCGTTATTACGACAAGGCCTACGAACTGACCCTGAACAAAAAAGACGAGAATTTGATTCAAAGAGTAGAAGTTTCGACTAGTGATGCCGAAACAATTGCCGAACAGCTTTTAAAATTGGTATATCATGAACATGCGCGCTGAATATAAACTCACTCAATATAGCCATGGGGCCGGTTGCGGCTGCAAGATATCACCAAAAGTATTAGACACCATTTTACAGCATCAGGCCCAACACTTCCCTTTTCCCAAATTGCTGGTGGGCAACGATGAGCGGGATGATGCGGCGGTGATGGATTTGGAAGACGGTACAGCCATTATCAGCACTACCGACTTTTTTATGCCCATTGTGGATGATCCGGTCGATTTTGGGCGTATTGCCAGCGTCAATGCTATTAGCGATGTGTATGCTATGGGCGGCACCCCTCTATTGGCCATTGCCATTTTGGGTTGGCCCATCAATCAGATACCGGCAGAGGTGGCCAATCTGGTAGTGGAAGGTAGCCGGACGGCCTGTGCCGAGGCAGGTATTCCTCTGGCGGGTGGCCATAGCATTGACAGTCCGGAGCCAATCTTTGGTTTGGCAGTCACCGGCAGGGTAGAGGTGACCCACCTCAAACGCAACGGCGGTGCTAAGGAAGGAAGCCGCCTTTACCTGACCAAGCCTCTTGGTGTAGGCATCTTGTCTACTGCTCAAAAAAAGGGAAAACTCAAACCCGAACATGCCACCATGGCTCGCGATAGTATGGTACAACTCAATCGTATAGGCATACAACTGGGAAGCCTCTGGCAAGTAGAAGCAATGACCGATGTGACGGGCTTCGGTTTGTTGGGACACCTGGGAGAAATGTGTGCGGCCAGCAATTTGACGGCGGTTCTCGATTTTGATCGAGTTCCATTACTCGATAAAGCCGTCCTGGATTATTATTTAGAGGAAAAGTGCATTCCCGGTGGAACCAATCGCAATTGGGAGGCCTACGGACACAAAATGGGGGCCATGTCTGATTATCAAAAGCACTTGTTGTGCGATCCGCAAACCAGCGGCGGTCTGCTCATTGCGGTAGACCCCAAAGGCGAAGAAGAGGTTCTTGAATTGGGAGAAAGCTATGGAATCTCTTTACAATGTATTGGAGAAATGACCAAACCAAAAGATCATTTGGTAATCGTCAGTACAAATTAAGGTTTATCCAAATACACTTTCCTTATTCCTGGTTGATACTCTCCAAATATATTCCTATATTTGTCAGGTCTTAATTAATCGTCTATTTACCCCTCTGGTTTTTACCATCATCCAATCTGCCTAATTAATATCGCCTGTAATTCGTGTATACATACACGTCTCTAATTTATAATCCAATCCAGAACGAATTGCCCTTGAGCGAGGCTGTTGCATAGCGCAATTGTATAACGTATTTGAGAAAACTTACAAACCCATGTTTAATCAACCCAACCCACAAGTTTGGGGTGTTAAGGGCACCGCTAAAGCTGGTTTGAACGATTTTTTTGAGCAGAATGCCGTCAAACCACAGTTATTCTACCTTGATCCAAGCACCGATACCACGTTGGTAAGTGCTAATGGTATGCGCCTCACTTTTGCTGCCCTTTCCTTTGCTGATCAGTACGGCCAAATTGTGACTGATGAAATTCAGATTGAACTGCGAGAAGTTCGTTCCTGGCAAGAGATGATTTTTTCTAATTTGGTGACCGGATCCGGTGATCGTTTTCTGGAATCGGCGGGGCCATTTCACCTCAAAGCTACTAAGGGAGGTCGTCGGTTGCGTTTGAATAATAAATTCACCATTGAGTTTCCACTTACCAATATTTCCCACAATCAACCGGCCCGACTGTTTCGTGGAAGTACTTCCATCACCCGCACACTGCGCGGCCGGAAAGTATTTGATTGGGAAGAAGTCTCCCCAAGGGCCCTAAAAATCAAAAAGGTCAATGGAGAAAAATACTACCATTTTGAGCTGGCTTCCTTCAATTGGTGGAACTGCCAATATTATTACAATAAGAAGGCTTCGCGAGCCATGGTCAGCGTACGGCTACCCTTTAATCTCGATCGGGTAGCGGAGAAGCAAGCTTTTTTAGTATTCGAAGACCTGAATGCGGTACTGATGATGTATGCCCACGGCAATACATTTTCAGCCTTTAATATTCCCACCCAACTAAAGGCAAAAGTCATTTTGCTGGCCAGCAATGAGGGCCAGCTTTATTTTGGTCAGGAATCGATTGAGCAGACGGAAAACAAGATCATCAACGCTAAAATGCAGCTAACCCCGGAGCGGGAGATTCTTCGCGCATTGTTTGAAAACGAACAAAGTCGGTAACGGCTAACTCCGCAAATAGGAAGCGCCATTGATGTCGAGAATGCTGCCCGTCATAAACTCTGCGCCTTCGGAGGCCAAAAATAAAATACCATGTGCCACTTCCTCGGGCCTGGCAACTCTGCCGGTGGGACTTTGTTGTTTGATCGCTGTTCCATCCGGTCCTTCTAATAGTGCTTTGGCCATGTCAGTTTCCACAAAACCGGGGGCAACCACAGCCACAAAGATGTTATGGGGAGCGAGGGCTTGCGCCAATGACTGACTCATGGCATTTAGTCCGGCTTTGCTGGCCCCGTAGGCTGGTTGTTCCGGTTCTCCCCTAAAAGCTCCTCGCGACGATACATTAATGATCCGACCACTGCCTTGTTTCTTCATTATTTTGGCTGCACAATAACATACATTGGCTGCGCCCAATAAGTTGATATTCAGGGTTTTAATCCAGGCTTGTTGCCAGTCCTTATACCCAGTTTTATCTACCGGGTGGGCCTCAAAAATTCCGGCATTATTGACTACAATATCCAGTTGGCCCATTTCTTTAACAACAGCAGCAATCATACGCTCCACGGCATCGGGCTTGCCAATATCGGCGCGGATGGCAAAGTGATCTTCTCCTTCCAGCGAATCAATTGTGGCACTGGCCGCTTCGCTATCGCGATGAAAGTTGATGACCACCTTGGCGCCGTATTGGGCGAAGGCCTGAGCAGTAGCCCGGCCAATGCCCCGGGAACCGCCCGTGATGAGTACCGTTTTGTTCGTAAAATCCATACCCCTAAAGGTAGGAAATACTACCGAATTAGCGTTACTGATCCAATTCTTTTGTAGCCTCCAAGCGAGGTCTTAAGGCCGCGCCAGGTGCGGCCATCTTCAAAAATGGCGTTGATTTTCCATACATAAACATCCTGTGGCAACGGATAGCCCTGATGGGTGCCATCCCAACCGTAAGCTGGTTGACCCTCGGTCAAGTCGGTGGTTTCCCACAACAGTTCTCCGTAAGGAGAAAAGATTTGCAAGTGGTATTCTTTTATGCCAATGCCTTTCGGCAAAAACAAGGTGGTTTCGCCCGTCCCTTGATCGGGAGCAAAGGCATTGGGAACGTGCAAGTTGCCAAAGAATTCCGGTAACAGCTGGAAAAGGGTATCATCCGGACAACCGTCAGCGGAAGTAGCGAGCAGGTATACTTGCCGTAACCCATTTTCATAATAACGGTGTTGCGGATGCTGGTCTTCACTGGTTTCTCCATTGCCAAATTCCCAGTAGAACTGGTCGGCGTTGATGGAATTGTTTTGAAACTGAATAACACCCGTTGGTTCGCCATTGAGTTCTTCAGCAGTCCAGTCGAAGGTAGCATGAGCTTGTGGCAATACTTCAACACCCCCGGTAAGTTGCAGGGTGTCAAAGCACAGTTCGTCGAATCCCACCACCAGGGATAAGTCGTAAAAACCGCTTTCCTCGTAAATATGCCTGGGTTGGAATTCGGTCGAACTGCTGCCATCACCAAAGGCCCAAAAGTATTGATTGCCAATGGAATAATTGGTAAACTGAACATCCAGCGGTTCACAGCCGCGCACACTATCTAAGGCAAAATCTGCCACTGGTTGCTCATAAAGTTGGATTTCCTGTTGGGTGGAATCGAGGCAACCAAAAGTATTGGAGGCAATCAATTCAATCTGGAAAAGGCCGTCACTGTTGAAGGTTTGGCTGGGATTAACCATATTTGAGTTCCCGGTTCCTACAAAATCCCATACATATCCCTCTGCATCGGTTGATTGGTTGGTGAAATGCACCACCGCCGGGATGCCACAGGGGGCCTCTTTTTCCATGGTAAATTGAGCATTCGGAACAGGAAAGGCAACGACATTACTGATAATAGAGTCGCTAAAACAGCCATTGGCATTGGAGACACGAAGGTGCAGGCTATAGTTTCCCGGTTCGGTATAGGTATGACTTGGATTGGAAGCCACGGAAGTATTGCCATCACCAAAGTCCCAGCTGTAGTACTCACCAATGCTGTAGCTCCCATCCGGCTGGATTTGCAACGGTGTACAACCGTTTAAGTCGGTGAGATCAATGTTTGCTTCCGGAGCCGGTAAGATGGTTAGGTTTTGGCTAATGGTGGTTTCACAGCCCGTGCCCGGTGCGGTTCCCGTGAGGGAAACCGTATAGGTGCCCGTCCCTGGAAAGCTAACGACCGGATTATTCAATTGAGAAGTATCGCCGTTGCTAAAAGTCCAGTGGGTACCTGCCAGCCCTTCGCTGATGGCGGTAAATTGAATCTCCTGACCCGTACACAAATTGGGCGAGTAGGTGAAGTCAACCTCAGGAGATGGCAAAACGGTAATCATGCGTTGAATGCTGTCTTCGGCACAGTGATTGGCTGCATATTGGGTGATCCAGTAATCGCCGGGTTGTTGGAAGGTGTGGCTGGGATTGGTTTGATCTGAAGTATTGCCGTCACCAAAGTCCCAGTTGACAAAAGTGCCAACGGTGGAAAAGTTCTCAAAGGAAATCTCCAAAGGCGCGCAACCCAGTGTATTGCTAACATTAAAGAAGGCTTCCACCACTTCCGGCTCTATGACCAGCTCTCTGGTAATCGTATCAGCTCCACAGCTATTGGTGGCAATCAAGGTGATCGGATAGGTGATCACTGTGGTGTCTCCTTCAAAGATTTGTGGCTCCGGGACGGTATCCGTTGAAGTCATGCCGTTGCCGAAATCCCAAAGGTAAGTACCCGGACTTCCCGTCGACACATTGGCGAATGCCAACGTCAATGGCGCACAGCCAGTGTCAACGGTGAAGCCAAAGTCAGCAAGGGGGTAAGGACGGACCAGAAGGGAGTCTTCGTACTGATCATTGCCACATAAATTGCTCACTTCCAGTCGAATCCGATAAAGTGTGTCGTTCTGACCACTTGGGTACGCAATAGGTAAAGGGGGAACGGTATTCGTGGAAATTATCCCATTGCCCAAATCCCAGTAAAAACTGGGTTGATATCCTTGACTTTCATTGGTTAGATAAAGCATCAGTTCACCACAGGCTTCCGTGGTTTCGGGGGTGAATATAGCTTCGGGAGGTGTGGCGACAAAGATTTCTCCCTGGGCCTGGTCGGTACAACCTTCGGGATTCATCGCAATCAATTGAATGTCGTAGTTGCCACCTTCTGAAAAATTTAGTGTTGGGCTGGTGGTCGTTACCGGAGCATCATTACCAATAGTCCATTCATAAGTAGCTGCGCCGGTACTTTGATTGTCAATTGACACCGACTGACCGGTGCAGGCGACCTCCGGTAATTCGAAGGCCGCCGCCGGTTGTGGATGTACCATGGCGATGATACTATCCTTGCTCAGACAGCCTGAAGATGCATCGATAACGGCGTAGGTGAGTGTGTGCACGCCCACCTGGGCGGCTTCCGGATCAAACATATTGGTGCCATTACTGACACCGGGTCCGGTCCAGTTGCCGCCAGTAGGGCTACTGTCTGAGAGTGTAATCAGTGTGGGGGAAATACAGATTTCCAGGTCGGGGCCTGCCTCGATGGGGACCGGGGCAACTACCACGATTTCCAGGCTGTCTTCTACGCGGCAGCTGCCCGATCCAACGGTGTATAGTAAGTTATAATCTCCGGCGCCAAAAGTTTCAGGGTTAAAGTTGGTTTCGCTGAGTGGGCTTCCATTGATCATCCAGCTTCCTCCGGAGGGATTGGCGGACGCCTGCAGGTTGATGCTGTTGTCATATAAACAAAGGCTCTGGTCAGGGCCGGCATTCACATTCACCGGGTCAATTACACCGATTTCGACCTGCTCATTGGCCGCACAGCCATTGCTGTCAGACAGCGCGTAGGTCAACGTATAATTGCCGGCTCCTCCGGCCACAATCGGATCAAAAAGTCCGGAGGCATCGGTGACGCCGGGGCCTGACCAGGTGCCTCCTATGGGAAAAGGTGTCGGGAGGGGGGTAGACCCAGGCGTGTTGCAATAGGCCGAATCACCGACAATAAGTTCCGGGACGGGATGGATCAGCACCTCCAGGCTGTCCTGATCCTGACAACCGTTGCCATCCGAGTAAAGGTATATAAGACTGTAGTTGCCCGCCCCGGTGTTTTGGGTAAGTAATTGGTCATTGTTAATCATGGCACCATCCGGACTACTCCAGATGCCATTGAGGGGTTGAGCGTTGAGTGTTTGATAGCCTTCATTGGCGCAAAGCTCCAAATCGGGACCTACCGTAACCTCCGGAGCCGGTAGGATATTAATATTCAAATTTGATTGTAGAAAACAGGCACCAACACCGTAGCTATAGGTCAGTTGGTTGGCCCCTGTATTGGCGGAAGCCGGATCAAAAAGTCCGTTTGTCTGAATACCGGGACCGGTCCAGGAGCCGCCGCTCGGTTGTGCATTTAAAGTGAAAGGAGAAAGGGAGGCACAAAGGGTACTGTCGGGGGGGAGAACCAATTGAGTTAATTCTTGCACCACAAAGGTGTCGGCTATCGTGGTCGTTCCGCAGGCATTGGTTACGGTCAACAGCACGGGATAAGTACCAGCTGAATCGTAAGCGATGCCCGAGGGAAATGCTACATCGGAGGTGGGTGTATCACTACCCGGAAATTCCCAGGAGTAGCTTTCTATTGCTGACCCATTTTCAATATAGGCAATCTGACTGCTGTCAATCTGTAAAACAGCCGAAGCACAGGAATCGGGGATGGGTTCGAGTTCAATACGTGGAGGTCCCGGCAGAAAGATCATCGTGTCCCAACTAACAGTAGCACAGGGATTGGTGACATCCAACATGATATTGTACGGACCACCTTCGAGGAACGTAATCACCGGCTCAACTGAATTTTCATTGGTGCTGTCCGCAAATTCCCACATCAGCTCTGAATCGACATTCCAGTTAAAGCTCAACTGATCACCGGCAGAGTTGTTCTCAAAGGGAATCGTCAGCGGCGCACATCCATCGGTGCCATTGCCCACACCGGATAGGTCAGGTGCGGCCGTTGGCTCTGGCGGCTCGTAGATGGTTATTTCCTGGGTAAAAGTAAACGGACCACAGGCGAAGCTCACCAGGGTCATGGTGATGCTATACACGCCCGGTTCCAGAAATTCAATTTCCAGAGTATTGGATCCAAACAAACTACCGCTGACTACCGTCCAATCCTGTCCCGCCGTTCCCGAAAGTGTCCACGATGGATTGAGCACATCAATGCAGCTGGAAGGATTTCCACTGATCACTTCACTAATGCCTTCGGAGATATTTTCAAAGCCCACAACTGCCCCTTCACACAAGGTTGGGGGTACAATGACTTCAAAAAGCGGGTCGGGTGGACTGCTCACCTCAATCGGTTCAATAGTGGCCGTACTGGAATTGCAAGGGTTGGAAGCCCTGATGCGAATATCAAAGGCATTATTATAATTTCCGGTACTTGTTGTTTCCCCACAGGAGCTTTCCTCGAAAGTATAGGTGAAGACCGGCGGCAGATTTTCCTGAACAAAATTAGCCACCTCCTCACCATTGATAAAAATCGTATACTCCGTTCCCGGAGGGTTATTCTCGGTATTGATAATGGGGAAGTCCAGTGTAGCTGGAGCGCAAAGCCCAACGGTATTGCCGGGGATCACCAGTCCAACTGAAGGGTTACCTCCATTGTAAAAAACATAATTGGTGGTATATACACAGCCACTGGCGTGAGTCGCTGTGATGAATATGGTGAAGTAACCCAGTCCAATGTAGGTATGCTGAATAGCCGCCAGGTTGTTGAAGGCGGTATTGTCAAAAGTTTCCGGTGGAGAGCCATCGCCCCAGTTAAAGGTATATTCCAGGGTAGAATCCTGGTTGAAAGAGTTATTGAAAATACTCAGGTCAAACGCATCCGCGCCGTTGCACGCCCTAATTTCGTTGCCATCAAGCGTTACAATACCGGGAGGCACACCAATGGTGATATCTGGAATTGGTGCGATCTGCACCTCCTGCAGGGCACAGGTGTCGCCATCGGCAAACAGCAGAATGGGATAGCTTTCCGTGTTAAAAGCCTCTGGAAAAGAATAGGAAAAGCTCGACCCGTTAAAGTCCATTGTGCCGTCGCCATCCAGGTCCCAGGAATAGGTGATTCCGGGCATTGGATTATCGACGGTAAAGGTGAGTTCTTCACCGGCACACGCATTGGCATTGTCAATAGAAAAGGTACATTGACCATTGGTGAAAACCGGAAAAAGGCCCACTAAAAGCAGGGTGATGGATAATAATTTGTTAGACATTTTTGTAATCGGTTTTGGTAGTGTTTGCTCTTTTCTAAAAGAAATCCTTACAGTCCAATTGCTTTTTTCTGTTGCGTCTTTGTTTTGAGTTCTTTACCGATAATCCGGCTTTGGGTACAAAGCGGTAGCGGAAGGCCAATTCGAAAGCATTGCCCGCCACCGGGCCTACGCCGGTAGTATTGAGGTCGGCACTAAAGCCAAAAAACAGTCTGGGATCTTTGCTGTTGCTGCGCTTGCTACTCAGGGCATAACCACCCAGTGTCAGAATAAAGGCATCCGTATGCGTGGCATTGGGGCCAAAAAAGCGATTCTGATACAACAGGCCGAGATAAAAGCTATTGATCAACCCGTACATGCCAAAGGTGGTTACATTGATGTTTTCTTTCAAATGGAAGGGTTTATACCCTTGCATGTCGAGCTTGACATTGGGCGAAAGCGAAATGTCGAGGCCGGTGCCCTGGAAAAACTTCATCGGAATGATCATACCGCCGTGCAGGGTGATTCGTGGCGCGATGCGGGTATCCCGATTGAGGAAGGAATCATTGCCCTTGGCGGAATTGCTGATGAGGTAGGGGAGGTGGTGAAGGCTGATACCTACCTGACTTCGTACATCACGTAGGCGTTTTTTGCCTGATCCCAGATCGCCTTCTCTGCGCCAGACGATCCCAAAATCAAAATCACCGTAAGTGACCTTATCCAGTACGGGTTGCAGGCTGCTGGGAGAAACTACCCCGTAAATGGGGTCAATTTGATCAGAGAAAATGAGCGCGTCCCAGTCGAGGGATTTCTGGGCAATACGCCCTTCCATCCCAAAATGGATGTTGTTGTTCCGGCCAGGTATTGTATAGGATAAAACAATGCCTGCCTGGTTGGTTTGCAAATTGCCAATACCTTCGGTGTCACTAAGCAGGTTTAATCCCAGACCAAGCCTGACGACGGGGAGTTGGGTCTCTACCGTCAATCCTACCGTTCGAAACCCCTGGTCGGCATTATACCATTGCAGCCTGGTTATTCCGGTGACACTGATCCCACTTTCCAGGCCAACAAAAGCGGGATTCAGGTAAACGCGATTGGCGTAAAACTGAGAAAACGAGGGGTCTTGACAAAGTGCGGTGGGCCCGGTGAGGCATAGGGCTATCAGGGCCACCGCTGGTGCTAACCAACGTAATGGTGTCATAGGGATGAATCGGTTTTTGAAATGCTCAAATACTATCTGCGTTTCTCCGGGCAACTGCCGAAAAAATATCATTACTACAATAGCACAAACTATTGTAAGTTAGTAACTTACGTGATTTTGGAGTTCCGGGTAATTACACCGTTTTTAACGGCATAAATTTTTGTTTTGGAATAAGGCGATTAGTGCAATACGATTTGTATGTGCAACAGAAGTTTTGTGCAGTTTGGGAAAATAGTATGAGAAGTCTGGGATCTAGCGGGTAGGGGGTAAGAACAAATGCAAGTTAAATATCTTATATCAAAATTAAAAATTTATCGAAGGGAAAAATTTATTTTTTATGAATATAAGTAAATGGGATGGGTTTGGTTGAATGGAAGAATTGGAGGGAATGGAGGAATTGGAAGGAGTGGAAGAAATGTTGATCGGAAAGAATGTGCAACCAACATTTCTTCTACTTGATGGCCTTTACATGCCCAACAAACTCTCAATTGAGCCTCTGCTCACCGCGTGATAATTGGGCGCTGCTTTTTCATAAATGGATTTAGCCAAATCCAACTGATCGGTTTCCTTGAAGGCCCGGTACAAAGGCGTCAGGAATTTTCTACGGCCCACTGTAGTTAAGAATGCTTCGATTTCTGGCATAATATTACCGGAATAACCATTGCGGATGGCCAGTTCGAACCAGGCATCCAGAATTTCACTGTTGCCGGAGCCGGTGAAGCCAAAGCTTTGATCCAGCGACTTCATTTGCGCTGCGGTCAAGTCCTGAGGCAAGTGACGGATAAAATGCAGCCATTCGTGGGTCGTCCAGTCACTGATATTCAACGATCCGGGCTTGGTACCGCCTTGGAAGTCGGCGATGGCTTTTTCGACATTGACAAATCGATCAGATTCGGGCAATGGCACATTGTCTGGAATACCAGATTGGTAAATCCATTCTTTCCAGTTGACCTCCACGTTGTTGGGCTCCAATAGGTTGGCTTTCATATATTCTACAAACTCCTCCGTGGTGAGGGTTTGCATAAAATGTGTTTCAAAATATTTCTTCAAAAAGGCATCAAATTTTTCACGGCCTACTTTTTGCTCCAGCAATGTCAGAAAATAAGCACCTTTCTCATAAGCAACATCGGTCATTCCGTCATCGGGGTCACGGTCTTTCAGGTCGAGTTTCAGACTGGTGTCGTCAGGGGCGAGGTCAGCTACATCGGCTTCCAGATCCTGATAACCTAGAATGGCCAGCATATTGGCATAATCTTCGCCATAGAGCGCTTCCATGATGCGCCGTTCAATATAGACCGTGAAACCCTCATTGAGCCAAAAGTCGTCCCAGGTGGCATTGGTCACCAGGTTACCGGACCAGGAATGGGCCAGCTCGTGGGCAATCAAAGAAACCAGCGACCGGTCACCCGCAATAATGGTTGGAGTGGCAAAAGTCAATCTTGGATTTTCCATGCCACCAAAGGGGAAACTCGGTGGCAACACGACCAGGTCGTAGCGCCCCCAGCGGTAGGGACCGTAGAGCTTTTCGGTGACCTTCAACATATCTTCCATTTCCGAAAATTCAAATGCCGCATCTTTTACTACGCTTGGCTCCGCATAAACGCCCGTTCGCGGTCCAACCGACGCAAATTCGAGATTGCCAACAGCCAGCGCAATCAAATAGGGCGGAATGGGCAATTCCATTTTAAAGTTGTAAATACCAGAGTCATTTTTTTCTTGAGGATTGCTGGCACTCATCACGGCCATCATGTCTTTGGGCACCTCAACCTGTGCATCATAGGTAATGCGAATGCCCGGACTATCCTGGCAGGGAATCCAGGTTCGAGTCAGGATGGCCTGTCCCTGGGTGTAGAGAAATGGATGATTTTTATCGGCCGTTTGTTGTGGCTCCAACCAGTCAACGGCATCCGCACCTTCCGGCGTAGTTTTGTAATAAATGGTCAGGAGTTTTGTCTCCGGCTGAATATCGATACTCAGTGCGGAACCGACGATTGGTTCGGGATCGGACAGTTGAAAAGTGGTGGGCGTTTCCTCGCTTCCCAAGGTCACCTTTTCGATTTCCAGACCGCGCGCATCGAGGATGATCTGGTCGGCACCATTGTTTTCGATATCGTATCGGGCAAAACCGGATAATACCTTTTGACCGAAGTCAACTTTCAATTGTAAGTTGAGGTGTTTGGTGACTGCTTCGGCAGGTCTGGCGTGACTATGGGTATCCATTCGGTCACTGGCAAGTGGTGTTTCGGTGGTGGCATTTTCGGTTTCAGAAGGAGCGTTATTACAAGCGATGAACAATAACAGGTTCAAAAATAGCAGGGTGCGTAGTAATGGCATCAGTTTTTTTGTTTGGTACAATAATGGTAGATCAATCGTTGATGACAAGCTATAAAACTGCAAACAGGTTCGGTTTATTCCCCGAGAATTTTCTTTTTTTGCTCGGCAAATTCTTCCTCAGTTAGAATGCCCTGGTCGCGCAATTCGCCTAGTTTGACAATTTGTTCCAATAAGTCATCCTCTTTTTCTTTTTTGGTTGGTATGGTGCTGAGTAGATCAGGCTTGGGCTCAGGTTGAGGAAGGGGCTCTACTTTGCGGTAGTCATTGTCCACAAAAAGCTCATACTCAGGTTGTGAACGAAGGAAGGCCAGTGCATTGTGGGTCTTGATCTTTTCCAGGTCACGGAAACCTAAGGAAACAGCTTTTTCCAGATGTGTCAAAGCCGGGTCCGGGTCTTCAACGATAGAATAACAGCAGGCGAGGTTAAAATGTACGGCGGGATCATCAGGTTGGTATTCCAGGGCCTTGATAAAGTCGTCAATGGCTCCTTCATAGTCATATTCGCGAAAGCGCTCAATGCCTCTTTTTTTGTAGGGATTACTGCGTGGCGGATGGGCAGGTGGGCGTCGACGCGTTGTTCTTTCCCGGCGATAATCTGTTCTTTCCTCGCGGTAATCGTAGGAAAGATATTTGCGATTGTAGCGCTCATCAAAATCTTCCTGCGGCATGACAAAAAACAAAATGGCATCGATAAAGCCAATAATTGCCGGCAGCATAATTGCCGGAGCATCTCCATCACTGGCAATCGTGATGCCCATAGTGATAAAAAATAGGGCCATGTGGGCGATTCCCCAAAAGCGCTTGCCCAGGTAAAAGCGATGAACACCAAATATGCCGAATAACAAGGCGAGAACACCTGCAACTGATTTCTTTTTCATTTCAACAGCGGATAATTTTTCAAAAACGGGAAATTAAACATTTCTCTCTTAATGGCATTTAACTTTCTTCAAAGGGGCTCTTCGCTTAGACGAAGACTAAAAAATAAGGGTTAATCAGCTTGTTTGCAAGCTTTCAGCCATGCTTTTTAGCTTTTGCTCAATATCCTGGAATTTCTCTTCCAGCACCGCCAGATTTTGGGTTTCTTTTTCGATGAGTTGATCAAATTTGCTGAAAGTGCCGTCAATTTTCACTTTAAGATTCTCAATATAAGCTTTCAGGTTGGCGTCCACTTCTTCTTCAATCTGGGTGCGTCCTTTCTCAATTTCATTGGTGAAGCCATTGAGGATTTTCCGCTTTTTGATGTTGGTGGAAAACCCGGCAAACAGCAAACCTATCCCGGTGAGGATGCCCCCGGTAATGTCGTACATCGGTATTTGGGTCATCGCAATCAGGATGGCCCCTAAGGCCGCAATCCCACCGCCGGCGGCAATGTTGGGAGAGAGGGTTTGTTTATCCGGAAAAAGGGCTTCATCAGTGAAGTTTTCCGTACGGGTAATGAATTTTGAAAAGGTTTCCTGCAATTCTCGCAGCACATTACTGCGCCTTTCGGCAATGTCGCTGAAAATATCGTGGTCATTTTTCAAAATGGTCTCGCTATTGCGAATTTTCAGATCGATGATCTTGGCCATCTGCTGAATATTGTCGGCCACATCCACCACTCCTTCGTTGAGCTTATTATTCAACTCCCGGTGCAAATCCCCTTCCATCTCTTTGGCAAATCCTTCCAGCCATTCCTTGGCTGATTGCTTTTTGCTAAACATGCTAACAAAAGAACGCTTCAGCAAAGAGAAAAAAGACAGCCCGTCCCGCAACTCCTTTTCTTTTTTGTTGGTAATCCGGTCGTAGCCGGCAATGAGGTTTTCTACCAGCACTTCTACCTGCTTCTTCGACTTCTTTTCCTGATCGTCCAGCGTTTCACGGATGTCTGCCCGGAAGGCCTTATCGGCTTCCAGTTGTTGCTTACGCAATTGGATGCCATCCGCAAGCCGTTCATTGATGTTCTGGCAGGTTGATACACTGTTCATCAGCTTCAGTACCGGAGCCTGACCGCCGGTGATATTGTCCTGAATATAGGTGCGCAACAGGCCAAAGCCACTTTCTTCGGTTTGTCCTTCCTGCTCCTGCTTGGCTGATACGGCAAACACGGTGGGATTATTGATGCCTTTTTTCTCCGCATGTTCGGTAACGCCCTGCACGTTGACCGCCAGGTCTTCGGCAGACATCAGGTCTTTCTGCTGTAGCACAAAAATGATCTTCTTGCGCCAGTCGGAATGAATGTAGTTGAAAAAGTCCCAGGCTGATTGCCGATATGGATTTTTAGCTTCAAATACAAAGACGATCAGGTCGGAAGCGGGAATGAAGCTTTCGGTAATTTCCTGATGGTGTTCAACAATAGTATTGGTTCCCGGCGTATCAACGATGGCAATATCGCGGAGGATCTCTACCGGCAGCAAAATCTTCTTGAGATAGGGGTTAATCGACACAATTTCCTCCTTCTCTCCGTAAATGATTTGCTGAATGGTATCCGTCATTGGTTGCGGTGCTACTTTGGTCACTTCCTTACCAGTAGCTAGCAGGGCATTGATAAATGAGCTCTTGCCGGCCTTGACTTCACCTACGATCACAAACATGAAGGGCTCGTGTAGCCGATTGCGCAACTCACTCACGGTCTGCGCCAGTTCAGAATGCCCGATATGGATGGTCAGGTCGTGCAGGTCCTTGACCAGCTCCTCCAGCTGAGCGCGCTTTGATTGTAAGTCTTGATTGAGTAGCGGATTCACTGATGATTTATTTAGTATGAAGAATTGACTTTTCCAGGTATTGCACCGTTTGTGGTCCGGTACAAAATAGCAGGTCCAATATACTTAAATTGGCCAAAAAACCATGTTTTTCCTGAAATACCTGTGGGTAGGGAGCTGCCTGATAAAAATCATCTGCTTCCCGGCCCATTTTTTTGGGGAGCATAAAATGCCGCAGGTCGTCCGCATCAGAGGGCCATTCTTCATGATATTCGCTGGTGTATTCAATTTTCGCGGTGACGGGAATGACCTTAAGCAAGGTGTTGAATAGACGTTGGTTAAATGCAAACAAGGACTCATCGGGCTGTTCAAAGATCGGCTGAAAGTAATCGACGTAGAATTCAAAAAAGGGCGCATTGCCATAAGCCGACTGAATGGCCTGCCAGTGCTGGTGCGGCCAGGGTTCATTGAAGGCAATTTCTACTTGCTGAATATTTTGCTGTTCATTTTTGCCTTTTTTCAGTGGAATACTTAGCCGATGCTGACCATTGGGGCCGGCGATGTAGCAACGATTGCGGTAGCTGCTCTTGCGGTAGTTTTCATGCTGTTCCAGAAAAACCTGTTGATAGAGCATTAGTTTGCTAAAAAACTGAATGTTAGGCAAATAAGGTAATTCGATTACAGCGATGTCAGATAGTACAGGCATTGGTGAAAAACAATGTTTGAGAATCTCCCTGCGAATTTAGAAAATTCCTACATTTACGGGTAATGACTCCCTATCTTCAGCAACGGACTTTATACGGACCGCAGATTACCAATCGCCCCTCATTGAATCTGGGTATCATCGTAGTCATTCCCTGTTATGATGAAGACTACTTGCTATTGAGCTTGCTCTGTTTGCAAAAATGTGACCTGCCGGACTGTGATGTAGAGGTCATTGTAGTGGTTAATGATCGATTGCTGGATTCCAGTGAAGTCAAACAACGCAATCAGCAGACCTACCTGCAAGCGATGGAGTGGGCCAAAAAACAGCGATCTACCCGTCTGAAGTTTCATGTGTTGTATCATCCCGATCTTTCGGTAAAACACGGTGGGGTAGGGCTGGCTAGAAAAATTGGCATGGATGAGGCCTGCTGGCGCTTTGAGAAAATAGACAACCAAGTCGGCATCATCGCCTGTTTTGATGCTGATAGTCGGTGTGAGTCCAACTATTTACGGGCCCTGGAGCAGCATTTCATCACACATCCTGAATCTCCTGCCTGTAGTATTCGATTTGAACATCCCTTGCAGGGTGCCCATTTTGAACCCGAGGTGTATGCTTCCATTACTTTATACGAGCTGCACCTTCGCTACTACATCGATGCCCAGCGATTTGCCGGTTTTCCCTTTGCTTATCAAACCATCGGCTCAAGTATGGCGGTGCGCTACGAAGCCTACCAGCAGCAAGGAGGTATGAATCGACGTAAGGCCGGAGAGGACTTTTATTTCCTGCAAAAGTTTATTGAATGGGGCAATTTTACCGAGCTTAATACAACGCGGGTTATTCCCTCGCCCAGGCCATCCCACCGGGTGCCTTTTGGTACGGGGAAGGCGGTCGGGAGTTTGCTCAAAAAAGGAAATTATGATACCTATGCACCTCAGAGTTTCATCGACCTGAAAACCTTTTTCAACCAGCTGACGGACCTTTATCCAATTGAATCCGTCGAATCGGTATTGAGCCAGGTACCAGCGTCAATCCAAGCCTTTTTGCAGGAGGTAGATTTCGAAAATAAATGGCGGGAGCTGCACTGCCACACCAGCAGTGAAGACACTTTCATCCAGCGCTTTTACCGGTGGTTTAATGCCTTTATGTTGATGAAGTACCTGCATTTCGCCAGAGATCACTTCTACCCAGATATACCGGTATTGGATGCGGCCAACTGGCTCTTGCAAATCTCAGGATACCCTCCACTTGCCGATGCTCGCTCGGCCTTGCTTTTTTTTCGAAAATGGGATTATGAGCATTAACGGATGGCCGCAATGTCTAGCTCTGGTCCTTGGTCAAAGTCCATCATCGCATTAAAAAGACGGATTCGAGAATAGTCTTGCAGGTCGTGAATGCGAATGTAGCTGGGGATGATCTTTCCGGTGGAAATCAGACTGGCACGCCGGGTGCCTTTGAGCAGCGGTTGGGTGGGTGTATGCCAGTTTTCTCCATCATACAGGGCAATATTGGCATAAGAGGTATCAGTAAGGAGTCCGTCCTTGATCATCAGTATATCATCGGCGTCCTCTCGTTTGGCCAGGAGTGCCTCAATCTGGCTCCGGTCCGTATATTTCACCGAATAATCGAGGTGGTCGGCCAACACCAGCTTTAGGCTTTTGATGGAGCGAATCTCATAAGGGATGATGTCTACTTTGAAATGCTCATTTCCATAAATCAGCCGAAATTTCCAAAGACCTTTCTGCTTGTCAGAGGGAATCTTTGTCCAGTTTTCCGACCAGGCCAGATGATTGGAGTAGCCCAGAAAACTCAATGACTGTCCCATGCGAAATCGATGTCGGGTCAGGTTTTGCAGCTTTCCGTCTTCCAACCTAATGGTTTCCAAGAGCGGGAGTGACGTGGGCATAAGCGTGTTGGCTATTTGGAATGGGAAGATAGACTTTTTGAATCAATTCCGCATACTCTTCTTCCGGATGACTCATGGCCGTAATACCTCCACCGCTCTTATAAACAAGGCCGGCGGGTTGTTGTTCAACAAAGCGAATGGCTACCGCGCTATCGAGGTTGACGCCGTCAAAATAACCGAAAATACCGGTGTAGAAGCCACGGTCGTAGCCTTCAGCTTCTTCGATGATGTCCAGCGTTTTAGGTTTTGGCGCACCGCTGATCGATCCTGCCGGTAAGAGTCGGAAAATCAGATCACCGAGCTGCTCGTGGAAGTTATGATCCAGTTTGCCGCTGATCTGACTGCTGGTTTGCAGCAAGGGGCCGCGGCTGGTTTTAATGGTATCGATATACCGGTAGTGTTTCACCCTTACCCGCGAAGCTACCATACTCAAATCATTGCGAATGAGGTCCACAATAGTGGCGTGCTCGGCTTTTTCTTTGGCATCATCGAGCAGCCGTTGCCGGGCATTTGGCAGGGTAGCATCAAGAGTGCCTTTCATGGGGAAGGAGCTGATGATGCCATGTTCAATCCGCACAAAAGTTTCCGGAGAAAAAACCACAAAATGATCTTTCCACCAAAGTTTGTAAGGGGCTACGGCCTGATGATAGATTTCCAACAATTCAAGATTAGTATGAATTGGGGTAGGGAAGGTGAGATTGGTCAAAAAGGAGTTACCGGCCTGCAAATGTCGCTGGACTATTTCAAAACCTCGCTCATAATCTCGATAAGGAAGTGGAAAAGCCTCAAAGGAAAATTTTTTTCCAGGCTTCAGTATGGCACCCTGGCGGGCAAAACTGGGAAAATACATCTGCATTTCCGAAGTGTCAATTTCTGACAGGGGCATCACTACTGAAGATTGTTGCCGATAATCGATGAGGAAGAAGAACGGTAATCGCTTACCGCCAAGCTTGTTCATCCTCTTTTGAGCAACAGCCTTGTCTAGTGTTTCAATCATTCCCTACTTCGGTTTAT
The DNA here is from genome assembly GCA_965229635.1 of Saprospiraceae bacterium. Taxonomy (GTDB): domain Bacteria; phylum Bacteroidota; class Bacteroidia; order Chitinophagales; family Saprospiraceae; genus BQJU01. The sequence goes on from OZ245894.1 coordinate 4,080,494, forward strand.
TATTCCGACGAGATGAATAACAAAAGGTCACGGAAAAGGATTAAGTCCAGCGCCTGATTTCCCGCAAAATACCGTCTTTTTGAGTTTTTAGCGCCTCTAAATCTTCCGGGTTGATCCAATTGAGTTGATAATCCTCGGCAAACATAAAGTAGTACTCGCGGTACAGCAAGGCAAGGAATCCCAGAAAGGGAGTTGCCACCACGAGAGCCAGTAGCCAGGTTTTACCAATGATGAGCCCAACGATCAATCCCAACAAATAATAGATCAGATAAGCCCCAAGCGAAACGGCCAGCAATACCGGGGCGTAGAATTCGATAAACTTCACCCGGGTATCGGCCATGAATTTGGCAAAACGATACGGCAAATAGTTGAGCACAAATCCGACCATAAAAACCGGAAGTCCAAAAAGAAGCAGGAAAAAAGCCAGGAAAAAGGACGTACGTTTTTCCAGGGCACTTTCTGGTGGAATATCGAGGGTTTCCAGCTTTCGAAAATAGGCTGCTGTTTTCTGGGCCAATGCATTTTTATCTTCCTCTGGCATTTCATTTACCGCAGTAGCGATGGCCTTTTCGCGAAACAGGGGCGTACTATCATTATCCCTAAAAACTACCGGCAGCAATGGCTTCAAGCGTTCGGTTCGATCCAGGAGAAATAGTTGCTCGGTAAGGCGTTCATCTTCCGGGTTGTCGATAATGATGATGCGTTCTGACATTTTTTCTTTCAGATCCTCCGTAAAGGACTGTATGCCCAAAGAATTGTTTTCCCGGTATTGCTCATAATAATCCCGGGCGGACATAGCCGGACCGAAATCGATCATCACTTCCGAGCGTGCTTGATCACCGTAGGTGAAATTTACCCCGGTTGGCACGATATATACATCATCCACATCGGCGTATTTATCCAAGGTGCCAAAGGCAATCCGTCCGGTTCCTTTCTGTAGTGGGCGCAGTCGTTTTTCATGAATGGTTCGTCCCTCGGCCAGAATCATAATGGTCTTGTCTTCTTGCAAGGCGTCAAAGCACGTTTCAAAGGTGGAGTAGTTTTTCTTCACGTATTTGTATCCGCGATCTTTTTGCCTGAAAAGCGGCAACATATTCAGGCTTTTAAGCATCCAGTTGTAAATGGGCTTTTTAAACAGGTTGCCCCGGACCAGAAAATGCAGTGGTCGGTCCAGGAAGCAGGCCAGAATGACTGGCTCGGCAAAGGCGGTGGGATGATTGGCAGCGAGGATAACCGGCTTGTCTTTGGGTATGTTTTCCAAGTGGGAAAAATAGATTTTTCGGTAGAAAACATAAGCGGCAATCTTCGCTAAAGGTCTGACGATAAAATATATCATGTATCTGGGCCTTATCGGTACATATAGATTAATACAAGCCCCCAAATGTAAAACCAATTTGTGAATTTCCGAAACTGCTCCAAATCCGGGATTTTTGCGGGTACATTTCGGCCACATCAAAAATTGTCGAAGAAGCTCCTTATTTTTGCGCCATGCCTTTAGGAAAATACCTCATTGTTCTTGGCGGACCCACAGCCAGTGGAAAAACTGATCTGGCCATTCGCCTGGCTCAATATTTCAAAACAGAGATCCTATCCGGTGATAGTCGGCAGTTTTACCGACAGATGAATATCGGAACCGCCAAACCCTCTGAGAAGGAGCTGAGCGCGGCTCCCCATCACTTTATTGACCATCTCGATCTGGAAGCTGAGTACAGCGTTGGCGATTATGTCCGGGAAGCTTTGTTAAGACTCGATACCATTTTTGCCAAAAAGGACATTGCCATTCTGGTTGGCGGCTCTGGTCTTTATTTACGGGCCCTTTGCGAAGGATTGGATGAATTTCCCGAGGTATCTGAAGCGATAAAAAATGCCTTAGAAAAACTTTATCAGCAGGAAGGTATTGAGGCCCTACAACGAGAGCTCAAGGAAAGCGATCCAGTCTATTATGAGGAGGTTGATCGGTCCAATCCTCATCGCTTGATCCGTGCCCTTGGGGTCTGTCGGGCCAGTGGGCAACCTTTTTCTTCCTTCCGGAACAAGGCCAAAGCGCTTCGCTCATTCACCCCCATCTATTTGCAGCTTTTCTGGCCGCGTCAACAACTCTATGACCGCATCAATCGCCGGGTGGATATCATGATGGAGCAGGGTTTATTGGCGGAAGCCAAAAGGTTATTTCCTTTACGGGAATTCAATGCGCTCAAAACGGTGGGGTACCAGGAACTCTTTGATTATATCGAGGGCGAAAGCTCGCTCGAAACTGCCGTTGAGTTGATCAAACGCAATTCCCGCCGCTATGCCAAACGACAACTCACCTGGATGCGTAAAAGGGGGCATTGGAAGCTATTTTATTCCCAGGATTGGACATTAATGCTGGAGTATATTCATCTTGCCATAGAAAATGGTTTCCGCATAGAGGAACAGGCGACACCGGAGAAAATGCTAGCTTTCCAATTGAATGGCGAAGCCTTTTTACAAGTGCTCATTCACGTCAATGGCAAAAAAGAATACTTCATTCCACGAAAGTGGATTCCTTCCAAAGCCGAAGCAGATCGCCTTTCGCTGCACGAATTGGCGTTGCGCTGTATGGATCGGGGGGCGATCTTGTTGGCTCAGACAGCATGGGTGCCGCAATTGAAGCAATTAGGCATGAGGGAAAGTGATTTGAAAAAAGGAATCGGTGGGAAGGAAATTAGTGAAGAACTAATCCCGATGATTAGTAAAAATGATCTTTGACATGGCAACCTTGCGTGGCATTTTAACCAATTATCGACGTATTGACCGCTCTACCCGCAACGCCATTGCTGCTCAATTTTGTGTACAGGCTTCCAATACTGCTTTCTTTCTTTTGCTCAACTTTTATATGAGCCAGGAGGGTTTTGCCGATTACGAAATCGCCGATGTGTTGTCGTACCGTTTCCTGGCCGTTTTTCTCCTGGCTTTTCCCATCGGATTATACATCAAGGGGCGCCGGTTGAAACCGTTTTTCTTTTTCGCAGCTATCGGCGTGCCCATCTTGTCGCACCTCATTATTTTAGCCATCGATCAGGAATGGCGGTTGTGGCTCAATGTTTTTGCGATGATGTGGGGCGTAGCCTATACCAGCATTCAAATTAGCATTTTGCCATTTATTTTACTGAATACCCGACCCGAGCGGCATTCTGAGGCTTTTGCCTTATCCTTTCTATCTTTTAGTGTGACCATCTGTCTGGTAGGGCTATTTTATGCTATTTCTAATTATCTATTTCCCTATTGGCTTAGTGAGAAATTAATGTTGCAGATAGTGGCGACCCTTTCGTTTTTCAGTCTGTTTTTTGTCAGTCGCATCAACATCCGGGAGCAATTAAGCAGCAAAATTCCCTTCTCCGATTTGTGGCATTCCTACGACTGGAAATTGATCCTTCAGGCTGTCATCCCCACCATCCTAATTGCCATTGGTGCGGGATTTACCATTCCGGTGATCAACCTGTTTTTTTTGCATATCCATGGTATGGATTCCCAGGTCTTTTCCATCCTTGGTTCGCTCACCTTCTTCCTGGTTGCTGTTGTGATGTTCTTTATTCCGATGATTCGTCGTCGTTTTGGTTATCGGATAGCCATTACCCTGTTTCAATCTTTGGCCGTCTTTGCGTTGGCCATGCTGGCCTTTACCGAATTTTACAGGCAATGGGCCTATGCGGTATGGATTGCCGGCTTCTTTTATGTGGTGCGCCAGCCGTTGATGAATGCCGCCGGGCCGATGACCTCTGAGCTTACGATGTACTTTGTGGGTAAGAAAAATCAGGAGCTGATGAGTGCCCTCAATGCATCCATCTGGTCGGGAAGCTGGTTTGTATCGACGGCGGTTTTTAGTTGGCTACGACAACTAAATTTTCGCTACGTCAACATCTTTCTAATCACTGTGGTGTTCTATGCACTGGGAGTGATCGGTTACTATTTTCTGATCAACACCTACGAAAAAAGAATAGCACAAAATCAATAATCAATGATTTGGAAACAAACCTTTGATCTGGATACCCTGACCACTTTTTCTAAAAATACAATGGTAGAAAACCTGGGGATTGAATTCACAGAAATTGGTGAAGACTACATTGTTGCCAAGATGCCGGTTGATCACCGCACGGTACAGCCTATGCGCCTGCTTCATGGAGGTGCTTCGGTGGCCTTGGCGGAGACGTTGGGAAGCATGGCTTCACAGTTGTGTCTGGCTGATATAAATACAAAGGGATGTGTGGGGGTAGAAATTAACGCCAATCATTTGAGCAGTGCCCGGCAAGGCTATGTTTTTGGTAAAGTAACGCCTATTCGTATTGGTCGTACCCTCCACGTGTGGAATATAGAAATCACCAATGAAGATGGGAAAAAGATTTGTGTCAGCCGATTAACAGTTGCAGTGATTGATCTGAATCGGTAAAACAATTTCCATTCAAAAAAAATATCTTTGTACGCTGCCCCGAAATGCCAGTGAACAATTGCAAATTTGTCATTAATTGAACAATACAAAAAATGAAAAAAACGATCTTGATTTTATTACTAGCCGGGCTTTGGAGTGTATCCAATGCCCAGCTAAACATGAGCTTGCTTTCCCATTTGGAATACGATATCGACCTCAATGATATCTGGGGATGGGCCGATGGCGAAGGGAAAGAATATGCGTTGGTTGGTGCCCAAAATGGTGTTTCTATTGTGGATGTAACTGATCCCGAAAATGCAGTGGAGGTAGCCTTTGTGCCGGGGGCCAACTCCATTTGGCGGGATATCAAAACCTGGGGTGCTACCGCTTACGTGACTACTGATCAGGGAGCAGATGGACTGACGGTAATTGATCTTTCTGACCTGCCCAATTCTGCTCCGTACTACTACTGGACACCGGATCTGCCCGACGTAGGAGGAGTACTGGAACAATGCCACAATATCTATATCGATGAATTTGGTTATGCCTATCTTGCCGGTTGCAATCTCAATGCAGGTGGCATGTTATACATCGATGTATTTACGACTCCCGGCACGCCTATTTATGCCGGGCCAGGGCCGAATATCTATGCTCACGATGTATATGTGCGAGACAATAAAATGTATGCTTCCGAGATTTATGAAGGCCGAATGGCCATCTATAATGTTTCCGACAAGGACAATTCGGTTTTTCTGGGTAGTCAAAATACGCCCTTTAACTTCACCCACAATATCTGGTTGTCGGACGACGGCAATGTGGCTTTTACAACCGATGAGCGTGCTAATGCTCCCATTGGTGCATACGATGTTTCCGATCCCGGTAATATCGTGGAGCTGGACCAGTTTCGACCGATTGAAACCATTGGGGAAAATGTCATTCCGCACAACGTTCACGTTTGGGACGATTGGCTGGTCATTTCCTACTACACGGATGGCGGTATCATTGTAGATGCCTCACGCCCTGAAAACCTCATTGAGGTTGGAAACTTTGATACATTTCTCGGTGCCAGTGGAGGATTCAATGGAGCCTGGGGACTTTATCCTTTCCTACCTTCGGGAGTTGTTTTGGTATCAGATATTGGTAATGGTCTTTATGTTTGTGATGCTACCTATGTACGTGCCTGCTGGTTGGAAGGTGAAGTAACCGATGCCCAATCGGGGTCTAAGCTCACCGGCGTTGAAGTAGAGATTTTTTCCGATCAGGCCAATCAGGCAACTACTGACCTCCTCGGAGAATACAAAACCGGTCAGGCCATTCCGGGAACTTTCGATGTGCAATACTCAAAGGCTGGATATATAACCCAGACCATTCCTACTGTACTGGAAAATGGCGTGCTGAAAATCCAGGATGTAGCGCTTGAGCCCATTTTGAGCATCAGCGGACAAACGATTACCACCGCAGAGGGCGACCCTGTCCCCAATGCAGAGGTGCTGATTTCTAATGGTACTGTGGAATATATGGCAACAACTGACGAAAACGGCAATTTTTATCTCGCCATGGAACCCGGTACCTACGATATCTTTGCCGGTGCCTGGGGATATTTATACAGCGTCATTGAGGACAGCGATATTAGTGGCACAACAACCCTGACTATTGAACTCGAAGAAGGTTATCAGGATGATTTTGTGCTGGACTACAACTGGGTGGCTACCCACGGTGAGACGGCTGTTTCCGGTTTTTGGGAACGTGGTGAACCCAATGGTACTACCTTCCAGGGTACACAGGTGAATCCTGATTTTGATATCGCTGGTGACCTTGGCGATAAATGCTATGTAACGGGTAATGCCGGTGGTAGCGCCGGCGATGATGATGTGGATGATGGAACTGTGACCCTGACTTCACCGGTAATGGATTTGTCAGACTATAACGATCCAATTTTGTCGTACTACCTCTGGTGGTTCAACGGCAGCGGTAATGGCACTCCTGATGACCAGTTTGCCGTTTACCTCTCCAACGGAATTGAAGAAGTAGAGTTGGAATTATTGACTTCGGCACAATCCGGCAGCAATTGGCGTCCGATTTCGGAATTCCACATTATTGAGTTCCTTGATCTGACCGATAATATGACCCTTCGCTTTGAAACGGGAGACTTTGATCCATCTGGTCACCTGGTAGAAGCAGCGGTTGATGCCTTTCTCGTAGTAGAAGGTGAGGTGATTAATGATCTTGATGATCCGTTGACTCAGGGCATACGCTTGAACGTTTTCCCGAATCCATTTAAGCAAAGTATTTCCATGAGCTACAGCATCGATCAACCTTATCAGCAGGCTACAATGGAGGTGTTTAATGCCATTGGTCAGCAGCAGGCATCGTTTGAGCTGGCTTCCGGACAGGGAACGGTAGAATTTGGTGCTAATCTCACTCCAGGTATGTATACCTTAAGAATGGTAGTTGACGGCCAGTTGATCAAGACCGAAAAAGTGATAAAAGTGCGGTAAGTAAACTCGCTGATTCCAACAGCGGATTAATATTTAGGAATATAATGTCCTCTTGTGATTTCCTGATGGGTATTGCAAGAGGATATTTTTTTAGAGCCCTCTTTACCCACCTCTTGCTTCGCCGAGTCCTTCGCCGGGCTCCTCCGCTGATTCCTACTTTGCCTTTGAGCCGCTACAGCGAAGCGAGACGCCATGCTCCTTCGCTGAAGCTTCTGGGTACGTCTCCCAGCAATAGCGGGTACAAGAACGCAGAGTAGGCCTGAAGAACGCGGAGAGATATTGCCAGTCCGGCGATGATTTTCGACACACACTGTAACAAAAAAAGAACCGTCCCCAGTCGGGAACGGTTCCAGTTTCTCGCTCCGTTTGTAAAAACGGGCAAAAGTGCTGATGAGTCTATCCTTAGTGGGTAACCACTACCGGACGGACATTTATTCCACGATCTGTTTTAATCTTCACCAGATATTTGCCGGATGGCAATTGACTTACGTCAAAGATGGCCTGTCCGGTTTGCAAGGTACCCAAATCCTGACGCGAAATCAACTTACCTTCTACGCTCATCAATGAAATAAGCACTTCCTGGCTTACTTCCGGCAGTTGAACGTCAATTCTCAAATCCTGATCGGCAGGATTTGGATAGATAGAAGCAATGTTGTCTTCGATCAGTGGCTCGCGAGTACCCACGATTGCCGGGCCATCGAGATCGTCGTTGTTACCGATAGTCATGTTGGCAACCGGTACCAGGTCCCAGCCGAAGCCCAGGGTGCTGTAGTCTGTTTCTTCTCCAACAGCCAGAACAGCCGCATAGCGTGGAACATCCAGGGAGTCGGTTGTAAATACCATGGCACTATAATCGATAGCGTCACTAGCCAGGAAGAACAGGGTTTCATCGTTTTCATCCTGATACTGCAACATTACGAGATAGTAGGAGTCATCTTCCAATGGGATAGCATTGGCATCGAGATCCAACGGAATGGTAATTTCGTCATTGGCATCACCTGCTGTAAAGACATAAGAGTTAAAGGCAATTGGTGAACCGTATTCTACCTGATTGGCTTGTCCATCCTCATTCACGTCACCGTCCCATTTGAACAGGAAGGTAGAGATGACCTTACCGGCCAGAGGTACACCTTGGTTCGTTACACCACCAAAGGTGATATAACGGCCAAACATTCCGTCACCATTTGGCACATAATAGCAGTTGCCGTAGCTAAAGCTGTTATCTGCAGAGGGAGAAACACTACGGGTTTCGCCAAAGTCCTTGGAGAAGGTAGTATCGGTCACTGCAAAGCTCCACTCGATGGTATTGTTGGATGGGTCAAGGTCAGTCGAATCCAGGGAAACAGAATACACGCCGGTATAACTGCCAACAATCAGGTTTGCCGGGTCGAGGGCGTCTTCGAAAATTACATTTTCTGCCAGTGAGTCAGAGGTTAAATCTCCGTAAACATTGGTGTCATTGTACACTTCCGTTCCATTGCCATCATGCGTAATGGTAAGGTTTAGTTCAACTCCCGTGGTGGTACGGCCACCATTGTTTTGGATATCCGCCAGGAAGTACATCGGCTCTACCTGGCTGATTGGCGTACGAGCATTTGGCGCTACTGCATAGAAATTGGTATTGACTTGCATATCGTATGCAGGACGGGAAACGAGTTTTACATCGTCAATAACCCAGAAGTAAAAGTCCATGGCGAAGGTAAACTTCACCATAACGCTGTCATTACCCTGCAATCCCTGAACCGGGAAGTTTCTCGTATTGTTCAAGGCATTGTCATTTGGCCCCAGGCTCTCATTGGCATTCTGTGGAGTACTCCAGGTATTACCACCATCAGTACTAACAGAAAAGGAGGTTCTTAAAGCATTGCCTGCAGCATCCGCTGGCGCGCCGGGGGCAGGATTCAAAAGACGAACCAATTGGCTAAATTCTAAAGATACAGCATCCTCCACATCCGTTAGGTCAATCATTGGTGAGATCAACTCTGAAACATAGCGAGGGTAGGGTTGAGAAGGTGCATTGGCTGGGTCGCCATCGGTTGAGTAGAAATCTGCGTTGAGGATCATTGATCCATTGTCATTGGTTTCCGAGTTGATGCTGGCGTTGGGTGCGAAAGCGCCATTGCCAACATAACCATTGTGACTCCACAACCAGATTTCACCACAGTTTGAAACATTTTCGTAATTCAATACGGTCAAACCGTCCTGGCTGGTCAACGTAAGTGTAGAGCCCGAGATGCTCATAATTGGATCATCGAGAACCAAAGCCGTACGTCCCCATGCATCGAGGGTAGTCTGATCGACCGCCAGGTTACTGAACCAGTTGGTCGTATTGCCGGTATTGGAAAAATCAGACGCTCCCAAGGTCAGGGTCTCACCCGACAGGTTGCTGGTCAGTGCGCCAGTGCCTGCCTGATCCCACGTGTACTGTGCCTGTACAAAGGCAGTATCCGTAGCGGAGGTCAATTGCACCGAATAATCGCGAATGGTGTTGAAAGAAAGGGTAGATTCAACGCCGGTAATGGCCGAGCCATTGTGAGTGCCATCCATCAATTCATAGGATCCAACCGGAGCATTAGTGAAAACGCCGCAGGAAGTCGTTGTAATTGTCCAACCTCCAGGGCCATCGCCAAAGTCTTCACTCCAGTATACCTCATCCTGGGCAGAAAGCTGAAGCGTGAAGGTAATCAGTGCTAATAATAGCGTAAACGTTCTCATACACAAGAATTTTGTAAGTGTTTTGTGAGCAATTGGTATAATAAATGGATCATAACATGACCATCTTAGATTCGGACTGAAACTAATAGAATTGATTCATACTATGACTAAAAGGAAAACTAACCAAGTATTGGGCAAGATATTTATTTGCACGGAAAGTGCAGGGGGAAAAAGGTGTTTTTGTCATTGAGTTGATATAAATCAGATCGCCGGCAATCAGGCGGAGAAAGAAGTACCGCAACCACAGGTTTCCGTGGCATTGGGGTTGTTGAAAGTGAAACCGCGATTGTCCAATCCGTCCAGCCAATCGATTTCAATACCCAGTAAATAAATGGCGTGGGCTTTCTGCATTATGACCTTCATGCCGCCAATTTCATAAACCTGATCATTATCCTTCTGCACATCAAAGCCCAGAATATAGGAAAACCCGGAACATCCGCCACCTTTTACGCCAACGCGTAGTCCGTGCTCCACGGGAACCTGTTGATCCTTTCTGATCTTTTGCAATTGGGCAATAGCCCCTTCTGTGAGGGTAATGGGTTGCAAACTTGTCTTTACTTCACTCATTTATCGTCGCATTTGTACTTATAGTAGGCAAAAATAATCAAAAAAAGAACGTCTTAAAAGCCACCTGGGTTTTTACTTTCTACCTTTTTTTCTGTAGTGGATATGCGAATCCCCATAATAATTCCGATCATCCTCCTTGGAATTGTGGGGATTGCGCGTATTTTTGTCTGGAAATGAAATTAGTATAATACCTTTATATGTCTGTCTGGCTAAGTACTTTACTTGAAATCGTCAAATTAACCGTTCCTGCTCTGATTGTGTTTTTAACGGTGTATTATCTGTTAAAGCAATATCTTGAAAGCCAGCGCCAACTCAAGGCGATGGAGATCAAAAAAGGACAGCAGGAAACGACCTTGCCACTGCGGCTACAAGCTTACGAACGTCTTTCCCTTTTTTGTGATCGGATTTCAATTCCCAATCTTCTGCTGAGGTGGAAAAAGCCGGGGATGACCGCAGCGGAACTCAAATACGCATTGCTACTGGCTATTCAGCAGGAATATGAGCACAACATTACCCAGCAGGTTTACGTCTCTGATCAGCTGTGGCAAATTGTGAAGATTGCCCGTGACGATGCGGTCAACTTCATTAGCTTGGTAGCCGATTCAGTTGATTCAAAAGCCAGGGGAGAGGAATTCAGCGAAGCGCTGATTCAATATCTGTCCACCCGTGAAATGGCCGTCGACAAGGCGCTGATCGCGATCAAAAGAGAGGCTGGAATACTGCTTTAGTGCTCCTCAAAGCAACACCACCATGGCTGCAAACCGAAGAAAGTTTCTGAGAAATCTGATGGCTACCCTTGTCGGAACGGGGACGGTCTCTTTCTTAGAGACGGTCCAGGGTAAAGAACTTATGTCTTCTTTTGCTGCCATTGAACACTTGCCGCCCGCTGAGGTTGCAACGGATGAAGAATTCTGGAGACTGGTAAGGCAGGCTTATACGGTTTCCTCAGGTGTAATCAATCTCAACAATGGAGGAGTATCCCCACAGCCCAAGGTGGTACAGGAGGCTGTAGAGCGGTATAATCAATTGAGCAACGAAGCTCCCTCGTACTACATGTGGCGCATCCTCGATGCAGGAAAGGAGTCGATCCGTAGAAAACTGGCCAGGTTATCGGGCTGTGATCTTGAAGAAATTGCCATTAATCGCAATGCTTCCGAGGCTTTGGAAACAGTGATTTTTGGGCTTCGGCTAATGCCCGGCGATGAGGTGGTTTTGACCAAACAGGATTATCCTAATATGATCAACGCCTGGAAGCAGCGGGAAAAGCGGGATGGAATTGCGCTGAAATGGTTGTCTTTTGATGCCCCTGTGGAAGACAAGCAATTGATCATTGATGAGTTTGTCAATGCTTTTGGCCCCAATACTAAGGTGGTGCACCTGACACACATTATCAACTGGAATGGCCAGATCCTTCCCGTGAAAGAGATTGCTGAAGAGGCGGCCAGGCGAAATATACAGGTGCTAGTGGATGGAGCACATAGTTTTGCCCAGCTCGATTTCAAAATATCAGACCTGAAATGTGACTATTTTGGCACCAGCCTGCACAAGTGGTTGTGTGCTCCGTTTGGCAGCGGTATGCTCTATGTACGCAAGTCTCGAATTGGGCAGCTTTATCCCTTATTTGCCGCAGAGAACCCGGAAAGTGAAGACATTCGTAAATTTGAACATCTGGGTACGCGTTCCATCGCGATCGAACAAGCCATTGGCCAGGCCATCGATTTTCACGAAATGATTGGCGCAAGCCGGAAAGAAGCCCGACTGAAATACTTAAGAAACTATTTTGTCGAAAAGCTACAGGGCTTTGATGGCATTCAAATCAATAGCCCGGTCAACCCTGAGAATTCAAGTGCACTGGCGCTGATCAATGTGGCGAACGTGGAGCCCTCTCAGGTCCATAATGCCTTGTGGCGAGATTATAAGATCCACACTACGAGTATTACCTGGGAAAATTTGCGGGGAGTGAGAATTTCTCCAAATGTGTACACGCTGCCAGAGGAACTGGACGTTTTGGTGGAGGCATTCAAAGAAATCTGTGACCACGGAATTAAAAGCGATTAGGATGATCGAAGCAGTAATAATCGACGATAATCATCAGGCTATCGAGGGCCTCTCCCTCGATTTAAAGGATTACTGTCCGGAAGTGAAGATCATCGGAACAGCAGAAGGGGTAGTGAGTGGTGCAAAATTGCTGCGACAATGTACGCCGGAATTGTTGTTTCTCGACATCCAATTATTGGATGGGACGGGGTTTGATTTATTGGATATCTTGCCAGAAGTTCCCTTTAAGGTCATTTTTACCACCTCTTCCGATGCCTTTGCTGTGCAGGCCTTTCGCATGGCAGCGGTTGACTATCTGCTCAAGCCGGTGCAACCGGAACAACTTCAGGAGGCAGTGAGCCGGGCCAAGCTCCTTTTGTCTGAACAGTCCAAACAAATCGATTTGCTCAGAGACAATTTCCAGCGTGAAGACCGTCTGCAACGCATTGCTCTGCATACATTGGATAAAATTCATCTGATCCAGCTTCATCAGATCATTCGCTGCGAGGCGCAGGGCAATTATACGACCTTTTACCTCGACAATGGCCAGAAAATTATGGTCACCAAAACGCTGAAGGAATACGATAAAACCCTGGCTGGCCTGGACTTCCTAAGAGTGCATCAGTCCCACCTGATCAATCTTCAACACATTGATGCCTTTGTGAAAACCGATGGCGGCTACCTGCTCATGCGTGATGGCAGTAAAATTCCCGTTTCCGTTCGTAAGAGGGCAGAAGTGGTAAAAGTGCTGGAGCGGTTTTAGATAAAAATGAGGTTGTCAGCGCTTGGCTGACAACCCCTTGCAGCGCGTTTCAAAGTATATGAATTTCCTGCAAATTACAGCCCCTGCCATTCGAAAGCCAGAAGAAACGAGTAAGCGTTGGTACTGAGCGATTAATCGTACTTACGGGGACCAAAAAGCAGGTTCCCAATGCGGACCATGGTGCTGCCTTCATCAAGGGCCCATTCGTAATCGCCCGACATACCCATTGAGATTTCCTTGAAATAAGGTGTGTTGGAAAAGTAGCGCTCTTGCAGCTGCTCGAAGTGTCGGTGGAGTTGGCGGAACTCCCGGCGCACCTGTTGTTCATCATCGGTAAAGGTGGCCATTCCCATCACCCCGCAAATGTGGACGTGCTCCAGCTTAGCGTAAGCTTCCGATTCCAGCATTTCCTTCAGGGTATGTTCGTCAAAGCCATACTTGGTGTCCTCTTTTGCAATTTTGATCTGGAGCAGACAATCGATGGTACGATCATTTTTTCTGGCTTCTTTATTAACTTCTTTCAGCACCTTGAAGCTATCGATCGAGTGGATAAGATGAACAAAAGGAGCGATGTATTTGACCTTATTGGTTTGCAAGTGACCAATCATGTGCCATTTGATATCAGCGGGAAGCTGTGATTGTTTTTCCGTCAATTCTTGCGCCCGGTTTTCTCCAAAGGCACGCTGACCATAATTGTAAAGCGCCATGATGTCCTCGTTGGGCTTGGTTTTGGAAACCGCCACCAGCTGGGCGTTGTGCTCCTTTATTTGATTAATAATAGATTGATATGCTTGTTTTTCCATAAGATAAGGCAGGCCTGTAATTTTGACAATTGTTAGGATTCTCGTAAAAAACGGTCTTTTTTTAGCTAAATAAAAATAACCGGCAAATAGTTGACGTTCTAGCCTTATAAAATCGATTACTCACCAAAATTCAGGCATCATGAACGCACGTAAATTTAGAAGAGCAGCCCAGTTCAATCGAGCAAAAGCAGTATTCTTTACCGTGATCTTCCACGTCCTGCTGATTGGCGCCTTGTTTTACGGCGGTGAGGCAAAGCTCAAGCAGTACGTGCCCGATGAAGTCCTTTCCGTTTTGGGTATAGAGCAGGACCAACCCGTGGAAGAAGCACAAGTCAACGTGGAGAAACCGTAGGTCAGAATAACCCGTGTAGCTCCGTATTGACCATATTGATCACTTTTCCCAAATCTTCAGGATTGTTTTTAAAGTCGATGTTGTCAACGTTGATCACCAACAAGCGTCCTTCCTGATAATTCTCAATCCAGTTTTCGTAGCGCTGATTGAGCCTTTTCAGATAGTCCAGGCTCATATTGCCTTCGTAGTCGCGTCCGCGTGACTGAATGTGCGACACCAGCGTTGGGATACCAGCTTTGAGATAAATCAACAAATCAGGTGGTTTGATTTGTGAAGACATCGTTTTAAATAATTCAAAATAGTTGTGAAAGTCACGCGATGCCATCAGGCCCATGTCGTGCAGGTTGGGGGCAAAGATGTAGGCATCCTCATAAATGGTGCGATCCTGCACCACTGTGGTATCCCCCTTATGAATTTTTAAGATCTGTTGATAGCGATTGTTAAGAAAGTAGATCTGCAGGTTGAACGACCAGCGTTGCATATCCAGATAAAAATCACTGAGGTAGGGGTTGTTGTCTGTGGATTCATAGTGTACGGACCAATTGAAGTGCTTGCCCAATTGGGTGCAAAGTGTAGTTTTCCCGGCTCCGATATTACCGGCAATGGCAACGTGCTTGATTTTAGAACCGTTGTTTGATTCACTCATGTTTGAATAGGATCGTTTGCTATTGATTGTTTTTCATTACTGAAAATACAGGGAATGAGACGAACAAAAACATGCTCATCAGGGCGGGGCGAACCCGCGACACGAAAATATAATTTAAACCCGGATTTAGGCAATTTTAGAGATAGATGTTTACTTTTGGACGAAGAAATACTATCAAACTTCTAATAATTTGCCATGAAAATAGATAAGGCATTAATTTCAAGACTTGAACACCTGGCTCGCCTGGAGCTTTCTGCAGAAGAGCGGGAAACCATCATGGCTGATCTGAATGAAATCCTCGAAATGGTTGAAAAGCTCCAGGAGCTGGATACCAACAACGTTGAACCACTGATTTATGTCAACGAAGATGTCAACGTTTGGAGGGAAGATCAGATTACCGGCCAGGTGGACCGTGAAGCTGCTTTGCGCAATGCACCGGCCAGCGATGGTACATTTTTCCAGGTTCCAAAAGTTATTGATAAAAATTAGTAAACCCGATTTGTATGAATGCCGTTATCTCCGTTCAAGACCTGCAAAAGATTTACATCATGGGAACGACCCAGGTAAAAGCCTTGCAGGGCATCTCTCTCGATATTAAAAAAAATGAATACGTCGCGCTCATGGGCCCTTCCGGTTCCGGGAAATCAACGCTGATGAATTTGCTAGGGTGTTTGGATACCCCTACCAGCGGAGAATACTGGTTGAATGGCCATCAGGTAAGTGAGATGACGGATAGTGAATTGGCAGAGATCAGAAATAAAGAAATTGGCTTTGTATTTCAGACCTTCAACCTGCTGCCCCGGCTCACAGCGCTTGAAAATGTAGCCTTACCACTGGTTTATGCGGGAAACAACAAAACTGACCGGCTTAATCGCGCTATGGAGGTGCTGGATCAGGTGGGGCTGGGAGATAGGGTAGATCACCGTCCCAACGAGCTTTCCGGAGGGCAAAGACAGCGGGTTGCCATCGCCAGGGCCCTGGTCAACAATCCTTCCATCATCCTGGCTGATGAGCCAACGGGTAACCTGGATACCAAGACCTCCATCGAGATCATGGAAATCCTGGAAAGGATCCACGATTTGGGTAATACCGTCATTTTGGTGACCCACGAACCCGATATCTCCGAACATGCGCACCGCATAATCCGTTTGCGAGATGGACTGGTGGAAAGCGACGAAAGAAATGAAAACATTGTCAAAGCCCTCGATCCAACACACCGATACAATACCTAACCGCAATTTATGGCATTTAAGATATATACCAAGACCGGAGACCAGGGAGAGACTGGACTTTTTGGCGGTAAGCGATTACCCAAGTCTCACCTGCGCATTGAAGCTTATGGCACTGTCGATGAACTAAATGCAAATATTGGGCTGGTCTCCGATAGTCTGGAGGGGTTGGCTGAGGCCAAACAGTTACTGCGAGAAATTCAAAACCGCCTCTTCACCATCGGGGCCAATCTGGCCAGCGATCCCGATAAAAAAATGGCTACACCGGATATCACAGAGGAAGATATTGCCATCCTGGAGGCGGCAATGGATGAAATGGATAAAACCTTACCGGAGCTTAAAAACTTTGTCTTACCTGGAGGTCACCCCACCGTGTCTTTTTGCCATTTGGCGCGCTGTGTGTGCCGTCGTGCAGAGCGGCGGGTCGTAGCCCTGGCCACCAGCGAAGCGGTTGATGCTATTCTAATCCGTTATCTCAATCGCCTTTCCGATTACCTTTTTGTACTTTCCCGCAAGATAGCGCAGGAACTAGGTGTGGAGGAAATCACCTGGTCGAGCCGCAAGTAGAAATCCTTTGTTGTTACATAATTGCAGCCATAAGATTCAATAACTCCATTGCACTTAGTATATTTGAGGTATATGGAAGAAAAAAAATCTGCGCTGAAGTCTTTGCCTACCTACCTGAGTTACCTTTTGGTGCTTATTGTTATTGCTTTTATCAGCTTTTTGTTTCCCAACAACGTCAAGTTTAAATATCAATTTGAAAGAGGACAGGTATGGCGCTACGATGATCTGGTGGCTCCTTTTGACTTTGCTATCCGCAAAAGCGACCAGGAGATCGAAACCGAGAAGAAAGAAGTTGAAGCAGATTTTTCTCCATATTATGAAATGGTACCCGCCATCTCGAGAAACAGCAAGCAGGCCTTAGAAAATCAATTCAACCAGCAACTGGCGCAGGTCAATCAGGAAGAACAGTTCAAAGATGTTTTTCGCCAGCCGGATCGTTATCGCAACTATGGCACGGCTATGCTGGATCGCATGTATGAACGAGGGATCATTTCCCTCCAGGAAGTGCACAAGAATAAGGGGAAAGATTTTGTGATCAATATCGTCAAGGGCAACACCAGTTATCAGCAAACGCTCGACAATGTCCTCAATCTGGAAGAGGCCCGCAGTCTGTTGAGTGATTCTCTCCCGTATTCTCGACTGGCGGAACCGGAGTTTTTGTATCCCATCATGGAAAATGTGCTTCGCCCCAACTTATTGTACAGCGATACGCTCACCCAAATGTTTCAGGAAGATGCGCTGGGCAGCATCTCTACTGCGAGAGGAAAGGTGAAGAAGGGAGAGCTCATCATCCCAAAGGATGGCTATGTCACGGATGATATTTACCAAAAATTGATTTCATACCGCATTCAGTACGAAAAAGAAATCAGCGACAAGAAGTCCTATCTCTATGTCTTTCTGGGGTATTTCCTGTTGACAAGCATTATCGTTGGCGTATTTGTCCTCTACCTCCAGCTGTTTTATAAGTCGATCATTTACCGCTTTCGCGAAATGCTGTTTATGCTGCTGTGGCTGTTTGCATACAGCTACCTGGTCTATGCAGTTGAACAAATCAATGTTCTGAGTACTTACCTCATTCCGTTTTGTATTGTCCCAATTGTGATTCGCACCTTCTATGATAGTCGGCTGGCGCTATTTACACATATAGTTATCGTGCTGATTGCCAGTTTTTTATCCTCATTAGGTTACGAATTTACCATTATGCAAATCCTGGCGGGAGTGGTGGTCTTGCTGAGCGATGTCAATACCCGCGACTGGTCGCGATTTTTCTACTCCATGCTCTTTATCTTCCTGACCTACGCCTTAACTTACTTCGGCCTCTCGCTCATTCAGGAGGGGGCACTGGACAAGATTGATTGGTCTATTTACACCTGGCTGGGCCTCAATGCATTTTTGACGCTGCTGGCCTATCCGATGGTGCCTTTGCTGGAGCGAGTGTTTGGTTATCTTTCGCCCATCACACTAGTGGAATTGTCAGATATGAATCGGCCACTATTACGCGAACTAGCCATGAAGGCGCCGGGTACCCTCCAGCATTCGCTGCAGGTGGCCAATTTGGCGGAAGCTGCAGCCAATGAAATCGGTGCTGATCCCCTGCTAGTCAAGGTGGCCGCCCTGTACCACGACATTGGCAAAACCGCCAATCCTACCTATTTTATTGAAAACCAGAGCGGTAAGAATCCGCACGATGGGCTTTCCAACCTGGAAAGTGCCAAAATCATCATCGGACACGTATCCGAAGGAGTGGAAATGGCCCGAAAGTACAAACTTCCAAAAGTGCTGATCGATTTTATCAAAACCCACCACGGCACCACCCGGACGGAATATTTTTACAAAAATCAGGTGGCCGAAAACCCCGACAAGGAAATTGATCAATCGCTGTTCCGTTACCCTGGTCCAAGACCTGGTTCGAAGGAAGAGACTATCCTGATGATTGCCGATACAATTGAGGCGGCCTGCAAGAGTTTGAAAAACCCCTCCGAAAAAGAATTGGTAGATTTTATTGACAAGTTGGTGGCAGGTAAGATTACTCAGGGACAGCTCGAAAATTCAAAAATGAGCTTCCGGGATCTCGAAGCCTGTGTGAATATCTTTAAGCAGATCATGAAATCAGTCTACCATGTACGCATTGAGTACCCGGAGGATGAAACAGAAACTGCTGAAGAACCGGATGATACCAGTGAAGAGTAGCCTAATTGTCCTGTGGCTTGTCCTCCTTTTTGAACCCATACGGGCAATGACGACACCCGCTTTTACAGCAATATCCTCGTTTACGCAAATAATGCTCCGTGAAAACATACAGGCCATTTTCGATGTAATAGTCGATGTTTTCCAACAGCTTTTCGCCGTTTTTATCAGGCATTTTCCGAACGTAATGATGGATAATATCCACTGATCAGGTAGTAGCTACCAAAGAGTAGGGTTGTGAAGGTCAGGTCTCCAGCTAGGGTATTCCAAAAGTAAGGAATGCCATTGACGTAGGCTGCTCCCAGCCCGGTAGCTGTCTTGGGATACATCGGGTCGATCATCCAGGAGCCAAAATTGCTGATCAGGAAGAAAATAATGGATGCCAAGAGGCTGGCCCCCAGCAAGTTGACCACATTGACTTTTTTCAACAACAAAAAGCCAATGCCGGCAATAGCGATAAAGCTACCGTATACATATAGATTGCCAAACCAGCTGAATCCGGAATAGAAATCTGGGTAGAGACGAGCATAAACGAGATTATTGAGTAGCAGGTCACTGATCCACATGGCCGCAATAGGCACCAGAATGGCTACATATTTACGGCTAAAATAAGCCGCGCCAAAAAGGGCCATGGCTCCCACTGGTGTAAAGTTGGGTGGGTGGGGGAGTAGCCGGGTCATAGCGGCTGCCAGGATCATCAAACTTAAGATTCCAAATTTCAATTGAATGCGCTTTGCCATTTTCTCGTTTTTTTGCTGCTGCAAAGTTAATAAACACTTTCCTAATTAGGTAGGTTGAAAAATGACTCTTTGATTTTGTATTCAATCGGCAGTGTTTTGAGTTGATCATTTTCCAAAACTATTCAACACCGGGTATTGCAAGAAATGGTAACGCCCAATACTTTGTTCGCAAGGATTACCCCAATCGATATGATCGAAAAGTTTTACTTTTGTGCCGATTTCACATATGGAACAATTTTCCTGATTTGAAAAACCACTGTGTACAACAAAACATTACACATAATTCAAGTACATGAAAACAGCATGGAACATCCCTCTTATCTTCACCCTCTTACTAGTTGCCTGCAACGGGAAAAAAACGGAACAAAACACGACCGAAACACCCGCTCGTCAGGCTACCGAAGTAGTCAACCTGTATACTTACCGCAATTTTGCTCCTGGCTTATTAGATCCTTTTGAGAAGAATTTGGAAACGGATATTCGCATCGTCTCCGCTTCTTCCGATACGCTGATCGCCCGATTAGAAAATGAAGGCGCGGTGAAATCGGCAGATTTAGTCATCTTTGGTGATCTGGGTGATATCTTTGAGCTCAAAAATCAGGGGATGTTGCAGCCATACTCCACTGAAACCCTGGAAGAAAACATTGCTTCCCGCAATATGGATTACGATGGAACCTGGGTAGGACTCAGCAAATGGGCGATGGCTTTTGCTTTTTCCCCGGACCAGGTCAATGCCAGCCAGGTGAATCTGTACACCGATTTGGCCGGCCCGGCCTGGAAAGGCAAGGTTTTGGTTACGGAAGCAAGCAATCGAGCCAATCAAACGTTGGTGGCCACGATGTTGGCAAGTGAAGGCGAAAATGCAACCCGTCAATGGCTGACTGGAGTAGTTGGCAATTTGGCGGAAGCCCCTCTGGAAAATAGCTTTGAAGTGGTCAAGGCCCTCAATGAAAAGCAGGGCGCCGTAGGACTGATCAATGCATCGGTGAAGCTTTCCTGGCAATATTCTGGCAATCCCGATTACTTCAAGCTGGCAGATGCCATCTCGATGAAGTACCCGGTCAATGCTGAGGGGAAAACCTATTACAACCTGACGGCTGCTGGTCTTTTCCTGAATACTCCTAATCGCCATCGGGCAGTGCAGCTGGTGGAATACCTCACCGGCAAGGATGTTCAGGAGTCGCTCAGCAATTCTATTCAGGAATATCCCGTTAATTTATTTGCATTGCCAAATGACTTTCTGATCGAATTGGGCGGCTTTTCAGAAAAGAGCCTCGATTTTGTGGCTGTAGCCAAAAATATGGACAAAGCAAGAACCCTAATGCGGGAAGCCGGTTGGCAATAATCACCAGGACTTTTTCTATTTCAACAAATAATTAGTGTAAATGCAAAAATTCAGTCTGTTCACCATTATTTCTTTATTGCTCTCCATAACGGTAGTCTTGCAAGCCCAATCTGATCGCTGGCAGCAAGCCGTTGATTACAAGATGGAGATTGATTTCAATGTGAAGAAACATCAATTTGATGGCAAGCAAACCCTGATTTACTACAATAATTCTCCGGATCAGTTGGACCGCGTGTTTTACCATTTGTATTTCAATGCGTTTCAGCCTGGTAGTATGATGGATGTGCGTTCCAATACCATTGCCGATGCCGATCCACGGGTTGGCAATCGAATTTCGACATTGGAGAAGGATGAAATCGGGTACCATAAAATTAAGAAGCTGAAGCAAAACGGTAAGGACCTCAAGTACGAGGTGGTAGGCACTATTCTGGAAGTGGAACTGGCCGAGCCCATTATGCCAGGAGCCAAGGCGGAATTCTATATGGAGTTTGAATCTCAGGTACCTGTGCAGGTTCGTCGCTCCGGACGGGATAATGCCGAGGGCGTGGCTTATTCCATGTCGCAGTGGTATCCCAAAATGTGTGAATACGACTATCAGGGCTGGCACGCCAATCCTTATATTGGCCGTGAATTTCACGGAGTTTGGGGCAATTTTGACGTATCGATTACCATTGATCGAACCTATACCATTGGTGGTACCGGGTACTTGCAAAATGCCAAGAATATTGGCCATGGCTATACCGGTAAGGATATGGCTCCGGGTAAAGGCAATAAGCTCACCTGGCATTTTGTGGCTCCGGAGGTGCACGACTTTGTCTGGGCCGCCGATCCCGATTACACCCACGATACCTTTACCCGTGAGGATGGCCTGGTGTTGCATTTTTTCTACCAGAAGAATGAAAATACGGAGGAAGCATGGGCCGCATTGCCGGGTATTATGGACAAGGCATTTGCCTACATTAATGAAAATTTTGGCCAGTATCCGTATAAGCAATATTCCTTCATTCAGGGAGGTGATGGCGGTATGGAATACCCCATGGCAACTTTGATCACCGGCGAGCGCAACCTGGGAAGCTTGGTGGGTGTATCGGTGCACGAATTGTTGCACAGCTGGTACCAGGGCGTTTTGGCTACTAATGAGAGCCTGTATGCCTGGATGGATGAAGGCTTTACCAGTTATGCTTCCACCCGGGTAATGAATCACCTGAAAGGACAAGGTTTGATTCCTGGCAAGGAAGTGGAGAACCCATTTACAGGTACTTATGCCGGTTATGCGGGTTTTTCCAAAAGCGGTATCGAAGAGCCGTTGATTACCCATTCTGATCATTTCAATACCAATGCGGCTTACGGTGTGGCATCCTATGTGAAAGGATCCGTATTTCTGGCGCAATTGGAGTACATTATTGGCAAGAAGGCTTTTGATGCTGGATTATTGACCTACTTCAATACCTGGAAATTTAAACACCCCAATTCCAACGACTTTATCCGGGTTATGGAAAAAGAATCAGGGATGGAGCTGGATTGGTACCGTGAGTATTTTGTCAATACCACCCGCACCATTGACTATGGCGTAGATTCACTGGCAGAAGACGGTGCTAAGACTAAAGTTGTTCTGGAAAAAGTAGGCCTGATGCCAATGCCGCTGGATGTAGTAGTGACCTACACAGACGGCAAGAGCGAGTTGTTTAATATTCCATTGCGGATCATGCGTGGGGCGAAACCATCGCCAGCTGAGGGAGGCAAATATACCGTGCTGGAAGATTGGCCATGGACCAATCCAAACTATACCTTTACCCTTGACAAGCCAATGGGGCAAATTGCTAAAATTGTCATCGACCCAAAGGTAGGCATGGCCGATGTGGAAAGAGACAACAATACCTACGAAGCTCCCCAAGACTAGCATACAAAGGAAATGATCATTAAAAAACTAAAAGATCTCCAGTCTTTTGTGGCGGGAGATGAAACGATACTCAAGGAGTGGCTGCATCCAAAAAATGGGGACCCAGCCACTCCCTATAGTCTAGCTCATGCGGTGATTGAACCGGGAAAGTCTTCCCTGCCACATCGCCTGAAGGAGCATTCTGAAGTTTACATCGTTTTAGATGGGAGGGGAACGGCCTATGTGGATCAAAAGCCGGTTGAACTGGCACCCAAAGAATTGTTGTTTATCCCGGCAGGAGCAGAGCAGTATGTGGTGAATGAGGGAACCGAGCCGCTGGAATTCTTGTGCATTGTTGCACCGCCCTGGGAGAAGGACTCAGAGGTCGTCCAGTGAACGTTGTTTGCCAGGAATAAATATAAAATTTGGCGGAAAAAAAGTATTTTTGCGAACCTTGATTTTAGCAAGTCGAGGGGGATGACTATGAGAATATGTCTTGTAATTAACTGTCTTTCAGCATGATTTGTGCGTTGCCCTAACCTTAAACCACCGCTGATAGAGTCTAAACTTATTCCTGCATGAAAATTCTTCAACTCTGCAAGAAGTTTCCTTATCCGTTAAAGGATGGTGAATCCATTGCAGTGACCAGCCTGAGTAAAGCCCTTTGCGATTTAGGTTGCGAGATGACGCTCTTGGCCATGAATACCCAAAAGCATTATTTTGACCTGAATCAACTTCCGGAAGATTTTAAGCATTACGAACAAATTTTTACGGTTGAGCTCGACAATCGCCTCAGGGTGACAGATGCGGTAAAGAACTTATTTTCATCGGAATCTTATCACATTTCCCGCTTTATTTCCGGGGCTTTTTCCCGAAAGTTGAAGGAAGTCCTGCAACATCAGGATTTTGACGTCATTCAGCTCGAAACCCTGTACCTGGCGCCTTACATTCCATTGATCCAACAGCACTCCGATGCCATCATTTCCATGCGTGCCCACAATGTAGAACACGAAATCTGGGACCGTATCACCAACAATACCAAGGTTTTCTACAAAAAGTGGTATCTGCGCCATTTGACTGCCAAGCTCAAGCGATACGAAATTCAGCAACTCAAGCAGTACGATATGATGGTGGCCATCACCGAGCGGGACCTTAAGCAGTTTAGGCAATTGGGCTACCGCGGGCCGGCAGCTGTAACGCCTATCGGGCTAAACATTGAGGACTACAAAGCGGATTTCAAAAGCTTTGGTAACCATCCCTCTCTGGCTTTTATTGGCTCACTCGACTGGATGCCGAATCTGGAAGGTTTGTGTTGGTTTCTGGACAATGTGTGGGGCAAATTGATGCGCAAATTTCCCACACTAGAGCTTCACGTAGCCGGAAGGAATACACCCGATTGGTTGAAGAATAGCAACCGCAAGAATGTAGTGGTACACGGTGAAGTGCCCGATGCGCTGGACTTCATCAATCAGCACAGCTTGATGGTGGTGCCCTTGCTTTCCGGCAGTGGCATGAGGGCGAAAATTTTGGAGGGAATGGCTTTGGGTAAGGTGGTCTTGACTACCAAACTAGGGCTTGAGGGCATCAATGCTGAAGATCGCTCGGAGGTCATTGTAGCCGATACCCCTGAGGCTTTTATCGAAGGGGTAGAATTCTGCCTTGGGCAAAATGGTACCTTGCAGAAGATGGGCCATCGGGCTCAGGATTTTGTATTGAGGAATTACGAAAGTCACCAGATTGCATCCGGGCTGATGAAGGCGTACAGTGCAATGATGGTGGAAGCCTTATAATTGTGGCTCAATATCGTTATGGAGCTAGTGCTAAAAATTATCTTTTACTTCAGCCTTTTCGGTATTTTACATTCATACCTTCTGTATCCCATTTTGCTCCGATGGCTGGCCAGAGGTAAAGCGAACAATCAACTGGTGTACACTGATCATTCCCAACTACCGCAGGTGTCGGTAGTGATGTCGTTGTACAATGAAGAAAAGGTCATTGCTCAAAAACTGGACAGCCTCATCAATCAGGCGTATCCAATAGACAAACTGGCCGTCTACGTTGGTTCTGACTGTTCTTCGGATCGCACCAACGAAATTGTTACAGAATATGCCGCCGCGCATCCTCAGGTTCATTTCTTTCCCTTCCAGGAGCGACAGGGCAAACCCGTAGTTGTGAACCAATTGGTAGCGGCAGCTCAGAAAGCGTACAGCGATGCTGAAAATCACATTTTGCTGATCACCGATGCCAATGTGATGCTTGGCACCAATAGCGTCTTTCACCTGGCCAAGCATTTCCGCAATCCCGAAATTGTCATCGTTGATGCGCACATGGTCCACACAGGGATGCAGGAGGACGGCATTTCGATACCCGAAAATCAGTACATCACTTCTGAGGTAATGTTGAAAAATCGGGAGGGAATGGTATGGGGAAAGATGATTGGCCCATTTGGGGGTTGTTATACCATTCGCGCTGACCACTATTCCAAAGTGCCCAATACCTTTCTGGTCGATGATTTCTACATCACCATGCGGGCATTTGAGCAAGGAGGAAATGCCATCAACGAGTTGAATGCTGTTTGCTACGAGGCCGTATCACACGAGATGAAGGAAGAGTTTCGCCGAAAGGCGCGTATTTCTGCCGGCAATTTTCAAAACCTGCTTACCTTTCCTCACCTTTGGTGGCCACCGGTTAAACCCTTGAGTTTTGCCTTTTTTTCCCATAAGGTATTGCGCTGGTTTGGGCCATTCCTCCTGATATTTACTTTGCTAAGTAGCTTGATGTTAGGCTTTTACTTCAACTTATTTTACCTTGTGCTGTTTCTGTTTTTATTCGGAGTATTGGTTGTATTACCCTTACTCGACCTCATATTGGATCGACTAAATATTAACATCACTCCTTTGCGGGCAGTCAGATATTTTGTATTTATGAACATTGCCCTGCTGAGTGGCTTCATAAAATTTATAAATGGAATCAAAAACAATGTCTGGGAACCACCAAAAAGAAATTGATACACCTCAATTTACCTTAAATACTATTGAAGAAGCCATTGCCGATATCAAAGCCGGCAAGGTCCTTATTGTGGTAGATGATGAAGATCGGGAGAATGAAGGCGATTTTATATGTGCAGCAGAAACCTGTACTCCTGAGATCATCAATTTCATGGCCACCCACGGTCGTGGGCTAATCTGCACTCCCCTCGACGAAAAGAGAGCCGATGAACTGGGCCTTACGATGATGGTGACTTCCAATACGGCACTGCACGAAACGGCCTTCACGGTATCAATCGACCTCATTGGTCAGGGGTGTACCACCGGAATTAGTGCTTATGACCGGGCCACCGGCATTCGCGCCCTGGTTGATCCCAAGACCAAGCCGAGCGATTTTGCGCGCCCCGGACATATTTTTCCATTGCGTGCCAAAACTGGCGGCGTACTTCGCCGTACGGGACATACGGAGGCGGCCATTGACCTGGCCAAATTAGCGGGTTTTTATCCGGCCGGCGTTCTCGTGGAAATCCTGGATGAAGATGGCAGCCCGGCACGATTGCCGAAATTGATGGAAATAGGCGAGCGCTTCGACCTTAAAGTTATTGCTATCAAAGATCTGGTGGCCTATCGTATGCGCAATGAACGAATTATCAAGAGGGAAGTTTCCGTTAATTTGAATACCCGATTTGGAGACTTTGAGGTCATTGCCTACCGTCAGATCACAACTAATGATATCCATCTGGCCATAAAAAAAGGGGATTGGAATGAAGACGAACCGGTCCTTGTCCGGGTACATTCCTCAACTGAAACTGGCGAAATTCTCGGCTCACTGTTTGGTGGCTATGGACGCCAACTGGAGGGAGCATTAAATATGATCAGCGAAGAGGGCAAAGGACTACTGCTGTACATGCGCCACGGAGAAAAGGGCGATGCCATGCTACAGGTATTGGAAGACATGCAGCAGCAATCAGAAAAGGAAAATCAGTCTCTGGAAGTAAAGATGGAGGGCGAACAGCGAGATTACGGGGTTGGCGCTCAGATTTTGCGCGATTTGGGCATCACAAAAATGAGGGTGATCTCTAACCATCCGAAGCGGCGCGTTGGTCTGATCGGTTACGGCCTGGAAATTATTGAGAACATTTCGCTTTAATGCGCTACGAACACAAATATGTAATCGATCACTTCCACCCTTTGGAAGTCGAGCAGTTTGTCCGGTTACATCCTGCTGGCTTTCGCCAAATCTTTCCCAATCGGCAGGTCAATAACATTTATTTCGACACTGCCGATTTCTCTACCTTTCAGCACAACCTGATGGGGGTATCACAACGTGAAAAATACCGTATTCGTTGGTATGGAGCAGGAGAGGAGGCGATCAGGAATATCCGTCTGGAAACCAAGATCAAGGACAACCTTCTGGGAAGAAAAATCTGGGAGGCTCGTGAAGTAGATGGGTGGTCCGACCTGGTGGCGCTGCTGCCTACACTGCTCTGGACCAGGGAATTGCAATTGCAGCCTGTGTTACTCAATGCCTACAAAAGGGCCTATTACGGCACGCCAGATCATAAATTTCGCATTACGGTGGATCACGAGCTAGCATTTGGGCCTTTCCAAACCACATCACCCTGTTTGATGCACCAGCTACAAGGCAAGACCATCCTTGAATTAAAATATGACAAGCCCTTTGCTATCGAAGCAGACCGCATTACTCAATACTTGCCTTTTAGAGTCGACAAATACTCCAAATATGTAACAGGTACCAGCCTGGTTTATAACTAAAACTTGGGACAAACGATCGTTTCGTTCTCGTACTCCCCAAGGTAGGCAACGGAGACTTCAAATGCCCCCTGTCCTCTTTTGGTGTTTGAAAAATCTTCCAGGTTGGCATCATAGCTGAAGCCAATGAGAAAATTTTGGTATTCAATGCCGGTCATCACCACCACCGCATCGGTGTGTAAAGGATTGACATCATCGGCTGCAAGGCGGACCCAGCCACCCACGTGCAAGGCGGTACCGCTGATATCATTCACCAGAAAGCGGAAGTTGGTACCCGCATTCATCGACTGGTGAGGGCCTTGTGAGTAATAGAGGGCTCTGGGCAAAATCTGCACATTATCACTCAGCGGAATGAGCAATCCCAGATGTCCGGTGTATTTGCGTTTGAGGTTATCGTCGGGATATTTCTCGGGATCGTCAGAGTCGTAGAAGAAGCCCACTGCTGGTTCCAGTATATGGCTCAGGGCGCCACCCACAAAAAAGCCAACCCCATTTTCGGGATAATAGCTATAATTCAAGCCTACGTTATAGTCGCCAAAGGCAAAGTTGTTTTCCGGCAATTCCTCGCGGGTTGGGTCCGTGTAGCCGTTGGTACCATTAAACTGATCGTTAAAAGACAATTGGCTATAATTGGTATTCCATTGCGATAAGCCCACCTGTGCTCCGAGGGTGAGAAACTGGTTATTCTCTGAATTGAGCGATTTGTGAAATGCCCCGGAAAGATAGACCTGATTGATGGAAAAATAGTCGCTGGGACGATCATTGTAGAAAACAACCCCAAATCCTACGGCGTCCTTGATCCTTCGGTTGGGCCGAAAGGGAAAGCGAAAATCGGCGGCAGCGGAAAAGGTAGCCAGCGGGTTGGGCAGGATGGAACGCCACTGATCACGGTAGATCATTGAAAGGCGAAACTTTCCTTCAAATGCGCCGGTTAGCGCCGGATTGAGGGTGGTAGGTGAGGCGTAAAATTGCGTAAAGTGCTGATCCTGCGCCTGACCAAATTCAAATATTGCCAATAAACTGAGCGCAACAAGTACAACTTTTTTCATATATCAATCTTTGGATTATGATTTTCTCAACAAAGCTTTTCTGCACCGAATGCATTTCTGAATTCGGCGCAAGTTAGGGCTTATTTAGGGATGAGATTAGGTTATTATTGATTTTTTGTCGCTTGACATCACCAAATCAACGGACTTTAACAGATATTTATTATTTTTGAAAAGGAGATGCACTTAAGAATCCTATTTTTTACATTCTTTCTAAATTGCTCGCCTTCATTTTGAAGATTTTGAAAAGAATGTTTTAAGATCAAGTGCATGTTTGGAGGTGGTGTTTCAGTAGCGAAAATTGCCTGACTCCCTCCAATCGTGCACCCTAAACAGCAGTTCAATGGCTATCTGTATTTGCCCGCTTAGCATGGCTCCGGTACGCAACAGCGCTTCCCACAAAAGTGAAATGCTCACCCAGGTGTTGTTTGGAGAAATGGTAGAAATCCTGGAAGAAAAGGGTCGTCAGTGGAAAAAAGTTCGTTGTTGTGATGACAACTCCGTCGGCTGGATGGCCTCCAATCAACTCAAACTGCTAACGCCAAGTGAATACGAAGATTATCAGCAAAATTTTGCTTTTGTGCTGGAGTTTCTCCAACCAGCGATGGCCGAAGATCACTTTCTGCCCATCACCCTGGGCGCTCGGCTGCCACACTTTGACGGCATGCGCTTTAAGTTGGGAGATGTATCCTATCACTTTAGCGGACAGGCCGTTTTGCAAAAGGAAATGAAGGTGACCAATACCAATTTTGTCATAAAACTGGCTAAACGTTATCTCAACTCTCCCTATCTCTGGGGAGGGCGGTCTCCATTGGGCATTGATAGCCCCGGATTTGTACAGGTGGTCTTCCGGATGGCGGGTATTCCATTGCCCCGCGAGGCGGACCAGCAGGTGTTTCAGGGTGAAAATGTGCATTTCATCGATCATGCCTGGCCCGGTGATCTGGCCTTTTTTGAAAACCGCATGGGGCGCGTATCACATGTGGGCATTATTCTGGAAGACAAGCAAATCATTCATTCCTTTGGCAAAGTACGTATTGATTCGCTCGATCACTACGGTATTTACAATCAACAACAGAAGCGGTATACCCATCGGCTGCGGTTGATCAAGAGATTGCTGGTTAATCAGGAGAAACCGGAAATAAAGAAAACGGAAGACTCTGAAGTCTTCCGTCAGCAAATAGAACTTTTCTAGACGTTTAGCTTTAAACCGCCTGAATAATATCGTACTTGGTGAGGATGTGTAGCTCACCAGCTTTATCCCGCGCCATTACGGCCGGAATCTTTTTGCTAATGTATTTGCTTAGCTGACTAAACGGCAAATCCTCACTCACTATCGGAAATGGTTCTCCCATAATCGCATCCACACTTTGTTCCGTATTTTGCATCGGGTTTTCCAGTAGGTAGCTCAAAACCGCACTTTCCGTAATAGAACCTGCAATTTCATTATCCTTCAAAACCGGCATCTGCGAGATGTCGTGATTCTTCATAATGTTGAAGGTATGCCGCACGGTGTCGGAGTGTTGCACCGAATAGAAAGTCCGGTCTTTCTTTTTGGAAATGACGTCTTTTACTTTCATTTCCGTGTCGAGAAATCCGCGTTCACGCATCCAGTCGTCGTTGTAAATTTTGCCTACATAGCGGCTACCGTGATCATGAATGACCACCACCACCACATCGTCTTTGGTCAGCTTACCTTTGAGTTGCAGCAATCCGGCAACGGCAGAACCGGCCGAGTAGCCAAGCAGAATGCCTTCCTCCCGGGCCAGGCGGCGAGCCATTACCGCACCGTCCTTATCTGTCACCTTTTCGAAATGATCGATCAGGTCGAAATCAACGTTCTTTGGTAGAATATCTTCACCGATACCTTCAGTGATGTACGGGTAAATTTCCTTTTCATCAAACTCGCCCGTTTCGTGGTACTTTTTAAAAACGGAGCCGTACGTATCCACCCCCCAGATTTTGACATCCGGATTTTTTTCCTTCAAGAATTTTCCCGTTCCTGAGATAGTGCCACCAGTACCCACTCCCACGATCATGTGGGTGATTTTTCCGTCGGTTTGTTCCCATATCTCGGGGCCGGTTGTTTCGTAGTGGGCTTCGCGGTTGGAAAGGTTGTCGTATTGATTACACCAGTAAGAGTTGGGAATTTCACGGCTCAGGCGTTCCGCCACCGAGTAGTAGGAGCGGGGATCTTCCGGGCTCACATTAGTAGGACAAACAATGACCTCTGCTCCGAGTGCCCGGAGTAAGTCAATCTTTTCCTTTGATTGTTTGTCGCTGGTGGTAAATATACAGCGATAGCCCTTTACCGCCGCCGCAATGGCGAGTCCCATACCGGTATTTCCGGAAGTACACTCGATGATGGTTCCTCCCGGTCCAATGTCGCCCCGCTCTTCAGCATCGATCAACATTTTCAGTGCCATACGGTCTTTGATAGAGTGGCCCGGATTAAAGGTTTCGACTTTCATCAACACCAGGGCCGGGATATCCTCGATGACTTTGTTGAGTTTTACCATAGGCGTATTGCCAATGGTTTCCAATATGTTCTGGTAATACATTCGGGTTCGAAAATTTTTAATGATGGTATTTGATTAAGACAAAAAAGCGGGGATCTTTTGCCCCGAGTAATTTTGCCGTCAGGGGAGAAACAACAACAACTACTGAAGAGGAATAGGCCGTGTCCGGAACTCTGCCAACCACTTTGGCATACACAGTGCGATCACCCATAGGGTTGGTGATACTAATAACCGAATTAATAGGGGCTTCACGGTGCAGCACGTAGAGGTCGGATTGTTCCTGACTGTCCTTTTGCCAAACAGCAACTCCTTGTTGATTATACTCCCGTTTTCCTTCGGCTTCGCGAAGGTACACTTTTTTCATTGCATAGTTTCTTCTGGCCAGCGGTCCGCCGTTAAACTCGCGATATTCTTCGGGAATGCCATGAATATTCATCCAGCCAACCTGGATGAGCTGTCCCGTTTTTACTTCGGTTTTACTCAGGTTGTTGCGCTGCATAATCGTATCTATCGGAATGCGAAAGAAGTGCTTGGAAATTCGGTACATTGTATCTCCCTTCTTGACCACGTAATAGACCGGAATATAATCTCCTAAGGCAAGCTCGGCATCCAAATAGCGGCGAATGGCCCGATTGGGGATCGGAACGCGAATAGAAATACCGGGTGAAACGACCTGACTTTTCAGCCCCTGGTTGAAATAATAGAGTTCTTCCACCGACATGCCATAGAATCTGGCAAGTGAATAGAGGGTTTGTTTTCTTTCGAGGGTATGGATAAAAATCTTCTCGCCGTACGCTCCGGTCTCGATCTTGACCGTGTCGGTTGGCAGAAGGTATTGCAGACTATCGCCATGTGCAAAGACTGCAGCTGGGGAAATAAAGAATAGACTGAGGCCCACAAATAGGATAAAGCGCCGCATAGTGTTTCTCATATTGGTTTTGCTACAAAAATAGTCAAGATTATAAAGAAGCACACAAAAATTTCTAGTTTTATGTTTTTCAAATGAGGATTGAGAACTTATGAAAGTATTGGGAGTTATTCCTGCTCGCTACGCTTCTTCCCGTCTTCCCGGTAAGCCGCTTTTGGATATTGGAGGACAAAGCATGATTCAAAGGGTTTACCAGAGAGTGGCCGCTGCACCATCAATTGACCAGGCCGTGGTTGCCACTGACGATGAACGCATTTTACAGCACGTTTTGGGTTTTGGCGGCGTGGCCCGTATGACGTCTGTTGATCATCAGAGTGGCACGGATCGCTGTGCAGAAGTGGCCAGGGAGTTTGACGAATATGCAATAGTGGTCAATGTTCAGGGTGATGAGCCCTTTATGGATTTGGAGGATATTGATCAGGTCGTCAGCTTATTGAAAGGGCCAAACGCAGCCCAAATTGCTACTTTGGGTACTCCGCTTCACGAGCAAAAAGATGTTTTTGATCCCAATGTGGTGAAGCTCGTAAAAACTTCTGATAACCGGGCGCTATACTTTAGTCGCAGCCCCATTCCGCACCTGCGCAATTACCCTGCTGATCAGTGGCTCAATCACGCCACCTTCATTAAACACCTGGGCATTTACGGCTTTCAAAGGGAGAGTTTATTGGCGGTCACGCAACTGCCGGTTGGTCACCTGGAGAAGCTGGAGTCCCTGGAACAACTGCGTTGGCTGGAAGCCGGATTTACCATCAATGTAGGCATTACAGAAAAGGTAAGCCAGGGCATTGACACGCCGGAAGATTTGGAAAAAGCCCGAAAATCCATTGGCAAACAATCTTCATAAAAAACTTTGGTCAAAACTCAGAGGAAGTAGGTCTTTAGCAGAATGGATAATATAAATGTCTCCACTTTCTCCCTGGAGTATTAGCCGCACTGGACGTTTTTGGCGATCCTCAGTTTCGGATAGCACCTGGCGGCAGGATCCACACGGAGCGGTGGGTTGCCTGACAGCGTTACTGGCGTTACGCACCGTAATCGCCATAGCAACGACAGTCGCTTTCGGCTGCTCAGACCGCACCGCAGCCAGACATACCTGTTCGGCACAAAGACACATGGGGTAGGCCGCATTTTCCTGATTGGCTCCCGATATGATGGTTCCATCTTCAAGTAATGCCGCAGCTCCTACCTCAAAACCCGAATAGGGGGCATAGCTTTTGTTTAGTGCTTCAACTGCCTCACGCAACAATTGCGCATCTGCATTCGGCAACTCATCGATTTGCTGGTATACCTCGATTAAGGTTTTGATCTCTAGTTTTTTAGGCTTACTCATTTCGGATTATTGAAAATTTAAAGGTCCTCACCGTGTCTTTCATTGGCAATGTAGTATATTGCGGCCAAATTACCGAAGGCAAAGATTTCCTCCTAAACCTATTTTCGCTGATTCGCTTAAAATTAGCAAAATAAAGAACGATTTGAGCTGTTTAACCCTGTTGATGAATTGAGGAATCTTTTACTGAATAAAACCAGCGAAGCATTATGAACAACATTTTGATCATAGGCGCGGGTCGCTCTTCAAATGCATTAATTGATTACGTACTCCAAAAAGCCAGCGAACGGAATTGGTTCGTGACAGTTGCTGATGCAGACCCATCCCTAGCAGAAAAAAAAGTAAACAACCATCCCAGTGGCCGGGGCACCTGGCTCGATGTTACCAAAATAAATGATCGCCGCGAGTTAATTGGCAGGGCTGATGTCGTCGTTTCCCTATTGCCAGCTCATCTGCACCTGGAAGTGGCTCACGATTGTATCAAGCTGAAAAAGCATTTGATCACCGCCTCCTATGTTTCCCAGGAAATGTACCGACTTGGCGATGAAGCCCGGGATCGTGAATTGATCTTTATGGGTGAAATGGGGCTGGATCCGGGCATCGATCACATGTCGGCCATGCAGAAGATCGATGAAATCAAGGAAAAGGGTGGTCAGCTAACTGCTTTCCGGTCATATACTGGTGGAGTGGTCGCTCCCGAAAGTGATGACAATCCCTGGCATTATAAATTTACCTGGAATCCACGCAACGTCGTGTTAGCCGGGCAGGGAACCGCTCAGTATCTGGAGGAAGGCAAGCTGAAATTTGTGCCCTACAACCGCTTGTTTAAGGAATACTGGATGACCGATATTGACGGCATGGGCGATTATGAAGTCTACGTCAATCGGGATTCCCTGTTATACCGGGAGGTTTACGGCCTGGAGGGTATCCCCAACATCATTCGGGGCACCATTCGCCACAAGGGCTTTTGTGATGCCTGGAATGCCCTGGTGCAAATTGGCCTGACTGATGGCTCTTACCCCATTCTCGATTCTGGTTCTATTACCTACCACGAATGGATGGAAGCTTATGTGGAGGAAGGAAGTGGTTCCGTCAAGGAAAGAATTGCCAATCTATTGAATGAGGATGTCAATTCTACTGTGATGAAAAAACTGGAATGGCTCGGACTGTTCCGCAAGAAAAAAATCCGCCTGAGCAATGCCACGCCGGCCCTGATCCTGGAGAAGCTATTACTCGAAAAGCTGAAGCTAAAGGAGAAGGATAAGGATATGATTATTATGAAGCACGAGTTTGAATACGAACTCGCTGGGAAGAAGAAATTGTTGACTTCTACACTGGTACTGAAGGGTGAAGACCAACACGATACGGCGATGTCGAGGCTGGTGGGCTTACCACTCGGTATTTTTGTAGTGATGGTGATGGAAGGTAAAATTCAATCCACCGGAGTGAATATTCCGGTGATGAAGGAGGTTTACGAGCCAGTATTGAAAGAATTGGAGCAGTTTGGTGTAGTCTTCAAGGAGGAAGAAACGGATCTGTAATGCAAGTTCAGCACCAATCACCGGGTATTCTGGTTTTTCAAAGTGCCTTGTTTCATACTACTGCCACGGTCATTGATACACCTGATCTGGTATTGGTGGTCGATCCAACCTGGTTGCCAGAAGAGATCGCCAATATTCGTTACCACGTCAACAGCATCTGCGGTGAAAAGCCAATCTATCTGTTGTTTACCCATTCGGATTATGATCACATCATTGGCTACAATGCCTTTCCGGAAGCTTTTACAATCGCTTCCAGAGCTTTTGTAGAAAATGCGGCTAAGGAAGCAACGCTTGAGCAAATCCGAAACTTTGATGATGAATACTACATTCGGCGTTGGTATGCCATTGAATATCCCGAAATCGATATCGTAGTAGAGGAAGACGGTCAGGTTTTCCAAGTCGGAGATACCAAACTGACTTTCTGGCTAGCTCCCGGGCACAATCCGGATGGCATTTTCACCTTGGTTACGCCGGGTAATTTTCTATTAGCAGGGGATTATTTGTCGGACGTAGAATTTCCTTACATCTATCACAGTAGCGTGCAGTATGAGCAGAGTTTGGAGAAAGTTAGTAAAGTCCTAGACCAATATAAACCCGAATATCTCATTCCCGGACACGGGCACGTCACTGATGAGAATTGGGAAATGCATCGTCGTGTTGAGGATTCCAGAGATTATATTCTGGAGCTAAGAGCACATTTAATAAATGGCACTTCTTATCCATTGGAGCGCCTTTTGTTGCGGTACCATTTTCCCAAAATCATGACGAAATTTCATAAGGAGAATATTGCGCTGATCAGGAAGGAACTAGAAGAGAAAAATTAACAGAATAGAGAGATCTTCGCCCTCCAAAAGTGATCATTGAGAGCTTGAAGAGCGAAGATGGAGAGCACCGATCACATTTGATCTACGTCATACCAGATACCGCCCTTGATAGAGGTCTGGTCATCAGTATCAAGCACCTGTACCTGCTTGTTGTCTTCGAGCAGTTTTTTGAAATCTTCCATAATTCGATAAGGTTGAGATTAAATTAAATAATTACCAATAATAATGAATATTTTATAAAAAGAAAAATATGATAGTGTGATGATGTTTAAAGCCCAGCTTTTAAACTGCAAAAGCACTAGATTCCGAGACTTTGTGTGACATACCTTTTCATATTGTGTACACTTGCATTTTTGGGACACAAATAAAGAATCAGTGCGCCGCCCATCGCGAAGAAAAAGCTGACCAGCCCATGCATGACCAGGATCATCAGGTGAAATGCAATTGCCATAGGGAATAGTCTTGCGCGGCTTTTGGCCGTCATAAATATGGCACCGGCCAGGGTTAATTCAAAGACAATCGATCCCCAGGTCAACGTGGACACTAAAAAGGGGCTTTCGATAATTGGACCAATGATGTTTAGTATATAAGAAGGAGCACCGAAAGTTTGGTGGTTGAGCCAGTAATAAATAGCGGTGCCATCCAGCCATTCCTGCGTTTTGTAGGGCTTTTCAATACCTGCCTGGAGATAAAGCACTGCCATTTGGATTTGAATCAGGACCAGCATGACAAAGAAAAAGAAGTTCTTATATCGACTGGAGGTCTTTGGGTCCTGCCAGTGATTGGAACGGTCATCCAACAGCGTAATGGGCACCAGAAATAGGGTGAGTACCGCGGTAATCTGGTCGCCTCCATCAATGATTGTAGCTGAGGTAAAAAAGCTAAAACTCACGTACCAGTGCAGAATGCCTGTTATACGCGGATAAAAGCCGGATATCACGGAGAGTAAGATAACAATGGCTATGATTTTGGAATAAATCAGCCCCTCATAACCGAAAAGGTGGAATAAATTCAGATTTCCAAGGCCTGTGACATCAGGCATCCGGTTGTATAGGTGTTCTGCATACAAAGTGGGAATGCTGCTGAAAAGTAAAGTAACGAGCGTACCCACAGCCAGCGAGGTGCGGGCTATGCCGTAGATCACGGTGTAATAGTTTGTTGTTGCGTATTGATCCAGTTTATTGAAGATCCGCTGCCATATTTTCATGCGAAATGGGTTTTACTCTCATTGAGGAATAAGGAATCTGACTATCTTCTACAAAAGATGCCCAGCTGAAGGGAACGATTTTGCGTTTGATGAGGACATAATCACCTGATTTTAGATAGTGTAAGTTGCTATTGTCGATGGTGATAATGGTATCGGGATACTGTAGGTTGTCGACACCTTGGTACTTTCGAAAGTTAAGGCTATCGGCCAGCGCCACCATAATTGACACTTCCATACCCAGACGGCGGCTTTTGCGGGAAAAGCCAAATAGATTGCTGGCATGGGAATTGACCTGCAATACCTTTCTGAGCGGCTTGTTGTGTCCCTCAATTTCGTAGAGTGTATATATCGGCTCTCTGGGATTTCGGGTGAAGAACCCCCAGCCTTGTGGTGAAACTTTGGAAACAATTGATTTGACAGCAAATGAAGGTGCGCCTGCATTGTGTTCGATCGACGAAAAAAAGAGCACACGAAGCAGGATAAAACCAAACAGGAGGCAACCGATATAATATGCTTTTGTAAGGTTGGTCATAGTTTGAAACTAAGCTATTAATAAAATAACCAGACTCATTCCGAAGAATGAGCCTGGAAGTTGATCTTGACCTAATAACTGTGGATAATTGAGGCCACAATTTGATCTTGTCCTAAATTGGACCCTTCTCTGCGGATTTCCTCTTCAACACAGAGGGTCTCTACCAATGCAGCGGCATATGCGGCTACTGTAGCTACGGCTACAACATTGACAACGGCTGCTGCTTCCCAAATTACGGCTGCAACGACTACAAAAAAGGCTAATGCAATGGCTTTGTCGTCACCCACTTCCGGGTGGTTTTTCTTCATGTCTTTTTTCATGGCAGATGCGAAAGCCTCTAATTGGGACTCATCACTGAAGTCGTACTCGTCCTTGTTTTCAGCAATAAAAGTGTCGACGCCATCCAGGAATTTGCCGTACTCATCAGAATTTGACAGGATGGTGTAAACCAGTTTTCCTGCTTTGCCGATTTCTTCCTGAATCAGGTAAGGGTCATCAGTGAGCATGGTGCTCTTGAAGTGCTCAAGATAGTTGGGGTCCAGTTTGTTGACACTTGCGATGATTTGGTCACAAAAGTCCTGAACGCCAATTTTCTGTTCCTCGTCCAAGACTGCCAGTTGACTTGCTACCGGAGCATAGGCTGGGATTTTTTCACCAACATTTTCTCCCTGGAACAAGACGATTTCTCTGAACATATCCTCTCCGCTAAGTTCGGGTTTGACCACTTGATCGGAGGAAGAACAGGACGTCATGAGCATGAAAAACGAGCTCAGTAAGAGGTAGGCAAAGGAACGTGATGCCGCTTTTGTGAATAGTTTCATAAATTGAATTTTAAGGTGAAAAAATAAAAATAATATTTACTTACTGGTCTAAATAAAACAATACAATAACAGTCATTCCTGTGGCGGAATGATCTTGTTTTTTAGGTTTCGATCTATTGCATGTTGGATCACCATACACCAGAGAAATGCCTGTTATTGCGATTTAGGCAATAAGGTTTCTCCAGGACAAAAGCGATTGCTCTTTCCAGTAATGCATGGGTAATCTATTGATTATCAGGGTTTAGACAACCAAAAGATTGCTCTAGAATGCCATGTTTTGAGTTTTTCGGGCTAGAGAAACATCAAAACTTTGATAGAAAATTATGGATTTAACTGAAGCGTTTGAATGAACAGTTAGCGAAGGGTGAGCCAATGGTTAGCTCGAAGTCTTAAAGTAGCTATGTTTATACAAAACTTGAATCGAGTGATTCGTTAATAAGATTCGAAAATAATAATTCTTGAACACTTATGCAAGCTATATTAGGAAAAAAATGCAAAAAAAAGTATCTCTGTGTCGATCTATCGGATTTTTCAAATGGTAGAAAATAATTATCGAACTATACCGAACTTCTGCATAAGTAATTGGTTATAGCATCGAAATACACCACAAAACCTTTGGAGTTATTCCTGGCTCCGTAAAGGCCCCTAAAATAAGGCTGTCATTTGCATGAATAGCAATCGCTTACTGGCCAAGCTTGTCTCAGGCGAAACCATTATACTTCTATGCTTCAAGTTTGCATTGGGCAGAGGGTTTTCTCATGCGTGAAGACAATTGAAAACAAAATTTTTTGAATGAAAACGTATAATTAAGCTGTAATCCCTTTTTGAAGTGAGCCATCTCGTTACCATTAGGTTTCGCGATGGCTTTTTTGTTTTCAGACTGCCCAGATTCTTGCAGATAATGCTTAGTTTTGGGGAAATTTTTATACCTCTAATACAATAACTGATATGTCCAAAGTATTGATCATTGGTGCCGGAGGGGTCGGCCGAGTTGTCGTTTACAAATGCGCTCAACACCCTGAAGTATTTTCGGAAATTATGCTCGCAAGTCGTACCAAATCCAAATGCGATGAAATCGTGGCGGATGTAAAGCGGGATACCGGTCATCAGCACATACAAACTGCTGCTGTGGATGCCGAAAATGTGCCGGAATTGGTGGCTTTGATCAAGTCTTTTGAGCCGAAACTGGTGTTGCACGTGGCACTTCCTTATCAGGACCTGACCATCATGGATGCCTGTCTGGAAACCGGCGTTCACTACCTCGATACCGCCAATTACGAACCCAAGGACGAAGCCAAATTTGAATATAGCTGGCAGTGGGCCTACCAGGATCGTTTTAAGGAAAAAGGCATTCTGGGTGTACTGGGCTGTGGCTTCGATCCCGGAGTGACCAGCATCTTTACGGCTTATGCCGCTAAACATCACTTTGACGAAATTCACTATCTGGATATCATTGATTGTAATGCCGGAGATCATGGTAAGGCTTTTGCGACCAATTTTAATCCGGAAATCAACATCCGAGAGGTGACACAAAAAGGGCGCTACTACGAAAATGGCCAATGGGTAGAGACCGAGCCACATGAGATTTCAAAAATGATCAATTATCCGGGTATTGGTCCCAAGAATTCCTATCTGATCTACCACGAGGAGCTGGAGTCATTGGTAAAGAATTTTCCTTCACTCAAGCGCGCCCGTTTCTGGATGACCTTTGGTCAGGAGTACCTGACCCACCTGCGCGTCATTCAAAACATTGGGATGGCTGGAATTGAGCCGGTAAAGTATAAAGGTGTCGACGTGATTCCTTTGGAATTCCTCAAGGCGGTGCTTCCTGACCCGGGAGAATTGGGTGAAAATTATACGGGCGAGACCTCTATTGGTTGTCGCATCCGCGGAGTGAAGGACGGTCAGGTGAAGGATTATTACATCTGGAACAATTGTAGCCACGAAGCCGCTTTCAAAGAGACCGGCGCACAGGGCGTATCCTATACTACCGGTGTTCCAGCTATGATTGGGGCCATGATGGTGATGACCGGAGAGTGGACCGGCAAGGGAGTTTTTAATGTAGAAGAATTTAATCCTGATCCATTCCTCGATAAACTGAACCAATACGGCCTGCCATGGCACGAAAAGGTAGGTGCTGACTTGGAGTTTGAGTATTAAAAAGAAAACCGTGATCGATTATCAAAAGATTCCTTCTCCATCCTTTGTGTTGGAGGAGGATTTGTTGAAAAAAAACCTGACGCTGATCAAGAGTG
Organism: Saprospiraceae bacterium; assembly: GCA_965229635.1. Lineage (GTDB taxonomy): Bacteria > Bacteroidota > Bacteroidia > Chitinophagales > Saprospiraceae > BQJU01. The sequence goes on from OZ245894.1 coordinate 4,120,969, forward strand.
TGCAGGATCGGGCTGGGGTGTCGATTATCCTGGCGCTCAAGGCGTTTTCCATGTGGCGGGTGTTTCCGCTGGTGGGGGAGTACTTATCCGGTGCAACGGCCAGTTCTCTAAACGAAGCCCGACTGATTTACGAAGAGATGGGACGCAAAGCGCATACCTATTCTCCGGCCTACCTGCCCAGTGAGTTTATGGATTTGCTGGACTACAGTAGCCATATTACGTTCAATTCCATTAGTCAGTACGAACGGTACAAAGACCAGCTGGCGCTGCATGGTGGCAGTGTATCTCCTGGCCTTCGGGTAAATCCCGAAGAATCGGATGTGGCGACAGATTTGTACAACCCGGCTTCTCCTGTTTCTCGCCTGGGGCAAACCAGTGAGCACTTCAAAAACGGCTTACCGGAAGGCATTGAAGGCTTACATTTTCACACCCTTTGTGAATCATCCTCTTATGCGCTGGAAAAGGTCATTGCCGCCTTTGAAAAGCGGTTTGGCCACTTGATGCCCAAACTGAAATGGGTGAATTTTGGCGGTGGCCACCTGATGACCCGCAAGGATTATGAGGTAGAACATTTGATCAAAATTCTAAAGGCTTTTCGGGAAAAACATGGCGTGAAAGTCATCCTTGAACCGGGCAGCGCCATTGCCTGGCAAACGGGCACCTTATTGTCAACGGTTTTGGATATTGTGGAAAATAATGGGGTAAAGACAGCCATTTTAGATGTTTCCTTTACTGCCCACATGCCCGATACCCTGGAGATGCCCTACCGGCCCCGAATCACTGGAGCGACCGATCCGGTGGAGGGCAAACCAACTTACCGTATTGGCGGAGTGAGCTGCCTGGCGGGTGACTATATGGAAGCCTATAGTTTTGATCAACCACTCAAGGTAGGCGACCAGCTGATCTTTGAAGATATGATCCATTATACCATGGTAAAAACGACGATGTTTAACGGCGTTACCCATCCCAATATCACTATTTGGACATCGGAGGGAGAAGTGGATATGGTACGTCAATTTACCTACGAAGACTTTAAAAGCCGGCTGTCTTAAATATGATGACCCTGGCTACCGCCCAACGGGAATTGATCAATCTACTCACGCCATTACACGGTGCCGGAGAAGCTAAAAGTATTACCCGGATTATTCTGGAAGATGCTTTTGATTTCTCCGGGAGAGCGCTTGTTTCGGAATTTTCGGAGGTGGAGTGTAAACGATTGATAATCATAAAAGAACGCCTCTTAAAGCAGGAGCCAGTGCAATACATTCTTGGCATGGCCGACTTCTACGGGCTGAAGTTTAAAGTCACCCCGGAAGTACTCATTCCCCGCCAGGAAACTGAAGAATTAGTGCTTTGGGCGCGGGAATTAGCTAAGGCTTATCAGGAGTGTAAGTTCCTGGACATCGGCACCGGAAGTGGGTGTATTCCCGTCACCTTTAAGTGGCTGGTGCCGAAGGCAGAAGTTCATGCGCTCGATGTCAGCCAGGGGGCACTGGAGGTAGCCGGGGCCAATGCAAAAATGAATGAAGTAGACATCCATTTTCATGAGGCAGACATTTTGAAAACGAAGGATTGGTTGGCTTTAAGCCAATTTGACATTATCCTCAGCAATCCGCCCTACATTCCATACCGTGAAGAACATCTGGTTCCCGATCAGGTGAAACGGTACGAACCTGAACTGGCACTTTTTGTGGAAAATGAAGATGCCCTCTTATTTTACCGGACTATTGTGGCTTTCGCCAAACAACACCTCAATCCAGGAGGCTGGTTACTGTTTGAAACCAATGAGTTTAATGCCGAAGAAGTAGTTGGTATGTTTCCAAAGGATGACTTCCAGCCCGTTGAACTGAGACAGGATATATTGGGTAAAAACCGAATGGTAGGGGGGCGAAAGATTGGTTAGACCATATTTGGAGGTCAAACTTTGAACTGCAAACATGGTCTTAACGCATAGCCGTCAATTCCAAAAAAGATTGCACCATACCCCGGACTACTTTATTCAGGTTTCCTATCGCCAATGGGATGTCCCAGTTTTCTCGGTTGCGGGCTTCCACATAGTTGGAGATGGCCCGTATTTCCATGAAGGGCACATTTTCCGTAAGGCAGGCATAGAAAAATGCCGCGCCTTCCATACTTTCTATCCCTGGTTGATATTTTTCCATCACTTTTTCGATACTTTCCGGAAAGCCATGTACTTTATTGACTGTGATGCCATCAACCAACGGCAGAAACTCACTGCCCTGGATTTCATTATTGATCAGCTTACCGTGCTGAAAAGGTGGTTGGTTGGTTGGAATCAGGTTCATGTCGTGAATATCGGTAAAGGTACCATCGGCCTCTTCCACACCGAGGTCGGCAAAGCGTTCACTTTGTACCTGTACCACCTGCCCGATTTCCAGCTCGCGATCAAATGCTCCGGCAACGCCCACGTTGATACATAAATCGTAGCTGTTTTGCCCCAGGACTTTGCCCAGAGAATAAGCGGTTAAAGTCATGCCCACGCCGGTGATCAACAGGTGTACTTCCAGCTGCCCCAGTTGATAGCGGTAGTTGCCCACCTGTCGATAGTTTTGCTTTAAAAAGTCTTCCAATGGTTCGACTTCAAAAGTAGTTGCGCTGACGATCAGTAGTTTCATAGATTAGTCGTTATCCTCACCTTTAGCTTTGGTATAAGTGATGCCGATGCCGGGAGAAAAACCTAATACCTGATGATAGCGAGCACTGACGTCAATCCGGAAGCTATTTTTCAGTGTGTAGCCCAGGCCAAAGGTATATTCAGCTGGTTGGGTAGCCACACCAATGCGAAGCCAGAGTTGTTCAATAAGTTGATATTCAGCGCCAAAGCGGGTGCGGACGGTATAGTCAAGGTCTTTCTCCACTTCGGCAATCAGGAACAATTTTTCCGAAGGTTGGTACTGCATACCGATGCCCAGCAGGGTAGGGAGGCGCTCGTCTTCAATCAGCTTGACACGTCCGGGATTGAAGGTGTGTACGCCGAGGCTCAGGGATTTGGACAATTTGGCCTGCAAGCCCAATTCGAAAGTGAAATTGGCGGCATTGCCGTAGTCGGGAATATTGGTATTTAAGAAAATGAACTGAGCCCCGATTGATAATCGATTCATCAGTTTTCTGGCGTAAGCCAGGCCAATGCGCTGTTCATTATACAGGTCAAATCCGTAATAATTGAGGCTGAGGCCAAATGTGCCCAATTTGGAGGGCAGCGCTGCGCCAGCTGACAAGGATCGGATTTCGCTTAGCAAAAACCGGTTTTCGCCAACCAGGGTAAACGACAATCCGTCCAGATCGGCCAGACCAGCCTGGTTGCTGAAGATGCTATTAATGTCGGTAAAATTCAGCCCACTGCCACCCAATGCTGCACTTCTTGCACCGGCAGTTGGCGGGAGGCCATTTTGGGCGAAAGCCTGAACAGAAATAAATAAAAAACAACAGAGTAAGAGTCTTTGCATAGCGCAGTTTTTCTAGAGGTTTACGGTGCCCGTTTGGGTGATGCTATGGTAAAAATGGCCGGCCTCCGTCATCTTGCGATCCTTGGTTTCCGGATTTACTTCCACCAAACCAAAGCGGTAGGAGGGGCCCAGATGCCATTCAAAATTGTCCCAGGTGCTCCAGAAGATATATCCCTGGATGGGAATGCCATTCTCCAAAGTTTGATGGCAAACGTGAAGATAGTCTTTTATGGCTTGAATTCTTACTTTAGGATCATCCGTGCAAATGCCATTTTCGGTAACAATTAGTGGCTTTTTATATTTTTTCCAAAATCGGCGTAAGGCAATGCCCAGACCCTCAGGGAAATAACCCCACATTTTATCATGTGGAATCTTCTGGCGGTCCAATCTGCCGGGATGTTCAATTTCCGTAAGGGGGATTGGATCAAACGGCACGTAAGCGTAATAACTCAGTCCCCAATAGTCGACCATTCGGAAAGGCCTGGCTGCCCTGGTGTGGAACCACCAGTCGGTAAACCAGGCGGGTATCTTTCCCAGCCAATTCAGTCCCTTAAAATAAGCGGTATTCAGTGAAATGCCCACCGGAACTTGCGGATATTCCTCCTTGATGACCTGATAAGCAATGGTGTGGGCCCGGCCCAGGTTTTTTAACACTCGTCCCGCCTTGAAGTAGCTCTTTTTAAAAGGAGGAAAATTGCCCAAAAGGTAGGCATTCAGCGCATATACATTGGGTTCGTTAAAGGTGTTCCAGTTGAACACATATTGTCCAAAATGTTCAATACACTGCCGCACAAAATCGACATAAGCGGAAACATTCTCCTCGCTGAGCCAGCCGCCCCGATTTTCAAACCAAACGGGATTGGCAAAGTGGTGCAATACAAACATAATCTTCACACCTCTTTTGGCCAATAGCTTAAAAAAGACCTGATATTCTTCTACAACTTCCGGATCAAAGGTCGCATACACTTTCGATTGCAGCCGCGCCCAGTCCACACTACAGCGGTACACCGTTCCAAATTGGGCAATGTACTCAATATCTTCATCCCGGCGTTTTTCGTGATCGGTGGTGCGGTCAAAGATGTGGCCATCTCTGGTTTTGATGCCTTTCCAATTGTGTAAAGAGGCCGTTTCCACCTGTGCCGCGGAAGTAGAGGATCCCCAAAAGAAATCATCCGGAAATTGAAGCACCATAGAGGTATGATTTGATTACTCGACACGGAAGATAGTGCTTTTCTTCCGTGTCGGGTAATCCTCAATGGGTTAATCTTCCCATTCTGCCAGGAAAATATTGGTATCGCGGGTACCGCCGTTGTTGCGGTTGGAAGCAAAGACCAAATATTTGCCGTCAGAGCTAAACATGGGGAAGGCATCAAATACGGGATCGTGGGTGATTTGCTCCAGTCCGCTGCCATCTATGTTGATAGAAAAGAGGTTGAACTGGCGTCCAGATTCGGTGTGGTGGTTGGTTGAGAAAATCACTTTTTTGCCGGAAGGGTGCATAAAAGGAGCCCAGTTGGCACCACCCAAATCCGTGATTTGACGCAGATCAGAGCCATCCACGTTGCAGATGTAGAGTTCCATATCGGTAGGTTGTACCAAACCCTCGGCCAGTAGCGACTTGTAGGTGCTGACTTCTTCCTCCGTTTGTGGACGTGAAGCCCGGAAGATCAACTGTCGGCCATCGGGCGTAAAGAAGGCACCTCCATCGTAGCCCAGCCCGCTGGTTACCTGCTTCACATTAGAGCCGTCAATATCCATCGTGTACAGCTCCAGGTCGCCCGAGCGGGTGGAAGTAAAGACAATTTTGCTGCCGTCTGGCGAAACCGTTGCCTCGGCATCGTAGCCGGGTTCGTTGGTCAGTTGCTTAACAATATTTCCCTCAAGGTCAGCAATGAAGATGTCAAAACTCTCATACACCGGCCATACGTACTTCCCATTGACTACACGTGGTGTCTCGGGACATTCTTCGCTACCTAGATGGGTTGATGCATAAACAATGGTGGAATCCCCGGTCAGGAAGTAGGAGCAGGTGGTTCGGCCCTTACCTGTACTTAGCAGTGGCGGTTGATCACCGGTATAGCCCTCAATAGGCATATAATAAATCTGGTCGCACTCAACACCCCACTTGGGGTTGGTAGCCTGGAAAACCAGCTTACTGTTGTCATAACTAAAATAAGCCTCCGCATTATCTCCACCGAAGGTTAGCTGACGGATATTTTTGAGGTGTTCCTCTCCATCATAACTCAGGGTATCTGTCGGGGCTTCTTCTGTTTCTTCAGTTGTCGTGGTCGATTCAGTGGACTCACCAGTATTATTACAAGCCCAAAAGAAAAGGGGCAACAAAAAGAGAAAAATTTTCTTCATTGGAATTTTTCGGGCAAATATAATTTGAATCTTGGAAAATCCCCGATAATTCAAGTCACGGCAGCGTCAGGAATTATTCATCGGGATCAGCTGAACCGTTGATGTCGCCTACTTTGATGGCCCGGATGTTGAGCGGGTTGGTTCGATCTACGTTATAGGTTGGCAACGCCTCACCGGTGAGGTATACCTCGGAATACGGAGAAGTAGGCACTGCAAACTCATAATCGGCGTCAATAAACAGCCAGGAGTCCTGATTGGGCAAGGCATCATCAATGGTGAGGATCAACTTATTGAGCGCAATCAAATCCTGAGTGCTCACACTTGATGAGCGATTGGCATCGGCGGCAAGTCTTTTCTCCGGAGAATCGAGGTTTTCCAGACTTAGTATCTGCTTCCTGATTTTGATCAGGTCAAAATTGGACACGCCATTACCGTAAGCGCCATCTTTAGCAACCATTAGTTGATAACTACTATCAGGAGACATGTATCCATTCAATGAATACTGCCCATCTGTTCCGGTGGTATCGGCCATATTGGCGTTTGTCATTTGGATAATCACCCCCGAAACCGGGTTATCATTAATATCCAGTACGGTTCCCAGTACATTAAAAGGCTTGCGCGCTCCCGTTGCAGCAATCGCATCATCGATCAAATTGATGGTTTGTGTAAAGCCACTGCCCCGCAGGTCATAGGTTACCGTGCCATCCGGAGCTATGACGACGAAAGTAGGGGTGCCAAGATAGGTGCCGTAGGTGCCATTGGTGTAGGGTGCTCTTGCCGCTGCACTTCCGCCATCAGTACCTACACCGGGAAAGGTATGACCATGCATTGCCTTGTAGGCATTGATTTGTGGGCTGTTGTCAATGCTGAGTGTCGAAATAGCCATAAACTCCACATCTCCATCACCGCCGCCCCATTCCTGATAAAGGGGCTCCACATAAGGTGCGATGGCATTGCAGGGCGGGCAGGTGGTAAAAAAGATTTCAATCATCACCGTTTTACCCTGATCCAGATAATCCTGATAGAGTTGATGAACGTTTCCCTCGCTGTCGGTCACGGTGAAATTGGGTGCGGGAGGTTGAGCATTGGCTATTAAGGCTAAAAGACTAATAGCCAGGATGAGTAGGTTCTTTTTCATGGGAATGATTTTTGGGTGAAACAATTGCAAGGTAATGAATCTTCAGGGGGATTCAAAGAGGTAATCAACCAAGTATGCCCCAAATTGGTTTACTTTGTGTCTCTGCTAAGCATCGAATATGGAAAGTGTCATTTTTGAAGATTTGGGTAATATCAGTTACCGGGAAGCCTGGGATTATCAAACGAAATTGCATCGGCAACTGGTGGACCATAAGCTTGCAGTTCGCAAGCAGGAAGCGGGAACCTCAATTGGGGCTCATCCTCCACATTATCTGCTTTTTTGTGAGCATCCACCGGTGTATACCCTGGGAAAGAGTGGCTCGATTGACCATTTGTTGTTAAATGAAGAGGAACTGCACCAGGAGGGATTCGAATATTTCAAAATCAACCGAGGTGGAGATATTACCTACCACGGGCCGGGCCAGATTGTGGGGTATCCCATTTTTGATCTCGACTGTTTTTTTACGGATGTTCACAAATATGTGCGTTATCTGGAAGAGGCGGTGATCCGTACACTGGCTGATTACGGCATTGAAGGAACACGTATTAAGGAATATACCGGTGTTTGGCTGGAAGCCAGAGATGGTTTGCCCAAGCGAAAGATTTGTGCCATTGGCGTGCATTTGAGCCGCTGGGTGACCATGCATGGTTTTGCCTTTAACGTGAATCCTCAGTTGCAGCATTTTACCAATATCATTCCCTGCGGGATTAATGATAAAGACAAGGGGGTTACCTCTATGCAACGAGAGTTGGGAAGGGAACTTCCACTGGATGAGGTAAAAGAAAACCTTCGACACCAATTTGCACAATTATTTAATTTTCAGTTTAAAAACTAAGTCTTATCTTTGCCAGCCTTTTGAGAATCGTGGCGGAATGCATCACGTAGAATTCTGAAATAATCCCGCAAGACAGTTATGAAAAAGGACATTCCACAGCACAAAGTTGAAGATTTGGCTATTGCAATGGTACCACCCGCAGAGGAACACGATGAAGCTCTTTGGGATACTTTTGTGATCAACCTGAAAGATGAACCCATCAATAGTGTGCTAATCAGTTCCAAAGGTTATGGTGAAATTGATGGAGAAAACATGAAAACCACTACGCTCCGACACTTCTTTGAGGAGATTGGACCACTTGGCGTGGAGCGTATCGAACCGATTCAACCCAAGCTTTTTAAGCTGACCAACGAATACTGGGTGAGCTTTGTGCACGATGAATACATGTACGATAAAAAGTACATTTTTGTGAATGGCAGCATTTCCCCGGAGAACTTTACCTTGATCCCCTTCATTAACCGTAAGGGAGTAATGATTCGATAATTACTGACAATTCAATGATATGAGTGAGGATTTGAAGCCGAAGAAGGTGATTGATTCCAAAACCGTAATGACGGAGATGGTCATGCCCAATGATGCCAACCCGATGGGTAACCTGATGGGAGGCAACTTATTGCGGTGGATGGATATTGCGAGTGGAATCTGTGCGGGAAAACACTGTGAAAAACATGTGGTGACGGCTTCAGTGGATCACGTTTCTTTTCAGAAGCCCATTAAAGTCGGTGATGTTATTACCATCGAAGCTACCGTGACCCGCTCTTTTCGATCATCCGTAGAAATCTTTGTAGAAGTATTTGCTGCGGATATCAAAGGACAGCACCCACGGCGCTGCAATCATGCCTATTATACCTTCGTGGGCCTGAATGAAGAAAACGGCAAGCCGGTTCCAGTCCCAGCGGTAATTCCCCTTACGGAAATTGAACAACAACGCTTCGATGCGGCACCCCGACGTCGTGAAGTGCGTCTGTTACTCAGTGGTCGCATGAAACCCGAACAAGCCAAGGAAATCAAGACTTTATTTGACGGCTTTACACTAAAGGATTAATTCGCATCCTCGATAACTTCTCCAAAGTAGCGAATAACGAAGTAGAGTAGACCTGCAGAAATAAGGAGAAGCAAAGTACATACCAACCATCCTCCTCCCAATAAACTGGCCAGCGTTCCAGCTACCAAACTTACTGACCCAACCGTCAGGGCGTAGGGCAATTGCGTTCGCACGTGATCGATATGGTTACAATCGGAGGCCAGCGAACTGAGAATGGTAGTGTCGGAAATCGGAGAGCAGTGGTCTCCTAAAACGGATGCCGCCAGAACAATGGAAATCACATTGTATAGCATCGGCAAGCTTTCCTCTGGTGTCCAGCCCGAACTGAGACAAATTGCCCAGATGGTGGGAATGGCAATCGGATAAAGGATGGCCATCGTGCTCCAACTGGAACCGGTGGAAAAGCTGATGAAAGCGGCCAGGACAAAGATGATACCTGGCACCAAATAAGGGTTGAGGCTATCCGCCAGCGTAGAAGTCAGGAAGGTAGCTGTATGCAACTCTTCAGTCGTGATTGCCAGCGACCAGGCCAGGGCTAGAATGATCAAGGCGGGAAACATGGTTTTGAAACCCGTGATCATGGTATTGATGGTCTCCGCCAATTTCATGGTCTTACTAACAAGCGTAATCACGATGGCTGCCAATACGCCGCTCAATGACGCCCAGAGCAGCGCTTTATACGAGTCACCGGCCCCGATCACTTTGCCAAGTTTCATAAAAAATCCCGCTTCGCCATCGGGGAAGAGCAATCCCATTGATCCCCAGACTTCACCCCAGCCTTGTGAGGTGAGGCGTCCTCCAGCCTCCTGCACGGCTTCGTAGAGACTGCCCAATCCGGAATCAATCAGGCCGAACACGGTCATCAAAATAACCAGTGCAACCGGTATAAAAGCATGGTGCCATTTCAGTGGTGCGCCGGGAACTGGATCAAGGTTTTCCAAAGCTTCTTCCTGTGTTGCGAGCGCCCGGGGAGGCATGACTTCTCCGTGGTGTAATGCCCTTCTTTCGGCTTTAGCCATTGGTCCGAAATCGCGGTTTTGGTAGATGAGAAAGAGGATAAACAGCAGTGTAAGTAAGGGATAAAAGGAATACTTCAACGACTCGATAAAAATCGCGTAGGGCGTGATATCGCTGTCAAATCCTTGCAACATTTGAATGCCATCGTCGATGTAGCCCAGCTCAGCACCAATCCAGGTGGTGATGAATGCCACTGCGGCAACGGGAGCAGCCGTACTATCCACAATATACGCCAGCTTTTCCCGGGAAATCTTAAATTTATCAGTTACCGAACGCATCGTATTGCCTACAATCAGAGTGTTGGCATAGTCATCAAAAAAAATGGCTACACCCAGTAGCCAGGTGACAAATTTCGAACTGCGCCGTGTCCTGGCATAGCGGGAAAGGGCATTTACCACACCGGCCATTCCTCCATTGCGCGAAATAATGGCGACCATGCCACCAATTAGCAACGAAAAGACCATGACCGCAAGGTGGCCGCCGTCATTTAAGGCGCCAATCAGGTATTTTTCTACAACCGCCAAAAAACTTTCTAAGAGATAATATAGCGAGTCCAGTCGCAACCCTCCGGCGATAAAAGCGCCGGTCCAAACGCCCACAAACAAGGAAACGACCACTTCCTTGAAAATTAGCGCCAGCAAAATGGCAATCACCGGCGGCAGAATGGACAACCACAAGGGAATGCCCCGCAGGCGGTAGCGGTTGTGGCCCTTGTCGGCCAGGTGGTAGAGTTGATAATCGTGTTTACCCGTTTTGATCAAATATAAACTTCCCTCTGGGGAGGCCTCTACCGGCATTTCTGCAATTCCATTGTTGAATGATAGGGTTTGATCCTCGCCATTAATCTGGATATTGGCCTCTCCATTCAGCCCGGAGGAAGTAAAAACAAGCTTACCATTGCCGGCATTGAGTGTATACTGCGCCAATTCTACTTTAGGTATTTCATTTGTCAAACTATCGGAACTTTCCTGGCTCCAGGAAATGAAAGGCAGAAAACAAATCAAGAGAAATGTTAGTAAATGACGGTTTTTCATTGCTTGTTTTTATAATTTTGAACCTCCCTGATTGACCCCTTATTGATGCCGTGTACTGAGGTCAGATTGGTAAACACATCTGACAAATATACAGGATTCAAGGTAATAACCTAATTAAAAAAACTTCGCTAGAAAAAGTATCCATGATCAAAAAGTTCGTCTTTAGTCTTGTTGCTTTCCTGATGTGGGCTTCACTTCAGGGGCAGATTACCGGTCGTATGCAGGCCGATTTTACCGTTAATGGTGTCACTTTGCGCAATCCGCTGGCCGGAGGGTTAAATTCACCTCAGTTTTCGGAGGTAGACCTCAATAATGATGGCCAGCAAGATTTGCTGGTATTTGATCGGGTAGGGGATAAATTGCTGACTTTCCTTCAGGAAGGTGCACCCGGTGAATCAGATTATGTCTTTGCTCCGGAATATATTCAACAGTTCCCGGCCATAGAAAACTGGGTGTTATTACGCGACTATGATGGCGATGGCATTCAGGATATTTTCGCTTATTCCGATCAGCAGGTGGATGGTGTAATGGTCTACAAGGGGTATTATGACAATAACGTGATTGCCTTTGAGCGCTTCAATTTTGATGCGCCGTTGAACATCATCTTTATCCCAACGGCAACTGGAGGAACCACCCAATTATATGTTAGCACCATCGATTATCCAGCCGTTGATGATATGGACTGCGATGGGGATTTGGATATTTTGACCTTTAGCTTTGGTGGCGGCTACATTGACCTCTATTGCAATCAATCGGTGGAAATGGGTTATGGCCGCGACAGTTTGATCTTCGAACGCTGTGAAAATTGTTGGGGAGGTATTTACGAAAGTGGCATTTCCACGGAAGTGGACCTGGCTGATGGTCCCGGTGATTGCTTTGACGGTTTACAGTCAGATGAAGACATAGAATTTCGCCATGCCGGCTCTACTGTTCTGACCTTTGATGGCGATAACGATGGCGACAAAGAGGCTGTCTTGGGTGATTTATCTTTTACCAACCTCAATTATCTGGTAAACGGAGGCACTTGCGAACAGGCCTATATTGTGGATCAGGACGCTGCATTTCCTTCTTATGACCAGTCATTTGATGTGCCGATTTTCCCGGCAGCATTCTATTTAGATGTCAATAATGACGGCAAAAAGGATTTTATCGGAGCTGTAAATGCTCGTCGCAACGGCGATGATGATGCCGTTTGGTTTTATGAAAATACCATTGGAAATGAATTTCCGGAATTTGCGCTGCGCGATAGCCAGTTTCTGGTGTCTGGCATGTTGGACATCGGCACCGGTGCCCGTCCACAGCTGGTGGATTACAATGCCGATGGTTTACTGGACCTGGTGTTGAGCAATTATTCTTTTTATGAGCCTTTCGGCCAATTCAATGCTCGTATTTACCTATATGAAAATGTTGGGACGGCAAGCGTACCCGCCTTTGAACTGGTTGATGACGATTATCTCGGATTGAATGAGTTTAGCCAAACCACCCGCTATTTTGCTCCCGCCTTTGGCGATATGGACGCCGATGGAGATCTGGATGTGGTTGTTGGAGAGCAAAATGGTATGTTGTTTTATGGAGAAAATGTAGCCGGACCAAATCAGCCGTTACAATACAATAACCTGACTTACGCCTACATGGATATCAATGTGGGCCTGGTCAGTGTGCCGCAGATTGTGGACCTTAACCGCGATGGTTTGCCAGATCTGCTGATCGGTTCACAAGTGGGCCGCATCAGTTATTACCAAAACCTGGGTACAGCTCAGGAACCGTCCTTTAATTCCGACCCTGATTTGCTCCCTAACGTAAAGAAGATTGGTAATGTCGATACGCGTATTCCCGGTTACAGCAATGGCTTTTCCTCTCCACTGTTCCTGGATGTAGATGGACAATACAAACTCTATACCGGGACCGAGATCGGCCGAATTGAAGTGTATACCAATATTGACAATAATCTGAATGGTGAATTTGATGTGGAAACCGAAAACTTTGGCGATTTAAAGGAAGGTTTTCAAACTCATCTGGCCATGGGAGATCTGGACAATGATGGAAAAATGGAAGTCATTGTGGGCAATTATCGTGGTGGGATCAGCGCTTTTCAATCGGAAATTCCTTCCGGCGTCAATACGGCTACACAGGTACCTTTCCGGGATTTGGGACTTAATGTTTATCCAAATCCAACGCACGGTAAAGTGATTTTGGAACTGCCAACTTCGGCTGCGGGCGATAACAAAGTGGAAGTTTACAATGCCTCCGGCCAGCAATTATTGCAGCAAAACTGGCAGGATAGTCATCTGGAACTGAATATGAATGACTATCCTGCGGGCGTTTACTGGGTCAAAGTGCTGACCGGAGATGCGATGCAAACCCGGCGCTTTGTTATTCAGTAAAGAGCCTTATTTATTCGATTCCAATAAAAGCTCCACTGCTTTTTTGAGCTGAGTATCCATCATTTTGGTATCCTCATCAGGGGCATTTTCGACGATCACATCGGGTACGGCCGGGCCGTGCTCCATGTTTTCGCCGGTGGCCTTGACATACCAGCCCCGGTAGGGCATGCGGATTCTTGATCCGTCTACCAGGCTATGGCTGCCAGTAGAAATCACTGCTCCAAAAGTGGGTTGTCCCACCAGTTTACCAAAACCGAGGTGTTTGTAGGCGTGGGAAAAGATCTCGGCATTGGAGTAACTGTTTTCGTTACACAGGGCAATGGATGGTTTGTTGACAAAAGGAAACGGCAGCCGCTCTCCAAAAGGATAGTGATCCTGAAATTTGGTGTGTTCCTTTTCCAGATTTTCGGCAGCACCTCGGGGAATGGTGTAGGCATGTTGTCGGCTATTTAATACGGCCATGAGCATATCGGTAGTCCAGCCTCCGCCATTATAACGAACGTCGATAACGATGCCTTCTTTTCCGTGTCCACTGGCCATCAATTCCCGTTCAAAACGTTCAAAACTTGTCCAGTTCATGCCTCGAATATGGATGTAGCCCAACTTGCCTCCTGAATACTGCTCCGTCAATTTTTTGCGCTGATCTACCCAGGCTTCGTAATTCTCCGTTCTCAGGCTGGTTGTTGGCCGAATGACCACTTCCCGCACCTCTCCTTCATTATTGCGCACTCGCAGCAGTGTCCGTTCATTGGCGGTACCGTTGAGGAGTTCGTAGAGATTTTGTTGAAGGGCTACCTCCTGCTCATTAACTGCCAGGATCACGTCACCTGATGCGAGCTTGCTTTCCTCCCGATCTGCGGGACTCTCGGGCACAATATAGGTGATCTGAAAGCCCCCTGCCGGTAGGGGAAGGCCTTCGATCCCCAACAACCCGGTTCTATCTTTTTGAGTCTCCTCCGGGGAAGGGCCGGACATACCCATGTGGCTGGCATTGAGCTGACCGAGCATTTCGTTGAAGAAAAAGCGGAAATCCTGAGCGGTAGAAGCATTGATCACTCGATCACGGTAGCGATCATGCAGGGATTTCCAGTCTTGCCCGTGAAAGTTTGGGTCATAAAAGCCGTCCCGCATGGCGCGCCATGCTTCATTGAAGACTTGCTCGTGCTCCGCACTGTGACGAATGGTCATTTTGGCTTCAAAGCCTAGAAATTCATGCTTCTTGCCCGGACTCAAGGTGCCAATTTTACCTTTATCATCCAGAAAATAGAGCGTCTTGAACTTCGGGTCCCATTGTAAATTTCTAAGATTGATATCGTCAATTAAAGACTTCTCCTGTTTCCCGTCCCAGTTGATGCTCATGAAGGCACGTTTCCCCGACTGGCCCTGCCAGCTGCCACCGTTGGTAGAGTAGTAGAAGGTTTTTCCATCTTTGCTGATGGCCAGATCACCTTCGTTACCGGGAATTTGTGTCACCTGCGCCAGCCGCTCATGGATATCTTCAAAATCAATTTGTACCATTGCGGTTTTTGTGGAGTCTTTCTCTTCTTCTTTTTCCTCCTCCCATTCTTCCCAGTCGCGTTGGGTCTTTTCCCAGTCTTTTTTGCGTAGCCAGACAAACCAAACATCGGTATCGGCATTATTTCGATTCGACAGGAAGCCTAGCTTGCTGCCATCTTGACTCCAAACCGGAGTACCATCCCGGCGTGGGTGCAGGCTAATATTGACTGGCTCCTGGCTATTGTCAGCAGCATGGATGTACACCTCTGAATTGAAATCCAGGTCCGAAAGGCCATAGGCCAGCCATTTACTGTCAGGACTCCAGCTAAGCCCTCGAGGTGAGGCCCATCCCTCAAGCAACATCTTTTCATTGGTAAGCCCCTTGCGGGAAATATCGGCCACGATCAACTGACCGCGTCCACGAATGAAAGCAATCTGTTGCCGATCCGGAGAAAGGAAAAATTCGCCTTCCTCTTCCGAGGTTTCCGTCAGTGGCGTTACAGCGATTTTAAAGGTTTGGTGCAAATCTGTGGTTCCAGGATCACTGGAATGCAAAAGATAAAGGTTGCGGTTGCCATCACGATCTGAAATGAAAACCAGGGTAGAGTCATCGAGCCACTGTACTTCGTGATCCCGGGCTGCGGCATCGGTCACCCGTACACTTCTCTTGCGATCCTTTTCTGTTGATCGGATGAATAGCTCTCCCCGAACGGTAAAAGCGAGAAACTCGCCATTAGGCGAAAGCGAGAAATCGGAAGCATCGCCGCTAAATGTTTTATTTTCTTCCGGATCAAAACGATAGTCCTGACTAAGGGTGATGGAGACCATTTCCGGCGTACCCCCTTCGGCATTCATGCGGTAGATGTGCTCTCCCCGTGAGAAGACGATGTGTTTGCCATCCGCGCTCAAATCGTAGTGGCGGATGCCTTCATCGGTAAAGGAGGTGACGGCTGATGCGGTACCTACCCCCTGGCCATTGGCCACCTTCTGACGGTAGAGGTTGTATCGTCCATTTCTGGCGCTAAGCCACATCAGCTCACCGTCGCTGATCCATTCGGCTGCATAATCCTGACTTTCCGAATCGGTGAGTTGATGGTACTGATCCGTGTTTTTATCATAGACCCAGATATCTCGGTTGGCCGGCCCCTGATAGGCTTCCCGACTGATGCGGCAGGAGCCCCGCTCAAAGGCCAGGTATTGGCCGGAGGGAGATGCCACCGGGTGATCGCCTGCGGCATTCAAAACGCGCTGCGGGGTGCCGCCCTGAGTAGTGATGCTATGCACCTCGTCAATTCGTTCCTGGGGCGCAAAATTGCGGCTTGTATTAAAATAAAGCGTTTCCTGGTCAGCCCATTTGGCATTTTCATCGTTGGTGGAGTGGTAGGTAAGGCGTTGGGGTAGTCCACCCGTTAAGGACAAAACAAAGATGTCAGCATTACCATAGCGTGAGCCACTAAAGCTAATCTTCGAATCGTCGGGGCTCCACTGCGGTTGGCTTTCGTAACTTTCGTGGATGGTCCAACGCCGGGCTACCCCGCCGGTTGCTGGAACGGTCCAGATATCACCCTGGTAGGAGAAGGCAATTTGTGTCCCATCAGAATTGAGCGATGGTTGCCGAACCAATAGGTTGCTTTGCGCTGACAACGCCATAAAGCAGCAGGTGAAAATAATTGTAAGGTGTTCTTTCATGATCTTTTTGATTATTCGGTCGGAATATACAAAAAATCGGTGCAGGAGGGCCCTTTCATTATTGTCAAAAGGTTTGTATATTGAGGATATCCCAATCAAGTGGTTTTAACTACTTCAATAATAGAAAATGCATGGATTACCTCGAATTGGAAATTGTCGCTATTGCTACCAGCGAATCTCAGCCCAACAGCTTTGTGGTCATCCTCAAAGAGAAAGAAGGGAACCGCAGGTTGCCTGTGGTAATCGGTGGATTTGAGGCCCAGGCCATCGCTATTGCCATTGAAGGCATCTCGCCAAACCGGCCCTTGACCCACGATTTATTCAAAAATACATTATCCGCACTCAATGTCAGCCTACAAAAGGTCTCCATTTCTGATCTGCGGGCCGGCGTGTTTTTTGCCACCTTGTTTTGTTTGACCAAAGACAATGAAGAAATCAAAATTGACTCTCGTACTTCCGATGCGATTGCGTTGGCGGTGCGCTTCGCTTGTCCCATCTTTGCCAAGAGCTATATCCTGGATGAAGCCGGCATTTTATTTGAAGAGAAGGAAAAAGGAAAACTGGAGGTAACCGATGGCAAGTTGAGTGATTTTACAGAAGCCAAACTGAATGACTTGCTGGACAGTGCTCTGAAAAGCGAGGACTACGAACGTGCTGCCAAAATTCGGGATGAATTGAACCGTCGGAACGATAATTGATCGGAATTCTGTATTTTGGCTCGAAAACCAATAATCGATATGTTCGAAGCCAGTATTTATCAAAACCGTCGCGCTCAGCTGAGTAAAAAAATTGATTCCGGCATCTTGCTGTTTTTGGGAAACGAATACAGCAGCATGAATTACGCCGACAATACTTACCCATTCCGACAGGACAGCAATTTTCTCTATTTTTTTGGTCTTGACCAGGCACATCTGGCTGCAATTATTGACATTGATGAGCAGAAAACCATGCTTTTTGGAGATGATTTTTCTGTGGAAATGGTTGTATGGATGGGCCCCCAGCCCAAGTTGGCCGATCAGGCAAAGCAGGTGGGCGTTGCTCATACGGCACCTTATGCAGGATTGTCCGACTATTTGGCGAAAGCCAAAAAGCAGGACCGTACTATTCACTATTTGCCGCCCTATCGGCCGGAAAATAAAATCAAACTTCAGCAATGGCTGGATATTCCGATTGCCGCTCTAAAGGAGAAGGCATCTGTGCCTTTTATCAAAGGCGTGGTAGACCTGGCTTCGCATAAATCGGCGGAAGAAGTAGCCGAAATTGAAAAGGCGGTCACCATCACTGGCTCGATGCATATAGCAGCGATGAAAGCGACCCGTCCGGGGATCAAGGAATCAGAAATAGCGGGTATTGTGGAAGGCATTGCGATTGCGGCGGGAGGACGTTTATCTTATCCGGCTATTGTTACCATAAACGGTCAAACCCTGCACAATCACTATCATGGGAATACCCTGGAAAAGGGGCAGCTGCTACTGGGCGATTTTGGGGCGGAAACGGCCATGCATTATGCCGGTGATATCACGCGAACCCTTCCGGTAGATAAGACTTTTACAAAACAGCAAAAAGAGATATACGAACTTGTTCTACAGTCGGAAATGGCCTCGATTGAAGCGATTAAGCCTGGTGTGCCATACCGGGATATACACCTACTGGCCAGCAAGGTGATCACGGAGGGGTTGATCGCTCTGGGCTTGATGAAAGGTGAGGCGGATGCTGCGGTAGAAGCTGGAGCCCACGCCTTGTTTTTTCCGCACGGACTGGGACACATGATGGGGCTGGATGTGCACGATATGGAAGATCTGGGGGAAGACTATGTGGGGTATTCCGATACCATTACGCGTAGTGAGCAATTCGGCCTGAGTGCGCTGCGCCTGGGCCGGGAGCTGGAACCCGGTTTTGTGCTTACTGTAGAGCCGGGCATTTATTTCATTCCTGAGTTGATTGACGCGTGGGCTGCTGAAAAATGCCATGAAGCGTTTATCAACTACGATGCATTAAAGGGGTATCGCCAATTTGGGGGCATACGCATTGAAGATAACATTTTGGTGACGGAAAATGCGTACCGGATATTGGGCCAGCCCATCCCCAAAACGGTGAAAGAGGTGGAAGCACTTCGTGGTGGATAATAAGGACTAATGAATGTTTTCCAGCCAATTGAGCAAGGCTTTTCTAGTTGTATTTTCGGCAAAGGACCAGCTGGCTACATCAAGGTGTGAGCCGTTTGTTATTTTGTGAAAGGTGTAATTGGGAAAACCCTGCTGTTTTAGCTTTTCGACAAAAGCCAGGGTGCTCCGATAGGCCACCATTCCATCTTTTTCGCCGTGTATGATTAGCAGGGGGCGGTCATCAACTTCTTCAATATGGTTGTAAGGATTGGCATCAATAAAGAGCGGCCCGGAACGTCGGCCAGACATATCCCGCAAGGTTCTTGTGTTGGCCATTTCTACAAGGTGAAGCGGCGCACCAAGCAGAAAGGCACCGGCAAAATTATGCGAATGCCAGCCCGATTGCGCATGGATGTCGCGATCATAAAAGGCCAGTGCAGATAAATGCCCTCCCGCTGACATACCACCAATAATGCGTGGCAAATGAGCCAGGGACCGTTTTTTTAACAGATCATCCGTTGTCTTCAATATTTCAATTAAATCCGTTTTGATATGACGGTAATTATACGACGGACAACGGCGGTGAGAAGGCATAATGACTACATAATTCATTTCGGTGAAAAATTGAGCCGTTGAGCGAAATGCCTCCGGGCTACCGAAACGCCAGGCTCCCCCGTGCAGATAAATCAGAATGCCTTTGGGAGGGGCCAACTGCTGCTTGGGTTGAAACAAAATCAGGTACTGACGAGAATGAGGTCCGTAGGAGATTTTTTGCTCCGTGATTTGGTCCGTGGGCTGACGTAGCATATTAGCCCAGTAAAAGCCTAATTGTAAAATTTCATAATATAAAGTGCCTTTGGGGTTCAAATACTTAAGCATGAAGGTCAATTCTTGTTCTGGTTACAATTAATTTAACACTTTAGCTGGGCTAATGTTGATTTTTTCCTATCTTTCCTTTTAGGCGGGTTCCGTTTTAACACCAATCATTTCATGACGTTTATTCGAGTTGCCCTAAATGCGCTGCTGTTGATCTTTTTGCCTCATTTTTGCCTTCAGGCCCAATCGGCTACGGTCCCGGTCCTGAGTGAGGTCGGGGCTATGGTGGATGAAGGGCAATGGATAGAAGTTTTCCCTAAATTGATGGTGCTTGAGGAATACTATTTGTCGCAGGAAGATTGGTATCACCTGGCACAGGTCAGAACGTGGCTCAGTGATGCCGTTTTTTACCAAAGCAATAACCGAGCTGCGATACGTTATGCACTAGCGGCAAATCAGGTGGTGGAACAATACCTGGGAGGTATTGACAAAGACACACTGGCGTTTTATCCATTGCTACTCGAAAATCTCGGAGTTTTCTATTCCATACAAGGAGATTATGAGCAACAGCTTATATATTACCGCAAGCTGTATCAAGTGGCTCTCCGTCATCCGGATGCAAATCGTGAGAATGTGCGCAATGCTTTGCACTGCATGAGTATTGCATTTATGAGAAGATTGGATTGGGACAGCTGTATCATCATGGCAGAGCAGGGGCTCGAGATTGCTCAGCGCAATGGAGATAAATACGGCATCGCCCAGTCTATGGGTGTCCTGGCTAATGCTTATGCCGAGCTGGGGCAAAGCAGTCGGGCTATTGATTGGCAGAAAGAAGCCCTCCGCCAGGAACCAGATGACTTGGTACGGGCTACGCTCTACCAAAATCTGGGGGAAACCTATCTGGACCTAGGAGAGACCCAACAGGGCATCGAGGCATTGCAAAAGGCTTTGGCGGCCGCTGATACCCTCGGACCTGAGGCACAGCCCATGATCATCAATACTTATTACAGCCTTGCTCGTGCCTATTTTGGTTCTCGTGATTTTGATCGGTCTACGGCACAGGTAGATTCTGTGATACAAAGGGTTAGCCGTTCTGATGCCGTTAATCCGGGGCACCTGCAAAAGGCCTATAATTATAAGGCTCCTATTGAATTTCAGAAGGGCAACTATGCTGAGGCGATTCACTTTGCCGAGCTGTCGTTGCAAGTGGCTGCCAATAATGCCCTTTACGATGCCAGTGCACTTTTATTTCTCAGTAAAGCCCATCTGAATCAAGGTAAATGCTATCTGGCGCTGGACGAAATTCAGGCTAGTCTGCAAAAGGTAGTGGCTGGCTATCGACCGCAATCGGCGGTTGAAAATCCGGCGTTGGAACAGATTGGTTCTAAGCTCTACGTGCTGGAATTGCTTGCACAAAAAGCGAAGGTGCAGCATTGCCTAGGGCAGCAGGGGGAAGCGCGGTTTTTAAAAGATGCCATTGCCACTTACCAGCTGGCAGACAGCATCATTTTCTCAGTGCGAAATACGGCAAGAGATCGCGATACCAAGGAATCGCTGGCGGCTCAGGCGAAGGTGACCTACGAAGGGGCGCTGGAAACGCTCTATTTGCTTCATCAGCAGGAGAGCCAGCAGCGCTGGTTGGAACAAGCCTTTGAGTTTTCTGAAAAAAACTGTGCCATGCTGGTGGCGGAAAGTCTCAACGAAATCAACGCCCGGAACTTCACCCAAATTTCACCGAAATTGGTCAATCGGGAACGCCAATTGGTGAAAGCCATTGAATTTTATGCCGGACAAATCAGAGAAAAGAAAGAGGTCTTGGATGCCGAAGAAATTGGTGAGTTGGAACAAAAGCATTTCCTGAAGAGAAGAGAATTGGAACATTTACTGGACACCTTTCGGCGGAATTACCCGACCTATTTTGCATTAAAATACAATCTCAACAGCAGCAGTATTGATCAGATCATAGCGAACTTGCTGTCGGATGATGAAGTATTGTTGGAGTACTTCCTCGGTGAACAAAGTACCTTTTTGTTTATCATTGGTGTTGATGGACATCACTTTCTCAAATTAGAAGGTGAAACGTCGGAATTGAAAAGGGAGGTCCTGGCTTTTAGAGATAGCCTTTCGCAGCAGGCACAGGGAATTGATCAACTGGCCTTTCAGTTGTATAAGAGACTTTTAAAACCATACGGAAAAATTATTGACGGTAAAAACCTAGTCATTGTTCCCGAAGGAGTGTTGGGTTATCTGCCTTTTGAAGTATTGTTAAAGCAGCCATTGGTAAAAGGCCAGCCATCCTTTCGAAATGGAGATTACCTACTAAAAGATCATTTGGTTAGATATATTTTTTCGGCTCAGGTGGCGGTGCAGTATCAGGCCCGAAATGCAAATGAGACCGGCAATCCTAACGGGCAAATTCTGGCAATGGCGCCATTTTTTAGCGAAGCGGTGAAACTATCTGGCCATTACCGGGAGGCCAATCGAGATTTGATCCTGGAATTGGATGAACTTTCCGGTAGTACACAGGAGTTGGCTATGCTCAACGCTCGTTTTCTGGGCGATTTTTATGAAGGTCGGAAAGCACAGGAGTTGGTTTTTCACCAGAGAGGTACGGATTATCAGTTATTACATCTTTCTACTCACGCTTTCTTCAATGACCGTTTCCCTAGTCTCTCATACCTGATTTTTGCACCTGGTGATACCACCCTTGCCGATGACGATGGCCTATTGTATGCCTACGAATTGTACGGCATGGAATTGAAGGCCAATTTGGTGGTACTCAGTGCCTGCAATACCGGTTTTGGGGTGGTAAAAGAAGGGGAAGGAATTGCAAGTCTGGCCCGGGCTTTTGCTTTTGCGGGTAGCCCTAACCTGGTGACCAGTTTGTGGAGTGTTGATGATTATAGTACAGCTCAGATTATGGAAACCTTCTACACCAATCTGGATCAGGGCATGAGTAAGAGTGAAGCACTTCACCAGGCTAAACTGACCTTTCTAAATACAGCAAATGGACTCTATACCCATCCATACTTCTGGAGTGGATTTGTGTACACCGGAGATAATGAGCCCATTTTCCTGGAGGGTAAATCATGGTGGACCGTATCCCGTAAATGGTTGGTTATCGGTTTGACTTTGTTGCTTGTGGGATGGGTTATTTACAAAAGAAAAAGCTTATTTGCCCATTTCTCCTAAGAGTTTTTTTGCTTTCGAAGCATAGTCTCCGCCGCTTTGCTGAATCTCCTGAAGCAGCTTTTTGCTTTGCTCTTCCTTATTCATTTTTAGCAAACAAAGTGCCACATGCCACTGGGCATTTTCTCTGTATGCGGGAGAAGGGGGATTGCTCAATACCTGTTCGAAAGCCCGTTTAGCAGCGGCGGCTTCCTGATTGCCCAAAAGCGCCATGCCGTAATAAAAGCGAACTTCCAGATCATCGGGGTATTTTTCCAGATAGCTTTTTAGTTTAGGAATCGCCTGCTGGTAGTCTTGTTTATTGTAGGCTTTGAAGATTTCCTTTTTGTCATAGTAGGTGGCTTGCTGTCCTCCCTTGTTGGGGCCCGAACCCGGAATGGCCGTTGGCAGATGCTGATAATAGGAGGCCGCGTGATCGGGGGTATCAAGGCTGGACTCGAACAGGTAATATCCGGGAATGAATAATAGTAAAACAGTAACCGCAATTCTGAGTTGTGGTGATTGCCAAAGCTGTAACAAACGATTAGTCGGCTTGCTTTTTTGATCAATTTGCTGATCGAGGCGCTGAAATAAGTCATCTGCCGAGGTCTTACTATTCAGGTATTGCATACCTCGCAGCGCTTGCCGGGAAATTTGATCCTGGTCATTGGCAAGCGGTTTATATTCGTGGTGAAGCTTAAGAAAGGCTTCACGTGATAATCCATTTTTGGGTTCGGTTTCTTTGGGCATATCAACTCAGTTTTGCTTTTAAATTGCGTTTTCCGTTCTGAATGAAGCTTTTTACCTGATTCAAATCATAGGAAGTCATGGCTTCAATTTCCTTGTAAGACTTATTTTGTAAGTAAAACAAGACGATGCATTTACGTTGATCTTCCTTTAGCTCCTCGATGGCATGAGTCAGGTTTTCTATTCGCTCCTCCCTTATAAGAGTCTCAGCGTCTTCATTTTCCACAAAAAAATGCTCATTAATTTCAGAAAAATCTTGTACGCGTTCCTTCATCCGCCCTTTAAGCCGCTTGATGCAATGATTTCGTGTGACGATAAACAGCCAGTTTCGGAAGTGATCCGGGAGCTTGTTTTTCTTCAGTGTTTTGCTGATCAGTTCAAAAACTTCCATGCAGGCATCTTCACTATCCTGTTGGTTTTTTAAAAAATAGAGGCAATTACCCAATACTTCGTGCAGGTGTCTTTTGAACAGCAATCCCAAATAGCGAGAATCCTTCCTGGTTTGGAAGAGCCGGATCAGTTCTTCATCGGTGCTGGTTGTTTTTGATTGGCTGAGAAGCATAAAGTCGCGATTGTGCTGTGTAACTCGAAACCAAGGTAAGCATTAATTGGCTTCTCTTTTATAAAAGACAAAACCATTCTTGCGGTTGATTTCTTTTAATCCTGGGATTCCCTCCAGTTCGCCAGTTTTGTGGATTTTGGTTACCACATAGACATCTTTATCAATTGGACCCGTCAAAAACCAATCTTTGCTGCTATTGGGTTCCTTGTTTTCCGGTTGCTTACGAAAGTAAAACAGGTGGGCATAGGACTTAAATCCGCTGGTAATGATGTAGCACTCTTCCCCTCGTTTACTTTCGTAAAATTCGATGGCGGCCCGCTGTGAGTAGCTTTCAATGCGACCAATAGCAAAAATGAGGGTCAGCATAACAAAAACGGCTGTCCCGGCAAAAAGTGTCCGGATCGCCGACATCGCCTGTTGTCGGTTAAACAGCCTTAAAGACCAAATAAGCACTGCCAGTAAAACCAATCCGGGAATCATCTCAAAACCGGTCCAGTTGACATCAGCGTCCATATTGGCTACGGCAAAGGGATCATTGAACAAAGGCTTCAAGACATCAATATTCTGGCCAACAAAGGGCAAGGCGACAACGGCAACAACAAAGAGCCCACCAATGCCGGCCAGTCCGATCCTCATCCAACGGGTTACGACGATTTTCTTCTCCACCACATGATACAGGGTCAGTGCAGCCAGAAAAGTCAGCGGAAAATAACACATGGAAGAATAGTGCACAATCTTCGATTTCACAATCGAAAAGAGGATGAGCACCACCCAAAACAGGAACTTCATCCAACGACGGAAATCGAGTTGATAGGCAAATTCGGGCTCCGGTAGCTTAAAAAAGGATCGGATCAGAAAGATGGAGGCAGGAAAGCAACCAACGAGCAACACCACAAAATGGTAACCCAAAAAGCCACGGTGGCCGGCGTCCGGTGTGCTGAAAAGCCGGTATTGATATTTGTTGAATTCTTCAATAAACCAGGTGCCGTTTTTCATGGTTTCCAGGCCGTACCAAAAAAGAGTGACCAGCGTGGCAGCAAAGGTGAAAAACAGGAATTGTGGCACATTGACGTAAAAACGAAATCGTTGATAAACCCAGTACACAAAAAGAGTCAAACAAGTAATCAAATAGGCAACCTGCCCCTTGGTCAATATGCCCAAACCGATGAAGAAACCGCCTAAAAAGAGGTAATACCAGTAGTTGTATTTCAAATCAATCCCTTCAAAGCGGTCCTTTTTCCAATAAAACAAAATGAAGAAATACAAGCCCAGAAAGATAAATAAATTGAAAATGGGATCGATAATGCCCGACTTGAAATACAAAAACGGGAGTATGGTTCCAAAATAAACAA
Source organism: Saprospiraceae bacterium (assembly GCA_965229635.1). Taxonomy (GTDB): domain Bacteria; phylum Bacteroidota; class Bacteroidia; order Chitinophagales; family Saprospiraceae; genus BQJU01. Next base: position 4,146,189 of record OZ245894.1, read on the forward strand.
GGGCCCAAATCACGCCAAATGTGTGGTTGTAAAGCTTACGCCCCATTTGGTACAGCAATACCAAACTGATAACACCACAGATTGCATTGGGAAGGCGTGCCGCAAATTCGCCAACGCCAAAGATGGACATAGCGCTAGCCTGTAGCCAGAAAAATAAGGGAGGTTTTTCCCAGAAGGGCTCAAAATTAATATACACCCGCAGGTAGTCTTTGGTGAGCAGCATCTCCCGGCTAATTTCCGCGAAATTGATTTCATCCCAGTCGAAAAGATGTACTCCTCCCAGAAAGGGGATAAAAAAGATGGTGCCCAACAGGGCAAAGATCAATGAGTATTTTCGACTTTGCTGCATGAAAGTAGGGCTTGTTTACTTCTTTTTACGGTTGAAAAAATTGAGCACTTTACTAATGAAGTCATCGTTGATACCCAACCAGCCCTTGAGGGTATTGTATAGGGAGATCAATTGCTTGTCCAGGTAAATCAGGATGCTTTTGAATCCGTCATCGGGTCGTGCCCGATAATTTGTCGCCTTTTTTCTCGGCACACTTTCTTCTTCAGTAAAGTAGTACAGCGCGATGGACTTGCGGGTCATTTCTTCCGGACACATGATTGGATCGGGAAGGCCGTGGTAGGAATCTTCGTCGGTATTAAAGATCACACAACGGTTGTGCACTGGACTGATCTTTTGCACACATTGCTTCATATCTCTGGACCACAACTCCAGATCACCACGATATTCCGGCAACCAATCGGGATTGAGGTACACCAATACGTTGACCCGACGACGCCAGTTTCGCTTGTGTGGGTGTACCGTGAAATCGGCGTGAATATTGAGGTAACCGCCGCGCTGACTCTGGTGCAGTCCGCCACCTTCCAGGCTGGGATCAGGCTTTAGGTTGGGAATGCCGGTGAGTTCGGAAAGAGTCGTTACAAATTGTTCACTATTCAGCGTTTTGATAACCTCTTGCAGGAAATCAGGGATAAGGTCAAACTTATTGAGACCGTGTTTTTTTTCGTTGACGTGCATGTAGTGAATCCATCCGCTATCCTTTACCTCAGGGAACGCTACTGTCGCCTTTTCGGCAGCCCAGGGCTCGAGAAAGTTTTCAAAGCTGATGTGCGGATAGGGATCGGCCTGTAGGTAGCGATCATTGTTTTCCGCAAAGGTATGTGACCATTTGTCAAGGTCCAGGATTTGGTCTGTAGTTTGCACGCTTTCCATGATTGAGGATTTTTCTGGTTTTCAAAGCAGGCACAAAGATAATGGATTACGCCTTTTTACCTCCTATTTTGAAATTATTCCTAATTATATTTGAAGACTCAGTTAAGTATATTAATTTTGGGGTATTAAAATGAAAAGAGCCTAAATCCTTAATACTGCAAGATTTTCCCTCTTATTGACAAAAATCATTGTCACCCGCTTGCTAGATATTCAAAATCTAGAACATTTTACTCAATTAGCAAAATAGCTATTTTATCTGGCTAACAGATTAGGATTGGAACACTTAGTACCGGCGTTGCTGCCGTCTACTGACTTTTGACCAAAGGAGAGCATATAGATCCCTTTTGGGGAGGCTTATACTATTAATTTGAAATTTTTTAACAAAACAAAACAGACCATGAAAAAATTGGTACTTGTTGCTACATTGATCTGTAGTGCTTTAATTGTCAATGCCCAGGACTTGCCTGACAATCCGGAACCAGGCAAGTGTTATGTAAAATGTGTTACCCCTGACGAATACAAAACTGAGGAGGTACGCGTGGAAATTGCACCAGCTTACAAGCGGCTGAAAATTACACCGGCAAAGTATGAAACCGTAACGGAAACTGTAGTGGTAAAGGAAGCTTGCAAGCGTTACGAATACGTTCCTGCCGAGTACGAAACAGTTTACGTGGACTTTGAAGAAGAGCAGCCTTACAATAAGTTAGCTGTGGTTCCTGCTTCATTTGCTGATGATTCTAAAAAGATCGAAACGTATCCGGCAATCGGTCGTTGGGAATATCAGGCTTATGAAGGTTGTGAATCTGACAATCCTGCCGACTGTCAGGTGCTTTGCTGGCGCGAATATCCTGCTCAATACACTGAGGTGGCCATTAAGACACTGGAAACTGATGCCGGTACCACCAAAACCAAGTCTGGTGGTAAGCAAGGCCGTTACGCCAAGCAGGTGATTAAGAAGCCAGCTGAAATGAAAGAAATTCCAGTTCCTGAAGAAACCAAAACCATTACCAAGCGGGTATTGGTAGAGGATGAAAAGGTTGAAGAGGAAATGGTTCCTGCCCAGTACACTACAGTGAAAAAAGAGGTTCTGGTGAAAAAAGGTGGTGTAACCACGTGGGAAGAAATCGAGTGTGAACTGTTGGAGTACAATGTACTGCCGATCAACTATGAACTGGGTAGTGCTCGTTTGACTGCTCAGGCCAGAAAAATCATCGACGAGCGTTTGTTGACGCTGATGCAGGCTAAATCCAATGTAAGAATGGAAATTAGCGCCCACACGGACTCTCGCGGTAGCAATTCTTCTAACATGGACCTTTCTGAAAGAAGAGCTCAGTCTGTTGTTGACTACCTGAAGTCAAAAGGTATTAGCGCCAGCCGTCTGGAAGCTAGAGGATATGGAGAAACCAGACTGAAAAACCGTTGCGCTGACGGTGTAGACTGTACCGAAGCAGAGCACGCTGCAAATAGAAGAACAGAGTTTAGAATTCTGAACCAGTAGAAGTAGAAAAACTAAAAAAGCCTTCCCGGATCGTTCGGGAAGGCTTTTTTAGTTTTATTTGCCCCACTTTTGTAATTGTTTGATCACCGCCTGGAAATCTTTGGGTAGGGGAGCTTCAAAGGTTTGTTTTTCACCGGTCTCCGGATGTAGTATTGTTAATTGGCTTGCGTGCAGGGTGGTGCGGTTCATCAGTGGTCTTTCCTCTTCAAATTTACCAAGACGATAAGATTTGCGCTTGACTTCCGAAAGGAGGAAACCTTCTCTTTTGCCGTAAAGAGGATCAACGGCCAGTGGATGACCGATGGCCTGAAAGTGTACCCTGACCTGATGGGTTCGACCCGTATGAATGTTGACTTCAACCAGGCTGAAAAGCTTGAAACTTTCCACCACTTTGTAGGTGGTGTGCGCTTCTTTGCCTTTATTAGTGACGATCATTCTGCCGGGCTTGGAAGGGTGCCGAGCAATGGGGCGCTCAATGGAGCCTTCTTCAGGCGTGGGCAGGCCATCTACCAACGCCAGGTATAGTTTCTCAGTGATCCTCTCCTCAAATTGCAGTGATAAAGTCCGGTGGGCATGCTCTGTTTTGGCAAAAACAATGGCTCCACTGGTTTCCCGGTCCAAACGATGGACAATTCGGGTTTCCTCATCGTCGGCCAACAGCAGATGATATAAATTGGGTTTGTTGATGTCGTATCGGTCAGGAATAGATAATAAACCGGCCGGTTTATTGACTACGATCAGGGAATTATCTTCGTAAATGATGTCAAAAGGCGTTTTCATCTAGCCAATCAATTGTTTAAATCTGTTTTTACCTGCGGCATAATACTGCCAAACTACACTTCCATGGTAAATGCCTTGCTGATTGGCTGGGCCAATGCGCATGGATTGTATTTGCTGGTTGTAAGCTTTGCGCTTTTTCCAGGCTTTTCCAATGTTGGGCAGAAAATTCCAATGGGCGCGGATGATAGATTGGATGTGCTGGTATTTGCCCTGCGACAGAAACAATACCCCGGCAAGTCCATCCAAGACCAGGCGCAAGGGGAGCAGCCAAAGCAATTTGCTTACCGGTTCATTTTTCAAAAGGGTAAAGAGCGAATTGCGAAAGTTAAGATAGGCTTTTCGTGGCGTATTGTATTCGAGCGTTCCTCCTCCCACGTGATACACTTCAGCTTCGGGAATGGCCACAATTTGATAACCGGCCCTTTTTAAGCGCCAGCAGAGGTCAATCTCTTCGGCATGGGCAAAGTAGTCGCCGTCAAAGCCGCCGATGCGGTGGAAAAGTGGTGCCCTGATGACCAGCGCAGCGCCACTGGCCCAGAAGATCTCAGTCGTATCATTATATTGACCAATATCCTTCTCCACCATGTCAAAAATGCGACCACGGCAAAACGGATAACCGAGTGTGTCCATCCACCCCCCGGCAGCACCGGCGTACTCAAACTGGTCTTTCTTCAGTTGTGATTTGATCTTGGGCTGGCAGGCGGCCACTTGTGGATGCTTTTCCATATAGGCAATCAAGGGCATTAACCACCCGGAAGGCACTTCTACATCCGAATTCAGCAGCACGTAGTAATCTGCCGTTACTTCAGCCAGCGCCTGATTATAACCTTCTGCAAAACCGTAGTTGGTTTTTAGTTGAAGGCATTTGATCTGGGGGAAATGCTCTTGCAGAAACGCTACGGAATCGTCAGTGGAGCCATTGTCGGCAACGATGATCTCCAGATTGTCGTACAGGCTATTCGCAGCGGCGGGTAAAAACTTCTCCAGATAACCTCGGCCATTATAGTTGAGAATGACAATGGCTACTTCCGGTAACCCCGGCGCAGAAATCTTGAGGGAGTCGTGCTTTAGGCCCTCGATCATTTCCTGTGCTTTCTGGCGGTCTTTTAGCAGTTGTGATTTCAGCCCTTCCAGGTTGTCAAAGTGCATGTCATCACGAATGTAGCTGACTAGTTCAATGACCAATTGCTGGCCATAAATATTTTGATCAAAATCAAAAATATTGACCTCGATGGTTTGATGGTCGTGTTCTTTGATGGTTGGACGGTTGCCGATGTACAACATGCCATCATACACTTCGCCATCCCAATGAATATATGCGGCATAAATGCCATTGGGCGGCACCAGCTTATTTTTACCTTGCAAGTCCAGGTTGGCGGTTGGAAAGCCCAGGGTGTGGCCTATTTTTTGCCCATGTACCACCTTTCCACTTAGCGTGAAATAATGCCCTAGTAGCCGATGGGCACTTCGTACGTCTCCGATATCGAGCGCTTTGCGGATTTTGGTGGAGCTTACCGCAATATCTTCCACCTCTTGGCGCGGGATTTCCACTACCTTGAATCCTTCCTTTTTACCGTGATGCTGTAGGTAATTGATGTCGCCTTGGCGGTTGAGACCAAAGCGATGATCATAACCAATCACAATATATTTAGGGTTGAATTTATCGAGGAGAAATTTCTGGATGTATTCGTCAGCACTTTGCTGGGAAAACTCAATCGTAAAGGGCACGATCACGACATGATCTACACCGAAGTGCTCAAACAAACGGACCTTCTCATCGATGGTGGTGATGAGCTTCAGACTGGTGTCCCGTGGATAAATGACCTGCCGCGGATGAGGATGAAAGGTGATCAGAATACTCTCTCCATCAACACGTTGTGCCAGTTGTTTGACCTTCTGAATGATCTTCTGGTGACCACAGTGTACGCCATCAAATGAGCCAATGGTGATCACGGCATTTCTAAACTTAGGTAGCTGATCTAGTGCCTGGTGTACTTTCATAGCAGTGCAAATGTAATCCGATTTTTCAATCTAAGGTAGATGGCCCGTCAAATTTCGATTTTTTGTCATGTTTGCAGCCTTCCGGTCTTCCGCCAGGAATTGCTGAATTCTCAAAACTCTGAAACCATAAAATTTGTTTTATCTTCGCAAGCCATTGTTGAAATGAAAAACCTGAATGACTAGGTATGGAAATAAGCAAAGCAAAAATTGCCGAAGCGCTGTCGAAAGTAAAGGACCCCAATAGTGGGCAGGACCTGATTACCATGAACATGGTCAGGGACCTGGAGGTGGATGGAAAAAATGTCAATTTTACGATTGAGCTGACTTCCCTGAATTCTGAACACAAACAAGACCTCAACTTTGCCTGTATTGGCGCCATCCAGGAATTATATCCTGAAGCCAATGTGAATGTACACATGATGGCCACCACGGATCAGGCCAAACAAGCGGCCGGTACCCTGCCGCAGGTGAAAAACATCATTGCGGTAGCCTCCGGAAAAGGTGGCGTAGGCAAGTCTACAATTGCCGTGAATCTGGCTTTGGGGTTGAAAGCCCTTGGTGCCAAGGTTGGACTTATTGATGCTGATCTTTATGGACCATCAATTCCTACGATGATGGGATTGCAGGGGCAGCGTCCTAAAATTCAGGATCACTACAATCAACCCAAAATACTGCCGCTGGAAGCCTATGGAATTTCCGTGATGTCTATCGGCTTTATCATTGAACCGGAGCAGGCGGTGGTGTTGCGTGGTCCGCGGTTATCGGGTATTATCAAGCAATTTATCAATGACTGCTTGTGGCCACAACTGGACTACCTTGTGATCGATTTGCCTCCCGGTACCGGTGATATTCAGCTGAGCCTGGTGCAAACTGTCCCGGTTACCGGCGCAGTGATGGTCACTACTCCACAGGAAGTATCGGTGGTCGATGCTGTGAAGGCGATGAATATGTTCCTGCTGCCTTCGGTGAATGTACCGATTGTTGGTGTGGTGGAAAACATGTCGTGGTTTACACCGAAAGAACTACCCGATAATAAGTATTACCTCTTTGGTGAGGGTGGCGGTAAAAAATTGGCGAAAGCCAGCAAATCGGTCTTGTTGGGACAAGTACCCATTGTGCAGGGCATCCGTGAAGGTGGAGATGAGGGCAAACCCGTGGTAACCCAAAAGGACAACCCGAGTGCCAGGGCCTTTATGGACATTGCACAAAACGTGGTGCGCCAGGTGGCTGTGAGAAATGAGGTGTTGGCGCCAACGCAGCGGGTAAATATTAATCAGCAATAATTTGTATATTTGTAGTAATAAAATTACAAGCAATGTCTTCGACAGAAAAACAGGAAATGTTGGAAAGAATAGATGAAGCGCTCAACGATGTGCGCCCGCACCTCATCGTTGATGGCGGCAACGTGGAGGTTGTTGACGTAACCGAAGACCATGTGGTGAAAATCAAGTGGCTGGGTACCTGTCAGAGCTGCAATATGTCAGCCATGACCATGCGCGCCGGTATCGAGCAGTCTATCAAAGGAAGAATCCCCGAAATCACGGGTGTTGAAGCGATTAATGGCCTCGCCAACTGAACCTAAAACTGTTTATCCTGTTTCATGACACGAAATCAACTCTGGGCTGAAATCCAGTCGAAAAAATCTTATCTCTGTGTAGGATTGGATACAGCCCCTGAAAAAATTCCCACACACCTACGAGGAGAAGAAGATCCCATTTTTGCATTTAACAAGGCGATAATTGATGCCACCAGGGATCTATGTGTGGCTTATAAGCCAAATTTAGCCTTTTACGAATCACTTGGACCCAAAGGATGGATCTCGCTGGAAAAAACCCTGGCTTATATTCCTTCCGAACACTTCGTCATTGCGGATGCGAAACGAGGAGATATCGGTAATACTTCCCGCATGTATGCCAAAACCTTTTTCGAAACTTATAACTTCGATGCGGTCACGGTAGCTCCCTACATGGGTATCGATTCAGTGGAGCCATTTCTGGAATTCACCGATAAATGGGTAATCTTACTGGCGCTTACCAGCAATAAGGGCAGCCAGGATTTTCAGATGACGGCCCAGGACAATGGCCAGCCACTCTACGAAAAAGTAATGCGCAAAGCACAGGAATGGGGTTCTCCTGAAAATTTGATGTACGTCATTGGGGCAACCCACCCGGAAAAGTTTGCCGAAATCCGTCGCATTGCTCCCGATCACTTTTTGTTGGTGCCAGGCATCGGTGCCCAGGGTGGCGATCTGGCGGCGGTGAGCCAGTATGGCTTGAACCAAACCGGTGGCCTGTTGGTCAATTCTTCCCGCGGCATCATCTATGCCGGTCAGGGTGAGGATTTTGCTGATAAAGCGAGAGAAGCTGCCAAGGCTGTTCAGCAGGAAATGGCCAAGGCAATGGAAGGGTAGTAAAGATTAGACCTTTAAAACTTTGGCCCGCTTGCTTTGACTTAAAAACCGCTGAATAATACGATTGGTTTCCGGATTACCGGGATAGTGCTTGATGGCGTCCCGTAACGCCTCCCGGTTGTTGGCCTGATCCAAATCGATGTAGCCAAAACCCATGTATTGCCCATTCTCTACATAAATAACTGCCCGCTCTTCTCGCTCCCTTCCTTCATCCAATACAAAGAAATCTTCGTCAAAAACGGTGGAAAGTCGTTCGATGGCTTGCTCTACCCGCTCGTTGTAGGATGTGTTTTCTTCTACTCCGGCACAAGCTCCATGACATTGCTTGATGTGGAAGTGGAAGCAGGGGCCAGTACCATTTTGCAGGGAACACATCCGGGCACAAAGTTCATATTCCCGGAATATCATTTCCAGTCGTCCCCGGGCATTGCCGATCTTTGGATGTTCGGAAACGATCTGGTATTGATTGCGCGTCTTGGCCGTCACCTTCACCACATCCAGCCGAATGTAGCCCTCGGGGTCATAGTAACGATGAATGGCATAGGGAAAGGCCCTCATCCGTTGTGCCCGATTGACCGGCGGTCGCAGGCGTTTGATCTCGTAGGATTCGAGCAGTAAAGCAATGAGTTCACTTCCCGTCAGCTCGTAGGTGATGTCGTGGGTGTGCTGCTGTAGTTTAGCCGCCTTGCGCGTCTGATCAGCAAAGTGCTCGGCGATGCGCTTCTTGATGTTGATGCTTTTACCAACGTAAAGGACATTTCCCTTTTCATCGTGGAAATAATAAACGCCACAAGCCTCTGGCAACTGGTGTACCTTTTCAAGATTAAAAGTTTTGGGCAGCCGCGACTCCTTCAGGCCGAGGTTGATCATATCGGTCGCCGTTTGTTCATTTTCCTGGCTGGTCATGATGCGGCGGAAGAGTTCGGCCGTAGCCTTGGCATCTCCCATGGCCCGGTGGCGGGCATCAACGGTGATACCCATGTAGCGTATCAGGTTGTCCAGGCTATAGGAACCCAAACCAGGAAAAGCCTTTCGGCTCAACCTAACCGTGCACAATTGCCGCCGGGAAAAGGCATATCCTAAGCGGGAAAATTCTTCCCTTAGGAAGCCGTAGTCAAATCGCACGTTGTGGGCCACAAAGATGGCGCCCTGGGTCATTTCCACCACTTTTTTGGCCACTTCGTAGAATTTTGGCGCATCCTGGACCATCTCCTGGGTAATGCCCGTTAGTTGAGTAATGCCATAGGGAATGTAGGTTTCGGGATTGACTAAAGTCTCGTAAGTATCCAATATTTGCTCCCCATCGTGCAAGACTATGGCAATTTCCGTAATTTTATCGCGGGTAGCCCGGCCGCCGGTTGTTTCCAGGTCCACAATGGCGTAACGTTTGCCCTTCATCGTGATTAATCTAAATTTATGATTGTGAAATTAAAAATTTTTGTTGTATTTGCTTCCCTTTTGCCAATAAATTGTAGTACAACGGCCAACTTGCCGGTTACGGAAAGCTCCGAAGAGTCCACGGCGGAAGAGGTAGAGAAGGAAACGCCAGTAGTGGTGGAAACTGAAACGCCAGCAGAAGTGGAGAACATCATAAAAGACCAACCGGTGGATGTTGGTGCGGCCAGGCTACAGCAATACTTGCCAAGACTCACCGGCAAAAAAGTGGCCTTATTGGTCAATCAAACTTCCATGATCGAGGAGACCCATCTGGTGGATACCTTATTGGAGTTGGGCATCAACATCACCAAAATATTTGCACCTGAGCATGGCTTTCGTGGTGAAGCCGATGCGGGAGAAAAGATCAAGGATAGCCTCGATCCGGAAACGGGCATTCCGATGATTTCGCTGTACGGCAGTTCGAAGAAACCTTCCAAAGAAGATTTAGCGGATGTTGATTGGGTCGTGTTTGACATCCAGGATGTTGGTGCGCGTTTTTATACCTACATTTCCAGCATGTCTTATGTCATGGAGGCTTGCGCCGAACAGGGTGTCTCGTTCATGGTGCTGGATCGTCCCAATCCCAATGGTCATTATGTGGATGGCCCGATGCTACAGAAGGGGTATGAGTCATTCGTTGGCTTACATCACATCCCCGTGGTGCATGGTATGACGGTGGGGGAGTATGCCCAGATGGTCAACGGAGAAGGCTGGTTGAAAAACGGGGTAAAATGCAAATTGATCGTCATTCCCTGTGATCACTATGACCATCAAACGACCTACGAATTGCCGGTAAGGCCTTCGCCCAATCTGCCCAATATGCGGTCGATTTACCTCTATCCATCCCTTTGTTTTTTCGAAGGCACTGATGCCAATGTAGGCCGGGGCACCAGCAACCAGTTTCAGGTGTACGGTCATCCCTCCATCCCCAATGCGCCATATCTGTATATGCCGCTATCTAAACCTGGTGCCAAATATCCAAAACACAAAGGTAAGCTTTGCAAAGGCTATGATTTGACCAATCTACAGCCCGATTCTATCCGCGCCGAAGCCCGCCTGAATTTGTCTTATGTGATCAATTTCTACCACGAATTTCCCAATAAAGAGGCCTTCTTTTTAGAAACCCTCTTCTTCGACAAACTGGCCGGCGGCGACCAGTTGCGTCAACAAATCATTGCTGGAAAAACGGAGGAAGAAATTCGCGCAAGCTGGCAGGATGGACTGGTAGCCTTCCGGGAAATTAGGGCGAAATATTTGATTTATGAGGATTAGTGCGGCTAGCTTTAAGAGCGATTTGGTCGAAAGTGGTTTTCGAATTATTGAAGCCATCTATGAAGAACATGAATTATCGAAAATTCTGGCAACAGTAGAGAAGCTATCTTTGGATCAGCAATTTGGGGTAAGAGCTTTTCTTAAGCGGTACCCCGAATTGGTGCCTTTATTGTTTAATCAGAAGCTGTTAAGCCTTATTCACCAAATAACTCCCAAAGCTAAAGTCATCAAGACGATCTATTTTGATAAACCTCCGCATGCCGACTGGATCGTCAATTGGCACCAGGATCTGACCATTAATGTGGTTGGTAAAGAAGTGTAACCCTATTTACAAATAATCTCACCTGACACCTCCCATAAAACCAGTATTTGCCTTACTTTAAAGGCCGTAAGCAAATTCTCCTTCTGAAAAATCACTGGTTTATGAATCCATTCAAGTTAACTTTCTCCCTACTGTTGCTATGCCTGACCTTTGCGCTAGGCGCTCAGGACACCATTGTGGTACAAACCATCACCCTCAATTCCGACGAGCGGGCGGGTGTTTTCGAATTTCCCGATGACCCGGAGCAATCCTATGAAAAGATACTCATGCGCTACCAGATGCGCTGTCACGGTGCACAAGTGGGCAGTGGCAATGTTGGCTGTCGCGAATGGGACTACAGTTGTAATACCTTTATCACTGATTCTACCCGGGTAGACTCCAACCAGTTGACACACCCTTCCTACCTGATTAGCAATTTTTCGGGCAATGCTTTTGACTATACTACGCAACCTACCTATACCTATTATCAATACGAACAAAGAGAGGTCACCTACACCGATACCCTTTCCGAAAATGTGGCCATTGTCGGCTCGGGAACGGAGCCACTGGAATTTGCCGGGACATCCTTAACTACCAAAGCCCAACTGCTGTTTACCGCCGATGAATTAACCACCGCCGGACTTGCTGCTGGTCCGATTACCGGAATGAAGCTGGATGTGGCATCAGTTGGTGGACCGCTTGCCTTTTTGCGCATTAAAATGAAGGCAACAACACAGACAGAATTGGACGAGGCAAATCCCGATCTGGATGGTTTTGAGGAGGTTTATTTCTTGAATACTACCTTTGAAAATACGGGTGATCACCCGTTTAACTTCTACAATAGCTTTGATTGGGATGGGACTAGTAATGTACTGGTGGAAATGAGTTTCACCAATGCAGAGAGCACGATGCTGTCGCAATTGAATAGTCACCAAACCACCGATACAAAGGCCATCATTTCCGACCAAACGGATTACAACCTGCAATTTAACGGCTCCGGAAATATTCCCCTCAATGCCACTGGTTTGGCATCCGTACAAAATGAGATTACGGTGGCATTGTGGTGCTATGGTGCTACCAATATTTTGCCCGTCAATTCCACAATTTTCGAAGGCCAGGACGCTGCAAATCAACGTCAGGTCAACGTGCATTTGCCCTGGGGCAATGGACAAGTGTACTGGGATTGTGGCAACGATGGCAGTGGCTATGATCGCATCAATATTGCGGCTGATCCTTCTGCCTGGAAAGGACAATGGAACCACTGGGCCTTTACCAAAAATACCGCCACCGGTTCCATGAAGATGTATCTCAACGGTGAGCTTTTCCATTCCGGGACCGGAAAGACAAAGCCCATTGATATTGCTACCTTCAATTTTGCCGGAGACCTGGCCGGGAATAATCATTATTACGGAAATATCGATGAATTACAAATCTGGGATGTAGAACTGAATCAGGCTACGATTCAGGAATGGATGCGCAAAAAGATTGATGCAAACCATCCAAATTATCAGCATCTTCTACTATACTTGCCACTGAATGACGGCACTGGTTCTGCGCTCACCGATGCTTCCGAAAATATGCTGGACGCCTCCGTAACGGGAATGCCTGGCTGGCAGCAAACGAGGGGACAACGTCTCTTTAAAGGCTTTAAAGCTTCCTCTTTGCGGCCTAATGTGCGCTTTCTACAAGGGGAATACACTGCTGAGGAGTCCACCATCACCGTCCGGGATTCAATTCTAAATAGCCCGCATCAGGTCATTGAATTTGGTGTGCAAGGCACAGATTTGGTGGCTGTAGATACCTTTTTTGTTTACGGGGCTGGTGCGACCGTAGTCTATGATGAAAATGGGGATGCCGTAGATTTTGTTGATAATCCGGCCGAAAATACCCTCATCATTGATGATTTGGTTTACTACCAAAAGTTCCCGGCCAAATACGAGATTCTTTCCTTGGTGACGCCTTATGGCAATGGGCTGGACCTGGGGCCGAATGGCAAGACTTTCACGTTTGATGTCACCGATTATGCACCTATTTTAAGAGACTCAAAACGACTGTCCATAGAAATGGGGGGCCAGAATCAGGAGGAGCTGGATATTCGTTTTCTATTTATCACCGGAACGCCGCCACGAGAGGTGCTCGATGTGCAAAATATCTGGCCTTTCCGGCGCGGAGGATTTGCAGCTATTCAGGATGATGCGGTTTTTGAGCCACGCATGCTTGAACTTTCGGAGGAGGGGAGTGCCTATAAGATTCGGGCCAGCATTACCGGTCATGCTCAGAATGGTGAATTTGTGCAACGCACGCATTACCTAAATGTAGGCGGAGGAGCCAATGAGTTTGAATTTCCGGTTTGGAAAGAGTGTGGAAACATTCCCATTTACCCACAGGGAGGAACCTGGTTGTTTGACCGCGCCGGCTGGTGTCCGGGAGATCCCACCGAGGTGCATCATTTTGACATTACGCCACTGGTGAGTCAGGGTGCTACGGTCGAGGTGGACTATGGTGTAGTAGGTGGACCACTCACGGAGGCCAATTATTTGGTATCCAACCAATTGGTGACCTATGGGCCCGCTAATTTTAATACGGATGCAGCTGTCATTGATGTCATTCGCCCCAGTACCAAGGTAGAACATGAACGCTTTAATCCGGCGTGTAATTCGCCCGTTATTTTAATTCAAAATACGGGTGCCAGTACCCTCACCAGCCTTGACATTTCCTACAGAGTCGTTGGTGGAGAGCCCTGGAGCTATACCTGGATCGGTAGCCTGGAAATGATGGAAACCGAAGAAGTCGCCCTTCCGGTCAATGACATTTCTTTTTGGACTTCAACGGCTGATTTTACTGAATTTGAAGTGGTCATTTCCAACCCGAATGGTGGTACGGACGAGTACGTCAACAATAATTCGATTCGCTCTCCTTTTAATGCCTTTTCCATATTTGAAGGCACCATTCAATTAAAATACAAAACCAATACCCGCCCACAGGAAAACCGCATGTATATCACCGATGCCAGTGGCGATATAGTCTTGGAAAGAATGAATATGACCGCCAATACCACCTACGTCGATCAGCTCGATTTACCCAGTGGTTGTTACACCATGCACTTCACCGATACGGGAGGAGATGGGCTGTATTACTGGTATTGGGAAGCTATCGGTCAGAATGTAGGCTCTGGCTATCTGCGCTTTGAGCGCAAGATCAATGATAATGTCAGTATTCCGATCAGAACGTTTGAATCCGAATTTGGCAGCGCCGTGCAGTACGATTTCTTCCTGCCCGAGCCCGTTGCTGTCGAAGATGTAGTGACTATACCGACTTTGATCAGCGTTTCACCGAATCCTAATTCCGGGCAGTTTACCGTTGAACTCATCGGTTTTGAGCAAAAGGATTTGCAACTGGAGCTCTTTAATGCATCTGGGCAAAAACTGCTTAAGCAAAATCACCAACATGTTGGGGCCACGTTTAAAACCCAATTTAATTTGAGTGATCAGCCAGCGGGTGTTTATTTGCTGCGCATTTTTGATGGGGTGAGAGCTAAGTATCAGAAGGTGGTGGTGGAGTAGAATTGTATTCAAAATAGTTACATTTTTATTTTTTGTACTCAAAAAATGGATTTATCCATTATTTTGAGTATGTTTGTAGTCATATTGGTAAAAAAACAACTCAGTATGGCTACTTCTGTCACTATCAAAGATGCCTCACCAACAGGTAAAGTTTCACATCAACGAAAGCTCTCTGTACCTTCTTCCGTACTTACCGTTGAAGAACTGATCAAGATTCGGGTTTTTCAAGAGGTAAAATCGTATAATGAACAAATGCCGGACTATATCAATAGTTTGGTGCAACCTTCTCAGGAAGAGAAGATACTCAACGGTATCAAGGTGAAAGCCCGTCGACAAATTGATGCGGAGCAACAGTACTACCTGGCGTTGGACTTTTTTCAAAAGAATGGATTCTTTATTCTGGTAGATGACCGGCAAGTGTCGGAGTTGCAAACGAAGATTGTGGTGAAGGAAGATACGGAGATTTCCTTTATCAAGCTCACGCCGCTGGTAGGCGGATAAATGCAGACACCATGTTAAAGAAAACCCTACAAGCGCTCTTTGGGATGACAACGTCCGATGATTTATCAAAGACTAAAACAAGCCTCCTGGAAACCCTGGTTGAAGAGGTTTTACCTAATAATAATTTTAACACCGCCAAACAACGGATGGAGTCAAGTGAGCGTTTTCACAAACTCACTCAACAGGAAGGGGCAGAACAGTTGGCAGTGGCGTTTCAAGTGGTAGGTCATCTTTCTAAACCACAGAGCGCAGATTATCGGGTACGGATGGTATATAGAGATTTACTGTTGGTACTTGTCCGGTTTCATCTGCCAGTCCCTTTTTCTGATCTCTTACGACTGATTCATCGATTTCAAAGACTATCCTATCAGGGACAAAATTTTCCGATTTATAGTAGCCTGTTCAAGCGAGTAAAGAGGGAATTGACGGAAGAATTGTGGAATGAAAAAGTGGAGGCCAGACTTAAGTCATTGCGCATTGTGTATGCGCATGATTATTATCCATTAAACGCACGTGAACGAAATTTCAATCAGGAAGTAGATCAGCTCATTGCCAGGTATCGGGGCAACTTTTTTGTTCTTCAGCACGATATACTTGGGCAATCTGTAGAAAAGGCCATTCAGGAATATGATGATCAGCAAACTGAATGGGAACAACTTATCTTTCATCTCGCCAAGCCAGTCAAGGGGAGCAAACCGACAAAGGCTTGGTGGGCTAGCACCCAAAAGCTGCTGCAGCCATTTTCTGAAGATCAATATCTCCAGCTTTTTACTTCGTGGGTAATCAAGGCGGAAGAACAGTATCGATCTTTTGTTACCAGTCGCAACCTGCAAAATAAGAGCGACCGCAATGAACATTTTATTCGGGCCTTGGTTTGGGCGGCCGGTTTCCTAAATCATGCACCGCTAACCGATGCCGTGGAGGCCTTGGGCCTGATCTGCTTTAAAAAGATTCCTGGATATGGTCAGGGTTCCACAAAATTGGGTAATGCCTGTCTGTGGGTGTTTGCCACGTTGCCCTACGAGATTGGGATTGCTAAGCTGACCAATTATCGTTCCAAGGTGAAATATCCGTCTACTCGCAAACTTATTGAACGGAGAATCACTGAGGTGGCAGAGCGAGAGGGGAAAACCCGGGATCAAATTGAGGAAATGGGCGTTCCAACTTTGGGCCTGGGACAAGATCATCATTTGATAAAAAGGGTAGGGGACTACTCATTTGTTTTGGAAATTGAAGGATTACAGAAGTTTAAGACTTATTGGCTAAAGCCAGATGGCAAAACGCAGAAATCCGTTCCGGCCTCAATCAAGGAAACACACAAAAAGGAAATCACCCAACTTCGAAATACCACAAAGGCACTAAAGCAAATGCTGCCGGCTCAACGTGACCGGATTGAGCGCTGCTTTTTGGCACAACGCACGTGGAGGTATGAGGAATGGTTTGCACTGTACATCACCCACCCGCTGATAGGCTATCTGGGCAAACGCCTGATTTGGTTTTTTAAGAAAGGAGAGCAAACGACCACCGCCATCTATTGCGATAATCAGTGGATGGATAACCACGGTAAAACCATTGATTGGCTGGATGCCCGGACGGAGGTACAGCTTTGGCACCCCATTGGGTTTTCGGCGGCATACGTATTGAAGTGGCGGGAGTGGCTCCTGGAACACGAGCTACAACAGCCGATTAAACAAGCCTATCGAGAAATCTATATTTTGACGGAGGCGGAGATCAATACCGGTAACTATTCCAACCGCTTTGCAGCACATATTTTGCGGCAGCATCAATTCAGTTCCCTTTGTCAAATTAGGGGATGGCATTACACCCTGCAGGGCAATTGGGATTCTCACAACATCCCGTGCCGGATACTACCCAACTGGGATATCAGCGTCCAATTTCTGGTGGATGCTAATTATCACGGCGCGACAAGTGGTAGTGGTATTTTTGAATATGTTTTTACCGATCAGGTGCAGTTTTATAAAGGTCGTGAACGTATGGAATTGCATGAAGTACCCGCCTTGGTATTTTCGGAAATGATGCGTGAAGTGGACCTTTTTGTTGGCGTGGCTAGTATTGGCACCGATTCCGAATGGCAGGATCGTGGCGATGAACGGTTTTATCATTACTGGCGGAGATTTTCAGACCTGGACCTTTCGGAAAATGCCAAAACTCGCAAGGCTACCCTGGAGCAACTCATTCCCCGTTTGAAGATTGCCGACCGCTGCTCTTTCACGGATAAACAACTGGTAGTCAAAGGAAAACTTCGAACCTACTACATTCACATGGGTAGTGGTAATATCCACATGAGCCCAAACAATCAGTACCTGTGCATTGTGCCGGGTAGAGAGCAGAAAGTGGGTCCTGGCAAGATTTTCCTGCCATTTGAGGGAGACCAGCTTTTGTCTATTATTCTGAGCAAGGCCTTCTTATTGGCCGAAGATGACAAGATTGAGGATTCATCGATTGTGAGTCAGATACGTAGTAGGTAGGTAGTTGTCAGAACCTATACTTCACCTGCGCCGCCACCTCTGTCCTCGTCTGCCCATTGATTTCCTCCAGGGCACTGCCAAAAGTATCCTGATTCGACCAGAAGGTTTGGGCTATCCGGCATTCCAGCGTCACATTGCGGATACCGCGGTAGCGGAGGTTGATGTACCAGCGGGAGCCTTTATTATAATAGGGCGGAATGGAGAAGGTATACAGCAGGTTGTTTTCGTAAGAATAATAACGGGCCGCAAAACCATCGGTGTCAAATAGGGCCAGGCGAGTGGTGAAGGACAACGGGAAGTCAATCGGTTTGAAAAGCACGTCCTGGTAGATGACAAAGCCCTTTTGCAGGTCGTTGATTTCATTATCGGTAAAACCGAAGTCCATGCGGGTGCGCAGCTCCAATGCTTTGGTCAGCTTGTAAGCAAAATGCAGTCGGGTTTGAAATATTTGATTGGGTAAGATGCCACGGGTTTTGGAGCCTTCCAGGTCAAAATTCCTTTCCTTAACCTCATTTCTTACCTCTACATAGGCATCGTAGGTTCGCTTTTTGAAATGCGTAATGCGAATCCGGTATTCGTAGCCTTTTGATGGAGAATTGACGGTAAAGCGCAGCCACGGATGCTGCCAGATATCGTAATAACCGCTGATGATCCAGCCATTGGCGGGGCGGACTTCCAGGCCCATGTAGAGCCCCTGTTCGTTGCGGCCTCCGGTGGTTTCCCCAAAGGGATCGGCATAAATAGATTGATAGTCTCTTGGATAATACCGATGCAAAATGGCCAAATCTACTCTACGGTCGAGGCCGGCCAAAACACCGTTGACGGTGGCGATAGAGCCGTTGTCACTACGGGCCGTTTCTCCAAAAAAACTAAAATTCCGAATGCGAAAGGCGTAGTCCAGACTCATATTGAGAATTTGATCGGTCTGGAAGAAGAATTGATTATAAGGTCGTAAGGTCGGTTGCAGCCTTTTATCGGCCTTGTCGTACATCGCGTTGAGGGCCAGGTGCCAGTTGTCGGCTTTGTATTTCAGGCTACCACCGGTGGAAAACAGCTGAATGCCGTTTTCATCCTCAACTTCATTGGGGGTTCGGTGCAAACCGGTATCATTAAATGAAGAAAAAGAGGTCGTTTCCTGATCCAGGGTATCTGAGAGTAACAAGTTACCATCCCGGCCCCGGTAAGACCCAAAGGCCGTAAATTCCAGTTGCTCACTCAATCCCAGGGTAATGGCCGCTCCTCTCAAGAACAGGGCTTCGTTAACCGAAGTATACGGCCGCACGGTGCGGCCACCCCTACGAATGCTGGTCACCAGAGAACTCTTTCCCGCCGCAAAGCCGGAATATAATACCAGCCCTTGTCCCATACTGATGCTGTAATCACCGATGGCCAGCGCCTTAATCAATTTGTTGTAATCACGCAGGTAAAAGTGAGCCGAGTAATAATCAAAGCCCTGCTTATTGGAGCCCGTAAAAAACTCCTCGCCACGGTCTTTTTCGGCGGTGAAGCCGTAACTCAGTTTATTTTCGTAAGAGTGTTTATACCGCATGTACAATTGGTTGGGATCACCCAGGTAGCGTTGAGCTGTTTGTCCTTCCGCCAGCGGAGTGTAGCCCTTTTGTTCTTCCAAAATGCGGCTCCAGCGCAGGTAAAGTTCGTTTTTTCCTTCTCTCAACATCCGGCCAATGGACACCTGGTAGTCGTCCAGTTCGCCGCGGATGCTGACAAATGGTTGAATCTGACGTACTGTCTGTAAATCAAATCCGGGAATGGCCTGCAACTCATAAATCGCAATTAAATCTCCAGCCTGTTCGCGGTAGCTGAGGAAATTGATGATTTGTACGTCGGTCAATAGTCCTAACTCCCGAAGTTGTTCCTCCGTGGTAATATTGAGGTTGATCGGATTTTCCCGGTAGATGGCGAGGGATTCGTATAGGGTATTAAAGTCGAAGTCACCTTCACTGTCGCTATTGCTGAGAAAATCCTCAATAATCTGTTGGGGCGGTTCTTCGAGTTCGTTCGTGATGGTATCGATTTGAGCCCAGGTGAGCACGGGGAAAAACAACGGCAACAGATAGAAAGCTTTCATGCAGGAGCGGATTAAGCGCCTAAAATAAGGATAGTATTGCAAAAAAGATGTTGAGCCGCATAAATCTTTAGTGGGAAGTGGTTTCTGAAATTATTGGAGGTGACAAAGGTTTTTTATTTAATTAGTTGATTGTCAGTTTTTTATAGCTCAGTAAAATACGTTGCTCCTAACATCTTTGACAAAAAATAGCTTACACAGAAGTGTGCCATCATCTACATTTACATCCAGAAAAGACAGAACGACAACTTTTAACAGGAACATTCATTTAACACGTTTACCATGAAAAAAATTGAAGCCATCATTCGTCTGTCCCGGTTCGACGCAGTCCGGGATGCGCTGGCAGAGATAGGTGTGCGGTTTTTTACCTTGAAGGAGGTCAAAGGATACGGCCTGCAAAAAGGTACCAAACTGACCTATCGGGGGAGTACTTACGACTCCAGTTATATTGCCCGCTTACAGCTTGATATTCTGACCACCGACGATAAAGTCGATGCAATCACTGAAGCGATCGTGAAATCTGGTCGTACCGGTGAAGTTGGAGATGGAAAAATTACCATACTCGACATCCACCATGTCACCCGGATTCGTACCGCAGAAACTGGCGCAGCAGCCATATAAATTGGCACTGCCAATAAATTAATGGAGATAATTCATTCCATTCATAATTGACTTACTCAGTAACTTCTGAGTTCCCCTTTCTTTTTAGTCCTACCACCAACCGTTAAGCCAAGTTATCTCGACATTAATTGTTTAACGAATACAACTTTTACATAATGGAAGAGGCTTTAACAACTGCAAATGAAGCAATCTTTACCGTTCATAATTTATGGATATTAATTGCTACCGTTTTGGTATTTATCATGCACCTTGGCTTTGCTACTTTGGAGGCCGGGTTTGTGCAGAAGAAAAATGCCGTCAACATTCTCTTTAAAAACGCGATGATCATTGCCATCGGACTATTGACCTATTACATTATTGGCTTTAGCCTGATGTATCCAGGTACCAATGCCGGAGGATTCTTTGGATTTGCCGGTTTCGGCTTGCATTATCCGGAAGGTCCTGCCATTGAGTACAATGGCGCAATGACCTACTGGAGCGAGTTTATTTTCCAGGCGATGTTTGCCGCTACCGCTGCTACGATTGTATCGGGTGCAGTGGCTGAGCGCATCAAGCTGGAAGCATTCCTCATTTTTGCCACCATTTTTGTGGCGATCAGCTACCCAATCACCGGTATGTGGAAATGGGGTTACGGCTGGTTGGATGCCGCTGGATTTTACGACTTTGCAGGTTCTACGCTTGTACACGCCGTTGGTGGTGCCGGTGCTTTGGCTGCCGTGATCCTTCTGGGGGCTCGTAAGGGCAAATACGGCAAAGATGGCAGCATCAAACCCATTCCGGGCCACAATATGCCACTGGCAACCATTGGTGTATTCATGCTGTGGTTTGGCTGGTTCGGTTTCAACGGTGGTTCTGTACTTTCCGCCGATCCTGTATTGGTTTCTCTGGTATTTGTGACTACCTGTTTGGCCGCAGCCGGAGGTGCCATTGGGGCATTCTTTACCTCGTACGCCCTGTTCAAATCACACGATTTGTCGATGGTACTCAACGGTATCCTGGGTGGCCTGGTAGGTATTACGGCCGGAGCTGATCAGATGGGCCCAATGTCTGCTATTCTAATTGGCTTGATCGCGGGTGTGATCATTCCTTTCTCTGTCGTTTTCTTCGACCGCATCAAGATTGATGATCCGGTAGGTGCCACTTCTGTACACCTCGTATGTGGTGTTTGGGGTACGCTGGCGGTAGGCATCTTTGGTGCTAAGGCAGGTTTGTCTCAACTCTGGGTTCAACTGTACGGATGTCTGGCGGTTGTGGCCTTCACCTTCATTTTTGCTTTTGCACTGATGTACCTCCTGAAAGTGACCATCGGAATTCGCGTAAGCGAAGAAGAAGAGATCAAGGGATTGGATTTAGGAGAGCACGACATGAATGCTTACGCCGACTCGGTTGAGCAAAATGCTTACAATCTTTCTGTAAAATAATAATGATCTGAAAGGGTAGGGAGGTTTTCCATAGGGGAACTTCCCCCCGTAATAAAAAACTCCCGGCTTGGTAGGACAAACCGGGAGGCCCATCAAGAAAACGATTAAGAATCGCATTCCTGACTTTTATTAAGCACTTCAAAAGTAAAAGGTTTCAAGCAATTTTGAAAGCCTTTTGACAAGAGATGTTGATTCAGCGATTTCTTGATGGACAATTTTAGAAACCGGTACATCAGGCCATAGGCCTTGTATCCTCTGGATTTTTATTCATTGATAATCCTCTAAATTTTATGTCCATGAAATTGCTAAAAACTTACGTATTCATCCTATTGGGAGTTATGGCATTGAATAATCAACTATTTGCACAAGATGCAACTACCACTGAAACAGCGGAGGCTGCTCTGCTCGATGCCGAAGAAGGTGTTGAGGAGGAAAAGCCGGCCTTTACAGTGTCGGGATTTGTAGACGGATATTATATGTACAATTTTAACGAGACCGGATTTTACACCAGTTTTACCGATGCACACAATCAGTTTGCGCTAGGTATGGCCAATGTAGTGTTGGCCAAGGAAGGCAAGGTTGGTTTTGTTGCAGACCTGGCCGTAGGGCCACGTGCGGAGGCGGCTAATGGTGTTTTTGCCGATATGCCAACACTGAGTGTGATTAAGCAATTGTACGTGACCTACACACCCATTGATGCCTTGACTTTTACTTTCGGAAACTTCAGCACCTTCGTTGGTTATGAGCTGATTGACTCTCCGGGCAACGTTAACTACAGCACTTCCTATCTTTTCTCCAATGGTCCCTTCTACCACACTGGTATCAAGGCTGATATCGACCTGGGCGGTGGCTTTGGTGCAATGGTGGGTGTATTTAATGATACCGACGACAAGCTCGATGTTGTTCCGGGTAAGCACTTCGGTGCACAATTGTCGGCTGAAGTGGGAGGCCTTAGCGCTTATCTGAACTTCATCTACGGAAAAGAATCTGAACTGGGCGACAAGGACCTCAACGAATACGAAATTGACCTGACCGCTACCTACACCGTTTCTGATATGGTGAGCCTGGGCTTGAACGTAGCCAACTACGTGCAAAGCTTTGACGGTGAAAGCGGTGATGGCTTCTTTGGTGTAGCCGTTTACTCTACCATCAGAACCAGCGAAACTTTCGCACTTGGATTGAGAGCTGAGCAATTCATGTTTACGGATGGCATTGACGGTACGGAGTATCCAAGTGTAACAGCACTGACCGCTTCCGGCAACATTACCATTGGCAACCTAACGCTGATTCCTGAATTCCGCATTGACCTGGGTAGCGAAGACATTTTCTTCGATCCGGAGGAAATGCCCACCAAGTCAATGGCGGGCTTGATTCTGGCGGCAGTTTATTCATTCTAGGGAAATAATTATTTGATAATCAATAAGATTACTGAACAAAAACTTTTTTGACAATGGCAAAATCTAAACTAGAGTACATTTGGCTGGATGGCTACAAGCCTACCCAGAGTTTGCGAAGCAAAACCAGAATTGAAAAGGACTTCAGCGGTCGTCTGGAAGATTGTCCAATGTGGTCTTTCGACGGTAGTTCTACCCAACAGGCCGAAGGCGGTTCTTCTGACTGTCTACTGAAGCCAGTAGCAATATTCCCTGATCCAGGTCGCAGAAGTGCTTACCTGGTGATGACCGAAGTATTGAATCCTGATGGTACGCCTCACGAGTCAAATGGCCGTGCGACCATCGATGATGATGACAACGATTTCTGGTTTGGTTTCGAACAGGAATACTTCCTCTGGGATCCTGAAACAGATAAGCCACTTGGTTTCCCGGCACAGGGATATCCAAATCCTCAAGGTCAATATTACTGCTCAGTAGGCGCCAAGAATGCCTACGGACGCGAGATTGTAGAAGAGCATTTGGATCTGTGTCTGGATGCAGGTATCAACGTTGAAGGTATCAACGCTGAAGTTGCCGCCGGACAATGGGAGTTCCAGGTTTTTGCCAAAGGTGCTGCTGCAGCCGGTGATGAAGTGTGGGTAGCTCGTTACCTCCTGGAAAGAACCGCTGAGAAATACGGTGTTGCCATCAACTGGCACTGTAAGCCAATCAAAGGTGACTGGAACGGTTCCGGGATGCACGCCAATTTCTCTAACTCCCTGCTGCGTAATGCTGGTGAAAAATCAGTATACGACAAAGTATGTGAAGCATTTGGCGTAAGCCCAGCAGTTATTAAGGCACACATCGACGTATACGGTGCAGACAACCACCTGCGTCTAACCGGACTACACGAAACACAATCTATCGACAAGTTTAGCTACGGTATTTCTGACCGCGGTGCTTCTATCAGGATTCCAATTGCTACCGTTGAGCGTGGCTGGAAAGGATGGTTAGAAGATCGTCGCCCTAATTCCGCAGCTGATCCGTACAAAGTAGCTAGCCAAATCATCAAGACGGTTAAAACCGCTGATGTACCGGTAGCTGTATAAGTAAAGATTTTAGTTTCAGCAAATTGGTTAAATCAGCTCTAGTTCCTGTTTAGGAATATGCCATTACCAGTCCCCGACTTTAGGTCGGGGGCAGTTTTTACTAAAGATTTTTGCTTTGAAAACTTCACGGTAAAGAATTATCTTTGTATAAATATGGCATCTATGAAACTAGGCTGTAAAAAATAATTTGGTTGGGAAGGGGCCGATGATCGAGTATCATCTGGCCCCTTCTCCTTTTGTAATAACATTCTAAAACGGACTTGCATGAGCTTTTCACGATTTAACGCTTTATCCTCCATTGAGAACCGTTCTCATGGAGAAACATCTCCCGACCCTTCCCACAATGGAAGCATCGCCTCCTTTTTTGGAAGCAATGTTTTCAACGATGAGGTGATGCGGGAGTACCTGCCCAAAGACATTTACAAAAGTTTGCAAAGCGGCATTCGCGCCGGAAGCAAGATTTCCAGAGAATATGCCGATGTGGTGGCCAGCGCCATGAAACGTTGGGCCATGGACCGCGGCGTAACCCACTACACCCACTGGTTTCAACCGCTGACTGGTAGAACTGCTGAAAAACACGATTCCTTTTTTACACTGACCCCCGATGGTCAGGTGATCGAAGAATTTAATGGCGATGCGCTGGCTCAGCAGGAGCCCGATGGTTCGAGCTTTCCCGGTGGTGGGCTACGCTCTACGTTTGAAGCACGTGGCTATACTGCCTGGGATCCTTCCTCCCCGGCATTTATCATCGAAATCGGCCAGGGAAAGACGCTCTGTATTCCCACCATCTTTGTGACCTATTCCGGAGAATCTCTGGATTATAAATTGCCGCTATTGAAGTCTCAGACCTTCCTGGAAGAAGCGGCCATTCCGGTCTGTCAAATGTTTGATCCGGCCGTGGACAAAGTAACCGCCACGCTGGGTTGGGAACAGGAATACTTTCTGGTCGACGAAGCATTGTATAACGCCCGCCCGGATTTAATGCTAACCGGTAGAACGCTTTTGGGCAAACATTCTCCGAAAGGCCAACAATTGGATGACCACTACTTCGGCTCCATTCCCGATCGCGTATATTCGTTTATGATTGATTTGGAAACAGAATGTCATAAACTCGGCATTCCGGTGCGGACTCGTCACAACGAAGTAGGCCCTGGACAATACGAACTGGCGCCGATGTTTGAGGAAGTCAACGTGGCTGTTGATCACAATCAGCTACTGATGGACCTGATGGACCGCATCGCTCGTCGCCATGCTTTCCGGGTATTGCTACACGAAAAGCCCTTTGCCGGCGTCAACGGATCGGGTAAGCACAACAACTGGTCGATGGCGACCAATACGGGTGTAAACCTGTTATCTCCGGGTAAAATGCCAGGCAAAAACCTGCGCTTCCTGGCCTTCTTTATGAATACCATTCAGGCCGTATACCGCTACGCAGATGTATTGCGCGCCAGCGTCGCCTCTGCGGCCAATGACCACCGCCTCGGGGCAAATGAGGCTCCACCGGCCATTATTTCTGTTTTTATTGGGGAAACCCTGACCAAGGTGCTGGATGACATTGAAGCGGGCATTGAAGCGACAGCACAGGGCGTTAAAGATGTGCTGGACTTATTGGCTAAAGTACCCAATCTGGAGTTGGACAATACCGACCGGAACCGGACTTCTCCTTTTGCCTTTACGGGCAATAAATTTGAAATCCGTATGGTAGGTTCTTCAATGAACTGTGCAGCACCCATGACCGTGATGAATACGATGATGGGCCGCCAGTTGAAAGACTTTAAAAAGGAAGTGGATGGCTTGATCAAAAAAGGTAAAGACAAGGACTCGGCCATTCTCACGGTGATTAAGAAATACATCACTGACTCAAAAGCCATCCGTTTCGAAGGCGATGGTTATAGCGATAGCTGGAGAAAGGAAGCCAAAAAGAGGGGCCTGAGCAATACCCCAAACACTCCCGATGCCATCAAGGCTTATGTGAGTAAGCTGGGTAAGGATTTGTTTGTCAAGAGTGGTGTCTTCTCCGAAAAAGAAATGGAGGCGCACTACGAGGTCATGTGTGAAAACTACATTCTGAAGCTGCAAATCGAGTCGCGTACTCAGGGCGAATTGGTGATCAACCACGTGCTTCCTGCTGCCATTCGCTACCAGACTACTTTGGCTGACAACGTTCAACAATTGATGGCACTGGACCTGAAAAAGTCGGCCTATAGTACTCAGCTGGACCTGGTGACCAAAATCAGTGAACACATCAGCGAGATTCAGAAAAGTGTGGAGAAAATGACCGAAGCACGCAAGAAAGCTAATGATCTGAAGCACGCCGAAGATGTTGCACGAGCCTACTGCGATAAGGTAAAACCATTGATGGATGACGTTCGCCTACACTGTGATCGACTGGAATATCTGGTGGATGATCAGGAATGGCCACTTGTGAAATACCGGGAGATGATGTTCATTCGCTAAGTGTTTTAGAAGATATTTTGTTGACAATAGCCGGTCCTGGATACCGGCTATTTTTTTGCCCAACAGATATTACTACTTTGACTCTATTTTTTCCTCAGTTAAAATTTTCTTTAAAAGGTATTTTATAAGTTATAAATGAAGATACCATAAAAGAGGAGCAGTAAGTAGTCGTATAGGTTCGAATTCGAACATAGATTTGCCGTTAGGGGTTTGAATAATAGAAAAAGCATTATAGCTTTGAAATCGCTAAGATTAGGTTTATAACAATTCTTTTAAAATCCACCTATGAAAAACATCATTGCAATTGTTCTATTGGCTGTTGGAATCCTCCTGGCCATCCAGGGTATTCAGACCTTTCAGGAATCCACCGCCAGCCTCAAGATTCTTGGGTTAAAACTCAATGCCAGCGACGAAGGAGGACAAACCGCTGGAATTATGTACCTGGTGCTGGGCGTTCTGGCTTTACTGGGCAGTTTTTTTGTTTGGAAGAAAAAATAGATATTGCCGAAAAAAAGTATGTCTCAGTCTGATACCGTACTCGAAAGGTTTCTACGCTACGTTAAAATTGATACACAATCCGATCCGGAATCAACCACTTTTCCATCTACGGAAAAGCAGAAAAACCTTGGCCGCTTGCTGGTGGAGGAACTGCTCGCTTTAGGGCTTTCCGATGCCATGATGGATGAAAATGGCTACGTCTATGCCACCATTCCGGCCAATACGGATAAGACCGTGCCTGTCATTTGTTTTTGTTCCCACATGGATACCTCACCGGATTGCAGTGGCAAGGATGTACGTCCTTTTGTGCACCGCAATTATCAGGGCCAGGACCTGATCCTACCCGACGATCCTTCTCAGGTGATCCGCATGAAGGACCATCCCAAATTGAAAGAACAAATCGGTAATGATGTCGTCACTGCCAGCGGAACCACCTTATTAGGAGCTGATAACAAAGCCGGTCTGGCCGAAATCATGACCGCCGCAGCCTACCTGCAAAGCCACCCCGAAGTCAAACACGGTACGATCAGGATTTTGTTTACACCCGACGAAGAGATCGGTCGGGGAGTAGATAAGGTAGACCTGAAAAGACTGGGTGCAGACTATGCCTACACCGTAGACGGCGAAGAGCGCGCCACCATGGAAGACGAAACTTTTTCGGCCGATGCCGTCACATTGCACATTCACGGCGTGAGTGCTCACCCCGGATTTGCCAAAGGCAATATGGAAAGCGCTATGAAAATTGCCGGAGAAGTATTGGCCAACCTGCCTAAAGACCACCTGAGTCCGGAATCTACCGAAGGGAAAGAAGGTTTTGTTCATCCGGTGAGCATCAGCGGTGGGGTAGAACTAACCACCATCCAGTTCATCATCCGCGATTTTGAGGATGAAAAACTCCTGGAACACGAAAACGTCCTGCGCAAGATTGTCGAGGATGTTTTACTCAACTATCCCAACTCGAGTTACGACTTCATCGTCACTGAGCAGTACCGCAATATGAAGGCCATCCTCGATCAGCATCCACAAATTGTAGAGTATGCCTTGGAGGCCATCAAACGGGCCGGAATGGAACCCGTACGGAACAGCATTCGTGGCGGTACCGATGGTTCAAGACTGTCGTTTATGGGACTGCCTTGCCCCAATATTTTTGCCGGAGAGCACGCCTTTCACTCCAAACACGAATGGGTGTCCGTACAGGATATGGAAAAAGCAGTAGAAACGATTGTCAACATCGCGATCATCTGGGAAGAGCGGAGCTAAAGATCATTTTAAGAAAACGCTAATACTTCTTAGCAATCTTTAACCAAAACACCTTTCTGTTTAACGATTTCTTACCAGCGGGCGAGTGAAATTGCACATATTTTTGGTTCGAATATAGCAGAGTTGTTCTGCCGGGATTAGTTCGGGCGCAAATTGCCCCTTTTCTTCCCACACTGTGCCTTTTTTCAGTCGTGTAGCTCAGGCTATACTCCTTCAAAAAGACTTCGCGTGGTCGAAAATGGACTAATTTTCCCACCAAACTACCCCAGCATAACAACTCTAATCGATAAAGGCTTTTTAGCCGTCAAAACGAACCCAGCTATGTTAGCAAAAAATCGCACCTACGTAACGCTCCTGGCCGCCTTGATGATGGCCGGTATGATGAGCTCCTGCGCTTCTCCACAGAAAGTAATTGAAAGAGGAGATTACGATCAGGCCATCGGCCTTTTGATCAAGAAGGTCGCGGGAAAGAAAAACAAGAAGAGTAAGCATGTTGCAGCCCTGGAGGAGGCTTTCGCCAAAGCCACCAACCGCGATATGGATCGCGCCGAGCGACTCAAGCAGGACGGCCGCCCGGAAAACTGGGAAGCCATCAATGATATTTACCGCCGCATCAAATCTCGCCAGCAGCAGATTGATCCATTACTGCCACTCTACGATGAAAATGGCAGCAAAGCCACCTTCCGTTTTGTGAGAGTGGATGGATTGGAGCAAGAATCCCGGGAAAAGGCCGCCGAATACCTGTATGCACAGGCTCAGGAATTGATTAAGGATGGTCAAACCGGCGATCGTTTTGCGGCACGTAAGGCTTATTTCAACCTGGAAAAAATCAATCAATACTACCGCGATTACCGCGATAAGGAAACCCTGATGAATCTGGCACGTCAGATCGGTGTATCTCATGTGCTGGTGGAAATGGAAAACAATGCGCCGGCTTATTTGCCACCTGGCTTTCGCCAATCTTTGATGGAACTGAGTGTTTTTCAATTCAATTCCGAATGGCAGCAATACCACCTGGAAAGAGCCCCAAATATCGATTTTGATTACCGGGTGGTGTTGCGCATTACCGATGTGGATGTTAGTCCGGAAAGAGTCAACGAGCGCAGCTATGAGGAGACCAAGGAAATTACCGATGGCAAGGAGTATGTGCTCGATCAAAATGGCAATGTGGCTAAGGATTCCCTAGGCAACGATATCACCAGACCTCGCCGCATCACTATCGGTGCACAGGTGCTGGAAGTCTTTCAGCAAAAGTACGCTACAGTAGCGGCGCAGTTGGATGTGATTGATTTGCGCAATAACCAGGTAGTCGATCGCCGCGACCTGCGCGCAGAGTCGAAGTTTGAACACTATGCTTCTACTTTTCGCGGAGATGCACGGGCTTTGAGCGCAGATTCCAAGCGTCGAATCGGCAATTCGCCCCGTTCTTTTCCCCGGAATGAAGACATGTTGATGGATGCCGCAGAAGATTTAAAACAAGTACTCCTTACGGAAATGTCCCGTTCGGGCATCATTCTATAGAAAACGATAACCTGAAAACCCAATGAGCTAACGCCAGGCTTCTTTACCGGAGTCTGGCGTTTTTATTTTGCTGACTTTACGCAGCGGAACCCTGTGTGATTCAATCCCGTATCCGGGCTCGACTTCATGCGGCGGCTGTTGCGGTAACCGGAACAATAATCGTCATTACAGAGGAATGAACCACCTCTCACCACCTTCTCAGCGAGATAAGGCATTGCCGGATTATAGGCCGCTTCCGGACCATCAGTGTTCTTTTTGGTAGCGGCCTCTTTTTTATAATAGTCATAATCATACCAATCCTGGCACCATTCCCAGACATTGCCGGCCATTTCGTACAAGCCATAGCCATTGGGCGGAAAGGATTTGACGGGAGCAGCGCCGTAAAAACCATCTTTTTCTTCATTCTTATAAGGAAACATACCTTGCCAGAAATTAGCTTTGGTATAGGCTTCCTCTACCGACTCATTACCCCAGGGGTAAACGGCACCTTTCTGCCCGCCGCGTGCAGCCCATTCCCATTCGGCCTCCGTGGGCAAACGTTTGCCCGCCCATTCTGCGTAAGCGACCGCATCTTCCCAGGCCACCTGAACGACCGGGAAATCCATTTTGTCTTCAATCGAACTTCCGGGACCTTCCGGCTGCCGCCAACTGGCACCAATGGTCCAGCGCCACCACAGGCCGGGATTATCCAGAGGTACGGGTGTATTGGTAGGTTGAAAAACAACCGCGCCGGGAGCAAGGAGACTATCGGCTGGTTTAGGGGTGCCTGGGGGCACATTCTTTTTCAATTCTTCCCAATCTACTTCCCGCTCGGCGATGGTGACATAACCTGTGGCGTCCACAAATTCCTTAAACTGGGCATTGGTTACTTCCGTTTCATCCATCCAAAAGCTATCTACCGGCACGTCATGTTTGGGATATTCATCGGGATCGGCCTGGGCGTTATCAGGGCCCATGTTTAGAATGCCACCGGGAATGAGCACCATGCCGTCTTTTATTGCATATTCAAGCGCTGGTGTCAGCGCCTCTTCTTTTGTATTCTCCTGACAGGAGGAAGACAGGAGTGCCAAACTGCCGATTAAAATGATAAACTGTTTCATTTTGCTACTTTTCTAGGGCGAAAGTAACCATTTTCGGTAAGATCGACCATGCTCCCAACATTATTAGACGGAATGATCGTTATACGACGATTTGAAGGAAAACATCTATTGCTTTTTGATGAACAAACGTCGACCTTTGCGCCGTAAGTTTTAAACTTAAATCGAACAAACACCATGTCAATCCTACCCCAGACCCTCTTAACAGCGCTGTGTCTTTTCCTAACCACCGGCTGTCATATTTTCCATGATGATCTTGATGAAGGAGTCAACCTCAATATCCTAAATTACGGTGCGGAGGTCAACCCCACGGGAAGCCCTATCGGTGGTGGGGATGGTTATAAGAATTTGGTAAAGGGCAATGACTATCTGGTGCATAATGCCGCAGAACTGATTGCTGCGCTCCAAGCAGCCCAACCTGGGGAAACGGTCTTTGTAGCCAATAATGCTGAAATTAATTTAACAGGGCATACCTTTCTTTATATCAACGAAGGGGTGACCCTGGGAGGCAACCGTGGTAAGGATGGTGCTCCCGGTCCTTTAATCTACCTTGATGAAATTGATCCGGAACAGCAAGTGGTATTTTGGGTTCAATCCGGTGCTCGGATCAGTGGTATCCGCTTTCGTGGTCCCGATGCTGATTTTCCCGATATTGACTACGATATTGAGCCCCGCTCTGACGCCACTTGCCTGGCAATAGAAGGCGAAGGTATTGAAGTAGATAATTGCGAAATCTCAAACTTTGAAAGGGGGGCCATAGAGGTGTACCCCAACGGGAAAGATGCCTACATTCATCACAATTTCATCCATGACAACCATTCTTATGCCGTGATTGTGCTCAACCGCTCATCCCTGCCCGTTTTGATCGAGGCTAATCTCATACACTGGGTATGGTCGGCTATGGCGGGAAGCGGCTATCCCGGATCAGGCTATGAGGCGCGCTACAATATGGTGATACGCAAGCCAGCTCCCGAATCCTGGCAACCTTATGATGGCCAACATGCCGCCGATATGCATTCCTACCTGGAAGTATACCAGGAGCGCAATCAACGCATTGGTGGCGACTGGGTCAGCATACACCACAATACCTTTATCAGTGAAGCGCCGGATGATCCTTCGGTCGCCTTGTCGAATGATGCTTTTATCAGAGGGGTGCCACGTATCCTGGCCACTTTTTACAACAACAAATTTCTAAACACTGACCCCGAGCAGGCCGTGATGCACGTTGGTGGTAATGTTTGGGTGTACAACAATCTTTACGGCACGGAAGAAACCCCCATTTATATTTCCGATCAATCTACACCACAAATTCTATTTCACAACCCACCACCTCCTGATATTGAGGTGCCTACCATGTCGGCTGATACCTTTGCTGTAGATATTGAAGTCAACCTCAATAACCCCGAGGAATTGAGTATCAACAATGTGCTGATACAGCTGAATGGCGATACTATTTTTAATACCAACCACGTACCGGTAGGGGATGAATTAAAGATCACTCCCGATATGGCCGATCCAGAATTGCCTTATCAAGAGCTAACCGTTACGGTGACCGACAATCGGGGCATTACCGGAACACATATGTCGGTATTTAATTTACCATAACACTATTCCGGTAGATCAAAAAAGCCTTGTTCGTTGCGTGGAAATTGCTTTGCGGAGAGTCCGTTGGAATGGAATTTCATGCCCTTACTTATTTTAATATCACTTTCGTATTCGTTGACCAGAAGCAAGCCACCAAAACACTTGACCAGAAATTTGCCACTATCAAATACCGCAGCAATTTGTCCGGAAGGCAGGTGTTGGTAGCCAAAGTCATTCAGATCGAATACCTGGGCATTGAGTAGCACGACCTTGTGCTGTTGGATAAAGGAAAAGGCCCCATTGAAAGGGCGGGTAACGGCCCGGATGAAGCGCTCCAGGCTATTGACATCCAAAGACCAGTCGATCAGACTGTCATCAGGGGTGCGTTTAGGATAGTAGGTAGGTGTAATTTCATCGGTTTGCGGGGTGGTTGAAAATTGATTGTGTACCAACTTTTCTATGTTTTGCTCAATCAAAAACTTCATGGCCAGGGTGTTTTTGAAGTGCATGGTCTCGGCCGTATCCCCTGGGGTAATCTGAAACTTAAAGGTATCCACCACATCGCCGGAATCTACGCCCGGGTCGTAGCGAAAAAGATTGGTATAGAAGGATTTACGTCCTTCGATAATCGACCAGTTCATTGGCGAGCGGCCACGGCCCAGAGGTAGGTTCATGGAACTGCCATGCATGCCAAATGCGCCAATACTCAGACTGGACAACACCTCTGCCGGAATCAGTCTCTGCCAGCCAATGACAAAAGCGAGGTCAATTTTTAGCTGTTTGATCTGTTCTAAATCGGCTTCGTGCTTCAAAGAGTAATACCGGGAAGTATACAAATTAATTCCCCGTTCTTTGGCGTAGGTGCTCAGGTCGTAATAATCAGCCACTTCGTGCTTATCACCAGCTGAAGGATTGATGGTGATCAGGTGACGGATTGGGTAGGGTATATTGAGGTTTTCCAGCAGGAAAAAAGTTGTGGCTTTACAGCCAAATACGGCAATGTTATCAAAGGTGCTCACTAATTTCCTGGAATGGTTTGCAATTGTTAAAGAATTCGTTTTTCAGATGGTCTTTACGTTTATAAAAGTAGGCTTTTAGTTTGTCCTGATTGGAAATGCCCTGTTGAATCCACCAAATGGGGTGGGTGAGCAGATGAATTGTTTTTCCTTCCAAAAAGGCGCTGGATTCCAGCGGTGCTCCATACCGCCATTGTCCCGTAGAATCAGAAATATAGGCAATATCCTTGAAATATTTGCGCTGATAGGTATGTTCAATCCCATCGATGGGGTGATCATAGCTTAGGAAAAACTCGGAAGGACGATGCAGGCTTATGATGTTGACCGTAGTTTTAAAATATAACTCAAAAAGCTGCGCTTCAAATTTCAACCCTTCGTGAAAATTATCGGCATAATTGGTTGGGTCGAAATGAATACTGACGGTATGGCCCAGTGCTTTGATTCTATTGATATTATCAAAGTCACCTTTGGAAAATAGGTTATAGAAACTGGACCGCATCAGGAAGAAGTACGTAGCTCTCAGTCCAAGGTCGGCCTCGATCTGGGCTGCTTCTAATGCAAAATGAGTGTCAAAGTCAATATCATGCCGCAAGATCAGCTGACCTTGTGGTTTAGCATATTCAGGGAAGGTGACTACCTGGTACCCCTGGTCCATAAAAGAAAGTAGCAATTGCCGATAACTGCCCAGGTCATTCATAATTTTTGAGTTTGGGGTGTTCCCGTGACCATTACGGTCACGGGATTGCTGGGAGAGTGTGTGTTAATTAAACATTTAGGTACGCTTATTTCCAGCTTCAAGTATGGGGGGTAAAATCAGAAGCATTATCTGCTTCTGACCATCTTAACAAAGATATTATATAGGAATCTTCTCATGTAATTCAGATCTGTCATGAGAGGGTTCTTCTCGTAAGCTTCGAGGTATCGCCTTTCTATATCCACGGTATCTTCGACCGATTCGGGAATTTCCACGTAAACGGGAGGAATCAAGCCAGGCTTAAATTTCTTGCGAAACTCCTGAAAATCTTCAGGATACAGGCTAAAGTAATGCCGGCTGATTGGGCGAACACCAAAAATTTTAACATCACCTTTTAGTAAATGATATAGCATAGGCAATTCATCTATCCAATACTTTCTCATAATGCGTCCTAACCGGTTGATTCTGGGGTCGTCTTTAAACTTGGCACCGTCTCCAAGGCCATTGCGCTCGTAGATGTATTCCTGCACATACTCAGAGTAGGGATACATGGTGCGCACCTTGTAGATCTTCATCAAATTCCCACCTTTGCCAACTCTGTTCAAGGTGATCAGTGGTCCATAAGTGGGGCTGTTATCGTACTTGGGGGCGCCGGTCTTCTCCGCAATAAAATACAACATGCCATCAATTTGCTGAGCATCCAGCACCTTAAAACCGCAGGAATACAACCGGCCAAAGGTTTCCATCTCTGAAATGACCCGATTTTTTCCTTTTGTCCATCGGAAGTACAGCTTTTTTAACCGTGGCAGCTTGGGCCAAACCCGATGCTTGAAGTAGTCAATCGCATATTCTACACGATTCATTTTCAATCGGTTCTCTCGTTGTTTGGAGGTTTCTACACAACCGATAAATTGTCCACCTATCGGTAGCTTCTGGTTGGTGGCTTCCAAAAATTTGTTGATATACCGAAGATCATTCAACCGGTCCAGGTGAACGATCTGATCCGTTTCGGTTTCAACCAGGTCGAGGTCGTAGTGCGTATCGGGCTCTACGAGGTTGTAGGTGCGCCTGGAGCCCAACAGATCAAATGCGTCGTGTCGGGTCCACCTCTCGATCAAGGCCGAGAGTTTTGGTGCAATGTTTTCATCTGTTACCTGGGGGGAGGGGTAACTGATTGCAAGTGTTTGTAGAAGTATTACCATGGGGTCTCTTTGTTTTTTAGTTTTATTCCAAAGAATTATGGTGTTCCAGTTTGATGCATCAGCATCTTATTTATTTGGTTGTTTTTCGATTACAATCCTTTCCTGTACGACACAGTACAGGGCGTAAAAAAGACTAAAGGGGAAATTTGCTTACCAGAGTTTGGAAGGGGACAAGTACTACATTAAAAAAAGGACCGTGCTTACCAACGATGCTTTGTTTTCTGGTAATGTTTTAATGTCTGAAAGAGAAAGACATCAAGTTTTGAGCACTTGAAATATTGGCAGGATATTTCGCCTGGTAAATTTGTTTCCCGAAATATCGGAAGGCTTCATGTGAAGTTATGCTTGGGAAACTATATCTTGAAGTAGACTCTACAAATTTAGCAGTAAATTTCTTCACAATCCTGCCAATCTCGGAGGCAGGCCAAACATTTTTTATTTTGAAATGTCTAATAAGATTATTTTTCATTTGATCGCAAAGAAAGTCTGGGCTCCGGATGGGGAGATAAAAGCCCGGAACACAGTAGTTTACCGTAGCCTGATCAGATAATATTTTACCATATTTTTAAGACGCTGTATATATTTTTCTTTGAGCCACAGCCAATGGTCATCAGTCCATCGTTGGGGGTGAAAGTTGATCATTGCCTGTTGGGGAAAGCTTTTGGCTTCAATACAGTCAATAATTTCTTGAGTGGAATGGAAAGATAAGTCAAAATCTGATTGCACTTTATCGCGGACGCTGACCTTAAAACCATCCCATCGTCGACCGGTGTCTGTGAGGTAATAAACGGTATTAAAATCCACATCAAAATAGGGTTCTCCAATAATGTTATAGTCCTGGTAATTATATTGTTTCCAAACATCCTTATTATCATACCTCGATCGCGGGCTACCGTGCATGCATATTGTTTCTACGGGAGCCACTTTTCTTATTCTCGAAAGATGATCTTCAAACAGGCGAATGGCTTTGTCCGGGTCACCTTTAGCGAAGTCCATATCTTCATAGTGGTAGCCAATTTCGTGGCCCAAACTGTGAATCTCCTGAATCACCTGCTCGTCAAAGCTTTGGGGGACCACCCGAAAGTAGAAAGTGCCGTGAATGCCCAGCTGGTGCTGTATTTTGGCGAAAGCCAGAGAATGAAGCTTGCGGTCGTCCACATCGTGACGGAGCATCACCGTACGTTTAGCAGGGGCCTTCAGGAATTCGGAAAAAGTTTGAAATTCATAATGGTTGTCGAGTAAACTTTGCAGTAGTTTTTTGTAGATGGTCAATGTAAAGTCACGCATGGTCAATGACAATATTTTTGGGTTTTTCGATCACGTTTAATGCCTCGCGAATCGGCAATACCTTTAGGTTCAGATCGGCACAAACCTGAGCGACTGATTGCAGGTAGTCCGGAGAACAACCGTAGTTGCTGGGATTGACCTTTACATCATGGGTGTAAAAAATCAACCAGGCTTTGAGCTGAATAGCTTCCTCAATTTTGCGGTAGATCTTTTGCAGGGATATGCTCCGTTCATACAGTTTGCAAGCTTTTAGATTGAGCATATCTACCTTCCCGACGTTCAGTCCATCTTGAATACCACGGGCACTGTGAAACTGATTTCTGGCAAAGGCTTTAATCGCTTTGGTTTGTGAA
Source organism: Saprospiraceae bacterium (assembly GCA_965229635.1). Lineage (GTDB taxonomy): Bacteria > Bacteroidota > Bacteroidia > Chitinophagales > Saprospiraceae > BQJU01. The sequence goes on from OZ245894.1 coordinate 4,183,239, forward strand.
CCAAACGGGTAAGAAAAATTCTCAAATTGTTGTTTGGGAAATAACTCGTTAAGGCATTGGCGGTTGCGCTGAATATCTGCTACACTTTCGCGGTAATTCGTTTGACTCAAATCGATGTGGCTGTAGGTATGACAGCCCAGCTCGTGCCGGTCAGCAATCGCTTGCTCCAGTTGCTGGCAGCTAAAGCGGTACACCGGATCGGAGCTATCCAGAAAAGACAAGGCAATATAAAAGGTGCCCTGAAATCCCAGTTTGCTGAGGATGTTTCCGCCGTTGGTAAAAGCGCTTCCTGGAGCATCATCAAAGGTGAAAGAGACCACAGCCTCGGGCAAATTAATCTGGCGTTCCATGGTAAAGCTTAAATTGGCGTATTTTCTTTTGATGTATTTGACATATTTTTTCATTGCATGAGGCGCAGTTTTTGAATGAGTGCATTGGTGAAATAGATAGCTCCCTGACGATTGAGGTGCTGAACATCGTTAAACATCTCGGGATGGGTCGTTAAGTATTGATCAGCTGAAAAATCGAATAGCGGCACCTTATTTTCCCGAGCAAAAGTTTGCAGATACTGCAGCGAAGACGTTTGTTTTACCTGCTCGCCGTAGTTGGGGGAAATGACCAGAATCAATTGGCAATCCGTGGCCAGAATCTTTTGCACAAAATCTTCAAAACCGTTGACAGCATCCTGGTTTAATGGCCCCTGGGTATCAATAATATCAGTGACTTTATCCAGGTTGTAATCTAGGATGCCTTCCAGTGGCTTCCACCCTTTATCACTCGATTTGCCATCAAGCCCTTCAATCAGGTAGGGCCGCATCAGGTAATAAAAGCTGGAATTATAGGCATACAATCGCGACTGCATGAGCAGGGGTTCTGACCAGGAAATTTCATTGAGAATGGGACGTATCTCAGGGTGTTTATTGTAAAAAGGGCGCAAGAACCCGGCGTGCTCATTTAGCGGAGGATATTCCAGAATATCGGCTTCAATATTGAGAATAAGCCATTTAGGGGTATATCGCTTCAAAATTCCAACTTCCATGCAGCGAAAATAGGATAGCCCCTGTCCTCCGCGACTGGCATTCCAGGTGCTCATACCCAGAGAGTCCTCAATTAAAAATGGCGCGTAGTTACTTTCTCCGCGGGAACTACCAAGTATGACCACGGCTTCATTGCAGGCATTGAGGGAGTAGGCAGCCTTCTGGTATCGGCCATCAGGTGCGTGGTCGCGAATAACATCCAACAGTTTTCCCAATGATTGGTCTACAACGGCCAATATTAACAACAGTACCACCAGCCGAATGCCTAGTTTCTTCATGGACTAAAACTGAAAATAGATGAATTGACTGCCGTCAAATACGCCAAGACTAACAATGTATACGATCAGGAAAACAATGCTCATGTACCGCACTACCAATTTGGGATGATTCAACAACTTGATCTGAGGATAGTACTCCTGCATAAAATCTACACTTATCAGGATGAGAATTCCCATAATGGAAAAGGCAAAAATGCCTTTGTCTCCAATGTGAATGTGATGGCCCGGATTGGTGAAAATAGTTGTGATGATTTGTATTGCATCCGAAATATTGTCTGCTCGAAAAAATATCCAGGCCAAACAGGTAAAGAAGAAAACTATCAGGATTTGCAGCAGATTTCCGCGTTTGCGGGTATCGATATTTAAAATCCCTTTTTCCACAATTTGGTAAATACCGTGGATGCCTCCCCACACGATAAAGGTCCAGTTGGCCCCGTGCCACAATCCACTCACCACGAAGGTGGTAAATAGGTTGAAGTATTTTCTAACTTCAGAAACGCGGCTTCCGCCCAATGGGATATAGACGTAATCGCGAAACCAGGTGGACAGGGAGATGTGCCAGCGGCTCCAAAATTCTTTGAAGGAGCTGGAAAAGTAGGGCCTACGAAAATTTTCCATCAGGTCGTAGCCAAACAGTTGAGCACAACCAATAGCAATCAGAGAATAACCGGCAAAGTCGCAGTAAATCTGAAAAGCAAAAAAGACGGTAGCCACCGAAAACGATAAGCCCGTGTGCATATCGACGTTGCCATAGATGGCTTCGACGTAAAGCGCCAGTCGGTCCGCAACAGCCACCTTCATGAATAGCCCCCAGAGCATTTTCTTCAGGCCATCGGACATCAGTTCATAACTGAAGGTTTTGGGCTGGTGAAATTGCGGTAGCAAATGCGCTGCCCGTTCGATAGGGCCAGCGACCAGCTGTGGAAAGAAACTGACAAAAGCGAAGAAGGCGACTATGTCATTGGTCGGTTCAAACTTTTTACGGTAGATATCGAGCGTATAGCTCATGGTTTGGAAGGTGTAAAAGCTGATACCTACCGGCAAGATAATGTTGAGGGAACGAAGATCGAGGGGGTGCCCAAAAAAGCGGAAGGCTTCCACCAGACTCTCGGCAAAGAAGTTGTAGTATTTGAAAAAGCCGAGAAAACCCAGGTTGACCAGTACGCTGACCCAGAGTAACTTTTTCCGTTTTTTATCATCGTCGCTCTGGCCCATTGCTTTTCCGACATAAAAGTCTACAAATGAGCTAAAAATGATCAATGATAAAAAGCGCCAGTCCCACCAACCGTAGAAAACGTAACTGGCCACCAGCAATAAGGCATTGCGTGCCCGGAGGTTATTTTGCGTTCCGTACCAGTAGAGCAAAAACACCACCGGTAGGAAGATGGCAAAATCGATCGAGTTGAATAACATGGCTTAGAAAACCGCTGATTGCTCTCCGCTACTCACCTTGTCCGGAAAATAGCGCTTAAGGACAAAGTTGTAGAGGTAACGGGTCACATTGATTTTATCAGCGAGTAGTTTTTGTGCTTTTTGACGAAAGTTTTGACGATCCTCGTTCAGGATGCGATCCACGTGCTGCAATACTTCTTTAGAATCGCTGGTGTTAAACACCAAACCGTATTTTTCCTGATCCTGGCAATAGCTGCGCGGTATGGAGTTGATATAGACCGTGGGCGTCCCAAGGACTCCGGCCTCGGAGGCAATGGTGGCGCCTTCACTCACCACTAAATCGGCGAAATACAAGGCATGGTGAAGCCGTTCCGGGGCGATTTTGATTCGATACTGCATCAATTCCGGAGGCAGAGGGGCTTCGGAAGTGATAAATACCTTCATTTGTCTGGAAAGCCGTTGGACCAGCTCCATTTTATCCTCATTGCTCAAGCCCTTGTGGCCAATATCATGGGTCGCATTCCAGGAGACCAGGCGGATAATAGCATACTTTTCCTCTTTTTCCAGTCCCAGCCATTGGTATACCTCATCATTGGGCTTGAAAAAATCAGGATGCAGATAAGCGATTTCGTGGTAGCCTTTGTAACGAATTTGCTTCTTTCCCAGCTCCTCGGGAAGTACCTCAGGGGTGAGGATTACATCGGTGAATGGTCGGTAAATAACAATCTGCTCCATATTGCCGGAGTCCTCCATCGACAGGTGTTTTTTGCCGAGGAGAAAGGCGGCATGGGCAGCGTAAATGGAGCCATGGCTGATCCACAGGTCCGGTTTAAATCGGAGGCCTTCCAGTACCATGCGCAAATCGAAACGAATCAGGCCCCAGATTTTGCCGGGAAGGCTTTTGTAGTGTTTTCCAAAGTTCTTAAAGGTAAAACCCTCCGCACGTAGCAGTTCCAACTCAAATTCCTTATCACGGGTTGTAAATAGGACCTCTGCTCCATTACGGATCAATAAGTGGGCCAGATTTTTGAATAGATGAACGTGGCCGGGATGACTGATATCAATGATAATTCTCATGATTTGATACTTTGGTAGAGCTTCAAGCCCAATTTGCCCACTTTATACAGTGGTTTGTTTACGATTTTTTCATAGCGGCCAAAACAGACTTCTTCACCGCCAAAACGGGCCTTAAACTCCCGTACGCCATAATCCTGATCCGGCCGACCGGCGCCCATAAAGTCGAAGTGATGAAAGCCGTGTTCCAGGCCATATTCAATGGGAGCCCAGGTGGCCAGCACACTAGGGTGTAAACCTTTGATCAGGCCATCCTCACCACATACATACCACTCGTAAATGATCTTTTGATTGAATATTGGGCAAAGAATACCGCCAACGACCTGACCTTCGTACCTGACCACAAAAAGCCTGGCCACCGGCGACTGCCACAGCTTGATAAACAACTCCAAAGCGGGTAGGGGTTTTTTGACCTTTTCCTCATAGAGCTTTTGCAGAATTTGGTAGAAAGTAGTCACTTCTTCCTTCGAGGCTGCTTCATCAATAACGGCACCAGTTTTCAGGCTGGATTTTATTTGTCGCATCCGGCTTTTGCTTACCCGTTTTTTGACCGCTGATTGTTCGTCAGTTTTGACCAAAAAGTTGAGGTGGTCCCGGTAGCTATAGCCGTGCTTCAGAAAAGAAGTCTTCAAACTTTCCGTGTCGAAAAAGTTTCTGAACTCCACGTAGATGGCTTTGTTGCTTGCCAGGGCCTCCAGCTTTTCCAGCAGTTGTTCGGTAAGGTTAGCGGTCTTATTTTGGGATGATAGTAGTGGTCCTCCCCACACAATGAGTCGTCGGGATAACCACGACTTGATGCCGCCTCCGTTGGACTGAAAGACGCCCAGAAGGGATCCCTCAATGTTGCCCGCATCGTTAGTAGCCACCAGCAAAACCGGCCGATAGCCAGCGATGCCTTCCAGATTTTGCAGGCAAGCACTGCTTTGAAAGAAATTACCCTGCGGGTGCTGGTCTACAAATTGGCAGAAAGCATCGTAGAGGGCATCGTTTTTTAGTTGGTTAAATTGGGTGTAAGTGTGGATCATGGTGTTATCGGAATATTTTTGGTTCTTTGACAAATCTCGTGTTTAGAGTCAATCGAAAATGCAAATCGCCACTCCCTATGGTCGTTTTACGCTTCACATTTTAGTTTGACCACAGCCTGTCCCGATTTTACATCGGGGAGATTTGTCAAAGAAGGATAGTTTTTTGAAAAAGCCCCAAACGCCACTGGCTTTCACGCTTAGTTCATCGAGATTGGCCGTATCATTGACACTCAGTCTTTTGAGTCGGAACGGATCAGTATGCAGGGTGTTGAAGCCGTAGTCAACGGTAATGCCGCATTGATACCCGGCTGATTTTGCGAGGTTGATGTCTCGTTCATTATAGTCGCCGTTGGGGTAGGCAATGGCGTTAATTTTAAGTCCAAATTGCTGCTCCAGCAGTTCCTTTCCATGCACAATTTCCATCGTCGCTTCTTCATCATTGCATTGTGGTAAGATGGGATGAAAAAGGGTATGTGCCTGGAAGTTAACTACGGACTTCATTTCTTCAATCTGTCTGCGGTTCATGGCTTGTGGCTGGTCGTATTCGTGTTCGGGAGAGAATCCGGCTTCTGCCAAAATGGTTAGTTTTTGCTGATTAGACACGCTTTTCAGTGCATCGCTGGAACGAGACGGATGTCTGACGGTAAACCAATAATGTCGGTGCGTATCAATAATGCCTCCGCACAGATAAATACTGATGGGTATTTGTAATTCCTGAATCACAGGCAGTAATCGGTAATTGCCCAAGTGACCATCGTCAAAAGTGAGGATCATCGCTTTGGGGGGCAATGACGTTCCTTTTCGCCGGGCATCCAGGTAGTCCTCGATGCCAATGATCTGATAGCGTTTTTGCAGGAAGCGGAAAGTTTGCCGAGCCACCTCCGGAGAAATATCGTGAAAGAGCAGTATGGTCATTTTGTTGCGCTGGACCACTGCACGAAACAACCAGGGGAGTCCTGAAAAACGCAGTATTTTAAAGAGTATTCGATTGAGCATAGGTCAGTCCACAAATTGTCGGTACCAGTTTTCTAAATGAATCCATTTCCAGATGATCTTGGCGTGATTGCCCTTGTGGTTGAGATGATCGGCATACATCTTTTGGACTTTACCAATGTCCATCAGGTTGCGTGAAGCGAAGGATTCCGAATGGATCAATTCTTTGATGTAGGACTGAAATACGGGTGCTCGAAACCATTCGTCCTGTGGTGTGCCAAAACCCATTTTATCTTGTCGGACCCGAATTTTTTCGGGTAGTAAACCCTTGGTTGCCTCCCGCAAAATCTGTTTGGTCATGCCCTTATCTATGATTTTTTCCTCCGGAAGAGACAGGGTTCGTTCCACCAATCGGTGATCCAGAAAGGGGACCCTTGCTTCGATGGAAAACCACATGGAATTGCTGTCCTCCCATTTGAGCAGATGTTCCAGTTTGTATTCAAAATGATTGATCAATGATTCCTGTACGGTGGGCGATCCGTACAGATTTTCTACGATCACTTTTCGCTGTGAGGCATGGGCTTGTAGAAAATCTTTGGCAACATATCCCTTTTCCATCGCACGTAGATAGGTACGCTGGTAGGCGGGAAGCATGAAGAACAGAAAAGATTTGAACCCGTACAGGGATCGATGGTTCTTGAAATAGTGAAACAGCTCCGTGGAGAGTTTACCCAGTCTTCCACTGAGCAATAGTCGCTTAAAATGAAAGCCGAAAAAATAGTGATACCCCGCCAGTTCTTCATCAGCTCCCTGCCCATCAAGGGTCACCGTGACGTGCTGACGAGCTAATTCCATCACCTTAAACTGAGCGTATGGAGAGGTACTGGGTACGGGCTCACCATGAGCAAAGACAAAGTCGGATATATCTCGGTGTAGGCTATGTTCATCAGGATAGGTGAAATGCATATTTTTCAACTCTCCTTGAAACAGGTTGATAAACTTCGATTCATCACCCGTTTTGCCCTGACCATAGATGGCAGAAAAGGTGTTGAGCTCGTGCATTTTAAAGTGTTTCACCAGTCCGGAAACAATGCTTGAAGAGTCCAGGCCACCGCTCAGGCATACCCCAATGGGCACATCACTACGCAGCCGCATTCGCAAGGATTCGTAAAAGGCCTCCCGAAATTCCTCCGGATTATTGAAGGGCTCCTTCATTTCTTTGCGAATATCGTACCACTTAACAGGTTTAAAATCAGCATCTTGTAGTACGTCTTTTAAATTTATTTTGAACCAATGGCCGTGGTTGAGTTTTTTAATTTCCTCAAAGAAAGTATTGTTGGTTTGATCTGTTCTGTCAAAGATCATAAAGTCGAAAATCACGCCTTCATCGGGAGTTGGCTTTCTGCCCAGCACCTTCAGGATGCAAGGTACTTCCGATGCAAAAATAAATCGATCTTCGTCCAGGCAATAGTAAAACGGTTTGATTCCGTAGCGGTCTCGTGCACCAAATAATTCGCGAGTTTCTCTGTCATAAATGACCAGCGCAAACATGCCGTTCAGACGGTGCAGCATTGCTTCCCCCCAGGCCTGGTAGGCGGTCAACAGCACCTCGGTGTCGGTCTTGGTTTTGAATTGATATCCCTCCTGAATGAGGGTCGCTCTTAGTTCGATATAATTGTAAATCTCTCCATTGAAGATCATTACATATCGCTCATCATGGGAGAACATCGGTTGATGTCCAGCGGCCGAAAGATCAATGATGCTGAGCCTCACAAAACCTAGCCCCAGGTTTTTCTCCGCAAAGGTTCCATCATCATCCGGGCCCCGATGTTTCATCACACTCATCATGGCCCGAAGGCTGGACTCGGATACCGGGCTTTGATCAAAATTCACAATACCGGAAATACCACACATATTTTCCTTATTTTGAAATCACAGACTTATAAATTGCAATGATTTTCTGAGCAATGGTTTGGGCGTCAAGCCCCAAGTCGAGAATGCGTTGACGTCCGTTCGTTCGACCATTTTGGTCGGCCCACTGCAGTGCAGCTTCCACTTGCCGGGCAAAATGCGCAGGGTCATAACTGGCCACAAGACAACCCGGAGTATCTCCAATGACCCAGGCAGCATCACCTGCCGGCGTGACTACCATCGGGCAGCCACAAGTCATGGCTTCCTTGACCACATTGGGCGAACCTTCGCTAAAGGAGCTCAGTGTAAATACATCAACGGCATTGAGATACTGCACAACCACATCGTGCTCTACATCGTAGATATTGATCAATTCAATATCAGGTCGTTTGAGGGAAGATACGGCAGCACGGACCAAACTAATATTTTTGTTTTCATCAGTAGGGCTTCCCAGAAAAAGTACGTACTTCTTTTCTGGCTTCAGCCCCAGCTTTTGACGGGCACATTTTCCCTCCAGTACAAACTGTTCCATTCGCACCCCATTTGGTACCAGATGAGAAATTTTCTTGCGGAATACCACCTTTTCCAGATTTGGCGATTTGGAAATAATGGCCTTGATAAAGGGTTGTATGGCCAATGCGAAGAGGATTAGCAAACGGCTTTTTAGCTCAACTTTATTTGCCCCGCGATAGGTGCCCACCGCATCATCTCCCATCAAGGAGACGACCACCGGATGGCGACTCGTAGCGAGCACGGCCACCCAGCCACAGAGAGAATAGTGAGCGTGGATCAGATCGTAGTAATGATGACGCAGGTGTTCGCGCAGCTTGGGAATACTTTTCAGGTAGCTACGTATCCCTTTTCCCTCAATGGGGAAATAGTCCACTTTAATGCCTGCTGCCACCAGAGAATCTCCCTGTGATTGGATAAACGGAGCGATTTTGTATCGGGGGTCATTTCCACTAATTACAAAGAGAACTTTCATGATGCTTTGACCGGACTTTTTTCCTTTTGCAATACTTCTAAAAAGTAGTCCAGCCTCAGCAGAAAGGACTCATAGCGATTGAAATCACCGGCTTCAAACACCCATTGCCCGTTTTGATTGAGGTACCTCCCGGGCTCTCCATCGATAAGCATCTGGTAAGGATCGGACTGACCGAAGGTACACTGCATTTCGTTGACCAGATATTGGCCATCCTGGCCCACAAAAATATCGACTGATTGGGAACGAAATCCTCTTAAATCAGTGACCCATTTAACAAAATCCAGCAGGTCTAGTGGTGGATTTTCGTAACCCTTAATCAGACTACCGCTGGCCATTTCTCCCTTCACCATTTTTTTATGCGCAAAGAAAGAATCTCCGATTCGCACACAACGCCACTCATAGGTGTGCGGGATGAATTGTTGTAAAATAACGTACTGCGTTTGCAGTTCGGCATTTTGCTGTTGATATTGCTGAAGTTTGTCAAGGAGTGCAACGGGATTGAGTAGCTTTTTGAAGGCCCGTTTTACAAAGCCTTTTTTCTGCCAATTTGGACCGACTTTCTTATTGGCTCCCTTGCCGGAAAAAAGATCATTGACATAACTCATTGCCTCCTCCCGACTTTTTAAAATGCTCACCCCACGTCCTGAAGCGCCAATGTTGGTTTTGCCTACCTGAGGCAACTCTGCCGTTTTCAGAAACTCCAGTGCTTCTTGTCGGTTGTAGAAAACACTGGTAACCGGATGTGGTACCTCATTGGCCTCCAGCCAATAGGATAGATATTTTTTGTTTTCGTACACCAGAATTTCCTCCAGGAAGGGAAATACGGGATAACCACATTGCTCATGCAGTATGCTCACCCTTTCGTCATAGAGGTTTTTGTAAGTATTGGTAATATTGGGCGGCAAGGCCAGCAAGGCATCCGGTTGAGCCTGTTTTATGACTGACAACCAGTTGGATTTTGTGAGGTCGACGATTTCCCAAGTGAGCGTGTCGCTGCGCTCCCGGCAGGCATTTTCCCACTGGCGCAGGTGCTCATCTTCAAATTCACCTTTTAGAATAAGAAAGTGCAGCTTGTCCATATTACGGAGTGGTAGTTTAATCTGAAGCGAGGTTTAATTTGTTTGCGGTAGAACGCGATCAAAGTCTTATTCTTGCGTATCCAATGGTCCATTTTTGTGCGCAATATAAATCGTGTGTTACTGGGATGGGCTACGCCAACCCGATGCACTTCCAGGTTCTTGGTCGAGAAGAAGGATTTATAGCCTTCATTACCCACGCCAAAATCCAGTTTGCTCATGTCATGGCTGACCATCCATTTTCCGATGTAGATCATCAGTGCTCGCCCCGGACTATATCGGAAATACTTCGGATCGTACGTTTGAGAGTGTCCGATTAGGTGGTCATTCTGTTGGAGACAAACATTGAAGGCAATGCGCTGGTCGCCAATCAGAATGGAGAACCTGCGCAAAATCCCATCGTCGGCCCACGACTGAAATATCTCGAGAAGATACTGTCTTTCCTGAGGAGCTCTGTAGTCAGAAGGAGTGGAAGTGTTGTCCCACCTCCTGATGTGGACCTGGCAAAAGCCTTGAACCCATTCTTCCAGACATTCATCATCAGTGAATACTTCATATACCGCACCTTGTTGCTTTTTCAATCGGTTGAATTGATAGCGCAATTTGGTTTTATTGATCTTTTTGAAAAAAGCTTGTGGATTCTCCTGCTCCAGAACCGGGCACAGGGTTTGCACCCGATTGCCCCAAAATAGTTTGGATTCATTTCCCAATCTTTCAAAAATGGGCATGTAGGTGGCCCAACTGGGCTGCTTATTTAATACAAAGGCCAGCTTTTTTTGCCGGATCAAATCAAAAAACGACGCAAAAATCTGCTCAATTTCTTGTTCGCGCAACTGTCGGTCGATGACAAAAAAATTGTGATCTGTTTTTACATCGCTCAAAAAATAATAAGTGTTTTTGATCTTCCTGAAAAATACTGCCGCGACCAGCGCTTCACCTTTGGTACATTGGAAAAGCAGAATTGATTCCTTAAATCTTATAGCCAGGGTTTTTATAAAACTTGGTGACTGAAAGACCGATTGGTGCAGGCAATTTTTCCACAGCTGAGCATAGGTATTCCAGAAATCATCGTCTGGAAGTTCCGGGAATATTCGACATTCCATGGGTTTAAGGTTTTCGAAGGTCTATTTTTTACTAACTGGTTTGATCTTTTCCCGGTAAAATTTTCTCAGGCGTTCATTGTTTCTCAGGGATTGAGCAATTTTCGCTTTGAAAATAAACGGGAAATGTAACGGGGGGGAAATAAAGATTCTATTGAGTTTGGGCTCAGTATTGGTAAACTCGTATTTGTATTTTTCGTCGCCCTGACCAAAGTCGAGGGTCTTTAATTTTTTTCCGGCCATCCATTCCCCGATGAAGTGGATCAGGGCTTTTCCGGGACTGTATTTTCGGTAATTATTGTCATAGGCGGTAGTATGGTGGATAAGGCTGTCCTTGTGTAATAAACCAATCACAAAACCGATTCGGGTTCCATTGGCAATTTTAATGGAAAAGCGGACTAAAACTTCATCCTTAATCCATGCTTGTAGGCACTGCAATAGGAATTTCTCTTCTCCTTGTTCCTCGTACCTGGAAGGGGTAGTGGTGCCTTTCCAGCGTTTGATGTGCAGTTCGCAAAACTGACTAACCCAGGCGGTTAAGTCCTCCTCCTGGCGAAAGACCTCAAAATCAGCCTCCTGTTGATTCTTCAAGCGATTTACACGATATCTCAATTCCCTGGAGCCGTTAAAACGCTCATAAATGGCCTGTCCGGATGTCTCCTTCAGTGTAGGGCACACCGAATAGGGGTGATTGTCCCAAAACAAGGTGCTTTTAAGTCCAAGTTCATTGATCATGGGCGCATAGCTGGCCCAATCGGGAAAATTATTTAATACAAATGCCCATCCCCGCTTTTTTATGGCGGACAGGAGTTCCCGAAAAATTTCTGACAAATCTTCAGGCGTACAGTTTTGGTGCAATACCAGCGTATTGTGATCGGATTTGACCTCGCTAAGAAAAACGTATTGCCCCTTGGTTTTTCGGAAAAAGGCAGCGCCCAGCAGTTGGTCGTCTTTTCGGCACTCGAAATGCACCACTTTATTTTCAAATTTTTTGGCTAAAAACTCAATGAAGTGCGGAGCTTGAAAAGGGGATTGGTCCAGGCTATTTTGCCACAATGTGGTGTATTCCTGCCAAAAAGCGGGAAGCAATCCGTCCTTGGAAAAAAAACCGGTCATTATAGTAGAGAAGTTGGGTGGGTGATGGTAGGTTGAGCTGCCTGCCAACCTGCTAAAACAGAGTACAGTCGTATCCATTCCTGCACGTGAGCTCCGTTGGCCAGGTCATTTTTCGACCTACTTAAATATTTCGAAAAAGACTTTGGAATGCCATCTCCGTTAGTCATATCTCCCATTTTGGGGAAATCCTTACGGAAATAGGCCTCCACAGCGTTGCTGTCCATTTCGGGTTTTTGCAGGAATTTTTTCAATACTACTTTACCCACTAAAAAGGGAAAACGCCAGCCTTCCAGCACATCAGCAGGACTGTAGCCTTTATTGGTTGGTAAATGGTATAACTTTTTGTGGCTTTCGCGAATGAAGGTGGCATAGAAAACCTGCCCTTTCATGCGTTTGGCCTTGGTCTTTTCAAATAACCGCGCGTGCACGCCCGACCAGATGGTGCTATTTAGTGCCCGGAAAAACTCCAGGTTAAGATAAGGGGTCCGGTTGTTGAAATAATGACTTTGCATCACTAGTTCCGGACCAAAATATTTGCGGAAGATTTCGTTAAAGACGAAGTCATAAAACTTGTGATTGCGGTCCCAGCCTTCCCTTAGCTGTAGATAGTTTTCCAGGTCGCTGACCAACGCATCAAACTCCTTGCGAAAGTGATCCATTCCCCACAGCTTTAACCGCCCCTTCATGCTATCTTTCCAGGATTCATCCGTGGCAGAAAATAGTTGGATCAATGACTCACTCATCATCACCCCGGGAAGGTGCAGCGCCCGGAAGAGTTCGCTGCCAAAATTACCGGTAATGATGTAATCGACTTCGGTTGATAGGCTTCGCGCCGCATATTCGTAGTGGGGACGGCTGTAGTTGCCGTTGTAGTCGGTTAATTGCATGAACCGGTGTCCGGCATCCATGGCTTCTTCACGGATATAGCGTTGATCCAGGAGGATGGCCTTGTAGGGAATGCCCAGTTTTTTGGCCTGACCTGCCGGGAAAGTGACGTCTGATGACTCGGGCCGACCAAAACTGTAGGTGCCAAATTGTTTTCCGGCTTTTGCAGCGGCAGCCACCAGCGTGCGGCCATCAAAACCACCGGTCAGAGAGATGGCAAATGACTTGTCCGGGAAAAAGCGTTGCGTTTCTTTTTGAAAATAGTCCGTCAAAAATTGCAGACTGTCCCTGGTGCGATCCTGCACTGTGCCGAAGTAATGACTGATGTCAAATTGCCCCTTGACCTCGGTGCCTTGATTGTTCAAATGCAAGTGCCGGTGGGCTGGAAGCAGTGACATTTCCCGCCACCAGGTTGAATTAAAAAATGGGTAATTGAACAGCAGCCGTTCCAGTAGATTTCGGTGGTTTGGTTGCAATCCACCCGTGCCTTTTGCCAGAAAATGAGCTGAAGAACAAAGCTTGATTTTATCGGAGCGTTGCACAAAATAGATTGGAAAAATGGCTCCGAATGAAGACCCGCAACGAATTTCCTGATCCTGAAGCAAAAACCAGTAATAATGACCCTTGATATGTTCGTAGAGCAGCGCTTCATTTAAGCCCCCATCCGAGCGGATGATGGTGGAGGGAACCGCCTGGTCCGATTTGAAGACCGGATCGCCGAGCAAAATAAACTGATCACCGGCAAAGGTCCAGGTTTGCAGTTGCTGAGCACCGGTGTTCAAGTATAAAACCTGGGATTTCACCGATCTAACATCGGGAATTTCTTCCACGATTTTGCTCGTCAATTGTTGGGCGCTATTTGGACAATAGTCGAGGAAAAAAAACATCAGGTGCGGTTGAGCATTTGGTTTTTGAATTCGTTGAGCTGCCAAATGGCAAAAAAAGGCTGACGGCGGTAGTGGCTGGCCAGCTTATAGTGGATCTTCTGTCGATTGAGCCACGGGCCATGACGCCACACTGCTCCCATTCTGGGAATGCGATCCGGCTGATCAGCCAAATGTGTCAACTTTCCCGAAGTAGTGGCCAAATAGCCATTATCACGGGCCAGTTGATGACCTTCTGGAGTATTGTCGCCGTGGGGCCAGCAGAGAAATTGTACGGGCTTTCCCAGGTGGCTTTCAATAATTTTCTTCGAGTCCACCACTTCGTAGTGCAGTCGTTTTTGGTAGTCTGCCTCGGATTCAACCTGGTTAATGAGCTGGTCTTTTTGCAGGTATTCCAAGTGTATCGTTCTGACCTTTCCTTCGTAATCAGCGCGATTTTCTTCCACGCTTAGGTCGTATTCGCGAGCTGTGGCCGCTGTTTCTTCCAAAAATTGAGGATTAATCTGATGCTTGCGCACAATGGCGGCCGAAGCCTCCTGAAAAATGGGTGTTCCCCAGGGCAAATGCTCTGTAAATTGCTCATCACGCATGTAGGTGGCTTTGATGCCCGGTACCGTATTCCAGATGGGATATACCCCGTTTGGGCCACCGTAATAAAAGCTGCTGATTTTCGGCCCGGAAACGTACTTGTCATGACTCATCGTATGCGACTGTATATCCACTAGTCCCGATTCCTGCATCTTTCTAACTTCCGCCCAGGTCAAAAAACCGCGCCCTTCCAGTTCTTCCAGTTGGCATTCGCCCTTCCAAACATTTTCCAGGGTGGGCCGCACGGTTTCTCCAGCCTCAATACACTCCGGAGCAACGAAGAGCGTAAAACGCATCTGATACTTCTTGATCAAGGGAAAACCATACACCCAATTGTCGAGAAAACCGTCATCAAACGACAGGCAAACCTCATCGTGCCTGGCGCTGGCTCTTCCCTGACGAATATCCAGCCAGCGATCCAAAAAGACGGTCTTCATGCGTTTGTCTTTCAGGTAAATCAGCTGATCTTCAAAGTCTTGCAGCCGGTGTGTCAAGAATTTAAACGGCCAGCCATCAAAGAATTTTGGGGCTACGGAATGGTAGTAGAGTACCGGTGGACTAATGGTTTTCATAAATCAATTCGATTTCCCGAAGGTGTTTTTTTACGTCAAATTGCTCCCGGATGTAGTGGCTTTTTTCGTAGGCTATTTCCGCTAAAGCGGGATAGTTTTTAATGGCTTTCGCCAAATTATGTTCCAGAGCAAGCATATTGGTTGGATCACCGAGCAAGAAGGCGGATTCGCCACCGTGAATTTCCTGGAATACTGGCACGTTGCTTGTTAGAATCGGCAATCCGGTAAGTAGGGCTTCCGCCAAAACATTGCCAAATGATTCGTAGGCACTAAGAAACAAAAACAAATCGACTGAGGCATAAAACCCGGCCATATCCTGTACATGACCATGGAAGATGATTCGATCCGCATAGGGCGTTTGCTGCGCCTGAATTTCCAGTTCCGGTCTTAGCGGGCCATCGCCGGCCAGGTGTAGCTCCAAATTGGGGTCTTCCGCGGCAAATTTGCTAAACAGCTGAATGACTAAATGCACATTTTTACCGGGATTCAGTCGCCCGATGTAGCCCATGCGTTTCAGTTCAGTTCGCAAGTGGCGCTTTTCCCAATAAGGATCAATTTCAAAACCGTTATAGATCAATTTCAAGGGAATATTTAAAACCTTATCCTGGAAGATTTCCGTACTGTGTTTTGAATTGCAGACAAAGTCAATCTTGCCCGTCCATTTTGCGAGCAGCCACGACAAAATCCAGGCCGATTTCAGATAGACTTTTTCGATAGGTTTTGTCCAGTAAATTGTACCGCGAATGTGGTAGAGTGGTCGTTTGGCGCCAGCCAGCAGAGTGAGCAACAGCACAATTGGTCCGGCATTTAGCAAGTGAAAAAGATCATGGCGGTGCTTCCGGCAATATTTGAAGTAGTTGATATACGTATTACCAGCCAGATTTCCTCCCAGGGTCACATCAACTTTTGATTCATCATAAATGGTGTTTTCCGTTGCCCGCAGGCCAAAGACCGACAGCTTGCGCCGGTTGGAGTATTCTTCCACAAAGTGATTGACCCCAAGTTCAATGCCTCCAATGCCAATGCGCCAGATCACGTAGTGCACCGGTAGGGTAGTGGTGGCACTTTTTTTCAGTTCGTCCTTAATTTGTGTGGACTTAATCATTGATTTTTCATCCAGTTGATCAGCACCAATAGCCGCCAGATCATGTTGTAATTGTCCTCCTTGCCGTCCAGGTGCAAATGGGTCAATTGTTTCACCTTTTTGATATCGATATTGGGTATATCCCGCAGGTTTTGCTCGCTTAGTGTATCAAGCAGGTAGGATTTCAATTTATCGCGGAACCACAACCGCAGCGGCATGGCAAAACCGGCCTTCCGACGGTCAAAAATTTGGCGTGGTACATATTCATAAAGCACTTCCTTAAGGATATGCTTTTTCTCTCCCTGATGGTATTTATACTCGGTGGGCAGCGACCGTGCAAATTCCACCACCCGGTAGTCCAGCAATGGTGAACGCCCTTCCAGGGAAAAGGCCATCGTTGAGCGGTCTGCCTTGGTGTTGACATCCTCAATCAGATAGGTTTTGATATCAAAATCGGAGATGCGTTCCAGCAGTGGTTTTTCGGAAGTGAGATAACGAAAATATTCCTTATTGTCGCCCAGCGCCCGGTTGGTCATCCACTCATCATCCATTGAAGCGGCTTTCTGATAATAGAGGTCATTGACATCCTGCGTAAGAATACCTTTTGGACGGGCATAGCGGTGGTTGCGATGGGGCGAAAAGGAATAGCCCAGTGCCACCAGATGACGCAGCCCGCGTGGAATCTTAAAAATGCGTTCTCTTTCCAGAATCTTATCATAGCGTTTGTATCCCAAAAAGTTTTCGTCCCCGGCATCGCCGCTGAGGGCTACGGTGACGTACTTGCGGGTGTATTTGGCCAGCAGCAGGGAAGGCAGCGCCGAGGCATTGGCAAAGGGCTCGTCAAAGTATTTGTACAAATCTTCAATCAACTCAATGCCCTCCTGGTAATTGCAATGGATTTCGGTGTGATCGGTCTTGAGGTGGTCGGCTACCTGCCGGGCGTAGCGACTTTCGTCAAAACTTTCCTCCTCAAATTTCACACAAAAGGTCCTGACCGGCGTTTGCCGCGTCGACTGGGCCAGGGCCGCTACCAGGGAAGAATCTACACCACCACTCAAAAAGATACCCACCGGCACATCGGCAATCATGCGTTTTTTTACTGAATCGGTCAGCAAGTGATGCAATTGGGCTTTGGCATCGTCGAAAGAAAGGTCGGTGAAGTGATTTTCGGTGGAAATATCCCAGTAGGGATAATCGGCAAAGGACTTGCTTCTTAAGTCATAGGTGAAGGAATGGCCGGCCCGCAATTTATAAACCCCTTCGTAGATCGACCGGGGCTCAGAAATGTAATCCCATTTCAAAAATTGAGCCACTGCCTTTTCGTCTACCTTCAGGTCGTTGCCCACCGCAATCTGCGAGGGTTGTGAGGCAAACTCAAACCGCTCATTCCGTAAGGTATAATAAAAGGGCTTCTGACCGGTTCGATCCCTTGCCCCAAACAGGATTTTCTGCTTTTTATCGTATATCACAAAGGCAAACATGCCGTTGAAATGATGCACACATTCCGGCCCAAATGCCAGATAGGCCGCACAAATGGCTTCTGTATCGGAAGTAGTGGAGAAGGCATACCCCTCCGCCTCCAGCCGATTGCGGATCTCCGGAAAATTGTAGACTTCCCCGTTGTAAACGATGGATACGTGCCGGTAATCAAACGGCTGGTTGGAGCGCGCATCCAGGTCGACAATGGAGAGGCGATTATGACCAAAAACGACCTCATTGTCGTAATTGCGCCAGGCGGAATGATCCGGCCCGCGAAAGCGAACGCGCGCCAGTTTGGCTTCTACCAATTCGGCACTGATGATCTGTGTATTTCCGTATATGCCACACATAAATTTGGGAAGAATTGTTTTGTTGGAAGAATTGGGGAAATGGACGCGATTTCCCTCAATTCAAAATATTTTTAGGTTGTGGAATGATGTACCAAATTATGCTCTTCTTGTTCTTGCTCTTCCTCCCGGTGATAAGTGTTGTTGTAAATCAGGGCAGCCATACTGAAAAACATACCCTGGATCAGGCCCGGGCTGACATAGTTGTACATCGAAAACAATTGCTCTGAGGAGGAATGTATGATAAACCAGGACAAGAAGGTGATGATAAACAAAAGCAAGGCATGTTTGGCCGGTTCGTCTGGAGGCGCATTAATACTTCGGAAGAATAAACCAATGCAAAAATAGCTGAAAAACCAGGCCATCAGGACGAACCCGATGATGCCACCGTGTAACAGGATATTGTGGTTGCCCACGTGGAAATCGTTGTAATCCATAAATCCGTTGGAGAAACCCCAGCCGGTGAGGGGAGATTCTTCCCATTTCTTTAATACCCTTGGTCCCCGCTCGGTGAGGCGCACCAGGGTTCCTCCAGCCGAGGCGTCACCCTCCGCCAGTTTTTCCAGTGTAAGCATCCGCCGGATGGAGTTTTGGATTTGCACCCCAATGATCGGCAATGACTGTGCACCAAACACAAAGATGATTGCGATCAGACCGATTCTCACCAGTCTTTTTGCGCTAACACGCAATACAAAAATGGTGGACATGATCAGCAGAAATGAAAGACTAATCGTCCATCCCCTGGTGGCGGAAAGAAAGACGGAAGAAAAATTGGCCGCAATCACCGCATAAAGCAGCAGTGGATTGAAAAACTTCTTCTTATGAGACAGGAAGAAAAAGGCTCCAAAGTAGGTAAATAGCACAATGCTATCATTGTAAAACCCACGGTAGGTTTTGTCTTTGCTGACCTCAATGGCAAACCAGACCTTGCGATGAATACCGAAGTATTGTGGCGGCGAAAGACTGGTGGCAATCGTAAAAATCTGTGCACCCAATGTGACAAAAGCAATTGGAAACAGATAGGCAAACAGGTCCCGGTACTGTTCGGTTTTGGTCATTAACCTTGGCAATGAATAAAACAGCGCCAGCGGCAACAACCACTTGATAATCCGGAACTGCACATTCATGGCCATCGAAACACCCAATACATACCCTTGCACCAGCAGAAAGACGATGTACAGCGCCAAAATCTGCATGGGGAAGGTGTAAAATGGCCGGAAGGAAGACTTTTTGAGAGAAGCTTTGTAGATGCTCAGCACAATATAAAGCTGAGATACTTCAATGGCCGGTAATCCGGGAATGACCGTCAGCAGTGCCTCGTATAGCCCAAAAAAACCAAAGAAGCCATCGGCCAACACCAGGTAGAAACTAAACCAGAAGGCCTCGTTCTCCGACCGCAAATAAGCAAAGAGGGTACCGATATAAAAGGCTCCACTCAAGTAGGCCGGGGTATAATAATTTAACAACACCGCCACCATGATCAGTGCCAGTAATTGAAATGCTTCCTTGAGTAGCTTTTTACTCACCGTTAGAGGTTGAGCGTTTGTTTGATGAATGCGGCATTCTTTTCCATAGAATGGTTTTCGTTGATGCGATTCGTTAACTGCGCCACCATCTCCAGTCGCTTGTCTTCGTTGTCGAGGTAGTACTGTGTCATTTCTTTGGCTTCTTCAAAGACCTTGACGGCCGGTACACCATCAATGCCGCCAAACAACTCGTCTACACCTTCCTGCCATTCCATCAGCGGTAATGCTCCGGAACCCAGTGCTTCGAGCATACGCCAGTGCACGGCGTGCAGCAATCCCGGATTGGCATCAACCGGTGCTACCTTGGTGGCATTGTACATATCATTTAGCCGTTCTACCGAAATATAACCGGTTCGTTCCTTGTAAGCGCCTTTTAGTTCCGGGAAGTATTCAAACCACCTTTGCCAGGAGTCGCCACCGTGCAGGTGCAGGTCAAAGCCGGTGAAGTTGCTAATGAAATTGGCCTTTTTATAGCCCCAGCTGGTTTTGTAACACATGCCTACATACAACACTTCCGACTTCAATTCATCGTACAATTCAGAAGATAATTCCTTTTTGAAATGCTGCCTGGGAAAGCTGGGATATAGGTGATGCCCTTGTTTTAGCCCCAGCTTTTTCAGCGCACTGATCCAGAAAGTATCGGTGGTGTAGACCGCATCGGCGTGAAACAGAATGGGGAGAAAGTGGCGGTTGGTCGGCGTGTAATACGGACAATCGCCGAGGAAGAAGGCTACTTTTGAGCGCTTTTTAAAATGCTGTACGGTTTCCGGAAGCAGCATCTCGTTGTTGTAAATAAAAACGATATCGGGTTGCAGCCGGTCGTATTCCGTAAGGTAATACTGATTGATTTGTTTGAAATAACGAGCTTCCCACCGACGGCGAAACTTATCGGGCAGGCGGTAAATCTGGGTGTTGACCCGTTCTTCCCAGCCCTTGATGACGGTTTTGTAATTCAGGGAGTGGACCTCCCCACCCAGCGATTCAAAAGTATCTTTGATCGTATGAAAAAAACCGTAGTATCCCTGCGGTATCAGTAGCAGAACTTTCATTTGGGGTGTATTTGTTTTGTGTTTAAATGTTGGCAAAGACCTTTTTCACGGCCATCACTACTTTTTCCTTTTCCTCATCAGTCAGGGAAGGGTAGAGGGGAAGCCGTAGCAATCGATTGAAGAAGGTCATGGACCCCGGAAAATCCGCGTCCGTGCCCAGGTGTTGGTAGTATTTATTGCGGTGCAGTGGTGTATAATGCACATTGGCGTGTACGTTTTCCGCCCGCAGTGCGTCCATGATCCAGTAGCGCTTTTCTGCCGGAACGAGCATGCCAAAAAGGTGCCAGTTTGGCGTAACGCCTTCCCGGACGTTGATGAAGTCGAGGCCATCGATGCCGCTTAGCTCCTGTAGATAAAACTCGGCAATTTCTGTCCGGCGATTATTCATCTCCTCCAGTTTGGCCAGTTGGGTGATACCCAATGCACCGTTAATGTTCGACTGCACATAACTGCTGCCTTTGTCCACATACTGGTAATAACCACGGGTTTGATTGTCGGTCAGGAAGGAATATTTGTCCGTCCCTTTTTCCCGCATGATTTTGATGCGGTTGGCAATGTCGTCGTTATTGGTCACCAGTGCACCGCCTTCGCCGGTTGTCAGATTCTTGGTGCCGTGGAAGGAAAAGGTGCTTACATCAGCGTGATTGCCGGTGTATTGGCCCTTGTATTTGGAGCCAATCGACTGGGCGGTGTCCTGTACTACGTACAGGTTGTGCTTACGGGCAATGGCGTTGATCTCGTCCATTTCCGGTGGATTACCGGCGTAGTCTACCGGACAGATGGCTACGGTTTTATCCGTAATGTAGGACTCCAGCTTGCTTACATCGAGATTTCCACTGTCGGGATAGACATCCGCCAAAACGATCTTCAGATTATTGAGGATGGGCCCCAATGCCGTACTGGTGTAAGTAAAGTTGGGTACAATCACCTCGCCACCTGCCGGAAAGTCCTTGACCATAAAAGCAAGGTCCAGGGCGGTGGTAGCGGAATTGAGAAACAGCGCGTGTTTCACACCCAGATAATCCTGGAGTTTTTGTTCAAATTCGCGACAAGCGGGGCCATCGCCGCTCACAAAAGTGGAGCGAAGTGCATCCGTCACGGCCTGCACGTCTTCTTCCGTAATCATCGGTTTCAGGATGAGAATGGGCGCATCGGCCACGGGGGTACCGCCGGCAAGGGCGAGATGGGTTTGATCGGTAGTTATTGTGGACATAGTTAGTGATTTGCTTTGTACCATTTGATGGCTTCCGCCACGCCTTCCCGGAAGGGAATTTGCGGCTGCCACTTTAATAATTCAGCACCTTTACTGCCTTCTACAGTCTTGTAGGCGGCACCATCGGGCTTGCTGGGGTCGAGTTTGATATCGCCCTGGTAACCGGTCAGTTCCTTGATCAGCTGGCACATGTCCAGCACCGAAATGCCGGAGGCAACACCGATGTTGATAAACTCGCTGGTGGGCTCCAGGTCGATGCTGCGGATCATGGCTTCGGCGCCATCGTCAATGTGTAGCCATTCGCGTACGGGTTTGCCCGAACCCCAGACATTGACATGGGGGGCATTACTGCGCTTGGCTTCGACAAATTTCATGATCAGCGCACCCAGGGCGTGGGAACGTTCTTCTTCGAAGTGGTCCTCCGGGCCATACATATTGGATAACACGATGTTGATCACATCCAGTCCGTGTTGCCTTTGATTGGCCCACGAGCCGACCCAAAATGCCTTACGGACAAAACCGTATACCATCACGGACTCGTGCATGGGGCCATCCCAGATTTCGTCTTCTTTAAACAAGGTAGCTTTCGCCGGATAAACGCAGTTGGAAATGGGATTAACAATACGCTTTACCCCCGATTCCCGCGCCGCTTTCAGCAGGTTGACATTCATCAGCAGGTTGTTTTCAAACAGATCAGCGGGGTATTTGTATCCAAACTGAATGCCGCCCACGAAGGAGGCACAATTGAGTAAAACTTCGGGTTTATTCGATTGAAAAAATTCAAGCGTTTGCTGGTAATCGCGTAAATCTACGCCCAGGCTGAGCGAGGTCTGGAGGGGCTCAATACCTTTTGATTGTAATTTTTTGACGGTGCGTTTCCCTAAAAATCCGGTCGCACCGGTAACGGCTATTTTCATTATAAAACGTCTTCTACATATTTGGGAATGACAAATCCACCCTGTTTCAGGTAGTGGTTTTGTTTAACTTGCTGTAGGTCTCCAGCCACCATTTCGGCGATCAATTCATCGAGGCTATGGCGCGGTTCCCAACCCAGTTTGGCTTTAGCCTTGGAGGCATCACCGATCAACAAATCCACTTCCGTTGGCCGGAAATAAAATGGATCGATCACAATGATTTCCTGGCCAATTTTCAGATGGTCAGCGCGTTTTTCCGTAAGGTGAAAAAATAGATCGTGATCAATGCCGGCGATGATGCCTTTTTCGGCAACCCCCTTACCGGAAAATTCCAGGCTAATGCCCGCTTCGGCGAAAGCCTTCTTCACAAAATCGCGTACGGAAGTGGTTCTGCCGGTGGCGATGACAAAGTCTTCGGGCTCGTCCTGCTGCAGCATCAGGTACATAGCTTCCACAAAGTCCTTGGCGTGTCCCCAGTCGCGCTTGGCATCCAGGTTACCCAGGGAAAGCACCTTCTGAAATCCCAGGGAAATATTGGCCACCGCACGGGTGATCTTACGGGTTACGAAAGTTTCCCCCCGTACCGGAGATTCGTGGTTAAACAGGATGCCGTTGCAGGCAAACATATTGTAGGCCTCCCGGTAATTGACCGTCATCCAGTAGGCGTATAGCTTGGCCACACCGTACGGGCTACGCGGATAAAAAGGCGTGGTTTCACTTTGTGGCGTTTCCTGCACCAATCCAAACAACTCGGAAGTGGAAGCCTGGTAGACCTTGGTCTTTTCGGTCAGGCCCAATATTCTTACCGCTTCGAGGATGCGGAGCGTACCCAAACCGTCCACATTACCCGTATATTCCGGCGTGTCGAAACTTACTTTCACATGCGACATCGCCGCCAGGTTGTAGATTTCATCGGGTTGAATCTCCTGGATATAGCGAATGATATTGCTGGAATCGGTCAGATCGCCGTAGAAGTAGAAAAATCTGGGGTTGCCTTCCTGGCGGTCATTGGCAAATAGCTCGTCGATGCGCGCCGTATTGAAAGACGAACTGCGCCGCTTCATGCCCCACACGGTATATCCGCGCTGCAGGAGAAAATCGGCGAGGTAGGAACCGTCCTGTCCGGTAATACCGGTAATGAGTGCTACTTTGGACATTTCTTATGCTTTATTGGTGATAAACTTGATGGTCTTGGGGATGATAAATTCCCGCATCATGGCAATCTCCTTGGTGTGGGTCAGGTAGTGCAACGCCAGGTAAATGAGGCCCCCCAGCGCTCCGCCAGCCAGGAGCACAAACAGGCCCGAGCCGGACATATTAAAGCGGAAAAACCACAATGACAAGCCCATAATGCTGCTGAAGAAAATGGTGGGCAACACATCGCGTACCTGTTCCCATAAAGGATAATCGAGGAATTTATCGGAATAGTAAGTATTGATCAAAAGTGCAATATAATTGGAGATGACCTGGCCTAAAATTAGCCCGTAGATGCCGAATTGCAGGCCGATGAAGATGGCCACACCCATGATGGCTTTTTTGATGATTTCGAGACGCAAACACAGATCTACCCGGCCCAGCACCAGCAACAAATCCAGATTGATGGAATTGAAGTGGTAGGTGATGCCCGCCAGTACCAGCAATTGTAGATAGGGTACCGAAGGCAGCCATTTTTCGCCTACGAGCGTCACCATCAACGGTTCGGCTAGTACGCCCATAATGACCAGCAGGGGAATGATGGTAAAGGAACTCATCACGATGATCTGGCGGTAGCCTTCTTTGAGTTTCACTTTGTCGTCCTGCAATTTAGCCAGCACCGGATAGGTCACCTTTTGAATGGCTTGCTGGAAGTTGTTGGCCAGCATATTACAAAAGTTATTGGCCTGGGTGAAAAATCCCAGTGTTGAGGCGGAAAATAGCTTACCGATGACCACCTGCACCAGGTGTCGGAAGAATTTATCGATGAGGGCTTCCGCCAATAATTTAGAACCAAAACCGAAGAGTTTGTTAAACGATTGTCGGCTAAAGCGCAGCGATAATTTCCACGGATTGACAATCCAAAGGAAAATGGTACTCATCAGCGCCATGATGCCAATTCGACCGACCAGGCTCCACACGCCCAGCCCTTTCCAGGCCATTATTACGGCACAAGCTCCCGAAATGACTACCGCAAAAAAGCGCACCTTGGTTTGCGTTTTAAAATCAATTTGCTGGGTCAAAACGGCTTGCTGAATGATGGCGAAAGATTCGATGATTAAGTTGAGTCCCATCACCCGGATGATGGGCACCAGGATATCGTGTCCAAAAAAGCGGCCAATGGCCGGGGCGGTGAAAAAGAGTACCGCATAAAAGAAGACTGCCATGACAAAATTGAACACAAAAGTGGTCGATTTGTCGATATCGGAAATGGTTTTTTCCCGAATCAGGGCAAAGGCAAACCCACTCTGAATAAAGGTGGATGACAACTCAAAAAAGACCATCACCATGGCTACCAATCCAAAGTCGGTGGGCGTCAGCAATCGCGCCAGCAGGACAGTGACCCCAAAATTGATGGTGCTACTGCCCAGCTTGTCGATGATCAGCCAGAGAAAGGCCGTGAGTGATTTGTCTTTGAGAGACAATTATGGCTTCACCTTTTCATAATAATCAC
The DNA here is from genome assembly GCA_965229635.1 of Saprospiraceae bacterium. Classification (GTDB taxonomy): domain Bacteria; phylum Bacteroidota; class Bacteroidia; order Chitinophagales; family Saprospiraceae; genus BQJU01. The sequence continues at coordinate 4,208,354 of OZ245894.1, forward strand.
TGTGGCTACTGTATGCGTAGCTGTTGGTGTAGTTCTTCTTCAGGTTCTGATCGTTCAGCACGATGAATGGCTTGGGCAATTTCTTCTTTTCAGAAATTTCCTTGACGATGCGCAAATGCTTCTTGCGGGTAAAACCGGAACGCACGATAAACATGGTCGCCTCGGCCATATCTTTCATTTGCAACGCATCAGCTACCAGGCCTACCGGCGGAGCATCCATAATGATGAAGTCGTACTGCTCCCGCAATTCGTCCATCAACATGCGCAATTTGGGCGAAAGCACCAATTCACTTGGATTTGGCGGCTTCGGACCGCAATTGATGATATCCAGATTAGGGTGAACTCCGCTATTGCGAATGATCTCATCGGGCCGCATGTTGGGCTGGATCAGATAGTTGGCAATGCCTTTGGTGGGCGATTCACTCTTGGTATACACCGCCTGCTTGGGCTTGCGCAAGTCCAGCTCCATAATCAATACCTTCTTACCCGTCAGAGCCTGGGTTACGGCCAGGTTCAGCGCCACATAAGATTTGCCCTCCGAGGCCACACTGGAAGTGATGAGGATGGTCTTCAGGTCTTTGTCGGGCGTCACGTAGGCCAGATTGGCGCGCAGTAATCGAAACATTTCGGCCTCCACCGTTTGCGTGTTTTCCAGGGTGACCAGTGGTGCTTTTTTGTCTCCCGAAGCCAGTACTCCAACTACCGGAACCGAAGTCAGCAATTCCACTTCCTCGACCGTATGGACCTTATCATTGAGGTATTCCAAAAACAAAATAATACCCGCCGGGAAGGCAAAGCCCAAAAATAGCGCGATCAACCAGATCTGCATCTTTTTGGGACTGATAGGCTTCCAGGCCTGGGCGGGCTCTACGATGGTACTATTGGCCACGGAAACGGCCATGGAAATGACCGATTCTTCTCTTTTTTGTAATAGATAGAGGTAAAGGTTTTCCTTGATATCCTTGCGGCGTTCGATCTCGATCAGCTCGCGTTCGCGGCGTGGCAAACTGTGCAAACGACCTTCCAGACCGGCGCGCAGGGTTTTATTGGCCCCGGTTTTGATTTGCAGGTCGCGCTTCATGGAGCGGATATTGTCAATAATGGTATTTCTGAGGTTTTGAAGTTGTTTTTCGGTCAGCAGCAGATCGGGGTGGGAAGGACCCAGATCACTCTTTAGTTGCTCCCGCTGGTTTAGCAGTTGGTTGAAGTTAGTCAGCTGGTTGGTCAGTGTCAGGTTGTTGATGCTCAGGTTGGTCGGTACAAATTCAAAATCATCCTGGTTTTTGATCAGAAATTCTTCAACGGAATTCAGTATTTCCAGCTGAATATCTGTGTAGGAGATTTCTTTATTATAATCCGCCAATTCCTTCATCAGCAGGTTGCCTTCCGAGCTGAGTTCCAGCATATTAAACTGCCGCTTATAGCTTTCCACGTCCTGTTCGGCGGCGCTCAGTTCTTCGGTGATCAGGTTGATGCGCTCATTGATCAGGCTAATGCTGTTTTCAAAAATCTTATTTTTCATTTCAATGGTGCGCTGGTCGTACATGGACATCAGCTCCATCAGGATATCTTCTGCCCGTTTGGCAACATTGTCTTTGATTTTCAGCTTCAGCGTACTGGAGCCTTCGCCCACCAGGTCGACCTCCATAGCGTCCGCCAGTCCCTTGGCGCGGTCTTTCACCGTGTTGATGATCACCGCAATGGGGTAATCAATAACACCCCAATTCGAACGGGTAAGTGTCAATTTTCCGAGCGGCAAATCCAGTTCCTTCCCAAATTCTCCCTGAAACTCAAATCGTTCCAGCCCATAATCCTTGTGGTCTTTTTCGTTGATTTCCAACGTGAATTTCCCGTCTTCTTTCGGGTGCAAAATGGCCGAGAGAAAGCCGTAACCGGGTTTGGGCTCCCAGCTCAGCACATTGACGGACGATTGCTCATACATTTCGCTGTGGCGAATGCCACCCATGTTGATGTATTGATACTGCAATTCGAGATTTTCCACCACCTTTTCCATCAGCGGCGTAGACCGAAGGATCATCGTCTCATCGAGCAGGTTCTTCTTTTCGTTGTTGAGCCCCAGCTCTTTAAAAATGATCTCTTCCAGTGGTGCGCTCGATTCCTTTTCATCGCGAATTAGCAGCAGTGCTTCGGCTTCATAAGTGGGAGGAGTAACCCGCAGGTAGTAATAAGCACCCGCGAGCAGGAGTGGCACAAAAATGATAAACAGGTACCAATAGGAGAGTGCCTTGGTAAATAGAATTTTGATATCTAACTGATCCTCTTTCATGGGGAATCCGTTTTTTTGAATAGGTTATCGTAGTACTGTCCCTAAAACCACAATCGCGGAAGAAATAATCGGGATAAACACAATGGAATACCGCTGGAAAAAATCTCCCTGAGTGGCATATTGTTTAGCCTTTAACGGCTCTACGTATATAATGTCGTTGGGGCTGAGGTAGAAATAAGGCGACGTAAACAGGGATTTATCCTGCGTGTTGATACGCGCCAGTTCCCTGACCTCATTGCGTTCGCGAATGACCAGCACGTCATTGCGCTTGGCGTAGGGGGTAAAATCACCGGCCATACCGATGGCTTCCAGAATAGTCAGTCGTTCATTCGGAATGATATAGGTGTTGGGTCGGTTTACCTCGCCGAGTAGTGTGACCCGGAAGTTGAGAAACCGCACCTGCACCGATACATCCGGAATAAACTTAATCAGTTCATCCGTAATCTCCTGCCGCAGCGCCAGGATCGTCTTGCCCGCTGCGGTAATGCCACCAAGAAATGGCAGGTAGACCTTTCCTTCTTCATCCACCCGGTAGCCATCCTGTAGTCCCAGCGCATTTTCTCCGGAAGCTGCTACATTATCTTTTCCTTTCTGAAAAGCGATCACCGTTTCCGGATTGCGGCTCGCCACGTGGATGCTCAGAATATCGTCCGTGCGAATACGCAGAATAAACTGACTGTCAATGGGGTTGATCTCATTTTGCACTTCTGCAAGCATGAGCATTTCTTCGTATTTGACACTGCCACAGCTACTCAGTGAGAGCAGGTATACCAGCCCCATAAATAAGGCCAGCGGCAGTGGGTGGATAAATCGGTTCATGGTGAAAAGGGATATAGCGTTTGGAAATTTTATTACAGGGCAGTATAAGGCTTCGCCATTGATAAGTCGCAAGGGGCTTAAGCTGTTTAGTTGAGTGAATGTGTACTTTTCGTTGTTCATTATCAACATCCAGCGGATCGAAATTCGATTGATGGATGCACATTTATTGTCCCCAAAATGAGGCTTGAAAATCCCAAGTGTATTTTGAATTAGGAAGCGAATAAAGACCAACCTTGATCACCGAAAGTGTAAGTAGCATAGGGGCAAACCAGTAGTGTTTGCCGGATAGACATTAGGTGATGGTGCTCGTTTTTGTTCACTTCAATTTTCCGAATTCAAGCACTTTAGTATTCCCGAAAACGGATGGAACCGACCGGCTGGGGGGAGGGATGGTCAATTCCGAAACTGAGCGGGGGTAGGCTGTTAAAAAAGTCCAAAACAGACCTTATACGGCCTTGCACAGTTTCTTTCCTGGGGTTACACAATTGCCAAATTCGTGGTCGTACGAATTATTTCATACCTAAAGTAGTCAGGTTTACTGTTTGTAAGGGGAAGGGGAAGATATTTTAGAAACGTCATCGGCAGTCCCGGGGGGCTACCGGCAAATTTGTTTAGGATAGTTGCGTTCAGCACGCAAGTTAAGAGAAATCCACTGACTTGTCAATGAAAAGTTTTGACAAAATCAGGGAGAAAGGGGAGCTTAAAGATACAGCTTTATTTTGGATTGTACGAATGAATGGGGGGAATGTTGCTTTTTTGTCAAATAATTATTTCAAAATAGATTTCACTACACGTTCACTATCAATCAGGACGTCTCTGAATAAAATCTTGTATGGAAACTCCTTCAAGCCGGATTCCTGAAATGCGTTGTAGATATCCAGTAATGCCTTTGATGTAATCAGAGATAGATTCAACTCGTAGTCCAGCCCACACTCATTAATAAAGTCATCGGAGAACGAAGGAGCTACAATAAAAGTCTTAGAGACCTTAAAGCCAGCTTTGCTTACTAGATCTTTGTAAGATTTTACTTGTCTGGCGGCAGAGCTATATGAGTTAAACTTTCGATCTTTTTTGGTTTTGCATTCGACAATGATCATTTCCTCATCTTCAAGTCTCAGCAAGATGTCAATCTGGTCTTTTGTTGTATTGAGCTTTTTCCTCAGAGCTTCGTCAACATTCAGCCCCATTTTTTGGAAAATGAGTTTTGTCAACTGCTCATACTGAGAACCAAGGTCGGCCTCCTTGATTTCAAGGTTGTTCGCTTTCAACTCATTTAAGTCCCGATTGGAGATATTAATGTAATTTTCTAAGTATAGATTTTGGGTATCCTTGTATTCGCGGAGAATGTTTTGAACTTCATTGCCACGGGTAGAAATCCCTTTTCTTTCACAAAACTCCTTGATTTGATCACTTTCCAGTGTATATAGAATATCAATTGGCTTGAGGTTGTGCATCTGCAAGATCTTGGCTGTCAGCTCAGTATTGTCTTGGAGCTCAAAAGCGGTTCTGATTTGCTTGGCAAAACCTTTAACCTCCTGGTGTAGATCAATAAGGAGCTTTTCATATCCATGTACTGAAGTGCTGATGCTTTCTTCCTGGTCTTTTTGATTAAAATAGTCTATTAGGTTCTGTAGTTTATCTTCTAAGGATGCTCCCCTTATTGGATCTTCTATTTTAAGCTTTTTCTCAATCAAGTCCACTAAAACGGCCTTCTTCTCGGTTTTGGTAGTTTCTTCTCGATGAATACCAAAGAGCATAACTCTGGAGAAGCCGATCCCTTCGTTTATAACTTCCTTGATTTTTTGACTCGTTTCGAGTTTTCGATCAATGTTGTGTTTGCGAGCAACCAGGTTGATCTGGCTATCTTTAAGTTGCTTCAAGACTCTTCTAAATACTTTGTCAGATACTTCTCTTCCTCGAATTTGCCGAAGTGCAATTACTACTTCGTCAGGAACATAGATTTGGTAGTGCTTCTTTGAATACATGATGATTCCAACTTTGACCAGGTAATTGATAACCTCGTCAATTTCGAGTTTTTTGAGAGGGACTACCGAGTAGTTTATTAGCTTAACTTCTTCATGAGAAAGGTCTAAACCTGTGATAAGTGTTGATAATATTGACTGCTCGTCAGGAGTAACTTTATTATCACGGTTATGAAGTTTGTCATTGTTGAATGCCGTTTCAACGCAAGAACGGTACAGCCTATAGTCTCTAATTCTTGGGTTATCCTCTTCTTGCTCAATGGCAGATTTTAGTTCTTTGCTCTTTGCTGCAATCTTTTTTATTTCCTTTTCATACAGCTTTAAAAGCCATTCTCTGCTCATTAGAGAATTGCCGTCTCTAATTAAAATGTCAATAAGAATGTCAAGTTGTGAAGTAGTACTCGCAAATTCTCCGATAATATGATCCTTATATTCCTCGAGAACTAAATTGAAAACACTCTCTACGCTTAAATTATCAGCGTTTTTTATTTGCCCATCAATTTGATTTAGGATTTTCTCAATCTTCCTATAATTCCTGGGCTTTTCACTGAGGATTTGCTCAATGTTTCGTAAGAAGTGATTTTTTTCAAAAGTGTTTACATAGTTCAGGATTTCAGATATTTTCATAGGGCTATTAGTTTTAATATTTGAGTTGGTTTTCTCTGTTTATTACGAGTGCAGGCCAATTGGGTTTCGTGAAATTCAATTATTTTTAGAGGCAAAATTATCTGGATGGTAAATATAATCAAAAAATCAATCTAGATCATGCTTATATAAATATTAGGGTTAGGTCTTCTGACACCATCACCAGCCCTACCAAAAGGGCATTCCATTCGTAATGCGGCTGTCGCCTTGGCTGGTACCGGCGATCTTCAGTCGCCAGGGTAGAGTCAGCCTCCTGCAAAGTCCGCCAGGTCTTGGAAGGTGAGCGGGTAGGGGAGTCGGACGCTTTTGGTATATGGTTGGGTGAAATTTATTTCAACCATTTGTGCAGGAAGTGGTTTCGTCTTTTTGCTCCGCGCACTTTCCAGGTTAAGAACCTTGAAAGAGGCTATCGCTGCCGTGAGCCACATCGTGGCGACATATCATAGCCAGTGGTGTCAACCGCTGGCTATGATGGTATTTTGGGATAAGCCACATCGTGGCGACACATTAAGAATGCTTCTGGAAATAAAAAAAGCCACCTATTGGTGGCCTTGTGAATTGTGGAGGCGGACGTCTCTGGAGGGGGTATAAAACATTTGTTTGTAAACGACTCTTTTTTGGCCAGGGAGTTTCTTGCTTCGGTTGAGGCGGCGTAGGGGAAAATAGGCTTATTGCCTTACGGTCTTACCAATTCAAAAATCCCATAATGGCTGCCGTTCTTTTTGGCTTCGGCGGCCAGGAATTTTTGGTTTACTCTTTTTTGGGCTTCAAGGATCCTTGGGGCACTGCCGATTTTGATGCGGTTGGGCAACAGGGCATCGGTGGAGCCGACAAAAACGGCACTGTTGTACATCCAGATCTGAGGCGGGATATCTGATGGGGAGTGGGCGATAAAAAATAGATCTATTTCCTTGTGGCGGAAACTGCTAAGCAAGCGTTTTAACCATGGATTCTGGTTGATCCGGTCCGGGATATACTCCCGGCAATCATCAAAGATGACAATTCCGGAACGGAAGTTTTTGTAGATGTATTTGGCCGTATCTTCCTCATGGCGGACCCACTGAGCTTGCCGGATCCCTTTTTTCCATTTAAAGGCGCTGGCATCGGCTACATCAATGGTTTTGTACTGCCGCCAGATCTTGGGCAGCCCGGCGAAGGTGACGACCAGGGCACGACTACTGATCTTCTTGACCAGCTTTTGTACAAAAGTTGATTTGCCAGTCCCGTTACGTCCGAATATGATGGCCACTTGCGCGTCTCTGTGCATTACTGTTGTGCTTCTTGTTTAGCTTTTGCCTGTTTTACCTGTGCCCGATCGGTGAGTGCCTTACGGAATCCAGGAGCGTAAGCCATGATCAGGGCGGTGGCCAGCATTCCCTCCAGCGGTAGTTCCATTTGATACTTTTTGATCAGTGCGGCGGTGATCTCTGCCTCATAATCATCCCCCTCCGGCTTTTTTTTCCGGATCCGGTATCGATCGCTTTCCATGCCGGAAATCAGCGAGAAACTAAAAGCCAGGATCTTGTCCAGCTGGATCAGGAAAAACTCAGCGGTTTTATACTGACCTTCGTTATAATCTAAGTGTTTGAGGGCTTCCTGCTCTTCCGCACTCAGCTGATCCGCTACCGGCTCCTCATCTTCCGGATAATCGACCTCCAGTTCTTCAATCTCTTCACGCGGCGATTTCATGTGTTTGATCCAGTCGCCAATGTTTGCATCATTTTTGGGCGTAAAGAAATCATCCGCCGGATTGCCAGCCGTTTCCTTTTTGTCTTTTACTTCAACTTCCTCAGCCTTTTCAGCGGTGGTACTAGATGCCATTTTGTGCAATTTGTTGTTTAACGAACTCTTTCAATGGGAGATTCATAATCGGTGCTCCCATGATCATTTCCTTTCCCTCAAACCTGATGGGACACATATTGAGGATGGTAATGCCATTTGCCTGAACCAGAGTACAGGCTACTTTATCCCAGCCTTCCTCCAGCAAGCCCCCCTCACTGACGGGTCGGTTGACATTGTCCATGTAATCGGACAGTTTCTCTAAAGCCTCATCTACTGCCTTCATGGCCATCATCGATGGGCTTAGCGCCTGTTTCATTTTATTGAACCTTTCTAGCATAATCCTTGATTTGGTATTTAGTGATCAAAAGATTGTTCTTCCCGCAGTTTATGGTTTCACTTTGGAGATAACCCAAATGTTCGAGTGCCTGGATAGAGCGACGAACGCGGTAATAGAAGTTGGTGCGCTGCCGCCGATCGGGATACTGGTGGATCTTCTCGGCGATCTGCCGGATGGATAGGGCTACGGTCTGTTCCTTTAAGCATTCGAGGACCAGGTAATCCAGATATGTTCCATAGGTTTTCTCCAAAATATTAATAAATTTGCAGTAAAATTATGTATTTATTACAAATAATGTAACAAATGGCTTTAAAAATTGATAATGTAAAAATTTCGAAGACCAAAAAGCGGATAGATGCCAAAGTGGATCAATCGGATTTTTGGAACGGGACGGGCTATACTTTTACGCTCCGGATCCTGAGTAAGGAGGAGATCAATGAAACGGTGCGCGACCTGGTGGAACAGGTGATCAGACGAAAGTCGAGCTGGCGGAAGGGCAAGAAAAACCAGAGCCTGCAACTGGATGGCTTAAACGCCACGGCTTATATTATCAACTATCAAAACAAAGAAGATGAGTAAATCAATCCAATCCGAAGACGTCAGAAGTTTTTACAACTCCACCTTTTTTGATGAAAATGGCCAGGTGCAGTCCGCCCAGATCTCCATGACCATCCGGCAGGGCGAGAAAATGGTGATCATTCCGGGCATCGAGGCTTATCCGGGTACTACCCTGGACCAGGTGTTTCGAGAGTTTTACACCTACCTGGAAAAGCATGGCCCGCTGGAGGAACGACTGAAAACAGAAGAAACCAAAGAACCTAAAGTCTTGGACTTTGCCCAGATTGACTACCGGGGCAACACCTATCTGATTGAAGAAAGACCGGATGAGGTGTATGTGGTACGCCGGACCAGTGATAATAAGATTTTGAATAATCAGAGCCCTACAGTGAAGGGAGTGGTGAAGGCGTTTAAGGAGGGAAGGGAGTAGGCTTGCAGGAATTGCTTTTCAAAATTTTATATCTTAGTCCTGGATAGAAGAAATATACGCCATTATGGCGTATATACACCGTTGGCGTTCATTAAAAACCAAACTAAATGACACTTTTCTCAGAAGATTATGAAGTTCACTTAACGAAGAAAGAAGCTTCTGAAATAGAAATTGCTGAAATCTCTAAAGACTGTGAAATAGAAATCAGCGATAAGAATTCCGAAGGACACTTTTTAATTGAATTTGAAGGACGTTTCGGATTTATTGATGAAAATATTTGTGCATTCGTTCAATTAGATTGGTATAGAAAATTTTGGGACTTTCCGATGGGACTAATGTACCATATGGATTTAATGAAAAGACTTGCTGAGTTCAGGTCAACCGAATTTAATGACGTGACTGACATTGAGTTTACAGATGATGGAGATTGGTGCCACCTATACTTTACTATAAAACTTAAAACCCAAGAAGGTAAACTTATTAATGCTTACCAAGAAGCTTTGGATTTAATGGGGTGGATTGATAACAAGGTAAATTCTGCCCAAGAACAAATCGGCACTCAGATAAACGAAATCTCACAGAATTACTCTAAGGCAAGACTTCTTGAACTACCAGAGTTAATTGACAAATTAAAAGTTGCGACAGCAGACAAGAGTAAAAAAAATGAAAAAGGACAATTATTGGAAGAATTATCTGTCAGGTTCTTTTCTAAGATTAATGGATTAAAAGTAATTGAACGAATTCGGACAAAAACTGAAGAAATTGACCTTGTAATTTTGAATGAATGTAACGAAGGAATTCTGAAATCAGAAAGTCCTTTGATTTTGGCAGAGTGCAAAAATTGGACTACCAAAAAAGCAGGTAAAAATGAATATGTTGCATTTAGAGAGAAACTCATTAATAGAAGAAGCAGAGCTAAATTGGGCTTTTTTGTTTCAGGTTTAGGATATGCAAAGACATTCTTTGAAGAAGATTTACGAAATTCAAAGGACGATATTTTGATAATTCCATTGGAAGTAGACGATATTATAGAAATTTTAACTGATGAAAAATCTGTTAAAGAGTTCATTGAAAAAAAGTATGTCGAAGCAGGAAAATAAAATAACGAAACGCCAACAAAAGCTATACGTAATGCGGGCTGAAGTGCTAAAATGAGAGTAAGCACACAAAATAAACTAATCGTTAAACGGAAAGTGAAGTACATTAAAATCCCGCACTACGCATAGCCAAACCGTTGAACAACTCCTCTCGTTTTTCACCCACCCAATCACCTGATTTTCAATCATTTGAATGGTTTTTCTTTTAACTTTCCAGACGTTATTTAACCAAAAAAATACGTCATGGAAGTTTATCAAAAACACTTACTGGATTTTGATGCTCATCTCACCTTAAAGAATTTCAGCAAGGCTACTCGATCAGCTTATGGTTGTGCTTTACGTCAGTTTTTCGCCTATCGAGAGAAGCAGGATTTACGAGGGGATTTTACTCAAGATCAGGCTCGAACTTATATTTTGCATCGGTATAACCAAGGGTTAAAATGGCAGACTATTAATGGAGACTACTCCGCCATGTTTAAGTTTTATCGTGAGGTCTTAGATATCCCCTGGGATGTAAAGCATATTCCCCGACCGCGCAAGGAGCGGAGCCTTCCACCGGTTTTATCTCAGCAAGAAGTACAAAGACTGATCGAACATGGGGCTAATTATAAACATCAGGTTTTCATGACCTTGCTATATGGTACGGGCCTACGCTTGAGTGAAGCACTAAATCTAAGATTGGAAGATATTGATGGCCAACGCTTACAGATTCGGGTGGTCAAGGGCAAAGGAGCCAAAGATCGTTACGTGGCCATTCCAAGTTGTTTGTTGGAGTTATTACGATCCTATTATCGGATGTATCGCCCCAGTAAGTATTTGTTTAATGGCAAACATAAAGGTCAACGCTGGGCCAATCGTTCAGCGCAGTGGTCGATACAGACGGCGCGTAAGGCGGCTGGGGTGGAACGAGAGGTGTCACCTCATGTTTTGCGACATTGCTATGCGACCCACCATTTGGAGAGTGGCACTAATTTGGTATTTTTAAAGGCACAAATGGGCCATAAACGCCTAAAAACCACAGCTCGATATATCTCCTTATGCAAGTCCTACCAACACCAGGTGAAGCATCCAATTGCGAACATGGTCATCAGTTACCGGACCTATATACGATAGGTGAACTGTTCCGGGATTATGGAGAAGAATATATCAAAGCCTACCCAGCCGATCGACGTACGATTCAACTGATTCGTTCTATCCGAGTGTGCCGAACGCCAGCATTGGGAGGTCATTTAATCACGTGTCAGGACTGTGGTTATCATCGGTATCAATACTTTTCCTGTGGCAACAGTCAGTGTCCGCAATGCCAGGGCATCAAACGATTGCAATGGCAGGATCGGTTGGCTAAGCGCATGTTGGAAGTACCTTATATTCATACGACTTTTACGATGCCGCACCAATTGAATGGACTGGCTCGGCGGAATCCAAGAGCGATCTATAACCTGTTGTTACGCTCTGCGTGGAAGACCATCAAAGAGCTGTGTAGTGATGCTCAAAACCTGGGTGCACTGCCCGGCATGACCGCTGTATTACATACGTGGGGCTCGGATCTAAAGTATCACATTCATGCCCACTGCCTGATCACGTTTGGAGGCTTATCAGGGGCATCAAAAAATGAATGGCGGTGGCCCTGGCGTAAGCATAAACTGGCCCCATATCGTAAAATGTGTGGTAAGTTCAGAGCGATCTTTTTGCAAGACTTAAAGCAGCTAATGGACACCGGCCAAGTTGTTTATCCGCGCAAATACGAAGATATAGTAGAAGAACTGCAAAAAATAAGGTGGGTAGTTCACAACACCCGCCCTACGGCAGATACCAAAGTGATAGAGGAATATCTGGGGCGTTACATTTGCCGAATTGGGATCTCCAACAAACGGCTGAGCTATGACAAAAACGGTAAAAATGTACGCATTGAATACAATGATTATGCCCATCAAAAAGCGGGTCAGCCAGCGCCGAAGAAATATCGGAATGTGCCTCCTTTGGTGGCAATGAATTTATTCTTACAGCATCAATTACCTGCTTATTTTCAGCGAGTTCGTCATTATGGATTGCATGCAAGTGCTACGTATGCCAAGATCAAAGATAAAATACCGGAGAAGCTAAAACGAAATGGTAAGACGGTGAGGACGGTCCTTCAGATATTGACCGCTTTGTTGGCTGAAGAGCCATACAAGTGCGAAAATTGTGGCGGTACCGCTTTTGATACTAGCCCTATCAAAAGCGATCACCATTATCTGAACCGACACATCCTACACCTGGGCCGAAGCCCGCCGTCTATACAAGCAGGCACCACAAGATCGACTCCTGTTAACTGTGAAGACCTCATCGTAACGAGATGAGCGGGGACTGCTATGCTTCAAATTTAGCAAAATACAGGGAGAAGTGGAAAAATCGATGAGTATGGCACAACGGAAAGGCATTATCTTTAAAATCATCAGCAATTTTGCCCGGAAAAACTTAAATTGGGTGGAGGTTAAGTCAATACCAGAAAAAAGGCTTTCCCTATAGGAATACACTGCTAACCCAGAGCACCGGAATCGTCCAACTGAAATGTCTGCGCGATATCCTGCTGGAACCAGTTTTTGCAATGGGGGCGCAGACATTCCTTTGAGTTGGCTGCAACAAGTAAAATAAAAGGTAAATATTCAGCATTATGGCGAAGATGAAATCAAATCGTAGTTGTTTACACCTTAGTAGTAAATATTTCTCCTAATTTTATCTTGTCAACCTGTTTCTTATAATTATTTTGAAAATATATTTTCTAATTAAACCCTAAAATATCATGATGATTAATTTTAAAGCCAATCAAATTACTTTCAGTGTACTACTCAACTTCATTTTTTTAGTTTATGGGCAAGTTATTCATGCTCAAGGTCAATTAGAGTTCCAAGGCTTATCTTTTACACTGGGTGAGGAGATGGCTTTTCCTGGTGATGTTTACTACAAGATTGAAGGTAACGAAGATATTGTTGCTTTTCTAATACTTCGTTCTGATGGTTTACTGGTTGAATTTGATAATAGGGATGCAACATATAATAAATACTATTTTGATGCATGCCCTGCTGAACAGCACAATTCAACAAATAATTTTATCTACCTAAGATATTTTAGGGATCAGCAAAAAAATGAATTGGTTTCACAAAATTTTATGGGCGATTTGCCAGGTGGTGACGTTGTCTTATTTACAAACAGTGTTAGTAGTCACGTGACACTAAAAGAATCATCATTTGATGAAGTACTCAGAAATATTGGCGCAGTGGGTTATCCTTTATTTCGCTCACCACGAAAAAGAAGCTTATCAACTGCTGCTGAGAAGCTAAAAGATATTTTAACATCCGATGGTTATTTCTATGATAACTTATCTTCCAAATGGTTTTTCAATGATGATGGTTCTCTAAGACTAGTTAGATCTTCGGATAATTCGTCATTTGACGGTTACTATGATATTATGAGTGTCACCTATGATGATGACTTTCAAACTACAGATGGAGATTCATACACTTTTGATATTTTTACACTATACGTAGGATTTAAAAAATATCAGCATATAATAAGTTGGTCTGCGTCTGAGATATCTAATGAGGGAATATTGTCTTTAGGAATGTATTTTTTAGGAGGAGACATAAATAATGCGAAACCAATATTTCTGTGGAAAGATATAGGTAATACTACCTTTAATTGGTCCGAAATAACTGGTGAAAGTCGCTTTTTGAGTACTGTAGATCTTTTAGCAAGAGGGTGGTTGGCCTTCATTGTTGAAGAATGTTTGAGGCAATCAGATCAAGAAGAAGCCTTACAATATGCACTAGACCAACTCTTATCCTTTCCAGATAAAGATCGCTCTTTTTATGGAGATATTTTAAGACAAGCTATTATACAAAAGTATCGTAATAAGCACTAAATTTTGTGACATCACTACTACAAAATATTCTTTACCATTATCAAAAAAAATGATCGATGATTAACTTTAGTGAGCATAATTAGAAATAATCTAATTTATGGGTAAACGGAACCGAGTGAGTTTTAGCTGCAGCCAACTTTGGCTAGGACGACAATAGCCTCCGCAGGCTGCGGCTACTGCGCCTAGCCTGGGAGTTGCCCTCCCCACGTACCGCCACCCCCATACGCACCGATCCATATAAAAACCTTCCCTGGCGGTAGTTGATTGCCTAATCTTGTGATTCAAAATGTAAGTGCATTATGCAATTAATCATTAAATCACAAGACGGATGTACTCATTAAATCGACGTCGCCGGGCCAAGATGCCAAAAGGCCGTGGCCTGGTTAATCAGCCCACGATCTCCGTGGTGGATCAGACCAACGGGGTGGCCAACCTTCCCAAGATTCAAACCGACCCTTATTTTTCCTTAAAAGTTGATACTACGGGCCTTGCTGTGGCTACCAAGATCGTTTTGTTTGATGCCTCGATGGGTTATCAATTGAACGAAAACTTTGTGATGGATCCCGGTGTGGTCATTACGGGATTGACTGCCAATTATCAGGCCATGCTCAATGACCTGGCGCACGTGTCCACTTATATCGACATTTTGAAAATGACGGTGAGTGATGATAACGTGGCACTGACGCAGTACGCCCGTCCGCTGGAGATCTACGACAGCTCGAAAGGCTCCCGCCCTCGTCTGATTAAATCCCTTTTCCCTGAAATGGGTGTTCACGAAGGTCAATATCAAAAAGGCATCAACACCTTTACGGTGGACCTTTTGATGACCAACCGCTCCGCTTTTGTCTATGTACAAGAGCCGGGTATTGTGGTGAACTGGGGCGCTTATCAGAAAGCGGAATTGGGACGTAAACAGTAACCGATAATGGGCATTTTGAACTACAATCCCGGCATTTACCCTACCCTGGGCCCGGGCTATCCGGAGGACTCCGGAGACGATGAGGACCGGGGTAAGGTATGGGAGTGGATCCTGAACAACGGCGATGATGCGATTGATATCGTAGACAGTGTGCTGTGTGTGGTCAATCCACGTCGTCCCGGCTGCCGGGGTGCAACCGGTGGCGGTGGATCTGGCGGAGTCGTGGTAACTCAGGATAACGCCATATTGTACGCGATCCTTGCGGTGGTGGTAGTTCTGCTCCTTGTGTTCATCTTCAAAAAGTAAGGCCGTGGTAACATTACAGACACTACAGAGTAACAAGAATATGGCCATTGCCAGTCTGGACTCGATAAAGGGGGG
This sequence comes from Saprospiraceae bacterium, assembly GCA_965229635.1. GTDB lineage: Bacteria > Bacteroidota > Bacteroidia > Chitinophagales > Saprospiraceae > BQJU01. The sequence goes on from OZ245894.1 coordinate 4,223,492, forward strand.
ACAAAGTGTCAACCTGGTGGTGGCTAAACCGGAATTGGAGGACATGGCCACCAATCAGGATGATACCATCGATGAAGATGGCGTACTGGATGTGCTGATGAGCGAAGCGGAGCTGAAAGCTTACCGCAGAAAACAGCTTTGGCAGTCTTTGGCATTCAGCGCTGCGGCGGTAATACTCTTTATCCTCCTGGTCAAGTACAAAATAATCAAGTTGTAATCATGGCAAAGGGAGTAGCAAAGATAGATTTGATCACCTGGGTGGTGATCGGTATTCTAGTAATCATTTTAATCAGAGGATTTGACTGGGACCAGCTCTTTGGCTGGGATACGGACTAATCCTGACTAAAACTTATCAAACCATGAAGGGTGGTAAATATTGGTTGATCTATGCCACAGTAACCATTGTGGCCATCGTTGTAGCCACAGTAGTGGCGGACAATATTCTGCGTAAGCAGGCTGAACAAATCGCCGCTGGAGAGTAATGGCCAGTCCAATAATCTCAGTAGGTGATAATGGCGCCCGTTTTACGGTGTATGTAGCCATGGATGTGGTCAGCACGGTGATGCTGGCCGGAGCCTTGTTTGCTGCACTGACTCTGGCGCTGGTTATTGCCTCCAAGGTGAAGTAAGAAACTGCAAAAATTAAAGAAAAATGGCTGTAAGTAGCACAATTACCTCAGTATTGTCGGGCGGCTATGGCGAGATTGTCCGACTGGATGATGAGCGGGTAGTGAGCCTGGCGCAGCATCTTAAAGAAACCGATGGCGGTGGTACGGATCAGATCGTGGCCATTGCTCGCGGTGCTTACCCGATAATGGTACAGCTGGACGATGGAAGCGTGGTGTCACTGGCCCAGCACATCAAAGCCAAACAAGGCGGAGGTGCGAATACCATTGCCCGGGTGGCAGCGGGTGGCTATGTGGATCAGATCCTGTCGGTGGACACCATTGGCAGCCTGGCGGCTAAAGTCCTGGCGGATGAAGCCGGAGGCGGTGGAGGATCCTAATACAAAAACAATCGAGCCATGATACAAAAAGCAATGCCGGTACTGATTCTGGTAGCCATTGTGCTGTCGATTATCGTCAGCTGGCAAACGATCCAGAAGAACAAGAAAAAATGTAATTGCTCTGAGCAGGAGCCTAATTACGCACCGCTTTAATGAAATGGAGGGAGCTATCGATCATTGTATTGGTGGTGATCTTCCTGTTTTTGCTCACCAGTTTTACGGTCCTTAGACCATCGTGGTTAAAGGATCTGCGGCACCGCTTGCCGGTTCATACCTCCAGGCGTTATTCCCGCCGCCAGCTGGCCCAGATTGAGGAAGTTATCATTCACCATAGCGCCGGGCCAGTTGATCAGACCCCCGCAGAGATTGCGGCATATCATGCTAGTCCGGGCAACCACATCTGTGCAGATGGCTGCCCGGGAATTGCGTACCACATTCTAATCGATCAATTTGGCTAGGCTTACCAGGTAAATGACCTGGAGGCGATCAGTTACCACGTATCGGGTGAGAATACCCGCACAGTGGGGATTTGTCTGATTGGCAATTATGATAATCTGCTACCCTCCAAAGAACAATACAAAACCACCGGCAAGGTGATCAAATGGATCAACCGTCGAGTGGGTAAAAATCTGGCCATCGGCGGACATCGGGACTATAGTTCCAAGAGCTGTCCGGGGGGCAATGTGGATGTTGATTTTATTCGTAAAACAGTCTATGGGGCATGAAGCTGAGTTTGTACTTATATACGACCGAGACCGGCTGTGACAGCCCGGTCAATCAGGCACTTTGTGATGACATCTTTGCCGGAGTACTGGAGGCTGAGGCCGAGGTGTTTGGCCATATTCAGTCGGGCAATTTTGATATGCTGTATACGGTGAAGTATGATCAAAACGGACAAGAGGAGCAATTACTGGGCATTAAGCGCACCCCAACCCTGATATTTTACGATGCCGAAGCCGGTCAGGCCGTTTACAAGCTAACCACGCGGGAGATTACTCCAGATAATGTGGCCGAAGTATCGGCTGAATTATTTGAACTGTCCGCAGCCGGAAGCGGAGGCGGTTATGTGACAGCCGAAGGGGAACAGGTCAGCACGGGTACAAAAGATGATTTATTGGAACTGGATTTAGGCGGAGGCCTGGGCTTTAATCCCTTTGGCAACTGGAGCTTTTGTAACGATATGGCTCCACCGTGGGTCTGCCAGACTATTCCTTTAATCCTGGTGGTATTACTTCTTTTATTGGTTGTAATGGCCATGCAAAAACTACTTCGCTGATGGGATTATTCTGTGGAAAAAAATGCGAATGTAAACGGCGCTGTAAGGGCTGGTTTGGAGCCATGCCCGATATCGAGCGGCAGTGCAAAAATGCGTGTAAGACCCACACGGGACTAACCAAAGACGAGTTTTTGTGCAGCGGCAACTGGATTGATCAACAGATCATGATGGCCGCTTACGGCTACGATCCCTGCCAGGGAGATGACAATACGATTGATGATTTTCTGGATCCGCTGAATAATCAGGAGAAAGATGAGGCCGAGCTGGACCAGGTCATCAAAATATTCATGGTGGTCCTTCTGGTCGGGGCAGTATTGGGAGCGATCTACTTTTTTAGAAAATAGGAAGAAATCACAAACGGACGAAATCACAAACGATAACTGAATGGATCCGGTAAGCGCAATAGCCACGGCGATAGGAAAATCAGTGGAAAGTATTTTTACTTTCCTCACGGTCTCCAAGGATGCCAAATATGGCCGTCTACCGGAATGGCTCAGCCCGGCAGATTTTCAGAATAGAAGCAAAACCGCAGACATCCTATTGATCGGCATGTTTGTGGTCATCATAGTTATCATCATTGGTTTAACCGTCGCAGCGCGGCGCAAATAAAGCATCATGCCATTAGAAGATTTAGATGTATATCAGATTACCGGTCGGATGAGAGGAGCCTATGTTGATGAACCGGGCTACCGCTTTGAAGGAGCCGACGGTTTTATCGGCTTGCAGGAGATCCTGCAATTTCTGTTTGATAACTCGGGCGGCGGCAGTGGCACCGATCGCTTTGTTAATGCCGCTGTACTGGATGAGGAAAACAACCTGATCCTGACACTGAATAACGGCAGTACCGTTCCGGTAGATCTGTCCACCTTGGCCGTTGATGAAGATGATTTTGTAACGGCGGCAGATCTGGACGACACCACTTTGATCATTACCCTTGACAGCGGAGCCACGGTAAGTGTCGATCTATCGAGCCTGGTGAGTGGATCCACGGGCATGACCATTTATGATGCGGGCCTGGGCTGGATTGTGAAGGCCTCACCTGGAGTAACGGTCACCAGCGATGCACCGGGCGTGTACAATTTCAATATTCCCAACGGTGGTATTCTGGATTTTTATCAGAAGAATTTTACTAATGCCGGCACGGAGTTTACTGTGGGTGGTGATGTGGTGATCAATATGAATTGGAACACGGCCGTGTTTAACAATAGCTTTGGCGATGCGGTACTAGGTGATTATGCCTTTTTTGATGGTGCAGGCACTGAACGAGAGCCGGGCGTGGTACCGGTGACGGTACAACACACCAGTGTTGCCGGTGGCCAGACTTCCACCACGATTGCCAATGTCAATGGATTGGGAACGCCGGTGAGAATCAAGGGAGACATTTAACCAGATTTTTCTATTAACCATTTCATTATAATGAAACGAATTTACCTTTTGGGGCTAATGCTGCTCCCATTGTTGGGCCTTGCCCAATCTGAGACACTTACCGACTTTTACGGCAAATTCTCCTTCACCGGCTTTGCCCTGGGCGGAACAGCTGATGTGACCGGCACTTTGGATGCCTACAGCGATCAGACCAACCTGTATTTTGCCAGTGACATCGAGGCCGGTGATGTGATCTGGGATAACCTGGGCAATCGCTGGGAAGTGATGGTGGTCAATTCCTCTAACCTGTTACAGGCTGATGTCGATCTGAGGGATATCAACAGCGCTGGAGGCCTGCCTTCCGGGATTGGCTATATCTCCAGGGAAACGGCCACTTTGGGACTCTCCCTATTTGTTCCGGATAATAATATCGGGATCTCCCAACAGCTAAAGAGTCGCGTAGAGACGCACAATGCCCTTTTGATTGATCAGTTTATCGGAGCCTTACCCGATTCGGTTTATCAGGGCGATAATGTGAGTGATACCACATCGGTTACCACTCCCACCACCGGTGATGTATTTGTGGCCGGAGATACCTTGCTATTCTTTGATGGGGATACCTGGATAACCTACACCGGTGGAGGATCCTCGCCGGTCAAACAACCCTACAATGCCGGTCAGGGCTTTTGGTGCTATTGCACACCAGGTGTAACGGTGGTTTCCGGATCTCAGGGAGTCTATACTGTGACCATTCCGGATCAGGCCGATGTATCGAGCTTGCAAAAGGAATTTACCAATGCCGGTAGTGAATTTACCGTAGGAGGTGATGCGGTCATTAATGTGACCTGGTCGGGTGCCGGTGGTGGCTGGAATACGGATTTTGATGACTCAGTGCTGCCTGATATAAAGATCATTGACGGATCGGGGACGCAGCGGGAACCGGGGGCAATTTCGGTGACTGTGCAGCATACTTCGGTAGGATCCGGGACGAGTAATACCACGATTGCCAATATCAACGGTGTGGGTACCCCAGTTAGGACAAAGCTTAAATTTTAAAGCATTAAACATGCTACACATGAAACAAATATTGACATTAGGGCTACTCCTTATGAGCCTTAGCCTGTTAGCTCAATCTCCGACGTTGACCGGCTTTTACGGCAAGTTTACCTTCAACGGCTTTGCAGCCGGTGGAACGGCTGATGTGACCGGCTCCCTGGAGGGCTTTAGCGATCAGACCAATCTGTATTTTGCCAGTGACATCGAGGCCGGTGATGTGATCTGGGATAACCTGGGCAATCGCTGGGAGGTGATGGTGGTTAATTCCTCCAATCTGACCCAGGCTGATGTAGATCTGAGGGATGTCAATAGTGCCGGAGGTGTTCCATTTGGTGTGGGCTACATCTCGCGGGAAACACCCAATTTGGGCCTGTCTTTATTTGTGCCGGATAACAATATCGGGATCTCCCAACAGCTCAAAAGCCGGGTTGAAACTCACAACGCTCTTTTGATTGATCAGTATATCGGGGCGCTACCCGATACCGTTTACCAGGGAGCTGCTGTAGACGATACCACCACGGTGGCCACTCCTACCACCGGCGATGTATTTATTGCCGGGGATACCTTGCTGTTTTTTGATGGCGGTACCTGGGTAACCTATACCGGTGGCGGTGGTGAAGATCTGCACATTGGAAATTCGGATTTGACCACGACTGATGATAGAACGCTATCCACCGGCGACAGATCCTTTGCCATTGAGGGGACCGGACTGCTTAGTTTTGGGGACTCGGAAGCGGCGGGTAATAATATGCATTTTTCAATAAATGATGTTACAGGTACATTTTATTCAAAATTCTATAGTTACGATATAACGCCGTATTCTGCGGCTGGTGCCAATGCTTTTAATGTAGGTACCCTAGAGTTACCTTTTGGAGAAATTGATCTAAAAGGTTGGGGACAAGATGGTGTTGGAAATTTAGAGTTGGGTACTATAATTAATGGATCACAAGCCCATTTAATGTTTCTAACAGGTGAAGGGTTTTACAAATCCGCTGTGTCTGTAGGTGATAATCAATTTGATTTATATGCAAACAATGATGACTTCAATTTACGAAGAGGGATTACAGCAGGGCTTAGTACGGAGTATATTGAATCCTATTTAAGATTTTCTGAGGGAGGCTCTAGTTATCGATATTCTACTCGTATGGGTGTCTTTGACAATCCAATCACAGAAGCTGATACGGCTTTTGTTGTGATGAAAGATAACAATCCAGGTAATGATAGTCTTTTTATGGAAATTGACTTTATCTCCGGAAATATCAGTTTCTGGAATGATCTGTATTTACAGGATTATCCGGACTACTCAGCGGTCAATCCCGATTCCATCCTTTACAGCCTGGCCATAACGCCCAGCGGCCGAGTTATTCCGGTGGATCCAGATAGTTTGGGCTCCGGTGGCAGTGGAGCTGATGGCAATGGCATCTACTCCGGAAGCGGATCCACTCCAGCCTCATTGGTGGAGGTGACCAATACCGCCGGATTGAGGTATGTGGATCCTAATTATGCCACCAATCACCTCAGCATCTTAACCGATTATGATACACCTGCTACTGATCTGGATGGTAATGGTGCCTATGTCGGGCTTTTAATGTCTGAGCAGCAAGAAGGTTATGGTCAACTTTTCTTGGGAGCCAATGAATATGGCTACGAAATGCAAACCGAAAATTCCTTGTTTGTAACGGCATTTGACGGCAATCTGCAGTTAGCTACAGATATGGGAAATGTAATCCTTTCTCCGGCCGCTAATGACTATATTTTTTGGCCCGATAGCGCCCACTTTTCCAAACGTTTAATCATCGAGGAAGGCAGCGGTCCGGAATTGACCTTACGCCGGGCGACCTCTCCGGAGATCCTTTTTGATGGCTTTGCCAAATACCGGATGCGCGGAAGTGTATCAGCCTGGCAGTTTCAGAATGCAGCGACCAATCAGACCATTTTCCAGATCGATGCGGATGCACCGCTCTCGATAGTCATTGAGGAGGATAGTACGCTGATCTTTAGTCAGTATGCATCGAGCCGACCCTACGATCTATTCACGACCAGAGGCCTGGGAGAGCCCTACTTTGACGGCACCGGTCGACTGCGCAAAAAGCCGATGGGATCCGGCAACTATGATGCACCCAATGCCGGAACCTTGACCAACGATTATGAATACGTCGAGCTGGGCTTTGCCGGTACTTATACCTTACCCGATCCGGCTACCAACAAAGGAAAAGTCTTTACCCTGATTGCGGATAGTGCCACCTCCGGAGGTAATGTGCGATCGGTGGCAGTGGATAACAGCGGAACGATTGAAGGCAATCCCACGCTGACCCTGGATAATGCTTATGAAGTGTACCAACTGGTCAGCTCGGGGAGCGAATACATCATCTTATCCAATAAGCCGTAAACCATGATTCTAAAGATAGTACTGGCGATCTTGTTTTTTGCCCTTGCCGGAGTCTGTAACGGTGTTATGGACACCTTGCAGTTTCATTTTGGCTCCAGCATCTTCACAGGCAAAAAGGCCTTGTTTTGGGATCCTAAAATAAGCTGGCGTAATAAGTACAAAAACGGGGATCCTCAGCAGGGACCGCGTTTTATCGGTTCGACTACCATCTTTGTGGCCCTGACCGATGGCTGGCACCTGTTTAAGGCCTTTTACCTGGCTTGTTTGCGCACGGCCCTGGTATTGCTGGGCAGTCTCTTTTTTAGCTTTTCTGACCAGTTTTGGATCAATACAGCGGCCTGGTTGGTGGTGTGGATAGCCCTGATTTTTATTCATTCGGCAGGTTTTCACCTGACCTATTCCGTCATTCTGCCAAAGCCCCCCGGAAATGAAACAACATGATTCCAGTTTTGCTAAATATCCTGATCCTGATGGCCGATCCGACCGGCTTTTGGGAGGTGGCCCTGAGCCAGTCTTTCCCGACCTTGCTATTGGTGATGGGCATCTGGTGGTTTAACAAGAAAAACCGCTATCAGGAAGACAAGATCGACGAGCTGTATAAGCTGATTATTGAAGATAAGGAGCAGGATAAAACCGACTGATCAATGTGATTGAAGGCCACAATGAGGCCATCAACCGCATTGCGGATCTATTTGAAAAAACCTTGAATTCTTAAACTCAAAATCATAGCTATGCAAACTAAAACAGGAGAGTACGGCATCCAGGAAACGGAAGATGTCTTTGACCTGGTTCAGGACTTCGTTGGAGCGGTACGCAAATCCAAGGAGGGGGACGGCAAGATCGATCTGAAAACCGATTTTGTCAATTTCATTTCTCCGGTCACCAAAATTCCTAAAGCTTTTGAAGGAGCCAGCGAGATTCCCAAGGAATGGGGAGATCTGGACGAAAATGAGATCCAGCGCCTGCGCGATCGCTTCGGTGATATCATCGATGACGAACGCTGGCAACGGGCTTTTGTCGGCCTGGTAACGGCCGGTGATGCCATTTATGAGATTGCAACGGATCAGTAGTTTTTTTCATAGTATTTAATTTTTTCCCAAACAGGCCTACATGGTCTGTTTGGTTTTTTTGCTTATGTATTCAACACTCAAAAGCGAGCTTTTAACACGCATCAACGAGGCTATTACCTCCGGAGATGAGGTGATGGCCGGGCACTATACCAATCTGCTCTGTGAGGCCACGAAGATGGCTATTATGGAAGCACCAATCATCAAGAAAAAGGAAGTGGTGCTGTATTTTGACTGTCCAAGCTGTCACACGCCGTTTAAGAGCAATGATCCGTACATTTCTACCTGTACCAGTTGTGGCCAGCCGATGAGCTGGAATATGAACTTCTTGCAAGGTTGAGCAGTAATTATGTACAAAAATCTGATTGTCAGGGTACTTAATGGGAGTTAATTTCAATAATTAAAGATTATTTATTAGTTTAGAGTTAACACTTATCTAAATAACGATTCTTCGATAGGGTAATTGAAAGTTGGGAGACTCTGAAATTGCATGTTATTAATTCATAAAAGAAATAACTATGGATTTCCTTATCTTTGATTCATTACCTTTAACCCTTCAAGTGGGTTTAATCATTCTTGTCATTTCTCAGGTTTCCATCTTTGGGCATTTGTTTTTTGCAGATAAACCAGATGTAGAAATAGAATCATTTTCTATAGTGGTGGAAGGTGATTTCAATAAAAAGCTTCTGGTATTTATATTATTTATCCTCGGCATAATCTTAACTTTCATTTTAACTGTTTGGGGATCGGTTATTGCAGGGTGGCTTCTTGCTATTTTAGCTGGATTGATAGCTCTTTTATCCGTACTTGCATTTATGATTGATCAATTTGGTGGAATCCTTTGGCCTTGGGAAAAGAAGTTTTGGGATAACTTTTCTCAATATCCCTTTCTTTTGATTTTTATTGTAGGTGTGTTTTTGATTGCTCTGTATTTGATTCCAATATTTTTAGGAATATCATTGCTTGGAGGATTACTGATTTTACTAGGGGGGTACATCGTTGCACTTTTACTACGCTTGATATTTGGGTGTGCCTGGGTCTCATTTGTAACAACAGCATTTGTTGATCTAATTAAGACAGTGATTTTGTGGATGCTCAAAGTGACAGAATGGATTCATAAAGTTATGAGAAAGTGGATTGAATATGTTGAAAAGGAGGTCAGACGTAGGGTGGCAAGGTGGCGAAAAACTTGTTCTAGTTGGCACAGGCTATTGCGATGGCTATGTATATTCTGGGAATGGGTTAAGATTTTTGCTTGGATTACGGTATCTGTGATTGTAGAGGTTTTGATGGTGGCTGTAAGCTTTGTAATTTTAGTGATTGTAATTATGGTTGCTATGGCAATTACCCTGGTCTCTTCAATTCTGATATTGGTAATTAAATTGGTTTTGTGGTGCTGGTAGTCCGACTTTAGCACGTAAAATAGTCTCTTTTATTTCTTAGTAATTCGATAAAATAAAAGTTCCAATCTTATTATAAGGACCAAGAGCAAGGGAGTAGCTCTTGGCCCGGTGTGTGAGGCAAGAACACTCCATAGGGCATAAAAACAACATCCTTACAATAGTAGTCATTTTTCTGTATAACAAAAAAGCGAAGGTCTGTGTAGGCCTTCGCCGAGGTCTGAAAGATGACCTCTAATCTCTGGTTTTACCAAAAATAAATAAAAAATACCGAAGGTGAAACCACCAACGGTGCCGATCTTCTACACTTCTTTGAGGCACTCATTGTTCATGTGAAGTCCTACCAATGAGTAGTGTAGCTGTGTGTGGAGTAAAAGAGTCAATAAAACAGCTAACTTGAAAATAGCTAATTAGCAGTGATCGGCTTGTTGGAACTGGTTCTAAGGTAAGTTTTTTGGTTATTGCTCGCCAAAAATGTAAGAAATTTCCATGAGTATGAAATCGGAAAGTGATAATCATGGAATTCCTGGTGATGAAGGTAGAAGAAATAGCAATGAGCAGTTCACGGAGTATCGGAAAAGCTAAAAAAGCAAAAGGCACCAAGAGGTGCCTTTGCAAATCGATCTGTTTGCGCAAACGACAAACATGAGCCCCAAATAAATGTCTCTTATATTAATGGCGATGCTATTTGGGTTCTGCCCTGTTTTTAAGGGAGAATTGATTTGCTTAGATAGCAAAATACCACTTTTTGTCGGAGAATTGTTAAGTGTTCATCCATTCAAAAGGAAGTATTGCTATAATAATGCATGTAAAGTGTTAATCTTCAACGAAAAAGGTGGAGTTTTTAATTTGTCCGAAACCATGCATTCAAGTAAAAGGCCAGAAGGTTGTGAAACCTCCTGGCGGTTACCTAATTTGTCACTGATCTCTACATTGGGAGAATTCGGTCCAGATTCTAACCTTAAATAAGACCTGTCCGGATAATAGAGACAGTTAAACAAATATGTGACAGATGAATTTTCTTTTACTTGGCCAGATGGGGTAATCAACAGAAGCTATCCTGATTAGATAAATGCTTGTTGCCTCGATTGTGCTGCACAGGCAATCGATCTGAATTGGCTTTCGTCGTATATTATACAGTTTGGGCGCTGCAAAAAAGAAAAGGCACCAAATGGTGCCTTCCGCTAAAGTTCACAGATTGTATTGGCAATGAGGATACAATCAAAAATCCCAAATAAAGCATCTTATTCTTTAATGAATTTTCCTTCTAAAAAGGTATGGCCAGAAATGTTCTAACCCATCTGGCCAACCTACATTAAGATCCGAAATGGAGTATTAATGATACATAAACACATTTTACAATGCCCATTGCAGATATGCAATAGTCATTTCTGGTGCAAAAGGTCTGATTTATTATATTAAAACCCTAACCGGAGGTGATGAAGCCCCTTTGTTTTTGTACAAACCATAGCTATCAGGAGGAGAAAACCATTCCCGGTAAAGATCAAACACAAAGGGCGGGGGGCTACCCCTTGGCGAAAAATCCTTGGAATGATTTTGGTAAAAACAGACTTGAATCAGATTACATGAATCTGAATAATTTGTAATGGGGAACTGCAGGTAGAGTTGGTACAGCGTAATTGGGGAATGCTTCTTCAACAGAAACACTTCGAACAACGCCGCGAAAATAAGAAAGAAATATCTAAATAAAAAGGTGATCTATGTCAGCTTAATGACCAGGAGCAAGGGAAGCTCCTGGTCAAATGTTTTGGTTAGAACTAAGCTAACGGGACATTAACAAGGTACACAACCTTTTAAAGGTAGATTTTTTTTTGGAATAAGAACAAGTAATATGAACACGTAGGACTTAAACCTAATAGGTTAATTTGTCCAAAATCAGGAATGGGCTTAAAGTTGTACTAAAAAGGGTAAGCGAGAACCAAAATCAGCTCTCGCTTATCATTACTTGTTACCAGTAAAATCCTGGTTGTTATTGAATCAAACGCAAATAAAACGCTGAAGTCCCCTTCAACAAGACTCCAGCTAGTACTAATACTCTAATACTTCGAAATCCACAAGGATTTTCAACTAGTTGAATGTACGGACTTTTTTGGTGCAAATATCGGAGCAAACCGTGCCAGCCATATCGGCCAAAGTGTGCCACTCGTATCGGAGCAAACCATGCCACTCATATCGGAGCAAAGTGTGCCAGATGAGTTAGGTCGGTTTCTGATCTAAAAGTAAGTTTATTTTTCCTTTTTAGCAGCTAAAATCTTCCTCATAGACTCTCCTTTGAGGTCTATTCGATGAGCGGAGTGTACCAACCGATCCATGACTGCGTCAGCGATGGTGCTTTCTCCAATCGTTTCGTGCCAGTGCTTAACGGGTAGCTGAGTAGTGATGATAGTCGACTGTTTTTGATGGCGATCTTCCATGATTTCCATTAAAGCCATTCTAGCATGTTGATCCATAGGTTTAATCCCAAAATCATCCAGGATGAGCAGTTCCTGCTTGGCTAATCGCTTCAAGATTTTAGGATAAGATCCATCTGCTTTTGCCATTTTCAGTTCCTGGAATAGCTTATAAGTGCTGGCATAATAAGTTGTCATTCCTAGTGTACAAGCCTGTTGACCTAAAGCTGTGGCGATAAAAGATTTGCCTACTCCAGTTGGCCCCAAGATGATTACATTTTGCGCCCTCCGGATAAAATCTCCCTGGCCCAAGCGTTGAATGATTCCCTTATCTAGCCCTCTTGGCACCTGATAATCGATCTCATTTAAAGTGGCTCCATAGCGGAACTTTGCATTTTTTAACAGCCTATCCAGGCGACGATTATGCCGATCATTCCATTCGGCTTCTACTAAATGAGCCATTAACTCATCAGAGGAATAATGAGTAGTTTGTGCTGTTTTGAGCATCACATCGAAGGCTTCTAACATCCCAAACAGGCGCATACTTCGCATTTTGTCTAAGGTGGCAGTATTCATTGTTTTTCATCTTTTGATTAAAAAATAGTGGTTATTCGTAATATTCCGGTCCCCGGATATTGTCATGTAACGGCCGTTGTACTTGCTGCGATCCAATCTCTTGTTCATCTAGTTGATCCAGTTTTCTGAGCAAGATGTATTCAATGGTTCGGTAGGAGTACTTTTCGTACAGCAGGGCTCTTTGGCAGGCCTTCTCCAGTCTTTGGTTACTATATTTCTTACCCAGATTAATGATGCCAATACAGGACTTATAAGCCTGTTCGGGATAGCCATAACGTTCTAAAACCTGTTCCACATACAGGCCGGTATGAGGACCAATCTTATTAGCCCATTTAATGAAGCGGTCTGGGTGCCAGTCCATGACAAATTGATGGGTGGAAGGCATATGTTCCTTGATGGTGGTGTAGGCATGAGGCTGTTGGGATCGCTTGTGTATGGCAATCCGCTCCTGGTGGGCGTAAATCTCTACACTTAGCTCATTATAAAGGATTTGTACACGCTGACCTACATAGCTATGATGCACGCTATAGTAGTGTTTTTCTAACCATACATGGCTGTTTTTTTGTACCATTGCCCGCTTGCTATGCTTAGGTTCATACCGGTATTTTGGTAGTGGACTCAGCAATGCTTTTTCATGTTTAATGAACTGGTCCCAACGAGAATAATCTCGCCCTTGCATCTGTTGTCTGTTATGGGCATCTAGTAGCTGACTAATCTGTTGATTAAGTTCTGCTAGTGAAAAGAAAACCATGTTCCGTATGGGGTAGAAGATGCGTTGATAGACCAATCTAACCGCATTTTCTACCAAGGGTTTATCTTTTGGTTTAGCCACTCGGGTGGGATAAACAACGGTCTGATAATGAGCAGCCATCAGCTTATACTGTCTATTGATAAGCGCTTCATAATTGCTCGCCTTTTCCACGGCTGACTTCAGGTTATCTGGAACCAACGCCTGAGGCACTCCACCCATAAAGGCCAGACAATTGGCCGTGCAGGAAATAAAATGAGGCAGGCTTTGCGACAGGACAGCTTCTACATAAGTATACTGACTAGCTCCCAATATCCCAACGAAGACCTCTACGGATTGCACCTCGCCACTGGAACGATCTACGATCTGTAGCTTCTTGCCCGTGAAGTCGATAAAAAGCTTGTCCCCATATTTATGAGACATCGGCAAATACACCTCACTCTTGCGCTGATGAGCTTGTAAGTGATGCTTAAATTGGGTGTAGCCATACCCTTGGGGATGTTGTTCCCGATATTGGTACCACAAAGTTTGGTAGGTTGCTCCCGGCCGTTTTAGTTCTTTTAGGTAATAGCTCAGTTGTTTTTGAAACGCTGAATAACGGGTATCTACCTGTTGCTCCGCTGCTGGCTTCAACTCAGCCAACAACTTTTTTAGCGCATTTAGGTCCAAGGCCGCTAAATCTGTAAAGGACTGATCCAAGCCTTTAAAAAGCTTCACATAATCGTTAACCGTATTGCGTGATATGCCAATACTCTCCGAGATTGATCGGTTGCTATGCCCTTTTGCTTTGAGCTGTACAAGTTGCTGTAAATCCATCAGTGCTATTCTTTGATTGGCCATTGCTGAAGTAGTTTTGATACTCCATAAAGCTCGACAACATTGTCAAACTCGCAATAACCATGATTCCTGATAGAAACCTCGCTAACTCATTTTTTATAACACAATGTAGTGGCACCCTTTGCGCTGATATGACTGGCACCCTTTCATCCGATACAGGTGGCACGGTTTGCTCCGATATAGGTGGCATGGTTTGACCGATATATGCATTTGGTGAGTTGCAAGGTGGTTTTTGCTTTATGTATCTTCTTGGTTAACAAACTGATCTGACGATTGATCCCCTACAATCCTCTCATACACTACGATCAACTCCATACCTAAATCAAATCTCTCCGACAAAGCGGGCGCTTTGCCTAGCTGCGCTTTGATAGCTTGCGCTTCACACACCAGTGCGCGGTTTAGTTTTCTCATAGGTCGACTTATTTGAAACAAAATAAAACAAATTGTTTTTAAACAACAAAATTGTTTTATGTTTTAACAGGAAGAATGTAACGGAACTTTTGGGTGGGAGAGTTGGAAATTAAAAATATACTCGTAAAAAAATCCAACAATTGGTATATTGGGCTTCTCTAGATTTAAGAAATGGACTTGAAATCTATGGAGTATTGATCATAAAGTTAAGATAGAATCTAGCATGATTGAACAATTAGTTTACATAATAGGTGGCTTAATATTGACACATATCTTTTATGGTTACTACAAACTATTTGTTGTCTTAGTAAAGGGGCAGGCTTTTAGTTTACAACATATAGTTGTTGCGATACTTTCAATTCTTGTAATCTGGCAATTTATCTTTTTTTTTCAAGGGGATCAAAAAACAATTGCTTGCCTTTATCCAGACGAAAGTGACCAGTTTATCGTTAGTATGGCTATTCTATTCCATATGGGAATTTTTGCCGTTTTATCCTTTATGATTTTTCCTCAGCATCTTGAAGATTACTCCACAAATAGTGATGAATTTCGGACACACTTAAAACGTAATCGGAGAATCTTCTATTTTATTGTCATGGCCTTGGTGATTTCTTCTCAGGTTCTTAGTCATATTTTAGATATCCCTGCCGATATAACTAACGATAATGTTAAACTAATCATCTTCTTTAGGTCGATAATGATCTTGATCTCCTTTATTTGTGCAACCATTGGCGTCGAAACAACGACAAATTCAGATGAAATAAAATATTATTTTAAGATAATCATTTGGTCTATTAAAGAACAAAGTGAATATGGAGTAGACTATAAATTAGTTCAGCGGAAGATCAAACTTTTTTCCCGCAATATGGATTCGTCTTCAATTGCTAGCTATAGAAAGTCTTTTTATGATAATCTAGATTTCCTTGCACTTTTTGTTTACATAGTTAGCTTTGTTATTATTACTCTAGTGGGACATTAATCAATAGTTCTCTTGTCAACAATCCCCAACATATCTCCCCCCATCCGGGTCGATGCGCTTGATCTCGCGCTCTAGCTCTTTAATACGCCGCTCCAGCTTCCACTCACCTGGCCACAAAAACAAAATGCCCGCCGCATACCGTCTTTTTCATTTTCTTTGGTATTTTTATTTTAGTAAAGTTATGACATGCTAATCATAACCTTTGTTTGGATAACTGAATCCATTGAAAACTTAGCTCAAAAATAGAAAGATAGAATGGGAGCATCAAAATCTGAAAACGATGATTACGAAAAATATTCACGACTTAGAGAGAAAAGGGAAAGGATAAAAAGAATTAAGAAAAAAATTGAAATAGAAAAGCGATTAATTCGATCCTTGCTTAACGATAATTCCATTCGGTTATATTTAACTCTATCTATAATTATTTTCTCTATCTTAATGATAAGGGATTATAAAGTAGGTTTTCTAAGCGTAGATTGGGGAGGAGTATGGGTGGAAGCGCATGGAATGTTTTTTGACTTATTGATTCTTGGTTTACTTCTTGCTATTTATAATTTTTACAGAGAAAGAAAATATAAAATCAATCATTACAGGGAACAAATAGACGATTTTAGATACTGGGATGAACCTGAAGCAACGTATAGAATTGCAGGTGTATTAAAAAGACTCGACAAACTAGAGGTACAGAACATAGATATTAGTAATTGTAGATTGTCGAATTCAAACTTAGGTGGACTCAACCTGAAATTTGCAAATATATCTAATGCAAATCTTTCACATACGAAACTAGGACAGGCAAATTTGGAAAAGGCAAATATCTCTAACGCTGACCTTTCACATACGAAACTAGGATATGCAAATTTAGAAAAAGCTAATATGAATTCTGCAAAGTTATTTGCAGCAAGTCTTTTAGGAGCGAATCTAATCTATGCAGACCTGAGAAATGCAGATTTAAGGGGAATTGAAATTATTGGATTCACACCTGTTATAGATATGGATTTAAGTGATTTTTATCTCGATTATGTCATTAAACCAAATAATTATCATAATTATCAGCCTAAAACCATTGAGTTATCCCCTATACCAGATGCTAATTTAAAAGGTGTATATTTGAATAATGCTAAAATTTATGAGTATCAATTAGAACAATTAGAACAATGTGGCGCCTACCAAAATGAAATCAACAAAGTAATTACCTACAAAAACCCTGAATGTATTTTTAGAGATAAATTTGGTGTGGTAAGACAAAAAAAAATAGAATAACTATTTATTTCCTGAATGAGCCAAACCCAGGTAGTTTATCATGATCTCAATCCCATTCACCCGCCACCCAAAACAAAATACCCGCCACCTACCGCCTTTTTCATTTTCTTTGGTATTTTTAAGGGAGGATGTTAATTGATACTCGCCATATTATGGCGCTCACGAAGATTTTATGTCGGATAATAAAAAAAGAATCAATGAAAAAATATCTCTACTATCCAAATTTTGAACCACCAAATACTGAATGGCTGAAATTTGCCATTCTATATTTAGAGAATTTCGAGAGTATAGTTCCCTTTCAAAGACAAGAATTGGTTTCAGATGATTATAGGAGATTACAGAATGAAACTGATTTAGTTTCTATGTATTCACCACAATATGAGCAAGGATATAGGGCATCATTAAAAGCGATTGAGGAGGCGGAAAAATTCATAAATAAGCCATACCAGAGAAGTCATTTATTTAATAGAATCAATGTGCAAATAGATTGGCGAAATAGAGAAAATTGGAACTATCAAATATTCTCGGAAAAATTCTCTCATGATTGGGCTCATTATTGTGAAGACAAAGGAATAGGAGAAAGAAATTCGGAAGGGCTTCTTTTGCCAAAAGAATTAGCTTTTTTGTTCATGACATGTTTAGCTAAAGAAATCTCACACGAACGAAATGGATCGATAATCACAGATAGTATTGAATACGACAACTATACCAATTACGAAAGAGTTCAAAATCCAATGGTGAGGAATCGGAACAAGTTTTTAATGAATTTGATGAATTTTCTAATTCCTGCAAATATTTCAGAAATTTCAATTGAAGAATTAATTAAGTTCAGAAACAAAAACAGAGATAAAATTGAATCATTTAATAGGCAAATTGATTTAGTCGAGGACTCGATAAGTAATGGAATTTCTGAAGGAGATTTTATTAAAGAATTTAATGATGCATATTCAGGACTAACAAGAGAAGTTCTTTTAGTTGGTGTTGGGATAGCTTCAATTCCATTTGCAGCCTATGTCTTGATAAGTAACCCTCATGCCTTGTCAGCAGAATATGCAAAAGAAGTTCTTGGTGCTATGGGTATTGGATTAGGAGGAATCTTTGCAATTAAAAATGCTCTTTACGATAGCAGAGAAAGAAGGATGTGTAAGAAGTATTTAGCAAATGTTCAAAGATTGAAATGAAGCCCGTGCTCTAGCTCTTTGATGCGACACTCCTGGAAACTGACCTGTCTCCTCTTTTGGTCATCTAAAAACAAAATACCTAATATATAATGTCAAGTTAAGTTTCTTTAATATCTTTAGGAAAAGAAAAACCTTAACCTAATATTGATAAAAATGAAAATGAGAAAATTTGCTCTGGTGACCCCATTGATTTTCTTTTATGTTTCGATGATTGGACAAATGGAGCCTATTGTAGTTTCTGAGCAAACGATAAAAGTAGGAAACAATGAAGAATTTTACTTTGGATTTGCAGAAGGCGACGAAATAGTGTTCGATCTGCAAGTAGTCAAGGGAAGAAATTTGAAAGAAGTAGAGATTATTGAGTACCCAAGTACATCAAAATTCTTCGAATTCAAAACGGATAAGATTTCAGAAAAGAGAATAAAAGTAAACAAAGATGCCATTTATAAGTTCCGATTAAAGGGAGGCGGATTGGGAACAAAAATTTGTAGAGCAAAGATTTTGAGAATTCCAGGTTCAGAAGAATCAGCATCTTTTGATACAAGTGTAAAGTGGAAGGTAAGATATGACAGCACATACACTACTAAATACGAGAAAATATTAGTTCAAACCGATACTAGTATTGTTACTGTTGCTGATAGAGTCGAAAGAGTTCATTCTAAAACAAATTTAGATAATCCTAATGTGACACAATTCAATGTCAACCTCCCAGAAAATAAAAGATTAGAACTTGAAACTTCAGAAGTAATTGCCTGGGCTTATTGGCTTGGAGTCGGAAGTGAGGGGCAAGAGGCATACGAACAAGAAAAAAAGAATTTTTTAATGAAAAACACCTCGTCGTTGAGCGCAATTGACCCGGTTGCAGGTTTAGCTTTAGGTGTATACACTATCCTCGCTAAGCCACCGAAAGGAGAAAATATACAATATTGGTTCACAACCTATTATAATGGAGCTCCTAGTAATTTGACTCATGGAAATAGTGTCATTGCGAATGGGAGAATTACCAAAATGACACAGGGAGGATTTACAGTGACACTTCAAAATGATAATATAATGAATGGCGTCAATGTTAGCGTGAAGATAGCAGCAATAATGATAAATAAAAAGTATGAGAAGCGACCTTATCAAAAATTGACTGTTCAAGAATATCAGTATCCAGTTTTGAGTACCGTAAAATAGAGGTTTACGGTATAGGAGGCATGACTAAAAAAACTGTGCAGAGGGACGCTGATGATAACCACTTCTCTCTCACTCCTCAATCCCCAACATATCCGCAGCATCCGGATCGATGCGCTTGATCTCGCGTTCTAGCTCTTTGATGCGCCGCTCCATGAGGTGGAGGAGTTTTTTGGCCATATCTTCTTCTGTCTCGTATGGACCGCTTTCCTCTCCTGCATTTTCTGCCCACACTTTACCCTCGCCGGTAATCAACCAATGTATATTGAGCTTTGGGTAGGCTTTATGGATGATTAATAAGGTATCACTCCTTAATCCAGCACCATCTGAAACCATCCTGCTGACCGTTTGAGTCTTTAATCCTGTCTTCGCTGCAAATTTACTTTGAGATCCCTCAAAATCGCATATCTCTTTAATTCGCTGGGAAATAGACATATATATATAATGGTAATAAAAATTAAATCTAAATGAGTGAAAATATCAATACAAAATTGCATTTTCCCATTTAAATTGGGATTCCCTGAAAACCGATTAGCAGACCTCTAATAATCATTGAAGCGAATAAAATTTGGTCGAGCTATTCTTTTTCTTCGTTCTTAAGGAACCGTCAAAAGGTTTATCGGTCGAGATTTCATCTTTTTTGTCAATCGTACTGACTCTACGGAGAGTTTAAGGCATAGCTCAGCCATGCAAGCAAGGCTTGCACTTTCTATTTTCCATAGCGATTAGTGGGCTATGCAGCCTGGACAGAGGGCGGCGCTTTAGCTTTCTTTGCCAAGCGCCGGGCCAGGCGTACTACATTGGCCGTGTGTATTCCAAAAAATATCCAGGCTATTTCCGTAATCTCATTACGGGCTTTGACCTTTCGCAAGCCATAGTGCTCTTTTTCAGTGCCGAAGCTGCCTTCCAGACGGGTAGCCCTTGCATTAGCAATAGCAGAGCGGGCTTGTCGACGCTGCTCTTCATCTTTAGCCAGGCGGCCCTTAGGCTTGAAGCAGGTCTGCACGTCAAGTTTACAAGCTTTTTTGCGGTTGGCATTAGTTGCGTAAATGCGGTCAGCCCCATATTGGGCACACCTTTGGCCAAAGCGTTTCTGATTACGGGCGATGCTGTGCCACATCCGATTACCTTCATGAAAAGCCTCGAAAGAAAGATGCTCGATAAAATTCAGCCCGCCTACCTGGGTGATATGCGCCTTGGCCCCGAACTCATAAGGTTTGTTTTCTTTGCCTCTGATAATGGGCCGTACATAAGGCTTAGCTAGACTCACAATACGGTGTGGTACACGACGCACGTTATGAGTCAGCATATAACTCTGTTGCACTAATATGATGCGGGTAGTTTTGAGACGTTGATAAAAAGTATTGCCCAAGTGTTCGTGATAAACTACATGGTTATCCAGTATCTTTTGCAGTTCACACTGCCATCGGTCTAGCCAGTAAAGTAGGGATCGGCGCAGGCGCTTTTCTTTCTTGTGCCGCTTTTTCTTCATCTTCTGGTAACTAGCTGCTCGCTTAAGCGCTTTGTAGTATTTGTCTTTACGTGGCAGTGATAGGCCACAGTAATTACACGCACGAGTAAGCTCCCCATCCAGCCATTGGCAGCAGTCCAATAATAACTTCACATCTGTAGGGTACTTGATCTGGCTCTCGTAACATGTTGCATCGTCCAATTGTACATGCACATGCTCCAACTTGTCTTTCCAGCAATTGGCCAGGATAGCTTGCAGCTGATCCAAATCCAGATGCTCGGCAAAGAATCTGCGCCAGCGCCCAGCCAGGTCTTTGTCACGGATGGGAGTATTGAGCCGGATACGTGTAAAACAGAATAGCTGTAAATACACATCGCTGTTGAGTCGTTCGATGAGCATCTCGTCACTAAGCCCTAGGTGATG
Organism: Saprospiraceae bacterium; assembly: GCA_965229635.1. GTDB lineage: Bacteria > Bacteroidota > Bacteroidia > Chitinophagales > Saprospiraceae > BQJU01. The sequence goes on from OZ245894.1 coordinate 4,244,526, forward strand.
TTTAAGGAACATCAATGCCAAGCCGCCTTTAATATTTAAATGAGGTGGGCGGCCGCCCTGATGACGAGGGGGCTTGTAGTGATCAAACTCGGATGCTAAATCCAAAAAGGGAATTTGGGCATGTATCTGGCCCAATGGACTGCGCTCGAATAGTAGCTCTTCATAGCTCTTCAGCGCTTCGGGGGAGAATAGTAGGTTTTCCAAAGATTATTTGGCTATCTTGTCGATGTTAATTGAAGTTCGTCCCCCAAAATAAGCCTTTTTGGCACTTTTGGGGGACTTTTTCACCATCTTTATCGACTTAATTGCCTCATATTCTTGGTACTAGTGGTTTTCAGGGAGTCCCTAAATTGGCATCTTTGTATCAACAAAATACAAACTTCGAAAGTGAAAGCGCCAATCATTGAAAGGCAAAGATCACTTTATCGAGGTAAAAGCCTCTACAAAATACAAGAAAAAGTGTTAAAATTGAAATCCAAAGTTAACAACTTTGGCTTAAAAAGATACAGCCTTTTGCGTGAAAAGAAAAAAGCCGGTCTGAAGACCAGCTGATGGGTGGGGGGAATAAAAGTCATAATTTGTCTTGCGTTGTGCTTTGCTGAACTTGTGCAAGGCGCGCTGAATGAAGACTGCCCTGCCGTCACAATATATCACTTTTTTTAATATTCATCCATTTTTTGATTAAAATTTCTTGAGATGAAAGACAAGGAATTAACGGACTTTGCTTTGTACCTGAAGCAAACCTTAACCGCTATGCAGTGGGCCAACCTGCACCGCAGTATGAAGATCTCCCGCAATCGTTTGACCCGGCTATTCTACGGTCAGGGAGACTGGATGCTTGACGAAATCGCCGGAGTGGCCAAAGTCCTTAAAGTAGACCCCATTGACCTGATCCAGGAACACGGTATCGGCACCACGGTACTGACCATTCAGGAATACAATCAAATCGCCAAACCGCACGGGCTGGAAGTGGGCCTGGTGGCTCATGTGGCCTAAAATCCTAAAGCTATGAAAACCGCAACAAAAACAGCTAAAACGATCATTGAGTCGATCCGGCTCGGCCGCAGAGCACCGGTCATGTTTATGTGTAAAAATAAACGGGAAGGTCAGCTAGGCCTGATCACCCATACCGGCATCGAATTTAAGCCCGGCGACAAATTCCATCTTGACCTTGACGAGGTCTACGCAGAGGTGTTCACCGTCAAGGGAATCCAGTACACCAAAGACGTGGGCGACAAGTACAACAAGCAGTTCCGTAATGGTAAGCCGGAATTCAACTTTGGATTTGAACAAGGTACCTACTGGATGCTGGGCTGTGAATGGGAGCTAAAGCCGTTAAGCGCTATAACTGAACTTGAAGTTTCATAAATATGGGTTTTAGGCTCGGACCGGTGTTGGGCAGATTCGGGGCACCGGTCCATTTTACCAAGCTTATTCTGCTGTTCATATATACCATCCGGGCGGTGAGTGACACCCCAGCTGGGAGCGATGCTCAGGCCCGGATCGATGAGATTCTGTTGTATTTTTTTAATGCCGCCACCGAGGAGGGCGGCATTATCTTCCGGTGTAGCCAGGGCGGGCAGTCATCTGTATAGTGGAGGATGGCGCGGGTTCGAATCCCGGCACCGGAGCACTCATAGTGATGAGTTTTTTCCATAAGTATGTTTTTGATTCTCAGACCTCGATTTCGGTCGGGGTCTGTTTTCACTCACTTTTGGGAAAGGACCATCCACCAAGACGCAACTGCCACATGGCAAAACAGCTTGCGGCGCTCTTCGGAGCGCCCAGGCTTATCTCAAAAGGGGACCTATGACGTATAAAATCAAATGGCGCAAATCTAAAGACCTGCTGGAGGCGTATATCCGCCAGCACAACAGCGGTCAACCGGCTTTGCGCTACCAACTACGCAGTACTCACAAACAGCTGGCTGAACAGCTGCTTTACCTGTACAGCGTGGCCATTGACCGGGAGCAACAATACGGCGATGCCGTCAGGCAAGGTAAATCCCTGCCCCTGTTACGCGCCAATAACGTGCAGCTGGCCCAGAAACTGGGCTGCAGCGAACGCACAGTCATCAACCTGCGTAAACGGCTCGTAGACGCCCGGGTAATCACTCAGGAGGTATTCCATGGGGGCAATGCTCAATACGAGCTACAGATCAACCCCCAGGTGCTGCACATCGAGCAGACCGGCAGACCAGAGAACGTCATCTATTATTTTGCGGTCGGTTACCGGCCGTCCCAACAACAAGCACCCGAGAAGCTTTCCGGAGGGGGGGTGAAAAGTTTGCGCCATACAGTATCCAGTACTATACCGGGTACAAATAAATTAATAGAATTAAGCGGCGCGAATTTTCAACAAGGTGCTGAAAATCAGCAGATTGAAGCGAAAAAGCCTGTGGAAAAGGTGTTGAAAGCTGAGGAAAACCGCGCTGGAGGTGTTGAAAACCCGCAAACGGGTAGCGGACCAGGTACCAACGGGGAACCCACCACGGGTTACACAACTGCCACAAGCGGGCCGGAGACTCCCCCCCAGGTTGCGACGGCCCCCCCAGAGCACGCTCCGGAGCACATCGAGGAGGTAGTGGGCCATTTGCCCAGGGAAATTGCCGATCAGATCCGCCGCCACGTGACGGTGATCTGGACAGCGGCCAACCTACAGCTGTACGCCGATCGCTACATCCACGATCAGGAAGCGGATCGGGCTAAAGCAGCACTGGCAGAATACTTTGCCTACGCTCGTCCGGATCGATTCGGAGCCGGAGCCAGTGAGATACTGGAGCGGATCATCCTGGTCAGACGCTGGATCGATCGGTGTGCCAGGAAAGGGCAAAAGAAATGGCTGAAACTGCCGGGTACCTACTTCAATTTCCGCAATCCACGGGGATTTGTGGCCACCAAAAAGTGGTACCGGCAGCACATCCAGGCCAAAGCCGAGATCAAGGGCAAGGAGCTATTGACCAAGGCCATCAACGAGTATGTCAAAAGCCTTAAACCAGGTGCCAGGATCAGTACTTCGGAAACTTACCGGAGGATATCACAGAGACTGGGCAAATGGGACAAGGCCTTACTGGATAGATTCCATCAACAAATCAATGAGTTATGCAAACTGCAAGAACAAGAAAGCCAAAAGCTGCCGACCGTGGCCGCTACAAACTAGCCGTTTATTTCATCGATCACAAAGAGGTGAACGGCAAACCGTACTACTTCCACAGTACTGCCCGGCAGGACAAGAATAATATCTCCCTGAATCGCTTTAAGCGAATGGTGACCAAAAAGTGGTCCGGGCGGATCAACTGGGCGGCCATCTACGAGAATGAAGTGATGATTTGTGAATTCAAAGACGAGCAAACCGGATGGGAGCTGAGGTAGGCACCAGAATGCTGCCGAGTGGCAAACTTTCCTTTAAGGTAGACCCACCGATTTTGGAGGTGGTGATCCTGGCCACACGGCAAAGAATAGCCTTTGAGGAGCTTCCAGAGTACCTGCATTACCTGCTGGAGGAAGTGGTTGAGAAACTGGAGCACAAAACGGGCAGAATCTCTTTAAGGAAAAGCGAGTTTTTTGCCCTGTTTGATCCGGCCATTGCCGCCTATCTGGATGAACCGACCCAAATCGTGCTAAAACAGCAGATTTCCTTTAAGGAAATTCAACGAAGAATATTATAACGTCCCCCCTATATCACGGAAGGTCATTGCCCTTCGATGGCCTTCCCTTTTAAAACCCTGAGCTATGGTAACCATGATGAGTTTTACCCTTAAAGAACTGGCCGAAGAATTACTGCTAAAACCGGATACCCTGAGAAAGAAGCTAAACCGGAGCGGAGAGTGGTACGGAATAGACGATGAGCTACCAGAAAAGCTGACGAGTGAAGTGATCCAGGAATATGCCAAACCGGCTCCAAGACGCAGTGATGAAACCATTGAAGCGGCTAAACAACTACTGGGCATTCCCGGTGCCAATTCCTTTAAGGAAACCAAGGTCGATTCAGAGCCGGAAAAACCGGCCAAAATCAACGGAAATAAGCCGATTTCCTTAAAGGAAGAAAAAGAGGATTCCGCACCGGAAACAAAACCAGAGCCAAAAGGTAAGTCAAAGCGCAATCATTTTGTAACGGTAGTCCTGGTCATTGCCGTGATCTGGCAGATGCACCACAGTGCTTTTGTGGTGATGGAGATCAGCCGGATGGAAGGCCCGCCGTGGATCCAGATCGACGGGATACTGTTTGCCTTTTCGATCCAGTTTACCGCTTTACTGCTGACCATCTACGAAGGCAAACGTTGGTACCTGGTCCTGTTTGCCATCATCGAGTTTTTGATCAATGTGGTGTACTACCAACCTTGGGAAGAAGGCGGCAATTACCCTTTAACGATTTTGATCAGCGGGACCATTGCCTTTACCATTTATTCCTACTCCGATCTGTTTGCCAAAACCCGCAACGATGGACTGGAAGATGCTTAAAGAAATACTGCTATTCCGCTACCGTCCGGAGCTCCACCAACTGCCCCCTCCCCGGAGGCCGGACAAGGGACAACGGACAGCAGACTGGACAAGGGACGATGTACAGCTAGTCCAGCACAAACCTACCGGACGACTGATGACGCACAAGGAAGTGGACAACGTGCCCGAATGGAAATGGGCGGAAAAGGACACAGATTACGGACAGCGTACTACTGAACTGACGGACATGGATAGAGACATGATTACGGACAAAGGACTGGACATACTTAAAGCCAGACAGCTAAAACCGCTTTGGGCCGGTAAGATGTCCATTAAGGACGCCAGCGCCCATTTCAGAGGCGTCCGGGGCTTTAGCAAGCGAACGATAAGTGACTACTACGGGGTCTTCTCCCGCTCGGTAGGGGAGTGATTGGCACTCCCCCTACGCAAAGCTACGCAATTGCGCAGCTGCATATTGAAAATCAATAAGTTATGAAAACTAAAACTGCGCAATCACCTACGCAAAACCTACGCAATACTACGCAGTTGGAGGGCATGATCCTTGAACAGCGGACCGATGGGAAGTGGGCAATCGTTAAAGACAAGCACGCCGGACTGGACAACATCGAGCGCCAGGAGCGGGAATATCTGGACAAGACGTTTGTCCAGGACATTGGATGGGCATTGGGCGTTGTTCTGTCCGTAGTGATTCGGACAACACTGATTGTCCTTGTCCGTGTCCTATACTACGGTCTTGTCCTGATCGGACAGCTATTTATAGTCATCGGACAACTGATCACCGGTGCTATTCCAAGTCCGGGACGGACAAGGTACCACGACAGTCCGCCGATGTCCGGCCCGGTGTCCAGACCGACCAATATCACCATCAACCAAACCTTCAACATTAAATGAGACAACTGGCAGCACTGGCGATCGGTACGGCCGTGGTGATCATAACGGCCAAAATGGGCATGCACGCGGCGGTGATCATCTGTCTGGGCATTGGGGTCCTGGTGGCCTTGTTTTGGCCATGGATCAAATGGTACCTGGAGCTTAAAGAGCTGGACCGCTACGCCAAGCAATACGAGAACATTTACGAGTACTCCCTTCATCCCAATGATCGGGAAGTATTCAAACGTGCCCAATACCACCGCAAACGCTTAAAGGAAAGCAAGAACATTGTGGATCCACCGGTGGTCGTTCACGAGCTCTATTTCCAGGACTTTGACCACCTCGACGAAACCTGGGAAGAGTTTGAGGAACGAGTGGAACAATTCATCGCCGAGGACCGCGAAAAGCGGCACAACCTTAAAGGCTTGAATAAGGATCGGGAGTGGTACAAGCAGAATAAGCTACGGCAGATTGGGGTGCCGTGGGAAAGAAAGGAAGGATGAAAGGGGAGATCAATACCGAATACGACTACCAGCTCGGCGGGATCCTCTTTGTCACCATGGTGGGCATCCTACTAAACGAGTTTGTAGGAGAGGAATTCAGCCTTTTCTATTTGGAAATGACCTTTCTGGCTATGGCGGTTTGTCTGGCTGTGAAAAAGGATTAAGGACGGCATAAAGGATATGATAGAGCTAAATAATAAGTTGGAAAACTAAAATATTAAGCATGGAAACTGTATACGTGAGAAAACAAGTGGAAGATGATGAAGAGGTAAACAAAAAAGTTGAACTATTGACCAAATTGTTTATATTGATGCTTGATCCTGAACACTTTAAAATGCATGCTTGTGAACCGGAATAATTATGTGGTGGTGGCCTATTACCGTTCTTCATCATCAGAATCTCAAAACCGTCAGTTTAACAGTATTCCCGCACAAAAATCGAGGATTAAAGATTGGGCCAGAAGGTTCAACTCGAAGATCCTGCGCGAATTTGAGGACAGAGAGTCCGGTAAGGACTTTAATCGGCCGGAGTTCAAAAAGCTGTGGGCATTTTGCCGGGATCATAAAGGGGTGATCACACACGTCATTTGTACCGAAGTGACCAGGTTCGGCAGGGAAGGGTCGGAGTTCCTTCGCTGGTTTAAGAAATTCCAGGCGATCGGCATCCAGGTAAACTTTGCCGATGAATGGATCGACTTCGAGGTACCGGAGATGTATTCCCTTTTTTACTACCGAATCGGTAACGCAGAGGCCGAACGGCTCCGGATCAGCAAAAGGACCAGAGAAACGAAAGCTGAGATCAGGAGGAGCGGGTATTATGCCGATACGCCACCGGTACCGTGGAAGTATGCTGCAGAAAGAAACGCGCAAGGCAGAAAGCCTTTAGTTCCCAATGAACCAGCTTTTTCATTTTATAAAAAAGCGCTCAAATTATTTGCGTCCTCCGGCTTGGGCCAGGTAGAGGCCATCAGTTTGGCCTGTGGGGACCAATTTAAGATTAGCCCATCGACATTCTCCAGGATACTAAGAAATCCTCTTATAGCCGGTTACATACCGATCTGGGACTTTTCTGTTGGCAAGAAAACCGAACGGCCATTGCTCGACATGGTGAAAGGTCATGTAGAACCGTTGGTCGACTGGGATGCTTATCAGAGGATTCAGGAAAAGATCCGTACCTCATCCAGTCCAAAGCTAAATCAACCGATCGTTTATTTCAGAGAAGAATTTCCGTTGAAGAAGGTGTTGTTTTGCCCGAAGTGCCTGATAGCAATGACCGCCTACAATACAAAAGGGAGGCACGGAAAAACCTATGGTTATTACGATTGTCCCAAAAAGCACAACAGAATCAATGCCAACAAAGCCCATGATTTGATAGCCAGAGCCCTAAATACCTTTCAGGTTAGGGACGAGGAGCGGGAAGTGGTCGAAAAAGCATCTGATAATGCAATTGATATTTTAGGGCTATCCAGTTCTAAAAGGGTTGAACAAGCCCAAAAAAAGCTAAATGATACGCTGGAGAAGATAGAAAAACTGAAAAACGACTATCTGAAACTAGACGCAGAGGTTTTTAGTGAGATGATGTCCACATTCAAGGCAGAAGCCAAGGAATTAAGCACAGAACTGGAAATGTTGAAGAATCAGAGGGCTATCGGTTTGGAGACTAAGTCCAAGTTAATCAATCTTTTAGACAGGCTAGGGGACTGGTTTACTGACCTTGCGACCCCATATCAGCAGTATCAATTATGCAGGATGATTTTCCCCGAGGGTTTTAGCATAGAGAATGGAAAAGTTCGAACCCCTAGGGTCAACCAATTGCTGTCTTTAATCTGCTCTATATCAGGGTATAACACATCTGAAAAAAAAGAAAGCGGTCCAAATGGACCGCTAATTGTGGAGGCGGAGGAGGAGGGATTCGAACCCCCGGTACCCGTTAAGGTACGTCGGTTTTCAAGACCGGTGCATTAAACCAGCTCTGCCACTCCTCCGTGGTTTTAAACCTGCCCTTTTTTCTAAGGCGAGGCAAAGGTAAGATAGGTTTTTCAAAATCAAAAAACTTTTTGCGAAATTTTTTTTTGTAGGGAGCTGTTGACTGATACCTGACAATGGGGTAGAGGTGAGCAGAAAGCACCTGGGCTTAATCAGCTGTGACTTTTGTGGCAACCTAGCACCAATGTCAATCGGGTTTGTACATCAGGGAGAAATATTTGAACATGGCGTTGAGGTGCTCTACACTTTCCACGTAGTTGATGGATTTGTAAAGATAGGCGTTGGCGCCCAGCCGGTACGCCTCCGCAATAGATTGGCTGTTTTGACTGCCTGAGTGCACCACTACCGGCACCTCTGATTTAGGAAATCGATTGCGTATTTTTTCAATTAGTTCAAGACCGCTATACTTGGGAATCTCCAGGTCGATCATGAAAATGGATAAAAAACCATTGTTATCCAATGCATAGCTCCCCTGGTCAAAGGATTCAACCAGTATTTCAGCGTCTTTGATCACCCGTAACTCATAGGCCAACTCCACCTCTTCAAGTGCCAGTTCCAGCAGCTTGACATCAGCCTCACTATCTTCCAGGAGGTGAATGAGCAAGGGTTTGAAGTTCTTTTGTTGTTCCAAGGTTGATAGCATTTGGGTTTTCATTGGTCAAAAGCTTTTGTGTTAACAATTCTAGCTTGTTTGAGTGATGTGACCTTTATTTGGGGATAGCATATTTCTGAATTTCTTTTGCTAAAGTTAATAAAAAATGAGGCAAAGCGCAAATCCATGCGCCCACTAAAAAAATCGGTAGGAAAAGTTGCCAGGGATAAAAAAAGTATTTCTAATTTTGCGCTTCATAAAAAAAGTACGTATGGGACGCGCATTTGAATATCGCAAGGAACGCAAAATGAAGCGTTGGGCCAATATGGCCAAGACATTCACCAAAATCGGTAGGGAGATTTCGATTGCAGTGAAGGAAGGAGGACCAGATCCCGAGTATAACTCGCGCCTGCGTCTGGCTATACAAAATGCCAAAACGGCGAATATGCCGAAGGCCAACATCGAAAATGCCATCAAAAAGGCGACCTCCAAAGATGCGGAGGATTACAGCGAGGCGGTATTTGAGGGCTACGCTCCCCACGGAGTAGCCGTGATGGTGGAAACGGCTACCGACAACAATAACCGTACAGTGGCCAATGTTCGCCACATTTTCTCCAAATACGGTGGTGCTCTAAGTACTTCTGGCTCCGTGGATTATATGTTTACCCGCAAGGGGGTGTTCAAAATCAAGCCGGAAGGCCTCGATGCCGATGAACTGGAACTGGAGCTGATCGATTTCGGCCTGGATGAACTCAAGCGTGAAGAGGACGAACTGGTACTGTACAGTAGTTTTGAAGATTTTGGTAGCTTGCAAAAGGCCCTGGAGGAGCGCGAAATTGAAGTGCAAAGCACGGAATTAGTGCGCATCCCAAGCCATACCAAAGAGCTAACCGATGATCAGGTGGAGGACGTCATCAAACTGATCGAAAAGATGGAAGAGGACGAGGACGTGATCAATATTTTCCACAATATGGATGAGGACTAGTAGATTGATGCAGAAATAATTGACATTTAATGTTCAGCATCTTCCGTGCTTCTAGAGTGAAAAAAGTATCAATCATTTCGGACTAGTCGCACTAGTAGAAAGCCCATTCCATGAGCCTGGCCAGGCTTATTCCCAGGTAATTACCAATGGCAAATCCCAACAGGGCCAGGGTAATACCTGGGAGTATCAAACTCCGATTATTTAAGGTAGAAGCAATTGGTCCAATAAATGCCGGCCCGTAAATGGCCGCCGTAGAGGTGATCATAAAGGTATCGCGGTCGACCCGGAAAACACGTGCAAGCAGTAAATGAATGACGATGCTGGACGTCAGGGCCACTGCCGAATATTTCACAAGTGGCGTTCCTTCGTCCAAGATGGAGCCAAAATCTGCCAGCATTCCCAGCGCGACACTAAAGATCAATAGAAAATACTCACCGGCAATGTAAGTGCCCTGCAACCGCTCCTTTAGCGGACTAAAACTCACCGCCAAACTCAGCGTAGTCAGCGCCAAAATGATGAAGGTGGACTGCTCCAGATTACCCCAGATCAGGTAGGTCGAGCCCAGGGTAATGCCAATAACCAAGACAGTCAGTAAGATTCCCGGCAGGTACTGCCACCAGTTAATCTGCAGTGAAGAATCGGCCGCCTCAGACTCGTCCATGGGCAAGGGGTTTTCAAAGGGCCGCAGTATCTTGCCAAGGAGTTTGGGTGCTATCGAACTAAGTAATAATAAATAAATACTGCCCAAGAAGATATCGGCGGCATTGAGCAGCAGGATATCGGTCCTGGGCGCATCTAGCGCCAACCCAATGGCGTGCAAATTGGGGATACCCCCGGTGTAGATACCGACCAACATACCCGACAAACGCCAGCCATCACTAAACGTGCCCCAAAAGACAAAAGCGGCGGCCATCGTACCCAGCAGACCGCTGATCACACAAAGAAAAAAGGAGATTAAAGCGATTTTGCCAACCTTGAACCAGTCCTTTCCTGCTGAGCTGTATAACAATAAAGGAATGGCCATGGCCACACCTAGTTCCGTGGCGGTGTTAGAAAGCTTGTCATCCAACGGAAAAATGGGAATGTTTCGCAAAAAAATGCCGACGGCGTAGCACAAAACGACCGGACTTAGCCAGTTTTTTACTGCGGGTAACCGGCCAATTTTTCGACTGACAACGGGAAATAAAATCAGGATCAATAGCTGTATTACAAGTGGGACCATCGCGGGTTTGTCTTATTTCTTCGGAATCATCGTGATTTTGATACCTTCCTGATAATCAATTTGTAAGCGGCAGTCCCGTTGATCCGGATGCTCTAGTAGCCAGTTGGCAATGGGATTGACCAGCTGCTGCTCGATGGCCCGTTGCAGAGGTCGGGCGCCGTAGCGACTGTCAAAACCAACCTGTATTAACTGATCGACAAATACGGGCGTAAATTCCAGCTGCAATCCGCGCTTGGTAAATCCTTCCCGCTGGTTGAGTTCCTCGAGTTCCTTATGGGTAATATTGCGAATATCCGTTTCGGCGAGTGGCCGAAATAACACAAATCCATCGATGCGATTGATGAACTCCGGGCGGAAGTGCTGCCCGATGGCCGAAAGGTACTTATCGGCGCCGCTGGTGGTATCTTGAAAGCCGATGGCTCGCTGGTTGGTGGCACCCAAATTGGAGGTCATGATGATAATGGTATTACGAAAATTGGTGATGCGACCGTAGGCGTCCACCAGGATACCTTCATCCAGGACCGTTAGCAACGCATCAAAAAGGGAAGGAGCGGCTTTTTCAATCTCGTCAAGCAGGAGTACTGAAAAGGGACGCTCACGAATTTCCTTGACCAGCTGTCCAACTTCCTTTCCGTAGCCAATCAACCGGCTGATCTGTCCGGGATGCTGAAACTCACTCATATCAATGCGAATCAATGGCGAGCGCTTTTGGCCTTTGCCAAAAAAGTAATCGGCCAGGGCTTTGGCCGAAGCTGTTTTACCCACGCCGGTTGGTCCGGCAAAGAGTAGGGTGCTGATGGGTTTATGCGGATTGTTGAGTCCGGCTTTAAAAATTTTGACCAGGCTCGACATTTTCTCCACGGCATCGGGCTGACCGATGATCCGGCTATTGAAATACTGGTATAGGTCTTCAGTATCGAGCAGCAGGTCGTCGCGCAGGAACAACTCCGGCAGTCCGGTTTGGTTGATGAAGTTTCGCACAATATCCTGTCGGGTCAAGCGGGATTTTTCCTTGAGAATGGCTTCGTTGACGCAGGTACTCAGGAAGTTGATGCCTTTGCCCGGAAAGCTCTCGTATGGATAATAGCGGTTTAGCAGGCGGTACGACAGTTCGATGGCATTTTGGCTAATGTGAAGGTCAAATTGCTGCTTTACGTAGCGCGAAAAATGCTCCATGACCGATTGGCTCTTCTGTGCCGACAACTCCTCGATATGGATGATCTGGAAGATTTGGGCAAAACCGGGTAACAGCCGCCTCATACTTTCTAATTCCTCCGGCGTCAATTCGCCCACCAGCTGCAATTTGTCCTGTTGTAAAAACTGGTACAAAAATGACGCCACGCTATCTTCCGGCCCCTCACCACCGATTTGCAGCAGTTGAATGACATCCACCACCCACAGCACCCCATTAGCGGCATTGAGTTCCTCGATCATCTGCTCGCAGTTTTCCTGCCATTCTCCGAGGTATTTGCCGCTTGACACAATACTCTGAGAGCGAATGCGCCAGAAGGAATAGTCGAGCTTCTGACGGCGCACCTGTGAGGTGATCTTTTTGATGGCCTGATTCAGTGCTGCTGTTTTGCCAACGCCGCGATTACCCACCAGTAACAGGTTGGAACGGGTGGTAATGAGTTTATCAATAACCTCTCCAACGATATCCTCCATCTCCCAGGCGGCATCGAGCCGGTAGCTTTTCTTCGTGTTGGGGCTTTTTCTGGGAGGGTAGGCTTCCGCCAAACGCGACAATACCTGGTATTGTCTTTGAAAAGGAAGTCCTTTCCAGTCAAAGTTCCGGTCGAAATTGACCTTGAGGGGAATAGTATCCAATTGTGGTTTGGGATGCAATAACAGACGGTAGATCTCCTCCGGCGACATTCGGTGCAGAAGGTTGCTGGTGAAATAATTGACCAGCGCATCAAATTGCCGCGTATCGTAATAATAAAAACTTTCGTCAAATAGTGGCAGATGACACTCGTAATAGCCCTGGTCATTTTCGCCGTATACGACGGGCACTGGCACCTTGACCGTTTGCGAGAGTGGAAAAGCACTCGATTCATCGCGAAAAGAAGGGCGAATGCTGATCTCCAGCATTTTAAGCCTCGGCTCTGTTAAATCGATATAAGGGTAGTCGTCGTACTTTTTATATTGCTTTTGTAAATGGTCGCCCAGGGTTGCTTTCACCGAGCGCAAATCCTTGCCAATTACCTGATAGTCAGTTCCTACCAGGATGCCTAGTACGGCGCCTTCCGGCAATTGGTAATACAGCAGTGGATATTGGATTTTTTCCATTTAAAAGTAGCAAAATGAACCGTAAAAGTAGGGAATTGCCTTGATATTAAGTAATCTGCAAAACCAGACCTTTTAAATAGGAACCTTCCGGATGAAACAGGCTTACCGGATGGTCTGGCGGCTGTGTAAGATGGTGCATCACTCTGGCCTGCCGACCGGCTTCCAGCGCCGCTGCCACTATCGTATTGTAAAACAACTGCTGATCGACCACCTGAGAGCAGGAGAAGGTAAACAAATGACCTCCCGGCTTTACCTTCTGCATCGCCAGCGCATTTAGGCGTTTGTAACCCTGTACGGCGTTATGGCGCTTCTTTACACTTTTGGCGAAAGCCGGCGGATCAACGATCATTAAATCATAAATGGGATCGGCATCTTTGAGAAACTTCATGGTGTCCATGGCATAGGCCTGGTGCTGATCGCTGGAAAAGCCGTTGAGCTGCACATTTTTTTCCGTAAGGTCAATGGCTCCCTGCGATACATCCACTGAATGCACCATTTTTGCTCCGGCCTTCAGGGCGTAGATGGAAAATCCTCCCGAGTAGCAAAAGGCATTGAGCACCGTTTTGCCCGCAGCGTATTGTCCCACCAGATGTCGGTTTTCCCGCTGATCGAGGAAGAATCCCGTTTTTTGACCGGTTTCCCAATCCACGGCAAAGGTATTGCCGTATTCCAGGATTTGACCGTCACGAGCTTCGCCATATAGTGGTGCATTATCAATTTGATCCGCATAGCGGGCCGGTAGCGTATCGGCGCTTTTATCGTAGATGAGGGTCAGATTCGGTAGAATGTGTTGAAGCGCAGCAGCGATCTTTTCCCGATCGAGGTGCATACCAATAGAATGGCATTGTACCACTGCGGTGTCATGGTAGATATCGATGATCAAGCCGGGTAGTCCGTCACCTTCGGCGTGCACCAATCGATAGGCGTTGGTGTCGGGACGGTTGGTGAGTCCCGCTTCACGACGATAGGCCAAAGCATTGGCCAATTTTTTATTCCAAAATACCTGATCCAGTGGTCCTTGTTCAAAAGAAACGATCCGCACACAAATACTGCCATTTTGGTAATGGCCGGTGGCCAGGTATTCCTCCTGATGGCTGTAAACCTCAACGGTAGTGCCGTCCTCAATGGGTGCTTTCAGAGGCTTCAAGGCCCCGGAAAATACCCACGGATGAAAGCGTTTAACGGCCACATCGCGCTTGGGCTTCAGATAGACTTTTTTCAGCTGCATGGCGCAAGATTACAAAATTTCTCCCGGATAGGCTACTTTTAAAACATCGTGGAAATAATCAGCATAGTGTACCGTGATGCCTTCCCGAATGTATTCCGGCAATTCGTCAAAGTCCTTCTTATTGTCGATGGGTAAAATTAACTCGCGGATGCCAACACGACGGGCGGCAATGGTTTTTTCCTTCACTCCACCGATGGGCAGTACTTTTCCCGTAAGGGTCAGTTCACCGGTCATGGCGATGCCTTCTTTTACTGGCTTGTTGGTGGCCAGTGAATACAATGCCAAGGCCATGGTTATTCCAGCGGAGGGACCATCTTTTGGTGTAGCTCCCGCCGGTACGTGCAGGTGCACCAGATGCTCATCAAAGAAACTCGCCAGATCGGGGTCTTTGCTGATCATAGCTCTCACCTGACTGTAGGCAATTTCGGCGCTTTCTCGCATCACATCACCCAATTGGCCGGTCTGTTTGAACCCCGCTGATTTACTCTTGATGGCATTGGCTTCGATGTATAGGGTGGTGCCACCCATAGAAGTGTAGGCCAGGCCGAGACTTACGCCGGGCACACTTTTGTTGTACAATTTTTCGGGATTAAAAAATGGTTTACCCAAAAATCCTTCCACGTCTTCCGGGTCAACACTGAAGTCAATTTCCTCTTCTTCAGCCTGCTTGAGGGCAATCTTCCGGATGATCTTTCTAATTTGCTTTTCCAGGTTTCTCACCCCGGCTTCCCGGGCGTAGCGATCGGCAATGGTGGCAATGGCCTCTTCGGTAAAGGTAATTTCCTCCTTGTCAAAGCCGTGTTCTGCCAGTTGCTTGGGCACCAGGTATTGCCTGGCAATTTGTACCTTTTCTTCCATGATATAACCCGACAATCGGATCACTTCCATCCGGTCGAGTAGGGGTTGCGGAATGGTATCGAGCTGGTTGGCAGTGGTGATAAACAGGACTTTGGAAAGGTCATATGGCAGATCGAGGTAGTGATCCATGAAGGCGGTATTTTGCTCAGGGTCAAGCACTTCGAGTAGTGCCGATGCCGGATCGCCGCGGAAGCTGGAGCCAATCTTGTCAATTTCATCCAGCATGATGACCGGGTTGGAGGTGCCTACGCGTTTCAGTGCCTGGATAAATTTTCCGGGCATGGCTCCGATATAGGTTCGGCGGTGGCCTTTGATTTCGGCCTCATCGCGCATACCACCTACAGAGAAGCGGAAAAACTTCCGATCCAGTGCATGGGCAATGGAGCGTCCGATGGAGGTTTTACCTACACCGGGAGGGCCCACCAGACAAATGATCGATCCGGCGATGCTGCCACGCTTGATCACACTGCTCAAAAACTCCAGGATACGATCTTTTACTTCATCCAGCCCGTAGTGCTCATCATCGAGGATTTTGCGGGCGGTTTTGATACTGCTGTTATCTTCAGAGTATTGTCCCCAAGGTAAATCGGCAATAATTTCCAGATAGGTCCGCGTTACATTAAAGTCTGGCGATTGCGGATTAAGTGTACGCAATTTATCGAGTTCCTGATTGACCGCTTTCTTGACTTCCTCACTCAATTCCAGGTTTGAAAGCTTCTCCTCCAGTTTTTCAACCTCGGATTCGTTTTCGTCCTTTTCAATACCCAGCTCTTTTTTGATGGCTTTGAGCTGTTCTCGCAGAAAGAATTCTTTTTGCTGTTTGTTGACCTTTTCTTCGATCTGAGCGTTGATCCGCTTCTGAATTTTGGCAATTTCCAGCTCTTGCTTGATTAGTAGCAGTAGCTTCTTGGCACGCTCCTCCAGGTCAAGTGTTTCCAGCAGGTCTTGCAGAACTTCGGCCTCTGAGGAAAGTAGATTGCTGATGACATCCATAGTTAGGCCCGGTGCGTCGTAATTGAGCTGAGATACCACCAGGTTGACCTGTTCCTGGAATAAGGGATTGAGCTTAAGCAAGGTCTTAATTTCCGAACTAATGGCCATCATATAGGCTTTCAGGTCGGCTTTGGGCTTCTTGTTTTTGTCAGCGGGCGGGTAGGTGACTTCCCAGCGGAGGTTGGGTTTCACCAATAAGACTTTTTTGCGCTTAAAGCGCGAGACTCCATTGCCCAGTACTTGCACTGCGTCCTGTGAGGTGGGAACGATGCGCAATATCTTGAAGACCGTTCCCATTTCATAGAAATCGGATTCGGTATAGTCTTCTTCATCCAATTCACTGGCCAGCACCAGACCGATGTAGCCGTCTTCTTCTTCCATTACCTTTTTGAGGGTATCCAGTTTTTCCTTTCCGGAAAAAGTCATGGGCACCGTCATACCCGGAAAGATGGGGCGGTGGCTCAAGGGCAGGATGGTCAGGGTATTGGGTAGTACATTCTCTACGATTTGCAGTTGCCCATTTCCATTATCGGCTTCCGTTTGGTTTTGCTCTTTGGTGGATTTTTCTGACATAATGGTTTTATTGGTAATACGATATCAGATGCTCATTTGATTGGGGAATACATGGTATATTTAATGCGTTGAAGTCCTAAATTGTTTGCGCAAAGCGGCTTTTGAGATGAAAATTATGACCCGAAATAAAAATAGGGGTACATCCACCTACGGTTGTACCCCTATTTCTAGGTATATTGTCAAACAAACTTGAAGCCCTTACTACAATCTTTCTGAAAAACGACCTCCGCGCGCTTTGCGCTTTTGCGCGCCACTAGATCTGCACGCAAGGTCGCGGAGAACGCGGAGAAGATTAGAAAAAATCCATCTGGATTTTTCTCTACTGCCAAAAAATCATGTTAATCCAGTAAATCTACTAAAGTCAACATCTGGGATAGCTCTTTTAAAGAAACCGCCAGGTTTCTGCAAAAGTAACTTTGCGTCCTTAGCGGCTTTGCTTACCTATTCACATCTAAAACTTAGGACAATTAATTTTATACCTGGTTTTCTCCCGATGCGTATAAATCAAAGAAACCTCGAATGCGCCCCGGGAATTATTGGCTGTAGCCAAATCTGAAGTGGTTACATCATAACTAAAGCCGAGGTTCCACCGCTCCAATTCCAGGATGGCAGCGAAAACCAGGGCATCCATACCCATGGAATCGCCCTGATTGGAAACGTGCGCCCACAAACCGGCTCTCAACGCCAGTTCCTGCCAATCGCGTTGAGTATAACGAAAGTTGGCCCCTGCATTAGTACTGAAGTACGGTCCCTGTCGGGTTACCAAAACAGCAGGTAGCAAACTCAGGTTATCGCCCATCGGCAATTCACCACCACCGTGTACTACCCAGCGCGAATAAAGCTTGGCGTCACCATCGGCCAGTGTAGCTACATTAGGACTATTGAGGTGATACATGGCCCCACCGAGGTAAATGCTGGCATTTTTATCGAAGGAGGCATACCACAACAATCCGGCACTGAAATCGAGATACAATCCCGTATTCTGATCCATGAAAGCTTCACCATTATCGGCTTCCGTATCGATATAGGCGATATTGGGTGCCGTGCGGAATTGTTGGCTAAACCACAGCCTTTCGTAAGTCAGTCCCCGTTGGGCCAAACCCATCTGTGCACCGGCTACCAGGTATTGATCACTGGCACGATAGCCGCTGCCTCCCAATTGTTTGAGGAAGGAACCACCAAGGTTGACTTGGGTGTGGTTGAAGCGGGAAATTCCGGCCTCGTCGCGTTGGGCAGAAAAGCCAAAACCGAAATAATCGCCATTCATCACGCGGTGGCGCATGTCAAAGTTGGCGGAAATGGTTCGGAATGGCCGATTGTCGAGGATACTGCTGTACAGCGTGCGGTAATTGGCTACAAAACGAAACTGGCCTTCAAAGACGCCCAGCATGGCCGGATTTAACTCCTGTGGAGCGGCATAAAACTGAGCAAAGCGGGCATCCTGTGCCCTGGAGAGCAGCGAAAAGCCACAAAAACAGAAAATTAAAAACAAACGATAGTGTAAAGATTGCATCTGCATAAGCTTATTTTTGGTAGCGCCGCCGGTATTGAGGGGAGTACCGGCGGCACCTTGTTTTGTTTGGTTCTTTGACAAATTCCGTGATTCAGAGTCAATCAAAAACACAAACCAACGCTTCTAAGGACGCTTTTGATTTATATTTTAGTTTGACCACGGTATCTGTCAAAGAAGGTTTTATTTTATCTAATTAAAGTTGTTTGACCCTGGAATGATTCTTCCATCTGGTCAAATGGATATTCTACTTCGAGGTACCAAATGTAGACTCCGGGAATCAACGGCTCATCGCGGAAGGTGCCATCCCATCCCTGGTTTGGATCGTTGACCATAAAGTCACCGTTTTCATATACCATTTCGCCCCAGCGATCATATACGCGGAATACCTTCACCCGCGTACCTTCCCGACCGTGTACCAGTAAAAGGTCATTCATGTTATCACCATTTGGCGTAAAGCCGGTAGGGACTACCGCTAATCGCGGTTTTTCTACAAAAACAGTGACGAGATCGGTGTCTTCACACCCATTTTCATCTACTGCATACAGCTCATAGGTGATGGTCGTCTCCGGTGAAGCCCAGGGAACCCGACATTCTGTACAGCTAAGTGTTGAATCGTACGGTGCGGACCAAACAAATTCTGGATCAGCCCCATTGGCAGCATTCATAAAGTCAGGGAATAACCTGATTGAATCACCCAGCAAAATGGTTTGGTCTTCGCCTGCATCTACAATAAATTCCGCAGGTTCATTAACGACGGCCTGATCAATCAAACGGCAACCCTTACCATCAACAATATAGATGTTATAAGTGCCGGCGGTAAGGCCAATCAAGGTACCGGTACCGAGAAAGTCATTATTGTCAAGACTGAACTGATAGGGTAGGTTACCTCCCGAAGGATTGACGAAGATCGTTCCATCGCGATCTCCAAAACAACTTACGTCTTTGGTTTGTATTTCAGCCTCCAACGGATCAGGTTGGATAATTTCAATATCTTCCACCTGCTCACAGCCATTGATGTCCGTGATCGTCAGCGTATAGATCCCGGCGATCAGATCGGTTAGAGCTTCATCAGTGGCACCATTTGACCAGTTGAAGGCATAACCTGGTACTCCTCCGCGGACTGTGGTAGCAATTTCTCCATTGGCATCGCCGAAGCAGTCGTTGTCTTCTGTATCGTAATTAATGTCTATGGATGTAGGCTGCCCAACATCTACCGAACCGTAGGATTCACAACCGGCTTCATCGGTAACCGTCACATTGTAGGTGCCCGCAGGCAGTCCCGTAGCGGTGGCGGTTGTCTGATTGTGTGCATTGGCATCCCACTGGAAGGTGAAGGTGTCATTTTCACCCATAACATTGCTCACCGTAGCGGTACCATCGGCGCTGCCAAAACACAAGGCATTGGTGCCATTAGTTGCAAATGTAATCGGTGCAGGATCGGGAAGGAGGCGGGAAATCTCGGTGGAACAACCTTGGGTATCCGTAATCGTCACGGTATAAGTTATGCCACCGGGTACTCCAACGATTGAAACGCCCTGATCACCGGTACTCCATACAAAGGTATAGTCATCTTCGTTGCCGTCTTCACCATTTCCACCACCAAAGTTGTTGATGCCAAGGCTTCCATCCTCCAGTCCATTACAGGTAGGCCGACCTATGATCATATTGGCAAATAATGGCTCCAGATCCATTAACATGACGGTATCGATGGCTTCACAGCCGGCTTCATCGGTGACGGTCACCGTGGTCATACCGGGAGCCAAATTGGTGGCAGTGGCCTGGATTTGTCCGTCTTCCCAGCTGTAAGTATAATTGGTGCCAGTACCCCCAGAACCAACTACCGTGGCCTCATTGGCCTCATCGCCATTACAGCCTTCCAGCGTCTGTTGAGCATCGGCCGTGACCTGCGTAGCGGGCTGTCCAATGGTGAAGTCCATTTCAGCTTCACAATTATTGGCATCGGTCACTGTGACACTGTGATTACCCGGCATCAGATTGTTCACCTCGTTGGTGATTGCACCATTGTCCCAGGCGAAGGTGTAAGTGCTGGTGCCTCCTTCAGGCATAGCGATAGCTGATCCTTCGGCAGTTCCAAAACAGGGCGTATCCATAGCATCCAGGGTAATGATCAGGGAATCCGGTTGGGTCACCTCAATCTGGGCTTCCGTTTGGCAGAAAAACGCATCGGTTACGGTCACCGTGTAGGTACCTGCCTCAAGGAAAACCGCCGTTTGGTTGATTTGCTGCAAGTCATCACTCCACTGATATGCGTAAGGTGCGGCTCCATCAGTAATAAATACGCTGGCAGAACCCGTCTCCGAGCTGTAGCACGTTGCCGGAACCATAGTAATACTGTCAATGGAGATCACATCGTTGACGCCACATTCGTTGTATACACAAGTGCTTTCACCGGTTTCAACATCACAATTGAGCGGGCTACCTGCAGTATAACCGCGAACCTGTAGGGTCACTTCATCACCGAGGTTGAGGCCATCCACCAGAAAGGTTGTTGCCGTGATTGGTCCTTGCCAACCACCGGGAACGCCATTGATAATGACATTTACCTCGTAGTTGGTCAATCCGCCAACTGCATTCCAGGTGAAATCCAGGCCGCCATTGCCATTTGGTGCACACTCTACGATTGGCGCAGGAATCTCCTGTACAATGCTGACACTCAAGGTATCCATGATGGTACAACCGTACAAGTCATCGATGGTGATGATATAGTCCTGATTTGACGGTGGCATGATGTCCGGATCAGGGCAATCATCACAGCTCAGTCCGGTTGGTGGTGTCCAGTCAAAAGTTATTTCATTGGAAGAGTTAAAGGTGATCGACCAGGAAACAAATTCTCCCAGTTCAATACCTGCATTATCAGAAATGAGCAGTGCCCAGTTGCCATTGGTTTGGGCTCCTGCCAAATCCGCCCAGTTGCCTACCGGTTGGAAAGTGCCAGTATAGGGCGAGGTCCCGGAGTTGATGGGGTTGGCTGCTGCAGGTGAAAAGCAGGTATTCGTCAGTCGGTTGCCGTTCACCGTATTGGGAGTGATCAGGTTGATCTGCTCTCCCGTTGGCGTTCGCAATCGTATGGTAAGGTCTTCAACAAAGAAGACCTGGATATTATCGATGCTGATACAAACTGATTCAATTTGGCTCGCCGGATCCGTCAGCGTCAACGGGGCGATACTATTGACATTTAGGTTTGAAACCAAAGGTGACGTTACCGGATTGGTGGTAAAACCAAAATCTTGCATCGGGAAGGTTTCAAAGGTCACCTGAGTTTCCAGTTCCACTTCTCCACTCAGATCCACCGATGCTCCGTCGCCACCACAAAGCGTGATATCTTCCGTTGGTGTATAATTGTCTTCACAGTTATGACAATTGGGGTGGGTGGGCGGAAGAATGTCAAATACCAGGGAAGTATCGTAGGTACAACCAAAATCGTCGGTTACCCAGAATGTATAAAGGGCGCTACCGGCATTTTGCGGTGAGGCTGCAATCGAATCCTGGGTCTCGAAAAATACGGTTGGATTCTCTTCCCAGCCATAGTCGACCAGGGTAGGCGTGAAGGTCTCCAGGTTTGGGAAAATGGACGGATCAAAATTGATACTCCATTCAAAGATCCAGCCGTTGTCGCTGCCCCATTGGTCCTGCACGATGATGGTCCATTCGCCGTTGAGCGGACACCCTACCAGGTCCTCCAGGTCTCCAAAGGCGGCATAATCGCCGGATGGCAGTGTATGTGGATCAAACTGTTGGATATGTTGGGTCCAGGTGAGATCGGCATCGGGCGTCCAGCAGTAATCAAAGCCTTCACCCTGCGGAGGCGGGTTTGATCCGTCATCGCCATCGATGGGAATACCCAGGTACGTTTCATTACCAATAAATTCCTGGTTTTGTAAAATCACCTGGGTGCCATCCGGACAGGAAATAAATACATCGAGGTCAAACATCCAGGAGTGTTCCATATTCACACAGATGCTCATCAGGTCCTCAATGCTGGCAAGCGTTTGGCCTGGAGAAAAATCTGTAATTTCAATACTCGTTTCGTAGACCGCCCCGGTACCATCAGGTAGAGGCAAGGAATCAGAGCGAATCCCACCAGCCTGGAAACTTCCGGAGGTTGGCATCACCGACACGTTGTAAGAGGTGTCCATTTCGTTAACTGTACCGATCAGTTCTATGGTATCTCCAGCACAAATCTCGGTATCGAGTGTGCCACCTACGCCAAAAATCGGATAGGTTGAAATCCTGACCCTCTGAGATATAAAATTGGTATTATAACAATCATTTTGATCGGTGATGGTCAGCTGAACAATATATCCGCCCGGTTCATCATAGATATGCGTTACATTGGGGCCTACTGCAGTGGTACCGTCGCCAAAATCCCATTCAAATGTAGAAGTGAGATCAGAATGATTGTAAATCACACCATTCTGCGGATACAGGCCGGTTCCGTTGAAAGTAATGCGCTGGCCCGGACAAGCGTCGATCCACCCCGTATCGACCGGGCTAACCGGTGGGTCTGAGCTGGCCAGTACTGCCGTGATCAACTGACAGGAGGTGATACAATTTATGTCGGCATTCCATCCTGCACCAACGTCGCCGTCAGCATTCGATTGGAAGACTACCGTGATACATCCGCCCGGGTTAGCAGCCGAAGCCTGTACAATGAAGGCATTGCCCGCAGGCTCGAATGGATTAGGTACCTGAAAGATTTGTGGTGATCCGGCATCGGGACCATCGTAGAAGGTTAAAGTATCACCTGTACCCAGGCTGGTGTTGGCAAAAATTAACTGTACGTGTGTGTCACCAAAACTGCCATCAGAACAAATGGTGTAGGTGAAGTCCTCATTCTCTGAATAGTTTCCCGTGGCTCCTCCGCTGTCTTGAAAGAAGCCATCGCAGGTCTGAACCTGACCGTTGGTAATGACAAAATTTTGGGCATTGAGATGGACACTGAGCAATGATAGTATCAAAGCAAGTGAAAAAGAAAGCTGTGTAATTC
The DNA here is from genome assembly GCA_965229635.1 of Saprospiraceae bacterium. Classification (GTDB taxonomy): domain Bacteria; phylum Bacteroidota; class Bacteroidia; order Chitinophagales; family Saprospiraceae; genus BQJU01. The sequence goes on from OZ245894.1 coordinate 4,267,605, forward strand.
TGACCATCTGTGTTTTGTTTATTTTTTTAATCTGGCGAATGGATTATTATTTGCTGCTGGTAAAACACAGTTATAGTATGTAAACTTGTTGCTAGTCAAAAGTAGTTTGAAACACCAATAAAGACTGGGGCTCATATCAGAAATCATTCGGACACGAAAACCAGAGTCTTAGCCTACTGAGGGTTTTTCGTAAAGGCATTCCTATAGTCTGTGGCTATAGGATGAGGAGAAGTTATACTTTGATCCGGTCCATGTTGTGCCGGAACTGTGTTTGCCAAATGGAATTGTTCGCGAATGACCAATTTTCACTTAGCGTTAAAGGATGCTTTAGCAAATTTAGCAAAAAACCGTTTAATATATAAAATTTCCTCCCCTAATAAAGCCAGCAATTTTGCATAAAAGTATTTTTTAAAACTGGAATGTCCAGCAATTTTAACTTTTTAAAATTTTTTGCACTGTTATTTGTCATCTCCTACACAGAAGAGTCTAAAATTTGGCAAATTGCTGCTTCGGAACCAGATAATCACTCTGGAAAGAGATTTTTAAAAAAAGCAGGACGGTCTGCTTCTTACTCCAGACTAATGGCTAAATTTGTCGTTTTTGCAACCGAAAACTCCCGGAAGGATGGAAATAATTGATGGTAAAGTACTTTCTGAGCAGGTCAAAGGTGAAATTGCCGAGGCCGTTAAAAAAATGGTTGACGCTGGTGAGCGAGCACCTCATTTGGCCGCCGTTTTGGTGGGCGAGGATCCCGCCAGTCAGGTATATGTACGCAACAAGGTCAAGTCTTGTGAGCAGGTCGGTTTTAAATCGACCTTGATCCGCCCGGATGCGGATATTTCACAGGCTGAGCTCTTATCCATTGTGGATTCTCTGAATAAGGACCCCGAAGTCGATGGTTTTATCGTTCAGTTGCCTTTGCCAGACCATCTGGAAGAAGAAAAGATCACACTGGCCATTGATCCGGCCAAGGATGTGGATGGCTTTCATCCAGTCAATTTTGGTCGGATGGCCCAGGGATTACCTTGTTATCTGCCCGCTACTCCGGCTGGAATACTGGAAATACTGAAGCGCTTTGATATTCCTACCTCCGGAAAGGAAGTGGTGGTGGTAGGCCGCAGTAATATTGTAGGAACGCCCATGAGCATCCTGCTTTCGCGTAAGCAAAATCCAGGTAATGCTACCGTAACCCTTTGTCACAGCCGCACTGCCGATTTAGCGGAGCATACCCGGCGTGCCGATATTCTGGTTGCTTCTATCGGAAAACCCAATATCATCACCGGGGATATGGTTAAAGAGGGCGTCGTGGTGATTGATGTGGGCATCAATCGGGTAGAGGATGCTACCGCAAAAAGGGGATACCGCCTCACTGGCGACGTCGACTTTGCCAGTGTCTCTCCCAAAGCCAGCTACATCACTCCGGTGCCCAGAGGTGTCGGCCCGATGACGGTGGTCTCGCTTTTATTAAATACGTTAAAGGCCCGTCAGGGGGGAATTTATTAAAAGAATATGAATTGTAAAGACGGTACCAAGGCGATGATTACTCAAATTCTCCAATTGCTGGGGCAATTAGACAATGCGACACTATTAAAACCGCTGGAAATTTTTGGTGGGTCAACCCTGGGGCAGCATTTTCGACACATCTTTGATTTCTATCAGTGCCTGTTGAAAGGTACGGTGGAGGGCGAAATTGACTACACTAGTCGGGAACGCAATCCATCTATTGAGTCAGACGTGGTTTCAGCTTCTGAAGCCTTTGTTGCCCTCCTTCCTGCTATTGCCAGCTTTGAAGACGATCTACAACTGATCATTTGGGGTGATTTTTCCAGCGACCCGGCATCTGTCCGCCCACAGCTGACTTCTACCTTTGGGCGAGAATTAATGTATGCTTACGATCACGCAGTGCACCATCTGGCGATGATTAAGGTTGGCCTGCAAACCGGATTTCCTCAAATTGAGATTAATCGAAATATTGGGGTAGCTCCTTCAACCATAAAATTTCAATCAGGACACTAAAAAACATGGATTATTACCATTACCGGATACATTCACCCGAAACAGATCCTGCCATTCTTTTAGCCTTTTTGGCTGATCTGCCCTTTGATAGCTTTGAAGAACAGGAAGATGTTCTCAATGCCTACCTTCCGGCAGCCCTGGATAGTGCCACAATTGGCGAAAAGCTGGACGAACTCAAACAAACTTTCCCTTTTCAATGGGAACGGCTCCTGGTACCACACCAAAACTGGAATGAGATTTGGGAGTCCAATTTTCAACCCATTCAGGTTGGTGATTTTTGCGGTATTCGCGCCGATTTCCACGCTCCACTTAAGGAGGTTGCTCACGAAATTATCATCAACCCAAGAATGGCATTTGGTACCGGGCACCATGCTACGACCTTCATGGTCATTCAGCTAATGGAATCCATTGATTTTACCCAGAAAAAGGTATTGGATTACGGTTGTGGCACCGGAGTATTGGCTATCCTCGCAGCTATGCGGGGGGCAAATCCGGTAGTTGCCATCGACATTGACCAGGAGTGCTATCAGAATACGCTAGATAATGCAGCAGTCAATAACGTGCAAGGCATTCAAACCCTTCACGGAACCCTACCCGATGTGGATGATGATGGCTACGAAATAATTCTGGCCAATATCAACAGGAACGTAATTTTGGAGACGGTAAATTCGTTATATCAGAAGCTGAAGCCAGGAGGCGTCTTATTAGTTTCCGGTATTTTGAAACAAGATGAACCATTAATCGTTCAAAAAGCCGAGTCCCAGAACTTCAAGCACATCCGTCAAACCGAAAAAGATGGTTGGCTGGGAATATGGTTCGAAAAATAAAAAATCTGTCCTTCAAGATGAAAAAAGTTTACTTGCTACTCACCTGCCTGCTCTTGGCCTTTACCTCCGTTTACGCTCAACGACTTGAGAACTTTTCTGAACACCAGGGAGAGTTCCTCAATCAGCTGAAGGATTACATGACGGCCAGCAAACAAAATAAGCTGGAAGAGGCCTACAAGGGATTTGAAGATGCGGTGAAAAACGGTGTGTTTACCCCTGAGGAACTGGAGCAAATCATCAGCACCTCCAATGGAATGCTCAATCAGCGCATGGGCGCCAGTCCTTATTTTTATAATTATCTCTCCGGATTATTGCTGGTCAAAAACCTGGATAACGGTGGCGGCAAGTCCTTCCTGGATTGGCATGTGATTTTGATCAGTATGCTGGCTGATATGGAAAACCGACGGGTGAAGCCATTCAATGACTTTCTAAGTTTTTGTATTGACTTTTTCGAACACAGAGCCATTCGTTATGCTACCGGTGCCGGAACCTCCTGGTACACCCGTACCGATAACTATGAAATGAAGTATGAAGACAATGTGCCTTTTGTCAGCTTTGACAAACTGAATCTGGTAGCTTTGCGTTATGACGACTCCATCCAGATTGTTGATACCAAAGGAAAATATTTCCCCGTAGAAAATGTGTGGCGGGGAGAAGGCGGCCGGGTAACCTGGGAACGGGTTGGTATGGACAAGGATGTGTATGCGGAGCTTGGACCTTATGAATTTGAAGTAAAGATGAGTTTGTACGAGGTGCCCGAAGCCAAATTGCACTATCCCTTGTTTTTTGGTGGTCAGGTCATCGAAGGGACTTTTATTGATAAGGTGAGTGCCGGCGGGGAAAGTAATCAGGGATCCTATCCTCGATTTGAGTCAAAGCAAAAAGTGCTCAAGGTTGATAACATCGGACAGGGGATCAAATATGCCGGTGGTTTTCGTCTGCACGGCACGACCATCTATGGTTATGGCGATAAGGAAAACAAGGCCGAACTGAATATCTTTAATTCCCGGGACAAAATGGTCTTCCGGGGAGCATCCGAGCTCTTTACTATCCGCCGGGAGGAGCGAATTGGTGGAGAAGGGGTAGATGCGGTGCTTTATTACGGCAAGGATTCCATTTATCACCCATCTGTGAACTTCCGTTTTGATATTCCGCAACGCGAATTGCAGCTGAGTAGAGGAAAACGCGGTAATGACCGAAATCCATTTTTTGATTCCTATCACAACATCAATATTGACGCGGAAAACATCAATCTTTACCTGGAGCAGGATTCTATTGTTTTTGGTAAGCCCACCATCAGTATTGCCAAGAAAGGGGAGGTGGTGTTTGAATCACTGGAGTTTTTCCGAAACTCCGAGTACGAGCGCATTCAAAACATTGCAACGGCCAATCCAATTGCCATTATGAAGGCCACCGCAGAACATGAAGGCACCAACTTCATTGATGCCAACCTGCTGGCCAAGCGGATCAATTCCAAGTTTACAGTAGAAAATATTCAAAGTTTGCTCTACGATCTGGTAGCGAAAGGATTCATCAACTACGACAGCGATGAGCAATTGATCGAAATCAAATACAAGGTAAAGCACTACGTAGAATCAGACCAGGGAATTTCGGATTATGATAATCTGCGTATCATCTCCAATACGAATTCCATTAATGGAACCATGAATCTCCGCAATCAGGAATTGCGCATCGATGGCATGGAAAAGATGGAATTTAGCGACAAACAAAAAGTGGCTTTAAAGCCAACGGGGGAGATGATTGTCATGAAGAAGGACCGGGATATTGACTTTGATGGTCGACTGTTTGCTGGTTTCAGTACGCTGGAGGGAAAGGATTTTCATTTTGACTACGAAACTTTTCAGGTGAAAATGGATTCCGTGCGCTTTTTTGACCTCTTTGTGCCGACCGGCGAAGTCGATAAGGCACAAAATCCCGTCGCCTTGTCTATTGCCTCGCGCATCGAGCACTTTGATGGTGTATTGCTCATTGATGCACCACACAACAAGTCGGGAAAGGAAAACATTCCGATGTTTCCCTCCCTGCAAACGAAGTCTAATTCATTTGTTTACTACGACCGCGACAGCACCCAAAATAGGGCCTATCCACGGGACTCCTTTTATTTTGAACTAAAGCCTTTTAGTTTCAATCACCTGGATATGTTTAATGGGGATGACCTAAATTTTAAAGGCGAGCTTATCTCGGCGGAGATTTTCCCGATCTTTGAAGAAACATTGGTCTTGCGCGACGATAAGTCCCTTGGCTTTTTATCAGAAACGCCAAAAGACGGATATCCGGTTTACCAAAATAAAGGAAGTTACAAAGGTCAGATTGACCTAAGTAATAAGGGATTACTCGGCCTGGGAAGCTTAAAATACCTCGGAGCATCGATTGATTCAGAAGATATTGTTTTCAAACCGGACCAACTGGAGGGTAGTGCCGACAAGTTTAACCTGGAAGAAAACCGCGAAAGTGAGGTGGAAGTACCAAGGGTGCGTGGTGTAGATGTACGCATTGACTGGCGGCCCTATAAAGACAGTATGTACGTGAGTTCGGAAGAGGCACCGTTTCAGTTATTCCAGGAAGGTACCCACGAAATGGAAGGAACATTGATCCTGACTCCCAGCGGATTGAAGGCTAATGGTACCCTCAACTGGGACAAGGCCAGTATGAATTCCAAGCTGTTCTCCTTTGGCGCCTTTTCTGCGGAGGCAGACACCATGGATATTCGCATTAAGTCATTTGATGCTGAAGATTTGGCCCTCCGCACCCAAAACGTCAAAGGTCGGGTAGATTTTGACGAACAATTGGGTACTTTTGAGGCCAACGATGAATACCTGGTTACAGAACTGCCTTACAATCAGTACATCACCTCAATGAACGAATTCAACTGGGATATGCCAGCGGAAACCATCTTCTTTGAGACAGACGAAAACAAACCCGGCATCTTTACCTCGGTGCATCCCGATCAGGACTCTCTGACCTTTCAAGGTAAGTCAGCGGTTTATGATATTCGCTCCAGCTTGTTGAAAATCAGCGATGTACCCTATGTGCAAACCTGTGATGCCTACGTTTATCCGGACAGTAATTATATCGAGATTCAGAAAGGGGGGACGATGGCCCAACTGCAAAATGCCAAAATCATTGCCGATACTGCCAACCAATACCACGTGATCAATCGGGCTTCAGTGAATATTATGGGTAAAAAGCAGTACAAAGCCAGTGGTTTTTATGAATACAATATCGGAGATAAAAAGCAGGAGATTGAATTGCAGGATATTCTGGGGGAGCGGGTTGGAAAAGGAGCAAGAGACGAAAAACGCACCGAAACCCGTGCGATTGGAATGGTGAGCGAGGACAACAATTTTTATATCGATCACAAGACAGAATTTCAGGGTAAAATTACCCTTAAGGCGCAGTCAAAGAACCTGCAATTTGATGGCTTTGCACGGCTGGATGCTGATAAACTGCCCAACAAATACTGGTTTACTGTAAGTAGTGAAGGTGACAAAAAAGACCTCGCCATTGCTTTTGATGAACCCAAGAGTTTTGATGGTGAACCGCTGGAGACCGGCCTCTTTTTGAGCAAGGAAACAGCCCAGGTGTATCCACGGGTAATGACACCTCTTTTATTTAGAAAGGACCGCCAGATTCTTCCGGTAAAGGGCGTGTTCAAATACGATCCGGAAAAGGATGAATTTATTTTTGGCGATTCTTCCAAGATCTTCCTCAATGAGCTGAAAGGCAATTTGCTGACCTTCAAAAATCGGACGGGAGCTGTAGAAGGAGAGGGGCGCTTTAACATAGGTTCGGGTTTGAAATACATCAAAGTTGATGCGGCAGGTTTCGCCAAGTCGAAATTCCCACCACCAGCTGAACCGGAGGAAGAGGAAAATAATGATATCATTTTGCTGGACGATACGACCTCTACCACCACTACTTCGGTCATGGAGGAGCGAGCCGCATTTGAATATCCGCTTGATGCAGAATTGATGGCGGGCGTAATGCTCAAGGTCCCGGAAGCCCTGATGAAGGTCATCGTCAATGATTTCCAGGCCTCTGCATTTGATGCGAGGAATATTACCTACCTCACCGACCTGAATTATTACCGTAAGGTAACAACCGAATTATTTCCCGGTGATAAGGAGATGAAGGAGGTCATCAATGGCCTCAGCTCGGGTTTCTTGGATATACCCAAGAAATACAATCCTTACACCTTCCTTTTCAGTCGGCTGAACCTTAAATGGAATGCAGAGTATCAATCCTTCGTTACCAAAGATAAAACGAACGGATTAGTGAGTATCGATGGGGTTTCTTTCAACAAGATGGTGGAAGCCTATGTGGAGTTTAAAATGCCTTCCAATGACGACGACCGTTTGTACATCTACATTAAGTCGCCAAGTGGCTTGTTTTATTTCTTTGGTTATAAACAAGGTATCCTTAACCTCACTTCCAATAATCCGGACTTCATCGATGCCCTGCACGGTTTGAAATCAAAAGACCTGGTGCAAAAAATGGACGATGGAGAAACCTACGAAATTCAGGAAGTCGAACCGGGAGATGCCCGCCGTTTCCAGCGCAGAGCAGAAGCTGCTATGAAGGATTAAATTTATTAGGATAGAAACAGAGGAGCGCGGTGGAGTAATCTGCTGCGCTCTTTCTATTTTAGGGAACTAATTGCCACTTGTATCCATTGTAGTGGTGGAAAACAAATACTTATGGCAAAATTGAAATTGCGCGGAAAGGAATTGATCGCTCTGGGCTACCCGGAGGGGAAGGTGATTGGTGTGGCCATCAATATGATGCTGAAGCACTACAAGCGCAGTAAGAAACAGGAGGTGTTGGATATTCTGGCTCAGGTGCTTGAAGACCCCGAGCGTTTTTCGGAGCACGAGGCATTGGGGAAAATTGCCGCTGAGCTATTGCAGCCCGAGAAGAATGCAAGGCAGGAGATTGCACTTGCCGAACAAACACCCGATTTTCCCGCTTTTGGTCTTGAGCAAATTGATGAAGGTGCCTTGCAGCAAATGCGGACCGCTATGCGACTCCCGGTGGCAAAGGCTGGGGCATTAATGCCGGATGCACACCACGGATACGGGCTGCCGATCGGAGGAGTGCTGGCGGTGGAAAATGCGGTGATTCCCTACGGCGTAGGCATGGATATCGGATGCCGTATGTGCCTGACCGTTTACGATCTGAAGCAGTCGTTTCTGGAAAAGAACCGCAGTAAGCTGGCGGATTTGCTGATGGAAAACTCCCGATTTGGGCGCGAAGTATTCGACCGGCCATTTGATGATGAGGTGTTAGCACATGCTGCCTTTAAGGAAATTCCAAAAGTGAAAGAGCTGCGCAATAAGGCGCGGATACAAATTGGCACTTCAGGGTCAGGAAACCACTTCGTCGAATTTGGTTTTGTCGATATCACGGATCCCGAAAATGAAATGGGGCTGGCGCCAGGGAGTTATGTGGGTATTTTGACCCATAGCGGTTCGAGGGGGCTTGGAGCCAATATTGCCCGTCATTACACCAATATTGCCATGGAAAAATGTTTGCTGCCAAAGGAGGCAAAACATTTGGCCTGGTTGAGCCTGGATAGCGAAGAGGGGCAGGAATATTGGATAGCCATGAATTTGGCCGGTGACTATGCCTCGGCTTGTCATCATCATATCCACCGCCGGTTGAGTGCCGCATTGGGCGAGCAGCCGTTGGCACAAGTGGAAAATCACCACAACTTTGCCTGGAAAGAACAGCTTCCGAATGGCCACGAGATGATCGTACATCGCAAGGGAGCTACCCCTGCCGGGAAAGGAGTGCTGGGCATCATTCCCGGATCAATGACCGCTCCTGGATTCATTGTAAGGGGTAAAGGCAGTGCTTTGTCGCTGAATTCTGCTTCACACGGCGCCGGGCGGTTAATGTCTCGTCGTAAGGCCAAAGAAAGCACCACCAAACACGAACTCAAAAAGTACCTGCGCGATCAGGGCGTCAAGCTGCTGGGAGGTGGCCTGGACGAGGCTCCGTTTGCCTACAAGGACATTCATCAAGTGATGAAGCACCAGGAAAAGCTGGTGGACGTCTTGGGTACCTTCCTGCCAAAAATTGTGAGAATGGATGCAGGGTGAGCCTGGGGACAGGTAATGAAAAAAGGTCACGCAACAGCAGTTACGTGACCTTTTCTTTTTTGGGGAAATAACTTCGTATATTTATTGACAGCCGCCGGTGAAGCCCGTAGCATCAAATTTTGTGGTTGCAGAGCCGACTTTGCTATCGTAGTGGGCTTCGATACGCAGGTCGTTCATGCCACTGCCATCACGCTTTGGACTACAGTATTCAAAGAGGTAGTAGCTATTGGCTTCAGCCCAAACGAGTTGTCCCACCTGACGGAAGGTTTCTTCCAGCTCCGACTGGTTGGTAGCTGTTACAGCACCGTTTTTACCAATGCTTTTCAGCACCGCCTGGTCAATTTCCTCACCAAGGCCAATGGTGAAATAACGGATGCTCTTGTCGGCATTATTCACCGCGTTAATGGCATCGTTTTTCAGGTGACGACCAGCCTGGTCAGTACCATCGGTAAAGATGACTACGGAAAGGGCAGTAGAGATATCCGACTGACCAGCTTCGCTCAGCCATTCCTCGGCGATGTCGGTACTCTTGATGACGGCACCGTACAAGTCGGTAGAGGGGTCATTGCTCATATCCTGGTTGATGTCGCTTACCGCTTGCTTCAGGTCTTCTTTATTGGTTGTTGGTGCAATCAATTCGTGCAGCACGTCTTCACCGTCAAACCACCAGATGCCCATGAAATAAGCCGGATCACCATTGGCGGGCATGATCTCGTCGATAAAGCGACGGGCGGCATCTTTCAATTCAAACAAGCTCGTAGCGGTTACACTGGCACTGAGGTCAAGCACCAGGATGGTATTGTAGTAAAACAATTGCTGAGGACTGGAGATGACGCTGTTGGCCTCAAATGAGGAAATTTCGCGCTCACAATCGTCATTTCTACCTTTTTCGTAGATGGTGAAATCAGATGGTAACAGACCAGCAACAGGTTGACCCTGAATGGTTTCTACGCGGCAAAACACGGAAACCTTAGAAGGTAGGGTCGTGTAACTTTCAATGACCTCTACATCCAGCTGCTCAATCTGGTTGGTGCCGCAGGGGTTGTATTGACCGCGGTCTTTTTTACATGCTGAAAGTAGAAAAACTGCACAGAATAAGAAATAGATTGTTTTCTTCATGATAATATCATTTTGGGTTGGCTTGATTTGAAAGTAACGTTAGCAACTTTCAAATAATTACCTACAAATGATATAATTATGAATATTTAACACATTCACCTTTGATTTTTGGTGAATTTTAACTAAAGAAGCATATCCCTTACTGAATGAGCGGTTCTCCGATAAAGACTTTGATTTCGGGAGATAGCTTAACCTTAATCTTGACAATCAATGGTTCACGAAGGGTAGCGTAGGTCTTTCGGTGAAAGCTGTAGGCTGTTTTGATGGTATTAAATACGGAGAGTAAAATGGCATTTTTTCGATTGGCCTTAATGATTTCATCCAATCGTTCCCTGGTGAATTGTTCGTGCTTGCCCACCAGTTCCACCTCAATGGAAGGACTGATAGCGACCCCCAGGGAGAAGCTGGTGATTTCTAATCCATAGATTTCCAGCTTGGGAAACACCTGAAGCCATTCTTCGATCAACTTCTCGGTCCGGTTTTTGGCGCCCTCACCGAGATTAGAAGTTTGCTCGCGAAAGACTTCAGATGCTTCTTGCAAACCGCGCATGATTTTATCGATCATTCGATTTTATCTTTTCTTAAAGACAATATCGCCTTCAATAGCTACTTTTTCGTCCAACATATCCAGCAGATCACTGGTTACGGTTACCGTTTTGCCATCCACCTTGGCATCCTGGATAGTGGTTTTTTTGACCTTGCCGGGAAGGTGGTAAATGGTGGTTACCGTAGCTCCCTCAAACATCATCTTGGCCATTTCCATCTGCTCGCCTTCAAAGGCATCACCAACCGGAGGATTGGGCAAACGGGTGAGGGTTCTCTTGTTTAATGTAAAGGCCGAACTGCCACCTGAAAATGGTGAAGAGCCTCCCATCATACCGCCACCGCCTTGCTCCTCATCAGCAGAAGTCTTTTCGATAATCTTATTGATCTTAGCCAATTCGTCAAAGTTCTTAAAGGCCACTTCCGTTGACATCTTCATCTGCTTTTTCTCCTGACTAACCATCATGTGCATTTTGGCATCCCCCAGCAATTTACGCTCTGCGTCCGTCAGTTTTGAGGCGCCGGGCATATCGCGGAAATAGATCATGCTGTCTTTTTCCAGTTCTTCCCCTTCTTCCATCTGCAATTCTTTCTTCATGCCTTCTTCCATCACGCTCATCATTAACGGGTTGGAAAACATCCCGCTCATGTCAAATTCCATGACATATTTGCCAGAGCCGTCTTTGTTGAGGTACAATTGTTCAACCATATCAATACAACTGGTGAGCATCAATGTACTGGCTGCTAGAAGAAAGACTAAAAATTTTCTCATTATTTTAATTTTTGGGTTCTTTGAAAAATCTCGTGATCAAAGAACGAATTTTTGTTCAAAAGTAAGGGATTTGGTGTGAAAATGGTAAATCTTTTTAGACCGGGGTAAATTTTAACCTGATGGAGAGGTCGTCTGAATGAATACCTCCAAACATACTCTAAAAAACTATCCGCCTGATTATGCGTTACATTTCTTTTACCCTCTTGTTACATAGAAAAACAAAAATTACAACCTGCACATGAGGTCAATCAAAACACTAGGTGAACTTCGAAAGAGTGATTATCAACCCAAGACAATTAAGGACGAACTGAGAGACAATCTGGTCAAAAAATTAAAGCAAAAAGAAGAAATATTTTCGGGCATTATCGGTTTTGAAGATACGGTTATTCCCGATATTGAACGGGCTATTTTGTCGCGCCACAACATCCTTCTGCTGGGATTGCGCGGACAGGCCAAAACGCGGATCGCCCGCCTGCTCGTCAACCTGATGGATGAGTACATTCCCGTGGTGAAAGGCAGCGAACTCAATGACGATCCCCTCAATCCGATTTCTCGCTTCGCCAAGGATTTGATTGCAGAAAAAGGCGATGATACACCCATCGAATGGCTCCATCGCAATGAGCGTTATGTGGAAAAGCTGGCGACTCCTGATGTAAGCGTTGCTGACCTGATTGGTGATGTTGACCCCATCAAGGCAGCCACCTTAAAGCTGACTTATTCAGACGAACGGGTGATCCACTTCGGGTTGGTGCCGCGTTCACACCGCAGTATCTTTGTGATCAATGAATTGCCCGACCTCCAGGCCCGAATTCAGGTATCACTGTTCAACATTTTGCAGGAAGGAGACATCCAGATTCGTGGGTTTAAACTAAGGCTTCCCCTAGATATACAGTTTCTGTTCACCGCCAACCCGGAAGACTATACCAACCGGGGTAGCATTATTACACCGCTTAAGGACAGGATTGAAAGCCAGATTTTGACACACTATCCCAAGTCAATTGATATTGCCCGCCAGATCACCCAGCAGGAAGCCCTTTTGGCTGAGGAGCAGAAGGGAATGGTACAGGTACCTGATCTGCTGCAAATTTTGCTGGAGCAAATTGCCTTCAAGGCTCGCGAAAGTGAGTTTATCGACGAGAAGAGCGGCGTTTCGGCCCGCTTGAGTATTTCCGGATTCGAAAACCTGGTCAGTACAGCTGAGCGCCGCGCACTGATCAATAGTGAAGACAAGACTCCGGCACGCATCATCGATTTCTGGGGCGTGGTTCCGGCTATCACAGGAAAGGTGGAGCTGGTTTACGAAGGAGAGCAGGAAGGACCCTACAATGTGGCCATCGCCTTGATGAATCTGGCCATTAAAGAATCATTTCTCGCCCATTTCCCCGATCCGGATGGATTAAAGAAGGGACAGGAAAAGGACCCTTACGGAACGATAAGAGCCTGGTTTTCGGGAGGAAATTCCATTGAATTGCTAAACGATTCGAGCGATGCGGAATTTCATGAAACATTGGATGGAGTGGCCGGTTTGCGTAAGCTGGTAGAATCGACACTCAAGGTCAAAGGAGCCGAAGCATATATCTATATGGAATTGGTGCTGCACGGCCTTGCGGAGTTTAACGTCATCAATAAAGATATTCTCGAGTCCAGCTTCTCTTTCCGTGATCTATTGTCGAATATCCTGGATGACGATCTATTTGATGATTTTGATGACTAAAGCCCAAAGCTTATGATGCTCAATATTAACCCTGACAACCCCCAAGGTCGTAAGATCGATCAGGTGGTGGAGATTTTGGAAAAGGGTGGGGTGATGATTTATCCCACCGATACTGTTTATGCCCTGGGCTGCGATATTTTCAACCCAAAGGCGGTAGAGCGTATTTGTCGCATTCGGGGTTTGAATCCGGTTAAGGCAATGCTTTCGTTCATGTGCAACGACATTAGCCAGGTGTCGGAGTATACGGCGCAAATTGACAATCAGATTTTCCGCATGATGAAACGCAATCTTCCGGGACCATTTACCTTTGTCTTAAAATCCAATAACCGGGTACCCAAACTATTCCGCAATCGCAAGCAGACGGTGGGTGTACGGATACCGGATCACAATATTGTGCAGGCCCTGGTGAATGCTCTGGGCCGCCCCATTCTCACCACCTCGCTTAAGTCGGACGATGAAATCCTTGAATACTTTACCGATCCGATTGATATTTACGAAGATTTCAAACATCAGGTGGATGTCGTCATTGATGGTGGTATTGGCGGCAATGTCGGCTCAACAGTGGTGGATTGTACGGATGTTGAACCCGTCATTCTACGGGAAGGAGCGGGAACTTTTGATTTGGGATGAACCGATATACCCAAACGTGTTTTAAATGACAAAAGAAAAAGTTGTTCGCGGGAGAAATGGCCTTATCTTTGCCGTGTTTTCGAAAATTGCGAACTAAAACTATTTTGATGAACATTAAGTGTTACTCACTTTTACTCCTTTTGACATTGTGGGGTGGGATTGCTGCCTTTGGCCAGGACGGAGGAACCGTTCGGGGAAATGTATTTGACGAAGGTACCGGAGAACCCATTATGTTTGGTACCGTGCGACTGAACGGCACCACGATGGGAACCAATACAGATATCGACGGATTTTTTACTATTGGCAATGTGCCGGAAGGAAACTATACGCTGGTGGCTACCTATGTAGGTTACGATAGTGTGGCAATAGATATCAATGTGCGTGCCGGGCGCATCCTGTACGAAAGAATTTTGATGAGTTCGGCCGGTATTGACCTCGGCGTGGTGGATGTATCGGCGCGAAAAGAGCAGGCCCGCTCGGATGTGCAAATTTCAAAACTAACGGTTACGCCCAAACAAATTAAATCCCTGCCATCTACCGGTGGTGAATCCGATATTGCCCAGTATCTGCCTGTTCTGCCCGGAGTCATTGTATCGGGTGATCAAGGCGGGCAGTTGTATATACGAGGTGGATCGCCGGTTCAGAACAAAATCTTGCTGGACGGCATGACCATCTACAATCCTTTTCACTCCATTGGCTTTTTCTCGGTTTTTGAGACGGAAACCATCCGTAGTGTTGATGTTTTGACCGGCGGCTTTAATGCCGATTACGGTGGGCGTATTTCGGCGGTGGTGGATATCAAAACCCGCGAAGGAAACAAGAAACGCCTCAGCGGATTGGTGTCGGCCAGTCCTTTCCAGGCTAAAGCATTGCTGGAAGGTCCCATTAAGAAACTCGACAATGAAAGCGGAGGAAGTACGTCGTTTCTCTTTACCGCCAAACACTCCTACCTGAATGAGACCTCAAAACTACTCTATGGGTACGCCAGTGATACTTCTTTTTACTCTTTTGCAGCAGGTGACACCACCCTGGCGGATGTCAGTGATATTGGCTTGCCCTATCAATATACCGATGTATACGGAAAGCTATCGTTTGTAAGTGGCAATGGTAGTAAGTTCAACCTTTTTGGCTTTCGTTTTGCCGATCGTTTTGATTTTGCCGGCCTGGCGAAGCTGAATTGGGATGCCACTGGCTTTGGTGCCAATTTTACACTGGTACCACCCAGCTCCAGTGTTGTGATTGATGGAAATATTTCAATTGGTGGCTACGATATCGGACTGCAGGAATCTGATGACCGGCCCAGAACCAGTGCGATCAGTACCTACAGTGCACAGCTGAACTTTTCCTATTACGGTAGTTCCAGCGAGATCAGATACGGTTTCGAATTCAATGGTTTCAACACCGATTTCACCTTTGTCAATCCCATCGGTCTGAGCTTCCAGCAAAAAGACTTTACCACAGAGTTGGCGGGTTATGCACGATTAAAGCAGACGGTAGGAAAGTTGATTCTGGAACCGGGGCTACGCGTCCATTATTACGCCTCTCAGTCCGAGCTTTCAGTGGAGCCCAGAATTGGACTTAAAGTCAATATCTCGGATAATGTGCGCTTCAAGGGAGCCGGTGGTTTCTACTCACAAAACCTGATCAGTACCGTTAATGAACAGGATATTGTCAACTTCTTTGTTGGCTTTTTGGCAGGTCCTGAGGAAACGATCTTTCAGCCTGGCACCAGGACGCCAACGAACCACCGCCTGCAAAAATCGGTGCACGCCATTGCTGGTCTTGAGATAGACCTAAGTAAAAACCTGACTGCCAATATTGAGCCTTATTATAAAGGTTTTACCCAACTAATTGCCATTAATCGCAACAAGCTCAGCAGCGAAGACTCCGATTTTGTGACCGAAACGGGAGAGGCTTATGGTATAGACTTTTCGTTTAAGTACGAAACCAAGCCGCTGTATTTGTGGGCCACCTACTCACTGGGGTATGTAAACCGCGATGATGGCGATCAGGTGTACCCAACGGTTTTTGACCGTCGTCATAATGTCAACTTTTTGGCATCCTACAATTTCGGCCGCAATCTGGACTGGGAGTTTGGCTTGCGCTGGAACCTGGGCTCTGGTTTCCCATTCACCACTACTCAGGGCTTCTACCAAAGTGTAGATTTTGGCGAACTACTCTATACCGACATTCTGGGCGGCAACTACGACATCGGAACCATCCTGTCGAGCGACCGCAACGACGGCCGCTTGTCCTATTACCACCGTTTGGACTTGTCGCTGAAGCGCACTTTCAAGTTCGGGGAATATACGAGCCTGGAGGCCATTTTCAGTGTGACCAACGTTTACAACCGCGAGAATATCTTTTACGTAGACCGGATCACCAATAACCGGGTGAATCAGTTGCCGGTGCTGCCGAGCTTGGGATTGACGTTTAAATTCTAAAGAAGAATACAATAAAAAAGCCCCGATTTTGCTTCAAAATCGGGGCTTTTTTATTCACCTGGTTTTTAAAATTTTCGCCGATTTGATTTTACCATCCATGTTTACTTCCAGAAAATAAATGCCTGGTCTTAAATGGCTGACATTTAGCGTTTCAGATAGCTCATAGCCCACATCACTTGGATACCTTTCCAGGACCTGTCTGCCTAGGAGATCATGGATTCTTATCGTTAGGTTTTTCAGGAGTATTTCGGAGCTAATGTTAAGATGCAATATGTTTTGTACAGGATTTGGAGAAATGGTAAGGCTCACATTCAAGAAATTCTCTTTTACGTTGATTGTAGTACAGTGACAAAACTGAGTAGTGTCACTGCTGACATTTTCATAATACTGTACCCCTGCCTTCAGTGACCCGTTTAACAAATCCAGGTCACCATCCCCCCCAACGTCTAAAAAATCTCCGCCCGCAGCGCTGAAAGGATCACTATGCATGGAGGTGGGGTCTTGCCCTCCAACGCTGAAATTGGCTACTTCTGCCGTCCCTTTATTCTCAAAATAATAATCAATATTACTGGGAATGGTATTCATATACATATCGTAGTCACCATCACAATCGAGGTCGGCAAAGAGGGCAACCCGTGCGTTTTCTGATAGTGCAAAGTCAAAGCCGAATGGATTCTTCTCAATCGAATCAAATTGGGGAGATGTACCAGTCCCGGAAGGGTCATTATTCCTCATAAAAAACAACCCCTCATCGGGCAAACTATTGATAAAGCGACCAGTGATAAATACATCCTGGTCACCATCATTATCGATGTCCACAAACGCGGGGAAAGCATTGTCAAGAACCTGACCCAGGTTATTCATAGGTAAGGTGATGCCATGTGGGTTAGGGATTGGCTCACCTCCAAAATTGGGCATGGTTGCATTGCCCGTATTTTCAATCATGGTAATGGGGGCCTCATCGTCAAAGTGACCAATAAAAATCTCGTGCAACCCATCCCCGTCAATATCTACAAATTGCCAGGGGCGCCTACCGGGTAGTGCTGAATCCAGTCCGAAAGGATCTGCCTCCTGGAAAACAAATACGGGATTAGAATTGCTACTTGCGTTTTCATAGTAGTGTATTTTGTTTGGGCCAGAACCTTCTATGGAAACGAACACTTCGAGGATGCTATCGTGATCGATATCCACGAGTTTGACAAGCGTACTGAGATTGTCTGGCGCAACTATGCCAAAAGGATTCTGAACATAATCCTCATCAAAACAGGGTTCTTGAGCTTGTAGCGTCAATACTGATCCAAAAAATAAACATAGTAATGAAATGGGGAGTAGAAATCTCTTTTTCATAATAGATGAGTTTTAGGGTCTGTGTTTTGGTTCTAGGCAATGATTAAGGTAGTAAAATGAAATTGTGTAATATGACCATTGCGCCGAGGCACGCTGATACGTTTAGCCCAAGATAGGATGTTTCTAACTTGTAATCAATTGATTTGTAGTGACTTTGGTCAGCAGTTCGGGTGTTTTGCGAGGATGTTGCTCAGCATCATCAGCCATGCTTTATAAACGCCACCAAACTTTCCAAATACCCTTCCGGAAAGACCGGTTTGAATAATATATCGGGGTTTCGTTTGATTTCAATGCCGTGGCCTGCACCCTCATACACTTTGAGGTGAATAATGGGGTTGTTGATTTCTTCGATCACTTCAATGCAATCCGCAACGGGTATCAATTCATCGGCAGTGCCATAAAGCAACAGCATCCTGGTCTGGAGCTTTTCCAGGTAGGGCTTGGGATCAAAATCGTAATCCCGACCGGATGGGGCAATGGGCATTTCATCAATAGACTGCATTTCACCGGGTGACGCCAGAAGTTGCTTGTAGTATTCGTCGAAGCTGTTTTTGAAATAGGGAGTTGGTTGAAATTCATCGATGGCGCGCTTAATCTCACGCCAGAGACTATCCGTGCGATTGCGCGTCAGGTATTCAAAAATCGTTGGGTATAAACCCAGAATTTCTTCGATTTTATCCTCAGGCACTCCTTGTGGAATCAGGTAGTTGTTTTTTACATCAAAATAGACGGTTTCCAGCGGTGTCACTGCCGGTCCGGCCTTGCTAATGATAAAGTCCATGTTATGCGATAAGCTATCCGCAATCAAAACAATCCACCCGCCGTGACTGTCGGCCCAGGTGCCTACGCGGTTTGCATCGACATAGGGTAGACTGCTCAGGTGCTCAATGGCAGCTGATACATCCGCACCCAGGTCGTGAAAAGTAGATGTCCAGAGGTTGCCTTCCGAATCGCCGTGTCCACGGTTGGCATAATTGAGTGTAACGATCCCATTTTTGGCAAAATATTCTGAGTATTCGGTATAGAAGTCCCCGGTGTGATTCTTTGAACCGTGAACCATGACCACAGCCGGAAACGGTCCTTCCCCGTTAGGTTTGTAAATGTTCGACGAGAAGGTAATGCCGTCATTTTCAAAATGACCTTCAATGACCTGGTAGGAGGAACTACAGCTACAGCAAATTAAAAGAAACAACAATATTGATGCCAACGCCTTCATCATCTATTCCTTCAGTTGCCGTTCTTGCCGCACCTCTCCGATGTGATAATAAGCGATGATCTCTTCAATCAGGTTGTCTTTGATGTAGTACCATTCGCTCACATCCAAAGAGAATTCTTCACCCTGCCTGGCCGTGTAGCGCACGCAGGCCCGATTGGGCTCATAGATGCCGTCGTGCAACTCAAAAACGTAACCTAGAAATTTATCCTTGTTTTCCTTGACCAGATCAAGGTAAACCGTCTTGCCGGCGATCGTACCAAAAGGGCTGGTATGTTTGAAATGGTCAGCAACCGGCAAATTCAGAAAGTCACCGGTACTCCAAAGTTCAAACCATTTTTTTACGAGTTGTTCTGAGTTCATGAGCTTGAATTAAGGTTCCTGATCCTGTTCATTTGTGTGATTCATGTCCATCTTTTTTCCTATAGCGATCCCAAGGGCAATACCCACAGAAAGCCACACTGCTAAATTGTCAGTGGCTACCCCAATGGCGGTTCCAATGGCGATGCCTACCGCCAGGCCTGCGCCTGCCTTTTTGTTGTCTTTCATGATCTATTCCTGTTTGATGTGGTAGGAAGGTAGCAGGAATAAAGTGGAATGTCTAGTTCTTTCGACGAGTGGGGTAGGATACTCTACAATCTCATCGGTCACTTTCTTCAAGTCTTTCTATCTGGGTGGAAATCCTCTTTACCAGATTAGGGCGCAGCTTCGTCCTGTCTTAAAGTTAGTAGTTAAAAGATTATTCTCATTAATAGAACTAGGGGTTCATCGTATTACTTGCATTTTTGCCAAAAAAGCAATTTGAATATGCCTCCGGCGGTATCTTTTCATCAAGGAAAAGATACCGCCGGAGACAACTTAACAGACTGAAAAACAAAGATTAAGAGCAGCAGTGCAGTGTATTTGTAGACACCATTTTTGACAACAAATTGTGACAGTATTCTTACTGAGACAGGACGCAACTGCGCCCCCAGATTATTAAAATCTCTTGAGTTGCCTTCACTTTACTGGACTAAGGATTTAAGATAGAATTTAAAAAGCTGTAAATCACTTTTGCACAAAGTCCGGCCATCGATCCAGATAGTTGATGAAATTCTCACTCACACCTTCCTTTTCCAGATAGGCCATGGAAACAGGTGTTTCCACCGGGGTAAAGTCCGGATTTTCAATCACCCTGGCCGGGAAATCGTGATGAAGAATGGCAGAGCGTCCAACCGTGACAAAGTCGACGCCGGCAGTCAATACCTTTTGCACTTCACGGGCGTTTCTGATTTGTCCTGCTACCGTCAATCGCACCTGCTTACGGTTGAGGTCAGTGAAGTGTTGTAATAAGGTTTTATTTTTAAATGCTTCCTCTTCCGGGTATTTGAAGGTGTCCCAGAGGGAGATATCCAGAAAGTCAATCTTCCCACCATCGATCAGGTTTTGCGCCACTTCCTTTACTTCTGGCAGCTTCATGCCAAACCGCTCCGGTGAAAGCCTGACGCCCAAAAAGAATTCATTGCCACAGGCCACTCTGATTCCCTCCACGATTTCAAAGAGCAGCCGCGAACGGTTTTTCAAACTCCCGCCGTACTCATCCGTGCGGTGGTTGATTTCCGCACTCAAAAACTGGGTCAAAATATAGCCATGTGCGCCGTGTACTTCCACGCCATCATAGCCGCTCTTTTGTGCACGGACAGCTGCTGTGATGAAATCCTCTTTGAGTTGCTGGATTTCTGCTGGAGTCAACGCTCTGGCACCTTGCTTTTCGTTTTCCGATGGACAAACCGGCGCCTGTTGAATCAAATTCGCCGGAGAGCGCATGCCTGCATGGTGCAATTGAATAACGGCAAGGCTGCCATATGATTTAATTGCTGCTGCCAGGCGTTGATGCCCCGAGATGTGTTCATCAGAGAAAATACCCAATTGCCCGGGAAAGCCCTGCCCAATTTTTTGAACGTGAGAGGCACAGGTCATGACCAGTGCAAATTGCCCTTCGGCCCGCATCGTCAGCCAACGGAATTCTTCATCAGAGAGCCGCCCATCTGCGAAGCTCTGCGTATTGGTCATGGGCGCAAGCATGAAGCGGTTTTTCATGGTTGCGCCACACGGGAAGTGGAGGGGCGCCTCAGGAGTATTTGCCATAATAACGCTTGGTTGGTCTTCTTGCAATAACAAGCACTGAGCGGCAAGGTTCTTTTCCAGGAAGTGAAATTGGAATACTTGGGTCGTCTCCTCCATCGACACCAGTTTTCACCTCTATTCCACCCTTAATATCTTCTCCATTTTACGACCTTTCGCCAATTCATCCACCAGCTTGTCCAAATACCTTACTTGTCGGGTTAAAGTATTGTCAATTTCCTCAATGCGGTATCCACAGATGACCCCTTTGATCAGGTGAGCATTTGGATTTAAGTCTGCTTGCTGAAAGAAGGTGGCAAAAGTTGCTTTTTGGCTGATCATTTCCTGTAATCTATCTTCATCAAATCCGGTCAACCACTGGATCACCTGGTGCAGTTCTTCTTTTGTTCTTCCTTTTTTCTCCACCTTGGTGACGTAGTGGGGATAAACGGAGGCAAAGGTCATTTTGGCGATGCGCTCGTTATGTTCGGCAGTTACTTTCATATCATTCTTTTGGTTCTTTTTATGGTTTCAACGGCTCGGTGCATGGCATGTGCCCCGAAAGGCATTAGCATACACACCTCACACATCCAGTGTGCGCCAATGGGAATTATAAGTTACTTACGGAGAAATTTATTCACCTCTAACCAATGAATAAAAGCATCAAACCAACGGTTACTTGTTCGGTCAGGGTTTCCAAGGCCAAAACCGTGACCTCCATTTTGATACAAGTGAAACTCTACAGGCACTCCTGCTTTGTACCAGGAATCAATAACGCCAAACTGTCCACGAAATAGAAAATCATCGGTAGCAATCACATTAAACATTGGTGGAGCATTCTCCGGCACTTCCACCGGCCCCATACCGCCATAGATTGGACCGATGAAAGCCAGGTCCATACTTTTAGAATTGAGCGTTGAATGCATGGTGAGCCCAGCGCCTGCGGAAAAGCCAATCATGCCGATCCTCTGCGTATCAACCCCCCATTCTTCGGCACGTTCAACAATCATAGCATACGCGGCTTCTGCGTCCTCCAATTGATTGGACAAGTCCCATCGGGGGGGAGATGCCGCTTTTGAAGTATCCGATGATGAATTGGCAGGTGGTCGTGGACGATTCATCCATGCTTTAAAGTCTTCAAGAGACTCTGGAGTAGGATGGAGTCGATATTTGAGTACAAACGCAGCGATTCCTTGCTTGGCAAGAGCCTCTGCTACTTCCCATCCTTCATTGCCCATTGAAAGCCACCTAAATCCACCTCCGGGAGCAACAATTACAGCCGCACCGTTTGCTTTCCCTTCTTCTGGCAAAAAGGGGGTCAACGTAGCCGTAGAAATATTGCGTGCCATGGGGTCGCCCCATTGGCGAAACCAGGATTCGGGTGCCGGCTGATCATCCACACCACCAGTACCCAATAGGATCGCTTTTGGCTCTTCAGGCGCGCTGAGTGGATAGATAGTGCCATCTTGAGCCACGGCATTAAAAGAACCTAAAAGAACGATGAACCCAATAACAGCTTTGATGAACTTCATAAGTTAATTTGTTTGATTAGACGTCAATAATTGATTCTCCTAAAATAGGTATTCTTAATGTATTTTCCAGCATTCTGCATCAATTTATCAAAGATTCAACCAATACGTCATCTTCAACACCAGGGCTCTATTTTTACTTCTGAAGTCCTGTGGGAGATAATTTTCCGTATACACAATAAACAGGTCCGAAGCGGGCTGATAACGCCACTGAAAGCGGGCGTTCACGTTGATATTGTCCAATACATTGTTGTACTGAATATAGGTAGTCAAAAAGATTTTATCCGTAAAGGTCAGGTCGATACGGGGGCCGATTAGAAACAACTGTTCCTGGCCATAATTTTCCGCAAGCCGCAAATCGTTGTAATCGAAGCGCAGCGCAATATTGCCAAAAGGCTGGTAACGATAGGAAAGCTCTCCACTCAGGTTGAAGTTTTCGCCATTGTAGAAACCACCATAACTGCTACTGATCTCGTAGAAAAGTTTCTTTCTGGGGTTGCTTTTGTATTCAATGGAGAAAGCGTTCCAATCATATTCCTCCCCTTCGAGAAAACCGGTGAATTTCTCCGGATCCAACAAATTGAAACTATTGGTGAGTTTTTGGTAAACATAGTTGTAAGTGACCTCCAGGCCGGAAGCATTATTGAATTCAAACTGGTAAGCAAGGCTATAATTCCGGTCGGTATTGGTGCCGCCCGGGATGTAGGTATGGTCAAAATCAAAGGATGGCCCCATGCGGATGATGGATTCCCTTTCCGGGAAAAATTGATAGGCCATGCTGCCGGAAAAAATATACCGGCCGGGATAAACACGAATACTGGGCACAAAACCGGCTTCGGCATTAAAAAATTCGTTGATGAAATTAAAGCCGGCCGAAGCACTAAAGTTGCGAATGGCATAACGGCCAAAGACAAATCCGGCGAGGTTATCCCGATTATTAAAATCATCAAAAGATTTACCAATAAAAGCACTATGGTACCACTTGGCATCTTTACTCGACATTTCCAGATCAAGGCTAAGGACTCTATTGTAGGTATTCCGCCTTAACTCGGTACGGTTGCCCACCTGTATTTCCCGAAAGATGTTATCACTGAAGAATTTAGTAGAATCACCCGGTTCCACGCCAAAACTTTGTTTGTTCACGAAACTAAGCGCAAGGCTGGATTGCGCCCAGAAATTCCTTTGCACCGCCGCGACGGTATAGTTTTGCGCAGGCAAACCAATGGCCGTTTCCTCCTTGGTTTGCATATTCAAGACATTCACCCGCCAGTTTTCATTCAACGAACCACTCAACCGGGCACCATAGGAAATGGGCACCTGCTGAAACAAGCCGGAAGAATCACGTGCCAAACCCACTCGCCGGGAAAAGAAGGGACGACAACTTGGAAAACCGGCCTGGTCGTATAAATCGCTATTTTCCAGGAAAAACTGCCGCCTTTCCGGAAACTGAAACTCAAAACGGGTCAGGTTAATGATTTGATCGTCCACCTCCACCTGCGAAAAATCCGGATTGATGGTGAGGTCCAGGTTTAAAGAAGGGGTGACCGCAATCTTAGCATCCAGGCCCACCTCGAACCCCGTATCATTGTCGACCGGATCCACTTCCCGGTTGGAGGAAGCATTCGCCGCGATATAGGGAATAAAGGAAATATTGGTTTTAGCCGGGGGGACCGGATCATCCCAAATCAGCTGCCCGCCGTATGGAAAAGAGGCCGTGGTAAATTGAATAGGCGTACGTATCCAGCTGGTCTTGCGGTTTCTTTTTAACTCCCAGCGGTCCATCGAGATATTCCACTCCCGGATGCCACTTTTGTACCGGAAACTTTTGAAGGGAATCGCCATTTCCGCGATCCATCTATCCTCATAGCGCACCACTTTGGAATACCACTTATTATCCCAGAAAGTGCTGAAGGAACCACCCGTTGAGCCTCCTCCCGTCACCGTCCCTTCCATCTGAACGCCAGCGGGCGTGATGACAAAGAAAAACCCATTCAATTTGTCGTTGTAAGGGCCAATCGCAAAGCCGACATTATCATTCAGGTCGTAATTAAAATCCCGCCGGAGCGAGTTCACAATGTCTGGTGTTTCATCGTCATAGCATACAAAGGAGGCATAAAAGAACTCATCATCAAACGTAAACCGGGCTTCCGTTTGCAAAGGCGCCCTCAGCGTATCGACCGGATAGTTGGTATACCAATCATCCGCCACGTCGGCCGTCTGCCAATCGGATTCCTCCAATGCCCCATCCAGGGTAATGGCGCCTGTGGCCTTCTTAATGTGTAATTCCGTACCCGGCTGGTTTTGACTATAGGCATCCGGAAACGCCCCAAAAAGGACCGCAAACAGGATAAGGATTGACCGAACGTTGACCATCTTCTAAATTTGGCTTCAATTGATTGAAATGGTCAAAATTAGGAAATTTTATTTAGGTGGGGTAGGTGGGATTTCGGAGCTTTTGACTGGGGAAGTGGCTTGTGGCTCGAGGTTTGGTTTTGGGACTGTTGCTTTGACTCCGCCTTGCTTTGATGCTTATTTTGTTAGCGGTCGTTGCTTTCTTTACCATATTATTATTCCTTTGTGAATTTAAATTCATTAACGATTCAAATCTTTTGAAGTAAATAAAATATTATGATCAAAGAATTGTTTATTAATTATTTTATTCTATTATTGTCTTTTATACTTAACAACTGTAATACGGTAATTCATAATATTGCCATGGTTAAACTTAGAAAAAGTTATACTGTAATCCCACTCAGATGTCAAAATACTATATCTATCTCTCTTTCCATCTACTAATTCGGCCCCATAGGTTCTTAATCTATTTTTGTATCCAATCCAATGGTATTCATTACAGGTAAGGTAAGTCATTGAACTAACTTCATCTGTAATTGCAAAAATATCAAAATCATACAAATCAATATTAGGATTAAGGTTATCTAACCTATAATCATGGTACTCTATACCAACTCTATTTTTCTTAATTTGATCTAACTTGAAACCTTTTTTTTTCAAAAAAGTAGAACCAAATTCCACTGAATTAGTTAACGATAAAAATTCAGGAGCTGAAATCAATTGATATAAATAATTTTCTTGAGCATTTAACTTACAGGCTGAAAAGATAAATACTATTACTAGTGATTGAATTTTCATTTAATTATCCATTTTTGTATTTTAGGCTGCGGAAGATGGGTTATAAGGTGTTAATTATAGTAAGCATTGAGTTTTTTATCGTAACTGTTTAGGTACCTTAATCAGCAAAAGCAAAGGTATTGCCGTTTAAAATTGCTTTTAGCTCGGCAAAAATCGAATAGCCCTGCTTTCTCCAGGAAGAGAAAACTCCTTGGAGGCGAGCATAGCGCCTAGCTCCATCAAAAGTACGGAAGCACCCAGCCACTTTTTGTTTTCCTTTTACCGGACGCAGGTCGCGTTCAGCCTGATTATTGGAAAAAGGGATGTGTGGCTCCAGAGCGAATCGGAGCACCTCGGTTTTATATTTAATCAACCTTTCGGCCAGATTTCGTCCTTTTGTTTTTTTAGGTTTGCCCCGTGATTGGGGTATAGGAGGTGGCTCTTTCTGGTCAGCCAATCGGCAGATTTTATCATAGGTACGCCAGGCTTTATGCCTTGAAGTGAATGACCTGCCAGCTTGCTTGTCTTGGAATAGCTCCAAAAGCAAGGTGTGCATCTGCCCGGCCCAGGAACTGCCATTTTCTACCAGGCCCGTCAATTCTCGCAACAAGTGTGCACCGCATAAGCTGTGTCTGGCCTTGCCCAGCCCCCAATAAGAACCAAAGCAGTCATGAATCAATGTGCCGATATAGTCAAACATACCACCCATTCCCTCTTGGATGGCCTTCTTGCCTCGACTGTTATGTACATACAAATAGGTAAATGCCTCATTGCAGGCCACATGCACCCAGCGCCTTTTTCCATCAATGCGTAACCCCGTTTCATCAGCGTGTAAAACGGCAGCACAAAGTAATTTGTCTTTGATTTGCTTTTCAACCCCTTCCAATTTGTTGTATGACTTTTGCACAGCCTGCTGTAAGGTTGCTCCATTGATAGGCTGACCAAACAAATCAGTAAATAACTCGCTGATGTTTTGGTAGCTTAACTGGCATTTGACATGCAACAAGCTAACTAAGGCCTGGACACCATTCCCATACTGTACTGGTGCCTTGACCTGTTCCGGAAACTGTCCCATATTAAGCTGGCCACAATTGGGACACGTGCAGCTTAACTGCTGGTATTCAGTTACCAATAATTTGGGATCAGGTATATCAAAGACCTGGCGACGGGCATGGATTGCCATCGCCTGGCGTAGCAAACGCTTGCCACACATACATCGTTTTGGGGCACATAGCTGCAAATCATCTACCTCACTTGACATCTTTAGAGTGTCTCCCTTGTGTCCTTTTTGGCCGCCTTTCTTGCCTTTTTTACCTGGTAAGCCTGGTTTACGTTTGTTGATATCTGATGAGGGAGGCTTAGACGAATTGCGGCTATTCTGGTTGAGTTGAGCCTCTAGCTCCCTTATCCTAAACATAGCCTCCGCTAGCAAATGCGTCAAGCTATCCACTCGCTGGGCAATCTTTTCCAGCTCCTTGATCCGGGCATCTTTCTCGGCTATGATTTTCTGATAATCCATCAATACAATTATTCAGATTTTTTTCCGATTTTGCAAATCAACCTAAATAGTTACTTTTTATCTTTGTGATTTTTTCATAATAAAATTGTGGATCAATAGTTCCTGCATTGTAACTGCGATTATAATCATTGTATTGGTTTTCAAGTAAGATCATTTCAGTTCTTAATTCTATTTCCTCACTAAAATAAAAGACTTGAAATATTTTTTGCATACTATTTTTTCTGAATAGCTCAATCAATTCATCTTTATTAAATTGGTTTTTAATGTATTTATTTATAAGATTATTTACTTGAATGCTTAATGATTTCTTGTCTTTTTCTATTGTTTTAACTTCTTCCCTGTATCTTTTTAGCTCACTTCTTAACTCGTCGTTCTCCTTCATTATTTTATCCATATCCTTACTCATCAATATATGCGAAACATCTTGGTAGTTATCAACTTCATTTCCTTTGAATACGTTTTTTGAAACTGGAAGTTCTAGCAAATGATTGAAGTTGTATTCTAAATAAACTAATCTGTTAAAATGCCTGACTGATTCTTCTATGAGCATAGACACTTTATGAAATTGTTGAGTGTTTTTTGGTTCACTATATTTGAATTTCAGAATTGAAAATGGATTTGAAATCAATATCAACTGTATATAATTCTTGAAAATTTTGCTAAACTTTCTTAAGTGGTTTATCCCATCAAACTTATGTACAATTAGCCCGATGTGTAGACCTTCATTTGATTCACTAAATTTAATTGTAACAGGTAAATCATGGAAAAACTCACAGTATCTTGGGAATAATGATAAATACGATTTCATTGGCAATATCATCTTATCGGGTAAATCCCAAAATGCTTCTAAATAAAAGTTTTCCTTACTTATCTCAAAATTTTCATTCTCAATTAAAGGAATCATATAGATTAGTCTTATTCGCTAAATTACGAAATGATCAAATACTTACCATGAATTATAGTGTTTTTTCTTAATTCAAGGCAAAAAGTGTATTTATAATAGAACTAGATGATTTTTTCCACTATTTCGAAGAACTCAAAGGAGTACCAGTGCCCTTTGCCTTCAAAACCTGGTTCCAGCAGAATATCACGCAGACATTTCAGTCTCCGGCGGCCAAAGCCTTTCGTTTGTGCCGAAGCTTCAGCGAAAGTTCATGGCGACGGCAGGTTGGACAGCTTGTCCCGGTTTTACATCGGGAATTCCGGTGCTCTATAGCAGTCTATTCCTATAGGGAAAGCCTTTTTTCTGGTATTGACTTAACCTCCGTCCAATTTAAGTTTTTCCGGGCAAAGTTGCTGATGAATTTAAACTTTAAACCGCTGGAAGGCGGGTGCGTTCAACATTGCTTCATCGCTACGGCCATCGCTTGCGCTCTGCCTCGCTTTGACGCTTATTTGTTAGTGGCAGTTTCTAAACCTAAAATGGCAAGTCGTCATCTTGTAATTCCACTTTAGAGGAAGGATCCAAATCTGAAAAAAATTGTTCAAATTTTTCTTTTGATGTTTTCTTATCCAAATAATCTTTTAATGCTGCTCTTTCATTATCTGTAAGAGATTTAGTGAATTCCTTGTAAAAGGCTAGGCTATTCTCAGAATCCTCATCATTGGAATTATACCATTCAAGTGCGTTAATTAATGTTTTATAGTAAAGTTCTTTTTCTACTTTACTTTCATGATATTGACCTAGATATTTATAAATATTGCTGTGTACATATGGATAAGGAGGACTTACAAAAAGTTGGTCTAAACATGTTTTATTGTATACGTATTTGAGGATTACATTTTTCTTTTCTTCTGCTAATAGATTTAGAATATTACCGAAACATTTGAACAAATTTATTACATAACCACCATTCCCTTGTTTAACTTCTGAATATAATCTGTTCACACATGCTTTAAGAGTTGTATCATCATAATATTTAGAAATTTGATTATATATATGCCTAGCTCTAAAAAAGCTAATTGCATGATTTTTTTCTCTATTGGCAATCAAGTCAATTATCAATTTTAACAATTCATTTTTTTCTCCTTTGTTCATCTCTGACATATATAAATCTATATTAATTAGAGTATGATTGTCTGAGGTAAGAATCCTAAAAACTGTTTGTCCGTCATGTTTATATAATTTGTCATAACTGTCTTTTATATCAGAAAGTATGATATTCATAACTCCAAAAGCTGCAATTGCTAAATTGCTATCTACCTTTTCTTTTACTCTGATTAATCTTCCAGGGTGAATCAAGTTCCGAAAGTTTCTGATAACATTGCTTAATTGACTCGATCTTTCTTTGATTAATTCATTCTCTAGTGCATAGTCAAGCAGATGACTTAGAGTCATTTTTTGAACTTTAGCAGCGGTAACCGAATCATCTTTTTGGAGTCTAAAATCTGATAAGATTGATTCAATAATACTTCCGGACAATACTACAACGGATTTATAAGATTTATTATTGAGACACCTTAATGCCTCCTTATAATCATTGTGTAGAATTTCCCTATATTGTTCATTCCCAATAAATGAAAAATCTATTTCATTAAAATCTAACATGCATTTTTTTGTTTTATTGCCACTAACGGCAGCCCGTGCAAAAACCGCCCATTAAAAATACAAAATTTCACTACTCCGTGCTCAGGTGCACCATACAACGCCACGGGCTAAGTTTAATTTCCAGCTGCTCGAAGGCGGGCGCGATCAAGATAGCTTCATCGCTATGGCCATCGCTTGCGCTGTGCCTCGCCTTGACGCTTATTTGTTGTGCTTAGTTTTTTTCTTTTTTAGTTCATACTTTTTCAAATAAATCAGTCCGAGTCCAACCACTGAAATCCATCTTGCAACACCAATTCCTGTATGCATCCATCCATATAGCTCAAGAAATTCAGTTGTGTTTTGATTCATTGATTCAGTTGTCCACTCTGCAAAAAGTCCACTTAGCTTGTTAGTTATCGGATTAAGAACAATCGCTAAAATCAAAAGAATAATAAACTGATTTTTTGGAAACTTAGTCAACAGAATTCCGCTTGAAGCTGAGTTTATTTCTATCTTTTTCAGTATTAGAATAATAGTTGTCAAATAAGTCAAGATAGTTATAGTCGGCAATAAGAAATTTAGAGTCGAGTATGGTATTTCTAGAGAAACTGTTCCAAAATAAATCAAGTTAATTAGGAAGTATAAAACCGAGTCAATTGCCTGAATAAATACGAATCCAAAAATCGTCCAAAGAATTAGTAATGACCTTTCGGTATTCATTTTTTTCAAATTAAGCACAACTCAAAGGAATGTCTGAGCCACCCCTCCAAAACCTGGCATCAGCAGGATATCGCGCAGACATTTCAGTCTCCGGCGGCCAAAGCCTTTCGTTTGTGCCGAAGCTTCAGCGAAAGTTCATGGCGACGGCAGGTTGGACAGCTTGTCCCGGTTTTACATCGGGAATTCCGGTGCTCTGGGTTAACAATCTAGTCCTACAAGGAAAGCCTTTTTTCCAGTATTGACTTTACCTTGGCCCAATTTAAGTTTTTCCGGGCAAAGTTGCTGGTGATTTTAGACTTAATCCACTTCGCTTGCGCTCTGCCTGGCTTTGACGCTTATTTGTTGGCTGCAGAATACTTATTCATCCTCTAAGCTTTTCAAAATGCTTAAAATAGAGCTAGTAAGTTTATTCCTTTCTAAACTATAGTCTTGAACACTAATTTCATCGAGAGCTCTTGAAGTATTTAATCTTGCCAGCCTACTCAAAATATTCAATGTAGTGTAATAAAGTACTTGTTCTTTCTTATTTCGTAAAAATGAATTTAGCTTTTCAGCCACTTCTTCTAACTTATCTTTCTTGATCATTTTCTCTAATAAGAATATCAATTCTCTGTCAGTAGTATTAGCGATTGATTTGCCGTCTTCGAAGCTGTTGCTCCTGGAATAAATCGTGTTTAAATGAATGCTTTTTGAAATCTCTGATAGCCACGTAAATGACATTGAGACTAATATAAATGCCAACCCGCATGAAGATGCAATAAAAAGAATTTCGTCCCAATACGTTTTGAGAAAATACTCTTTACCTTTTACCGTAACCAACAGATAGGTAGATACTTCTGATATAACCATTATGATAACCAATACCCAGGAAAATATCATCATACCAGTTAATCGATTAGTAAATAAATGGTGAAAAACAAGTCCAAAGCAAAAAGTAGTAGTAACGGAATAAACTAGATTAACTCTTTCAAAGAACAACTCATGATCCTCGTATCCTTTGAATGCAGCCACTAACAAGAAAATTATAATTATCATTAAGCTTATACCAGAGATAATAATTAACCAATTACTTCTTTTTCGTCTATCATTCAGATATTTATGATCTTTTAAGAAGAAAGGAAAAGACAGAAGCATCAATCCATTGTTAAAGGTGGATAAAATCTAAAAAACTGGTTCGTCAATTTTTATATTTGGATTACTTGCTTTAAACAAACTAATAAGTCCCCAAATAAGCATTCCACTTGAAAGGAGTATTAATCCATAGTCGGCTTCATCTTTGAGTTCGTTAACTTTCCTGTAATAGTAATTGTATTTATACCATATATAACTAAGAATGATAAAAACTATCAATTCAATAAAAAAATGAGAATATCTAGCAACAATGTTTGCAATATCAATTTCCATTTTATTTGATTTTTTGTAGCCAATTCAAAGGAATGTCTGCACCCTCTCTACAAAAACTGATTCCAGCAGGATATCGCGCAGACCTTTCAGGCTCCGACTGCCAAAGCCTTAGGCGATGGCACGTTGGACAGCTTGTCCCAATTTTACATCGGGAATTCCGGTGCTTGGGATTAGCAGTCTATTCTTATCAGGAAAGCCTTTTTTCTGGTATTGACTTAACCTCCGTCCAATTTAAGTTTTTCCGGGCAAAGTTGCTGGTGATTTTGGAGTTAATGCCTCGGAGCTGTGCATTGGTGATAAATTTTCATCTTCCATTCCTGGAATATTACCTCCAAGTCAAGTTCGGATCATGCTATCTTTTTCTTTCATTTGAATTAAGTTATGAAGCAAAATATTGTTCCAAGCAAAAGACTAATCATTATCAGCCCTAAATAAAAAATCATTACTTCTTTAAACCTAAACGTCTTTTTTGTTGAAATATATTTTTCATACTCTATATCACCACCGTAACTTCTTGCAACAGGGGGGCGCAGTTGCGCCCTGTCTCAAAGGCGATAGCGGAAAAATAGTCATCTTTAAGGTGACTAAACGCATAAAAAATGTCTACCTCCGCTATCAAGACAAAGATAGAACAAATTTTACAGACCTATATTTCAGTAGAGTGGGAAACCTATGTTGACTTAGCGTTGAAAGGAGACCTGCTAAGCATGGAAGAAACGCTACGGTGTAACGCACATTATGCCATGACAGCGATTACAGACCAGGTAATAAAAGCGGTATCGGAAGAGCTATTAAAATACCTGGAAGAGGAAGCTCATCAAAAAGGTCATCGAAATATTGAAAGGCGGGATTTAAGCATACGACTATCCACAGGACATTGGATAAAAGTGCCAAGTGCCTATGTAAAACGTCCTAAGAAGGGAGACCAAAGTCCTCGTCATTTACTGGCCGGGCATTTTAAATTGATCGGCGACTCCAGCCCACTTTTATACAGTAATGTAGCGTATAGTTCGATGATCTGCCCATCATATGAGCTTGCTAATGAATTGCTTATGCAGTTTGGTGTGCCCCTCAGTACAACATTTGTTCGGAGCCTAACAAATGAGGTAGCAAACAAGTGTGAGGAAGCAGGAGAGCATCATGTACAGTTAGAGCAAGCAGAATGCTTAGCGGGAAAAAGGGTAGTCATTTCAATAGATGGCGGTCGGAGTCGACTGCGGCAATACACCGGAAAAACCAATGATCAAGGTAATGCCTGCTATGATACGGGATGGAAAGAACCAAAATTATTTGTGATTGAAACCCTTGATGAAGCAGGCAATCTAAAGCGAGAAGGTTTACCGATTTATGGCTGTCGGTTCTCAGAAAAAGATGTACTTGGTTTACTAAAGGATTACTTGCTTCAATTACAAATAAATCAGGCAACACAGGTTCAACTTATAGCAGATGGAGCGCCCTGGATTTGGAATAATTTAAAGCCAATATTGTTTGATTGTGGCGTGGCTGAGGGTAAAATTATTGAAACATTGGACTACTATCATAGCTCCAGTTATATGTACGATTTGGTAGATCTGATGCCCAAAAGGGTTAGTCAAAAACAACGCCAGCTGTACTTGGCGCAATTTAAAGTTGATTTATGGGATGGGCAGAGCAGTAAAATAGTGGAGGTGTGTAAACAAGTTTATAAAAAGCCTAATAAAATTATAAAGAGATATATGAATTACCTGGAAAAGCATCATCTAAAAACACAGTATGCTGATTATGAGGAAAATAAATTACTCAAAGGAAGTGGACTTATTGAATCTGGAGTTCGACGAATCATCAATCTTAGATTTAAAAATACCTCAACTTTTTGGAATGAAAAAGTGGTTGAAAAGCTTTACTTTTTAAGAGCAGCTATTATTGCGGGTCGATGGAATATCGTCATGCAAAACTTAATTGGACAGTTAAATTATTGAGACAGGGCGCAACTGCGCCCTACTAAGATGGTTATGCTATTCGTTTACGGCATAAATTATTTTTAGTTACGTAGAACTCCGAATAACCCCAAAAATATAGCAATTAGTAAGTTGTATACCTCGTTTTCAATAAACTCAAATACTAAATGAATCCTTTCTCTGTTCAATATCCATAAAATCTTCCAAGTCAATCCAACACCCCAACAACAAAAAAAGCCCCGATCCTTCTCCAGAACCGGGGCTTTCCTCTATTCTAATACAATTCCTACCGCATCAACGTCACATCTCCAGTTTCTTCAAAGCTGGCGTTGCCCAGATTGAAGAGAATTTGGTAGATATATACTTCTGATGGAGCGGGTTTGTCTTTATAAGTGCCGTCCCAGGCGGCGTCTTCACCGCTGCCTTCGTACACGAGATTGCCCCAGCGGTTGTAGACGCGGAAGGATTCAATCTCAATGGAGCCGCTGTTGTAGACCCGGAAGACATCGTTGATGTCGTCACCATTGGGGGTGAAGACGTTGGGAATATCGTACATCGGTTCTTTGACCTCGAAGGTGATCGACTGGCTGTCGGTACAGCCTTCGGGGGTGACTGCGGTGACGGTTACGGTGTTGTCACCCAATTCGGTGAAGTTGCTGGTGAACATCGACAATACCTCGCCTTCCTGTACCACACCGTTGACTTCCCAGATGTAGGTAAAGCCGGCAGAGCTGATCGAATCGGGCAGGATGGTAGCATTGAAGGACACTTCATCACCCTGGAAGATCATCACAGAATCCAGATCAGGTGTAGCCGTCAACAGGATGCTGAAATCGATTTGCAAGACTTCTACGGTGATCATCTGCTCGATGGTCTCACAGTCGTCACCGTAGGTGTAGGTTACCAGGATATCGGTGGTTTCGGTTAGGTCGTTGATGGTGATGGTTTCGCCAAAACGAACCACATCATTCGGCAGGAACCAACGAATTACCTCAGTGACGCCATCCGGTGCGGTACCGATTGCGGTTAGTACCGCCGGATCTCCCAGACAGATGGTCACACCTTCAACGCTGAAGTCAGCGGGTTCTACTACCGTCACCAGCAGGTCTTCACTAACCGTAGCACATTCATTGACTGCCGTCAAAGTATAGGTGGTATTGCTGGCTGGCTGTACGGTAATTTGTGTGCCATCCTCATTCAAGCCACCCGGAGCTGTCCAGGTGTAGGTGACACCGCCCTGTGGATTCACAACACTCAGTGTCGTCGCATCGCCCGCACAGATTTCCACATTACCCGAAAGGGATGGATCGGGTGGATTGACCACAATGATGGTTGCGGAGGCTTCCTGTACACAGTCTTCTTTTTCGGCCTTAGCCGTATAAGTGATGGTGCTCGTCGGATTGGCAATCGGATCAAAACAATCGGTACAGGACAGGTCAGATTCTGGCTCCCAGCTAATGTCACCCTGACCGGCGTAGGTCAGATTCAGTTGCACACTTTCACCCGGACAAATGGTCGTATCGGCCGGGGTGATAAATATTTCCTCGGAGGTGACTACAAAGAGTTCAATCTCTGCCGTATCCACACAGGCATTGTTGGTGACGACCCTTTGGTACGTAAACGTATCCTGAGCGGTCAGGACCATATTCCAGAGGGAATCACCGGTTTCGTAACCCGGGCCATCCAGCCACATAAATTCGATGTCGGGGTAGAAGGCGGGCTCGTAGTTGGGAGAAACCAGGGTGACAATGTCCCCTTCACAGTAGAATTCTTTTTCGGGATCGGCCATAATGTCCTGTACCGGTAAGGAATCCACCCGAACAAAGACGGAATCATACACCGTACAAGCGCCAACGACCAATGTACCGAGGTAAGTGGTCGAAATGGTCGGCTGGGCAATAACGGTTAATCCTGTGGTATCGCTCAGGGTGCCATCATCGGGCGACCAGACTAGTCCATCAGCAGTGCCGATACTGGTGACGCCATTGATCTCAACGCTTTCACCCAGACAAATTTCAACGGTATCCGGCAGTTGAATGGCCAAATCAGCCGGCAATACCGTCACCGTCACATCGGCCGTATCGCGACAGGCTTCATTGGCACTGGTAGCAATCAGCTGATATGTCGTCGTATTATCCGGTGTTGCAATCGGCGTTGCGCTGGTAGGATTATCTACGCCAATGGTGGGTGTCCAACTGTAGGTAGTCGTTACCCCGGTAGTATCATCCAGATAAGCCAGCTGCACGCTATAATTTTCACAAATCGTCGTATCATTGGCCATTTCCGGGAAGGTAAATGGCGATACATCGATATTGATGGTGTCGTAGGCAAAGCAGCCCTGGAGATTGACCGAGGCAATGTATTCGGTACTCGACAATGGACTGGCCACTACATTAGCCCCATTGGGATCATCGAGTCCCTCCTCCGGCGTCCAGGTCAGGCCGGTATTGTTGACATTATCCGTGACCTGCAATTGCACACTTTCACCCTCACAAATGGCGGTAGGATCAAGGGCTTCAATTTCAATCACGGGGTCAATCACTTCAATATAGATCGAATCAATATCGACACAAGGCCCAACGTTGCCTTCTACCGTTACCCAGCGGCTAAACTGAGGCGTAACGGCCGGATTCGGGCTGTTGGGGTCTTCAAAGATCGCCGGAGGCGTCCAGAAGTAGGTTGCGGCACCATCCACCATCAGGGTGATCGTGCTATCCTGACAGGCAAAGGCCGTATCTTGCCCTGCTTCGATCTCTACCACTAGTTCATCGTGCAATTCAATGACCAGTTCGCTAAGGTTTACCACGCCACAACCAAAGTCATTGGTCAACAGGATGGTGATGGTCTCTATGGGTTCCGTTTCCAAATCGGAGATGACCGAAATGGGAAAAGTTATTTCGGTCTCGCCGGGCAGGAAGGTGATGGAACTTGGAAGGTTCAGCAGGTAATCAAGGCCAAGTTGAGCTGTTCCACCCAAAACTACATTGTAGGTGACAATTTCGTCCTGGGGACTATTTAGACTCACAACAATTTCATCTGGCGAGTTGGTACAATCCTCAATCAGGTAATCGATACCGGAGTTGAAGACGATGTCCAGGTTAGGTGTCCCACCGCGCAACTCGGAAATAAATACGCCGGAATCATAGGCAAAATCACCACGGTCGGCAATGGCCAGCTTGAGGTGGTAGGTACTACAAGGCTGCACCTGAGCGCGAGCCGTCAAGCTCTTTTTGATACCCAGATAATCGGAGGTCAAACCATCGTACTGGGTCGTAATTCCGTTGGCGTTATCCCGGTAATATTCCCAGTTGATCTGGTTGTTTACACTGTTAATTTCCACCGGCGTTTCATTGCCATCAGGCAATACTGCAATGTTTAATTGGTTATTCAGTGCCGGGTTTCCAACAATGCCGGGGCCCGATATCAGGAAGGCGAAAATGTCATTAAACTGGTTGACAAATTCGGGGTATTCTTCTGAACCGAATACATATTCAAAGGTCAATTCATCGGTTGCAGCAAAGACGTCGAGTTCGATCACACAGGCGTCGTTGGAAAGCTGGTTGGGGCTGAGGATATCGAGATCGGGATCACCAGGAGCCCCGTTGTTGTCGTTGAAATTTCCGCCACCTGGATCGTTATTGGGGCCTACTGCCCAATTAAGGCTACCTGTGGTGAGCAGCAATCCTCTCTCGAGACCGAGTTCTGAATTATCGGTCGTTTGGAACAAGCCATAAGCCGGTTCCGGACAAGTGATATTGGTAATCTCAACGGAGGTCTGAGGAGTGGAGATAAAGTCGACAATCTGCTCTTCGGTAATATCTGGCTCTACGGCAAGTGGATCAGCCGGATCACACGGCTCGGTGGTACATTCCCATGCGCCGGCAAACCCTTCAAAGGATACCTGCCCATCAGAAATGAACTGCACGGTGAGGCAACCGCTGGATGCCTGAACCTGATAGCAGACACCGCCACCGCCATTATTGCCGTTGAGAAAACCGCCACCGCCAATCTGACCGATAATAGTGCCGGGGTCCGGGGTATCTCCATCGTAGAAGATCAACTGATCGGTGATGACAAATTCGCTGTATTCAATATTGTAGTATTCCAAGGTAAAGGTGATACAGGAATTGGGTTGGTTGGGACAAATGACGAAGGTATTGTCTTCATCATTGCCGTAGTCTTCGTCCGGCCCACCGCTGTCGTATAGCTCACCCGAACAAAGGGTTGATCCTCCCTCATCGATGGTGTTAACCGGTTCCATTTCGTCAACACAAAGGGTGAAATCGCCCCAGTTGGGGGTAGCGGTAGCCGAATAGTCATTAATCCGGATGAAATAGGTCAAACCGGGTGTTAAACCCAACACATCAAGCTCTACAAAAGCCTCGCCATCATCGGCGGAGATACAGGCCAGTTCCGACAGACCATCTACCTGACATGAACCACGGTAGAGGGCGATCTGCGGATTGGACAAGGCGCCATTGGCCCCGCCATCAGACCCGGTGACGGTGATGGTATAGTCAAAAATCGTGTCGCTGGCAACAAAAGAAAACCAAACGTCATTTTGTGCAGTTCCCCCATTAAAACAGGAAGGAGAGTTGCCAAAACCGATATCACTAGCGGTGGCATTGACATTGGTAAATATTTCATTTTCCGGACAGGCCGGCGCTACTCCCAGATCAATGAGACCGTCACAATCGTCATTTACGGGAGCTTGACCAAAAAGGCTCACAACCGAGAGTAGTAAAAGAAAAGTCAGAAATTGCTTCATCATGTATTTTCAGGTTTAGGAAGTGATTTCACGGTGCCGCTAAAATAAGTCATTTTGTTTCCAAAATCCCCATTTAGCACCACAATGATGTCAGGGTGCAGGCATTTAACATACATCAGATACCCTAAGCGAGCGATTTGTAGATCAATTTTGCCGGGTTTAATTACAATTTTCCAGGGTTTGTCGCACGTCTTCCAATTTGACGTAGCCATAGTCATTACCCCAGGCATGATTGATGTAGTTGATAATGTTATTGATCTCAAAATCACTTAATTGCGGAATGCCGGCCATTGGATCGGTATATTGCCGGCCATTGACCAAAATGGTGTCGCTGATGCCTTTTCGGATGATACAGGCCGTTTGTAAATTGTTTTCTTTAAGATAATCAGCACCGGCAAGGGGTGGGATCAGTCCTTCCAGTCCCGAACCATCCTCCATATGGCAGTTGACACAGAAGTTTTCGTACAGAATGGCCCCTTGTTTATAAGGATTTCCTTCACAACTGATTAACCAGATGCTGGCAAGGCTGCACATCAAAAAAAAGGCTTTTGCAATTTGCATAGAATGTGTAGTATTTATAAGGTTCAAATGTAAAGTTTAAAATTGATCAATACCGAAGGAATTATCGCAAATTTCACAAACCAAAAGTCCGACCTTTTGTTTAATTCTTGATATTTTGGAATCGAAGTTGTCTAATGTTTTCTGCTGACAACTTCATCATCTAAATTGACGATCATGTATAATAGACGGGCGATAGTATGGTTTAGGCAGGATTTGCGTTTGCATGACAATGAGGCATTGACAGATGCGCTGAAGCAGGCGCGGGAAGTGATCCCCGTTTACGTATTTGACGAGCGTGTATTTAAAGGTCGCACGCGCTTTGGTTTTCCTAAAACGGGTAAATACCGGGCCAAATTTGTCATTGAAAGTGTGGCCGCATTGCGAGAAGAATTGCGTGCGCTGGGCCGTGATCTATACATCCGTATTGGGAAACCCGAAGAGGTTATTTTTGAACTGGCAAACCAGATCAAAACCAGCTGGGTCTTTTGCAACCGGGAACGCATGAAAGAGGAGCTGGCGGTGCAGGATGCCCTGGAACAAAATCTCTGGAGTATTGGTCAGGAGATGCGTTATTCGCGGGGAAAAATGCTGTATTATACCGCTGATTTGCCCTTTCCTGTAACCCATACCCCCGATTCTTTTGCACAATTTAGAAAGGAAGTGGAACGCTTCATTCCCGTCAGGGAACCACTGGAAACAATTAAGGAACGTTTTCCCAGTATGACCGTTGCACTCGACTATGGAGAGTTGCCTACGCTCAGTGATTTTGGCTTGTGCGACTATACACCTGACACCCGTGCTGTACTGCCTTACCAGGGAGGTGAACGAGAAGGGCTAAAACGCCTCCGCGAATATTTTTGGGAGTCCAAAGCGGTGCAACACTACAAGGATAGCCGCAGCGACTTGATCGGCGCCAACTTTTCCTC
This sequence comes from Saprospiraceae bacterium, assembly GCA_965229635.1. GTDB lineage: Bacteria > Bacteroidota > Bacteroidia > Chitinophagales > Saprospiraceae > BQJU01. The sequence continues at coordinate 4,307,475 of OZ245894.1, forward strand.
TAAGTTCTCAGCATGGCTGGCGCAGGGGTGCCTGTCGCCAAAAATGATCTATCACGAACTCAAAAAGTTTGAAGCCGAACACGGAGAAACGGATTCAACGTACGGCATCTTTTATCAACTGATGCGGCGCGATTATTTCCGGCTGATGGGTAAAAAATACGAAAACAAGATCTTCCAGAAAGGAGGCATCAAAGAAGCACCGGATGCTGCCCTGGAAAGTGATTTTGACAAACTGCAAACCTGGATTGAAGGACGGACCGGAGTTCCCTTTATCGATGCCAATATGCGGGAAATCGGCCTGACGGGCTATATGTCAAAACGGGGTCGAAAGAATGTGGCGAGTTTTCTGATCAAAGATATGCAGGTCAACTGGCAACTGGGCGCCGATTATTTTGAATCGGTCCTCATCGATTATGATCCTTGTAGCAACTACGGCAACTGGAATTACCTGGCCGGGGTAGGGGCTGACACCAAGGAAAACCGCTACTTTAATATCCTTTCTCAAAGCAAAAGATACGACCCTCAGGGCGAATACATCAAGCTTTGGCTACCTGAACTAAGTGATCTGCCTCCCGAGAAGATTCATCAGCCGGATTTGCTGTCCGGCAAAGAGCAGGAAGCCCTGCACCTGATCCTGGGCGATGATTACCCGATGGCCATCGTCAATACCCGTAAATGGGGTGACTGAACGGTAAATATCTGGTAGATATTCGGGCAAAGGGATAGAAGAGGATTTTCGTCCAGAATAATCCCAGTAGAACAACGCTAATTATCTGGAAGCGTTTCCGGTGAATATTGTTGACCTTCTGGTGGCGTTTGCTGCCGCAACTCTTGGATTTTCTCTACGGAAATATCGGTGTATTCTACCGAATAGGCATTGCGCACAAAATGGATGATTGACTGGATATCCTGATCGCTTAGGGCCGGATTGTTGGCCATTCCTGGCATAGCGGCATTGAAGTTGTATTCCTTTCCGGCAATCTGAATTGGCCCCTTAAGGCCGTGCAAAATGATCAGTGCCAACTGCTCCTGTGAGCCGCTGATGTATTCCGATTGATAGAGTGGGGGAGCCAGATTGGTTTTCCCATGGCCATCTTCTCCATGACAGGCACTACAGTAAGTCCGATAAAGGTCCAGGCCTACCTGACGCATATCCCGATAGGGCCGGGATTTTGCCGGTTGAAGTTCCCTGTTTAACTGATCATTTGCTCTACGTTCTACAATTTCCTGCACTTTTTTCACCCACAAATCAGCCTGTGGATTCACTTTTTTTGCTTCCTCCAAAAGCAGAGATTCTTTTGCGCTTAAAGCGCTAATACTGGCTTCTATCACCATGGCCTCCTCGGGATACCGTTGGATCAAGGTCGAATAGAATGTCTGGACATTATCGAGGTCTAATCGCCCGATTGCCGCTGCCAGGTAAATGTCCAGGCGGGCATTCTTTTCTCCCAGCAACTCATTTAGGTGACGCTGAAGGGCTGAAAGGTCATCAATTTCGACAGCGGGAAGTAGTTGAATGGCCAGCGCTTTCAGATCGATATTGTTTTGTTGAAAACAGGTCTGTAAATGGCTAAAGGTAAGTGCGTCCAGGCCTTTTAAGGTCCATAAAACATGTAGCTTTGTATTTGTATTTAATTCACTATCAGAGAGTTGCTGAGTAAGTGTTGGAGCGGAATTTTTCAGTTGTTCCTGTACCAGTTTGTGCTGAGCCTGATCCCGAACCCAGACGTTGGGGTGGGATAGCGCGGCGACCAGTGCCTCAGCTTGATCTCCAATTTTGGGCGCTGAATATCGGCCAGCAGTTTCGGGCACTACCCGCAAAATACGCCCCATGCCCGTAATGGTATCCAGGCGGGTTTCTTCCACTTTTTCACGGAGATAGGGCGACATATAAGCCCGGTGCTGGATAATCCCCCGGTGCATATCAACGATGAATAGACTTCCATCGGGGCCGTTGTACAAATTAACCGGCCGAAAAGCCTGGTCGGTAGCGGTCAAAAATTCCCGGTTTTGCCAGGCTTGTTGACCTGTAACTTTTATGGATTCGAAATCGATGATATTTCTCTTGATGAGATTACCTTCCGGAATACAGACGAAGCTATTGCTTTGATAATCAGATGGAAACAATTCGCCTTGATAGATGACCGGACCACATGCCGAAGTGGCTTTCGTAGGCCGATTGAGGCTATCGAGTTCGCCTTCCACATAGCCTCGATTGATAAAGGGGGCATGTCGGGGATAAATACGCTGATCCGCGACAATTTGTTGGCGCAAAGCCGCTGCAACCTCTTGAAAGGGATTGTTCAATAAGGCGTTGGGGAGCACGTAATCCCCTTCAAACTGATTGGAATTATTGTTGTAAAACAGGCATCCAAAATAATCCTTCGTCAATCCCCACTGGCCCCGGTAGAGTGTTTGTTCCCTGATCCACTGCCCATCCACCATCTGGTAACGATTGTTGGAACCGGCACTGTAAATCCAGTTGTCGAGGTTCATCATCAATCCATTGGGCTGATGTTCGATATTGCCGCCGAGCACGTAGGTTGAATCTACCAGCGTTTTGGCACCTGGTTGGTCGTTGTCGATGTTTACAAACCACAAATTGGGCGGTGCGGCATACAACAGGCCGCCGTAGGTCAGTAAAAGTGCCCGGGGTGCTACCAGGCTATCCAAAAATACCGTGCGCTGATCCATCACTCCGTTGCCATCGGTATCGGAGAGGATAACAACTTTGCCGGAAGGCGCATCTTCCTCAGTCCCATCAATATCGGCCATATAACCGGGGAGTTCTACTACCCAAATTCGGCCTTGCTGGTCAAAATCTATGGCTACCGGCGATTCCAGCAGTGGCTCCGCAGCAATCACTTCCAGGCGAAATCCCGGTTCAATTTGATAGTCCTCCAGGGATACTTGTGGTTCATTTGCCTGATGTTGATCACAGGAAAAAAGACCGACCAGCAGGGCAGTGGGAAAAACAAAGTTTTGCAGAAAGCGAAATAGCATAATGATTACTTTGTACGGCTAAAGAGACCTCAACATTTACTTACTAATTACCCGAATCAGGGATTTTACTTTTTGTGCCTTTCGGCGAATGTCTTCGATGGTATCTCCAACGATGGTAATATGTCCCATCTTGCGGAACGGTTTGGTCATCGTTTTTCCATAAAGGTGAATGTTGACCCCTTCAATTGCCAGACATTCGGCCATGCCTTCGTAATAGGCCGGACCGGTATATCCCTCGGCACCCAAAAGGTTGAGCATCACGCCCGGGCTTTTCATCCGGGTACTACCAAGGGGAAGGTTCAGCACCGATCTCAGGTGTTGTTGAAACTGGGAAGTGTAACAGCTCTCAATGGTATGGTGACCACTGTTGTGAGGACGTGGCGCCACTTCATTGACCAGGATATCGCCTTCTTTGGTCAAAAATAGCTCTACGGCTAATAGACCACACAGATCGAAAGCTTTGATGACATTTTTGGCAATTTGATCGGCTTTTTCTGCAATGGCGGTATCCACCAGAGCGGGGCACAGCAGTAATTCTACAAGGTTGGCTTGGGGGTTAAACTCCATTTCCACTAGTGGGAAGGTGGTGATTTGTCCCTGCTTGTTGCGGGCCACAATCACTGCCAATTCCTTGGCAAATGGAATCATATCCTCGGCCAGACAGGCTCCGGGGATGATTTTATCCAGATCATCTTCGCTGCGAATCACGGCCACACCCCGACCGTCATAACCGGCAGTACGGGATTTTTGCACAAAGGGAAAGGACAGCTCACCCGCTTCAATGGCGGCAAGCAAGGCCTTTTCATCGGCAAATAGCTGGAAGGGGGCGGTGGGGATGTTGTGCTCGCTGTAAAAGGTCTTTTGTAGTCCTTTATCCTTAATGATATCGAGCTGTTTAGGCCCCGGGTGAATGGTGAGCCCTTCTTTTTCAAGTTGGTGAAGCGCTTCGGTATTGACGTGTTCGATTTCAATGGTCAGCACATCTACGGTTTTACCAAATTGATACACATCATCGTAATTTTTGAAACTACCCTCCACAAAAACCGGTGCGTAGGGAGCTGCCGGAAAATCGGTGGATTCGTCCAGAATATGCAGTGGCCAGTGCCAATCGGCCGCTGCAATGGCCACCATTTTTCCGAGTTGACCTCCGCCAAGGATTCCTAATTTTTTTTGATCAGCCATTTTAATGTGATATTTTGCGCATCAATCTAATGAGCGGGCAAAGCTAAGCAACAATAAAAAAAATCTTCTACTTTCACCAGCATAATCTGACCGTATGAAATCAAGCATTCTGATTAAAGAGGGAAAAATAGTGAATCGGGGCCAAATCAAGGAGGCCGATATTCTGATCCGCAATGGCAAGATTGAGCGCATTGATTCCAGTATCGATGCTCATGCCGATGTGGAATTATCGGCAGCTGGAAAATACGTATTGCCGGGCATTATCGACGACCAGGTGCATTTTCGTGAACCGGGCCTCACCCACAAAGCTGATCTGTATTCAGAACCACGCGCCGCGGTGGCGGGAGGGGTGACCTCCTTTATGGAAATGCCCAATACCAAGCCGGCCGCGTTGACGCAGGAATTGCTGGAAGAAAAATACCAGACCGCCAGCCAGAAATCTCTGGCCAATTACTCGTTCTTTATGGGGGCTGGCAATGATAATCTGGAGGAAGTGCTCAAAACCGATGAAAAAACGGTTTGTGGGGTGAAGATATTTATGGGCTCCAGTACAGGCAATATGCTGGTCGATAATGAAAAGACCTTGAAAGGCTTGTTTTCCAAAGTGCCCATGCTCATTGCCACGCACTGTGAAGACGAGGCGACCATTCGCAGAAATGCGGAAATCTACCGCGAAAAATACGGCGAAAATGTGCCGATCGAATGCCATCCGGAAATTCGCAACGCGGAGGGGTGTTTGAAGTCTTCATCCCTGGCGGTAAGCCTGGCCAGGGAATACAATACCCGCTTGCATATTTTGCACATTTCCACACGTGACGAGCTGGATTTGTTTCGCAATGATATACCGCTTGAGCAAAAGCGCATTACCTCCGAGTTGTGTGTGCATCATCTTTACTTCAACAGTAAGGATTACAGCTGGGCAGGCACTCAGATCAAGTGCAATCCCGCCATCAAGGGAGAGGAACACCAGGCTGCTTTGCTTCCCGCTTTGCTCGACAATCGACTGGATATCATTGCTACGGACCACGCCCCTCATACCTGGGCCGAAAAGCAGGGGACTTACTTTGATGCCCCTTCCGGAGTGCCGCTGGTACAACATTCACTGAATGTGATGCTGGAATATTACCACCGCGGAGCCATCAGCCTGGAACGCATCGTAGAAAAAATGTGTCATGCCCCGGCGATCTGTTTCAAAATTGATGGTCGTGGCTACCTGGAAGAAGGCTATTGGGCGGATTTATCGATTGTGGACCTGGATCGGAAATGGACTGTACAAAAAGACAATATCCTGTACAAATGTGGCTGGTCGCCATTTGAAGGGCACGAATTTACCGGCAAGGTAGAATCGACCGTCGTCAGTGGTCATCTGGCGTATCACCAGGATCAACTTTTTGAGGACCAGAAGGGGCAAAGGTTATCTTTTAAAGCTTAACTATGCCCGGTTGCCACCGAAATGGCTACCGTTCTCTGGTAGATTAATGCCCGATAGTAAGTGGCAGGGTCTGGGAGCGGGAGTTGTGGGTTTTGGTTAGTAACTTTGCACTGCTTATGCATTCATAAGCAAAAATGTCGGAATAGCTTCAATTTTGCCTTAATCCATACCATCGTTTTACTCACAAAAAACGAGATATTGCCTTCTTTTTCTTTAACGCTGGAGATTTTCATACTTTCAAAATCATTCATGCGTTATGTAGTATGTATTTTGCGAATAGGTGCTTATCAATTTGGGCACCATAACCTCCGGTTCAATTTATGCGGCTAATTCTTTTATTTCTTGCGGTATTGCTGACCTTTTGTGATCTGCATTCACAGCGCAATTTTCCGGTAAAGCTGAACAAAAAATGGGGATTGATCGACTCCAATGGACAACTTGTCCTGGATCCCGTGTATGATGCCATTGGGGACTTTAAGCAATTTGGCTATGCGGTGATGCAACGCAACGGAGGGGTTGGACTACTTAATAAATACGGACGCGAGGTAGTGCCTCCGCGCTTTGATGATATTAAAGTCCTGGACTCCACCCTGGTGGCTGCCATGGATGGCGGCGAGTGGATGGTGATTAACCTCAGCGGCGATATTGTGCTGGAGAAAGGGTACAGTAGGGTACAATTGTGGGAAAATGGCCACCTCGCTTACCTGCTTAAGGATAAGTGGGGTATCGTCGACAAGCAGGGCCACACCGTAGCCTTCCCAATGTACGATGAAATTTACCTGGAGGAGGGTAAATACATCCTGACCCGCCGAGGAGATCAGATGGGCTTACTGGCCGAAGATGGCAAGGAAATCCTTTCCAATATTGCCAAAGAAATCAAAATCTACAACGACAGTCTCTTCTTTTATCGTGATGGCAATACTTGGGGAGCGGTCAACGAAACCGGCAAGACGATGATTCGGCCGGAGTACGACAGCTATCGACGCCTTTCTGAGGGGTTCATCAAGCTGGTGAGCAACAACAAATTTTATATCTATTCGCAGGCTTGCGCCAATATTATCACCAATGGCGATTTTGACGAATACTACGCCTTTTCCAAGCGGTACATCATCGTTAAAAATAAGCGACAGTTGGGACTGGTAGATTGGTGTGGCAATATGGTCCTCAAACCCATTTATGCCGAAATCCAGTCCTATGACCGTGGGCTGTTTCGCGTCAACTATAAGGGCAAATGGGGAGTGGTGAAAGCAAAAGATGAACCACTCATTCACTTTGATTATGACTACATCGCTCCACTGCGCGGTCGGATTTGTGTGGTGCGTAAAAGCAATAAATTTGGATTGGTAAATTTTAAGGGCGAGGAAGTTGTCAAGCCGCATTTCGACCGCATTGAGCTGGATGGCAATCAGGCGAAAGCCTACACCAGGCAAGATGGGGGTGAAGAAATGCTCACCCTGTTGTCGTTTGATGAACAGGGCAAACTGGCGGATAATGATACCTTTACCAAACATTTCCAAATTAAGATCGGCGGAAAGAACGGCAAAAATAACCCTGGTGATCTGGATTGGGATGAATCCAATTATCAGCTGGCCAATTTTGAATGGTTTTACTCCCCTCAGGAAGACCGATGGGGCTTGCGCCGCCTGAGTGACGGAAATATTCAAATTGAGCCTAAGTTTCACTACGTACAGGTAGAGCGCGACCTGGGTTTTACACTGGTGGGTATTGAAAAATATGGCAAATACGAATTTGAACGAACCACTTATCGCTTCGAAATGATCTATGGTCTGGTCAACAATGAAGTTGGCCTTCCGGTAACTGAAGTAGATTTCTGGAATGTCAATTTTGAAGATTTCCGGCAAGGAAATCCGGTAGCCCGGTGCGTTTTTTCCAATGGCCGCCACGGATTGATTGACCGAATCGGGCGGGTTTTGTTGAAGGATTATGCCTTTATCGGACCCTTCCAACAAGGGATAGCTCGCATGAGCATTGGCGGCAAATTGTCGGGAAGCATGAAAAGCAAGAGAAGCCTGGGTAAATTAAGTGATTACCTCAATAGTTTGCTTTCGCCCAATTATATGGTTGATTATACCAAATACGACCAGCTTTTCCGTCACGAAGCTACCCTGATTTGTGAAGATTGTACCTGGGGCTATCTCGACACCAGTGCACAAACCCTGATTGCACCGCAATATACTTTTGTGGAAGATTTTACCAATGAAGTTGGTCTTGTAGAGTGCGACGAAAAATGGGGCATGATCAATAGAAAGTCTGAAGCCCTGATTCCCTGCAAATACGACGGCATCCAGTTTTTGGAAAATACCGATAACCAGATTGTACAGGTGTACGTTCAGGCACCAAAATACGGTTTGATTGATACTTTGGGGCAGTTGACCGTGAGCGCCATTTACGATGAACTGGGTGATTTTTCTGAGGGCCGTCTGGCGGTAATGCGCAACGGCATGTGGGGTTTTGTCAATTCAAATGGTTTGGAAGTCATTCCCTGCCGCTTCCGCGAGGTACGCAACTTCAGTGAGGGCCTTGCCGCTGTGAAGTTGGGTAACAATTGGGGATTCATCGACAAACAGGGCAATGTGGAGGTCGAGTTTCAATACAGCCGCGCCGGTAATTTTTCCGATGGCCTGGCCTGGGTATATACCGATAAGGGGGTTGGATTTATCAACCCTACGGGCGATTTTGAAATAGAGGCTCAGTATGATAAGGCTTACGACTTTAGCCTGGGCGTAGCCAGGGTGGTGCATAATGGCAAGTATGGCCTGATTGACCGTAACGGGGAAAATGTCCTGAGACCCAGATATGGCAACATTGAAGCTTTCAACCAGTACGGCCTGGCGATTGTGCGCTATGGGAATGATCGCATTCGATACGGCGTGATCAATATCCAGGGCGATAAGGTGACAAGGACAGATTTTGTGCAGATCGGCCCTTTCCGGGAAGGCCTGGCGATGGTGAAGGATAAGGACGGCTACGGTTTTATTAATCTGCTGGGTGATCTGGTGGTTCCCTGCATTTATTCAAAAGCTTCGGATTTTTCTGAAGGTCGGGCCGCCGTTTATTTTAAAGGCGATTGCGGGTATATTGACCAGAACGGAGAAAAGGTCGTTGAATTTGAGTTTTCGCGCTGTCAGGATTACGCCGAAGGTAAGGCAGTGGTCTACCGCGGATTGCGTAAAGCCGGTTTAATTGACGATCAGGGCAATTTTATCCTCGAGCCCAGCGTGGACCGCCTTTTGGAATTTAAAGAGGGTAGGGGGCTTGTCAGAGACGAAAAGTATCGGTTCTATTATATCACCGAGCAAGCCAATTTGTACGATGGCTATTATCAGCGTGCCAGCGAGTTTAAGCATGGCGTGGCGGTGGTCAAAATGGATGGCAAGTGGGGCATCATCAATCAACGGGGAATTGAAGTGATTCCACCCAAATACGACAAAATTGAAAGCTTTAAAAACGGATATGCCAAGGTGCGCATCGAAGGATTTAGCGGGTTGACCAATTTGAAGGGTGAACTCATTGCCAAGCCCGATTACGAGCTAATCAGTTATGCCGGAGATGGTCTTTTCAGAGCTGAGCAGGGCGATAAGGTCGGCTACTTTGATATGCAGGGTAAATGGGTGTGGGGATTGTCAAAGTAAATAATGACATCACCACAAATAAAAACGGGAAATAATTAGCTAATTATTTCCCGTTTTTATTTGGTATTTTTTGATTGACTCACTCTTTATTTATTATTCTTAATGCTGCATTTAAAATGTCGGTGTCTTTAAGACTCACAATTCCACCATTCGGCCCGGGTTCGATACTTTTGCCGGTAATTTGCCCGTCTTGAAATTTTGCTGCACCGAAGTAGTTCCTTACGGTTTGTTCTTCGATATTTAATTCGCGAGCAATCCGGCTTACACTGCCGGTGGGCAACTTGTGTTTGATATCCCGAAGTTCATTGAATGTAATATTCATGTCCAAGAATTTGGTTAAGAAATAAGCCACAAAGAATAGTGGCCGATTGGTCCTTTAAATATAGTTCTTTTCCAATTTAAAACAAAAAAAAATGCCCTTTTGTTAGGGATAAATTTGATGAAACAATTGATCTGTGAAATTTTATTATAAAATAAAAAAAGGTGTTTCGAAATTGGTGTTATCACACGAAAGCCCGACCTGTTTTTGGCAAGCCGGGCTTTTGTGTTGATTATCAATTAATTGGGCTAGAATCGGGCGGAAACACCCACCAGCACATTGAGTCCCATCACCGGGTAGCGATGCCACCTTTGTCGCTTGTTATTGGCCAGGTTATTCAGTTGCAGAAAGGCACCGATATTTTCGGTGAAAAAGTATTCCGCCCCCACACTGACATCAAACAGGGCATTGAGGTTTTGAGCTACCAGTAATTCATCCTGATAAGGCACCCCATTTTCCAGGTAGAAGTCGCCCCGGAAGCGCAGTTTATTGTCGTCAGTAGTATAGATGGCTGTAGCCGTGATACTGGTCGTTGGCAAATGCCAGGCCTTTTCTTCGCGGTCAGGGGAGAAGAAGCTTTGGTTTAGGGTACCAATTACCTCAAATCCTCTGAATAACGGTGCGGAAACAGTTGCATTAATGTAAAAAATGCTGACCGTATCATAGAGTACCTGGAACCGGGCAATTTCCTCAAAGTAATCCTCCAGCAGGAACAAGGCCAGATTGTCCGATGTTTTGTAGCCAATTTTGGCGTTGTAATCCACGCCAAAAGCATTTCCTTTGATTCCTCCGAAGAAATCATAGTAGCGCGAGTTTTTGATGTCTACGCTAGAAAGAATGTAAGGGTTGTAATCGCTCAGGTTACGGAAGTTGTTTTTTTGCAGCGTACCGCCGGCACCAACATAGGCGGCTAACAAACCCTCCAGGATATTGACATCCGCCTGAATATCCGGGAAAAAGGAAAATTCATCTTCGTGAGAAGCGATATTAACCCCCAATTTGACCTTAAAGCGATCAGCGTGGTAGGTATAGCTGGGCTGTAGGAAAAAGTTGTTTAGCGAAGACTTTTCCGAGTTACCTCTGTAGCTGGTAAAATCGGTGATCAACTTGATCCGTAAGGGATGTGTTTCATAAAACCACTTCGTGGCGTCCAGTTCGATTTTAAACCCATTCTCCCTTGCTGCATAGTCATCCTGCAAAAAGTAGAAATCGACACCGGCACTGTAGTTGAAATCGGCCTCTGTACGTTCTCCATTGAAAATACTGGCACTGCCTTCAAAAGTGGCAAAATTTTGCTTCACATCAGTCCGGTCAAAGCTCAGGTTTGTGCCAAACTCCTCATTCAGATCGTTGTAACCATAAAAATGTACCGTTTTCGAGGAAAAGCCCAACTGTCCGTTGACCGCAAAGCCCTGATCGAAATAGTAGGTGCCATGAGCACCGACTTTGGTGTCGCTGAAACGCTGGTTTTCTACCTTGTTGTTGTTATTGGCGGAATAGTGGCTCAAGTCGATGCCCATGTCAAATTCCTTACCGCTGGTGAAGTTGTAGGATCCCAATCCATACAACGCATTGGGCAATCCTCCACCGAGCTTGGCATAACCGTTGTAGCCTTCCTGCAATTTATCCTTGGAAACCGAAAGCGGACGAATTTTTGGTGGCAAATACTCCACCAACAGGGCTTTGGTTACAATGTTGTAATCTTGCCGAAGTGTAGTGGTATCCAGCGGGGGAAGTTCCGGGTTAACCTCTATTTTTTCGGCGTTGATCAGACGGGCGTTAAAGCTTTTGATAACGTCTACTTCTTCGGTGGGCAGGCCGTCCTGACCTGAAGCACTCAATGCCACCGCGCAGAAGATCAAAATCAGGGAAATATATTTGGTGTTGATCATTTTTTTTAATTTTCTTTTGCTGCCAAAAATTGATTCAGATAAACGGCTTTAGTCGTTGCCGTCGAGCAATTCCAGACGACCGCCTCTCTCGGTTGCATTGTTCAGGCGACTGGCATTGTTCAATTGCTGATTGATCGTGGCCAGTTTTTGGTTGGCAATCTGCACCAATTCGGGATCCTGATCGTAATTTTCCAAAAGGGCTTCCAGTGCTGCCCGGGCATTGTAGAGGTCTCCCTTTTCCGCAAGGATATCGGAAAGCAGAATGACACTCTTCGCTACCCAGTACGGATATCCCGAGCTTTCTTTATTGGCATTGATACATAGGCTTTGCGCTTCATCGAGGTTTCGTTGCTGATAGTAGATGTAGGCTTTGAGATAGCGGGCTTCCGCCGTTTGTTCATTATCACTATTGGCAATCACGTAATTGAAGGCAGTCAATGCATTGCTGTAATCTCTGCGGTCGAAGGCTACTTTGCCGAGGTAGAAATTAGCAGTAGCTTTCTGCAAACCGGTGGCATTGGAGTTGTTGGCTACCTTGCCGGCCAGGTTATAGACCGCGTCTGTATTACCAATCCGATAGGCGCTTCGCAATGCGCCAAGCTGAGCTTCAAAACGCAGATTCTCTGAGTCGGCTGCACCTTCCAGTTTGGAATACAGGGCAAATGACTTGGAGAAGTCTTGTGAGTGGTTGTAGGCAATGATGGCCGCCTTTTCAAGCGCCTTCAAATAATGACGACTTGGTCCACGGTTCACTACATATTCGTAATCGGCCAAGGCCTCGGTATATCTCCGCAGCACGCTGTACGACTCGCCACGGTGGTAGTAGGCGGTTAGGGTACTGCGGCCATTGGGAAACTTCCGGAGGTAATCGGTATAGGCGTCGATTGCTCTTGGATAATTGGCATTTTCGAATTGAGATTCGGCTGCTTTGAAGTTGATAGAATCTTTGGCGAAATTGTCGACCTTGTAACCGGGAATGGTTTCCAAAAAGGCAAAATATTCATCCGCCCGACCGAGATCGTCTACATAAATCTCCTCCAATGCCGCCAGCGCAAGGTTGGCTTCACCCGGGGTGGGGTTATTGGAGAAAATCTGCTTGTAGTAATTGATCGCCGTTTCCAGACTGCCCTGGTTGTACGAGATCAACCCCAGTTGCAGCAGCGATTGCACCACCAGGTCAGAGTTGTCGGCATAGTCCGTGATCAGTTGACGGAAAGGGGCTACTGCCTTGTTTAATTGTCCGATCTCCTGGTAGGTCAGGCCGAGTTGAAACAAGGCCTCATCGGCGTACTCAGATTTGGGGAATTCCCGGCCAATGCGGTCCAGGGCCAAAATCTTTTCGGTTGTCCTTCCTCGTAGCCCTTCGATAATGGCCTTTTGATAAATCGCGTAAATAAAGCCGGAATAACGCTTGTCAATGGCTTCATCATAGTACTGCACTGCCTGATTGTACTGGTTGCGCTTAAAGTAGCCGTCGCCCACCCGGAGGGTAGCATCGCCGAGTACCTCATCTTTAATCTTCGGACTGGCGATAAAGCTGCGGTTGCGCTTGATGCCATTTACGGTTTCTTCAAAGAACTTGATGGAGGTATTGAAGTTTTCTTTCTTCAGGTAGTTGTATCCCTGTAAATAATTTCCGGTAAAAATCGACGATTCATCCGGCATTCCCGTAAGGGTTTTGGCCAGGGTCAAAAACTGATCGACCAGGCGGATACTGGCGTCGTATTGCTGCTCCTGGTAGGCAATGTCACCCAACCAGTAGATGGCCAGCGCCTTGGTACGCGGGTCAACGGGAAATTGCAGGGATTTATTAAAATGGGATTTGGCAGCCACCAAATCACCTTCTTTCATCAGCTGCATGCCCCGGTAAAGGGCCACCTTCTGATAACTCTCCTGAATTTGTGGCGTCTTATTGGGCAGGCCTTCGATCACTTCGAGCGCCTGCTTATAATCGCGATAGGAGAGGAAAATTTCTCCCATCAATTGCTGTGCCTGCAGGTAGTATTTTGACTCCGGGCCAATGGACTGCAAGGATGCAATTGCTTCGCGCGGGTCTTTCAGTTCGTAAGAGAGCTTTGCGTAATTAAACAGGGCTTCTTCCCGGATTTGTTGATCATAAACCATACGCTTGGCGTTGGAAAAGGCCGAACGGGCCGAATTTTTATTACCCAAACGCAAAAAGGCGTCACCGAGGTAGTAATTGGCTGATTGCCCAATTTCTGAATCCACCCCACTCAGCTCGGCAAAGCTACGGGCAGCATCCTTATAGTGGCCTGTCTGGTATTGGGTGAAGCCCAGCTGATAAAACTCTTCTTCACGCAATTTACCGCTGCGTTCTGCATAATACTCCAGATATGGCAACGCCTTGTTGTAGTCGCCGAGTTCAAAATAGGACTGGCCTACCAGCTGACGGATTTCTTTCTCCTGACGAATGCCGCGAGAATTTAGTCGAGGTTCCGCGTAAGCGATCAACTCCTCGTAGCGGCGCTCGGCAAAATATATCTGGGTCAAATAATAGGGAATATGGGGTTCATAACGCTGGGCCTTTTCGGCAATGCGAAATTGCCGGATGGCCTCGTTATAACTTCCTTCAAAAAAGTAACACAGCCCCAGGTAGTAGTTGGTAGGATAGTAGAATTCATTTTCGATATTGGCAATTTCCTTGAAGTTGGATTTTGCCTTGGAAAACTCCTTCTGAATGAAGAACGAATACCCCATGCGAAACCGAACCTCCGCTTTCTGGTCGCGGCTCATGCCAAACGTCGGCACCTGAGCGTAATACTCAATGGCCTTTTCGTATTTGCCGGCATTGAAGTAGTAATTGGCCAGCTCTACTAGCGCATCATTGGCAATGGGATCGGGGGCATAGGAGCGGATAAAGTCGAGCATTAGCTTTTCGCCATCAGGTGCCTCTAGCTGTACGGCGCATTTGGCATAGTTCAGCTCGGCCTTGGTCAGTAATAGCTCCGACTCTGGCTCGTTAATGGGTTGCAGCAGGTTGATGGCTTTCTTGAATTCGGTTTGGGCTTTACCAAAAAGGCCCTGGGATAGGAAAAAGTCTCCTTGCTTATAGGCCCGATTGGCCTCGGTGAAGACGGTGGTTTCCTGTGCCATGACTGGTATTGAAAAAAGCACTGCCAGAAGCAGTAAAAAAGCGGGTTTCTTCATCATGGATGTAATGTTGTGTTTTCCAGAAAGTCAGACCAAGGGTTCTAAATTCTCCTTTAGAACCCATTTGGACTTTGTCTTATTGCAACGAATTTATAAAATTTTAACAGAATAACCTGCTCGTACCATTTTGGATAATGTAATAAAGGAGGGAATACATAAATGGTATACGCACGTGATACTAATTTGTTCGATACCAAAAAAAATACCCTCCGGCGAAAGCTGAAGGGTATTTCTGATCACTTTACTGTGGTCTAGTATTCATAATTGAGAATGCTGTGTTCAATGATATCGCAGCATTCATCCAATTGAACCTCGGTCATGACCAGTGGTGGTGCAAAGCGAATGATATTGCCGTGGGTGGGTTTGGCCAACAGACCATTCTCGGCCATTTTCAGGCAAATATTCCAGGCGGTTTTACTATCTTCCGTATCGTCAATAACGATGGCATTCAATAAACCTTTCCCTCTGACCAGCGTCACCAGGTCTGATTGCTCCACCAGATTTTTCTGCATGCGTTGTCGGAAGCGGACGCCCAGCGCTTCTGCATTCTCGGCGAGTTTTTCGTCTTTTACCACTTCCAGAGCGGCAATAGCAATGGCACAGGCCAATGGGTTGCCCCCAAAGGTAGATCCGTGTTCTCCCGGCTTCAATGGCAGCATGATCTCATCTCTGGCCAGCACTGCCGAAACGGGGAATACGCCGCCGGAGAGTGCTTTACCCAGCACGACGATATCCGGCTTAAAACCTTCGTGGTCGCAGCACAACAATTTGCCGGTGCGGGCGATGCCGGTTTGTACCTCATCGGCAATAAAAAGCACATTTTTTTCACGGCACATCTCGTAGGCCTTTTTTAAATAGCCTTCATTGGGAACAACTACGCCAGCTTCTCCCTGGATGGGCTCTACCATAAAACCGGCTACGGTTGGATCCTGCAGTGCTTCTTCCAGGGCATTCAGATCGTTGTAGGGAATGAGCACATAGCCAGGCATATATGGCCCAAAATCACGGGTACTGGTCGGGTCCGTGGAAGAGGAGATGGCTGCCAGTGACCGACCCCAAAAATTGCCGGTGACAAAGATGATCTTGGCCTGGTAGCGGGGAACACCTTTTACCTTGTACGCCCACTTACGGCACAGTTTTACTGCCGTTTCACAGGCTTCTACACCCGAATTCATCGGCAGTACACGGTCGTATCCAAAATATTTAGTGATGAAGGCTTCATAGCGGCCCAACACATCGTTGTAGAAGGCCCGGGAGGTCAGCGTCAGGTTTTCCGCCTGCTCGTACATGGCCTTGAGAATACGCGGATGGCAGTGGCCCTGATTCACCGCAGAATAGGCCGATAAAAAATCGTAGTATTGTTTACCTTCTACATCCCATACATGGACGCCCTTTCCTTTGGAAAGCACCACGGGGAGTGGATGGTAGTTATGTGCGCCATATTTATCTTCCAATTGCATCAGCTCTTCAGAAGAGAGGGTTAATTCCTTGATCATGGTCTTATGATTTATTGTTGGTTAGCAATGCCTTGCAAAATAGTTTCCGATTGAACCAAATGGGCGCCCTTCTCCTGTACTTCGGCGATGGCTTTGTCGACATCACCCGAATTGAGATTAACCCCTCTGGTTCCGTCCGTAATGAGGTAGGTTTCAAAGTCGAGTTCCAGGGCATCGAGTACGGTAAACTTCACACAGTAATCTGCCGCCAGCCCCATGATGTAGACCTGCCTAACTCCTTTTTCTTTCAGGTACTCGCCCATCCCGGTCGACTTTCGGTGCCCGTTATCGTAGAAACCACTGTAGCTATCGATACCAGAGTCGGTACCTTTCAAGAAGATTTTCGTGATCTTTTCACCGTTCAAGTCCTTGACGATCTCGGCACCATAGCTACCTTGCACGCAGTGCATGGGCCACAAAATTTGCTCCAATCCATTCAGGTCAATGACTTGTCCAGGCTTCCGCCAGGGATGATTGGCTGCAAAGCTGCCGTGGTCGGCAGGATGCCAGTCCTGTGTAGCCACCACCAAATCAAAGGCTTCCATGAGTTGATTGGCAATGGGGACAATCTGGTCGCCCTCCTCCACGGGCAGGGCTCCCCAGGGGCAGAAGTCATTTTGAATGTCAACCAATATCAATGCTCTCATAATGTATTATCTTTCAATGATTTCTAATGTGTCTAGCTTTGCTTTTTGCATATATAGCTCAACGAGTCGTTCTTTATAATCTTTGGGCTTTCTAACACCTCTTTCCCAATCGATGATCAGGAGTGGTTGCGATTTTTCATCGGAATTACCTACGGTAACCTGATCTTTGGAAAAACGCAAAGAACGGATTTCTTTGTACAATACTTTTACCCCCTGATTGATGTCTTGGATGAGGGCAGAGTCAGATTTTATAGTCTCCAGGTGGCTCTTGAGTTGTTGGTTTTCTTTGAGCTGGCGACTCTGCGCAATGGAAAGAGAATCCAGAATTTGATTCATTTGGCCGCTTAGCCTTCCCTGCATTTGCCGGTCAAAATTTTCCAACTCGATATTGAAGTCCGGAATGGCTCTGAAGCGGGTGTTGCTTATGTAATAGCTATCCCTCATGATTTGTTCGTAATGAGGGAAGGAATCTTTAGGAATCACTCTTTCCAACATCTGCAGCACCAACGTACTCGAATCCTGCTCCGGTTCGGAGAATGAAAACATCTTTTTCAGTTGCCCCCAGACGCTTGCCTCCTCCTCAGTTTCAATTTTCGGTTGGAAAAGTCGATGCGTCATACAATCTCTGGGGAAATACTCCGCAACAAAGCTATTGATACTCTGCTTCTTCTGCAAATCGTGGATCACATTTCGGAGAATGAAGCCACTGGGAACGATGATGAGCAGGCTGAATAATACCACAATCATACGGGTTCGTCGTGCTTCTCGCGGATCTAAATAATTGCGAAAAGGGAACTTGAGCAGGCGGATGATGGCGTAGGTCGTCAGGGCAATAAAGAAGGAGTTGAGAAAAAAGAGGTAAAAGGAATTCAGTGCAATGTCGACATCATTTTTGGCGATGCCGAAGCCAGTGACACAGAGTGGTGGCATCAATGCAGTGGCAATGGCAACACCAGGTATGGCATTACTTTTATCTTTTCTGGTCGTGGAAATGATCCCCGCCAATCCCCCGAATACGGCTACCAGCCCATCGAGAAAGGTAGGGGCTGTACGTGCGCTGATTTCCGAAGTGACCTGCCCCAGAGGTGTCACCAGGAAATAAAGAACGCTGGTCGCAAGAGCAATCAAAATAGCAATGCCAAAATGCTGAAGCGACAAGAAGAGGGTTTCGCGATCGTTGATGCCTACGGCCAGGCCAACACCCAAAATGGGGGACATCAGTGGCGAGATCAACATCGCACCGATAATCACGGCCGGCGAGTTGAGGTCAAGCCCCAGAGAGGCAATCATAATTGAGCACATCAACATCCAGACGTTGGCGCCCTTCATGCGTTTGTTGTTCTTGATAAATATGACAGAACCTTCGCGGTCCATGCCTTCCCGCAAGTCGAGCAAATTCCGAAACCAGTCGCGGATGGCAATGATTAAATCACGGAGTATTGCTCCGATGTTGTCCTGACCGACACGTTTTTGTGATTGTTCCGGTGCAGCCATACCTCAAGCTTTAAATTAAACGACCATCTTGCATTTCAAGCCTTCGATCACTCATTTGCGCCAGTTCTTCGTTGTGAGTCACAATGACGAATGTCTGGTTGAAGTCTTTGCGAAGGTCAAAAATCAATTGATGCAACTCCTTGGAAGAACCGGAATCCAGGTTGCCGGAAGGCTCATCAGCAAATACGATGGCCGGCTGGTTCATCAGCGAACGGGCTACTGCCACTCGTTGTTGCTCTCCTCCGGAAAGCTGTCCGGGTTTGTGTTGCAGGCGCTCCGACAGACCAAGGTAGTCGAGCAATTCCCTGGCTCTTTTTTCGGCCGCGCTTTCCGATACTTTTTGGATATAAGCTGGAATACACACATTTTCCAAGGCCGTAAACTCCGGCAAAAGGTGATGAAACTGAAAAACGAAACCGATATTCTTGTTGCGAAAAGCAGCCATCTTCTTTTGGGAAAGCCGGCTAACTTCTTCATTGTTGATCAGCAGCTGACCGGAGTCGGCATGATCGAGCGTACCGAGGATGTGAAGCAGGGTGCTCTTTCCCGCTCCCGACTTGCCTACGATGGAAACGACCTCACCGGCTTTGATATGCAGGTCAACACCTTTCAGCACGTGCAGGCTGCCGTAAGATTTTTGGATGTCTTTGGCTTTAATCACAAATTTTCGCTTTTCTTTCCGGCAAATGTATGTAAATATTACCAGAAAGAACCGACCACAATGGCGGTAATAATCAGTAAAATCACTGCCAGATAGCGATAGTTCTTGTACCAGGGCAAATCTTCCAGTTCTTTGGTTTCCTTATGGAAGATCTCTTTCCGCCAGGTATATTCACTCACTTTGGTTGGATCCGGTGGGGCTGTCGCCAAACTGACTCCAATGTGAATAGCACCGCAGATAATGAATAAATAGAAGGCCATAAACAGGAAGTGAATCTCATTCAGTGCCGGAACCAGGCCATAGATATCGGAAAATAACAGGAACATGGCCAGCACAAAGCCAATGATCAGGCTGACAAAGGCTCCATTGGCATTGGCCCGCTTCCAGAAAAGTCCGAGCAGAAATACCGCCACTACCGGAGGACAAATGAACGAAAGAATAATCTGAAGGTATTCAAACAATGATCCCCAGCGCTCGATCTGTGGTGCCCAGGCCGATGCTAAAACCACCAGCACTAGCGTGGAAATCTGGCCACTTCTTACCAATTGCTTGCTGGTGAGGTTGGGATTAATCTTTTGCACAAAATCCATCGTAATGAGCGTGGAGGCCGAATTGAAGGTAGCCGATACACTTGACATCATGGCTGCCAGTAATCCCGCCAGCACGAGGCCCAATAATCCGGTTGGCAGAAGTTTGAATAGCAGAACAGGATAAGTCATATTCGGACAATCCTCGAGATTGGTACACACCTCTCCGTTGGGCAAAATATAGTTGAGAAAAGATAAATCGAGATTGGAGTACAGCAAGATAGCTACAGTACCCGGCAATACCATGATAAAGATGACGGGAAGCTTAAGCAGACCAGCAAACAAGGCTCCCCAGCGGCCGTGGTTCAGATCGCGGGCGCCCAGAATACGCTGGACCATAAACTGATTGTTGGCCCAAAAATAAAAGCCCAGGATCGGTACTCCAACCAGCAGCCCCACCCACGACATAAAATCATCACCTATGGGGCGGATCAGGCTGAGGGTTTCTTCAGCGTTGAGCGCCAATTCTCCGGCAGCATTCTTGGCGTTTAGTCCACTGATCATGCCTTGCCAGCCACCGACTTCCTGAAAGGCAAAAACGGTTAGAATGATGGAGCCTACGATGAGCAGAATGGCCTGGATTACTTCGGTCTGGATCACCGAGTTGAGGCCTCCGGGAATGGTATAAGCTGCCGCTGCAAAGGCCAGAATGACAATGATGGTTGTGGTATCCAGGTCGGGGAATATGATTTTTAGAACGATATTTCCAACATACAGCCCTGCTGCGGTATCAATGATCACATTACCAATGATCGTAATGAAGGAAAAATAATAGCGAGAGCGACTGTCGTATCTCCTTTCTAGAAACTCAGGCATGGTATACACCCTCGATTGCAGGTAAAACGGCAAAAAGAAAATGGCAAAGAAGATGAGAATCACTACTGCAAACCATTCGTAGTTGTAGACGTGGGTATTGGTTTCGTAAGCACTACTTGCTAATCCGACAAGTGTAGAGCTGGATATATTGGCAGCAAAAAGAGAGATTCCAACAATTGGCCAGGTCATGTTTCGGCCGGCGAGGAAGTATTCTTCAGAGCTTTTTCGTTTTGCGTGATAGAGACCGTAGGCAATGATCAATACGGCATAGGCAATCATAATGCCAATATCAATGGCACTGAGTTGAAAGGTTTCCATAAAAATGGGTCGGTTTAGTTAGTTAGCTGGGTTTCCTGGAACCCAATTCATACACTTAGCTAGTGAAGGTATAAAAAAAGAGCGAAGTCAAAAAGAATTGCTTCGCTCTTATAAGAAATCACCCGACTGTTATTATGAAGGATTAAAAATAACCCTCAAAATAAATCCAAATTTAGGGCCCATATTAGGGCAGAACCAGTGAAAATCACTGGTATGGCTCCAAAGTTAGCTAATAATTTGTAGCTATTGAAGCATTTGTTAAGAAAATCTTAACTATTGCCAAAATAAAGGAATTTTTAAATTTCGGCAAAATTTTTTTTCAAAGAATATTTCGTGCTCTTTGTTATTATTAGAACAATAATCTGTTTTAAAAAGTTTCCTTTCCCATAGTAATGGAAAATAAAAAGGCCCTTCCCGAATTTCGGAAAGGGCCTTTAAGCATCACCCAAGTGGTGACTTATGTCGATTATTTCACCTTCGCGGCGCGTGAGAAGCTCTTCTTACCACTGTCCTTAGCCTTGGGCTTCAGATCACCGGTAAGGTCGGACATCACAGGCGTAGCGATGAAGATAGAAGAGTAGGTACCTACGATGATACCGATCAACAGCGCAAAGGCAAAACCTTTGATACTGGTACCACCAAATGTGAATAATACCGCTACCACGAAGAGGGTAGTCAAAGAGGTAATCACGGTACGGCTTACCGTACTATTGATGGCGGAGTTGATAATTTCTTCTTTATCCCGATTGGTGTAATTGTTCAAAAATTCACGGATACGGTCAAATACAATCACGGTATCGTTGATCGAATAACCAATTACCGTCAAGATGGCGGCAATAAAGGCTTGATCGATTTCCATAGTAAATGGAAGTATGCCGTGTCCCAGGGAGAAAATTCCCAAGACGATCAAGGTATCGTGAAACAGTGCCGCAACAGCTCCCATGGAGTATTGCCACTTACTAAAGCGGATGAAGATGTAAAGGAAGATCAGCAGCAGGGCAAAAATAGCTGCATAGAGAGAACTTTCCTGAATATCATCGGCAATGGTCGGACCTACCCGGCTGGAGCTGGTCACGTGCGTACCAAGGCCATCGGCATTTTTGAAGTTGTCAAATCCTCTGCCCTCACCGGCAACGGTTTTTACACCATCGTACAGTTTCTGCATAACCAGACCGGCCGGATCTTCGCCCAGCTCGTCCTTATCGGCATCAATCAGGTACTCCGTTACTACATTGTAGGTATTGTATGAGTCGACTGCCTTTACAATCGGTGTGTTGCCTTCAAAAGCCGTAGTCAATGCATCACGCAAAGTACTTGCTTCTATCGTTTGATCCTGATCAAAGGTAATGTTGTAGGAATAACCTCCTTTGAAGTCAACGCCCAATTCAAAACCTCTGGTAACAAAGGAACCGATTCCGAGTGCAATGATCGTTCCTGAAATGATATAAGCCACTCGACGCTTACCCAACCAGTCGATGTTGACGTTGGCAAACAAGTTGGCAGAACCACCGGTAGAGAAGCTGATGCTGCGACCTTTACTGGTCCACCAGTCGATCATCAAACGTCCAACCAATACGGCCGTAAATAATGAAGAAAGGATACCAATGATCAATACAACAGCAAAACCCTTAATCGGACCCAATCCGAAGTAGGCCAGGACCATGGCCGTCAGGATAGTGGTCACGTTGGCGTCAATGATCGCCGAATAAGAGTTTTTGAAACCATCGGTAATGGAGACCAGCAGTGATTTTCCTTCGCGGAGTTCCTCTCGTATCCTTTCGTAGATGATTACGTTGGCATCCACCGCCATACCAATGGTCAGTACGATACCAGCAATACCTGGCAGGGTCAGTACTGTACCGTAGGAAGCCAGTGCGCCAAAGATGAAGAACAGGTTGAGGAACAGGGCGATGATGGAAACGATACCCGCTCCACCGTAGTAGAATAGCATAAATGCCAGTACGATACCAAAACCGATTACCAGTGCCTTTACACTTCGGTCAATGTTTTCCTGACCGAGGGAAGGACCAACCAGAGATTCCTGAAGGATTTCTGGTCTGGCAGGCAAACGTCCAATCTGGAGGATGCTGGCCAGGTCATTGGCTTCCTGCATGGTATAGCTACCGGTAATTTGTGAGTCACCGGAAGGGATCGGATTGATTACCCGTGGTGCAGAAACCACCTGATTGTCCAGTACGATGGCAATCTCGCGGTTATTGTCCTGAGCAGCTTCCGTGGTCAGACGGTTCCAGATTTTGGCTCCGGTATTGTCCATCTTCAGGGAAACGGCAATGGCGTTGGTCTGCGGATCGGGAGAGGCACCTGCATCGGTTACATTCTCACCGGTCAGCGGAGCTTTACCATCGCGCTCTGCCTTCAGGGCATACAGTTCGTATTGTCCGGTCGATTCCTTGGTTTCAGGATCCTTTACCGGATCTTTTGACCACAAAAATTTCACATCGCCGGGGAAGAAACGGGCAATATCCTCTCTTTTCAGATAGTCCATTACCTGATCGCGCTTGTTCTTGTCTGCCACTCCCATTACAGCCAGACCAAGGGCACCGGTTGAGTTGAGCGAGAAGATATCAAACAATGGTCCCTGTGTCAGTGCAGTATTTTCGTAAATGGTATCAATGCTGGCGATTTCCTCGGTCAGCGTTCCAAGTGAATCGGTCACGTAAGTCGTATCGATGCTAGCGATTACCTTCTCTTCTTCTTCTCCATCGCCTTCGGTTTGGATCAGCCGCTTGTTGGCTTCAGCAAAACCCTGAGACATGGCCGGGTCGTTGATTCGGTACACTTTCCAGAAGTCCAGTTGGGCAGCAGCCTGTAGGAAGGTCCGGGCACGTTCCGGGTTGTCAATACCTGGCAATTCAACAATGATCAAATCGCGTTCTGCATCCAGAGAAACGTTAGGCTGGGTTACTCCCAGCTTGTCGATACGTTGCTTGAGTAGGTTGAAGGTCAGATTTACTGTCTCGTCTGCTTTGGTACGCAAAATACTGACTACCTGACCATTGGTCGTTTCGTAGTTGATCTCATCTCTGAGACTCTCATTACGTTGGAAGATGGGCGCCATTGGCTTTCCATCAGATATTTCCTGCCAGGCATCGGCGAATAGGGTTACATAATCTGCCTGAGCATTTTTTTGAGCTTTGGATGCTTGATTTAACGCTTCAACAAAAGTTGGATCTTTACTATCGTCGGCCAGGGCCCTGATGAAATCTCTCAAATTCACCTGTAGCACCACGCTCATACCTCCCTTGAGGTCGAGGCCCAGGGCGAGCTGCCGGGATTTAAGTTCTTGATAAGTATAAGATTTCAACAGAGGTATCTTAAACACCTCTTCCGTGGACATTGAGTCCAGGTACTCAGCTCTCTTCGACTTGAAGATGCTGTCTCTCACTAGTTCGTCCTCGATCTGATCAGACGAAGTACTCGCATAATCCTCCGCTGCTTTCTCTACCTTTTGTGTCGGCAGAATAAACAGGTACTGGACCAGCGTCACGATCGTCATGACCACAAGGAAGAACCTTACTACTCCTTTTCCTTGCATAACTTAGAAAATTTAAACTTTTTTAATTAAAGCGTTAATAATAAATGAGTTAGCGTGGGGAAGCAAGCATCCAAACTGACCTTCCTCACGGAAAAACTCCGCAAATATACGCCTTTTAGTAAACTTTCCCTCTTTTGACTTAAAAGTGTTGAGAAAAAGATGATTTGGTCAGACTGGCACATTCAAAATAAAACCAACTTTAAAGACATTGTCAATACTGATAGATGGGTCTTTGCTCAGTAATTTGCGCAGGCGGCTGATAAACACATCGAAGCTGCGGCCGAGGAAATAATCCTGCTTACCGTAGATTTGCTGCACTGCTTCATCGCGACGAAGGATCTGGTTGCGGTGCAGGCAGAGCAGGTACAGAACTTCATTTTCCTTTTCGGTAATACGATTGATTTCATCCTTATAGATCAATTCC
Source organism: Saprospiraceae bacterium (assembly GCA_965229635.1). Taxonomy (GTDB): domain Bacteria; phylum Bacteroidota; class Bacteroidia; order Chitinophagales; family Saprospiraceae; genus BQJU01. The sequence continues at coordinate 4,332,126 of OZ245894.1, forward strand.
TGTCGGTCATAATAGAAGTGGTAAGCGCCCAGTTGAAATTCGGTCGGTTTATGCTCGGTGGCCGATAAGCTGTTTCGCCGAAGGATGACCTTGATTTTGCAAAGCAATTCGTCCTCGTCAAAAGGTTTGGTAAGGTAGTCTTCGGCCCCCAGGTCGTAGCCTTTTAATTTGTCTTCTTTTAATAATCGGGCGGTGAGGAATAAAAAAGGAATACATGGATTGAGTTCCTTGAGTTTTTTGGCCAGACAAAAGCCATCCATGCCGGGCATCATGACATCCAGAATGCAGAGGTCAAAGTGCATTTTCTTAAACTGCTGCAATCCGGTTTTGGCGTCCCGGCACCATTTCACTAAAAACTGCTCTGACTCCAGGAGTTCCATTAGGAGAAAGCCCAGGTTGAGATCGTCTTCAACAAGCAACAGGGTAGAAGAGGAGGTCATGCCGTAGGATTTTTAGGAAATTGAATGTCGATGGTCGTACCTGCCTGCCCTTGTGGGGAATGTAGTTGAATTTGTCCTCCATGTAATTCTACAATTTTCTTGACATAGGCCAAACCAAGGCCAAAGCCCTTGACATGTTCCTGCTCGTGAAAACGGGAAAACTTTTGAAATGCTTTTCGCTGCTGCTCAGGAGAAATACCCGATCCGTTATCGGTTATTTGCAATTGTAATTGTTTGGCAGTGGTCTGCAATTTTAATTGAATCAGTGGCGTAGCGTTGCTGTATTTCAATGCATTGTCAAGCAGATTGCGCAGCATTCTGGAAAAGTGAAAGGAATCAACGAGGTAGGGCGTTTCTCCTGCGGGAAGCTCCAGGTTAATTTGTGCTGATTTTTCTTTAATTTGCAGGTCCATTTCCTGTACTACCTGCTGAACCATATTGTTGAGGTCAATCTTTTCCCGGTTGAGTTGGTAATCCTTGCGCTCAATCTGAGAGAGGTGCAATACTTTTTCCACCTGTTCCATCAAACCGATGCTTTCACCTTGTATAATTTGCAGGTACCGGCTTTCTTTTGGGGCACTCATTTGTTTTTGCAATAGGCCACTAGCCAGCTTGATATTGGTGAGAGGGGTGCGAAATTCGTGCGCCATGTGATTAAAGAACTCCCGGTTGAGGTTACTGATGCGCCGCTGCCTTATTAGATAATAGGAGGCAAGACCAAAGAGGAAGGAAATGAAAAGCAATATAGCGATCGAACTTACAAACATAAATCCCATGCCGCTGAGCAGAAACTCCGAGCGGGTTGGAAAGTTGATGCCAAGGTAATGCTGATCCGTTTCGAGTAGCGGCTCCAGTGAGCAACTGTATAGTTCTGGTTTTGACTTTTCTATAATTTCGACCTCGTATGGCATGTTCAAATCGTAGTAGGCCAGGGTTTTGGCAAGGGTGGCATCAAGCGTAGAGGTCTCCAATAGGGTAGAAGAGGGTAGTCGACACACATTCTGGTTGGTGGTGATGCCGCAACTGGTACGCAATGCCTGGCGGTCAGTATTGCTGGCCGCTTTATCCACGGCGCTGCACAAGGCCATTTGCACACGTTGATTGAATTGTTCCTCCATCAGTTTCCGCGAGTGATCCATCCATTTTACTTGAAAATAGAGTAGGGCTGAAATGGCCAGGATTGAGGCTATGATGAGGTATTTAATGCTTTGTTCCTTCATGTAATGAACGGATTATGATGCAAAATAAGGGAAAATCAGCAGCCTGCCGTAATGGATTAACAGGTCTTTAACAAGTGGCTAACAGCTCAAAAACAAGGTGCTGGGGGCGCTTGTCCTACCTTTGTGTCAACCGGCAGCTCAGCGGATCTGAGTGAAATTTCAAAACCATATTTCCATGAAATCTATGCTAAAATTCAGTTTGTTCCTGTTGGCTTTTCTCGCCTTCAATTTCAGCGCTCAGGCTCAGCAGTGTCAGAAAACTGCCGCTTGTTGCAGCAAATCTACCGCCAAGGTAGAAAAACAAGAGAAAGCCAATGACGTCAAGCAGGAGGCTTCCGCCAAATTGGTGGTCAACGTGACTCCAGCCGCCACACAAAGAGCTAATGAGGTCACTCAACAGTTGGAAAACTTCATCTCTTCACCCGCGTACAAAAACTGTCGCCCGGCGGATTGTCAGCCTAAAAACTGTGATCCAACCAATTGTGACCCCTCTCAATGTCAGCCGGCTAATTGTAAAAAGAAAGCCGAACAGTTGTAATTCTGGTAGAATCCGTAATCTAAGTGTTCCTTCTTCAAAGTTCTCAACTTGGAAGACGGGACACTTATTTTGGCGAAAGCCGATTTCCATCACCTTTTTCCTTCAGCACATTCCTCCAACCTGCAAAATATTTTACCTTTGCGTAGCAAAATCACTACGCATGTCATTGGAATCTTCAGCGATAGGGGAAACTCAGTTCAATTTTCCCGGCCAGACCAAATTTTACCGAGGTAAAGTTCGCGACGTTTATACCGTAAAGGACCGCCTGGTGATGGTCGCCTCCGACCGCATTTCGGCTTTTGATCACATCTTACCAAGACCCATTCCTTATAAGGGACAGGTGCTCAACCAACTGGCGGCTCATTTTCTGGAAGCTACCCGCGATATTGCCCCGAATTGGTTGCTTGCTTCTCCCGACCCAAATGTCTCTATCGGTTTTGCCTGTGATCCCTTTCGGGTGGAAATGGTGATTCGGGGATATTTGGTCGGACATTCCTGGAGAGAATACAAGGCTGGTAAACGCGAACTCTGCGGTGTGGCCATGCCAGAAGGTATGAAGGAAAATGATCCATTTCCTGAGCCGATCATCACTCCGGCTACCAAGGCGGAAGAAGGCCACGATGAAGACATTTCCCGGGAAGATATCCTGGCAAAGGGAATCGTTGCAGAGGAGGATTACGTACAGTTGGAAGCCTATACCCGTGCCCTCTTTGCCCGCGGTACCGAGATGGCCGCCAAACAAGGCCTGATTTTGGCGGATACCAAATACGAATTTGGAAAAAAGGATGGCAAAATCTACGTCATCGACGAAATCCATACGCCCGATAGCTCCCGCTATTTTTATCTGGATGGATTTGCCGAAAGGCAGCAAAAAGGCGAACGCCAAAAGCAATTGTCAAAGGAGTTTGTCCGCGAATGGCTGATGGCCCACGGCTTTCAGGGCAAGGAAGAGCAACTGATGCCCATGATGCCCGATTCATTTGTGGAGCAGATCACAGATCGGTATATTGAATTGTACGAAACCATCACGGGGAAGGCTTTTGAAAAGGCCGATACTTCGGATATCGAGTCGCGGATTTATCAAAATGTGATGAAAGCTTTGTAAGCCATGACTCAACGTCTTCCATTCATCTATTTTCGACCCAGTCCGAGAGGTGGCCGGGGCGTTTTTACCTTAAAGGAAATCCCTGAAGGGGCGCTGATCGAAATCTGCCCGGTTATTGTGTTGCCTGAAAACGATCTACCCCTCATTCACAAAACCCACCTGCACGATTATTACTTCCTATGGGGCGATGATGAAAAACAGTGTGCTATCGCGCTGGGCTTTGGATCGCTTTACAACCACGACTACCAGCCCAATGCTGAGTATGTCATCGATGCCGAACAGAAAAGTATTGACATCTACAGCCTACGTGATATTGAGCCAGGGGAGGAGATTACCTTAAACTATAACGGTGATCCGGAAGATCAAAGCCCGGTGTGGTTTGATCAGTGATAGCACCAATATGCTGCTTCACCACATCACTAGTGCGACTAGTCCGAAATGATTGATAGTTTTTCCAGGCTCCAAGTATTGATAATGCTGGGCATCAGATGTCAATCATTTCTGCATCAATCCACTAGATTGGATCGCCTATTCGGCGTGGGATTGGAACCACATAAGGCAACTAAGGAAATATGAAGTGAACTGAAACCATTTTTTTTGAACCACAAAAGGAACAAAGATCAAAATGGAAATTAGAAAAATCTGTCTGGATTTTTCTAATCAACCTTCTGTGTCCTTTTGTCTCTTTTGTGGTCCAATTTAATTATCGCCGAACAGGCAATCCCTCCTGTATTTTCTTTGTCCTATGTGGTTAATCCCCCCGTTGCATACTCCTCCAAGTACTGAAAATGTGGCCCTAATTTCCCATCTCTGGCAATTGTGGCGCGTTCCAGAATGATGCTTTTGGGTTTCAGAAACTCCGGAAGAATTCTTTCCACAAACATTTTTCCAAAAGCCGTAGAGGAATCCCGTGGCATTTCGCTGGGTAGATTGTCGATGGTCATCATGTCGATGGCCGATTTCTGGAAAGGTGCCGTTTCCTGTCCTGTTGTTGGATCATAGCCAAATACCGGATGTGCGATGGTCGAGGCTTTCAGCGTAGAAGGAATGGAGGCAACCGGTGCAATGTCGCAGGTCACATCGGCGATAGTTTTGATGTTGAAGTTGGGTTGTTGCATCTGTTCGGCGGTGAAAAAAGCCGGAGAGTCATTATCCCAGTAAATGCCATTGATCATCAGGTCTGACTTTTCCGTATAAGGAGCAAAGGTGCTTTTGAACAAGCTTGGGTTATTGTAAAAATCCTCTTTCGAAAAAGGCGAGCCATCCTTGCGTGCGGCATAGTGTCGGCATTCCAATTGGGTGAAAACCGCTTCGGAATACTGTTGCTTCAGGTACTTGGCCGGTTCCACCTGCCGGATGCCCATATCGCGGAGTACATCGGCGGCTCCTTTTCCTACCCGCCCGGTTCCGGTGAGTACAATGCGGATTGGAGGCAATTTGAGGTTGGCAAACTGCTGTTTGGCCTCTGCGTAATCAAAACAGTCCTTCATACGCTTTAACTGGTAAGTGCCCGTCCGTTGGCCGTAAGCCCAGATGCCATTATAAGCACCCACCATTCCAGCAAAATAGCCAAAGGCGATCAATCGTCGGCCTCTTTCGCCGGTCATCACCTCGTAATCGATCAAGCGGATATTCTTCTCTAGTACGGCGCGCAACAAGTCGCGGTTATAGGCCTGTTTTTTGATGGTATGGGAAAAGAAGCAATACGTTTTATTGGGAATGAGCAATGGAATCGGTACTTCTTTCACTCCGAGCAAGACGTTACAGTCGTTGATGTTCTCGCTCATCGGTACGCCTTCCTCTAGGTATTCTTCATCAGTAAAACAACGAATGGGGGAGGGCTGTACGACCAGATTGACATTTGAGTAGTCCACCAGGATATCGGCGCACTGGCTGGGGCTGAGTGGTACCCGGGCATCGGGCGGTACTTTTCCTTCTCTGATAATTCCTAATTTCATGTGTTTTTGGTTAGGTCAAGGGTAAATGTGGTGGCCCTTATGATTTGCGGTAAAGATCACAAAAATAGAAGAATTTTACTGTTCGGAAACTTTTTTGGATCGATAATGGTTGTTACCTTTGGACGCTTTCCCAAAAGAGGGAAACCATTAACTGGGGACGTACTGGAATCGACAGGATCGTTTACTGGTTAGTAAGCATGCCGGAGCATTCTATTTCACTCCGTTAACAAATGGATAGTAACCTTTTTTACATGGCAACAGACAGTTCGCCATGGCTGCCTAAGACCAGGTCTTAGATAGCCTTTGTGCCGTACGCTTGACGCCTAATACACAGCGTGCCGCATATCAACCAACCCTTAGGCTAGCGCTATGACCGGCTCCGATCATGCCGCGAAATTCAGGAGATAAGGGTTAAGTCCGGGAGGGTTCCCAATCCTACCTTGACCTCGAAAATTTAATTGGAAACTAAGCATGTAGAAAGCTCTCTGGTGCTTTCTCTGGACGCGAGTTCGACTCGAAGGGTCGCCCGTGCGGTGACGTACGGTGAAAAAATTGGGTGAATTCAGGGAAGCCTAAATTCCGATTATTCGGAACAAGGTAATCCTGAGCCAAGCCAAAGGGCAGACTTTGGAAGGTGCAGAGACTAGGGACACTACGGTGAGCCCACCAGCGCCCAACATCTTAGCAGAAATTTTTCAAAATCTGATAAGATGATGATATAGTCCGATACCCCGGGAAACCGGGAGTCAATACCTCCGGGTATTGATAAGGAGTAAAAATTACTCTGAACGTATTGCTCGCCGTCTCCACAAAGTAAATATGAAGCCTCAACTAGTTTTATCGCTGGTTGGGGCTTTGTTGTTTTGTAGATATTAAGCGGAATAAAATGATTAAACTTAAATCCCTCCTTTTCAGCCTCTACCTTTTTACGAGTTGTTCCACTCCTAGGCACACAGCTGGCCATACAACAGAAAATCAGGAGCACCATCTCCATGCTTATCGGTTTAATTTAGTTGTCAATGGAATAGAAGTCCCTGAATCTAACCTCAGCATTTCTACTCATGCGTCTGCCAAAGATGCTGCGCTTCGCGATACTTTTGTTGAAATTGCTTACCAGAAATGGACTTTTTGCATCCGTAAAGCTTATCTTTCTACAGATGGGCAAAATAGAATTAAGTACGATCATCGACTTTTTAATAATAGCGTCAAAAAGGAGCTACGAAAGGAAAGTCTGTTTTTTTGCATGAAATACTTTATTTTGGATGTGGGAGGAAATGATGTTTATCTGATTCCTGTGATAAAAAAATCATGATTCTATTCTCCCGCAAATTCGTTATCATGAAATGTCCTCTAATTACTATAGTGTTTTTATTGAGTGCTATTCATTTGGCTTACGCCCAAAATCTCATCCCCAACCCAAGTTTTGAAAACCTCACCTTTTGCCCCACCGATGCAGGTCAGGTACCCCTGGCTGAGCCTTGGCTCATGATGTTGACGCCCGATCTATACGCCGAATGCACCGAAAACCCAAGCTACGATGTGCCGGAAAATTTCACCTGCAACGTGCAGGAACCTAAGGATGGACAAGCTTATGTTGGGTTGTGGTCCTATACTACTTATGAATACATTTTTGTGGATTTGCTGGAACCGCTGAAGGCGGGTAAAAACTACTTCGCCCGTATGTATATAGTGCCTAATGACGATTGTAATCCGTTTGTGGCCTATACCCAGATGGATGCCTTTGCCATGGCCGTACGCCAGCCAGGTAATCAGAATAACCTTTTTATTGTAGCGGAGAATACCAATGGACTGATCACTGACACCGACAATTGGACCGAAATTACCGGATGTTATCAGGCTCAGGGAGGAGAACGGACCATTCAGGTGGGGAATATCCGAGGAACGACCGGCACCAATATCAATGTAGATTCCACCTTGTTTCCGGATCAGCCATATTTTGTTTACATGTTTGTCGATGATCTCTTGCTGGAAGAATACGATCCCTTCCCAGATACGCTTTACCTCTGCAATGAAGAGACTATCGAACTGGACGCTACCTTTCACGAGGCAGAATACAGATGGAGTACGGGTGACACTGCTGCCATCCTGCAGATCACGGAGGCGGGAAGCTATGCCGCTATCGCGGAAATCGGTGGTTGCAGGTTGATCGACAGGGTACAAGTGATTGCGGTGGAACTCCCGGATGAAATGCCGTTAGATGTGTAAACCGTTTGAGCCAAAACAATATCAAAGAAATATGGACCTACTCTCCGCCCTAAAATCCTCCCCCGAAGTGACCATCGGGCAAAAGACCCTCAAGAAGAACGACTACCTCCTGCGTCCCGGCATGATCGAACACCACCTCTATCTGGTGGAAAGCGGCGCCCTACGTATTATCTACCTCACCGAATTTGAAGAACACACCATCCGCTTTGGCTATACCGGTTCCCTGATTACCTCTTTAGGTTCTTTTCTAAAAAATACCCCTTCAAAATTTTACATCCAGGCCATTCGCAAGACCACTGTCAGCATGATTCGCAAGCAAGAATTTATGACTTTTGTCAAAAGCGATGCACGCTGGCAAGAGCAATACCAAACCATTCTGGAAGACGTTGTCACCCAGCAACTGGAACGCGAAATTGACCTACTCACCTTTTCGCCACAAGAGCGCCTCAATCGGGTGCTAGAGCGCAGCCCACAGCTATTTCAGGAAATCCCCTCCAAATACATCGCCTCCTACCTGCGCATGACACCGGAGACATTGAGTCGTTTGCGGAATTCTTGAGCCAAATCAATGTTTTGGAGAGGGAAATCCGGCAACTTTGTGACATCATTTAACCAAAAGCAAATTGTTATGAAGCGCAAGCAATTAATCACCGACCTAATCCAACTCACCGAGCACATCAAAACAGAAACCAAAACCTTCCAGGAACTAGATTTGGCCACTTTAAACCACAAACCAAACGCTGATACCTGGAGCATCCTAGAATGCTTCGAGCACCTCAACCGCTACGGCGATTACTACCTCAAGGAAATCGAACAACGCCTCCTGCAGGCCTCTCCTGCACCAGCTGCCGATACCTTTAAGCCGGGTATCATTGGCAACTACTTCGTAGAACTCATTAAACCCCAACTAACCGGCATGAAAAAAATGAAAACTGCCACTGAGATGAATCCAAAGGGTTCAAAGTTATCCACGACCACCCTTGATCGGTTTCTCAAACAACAAGACCGCCTCATCACCCTATTAAAAACCGCCGAAAAAGTCAATTTGACGAAAGTCAAAACCAGCATCACCCTCACCAAATGGATCAAATTGCGCCTCGGAGATACCCTGCGTTTTGTGGTGCACCACAATGAGCGGCATTTGTTGCAGGCGCAACGGGTGATGGCTAGTTTAGAAGAATTGGCTGCTTAGTTTTTTAGCCTGATTTCGCATTTGTCGGGTTTCATTTTTCCAAAAGAAAAGATTTCTTCTATCTTAGGCACGGATAAACTAAATCAACCAATATGCCTAAGAAAAAACGCCCCCATGTGGCCTATTTCTGTATGGAATATGGCCTCGACAATCGCTTTAAAGCCTACGCCGGTGGACTCGGTATTCTGGCCGGAGATTATATGAAAGGAGCCAAAGACCACAAATATCCGATCGTGGGGATCGGTATTAAGTGGAAGCAGGGCTATACCGATCAGATGATTAGTGCTGAGGGCCAGCCTTATGATACCTACCACAATTATGATTATAGCAAATTCCTGAAAGATACCGGTGTCACCGTCACGGTTGATATTCGCCAGCGGAAAGTACACTGCAAGGTTTGGAAACTGGAGGCTTTTGGTAATGCGCCATTATATCTCTTAGATACTGACCTTCCGGAAAATGAAGATGCCTGGATCACCGGGCAATTGTACGGCTGGTTTGGAGAAGAACGCATCGCTCAGGAATTGGTGCTTGGGGTAGGGGGCGTTCGTGCGCTTCGGGCATTAGGTATTAAGGTGGACGTTTATCACTTCAACGAAGGCCATGCGCTGTTTGCCGGATTCGAACTCATGCGCGAAAAAATGCAACAACCGGGCATTAGCTTCAAAGATGCATGGGCCGCTAGTCGGGAGGAAATTGTCTTTACGACTCATACACCAGTGATTCAGGGCAACGAATCACATCCCATTGATCGCCTGATGTACATGGGCGCTAATTTGGGCATGACCGAATCGCAACTACAACAATTGGGTGGCACGCCGTTTAATATGACCGTAGGAGCTTTGCGCCTTTCTCGCAAGTCGAATGCGGTAGCCCAACTACACGGCGAAACCGCCAAAAAAATGTGGGCGCACATTGAGGACGCTTCGGAGATTGTTCCGATCACCAATGCCATTCATTTGCCCACCTGGGTAGACCCCAAAATGATCAAAGCCGCCGAAAAAGATGGTGACCTTTGGAAAGCTCACCAAAAGAATAAAAAGAAACTGATCAAATTTGTAAAACAGCGCAATGGCGTCAGCCTCGACCCGGAAAAACTCCTTATCGGCTTTTCCCGTCGGTCGGTGCCCTACAAGCGCAGTGATCTCATCTTCCAAAAGGCAAAAATCATTGAGCCTTTGTTAAAGAATCAGACTGTTCAGTTGGTCTTTTCCGGTCGTGCCCACCCCTTGGATGACAATGGCAAGGCTATCGTTGCTCGTTTGGTGAAATATTCCAAAAAGTATCCCAATTCTGTGGTTTTCCTGGAAAACTACGATATGGAAATCGGTGCCATGCTGACCCGTGGTTCTGATGTTTGGCTCAACAACCCACGGCGTCCGAAGGAGGCGAGCGGTACTTCCGGCATGAAAGCCGCCATGAACGGCGTACTCAACTTCAGCATCCTCGACGGTTGGTGGCCGGAGGCTTGTGAACACGGCATCAATGGTTGGCAGTTTGGTGACGGCTTCGAAAGTGAGGATGTCAAAAAGCAGGACAAACACGACCTCGCTGCATTATATAAAGTGCTGCAAAAGGAAGTCATTCCCACCTATTACGATAACCACAAGAAATGGGTGAAAATGATGAAAGCCAGCATTATGAGTACCATGGAATACTTTGCAGTGAAGCGCATGCTGGAAGAGTATAATGACCTATTGTATAAAAAGTAATTTTGCTGGAAGAATTGGATGAAATGGGAACATACAGTCCTTCCAATATTCCATCAATGCATTCCTTTTAATAATAAACCAATCATGAATAAATCACTGTTAATCATTGTTTTAACGTGTGTTGCTTTCTCTTTGGCTTCCGCCCAACATGGCGAGGAACGCTATGTACCTGAAACCGATCCATTGGTTTTAGAGAAGCTGGAAGAGTGGCAAGACCTGAAGTTTGGCTTGTTAATGCATTGGGGGGCTTATAGCCAATGGGGTATTGTCGAATCCTGGTCGCTGTGCCCGGAAGATGAAGGCTGGTGCGAGCGCAAAAAAGGTAAAAATCCGGACGATTATTTTGCTTACAAAAAAGAATACGAGGATTTACAAACCACTTTTAATCCCGTCGATTTTGATCCGGAAAAATGGGCCAAAGCCGCCAGCGATGCCGGTATGAAATACGTGGTCTTCACGACCAAACACCACGACGGCTTCACCATGTTTGACAGCAAATACACCGATTATAAAATCACCGATCCGACCTGTCCGTTTAGTGTCAATCCAAAGGCCAATGTCACCAAGGAAATCTTTAACGCTTTTCGCAACGAAGGCCTGTGGGCCGGTGCCTATTTCTCCAAGCCTGATTGGCACTGTCCGGACTATTGGTGGGATAGATTTCCACCTACCGACCGCAATGTCAACTATGACCCGGCTGCTTATCCTGATCGATGGGAAAGCTACGTCCAATTTACCCACAACCAGATCATGGAACTCATGTCTGACTACGGCAAGATGGACATCCTCTGGCTCGACGGCGGTTGGGTGCAAAAGCAGGATGAAGCCTCTTTACGTGAGCACTACGAAAAATTGTTGGCCTCAAGCAAGACGGGCTTTTTGAAGTCGACCATCGTCAACCAGGATATCCGCATGGACGAGCTGGTGACCAAAGCCCGCGCCAAACAGCCAGGGTTAATCGTGGTAGATCGGGCCGTTTACGGCAAGAATCAGAACTACCTCACCCCAGAAAATCGAGTGCCGGAGAAAGCTTTACCTTACCCCTGGGAATCCTGCATTATTAGCGGACAAAGCTGGTCATGGGTGCCCAATGCCCAATATATGACCGGCCGCGAAGCCATCCACATGCTGGTCGATATCGTTTCCAAAGGCGGAAACCTGCTGTTCAACATTGCGCCAAGCCCCACCGGCAGCTGGGATGAAGGTGCCTACCAAATGCTTTCCGAAATGGGTGACTGGATCAAGGTCAACGGTGAAGCCATTTACGGAAGTCGCGCCATCGCTCCCTACAAGGAAAACAATGTCTGCCTTACCAAAGGCAAAGACGGTAGCCTATACCTGATCTATCTGGCCAAGGAAGGCGAAACTCAACTCCCTGCCGAAATCAAATTCACGCAAATTCAACCCGAAAAAGGGGCCAAAGCCGAGCTGGTAGGCAGCAATATCCGCCTTAAGTGGCAGGCCGAAGGAGCTGGCTTCAAGGTGATGATTCCGGAGAAGGTGCGGGGGCAGGTGCCTGGGAAGTTTGCCTGGGTGGTGAGGGTTCAATAAAATTATTGATCATAAAATAGTAGGATATGAGTACCAGTCAACAAATTAAATGGATTCAATTTGAAGATGAGCAATTAGATCAGCAACATCAAACCCTGATCAAAGGGGGAGATGGGAATGATAGTGATGGCGATAGTAATATAGTGATCGATGACACCCTGATTATTTAATTGCAGAGCACCTGGGAAAATAAAATAGCTTCCCTAAAACAACCCCCGAATCTTCCCATTCCCATCAATATCTATAGCCTCCGCCGAAGGCACATTCGGTAGGCCTGGCATGCGCATGATGCTGCCGGTGATGGGGATGAGGAAACCGGCACCTGCCGCGATTTCAATTTCGCGGACGGTGACGATGAAGTCTTTGGGACGGCCCAGTAGTTTGGGATTGTCTGACAGGGACTTTTGGGTTTTGGCAATGCAAATGGGGAGTTCATTCAGGCCCAATTGGTCAATCTTGCGTAGGTCGGCGCGGGCTTTGGGGGTGTAATCGATGGCTTTGGCGCCGTAGATGCGTTTGGCTACGGTTTCGATTTTCTTTTCTACTGGCCACGACCAGTCGTACATGGGCGTGAAGGGCGCATCGTTGGCATCCACTACCTCGGCTACGGCGCGGGCGAGGGCTTCGGCACCAGCTCCGCCTTTGGCCCACACTTCGGCGGTTTCTACGCGAGCGCCGAGACTTTCACATTTTTCGCGGATGATGGCGATTTCTTCGTCGGTATCGGTGGTGAAACGGTTGATGGCTACCACGGCGGGTACGTTAAATTGTTTGATGTTTTCAAGGTGCTTTTCCAGGTTTTCCAACCCTTTTTTGACGGCTTTGCCGTTGGCTTCGTTCAAACTCTTCAGGTCGGCACCGCCGTGGTACTTCAAGGCACGAACGGTGGCCACCAGTACGACCGCATTGGGCGAAAGCCCGGCACTTTGACACTTGATGTCAAAAAACTTCTCCGCACCTAAATCGAAACCAAAACCGGCTTCCGTCACCACGTAATCTGATAAGGAAAGGCCCATCCGTGTGGCAATCACACTATTGGTACCCTGGGCAATATTGGCAAAAGGACCGCCGTGAATGATGGCGGGATTGCCTTCAATGGTCTGCACTAGATTGGGTTTGATGGCGTCTTTCAACAAAGCGGTCATGGCACCATGTGCTTTCAGGTCGCGGGCGTAGATGGGCTTTTTGTCAAAGGTGAAGCCAACAAAGATATTGCCCAGCCGTTCCTTGAGGTTCATCAGGTCATCTGACAAACAGAGAATGGCCATAATCTCACTAGCTGCGGTGATATCAAATCCGGTTTCGCGGGGTACCCCGGAGCCGGTTCCTCCAAGGCCAATTACCGTATGCCTTAGCGCCCGGTCATTCATGTCCATCACGCGTTTCCACAATACGGTACGAGCATCTATACCCAGCGAATGCACTTTATTTTGTAAATTGTTATCGATCAACGCCGCCAGCAGATTGTGCGCCTTCTCGATGGCGGCAAAATCTCCGGTAAAGTGCAGGTTAATGTCTTCCATGGGTAATACCTGCGAATAACCGCCACCGGTGGCACCGCCCTTGATGCCAAAGACCGGCCCGAGAGAAGGCTCGCGAAGCACTACTGTAGTCGATTTACCGATGCGGTTGAGGCCCTCGGTCAACCCAATAGATGTGGTTGTTTTTCCTTCGCCGGCCGGGGTTGGCGAAATGGCCGAGACCAGGATTAACTTATTTTTCTTGACTTGATCTTTATTGATGAGTGAGAGCGGCAGTTTAGCTTTGTACTTTCCGTAAAGTTGCAGGTCGTCTTCTGAAATGCTGAGCTTTTGGGCAATTTCACGGACGTCCCGCAATTGTACCTCCGAGGCGATATCAATATCGGATTTCATGAGTGGTCGTTTTGGTTAGGAGCCGAAAGTTAAAGAAATTTTCCTGGCTACCAAACCCTTTCAATGACTATACTGTCTTTTATGTTGAACTAAAAAAATCACCTGACTATGAAAAAAATGATGACAAACTTCATTTTGACTTTTTGCTTATTGTTTATCGGCTTTGGGGCTTTCGCCCAATGGCAACCTCTAACCAGCGGTACCACCGAGACTTTGCTGGACATTCACTTCCTCAATCCTTCCTACGGGGCTGCGGTCGGTACTGATGGAACGGTCCTACTCACGGAAGATGGCGGCGACTCCTGGACCGATATTGGCGGATTGGGCGAAGACCTCGGCTCCGTTCGGGTACTGGGCGTCGACACTATCCTGGTGGCGGGCTTAAGTATTTTTGACGGGCAGGTTTATAGAACCACCAACGGCGGAACGACCTGGCTGTTGGAAACGAATGGCGCCAGACTCGATCGCACCACCAATGAAGTCTATGCACTGGGCTATGATGGCATTCAATCGAGTGATGACCAGGGAGAAAGCTGGCAGGATCTCGGCGTCGATTTGGGCGGCACCTTGCTAATGGAGCAAGTGCAATTTGCCGATGATGATTTTGGCCTTATCGCCGGGAATATCTCCGGATTTGCCAATTATTCGACCTACGGATTTTTTACTAATGATGGCGGTAACAATTGGCTGGATTGGTACGTGTTTGACTTTCCAAATGCCGATGCGTGGACCAACGCCTCCTTTGCGGGCCCAGATACGGTATACCTTTTTACCAATAAATTTGAATTCTTTGTCCCAAGTGATACCAACCGACTGGTGAGGATGACGGACATCCACAAAGAAACGGTGGGAGATACGGATACCTGGCGCTTCACGGGCGAGGTGGTCAATGCACTGATGCCGGGCTATTCATTTGATGCTCATTTCTTTGATGGACACTCCGGTTATTCGGTGACCGCTGATGGCGACATTCTGAAAACAACGGATGGAGGGGCTAGCTGGAATGTAGACTACACCGCCGCTGATACCCTAAGATCGATTTACGCCTGGAGCGAAGACCTGATGTTTGCCACCGGCCATGACGGGCAGATTTTGCGTCTGGGGCAGGTAAATAGCACCAATGATCCAGCAATTCACTCCTTGGGCATCTATCCAAATCCAACGCATTCCACCTTTGTTATTACGGGTGTTGAAGAAAGCGTTGGTGAGTTGTTAATCTACAACAGCCTTGGCGAAGTCATTGTCAGTAAATCCTGGCAAGGAGATGAGATCGTGATCAGCCATTTGCCGAAAGGCCTCTATCATGTGGTCTTGCAGTGCTCCAAACAACATTATGCCGGAAAGATTCTGAAAATAGAATAGAGCCTTTTCGAAAATCATGAATTCCTTACCTTTGCGGCATGGAAGCAAAGGTAAGGCGTTTATATCCCAATTTGGTCAAGGCAGTCATTGAGGCGCTTCAACAGGTTTTCTCTGAAGATCTATACGTGAGTAAAGTTATCGAGCGAACCCTGAAGAGCAACCCCAAGTGGGGCTCACGGGATCGGGCCTTCATTGCGGAAAGCGTCTATGAGATGGTGCGCTGGTATCGCTTGCTGTACGAAATTGATGGTCGGGAACCTAAAAAAGAGGAGGATTGGTGGCGTCTATTCGGCATTCTGCAAATCATCAATGGGTATACACTTCCTCCCTGGAAGGAATTTGAAGCAATACAACCCAAAGCTATTCTGGCGAAACGAGATGCTGTAGAAACTACCCGGAAAATCAAGGAATCCATTCCGGATTGGCTGGATGAACTGGGTGCTCAGGAATTGGGTGAAAGCTGGTCCAAGACCATGGCGACCCTCAACGAACAAGCAGAAGTAGTACTGCGGGTCAATCGGTTGAAAACGGATGCCTCCCAATTGAAACAGTCATTGGCGAAAGCCGATGTAGAAGTGGCGCCCATTGCGGCCGACGCGCTGCGAGTCATCAAACGCAAGAACCTCTTCGCCACCGAGCCATTCAAAAAAGGCTGGTTTGAAGTGCAGGATTTTTCCTCCCAGCAGGTCGCGCCCTACCTGGAAGTAGAACCTGGTATGCGTGTGATTGATGCTTGTGCGGGCGGTGGAGGAAAGTCATTGCACCTGGCCACTTTGATGGAAAATAAGGGTCAAGTCATTGCTTTGGATACCGAATCGTGGAAGCTGAATGAATTGCGTCGACGGGCCCGTAGAAATGGCATTCACATCATTGAAACAAGGCCCATCACCAGTACCAAAGTCATTAAACGGCTGCGAGACACTGCAGATCGGGTGCTTCTGGATGTGCCTTGCTCCGGACTCGGAGTTTTACGCCGGAATCCGGATGCCAAGTGGAAGTTACAGCCGGAATTCATTGATCGAATCAAGGCCACACAGCAGGAGATCATCCAGTCGTATAGCCGAATGGTTAAGCCTGGAGGCAAATTGGTTTACGCCACCTGCAGTATCTTGCCTTCGGAGAACAGTCAGCAGGTGGCTCGCTTTCTGGAAGCCAAAAAAGGCGAATTTGAACTTATTCGGGAAAACAGCATCTTGCCACAGGATGAAGGCTTTGATGGTTTTTATATGGCTTTACTGCAGAAGAAAGGGTAACCATAAAAAACACCACGCAAAGACATAAATTTGCCTTCACGTGATGTTCTGATTTTTAGTTTCATATTCTAGTGCAATACCAAAATCGGGACATCGGTATGATAAACCGTCCGGCTGGTGGCACTATCGTGGAAAAGGTTTTCCATAAAACTGCGCTTGGGCCGGTACATAATTAGCAGATCGATATTCATTTTGGAAGCAAAATCATTTAACTCCTCGATCAATTCTTCGCCCCTAACGTTGTGGCACATCACCTCAACTTCTTTTTCCTGCTTCCCAAAGAACTCTGCCAACTCATCCATACTGATTTTGGCGGCCCTTTCGTTTTCCTCTTCAATATGTACAATGCGCAAGAAGGGCTTGAATTCTCCCAGAATCTGTGTGGCCTGCCAAATGTGATAAGGATCATTTTCCTGCAAGTCGGTAGCATAAGCTACACTGCGAACATCCTTAAAAATGGCCTTTTCGGGAATCACCCAAACCGGACATTCCGCCCGACGAATGGTGCCCGTAGTGATGCTGCCAAATAATTTTTCCAACCGGTTGTGCTCTCCCTTGGTCCCCATCACGATGAGGTCCATTTCTTCTTCGGCGGCAGTTTTGGTGATTAGTTGCACCGGAATACCGACTTCTACCTCGGATTCGATGGTGGGCACACGGCTTAGGTGTTGGCCGGTAGTAATTTGTGCCAGACCACGCTGCACAAAGGTTTGCATCACTTCCTTGGCCAGGTCAACCCGTTTTTGGGTAACCTGCGCAACCATCACGGGGAAGTCCATCGGCTCTGCTTCCGGGTAGATGACATGCAGCAATTTCACTTCTGCATCAAATCGATCTGCCAGCATCAGCACGTAGCGAAAGGCATTTTCGGATGTATCTGAAAAATCAGTAGGGAAAAGGATTTTTTCTATCTTTCTCATGGCTATTGCTTTTCGTTGCAATCTCAAATTGTCCTTTTCCCGGCCGTGAGGGGCTGACCTAGATCAAAAATGGGGGTGATAATCGTCATGCTCCCTATTAAAGGTGCCGCAAAATGGACTTGATCAGACCAGCGATCTTTGGAGCGGCCTGATTGGCTACATTGACTACTTCTTCGTGCGAGACCCCCTGGGCATTAGTATTCAGCGGGGCATCGGTTATACAGGAAATACCTAAAACTTTCATCCCGCCGTGGCGAGCGGCCAGCACTTCGGGTACTGTTGACATGCCCACCAGATCGGCTCCAATAGTACTCAGGTAACGGATTTCTGCCATAGTTTCGTAGTTTGGACCGGTGACTGCGGCGTAGACGCCTTCCTTAATCGGAAGGTCTAGTTTTGTGGCACATTTTTTGGCTACAGCCAATAATTCCGGATCATAAGCGTGCAGTAAATCGGGGAAACGCGGCCCCAGTCGTTCATCATTTGGCCCCCGCAATGGGTTTTCAGTCATCAGGTTGAGATGGTCGGTAATCAGGCAAATATCACCGGGCACGTGATCTTCAAGGAGTCCGCCACTTGCGTTGGTAATAATTACCGTTTGAATGCCCAGGAGTTGCATGATGCGAATGGGGAAAACCACTGCCTGCATGGGGTACCCTTCGTAGTAATGAACTCTTCCCTGCATGACCAAAACGGGCTGACCTTCCAAGTCTCCGGCAATAAGGTGACCTTTGTGTCCCTTTACGGTTGACACGGGAAAATTGGGTATGTCTTTAAATGGAATGCGAACAGCGTCAGAAACCTCATCCCCAAGAATGCCCAGGCCAGAGCCCAGGACCATCCCAATTTTTGGGGCCTTGGGCAATTGTTTTTGCAGCCACTGGGTAGCTTCCAGAATCTTATCGTAATCGTGCATTGGTTAAGGCTTTGCGGGCACTAGTGCGACTAGTCCGAAATGATTGAATCGTTTTTCAGGCGCTAAGCATTGATTATGCTGAATATTGAATGTCAATCACTTCTGCATCGATCACTATTTTGCCAGTTGTTGATAGTATTTTTGAAATAGCTCACCGTAGGTTTGGAGTGATTGAACAATCGACTCTGAAATGTCCTCCGATGATTTGTCTTTTAAAGGCAGTGCACTGACTTTCATGCGCACATTGGCCCTGTACAATTTGTAATATAAAAGGATTTTTTGATCCTCCTCGTTTTCGATACAGGCATATTGTTGTAAATAGGCGTTTAGAAAGCTATCGGCAAGATTTGCATGGCCGTGATAGTCCAAATCCATGCACAAAAAACCAAGCTCAGCTAACAGGTCTTGCTTACGTAAATGCTCATCAAATTCGATGCAGTCGAAAATGATGGGTTTTTCCATCAAAAAGATATTACCGGAATGCAAATCGCCATGACCGTCTACACAAAATCCTGCTTCGTAGCGTTCCCGCAGGCGATCTTCGTGCTGTTGGAGAAATTTTTGGCTGTAGCCAATGGTATCCTGCAAGACGCGCTCAAAATCAGAACCAATTATACGACCCAGCACTGATTTTACACTAAGTAAATCGGCAAAATCCCGGTATTGCTCTTCGATGTCCAACGCCTTTGTGCACCGCTCCGCCCGCTTGTGGAAATCGGCCAGAATAACTGCCACGTTCCGCATATCCTTTTGGCTGACGGCGTCTTCTCTGAGCAGCTTACTCATCAGTCGTTCATTGTCCAACTTCTTCATTTGCAGAACGTAATCGATTAATTCACCTTCGCTTTCACCAATGGAAACGTGATTTTCTTTTTTATAAACCGGGAGTACTTGCAGATATACTTCGGGAGCCAGCCGTCGGTTCAGTTTCAATTCCTGTTCACAAAAGTGTTTTCGTTGTTCCAGTGTTGAAAAGTCCAAAAATGAATATTTCAGGGGCTTCTTAATCTTGTATGCTTTTTCGTCGGTAAGCAAAATCCAGGAAATGTGCGTTTCCTGAAAATGAACCCCCTCAGTAGGAGAGGGGAAGCCTTTCTCCTGAATCAACAGCTGAATATCGTCATCGGTCATTCGATATCAATTTTATCAGAGCAAATAGTACTTTGCCACTGTAACCATCTCATCCAGATTATTGTTGGTCGACCAAAGTACGAGGTGGTGGTGTTGCAGCGGCTCGTATTGTGTTTTGACCTTTTTATATATCTCAAAATCGGCCTCGCTATGGGCTCTTTTTTTGCTCACGCGTTCCCTGATGAGTGCTTCATCTGCCTGAATTTGAATCCAGTGAAAAGGACGTTTTTCGGCTTTCGCCAGATCTTCAAACTGCCTGCGTAGTTCCTGGCGGTAGAACGTGGCATCAACAACAACGGTTTTGTCGGCTTTGAGCGCATCAGCGGCCCTCTCCTGCATTTTTTTGTAAATTAAATGCTTGGTTTCCCGACGATAGTCTCCTTGCTTATCGAGTGATGCCCGGATCAAATCACTATTCAAATGAACAAAGCCGCAATTTTTGGCAAAAGCCTCCGCAAAGGTTGTCTTGCCGGTCCCAGGCAGTCCCGTTACGATTATGAGCATAGGTCACTTGATTTTTAGCAAAGGTAATCTTCTCGGTGCATTCCAACTGTGAGGGCGATCATAATTAAGGGAAACAATGATCACAAAAATTGTGCACAATGTGTACCTTTGTTCAATGACAAAAAATGCCACCATTGCTCAAGTCATGAACCGGAACCTTCCTGCGATTCATCACCAGACCACTGTAGAAGAATCCTGCCTGTATTTCGTAAAACATCATTGTCATTATCTTCCGGTGACTGATGACAGAGCACAACTGGTGGGAATTCTCAGCACACTCGATGTGCTCTCTACGGCTATTGACTACGTGGAACAAGGGGGCGCTGCTCTGAGCAAGGCAAGGAAACACCTCACAGTGGCAGAATTGATGAATCGAGACTTTTTTCAAATTCAGGACAATGCTTCGGTACAGGAAGCTTTGGAACTATTTGATAACGAAAATTGCTGGGCTTTACCGGTCTTATCGGGCGATAAACTGGTGGGTATGATTACCAGCGTTGATTTGGTCCATTATTTTACCCATCAGGCTAAGTATGCCTTAAAACAGTAGCTTCAGTGCAGCAATAAAGGTGACAATGATAATGAAATACCGGTACTCTCTTTCCGGTATCAGATGCACAATCTTAATGCCCACCCACACGCCAATAAAGATCACGGGAAGTGCCAATAGATTCAGGGAAAAGGAAGTAAGGGTAATCGTTCCCCAGAAGAATATATGCAGCGGAATTTTAAATAGGTTGATGATCAGAAAAAACCAGGCGCCAGTACCGATAAAGCTATTCTTCGGCAGATTCACGGCCAGCAAATAGACGGTCATCACCGGCCCGGCGGCATTGCCAATCATGGTGCTAAATCCGCCTAGTAAGCCAAAAATGACACCAAAAACTTTACTTTCAGTGATATAGGTGGGCAATGCCCTTTGCTGTTGAACCACCATAAGTCCCAGACTGGCGAGTACCACCACCGCCATCAATTTTTTAAAGAGGGCGTCATTGATATAATAGCCTACACCCAGTCCGATCAATACACCTATTGCTGCGGCTGGCAGTAACTTCCAAACGTAATTCCAGTTGGCATGTCTATTGTAGTACCTCACAGCAAATACATCGGCCATCGACAGCATGGGCAAAATGAGACCAGCTGAGGCTTTGCCGCCAAAGGCAATAGCCATAAAGGGAATGATGATCATGCCAATGCCCTTGATGCCGGCCTTAGACATACCCAACACAAAGGCTCCGGCAAAAAGCCAGAACCATTGATTGGTAGCGAGTTTGGGTAGAGAAAAAAGGAATAAATCAGACACTATTGCGATGACTTGGGTAGATAGTTCATTTCGAGATCTACGAGTTTTAGGCCTTCATTTTCTTTGACCTCCCACAGCGCTTCGAAGCTCTCTTTTGTCTGGTCGCGCAGCAGGATGGTTTCGTAGTCACCGCGGCGGTAGACGCCCAAATGGAAGAGTTCTTCCCCCTCTATGAACTGCTCGTAGTCAATCAGGCGGTAACCACTCTTGTTGCGTTGCAGCATATCGGTATTGAAGACTTTCAAATTCGAGGATATGTAAACATAAGATCGGGGTTCATTGACTTCTCCCAAATGATACAACGCCAAATACTGGGTAACTTTCCCCGGGGTTGTATAGGCTTCAACATCCACAAGATAAAAATCCTGACTGGTCATTTCCTCGGTTTTCTTTTTGATGCCTTCCTGCGAATCAAGGTTCCATACTTTGTGTGTCACGTCACTCTTGTGCCAAACACCAATGTAATAGAATTCTCGTTCCGAAACAGCGTAGGCTTCGACTTCATCCATCAGAAAGCCCGCACTGGCCCTGGCCCTCTTCCGCTTGACAAATTCTGGCCAGCCCAGCACCAGTTCCATCTCAGATTTCAGGTTGCTTTCCGTCCAGATGCCATTGTAATAACGGACCTTTCCCATTCGATAACTTTCCAGGTCGATAAGGCGGTAACCGGCACTACCAAGGGAATCATTGGCCTGCACAAAGTTGTCCCAGGTCAGGGATTCGCGATAGGCTAGTTTGGCTTCGGTTTGTTGAAATACACCGGAATAGATTTTCTGGCTGAACAGTTGGTTGACTGTCAGAAAGGAGAGTAGGATTAGTAATTTTTTCATTGGGCAAAAATTTGCGTGAATGGGTTGCGTGTTTTGCGATTTGTTAATAAGACGTCGGCCAAACCTGCAATATTGTGCAAAATTTATATACTTGATGATCGTAATGCTTTTCCAATATCGGCTTTCAGATCCTCGATGTGTTCGAGACCTACCGAGATGCGGATGAGTCCCGGCGTAATGCCAACGGCCAGTCGCTCCTCTTCCTTGAGTTTTGAATGTGTGGTAGATGTCGGATGGGTGCATATTGTCCGACTATCGCCGAGGTTGGAAGAGAGAGAACAAAATTCCAAAGCATTCAAAAAGCGCATGGCCGTCTCCGCCCCACCCTTGATTTCAAAGCTTACCAATCCGCCACCGAGCTTCATTTGTCGTTTGGCAAGTTCATACTGAGGGTGGGAAGGCAGATGTGGATAGCGCACCTGGCTGACGGCATCATTTCCTTCCAGGAATGTAGCCAATTCCAGCGCATTCCGGCAATGCCGATCAAGGCGCACATGTAGGGTTTCCAGGCTCTTTGACAATACCCAGGCATTGAATGGGGCCATGGCCGGACCGGTATGTCGACAAAAGAAAGTGACCTCATCGATCAACTCCTGTCTGCCCACAATGATACCCCCCAAAATACGTCCCTGGCCATCCATCCACTTGGTGCCGGAGTGAACAACCAGATCAGCTCCGTATTGAATGGGTTGCTGGATATAGGGCGTAGCAAAACAATTATCAATATTAAAGATCAAATCGTGTCTTTTGGCAAATTGTCCCGCCTTTTCCAGGTCGACCAGTGTCAATCCAGGATTAGACGGAGATTCCACCACCAGCATTTTGGTGTTTTCCTGAATGGCAGCATCCCAGTCTTCCTCTTTTTCCGGATCGACGTAGGTATGGGTGATACCCCACTTGCTCAGAATCTGTGTCAATATTTGGTGGGTAGACCCAAAAACGGCCCGGGAGGAAATAACGTGATCACCGGATTGCAGGAAGGCCGCCATGCTTGCAAATACCGCCGCCATTCCCGAGGCGGTAGCGAAACCGGCTTCGGCGCTTTCCATCTCACAAACCTTCCTGATAAATTCATCCGTATTGGGATTGCTGTACCGCGAATAAATCAAACCATCACCCTGACCGGCAAAAGTGTCCCGCATGGTCTCTCCATCCGGAAAGGTAAAGCTGGAGGTCAGAAACAGTGGTGTGCTGTGTTCCAGATACTGCGTTCGTTCCGTTTGTTGTCGTATTGCTTTGGTTTCAAAATGTTTTGACTCCATGGATTGCTGATTTTAAAAAAACACTTCACTATTCGGCACTTACTTCATAACTCCAGGTAATGTCCACGGAGCCCTTTAGCATCATAGACACGGAGCAAAGTTTCTCCATCGATACACGGCAGGCACGTTCCACTTTCTTCTCATCCAGATCGCCAACGAGCTTATAATGTAGGTGGATTTTCTCAAATACAGCGGGAATCTGATTTTCAACGCGGGTTCCCTCCACAGTGATTTTGATGTCCTTGATTTCCTGACGTTGTTTGCGCAGTAAGTGGATCACATCAATAGAGCTACAACCACCAACACTGGCCAGCAGAAGCTGCATTGGGCGAAAGGCTTTATTACCACCGCCTATCTCCGGAGAGCCGTCAATTTCGGCGGTTAGGCCCAGGTCATTCGTGGCTTGCATGTGGAAGGCATCATCAATTCGGTGCAGGTCTACTTTCATGTTTTAACAAAATTTTAGGATAATTTTTCGGACAAGTCTATGGAAATTATTTGATTTTTTTGGGAATAGCTACTACTTTTGTGCCATCAATCACTTCTGACCAAGGATTGATTTTATACAGAAGGGTGGAGAGAACAGGCTCTTTGAAACCCTGGCAACCGTGGAACAGTCCAAAAGGTGCCAATTCCTGCCAAGGGGCATTCCGTATTGGGATGTAATTGGAAATATAAGATCACATTCAAATGATTCATTCCAGAAATTCTTATTCCACATTCAATTTTAGTTCAGTCATCAGCCCACGTACAGTGATGATTTGCTGTTGTTGTTGCTGTTAATCTTTCCGAGACGATACCTGCTTTGCAATGGTCTACCTGAAAGAAAGGGCTTTTGCATATCTGCCGGTCACCGTCACGCTGGGAAGGACTATCATTTATTTTACCATAAAAATTAACGCTTTATGTCAAAACTAAGATTCGAAACACTCCAATTACACGCCGGCCAGGAAGAAGTAGAAGGAACGACCCGCTCTCGTGCCGTGCCGATTTACCAAACCTCCTCCTACACCTTCAAGGATTCTGAGCACGGAGCCAACCTGTTCGCGCTCAAGGAATTTGGCAATATCTATACCCGCATTATGAATCCCACCAATGATATTTTTGAAAAGCGCATTGCCGCGCTTGAAGGAGGGGCAGCGGCGCTGGCGGTAGGCTCAGGGCAGGCGGCGCAGTTCATTGCGCTGAACAATATCCTGCAGACGGGTGATAACTTTGTAGCTTCTGCCAATTTGTACGGCGGCACTTACAACCAGTTTAAAGTAGCCTTCAAGCGCCTGGGTATCGACGTTCGGTTTGTTGAGGACGAAAGTCCAGCGAGCTTTGAAAAACTGATCGATAAAAACACCAAAGCGCTTTACACGGAAACGATTGGTAACCCAAGCTTCTATGTGCCGGATTTTGAGGGCATTGCTGCTGTGGCGAAAAAGCATGACCTGCCCTTTATCGTCGACAATACTTTTGGCGCCGGAGGATATTTGTTCCGTCCTTTGGAACACGGTGCCAACATTGTAGTGCAATCGGCTACCAAGTGGATTGGCGGCCACGGCACGAGTATCGGCGGGGTGATCGTGGATGGAGGAAACTTCAATTGGGGCAATGGCAAATTTCCCCAGTTTACCGAACCTTCCGAGGGGTATCACGGTCTGGTATTTTGGGATGTGTTTGGCGAAAACGGGCCTTTCGGCAACATTGCATTCATCATCCGGGCAAGAGTAGAAGGCCTTCGTGATTTTGGTCCGGCGCTGAGTCCCTTTAATTCTTTTTTGCTGTTGCAGGGACTTGAAACGCTTTCGCTTCGGGTACAACGCACCGTCGATAATGCCTTGGCACTGGCCCAGTGGCTGGAACAACATCCGCAGGTAGACGAGGTTAGTTACCCCGGATTGCAGAGTAGTGCAACACACGCCAATGCTAAAAAGTATCTGAAAAATGGCTTTGGCGGCGTCTTGTCATTTACCATCAAAGGAGAGAAGGAGCTGGCCACAAAATTGGTGGATAGCCTACAACTGGTCAGCCACCTGGCCAACGTAGGAGATGCCAAAACGCTCATCATTCAGCCGTCGGCGACCACACACCAGCAACTCAGTGATGAGGAGCAGCGTCAGGCCGGGGTATTGCCCAATGCATTGCGGGTATCCGTCGGTATTGAGCATATTGATGATATCAAGGCGGACTTTGAGCAGGCTTTCGCCAAAATCAACGCGCCTGAGCCGGTATTAAATTAGCCCTCCTTTGACAAATTAGCTAGGAAACGAAACATGGTAAAGATTGCAGATAATAAAACCAGGGTAAATATGAGCGGGGCGCAAATTCTTCCTGTCAGAGAAAAATTCGAATTGGAGTCAGGGGCCGTATTAAGCAGTCTTGACATAGCCTATCACACCTATGGCAAACTGAATAAAGCAGGTGACAATGTCATATGGGTGTGTCATGCCTTGACGGCCAATTCTGATGTCGTTGACTGGTGGCCAGGATTGGTCGGAAAAGGTGATGTTATTGATACCAATAAATACTTCGTGGTTTGCGCCAATATTTTGGGATCCTGTTACGGGACTACCGGGCCGCAATCCACTAATCCGGAAACCGGCACTCCGTACGGTAAAGATTTTCCACTCATCACCATCCGCGATATGGTAAAAGCCCATGTTTTGCTGAGAAAGCACTTGAAAATTGACAAGATCAAATTGGCAATTGGTGGGTCCCTTGGTGGACAACAGGTGTTGGAATGGGCTGTCATAGAACCTGGTTTATTTGAGCAAATCTGTGTGCTGGCGACCAATGCACAGCATTCTCCCTGGGGAATTGCTTTTAATGAAGCCCAAAGAATGGCATTGGAAGCAGATCCGACACTTTATGATGATCACCAAGATGCCGGAAATGCCGGATTGGCCGCTGCTCGGGCGGTAGCCATGCTTTCTTATCGTAGCTATATGACCTATCAAAACACTCAGGCCGAAGAAGATGACCGAAAATGGGAAGGCTTTCTGGCCAGTTCCTATCAGCGTCATCAGGGCAAGAAACTGGTGGCGAGGTTCAACGTCTTGTCCTATCTCTGGTTGAGTCGGGCGATGGATAGTCACAACCTGGGCCGCGACCGGGATAGCATTGCGGAAGCGCTGCACTCCATTGCCGCACGCACCCTGGTCATTGGTGTGCGCACCGATGTTTTGTTTCCCATTGAGGAACAAAGTCTGCTCACTACCTATATTCCACGTAGTCGCCTGGAAATTATCGACAGCCTGTATGGACACGATGGATTTTTGGTGGAAACCGAAACTATTGGCGCATTATTAAAACCTTTTCTGGCGGGTAAATCGTTATTGAATAGCAAGGACGCCCAAAAACTGGTAAAGGGGCGTCTCAACAGAGATTCAGCAGTTCCCGGATCAGAGACCTTTTGAACTTAAATCATCCATATTATTTCAGACATACCGATCCAGGATCGGTATTCAAACCTAAAAACTAAAAATCATGGCATTAAGTCTTGGAGATGTTGCTCCTAATTTTAAAGCACAAACCACACAAGGAGAGATTGATTTTTACGATTGGTCGGCCGGAAGTTGGGTCGTCCTTTATTCTCATCCTGCCGATTTTACACCTGTGTGTACCACTGAGTTGGGACGCACCGCTGCGCTGAAAGGAGAGTTTGCCAAGCGCGGTGCAAAGGTTATTGCCCTGAGTGTTGATCCACTCGATTCACACAACTCGTGGGTAAAGGATATTGAAGAAACGCAAAATGTGGAAATGAACTTCCCCATCATTGCTGATCATGACCGTAAGGTGGCCGAATTGTACAATATGATCCACCCAAATCAAACGGAGAAGACCACTGTGCGTACGGTCTTCCTGATTGATCCTAATCACAAGGTACGACTCACGATGACCTACCCGCCTTCTACCGGAAGAAACTTCCTGGAAATCCTGCGGGTACTCGATTCCTTGCAACTGACTGACAATTACAGCGTGGCAACGCCGGTGGATTGGAAACACGGCGAAGATGTAGTGATTTCTCCTTCGATTGCTGATGCGGATATTCCTGCAAAATTCCCGAAAGGGCATAAGCGCATCAAGCCTTATTTGCGTACCACGCCACAACCGGATTTATAGTGTAGATAACAACGCTAAGGAACTTTCCCGCAGAGCTGCCGTTTTGGTGGCTCTGCGGGACCCTTTACTACCGCATCAAGTTAAGACTTCCCGTATACTTTTCCTCCCGGATTCTACCGGGTTGCAGTTCCCAACTGTATTGCAGCGCAAAGATGTAGACCCCTGTTTTGAGTGGTTTGCCTCTTACCGTTCCATCCCAGGCTTCATCGGGATCACTACTGGAAAACAACAAGGCTCCCCACCGATCAAAAACCTTCAGGTCATAGTCGATAAAACCACAAGTGGCATAGACTTCAAACTTGTCATTCACATCATCACTATTGGGTGAAAAAGCATTGGGAATGTAGAAGTCACAAGGGCAATAACCCAGGTCCAGCTTGATGGTCATCGGGTAGATTTTATTACAGGCCGTGATTTCCACTTCGTAGGTGCCGGGGGCTTTGAGTACTCTGGTAGAATCAGTCTTTCCATCCTGCCACAAGAAAGTGGCATTTTGGATGGGTGAGTGAAAATGAAAGGTATCGGCACAGGTAATGGTGGAGTCTAGTTCCAATGCTTCTGTTTCGATGGTCCGTTCACAAAATTCCCAGGTACCCAGGTTGATTGGCAGGGCCGTCATTTCGGACGAGTCGGCCCTTTGAAAGGCAATATTGGTGGAAACCGGGTTGACCGCCTGGTAGTTCAATCTCGCTGTATTTGGCGTTGACTCCTCAAAGGCCACCGGGCTGCAGCCCAATTGTACTCCTGGGGTAAGCATGGTCACATAGTTGTAGTTGCCTTCGGCTTCAAAAGCGCCATGTACAATAAGGGCCGTATCAGCTCCAAAAGTGCAGACTGGCGTGGAAAAAGTACCAAATTCGCTCAATTCTAACTGGTATTGATTGGTAATGGCCAGTTGTTCCGTGAAGGACATCACCATCGGAATAAACTCGCTTTCTTCACTTTCCGGAAGGGGATAGTTGTTTGTCAACAAAATATAGCCACGACCATCGGTCGCCAGATGAGAAGCTTCCAGGTCGCAGGCAAACTGGTCGGAATAGAGTAGGGGGAGCCCCTGTTGATTGAGCTTCACCAGGTATTGCGAAAAGGCGTCGGGCTCTCTGACGGCAAAGGCAAATCCATCTGATAACTGCACAAGGTTGGAGATATTACTACTCAAGGCATTCAGCTCAACAAATCGGCGTGACCACTGAATGTTGCCATTTTCATCCAGTTGATAAAAGACATTTCCATTGCGACAGAGAAAACCTCCGCCAGTGATAAAGATGGCATCTCCCCGGTTGTCGGTATTAAAATAGCCTTTGGCCCAGTTTACAACTCCGTCGGGGTCGGTAACCATTAAAAAATTGCGCTTTACGGCTGTCGTGCTGTCTACATAACTGCCGAAGATCATAAACTGATCGTTTTGATACTGGAGCGTATAGGGCTGATCATAGTTGGAGAGATCATAAGTGTTGAGTTGCAACACCTCGCCTGTAGCATCGGTTTTAAGGAGGAAAATATCGCCACTACCGGTAAGGCCGACAACGCCGATGTCTCCGGTGGGCAACAGGTTGACAGCCTCCAGGTACAGTGCAAAATCACCATTGATGTAATATTTACTCCACTCCTGATAACCACAAGTGTCGTATTTGGCGAGGTAAAAGCCGTGTTTTTGCCCTTCTTCCAT
Organism: Saprospiraceae bacterium; assembly: GCA_965229635.1. Classification (GTDB taxonomy): domain Bacteria; phylum Bacteroidota; class Bacteroidia; order Chitinophagales; family Saprospiraceae; genus BQJU01. Next base: position 4,361,202 of record OZ245894.1, read on the forward strand.
GGACTGTTTCAGGTCGTTGGCAATCACAAAGCCCTGATCCGGATGTGATCCAATCTGAGGATTCTGCCAGGTTTCCACCTGATCCAAAATATCGGTAAAGCTACTTTGGCCCATGAGGCCAGATGAAAGAAAAAGGAATACACAAAAGAGGGTGTAGTAGTGTTGCTGTACATTCATTTTTATATCGGTTTTGGTGTACGGTCGTCCAGTGGCTACAGTATCGGTAGCCAATAATTGGTCATTTGGGAAGGCGAAATGGAATTGTTTGGGAAGTGGAAATGGAATTTCCGGTTCTAACTGAGGAGAGATTTATTAGGTTAACTAATTCTGCTACTTAGTTATTGTTTGTGACGAGCTGCTTTTTTACAGTCACTGATTTCTGTCTGGGTATTTCATCATGGTTTAAGGCAATTAGTTTCTGTACAAACTATATTTTTTTACCTTTGCTCCCGTTGAACTTAAGCTTCGTTAATTAAACTCCAAGTATATGTGTAACTATTTACAGCGATATTGCCTGTTAATATTTTTCACCCTAATTTCATTGGCTTCAAGCGCCCAAACTCGTCAAATTGAGGGACTAGTCACGGATGTTGACGGCCTTCCTTTAATCGGTGCAAATGTCGCTCTTATGAGTACTTCCACGGGGACCAGCACGGATTATGATGGAAAGTTTGTGTTGAAACTATCTGAGTCGGATAAAGAGATTGAAGTGAGCTATATTGGCTTCGCTCCGCAGATCATCCAGATTACAGATGCCGACTATTATGAGATTGTCCTCAAGGAGTCCGTCTCACTTGACGAGATCGTGGTGACTGCTCTGGGGGTTGAACGCGATGAGAAGGCCCTCGGTTACTCTGTGCAGAAATTGGGCAGTGACGAAATTGCCAAGGTAAAGCCCACCAATGTGGTGAATGCCTTGGCTGGAAAAGTGTCCGGTGTCTACATTACCGGCTCATCGGCAGGACCCTCTGCCTCATCGAATATCAACATTCGGGGAGCTGCTTCTCTTTTGGGTAATAACCAACCACTGTTTGTGGTTAATGGAATGCCTATCACCAACGATTTGTACAGCTTTGACGATGGTTTGAATGGCTCAACGACCATTGACTTTGGTAATGCTGCCCAGATTGTAAATCCCGACGATATTGCCTCTATTAATGTATTAAAAGGACCAGCTGCCTCAGCACTTTACGGCGCTCGTGCCGCTGATGGTGTGATCCTGATCGAAACCAAAACCGGTGAAAATGCGGACGGATGGGGCGTTCAGATCAATAATACTACAATGTTTTCCTCCATTTTGAAAATGCCGGATTACCAGGACGAATACGGATTTGGTGGCTTCGGAAAATACTCCTATCTCAATGGCTCCAACTATTCCACTTTTGATGGAGTAGAGTATTGGGAGGCTTATGGTGAAAACTGGGGCCCACGTATGAATGGTCAGGAAATCGTTCAGTTTAACTCCGATGGGAAACCGGTGCCTTTTACGGCCGCTCCGGACAATATCAAGAATTTCTACCGTACCGGACATTCAATTATCAACAACATTTCTCTAAATAATTCTTCGGAGACCAGTGATCTGCGCTTTTCCTACACACGCCTCGATAAGGCAGGCATCATCCCCAATACCAATTTGAAAAGAAATACCTTTCAAACCAGTATTGGCAAAAGCTTATTTGATGACCGGCTGCGAGTCCGTGCGAACGGTATGTTTGTCAACTCCGCTTCTGACAATATCCCGAACTCCGGCTACGACGAGTCTTCCAGTGTGCAGTACGGTTGGTTGTGGTACCCCCGTCAGGTGAATATCGATGACCTGAAGGACTACTGGGAACCAGGCCTGGAAGGGGTGCAACAGCGTTATGTGGAAAACCTTTGGGTAAACAACCCATGGCTGATCGCAAAAGAAAATACCAATGCTTTCCAAAGCAACCGTTTGATCGGTAATGTCAAGGTAGAATACGATATCACTCCTCGGATCACCGCTAGATTCCGCTACGGAGCGGACGTGCTTGATGAAGGTCGTCAGTATCGCAGGGCACCATCTACCAAGGTTGTTCCATTCGGTAGCTACCGCGAAGATGAAATTTCCTTTTCTGAAACCAATGCCGAAGCATTGCTTTCCTACAGCACAGATCCCTTGAGTGAATCTGCTTTCCAGTTTGATTTCAAAATTGGTGGGAATATCATGCGTCAGAATGCCAACTTCCTGGTGGCCAATAACCCACAGCTGAAGTTGTTTGGTACGGATGAAAGTGTTTACACTCTGACCAATGCCCGTTCCGGTGTATTGGTAGAATCGCAGAAGACCAGAGCGGGAATCAACAGTGTATTTGGGCTCGCATCGATTTCCTTCCGCAATTTCCTGTACCTGGATGCTACCCTGCGTAACGACTGGTCGAGCACCCTGGTGAATCCGGTGGCTGGTTTGGATAATTCCAACTACTCTTTTGCCTATCCATCCGTTTCATTGAGTGCCATCGTTTCGCAAATGATGAATCTTTCTGCCAATTCGGCGATCTCTTTCCTTAAGCTGAAGGCCAATTATGCAGAAGTGGGTAATGGGGCGCCACCGTACGCTTTTGGAACAACTTTTACGCCACAACCATCATTTGGTACCAATTCTGTATTTACAACCAATCGTACGGTGGCCGATCCAAATCTAACCAACGAGCGTACCCGGGCATTTGAGGTGGGCGCGGACATTCGCCTTTGGAAAAACCGCTTCCGATTGGATGCGACCTATTACAATATGCTGAGTTTTGATCAGGTTATTCAATTGCCAACAGCCACTACCAGCGGCTTTGATTTCAAGCTGACCAATGGTGGTTCAATCCGTAACACGGGAGTAGAATTGCTGATTAGTGGTACCCCGGTTGCACGCAGCAATTTCAATTGGGATGTGACTTTAAACCTTGGGCACAACCGCGCCGTAGTTGAATCGCTGCCGGATATCATTGAGAGTGGACGTTATTCTATTGTCGCTGACCTCTATCCAAATGACGGTGGTTCTGACCTGGAATTTGTGGCTGAGGAAGGGGAGTTGTACGGACAACTTTATGGACTGGGCTTTGTGCGCCATCCGGAAACCGGAGAGATTGTCCACCAAAATGGATTGCCCATGGTGACCGAAGAAAAGGTCTCTGCCGGATCTTATCAGCCAGACCTGCGTCTTGGGCTGTTGAATTCTTTCGACATCGGCCGCTTTAATATTCGTCTGCTCATTGATGGACAAATTGGTGGTAAGATTTACTCCCGCTCCCATGCATTGTACAATACCGGTGGTACCATTACGAATGCCAATGATCCTAACTTGCCAATTTCTACGCTGGATGGAAGACAAGCATTTTCTGTGACTTATGATCAAAACGGTGTTCCGGAGTATACTCCCGACCAATCAGGCGCCGGCGTAGTGGGACCTGGTCTGATGTGGGAAGACCTGAACGAAGACGGTGTCATTGATTTTGGTTCTGAGGTATCTGAAAACAACGTGGCTGTTCAACCCGGTGGTATTCAGTACGCGGGATACTTTTATGCTTACTATGGCAATGGCTTCAACCGCGACAACATTGAAGCGGCAACCTACGATGCCACCTACTTCAAGCTCCGTGAGTTTAGCATCGGTTACGACCTGCCGAAATCCTTCCTGGAAAATACGGGATTGGGCAGCGCACGCATTTCCCTGGTGGGGCGCAATCTGCTGCTGGTATCTGATGTGCCTAGCATCGACCCGGAGACTTACTCTGTGAGAAACGGCATATTTGTTCCGGGTTTTGAAAGTACACAGATCTTTAGCACCAGAAGTTATGGTTTCTCCATTAATGTAGGCTTCTAAGACCATTACTGGAAAGCTGTAGCAACTTATTCATTTATTAAACTGCAATAGATATATGAATTATTATAAATATATAAGCTCATTATTGGTCATCCTTTTGCTGGCATCCTGCAATGAGTTTGAAGACTTCAATACCAATCCGAATGAGCCGACCAATGTCTCGGCTGATGTATTGCTGCCGGGTGCCATTCGAAAAAGTATAAATACAGCAGTGGACGCTTCTTTCCTTGTCGGAAATGTAGCCGCTCAGCTATCGGCCAAGACCTTGCGTCTGGAAGTAGATGCTTACAATTGGAACGCATTCCCAAAATACTGGGAAGGCTGGTACGAAAGCCTGACGGATGTCAAATCGATCGAAGACATTGCTGTGGATCAAGGCAATGAAAGCCTCGAAGGTGTTGCCATCGTGATGCGGTCCTGGATTATGGCCAATTTGACCAATGCCTACGGTGATGTGCCTTATGATGAAGCCATTCGTGGTGCGGAAGATAATTTCACACCGGTATATGATGACCAACAGTCGATTTACACTGACCTGTTGTCAGAATTGAAGCGGGCTGATCAATTGCTGGCTTCCGGCAATGGTACGATCAGCGGAGATATTTTGCTTGGTGCTGACGCCAATAGCTGGCGCTTGTTTGCCAATTCGCTGCAACTGAGATTGTTGATGTACGCTGGAGATCGCATTTCCGATGCCGGTAGCCAGTTTTCGAGCATTGTTTCGGCGGGCAATATCATTTCCAGCAATGATGAAAATGTGACGTTGACCTATACCGGCAGTGCGCCCAATGAATTTCCGATTGTTCCACTAAAGATTGGAGATTTCGATGCAGTGGCCCTGAGTGCCACCTCATTGAACGTGATGAGCGGATATGATGACCCACGTCTCATGCGCTACGCCCGTCCTGACAACGAAGACTTTGGTAATGCACCATCCTTTACCGGACGTATCAACGGACAGGGTGATAACTGTAGCTCGCAGGGTGGTTCACGTCTGGGAGTGCAGTACTATGACTATCCGGACCTGACAATGGCTTCTCAGCTTGGCTTGCCAAAGGCGGAAGGCATCATTATGACCTACGCTGAAGTTGAATTTCTCCTGGCGGAAGCTGCTGCTAAAGGTTGGATTTCCGATGATGTGGAATCGCATTACCGGGCGGGCATTGAAGCGTCAATGACCTATCACATGGTTGATCTGGCACCCTTTGGCTGGAGTAGCTTTGATAATTTCTACAACAATTCGGGAGTGGCGTACAGTACCACCACCGACATTTGGGAACAAAAGTGGATTGCTTTGTATTTCCACGGTTTGGAGCCCTACTTTGAAGTGAGAAGATGGTACGTGGAAAGCGGCAATTCCTTTGATGGAATTCCGTTCATCGATGCCGCCTGTGGCAACTTAAACGATGATCAACTGCCGTTACGGTTCCTGTATCCGGGAGAAGAGCAATCGCTTAATGCCATCAATTACAATGCTGCCGTTGGCAAATTGGGAGGTTCCAATAGCCAAAACGGCCAGATGTGGTTGGTCCAGTAATCTCAATTGACCTGAACGGGGCTGGCTCCGGTCAGGTCAATTACTCATCATTCCAAAGCAAGAAGAGGCGTGACGACTCTTGCTTCAAAAGAAGTTCAGGTAATGAGACAACGTTACACCAGAATTAATTGCCTATGAAAGACCGGAAATATTTTGATATCCATGGCCCGGTTTTTTATCCCGCAGCATTTATTATCCTCCTGACCATAGGAGTGTCCTTTTTTTACAGCAAGTCCATTGTAAAGGTCTTTACCGCTTTTCAGGAAGCGGCCTCCATCAATGCCGGATGGTTCTTTATCCTATCGGTCAACATTTTTGTCATTGCGGCACTGGCCTTTGCCTTTAGCAGATACGGAAAAATCAGATTGGGAGGTCCGGATGCAAAACCTGACTTTTCTACTTTTTCCTGGTTTTCCATGTTGTTTTCGGCCGGAATTGGTATCGGGCTGCTTTTCTACGGGGTAGCTGAGCCCATGTATCACTTTAGCAATCCGCCACTTCCGGTGGCCAATGATATTGAAAGGGGCACACAGGCCATGTTGTTTACCTTTTTGCATTATGGCTTTCACGGTTGGGGACCTTATGTAATCATCGGTCTGGCCTTGGCCTTTTTTACCTTCAATAAAGGGTTGCCATTGACCATCCGGTCTTTATTCTATCCTCTGATTGGTAATCGCATCTACGGCTGGATTGGAAATGTGATCGATACAATTGCGGTAGTGGCTACGATCTTTGGATTGGCCACTACGCTGGGGTTAGGGGTTCAACAAATTGGCGCCGGATTAGACTTCCTCTTTGGAATTGCCAATAATACCTCAACACACATTATTCTAATTACCTGTATTACGCTGGCGGCCACGACCTCGGTCATCTTGGGCCTGGATAAGGGGGTCCGATTTTTGAGTGTAGTCAATATGAGGCTCGCTATCTTGTTCTTGATTGTGATGCTGTTCTTAGGGCCAACGGCTACTTTGATGGATGGGCTGATTCAGAATACGGGAAACTATTTTAACTCATTGATTAAAGTCGGCACCTGGGCCGAAACCTATACCAATGGCACCTGGCAGCATGACTGGACCGTCTTTTACTGGGCCTGGTGGATCAGTTGGTCCCCATTTGTAGGCATGTTTATTGCTCGGGTATCTCGGGGGCGAACTATTAGGGAATTTATTCTGGGGGTATTGCTGGTTCCTTCACTACTCATTTTTTTGTGGATGTCAGTTTTTGGTGGAACGGCCATGTATCTGGAAATGAATGGCATAGCCAACATTTCTGATGCCGTCAATGCCGACCTGTCCACTTCCTTATTTGTACTTTTGGAGCAATTTCCTTTTAAATCCATTACTTCTTTCATCGGCATTTTATTGGTGTGTATATTTTTTGTAACTTCTTCAGACTCCGGATCGCTGGTAGTAGACAGCATCACCTCCGGAGGAAAGCTGGATGCGCCGGTGGGGCAGCGAATTTTCTGGGCATTACTAGAGGGCGCGGTGGCGGCTTCACTACTATTTGCCGGAGGGCTAAAAGCCTTGCAATCGGTGGTGATCTCGGCGGGATTGCCCTTTTCTGTATTGATCTTGCTGGTGATTTATTCCTTAAAGAAGGCTCTGGAAAAAGAGGTTAATCAAATCAAGAGTAGTGCTGAAAAGAAGGAAAAGGAAGCTTATTTTACTTATGTCAAAAATCTCTTGAAAGCAGAAGAAGATGAAAATAAATAATTGCCTTCTTTGCCTGGACCTCTCCTCAATGGATTTTGATTTGGTCCGTCAAAGTATTGCTTTTCTGGAAAAGGTAAATCCTGGCGCGAAAGCCACCTTGTACCACAATATTCGATTTGACTTTATTGATAATATTGGTCAATGGAGTTCGGAAGATATGGCGCGCTTAAAGCGGAATATCAGGTCGGAAATCCAGTCGAGATTTGGGCAATTGTTCGAAGCTTCTTCCCTTAGCCATGAAGTTTTGATCACCGACGATACGACTACCACCAGCGCCATCATTCATACCATCAAGCAATCTAAAGCCGACTTTGTGATTATGGGCAAAAAGCGGGATGATGAAGGCGCTGGAATTATCCCACAGCGACTTTTGGCTACGGATCCTGCAGAGACACCCGTCCTGCTGATTCCGTCGGATTGGGCCTTTGTACTGGACAGAATTGTAGTGGCCGTCGATCTTGGCCCCAAGTCCACCTTTTTGCTGAGGCAAACCAGTGAAATTGCCCAACATCTGAAATGCCCTTTTACAGGCATTTATGTCAATAAAATTCCGGTGGCTTACTTTCCTTATATCAAAAAAACGGATGATGATTTGAAAGAGAATCTGCGAAAACAGGCAGAGGTGAAATTTCGGAAATTCTTAAAGGAGTTTCCAATGGACAATGCAGATAAGTTTACCCTGGAAATCAAAGGGGGATATAGTGTCAAGGAGGAGGTCATCGATTATTGTAAGGAGCACCATGCCGACCTGTTGATCCTCAGCCGGATTGGCAAACCCAACCTGCTCGGCACAAAAATGGGAGGGGTAGCCAAGCGAATACTCAATTCGAACGTAAACTTTCCGCTACTGGTTTTTTAAGTACAAAATTTTCTACATTCGCAATGGAATATTGTTTACTAAAAGACCATTATGTCTGTACGAAAAGTCCTTTTTCTCGATCGCGCCCATCCTATTCTCTGGGATAAACTGAAGGCGTTAGGTTATGATTGTCAGTTGGATGTAGAAAGTGATTACCGTGCCGTTACAGCCAAGATAGCCGATTATTTCGGCATTGTTATGCGCAGTCGGATCAGCATTGGCACTGAACTGATTGATGAGGCTGGCCAACTGGCATTTATCGCTCGTGAGGGTGTAGGAACAGAACACATCAGCGTGGCTTACGCCGAAAGTAAAGGCATTCAGGTGATTACTTCCCCGGAAGGTAGCCGCGATACAGTAGGAGAGCACACCATGGGGCTATTATTATGCCTGATGAATAACCTGGCCCGGGCGGATCGCGAGGTGAAATCAGGACAATGGATCCGCGAAGGTAACCGGGCTACAGAGATCAAGGGAAAAACGGTTGGCATCATCGGCTATGGTAATATGGGGACCGCTTTCGCCCAACGTTTGAGCGGTTTTCAATGCAAGGTCATTGCCTACGACAAGTTTAAAACCAATTACGGCGATCAATATGCCGAGGCGGTAGCCCTGGAGACCTTATTTCACGAAAGTGACATTATTAGTTTGCATATTCCCTTCCTGCCAGAGAATAAACACTTTGTCAATAATACTTTTCTGAGTAGCTTTCGCAAAAATATCTACGTGGTGAATACTGCCCGAGGGTTGGTTTTAGATACCGCCGCCCTGGTCGAACATCTTAAGACAGGAAAGGTCTTGGGAGCCGCCCTGGATGTCCTGGAATATGAAGAGTCCTCCTTTGAATTCATGCAATTTGACCAAATGCCGGAGCCTTTTCGCTATCTGACTCAAGCTCCAAATGTCGTTCTATCGCCTCATATCGCGGGCTGGTCTTTTGAGTCTAAGGCGGGGCACGCAACAGTGTTGGGAGAGAAGATAGAAGATAGGTTTTAATATTTGTATGACCACATTTTTTCGCCAAGATTTAATAAGTGTATTTTTTTTCAATATCTTAAGGCTTTAAAACCCACTAAAAATCAACTTTATGAACGCATTTGATTATTACGTAAGTGCATTTAAAAATTATGCCGACTTCTCCGGCAGAGCCCGCAGAAGTGCCTATTGGTACTTTGTACTCTTTAACATTTTGTTCTCTATTGGTGCCAATATTGTGGATGCCGTTTTAGGAACAATTTTTGTGGGCGTAGCCTACGCCCTGGTCGCCTTTATTCCTGGACTGGCCTTGAGTATTCGCCGATTGCATGATACCACCCGGAGTGGCTGGTGGCTTTTGATCGCCTTGGTACCGATTATTGGTTTTATCGTTCTTTTGGTGTTCTTTGTAGAAGACAGCCATCCGGCCAATGAATACGGCCCCAATCCAAAAGACCCGGTTGCCGTAGGAGAGGACGATATTTCCCGCCATCTGGTGGATTAACTCCATCTTACCACACTAATAAAAAACGGCTGATAATTATCTTTATCAGCCGTTTTTTTATTTTTCATCTTTCTTCAAATAATTGGTGGCTCGTTCGCAAAGCACACATGAAACCTGCTTCCTTTTAAGTGTTTCGAGATCCTCTAAAAAGACTTCACGATACATAAGCCCTTCCTTATAGGATTGATCTTTTAATTTATCGTAGATTTTTTTCGCCTCATCCCAATTATTCGTACCAAGATGTGATAGAGCGAGATTGGTGTATATCCACAGGTTTTCAGGACCATACTTAATTCCCTTTTTTGCAGCTTGACGGGCTTCTTCAAACTGCTCACTCATAATCAAATCATAAGACAGGTTGCCATAGGACCGAGAAAGAGAGCTGGCGTATATTTCGGCATCGCCGAAACGTTCTATTCGATTTTCAATAAAACTCAATGCCTCTTTTGTGGGCGTGATCTTGTCTTTGTCCTCTTTTATTTGGCTAATTATTTGACTCAAGTACCAAATCTTTACGTCCATGTATTCAGGCCGAGATTCGATTACCTGATCTATTCCCTCTAGAGAGAAGAGCGTACGGTCGAGTTTTAGGGTGTTGGTTAAAACGGTAGAAACGGAAAAGTCAGCGGTAATCAAGATGTTTACTCTACTATTCAAAAGAGCGCCGAGCAATTTTTTCGAGAAATAAGTGGGTTTAGAATTCCTCAAATACTGAATATCTTCCTCAATTTCCCTGGTGAAATCTATACACGAGCCCGTAGATTTTTTGATGGATGATTCACCCGTCAGCAGGAACTGCTGAAAAAAATAAACGGAAGAATCCTCCTCTATGGGTAAGTAACTTTTGGCTAAAACCCGGTGCATTTGCGTCTGATCGTATGTTCTGTCAAGTTCTTGTGCCTTGATCAAACCAAGCTTTGCATAGTTAATAGCTCGCTCATGATCTCCGGTTTTTAAACAAGATTTTGCAATGTATTTGAAGCATTCGAGCAAATCACGGTCGTAGGAATGATCCTTTTCATTCGTATCCGATATTTCTCTTAGATATCCCAGAACAGTTTGATAGGAAGTAAGAGCCTGATCAAATTGTTCCAATTTTTGAAAATAAATCCTGGCGGATAGTTGATGGGCATCGACTAGTTTTTTTCTAAAATAGGGCGTCTCATTGGAATCATATAGTAAGGTCAGGTATTCTATAGACTTAAGGTTGTAGGGTAAGCCTTCTGTCCCGCCATTTTTGAATCTTCCATAATAGTAAAGCCATGCGACTGAGGCATAATACTTGGCAAGATCGAGAAATATATCAGTTTGACTATATTTTTTATTACCCTTCAAAGGCTCTAATATGTCGATAGCCTCTCTATAGTGGATAATGGCGTTTAGAGAATCCTTTTTTTCCCAATATATGTCTCCTAATGTATAGTGGGCATACGCCAGATCTGGCAAGTATTTATCGGAAACTCTTGTAACCAGAGTGTCACAGAATTTTACGGATTTTTTTGCATAGCTGATCGCTTGTTCATGCTGATCCAACCACTTAAATAGCATGGGGATTTGTCGATACGAGAAAACTTTATAATAGTTCTTTTGGTGATCAGAGATGCCCTTAAGCTTTTCCACCTGATCAATACAACTTATGTAGAGTTCGACAGCCTTTCCATAGTCTTTGATGTTCACGAGGGCAACAGTTTCGATTACTGTAGTTTGTAGTTGCCTCACACGAAAAGCATCACTTTCCTGGTTACAATCTATGGCCTCTGCCTCATTACCTTTATTGACAATGGTGTCAATCATTTTGGTTAGAAAACAGACCAGGTCCTCCAGGTAAGATTTTGATTTGTGAGTATCCTTGTACCAAATATCAATCAATTCACGGAGCTCATTTAGTTGGTCCTTGGATTTTTGGTAGTCGCCCTTGGTAAGATGAAAAAAAACAAGCTCGGTGTAAATTTGCAGGCTTACTTGATGATGATGGGCATGAATCAAGGCTTTGTCTAAATATTCAATAGCTAGATTATCGTCTTTTCTCGTTCTTGCAATTTTACTCAAGTAAAGGTAGCAATGAGCTAAATGCTTGCCGTAATGTTTAGGGTAGTCGATGGCCAGCGGCAAAAAATAGTTTTTAGCTTTTTGGAGTATTTGCTCGGCATAGCTGATGTTCGTTCGGTTGTTGATATAGGAAATTGCAAGAAGATAGTTTAAGACTGCCGTTACCTTTTCATTGTCATCGTATTTTTTTAGTGCAGTTTGTATAATTGACAACGCTTTTTCGGGGGAACTTTCCAGATAGAACAAAATGGCTTCATCCATCACTGAATATGAATAGTCACTTATTTCTAAAGCTTTGCTGTAGTTCTTTTCGGCTTCTTTTAAGCGAAAATCAGCCCTGCAAAGTTGAGCTTTGAGCAGGTAATTATCGATGGCAATTTTCATCAACGAATCGGCTTCTGCTACCTTTGTTTTAGCATTTTGAGTAAATTGGTCAAGCGTCTCGTCACTGAGTATCTTTAGGGCTTCTTCAATTTGTCCCTTTACCAATAAATCAAGGGCTTCTTTTCTAAATTCAGAGAGGTTGTCCGTGTTAAAATCTGCCAATTTCTTAGCCAGTTTTTCTGCTTTTAAGGCCCATTGCTCTTTTTCCTGGATTAAGGCATTGATTTGATTGTACAGAACCTGTTTCTCTTGGTCATTGCTGGTGAGTTTTTCTACCTTCTTGTTTAGCGATTGTAACTGGGCATCAATCTTTCGCTGTGCATTTTCCAGAATTATATTGTAATAACTCATCGCCAGTTTGTTTCGCTCGCCCACATTGCACATAATCACTTTTACAATATCATCAGGATCATTCCGGATGATGACATCTTCCATCTCTTTGTCATTGACTACTTCGTAGCCATCTTTTTCAAAAAACAAGCTCACGCGGTCACCTGCCTTCTTGTTGGGATAAATGATCTCAAATTGCCCTGAGGAGTTGGAATAGGCTTTGTTGCCACCGAAACTGCTTATAGCTACTTCCGAAAGTGGTTTTTTCCCAGAACTTTGGAGAATAATAACCCCCTTTAGCGTATTGTTTTGGGCTGAGGAATAAAGAATACTAAAGAATAACAGAAATGTGATTAAGTACTTTTGCATAGAATTTTCTTATCGGTCAGTCCTAAAAATAAGAAATAATATGCTTGTGAAAAGTAGAGATTTCTTATTTTCAAATAAATGACTAGCTTTGCGGCCGCTTATGAAACAGGTAGTGTAGTGTGAAATGAAGTGGATTTGTGGTTTGTTAGGTGTGAAGCGCGCTTCATTGCTTGTAGCCAAGTGCTGCATCCGGCAGTTCTGACGCCATGCCGAACCAGGCATTACTTCCCGTAATTTTTAATCAACATTTTAGCGTCGGTTAGATCCTCTGACCGGTAGTAATCTTTATGCTCATTATCAATGAAACAGTATTTTAATCTCTTCGACCTCAGTCAAAAAGTCGATTACAAGAATGAAATTTTGTCCGGCTTAACGGTCGCACTGGCGTTGATACCGGAGGCGGTAGCTTTTTCTCTAATTGCTGGTTTGTCTCCATTGACCGGGCTGTACGCTGCCTTTTCAATGGGGTTGATCACCTCAATTCTAGGTGGACGTCCCGGAATGATTTCCGGTGCTACTGGTGCCGTAGCGGTAGTTATTGTTTCACTGGCACAGAAGCACGGCGTGGAATATGTCTTTGCAGCCATTGTGCTGGCCGGGCTAATTCAAATGACGGCCGGACTATTGCGGCTTGGTAAATTCATCCGGCTGGTACCACATCCGGTGATGTTTGGTTTTGTCAATGGATTGGCCATCGTGATTTTTATGTCGCAATTGCAGCAGTTTAAAGTGGCTGACGCTTCCGGCGAATTTCACTGGATGACGGGAATGCCGCTGGCGGTGATGCTGGGCCTGGTGCTGGTTACGATGTTGATTATCTGGGGGCTACCAAAGTTGACTAAAGTAATACCCTCATCACTGGCTGCCATCCTCTTCATTTCTGCTATTGTCATCGGTTTTGGCATCGATACCAAAACGGTAGGTGATACCGCTTCCATCCAGGGTGGTTTTCCCCCTTTTCATATTCCTCAGATTCCCTTTACACTAGAGTCTTTACAAATCATTCTTCCCTACGCTTTTATTGTTGCCGGAGTAGGACTCATTGAAAGCCTGCTGACCTTGACCCTGATCGATGAAATCACGGAGACCAGAGGTCGTGGCAACAAGGAAGCGGTGGCTCAGGGCATCGCTAATTTTGTCACCGGCCTGTTTTCCGGGATGGGAGGTTGTGCCATGATCGGTCAAAGTCTGATCAATATATCTTCGGGAGCAAGAGCCCGCCTGTCGGGGATTGTAGCGGCAGTGATGCTGCTGGTCTTCATCGTATTTGGTGCCAACCTGATTGAACAATTACCCATGGCAGCTTTAACGGGCCTAATGATTATGGTGGCCATCGGAACCTTTGAGTGGGCGAGCTTGCGGACTTTCAACAAGATGCCGAAGTCGGATATCTTTGTTATGGTGCTGGTGACACTCGTCACTGTCTTTCTGCACAATCTGGCGCTGGCGGTCATTATTGGGGTGATCATTTCGGCCCTGGTTTTTGCCTGGGAAAATGCCAAGCGCATTCGTGCCCGTAAGCACATTGATGAACAAGGGGTAAAGCACTACGAAATTTATGGTCCACTCTTTTTTGGTTCGGTAACTGTTTTTAATGAGAAATTTGACGTACTAAACGATCCTGATGAAGTAGTGATCGATTTCTCGGAAAGCAAGATCGTTGACATGTCGGGTATCGAAGCTGTGAACAAGATTACGGAGCGCTATAAAAAGGTGGGTAAAAAATTGCACCTGAAGCACCTCAGCAAAGACTGCCGGGTGCTGTTGGAAAATGCCGATGAAATCATTGAGGTCAATATCGTTGAAGATCCAACCTACAAAGTAGTAATGGATTAGGTCTTAAAGTGAGGCAATTCCTCCGGCCGGGCAAAGGGGTATTCCGCCATTTTGTTTAGTCGGTAATAACTATTGAGTCCGGAAATGCCGGCTGTTCCAGTGATTTCAAGGTTGATGTAGCCTTCGCTACTGAGGGCTTCATCCGGAACGATCAGGTGTTCAATGGTACCTATCATAAGTATGGTCCCGTTGAGCTCAATGGGAATGCTTTGCAGAAACTTCATACCCATCTTTAGCTGGCTTTCTTTTACAAAAGGGGCGTGAAAACCATCAATGTATTCTTTGGTAAAATGGCATTTGTCAAATTCAGAGGTTTTACGTTCAAATTTGGCGGAGGTGTAATGCGCCTGTTCGGTAAAGGAGTGGTGGACGTGGTTGATGGTATAGTACCCCGTATCCATAATGTTTTCAATTGTATGGCGGGGCACATCGTCGGTAGGTCGGGAAATAAATCCAATCAAGGCAGGATTACTGCCCATGTGTACGACCGAACTGAAGATGGCCACATTAGGGTTTCCATCAGCAGAAGCAGTCCCAATCAGGTTAGCCGGTTTGATTCCGGTAATCGAATTGATAATGTTCAACCTTTTGATCTTTTCGGTCTGTTCGATGTCGTTTTTTGTCAGGTGCATGGTTTATCGCTTGGAAATTTTATTGTTGCTGATGGCCCGTTGTCGGGAGCATTTGAATCGTTGAATATCGGGATTACGCTTCTTACGGTGTTTTTGACTCACACCGCTATTGACCCGCTTGCGCCACATGCGAAAGCTTTTGGGTTTTAATTGCCGACGCATCAATTTAATCACTTCCTTTTCGGGTAAACCAAACTGAAATTCGATGGCCCCAAACGGGGTGCGGTCTTCCCAAGCCATTTCAATAATTCGGTCCAGTTCTCTTTCGGTAAATTCCTGATTCATCACTTGCATCATTTAATATTCCCCTTCGAAACAATGGGTAGAGGCAAATGTTTAGCAGGAGTCGGCTTGTAACCAAAATGCTTTCCTACAGAAAGAGGTAGCTTATCTGGTACTGTTTTTGATTTGCCTTACGTGGTGCTCCAGGTGATCAACATAGTCGAGCATCAGAAAACGCAAGTCCGCATTTTCTCCACCTGGCAGGATGATGGGATAGGAGAGGGTTTGCTCGGTTTGCAGCAGCATAACTTGTTGTATGCGCCGATTCAGAGACAGCCAAAGAATGATTAGTTCCTGGATGTCCGCATTTTGATAATCGTTGGCTTTTACCAGCTCATCCTGGTTGTAGGTTTGGATGGGGTAGGGCCTGGATGAAAACTGGATTTCGGTGAACCGACGCAGATTATTCACCGCAGAGTCGATCAAATGCCCGAGGATTTGCTTTTTCGACCATTTGCCGGGGGCAGGTTCTGCGGTTAGTTCGGCGGCAGAAAGGGCTTGAAGAAATTGAGCCGTTTGTTGGAGGAGATTTCCTAATTTTTCAACTGATTTTTTCATCGGATGTTTTTGGCGAAAATAATGCAAATCCATTAACTTTATTGTGGTAAACAATAAAATCAAGCATGTTAGCCGAAAATCAACATAAAGATATTCCCGGAAATCCATCTACTGCCAAAAGTAGCGGTCAACAATTGAGAACGGAAGCCAATGCTGACACCCTGCGGGTTCTAACTTTGGAACAATGGCATTTCTGGCTGGAAAATGGCTACGTAGTGATCAAAAATGCGGTGCCCGAAGAACAGGCCAGTGCTACCGCTAGCTTTCTTTGGGAGTTTGAGGAAAAAGATCCCCAAGACCCCAAGACCTGGTACACACCACCTCGTGCTGAAATGCAAATGAAAGAACTGGCGGGAACGGGTATGGTGGAAGTATACAACCACCAGCAGCTTTGGAACAACCGGCAGTATCCGCGTATTTATGATGCCTTTGTCGACATCTGGGGTACGGAAAGACTGTGGGTTACGATTGACCGCGCCAACCTCAATTTTCCCATGCGTGCAGGCTTTGAGTACAACGGATTTATTCACTGGGATTATGATCCGGAAACGCGGCCGCAAAATGTACAAGGGGTGCTGGCACTCGGCGATCAGACCGACGAAAACATGGGCGGTTTTCAGTGTATTCCATGGCTTTATCGCAATTACGATACCTGGAAGTTGGGCCAACCCGAAGACCGCAATCCCTTTATGCCGGATATCAGTGGTCTGGAAGATAAAATAGTGAAGGTGCCAATGGAGATAGGCGATCTGTTAATTTTTAATAGCCTGGAGCCGCACGGTATTCGCCCCAATTTGTCGAAAGACAAGGTGAGAATAGCTCAGTATATTTCTATGATGCCGGCTCAGGAGGACAATAGCGCACTCCGAGAATGGCGGATCAATTCCTGGAAGGACCGCATTGCCCCTGAGGGTTATGCCTTTCCGGGGGATCCCCGCAATTGGGAACAAAAAAAGTACGAAACGGCGAAATTGACCGAGCTCGGAGAGCGCTTACTTGGGTTAAGAGATTGGTGATTATTTTAAACCTACTTGCTGATAGAACTCTGTGAGCTTTTGCTGCTCAATGGCATCATCAATGTGTTCGATTTTGCTGATCAGGCCCTCTGCATTAATGGTTAGCTTTTGTTTGCAACGGTGGATGTGACTTTTGCCTTGATGAGTAAGGTAGTCGGTGAAATGCACGTAGAATTCGGCGGCACTTAATGGCTCCACATGGCTTTTCCCCCATTCCAGCTTATCTAGCTTTTTCCGACCTTCAATCATGTTTTGCTCGTAGGAATTGCAGATTTCCTTCGGCCCGGTGAGAGCCTCGTCTCCAATTTTGTATAGGCAATCCGGACTAAGCAGCGAGGCTGTCGTTTCAAAGTCATCAGCATCCAGGGATTGTCCAAATTTGACGACAATATTCTTCATATTTCTCTATACTTCTTGGCTGGTGGATTCCGAAAATTCATCTGGCGGTAAACCCAGCCTCCAACTCAATGCTCCGCCAATTAAATCCACCAAAATATGCAACAATATCAGCCACCAAAGATTTCCGGTCCACACAAAAATTAGTCCAAAGATGAGTGCCATCAGCACAATTTTCAGTATAGCCTTCCAGCCTTGGTAATAATGGACAATGCCAAAAAGGATGGCCGGTAACACTACGGCGAGCCAATTTGGGGCATCAAAAGGATGTAGCACTGCATAAAAATAACAGATGAAAAATCCTCGGAAGACAATTTCCTCACAAACTCCTGCCGTTAGTGAAAGAAAGGTAAAGTGTTGGAATTCCCGACCATTCTCGGGAAGGAAGGCCATCTCTCTGCGCCAACGGCTGATGGTGCGAATACGCCGATGGCTGATCCCAACTTCAAGAAATGCATCGATGGCATAGAGCACGATAAACAAGGCAATCAATAGTAGCGCAGGGGAGGAGAGGGGTGGGAAGAATGGCCACAACCCCAGGCCAGTAATGGTTCTGCCGGAAAGCCACCACAAAACGGCCACAAAAATGGCCATCAGCCATAAACCCATACTGTTGCCGTAGTACAACTGGATTTTTGTGGCGGTGGAAAAGGTCATGTTTTTCAGCTTCTTCTGGCTTTCGATGGTGCGCCAGGGCATGACCACGCCCAAAAGGAAGATCAATAAATGATCAAAGAAATTAAGGTCAATCAGTGGTAGCATCCCCTAAAGATACAATCTATGTCAGAAAATGGAAATGAAAATTTTTCTTAAAATTCTCCCCGGCAATTCTTTCTCTCTTTCCACCAAAACATCTTATTATTGCATGTTTTAAACCTTTCATAACCTATGCCATCTTTATCTGCTACTTACGTCAATGAAGTTGATGTCGTGTACAATTTTTTCGAGTATTCGGATGATCTGTTCTTACCGACAGCCTACATTGTGAGTAGAGATAAGCAAGGGTATCTGGCCCACATTCAACAAAAGGCGATGGAAGGCACCATTGGTGCTTTTGGGCTGGAAATGAGCCCTTTGCGGGAACGCCTCTTTGCCCTGGTGGAGGAACTGCAGCCCAAAGCACTGGAAAAGAAATTTAACCCACCGCGTCGCAAACCCAAGGCACTGGAAGACCTTTTGGAGATGGATGAACTGAAGGGGAGCATCCTCACCTATGTGCATCGAAGGTTGGATGAATTGTTGCGGGCAGCAGTTAAACACCAGCTTCCACTTTCCTGGGATGCTGAACGAAAGGCCCTGGTCAAGGACTTTGTTTTGGAACCAATAGCGACCCCACTGGAGCCCTGTTTGTCCTTCACCCGAACCGATAATGCGATCCACTACCGCCTCGAATTGCAGGAGGGGGATAGGCGCTGGAAGATCAGCCAGAAAGAGGTCATCCCCATCACCAATCAATCGGCCTGGATTTTTGCGGATTTTAAGTTGTACCGTATCGCTCATATCAATGGCAATATGGTCAAGCCTTTTAGGAAACGCGATGAGGTCATTATTCCAAAGGCATCGGTAACCACGTATTTTAAGAAGTTTATCCTTAAGGTGGTGGCTAAGGTGGATATTGAAGCGGAAGGGTTTGAAATTGTGGAACACACTGAATTGTTGTCTTGTCAACTGGAACCGGTTAAACACCTCTTTGACGATAACTGGGTCATTTCCCTGCAAATGCAATACCGCCATGCCAGCTTCAACTGGAGTGACCGCAAAGAGCTACGGACCTCACTGGAGATGGACGAGGAAGATGTACGCATCATTCGCGTCAAGCGCGACTTCAAGGCTGAGGAAAAATATGTAAATCAACTCAAGAAGCTGGGCCTGGAGGTGGAGTCTGGCACTAGCTATTTTGATTTGCCCGATGCCAGTGAGGATGCCTTTCATATACTGGAGTGGTTGAGCCAAAACCGAAAGAAGCTGGAGAAAATGGGCTTTGAGCTGGGGGCACCTGATCAGGATAGCAAAGATATTTATCTCCATGCGCCGACCATTCAGCTGGATGTGGAACAACGCAATGACTGGTTTGATATCTATGGAGTGGTGGAGGTTGGAGAATTTCAGATCCCCTTTTTGAAATTGGCGAAGCACATCCTGGAAGGCAATCGACTGTTTGCCTTGCCCAACGGTCAGTGGTTTTTGATTCCCCTGGAATGGCTAAGCAAATACCGCGAATTGGTGCAATTTGCCAAACGCGAAAACGAGCACCTGCGTCTAACCAAAAGCCAGTTTACCATTCTGGATAACCTCGACCAGCCGGCGGCTTCCAATGTCTCTGAAGAGATCGAAGCAGTAGAATACCATCCTTCACCATTGCTGAAAGCCGCATTGCGGCCTTACCAGCGCGAAGGTGTAGAGTGGTTGGTGCAATTGTACCACAACGAGCTTGGAGCCTGTCTGGCAGATGATATGGGCTTGGGTAAAACCCTGCAAACCATCGCGGTACTGTTGCACGCAAAGGAACGTCGTGGAACGGTAAAGGAGGAAGAAAAAGGAGAAGCGCAAAAAGCGGGGCAATTACAACTATTTGCACCGGCGGAAGATGCCGAATTTCTCAAAGCCCTAAACGCTTTGATTGTGCTGCCTGCTTCACTTATTTTCAACTGGCAGGAAGAGATCAATCGCTTTGCACCGAGCCTCACAGTTTATCGCCACATTGGCCCGAAGCGCCATAAAGACATTCGGATTTTGTCGCGTTATGACGTGATCCTGACCACTTACCAAACGGCCCTGCGAGATGTGGATGTTCTCGGCCAAATGGAATATGAATACATCGTATTGGATGAAAGTCAACAAATCAAGAATCGGGAAAGTAAAATTTTTAAGGGACTGAATGAATTGGAGGCCCGACACAAGATATCACTTAGTGGTACGCCCATCGAAAATTCCCTGTCTGACCTGTGGTCACAGATGCAGTTTATTAATCCCGAACTGCTGGGGAGCTTTGGCTTTTTCCGTAAGGAATTTATCAATCCGATTGAAAAATACCGTGATGAGGCGAAGAAAGAACGGTTGCGTGCATTGGTAAAGCCATATATGCTTCGCCGTACCAAGGAGCAGGTGGCCAAAGACCTGCCGCCGTTGAGTACGAAGCTCTTCTATACGGAAATGACCAAGGAGCAAAAGAAGCTGTACGAGCGGGAAAAGTCGGCCGCCAGAAATTACCTGCTCGACAATTACGAACCCAATAACTCCAAATACAAGATTCTCGTAATTCAAACCCTGACGAAACTGCGCCAGTTGGTCAACCACCCAAAGTTGGTTTACGGGGAATACGAAAAGCAGAGCGGTAAGTTTAACGATGTCCTTGAACATTGGGAAGTCATCCGTAAAGGTGGCCACAAAGTGCTGATTTTTAGTTCTTTTGTGCAGTATTTGGAGCTATTTAGAGAAGACTTTGATCGCCAGGAACAGGCCTATTCCTGGCTAACCGGTGATCTGACGCAAGCGAAGCGGCAAAAAGCAATCAAGAGCTTTAACGATAATCCTGATGTTCAATCCTTTCTGATTTCTATCAAAACGGGAGGTACCGGACTGAACCTTACCGCTGCCGACTACGTATTTATCTTAGACCCCTGGTGGAACCCAACTACGGAACAACAAGCCATTGCACGGGCTCACCGCATTGGGCAGGATAAGAATGTGATTGCCGTCAAATTTATTACCAAAGGCAGTATCGAAGAAAAGATCCTTAAATTGCAGGAACGCAAGGCGCAGCTGGCGGAAGACATCATCGGCAATACCGGAAAAATGGATTTTTCGAAAGGAGATATTGAGTACCTTTTGGATTAGCAGCATTTTTATGTAACTTCTCAGGACGGTGGTCACTGCAATATTCAACATTTAAGGTTCAATATTTTGCGTCTATCCACTTATCAACCAGGAATGCTTTCCAATTAGGGAAAATCTTCTAATTTAGCCAGTCCTGACCAACCAACAGCCCTACGACGATAACTTATTGTTCAACTATTGATCAAAAACACGGGTTTTGTATGACTACTGAAATAAAGAGGTTTAAAAGAATTTTGGTTGCTAACCGAGGAGAAATTGCCATCCGTATTTTGCGAGCGGCGTCAGAATTAAAACTCCGCACGGTGGCTATCTACACCTACGAAGATCGTTATTCCCTGCACCGCTATAAAGCAGATGAAGCTTACCAGATTGGTCCGGAGGGGGAGCCGTTAAAACCCTATCTGGACATTGAAGAAATCATTAGTCTGGCCAAGGAGAAAGAGGCCGATGCCATTCATCCCGGCTATGGATTTCTGAGTGAAAATGTAAACTTTGCCCGCCGTTGCCGGGAAGAAGGCATTGCCTTTATTGGCCCTGAGCCAGAAACGATGGAGCGCCTCGGTGATAAGGTAGCAGCCAAAACCTTGGCGCGAGAGCTAAATGTGCCTTTAATTGAAGGTAGTCAGGAAGCCTTGGTTAATGAGCAAACAGCCCTGGCAGAGGCTAAACGCATTGGTTTTCCCATTATGGTGAAGGCGGCAGCCGGTGGTGGCGGTCGCGGGATGCGGGTGGTGCACAATGAAGAAGAGCTGATTACTGAATTTAAGGAAGCCAAGGGAGAGGCCAAAACGGCTTTCGGCGATGATACCGTTTTCCTGGAGAAGTTTATTGAACGGCCGAAACACATTGAAGTACAAATACTTGGAGATAAATACGGACACATTGTCCATCTGCACGAGCGCGACTGTTCCGTGCAGCGCCGCTTCCAGAAAGTGGTAGAAATCGCTCCCTGTATCACCTTGTCGGATGCGGTTAAGCAGAAGCTTTATGGCTACGCAATTCAATTGGCGAAAGCCGTCAACTATAGTCACGCCGGAACGGTGGAATTCCTTGTAGATCAGCAGGATAATATCTATTTTATTGAGGTAAATCCGCGGATACAGGTAGAGCACACCATTACCGAAGAAATTACCGGGGTAGATCTGGTGCGGTCGCAGATTATGATTGCGATGGGCTATCCGTTGAGCGATCCGAATATCAATATCAAGAGTCAGGAAGATATCGAAGTTTTTGGCTGCGCTATTCAGTGTCGCCTGACAACGGAAGATCCTTCCAACGACTTTAAACCCGATTACGGAACATTGATTGCGTACCGGAGTGCTGCCGGTTTTGGTATTCGCCTCGATGCGGGTAGTGCCTTCCCGGGCGCTAAGATTTCGCCGTTTTTTGATAGCTTGCTGGTGAAGGTAACGGCCAAGGGACGTACGCTGGCCGGAGCTGCGGAGCGATTACACCGTGCTTTGCGCGAATTTAGAATTCGAGGGGTGAAGACCAATGTGAGCTTCCTCCTGAATTTGCTGCAAAACGAAACCTTCCAACAGGGCAAAGCCACCGTTAATTTTATCCCTGAGCATCCCGAGTTGCAGCGACCACCCAATTGGCAGGACCGGGCTACCAAAATGCTGCGCTATCTGGCGGAGGTGATCATTAACGATAACCCTGATGTTAAATTCCACGACAAGAGTAAAATATTCCTGGAACCGGTAGTACCGGCTTACAATCCCAAAGCGCCATTCCCGAAAGGCACAAGAGATCGTTTGAAGGAAATGGGACCGGAGGCTTTCGCCAAATGGTTGAAAGAGCAGAAATCCATTCAGTATACTGATACTACCTTCCGCGATGCGCACCAATCGTTGCTGGCGACCCGAATGCGGACATTTGATATGCTTAAAGTGGCAGAAAGCTTTGCCCATCATCATGCCGATGACGTCTTTTCTATGGAGGTTTGGGGTGGCGCTACTTTTGACGTGGCAATGCGTTTTTTGAAAGAAGATCCCTGGAACCGTTTGGCGTCATTGCGTAAGCGCATTCCCAATATTCTTTTCCAAATGTTGTTGCGCGGTTCTAATGCGGTTGGATATACCGCTTATCCGGATAACCTGGTGGAAAAGTTTATTGAGGAGGCCGCCGAAACCGGAATCGATATCTTCCGAATTTTCGATTCCCTCAACTGGGTGGAAGCGATGAAGATCAGTATCAAAACCGTTAGGGAACGCACTCCTTCCCTGGCGGAAGCTTGTATTTGTTATACCGGCGATATCACCGATCCGACACGTACCAAGTTTGACCTACAGTATTATCTGGATCTGGCCCGTGAATTGGAAGACGCCGGAGCACACATTATTGCCATTAAAGATATGGCGGGATTGCTAAAACCACTGGCTGCCGAGATGTTGGTTAGCCGTTTGAAAGAAACCGTATCCCTGCCCATTCACTTGCATACACACGATACTTCCTCTATCCAGGCCGCTTCCTATTTGCGAGCCATTGATGCCGGCGTGGATGTAGTGGATGTCGCGCTGAGTTCTATGGCAGGCCTGACCTCTCAGCCCAACTTTAACTCGGTCGTTGGAATGATGAAGGGGCACGAACGTGAGCATCCGGTCGATCAGCATAGCCTGAATGCTTTCTCCAATTATTGGGAAGCGGTGCGCCAGTATTATTATCCATTTGAGACGGAACTACGGGCCGGAACTGCAGAGGTGTATGAGCACGAAATTCCCGGGGGGCAATATTCTAACCTACGGCCGCAGGCCAGAGGACTGGGATTGGAAGACCAGTTTGAGACCATTAAAGTCAATTATCGGGCAGCCAATGAGTTGTTTGGCGACATCATTAAGGTAACGCCTTCTTCTAAGGTAGTAGGAGATATGGCCATGTTCATGACTTCAAATGGCCTCAGTAAGGAAGATGTGATTAAGAAAGGCGATAAGCTGGCTTTCCCCGATAGTGTAAAGGCGCTGATGCGTGGTGACTTAGGACAAATCAAGGGCGGATTCCCCAAAGACGTTCAAAAAATGATTCTCAAAGAGGAGAAACCTTATACAGACCGTCCGAATGCCCACATGGAACCGATCAGCTTTGAACAGGAATTACCGGCATTCAAAAAAGAATTTGGAGAAAAACTGGGGATGCGTGACCTGCTTTCCTACAAGCTATATCCGAAGGTTTATACGGATTTCCGTGAGCACTATCAACAGTACGGCTCCTTGCAAAATTTGCCAACCAAGGCTTTTTTCTATGGGTTGGAACCCAATGAAGAAATCATTGTAACCCTTGCTCCGGGCAAAAATATTTTGATCAAATACCTCAATAGTACACGAGCAGATGAACAGGGGGTACGGCTAGTCTTTTTCCAACTCAATGGACAAACCCGTTCCGTGCCGGTCCGTGATTTGAGCATAAAGACTGATGTAGTTGTCCACCGCAAAGCTTCGGGTGATCACGAAATAGGTGCGCCACTGCAAGGCAATCTATCGAAGATTCTGGTCAAGGAAGGCGATGAGATTGGTGTAAATGCACCGTTGTTTATCATTGAGGCGATGAAGATGGAGAGTACCATTACGGCTCCAATTGCCGGAACCGTCAAGCGTGTACACCTTTCGGAAAAAACACTGGTCGAACAGGACGATTTAGTAATCGAACTGGAGGCCTAAAAATCAGGTTGGTTCAGGAAAGTTGGGCAAAGATGGTATTCAGCCAGGAAGCCTGCACAATTGGATCAACCTGGTCCAGTCTTTCCTTCACCTTGGCCTTGCGATCGAGGTATTCGGTTTCGGTCCACTGATCGGATTGGCAGTGCAGCTGTACAATCCTTTTGACCAGAACCAGATAGTTTTTAATGCCTTGTTTTTCGTGAGTAGAAAGCGTGTTCATTCGCAGCAAACGCAGGTTGAAGTCGTCAATTTTTTCCAAAAGCTCCTGGGGTTGATCGTCGTCAAACAGGGCTTTGAAAAGCAGGTATTTTGCTTTGACCTGGAAGCTCATGTCAGAAAACTGGACGGTATCCAGGAGCTGGCAGGCATCGTCAAATTGCCCTTTATGGTAATAAAGGTGTGCTTTTTGCAAATGAAAAAGGTCGTGTTCAATGGCTGGGTCCAGCTTTTCGCGATAAGCGTAAATAAACTTTTCTGTCCATTCATACTGCCGCAATCCGAGTGCAAGTGTGGATATTTTCCGGAAAGCTTCCTCGGGGAAAAATTGGTGCTCCTCCTGTATTTCCAATTCCAACTGTAACTGATAGAGTTCAAAAAGGTGATTGAGAAAGGCCTGGTCACCCTGTCTGATCTGCCGCATACAATAGTCTTCGCAATAATTCAGCAGGCTTTCTTGTTCATTTTTGCTGAAGGCCCCGAGGTGTTCTTCCAATGAGTCAATCAGGGAGAAGTAATGTTGCGTGTCACTTTGGTAAACCAACATCTTGAGCAATTGCTGGTAAAGAACAACGCCCGGAATATGCTCATAGCTTTTTTCATTTTGCTCCAAAAAGGCTACCAATTCTTTTACCAGGGGAAGCCGGAATTTGGATCCATGATGCTGAGTATGCCGCAACATTTGACAGGTGACTTTTAGCTTTTGCATCAGGTAGAAGGCGTCGAGGCTATCCGCTTTGGCTTGCAGGGCATCTTTTTGCTCCACCAGTTCCTGGCGGGCATAATATTTGTCTGCAATGTTGGCCATTTGGTAAGCCTGGTAGTAGTGGGTGTCATCCTTCTGAGTGCCGGCGTGGATATCTTTGGAAAATTGATCAAAGTGAATGTGGAAAATGGCATCCAGGTCCCGTTCCTGTAATTGACTTAACAGGAATTGTTGCTGCAAATCTTCCCTTTGATTCCATGCTTCGGTGGCGAGGAAGGCTTTCGTCATTTGGTATACACCAGAAATTTGCTTACGCAAATAAGCCTCATTGTATTTTTTATGTGGGTATACTTTATTAAAAAAGCGCTTTTTTTCCAAGGCACCATTGCTGAAATCGGGATAGAATTTTTGAAGTTCTTTGAGTACCAGCAAGGCGTTCTTATTAGGATTGCAGTAGGGTGATTGGGCATACTGCTTCAGGCGATCAAACTCGGAAGGCTTTAAAGATCGTAGCAATTGTATGGCCTTGCTTTTTCGCATAGGTGCAAAAATTGGTTTTTCTAGAGTATAGACCGCTGTTTTGTAATGAGTTATAAAAGGAAAGCAAAGTTTGAATTGGCACAAAATTCAGTTTGTGTATTTTCTCACCATAGCCCCTTCCTATTGGTAAAAGTAGAAAAAAAAAGATAAAGCACCTAAGGTTTAGATTGCTGAATTGACCCGCCGGACAAGTTAGACCCGCCGGATAGATATAAAAAAACCGGCAGCGAACAATTCGCTGCCGGTCTGTATGCTTAGGAATGAAACAGGACTTTCTATTCCTTATTCAATTACGATAAACTTCTGTGAAATGTGTCCGGAATCAGTGACCAGATGCACAAAGTAAACGCCCGGGGCCATTTGGCTCGCATCTACTGTTGTTTTATGCTTGGTCGCTGTACCTTCAACCTCCAGTTTTTGCTGACTCACCTGCTTACCGTTCATATCGGTAACAAAGAGTTGTACTTCACCAGCTTGTGGCAGTGTAAAGGCTACCGTCAGTTGATCACTGGTTGGATTCGGGAATACTTTCATATCGGCGCTCGATAATCCGGTATTCGCCCGATGCGTTTCAACATCCTGATCCTCGGCCATATCCGAGAAGACCTCATCTGAGGTGCGGGTGCTATTCAGACAGCCCACGATCTCCACTTCGTCAATATAAACATAGTCGGAATTGCCGGAAGCATCACAGCGGAACCGTAATCGGGTACTAGAAGAGAATGGTCCGGAGATGACAACATTATCAAAATATCGTTGATCATTGACAAATTCGTCATTCAAGTTCCATTCCTCTACAGTGGTATAGCTTGCACCGCCGTTAGTAGAGATCTGCAGCCAGAAATCTTCATTTGAATTATCCATGCTACGTGGATAGTAGGAGAAGTCAATGGTCAATTCGTCGTAGGCGCTCAAGTTCAAATTGTCGGTTGTCATCGTTGATGAGGACGTATTGTCTCTCAGAC
This sequence comes from Saprospiraceae bacterium, assembly GCA_965229635.1. Classification (GTDB taxonomy): domain Bacteria; phylum Bacteroidota; class Bacteroidia; order Chitinophagales; family Saprospiraceae; genus BQJU01. The sequence goes on from OZ245894.1 coordinate 4,388,403, forward strand.
GCACACAGTACGTGCCGATAGCGTAGGCGGCATCACCAGAGCTTCTCCGGCAATCAGAGCCACCATCATTCCAGATGCCCCAGCCACCTTCAAAGTCATTGAAGTTGACAATGACATTAGAACAACCACCTGGATTACAAGGATCACAATCCGGACCACCGCAATCTACGCCGGTTTCCTGGCCATTTTGAATGCCATCACTACAAGTTGGTCCGGTCGCACCACTTACGCAGAATGCGGTTGCATCGGAGGAGCCAAACTGACCACCGGAAGCGATGACTCCACTAGCGTCAGTCAAGCTGTAAGAACCACTGCCGTAGCCACAGCAGATGCCATCTCCGTAAGCGTCAAAGATGGTGAAAACATAGTCTCCATCAGCCAGACTGATATTTTCCACTACAGTGGAGCCATCCGGCTGAGCACCATATGTTCCACCGGAAGCAACGGTTGAGCCACCTGTAGTGGTCACGGTCCAACTGGTTTCTTCAGGATAATTATCGAGGTTTATGGTTAATGTCAATTGCCCGTCGCTACAGGTTGAACAAGGAGCACAATCCGGGCCACCACAATCTACACCAGTTTCCTGACCGTTCTGGATGCCGTCGTCACAGGTAGGAGGACAAGCCGGGCAATCTGGGCCACCACAATCTACACCGGTCTCCTGACCATTCTGAATGCCATCATCACAAGTAGGAGGACAGGCTGGACAATCCGGGCCACCGCAATCTACACCGGTCTCCTGACCATTCTGGATGCCGTCGTCACAGGTTGGAGGACACGCTGGACAATCCGGACCACCGCAATCAACGCCAGTTTCCTGGCCATTTTGGATGCCGTCGTCACAGGTTGGAGGACAGGCTGGACAATCCGGACCACCACAGTCAACACCGGTCTCCTGACCATTTTGGATGCCGTCATCACAAGTAGGGCCGGAGGTGTCGCCGCTTGCGCAGAATGAAGTGGCTTCGGAAGAGCCAAACTGTCCACCGGAAGCAATAACCCCACTATCGTCAGCAAGCGTGTAAGAACCAGAGCCATAAGAGCAGCAAATGCCATCACCATAGGAGTCGAAGATGGTGAAGGTATAGTCGCCATCGGCCAGGCTGATATTTTCAACAACGGTTGAACCGTCGGGCTGGGAACCATAAGTGCCCCCGGAAGCTACAGTTGATCCGCTACTGTTGGTTACGGTCCAGCTGGTTTCTTCGGGATAGTTATCCAATACGATGGTTAGGGTCAAATCGACATCATTACAAGGACAAGGTGCACAAACGGAGCCGCCACAGTCAACACCGGTCTCGTCGCCGTTTTGGATGCCGTCATCACAGGTAGGAGGCGTTCCATTGCCACAGCCATTGGAGTTGAGTAAGCTCACCCGGAATCCACCTGGATCAAACAATGCCCGCATTCTGGACTTTTGTCCTTGAGTAAATAAGTTCATACAAACATCATCGGAATAGTCCATGTAGTTTTGGAACATATCCGGCAAATCACCCGAACCGGAGTTACAGGTATTGGGACCAGGAAAGCTACAAGGAGAACCGGTTGTATTGGCTGAACCGGCCGTCGGCGTATCCGAAACGAAATCATCTACACTACATCCTCCATCGCCCCAGATATGGCGGAGGTTGAGCCAGTGACCTACTTCGTGAGTAGCTGTTCGACCCAGGTCAAAGGGAGAGGTTGCCGTACCGATGGTGCCAAAATAGGCATAATCAATTACCACACCATCGGTGGAGGGGCTGCCTCCGGGAAATTGGGCGTAACCCAATATGCTGCCGCTGATGTCGCAAACCCACATATTGAGGTAGTCTCCGGCGGGCCAGGCATCCTTACCACCGGAGGAATTAAACTTCACCTGATCATTGGTGCCAAATGAGGTTCTGGTCGTAGAGGTTCGGGTAATACCATTGGTGGCATTGCCGCTAGGATCAACCGAGGCCAGGCAAAATTCAATTTCTGAATCCGCTGCTACTCCCTGAAATACGGATGGTGTATTGGAGGCATCGGCATTCAATCTTCTGAAATCCTCATTCAATACATCAATTTGTGATTGAATCTGGGCATCACTAACATTTTCAGTGGAGTTGTTGTACACCACGTGTACGACGACCGGGATGGTGATGGTTCCGTCCACACGTGAGCTTTGGCCTTCCGCTTCGTGGGCATGTTGGTCTATTTGGCGGAGTTTAAGGGCCCTTTTGGGGTTTGCTTCTTCCTGTTGCTCAAGGTATTCCATTGTGGTACAGTTTCGCGTTTGGGCGAAGCTTTGTGTAATGGAAAAACCAGCAAACAGAGCTAAGGCAATTAGGAAACGTAGCTTCATGCTGCTTAAAGGTTTTGTGTTAAGAAATAAATGATTTTAAGCCGATTGCCAAGCTGGGGAAAGCAATCTGAATTTTTTTAGACTATGCTTGTGACTCAAATGTTGAGCTCCGAATAGGTCCCAGGGTTTAGCAAGTATAGAGGAATAGAACGGCGGGTGATCAGAAGTATTTGTTGGTCTATTCAGTTCAAATATAGTTAATTATTTGGGTTCAGAGAGGAAATGGCATATTTTTTTGGGGTTACAACAATTTAACCAGTAAGAAATCCTTTAGGTAAACCTAATTTTAATTAATGAAAGACCTAGGGCTTTTTCTGAAGAAGCGCACATTTAACCCAACCGGTGCGGCCCTTGTACTCCACCTGCCACCAGTAACGATCAGCCTTGTCGAGGACTGTTACGATCTTATCATCAGGTGCAAACCGCAAATAGACACGTGCCTTGGAAGTGGGAGAAGCTCTAAGGCTGGTTGCTTTCGTAATGAAATAAGCAGTTTCTTGAACGGGGGTTTCTACATCGATAGTGGTGACTGGGGCTGAATCCTGGGGAGGGGTTTCCTGCTCATCAGCTATCGGTTCTGGTTGGAAATCTTTCAAGTTATTGCCCACCAGGCCAATGACCTGTCTATCCACATACCCGATGAGGGTTTTGTGTATTACCCGGTAGTATTGCTGCTTTTTGTCCAATATTTTGACCTTAGTACCCGCGGGAAGTTTGGCCAGTACCATTGCATTTCTTTCCTCGGGGAGGCCAAGCCAGAGATTAGCGGTTTCGAGCAGGATGCCAAAGGTGTCTCCGGAAAAAGGTAGGGAAGTAGGGACTACATTTGCATTAGCAACTATGGATGAATGTAATGCTATGCATAGAAAAATAACAAAAGAACTGCCACGGCACTTCATGTCAACATGAATTTGTCATCAATTTAAGTGCGTGGGCTATTGATTTTGCGGAAAGGGGGACCACGCATTATAATATTTCAAATATACAAGATCAAAAGTTTTTTGGGAAATTAAAGTTTCAAAAACTTCTGATCAATATCCGTAATGTTGGTCCTCCTTTCAATTATTTATTTCTTCATCTTAACCTTTTCAGGATTTTTGAGTTCCAGTGAGTTGGGATTCTTCATAGTTTCTCCCATCTGTTGCGAAGCAACAAACGAAGTAACCATATCGGTCAGCATATTACTGGCGGAAGAGGGAGAATTAGGCAATAGAATCAGGTTGCTATTGGTGTTTTCACCTAAAGACTGCATGGTGTCATAGTGCTGTGTTACTACAATCAGAGCCGATGCCTCCTGCGAGTTGATACCAACTTTGTTGAGTACTTCCACGGACTCCTCTAGTCCACGGGCAATCTCCCGGCGCTGGTCAGCAATACCCTGACCTTGTAAGCGCTTACTTTCCGCTTCCGCTCTGGCCTTGGCTACAATGCGGATTCGCTCGGCTTCTCCTTCGTATTCGGCCGCCAGCTTCTGGCGTTCTGCAGCATTGATGCGGTTCATCGAAACCTTTACTTCGTGATCCGGGTCAATGTCCGTCACCAGGGCTTTGACAATTCCGTAACCGTATTCATTCATGGCATCTTCCAACTCACGGCGAATGGCCACGGCAATATCGTCCTTGCGTTCGAACACGTCATCGAGTTTCATTTTTGGAACTTCGGCACGAACGGTGTCAAAGACATAGGCCGTAATTTGCTCATAGGAATTTTCCAGTTTGTAAAAGGCGTCAAACACCGCATCGGCCAATACACGGAATTGTACGGAAACCTTCAACTTGACAAAAACGTTGTCCTTAGTTTTGGTTTCAACCATCACATCCAATTGCTGAATTTTGAGGTTGACCCTGCCTGCGATGCGGTCAACGAAGGGTATCTTGAACTGCAATCCGGGGCCTTTAATACTTTGGAATTTTCCCAGTCGTTCTACCAGCACCATCGTTTGTTGTTTGACAATGAAAATGCCTGACAAGATGACCAACAGGAGGAAAATTAGAGGAATTAATGAATAGGAAAACATAATCTTCTCTTTTTAATGAGTTAGTTTCTGAGGTTAATAAACGTAGTCGTTTGGAACACTATCACTGTTTAATGCCGACTAGCTAACAAATTACAAACTATTTGACGGAGGGTATAATTTTTTACGACAAAAGGTGAGAAAAAACGGATAATCCTTTCTTCGAAAAGAAGACCCGACTCCAATGTTGAAGTCGGGCGCAACCTGAAATTAAGAACAACACTGATTCTTTGGGGTTATAAGCAAAAACAAAATAGTGGTAGTCATATTCTGATCAAACCCCTATTTCGTCGATGTGCCGGATTTGTGGTTCATTTGACCGTTTGACTTAGTGTATCAGTTTCCTGGAAAGTTGTACCTTTGCGCCCAAAGTAGACACCATGAGTGATTCGTATAAATACGACCTGAGAGGCGTATCCGCAACCAAAGATGAAGTGCACGCCGCTATCCAAAACCTGGATAAAGGATTGTATCCCAACGCATTTTGTAAAATCATACCGGATATTGCTGCCGGAGATCCAGCATACTGCAACCTGATGCACGCCGATACGGCGGGTACCAAAACCAGCCTGGCCTATATGTACTGGCGTGAAACCGGTGATTTATCCGTGTGGAAAGGTATTGCTCAGGACTCACTGGTGATGAACCTCGACGATATGGCTTGTGTAGGCTGTGTGGATGATATCATTATTTCATCTACCATTGGCCGCAATAAAAATCTAATTTCGGGTGAGGTGATCAGTAAGCTGATCAATGCCGCCAGGGAGATTCAGGAGCAAATGGCGAAATATGGCGTCAAACTACACCTTTCCGGAGGAGAGACTGCAGATGTGGGGGATATCGTGCGGACTATCGATGTGGGCTATACGGCTTTCGCCAGAATGAAGCGCTCTGATTTGATCATCAATGACATCCAACCAGGAGATGTGATCGTGGCGCTAGCTTCCTACGGAAAAGCTACCTATGAAGATATTTATAACGGGGGAATGGGCAGCAACGGCCTGACCTCTGCCCGTCACGATGTCTTTCATCACGATTACGCTGCAAAGTACCCCGATAGCTTTGATCCAAATACGCCTGAAGAAGTCGTCTTTGTAGGAAGCAAAAAGCTGACCGACAAGATCGACATCGATGGGGAAGCGATGGATATTGGCAAACTGGTATTGTCACCGACCCGTACCTATTTGCCTTTTCTGAAGCCATTGCTTGACCAACATCGTTCCGCGATCAACGGACTCATTCATTGCACCGGTGGTGGCCAATCGAAAGTGGGTAAATTTATCCAGGACCGCCGGGTAATCAAAAACGATTTATTGCCGGTACCGCCACTGTTCAAGATGATTCAGGAGGAAAGTGGCACCAGCTGGAAGGAGATGTATCAGGTGTTTAATATGGGGCATCGCCTCGAGATTTATACCAATAAGGAATCTGCTGCGGCAATGATCGAGCTGGCGAAGAAGTTCAACATTGATGCCAAAATCATTGGTCACGTGGAAAAGGCCGAGGGCGCCAGCGTACACCTTGATACCCCTTATGGATCTTTTGATTATTAATTTTTGAAAATACTGTTGATGACCCGTCAGGAAAAAGCCGATCGTATTGCTGAAAAACTGGAAGCTTTATATCCGGAAACGCCTATCCCGCTCGACCATCAGGATCCTTATACTTTGCTGGTTGCTGTTTTATTGTCGGCGCAATGTACCGATGAGCGAGTCAATAAAGTAACGCCCCACCTCTTTGCGAAAGCTGACACGCCCCACGAGATGGTGGGCCTTGATGTAGAAGAAATTCAGGGCATAATCCGGCCCTGTGGTTTGTCACCGCGCAAGTCTAAAGCCATTTATAACTTATCTCAAATACTACTGGATGAATATCAAGGGGAGGTGCCACAAAGCTTTGAGGCACTGGAAGCCCTGCCTGGTGTTGGCCACAAAACGGCATCCGTGGTGATGTCACAAGCATTTGGGGTCCCAGCCTTTCCCGTGGATACCCACATTCACCGATTGGCTTACCGGTGGACCTTGAGTACTGGAAAATCGGTTGAAAAAACCGAAGCTGACCTGAAAAAACTCTTTCCCCGGGAGAAGTGGAACAAATTGCACCTGCAAATCATTTTCTTCGGTCGTCAGTATTGCCCGGCAAGGGGGCATGATCCCAACCAATGTCCGATTTGTAAGGATTACGGTCGGAAATCAATGTTTAAATAGATTTTTTGACTCCTAGAATGGATATCCCAGGCCAATCTCGGGGTTGATGTCCCGTATTCGCCATCCTCTGAAATTTTCCCAGTAGTCCCATTCTGAAACCGACCCTTCACGGGAGTCAGGGTAAGGGTAGCGCAGCTTGACGCCGAGGTCGAGGCGGAAGATAAAATAGGTAAAATCAAAGCGCAGTCCCAGCCCAGTTGCCAAGGCGATCTGTTTGTAAAAAGGATCGTGCAGCGCATCTCCGCTGATGCAATCATCATAAGTACGGGAGGAGAAAAGGAACTGCGAGCCACAGCGGTTGGGATCGTGACCGGTAGTCCACACATTACCGCCATCGAGGAAAAGTGCACCATTCAGCAACCAAAAAATGTTGAAACGGTACTCCAGGTTAAATTCCATTTTCAAATTACCGGTCTGATATAACAACTGCCGCTGCTCCGGATCGAGTGATAGTGGGTCAAGGTAGCCGCCCGGACCCAATCCTCGTGGCGCCCATCCTCGGATACTGTTGGCGCCACCAACGAACAGTTGTTTTACATATGGTACATCGGAAGTGAAACCAAATGGTAAGGCAAAGGCAAAATTAAAGCGAGTAGCAATACTTTGAGTAGACGTAAATTGTCGGTAATACCGAAAATCGGCGTTAAAAATAGCATACTGCGAAAAGTCAGTTGAATTACCCAGACGAAAAGTAGTGGGCTTGAGTGCAAACTCATTATAAATGGCATTGGCTGCCCAAATTTCGGCACCGGCAACTTCAAAGGAAAGGCCCACATAATTGGACTCCCCAAACTTGTTGACCCGGCTGTTGTATACATAGTTAAGGTCCCGGAATAGCAGACTGACAAATACCTGTTGCCCCCAGCTTCGCTGAAGAAAAGGATTGCGGGCCAGCAGAGAATCAAAATTGGGTTGCGTGATCGGATCGAGAAAGTCGATACCGATGTGATTGATGATATATCGAGAGTAGGGTGATCGCTGAAAGTCGTAGCCATAGGAAGCATTAAAAAGATTGTAACGATACCATTTCACCACCTGCAGGAAATTGTAACTGCCCGATATCTTGGTGGCCCCCTGTTCTTTAAGGGCCGTGAAAAAATCGGGATTGAGCAGGCGTTTGTTTTTCCCGAAAGGGACCTTACTCAAGCCTTTCCAAATCCAGAAATAATCGAGAAACCTTGGAAAATAGAGGGCCGTTTGTAGCCCAAGATCAATGGTGTTCCAAAAGTTAATGGCATTGCCACTCGGGTCTATTTCCACCCCGGCAGACAGGTTGGTGGCCAGCAATTCTGCTCCACGGAAAAGGTTGCGGTTTTTTAAACTCGGACTCAGCGATACCCCAATGAGGTTTCCCGTACCCGAAGCGCTGCTTCGATTGGTGTAGTTTAGTTCTACATCCAAACCCAATTCCATCTTTTCATTTGGGGTCAGTTCAATTCTAAAATTGAGCACATTGGCATCCAGGCTGTCCACTTCCTGGCGAATGCGGATAAAGCGATAAATGCCCAGGGCAGAAAGTTGCAGGTTGCTCTTGTCCAGATTTTCCTGCTCAAACAGATCGCCGCTATGCAGGAAAATTTCCCGGATAATGGTGGCTGGCTTTACCCGAAAGTTTTCGTTCGGGTTGTGAAAATGATAGCCTTCAATCAGCGTATCGCTCAGTTGTTCAGGTGGACGGATCGGGTCAAAATCGGGATAGACATCTATTTTGCCCACCGTAAACACCTGATGACTGCTATCGCCGTAGGGCGGCAGAATATTGATGTACACATTGGCCATACTCTTGCCTGCGTGCACCATCGTGTCAATCTCCAGCTTGTCAAAATATTCAGCATAGAAATTGGCATAGCCATGGTTGCGCAAATAGGAGGAGATGCGCTTCTTTTCTTTATCAAAAAGCCCAAGATCCAGCCCGTTGCCTCTCTTAAAGTTGGATTGCCTGGAAATCTTGTTGACAATACGGTGAATACTGGTATCGGGGCTATTAAAAAAGACACTGTCGATGGTATACAATTGGTGCGGGTCGAGAAAATAGGTGACGTAGGCCTTGTGTTTGCGGATTTCATCTTCGTAGTAACCCTCAGCCTCAAAATACCCCTTGTACTGCAGGTAATTGATCATGCCATCCAGGGTCGATTGAGCCTTTTCTTCTTCGTAGATAGAGGGAGGCTCGGCGATGACCCTCCTTTGAAAGCGATCCAGCGCTGTGGTATCATTGTCAGCTTGCGTGGCCAGGTAAAACCACTCGCGGGGAATGAAAAAGAACTTATCGTTTTCTTGCTGTTTGTAAAGGGTGGAAAGTTCGTAGCGTAAGGTCCGTTTATTCTTTATTTTTTCTTTACTGATGAATTTGATATCATTGCCTTTTAGCAACTGCTGGCCGGGCTCCAGATACTTGGCGGTATTACAGGAGGAAAACAGCTGTAGAAAAATAATAAAGGTTATTGCGTATTTTGCCAGCGAAAGTAGTTGCATTCGAATTTGGATCAAAGACTCATGACAATTTCAAAAAACACCATTAAATATTTGCGGTCCCTTCGTCAGAAAAAATTTAGACAAAAGTATAATAATTTCGTGGTTGAGGGCGACAAAATGGCAAAGGAAATCCTTAACCATCAACAAATTGAGGTTGAGGGAATCTATGCCCTGGAGCCCTGGATTACAACGCACAAGAAGGAATTATTCGCCTTTCAGGACCGCGTATTTAATATTTCGGTAACTGAATTGGAACAAATCTCCAACTTCAGTACGCCTAATCAAGTTTATGTAGTTTTAAAGCAGCCTGCACCTCATCCAGATTACACTTTAATTGAAAAAGATATTTCCCTCTATCTTGATGACATTCGGGATCCTGGCAATATGGGCACGATTTTACGCATTGCCGACTGGTTTGGGATTCCTCATGTGTTTTGTAGCCCGGACTGTGTTGAAATCTTCAATCCCAAGGTCATACAGGCTTCCATGGGCGCTTTCCTCCGGGTGTCTACCTCGGTTATCCCATTGATAGAACTCAAAAAACGGATATCGGTTCGATTTTACGGTACTACCATGACGGGCGATAACATCTTTGGCACCCGCCTTGCAAAGCAAGCCGTCATTTTGATTGGTAACGAAGGAAAAGGAATTACCGCAGAAAACCTGGATTTGGTGGATCAATACATCAGTATACCCAGCGTGGGGAATTCGGGCATGGAGTCTTTAAATGCAGGCGTGGCTACGGGAATCGTTTGTGCAGCTTTTCGCAATCTGGCTTAAAGAGAAGGGAAGAAGAGGAGCCGTTTCCTGTACAGGTCATTCTGTGCGGGAAACGGCTCAAACTTTATTACAAAAGCTTTTTCAATTCATTTTCAATTGCCGCAGCGCCTCGGAGGTTCACAGCTGCAATATTACCTTGACGGTCAATCAGGAAAGTACGTGGAATACTGCGCACACCGTACAAACTGGCGGGCATTGATTCCCATTTTTTCAGGTCACTCACGTGATACTCCCAGGCCAGACCATCTGCTGCGATGGCATCTTTCCACTTTTTCTTGCTTCTCTCAATCATATCATCCACACTTTGTGAAGAACCGGAAAGGGCATTACGCATCCGGGTGTCCACACCATCGAGGGATACACTAAAAACGGTGAAACCGTCTTTCTTGTACTTGTCGTACACTTTCACCACATTGGGGTTTTCCCGACGACAAGGACCGCACCAGCTTGCCCAGAAGTCAAGCAAAACAACTTTTCCTTTGAGGTCGGACAAGGCATATTCTTTTCCCTCGGGACTACTCAACTTGATATCGGGAGCCGGTTGGCCTACCTGGATCAGCTCACTGCTGCGCCGTGCAGCGGCCTGCGCCTCAACCTGTGCCAGAAATTTGCTGTATTCCTGCCCGGAAACAGAATTGGGGTCGGCATCAACAAGTTTTTGCATGGCTTTCTTTTGCATGTCCAAAAACTGAACATTAGGACCGAGAGCCTTGTAAGCTATATAAGCTCCTATCATCGGATTAGATGTAGTATCGATAAAAGTGGCTACATCTTCTGCCTTCATCTTTCTGGCAATCAGATTCTGAAAGACCTCCACAATCACCTTAGCATCTTCTGATCCGCTAATGTTAAAATTGTAGGTCTGCAAATCAGTAACGTCACCCGTTATGGTCACGTCTTTTTCCTCTCCGCCAAAGGCCAGGTCAATGCGTTGTGCACCAACCCTCAGGCTATAAATACCGGATTCGAGACCTTCCGGAAAATCCATTGAAAAGTTGCCGGAATTGTCAATTTCTGCTTTGGCCAGCACTGCATTAGCTTTACCAATTTCTACCTTATCGAGAAAAACCTGCAAATCTTTTGCATTGGTTATGGTTCCCTGAATGCTAGTGCCCGAAGAGCTACATTGCCATAGGGAAAATGCTAATGCAATATAGAATAAGGATTTGATCATATTTTTCATGTTCAACGAGGATTTTATTAGGAATTGTCGCAAAATTAATAAGTTCTTTACATTCCTGGCAACACCATAAAGGGTTACTGTTCCAGAATGTGCCCAAGGGTATTGTCAAATACGTTTTTCCACTCTTCCATTGCCCCAAACGACTCATCATCAATGCGGATGGTTGCGGCGTTGGTCACTTCACCCAATACGCTAAATGAAACATTGCGGGTATTGAGATGGTTGACGAGTTTGTCTTCAACTTCCGGCGCCACACTGACAACCACTCGGCTCTGGCTTTCGCCAAATAAGTAGGCATCCTTCCGGAAATTGGTGTCGGTATCGATCTCAAAGCCCGTATTGCCTGCCATAGCGCTCTCCATCAACGTAACGAACAAGCCTCCCTCCGAAACATCGTGAGCTGAGGCGATGAGCTTCTCCTGAATCAAGCTCTTCACGGTTTCCTGAATCCGGTATTCTTCTTCCAATTCGAAGTGGGGTACCGGCGAAGTGGCCACATTGTGAATGGTCCGCAGATACTCTGAGCTGCCCAGATCATTACTGGGTGTTCCCAATAGGTAAATTTTATGTCCTTCCGCCTTGAAGTCTAGCGTCATGCGGGCGTCGATATCATCCAGGATACCCAACATGCCGATGGTTGGGGTAGGGAAGACCGGCTCCGTGCGGTCTTTGTATACCGACTGGTTGTAAAAGCTGACATTACCACCAGTAACCGGTGTATCAAATTTGCGGCAAGCGTCCCCCATACCTTTGATGGCGTGCACAAACTGCCAGTATACTTCCGGATTATAGGGGTTACCAAAATTCAAACAGTTGGTAATGGCCACCGGTGTTCCACCGGAGCAAACAATATTTCTCGCTGCTTCCGAAACCGCAATCATGGCCCCTATGTAGGGATCGGCATAAACGTAGGCCGAGTTACAATCAGTAGTCACTGCAAGGGCTTTTTTGGTGCCTTTCACGCGCACCAAGGCCGCATCAGATGGTGTGATGGTATTTACTGAGTTGGTACGCACCATCGAGTCGTATTGCTCATAGATCCAGCGCTTGGAAACGATATTGGGTGAGGCAAACAACTTTTTGGCTGTAGCCAACCAATCCTTCGGCGTATCAACTTTCTTGCTATCAAACTTCTTGAGCTGATCAAAATAAGCCGGCTTGGTGTATTCTCTTTGGTATACCGGAGCACCACCTCCCAGCACCAATGGATCGGCGGGCACATCGGCCACTACTTCGCCACCGGCAAAAAATTCCAGTCTGCCGCTATCGGTTACTTCTCCGATTTGTTCACATTCCAGATCCCATTTTTCAAACACCTCAAAGAGCAGATGTTCCTGCCCTTTATGCGCTACAATCAACATACGTTCCTGGCTCTCGGACAGCAAAATCTCAAACGGCTGCATATTGCCTTGACGGGTTGGTACTTTATCGAGGTCGATACGCATTCCAGTCCCGCTTTTGGCACTCATCTCCGAAGTAGAACAGGTAATGCCCGCGGCACCCATGTCCTGCATGCCCACAATAGCTCCCGTTTTAATGGCTTCCAGGCTGGCTTCCAGCAATAGTTTTTCCTGGAATGGATCGCCTACCTGTACGGCCGGCAGATCTTCGGCCGAGTCCTCCGTAAGATCGGCCGAAGCAAAGGTTGCGCCGTGAATGCCATCCTTACCCGTGGCGGAACCAACGATCAGGACGGGATTACCCGGGCCATCAGCAATCGCGGAAACAGTTTCGCCCACTTTGACTACGCCAACCGACATAGCGTTGACCAGGATATTTTGGTTGTAACAATCATTGAAGTAAACTTCACCACCAACAGTAGGTACTCCGAAACAATTACCGTAGTCGCCAATACCGCTCACCACTCCCTTCACCAGGCGTTTGGTATGCTTGGCCTGAACATCACCAAAACGCAGTGAATTCAGCGCAGCAATCGGGCGGGCACCCATGGTGAAAATATCGCGGTGAATACCTCCCACACCAGTAGCGGCACCCTGATAGGGTTCGATAGCCGATGGGTGGTTGTGTGATTCAATTTTGAAGGCACAGGCCAGGCCGTCGCCAATATCAACCAGGCCGGCATTCTCTTCACCGGCACCCACCAGCAGTCGCTGGCCATCGCGAGGTAGGGTCTTGAGCCAGGTGATTGAATTTTTATAGCTACAGTGTTCAGACCACATCACGGAGAAAATACTCAGCTCCGTGAAATTGGGCGTGCGGCCCATGATGGATTTGATCTTGTCAAACTCTTCTTCCGTCAGGCCCAAGTTTTTGGCTACGGCGGCGGTCACTTGTGGTTCAGTGGCTTGCATTATTCTTTGTGTATTGATCGAGATTTTTTGAAAGCACAAAGATAAAATTTATCCCCGGTAGACGGTTACGTTCTGGAAGGTTTCCGTGAAGTAATGTTATCGTACAAACTGATTGATCATGAAGAAAAGTACCAAATAAATCCACAAAGCATCCAAAAAGTGCCAGTAGATGGTGAGTAGCCGCAGTTTCAGTCGTTTTTCCGGATCGGAAAAGTAGACGAGCACACTGACGGGTTCGCGCATCTTCTTATAGGCCTGGTATAGAAAGGCCGTCAGAAATGGTAAACCGGCAATGACGTGGGCAAAGTGCAACCCGGAGATGACGTAGAGGTAGCCGGCTGAATTGTCGGTATGAATATAGATTTCCTCGCTAAACAGCTCCCGCCATCCGAAATATTGGGCTACCATAAAAATCAGGGAAAGGACGATGGTGGCGATGAGCGCCAGCTGATAGTTACGAGTATTGTCTTTCTGATAGGCTTGTTTGGCCAGGTACATGGTGTAGCTGCTGCCCAGCAGAATGAGGGTGTTCACAAAAAAAATGAAAGGTAACTCAATCGGGGGTAGCTGGCTTTGCACCCTGGTGTACACGAATGCCGCTGACAAACTCAGAAAAAGCGCCGATAAGCTAAACAGCAAAAGAATCAACAGGATATTATAAGGGTGAAAGGCAAATGAATGGTATTCGTTTGCCTCATTCTGGCGCTGCTGATTCTCTTGATCGGTCATTGCAGTTATTTTCGATGCGCTAAAATAATCACATTTTACAGTGTAACAAGGCAAATCGCTTCTGGTTTAGGCAAAACCATTTGGATTAAAGCAGTTCTTTATATATTTACGAAAATCATTTTACATTCAATATGATTCATTGTCATCAATGTGGGGTTGAACTTCCGAATAAGGCCAAGTTTTGTTTGAATTGTGGGGCCGAGCAAGAGGCACCTGTTGCCAGAAAGGCAGCTGATCCATTGATTAATTGGCAAGGTGACGCCGGACAAAAGATAAAGGAATTGTTTTTCAGTCAACTGCGAGAGCGAGTGGAAGAAGAGCAGGGACTAAAAAAGAGTCAGGAATATTCCGAAAGGGTTTACGAAAGTGGTTTTCGGGATGTGCTGGAAAGGAGAGTGTCACAGTTTTTGCAGCAGTTGGATGCTTTAGAGATCGATGATCCGCAGACCATGCAAAAGATGGACCATAAGGCCATTTTGTTACTGGACGAATTACTTGATTTTTTCCTGATCAAACATTGTGCAGACCTTAACCGGGTACAGTTGCCACAAACCATGCTGGTATACCACGGCTATAGCCAACTCACGGAGGTTGATCTACGGAAAATGATTCTGGATTTCCTGGATTTCGAAAACGAAGAGGAAAATATATATACTGATTTTCTGGCCATGCCAATCGACAAGCTGAAAAATGCCGGAACGGCATTCCTGTTTCCCGCCAAGGATGAACGTATATTGCTGATTTGCGACCAGAGTATTTTTGGTTCCTGCAAAGAGGGATTTGCCCTTACGGAAAAAGGCATTTACTGGAAAGCACACCTGCAAAAGGCGAAAAAAATTGCTTACCGCAATTTGGCAGAGATCAAACGAGTAGAAGACTGGATTACTATCAATACCCAGTTTTTCAATGTTAATCCTTCTCTAAACATCAAAATGCTGAAATTACTACGGAAGATCATCCGGCTTCAGCAGGGATAAGGCCCTGTTGTGACTGTGAGCCGTCAAATTTTCCAATGGTCAATCTTTCAAAAAACGGCATTTTGAATTAGTTTTATCCACTATACATCATCTACTCATTTTAAATCCTGGATTAGCAATGAGAATATTAACACTCGCTCTCTCTGTGCTGGCACTTTGGTCGTGCCAAATGGATCGTGAGCCCCAGTCTGATTCACTGACCAAAAAGTATGCGCCCAATGATCACTTTTTTCATCAAAGGACCTACCCCGATGCATCTATCGATCTGAAAGCCTTTACCAGGGCTTTGCAAGATGCTCGTCTTTCGGCTTCCCTCAAGAACGATTTTCCCGGCTTCAACCGGGATTGGATTGGACGTGGACCGGCCAATATTGGGGCACGGATCAATACAATTGCGGTGCACCCAACAGATGAAAATACGATCTATGCCGGATTTTCCACCGGTGGAATTTTCAAAACGACAGATGGTGGCCTGACGTGGAATCCGATCTTCGATGATCAGCTTTTCCTGGCCATCGGCGATATTACCCTTGATCCTGCCGATCCGGAAACGGTCTATGTAGGTACGGGCGACCCCAATATCGGCGGTTACGTGCAGATTGGTGACGGTCTGTACAAAAGTACCGATGGTGGTCAGACCTGGACCCACCTTGGACTTACAGCGCAACGCATCATTTCGAAGGTTATCATTGATCCAACCAATTCGGATATCATTTATGCGGCGTGTATGGGGCTTCCATTCGAACGGAATGAGGATCGCGGCCTGTACAAATCATCCGATGGTGGTCAAAGCTGGTCACAGATCCTCTATCTGAGTGATGAAGCTGGTATCACCGATTTTCTCATCAACCCGGATGATCCGAATATTCTGTATGCTGCCGGCTGGAACCGCATTCGCAACAACATGGAGTCTGTAGTCACTGGTGCTGATGCCAAGATTCACAAATCGACCGATGGGGGAGTTACCTGGACGATCCTGGAAGGAGGGCTACCTCAAGACACAATTGGCCGCATTGGTCTGGCCATGTCGGGAACCAATTCAGATGTGATTTTTGCCAGCTATACTGGCAATGATCAGCAGCTGGACAATATCTATAAGAGTATCGACGCCGGTCTGACCTGGACGCCACTGATTGATTGGGAAACAACTAATCTTTCAGAAAATGCACTGGGTGGTTTTGGCTGGTACTTTGGTCAGCTGCGGGTGAATCCCGAATCAGATGATGACCTGTTTATTTTGGGCGTGGAGCTGTGGCGCTCCATTGATGGTGGTGCAACCTGGGCACTGGCTACACCACAGTGGTGGCTTTACGATGTACATGCCGATAAACACGACCTGGTCTTTGCACACGGAAATATTTACCTGGGCACTGATGGTGGGATGTACAAAAGCGAAGATTTATCTGTAAGCTGGACTGATATCGAGAATATTCCCACGACCCAGTTTTACCGGGTGGCTTACAATCCTCACATACCGGACTGGTATTTTGGTGGTGCCCAGGACAACGGAAGTAGCGGAGGCACCTCGGAAGAAGAAGACTGGCTCCGAATTTATGGTGGTGATGGCTTCCAGATGTTGTTTCACCCCACTAACCCCAATGTAACCTATGCGGAAACGCAAAACGGAAATCTGGTCGTTGACCCGGATGGTGGTTGGCAAAATTGGGTGCCGGCAGATGATGGTATCCCTCCCGATGATCGCCGCAATTGGGATGCACCTTTTGTGATGAGTACACACAATCCCGATGTGCTGTTTATGGGAACATATCGGCTGTGGCGGAGTGTAGCAGGAACATTTCCTTTCTGGGAGCCAATTTCTGAGGACTTGACCGATGGTCCCGGTGATAATGCTCGATATCATACGATTAGCACCATTCATGAGTCACCACTGTTGCAGGGCCTTGTTTATGTAGGTACGAGTGATGGCAACCTGTGGCGCAAAGAAGGCTTTCATGATTTTTTCTGGGAAGATGTTACGAATGGAATCACTGATCGGTATGTGACGGATGTTAAAGCTTCTCCCAATTTTGTCGATAACGTTTACGTCACTGTTTCCGGTTATAAAGACAATGATTCGAGCCCGCATATCTTCCGGTCAACGGATCGTGGAGCGAACTGGGAGTCTATTGATGGTGATTTGCCCGCATTGGCGTTGAATGATGTTTTTGTACTTCCGGGACATCAGGACACCGTCATCTTTGTAGCCTCTGATGGTGGGGTATACGGAACCATGAATGCCGGAGAAAACTGGGAGCGCCTGGGTAATAACCTGCCTTATGTGCCAGTTTATGACCTGGAATACAATCCGGTTCGTAATGAATTGGTAGCTGGCACTTTCGCGCGTTCCATCCAGTCTTATAATCTGGACAGCTTGGTTGTGCCACAGGATTCGGTGATCATTGCCACCAATGAACCATTATCCAAGCCACAGGAACTGAAAGTCTATCCTTCTCCGGCTAAAGACGTAGTAAGTGTGAAGTTGCCGGATGGGATGGCAAGGAAGGATTATGATCTGGTATTGCTGGATAATTCAGGCCGTCTAATGGAGCGCCGTAAGGCACAATTACAACAGGGAAAAGAAGAAAGATTTGAGATAGACAACCTGGCTGTAGGCCAATATGTTTTTAAACTGAAAGTTGGCCATCAGGTCTTTATCGGAAGGTTCTCAAAAGTATAGTTATTTATGAGATATATCTTATCGCTTGCAATTTTGCTTTTCGCATTTACCATCATCAGCGCTCAGCCCCTGGTGCGTGGCAAAGTCATTGATGCCACCACCAAGGACGGGATTCCCTTTGTCAATATCGGATTCAAAAAACTGGCAGTGGGCACGGTAAGTGATGAAAATGGTTTTTACGAATTAAGATTAGTCAGTCCGAGAGATTCTGTCAGTATTTCTTCAATCGGTTACGAGATGAAAACCATTTTGGCGGCGGATTTACATCGCAATACGACGGTCGAATTAACGCCGAAAAATTACGTCTTTCCCGAGATTGAAGTAGTGGCGGAACAGTGGGAAGAGCAGGACGTCAAATTGGGAAACCACTCGGAGGACATGGATCACAATGTGGGCTTTGGCAGTCGGCAATTGGGCACCGAGATTGGTGCGCGCATCACCATTGAGCGGGAAACCTATGTAAAAAGCGCCCACTTTGCGCTGAACCATGCCAAGGGGGACAGTATTCGTTTTCGGGTAAATCTGTATACCTTCAAGGAGGGTAAATTGGGCAAAAACCTGCTTCCAAAAAATGTGATCATTGCTGCCAAACAAGAAAAAGGTTTGCAGTTGGATGTGGACTTATCCGCCTTTAATATCGTGGTTGATTCCGATGTGTTGCTGGCGCTGGAATGGATCAAGGATGATGATGGTGAGGGGAATGTAGGCATCACCTTCCAGTCAAGTAAATCGCGGAAGTACGGGAATTTATATACCAAGGAAACCAGCTTTGCGGAATTTCGTAAACTCAGTGACCTGGTGCCGAGAGCTCCGCAGGTTTATGTCGGTTTTTACCTGACCGGGAAGCAAGTCACGCAATAGCCTGGACATTATGGAAAAATACGATCTTATCGGTCAGGGCTATAATCGTACTCGTCAGGCAGATTCCTATTTGGTACAGCGTATGGAACATCATCTACAGCCCGGACCGGGAAAACAATTCCTGGATGTAGGTTGTGGTACGGGTAATTATACCATTGCACTAAGCCAAAAAGGGCTAAAGTTTTCGGGCGTTGATCCGTCTGAAAAAATGCTGGCGACGGCGCGGGCGAAAAGTAACCAGATCGATTGGCACCTGGGCAGGGTAGAGGCGCTACCTTTTGAGGATGCCGCATTTGAGGGTGTTCTGGCCAGCTTGACTACTCATCATTGGTCGGATTTAGGTAAGGGATTTAATGAAGTTTACCGGGTATTAAAACCTGGAAACAAGCTGGTGATTTTTACCTCCAATCCACACCAGATGGAGGGTTATTGGCTCAACCATTATTTTCCCAAAATGCTGCGGGCATCCATCGCGCAAATGCCAGTTTTAGAATTGGTGCAAAAGCACTTGCAGAAGGCCGGATTTTGTCGGGTGATTACCGAGAAGTATGATGTACAACCTGATTTGCAGGATCTTTTTTTGTATTCGGGAAAGCACGACCCCAAGCTCTATTTTGATGCTCAGGTTCGGCAGGGCATTTCCTCATTTTCTGATTTGGCCAATGCCGATGAAGTAGCAATGGGATTGCAAGCCTTGAAACAAGATATTGAAACCCGGAAAGTAGAGGAAGTGATCCGGCGCTATGAGCATGATCGCGGAGATTATTTATTCATGGTGTGCGAGAAACCTTAGTGCATGTTAGGAGGTCAAACTTTGACCTCCTAACATGGCCTTAACGCGTCTTAGGCTTTTCTACGCTGATACTTCCAAAGGTCACACTGATCGTGATGCTTGGATAAAGCTCCTGTCTGGGGCGGATGTCCAATTTCTTTAATTCAGCGGTATTCTCCTGAAATTCAGCTTTTAAGGTATTGGGTAGGTTAATGTTGCCGTGATTGGCCGTCAAGGCATAACTAAACAGACTTGGATTGGGATTGTAGAGGAACACATCCGATTTTTTTGCATCGATACGCAGGTCGACGAGGTCTTCATCCGAAAAAATCTTGATGGTACCGTATTGCGCCTGAATATCGTAACTACCCTTGATGTCACTCAGTGTGATATCGGAACGGCGCGCATTAACTTTCATTTGTCCATTAAGGTGCTCCGCCAGCAGGTCACCAAATCGGGTGGTAACATCGATAAAACCCTGGATGTTTTCCAGGCCGATGGTGCTAAACTGGCCATTGACCCGCAGGCGGCTATTCAAATTGCTTACCGTGGCGGCACCAAAATAATTCTTGAGGTATACCGGGCAATCTTTGGGCAGGAAGATGGTATATTTTGCCGAAAGGCTGGCCTCAATAGCTGAATCACCTTCATCAAGAGAGGCATAGTTGCGCAGGTAAATCTTGTTTTTGATGCGCTGAGTCAGGTATTTCACCTTCTCCAGGTCGCGCTCCGCGATGGCTTTTTCCGGGTGCTTGGCAATGATTTCGATATGCACCGACACCGAGGGTTTTTCCCAGGTATTAATGGTGACCTCAGCCTTTTCGCCTTCGATGTTTACTTCGTATCCATCCTTGTAGTCAAATACTTTGTCTATCGTTTTGGTGATGACCTGTTGTGTCGTCTGGGCCAGACTTACCAATGGCAACCCTACGCACAGCAGGGAAACAATCAGGGTCGACAACAATAGGGTCCTTTGCATTGGTTGCTGATTTTTTGATGGATGTTTTAAATGGCTGCGGCCATCTTTTTGATGACATCAGTTCTTTCCAATTCGATTTCGCTGATTTCCTGAATTACGCTGGCATCTTTGCCATACCGTTGTATCAGCTCTTCCAGCTCTGCTTTGGCTGTATTGAGCTCCTGCAGCTCCGTCTTAAGATTCGGCGATGCTTCCGGGGCATCCAATTCCATTTTCCGGTCGTATTCTTTCACCACCACCTGTATAGCGGCTTCATCATCATTCCAATCGGCTGCCAGAAACTGTGGCTGGTAGCTTTCTTCACTGTAGGCCACTAGCACCGTGGCTTCTTTATCAAGGCTTAGCCAATACCATCCCAAGGCTACTCCGCATATCATTGCCGCCAAGGCTAAAATTTGCTGCATCGACAATCTGAATACTTTGGCTTGTGGCTTTTCCAGGTGTGCTTCAATGCCCTCCCACACTGCAACCGGAGGCGAATACTGTGGCAAATTTGCCAGATTCTGTCTGTAATTCAGATCACGCTCAATGCCTTGCCAAACCTTGGCAGGCGGATCGTATTCCGATAACTTTTTCAGGGCAGCTGTTAATGTTGATTTATTCTTTTCCATGGCGCTCTAAAAATCTAACAAAGGTTTTATGGCTTCTCTGAGTCGTTTTTTTGCGTGAAACAATTGCGATTTTGAAGTACCTACTGAAATATTGAGCATTTCCGCCACTTCCTTGTGTGAATAACCCTCAATTTCAATCAAAACAAAGACCGCGCGGTAGCCTTCAGGCAGGGCCTGAATGGCCTGTTCCAGGTATTCCGCATCCAGATAGTGGCCCCAATCCAGGGCATCACCTTCGGGTCGGTTTTCGATCGGTTCAAAATGCTGTTCCTTCTTCAGTCGACTCAAAGCGGTGCGAACAACAATGGTTTTAATCCAGGCTCCGAGTGTCGATTGACGCCGAAAGCCAGGAAGCCCTCTGAATACCTTAATAAAGGCTTCCTGCAGGATATCATTTGACAATTCGAAGTCATTACTCATCCGATAGGCCAGGGTATACATTGCCCGGCTGTAGCGTTCGTACAGCTCTTTTTGTGCCAATCGGTCTTCTGCCAAACAGGCTTTGATCAATTCGTCTTCTGTCATCCTGAGGGTCAAGGGCATTGTGGTTCGCCTTTAGAGTTCTTATGGTAAAGAGCTGAAAAGGTTGTGATCGGTTGTATAACGAATAAAAAAAGGTTCACTAGTGCGACTAGTCCGAAATGATTGATCCTTTTTTCAGGCACAAAGTATTGATAATGTTGAACATCGAATGTCAATCATTTCTGCATCAATCCACTAGTTGGTCTTCCCAAATAAAAATCCTACCGAAAAAAGGAATCGGGCAGGAGATTCATCAAACTGGTATTGGTTGCCAAAAAACTCGAAATGGTCGCCAAATTTGGTGAAATTACCTTCATAACGTACATCAATCATCAGCTTCCAGATGGTCAGACCTGCGCCCACTTGATAGCCCAGGGTAAAAGGTTCGAAGCGGTCGATGTAGCCATCGAGGCCTTCGAGCTCTGAGGTGCTGTTAATGTAGATGTGTCCCACCGGACCGCCGTGCAGACGCAACGGGCCCAACTTAAGACCCAGCAATACCGGTACATCGAGATATTGGTATTTTTCGCTGGCAATAGAGTCTACCGCACCCGGATTTTGTGCATCGGAAATGGTATAATCCACTTTATTCGAGTTGAGCAGAATTTCGGGCTGGATCAATAGGTTGTTCTTTTGAAAGGTAAACACCAATCCACCGTGAACACCATATCTGGCCTCCTTTAGGGCAAGATTAAAGCGATCAAGGCCATTTTCGTCAAGGATCTTGATGTCATTGGGGTTGAGATCGGTCGTACTGACTCCCAGCCTTACGCCCCAGTTGAATTGAGCTTGTGCGGAGGCCAATCCACACACCAAAAATGCAAGAAGCAATATTTTTTTCATCAGGTATTGATTTATAATTTTTTGCAAAGATATACTTGGTATTGAGATAAATAAGCTCTTTAGGGGTAAAGCTTTCAATTCTGGGGTGAATTTCCAGTATAACTGAATTGGTTTGCAATATATTGTGAGTATTCTTAAGGAGATTCAAAGGAGAATCGGGCAGAATTGGTTATGTTTGCTTTTGGCAAAAAAGAGGTCATGGAAATTAATACGGCAACGTTTATAGGTAGCTATCCGGCAGAAGCAAAATGTCCGAAAGAGGAGCGACCGGAATACGCTTTTATCGGCCGGTCTAATGTGGGAAAATCATCGTTGATCAATATGTTGTGTGGTCGTAAAGATCTGGCACATGTTTCTAATACCCCCGGGAAGACCCAGTTGATCAATTATTTTCTGATTGATGAGTCCTGGTTTCTGGTTGACCTGCCCGGTTATGGCTATGCGCAGATTTCTAAGAAAATGCGCCAGCGATGGGAAAGGATGATCAAGGGCTATTTTCGCCAGCGGCTCAACCTGGTATGCGCCTTCGTTTTGATCGACTCCAATATTCCTCCACAAAAGATTGATCTTGAATTTATCAACTGGTTGGGTGAAAATCAGGTTCCTTTTGTATTGGTTTTCACCAAATGCGACCGGATCAAGCCGCACCAACTCAATGAAAACCTGGATGCCTTTCGGCAAGAATTTCTGGAGAGCTGGAATGCTTTACCCCAACAATTTCAAACTTCTTCACGCACAGGTATGGGGAGAGAAGAAGTACTGTCTTTTATCGAATCGGTAAATGTTGATTATGAGCAGTAAGAAAACGGCCCAGATTGAGCCGGTGATTCCGGATATTGAACAGTGGCCCATTTATAAGTTGCACGATGATCGCCGCAATTTTGTTGAAGAAATTGAAGAATTTACCTTCAATCGCATCTGGAGCAAGTCGCCGGGGGTAGTCAGCGATATCATCGCCAAAACCATTTATCTGGAGAAAATCCGGATGAAGGAGGAGCCCTGGAAGGTGGACCCACCCAATGAGCCCCAGTTTTGGCGCAAGATCAGCAAACGACTGGTTCGCAAAGGACTGGATCGGAAGGATGAGGAGAGCATGAAGGTCAATGAAGAGATTCTGCGGAAGATCATTCATCGCTATTCTGAAGAGATTGTGGGCACCTTTCGCATTCCCACCTTTTTATTCGCTCGCAAGTTTCTCACCCTGTTTTTTACCCGATTGCTCAATACCGCTGCCGGTAAGCGCTGGCACCGCATCTGGGGAAGCCGACACCGCCTGGCAGATCGATTGAAAGTGACCGGAGAAGTAGACACGGTCCGCTCCCTGTTTAAGAAAGGAACTGTGATTGTGGTGCCAACTCATTTTAGTAACCTGGATTCCATATTGATCGGTTTTGCGATGGATACTTTTGCCGGGTTGCCTTCCTTTTCCTACGGGGCAGGTTTAAATCTATACAACACGGGTTATACCGCCTACTTTATGAATCGTCTGGGCGCTTACCGGGTGGATCGCCGGAAGAAAAACCCGGTATATCTGGAGACACTTAAGGCTATGTCTAACTTGTCGATTCAACGGGGAACCAATTCGCTTTTCTTCCCTGGTGGCACCCGTTCGCGCAGCGGCACCTTGGAGACCAGTTTGAAACTCGGGCTTCTGGGTACGGCTATCGAAGCTCAGGAAAAGATGCTTTTGAATGGCAAGGATGAAAAAATTTACATTGTGCCGCTCGTGATCAGCTATCACTTTGTGCTGGAAGCGCAATTTTTGATTGACCAGCACTTACGCATTATGGGTAAGGAACGCTATATCCGCTCGAAAGATGCGTTCAACAGCTTTCGCAAGATTACCAAGTTTATTTGGCAGTTGTTTTCCAAAGGCAACGAGATTATTTTATCCATGGGACAACCGATGGATGTATTGGGTAATCCGGTGGATGCGGAGGGGAGAAGCTTTGATCAATATGGAAATGAAATTGACATCAAAGATTATTTTACCTCCGGTGGAGATGTGAGCGAGAATCTCCAGCGAGATTCTGAATACACCAAGATTCTGGCCGAAAAGATTGTAGAGCGCTACCACAAGGACAATATTGTTTTGACCAGCCATTTGGTGGCTTTTGCTGGTTTTCAAATGGTTAAGCACCAAAATCCGAAACTGGATATCTATGGTATACTCCGATTGCCGACCGATGATTATGTCTTTTCAAAGCCACTATTGTATGACGTCATTGAACAACTTCGGGATATCCTGATGAAAATGGCCGAGGATGATGAAATCAAATTGTCGGAGCAGATGCACTGGGATCTCGAAAAGCTGATTGAAGATGGCATCTCCAGACTCGGCAACTATCACGTGGCCAAGGCACTGAAGTTTAACAAAGAAGGCGATATAATCAGCGAAAGCTTTAAGCTATTGTTTTATTATCACAATCGCCTTGAAAATTACAATCTACACGAAAAAATAAAGTGGAATAAACCCGAATTGGAGGTAGAGCTGGTGTAGATAAGCTTAATAACCCGTATGATGAAACGATTCTTTTTAGAAGAAAGGAATGTAATGATCGCCATCATCGTCAATGCGGTCATTATTTTTCTGCGATACTTTCCAGAACTGTCCCACAATCAATGGCTGATTTATATCGACCATCTATTCATCATGTTTTTTATCGTCGAAGCCGTTGTGAAATTGCGAGCACTCAAGACAAAGGGTTATTTTGCCAGTGCCTGGAATATCTTTGATTTCATCATTATCGTTGGCAGTATTCCGGCGCTATTGACCGACTGGATTCCCATTCCCGATACTTCGTTATTGACCGTGCTCAGGGTGTTCCGTCTGGCCAGGTTGTTGCGCCTTATCAGGTTTATTCCTAATTTCGGGCAGGTCATCGATGGTCTGGGGCGGGCACTGAAAGCATCCGTTTTTGTGCTTTTCGCCATGATATTTCTCAATTTTCTGCTGGCATTATTTACCTGCCATTTCTACGGAGAAACGGCACCAGAATTTTTTGGTAACCCCCTGGTTTCATCCTATACCATTTTTCAGTTGTTTACAGTGGAGGGATGGAATGATATACCGGCCGCTATTGCCGAGAAGACCGATAACGAATGGGTGATTGGTTTTACGCGCCTTTATTTTGTACTAATCGTATTACTGGGAGGTGTTTTTGGAATGTCGTTGGCCAATGCCGTATTTGTTGATGAGATGACCATGGACAATAATGATTTACTCGAGGATAAGATTGACGAATTACAGAAGCAGATCGCGGAATTGAAGGCGCTCATACAGGAGCAGAAGACTTCTTAAACTGATTGGATTTTGAATTTTATTATCTACGATATTGAAGCCACCTGCTGGGAGGGGAATCCCATGTCTAGAGTTCAGGAGATCATTGAAATTGGTGCCGTGAAGGTCAATCGATTTGGTGAAGTAACGGGAGAGTTTAATCGATTCGTCAAACCCATTTTGCACCCCAACCTGTCGCACTTTTGCCGTGAGCTTACCAGTATTGAACAGGAAAATATCAATCGGGCGGATACCTTCCCGGATGTTGTGGAGGACTTTCAGGATTGGGCCGAAGTTTTCTTTGAAGAGTATGTGCTGTGTTCCTGGGGGAGTTTTGACAAAAAAATGCTCGTACAGGATTGTAAGCTGCACGATATGGATTATGATTGGGCTGAGCATCACCTCAATTTGCGCCGTCAGTACCACGAGATCAGGCGTCTACACCGCACCCGTGGCTTAAAATCTTCGGTGACCAAAGAGGGTTTTGAGTTTACCGGAGACCATCACCGCGGCATTGACGATGCCCGAAATCTGGCCAAAATATTCGGCAAATACCTCGATGAGTGGCGGTATTGATTATACGTTAAACCGGAAGTGCATGACATCACCATCGCCTACTACGTACTCCTTTCCTTCCACACCCATTTTTCCGGCTTCTTTTACCGCACTTTCTGAACCGTGCTTCACGTAATCGGCATAGCGGATCACCTCGGCGCGGATGAATCCTTTTTCAAAATCGGTGTGGATGACACCAGCAGCTTGTGGTGCTTTTGTGCCCCGGTGGATCGTCCAGGCGCGCACTTCTTTTTCTCCGGCGGTGAAGTAGGTGATCAGATCGAGCAGTTGATAACTGGCCTGGATCAATTTATTAACGCCCGGTTTCTCCAGACCCATATCGGCGAGAAATTCTTCGCGTTCTTCCTTGGTTTCCAGCTGGGCAATATCCGCTTCAATATCGGCACTGATGAGAATAACCTCTGCATTTTCATCGGCAACAGCCTGCATAAAGGCCTTTGTGTGTTTATTGCCATCCACCACGGATTCTTCATCCACATTGCAAACATACAGAATCGGCTTTCCCGTAAGCAGCATCATGTCCTTGTAGACCTCCTGCTCATCATCTTCCAGTTCCAGTGTACGACCGGGATTTTCTGCCTCCAGGTGTGCCTGAATCTTTTCTACGGTCTTAACCACACGTTGTGCTTCTTTCTCCCCGCCCTTAGCCATTTTTTTGGCCTTATCCAACCGCTTTTCTACAGTTTCCAGGTCTTTCAGCAGCAATTCTGTATCAATGATGCCCTTGTCTCGCACCGGATCAACGCTACCGTCAACGTGCACCACATTATCATTTTCGAAACAGCGCACCACGTGAACGATGGCATCTACCTCGCGGATGTTGGCCAGGAATTGGTTACCCAATCCTTCACCCTTACTTGCTCCCTTGATCAGTCCGGCGATGTCCACAATCTCCACTGTGGTAGGCAATACCTTTTGCGGGTTGACCAGTTCCGCGAGCTTGTCCAACCGCTCATCGGGAACGGTGATCATGCCCACGTTGGGGTCCTTGGTGGCAAAAGGGTAATTTGCCGCCAGGGCCTTGGCCGATGTCAAGGCATTAAAGAGTGTTGATTTTCCTACATTTGGAAGGCCGACGATGCCACATTTCAATCCCATAATTCTCGTATCTTAAAATCAAAAATGATAAAAACGCCGCAAAGATAAATTTTTTCAGTTATGTTTGAAGTATTATGAATTTCCTGGCCCATCTTTTTTTATCCTGTGAACGCGAACCATTGCTGGTGGGTAATTTTATTGCCGATTTTATCCGCAACAAGGAAGTCGCCAGCTACGACCCGGAAATTCAGGAGGGCATCTTTCTGCACCGGCAAATTGACCACTTTACCGATGTACATCCGTTGGTCCTGCAAGGCGTTCGCCGACTCTACGCCCACCATCACAAATATGCACCCGTCATCATTGATGTCTATTACGACTATTTTCTGAGCCGAGCCTGGGGGCAATATACCAGCGAGCCCCTCAGTGGGTTCACCAAACGTATCTACCTCATTTTACAAGACAACCTGGAGGTCATGCCGCCCAAACTTCAACGGCAATTGACCATGATGATCGCTGATGACTGGTTGATGAACTACACCTCCTTTGAAGGCCTGGAAGCCACCTTTCAGCGCATGTCGCGTCGTGTCAGCCGCCCGGCAGATCTACAAGGCGTCATGCAAAGCCTCCAACGTGATCACGACCTGCTAGCAGCTGAATTCAGCCGCTTCTTCCCGGATGTGATTCAAATGACGAGGGAGTTTTGTGGGTGTTAATAATTAAAGAAAATGGTATTCGCGTTGCAAACGCTCACCAGCGGTTGCGTGAAATTTATTTCATGCTAATGCATATAACTCCTCCATCCTCTCACAATAGCCTGGCTGTTAAACACATAAAAACCCAAACACCCCTGCCTCTAAAATCGAAATAAAGTTAAATGCATAATACGTCTTGCTATTACTATTTATTTTGCCTATTATGCATTTAATTCTACCTGCAAGAAATACGCTCAAGCAAAATTCAGCACTTCTTTTACTATGAACATTGGGTATGGACCTGACTTTACCCAAAAGTCTTAACACCAATTGCAATTGCTCTGATTTTACTGATTCCGAAATTCCTAATTTATCTCAAAGTATTTTTGATATTACATTTTGGGATTGTGAAGAAGGAACAGAAATTGGATTTGGCCATTCTGACTATGGAGAAGATTACAGGAGAATAATGTGTAAAGTTTATTCTGAGATATCACAATTGATCACACAAGCATCTCCACAATGCTCGGGGGATTCTCCACCTAAAGTAAATATTTCAGTTTTGGCTTCTAACAGCCCAGAGGCCGGAATGTTGCCACCTAGAGCTTTTGCCGGAGGAAGCCCGGGCTACGATTATACAGGGTTAGGCGGAATATTGACAGGATTGGTATGGGATGTAATTAATGGTGGAGTCGATGTTTATTCTACTGAGGACGAAAGAATCGCTCATGGCATAATTGTACTAAATCTAGACCCTTACATTCCAAGCCCAGCATCTCCTTTTGTTGGTTATTATACGGGAGAAAGTTCCGACCCACTCGATATAGGGAATCAACATGATCTATATACTATTCTTTTTCATGAGGCCATACACACACTTGGTTTTACAGCAGGGATGACGAGTAATGGCTATCCTTCAAATGAGCGAATTAGTTATCCTCTTTTTACCACAAGCTTATTTGTTGATGACTCCCCTGATCCATTACCTATTATTCAAAGGGATACGGCCAATCCCTTCAAATGGTTGATGGCCGTGCCTTCAACTTCTCTTTATGGAAGTTGTTTTCCAACTCACGATCCAGATATGTTCTTTATCAATCAAAATGACTCTACCTATATTATTTTTACCGACACCATGCATCAAGAGGGCTCTTCATTTAGTCATTTTGCAGAGAACTGTGAAGGTCCACATTTGATGGGACCAAGCACAGCACCGGGTCAAAGGAAGAATATTAGTGAAAAAGAACTGGCCATCCTGTGCTCACTAGGGTATACCATCGCAAGTGATCCTGATTGTGGTTGCAATGTTGTTGGTGTTGATGATTATGGTCCTGCCTGCCTTGATGGTGATATTTGTACTGTCGAAGCCTTTGAATTCAGTCTTTGCGACGGAAATGTTTTTAGTTTTCCCATTAGTAACCTTTTAAACAACGACTTTAATGCCGATGGAATTCTCCATATCAGAGTAAACAATGGGAATATTAGTATCAATAATGGACTTGTTGAATTTGAACCTTGCAGTGCAGGCAATTATCAAGTTATTTATGAGCCATATTCTAATTCCTGCGATCAATTAGGAAATGCAACTTTAGCATACTTTAATGTAAAGGCTTGTGAAGTTTGTGATTTCTCGGATGAAGAAACTTTAATTGATGGAGGGTTTAATAAAACCCTTGTAATCTAATCTGTAATCCAGAAGTTTACGTTAATATTGATACAGCAGACGTTACATCATTTGCCTGTACCTGTAACGAAGGCTTTGAATTACCTGGCTGGTATTCAGCCTTCGAAACAATAGATTACGAAGCCACTCCAAATTCTGCATTTTCGGGTTCTGGTTCACTAAAGATGCTCTGGAGAAATATCGGACAAGGTAGAGGTGGTGAGTCATCTTATACGCCTATCGATTTACCGGGAACAGGCAAGTATTTCTACAGCTATTACTATAAGGTGCCGCCGATAATGTCCCCGCAAATATCGAATCCTTCAAATATAAAATATAGTATCCATTCGGCATTGGTTAATGAAACCATTCAATGTCAATTTGGAAGATGTGGGACAACAGGAAGCAGTGCTGCATTGAATACAGATATTGGAGAAATTGCAGAAATTCATGTAGAAGAGAAAAATAATTTGGTAGGAGCGTTTATTAGAACAGGTAGTTGCTTCGAATGGGGTAGTCCCTGGCAGGAAACTGCCTTGTGGATTTATCCTGATGCTACCTCAACAGAAGTAAATACGGGCTACGACTTTTTCATTGATCAAATAGAACTAATCCCTGATGATTTCCCCGAAGATGAAACCATTAATGTATCGTGCGAGACTGAAATTACCCTTGGTGGTAAAATATTCTGTCAACCCTCAGGTACTAAGGTAAAATATACCTGGACCGACGAAAGTTTTAATGTCGTTGTTATGTACCAGGTGACTAGCAACGACGCCGGAGAACAAACGGTGCTGGATATGAACAACAACGAATTATCAGGTGTTCCTACAATCTCTTTTCCAATATCGAGTAATACCTCTCGAACCCTAACCCGAATCTTCACTATCGACGGCGGTCTCGACCTGGATGATTGCAATGACAACACCTACAAGGTTACAATTATTACTGATGGAGACAATACTTTTGGTTGCAGTTCCTGCGATACAAACAACACCATCCCTACGGGCTACAAATTAGGGGATGCGATTGCGGCAGGCATCCTGGATAATTTACCTGCTGCCTCTGCTCAAACCGTATGCATAGAAGGCACACTGGAAATCGACTTTGACTATAATTTTGTCAATTCTCAACTCAATATGCTGCCTGGCTCCAGAATTGTGGTGAAAGATGGTGCCTACCTTACGCTATCCAATTCCCGACTTTCCGGTTGTACAGCAATGTGGGCGGGGATCGAAATCGAAAAAGGTGGAGGATTAAAAATGTCGAATACCACCATCAGTGATGCGCAATACGGTATTAATCTTGAACCGGCGACAACTTCAGTAGAAACTGCTCCCGAAGCAGAAATTATTTCTAGTACTTTCTGCGATAACTTCATCGGCATCTATGCTTCGGCTACCGGGAATGGTAAAGTGAATGTATTCATCGCCAATAATACTTTTGCTAATTCCGGTGATTTACTACCTCCCTACAGCGGCCAGAGTTCGGCCTCCGGGGTGCCGAATCAAAATACCCGTTCCCTGGCGGGCCTTTACCTCAATAACTTGAATGCATTTTTAAGCCGAGATAATGACTTCTTTGGCCTCACATCCGGAATAGTCGCCTTAAATACCAATATGGTAGTTAATGAAGGCATTTTTACTGAAATGACCGAAAACCTGAGCTACTACCCCGGCTATGCCTACGGAGGTCGAGCTATTCACGGGGGAGCCAATGGGGCACATCTACTGGAGGTGCAAGGCACCATGATCCTGGATTGTGTGGAAGGTATTTTTGCCCAGCGTAGTCCCTTAATTGCTACTAAAAACACTTTAAAGAATGTCAATTGGGGGATTTTTGCTAACTTATCTTCTCCAGGTGGAAATATCATTATTGGAGGTATGGATGAGACGGACAAAAATTCGATAGAAGCCAACAGAATTGGCATTATGGTAAACAATGCCGGATCAACCGGACAGGTATTGGTGGGCCATAATGAGGTCACCGTGGATGCCGCTGCCGCCGGAGGTACGGGCATTGGTTTTATCTTTCACAATGCCCCTGCGCAGGTGGTGGCCAATACCATTTTGGTCAAACAAAGCGGAGTGGGATTGTTTTTACAGGCAACTAAAAATGTTTCCGTTACTGACAATAATGAGATTACCATGGAGGACGAGAGCCTGGCACGAGCAGGAGTGACCTTACAGGGTGCAACCAATTGTCTGCTCAGCAGTACCCTGGTTACCGGTGACGGAACGGGAGGTACTGATAATTACGGTATAGAAATATTCTCCTCACCGGGTAATAAATATTGCTGCAATGATTTGAATAAAACGCGTGTAGGCGTTTTAGCAGATGGTGGCAGCCTGGCTGAAAATCACTTTAGTGGAACCATCTTTGGCAACCACTACTATGGACTGTTACTCCCTTCCAGCGGCATCCTGGGTACCCAGGTCCACCAGAAAAATCAATGGACGGGGGTTTATGGCTCGGGAAGTGGGGCGGTTTATCAGGTAGCTAGTTCACAAGCACAAGAGTATCCTTTCATTTACGATGCTTCTGAAAACAGCTATCATGAAGCACCTAATTCTCTGCCGACAGGTTGGTTTATACCGAATGAAGACCAAACGAACACTGATGTCTGCGCTCCGGAAAACTGTGTCATTGACGAAATCAAGCAAGATTCACCGGATACCAAACGCATTGCGGGAGACAGTATCCAGGCCGGCTATTATACCTCCACCGTGCAGTGGGAATTGAATCGTTATTTGTATGCCAAATTAGAAGGGGTTACGATTACCGAGCAAGGTATTCAGGACTTTGTAGTTCACCACGATACCACTACGGTGGGGGCATTCCACAATGTTGATCAGGCTTTGGCCAATATGTTCGAGGCGGATTCAACCGAGGTTGACCAGATTATGGAAAATCTGGACTCCATTCGGGCCTTGCTCCAAGTGGTAGCCAATCTCGACACGGCACTATTGAATGCCAGCGGCACTACTTACCAAACCCTTTGGCAAAGCCGGACCGAAAAGATCGATGATTTGTTTGATTATGACAAGGGCAATATCAATCTGCTCTCCACTTTAGTGAGCACCAGAGGCAGTGAAGCGGCAAGTATCTGGAGCCAAAATGACGGCATCGTCGTAGATTCTGTGTACGAACAAAATACCAAAACGGTTAATGGCATTTATACCGATTATTTGCTCAAGGGATTGGTTACACCGGATACGGCTAGTCTCAATGCCCTACAGGCTGTAGCCAACCAGTGTCCCTTATCTGGAGGCAATGCAGTCTACCAGGCCCGAGCTTTGCTGAAATTGACTACCAGTATTTACCCATCGTATGACGACCAGCAGAATTGCCTGGGAAGTCAACCATATTCAATTCCTAACATACCGGGTACCAATATCACAACAACTGATTGGCAGATTTATCCCAACCCAGCAACCAATGAGGTCACCATTGATCTTTCTAATCTGACATTTGACAAGGGAAGATTACAAATCTATGATTTGAATGGAAAGGATCTTTGGAACCAGGTAATTACAACTCAAAATGTAAATACCCAGGTTAACATATCAGATTTCCAAGCGGGAATCTATTTAGTGATCTTACGGCTTGATGAAAGACAACCAGAGACAAAGAAACTGGTGATTTTACAACGTTAATGATACTTCAATGGAGGTTCTCTGTTAATTCAGGGACCTCCAATTTTATCTTATTGAATATGAAAATAATTATCACCATATTTTTTGGGTGCTTTTTTTGTACGATCAATGCTCAGAAGTATGACAACATTTGGTTGTTAGGACAAGATAGCCCCACGAATCCGGATTATGCCGGAGCCATTATGGATTTTAATGGTGACTCCGTTGAAGTGTATACTTTTTTTCAGGAATTGTTCTTTTTCCAAACCAACGCCAGCATTTGTGATACCGCCGGCAATCTGCTGTTCTATACCAATGGACTAAAGGTGGCCAATGCATTAGGAGAAGTGATGGAAAACGGAGAAGGAATTAACCCTGGTGCGTACGCCGATAGTCATCAAGATTTTGGATATATCCTGGATCAAGGAGCCATTGCGATCCCCGTCCCCGAAAGTGATAGTCTATACTATCTCATTCATGCAGATAAAGTCACTACCCCAAACCCCTATGGTTTTCATAGCAAATATGTCTACTATTCATTGATTGATATGAGTTTAAATAACGGACTGGGAGCGGTGATTCAAAAAAATCAGATTATTAGGGAAGGAGCCTTCGAGATGGGAAAACTTACCGTCACTCACCACGCCAATGGGGTCGATTGGTGGTTAGTATTTCGGCGGCACGGTACCAATCAATATCACCGTTATTTGATCACGGCCAATGGTATATCTTATCAGGATTATCAAATTGTTGGAGACTCTATTCCTTCACCAGCAGTTGGGCAGGCCGTGTTCTCCCCAGATGGAAGTAAATATGTGAATTTACATTTAGCCGAATTCCCCGGGGAGAATACTTACGTTAATATCTATGATTTTGATCGCTGTACCGGAGAACTTTTCAATCCCATTCAGGTAACTTATATCGATAGTGTTTGGTCCGGAGGAGTAGCTATATCTCCTAATTCCCGATTTTTATATGTTTCTTCCTTTAAAAAAGTATTTCAATACGACCTATGGGCCGCTAATATATCCGCAAGTAAAGACACCGTAGCTATTTATGATGGTTTCACGGTAACTTCTCCCAATTTGGCTAGTACTTTTTCCCTTGCTCAGCTGGCTCCGGATGGCAAAATCTACATCACCTGCAATAACTCCGTACCCTACCTGCACGTCATCAATTATCCGGATTTACCAGGTGATAGCTGTGAGGTATGCCAGCACTGTGTGGAGCTTCCCACCTGGAATGCTTTTTCTATTCCCAATTTCCCCAATTATCGCCTGGGGCCTACTGAGGAGCCGTGTGTCACCGCCGTAGAAGCACCGGAGGAAGTGCTTCTACAGGAAATGGTAAGGGTTTACCCCAATCCGGCCACGGACTATCTCTGGGTAGAAGCACTGGAACACAATGCATCCAAACCACTGCGGTGGTCCCTCTACTCCGCTACCGGGCAGGTAGTCCGTAGTGCAGCTATCCGCGGTCGTCAGCAACTGGACCTCCCTAACCTGGCACCGGGGCTCTACTTCTGGAAAGCACAAAATGCTGAAGGGCAATGGCAAACGGGGAAGGTGGTGGTGGAGTAATATTGTTAAAGTAAATGGCGTTCGCGTTGCAAACGCTCACCAGCGGTTGCGTGAAATTTATTTCACCATGAAAACACTTCCCTGGTTTGATGAAATTTATTTCATCGTGAGACAATGGCAATTAAGAATAACGAAGATGAAACAAAAAACGCTCACCTTCCAGGTTGTGAACCTTGAAGGAGGCTACCTTGGGAACCACCACATAGACAAAAGGCGCAAAAAAAAGGGCATAAAAGATGTTGACTTTAAAAGGAACCACATAAGACAGATAAGAAGGACAAGGATTGAGTGGAATCGCCTATTCGGCGTTAATTAATTTGGACCACAAAAGAGACAAAAGGCCACAGAAGTTTGATTAGAAAAATCCAAAATGGATTTTTCTAATGCCTAAAAATCATGTAAATCTGTGTAAATCTTGTCAAACAAAAAGTCAACATCTGGTCGGCAGTCCTGAAGAAATACCCTCTCTTTTAAATTTGATCCGACCTGATTTTCTTCAAACGCCCTTTAGCACTTTATGCGACTTAGGTGGTTCAAAATCATTACCCCTCAAAGTGCAACGACACCGTGAATGTCCTTGACAAAATCTTCTCCAAGACGGTTGCTTCTTCAAGGTTTGGATTGAACAACAACGTATTGCCAATGCCGTGAGAGATCTTAAACTCTGGTGAGAAAATGAAATAAGGGAAGAAAAACTGGATACCTGCACCATATTCCAACGCGAAGTCATGCGGAGAGATCTTCACCAGGGTTTCCGCTTGTCGGGAACGGGAGTCACTGGCTACGTCAAAGGAATATTTGATGCCGGCAATGATAAACAGACGCTTGTCCTTGTAAGGTGCTGATTTGTAACGAAACTGGAACGGCATTTCCACAAATACCGATTCTACCCGGCGTTGGCTGAATGGGGTCAGGCGACTGGTTTTGTCGTAGCGGAGGTTGCGTTCCGCAAAGGAAAGGGTAGGGAGGAAGCGAAAATCGAAGTAGTCTCCAATCTTCAGGTTGGTTACAATACCAAGGTTAAAACCCGGTCCCTTGATCGATTCGATGGCCCGGATGCTATCGCTGTAAATGAAATCTCGGGAGCGAAAAGGGGTGTAAGTAGAGGTATTGTAACCGAGGGTAATACCAAAGTAATACGATTTTTGCTTAAAGTCGTAAAAGTTGTAATTTCCTCGGTCCACGCGTTGGCTGAAAGCCGGTAGTGAAAGTACCAAAAGGGCCAGGGCCAGCATTATTTTTCGCCCACATAGATAGAGCAGATTCCCAGTGTTAACGGTATGCATTTGTTGGATTTGTAACCGGTTTTATGTAATATGTTCAAAAAGTCGTCCCCATCGGGGAAGGACTGTACCGACTCGTAAAGATATCGGTAGGCTCGCGGGTCCTTGGAACTTAAACGACCAATTTGCGGTAAAATGTACCGAAAGTAGCCATTAAATATTTGTTTGATCGGAAAAACGGTTGGTTTGGAGAATTCCAGCACAACCAATCGGCCTCCGGTCTTCAACACCCGGTACATTTCGTCTAATCCTTTTTCGAGATTTTCGAAATTTCTCACCCCAAATGCAACGGTAATTGCATCAAAGGTATTGTCTGCAAAAGGCAAATTTTCGGAATCACCTTCCTGGAGTTCGATGGTCGTTTCCAGTCCTCTTTTGCTGATTTTTTTTCGGCCAATCTCAAGCATCTCATTGGAAATGTCAATGCCGATAATCTTTTCCGGTTGCAGTCTTTTGGCGGTTTCCAGGGCTACGTCGGCGGTGCCGGTGGCCACGTCCAGGATGATTTTATTGGGCAGCCCCTTTAGCTGGTCGATGGCCTTCTTGCGCCAGATGGTGTCAATGCCTAAAGACAGGAGGCGGTTCAGGAAGTCGTAGTAGGGTGCAATGCGGTTAAACATCCTCGAAACCTGTGCTTTCTTGCTTTCTCCTTCGTTGTAAGGCTTTACCGTTTTTGCCATTATCAAAATTTTTGCAAAGATTAAAAAAACTTTGGGATCAGTGCATTGGTCTGATTGATATATTCCTGATACTCGGGATTGTCGGCATATTTCTTTTCCAACATCGGCACTCCTGATACCCGGTTGAGCAGCCAGGTGATGGTCATCGGACTGATAATGGTCCACCATTGGCCGTGCCCAGCCATTGCGATCAGAAAGATTCCCCACCACAACAGTATTTCTCCAAAATAGTTGGGGTGCCGGGAATAGCCCCACAATCCGGATCGTAAGATTTTTCCTCGATTATCAGGATTGGCCTTGAAGCGGTACAGTTGCCCATCGGCGATCGCTTCCCAGAGAAATCCGGTGATCCAAAACAGGACTCCTATTGGCAACAGCCACCAAATCCAACCTGCCTGAATTCTAGAAACACCCGCGCTGGCCGTAATCGGTAGGGCAATGACCCAAAGGAAAGCTCCTTGCAATAGGAATACCTTAAACAGTGCATAAACCGGTGCCCATTTTCCCCATTCTTTCCGCCATTCCTGATAGCGCCAGTCTTCGTCCTTGTTCTTGTTCCGAAAATAGAGATAGATGCTGAGCCTGAGCCCCCAGATAGCGACTATCCACAGGACCAGATTTGGCTTTAAGCCAAAGGTGTATTCCAATAAAAATGCCAGTAATACAAAGCCAAACCCCCAGCCGATATCCACAATGCTGTTGTCTTTTTTCCACTGTGCCAGGGTGTACCAAACCAGCATATAACCGAGAATAATGAGCCCACTGAGGAGATAAGGGTTGTGCATTTTGGTATTTTTGGATTTTTCAACAAGAATCAGCAAATTATGTTCCGCAAATAGAGCCAACTAATTGTTTTTTGTGCTGCGTATTTAGGTCAATTTTTCTTAACTTTGCGTGGCTTTAGAAAAGCCTTTTTTGTTAGTGGAAAACTTATTTTTTTAAGATAAATCGAGTGAATGGCTCCGAGTCAAAGAATTATCCCAATTAATATTGAGGATCAGATGAAATCAGCCTACATTGACTATTCAATGTCGGTGATTGTTTCGCGCGCGCTGCCCGATGTAAGAGACGGCTTGAAACCAGTGCACCGAAGGGTTCTATATGGTATGTCTGGCTTAGGCCTGACCTACGGAAAATCCCACAAAAAGTCGGCACGTATCGTTGGTGAGGTGCTGGGTAAATACCACCCGCACGGCGATTCCTCTGTGTACGATACCATGGTGCGTATGGCCCAGGACTGGTCCTTGCGCTATCCGTTGGTAGATGGACAGGGTAACTTTGGTTCAATGGACGGTGATAGTCCGGCGGCCATGCGTTATACCGAGGCCCGACTACAGCGTATTGCTGATGAAATGCTGGCGGATATCAACAAGGACACCGTTGATTTTGCCCTCAACTTTGACGATACGCTGGAAGAGCCAACAGTACTTCCTACCAAATTGCCTAATCTGCTCATCAATGGAGCATCGGGTATTGCCGTAGGGATGGCTACCAATATGTTGCCTCACAACCTTACTGAGGTGGTAGACGGCATTGTGGCTACGGTGGATAATCCGGAGATTACGATTGCCGAACTGATGCAACACATCAAGGCGCCCGATTTCCCTACCGGGGGCA
This sequence comes from Saprospiraceae bacterium, assembly GCA_965229635.1. Taxonomy (GTDB): domain Bacteria; phylum Bacteroidota; class Bacteroidia; order Chitinophagales; family Saprospiraceae; genus BQJU01. The sequence continues at coordinate 4,426,718 of OZ245894.1, forward strand.
TCATCTTCGGCTATCAGGGGGTACAGGATGCCTTTGAAACCGGCCGCGGAAGAGTAATACTACGTGGTAAGGCAGAGATTATCGATAACGGTACCCGCGAAACCATTATCGTGACAGAAATACCATATCAGGTTAATAAAGCTTCGTTGGTTGCAAAAATTGCGGAGCTGGTCAATGAGAAGAAAGTAGAGGGAATCAGTGACCTGCGTGATGAGTCAGACCGCAATGGTCTGCGCATCGTCATTGAAGTGAAGCGCGATGCCATGGCGAGCGTGGTATTGAGTAAATTATACAAGTATACTCCGTTGCAGTCTTCCTTTGGGGTGAATAATGTGGCGCTGGTCAATGGCCGTCCCCGCATTCTCAACCTCAAAGACATGATTGAGGAATTCATCAAATTCCGTCTCGAAGTAATTGTCAGACGGACCAAATATGACCTGCGTAAGGCGCTGAGTCGTGCCCATATCCTGATTGGTTTGTTGATCGCACTGGATTACCTCGATCAGGTGATTGAACTGATTCGGGCTTCCGCCAATCCGGAAGATGCGAAGCAGGGACTGATGCGGGGTGACTTTATCGATGATAAAGATGCTTTCTGGAAGAAATTTAAGGATTTAATTGAGTTTGGCCAGACCGATGATTATCAGGTATTGGAGGGGCATGTCCTTTCCGAAGAGCAAGCCAAAGCGATCCTGGACATGCGTCTGCAAAAGCTCACCGGACTGGAGCGCGATAGCATTCGCAGTGAGTACGACGAAATTCAGAAGAAGATTGCCCACCTCCGGGCCATCCTGGAAAGCGAGCAAATGCAGCGTGACATCGTCAAGGAAGAGCTGCTGGAAATCAGAGAAAAATACGGAGACGAGCGGCGGACAGAGATCAACTATTCCGACGGTGATATTTCGATCGAGGATTTGATTGAAGATGAAGAGGTGGTGGTTACGATATCTCACCTTGGCTATATCAAACGTACGCCGGTATCGGAATACCGTACGCAGAGTCGTGGAGGACGCGGATCAAAAGGCTCCAAAACCCGCGATGAGGACTTCATTGAACACCTATTTATTGCCAGCAATCACAATTACCTGTTGTTGTTTACGGAAGAAGGTAAATGTCATTGGCTAAGGGTCTATGAAATTCCGGAGGCGAACAAAACTTCCAGCGGTCGGGTTATCCAAAATATATTGTCCATTCCCAAGGAGGATAAAGTCAGGGCTTATATCAAACTGAAGGACCTGACGGACAGCGAATTTTTGGAAAACCACTACATCATGTTCTGCACCAAGCAGGGCATTATCAAAAAAACTCCGGTTCAAGCCTTCTCCCGTCCGCGCGTCGGAGGCATTATTGCCATCAATATCAATGAAAATGACCAGTTGCTGGAAGCTAAACTGACCAATGGTGAAAATGAAATCTTTATCGCTTCGCGTAGCGGTAATGCGATTCGTTTTAACGAGAGCAAGGTCCGTTCAATGGGCCGTACTGCAGCGGGGGTCAGAGGTATTTCACTGGCAGGTGATGACGATTTTGTAGTGGGCATGGTTTGTATTGATTCGGAGGATAAAGACGTGACCATCCTGGTCATCTCCGATAAAGGATTGGGCAAACGTTCAGAGTTTGACGACTATCGTTTGACCAACCGAGGAGGCAAGGGAGTGAGGACCATGCAGGTAACTGCAAAGACCGGAGCTCTTGTGGCCATCAAGGCCGTTCGGGAAGAAGACGACCTGATGATCACCAGCCGTTTTGGCATTGTAATCCGCATGAATATTAGCGAAATTCGGGTGATGGGCCGTGCCACTCAGGGTGTCCGGGTGATTCGACTCAATGATGAGGATGAAATTGCAGATATTGCAGTAGTTCCACATTCTGAAGACGAAGAGAATGGAGATGAGGAAACGGTAGAGAATGTAGATCAAACTGGTGAAGAAGAGGAGTAAGCGGTAATTTTAACAGAAAAGAAGGGTTTTTTAACATTTTATAAATACCCATGATGGATAAGAATTCGTCAAAACAATAGTTTTAAATCACTACAACACTTAACTCGCGAATTATGAAAAGACTATTTCTTGCTTTAGTAGCAATCGCATTAATTTCGGGAACAAGCTTTGCCCAAGATGGAAAGAAAGCATTGCGGACAGCTGACCGCTCCTATGGACTCTTCAAGGGAAATTCTTCTGATAAGGATAAGTTGAAGGAGGCCATCGAAAATATTGACATCGCTATAAAGGATGCAGAAGTTGCCTCCGATACCAAAGCCTGGGAATCCAGAGGTAAGATTTATGATGAAGTAGCTACTCTGGTAACCATTTCCAGAAGTGATAATGAAATCGTGGCTAAAACAGCTGAGGGTTACCCCGAAGTGGACGGCCCGGCAATAATTGCTTTTGAATCATATAAGAAGGCGTTGGAACTGGCAGAAAAGAAATACGAGATCAAGAAGGCTTTGTCCGGATTGCAGGAAAACCAGGAAAATCTTTATAACCTGGGATACTACGCCAATGTGGATGGTGACTTCGCCAAGGCTTACCAAAATTTCAAGGCTGTACTGGATGCTCACAAGATCCTTTCGGAAAATGGTGAGGATAGCAAGTTGGCCAATGAAGAAGAGGTAAATCGCCAAATTCACTCTACCGGCCTACTGGCGATGCGTGCTGAAAAGCCTCAGGAAGCCAAGGTTTATTTCGAGCAACTGTATAATAGTGGCTACACTGAACCAGAGATTTACGAAGAATTGTATGCTATATACGCCAAGGATGATCGGGCGGCCGCTTACAAATACCTGGAAGAAGGTAGAAAGAAGTTTCCGGATGATACTTCTCTGCTCTTTGCAGAAATCAATCACTTCCTGGCTGAGCAAAAAATGGATGTACTTCTTGAGAAGTTGACCATGGCTATCGAAAAAGAGCCAGGAAATCTATCTCTGTATACTACTTTGGGTAGTGTTTATGACAACCTCTACCAGAAAGAAGCGGAAGCCGGAAATACTGAGAAAGCTCAGGAGTATTTCGATAAGGCGAAGAAGTACAATAGCGATGCCATCGAAAAGGCAAAATCTGTACACGGAGGAGACAAGGCGAAGTTGAAGGCTGATCCAAACTACTTCAATGCAACCTACAGCCTTGGACAATTGTACTACAATAAGGCCGCTGCTTTGATCGTAAAGATGAACGCGATCACCGGGTTTTCTAAGGAAGAGCTGAAGCAGGTAGATGCTTTGAAGGCAGAAGCCATGGTTGAGTTTGACAAGGCCCTGCCATACTTCCAGGAAGCTGAACAGCTTGATCCAAACGATATGAATACCTTGATCGCCTTGAGAGAAATCTATGCTCGTAAGGATGACCTGGCTACTTCTTCTGAATTTAAGAAGCGTCTGGAAAACGTTCAAGGCGGAGGTTCAAATGATACCTCTTATTTTGCCAATAAATAAATTGAAGAGCTACCTGATTATTGTAGCTTATGGAATGGGTGAAACCGCACGGTTTCACCCATTTTTTTATAGACTGATTTGAACCTTTTTAAAGAGATTATCGACCTGAAAGCTGAGCTGATTGTCCTTAAATTGATGAGCTTTAATCACTCCGTCGACCGAAATCTTTGTGGGTTCCTCCTCCAGGCCAAATACAACGAACTCAAAGCCTTTGAAGGTTGCTTCGTAAAGTCCTTCTATCTCCAGTTCGATTGAAAGCTCTGCTTCCGTTTCTTCTGTAGAAAACTTATAAAGCAGATAGTTGCCATTCTGGTAGCCATAACCATCACCAGAGTCGTGGTAAAATAGACTATTGGCTTTTGAACCGGAATATACCCGCAAGGTCGGATATTCTACTACTTTTTCGCCGGTATATTGCATTACCGGGTAATTGGGAATGATTGCCCCCGCCCGCACAAAAAGAGGCAGCCGATCTTCTGTAGTCTGCACAGTAATAAACTGTCGACCCTGGAAAGTTTTTCCAGTATAATAATCCAGCCATTCTCCCTGCGGCAAATACACTTGTAAATCTTCCATATCGGCCGCCAAAACCGGAGCGACCAATATATCTTCACCCACTATAAATTCATCCTCCCTTTGACAAGCTTCCGGATCGCATTGATCGGCGAAGGCCAGAGATTTCAATATTGGGATGCCATGTTTCACATGTTGTTGGAAAGCGGTATACAAATAGGGCATGATCTGGTAGCGAAACGCAATGGCCTCTTTGGCCAATTGTGTATAAGGCTCACCAAAGGACCAGGGCTCCTGGTCCAGGCGATTGTTTGCTTCTGCCACTTTGATCTCATCGGCATCGGCTTCGGCGGCGCCATCGGTGTTGTTACCCATGGAATGCACCCGGTACAACGGATGGAAGGCCGCCAGTTGCAGCCAGCGCACGAATAATTCACCACTGGGTACGTCAATGAAGCCACCAATATCAGAGCCCACAAAGGAAAATCCACTTATGCTAAGTCGCTGACACTGTATATTGGCCAAACGCAAATGCTCCCAGCTGGCCGCATTGTCACCCGTCCACACGGATGCAAACCGCTGACCTCCGGAAAAGGTAGCGCGGGTCAGTACAAATGGTCTTTTCTCGGGTTGTAATGCCTTGAGCCCTTCATAGGTACTGCGTGACATTTGTTGCCCGTAAATATTGTGCGCTTTCCGATGGTCACCCCGCAATCCGTCGAAGTCGTGCAGGATATTGTCGGGAAATGTCATGTGGTGAATCTTGAAAATGGCAGGTTCATTCATATCGTTCCAAAAACCGCTCACTCCATCCTCAACATAGAGGTCATGGTATAACCCTTGCCACCATTCCCGTGCTTCCGGATTGGTGAAATCAGGAAAAACACAAACCGGTGGCCATACGGGCCCCTTCATCAGTTCACCGGAGGAGCGGCGACAAAACAGGTCTTTCTTCAAGCCTTCCTGATAAACGTGGTATCTGGGGTCTTCTCGAATACCCGGATCGATCATCACTACGGTGTGAAAGCCCTCTTCCTTCAGATCACTGATCATTTTGGAGGGATTGGGAAAATGTGATTTATTCCAGGTAAAGCAACGATACCCATTCATATAGTCTATATCCAAATAGATGGCATCACAGGGAATTTCCCTTTTGCGGAATTCTGCCGCAATGTCACGGACACGCCTTTCGGGATAATAGCTCCAGCGACATTGGTGGAATCCTAGTGCCCACAAGGGAGGTAGTTCGGGCCTTCCGGTGAGATTCAGGTATTGTGTGGCTACATCCACGAGTTTTGGCCCGTACATGAAAAAATAGTCCATTTCTCCTCCATTGGCTGAAAAGCTGAGTTCTCCGGTTTCCCGGCTGTCGAAATCGAAAGCGGTGCGCCAGGTATTATGTAAGAAGATACCGTAAGCTACGCCTTGGTTGAGCCCGTAATAAAACGGAATACTGCGGTAGAGCGGATCAGTTTCTTTGGTAAAACCAAAACTGTCGGTATTCCAGTTTTCCTGTTGCTGGCCACGTAGATTCTGATTGCAGGTTTTATCACCAAGGCCAAAATAAGCCTCACCTCCGGGCGCTTTTTTACTGATTTTGATCTGATCCACGCCCCGAAGAATGGTGGATGAAGCAAAGAAAGGATGTGCATCCTGACTAAGTATTTGTTGGGTTTGTACCTCCGTGATAGTGGCTTTTAAGTCCTTTTTGCTAATCTGGAGATGTAATATCCCGGTATCTACAAAGTAGGTCTCATCGGTGCTGCCGGTAGTAAACCGGGGGTGTGGGTCACACCAATTATTGCTGAGTGCGTACGAAAAATCAGTTTGAAAATGCCCTTCCAGGGCGTATCTAAAACGCAAGATTTGTTGGGTTACCACTTGCACTTTCAGGGCAATCCCATTTTGACAGCTGTAAACCAGTGTTCCATCGGCTTCCTGGTAGGCGTTGATGATTTCATTGGGAACGTAGCTGTATAACACATCTGCATGACGAAGACCGGTTTCGGTATCGTCGATGTGAATAATCTCTGTTTTGTGCGTTTCCTCGGCAGTAGGCACTACCGTAGGTGAAACGGTTTGATTCTCGTTTTCCATAATCAATAATTTCCGTTAAGAAATGTCTTATTACTGGATTTTTTCTTTGGAGGAAGGTTGAAAAGTTGAGACTCCCAGGATGGTGGTATCCAGTGCTTCTTTTTCTAATTCAAAGCGCTGTTCATTCCACTGGAAGTAGGTTCTAAAATCATTTAGAATGATATCCTTTACGGGGGGAATGCTCGGTAAATCAAAGTACATCCGGCCGGTTCGCCGTTCAAAAAAATCGAGTGGTGTGAGTACCAATTCGTTTTGAATAGTGTACCATGCTTCGGCTCTGGCCAGTGCTATGCTTGGTTCATCCTGATACTCCTGCATTTTATTAATAATCTCCTCGGATTGCTTGCCATAATTGGCTACCAGGTAGCTGGCGTGGTACCTGGTCAATCTCAACGGCTTAAGTTTTGTCGCCAGGCTATCCCGATAAGTATTGACAGCAGCTACATCGTCGAATACACCACCTGTCAATGGAATTTTATCAGAGTGGTTGTCTTTGAGTGATCGCTCTGTTTTTTCGGCAACGACGTCTACCGCTTTTTCTGCCATTTTGCGAAAGCCCGTAAGTTTGCCACCAGCAATGGAAATCAAACCACTTTCGGAAATGAATAACTCATCCTTACGCGACATTTCTGAGGCCGATTTACCTTCCTCGTGAATCAATGGTCTCAGTCCGGCCCAACTGGACTCCACATCGTCAATGGTCAGCTTTACTTCCGGAAACATAGCATTGGTTGCTGCTATCAAATACTCCACATCTTCCTGATTGACCGGAATTTTATTGATATCACCCTTATAGGCGGTATCAGTGGTGCCGATGTAAGTCACCCGATGGCGCGGAATGGCAAAGATCATACGGCCATCAGCTACATCAAAATAAACCGCGTTGCGCACGGGAAACCGCGTGTGTGGCACTACAATGTGTACGCCCTTCGACAGAAAAAGGTGTTTACCTTTCAGCGAATGATCAACCTTTCTCAGGCCGTCCACCCAGGGACCCGCCGCGCTAATCACATTTTTGGCAGAAATGGTTAAGGTTTCACCCAACTGCAGGTCTCTACATTTAATGCCTTTGACCTGGCGTTGTTCATCGTATTCAAAGTCGGTGGCTTCCACGTAGTTAATGCACAGCGCACCAAATTGATTGGCGGTTTTAATATTTTCAATGGTTAGCCGGGCATCATCGGTGCGGTATTCAGCATAAAAGCCACCACCCGTAAGCACATCTTTTTTTAAAAGGGGTTCTTTGGAGATGGTTTCTTCCTTGCTGAGCATGCGGCGCTTATCTTCTCCTTCAACGCCAGCCAGGATATCGTATACCCACAAACCAAAGGAAGTAGCCATTTCCCCGTAGCTGCCTCCCTTGATCAGGGGAAGTAGCATCTTTTCCGGAACCACCAAATGTGGAGCTAATTTGTGTACGATGGCTCGCTCGCGGCCTACTTCCCGGACCAGGGCAATCTCAAACTGCTTCAGGTAGCGCAAACCACCGTGGATTAACTTAGTAGATTTGCTACTGGTGCCGGCAGCGAAGTCTTTCTTTTCTACCAATGCCACGCTCAGTCCCCGGGAAGCTGCATCAAGGGCAATTCCCGCTCCGGTAATACCTCCACCGATTATGGCCAGATCAAAAGATCGGGTGGAAAGTTGCTGGATTATTGCTGAACGATTTAAACTGGAAAGAAAATTCATAGTATTTTAGCGAGGTTTTTTAAAGCCTACTTATTGTACGACTTTGTGTCAAATTTACAATAAGTCTGGGTAAAGATCAAGTTTTTCACTAGCTCAGAGTCTCAAATGGTATCAAGACGTCTACGAAACTACGACATTCTATGCACAGGTGAACTATTAATCGACCTGATTAGCACCGATTTTGCAGAAAACCTGGATGATGCCTCAGTATTTAAACGAGTAGCCGGAGGCAGCCCGGCCAATTTATGTATGAATATGGCCCGACTTGGCAATAAAACCAAACTGGCTGCCTCGGTGGGCAATGATGATATGGGGCAATACCTGTACAAAATGGTGGAATCGCTAGGAGTGGATTGTCATCAGCTACGCAAGGTAGATGTGCCAACCAGCCTGGTATTGGTGACCAGGTCAAAAACGGTGTCTAACTTTGAGCCTTACCGGGCTGCGGATTGTGAAATCTCTGAATTGCAATTTCCGGTAAACCTCTTTCCCGAATTAAGTCTGTTTCACACCACTTGTTTTGGTTTGAGCCTGGAGCCAGCCAAGACCAATATTATGACCGCTGCCCGAATGGCTCATCGGCAAGATTGCCAATTGAGCATCGATGTCAATTATGCCACAAAGGTCTGGCCTGATCAGGAGGAAGCGCAGACATTAGTTGCGGAATATTGTAGTATGAATGCCATCGTGAAAGTTAGTGAGGTTGATTGGGCAAGGCTTTACAACAATCCACTCAAGGAGCCGGCAGAGGCGATTGATCATTTTTTGGGATTAGGTGCTAATGAGGTGTGCCTGACCCTGGGAGAAGGCGGGTGTGTGGTGGCTACAGCCAATGAGCGGCACATTGTTCCCGGAAGGAGAATCAAAGTAAAGGATACCACTGGCGCTGGTGATGCGTTTTGGTCGGGATACCTGACGGCCTGGTTGGATGGTTATTCCCTGGAGGAACGCGCCAAAATTGGCAGAAATATGGCTGAATTAAAGTTGAAGGAATTTGGACAACTTCCGTGCTGGGTAGACAAATCCCTGATTACCCGCGATATGCGATAAGCTTATTCATCTTCACCATCGGAAGGTTGAGTCAGTAAACCCAACTGACGAGCTCTTTTTTCCCAGTTTCTACGCGCCAGGAGCTGCATATCTTCGGTACTATCCAATTCATCTACGATTTCCATACCCAGTAGCGTTTCAATGACATCCTCCATGGTGACCAATCCGGCCAGACCTCCAAACTCATCCACTACCAGCGCAATTTGCTCTCTGCGTTCCATCATCTTGTCAAATAATTCGGGAAGCGGAAAGTCCTGACTCACCATCATGATATCCCGTCGAATCGCCTTAAGCGGTGCGGCCCCTTGGCCATTGATAATATTGGCCAGGATTTCGTCCTTGAGCACAAACCCTTCGATATTATCCTTATTGCCGGTATAGACCGGAATGCGGGAGAAGTGCATTTTTTTATTGGCATTGAAGAATTCTTCAATTTTGGTCTCCACATCAGCTGCCTGAATCACAGTTCTGGGAGTCATAATGCTCTGTGCATCAATAGTGTGAAATCGGAGCAAGTTTTGAATGATTCGGGATTCATTTTGTTGGAAAATTCCTTCTTTTTCGCCAAGTTCTGCCATCGCAGTGAAGTCGGCACGGCTAAAAATGCTGCGGTCTTTTTCCTTTTTTAGATTTTTAGTAATGATTTGAGTCAACCATACTAATGGCCACAAAATCCAGATGATCACTTCCAAAGATCTGACGGTAAAGGGAGCCAATTGTCTCCAATAGTTGGCACCAATAGTCTTAGGAATGATTTCTGAGAGGATCAAAATGGCCAGGGTCATCAGGGTTCCGACCATGGCTTCTGCCGAAAAAGGCATTTCGTAGCCAAGAAAATTTAACTTCCCACTTCCAAAGGCATGGTCAGCCATGGCACCTACTCCAATGGAGCCCGCCGTATGGGCAATGGTATTTAGGGTGAGAATCGCTGAAAGCGGCTGATCAATATTTTCCTTGAAGCGCTTTAGCAATTTGCCGGTTTTGCCACCTTCCTTTTGCTTGAGCTCTACAAAGGAATGTGTAATGCTAAGCAATGCGGCTTCCCATACCGAACACAGGAAGGAAAAAAAGATGGAAATGAAGGCGAATAAAAGCAGTAAGCCCATGTGGTCAATTTTCTTTGGTGCTAAAATTAAGAACCCTGCTCGGATTGCCAAAGAAAAAGGCCGGAACTTCCGGCCTTTTTCTTTGATCAATTTTTATTACAATACTGCAAATGCAGTTTATATTAGTTGATAAAGATTCGCTGGTAAGGAATAATGACCTCACTGCGTTCCAGATTATTCACCTCTCTTAAGTGTTCTACACTGACGCCATATTTCCTGGCAATGGAATAAAGGGTCTCTCCTTCGCCCACGAGGTGCGTTGTGCGCTTACCTCCCTTTGTCGTTACATTTGAACTTCTGAAAGAAGTATTTACCGACTCATAACTTTGCGGCATCACCGGTTGGTCAAAGTCGGGTTGATTGGTACCCTGATATCCCGATGGGGTTGTGGGGTAGGAGCTAGGATAATAATTTGATGTTCCGTTAGAACCGGAAGAGTAATAGTTGTTGCTTGTTGCCGGAGCCGTAGGTTGTGGTACCGGTGTATCGTAGTACTGAACGCCACCTTTGGGCGTGGTATTTTCTGGTTGGTAACTACTACTATTGTAGTTATTGGTATTAATCCGGCCCTGAGTGGCGCTGTACGCAGTTGGGGTGTTTGACGTGCTGGTGGTGCCATAACCACTAGGGTATACCGGCTGAGAGTAAGGAGTTGGTTCTACTGATCTGGGAGTCAGATCTTCTTCATAAGCCGGCACCGGGTTGAATACAGCGGGACTGTCACTTGCTGCCGGGCAGTTACAATCGTTGGTCTTAAGTTGTTGGCCGATCTTGATGAATTGATTGGCTCCAAGATTGTTCATTTCCCGGAACTTGGCTTCTGTAAAGCCGTACTTCATCGCAATAGAGGGGACGGTTTCTCCTGCCCGCACAATGTGATACTCCTGAGTAGTTGAAGCGTTGCTGGCGGGAGTTGGTTGTTTGGCAATGGCCTGACTCGTTGTCTTCGTTGCCTGCCAGCTCACATTACCTGACTTTGCCGTCATTTCTGGCTGGGCGGCGGGTGTGTCATTTTGATCACTAATGCGCAGGTTTTCACCGGTGCGAATCATATTGCCGCTTTTATTGTTCCAGTTTTTGATTTGACTTACCGTCACATCATACTTGCGGGAGATGGCATAGAGCGTTTCCCCTTTTTTAACAGTGTGGAACGTTGCCGCTGATTTCTGTGCCGGAGCACTATCATAAGATACCGGCTGTGCAGAGCCGTCCTTTCTAACCAAATCCGGTTGGTTTGGAGTTGGAAAAACGGGCGTGACATTGGCTTCCTGCGGAATGTCGCCCATTGAGGTGTAGGAATCGCTAACTGCACTTGGGTTATTACAAATGGAACGCAGGTAGCGATCGTATGACTTGCCATTGACATCATCAATTTTCAAGGCATTATTTTGAGCATCTTCCAGGTTTGCCCCACTGCGTTCTTCAACAATTCCCACTTCTGGAACCAGCATCAAATCGGTGTGTGCCATACTGGAATTGTTAGAAAACTGGCGAAACAGTAAGATTCCATTACAGTCATTTTCCAACTGGCCTTCAAAATATACCTTAGCATTTTTCCTTGTACTGATGTTTTCACCAATGGCTCCCTGTTTACGGTCAAATTTGAACATGTACTTGGGAGAAATGTAGGTGATTTGCTGATCGTCATGCTCATAGTAAGAGGCGAAGGTGATTGGGGAAACGAAGTATCTGTTCCCTCTTGGATAAACCATAAATACTTCATCAATCCGCTTGTTGATTCGGTCCACCAACCTGAGGTCAAAAGTGCCGTTGGAGCAACCAATGAATGGCGTGGGAAGGTTAGAAACGGCATCCTTACTTTCACGGCCTACTTCCAGGATTACTTTTTCACCGTTACTCACATTGACGTGATACACGGTGTAATTATCGTTGCTCTGTGTATAGTCGTATTCCAGTTTGTCCATACACTTTGCATCGTAAAGGACATAGAGTTTGCTGGCCTGTGAGCTGAATGGGAGGAAAGATAAGCATAAGGCCACGATCAATAACTTGGTCTTCATAGTGTTATTTTTTGTTATAACCGAACGAAATATATAACGGGGGTTTAACAAAATGGGATATTAAACATATTAATAACCAGCTGTAAGGTAAAAGAAATCAAAGATTTACGCAAGTTTATTACAAAAAAGCAAATTTAAAACGGATGAAACCGATAAAAGATTGCTAAATGTGATACAAAATTGAAAACGATCAGTCAATCATGCCGTTATTCACAGCATATAGCACTAATTCGGAAGATGAATTGAGCTTTAGTTTTTTCATGATGTTCTTGCGGTGGGTATAGATGGTATGAGGACTCAGGCTCAATACATCGGCAATTTCCTTGGCAATTAAACCCCTGGCGGTCAATCGCACAATTTCTATTTCTCTGGGCGTCAATGGGGTAGGAGCGCATTCCTCACCGGGCTTACCAAACGACCGCTCCATGATAATGTCGAGCACCTTACTACAAAAAAAACGTTCTCCTTTAGCTGTTGCCTGAACTGCATCAAAAATTTCTTCCTCATCACAGGTTTTGGTCAAAAAGCTGTTTACACCATGTTCCAATACCTGATATATGTTGCCTTTGTCATTATCGGCACTGATGATTAGAATATTTGAACCGGGAGATTTGGAGCGGATATGGCGAATCGTTTCGTAGCTGAAACTATCTGGTTGGTTGTAATCGAGAATGACCAGACTGCCAGGAGTGGCTTCCAGTAATTCTAACAATTCCTCCTCATCGCTGGCTTCGGCCACAATATTAAAGGTGTCCCTCTGAGACAGCAGACAGCGCAGTCCCAATCGGGTCAAATATTGTGCATCAGCAAGAATGATAGGAGTTGTTTGCATGGTATCATTTTCCAGGATAGCGAAAATAGTGACAAACCCTTATTCTGACAAATTTATTTAGACTTAATTTAGATAAGGCTGTTCGTTTGACAATTCTGTGGCTTTTAAATGTTAATCCAGTGGTCTTGATTCATCCTCAAAATCATCAAAATTGTCCTCAGGTGGCTTCCTGAATTCTACTTTCAGTTTGTAGCGTTTGTCCATTGAACTCAGAAGCGGCGTAAACATTGTATTCATTAGTTCAACAGCCTGAGTTTTGGACTTATCCATCGCATCACCGGCGTAAGCCTCACGGCGGAATTCTTCACGCAACAGGTTAAAGCTTTCATTAAAGTTGATGTCTTTGACCTCCCGAAGCCAACCAATATCCAACTTGTCGATTTTGGGATAGACTTCGTGGGAGAGCACCTGCGGTTCGGGCAGAGTGACCGTAACCACGCCACTCTTTGAGCTAAGCGTGATGTCGAAATAATCATTTAGGCGAAAGCCAATTTTTAATACACTGATGGCGGTAATTTCAATATCGGAAGAAGACACCGAGAAGCCCCAGATTTTGGTTTGCAGCTGTTTGTTGATGCCCTTCTTATCCCGAATTTCCAGGGTTGCCAGTTCAGCGATTACCTTCTCTATCTTTTCCTGCAGCAATCCCTTGGACCGACTAAAGTCTTCAATGGCGGCTTTTTCTTCCCATCGTTTCAGGGTTGGTCGCAGCGCTTCGGTCAGCGCAATGCCACATGGCGTATCCACATTGCTGCCTTTGCCGTACAATTTGCCGCCTTCAGTGGGCAATACCGTTGTAATGATTTGGTTGATAAAAAAGCAGGTGTATTTTGAGGCCACCTCATTGAGCACTTCAATGGCATTGGCATTTTCGTTATCATACCACGTTTGGTAAAGGGCCGATGTGGTATCCTTCATAGCCACAAATTCATTGAAGTAAAGACTCCGCAGGTAGGGGTGCTGTTTGTCGTACTCCTGTTCCACTTTAGACATTTGTTCTTGTGTCAACCCCATGCGCTTGCCTACGTGGCGAATTAAGGAGATATTGAGATCGTAAATGAGCCGGTTGAAGTCATTTTTATAACGTTGAGGATTGGACAAAATAACCAATGCATCATCAGGATCGATATTGGCACTGAAATCTGCGGGGATATAATTGACCTGCATTTCCCTCGGTACGATCGTAAAATCGCCACCTGCACCGCTGTAGTGTCGGTAAATGACAATACCTGCCAGGCTCAGGGCCAAAATAAAGATCAACAATCTGCCCACTCTGGTTGCCGAGTTGGATGAGGGGTTTATGTCTGCCATGATTTAAATTTTTGCAAAATTAATAACTTTATGCTTTTCAAATCTATAATTGATGCTGAATCCGCAACTTAGCCTGAATTGTCGCGGGCGTTTACTGAGTTTGGAGGTGCCGATTGTGATGGGCATTTTGAACATCACACCCGATTCTTTTTTTGCCAGAAGCCGGGTGGATAACCTGGACATTTTGCTGGAACAGGCTGAAAAAATGCTCAGCGAAGGAGCCACTATTCTTGATATAGGAGGTATGTCATCTCGTCCGGGTGCAGAAATCATCAGTGAACAGGAAGAACTGGACCGGGTGTTACCCGCTATAGAGGCATTGCAGCAGCGTTTTCCTGAAGCTTTCCTCTCTATTGATACCATCCGTGCCGAGGTGGCTCGACAGGCTGTGGCTACAGGTGCTACTATTATAAACGATATATCGGCCGGTAAGTTGGATGACCACATGTATCCAACTGTTGCTGAATTACAGGTGCCCTATATCCTGATGCATATGCAGGGTAAGCCCAACAACATGCAGCAGTCACCGGTCTATGACGATGTGGTTTTGGAAATTCTCGATTTCCTGATCGAACAGGTAGGCCTCCTTAGGCAGTTAAAGGTAAAGGATATTATCGTGGATGTGGGATTTGGCTTTGGCAAAACGGTCACGCATAATTTTCAGTTACTGAAAAAAATGCATGTTTTTAAAATTTTGGATTTACCTTTATTGGCTGGGCTTTCCCGCAAGTCAATGATTTGTAAACCCTTAAAAGTCAATCCTCCGGCAGCACTCAATGGAACGACCGCCCTGCACATGGTAGCTCTGCAACAAGGAGCACGTATCTTGCGGGTACACGATGTAAAAGAAGCTGTAGAGGTGATTAAATTGTGGCAAGAATTAGAAGCTGTTTGAATTTAACTTATGCCGAATAATTGGACAGAAGATGATGTAAAACGAGCAACCTTGCGCTATCTCAAGGGATACTATCGGCATCGGCCCAGAAAGGGGGAAACCAAGTCCAGTATTGATATGCAGGGGGAGGGAGACATCATTGCCGACGGATACCTTTCCTTTGTAAAGGAAGACGGCAAGGTGTTTACTGCCACCTTCGAGGCCACTTCATACGATTCGCGGCAGGAGCTTGAATTTCAACCACTCAGTGTAAAATTGTTCTTCGACAGTTTTGCCGTAGGTAGTTTGCTGACCGCTTTTATTTTGGGTGTACTGCACTATTTCGAATTTTTCCTCTTTCAAGAGGTCGGACTTTTCTTTTCTATCACCATACTTATGGCGGCCATCGGGTTGTCAGCTCTGCTCTATAAATACTTCTTTCAGTCTTTTTTCAATATTTCCCGTTACCGCTATATCTACGCCATTGAGCAGTTTAAAAACTACTTTGCTGATGAACAGTGGATTGCTTTTGCCATCGATGTATTTCCACCAAACCTCAAGGATAAGTACTTTCGCGAACTCAAGCGGCAGTGCATTCGAAATGGGTTTGGATTGATACGACTGGAGGCTGATCTTGAACCTCGATTGCTGGCCTCTCCCTCTATGGTGGAAGTTTCTACTGTTCAACGGCGAATAATTCGCTTCTTTTCTACGGAAGAGATTCAAAGTCGGCTCAACCTGCCAAAGGATAGCCGCATGTTGCAGAAAATCTTGGCACCCATTTTCCCGAAAGTGGAAATTGGTGAAAAATCCATGGACCTGTTGCGATTCCAAAAGTGGCCCTGGAATCAGGTGGCCATATTATTGCTGTCAATTATCTTGATGGCTACTTTATTGGCGGTGCAGTGGCTAAATGGTCCAATTGTTTACGTCAACGAAAAGCAATATGCCAAAGAATTACTCGCCAAGGAAAAGGAGAAGGAACCCACCTATTACGATGTCGATACACCCACCGAGCCCGGTGTTTTGCCGGAAGCGCACAAGAGTATTTACGATCACAGCGCCAAAATTGACCTCAGCAAGCGGAGAGTGGATGTAGAAGAGGATACCGTTGAAGAAGTGATTCCGGAGGAGGAACCAATTGTCGAACCTCCGTTGCTGGAACCTCGTGATATTCTGATCCGTACCGGGAAGACTAGCAACCTGCTCTACTACGATTGTGCGAGAATCCCGTATACAGATACAACCCGCTATATTGTGGAGGATACGATCGTGATCAACCTCAATGATGCCCGCATGAGGGTCAATCAGCTGGGCGACGCTGATTTTGAGGTAACTGCCATTTGGCGGGGGTGTTACTCCAGTCAAAAAACGGGATATTTGGTGTTCTTCGGCCCATTTTATCCCGATAGCTTGACTGCAGCAACGGAGGTCCTCTATCTTGAAACAGCAGTCAGCGCCCGCAATTTGTCATCCCGTTTGCGCGCGCGGAAGTTTCGTTGATCACCATCAACTATAAACAGATATAAAAATATTGTAATCAATAATATTGCCGTTCCGGGAAATCCATTGGCGAATAAAACCGTTATGAAACTGGGTGACTTTTGTGATGAACGATGGCATTATTTACAAAAATGAATAAAGTATTGTGGTAAAGTCTAAAGACTATCAGCCTCCTCTGTTTTTCAGGAATCGACATTTGAATACGGTTTACCCTGCTTTATTCCGCAAAATTGGCGGGGTAACTTATCAGCGACAGAGGATAACAACTCCTGATCAGGATTTCCTGGATCTGGATTGGTCAAAGGTGGGAAGTGAAAAGCTGGTCATTTTGCTACATGGCCTGGAGGGAAGTGCCGACCGACCCTACATTCGTGGCATGGCCAAGGTTTTTAATCTCGAGGGCTGGGATGCTGTGGGTATTAATTTTCGATCTTGTAGTGGTGAACCCAATTGGCTACTTCGCTCGTATCATATGGGGGTAAGTGATGACCTTGACGTGATCGTAAAGCACGCCATTGGTCAGGGCTACCGTCAAATAGCTTTGATTGGTTTTAGCCTTGGCGGCAATGTTTTGCTGAAATTTCTGGGAGAACAGGGTCGACAGGTGGCATCGGAGCTGGTGGGCGCAGTGGCCTACAGTGTGCCGTGCCATATCACCTCGGCCAATGTAGAGATCGATAAATGGTTCAACCGGGTATACCTGAAGAGATTTCTGGATGGGCTAAATGCAAAAGTAAAGGAGAAGTCACAGCGATTTCCGGATAAAATTGATTTTGGCGGACCTATTCCACGCAATTTTCAGGAATTTGATGATCGATTTACGGCTCCCATCCACGGATTTAAGGATGCCAGGGATTATTGGGAAAGTTGCAGTAGTTTGTATTTTTTGGACGATATTTGTGTGCCTTGTTTGATCGTGAATGCCAAGGACGATTCTTTTTTAAGTGAACAATGTTACCCGCATCGCCGGGTGGATGCCAACAAATACCTGCAATTGGAGACACCGGACTATGGAGGCCATGTTGGATTTGTCACCGTTGATGAAGAGGGTTTTTATTGGTCCGAAAGGCGTGCCCTGGATTTTATACGATCACTTTAAATAATCGTTAAACAGCCCTGATTTTGAATACGTTATTGGTATTTTAGGGTTTAAGTATATACACTAACCGTTTACATGAAGGACGAGCAAGAAGAAAAAGAGCATATTCCCACCAATCCATCGAAATGGCAATTGCTGTTTCGTTGGACCAAGCGGCTGGTTTTTGCCGTGTTGGGACTATTGCTTCTTTTATTGCTGGTGGTGCAGATTCCTGGAGTGCAAAACTGGATGGTGGATAAGGTCACCAAATCTCTGAGCGAAACGCTGGAAACACCTGTTGAAATTGACTACCTCTACTTTTCTTTTTTTGATAAGCTAGTGTTGGACGGGGTGTATTTTGAGGATGTCTATCAAGATACATTATTGTACAGCCAATCATTAAAAGCCGATTTTAATCTCAACCCTATCGTATTGTTTAGAGAGGGACTGGTGATTGAAGATCTAAGCCTCACCAATGCCAGAATCAAACTGCGCCAGGATGAAGGGGACGCTTTTAGTAATATCAACATCGCCTTAAGTCGCTTATTTCCTCCCGATACGGTCAGTACTGTTCAACAGGAAAAACGCCCATTTCGCCTCAACCTGGAATCGCTTCGTTTGCAGAATATCCTTTTCTACCAAAACAATGAGGTGAAAGGAAAGGAGCTTTCCTTTTTTCTGCCGCAAGGAGAAGTTTACTTCAATGAAATGGATTTGCCGGCCCAGCTCGTCGATGCCGGTGCGGTATATCTACAGGGGTTAAATATCCTGGTCAATACCTTCCCCGAAAAACCCCTTGCCGGGCAAGGGCCACCGGTGACGCCAACGGTCAATCCTCCGGATAGCAACCAAATCATTACCCAAGACTCAATCGGTTTTCGTTTGTACATCCGCCAGTTCAACCTGGATGACGGACGTTTTGCGCTTCACAATTACCGCAAATCTCCGGAAAAACTTACAGCTCCCTCAGTACTCGACTGGAAGCACCTGGAAGTTTCTGATATCAAAATCAATATCGACAGTTTCGCTTATCAGCAGGAAGCATTTTCCGGGCGGGTCAATCTGATCTCTTTGAAGGAATCAAGTGGATTTGTCTTAAACGAGCTCTCCGCGCTTGATGCTCAGGTATCGTCGACCGGTGTGGAACTCAATGACCTGAGAATTATCACGCCCTACAGTGAGGTCGGCGATACCTTAAGCTTCCGCTTTAGAGAATACGGTGACTTCGAGTTTTTTGATGATGAAGTACGCATGGACTTACGGGTTAATGATGCTTCCATTGCCTTGAGCGATATCATGACCTTCGCACCGGGATTGGAACAGAACGTTTTCTTTAGGAAAAACAGAAATACTGTATTAAGTGTTGATGGCCGGATTCGTGGGAAGGTCAACAATCTGCGCGGAAGTGACCTGAATATCCAACTGGCAGATGGCTCCATGTTGCTGGGAAATTTTAATTCCAGAAACCTGTCGATCAAGAACGAAGAGATCCTTAACCTGGAGTTGGAAAGGCTGGTTACCAATATGACCACCTTGCGGGAGTTGATACCCAATTTTAATCCCCCGTCAAATTTTGACCGCCTGGGACGACTCGACTTTAGGGGGCGATTTGACGGATTCTTCGCCGATTTTGTGGCCTACGGTTTTCTTAAATCGCGTATTGGTCAGGCCGAGTTGGATATGCGTATGAATATCAAAAACGGCTTGAGTAGAGCCAATTATTCGGGTATCCTTCGCTTAATGGATTTTAATCTTGCCACCTGGTCGGATAACCAGGACTTTGGTATGGTCAACTTCCGCTCGGAAGTTAAAAATGGTAGTGGCTTAACGGTCGAAACGGCCAATGCAGATCTGACTGCCAATATTGAAAGTTTTGAATTTAAAGGCTACAATTATAAAAATGCCAGCCTGTCGGGTACCTTGAACAAAAACCTGTTTGACGGTACTTTTCAGATCAAGGATGAGAATATTGATTTCTCCTTCATAGGAGAAATTGATTTTACAAATCGCATTCCGTTTTTCAACTTTCAGGCGCAGGTGAATAAGTTGGCGCTGCAGAGCCTGAATTTATCAAAGGAAAATATTCAGCTGGCCGGAACGGTAGATTTGAAGTTGCGCAATCAGAACCTTTCCGATTTGGAAGGTTGGGCACAAGTCACCAATTTTAGCCTCAGTAAGGATGATACCAATTACCTGATCGATTCCATATCGTTCAATGCCGGTAAGGACGATGCTGATGTAAAACACTTTGACGTGGAATCAGATGTGATCAAGGCCAATATTAACGGAGAATTTGCCATCGATCAAATTCCCGGGGTGTTTGCTCAATATTTCACTAATAACTACCCGGGGTTTTCCTCTCGGTTAAAAATCAAACCTCCCAAGACAAAAATCGATACCTCGTACTTTACTTATAATGTTGCTATTCTTGACTCCAAAGGACTGAATTGGTTGGTGGATGAAAAACTGGGCCGCCTGGAGGATGTGCATCTCGTCGGTGCCTATGATGGTAGAAGTGATTCGCTGGAAATAGACCTGAGTTTGCCCTTCTTGTCGTATGACAATGTCTACCTGGAGGATGTATTTATTACCTATGATGGCGTGGCCAATGAAGGAGATCTGGACATGATTGTTGGCTCCACATCCGTCAACCAGAAGGAGCTTTTGCCAACTATCACCTTCCTGAGCATTTTGGAAGGCGACACGATAAATTTTGGCCTGAATTATGCAACCCAATCGGCTAGTTTGCTGGATAACCTCAACCTGAACGGCTATTTCTACCTGCCTGACAGCAATTATTTTGAAATTCGATTTAAGCAATCCGATCTGGCTATTCTGGAAAACCCCTGGACCATCGACGAGAATAACTACATCACCTTTGGTAAGGAGTATGTAGACACGCGAAATTTTACATTGATCAACCGCGACCGCAAGATATTGCTGGAGAAGATGGATGAAAAGGGACTGAAATTATCGATGCTCAATTTCGATTTTGAATTCATCGACGATTACTGGGATTATGACGAGCTGGACTTTAAAGGTAAGTTCAATGTGCAGGCAGAGATTGGGGATATCTTTAAAATGGAAGATATTCGAGCGACCGTTATTGCGGACACCTTCCTCATTAATAAGGACGATTTCGGAGCCCTGAGACTGGATGCAGAGGCGGCTGATTTGAAAAGTCAGGTGCAGGCCTATCTTTCCATCACCAAAGATACGATGCAGTTGCTGGCGGAAGGTACCTACAACCTTGCTTCCCCTAACGAGTCGCGTAAAATACCACCCCAGCAAAAAGCTAAATACTTTGATTTTACGGTTGATATTGCGGCCTATCCAGTACAGATTGGTGAATATTGGATTGGCGACATTGCCAGTAATACCATTGGTCAATTCAACTCCAGCCTGCGTTTTTATGGCTTTCCCGACCAACCCAATACGGAGGGCTTCATCAGTGTAAGGGATGGAGGCGTAACCGTTGATTACCTCAATACCCGGTATACCTTTGACCGAGGGTTTATCAGGGTAGATAATTTTCTCTTTGATGCTACCGGTACTATTCTTTCCGACAAGTACAACAACCGGGCGGTCCTCTACGGTGGTATCAGTCACAACCACCTAAAAGACCTGGGGCTGGCTGCCCGATTGCGGACAAGTCGCTTTCTGGCGCTGGACACGAAGAAGGGGGACAATGACCTGTTTTACGGGCAGGCTTTGGGCAGCGGAGAAGTACATTTTACCGGTTCGTTTAAACAGACCGATATCTACGTGAATGCCACAATGGAGGATAGTACCCACATTGTGGTACCGGTGAGTAACCAGCGAGAGGCCACGGCTCTGAATGTCCGCTTTGTTGACAAACACGGGAAAAAGGAGGATGAGAACCTGGTGCAGCAGGAAGAACTGAAAGGATTGAGCCTCGAGATGGACCTTGTAGTTTCCGAAGCGGCACTGATGGAGTTGGTTTTCGACGAGCAGGCCGGTGATATCATTTCCGGAAAGGGTAGGGGCAACATTCGGATTCTGGTGCCCCGTGGTGAAGACTTCAGAATGTATGGCGATTACGTGATCAGTGAAGGAAATTACCTGTTCACCCTTTACAATGTAGTGAATAAAGATTTTCGCATCAAACAGGGAGGAACGATCAACTGGAATGGCGATCCCTTTGGTGCAAAAATCAATATTGAGGCTGAATACAAAGACTTGAAAGCCTCGCTGGCCAGCTTTATCCAGGAATACCTGGTGAGTGATGACGGTACCCTGCTGCGGGAGGCCAGCCAGTCGACTGCTGTTGATTTGACCCTGAAACTGACGGGCGATCTATTACAACCGACCATTAATTTTGATCTCGCATTTCCCAATCTTACCGGGCAGATGGAAACCTATGCGGAGAATAAGCTGCGCATTCTCAAACGCGATCAAAGTGAGCTAAACCGCCAGGTGTTTGGTTTGATTGTGGTGGGTCAATTTTTGCCATCTGATTTATCGTTCACCGGAGGTGATGTATTGGCCAATACGGTGAGCGAATTCCTGTCCAATCAATTATCGCTGCTCATCACTGAGTTGTTCTCCGAAGTAATTGGCGATAGCGAACTGGCTTCCGATTTCAATTTTAATATTGCCTACAATCAATATCAACAACTCAATCTGGATCAAGGCCTCAATACCGGCGGTAATGACCTGGAAGTGAGTATCCGGCAGAACCTTTTTGACGACCGTCTGTCGATCAAGGTAGGGGGGAATGTAGACTTTGGTAATACCCTGCGCGCCACACCGGAAACCAGCGGTACTTTTGTGGGTAACGACCTGGTATTGGAATATGTGCTCAATGAAAACCGCACCCTCAAGTTACGGATTTACCAGCGACTGGAACCCGATATCGGTGGTGGCCGAAGATTGCAGGTGGGTTCCGGTATTAGTTACCGCAAAGAGTTTGACTCCTTCAAGGAGTTCTTCAAAAGCCTGAAAGGTTCGGCCAAAAAGGTCAAAAAGCCAGGATCGTAATCGTTATTTCCAAATCAACTCCATGGTAACCGGCAGGTGATCGCTATAACCGCCATAATAGTTTGGACCTCCGTAGGTCCGGTTCGGGCTGGGACCATATTTGCTGCTGTTGTACATCATCCAGTCTCGTCGGAAAATGACTGGATTGGCGGCAATCACCGATGCCTCTCCATTGAGCAGTGAACCGCTGACGATTATTTGATCCAGTGCATTCCAGTTGGCGCGATAGCGGTAGGAGCCCAGTTCCTGCTGGTCAAATTCCGAAAAGCAATTGTACAATTTTCCATCTTCAGGGTATGCGTCCCGCGGCTGGGCATTAAGCATCGAAGTGATGCTTTTATTATCAGTTTCATCATTAAAATCACCCATGATGATCACATTGGCATCCGGATCATCTTTAAATATATCATCCAGGGCAAAGCGCAGATGTTGGGCCACCCACATCCGTTTAGGTTCACTCTGGGCCACGCCGCCCCGACGGGAAGGCCAGTGGTTGACAAAGAAGTGCAGCGTATCGCCCGAAGATAATCTCCCTTCAGCATGGAGAATATCGCGACTGGTATAGCCCACTTCAATCTCCTCGGGAAAGTCGATGCGGATAAAGCTGTAGGAAATCAGTTTAAACTGTTTTTTGTCATACATAAAGGCCACATCTATTCCCCGTTTATCGGGAGACTCCTTGTGCACAAACCCGTATTTGACTTCTTTCAATGCTCCGGTCTTGGCAAGGTCCTTGACTACTGCCAGGTTTTCTACTTCGGCCAATCCGAGAAAAGTAGGCACGCCCATGCTGTCGAGCACCTGACTCAGGCGGTTGAGCTTGGTTTGGTACCGTTCGCGGGTCCATTGCTGTTTGCCTTCGGGAGTGAAGTCGTCATCAATCGTGATCGGGTCATTTTTGATATCGAATAGATTTTCCACATTGTAAAAGGAAATGCGCAACGAGGATGCCGGTTGCGTGAAGCCCATGGAAAGGGCGCAGAGCAAAACCAGGGTAGTAAAAAGTGTATTTCTCATAGTTTTAAAGTAGATCGGGTCACTATAAAAATTTAAATTGCAAGCAAAAAAAGTATGTCCATCAATCAGTCTACACTCGACTTCCTAAAAGACCTTAGTAACAACAACAATCGCGACTGGTACCATGCCAATAAAAAGCGGTTTGAAAAAGAAGTGAAAAAGCCATTTGAGGTTTTTATCGCTAGTGTAATTGACCGCTTTCGCAAAATCAATTCCGACATCAATATCCAACCTAAGGAGGCCATTTTCCGCATTTATCGGGATACCCGTTTTTCCAAAGACAAGACTCCCTATAAAACGCACATTAGCGCTTTAGTATCGCCGCACGGTCGTAAAGGTAAAGAATACCCCGGATTTTATTTTCATCTAGATCAGGGGATGCTGATGATGGGCGGTGGTGCTTATTTTTTGGAAAAAGAACCCTTATTTAAGGTTCGCCAACACATTATGCAGCAGCCAAAGGCTTTTCGGGCCATTATCGAAAATCCCGTTTTTGTAGAAACCTACGGTGAATTAAGGGGTGAAAAGAATAAAATATTGCCCAAAGAATTTAAAGAATTCGCTGAAAAGGAACCATTGCTCTTCAATAAGCAGTTTTATTATATGCATGAAATGCCTCCCAAAACCATTCTGCAAGATGACTTTATGGACCTGGTGGTGGCTCATTATAAAGCCGGTGAACCGCTGAATAAATTTGTGCTGGAGGCGATCACTTAATTACAGCTGTGTCATGCGCTGACGCAGTAGATGATCAGCCAGGACCAGGGCCGTCATGGCCTCTACAATGGGTACGGCACGGGGCACTACACAAGGGTCATGACGGCCCTTGCCGACTACCTTGACGGCTTCTCCCGCTTCATTCACAGAGTCTTGCTCCGGTACGATGGTAGCAACGGGTTTAAATGCCACGCGAAAGTAGATATCCATTCCGTTGGAAATACCGCCTTGAATGCCCCCAGAATGGTTCGTTGTGGTGATAATTTGATCGGCTTCTTTTCGAAAGACATCGTTGTGTTCAGAACCGCGCATAGCCACTCCGGCAAAACCGGACCCATATTCAAAACCCTTGCAGGCATTGATGCTCAGCATGGCTTTCGCCAAATCGGCGTGTAGTTTGTCAAAAGCCGGTTCACCCAGCCCCACCGGGCATCCGGTTACCACTGCATTCACGATTCCGCCAATGGTATCTCCTGCTTTGCGAACCTGCTGGATGTGGGTAATCATTTGCTCCGCCATGGCTTGATCAGGGCAGCGGACAATATTGCTTTCGGTTTGTTCCAGGTCCAATTCGTGGTAAGGTTTCTCAAGGCTTAATGCCCCCACCTGGCTCACGTATGCTTTAATGTCTACACCCTGGTGCTGTAGGAATAATTTGGCAACAGCCCCCGCAGCAACCCTGGCTGCCGTTTCCCTGGCGGAAGATCTTCCGCCACCGCGGTAATCGCGGACGCCATATTTTTCCTGGTAGGTAAAATCAGCGTGTGAAGGCCGGTACTTGTCGGCAATGTGGCTGTAGTCCTTGGAGCGGGCATCAGCATTGTAGATCACCATCGAGAGGGGCGTACCGGTGGTTTTTCCTTCAAAAACACCAGAAAGTACCTGTGCCATATCGCTCTCTTTACGCTGGGTCACGATCTTGGATTGTCCAGGCTTGCGCCGATCGAGTTCCTGCTGAATGAAGGCCTCGTCCAGTTCAATGCCGGCCGGACATCCATCGATGATCACGCCAATGGCTTTGCCGTGTGATTCTCCGAAGGTGGTGATTTTGAATGCTTGTCCAAATGAATTACCTGCCACGTTACTATTGGTTGATTGATTTTCAAAGGTCCAAAGGTAGTCTTTTCGGATTTTCCCGCCAATATCCCCGGAAAATTAAGTGGAAGAATGGAACTCTCTTACTCACAAATTGTTTTGTGTAGGTGTGTCAGGAAGGATTACCGGAATTTTGACACAGCAGTCGCAAGAGTGTGTTGAATTGTGTAATTTTGCGGCAGCAAAATCTAATGTGTACGCATGTGATTTGTGGTTACGTGAATTGTCTGGAGAAATAATTAGAAAAGATGGAACTCGAACCGAGGGACTTATACGAGAAGTTGGAATTTGACAAGGTTTTAAGTTTAGTGGAGAAGGAGTGCCTAAGCGAATTAGGACAAGCTGCAGTGAAAAAGCTAAAACCGCAAACGGACCTGAAGACCATTGATGACCTCCTCGAAGAAGTAAAGGAGTACAAATTAACCCTGGCCAAGAACGATCACCTTCCCATCAATACTTACCAGGATATATCAGAAGACCTGCGCATGTTGGAGGTAGAAGGCTTTGTTTTACCTGAAGAAGGTCTGGTGCGCATCAATACGACCTTAAGATTTGTACGCAATATTTATCGGTTTTTCAACCAGTTGCGGCAAACTGCTTACCCAAAGCTGTACCACATAGTTCGACCATATACATTTGACGAAAGTCTCATCAAAGCCATCGATCAGGTCATTGATGAGGAGGGTAATATCCGCGCGGATGCCTCTCCTGAACTGATGCGCATTCGTCGCCTGATCATTAGTAAACAAAAGGAACTGGATCGCATGTTCCGCAGCCTGGTGAATACCTATCGGACCAAGGGCTGGCTGACTGATAACGTTGAGAGTTTTAGAAATGGCCGCCGTGTTTTGAGTGTGCCTTCCGAACATAAACGCAAGATTCGCGGTATTATCCACGATGAGTCGACCACTGGTAAGACAGCTTTTATTGAGCCGGAAGGGGTGATTGATATCAACAATGATATTTTTGATCTGGAGACGGATGAAAAGCGGGAAATCTACCGCATCTTGAAGGAACTGAGTGCCACTTTGCGGCCATACGTTGGGCAGATGGAAATTTACCAGCGGCTGCTGGTTCGTTTTGACGTGATCCAGGCCAAGGCAAGACTGGCACTGCTGCTGGATGCAGAGAAACCCAAATTGGTGAATAAACCACACTTGGGGATTCTCAGAGGTTTTCACCCGTTACTGTCCTTGAAGAACAAGGCATTGGGTAGAAAAACCATTCCGTTCGACCTCACGCTGTTCGGTGCCAACCGCATTCTGGTGCTGAGTGGGCCTAATGCCGGCGGTAAGTCGATCACAATGAAATCGGTGGGTTTGCTACAGCTGATGGCACAAACTGGACTCTTAATTCCCGTTGACCCGGAATCGGAGGTGGGCATCTTCCACCGAATTTTTGCCGATATCGGAGATCAGCAGTCGCTGGAGGACGATCTGAGTACCTACAGCTCTCGGCTGGTCAATGCGCGGGTCTTTCTGGAAAAGGCCGATGACAAATCCCTGGTGCTGATTGACGAATTTGGTTCTGGTACTGACCCCAAAATTGGAGGGGCTATTGCGGAGGCGATTTTGCGTGAGCTGAACTTTAAAAAGATATTTGGCCTCATCACCACCCACTATTCCAATCTGAAGATATTTGCCTTTAAGACCAAAGGAATTCTCAATGGATCGATGAATTTTGACAGTGATACTTTATCGCCAACTTATGAGCTAAAGGTAGGCCGGCCGGGTAGTTCCTACGCATTTGAAATTGCCGAAAAAAGTGGACTCAGCGATAAAGTATTGAAATATGCCAAACACCGTACCGGTGCCAATGAAAAGGCTGTGGATCAGCTACTCGTGGATCTACAACGGGAAAAACAGGAGTCCGAAGATCAGCTGAAGCAACTCAATGATAAACAACAATCACTTGAACGGCTGATCAAAACCTACGATCAACTGCACCGGGACCTGGAGTATCGTCGTAAAAAGCTCAAACTGGAATCGAAGGAGGCCGCTTTGCAGCAAACGGCACAAAGCAATAAAGATTTTGAACGCCTGATCAGAGAAATCAAGGAGCAACAAAACCTGGAAAAGGCCAAAAAAGCGGCTGCCGAGGTTAAGGAAGAGCGGAAGCAACTGGTCAATGAAGTGACCGATTTGCGGGAGGAGATTTATTACCAACCTCCGAGCAAAAGCGAAAAAAAGGGAGAAATCAAGATTGGGGATTATGTCAAACTCAGAACTGGCGGTGCTACCGGACAAGTGGAGGATATTGATAAAAAGAAAGCCACGGTACTGATGGGCACAATGCGGGTTACGGTGAAGGTGCGTGATCTGCAACACGCCGGAGAACCACTGGATATTCAAAATTCAAGAAGTGTGAAGACCGATACGGTCGTATCGCCGGCAGACTTTCAGAGTAAGCTGGACATCCGTGGTATGCGCATGGAAGAGGCCATGAAGATCGTTGAAGACTTTGTAGATCAGGCTCTGGTGTCGAGTGCCAGCAACCTGCGCATTGTACACGGAAAAGGAAATGGCGTATTGAGGAAAGTGGTTCGTCAGAAGCTCCGGGAATACAATGTGCCCATGAATATTTCTCACCCGCCAGCAGAAATGGGCGGAGATGGAGTGACGATTATAGAGATACAATAGATTTTTTCCGCCAAAAAGGGTGTAATAAAAAAGGGGTTTTGCCATTGCAGCAAAACCCCTTTTTAAGTCAATCCTGAAGCCATTAGAAACGCTCAGTCATTGAGAAGTGAAAGTTGCCTTCAATCACAGCGTTCTCATCGGAATCTGAACCGTGTACTGCATTTTCACCAATGCTGGTGGCATACAAAGCACGGATGGTACCAGGAGCCGCCTCTTTTGGATTGGTTGCGCCAATCAGGGTACGGAAATCTTCAACCGCGTTATCTTTTTCCAGGATAGCCGCTACAATTGGGCCAGAAGACATGAACTCAACGAGTTCGCCGTAAAATGGGCGCTCTTTGTGTACTGCGTAGAATTCACCTGCTTTTTCCGGAGACAGTTTGGTCAATTTCATGGCAACGATTCTGAAGCCAGCTTTGTTGATTTGTGCCAGGATGGCTCCAATATGCCCGGCTTTTACTGCGTCGGGCTTGATCATGGTAAAGGTTGTATTTCCTGCCATTGTTATCTTACTATTGTTTTGTTTAACAAATTTCGGTTTTTAAAAAGCGTCGCAAAAGTAAGTAAACTGAAGTAAAGGAGCTAAACGCGGCTGATAATATTTTGGTTAAATTCATATTTTTTGGCAACTTCGCATCTTAATTTGACACGATACCAACGGAACAACCCTTAGAGAGCGGTTTTCTTCACCAGGCGCAGGTCATGGCGAGAGTAAAACAGGGGCATTCCGGCAGAAATGGGCACATGGAAAATATCACAGAACTTAAGGCACTTCTAAATATTCCCAAAGACATTGTAATTGTAACACATCGAAATCCGGATGGAGATGCCATCGGTTCTTCTTTGGCGCTAATGCACTTCCTGCAATACAATGGTCACCAGGTAAAAGTGATCGCTCCATCGGAATACCCTGATTTTCTTTTGTGGATGCCCGGAGCAGAAAAAGTGTTGATCTACGACAATGATCCGGAAGACGCCCAAAAGGCCATCAATGAAGCACAGATGGTTTTCTGTCTGGACTTTAATGCACTGGATCGAATCGATAAGGTAGGGGACTTGATTGATGCCCGCAAGAAGCAACTAAAGCTGGTCATGATTGACCATCACCTGTTTCCCGATCCATTCTGTGATTTTATGTTGTCGGATACAACGGCTAGTTCTACCTGCGAGCTGATTTACGATTTCATTAAACTGCTCGGGGCCGAAGCAGATTTGGACAAGACCATTGGTGAGTGCATCTTCACCGGTATCCTGACCGACACCGGCTCTTTCAAGTATAGCACTTCTCCAAAGTTGTTTCGCATTGTAGCGGAATTGATTGATCATGGGGTAGACGATTATTTGCTTCAGGACCTGATCTTTAACAGTATGGAAGAGAAGCAACTGCGATTACTGGGACACTGTTTGCACAATCGTATGGAAATCCTTCCGGAATATAGTACGGGCATCATCACCCTGACAAAAGAGGATTACGGTACTTTTGATATCCAGAGAGGAGATACTGAAGGAATTGTGAACTTCTTGCTAAAGCTCAAAAAAGTAAAAATGGCGGCGTTTATTACCGAACAACCCACCATTGTCAAACTTTCTTTAAGGTCGAAAGGGGATATTGATGTACAAGATATTGCTAGGAAACACTTTAAGGGAGGCGGGCACAAAAATGCTGCCGGGGGCTCTTCTTTTCAAACGTTGAAGAGTACCATTCGTCGGTTTAAAGCTGTCTTGCCTAACTACCAGGAACAATTGAATCAATAGTTTAATCAAATTTTGCAAAAAACTTTTAATCAACCTTTTATGAACATTAAGCATTTTTTTATTGCGGGATTGACTTTACTGGTATTTTCTTGCCAGAATGGTGGAGGAGAAGAAAAGGTTACTCCCAGTGGTTATAAATACAAAGTTCACACCAGTGAGCAAGGTGCAAAACCTCAGCCAGGTGAATATGTGTATTTCCACGCACAGATGAGAAACGAAAGCGAGGTGGTCAACTCCAGTCGTGAGCAAGGTCAGGAACCTTTCATGCAAATTCCTACTGCCAATGATCCGGCCAGACAGGCATCTCCCGTGGAAGAAATCCTACAGGAAATGGCAATTGGGGATAGCGCTACCATCTTCATTTCTCTGGATACCATCGAGAATAAGCCACAGGGTTTTGAGAACACCAATACTATGTATTACGACCTGGTATTGACCGGCATCAAGAGCGCTGAAGAGTATGCTGCTGGTATGCAGCAAAAGCGGGCAGAGCAGGATGCAAATGCTGCTATGGTTAGAGAACGAGAGGCAGAGGTGAAGGCCCTGGTAGATGAAACCGTAGCCAAATATGCAAGTGGTGCACTGGATGGCCAACTGCAAACCACCTCATCCGGATTGAAATACATGATTGTTGAGGAGGGAACGGGTAATGTACCTGCTCCGGGCAAGGTTGTTGCGGTTCAATATTTTGGTGTATTGACGGATGGCACGGAGTTTGACCAGTCTTTTAAACGTGGAATGCCGATCGAATTTCCCCTGGGCGTCGGCCGTGTAATTCCTGGCTGGGACGAAGGAATCGGCCTTATGAAGGAAGGGGCAAAGGGATTCTTGTTTGTTCCTGCTAAACTGGCATACGGAGAAGCTGGTTCTCCTCCAAACATTCCACCTAATGCCGAGCTTATTTTTTATGTAGAATTAGAAAATGTAAAGTAATCATGACAACCGATCAATTAAAGAACTTAAAAGACCGTATGGTATCTCTAAGGAGGTATCTTTGACGTGGATGAACGTCTTATTCAAATTGAAGAAAAACAACAGCTTACGCTAAATCCCAATTTTTGGAATAATCCGGATGAAGCTGAAAGTGTGCTCAAAACCTTGAAGAGCCACAAAAACTGGGTAGAACAGTACCAGAAAGTAGAAAACGCCGTAGAAGAGACCGAGGTGATGTACGAGTTTTACCGGGAAGAAGAGGCTACTGAAGAGGATGTGGATGCACAGTATGACAAGGCAATCGAGGCGATTGAGGACCTGGAGTTTCGCTCCACGCTCAATCGACCCGAAGATGAACTCGGCGCCATCGTTGAAATCAATGCGGGTGCCGGTGGAACCGAAGCTTGCGACTGGGCAGAAATGTTGCTACGCATGTACACTATGTGGGGAGAAAAGGAAGGCTATAAAGTTTCCGTGATCAACCGACAAGATGGAGATGTGGCGGGCATCAAATCCGCGGAGATTGAGGTTAAAGGTGATTTTACTTACGGATTGCTCAAAGGTGAAAACGGAGTGCACCGCCTGGTGCGGGTGAGTCCGTATAATGCTCAGGGCAAACGGATGACTTCCTTCGCTTCGGTCTTTGTACATCCGATGGTTGATGAGCGCATTGAAGTGGAGATCAATCCCGCGGATCTGGAATGGGATACCTTCCGGGCGAGT
Source organism: Saprospiraceae bacterium (assembly GCA_965229635.1). Lineage (GTDB taxonomy): Bacteria > Bacteroidota > Bacteroidia > Chitinophagales > Saprospiraceae > BQJU01. The sequence goes on from OZ245894.1 coordinate 4,458,102, forward strand.
GGGGCCGGCGGTCAGCACGTGAACAAAACCGAATCGGCTGTTCGGGTCCGTCACATTCCCTCGGGAATTGTGGTGGAATGCCAGCAGGAACGATCGCAGCACATGAACCGCGAAAAGGCTATACAGGGATTGAAGTCTCGCCTTTACGAGCGAGAGCTGGAAAAGCAACGGGCTGAGCGCGACAAGGTAGAGTCTTCGAAGATGAAAAACGAGTGGGGCTCGCAAATTCGCAGCTATGTACTCGATGACCGACGGGTCAAAGATCATCGTACGAATCATTCTACCAGTCAGACAGATGCGGTACTTGATGGAGATCTGAACGATTTTCTGAAAGCATTCCTGATGCACCACGAAGAGGCTTAATTTGTTGTTGAAGTTGTCTAAAGTTTTCTGCTGTCAGTGAGCATGAAGGCTTGTGGTTATTGGCGAGGCTCTTTTTGAGTTTCGTATCCCGAAGCAAGTTCGGGACAGGCTCTGGAAGGTCCGGGACGAAAAAAAGCTGAAGTCAACAGCCACAATGCTTCGTGCGTAGGTAAGTGAGGAAACTTTAGACAACTTCGTTGAGAAAAATACCAAAAGGTCACCTTATGCGGTTAATAAGGTGGCCTTTTTTTGTTAAAACCCATACTTCTGTGACAAATCAACCACAAAAGAATCTACTCATTTTATTGGCCAGAATCGCTGGCGTTTGCGTTTTCTGGGGAAGGGCATGGCAACACCTGTTTTGGGATGCTCCTTTGAGAACCCTGCTTTGGGATGAAAGGTGGATGCGACCCGTCATTGAAGGAATATGGGGCATCAGCTGGACAGATTATGTTACTAACCCGCGTGTGGATGCGACCATTGATACCACTATTGATGTGCTAGGCTGGTTTTATCTGATTGCCGGGCTGGCGTGCTTGTTATACCCTTTTGCCAAAAAGATTTCTACCTGGATCATTCGTATTGGAGGGGTATTATTGCTTATTCTTTCCTTGCTTTACTGGAAGGAAAAATTCTATTTCTACGGCCAGTTGTTTGAATACACCATTCAAATATTTACACCCTTTTTCTTTATCTGGCTTTACGCGAAAAAAGACTTGCTGCCCAAGATGCACATTGCACTTCGGGTGGCGATTGCATTGACTTTCACTTGTCATGGCCTGTACGCAGTGGGCTTTTATCCGATTCCGGAGAATTTTTTGACGATGACAATGAGCATATTATACCTCGGTAACGAAGAGGCAGCCAGCTTCCTGATGTTTGCCGGCTTTGCTGACTTTGTACTGAGTATTTGCCTGTTTATGCCTTGGAGAAAGGTGAGGATTGTGGCATTGGCCTACGCTGTCTTTTGGGGATTTATGACCAGCATCGCCCGGATCTGGGCTTACTTTTATCCGGATTACTGGATGGAAATGTTGCATCAATGGGCGTTCCAAACGGTCTATCGGGTGCCGCACTTCTTGCTGCCTGCAATGCTATTACTCTATGAATATTGGAAAGAAAGAGAAGAAACTTTTGGCCGAAACTCAACGAATTAAATCTCGGCCAAAAATGTGTGACCTAAATCGCCAGGATTTCAGCCATGCGAATGAGATCTTTATCCGGCGTTTTTGACTTGGAAATGGCAACTTCGAAAGGAGTGTATCGGACTTTGTTGTTGACCAGTCCCACCATTACATTTTTTTCACCTTTGATTAAGCCTTCTACTGCACCAAATCCCAGGCGGCTGGCCAGTACCCGGTCCATTGCTGTAGGAGAGCCACCTCGCTGCAAGTGACCAATAATGGTTACTTTAGTATCGTAGTAGTCAAATGCTTCCTTTACCTTCTGCGCGATTTCCGCGGCACCACCAAAGCGATTTCCTTCTGCCACAATCACAAGGCTGAAGAGCTTCTTCCTTTTGGCCCCTTTCCGGAGCACATCAACCAGCCCTTCCAGCGTAGACTCTACTTCCGGAATCATGACACTGGCGGCACCACTGCCGATACCGGTATTGAGTGCAATGAAGCCAGAATGTCTTCCCATGACCTCTACAAAAAACAGGCGGTTGTGTGAATCGGCCGTATCCCGGATTTTATCGGCGGCATCAATGGCGGTATTGATGGCCGTATCAAAGCCGATGGTGTAATCCGTTCCGTAAAGGTCATTATCGATGGTGCCCGGAACACCAATAATCGGCATATCGTATTCCTTGGAGAAGATATCGGCACCGGTAAATGTACCGTCACCGCCGATGGCAATACAGGCGTCAATGTCAAAAGCCAATAGCGCTTCGTAGGCTGATTTTCGCCCTTCCGGGGTACGAAACCGTTCACTTCTGGCGGTCTTTAGTATCGTTCCTCCACGGTGGATAATGTTGCCCACGTCGCGAACTTCCAGGCGCGCCAGATTGCCATCTACCATTCCTTCGTACCCTCCCTTGATTCCATAGACGTGCAAATCGTTAAAAGATGCGGTTCGTACTACTGCTCTGAGTGCGGCGTTCATACCTGGAGCATCTCCACCCGAAGTATATACCGCAATTCGTTTAATATCCTTTGTCATATCGTTTAGTTGGCAACCGTTGAGTGGTATTTTACTAATTCGTCAATTGGCCGTTTGATAAATTGCCCGGCCTCCATCGAACGTTCTTCCAGAACCAGTTTGAGCACATCCTGGAAGTGGTAGGCGATGGACCCGATAAAGTGGACCGGCAGGCCCATATGACCGCGGTATTTCCGTACGTGGCGGTCGATGAAAGTTTCGAAACCTTCAAACAACAATCGCTGGATATACGGATGTTCGCGGGTCTCAGCCATAAATTTTGTCAGGGACGCAAGATAAACATTAGGCGTTTCTTTGCCGTATACTTTGTCGAGAATTGTTGATTTTCCTCCCTCAACAAAAGCTTCAAACCTGGAAACCAATGGTTTGGGCATCTCGCGGTAGAAATAACTTTGGATTAATTTCTTGCCCAGAAAGGTGCCGCTACCCTCATCGCCAAGGATAAAACCAAGGTTGGTCACATTGTCAATTACTTCTGTACCATCGTATAAACAAGAGTTAGAGCCGGTGCCGATAATACAGGCAATGCCGGGTTGATCACCGCAGGTAGCCCGGGCTGCACCTAGCAGGTCGTGCTCAACGTCAATGGTAGCATTTCTGAAAATCCTGCCTAAGGCCTGATGAATGACGGCTTTGCGTTTTTGATCCCAACATCCGGATCCGTAATAGAAAACGTTTAATGCTTCATCATTGGATTGTGAAGTATCAAAAACTTTGTCCAACTCCGAATAGATCAGATCGGAAGTGTGAAATACGGGATTAAACCCCATAGTGTTCAAGTTGCGGATTTCCCCATTTCCCATTACGACCCAATCGGCCTTGGTGGATCCACTGTCAGCAATTACTATCATATCCAGAAATTTATGATCCTCTGTGGTTGTTAGTCTTGTTGATCAAACTATTGCTAATGGGGCTCATATTCAGTAGTTTATCATTTTTGATTATTAGATCATACCAAGCACCACAGAGAAGAAAATTTATTCGGGATAAAAGTAGTGTAATTTTTACACTAAGTAAACATTTTTCCCTGATTTTAAGTTATTTCCAAATTTTGTTTTACCTGCCTACGGGAGGAATGGGAAAAACAAATATTTAAATTTTGACTTTTAGAAACAAAATGTTTATTTTGCAATTGATTTTAAAATATTTTGTGTTTAACTACCTTTCCCGTTTGCTCAGAGGTAGCAAAATTCTAGTATTATGGATTACGGAATGTCTACCAATCAATCTTATCGTGCTCCCGAAAGCTGGGTGTCCCGGCACTGGCTTGATCTTTTCTTAGTGAGCATCCTGCTCTATGTGGTGTTTAATAAAAACATTACCATTCAATTTAACCTCAACACCAGAGGTGCACAAACCGCAATGGTGGTTCCACAAGCTCAGGTGTTGCCCTCCGCTTATCAGCCTGAAGGTAAAAAGCTGGAAGTAAAGCCGCGAAGAACACAGTCGGCAGAGAGCAAAAAGTTCAGAAATTTAACTTTTGTGCTTAGCCCTGATTATGCCAAAAGAAAGAAGGTGCCGCATTCCATTGTCAAGGAAAAAATCGCCTATTGCCTGGGCTATGTTGATCAATTTGCTGATTTGGCTCGTAAGGAGATGAAGGAATATGGCGTTCCGGCCAGCATTACGCTTGCTCAGGGCTTGCTCGAATCAGATGCCGGGGATAGCCGATTGGCTCGTGAATCCAATAATCACTTTGGCATTAAATGTCGAACCAAGTGCCGCTCGTGCACCTGTCGTAATTATACCGACGATGACATCTACGATATGTTTCGTGTTTTTGAGTCTCCCGGAGAAAGCTATCGGGAACACTCCATCCTACTCAACAGCAAGCGGTATCAGCATTTGTTGAAGTTGCGTAAGAGCGATTATAAAGGCTGGGCCAGAGGGTTGAAAAAAGCGGGGTATGCCACGGATCGCCACTATGCCGAAAAATTGATTCAGATCATCGAAGTACTCAACCTTGATCGGTTTGATCGTTAGCGGTTTGACGCAGAAATAATTCGTAAATAGGTAGAGTGTTTGTAAATTTCCAGGCAAAATGACACCTATCCTATGTGGAGCAAATTGAAAAATGGCATTGATCACCTAAATGAGACGGTTGGCAAAGCGGTTTCCTGGCTGACTACGATTCTGGTGATACTGGTCTGCTTTGATGTGGTTATCCGATACATCTTTAATGACACCCAAGCCTGGATCAGAGAATTGGAGTGGCACTTATTTGCGCTGGTTTTTCTCCTCGGGGCAGGTTATGCGTTCAAGCATGATCGACATGTACGGGTCGATGTCTTTTACAGCAAGTTTTCCAATAGGGAAAAAGCATTAGTAAACCTGGTGGGTGGACTGGTACTTTTGTTGCCCTGGTGCTTATTGGTCATTTATTACGCGTTTGATTTTGCATTACTTTCCTACAAAATTGGAGAAACCTCCCCTGATCCCGGTGGATTACCTGCCCTGTATCTCATTAAATTCAGTGTCTGTATTGGCATTTTCCTTCTGTTTTTACAGGGCGTCTCCAACATCATTGAATCAGTAGAGATCCTGCAAGCTGATCATCACGAAGAAGAAATCACCAAATAGCCAAAGCCCAGCCCATGGAACTACTAGCCCTGTTATTATTTGCCAGTATTTTTATCCTCATCCTATATGGCTATCCGGTAGCTTTTACCCTTGGTGGTATTTCTCTATTGTATGCCCTTTGTTTTCTGGATCCCGCCAATTTTGTGGCCTTGCCACCACGAATTCTGGGTGTAATGAACAATTATGTGCTTTTGGCGGTACCGCTGTTTATCTACATGGGCATCATGCTCGAGAAATCTGGCCTGGCCGAAAGGCTGTTGGAAACAATGGCCATACTCTTTGGGAAGGTCAGGGGCGGACTAGCCATTTCGGTGGTCATTGTAGGTGCGCTGCTTGCCGCTTCAACTGGTATTGTCGGGGCCACGGTCATTACCATGGGCTTGATTAGCTTACCTACCATGCTAAAGCGCGGCTATCGGGCTGAACTGGCTACTGGAACCATCGCTGCTTCCGGAACCCTTGGACAGATTATACCACCTTCGGTTGTGCTTGTCCTCCTGGGAAGCGTGCTCAACGTTTCAGTTGGAGACCTCTTTGCGGCGGCGGTTTTGCCGGGAGTGCTTTTGGTGGCCGTTTATATCCTGTACATTTTAGTTATTGCCTATCTCTATCCACAGCAGGCTCCCACCATTCCAGCAGAGGAAATTGCGGCATTCAAGGCGGAAGACTTTGCTAAAAAAGTGACGATGGCTTTTGTTTTACCAATGTTGCTGATACTGGCGGTTCTTGGCTCCATTTTCCTGGGCATTGCTTCCCCGACCGAGGCGGCGGCGGTAGGGGCGATGGGCGCCACCCTGCTGACTATTTTCCAGGGAAAATTTAATTTGCCAGTGCTGCAATCGGTGATGCGGGAAACCACGCACTTGACCAGCATGGTTTTTGTTATCTTGCTCGGAGCCACCACCTTTTCCTTTGTTTTCCGTGAAATGGAAGGAGATACCTATTTGGTAGAACTGATAGAGGCATCCAACCTTAGCCCGATGATCTTTTTAATCCTGGTAATGATTGTGGTCTTTATCGCCGGCTTTTTCATTGATTTTATTGAGATCATTTTCATTATTGTTCCGGTAGTAGCACCCATTTTTCAGTCCTACGGAGTTGATCTCGTCTGGATTGGCATCTTATTGGCCATGAATTTGCAAACCTCCTTCCTTTCGCCGCCCTTTGGGTTTTCACTATTTTACCTCAAGGGGGTAGCTCCGCCTTCCGTGACCACCGGCCACCTGTACCGTGGTATTGTGCCCTTCGTGGCAATCCAGTTGGTCTTTCTGGCAGTGGTGATCTTGTTTCCGGAAATCCTCTTTTTCTGGAAATAACCTTGTGCGACTACCCCGAAATCCTGTACCTTTTTTTCAAGCGGAAAGCGTTGATTTGCGAAACTTTCACTATTCACCCATTTCACAGCAATCCACTATGACACCTGCAAATTATCATAAAAGACCTTCTCCGAGTATTCCGCCCAATCCACCGCTTTCTTGCGGAAAGAACTGTACGATTCGTATACCTTCCGGGTAAAGGCATCGGTTTCCGTCATTTCTTCAATGACTTCCTGAGTATAGGCCCGCAGCGTATCCAATACCTCCACCGGAAACTTGCGAATGTCAATTCCCTTTTCGATCATAATTTGCAAATACTCGGCATTGGCAGCTTCCATTCGATTGAAAACCCAGGCGTTAAAATAAGCTGCTGCCGCCCGGATAATGGCTTGTAAGTCTTCGGGAAGGTTGTCAAACTTTTCCTTATTGGCAATGAGTTCTAGAACGGTGCCCGGCTCATGCCAACCTGGAGAGTAATAATATTTGGCAATCTCATGAAAACCCATCGTGAAGTCGTGGAAAGGTCCCAGCCATTCGGTGGCGTCGAGGACTCCTCTCTCCAGGCCGGTATAAATTTCGCCCCCGGCGAGTAAGACTGGTGCACCACCTGCTTTCTCAAGTACCTTTCCTGCTAGTCCGGGAATCCTCATTTTCAGTCCCTGAAAGTCCGCAATGGTGTTGATTTCGCGATTAAACCAGCCGCCCATCTGTACGCCGGTATTGCCCGCCATCATCGGCACCAGGTTGAAGTCGCGGTAGCAGGTTTCCCACAATTCCTGTCCACCACCACTCGTGATCCAGGTATTGACCTGCTGGGCGTTCATACCAAAAGGAACGGTAGCAAAAAACTGGGCAGCAGGAATTTTTCCAGCCCAGTAATAGGCCGCTCCATTGCCGAGTTCAGCCCCACCATTGCGCACCGTATCAAAGGTTTCTAAGGCCGGTACCAACTCACCGCCACCATACACCCGAATCTCCATTCTGCCACCCGACATGCGGTTGACCATATCGGCAAAGGCCTGACAGGCCTCGCCAAGGATAGGAAAATTGGGCGGCCAGGTGGTGACCATTTTCCACTTATAACGCTTGCTGGATTTGAGCAGCGGATCGTTGTCCTGTTGGGCATTACCGTTTTGTAAGGTTTTTAAAATAAACGGCAGGGAAAGCGTGCCGACGGCAAGACCTTTGAAGAATGATTTGCGGGAAACGGGCATACTTTTTTTGCTCACCAAATTAATGAAATATTTAGTAAAATAATTTGTTTTATAATTTATTATATTAAATAAAATTGTTACTTTTGAAGTATGAATGATGCTCAATTTATCAAGGGTAGGGGAGCCCAGATTAATCCCGCCAATCCCTATCACCAACTGGTGTATGATGATCAGCCCGACCTTGCAGAGGACGGGAAAGGCCTGATGACTACCTACACCGAAGTGCACCCACGAACGATTCTCAACAAAGTGGATAGTCCTGATATTGGTATGGCCTGGTCGATGAACCCTTACCAGGGTTGTGAGCATGGTTGCATTTACTGCTACGCCCGCAATACACATACCTACTGGGGGTATAGTGCCGGCCTGGAATTTGAGCAAAAAATTCTGGTAAAAAAGAATGCACCACAGTTGTTGGAGGCAAAGATCAAACATAAAAACTGGCAACCATTGCCCATCATGCTGGCCGGAAATACGGATTGTTATCAGCCCGCGGAAAGGAAGTTTGAAATCACCCGACAAATCTTAAAAGTGTTGTGGCAATACCGTCATCCGGTTGGCATCATTACCAAAAACAACATGGTGCTGCGTGACCTTGATTTACTTGAGCCCATGAGTGAATTGCGACTGGCCAAGGTGTCCATTTCCGTAACCACACTCGATGAAAACCTGAGGCGTTTTCTGGAACCACGCACGGCCTCCGTCAAAAGCCGCTTGCAAACCATTGAAACGCTCTCCAAAAAGGGGATTCCCGTCAATGTGATGCTGGCACCAATCATTCCCGGACTCAACGATCACGAGATACTGGAAATGGCCAAGGCTGTTGCCAATTGTGGGGCTCGAAAAATTGCCTATACTATGGTACGCCTGAATGGTGATGTGGCAGAAATCTTTGAAGACTGGATTCACAAAACAATGCCCGACCGGGCGGAGAGGGTGCTCAATCGAATCCGTGATTGTCATAGCGGCAAATTAAATGATAGCCGCTTTGGAACCCGGATGAGAGGGGAGGGACCCATTGCTGAAATGGTAGCCCAACAGGTGGCACTGGCAAAGAAGCGATACTTTGCGGACAAAACGATGCCAGAGTATGATTTGACCCTGCATCAGCAAATGAAGAATCCGCAGTTAAGCCTATTCTAGATCAAACATCTTCGGCTGTATGCTGTTTTAAGGGTGATGCAAAATGACAGAAAATACAAGCTTCAGTTTAAAAATATCCCCTCCAACTTTGTCCGTGATTGTTTTATGCATGCTTTTAAGCCATTTAAAGCATTGCATCAACATGAAATACTGGTACAAAGGCGTTCCATACCGCAAACGACGATGCGCGCACAGCCGATTATTGATCGTCAGTTCTGGAATACCTCAAGTCGGAGGTATAAGGTAGAGATTAGCAATCATGCAAAGCTTAAGGAATACATCCGTATTGATACTTTACCGGAGGATGTACTGGTGGGTTGGTTTGCCCACGAATTGGGGCATATCATGGATTATCTGGATCGGGGGGTGTGGGGTATGATCAAATTTGGCATTGGTTATCAGTATTTCCATACCTTCAAAATAGGTGCAGAACGTAAGGCCGATGTCTATGCTATTGAGCATGGCTTTGCCTCCCAATTATTGGAAACCAAGAAATATATACTTGAACACTCCAACCTGCCCGACGCCTACAAAGACCGCATCGAACGTTTTTATATGTCGGCTAAAGAAGTGCAGTTGCTTATGGATGAAAAAGTAGCCAATGCAATGACTGCTGAACTAATCGAGAAAGGCCATTAAGTCTTTCATCATTTCCTCCTTCATCACCTTAGGCATTTTGATCTGACCACCTTTCTTTTTGCGGTTTTCAAGCCATCCGTATACCTTTTGGGGTGAAACCACCTTCACCCTGATGTCTTTAAGCGCCTTTTTTCGGGCTACTGCGTAGTTTTTGTTCAACTCCTGCAGGATTTCATCAAGCTTGTTTCTCAACTTTTCCTTATCAGCGTGACCTTCCGCACCGATGACCCATTGGTGAATGTATTCTCCATCTTCATCCTGTATAGCCGCTACCGCAAATTCATTAACGTCGAGATCAAGGTATTCGGCCAAGGTATGCATGGCCTGGTTGATTTTTTCCTCTGACAGTTGGGAACCTACTACATTCAGAAAGTATTTCGTGCGTCCGCTGATCACCATTTCAAAAGTTTCCAGGTCTTTAAACTTCACCGTATCGCCGATCATGTATCTCCAGGCGCCAGCGGGCGTTGAGGCCAACAAGGCATAGTCCTTCCCAATCTCAACCTCACTAATCGTATATACTTTCGGGTTTTCCAGCAGTTCTCCCGTTTCGTCAAAACCGGTTTCATCGAAGGGAATGAACTCATAAAAGATGCCGTGCTCCAAGGCCAGTCTCATATTCAGGGTGTCGGGTCTTGCCGTAAAGGCAAAAAATCCCTCCGAGGCCAGGTAAGTATCCATATAGATGAGTGGATGCCCCATCAATTTCTCCAGACTTTTCCGATAAGGTTCAAAAGCCACTCCGCCAGAGGCATAAATGCTGAGGTTGGGCCAAAGCTCATGAATATTTTTCAGGTCATGGCGCTTGATGATGGTTTCGAGCATCATCTTCACCCAGGAAGGAATACCGGCAATAGCCACTATATCCCATTCCGGGGCTGCTTCAGCAATGGCGGTTACGCGTTCATCCCAATCTGCTATTTGAGCAATTTCCAGACCTGGTTTATAAAAACCGTTAAACCAGGCTGGTAAATTGCTGGTATTGATACCGCTGATTTCTCCCTCCAAATGGCCTTTTCTGCGGGCCAAGTCAGCCGAGCTACTCAACATCAGGATATCTTTTTCAAAAAAATCAGCGGGTAGGTCGTAATTGGCCAGACATTCAGCCTGGGAAATACCTACCGATCGAAAGGAGGACAACATTTCTTGAGTAACTGGGATTCTCTTGCTGGTTTTGCCCGTGGTACCACTACTGAGGGCAAAAAAGTCGGGCTTACCTGGCCAGGTAATATCGGGCTCTTCTTGCTGCTGGTGCCACCAGCGCTCATTCATCTGGTCATAATTGTGTATGGGGATTTTGCTCTGAAAAGTGGAGATTAAATCTTCTGCATCCAGGATGGAGGAAAAGCCGTAGAATTTGCCGAAAGCAGTATCTTTTGCTTTATCCAGCAGGTTGCGAAGCTGCGATTCTTGAGCCTCCTGAGCATCCTTCATCTCTGGAGTGAGGGTTTGCTTGATTTCAATGGCGGTTTTGATCACCTTGCCAAGTATGGCCATATAGTTAGTGGTTTGTTATACAAGTTCTAACTAGGGTGGCTGAAATTTTGTTCGGCTGCCTGCAAAGGAGAATTGTAGGAAGACTCAAAATTTTTTATTTTGCCAATGCTCTTTTAACAATGTCGGAATATGCATATAGGAATTTACCGCATAAATGTGGCTATAAATCTCTGGTATGGCTAAGAAGAAACGGAAGAAAAAAGCCGGGTTACCGCCGGGGTCGATCATCTTTACGGGCAAGCGTAGGGTTGAACAAATTCATGTTCACCACCTGAAGTATGATGGGGATACCCTTGAAGAAAAGTTGCTGGATAACCGTGAAACCATTGCGTTTCCTCCCGTGGCAGGTGTCTCGGTAGAATGGTATGATATCCGCGGTTTGCACGACACCGAAATGGTAGAAACCATCGGTGTCGCGTACGGGATACATCCACTCATTTTGGAGGATGTGGTCGATATTCAGGAGCGACCGAAGTTTGAGGAATACGCTAATGGGAACTATTTGCTCTTTCGCGAATTAAAGTTCGATTCGGAGCGGAAAGGGATCAAAACCCAACAGGTGTCCATTTTCTTTACCAACCATTTGGTCATTTCTTTCCAGGAAGAAGCGGATGATTTGTTTGAGTCGGTAAGAGAACGACTGCGCTCCGGGCGTGGCAGAATCCGGAAAAGAGGAGCAGATTATCTGGCTTATGCCTTGCTGGATAATGTCGTAGATAATTATTTTTCTACCCTTGATGAGGTCGAATCGGTGATCGAGGAGCTGGAGTTGGAAATTTTGGAAAATCCGGATAATCAAACGAAGTCTAAAATTCACAGACTCAAGCAAGAAATGCTCATTGTACGAAAGTCAATTGCTCCACTGCGTGAAGCTATTGGGCGCTTTTCCAAATCAGAAAATGAATACATCGACCCTGAAACACTCATTTTCATCCGGGACCTGTATGACCATACCATCCAGATCATGGATATGGTAGAGACTTACCGCGATCTACTCAACGGTTTGCAAGACTTATTCCTTTCCGAATTGAGTTTCAAAATGAATAATGTGATGCAGGTGCTGACTATTATCACCACCATCTTTGTACCCCTTTCTTTTCTGGCGGGCCTGTATGGGATGAATTTTGTCTATATTCCAGAATTGCAGTGGGAATACGGCTATTTTGCATTATTGGGACTTATGGCATTTATCGCCTTTATGCTCATCTTGTATTTCCGCGAGAAAAAATGGCTTTAGCTGGAGGTTTCGTCTTTGAGCCCCCCACGAATCCACAAATCGCGTTGTGGGAATGGGATTTCTACCTTGTTTTCCCGAAACAATTGAGTAATGCTATAGCGAATCTCACTTTTTATGCGCTCAATTCTCCAAAACTCTGTTGCATGAAAGTGTAGCGTAAAATTAAGAGAGGATTCCCCAAAATCTTCAAATTGCACCCAAGGTTCAGGTTTTTCCATAACTGCCGAATGTTTTTTTGCAGCCTGAATCATCAATTTGCTAACCAGTTCTATATCAGAACTATACGCCACGCCAGCCCTCACCTGAAAGCGGGAAGGGGTTTTGTTATGACTCCAATTGATCACCTTATCGGTGACCATTTTTGAATTGGGCACGATGATCATGATTTCATCCCTGGTCTCAATTTCGCAGGTGCGGAAGCCAATCTTATTGACTTTGCCTACTGTATTATCAACAATGACAATATCGCCCACTTCCACGGTACCTTCCAGCAAGAGAATAATTCCCGAAATCAGATTGGTAAACATTTCCTGTAAACCGAGCCCGATACCCACCAGTAAGGCGGCCGAACCGGCCCAGAGCAGCGAAAGGTTGACCCCGAAAGCCTGAATGACCAGCAGTGCGGTAAAGGTATACACGATGTACTTGATAAACTGCTTGACGGCGTATTGACGGCCACCATCAACACCTCTCCGAGCAAATACCCGCTTCAACAAACCGGCAATAAACCACATCAATAACCGTGCGGTGATGATGATTAAGGTCGCCTTAATGAAATCGAGCAGATTCAGGTGATATTCACCGATGCTGATAAAGTTGTATTCGAGTATTTCATTTAAGGTCATGCTGATCGATTTTATCAATGGCGAAAATAGCAGGTATTGTTTAAATCTCCACTCGAATCACCTTATTTCACGATCCTTTTTTTAATATTGAGGGAAATATCAAACTGGTAATGCTCATGGAAAAAACGACTCCCCTTTGGAAAAATCAACTCAATGCACCTTGCCTCTATCCCATTGGCTATCCCAGTGTTTCCCATGCCGAAAACATTACGCTTCTGGCTGCTGATGTGGGAGGGACCAAGACCAATATGGCTTTATTTGAAACTACAGCTTCGGAAATTTCGATGACACATGAACAAACTTTTGTATCGGAGCAATATCCCTCATTGATTGCTATTCTGGAAAAATTTTTGCAGGGACATTCCGCCCCCGATCGGATTTGTGTGGGCGTTGCCGGGCCGGTCATCCGTGGCCGAGCCAGTGCCACCAATCTGGACTGGGTAGTTGACGCGGACGAGCTGAAGAGTCATCTACAGATTTCCTCCGTGGCCATACTCAATGATCTGGAGGCTAATGCGTATGGCCTGGGAGCGCTGAAGGACGAAGATATGATCACTCTACACCCGGGAGAAGAAGATGTGCTGGGTAATGCAGCCATGATTGCTCCCGGGACCGGACTTGGCGAAGCCGGTCTTTACTGGGATGGACAACGCTACTGTCCTTTTGCCAATGAAGGGGGACATTCTGATTTTGGCGTACGAGAAGATATTGATATCGAGCTTTTCAAGTACTTACGTGCACAATTTGGCCACGTTAGCTGGGAGCGTGTCGCTTCAGGTCAGGGCATTGAGAATATCTATCCATTTCTCCGGGATGTAAAAAAGAGAGAAGAACCCTCCTGGTTGGCAGAGGAGATTTCATCTGGCGATTTAGCTGCCGTAGTCAGCAAGCACGCTAAAAAAGGGGTCGCCATCTGTGAGGAGACCATGCATTTATTTGTACGATACCTGGCACAGGAGGCCGCCAATGTCTCGCTCAAACTCAAGGCTGTAGGTGGGCTGTTGATCGGAGGGGGAATTGCCCCAAAGAATATGGAATTTTTGAACCATGAGCATTTTCTGACTCATTTCTTCCGCGGGGGGCGATTGAGCCCTTTGTTGAGGGCTATTCCTGTCAGGGTCATTCTCAACTCTAAAACTGCACTATTGGGTGCTGCCTATTATGCGACATTTCAAGACCCAATGCTGTGATTTAAGCTGTGACTTTTTTATTTTTATAAGTCTCCATAGCATTAAATCCGGAAAATGAAAAAGTACGCTTTGACCATTCTGCTTCTTCTGCTTGTTTCAATAGGGCTAATGGCCCAAAAGAGCAATGTGGAAATTGAGGCGTTAATTCAGAAATACATGACTGACCAACGTGGTCCCTACAAGGACATTCGCTGGTTTTGCAAAGATGGAAGCATTATTCCGCCAAAGGAAAAATGTCCTGAACCCGGAGGTGTCCAACGAGCCCGATACAGGGATGAGGTGGTGGCCCTGGGGAAGAGTAACCACATCTATCTTGGGCAAATTTTGTCTACTACCTCCAAGGAAGATTTTTTGGATGCCAATCAAAATTACTCCCGACTCAAGCAGTATCAATTGGAGAAATACCTGCGCAATGTCGATGATGGTTGGGTGCTCCGCAAGGCTCAATACTATCGGGGGGCATTCCAGGTAGAAGATGAGGAAGCCTGGGACATTGATTTCCTCACCTGGCTGCTGGCCAAAGATGAACTCATTAAAAAGCAATTTTTCCTCATCCGACAGGCCGTAAAGGATATTCCCCATCAAGGAGATAATGCCACCACTCAGAAAGTACGGGCTGTTTCCAAAGAAATATCCGAATTGTATGCGTCCTTCTTTGACTTGAGGGTGAAAATCCACGGACAACCGGAGTACGCCGATATTCAGCGTGTAAAGGATTTTCGACAGGCCAATGAAGGAAAACTGAATGCTTCGCTTAGCGCAAAATTTAATGAGTTGATCGCGGATATGGAGTTGGCCTATCAGCCTTTAAATTTGAATGACCTGAAGAAAAGATTGAATAAGCTTCCGCAAGATGCTTCAATCACGGTAACCCTTAACGAGTACATTCAAAATTTTGCAGATGAACCTTCTGGCCCGGCCAAGTTGATGGCTACGGCTGAAACCATTTGGGCAATTCGTGAAGGGCTGCTAAGTATTCCCAAGGCCTCCGGTCGTTTGACCCTGTTGGATGTGTCCAACACGTTGGAGGAAATGTTTTTCAGGGAGGTGACCTACTGGGAGCCAACAACGGTTCAGGACCTGCTGGACAAGATTTGTTACGAAAGCATGACCGCTGCGGGAAGTGGTTTTCTGGAAGAATGGGAATGGAATGCCCTTAAAAATAATCTTGCACTTGCCCAACGGGAGAAGTTTACCATTGGTGAACTGAATCACCGGCTGGCAGCGGGAAGAAGCGTGGTGGAGTGGGGGACCGCCATGACCAAAGCCACCTGGCAGGATGTGGTCAACCTTTACGGAGTTTTTGAGCCAAAGGCCTACGGTTTTTTTGATGATCGCATTCGATCCTCCGTCCTTTTGTCGCTCGGCATGAGCGTTGGTCAGTTGGGCGATTTTATCTCAGAAGAATCCAATTTGGCTAATAAAATATTTGATATTCCTAATCAGAGTCATGCCCGTGGATTAAATCCTGGATATGCCAAAGGAGAGCTGGTCGTTATTACCGGTTCTGGTGAAGATATTGAAGTAGATAAAAGCAAGATTTATGTTTTCAATCGTCCTCCCTCTGATCTAAAACCTGTAGGAGGAATCGCTACCGTTAGTGAAGGCAATCTGGTTTCACATGTGCAATTGCTGGCGCGCAACCTGGGTATACCCAATGCCGTGATTTCCAGTCAAAACCTGGAGTCTATTCAGGCTTACGCCGGACAGGAAGTCTTCTATGCAGTATCAAAACGGGGTACCGTGGTGATGAAGGCGGCCAGCGTAATGACACCGGAAGAGAAAGCGTTATTTGCTACCAAAACGAGAAACGAAAATAAAGTAACTGTACCTGCCGACCGAATCCAATTGGATGTTACCAGGGTGTTGAATATGAGGGAAGTAGATGCTACGGCTTCGGGCGTCATATGCGGTCCTAAAGCGGCCAATCTTGGTCAGCTAAAGGCACTTTTCCCCGAACAGGTGGTGGAGGGACTGGTGATCCCATTCGGTATTTTTCGACAGCATCTTGATCAGGACATGCCTGGACAGTCGGTCAGTTATTGGCAATACCTGAGTGATGCATTTGCGGTAGCTAAAAAGATGGAAGGAGACGGGAGTAGTGAGTCGGAGGTGGAGAGATACCTATTGGAACAACTCGATATATTGCGGTTGGCTATCAGGGATATTAAGCTGCTGCCCTCATTTGTCGATGATTTAAAGCAGCGCTTTCAAAATGTTTTCGGAAAAGATATTGGTAAAATTCCGGTCTTTCTGCGGAGTGATACCAATATGGAAGACCTGAAGGAGTTTACCGGTGCGGGTTTGAATTTGACCCTGTTTAATGTGGTGGATGAGCAAAAGATTTTGCAGGGTATCAAGGACGTGTGGGCTTCTCCCTATACTGAACGAAGTTTTAAATGGCGGCAACGATATTTGTTAAATCCGGAAAACGTCTTTCCGTCTATTTTGGTGATTCCGAGTGTGGACGTTGATTATTCCGGAGTATTAATCACCACAGGCGTCACTTCCGGAAACCCTGACGATCTGACCATTGCGTTCAGCCGTGGTGCCGGTGGTGCTGTGGATGGCCAGGCTGCTGAATCATACCTGCTTCTGGGCTATGGAGGAGTACATTTGTTGTCACCTGCGCGGGAAATGACTTATAAGAGCCTGCCCGAGAGTGGTGGGACTAAAACCAGTTTCACAACGCTGGAAAAGCCTTTACTAAACGCTGAAAATATTCTGGACATTCGCAAGCTGGCTGAACAGGTCAATGAAACATTGCCAAACACACCCGGAATAGAAACCAAAGGTCCTTTTGACATTGAATTGGGCTTTAAGGATAATGAACTATGGTTGTTCCAGGTGCGGCCTTTTGTGGAAAACAAAAATGCCAGTTCTTCAGCTTATTTGGACGCGATCAGTCCGCCCTTGCCCCTTCAAAAAGAAATAGACAGTGATCAATCCCTTAAAAACTAATTGGTGATGAAAAAAAGGATATTTATGGCCGTAATGGCCATCATCTTTGCTCTTCCGGTACAACTTCCTTCTTACCCAATCGATGGATATCCCTCTACGGGTATCCGCCGGCTGCTTCGGCTACAAATGATTGAGAATGATGAAATCAAGGAGAAAAAGCTATTGAAGGGAGCATTGAAGACCCTTGAGGAAATTGAACTCAATTTGCTGGAGCAAAATATAGACACTTTGCTGATTGATCCGGCTTTGCAAAAGCAATTGAACGCCCTGTTTGGAGGCTTGTCATCGAGTTATTCGCTCACCTTGCTAGATATCACTCCGGGAAGACCGGTGCGCTATGCCGAGCGACAGGAAGACCGTGGCTTCCAACCAGGTAGCGTTGGTAAACTGGCGGTTGCGACCGGGTTATTTTGCCAGTTGGAAAGTATTTTCCCAGATTCCTTTTCGCATCGCCAACAGCTATTAAAAGAAAGGATGGTTAAGGCAGGGCAGTGGGCCTTACCCAATGAACATACGGTTCCCTTTTTCAACCCGGAAACCAAAGCATTTAACAAACGTACGCTAATTGCTTCCGATGTGTTTTCTCTCTACGAATGGGCAGACCATATGCTATCGGTTAGTTCCAACGGTGCGGCCAGTGTGGTTTGGCGCGAAGCCATTTTGATGTACCATTTTGGTCAGGACTATCTCAACCTAAGCGAAGAAGAGGCCAATACTTTTTTTAAAAATACTCCCAAATCCAAGTTGAGCGAAATGGCTATTGAGGTAGTCAACGAGCCATTGCGAGCTCTGGGTATCAGTAAGGACGAATGGCGATTGGGAAGTTTGTTTACCAGAGGCGGTAAAACGATGATTCCCGGCGAAGGAGGAAGTATTGGTACACCGTATGGCCTGATGAAGTTTTTAGTAGCACTGGAAAGTGGAAAAGTGATCGATCCTGCCAGCAGCCTGGAAATCAAGCGGTTGATGTACATGACCGATCGACGTATTCGGTATGCTGCTTCGGCGGTGCTAAATGATGCAGCTGTATACTTTAAGTCGGGTAGCTTGTATAAATGCAAACCCGAGCCCGGATATGAATGCGCAAAATACAAAGGTAATGTGGACAATTTTATGAACTCGGTGGCCATCATCGAACACCCCGACAGTACCACCTATTTGGTCGCTTTGATGTCGAATGTATTAAAAAAGAACTCAAACATTGATCACAACGCACTGGCTGGTCAAATTGATAAATTGGTGAGAACAAGGACTGGGAATTAAGCTTTTTCATCTAGGTTTTGCAGGATTTTTCTGGCCGTTTGCCGGACCTTTTCATGTGGGTTGTTGGTACTGGATTCAATCAATTTGCGATAGGTTGCCTTGGGTATGGTGGCCAGCAGTGCCAGTACGGCAAGTTTCACTTTTAGATCAGCTTCGTTAAGCAGCAGACCAAAACATTCCTCTTCGTTGGGTATTTTCACCTTTAATTCCCGGATGGCTTCTGCTGAAATAGCATCCAAAAGTGCCGTTTCAATAATGGGAATAAGGACTTTTTTCAGGTTGTTTTCCAATAGATTATCCAAAAATTCCAGTGCGGTTACCCGATGGTCATTTTCCTGGCTGTGCAGACTATTATAGATATTTAATACATCATCCGGAGGGTACTTTAATCCCAACAGGCGAAAGATGCGCTCCAAATGTCGATCAAGCCTTTTTTCAAGAAGGGCAACGAGTTGCTGTCGTGCCTGTTGTTCCGGATTGCGCTCCAGCGAATCGACCATGCTGTTTTGCACATAAAGAATAGAGAGGGTGTCTTTAAAGGTTCGGGCCTCCTCGGTAATGCGTATCAGGATATCCTTTTGGTGATAGTTTAAATGAGGTGATTGTTTTTTTAATTTATTGAGTGCCCTTAGTGCGGCCAGCCGAACATTTCCTTCCTGCCAATCCAGTAATCGAAATAGTACATCGACAGCACCTTGAGTGGGAAATTGCTCCAGGATTTTGGGAAACTCCTTGATCGCTTTGGTTTTCAGCGGAGTGGTTTGCGAAATATTGTCAAGCACCGAAATAATGCCCTGACCGTATAGGGCCAGCGCTTCAATGGCCGTTGCTGCCAAATGATCTTCCTCCAGGGCACTCATAAGGTATGGGATCATCTCTTTGCTTGTGGTATAACCGGCTGCTTGAATGGCATTAAGTACAATATCTCTACCCGGATGACTAAAGCCAGATTGGATAAATGGGTAAAAAGAGGGGAGATCGGCATATCCGATGGCCTTTAGCAAGCTAATATGATGAAATCTTCGCTGTTTTTCCGTTGGGTAATCTTCGAGTTTTTTGATCTCAATTTGTATCCGGTTTTCAAGTCCAAAACGGGATTTTAAGACATAGTTATCTCGTGTTTCCTTGGCAAGGCTGATGAGTGCGGCAGTGCTCACTTTTTCATCCGGATCATTGAGAAACCGATCGACCAGCTCAAAAATGTTTTCTTCATGATGTTCAATCAGGTACTGAAACGCGGCGATTTTTACTTTTTGCGTAGGATCGTTAGTTAGTGCATAGGCTTCCTGGAGTAGTGGTTGATTCTTAAAATAATACAAAGTCTGCAAGGCCAGGGCTCTAATATCAGCCGATGGATGCTTTAACAATTGCTTCGCAGCTTGATACAGCCGCTCGTCCTGGATTTCTTTCAGCTTTTTCAGCGCAAAGATGATTTGTTTTTCGGAACCCTTTTTAAGTACTTTTGATAAGCCTCCCAGAATAGAAGCTTGATTATCGAGTTTTACTTTATTACCAGAAGGCAGCTCATTTACCTCATCTACTTTTTGTCGAAAAGACTCCAGATACGCACCCTTGATTTTGATCACAAAATAGATCCAGATGCAAACCAGTACAGCAATGATTACGCTGATCGTCAGGGTACTTAAGTTTAGTGCACTAATCACAAAAATCAGGATCAATCCACTGATCCCGGTGGCGACACTGTCAATGAAGACGTCTATATAAGTCTTGGTTTGGTTTTTGATGATTGATGGAATGGGTAAGGCAATGAGTTCAATTCCCGCCTTATTAATAGATTGTTTGAGACTTCCATCCGCCAATTTGATGAAAATCGCTGCCCAAAGTTCCGGAATAAAGAATAGGAGTATGGCACCAAACAAAATACCTCCCGGGAGAAAGAGTAAAGAGGTGCCTACGCCCAGTACGCCCACAATTCGAGCCGTGAGAAATAGCTGGATGAGCAGAGAAACGAGGTTAAAGGTGGAAAACCAAAACCCAAAAAATGCTGTCAATTCATCCGGATCGATGATGGCGACTGCCGCCATAGCGCTAAACTGATAGTCGACCAGCTTGGCCACGATGACGCTTACCCCGATAATGCTGGCCAGAAAGCTAAGGTGCTTTGATTGCACGATCAGTTTAAATGGATGCTTTGAAGGTTTGGTTACCCGTTTTTCGTGCTTGAGATAAGCACTTTCTGCTACCTGCCCTCGGCGCCAGATACTACGCACAATGGGAATGCAAAGTGCAAGGAAGGTGGCACATACAAAGAGGAGATTTTCACTGCCGATCATTGGCGCGAGTAGTGTGGTAAGGTAACCCCCAAAGATGCCTCCGGCAATTGCTCCTGCCCCGATAAAGCCAAATAACCGTTTGGCCTCCCGTGCATTAAACACCAAATTGGCCATGATCCAAAACTGTGAGGCAGAAAGGACCGCAAAAAGAGAAACCCAAATGTAAAAGAGGTACAAAATCCAACCTTCCAGAAAATTAAGACGCAACAATAGGCCAAATATGATGAGCACAAAAATGGAAGAATATAAGGTCCAGTAGATGATGCTGGAAAGAGATCGATTGTTGAGCCCTCGGGAATAAAAGGTGGAGATAATGGCAGCACTAATGGCCACCAGAATAAAGGCAATGGGCAATTCATCTACGCCAATTTTATCCAGGAAAAGGGCATTGGCCGTGGGTTTGACCATCAGAAGGGTAGAGATCAACAAGAAGATGTTGGCTTGCATGAGAAGTGCACGCAGCGTTTCTCCCTCACGCAAGCCAAAGGTATTTTGCACGAAGTCTTTAAGAGCCTCAATGAAAGACCGATTCAAAACAATCTATTTTACATCTTTAAGTACAGCCTCGGCGGTAAGCACCAATTGGCGGATAATGCTTTCCCCTTCCGGATCTTCCACCAAAGCTACTAAAATGTATCTTCTCCAGTCGTGTCCCCAAACTAAAATTGAATCTGAATGAAAATTCTTCCAGGATCCTGACTTTCTGTAAAGTTCCGCATCCGGGGCAATTTTGTCGAGTGTATTCACAAATTTATGGTGTAAGGCAGGGTCGGCCATAACATCGAGCATTTGTTTAGAACGCTTGTAGTTGATCAATTTACCGTTGACCAGCAGGTAGTAAAAGCGACATACCTGAGACACCGTTGCCGCATGGCTCAATCCCTTGATCGGGTCAGGATATCGCGCTCCGGCACTGGCGTATCGTTTGCCTACCCAAAGTCCACCACCAAAATCTTCGTCGTACAATTCATAGCGTGGATCCGTCAACACCGCCTCAATTTTTTCATATCCCAAGCGGTCGATCATCCGGGTGGAAGCATGGTTGTCCGATTTGCTGATCATCAACCTGAGGTCGGTCAAAATTTCCTTGTTCTCCGGCAATTCCTTCCTTTCCAGGGCATCGGTGGCCGCCAGGAGAATTGCGATCTTGGGCAGGCTGGCGGCGTACATCATTTCATTGCCATTGACTCTGGCAAATTTGGTGACAGTGGGATTGCGAAGATCCACGAGCCCCACAGCCATTTTCTTTTCTGCCACCAGTTTTTTCCATTTAGGGTTGGCATTTAATTCCTGGATCAACTTATTTTGCAGTGCTTTGTCGACGCATTCCCTAAGTGGAGGGACATTACCAGAATAGTGGAGGGGAATGTCGGGTTCCAGGACAAATTGACCAATGAGGGGAGATTGGCCCAGACCCCAAAAGAGCAAACTAATCATGAAAAGCTTTTTTACCATATAAAATGTTTTAATGAAATGGGACGAAACTAAATACAGACCGCATTCTAACTGAAAGTCACTAATTTATAGTGTTTTTTTTATCATTTTTTCGACCGAATTTTTTCCTGATAGGTGCAATCATGATGCACGCTGGTTTTTAAGAAGTTCCATCTAAATAAGTTGCCCTATGATCGCCAAGAGAATTCTACTGTTATTTCTTTTTCCGATAAGTCTTTTGTCTGCCCAAGAGCCACTCAAAGTAGGGGTGGTACTCAGTGGCGGTGGTGCAAAAGGTTATGCACACGTTGGTGTATTAAAGGTACTGAAAGAAGCTGGTATTCGGGTCGATTACATTGGCGGAGCGAGCATGGGGGCTATTGTTGGGGGGGTGTATGCAGCGGGGTGGACGCCCGAGGAAATGGACAGTTTGCTGCATGAAACGGATATTGTTTCTACCATTCAGGAAGCTCAACCCAGGGGTGATAAATCTTTTTTTGAAAAAGAATACGGTGAAAAATATGCGCTTTCGCTTTCCTTGCAGGACTTTAAAGTGAATCTTCCCACGGCTTTCTCCCGTGGACAAAAAGTTTTTGAACTCTTCAGTCGCTGGACGAGTCGTGTCAATCACATCCGTGATTTTAGTCGTTTGCCGGTTCCTTTCTTCTGTACGGGCACTGATGTGGCTAGTGGAGAAGAGGTCGTAATGGACTCCGGCTTGTTGCCTTTAGCTATGCGGGCAAGTGGGGCACTCCCCGGCCTCCTGGCTCCCGTAAAGGTCAACGGGAGGCTGATCAGTGACGGCGGGATCGTCAATAATTTTCCCGCCCGGGAAATGAAGCGCCGTGGTGTAGATATCATCATTGGAGTGAGTGTAGAAGATGGACTCTATAAGGAAGATGAATTGAATTCTATTGGTAACCTACTGGTGCAGATTGGTTCATTTCAGATGGTGGCCAAGTCAAAGGAACAGGTCAAATTTTGTGACATCTATTTGCATCCCCAATTTGAAAATTATGGTCTGACCAGTTTTGAATCGGTAGATTCTTTGATCAATATTGGCGAGAATGCCGCGAGGGCTGTTTTTGATGATCTTGTGGCTATTGCCAAACGTCAACAGGCCTTGCCTGCCGTCACAGAGAATCCTTTGCCGCCGGCCAGAGATACCCTTTCGGTTGACTCTCTGATTCTAGCTTTTAACCCGGTTTTCTCTAAGTCCTATCTTATGTCCAATTTTCCCGTCAAGCTTCCTGGCAAGATATCAGATGAGGAATTTTATACCGGACTCAAACAGCTGTACGGTACGGGATACTTTAATTTTATTTATTACCAACTGGATAGTATTCCCACTGATAGGGAAGCCCTTCGATTATCCCCTGAAATTAAACCGGGGTACGACCGGCAGCTTCGGTTGGGACTGCACTATGACCCCGTCTTTAAAAGTAGTTTATTGCTCAATTTAACTTTTCTCAATCTTGGAATACGAAATACGGTGGGTTCCGTTGATTTGATTATTGGCGATAAATTTCGTTATGATTTCAACTATTTGCTGAAGAGTGCCCGGGGCCCTGATTTTGGTTTTAATTCCTATGTCCGCTTCAATGATATTCCCTTTGAATTGTCCCAACCGGTACCCATCAATGATAGCCTGTCTCTGGAGGAGATACAACTCGATTATGTGGATTTTTCTAATGAAGGGTATGTTCGTCTGTTCAACAACAACTCTACTGCCTTAGGATTGGCCGCCGAGCTGAAATATTTTAGGTCCTCCAACGACCAGATTTTTTCCACTTCACAGACTTCCTTTTATGCCACCAATCGGGGGCTGTATTTTAATGGCTCAGCATTTTTTAAGTACGACTCTAAAAACCAAATTTCCTTTCCGACCCGGGGGGCAGAAATTGCTATCAAGGCCCGGACCATCACACCACTGCAGGGCAATAATGAAGATCGCGATGAGGCCTGGAGCTTTAACTTTGATTTGGACTATCAAAAGCTTTTTTACCTGAATTCCGCATTCAGCATCGGCCTGAATCTAAATGTAGGACTAACCTTTGGCGATCCTTCCCAACCGTTTTATTACGCCTTGGGAAGTAACAACAGAAATCTGGTCAATAACTTCAAACCGTTCATCGGGTTACCCTTTGCCAGGGTAATCGGCAAGGATTTGCTCGGTGGCAAGCTGTATGGTCAATTGCGGCTATTTAAAAATCAATACCTTACACTGGAGACTCAATTTGCGTACCTCAATACCTTGGTAAATCCCATGAAATATCGGGAGCGAAACTTTGTTGGAGTTGGCTTGAGCTACGGCCTGAAAACACCACTAGGCCCGGTAGAGGTCACCTACGGGGTTTCCAATGAAGAAAGTACGCTTTGGGTCAACCTGGGCTATTGGTTTTAAACTTACCGGAGCGCGGCATTAATTTTCTCCAGGGCGTCCTGACCCGGACAAAGATCAGCTTCCTCCAGTCGATTTAGTGGCGTGTCAACGGTATTGAGCATCGAGTGCAAATCCTTTGTCTCCGGATCGATGTACAACAATCCAGTGAGGATTTCTCCCTTAGCTTTGGCGGCCTGTAATTGATTGAACGCACTTTGCCGGTTGGTAGGATCCCAGTTGGGTGCCAGCTTTTGCAACTGTAGATAAGAGCCATCATGTAGCTTTACATTGGTACCGGTACCTTCTGGATAGGATACTGTGATTTCCTCTTCCTCGGGAACGAGGTCGATGGTGGCGGTCGCTTCCATGTGGTCTCTGACAAAATCGTATGACTTGGTTGATCCTTTATTGTTGTTGAAGGTGACACAAGGCGAGAGGACATCCAAAAAGGCAAAACCGGGGTGTGATATGGCAGCTTTGATCAGAGGAACCAGTTGGGTTTTGTCACCGGAAAAACTGCGGGCAACGAATGAAGCACCCAACTCCAGAGAGAGGCCAACAAGGTCGATGGCCTCAAAGGGATTGGTAGAACCTGCCTTACTAATGGATCCTATATCGGCGGTGGCTGAATCCTGACCTTTGGTCAAGCCATAGCAACCATTATTCATGACGATATACACCATATTCAGGTTGCGACGAATGACATGTACAAACTGCCCCATACCAATGGAGGCCGTATCACCGTCGCCGGAAACACCGAGATAAATCAAATCCTTATTCGACATATTGGCCCCGGCCGTGATCGATGGCATCCTGCCGTGCACGGAGTTAAATCCATGAGAATTACCCAAAAAGTAGGTCGGTGTTTTAGAGGAACAACCAATTCCGGAAACTTTGGCAATTTTGTGTGGCTCTATCGACATTTCATAACATGCCTGCACGATGGCACCACTAATAGAGTCGTGCCCACAACCGGCACAAAGGGTGGAAATGGCACCTTCATAGTCTGGTTTGGTATAGCCAATCTTGTTTTTCGGCAAACCTGGATGTCTGAATTTGGGCTTTATATAAGTCATAATACCTTGCTTTTGTGGTTGGTGGAAACGGCCAGCGATTTCTTAATGTGCTGCATGATCATATCAGCGGTAATGGGCATGCCATCGTAATTCAGAATGGGCGTGAGTTGCTTTGGATTGATTTCCAATTCATTGATCAGCAGGGATCTGAACTGTGCGTCCCGATTTTGCTCGATGACAAACACTTCATCGTGGGCAGCTATAAAATCCGCTACACTTTGATTGAAGGGCAGTGCCTTGATTCGCATGGCATCCAGCAGGATACCTTCTTTTTTCATTAAGTCTATGGCTTCCAGGGCGGCATAGGTGGTTGTTCCAAAGAAAAGGACACCTTTGCTATTGCGGTTGTTTTCCTGGAAAAATTCTGGTGCGGGAACCAGGTCCTTTGCCGTCTCCCATTTCTTCAAAATACGGTCCACTATGCGTACATATACGTCGCCATCTTCAGTGTATTTGGCATATTCATCGCGTGAGGTCCCCCTGGTGAAGAAGGAGCCTTTGGTGGGGTGAGTTCCAGGAACGGTCCGGTAACAAATGCCGTCATTATCTACATCCAGATACCGACCGTACTTCTGAAGCGCTTCCAATTGCTCGGCATTGAGGACCTTGCCACGGTCGTATTTTCGACGGTCGTCCCACTTTAGAGGTGGAGACATGTGGCTGTTCATGCCCAGATCGAGGTCTGACATAACGATGATCGGCGTTTGCAACCGATCGGCAAGGTCTAATGCCGTAGCGGTCAATTCAAAACATTCCGTTGGCGTACTTGGAAAAAGCAAAACGTGCTTGGTATCCCCGTGAGAAGCGTAGGCCGAGGTCAGAATATCCGGCTGCTGAGTACGGGTGGGCATTCCAGTAGAAGGACCACCTCGTTGTACATTGATTAACGTCACGGGAATTTCTGCAAAATAAGCCAGGCCAATAAACTCACTCATCAGTGATACTCCGGGACCACTGGTTGCCGTGAAGGCCCGGGCACCATTCCAGGTAGCACCGATGACCATACCCATGGCAGCCAGTTCATCTTCTGCCTGGATAATGGCGTATTTTTTCTTGCCGGTTTCGGGGTCCACCCGCAGTTTTTTGGCATAACTTTCGAAGGCCTTCACCACGGAAGTGGAAGGGGTAATCGGGTACCACGCAGCCACAGTTGCCCCTCCGTAAAGGGCGCCCAGAGCAGTTGCCGCGTTGCCTTCAATCATGATATGGTCACCCACCAGGTCTCGACGTTCTACCCGGATGTCGAGGGGATACTGATGATGGTCCAGAATGTATTGATACCCGAGGTCCAGGGCCTTAAAGTTGGGTGGAATCAATTTTTCCTTACGGGAAAATTGCTCCTGAATAATCTGCTTGATGACATCCAGCTCGATATTCAGCAATGCGGCCAAGGCACCTACATAGATCACATTCTTAAACAATTGCTGTTGCCGGGGCACTTGGAAATGATCCATGCTGATCTGCATCATCGGGATGCCGATGTAGTTGATATCGGTACGAATAAACTCTGCGTGAAGTTTCTTGGTGCTGTCATATACAAAATGGCCACCAGGTTTTACCGATTGTATATCCTTGGCCAGCGTTTGTGCGTTGACACCGACCAATAGGTCGATACCATCTCTTCTACCCAGGTAACCATTTTCGTTAATGCGTACTTCATACCAGGTAGGGAGCCCTTGAATGTTGGAAGGGAAAATGTTCTTGGGAGAAACCGGTATACCCATCCGAAAGATAGCTTTGGAAAACATATTATTGGCACTGGCGGAACCAGTGCCGTTGACATTGGCAAAGCGAATAACCATGTCATTTACTGTACTTACTTGGTGCATAATTGTCCCGCTTTTGTAACGTTGTAAAGGTATTTCTGCATGTCCCAGGCTGCGGTAGGGCATCTTTCTGCACACAATCCACAATGAAGACATACATCTTCGTCCTTGATCATGACTCTTTGGGTGGGTAAGGTGTCGGAAACGTAGAGGTCCTGCTCTGTGTTTTCAGCCGGGGCATTCAGCCTGGCTCGCAGGTCATCCTCGTCTCCGTTTTTGGTGAAGGTAATACAGGTGGTTGGGCAAATATCTACACAGGCATCACATTCGATGCACAGGGTTGGTTCAAAAACAGTTTGTACATCGCAATTGAGGCAGCGCTGGGCTTCCTTAAAGCCGGTCAACTGGTCAAATCCAAGTTCAACCTCGATCTTGCGATTGGTCAGGGTAATGGCCTTGCTGGCGTGTGGTACGGCATAGCGCTCATCGACCACCACCGGGCTATCATAAATCCACTCGTGAATACCCATTTTCTGCCGGATCAGGTTGGTGGTTGGAGCAGGTCGATTGTGAACATCGTCGCCTTCACAAAACAAATGGATGGAGATGGCAGCCTGGTGGCCATGAGCCGCAGCTGTGATAATGTTCTCCGGGCCAAAGGCGGCATCTCCGCCAAAGAACACTTTGGGATTGGTAGACTGGAAAGTTTTCCGATCCAGGGTTGGCAAATCCCACCTGCCGAATTCAATGCCCAGGTCTCTTTCTATCCAGGGAAAGGAGTTATCTTGCCCAATGGCGATGATCACATCATCCGCTTCGATAAACTCATCAGGTTCGCCGGTGGGAATCAGGCTTCGTTTGCCGTTTTCGTCGTATTCGGCTCTTACTTTTTGAAAAATGACTCCCTTCAATTTTCCATTCTCCACTACAAACTCTTTGGGCGGCATATTATTGAGAATGGGAATGTCTTCGGCCATTGCATCTTCAATTTCCCACGGCGAGGCTTTCATCGTTTCAAACGGGCTTCTCACCACCACCTTGACGGCTTCACCACCCAGTCGGCGGGAAGTGCGGCAGCAATCCATGGCTGTATTACCACCACCAAGGATGATCACTTTTTTACCAATCTTATCAACGTGCTCGAAGGCTACAGAGGCGAGAAATTCAATGCCGATGTGGATGTTTTTGTCAGCTTCTTCCCGACCGGGAATATGTAGATCACGGCCTTTTGGCGCACCGGTGCCAACAAAGACAGCATCATAATCCTGATCCAGGATCGATTTCATGCTATCAACAAAATGATTGAAATGGGTGTGGATGCCCATGTCGAGAATATAATTGACCTCTTCATCAAGCACTTCCTCCGGAAGTCGGAAGGAGGGAATTTGTGTGCGCATCATTCCGCCCCCCTTATTCCATTCATCATACAGGTGAATTTCATAACCTAGCGGTGCCAAGTCTCGGGCAACGGTCAAAGAAGCTGGTCCACCACCGATCAGGGCAATTTTTTTGCCATTTTTTTTCTCCGGCGCTTTGGGCATTAGACTTTTTACCTCACCTTTATTGTCGGCAGCTACGCGTTTGAGTCGGCAAATGGCAACTGGTTCTTCTTCTACCCGGCCACGCCGACAGGCCGGTTCACAGGGCCGATCGCAGGTGCGTCCCAAAATTCCGGGAAAAACATTAGATTCCCAATTGACCATGTAGGCCTCCGTATACCGCTCAGCAGCAATAAGACGGATATACTCCGGTACGGGAGTGTGGGCCGGACAAGCATATTGACAATCCACAACTTTGTGGAAATACTCTGGATTATTGATATTTGTTGGCTGCAAAATAAAAACTTATTAATGGTTCTAAAACAGATGCTTTAGAGGTTAAAGATGAAAAATTAAAAAATAAAAACTGAATTTTTTTTGAAAAATCGAAATAATAAATAATCCAAAGTTTTTTTATCTTGATTATTGTATTAAATCCAAACTTTATGAAATTACTTTCCCTAACCCTTTTTTTGTTTTGCAGCCACCTGATGATTGGTTGGTGTCAAGCTGATTTTCAAAAGAACATCCAGACCCAGATGATTATGGTAGAAGAAGGCGGCACCATTCATTTGCCGGAAGGCACCTACACCCTCGCCGGAAGTTTATTAATGGATGGAAAAAAGAAAGTGACGATCAAAGGGGCTGGACGGGAAGCCACCTTCCTTTCCTTTGCCGATCAGGAAACCGGAGCAGAGGGCATGAAGATTACCAACTGTGAAAACATTACATTGGAAGACTTTACTATTCAAGACACCAAAGGCGATTGCATAAAAGTGCAGGGTACCAACGGCATTACTTTTCGGAATGTGCGCACCGAATGGACGGGGCGCGCCAATAAAAAAAATGGAGCCTATGGGCTGTATCCGGTGCAGTGTGAAAATGTGCTGATCGAATCCTGTGAAGCAATTGGTGCATCAGATGCTGGTATCTACGTTGGACAATCGCACCAGATAATTGTGCGCAAATCCCGCGCTTATCGCAATGTGGCCGGCATTGAAATTGAAAATTCGACGATGGCGGATGTGTATGAAAACGTCGCGGAGGGTAATACCGGCGGCATACTGGTCTTTGACCTGCCCGGATTGATCAAGAAAAAAGGAGGCAATGTTCGCGTGTTCAACAATATAATCAAGGCAAATAACTATCGCAATTTTGCCCCTAGGGGCAATACCGTTGGACAGGTGGCACCCGGAACCGGTATTTTAATTCTCGCGGCCAGTGATGTTGAAGTATTTGAAAATGAGATTGTTGATAACAAAACAGTGGGAACGGGCATCATCAGCTATTTCTTTACAGAGAAACCCATTGAAGACGAGGCTTATTATCCCTATCCTGCCCGCATTTCTATTCATCATAATGTATATCAAAAAGGGAAAAATGGGAAAATGAAACCCACGTGGAAGCACAAAATGGGATTTTGGCTGTTCTTAAAATTTGGAAAGAAGGTGCCCAATATTCTATATGACGGCATTGTGAAAAAGGAATTTCTCGATGAAAATGGACATCTCAAACCTGAACATCAGATTTGCATAGGTGACAATATAAATGGCACTTTTCTAAACCTGAATGCAAATGAAGACTTAAAAAGTTTCACCACTGATAAAACGGGTTTTGAATGTGAACGAGCTGGCCTGAAGTCGGTAGAATTGGCGAATAAATAGTATCAAAAAACATGATTAGAATTTTTCTCATCATTGCGACATTCTCACTGTTTGCGGGCAACACCTATCAGAAACCTGATTCCTTTCCAATGACCCTTTCCGAATATGGTTTTTTTAAGGGAGATATGGCTGATCTGCTTCCCGCCGCTGGTGTCTTGCCCTATGAGGTTAATGCGCCACTATTTTCCGACTACGCTCATAAATCCAGAATGATTCGTTTGCCGGAAGGCCAGACCATGGGGTATCGGGAAAAGGGCATTTTAAATTTGCCGGAAGGCACCGAATTGGTGAAAACTTTTTATTACCTTAGAGACGAGACCAAACCGGAGAAAGGGCGCACAATTTTGGAAACCCGTGTGCTCAAGAAAGGAAAAGACGGTTGGGTAGCTCTCCCTTACATCTGGAACGAAGAACAAACAGAAGCTCATCTTGAGGTAGCTGGTGGCAACCATCCAATTAAGTGGAAAGATAAGGCTGGTAAAAAGCAATCGCTGAATTATCAAATACCCAATATGGTACAATGCAAATCCTGTCATGCACAGGAAAAGGAATTGGTGCCAATAGGAATTTCTGCCCGCCAATTGAACCATGAGGAGCAATTGACTTCATGGGCAGCCGCTGGGTGGATTAAAAACGTGCCCCAACGGGATGAAATTCCGAAAATGGTAAGTTGGGAAGAGGAGCATGAAACTGTGATGGA
This sequence comes from Saprospiraceae bacterium, assembly GCA_965229635.1. Lineage (GTDB taxonomy): Bacteria > Bacteroidota > Bacteroidia > Chitinophagales > Saprospiraceae > BQJU01. The sequence goes on from OZ245894.1 coordinate 4,489,368, forward strand.
TCGAGCCAGGGCTTATCTGGACAGCAATTGTGGTCACTGCCACAACCCTCAGGGACCGGCCAATACTTCGGGTATGTATCTTGATATTTACACCGACGACCCAGCGCAGTGGGGTGTCAATAAAGCTCCTGTTGCTGCGGGAAAAGGGGCTGGTGGCCGGCTTTATGGGATTGTTCCGGGTGAGCCAAATGCCTCTATCCTTACTTACCGGATGGAGTCTACTGATCCCGGAGAGATGATGCCCGAACTAGGCCGTCAAATGGTGCACCAGGAAGGCGTCGACCTGATTAAGCATTGGATTAAGGAAATGAAACAATAAGTATATGTTTACCAAACTATTTTCTCTACACAACCAATCAAAAATCATGAAACAACTCCTGTTAGTTCCCATTGCATTACTGCTGATCGTGCAGTTGAGCTTTGGCCAGTACAGCGGTGCCAAGGATGGAATTGGCATTCGCTATCAGACCTACAATTACCAATTGCCCATCACCAAAGAATTTGATGCGAATCAATTCACCAAGGGAATTGAAATTGAATATGTGCGCCATCTCAATAACGCCCTTAATCTGGCTGTACCGTTTCGTATGAATAAAGCCGAAATACCTACTGATGAAAAGGGCAGTTTCACTTCTAAGGGCATGGTTAGCCTGGATTTGTTGCTTCAGCTCAAGTTGTTTAATGAATCCAGTTTTATCTACCCCTACCTTTATGCCGGGGCTAGTGGTATCCTTGAAGATTTTGAGGACGTTGATTTTGCTGCGCCGTTGGGCATTGGCTTAAATTTTCGATTAGCTCGTCACGCTTATCTTTCTACGAAAACGGAATACCGGGTAGGATTTAGCGATCTGCGGGACAACTTGCAGTTTGGTGTTGGCCTGCTTGTCCTACTTGGAGAAGGGGAAAGCAAACCCAAAGAGCCGGAAATCTCTGATCGTGATGGAGATGGAGTGGGCGATAACGAAGACCTGTGTCCGGATCTGGCCGGTGTAGCATCCCTCAACGGTTGTCCTGATGCCGATAGCGATGGCATTGCCGATGGGGAAGACATGTGTCCCGACGAACCTGGTTCAGCCGCTTTAAAAGGCTGCCCCGATGCTGATGAGGACGGATTGATTGATAAGGATGATGAATGTCCTACTGAGGCGGGCCCTGCTACCAACAATGGTTGTCCGATCATGGATGGAGATGGAGATGGCGTAGCCGATGCCGATGACGAATGTCCGAATGAAGCCGGTACATTGGCTACCAACGGTTGTCCTGATGCTGATAAGGATGGTATTGCCGACAAGGATGACCTTTGCCCTGAGGCAGCCGGTACTATTTCCGGCAGAGGCTGCCCGGATGCCGATGGTGATGGCATCGCCGATGCGGATGATAAATGTCCGGATGAGGTGGGACCAGCCAGCAATAGTGGTTGTCCGGAGATTGATGAGAAGGATAAGGAAACGCTTGAGTTTGCAGTACAGGCGGTCAACTTTGAAACTGCCCAGGCCAAGCTTTTAGGAGAGTCCTATCCGATTCTAGACAAGATTGTGGACATCCTGCAACGCTATCCGTCTTACAAACTGAAGGTTAGTGGTCATACCGATAGTATTGGTAGTTCTTCTACGAACCAATCCCTCTCCGAAAAACGGGCTAAGGCCTGTTACGACTACATTATTTCGAAGGGAATCAATAGCTCCAGGGTGAGTTACGTAGGCTATGGTGAAAGCCAGCCAATTGCGGACAATCGCTACAAGGACGGACGGGAAAAAAATCGTCGGGTAGAGTTTGATGTTTATCTGGATTAAAAACCTTGATTTTTGCGGCCAAAGTATATCTTTGCCCCATGAATGAGAAAATTTTGATTCTAGATTTTGGATCGCAGTATACGCAGCTGATTGCGAGAAGAGTTCGTGAACTCAATATTTACAGTGAAATTGTACCCTTTAATAAGATTCCGGAACTGGACGAGTCAGTGAAGGCCATCATTCTTTCGGGGAGTCCCTTCTCGGTAATCGACGAGAAGGCGCTTCAGGTGGACCTTGATCAATTGATTGGACATCGTCCAGTTTTGGGAATCTGTTATGGGGCTCAGTATATCGCCCACAAGCTGGGTGGAAAGGTGCAGCGTTCCCAGAAAAGGGAATACGGCAAGGCCAGCCTGAGTCGGGTTTTCAAGGAAGACCCTTTTCTGGATGACCTGAGTGACAACACCCAAGTGTGGATGTCGCACGGGGATACCATTATGGAAATTCCGCCGGGTTTCGAATTGCTGGCTGGTACCGATAGCATTGATGTGGCTGCCTTTCGCGCCGTTGACGGGCAGTTTGATGCACCGGTCTATTGCATCCAGTTTCACCCCGAGGTGACCCATTCATTGGAGGGTAAAACAGTTTTACACAACTTCCTCGTTAATATAGCCGGTTGTCGCGGCGATTGGACCCCTGCACATTTTGTTGAAGATTCGGTCAATGAGCTTCAGAGCATTCTTGAAGGTCAGAAAGTACTAATGGGGCTTTCCGGTGGAGTAGATTCCTCGGTAGCGGCAACCCTCCTACAGCGTGCCATCGGTGACCGTTTGGTTTGCTTTTTTGTGGACAACGGCTTGCTGCGGAAAGAGGAATTTGAGGAGGTGCTGGAATCTTACAAAGGACTCGGCCTCAACGTTGTGGGCATTGATGCCAAAGACCGCTTTTATCGGGCGCTGGCCGGGCTTACCAATCCAGAGGATAAACGCAAGGCCATTGGCGGCATGTTTATAGAAGTTTTTGAAGAAGAAGCCGCTAAACTAGAAGGTATCACTTATTTAGGACAGGGTACCATTTACCCTGATGTTATTGAATCGGTGTCCGTACATGGCCCATCTGTGACCATCAAATCGCATCATAATGTTGGTGGTTTGCCCGATATTTTGAAGCTAAAAATTATTGAACCCCTGCGTAGCCTGTTCAAGGATGAGGTGCGCAAAGTTGGACAGGAGTTGGGATTGCCACAGGCGATATTGGGGCGTCACCCTTTCCCTGGCCCCGGATTGGGAATCCGCATTTTAGGGGAAATTACCCCCGAAAAAGTCGCTTTATTACAAGAGGCTGACGCGATATTTATAAAGAATCTAAAAAAATTCGATCTTTACGATGAGGTCTGGCAGGCCGGAACCATACTTTTACCGGTACAATCGGTAGGAGTGATGGGCGATGAACGAACTTACGAACAAACTGTAGCCCTAAGGGCAGTCAACTCAAAAGACGGGATGACAGCAGAGTGGAGTAGGCTTCCTCACGACTTTCTGGCCACGGTGTCCAGCGAAATTATCAATAATGTTAAAGGAATCAATCGTGTCGTCTATGATATCAGTACAAAACCTCCTGCAACCATTGAATGGGAATAGAAGCCTGGCCATCCTGCTGGTGCTTTGCCTGTGGTCACTCAGCTCTTGTGAGTTATTTCGCAAAGCTCAGGGCGACAATGATGTGACAGAAACCAGTGAAACACTGGACCCTATTTCCGGAAGGAAAGTCTTTGATCCGGAAACGGGCACTTACGTCATCATAGAGGATAACACTCCCTCCGAAAAGATGGATACTATCATCTGGAAAGAAATTCCTACAAGCAACTACCCGCCCATTACTTCTGATGGCGTAGATATGGGGAATACTGGCAATCCAACTGATGTGCTCCATACTGATAATATGGGATCGGAGTTTTTGTCTTCCTACAATATTTCTCTACTCTTGCCTTTCCTGACCGATCGGTTCAGTGCTACTTCTCCCAGCATCTATGATAATTCTCTGTGGGCACTCAACTTTTACAGCGGAGCCAAGCTGGCATTGGATATGTTGGGTAGTGAAGGCGTGAAGGTTAATCTTTCCGTCATGGATACCAAGGCATCACCCAGCGTGTTGTCTGGTTTGATGCGCAACAATACCGATTTATACAATGCCAATTTGATCATCGGGCCATACCGGGCAGAAAATGTAAAAATGGTGGCCGATGCCGTGCAGCAGGACGGTCGGATTTTGGTTTCTCCGCATAGTGCTTCGTCAGGCATCGCCTTCCGAAATCCGAACTATATCCAGGTGAATCCAACACTGCAAACCCATTGTGAGGCCATAATGCAACACGCGCTGCAGCATTTCCGGCCGGAGCAGATTGTACTGGTGAGCCGCTCGCGGGATGCTGAGCGCGACCGGCTGGAATACTTTTACAATGAGTACAAAAAAGTGACGGGATCAATGGATACCACCCGTCTTCAGGAGTTTATCATTTCTGATGAAAGTGCCAGCCTGGAAAATATGGAGGTTTTGCCCTTTATGGAGCTGGCCGATACAACCGTGTTTATCATTCCTTCCTGGTCGGAGACGTTTGTATACTCGCTATTGCGAAAAATCGATACGGCCAAAGAAGAACCCACCGAGCAGATTTTTGTTTACGGTATGCCACAATGGATGCAGTTTGAACGGATTGATTATTCCTATTATGAAAAACTGAATGTAAGGATTAGCACCAGTACTTTTGTTGATCCACTATCGCCGGAAATCCAGTTATTCCAGCGCCAGTTTTTTGACCGCTTTGGTGCGCCCCCGACGGAAGAGGCCTATCTGGGATACGATGTAACGCTATACTTTGGCAGAATGCTCAATAAATATGGCACCAAATTTCAGTATTCACTGGAAAAAGATCCGCAGAACATGTTGTTGACCCGTTTTGATTTTGAACGGGTGGTTACCCCAACAACGACCGGTGCAGAATTTGGAACCATCCAAAAATTTGAGAACAAGTTTGTCAATATCCTGAAGTTTCAGGACTACCAGTTTCAGGTGGATAACTAGTGCGACCAGCCCGAAATAGTTGAACATTCCCTTCACCATTTCGAACGGCATTATTAGTTTTCCATTACTTCTGCATCAATCCAACAGAGGATATGAATCCTGACAGAGAAGCTCGGTTTCGGAAGGTCATTGAGCATCGACAGCGTGACTTGACAATCATTTTGGAGAATGTTCACGACCAGCACAACATTGGTGCAGCCATGCGCTCTTGTGATTCGGTGGGCATACGCGAAATCTTCGTGCTTTATTCGGAAGTTGGCCTAAATGTCAAAAACGTTACCTTGGGGAAACGCACTTCCGCGGGCTCCCGAAAATGGGTGGATGTACATTTCTACACCGATATCGAGGCTTGCTTTAGTCACGTTCGCCAGCAGTATCCATTGGTATTGACTACCCACCTCAGTGAAGATGCCCGATCCCTCTATGAACTGGATTTAACCCAACCCATCGCCCTGTTATTTGGCAATGAAAAAGACGGCGTTTCTGAGGAGGTATTAAAACACACGGACGGCAATTTTCTCATTCCGCAAGTGGGTATGACCCAAAGCTTGAATGTTTCTGTAGCGGTGGCCGTAAGTGTCTACGAAGCCTATCGGCAGCGAAAGAATGTAGGTTTGTACGATGGCAAGGCACTGACAGGCAGTGAACAGCAAGCGATGTTTGAAGAATTTGTGGAAAGGCATAAGAGCAAGGCAAATAATAAATATATTCAACGAAAGAATGATTAGCAGATGAAGAAGTATTCTTTTAAGGCGGAAATTCAGGGGCATGAAAGCGGGGGGGCATTTGTAATCATACCATTTGACGTAGAAAAAGCCTTTGGTAAAAAACGAGTAAAAATAGTTGCGAAAATTAATGGAGCCACCTATCGGGGATCACTGGTAAGAATGGGTACACCTGATCATTTTTTGCTGATCAGGAAGGACATTCGGCAGGAAATTGGTAAGGATGTGGGGGATATTGTAAAGATATCCATGCAGGAAGACATAAAGCCACGAGTGGTGGTGGTTCCTGATGATTTAAAGACTCATCTGAAGAAAAATCCCGAAGCTAAAAACTTTTTTGACCAGCTTTCGTACACACACCAAAAGGAATATGTGCAATGGATTGAGGGGGCCAAAAGGGCTGCTACACGGGAGAACAGAATTGCCAAAACAATTGAGATGCTTCTTGCGGGTAAAAAGGGAAAGTAAACGTTATTTTTTCTATTTTTGCGGGCTATGAGATTGAAGAGTCTGGAAATAAAGGGCTTTAAAAGCTTTGCTAACGAAACGGTGATCAACTTCAATGCCGATGTGATCGGTATTGTAGGACCCAATGGCTCTGGTAAGTCCAATATTGTGGATGCCATACGCTGGGTATTGGGAGAGCAAAAGAGCAAAGAACTGCGCCTGGATACCATGACCAGTGTGATCTTCAACGGTACAAAAAAGCGTAAACAAAGTGGTGCTGCTCAGGTTTCTCTCACTTTTGAGAACACCAAAAACCTTCTTCCTACCGAATACCATACGGTAACCATCACCCGGGTCCTGTACCGCACGGGGGAATCAGAATACAAACTCAACGGCGTTACCTGCCGACTTAAAGATATCACTTCGCTTTTCCTGGATACGGGAATTGGTTCCAACTCCTACGCGATCATTGCCCTCGGTATGGTGGATGATATTCTGGCGGATAAGGATAATTCTCGCCGCAAGATGTTTGAACAGGCCGCCGGTATTTCAAAGTACAAAATCAGAAAGCGCGAAACGCTGAATAAACTGCGTAGTACTTCCGAAGATCTGGACCGTATTGAGGATTTGCTTTACGAGATCAACAACAACCTGGCTACCCTGGAAAAGCAGGCCAAAAGAGCCAAGAAATACTTTGAGCTAAAGGCCAAATACAAGGAGTTGAGCATTGAGCTGGCTACCTTAAAGATTTCCTTACTAAAGGAAAGACACAAGAAACTACAGGTCCAGCTGGAACAGGAGGAGAATCGCTATCGGGGCTTTGATGTGGAGATCAATCAACTGGAAGCAGGCCTGGAAGACCAACGAAAATCGAATCTCGATAAAGAAAAAGCGCTATCGGACCGACAGCGTGATCTGAATCAATTGATTGGGCAGATTCGGGGCATGGAGAATGATAAACGAATGCTGGAGCAAAAGCAGGAGTTTATCATCCAAAACCAGAAGAAACTAGGATCGGACATTCAGGTAGCTCACTCGCGAATCAATCAACTGAAGGAAGATATTGAGTACTATCGGTCGGAGCTGAATGCGGAAAAGCATGTGGAGGCCCGCCTGGAGCAGGAATTGGAGACTGCGGAACAAAAGCTGTCCAAGATTCGTGAAAGCCACGGTGCCATCAAGTCGGAACTGGATGCCGTGGTAGAACAGCAGCAGGAGGCCGAAAGGGCATTGTTTGAGTTGGAAAAAGAAAAGGCAGTCAACAACAATCAAATTGATAACCTGCGCCAGCAAATTGAACGCAACCAACTCGATATTGAGATGCGTATGGAGGAGGTGTCCGGACTGAAACACAAGATAGAGGGGCTGGAGAAGGAAGAAAAGCTCAAAACCCTGGAAGTTCAGGCCCTGGAGCACGCCGAAGAAAAGAGACTGCAAAACATCCAGAATGCTGAAGATGAGCTGGATGAAATCAATAAAAAGCTCACCAAGGTCAACCGGGAACTCGATGCCAAGCAAAATGAGTTCAAGCTGACCCAGAGCATGATCGAAAATCTGGAAGGTTTTCCGGAATCCATTCGCTTCCTGAGTGCCAGTAAGGATTGGAAAAAGGAGACGCCGCTTTTGTCGGATATCCTTTATGTCAAAGAGGACTATCGGATTGCCATCGAGAATTTCCTGGAACCGTACCTAAACTACTATGTAGTGGGTAGTTTGGCGGAAGCCCAACAAGCCATTCAGCTGCTGAGCCGTAGCCAGAAAGGCAAGGCCAATTTTTTCCTCTTGGACGCGTTTAAGGACTACCAGGCACCAATGACCCTGCTCCCCGATACTTTGCAGGCCATCGATCTGATTGAAACGGATCCTGCTTACCGCAATCTTTGTAATTATCTGTTGGAAAATGTATTGATTACGGAGGCAGAAGACCTGAAAGGGCAACTTCCGGGGGATTATACTATATTGTCTCGAAGTGGTAGCTTTATTCGCAGAAAGTTCAGTGTATCAGGCGGTTCGGTAGGGTTGTTTGAAGGAAAAAAGATAGGCCGGAAGAAGAATCAGGAGGTTTTGGAAAAGGCGATCACCAAGCTGGAACGGGATGAAAATCGCTTGTCAACCAGTTTTTATGATGTAAAGTCAAAACTGGAAAGACTAAAGGCACAAAAAACGAATACCGAAATACAACAGCATCGCAATCAGCTTAATCAGTTGATGCAGCAAAAGGTCTCATTGGTCACTCGTTTGGAAAATTTTGAGTCCTTTATCAGGGAGACGGATGAAAAGCGACAGCAAATTGAGAACAACATTGGCCAATTGGAGGCGTCCAATGAAAAGATAGAGCAACAGTTATTGGAGAAGTTGGAAGTGGTGAAAAGCATCAAGGAGCAAATTTCCAATACAGATGGTTCTTATCGGCAGGTGGCCGAAGAGATGAGTCAGGCCTCTTCTGAGTACAATGATAAAAATATTGCCTTTATCCGGCAGCAGAACAAGGTGACTGCGCTACAGCGCGAATTGGCTTTCCGGGAAAAACAACTGGAGGAAACACAAGCTTCGTTGGGCACCAATGCCACGCAACTGGAGCAGAGTGATTCGGAACTGAAGCAAATCCAGGATAATATTGACAGATTGCAGGAGGAGTTGGTGAAGCAATATGAGAATCGGAAAACCCGGGAATCATCACTGACCGAAGCCGAGCAGCATTACTATCAGGCTCGTGGGGGCATTAATGAATTGGAGGACAAACTTCGGAAGGTCAACCGTGCACGGCAGGATGCCCAAATTCTGGTTAATCAGTTGAAAGAGAAGTTCAGCGATGTAAAATTTGAAATCAGCTCCATTGCCCAGCGCCTGAAAATCGAATTCAGCATTGAGATCAATGACATCGTCAATAAGGCTCCGGAAAATGCGGATCAGGACCCTGACGAACTGGAATTGAAGGTAGGACGAGTACGCAGCCGCCTGGATAATTACGGTGAAATCAACCCGATGGCGGTTGAGGCTTACGATGAAATGAAGGAGCGTTACGAGACCATCTCTACCCAAAGAGATGACATTGTAGAGGCGAAGGAATCGCTGATCCAAACCATCAAGGAAATCGAAGAGACGGCTACTACGCAGTTTCTCGACTCTTTTGACAAGGCCCGCCTGTACTTTATTGAGGTATTCCGTAGTCTATTTACCGAAGATGATAATTGTGACCTGATCCTACTGGAGCCCGATAATCCGCTGGAGTCCAAAATCGAGATTGTAGCGAAACCAAAGGGCAAACGGCCCCAAACCATCAGCCAGCTATCGGGTGGAGAAAAGACGCTGACCGCCACGGCATTGCTTTTCGCGCTGTACCTGCTTAAGCCGGCGCCTTTCTGTATTTTCGACGAGGTAGACGCTCCTCTTGATGATGCCAATATTGAGAAATTCAACCGCATCATCAAGAAGTTCTCCCGGGAATCACAGTTCATCATCGTTACCCACAATAAGTTAACGATGGCGGCGGTAGACACCATTTACGGCGTGTACATGGCGGAGCAGGGCGTTTCCGGAGTTAGCCCTGTAGATTTCCGTGACTTTGAGCATACCGCCACCTTCGAGATGAGCCGGTAAAATTACCGGCCCCCATTCCCGTCATTCTTTTTCCGTTTGAATGGATTAAATTTATCCAGTTCGTCCTTGATCTTGTCCTTGTCAATAACATCTTCTACTTTCTTCTGCGCAGCAGAGTCCAGTTGATTTTTAATAGCCTCCTTGGCTTTATCCTCCAGTTCTTTCTTTTGTTCATCAACTTTCTCCTTTACCACATTGCGCACGGAGTCAACAGCCTTATTGACCTCCTCCTGTGCCTTGGCCTTGGTTTCATCGATTTTCTCCTGTGCTTTTTCCTGTAGCGCTTCCTTCTGTTTATTTAGTTCCTCCTTGACGGTTTCTTTAGCGGCTTCCGCCAATGAGGCTTCTCCATCAGCCCCTAATAGTTTAAACTTAACTTTGGGATCGGTTAAAGAGCCGGTCAGTTGGATCAGTACATTGAGTACCTCACTTTGTTTGATTTGAATGCCCAGTTTGGAAGCTTGCTCTCTTACCGCAGCAAGCCCGGTATTGACCGCAGAACCTACCGCATTGTTGTCCAGGTATTTGCGGGGAATAGCAGCCGTCAGATTGTAATTCATTTCCTGATTGAGCCCGTGCGTTCCGCCAATGGTCATGGCAATATCCTTGAAGTTGTGATCGGCTTCTTTGAGCTCAACTACACCATCCTTTATTTCAAACCAGTTCTTAGTATTTTCGAGCTTTAAGCTCTCTTTCAGATAATCTACATTCAATGCATTTCCGACCACCTGCAATGGTTTAAATCCATTGATCACGCCGTTGATGGTCTGCAAAAATCCCTGTGCATCCAGCGTATTGAGTTTTGGCATCATGTCCTTACCCAATTCTCCGTCCAGGATCATGGTAGAGCTAAAATTTCCTTTAATGAATTTGCCGATTGGTGCCAGGGCCTGGAAGGAATTAAAGGTATTGAAGGCTTGTTGAATGTCCATGCTTTGCAGGTCGTACTTCAGGCTGAAAGCCGGCGATTCGGGATCTTTGGTATCATAGCCACCACTAATGTCAATTTTTCCACCTAGCGTACTGGCGCTACCATCTTCAATCACCACCGCTTCGTCGCGAACGGCCAGCGTGCCCCGTAGATCCCGCAATGTCATATTGGTGTACATCAGTTTGTCAATAGTGGCTTTGATGTTCATATCGATATTGTCGGGAACCAAAAAGGGTTCCATCGCCTGCTGATCCATGCCCGTTTCCCCGGAAGCGGAAGGGGCTGCGCCGTCATCGGTCATAAACTGATTGAGGTCAAATACGTTTGATTGCACATCAATATTGCCTCCGAGCGTTCCACCGTCAAAAACATAATCAAAGATATTGGTGATCGTACCACTGCCTCGTAAATCACTCTGGCCGATGAGCGTTTCAAAGGAACGAATATTCATACGCTCGGGGCTGATTTGTCCAACCGCCTTGGTATTTTTCAGTTTGTAAACATCGTAATCTATTTCCTTGACGGCCGCATCGATCTTGAAGTCGAAACGGTCAAAAACCTCGCTTTCTTCCGGATTTGCCGAAGGGCTTGCACCAAGTGCCTGAGGACTTGCGGGAGATGCAGCGGTTGTTTCTTCCTCCACCCATTCGTCGGCATTGAAATAATTGGACGTCACAACCAGGTCTCCGGTCATGGTCTTTTCAGGAGAAAAGTAGGCCAGGATATTGTCAATATTTCCGGAGGCCTTCACATCGCTTTTGCCCAATTTTGAATCGAAATTTCGGACTTCTACCCGTTGTGGAGTAAAGGTCATAGCGGCCTGATTGATCAATATATTTGGCAGGCCTTCACTGCGATATTTCAGGTTTTTGATCTCGGCGGTACCGCGCATATCTACTGCGTCATAATCGCCACGATCAATTTGCGACATACGGGCCCTGATCTTTACATCGGCGTTGATCAATCCGGCCAATTCATCGATGCCATCCATTGGGAAAGCTTTACTGATGGCCTCAAGGTCAATTACTCCATTGATCAGGGCATCCACATTTGGATCGGAAATCGGGGTACTTAAGTTGAATTTGGCATCAAAGGGATTATCGCCTACTCTCAAACTAAATCGGGAAGCCTGAATGGTCATTTTGTCCAGATCACTCTCCGGGCTGTTGACCTTAATATCTGCATTGATATTGCTCACACCCAGGGGCAAGTCTGGATATTGGAAATTGCCGCCATTGATTAAGGCGTTGACCTGGAAGGCGGGTAATTGCTCTTTTTCACCGTTATAAATGCCATTGACACTCCCATCCAAAGTAAAATCACCGGAGGCCTTTACCTGCTCATAGCCTTCAATGTAGGCATTGGGAATGAGTGACAGCAGGTTTTTGAAGTCGTTCTGCGGGGTGTTAAATGTCAAATCCAACAGAATGTCATCGCTATCCTGTAACTGCACAAATCCTTCGGCATTAACTTGTAGTGCATTGACCGTCAAAATATTATCTTTGAGGGTGTATTTGCTGTTCTTCTGGTCTATATTGAAGATAGCGTCCAGTGCCATTTTAGCCTTTTTAAGGTAGGTGATATTTCCCTGGCTCACGGTCATGGCGCCGATCTGGGTTTCTGTATCAAGATCAAAGACATCAATCGTAAAATTGCCCGTTCCTTTGTGGTCCAAATCCTCAATTTCTAAATAGGTATCAGTACTCTTGTCGTCATAGAGGAGGTATCCATCCTCGATGCGGTAGGATTTTAAGGCTGCTTCAAATCCACTATAGTCAGAACTGGTGCTGGTGGTATCCACCTGCTCCTCCGATGGGATCATGATGTCGTAATTGGCGGTTCCGTCTTTGAGTACCTGAACATTGATCTTTGGGGCCAGCAGCTCAACGGAACGAATATTGACCGGCCCTGACTTGGCCACCACTGATTTCAGGTCCAGACTAAAGGCGAGTTGTTTGCCCTCAGCCAATCGTACACCCTCAAACTGATCCACTCCATCCACGACAAAGTCATTCATCTGAAAATTCAGATTGGGAAAATCCCGGAACAGAGATAGATTCACGTCGCTAAAGTCCACTTTGGCATTGACGCTTTTGTTGATTTCGTCCTTGGCTAGCGCTACTATTTCATCTTTGAAGATGAACGGCAAGGCGATGGCACTTCCGACCACCAGCACTATCAACACGAGTAAAAAAATGAGAATTCTCTTGAGGATTTTCATTAGAATGATTTTTGTGAATTGTTAGGAGCCAAGATATTTATGGTAAAAGACTTTTCTTCCCGGTCAGTATCTATTAAATTTGATGCTTTCGCAAAAATTAATGCATAAAAGATAAGCTGAATTATCTTTTTTTTAACACATCGTATTACATGTCATTAAAACCGGACCAGTACCTCTTAATCGAAAAACAACCCCAAATCGACTTATTTTACCGAGAAAACAAAGATATTGATTGGTTGTGTTTTGATACTGAATTTGTAGGAGAAAAACGATTTTTCACCCAGCTTTGTTTGATTCAGGTAGCCACAAAAAACGGAAACTATCTTATTGATCCGTTAGGAGTTAAAGATATATCAGTCTTTTTAGATATGTTGGTCGACCCTAAAATCCTCAATGTCACCCACGCCGGTGATAATGACTACCGTTTACTCAATATCGACTACGGCATCGTCCCAAAGAATACCTTTGATACACAATTGGCAGCAGGGCTGGTTGGTTATCGGTATCCGGTGGCTTTTCGCAAATTGGTGGAAGGTGAACTCAATATCCGACTGGATAAGGGATATGCCGTCACTGATTGGGAAATGCGTCCTTTTCAAAACAAGCAGTTGCGATACGCCCTCAATGACGTTTTGCCTTTGCCCAGGCTGAAAGAAAGTCTGGAAAAGAAGTTGATTGAGAGAAATCGGCTGCACTGGGCCAGAGAGGAATTTTCCCTGATGGAAGATCCGGCTTACTATGACAAGAATCCACATCAGGAGGCGCTAAACAGCAACCTGATGCGTTCGCTCAATCGTCGGGAACGGATATTTTTGATCCGGCTCTACGAATGGCGTCGAACCCTGGCTGAAAAGAAAAACCACTCAAAGGAAATGGTGCTGGCCAGCAAATATATCAGCCATATCGTGCGGGGAGCCTCTTCAGGAAAGGACGCGCTGAAACACAACCGCCGGGTGCCTGATAAGATCAGCAAACAATACGGCGATACCTTCCAGGAGTTGTGGCATAAAGAAGCTACCCAGGACGAAATCGCCCTTTTAGATCTCATTCCACGTGAGGGCTTTGAAACACCACAAGAGGAGGTCCTCATCGAAATGGTTTACCTGTTGATCAAGTATAAATGCATGGAGAATGAGGTGTCTCCCAATATGATCATGGCCAGAAATATGCTGAAGAAGTTGCGGGAAGACCATACGCTGATCAAGGAAGTGGAAAAGATGACCTGGAAACGAGAGTTTTTGGGGGATACGATTTTCACCTGGATGGAAAACCTCGATAATTTGAAACTGGAAATCAATGGAGGCAACGTAGAACTAAAACTACGGGGCACTAACAGTTGATTATGGATAAGCTCCTGCAGGTTGAAGACTTACAAGTATGCTTTCATACGGATGAAGGTAAGGTGCAGGCTGTTGATGGTATTAGCTTTGACCTTGTGCGCGGGGAAACCATCGGTATTGTTGGAGAATCTGGCTCCGGCAAATCCGTAACCGCTCTTTCTATCATGCGATTGGTGGAACAACCTCCGGGAGAGATAGTATCGGGTTCAATAAGGTTTAAACCGGGCTCAGAGGAGGCCAGTGACTTACTTCAGCTTTCCGAAAAGCAAATGACTGCCATCAGAGGAGACCGACTTGGCATGGTTTTTCAGGAACCAATGAGTTCACTGAATCCAGTCATTCGCTGTGGCCGACAAGTGCAGGAAGCCATCTTACTACACCGAAAAGTGGACAAAAAAACGGCCAAGGCTCAGGTGCTTTCCCTTTTTGAGCAAGTCCAACTCCCCAATCCGGAAAGGATTTATAATGCGTACCCGCATCAATTGTCTGGTGGACAAAAGCAACGGGTGATGATTGCGATGGCCATGTCTTGCCAGCCCGATATCCTAATTGCCGATGAGCCGACTACTGCCCTTGATGTCACCGTGCAGCAAACCATTCTGAAATTGATGGCCGATCTAAAGGAAGCTTTTTCCGGCTCCATCATTTTTATAACCCATGATTTGGGCGTAATTGCCGAAATAGCTGATCGCGTATTGGTTATGCACCAGGGGAAGATCGTGGAGCAGGGTAGAGTGGCCGATATTTTTCTGCGTCCACAACATCCCTATACGAAGGGTTTGTTGGCCTGCCGTCCGCCACTCAATTTTCGGCTTAAGCGGCTCCCTGTGGTCAGTGATTTCCTGGAAGCTGATGAATCCACCGATCTAACGCAAAAAATGGCTAGCCTCAAGATTGACGCAAGCCAGCATGAGGCCCGCTTAACTGAATTGCAGCAGCACCCTGCCTTACTGGAGGTCGAAGATATGCGTGTTTGGTTTCCGGGTAAAAAGACCTTTTGGGGTGCTGTACGGGATTACATCAAGGCGGTTGACGGGGTAAGCTTTGAATTAAAAAAAGGAGAAACCCTGGGCTTGGTTGGTGAGTCGGGTTGCGGTAAAACCACTTTGGGGCGGGCGTTACTTCGGTTGCAGCCTGCGTTATCAGGGGTGGTCAGGTATGAAGGACGAGATATTCTGCAAATCAGTAACAAAGAAATGAAAGCTTTGCGCAAGGAGATGCAGATCATCTTTCAGGATCCTTTTGCTGCTTTAAATCCCCGGATGATGATCGGCAATGCACTGCTGGAACCGATGGTCATTCACCAACCGGGAAAATCTAATCGGGAATATAAGGAGAGGGTCGTTGACCTATTGGAAACGGTTGGGCTGGAGGCCGATCACTTCCAACGCTATCCACACCAATTTTCGGGAGGGCAGCGCCAACGCATATGTATCGCCAGGGCTCTGGCGGTCAACCCGAGCTTTATCATTTGCGACGAATCGGTTTCGGCTCTCGATGTTTCGGTGCAGGCTCAGATTCTGAATCTATTGATGGAGTTGCGGGAAAATCATCAGCTCACCTATATTTTTATTTCCCACGACCTTTCCGTGGTCAAGTTCATGAGCGATCGCATCATGGTGATGGAAAAGGGAAAAATTGTGGAGTCCGGACCGGCCGATGACATTTATCAAAATCCTCAGAATCCCTATACCCAGCGCCTCATTGCGGCCATTCCCACAGGGAAAGTTGCTGAATAATTGAACTTATCTTTAAAAAAAATGCCCTTATTGCAACCTTTTTCAATTTTAAGACGTCTATCCAGTAGAGAAATCATTTAAAATCACCTGATCTTTTGAAGATTTAATAGATAAAAATGGTTCATTAGTCGAATTCAAATGGCCATTTGGTATAAATC
This sequence comes from Saprospiraceae bacterium, assembly GCA_965229635.1. Lineage (GTDB taxonomy): Bacteria > Bacteroidota > Bacteroidia > Chitinophagales > Saprospiraceae > BQJU01. Next base: position 4,505,343 of record OZ245894.1, read on the forward strand.
TTTTAACTTTGAGAGTATTAATAATTCTACACCATGAAAAACCTTAATGCCCGAAAATTGCTCTTTTTGTTTGTGATTGTGGCTAGTATTTGTTCTTACACCTATATGAATGTAGCTGAAACAAATACCGAAATGGTTTATGGCACTGAAGAGGAACTGGAAATGTTTGAAGAAGAAATTCAGAAAGATGCCATTCTGCCTGATGTCAGAATCCTGCAAAAAGTAATCCAAACAGGAAGAAGATTTCTTCCTGCTACCCGTTAGTAGGCTACAACTTTTTTTTCTTCCAATAACGTAGCAAACCGGCTACGCTCATCCAGGAGGGATTAGACGCTTCATATTGCGCTAATCCCTCTTGTGTTAAACCAGCCTGCCTAAGTGATGCATGTACAAATGCTTCAAATTTTGGAATGATCTCCCGGGGACTTTCATCCGCCTCAAAATAGGGCAGCATCCAGTTGGCCCATTCCTGCAAGACTTCCTCCAATTGAGAAAGGTGTTCTTTCCAATCTACAATCTCGCCAAAGTGAGTTAAGTAAATGCTATCCAGGTCCAGTCTTCGAATCAAGTCTAAAGATTGTTGCCAGTCTTCCACATTAATATCAGGCGGTGGACAGGGGGGAACAACCGGCCCATTGGTGATTTTTACACCGGCTACATCCCCGGCAAAGAGGTGCTTGTCAAATTGCCAGGCAATGTGATGAATGGCATGACCGGGCGTATGCCAGGCCGTGAATTTTTTGTCTCCAATTTGAATGACAGCACGATCTTCAACTGCTATAAGTTGTGCTTCGGGAATGGGGTTCATTTGTCCCCAAAGGCGATCCATTTCGTCTTTGTATATTCTGGCAGCGGAATCCATGAGGCGCTCCGGAGATTTTAGATGTGGATACCCCACCGGATGAACGTAGATAGTGGCACCCAGTTTGGCGAAAGCCCAGGCTGCACCGGCGTGATCGAGGTGAATATGGGTCACCAGCACGTGTTTTACATCCGATGTTTGATAGCCCAGTGCTTCAATTCCCTTTTTGAGAAATGGAAAGGTAGAGTGGGGCCCGGTTTCTACTAAAATCAGGCCGTCGCTGGATTCTACCACAAATGCGGCAATGGTTTTTGCTATATTTTGAAAATGAAGGTCAATGGTATGTACCATAAAATCTAGTTGAGGTGTTCGGGAGAAACTTCCAATGTGACGCGTTCATCGCTCAGCAACCGTTGCTGGAGTCCAAGTGTTTTTGGCAGTTCGTATTCAAAGAAATATCGGCAAGTTTGTAATTTACCTTCGTAGAAATCCGCAGGTGCCTCGGTTGCGCCCTCATTCAATATTTTTGCAGCAACAACGGCTTGTTTAAGCCACTGCCAGCCGATGACCACCAGGCCAAAATATTCGAGGTAAATTGTCGCATCGGCCAGGAAGACTTCAGGTTTGTCTTTGGTGGCCAAATCTACCAGATGCAAAGTAGTTTGGTGCAGGCCTTTTGCGGCATTACCCAGCATTTGTGCACAGGATTGCAGCTGAGGAATTTCATTGGCCCCAGCCATTTCTTTCTGAATTTCCTTCATTAATAAGGTCAGCGCTTTGCCCTTTTTCATCATTACTTTTCTACCTAAAAGGTCTAATCCGTGGATGCCCGTCGTGCCCTCATAAATAGCATTCACCCGGATATCCCGGTAGTATTGCTCCAATGGAAAATCATCGGTATACCCCGCGCCACCAAGACATTGCATACCGGTGCTGACAGCAAGTGTCCCCATTTCGGCAGGATAGGACTTGGCGATAGGCGTCAATAATTCAAGCAGGAGTTCTGCATTTTCCTGGGCTTCTCCTTCACTTTCGCGGGCCAGGTCATTGTAGTAACTACATTGTAATAACAGGGCGATACTTCCCTCAATAATTGATTTCTGAAACAGCAACATGCGGCGTACATCCGCGTGTTCAATAATCAGGATTTGCGGAAGATTGGGATCTTTCTGTGATGGGTGCCTTCCCTGTGGACGTTCAGTGGCGTATTGCAGAGCGGCATAATACGCTGCGGAGGCAGTGGCAGTGGCAACCAGCCCGGTGCCAATCCGTGCTTCGTTCATCATTTGAAACATGTAGGCTAAACCGTGGTGCTCCTGCCCCACAAGATACCCCCGGCACTCCTCTTGTTCTCCCAGCATCAGATGGGCAGCAACATAGCCTTTTTGGCCCATTTTACCATAAATCCCGGCGGTGGTCACTCCATTACTGATCAATTCCCCATCCTCGAGTCGATATTTTGGCACGACAAACAGTGAGATTCCCCTGGTGCCAGCCGGAGCCCCTTCAATGCGTGCCAGCAATAAATGCACCACATTTTCCACGGCCGTGTGGTCTCCTCCGGAAATATAGATTTTTTGGCCTTTGATTTTGTAGTATCCCTGATCCGTGGGTTTAGCGCTGGTGGTAAGGTCGGAAAGAGAGCTGCCTGCTTGCGGCTCGGTAAGCGCCATGGTGCCTTGCCAATTGCCGGAGTACATATTGGGAATATACTGCTCATTGAGCTCCTGGTTTGCAAAAGCACGGATCAGATTGGCTGCGCCCTGGGTAAGAAAGGCGTAGCAGGCAGTATTGGCATTGGCGGCGTAAAACAAGAACAAGCCGGCATTTAAAACGGAAAACGGCATTTGTTGCCCACCGTGGTCATAGTCGTCGTGTGCAGAAATCCAACCGGCTTCACCCAGTGCCTGAATGGCGGGCTGAAGTGATTCGTGTACATTCACCACCCCATCCTGATAATAGGCCTTATTGCGATCCATCACCCGATAGAAAGGAAAGAGGTAGGTGTCCCCAATTTGTTTGGCGGCATCAAGTGCCATATCAATGGCTTCCCGATCGTAGTCCTGGTAATAGCTAAATTGAGTGAGTTTGGAAACTTTTAAGACCCGATGCAGCAGGAATTTGAGGTTTTGCAGACTTGCGTAACGATTCGCCATAGTTACTATTTTATAATTTGTTTTTACTCAGTTAAAATTTTCTTTCTATTTGTTTTTTAAAACTACGGAAAACTATATCCATTCAGGAAATCCGCCGTTTCCATGCGCTTGCGGCCTTGCAACTGAAGTTCGTGGACTTCAACGAATCCATCCTGAGTAGCTATCTTGATGCTCTTTTTGTTGTCTGAAATTATTTTGCCTGGAGGCAATTGGTGATCCTCCAGTAGTTTAGTTGTTCGCAAAACCTTCAATTGTTTGTCTTCCAAAGTGGTCCATGCAGCAGGGTAGGGGCTTAAACCGCGAATGAAATTGTGTACCTCCTGAGTTGGTTGATCGAAATTAATTTCACACGTTTCGTGGAATATTTTGGGTGCTTTAGTGGCCAGGGAGTCATCTTGTGGTTGGGGATCAACTTCATCCTTTTCGATGGCCTGCACAGTCCTTAATACGGTTTGTGCACCCAGTTTCATCATGCGGTCGTGCAGATCACCGGCCGTTTCATTTTCACCGATAGGTAGGGCTTCCTGGTAGAGGATAGATCCCGTATCTATTTCGTGTTTTAGAAAAAAGGTGGTCACTCCGGTCTGCTGTTCGCCTTTGATGATTGCCCAGTTGATAGGAGCAGCACCCCGGTATTTGGGTAGGAGAGACCCGTGTAAATTAAAAGTCCCTTTTTCCGGCATGGCCCATACCACTTCCGGCAGCATTCGAAAGGCCACCACCACTTGAAGATTTGCATTTAGAGATTTGAGTTCCTCCAAAAACTCGGGGTCTCTCAGTTTTACCGGTTGCAAGATGCGGAGGCCTTGTTCCTTAGCATATTGCTTAACCGCCGATTCGAGGAGCTGTTTTTTACCGCGTCCTCCCAGCTTGTCTGCTGTGGTAATGACACCCACTACTTCGTAACCATGTTCTAACAATATCTTTAAAGAGGGAACGGCAAATTCGGGGGTTCCCATAAACACAATTCTTAATCCCATTCAGTAATTACTTTTATATCGAGTATATTTTCTAATTTAAAGCCTTAATCCGATGTTTGTACTGCCCGAAAATTAACCGAAAAAATGGTAAATGCGGAAATTATGAGAGTATTAATTGGTTTGGTCTTTTTTATTTTCATGACAATCAGTCCGGTCATTGCGCAAAGCTGGAGAACTCCGGTAAAAGATACTACTCCGGCCCGGGAATGGGAAGAAGACAGTTTTGCTGAATCATTGGAGCAACAACAACAAAAGAAAATCATTATCCTTTCTCAGGAAACCAATCTTCCGGAACAATATGAGGAACCGAAGCGGACTCCGCAAATCATACCTGAAAAAGAGCTAAAGGTGAATAATGGTAACGCAGTTGTCTACTTAGTGCCTAAGAATTATACTGGGGTAAAGATCCAGATTGCGGAGTCTGAAGGTGAAGCCCTGGCAGAAGATGATGATATCTTTTTCAGGCATGGCAACATCATGGCCGAAAAAAAGGACGATGGAGGATATACATACTTAATAGGTCACTTCAATGACGAACAACAGGCACAACAGTATTTGGATAATCACTATTCTGAAATGTATCCGGATGCCAAAGTGGCGAGGTTTGAAGAGGGACGCAGGCTCTATTGATACCAGACAAAACCCAATAAATGAGAAACGAAGAATTCAGCTGGACCACTAATAAAGGCCTAAATATCTACGCCAAAGAGTGGAAAACGAATAACCCGCAGGGCGTCATAGGACTGGTGCACGGACTGGGGGAACACATCAACCGCTACAATCATCTCGGCAGTTATTTTAATCAGAAAGATTTTGCAGTTATTGGTTTCGACCAAATCGGTCATGGTCAGTCAGCTGGCCCAAGAGGCCATGCGACAGATGTAGATTCACTTCTGGATAATGTGGCACAATTGCTGGTGGAAATTGAATTGAGACATCCGGATTTGCCGGTTTTCCTCTACGGTCATAGCATGGGTGGTGGGCTTGTGCTCAACTATGTATTGCGAAGACACCCGACAATTGATGGGGCCGTTGCGACCTCTCCCTGGGTTGATCTGCCACATCCTCCTTCTGCAGGCAGGGTCATGCTGGGAAAATTTATGCGAATGATATATCCCAGATATGCAGAACCCAACGGTCTGGACGCCAATCACCTTTCGCACGATCCGGAGGTCGTCAAAGCGTATCTGTCAGATCCCCTGGTACACGATCAAATTAGTGCAGCTTTGGGTGTGGGAATGATGGAAGCTGGTCAATGGCTGTTAAACTTCAAGGGAACGGCACAAATTCCTTTGTTGATTATGCACGCCGGGGAGGATGAGATCACTTCAGCCAAAGCCAGTGAACAGTTGGCCGGACAGTTAACCGGTGATGTTACCTGGAAAAGTTGGAATGGCTTACGTCACGAAATCCACAATGAGGCTCAACAGGAGGAAGTTTTCAGATTTACCTACAATTGGATGCAAAATCACTTAAATCATTGACCTAGAATCGCTTAATGGATTCTATGATGTACAAAGGTCGATGTTTGATTTCGTTGTAAATATTGGAAAGGTAAATCGACATGATGTACAGGTTGAGACAGGTAATGGCAAAAAAGACCGAAATCAAAATCACCAGAAAAGTCCAGCCGGACCACGGCTCACCGTGATTTCCAAAAACATCAATACCTGTAAATTTCACCTTTAAGGCATTGCTGATTACCGCAATCAGAAACATAAAGGAGAAGATAAAGATCCACAACAACAACGACCGTAAAAATGTGGTAAAGGAGGTAATGGCAATCAGTGAGGTTTTAAAACGATCAGAAAAATTACCGTCCCTTTCCGAAAGGGGAGCATCCACTTCAATATAACTCGTTTGATAACCCACCAGCGAATAGATCGCCTTCATGTAGCGCAGGTTTTCCCGTAGTCGTAAAAGAGAATTCAACGCCCGGCGCGAGATAATACGGGTGTTGTGCGCATGATCATCAATCTCCAGATTAGAATAATGCCGGATGATATAGTAGAAAATGCGGTAGAAAGGTCGATACCTGACGCTGACGCTGCGTTCTTTGGCTCGAAGGTACACAATATCGTAATGCTCTTTACTCTTCTCAAAAAGGTCGAGAACGTACTGGGGGTGTTCGTACAGCTCGATGTCAAACAACACGGTATAATCTCCGTTTGAACGGTCCAGCCCTGCCACCGTAGCGTGATTCCGGTCGGTACGGCTGGAAAGATTCAGTAAGAAGATATGGTGCTTCAAATCCGGGTCGAGTGGCTCTACGAGCGGGGTGATTTCTTCCTCCACACCATTGTTCACCAGAATGATTTCGAAATCACTAAAATGCTCTTTGAGGATCGGGTATACATTTTGCAGCAGTTCCGGCAATTTTCTGGCCTCCCAGGGAGTATGGATAACACTGACAAAGGAAAGGAAGCTATTGTACATGTGGCGGTCTTGAGTTGGGGCGAAATTAGTCAATAGAATTTAGACCAACAAGAGGTAAACGTTTCTTTGCTACAAAGCGTTAAAGAAGCTTGGAATACAGAAATTTGCACTGAAAAGCGCAATTCTCGCCACTTTTCATAAAAAAAATCGTTATAAGTATTGAAAATTGAACATAACAGCTTATTTTTCAGGTTTATATTGACCTGTGTTACGCCAAATTGAACCCTGTGGTTTTCCAGAAACAGGAAAATCCCGATGAAAAAACACCGCCCATGAACGTACAATCAACGATACAGTAGGAAATATGTCGGGTAATTTTCCCTTTTATCACCAGTTAGACGCCATGGATTGCGGGGCAACCTGCCTTCGCATGATTGCTCGTCACTTCGGTAGGTACTATTCACTTGAGTATTTGCGGGAATTGACCTATATGGGCAAACAAGGTGTTGACCTGCTTGGCATCAGTGATGCAGCCGAGCATATAGGTATGCAATCGCTTGCGGTCAAGACTTCCTTTGACCGCCTGGTGCGCGATATTCCCCTCCCCTGTATCGCTCACTGGAATCAGGGCCACTTCGTGGTGGTGTATAAAGCCAATCAAAAGTTTGTCTGGATTGCCGATCCTGCCGCCGGTAAGTTTAAGTTGACCCGCGCCGAATTTGAAGAAAACTGGTTGAGTGATAAGGAGGATGGTGAAGACCTCGGCGTTTTGCTTCTCCTGGAAACCACCCCCGAGTTTTACGCCCGTGACGGCGAAAAAACAGATAAGGGAGGATTTGGCTACGTCTTTTCCTATTTTAAAAAATACCGCCGCCTCATCATTCAATTGGTGGTGGGGCTTTTGCTGGGAAGTCTTTTGCAAATCATCTTCCCGTTCTTCATCAAGTCATTGATCGATGTCGGGGTATTCAAGGTTGATCATTCCTTTGTTTCCCTAATCATACTGGCACAATTTATCCTCTTTCTGGCACAGCTCTCCATCGAGTCCTTCCGAAGATGGATCTTGCTGCATATTGGCGTCCGGGTAAATATCAGCCTGATTTCCGACTTTTTGATCAAGCTAACCAAACTACCCATTCGCTTTTTTGATTCCAAAATGACCGGTGACCTGATGCAGCGCATCGCCGATCACGAACGGGTGCAACGGTTTTTGACGTCTACGACACTGATTTCGATCTTCTCTTTTTTCAATTTCATTGCTTTTTCCCTGGTGCTGGTTTTCTGGAGTGAGCTGGTATTCAGCATCTTCCTGTTGGGAACCATCATCAACCTGGTCTGGATTTTGTTCTTCCAATCGAGAAGGCGGGAATTGGACTACAAACAGTTTGACCAGTCGGCTGAAAATCAGGGCAATCTGATAGAGTTGATCAATGGTATGCAGGAGATCAAGCTACACAACGCCGAAAAACAAAAGCGGTGGGCCTGGGAGCGGATTCAGGCACGGCTTTTCCGTACTGAACTGAGTTCATTAGGTATTGAAGAGCTACAGCGTTCCGGTGGTACGTTTATCAATGAAACCAAAAACCTCCTTATCACCTTTGTGGTAGTAAAGGCGGTACTCGATGGCCATATGACCCTCGGTATGCTCGTGGCGATTCAGTATATTATTGCTCAACTCAATGCGCCACTCAATCAGTTTGTCGCTTTCATTCGCTCCTTGCAGGAGGCGAAGATCAGCCTGGAGCGTATGAACGAAATCCACGCAAAAGACGACGAGGAGAACATTGAGGATAAGATGACGCTTGTACCGGAAATGGGCGATCTGAGCCTGGAAAATGTCTCATTCCAATACAATGGTCCCAATTCTCCGAAGGTATTGAAGAACCTGAGTTTCAGTATTCCGAAAGGAAAGACAACGGCCATTGTGGGTTCGAGTGGAAGTGGTAAAACGACTATCCTCAAGTTGCTGCTCAACTTCTATTCGCCTACAGAGGGCGCCATTCGATTGGGTGACATCAACCTCAATAATATCCACAGCCGCTTGTGGCGAAGCAAGTGCGGCGTGGTGATGCAGGATGGCTTTATTTTTAATGATTCTATTGCCAAAAATATCGCACTTGGCGACGAGATTATCAATAAACAAAAGCTGTTGAGAGCCGTGAAGGTGGCCAATATTCAGACCTTCATTGAATCATTGCCACTGGGCTACAACACCAAAATCGGCCAGGAAGGCCTTGGCCTTAGTCAGGGACAACGGCAGCGTTTGCTGATTGCCCGGGCCGTTTATAAAAACCCCGATTACATCTTTTTTGATGAAGCGACCAATGCACTGGATGCCTTCAATGAATTGATCATCATGGAAAACCTCGAGGATTTCTTCCGGGGCAGAACCGTGGTTGTCGTAGCGCACCGCCTCAGTACGGTGATGAATGCCGACAATATTATAGTGATTGACGGAGGCGAGATTGTCGAGCAGGGTACACACGAGGAGTTGACCTACATTCGCGGCGCATACTATCAGCTGGTACGCAACCAGTTGGAACTGGGCGCTTAAAGTTTGAAAACTATGGATGAGAATCTGGAAATCAGAAGTGAGGAAGTACAGGAAATATTGGGCACACCACCCAATTGGCTGGTGCAGTGGGGGACACTCATCGCCTTGGTGATCATTGTGTTGATGGGCTGGATTAGTTATTTCATTCAGTACCCGGACACAGTGCAGTCTTCGATTCGGGTTACCTCTACCGAGCCACCCAGAAAGCTGGTGGCAGAGCGTATGGCCTACATTGCCAAGGTTTTGGTGGAACGTGAAGACACGGTAGAAGCTGGTCAGGTATTATTGGCTTATAAAAGCAAAGCCAAATTTGAGGATGTACTCTCTTTGGAGGACTTCATGTTGTCAATCAAGGACATGAACGATTCGACACTCCTAAGTTTTAACCCTCCTAAGGATTTGATCCTTGGTGAATTGCAGGACCACCTCTACGAGTTCAATGAAATTCAGGAATCCTATAAGGCCAGTACTTCCCGCAAGCTGGATAAACTGAGTATCGAGCAGCTAAAAAGTCAGATTCGCAAGGCGCGCAATAACATTGTCTACGAGAAGAAACAAAAGGAAAACTACGAGAAGCAATTGAAGCTTTCCCGTGAAGAACTGGTGCGTCAGCAAAACCTGTTGAAGGAAGGACTCAATTCGGTAGCCCGGGTGAGACAAGTACAGGAGAAAGTCCTGTCGGACGAACGCATGATCCAGAGTCTGGAATCTAATATCAAGAACAAGGAATTTGAAATCTCCCTCCTTCAGCGTGAGATTGATGGTTACGAACGTGGGGCCAATATTTCCCAGTCGAATGCCTCAGCGGAACTTCGGGAGGGTTTCTTTAAGTTGCAGGATAAGATCGAAGATTGGAAAAAGGATCACCTGTTGATTTCTCCGATGGATGGGGTAGTGGTTTTGACCAACGAAGGACTGGGACCCAAACAATTTGTGTCCAAGGAAACTGAACTCATGTTGATTTTGCCTACCAATACCACCGATATTCTGGGCCGCATTGCATTGGAGCACGGTGGTTCCGGTAAGGTGCAGGAAGGGCAGCGGGTGATCGTCAAGTTTGACAGCTATCCTTTTGAAGAGTTTGGTGCAGTGATCGGCCAGGTTTCCCGTAAGGGAAAAGTGCCCACCAATAACAGCATTCCGATTGAGGTGGTTTTCCCGGAAGGATTGCGGACCACCACCGGTCGTATTATTGAGCCCAGCCAGGAAATGACGGGTAAGGCCGAGATCGTGACGGAAAATAAGCGGTTTATAGACTGGGTTTTTGAGAATACGCGGAAAATTGTTTCTTAGAAGAAGTTAACGAGTTAATAAGTCATCTATTTTTACTCAATTAGCCTACCATATTTTTTCAGAGGCAACTCAAATATCTCATCTACTTTAGCGTATTGTTCGGTGGAATACAGAAATACACTATCTTCACTTACCTCTATGATTCTTAATTTATATACCAATTCGAAAGAATCTAGTTCGGTTGCAAGTAGTATTCCCTTCATTTTTAGCTTGTCTTCAAATTCATAAACCTCCATATTGTAAGGAAAAATTCTTTCTGTGATGACTTTGCCAAAATGCTCCTTATCAAAAGGAAAGGTCAGGGCCAAAGTGTCTCCAACTTGCCAGTGATTTTTGTTTTTGAGAATGACTTCTAACAACTTTTCCTTCTGCCGAATTTCATCATTTAGTTCTCGCTCAATCTTGACGACATGATAGTTTTTTATAATTTGTTTGTATTCTTCGACCGAATGCTCTTTTCCATTAATCCAATCATGAAACCGGTAAAAGATGAAAAACAACTTATCTCTATCATTATCTCCAATTAGCAATAATTCAAGGTCTTTTATGTCCTCCTTAGTAGGGAATTCTTCTTTAAAAGCCTCTTGGTATTCTACAGAAAAACGTGCAAATTCATCAGGCACTGAGTCTCTACTAATCTCTTTGAACCTATCGAGTTCTTGTTGAGGGATTTTGTTTTTTAATGTCAGAAAAAACTTGTTTAAACCTTCCCGTTTTTGACAAGAACTCAGGCAGAAAAAGAGAAATACTGCGATTAATATTCTGAGACCATGTTTGGAGGTCAAACTTTGAGCTGCAAATATCATTTTTTTGATGATCCTGCGTTGCTTTTTTTGACCGTACCTTAGGGTATGCTCTGCAAAAAGACGCCTTGTTTCATCAAAAAACTGATGATTTTCGCTTTCAAATCCGACCTCCAAACATGGTCTAAGCATAATGATTGATTTTCATGAGGGATATACTGTGGTCAGCAGTCTTATAAAAAAAGGCCCCAATATTGGACATTGGGGCCTTTTTTTATAAAGCTTTTCCGGTGTTTCCCTACAAGTGAATCACCTCATCGTATGCGGCCGCAGCAGCTTCCATCACCGCTTCACTCATGGTTGGGTGAGGGTGTACTGTTTTGATGATTTCGTGTCCGGTAGTTTCCAGCTTGCGGGCGGCTACCACTTCGGCAATCATTTCGGTTACATTATAGCCGATCATGTGGGCACCCAGGAATTCTCCGTATTTGGCGTCAAAGATCACCTTTACAAAACCTTCCTTAGCTCCGGCGGCACTGGCCTTACCTGAGGCACTAAATGGGAATTTACCCACTTTAATATCGTAACCAGCGTCCTTAGCACCTTGCTCCGTGTAACCCACGGAAGCTACTTCCGGCGAGCAGTAAGTACAACCGGGAATATTATTGTAATCCAACGGCTCAGGAGAGTGACCGTTGATCTTTTCTACACAGATAATGGCTTCCGCACTGGCGACGTGTGCCAGAGCCGGGCCTTCCACCACATCGCCGATGGCGTAGATGCCGGCTACATTGGTTTGGTAATAAGCATCCACTTTAATCAGGCCACGATCGGTTTTGATACCCAAAGCCTCCAATCCAATATCTTCGGTATTGGGGGTCACACCAGCCGCTGAAAGCACCACATCACACTTGATCTCCTCGGTTTTGCCGGTTTTTCGGTTTTTCACGGTCACCTTACAGCCACGACCTTTGGTATCTACTGATTCTACAGAGGTATTCCCCAGTACTTTGATGCCTTTCTTTTTATAGGCTTTCGCCAATTCTTTAGATACATCGGCATCTTCGCGAGGGACCAAACCTTGTTCCATAAACTCCACAATCGTCACCTCGGTACCGATAGAGCTGTAGAAGTACGCAAATTCCACTCCGATGGCTCCGGCGCCAACCACCACCATGCTCTTGGGCTGTTTGTCCATTGACATAGCTTTGCGGTATTCGATGATGTTTTTACCATCGATTGGTAGGTTAGGGAGTTCCTTGGCTCTGCCTCCGGTAGCAACAATGATGTGCGGTGCTTCGTAGGTGGTCTTCTTGCCATCCGCGTCAGTCACTTCTACCTTTTTACCTCTTACCAGACGGCCATTGCCGTTGATGACCGTAATCTTGTTTTTCTTGAAAAGGAAGTTGATGCCTTTGCTCATGCCATCTGCTACACCTCGGCTGCGCTTGATCATAGCGTCAAAGTCAACCTTTGCATCTTTCACCTGGATACCGTAGTCCTCGGCATGGTCGATATATTCAAAAACCTGAGCGCTCTTCAGCAGCGCTTTGGTAGGGATACACCCCCAGTTCAGACAAATACCGCCAACGGATTCTCTTTCTACTACGGCTACTTTCATGCCTAATTGAGAAGCGCGAATGGCGGCCACATAACCACCGGGGCCACTACCAATAACTATCAGATCGTAATTCATAAAATGGGTTCATTTTAATTGTCAGAAAAGGTAAAATGCAGCGATGCTCGTTTGTACCAACACATGACTATAAGAAATGGTTGTTTTTGACGAGGGCTGCAAATTGCGGCACAAATATACTTAGAGCTGGTTTAAAAATCGTTTTTGTAGATGAAAACAATCCATTTTTTGTTGAAACAAGGCGCTTTTTGAAGGGCATACCTGGAAGGTACGGCCGAGAAAAGGAACGAAGTATCAGCAAGAAAGGGATGTTTTCAGCCCAAAGGATGAAATTTAAACCAGCTCTGAAGAAATTAAAGACACAAAACGAAAGGGGAGGGCATAAAAAAACTCCGTCACAGATATTTGCAACGGAGCTAATCTAACTTACTGATACTAATATTTATTCTTTAACGATTGTTGTCTTACTCGGCAAGCGAATGACCCTTCAGATTGAAATGACTTTCAGCTAAATAGAATTCCAACTCGTGATCGATTTTTGTAGATAAGGGCAGATTGGCAGGAGAGTGATCAGTTTTTTACTGATTTTCATTCCCTGTTCTGGCGTCGCTTGTGAATGTAAAAGTAGAAAATCTGAGGCTGAAAGGCAAATATATTTCCCAAAAATTAGCACAAAATATTATTGGGTGCTCTTGTAATTTTTTTGATTAAACTACTGTAAATGAATATTTTATAGTATATTAAAAAAATGATGTGTTTTTATTGTTGTTTTGGAACTCGCTGAAAAACAGTGGCATACAAATCTGCGAAATTAAAGGTATATACTAGGGCGTTTGCGAAAGTGTAAGCATGAGGATGCCACCTTTTTTGCCCTTCATTCGATCCAGCCTGGCATAAAAACCTTTCTGGATTCGGACGCTTTCGCCAAATTCAAATTGGTCTCGATTGCGGATCAAAGCGGCTGCCCAACTACCAAAAACCATAAAGTCAGGACCAATGTCGGCGATGTGGTCAAACTGGGCAACGGCGAGCATCAACCATTCGTCGGGGCTGTCATCCTGTAGGTTGAGGGTAGGATAGGTGAACTCGAATATTTGCCGCAGTTCATCACAACCTTCCTGGGTAAGCTTGAGCTGTACGCCATCAGAAAAACGGACCGTTTCTGTACCGCGCTGACCATCAAGAGCAAAATGATGACCTTCAATTTGACTGGACTTTTCACTGAAAATAGGCTCCGGCTGGGCGTATCGACAATCGGTAAATGCAGATTCGGCCTTTTCATCCTCTACACAGGAGGCAAGGAAGAGCAAACAAATAATCATTAGACTTATGGCTGGCCTTATCTTCATCTCCTTCAAAATCATTCTGCCAATCCTTTACGAATTTTGTAGTAAAGGGTTACAAATATAATCATCATTTGCCCTGAGTGGGAGCTTTCTGCTGCAGTACTTTTTGCTGTAGCAGATCAAACGCCCGATTGTAATTGGGCAGGCCGTGCCCCAGGAGATTGTCGGGACGGTCCTTTTGATTGCAGCTTTGGATGATGGCCTGGATGATTTGCTCATTGGTCAACTCCGGAAAGGCAGACCACAAACTGGCAGTCAATCCGGCAATCAATGGGGAAGCCAGTGAAGTGCCATTGGAAGTCCTCGTTTTGTACCCAAAAGGAGACGCCACCACAATGGCTACACCCGGCGCCACCAGATCTGGTTTGATGCGCCCGTCTGCCGTGGGACCTACAGAACTAAACCCGGCTCTCATAGTGGTATCGATAAATACCGCACCAACCGCCATCACGTGGGCGGCATCGGCAGGAATGCTGATGTATTTCCAGGCAGAATTGCCCTCATTACCGGCGCTGGTTACTACAATCATCCCCCGATCAAAAGCGTAGTCAACTGCCCGACTCGCTACAGACTTTAGTCCGGTCAGGTCTTCATACGCATAGTTCATGGAGGCATCGTTGAATACAAAATAACCCAATGAGGAATTGACAAGGTCAGCACCGATACTATCCGCGTATTCCAGCCCGGCTACCCAGTTGCATTCTTCAATGAGGTATTCTCCTCTTACATCTTCCGTCTTAATACAAACGTAACTGGCCTCCGGGGCGGTGCCTACCATCAGGCCAGGGATATTGGCGCCCATCACGGAGAGAACCTGGGTGCCATGTGTACTCGATTCGTAAACCATGGTATCCTGATCCACGAAGTCTTTGGAAAATGACAAACGTTTATCTTGCCGCAGACTATCAAAAAACGGCATTTGATCCACTCCGGAAAATCCTCCATCCAAAACGGCTACGGTGATGCCTTGTCCCAGGCCACCTTTGCGATGTAGTGAGTCTCCTTTCATGACCGCCAGCTGCGGAAAGGCATTGCCATACAAATTGTCCTGCAATAAATCCTCGGTCAGCTCTCCTTTAAATTTCCGGCTATCCCGATCGGCTCTTACTGGCAGATATTTACTGACGTACAATGTGGTATCGACAAAAGGCAAGGCTTCCACTGCCTTTACCACTGCTGGCGTAGCCAGTATCGTGGCGGCATTCAACCAGCGCGAAGTATGGTGGATTTTTGCGCCAAGCGTTTGTAGCTTTTTGACGTAGTGTGGATTAACGGGGAAATCAACTTCAGTAACCGGAATCTGGTATTTGGCTCGACGGGCCAATGCTTTTTCCGACAAAAAAGCCAGCGGTTGGTCTACCTGGTATGGACTATTGGCCTTATCCTTGAAGGTTACCCAGAAATAGCGCGGTATACTGTCCGCTGTTTGTGCATATAGTTTGAAGCCACCCAAAATGATGGCCAGGAGAAAGATTACTTTTTTCATGACAGTCTAGATAAATGCAGTATTTATTGCAATTTCAAATTGTGATTTCAAAGCCTCTTGCACCTGACTCAAAAGAGGCTTGAGGCTTCCATCTTGCTTTTCTTTTAGAAATGCTTGCCGTCCATCAACAAAATCTACCACTCTACGAACGGTTTTTTTCTTGAAAAAGTCTTTCCTATGGATTTTATCCGGTGGGTTGACCGGTTGCTTGCTTAATTCAATAACGTACAATTCTTCCTGTTCATTGGCCAAAAGCCATTTTTGGAGTCCGGCCTCCGGTTCCAGAAACAGGTAAGCTGCCGGGCCGGTGATGTGAAATTCAAGCCCACAACAAAGGTCTCCATTCTTAGGAGACTTGAGCACACCTTTCAAACTTTTATGGGGTACGTCTTCCAGCAAATAGGGCGATCTGTCGGTGGGTAGACCGGCTTCTTTTTCTTCATTCATCAATTGAAGTTCCTCCTGATAATAGCGGTCCCGAAACCAGATGGCTTTGATCTCGTACTCAAATTGCTCCTGCTCAAAAATGGTTTGGTAAAACGAACCAATAGATTCTGGATTATGGCCATAAATGGCGAAGTGGCAGTAGCTGAGATCAGGGAAGATGCGGGTCAGGATTTCTATTTTTAGTTGAAAAAATTGCTGCTCCCATTCCTGGATTTTATCCTGAATCTCAGGGCGGTATATGCCCAGGTTCAAACAGGCGAGCCCCAGGTCAATCTCGTATTCTTCAATCTGACTCTCCAGACTTTCTACCTTACTTTGGGTACCCATATAGGCGGTATATTGGGTAACCTGATTTTGGTCCTGCCAGAATCGCGAATGCTCCTCAGAACGCCGCTGGTCCAGCATTTGCAGCTCACTAATCAGTTGTACATAGAGGTGTCCTTCTTTCAGTTCATTGATTTGTCGGCGTAGTGAACTGGCGTAGTTGGCATAATTGGTTTTTTCCAGTTCTTCAATTAACAGATCAAGGCCCAGCGGATCGGCATCCAGGTCAATGCGAATCTGCTCATTTTCGAGGTCTATTTTGGCAATGATCTGATCGTCGTAATCGAGCTGATTAAGCTGTTGGGAAAGCGGAATGATCAGCTTTTCGCGAATGGTGCGCTGCAATTCCCGGGCGCCGTATTTAGGATGGTAACCCTCTTTAGCCAGGTAGTCTTTCACGGCCGGATCTATCTGTAAATCCACCCGGCGAAAGCGAATGCCTTCGCGTGCCAGTGTGAGGTTTATTTCCCGCTCTACAACGTGTCTTACTGTTGCCGGTCCGAGCGGTACAAAGGGAATGACTAAATCGATTCGATTGAACAACTCCGGACGAAAATGTTGCTGCACCGCCGTCATAAATTGTTCAGAGATATCTTCCGGATCGGAGACTTGTCGCCAGCCAATCTTTCCCTGTTGAAATTTCTCCGCCCCGATATTGGAAGTCATCAATATGATGGAACTGCAAAAATTGACCAGTTTACCCCGGCTATCGGTCAGTCGGCCTTCACCCAGTATTTGCAACAGCAAATCGTAAAAATTGGGGTGTGCCTTTTCAATTTCATCAAAAAGGATCACGCCAAAAGGCTCCTTCCGAACGGCACTACTCAGCAGGCCATCGCTAAAGTATTCACTCCCGGCCAGGCGCAGTACATCATAATAGCTGGAATACTCACTCATGTCAAACCTGACCATGCGATCCCGGCTGCCAAACATAAACTGCGCCAATACTTTGGCCAATTCGGTTTTTCCCACCCCGGTAGGTCCCACAAATAGCAGAGAAGCAATGGGCTTGCCGCTGCGGATAAGGCCGGTTTTGACGGCGGCCAGCAGATTGACCAAGGTATTGACCGCCGGTTTCTGCCCAAACACCTGCTCGTTGAATTTTGCCTCTAGTTGCTCCAGATTCATCGGGATCTCAGGATCGACAATAAAGGGTGGCATTCCCGACTCTTCACAGAAATAGCGGATCACATCACTGCGATCGATACGCAGGTTGGTGGTCTGTTTGCTTAACGCAAATCGTTCACTTTGATGAATCAGGATACTTTCCAGGAAGCGGATGGGTTTTCCGGGAAAACCGGCATACGGTGTGTAGCGACGATTGAGGCTGATCACTTCTTTGATGGCTTCATCGGTGATCTCTATTCGCTGGTGACTGGCCAGATTTCGCACCTTGTTCAAGATGATAAAGTCGAGATCGGCAGTGGGTTCTTCGAGTTTGATTTGTTGGAAATAGTTTAAATAATTGGGACTTTCCAGTTCGATCAGGGCCAGTTCCTCGTCGGTACATTCCGAAATCAAGGTCAGTGAACCCCGGCTCAGAAAAGTGCGAAGGTATTCGGCCATACTCACGTTATTACCTTCCGATTTACCCACCTTAAAAAGCTCCATCAAATTGCGAATAAAGAGGATGTCGGAGGTGGAGCCCAATTCCTGGCAGAGGGCCGCCAGATTTTCGCGCCAACCCATCTCGCCGGTCAGCTCCTTGATCATGGTAGAGGCTGTCGTTTCCCAAATCTTTGATTTGGCGGTGCGATTTTTCTGCTGCCTCGCGATTTCCCAAACCAGTGCTGTTTTGCCTACTCCCGAAGGTCCAACAAGCAGCACATTGCGGTTGAACTTGCTTTTGAGCAGGGTGGAGAGTTGTTCGAGCTCTTCCGTACGGCTATAGGTCGCTACCTCCGTAATGTCGAGCAGGTGCGCTACCTTATTGAGCCACTGTTTTTTTGGCGCCGTTTCTCCCTGATCAATTTCGCGCGGAGTAGGCACCGAAAGCAAAATGGAATGCTGTGTCAACTCCGATGTATGAAACCAGATAGCTGAGACAATTTCCTGCACCACCGTCAGCCGTTGACTGCGGGCAAAATCCATCTCCACCACTTCTTTCAGGTTTTTTTGTAATTGTTCCGGGCTTTTGCCAAAACTTTCCAATCCAAGACTTGGCAATACCGCCCAATAGCCGCGATCTACCTTATGGGTAAAATAGTCAAACTCCAGTTGAAACGGAGGGTAGCTAATTTGGTCTTTTGAACCAGGAAAGGCAACCTGTAGCTGGGTCTTATAGAAGTTTCCGTCCCGGTACTCGTCCAGGATTTGCACCAGACTGCCTTCGTTAATGAATTTTTCCTGTAGCTCAGAGCGGTATTTTTCGGCAATGCGCTGACCGGTTTCTCCGATAAAAATGCCTTCCTTATCCATCAGCGGCACCTTAAAGTTGCCTCCCATTTCCAGAGAAACATTAAACAGATAAAACGGTATGCTTAGTTGAAACGCCATGAAATGGTTTTAGTGGCCTACAATGTCTTGCAAATGTTTATGAAGCGCGGTTTCCACCGGAATATCGAGCTGATCCTGATCTACAAGGACACTGGCTTGTTCGTAAAAGCTGCTTCGTTCGGCCAGCTTTGTTTTCAGGAAATGCAGCAACTCGGCTTCTTTCTTACCTTGCAGCAATGGCCGATGATCCGTTTCCGGAGCCAGCCGTTGGTACAATAACTCAGGACTAGCCTTCAGGTAAATGGTCACCCCATGTTGGTTCATCCATTCTACATTGTCAAAAAAACAGGGCGTGCCTCCGCCGGTGGCGACAACTACATTTTCCTCCTTTGCCAGGCTGTGCAGGGCTTCTTGCTCCATTTGCCGAAAGGCTGCCTCCCCAAAGGTAGCAAACAGCCGGGATATGGATTGTCCCTGTCGTGCCTCAATCCGATCGTCCAGATCAATAAATGGCACGTCCAGTTTTTGGGCCAGCCGTTTGCCGGTG
This sequence comes from Saprospiraceae bacterium, assembly GCA_965229635.1. Lineage (GTDB taxonomy): Bacteria > Bacteroidota > Bacteroidia > Chitinophagales > Saprospiraceae > BQJU01. Next base: position 4,524,469 of record OZ245894.1, read on the forward strand.
TAGGATTTGCCGCTGCCCATGAATCCAAGTAGAAATATTCTCATTTTCATGAAATGAATCAAATCAACTCCAAAGATGCCCAATAAAAGCTAAAAAGGCCTACTTTTGTGATCAATAAAATATGAAAACTAACCATCTGTTGACGTTGTTTTGTGAAGGATACAGATAAAACTAAAACTTTCTTTGACAAATTTTGTGGTCAACCTAAAAGGACAATTACAAGCGCCTACCAGAAGCGTTGATTGGCCTTTTCGATTGACTCTAATCACGAAATTTGTCAAAGAATCAACTAAAAAGAAGCAATTATGAAAAAGCTATTGATGGTGGCCATGGTAGCCCTGGGGTTTGCTGCCTGCCAAAGCGGTACTGAAAGCAGTCCGGAAAAATCAATTGACGAAATTAAGGCGGAGGGAAGAATTACCAATTCCGATATCATCCGGAATCCGGTGACTGCCGATGAGCCGACCGATACGGTCAATGTAGCCAAGATGGTATTTGACCAGGAATTGTATAATTTTGGGGAAGTTGATGAAGGTGATATAGTGAAGCATACCTTTACTTTTACCAATAGTGGCAAACAACCGCTGCTGATCAGCAATGCCCGCTCTACGTGTGGCTGTACGGTACCTCAATGGCCCAGAGAGCCAATTGCACCGGGTGAAAAGGGCGAAATCAAGGTGGAATTCAACACCAAAAACAAAAAGAACGCCCAAACTAAACCGATTACCATTACAGCCAACACCTATCCGGCAACAACGAAAGTGAGCCTGAAAGGATTTGTGAAACCGAAGGAGGAAGAAGGGGCTTCTAAATAGAATTTATTTATTCACATAAAAATAACCTGATGTACTTGGATGTTTTGTTGTTACAGGCGGCTGGCGGAAGTCCGACCACGAGCTTTTTGTTTTTAGGCGCCATGATTTTGATTTTCTGGTTCTTTATTATTCGCCCCCAGACTAAAAAGCAGAAGGAGCAAAATACTTTCTTGCAGGGTTTGGAAAAGGGAGATGAGGTAGTTACGGCGAGCGGAATTATCGGCAAAATCAATAAAATGGAAGAAGAAATCATTACCTTGGAAGTGGGCAATAAGGTATTCCTGCGGGTAACCAAAGGCTCGATCAACAAGGAAATGACAGACGCCCTTTATGCTAAAGCAGATAAGAAATAAAATCGATAGCATACAAATTCCGGAAGAGCGGGCTATCCTATTCATTTGTATAGGCATAGCCCTGATTTTCTGGTTTTTGGTCAAGTTTTCCCAATCTTATAAATCCCTTAAAGAGGTCAATATCCAGATTGAACTACCAGATGACATGGCGCTTCTGGATCAACCGCCCGCAGATATGAGCGTCGAACTCTCCGGTTCGGGTTGGGACCTACTCTACGAATACCTTTCCTCCTCCACCATCCCGTTGGATATCAATATGACCGAACTGGATGAGATTGACCTCAATCGGGGGCAATTGCGTAATGAAATCGCCAAAAGTCTGGCTGCCGGTAATCTGGATATTGTTGAAGTCAACTATGATGAAGTACACCTGCAACTGGAGGAAAAACTACAGAAAAAAATTCCCGTTTACCTCAATGCTTCGCTGGAATACTCCGCCGAATACCAACGCCAGGGAGATATTGTCTTATCGCCCGATAGCATTTCCATTACCGGTCCGAGTAGCCGGGTCGAACCGCTGCGTTACTGGCCAACTGACTCATTGATCTTGAAGGATATCCAGCTGAGCAAAGAAGTCAAATTGGCGCTGACCGAACCACCGGCTGAACTTCAATTGTCACCCCAGTCCATCACGGTCTCAATTCCGGTGGAGCAGTTTACCGAAAAGAGTTTATTCGTTCCCCTGAAGGTCATGAATGCTCCCACCGCAGATAGCCTCAAGGTCTTTCCCGACATCATTCGCATCAATTGTGTAGTGGGCTTGAGCCAATACGATACACTTTCTTCCAAGGACTTTTCCATTGAGGTGGACCTGAAGAGTATTCGGCTCAACGAAGGAAAAAATAGCGTGCCCATCCAGGTGACCCGCCATCCAACTTACGTCAAGAATGTGACCCTTTCGCCCAAAGCGGCGGAGTTTTTTATTTTGAAAAGAGAGCAAGAACAAGTTACTGAAGAGGAGTAGACGGGAACGGCAAATTGTGGGATTTTGAATTGAATCATTTCCACGACAATCCGCCAGAAATTGCTATTTTTGAAAAAACCAAAAAGCAGTCGGCTTGATTGATCCAAAAAGTGTTCAGGAGGTATTGGAAGCAGCTCGGGTGGAGGACGTTATTCAGGACTTTGTTAACCTGAAGCGACGCGGCGTCAACCTGATTGGATTGTGTCCTTTTCACAACGAGAAAACACCTTCTTTTGTGGTCTCACCGGCGAAGAATATCTATAAGTGCTTCGGTTGTGGCCAGGCCGGGGGACCTCCGCAGTTTCTGATGGAACACGAGCACCTTTCTTTTCCCGAAGCCATTCGGTATCTGGCCAGTAAATATGGCATCAAGATCGAAGAAAAGGAACTTTCTCCCGAGATGCGCCAGCAGCAACAGGAGGCAGAAAGCTTGTATCTGGTCAATCAATTTGCCAAGGAATTTTACGAAGACAAACTGTTCAATTCCGACATTGGTCGAAGCGTAGGACTCAATTACTTCAAGGAAAGGGGCTTTCGCGAAGAAACCATCAAGAAGTTTGGCCTCGGCTTTGCGCCGGAGTCCAAAGATGCGTTGACATTGGCGGCGGTCAATAAGGGTTATAGTGCGGATTTATTAAAAAAATTGGGCTTAACGAGCCAATACGACCGCGATTTTTTCCGCAATCGGGTCATGTTTACCATTCGTAACCTGTCGGGAAAGGTCATTGCCTTTGCGGGGCGGATTATGGTAAAAGACCCGAAGGCACCCAAATATGTCAACTCTCCCGAAACGGAAATCTATCACAAAAGCAAGGTCCTATACGGTGCCTATTTTGCTAAGCAGGCCATCCGTCGGCAGGATGAATGTATTCTGGTAGAAGGCTATACCGATGTGATCTCCCTACACCAGGCCGGTATTGAAAACGTAGTGGCTTCATCCGGAACATCTCTGACCGTTGACCAAATCAAGCTAATTAAGCGGTTTACCCCAAATGTCAAGATATTGTACGATGGTGACTTTGCCGGTATCAAGGCCGCCATGCGAGGGGTTGATTTGTTGCTGGAGCAGGACTTAAACGTCAAGATTGTGCTATTGCCGGAAGGCGAAGATCCCGATTCGTACTTAAGTCAGGTCGGTGTTTCCAGCTTTCGCGAATACATCGATGGGCAGGCGAAGGACTTTATCATGTTTAAGGCCAACCTGCTCAAGGAAGAAGCCGGAAATGATCCCATCAAACGCACCAATCTGATCAAGGAAATTGTGACCAGTATCTCCCTCATTCCCGACCCGATCAAGCGATCGGTGTACATCAAGGAATGTGCTCGCATTTTCGAGGTGCCGGAGCAATTGCTGGTGGGGGAAACCAATAAGTCGGTAAGCAAAAAACTAAAACGAACCCAACAAGACCGGCAAATTGCCGCCCGCCAGGCCGCCCGCAAGGGCGAAGCCGTACCGGAAACGGAAGTATTACCCCCGGAGCCTTCCGAAAAGATCGTGACCTCCGGTGATGAATTCCAGGAGCGGGATATCATCCGTATTCTGATTACCTTCGGTGGAGAAATTTTTGACCCCGCCGAGCAAATGTCTGTGGCGCAATACATTTTGCATAATGTAGAGGACGTTCTGGAAGATTTTGATAGTACCTTCTACCAGGAGATCATCCGGGAAGTGCAGCAAAAATTATCCGAAGGCGTGGTCATCAACGATCAGTATTTCATCAACCATGAGAATACCAAGATCAGCGAACTGGCCATTGGCTTCCTGGCTTCTCCATACGAATTCAGCACCAACTGGGCGGAAAAGCATGACATCCATCTCACCCAAAAGCCACCGGAAAAGAATTTCTCCAATGATAGCGTGGAAGCACTCAAGCGTTTCCGTCTCAAAAAGATCATCAATATCTGTGAAAAGAATCAGGAAAAGATTAAGGAATTGGCGATGGCTGGAAAAGATGAGGAAGTAGCTGCCCACCTGCGAGTGCACCAAAAGCTGACCGAAATCCGCCGTGAGCTGACGGATGAGTTGAAGACGGTGGTGCCGAAGGGGTACAACCTGCGCTAAAAAGGTTAGGTGAAATTTATTTCATCTAAAAAATGGAACATTTTTTGAATACTCCTTGAGTCTCGCCTAAGGGTAACGAAAAGAAGTGAAAAAGAGGATTTTTTGAACCACATAAGGCACATAAGGAGAAAAAAGAATAAGAGTAGAATCGCCTATTCGGCGATGAATTTTGGAACCACAAAAGTGACAAGAGGACACAAAAGTATGACTAGAAAAAATCATTTTGATTTTTTCTAGTCACCATCATGTTAATCGTTCATCCTGTCAGAAGAAAAGTCAACATCTAGTAAAGCCCTTTTGAAGTAACCTGCAAGGTTATTTCAAAGATTAGCTCCAAAACAAAAAAGTCTTCTCGAAAACCGAGAAGACTTTTTTGTTCTATCTACGCATTGCGATTGATGCAATTCAGATCTTCGAAGGCTGTCTTTAGTCTTTCGACAAAAGTGCCTTCGCCGGCCCGCAGCCACACCCGTGGGTCGTAGTGCTTTTTGTTGGGCTGATCATCGCCATCGGGGTTACCGATTTGGGCTTGCAGGTAATCGCGTTTGCCTTCGTAGTAGTTTTTCACGCCATCCCAGAAGGCCCATTGCATATCAGTGTCGATGTTCATTTTTACCGCACCGTATTCAATTGCTTCGCGGATTTCTTCACGAGAAGAACCCGAACCACCGTGGAAGACAAAGTTGATCGGATTATCATCACTCAGGTTGAATTTATCCTTCACGTATTCCTGAGAGTTCTTCAGGATGATTGGCTTCAGTTCAACATTGCCCGGCTTGTATACACCGTGTACATTACCAAAGGCGGCGGCAATGGTAAAGCGATTGCTCACCTTGCTCAATTCTGCATAAGCATAGGCCACCTCTTCCGGTTGGGTATATAAACGAGAACTGTCAATATCCGTATTGTCTACACCATCTTCTTCGCCACCGGTTACGCCCAGTTCAATTTCCAGGGTCATGCCAATCTTATCCATGCGTTCCAGAAATTTGACGCAAGTCTCCACATTCTCAGTAATTGGCTCTTCAGAAAGGTCGATCATATGAGAGCTGTACAGAGGATATCCACGTGATTCGAAAAACTTCTCACCTGCATCAACCAGCCCTTCAATCCAGGGCAAAATCTTTCTGGCGCAGTGGTCGGTATGCATGATCACGGTTACACCATAAGCTTTGGCCATAGTGTGTACGTGCATGGCACCCGAGATAGCACCGAGTACAGCGGCTTTCTGGTTGTCGTTGGGCAGTGACTTTCCGGCAAAGAAAGTAGAACCACCGTTGGAAAACTGGATGATTACCGGTGAGTTGACTGCTTTTGCGGTTTCCAGCACTGCGTTAATGGAATTGGTGCCAATAACGTTGACGGCCGGCATGGCAAAATTGTGCTCGTTGGCATAATTCAGCAGCTCGGTAACCTCATCGCCATATAGTACTCCAGGACGAAATCTGGTCTTTGTTGCAGTTGACATACGTGGATGTTTTATTTAAAGATTTTGGTATAAATGTTAAATGATGCCCTTCTCTACCAGGTAGCGCTCTGCATCGAGTGCGGCCATACAACCAGTACCGGCAGCAGTGACAGCCTGACGGTACACCTTATCCTGTGCATCACCGCTGGCGAATACCCCTTCGACCTTGGTCTTGGCGGTACCAGGTACGGCTTTGAGGTAGCCCACCTGATCCATATCCAGCCAGCCTTTGAAAATATCAGTATTGGGCTTGTGGCCAATGGCTACAAAGAAGCCCTTAACCGGAATCTCGGTTTCTTCCTGGGTTTTATTGTTGATTACGCGAACACCCTCAACGGTTTCGGCACCCAGTACTTCCTGAGTTTCCGTATTCCAATGTACAATAATATTTTCCGTTTTGAAGACTCTTTCCTGCATGATTTTGGAAGCGCGTAGCTCATCGCGGCGCACCAACAGGTGTACTTTGGGGCACAATTTGGCCAGATAGGTGGCTTCTTCGGCTGCAGTATCCCCACCGCCAACCACGGCTACTTCCTGTCCACGGTAGAAAAATCCGTCACAAACGGCACAGGCTGATACACCTTTGCTATTTAGGCGTTGTTCGGATTCGAGACCAAGCCATTTGGCACTGGCACCAGTAGCGATAATAACCGTGTCGGCTTCAACTTCCTGGCCACTTTCCGTCCATACTTTATGTACAGGACCGGTAAAGTCGACTTTAGAAATCAATTCATATCGTACATCAGTACCAAAGCGTTCTGCCTGTTTCCGGAAATGGTCCATCATCTCCGGACCCATGATGCCATCCGGGTATCCCGGATAGTTTTCAACATCAGTGGTAATCATCAACTGACCACCGGGTTGTTCACCGGTGTATATTACAGGGCTTAAATTGGCTCTGGCGGCGTAAATAGCGGCCGTATAGCCTGCAGGTCCTGATCCGATAATCAGACACCGTACATGTTCCTTTCCTTCTGCCATTTTTTTAACTGTTTCGTAGAATTTGCGCAAAAATAAGAAATACTTAGACTTAACAAACGCTTTAGCCAACCCTAAGGTTGAATCATCGCCACAAACCGACATTTACCGATGAAAAAGGGCCGCTCGTCGCATGATTTTGGAAATTTAAGGGCAAATGCATAGCTTGTATCAGGTTTGAAACGTTATTATTAGAAATACCACTGTTTATGTTTGTTGCTCTTTTGTATCCCGCGGGTTTTGTTTTTGCGATCATTGGTATCGCGCTCTGGTTTTTTGTTGGTGATTCGGCGAAAGCCAATATCTTCAAAACCATGGTTTTTGGAGGCCTAGGCCTTTATGCCGTAGGCGTAGTAGGTGCTGATGCCGCCTTTTCCGACAAACTCGCCGTCATGTTTCGCGATCTGATGATTGTAGGCTTTACGGGATTGATCTTTCAATTCCTGGCGGGCAAGAAATCGGCTTTTCTGGTCGGCTTTATTTTTCTGATGGTGGGGCTGTTGTTATATACCAAATATGTATTAGAACCTTCATTTGTTCCCGTTGCACAGGAATCTTCAGCATTGAGTTTAGCCTCGGAAGGTGAATTGCTGGTGGAACTGAAAGAGGGTACGGCTATTGCCGAATTACAATCTATCCTGGACCAATACCAACTGACCGCTGAAAGAGCGTTTTACCCGGAAGATGCAGCAGAAACCGACCTTGATGACTACTATCTGATTGATGTTCCGAATAATCGTTTATCTCAATTATCGGAGATTAAATCGGCCATTAACGCTTCCAATCAAATCGATTGGCTGGAAGATAATGAGGAAATCACGGTTGCTCCACAGCCGGGAAAAAAGCTTCCGGAGATCAATCGTAAATACGGTATTAACGATCCTGGGCTGGAAAACCTTTGGGGCTTTCAGGCCATGGAGATGGATCAATTGTATGACTTTCTGGAAAGCAACAAAATTCAACCCAAGAAAAAGGCAATGATTGCTATTTTGGATACAGGAGTGGACGCCAATCACGAAGATATCAAGGCCAACTTCAAATCAATCGAATCCTCTTCTGATAATGATCCTATGGGACACGGAACTCATTGTGCCGGAATTGCCGGAGCGGTTTCCAATAATGGGGTAGGGGTGGCCTCTTACTCCCGCGACAATCGCTTTACGCAAGTAAGTAGCGTTAAAGTATTGAATAGTTACGGTATGGGAACCCAGCAAACCATCATCAAAGGCATTATCAAAGCTGCTGATGAAGGCGCTGATGTCATTTCCCTTTCTTTGGGTGGTCGATCCAATCAAAGTCGACAGGAGGCTTACCGCAAAGCGGTAAGGTACGCCAATAAGAAAGGTGCTATCGTTATCGCTGCGGCCGGCAATGCCAATCGCAATGCCAAGGAGTTTTCGCCGGTGAATGCAAAAGGTGTCATTGGCGTCAGTGCCGTAGATCCTGAATTGCAGCGTGCCGTATTTTCCAATTATGTCAATGACATTGATATGGGCGTGGCTGCTCCGGGCGTGAATATCTATTCCACCATTCCCGATAGCAAATACGCGACTTTCAACGGTACGTCAATGGCAACCCCATACGTCTCAGGATTGGTGGGATTGATGAAAAGTATCAAGCCGGATATTACCACAAAACAGGTCTACCAATTGCTAAAGCAAAACGGCAAAAAGACCACTAATCCGCAGGAAACGGGTGCCTTTATTTATCCAGTAGCGACGATTAAAGCGCTGGTGAAATAACGGTTGGGTATGGTTGCGTGAAATTTATTTCATCCACCTGGTGACAAGTGAAGCAAAGAGCTTGAATCGCTGGCGCTGCAAGTTTTTTTGAACCACATCAGACACATAGGAAGAAAGGGCCATAGGAACGGAATCGCCTATTCGGCGATCATTTTTTGAACCACAAAAGCGACAAAAGGACACAGAAGAGAAACGAGAAAAAATCATCTTGATTTTTCTCGTTAGCACCATGTAAATTGTCCAGAAAAAGTCAATGTCATGAGTGCCTTCGCCTGTTATGGTAAACCTCTTATGGTTAAATTTCCAGTCAACATAGGATTTGTCTAATTTCCCTTGTTGGCCTCCGGCATCAACACAAATTGCAGATAATTCTCCCCGCTAAAATACCGTTTGGTCGCCTCCTGGATCATTTCAGGGGTGAGGGTGTTGATCTTTTCGTCTAATGCCTTCAGTTGGATGCCCTCCAACGGCAGACCGTATTGATAACGATAACTCAATTGCCCCAGCCAGTAGTTGTTTTCCTGCAAGCCTTTGATACGGTTTTGGCGCTGGGTTTCGGCCACCTTTTGCAGGTCTTTGGCTTCAGGGCCATCGGTTTTCAATTCGTCAATGGTTGCTTTGGCCGTTTGAATCAGGGTATCCACCTGATCCGGCTCGCAGTTGAAGGATAGGGTGATGCGATAATCAGGAGTGGGGTAGTAGCTGAGGTTGCCGCTAAGGCGCACGCCATAAACCCCGCCGAGGTCTTCCCGCATGGACTCCCGTAGTTTGATTCGCAGCAGGCTTGACAGAGTGGAAAAGGCGTAACGGTTATCCTTTTCCGGATCAAAATTACCATGGTAGATCAGTTCTACCAGTGCTTTGGGGGCTTCTCCTTTATAAAAGGTGGTGTCCATAGTGCCTTCAATCAAATCGCCATGGATGTCTTTCCAAGTTTCTTCGCGATTGGTTGTCGGCAGATTGGCCAGGTACTTTTTAGCCAATTGACGTAAGCCATCCGCTTCAAAATTCCCAACAAAAAAGAAGGTAAAATCACTGGCATCGGCAAAACGGTCCTGATAAGTGGAAAGTACGTTTTCGGGACTTATCTTTTCCAGGTCCTGCATCGTAGTGATCTGACGGCGAGGGTGACCGTTGTATTTAATGTGGTTTTTGATGTCAGCAAAGGAATTATAGGGATTGGCCATGATGTTCTCAAAAATGGACTCCTGACGTTTGATGTAGGATTGAAAACCGGCGGTATCGATGCGCGGCTGGGTGAAGTACAGATAGACTAGCTGAAATAAAGTCTCCAGGTCTTCAGGCGTGCTACTGCCACTGAAACCCTCGTACAATTCACCAATATAGGGCCCAACATTAACCAACTTGCCGGACAGCTTTTTCTGTAACGCCACCAAATCAAAGTTGCCCAAACCGGCCTGGTCAATGATTGGTGCGGCGTGACTGGCGCTGTAGTATTTTTCATCATTATAAACTGAATGCCCTCCCGGACTGAAAGCGGTCATCAACACCTCATTGTTTTGAAATTCAGTCGATTTGATCACCATCTTCACACCGTTACTCAGTGTCCATTCCTGTACACCCAGGGAGTCGATGGTCTTTTCCGAGGTAATGGTGCCGGGCTTGAGTTCTTTGGTGATCAACGGTTCATCTGATACTTCATCCTGATAAGGGGGGAGTTCTTGCTCGGCGACTTGCGTAAATAGTTGGGAGAGTTCCTCTTCTGTTGGTAATTGTGCTTTTTGATCCTCAGGACCGGTAACGATCACCACGCGGTTGCTATCCCTGATCCATTGTTTGGGAAGTGGGTTGATGTCGGCTAACTGAATCTTTGGAAGCAGTTGCTGGTAAAGCTTCAGCCGTTGCTCCGGACTGGGAATCGGAATGTCCTCCAGATAGTGATAGACCAGCCGGGCAGCCAAACCGCCCGAAGTCATTTTGTCCCGCTCTTCGTAAGCTTGTTCGGCACTCCGTAATAATTCCTTCTTTTTGCGTTCCAATTCGGTCGCCACAAAACCGTGTTGCTGGGCTCGCTGCGTTTCAGTCAGCACTGTCTCAATGCCGCGCAGGGCTCCTCCTGACCGCACAAAAGCATAGGTATGGTAAATATCCAAATCACCCAAATCGCTGCCGTAGCCGGAATAGGCAAATGTAAAAGGCGGATCGGCCTGTTGCTGTACCTCCACCAAGCGGGCATTAAGCATACTGTTGTATAGACTACGAGTGAGGCTGGCCTGATAATCATTGATCGTCTTTAGTTCTTTAGCTGGATGTTTGTACAGGACCCGCACATTGGTGAAAGGCGCTTCTTTATCGGTAGCAATAGTATAAAGCGTTTCTTCGTGGGCAGGAATTTGGTATTCTTCTCTTTCGCGGGGAGTCTCCGGCATCGTAAGGCGGGAAAACCGGCGTTTGATCTCGGACTCCATCCAATTTAAGTCAAAATCTCCAACCGCAATGATGGCCATCAAATCGGGTCGATACCAGTCTTGATAAAACTTTCTAATGGTTTGCACGCTAGCTGTTTTGATGATTTCCGGATCACCAATGGGAAGGCGTTCAGCATAGCGGGAATCGTTGTATAAAACTGGAAAATATTGCTGCTGCAAACGCTGATCCGGACTTAGACTGGTTCGCCATTCGGAGATGACAACGCCTCTTTCCTTCTCTACTTCCAGGGAGTCAAAGGTGAGCCCTCCGGCCCAGTCTTCCATAATCAATAAGCCTTTTTCCAATAATGGGAGGCTATCGGTTCGGGCTTGCAACATGTAGACCGTTTCGGCAAAACTGGTGTAGGCATTCAAGTCTGCTCCAAAACGAGTACCTACCGATTCGAGGTAATCCACCAACTCATTTTTGGCAAAATGCTCGGTTCCGTTGAAGGCCATATGCTCTACAAAATGAGCCAGGCCGAGTTGGTTTTCATCCTCCTGGAGGGAACCTGCTTTTATAGCCAGCCGCAATTCGGCGCGATCTTCGGGTTTGTGGTTTTGCTGAATGAAGTAATGCATCCCATTGGGCAAAAGCCCTTCCCGAATCGTGCTATCCATCGGTATGGAATCGGTAGGTGCATAGACAGATTGCCCATGCAGTGAAATGGCAAATAGTATTAAAAGGCTGAAAAAGAATTGCTTCATTGTTGAAAAGATTTGAGATCTAATCAACAAACAGCAAGAAGGCTGACCCTGTTCAATCTATCTGCGCTTTCGGAAGCCACGTTTCATGGTTCCTCCGGGAGCGGCCATACCGCCCATGCCCGGCATCTTTGTCATCTTGTGCATCATCTTACGCATCTGATCAAACTGCTTGATAAAGCGATTGATCTCGTCCAGCGTCTGACCACAACCCAACGCAATCCGTTTTTTACGGCTCAGATTGAGCAATTCAGGATTGCTTCTTTCCTGAGGTGTCATCGACTGGATGATGGATTCAACTTTATTAAAGGCCGAGTTGTCGATATTCAAGTCCTTGGTCATCTTACTCATGCCTGGAATCATATTCATCAGGCTCTTGAGATCGCCCATCTTTCGCAGCTGCCCGATTTGACCCAGAAAGTCATTGAAGTCAAACTTGTTTTTCTTGATCTTCTTTTCGAGGCGTTTGGCTTCCTCATCGTCAAATTGCTCCTGGGCACGCTCTACGAAGGAAACGATATCACCCATACCAAGAATACGCTGCGCCATCCGCTCGGGGTAGAAAATATCGAGGGTGTCCATCTTCTCACCGGTACTGACAAATTTGATGGGTTTGCCAACTGTATATTTTACCGAAAGGGCGGCACCACCACGAGTATCACCATCGAGCTTGGTGAGGACCACGCCATCGTAATTGATGCGATCGTTAAAAGCCTTGGCGGTATTGACGGCATCCTGGCCAGTCATGGAATCCACTACAAAAAGCGTCTCGTTGGGAAGGATGGCCTCCTTGATATTGGCAATTTCGGTCATCATCTCTTCATCCACAGACAAACGACCAGCGGTATCAACAATCACTACATCGTAACCGTTGGATTGGGCGTGACCAATACCCTTAAGGGCAATTTCGACCGGATTCTTGTTTTCCGGTTCGGTATAGATGCCTGCACCAACCTGCTTGGCCAGCACGGTAAGCTGATCAATCGCCGCAGGACGGTATACGTCACAGGCTACGAGCAGTGGTTTCTTTTTGCGTTTTGACGAAAGGAAGTTGGCCAGTTTACCGGAAAAGGTGGTCTTACCTGAACCTTGCAAACCGGCAATAAGCACTACGGCCGGTTCTCCCTTGATATTGATACCAGCGGCCTGGCCACCCATCAGCTCCACGAGCTCGTCCATGACGATCTTCACCATCAGCTCGCCGGGCTTCACGGCCTTTAATACATTTTCCTTACCAAGCGCTGTATCTTTTACTTTATCAGTAAATTCCTTGGCAATTTTATAGTTCACGTCAGCTGCCACCAATGCCCGCCGAATCTCTTTGACGGAGGTGGCAATATTGATCTCGGTTAGTTTGCTTTCGCCCTTCAGGGTTTTAAAGGCGCCCTCTAATCTTTCGCTTAAACTGTCAAACATTGATTGCTTTTTTTCGGCTTTAAAATCGCTGTCGTTAAAATCGCTGCAAATATAACAACTCTACAGGACTTATTTTGGTTTGAAAAATGCAGAATTTCTGTCAGGGGTATTTCTCAAAAAAATCGGGCGAAAATGCTGTATTTGTTCTACTAGTCGTTATATTTGGAACAGACAAGTAGCAACCAAAAATAATTTGCCTGCCGTGTGGTTGTATGGCCTTGAGGAGATTTGAGGCATTCCTTGATTCAATTTGATCCCATTCTATCCCTTACTTTTTGAACATTTTAATTGACTGGTGATTCAACTTTTCATTTGTCTATACACTACAGATGTTGAAAATCAAATGTTAAGTACCTGTTGCAATGAACACTTATTTGGCTTAAAGCCAATACCAACAGACGAATAAGATTTTAATTTTATAAACAAACTTAACCACTATGTCTGTACCGTTTAAAGTGATCATCATGATTTTGGTGTGGTTGCTTTATACCATCTTTGCCTACAAGGGATGTCTGGAACAGTGCTGTACCCTGGCGGGTGTGGAGGAGGAAGCGGCGGTTTCTGCTGTTGATTCCACGGAAACTTCGCCTCCGGTTGCCGCACGTTATCCAATTGACTTCCAATGGTCTAATGCTAAGGCATTTACCAATGATGGCTTTGATGCGTTGAAGCAAAGGTTACTCGCCGAAATGAACGATGGCAACATTCTTGAAATTACCGGTCTTTACTATGAGGAAGAGCCCAAACCGGAAAATTTCGACAACATGGGATTTGCCCGTGCCGAAGCTGTCAAACAATTATTACTCGACAGTATTTCTGCTGATCGGATCCATACCAGGGCAAGGTTAATTGACGAAACGGAAGGTGTTAGAGAAGGCTATTTTGAGGCAACTAGCTTCAAATGGCTAGAGCCAGAAAAAACGGTGGAGGAAACCGTTGAAGAACTGGATGACCGCATCATTATCCGCTTTGCCTTTAATTCTACAGAGAAGGACTACGATCCTGATGTAGAGGCGTATCTGACTAAACTGGCAGAAAGGGTCAAGCAAACCGGTGAAAAAGTCAGTATTACCGGCCATACCGACAATGTTGGGTCTGATACAACAAATATGGCCCTTGGACAAAGGAGAGCACGCCAAATTGCGGGGATTCTGCGTGATAAAGGGGTCTCTTCTGATCAAATCATCACTGATTCCAAGGGAGAGAGTCAACCCGTAGATTCCAACGATACCGAAGCCGGACGGCACAACAATCGCCGTGCGGAAGTGCGATTGATCAAGAATTAAACCATTCATCAAAACAAATTCGAAACTATCATGTATAACGATATCCTTTTATTAGATTTTCTTGGCCTCCCCACGTGTTGGTGGTGGTGGCTGTTGTGCTCCCTGGGGGCTTTCCTTTTGGGATGGTTGTTGCACTGGCTGCTTTTTACCCGTGGCCTAAAGGAAAAACTTGATCTTGCAATTAGCGAGCGCGATGGCTATCATGCCAAATTCACGAACCTGGAGAAGGACTATATGAGTCTGAAGTACCAGTTGGAGCAGATGGAAAAAGACAAGGCTGCACTTAAGCTATCATTGCAGAACTGCGAGGCGGATAAGGCCGTGCTCAACACCAAACTAAAAGCGGCTCAGGAAGGTGGTGATACTGATTCCGGAATCGTTGTTGGAGGTGGAGTAGTGAAAGATCGGGGAGGAGAGGGTACGAATTATGAACTATTGCTTGGTAGAGATAACCTGCAAATTATTGAGGGCGTGGGTCCAAAAATCTCCAAGTTACTCACTGATGCGGGCTTTGGCTCGTGGTCGGCTGTTGCTGCTGCAAATCCTGACGACCTCAAAAAAGTATTGGATGATGCCGGACCACGCTATCGCATTCACGATCCGAAAACCTGGCCAAAGCAAGCCGATCTGGCTGCCAAAGGAGAATGGGAGGAATTGATTCAGTATCAAAAGTTCCTGGATACCGGTCGTGATGACAAGGGAGACTTTGAGACGCCTTCCAAAGTTGAAAAATTGATTGCCAAGCTAATGGGTTTCAGTAATAATCCGGAAGATTTGAAGATCATTGAAGGTGTTGGTCCCAAGATTGAGCAACTGCTGAAAGATGCAGGCATCAACAATTGGACGGATGTTGCCAATGCTTCCGTAGAAAAGCTCAATGAAATTCTTGCTAATGCCGGTGATCGATACCGACTGGCTGATCCTTCCACGTGGCCCAAGCAAGCCGACCTGGCAGCAAGCGGCAAGTGGGACGAATTGAAAGAATATCAGGACTATCTTTCCGGGGGTAAAAATCCGAAATAGTCAATCCTGATCAACAACATACGGAAATCCCGGTTCTAATATGGAATCGGGATTTTTTTATTCAACATCAATACACTTTATGAAAAATCAACTCCTTTTGCTGCTGGTAATTTTTGCCATCACTGCCTGCCAGCAACCTGCTACCCATCAACAAGTCAATACGGAAACAGAGGAATTGGCGGCAAATCCGGCTGCTCCTGACTTTAATGCCGCTGGTTCCGACGAAAGAGCTATTGCCATTGCCGATGAAGTAATGAAGGCCATGGGGGGTAGAGCAGCCTGGGACCAGGCACAGTACATTCAATGGAATTTCTTCGGTCGCCGCATGCTCCTTTGGGATAAACACAATCAGCGGGTTAGAATTGACCTGGTAGGTGATAGCACCGTTTATTTGATTGACTTAAAGTCAAATAGCGGCCAGGTACTAAAGGATGGTGAGGCACTGGCACAACCGGATTCCCTGGCCAAATATGTCAAACAGGGAGAAAGCATCTGGATCAATGATTCCTACTGGCTGGTCATGCCCTATAAACTCAAAGACAGCGGAGTGACGCTGAAATACGTGGGGCAGGATACCACCCAGGCCGGCAAGTTGGCGGATGTACTACAACTGATCTTTGAAAGGGTAGGGGATACACCTGAAAATAAGTATTGGGTATATGTTGATCCGGAAACGAAGCTGGTCACAC
The DNA here is from genome assembly GCA_965229635.1 of Saprospiraceae bacterium. Classification (GTDB taxonomy): domain Bacteria; phylum Bacteroidota; class Bacteroidia; order Chitinophagales; family Saprospiraceae; genus BQJU01. The sequence continues at coordinate 4,540,399 of OZ245894.1, forward strand.
AATGGGATTTTTTCACCAATGCCGATGACGAAGCCCCCCGTTTTTCCACGCCATGGGAGGGATATGAGGACTACCATGGAATCTTGCTTTCGGGAGGACGGGGTAAAAACCAGCTATCGGAGATTGCGGTTTATGAGCAGGTACCCAATGCGGTTTTTGAAGATTTTACAGAACCGAAACCTGAGGCATTCAAATAATTGTGATACCATCCTGTAACTCACAGCTATGTAATAAAAGGAGAATTCCGCTCGAAATTAGCCTGCAATGTTTACATGAGAACAAAATAGAACTATCTTTGCGGCTCATTTAAAATTGAGTAAAATGCCGTCGATTTCCAAGCGAGCAGAATTTGTGCCTTTATCACCCTTTCGCAAGTTGGTGCCGATTGCCAACCGGGTGAAGGCGGAAGGTAAGAAGGTGTACCACCTGAATATTGGTCAGCCCGATATTGAGACGCCTCGAGCGGCCCTGGAAAAACTTCGCAAAACCGATTTGCGAGTTTTGGAATATAGTCCTGCTGAGGGCATTTATTCCTACCGGGAAAAGCTGGTAAATTACTACCAGAAATTTGATATTGAACTGACACCCAACGACATCATCATCACCACCGGAGCTTCTGAAGCCATCCAGATGTTGTTTCAAGCCTGTTTTGATGCGGATGATGAAATCATTTTGCCCGAACCATTTTACGCCAATTATAACGGTTTCGCTCATATTGCGAACCTAAGCATCAAACCGATTACCTGCTACATTGAGGATGGCTTTGCCCTTCCTGAGATTGCTGAATTTGAACAATTGATCGGACCAAAAACAAAAGCCATTTTTATCACCAATCCCAATAATCCTACGGGTTGTTTCTACTCGAAAGAAGCGCTGCAAGAATTGGCTAGATTGGTAAAAAAACACGACCTATTCCTCTTCGTTGACGAGGTCTATCGGGAGTTTTGCTACGATCAGCAAACTTTTTTTTCGACCCTGAATTTGGCGGGAATTGAAGACAATGTGGTGGTCATGGATTCCATTTCCAAGCGTTACAGTGCCTGTGGTGCCCGGATTGGGGCAATCGTCACTCGTAATGAAGCACTGCGGGAAAGTATCATTCGCTATGCCAAATTGCGCCTTAGCCCTCCCGGTTTGGGCCAAATTTTGGCGGAAGCCACTTTGGAAATGGACGAAACGTACATCGAGTACGTCAAGGAAGAATACGACCGTCGAAGAATGGTGCTGTTTAACCGATTGCAGGCCATGCCCGGCGTGGTGAGCTATCGTCCTGGCGGTGCATTCTATTGCTTTGCCAAATTTCCCATTGACAGTGCTGATCGCTTTTGCCGGTGGTTGCTGGAGGATTTTGAGTACAATGGGGCAACCGTAATGCTGTCACCCGGTGAGGGCTTTTATGCCACGCCAGGGTTGGGACAGGACGAGGTGCGCATCGCTTACGTGCTCAATACCAATGACCTGGACGCTGCGATGGACTGCCTGGAAAAAGGGTTGGAAACTTATCCCGGTCGTAAGGAAAGACCTGTGGCCAATACATTGGTTAAAAGCCTGATTGAAAAAGAGTAGACAAAATATTGGTAGTGCGGGAGGGCCGGTTCGTCCGCTTTCCCGCAATAAACTTCTAACGGATTTTCTGTAAGCCTAAACAAAGTTGTACCTTTGCGGGGTTTTCAGGAAATGATCAAAAACGGGCAGGTCGCTGCCGGTTTAATTTGTGAAAATGGTGGCAAAAAAGTTGCAGAGAGGCCATCATTTGTATAAAAAAAACATAATGGATAGGAATACCATCATTGGATTCAGTTTGATTTTCATCCTGTTGGTAGTTTGGCAACAGTTTATGGCGCCATCGCCGGAAGAACTGGAAGCCATGCAAAAAACACAGGATTCCATTGCCATGGTAGAGCGGCAAAAAGATAGCCTGGCAAATTTGGAAAAAGAGACGACGACTACCGAAGAGGACACGCCGGAACAACAACTGCCCGATTCTTTGCGTCAAGCACAACTTGGTTCTACCTTTGGTGCCTTTGCTGCTGCTGCTGCGGGCAACGAAGCAACATCAACACTGAGCAACGACTTGTTTACCATCACCTTCACTAATAAAGGTGGTCGGATCAAGGAAGTGCTGTTGCACAATTATAAAAAGGCAGTGCTCAACGAGGAAAAAAAAGAAGTAAAAATTCCGTTAAAGTTGCTGGAAGATGAAAAGAATAAGTTTGAGTTCTTCCTGCCAATGGCCAATCTGCCCGGTGGTGGTGTGAAAACTTCTGATCTGTATTTTGAAGCCTCCAAAAAAGGAGACAATGAGATCGTCTTTCGGGCCAATGCGGGCAATGGTGCCTACTTTGAGCAACACTATAAAATTGAGCAGGGCACTTATGTGATTGATTATGACATCAAGTTTGAGGGCCTGCAAAATATGATTGCCAATAATGTACAGGCTATTGATCTTTACTGGGAGGATCACCTCGACAAAATTGAAATCAACACCACATTTGAGCGCAATTACTCCACCGTTTACTTCAAGCCTGTTGAAGGCGGTACCGACTATTGTTCCTGTACTTCCGACGACACCGAAGAGACCGAAAAACCTTTGAAGTGGATTTCCAATAGCAATCAGTTTTTTAACAGCTCATTGATCGCCGAGAGCCAGTTTCAAAGCGCTAAGATGGAGGCCAAGACTTTGGATGTGGAGCAGCCTGACCTGAAGATACTGAGCTCTACTGTCCAGATTCCTTATGGTCACAGCCCAAGTGAGACATTCTCCATGGACTTCTATATCGGACCAAATGAATTTGACCGGTTGCGGGATATTGGCTACAGCCTGAGTGATATTGTGCCTTTTGGCTGGAGCATCTTTGGCACCGTCAATCGCTGGATCATCCGGCCGTTGTTCAATTTTCTGTCTTCCTTTATTGGCAATATGGGTATCGTGATTCTGGTGTTAACCCTTCTGGTTAAAATCGTACTTTATCCATTGACCTACCGCATGTTGTATTCCCAGTCGAAGATGGGTGCGATGAAGCCGCGTTTGGAAGGGCTAAAAGATAAGTTTAAGGACGATGCACAGGCCCAGCAAATGGAGCAAATGAAGATGTACCGGGAGTTTGGGGTCAATCCGTTGGGTGGTTGTATGCCGATGTTGCTGCAAATGCCGATCTGGATTGCGCTATACCGCTTTTTCCCGGCCTCGATCGAATTCCGCCAGGCCAGTTTTCTGTGGGCAACGGACCTTTCTTCATACGACGTATTTTTCCGTTTGCCGTTTAGCTTGCCGCTTGGTTTTGGTTCGCACGTGAGCTTGTTTACCTTCCTGTGGGCAATTACCACCTTGATCTATACCTACTACAACACGAAGCACATGGACATGACGGCCAATCCGGCCATGAAGTATATGCAGTACCTGATGCCGTTGTTCTTTTTGGGCTTCTTCAACAGCTACGCTTCCGGTCTGACCTGTTACCTGTTGTTTAGTAACCTCTTTAATATTACCCAAACACTGGTGACCAAGAATTATATCATCGACCAGGAAAAGATCAAGGCAGAGCTCGAGGCCTACAAAAAGAAACCGAAGAAGAAAAAAGGCGGTTTCCAGGCGCGTTTGGAGCAGGCCCTGAAGGAGCAGCAACGCATCCAGGCTGACCGTGATAAGGGTAAGAAAACCAGCAAGAAAAAATAGAGATTGGCTATGAAAACCGGATCATTGAGCATACTTTTTCTCGGTATATTATTATTGGCTGCGTGCAACCGCAAAACGGCGGAAGTGGTAGAGAATAAACCCATTGAAAAACATCCGGAGCCTGTAGTGCAGGAAACTGCGCCAGTTGAGACGGTTGATGTTGTTTCTGCCAAGCCGCATCTGGTGGCCAGCATGAAAAAGACTGCCTGCTATGGCAAATGTCCGGTTTTCGAAGTCAAGTTTTACTCGGATGGCAAAGCCACGTACCACGGTAAGAAGTTTGTGGACCGGGAAGGATATTACGTAGCCGTAATCGATGATTTCCGAGTCTCAGAAATTGTGCGTCAGGCCAATGAGGTGGGGTTTTTCAAACTGGATAATACCTATCCTAAAAACGGACGCACCATTACCGACCTGCCCAACACCATTACGATGGTCAATGATGGCATTCAGGAAAAGTCAATCACTAATAATCACGAAGCGCCGGCCAGTTTACTGGATTTTGAACAATACCTGGAGGCGCAGATTGATCAGCTTGAGTGGACAGAAGTGGAAAGCCTGGACGATTAATAGGCATCAAATACTTCCATACTGAAACGGCTGATTTCGGGCTTTTTGGTGGGAATATTCCAACTCCCCTGGTATTCAATTTTGGTGGGCAAATACTGACCATTTACTTTTTTTAACAAAACCCGCATGGCTACATCAAAGTCGAATAGGGCTCCCCGGTAAAACATATGGTAATTTCTGCCCACCACCTGGAAGGTTGATTTTTCAAAATAAGTTTCCATGTGTTTGATGATGGTCTTGTCAACCTTGTGATCAGTAAATTCTGGTTTAACACTAGCTGTAAACAGGTAGCAATCCTTCCCCGCAAAAGTTGCTGAAGTAATGGCGTAGTCGTAATATGGTGCCAATTGCTCGTCGAAGATAGCCGTTTTGCTGCCGATGAATGGCACGTTCACTTCCTGGCCAGGCTGAAACATCAACCTCTTGAGTTCATAGATGTGTTTTTCAATTCCCCTGGCGTCTTCGTCTTCAATTTTAGGCGCTCGATCCTCCTCACATGCGGTGCCGTGGGTGAAAAAGATGCGATCAAACATTCGGGCGGTATAGTATTTGTATTGGCCCTTTCGCTTGTAAAAATTTCCACTGCTGGTTTCTTCCAGTACTTCCATCGTGCGACAAAGTCCGGTGGCAGTTTGCCGGGTGACACTGGAGTAACTTGCTTTCTGTCCTCCCTTTTTGTTGTAAAAGGTCATCTCGTTTTTAGCAGAATAATCAATGAAACGAAGATTGTGGAAAGCCTGATAAAAACTTTTGTCTTCCATCACCAAACGAATAAACTCTTCGACATCAAACCCATGGCGGGTGGCGGTCACAACAAATGAGTCCAGAAATACCACAGCCGCTACGCCCTTGTAGGCGGTGTCAATCTCAACTTCCTGAGCACGAAGTAAGGTAGCCGCGCTCATCATCAACAAAGCTATCCAGTATCTCATCGGTCAATGAATTCAAAATCACAAAGGTATAAATAACGGAGAACAGGTGGCGGCATTGTCCAACTTTGCTTATCCGATTCCATTTTAATAATATATTTTACTCAGTTAAAATTTTCTCTTTGAATTTAAACTAACTAAGAGCCTTAACTTCACTAATTTCGCGGGAAATCAAATAAACCAAATTAGAATGATAAAGCACATTACAGTGATAGGGGCGGGGACCATGGGTAATGGCATTGCGCACGTTTTTGCCATGAATGGATTTGCTGTTAACCTAGTCGATATTTCTTCCGAGGCCCTGGACCGAGCGTTGAGTACGATCGAAAAGAACCTGGATCGCATGATCAAAAAGGAAAAGATCAGCGAGGAAGACAAAAATAATACCCTCAACAAGATCACCAAATATACTGACCTGGGAAAGGGGGTGGCTGATGCTGATCTGGTAGTAGAAGCGGCCACCGAAAACATAGAATTGAAACTGAAGATATTTAGCCAGATCGACGAATTGAGTCCGGAGAAGGCCATTCTAGCGACCAATACTTCTTCGATTTCTATTACCAGGATCGCAGCCGTAACCAAACGCCCGGAAAAGGTGATCGGTATGCACTTCATGAACCCGGTGCCGGTAATGAAACTGGTGGAGGTAATCAGAGGCTACGCTACTTCCGATGATGTTACCAGAACCATTATGGAGCTATCGGCTACGCTTGGCAAAAGTCCGGTGGAGGTCAACGACTATCCTGGCTTTGTGGCCAACCGTATTTTAATGCCCATGATCAACGAAGCCATTTACACCTTGTACGAAGGAGTAGCCGGTGTGCAGGAAATTGACACGGTGATGAAGTTGGGAATGGCTCACCCAATGGGGCCGCTGCAATTGGCCGATTTTATCGGTTTGGATGTTTGTTTGTCCATCCTGAAGGTACTACATGACGGCTTTGGTAATCCAAAGTACGCTCCTTGTCCATTACTAGTCAATATGGTTACCGCCGGTCGGAAGGGAGTGAAATCGGGAGAAGGTTTCTATGTTTACACACCTGGTTCAAAAGATTTGGTGGTATCAGGGAACTTTCAATAATAATCATCCTTAAACTTATCGATATTCCGGCGTTCTCGTTTGGTAGGACGTCCGGCTCCTCTTTCGCGTTTTTCGGCGCCACCTTTGCCAACAAACCAATCATTGTACTTGTTGAGTTCGTCGGCAGGGGTGAGGTCTTCATAACAGGCCTGGGCCAATGGCGCACTCACTCGTTTCTGGATCAGGTCGAGCACTTTATATTCAAGGTTAAATCCATTTTTATGTACCTGGATTTGGGTGCCGCGCTCCAGCATATACGAAGCTTTGACACTACTGCCATTGATCTTGACTTTTCCAGATTTGCAGGCATCTGTCGCCAGTGTCCGTGATTTGAAGATACGCACACTCCACAGCCACTTATCTATTCTTACTTTTTCTAAAACACCCATAATAAATCTAGTCTCTTTCCAATGGCGGATATTTCATATCCAGCTTTTCCATAGCGTCGACCATCGTTTTGGCAATCACATAATTGCGATACCAGCGCTTGTCCACAGGAACTATGGTCCAGGGAACTTCGCTGCGGTTGATGGCGTCTTCATAACAACGCATATATTCGTCCCAGTGTTCCCGTTCTTTCCAATCACTTTCATTATGCTTCCAGTGCTTTTCTGATTCATGCAGCCGCTCTTCCAGTTCCAACTTCTGTTGATCGTAGGAGATATGCAGGTAGAACTTGAAAATCAACGTGTTGTTGTCAAAAACGAGCAGGTTTTCAAAAGCGTTGATGGCTTTCATACGTCGGTCCACCATCTTGTCATCGATCCAACGGTGTACGCGCTGTATCAGGATATCTTCGTAGTGGGAGCGATTAAAGATTTTGATCATGCCCTTGGCGGGCGCCTGCTTGTGTACCCGCCAGAGAAAATCATGGGCAAATTCCTCCTCGGAAGGTTTCTTGAAAGAGTATACGGACAATCCGTTGGGATGACATTCTTCAAACACATTGGATACGGCACCATCTTTGCCACTACCATCCATTCCCTGTAGGACTACCAATATGGCGTGTTTGCGCTCGGCATAGAGCACCTCTTGTAAGTCACCCAGGCGGTCGACCAGCTTTTTCGTGATTTTTTCAATCTCATCGCGATCCAGGTGCTCTGGTGGATCTGTTGGAATTTCGTTTAGTTTAATCATACGTTGTAACTTAAGTGCCCATCTTACTACGCTTTACCAGATAGGACTGTAAAATGGGGCGGAATCCTTTGTTGATATCTGCCTCTACAAAATCAATGCGGTACTGCAGACATTTAAACTTAAGGGACTCCTTAAATGCTTTCATTTTCGATAAATAATAATCTTTCACCTGATTGGGTTGCAGCTTAACGCGTTCGCCGCTTTCCATATCGATAAACTCGTAAGGTCGATTTTCAAACTGAAAATCAATCTCGTGTTTTTGGTCCACTACGTGGAAAAGAATGACCTCGTGTTTGTTGTGCTTGAGGTGTTGCAGCGCCGAAAAAAGCTCATCCGTTTGTTCCGTTTGCTCAAACATATCGCTGAAGATGATCACCATGGAACGCTTGTGAATACTATCGGCAATCTGGTGCAACGCCTTGGCGGCTGAGGTGGCCGTATTGCGGCTGGGATTTTGCAAAATCTGATCCAGATAGGTCAGCATCAGGCGGTAGTGCGAGGTGCTCGATTTGCAGCGGGTATGCACATTGACGTCCTCATCAAAGATGCTCAAGCCGAATGCGTCTCTTTGCTTTTGCAGCAAATGCATTAACGAGGCTGAAGCCAGGGCCGAAAAGCGAAGTTTATTGAACACTTTGTCAGAGTCCGGCTCCGGATAGTACATCGACGAGGAGCTGTCGATCACAATTTGGCAACGCAGGTTGGTTTCCTCCTCAAAACGCTTGCTGAATAATTTATCGGTACGGGCGTAAACCTTCCAGTCGATATTTCGGGTAGATTCTCCTTGATTGTACAATCGGTGCTCCGCAAATTCTACCGAAAACCCGTGAAAAGGACTTTTGTGTAAACCAATGATGAATCCTTCCACCACCTGTTTGGCCAACAACTCCAGATTGCCCCAATTTCTTACCTCATAATTATCCAACATGCTCATGGTTGTCTCTTTATTTGTTTCCTCCTAAAATACTAAGCCCCCAATTTAGTTACTTTCTACTAAAACGGGGGCTTGTACTACTTATTTTCTAAAGCAATATTATGCAAACTGTTCTTCGATCATATCGGCCAGTGCTTTTTTTGTGGTTGTACCTACCTGCTTCTTCACCACCTCACCGTTTTTCAGAATGAGGATGGTAGGGATACTGCGAATGCCATATTTCATTGACACTTCAGGGTTTTCATCAACGTTCACTTTTCCAATGACTGCTTTGCCGTTATACTCCTGAGCCAGCTCTTCAATAATTGGACTGATCAAACGACATGGACCACACCACTCTGCCCAGAAGTCAACTACTGCTACCGTATCATTGCTAAGGGCCGTTTCCTGGAAGTTAACATCTGTGAATTCAAATGCCATTGTTTTTGATTTTGATTGTTAGTTAATAATTACTTTTGCGTTATACAACACCTTACCCAATTTTGAAGTTGCAAATATAGGCAATAAGTTAGATTCAATTGTCCTGGCTGGGACAATCTTCCGGACATCTTGGGATGCCATATCGAAGAATATTGCGCCCCAAGGCCATTTTATATAACGATTTGTAGAAAAAATAGTTCTCTATAATGGGGAATCTGCGATTTTAATCTCTCAAGAAGAGATAGTCCGAAACGAACGATAATCATGCAGAAGAAAAAGGCGATTTGGATAGGGTTGGGAGCCCTGGCAATCTTGTTGAGATGGATTGGCAGTTTTAACCCGGAATGGATCGAAAGAATATACAGTAGAGGGCTCTTTCAGGGAATTCGGGTAACGATTGATTATTTGCTGGCCTGGTTTCCCGTTGCATTAATTTACCCCTTCTTTGCACTGTTGCTATTCTTTGTAGTACGTGCGTTTCGGCGATGGTTTAAGAGCACCGACAGCCGCCGACAAAAATTGATCCGTTTGGGTACGTCAATGCTGTCTTTCATTGGAGGTGGTATCTTCTTTTTCCTCTTTCTGTGGGGGTTTAACTACGGGAGGACTCCGGTGGAAGAGGAGATGCAGTTGCAACTCAAACCACTGAGTCTGGACGAATTGTGGGATGAGCTGCAATATGAGACAAAGCACATTGTCCGGCTCCGCGAAGAAATCCCAACAGCCACGGATAGTGCTCTGACCGAGGCGGATTTACCCAATCAGCTGGAAAAGAAACTCCGCAATGGCCTGGTTCGTCAGCTGGCTCGTTATGGTTATCCCACAAATGGGCGAGTGAGGGGGCGCCTGTTGTATCCCAAAGGTATTTTTCTAAGGTTTAGCTCCTCGGGATTGTATTTTCCCTTTACAGGAGAGGGGCACGTTGATGCCGGGGTACATCCGTTGGAGTGGCCCTTTGTACTGAGCCACGAGATGGCCCATGGCTACGGATTTGGGGATGAAGGCACCTGCAATTTCTGGGCTTATTTGGCGACAGCCCAATCCAGTGATCCGGTCATTGCTTACATGGGACGACTGGTCTATTGGCGTACACTGGCTACCAATTACCTGATTTACGAACCTGACAAATACCGGGAATTTCGGGAGCGGCTGCCAAAGGGGATTCAGGCCGATCTGGACGCCATCAACGAAAACCTGAAAAAATATCCGGATATAATGCCCAATCTAAGGTACTTTGCCTACGACACCTACCTCAAAGCCCAGGGTATCAGTGAAGGCATCAAGAACTATAGCCGGGTAATCATGATGGTAAAAGCCTGGCGGGAGAATACAGAGATCTAAACTAGCCGCCCGATTTTTTGGTTTGGGAATACCCTTCCTTCAGCAGAATTTCGACTACTTTGTCGCGTTGGTTTCCCTGGATCAAAATCTCGCCATCCTTGATGCTGCCGCCGACACCACATTTGGTTTTGAGCAACTTACCTAAGTCTTTGAGGTCTTCTTCCGGGCCCACGTAGCCCGTGATCAAGGTCACCTCCTTACCTTTGCGCTGCTTGCGGTCAATCATCACGCGCAAATTTTGTTGCTGCGGAGGCAGCGCATCGGCTTCTTGCTCTTCTTTATAATTGTATTCGAAATCTGGATTGGTGGAGTAAACGACTCCTTTGCGATTCTTTTTATTCTTATTTGCCATAATCTAATCTCTTTATTTTGAAATGCGAACGCCCAAAGCCAGCAGTGGAATGAGGGGGACGTCAGTATCAGGTAATACCGCCGTTCCAAACTCCAGGCGGGTAGATCCTTTTGACCACCCCAGCATAAATCCCGGTACAAGGCCCGTTTCACCGCTTTCTGTTACCCAAAGGGCGTCTACCACAAATCTCCAGCGTTTACTAATGCTAAGGCTTCCACCAAAACTAAGGATAAATGCGCTATCGCCAAAATCACCCAGCGTAAATCCATACCCGGCAGTGGCACTGATGAAGTTCTCCCGATTGCCGAGGGTTCCTGCCAAATAGGCATGGGACACAACGAAAGGGTCAGCTTCAATAACAGGAATGACATTGTTGATGCCAATGCCCACGTTAAAATTCTTGGTCACTTCAGCTGCAAATTTAGTGCGCAAGATCAAGGCTACCGGTACGACGATTCCACCACCGAGGGAAAAGTTATCGCTAACCCCGTAATCAAAGGTTGTGATCAATAGTTCAAGATTGCGAACCTCACCGGTCCTTGCCGGATAATTGAATCCCGTGGAGCTATAAATGAGGTTTTCCGGCCCCCAGGCCGTATTGTCACTTTTTTTGTTGCCCACCAGATCGAGGTCTTCAAATTCATCTTCACCGTAGACCCCAACAGACTTAATTTCTGCAAAAGCATAGGTGAGTATGCTTCTTTGGTTGAGTTGGAAGGTAAGCTCCAGGTTCTCAATCTTTACAATCCGGCCGATCAACCTGTCGCCCCATTTAGTTTCCAGGATGTGAACCTGAGCGGTGTCTTGAAGGTTGATTTTATCGCTAAATACCTGACCGGCGAGCGGAGTAAGCGAAGCACAGCAGTAGAGAAAGCAGCAGAACAGGAGTTTTTTCATGTTATTTGCGTTGATGATGGGGTAAATTGGCGGTCAATTTTATGAAAATTCCCTTTGTTGTAAAACAAAAGAGCGTTTTTAATACTTACTTTTATCCTGGCTGGTTGTTATTGATTAACCTCACAAATACACTGCATGACCGATATTCCCGGCGATTCTTCCCTTAAAAAGACTGACGCTGATGAAAAAGCGTTGGCTCCAATGACTAAAATTATTAATCCGCTAGATGTCGTTTCTCACCGACCTGCCCGCTTGTTTTTATTGCTTGGAGGCTTTTTTGTAGCCAATGCGCTTGTGGCAGAATTTATCGGTGTGAAGATATTTGCCCTGGAACCGACCTTGGGAATTCCTTCCTTTAACTTTAACCTTTTTGGAGAGGTAGGAGCGTTGCAATTTTCTGCAGGAGTATTACTGTGGCCGGTGGTATTTTTGATGACTGATGTAATTAATGAATATTACGGCAAACGAGGTATTCGATTCTTGTCTTATCTGACGGTGGGATTGATTGTCTATTCGTTCTTCATGATTTATGGGGCGATCCAGCTGGCTCCGGCTGGTTTTTGGGTAGAACAAAATGCCAGCAGGGGAGTGCCTGACATGCAGGCGGCCTTTAGTACCGTGCTGGGGCAGGGCTTACTGATCATTGTTGGATCGGTCACTGCATTCCTGATCGGTCAAATGGTGGATGTAGTTGCTTTTCATTGGATAAAACGAGCAACAGGAGAAAAAATGGTTTGGCTCCGAGCTACCGGATCCACCTTGATTTCACAATTGGTGGATAGCTTTGTTGTCCTTTTTGTAGCTTTTAAGCTCGGACCTGAGATCACCGGACAAACTACTCCCTGGGCCTGGAGCCTGCTATTTGCGGTGGCTACTGTGCAGTATGTCTACAAGTTCACTGTCGCCATTTTGCTTACGCCATTAATCTATCTGGGTCATGCCCTGATAGACCGATATCTCGGCCATGAGCTGGCCGATAAGATGAAACACGAAGCGACGAAGTGGAACTAGAAGCCAGCCCTTGCGGAAATCGCCAATTCGATTAACTTTGCAGGCAAAATCCTAACCAAGCAATGAGTCCATCACAGCAGATAACAGACACCATTATGATGGTGCGGCCCGCTACCTTCGGATACAATGAAGAAACGGCCACCAATAATGCTTTTCAAAGCAATGATACCAGTCGCTCACCGGAAGAAGTGCAGGCCCTGGCCCGCAAGGAGTTTGACCAGTTTGTAGAAAAGCTTCGCAGCCACGGCATCGAGGTGATTGTTATTGAAGATACCCCTGAACCGGTTAAGACTGACGCCGTTTTTCCCAACAACTGGATCTCTTTCCACGATAGCGGCGAAATAATTACCTATCCGATGTTTTCCCCGATTCGCCGTAGAGAACGGAGAGCTGATGTGATTCAGACCATGCAGGAGCGGTTTCGCTTTTCCCAGACCCTACACCTGGAAAAAGAATTTGGTGAAACCGATGACTTCCTCGAAGGAACCGGCAGCATGATCCTGGATCGGGAAAATAAGCTGGTTTATGCCTGTGTCAGCATCCGCACTCATCCTGAACTAGTCAAAAAACTTGCCGAGCATCTGGGCTATACTGTGGTGCTATTTCATGCCTTAGACAAGAATGGACAGCAAATTTACCACACCAATGTAATGATGGCCATCGGCGAGACTTTCGCCGTTATTTGCCTGGACTGTATTCCCGAAGAAGAGCAAGTTTATGTGATTCGCCACCTGGGGCAAACCAATAAAAAAATCATCTCTATCTCCCTGGAACAGATGGAAGCCTTTGCCGGCAATATGTTGCAGGTGCGCAACAAACTGGGAGAAACCTTCCTGGTGATGTCGGAGCAAGCCTACCAATCTTTAACTCAGGAACAAATCGATTTGATTGAAGCAGAAACCCGGATTTTGTACAGTCCGTTGTCTACTATAGAGACTTATGGTGGGGGCAGTGCGCGGTGTATGATGGCGGAGGTTTTTCGACCCGAGTAGACAAGCCCAATGCTACAAAAAAACGGGGGCTTGACATTGCGTCAAGCCCCCGTTTTTATAACAATTGGTTACAATTAGTTGAAAATGTAACGCAAGCCCAAACGCATTCTCCAGCGAGAAGCTGTTCCGGCAATATCAAAGCTTTCCTTACCCAAATCAGTTCCCCCACGGTAGGTGAATTGAGGAGTAGTGCCATCGGCTTCGTAACCCTCAAATTGGTACAGGAAGTAGTTGTTGAAGTCACCAGGTACGTTGTATACCACACCCCAATCAGAGTTGATCAGGTTGGCAAAGTTGAATACGTCCAGAGACAACTGCAGCTTGTGGCTGTTGCCACCGACTTTGATTCCAAAGTCCTGACGGATAGCAAAGTCGAAAATGCCAGTGAATGGAGCGGTAGCACCATTTTTTTCAGCGTATCCACCTCTGTTATCGCTAAGGTAGTTGTCGTCCTCGATGAAAGCATCCAGATTAGCCCACTGCTCAGCAGCAGTTACGGTAGTTCCTCCGGAAGTGTAGTCAATCAGATTGATATCAGACTGATTAGCAGGGATGTACACCAAGCTACGGTTACGGCTGGTACTACCGGTTTCGTTGTTGATATTTCTTCCGTTGCTTCCAGAAATTACGTAAGAAAAAGCATTACCTGACTGTCCGTTGTAGAACAGAGAGAAGGTCGTAGCGGCATTCTCATTTTTGTTCCACTTCAACTTGTAGGTAAGGGCAGAAACAACACGGCTACCCAATGCAAAATCAGAACGGCCAAATACAGGGTTGTTACGGCCGTCGATATTGACCTGACCACGCCACTGAGAAGAGTTCTGTGAAGAAGTACCCTCGCTAAGAGCGTAGGCATCACCATAGGTGTAAGCGAGGTATGCACTCAGACCAAAGCCAAAGTCCTTCGCCAATGAAGCGGTGATATTGTAGGTATAACCTTCGTTGGTATTTGATCCCAGGTAAACGGCACTGTACGTTGGATCCAAATCTGATCTGGTGTAGATTGGACGGTTGTCAGGACCTCCGGTCCAGTTGAAGTCTACTTCAGGGTCAGAGTTGATGTTGGTGTAAACTACGTTGTTAAGGGTCTTGGTATAAATACCCTCCAAAGAAGCCTGAATACCACCAGGTAATTGTTGATCAACCGCCAGGTTGGTACGGAATACCTGTGGGTACTTAAAGTCTTTTACAAACAGGTCGATTTGACCAGAAGGAACGGTAAAGGCATCATTGGTGTATTGCTTGGTATAATCAGGAATAAATACCACATCACCTGCAATATCATCATCGCTCACACGACCAAGGGTCAAACCATTGTTGCTGAACATAGAGCCAGGCCACACAAATGGAATACGGCTGGTGAAGATACCTAAGCCACCTCTCAATACGGTACTGCGGTCTCCCTTTACATCGTAGTTGAAACCAACACGTGGAGAAAACATCAACTGTCCGTCAGGAGCTACACCGGCTTCGGCATCTTCAGCGACGTCGTAAGCTGCCTGCATTAGTGGCAGGGCATTGTCGTTAAAGTATCCGTCATTAGCAGGATCACTAGTAATGATTGGCAGGTCCAAACGCAAGCCATAGGTCAGGGTAAACTTAGAGTTGACAGACCATTCGTCCTGTGCATACAAACCAAACTGCACGGCACTGAATTCAGCACCAGCAGCAGAACCGTCACCGGTAATGTCGTCAACCAAAGAGTAAGTACGATCATAACCTGAAGCAGGCAATTGGTTGGTAAACTGCGACAAGCTATCGTAGAAGTAAATACCGTAGTTGGTTGGGATGAACAGGTTGTAAATGCTGTAAAATTCGTTGTGTGTACCAATGGTAATGGTATGGTCGCCTTTGTACAGCTTAAAGTTGTTTGTCAAAGTAAAGATATCCTGATCCAGTGCGTTTCCGGTTGAAAACTGCTCAGAACCCAAACGGATAGTTCCTGCACCGTCATTGATTTGTACGTAAGGGAAGTCGCTTGCCAGTGGGTCACGGTCATCACGTACTGAGGTAAATCCGATGATCAGATTGTTTGACATATTGTCGTTGAAACGAGAGTTCAGTTCAAGAGCGGAAGAGTTGGTAACACTTGGGAAGAAAACCCCATTGTTGGCGTAGTTGATGTTTCGGCTTCCACCACCGTTGCGATCAAACTGCTCTGCTTTTGTATACTGGTGACGCAGGGTCAACTTGTGATCCTGACTCAGGTTGAAGTCCAGTTTACCGAAGATTTTCAGACCTTCCAGTTCGTCAGCGGTAGAGCGGAAGTCACCTGGATCGTAGTTGTAAGTGTTTCTTACAAAATTGCGCAGGCTTTCCAAGTCAGACTCATTCGCATCGCCTTCATAGGAAGCTACTTCGAAAGGAACCGGAGTTTCATCCTTTTGAATTTCAACGTTGGTATAGAAGAATACTTTGTCTTTTACAATAGGACCTCCCAATGAAAGACCGTAAAGGTTTTGAGAGAAATCCGACAACTTGGTAGGCTCGATATCCAGTCTTTCGGCCAGGGTACCGTTGGTTTCACCTGCCAAACCTTCATTCTGGAAGAAGTAGTAGGCTGTTCCAGTGAATTTGTTGGTACCAGACTTGGTTACGGCGTTGATTCCACCACCAGCAAAACCCCCAAGGGTAACATCATAAGGAGACAGTACAATCTGAAACTGATCAATGATGTCGATACTGAAAGGAGAAATACCGGTTTGACCACCGTTGGTTCCGGATGGAGCAAGACCAAATACGTCATTGTTTACCGCACCATCAATATAGATAGCATTGTAACGGTTGTTTACACCTGCAAGAGTAATACCACCATTTGCGGTACTGGCTTGTGGTGTCAATCTTACAAAGTCATCAATGTTACGATTCAATGTAGGAAGTACATCAATGTCATCGCTGGAGATTTGAGTACTGGCACCTGCATTCTGACCGGTAATTCCGGCCGTAGCAGTTACCTGAATGACCTCAAGGTCTACAGCAGAATCTTCCATCTTGTAATCTCTTCTAAAGGCCTCACCCAAACGCAGAGAGATACCTTCAAGATTGATTTCAGCGTATCCTGTATAACTCACTGTCACCTTGTAAGGACCACCTACACGCATACCGGAAATGCGGTAGTTGCCTTCTAGATCGGTAGATGCTCCGTAAACTGATCCGGTTGGTTCATGTACTGCAAGGACGTTGGCTCCAATCAGGGGTTCACCGGTGGTATCAGTGATCTTGCCCTGCATGGAAGAAGTGGTAACACCTTGTGCAAAGATCGTACCCTGAATGAGTACGGCCAGAACAAGCGTACCAAGAGTTCTCATGAGTAATGCGAATCTCATAAACTAGTGGATTTAAATGATGAAATATTTTCAAAACTGTCACAAATGTAAGTTAGTAATGTTAAGAGAATGTTAATTGATCGTTGCTTTTCTTTTTCCCGAAAATATCAAAAAAAGTTAATAACACTGGGAAAAATGATTAAGATCATTCGTTTGGAAATGGGGCCCTGTCTCCAAATTATCACCTGAATTCCAGATTGATTTCCTTAACAAAAAATTTATTTGCTTATTTATTTTATCTCATCCGAAGCCAATAGCTTTGCCATTGTAATCCTAACCCGGGATATTATTATCTTTGTCGAAACTATAAAAAACCGATTCATGAAAAAATTGTTACTCCTATTCGCGGTGCTGATGTCCGCAAATTTCGCTTTTGCTACTGTTCACGAAGTGATGGTAGCCAGCAATTTCTTTAGTCCTGCCGACCTGACCATCCGGTCGGGAGATACAGTGGTTTGGACTAATACCGGTGGTTTTCACAATATCAACGGTACCCAAGGAAGTTACCCTTCTAATCCTGAAACATTTGGTAATGGAGGTGCTGCCGATGCCCCATGGACCTACACCTTTGTCTTTGACAAGCCCGGCTTTTACAACTACCATTGTGACCCGCACCTGGATTTTGATATGGTGGGCTCATTAACGGTTTTGGCCGATGTAGTCATCACTGAAATTATGTATAACCCTCCGGAGTCGGGGACAGATTCCCTGGAGTTTATCGAATTGTATAATAATGGAGAAACAGCTGTCAATCTGATCGGTTATACCTTTACTTCCGGAGTCGAATTTACCTTCCCGGGGTATAGTTTGGGAGCTGGTGAATATGTTGTCATTGCAGCGGATTCTGCAAAAATTGAAAATAATTTTGGTGTACCCGCTTTTCAATGGGTCAGTGGCGCATTGAGTAACGGTGGCGAGGAAATAGTGCTGGTGGATGGAACTGCAGCCGTGGTCGACTCAGTTGACTACAGCGATGGAAACGGCTGGCCTTCCGGCGCTGATGCTGCAGGTGCCTCCTTGGTACTGTGCGATGTGACCAGCGATAATGCTGATGCAGCCAATTGGCAGGCCGCAAGCACACCAAGCGGTGTGATCTCTAATGGAGTAGAAATATTTGCCAATCCTGGTGCTGCTTCTGAATGTTTGGGTGGTCCAATTATTTACCTGGTAGACGATGAAATCGAAGTGAGTGAGGAGGTAGGAATGGTCATGATTCGCGTGGCCATTGAAAACAATACGGGAACCAACTCTGTGATGCTTGGTGTAGATGGGGAATCAACAGCAACGGCAGATGCTGATTATACCTTTAGTGGCACTACCGTTAATTTTGATACCGGAGAGCTACTGGATACCCAAACCGTGATGATCCCAATCATTGATGACGGCGCTATTGAAACAATTGAGACCCTGATTCTAGAGCTGTCGAACCCTAGTGCTGGTGCGGCCATTGAACCGATTAGAGGTAGCACGACCATCTTTATTGCTGACAATGATGCGGTCATCGCCGATATTGTGATCAACGAGATTTTCTACAACGCTCCCGGTGCTGACGATTACGAATTTCTGGAGCTTTATAACAATGACGATGTAGCCGTCAACTTAAGTGGTTACTACTTCAGTAGTGGCATTGAAGATACCATTCCTGAGGTCACCCTACAACCAGGAGATTTTCTGATCATTGCAGTGGACTCCGTTTTGTTTGAAGATGCATTTGGCGTGGCAGCCTTCCAATGGGATAACGGAGCGCTTAACAATGGCGGAGAAACCCTGGAACTGCGAGATGCATTTGGTAACGTGGTAGATGTGGTGACCTACGACGAAGAAGCGCCGTGGCCCACCGAGCCAGATGGAAACGGTAATTCCCTGATTCTTTGTGACCCATCTGCTGATAATGAAGATGTGGCCAACTGGGCAGCATCATTCACCGATAATGGGGTAGTGGTCAACGGAAGTCTGGTACTGGCTTCACCCGGCGAGGCTAATGATTGTACTCCTCCGCCACCACCAGCCTATCCTGAATATGATGTTGCCACGGTAACCACTAATGATGCAGCCGGGCTGCCGGATTCACTCGGTGTAAGCTGTCAGTTGCAAGGAGTGGTTTACGGTGGAAACCTGCGCCCGGGAGGACTACAGTTCACCTTGATTGATGCAGCCAATGATGGTATTCACATTTTCAGCAATTCAGCTGATTTTGGTTATACCGTAACCGAAGGTGATGAAATCATCGTTCAGGGCGTAGTGGCCCAGTTTAACGGCCTCACACAGCTAAATGTTGACACCGTATGGATGGTATCACAAGACAATATGCTTTTTGATCCAACGGACATTACCGATTTAGGTGAAGCAGCTGAATCCCAATTGGTCCGTATTACCAATCTGACCATTGTTGATCCCGGGCAATGGACCAATAGTGGCTCCGGCTTTAATGTTGATGTGACGGATGGAGTCAATACCTATCAAATGCGTATCGATGCGGATGTAGATATCTTTGGCACTGATCCTCCAGCGGTTCCGTTTAACCTGACGGGTATTGGTGGGCAGTTTGATTCTTCATCTCCTTATGATGATGGCTATCAGTTATTGCCTCGCTACTTGCAGGATATTGAGCTAATTGTAAGCACCATTGATCCTGAATTTGCACATGAGGTACAGATGTATCCCAATCCGGTAAGTAACCAACTGACCATTGAGTTGTCTACTGATTTTGATCAGGTGCGTATTACCAATGTTTTTGGGCAAACCATGATGACGATGGCGCCACAGCCAACACAAACCATTAATGTTAGTGATTTGGCCGCAGGTGTTTATCAGGTGACTTTTGTCAAAAACAATCAAATCTGGTCGACTCAGTTTGTGAAGCAATAATAATATTGCAATATTTGGTGAAAACCTAATTCAATAATCGGGTAGCTGTGATGTTTGGTCACAGTTACCCGATTTCCCCATTATGAAAAGAAAACCAACCATCGGATTAGCGCTATCGGGCGGAGGAGCCCGGGGCATTGCACACATCGGTGTCATCAAAGCTTTACAGGAAAACGATATTCATCCTAGCATCATTACCGGAGCCAGTGCAGGGTCCATTATCGGTGCGCTGCTGGCCGATGAAAAGACGGTGGAGGAGATGCTGTCTTTCGTCAGGGATAGTAGTATATTAAAGATATGGAAAGTAGGACTGCCCAATCGGGGTATTACCAGTTTGGCTTACCTGCGCGAACGCCTCAGCGCTTACCTGGTTGAAGATACTTTTGAATCCTTGAAAACGCCCCTGTATGTGGCGACCACCAATCTCAATGCCGGCACCTGCGAAATGTTTCATTCCGGCCCGCTAATCAGCACTATTGTTGCTTCTTCTTCAATTCCTCTGGTTTTCCAACCGGTGGAGATCAACGGTAGCCTCTACGTCGATGGAGGGGTGTTGGACAACCTGCCGGTCACCCCATTGCTGGAGCAAAAGGTTGATGTCATCATTGGTGTAAATGTAATGCCTCACGTAGAGGTGGAGAGCAAAAGCCTACAGGGAGTGCTGGGCGTAGCCAATCGCTGTTTTGATCTCTCGGTCCTGGCCAATACACTGCCGAGTTTGAAACACTGTGATTTTGTGATCGAACCCAAGGGAGTCAATGATTACAATATCTTCAACTTCTCCAAAGTCGATGCTTTGTTTGATATTGGTTACAAGGAGGCACAGCAAGTTGTTCCTGAGATCAAAAAAGCCCTGGCCGAGACGGTTAATTCATAAACACCGCATACTCATCCGTGTCTCTAATTTTCACTTCTATATTTTCTTTGAGGGTCGTGGCCAGCGACAATCCTACATAATCCACCTTGATAGGAAAAGATTTGTGTGTTCGATCCACCAATACCGCGACTTCCAATTTTTTGGGCAGGACATCCATAATAGGTTTACAAGCATAAAACAGTGTTCTCCCAGTATTGGCGACATCATCAATAACGATCACCGTCTTATTGGCTAAGTCAGCCACCGGCATCTCGATAGTCACCGGATCGCTGAGCGGGTTGGCAGGATTGAGCTTTATTTGCGTCAATTTGATCGGAATCTTTGTAATTTGTTCCAATTCCGTCAACAACATCCGGGCAAATCCCATTCCATTATTGTTGATGCCGGCCAAAATAAGCTCAGGCTCCTTGTAATTGTGCTCGAGAATTTCGATGGCCAGTCGTTTTATTTTCTGTTCTATCTGCCGGTGGTGAAGGATTTGCATAAGGCTCAATTTTGACGCTCCAGGTAATTGTTCTTAAAAGTCCCAAAATTATTATTTTCCAGGATAAATTTAGAGCGCATAATTTTTTTAAACTGTTAATAGCGCTTATTTTTAGCGAAATTTCGCCGAGATTGCTTGGCTCAAATCCTATCTTATGGTGCAACAAATCATCTTCTTTTTGGTCAGTGCCCTGGCCATTCTTTATGCCATTCGGCAGTTCTCACGCCTTCGTCGCAATATTTTGCTGGGCAAAGATGAAGAAATCAGTGGCGATACCGCCCAACGCTGGCGCAATGTGGCGCTGGTGGCTTTTGGCCAAAAGAAAATGTTTAAAAACATGATTCCTGCGGTTTTTCACTTTTTCATCTACGCCGCATTCCTGATGACCCAGGTGGAGCTGATTGAGATTTTTATCGATGGCTTGTTTGGCGTGCATCGCTTTTTTGCACCAATCCTGGGAAGCTTGTATACCTTCATCATCAGTTTTATTGAAGTCCTCTCATTACTTGCCTTTATAGCGACTGTCATCTTCCTGGTGAGAAGAAACCTGCTGAAAGTACCGCGCTTTTTTAAGCCTGAAATGAAAGGCTGGCCTTCACTGGATGGTAATCTGATCCTGGTGTTTGAAATCATCCTGCTGATCGGTATTTTCAGTATGAACGGAGCGGATGTTATGCTGCAGCAAATGGATCCTTCGCATTATCAGGATACCGGTACGCTGGCGGTGAGCAGTTGGCTCGGACCAGCACTGTTTGGCGGACTGGATCAAGGCACACTGATGGTCATTGAACGGTTTGGTTGGTGGATTCACATCCTGATGGTATTTGTATTTCTCAACTATCTGCCAAAGTCTAAACACCTGCATATTCTCTTTGCTTTTCCCAATACCTACTACGCACGGCTCAAACCTCGTGGCGAGATGGATAACATGCCCGAAATTATGAACGAGGTCAAAAGCATGATGGGATTGGGGGGAGAAGAAGAACCAATGATGGACGATGCCGAACTGCCCGAATTTGGAGCTAGTGACATCTTTGACCTGAGTTGGAAAAATATTCTCGGGGCCTACAGCTGTACCGAATGTGGAAGATGCTCGGCGGTTTGCCCTGCCAATATTACCGGTAAAAAACTTTCTCCCCGTAAGATTATGATGGACATTCGCGACAGAACGGAGGAAGTCGCTGCTAACCTTGATAGTGGCAATACGGAATTCGCCAAGGATAAGGACCAGCCATTGAGTAAAACCAATTACGACGATGGGAAATCTCTGTTTGATTATATTTCTTCGGAAGAACTGCACGCCTGCACCACCTGTAATGCCTGTGTGGAGGCCTGTCCGGTACTCATCAATCCTTTGGACCCCATTCTAAAGATGCGTCGCTACGAGATTCTGACGTTATCACAAGGTCCATCCGACTGGTTGCCTTTGTTCAATAGTATCGAAAATGGCGGCAGTGCCTGGGCCATGTCCATAGATCGCGATCAGTGGGCCAAGGATGCCACTGGAGAATAATTACCCTAACGCAAGAAAGAAACCTATGTCTTTAACAATACCAACCATGGCCGAAATGGCCGCCGAAGGAAAAGCACCCGAAATCCTCTTTTGGGTGGGCTGTGCCGGAAGTTTTGACAACCGTGCTCAAAAAGTAACCGTTGCCTTTTGCAAAATCCTTAACGCCGTAGGCATCGACTTTGCCATTCTCGGAAATGAGGAACAATGCACTGGTGATCCGGCGCGTAGAGCGGGCAATGAGTTTATTTTTCAAATGATGGCTTTGCAAAATATTGAAACCCTCAATATGTACAAGGTCAAAAAGATCGTGGCCACCTGTCCGCATTGTTTTAATACCCTGAAAAATGACTATCCGGCCCTGGGGGGCAACTACGAAGTGGTCCATCATACTCAGTTGCTACAAGAATTGATCAACGACGGCCGCATCAAGATGCAGGAAGGAGGAACCTTCAAGGGTAAAAAAATCACTTACCACGATTCCTGCTACATGGGCCGGATCAATGGCGTTTACGACGCCCCAAGATCAGTGCTACAGACCCTGGATGCCGATCTGGTAGAGATGAAACGCAGCCGCACCAATGGACTTTGTTGTGGAGCCGGTGGAGCCCAAATGTGGAAAGAAGACGAGCCCGGTGATAAGCGCATCAATATCGAACGTTCGGAAGAGGCGCTGGAAACCGGGGCGGACGTAGTGGCCGTCAATTGTCCTTTTTGTATGACCATGCTCTCCGATGGCATGAAGGCCGCCGAGAAGCAGGACGATGTGATGGTTTACGATCTGAGCGAAATGATTGTGATGAACAATGGATTGTAACTAATTATCCACTCAGTTGTTTAATTTGAAAAGAAATGTTTCAACGATGATGACCGCAACGCTACCGGAGACGAGCCGGATTTGGATATACCAAAGTAACCGACCATTTACCGCCGAAGAACTGCCTTTGGTCAAGGCACAACTGGATCAATTTACCAAACAATGGGTAAGTCACAGTAACCAGTTGACGGCCATCGGAAAAATCCTGCACGACCGTTTCATTGTATTGATGGTCGATGAAAGTCGGGCTGGTGCCAGTGGCTGTTCGATTGATTCATCCGTACACTTTCTGAAATCGCTACAATCGCAATTTGGCGTCGATTTGTTTGACCGGATGCGTTTTTCCTATCAGGATGCCGATAACGTGCATACCGTTACCCGCGATGAATTTGCGGAGCTTTACGCCAATGGAACCATCAATGACAACACCCTGGTTTTTGACACCCTGGTCAACTCCAAAAAGGCTTTTGACGAGGGTTGGTTAAAACCACTAAAAAACAGCTGGCATGCCCGAATGGTATAAGTTCATCTAAGGACCATCCGCGTTTATAGAAATTTGTGGGCCACCTGATTGACAAGCATTAGATTGCCTCTATAATTCAAAAGCTATGATTGGCAAAGTAAAAAAATGGCTGGGTATTGAAGGCGTGAAGCTCGAACTGGAGCTTCCGGAAACTGTTAATGGCAAACTTGGATTGCTGGCGGGAAAAATTCACTTTCAGTCTATGAACCCACAAACAGTTAAGAGTATTCGTATTGTGCTCATCGAAAAATACTACCGCGGGCGCGGCAAAGAAAAGCTTATCGACGAATACGAGTTGGGAGAGATTCAACTCGCCAATACCTTTGTGGTGGAACCCAACGAAATTACAGAGGTGGAGTTTTCCTTACCCTTTCAAATGGTCAAGTCGGATGTAGAAGAATTTGGCGACCGCAATTTTCTATTTGGAGGCATTGCGAAAGCTGCAAAGCTCATTCGCGCAGCCAAATCCGAATATCGGGTTGAGGCCGAAGCCCAGGTACAAGGCGTCGCCCTCAATCCGTTTGATAAAAAGTTTATTCAAATCAAATAGAGACTACTCTGTCTCTGCATTTTGTGCCTTTTCCCCGTCAAAGGAATTGATGATCTCTTCGTCGTCCTTACCCAGGTTTTCCAACAAAAACTGCGTATCGTCGGCAAAATCATCGTTGGGGTACTTTTGTAAAAATTCCTCATAAAGTACTTTAGCCTCATCAAATCTTTTCAGGTCATTATCCAGGGTAAAAGCCTTGAGAAATAATGCCTGTGGCGCTTTCTCGTAATCGGGATACTTTTCGTAAATCCAGTCGTAGATTTCCAATGCTTTGTTGTAGGCGCGAATAGACCGGGCTACTTCACCAGCTTTATGTAATAAGACGGGACTCTGCGAATCATCGGGCAGGATCATGGCGTGCAACTGGCAGCTATTGACAAAATCATTAGCTACGCGGTATTCGATGCGTTGAGTGCTGTCATTAAACATGTGCATCCTCATGTCCTCCAAACGGGCATTGATATCCGGCGTTCCGGCAGGAATTTTTTCCTTGGCTTTACTGATTTCTTCAAAGTTGGGAAAAGCCTGGACCATACCCTGGAAAATAGTGGTTGCCGCCTCCGGATTGCGCAGTTGCTCATCATACAACATACCCAAAAACATAGCCGCTTTGGGCGTCGTTTCCGTTTGGTAATAATCCTTGATGACCTGAGAAAAGTAATCAGTAGCGCCAGTATAGCGGTTCATACGAAACATGATGGACCCCGCGCGGTATAAATACCGGGAATTGAGCTCGACATCTTCAGGATGCTCCTTGATATAGAGCTTGTATTGTTCTACCAACTGCTCGGCAACTTGCGGATCATTGGTTTCTTCCAATTGCTTTTCCAAATCGTCAATGGTAGACTGAATCTTATCACCACCGCCATTGCAAGCAAAAAGGGATAGTATCACTACGAAGAAAAATAGTCTGTAATTCATAAATAGGTGCTTTTTTGTATTAGTACTGAGGGGTATTCAAGACAGGGATCAAAATTAACGGACTTTTACAATAATCAAAAAAAGGAGGCATGAACAAAGCCGTTTTTTTCCTGTTCTGAAAACATGGAAAAAATAAACTGCTTCTGGTTTCGTCGCGATTTGCGCCTGCACGACAATGCTGGACTGTACCATGCCCTGAAAGGAGACCTACCCGTATTACCGGTTTTTATCTTTGATACCAACATCTTGGATGACCTGGAGGATGAAGATGATGCCCGGGTAAACTTTATTCACGATGTGATCACGGAGATGAGCAAAGAGCTGGATGAGCTGGGCAGTAGCCTGCTGGTGAAATATGGTAAGCCGCTTGAGGTTTGGGAAGAAATCCTCACCAGTTATCCAGTGCAAAACATTTATACCAATCACGACTACGAGCCCTATGCCAAGAATCGCGATAAAAGGGTAGGGGAAATGATGGAAGAAAAAGGCGGCAAATTAGAGACCTTCAAAGACCACGTCATTTTTGAGAAACTGGAAGTAGAAAAAGAGGCCGGAGGATCTTACACTGTATTTACGCCCTACAGCAAAAGCTGGAAGGCCAAGCTAAAAACGAAAACTGCCAAACACGAAAGCGAAAAGGTTTCTTTCTATTTAAAACCATACCCAACAGAGGACTATTTTAAAAACTTTATTCAAGTCAAGAAGACCTATGATATTCCCTCCCTCGAAGATATGGGCTTTAAACCTTCCAATATTGAGATTCCGGATAAGACGGTCTCGCGTGGACTGATCCGAAACTATGACAAGACCCGGGACTATCCGGCCAAAGATGGGACTTCGCGTCTCGGTATTCACTTTCGTTTTGGTACCATCAGCATCCGCGAAAAAGCCTTGCGAGCGCAGGATTTAAACGATACCTTTCTCAACGAACTAATCTGGCGGGATTTCTACGCTCAGATTCTGGAGAATTATCCGCACGTGGCTGAGCGTTCCTTTCGGGAAAAGTACGATTTTATTGAATGGCGCAACAACGAAGAAGAATTCCAGAAATGGTGCGAAGGTAAGACCGGCTATCCTATTGTGGATGCGGGAATGCGAGAACTCAACAACACGGGGTATATGCACAATCGAGTACGCATGATCACCGCGAGTTTTTTAACCAAACACCTGCTGATCGACTGGCGGTGGGGCGAGGCTTATTTTGCCCGCAGGTTACTCGATTACGATCTTGCGAGCAACAATGGGGGCTGGCAATGGGCAGCCGGTAGTGGTACTGATGCTGCGCCATACTTCCGCATTTTTAATCCGTATTCCCAACAGGAAAAATTTGATCCGGATTATAAATACGTCAAACAATGGGTGCCGGAATACGGTACAGATGAGTATCCGAAGCCCATTGTGGATCACAAAGCCGCCCGGGAGCGTTGTCTGGATACATATAAGGCCGGACTGGCGGAAGCGGAATCTGCTTAGTGCTCTATGACACCTTCTTTGGCGGATGCTTCTGCAAGAAACTCAGCACCTCTTTCGGGTCATCCGTTATGTGCAGAAGATCGAAGTAATCGCGGTCCCAGGCCAGTTGTCTCAGCAGTGGGTATATCAACGTATCTATCTCATAGTGCCGGGTGCCGAGGAAAATCATCGGGCTGTAGTAGTTGAAGGTGCCGTAGTGATTTTGGGCCGCATCCATAAAGATTTCCTGAGTGGTGCCGGCACTGCCCGGAGCATAAACAATCCCATAAAGGCTGATCGCCAATAGCGTATCTTCCCGAATACTATTGGAAAAATATTTAGCAATATGCGAAGCAAAGAGATTGCTGGGTTCATGACCGTAAAACCAGGTAGGAATGGCCAGACTATCGTTTCCTTCGGGATATGATTCCAATACCTGTTTTGCCTGCCTGATGTAGTTTTTATCGGTGTACTTCGGTGCCTGGTCCAGGAGCCGCAAGGCGTTTCCCAAAACCTTATCGGATTTACCGGCCAAATAGGCCCCAAGATTGGTGGCCTCCATAATGCCCGGACCGCCACCGGAAACAACCAGGTAGCCATTCTCTGCCAGTAGTTTGGCGGCCTGGGCAGTTTTGTGATAAAAAGGATCGGTACGCAGTACGCCGTGGCCACCCATAAAGCCTACACACTGTTTATCCGTCATGCCTTCCTGGTCAATACCCAACAGTTGGCGGAGTGCATCATCCATGGCATGGTCGTGAATGCGTTGCCAGAGCGCTTCATTCACCGTAGGGTTGAACCGGGATTGAGAAAAGTGTTCGTAAATGTGTAGGTCATAGCTGTGATTGTTTTCGCTGGATACGGGCTCCATCAATTCCTGCCAGGTATATAGTTGATTGCGAAACGGATTGTACGGCAGGCTTTTGGGAGCAGTGTAAATGTATGCCCCTTTTTTGCGCAATAAAATCTCATCCTCCGGACTGAGTTGACAACCTAGAAAAGTCGTATTGTCAATCTTGATGGTCGACCAGTCAACCATTATTTTGGTGAAGTCCAGTGCTTGCAGGGTGCAATTTTTCAGAGACCGACCGTTAGATTCAAATTGTTGAAAGGAATGAATCTGGGTGATTAAGGTTTCTCTGGGAAGTTCTAATTTAATCTTCATTGGTTTCATCTTTGGTGGATTCCTGAAGCAGGGTGTGGTGTAACTCCAGGACCTGTTTTAACAACGATTGTGTGCCATCATTGTTGATGATATAATCTGCCCGTGCCACTTTTTCCGATTCCGGCAGCTGGCTTCTGATTCTGGCCGCCACGGCATCCGGATCGCTATTGTCGCGTTTGACCACCCGATTGATGCGAACGTCCTCAGGAGCCGTGACAACGATAATCTTGTCAAAGCCCTTATACCCCCCACTTTCGTACAGCAGAGCTGCTTCATACAAGGCATAGGGGGCATTGGCTTGCTTTTTGAACCATTCTCGCCCGTCATGCTGCACGGCCGGATGTACCAGGGCATTCAAACCGAGTCGTAGCTGGTCGTCGTTAAAGATTTTTTCGGCTACAAAGGCACGATTTAAGGTTCCATTCGCATGGTAGGCTCCTGCGCCGAGCAGGTCCTTTATTTTTGTCACCAGGACGGCATTATTGGCCATCAGCCATTTAGCCCGGTCGTCGGCATAATAGACCTGAATATCAAGGGTTTCAAAGATTTTGCATACCGTAGTTTTACCACTGCCGATACCTCCCGTGATTCCGATTTTCAGCATGATTTTGATATTTCAAAAGCTAAATTCAAACAGCTTCAAAGATATTTTTTAAATTAGAGAATTAAAATAAAACCTTCTTTGACCACCAATTTTGTCAAAGAACCATATAAAACTGGCCTTCATGTTACGACGCCTCTTGCTTGGTTCTCTCCTTTGTTGCGTAAGCTGTTGCCTTTATAGCCAGGATATTCACTTTTCCCAATTTTTCAATGCACCACTTCAGGTTAACCCTGCGATGACCGGTTTGTTTCCCGGAGATGTGCGTTTTGGTGCCAATTACCGCAGTCAGTGGCAAAGTGTTCCCGTACCTTATACAACGTTCTCCGGCTATTTTGATCAGAAATTTTATTTACCGATCTTAAACAACAGTCTGATCGGTGGTGGTTTGATCTTCAACTATGACCGGGCAGGTGATGCCAATTTGAGCTGGACTCAATTAGGGATAAATGTCAATTACATCCAACAAATTGCCGAGGAACACTATCTGGCGGGAGGATTTAAACTAATGGGCGGACAGCGTGCCTTTGATCCCAACTTGCTCAATTTTGGAGACCAGTTCAACGGTGACATCTTCGACGCCAGCCAGTCAAGCCAGGAAGCACTGACCAAGTCCGCGGTAGGCTTCTTTGACCTTGGTGCCGGTGTTGCCTGGTATTTTCAAAGGCAGGACACGCGAACTTATGCCCAGACCGGCATTGCTTTTGCCCACCTAAATCAACCCCGGGTGAGCTTTTTTGATGATCAATCGGTAAACCTCAACATGTTGTTTACATTACATCAGAATGCAGTCATTCAGCTGACCGATGAAGTTGACCTGGCCATAAACTTAATGTGCCAGTTACAGGGAGCCTATAGCGAGGCTGTGGGAGTGATTGGCGGCAAATATCACCTGGAAAGCAAGGACAAAGAACCGCTGGCTATTCACCTGGGGCTGGGTTACCGAATGGGGGATGCTTTTTTCCCTTATCTGGGAGTGGAGTATCTAAACTGGAAGGCTGGCCTGAGTTACGATATCAACAATTCGCCATTTATCGCTGCAACCAATAGGAGAGGGGGCCCAGAGTTTTCCCTATCATACATCATTGCCAAAGTAAAACCACCTGACAGATTCAAATCCTGTCCGATATTCTAGTGCTATGAAGCATCTTTTTTTCTGTTTAATATTGATTCTCGGAACGTCTTCCACGATCTCAGCCCAATCCTTTCGCGCATTTGTAAAGGCTGGAGATCAGGCTTTGGAGCAAGCGGATTATTACGCTGCTATGTACTATTTTGAACATGCATTGAAGCGGAAGTCGGGAGATTTACCTACGCTCTATAAAATCGCTGAATCGGCACGGCTTTTTGATGCATACGAAGAGGCGATTGACTATTATGAAAAAGTACTAAAGAAGGATAAAACCAATGCGTTCCCCTTGACCCGCTATTTTTTGGCCATGACCCATAAGCAATTGGGGGATTACGAAAAGGCTATCGAACATTTTAAAGCCTACGTAAGTCAATCAAATACCGATGCGGTACATTTGGCGAAAGCCAAAGCAGAAATTGAAAGTTGTAGAAAGGCACAGTCGCTCATGGAAAATCCGGCTGACATTGAGGTGACCCAAATGAACAAACGCATCAATACGGCCTATTCCGAATTTGGTGCGTACCAATCGGGAGATACCCTGTACTACACCTCATACCGCTATGATAAAGACGCCAAAGGCAATGAACCAGAACGCAAGATTTCCAAAGTGTTGATTTCTATCAGGGGAAGTAAGGGCCGAACCCTACGGCGCGATTTTAATGCGGATGAAAAACATACGGCACACACGGCTATCAGTCCGGATCAAACGCGGATCTATTATACCGTTTGCGATTTTGTAAAGGAAAGCGTCAATATCCGGTGCCAACTATTTTACCGCGAAAAGGATCGCCGAAATCGCTGGAAATCAACTGGTTTAGCCTTGCCTGCTTCAATCAATGTGCCAGGCTATACGGCTACCCATCCATCAATTGGCTATGACTCAATATTACAAGCACAGGTGTTGTACTTCGTCAGTGACCGTCCCGGTGGAAAGGGAGGGCTCGATATCTGGTGGGCGTCCTGGGATGGGGAAAAGAAGCAATTCAACGAGCCTGAAAATCTTGCACAAATCAATACCGAAGGAGACGATATTACACCGTTTTTTTACCAGAATACACAAACCCTATATTTCAGCTCTACGGGCTATGAGGGACTGGGTGGCTTTGATATCTACCGCAGTCAACGCTCACAACAATGGAGTGGGGTAGAGGCGTTGATGCCACCGATCAATTCCAGCTATAATGATATCTATTATTTCCTAAACGAGGATGGAGAAACCGGATATTTGTCGTCCAATCGGTTGGGGTCATTCTATCTGGACCGGCGAAATAAAACGTGTTGCAACGACATTTACACCTTCAAACCCAAGCCACCGCCGCCGCCCCCTGATTCAATTGATCAAACGCCGATTGAGGAGGTTCCACCGGTACAGGAACCCATTGTTGCCGAAAGGCCAAAAATCCCAGAGACATTAGAGGACTTTCTACCGTTAGCGCTTTATTTCGACAATGATGAACCCGATAAACGCACAAGGCGCACGACGACCAAGAAAAGCTACGGGGAAACCTACGAAAAATACTACGATCAAAAAGGGACTTATCAGGAGGCTTTCGCCAATGTATTAACGGAAGACGATCAGGCGGAGGCAGAGGCACTGGTTGATGCTTTTTTTGAAGAAGAGGTCCGGCGCGGCTATGATTTCTTATTCAAGTTTTCAGAAATTCTCCTGAAGCGACTGGAAGCGGGTGATGAGGTGGAGATTTTCATTAAAGGGTTTACCAGTCCCCGGGCACAAAGTGACTACAATCTTAGTTTGGGCCAACGACGCATCAGCAGCTTGCGCAATCATTTCGACTCCTACGAAGGTGGTGTTTTTCTGTCGTATCTTGAATCGGGGCAATTGGTCATCACCGAGCGGTCCTTTGGTGAAACGACCGCCTCACAGGAGGTCAGCGATGATTTGGCCGATCTGAGGAATTCCATCTACAGCCCGGCGGCAGCCCGCGAGCGTCGGGTGGAGATTCAGGAGATTAAGCGTACGGAAAATTAACTATTTGGTTTATGTATTCCTAAATACTATTTTTACCTCCGGATCAAAAAGCAAATAATGGCGAAATTCAGAACCGGGCACTCCCGGCAAGATACCAAAAAGAGTTCCGGAATGGTGGTCAAAGTAGGGATTTTCGGAGCCATCATCAGTGCACTGTTTTTTGTGTTTAACAAATTCTCTGGTAATGCCTCCACCACCGACGAACCGGAGACAGAACAATACCTTCCCACGGCCCATTATTTGCCAACCTCCACTACCGGGGCCATTGTTCAACACGATCACTATACACTTTCCTATTCCGAAGAGCACGAACAAGCCGAGTGGGTTGCGCACATGCTGACAAAAGAAAACCTGAATAAGGATTGGGTGGACCGCGAAGATAATTTCCGTCCTGATAACAAGGTGAAAACCGGGTCTTCGACCCCCGATGATTACCGTGGCTCTGGTTATGATCGCGGTCACCTGGTGCCCTCAGCCGATATGGCTTATGATCGGGCGGCGATGAAGGAAACCTTCCTGATGAGCAATATTAGCCCGCAGGCAAGCAACTTTAATAAAGGCGTGTGGCGCGAATTGGAGGAGTTGACCCGGGGCTGGGCCAAAAGATTTGACCAGCTGTACGTGGTGACCGGTCCGGTACTGACCATGGATATCAAGGGCAGTATCGGCGATAACGAAGTGAGTGTACCGGCTGCCTATTACAAGGTCTTGCTCGATCTGGCTGATCCCGACTACAAGGGCATCGGCTTTGTGATTCCCAATGAGGTAACCTTTGAACCATTGTATAAATTTGCCACGTCAATTGATGCGGTGGAATCCCTCACGGGTATTGATTTCTTCCCGGATTTGATGGAAGAAGAGCTGGAGGCAGAAGTAGAGGGCAATTTCAATCTGGATTTCTGGGAGTTCAGCAAGAAAAAATTCGAAGACAGAGTAAACAAGTGGAATAACCAATAAACTTATTTTAAACAAGCGAGATATGTCCAATCGGGAAAAGTTTATAGAAGATGTTAATAAGGGTTATACGTTTAAAAATGACTCCATTGTATTGGGGGGCGCCATGCTTGGCAAGGAAGCCATTCCCAATACCTTAGTCAAATTGCCGCTGAAAATGTTCAACCGCCACGGCTTGATTGCCGGCGCGACCGGATCGGGAAAGACAAAGACGCTACAAATCATTGCGGAGCAGCTTTCTGCGAAATCGGTCCCGGTTTTGCTGATGGACATTAAAGGGGACTTGAGCGGTATTGCGGTGGCCAGCGAAGGACATGCCAAAATCGATGAGCGTCATGCCAGGATTGGAATTCCTTTTGTCCCGGGTTCAAGCCCGGTAGAGTTTCTAAGCCTTTCTGAAGAAGATGGAGCCCGGTTAAGGGCAACGGTTTCAGAATTTGGACCAGTCCTGTTTTCCAAAATATTAGACCTCAATGACACCCAGGGTGGAGTGATGGCGGTTATTTTCAAATATTGTGATGACAACAATCTGCCGCTGCTGGATTTAAAAGACCTGAAGAAGGCCATTCAATACGTTACAGGAGAAGGTAAAGACGAAATTGAAGAAATGTACGGCCGAATTTCTACGGCATCCACCGGTGCTATTATGCGCAAGATTGTCGAGCTGGAGCAGCAGGGGGCAGAGATTTTTTTTGGAGAACGCTCCTTTGATGTCGATGATTTGTGTCGCCTGGATGAAAATGGCAAAGGCATGGTGTCGATTATCCGGCTGACGGACATTCAGGACCGTCCCAAGCTTTTTTCCACCTTCATGCTGCAGATTCTTGCCGAAATCTATTCTACTTTCCCGGAAGAAGGGGATTTGGAGCAACCCAAACTGGTCATCTTCATTGATGAGGCCCACCTGGTCTTTGAAGAAGCCTCCGATGCCCTGATGGATCAAATTGAGGCTATTGTGAAGCTCATTCGTTCCAAAGGGGTAGGACTGTATTTTGTTACCCAGAATCCGGCAGATATTCCGGAAAGTGTATTGGGGCAGCTCGGTCTTAAAGTTCAACACTCCTTAAGAGCTTTTACCGCCAAGGACCGCAAGGCCATCCGCCTGGCTGCACAAAACTATCCCATTACCGAATATTACGAAGTAGACCAATTGTTGACGGAATTAGGAATTGGAGAAGCATTGGTGACGACCTTAAACGAAAAGGGTATTCCTACACCACTGGTCCATACCTTGCTACGTGCTCCCCAGTCGAGAATGGATGTACTGACACCCGGAGAGATCAAGGATATTTTGGGACAATCCAGCCTGATCAGGAAGTACAATGAAGTGATCGACCGCGATAGCGCATACGAAATACTCAACGAAAAGATTGAGAAGGCTAAAGCCGAGGAACATCGGGAGGAAATGCAGAAGCAGCGGGAAAAGGCATCCAGAACCACCAGCCGTCGTCAGGAAAAATCTACTTTTGAAAAGATCATGAGCAATACCACTACCCGTCAGATTGGGCGTACCATTGCACGGGAATTGACAAGGGGACTTTTGGGCGTACTCGGAGTGAAGAAAAGGTAGGTTGCCTGGAAGAACGAACTGGATGAATTGTTGATGTTATTCATTTCTTCCCTTTTATCAATTATTCCCCTGCTCAAAGATTTGTTTTTCCTCTTCGTGGGTTCGACAGTAGGTTGACCAGGGCGTGACGCGGTACTCATTGGAGCCAAAGTAGTTGGCGATGAGCTTAAATTTCTCCGTATTCTTGTAGCCAACAATGGCCTGAATCACTTTTTGATCTTCATCCATAAAGACAAGGGTAGGGTAGCTGAGGCGCCCTTTTAGCCACTTTTCCGCCAGCTGGTGATAGCCGCGTTTGCCATTTTTGACGTATTTATAGACCTCATCCTGGTAGCGGATATCATCTTTGTGTTCAGCATCAAACCTTACAGGATAGAAGTTTTTATTGATGTAATTGACCACATCAGGATCACGGAAGGTAGTGGTATCCATCCGCTCACACCAGCGGCACCATTCGGTATACACATCCAGGAAGATTTTTTTCTTTTCCTTTTCAGACAATTGCACAGCTTCCTCCCACGTCAACCAGTTGATTTCACCAGCTGATCGTTGCACAGGAACGGTATCCGAGACTTCCGGATCATTTAATGAAAGAAGACTTGAAAGGAATAATAATGCAATGGCACTTAAGAATTTCATGCTAATACGCTTTTTACAAATTACATCTAAGAAACAAAGAAGCGCCATTCATTATGGCTTCCTGAGGGTACTTTAAACAAAGTTTAACTATTTCTATAAATTTTTAAGACATCGGCTCCGATGGGCAGGCTTTGTGCCGCTGTGACAGGCAGTTTAGGTGAGGAGATACCTTCCGATAAATTGGCCATTCCGGTGATGACCCGTGCCTCGTCCCAGAGGTTGGCATCAACAAATTGCTGTAAAAGCATGGCACCCCCTTCCACAAGTAAATTGCTGATTTTTCTTTGGTACAAATCCTCCATAATCGCCGAAGGAAGGTTGGAAAAGTCCACTTTTTTGTATTCAATCTGACGCTCCACTTTACTGACTGAGGCATTGTAGACCAGGGTAGGGGAGCTTTGATCAAAAATGGCCAGGTCGGCCGGTAATTTCAGTTGCCTATCGATCACAATCCGCAGGGGAGAAGAGCCAAAATAGTGCCGGTTAGTGAGTGATGGATTGTCTTTTTGGGCAGTAGTGGTGCCGATTAGGATAGCATCCACTTCGCTTCGCCATTTGTGTACCAGACGCCTGCTGTAGGCATTGGAAATCCAGAGCTGTTCACGGTCCGTACGAGCCATATAGCCTTCAGCGGTTTGTGCATATTTTAGAATGGTAAAGGGGCGTTTTTTTAATACAAAAACCCTGCGGGCAATACTGAGGGCTTCTCCTTTTTCCTTGAGCACATTGGTGATGACTTCAACGCCAGCTTTACGCAATAGGTCTACACCCTTGCCGTGAACTTCCGGTGTAAAATCAAGACAGGAAATGACCACTTTGGGGATTTTATGCTCAATAATCAGGTTGGTGCAGGGAGGTGTATTGCCGTAGATGCAACAAGGCTCCAGGGAGACGTAAATGCAGGATTGGGA
Source organism: Saprospiraceae bacterium (assembly GCA_965229635.1). Taxonomy (GTDB): domain Bacteria; phylum Bacteroidota; class Bacteroidia; order Chitinophagales; family Saprospiraceae; genus BQJU01. Next base: position 4,576,029 of record OZ245894.1, read on the forward strand.
GAGGAGATGACGATCTTCCGGCACTACGTTGGCTACAGCATTGACTTCAGCGTGTGCGGTACCGTAGCGGGCATGATACCCTTCGCCGATGATGCGATTGTTGTGCACGATCACCGCCCCCACCATAGGATTGGGGGAGACCGCACCTGCACCCAGTCGGGCTAAATCAAAGCTTCTATGGATGTAGTTTTCGTCCAGATTCATTGTTAGATTTGAAATTATTCGTCAAATAACCAACAAATACACCGTAAATTTATTGAATGTCAACTGTTTTTTAAAAAGGCAATTTTTTGGCCGAAAAGGCTTAAACATTTTTTTATATTTGGCAAAGGCTGTATATTTAGGAACAAATTTTCCACCGCGTAACTCTCGACAGAACAATTCCTTTGAACCATATTACCCCAAACTCGTAGCAACAGTAAAATTGTTCACCATAAATCAAAGAGCGTGTTATACAAAGTCAAACTGAAGAATGCTGATGAGGAGGTATTGCTTGATGACAAGGTATATGAATACCTGACAAGTGATCCCTACCTGGTCAAAGTAGACTTCATAAACAACCTGAGGCGGCATTCGAGCGGGTGTGCGGTCTTTCAGAAAACCTGGAAAAAAGCAGACGGCGGGTACAAAACGGAAACCATCTATTTGCATAAATTAATTGCAGAGAAGTTTCTGGCAACCGACAAAACGGGAAAGAAAAATCTGGTTGGTGCAAAAAATGGCAACAAACTGGATTGCAGACTGGAAAATTTGGCCTATCGTTCCCGTTCTGTAGCAAGCCGTAAACGTAAAACCAGCAGTAAGGTTGGGTACACGGGAGTATACAAAGAGAACAACCGTTACCGTGCCGTGATTTCAGTCAATCGTAAATCAGTGCACATCGGCATGTTTTCGACCGCTGAAGAGGCAGCGATGGCCTACAATAAAATGTCGCGTGAATTGTACGGAGATGACGGTAAAATTAATGTCATCAAGCCCAAAAAAGGAGAGGAGGATTAACCAGAACACGATCCTCTACAGCCAATATTTGCACCTAAAATTCTGAATTCTTCACCGCCCTCGTCATTTCTCTTTTCCCAGGAGGGCCGGGAAGCGCTTCTACTGTAAAACCAAGGTTTTTCAGTATCCTTTTAACGCTTCCTTTTGCACAATAGGTGACAAGTATCCCGCTGTTTTTCAGAGCATTATACATGATTTCAAGTACGGGCTTTTCCCAAAGTTCAGGTTGAGCATTGGGCGCAAAAGCATCAAAATAAATGACGTCAAACGCCGAAGCAAAGGTTAATTCCTCAAATCGTTGTTGGGTCTTGGTAAAGACAAATTCCGGCAAGATTTGATGAGGTGTTTCCCAAGGTAGTTGATGCATTTGGTAAAAACGCTCGGAAAGCAACTCAGTACTTTGAAGCACTTGCGGATAATTGAGACTGGCTGCTTCTTCCGCACTGATCGGGTAGGCCTCTACACCGGTGTAGCGAATGGAGAGCTCTCTTTGCTGCACCTCCAAAAGTGTCAGGTAGGCATTTAAGCCCGAGCCCCAACCGATCTCCAGAATATCGAGCGATTTTGATTGCAGTGCCTTGGCGTGCAATCCCGACTTGATGAACACGTGCATTGATTCCTGAATGGCACCGTACTTTGAATGATAGCTTTCGCCAAACTCCTTCGATACAATGGAGTGGGAACCATCCTGCGTTTCAAAGATTCTGGAAGTGCTCATAATCATATGATGAGGCTGGAAGTAATTGACTATACTGACAGCCCTTGAAAAATATTCGCTAAAGCGGGAACGGTAATATCGAGGTGAGAAGCATGATAAATACAGGTACCATCCTTGATGAGTAGCAACTGCGGTGACTCATGCTGCACCTGAAAAGTATCAGCGATCAATTGTGAAACCGGCCGGTAGGCGATTAAGTCCAGGAAATAAACCTCAACTTCTTCTTCGGGGAAGTACCATTCATTTTTCAGCCGGAATTTTGCAATAGAACTAATGGAGCAGCGTGTGCTGTGTTTGAAGATCGCACAGGGAACTTCCCGGGATCTCTCAATAATGGCTTCGACCTGTTCGGGCGAAGTCACATAATTCCAATTGAGCATATTTTACCGATTAATAACGATGTTTGTGAGGGTCTTAACAACGTCAACGGTAGTTTGGTTCACGGAAAAGTTATTGGGACAGCCATAGCCGCGGTTGCAGGAAGTGAAGGTAGCTACTGCTGCTAAAAATGCCATTGCTGTGATTACTTGCTTGAAATGCTTCTTTGTCATCGGAGCTTAATTTTAGATACGTAATTTACGTAGGATTAAATTTGTTTGCTTAGCTAACGAACCTAAGATTCGTCTTATTATATAAACGTTGCCGCAAAATTAAGGATTATTCCCAAAAAAAGCGAATTAGGCCACCTAACGCGCTGATTTCAACACAAATATGACAACAAGTGGAGTAGGGGAGTTGTTAAGAGAAAAGAATAAAAGTGGTGGATGGGTGTCAAAAAAAGAAAGTTTTCAGGATTTACACCGAATTTTAAGCTTCCACTTAGTATTTTTGCCTACCATTTTTAATGACTGCAAAACCAGCAAATAAGATATGGCTAGAGAATTAGCACTTAGAGACGCTTTAAACGAAGCGATGTCAGAGGAAATGCGGAGAGACAAAACCGTATTTTTGATGGGTGAAGAAGTGGCCGAATACAACGGTGCCTACAAAGTAAGTAAAGGCATGTTGGACGAGTTTGGTCCCAAAAGAGTGATCGATACTCCCATCGCAGAATTGGGCTTTGCCGGTATCGGTGTAGGCGCCGCCATGAACGGACTGCGTCCCATCGTGGAATTTATGACCTGGAACTTTGCCATTCTGGCCTTTGACCAGATCGTGAATAATGCCGCGAAAACCCTTTCCCAATCCGCTGGTCAGTATAAATGTCCCATCGTATTTCGTGGCCCTTCCGGTGCCGCCGGACAGTTGGCGCAGCAGCACTCCCAAACTTTCGAAAGCTGGATGGGTAACGTACCCGGGCTGAAGGTGATTTCCTGTATTGATCCGGCTGATGCCAAAGGCCTGCTCAAATCCGCCATCCGCGATGATGATCCGATCTGTATGATGGAGTCAGAGATCCTGTATGGCTTCAAAGGCGAAGTTCCGGAAGGAGAGTACCTCGTACCCATCGGCGTAGCCAAAGTACGCAGAGAAGGGACGGACGTGACGCTGGTTTCCTACAACAAACAGGTACTGACTGCTCTGGAAGCCGCCGAAGAACTCGAAAAAGAAGGCATCTCTGCTGAGGTCATCGACCTGAGAACCATCCGTCCGTTGGACCATGGTACCATCGTACAATCCGTCAAGAAAACCAACCGTCTGGTTGTCGTGGACGAAGCCTGGCCCTTCGCCGGTGTCTCCGCCGAAGTCGCCTACGAAATCCAGAAATACGCATTTGATTACCTCGACGCCCCCGTCACCCGCGTCAATTCCGCAGATACTTCACTGGGCTACGCGCCAACTTTTGTAGAGGAGTATTTGCCAAATGCCACCAAGGTGATTAAAGCAGTGAAGGAAGTGATGTATATTAAGGGGTAGGGTTTATTTATCCTTAGGCATAATATAATAGGAAAAGCCAGTTCGAGAGGGATTTCGGGCTGGCTTTTTTGGTGGTTTTTGAGAGACAATTTGAGGGATTGGGCACAGTCAGGATTTTTTCAAGTCGTAAATGGTTCTCTTATCAAGATTTTTTGACCATATAAACAATTTATCATGATGGAAATAATTATCAATACTTCGAATCACTCTTCTTGCTTGATAATTAATCTTGAGGTAGCTAGGGATTTTCTCAAATCCATAATTATCAACTAACCGAATCAGTCTTTCATTATTTGAGACTAACGAAGAGTCTAAAAAGGGGGGTGGAGGAATGGAACTTATGGAGAATATTAAATTTAGGTATTAGTGCTGACCTTTCCAGAGTTGACCTATCTGGAGTTGATTTGTCAGGTGCCTTCCTTTCTGGAGTCAATTTGACTAGAGCTAATCTATCAGGGGCCAATCTCATTGAAACTGACCTCACGGGAAGCAATCTCACTGGGGCTAGTTTTGCCGAGGCAAACCTTACGAGAGCATACCGAAGTACGGACGGCGAGCAAGGCAAGACCTATCGGACTTTGCAGGAGGCTACCGCTGTTTATCCGAAGCAGCGCCCCGGCGGTTTTTCAAAGTCATTGACTTGGAAAATCAGGCGGGCATGAGCGGAGAACAGCAAGTTGAGGAGAGATGTGCCGCTCCCACGGAGCTTAATTTATTGTTTGCACCTTAGCCGATGGCCTGGCGACCATCGGCTAAGGTGTGTCGCTGCGCTGCAGCTAATTGGGTTTGATTGGTTGGGTGAAATTTATTTCATCCAGTAGCGTAACGACCGAATTTATTCGGTTCATCCCAAGCCGTCAAATCTAGGCGAAAAAAGGATAGGGGCGTAAAAAATTCCCTATTGTATAAGCCCATATTGCCACTTAAAGTCAGAATCCCAAGATGGGCTTATTTACAAAATACAACTGCTTTAGTTAAAAAACCAGATTAGTTTTCCTAAATTGTTGAATTGATCAAAACCATTGTTCATGAATCTTTCCAAAGTTTTATTTTGGGATACCAACTATGACCATATCCATTGGGAGGAAAAAGCACACTACGTTATTCATCGGGTCGTCACGATGGGTTCTATGGATGATTGGAATCAAATCAAGGAATTTTACGGACTGGAGCGGATAAAGAATGAAATGCTGCAAGCTAGAAACCTCGATCCAAAGACCCTTAATTTTTTGAGCTTTTACTTTGACATTCCAAAAGAGCAATTTAGATGCTTCATCTTACAACAGTCCATCCCGCAACATTTTCCCTCTTAGAAAAGATTATTGAAGAGTTTACTCTATTTTATAGATGCTAATCAGGACGAGCAGCCGCAGCTGCTCCAAGCTGTCGAGTGGGATGTGGTTAAGAATTATATTTCGAAAGAGGTTGACAATTTTTACAAGTAAAAAAGGTATCTTTTAGCACTCTCCACCACTCCCCAGGCTCACCTTCCATCGCCTGCTTTAGTACCTAAGTACGGCGAGCAAGACAAGACCTACGGAGACCTACGGACTTTTCAGGAGGCTCACCGCTAGTTTTTCGAAACAGCGCCTCGGCAGTTTTTCAAAGTCCTTGACTTGGAAAATCAGACGAGGCATAGGCGGAGAAAGAGATGTGTCGCTCCTATGGAGCTTACTCTATTATTTGCATCTTAGCCGATGGCCTAATGACCACCGGCTAAGGTGTGTCGCTGCGCTGCAGCTAATTGGGTTTGATTGGTTGGGTGAACTTTATTTCATCCAGTAGCGTAACGACCGAATTTATTCGGTTCATCCCAAGCTGTCAGACCTCACCGAAAAAGGGTAGGGGGTGCTAAATCTCCCATTGCCTAAGCATCAAAAAGCAATTCAAATCAGTCATCTATACTGAGAATGGGGATACCCTGACACTTGTTGATACCAATGAAAATTACATTTATGAATTGAAGTAGTCCACGGTTTATGTTAAAAATCAAATGGGGCAGAAGTAGGGGAGTGGGCCACAAGTTTTCGAATCAACCAAAATATTGCATACCTTACCACACTCTACATCCCACAGCTCCACAAAACAATTTTCATCAACAAAAAATTACGCGCTCATCAAGAAAAGGGGCACGTCTAGCTGTTGAAATTATCTACTTAACATAATATATATTATGGGAATAAAAATAGTAAAAAATTCAGGGTTTACAGGGGCTTTGCAAAATTGTTGTAGTAATAGTGCCAGGAGAAATCACACCTCCAAGTACACAGTTCTCTAATAAGATTATTCTTGATCAGGTGACGAGCAGTAGCACTGATAGCATTTACAGATGCCTCTGAGCACAATCTATAAGATGCACCCATAAACCAGAAAATCCATAAGCCCTGAGAATCGCGCAGAATATTTTTTCCGACCCACTGTGCAGGCCACTTAATTCTCAGCAGGTAGCCAAATCAGCAAATTGTCCCCCATTTAAGCCTGTTTCCCAAAAAGCAACTCTATTTAACATAATTATGAGAGAATCGGCTTTTTTAGGAAACAGGCCGCTGAGCTGAAATTTTTTCTATTCTTTTACAAAGAACTCATACCGTCCTGAGACCAGTTCGAAAACTACCCTGCCCTCTTCCTTGCCAACGTATTTGATGCCTTTGCCTTTTTTAGCGGCTTTATCTCCTTCACGGACCTTTTTTACTGAATCTGCTATCAGGTACAGCGCTGCCGTTGTATTTGCAGGCACGGTGATGACGTAGCGCGTTCCTTCATCTTCCTGATGCCACTCACTTACAATGCGGCCGTACATGGAGTCGTAATAGCCTTTGGCATAAGCCATTTTCCCCGTGGGATCTGGCGTTGGTTTCAATTCAAAATGCTTGAAGCCCGGATGCTCCGGACTGCGCTGGATTCCCAGGGAAAAATTGTACATCCAGGAGGCAATGGCTCCGAAGGCATAATGATTGAAAGAATTCATGCTATTGTTGCCACCAAAGCCATCTTCAATGGTATAGGAATTCAGACGCTCCCAGATGGTGGTTGCGCCATTTTTAACCGGATATAGCCATGAAGGATAAGTTTCGCTTTGCAGCAATCCGTAAGCCAGATCACTGTAACCATTTTTCGACAAAGCATCACCAATGGCGGCGGTACCGATAAAGCCGGTCATCAGAGAGAACTCTGGCCGTTCGGCACCGGTATCGTCGGTATTTTTACGGGTTACAGTCTTGGCCAATTGTTCAGCCATGGCGGCCTTGTATTTTTCGTCAAAGACGCCAAACGCTAAAGGAATCGCATAGGATGCTTGTGTGTCGACTACGTCGCCTTTCTTGGGTGGTGTTGATGGGGGTGCGCCGAAAGTGGGCACATTTGCACCAGACTTGACGGTTTTCATCGTTTCCGGATTGACGTAAGTCTTATTGAAAAAGGCTTTACGCTGTTCGTAGCGTTTTTGAAAATCCTGAGCGTCTTCTGTTTTACCTAAAATTGTCGCCACCTTTTGCATGATTTCCAAATTATAAACCTGATAGGCAGTCCACAGCAGCGTATTGTCGTTTTTGTTGTTTTCCGGGCTAAGCCAGTCGCCTAGCGGGCCTTCATTCAACACCCCATCTTCATTTTGTTTGCTACGTAGAAAATCGACGTAGGCTTTCATGGCACCGTAGTGCTCGGCCAGCAAGCTCACATCTCCGTATTGCTGATACGCTTCCCAAGGCACCACAATGCCGGCGCTGCCCCATAAGGTGCCACCAAATCCATTACCCACCGGCGCTACATCCGAAAAGCGGCCGTTTTCTGTCTGCATATCGCGCATGGCGCGCAAATGTCGTTTGAGAAATTGATTGGCATCGGTGAGCCAGGTAGATGCTCTGGAAAAGACATTCAAATCTCCATTCCAGCCCATCCGCTCGTTTCTGGCCGGTGTATCGGTTGGAATGGAAAGGAAATTTCCACGTAGCGACCAGGTGATGTTTTGCCACAGTTGATTGACCAATTCATTGGAAGTCTCGTACTGAGAACTCAGCCCGGAAACAGAGCTCAAAACCTGCCCTTGAACAGCCTCCAATGGCAATGCTTCTTCGACGCCGGTGACTTCAATAAAGCGGTATCCGTGAAAGGTAAAGCGCGGCTGAATAACCTCATCGCCGCCTTTTAAAATGTAAAGATCCTGCGTGAGTGCCGCACGGATATTTTCCAGCATGATCATGCCAGAATTGCCAGCATATTGATCCAGGTCAGGATAACGGACCTCGGCAAAGCGCATCCGAATCGTCTGGCCTTTTTCTCCATTTTTGATGGAAATTTTGGGTACCCCCACCATGTTTTGTCCCATATCATAAACAAAGACTCCAGGACGGACTTCCTCAACACTTTTTGCCGTCATTGTCTTCACAATCGATACGTTCTCCCCAATCTGTCCAACGATTTGCTGGTCGTCATAATTCAGGGTGACCAGAGTGCCAAAAAAGTTGATAAAGGTGCCTACGAGGCTGTTGTCTTTTAGCGATACCTCAGTAGCAGGTTTCCAATCTTCGGGATCGTATTGGGCGGTTGACCAACCGGCTATAGCAGCTTCTTTATTGGCATCATAAACTTCTCCCTGAAAGAAACTTCCGTAACGAATTGGTCCATCGGTATACAATTGCCAATCGTTTGGATTTGAGGTAATCACGGTTTCGGTTCCGTCCGTATAGGTAATTACCAGCTTGGCTAAAAGAGACTGCCGATCCCCAAAGAAATTCCAGTTTTCACCACGGAAGGTGATATTGCCGCTCCACCAGCCTTCACTTAGCCAGGCACCCAACGCATTGGCTTCTCCGGCATTGATGAGATTGGTAACGTCATACGTTTGGTACAGGTGGGTTTTATTGTATTGGGTCAGGCCGGGATTGAAGTAGTCGTCCCCTACCCTTTTCCCGTTGAGGTGCAACTCGTATATGCCTCTGGCGGTGGCGTAAATCCTGGCTTTTTTGACCTTTTTACTATCTACTGAAAATGCTGTTCGCAGCATAGGTGCCGCATTTTTACTAGGATTGGCCAATAGCATAAAACCTGCCTTGCCACCGGTGAGCTGATACGACTGATTATTTACCGAAAGGTGGTCTTCAGTACCGGAATATTTGGCGTCAAGCTCCTCCGAAAAGATCAGATTCGAAGGCTTGCGGTAATGCCGAATTTCCAGGTTTGAAAAGCTGGCTTTTTGTCCTGCGGGGAGCCTAAAACCAATATCTCCGAGCACGGGATAACAAATGAAGTCACCGCCCGCACCGTATGGATTCAGGTTGAGGCCTTGTTCGGTAAATGCCCACCCCTGAATTTGCGGAACCTCCATCTTGTGCTCTTCCATTTGTCCATCGACAAAAAGATTGATGATGCCAAAAACGTTCTCCATATAGATATGGTGTGGCTCGTACTTATTGGTTTTATTGATTAAGCTTTGTGGAATGTTGAGTGACACCAGAGCTTGATCAGGGGAATCTTTTTGGTCGTAGCCAACGCGATAGATATTGATTTTGGCATTGCCTCCCTGATCTACTTCAGAAATGTCCAGTTCCAGGGCAATGTAACTCTCATCTTTGCCCACTTCGGTGCCATTTAGGTTGAGGTTTTTATTCATCAACCGGTCGTCATTCCCGCCAAATAAAAAGGCGGCTTTAGTGCTTTTCGTCGCCTTATCGAGTTGTAGCTGGTAGTGAAGATTAAATACCGTTAGATAATGAGCGTGCAGCACCACATCTTCGTCACTACCACCGATCCAGGTAGCGCCGTCCCAGGCTGAAAGATTTGGATCGGGATTCATCAGACCTGTTTCGAACCAGGAGGTTTGTTGGCTAGATTGGCCATCCTGATCCCAGACTGTGGCAGTCCAGTTGTAACGCGTGGTAGCGGCCAGTTTTTTGCCTTCATAGGTGATGCCCAATGAAGTATCCGAATTCACCTTACCTGTATTCCATAATTCCCGATTATTTTCATCGACCACCACAATTTGGTAGGCCGTTTGCTTCAATCCTCTCTTGGCCTCAACAGCAGTCATTTTCCAGCTAAAACGAGGTTTGACAAGATCAATACCCAGTGGTGTGGTTTGGTAATTGACCTGTAAATTTTCCAGTTTAATCTCAGCGTAGATGTTGGTGCTCAGCAAAAGGCTGACCAGCAACAAGAACGTAATGAAGTTTTGTTTCGACATGTTTTTTTGTTTGTTTTTATAGTGTGGGAATCTGAGTTTCCCAAAGCATTTTGATGGGTATAAATGTAAAAAAAAGAACCCGGAAAGCAAGCGGCTCCGGCGGCAATCGATCTGTGGAGTGCATTGAGATCAGATCTACAGGGCGATAAGTCATCGGGATTGTATTGGCTTTCCTGAAAAATAATCTAACGAAAAGCCTCCAACTCCCCCAACTGCTGATCAATTCGTTCATTCCAATCCTGTTGTTGTTCTTTATCCAATCCATGAACGGTGAGTTGATCATACCATTCGTCATATTCGAGATATTCATCAAAAATTGGTAGAATGACCTTCTCCTTAATTTTGTGGTAGTTGCTTGTAGTGATGCGGTAACCATCAAGCGCTTGTCTCACCTTCCTCGCATAGAGTTCCGCGATATCAAAGTGCCGCTGCTCGTGATTTAGCAGATAGTCGTTCCCCACCGCCTTTTTTCTGGCCCAGGATTGATCACAGGAGAAAACCGCTTTCACCCTCACCCCTACTCTACCGCCTCTGATTACCTTCGGCGTGACACGGATATTGACGTGGGTAGCGGCGCCAATCTCGGAACTGGAGGTAGGAACGCCTCGGAAGTTTTCCCAGGTTAAGGGTTGGGTATCCTTCCACGTAATTTCATCAGTATTTCTAAAAGAAGAGCTTAGTAACAATAATAAAACAAAAGTCAACACCCTCATTTTTGCTCGCTTTTCTAAAAACGATGCAAGGAATGAGAAAACTATCTTGGAGGTTGTGCTTAACGAATTTTTAATAACTTGTTTCATCCAATTCCACCTTCCCGGCAAAGATCTTATACACAAAAAAGGTATAAGCGGCTACCAATGGCCCCCCAATCGCAGCGATGGTGAGCATGATGCCCAGAGACTTTTCGGATGAGGCGGCATTGTAAATGGTGATATTATTGGCTTCATCCAGCGTGGATATAATCAGTACTGGGTAAAGTTCAATGGCCACCAAAATCAGCAACAAACTGACGGTTAGAGAGCTGAAAAGAAAGGCCAGTCGATACCTGCGTTTACTGGCTAGTCGCGGTAAATTGGCGATGCTCAAAAAGGCCAGAATGGGGAAAATGAATAGCGTTGGATTGCTTTTAAAGTCATCGGATAAATGAGGGATATAAATCAGGGTATAGAGCGTTGTAATGGCAAAGGCGATGATAAAAAAGATGATGCTTCTTTTTAGTAAGATCGTCAATTTGGCGAAAAGCCGCCCTTCCGTTTTTAATAACAAATAAATGGCCCCGTGCATCATAAAAAGGGCCAGGGTGGTAATGCCCACCATGATGGCGTATGGATTGATAAAATCCAGCCAGGTGCTTTGGAATTCCAGGTCGGGGCCTATGGCAGCACCCTGTAATATATTACCCAACACCACGCCCAAAAGAAAGGCCAGCATGGTACTGGAAATCGAATAACTCACATCCCACATCTGCCGCCACCAGGCCATCGGCTCCTTACTGCGAAACTCGATGGACACGGCCCGAAAAATGAGAAAGGCCAAGAATAACATAAATGGGATGTACATAGCCGAAAACATGGTGGCATAAAGTACGGGAAAGCCCGCAAATAAGGCTCCTCCTCCGATGACCAACCACACTTCGTTGCCGTCCCAAACCGGACCGACCGCATTGAGCGCAATTCGGCGACTATTTTCTTTTTTGAAAAACAAATGCCAGGCGCCCGCCCCCAGGTCAAAGCCATCTAAAATGGCATAACCCGAAAAGAGGGCTCCAACAATCAAAAACCATAAAGTGGGATAATCCATTCCTAAAAAAGTGGCCATAACTATACTTTATTTGTTCGATTCAAATATTCCCGCCATCTCACGCTGGTGCGGACGTTTATCCATCAGGTCTTCTTCGTAGGGGCCGTGTTTGATCTTTTTGTTGAGAAGGTAGATAAACAAGGCAAAAAGCACAGCATAAATGAAGGAAAACATGATTAGCGAAAAGAGGACCTGATTGGCCGTTACGACCTTGGAGAGCGCATCCGAAGTGCGCAATAATCCGTAAACCACCCATGGCTGCCGTCCCATCTCAGCGGCAAACCAGCCAAACTGATTGGCGACCTGGGGCAACAGCACGGCAAAGACAAATACCCACAGCAGCCAGCGGTTTTCAAACAGCTTGCCGCGCCACCACTGGAAGGTGGCAAAAAGCGTTAGCGCAATTAAAAACATTCCGATGGCGACCATGATGTGGTAAAACTGAAAAATGGCATTAAGGGCAGTTGGTCGCTCATCTTCGGGAAAGGAATTTAAGCCTCTCACCGGCGTGTTAAAGTCGAAATGCGTCAGAAAGCTCAGCCCTCCCGGTACCTTCAAGCCGCTTACCTTTTGTTCCTCCTTATTTACCCAACCAAAAATATACATATCGGCCACACTCAGGCTATCAAAATGGCCTTCCAGGGCCGCGAGTTTAGCTGGTTGATTGTGCGCTACCCCATCGGCAGCTTTATGTCCGGTTAACAGCTGGGACAATGAAAAAACGGTCGCCACCAGGAGCGCAATTTTGAATGCTTTTTGCGAAAGCTCCACATAGCGGTTGCGTAGCAAATAATAGGCATGTACACTCAATACCAGAAATGCACCTGCCAGAAATGCGCCCACCCAAACGTGCAGCAATCGATCCACGCTGGAGGGATTAAACACCATGGCCCAGAAGTCCGTGATCTCGGCTCTGGCCTCCATGCCTTCTCCTACGATGTGATAACCCGCCGGGGTTTGTTGCCAGCTATTGGCCACCACAATCCATACTGCGGAAAACATCGAACCGAAAAAGACCCCAATTGTGGCGATAAAATGCACCCGTGGGCTCACCCGGTTCCAGCCAAATAAAAGTACTCCAAGGAACCCACTTTCCAGCGCAAAGGCAAAAATACCTTCTGCGGCCAGAGCACTGCCAAAGACATCACCGACGTAGCGGGAATAAGTGGCCCAATTGGTGCCAAACTCAAATTCCATGACGATCCCGGTAGCCACGCCAATCCCGAAGGTCAGGGCAAAAATCTTTGTCCAGAAGCGGGTCATCGTTTCATATACCTTATCGCCGGTACGCAAGTACAAACCCTCCATGATGACCATCAACAGGCCTAATCCGATACTGAGAGGTGGGTAGATATAATGGAATGATATGGTAAAAGCAAACTGGATGCGTGAGAGGATTTCAACGTCCATAATGCATAAGTTTTCAAGGCTTGCGTGGCTGTGCAAACCTCAGTAGATAAAGAAAAAGAGGTCTATAAAGTTAAGGCTTTATGACGCATTTAAGTTGCGTATTTATCGGCCTTTTTATCCACATTATTTTTTCATTTGAATACTCCACATTCCGCGCAGATCGCCATCGCTGTAACCCACCGCTTCATCGTTGGGATAGTACTCCTTGATCAGGGCATGATTTTCTTCCAACAGGGTCTCTCCTACCTTGCCATGGCACTGTAAACAAAGGCCAACTACCTTGATTGGAGCGTAAAAGGCTACGGTCTGGGCGTCGATTTCTTCAACGATTGGAGCCAGGGCTTCCCCATTGGTTGCCATCTGCTGGTATTTGGACAGAATTACCTGCTCTGCTTCCGTGGGAGCGTCTTTCTCATTGCGAATTTTGGTCGAAGTTCGGCGAATGGTGGCATTGTGCACTTTTGAGAGGCTATCCACCAGTGGATAAGCCGCCAGGTTACAATATTCTACCGCGTGCGGTACCCCACCCTCCTGCATGGCTGATTGAAGTTGGGTCGACAAAGCATTGAAGGTCGCTCCGGCGATTTGCTGGCCTTTTTCCAGATAGGCCGTTTTGTCAAATTCGTAATGCTGTTCCTGCTGTTGGTTACCTTGGTTATCACAGGAGATCAGGAATGCAAAAAGGAGTGTAAAAACGGAAAGTGTAAGTGATGTTTTCATAAGGAAACAATTTACAAAAAGTTTGCTGCACCATCCACAATGAGATGGTGCAGCGGTCCTAAATTCTATAAATCAATCACCCGATTATGTCATGACTATTAAATAAACTGATACAAAGAAACGAGGTTTCCACTCCCCAGTCAGTGATGCAAATCACATGGGGGATCTTTTTATGCAAAGAAGGGCCATTGATGTAAATGGCCCTTCAAATTAAATAGAAATCGAACAAAATATACCGAATGTAAAGTCGTCTGTTTTAAGGATTACAGCTCCGTGATCTGCTCTACGTATTCCGTACGCTTTAGGTTGGTATTGACCAGCGCTTTGTATCCGCCTCTGATGTTGACCACTTGATCAAATCCACGTGCCTTCAGAATAGAAGCAGCAATGACTGAACGGTATCCTCCTGCACAGTGCAGGTAGTACTTCGTATCGCGATCAATCTGATTCATATTGCGATTGATGAAATCGAGTGGGAAGTTTTCAGCCCCAACGATGTGCTCGGCATCAAATTCGCTCGTTCTACGGACATCCAGCAGGTTGATGTCTTTATTGAACAATTTGGCAAATTCATCGGCTTCAACTTCTTCCAAAGTGTCCACTTCTTCACCAGCTTTTTTCCACGCTTCCATTCCTCCTTCCAGGAATCCGATTGGGTTGTCGTAACCCACGCGGGCCAGACGGACCACTACTTCATCTTCCCGGCCTGCTTCGGCAATAAAGAGAATCGGTTGGTTCAGGTCGGTCACCAGGGCCCCTACCCACATCGCAAAGTTATCGTCGATGCCAATGAAGATAGAACCGGGCACAAATCCTTTAGCAAATACATCCTGATGACGGGTATCGATCACTATGGCTTCTTCGCCTTCCCAGGCTGCTTTGAAGGCCCGTACGCTCAGTGCTTGTACACCGCGTTCGCGCACCACTTCGATACTTTCGTATCCCATCTTGTTCATCATGGCATTTTTAGGGAAGTATTGTGGTGGCTCTACCAGGCCGGTAGTTACTTCCTTAACAAATTCTGCCTTGCTCATATCGGCACGCAGTGCATAATTGGTTTTCTTTTGGTCGCCGAGGTAGCCCCAGGTGTCTTTGCTCATCTTTTTACCACAAGCAGAACCGGCTCCGTGACCAGGATAAACGATTACTTCGTCGGCCAACGGCATGATGCGATTGCGCAGGCTGTCAAACAGGAAGCCAGCCAGGTCTTCGCGAGTGATTTCTCCCTGCTTGATGGCCAGGTCAGGACGACCTACATCACCCAGAAATAGCGTGTCACCGGTAAAGATGGCGTAGTCCTTGCCAGTTTCGTCTATTAAAAGGAAGCTGGTGCTTTCCATGGTATGTCCTGGAGTGTGGAGGATTTTGATGGTCACATCACCTACTTTCAATTCTTCATTGTCCTTGGCAACGTAAGCATCAAAATTTGGTTGAGCGGTCGGACCGTAAACAATTTTGGCACCGGTTTGCCTGGCCAGGTCCAGGTGACCAGAAACAAAGTCTGCGTGAAAGTGCGTTTCTAAGACATATTTTATTTGGGCACCGTCAGCTTTCGCTCTTTCGATGTATGGTTCGGTTTCGCGTAGTGGGTCAATGACTACTGCTTCGCCTTTGCTTTCAATGTAGTATGCAGCTTCCGCTAAACAACCCGTATAAATTTGTTCTACTTTCATGATTTAATTAGTTTTAAATGATTTAAGAGTGAAGTAAAGCATTTTTTTATCAAAATGATGGTTCAAAGATAGCCGGGAAACGGGCCTGAGCTTTGTGAAGAAAATCACATAAACCATTGAGTTTGGTCATGCTGAAGGGTAGTAATTGTCAATCGTTTAAGTGATGAAAGTCATTGACTGAAGGCACTTATTTTTGAACCACATGAGTCACATAAGAAAATGGAAGGCATCGCTTATTCAGCGATGAGTAGGAACCACAAAAGAAAAATTAGAGAAAAATCCATCTGGATTTTTCTCTAATGCCCCCCAAAAATCTTGTAAATCCTGTTCATCGTGTCTAGAAAAAAGTCAACATCCTGTACGCAACTATTGCGAAAATCGCAAGGTTTATGCAATAGCAACTTAGCAGCTTGGCGGCCTTGCGAGAAGCAAAAAATGGCGTCTAAAGGCACAGAGGAGCAAAGAAGTTCTCCCAAAAAAAATCGCTCCTACCACATAAAGTAGTAGAAGCGAAATAGACGTTAGAGGTCCTATATCTAATGTAAATTAATGCTCAAGGATTTTTACTAACCCAGTGGAAAAATCATACACCCAGGCGTGTAAATTTGGTGCTTCACCGCGGTTTTTTGCCTTTCGATACACCGATGTTTGCTTCAGATTTTCAATCTGGGCCAGGACATTCAACTCCACCAGCCGATTTAGCCGATCATGTTCATCAGGGATGGCATCCAGTTCTTCAAGATTTTGAGCGATCACGTCTTTGATGTGCGCCAGCCAATTGTCGATCAGGCCGATGGCCTCGTCTTTTAAGGCGGCATTGACACCACCACAGCCATAATGGCCGTATACAATAATGTCCTGCACGCCGAGCGCTTCCACAGCGTATTGAAGCACTGAAAGGAAGTTTAAATCCGAATGTGCCACGACATTGGCAATATTCCGATGAACGAAGATTTTACCTAAGTCCCCACCCAACACTACGGACGGTGAAACGCGACTGTCGGAGCAGCCCAGCAGCAATGCTACCGGCTTTTGTCCATGTGTCAGATTATCAAAATAAGTGGAGTCATTATGCTGTTTCTCCCTGGCCCACTCGCGGTTGTTGAGCAGGAATTGTTCGATTTCACTCAGCATTACTTTGCAATATAAATTCTTGATGTTTGGAATTTTCCTTGCTTTCTCCTTGCTGATCGTGGTAGTCTACCGCCTCTTGCACACTCATGAAGAAATTGTTTTCACCAATTTTTTCGATGAGGTGACCACGGACCATCGCATCCCGAACCGGGCCTTTTACACCGGTGAAGAAGAGATTTCGGTTGTTTCCTTTTACTTCAGTCACCAAATCCTCGACGGCGTGTATGGCACTACTGTCCATATTGTTAATACTTTCTGCATTGATGATGATGGTGCGCAATTCTTTGCCCTTAGCGGCAATTAGTTCTTCCAGTTTATCCTTGAAGAAATTGATATTCGCAAAATAGAGCTGAGCGTCAAAACGCACAATGAGCAAGTCTTTGCGGTTATCCACCTGCTTGAAGCGTTCGATGTTGCGGTAGAAAGTGGTGCCGGGT
Organism: Saprospiraceae bacterium; assembly: GCA_965229635.1. Classification (GTDB taxonomy): domain Bacteria; phylum Bacteroidota; class Bacteroidia; order Chitinophagales; family Saprospiraceae; genus BQJU01. Next base: position 4,592,955 of record OZ245894.1, read on the forward strand.
ACTTTACCCAATTCCGCCACGTGTGGACGGGTGGTCCGGAAAATGATCATGGCCAATGAAAGAATGACGCCAATGCCGATGCCCTGTTCGATGCCCAGTGATAAGGTACCAATGAAAGTAACCACCAACATCCAGAAATCGGAACGGTTAGCGTGCCAGAGGTGAACAGCCTCTTTGATGTCAATCAAACCAAAAACGGCCACCATAATTACGGATGCCAGAATGGCCTTGGGTAAATAATAAAACAAGGGCGTCAAAAAGAGCAGGGTCAAAATGATGAGCACTGCGCTAATAATCGATGCCAGTCCGGTTTTGGCCCCAGCCTGATCATTCACCGCCGTTCTGGAAAAACCGCCGGTTACCGGGAAGGATTGAAAAAAGGCCCCGCCAATATTGGCCAGTCCCAGTCCAATCAACTCTTGATTGGCGTCAATCTTGTAGTTCTTGTGCTTGGCTTGTATCGCTTTTGCTACCGCAATACTTTCCATAAATCCCACCAGGGAAATGGCCAGTGCGGTAGGCAATAATGTTTGTATGGTATCCAAATTGAAGCCAGGTAATCCAAAGGAAGGCAGTCCACTGGGCACCTCTCCAACGATCTTTACGCCGTAATCTGTAAGTCCAAGTCCGGCAACGGCAATAATGCCAAAGATCACTGCCAACAGTGGCCCGGGAATAGCCTTATTGACTTTCTTAATGCCCATAATCAGCGCAATACCAACTACACCAATGCCAAAGGTGGCCCAATTAATGACTCCAATTTTGGCAACGGCCTGGATCAATATTTCGTGGATATGATGGCTGCGCGCAATGTCGACCCCAAGGAGGTGTTTGAGTTGGCTTAAGCCAATAATTAAGGCAGCTGCAGAGGTAAAACCACTTATGACTGGATGCGATAGAAAATTAACCAGAAAGCCGAGTCGAAAAGCCCCCAGCAAAAATTGAATCACGCCGATAAACAATGCCAGCGTGATGGCTAAAGCGATGTAGGTATCAGTACTCACCTCTGCAATGGCGCCGATACCGGCGGCAGTCAATAAAGATACCATGGCTACGGGCCCTACTGCCAGTTGTCGGCTTGTGCCAAACAGGGCATAAAGGATCAGTGGAATGGTGGAGGCGTATAGACCGTAGATGGGTGGCAACCCGGCAATCATGGCGTAAGCCATACCCTGTGGAATCAGCATAACACCTACCGTCAACCCCGCAGATAAATCTCCTTTCAGCTGATCGTTTTTGTAACTTTTCAGCCAGCCGAGCGCTGGTATAAATTTGTCGATTTTCATTTCTATTTAAATTGTAATTGGATTATGCAAATCCTACTATCCACTAATGCGGTAACTTATCTTTGATCACCCCGTAAGTAAAGGTGCCCAAAGTAGCACTGAGAATCACCAGCCCAAATATCCAAAAACCATGTCCCAGCATGACAAACATCGGACCGGGGCAAGCGCCCATCAGGGCCCAACCCAGCCCAAAGATGGTACCGGCCAACAGGTGTCGGGGCACGCTCAATTTCATGGGGGTATAGGCAACAAAAGTGTCGCGCAGAGTCTTTATCTTAAATCGTTTCATGGCCGCGATGACCAAGGCTCCCAGAACCACCGCAGTACCGATGATGCCGTACATGTGAAAACTTTCGAAGCGAAACATTTCGTGGATTCGAAACCAGGAGATGGCCTCCGATTTGGTCATGACGATGCCAAATATCAATCCGACTATTACAAAACTTAGATTACGCATTTCTATTTAATTGAAATTGGGAGTGTGATTGAATTGAATGTATTATTTCGGTTTAACCGAAAATAAGTGGCATGATTACCCAGGTCATCAACAGTCCTCCGATGAAAAACCCAACAACCGTAACCAATGAAGGCAACTGTAGATGCGACAAACCGGAAATGGCGTGCCCGGAAGTACATCCGTCTCCGTAACGGGCACCAAAACCCACCAGAAAGCCACCAATAATGGTCAGCATTACACCGGTGATGTTGCCAAAATTGAAAATGCTTTCTGGAAGGAAACCTCCACCTTGTGGGTAGTCAATATTCCAGTCCTTCAAGTGGCTGATCGTTGCTTCGGAAATAGCAACGGGCTCCGGGCTGGCCAGGAAGGTGGAGGCAATAAAGCCACCACCGATGGCCCCGATCACAAAAGCCAGTCGCCAGTGTTCTCCCTTAATATCAAAATTGAAAAACTCATACTTTTTGCCGGCACCGGCAATGTTGCAGAAATTCTTAAAGGCTGTCGAAACGCCGAAGCTGCGTCCCATCCAGGTCATCAAAAACAGGATAGCGGCAATCGCTACTCCCGAAACCGACCAGTGCCAGGGCTGGCGAATAAAATCCAGCACCCCTGTAGCATTAATGATTAGATCCATCCTTATTTTACGTTTTTTATGGTCAGTGCATGTTTGAAGGCGATGCATTAGCAGTGATTACCTCTAAATGTGCACTCAATACTTTTTCCAGATACAAAGGTAGTATAGCTATTATCGACAGTCAGTGACCTGTGTCACACTGTCTCGCTTTATTTTTTAGGAACTTTGAAAGCGAAATAAAAAAGACCATAAAAAGAAGAAATGAAAGAACAAAATATAACCTTGTCGGGAAAGCATATCTCCCACTTACCCGCCTCTCTACAATCCATTGCCAAAGCCTTACAAAACGAAAAGGTACTCAAGCCTTCCAAGGTGGCGCAGATCATCAGAGAAGCTAACGTGCAGCCCACCGATTTGGAACCCTGGACGGATTTTGATCATCCGGTGACGGATAGCTATGGGCGCAAAATGGCTTATAAAGGCGATCATTTTGAAATCATGGTGATGTCGTGGGCACCAGGCGACTTTTCGGCCATCCACGACCACGGCCATACGCAGTGGGGAGCCGTACAAATCTTTGGCCCGGCCGAACACGCTACCTTTCGGGTAGAGGATGGATACATCTCGACCCTCGCCCGCTGGATTGTCGATCCCGGCGATATTGTGGGCGTTGGACATTCGCTGGTGCACCAGATGGGTAATCCCACTTCTGATACCTTCTTTTTAAGTCTGCACGTTTACGGAGATGTAGGCCCCATTGACAGTGTGACCGGTGATGCCCGCATTTTTGATTTGGAAAATGAAGCCATTCAACGTGTGGACGGAGGTGTCTTTTTTGCCCTTCCGGAAAATCAGGTCAACCGCATTGAAGAAGGGCCAAGAGCCGACTTCCCTACCCGATTGCGCCACATGGTAGAATTGATTCGTCGCTTACGCAAAATGGAAAATCGGGGTGTCAACCAAAGTGGCAAAGACTTACGAGCAGTGATTAATGATGCCTTTTCGGCGGATTACCGCAAAAAACTGCTCTATTGCCTGGACAATAATACCGATACCAACGACCACCAAAACAATTCCATTTACTGGCGGGCCCTGAACCGGGAAATGCAGGAAACGGCCAAGCTGCAACGTGAATTACAGGGAGAACAGCGGGCTGTGGATCAATTTCACAAATATGCCGAACTATACGATTCGCTGATTTGTCAGCCTTGCATGGATAGCTTTATGCGCCGGTATCTACTCTTCTTTTCCGAAAAATACGGAGTGGAATATTCCGATCAGACCATCATTTCCATTGGAAGCGGAACAGGCCTGGTGGAAAAGTATATGATTGATGAGCTTGGTGTTTCTTATGACAACCTCTACGGTATTGATATCAGTGAAGCCATGGTACAGGAAGCCCGCAAACGCATCCGCGCCGATGTCGGCAATGTGCTGACCCTCGACCCAAGTATCCGCATGTGGGACATGGCCTTTAGTGGCCTGAATGTCTTCCATTATCTGGAACATACCCGTTTGCAGGAAGCTATCGAGAAAACAGCGGCCATTATCAAGCCGGGCGGCTATTTCATTGGCGACTTCATCACGCCTGATCATATCCGCTGGTACCCCAACGTAATGTATTCTGATGATCAAAAAGTGATTTCATTGCGTACGCCTCAATTGATTGAAGAAAACGGTAGTGTTTTCCAGGAAAGTGAAATCACAAATATCAGCTATCAGGATGGCCCGATGAAGGTCACCTACGCCGGCAAACATCGCCGTTTTTTACCGCCGGTCAACCGGGTACGCACCTATTTTGAAAAGGCATTTGGCGGCCAGGTGGATCTGTATGATGCCCATAGCCTTGAATTGATCCCGGAATGGGCGGATAGCTGCGAGTCGACGAGGTATGTGGTGGTGGCGAGGAAGCAATCGAAGTTGGCAACTTCGATTATCACTAGATAGTTGCAGTTGCCAACTGCAACTATAATATTCAAATTCTTTATATCTTTAGCGGGGTAACAATACCCCATTTATGTCAGCGACAAACACCGAGACCAACCCATTGGAGAATGTAGATTGGGAAGATGTACTGGACACCCTGGAGGAGCAAAAATGTGTGCTTTTCCTGGGCAGTGGAGCCTTCAGTGCACCCGGGGGTGGTGATATCAATACGGCCCTTCATCACTACCTCGACGCCGATAATCCCGAGCACAAATACATCAATGTTAGCAATCCGGATGGTTTTTTTCTCTTTAAAAAGAGCCGCTACAAGCGCCGGGTGATTGGCGAAATGCGTGATTTTTTCAATCAGCCCTTTCCTGAAACGGAGGCCCAATTTGGCCGACTCGCCCGCCTGCCCTTTCCAATGATTGTGACCCTCACTCCGGATAATATTCTTTCGCGGGTATTTGATGCCATGGGGTTTGAGAGTCAGCTCGATTTTTATCATTTAAGAAAAAAGGCGGGGGACGAATTCAAGAAGCCGACGGGGGAAAAGCCATTGATTTACAATCTTTTGGGCAATGTGGAAGAACCGGAAAGTATGGTCCTCACCCACAGCGACTTCTTTGATTACCTGCAATCGGTTTTTGTGGAGGGAAACCGGATGCACGTTGCGCTCAGAGAGGAGCTGGAGGCCATGGATCGTTATATTTTTCTGGGGTTACCCTATGAAAAATGGTACTTCCAACTGCTTCTGCGAGTGTTGTCCCTTCATTCTGAAAAGCTCAGTGAAATAGAACGAATGGCCCTGAAGGAATTTGAGGACCCTCGCCTGCACAAGATTTATACGGACGAATTTAAACTGGAGTTTTTTCCAGCGAATACCGAAGAGTTTATTGGTGAACTATACCGCCGTTGTGAAGCCGCCAATTTACTAAAAACGGTGCCCGAAGTTGATCCTTCCTTTGCCAATTTACCCGATCCTACGCAGGAACAACTGCTGGAGTGGGTAGCCAAAGCCGAGACGGAAAAGGCCATGATTCACCTCAAGGTATTTTTGGATCGGCGAAAGCCAAAATCTTCTGAGTTGGTGAATGAGTTGACCGTTTTGCGCAACCAGTACAATCTTTTGCAACAAAGACAGCTGCGCGGCACGATCGACTCGCGGGACTTTCCGGTTGAAAATCAGCAGATTATCGAGCGTTTGCTGAATCTGATCGCTAAATCCTTTAACCTCTGATTGTGATGGAAAAAAGATACCGTTATCCGGGCGTTACGCCGTTTTCCACCGGTCAGGCCTCCATATTTTTTGGACGTGAACAGGACACCTCCGATCTCTATCGATTGATTCGGCGGGAAGCCCTGGTTGTGCTTTATGGTAAAAGTGGCTTGGGAAAGAGTTCGCTGCTCAATGCGGGTATCATTCCCCGCTGTGAGAAGGAAGGAGAATACACGCCTTTGACCATCAGGTTTGGTGCCTGGACTGAAAATACAGAAGATTTACCGCTAGATCGCTGCAAAAAGGTACTGTCGGAAAAAGTGAACGCCCCTACTCTACTCGAACAGTTATTGCCCGACGATGATTCTCTTTGGACGTATGCTAAGGCACACCAGCTGCACGCTCAGGAAAATGGAAGCGGTGGTCGCATTCTGTTGCTTTTTGATCAATTTGAAGAATTATTTAGTTATCCGGAGGAGGCCATATTGGCGTTTCGGCAGGAATTATCAGAGCTGTTGAATACCGGCTTGCCGCTGCGATTTCGGCGGACGCTGGATCGTACGGAACTTGATTTATCGGAAGAACAGGAAGACTTGCTGGAAATGCCCCTGGAAGCCAGGGTGGTCTTTGCCATACGTTCGGACCGTATGCATTTATTGGACCGGCTGAAAGACTATTTGCCGACCATTCTGCGTCATACTTTTGAGTTAAAAGCCCTGTCTGAGGAAGATGCAAAAGATGCCATTTTATTACCGGCACAGGCAGAAGGCGATTTTCAAACGCCACCTTTTGCCTATACCGATGATGCGTTAAATCACTTGTTGCAGTATCTGAAAGATCCTCAGGATCAGCGCATTGAAGGTATTTTGCTGCAAATGTTGTGTGAGCACTATGAGCGAAGACAGGTAGAAGCTCAGGGCGTTACGCTACTCGATTCGCCGCATATAGGTGATCCAAAACTAGTGGTTAAGAAATACTATGACGAAAAAATTGAGGGCTTGCCTACAAACAAGCAGATATCTGCACGTAGATTCATTGAGGAAGGATTGGTTTCGGAGGGCGAAGCCATGCGGTTGAGTTTACACGAAAGCTATATCCTGCAAGAATTTGGCATTGAAAAAAGCCTGTTGGAGGACCTGGTAGACAGCCGACTGCTGCGCTCTGAGCCCTACCTACGTGGCGGTTACACCTACGAACTGTCGCATGACCGATTGGTAAACCCCGTATTGCAGGCCCGTAATCAAAGAAGAGAAGAAGAAGCCAAGCAGGAAGCCGAACGTCAGGCCAAAGAACTAAAGACGGCCCGAAGAGTACAAACCCTGTGGGGATTACTTGCTATTGCACTTTTCGCCTTTATCATGGTTAGTTATTTTGCCTGGGACGCTAATGTTAAAAAATTGGAGGCTGAAAAAGCTCGATGGGAAGCCCATGAACAATTTGTACAGTTAGAGCGACAAAGACAGATTGCCGAAAAGGCACTGGCCGATTATTTTGCGGAAAAATTGGCTTCAGAACGTTTAACTTTTGAGAACCTTGCATTAAGATCAGAAACAATTTTAGAGGTAGGTGGTTGCCCTAAAGATTTGCTGCATAAAATGCAGGAAATTACTTTGACTCACCCGGACAGCACAGGGATGAGAAGCCAAATAGAAAGATTATATAAAAAAAATCCGTCCTGTCGCTAAAACAGGTACTTGTCTTTTTCCAAAGTTATTTATTCAATCAGTTTCCCCCAAAAAAACACCCCATACCAATAGCGATACAGGGCGTCCAATTACATTAAAATTGTTGTTTTTTGAGCCTTAAAACTCCCTCCCCCTCAACATCCCGTGCCAGTACATTCTCGGCAGGCCGTAAGCTTTCAGGGCGTACATGCTGTAGCGCTCCTGTCCCTGATCAAAGGGGAAGCTTTCCATCGGCTGCTTGTCGTAGTCAAACTCGGCGAGGATGAGGCTGCCGTAGCCGGTGACCAGCGGACAGGAAGTGTAGCCGTTGTAGGCTTTGGGAAGGTCCTGGCCTTGTAAGTATGCCATGATGTTTTCCGTAGTGGTTGGTGCCTGTTTGCGGATGGCGGCGCCGGTTTTGGAAGTCGGCAGGTTGCTGCAATCTCCCAGGGAGAAGACATTGGGGAAACGCACGTGCTGAGTGGTTTCCTTATTCACTTCTACCCATCCGGTATCGGCGGCTAATGGGCTGTTTTTGATAAAATCCGGGGCGCTCATTGGGGGCGTCACGTGGATCATGTCGTACTTTTCGGTAGTCTTTTCACCGGTTTCCAGGTGTTGGAAGATGGCTTCTTTTTTATCCGAATGTAATGCTACCAATTCAGTATTCCATACCCGGTCAATGCCGTAGCGGTCGGCAACCTTGGTGAGGGAATCGGCATATTTTTTCACGGCAAAGATACCGGGACCGGCCTTGATAAATTTCTTGGTGATCTTATTGCCTACTCCGTGCTTGCGCCAGTAGTCGGACGCCAGGTAGGTAATCTTGATCGGTGCGCCACCACACTTAATCGGTGTAGATGGGTGGGTGAAGATGGCGGTGCCGCTCTTCAGGTTTTTGATGTTTTCGAAGGTGCTTTCTACGGTATTGTAGTCGTAGTTGCTACACACTCCGGTACCCGGTTTGCCTACGCTTTCCTTCAAGCCCGGGATGTTGCCCCAGTTGATCTGAATACCGGCGGCTACCACCAATACGTCGTAAGTATGGGTTTCACCATTGGCCAGGGTAACACTATTTTTTTCAGGGTCAAAACTTTTGACAAATTCCTTGATCCAGGTCGCTCCCGGTGGGATATAATCGGCTTCCTCGCGTTGGGTTTCTTCTTTTGGGAATACGCCTGCACCCACAAGGGTCCACAAGGGTTGGTAATAATGCTTATCGGCCGGATCGATGATGGTGACCTCAGGAGCATTGGGTTTATTGCGCAACATAGCGCCTACAGTGAGTCCGGCACTACCGCCGCCGATGATTAAGACTTCGTGATGAGCCATTTTCGTTTATTTTTGGTGTGGGCAATGGTTTATTGCCACGACACAGGTTTTACAAATGTTTTCCAAGATGTTTTAAGAAAGTCATCAAAAAGCCCATGGCTCTTTGACGGTCGGGATCGCTCATGGCACGTAGCAGTCCAAAAGTTCCAACCTTGCTCGGTGGTTCTGCCTTGGCTTCAATCAAGGCCCGGTTGGCCGACTGAGCTACCGACATTAAGGTTCGAGTATCGTAACCTTTTTCCAGGGCCTGTTTGGTGAATTCATCAAAGGCATCCATCGACATGGCAATGAGTCCGGGCAGCTGATCGGCAAATTGCAGGGCGCTGTCCATTCTTTCGGCCATTTCCGGAGCGGTGAGCTTTTCAGTGATCTGGAGGGCTGTACGCAGTCGCTCATCAATATCGACGCCACGGTCTGCCGCCCGGCGGTAGGTTTCATCTACCATGTCGCCCATCATTGCGGTGAGCCCTGGTGCTTGATCGGCAGCCTGGATGAGGCTATCGAGCTTTTCCATCATGGTGGGGCTGGTTAGCTTTTCAGCAATGGCGAGGGCATTTTTCAACCGCTCGTCAATATTCACACCATTGGCATCAGCCCGGCGATAGGCTTCATCGACCATATCCCCCGTCATAGCCACTAGACCTGGTCCCTGATGCATGACATTGGCCAAGCCATCCACGGCTCGTTCGAGGGTGTCGATCCTGGCCAGCAGGTGTTCAATTGCCTGCAGCGTTCGCTCTTCCGACAATCGTCGCTGAATGGCTTGCCCCGTTTCGGTGCTTTCCCACGTCGAGGCCGCACCATTGGTATCACTTTTCATAGAAGTATATTTAGGCAAGAGTTAAAATTTCATACACTAAAATGATTGGATGGCAATTGATTTTTGGAAAGATATTGCCTGGAAAATCATTTGAACAAACGAATATATGAAAATATGTTCATTTATTAAAATGAAATATTGTTTTTCTTGTGTTTGGAACCACAAAAGAGACAAAAGAAAACAAAAGAATGACTGGAAAATTTTTTAGCAGCTTCTTTGTTTTAAGCAGCCATCTGATCAAAGCGAATTACGAGTGCAATAAGTGAATACATGGATGCGAAGAGAATCACCGAAAAGGTGGTTGTCTTCGCAACTCTATTGTGATCTTTGTTCCTTTTGTGGTTCCAAAAGTCAACATCATGTGTTCTTTCTCCTTTAGATACGCTATATCTTCACCTGGTTTCTTCCCAGTTCTACCCTACCCATCTTTTCCAGTTGTTTGAGCAAACGGGAGATGGCTTCGCGCGAAGCATTCAAGTCATCAGCGATTTCCTGGTGGGTCACGTTGATGACATTGGAATTAATAGCACTGGCCTTTTTTTCTAAGTAGTCGATCAGCCGTTCGTCGAGCTTTTTGAAGGCGATGTAGTCGAGGGTTTTGACGAGTTCCAGCATGCGATTGTCGTAGGACAACATCACAAAATTTTTCCAACTTTGGTATTTGCTGATCCATTCATCTACATAGCGGATGGGAATACCGATGATGGTGGTATCGTCTTCGGCAACGGTGCGAATGAAGCTTTTTTTGTCCATCATACAGCAGGTGAACGACATGGAGCAGGTCTGGCCTTCCTGTAGGAAATACAGGAACAATTCATTGCCATCTTCATCTTCCCGTGAGACCTTGATGCTGCCTTTGATCACCAATGGCACCATCTTGATGTAACTGCCGTAATCCATGATGACTTCACCGGCTTTGAAGTCGTAAATATTGGCTACAGCCACCAAATCCTCCTGAAGCTGCCGCTCTGCAATTTGCGGGAAATACGTTCTGACGAGTTGCAGAATATTCTCTTTGGTCATATTTGTTTTGATTAAAGTATACAAATGGGTTGTCTACTTTTCAGCCAGTTGTTGTTCGATTCTCTCCAACCGTTTAGCCAGTTCTTCCAGCTTGTGCAAAATGAGGATATGCGTTTTCTTGGCATCAATGCCCACCGGACTGGAATCGCTGTGGATTTCTTTGGCAATGGCGTCGTAAGTTGCCTTTTCAATTTTGAAATTTTCGGTCATGACTTGGATGGTTTTAAGGAACCTAAATAATTATGTGAATATATGAAAGAATTTTCATGTTTTTTAAATAAAACACCCTACCCCACCAAATGGTTACGAACGGACTACTCTTTGCGAGGAAAAAATGATGATATTTACTTTATCAACTGCTGATTCATGGAAGTAGCCCAACTCATTCGTCAAATCAGAACACTTTTTCCGGCTTTTAAGCAAACGGAGCTAATCGAAAAAATTGCTGCAGCCGGACAATGGCTTGAAATACCGGCCGGAGACCAGATTATGGATGCAGGCGATTTGATTCGCATCGTGCCTTTGGTGGTTTCGGGTTCGGTAAAAATCATTCGTGAGGATGAGGACGGTCACGAAATCTTCCTATACTACGTCACTCCCGGTGAAAGCTGTGCGATGACCCTGGCCTCTTGTGTTCGACGGGAGAAAAGTGCCATAAAAGCCATTGTGGAAAGTCCGGCGCATATCCTGGCCATACCAGTTCAAAGTATTTACGACTTTATGCATCAGTATCCCAGTTGGAATGAATTTATGGCCGAAACCTACGCCCACCGGTTTGATGAGATACTGGCAGTAGTTGACAATATTGCTTTTCACAAAATGGATGAAAGACTGTTGGCCTATCTGACCAATAAATCAAAACTTTTGGGTACCAAAAAACTGACACTCTCCAAGACAGATGTCGCTAAAGACCTCAATAGCTCCCGTGAGGTTATTTCCCGATTGATGAAGCAAATGGAAAAGAACCGGATGATCAACATGTCGGGCAGCACCATTGAATTACTGATCGAGGCGTGACTAAAATCACGCCACCTCCCTCTCCTACCCTTTATCTTTGAAGTATGAAACAGTTACCAAATTGGGCCAAAATTGTGGTTGCCTGCATCATTTGCCTGAGCATCTTCACGGCCCTCGGCTTTCTGATCAGTCATTTTATTCATTAAAGTTCATTCACTAAAACTAAACGAAACCATGAAAAAAAATGTAGGAAAAACAGACAAGATCATTCGTTTGGTCGTTGTAGCGGTCATCGCCGTAGTATTGGCCACCGGAACCGTTGCCATCGGCACTACCCTGGGCATTATTCTGGGCATTGTTGGGGTTATCTTTTTGTTTACTGCACTGGTTAACTGGTGTGCTATTTACGCTGTGATTGGTGCTTCAACTTGTCCGGTAGAAACGAATTAAGTATTCTTATTGAAACGAATAGCAGAAGGGCTCATCCAGATCGGGTGGCCCTTTTTTAGTGTGTGCAAGTTGCAACAAAGAAAAACCCCTTGCCCGATGATCAGACAAGGGGTTCGCTTAACCCAGCTTACTAATGCAGGTCACTAGTTAAGCGATTTTTTGGCCAAATAGAAATCAACTTTTTCGTATTCCGTATTGGCGATGCGCTCATCCATTTCTACCAAAGTTTTTGGTGGAGGAACGATGGCTTTATCGCCGGGACGCCAATTGATGGGCAATGCACAATTACATTCGTCAGCCGTTTGCAATGCAATCAGGGCGCGCTGTATTTCATCCATATTGCGGCCTACATTCAGCGGGTAGTACATGATCAGGCGAATCTTGCCTTTAGGATCAATGAAAAAGACGGCTCTCACGGCGGCAGTGGTGCTTTCGCCCGGGTGCAGCATTCCATATAGCTGAGCTACCTTCATATCCAAGTCAGCGATGATCGGGAAGTCCATGTACACGTCGGTTTTTTCGCGTACATTGTTGACCCACGCCAGGTGTGAGTGGATACTATCGATACTCAGTCCCAGTAATTTGGTATTGCGTGCGGCAAACCATTTTTTGTCAACGGCAAAGGCCGACATTTCAGTGGTACAAACGGGGGTAAAGTCGGCAGGGTGAGAAAACATCACCACCCAGCTGTCTTTGTTGTACTCCGAAAACTTCATCGGCCCGGCAGTGGTGACTGCATCAAAATCGGGCGCTTGTTCCCCGATGCGTGGCATATTAACTACTAATTGATTGTCCATTTATTCGGTATTTATTTTATTAATTAACTGATACCACAAAGGTCTACCAAAACGCTGCTAAAGTCAGTGATGAAAGTCACGAACGGCACTAATTTTTGGTCAGTCACCAAAAGAAAAAGCAGCATGCTTTTTACAAAACATGCTGCTCCAAAAAAATTAAATCACCCAATGATATAGATTAATTCAGACTTTCGAAATTGCTTAGAGAATGGCAATCAACCCTAATCCCAACCATTCCCCTCTATGAATAGCACCGGCACCACTTTGGTAAAAGTAGTTGTTGATTTTGGCGCCATCGCCTACGTCGCCGGCATTTCCTTTCCGGAAGGTATAGTGTAATGACAGCTTGAGGTCTGGATTGGGGTAAAGATTAAACCCCACATCAACACTCTGGTCCTTCCCGTACAAAGCTCCCACAGCGGCGGCATCGCTTTGCTCAATGGCATCGAGGGCTCCGTTGAATTGAACCAGCATCACTACCGGTTCCAGAACATATTGATTGGGCAGGTTCACATTATAACTTGCCCGGATATAGCCCGTATTGGCGGAAGCCGTAAATTCGTGTACCTGATCCTCTGTTAAGCGCCTTCCACTGCGGTATAACATGGTCCAGTCGCCGTCAACATTCAGTTTACCCCAATTAAAGAGCACATCCATGCCCAAGGCCTGATTTTGTAAAAACAAATCTGTTTCTCCTTGGGTCGCTCCGGCAATTGCCACGGTCAGCCCCTGGCGCTTGCCAAAGTAATTGACCTTATGGCCGATGCCGTATTTCGTAAATTCCGGATCTCCAAGATAAAGGGCCAGACGACCGGCAAATAGTGGTGCGTAATGCCTGCCGGTGGAATTACCGCTAAATCCTTCAAATACTGGGTTAAACACGCCGATATCATAACCCAGGCCAATATGGCCCTTCTCCGGAAGTAACAGACCACCAAGGTTGACACCGGCAGCTCGCCCGGGACCGATACCCGTCAGATGTCGGCGCAGGTAGTTTTGTGACCATGCTTTTTCCATCGAGGTGCTTCTCAATGCCGAGGTAATACTCTCCCGCCCAATCTGTACCGGCAGGTAACCTGCCACCAGATTCAGTGCTTCACTATTTGACTTCATGCGCCACTGAACGTACGCATTCCAAAGACGAAATGACGGCGATCCTCCATTATTGGTTCCTCCTTCCGTTCCCGCCAAAACATCTCTTCCGACAAAATCGAGGGCGGCCGTCAGGTTAAATTTTAGGTTCTCATAAGGTTGGCCTTTTAAACCGATACGTGTACGCCGAATCTGAAAATTTAAGCGATTGTCGATGGGATCATATTTGCCGAGTTCTTCATTGTACAACTCCTCCCCCTTGGTATAACTACCCCACAACTGAATGCCCAAAGAAGGCTCGATCTTGTAGTCTTTCAATTTCTTGAGCCATCCGTTTGATTCCTCCTGTGCACCGACAAAAAGTGGCAGTACTGCAAAAATGATTGCCGTTCTAAGTTTCATAAACTTTTGTTCGATTTCTTACGCTTACAACTGATTGTCAATCGCCTGTTGGATCACGTGAGTCAACATGTGTGAGGACTGCATACCGGAATGACGCCATTTTACCGCACCATCCTTGTAAAGGATAAAGGTAGGCACACCATGAATGCCTAAGCTGCTCGCCAGTGCCTGATTTCTATCGACGTCAATTTTGACGATGGTAGCTTTGTCGCCGAGTTCTTCTTTTACCTCACGGAGAATTGGAGCCATTGCCTTGCAGGGGCCGCACCATTCCGCTGAGAAATCAACCAAAACTGGCTTCTCACCGTTGATCAAGCTTCCAAATGATATCTTCTTTTCCATTTTGTTTCTGTTTTTATTTCTTGACAACAAAGGTAAAGGCGTTGACGGCATTGATCAGTGATACTTATCACAGTAGTCACTATCTCAAAAAAAAAGTGCAGCCCTCCTTCCCCGAGGCGCTCAGATGTCGGGGAAAAAGAGGCTGCACCAAAAAGTTTGCTTCAGAAAAATCCGTTATTGGATTACAATTTTGATGCGATCGGTATTTTCAGGGTTTTGGTGAATGACTTCCAGGAGGTACATACCCGGAGGTAAGTCACCGACCTGCGCGTTAAACGTAATCTTATCCACTTTTAGAGCCTGTCCCTTTACAATTTTGCCCTGAGCTGAACGCAATGACCAGGATGTAAAACCGTCGAATGGCAGTTCTACCTGGAATTGTCCGGTATTAGTTGGGTTGGGATAGACAAGGATGGTTGTCGTATTTGCGGGTGGTGTCTGGAGCTGGATTTGGTGATCTAGTGACCGGGCCTTCTCGCTATCTCCATTCTCCATTGCGGAACGCCCTAAATCTCCATTCTCAAACTCAACCAATACCGTATTGCTAAATTCAATCAATCCGGTTTCAGTGATGGCCAGGACTTGATATTCATTAGTTCCGGTTGCGGGGGCATCGTCAAAGAACTCATAGGTCAGTTCTCCAGTCGCCTCAATCAAGCCAATTTCCTCCCATTCATCTTCTGAACCGATCTTCCTTTCAATGACGTATTCTACAAAAGTATTTTCTGGCTCAACGGAAAAGTCGAGCAGGACTGCTCCTCCGGAGATATTTCCATTTAACAAGATACCTCCACCGAAGCCTCCGCCGGCACAAGGTCCAGCCACCCAACTGGTAATTCCATTTCGATACTTGGCTACACAGCTATTGGTATAGGTACGACCGTCACAGCCACATACGTAGTCCAGGCGATTGCGCGGCGGACAAGAGATACTCGGATCAATCAAGGAAAGGTCAATACAATCAGCTGGATCACAATTGATGCCTGTTTTTTCGCAGTATTGTCCTTCAAAGCAGAAGTCACCATTGTCATCAAAACGAATCAGAATCATACAAATCTGATACGCACCGGGGCCAGGTACAGTGAAAGTCCATGGAGTCGTTCCATTGGATTGGCCATTTACTGATATACCCGTCGACAGATCTAGAACATTCCACAGGACCAGATCACAATCCTGGGCGGCATTAGGAACCAAAAATAGATCGTCACAATCAGTACCAATGAGCGTAAAGCCCGCATTTAGGTCCGCCAGGTAGTCGTCGTAGGTGCCGCAATCGCAACCTTCACAATCGGGTACGGTGAAGATTAGATCATTTTGGTGACAACACCAACCAGTATTCAGATCAAGTAAGATGATCTGGTAATTAATTTGTGATCCAGCCGGTAGATTATTGACGTTAGTTACGGTTGTGGTGACTTGATGGCTACCTCCCGGAGGAATAGAAACAGGGGAAATAACAGCTGGAGTAAATAGTATGGGAGAACCCATAAATGGAGCCAAATAGATGTCGGTGGCAATATTCATGTTAGAGAGATTGGTCACCGTAAGTATGAAGGTAAAAGTACCATCGTCGTTACAAATGATGGTGTCTTCAACTATTGAAAGACATCCCGTATCACACGCAAGCTCCCGGGTTTCGGTACAAACTACAATCTCATTGCCATCCTGATCAAGGGCCAGCCATTCGAATACAACTTGATGAACTCCTGATGGCCCCGAAAGACAAAATTGAAGATCATCTGTTACACCCAGATCAACGTGTCCATTGATTGGTTCCCACAATACCTGTGTTCCGGCACCATTAGCGGTGAAATTCCAGTTGCTACCGCCATTTAAGGTATTAAATGTTGTGCCAGAACTCAATGCTGTGGTACGAATTCCGATGAAGTAGTCTTCGCAATAGTTATTCGTCACATCAACATTAAAACAACAATCAACTTGCTTCACGAATAGACTTACATCGTCACAAGGATCATCCGGTGGGGTAAGCGTGATACAGTGTTCAAACTCACAACAAGTTGCACCATTGCTGAGTAATACTACGGTAAAACAAAGCTGAGTGTTTTGGGTGAGTTGAGGGTTGGCGGTAATAACCGTATTAAGGGTCCCACTCACACCTCCATTGGGGGGAATATTTAGGGAAGTTTGGAAGTTTGGCGTGATCGTAAATCCAGGGGTAGGATTCAAAAATAGTACATCGGTTACCGCAAGGTTGGTAACGTTATTTTGAATGTGAAAGGAATAATCATAATTCCAGGGCTCGGCACAGTCATTGGTTATTGTTTCCATCACAACTTCGCCACAAGGATCCGGTTGAACGGGTTCACAGCACTCTCGCAAGGTCAATCCCGGGCCGACAATACTGCCATTGATGTTAAGGCCAACAGCACTTAGGACGTTTGTCAAATTTGCAACAATGGTATATGATCCTGGAGTAACTCCGGTAACCAATGTGGTTGTATTTGTGGGACTAGTAAAACCACTCGCAGTTTGGAGGACTTGCATCACCGCTCCCAGGTTATCATTTAATGTGATCGTAACATCATCATCAACTAAAGTACTGAAACTAAAAATCAGATCGGTAGTTTCACAAACACAAAATGTGGTCTCCAAAGTATAAGTGCCGGATGGGACTCCAGCTCCAGGAGGAATATTAAAGGGGGAGATCCATTTTTGTGGATTGCCCGGAGCCCAACTCGGCTGAGGGAGCACCACATCTGCCGGCCGGGGTGTGGGCCCACCGGAGGGATCGCTGGTCACAGTCCAGTATAAATCAGGATCTCCGGGGTTGTAGTATTGCCCGGTACTGTGATCGAGGCCAGTACTGATGTCCAGAAAATCGGTTTGACATTCACAGGATTGACCCTGTGCGGACCATCCCACTAGCGTCATTAGCAAAAAGAGTAACAATAGTCTAGTTTTCATAACTTTAATAAATTAGCTTTATAAAATGTAAATAAGGATAATTAGAGAGAGCGCGTTTTTGATTTTATAGTTAGTGGGGTCTTATTAAGATTGGTAATACCTTTTTTGAGAAAAAGAATTAATTTTTATTGACCACAAGGGCAAATAATAGCATAAATAATGCGTCTAATCGATTCGAAATCAAGAAGTAGAGGTTGTATTGCTACAGCACAAAAAACTTTTAGGGATTAGGTCAAAATAAAAAAACGGGTTACCTTTTCGGATAAAGCAGCACTAACGAATAAGCAAGTATGACAAAAATTCGCGACGCCATATTATTGGAGTGGATCCTTTCCGGTAAGCCCCGAGAGAGAGACAAAGCATTTGAGTATCTCTACCGAAATCACTATGCCTCAGTGGAGGCACATATATTGCGAAATAAAGGCACGGGGGAAGAAGTGAAGGATGTGTTTCAGGATGGACTGGTTATTCTTTTTAATCAGGTGGTAGATGGAAGGTTTAAGCGAGAAAGCACCATCAAGACCTATTTATTTGCTATTTGTAAAAACTTGTGGTTGAAGCGGTTGTCGAAAAGAAGAAATAAAACTGACCTGGAAATGCTACCTGACACACCCGACGAACAGCAAGACATTGAGGCCGAATTAATTGGTACAGAGGAAGAACAATTGGTGGCCAAATTGGTGGCCAAACTCGGAGCTCCTTGTCAGGAAATATTGACCTTGTTTTACTACGAAAAGCATTCTATGAAGCAGATTCGTGATATGCTTAGGTTAGCCAGCGAACAGGTGGCCAAGAATAAGAAACTGAAGTGTATGAAGAAACTCCGGGAAATGATTTTAAACCATCCTCAATATGTCAGGGAACTAAAAAAATGACGGAAAATGGAACAGCATTGGGAACACATTGAAAAATACCTGGCAGGTGAATTATCAGAGGAAGAAAAACTAAACTTTGAAAAAGAAATGGAAGCCAATCAACACCTTGCCGAAGAAGTAGAACTCATCAAAAACATGAAGGGCGGTATTCGCCTTTATGGCAATACAAAGCTTAAAGAAAAACTGGATGAAATCCATCAAAAAACAGTCAACAAACCAGTCTCTGTATTTAATATAAGAAGGGTTGTGGCCATTGCCGCAAGCGTTGCTTTTCTGATTTTGGCCTATGGTTTATGGCAGTGGAATTTTGGTGGGTCAAATACTACCGAAAATCTCTATGCCGAATATCATCAGCCTTATGACTGGGATTTCAACCAACGGGGAGGACAAGACAATGATCTCGCTTCACTCTTTGAGCTCTATCAGCAGGAAGATTACAATAGCTTCATTGCAGAGGCTGAAAAAAGATCCTTTGATTTAACACAAAACCCACCGTTGGCCATGGCTTTGGGCAATGCCTACGAGGTTGTAGGTAACAGCCAAAAGGCACAGGCGGCATATCAGGCAGCAGCGACCAATCCACTGTTTGAACAGGAAGGACGCTGGTACCAGGCGCTGTCATTAATCAAAGAAAGCAACATTCAGGAAGCTGAGGAAATACTGGAATTGATCTCTAATGGTCAACCAGGGGCTTTTACTGCCAAAGCGGATGAGTTATTAACCAAACTTAACTAGTCCTATTTTTTGGCACTTGAGAACCAGAAATACAATCCAATGATGATCAGGGCAGCTAAAACATAGAACACCATTTTCATGGAAGAGCCCTTCGAAAATTCAATAGGTGTATTGACCCCAATTTGGCTAAAGCCTGCCCAGTAAACCGGATGTTGCTGAGCTGATTTTTGTTGCTGTAAATAATTCAACTGAGCCGTTCTTAGGGCTTCACTCTTGGTTTTTCCTTCCCCCAAGGTCTGGTAATAATTGGTCATGATTTCTGCGGTCGCCTGATCGGAAATGGACCAGAGACTGGTGAGCGTACTCGGACATCCACTGTAGGCAATGGCTCGTGCCAGGCTCTGCACGCCTTCGCCGGCAACGATCTGGCCAATGCCGGTTTCGCAGGCACTTAATACCACTAGCTCTGCACCTAGTTGTAGATTGTATAAATCCACCGTATATAAATAATCATCAGGACCAAAATAGATCCTGCCAAATAATGGGTCATCAGTATTGACACAGGCATGGGTAGCCAGGTGGAGGATTTGATAATCATTGGCCAATTGCCGGAATTGCTCGCTGCTGGCGTTATTGCCAAGGTAAACATCACCGTTGATGTTGGCAGCAATACGGGTGACTTCGTCTTTTGTATGTTTCAGATCACCAAGGGGGCCATCATCACAGGAACGTATGACACTTGGAGAATCGGAACCGGTAAAGGCTGGGGCGAAACCGGCAAACGGCGCTTTTTTTGTGGAGGATTGAAGCAGTTTTTGGTAGTGCAAAAGACTCTTTAAGGAATAGGCATAGCGGAGATCGTATTTTTCCAGGAGATAGCTCATGTTTTCCAGACCATAATTTGGTATTTGATATTCCTGAGGCATTTGGGTAATCAAAGCGGCAAAAGGAACAATATTTAGTAGTCCATCTGGCACAATGATCAATGTATTTACCGTCTCAGGTATTTTTTCTTGTTCTTTTTCAAGAAGCAGTTCGTAGCATTTATAAGCGAATTTTGAAAACTGGCTAAAGGAAAAATCTGCATTTTGATAAAAAGAATAATTTGAGACTTCACGTAGAAAGCCATTGAGGATCTGGTGTTCTTGCTCTCCTATCTGGGTTTCATTGATATAAAAGGTGTTCGTTCCGAGAGCATAGGTAATCAGGGAAGTGGAATCAATATAGTATTCAATGATAAAAACATCTCTGTCTGGAAGGAGTGTTCTTGCCTTTGCAAGTGTCAGGGTATCCGTATGAAATTTCAGTGTATAGTATTCCGGAAATTCTCGTTTGAACGCATTTTGTAAAACGTCGAAGTCCTGGTTGACTTCAAACAAAAGCTGACTCCATTTTTTAACTTGCTCAGTGTCATTTCCCGCTTCAAAGATTAAGCGTTTATAGTTAGCCATTTTGGCCTTCAGGCTTGCTTCCTCTTCCAACAATGCTTGTCCACTTTTGTTAGATCTCACAATTTGGAATATCTTCCCCTCATTCGCTTCGAGCGACTCTAATAGAATCATGGCTTTGCTACTCTCAAAGAAATTTAGCACGGTATTGGCATAGATATCCTTTGCTGTTAGCTTGTGGAGCGACTGAGCAACACGAATGGCAACCCCATAGGCATCATGTACTGCTGTGGCTAAAAACTCCTTGGATTCTTGTGAGAGGTACCCCCTGCGCATTTGCTCGATGAGACGGTCCATGAAAGCAAAGTTTTCCAACGCCTGATGAAGTATTTCCTCCTCCTGGATAATTTGATATTGGCGCCACAAAGCATTGCCTTCGGCTACAAGCAGTTTTAGCAAGGTGACTTCTGAAAAGACCTCAAGAGGAGTTTGAGGCAACCGTTGTTCTTTATTTTTGGGTTGCAACAATGACAACCTTGCTGCTTCGTAATAAGATAAAGCTTTTTCCAGTTTATTGTTTTGGTCATGTGCTTTTCCAATGACAAAATAAGAAGTTGCAAGATCCTTGTTCGGAGGTGAAAATTGTTCTTTTGCCAATTCCAGGCTTTTAACTAAATATTGCATGCCTTTTTGCTGGAATTGAGTTTGATCAAGGTACAATTGCCCCAGATAACGGTAGGTAAAGAGTTGAGCGATACTGTGTTTAAATTCATCTTGAAGTTTTAAGGATTCTCGTAGTAATTGTTCAGCCTTTTTGAAGTCCAGAAGTTTATGGTAAACCTTGCCCAGGTTATTGCAGATATTGATGTAATTTCCGGCTTCGGCAAAGGTAAGTTTGAGCTCTTTGACCTCTACATTATTTCGATAGATTTGATAAGCCCGATCGAAAAAATCAAGTGCCGGCGAGAAGTCATTATTGTCAAAATGAAGGTGGCCAATGTTGTTTAGAATCGCCGCTTTGACTCCCCAAGAGATGGCATCTCCATAATTTAAGGCATGCTGATATCCATCTAGGGCTTTCTTGTAATCTCCTGCATTTCTGTAAAGGAGTGCAAGGTTATTCCAGGTGCGGGACATATGGTTGGAATCCGGCTCTGCTCTGGCCAATTCATAGTCAATTGCTTTTTGGTAATCGTTAATGGCCAGCTCAAAGGAAAAGGCAAGGTTATGGATGTTTGCCCTGCGATAGTGAGCATAGGTGAGATGTTCATTAAGTAAATCTGCATCCGAATCGTTCTTTGCAGCCACCCAAAAGGTAGAGTCGCTGTAGGTCATTGCTTTGTCAAACTGTCCCAATTGCATGTAAACACTCGAAAAACCAAAATAGCAATTATACATACCTTCAATATCCTCCCCTTTTTCAAAAAGAAAGAGTGCTCGATGCCAATAATAGGCCATGCTGTCGATATCTCCTTTGCGTAGCATTGCCTTTCCCTTTTGGTAAAATTGGCTTGCCTGGTCAGCATTTTTTTCTTCTGCCTGAGCAAAAAATGATGTAGACAGGAACATGATTAAAAAGAAAAACCCCAATGACCGCAGTGGACTCTTGTTCATCATTTCTAAAATTTGAAAATTTCGGCGGGAGAACAACGAGCAAGATAGAAGTTTTTTAGCTCACTAGCCAAAGGTGAACAAGTGAGATAGAAAAAGAGCAAGTCACGGAAATGACTTACTCTCTTTTTTACACAAAATCTATATAGAGCGGTTTTTACTGCTTAGTCTATGTTCGGAGAGTCGTTTTAAACATAAAATAATAGTTTTAGTGTGATTTAAAGACCCGCCTGGTAATACGTTGCTCACCTGATTCGAAGGTCAGTAGATAAAGGCCACCTGGCAGGCCCACAGTGGAAAGATTTTGAGAGTGTGGTCCTTTATCGTAAAAGTCAAGATTGGAGAATGTCCTCACCCGCCGACCTGTTGCATCTGTCAGATAGATACTAGCTGGAGCTGCATAGGACAATTGGAAGTCTATTTGCAATTGGTCCCTAAATGGATTTGGATAAACATCGATATCACTTTCCTCCGCTGTGATGTCCTGCTGGTCCACTTCATTATTATGGATATCGTCATGCCCAGTTCTAAAATACAATGGAGACCAGTCAATTCCGTAGCTATTAAGAATGATTGGGCACATTTGTCCTTGTCGAAAATGAACGGCATAACCATCTCTGCCATCAGGCAAGCAATCACTATCACTATTACACTGATCCTGATAAACCCTCAGGATATAGTTTGTGCCGGTGACTAGCGTAATATTAGGGAATAAAATGGCTAAGTCAACTTCTATCAATCCTGAATGTGTTAAACTGCAACTCACACTTGGCCTTCCGGAAGCCAGGTTAAACGGTGGGGCTCCAGCAGTACCCTGCTGGTCCAAATAACAATACAGATAGACCCGCCTCATTGGTACGGGGCCACCACTACACATGTCATGGTTTATAGTAAACTCAAAAGGAGAACATGACTCCTCGTCCATATTTTCGGAGTCTCTGGTAGTCAGTACCACCACAAAATCTTCATCTACTGAATTGGCGACCCTTAGCTGATAATCTTCAATTTCTCCATTGTCAATATTCATACATGGATCGAAAATGGGCTTGTTGTCAACCATCACCCGGAGTCGGGTTTCAATATCAGTTAGCCCGGTAGGAATTATGACTGTACCGACTTCGTGATCAAAAGGGGTGCTTATATTAACTAGCTGCTCATTAGTACCGGTGAAAAACCCATCGCCATCAAAGTCGGCATAGATGGCATAATATTTAAAACCACTTCCTCCGGGAAAAGTGACGCTGTAATTGTAAACTTGCCCGGGCTCTACTGTAGTCATAATTGGGTAAAAAGTATACCCATTATTACCCGATGGATTATCAATGGTGTTGAACTTAAATTTAGTGATGTAGAGGTCTTCCGAAAGAACTTCAGGAATGCAATAATCTACCTGTGCAGAAGAAATAGTACTCCAAAACAACAGACACAGGAGAAAAACAAAACGTGCTGAGCGCTCTTGTTTTTTCATGAATTGATAGGTTTAGTGAAAAAAATGCTAATCGTAATCCTGGATTAGTTCTACATTTTGGCAAAAGGTAATAGCCTTTTCTGATTTTTTTCACAAACCAGTGGAAATCTACTCCAGCAGCCCCCTACCCTCCTTGTGGATGCGGCCGTCCTTGTTGAGTTTTTTCATCAGGCGATCCAGGATGCCATTGATGAAATCCTTGCTCTTTTCGGTGCTGTACATCTTGGAGATTTCCACAAACTCATTGAGGGTAACCTTGGTGGGAATGGTTGGAAAAATCAATAATTCGCCCAGGGCCATCTTTAGCAGGATCATATCGATAATGGCTACCCGATCGGCGTCCCAGTTCTTTAAGGTGGGCTCAATCAGGGCCAGCAGCTCCTCATCGTCATTGATGACCTTCAGCAAAAGCGCTTCGCCAAAATCTTTGATGGTATCGTCGGTGGGTTCGTATTCCTTGTAAAAGTTTTCATTGGCGGGAAGGGCCTTGATGGTTTTCTTCATGGCACCCACTACCAGCGACTTATCGTCAAACCACAGGGGAAAGAAATCCTCCAGGTACTCGTTGAAAGTGTCGTTTTGAATACAGGTCTTGTACAGGTCTAGCAGGGCCTTTTTGTGATCAGGATTGGTACATTCATCCTTACGAACGTACGCCTTGTAGTCGTCGCTTTTGGCGTAATCGATATAAAATCGCCGAACCACATCCGGATCGATCTTTTCGTCAAACTTGTAGGCGTTGAAATAGCGCTGGAGTTCTTTATTTTCGGCGATGGAGTTGAGTAGCGGGTTTTCGAAGAGCTTAGCGGTAAATTTCTTGTCTTCCTCGGATGGTAATAACTTGGAGTGTTTGCGTTCGGCATCCTCCTGGGAGAACTGCGCCACTGTTTTGAATAAAAACAGATTGAACATATACAACTCAAAAGAGGTGCGTATATTGCTCCTATATCTCTTCAACACTGCCTCGGCATCTGCCGCCTTATCCCTACTTTGGGCGTAAAGCATCTGCATTACTTTAATGCGGACGTTCCTTCTACTTAACATTTAACTCCTTTTTTTAGAGCAGGTTACACCTACCCTCACAAAAAATGCGTCTGTACTTGCAAATAAAGGGTAATTATTGCAAAAAGCTTGTATGATAAAGAAAAAAATGTACAAGCGATTTGACACTTGTACATTTTTTCGAAAATTATTGCATGTATTCTTGCTCGATCGTCGAAAAGTCAGGCAACTTTTTGTAATGCCACTTTTTGATGACCGTGCCATTTTTCATCAACACCAGTCCCGGGTTCGACCGAATGATGGTTTTCAACAAGATATCATCAGCCGTATAGATCGGATAGTCGGCATTGATGGCATTTTGAAAATCCAGGATCCGCTCGGGATTGCTGTAGGCCGTGATGGCATAGACCTTTGCGCCCTTCGCGGCACCGGCCGCCATGATTGGATTGATGCGGTCGATCCATTTTTTGACATAATCGTCCTCCCAGCTGTAAGTAGGTACTGTTTCCTGGCGATTTTCTACCCGATCCAGGCGCTTCAGAATCATCGTGGTATCGGCAGAAGGAATGGTGTCATTCACAAAAATACTGTCGTTCACCACCTGTGTGGTGCTGCCTTCCTCCCCATACAATTTATAGGCGATCACCATGAAGCTGTACCCTTCTTCGGTCAAAATTTCTTCAGTTACATCATTGCCCTCCAAATCACTTGCTTCAAATTCGCTGATTTTGGTGGGCGGCACCTCCGGTTCGGTCTTGATCTGTTTCAAATCCCACTCTTCTTTGGGGTACTTCTTAAATTCCTTCATGTACTGATCAAAAGGCAGACGTACCGTTTCGCCGGTTTCCTTATTGGTCATTTCGTAGGCCTCAATTTGTACATTGCCCGCAGCTTCTTCTTCGAGGCGCTTTTGCTCCGCTACATTAACACCTTCCCTAAATGGACGGAAATCAGTATGCGGCAAATCCCATACGTAGTTGCTGAAACAGTAAACGGTGATGATTACAATAGTGGCCAGTGAGATCAGGTTTCTGCCTGTCGCCGAAAACAACTGGTGCTGGCTTTTCCAGGCAATGACAAATAAGATGCCGGGGATTAGCAATACGACATCCTTGAGAAAGGACGTTCTGGGCTCCAGTTTGATAAAATCGCCAAAACAACCACAGTCGGTGACTTTCATATTGGTCTCGACATAAGGGCCCCATTGGGCAAACTGGAAGAAATTAACCCCTTCCGGAACGTAGCCGGTCAGGAAAGTGAATCCGGTGAGAAAGGTGAAAAACAATACCAAAATCAAAAATGCCCAGGAAGTTAGCTTGCGCATGGCACCAATGATCAGCATGACGCCAAGTACAATCTCAAAGACGATCATAATCACCGAGAAGGCGGTTACGTAATTGCTCAACCAGGGGAATAATGGCGCTAAAAAAGAAAACCAGGTATGGCTGAAAGTGGATTCAAATTCTGCAAAATACTGCTCCATTTTGTAGGCGGTGCCCAGTGGATCGACAGCTTTAACAAACCCGGAGAAAATAAATAGTGAGCCGACAAAATTTTGTAGATAGCTCAAGAGGATATTCTTAACCCGATCAGTGGCGAAATACATCAATCCCGTTAGAATCAATGCGACAATTGCAATGGTGATGATAAGCGTGCCTAAGGTCATTTTCTTGTGTTTTGTACGTTGACAAATGTCTGTTTGGTGTCCAACACTTTATTACTGTTCTTCTATTTGAATCAATGCAAAAATAGCATAGTTAATGATATCGTGATAATTTCCATCTACTCCCTCTGAGACCAGGGTTTGACCCAGATTGTCCTCAATTTGTTTGATCCGCAGTAGCTTTGATAAGATCAGGTCGGTGATCGAACTGATGCGCATCTCCCGCCATACTTCGCCGTAGTCATGGTTTTTGCGAATCATCAGGTCGCGGGTTTTTTCAAACTGCTCGTCGTACAAGGCACTGACGGCTTCTGCTTCCATCTCCAGAGGTGCCTCGGCGGGCAATGAAAGCTGGATGAGTGCCATGAGGCTATAATTGACCAACGCAATATACTCCCCTTCAATAGAGTCATCGATCTTTTGTTCGCCCTTTTCTTCAATACTTCTGATGCGCTTGGCCTTGATGTAGAGCTGGTCCGTCAAAGAGGAAGGACGCAGGATACGCCAGGAAGTGCCATAGTCCTTATTTTTTTTGACAAATAATTCCCGACACTGTGCCTTGATCTTATCGTATTGCTGAAGGGTTTGTTCCACTTTTTTTTCGCAAATATAGTGTAAATTAAGTTTTTAGCCCTGCTTACAATCTTAAGTGAATTTCAATTTTTGTTAATCGGTTGTTAATACTGTAAATTGCGCCGATGCAAGACGAGTACCAAACGATTGATGAACCAAGTATTGGCGAATTTCGGGATCGGGGCAGCAAATTTATTGCTTATGCCTATCCCGCCACTACTGCCGATGAAGCACTGGAGCATTTGACGGAAGTCAAAAAACTGCACCCCAAAGCCCGGCACCATTGCTATGCCTATCGGCTAGGGCTTGACCAGAACAATTTTCGGGCAAATGACGATGGAGAACCCAGCGGCACGGCCGGACGGCCTATTTTGGGACAAATCGATAGTTTTGGATTGACCAATATAACGGTTATTGTGGTGCGATACTTTGGGGGCACTAAACTGGGCACTTCCGGATTGATCAATGCCTACAAGACGAGTACCGCCGAATCATTGGCTCAAGCCAAAGTGGTCAAAAAGATCGTGCGCGATGTCTTCCAACTTGATTTTGAATATAGTATTATGGGCCAGGTCATGAACGCGCTCAAACAATGCAACCTAGATATTATCGATCAGGACTTTGCTTTGACACCCAGCCTGAAATTTGCGGTGCAACAGGGATTAAAGGAGGAGGCTTTAGTACAACTTAAGGCCCTGATTTTGGGTATTACCATTGATGAGGCACAAAGCACGGAGGAGACTGAAGGGTTTGAACTTGCATATCTCTACACCATCTGATTTTCCTATCTTTTTCCGAGTAGGTATTGCTGCAAAAAGATAATCACGGCCTTGGCGAAGTAATCCCGGTTGTTCTTTTTGCGAAAGCCATGGCCCTCATCCTTGGCCAATAAATACCAGGCTTCTCCCCCATTTCCACGAATCGCTTTGAGCATCTGTTCGGCTTCGCTGGCGGGTACTCGTGGGTCATTGAGGCCCTGTACAATGAGCATGGGCTTAGTGATCTTATGAGCATTGGAGGTGGGTGAAATGCGTTCGAGGTGCTTGCGCATCTTGGGGTCTCTTTCATCGCCATACTCTACCCTGCGCAGATCGCGGCGATAGGATTTTGTATTCTTTAAAAACGTCACAAAATTACTGATGCCCACGATATCGATGCCGCAGCACAAGCGGTGATTAAAATGGGTCATGGATGCCAATACCATATAACCACCATAAGAGCCGCCCATCACCGCAATGCGTTCCCGATCCAGCTCCGGTCGGGTTTCAATCCAGTCGAGCAGACTCCCGATATCTTTGACGGAGTCTTCCCGTTTGTAGCCGTTGTCGAGGGTCAGGAAATCTTTTCCATAACCGAGTGACCCGCGAACATTGGGTGCCACAATCGCAACCCCCAATTCCAGCAGGTAATACTGAAATACCGGCAAGAAATCCGGCCGATATTGGCTTTCCGGGCCACCGTGAATGTAGATCAATACGGGATAGGGCTCCGTGCGCTCTTTTGGCTGGTAGTAGTAAGCCGGAATTTGCCGGGATTCGCCATTGACTTCATCAAAAGTTTCGTAGTGAATCAAATCGGGCATGATGAAGTGATCGGGGTTTAGGCCTCCCACTTCGCTAAAGGTCCAGCGCACCAATTCTTTCTTCGTGAGGTGCCAAACAAAAACATCGGACGGAGATACCGGTGTGTTGAGTGTGAGGGCCAGCTGCTGCCCATCCGGATGCCACTTCAGGCCGTTGATTCGGCCGAGCGGTATGTTTTCAACTTGTTGATAGTCAAACGATTCAGTATTGAGCAGGTACAGTTTGCAGGTGCCGTTTTCGTTGGTGGAAAATGCCAGAAGTTTGCCATCCGGGGAAAGGGAAATATCCTCCACATCCCAGGGAATCTGTTTGGTCAGGTTGCGTTTATTTCCACTGACCCTGTCGAGGTAGATCAGGTGACTGAACTGACTATTTTCATCGGAGGTGAAAAAGATGCCTTCACTGGTTTTTGACCAGATACCCCACTTGCAGGAAGACTGCTGGTCCGACAAATTCAGTGGAGTGACCTCGCCCGTTTCTATATTTAAAATAGAGAGAAAACTCTCCGTAATTGACTTAAAATTTCCGAGAAGGATATACTTGTCATCCGGCGACCATTGAATGGGATACCAATACCCTTCGCGCACCAGGAGGCACTCGTCGGCCCTATCCTGGGTCGGCCAGCACAAGTAAATATCGTGATCCGTATTGTTGCGGCGGGTAGAACAGTAGGCTACACAGTTTCCCTGATTGTTCCAAACGGCGTGGTCGTTTCTGGATTCCCCATCTGATACCAATTCGTATTGGCCATTATCGAGCTTGAGGTAATAAAGCTGATAGTTTTCATTGCCACCCCGATCCCGCAAAAAGACCAGGCTATTGCGAGAATCTTCCGGACATACCCAGGCATTAAATACCGGCTCGTTGAAAAAGGTCACCTGTTCTCTGGCACCCCCCGGATGGCTTACCCGATGGAGTTGGGCCGAATCACCAAAACGCGTGGAAATGAGAATACTATTGCCCCGGTCCAGCCAACCAATGACTTTGGCTTCCCGGGTGTTCTGGTACTGAGTTAATTTTTCACTAACGGTTTTGGGAATTTCCGGGATACCCTCTAGAATTAAATTTCCTATTTCCTTTTTTTCAACCTGCGCCGTCATCATATTTAAATAGTTGCCAAATCAACAATATGGGTGTGTATGCAATTAGTTGCGGGAACCTTGTTTAATCACCCGAAAAGTCCTGCTTCCGTAAGGCGTTCTTACTTGCAACAGATAAAGGCCAGCCGCATAATCCTGCATAAACAACGTATGTGTCATTTGACCATATTGCTCTACCAGCTGCTGTTGTAGTTGTTTGCCATTCACATCAAAAAGTACGATTGATAATGGCATTTGTTGGCCAGTAAACATCTCCAAGCGCAAATCATTTTGCACCGGATTAGGATACAAAACCAGCTGCTCGATGCCAATATCGGTGATGCTGCTGGTACAATTTACAAAGTCCGGATCATAAATCACATCTAATGAGAAAGAATTCGTACATCCGGTATCATTGTCGGTCACTTCCAGGGTGTAAGTGCCATCCATTTCCGCACAAAAAGCCAGGTCATTGGCTCCTTCAATGGCGGTGCCGTTCACGGACCACTGCAAGGTCACATTTGTGGGTAAATCGCCTGGATTTTCAATGGTCAGCAGATTATTTTCGTTAAAAAAAGAAGGAACTTCCGGCAGGTCATTAATGATGATTTCGACGAGGTCAGATGCAGCCGTACAGCCTACTTCAGAGGTATAGACCACCCAATAGGAACCACTTTCGGTAACCTCCAATGTTTGCTGGTCACCCCCTACTACCGGCAAGGTATCGCGGTACCACTGTACTCGCTCCTCGTATGAAGTGGTCAAGGTAATCACCTCGCCATCACAAGCTCCGGTTGGCCCATCAGCCGTCACGGTAGGTGCTTCTGGAATAGGATACACGTAGATCGTATCGGTGGAATTAACAGTATCCACCGGATGGAAAATCTCCAGTTCAACCGTCAATGCCCCATCCACCAATGCGCCGGTGGTTTGATTGGTAAAGTTGACAGTACCACAGTCGTCATCCGCACCATCGATGCCGCCATCATCATCCACCACCTGTACCGCGTAATTACCAGGCCCGATCTCGAAAAAGAGGTCGTAGGTTACCGGCAATTCCGCGTTTTGCACAATGTCGGCTGTGTAAAAGTCGGCACCATCCGGGCCAAAGAGGATGATCTTAAGGTCCGGACGATTGCCCAAAAAGTCACTGCAATCAGTAGCGGTGATCGTCACCTGGGTCAGGAAATATGCGGAAGTATCAACGACTGCCTGGTAATTGACTTCATATTCACCTGGTGCATCATACACCTGCACCGGTGGATTTTCGTCAATGGAGGTAGTGCCATTGCCAAAATCCCATAAATAGCTAAATCCTTCATCACCTTCCGAAGGAATATTATTGGTAAAGGTAGCCGTCACACTGCCACAGCCGCTGTTGTTGAGGATCGAAAAGCCTTCGGTATTGGTCACGCCGGGTTCGATCAGGATGGGCAAAGTAAACGAAGCTGTTTGTGTGAAAATGAAGACTTCGGCTTCCACGATCACTTCCACCTCAAAAAGTCCGGATTGCAATGGAGTGCCACAAAACTTGACACAACCGTCCGTCTCTTCGCTGGGGATAAAGTCGGTCTGACTGGCTTCCCACATCAGTCCGGGAGGAAGGTTGGCCACCGAGGTAATGGTAATGGAAGAAATGTCGAAGCCTTCGGGAACCGATGGATCCAAATCGTGCACCGGATCAGTAGTCATCGGCATGCGAAAACTGACATCGCCATCGTAGTATACACCGACTTGTCCGGAAGGTGCGGGGGTGATAAAGACGGTATCGGCGGTGAGATCAACGGGAAGGAAAATTTCGCACCCCGGGCAGCCGGTTTGGCTATAGCCAATATTGCTCAGCAGTAAGAGAATGAGCGTGGGTATATATAGCTTATTCATTGATGTAAATCGATTTTTGAAATGCTATCCCTATAAAACGGAACAGACGCCCGGGCAAGCTCGTCCAGGCGTCTGTTCATGGGGATTCACACTAATATGTTGAGCACCCAAAAAACGGTGCTGTTAGTCATGCTTAACAATTTTAACGACGGTTGAGAATCATTTTCTCGGAGATGGATGATCTGCCATCGGTGATGGTGTAGATATACATGCCATCGGCGAGTTGACTACCGTCAAAGGAAATGGTATTTTGCCCTTCGCGCAGGTTGATTACGTTGCGCTGGTACACTTTGCCCACTACATCCTGTACGAAAAGCTGGAAGTCTCCATTCACTTTTGAATCCACCACAATTTCGGTGTAGTCGGTGAAAGGATTAGGCTGGTTGTACATCGAAAAGGCAATCGGATTGGCTTGATCAATACTGTTGATAATGGTACAGTTTGGTGAACCTTCCGGCTGTACAAAGAAGAAGTAATTGCCGGAAACCAGTGTCTGATCTGGCAAATCGCGATCCAGGGACAATCCACTGGCGAAAATGGTGACACTCACCTTCAAGTCGTACATACCCACTTCTCCTTCTGATGGTGTACCGAAAACCACAATACATCCGCTACTGTCTGCCTCAAACACACAGTTTGGAGGATTACAGTTGTAGCTCAGAGAGGCAGGAAGGTCAAGAATACCACCGGAGGTAGCCATGGTTACAGAATCCAGGGGTACCGGATTGCCAAAAACTTGCACTTCCGTGGGGATATTCATATAAATGTAAGTTTCAAAATAGCCGTTGGCACAAGCGGTATCAGGAATACCCAATTCAGGGTTTTCAGCAGTGTAAGGCAGTGGTGCAACGATGATAGAGTCTGGTAAGCTGGGATCGGGTTCACAAGTTTGAGCGCTGGTAGATCCCATAAAACAGGCCAGAGAAAAAACAAGAAGTAAAAGTTTCTTCATAGTAAGGCGATTTTTTTAGTGATTCAAGTGAAATTTCAATCTTTCATTAAAATTTTCGCAATATATGACAATTCAGTTGATATACTGAAATGCAATCCTAAGATTTTTTTGTTAAAGAACGCCAAAGAAATTGACAGACCGAGATAAAAAAATTTATTTTTTCTCAGGTATTGTTCTATTTTTGCCAATCTATACACCCTCAATAAAACAACACCGCCTACACCCTCACTACGCTACTCTTTTGTCCCATTCTGAACATAATTCACTGATTTTCAATTTGAAAGCAATTTGCTAACCAAACAAATGTTGATTTATGCTCATCAGAAAAATGTTTTCATTTGTGGTAATGGCCTGTCTGACCATGACAGCCTACACACAAAAAGGAATCGTCAAAGGAAAAGTGATCGATGCAGCAGCGGACGAACCCCTAATCGCAGCCACGGTGTATGTGGCAAAAGGGGCCGGTACCATCACTGACTACGATGGTAATTTTGAACTCAAACTGAATCCGGGAGACTATGAACTGAATGTAAGTTATGTGGGCTACGAAAGTACCACTCAATCCATTTCCGTCAAGGCCGATGAAACACTGGAACTTTCCATTGCCTTGACGGTGGAATCCAACCTACTGAATACGGCTACCGTGACCAGTGGTAAATTTGAAAAGCCGCTGGGGGAAGTTACGGTATCTCTTGAAGTCTTAAAGCCGGAATTGATTGCCAGTACCAATAAAACGACCGTCGATGATGCCTTGCAGAAAATTCCTGGTGTAACCGTGATCGATGGCCAGGCCAATATCCGTGGTGGATCGGGTTTTTCACAGGGAGCAGGTAGCCGGGTACTGTTGTTGATTGACGATATTCCCATTTTGCAGGCCGATGCCGGTTATCCCAACTGGGATGATGTGCCCATCGAAAACATCGCGCAAATTGAGGTGGTGAAAGGAGCAGCTTCGGCCTTGTATGGCTCCTCGGCCTTAAATGGCATTGTCAATATTCGTACGGCTTTCGCCAAATCGGACCCGGAAACGAGAGTTTCCACAGCATATACCCATTATTTTGATCCAAAGGAGGAGTCCCTGAAGTGGTGGGATCGGGCGCCTTATACTTCGGCCACCAGCTTTAGCCACAAACGCAAAATCGGTAAGCTGGACCTGGTGGTTGGGGCCTATTATTACAACAAAGACAGCTACAATAAGGAGACCTATAATAAATTTGGTCGGGTGAATTTTAACACCCGTTATCACCTGACGGATCGTCTGGTTTTTGGGGTAAATGCCAATATAAACAAGGGTGCATCTGGCAGTTTTTTCTATTGGAGAACGGATACGCTGGGCTATTTGCCGGCACCCAATACGGCCACTTCCCGCGAGCGTTTGCGCTACAATATTGACCCTTACGTTACGTATTTCGACAAGGCCAACAATCGCCACAAGCTGATGGGGCGTTTTTATTCTGTCAATAATGACAACAGCAATAACCAGTCGAATAAGTCGCAGCTGTATTACGGAGAATACCAGTTTCAAAAACGTTTCCCCAGCATCGACCTGGCGGTCACGGCCGGATTGGTTGGTATGGGTACCAATGTGGATGCCGAGCTGTATGGTGATACCACCTTCTACTCGCGGAATTTTGCCGGTTACTTGCAGTTTGACAAGAAATTTTTCAAACGGTTAAATGTTTCGGCGGGCTTCCGTTACGAGCAGAACCTCCTGGTCAATCCTGGATTCGAATTTATGGGTAGCCAGTCGTCTGGTACTGTTGAAGCCGCAGAAGAAAAAGAATCCAAGCCGGTGGTGCGTTTTGGCTTAAGTTATCAAGTGCACAAGGCCACCTTCCTGCGGGCATCGCTGGGCCAAGGCTATCGCTTCCCTACCGTAGCGGAGAAGTTCATCGTCACCGACCTGGGCGGCTTTGATATCATCCCGAATCCAGACCTACAGTCGGAGACGGGCTGGTCCTCAGAGATTGGCATCAAACAAGGCTTTCGGGCCGGTGGGTTTGAAGGTTTTGTGGACGTGGCCGGTTTCATCATGAACTACCAGGATATGATGGAGTTCAATATCGTAAGAGGAAGTTTCCAATCCATCAATATTGGTGATACCGAGATCAAGGGACTGGAAGTAACGGTGGCTGGTCGCGGAAATATTTTCGGGGTGCCGGTTTCTTTGCTCACCGGCTATACCTATATCGATCCACGCTTTTTGGAATTTGATACCACTCGGCCACCATCCGGCCAGGAAGAAACGATTGGGCAAACCAATGCCAACAATTCCTCTCTTGACGAGAATTACCTAAAGTACCGCTCTAAGCATACCTTCAAGCTGGATCTGGAGGCGAAGTACAAATTCCTGACCTTTGGCGTGGAAACGTTCTACAATAGCCAAATCCTTGCGGTGGATAATTTCTTTAATGTCTTTGTGGGCGGTTTGAGAAAATTCCGGGAGGATAATCCTAATGGCTTTACGGTACACAATTTCCGCATGGCGATTGAAATTATCGATGATTTGAGATTGTCATTTATCCTGGGTAATGCCTTTAATAAGAAATACAGCATTCGTCCAGCGCTGCTGGAGGGGCCACGGAATCTGACTGCGAGAGTGGATTATAAATTCTAGGAAAGAATGCTCCATAGCTGATGGCCTGGCGACCATCGGCTATGGAGTTTATTTTGACATGATTAACATGATTAACAAGATGAATCTCAGGCTTGCCTGAGATTTAACTTCACAAAAAAAATCCTGTAATTGTTAATCTTGTCTCACCAAAAAACATTTCTCGAAGAGAAATCCCAAGTTTACCTACGGCGTCAACGTCCGAAAACCCACAATCTTCACCGCCGTGCCCCACATGAAGACCGACATGTCTTCCTGCACTTCTTTGACTTCGACAGTAACGGTTTTGCCTTCCGATTTTAGCTGTTCGGGCATATTGACGGGGCGCCATTCCTTACCCGATTCATCGACGATGCCCCAGAATCCGGTGGCGATATTCTGGTAGACAACTTTGCCTTTTATCTTAATCTTACTCATGGTTAAATTTCTGGTGATTTTCTTGTTCCTGCCGTTCTAATAATTGTTGCAGACTGGTATTCAAATTAGCAATTAAACGAGACTGCTGCGAAATAGTTTGCTTAAGCTCCCGAACTTCATCGTGCAGGTAGTTTCTAATGTTTTGCGGTGATGGCAGGAACGGGCTGATCTTTGCCCGTACGTACCAGATTTCGCGGATGTCCCCTACCCCGACGGTATACTTTTCGTAGAAGTTGTTATCAGAAATGAGGTCCAGCTGTTTATCGTCTTTCATGCGGTTAATGACCCGCTTGACGACCACATCTCCACGCGTCACGATGACGTAAACGTAATTATCTTTAATGGAAGTTTCCCAAAGCGTCGGCTCCAGATAGCTGCAAATGACTTTATCGCCCTCAAAAAGAGTGGGTTCCATGCTATCACCCGCTACGTCGAAGGAACGATGGGTGCCTACCTTGTATTTATAATCCGGAAGTGTGTAGGTTGGTAAGTCCTGCACAAAGGTCGGATCGGCCATTTCTCCGGCGTAGCCTGCCTGCGCCGGTACCGGCACGTGTACGATGCGTTCATCTTCCTGCACATTGGTCACGATGGTGAGCACCCGGAAGCTTTTGTGATCCTCCTCGCTCATGAACATCGGCCCCTCCCCCGTCATGATGTACACCGGATTGATCTTATAGTGCTCCACTGCTTTTCGCAACAACTCGATGGTGACATCGCGCCTTCCTTTCAGGATTTCGCTTAAACTTTGTGGCAGATAATCCAGCGACATGGCAAATTGCCGACTGGAGCGCACGCGGTTATCTTCCCTCAACTTATCGTGGCACTTTATAAACCTTTGGGTAACAATGCTATTCATTGGGGTAGGCGGTTTTGATGAACAAAGCAAACAAAAATAAACAATTGTTCATTAAATGCGTAATGAACCCCTCAGAATTTATTCAAAAAAGTGATACTTTTAATAAATGTCTAAAAACTATTCGCAATAGCGATAAAGTCCTTGGCATTCAGTGAAGCCCCACCGATCAAACCACCATCCACGTCGGGTTGGCTGAATAATTCCCTGGCATTGTTGGGTTTACAACTGCCGCCGTACAAAATAGTAGTGCCTTCGGCAATCTCTGCACCGTATTTTTCGGCAACCTTGCTGCGGATGGCTTTGTGCATTTCTTGTGCCTGCTCCGGACTGGCCGTCAAACCAGTGCCAATGGCCCATACGGGTTCGTAGGCAATCACTACCTGCTGGAATGCCTCTGCACTCAGGTGAAATAAAGCCGCTTCAATTTGCCCGGAAACCAACTCAACATGATCTTCCGCCTCTCGGGTTTCCAGCTTTTCGCCACAGCAGTAAATTGGGCGTAAGCCATTGGCCAAAGCAATGTCCACCTTTTTGGCAATCAGCGCATCATCTTCACCAAAATATTCCCGTCTTTCGCTGTGTCCGAGTATAACAAATTCTGCACCAACGGATTTGATCATGCTGGCGGAGATTTCTCCGGTATAGGCGCCGCTTTCTTCCTGGTGACAGTTCTGGCCCGCCAGTTTCAGCGTAGAAACGTCCTTCGTGAGATTGGCTGCGCTCATCAATTGAATATAGGGCGTACCCAGAATGATCAGCACATTGGAAGGCTGCATCAAATCCATCACCTCCTTGATCAGGTCTCTACCCTCTTCGTAGGTTTTATTCATCTTCCAGTTGCCGGCTACGATAAGTTGTCTTTTCATCATTATTAGATTGGTAAATCAATTTTTTTACCCAGATATTTGGGCTGCTTGTTCAGTAAATAGATGTCGAGTACGGCCTTGCAACGGGCCAGATACTCTCTAATTTGGGTTTTATTGATTTCCTTACGGAAAGGGTTAGTGGCATTGTAAGCAATCACATCGAGATTGTTCTTTTTGGCGATAAACAGCGCCCGTTCATTGTGAAACTGCTGCGAAATGACGGTAAACTGGTTTTGCTGAAAGATTTCACGACAGCGGACTACGGAGTCCAAGGTACGAAATCCGGCATAATCCAGCGTAATGGCCGCGGTAGGAATGCCCTTTTTTTCCAGTGCTTCCTGCATGGCGGCGGGTTCGTTGTAGGATTTGCGGCTGTTGTCACCGCTGACGATGATGTGTTTGACCTTTCCGGCATGATATAGCCCCGCTGCGGCATTGATTCGGTATTGAAAATAAGGATTATTAAAGCCATTCGGTCCCTGTGGGTTAGTACCCAACACAAGGGCCACTTCATTGGCCGGAATTTCCTCTACGGAGGAGAATATTTTATCCTTGGCGGAATGTTTTACCAATACATTACAAACCACAATAAAGGTCAGCAAAGCGGCTCCTGCCAATAACGCCCACTTACCGATTTTTTTCAGCCGGGACTTATTCATGAGCCAACTGTTTTTTCTCCTTGCGGTTTCGGAAATATTCCAGGGAAAAGGCCATCAGGGCCGAGCCCAGTAGCAATAATAAATGCCAGTACCATGCCGTGGGTTGTCGTCCAACTTCGAGATAAACGGGCGCTTTTGACGCAAAGTCAAATCCCTGCGGAAGCTGATGCAGTTGTTGATCTTCTTCCTTCAATTCGCGCACTACGCCCGAAATGGTCAGTGATTCCTTTTTGACACAATTTTCCTGTTCCAGGCACTCCCAGGGAAAGGTTTGGGTCCAACCCACAAAATAGGGATTGACTTTTTGTCCCTGCTCCAGTTGGGTAACTTGCTCCTTACTCAATATCGGATACAAAATCAGCCCGCCGTCCTTCTCGTGTTTGCCCGGAACGTGGTAATAATCACCACTGGTCCAGGCATCGGTGATCTTGATATAATCCGTATCGCCAACACCTTTGGTCAGGACTTCCTCCATGGTAAAGGTCCGCAATTTATGCGTCCCAAATTGCAGCGAAATCAGGCTGTTGCAGCTGTTGATAAAAAACACCAGACAAGCCAGCAGGATAATGAGTCGATAAACCATTGTCTGAAATTAAAACTTACCTGAAATACAGGAATGGCCAACAAATTAAAATTTGACGGACAAAGGTAACCAGCGCCCGTTTAAATTTCCATGGTTAGGGCTTAAAGTTTCATAAACTTTATCGATGAAGAGCCAAAAGGGCCAGTAATTTTTAGCCAATAAACGCCTTCCGGCAGCGCCAAGCAGTCAAAAGTGATTCCCCGGTTGTCAAGCCAATTGGGCGCATCCAGCAACTGCTGCTGCCCGGCCGCATTATACACCACAAATTGGGTCTGCTCCGACAATCCCATCGGCGCAATCACCCGTATTTGATCTGTCGCCGGATTAGGCTGTAAGGACCATTGCTCATTTGACGTAAAGTCAACACTGATGACATCCGAATAAGTTACAGAGCCATCAAAGTCAACCTGCCGGAGCCGGTAATAATTGGTGCCGATCAGTGGAACCCGGTCTGGTAAGGTGTAGTATTGTGGCTCGACGGTGGTGCCTTGCCCCCAACGTTTGCCGATGCTTGTATAGGTGCGATTATCGCGGCTACGCTCCACCTCAAAATAGTCGTTGTTGAGCTCGGTTTTGGTTTCCCAGTGCAGGTTCACCGCATTATTTTCCTGCCTTGCGGCAAATGTGGTCAGTTCTACGGGTAGGGCATTTTCGGTGACATCTAGGGTGTAGTCTTCTACTTCTCCGAATTGGGGTGTTCCGCAGGATGAAGGTGTGGTGTTCCATGTGATACGTATCCGCATTCGAGTACTGCCGGTTAATGCGCCAATCGGTGGCGTGATAGTGGCATTGAAGACGGAGGTTCCGCCAGTAACAGCAATGGATTCATTAGCATCATCAAAGTCTTTGTCGTGATTCCAGTCCACCCAAACGCCACAGACATCATTTTCATAAGCCAGACCATTTGTAACTGTCAATGGATAACTCGTACCAATTTCTACCGTGGTGCTCTGTCCCGTGTAGATACCAAAACCTCCCGAAGTGCAACCGGTACTGTTATCAATAGACCCAATTTGTACCCGGGAAATATATTCATCACAGGTCTGGCTATTGGCACCGCAGTAAGAGGTGGTCACGGAAGCTACATTACTATAGGTATTGCAAGCCCCATTAGCCGGTTTGATGCGAAACCAGTAAGTGGTGGCCGGGGAAAAGCCGTAGATATTAAAACCGGTAATATCGGGCCCCGTAAATAACCCGGTAGCCTGCTGAAAGCCACTTGAGGCTGAAGTGGTCGAGTATTCGATTAAATAACCAAGCTCATTACTGGCATTGTCAGTCCAGCTCAGGTTAATCAAGGATTCGTCGGCGCTCAGAGCTGCTGTAACGCCGGTGGGTACATTGACGGAAGCGGGGGCACAGCTGAAATCGTAAGTGCCAAAACTCTGCCGGGTAGCCAGGCCGGATTGGATGAAACCATACTGTCCACTGGTAAAGATGCCGCCACATTGATCCGGATAATACGACATGATGTTATTGACCGGTGGGTCGTAGATATTGCCGTATTGATCGGTTTGGGAA
The DNA here is from genome assembly GCA_965229635.1 of Saprospiraceae bacterium. GTDB lineage: Bacteria > Bacteroidota > Bacteroidia > Chitinophagales > Saprospiraceae > BQJU01. Next base: position 4,632,493 of record OZ245894.1, read on the forward strand.
CCGGTGTAGGTACAAGTGCCAAAATTAAAATTGCCGCCGCTGTAGCGAGGATCGGCCTCGGTATCACACAAGTAGTCACCGGCGCTGCTACAATTGGCATTGCTCCCGGAACGAGGCACATTTTCCGCATAGGGATCGGTATTACCATCCTCGGTGCCATCGTGTGTGTGCAGTAGACTGAAATAGTGCCCAAATTCGTGAACATAAGTTCCATTAGGCGAATTGGTGACCCCGGAAGCGGTCATCAGGATGCGGTTGTAAACCGGATTGTTATTGTAGGGCAAGTAAGCATAACCCGCGGCTTGCCCGGCGCCAACGCTAATGGTACCCACACAATACACATTGACCGCATCACTCACCTGACCGGTCGCGGCCACGAGGTCTCCTTCCTCGGAAGAGTCATAATCGTAGAGATTATCATCGTTGTAATAGGTGACACTACCGCAGTAAAAGAATTCAATACCTGCCGACAAGTAATAAGCATTCAATGCCGCTAATCCTTGCGTCAATTCTGTATCGGAAACGCCCCCAGAGCCGTCACTTTGCCTGACCACCACTACCCGGATAGGAATACAGGTGGTGCCATCGTTGCGGTCATTGGCGAAAGCCTGGTCATAAATATTTCTTTTTAAAAGCTGTCGTTCCTCCGGGGTGGGCGGTGTAGTGCCGCAGTTGAAGGATTGTGCAAAAAGGGGGGCTAGAAACAATGACATAATCAGAAAGAGTGAAGTCATCAAACTTCTCATAAACTCAGGGCGTTAAAATTGAAAAATGTAGGAAGCGTTTGTAGATGGGCAAGTATACAAAATTTTGTAAAGTGTTTTTCCCGTAAAATGATCATATTTGTGACTTATGAAATTCGGAAAACTAGCAGATATCAGTCAGGTGGATTTCACTTTACCACCTTCTCCACCGGCAAATGAGACCGTTTTGGCGCAAGCCCCTCCCCGGGAAGGTAAAGGCCGCGTGTACATTGGCTGTACCGGCTGGAGTATGCCGGAATGGGTGGGCAAGGTGTACCCAAAAGGCACCAAATCCAAAGACTACCTGCGCGAATACGCCAGGCAGTTCAATACCATCGAGTTTAATACCACGCATTACCGCATTCCCAGTGCCGCCAACATTGACAAGTGGCACACCGAATCGACCGATGATTTTCGGTTCTGTCCAAAAATACCACAGACCATCAGCCACAGCCGCAATTTGGGCCTGGGCGACGAGCAGATTATGTTATTTTGTAACACCATTCAGGGGCTAGAGGAAAAACTCGGCTGTTGCTTTATGCAATTGCCGCCCTACTTCGGTTTTGACCGATTGGATTTGCTGGATCGATTTCTGAAGGGCTTTCCCAATCACATTCCGCTGGCGGTGGAAGTGCGTCACGAAAGCTGGTTTGAAAACCCGGAGCACGGTCAACGCCTGTGGGATATTTTGCGAAAGCATAAAACCGCTACTGTCATCACCGATGTGGCCGGTCGCCGGGATGTCTTGCACATGCATTTGACCACGCCCGTGGCCATGGTACGTTTTGTGGGTAATGCACTGGATGACAGCGATTACCGCCGCATTGATGAGTGGATTGCGCAATTGGCGCAGTGGTTTCAACAGGGTTTACACGAGGTGTATTTCTTTACCCACGAACCCGATAATGTGCTGGCACCCGAGCTGGCGCAATACATGGCCGAAAAGTGTGCGGAATATCCCGAGTTGGAAGTGCGCGGGCCCCATTTTTTCGACAATGATGCCGGGCAACAGATGAGTTTATTTTGATAATTCACCAACAACCTTTATTTTGCCCAAACACACTTCAAATTCATAGGGAATGACCGAAAATGGCTATCCGTTTATTGCCAGAGATATCAGTTGGCTGTCTTTCAACTACCGGGTTTTGCAGGAAGCAAAAGACCCTTCCGTGCCGCTTTTTGAGAGAATCAAATTTCTCGCCATCTATTCTTCCAACCTGGACGAGTTTTTCCGGGTACGGATGGCCAACCATCGCAACCTGCTGAGGGTGAGCAAGAAGACCAAAAAAGAACTGGAGTTTTCACCCAAACAAATGGTGAAGGAAATCCAGGATATTGTCAACGAGCAGCAGGAAGAATTTGGGCGCATTTTTATCGAAGAGATCATTCCCAAGCTCAAAAAGCACCGTATTTATCTCTTGCGCCGTCTGGATTTGAACCAGGGGCAGAAAGTCTTTGTGGAGGATTATTTTAAGGACCACATGTTGCCCTTCGTGCAGCCGGTATTGCTGGTAAAAAACAAGATTCGGCCGTTTCTGAATAATGCGGCCCTTTACCTGACCATCCTCCTAAAAGAAAAAGGCAAATCCAACGCCTCCGAGGAATACGCACTGGTAAAGATTCCTTCCGATCACCTGCCGCGTTTTATTGAATTGCCTTCACCGGCCGATGAGCGGCACATCATTATGCTCGACGACATTGTACGGCATAGTGTGTCGTGGATGTTTCCCGGCTACGATATTCAGGATACCTATTCCATCAAGTTAACCCGCGATGCGGAGCTGTACATCGACGATGAGTTTTCCGGCGATTTGATTCAAAAGATCAAAAGCAGCCTCTCCAAGCGGCACGTTGGTCCCGCTTCGCGCTTTGTCTACGACGGCGAAATGCCGGGAAAGCTGCTGGAGTTTCTGATGGAAGCTTTTGATTTGGAACATTATGACACCCTGCGAGAGGGCCGTTACCACAATAACTTCGACTTTTTCCAGTTTCCCGACTTTGGGTTGACTCACCTGAAAAATCCAGACCTGCCGCCCCTACCCTACGCGCCCCTGGAAAATGCCCGCGACTTCTTTGCCGCCATCCGCAAACGCGATCACATGATTCATGTGCCGTTTCACGGCTACCATTCGGTGGTGCGCTTTTTTGAGGAAGCCGCCCGAGATCCCAAGATTACGCACATCAAGATTGTGCAGTACCGGGTGGCCAAGAAATCACGCATCATGCAGGCGCTGATGGAAGCTGTGAAGGCCGGCAAGCAGGTGACCGTATTTATTGAGGTGAAGGCCCGTTTTGACGAAGAAGCCAACCTCGCCTGGGGCGAACGACTGGAAAAAGCCGGGGTGACCGTGCACTACAGTTTTCCGGGCGTAAAAGTCCACTCCAAGCTGGCCCTGGTGCGCCGTCTGGAGACCCGTGGTTCGCGTATGTACGCCTATCTATCGACTGGCAACTTCCACGAGGATACCGCCAAGATCTACAGCGATATCGGCCTTTTTACCGCCGACCGCCGTATTGTCAATGAAGTGGCCCGTGTCTTTTCCTACCTCGAAACCGTCAAGATGCCCGATCAGGAATTTAAGCATTTGTTGGTGGGCCAGTTTAACCTCCGTTCCGGCTTCGAACAGCTGATCGAATACGAGATTGAGCAAGCCAAAAAAGGCAATCCCGCCCAGATCATCCTCAAGATGAATAGCCTGCAAGACCGCGAGATGATCGAACTGCTGTACAAGGCCGGTCAGGCCGGTGTGGAGATCAACCTGATCATCCGGGGCATCTGCTGTCTGGTGCCCGGCAAGGAAGGTTTCAGCGAAAACATCCACGCCATCAGCATTGTCGACCGCTTTTTGGAGCACAGCCGCATCTTCTACTTCCACCACGGCGGCAAGGAGCTGATCTACCTCTCCAGCGCCGACTGGATGGTGCGCAACCTCAGCTACCGCGTGGAGACCGCCTTCCCCATCTACCACGAAGAAATCCGCGAACAGATCAAAGACTTCCTACAAATCCAGCTCGCCGACAACGTCAAAGCCCGCGTCCTCGACGAAGACCTCTCCAACACCTACTACCGCACCGATTCCGACCTGGCGATTCGTTCGCAGTTGGAGACGTATTATTATATTAAAAGGGGGAGTGAAAGGGAGGAGTTTTCGTATTGATGGGGAGTGGGCAATCGTTTTGTGTAACTAATTTTGGGGAATTTCGTAGAAGATACAGACAGAAGCAGAAAAAACGCCTTTTTGGCAAAAAATTAATTTTAAGGAGTTTATGTCTGGCTAATTGCCTAAATATGATGATAACATAGCTGCTCTACTAAAGGAAATTATGAATTGATAAGCTAAGGAGTTTAATTTAAGAAATAGAAAAATATCAGTATTTTGCGCTCATATGAAAACAAATAAGATTAAATACATCAACAACTCTAAACCTTTTTTGCGATGGGCTGGAGGAAAAACATGGTTGTTAAAAGAAATTGATCAGTACTTACCGGAAAAGTATAATGCCTACCATGAACCCTTTCTTGGAGGAGGAGCTTTGTTTTTCTATTTGCAACCCTATCAATCTTATTTGTCGGATTTAAATAGTGAATTAGTCGACACATACGCAGCCATAAAGGAAGATCCTTATAAGGTAGTAGAGCATTTGGTGAAGTATGAGAATACTGAAGAATTCTACTACTATATGAGGAATAAGAAGCCACGAAATCGAATAACAAAAGCGGCAAGGTTTATTTATTTAAATAAAACTTCTTTCAATGGGATTTATAGAGAAAATTTGAAGGGTGAATATAATGTTCCGTATGGTAGAAAAAAGAATTATGGAATTGAACTAGAGACTTTTGTTAACGCCTCAAAAATGCTACAAAATGCTTCTTTAAAATGCCAAGATTTTTATTCTTCCTTAGATACTATCCAAAAAAATGATTTAGTATTCTTAGATCCTCCATATACTGTAACACATAATCATAATGGATTTGTAAAATACAATTCTTCTATTTTTGATGAGAAATCTCAATTGAGATTGGCTAAATTCATTGATGATTTAGATGAAATCGGGGCGTTTTACATATTAACAAATGCCGCACACTCATGGGTCTTCAATGCATTCAAACGTAAAACAAATACAATATACGAGTTGAGCCGTTTCAGTCGTGTCGGAGGAACAAACGCTGTCAGAGGAAATTATGGAGAGTATTTGATCACCAATATTTAGAGAAATGGCATTTCAAAATCAACGGGTTATTGATGAAATAAATGCTAAGCTGGAAACAGACTTGAGTAAACTAGGCAAGCTCTACAAGGCAAAAAATGATCGTTTTCATCATATAAGTGTCACACATAATTTAGTTGAGGACTACTTAAATGAAGGCTGGGAAGACTACGGCAAGGTTTTGAAAACTAAAACAAAGTTGAGGAAGCCAAAGTCTCATTCAGAATTGTTTGAAGATGATGTTTGGTGTCAGATGTATAGATTAGGGTATCGAATCTTAAATACTGATCAAACTTTTAAACTTCCTTTTGGAACGGAAGAAAAAGATTTTAAACAAATTGATGTCATTGCAATTGATGAAGACTCTATTCTTCTATTCGAGTGCAAATCAAGTGAAAAGCCTAAAAAGCCAAAATCGTATAAAGATGATTTTATTGCTTTGGGAGTTATGCTTGATGGATTTAGGAAAACTCTGAAGCAAATATATGGAGTGACAAAAAAGATTAAGTACATATTTGCTACTCGAAATATTCGTATTGACTCTGAATCAGTAGATATTAAAAGGCTTACTGATCAAGGGGGCTTTTTTTATAATGATAATACATACAGTTATGTAAACTCCTTGATAAAAAACTATAAAAGAGCATCAAAGTTTCAATTACTTGGGATTCTATTCAAAAACGAAATAATAAATAAGGAAAAAATAGAGGTCGCCGCATTGGAAGGCTTCATGGGAAATGAAAGATATTACATGTTTTCCATAGAACCACATCTTCTTTTGAAAATGGGATTCGTATTGCATAGGACCAAGGCTAATGAAACTGAAATGCCTACTTACCAAAGGTTGTTGGTTCCTAGTAGGTTGAAGGGAATCTCAAAGTTTATTAACGAGGGAGGGTATTTCCCCAATTCGATCATAATAAACTTTACTACCAATAGAAAAAACAAAATCCAGTTCGAAGGTAATAGTAGAAATAGTCATAGTAGATCTAGAGCAGGCACTTTGAAAATACCCAATGCATATGCTTTTGCTTATATCATTGATGGACAACATAGATTATATGGATATGCAAATTCGAAATTTCGTGAAAGTAATACGGTTCCAGTTGTCGCCTTTAAGGATTTAACGCCAACGAAGCAGTTGGAAATATTTATGGACATAAACCAAAATCAAAAAGCAGTAAGCCCTAGTTTAAGATTGACCTTAGAAGAGGACTTATATTGGAATTCTGAAGTAGCAGCAAGTAGGCTAAAAGCCCTAAAGTCAGCGATAGTAAAAGATTTGGGAACGAAAATTACCAGCCCTCTCGCTTCAAGAATATCAATTGGCGAAGATCATGCTGAGTTGGCTTTTAAACCATTTTATACCTCATTAACTAAATGTGGTTTACTGCCAAAAGCTCGAGGTAATAAGTACGATGAAGACACAATTAAGTACTCCTTGTATAGCTTGTCGCAAGCTGACCATGATAAAGCGATGAATGAGGCAAGAAGTAAAGTAGTCGCTTTTTTATCTGCTTGCTACGATTACGTCGAAGAGTCATTTCCAAAACTAAAAACTGCTGAAAAGCAGACTATATACTCCAATAGAGGTACTTATGCTTTTATTATGACTGTTGGCTCACTTCATAGCTTTATGATAGATGAAAAGGAAATTACAAAGCAATCATCTAATGAAAACCGATTAGCTGCAATAACCCCTTTTCTAAATTCGCTTTTGTCACATTTGGAAAAAATTAGTGAAGAAGAATTTGACAAATACCTAAATAACTTAGGCGCAGGAGCAGATACTAAATGGCTTAGATATTTTCAAAGTATCATTAATTCTATGCACGAGAATTATGAACCTATCGAGCTAATAGATTGGAAAGAAAGAAAGGATGAGAATTTACAAACTAGGGCTTCTGAGTTAATAGTTGATATAGAAAAATATGTTAAGAAACATGTCTTAAGAACTATAAAAGAAATTTTTAAAGAAAATTGGGATCTCGAAATTAATGCAATTAAACGTGAATGCTTGAAGCGGGCAGAAGAGGAAAATGAAAGATTTTATAAAGAAGGATTGAAAAGGAAAAAAACTGAGTGGACAGAGATGTTTACCATAAATGATTACAAAGCAATAATAATAAAATATTGGACTAGAAAGCCTGATGGGGATGAAAACTTTATAACATTTGAAGAACGATTTACCATCGATGTAGGTGAAGGTATTGGAAGCAAATCATCTAGAACAAAATGGATTTCCTATTTTAACACTTATCGAAATCTGTCTGCACATGCAGGGTCTAAAGAAAAAGGTTTGAATCGAGACGAGATAGAATTTTTAGAAGAGATTAAGGAAAAATTTTACCCTGAATGAACTCGCAAGGCGTAGGCTAGTACTTGTAATGCCCAACTCCAGTAATAGTTGTTTTAATCACCCCTCAATGCCATGTAACAGTAGCATCCAGATCGATACACTTAATCTCCCGCTTCACCTGGCCATTAAAACATAACCCTCACCGTCTACAGCCTTTTCCCTTTTTCTTTACTATTTTTAAGGAGAGATATAAAATTATCTATCAAAATAACATGGATAAAAATTTCGACAGAACGAAGAGTAGCCCCGATCCCGAACACGACTTGATTTGGGATGAATATAAATATCGCCATGAGCTGATATGGAAACATATGATCAGGTCCACGATTGTTATTATTGGAATAATTCTATTGCCATTTTCTAAAGATTATGTTACGGATCAGCTAAAGAAGGAACCCTCGTTCCTTCTATTAATCGGTATTGCCGCCATCATTTATGTCCTGTTTACTTTTATTGTCATTAATAAGGAAATTACGCTATTAGAGAAAATTAAGGCCGTGCACAGGCGGAAGCAATTTTTAAAGTTTGGTATCCACAAGGAATATATTGAAAGAATTCAGGAGCAGGAAAAATCACAGACAGATGAAAAAGGGAAGAACTCAAATCAGTGGTTAACAAGATTAAGTAGGACTAATTTTAGATGGAGGGTCAATATATTTCTAATGCTACTTTTGGTCCTAGCTGTAGTGAGTTTTATGCTAAATTATTGCAGCTAGAAGCCAGCATGGGAGAAACCGATTTTATATTATCCCCCTTCCCATGCACTGCCTCGTAACAACCGAATTCATTCAGTTGCCATCTCTGCCGTTTTCTAAAGGACTTAATTTCTTTCCTATTTTTACAGAATGACAAAAAACGCTCCCGGAAAGACAAGGACTTTTATCAAATATGGTCTAATCTTTTGGTTAGCCACCATGGGCCTATTTGGCCTTTTAAAATGGCTGATCAACCGCTTTGGAGACTTTACCAACGAACACGATGGCTCCGGTTTTCTGGATGAGTTAAGTGGGATTATTTTTGTGTTTGGCATTTGCGGTATTCCGTTGATACTGGGGTTGTCGGTGGTGTTGAAATTGGCGGAGCGGATTATTGATCGGATTGGAGATTAAATCAAAGGAACGCATAGGGATCGCCGCCAACTCGACGATGGATTTGAACCACAAAAGGAACAAAAGGAGACGGAAGTTTGATTAGATTAGAAAAAAATCCATCCGGATTTTTTCTAATTTCTATTGTGATCTTTTGTTCCTTTTGTGGTTCCCGATGAATTCAACGTCTGGTGCTCAACCTTGAGATTCTAGCCATCTTTTCAAATATGGTGAGACCTAATCTCTTCTTTTCACCTTGTGTGCCTTCGGTGGTTTAAATAAAGTCAACATCATGTTAGCCCGCACCTTCTTCATCGTTAAATCCTTTCCCAAGCATTCGCCGCACTGGTGATTCTCCTTACTCTTTAGCGTGTACAGTGAAGGTACCGTTATGAAATTTTTTATCTTCGCACTTCTGTAAACAACAAAGAAAAAACGAAGCATGTCAGAAGAAATGAAACCTTGCCCTAAATGCAAGTCGCCCTACGGCTATTCCATGGGGAATGAGCTATATGCCTGCCCGGAATGTGCCCATGAGTGGAATCCTAGTGAAAAGGTGGAGGAGGAAGGCTTGAAAGTCCTGGACTCCAATGGCAATGAATTGAGCAACGGAGACTCGGTGATTATCATCAAAAACTTACCGGTAAAAGGCGCTCCGAAGCCGATCAAAGCGGGCACCAAGGTGAAAAATATCCGCCTGACGGATGGGGATCACAATATTGATTGTAAAATTCCGGGATTTGGTCCGATGGCGTTGAAGTCTGAGTTTGTGAAGAAGGCGTAGTTATAGGACCGAATGAATTCGGTCGTTACGCAACCATTAAATAAAAAATGCCTACATCATTGAACTGAGTCAATATTGTAGGCATTTTAGTACCCGAAATGAATTTACAGGTGAACTAATAGTAGACCTGATGGTAAAATTAAGGAAAACGGCATGAGAATTTTTAAAACACTACCCTACCCTCCGCATCCAAGATCTCCCCATCCGCATTATAACTAAACTTCTCCCACTCCGGAGTAGCTTGCTGAGTGATAGGTACTGCCTTTTTAAACCGCTGGGCAACCCTTCGCCGTTGGCGATCGGTGTAGGTATCCACCTTCATTTTGTTGTCGCGGGGGCGGTACTTTAGGATGTGGGTTTCTTCGAGGATGGGGGCATCGTAGGCCGTGGTAAGCCACACTTTGACGGTGTAGCGGCTTTTGCGCCGGTTGACGTAGGTGATTCGACCAGGTTGGGCGGTGTCGGTCCATTCCTGGAAGTGGCGGAGAATGGTTTTGTAGAGGTTGGAGGCACTGTGGCCAATGTAGACCAGTTTGTTGTCCTCGTAGATGTGATAGACGCCCTTCTTTTTGATGAGGTGCGTCAGATTAGTGCGGTTATCACTTTTGTAAACCGGCACCCTTCTTAAAGCTCTCATAGTTACTATTTTTACGGTCTTACCAATTCAAAAATCCCATAATGGCTGCCGTTCTTCTTGGCTTCGGCGGCCAGGAATTTTTGATTTACTCTTTTTTGGGCTTCAAGGATCCTTGGGGCACTGCCGATTTTGATGCGATTGGGCAACAGGGCATCGGTGGAGCCGACAAATACGGCGGAGTTGTACATCCAGATCTGAGGCGGGATATCGGATGGTGAGTGGGCGATAAAAAATAGATCTATCTCCTTGTGGCGGAAACTGCTAAGCAAGCGCTTTAACCATGGATTCTGGTTGATCCGGTCCGGGATATACTCCCGGCAATCATCAAAGATGACAATTCCGGAGCGGAAGTTTTTGTAGATGTATTTGGCCGTATCTTCTTCATGGCGGACCCACTGGGCTTGCCGGATCCCTTTTTTCCATTTAAAAGCGCTGGCATCGGCTACATCAATGGTTTTGTACTGCCGCCAGATCTTGGGCAGTCCGGCGAAGGTGACGACCAGGGCACGGCTACCGATCTTCTTGACCAGCTTTTGTACAAAAGTTGATTTGCCGGTCCCGTTACGTCCGAATATGATGGCCACTTGCGCGTCTCTGTGCATGGTAAATTTGCTTTTAGCCCTTTTCTGATTTTCTCGCTGCTTCCTTCATAGCCTTGCGATCGACAAAAGCCTGCCGTAATCCGGGACCATAGGAAATGGCCAGGGCACTAACCAGCATCCACTCCAGCGGGAGCTCCATTTGATACTTTTTAAGCAGTGCGGCGGCAATCTCTGCCTCGTAATCGTCTCCCTTGGGCTTTTCCTTCCGCAGGCGGTAACGTTCGGTCTCCATGCCGGAGATCAGAGAGAAACTAAAGGCAAAGAACTTGTCCAGCTGGATCAACAGGAATTCAGCGGTCTTGTAGTGCCCTTCGGTGTAGTCGAAGTAATTCAGGATCTCCTCATCACTTTCGCCACGACCGGCACCGGCATTTGCTTCCTCCTCCTCCGGAAGATCCAGCTCGGGCTCCTCGATCTTTTCTCGGGGCGACTTCATGTGACTGACCCAGGAGTCAATACCGGAATTGTTGTCCGACTGGAAAAAGTCATCGGCACTACCAGAGTCTTTTTTAGCAGCTGCATTTTTTTCTTCCTCCTCTACCTTATTGATTGTTTGGGTCGCCATCGGCATTTTGGTTTTTAAGATCTTTAAAGAAATTGGCCGCTGAGGTGGTATTGATCGGCTGTCCCATGAGCATTTGATCCCCATCCCGGCGGATTGGGCAAATGTTGATCAAAGTCTGGCCATTGGCCTCCACAATGACAAAGGCCATCTTATCCCAGCCATCGGGTAAAGGGCCGCCTTCGGATTTAGGTACCTGCATGTTCTTCAGGGTCTCGCCCAATTGAGGTAGCATACTTTCAGCAATGCCCAATAGTGCGTTTTCAGGCCGGAAGCGATCACGCATGGCCTGTAATATGCTTTTGTCTTTCTTCATCCTTGATTTGGTATTTAGTGATCAAAAGATTGTTCTTCCCGCAGTTCATGGTTTCACTTTGGAGATAACCCAAATGTTCGAGTGCCTGTATGGAGCGGCGGACGCGGTAATAGAAGTTGGTACGCTGCCGCCGATCGGGGTATTGGTGGATCTTTTCGGCGATCTGCCGGATGGATAGGGCTACGGTCTGTTCCTTTAAGCATTCAAGGACCAGGTAATCCAGATATGTTCCATAGGTTTTCTCCAAAATATTAATAAATTTGCAGTAAAATTATGTATTTATTATAAATAATGTAACAAATGGCTTTAAAAATTGATGATATAAAAATTTCGGAGACCAAAAAGCGGATCGATGCCAAAGTGGATCAATCGGATTTTTGGAACGGGACGGGCTATACTTTTACGCTCCGGATCCTGAGCAAAGAGGAGATCAATGAAACGGTGCGCGACCTGGTGGAACAGGTGATCAGACGAAAGTCGAGCTGGCGGCAAGGCAAGAAAAACCAGAGCCTGCAACTGGATGGCTTAAACGCCACGGCTTATATTATCAACTATCAAAACAAAGAAGATGAGTAAATCAATCCAATCCGAAGACGTCAGAAGTTTTTACAACTCCACCTTTTTTGATGAAAAAGGCCAAGTACAGTCTGCCCAGATATCCATGACCATCCGGCAGGGCGAAAAAATGGTGATCATTCCGGGCATCGAGGCTTATCCGGGTACTACCCTGGACCAGGTGTTCAGAGAGTTTTACACTTACCTGGAAAAACACGGTCCATTGGAGGAGCGATTGAAAGCAGAAGAAAGCAAAGAACCCAAAGTACTGGATTTTGCTCAGATTGACTACCGGGGCAATACCTACCTGATTGAGGAAAGACCGGATGAGGAGTACGTGGTCCGACGGACTAGTGATAATAAGGTTTTGAATAATCAGAGTCCTACAGTGAAGGGAGTGGTGAAGGCGTTTAGGGAGGGAAGGGAGTAGATTTTGCAGGAATTGCTTTTCAAAATTTTATATCTTAGTCCTGGATAGAAGAAATATACGCCATAATGGCGTATATACATCATTGTACCCCATTCAACTATACAAAAAACTGGAATTAACTTAAGCAGCTAACGATTACAAGCAAAATCAAGAAATATAAATTATATTTATTCTTGATTTATAAATAATTGAATTTCAGCAGAACCTTGTACCGTTAGTCAGAATTAGAAAAAAAATAGAAAAAACTAAAATTCTTGTTTTAGTATTTGCTTAAATAAGTAATTAGTGTAATTTTGTCATATGAAAAATAACTCTTGCATAAGACAACAGGCTGATATTGAACAAATAAATCGTTGCAAAGACACGGTTTCAGAACTAAATAAATCGTTCGACTATTTGGCAAATGGACTTTCATTAGTCGGAAATATCGTTCGACTAAAAATCCTCTACCTACTCTTTGAAGAAAAAAGACTTTGCGTTTGTGATTTAAGCGATATTCTCGAAATGAATATTTCTGCCATTTCACAACATTTGAGAAAAATGAAAGACCGAAATCTATTGGAAACGGATAGAGAAGCTCAAACAATTTTTTATTCACTCACGGATGAATACAAAAAAATGCTAAACCCGTTTTTTGAAATACTTGACAAAAACAAAATTTTAGAAACGATATGAAAAATGAAAATAACCTAATTGGTGCAGGTTTATTAACTGCAATTACAGCTTCTTTATGCTGTATTACACCAGTTTTGGCTCTAATCGCAGGAACAAGCGGAATTGCTTCAACATTTTCTTGGATTGAACCTTTTAGACCTTATTTAATTGGACTGACAATTTTGGTTCTTGGTTTTGCTTGGTATCAAAAACTAAAACCCCAAAAAGAAATTGACTGTGAATGTGAGACGGACGAAAAACCAAAGTTTATTCAGTCAAAAACCTTTTTAGGAATCGTAACTGTATTTGCAATTGTGATGTTGGCATTCCCTTACTATTCAGGAATTTTTTATCCAAACACAGACAAGCAAATAATCGTAGTTGACAGATTGGACATTAAAACGACTGAATTTAAAATTAGCGGAATGACTTGTGCAAGTTGTGAAGAACATGTTAATCACGAAGTAAATAAACTCAACGGAATTGTGAACTCAAAAGCATCCTACGAAAATGGAAATGCAATCGTTGAATTTGACAAAACCAAAACCAACGAAACGGAAATCGAGAAAGCAATTAATTCAACAGGTTATAAAGTAACCGACAAAAAAGAAAACTAATGGAAGTCCAATTAAAATCAGAAATTACTTGTCCAAAGTGCGGACATAAAAAGGTAGAAGACATGCCAACAAATGCTTGTCAATTTTTCTACGAATGTGAGAATTGTAAAACGGTTTTAAAACCAAAAGAAGGAGATTGCTGTGTTTATTGCTCATACGGGACAGTTCCTTGTCCACCTATTCAAGAAAACAAATCTTGTTGCTAATAAAAAAAGAAAACGGGGTACAATCGAGTAGACGGGTGACGGCCAGATGACCGCCACTGCGCCTTTCACACCACCGGATCCCGACACTACGTGTACGGGACAGGCTATTCGGGCCTCGAATCCGGCGGTTCATCATCCATCATAACCGGCTCTTTTCACCCGGTTTGCTAGTCTCTCTTAAAATATGGCTACCTACAAACTGGGAAACTACCCGTAGCGTTTGTAAGGCTCCATACTGAATTTGGAACGGACGACGTTCAGCCCTTCGTGGCTACCCTCTCTGTGTCCGTTGCTAACAATAAGGTTCCCCTCACGTACCGCCACCCCCATACGCACCGATCGCCATAAAAACCTTCCCTGGCGGTAGTTGATTGCCTAATCTTGTGATTCAAAATGTAAGTGCATTATGCAATTAATCATTAAATCACAAGACGGATGTACTCATTAAATCGACGTCGCCGGGCCAAGATGCCTAAAGGCCGTGGCCTGGTCAATCAGCCCACGATCTCCGTGGTGGATCAGACCAACGGGGTGGCCAACCTTCCCAAGATTCAAACCGACCCTTATTTTTCCTTAAAAGTTGATACTACGGGCCTTGCTGTGGCCACCAAGATCGTTTTGTTTGATGCCTCGATGGGTTATCAACTCAACGAAAACTTTGTGATGGATCCCGGTGTGGTCATTACGGGATTGACTGCCAATTATCAGGCCATGCTCAATGACCTGGCGCACGTGTCCACTTATATCGACATTTTGAAAATGACGGTGAGTGATGATAACGTGGCACTGACGCAGTACGCCCGTCCGCTGGAGATCTACGACAGCTCGAAAGGCTCCCGTCCTCGTCTGATTAAATCCCTTTTCCCGGAAATGGGTGTTCACGAAGGTCAATATCAAAAAGGCATCAACACCTTTACGGTGGACCTTTTGATGACCAACCGCTCCGCTTTTGTCTATGTACAAGAGCCGGGTATTGTGGTGAACTGGGGCGCTTACCAGAAAGCGGAATTGGGACGTAAACAGTAACCGATAATGGGCATTTTGAACTACAATCCCGGCATTTACCCTACCCTGGGTCCGGGTTTTCCGGAGGACTCCGGAGACGATGAGGACCGGGGTAAGGTATGGGAGTGGATCCTGAACAACGGCGATGATGCTATCGACATCGTGGATAGTGTGCTGTGTGTGGTCAATCCACGCCGTCCCGGTTGCCGGGGATCAACTACAGGCGGCGGAGCCGGTGGCGTGGTGGTGAGTCAAAACAACGCCATTCTGTACGCTATCCTCGTGGTGGTGGTAGTTCTGCTCATAGTGTTCATCTTCAAAAAGTAAGGCCGTGGTAACATTACAAACGCTACAGAGCAACAAGAATATGGCCATTGCCAGTCTGGACTCGATAAAGGGGGGACAAAGTGTCAACCTGGTGGTGGCCAAACCCGAATTGGAGGATATGGCCACCAATCAGGATGATACCATCGACGAAGATGGCGTACTGGATGTGCTGATGAGCGAAGCGGAGCTGAAAGCCTACCGGCGAAAACAGCTTTGGCAGTCATTGGTTATCAGCGGAGCGGCAGTAATACTCTTTATCCTCCTGGTCAAGTACAAAATAATCAAGTTGTAATCATGGCAAAGGGAGTGGCAAAAATAGATTTGATCACCTGGGTGGTGATCGGCATTCTAGTAATCATTTTAATCAGAGGATTTGACTGGGATCAGCTCTTTGGCTGGGATACGGACTAATCCTTATTAAAACTTATCAAACCATGAAGGGTGGTAAATATTGGTTGATCTATGCCGCAGTAACCGTTGTGGCTATCGTTGTGGCCACTGTAGTGGCAGACAATATTCTGCGCAAGCAGGCTGAACAAATCGCCGCTGGAGAGTAATGGCCAGTCCCATTATTTCAGTCGGAGATGATGGCGCCCGTTTTACGGTGTATGTCGCCATGGATGTGGTCAGCACGGTGATGCTGGCCGGAGCCTTGTTTGCTGCACTGACCCTGGCGCTGATCATAGCGTCGAAGGTCAAGTGATTCACAAAAATTAAAGAAAAATGGCTGTAAGTAGCACAATTACCTCAATAGTGTCAGGCGGCTACGGCGAGATCGTGCGCCTGGATGATGACCGGGTGATCAGCCTGGCTCAGCATCTAAAAGAAACCGATGGCGGTGGTACGGATCAGATAGTAGCCATAGCCCGTGGAGCGTATCCGATCATGGTCCAGCTGGATGACGGCAATGTGGTTTCCCTGGCCCAGCACATCAAAGCCAAACAGGGCGGCGGAGCCAACACCATTGCCCGGGTGGCAGCGGGAGGTTATGTCGATCAGATCCTGTCGGTTGACACCATTGGCAGCCTGGCGGCTAAAGTCCTGGCAGACGAGGCCGGAGGTGGAGGAGGATCCTAATACAAAAACAATCGAGCCATGATACAAAAAGCAATGCCGGTATTGATTCTGGTGGCCATTGTGCTGTCGATTATCGTCAGCTGGCAAACGATCCAGAACAACCGCAAGAAAAAATGTAGCTGCTCTGAGGAGGAGCCTAACTACGCACCACTGTAAATGAAATGGAGGGAGCTATCGATCATTGTATTGGTGGTGATCTTCCTGTTTTTGCTCACCAGTTTTACGGTCCTTAGCCCGAGTTGGTTAAAGGATCTGCGGCACCGCTTGCCGGTTCATCCGACCAGGCGATATTCCCGCCGCCAGCTGGCCCAGATTGAGGAAGTTATCATTCACCATACTTTAGGGCCGGTTGATCAAACACCCGCCGAGATTGCGGATTATCACGCCAGTCCGGGCAATCACATCTGTGCAGATGGGTGCCCGGGAATTGCGTACCACATTCTAATCGATCAATTTGGCCAGGCTTACCAGGTAAACGACCTGGAGGCAATCAGTTACCACGTTTCGGGTGAGAATACCCGCACAGTGGGGATTTGCCTGATTGGCAATTATGATAATCTGCTACCCTCCAAAGAACAATATAAAACCACTGGCAAGGTGATCAAATGGATCAACCGGCGAGTGGGTAAGAATCTGGCTATTGGCGGACATCGGGACTATAGTTCCAAGAGCTGCCCGGGGGCCAATGTGGATGTAGAATTTATTCGTAAAACAGTCTATGGGGCATGAAGCTGAGTTTGTACTTATATACTACCCAAACGGGATGTGACAGCCCGGTGAATCAGTCGCTGTGTGATGACATCTTTGCCGGAGTGCTGGAGGCGGAAGCCGAGGTATTTGGCCATATCCAGTCGGGTAATTTTGATATGCTCTACACGGTGATCTTTGATCAGAATGCCGCCGAAGAGCAAATGCTGGGCATCAAGCGCACCCCCACCCTGATATTTTACGATGCCGATGCCGGTCAGGCAGTCTACAAGTTGACCACGCGGGAAATTACCGTGGATAATGTAGCGGAAGTATCGGCAGAATTATTTGAACTGTCCGCAGCCGGAAGCGGTGGCGGTTATGTGACTGCCGAAGGTGAACAGGTCAGTACCGGCAGGAAGGATGATTTACTGGAGCTGGATTTAGGCGGAGGCCTGGGCTTTAATCCCTTTGGTAATTGGAGCTTTTGTAATGATATCGCTCCGCCGTGGGTATGCCAGACGCTGCCTATCCTGCTGATTGTATTACTGGTGGTCATTGTGGCAATGGCCATGCAAAAAATGCTTCGTTAATGGGCTTATTCTGTGGCAAAAAATGCAAATGTAAACGACGCTGTAAGGGCTGGTTTGGAGCTATGCCCGATATCGAGCGGCAGTGCAAAAATGCGTGTAAGATCCACACGGGACTGACTAAGGACGAGTTTTTGTGCAGCGGCAACTGGATTGATCAACAGATCATGATGGCCGCTTACGGCTACGATCCATGCCAGGACGATGACAATACGATCGACGATTTTCTGGATCCGCTGAATAATCAGGAACAGGATGCCGAAGAGCTGGACCAGGTCATCAAAATATTCATGGTGGTCCTCCTGGTCGGGGCAGTATTGGGAGCGATTTATTTTTTTAAAAGATAACTGAATGGATCCGGTAAGTGCAATAGCCACGGCGATAGGAAAATCAGTGGAAAGTATTTTCACTTTCCTCACGGTCTCCAAGGATGCCAAATATGGCCGTCTACCGGAATGGCTCAGCCCGGCAGATTTTCAGAATAGAAGCAAAACCGCAGACATCCTGCTGATCGGCATGTTTGTGGTCATCATAGTTATCATCATTGGTTTAACCGTCGCAGCGCGGCGCAAATAAAGCATCATGCCATTAGAAGATTTAGATGTATATCAGATTACCGGACGGATGAGAGGAGCCTACGTTGATGAACCGGGCTATCAATTTCAGGGAGCCGACGGTTTTATCGGCTTGCAGGAGATTCTGCAATTTCTGTTTGATAACTCAGGCGGCGGCGGTGGTACCGATCGGTATGTTAATGCCGCCGAGCTGGATGAGGAAAACAACCTGATCCTGACACTGAATAACGGCAGCACCGTTCCGGTGGATCTCTCGGTTTTGGCTGTTGATGAAGATGATTTTGTGACGGCGGCAGATCTGGACGACACCACGCTAACGATCACATTGGACAGTGGAGCCACGGTAAGCGTCGATCTATCGAGCCTGGTCAGCGGATCCACGGGCATGACCATTTATGATGCGGGCCTGGGCTGGATTGTGAAGGCCTCACCTGGTGTAACCGTCACCAGTGATGCACCAGGTGTGTATAATTTCAATATTCCCAACGGTGGTATTCTGGACTTTTATCAGAAGAACTTCACTAATGCCGGCACGGAGTTTACTGTGGGTGGTGATGTGGTGATCAATATGAATTGGAACACGGCCATATTTAACAACAGCTTTGGCGATGCGGTACTAGGTGATTATGCCTTTTTTGATGGTGCAGGCACTGAACGAGAGCCGGGCGTGGTACCGGTGACGGTACAACACACCAGTGTTGCCGGTGGCCAGACTTCCACCACGATTGCCAATGTCAATGGATTGGGAACGCCGGTGAGAATCAAGGGAGACATTTAACCAGATTTTTCTATTAACCATTTCATTATAATGAAACGAATTTACCTTTTGGGGCTAATGCTGCTCCCATTGTTGGGCCTTGCCCAATCTGAGACACTTACCGACTTTTACGGCAAATTCTCCTTCACCGGCTTTGCCCTGGGCGGAACAGCTGATGTGACCGGCACTTTGGATGCCTACAGCGATCAGACCAACCTGTATTTTGCCAGTGACATCGAGGCCGGTGATGTGATCTGGGATAACCTGGGCAATCGCTGGGAAGTGATGGTGGTCAATTCCTCTAACCTGTTACAGGCTGATGTCGATCTGAGGGATATCAACAGCGCTGGAGGCCTGCCTTCCGGGATTGGCTATATCTCCAGGGAAACGGCCACTTTGGGACTCTCCCTATTTGTTCCGGATAATAATATCGGGATCTCCCAACAGCTAAAGAGTCGCGTAGAGACGCACAATGCCCTTTTGATTGATCAGTTTATCGGAGCCTTACCCGATTCGGTTTATCAGGGCGATAATGTGAGTGATACCACATCGGTTACCACTCCCACCACCGGTGATGTATTTGTGGCCGGAGATACCTTGCTATTCTTTGATGGGGATACCTGGATAACCTACACCGGTGGAGGATCCTCGCCGGTCAAACAACCCTACAATGCCGGTCAGGGCTTTTGGTGCTATTGCACACCAGGTGTAACGGTGGTTTCCGGATCTCAGGGAGTCTATACTGTGACCATTCCGGATCAGGCCGATGTATCGAGCTTGCAAAAGGAATTTACCAATGCCGGTAGTGAGTTTACCGTGGGCGGTGATGCGGTAATCAACGTCACCTGGTCGGGTGCCGGTGGTGGCTGGAATACGGATTTTGATGACTCGGTGCTACCAGATATAAAAATCATTGACGGATCGGGAACACAGCGGGAACCGGGGGCAATTTCGGTGACCGTGCAGCATACTTCGGTGGGATCCGGGACGAGTAATACCACGATTGCCAATATCAACGGTGTGGGTACGCCGGTAAGGACAAAACTAAAGTTTTAGCAACATGAAACAAATTTTGACGGTTGGACTCCTGCTTTTGAGTCTGATAACCTTAACGGGCCAGTCCGAGACTTTGACCGGTTTTTACGGCAAGTTTACCTTCAACGGCTTTGCAGCCGGTGGAACGGCTGATGTGACCGGCTCCCTGGAGGGCTTTAGCGATCAGACCAATCTGTATTTTGCCAGTGACATCGAGGCCGGTGATATGATTTGGGATAATCTGGGCAATCGCTGGGAGGTGATGGTGGTCAATTCCTCCAACCTAACGCAGGCCGATGTAGATTTGAGGGATGTCAACAGCGCCGGAGGTGTTCCGTTTGGTGTTGGCTACATCTCTCGGGAAACACCCAATTTGGGCCTGTCTTTATTTGTGCCGGATAACAATATCGGGATCTCCCAACAGCTCAAAAGCCGGGTTGAAACTCACAACGCTCTTTTGATCGATCAGTATATCGGTGCTTTACCCGATACGGTCTACCAGGGAGCTGCCGTAGACGATACGACCACGGTGGCCACGCCTACCACCGGCGATGTATTTATTGCCGGAGATACCCTGCTTTTTTTTGATGGCGGTACGTGGGTGACGTATACCGGTGGCGGTGGACCTGATCTGCACATTGGTAATTCTGATTTAACCACTACTGATGACAGAACGCTATCCACCGGTAACAGATCCTTTGCCATTGAAGGGACCGGACTGCTTAGTTTTGGTGATGTCAGTGCCACTGCCAACAATACTTATTTCACAGTAGATGACATAACCGGAGCCTGGAATTCGAAATATTACACTTACACTTTTGAGCCCTATTCTCCTGCTCAGGCCAACACATTTCATGTGGGTGTTACCGATCCATTTGGTGAAATAAGTCTAAATGCCTGGGGTATTGATGGTGTAAATCGTTTGTTGCTGGGAAATAATAGCACTACCGATCAATTGTTTTTAGGCCACTTAGATGAAAACGGGATTTTTTATGAGTCTTTATTAGCTATGGGTATTGATCATTTCAGAATCTATGCTAATGATGCTACTAATTCTATTAATCGAGCCATCACTGTTGATCGGTTTAATGACTACATCGAGACGAGTATTTATTACGGCAATCCTAATTATAGATACTCTAGCCGTATGGGTGCGTTCGATAACCCGGTAACGGAGGCCGATACGGCTTTTGTCATTATGAAAGATTGGGATACCGGGGAAGGCTTACCCGATTCTTTGTACATGGAAATTGACTTTATCTCCGGAAATATCAGTTTCTGGAATGATCTGTATTTACAGGACTACCCGGATTATTCAGCGGTCAATCCCGATTCCATCCTTTACAGCCTGGCCATTACGCCCAGCGGCCGAGTTATTCCGGTGGATCCAGATAGTTTGGGCTCCGGTGGCAGTGGAGCTGATGGCAATGGCATCTACTCCGGAAGCGGATCCACTCCAGCCTCATTGGTGGAGGTGACCAATACCGCCGGATTGAGGTATGTGGATCCTAATTATGCCACCAATCACCTCAGCATCTTAACCGATTATGATACACCTGCTACTGATCTGGATGGTAATGGTGCCTATGTCGGGCTTTTAATGTCTGAGCAGCAAGAAGGTTATGGTCAACTTTTCTTGGGAGCCAATGAATATGGCTACGAAATGCAAACCGAAAATTCCTTGTTTGTAACGGCATTTGACGGCAATCTACAGTTAGCTACAGATGTGGGAAATGTAATCCTTTCTCCGGCCGCTAATGACTACACCTTTTACCCCGATAGCGCCCACTTCTCCAAACGCTTAGTCATCGAGGAAGGCAGTGGTCCGGAGTTGACCCTACGGCGGGCTACCTCTCCGGAGATCCTCTTTGATGGTTTTGCCAAATACCGGATGCGCGGAAGTGTATCAGCCTGGCAGTTTCAGAATGCGGCGACCAATCAAACCATTTTCCAGATTGATGCAGATGCACCGCTTTCCATTGTCATCGAGGAGGATAGCACGCTGATCTTTAGCCAGTATGCATCGAGCCGACCTTACGACCTATTCACAACCAGAGGCCTGGGAGAGCCCTATTTTGACGGCACCGGTCGACTGAGAAAAAAGCCGATGGGATCCGGTAATTACGATGCACCCAATGCCGGAACGCTGACCAATGATTACGAATACGTCGAGCTGGGCTTTGCCGGTACGTATACCTTACCCGATCCGGCCACGAATAAAGGAAAAGTCTTTACCCTGATTGCCGATAGTGCCACCTCCGGAGGCAATGTGCGATCGGTGGCGGTAGATAACAGCGGAACGATTGAAGGAAACCCCACGCTGACCCTGGATAATGCTTATGAGGTCTATCAGCTGGTCAGCTCGGGAACGGAGTACATTATCTTATCCAATAAGCCATGATCATAAAAATAATCATAGCGATTCTCTTTTTTGCCCTGGCGGGAGTCTGTAACGGTGTTATGGACACCTTGCAGTTTCATTTTGGCTCCAGCATATTCACAGGTAAAAAGGCCTTGTTTTGGGATCCTAAAATTAGCTGGCGCAATAAGTACAAAAACGGGGATGCTCAGAAGGGACCGCGCTTTATTGGCTCGACCACCATCTTTGTGGCTCTGACCGATGGCTGGCACCTGTTTAAGGGCTTTTACCTGGCTTGTCTGCGCACGGCCCTGGTATTGCTGGGCAGTCTCTTTTTTAATTTCTCTGACCAGTTTTGGATCAATACGGCCGCCTGGGCGGTGGTCTGGATCGCCCTGATTTTTATTCATTCGGCAGGTTTTCACCTGACCTATTCGGTGTTGCTCCCCAAAAAGAAATCTCCAAATACAAAACTTAGCAGAAATGAGTAAACAAGACCTACAGCTTGCACTTGCGGGTACAGTCATACTAGTTGGCTTTTATTACGGGTTGAAGTCTGGTAAAGGAGTATTGTATTACCTGGCATTATTCCTTTTGATTGCCCCGGCTGCCGGTCTTATCGGCTATGGATTGGGTAAAGAAATGGATGTTTGATATATCATTTGCCAAAGCCCCCTGATAATGAGAAAACGACATGATTCCAGTATTACTCAATATGCTATTCCTGATGGCCGATCCAACCGGCTTTTGGGAGGTGGCCCTGAGCCAGTCTTTCCCGACACTGCTGTTGGTGATGGGCATCTGGTGGTTTAACAAGAAAAACCGCTATCAGGAAGACAAGATCGATGAGCTGTATAAGCTGATTATTGAAGATAAGGAGCAGGATAAAAACCGACTGATCAATGTGATTGAAGGCCACAATGAGGCCATCAACCGCATTGCGGATCTATTTGAAAAAACCTTGAATTCTTAAACTCAAAATCATAGCTATGCAAACTAAGACAGGAGAGTACGGCATCCAACAGACCGAAGATGTCTTTGACCTGGTTCAGGACTTCGTTGGAGCGGTACGCAAATCCAAAGAAGGGGACGGTAAGATCGATCTGAAAACCGATTTTGTCAACTTCATTTCCCCGGTCACCAAAATTCCTAAAGCCTTTGAAGGAGCCAGTGAGATTCCCAAGGAATGGGGAGATCTGGACGAAAGTGAGATCCAGCGCCTGCGCGATCGCTTCGGTGATATCATCGATGATGAACGCTGGCAACGGGCTTTTGTCGGTCTGGTAACGGCCGGTGATGCCATTTATGAGATTGCGACGGATCAGTAGTTTTTTTCATAGTATTTAATTTTTTTCCAAACAGGCCTACATGGTCTGTTTGGTTTTTTTGCCTATGTATTCAACACTCAAAAGCGAGCTTTTAACACACATCAATGAGGCTATTACCTCCGGAGATGAGGTGACGGCTGGGTACTATACCGATCTACTCTGTGAGGCCACGAAAATGGCCATCATGGAAGCGCCCATAATCAAGAAAAAGGAAGTGGTACTGTATTTTGACTGTCCGAGCTGTCATACGTCGTTTAAGGGCAAGGATCCCTACATTTCTACCTGTACCAGTTGCGGCCAGCCCATGAGCTGGAATATGACCTTTGTGGAAGGTTTGATTCGTAAAACATAATTAAGAGAAAGTCAAAAAAAGCAAAAGGCACCAGGAGGTGCCTTTGCGCCATCGATATGCTTGCGCAAACGGCAAGCATGAGCCCCAAATAAATGTCTCTTATATCATGGCGAAGTTATTTGGGTTCTGCCCTATTTTTTAAGGGAGAATCGATTTCCTTAATCCATACAAAACTAACATTTTTTGTCGGATAATTGTTAAGTGCCCATCCATTGAAAAAGATAGTATGACTATAAACGTACTCGGAACATCCTGGATTTCAATAGTAAATGAAATAGCCGTAGTTTGTCCGAAACTAAGAATTTAAGTAAAAGACCAAAAAGAAAAGGCACCCAAAGGTGCCTTCTACAATAACTGATTGTATTAATATGGCGAGGCAATTAAATGATTCAAAAAAGGTTAGGTCAATAAATTTTCCTTCTAAAAAGGTATGGCCAGAATTATACTAACCCTTCTGGCCTACCTGGATTAAGATCCGAAATGGAGTATTAATGATACATAAACACACATTTTACAATGCCCATCGCAGATATGCAATAGCCATTTTCAAAAGAAAAGATCGGATTTCATCATTTCAAACCCAAACCAAAGATGATGAACTCCCTCTTTTCTTGTACAAACCACGGCTTTTAGGAGGAGAAAACCACCATTCGTAAAGATCAAACTCAAAGGGCGGGGGGCTGCCCCTTGGCTAAAATCCTTGGAATGATTATGGTAAAAACAGACTTGAATCAGATTACATGAATCTGAATCATTTGTAATGGGGAACTGCAGGTAGAGTTGGTACAGCGCAATTGGGGAGTGCTTCTTCAACAGAAACACTTCGAACAACGCCGCGAAAATAAGAAAGAAATATCTAAATAAAAAGGTGATCTATGTCAGCTTAATGACCAGGAGCAAGGGAAGCTCCTGGTCAAATGTTTTGGTTAGAACTAAGCTAACGGGACATTAACAAGGTACACAACCTTTTAAAGGTAGATTTTTTTTGGAATAAGAACAAGTAATATGAACACGTATGATCTAAACCTAATAGATTAATTTGTCCAAAATCAGGAATGGGCTTAAAGTTGTACTGAAAAGGGTAAGCGAGAACCAAAATCAGCTCTCGCTTATCATTACTTGTTACCAGTAAAATCCTGGTTGTTATCGAATCAAACGCAAATAAAACGCTGAAGTCCCCTTCAACAAGACTTCAGCTAGTACTAATACTCTAATACTTCGAAATCCACAAGGATTTTGAACTAGTTGAATGTACGGACTTTTGGTGGGAATTGCAAGGTGGTTGCTGCTTTATGTACCGTCCTGGCCAACAGGGTGATGCCCCTATCATACTCATACATACTACGATCAACTCTAAGGAACTGGGGTACAGCTCCCTAAAAATAAAAGCCAGAAGATGTAAACACCTTCTGGCAAACACTTATCCCTTGTTTAGAACATGCCAATCAGATATCTCGACCTAAGAAATTCCTGACAAGACAGAGATAAGCTAACAAATATGTGATCAGGGAAATCCTTAACCTCTCGCTTATGGCAATGAGCGAAAGAAGCTTTCCCCAATGATAAATCACCTACGGGAGCAATTTGCTGGAAGGAAAAAAGCAACTTTACTGTGTTTTGTCAGAAGGGTTACTAAAAGAATGTAAAATGCTAAAGCCTCACTCTATTAGACTTTAGCTAAATTCATAGCGTTTTATGGTACAGCTCTCTTCTGTTTTCTTTCCTAATATTTAAGTGCAAAAGCTTTTAATTATGCGACTTTGGATCATTGTTTTATGTCTGTTGGCCTTATCAATTGGATACGGACAAAGCGACCATGAAATCAAAATTGGAAAGTATGAGAGTATGCAATCAGAGATACTCGGAGAGGAGCAGTGGATAATGGTACATATTCCAGACCTTCAAGGTGGCCAGAAAAAGTTGCCGGTGCTCTACGTTTTAGATGGTGAATGGCACTTTTATTCCACCGTAGGTATGATAAAAGAATTAGGCGGTAACCTAATCCCGCCAATGATTGTGGTGGGGATATTGAACAATAACAGATACCGGGATTTTTCTCCTGAAGGAACGCCCCGTTTCACACAATATCTCACCGATGAATTATTGCCATACATCGAGGAGCATTACAAGGTTGCTCCTTATCGCCTGCTTGTGGGGCATTCACTGGCGGGACTTTTTGCAACCAACACGCTTGTGAATCATTCCAATCTATTTAATGCTTACCTTTTGATCGATCCGAGTTTGTCTTTTGGCAATAGCCAGGAACTCCTTAAAGGGTATTTGACCACCTTGCAGGAAAATAAATTTGAGCATGCCACCGTACAATTGGCTGTAGCTAATAGCTTGCCTTCGGAGATCTCCTTTTCAGCTGTGCAGCAAGATACTTCAAATGCGACGATGCATATGCGTTCCATCCTGCAATTTGCAGAGACGCTTAAATCAACGGGAAATGGGATCCAGGCCAATTGGATGTATTACCCTAAAGAGGATCATGCCTCCATTCCTCTTCCGGCCACCTACGAAGGATTACGATCTATTTTTGACTATTACCCCTTTCCCGAAGAGGTCTGGACAGATCAGGCCGATGCAGCAAATATCCTTCAATCCCATTATGATAATATTTCTAACCGATTGCAATATCAGGTGCTTCCGCCGGAAGGGTTGGTAAATTCATTGGGCTATTACAAAATGTCAAACGGGAACTTCACTCAGGCAGAGCAGATTTTCCAATTAAACGTGAAAAACTACCCTGAAAGCTTTAACGTGTATGATAGCATCGGCGATCTTTATACAACTATGGGCGACAAAAAGAAAGCCATCAGGTATTTTGAAATGGCTCTGGAGATCAACGATAATGGAGAGACCAGAAATAAACTTGACCAATTGAAGAGGTGAAGGTATAGGCAATCTGCTGCTGATAAAAGGAAAAATGTAACGGTACTTTCCCTTGAAAAATTTGGAATTGTCATTCAGCTTTAGGGCGGCAACTTCAATACCTCCTCATACACCTCCATTAACCGGTCCTGGGCTTTGGGGATCCTCCTGACCAACCGAATCGTCTAATAACAGATCGACTAATTTCCTGTACCTTGACAATAACCGGAGATCTAAATTTACTCTTTCCCATAAAGGTAGCTCTTTGCTCAATTCGGATTTGATGGCCTCCACCTCTTCCGTGAGCGCGTTTTTTTGTTTTCTCATAGGTCGACTTGTTCGAAACAAAATAAAACAAATTGTTTGTAAATAACAAAATTGTTTTATACTTTAACGCTCATGAAACGAAACGGTGATAGTAATTGTACCGTAGAATGAATAGTGCAGATTTTGTGACAAAGGTTTTAAGGGACCGGAGGGGAACAAAATTTATATGAGTATTGATGTTCTAAAATTCTTTGGTACTTTTAGGAAAAATGAAAACTTCTCATAAAATAGCTATTCTATGGATTATCTGTACCACATTGAAGACGGTCAATTTCCAAGAGATATAATCTCTAAGCAATTATTAGGTCAGCCTGGAGATGAGATTGAGATAGAACATGAGGGAGTAATTGTAAAAGCTTATATCCTAGATATAGATGGTAAGCTCATTCATTGTCTTGGAAATACCAATCAGAGTTTTCCGAAAAACAGAAAGGAACATTTTGAAGCCATAAAAGCTCTAAAGGGGTTTGAGCTTTTGGATTTCCAAATAAGTTTCTTTGACGAGAACCAGCAACTCTCGGATTCGCATATTGTTGTTTCTGCTAGTGATGAACAAAATGCAAGAGAGGTGTTTAGGGAAGAGTACCCTCATTTTGAAATATATGAAGTTGAACATGCTTAAATGGTCAATGATCCTTGATAAAGCCTCAGGCATAGTTCATTGTTTAAATGGTAAAACATGAAAGAGATTTTTTTTAACCCAAAAGAAAAGGAAATAATATTGAAGAGTCTTCAGTCCAGATTAGATTCCTTTAAGACTTCATCGTTAGGACCCCATACTTTTGTTAAACGTGAAAAGACAATTAATGAGGTCATTTTGAAATTGAATTCAGAACTAGATGGTTACTATGGAAGAAGCCATAAGTTACAAATTAATAGTTGTGTAAATGAGTTTCGTTATCCATATAATGAACTTGCCATAAGACTTTTAAACGGACACTCAATTCAGTTCCTGAAAGTTGAAGAAACAGACTTAGTTAACTTGCGGTTATTGGATACTTGTTACGGTATTCTACAAAAAACAGGTCATTTAAAATCCAAGTTTAGATTTTCAGGTGTGTTTTCAAAAATTCAAAAATTAAAATCTTGCCAGACTATTTGGTTGAGTAGGACAAATCTTAATCATATTTGGAGGATAGCATTTTTGAGCAATAGTGATGAAATTTTAATGTGGGAAACGGATTACGGCTTGAATATAATAAGTGATGATTTTATAAAAATTTCGCCCGATAGAAAAACAAGTCTACTAGAGAGGTTTTCGGATTATTTGAGTAAGGATGAGGCAAGAATAATTTATGAGGATAGTCTTGCTGGCAAGGATATAAACAGTAATTTACAATTAGTTAAGTATCTACTAAATTGAGCTAACAATAGCATGTCTCTGTAGTAAAAACTTAAAAGATGTCAAATAAAAAGAATCGGAAATCAATACCTATGGTGGCTAAAGTGAAAGCGTGTTTACAGGCCGAGGTAGATTCAATTTGTCCATTTTGTTCGAGCAACGATGTAGGGCACTTTCAAATTCATCATATTGATGAAGATCCAGGTAATAATGATATCGGTAACTTAATGTTGGTATGCCCCACATGCCATTCTAAAATTACGAAAGGAGATATTTCACAAACAGAGGTTTTTAAAAAGAAAATACAGCTGATTAGTGGACAGTCTAAAAAGACTCAACAAAAAGATTACGTGACTTTTAATGGAAAGGTTGGAAACGCAATTATTGGAAGTCAGAATACTATTTCGATAAAAAACTCTGCAAAAAAGGTAATAGAAAAATACCCAGAAGGTTGCATTGGATATGATCAGGTCAGAGCCAATTATATCTCACGCCTAATTGAGAGGTTTAATGAATATAAAGCCTATGAAGTTGGAAAAGAAAATGTTCGCTATGCTGCTTTTGCATCACATCTGAAAAAGAAATTCAAAATAGGTCCAACTCGAACTATTTATAATCTTCCAATTGATAGGTTTGAAGAGCTCTATAGCTATATTCAGTCCAGAATTGATAATACAAAACTGGCCAGAGTAAAGGGACCGAATCATAAAAATTATTCGTCATTTTTCGAGTACTCAAATGAACAAAGGAGTTAAATATCTTGAAAGGGTTGGGTAAGCGGTAGGCCGTTAGGTGGACGGCAAGGGAGTCAGCAAACTAGAAAAAACTCCCTATTAATTTTGATTAATAGGTTGTTTGCCCCAGAGGTTCGATTCCTCACCACTTATTCAATCTCTTCTTTTAAGTCCTTCAGGTGTTCTGTAATTATTTCTTTATTCCTTAAAGCGTCAGCAAAGGCAATGATATTGTCCTTATTAATTTTACCCTTAAAAAGTGATTCCTCTACATCATTAAAGACTAAGTTGACTAACTCTTCAAATTCAATATACTCAGCTTTCGTAAAATGATTATTCGGATACTCCCATTCCCTGTTGTTAGAGTCAAAATTCAGATAAAATCCTGATTTTCTAATTCCTTCTAAAGGAGAAGTATTTTCGTTATTTGAAATGTTTTCTCCTTCTTCTTTTCCTATTAAATAAATGGCAGTTCCAAGAATGATAACTATTAGGAGGATCACTAAAACTACACTTTGAAATGATCCCTTTGTGGTTTCACCTGAACCTTCCGTTTCATCCTCATTATCAGATACTGTAATTTTAGCAGCAAAGAAAAGTTGGTAAATAGTTTCATGTTTTAAGTCGTGCTTTCTAAAATAATCCTGTAGATTATTAATCCTTATGTTGTTATCAATAGACTTTATCTTTAGCACCGAAGCCTTCGCAAGTTCTTCCAATCCAATGACTAATAGTGAAGTCGCTATTCCAAACTGTTGTAAATTTGCGGCTGCTTTAGCTACGGCTAAATGGTTTTTTCCATTTAGCAAAGCCAGTCTTGCTCCCTCTTCATATTCCTTTTTCTTTAACTTGAATAGATGTTTCATTTTGTTTGGTTGAGCTTTTGTAGCAACCTAATGGTCAAGCCTTATTCCCCTTGCATATCTATCCCCAACCTCCTAGCCGTTTCCGGATCCAACCTGGCAATCTCTGCCTCCATCACCTTAATACGCTGCTCCAGAGAAGACAAGAGTTTTAAAGCGAGCTCTTCCTCTCTTTTGGTGAGTCCTTCTTCATTGACCTGCTCTTTTTTTGTAGGTTGATGGCCATCTGGTGGATCTCCTACCCACATTTCTCCCGTACCTGTAATCAGCCAATGTATATTTAGCGAGGGGTAAGCCTCATGTATTGAAAGAAGTGTATCACTTCTCATTCCAGATTCTTCGGAGATAATTCTGCTCACTGTCTGGCGCTGTATTCCTGTCTTTGAAGAAAATTTTGTTTGTGATCCTTCTAGGTCACATAACATCTTAACTCTTTGAGCAATAGACATATACGTAAATAAAAAAAATGACAGCGCAATTTAATGTATCAAAAATGTTACAAAATATTGCACTTGTTGCAAAATATTGCTATGTTTGTATCAATAAAACACAAACTTTAAAAGTAAAAGCGTTGATTATTGATCAGTAAAGATCACTATTTAAGGCTTTTTTCTTAACTAAAAATACAAAAAAAAGCGTTAAAGTTTGATTTCAAAGATAACAACTTTGGCTTAAAAAGATACAGCCTTTTGCGTGAAAAGAAAAAAGCCGGTCTGAAGACCAGCTGATAGGTGGGGGGAATAAAAGTCATAATTTGTCTTGCGTTGTGCTTTGCTGAACTTGATGCAAGGCGCGCTGATGAAGACTGCCCTGCCGCCTCAATATATCACTTTTTTTAATATTCATCCATTTTTTGATTAAAATTTCTTGACATGAAAAACAAGGAATTAACGGACTTTGCTTTGTACCTAAAGCAAACCTTAACCGCTATGCAGTGGGCCAATCTGCACCGCAGCATGAAGATCTCCCGCAATCGTTTGACCCGGCTATTCTACGGCCAGGGAGACTGGATGCTGGACGAAATCGCCGGGGTGGCCAAAGTCCTTAAAGTAGACCCCATTGACCTGATCCAGGAACACGGTATCGGCACCACGGTACTGACCATTCAGGAATACAATCAAATCGCCAAACCACATGGGCTGGAAGTGGGCCTGGTGGCTCATGTGGCCTAAAAGTCTAAAGCTATGAAAACCGCAACAAAAACAGCTAAAACGATCATTGAGTCGATCCGGCTTGGCCGTAAGGAACCGGTCATGTTTATGTACAAAAATAAACATGACGATCAGCTGGGCCTGGTCGCTCACACCGGTATCGAGTTTAAGCCCGGTGACAAATTCCATCTTGCCATCAATGAGATCTACGCAGAGGTGTACACGGTCAAGAAAGTGAAGTACACCAAGGACGTGGGCGACAAGTATAACAAGCAGTTCCGGAACGGTAAGCCGGAATTCAACTTTGGCTTTGAACAAGGCACCTACTGGATGCTGGACTGTGAATGGGAGATAAAGCCGTTAAGCGCAATAACTGAAATCGAAGTTTCATAATATGGGTTTTAGGCTCGGACCGGTGTTGGGCTAATTTGGGGCACCGGTCCACTTTTCCACGCTTATTCTGCTGTTCATATATACCATCCGGGCGGTGAGTGACACCCCAGCTGGGAGCGATGCTCAGGCCCGGATCGATGAGATTCTGTTGTTTGAAATCGATTTTGTAGTGCCGCCACTGAGGAGAGGCGGCATTATCTTCCGGTGTAGCCAGGGCGGGCAGTCATCTTTGTAGTGGAGGATGGCGCGGGTTCGAATCCCGGCACCGGAGCACGAGTAGTAGCGATAGTTTTTTCCATTAGTATGTTTTTGAAATTCAGGCCTCGATTTCGGTCGGGGTCTGTTTTCACTCACTTCCGGAAAAGGACCATCTACAAGACGCAACTGCCACATGGCAAAACAGCTTGCGGCGCTCTTCGGAGCGCCCAGGCTTATCTCAAAAGGGGACCTATGACGTATAAAATCAAATGGCGCAAATCTAAAGACCTGCTGGAGGCGTATATCCGCCAGCACAACACCGGTCAACCGGCTTTGCGCTACCAACTACGCAGTACTCACAAACAGCTGGCTGAACAGCTGCTGTACCTGTATAGCGTGGCCATTGACCGGGAGCAACAATACGGCGATGCCGTTAAGCAGGGCAAACACCTGCCCCTACTCAGAGCCAATAACGTACAGCTGGCCCAGAAACTGGGCTGTAGTGAACGCACGGTCATCAACCTGCGCAAACGGCTCGTAGACGCCCGGGTAATCACTCAGGAGGTATTCCACGGGGGCAATGCTCAATACGAGCTACAGATCAACCCCCAGGTGCTACACATCGAGCAGACCGGCAGACCAGAGAACGTCATCCATTATTTTGCGGTCGGCTACCGGCCGTCCCAACAACAAGCACCCGCGAAGATTTCCGGAGGGGGGGTGAAAAGTTTGCGCCATACAGTATCCAGTACTATACCGGGTACAAATAAATTAATAGAATTAAGCGGCGCGAATTTTCAACAAGGTGCTGAAAATCAGCAGATTGACGCGCAAAAGCCTGTGGAAAAGGTGTTGAAAGCTGAGGAAAACCGCGCCGGAGGTGTTGAAAACCCGCAAAAGGGTAGCGGACCAGGTACCAACGGGGAACCCTCCACGGGTTACACAACTGCCACAAGCGGGCCGGAGACTCCCCCCCAGGTTGCGGCGGCCCCCCCAGAGCACGCTCCGGAGCATATCGAGGAAGTAGTGGGCCATTTGCCCAGGGAAATCGCCGATCAGATCCGCCGCCACGTGACGGTGATCTGGACAGCGGCCAACCTGCAACTGTACGCCGATCGCTACATCCACGATCAGGAAGCAGACCGGGCTAAAGCGGCACTGGCGGAGTATTTTGCCTATGCCCGACCGGATCGGTTCGGAGCCGGAGCCAGCGAGATACTGGAGCGCATTACCCTGGTCAGACGCTGGATCGATCGGTGCGGCAAGAAAGGGCAAAAGAAATGGCTGAAACTGCCGGGTACCTACTTCAATTTCCGCAATCCCCGTGGATTTGTGGCCACCAAAAAGTGGTACCGGCAGCACATTCGGGCCAAAGCCGAAATCAAGGGCAAGGAGCTATTGACCAAGGCCATCAACGAGTATGTCAAAAGCCTTAAACCAGGTGCCAAGATCAGCACTTCGGAAACTTACCGGAGGATATCGCAAAGACTGGGCAAATGGGACAAGGCCTTACTGGATAGATTCCATCAACAAATCAATGAGTTATGCAAACTGCAAGAACAAGAAAGCCAAAAGCCGCCGACCGTGGCCGCTACAAACTAGCCGTTTATTTCATCGATCACAAAGAGGCCAACGGCAAACCGTACTACTTCCACAGTACTGCCCGGCAGGATCAGAAGAATATCTCCCTGAATCGCTTTAAGCGAATGGTGACCAAAAAGTGGGCCGGGAGGATCAACTGGGCGGCCATCTACGAGAATGAAGTGATGATTTGTGAATACAAAGATGAACAAACCGGATGGGAGCTGAGATAGGCACCAGGATGCTGCCGAGTGGCAAACTTTCCTTTAAGGTAGATCCACCGATTTTGGAGGTGGTGATCCTGGCCACACGGCAAAGGATGGCCTTTGAAACGCTTCCGGAGTACCTGTATTACCTGCTGGAGGAAGTGATTGAGAAACTGGAACGCAAAACGGGCAGAATTTCTTTAAGGAAAAGCGAGTTTTTTGCCCTGTTTGATCCGGCCATTGCCGCTTACCTGGATGAACCGACCCAAATCGTGCTAAAACAGCAGATTTCCTTTAAGGAAATTCAACGACGAATAGTATAACGTCCCCCCTTTATCACGGAAGGTCATTGCCCTTCGATGGCCTTCCCTTTTAAAACCCTGAGCTATGGTAACCATGATGAGTTTTACCCTTAAAGAACTGGCCGAAGAATTACTGCTAAAACCGGATACCCTGAGAAAGAAGCTGAACCGGAGTGGTGAGTGGTATGGAATAGATGATGAACTACCGGAAAAGCTGGCCAGTGAAGTGATCCGGGAGTATGCCAAACCGGCCCCCAGACGCAGTGATGAAACCATTGAAGCGGCTAAACAACTACTGGGCATTCCCGGTGCCAATTCCTTTAAGGAAACCAAGATCGATCCACAACCGGAAAAACCGGTCAAAATCAACGGAAATAAGCCAATTTCCTTAAAGGAAGAAAAAGAGGATCCCCAAGTAGAAACAAAGCCAGAGCCAAAAGGCAGGTCAAAGCGCAATCATTTTGTAACGGTAGTCCTGGTCATTGCCCTGATCTGGCAGATGCACCACAGTGCTTTTGTGGTGATGGAGATCAGTCGGATGGAAGGCCCGCCGTGGATACAGATCGACGGAATTCTGTTTGCCTTTTCGATCCAGTTTACCGCTTTACTTCTGACCATTTACGAGGGTAAACGCTGGTACCTGGTCCTGTTTGCCATCATCGAGTTTTTGATCAATGTGGTGTACTACCAACCCTGGGAGGAAGGCGGCAATTACCCTTTAACGATTTTAATTAGCGGGACCATTGCCTTTACCATTTATTCCTACTCCGATCTGTTTGCCAAAACCCGCAATGATGGACTGGAAGATGCTTAAAGAAATATTGCTGTTTCGCTACCGTCCGGAGCTGCACCAGCTGCCCCCTCCCCGGAGGCCGGACAATGGACAACGGACAGCGGACTGGACAAGGGACGATGTACAGCTAGTCCAGCACAAACCTACCGGACGACTGATGGTAGCCCAGGACAAGGACAATATACCGGAATGGACGTGGGCCGCTAAGGACACCGATTACGGACAACGTACTACTGAACTGACGGATATGGATAAGGATAGAATTACGGACAAAGGACTGGACATACTTAAAGCCAAACAGCTAAAACCGCTTTGGGCCGGTGGGATGTCCATTAAGGACACAAGTGCCCATTTTAGAGGTGTCCGGGGCTTTAGCAAGCGAACGATAAGCGATTACTATGGGGTCTTCTCCCGATCGGTAGGGGAGTAAATGGCACTCCCCCTACGCAAAGCTACGCAATTGCGTAGCCGGGTATTGAAAATCAATAAGTTATGAAAACTAAAACTGCGCAATCACCTACGCAAAACCTACGCAATGCTACGCAGTTTGAGGGCATGATCCTTGAACAGCGGCCCGATGGGAAGTGGGCAATTGTTAAAGATAAGTACGCCGGACTGGACAGTATCGAGCGCCAGGAGCGGGAATATCTGGAAAAGTCCTTTTGGCAGGACATCCTTTGGGCGATCGGTATTGTGTTGTCCGTGGTGATACGGACAATACTGCTTGTCCTGGGCACTGTCCTGTACTACGGCCTTGTCCTGATCGGACAAATATTCCTGTCCATCGGACAGCTGATCACCGGCATTGTCCCAAGTCCGGGACGAACCAGAAGGACACCCGATCCGCCAATGTCCGGCCCGGTGTCCCGACCGACCAATATCATCATCAACCAAACCTTTAACATCAAATGAGGCAACTGGCAGCACTGGCGATCGGTACGGCTGTGGTGATCATAACGGCCAAAATGGGGATGCACGCGGCGGTGTTCATCTGTCTGGGCATCGGTGTCCTGGTGAGTCTCTTCTGGCCATGGATCAGCTGGTACCTGGAGCTTAAAGAGCTGGACCGCTACGCGAAACAATACGAGAACATCTACGAGTATTCCCAGGATCCCTACGACCGGGAAGTATTCAAACGCGCCGAATACCACCGCAAACGCTTAAAGGAAAGCAAGAACATTGTGGATCCACCGGTGGTGGTCTACGAGCTGTACTTCCGTGACTTTGACCACCTCAATGAAAGCTGGGAGGAATTCGAGCAGCGTGTGGAAGACTTCATCCAAAAGGACCGCGAAAAGCGCCACGACCTTAAAGGTCTCAACAAGGACCGGGAGTGGTACAAGAAAAACAAACTGCGGCAGATTGGGGTACCCTGGGAAAGGAAGGAAGGATGAACATACAACCGAAAGATATCAACAAAATCATCCTTGCTGGTTACCTGTTTATCACGACGGTCGGAATCTTGCTGGACATCTATGTCAGTGAGTTAGTGGCCAGGATTTACATTTTCATTTACGAGGTATTTGTACTTGGTGGCCTTTTAATCGGTCAGATTTATGAAGCAAAGAATGAATAAGATGAAACGATTTATATCCTTTTCTGGTGGTGTAGAGAGCAGAACAATGTGTGTGCTGTACGGTGATAAGGCGGATGCGGCAATATTCTCTGACACTGGCTTTGAACATGCTCAATTATATAGTGAATTGGATCGATTCGAAGTTGAGTTAAAGAAAATACACCCGGAACTACCTATTATCAGAATTAGAAATGAGAAATACCCGGAAGGACTTCCTCAGTATATCAGAGAATCAAAATACTATCCATCGTTTCGGCAACGCTTTTGCACCCGGATGTTCAAGATCGAACCTATCGATAATTTTCTTCGCCAGTTTAAGGACGAAGGAGTGGAAATTATGATTGGATTGAATGCAGAGGAAGGCAACCAGCGGACTGGTAACCACGGACTTCTACCCTTTGTCAATTATTCCTATCCGCTGTTTGATCAGGGAGTCACCAGGACGATGTGTAGACAAATATTGAAAGCGCTAAACGTTGAGCCTGACTTCCCTCCATATATGCGTCGAGGAGGATGCAAAGGGTGTTTTTACAAAGCAAAGAAAGAATACAATTGCATGATCCACTTGGCTCCTGATGAATACGAGGAGGTAGTTGAATTAGAGGAGGCAATTCAAGATGAAAGGGAGAAATTCTTTGCTATTCGCGACTGTATGCCAAACGGGCTGAGAAAGTACCGTCAGCATGTGTTAAAGCAAGGAATTCTATTCGATCCCAGTGAGGTGTATGGAGTCGTTAATGACGCAACAAGCTGCGGAGTGTTTTGCAACCGATAGTACTCCGAAATAAACGAATACAACAAATCAAAAGCAGTAGGTTTCACCAATCTTAATTAATGAAGAATGAAAGTAGAGCATCTAAAGTCAGGATATAGTGAGGCGGATCAAATAGACGCCTTACTGGACCTAATGGCAGAAATCTATGTATCTTCAATCTTAAAAGAGTCAGATGGAGAAAGCCTACGAATACCGGAGGATCAGCCAGAAGGACCAGAGCAACTGGAGTCTGGCCGGTCAGGGCGACACCAACGCCCGCTACGCAGAGAGATACGGATTCCAGATTGTGAAGAGCTACATCGATGATGGAAAGTCCGCTAAAGACTTTAACCGTCCGGAATGGAAAAAGCTGCTAACGGAAATCCGGAAAAGTGGTGTAAAGTATGTCATCATTACCAAATATGACCGTTTGATCCGGAACACAGCCCAGGGCCTGGCCATGTTGCAAAACCTGGAGGACAAACACGGCATCCGGATCCTTAGTGCCATGGAGCACATCGGGCTCAATCCAATGAGTCCGCATTTCTTCAAATTCCGTGCAGATCTCCTGGTCAATGCCGAGTACGAAAGACGCATCATTAGCGACCGGTCGAAGTTTGGCGTTTGGCAGGCGAAGAAGTCCGGCCGCTACGTGGGGCGAGCTCCTTATGGCTTTGTCAATAAAAGAGATCGTTCCAATAAACCGATCATCGAGAGGGACCTGGAGAAAGCCGATATCATGGCTACTATCTATCAAGCCTTTTTTCAACAAAAGCTTGGATACAAAATCACCTTAAAACTGGCCAGGGAAGCCGGGTATAGTCAAACCGGCCATGGTGCGCTTAAACGGACATTGCTCAACTCGCTATGTTATGGCCTGGTCCTGGTTCCGGCCTACTCTGATAATAAGGCGGAAATTGTCCAATCCAAATGTGAGGGATGGTGGCCGGAACATTTGTATTACGAGGCAAAGGAGCAATTGGAAACTAAAACCCGTCGAAGGTATTCGGTAGATGAAGATTTACCGCTACGTGGCTATGTCCTTTGCTCCAAATGTAACCAATTACTTACAGGGGCAAAAAGTAGAGGTACCGGAGGCCTCTATGGATATTATAAGTGTAATAAATGTAAAGGAGTTAATCATAGCGCAAAACAAGCCCACATGGAGTTAGAGGAAATATTATCAACCCTGAGTTATTCAGAAGAATACAGCCAAAGAATCTATCAAAAAGTGATGAACAAAATCGAAGAGAGAATGAGCAGCAGGAAAAAAAGACTAGATGAAGTGGAGCACATGATAAAGCAACATGGGACCAAATTACACGGACTGGAGGAGAAGTATATCAGCGGCAACCTGGCTGATGAAACCTTTCGAAAGTGGAACGGGATCCTTCGCAGGGACATCGCCGGTCTCGAAACTGAAAAAACGGAACTGACCTCGGATTATTTGTCGATCATACAAGATCTGGAAGCGAGTTTGAAGCAATTACAAGACCTGAATTACCTTTATCAAAGTGCGAGTGTAACGAAGAAGCAATACATGCTAAAACTACTTTTTGGCAATAG
Source organism: Saprospiraceae bacterium (assembly GCA_965229635.1). Lineage (GTDB taxonomy): Bacteria > Bacteroidota > Bacteroidia > Chitinophagales > Saprospiraceae > BQJU01. The sequence continues at coordinate 4,671,007 of OZ245894.1, forward strand.
TTTGATTAAAATCTCAGAAGGTTATCGAACTAATTATATTAATCCAATCTTTATGGATAACTACCAAAAAACCAATTTATTAACCCTTGAAAATGACAACGGGATTTTGGACAAAAATGCCCAAAATCCCGTTAGTACCCGGAGCGGGAATCGAACCCGCACGGCCGCAATGGCCACAGGATTTTCGTACCATCTACGGTTTTCACCGCTTTCGGCTAAAGAGTAACCGAAATTTGTGGTCTGGACTATACCTTCACCATGCTGAAATGCTTTTCAGTTTAGGTGCCACCCGTCTAGTCTCTACACCTTCTCCAAAACTTTTGGAGCTTGGCTCGGGATTGCCAATCCTACAAGAGGATAAGGTTTCCCCGACTTTGAGCGGTTCTACTCCCAGGATTTCTCCTGGGGCACTCAAATTCATTTGTTCTTTGCTCTGTAATTATTCGTTTGACTATGGCAGTTTGGACAAAGCATTCTTAAATTGCTCAAGGAATGGTCGGTCCTTTTACCATTTTCATGATGTAATTCAATATTTAGAGGCTCACCATGCCATTCAGAAATTCCACAGTTTTCACATTCATTCTTTTTATAACCCTCATCGATTAACCGCTGCTTAAGTTTGTAAGTTTGGTAATGAGGATGAAGGTTTTTAAAAATGATGTTTTCAATGGGAATCTTTGGTGTAGACTTTCTAATTCCGATTCCTGCTTGGTTTGGCAGATAACAACCTAGTTCCAAAGCACGCTTTTTAAAGGAATTAAAATGTAAGCCTAATTTAGAAGCGGCTTCAGCCATAGAACTTGATGATATACAGACCTCACGGAATTTTTTATCATCGATTCTATCTTTGATTAACCACTTCTTTGACATCATTCACGAATTAACATTCAAAGAACTTCGATCTAAGTCCTGCGTGTCTACCAATTCCACCACCCGGGCTGAAGTAGACTCTAATCCCCTAAAAATACCAAAATTCTTCAATTATGGTTCCCTTTTGTAAGGGAAGTTTTCTAAAGTTTCCTCACTTACCTACGCACGAAGCATTGAGGCTTTTGACTTCGGCTTTTTTTCGTCCCGTACCTTCCGGGTACGAAACTCAAAAAGAGCCTTGCCAACAACCACAAGCCTTCATGCTCACTGACAGCAGAAAACTTTAGACAACTTCGGGGTAAAATGAAAAAAGCCTTCGATGATTCAAAGGCTTTTTTGAGCAGATGACGAGATTCGAACTCGCGACCCCGACCTTGGCAAGGTCGTGCTCTACCAGCTGAGCTACATCTGCTTATTGTGCTTTGAGAGCCGCTTTTGACCCTCCTGTTTTTCGTAAAGCGATGCAAATATAAGTCATCCCTTTTTAATTATGCAAGTCTTGTTGGATATTTTTTATAACCAAAGAGGGAAGAAATGAGTTCCTTGTTGGTAATTAGTTGACACTAAATTGGTTAGGTTGAGAATTTTTCACAATAAATTCTCAACATATTTCTCGTAACCGCTTTTAATCAAAACTTCCTGCACATCTAATTGATAAATGTCCCGCCAGCTATCCGGACTGTGCTTTTCGACGTATTTTTCAATGATGCGAAAGCCCAGCCAATAGTTGAGACTTTTGGGGGCATCTTTGAATAACTCAAACTGGTCGTTACGCAATAAGGGATTATTGCCACTCTCATCCGAAAAGTAAGGCTTTAGTGAGGTATATAGCTCTTTCTCGTGTTCCAGATACCACTGCCAGTTGGCTTCGGTCATGTTTTCTACTGCCTCATATTGGGGGATTTCTTTGTTGAAAAACAACCAGGTGAAGTAGCAGGCAAAGCCTTCGTCAATGGTTTGCCGCAAGGCGGTATTCTTATCCGGGTCACCTTCCCGGAAGGGCTCGTAGGCCAAATGGCTGAGCTCGTGCGGAAGACCTTTCTCCAAAAGATAGCTAATGTCCTCGTCTTCATAATTGAGCTCAAGGGCAAATTGATCATTGGCACAACCGCCAAAAAAGATACCTGTGATGGGCTTAGCCGATGGTCATCATGCCATCGGCTAAGGTGCCAAAACAACGGCAAGCTCCGTAGGAGCGACACATTTCTACGCGTCTGATTTTCCAAGTCGAGGACTTTGAAAAAGGGTCGAGGCACTGCTTCGGATAGGATGCGAGCGCTTCTTACCCCTCGACCTGTCTATTCCTTCTCCGCGGCAGCCTTTAATTCCGACAGATTTTTCTGAACGCCCCGGTCCAAATTGGATTGGAAATATTTGCGAAACAGTCGTGGAAAGACGCCTTGCAGGCTTTCTTCTACGGTGACAACAGTTTTGCCGGCTTCTTCGCGGAAAAACCAGTTGTGAATGGCACTGGCGCCAATGGTTTTGCCGGTCCAGCCAAAACTGGTTTGTGGATGCATGGTGTGGATTTGGGAAATAAAACTCAGCCCTCCGGCCTTCCATTTGAATTCAGCGCCTTCCCGCAAATTCCCGTTCAGCTTGGCTTCCGTGACATCGCCCTGCCAGGATGGCCAATGATTAATATCAGTCAAAACCTGCCATACTTTTCCGACAGGAGCGGCGATCTCAATTTTACTGCCCGATTTGACAGGCGCCTGGTTGTTGATGGGGATATTCATTTCTCCTTTTATTTGGTGAGCCAAATAGTGCCTAAACGACATTCCTTCGTAGAGGAAGAGTGCCAGGGTTGCCAAAAACAGCAGCGTGAGACCAAAAAACAACACCTTTTTCATGCTTTTCAATTTAATGGCCTAATCCTTTTAGTACCGCTGAAAATGGAGAAAGTTTGAGGAGGTGCGGGATTTATTTTTGGTTGTATTTGGAAGTACTCCTTTTGTTAATCTTCCATTCGTTTGGCAGATGGCGGTATTCTTTTTCTTTCCAGGTATAAGACCGAATAAATTTGGCCGTTACCATGGCGGTAGAAAAAAAATCCGCCCAACCGCTTTGAGCTGCAGCGCAGCGATATCCCTTAGCCGATGGTCATCAGGCCATCGGCTAAGGGACCAAAACAACAGCAAACTCCATAGGAGCGACACATATTTTTCTCCGCCCATACCTCGGCTGATTTTCCAAGTCGAGGACTTTGAGATGGAACGGTTTACCGCGGCGACTGGAAATCGACTATACGCTGTTTCTAATCGGGATTTCTCTTCGAGAAATGTTTGTTATAGCACGATTCACATGACATGATTTTTTTCTACTGCTAAATCTCAGGCTTGCCTGAGATTCATCTTGTAAATCCTGTCGAAATAAAAACCCTGTTCTATGGCCGACCGGCCATAGAACAGGGTTGTGCTTAGCCCCCTTTTATCATTAAAGACTCCCCCACCCCAATCTTCACATCATATTCATACACTTTTCTTAATGGCTGAATCTCCACCTCCGCCTTAATCACTGGTGTTTTTATATTCGGCTGCTGAAAGAATGGGTTTTCATTTGCTCCTTTGGCTGTCGCCAATCCTTTTCCGGTTAATGGCGAATACGAGCGAATGCGGCATTTGCCACCCAATGAGGATGTGATCACTGCCTGGCTGATCACTCCATTTTTCCACGCTATATCCACTTCATAACCGCCGCGTGCTTTGAGGCCTTGTACATTGCCCTCTTGCCAGCTGGCAGGTAAGGCGGGTAATAAATGCAGCGCTCCATCGTGGCTTTGCAACAGCATCTCAGCGATGCCGGAGCTGCACCCAAAATTGCCGTCAATTTGAAAGGGTGGATGGGCATCAAACAAATTGGGATAGGTGCCGCCATTTTCACCGCCGTCGGTTTGTTTGGAGGGCTGTAGCTGGTCGGTGATGAGCTTTAAGGCATGGTCGCCATCGAGGAAGCGGGCCCAGAGGTTGACCTTCCATCCCATCGACCAGCCGGTGGATTCATCGCCGCGGGCCAGCAGGGAGGTGCGGGCAGCGGCGAATAGCTCGGGTGTGCGGTAGGGAGAGATTTGGTTGGAGGGAAACAGGCCATACAAATGGGAAACGTGGCGATGCTTGTCATCCGGTCGATCCCAGTCGTGGAGCCACTCTTGTAATTGGCCCCAACGACCGATTTGCATGGGTGCTAAATGTGGCATTAAAGCCTTAAGGCTATCAGCAAATTCCGGCTCGATATTCAATAATGCCGATGCATTAATTACATTGTTCATCACATCAAAAACAAGCTGGTTGTCCATTGTAGTCCCGGCGGCAATGGAGGTATTGGGATGGTGGGCGTTTTCGGGCGACATGGAGGGACTAATCACCAACCATTGATGCTCTGGCTCCTCCTGCAAAACATCTTTGTAAAAGACCGCAGCGCCCTTCAAAATGGGATAAACTTCTCTTAAGAAATCCTGATCTCCGGTAAAGAGATAATGTTGCCATAAATGCTGACTTAGCCAGGCTCCACCACTGGGCCACAGGCCGTAAAAAGCACCGTCAACTACGCCAGAAATGCGCCAGAGATCGGTATTGTGATGGATGTTCCAACCTCGGGCTCCGTAAATTTGTGTCGCACTTTCCTGCCCGGTCTGTGCAATGTCTCTAATCAATTCAAACAATGGCTCGTGCAGACTCGAAAGGTTGGTAACTTCGGCGGGCCAGTAGTTCATTTCGGTATTGATATTGACTGTGTACTTGCTGTCCCAGGGCGGCGACATACGGTCGTTCCAGATGCCCTGTAAATTGGCCGGTTGGGTGCCAGGTTGTGAACTGGAAATCAACAAATATCGGCCAAATTGGAAATATAATGCCACCAATTGTGGATCATTGCCTGAAGCGAATTGCTTCAAGCGAATATCCGTAGGATTTTTAATGGCTTCCGTACTTCCTAAATCCAGTTGTACCCGATCGAAGTAGCTTCGATATTTTTGAATATGCGCCTTTTTCAAGTCGGTAAACTTTTTGGCGAAAGCCGCATCTAGCTGATTTTTGGCTATCTGATCAGCATTTCCGGAAAGGTCATTATAAGTCTTAAAATTGGTGCCGATGGATAGATACAACACCAACTTATCGGCATTGCTGATCACCAGAGTGCTATCGGTACGTTGCATTTGTCCGCCACTCAATTTTGGACGCACCACGGAGGTGAATTTCACTCGACCTTGCTTATTTTCAAAATCGCTGGAAGTACCTTTTAGCTGAATTTCCTTGTCATTTACCACCACCGTTTGTTGCTTATGAGGACTGGTCAACTGTAAGGTGCAGGAAATGCTTCCTGGCTGATCAGCGGTCACTTGCATCACAATGATATCATCACTCAGAGAGGCGAAAGTCTGGCGTTGATATTGCACGCCATTTAACTCGTAGCTGACCTGCGTTGTTGCATTGGCAATGTCTAGTTCCCGATAATAATTATCGACTTGATCGTGCCCGGGAAAGGAGAGCTTGAGGTGACCCACGGGCTGATATTGCATGCCGTAGTTATTGTTTTCCGCAAGGTTCCAAGGAAGATATTTGTTAGCCAACTCCTGTGCTTCTTCATGTTTTCCGGCAAAAATTAATTCCCGAATCTCCGGTAAGTATTCCCGAACTTCGGTGGCCAGATTATTACCTGGCTCGCCCGACCACACGGTTTCTTCGTTGAGTTGAATTTGCTCCTCTGCTGTGCCCCCGTATACCATGGCCCCCAGGCGTCCATTGCCGATAGGTAGGGCTTCTACCCATTCCTCTGCGGGTTGGGTGTACCACAGCTTCATGGGATTTAGAGCTTCAGCGGATGATTGATCAATGGAGCTGGTACAGCTGCCAAAAATAGTAAACAGGAAAAAGTAGGTCCATTTCTCTAATGTCATTGCTTGTTTGTTTAGGTTACTGCTACAGATAAACATAAATAGCTGCAAAACTCTGTAGTTGTCCTTCATTGTCTTTTTCTACACTGATGCTTTGCGCATTAGCCGTAGGCATGCTAGAAGCGAGTACTCGACTGGGATTCCCTTGTAATAGTTGTAAGTCTATTTTAGGTATTTCGCTAAGGGGAATCAAATGGCTCCCGGAATCAAATAATAGTGCCTTTTGGCCATTAGGTATAGTTGTTTCTTTAGGGCCGCTAAACAGCTGCCCATCTCTACCGCCCAGGCTAATGTTCTGCAAGTCTACACCACTGCCAGATACCAGGTAGTAACGCCAAGGAAATGCTCGCGCAGTAAATTGCGCAAAGAGTGTTTTAGGCTGCTCCATACTTAGTACATAACCAGGAATTTCCATCAAAAACCGAACGAACGTGCTTTTGCCCGGTTCAATTTCTGTGATCAATTCTTCTTTATCGGAATGCTGGTTTTCCCCGTCTGGGTCATATGTAAATTTCAATGTGCTTTCCGTAAAGTCAAAGTTCGGCACTGCATTGGTATACCCGTAAAAGTAGGGGTCATCGACTCGACATTCGAAAGAAAGGCCAAGGAGATTGTTCCTAACCAACTTGGAAATATTTTTGGATTCGGGAGCATAGAGTATGGTTTGATCACCTTGCATTTTCAATAATATGCCGTGGTCTTGTAACCAACGACTGGTCAAGGAATTCGGTTGAATGATTACACCTCTAAGGTATCCGTTTTCAAAGAAATTGTGCTTGACCTCCAGAGTCAAAATCGGCAGATAACGATTCATGTAAATCAGGTTTTAAGTTGTGCCGTAAGTTACCAAAGTTTGCGGAGATAGTGACTTCTTCTGCCGTTTCTAGTCACAAAAGGGAACCAAAATCTAAAACCATGGAAATTTTAATCTTTTTAGCAATTGGCGCCGTGGCCGGATGGCTGGCCGGACAAATCATGAAAGGTGGAGGTTTCGGACTGCTCTGGAACATCGTACTTGGTATTGTCGGTGGTATTGTCGGCGGCTGGTTGTTTGGCCAATTAGGCATTTCTGCCGGTGGTGGAATGGTCGGCTCTATTATTACAGCTGTTGCAGGAGCCGTAGTGTTGCTATTTGTAGCCAGTTTGATTAAACGATAGGCTATGCTAACCTGGGGATTTTGATATGAAGAGATCTCCAGGTTTTTTAATTGCACCTTCAGTGTTTTTTCACTATCTGCCTTTAATCTTTTTGTGGGCCTTGATCAGTTTACCCAGAGATTTGTCCTTTCTACGGCGTTCTTGCACCGTCGATTCAAAGTGCTCTTTTTCTCTCTGCATTTTTTGGTAATTCTCGTAGGCTGCCTCCTCAATTTCTTCATTGTCGAGTGCTTCCAGTACGGCGCAGCCATCTTCCGAGGTATGGCTACAGTCCTTGTATTTGCATTCCTGAGTGAGTTCGGTGATACGGTCAAAGGTGGTTTCCAATCCGGTGCCGGCATCACCGACACCTACTTCGCGCATTCCCGGATTGTCGATGAGCAAACTACCATTTTTCAGTGCAATAAGTTCGCGGTGACTGGTGACGTGTTTACCCTTTTTTACGCTTTCGCTAATGGCTCCTGTTTTCATCAGATCCTCACCGGAAAGACGATTGGTTAATGTGGATTTACCAACGCCGGATGAGCCAAGAAGGCAATAGGTTTTCCCGACCTCCAGCATGGCCGCTAGTTTTTCATAACCATCTTCCTCCTGATTATTAACAGTGATGACGGGAGTGGAGGGTATCCTTTCGGAAATATGCCTCACTAGCTTTTGTAATGCTTCCTGGTCAATCAAGTCGGTTTTACTGAGTACAATGATGGGGGTGACTTTTGCGGAGTGGGCAATGGTGAGGTAACGCTCCAGTCGATTGATGTTGAAATCGCGATCGACGGCCTGGACCAGCAAGGCGTAATCAATATTGGTAGCAATGATCTGTAACGCTCCGGATTTACCGGCGGCCTGCCGCTCAAGAATGGAATGACGTGGAAACAATGCATGGATCAGCGCCTTATTTTCGTCATAAGCAGAAAGGGCCACCCAATCTCCTACTGCTGGAAAATCCCGACGACTTTCGGCGGTGAAGCGCAGATTGCCGATCAATTCAGCTTCGTACTCTTCTGCACCTGTTCTGACAATGTACCGTTCACGATGCTCCGCAATGACACGGCCCACTTCAAAGGACTGTAGTTGTTCCTCTTGGCGATATTTTTCAAGTTCGGGGGTATAACCTAAAGCTTCCAATGTCATGGTGATTTTCTTTTTGTTTGTTACACCAAGATACCAAGAAAGCAGTGAGAAAGTTCCCTTTTACCAGTGTTCATCAAAGATTTGACCTATTTCATCACCTTGGTTTTTGCAATACGGACAAAAAAGCGGACTTTTTCAGTGGATTGTAGTGATCCAGGAGGCTGATAAGTCTCCAAATGTGTGTTTATGTTGTATTCTTTTAATGTTCCCCTTGGAAATTATTAAGAAGTTAGCGCCAGGAAGCTCTTCCCGCTTCCTGGCTTTTCGATTTTAATGCACGTCTCCCATCAGCTTGCGAATTAAGGGGGAGATCAGGATGGCCAATATGCCGACCGCCAAAGCAACGTAACCAAACAAGGCGTAGACGCTCACGTAGGCGTACAACTGTTGAAAGCCATTGCCCAATCCCTGAATGGCTTCGTACTGTAATCCGGTTACTACTTCAATTAAATTCCTTAACCACCCGGCCTGTAGCCACGTTTCTCCAGATTCATTTGTTGCTGTTAATGTTGCGATTTTACCGGCAAAATAATGACCGTAAAAGTTGCTGCAAAACCATACTCCCATTACAAAGGCCAGGTATTTTTTGGGCGAAAGCTCCGTCATCTTGGAAAGGCCAATGGGCGAAAGACACAATTCTCCGGCGGTATAAATAAAGTACCCTAAAATGAGATAAGACATCGGGGTGCGGGCCATTTCATCAACGGCATTTCCGGCGTAGGCAAAGACCAAAAAACCGATACCCAGCAATACCAATCCCAGTCCAAATTTGATCGCAGAATTGGGGTTCTTGTTGACTTTCGTCAATGCCGGCCACAGCATTGAAAAGGGAATGGCCAGCAAAATGATAAATGTAGAATTGATGCTATTGGTTTGTGCGGCATTCATCCACACCAGGTTGACATTGCGGTCCGCAAAAAGGGTGAGCGAGCTACCGGCCTGTTCAAAAATGGCCCAGAATAAAGTGCTGAGAGCGGTGAAATAGACGATCACCAGCAATTGCTTGCGCTCATCGGCGGAAACGGTGGTGGAAATGTAGAACAGGACTCCAAAAATGATGACCGAAACCAAGCACACCAGGTAGTGCTCGTATTCATAAAAACGAACCAATAAGGCAAAAACCGGCACCGCCAATGCAGAAAATAAAACCACTTGCTTTCCCTGGTCGAGCCCCAGCTTTTTTTCCTTGAATGATATCGGATTGGGTACCCTACCCTCTTCACCAAACACATTGGACGAAAGTCCACGGTAAAAAAAGATCAGCCCGGTGACCATACCCACGCCTGCCGCCATAAAGCCGTAATGCCAACCGTAAACGGCCGCCAGCCATGCGCATAAAAGGGGCGCAATCGCCCCACCCAGATTAATACCCAGATAAAAGATAGTAAATCCGGCATCACGGCGCACGTCATCCTTGGGATAAAGCAGACCAACGAAGGTAGAAATATTGGGTTTAAAAAAGCCGTTGCCCACGATGATCAAGGCCAGCGACATAAAGAAGAAAAAAGGTGTTTCAATCGACAAAAAGAAGTGTCCAAGGGCCATAAAAATGCCGCCGGTGATGATGGCCTTCCGGTAGCCCAAAATTCGATCAGCCACAAAGCCGCCGATGAGCGGGGTCATATACACCAGCGACATGTATGCGGCATAGATACCAAAAGACATTTCATCGGTGTACAACAGCTTTTGGGTCATATACAGGGTCAGCAGGGCGCGCATTCCATAAAAGGAAAAACGCTCCCAGAGTTCTGCAAAAAACAGGTAAAAAAGGCCTTTCGGATGGCCGAACAGAGTAGATGTTGAAGGATTGGTCATAAGCTCATTGATTTTTATAATCAACAAGGTCGACTTCGGTCAAATGAAGACCAATCGTTGTTTTAAATCATCACAAAAAATAGCTGATTGTAAATATTTGTAAGTGGGTTACAATTAATTACAAATGCGATAATACTCTTGATTTTCAGCGCTTTGTGTGAACTCTGTCAGCAAACCTTCGTCAATTTCAATGTTTTCGGGAATCATGCGCAAGCGGTATAGTCCCAATCCGATGAAGGTAAAAAGGTCCCGTCTTTCCAGTTGCTGCGCCTCGTCCAGCCGGGCAATTTCGTTGATGTTATTGATGATTCGGGTGAGGTAAGTCTGATTGCTGAGTTCTCCCCCATTGCCCACCAAAATACTTTGTTCGTCTCCCTGCCCATATTTGCGGCGAATGGCAAATTTCAGCAGGTTGCGGTACTGGGTGGTTTTAGAACCAAAATCGATGAGTTGATTGTGCAGGCCTTTGGAGGGAATGCTTAGCTTGATCAGCGACCAGTCCTGAAAATGAATCGTCATCTCATTCATTTTGGGCATACTGGCCAGGCGGATCACCCAGGTGGTGGCCAGCACCAGGCAAATAGCAATCAAGGAGGTTTTGCTGACAATCTTGATCAGGTTATTAGTGAAGTCCGACCAGATATTGGGAAAGACCTCCGGCAATTGAGAGACAAACATCATTACAATGACCACTACCGATATCAATGCCACAATGCGCAACTGGCGGTGCAAAAAGGTCTGGTAAAAGGACACCGTCAGCAAGCCAGAGAGGAAGCCTGACAATAGTAGGTCAGGCAAATTGGTGATCATCGCCTGGTCTGAATTGAGGTTAGGATTGAGGTTTAAAACAAGGGTGACCAGGCTTACGCCAATGATTATGCCGATGATGACCCGGACGTTCTTTTCGTTATTGTAAATGAATGGTGGCGCATAGGAGAAGTAGAAAAGTGACAATAGCAAAAACAGGTTATTCACAATGGAAAACAACCGTTCTCCCAGATCAGCCGTGCTCGTCGGCCAGTTGTATTGATAGCTCAGTATACCCCAGATGCCCGCCAGGACCCAGACAAACATGGCCATGCTGAGAAACAAAAGCCCTTTATCTACGCGTTTTTCTTTGGTGCCTTCTTCCAATATTGCGCGAAAGCGCATCCGGATGTTGTACCAGATGGCCAGTAGCAAGATGCCTCCAATGGCGGAAATACTGATATGTGCAAAAAGATGGAAGTAGGTTAGCTCCATGAACGATGGATTTTAAACATACTCTGGGCGCGTAATATAGAGCTTTTCAATACAAATCCTGGTCCTGTTTGTAGACAAAAAAGCCCTGCACTTCTGAGTGAACCACTAGATTCATTTGGCTTTCGCCAATGGGAACTTCCTGTTTTGTGATCCGGATAGCGCTCATGGCCAGATGAACATCATTCGGAAATTTTCGGGGAAAATCCTTTTCCTGAAAGGTATAGTGGCCAATATCGGGTACCTTCACCAGCCACCTGATCTTCTTTTGCAATCCTTTTTCTTCATAGTGTTTTAAATTGGCTACAGGGTCGTAATCCAGATAAAAGTAGAGTTTTTGATCCGGACTGACAGGACCGTTCCAGTGGAGTGTACAACCGGGGAATATCGATGGCGTTTGACCTTCGGCAATATATCGGTACGGAAAAGACTAAGTTTGGATGGCCCAACCTGCGAAGTTTTGCAGGATGACAACAACGCTAAAATGAAGAAACACAAGAGAGTTAACGCTTTCATTTTTTCACTAAAATAATAATTCACTGAAATTCGGGCCTACTATTTTGGTAGAATTCCTCCAATTTACCGAGTCCCTTTTTCCATAGTTTTTCCTTAAGTCGTTTCTTAAAAAAGCCGAAATGGCCGATCTCTTTCTCGCCAAGAGTTGATGGTTCCAAGCTTGTAAGCTCAATGCCCTTAGCGCTGCTGACGTTTGACCAAAAGGTAGGCACTGAGCGCTCATTGGAAATAGGATCGTCCGTGGCCCAATAGATATGAATGGGAAAAGTAAACTTTGGTAGTGTCCTTTCGGAATAGTATTTCCATAAAATTTGCCATCAAAGAGATAGTGCTTACGCAAACACCAGGCCCGCCATTCCTGCACCACTTTTTTAGGCAGGTCTTCCATGATGCCAAAACGTTTGGCATTGACAAAACCGGTAAGTAAAATGCTAATCGGACTGAAAATAAGGAAAAAATAGGCCGATAGTATCCGGTATCCAATCGGCATATGAGGGAGGTATCCGGTGGAAACGGCATAGCCGACCATCCCTTGTATTCCTTCCATATCCTTCATCAATCCCATCTGTTGGCCTCCTGCGCTATGTCCGAAGAAAAATAGGGGAAGTTGAGGATAAGTTTCCAGTAAATAGCTTTTTACGGCGTACATATCCTGCATACCATAGTCATGGAAGGTATAGTCACATCCCTTCAAACTTGCCGGAGCGGATTCGCCACTACCTCGGTAATCCCACAGACAACACAAATAATTATGCTCAGCCAAATATTCCAGGAATGGCAGATAAAATTCTTTTTTGGCTGCTGTACCACCGTTAAATTGTACCATGGCCTTAGGACTTTCAGGAATCAGCAGGATTCCTTTCAGCACAACGCCGTCCGAACAGGTTACCGCAAATGGTTGCCTCTCAATCATGGTGAATCTCTATTTTTTAATTTTCTGAATCGTTCTGATCAGTGCGTTTTGCAGCAGCTCCGGTTTTTGATACAACTGCATCAGGATAACCGATCCTTCAATATCCGCGATAACCTGCTGCACAACCATTTCTAATTCCCGAACCTCATAGTGTGCCTTGAATATTTCCATCAATGCCTTTTCCCACGCAGCAAAAAAAGCCTTGATTTGAGGAAGAAAAGTTTCTTCCACATGGGCGGTTTCCAAAATAGTATTGGCAAAAAAACAACCACCTGCTTCATGAGTGAAAGCTCGATAGGCAACGGCACTCATCAATTCGAGTTTCTCTGTATCGGTAAAATCCTCGGCATAGGCAATAGCAAACACCTTTTCTTCAAACCAAAGGGTGCTACTCTTTAGGGCCTTCTGCATAAGCTCTTCCTTGCCGGAAAAGTGATGATAAAAAGCTCCCTTGGTCAATCCTAACGCTCCGGATAAATCATTCATATTGGTCCGATAATACCCTCTCCTACGGAAAACCTGGATGCTTTTATTGATGATTTCTTCTGGTGTTGTCTTTCGAATTGGCATACATACTAAACGTTTGGTATGTAAATATAGGAGGAAAATCAGAAAAAGTCCATTTATCCAGCCAGTCAATTTCACTCCTTCGCAAATAATATTTTACCTATATTAGGAGTTTTCATTATCCAACAAAGTAAACATGCTCATGCGTAAACTACCCTTCCTGGTGATGGCAGTAGTTTTATTAACACTGTCGTCATCTTGTAACAAAAAGAAAATTGCGGCCCTGGAGTCGCAGTTGGCCGCAAAGGAAAAGGAAGTAGAACAACTGGAAGGTCAGGTGGACTACCTGCAAAATACCTCCAGTAGCCTGCTGGACCGTATGTCCGACCTTTCAGTGGTCAATAAAGCCGGTGCTGAAAGTATTCAAAAGTCGCTGGAAAGCATTGGCCAGCAGTACTCTTTTATTCAGGATCTGACCACCAAAATTCAATCGAAAGACTCGCTCAATCTGGCATTGGTCATGAACCTCAAACGCTCCCTGAGCGATGTGAATGACGAAGATGTACAGGTGGAGGTGAAAGGTGGTGTGGTATATGTCTCCATTTCAGATAAGCTGCTGTTTCAGTCCGGAAGTTCACGGATCAATGAAGAAGCCGAACGCGTTCTTGAGAAGCTGGCTTCGGTCATTAATGATCACAATGATTTGAATATCCTGGTGGAAGGACACACCGACAATGTGCCCATTGCCAATAGCTGTGTAAAGGACAATTGGGATCTGAGTGTGAAACGGGCGACCTCAGTGGTGCGCACCCTGCAGGAAGATTTCTACGTATCTCCCGAACGCCTTACGGCAGCGGGACGATCTGAGTATCTGCCGAAGGAGGACAATACTACCGAGGCCGGTCGAAGCATCAACCGGCGCACGGAGATCATCATCACGCCCAAACTGGATCAGTTCTTCAAGCTGCTTGAACCTCCACAGGTTATGAACTAACTAGAAAAAGTTGATGCTTTTTTCAGGCTAGAAGCACTGAAAATGCTAAACATTAAATGCCGATTATTTCTGCATCAATCCACTAGCTGGATATTGTCGATATACACTTCACCCTGACCTTCAAACTGGAAAATCAGCTGTTTGACGTTAGTCAGATTGGCTGGCCCCTCCAGTTTGGACAATGGAATCAAGATGCGGCTCCATTCTTTGTCATATTGACCGCCAGCGGTGAAGTCTTTTTGCACTTCAATCAGGGTCATCACCCGTTCGTAATCTTCAAAGCCCACCTTGATGGGTAATTGAGCGGATGGTGGCCCTACATTTTTTAAGTCAAACTGGATAGCCGAATTGGCAATTATTGGCGTCATATCTACTGGAAACCACTTATTCCAACTCACCCCAATTCCGACACTTCGACAGTCCTCAGGGCTATAATTCCATTTTACATGAATGGAAGCGCTGCCTTCGGACTTTTCCAGCCTGGTCAACTCAATTTCCCGACACTCATCTTTGAGCATTCCCCAACCATTGTCATTGATAAAAGCATCGTCAAAAAGCACTTTAGGCAGAGCAACTGGATTGGGGCGTTCGAGTTCGTACAGCCAGGGCCGTTGTTCGGGTTCCTCGTAAAACACTAGCTTAATATCGTCAAGATAAACCTCGCCGCTCTGCTGCAATTCAAGCTGCAATTGCTTGATATTGGTCAGGTCGAGGTTTTCGGTCTCGATGTCAAAGGCATTGAGTGGTACGACCACTTTTTGCCATTCTTCATCAATAGAATAGCGCTCAAAGTATTTGTTGCCCGTATAGGCAAATCCCATACCTCCACTGTAGTCCTCAAGAGTCAATACAATGGGCAGACCAAACATCTTTCCTTTGGCGCTGCGTACCCAAAGCTGGATGGCCGCATAATTGACCAGCGGCGACAAATCCTTGCCAGCATAGCCATCCCAGCCAATACCAATGCCGCTCCAGTCACATTCCGGAGCGTTGCGGTCCCATTTGAGATGGATGGCTTTTTCACCCTTGTAGGCAACCGTTTTACTCAACGTATTGTCCTGACAGGCGTTCTTTTCCAGTCCCCATACGTCTGTATCATCCTCCTCAAAAATGATGGGTTCAACCACGGCGGCAATCTTCTCCGGTTTTTCCGGCTTAGGTGCTGGTTCTACCCCATCGTAGAGGGATGCTGTCTTGAATTGTACACAGGCTCCCAGGAAAAGCATTCCCATCAGGGGAAGTATTCTATATTTTAACAGGTCTTCCATAGTTCAGTCATTAAAGTTCCAGCGGCTGGTTAGCCGTGAAAGTCAGGAAATCAATTCCGAAATCCACTTGTAAGGGTGGATTGGGCTGGCTATTCATATCAGAAATCAATAATACCCGAATGGCCACGATCTTTTGAACTTGCTCTTCGGTCATGCCAACTTCACTCATGGTCTTGCTGATGTGCCGCCAGCCGGTCCAATTGAGATTGACATCTCCCAGCGGGAAGGCCTGATCTGTTCCCTCTTCAAATTCACCGGAATCATTAGAATCGTAAATGAATTGAATTACTGCAATACCATGAGGTCCACCGTCGGCGTACATAAAGACATTGAAATACAAATCTTCAGGAACGGAAGTGGGCAGTTCGGCATAAGTGCTGCCTGAAATGCTTGATTTAATATCAGCTAAGCCAACAAAAAAGTTCGGTACTACATTATCGGTACCTTCAAATAAATAATAGAACTCTCCCTGTCCGGCCGGCATGTCATTGCGGCGTCCCGAATTGCCGGTTAATTCAAATTCAAAATTGCCAAAAAAGATATTGTCACCGGGATCTGTCTCGAAGCTAGTGAAGAGATTGCCTTCATAAGTTTTGGTGCCAACCACTTCTACCTCACCACTTTGCGTGAAGTTTTCCTCTTCGGGAACAATGAGCTCCACCATGCATAATTCATTGGTGAATAATGGCAAATCGGTGGTGCCACCCTCCCATGTGGCATTGTCGACAACCAGCTCATTGTCAAAGCCTTCGATGCGTTTTACGGCTCCACTTTGCATCCCGGTGATTTGCACAATCCACTCCACGCTTTTGTTGAATCGGGCGGTAAACGTGACTGTTTCTCCGGCGGAAAAATCTACTGTGGTACGGCTGATGGCCAAATCTTCCAGCACGCTAAAATCGCCGAAGCGATCCACCAGAAAGGGACCGTCAAATTGTTCCGTATCGTGGTCGCATCCGGTTCCTAAAACCAACAGGAATACGACAAATAGCGCAAATATATTATTGTTATATTTCATGATCATCAAGATTAAAAGTCCATACTATACAATACAAACACCTGATTCAATTGGTAGTCATTTGCCGGGTCGGTGGCGCGACTAAAATTGAATTGTTGATATTGCAATGTAAGATAAATACCTTCTTTGAAATTGTACCTGAATCCACCGGCCAGCAGTGTTTCAACATCATCGGCAATGAAGCGGCCCGGGAAATCTTTTACGTCATTAAACTCCTCGATCAGGGGTACATAATCGCTACCGTTGGAGGACAGGTTTTTGACACCCAACAACAATTCAAAATCGGTGAACAATTCAGCTGATAAGCCTACTTCCAAAATATTGGACGTAAGATCCACCTGATCGATTTCAATGCCATCCCGAGTGGTTTGTTCATATTGATAACCGAGGGTCAGCGTCAGGTTTTTCTTCCATTTCGCCATTTGGTGAATGCGCCAGTTGGCCATACCTCTGAGGAGCGCAAATTGCTTTAGCTCAAAGGTACCCTGTCCACGAATTTCCTCGAGGAAAGAAGCATTGACACCCACTTCCAGCATATCATCTTCACTACCGCGTTGCAAACCAAAACGAATACCCCTTCGGTTGGGCGTTGCTTTGCCGTAAGGCATGGTATTGCTTAATCGAGGGTCATAACTCATGAGGCGATCCGACAGTTGATACGTATACAGTGCCCGGTCACGACCCAGATCAAAAATGGTAGGCATTCGGATGAAATTATCCTTGCCAATGCGGTTGTAATAGGTCTTATTGCGATCAAAATCTACCCGTTTGCTCTGAGCGGCAATGCTGAAGAAGTCAGGTCCAACATCCACAAAGGCAGCGGATACACTGAAATTCTTTTCCTTAAAATGAACTTTGGCGCCCGCTTCCAGGAAGGTATCATCTTCCTTAAAGATGGACTCCTCCCCCTCTTTAGATTCCAGGTTGGAAATGCCTGCTTCACCCAATACGTGAATGGCAATTTTTTCTTTCTCGTATACGGTAATGTCAAAGTCCGCTGAGTAAACGCTATTGCGAATACCCGAAGTAGCTTCTCCGGATTGGAGGTCGTCCCAGGTGTGGGCCAGATTTAAGCCCAGATGGGCCTTGGCGCCCAACGAGTCGATTCCCTGAGTGTTGAAGCCGATATGGCCTCCTCCTAAAAAGCGGGTCGGCACCGTAAAAAAGTCGGTTCCACGGATGCGGCTGATAAAGCCGGAAACGTCCATATCTCGCAATACCTTGGTAAAATCCAGACCAAAATCGAATTTGGCTCCCTGTAAACGGCGGGTATTGCCATCCTGGTAAAATTGCTCGTAATAGATGACCTCTTTCTGAGGGCGGAAGATTTCCGGTTCATTGACCATTCCTTCCTCATCGGGGTTAAACAAGGTGTAGGGCGTCATTGCGAGGTCCATGTCCCCTACCCTGTATTTGATGGCATTGGCGATGATGCCTCTGGCCCAAAGCTCCCGCACTTCAACGGAGACACCGGCACCAAAGAAACCGCCAAATTCATTGCGTAAGCGCAAAATCCCCTGTACCTCTGTTTTGTCATTGGGTGTGGCGTTAATCGCCAGGTCGAGCAGGAACTCACCATCGGTCAGGCTATTTACTGATGTAGTATCGGAATCTCTAATGTCGCCATCCAGGCCGGTTTGCAGGATGTAGGCCCTGCCCAGGCCATTGAAGCGCAATTTCTTTTCCTCTGGTTCTTGCTCAGTAGGCAGTGCAGAGCCGTCCTGAGCAAAGAGTCCTGCCGTGAGTAATAGCAGACAGGAAGTTGCGAAAATATATTGGTAAAAATTCTTTTTCATGATAGCTGGGAGTTAAAAGAAGGTTTTCAATTCAATGGTAATCTCTCGTCCCTGGTACTGGTCGATGGCAAAGCTGCGGTCTTCAAAAGAAAACCAGCGGTAGCGAAAATAAATGCCTGAATTCTCAGCCACCATCCAGTCAAAGCCCAGTCCGATGCCGGTGCCCAACTGATCGCGGGGCAAGAGCGTTTCGCTATCCCACTCGGTAAACTTGCCTCCCTGAGCCTTTTCCAATCCCAGATAACCGGTGAGGATAAATTTCTTGAATAGCTCGTAGTAAATGTCAAGTTCGTGGTACTGTACCCGCAAATAATTGTCTTCATTGAGACTCGGTAATAATGCGGCTTTTGACTTTGCGGAGCCGATAGTACCCAGGTAGAAAAGATAGAGTGGTCGGTCAAGTACACTGGTCTTAAATTTGGCCTGGAGGTCAATGGCATTGTAGTATTTCCGATTGATTGGCATCGCCGTTTGTGGATCAAGGTCAGTAGTTTGGGCCACTTCGAATACGCCCCGGAAGAAGGAAAACTGCCGTTGTAAAGGACCGATCACCGTGGCAGAGGTGGCATTGGCTGGAAACGGATTATAAATGCGCGATAGTGCCAGCCCGTTGACCCGATGTATGTACGAAATCTGTGAGGTCAGGGGATCAATCTCCGCAGCCAACCCATATCCAATATTGAAACGGGCAAATCCGAAATCCAAACCCGTATTGATATTGACACCGCGGCGGTTGTGCTCCAGTTGGTTGACCTGGGTAATCAAACCACCCACAGAGGCTTGTCCTGCAACTACACGATTAGAAAATCTATTCTGAATATCCGGATTGGAGTTGGTCGCAATTTCTCCGTTTTCGTTGTAGAAATCCTTACTGATTTGATACAACTGAACATCCAGTGGCAGGCCGGTATATTTTTTAGGAAACTTTAGCCTGAGCATCAGGGCTTCTCCCCATTTCTTTTCGTAGGTGGGACTCTTGAAGCTGCCCATGGCCAACTCTCCACTGATATTTACCTCAGCTACATCCAGGTTGTATGACAAGCTGTGTACCTGATAAGCCCGTTTATTATTCTCGTAGGTGATGCTATCCAAAGCCGTCTGGCTATAAATGACATTGTAGGCCAGAGACCCCAGAGACCCAATTCTGCGTTGCAGCTTACCACCGGCAAGATAGCTTGGTAAAACCCGGGCATCACCGTTGAAACCTTCATAAGTGGGTACATTTCCGGCCACACCGGGATTGGGGTTGGGAATGGTTTGGTATGGGTCAGTGATAGCCCCCGGCAGGCCACCATTGGGTTGGGTTTTACCCCAAAATACGTCAAAGGCGAATCCTCCCGGTAGTTTATTACCGTTGAGAATCACTCCCTGGAAAGCTTGGTTATTCCAGCGTAAATCACCCCGGTTGATGGCTCCGGTCTCGAAATAGCTATCGTATTTATCGGTATTGTTGACCCCTTCCCAGGGGGTACGGTCGAAGATGCTAAAGCGGTCCAGAATTTGGTAAACACCAATGGTGAAAGGGCTGAGGTTGTACCAGTGAATACCGCCGGCCCGCAAGCCGAAGTTGCCGATGTCTGTGCGGAAGTTGCCGTAAAAGTTGATTCCCAGGTTGACCGAAAAGACATTGTCCTCATAGCCGGTGCCGAGATAAGGGGTGAAAAAGAAAAGCTCGGTACCAAATGATGTTTTCCCATTCGGGCGCCCCACCACGTTTAGCGAAAGCATCGGTTCCCGATAACCATCCCCAACTCCGTATGCCCGTTCGTATGGGGCAAGATTGGGATAGGCTTTGGTCATATTACGGCCGTAGAGAAACAAGCGATAATAACCAAAAACCGTCAGTGGTTGATCACGTTCACGTAGTACCAGCGAGTCGACCCTTATCCGATCCAGGGAGGGCCAGTGCTCGGTTTGGGTCAGTACTTTCAGCTTCTGGTTGGTGGTATCTTTTACCATCTTACTGGCCACAAATTTTGCTGGAGGAGGTTCCAGTTGTGCAAAAAGTGGAAGTGCCAAAAAGAAGCACGAGAGCAGTACCAGCGCACTGACCAACGAACTCCTGGGTTTCGGGTTTAATTTTTTCATACACATTTTCTTTTATGCATTCAAACCAATTAAAATTGGGCTTGTTTAGAAATATTACCAATAATAGTTGGGTTGCAACAAATTTAACCGCAAAATTGAGGTGTTTTCAAAAATGGCCTACATCAAGCCTACATCGATCGATTTTTTCATTACATCATGACTACATCATTGCATAAAATGGCTGGTGAAAACCTCAGTATTTGCTTACTTTTCAACAGAATTCTGATTATTTCTTTACACATCAATCGCATATAGATGGAAAAGTTTAAAATTTACGCAGTTATGTTTTTTCTGGGGCTGGTTTTTCCCCTCTTTGCGCAAATGCAGGCAGGCCCCATTAAGGTCGAGATTAAGGAAGTGAATGGGAAGTGGCAATTGTATCGTGGAGGAGAACCCTACTATGTCAATGGTGTGGGCGGACAGACCTATCTTGATCGGGCAAAGGCTTATGGCGCCAATTCTGTGCGGACCTGGGGGGCTGCTGATGCCGCAAGGGTGTTGGATGAGGCTCACGCCAAGGGACTAACCGTTTTGTTTGGCTTGTGGGTCGGGCAAGAACGTCAGGGTTTTGATTACAACGATGCCAAGGCAGTGAAGGCTCAACTGGAGCAATTTCGGGCAGTAGTGCAGGCCTACAAAGATCATCCTGCTGTGCTAATGTGGGGCATAGGCAACGAAAACGATCTGTTTTACAGTGATTTTAAAGTGTGGAACGCTATTGATGACATTGCTAAAATGGTTCATGACGAGGATCCCAATCACCCCACGATGACAGTGACAGCCGGCCTGGATGTAGCGGAAGTGCAGCTGATTAAGGAGAGAGCTCCCAATATCGATATTTATGGCATCAATACATACGGTGGGCTCATTGGTATCGATAAGGAAATCAGGGCTTATGGATGGCAGGGGCCATACATGATCACCGAGTGGGGGCCCGATGGGCACTGGGAAGTGGCCAAGACGGCATGGGGAGTACCCATTGAGCAAAGCAGTACGGAAAAAGCGCAATTTTACCAGAAGCGCTATGAAAAAGGCATCAAGGCTGATGCTGAAAAATGCATCGGTTCCTACGTTTTCCTCTGGGGACAAAAACAGGAAACCACGCCTACCTGGTACGGCCTCTTTTTACCCGATGGCACCGAAACGGCTGTCATGGATGTGCTGGAATATGAATGGTCGGGAAAATGGCCGGCCAACCGGTCCCCAGAGCTGAAATCGTTAACCATTAATGGTAAAAAGGCTCAAGAAAGTGTCTACGTTCAGGCCGGACAACCCATCAATGTGACAGCTATGGTCAAAGACCTCGATGGTGACGCTCTAGAATACAAGTGGGAGCTGCTTCCCGAAAGTACTGACATTCGCTCGGGCGGTGATGCGGAATCCAAACCAGAGCCGGTGGATATTAAGGTTATTGCCAATCTTGAAGAAGGGGTCATGGAAATTCGTGCGCCCAAAAAGACTGGTGCGTACCGTATGTTCGTCTATGCCTACGACGGTCATGGCAATGCGGCTACAGCCAATATTCCATTTTACGTAAGGAATTAAACTTGAATCAAAAACTCTACCAAATTGGTGTCGCTATCCAGCTCCAGCTTTTTACGGAGGCGATAGCGACTGATCTCTACACCACGGACGGAAATATTCATCAGTGGCGCTATTTCCTTCGTGGATAAGTTCATGCGTAAATAGGCACACAACTTCTGGTCTTTGGGGGTTAACATGGGGTAATTTTCCCGCAGGCGCTTAAGATAGTCTTCGTGTACCTGATCAAAGTAGAGTTCAAACTGTTCCCAGTTGTTGTCCAGGCGAATATCCTCATCGATGGCTCGGATGAGTTGTTTGATTTTTCGCTTATTCTCCGTCTCTGCCTTTGGCAGCATTTTATTGAGGTCTTGTTTGATCTTTAGCAAGATCTCTCCCTTTTGCACCAGGTGCATGGCGGCGGAGGCCAGTTTGCTGTTTTTGTGACTGATGTCGGCACGGAGTTTTTCATTGCGTAAGCGAATGATTTCTGCCTCGGATTTTTCCACCTCTTGTTTAAATTCTGCTTCTTTCTTTTGCAATGTCCGTGCCTGCTCAATCTTTAATGCACTGGTTTTTTGATCCACCTTACGGTAGTAAAAGCGAATCAGGCCCCATACCAGTGCCATCGCAACCAAAAGATAAATCATTTTCGCCACCGTGGTGAGGTACCAGGGCGTAGCAATGGTAAAATTAAATATGGCTGGTTCACTCAGTTGACCATAGGCGTTTTGGGCTTGAACCACAAAGCGGTACCGACCGTGGGGTAAATTGGTATATTCCTTCTCTGTTTGTTCGCCCCATTCCGACCAGCCTTCCTCAAAACCCTGGAGTTGATACCGGTATTGCAATTGGCGTATTTGCTCATAATACGGAGCTGAAAAACCAAATTTAAAATCATTAATATTAGGTGCAAATGCGAGGCCCTGCTTTGAAGTCGTTAGTGGACCAACTGCAATCACGGAATCCTTTTGTGTGGTGGAAATGACTTCTCTGATCAGGGTTTTGAATGGGGTATTGGCTGTTTTTTCGCGGTTAGGGTTATAATGGATAAATCCCTTTTCAGTGGCAATAAAAATGTGATCCGGTGAAGCGGCGTACACGTATTCATACCCTTCCATCAGCTCTCTTTGGATGTGGTTGAAGTAGTGCTTGTCAATTTTATTATAAATCCCTTTTTCCTGCACTTTTAGCACCCCAAATTCATCATCAATCGAAAACCAGATGTTGCCGTTCTGGTCTTGCACCAGGCGTTTCACATTGTGGTTGTCACCAAATATCTCGGTCAGTTCCCGGTGTTTTACGAAGTGGTCCGAGGCCCTATCGTAGGCGTAAATACCCTGGGGGGTTGTGAAAACCAATTCACCACGGATCATACTTACATTGATGGATATATTGGTGGGTAACCCATTTGCTGAATCATAGAAGGCCACCGTATCAATTTGTTGACCATCCTCCCGCAGCGTGATCTTATAAATTCCTTTATAGGCGTGAGAAACCCAGATGTTCCCCTCATTATCCTCCTCCATCACCCGTGCCGATTCATCAAATCCATCCAGGCGATGCAGAAACTTCCAGGGTAATGTGCCTTCTCCTACATTTTGATTTCGCTGATAGAGCAATAGTCCGGAGTAAGTCCCTTCAATTGCATAATTGGGGTGTTGTTTGAGCAACATGAACTTCCAGGCACCATTTACTGCCGAAAATTGTTTGGTCTGATTATTGTTCAGAAAATAGGCACCATGGTGTTGTCCAATGAGCAAGTGGCCGTCGAGTTGATCGAGTGTCCATACCTGACCATCCGAATTTTTGACAAGCTCAAAAGACAGACGAGAAAAGGGATTGTCCCTGATGTTCCAATCCGTAGCGAAGAGGCCTTGGTTGGTGCCCAGATAAAGCTTGCCCTGATAAAGGCTGGCCGCGTAGCCAGTACCTTCTACCCCGACATCAGATCGCAATAGTGAGAAAGGGGCATTGATTTCCACATAGTCAATGCCATTGTCCAGTGCCAACCACAGATTTTGATGGTAATCTTGCTCGATGCTAAGTACGGTATTGTTCTGTAATCCGGTAGCTTGATTCAGGTGTAAAACCGGCTGACCTCTCTGATTGATAATGAGGAGTCCATTTGTAGATGTCCCAATGGCATACTGTGCATTTTGAATAGCGCTTGCACAGTAAATATTGTTGCTTTTCAGAAATTCATCCGAAGGAGTGATCCATGGCATTACCTTACCTTCACCATTCATCAAATAAAGACCATCCGTTTCGGAAAACAGCAACAATTGATCTTTGCCGTGTGGCAATACCTCCATGATGTTGATGCCTTGAAGCGGCGTATCAATTGCCAACGGTAGAAAACTATCTCCTTCCCAGCGGTAGAGTTTTCCATTGTTTTCCTGGACGATCAGCTGGTTACGACAGAAATAGAAATTTTGGAAGCGCTGTTGCGGCTTTACCACACGTAATTCCTCCGCATCTTTAATAAAAATGGCCTCCTGCGCACAGAAAAATACCCCTTGTGAAGTCGTGAAAATCTTCCAGATGTCTTCAAAAGACCGAAATGCTTCTGGAACAAGCTCCACTAATGAGGCGTATTGAAGTTCTCCGTTTGGGGCCTTTTCCAAATACCCAAAGTCATCCTGACTTCCAAGATAGATTTGCCCCTGAGTATCCCTGGCCAGGGAACGAACGATCGTGCGATTGGGTAAGGAGAGCACTTTCCATTGGGTACCATCAAATTCCAGCAAGCCCTTATTGTTACCGAAATAAATGATCCCGGAAGCACTCTGCAAAATATCCCAGTTTTGGGTGCCCGCATTGTAATTGGTCTTTGTGAAATTGTTGACGCCCGGAGTACCTGCCAAATGGTATTGCGCCCTGAGCGGAAGAGTATGAAGGACTAAACACAAGCTTGCGCAAAGCAATGAATTTCTCATGGCGTAATTCGGTTGATTGAAAGTGCAACAAGAAACTTATGATTTTGATTAATGCTTGCTCAATTTAATGAATAATACCTACTATTTCAAATGATCAAAAATCGAAATTGAGCAACTAGAACTTATGGAGTTTAAGATGCGTGTATAATTTTAAATAATTGATTTTCAGTATTTTAAAAATATTCGTCATTGTAAATAGAGAATGATTGATGTAGTCATGTTGTAGTGGTTTATTCCCCTAGATGTAACCAAGATGTACTTTTTAATTGAACGATCTACGCGTAGTTCCGTTAAATTTGTCCAAACCCAATTTCAGGAAAAGAATATTTCTTATGAAAAACCCTAATCCATTCTTTCTTTTGATTTTGCTTCCGATCATGTTCGCCACTTATAGCTGCCGGGAAGTTGAAGACATCGATTTGCAGGGATGTACTTTCCCGGAAGGTCTGGACGGCTACGATCTGGTTTGGAGTGATGAATTTGAAGGCGAGACCATCGACCTTTCCAAGTGGTCTTTTGACCTGGGAGACGGTTGTCAAATCAGTCCAGATTTGTGTGGCTGGGGCAACAATGAGTTAGAATATTACACTGATCGCCCGGAGAATGCCTTTGTGAGTGATGGGTTACTCAATATCAAAGCCATTCGTGAAAACCCGCTTTATCAGGGAGAACACCTGTATACATCCGCACGTATGGTGACCAAGAATAAGGGTGACTGGAAATACGGCCGCATCGATGTTCGGGCCAAAATGCCGATTGGTCAGGGCCTGTGGGGAGCCATCTGGATGCTTTCCACGGAGAACGCCTACGGACCGTGGCCGGTTAGCGGCGAGATTGATATCATGGAATATCTGGGTAATACCCCAAACCGTATGTTTAGTACCATTCACTACGGACATGACTTTTGGCGATTTACCAGCAACGACTTTTTCCTGGAATCAGGTAGTTTTCACAACGACTTTCACAATTTCACCTTGCTATGGAATGAAAACTGTATCAAGTTTTTAGTGGATGGTAATGAAGTGGGCGATCCCTTTACGCGCACCACTACCCTACCCACCACCTGGCCGTTTGATCAGAAGTTTCATTTGTTGCTCAACCTGGCCGTTGGCGGCAACCTGCCGGGAAATCCTGACGGATCCACTGTCTTCCCACAAATTATGCAAGTTGATTACGTCCGGGTATATCAATAGACATCTTATTTTCTAATCAATTATAAACTCAAGTGTATGAAAAACATATTTACCTTACTTACTATGCTCACTTTTGCGGTAGCTGCCCTGGCTCAAAACCCGCAAATTCCGATTGATTTTGAATCGACTTCCCTGACTTATACCTTTACTGATTTTGCCGGAGGAGCTGCTACGATTATTGACAACCCACAATCTTCAGGCATCAATACCAGTGCCAAAGTAGGCCAAATGGTCAAATCTGATGGAGACGTCTTTGGCGGTAGTACCCTGGCTTTGGAAGGACCGGTTGATTTTGGCGACAACAATGCCATTAAGATGAAGGTCTACGCCAATCGGGTGAATGCGCCGGTGTTATTTAAGTTTGAAGGCCCAACTCCGGTAGAGGTGGCCGCCGTAACAACGGTAGCCAACGAATGGGAAGAACTCACTTTTAGTTTTGCGGGCTTGACTAATCTGGAATTCACAGCGATTACCATTATCTATGATCTGGGAGTTGTAGGTGACGGAAGTGCTGATTTCACTTTACTTTTTGATGATATCGACTTTACAACTACCTCTGGTGGTGTGCAGTTACCCATTGATTTTGAATCAACTACCCTGACTTACAACTTTTCGGACTTTGCCGGAGGCGTGGCAACGGTGATTGATAACCCACAATCTTCAGGCATCAATACCAGTGCCAAAGTAGGCCAGATGATCAAATTTGATGGAGATGTATTTGGTGGTAGTACCCTGGCTTTAGGTGCAGCTTTGGATTTTGGTACCAACAACGCCATTAAAATGAAAGTATTTGCCAATCGTGTGGGAGCTCCGGTGACGTTTAAGCTGGAGGGGCCTGCTCCGGTGGAAAGGGCTGTAAGCACCACTGTAGCCAACGAATGGGAAGAACTGACCTTTAACTTTGCGGGATTAACCGGAGGCGTCTATACCGGCATTACTATCATCTATGATCTGGGTGTTGTGGGTGACGGAAGTGCTGATTTCACGCTGCTTTTTGATGATATGGAATTCACTACGGCTACCGGCGGTGTATAACTGCCAATCGATTTTGAATCCACGACGCTTGACTATGTCTTCTCCGATTTTGCAGGTGGCGTAGCGACGATCATTGACAACCCACAATCTGGAGGTATCAATACCAGCGCCAAAGTAGGCCAGATGATCAAGTTTGCCGGAGAAGTGTTTGGTGGTAGTACCCTGGCATTGGGAAGCCCGGTTGAATTTGGGACTAATACCATGATTACCATGAAAGTGTTTGCCAATCGCGTCGATGCTCCGGTAACCTTTAAGCTTGAAGGACCAGTTCCGGTAGAATTAACAAGTAATACCACGGTAGCTAATGAATGGGAAGTCCTGAGCTACGATTTCAGCGGATCTACGGAAGCGGTTTATACTGGTATCACCATCATTTACGATCTGGGTGTTGTAGGTGACGGTAGTGCTGATTTTACCATGCTATTTGACGACATTCGCTTTCCAGGTGGTGTGGCAGTGAAGGACCTGGGGGAGCTCGGGGTTGATTACTTCCCCAATCCGGTCAGCGATCAAATGACGATCAATGCACCAAATGCAATTGAGTTTATTGAGGTGTTTAATATGGTTGGTCAAAACGTTTATCGCGAAAGGACAGCTGATCAAATTCGCAACGTTGATCTTTCTAACCTGACTCCTGGCACCTACTTCCTGCGCATAACCATCGACGGAGAAGTGGGGACTGGTAAATTCATTAAGCAGTAAACACTTACCTACAATACTAAAATCGTCCCTGTGGTCTGAACGGCCACGGGGACCCTTTACCTAAACCTAGAATCCTGTCATCATGCGGAAAAATTACTTCGTGATCATGGTCGCGTTGATCGTGGCCCTGGGTGGCTTTCTCATGGGGTTTGACGCCTCAGTCATTTCCGGTGTAAACAAATTTATCGAGGTAGAATTTTCCCTCACCAAACTCCAACTGGGCTGGGCGGTAAGTTCTCTGACCTTATCCGCTACGCTGGCCATGTTGGTGGCCGGACCGTTAAGCGATGAGATTGGCCGGAAAAAGGTGTTGACCTACGCGGCCATACTCTATGCCATTTCTGCCATCGGCTCTGCTATCGCTCCTACCTTTCTTTTCCTCGTTATTGCCCGAATGATTGGCGGCATCGGTGTTGGTGCATCCCTGATCATCGCTCCGATGTATATCGCTGAAATTGCTCCTGCGGAATTGCGTGGAAGGATGGTTTCTTTCAATCAGCTCAACATTGTCATTGGTATTTCGGTGGCTTTTTTCACCAACTACCTCATCTTGCAGCTGGGGCAATCGGATGCTGCCTGGGCGCAGACCTTGAAGTTTGACGAATACAACTGGCGGTGGATGCTTGGCCTGGAGGCGCTTCCGGCGGTCCTCTATTTCTTCGGTTTATTTGCCGTACCGCGTAGTCCGCGCTGGCTCATCATGAAGGGTAAGTTTGACGAAGCCCTCAAAGTGATGAAAATGGCTTCCGGCGAAGAGGCCGCTGAGGAAGCTCTGAAATCCGTCAAATCAGCTTTGAATCAGGACCAGGAGAAATCAAAGAAACTTCCAATTGGGGAGCTGTTTCGGCCTGCCATGAAACTGGTGCTAACGATTGGAATTGTGGTGGCGGTTTTACAGCAGATCACTGGTATCAATTCCGTATTCTTTTACGCCCCTATGATCTTTGAACAGTCGGGAATCGGTACCGATGCCTCTTTTGTGCAGGCCATTTTGGTAGGACTGGTCAATCTGGTGTTCACCATTCTGGCCATCGCTTTTGTAGACAAATTGGGGCGTAAGCCGTTGCTGATATTTGGCGTAACAGGCATTGCGCTTTGCATGTTTTTATTGTCGTACGGCTTCAGCCAAGCCTCCTATACATTGACAGAGACCTCCGTGGTCAGTCTTCCTGCCGAGATCAAACAAGATCAGCTGGCTGCTTTGGTTGGTGTGCCATTTGATAGTGACCTTAGCTACAAAAAAGCACTCACATCCGCGTTGGGTGAGGATATTGTAAAAACATACGAGTCACAATTGATTACGGCTGCGGCCAATATGAATGCGATGCTTATCCTAATCAGTATTCTTGGATTTGTGGCCTCCTTTGCCATCTCCATTGGTCCGGTAATGTGGGTGTTGTTTTCGGAGTTGTTTCCCAACCGCATTCGCGGCCTGGCCATTTCCTTTGTTGGATTAATCAATTCAGCGATAAGCTTTCTGGTGCAGCTGGTCTTTCCCTGGGAGCTGAGTACATTAGGAAGTAGTACTACTTTTCTGATTTACGGTGTTTTTGCAGCACTAGGCCTGGTTTTTATCCTCTTAGTGGTGCCGGAAACCAAGGGGAAATCTTTGGAAGAACTGGAAGCCATTCTGGTAAAATAGAGTTGTTCTGTTGGGGTAGTTTGGTGGGAAAATTAGTCCATTTTCAACCGCACGATCCCGATATTTTATCGGGATTGAAGAAGTATAGCCTTAGCTACACGACTGAAAAAAGGCATAGTGCGGGAAGGAAAGGGGGAATTTGCACCCGAAATAATCCTAGCAGAACAACTCTAATAAAAAAAGAGCGGGAGAAAGGTCATTTGCTCCTTTCTCCCACTCTAATTAGTGCCTATTGCGTCAATTGTATTACAATAACATTTTGGCTAGAGCCAAATAAAACGCAATCCCATTACACTACTTCTACCTCTTTCGCCATCAGGCCTTTGGCGTTTTTTTCAATTCTAAATTTGACCTGATCACCCACTTTAACGGGATCATCCAACTCGGAGACGTGCACAAAGACACGGCTAGACAAATCTTTGGAATGAATGAATCCATAGCCTCTTGACCGGTTGAAAAATTTGACAAAGCCGGTCCGAAACTTTTTGGGCTTCTTTTCTACTGTACTTGTTTCCGCTCCTCTACTAAAGAAAGCTTTAAGTTTGCTAAATAAATTCATCTCAAATAACTTTTTTATCAATATAATCAGAATTGAGCACACTAAGTGCTCCCATATACTTTAACTTAAAGGAGATCAAATCTCCTACTTTGTAGTTGCGGTCCGTTTCTCCCAGGTCGACGATCAACATGTCAGAACTGGCATTAATCACCTCCAGCTCCGGATCATCAGGCATTAAATACTCGGGCGAAACATCCAGCAAACCCACATCAATAATGGCCCGGAAGGAGGTCTTTCCGTAGTGTTCTTCCTCCACTTCGTAAATATCTCCGGAAGGATTGGCGGCCATTTCTCCAATCGGCACCTTGGGCTTTTCCGTGATTTCAATGATTTCGGAAAACAAACGGAAAACGTCGGTTTCCAATCCAGGGATCGGCATTCCATCGAAAAGGTTGTTGCCAAAATAGAGCACTTCTCCTATTCGAAAGTGATTGATCGCCGCCGGTACCTGTCGGCGGAAAAGCAGGGGAAACACCACAGATGTTCCACCACTTACCCAGGGGATTGTTTTGCCAAATTTTACCTCCACCAGCTGTTTGTACAAGCTCAACTGAATGAGTTTATCGTGTGAAGGCATGACCCCATGCAGACAGTTGAGGTTTGCACCAATAGCCACTACCTCGATATTAGGAAAGTTAAAAACCTTTTCGTAGAAGTCCATCAAGTGCTCACCCATGATACCTTCCCGCAGATCACCCAGTTCGATCATGATGGTCACCTTGTGGGTTTTACCTTGCCGTACCGCCTCATCGGAAAGCTCCCTGATGGTTTCACTCTCGGAATTAAAGGTGACATCGGCGTATTTGACCACTTCTTCAATGCTTCCCTTGGGAGGAGGCTTAATGTAAACGGTTTGCACTTCAGGTGCAATCTCCTTAATTTTTTTGAGGTTGCTCAAGCGGCTGTCGCAAACTTCCTTCACACCTAAATTCAAAACTTCCTGAAGGAAAAGCTCGTTACCACACAACAATTTGGTAACCACCGCCCACTCAATATTGTGCTCCTTAAATACATTATCCAGGAACCTGTAGTTTTTCTTTAATTTGTCCCGGTATAGCTCTATATATGCCATAAAAATTGGATTTAGACAATAGATTTAAATCTATTACTAATCAATAATTTTACGGGGAATGCTCTCTGGCAGGCGCGTTAATAATTCGTAATTGACCTGCTCACTAAATTCCCCGAAGGATGCAACGGTTATTTCCCGTTCACCCTGTTTTCCTATCAATACTACTTCGTCTCCTTTCTTGACGCCGTCCAGGTCAGTCGCATCGACCAAAATCATGTTCATATTTACCATGCCCACTACACTGACTCTCTTGCCGTGGATCAATACGCGCCCCTGATTGCTAAGAGAGCGACTGAATCCGTGGCTGTAGCCAACCGGTATGCTGGCGATGTTCATTTCATTGTTGGCCAAATAGGAGGTGCCATAACCAACAAATTCACCAGCTTTAACCCGCTTGACGTCCATCACCTTGCTCTTCCAGCTGATGAGTCTTTTAAGTGGGTCTTCCTTATCTTCCCTTTGGCTCACGTAGTCAATAAAAACCTCCTGGCTGGGAAAAAAACCATATTGCAGTATACCAATTCGACTCAAATCCATCCGCGTGGTGGGATACCGCATGGCTGCCGCCGAACAGGCTGTATGCAAGTATTTTGGTCTAAGCCCTTTGGCCTGGACCTGCTTCTGGATTCGAGTAAACTGGATTTTCTGTTTCTTCACTCGGTAGTAATTCGCAATGCTCTCTGCGCCAGCGTAGTGGGTACACAATCCACAAAATTTGGCAACATCAGCATTGTCCTTTAAGGTATCCAATGCGGCATCCAGTTCAGAATTTTCCAGCCCGGTGCGGTTCATGCCGGTCTCCACTTCCAGGTGAATACGGGCCTTCTTACCCATGTGCCGGGCCGCCTGAATCGCCGAATTGAGCCTATCCTGTTCAAACACAAAAAACTCCAGGTGGTTTTCAATCGCCCACTCCATTTGGGCATTATCCAGCATTCCCATAATCATGATGGTGGGATTCAACTGGCTGGCATTTTTTACCCTCAGGGCCTCATCGGCGCTGAATACAGAAAAATGCGTTTGTCCACATTGCTCCGCCATCGGCACAAATAACTCAATACCGTGTCCGTAAGCATTACCTTTCACCACCGACGAAATCTTCACTTCATTTCCAAAATGCTCATGCAAAAACTGGTAGTTGTTTTCCAGTGCTGACTGGCTGATTTCAATCCATGAAGTGTGTAACATGTGTCTTGCTTAACTCGTGTATGTATTCACGGCAGGCTCGTTATCTAATGATCCCTCAGCCTGCTTTTCAGTTGTTAACAAACTTAATAAAATAAAGGTTATTGCTGACAGGGTAATCCCTGCTACATTGGGGTCTAATCCATAAGGTAACCCCACCTCAGCAATCACCAGACCTATCGTGGTGCCGCCGCCTACGAGCATTGCCCAAAAGGCAG
Organism: Saprospiraceae bacterium; assembly: GCA_965229635.1. Lineage (GTDB taxonomy): Bacteria > Bacteroidota > Bacteroidia > Chitinophagales > Saprospiraceae > BQJU01. The sequence goes on from OZ245894.1 coordinate 4,703,277, forward strand.
CAGTCGACGTTCCTTTCTTCCAAAATAATGCACCTATTACTGGTACAAAGAGCCCTGATACCATAAAGGCATAGGACAATAGCATCAACTCCAGTACATTTTGCATGAATGACGCCAGTGTCAGCGCAAGTATGCCAATAATCAGTGTTGCAATTTGCGACAACCGCAATTCCTTTGCCTCATTCTTTTTCAAATTGGTAAAACGACCGATGATATCAGTTACGACATTTCCCGATGCAGCCATCAAACAACTGTCTGCTGTAGACATGATCGCCGAAAAATAGGCAGATAGCATCAATCCCATCAGGCCAACGGGCAATACCGTTCGCAGTAGCATGGGAAGTCCCATTTCTGCATCGATGGCCTCCACACTGGCGTACCCGGCGTATTCAAACATGCCCTGTTCGACGGCTACCCGTGAGAAAAGCCCAAGCAAAACGCCCATAAAGGCCATCACCGGGTATTCAAATAAACCGGCAATGTACCAGGCCCTTTTAGCGGTCTTCTCGTCTCTACAGGCATAGATACGCTGGTAGAGGGTCATACCCACAAACCAAATCGGCACAATGGTTACCACCCAATTGAAAAAGGTAGCCCATCCAATATTGCGAAGAGATAGGAAATCGGCAGGAAGGGTTTCTCTGATAGCATCGATGCCCCCCACAGCGGTATAGCCAATGGGAATGCCAATGAACACCAGCCCTCCCATCAGTATAATCCATTGCACCGTGTCGGTATAAATGACGGCTTTCAGTCCACCGATTACTGTATATCCTACGGCGATAACGCCCATGATTAGCAGGGCGGTTTCCAGGTCGAGGTCGAGAAAAGTAGCGGAGGCTAATTTGGCACCAGCCAATAGCTGAGAACTCGTAAATCCGATATATCCAATGGCGGAAATGATGCCTGCCAGAAGCGCTACGCGCCCGTTATAAAAGTATTGAAACATTTGTGGGAAGGTAAACCACTTGTGATCGCGGGAAAGTTGGCTGATTCTGGGTATTAGAAAAACGGCACTCAGCCAGGCACCTATGAGCCCGGTAAAGAGCATCCACGAACCGGAAATGCCCATCAGGAATCCCAGTCCTCCTAAACCAATGGAAAATCCGCCTCCCACATCAGTAGCTACCACGGAAAGGCCAATATGAGCGCTGCCCATACTTCTCCCCCCCACGTAATAATCTTCAGAGTCTTTATTGCTTCTAAAAAAGTAAACCCCTACTCCCAGCATCGCCAGAAAGTAAAGGAAAAAGACAAGTAGGTCAATGGTATTCATAAACTAGATTCTGGCCTCAGTCTAATGGATGATACAGAAATAATTGACGCAAAATGTGCAATACTTTCAATGCTTTTTGCTTGAAAAAAGGCTCAATTATTTCGGACTAGTCGCACTAGTGGTTTTGATCAGCTGTGACCGCTGATTTAGACCGGCCTTCATTTTTATTTGCAGCGCCGGTTTTCTCATTGAATTTTGCTTTGTTAAGGCGCATCTCCAAATACTTGTTTTCAAATCCAAGCTTTTCGTAGAGGAAGAGTGCCGGATTGTCGGCTTCAACGTGCAATGCTACATTGCCGTGGCAGTTGTTGATGGCCTCTTTCATCATGCGCTTGCCAACTCCTTTGCCTCTGGTATCTTCGTGTACTGCAATATAGACCAGAATATTCTCGGGAATGTATCCCGACATACCGGTTTTGTTGATCACTACAGTTCCTAAGACCCGGCCTTTCTCTCGTCCAACCAGCACAAAACCACCGGGGGAAGGAATTTCCTTCATCGCATAATCTATGGCTCTCTTGATATCAGATTTGGCATCTCCATATTGATCCAGATGTTCATACAAAAATTGTACGACTTCCTCGCCCTCAATTGAAGTGAGTTTGTTGAATGGAGTGTAGAGTGTTACTTGAAAATTTTCCATTTTTTGTTCAGTTTCATTAAATTATGTACCTGACGGGCAGGTATAATCACCTCGTTGCTTACTTTTCACTAAAAGTGAACAATAAGGAAAAATAATTTTCTACACAAACTATTTATATTAAAATTTACCGAAGGTAGACCACCTTCGCGTCGAGATTGTGCTTTTTAACGATATTTTCCGTAAATGTTTTATGTCCTTTTGGGGCCAACAAAAACAAGCTTCCACCCTTCATAGTGGCCATGGTGCTAAGCAGTTTCCACTTAGAGATCGTACGGTGAATATCGTCCGTTTTGGTCGCAATTTCGATGTAGCTCTTGCCACCAGTTTGCAGGCCGGTGATATCCGGCATAAATGACTCTTCATCCCGGTTTCTCGTGAATTGTACGGGATCCTCGTAGTCCTCAGTTTTCGCCTTTATATTTTGGAATCCTTTGTTTTTTGCCCATTTAATTGCTTTTTCTAAAATTGTCTGATCTTTCATAAGTGATGTTTTTGATAAATATATTAGGCGCAAAACCACCCGGTATTGTATGAGGCCGAAAACAACGTTCTGACAATAGCATAGCCAATTCTGATCGCAATAGGAAGCTTGGCTTTTATTGGATAGATTGGCTGAATAAAATAAAATACATGAAAAAGGATATCGTCAAAAATTTACGCACCTCACTTATAATAACGCAAAAAGAAGACAAATAGTTCTTGATGAAACTATTTTAAACCAGCCAACCGCTAATCTTGTTCGGAAACCTGAATGTTCGGACTAGCCGTGATGATGGGTGCAGCCTCTACATCTTCGATATTCAAAAACTCAATAATGAGGTCAAAAGCAAGTTGTAACTCACCGAGTTTTTCCGGAGTAAGCTGATTGAGTTTTTGCAGCAATTGTTCGTGCAGAGGTTCGGGTACCTGCTTAAGCATATCAGCGCCCTTGGAGGTTAAGACAATCAGGACAATGCGTTTGTCTTCCCTTCTGGGCAACCGGGCCACCAACCCTTTTTTCTCCAGACGAGAAATGATACCAGTTACCGTGCTGGCGTTGAGTTGCAAATAGTCTTTGATGCTCTTATGCGGAGCCTGGAAATCGGGTTGTTCGCTCAGATAGATCAAACACAACAGTTGTGGAATACTGATGCCGTATTCTTTTTCAATGCGCTTACTTTCCAGGTTGACAGAACGGATAATTTTGCGGAGATTGGTTAAAATCTCGGTGTGTTTCATTTCCCAAGAATTTAGGCAGCTAAAATAACCATTTTTTATAAAATTTTGTTTCAATAACACTTCAGAGCTTCAACGCTTGATGGTACTGGAAGGCTAATTTCCTCAAAATTATAAACGGGCTTAGGATAACAATTGGCTCAGGGTTTTTACGCCTCGTTTTTCCAACCGTGAAAGAAGCTTCAAAAACAACACTCCGGTAATAAAAGCATCGCCGGAAGCTGTGTGGCGCTTCGTTACCGTGACATGAAACTGTTGACATAAGGCGTCAAGAGAATACCGCGAACGGTCAATGGGATAAACCGGTTGGATGGATTCCAGCCGCTGAGCCAATAGTCCGGTATCAACAACCTTGTTTTTTAGCGTAGCACCGAAGTGACTTTTCATGGCCTCATTAAGAATGGCCAGATCAAAACCGATGTGGTGTCCTACAATAATGCTGTCACGGCAATAGCCTAAAAATTGTACCAGCATCTCCTTTTCGGGTATGCCCTTCTTAGATCGGCTGCTCAGGATGCCGTGGATTTTAATGCTTTCTCCCGGGGCATAATCTTCCTGATTTAAATAGAATTCAAACCGATCGGCAATGTGTATTTCATAATCCCGGATGCCGATGGCGCCAATAGACAGGATGTGATCCTTACGGAAATCCAGCCCGGTGGTTTCGGTGTCCAGGACCACAAATCGTTGATCCCTGATCCGTTTGTTTTTATTCATTTTTTGTGCGAAGTGCGCTGCGTAGGCCAGCCATGCGGGATCATTGGAGACTTCCCCTGCTTCCAGGCCAAACAACTTGCTGATATGTCTTTTCCAGGTTTGCATAGGTGATTATAACAAATAACTTAAACGAAAGCGCACCTTGAGTAGTAGTTGCAGTTCACGAATCGGTTCGAAGGTGTTGCGCAGATTCATACGCTCCATTTTGCTCAATTCAGAAGGCCTGAAATAGCGGCCACTATTTTTGTTTCTCAATCCTTGCATGGCCCGGTAACGCACCAGCGTTTCGTAGGCATCGGCGGCTTGCAGGTACAATTCCCGGTTCTTCTCTTCAAGTTCCGCCAGCTTTTGAAACCGATGGAAGGTGTTGTTGATGCTGGGCATCTTAGCTTCCAGAATCAGACACCGTGCAGCATCAGCCAGTGGCATCATCGCCCTTGCCTTGATGTCGAAATCGTCTTTGTGTTCCCCACTTCTTTCCACCATAAAGTTGCGAAAAAAGGTTAGTGGAGGTGGATTCTGTAGTGCTCCCCTGGCAAGAAATGAGAGAAATAGACTTTGACGCTCGATTTCTTTAAAAATATGTTCGGAGAGCTGCTCAGCCAATTCCTTTTGTCCGTAAATGGGCCGGTAGTCGAAGAAAATGCTACTGTACATGATGTTTTCCGCCGAAGGCTGGGTAATCCATTCGCTAAATTGTTTTTTCCATTCATCGATGGACTTACACCACGCGGGGTTGCTGGCCATCATATCTCCCGGACAGTAGGCGAATCCGGCTTCGTGCAAGATCGTCGTGACCCGGCCCGATAAATCGAGGAAATAGGACTTGACAGCTTCGTAATCTTCTGCGGGCACATTTTCGAAGACCAGCGCATTGTCCTGATCGGTGCGTAGCAGTTGCTCCCCCCTACCCTCGCTCCCCAGGCCCAGCCAGCACCAGGTGACATCAGGCTTTTTCTTTCCCTCAGCTTTCATCTCTGCAAGTGCCAGTTCTATTGTTCGAGTGATGAGTTCGTCATTGACTTCGGTCATGACTCCGGCAATAAAATCGATCGACACTTCCTGGCGAAGGTAATCGCCCAGTAAATTCTCCGCCTTTTCGCGAATGAGTCGCAGTTCTTTGCCGCTTCGTCCTCTACTTAATTCACGGATAAATACAGCCGGATTATTGCCCTGAACTACCAGGAGATCATGTTCAGAAATGACCCCGACAATTTTTGAATTTCTGGTGCCATCTTCAGTGAGGCAGAGGTGATGAATCTTACCGCGGATCATAGCGATTTGCACATCGGCAACGGTGAGCTGTGGAGGTACGGTTCGCACTGGGCTCGACATGATGGATGATACCTGGAGGTCGATACCAAAATCGCCGGTTACGACCCTATTGCGCAAATCACGGTCAGTCAGGATCCCGACCGGATGTTTCTGTTTGTCCACCACGATAATGGAGCCCACTTTTCGTTTGCGCATGATCTTGGCGGCCTTCTGGATTTTGGTATTAGGTTTACAGGTCACGGGTTCCTTACTGTAATTAATAGACTTGACCTCTGCCAGGGGTTCGGCCATATTTGCCATCGCCTCCGGCGTAATAAAAATCCGGCCCTTTTTCTGAGGGTCCATTCGGTTGCGAACACCGGCAGCAAAGTTTTGTGCCAGGTACCAGGCCACCCGGGGATTCTTCTCCAGAACTGGGCGTAAACCCTCGGTGCTGATGGCGTAGACCAGGCTTTCTTCAACGGTGCGGGCAGTCAATGCGTAAGGCTGTTCGGCTAGCAAGGGCCGGATGCCAAATACATCACCTTCATCACATTGGTCTACCAGGATATGTCCATCATCTTCTTCCCGCAAGAGCTGTACGGCTCCTTCCCGTACAATATAAATAAAGGGAATAGTGGGCTCATTCTGCGAAAAGATTGTCGTGTCGGTAGGAAAATACTTGATTACAACATTTTCCGAAACTTCCATTAGGAAATCTCTCTCCAGCAATGAAAATGGAGGATATTGACTCAGAAAGTCGAAAACTCTCGTGGGAATCACGTTTTCCATGAAGTTCAATTTAAGGAATGTTAATTTACTAAATCCCCATAAATTATACCTGTACGTTTAAAATTATCCCTTCTTTGACAAATTTCCCCGATGTAAAATCGGGACAAGCTGTGGTCAAACTAAAATGTGAAGCGCAAAACGACCATAGGGAGTGTCGATTTGCATTTTCGATTGACTCTAAACACGAGATTTGTCAAAGAACCAAATTATCATTATAAACCATGATCTATGTCATCTTTTTTTTGTGGTAAAGGAATTAAGTTTGAAAGGTACCAAAAGGTAAAATTATGGCTCCCACAAACGTTAAGATCAGTCAAATCATGACCGACCAGGTGGTGTCCATCAGTCCGACCGACACCATGGATCGCGTCAATAAGATTTTCGAAACACAGAATTTCCATCACCTACCCGTAGTTGACAAAGACGGAAAAGTGGTGGGTATGCTCAGTAAAACAGATTACTACCGAATGCAACATGGCTTTACCTTATTCAAGTTAAAAAAAGCCGAGGAATACAACAACGCTATTGCCCGTTCATTACTGGTTAGTGAGGTGATGACCAAGCAGGTCGCCACCCTTGATCTGGAAGATGATATACTGGTTGCGGTAGGTATCTTTAATGAAAATCTCTTTCATGCAATGCCGGTAGTTGATAAGTACAAGCAGTTGGTCGGCATTGTTTCTATTATGGACTTACTCAATCATGCGTATAAACCTCACTTGATGCTGGACTAGCCAGCCAATACTTTTGCGGGAGTTTAGAGTTGTTCTACTGAGGTTATTTCGGATGCAAATTGTCCCTTTTCTTCCCACACTGTGCCTTTTTTTAGTCGTGTAGCTAAGGCTATACTCCTTCAAAAAACCTTCGTGTGGTCGAAAATGGAATAATTTTCTCTCCAAACTACCCCAGGAGAACAACTCTGTCAAAACAGGCGTGGGGAAAGGCACAATGCTTTCTCTCACGCCTGTTTGTTTTTTACCTGGCAAAACGGTAGGTTGTTTTTATCAAAAAAACGTTTCTCGCCTTTTTATTAAAGAGGTTTTGTGAAAAACTGTCCCACAAACCGGTGGAGGGGTCGTCCAGTTCGGTTGTACTTCTGGTCCAAACCAGATAAAGTTCTGATCCGGGGATATACTCCCAACGCGCCACCAGATTGGACCGGAATTGGAAGAAGTTAAAATCCGGGTTGTTCAGGATGATATCCGTTGTGCCATCGCCATCATCATCAATTAAATAAGCTGATTCCGTTTCATCAAATTCAATTTGTGAATCGGGATAAGCGTAGTGTCGATCCCAGAATTGCTTTGCCAACGGCATATCTGTCACCCGTTTGAAGCCGCGATAGGTGCCTTTCGAAATGAAGGGTTGACCGTAGAATTGCAGCGTAAAATCGGGTGTGATGTTGTAATTGAGCCGAAGGGTCATACTCAGCGTCTGCTGGTCTACCTCTGCTTCCAGGTAACGCAATTTGCCATTAACCTCTTCCTGGCTTACGTACTGGTCGAGGCGCTGAAAACGGTTGAAGCCAGGTGACAGCGAGATTTGCATGGCATTGCTGGGCTGAATTTCAAAGGAAACACTATAATCCTGTGCCCGCACGATATTATCTACCGCTCGCCCGTGAAAGGTATTAAAATAAACGACCATCTTTTTCCGGCTATCCGTGCTAAGATAGGCAAACATGCCGCCCCCATTCGGCCGTCTTAATGCCGGGCCTCCCCGCAGCGCATTTTTGGAAATATCTAATCCCTCCAGTGTAAGACCAGCTCCCATGCCCCAAAAGTTCTTGAATGATGCATGGGCATTGGTATTGACTGCCCGGTACAGGTTTTGCCCCGAAAAATCCCATCTTCCCCAGTGGTTGTAATTGACCCGCAAGCTCCGGAAAATGGAAAAAGGTTGGGTCCAGCGACGACCACCCCAAAAGAAGTGGTTGACTTCATCAGTGTTGAGTAGAAACCCCACATCATTAAGCTCTAATTCAGGCGAACGCCAGGTGGCTCCTGCTTCGAAAGTCCATTTGCCGCCATTTTTACCTAATTTAAAGGTTCCTCCAGTGCCCAATAGTGAAGTGGCTGTGGAGTCGATCTTCAGGTGATCCGCATCGGGTCGCTGAAAAAGGTGTTCAAAGGCCGTTTGGGTTTGCAGAATCGCCTCCTCAGTGCCGGCTACCTGACTGGCAATAAGATTCCCTTGTATATACCAGGTGCGATTTTTCCAACGGTGTAGAAAATCAACACCTCCGGAGTAGGCTGAGCGGTGCAGGGACTCCAGGCTTGCATCTTTAATGTCGCGATTGACGGCCGTGAAGATTCCGCCGATGACCGTGTTTCCACCCGAAAAGTCTTGTTGGAGGCGCCCCACAAAGAAATTGGTCAATGGTTCAACGGGAGCTTTTTCCCGATTCCCCCTATTGTCAATCCGGGCCATTTCGCGTTCCGTTACCGTTTCCAGGATGCCAATGGACAATCCCTTGCTGGTCTTGCCGCTGAATTTTGCCGCTCCCAGTATGGTGGTGTTTTCCGGTTGATCAACGAAGTATTGATTCTCGGAATCAGTGGAGATAGATCGGTGTGGTGCTCCACCAATTCGACGGGAGTAAAAGAGCAGATCATTATCGTAATTACCTCCGGCCTGAGAACCGGTGAGCCGGTAGTCAAAGATATTTCGATTTTCTATAAAGAAGGGACGTCTTTCGCTAAAAAAAATCTGGAAGCCATCCAATGTCAGGGCACTGGGGTCAGCCTCTACCTGTCCAAAATCCGGGTTAATGGTGAAATCGAGGGTCAGGTCATTGGTAACGCCTACTTTACCATCTACCCCACCGGTGAGTCGCCAGTCTGACCCTGTAGCGAAGGGATTGCCTTCCTGCTTTTCAAAAGTGGCTACTTGACCAACAATGTAGGGTTGGATTTCCAGCTGCCGCTGAGGTTCAATGCCTTCTATCCCGTGCAGTTCACCAAAACGGCTTACCCAGGCAGCATCATTGCGGTGTATGGGTTGCCAGGTGGAGCGCTCCTCCATGCGAAAGTCCCGACGGGTAGACTGAATGCCCCACACCTGCTTTTCATCCTTGCCAAAACGCAATTGCGTAAGCGGTATCTTTACTTCGGCGGTCCACCCCAGAGAATCCTGATGAGTTTTCGCATACCAGATTGGGTTCCAGTTGGTATCCCAATTATTGCCGTCATTTGAAATGAATTCATCTCCCTTAACACCGGAGGCCGAAATGGTAAAAGAAAAAGCCGTTCGCAAATCGTGATAGCTATCAATATTGATCTCTACCCAATCACCGGGAAAGCCATCTCGTCTGGACATTCGTTTGACAATTTTGTCGGGTTCTTCGTCAAAGCACCTGAAGCCAATGTAAAGGTTCTTTTCGTCATAAAGGATTTTAAAAGTGGTTTCCTGGGAAGGGGTTTCTCCTTGATGTGGATCCCATTGTAAGTACTCGCCGGTCCAGTCTACCTGATCCCAGCAGGCTTCATCCAATTGGCCATCAATGTTGGGCGGTTCACCGGCTAATTTTTGGGTTTGATAAGTTTTTTTCGGGAAGGGAACAATGGTTTCTTGCGCGAAGAGTTGGGCACTCAGCAGCAGCCAGAGTAATAGTGTGCAATATTTCATTTTAAGTCGGGTCTATTTTTCTGCAAGTTATAAAAATCTGACCTTTCTTGCTATATGATGCAAAAATGGACCCTACCCACCTATGTGTGCTACAGGTTAACCTGGCATTTTTTCAAGTTTGTTTTTATTTTTTATGCGAATGGCCCCATTTTTTATGTCGATATATCCGTCCCTGCGGAATTCCGTCAACATGCGAATCACACACTCCTTGGCAGTGCCGACCATACGCGCCAGGTCATCACGGAGTATAACGATTTCTTTATTTTGAAGCTCATTTTCCTGGAGTTGCAACAATGCCGAGGCAACGCGCTTGCGAATGGAATCGTAGGCCAAGTGCAGAAGTTGTTCTTCCTTCTCCACCACATTATTAGCCAATATCTTGATCAGGTGAGAGGATACATCCCTATTGGCCTGGATGAGTTGGAAAAAGCTCTCTTTGGGAATCAGGCTGATTTCGCTGTCTTCCAGGGCTTCGGCAGCATAGTTGTAGCTGCCACCCTGTAACAGTGCGGTGTATCCCAAGAATTCTCCGGGTTTGCAGATGTGGATGATAAATTCCTTGCCAAACTCATTACTTTTAAACAGTTTTACCTTCCCACTCTTCACAAAATAAAGGAAGCGAGGATAGTCCTTTTCCGAAAACAGCAGTTCCCTGGATTTATAAACCTTATTGTGGTGGTCGTCACCCAGATTGCGAAGCTCTTCGTAACCCCGTACTTCACTGACAAAGGCGGTCCAGCTTTCCGGCGTTCCGTTGAAAGAGTTTTTCAGCCGTTGACTTTTTTCAATTCTCGTTGAAATGATTTTCAGAAGATCATCTTTGTAAAAAGGCTTGGTGAGGTAGTCGTCAGCCCCAAGGTTCATGCCTCTTCTAAAATCTTCTTTATCCGACTTGGCGGTCAGAAAGACGAAAGGAATATCGGCTGTTTGCGGCCGTTTTTGCAGGATGTTCAAAACGCCAAAGCCGTCCAGTTCGGGCATCATTACATCGCAGATAATGAGGTCTGGCACTTCCTCAAGGGCAACTTTTACCCCTACCTTTCCATTTTCAGCGGTGAGGGGACGATATCCATATAGTTCAAGAATTTCGGCCAGATTTTCTCTTACATCAGGGTTGTCTTCAATGATGAGTATCTTTTGCATGATCATCAATTTTGGAATATCAGGTAAAAGGACACTGATTAAAGAACAAATTAACGCCTTATATAAGGAAGGACGGATGATCAAGCTCATGCACCACAAATGACCTTGATCACCGGCGTGCGAAATGCCGAAAAATGAATAAAGTCACCCCTTTTTGTTGATCTTAATCACCGCTATCTGGATCAGAAGAAAATAACTTTGTTGTAGATCAGTAATTATAGAATAAAATGAATGCCATTATGAACCCGAATCAATCTATTTCAAAAGTGATGACGAAGGAACTGATTACAGTTCATCCTGATGATTCCGTCAAGAAAGTGGAGACTATTTTTAAGAAAAATAGATTTCATCACATCCCGGTAGTAGAAGCCAACAACGAGTTGGTTGGCATTATCAGTAAGGAAGATTTTATGCGACTGGGCTTTGTCCTGTCTTTGAATACTACAGGCGAAACCTGGACCAAAAATGAATTTACCGCCTGGTGTGCCCGGGATATTATGACCAAGTATCCGGTATTTCTGGAACCGGAAGATACGCTCGGACTGGCGGCAGATATGTTTTTAGCCAATAAGTTTCACGCCCTTCCTATTCTGGATGATGGAGAACTGGTAGGTATTATCACGACACATGACCTCATCTCATACGCTTTTAATTCTCCTGTACCTCAAAAGACAGAAGAAGTAGCTTGAGAAGCCTTCCTTATTCAATAGGTTCGAAACCAAGCAAACGGCAAGCAATATGATTGAGGAATTGAATAACTTCCGATAAATCCCCGTCTTTCACCGTAACTTCGGTGAGGCGGGGAAGGTGTTGTGCAAAATAAATGTGGTTGTTGGCCATGTCAAAGAGGCTGGAGGCCACTGCAGCGGGATATTGAAAGCCCGGATTCACTTCTGCAATAATATCCGCCAACTTTTTGCAAAGCGATTTATAACTCTTAAAGAAACCGTCCTTGTTTTCTTCATCTACCTGCTTGGTGTGGTAAGCCTTTACCCCTTCTGCGATCACAATCCGGTGTAGTACACTTTCATTGATGTATTCGATGGCTGGATTTTCCCTCGAAGCTTCCACCAGTGTTCTGATGGCGATGGTCAGTTTTTTCTGTGGATCATCAATATTCAGGGTGTTGATCTCAATCTGGTAGCTCACCCATTCCCAATACCAGGTCACCAGGTAAATCAGCAATAGGTGTTTATTTTCAAAATACCGATACACTGAGGCTTCCGTCGACTCGATTTTCTCCGCAAGTTTTTTAAAGGTAAATGCTTCTATACCCAGTTCATCAATGAGGATGATACTTGCCTTGAGGATGTTCCGCCCCAGCTTGGTATCTTGAGGATCACGTAGGAAGAGCTTCGGATTTGGTCTTATCTGGATTCCTATTGCCATTGCATTCGGTGGTTTAGCGCACAGACAGCATATTGCATTCAGCGGTGAAAATAACGCCTTTATCAGCAAAACTAAAAGCTTTGCTCTCAAAAAATGACAATACAGCAGTTTTTTGCTGGTTCGCTAGTGGCACATTGGTGCGTCTTGTGACATTTGCCAGAAGCGGAATTCCGCAGGAATCTCCAGGTGGAACCCACGCATGAGAAAGAGGATGGCAATGCCGGTGAGGATCACCGGATATAATTTGCGAATGCGCGAACGGATGTTAATGTTGATAAACTGACCGGCGAATCCGGTCAATAATAATAAAGGCATGGTGCCCAGTCCAAATAAGGCCATATATACCCCACCCTGGAAGACGCCTCCACTCAGCGCCGCACCGGCGATGGCAAGGTAAACAAGCCCACAAGGCAGGAGGCCATTTAGCATCCCCAGCTGGTAGTAAACACCGGGAGTATTTTGCTGCATCAACTGTGCAAACTTTTGGTTGACTTTCTTGGTCCAGGGCATGACCACCCGCGGTTGGGGGATTGGGAAAACCCAAAAGATGGCTGCGGCCAGTAGCAAAATGCCCATCACAATAGAAAAATAAGCCTGCAATTTCATCATTACTACACCGAGCCCCAGCAGTCCGATCAGGGCCCCCAAAAGAAAATAGGTGGATATGCGCCCCAGATGGTAGATCAGCATATCCACCGGTATTTTTTGGGTCTTCGAGCCTGGCAATGCCAACACAATGGGCCCACACATGCCGACGCAGTGCAAGCTTCCCAGTAGTCCTAGTGTGAAGGCTGTCCAAAGCATTAGTTTAAGATTTTGCTTTAGGAATGGTGAGGATCATGGTGTCAAAAAAATCATTTTGTCCGCGTTTCCATTTGAGTTCCACCTTCCAGCGGCCGGGGATCATCCGATCAGCACTGATCTTCATATTGCCCAGCTTGTCGGGTTCCAGGGCCACTTTAAAGTCCTGGGATTTGTCAGAAGGTCGGTAAAACCAGATTTCGCCACCGATGGCTTCTTCATTGACCGGCACATTGATCATGACAGCGTGCTCGTCAACCAGGAAATTGGCAGATGGTTTTACTTCCAACGCCAAACTATTGGCCTTGCCTTCATATTCTTTTTGATAATTCAAATCACGTTCGTAGTATTTATCCACCACCAGATTGTGATTGACGGTAGTAGATTTGTATACCGCAAAAAACATTGCTGCTGCAAAGATGGAATACGCCAGGAAGATGCCGGTTCCCCAATTGAATTTCATGGTCTGTCAATTTTATGGGCTGGAAAAAATGACTTTTCCCTTTTCTCATTCCTTCCAGCCAATTATTTAATTGCCCGGCCCCAGGAAGCTGGTTTTTACTGTTTCAATCAGCTCCCCTTCTGAGTAGATGCCGAGGCGGATCGTATTTTTACGGCCATCAAGGGCATCACTGGGCATTTCGATAAAGAATGCTCCCGTGGTCATGCCATTTTTCTCAACGGTTGGCATTTCACCCACCAGTTTGATCTTGGCTTCCGGTGTTTCCGGAACGATTTCCAGGATCATGTCCTTACTCGTCTTATTAATGAACTCGTAGTTGTACAGATTGCTCAAGTGTTCTTCATCAACCTTCTGATAGAGCATGCCTGGAGTTCGCAAGATAACCGCTTCCACATCTGAGCGACTGTAGAGTAAGAAGAAATTGGTCACCAGCAATGCTACCAATACTACAGTATAGGCAATCACCCGAGTAGTGAAAATCTTGTTGCGTTTTTCAACGATACCATTATAACTGTCATAACGAATCAACCCCAGTGGGCGGTCAATTTTCTCCATTACTTCGTCGCAGGCATCGATACAGGCGGTACAATTGACACATTCCAACTGTGTTCCGTTGCGGATGTCGATTCCGGTGGGACAAACCTGCACACACAACTTACAATCGATACAATCACCCAGCTGTTGCTGAATCTGATCTACCGGGTTGGCGGCTTTTTGTTTGCGTATTTTACCTCTGGGCTCACCCCGCTCGAAGTCGTAAGCGACCACGATTGAATTCTTGTCCAGCAAAACACTCTGCAATCTTCCGTAAGGGCAAATGGTTGTACACACTTGCTCACGCAAACGGGCGAATACAAAATAGAATGCTCCGGTAAAGGCAACCATTGCCACAAATCCACCAACGTTTTGGCTAATTGGTTCTCGCACAATGGCCCATACCTGATCTATTCCGATGATATAGGCCAGAAAAGTATGCGCAATTGCGATTGAGATCAGAATAAAGATCCCTTGCTTCAATGTCTTCTTGCGGATCTTCTCTGCATTCCAGGGCTGCTTATCCAAACGGCGTTGAGCATTGGCGTCCCCCTCGATCCAGTATTCGATTTTCCGGAAAACCATTTCCATGAAAATGGTCTGCGGACAAACCCACCCACAAAAAAGACGACCAAAGACCACCGTAAAGAGCGCAATGAAAACGATTAGCGTCAACATTGCAAAAACAAAAAGATGGAAATCCTGTGGGGTAAAGTGAATGCCAAAGAGGATAAAATTTCGCTCCAGAATATTCAGCAGAACCAGTGGTTCTCCATTTACCTTAATGAACGGTAATCCAAAAAGCACTGCCAACAATCCCCAGGTAACCCAGGTCCGCCATTTGTAAAATCGGCCCTGGGGTTTCTTGGGATAAATCCAGGTTCGTTTGCCATCCTGATCAACAGTGGCAATGCGATCTCTAAATTCCTCGGTATCCTGATAAGGTGTGTCAGACATGATAATTGTTAGTTATTCAACAACTGTCCCATTTGTGGGCTTGCCGTAGAATCTTGTACTTCATCGTTCTCGCCGTTATCCTCGTAGGGCTCGCCTTCGGGGGCTTTACCGTTTGGAGGATTGGTGCCGACCAGGGTCATGATGTAACTGGCTACTTTATGCATATCTCCGGAACGCAGCTGGGCTTTCCATGAGATCATACCCTTTTCGGGAACACCATATTTAATGGTGCGGAATACATCCTTGATGTCTCCACCGTGTATCCAGTATTTGTCGGTGAGGTTTGGACCTACAGTGCCTTCACCAAATTGACCATGACAAGCTACACAATTGGCTTGAAAAATACTTTCACCCAATGCAATTGCACTTTCGTCCTGTAGCATTTCTACGTTGGTTTCATCAACCAGGTCCGATTGAGAGGCAAGATAAGCTTTTACCGCTTCTTCTGCCTGAGCTACTTCAGATTCGTACCATTCCTGTGAGGATTGGCCGTAGTCGGTAAAATGGTAGTACCCAAAATAAACCACTCCAAAAGCGATAGTGATGTAAAACATAGCCACCCACCAGGGAGGTAGACTGTTGTCCAGCTCCTGAATACCGTCGTAGTTGTGGTTCAACAGGATATCTTCTTCCTTTTCGATGGGTACAACCTGAGTCATACGCTTGTACCATTGTTTCCACTGTGGTTCTTTGGAAATGAGTTTGACCTCTTCCATCACCTGGATGCCGTGCTCCTGCAAAAGACGAATTTTCTGCAATTGCATCAACTGATTGTTGACGTAGATAATGGCAAAGAAAGCCGCCAGCGCTACTAAGCTTCCCAAGATCAGGATGACATTGTTCATCACAAAATCATTGATAGTTGATGACGATGATGATGCGACAGCCCCCGCCTCCTGGGCCCAAAGGCCCGTAGTCATAAAGACCGATAATATTAAAATAAGTCCGGATTTATACCATTGGTTTTTCAT
Source organism: Saprospiraceae bacterium (assembly GCA_965229635.1). Lineage (GTDB taxonomy): Bacteria > Bacteroidota > Bacteroidia > Chitinophagales > Saprospiraceae > BQJU01. The sequence goes on from OZ245894.1 coordinate 4,719,059, forward strand.
GATAATCTAAATTTCAGGTTCGACAAGATTTGAGTCCTCATCTAAAGGCAAGTTTGCCATGTGATTAATGTACTCCTTGCCTCTGGCAAAGATGATAATTGCGCTGATTACAAACATGAAGACGAAAGTCAGGAGGGCAAAGATGGCCATCCAGTTAATATCACCTGCGCTTTGAAGAATGTATTTATACATGATTTTCTTTTTTCTAAAAGGAGGGCAGCCTGTTGAGGTACTGCCCTCGAATCAATTTATGAAAAGCGGAATCGTATCAATTTGTAGCCTGCGCCTTGGGCTTGATATCTGTACCCAATCTTTGCAGGTAAGCAATCAGCGCCACAATTTCTTTGTCTTCCAACTGGTCATCTTCGATGCCATCATTTCTCAAGCTTTCAGCAACGATTTTGGCCTGTGCTTTCAGGTCATCTACCGCAATTTGATCATATCCTTCTTCATACGGCGTTCCAAGCGTTTGCAGTACCCGAATCTTCGCTGCTGTTTGGGAAGTATCTAGTGTTCTTCTCAGCAGCCAGGGATACGGAGGCATGATCGAACCCGGTGAGGTAATCGTTGGGTCAAGCATGTGGTTGTAGTGCCAGCTATCCGGATATTTTCCACCCAGGCGGTGCAAGTCCGGACCGGTTCGTTTACTACCCCACAGGAATGGACGATCGTAAATAAATTCACCAGATTTGGAGTATTCACCGTAGCGTTCCGTCTCGGAACGGAACGGACGAACCATCTGTGAATGACAGCTCACACAACCTTCGCGGATGTAAAGGTCTCTACCCTCGAGCTCGAGTGGTGTATATGGCTTGACTGATTCAATAGTTGGAACATTTTCAGCTACCAGCGCCATTGGTACGATTTCTACCAATCCACCGATCAAAATAGCAATTGTAGATCCGACTAACAATTGTACTGGTCTGCGCTCAATCCAACGGTGCCAGTGCTCTCCTTTGTGTCCGGCCATGCTGGTTGGGCGTGGAGGAGCCTGAGCTGGTTCGTTGTCGATCAATTCACCGGTTCTTACCGTTTTGATCAGGTTGTATACCATTAGGAATACACCGGCTACGTAGATGGTGCCACCCACTGCACGAAGGGCGTACATCGGGAGAATCTGGGTTACCGTTTCCAGGAAGTTACCGTACTTCAGGATGCCTTCTGGCAGAAATTCCTTCCACATCAAACTTTGGGTCCAACCCGCCCAGTACAAGGGGATAGCGTAAAACAACATACCTAAGGTAGCAATCCAGAAGTGAGCATTGGCCCATTTCACAGAGTATAGCTTGGTGTTGAAGATGCGGGGCATTAACCAATACAGGATACCGAAGGTCAACATCCCGTTCCAACCCAAGGTACCAATGTGTACGTGACCAATGGTCCAGTCGGTATAGTGACTGATGGCGTTAACGGATTTGATAGACAAAAGTGGCCCTTCAAGAGTAGCCATACCATATGCCGTAACGGCAACCACCATAAACTTGAGAATTGGATCTGTTCTCACCCGGTCCCAGGCACCACGCAGGGTCAACAAACCGTTCAGCATACCACCCCAGGAAGGGGCAATCAGCATCAGGGAGAAGACCATGCCCAATGACTGTGCCCAGTCTGGCAAAGAGGTATATAGTAAGTGGTGAGGGCCGGCCCAGATATAAATGAAGATCAATGCCCAGAAGTGGATAATCGACAGTTTGTAGGAGTAAACCGGGCGATTGGCCGCCTTAGGCAGAAAGTAATACATTAGACCAAGGTAAGGAGTAGTGAGGAAGAATGCCACCGCATTGTGGCCATACCACCACTGTACCAGGGCATCTTGTACTCCCGCAAAGACGGGATAACTTTTCCACAAACCTACTGGCAGCTCCAGGTTGTTACCGATGTGCAGGACAGTAACCGTGACCCAGGTAGCAATATAAAACCAGATGGCTACGTAAAGGTGTTGTTCTCTACGCTTGAGGATCGTGCCAAACATGTTGATACCAAAAACAACCCATACCAGCGCAATGGCGATATCAATCGGCCATTCGAGTTCTGCATACTCTTTAGAGCTGGTGATACCTAATGGAAGGGTTAATGCCGCACCGACGATGATCAGCTGCCATCCCCAGAAATGGATGTTGCTCAGCGCATCACTAAACATGCGGGTTTTTAAAAGCCTTTGCAGGGAATAATACACTCCCATAAAAATACCGTTACCGACAAATGCAAAAATGGCTGCATTGGTGTGTAATGGGCGTAAACGGCCGAAAGTGATTTCCGGCAGTGCGAAGTTTAGGCTTGGAAACACCAGCTCAAGAGCGGCGTACAGGCCCGCCAACATACCTACCAATGCCCAAAGTGAAGTTGCGTAGGCAAACTTCTTAACGATGGCATTGTCGTAACTAAATTGTTCTAAATTGGCCATGACATTTAAGAATTTAAGACGTTATTCGTTGATTTTTCTAAGTACAAGTTGAGATGTGCTGCTCTTGGACTGAAGTAGTCCCGTGATCAGGATAAATGACATCAATAGTAGAAAGCAGCTGTAAAAGCATAGTTGCAAATACTCCATGGTCAAGATTTTTTTTCCTGATCATCAAAGAGGATTCTCACGGAGGGGGTGTAATCGTCGTCATACTGACCGGAACGCACCGCCCAGATGAAGGCACCCAAGAATCCGAGGGCGACGATTAAGCTGAGAAAAATGAGCAGGACAATGATTTTCATGTTCAATTAATTTTTGCGCTAAATTACTAGGCGATTCAGGGATTAAAATTGAGTAAGGTCATGTATAGGGGTGACTTTCCTCACCCATAATCCACGCGCCAAAACACCACTGCTGATCAAACCAAAAATGGCAATAGTCACGGAGCTCAAAGGCATCAATATCGCCGCAATCACTGGCGATAATGCCCCCTGAACCGCAAAGCTCAATCCAACAATATTGTAGAGGAATGCCAGCCCATAGGCCGCGTACACCAGACGTACACTGCCTCTGGCATAGCGGATGAGTTGTGGCAATAATTCAAAATTTTGTGCGCTGAGAATGGCGTCACTCGCCGGAGTAAAATGATTGGCATCTTCGGCTAAAACCATGCCTACGTCACTCTGCTTAAGTGCTCCGGCATCATTGAGCCCATCTCCAATCATCATCACATTTCCGCGGCCTTCGTTTTGTTGCAACTGTCGAATAAAGCCCAGTTTGTCCTGTGGGCTTTGAGAAAAATGCAGGTTTTCTTTTCCACCAAAATATGGCGCCAGATAATCGGATTCCCGGTCATTATCACCCGATAGCAGGTAGGTTTCGCCCCGGCCTTTGAAGAAATCCAGTACCTCTCCTAACCCATTCCGGTATTGGTGTTCTATTTTAAAGTATCCACGTGTTTTATCACCAATGCGGATCAGGACCTGCCCTTCACCGGCAGTGACTTTTGTTTCTCCTTCTGACAACCAGGCCGCCGAGCCCAACTGATAAATGTTTCCCCCTACCCTGGCCAGTAGTCCTTTTCCGGTCACCTCTTCAAAGTGTTCTATTTCAGAAACATCAAACGATGTCCCGGCCAGTTCTCCTTCCAGAAAGGCTACGATCAGTCGACTGAGGGGGTGAGCAGAAAAGTTGGCAATGGTTTTCAGGGTAGCCATTTCCTCATCCGACAAATCGCCCTTGAAGGTGACCCTGCGACTTTGATTGGTGGTCAGGGTACCCGTTTTGTCGAAAATGACGGCTTTAATCCGGGCCAAATGCTCTATGACCTGCGTGTTTTTTAAGTAAAAACCTTTACGAGCCAGGATGCGCAGCGCGTTGCCCAGTGTAAAAGGTACCGAAAGCGCCAGGGCACACGGACAGGCGATAATTAACACCGCAGTGAATGCATTGACGGCCATGCCAATGTCTTTATTCCACCAGTAAATGAGGGTGACGGCAGCAATGGCCAGGATAGAAACGGTAAAATATTTACCCACTTCATCCGCCAGCTTGCTGGCCTGATTGCTGGTATTTTTCTGAAAAGCCTCATCGTTCCACAATTGAGTAAGGTAACTCTGTGCAACCTTCTTAGTGAGTAGCACCTCAATGGCCCCGCCTACCTGACGCCCACCCGCGTAGATTTGCGCTTTGGCATTGACCTCGACGGGGTCTTTTTCGCCGGTGACAAAGCTGTAGTCGATCCGGGCTTCTCCGTTGACCAATAATCCATCGGCGGGGATGAGTTCGCCGTGCCTTATATAAATGGTGTCACCGGCCGACAGTTGATCGAGGGCTACGGAAACTTCCTTGTTGCCATCCAGTCGATTGGCTGCAATGGGGAAATAAGATTTGTAATTCCGGTCGAATGAAAGGTGGGCGTAAGTCTTTTGTTGAAACCATTTGCCAATCAAGAGAAAAAATACCAGTCCGGCCAGGCTATCCAGATAACCAGGGCCCAGATGGTTGACGATTTCAAAAAGGCTACGGCTAAACAAGGTGAAAATGCCCAGTGAAATGGGAATGTCAATATTCAACCGCCCGATCCTCAAGCTGTTTAATGCTGATTTTAAATAATCCTGAGCGCTGTAAAAAATAACGGGCAGGCTTAAAATAACATTCAGCCAGGAAAAGAGGTGCTTGGTCCAAACGTCAGTGAGGCCAAGGTATTCCGGAAAGCTAAAAAGCATAATATTGCCGAAGGCAAAGCCCGCCAAACCAAGTTGGTAATACAGTCTCCGATCAGCTATTCGATCTCTTTCTTTCTCCAATTTATCCAGCTTCAAATCCGGTTCATAGCCGATGGTGGCCAGCAAAGTCACCAAGTCACGAAGGGAAAGTAATTGAGGATTATAGGAAACGAAAAGCTTTTTATTGAGGAAATTCACCCGGGTATTCAGTACTCCTTCTTCCAGCTGGTAGAGATTTTCCAGCAACCAAATACAAGAGGTACAATGCATTTGTGGAACGTCGAAACTTACCTTGGCGAGTTTTTCACTATTAAAGTCCAATAGCTGCTGTACTACTTTGGCATCATCAAGCCATTCAAATTTTTTTGGAGAAAACTTGCGCTGATTTTGCCCAGGAGCGCTGCCCAACTGGTAGTATTGACACATTTCATTGGTAGCCAAAATATCGTAAACGGTACGGCAACCCTCGCAACAAAAGGTCTTATCCTCCTGCAGGATCGGCTGCGTAGGGCAATCCTCTCCGCAATGATAACAGCTAACTTTAGCCAGGGTGTCCGATTGTGTCTTCGGCATCGCTTGTAAATTTTGGGTAAAATTACAGTAGGGGTATGCGATGGCTGATGAAGCATATCATCCACAAAAGATGATTCTAGTCACCCATTTCAGGGTGTTGGAGCTTTAGCTTTGTCGGAAAATATGAAGAAAAATGGTTTTTACAAATCTATTGACTAAATACGATCAGCCGGTTCCACGATATACCAGCTATCCTACGCTACCCTTCTGGGATAAGGAAGTACCGGATGTAGAGGTATGGAAAAAAAAGGTGATCGAAGCCTTCCGGAAAGACCGGGCCATTAGTCTATATATTCACCTGCCATTTTGCGAAAGCTTATGCACTTATTGTGGTTGTAATAAACGCATTACCAAGAATCACCAGGTGGAAGATCCTTACATTGAAAGTGTCTTGAAAGAATGGCGAATGTATTTGGATTTATTGCCTGGCAAGCCGTTGATAAGAGAAATTCACTTGGGTGGCGGTACACCGACCTTTTTCGCCCCCGAGCGCCTAAAATATCTCATAGAAAATATCCTGAAAGGGACAGAAATAACTGAGGAGGTCAGTTTTAGTTTTGAGGCTCACCCTTCGAGCACCACTTACGAGCATCTGGCCGCTTTGCGCGAATGTGGCTTTCGCCGAATCAGTCTTGGAGTTCAGGATTTTAGTGATAAAATCATGAAGGTCATCAACCGCTTTCAGACGGTCGGGCAAATTCGACAGGTGACTCAGTGGGCACGGGATCTGGGGTACGAATCCGTCAATTACGATCTCATCTACGGTCTGCCTTTTCAAACTGAGGGAAATATCCGCACCAATGTGGAGCTACTTAAAGAGTTGCGTCCTGATCGGATCGCTTTTTACAGCTATGCCCACGTGCCCTGGATCAAACCAAGTCAGCGAGCGTATTCCGAAGCGGATTTGCCAGATAAATATGCCAAGCGTGAGCTTTACGAATTGGGTCGTGATTTATTGGAAGGAGAGGGTTATGTCGATATCGGACTGGACCATTTTTCACTGCCTTCTGATGAATTGCACATCGCCATGAAGAATGGAAGTTTGCATCGAAACTTTATGGGCTATACCCCCCATTCTACGAGGTTGTCCATTGGTCTCGGTGCTTCTTCTATCAGTGATACCTGGCATGCTTACGCACAAAATGAAAAGGGTATCGAAAAATACCAGGAGCGCATTCAAAATGGAGAATTTCCACTGATCAAGGGGCATTTTCTGACCCACACTGATCAGTTTATCCGGCGGCGTATTCTCGATATTATGTGTCATTATGAAACGAGCTGGGAAACGCCCTTACAGTACAGTCCAATACTCAGACACAGCTTGGATCGACTGCAGGCTTTGGCCAATGATGGCCTGATCACCTTTGACGATCATTCACTGCATGTCACCGAAGCTGGTAAGCCGTTTATACGCAATATTTGTTTGGCCCTGGATACCCATTATTGGGCGTCAAAGCCAAAAGAGCAGTTGTTTAGCAAATTGTAATTATCGGTTAATTCTTGTTGGCCAGCAGGATGATCTCTCCTTTTTTTAGTCCATATTTGTAGGAGAGGTCATCCTCTGGAAACCGGAGCAGCTCCACCTGAAAGCCCTTACTTTCCAACCTTTCCTGCAATCCTTCCGCTGAGTACACCCGCACGTGGTCTTTTTGTCCAAAATGGAGGAGACGTTCGTCCTCAGTAGTAATGCGTTCATCTTCATAAATTTCCCCTTCCTTAAAGGGTGTTTGAATCAATGCCGTTCCTCCGGGTTTCAATACCCGGTGAAGCTCCCTCATTGCCTTTTGGTCTTCGATGATGTGTTCGAGAATATGGAAACAAATAATGGTATCAAAGCGATCTGGAGGATAATCTATTTTGGTAATATCAATGCGGTGATCGGCAATGAATTCCTCTTCAAAATCGGTGCTGACGTATTCGATGCTAGTTTGTTGCTTCAGTTTACGGTAGAGTACCCGGGAAGGAGAAAAGTGCAAGACGCTTCCGGAAAGCCGTTGTTTCTGCTGAAGCAAAAACCACAGTCTTCGGTTGCGGGGCAGGCTGCCACAGACCGGACAGAGCAAGTCGCCTTTAGGCAGCTTAATAAAATGAGAAAAGTGGCTTTCGCAAATATTACAGTCGTGAGTTTGGCCACGGTAGAAAACATTAGCGTACAGCCTCCTCAACGGCAATTCATACCTGGTGAGTAGACCTTGTGGAATTACCCATTTGGCAATGTTTTTTAGCGTGGCATACATTAACGCTCAATTTTTTTGGCCATTGCAATAAAAAAATCCAGAGACTCGGGATTGCGCATGGCATCCTTATTGGCGGCCTTGGCAACGGGTATGCCCATTAGGATTTTTTTTACAGGGGCTTCGAGCTTCTTACCGCTGATCGTGTACGGAATATCGGGTACTACTACAATCTCATCGGGTACATGGCGCGGTGAATACATACTGCGCAGGGTGGTTTTTGTCTTTTTGATCAGTGCCTCATCCAAGGGTTGATTCTCGCCCAAAACGACAAACAGCGGCATATAATGCCGGCCACCACTCAGCTCCAGGTTGACCACCAGGCTGTCCTTTATTTCTTCCACCTGATGGATGGCACTGTACACCTCGCTGGTGCCGATGCGAACCCCGTGTCGGTTGAGCGTAGCGTCCGAACGGCCGTAGATGACCAGTGAACCCCGAGCAGTGATTTTCACCCAATCGCCGTGGCGCCATACATTGGGAAACATCTCAAAATAACTGGAAATATAGCGTTCATTACCCGGATCATTCCAGAAGTAGATCGGCATTGAAGGCATGGGCTCGGTGATGACCATCTCCCCTACTTCTTCCGTAACGGGATTGCCAAGTTCGTCCCAGGCATAAAGGGCACAACCGAGGGTACGACATTGAATTTCACCGCGATATAAGGGCTCGGTGGGACAACCGCCCACAAATGCCGTACATACATCCGTACCGCCACTCATGGAGCACAACCACAGGTCCTTTTTCACCCCCTGATAGGCCCAATCAAATGCCTCGGCGGGCAATGGTGCTCCCGTTGATCCAATGGAACGCAAGGCAGAGAGGTCGAACTTTTGTCCGGGAGCCATTTCTTTTTTCATGCAGGCTACCAGAAACGGTGCGCTAGTACCAAAATGATTGATTTGGGCTTTTTCGGCCAGCTGCCAAAGCACGTCCAGGTCAGGATAACCGGGACTGCCGTCGTACAACACAATACTTGCACCCTGTAGGAGCGATGCCTGTACAAAGTTCCACATCATCCAGCCGGTGGTAGAAAACCAAAAGAATCGTTCTCCCGGTTTGACGTCATTGTGGAAAGCCACATATTTATAATGCTCCAGCAACACACCTCCATGTGAATGCGTAATGGCCTTTGGAATGCCCGTGGTTCCTGAGGAGTACAATACCCAGATCGGATGATCAAAAGGAACGGGCTCAAATGTTAGTGGAGTAGCAGGGCCTTTCATTGCCTCTTGCCAGGTAACAGCATGATTGATTTTTGAAAAGGCGGCATCAGCATTGAGGTAAGGCAAGCTGATCACCAGCTCAAGCGTATTCAATTCCCGGCAAAGTTCTTGCACGACCGACATCCGGTCAAAGGCTTTGCCACCGTATTGATAGCCATCTACCGTGAATAGTACTTTAGGTTCAATTTGCGCAAAGCGATCGGCCACACTACTCGCCCCAAAATCGGGGGAACAACTGGACCATATTGCGCCAAGCGAACATGCAGCCAAAAAGGCGATGGTTGCTTCCGGAATATTGGGTAGGTAAGCTACTACCCGATCGCCTTTGCCTACACCACGGGCTTTGAGAAAACCGATCATCTTGGCTACGGATGCCTCCAGTTCTTCCCAGCTGGTCTCCGTCAACGGCACTCTTTCCGATTGAAAAAGAATGGCCGGATGGTCCGCATTTTTGTGGCGAAACAAATGCTCGGCGTAGTTTAGCGTACTACCGGTAAACCACCTGGTGCCCGGCATTTTTTTGTCTTCCCAGACATTTTGGTAAGGGCTATGAGATTTGATGGAAAAATATTCCCAGATCGATTGCCAGAAATCAACCGGTTGTTCAACCGACCATCTCCAGAGGGCTGAATAATTGGCGAAGGAGAGGTTTTTATGCTCGCGGAGCCACTGCTGATAGTGTGTCAAGTTTGATTGTTCAACAAAAGCATCAGACGGTGTCCAAAGCTTTTGTGGGATATCGGGATGTGCATCCATCTAAATTACTTTTATTTAGCAAGGCTTGAAAAGCCCAAAAATCCTTATTTTCGCCCAAAACCCAAAAGGATGAGAAAAATATTAATTGCCAATCGTGGGGAAATAGCACTACGAGTGATGAAGACTGCCCATAAAATGGGCATTGCTGTAGTAGCCGTTTATTCCGAGGCAGATCGTGAAGCTCCTCATGTTCAATTTGCCGACGAGGCCGTTTGCATTGGCCCTGCTCCTTCCAGTGAATCTTATTTGAAAGGAGACAAGATCATTGAGGTGGCAAAGGAACTGGGTGTGGATGGCATTCATCCTGGTTACGGGTTTTTGAGTGAAAATGCAGCATTTGCCCAAGCCGTGGAAGCTGCGGGTATTACTTTCATCGGTCCACGCCCTAAGGCCATTGAGGTGATGGGCAGTAAGCTGGCCGCAAAGGATGCGGTAAAAAAATACAATATTCCAATGGTGCCGGGCATCGACAAGGCGATTGAAGATGTGGCAGAGGCCACCCGGATTGCCAAGGAGATCGGTTTTCCCATCCTGATTAAAGCTTCTGCCGGCGGTGGAGGTAAGGGAATGAGAATTGTAGAAAAAGAGGCAGAACTCGCCGAGCAAATGCAACGGGCGATCAGCGAAGCCAAATCTGCCTTTGGAGATGGGTCGGTCTTTATTGAAAAATATATTGCTTCCCCGCGTCACATCGAAATTCAGGTGTTGGCGGACCAGCAAGGCAATACGGTTCATTTGTTTGAGCGGGAATGTAGTGTGCAACGTCGCCACCAAAAGGTGGTGGAAGAAGCGCCTTCAGCTATTCTGACCCCGGAAATTCGCGCAGCGATGGGCAATGATGCCATCAAGGTGGCCAAAGCTTGTGATTATCTGGGTGCCGGAACCGTGGAGTTTCTGATTGATGAACAGCTGAACTACTACTTTCTGGAGATGAATACCCGTTTGCAGGTTGAGCACCCGGTGACTGAGCTAATTTCGGGAGTTGACCTTGTCGAGCAGCAAATCCGGATCGCCCGAGGATTGCCGTTGCCTTTCCGTCAGGAGGACCTAAAGATCAACGGACATGCCCTGGAAATCAGGGTATATGCTGAAGATCCGGAAGATAATTTCCTGCCCAGTGTAGGAAACCTCTCCGTATATCGTCGACCCGTTGGCGAAAATATCCGTCTGGACGATGGTTATGAGGAAGGAATGGACATTCCGATCTACTATGACCCGATGATCGCCAAGCTGATCACCTATGGACCTACCCGTGAGGCCGCCATTCGCAAGATGTTGGAAGCCATCGAGCAATACGATATTGAAGGGGTCGCCACTACCCTACCCTTTGGCCGGTTTGTTTGTGAACACGAAGCGTTTTTATCCGCGAAGTTTGACACCAATTTTGTAAAACTCTATTTTACACCGGAGGCCCTACGGGAAACCTATAAGAATGAGGCCGAAATCGCGGCCGCACTGGCCCTTCGATTGCAGAAGGCACATGGAGATGTTTTGAAGGTCCCGCAAACCGAGGCCAGTTACTGGGCTCAACATCGACTATTTTAGGCACTGACTTTCTTTCTTTTATCATTTGTCATTTTTTATTTCCTTAGGAAATGAGGGTGTTTCCATTGGGAGTAAGTCTCGTTTGTTTTACTTTTTTGTTTCTTTTTTGAGAGGAAAATTATGAATGAGTAAAAATAGTTTAAAAAATAAACCAATCTGTTTTTGATAAAAATATTTTGTTTTCCGCCTGTGGATTGCTAGATTTGTAGGCATCTGATCAAAATCAGCAACCATGAAGAAGCAAACGCAACATCGCCAGTACAATTTTCCGGATGCGGATCTGTACCTGCAATCGCTGGAACGCATCAAGTACGCGAAACGAGATCTTGCACAATTTGAACAATACGGTTTTAGTGCCGAGCGCTTGAAAGGTTTCCTGAATTTGTGTGACAAGTTTCGCAAGTTGCCGGATGACGATGAGTTAATTGGTGATCAAATGGTTACCACCGAAAAGAAATACACGGCCGCCGAAAAGCTCAAATCAGCGATCAGAAGTGTAATGACTCGTGTAGCCATGAAGTATGGCAATCGCTCCGGGCGGTACCGGAAGTTTGGCACAGCCAAGCTCGGCGATATGACTGATGCACAGCTGTTGTTTTGCGGACGTCGAGTGGTAAGAGTGGCTCGCCAGCAGATCGATTTTCTGGCGGAAGTGGGGATCAATGAAAATGTAATCAAAAAGGTCAGCGATGCGTGTAGTGCTTTTGAAACCGCGTTGAATATCCAACAGGATCGTGTAGCGGAAAGGGATATTGCTGTGGAACGCCGGATTGAGCAAGGAAATAAAATCTACCAGGAACTGGTGGTGCTCTGTAATATCGGCAAAGATATCTGGGCAGAAAAAGATCCGGTGAAGTACGAAAACTACACCATCTATGAGAGCAATAACGAACAAAAGAAGGCCCGTAAAGAAAAGCTACAAAAAGACGCCCAGAGTACAGAATAACCGGATTTCATTTGTTAAATAGTAACGGTCCTGATGCACAATTGGTATATTTTTTTAAATTGTGCTGTATTTTAAGCTATCTATCTAATCAGAAAATCGCCCGAATGCCGCAAAACCAACCAACCTTTGCTTTTACAACCATCTCTGTTATAAAATCCATTTGTCTTTAACTTTTAAAACCTTTTCTAATGAAGAGATTATTACTCTTTCTAACAGCTTGTCTATTGACAAACTTTGCTGTTTTTGCCCAAACCGTTGAATTTTCTGATGACTTTGAGTCAGGAACGGACAACTGGGTTCTGGAAGGCACCTGGGGATTGACCACTGCTCAATCCAACTCTCCTTCCAATTCCCTCACTGATAGTCCTGGTGGCAACTATGCCGCGAACCTGAACATCTCAGCAACCATGGCTACCGGCGTAGACCTGTCGGCTGCCCTTGATGCCAACCTTAATTTCTCTGCTATCTACGACATTGAAGGTGGTAACTTTGACTACTGCTATGTAGAAGCCAGTGGTGACGGTGGTACAACCTGGGTAAACATTGCTACCTTCCTCGGGGAAGGCAACCTCGATCCATGGGTACAGTACTCCTACTCTCTTGGTGGTTTGGTTGGAAATGCTGACGTACGGGTACGTTTCCGCCTCTTCTCTGACGGCGGCTACGAAGTAGACGGTATTTACATTGACGATGTGGAAATTACCAGCTCTGACGAGGACAACTCTGCACCACTTGTCTTGCATACCCCACCTGATTTCTACGAAGGAACGCCGGTGGATGTTGTTCAGTTTGCCGAAATCGTTGACGTTTCCGGAATCGCTTCTGCAACCTTGTTCTATTCTGTTGACGGCGGAGTAGCCGAATCCGTAGCTGGGGTCAACGTTGTTGACAATTTCTATGGATTTGTGATCCCTGCTCAGGCGGCAGGTTCTCAAATAGACTACTACCTGGAAGTGGTGGATGATTCTGAGAATTCTAACACAGTGACTACTGCTACCTTTAGCTATATAGCTGGGCAGCACGTTTTCTATGACGATGGTACAGTGGACTTTGTAAACTCTTTCGGTCCTGATGCTGCCAGTGGTTTGTTGGGAGCAGCTGTTAAAATCACGCTGGAAAGCTCAGCTGATGTTGTTTATGCATTGATCAGAAATTACACGGATAGTAATCGTCCAAACAGTGATATGGAATTTCACGTATGGGCAGATGATGGAGGCCTTCCCGGTGCAGATATGATTACTCCTTTTACCGTAACACCCGAAGCTACCCTCGTTAATAACAGCCCCATGACCCGGGTAGATTTGCGTCCATATATGGCAGAACTTTCTGGCATGACCGGCGACTTCTTTGTGGGGTATACCGTTCCTGAAGGACAAGCATGGCTGGTACAAACCACTCCGGCGATTGCTAACCGCACCTATACATGGGATGGTACCACGTGGACTCAGGAAGCAGATGACTATCACTTCCGGGTAGTGACCACTCAAAATGCCACCCCCGATGCCTGTGCTGATGCAGCAGATATCAGTGGCCTTTTGGGCGGTGCTGATAATGAACCACAAACCTCTGCCTTGTATGACAATACCGAAGCCATGGTTGATGGTACCGAGCCCGCCGAAGGTTTCGATTGCTTCCTGGAAGATCCGGGTACTTTGGAAAATCCGATTTGGTTCACTTTTGTTGGTGACGGTGGAACGTACGAAATCACCACTACCAACTGTAACGGTACCGCTACCGGTTATATCACAGATGGGGATGCTCAGCTGGCGATTTATGAGGGAACTGATTGTGCCAACCTCACTCCAGTGGATTGTAATGATGATGGAAATGTTGAGCCAGATATTTACGCTCCAATTGCTACCTTGGAAACTGTTGAAGGAACCACTTATTATCTGATGGTTGATGGTTGGGATGGCGCTGCTGGTCAGTTTTGTATCCAAATGACAAGTATCAATCTCATTACTTGTGAAGACCTTAATGTAGGTACTTCTGAAAACTTGTTGGAGAATGTGTGTTTTGGGGAAACCACTTCTTTTACCATTGATGGCACGGTGATTCCTAATGATGCAGATCCAGGCAATTTGACCCAATTCCGTTGGGCTGTATTTACAGCAGATGCAACCGGAACAACGTCTCCATTTACTGAGGCCAGCTTTGCCGGATCATTTGGAGGCTCAGCTACACCTTATACTCCTGCGCTGGTGAATGACGGTGGATCTCTGGCGCCTGGCACGTATTATTTTGCTCCGTTGGTCTTCTCCAATGCCATCAACGTAGATAACACCCTAGCAGGTCTTGATTTTTCTGAAGGTTGTATCGCCGTGGGTACCTTCCACGTAATCAATCTCCTTCCAGAACTTGATGCACTTGCTGCCACTACTGCCAGTGTAGACGAAACCGTTCCTCCTGGTAACAACGGTGAAGCTTCTGCCGCTGTTTCTGGTGGTTCAGGAACATATACTTATGCCTGGAGCAATGGTGAAACGACAGAGTCTATTACCGGTCTGGAAGCGGGTGATTACACCGTAACCATCAGTGACGCTACTGGTTGTGTTGATGACGTAGTTGTGACGGTAACGGTAGGCCAAATCGTAGGAACTGAAGACCTTGCTTTCCAGCAGGCTATTAGCATGTTCCCTAATCCAGCGGATCAAAACGTGACGCTTTCTTTCAACTTCGAAGAAAGTGTAGACCTACAAGTGAAACTGACCAATACCGTAGGTGCTGTATTGCAACAGCAAGTTGTAACTCAGGCTTTAAACGGTACTTTGGAACTGAATATCAATAATCTGGCAGAGGGTGTGTACTTCGTACAAATGACTGATGGCAAGCGTCAGTCTACTCAAAGATTGGTGGTAAGCCACTAATTGGTTCTGCAAGTAATTAAAAAAGGGGCCTCAGTCAATTTCTGGCTGAGGTCCCTTTTTTAATGCTTAGCAAAAAGTGCCTGGGGAAATAAAGCCTAGTTTTTCGGTTTGTCACCCACAAACGTCAGGGAGACCGAATTAATACAGTAACGCAATCCGGTTGGTTTAGGGCCATCCGGAAATACATGCCCCAGGTGGCCGCCACAACGCGCGCAATGTACTTCTGTGCGGGTCATGCCAAATTTGTTATCAACTTCTTCCCCTACATTAGTTTCGTTGATGGGTTCGTAGAAACTCGGCCAGCCGGTTCCGGATTTGAACTTGGTTTGTGAGCTGAAAAGGGGTAAACTGCAGCCACCACATAAATAGGTTCCTTCCGCTTTATTATCCCAAAGATTTCCAGTAAATGCTCTCTCTGTACCGGCCTCACGCAACACGTGATAGGCCTGATCGCCTAGTTCAGCCTTCCATTCTGCTTCGGATTTATTAATGGGCTGAAGGGTGTCACCATCCAATCCGATGAAAGGGCCATCGTGTTGGTCAGAGATTGCTTTCTCCACACTTCCCCGATCGGCCATGCTTACTTTGTTTTTTTGTGCCTGGTTGCAGGAAATACTGAAAACAACCAAAAGTGGACATAAAATCCAAAAGATATTCTTTTTCATGATTTTTAAATTTGTAGTGAAATAGACTCTACATTTCAACGTAAGTCGTTGAGTAATAGTTTTTCATCAGTGAGTTTACAAAACAAATTGCGAGAAAACTGTCGGGATACGACAGTGAGCGTATTTTAGGAATTGGTACCCCAATATCCTCGGGGTTTACTTCTTTTTATTTTTCTGGCGAATACGCGGATGATTCCACTCTTCTTTCTGGGCAAATTCCACAATGCGCTTGATTGTAGCCATCATGCTCAGGAATACCAGATACCCGATAAACAATACAAAATAAATCCAACGATAGGAACCAGCCTCACTAATAGGGATTTGAGAAACAAGATAAGCGATCATGCCTGAAACCGCCGCCAGGCCAAGAAAACTGTAAATAGAGCGGCCCCAATACTTCATCATATTATCGGAAGCCAGTGAAAAGACACTATTAAATAGGGAAAACAACAAGATGAAGGATGCTGCAGTCAACCAAGGAAAGCGGTCGGGAATCTCTATCAAACCGATCGCACTGGCCATTTTCGATAGCACGATAATCACAATGACGCCCGCCAGCGAAGCCAGCGCCTGATAAACCGGATTGTAAGCCTTATCGAAAAATGATTGTGGTGCGTGTGCCATTCCGTGGTAGATTTATCAATAAAAAGAAAAGCGCTGGCATATTGTTTAATAAAAGTCAAGCTTTCTATAAATCCAATACCCCATGGAGGTCATATTCAGTGGCTTCGGTAACCTTTACCATTGCAAAGTCCCCTACCCTAATGTACTGGTCTTTGGCGCGAACCAATACCTCATTATCAACTTCCGGAGAATCGCCTTCAGTGCGGCCCACAAAAAATTCCCCTTCCTTACGATCAAATAGCACCTTGCTCGTTTTTCCTACCCAAGCCTGATTTTTCTCGAAAGAGATTTCTTGTTGAATTTCCATAATGCGATTGGCCCGCTCTGCCTTCAGCTCCGCCGGGACATCATCCTCCAGTTCATAGCCACTGGTGCCCTCCTCGTGTGAATATTGAAAAACGCCCAGGCGGTCAAAGCGCATCTCGCGCACAAAATCACACAGCTCTTCAAACTCTTCCTCGGTTTCTCCCGGAAAACCGACCAATAAGGTGGTACGCAAAGTCAAATCTGGTACCATTTCCCGGGCCGTATTGATCAACGATACGGTTTCTGATCTGGTGATTTGCCGACGCATTCGGTGTAAAACCCCATCACTGGCGTGTTGTAGCGGTATATCCAGGTAATTGCAAACTTCCGGCCGGCGAGCCATGACCTCAAAGACCTCGGTGGGAAACTTGCTGGGGTAAGCGTAATGCAAACGTATCCATTCAATCCCTTCCACATCGGCCAGCGCATCTAGCAGGCGTGGCAATTCTCTTTTCTTGTATAAATCAAGGCCATAATAGGTCAATTCCTGGGCGATGAGCATCAATTCCTTTACCCCCATGCGCGCCAGGTTTTTGGCTTCCGCCACCAAATCTTCAATGGGTTTTGATATGTGTTTGCCACGCATCAGCGGAATAGCACAGAACGAACAGGTCCGATTGCACCCCTCCGAAATCTTCAGGTAGGCGTAGTGTTGAGGCGTAGTGGTCACCCGCTCACCGATCAATTCATGTTTATAGTCGGCATTGAGTTTGGCCAGCAAACCAGGCAGCTCCAGGGTCCCAAAGTAGGCGTCTACTTCCGGGATTTCCTGTTCCAGGTCATCCTTGTAGCGTTGTGACAAACAACCCGTTACGTACAATTTATCAATGCCGCCCTGTTTCTTCACTTCGGCGTATTCCAAAATGGTGTTTACCGACTCTTCCTTGGCCAAATCGATAAATCCGCAGGTATTTACGATAATCACATTGGCATCGTCATTACTGTCGTGTACCACTTCGTAATCATTGCCCCGCAATTGTGTGATAATGTTTTCGGAGTCCACCAGGTTTTTGGAACAACCCAGTGTTATCACATTCACTTTATCCTTTCTTAATGTCTTCGTCTTCATAATGATTTCGAGTCTTTCTCTTCCCGAAAAGTGCACAAAGATAGGCACTTTCTATACAAGGAGAACTGATTTTTCGTTAATTACTTATACTTGCAACAACATTAAAAAACATTGTCTATGTTTCGCAACAGTACTTTGAGTTTATTCTTCCTTTTCTGCGTTACCGGCCTTTGGGCACAATTGGGCATCAATGGCACCTATTTTATGCCCAAGGCCAAAGTCTTGACGGCCGAAGGTGTTCCTCAAGGTGAAGGCGTCGAATTTGCCCCTAATGGACCGGCAATTGGCGTCAACTACTGGCTTCGGCTGAAAAATAAAAGAGTGGAATTCTTGCCCGAACTCAACTACACCTTTTCAAACCAAAACCTGGAAACTTTGAACTTTGATGCGAAAACCCAGTTTTTCAGCTTTTACTTTAATACCCGCATTTATTTTCTCGACTTTGCCGGGGACTGTGATTGTCCAACCTTTTCCAAGGAAGGACCAACGTTGGAGAAGGGCTTGTTCCTGCAACTTTCTCCCGGGGTGAGTTACGTGACTCAAAACTATGAATGGGGTGTTAAAACCCGAGAGGCTGACTTCGCTGCCTTTAGCATAGGCGCGGGCCTTGGATTCGATATCGGCATCAATGATTATGTGACCGTGACGCCATTCGGTGGGCTGCGCTATTTTCCGAATTACAATTGGAATCTGGACAATTTTTTTAATCTCGCCAATCCGGAGGAGCCGGTGACTTCGGAGCCGGAAGCGTTGATCTCCTGGTATGCCGGACTTCACATTGGCTTGCGTTTTGACAATTAGTTGAATGTAAACTTGTGACTGTCACAAAATTTGTACACATTTGTTTCAATAATTCTATTATGCAGCAATCAAGCATCAATATTATTAGCATTCTGATTATTGTGGTCGTCGTAACGATGTGGCCCTGGTAAGAGAATGGTATTGAGCTTGGAAAAAGCCGTTCTCGCTGAGAGGACGGCTTTTTTTTTGCACTAGCAGGTGAGAACCCCGGTTTTGGGCCTTTGCTAAGTTCGTAAGACCTAAGAGAATAAATGATTGACAATCAAGTGATTAACAAAAAACCACTTTGACTAAGTCTCGTAACAATCTAATTTTTTAATTCAAAAAACTACAGACAGCCGTTTACCTTTATTTTAAATAAACAAATAAATGGAAGAACTAAATAAATACAGTAAGAGAATTACTCAGGACGACACCCTCCCCGGCGCACAGGCAATGCTGTACGGTGTAGGGCTCACGGACGAAGACATGAAGAAAGCCCAGGTGGGCATCGTAAGTACCGGATGGGAAGGAAATACCTGTAATATGCACCTCAATGGCCTGGCCGAACAGGTGAAGGCAGGTGTGGTTGCCGAAGATTTGGTAGGTCTTATTTTTCATACCATTGGCGTGAGTGACGGCATGTCTATGGGTACGGATGGTATGCGCTTTTCCCTGCCCTCTCGTGACATCATTGCCGATTCGATTGAAACGGTGGCTTCCGCCCAATGGTACGATGCAGTTGTGCCGGTAGTGGGTTGTGACAAGAATATGCCGGGTGCCATGATTGCACTGGGACGTTTGAACCGTCCAGCCATCCTGGTGTATGGTGGGACCATTAGTCCGGGCTGCCATTTGCAAAAAACACTGGATATCGTTTCGGCCTTTGAAGCGCACGGTCAGAAGATTGCCGGTACCATTGGCGAGGAAGATTTTCGGGAGGTGGTTAAGAAAGCCTGCCCTGGTCCCGGAGCCTGTGGTGGCATGTATACGGCCAATACCATGGCCTCGGCTATTGAGGCGATGGGCATGAGTTTGCCTTACAATTCCTCCTATCCGGCAACCAGTCCGGAAAAAGCTGCTGACTGCGAACGCATTGGCAAAGCTATACGCCACCTGTTGGAAAAGGATATCAAGCCTCGCGACATCATGACCAAGCGGGCCTTTGAAAACGCCATTACGCTGATTATGGTGCTTGGTGGGTCAACCAATGCCGTACTGCACCTGATCGCAATGGCGAAGGCGGTAAAAGTGGATATTACCCTCGATGACTTCCAGCGAATCAGTGATAAAACGCCTTTCCTGGCTGACCTCAAGCCGAGTGGGAAATACGTAATGGAAGATCTTTTCAAGATCGGTGGAGTGCCGGCTGTGATGAAGTTCTTGTTAAAACACGGCTACATCGACGGCGATTGTATGACCGTTACTGGCAAAACCATTGCTGAAAACCTGGCCGATGTTCCGGATCTGGAAGAAGGGCAACAAATCATCAGACCTTTTGACCAACCGATTAAACCAACCGGTCACCTGCAAATTTTGTACGGAAATCTGGCCGAGGAAGGGGCTGTAGCCAAAATTACCGGCAAAGAAGGGGAAATCTTCACCGGTAATGCCCGAGTATTTGAAAGCGAGGCTGAGGCCAATCAAGCGATTAAAGACAAAAAAATAAGAGCTGGCGATGTAGTGGTTATCCGCTACTCCGGTCCAAAAGGGGCGCCTGGTATGCCAGAAATGCTCAAACCTACTTCCGCCCTGATGGGAGAAGGATTGGGCAACGAGGTAGCCCTGATCACCGATGGGCGTTTTTCAGGCGGAACCCACGGTTTCGTAGTGGGCCACATTACCCCTGAAGCTCAGGTTGGTGGCTTGATTGGCTTGCTCAAAGATGGTGACGAGATCACCATTGACGCGGTCAACAACACCATTGATGCCAATCTTAGTGAAGAAGAAATCAAAAGCAGAAAAGCCAATTGGTCTGCGCCAAGTTTGCGGGCCAGCAGTGGACTTTTAATCAAGTACGCCAAGACCGTTTCCTCAGCTAGTGCCGGTTGTGTGACGGACGAACTATAAAATTATGATTACCATGAAAGACAATTTATCAGCCACAGTAAAGGATTCTGAACAAAAAAAGCCAAAAACGAAACAAATGAACGGAGCTGAAGCGGTACTCCGCTGTTTGATTGAAGAAGGGGTTGACACTATTTTTGGGTACCCCGGTGGTGCCATCATGCCGGTTTACGATGAGCTTTACTATTATCAGGAGGAACTTCGTCATATACTACCAAGGCATGAACAGGGAGCGATTCATGCAGCAGAAGGTTATGCCCGTGTTACTCGTCAAACAGGCGTGTGTATGGCCACTTCCGGCCCGGGAGCCACCAATCTGATTACCGGATTAGGTGACGCCATGCTGGATTCCACTCCTCTGGTCTGCATTACCGGCCAGGTGGCGAGCCATCTGCTCGGCTCCGATGCCTTTCAGGAAACAGATGTGATCAATTGTACCATGCCGGTCACCAAGTGGAATTATCAGATCACCAAAGCGGAGGAAATTCCGGAGGTCTTTGCCAAGGCCTTCTTTATTGCCAATTCCGGACGGCCTGGCCCCGTGGTTATTGACATCACCAAAGACGCTCAACAGGAGCAATTGCCCTCTGAATTCAGCTACTCCGCCAAGCCCAAAATTCGAAGTTATCACCCTCATCCCACAGCCGATGAAGAAGAGCTTAAAGCAGCCGCTCAGCTGATCAATGAGGCTAAAAAGCCAATGATTCTGGCGGGGCACGGCATTCAAATTGCGAAAGCAGAAAAACGCTTTCGGGAATTTGTAGAAAAAACAGGGATTCCCGTTGGGTCAACCATTCACGGCCTGGGTTCTTTGCCTTGCGACCATGAGCTCTACGCTGGTATGTTGGGCATGCATGGCAACTATGGCCCAAACATGAAGCAAAACGAATGCGATGTACTCATCGCCATCGGTATGCGTTTTGACGACCGGGTGACAGGACGCCTTTCCAGCTATGTGAAGCAGGCTAAAGTTATTCATGTAGAGATTGATCCCTCCGAGATTAATAAAAATGTACCGGCAGACGTTGCTCTGAATGGCGATGCTAAAGAGGTATTAGAAGCGCTCCTGCCAATGGTCGAGCAAAAGTCTTACCCAGAATGGCTGGGTTCTTTCCGCGAATGCGATCGGATTGAGAAGGAAAAGGTGATCGATAAAGATATGCGGGCTTCTGATTCCGGGCACATCAAGATGGCCATGGCTGTTAGAGAAGTTTCTAATCAAACAAATGGCAACGCAATCGTAGCAACCGATGTGGGACAGCACCAGATGATTGCCGCCCGCTATTACTGCTACAAGGATTCCAATCAATGGGTTTCTTCCGGAGGAGCTGGCACCATGGGCTTTGGTCTTCCTGCGGCCTTTGGCGCAAAACTTGCCAATCCGGAAAAAGAGGTAGTAGCCTTCATTGGTGATGGTGGTTTTCAAATGACCCTTCAGGAGCTGGGCATGTGTGCCCAGTGGAAAGTTGGCGTCAAAATCGTGGTGCTGGATAACAACTTCCTCGGTATGGTAAGACAGTGGCAGGAGTTGTTTCATGACCGTCGCTATTCTTCTGTACACCTGCAAAATCCTGATTTCATTAAAATTGCTGAGGGCTTTGGCGTCCCGGGAAAATCTATCGATAAGCCTGAGGACTTATCAGGGGCCATCGCCGAGATGCTTGCCCATGAAGGGCCTTATTTGTTGCACATTACCGTGGAAAAAGAAGGCAATGTATTCCCAATGGTTCCTTCCGGCTGCGCCGTTGATGAAATCGTTTTAGAACCCACCACAAAGCAATAAAATCATGAATACTCAAGAATATACCATCACCGTTTTTACGGAAAATCAAACCGGGCTGTTATCGCGGGTAGTTTCCATCTTTACCCGCCGGCATATCAACGTGTTGAGCCTGACCACCTCCCAATCTTCCATCCCCAGCATCTATCGTTTCACGATTGTGGTGGAGGTGACGGAAGTGATGGTCAAAATCCTGGTGGCTCAACTCGAAAAACAGATTGATGTACTCAAAGCCTTTTACGATACGGCCGAAGAGATTGTCTATCAAGAAATTGCGCTGTATAAAGTTCCCACCACCGCCTTTTCAAATGGCGACACCGTGGAGAAGATCATTCGTTCTCACAATGCCCGTGTATTGGTCATTGAACCGGAATATGTGGTGATTGAAAAAACCGGCCACGAAGAAGAAACGGGGGCACTGCTTGAAGAACTCAAGACCATCGGCATTTATGAGTTTGTTCGCTCTGGTCGTGTAGCTATCGTTAAGCCTATGGAGCGCCTCAACAAGTACCTGCGGTCTATGGAAATGAAGATGGCGGAGAACTAAAGATCAATCAGGTTGGCCTCGGGAACTTCCTGATCGATTATGATTCGAGCCAGGTTGCACCACTGCTGACAGTTGTCTAGGATCATACTGTCACTGGTGATCACAATTTCCGGTCGCTCCGAAAGGATGCTGTCGGGATTGTATTCCAGGGCAACTTCCCAGGGCCAGCCATATTCCGTCGCCAATTCATAGAGCAAGACTTTCATCCTGCCGCTGTTTGATACCGGTTTGTCAAATAGCCAGTTCACCTGTTTTACTTTATTTTGCTTCAATACCTGTCCCACCAGAGAGATGGCTTTCCCCGTTTCCGAAACCAGTTTATAAGTCCCGTGAATACTTGCGAGATCGCGGTAGCAATCGTCCATGGCATTAAAGATAAAGCCCCCGGAGAGCGCACTTTCAAGGGTGATCAGCAAATTGAAACCATCGATGTAAACAACTTTATTTTCCAGCTGAGCAGCCGGAATCGATTTTTGAGTCCGCAATTTTTTTTCTTCGGGAGTACACACGCAGCGGCTGATCAGCATGCGCTGTCTCTCTCGAAGGCGATAGCGATTGCCAACGAGCCGTAGCGAAGCATTTTCGCTATAGCCTCTTGACCTCAGCCAGGAAAGGTCAGCCAGTGCTTCCCGGATTTCGGGCAGCCATTCCTCAGAGAACAACTTCCGGTCGTTGGGGTGTGCTCCCCGATGCTTGCGGCGGTCTGGCATTTTTTTTTGGCAAAAGATAGCCGGATTTTGGCAAATGTACCGCAACAACGGTCACTTTTTGCGCCATCCATCCCAAAGGGGTAGTAAATCTGCACAATTTTTAATTACTTCGTAGCGATTTATAGTTTTAAGAATTTAACGCTTGTATGAAAAAACGCATGCCATTTCCGTACTGGTTGGCCATCCTGGCCGGCTTTGTCCTGGCAGGCCTTTTTATTCTCAAAGGATTCCTCTACTACGCATACTGGGGTGAATACAATCCTGAACGCATTCGGCACATGGTGGCGGTTCACCTGGCCAATAATGTGCTATGGGGGGTATTGACACCGATCGTTTATTACTTTGTAAGTCAATACCGGGTCTATCCTCCGGCAAAGTGGTCGGAACGTAGCAAAGCGATCGCCGCCAGCATATTCATGGCGTTTTTTCACGAGACCTTATCCAATATTATCATCGTTATTCCTTTCCACCTGCTGGGTATTGAAAAGATCAGCTGGGAAAACACCAAGGTCATTCTTGGTTTATACCCTTCTGCCATCATCGCTCGTTTGATCGAATACTGGATTATTTATGCCGTTTTTACGGCCATCGACTACCAGCGGAAATTTCGCACCAAAGAGTTGGAATTGGCCCAGTTGGAAAATCAGCTATCTGTAGCGCAACTCAATGCACTCCGGCTTCAGCTTCAGCCTCACTTCCTGTTCAATACCCTCAACACCATTTCTTCCCTGATGGAATTTAATGTCAAGGGCGCCCAGAAGATCGTCTCCAAGCTGGGTGGATTGCTACGTAAGGTATTGGATGGTGATAATGAGAACCTGGTGGAATTGCGTGATGAAATTGAATTCGTGCGCAGTTATCTCGATATTGAGCAGGTCCGTTTTAATGATCGGCTGCGGGTTGAGTACCACATTGACGAACGTACTTTGAATGCCCTGGTGCCCAATCTCATCCTGCAGCCCCTGATGGAAAATGCGATCAAACATGGCTTTGCGCAAAAGACGGGCGACGGATTGATCGAAGTCTTCACCACCCTGAAAGACGATCAGCTCTGCCTGAAAATTGCCGATGATGGTCATGGCTCCGGTGAAGACCAGAAAACACTACTGGCTAACGGTATTGGGCTCAAAAATGTCGTCGATCGACTTGAACTGCTCTATCCCGGGCGGTTTAATTTCCGGATAGAATCCAATGAAAATCAGGGTTTTGCTGTTATCTTAGAGATGCCATTTCAAACCAAAAAGGGCTAATTCAGCATGAAAAAGATTCGAACCCTTGTTGTAGATGATGAGCCGTTGGCCCGTGCCCGGATCGTTCATCTGTTGCAGCGGTTCGACTACATTCAGCTCATTGGTGAGTGTAAGAACGGTAAAGAAGCCCTCGATAAGATCAAAAGCTACCAGCCTGACCTCGTTTTTCTAGATGTACAAATGCCGGATTTTAATGGGTTTGATGTACTGACCAAAGCCGGTACAATCAATTTACCGTTTATCATTTTCGTGACCGCTTATGACCAGTATGCCCTCAAAGCTTTTGGCGTACACGCTGTAGATTATCTGCTTAAACCCTACGACGATGACCGCTTCACCCAGGCCCTGGAGCATGCACAAAAACAGATTTACCTTAAGGAAAATGCACTGCTTCACCAAAAAATGGTGCAATTGCTTGAAGATCACAAGGCTAAAACCACGCCAGGGTTGACCCATTTTGAAATTAAGGACAAAGGAAAAACTCAGCTGCTGAAAGTAGCAGATACCTACTATTTTGAATCAGATGGCAATTACGTCAAGATCCACCAATCTGATAAGGCCTACCTCTACCGGCAAACCCTTGCCGCTTTGCGCGAACAACTGAATACTGATCATTTTTTGCAAATTCACCGTTCCATTTTAGTAAACCGACATTTTATTAAAACGATTAAATATACTGGGAATAATCAGTACTCAGTAAAACTAAAAAATGGCATCGAACTCACCTCAAGCCGGGGCTATCGCGATGAAATTCATGCCTATATGGAAGACGAAGAGCTGCGCAATTCCTAACTTTCCAACCATTGATCACAATCTCAACCATTGATCACAATATGTTTGCCTTTCGTTGATAAGGATCATAATTTTATCATCAAGAAATCACCCGAAATTTTTTTACGATGAAACTACAGCCTTTACACCCGACTTCCTTTTTTCTTTTAGCTTGTCTTTTTTGCTTTCAGCAAGCCTTTGGTCAAAGTCAACTGACTACTACCCCCAATGCCAGCCCAAAAGCAAAAGTTTATCAGCAGATTGGCCTGACTGATGTGGCCGTTGTTTATTTCCGGCCAGCGGTCAAGGAACGTGAAATCTGGGGTAACCTGGTGCCCTACGACGCAGTCTGGCGGGCCGGAGCCAATGACAACACCATTTTTAAGGTGGGCGATGAAGTAAGCATCGAAGGGCAAAAACTGGCCGCCGGAGCCTATGGATTGCACATCATCCCGGGCGAGAAAGAAAGTGTGGTCATTTTTTCTACCAACACCAGCTCCTGGGGAAGTTTTTCCTACAATGAGCAGGAGGACGCCCTTCGCGTTACGGTGCCTACTAAAAAGTCAGACCACTTCTACGAGCACCTGACTTTCGACTTTGAAGGACTGGATACCGATAAGGCTTCCTGTGCCCTTAGCTGGGCCGACAAAAAAATCGCCTTTACTGTATCGGCTGATGTGCATAACCAAACATTGGCAAGCTTGCGCGATCAATTGCGAAATAAAGCCGGCTGGTCATGGCAAGGCTGGAACGAGGCCGCCAATTACTGCTTGCAAAACGACGTTAATCACCAGGAGGCGCTGGGATGGGCAACCCGTAGTGTTTTTATGAATCCCAATCCGCAAAATATGATGGTGAAGGCCAGGCTGGTCTCCAAGGTAAAGAGCACCGGTGATGAGCAGAACGATAAAAAAGCCGTGCTCACTTCTCTGGAAAGTGACCTGAATGCCATGCCTTGTACGTGGAAAGAGTGGAATGCTGCCGCTAATTATGCCAGCAGTGTAGAAATGTGGGACAAGGCCCAAATGCTTGCCGAAAAATCGGTGAAGATGAATCCTAACATGACCAATATGATGGCTCATGCCAATATTCTGGAAAAGAAAGGAGACACCAAGACCGCCACTAAACTAAAGAAAGAGGCCATCGCCAAAGGCTCCAATGCCGAGCTAAATACATACGGTTACCAATTATTGTTCAGCGGTAAAACCAAAGAAGCCATAGAGGTCTTCGAGGCCAATGCCGAAAAGAATCCACAGGACCCTAATGTATGGGATAGCCTAGGCGAAGGATATGCCAACAACGGACAGAAAGAAAAAGCTGTGGAAGCACTAAAAAAATCACTCTCTCTCAATCCGCCAGCCAATGTGAAGGCCAATAGCCTGAAAGTACTGCGCCAATTGGGAGTAGATATGAAAGATATAAAACCTTAGCAATGAGGTTTTAACATTGGTGAAATACTTAAGATTAAATGATGATGTGGCACAACGCGGTTTACCTCGAAAGAGGTAAGCCGCTTTTTCTTTTCTACTCACTGAAACCTTTTCCTCCGCTTTCCCGTACAAAGGCATAACCTCCAATACATTCCCTTATCTACATGCTACATTTCGTAAAAAAGTGCCATCTACCATTGTAGATGACACCGAACTAACATAAGCCAGTAAATAATTAACCATAATATCTTTTCCTGAAGGCTGGTTTCGACAGCCAGGCTTCAAAAAAGGGTGCAATCTTTGTAATTCCTGGATTCAGACCCCACGTCTCCTCCAGTGTTTTAAGACATCAATGGATTGCACCCTACACTACTCATTTTAAAACTGGTTGTACTTACCAGCTCTTTTCAAAAAGCAAATCTGACATTTCGCTCTCTTGCGAGCATGTGAACAAGTTGAAGTTGGATTTAAGTCTTGCAGAGATTATTCTTTTTTATTCCTAATATTTTTACCTTCACTTTATTCAATACAAGTACCGTACCAAAAATGCGAACACCCTTATTTTTTATATTTTTTCTGGCCGTATTATTCCTGGTGTCCTGTCGGCAGCGTCCTTTACCGCCCAATTACACCATTCAGAAAAATGTGGTGGAAGACTCCGTGATGGTCGTCTCTCCACACCCTCTTGCTTCGGAAATCGGGCGGGAGATTTTGCGTGTCGGAGGTAATGCCGTTGATGCGGCCGTTGCGGTTCAGTATGCCATGGCGGTAGTGTATCCCCGGGCGGGAAATCTCGGTGGTGGAGGCTTCATGGTCATCCGCAATGCCGATGGACAGACCGCCTCAATTGACTACCGTGAGAAAGCACCGCTGGCCGCCAGTCATGATATGTATCTGGATAGCCTGGGCAATGTAGTCCCGGATTTGAGTACGGAGGGTCATCTCGCTGCAGGTGTTCCCGGTACGGTGGCGGGTATGATTGAAGTCCAGCAAAAACATGGTAAATTACCTCATGCACAACTCCTGGAACCAGCGATCAAACTGGCCAAAGAAGGATTTGCCATTACCGAGGCGGAAGCCAACCGTTTGAATCGATACCAGGAAGCTATTCAAAAATTCAATGGCCCCGATTGCCCCTTTGTAAAAGACAACTGGCAGGCCGGGGAGACATTACTGCAAACAAAGCTTGCCCAAACGCTGGAACGCATCCGTGACCAGGGCAAAGCCGGCTTTTATAACGGCCCCACAGCCGAAGCCATCGTTGCGGAAATGCAACAAGGCAATGGGATCATTACGCTGGAGGACCTGGCTGTTTATCAGGCCCGCTGGCGCACCCCATTGGCAAAAGCCTACAAGAATTACCGGGTCATCTCCATGCCTCCTGCCTCAAGTGGCGGTGTAGCACTCCTGCAAATGCTTGGGATGTTAGAAAATTATCCCCTCGCGGAATATGGCTTCCATTCCCCGAAAGCGGTACATCTGATGGCGGAGATCGAACGTCGGGTGTACGCTGATCGGGCTCAGCATATGGGCGATAGCGACTTTTACGATGTGCCCATTGACAGCTTGCTTTCCAGTCAATATCTTAAAAATCGAATGGCCAATTTCTCTCCCGATAGCGCTACCGTAAGCAATACTGTGACCGCGGGTGAATTCACCATTGGAATCGAGAGTTTTGAGACCACACACACATCGGTTGTTGATTTGGAAGGCAATGCTGTATCGGTTACCACCACACTAAATTCTAACTACGGTTGCAAAGTATGGGTTGATGAAGCAGGTTTCTTTCTCAATAATGAAATGGATGATTTTAGTGCCAAACCGGGAGTACCCAATCAATTTGGACTGGTTGGGGCTGAAGCCAATGCCATTGCCCCGCAAAAGCGCATGCTAAGCAGTATGACCCCCACCATTATTGAAAAGGATGGGGAATTGTTTATGGTTTTGGGAGCTCCGGGTGGTTCTACGATCATCACAGCAGTTTTTCAGGTGTTTGTCAATGTTGCGGAATTTGGCATGAGCCTCGATCAGGCCGTTGAAGCCAAGCGTTTTCACCATCAGTGGTTGCCGGATCGCATTCTGATTGAAGAAGGCGCTTTTGACCAAAGCACAATGGATAGCCTTAAACAAAAAGGACACGAATTTCATGAGGTAAGTTCCATGGCGGTGATTAAGGCCATTCAGCGCTTACCGGATGGTCAATTGCAGGGAGTCGGAGATGCCAGAAATCCTGATGATGATGCCAAGGGGTATTGATCTGATTAGTTCCCCGAGAACGTATTTAACAGTATATGAAACGATTATTGATTGGTTAGGCAATTTTAGACATATTTTAACTCCGTCCTCTCCTACCCAACTCAATTACCTCCAAACCTTTCACCACTCCGCCATCAATGGAAAAACGGATCAGTGTGCGCATCAGGTGAAAACCGTGGTGACCACATGCGCCTGGATTGATATGTAGTAAATTGAATTTCTTATCGTGCATCACTTTCAGGATATGGGAATGTCCACAAATGAACAAACCGGGAGGATCAATTTGCATTTGCTGACGTACCCTTTGGTTGTAACGGCCGGGATAGCCGCCGATATGGGTAATCCAAACCGGAAGGCCCTCACATTCAAAACGTAAATCTTCAGGGTAACGGATGCGAACTTTGTGATCGTCAATATTGCCGTATACCGCCCTTAATGGTTTAAACTCCTCCAGCCGATCCGCCACCCTGACATCACCAATGTCACCGGCGTGCCAGATCTCGTCGCATTCTTCAAAATAAGATAAGATATTATCGTCCAGAAAACTGTGGGTGTCGGACATTAGGCCAATTCGCTTCATGCTTCTACCTTAAAGACGATTTTGCCAAATTGCAGTCCCTTTTGCATCCTTTCAAAAGCATCGTTGCCTTCTGCCAGGGTGTGTATGGAATCGATGACGGGCTTGATCTTGTGTTGACTCACAAAGTCCAGCATTTTGCCAAATTCTTCGGCAGAACCCATGGAGGTGCCCAGAATGTGCAATTGTTTCCAGAAAATGATTTGCGGACTCAATCCGTTGACCGTACCGCGAGTGCCACCGTAAGTAACGATACGTGCCCCGGTGTTGCAACATTTGACTAAGAGGGCGAAGCCATTACCGCCGGCACTATCGATGATCAGGTCAAAACCTCCGGCCATGTCCTTGAGCTTTTTGTGCCAGTTCTCTTCGCGATAGCTGGCTCCCCCGGCAGCGCCGAGATTCTTGGCTTCAAGAATTTTATTGTCTGATCCGGAAGTGACGTATACCTCGGCACCTGCTGCCAGCGCAAATTGAAAGGCAAACTGTGCTACGCCACCACCAATACCCGTGATGAGTACCTTTTTACCAGATTGGATTTTGCCCTTGGTAAATAATGCCCGATAGGCTGTCAGTCCTCCTAAAGGCAGTGCCGCAGCTTCTTCCCAATTGAGGTATTTGGGTTTGGCAAATATTTGTTCTTTCGGAACAGCACAATATTCCGCAAAGGTACCATTGCGTGGTAGCCCCAGAATAGTAAAGTTTTTGGATGGAAAATCAGGATTACTCCCCCACCCTAATCCCGGATTAATGATCACCTCCTGTCCATCGGAGATGCCAACACCATCTGAGCCTAAAATGATCGGCAATTCAATGCCCGGGTATAGCCCCTGAGTGATGTACACATCGCGGTGATTCATTGCGGCTGCTTTGATTTCTACCAAAGCTTCCCCTTGTTCGGGTTTGGGGTCTGGCCACTGGCCGTAAAATAATGGTTGGTCTTTCTCCCTTAATACAAGTGCTTTCATGTATTTATTAACTCAAAAGAAGGGATAAAGTTTTTGCTAATAACGCTCTTGTGGCACCATGACATAGCCATGGGTGGCATAACGAGCAAAGTCATTGTATTTGATCCAGGCGTAGCCGCCATCACCCCAGTTGCGACCCCAGCAACTGAGTACCTCAAAAGCCTCTGTATTTTCATCAAAGCCGATCACCAGTAAAGGAAACCGTTCGCTTCCGCTCTGGGCTTTCAACATATTTGACTGAAGGCTTTTAACCGAACCATTCGCCTCCAATTCGATGATCACCGGATTGCCGCGAATCAATGCCTTTCGCGTTTCGAAGATTTTTTCCCGGTCTTTGGTCATCTCCCGGAAGATGTGCAGGTAGTTGTTGATTTGAAATTTCTGCGTGGCATACACCGCTCCGGTAATGGCGTTGGCATCATAAGGCATAATGGCTGCACTAACGGTGCCCTCATTCACCAAAAAGGAAAAGGACTCGTGAAGGTCGATTTTTTTACCGTTTCCTTCAAGGTTAAGAGAAATATAGTCCGGGCTTAGATTCACCTTGAAGTTTTTATCGAGATTGACATAGAATTCCAGACACATGGCAATGGCATAACTCAAATCACGGCCGCGAAAGCCTACCTTGCGTACCGGCATCATGTAAGGCTTGACACTTTGCCGCTGCAAAAAATCGCGAGGATCTTTGCCAACTCCCGGCACCGTGTACATCATGGCGTCGATCATGGCCGCATCATCAATACCGATTTTGCGGACCTCGGCGGAAGATTTAACATTGAAATTGTCCTTAGTCTGGGCGGTAGTCGTTGACAGACAAAATAAAACCAGAATCGGGGAAAGGAAGGGGATTTTCATATTTGATGTTGCTTTTCCTGAATCAACGAAATAGCACTGCGCTTTCTTTTGTCAAAACAAAAAAATTACAGGAAAATGGTGCGGCATTTACGAAGCGGTCAGTTATAACGGGATATTGCCGTGTTTTTTACGGGGAAGTTTAGCCACCTTGTTTTCGAGCATTGCAAATGACTTGATCAACTTTGAACGGGAATCACTCGGATCAATCACCTCATCGATGAAGCCTCGTGCCGCCGCCCGGTAGGGATGGGCAAATTTTTCCTTATATTCTTCCTCCTTTTGTGCCAACATGGCTTCCGGATCGTCAGCTGCTTTAATTTCCTTACGGAAAATGATTTCTGATGCCCCTTTGGCGCCCATTACGGCAATTTCAGCTGAAGGCCAGGCGTAGTTCATATCGGCGCCAATGTGCTTAGAGTTCATCACATCGTAAGCACCACCGTAGGCCTTGCGGGTAATGAGGGTAATGCGCGGAACGGTAGCTTCACTAAAGGCATACAAAAGCTTGGCACCGTTAACGATGATCCCATTCCATTCCTGATCGGTTCCAGGCAGGAAGCCGGGTACATCCACCAATACCAGCAATGGGATATTGAAGCTATCGCAAAAACGAACGAAACGGGCCCCTTTTCGGGAGCTTTCCACATCGAGGACGCCAGCCAGACTGAACGGCTGATTGCCGACAATGCCAATGCTGCGTCCGCCCAAACGAGCAAATCCGACCACAATATTTTCGGCGTAATGCTCATGTATTTCGTAAAAAGAATGGACATCGACAATGCCGTTAATCACCTCGCGCATGTCGTAAGGTTGATTGGCATTCTCCGGAACAATATCGCGTAGTTGCGGTCGTCCTTCGTCCATCGGAACAAAGGGCAACTTTGCGGGTTTGTCTTCACAATTTTGCGGCAAATAGCTCAACAACTGCTTGATTTTCAATATACAATCCATGTCATTGGCCGCTGTGAGGTGGGTTACGCCCGATTTGGTAGCATGGGTGTTGGCGCCACCCAGTTCTTCGGCAGATACCGTCTCATTGGTCACGGTTTTGACCACGTTTGGTCCAGTGACAAACATATAAGAAGTATGCTCAACCATCACGGTAAAATCGGTCATGGCTGGCGAATAAACAGCCCCTCCTGCACAGGGCCCCATGATGGCGGAAATCTGCGGCACTACCCCAGAGGCCATCACATTGCGGTAAAAGATATCAGCATATCCACCCAATGATCTCACTCCTTCCTGAATACGGGCTCCACCCGAATCATTCAATCCGATTACCGGAGCACCATTTTCCATCGCCAGATCCATAATCTTACAGATTTTCTCTGCATGGGTCTCGGAAAGTGAGCCACCAAAAACAGTGAAATCCTGGGCAAAAACGTAGACCAACCGCTCGTCGATGGTGCCGTAACCCGTAATGACACCATCCCCGAGAATGATTTGTTTGTCCATGCCAAAATCGGTAGTTCGGTGCGTTACCAACATGCCAATTTCTTCAAAAGATCCCTCGTCCAGTAAAAAGTGAATGCGTTCACGAGCAGTGAGTTTGCCCTTTTCGTGTTGTTTATCAATGCGGTCCTGGCCGCCTCCCAACCTGGCTTCCGCCTCTTTGTCACGAAGTTCTTTGAATTTATCTTTCATCTTTGTTTATTGCTTTTGTATAATAAACCCTTTACCAACCGAATGTTTCGTTTTGCTAAAGAGGGCGTGATCAAAGTTGATAATACCGTCGGTGATGATCGTCAGTCCTGGTTCCTCCAGTGAGGGGCGCATTGCGCCCTTCTTTTCTTCCTGACCAGGCAGATTGTCAGAATTGGCTTTAAATATTTTCTGCACCAGACCTGTCCAGTACATTTCCAGCAAGGCAATCAGGTAACCACTGAGGTTGCGCTCTCGGCGAATATCGAAGCCTCGTTCCTTGCTCCAATCCCTGAATTTGTCGGGGTCAATCAGGTACTCGTGACCAAATGCGTATGCTCCCTGTGAAATCTTCTTTTTAGAAAAGTAACTCAAAAAGCGATTGATCGGATCATAAGTAACCGGAAATTTCAAAGACGGGAAGGTAATCATCAACACTCCTCCCGGCTTCAAGACGCGGGTAATCTCGTCCATCATTTTCTCGGGATGCCCTACATGTTCAATCACGTCTACGGAAATGATCAGGTCAAAATGATTGTCTGGGAAAGAAAGCGCCAAGGCATTTTCGACCCGATATTCCACATTTTTAACATCCTTATTGAGTTCTTTGGCAAAGGCGATATCACTTTCGTTAATATCGCACGACACCAATTGCGCACAATAAGGGGCAATCATCGGATCGTAGTCTCCCTCACCGGTTCCCAGATTGAGCACCTTCTTCAAATTTCCCTTCTCCTGGAACCCCTTAAGGCTTTCTCGAATGAAACGGTATCGATTTCGATAGGTAGGGATCAGTAATTTATAATTCATATTGGATTACAATTTAGCCGCAGCTTGCTGATAGCGGGCTGCATTTTGGCTATCACCTTGTTTTTCGTAAAGCTTGGCCACCAACAAATAGGCATTTTTAAACCTGGGGTTTTTCTCGACAGCCGTGATGGCGTTGCGCAAAGCCTGAGCATCCTCTCCTCTTTGCTCGTGGATAAGTGCCAGGTAATAATAGGCGCCGGAATTGTCAGGATTAATCTCCAGTAATTTGCTGAAAGACAACATTCCTCCATTCAAATCCCTTAAATTGAGTTCAGCCACACCCTGGTAGAAATAGGCTGTTTCATTATCTGGTGCAATCTTCAAAGCCTGTTGTGATGCGGTGATGGCTTGTTGAAAATTACCACTGTTCAAATAAGCTTTAGCTGCTCCCAGCCAGGCCAGTTCATTATCGGGGTGGGCTTCCACTTCCTTGGCGAAAGCCTCAATGGCTGCAGACCAGTTGGCCTGTTTCGCGGCCTGTTCACCGGCATAAGCGTAACCTGCTTCCTCTTTTTCAATAGCCAACAAGGGTACCCCATTGGCTTTGATGACTTTTATCGTTTTGCTATTGGGCCAGGTACCCGCTCTGAGGTGTGGCCCCCGGAAAAATCGCGAGGGGAAAATGCCGTAGTCCCAGTCCTCGGTATAGCGCTCATTAAAGCGCACGTATTTCATCTTGATGCGATCGCGGTAGGATTTACCCAGCTGGCGACTTACATTGTAATAAAAGGTGCTGGCAATGACTACCGTATCCTGTACATTATCGCCAATCAGGTTTTCATCTTCCATCCAGTTGAGGGCCTGCTTGACGCTAATGCCCCAATAGTCGGTTTCGTAAGTTCCGAAAGCACCACTTACACCTCCGCCAATCGGATTAAAATACACGTAGGAATAATGAGGGTTGCGCGCGATAAAAATCGCCGGTTGGAGCATCAGCAAAGCCAGTATTCCCCATACGGCATATTTGATATTTTGCTTGTCAGCAAACATCTTTTCGAGGGTGATCCAAAACAAGGTGGCCGCCGCTACCATTGGCGGATACACAAAAGTAAGGTGTCGCCATCCGTCGTGTAGGCTGGAGTCTTTGGCAATTACGTAGAAAACCGGAAATAGCGCAGCAAAGAAGACCAGAAGCACCGGAATCTGCGAATATTCCTTCATCATTCTACGGAACAACGCTACTCCACCAATCAACCCAATTAAGGTAAATAGTGGAACGGTCAGGCCAATCCAGCTCAAGGCGTAATACCAGGGCGTCGCATCCGACATTACATTATCTCCTTCAAAAAGCAGGCGAATGCGGGTGCCAATTTTTGAAAATTCCGCCAGTGCTTCTAAAGGCAACTTGACCGGAGCAACCAGTGCCGCAGGCCAGAATAAAATGGCGATAAGATAGCCAACAAAGCTGATCGCTACCAAATACCCTAAATAACGCAGTGCCACCTTAAAATGAGTGCCGATACCTTTTAACCCTGCCCGGTTGAGAAAATCCAGTCCAGCAAACAAAAATAGATAAGCCACCAGCAATAGTCCCCCGGCACGGGTACCCAGGGCAATGCCTACCCCAATCGCCAAACCAACCAAGGACTTCCAGGGCGGCTTTGGCATTTGTCGAAGAACCACAACCAGGAAGTATAACGCCATGCTAAAGCCGGCAGCAAAGGGAATATCTTTGGGGTTCATCAGGGAATGACCAAGAAACCTTGGCGAAAGAAACATCAACAGTAAAGCCAGCAAAGCTGCCCGCCAACCGGCAATTTCCCGAATGAGCAATCCGGTAAAGAGCATACTTAGAAAACCGAAGATGGCAATAAAAACGTGACGTACCTGATGGTAAGCCGGATTAAATTCGTCCAACCCCAGGCCGCGGTTCACCATACCGGTAATGACTTCGAAGAAGCCACCGTAATAGTGCATATTTCCATCCTTGATATAAAGGGAAGCGGTGTCTTGACCCATGGTGGTGTAGAAATTCACCAGTTTTTCCGAGTAATCCACCTGAAAGCTGTCATCACCGTTGATTCCGGTACCAATTGATAAAATGATCATCAACAAAAGCAGCACTCCGGCCGCACCCCAGAAAATCGTTTTATAACGTTCCTCCCCCGAGGCATCAATGCTTTTCCAGCCATTTTCTCCATAGACCTCTGAACCTGAACTGCTTTGTACTTTGGAGGATTTGACTTGTTTGCCTGACTTCTTTGCGCTCCTTTTTTTACTCATCTTGGGTATGCCGTTTGGGGGCGAAAGATAGAAAAAAATGGCCAATTAAGCGGAAGATGACCCTAAAAGGGACCACGGTCAATCCACAAATGAGAAAGACCGAAGTTTTATCAACAAGTCTGCATTTTTTTTATCAATTTCTTAAAAAAAACTTCCGATCGTTGTTAAAAAGCATACTTTTGCGGTGCAATCATTTTGGTTTATTAGAATTAAATCCATTAAAATGTCAGTTGTAAGTGCATCTGTACTCTCCGATCGCGTGCAGCGCATGGAGGAATCAGCAACCATCAAAATGTCGCAGATGGCCCGCGACCTCAAAGCACAGGGCCACGATGTGATTAGTTTAAGTCTTGGTGAACCAGATTTTGACACACCAGACCACATCAAGGAAGCCGCTAAAGCCGCCCTGGATCAGGGATTTACCAAATACACGCCAGTACCCGGTTTGGTCGAATTGCGTAAAGCGATTCAAGCCAAATTCAAACGGGACAATAACCTTGAATTTGACCTGGATCAAATTGTTGTATCCAATGGTGCCAAACAGTCGATTGCCAACCTGGCATTGGCGATGCTCAACCCTGGTGACGAAGTCGTGATATTGGCTCCTTATTGGGTATCTTACTCAGAGATTGTAGCGCTTGCCGATGGTGTACCGGTATTGGTAAAAGCGGGTATCGAACAAGACTATAAAGTAAGTGCCGACCAGGTAGAAGCGGCCATCACCGATCGCACCAAGATTGTGTTGTTTTCTTCGCCCTGTAATCCAACGGGCTCGGTTTATACCAAGGACGAACTGAAGGCCATCGCCGATGTGATTGCCAAACACGATAATATTTTCATCATTTCTGATGAGATCTACGAATACATCAATTTCACCGATGCCCACGCTAGTATTGGCTCCTTCCCCAATGTCAAGGATCGTACCATTACGGTGAATGGTTTTTCCAAGGGATTTGCCATGACCGGCTGGCGTTTAGGTTATATCGGTGCGCCCAAGGAAATTGCCGAAGCCTGCTCTAAAATTCAGGGTCAATTTACCTCTGGAGCCACTGCTTTTGGCCAGAAGGCTGCGGAATTGGCGTTAAACGCCGATATGACGCCTTCTTTCGAGATGCGGAAAGCTTTCCTGAAGCGCCGCGATATGGTGATTGAGTTGCTCAACAAGATTCCGGGATTCAAGGTGAATCGTCCGCAGGGAGCTTTCTACGTTTTTCCGGATATCAGCGATTTCTTTGGGACCAGCGATGGTAAAATGACCATCAACAATGCCGATGATTTCTGTGAATTTCTGCTGTTCAATGCTCACGTAGCGGTCGTTACGGGTTCAGCCTTCGGTGCCGATGATTGTTTCCGGATTTCCTACGCTGCTTCTGAAGCTGAATTGCGTGAAGCGATCAAGCGCATTGGTGAAGCGGTAGCGAAGTTGAAATAGAGAAAGTAGAACTCAAAATAAAAATGGCCTGAGAAAATGCGTTTCAATCTCAGGCCATTTTCATTTTATGGACTGTTCCTTGCTAGGAAATTACACCCAATTCTTTTCCCACTTTGGTAAAGGCAGCCACTGCTTTTTCGAGATGTTCCTGCTCATGTCCGGCGGAAACCTGCACCCGGATTCGGGCCTTGCCTTTGGGCACAACCGGATAGAAGAAGCCAATGACATAGATGCCTTCCTCCAGCAATCGATTAGCAAATTTTTGCGAAAGCGGTGCATCGTAGAGCATGACGGGAACGATGGGGTGCTCGCCCGGCAGGATATCAAAACCGGCGGCGGTCATTTCCTTACGGAAATACTTGGTATTTTCCTCCAGCTTATCCCGCAGTGCCGTGCTGGATGACAACAAATCGACTACTTTGATGGATGCTCCAACAATAGATGGGGCCACCGTATTGGAAAACAAGTA
Source organism: Saprospiraceae bacterium (assembly GCA_965229635.1). Lineage (GTDB taxonomy): Bacteria > Bacteroidota > Bacteroidia > Chitinophagales > Saprospiraceae > BQJU01. Next base: position 4,757,071 of record OZ245894.1, read on the forward strand.
CGGGCGACTGCGCTGACGCAGCACATCCACGATCTCCTTTTTGGCGGCGGTAAATCCACCACTAGCGCCTCCCAGCGCTTTCCCGAAAGTACCGGTGATAATATCGATCCTTCCCATTACATCGCGGAACTCGTGTGTTCCTCTTCCGGTTTTACCCATGAAGCCAGTGGAGTGACATTCGTCCACCATGATCATGGCGTCGTATTTTTCAGCCAGATCACAAATTTTGTCCAACTGAGCAATCGTTCCGTCCATGGAAAAAACGCCATCCGTTGCAATCATGCGTCTTCTGGCACCCTGGGCCTCCCTAAGTTTGGCTTCCAGGTCCTCCATATTGTTGTGCTTGTAACGATAACGCTGTGCTTTGCACAAACGAATGCCATCGATGATGGAAGCGTGATTGAGTTCATCGGAAATGATGGCATCCTCGGCGGTCAGCAAAGGTTCGAAAAGCCCTCCATTGGCATCAAATGCTGCGGCATATAAAATTGCATCTTCCGTACCCAAAAAACCGGCAATTTTGGATTCCAGTTCCTTGTGAATGTCCTGAGTGCCACAAATAAAACGTACAGAAGACAAACCAAAACCATGGGTATCAATTGCGTCCTTGGCAGCCTTGATAACTTCAGGATGAGCAGAGAGTCCCAGATAATTGTTGGCGCAGAAATTAAGCACTTCCAGCCCTTTATCCGTTTTTATTTCGGCGGATTGGGGGCTTACAATGATGCGTTCTTCTTTATACAGTCCCGCTTCGCGGATTTCGTCCAGTTCCTGCTGTAGTGCAGGTTCTACGTTTTGAAACATATCTTATTCAGGTTTTAGCGTAGATTACACAAAAATCGTTTGGTTGCGATATTTCTTGCCCAGTTGCTGAATCATATCCTGGGTCATTTTTTCCAAATCAAAAGCTGGCTGCCAACCCCAGTCTTTGCGGGCAACTTCATCATCAATGCTTCCGGGCCAGCTATCGGCGATTCCCTGCCGAAAATCAGGTTCATAAGTCATTTCAAACTGTGGCAGGGTCTTCTGGATTTCGGCCAGCAATTGAGCAGGTGTAAAGCTCATACCCGAGAGGTTATAACTGGTCCGGACGGTGACTTTATCAACTGGAGACTCCATCAGTTCGATAGTAGCCCGGATGGCATCCTCCATGTAGAGCATCGGCAATTCTGCGTCTGATTTGAGGAAACAAGTATAGGGCTTTTCCTGCACAGCATAGTGGAAAATCTCCACAGCGTAGTCCGTTGTACCACCCCCTGGCATAGACTGATAGCCAATGATGCCCGGATAGCGAACGGAACGCACGTCAACCTCATACTTATTGTAATAATATTGACACCACAACTCGCCTCCTACTTTACTAATACCGTATACGGTTTCAGGTTGTAGGATCGTTTCCTGTGGTGTGTTGTGACTTGGTGTATGGCTACCAAACACCGCGATTGAACTGGGAAAAAACAATTTAAGCCCTTGTTCTCTGGCCAGGTCGAGCACATTAAAAAGCCCACTCATATTGATATCCCACGCCATTTTCGGGTTCTGTTCGCCCTTGGCCGAAAGGATGGCAGCCAAATGGTAAACTTGTTTTACCTTGTATTTCTGTATCAGTTCTCCGAGTCGGTCACGGTCCAGTATATCCAGGATTTCGAAAGGGCCGGTATGATCGGCAGGAGGCTTGATATCAGTGGCCAGCACCTGGTCTTCACCAATGAGGTTTCGAAGACTCTGGGTCAACACAGACCCAATCTGGCCATTAGCCCCGGTGATGAGGATGGTTTCTTTTTTCATGGTAAATGGTTAGAGCATTAGCGGCATTATGACTCCGCTTAAATTTGCTGCTCAAAATTAACAATTCTTCTAATTAAGAAAGGTTTATCCGGCAAGGATTGTTTTAAAATTCCGTGGGATATTCAGGAAGGTTGTCGAGAAAGCGAAAGGTGCTTTCTTCGTAATCCATCGCACAACAGTAGGTTACAATTCCATTTGACACCATCAGGTAGGGCACATTAAGCCGCATATTATAGGTGGCAATTTGTCGAAAGACATCTTGTGTGATGGCAACACTTGGTGCTTTACATTCTACCAGCATAAAGGGTTTGAGGTCGGGCGCAAAAATCAGTAGGTCACAACGTTTTGACAATCCGTTATATACCAGTCCGCGTTCTACGGCAATGCGATTTTTATTGTATTTCTTTTCCGTTAGGAAATACTGAATAATCAGCTGCCTGACCAGCTCTTCGGGTAGTAAAACCAGCCATTTTTCGCGAATGGGGTCAAACACCCATCGCCGATTCTGCTCTCGTTTTAGCTTGAGTTGTGTCTTGAAATCAGTCAGTGGTAATGAAATCAATGAAGTTCTTTTTATCCGGTCAACGGACAAATATCGCTTTTCTTTCTCGTTTTCACAGCAAATAGACTAAATTGCAAATTCAACGATTGAACCACCTGTAATGATCAAAAAGGTCCTGGCCATTTTTTTTGTTACCTCCCTTCCGCTCATACTGTTTGCTCAGAATAGTGCAATTGATTCAGCTCGTAAGGCTCTAAATAATCATCAGGTAGAAGACTCGCTCAAAGTCGATCTATTAAACGAGTTATCCTGGGAAATCCATCGTTCAAATATGGATTCGGCGCATCATTATGCAACCAGAGCCCGCCACCTGGCCGAAGAGATCAACTACTCATCAGGTTATGGTCGAGCATTAAATCTTCTGGCTATAGTTGCCAGATTCAAAGAAGATGTGTCCCTTTCCCGAATGCTAAACGAAGAGGCGCTGGAAGTGGCCCGAAGTGTTAATGATAGCACTTTGATCGCTCAATGTCTTAATGACCTGGCTATTGAATACGACGAAGATGGTGAAGTAGAAAAAGCCCTCGAATACTATCTGGAATCCATCAGATACACCAATGAAGAGGAAATTCTGGGCTGGGTCTTTACACTATCGAATGTCAGTATATTGTATCTCAATAATGACCAGGAGGACAAAGCTATTGAATATTTGCGCCAGGCAATATCAAGAGCGCAGGCATCAGGCGATAGTATGGTAATTTGTATAGCCACTGCTCAGGAAGGATACTTTCACTTGCTTCAAAAAAAATATGAACTGGCTATTCGTAAATACGAAGAAGCTTTGGAACTGGCATATCAAATTGATGACAAAATTTCCATTAGCGAAAGTACCCTGGGGTTGGCCGATGCCCTAACCCAAGTAAGGCAATACGAGTATGCCGTCAATTATCTCAATGAGGCCCAGGCCCAGGTGGATCCCGTCAATAAGCCTTATGACTATAGATTTATTTTATCGCGAATTGCACAGATTTATCTTCAGTGCAAAAAGCCTGAAATGGCCATTGAGGCGGCAATTAAGGCTTTGGAAGTCGCTGATCAAAATCACGCCAACAGATTGACATTTACTGTGGAAATGTCGAAAATACTCTCCCAAGCTTACGGCCAAACAGGAGATTTTGAAAAAGCTTTTCAGTATCAAAGTCAATTTAATAATTTATCTGACAGCTTACAGCAGTTGAATAGCCAGAGGGCAATTGCTGATCTGGAAGCAAAGTATCAACTGGAGAAAAAAGAGCAACAAAACCAATACCTGCAAGCCCAGGAAGAAAAAAGTCAATTGGCACTAAAAAATCATCGCATTGGATTGATCGCACTGGTTTTAGGACTAATGCTGGCGCTCCTGCTCATCGCTTTTTATTGGCGTTCCAATCAGGAAAAGAAGTCCTTTAATGAGCAATTGAAGATGGAGGTTAGTATCCAGACAACCAATTTGCAGAAAGCCAATGTAGAGCTGCAAAACATAAATGAAGAACTGGAGCGATTTAACCATATCGCCTCACATGACCTCAAGGAGCCTTTGCGTAATATCATTGGCTATATCGACCTTATAGAACGAAATAGGGCTAATTCGAAAATGGCTGAGAGTAGTGAATATTTCCAGTTTGTGAAAACAAATGCTCACCGTTTATATAAACTTGTAGAGGATGTTTTGGAAGTTTCCCGAGTAAAGCACAGTTCGTTACAAATTAAAGAAGTGGATGTCAATAACGTGCTGGATCAGGTGAAACATGCACTTTCCAGGATACTGGAAGAAAGAAATGCCCGCATCTCGAGCTCAACTTTACCGGTCATTAACACCTCCGAGGCCGAGCTCTTCATTATATTAAAAAACCTGATTGAAAACGGGCTGAAATACAATCTCTCCGCGTGTCCGGTTATTGAATTTGGTTATTATGGCACTAATCAAAAAGGAGACCATCAATTTTTTGTGAAGGATAATGGCATGGGCATCGCGCCTGAATTCCACGACAAAATATTCGATATGTTTTTTCGACTGCATGGTCGGAAAGACTTTGAGGGAACAGGACTTGGATTGGCCATTGTCAAAAAAACACTGGCTAAACTCAATGGTTCCATTACCCTGAAAAGTGAGGAGGGCAAGGGCAGCACCTTTGAGTTTAGCCTGCCGGCAAAACCGGAATAATGCTTATTTGCCTTCGTTGGCTTTCTTGTGGTCCGCCAGGAATTTCTCCAGACCAATATCAGTCAGTGGATGATTGAGCAATCCCAGGATTGAAGACAGTGGACAGGTCACCACATCGGCACCGGCCATTGCCGAGTCTACGATGTGTTTGGCACTACGGATCGACGCTGCCAGGATTTCTGTGTCAAAGCCCTGTATAGCGTAAATTTCCGCAATTTCACGGATCAACCCTACCCCATCCCAGTTGATGTCATCTACCCGGCCGATAAACGGAGAAAGGTAGGTGGCACCAGCCTTGGCGGCCAAAATCGCCTGGCCTGCTGAAAATACCAGGGTACAGTTGGTACGGATACCAATTTCAGTAAAGTGGCTGATCGCCTTCACACCTTCCTTGATCATCGGTACCTTTACCACAATATTTTCGGCCAGATCAGCTAGTGCCTGGCCTTCTTTGATGATTCCATTGTAATCGGTGGAAATGACTTCAGCGCTTACATCGCCGTCGACAATATCGCAGATTGCCTGGTAGTGTTTGTAAATATTGGAAAGGCCGTTAATGCCCTCTTTTGCCATCAATGAAGGGTTGGTAGTCACCCCATCGAGAATACCCAAGTCTTTAGCCTCTTTGATTTGATCGAGACTGGCAGTATCAATAAAAAACTTCATAAAGTGATTAGGATTTTTGTTGGAAATATGGAAGTTTATGCAACGGCAAAGTTACGATTAATTCTCCTTCCAGACTTGTATACCAAAGAAAAAGATTGAGATGGAAAGGGCTAAAAAAAAACAAGGTGAGCAAACATACCGATCGCTCAACCCTCTACCCTTGCTGCGTTTCCGCCCTGGGGGAGTTCAAAGGGAGCTGATCGTATGCCGCTCACCGGATCGCAAAAGTAAATATTTTTCGCAATCCGGCAAAAGTTTTTTCATTTCTTTAAGAATTAGAGCTGGGAAGAATCTCGGTTTTTTCACCAAAATACTGTACAAACCGCTGCATGTCAGCGGCTAATGCATTGTTTTGGGTTGCCTTAAAATAGGTGTCCGCCATGGCCCGCAAGGTTTGAAAGAAGAAGCGATCCATTTCTATAACCTGCATTTCCTTCGTCCACAGGTCAATTTTAAACGTTTCTTTCGATTCCTTATCAAAAAAAGATACCAGCATCGCCTTGCATTCCCGCACCTGGCCTTTATTATTGGGGTCACTTGACTGCCAGGAAATGTGATTGGGTACCTTATCTTCATCCAGCCCCAAATTAATCTTTATTTGTGATGTGCTTTTTTGCTCTTTCATAATAATCTTTATTCGTTGAGTCTTTTGTTAAAGTCTTCTTCTTCCGCCAGTTGCTGTAGATGGTGTGATGGATAAATGTGTACGCCTTTATCCAGATTTTGAGCTGCACTGACCATGGCTTTGGCCACCACATCCGCCTCTACGGGGCGGTACTTGGTCAATAAACCTCCGGTGAGGTAGTCAATCCCTCTTCCCATACGGGCGGCAATAGCTTCGCCCCAGCGGTTTTCATTACGCTGTCCCAACAATACCGAAGGTTGGAAGATATGAACTGCCCAAAATGGCAACTCTTTCAGCGCATTTTCCAGTTCACCTTTGACCCGGCTATAAAAAAAGTAGGAATCTTCGCTGGCACCTACCGATGAGACCAGCAGCAGTTGATTAAACCCCTTCTGGTGGGCCAACTGGGCCGCCGTAAATGGATATTCAAAATCCACCTGGTAAAAAGCTTCCCTGCTACCGGCCTTAGCCATGGTCGTTCCGAGGGCCAGGTATAGATCGTTGCCTTCAAAATAATCTTCATAATCGGGCAGTCGATCAAAATCTACCTCGTATTGGACCAGTTTTTGGTGCTGGCGATCCAGGTTTTTCCGGTTGAGCAGGATAACTTTGCCATAAGCCGGATGCTCCAACAGATATTCCAGACAATAGCCCCCTACCAGGCCACTTGCGCCCAAAAGAAGTGCTGTCTTATTTCCTTTAATAATTTCCAAAGTCTGCCAGTTTGCCGCAAAGGTAACCCTCCTGATGGTATTCGAAAACTATTGCGGCTAGTTTAATCCGTAATCAATAATTCGTAATAGGTAGCCGATAATCCTCCCCAAATACCAATTCCACCCTCCACATTGTGATCTACCCGCGTGTAATTGGAAAAAGGGCCCTGATTGGCTGCGTTAAATTCCAAAGTATTCCAGAAATCAAAATGAGCCTGGTCGAGGTTGACCCATTTCAGGGTTAGCGAATCGCCCCGAATGTATAAACCAAAGGTAAGTGGATCGATGTCTTCCGCTACCGGTTCGGCTTTTGATAGCGGAAATTCAAACCGCTGCCCGTCAAACAACCGATCGTCCGTCACCGACGTGAATGATGCCAGAAAAGGCCCGTCGTTGATTTTGGTTAAGTAGCGGTAGTAATTGGATACACCGCCCGGATCTTCCACAATGCAGCGCAATTGCAATAAAGTGTCATTGGGCTCTCCCGGAGGTGGGAAAAAGCGAAGGGTATCGAGTGGTACATGCTGGGGAATAGTGGTTATTGCCGACAATTGTTTGCCCTCTGCTTCTATGCTCAACTGATAGGTTTTGCCAATCTCTCCCATCATACTAAAACTCAAATCGGTGTAGGCGCAAAAATTGAAACCAAGACTATCCGGGTCTACGCCCAATAACTCAGCCGCAAATTCTTTTTGGGTAGCATCCAGCTGATCAAAACAAAGCTCCGTGAGCAGGATGGTCTGACTTCCATCTGAAACTTCAATGATGGCATCATGCACAAAGGAATCATCCAACTGATCAGCATTGATCTCTCGAAAGAATGGAAAACTACGGGTCAAAATGACGTAGGGAGGTGTTGGCCGGTCACCACCCTCGATGTATCCCTCCACCACAATTTGCTGATCAGCCGGATCAGTATCGGGAATGAAGGTTTCTTCACAAGCTAGCACAACAATTGCCAACAACACTAAAAGGATTGGATTTATGCCGTTTTTATTCATCGAATCTTTTTGAATTTCAGCCGAATGGAGTTGCCAATCACCACCACATCCGAAAAGGCCATAAAGAGCGCACCCCACATCGGATTGAGGAAGCCCGCCGCTGCAATCGGAATGGCAACAATGTTGTAGGCGAATGCCCAAAACAGGTTTTGTTTGATAGTCAACACCGTAGCTTCGCTGATGTTCAGTGCTTTTGTGAGATAATCCAGTTGGCCATTGAGCAACACTACCTGCGCCGATTGAATAGCTGTGGCCGATGCATTACTCAGAGAAATCCCCAAATTGGCTCGGGCCAATGCAGGCGCATCATTGATACCATCCCCCACCATGGCCGTAGGAGCTTCCGAGGAGAGGCCCTCTACTATCGTCAACTTCTGTTCCGGGAGTTGTTCGGCATAGTAGGTTTCAATCCCAAGGGTTTCGGCAACCTTTTGCGTCTTTTCCCGTCGGTCTCCACTGAGGATAATGGGCTTGATATTTTTAGATTTCAAATGCTGAATCGCGGCGGCGGCTTCCGGTTTGAGGTCATCACCAATCTGAATTTTGGCCAGCAATTGATCATTTTCCGTCAATACCAGGGCATTTTCATCTTGTTCCTGCAAAGTCCATGAAGCAGATCCCAGCTTAAAGGTATTGCCCATCTCATCGTGGGCCAGTACTCCCCTACCTTTGGCTTCTTCAACTGTGAGCTTGCCCGGCTGATAGCCGTTAAGACGGCTTTCCATTTGTTGTAGCAATGACTTTGCAATGGGATGGGAGGAATGCTGCTCCATTTGGTATACCAGCGCATTGACCTTGCTTTCCTCAGGTGTGAAGTATTCAATGTCTCTGATTTTGAAGGCGCCGGTGGTCAGCGTTCCCGTTTTATCAAAAATAATATTGCGAATACCGGCCAGTACCTCGAGGGTTTGACCCCCTTTGATTAGAATACCATTTCGAGCCAAACGACCTACCCCTACCATCACCGCTGTGGGTGTGGCTAATCCCATCGCACAAGGACAGGAAATGACCAACACCGCGATGCTATTCATCAACGCTTGCTGAAATCCAATCTGAAAAACAAAGTAACTTCCTAAAAAAGTAAGTAAGGAAATGGCCAAAACCGCGGGTACAAAGATAGCGCTGATCCTGTCGGCCAATCGTTGAATATCGGGCTTGTCTTCCTGGGCAGTTTTTACCAGCTCGATCATACGGTCTAACACCGTATCTTTGCCAACTGCTGTCACTTCCATTTTACAATTGCCCTGAATGACCAGTGAAGCCCCAATCACGGAATCTCCTGCCCTTTTCAACACCGGATCACTCTCCCCGGTGAGCATGGATTCGTCTATTTGCACTTCTCCTTCGATGATCTTACCATCGGTTGGAATCTTGTCGCCTTCATTGACTTTCAACAGGTCACCTCGCTTGATTTCATCCTTACTTAAACTCACTACCGTACCCGACGGTAAAATGCGATTGGCCTTCTCCACCTGCAATTTACCAAGTTCACCTATAGCTGAAGTAGTTTGTGCTACAGCCCTCTTTTCCAGCCAGTTACCAACTAATACCAAAGTGATAATAGTAGCGCTGGTTTCGTAAAAGATGTAATCTGGATTTTGCAGAAAAGTACCAATCAGGCTATAGATAAAAGCCGCTGTACTACCAGTAAAAATCAGTACATCCATGTTGGGTACACCCGAGCGGAGCGACTTAAAGGCACTCACCCCAAAATGAGCAACACCAATGGCAAACACTGGCAGACATAGGATCAGTTGAACCCAAGGGTTTTCCAACACTGACCAGTGCATGCCTGCCATCATCACAAAGTGATAGATGAGCAAGGGTAGGGTGAATATGGTACTGATAATTAATTTGCGCTCCGTGGTCCAGAAAGGTGGTTTTTGTTCTTCTTCTACAACGGAATATCCCAATTTGTGAATACCCTTTTTGACTTCGGCCAGAGATATCTTGTGATCATCGGGACGAAACCGAACTTCTTTTGTTTGAAAATTGACAAAAACATCTTCCAGTCCCTTGCGTTGTAAATAACGAGTGATCGACTGCGCGCAATTGCTACAGTCCATTCCTTCTACTTTTAATTCTATGAGATTATTTGACATAATTGTTTGCCGAAATGGGCACTTTTAATACTTTTAGCCGCCTTTGCTAAAAAGGAAGACTTTATCAAATAACAACTAACATATTAAAATGGATCAAAAAATGAGAACACTGAGCCTATCTTTATGCTTGTTTGTTTTTTTTCTAAGTGCTTGCAATAATACGAGCAATACTTCGGAAGAAAGCGAAACAACTACCACTGATTCGAATACGGAGGAGAGTAACATGAAATATACCCTTACTCCTTTCTCCAATTCTACAATGTACCAGGATGCTACCCTCAAACTGGGCTCCTATGAGAACGGAAAATTCAGCTTTGATGTTTCCGGTACAGATTACGAATTAGGACAACAAACACCAGATGCACCACAAAAAATGTGTGCCAACTCCGATAAAGGTCAACACATTCACCTGATTATTGACAACGAACCCTACTCTGCTCAATATACCTCAAGTTTCGACTATGAAATTCCTGATGGTGATCACTATATGTTGGCGTTCCTTTCTCGTTCCTACCACGAGAGTATTAAGTCGCCTAGCGCATCAGTTTTACAAAAAGTCACAGTTGCAGGAAACTCGATCACTGGCAGCGCAAATGTCACCGAGCCAATGCTGTTTTACAGCCGTCCAAAAGGTACCTATGTAGGCGAAAAGGATACCAAGAAGGTGATGCTTGATTATTACCTGGCCAATATCAACCCAACACTGGGCTACAAAGTGCAAGCTGACATCAACGGTGAAGAGCATATGTTGGACTACTGGCGTCCGTACTACATTGAAGGATTGCCAATGGGTAGAAATAAGATCAAGTTGACACTGGTAGATGAAAATGGCAATAAAGTGGATGCGCCTTTGAACCCGGTGACCCGCGAATTCATGTTGCAGCCGGACCCAACCGAAGGACAATAATCGGTTCTCAACTGTGGGTTTAATGGTTGAAAACCAATATTCATTTGACCAATGGCCCCATTCACGAAAAGCTGATAGCCTTTAGTTGAAAGTTATCCTAAATTGCCCAAAGTGTAATGCAGTGAATGGTCCACTAATGGATCAGCCTATTACTAATAAGGGTAATTTAGCTTAGAAAGGTAGTAGCGAGTCGGGAGGATTCCCGGCTCTTTTTTTTGCCTGTTGCCACGAATGTCCTACATTGCATTTTCAATCAATGCCCTTATGAAAATCAACATTCCTGAATCGGAAAAAAAACGTATTGTGATCGTTGGTGGAGGTTTTGCCGGCATCACCTTGGCGTTGCGGTTGGCAAAATCCAATTATCAGGTAGTGCTGATCGACAAAAACAATTACCACCAGTTTCAACCGCTTTTTTATCAGGTAGCCATGGCTGGTCTGGAGCCAAGCTCCATTGTATTTCCTTTGCGAAAACTATTCCATTCCTACAAAGATGTATTCATTCGGGTTACGGAAGTGATCGGTGTGGAAACCGATAAAAAACGCCTGCAAACGCCACTGGGGATTGTTAATTATGATTACCTGGTCATTGCCGTTGGTGTGGACACTAATTATTACGGCAATGCCAAGCTGGCCGAACTGGCCATCCCGATGAAATCGGTATCGGAAGCTCTTTACCTTCGAAACAAGATCCTTTCAGACCTGGAAAAAGCCCTGGTGACTACCGATTTTGAAGACCGACAAGGCTATATTGATATTGTAGTAGTGGGTGGAGGACCAACCGGTGTGGAAGTTTCGGGGGCACTGGCTGAAATGAAAAAATACATCCTCCCCAAGGACTATCCTGAGCTGAACACAGAAGAAATAGATATTTATTTGATTCAAAGTGCCCCCCAATTGCTCAAGGGCATGTCGGAAGAAGCCAGCAATAAATCACTTGAATTTCTCACTCAACTCGGGGTTAAGGTCAAACTCAATACGCGCGTGACTGATTACGATGGAAAAGTGGTGACCATGAATGATGGCACCTGCATTCAATCACGAAAGGTGATCTGGGCAGCGGGTATTACCGGGAAAGTCTTTCCCGGGCTCCCCGAAAGTTGTACCACCTATGGCAACCGTCTGAAGGTGGATCGCCAATGTCGGGTGCTGGGTACTGAAGATATTTTTGCCCTGGGCGACATTGCCTACATGGAAGAGGAGACTTACCCACAGGGACATCCTCAGGTAGCGCAGGTAGCTATGCAGCAGGCAAAATATTTGGCGAAAGCCTTTAAAAGTAATGACTGGAGTAAGGCCTTTTCCTACGATGATCTGGGCTCAATGGCCACCGTTGGTCGCAACCGGGCAGTTGTCGACCTGCCCAGGTGGAAATTCCAGGGGGCTTTTGCCTGGCTGGTGTGGCTTTTTGTGCACCTGTTTCAATTGCTAGGAGTAAAAAATCGGCTCTTTGTCTTCCTGAATTGGGTGTGGAATTACATTACCTATGATCAATCACTGCGTTTGATCATCAGGCCACATATTCCCGCTAAGGCCCTCCAGGAAGAACTGGAGCAAAAAACTACTGAGCCGGGAGCGTAAAATAGAAAGTGGCCCCATCCCCCGGAGTGGAAACAAACACCAATTGGGCACTTTAACCTCACGATATATAGTGGAGTGAGTGATCAAACGGAAGAATTGTTGGTATTGAAAAACAGTTAACTACTCAATTTGCCTTTTTTTCAACTTCTGAGTTTGTCCAGAAAATCGCTGAGTTGGAGGGCTTCCTCAGCACTGATCTTGTTTTTTGACTGATCAATGAATTCTTCAACTTTCTGGCTGGCCTGTTCAAGTATGTCCAGGCCTAGGGGGGTAATACTTATGTCCACTCTTCGGCGATCTTCACCGCAAGCTTCGCGCTCTACTAAGCCTTTTTGTTTTAATTTTTCCACCAGCCGCGATGCGTTGGACATTTTATCGATCATTCTTTCGGTTAGGAGCTTTACTGTTGCGGGTTGCGGGTGCATACCCCGCAAAATACGCAGTACGTTGAATTGCTGCCAGGAGATGTTAAAAGGTTTCAGCCCCCTGACCGTTTGCTGGTTGAGCCAGGTTGCCGTAAAAAGCACGTTGATATGTGCTTTGTGATGTTCGTTCCTGAACTTCTTTTGATTAATCGCCTGTTCAATCTTCATATCTGACAAAGATAAATTTTAAGCTTAATTCAACCAAGAGGTCTCCGAAATTGATGAGGCTCCGTATCCAATTTTCAATTGTTTGGGAGAATATCCTATCTTTCGCGCTTAAATTAAGAAAAATGAAAATATTAATCATTGGCGGCGGGAATATGGGTATGACCTATGCACAAAGTTTCCTCAGATCACACATTACTACTAAGCAACAGATGATGATTCTGGAGCGATCTCCCGAGAAGGCCATAGAATTGGCGGCCAAAGACATTGGCACTGTTTATGGATTACCCGATGATTGTGTGCCCGGTGCAGATTTAATCATTCTTGCCGTAAAACCTCAGGATGCCCCTACCCTTTTCGAGAGCATCAAGAGCAAAGTGGATTCACAACAGGTCTTTTTATCGATCATGGCGGGTGTGAAAATCAAGACGATAAGTGAGGCCCTGGGCGCCAAAAAAATTATCAGAGCCATGCCAAACCTGCCGGCACAGATCGGTATGGGAATGACGGCGTTTACTTCTTCGGAAGAGGTGACCCGCATTGAGCTTGTAACCGTACAAAACCTATTAAACACCACCGGCAAAACGGTTTACGTAGAGGATGAAAATGCCATCGATGCCGCTACGGCCATAAGTGGTAGCGGACCGGCTTATGTGTGGTATTTTATGAATGCCATGCTCAAAGCTGCACAAGATATGGGATTCTCTTACTCGGAATCAGAATTGCTGGTGCGGCAAACCTTTCTCGGAGCTATTGAGCTTTACAATGCTACTGACTTTTCACTCGAAGAATGGATTAAAAGAGTCTGCTCAAAAGGAGGCACCACCGAAGCTGCACTGCATTCCTATGAGGTTGATTCGCTCGACAACAAGATCATGGCCGGAGCCGATGCTGCACTACAACGGGCAAAAGAATTGGGGTCGTAATTACCCAGCTTGCCTATTTTCTGCTTTTTGCGCAATAATCGATAGCAATACTTCGGCAAATTTTGTAGCTTTGTCAAGTTAGCGAAAATTCGCTAAATCATCAAACTTAGTCTGACTTCAAGTGTTTTGATTAGACCGAGCTGATGCTTAGTGTGAAACATCCTTCTAATAACCAACCAAATCCTATTCTAACCAATGAGTAGAAGAATTAAAAAAGTAGCGGTACTGGGTTCCGGTGTGATGGGGTCAGGCCTGGCTTGCCATTTTGCCAATGTCGGACTCGAAGTACTGATGCTCGACATTGTGCCCTTTGACCTGAGCGAAGAAGAAAAGAAAAATCCAGCCGCCCGAAACCGTATCGTTAATGAGTCGCTGAAAACAGCCATCAAATCGAAACCAGCACCACTCTACGACAAGGCCTTTGCTTCCCGTATTCAAACCGGAAATTTTGATGACGATTTTGATAAAATTTCGGATTATGACTGGATCATTGAGGTGGTCGTCGAACGGCTGGACATCAAGAAGCAGGTACTTGAAAAAGTAGACAAATTCCGTAAGGAGGGAACCCTCATTAGTTCAAATACCTCCGGTATTCCTATTCACCTGATGCTGGATGGTCGCAGCGATGATTTCCGGGCCCACTTTTGCGGCACCCATTTTTTCAATCCTCCGCGCTACCTACGCCTTTTGGAAATTATTCCTACGGCTGAAACCAAGCAGGAAATCGTTGATTTCTTCATGCATTACGGTGATGTTTACCTCGGTAAACAAACGGTACTATGTAAGGATACTCCTGCTTTTATTGGCAACCGGATTGGTGTTTACGCTATGGCGAAAATTTACCAGCTAACCGAAGAACTTGGTTTACGCATTGAAGATGTTGACAAGCTAACCGGCCCCGCCCTCGGCCGCCCTAAAACCGGTACCTTTCGTTTGGGGGATCTGGTTGGCCACGATACGGCGGCCAAAGTGATCCAGGGTATTAAAGAAAACTGCCCGGATGATGAACAAGCTGGCACCTTTGAAATACCGAAGTACTTGCAGTTTTTGTTAGACAATAAATACCTGGGTAATAAAACTGGCCAGGGCTTCTACAAAAAGACCAAGGAAAAAGATGAAAATGGCCGCCCGATTATTCTGGCCCTTAACCTGGAAACGTTGGAGTACGAACCAACCCAAAGACCTAGCCTTCCCAGCCTGAAGACTGCCAAACAGGTGGATAATCTGAAGAAGAGAATCCAGGCCCTATTTAAGGCAGAGGATTCGGGAGGAAAACTGATCCGCAAGTCACTCCTTGGACTTTTTGCCTATGTTTCCAACCGCATTCCTGAGATCACTGATCACCTTTACAGTATCGATGATGCCATGAAGGCAGGTTATGCCTGGGAAATGGGACCGTTTGAATACTGGGACGTTATTGGGATCAAAACTGGCATTGAAGAAGCCGAAGCCCGTGGTGAAAAGATTGCCGATTGGGTAAAACAAATGGTGGCTGATGGCAAAAATTCTTTCTACAAGCGAGAAGGCGGTGTCAGAAAATACTATGACATCCAAAGCAAGAGCTACAAAACGATTCCGGGAACGGAAAGCTTTATTATGCTCAATAATTACCGGGATCAAAGTCCGGTATTCCAAAATAATGAAGTAACCCTGCATGATATTGGTGATGGGGTGCTTTGCCTGGAGTTCACCAGCCCCCACAACTCGATTGGGGAAGGCGTATTGAATGGTATCAATGAATGTATTCGCCTGGCCGAAGAGGGTGACTGGAAAGGGTTGGTCATCGGAAATAATGCGACTAATTTTTCCGTCGGAGCCAACCTGATGATGATCGCTCAGCTGGCTTACCAGCAGGAATTTGAGCAGTTGAATTTTGCGGTGAATCTGTTCCAGCAAACCACCATGCGTTGTCGCTATTCCTCCATCCCGGTAGTGGCCGCCACTCAGGGTTATGTATTTGGAGGTGGCTGTGAAACCATCATGCACTGTGACGCCGCTATGACCGCGGCGGAATCCTATATCGGTCTGGTGGAAGTAGGTGTTGGCCTGATCCCCGGTGGCGGAGGAACCAAGGAATTTGCGCTCAGAGCTTCCGACAGCTTCTTTGAAGGCGATATTCAGATACCTACCTTGATCGAAAAGTTCAAAGCCATTGCAATGGCGTCGGTAGCTACTTCGGCACACGAAGCCTTCAACTATGGCTACCTGCTCCCATCGAGAGATGAGGTGGTGATGAACCGGGATCGTACTATTGCGGAAGCAAAGAAGAAGGCACTGGAATTGTCGCAGGATTATACCCAGCCCATCGCACGTAAAGACATCACTGTATTGGGTAGAACGGGATTGGCCGCTTTATACATTGCAGCCAATGAATTGAAACTTGGTAATTACGCCTCCGAGCACGACATCAAGATTGCTCGTAAGGTAGCCTTTGTACTTTGTGGTGGTGATCTGACCGGTGCGCAAAAGGTTTCGGAGCAATACCTGCTTGACGTAGAGCGTGAGGCATTTCTGAGCCTTTGCGGCGAACAGAAGACGCTGGAACGTATCCAGCACATGTTGCAAACGAATAAGCCGCTGCGCAATTAATCTTCTTCTTTTTAGTGAATTAAAAAATTAGTCAAAATGGACGCATATATCGTAAAAGCATATCGTTCCGCCGTTGGTAAGGCCAAGCGCGGTGGTTTTCGCAACTATCGCTCCGATGACCTGGCGGTGGATGTAGTAAAATATATGATGGAACAAACGCCCGAAGTAGACCCCAACCTGATCGATGATGTCATCGTTGGTTGTGCCAACCCAGAGGGTGAGCAAGGATTCCAAATCGGCCGGCAAATTTCCGTAAGGGCGCTGGGCAAACCCGTTCCTGGCATGACGGTCAACCGCTATTGTGCTTCTGGATTGGAAACAATTTCCATTGCGGTAGCTAAAATCAAGGCGGGCATGGGACACCTGTACATTGCCGGAGGAACGGAGAACATGAGCATGATCCCGATGACGGGCTATAAGATGGCACCGAGTTATCAGGTAGCCAGCGAAACCCCAAACTATCTGGTGAGCATGGGTATCACTGCTGAGGCTGTCGCCAAAAAATACAACATCAGCCGTGAAAAGGCTGATGAATTTGCTTACAACTCCCACATGAAGGCCGCCAAAGCTATTGATGAAGGTCGTTTTGACGACCAGATTGTTCCGGTAACGGTGGAGGATGTATTTGTAAAAGATAATAAGCGCGTGCAAAGCCAGCATACGGTGGATATGGATGAAGGAGTACGTCGGAGTACAACCGTTGAGGCACTGGCGAAATTGCGCCCGGTATTTGCCCAGGGCGGTGTCGTTACAGCCGGCAATTCCTCACAAACCTCCGACGGAGCTGCCTTTACCCTGGTTGTCAGCGAAGAAATGGTCAAGAAACTGAATTTGCAGCCAATTGCCAGATTGGTGTCCTGCTCTGTTGCTGGAGTTGACCCACTCTATATGGGTATTGGCCCGTGTGCGGCCATTCCAAAGGCTTTGCAGCAAGCCAATCTTAAGCTATCGGATATCCAGCAAATTGAATTAAATGAAGCTTTTGCTACGCAATCGCTGGCAGTGATCCAGGAGGCTGGCCTCGATCCCGATATCGTTAATGTAAATGGTGGAGCCATTGCGCTTGGACACCCACTGGGATGTACCGGAGCGAAGCTTTCTACGCAGCTGTTTAACGAGATGCGTCGTCGTGGACAGAAGTACGGCATGGTGACTGCATGTGTAGGAGGCGGTCAGGGTATCGCCGGAATTTATGAGTTGTTAAACTAATCAGCACTAACCAAATAAAAAAGGGTGGGAAAAAGGCTCTAAGCCTCATTTTCCACCCTTTATTTTTTATACTCTGTTCTATCTTAAAACTTCACCACTTTACCGGTGGCTCCGTGCCGCACGCCTTCCGGCAACCATTCATACCAATACATGCCCGCAGGTAGATTGCTCAAATCAACCTGAAATTTCTGGCTTCCGCCAAATAGGTCAACGTTTTGTAGAACACGGCCGTTCAAGTCCATCAGTTTAAACTGTCCGGGAGTGGCTACAGCCGTTTCCAGATCGACAATCAGGAAATCGTGCGCAGGGTTTGGATATACTTTGACAGAACCCTGTTCAATGGTGCTAGTAGAGTTTATAATTTCTCTAGGATAACAAATCTCCAGTTCCCAACTGTCCAACTGACCATTACTTCCGCTGTCAAAAATCAACAGGCGCCAGGTCCCTTCAGCATCAGTTCCATACAAATTGCTCAAAGGTTCTTCTGAGCGGTAGATGCCACCATCATCATAGGGACAGGGAACATCCTCAGCCGCTTCACTATCCAGGTTGAAATCAAAACTGGATTCATTACCACACATCTGTGAAATGAGCGTAGTAGTTGTACTTCCCGGTGAACGCAATTCAAAAGTAAGGTCTTCGATTGGGAAGTAATCACCCTTGATATTGCGCAGATTTACATCGCGAATAGTCAGGCTTTCTTCCACCTCGATACGAGAGAAAATAAATGGCAATTGATTAAATTCGACTGGTGTATCTTCTGGCTGAAACGTTACACAAACTATGGCTTCCGTGGTAAAGGTAGCAGCGTTGGAATAAGTTCCGGCGCCACAGTATTGATTGGAACCAATTACTCTCCAAAAATACTGCGTACTGTCTACCAAAGGAGCGGACAAACTGTAGCTTGTCTCTTCAATGCCGGACTGGCTAAAGAAGATATCATTGAAGTCAACATCTGTTGAAATATCTAGGGTATAACTGTCGGCATTCACATCTGGTGCCCAGGAGAAATCCATTAATGTTGAGGTGTTTTCCGCGCCATCAACCGGGGTTACCAATGCAATGGGCTCCGGCACTCCGGAATACACCTCCAGGCGAAGATCAAAAGTTTCTGTACCGGTACTACCAGTTGCGGTGATTTGAAAATCATAGGTGCCAGCCGCCACTTCATCGGTGCTGGAAACAAGCAGGTTGAAGCTTTCGGGTGGCGTCGGCATAGCCGGAGAGAACTCTACATCCAGTTCAGCGGGTAGTCCACTAACACTCAGTGTAAGCGGTTCGTTAAAGCCCAGGAAGGCCGACGACAAGAAATTGTAAGTGGCCACTTCCGGAGCACATAAGGCTACTGTTTCGTTGCTAGGGAAAAGAGAAAATCCTGGTGCAACGGGTGCCTGAATGCTGATTGGCGCATTATTCAGATCGAAAAACACATTGCCTGCTCCCTTCACTTTTACGCGGAAATTCTCTCCTGCAATGTCTTCGGGGATATAAACTATTTCATAACCGTCATTTGCTACGTTTTCGGCTAAGGTGGTTGGATAATTGTAACCTCCTTCATCAGAGAGAAAGATATTGACTTCGGTTGCATTGACCGGCGCCTGATTGGTATTGGCTACATCCCACTCGATGGCCACATAGCTCCCAGCAGTCCAGTTGGTTGCTGATGACTGCGAAAGTACGCGGAATGGCCCGGCTTCTTCGGTGGCATTCATAGTCATTTTCTCCCAGTCGACTCCGCCGCCAAAGCCGTGATTATCTCTCACAGTAACACGGAAGGTCATACCACGGCTGTACGTTGGCAGAACTTCACTAATCGTTGTTGTATTGTTGAGTACGTTGATCATCCTAGGGAAAACCCGGGTTGGACTTGGTGATGGAGGTAATGACCGAAAGGCAGGCGCATTACCCTCAGGTTGTCCCAGCGGAGTAGAAGGTCCCAGGTCGTATTCTTCCCAGCAGTACGTCAATGAGTCTCCTTCGGCATCGATGGCACTGGCGGTCAATTCGAATGGCGTGGCAATCGGAATGATGTAGCCACTTGGTCCGGCATCAACGATTGGAGGCGTATTGTCCGTTGGTGTTTTTATTGGACAGTTGTCTCCTCCTCCAAACAAGGTGAATTGAGCCATCTCGTCATAACTAGCTACGTGAAAATGGTCGTCGCTGTTGGGCGCAATATTGTTGGAACCACACAGACCGGCATAGCCCATGATTGTGGTGGCACTACCTGGTTCGTATGGCTGTGGTCCCTGTCCGCCACAATTGTTGAAGGTATGGTTGGCACCAAATTGATGGCCCATCTCGTGCGCTACGTAGTCAATATCAAAGGGATCACCTACCGGATCTGGGCGCCCGGTAAATCCTTTGGCCTTGTCCTGAAAATCACAAACCGAACGCAGATTGGCAATACCGCCCGAACTTTGGTCAAAGATGTGTCCGATATCATAATTGGCATTACCGATATATTCATCCATGACCCCCTGGTTTTGGTTCATACGCTGTCCATTTCCACCGGAGTAAGGATCAGTATTAGGATTGGTGAAAATTACCAAATGGTTGCTGTCTACCAGAATCATTCTCACCGACAAATCGCGCTCATAGACGCCATTTACCCGGTTCATCGTAGTCACAATGGCCGCCATGGCACCATCTACCCCACCGTGATAATTGGTGTAATCACCCGATGCGGCAACGGCCAGCCGGTAAGTGCGAAGCTCTGTTCCCACGGGATTATCCCCACGACTGCCCCCGATTTCTTCCGGATGATAATGGTCATCATCCACTTCGCAAGTCCAGCTATCGGTCTTGTCCAGGTCTTTTTTGGCGTAAGCCACATAATAAGGAGACGCCTCTCTAAAAAACGGATCAACCAGCCAGGTCCCTTGCCTGCCGAGCACCATGGCGTGAAAACCTTTCTGTGTGACATCAGCTCTTAAAAGAGCACTTGGATCTTCAATTCCCTTGCCGATATAGGTTTTTAATTGTGGAAACTGAATGGCTAATCCCGGCGCCATGATGGGAGACTCCCAGATGCGAAAATGCATCATTTCTCCTTCCGGAGTTGGCAGGGCAAGGATCGTTTCTTCCACGCTATTGCCTTCTGTAGGAGCAGATGCCAACAGTTGAGTCAATTGAGCAGCATCCAGTTGCAGGCTTCGGTATTGACGGGGTTCCACCAGACGTTGCCGGTTGTCTTTTTCGGGTACGATGGAAATATCTTTCCAAACGGAGGCCTGGCTTTGCGCCAATAGGGCAGTTGTAGCCAAGATGGCCAGAACTGATAAGTAAGTTTTTTTCATTTCCTGCAAATGTTAGGTTGTTCTTAATTTTGACAAAAGTAGTTAAGGAGCATGGCAAATGCCAATGCGGTATACGGCTAGTTTTGTCCGGTGTTGCACAATTGCGATTATGGTGCCATAAATCAGGACAAATAGCTATCTTCGCAATCCCATAAAATTAATGCAAAGCAGAATATGTCAAACCTACACGCCAACCTGATTGCCGATTCATTAAATATTCCCTATCGAAAGGTAAGCAACACCTTGGAACTGTTGCTTGGAGGTGCCACTATCCCTTTCATTGCCCGTTACCGGAAAGAAGCCACCGGATCACTTGATGAGGTACAGATAACGGAAATTCAGAAGGAACAAAAGCGGCTGGATGAAGTGGAGAAGCGCAAGGAAACAATCCTGAAGAGTATTGAAGAGCAGGGCAAACTTACTCCAGAATTGAAAAAACGCATTGAGTCCACTTTTCAGATGACTGAACTGGAGGATATTTACCTTCCTTATAAGCGCAAGCGTAAAACCAGAGCCTCTGTAGCTCGCGAAAAAGGACTGGAACCATTGGCCAATACTTTGTTGGAGCAACGTCGTTCGGATATTGAAACGCTGGCCGCGCAATTTCTCAGTGATGAAGTGCCGACGATCGAAGAAGCGCTGCAGGGTGCCCGCGACATCATTGCGGAGAATATCAATGAAAATGAGGATGTGAGGAACAAAGTTAGGTTTGCTTTCCGCAAAGGAGCCGTCATTCGCGCCAAGGTAGCACGTGGTAAGGAAGAAGAAGGGGAAAAGTACAAGGATTATTTCGACTACGAGGAACCTTTAAAAAAATGCCCTTCCCACCGCTTGCTGGCCATGCGCCGGGGCGAGGAAGAAGGGTTTCTAAGAGTGATCATTAGCCCGGATGAAGAAGATACTTTATATCGCCTGGAGAAAGCGGTACTCAGAGGTCATGGCCCAAGCAGTGATCAGGTAAAGGAAGCTCTGCACGATGGCTATAAGCGTTTGCTTGCTCCTTCTATCGAAACCGAGTTTCGCAATATTTCCAAAGAAAAAGCCGATCAGGAGGCCATTGAGGTATTTGTTACCAATCTGCGACAATTACTGCTGGCCGCCCCGCTTGGACAAAAGCGGGTACTAGGCCTTGACCCTGGTTTTCGAACGGGCTGCAAGGTTGTTTGTCTGGCTGAACGGGGGCAATTGCTGCACAATACCACCATCTATCCACACCCACCACAAGGTGATGTACAGATGTCTAAAAAGACGCTACAATCGCTGGTGACCCGCTACGAAATCGAGGCAATTGCAGTTGGTAATGGAACTGCCGGACGGGAAACCGTGACCCTATGCCGGGAAACCAGTTTTGATCGCCCCGTACAGATTTTTATGGTGAACGAAAGTGGCGCATCCATCTATTCCGCTTCAGAAGTAGGACGGGAAGAATTTCCGGACCAGGATTTGACGGTGCGCGGTGCCGTCTCGATTGCCCGCCGCTTGATGGATCCCCTGGCGGAATTTGTCAAGATTGACCCAAAATCAATCGGTGTAGGTCAATACCAGCATGATGTTAATCAAACGTTGCTCCGGGAGAGCCTGAACCAAACTATTGAAAGCTGTGTGAATTCGGTGGGTATCAACCTTAATACTGCCAGTAAACACTTGTTGTTGCATGTTTCTGGCCTCGGTCCTACGCTGGCGCAAAACATCGTGGAATTTCGTGAGGAGAACGGCGCATTCAAAAGTCGGAAGGCGCTAAAAAAGGTGCCCCGTATGGGCGAAAAAGCTTTTGAGCAATGCGCGGGCTTCCTCCGCATTCGCAAAGCCAATAATCCACTTGACAATACGGCGGTACACCCGGAGAGTTACCCCATTGTAGAGCAAATGGCTAAAGACCTGAATTGCAGCGTAACGGATTTGATTAGCAATGAGACCCTCCGCCGTCAGATTGACTTACAGCGCTATGTCACGGAAACCGTAGGCCTCCCTACCCTCAAAGATATCCTACAGGAATTGACCAAACCCGGACTCGATCCACGCGGTGAAGCCAAACCTTTTGACTTCGCCGAAAACCTCAAATCAATCGACGATTTGGAAATCGGCATGGTGGTCCCTGGCATCGTCAACAACATCACCAACTTTGGTGCCTTTGTAGATATCGGCATCAAAGAAAGTGGCCTGGTCCACATTTCCCAGCTGGCCAACCGCTTCGTCAAAAATCCGGCGGATGTGGTGAGCTTGCACCAGGAAGTTACCGTGAAGGTCCTTGATATTGATCGGGGAAGAAAAAGGATTCAGCTGACGATGATTGGGGTGGATTAAGAGAAACCTATTCTTTGTAAAAATTGTTAACTTTAAAGTCAATTAACCTATCAATTTATAAAGTATGAACATTCAAACTGAAAAACTACAGTTGATTGAATGGTTGGTACAACTAACTGACTTAGAACTACTCAATCGCATCAAATCACTTAAAGATGCTGCTGAAGCAACTAATTACGAAGCCTCTCTGAAGCCTATGACTAAGGAAGAATTGATAAGAAGGGCGGAAGCTTCTAACTTGGCCATTCGTGAGGGAAGAGTAAGTGATATTGACTCTATAGTTGATGAAGACTGGGATTAAACTATGAATGTACTAATTACTGATCCTGCAAAGAATCAACTAAAGAAAATATACCACTACTTTCGAAGAAAAGGCAATGGGAAAAAGGGCAGAGAGATTAGAAAATCTGTTCTTGAAAAAGCCAAGTTATTGAGAGATAATCCTTTTCTGGGGCAGGTAGAAGAAGAGCTGGCTAGTATGGGGTTGGGGCATAGGTACCTTGTTGTCAAACCTAATTACAAAATAATTTACCTCGTGGCAGAACCGACCATCTTCATCACCGACATCTTCGACACTCGGCAAGATCCTACTAAGATGCAACCATAGATCTTTGCAAACCAAAACAGGGCCTCCCACTGGAAAGCCCTGCTCATCATAACTTGGTTTTACTGTAACAACATATAAATCAAAAAGTCTAGCTCACGAGAACCGCAGGCGCAGCGGATTGGATGTCCGCACTGGCCTTCTCGGCAAATTTTTCAAAATTCTTGTTAAACGCAATGGCCAATTCATTAGCTTTTTGGTCGTAAGCCTCGGTATTTTTCCAGGCAGTCCGTGGATTGAGCACTCGATCTGGAACATTAGGACAGCTCACCGGCATATCCAGTCCAAATACTTCATGCGTCTCGTAGTCAACAGCTTCCAACTTTCCTTCCAACGCCGCAGTAATCATGGCACGCGTGTATTTCAAATTGATGCGTTCTCCATCACCGTATCCGCCACCAACCCAGCCGGTATTGACCAACCAGACTTTCACCTGGTGCTTCTTCATTTTATTGCCCAACATCTCGGCATAATACGTGGGGTGCAATGGCATAAATGGCGCACCAAAGCAAGCGGAGAAAGTGGCTTGTGGTTCATCAATACCTGCTTCGGTTCCGGCTACCTTGGCAGTATAGCCAGAAATGAAGTAGTACATGGCCTGCTCCGGGGTCAGTTTGGAAATGGGAGGCAATACCCCAAAGGCATCACAAGTCAGGAAAAAGATATTGGTCGGATGTCCGGCCTGTGATCCCTCCACCGCATTATTAATGTGATGAATGGGATAGGAAACGCGGGTATTTTCGGTAATGGTACTATCTGAGTAATCCGGTGTACGGGTATCGGAGATAAACCCAATATTTTCCAGGATCGCGCCGTGTTTGATGGCTGCGTAGATATCGGGTTCTTTCTCTGCGGAAAGATCAATCGTTTTGGCGTAGCAGCCACCTTCAAAATTGAATACACCCTTTTCAGACCAACCGTGCTCGTCATCACCGATCAGACCACGATTGGGATCGGCGGAGAGGGTGGTTTTACCCGTTCCGGAGAGGCCAAAGAAAATGGCGGTATCGCCCGAGGCACCGACATTCGCCGAACAGTGCATGGCTAAAACTTCATGCTCGGTTGGTAATACAAAATTCAATACAGAGAATATGCCCTTCTTGATTTCACCAGTGTAACCGGTTCCACCAATCAGAATCATCTTTTTGCTAAAGTTCAGGATGGCAAAGTTGCCGCTATGTGTGCCGTCGATTTCGGGATCAGCCAGGAAACCGGGGGCACAAAGAATGGTCCAGTCCGGTTGAAAACCCAGCAGCTCCTTTTCATCGGGACGCAGGAACATATTATAGGCAAACTGATTGGACCAGGGAAATTCAGAGACCAGCCGGATATTCAACTGGTAATCCTCATCTGCGCAAGCATAGGCATCACGCACGTACAATTCCTTTTTGGAAAGGTAGGCACTCACTTTTTGTGCCAACCGGTCAAATTTATCGGATGAAAAAGGCTGGTTGACCGCCCCCCAATCTACGGTAGTTTGCGTTACCGCGTCATTCACAATAAACCGATCCTTGGGTGATCGGCCGGTAAATTTCCCGGTTTTAATGGCCAGGGCTCCCCTATCGGAAAGAACGCCTTGCCCTTTTTTAATGGTTGCTTCGGTAAGCTCTTCCGGACTGAGGTTCCAATGGACAGGTTGGTTAGTAGTGATTCCAAGGCCTTCCAGATTGGCAGCCGGGTTTTTGATTCCGAATTTTTCCATAATTGATCATTTTGCTGCTTTCTAAAAAGCAGTTTGATTTGGTTAGGATATTAAATCTGGGACAAAGGTAATAGTTTTCTCTTTTAGAGAAAATTTCTCTAAATTAATTTTTTTCAAAAAAATCCTTATTTTCGTTGTATGCTAAAAATGAGTGACACCGTAAAGATGATCTTTGGCCTGAAAGTGGCCTTCCTGAGGCGTAGTCTCGACTTGTCGTACCAGCAACTGTCCGATAAGACCGGACTGGCCATTTCCTATCTGCACAACATTGAAAAAGGAAAAAAGTATCCCAAGGCGGATAAGATATTCACATTGGCGAAAGCTTTAAATACAGACTACAATTACCTGGTATCACTGGAAGCCGACAAACGCCTCAAGCCAGTCATTGACCTGTTGCAGTCTGATTTTTTGAAGATCTTTCCCCTGGAACTCTTTGGCATCAATACTCCAAAACTATTGGAACTATTGCTCATGGCCCCCAACAAGGTGAATGCCTTTGTCAGTACAGTTCTCAAGATTACCCGAAATTACCACCTGCAGGGCGAGGATTTTTACAAAGCGGCATTGCGTTCCTACCAGGACTTGCATAATAACCATTTTGAAGAAATCGAAGCGGCGGTCAAGAACTTTCGAACCAACCATCAGTGGACAAATTCGACCATTCCATCGGCAGAAATGCTGGAAAAGATCTTGCTACAAACCTACGGCATCCAAGTTGATCGGGAGTATTTGGCGCAACAGCCAAACCTGAAAGAAGTGCGATCGTTCTATGCCCAGAAGCAACAACTACTGTACATTAATGACGAGCTGAGTCCGGCCCAGGAGCGGCTTGTACTGGCTAAAGAAATTGGCTTTCAATACCTGAAACTCAAAGAACGCCCTTACGAAACCCGGATGCTGGAGGTGGACTCTTTTGACAAGCTTTTGCACAATTTTCAGGCTTCCTATTTCTCAGTGGCCCTTTTGATGGATGAGCAAGCCATGATTCAGGAAATTGAAACGATCGCTCAGTGGACTAAATGGGATAGTGATGCCTTCCTGGCTTTATTGGATCGCTATGACGTAACACCCGAAATGTTACTGCAACGCCTGGCCAATATCTTTCCACAACACTTCGATATCCACGAGTTGTTTTTCCTGCGTTTCTACACCAAGCCGGAGATGCAGAAATTTATCATGACCAAGGAAATGCACCTGTCGCAGCTGCACGATCCACACGCCAACCAGCTGGATGAACACTATTGCCGCCGCTGGATTTCCATCAGTCTGATTCGACAGCTCAATGCTATTGAGGGCATCGATGGGACCAATGACCCCATTGCCGGAGTGCAAATTTCCCGATATCATGGTACTCCCAATTCGTACTTATGCCTTTGTATGGCCAAACCCAGCCGTAGCAATGCCAACTTTAGTACAAGTGTGACAATTGGCCTTTTAGTGAATGATAAATTGCGTCGATTGTTCCCCTTTTTGAAAGATCCTGATCTCATCACCAAAGACGTACACACCACCTGCGAACGCTGCTCCATACCTGATTGTGAGGCACGTGCAGTAGCTCCCATTGGATTAAAACGCGCTAAGAAAAAGGCTGTAATCAAAGAGGAATTGGAAAAGCTTGCGGAAAGAAAGACAGTGATAAATTAAATTTAATACTTGCTATTTTGATAGATTATATTTATTTTGCAATTGTATTGTAACTACTGCACGCGATTTTCTCTTCTATGTTTATCCTCAGTTTTTAGTTTTGATGTCACTCTATTTAACTCAGTCAATTTCACTGGGTTAAGACCAACGTTTTATTGTTTTACCTCTTCATTGTAAACCTTATTATCAAGTCCGGATTAGTCTTAAGACTGCATATTTTTGTGCTGTTCTTATGACACTTTTATTATGCATTTTTCTTGCGAAATCAAGAATTGGACAGGTATTGTCTATTCTTAATTAAAACGCCTGGAAGATGCCCGGGATTGGTATGCAGTAGTTCAATACAAAAGCAGTAGTTACAAACTATTTTGTCATTCCATTAAAATTCTAAATCATGAAAAAACTTTCATTAACCGTTCTAAGTTTACTGGCATTAGCATTAATCATATACAGTTGTTCCAAAAAGGATTCCATTGACATGGAACAGGCAACAACCAATATTCAATTGGAAAGCCCTGAGCACTTTGTTTTGGCAGAATCGGAGTCTGCCCTGGTGAAGATGATCAAGGAACAGGTCGTGGCCACCTACGGTGAGGACTATGTCATTGAAATTACCAGCATCACCTACACTCAACTTCCCGAGATGACCTATGCCGATATTCGCTATACCAATAACTACGGTGCGAAGAAGAACTTCGTTTTTTACTGGCCAATTGCTAAAGACACTCACGAGGATAGCCCTAGACTGAGTGTAGTTCCCGTACCAGTACCTGCCCCACACTGTACAGGGGAATGTTTTGAAGGAGAAGATTGTACAACTTCCTATGATACTGCCTTAAAAATCTGGACTTGTGATTGTCTTGGAGGTGGCGGTAATAATTGTAAAATGAGCCAGGGTGGTAACACGCTAAGTTGTTCAGGTACCTGTGATGATGGAGGTGGCGACTGTGAACCAGCCTATAATCCATCTACCGGAAGACTTTACTGTCGTTGTGATGGGGGATCTCATAGCAATTGTCGTCCCGACCTAACAACTGATGGAGAATAGTCGATCATTCTAAAAATCTAAGCCGTGCGCATAAAAATTGTGTGCACGGCTTTTTATTTTTGCCCAACCGTTGTCTGTGCTGTTGCTGTCTGACTTACTAAAAATAAACCTATGAAAATTAAAGATTTTTTTTTCCTACCTCTCCTTTTGATCATTTTTTCGATGCAAAGGTCTACAGCTTGCTCCTGTGTCTTCATTGACAACTTCTGCGAATCCATCGTTACAGAAGACGGAGAAGTCTGGTCCGGATTTCACATTTACTATGTAAAAGTCACCTCTAGCGACAACAATGGTATGAACATCGATGTACTACGTACCTTCTCCGGTGATGATCACACCGGTGATGAATTGTTTGTGGTAAACGGATATGAAGTGGATTGCCGCAGAACGACCCTCGATTTTGAAGTTGGCAAAAGCTACATTGTCTCCGCCTGGTTTGTCGAAGAGAGCTGGGCCATCCCCTACTGCGGCGTGGGTTTCCTGCCGGTAGCGGATGGACGAATCCAGGGACCCATTGCTCCGGGAATTACCGACATCGCTTTAGATGAACTACCGAGCGTGATGAATTGTGGTACCCTGAATGGACCAACGGATGTGGACGACACCAATGAGCAGGAGCCATCCTGGACCGTTTTCCCAAGCATTTCTTCCCAACAAGTAACGGTAATGGCATTAAATCAAAAAGAAAATGTCAACTACCAACTAGAGGTCTTTGACATCAGTGGAAAGTTGAAGCACAGGGTGCGCAATATTCAGCCTTATTTACAGTCTTCCTTTACTGTTGACATCCATCATTGGGCCAGTGGTATGTACCTGTTTCGCATTACCGGTGATAACAGACAGCAGACTTTCAAGGTGATCAAGAGCTGATCGGAATCAACAAGCCAATATTCACATAAAAACCTTCCGGATAGATCACGCGGTCGGCTTCCCGGTCCAGGTCGATCAGACCGAGGTAATAGCGGGCTTCGAGGAAGATTTTACGGTCTTTATTGATGACCTTTTCCAGTCCGGCGCCGAAGAGGGCGCCCAGGTCAAAAGGGCGCAATTCGGCTTGATCAAAATCGAGGTGTTCGCGAAAATAACCGGTGTCAGTAAAGTAATTGGCCGCAAGTCGGATGCCATAGGCAAAACGGGGGCCAACTAATACGTGCAGGTTTAACTTTTCGAATTGCACACCGGCTTTGAGTAAAACCGGCAAGGCCAAAAATGCCGCCTGGGCAGAGCGATAATCGCGGGTGGTGAGCTTGCGCAAAATCTGGGAGCTTCCCTGCTCGACAAACACCAATTCCGGTTGTAAACTTAACTTTCCGGTCAAATGAATATTAACGGGAACACTTAGGCGCAACCCTATTTTATTTGGACTACCTCCTCCCCCACCCAACCCCAGGTAATGTTGTGCCGCGAGCAGGCTTGGCAACAGGAAAAAAAGCAGGGTCAAGCGCAGATATTTCATGAGTACAGAATTAATGTCAGGATATCAACTGAACGCAGAGAGCAGGCCCATATTATATTGGGCTGTTTTTTAACGAGATAGACGGCGCTTGCAAAGAAAATGGTTGGGAGTAGCCTTAAAAACAAGTGACCGGATCATTGACCCGGTCACCTGATAGATTATTGCAATATTTTCTTGGCAATATCTTTTGGAATGGCATCTTTGTGGACCATAATGCCTACTGTCTTCAGACGGAAATAGGAAGAAGACATGTACAGAAAACCCTTGTAAGGGCTAATTTCCCCCCAGGAGTTTTTGGTTATATAGTACTTGTTTCCCTTTTGATCATGAGCAATACCGGTAAGGTGCATCAAGTGATCATCAGTGGTGGCGTAACTTTCGAATTGTTCCTGGCGGTTGGCCTGATTGACTTTCATTTCGTCTATGGGATTGGCAAATACATCCCCATCAAAGCCTGCGTCAGCCACTACAGCCAGTCCCTTACCGGCACTAAATCCGGATTCTCCTACATCGCCGTCCCAGGCTACCGTATAGCCGTTTTCCAAAGCGTGATCAACGATGGCCTGCAGTTCATCCAGCGGCAGGTTGTAATAAGAGCCGTTGGAGTAGTTATCCGGGATTTCCAGTATGAACTGCTCGTAAAACGGATGATGACTAAAGGAGGTCAAGGTCACATAATCATCAGCATTGATGCCCAGGCTTTTGGCAAAACTCTGGGGTGTGTATTCCTTGCCATTGTAGGTGAAACTGTTCGGTGCATCTCCCATGTAGGACTCCAGGATACAGTCCAGTGCTTCCGGCCATTTATTGCTGACCTTTTTACGGCCAACCAGTCCATCCAACATGCCCTTCATGGCAGATTCCATTTCGGAATGATCATGAATGGCCGAACCGTCCAGTTTGCCCGAAAAGACAGATTCCGGCACGATACCGCCCATTTTAAAGGCTCTCATCACATCGTGAGAAAGGCCGCCCTGGCTGAAGTTGGCCTTGCCCTGGCGCAATACGTAATTGCGGGCTTTATCTTGATAAATGGTTTTCACCAAAAACATTTCCGAAAGGTCCATCTTGGGCTTGCCCATACGCATGAGCTCCGACTCAAGGAAGGATACGGTTGAAAAACTCCAGCAAGTGCCCGTACGGTCCTGGCTTTTGATGTCGGTACAGGCTACTTTTTCATCTATCTTGAATACATATTGGGCATTCAGCGTTTGCACAATGAGCAGTAGAAATAAGCAGTAAAGTAAGGAAGTCGCTTTTTGCATAACTATGTTTTTTTAAAGACTATTGATTCACTAATTTTTTCCTTGATCTGTTCGAAAAACTCCTTCAGGTAGAAGTACATGTCCGGTACCAGGTAAACCTCATTTATTTTCAGGCGAATATCCACCAGGCACTTTTCAGCATGGGCATTAACCCGGTAAACAAACTGCCCGGTATCATTGGGTAATTTCAGCAGAATATCTTTGGGGGCTTCCTCCAATTCATACCCCGGAGGGAGGGTGATCGACATCGATAGTTGATCCATAAAAGGATACTCCAATTCCACCGGAAAGTGTCGTTCTTTTTTCTTGAACTTTACCTCCTGAAAATTACTCCAACTGAAGGGCGTCACGTATATTTTATCTTCATCAGTCGACAAGGCATCTCCCTCAATCGTATAGTTGATCGATAAGGGTTGGTCCATATCTTCCAAATGCTCTACTTCCCGGTTGGCCAATTCCAAGGTTTGTCCCACTGCACCTTCTACCGTTTGCCCTTCCTCCAGGTCCAGGTCTTGGCCAATCATCAGGTTCAAACGTTGTTTAGCTGCGGGATAGCCCATATAGCGCTTGGCTACCTTTCCACTACCCTCCCCTAAATCCAATTCTACTAAAGTCATATGACGCGATTGGCCTTGCGGCAATATTTCAATCCAACTGGTAGAATCTTCACCGAGCAGCAGCCCATTATAATTCAGGTCCTCCACCGGTAATTGATCATAGGGTAATTTGCCACCTCTTTCCACCACATCAATCAGCTGTGCTTGTCCATCACAAACGACCTGGCAAATCACATTGTTAAATTGACTTAATAAAGGGAAATTCTTGACTACCTTCCCATTGCTCCGGGTACTAATCAACACCGGCTCAGCATCGAGTTCAAGCGCCTGTAAAGCCCCGATAAACCATAAATTGATCAATGAATTGGTCCCTTTGCCCGACTCCAACAAATCATCCAGGTCCTGTTTGGGGTAGATGGAAAAATACTGATTCCATTGATAAACTTTTCGGAAATGGTCCAACAACAGTTTTACCTTGTCAAGATCGGTCGTTGCACCAGCTACAATGGCTTCAAATTGCTCTCGCTCGCGCCGGGCTTTGCGAAAAACGGGTCGATAATCCTGCTTAAGGTCCTCGCCAAGCTCGTTCCAGCTGCGCAGCACTTTCCTCATTCCATTGCCGTCCCAATAACTGTGCAATTGAAACTCAATTTTATTGATGTAATCTTTAGGGTTGTACACAAATGCCTCGTCTTTATAGCCTGGCTGCTTCTCCAGCACCCAGTTGGAACGAGTGCCTCCGGTGTACCGTTTGGGCAATTGATCGCCAAATAAAAGAAAAGAGTAATTCAGCGTTTTGGGGACCGTCACATTGAGCTTACTAAACAAAACCGGAATTTCATATTGAAATTCCCACGGAGCCAAGAAGTAAAAACGTTTGGATACATAGCGATAGGAATACTCCACGATTACCCCTTCGGCAACTGCTGGAAAAGAGAATTTGAATTGGGACCAATAATCATTGAGTTGCTCCGTAAATTCATCTTTAACCCGAATCTTGTCTACTTTGCCATCTGGTCCCTGCACCAGGGTTTGGGCAGAGAAATTCTCAATCCATTCATCCCGATCACGGTGGTAAAAAGGAATGGATACATCCGCATACTCAAACCCTTCTTCCCGAAAAATCTTGATGCGTCGGTGCCGCTCGATATTGACCGTACCGTCATCAAAGGTGATCACCCCTTTATCCAAAAGAATAATGGCCGGCGCGGCAGAATCAAATTCGCAATAAGCCATGTCCCATTCTTCGTCAGAGACTTTGCCAAAACGCAGGTCTGGTTCCTGACTAAAACCTGAATAGCTTAAGCTAATACAAAACACAAGGAGTATAGCGCGAAATACTCTCATTTGATTTTTATTTAACGATGGTAATATTACCTTTTTTAAAGAATTCTTCTCCATTTAAGCACCTTACCTGAAGGTAGTAACCAAAGACATCAGGTGGCAGAGGTTTGCCATTAAAAGTACCATCCCATTTCTCACTTTGGGAATTGGCTTCAAATATTTTCTGCCCCCAACGATTGTAAATGGCCAGGTACATCTCATCGATTGAATTGCCGTACACCTCCAATTCGTCATTCAAGCCATCTCCATTTGGCGTAAAGCCATTGGGAATGTACACATAGGGCTCTATACAACTTGGGTTTAAAACAGTAATTGTTACAAGCCCTAAAACTTCACAGCCATTATCCTGGGTGACCAATACGGTGTAATCGGTTGTTTCCTCCGGGTTGGCCAACGGGTTAAATATATTGGGGTTATTTAATGTTGCCTCCGGAAACCACTGGAAGGTATAGCCAATGTCATCTGTCACCATCAATTGACTGCTTTCGCCAATGAAGATAGTATCCGGTTCGGCAGAAACCACGATCGGCATACCTCCCGAGAGGACATTCACCGAAGCACTTGCAACGGCCTGACAACCATATTGATTTGAAGCCAATAAATTGTAAAGAGCATTCCCTTCGGGACTCACGAGAATCTGTGCTAACCCTGGATCACTGAGAATAGTGGCGGCAGAGTTCCAGGTATAAGTCAAAGGTCCGTTAAAATCATCTTGTGCAATCAAGGTAGCGGTATCGCCCAGGCAAATGCTGGCGGAAGGGACATTCAATGAAAATCCACCATTGATTACCGTCAAACTGTCTTCAATGGTGCAGCCAAACGCATCAGTCATGCGCAGATAATAGGTCCGTTCTCCGGAAAAAGCTACCGTCACCAGGGAATCCATCCCTACTACATTCACAAAATCAGGGTCTTCTCCCCATAGGTATTGCAAATCCGAGGGACTACTCACTTGCAACTGTGATGATTGTGCACAATTAACGGTATCAGGCGGTAACTCGTATTGAAATAAGGGTTGAACCTCCACCAACAAATCACGATTGGCTTCACAGCCAGTTGTCGGGTCAATGATCTGGACCGTAATGTTGGTGCTCTCATCGGGATAAATAACCGGACTGACGGCATTGACATCCAAAAATAAGCCGGAAGGGCCCCAAAGATATTGAAGTCCTGGATCTCCACCTTCATTGAGCTGCAGCGAATCGCCAACACACAATAAGATCGAATCCGGTAGCGGCAAATCAATCAAAGCAACTTCCACTAAATCGGTGGTCATATCTTCACAACCATCATCCGACAAAATGGTCAGACTTACTTCGTAACTTCCGCTTTCTGTCAGGTGCAACAATGGGTTTTGCTCATTAGACAGAGGTGCTCCATCAAGGGTCCATTGCCATCCGGTAATCGCACTTTGCCCGTTTTGGGATTGATCCGTCAACTGGATTACGGCGGAATCGCCACAACTCACGACTTCCCAGTCAAATGCCGGGAAGATTTGTGGATCACCAACCGTTACCGTTTGCGTAAGCGTATCCGGACAACGAATTTCCGGGCCATAGGTAATGACCAAGTCATAGGTTCCAGGCCCCGGATATTCATATTCTACTTCCGCCCCCTCGCCAACGGCCCCTGGATTATCGGGATCGCCAAAATACCATTGGAAAAACGGTGCATTGACACTACTGGAGGAAAACTGTACACTATACCCGCTGCACTGCTGAACCATGGTGAATTCCATCTGATCGGCCGTATCGATCACCGTCACCAGGGTTGAGTCCATGGCAATACACCCAAACTGATTTTCGACGGTGACCACGTAGGGAATCGGCCCTGTCTGATTTGGGGTGATCAATACCGCTGAATTGGTAGGATCGGAAACGATTTGCCCAACGGGTTGCCAGCTATACGTAAGCGTGTCTAGTGGATCGAGGTTAAAAGCTCCCAAAACGGTCGTTTCTCCCAGACAAAGGATAGTGTCTGGTATAGTGCGCACGTTGGCGGCCTGCCCTTCGATGACAAAGGAGGTCGATACGCTGCAATTATTCTCATCAGTAGCCATTAAGTAGTAGGTGGTTGGGCCATTGGGAGCCACTGTAGCACTATCGGCGGTGGATATTATTTGCGTAAAGTTTTCGTCTAGTGCCCACAGAAAGTTAATTCCTTCGCTATTATTGGTATAGACCGTTAATTCAGGAGCGCAGATGGTGGTATCAGGAGGCACTTGCAATGGGTACGGTGGAATGACTTCAACCGTAGTATTTAGCGAAAGCGAGCACCCCTGGTCATCGGTAATGGTGACAAAGTAGGTAGTCGTTTCCATTGGTTTTGCACTGGGGTTTGGCGAGTTGACATCACTTAACCCCATCCCAGGAGACCATTGATAGGTGTAACTTTCGTTGAAACTATTGTTGAGAAAAACCGAATCTCCCTGACAAATACTGATGCTATCAAAAGAGAGGGCTTCCTGAATGTATTCAATAAAGAAAGATTCCGACAGGGAATCCTGACAACCATTTTCGGCCGTAACTACCAGACTCAGCACCGCATTGACATCACCTGAGGTGATCACGAAGGTTGGGCTCGGGTTATTGGAAGTCAAGCCGTATGGGGACAAGGTCCAATCCCAGGTAGCAATATCAAATAGTGAATCGGTGGAGAGGTCTGTGACCTGCAGTGTGAGAGAATCGGTACAAGAGACAATTTCAAAATCAAAAGCCGCATCAAGTGAGGCGTATTGCAAGTAAATGTCCTGAGTAAAGGTATCGGTACATACTGCTCCCGGCTCAGTGATTAGCGTGACTGTATACAAGCCGGTGTCCGGGTAAGTATAGGCCGGGTTCTCCAGCGTGGAGGTGAGATCAGGGTTGGTGGGGTCGCCGAACTGCCAGAGGAAGTTTTCGGCGCCGAGGGATTGGTTTTCAAATTCGACGGTGAGGCTGCCACATTGAATGTCTGGCGCAAAAAAGGCGGCATTGGAAACGCCACAAATCCCGACATTGTACTGAAAGTCGCGGCGGGTGGTCGAGATGAGTTCACCATCACGGTATTCTTCAATGCAGATTCCCACTACAAATTGTCCAACTGTATTGGGTAAGCCCGTCAACAAACCGGTTTCGCTGTCAATCTGCAGAGGAGGATCACCGGGTGCCCCGTTGAGCATATTATTTTCGTTGTACGGCGGATCATTCCAAACCACGGTCTCGTAAGGTGGTGGATTAGGTGGTTGTGGAATTGGCACATTGGGGGTCGCCCCCTGCAATGGTGTACACAGGCGATAAACGATGGAGTCGCCATCAATATCAATTGCGGACTGATCAAAAAAGATGGGTTCGTTGACACAGATATAGAGGGGTGGCCACTGCTGAAATTTTGCATTGCTGTTGCACTCCATCAATGCCCTTTCAGAGATCGTTACACCGTAGGTTGCGCCGGTTCCCAATGGATCGATGATGTTGGCAATGGTCTGATTGCGACAACATCGCTGATAGGCCAGCTGATAACCTCCGGTAATGGGTGGCAATTCGATGGTGGTTCGATAAGTGGTGGTATGCACACAAACATCGGGTGGAACAACCAGACATTCACTGGAAAGCACCGGATTTAGCGTGTCATTATTCATCAGGGGCACCAGTATATTCTGCAAAAGCTGATTATTTTCATCAAAAACCCCGATGGCAGCCGGATCATCAAACCAGGCGTTGGGATCACCATAGAAGCAATCACGGAAGATGGTTAGCGTGATTTCATACTGATCATTGCCCAGGCAGGTATAGTTCATTTCACCACCCACAATATGGGTCGCCTTGATCATGCCGGGTAACGAAATACAGAGCGCGAGGATTAAGATGCCATTTTTCAAATCTATCAGGGTTTATTTTTATCCCTAAATTTAGTTATTTCGGAAGTTTATCCCAATCACGGGTGCCGATAAATTGACGGCTGTTGTCATTGTATTTCAAAAGCAACTGTTTTTACACACTTGCTGATGCGGCCATCCGCTAATGATTCCGTTAAGATCATGGTCTGGGCCATCGGCATTTCGAATACCTCCTTCATATTGCGTATACTGCCTGCCGGCACTGCATTTTGGTGAAGTTTTTCCAATAGTTGATCCCTTTCTTGTTCAGCAATGGCTTTCGCCAATATTTCATTTAAGGCTTCTCTATTGCGTACTCGCTCAATATTGCTTGCAAAAAGAGGGGTGCTTACGAGGTGTTCCAGGTGAAGGCATCGGCAAAGACCCGCAAACTGCTTTTCAGTGCCAACCGCCAGTACAACTGGCTTCTTATCTTTGGTGTAATACATATCACCGTAAGGTGCAATATTGGGATGTTGAGATCCAAGGGGTTGCGGAATGTGCTCTGCCATCAACCAATTGGTGGCCTGATTGGCCAGGGATGAAATGGCTGAGGCCAACAAGGAGGTGGTGACGTAACTTCCTTTTCCCGTTTTCATCCGTTTGATGATGGCCAAAAGAATGGCTTCCTTCAGTTGGTGGGCCGCCAGCAAATCAATCAAAGCCACCGGCATTTTCACCGGCGCACGTCCTGGTTCCCCACTCATGTACAGAAAGCCGGCTTCGGCTTGCAAAACAACATCGAAGGCAGTGCGGGAGGATTCGGGTCCAAAGGCGGTTAATTGTGCATAGATTAGCTTGTCATTTAGCGTCTTTAGTGTTTCGTAATCCAGTCCCATTCTTTTGGCGGAAGCCAGCTTAAAATTGCTGATGACCACATCAACTTCCCGGATCCATTCATATATCTGCTGGCGATCGGCTTCCTGTTGCAAATCCATGAAGTAAACCTCTTTGCCCCAATTGACACTACAGTAATATGCTGATTCCCGGGCTCCCTTTGGTTCGTTTGGTAACTTCCAGCGGCGAGTGATATCACCTTCTGTGCTTTTGTTTTCCACTTTGATGACCTCCGCACCCAATTCAGCAAAAAATTGACCTACGGCGGGGCCGGCCAATACGCTGGCCAATTCCAATACTTTTATTCCCTGAAAAATTGTCTCCATTATTTATAAATTAGCAGCATGAAGATAATTAGTGCATCCCAAACCAAAGAATTAGATCAATTCACAATTGAAAACGAACCGATTTCCTCACTCGATCTGATGGAAAGAGCCAGCCTGTGTTTCGTGGATTGGTTTACCGAGCAGTTCCAGAATCCAGACCAACCAATTTACATCTTTTGTGGGCCGGGAAACAATGGTGGCGACGGTCTGGCTATTGCCCGATTGTTGCACCAACGGATGTACACCGTAATTCTTTATCTGTGTGAGATAGGCAGTAGCCGCTCTCCGGATTTTAAAAGCAATCTCGAGCGACTGCCTCCCCGCTCCAATATCCCGGTGAGTTCCCTAAAAAAGGATAGTTCTTTGCCGGACTTACCAGAACAGGCGCTGGTCATCGATTCGATTTTTGGTTCGGGGCTCAACCGTCCGGTGGAGGGTTACTGGGCAAAGCTGTTTGAGCACTTGAATAATCATGCTGCCACTATTGTTTCCG
Source organism: Saprospiraceae bacterium (assembly GCA_965229635.1). Taxonomy (GTDB): domain Bacteria; phylum Bacteroidota; class Bacteroidia; order Chitinophagales; family Saprospiraceae; genus BQJU01. Next base: position 4,795,208 of record OZ245894.1, read on the forward strand.
TCGATATCCCTTCCGGTTTATTTGCCGATCGGACCACCTCTGGAATCGCCATCCATGCCGATTATACCTTCAGTTTTGAATTGCCAAAGCTGGCCTTTTTGTTTCCACAAAATCAGAAATATACTGGACAGTGGACGGTGCGAACAATTGGCCTTTCTCCCACCTTTCTGGAGCAGTTGAAAACCCCTTTCCACTACCTTGATGAATTGGTGATCAAACCACTACTCCATCATCGCAGCAAATACGATCACAAGGGTACTTTCGGTCATGCATTGCTCATTGCCGGTAGTTATGGAAAGGTGGGTGCCGCTATTTTGGCCGCCAGAGCCTGCCTTCGATCAGGGGCAGGACTAGTCAGTATTCATGCCCCTAAATGTGCGTACGAAATTCTTCAAATCAGTATACCCGAAGCGATGGTGAGTATTGACCGGCATCAGTTTTTCTTCTCTGAAGCCCCGAATACGGATCGATACAGCAGCCTTGGCATTGGCTGTGGCCTTGATCAGGGGCTCACGGTGGTACATGCATTGATTCAAACGCTGGAGAAAACAAAAAAGCCGATGGTTATTGATGCTGACGCACTCAATATTCTTGGGAAAAATCCGGACAAGATGAAGCTCATTCCCAAAGGCAGTATTTTAACCCCACACCCCAAGGAGTTTGAGCGATTGTTTGGTCCAGCCGCCGATGATTTTTCCAGAAACGAACTACAGCGGAATCAATCCGAAAAATTAGGGGTTTACATTGTATTAAAAGGGGCCAACACCTGCATTAGTACTCCCGAAGGCGACTGCTATTTCAACTCTACAGGAAATCCGGGAATGGCTACTGCAGGTAGTGGAGATGTGTTAACGGGAGTCCTGACGGGCCTTCTGGCTCAAGGGTATGCTCCTTTGACAGCAGCCCTGCTGGGCGTGTATCTGCATGGACTGGCCGGCGATATTGCTGCGCGTGAACTGGAGCATGAATCATTGATTGCCAGTGACATAATTGGCCATTTGGGAGCTGCATTTCAGGAAATTAAAAGTAAATAGGACATGAAAAAAGTGGTCGTACTTACCGGTGCAGGCATTAGCGCAGAAAGTGGCATCAGCACCTTTCGCGATGCAGGAGGCTTGTGGGAAGGACACGATGTGATGGAAGTTGCCTCGCCACAGGGATGGGCTAAAAATCGGGAATTGGTGCTTGACTTTTACAACAAACGCCGCTGTCAACTAAAGGAGGTGGAACCCAACGGGGCACATCATGCGCTGAAGGAACTGGAAGAGAAATATCAGGTATTTGTCATTACCCAAAATGTCGATGATCTGCACGAAAGAGCAGGAAGCAAATACGTGATTCATCTGCATGGCGAGCTGACCAAGGCCCGGAGCACTACAAACCCCAGTTTGGTCTATGACTGGAAAGAAGATATTCACCTCGGAGATCGTTGTGAGCAAGGTAGCCAACTGCGCCCACATATCGTATGGTTTGGTGAGGAAGTGCCAATGTTACAATTGGCAGCGGAAGTCACCACCCAGGCCGATCACATCCTGATTGTGGGTACCTCTATGCAAGTATATCCCGCAGCTGGACTTGTTGGTTATGCTCCGCCATTTGCCCCAATTCACTATATTGATCCCAATCCGTCAATTAATTATGAATTGAGCTTGTCGAAGCAATTAAACGTCATCGCCGAAAGGGCAACCGTTGGGGTGAAAATGGTGGTTGACGAACTACTGGAGCGAAAATAAGAATGGGAGAACCAGGTTGAACAACATAGTTCTCCCATTTTGTTATCAACTTCACGAATCTAATCTTTTTCTGAACCAGGAATTCGGTAAAATAGAGATACACCGGAAAAGTGGTACCAGTCATTGGCATCGGGATTACCGGCCTCACTTACTCCATCGAGATAGTCAGTAAAAGCGTAACGCATACCTACTTCCAAAGAGGCGTACCAGTTTTCGGTAAAGTCAAATTTAAAACCTAGTCCGAAGGGAATTGCAAAACGTGTTTTGAAGTATTTGGCATTTTGATCCATGGTCATTTTCAGATTCATGGCGTCACTACTTCCTTCGTATCGCGAATAATCGGTCTTAGGATTGGTAAAAGCCAGCCCGACTCCGATGAACAAAAAGGGAGAAACCATCCGCTTAAATCCAACTCCTGAGAGATAGCGTTTCGCCCCTAGAGGTTCCCATTCCACCAATCCACTCAATTCTGTGATTGAATTTGTAAACTGTAAGGCCCGGCCTCTCCGATCAATGTAGTTGTAGTCATCGCCACTAATTTTACCGAAAATTAGGTTGCCACGAAATGCAAGGGTGTAATTATGAACATAACGCCCCGTTAACCCAACAGCGATATTTCCTTCTTTAAAAAGTGGAAGAGTTTCTTTGACAAAATCACCTTGGTAAGTGGCCATTCCTACAAAAACACCACCTTCAAGTTGGTATTGGCCATTAACACTAGAGGCAAAAAAGAGGGGGAAAAGAAACAAGTAAATCTTTTTCATTGCAGACAAATGTTTTTTACTTATACAAACTTTATTTCAAATATAAGGTAAATTCTACGCGCCGGTTCATTTTTCGGCCTTCTGCTGTGTTATTGTTTCCAATCGGTTCACTTTCTCCCAGACCTTCGTAGTCCATACGCTCGGCCAATATGCCGTTTTTGACCAGGTATTCGTAGCAGGCTTTTGCCCTCTTTTCGGATAGTTTTTGATTGGAAGTCGCCTTGCCACGGTCATCGGTATGGCCTCTGATTGTCAATTGATAATGGGGGTAATCCTTTAGAATCTGCACCACCTGATCCAGCGTTTTAAGGGATTCCGATTTAAGGATGGCACTAGCGGTTTCAAATTGAACCTCCTTTTGCGCTAGCTGTAAAACTTCCTCTTCGGCCTGAGTCAATCGCGGACAACCTGAATTGTCTTTGGCACCAGCCACTTCCGGACATAAATCTTTGGTGTCTCCTACTCCATCGCCATCAAAATCAGGACAGCCTTTTGCCGAGATATCTCCCGGTATTTCGGGACAAGCGTCTTCTTCATCTGCTACACCATCACGGTCCTGATCGGGATAAGGGCATCCCTGCCAGAGCGGATTGCCAAAGACAGTTGGGCAGTAATCCTTGTCGTTGGCCACCCCGTCACCATCACAATCGGGACAACCAGCCAGTAGCATGGTACCCACTTCCCATGGGCATTCGTCATGGGTATCTCTGATGCCGTCATTATCTACATCCGGGCACCCCCGGGTACTTTCACGTCCGAAACGGTCCGGACATTCATCATCCATATCCATGACCATATCGTGATCTCGGTCCGGGCAGCCATTGAGTTCGAACACGCCAGCCTCATCCGGACAGAGATCTTCCAGGTCTTCCACTCCGTCTCCATCACTATCGGGGCAGCCCCGACCACTCAACACACCGGGTAATCTCGGGCATCGATCCTCTTTATCCACAATTCCATCATTGTCATAATCCTTATAACCAATGCGCTTAGCCAGCGTGATGCCCCCAATCAGATACCAGTCATTGGCATCGGGATTGGCCGTATGGCTTATTCCATCCAACAGGTCAGTAAAAGCCGTGCGAAAACCGACATCCAGCATCAGAGCCGTTTTTTTGCCCAGATCAAACTTCAGGCCTACTCCCATGGGAACGGTGATCCTAGGTTTGGTTAAAGCCGCTGCCTTATCCTCCTGAATCAAGATGAAGTAGGGCTCTCGATCCGCATCAGAAAAATCGGGAGTCGCATTAATCCAGGAAAGGCCTATCCCTCCAAAGATGTAAGGCGCAATGACGCCGTTAAAAGGCTGATTTTTGATAAAGCGTTTTTTACCAAACAATTCATAGCGAGCCTGAACAGCGACCTCTATCACCTCACTATCAAATTGGAAGCTTCGCTGTTCCTGTATTTTGATATTGTCAAAGTTTTGGTCACTACCCTTTAGTCGAGCATAATAGATGCTCGTCTGAAAGAAGAGTTGTTGATTGGGAGTATAGGCCAGCGTGAGGCCTCCGGCTGGTTGGGTTTCTTCCCAGACCGGCATTCGCGTTTCCACTAGATCTCCGAGGTAATTAGCGCCACCAACAAATAGCCCCCATTCCCACTTGGGTTGGGCTTGTAGCGCACATACAAAGATTAGAGCGAACAGTACGGTGTAGCTTATCTTTTTCATATAGCATGCTTTTGTAGAGAACCTTACCAAATCAATTTTTCTGAAAAAAGGCAGCAAAGACAGATTACCCAAAACGGTAAGCCGAACTCTGACCTTTTGACAGTGATAGTTATAACTGAAGGGGTAAGACCAACCTGGCAGATCAGGAAGGCTTTGTAAGTTTTCTCAAAAGTTATGCATGTAAAATAGTTGCCCCTTATTCGCCAATTCCATGAGAACGGTATCTCTTGCAGACAAGGATTGGAGAGTCTTATTTTTTATTTCCTAAAATTCCAAATGATGTAATAAAAGCGCAGTGCTTTTACTCATCAGTTAGGGCTTTGATGTGATTCTGGCGCAAAGGTCGCAAATTTTAAAAATAAACCGAAGTATTCACAAAAAAAAAGGCGACCCCTAAATGACAGAGTCGCCTAAATATCAGTAAGTCAAAATTAGCATTTGTATTAGCTACCGCACATCAGACAATCAGGATCATCCAGATTGCAGACTTGACCTTCGGTAGTGTTTATCTCCGGGCTAACTAATGTTACCGGTTCAGCGGCACCCGCAGGAGCTTTCTCCGTTACCTTTTTGACACTCACTTCCTGGTCTACCGTAAACTTGATCGGATCGGTAGCTGCTTTCGAACGCAGGTAGTACATACCCGTTTTCAAGCCCTTCTGCCAGGCGTAAAAGTGCATGGATGACAACTTTCCGTAGTTTGGATTTTCCACAAAAAGGTTCATACTTTGGCTTTGGCAAATAAAGGCTCCCCGATCAGCAGCCATATCAATGATGGCCTTCTGACTGATTTCCCAGGTGGTCTTATAAAGCTCCTTCAAATCTTCCGGAATACCATCAATTTCCTGGACTGAGCCGTTGGATGCCATCAGTCGGTGCTTCATTTCGTCCGTCCACAGCCCCAAGCCAATGAGGTCTTTTAAGAGGTGCTTGTTCACCACGATGTACTCACCCGATAAGGTCCGGCGGCTGTAGATGTTTGAGGTATAAGGCTCAAAACATTCGTTATTGCCCAAAATCTGAGAGGTAGATGCCGTGGGCATAGGTGCCAGCAGCAAGCTATTGCGCAAACCATGCTTCTTGATTTTTTGCTTCAATGCTTTCCAATCCCAACGATCACTTGGCGTCACTCCCCAAAGGTCGTACTGCAATTCACCCTGACTAGCCGGTGAGCCTGCATACGATTCGTAACTGCCGTCTCTCTCTGCCAGAGCACAAGATTCCGTAAGGGCGGCGTAATAAATCGTCTCAAAAATATCGCGATTCAGTTTTGCTGCTTCGGGACTGTCAAATGGATGGCGCATCAAAATAAATGCGTCTGCCAATCCCTGCACGCCAATGCCTACCGGACGGTGCCTCATGTTGGAATTGCGAGCTTCCTGAATAGGATAGTAGTTGATATCAATAACTTTGTTCAAATTGCGGGTCACCACACGAGTGATATTGTGCAATTGCTCAAAATCATAAGTACCATCTTCTTTGACAAATTTGGCCAGAGAGATAGACGCCAGATTACACACTGCTACCTCATCTTTGGAGGTGTACTCCATGATTTCCGTACAGAGATTGCTGGAGCGGATGGTACCGAGGTTTTTCTGGTTAGACTTCCGGTTGGCCGCATCTTTGTAAAGGATATACGGCGTTCCAGTCTCAATCTGAGATTCCAATATCGCAAACCAGAGCTCTTGCGCTTTTACTACCTTTCTGGCGCGGCCTTCCTGCTCGTACTTGTGGTACAATGCTTCAAATTCGCCGCCGTAACAATCGTAAAGATCTGGTGCTTCATTGGGGCAGAATAAAGACCATTCTCCATCCGCCTTCACGCGCTCCATAAACAAATCAGGAATCCACATGGCGTAAAACAGGTCGCGGGCACGCAATTCCTCTTTACCGTGGTTTTTCTTCAGGTCGAGGAACTCGAAGATGTCGGCATGCCAGGGCTCCAGGTAAATGGCAAAGGCTCCTTTGCGCTTTCCGCCCCCCTGATCAACGTAGCGAGCAGTATCGTTGTAGACCTTCAACATCGGAATGATGCCGTTGGAAGTTCCTCCAGTTCCCTTGATATAGCTGCCTTTAGCTCTCACATTGTGAATGCTCAGTCCGATTCCGCCGGCTGATTGGGAAATCTTGGCACAGCGCGACAAGGTTTCAAAAATACCGGAGATACTGTCATCAGTGACCGAGAGCAGGAAACAGGAAGAAAGCTGAGGCTTGGGGGTTCCTGCATTAAACAAGGTTGGGGTGGCATGGATGAACCACTTCTCAGACATCAGGTTATAGGTCTCGATGGCGGCCTCAATGTCTTCTCCATGAATGCCTACAGCTGCACGCATCAGCATGTGTTGCGGGCGCTCTACCACATTGCCGTCCATGCGGAGCAGGTAAGAGCGTTCCAGGGTTTTAAACCCAAAAAAGTCAAAGCTGTAATCACGGTCATAGATAATGGCAGAATCGAGTTGGTCGCGGTGCTTCCAGATGATTTTAAACGATTCCTCGCCAATCAATCCCGCCTTTTCATTGGTCTTGGGATCGATATAGTTATAAAGGGCCTTCATCGTTTTTGAGAAGGACTTATCAGTATTTTTATGCAGGTTTGAAACGGAAATACGTGCGGCCAGAAGTGCGTAATCAGGGTGCGCAACGGCCATGGTTGCGGCAGTCTCCGCTGCAAGATTATCCAATTCGGTGGTCGTAACCCCATCATACAATCCCTGGATCACCTTTTTGGCGATTTCAATAGGATCGATATAGTTGGGATTCAGACCGTACACCAACTTCTTTATTCTTGCGGTAATTTTATCGAAGCTAACATCCTCGCGCTTACCGCCTCTTTTTATTACTTGCATAATGCAGGATTTTAGAGGTTTTGAAAATTAGAATATCAAATAGGGATGAATGGAATGTTTTTTTTTAGAAATCTTCATCAAGTGAGAACACCTGCTTTTCGCGGTCGGTCATCACACCAGATTTTTGGTAATCGCCCACTCTCTTTTCGAAGAAATTGGTTTTTCCCTGTAGGGAAATCAAATCCATCCAAGGGAACGGGTTCTCAACCTTATATACTTTGTCTTGCCCCAGTGCAGCCAACAAACGATCGGCCACAAACTCGATGTATTGACACATTAGGTCTGCATTCATTCCGATCAAATTGACAGGAATGGCATCCTTAACAAATTCCTTCTCAATCTTTACGGCATCAGTTATGATATCCCGCACTGTATCATTTGGCAACTTATTGACTACGTGGTCATTGTAAAGCAAACAGGCGAAATCGCAATGCATACCTTCATCACGAGAAATCAGTTCATTGGAAAAGGACAACCCCGGCATTAGTCCTCTTTTCTTTAACCAGAAAATAGAACAAAATGAACCGGAGAAGAAAATGCCTTCAACAGCAGCAAAAGCGATCAACCGCTCGGCGAAACTACCGTTGTCAATCCACCGCAATGCCCAGTTAGCTTTCTTCTTCACACAGTCTAGGTGCTCAATAGCATTGAATAGGTAATCCTTCTCTTTGTTGTCGCTGATATAAGTATCGATTAATAAGGAGTAGGTCTCGGAGTGGATATTTTCCATCATGATTTGAAAACCGTAGAAAAACTTTGCCTCGGTATATTGCACCTCGCTCACAAAGTTCTCAGCCAGATTTTCATTTACGATTCCGTCACTTGCCGCAAAAAAGGCCAATACGTGCTTGATAAAGTGACGTTCATCATCATTGAGTTTGTCCTTCCAATCGGTCAAATCCTGGGAAAGATCAATTTCTTCTGCCGTCCAAAAACTTGCTTCCGATTTCTTATAAAAAGCCCAAATGTCGTCGTGCTTGATTGGGAAAAGTACAAATCGATTCGGATTCTCCTCCAGGATTGGTTCTGCTAACGCTGTCATTCTTCCTATATTTTTTTTGGTTTTGTGATTGTGCTGATTTTGTGGCTCTTTTGCTACCCTAAACTTTTTAATCTGAGGCTTCGCATATGGCATAGCAAACTTAGCCCAAGCTAGACCTAAAGTCAGGCTTGGGAATATATGCTTAAATACACTGCTGCTTGAAAATCCCCTTCTGTAGTGGGTATAAGTTTTCTCTCGTTTTTAATTAACACTAAATTAATAATTATACCATTAGGATGTCAGGAAAATCTTGATGAAGTTATTAACAAAATGTGGATAACTATTTCAATTCATTGATTATCAGCTGGTTGAAAAGTTGGTTTATTTTTCCACAATGTGGATAACTCAATGTTGAAAACTAAAGCCGGTATAAGCAAAATAGTTATCTATGAGCTTAAATAATGTATAAACTGAAGAGTATCAGTCAAAAAAGGCGCTTACGCTGGAAATACCATGCCACCAATGCGCTAATAGCCAAAGAAAAGATTACGATGTAATAAATTGCGTTGGGATTCTGCATAAACGGGAGTGTGACGTTCATGCCGTAAAAACTGGCGACAAGAGTGGGTACCATCAGGATGATGGTGATGAGGGTCAGTCGACGAATGGTAATGTTCAGGTTGTTGGAAATGATAGAACCGTAGGCATCCATGGTTCCATTAAGGATATTGGTATAAATGTTGGCCATTTCCAGGGCCTGACTATTGTCAATGATGATGTCTTCAAACAGGTCCGCCTGGTCTTCGTCATTGCGAATTTGCAGAAAGTCGGAGCGCTTCATTTTCATTTTGAGCAGCTCATTGGCACTCAGAGAATTTACGAAGTATACCAAACTCTTCTCAATACTGAGCAACTGCGTTAATTCCTTATTTCGACTGGAATCATATAGCTCTTTCTCAATGAGGTTGCGCTTGAGGTTGAGCTTTTTCAAACAAGTCAAAAAACGGTGTACGTTTTGCTCCAGGATTTGCAATACAAAAAGGCTTTCGTTACCGGGGTTAAAGTTTTTCACCTTATCGTCCAGGAAGCGTTGCAATACGGGGTTTTCAAATGAGGTGATCGTGATGATGTAATCAGGCGTGAGAATAATACCGATCGGCACCGTCACGTAAATGGCATCGTTGACATCCTCCACCTCATTTAAGATGGGCGTATTGAGTACGATCAGACGTACATCTTCTTCACGTTCGTAACGTGACCTCTCGTCAATATCCAAAGAGTCCGTAAGAAAATCGAGGGGAATAAAGAACTGTTGAGCGATTTCTTCCAGTTCCTCATGACTGAAAGGTGGCGAGATATTCACCCAGCAAGATGTGCCCGGTTCTTCCAATTCCTTCAGGCGCCCGTCTACTTTTGCGTAATATCTAACCATTCCCGGCGAATTTCGATTCCGATGAAAGAAGCATTGTCAACTTGCCATACCATTTGGTACAAGCAGCCACAAACTTACGATTATTCATTTGGAATTCGCTACTACTAACCGCTTATTCCTTGGACGTATTTTTATTAAGTGCGATTCCAAGGCAGCGAAAACGATCAAATCAATTGGTCAACAAAATACTGATACAATGGCAAATCTACCCAGCTTCCCTTCCCCCAGGCAGGCCCAAGTCCTTTTTTTATCCGACAGTAATCAGCCACGATATCCGCCTGTTGCTCCAGGTTAAATTCATCCATCTTTCCCAACCTTAGGTATACCTCCCGCAATGCCTCCGTACCACCGTAATCATAGCCTTGTTTGGACCGTTGCGCTACCAGCGCCCGCAGGATATAAACCATCCCCAAACGGTGGTATTGCCAGGTGTGTACCAGTTCGTGTATCAATAAACAATCGGACATGCTCCGCCAGCTATTGACCGTCCAGAAACTGACGTAACAAATGTGACGCTGTGGCGGCCCTACCATCGCCCATTCATCGATGCACACCCGGTAGAGCGGAAATTTTTCCCCGAAGATTGTCCTTGACAAAACCACCTCTCTCCTATCCAGTGCACGGGTGTTGAATTTTAGCCAACACGACAGGATATTGTAAAGCTCACCAATTCCAAGGATTTCTACCAAACGGACAACAAATTCAAAGCCCCAGAAAAGACTGTAAGTACGAGGGTAAACTTCCCGATAAATCCGATCAGCAGGTAAAAAGAAATGTTGAATAAGACGAAAAAGCCTTTGCGGCAAGAACAAGAGGATATCCGCAATCCCCAAAAAAGTAATGTCCAGTTTCCACCTGAGCCCTTTCATAACCTTAAAATCCGGGCTTATTTGAAGCGAATGGCCTTCACCGGGTCAATTCTGGTGACCAGATAAGAAGGGGCGATCAGAAAAATCAGTGTAATAATCAACGTACCGATATTCAAAAGAAAAACGGACCAGAAACGGATTTCCACTGGAGCTACGGAGAGATAATAGTTTTCTTCGGAAAGTTTGATAAATTCAAATTGATCCTGCAATACACACAAGCCAATACCCACCAGATTGCCCCAAAACAGGCCGGTGATAATAATATAGGCTGCATAATAAATAAAGATGCGCCGAATACTCCAGTTGGAGCTCCCCAGTGCTTTTAGTGTACCGATCATATTGGTTCTCTCCAGAATCAGGATCATCAGGGCGGTCACCATATTTATAATGGCCACCAAAATCATCAGCGCCAGGATCACCACTTCGTTGATGTTTTGCAATTCGAGCCACTCAAAGATTTCCCGAAACTTCTCCCGGATGGTCTGTGCATATAATTCGGGAGGCAGTAAGTCATAATAGATGTATTCAGTGATCGGCAAAAGGTCATCGATATCTTCAATGAACACCTCAAAACCACTCACTTGTTGATCGGTCCAGCCGAGAATTTGCCTGATTTGTTTAATATCTACTAAGGCAAACTTCTGATCGTATTCCTCCAATCCTGTTTTATAAATGCCGCAGATATAAAAACGACGGGTCAGCTGCTCCCCTTTTTCTACAAAGTGAATGTCGAGGCTATCCTGCAGGCCTACCTTCAGGCGATTGGCAGTTTGGCGGGAAATCAGGATTTGGCGTGAAGCCGAAGTATCTGACAGTTCAATGGGCTTTCCTTCTTGCAGGTAATTTTCCAGAAACTGCCAGTCGAAGTCATCGCCGATACCTTTCAATATAATGCCTTCAATTTCATCCCTGGCCTTGATGATGCCCGGTTTGATGGCAAATACCTGAATGTGGCGGACTCCACCTTTGGAAACTTTCTCCACTTCAACTTCCCGTCCCAGCACCTCCTCTATCGTCCAGTATTTCACCTGTTTGATCGTATCCAAACTTGGGTAAAAACTTTGATTGATATCAACGGGTACGACGTCGAGCAAGGAGCGGTCAATACTTGTATCTGTGATGTGAATATGGCCCCAGAAGCCAAATATTTTACTACTTATTTCCTTCTTAAAGCCGGCAATAAGTGCCGTGGCAATGATCATCACCGCCACGCTCAACGCCACGGCAATCACCGCAATGCGGATGATGAGACGAGAGAAAGAACGCGTGCCGGTAGCCGCCACTTTTCTTGCTATGAAATAAGATAAATTCATAAGTTCGATTCAAACGGCCGCTAATTTATACAAAATCCAACAGAGGAGGCTACCTCCGGCCCAAGTGTTTTGGAATTTTTAAGATCGGGAATGCACGGGAACCAATTTTTAATCCAAAGCATTATGATATGCCAGGCGGGTAAATTCAGCTTAATACTATGTTTGTAGTTCAAAGTTTGACCTCTAAACATGGTCTAACGCCGAAAAAAATTAATTTTGTGCCTTCCTGAGGTATAATGCGATTCCGGAGTGAGAAACTTTGGTTGACAAACTACAATTTACAGAACTGATTAGTTATGGATTTTTTAGAGGAACTCAAGTGGCGGGGAATGTTGCAAGACACCACTCCCGGCATAGAAGAAGCCCTCAGCAAGGGCATGGTAACCGGTTACATCGGCTTTGATCCTACTGCTCCGGCTTTGACGATTGGCAATTATGTACAAATCATGCTGTTGAAGCTGTTTCAATTGTCGGGACACAAGCCCGTTGTATTGATGGGAGGCGCTACCGGACGTATCGGCGATCCTTCCGGCAAAGACAAAGAACGCGAGCTCAAAACAGCCGAAGAGCTTGATCACAACCTCAGTGAGCAAGCTAAGTATTTTTCTAAATTCCTGGAGTTTGAACAAGGAGAAAATCGGGCAGAAATCGTCAACAATAAGGATTTTTATGACGACATGAACGTGCTGGACTTCCTTCGTACGGTGGGAAAGACACTCACGGTCAATTACATGATGTCCAAGGAGTCCGTTAAAAAGCGAATTGAAACGGGTATTTCCTTTACGGAATTCAGCTACCAGCTTCTGCAGGCTTACGATTATCAACGGCTGTTTCAGGAAAAAAACTGCATCGTACAGATGGGAGGCTCCGACCAGTGGGGTAATATCACTTCGGGAACAGAATTTATTCGGCGGAATCTGGGTGAAAAGGCTTACGCGGTCACCACTCCTTTGTTGACCAAGGCTGATGGCTCTAAATTTGGTAAGTCCGAAAAGGGCAACCTTTGGCTGGACCCGGAAATGACCTCCCCTTACGAATTCTACCAGTTTTGGATTCGGGCCAACGATGAAGACGTGCCTAAATTCATCCGCTACTTTACCCTCAAGTCAAAAGAGGAAGTGGAAGCCATGGAAAAAGCGTACGCTGAAAACCCGCAGGCACTGAAGGAAGCACTGGCCGAGGAGTTGACCATTCGCATTCACTCTGAAGAAGCCCTAAAAGCAGCCAGAAATGTATCTGATCTGTTATTTAGAAAGATCGATAAGGAACGATTGCAGTCACTGGATAAGTCTTCCCTGCAAATGGTGAAGAAGGAAATACCTAGTTTCTCGGTTGCCAGGGAAGTGCTTCAGGATAGTGTAAATATTGTAGACCTGCTGACCGATCATGCGCCCGTATTGAAATCTAAGGGCGAGGCACGCCGGGCTATTCAAGGCAATGCAATCTCAGTGAATAAGGACAAAGTAGCTGACCATGAATACCAGGTAGATAGTACCCAACTATTGCACGATCAGTACCTGCTGGTGGAGAACGGGAAAAAGAATAAGTTTTTACTGTATATAGAAGCATAAACCTTTCTGCTATGATTATTCCTCGCGACTTTGAATCCTTTCAGGAACACTGGCAACAGAATTCCGGAGCACTAAAGGAGTCTTTCCAGCGCGGGGAATACGCTTTTCTTCCAAATCTTTTACCGGAACAGGCCGTCGCGCTTAACGGCAGAGATATTCTGGCAATGCTCTATGCCCGTCTTGGCGGCGATACGCTTCAGCGGTGTTTTACGCCAAACGCCCACTTCCCCAGTCCAGTGCATGACCATCAGGATACCTGGTGGATTCTTCGATCCAATATGGTGGGCGTAAATATCCGTACCATTGATCATTTCTGGAATCTGGTCAAATACGCTCTAACCCTGCCTGCCCATCAGGATTCGATTCACATCCTTCCGATCTGGGAACCGGGCGTGGTTGCAAGCCTGTACGGGATAGCCAGCTGGCGTATTAATGCGGAATTTTTTAGTCCGGAAATGGCCCATCTCATTCCCCAGCTCAACACAGTAGAGAAACAGCTTAACGCGGTGGTCAACCTCTTGCACGCTATGGGAAAAAAAGTGGGTATGGATGTGATTCCACATACGGACCGTTATTCAGAGATTGTGCTGGCCAATCCTCACTACTTTGAATGGTTGCAGCGTTCAGATTTACGCATCCTTAATCATGAAGCCAATCTGCATCGAAAAGTACAGTCGAGCATACTCAGTTTCTTGAAGCACCATCCGGAAAACTACGAGGGATTGTACTGGCCCGATGATGTGGATCAGTTTTTTTCCGCCGATTTTCCCGAAGAAGAACGGTTGAAGGTTTTATTTGGCCCAAAGCCGGATTTTCAAAGTCGCAACCATCATCGTGGTCAATTAATCGACTGGTTGTTTAATGAGGGCTACGAACCCGTTCCGGCAACCATGGCGCCACCCTATCGTGGACTGGAGGTAGATCCTGCACCGGAAGCACAAACCACAGATGCGGAGGGCCGGGTCTGGCGGGATTATCGCATTACGGAGCCGCAGGAGATGTCGAGGGTGTTTGGTCCGCTGGCCCGCTTTAAGCTATACGAACGATTGGATGATAACCGCGATTGGGAAATTGACTTTAGTCAGCCAAGAAAAGATGTTTGGGCATACGTATGCCACCAATACAGTGAGGTGCAGCGACTGTATAATTTCGACTTCATGAGAGGCGATATGTCGCATGTACAAATGCGCGCTACAGGAGTGCCTGCCTATACGGATGAATACTACGATTTGCTGGAGGCAGTGCTATCCAAAATCCAGCATTCGGTGCCTTATTTTGGCTACTTTGCTGAGACTTTTTTGACGCCTCCCGGGTATTTAGCCTACGGCAATGAAATTGACCACCTGGAACAGACCCGGGCTGATGTCACCCTGGGAGACTTGCAGTCCAGAGTGATGGGAAGTACCCAATTTATGCAGGATTTTCGACACTATATCGATATCGCTCAATACAGAAAGGTGGTTCCATCCTTTACCATTCTCACTGGCGACAAGGACGATCCAAGATTTGATGAGTTTTACCTCAAGGGCAATGAAGCACGATATTTCACGGGGTTATTTCTCACCGATATGCCGAGCTATATGGCACTGGGTTTTGAATGTAGGGATACCCATCTGGAACCAGCGCCCAATGAACACTATACAAAGCTCTACGTCTTTCACCTGGATGATGGTCCCAAGGCGACCAAAGGCCCATATCGATGGGGACAAAACGGCCCCCTTTTTCACCACCTGACCAGGCTGCGGCTATTTGCTGAGAAAATTTGGTCGGCTATCGCCAAACAAACCACCCGCTGGATTTTACCTCCCGATGCTACAGCAGGAGTTAAAGTCATTGCCTGGACGCAGCTGGAAAATCCGCAATACTTGTTTGTAGTCAATTTGGACCTGGAAACTTCTGTTTTTAATATCAACATACCCAAAATCGCTGGCCTTCAGGGAGGCGAGCTGGCATTTTCCACAGCTGATTTTTATTCTGGTGCAGAAGATTGGCAAACCTACCCCAATTATTACCATATTGATCAAATGTTTGCAGGAGAAGGACGATGTTATGTCATTCATTCCGAATAAGCCATCATCTTTGTTCCAGATTTTTGCTTTGATTCAAATTTATAAATCAACCCGATATGCTTTTAGACCTGTATCAAGTCGATGCCTTTGCTGAAGACCTCTTTAGTGGTAATCCAGCCGCCGTCTGTCCGCTTGCAAATTGGTTGCCGGATGAAATAATGCAAAAAATTGCGGCCGAGAATAACCTGGCTGAAACCGCCTTCTTTGTCCCGGAAGGGGACCACTTTCATTTGCGGTGGTTCACACCGGCTGTGGAAGTTGACCTGTGTGGTCATGCTACATTGGCGACAGCTCATGTATTATTTGAACATCTGGATTTTGGCGAAACCGAAATCCGTTTCCAGACCAGGAGTGGGATGCTATCTGTAAAGAAAGACAGGGATAAACTCGTTATGAACTTCCCAACTGATCAAATCGCCAGAGCGGAAGCACCAGAGGCTTTGGTGCAGGCACTTAGCATTGCCCCACAGGAAGTTTGGCAGGGTCGCGAGGATTTTTTGGTAGTACTGGACGATGAGGCTCAGCTGACACAGCTTCAACCGGATTTTCGTATGCTCCTTCAACTAGGTGGCCGGGGAGTCATTGTTACAGCACCGGGAAAGCAGTACGACTTCGTGTCCCGTTGTTTCTTCCCCATTGCCGGTATTGATGAAGATCCGGTGACCGGTTCTGCGCATACGACTTTGACACCCTATTGGGCAAAAAGGCTGGGTAAAAACCGGCTGGAAGCACGTCAAATATCGGCTCGTGGCGGAAACGTCTCCTGCGAGTTGCTCGGCGACCGGGTTATACTCAGTGGCAGTGCTGTCACCTACCTGCGGGGTAAGATTTTCCTTTAGCATTAAAACGATTACCATGCACCTCAGCGAAATACTAATCCACCTGGGCGAAGAACGCCAACACTATTTTAATGCTGTTTCCCCCCCGGTTATTCAAACCAGCAACTTTGCCTTTTCGGATCTCACCGCTTTCCGGAAGGCTTTTACCAGTGAGCTGGACAACCACGTATACACGCGCGGCAATAACCCTACGGTGGCCATCTTACGCAAAAAGATCGCCGCCCTGGAAGGTGCCGAAGATGCATTGGTCTTTGGCAGCGGCAGTGGGGCCATTGCCAATGCCGTGATTTCCCAGGTGCAATCGGGCGACCATATTGTTTGTGTAGAATCGCCATATTCCTGGACCAGGACTTTGCTGGAGCAATTCCTGTCACGTTTTGGTGTAAGCCACACCTTTGTGGATGGTCGGGAGATGGCCAATATCGAAAAGGCTATCCAACCCAATACCCGCTTGCTCTATTTGGAAAGTCCCAATTCTTTGACGTTCAACATCCAGGACCTGGAGGCTTGCGCCAAATTGGCTAAAGCCCAAAACATCACCACTATCATTGACAATAGCTACGCCTCTCCTATTTTTCAAAACCCGATTCAATTCGGAATCGATATGGTGGTGCATTCGGCAACAAAATACCTGAATGGCCATAGTGATGTAGTGGCGGGCGTTGTTTGCGGAAGCCGCGAGAAAATCAGGAAAATTTTCAGCGAAGAGTTTATGACCTTGGGAGGCATTATTTCTCCTCACGATGCGGCACTGATGATCCGTGGGTTACGCACATTGGAAGTGCGGCTAAAGCGCAGCGACGAAAGCGCCCGAAAAATTGCCACTTTTCTAAAGGATCACTCAAAAGTGGAACGAGTCATTCATCCGTTGATGCCCGAATTTCCCCAATACAAATTGGCTACTAAGCAAATGTCTGGTACCGGAGGATTATTTACGGTATACTTTAAGGCAGAAAGTCAGGAAAAGATGGAGAAATTTGTGCATCAGATCAAGCGTTTTCTAATCGCAGTATCCTGGGGTGGTCACGAATCTTTGATCATGCCTACTATTGGGTTTTATCACATTCCCGGCCGTGAAGATTCTCCCTTGCCCTGGAACATCATTCGGTTCTACATTGGTTTGGAAGACCCCGATTGGCTTTTGGAAGACCTTGAACAAGCCTTAAAAGTACTGTAGATGTCCAGGGAGAAAACGGTCATTCAACTCCTGCCCTTATTGGTGCTGATTGCTGGCATACTGGTTCGTCTGGTGGTCTTTTTGCAAAACCGATCCCTATTTATAGACGAAGCTAATTTGGCCTTAAATATCCTCGAAAAAAGCGGCAATCAATTTTTTCAAACACTTGATTACCAGCAATATGCGCCACCTTTGTTCCTCTTGTTTGAAAAGGCCAGTACCCTCCTCTTTGGTACCGGTGAAATGGCTTTTCGGCTACTGCCATTTACCGCAGGTGTTTTGGGGTTGTATCTATTTGCTCTGGTGGTCAAAAAATGGCTACCACTCCCCTGTTTTCACTGGTTTCCCTTGTTTTTATTGGCTTTTTCGCCCATGCTGATCCAGTATGCCACGGAAATCAAGCAATATAGCACGGATGTTTTGACCAATATCTTTTTCATATACCTGGCGGTTAAATGGCCTTATCAAGACTTAACTTTTAGGCAAAAACTGGGCTGGATCGCGCTCGGGATGGCCGCCATCTGGTGGTCGATGCCGGTGGTCTTTGTTTTGTTTGGTGTTGGCTGCTATTACGGCTTTCAGGCGCATCAAAAGGAGGGTTTTCCGGGTGTTGTTTCCCTGATTCCGATTCCGTTTTTTTGGCTGCTTAGTTTTGGCCTCTATTATTATGCTATCCTTGCAGTTGATCTGGACAAAAATTATCTGGTGGATTACCACCGACCTTACTTTTTACCCCTTTTGCCGTTGGATGGTAACTCCTGGCAGAGGTGGTTGAATGTGTGGAGTGTTTTCATCAAAATATCACTGGGCGGCACGGTTATCGCTTACTGTCTGGGGGGCTTATTGACCGTTTTGGGTTTAAGATTTCTGGCCAAACGACACCTTGATCGATTGATTTTGATTTTGTTCCCGATTATTAGCTGCTTGTTTGCCTCAGCGCTTGAAAAATATTCATTGATGCCAAGACTGGCGCTTTTCTTGATGCCAAATATTGTACTGCTTTTGGGTATTGGCTTGAGCCAATGCTGGCTGTTGCTGCACGGAAAATGGAGTAAGATAGTGCTGGTTATCCCACTGATAATTGTCATTGTGAACTGGAATGGTTACCGATATTTTATCGATAAAATGGGCTGGGAAGACAGTCGCGAAGTGCTGGCCTTTGCGGCAGTGGAAGCCTCTCCGCAAAGCTTTGCTTACATTAGCCATGAATTGATACCGGCTTATCGGTATTACCACGAATATCATCCACAGAGTGGCAACTTTGTCATAAACAATCCTTATCTGGCAAAGTGGAATGATCGGCCCGGGACGGTACTGAAAGATCAGGCTTTCCCCCCGACGACCATACTGCTATTTTCTCATTTGGTCAACCGGAAAGCAGTAGCAAAGCTTCAGCAGCAAGTGGGTCAGTTGGATAGCTATACAGTTGAAAAAACCTATAAGCCGACCGGGGCAGTAGCCTTTATCTTATCTAAAAAGTGATGACCTCCATGGCGTGGCTGCGAATCACTTCAAGCGTAGCAGGCTCAGCAATATTTCCGTCCTTATCCATTAAAGTACCGATTCTGGAGATGGGCAATTTGTTAGGCAACACCACTGAACCTACGTGGTGCAGTACCCCGGTCAGGTGATCCATTCCGCGCAAATTGCCAGCCCGGCCTGTAGCAATGCCGACGAGTGCGGCTTTTTTTCCCTTGAAGGTGGCCTTGTATTTTCTTACCGAACAGGCATCAATAAAGAGTTTGACTGCCCCGGGGAAACTACCGTTGTATTCGGGTGTGATATAGACCAGTTTTTCGGCAGATAGGAGGTATTCATTCTGAATGGCCATCAGACTTTCCGCCTGATGCCCCTCTTCGTACATTTCCGGAAAAAACCAATCGTGTGGAATATTTTCCAGAGCCAGCAATTTGACTTCCTGATCGGTTAGCTGCTGGAGAATCTCCTGGTATTTTTCGGCAAATTTCAAACATTCACTATTGCGTCGGTTAGTACCGGATATAATCGTAATCATTGTTAATTCTTATGGTAAAGGCATATAATGTCTAAATTAGGGAAAAGGTTTTCAATAATTTTGATAAATTCCCAACCAGGGGAAATTAGAACGAATTAAGCTGAACATCCCATTTTGCTACCTGTTGAATAAAAGTGTATTTATAACCAAAACCTAATCGATCCAACATTATGAAAATTACCTACTACGGTCAATCCTGTTTCGGAATTCACACCAAAGGTAAACATCTTTTATTTGACCCCTTCATCAAGTCCAATCCACTGGCCAGGGATGTGGATGTAGACAATATTCCGGCCGATTACATCTTACTGACCCACGGGCATACCGATCATGTGGCCGATGCTGAAGATATCGCCAAACGCACGGGGGCAAAGATTGTTTCCAACTTTGAGGTAGCCACCTGGTATGAAAAGAAAGGGCTCGATGTGCATTACCTGAATCAGGGGGGTAAATGGAGCTTTGACTTTGGCACCGTAAAATATGTCACTGCGATCCATTCAAGTTCACTGCCTGATGGCAGTTACGGAGGCAATCCCGGAGGTTTTGTCATCTGGAACGATGAAGGCTGTTTTTATCACGCCGGTGATACGGCCCTGACCATGGATATGAAGCTGATTCCTATGATTTGTCCCGCTCTGGATTTTGCCATCTTGCCAATTGGTGATAACTTTACGATGGATGCAGCAGATGCCGTGCTGGCCAGCGATTTTATCGGATGTAATAAAATCATTGGCTGTCACTATGATACATTTGGTTTCATCAAAATAGATCATGAGGCAGCAAAAAAAGCTTTTGCAGATAAAGGAAAAGAGTTAATTTTGCTACCGATTGGCGAAAGCCAGAGGATTTAATGGCCGGATTTCTGCTTCTCCGGTTTTACAAACTACAGCAGGGGTGAAGTAAACCTTCCTTATCACAACAATAAATAACTGGCTGATTTCCAAAGTAATAGCCAGAAAGATGGAGCGTTCACTTCACCTTTGTGTTTTAAAAAATCAGACATTATCATGGGAAAAGTTGTTGCGATTGCTAACCAGAAAGGTGGAGTAGGAAAAACGACGACAGCCATCAACCTGGCTGCCAGCCTGGCTATTCTGGAGAAAAAAGTATTGCTGATTGATGCCGACCCACAGGGCAATGCTTCCTCTGGCATAGGCGCTGCACCGGAAGATATCGAAACAACCATTTACGATTGCCTTATCAATGGACTCGATCCGGAAGAGGCCATCTATGAGACCGATACGCCAAACCTGCACCTGATGCCAGCTGACATCAATTTGGTGGGTGCCGAAATTGAACTGGTGAATCGCCAGAAGCGGGAATTTGTATTGCGGGAGGTAGTAGATCCACTGCGAGATGACTACGACTATATTTTCATCGATTGTCTGCCTTCTCTAGGCCTGATTACCGTGAATGCCCTGGTCGCCGCCGATTCCATTCTGGTGCCCGTACAATGCGAATACTTTGCTTTGGAAGGATTGGCTGCACTTCAGAACACCATTGCTTTGGTGCAAAACCAGTTGAATCCCAAACTCACTATCGAGGGTATTCTGCTTTCTATGTATGACCAACGGCTCCGTCTGGCGAATGTGGTGGTGGGCGAAATTCGCGAAATTTTCCCCGGAATGGTTTTTGATACCATCATTCACCGCAATTCAAAAATTGGTGAGGCACCCAATATGCACATGCCGGTGGTGTTGATCAATGCCGGATCAAAGGGAAGCATCAACTTCCTGAACCTGGCGGATGAATTTTTGAAAAAGAATAGCGGCTCCGTAGCCATAGAGAAAGGGCAGACCGTAGATTAATACAGTATAGTTTCATTTAAAGGATAAAAATGGCGAAAAGAATTCAGAAAAAAAACAAAGTCAGTAAAGACCAGTTAGCATCCAGCATCAAGAACAGGTTTTCAAAAGCGGGAGGCTCAGGCATCCATGCTTTTATTCCACAGCAACTGGATGAAGAGTACGCCAAAAACCCCGAAAAAGTCGTTAAGGAATTGTCGCAGCATTTCGCCATGCTGCCCATCAAACAGGTGGAATCCAATCCCGATCAGCCGCGAAGGGAGTTTGTTCCGGAAGCCTTACAGGAACTCTCGGAGTCGATTAAGGTACACGGGCTTATTCAGCCGATCACGGTACGCAAGTTTTCTAATGACGAGTACCAGATTATTTCCGGGGAACGCCGCTGGCGGGCCTCTAAAATGGCCGGACTGGAAGAAATTCCGGCTTATATTCGCGTAGCCAACGACCAGACCTTACTGGAAATGGCACTGATCGAGAATATCCAGCGTGAGGACCTCAACCCATTCGAAATTGCAGTGGCTTACTACCGCCTCAAGGAAGAATGTGAAATGACCGACAAGGAATTGGCTACTCGCGTGGGCAAACAACGCAGTACAGTCACCAACTATCTGCGCTTGCTGGATCTACATTTTGATGTGGTGGAAGGCCTCAAGTCGGGAACCCTGAGTATGGGACACGCCCGCGCTCTGGCCGGATTGAAGGACAAACTGCTGCAAAAGAAGGTCCTCGATCAGATTCAGGAAAAACAACTTTCCGTTAGGGAGACCGAAAAACTGGTTAAGGAATACTCCACCAATAAGAAGAATACCTCCGCCAAGAAAAAGGGAAAACTTTCGGCTGAACATCAGAAGATCCTAGAGGATTTCCGGGTGTTTTTTGGCACCAAACAGGTGAAGATTGAGGTAGAAGATGATGAAACTGGAAAAGGAAGCATTACCATTCCCTTTGCCACAAGTGATGAACTGACCGAATTCTTCAAATGCATTGAGCAATAATGCTAACAAAAAGCAAAGGCCCTTTCCAGGCATAACACATGCAACACTAGAGACGTTGGTAAGGTAGTGCTTGCTGAATGCCTTTAAATCAAAATCATATGAGTCGGTCAAATCTATTGGTTGCTGTTTTGCTTTTGCTCGGTGTTGGACTTTACGGTCAAAATACCTCCGCTGGCATTACGGATACTATCCCTCCTGATAGCTTGATGCTCGAAAACAGCCTGGTCATTGACACTAGTACAGCAATCAACTTGGCCACCGAAGACCCTAAAGCCTGGCCCAATCCCAAAAAAGCCCTGCTTTGGTCGGTGGTTCCGGGGGGCGGACAAATCTACAACCGGCGTTGGTGGAAATTACCTCTTGTGTATGGAGCCTTTGTAGGCATTGGATATGCCATTGATTACAACCAAAGCAGGTATCGGCGGCTAAAAACAGCCCTGGATCTGAAACGGCAGGACATGGAGCACGAGTTTACCGGTACCACCCTGGACGATGTAGACCGCCTTCGGGTCTTAAGAGATGAATACGATAAAAACACCCAGCTTTCCTACGTCGGCATTGTTTTTGTCTATGCCTTGCAAACGGTAGAGGCCTTTGTTGATGCCCACCTCAGGAATTTTGATATGGATGAAGACTTGGGTATGCGTTTTAAGCCCTATTTCGACCAGCAAGATGTCATGGGACAACCACTATACGGTGTCACACTCTGTATCCCCCTCAATGCCCGTAATGTACAATTGCCTACCAAAAGTTACTGATCCCGTATGGGTGTACAATTTTTTCGGGAAATAGGCATTAATGTCTATACAGCTAACGAACGAATCAAGACATGAAGAGATTACTGATACTTTTTGCACTTTTGGCCAGCCTTGGAATTGATGTCAACGCCCAAGCGTCCTTTTTCTGGGGGCCGGTTGCGGAGCCCAACCTCTCCCACCGACGGCTGATTGCATTCAGTAATATTTCTCAACTGGCCATTGATTCGATCGAAGCCCGGGAAACCAGCAAACCGTCGATCAGCTTTGGCCTTTTTGCCGGATGGCGCAAGGAAAAAGTTGGCTTTCGATTTGGCGCTTTGTATATGAATACCGGTTACCGCACGGTTCGCGAATTGATTCCACCCAATGATCCCGATGCGGCCAATGCCAGCGAGAGAAGGTTTATTTACCAAAATCACAACATCGAAATTCCGCTGGAAATCCAGTTTCTGCAGGAGCTGGATAGCAAAAACCGCTTTTTCTTTGCCATGGGGACCGGTGCTTCGTTTAATCTCAGTAATCAAACCAAAATACAGCTCTTTGCCGGAGAAAAGGTAGATACTCGGATCGAGAAAGCTGATAACGACCTTTTCCGCAAACTAAATTACTGCTTCCGCGCCGGCTTTGGCTGGGAACACGAACTCTCCGAAAACTTCTCTGTCATCATTGAGCCCACCTTCAAAATCTGGATGCAGGGTGTATTGGAAGACAATGAGCTCAACCGCAACCTTTACTCCATGGGGCTGAGGGTAGCCTTCCAGTTTTTGACGGAGTATGAGTATGTTTATGAGTAAAAAAATAGCCACCTCGAAGGAGATGGCTACAAAACAAATTCGTTATTTAGTGATCTTGATTAGGCATTGATCTCCGCATGTTCCTGAACCGGGACGATCCAGCCATGTGTATCTTCAATCTTTCCAGCCCGCATTCCATCAATTTCGGCTTTCGCCAAAACACCAATCTTACGATCTTCCATTGGTGGCAACTCCATTACCTTATCGCGGTAAGCGATTTTGGCAACGTGGGCCACTACAGCAGCGGTACCGGTACCAAATACCTCTTCCAATTTACCGGCATCATAGGCCTCCACTACTTCATCGATGGTAATCGGACGCTCTTCCACCTTATATCCCTTATCCCGCAGGATCGTGAGGATGCTGTCGCGCGTAATTCCTTTGAGAATGGCGCCGTCGGTAGCCGGTGTGATCACCGTTCCGTCGATAACAAAGAAAATATTCATCGTACCCACTTCCTGGATGTACTTAAATTCCTGGTCGTCCATCCACATCACCTGGTCGTAACCCTTTTGGTTGGCAATACGGGCAGGTAGCAGGGAAGCGGCGTAATTACCGGCAGCCTTTGCTTCACCGGTGCCGCCTTTAGAAGCACGAACATACTTCTGCTCCACGATCAGGCTGACCGGTTTTGGATAATAAGGACCAACCGGTCCGGTGAAGATGATAAATTTGTATTTTTCGGCTGGCTTTACGCCAATAAATTCGTCGTTGCCAAAAACAAAGGGGCGAATATACAGGGCACTACCCTCTTGAGGAGGAATCCAGTCCTGGTCGAGGTTGACCAGTTGGTGCAGTGCTTCGAGAAACAGATCTTCGGGAACGTCGGGCATACACATCCGTGCGGCGGAGTTATTGAGACGACGGGCGTGCATTTCCGGGCGCAGGAACAGTGGTTGGCCATCCTGGCTCTTGCTGGCTTTCATGCCTTCAAAAATAGCCTGGCCATAATGCAATACCATTGAAGCCGGGTGGATTTGGAAACGCTCGAAGGGTACAATTTCCAGGTTGGTCCATTCGCCATCAACGTAATCGGCCACAAACATGTGGTCGGAAAAAACGCGGCCAAATGGAATGTTTTCAAAATCGACTTGGGAAAGACGTGAATGTTGAGTTTTAGTTATTTTGATATCATACTTCATAGATCAAATTTTTTGCTAAATTACAAAAAAATTCTATTTTAGGCAAGATTGATATTTGTTTTCCAAATTTTATACTGAAAAAATCTATTTTTTAAATCATTTGTTTTGAAAAATAACAAATCTTCCTCCGCTGGATTTTATGATTTTGATCTTTACCCATTACCCGATTGGGGGCAAATTCGCCCTTTAATCCAGGGGAAGGGTGAGCGGGGCATCCTCATTTTGTACCGTTCAACACCAGATCAGGCTGCGACGATGGAAGCCTTCCTTGCATCAATTTTTAAAGCTGCTTCCATCCAGCTTTCCGAAGATACCTATTTATTAAACTTATTTGACCATAAAAGGGTTCTACTCGCTGATTTTTATAAAGATTATGCCCTGGAATATATTTTTGCATTTGGCTTTTCTCAGGCGGAGTTGGGCATGCAGGCACAAATGCCGACCTACTATCCCGTAGAGCTCAACCAGAAGATTTATGTATTTGCCGACGATATTCAGCTGATCTACGAGGAACGCCAGCAAAAAGGCACTAAACTCTCGGGAGCACTTTGGAAAGCCATTCGTCAACTATTTAAAAG
The DNA here is from genome assembly GCA_965229635.1 of Saprospiraceae bacterium. Taxonomy (GTDB): domain Bacteria; phylum Bacteroidota; class Bacteroidia; order Chitinophagales; family Saprospiraceae; genus BQJU01. The sequence continues at coordinate 4,820,561 of OZ245894.1, forward strand.
TAATTCCTAACATACATGAAATCAATCGTTTTTGCCACTGCCAATGAACATAAACTCCGCGAAATCAAAGCGCTACTCGGCAATTCCTACCAAATCATCAGCCTGGCTGACCTGGGACACACCGAAGACATTCCAGAAACCGGCGAAACCTTTCACGCCAATGCTCTGATCAAAGCAGCATTTGTAAAAGAACACTACGGCCGTGACTGCTTTTCGGAAGACAGTGGATTGGAAATTGACGCTTTAAACGGGGCTCCCGGCGTTTACACCGCACGCTACGCCGGTCCCGGTCGGGATGCGGATGACAATATGGATTTGGTATTGAAGAACCTGGAGGGCGTCAAAGATCGGTCGGCTCGTTTTCGCACTGTGATTGCCCTGATTCAGGGCGGGGCCACCCATTATTTTGAAGGGACAGTAGAAGGTCGAATTGCGGAAAGCAAATCTGGTGAAAAAGGTTTTGGCTATGATCCGATCTTTATTCCCGAAGGGTATGATCGTACCTTCGCTACTTTTACTGACAAAGGGAAAAATGCAATCAGTCACCGTGGGCAGGCAGTGGCCAAGCTGGTGGCATTCTTACAGGCGAATTGAATCAGAATAAGAACAATAAATTTACCGAAAGATGAACAACAAAACACTTTTGTTTGTATTCCTGGCTTTGCTTGGCATCTACGGTTTAAGTCAGGTATTTTCCGGAAAAAAATCCCGAAGCTTTAAAGCTGAATTGATCACCGTCGATAGTGCTGCGGTAACTTCCGTAATGATCAATCCAAAAGGCAAGAGCGAAGAGGTTACCCTGCGAAAAGAGGGCAAAAAATGGATTGTCTCCAATGGCGCCATTAATGTCAGGGCGGTACCCGGTGAAGTCAACAATTTACTGACCAGCCTGATGTTGATCAAGAGCAATCGCATTGCAGCAAAAAATGAAACGAAATGGGCAGATTTCGAGGTGGGCGAAGGGGAAGGTACCCGTATTCGGGTCTACGAAGATGAAGAACTGACTTATGACTTCATTCTCGGCAAATTCAATTTCAATCAGCAAAACCGCAGCAGTACGGCTTATATTCGCCTCAATGGAGAAAAGGAGGTTTACGCTATTGATGGTTTTCAGACGCTCACAATGGGAAGAGGATTTGAAAGCTACCGCAATAAGATTCTGTCAAAAATGAATCCGGAAGCAGTCATTAATTCCTTTCGACTGCAAACGCCTGACACCACTTTTCTCATCCAAAAATCGGCAAATGGCTGGCAGCTCAACAACGACCAGATACTCGACTCCATGAAGGTGGAAAACTATCTCAACGCTTTGAGAAACCTGTCAGGCACTACCTTTGCCGATAACTTTGACGAAACACTGGCGGAAGAAAAACAAATCAACCAGCTCCGTCTTGAAGGTGAGCGGTTGGACGAGCAGATCATCATCACTGCCTACCAGGATACTACCCGGATTATGCCTTACATCTTGCATTCCAGCCTGAATCAGGAGGCCTGGTTTTCGAGTGATAGCAGTGGCGTGTACCAAAAAATATTTCCTGGCCTTGATCACTTTGTTCCTCTAAATTAGGCGCTGAATCAAGTCTTCGCCAAGGCGGCGATTCAATTGCCCATTCTCAACTGGATTCACAAAGCAAAGGCGGCAACTAACGGTTGGCTTTGTATTGTCGAGGGCAAAATCGATTGGACCAACATCCTGCTCGTTTTCTGCTTTCGGAAAAATCAAAACCGTCTGTGTAGCCTCAAAAAATTGGGCATAGACAAACATTTGACGCAAGTCTTCCATGCCCGGATTTGGCGTCTGGAGAATCTTCCATTTGGTATCCAAAATGAATCGGGCATCCGGTGTGTTGAGCACCAGGTCAGCCTGAAGGTAGCGACGGTCCCAAAAGGGACGCCGACTTTGTCGGGTCACTTCGATTCCTGGCGTATTCACTTTATCTAATTGCCGGTAAATGTAATTTTCCCACAATTGATTCATATCAAACAACATGCCCAGCAAAGGATATTTCCCCCCCCTGATACCTGGCCGATAATTCAGTAGAATCATCCTCGCCAGTAGTAAGGCCTGACGGTAGGCCACGTATCTTCGATCCCGCATCAGGCGCTTAAAGGTTTCCTCGGTCACTACTGCAGGATCAGAGCAAGGGGGAAACAATGTGCGCAATTTTTCAATGTATTTGCTCAGGCCAGGAGCCACAATCAACCGATTTAGTATAACAATGGTCTTAAACAAAATCTGATTGGGTAAATGATTCGCTTCAAAAACCTGGCTTTCGGTATAAAAACGTTCCCAATGCACCAAGTTCTTTTGTAAATGCTGCCGAAACAACAACCGGCCCTTTAATGCTTTTTGCTGTTCTCTCCTCAAGAAATAGGCGCGGGTTAATTCTTTTTTCAGCAATGCTTCCACCTCATTGAGATACTGCCAAACGATGTAATTCAGAACCGTCGGTTTTTCCAGATCAATCATTGCCGCACCCGGATAAGTAATCTTCAACCAGCGGGCTTCCTGCAAAAGCTCAAGTAAAAACCGCTGCCACAGAAAGACATCAGACGTCCCGTAGCGATCTGCTTTGGGTAAGATTTCTATTAATAGACTCCCAATCTGAATCACGCCAACGTATTGCGCAAATTGAACAGCGTGATGACTGATGGAAAAGAAGGGTGTTTTTTTATCCGAAAGATAATCGATCAATGCCAGGAAGTGCTTCCTTTCAAAAAGCACACCATTTATCTGTTCCCCCACTCTAATGGTCTGGTGTTCAAAAACGCGAATGATTTGTGGGTGAGAACTCATTTTTTTAATACATAAGCTTCCAATAATGCTTTGATTTCCGGATTGCGGGCATAACTCAGCAAGTCGTAAAGCCCGGTCCCGTCTTTACTCTTGATGTAGGGATTGGCATTGGCTTTCAGCAAAAGGCGAACAAAATCGATATGGTTGTAGGCAATGGCAAACATTAGCGGAGTGAAGCCGTTGATGCCATCCTGCACATCAACATTCACGGAGAGGTCCACCAGCCGTTGACCTATGTTCACCTGGCCACCAATAGCTGCCGCTAAAATGGGATTGATACCATACTGCTTGCCAGCCAGTTCAGGATCGGCTCCTGCGGCAATCAACTGATCAAATACTCCTGTATGACCAAAATAGGCTGCCCGGGTGAGCGCCGAGTACCCTACCCTGTTTTGAGCATTCGGATTAGCCCCTGAATCCAGCAGAACGCTTACCAGTGGGGTTCCTCCTCTGGATGCCGCCAGTACAATCAGGGGCGTTCCGGCTTCGTCCTTTTGATTTGGGTTCGCTCCGGCCTGCAACGCATCCTGGAGGCCCATTTCATTGCCTTGTTTGACAGCATCAACGGCTCGTCGAACCGCTTCGCCGCCAATTGGTTTGCCAGCGCCTTTGTGGATCAGATACTCAGCTACCTCATCGTGCCATTGTTTAATAGCAATATCGAGAGCGGTCCCCTGTGCCCCTTCAAGATCGTACCGAGCTCCTGTTTGAATCAACAAATCAACCAAAGCCAGACGACCGTGATAGGCTGCCCAATTGATGGCAGGATCGCCTAAACTGTCTACTTGGTTCACATCGGCCTTATGCTTGATCAGCAAGCGGGCAATGTCCAGATTATTACCAGGCGCGATCTCCATCAGTGCCGTGCTGTAAAAGTCACTTTGTCGTCGGGCATTGGGATCGGCACCATGCTCCAACAGGGACGCAACCAGTGCTTCCTGTTGTCGTACGGCACTGAGGATCAGTGCTGGCGTACCTCTTTCATCATAGGAATTTGGATCGGCACCGGCTACTAGCAGGGAATCAGCAAGCGTTATATTATTATTCGTAATGGCCTCCACCAACCGCTCACTCAGTGCCGGATCTTTGGTCTTTGAACCGGTTTCACACCCCATCAGCAGCACCATCATTATAGCCAGCCAGCCCCTTATCATGTCATGCATTTTTTGGTTCTTTGACAATTCTAGTGGATTGATGCAGAAATAATTGACATCTAATGTTCAGCAGGAGCAAGCTCCAAACATGCCCTGAAAAAAGGATCAACTATTTCGAAATAGTCGCACTAATGGTCAAAGGACATAGTTTTTGTCGTAAATTCTAATAAAATCAACTTCCCGCATTTCTTCTACCGGATGTAATCTGTACACCGTTTGCTCTGCGAAAGTTTCTGAATAAGACGCCTCAAAATCAGCAAAATCTGTCCCTTCCTGCCGAATGGCCTGCACAAAATTTCGGCCCAGAACCATACCCACTTTTTCGAGGTCATCAAAGAAGTACTCCTTCAGAAGCGGGATGATGGTCTGACCAAAAACAGCCTTTAGATCATCCAGGTCATACACATTCAAAAAATAGGCATGACCGATGCAATGTTGTGCATCCAGCAATTGTTCTATTCTGCGGTTGATCACCGTCAATAATTGGTTGAGGTCAATGCCCGCGGGAAAAGGCACTTTGGCTAGTTGACCAATCAACTCGGGCTTAGGCAGTAACTCCTGAAAGGCAAACCGGCGGCGCATGGCCAGGTCAAATGACTGTGTGCTGCGATCCGTGGTGTTCATGGTGCCTACCACATACAAATTGGGGGGCACCGAAAAATAGGTTTTGGAATAGGGTAAAATCAATTGAGTGGCCTCCAATTGTCCATCCCGTTTATCGGGTTCAAGGAGCGTAATCAATTCCCCAAATACAGAGGAAAGGTTGGCGCGGTTGATCTCATCGATAATCAGCACATATTTGCGGCAACGCGATAAAATGGATTCGGTAATCAGCGGCACTTCATATTGTTGAGCGTGCTCGGCATCAACGGAAGCCATCGCCTCCAGTTCCAGGTTTTGGATATAGTCTTGCTCAAACTTTTTCAGTTCATCATAAACTGCCAGATAAATACCGGCATTTCCCTTGCCCACTATTCGGTCAATGCCATTAGGTTTAGTGGCATCCTCTGTCTTCGCCATGTTGACGTACAGTTGCTGAAGCAGGTCGCGGCGTACCGTCTTGACGGAAAAGGACTTTTCTCTACGCAAGGCAATATTGCCATAAGGCTGAATCCGGTGTAGAAAAACCCGCGTTTCGTGTGGTGTGACAAAATATTGAAAATCGTCTTTGCGGATATGATCCAGGAAAGCAGCGTATAATCGTCCAAACTTAATTTTCACCTGAAATTGAGGCTGTTCCTGTAGGATAGCTTCCATCAGGCAATTTCTGGCTTCCTCACACATGATTTTGAAGACCCCATTTTCTATCACGTATTGTAACCCATCGGAAGTAGTAATGGGCTTGATGCCTTCTACAAAATCTTCGTAGGTAAAGGATTGGTGAAAGGTCACAAAATTGATTTGCCCATTGGCGAGGTATTCCTGATACCGGCGGCGCAACTCCAGTCGATTTTCCAGGGCCAATTCTTCCAGACTTCGATTTTCAATGATCGACAAAGCGTAGTTCACCGTTTGGTAGGTCTTTCCAGTGCCCGGGGGGCCGTATAGTATCTGATTCAGTGGAGGGTTAAGCCAGGTTTTTAGCTCATATTCCGGCAAGGGCTCTTGTACTGCATCCATCTCCCCAACCAGGTGTTTCATTGTTTCGTACTGTCGTTGGTTGGCTTTGTAATTGGTGCCGGGCAGTCCGGCATAAAACCGCTTCATGGCTCCATAAGGCGGTAGTAATTCTTTGGTCAATGGTCGGTTCCACAGGTTAAAATCAATTTGCAGCTTCACCCTGAGGCCAGGTTCCGGAGGTTCCAGAAAAAAGGCTTTTTCTGCTTCCGGCACCGCCATTTTTGCCGGTTTGGTCAGGACAGTAGCCAATGCATAACATCCGGCCTGTTTACCAGTTTGCCAAAGAATGACTTTATCTTCTGGTTTGATCTGTTTGCGGTGAGCTTTAACGGCATGGGTTTGCAGGGCATCGGCTTTTAATGCTTCACGCAACTGAAAAACAGATGGGTTGGATTGAAATAACCAGTACTGTATCCCTTCACTTGACATATTGGCTGCTTATCTGCCCAAAATAGGAAAATCATTTATCACAAACATGGATATTTGTTTATTTTGCACCCAAAAACATGGACGGCCCCCTTCACACCTTTACAGCAACTGTGTCTTCGGACCAAATTACCTTCTGGACAGCTCTTTTTATTGCAGTGGGAACATTAGCGGGATTGATTTTCCTCATCAGGAGAAAAGTAGATCGGGAAGCTTATAATCGCAATGCGCTACTTTCCATGCTGACCTTCTTTGCCTTCCTGATTGCGGCATCAACCGCATTTTTTAGCAGCTGGAGCATGAAAAAAACTGGTCCGGTCAGCCTCTTCGCAGATCGCATAGAGCTGCCTTCCGGGACAGTAGCGTTTTCTAACTTAAAGAATGTGGCCATTAAAAAGGAGGTGGAAAGATCAGTCATTAATCCCCGACAATCCACCAAAGAAGTAAAATTGCTGTTTATTGAAGAAAAGACTGGAAAACTCCACGTATTGTCTGAACTCAACTATCCGGTGTCGGAGATTCTGAGTAAGATCAGAGAAGTAGAAAAAGCCGCCAAAGGGAGCTAGCTCCTCCCTTCTTTCTGGTCCTAGCTTATTTTACTTTAATGCTCTTTCGAACGACTTCGGTGAAGGAGTGCAGCTCTACCTCGTAAGTACCGGCACCATATTGACTGAAATCCAGTTCGTAGATGGTATTGACCGGAAGGTCAAAAACATCGTCTTTCAACAACACCTTGCCATCCTCATTCTTGATGACGATATTGCTAAGGTTAATCTTAAGATTCTGGAAGTCAATGTAGTAGAGTTGGTTTTCCTCGTCGGCGTAAAACGACCAGTTTTCGCTAATCTCTACAGCATTGTCGGTGGAAGTAAGCAGGTTGTCTGCACTGTCGGAAGATGGTAACTGGGAGAATCCCATTTGTAAGGCACCGAGGCATAGTAACAACGCAATGAATACTTTTCGTTGCATGACATTTTGATTTTGAGTATGTTACGGGATCACAATGCAAATATAGCAAATAGGTTCTATTAAAAAAACGCTTTCTTTTCAATCAACCACAAACCTATTGCTCATTTTTTTCGCCTTCCTAATTAATTATTGTAAAAAGTACAATAACCAAATAAATCGACGAGTAAAAGTACGACGCGAAAATAAAATTTCCTTTTAGGAGCAAAAATTTTTTCAAAAAAAATGGCGGGCTTCCGACTTACATCCGACATTAATTGGGATGATCCGGCATTTTACGAAATGAGCATTCTATCAACAATGAACGGCCAACCCAATTTTATTTAGCTGACCACGATAAAACTTCAAGAATATTTTGATAAATCGGTTCCTGCAAATCCAGCGCAGCCTTCACGGGCATCCAGATGGCCTTTTCAATATCCTCCTCGGTTTGAGGCACCAAATCGGTTTCAGGAGTGCTCATACGGTACCAGAAAGTCCTTTTTAAGACGCGCTTTCCGCTCGTCAAGCGATATGTGTGGTAAGTGTTGCCCAGGTATTCGCCCAGATCAACCTGATTCAAACCTGTTTCTTCCTGTACTTCGCGAACTGCCGCATCTTCCCGGCCCTCCCCTTTGTCAATTTTGCCTTTCGGTAAATCCCAGAATCCTCGCCTAAAGATAAACAGTGCTTCGCCATTCGGTTGAAAGACCAACCCGCCAGCCGCCTCCAGAATCTTGTAATTAGACTCAAAGTCTCGCACCAGTTTTTCATAATCTTCACTATAGAGCGTGACGCTTTTAAATCGCGAAGACTTTTCCAGCATATCGGCGTAGCTCAACAACATTTTGGACTTCCCAGGGTAGCGCGCAACAAAGTTTTCTTCGTCTGATTTTGGTAAATCTGACAAATCTTTTGCCTCCCTAAGCGTCAAAGGAGTCTCATTTATGTAGATTTTGTACATTTGCAGGCGTTTGTATTATCTGGAATCGTTTAAGTATCTAAAAATGGTCATTGCAAAAGAAGTTGCAAGGAAACTCTTACAAATAAATGCAATTAAATTGAGTCCGCAAAACCCCTTCACGTGGGCCTCGGGATTGCGTTCACCAATCTACTGTGACAATCGCATTGTGTTGTCTCACCCCGAAGTACGGACATATATTATCGATGCGTTTGTAGAAAAAAGCAAAACCTTTCCGGCATTCGACACCATCGCAGGGGTGGCTACAGCAGGCATTGCCCATGGGGCATTGATTGCCGCCAAAATGGACTTACCAATGGTCTACGTACGTTCAAAGCCCAAAGGCCACGGCCGGCAAAATCAGATCGAAGGAGATCTTAAACCCGGTGCTAAAACCCTGGTTGTTGAAGACCTGATCTCTACCGGTGGCAGTGTTTTGGGTGCAGTAGAAGTGCTGCGTGAAAATGGCGCAGAAGTTAGCGGAGTGGTGGCCATCTTCAGCTATGGCTTTCCGCAGGCTAAGGCCGCATTTGAGAAAGCCAACTGCCCATATCTAACCTTAAGCGAATACAGTATTTTGTTGGAAGAAGCTATTCAGAGTACCTACATTTCACTGGATGAAATGGGAAAATTGCAGGAATGGCAGAACGACCCAAAGGCATGGAGCCAGCAGTTTGATTGACTGGTCAATAAATAGCGGTTCCATTGAAGTAATCATTAGAAAGCGACGTTCTTTTTACCGATAAAATTGAAAAGGATTCCCCTCATCCATATTTAAAGAAAACTAAATTCAAAATGTCAATAATCACACCATCCTCCGAAAAATTTCTCAAAAACTATCTGAACAACCCCTCTCCCGTTGGCCATGAATCTTCTGGTCAGAAACTCTGGCTAAAGTACCTCAAACCTTATATCGACGAATGGGATATTGACAATTATGGCACCACCTACGCGGTGATTAATCCGGGAAAAGAATATAAAGTGGTTATTGAAGGACACGCTGATGAAATTTCCTGGTTTGTTCATTATATCAACGAAGACGGTTATATCAATGTAACCCGCAACGGTGGTTCCGATCACCTGATCGCTCCTTCCAAGCGAGTGAATATTCATACCAAGAGCGGTATTGTAAAGGGAATTTTCGGCTGGCCGGCCATCCATACGCGTCACGGCGAAAATGCGAACCTGACACCCAAAATCGATAACATCTTTATTGATGTGGGCGCCAAGGATAAAGAAGAGGTACTAAAAATGGGCATCCATGTGGGCTGTGTGATCACTTATGAAGATGAGATGCTGGTGCTTAATGACAAGTATTACGTTGGACGTGCCCTGGACAACCGCATGGGTGGCTTTTGCATTGCAGAAGTGGCCAGAATGCTCAAAGAAAATAAAGTGGAGCTCCCCTACTCTCTTTATCTGGTCAATTCGGTTCAGGAAGAAGTGGGATTACGTGGCGCAGAAATGATCACCCAAACGATTCGTCCAAATGTTGCTCTGGTTACCGACGTAACCCACGATACCCACACACCCTTAATCAAACCCAAAAAGCACGGTGATGTAAAGTGCGGTAAAGGTCCATCATTGACCTATGCTCCAGCCGTACATGCTAAATTACTAGATCTGATCATTGAGACGGCAGAAGCCAATGAAATTCCGATTCAACGCGAGGTCTCTTCTCGTCGCACCGGCACCGACACGGATGCTTTTGCCTATTCAAATGGTGGTGTTCCTTCGGCCTTGATTTCTCTACCACTCAAGTATATGCACACCACCGTTGAGATGGCTCACAAGGACGACGTAGAAAATGTAATCCGATTAATTTATCAAACTTTGCTCAAGATCGAAAATGGTCATAACTTTAAATACTTTGACCAAAGTGCCGTTTAATGTTTGATGCGTTTGGTTCATGACCTGATAAATTTTATTTTTTACAGCAACCTCTGGATTGCTCTGGCTGCTATTGCCCTGAGCATACAAACCAGATGGTTGCTCACTCATCAAATGATTTGGACGCCCTTGTATGGCGTTATCTTTTTTGGCACCCTGTTTTTATATGCCCTTCACCGCCTCGTTGGACTCAAAAAGATGAACTTCACTGCCGGGCAAGCGCGGTTTTTCATTGTTCAAAAATTCAAATCTCATATCGCTTTGTACGCTTTACTTGGCTTGATAGGCGGACTTTTCTTTTTGATACAACTAAATCAACGATTGCTGTGGACACTGTTGCCCGTGGCCGGACTATCCCTGGCCTATGTGCTACCCATTTTTCCCTCTGGAAAACGAGGCCGCGATATCTCCTTTCTAAAAATCTTCATGATCGCCATTGCCTGGTCGTGGGTCACTGTACTGCTGCCTGCCATAGAGACCAAGATGACCTGGAGCATTGCTTTTTATCTGATGTTTGTGGAAAGAATGTTCTTCATTTTTGCCATAGCAATTCCATTCGATATCCGCGATATGCAGCTCGATCAGCGTAGTCGGGTACAGACAATACCCTCCCGTTTTGGCATAAAGGCAAGTAAAATTATGGCTGCGGTGGTACTGGTACTAATGTTGGTTATGGTTTACCTCAATTTTCGAATCGATGCCTATTCAAGCGCAACCACTCTGGCGCTGAGCTTTTCTGCCATCATTACCTATATATTAGTCCACTTTTCCAACAAATATCAGCACGACTACTATTTCTCTGGATTGGTGGATGGAGCCATGATCTTACAATGCTTATTGGTGCTTAGCCTAAACTAGCAAAGCCAGCGAAAAGTAAAGAACCAACCAACGCAAGCGCGTAGAAACCGAGAATAACAATAGTGTATATTCCCCAAAACTTAAACATTGATTTAAGGTTGGACAATGACGACGTGAGCGAAGTCTGATTTCCGGTGTCAATGGCCAAGATTGCCTGATTGGCAAAGCGATACAGATACAATAAAGGGAAGATAAAGATAGCCAAAATCACGAGGTAAAAAACAAGGATGGCTCCCGTGCCAACTATACCACCCGTAGTTTCCTGTAACATTAAAGCCATAAAGGAACTCATGGCAAAGATGCTAACCAACACAAGGCCCATCATTACAAAGCCGACAATTGCCAGGAATCTGGCCCATTTGGCAGTAGCTTTTAGATCATTTTTGTTCTCTTCAGTCAACTGAAGTTCCTGATTCATTTGGTCATCAATCAAATTGGAGTTTTCCATAAGAGGTTACTTTTAATAAAAGAATAGGGTTTTGATTATTCATAAAATGTCTTGATTGCCGCCGCAACCTCACCCGGTGCTTCGATCCAACTCATATTACCGGCTTCCGCCAAATTGGTGAGTGATGCTTCGGATAGAATAGATTGCCATATCTTACCGGTATTCTTTCCATACAGCCGATCTTTTTGTCCCCAGATCACCAAAACCGGCGATTCAATCTTTGCGAAGTCTTGCCTGGAATAGTCAAGCTGTTCCAGAGAGGGTTCAATGTATTTTTCCAGGTAAGCCAGCTGGCGATCAGGCATTTCGTTGGGGTATTTACATATTTGGGCATCCACTCCACGTGCTTTAAACTCATCTCCTACGTACTGGGCCTTCAGAATTCCCCACCACCGCTCGCAGTACTCGAGGTCCTTCATATCCGCTTTCGCGGTCGCCAGAGCAGTTAGACTTTTTTGTACTGCTTGGGTATTTTCTGAATCAAAGGGCTGTCCCGCGTCCTGATCAACTGGCGCTGGATATGGGTTTAGCATGACCACCTTGCCCAGCTTATCCGGATGCTCCAGTCCATACAAGGCCGCGACCAGTCCGTAATATCCATGCCCAATCAAATTGAGCTGATTGAGCCTGAAATGTTGGCGAATGGTCTCCAAATCTTTCACATCATTGTTGATTCCCCCCTTCAGTTGAATGCCGTTCATCACCGTTTGAGATCTCCCACGATTTCTGGCATCATAATAAATCAAGGTATAATTGTCTTCCAAACTCCGCAAGCCGTCATTGATATAGGTGAGATTGGGCACCACAATGGTCTGATCACCCGTTCCGGCTTTCTTGTACATGATTAGTACACCATCGGGCGTGTGAATCGCTCCCGCCTCTACATCAATTTTGATTTTTGAAGGATCAATTGCCGGACGGCTGGGCTGTTTCTCTTTCTTGTCCTGTTGGCAGGCAAAAGCAGATAATAAAAAAATGCAAATCAGTAGTTTACGTACATCAATCATTTAATGGATCAGTTTTTGGTTTGCTTGGTAATGGATAAAGATAAGAAAAACCCGAAATACTGTAGAATGGAATTAATTGCAAGTAACAACAATTTAGTTGTATATTGCAATTATATTATTCTCAGGAGTTCTCATGACAAAGATTTTCAATTATTTCTTAATCCAGGTCCAATGCAAGATCTCATCGAAAACATCCGTCGCTATACCCGCACTATTGTTCGGGAACTAAAGGTGCTTCGTGGCACTCAACAGGGTTTTGGCGTCTCTCTTTCGCAGTGTCACTTTTTATTTGAATTGCAGCAAGCACCGGGACAAAATCTACACCAGATTTCCGAAACACTCGTTCTTGACAAGTCAACGACCAGTCGACTCAGTGCCAGCCTGGCTAAGAAGGGGTTGATCGATACAGCCGTTCCGGCACACGATCAGCGTCAGAAACACTATTGCCTGACATCGGCGGGAATAGACACCATTACAAAAAGCAATGAATGGGCCAATCATCAGGTGCAGGAGGCCTTGGAATTGCTGTCTCCCGAAGAGCAGGAAAAGGTACAAGAGGGTATGCGGCTTTACGCCAAAGCACTAGCCCGGCGAAGGCGACAAAATCACTACCAAATTCGGCCTATTCAGAAAGCAGACAATGCGATGGTGGCTCAGTTGATTCGCCAGGTAATGACAGAATTTGGAGCAGTGGGTGAAGGGTATTCGATCAACGATCCCGAAGTAGATGACATGTACGGTACTTATCAGGGAGATAACGCTATGTTTTACGTTATTGAGGACGGTCATTCCATTCTTGGCTGCGGAGGAATTGGCCCATTGACTGATGGCTCTCCGGATACCTGCGAGCTGAAAAAAATGTATTTCTATCCTGAGTTGAGAGGTGCCGGCATGGGTAAAAAATTAATGCACCTGTGCCTGGAGAAAGCCCGGGAAATGGGATACCGCACCGTCTACCTTGAAACGATCGAGCGGATGTGGCAGGCTGTCCGGCTCTACGAGAAAGCGGGATTCAAAAAATTGCAACAGCCCTTGGGTTGTACCGGCCACTCCTCTTGCGAAAGTTATTATGCAATGGAACTGTAACCCTGAATTATTGGTATTGTTTTTCGTAGTATTCCTGATAAGTTCCACTGGTAATATGGTCCAGCCATTCGGTGTTTTCCAGGTACCATTCAGCAGTGAGACGAAGGCCTTCCAATGCCTGGATTTTGGGCGTCCATCCCAAATCTTGCTTGATCTTCGTCGCATCAATGGCGTAGCGCTTATCATGTCCGGGTCGATCCTTAACAAAAGTAATCAGCTTCCGTGATTCACCTTTCTCACGACCTAAAAGGTCATCCATCAGATCACAAAGCTGTTCTACAAGGTCGATGTTTTTCCACTCATTATTGCCACCGATATTATAGGTTTCCCCATTCTTGCCCTGGTGGAAAATCAAGTCAATCGCTTCAACATGATCCCCTACCCAAAGCCAGTCGCGGGTGTATTTGCCATCCCCATAAACAGGAAGCGGCTTATTATGACGAATATTATTGATCATCAGGGGGAGCAGCTTTTCCGGGAATTGGTAGGGGCCATAGTTGTTGCTGCAATTAGACACCACAATAGGCAATCCGTAGGTGTGATGATAGGCGCGCACCAGGTGGTCGGAGCTGGCCTTGGAAGCCGAGTAAGGTGATCGAGGATCATAGGCGGTCGTTTCTACAAAATATCCCGTTTCACCCAATGAGCCGTAGACCTCATCGGTAGAAACATGGTAAAAACGCTTGCCTTGCTTGCCTTCCCATTGTTGACGGGCAGCATTCAGCAAGTTGACCGTTCCCACAATATTGGTAAAGATGAAACCCATCGGGTCAGAAATTGAGCGGTCCACATGCGACTCCGCAGCAAGGTGAATGATTCCGTCAAATTCAATATCAGAAAAAAGAGTGTTCAGGAAAGTCGTATCAGTAATGTCTCCCCTAATAAAGCTATAGTGCGGTGCACCTTCAATATCCTTAAGATTTTCGAGATTGCCGGCATAGGTCAGATTATCGAGATTGACAATTCGGTAATCAGGGTATTTGTTTACCAACAAACGCACCAGATGCGAACCGATAAATCCAGCACCACCGGTAACCAGAATGGTTTTATTCTCAGCCATATTGATTTAATTCTTTAGGTCAGGTATAATTTTGCGGCACAAAAATAGCAGAAATTTACAGCGTAAAGGGAAGTTTAACAGTAAACTTTGCCAGCAGATGAAAGGTTATCTTTTTCAAATCAGGGGCAATCCGTACCTTTACCCCTTCATCGAATTTTAACAAGCTATGAAATCATTTTTTATTTCGCTCTTCTTTATGCTGCTCCTCGGGCTCCCCTTTGCCAGTGGGCAGGACTATGTGATCAATAAAGGCAATGGCATTCTGGTCAACCTAAGTTATGGCCTGCAAATGCCGGGTGGTGACATCAAACCACGCTTTGGCAACAACTCCAATCTGGGGCTGGGCCTGGAATATATTACGGATGAAACCAACTGGATCTTTGGTTTTGAAGGCTATTTCATTTTTGGTTCTAATGTCAAGCAGGATGTCCTATCGACGCTGCGCACACCCGAGGGGTTTATCATTGGAAATGACCGCAACTATGCAGACATTCAGCTCCGGGAAAGAGGCATTTACACCGGAGCATTGGTTGGTAAAATCATTCCCTTTTCGGAGACGCGCAAACGCTCCGGTTTGCGCATTACACTGGGCGCCGGGCTATTGCAACACAAAATCCGCATTCAGGATGATCCCAATCGTTCAGTACCGCAATTACTCGGCGACTATAAAAAGGGCTACGATCGGCTGACCAATGGACTGGCATTTAACGAATTTATCGGCTACCAGCGCCTCAGTGAAAACAAACGACTCAATTTCTATATTGGTATTGAAATGACCCAGGGTTTTACCCAAAATCGTCGTGATTTTAATTTTGACACACAAGCACGAGATGATGCCAAACGGCTCGATTTATTTTTTGGAATTCGTGCCGGGTGGGTACTGCCATTTTATTTCGGCCAATCCGCCGACGAGATTTACTATTGATGAAATTTATTTACAACCTGGCAATCGCTGGCTATGCAGCAGCAATTCGGCTGGCCGCATTATTCAATAAGAAAGCCGCTTTGTTTGTTAAGGGCCGTCAGCACCTTTTTCAACAATTGGAAACCTTTTCCAGCACGCGCACAGGGCATCCTGTGATATGGTTGCACTGCGCCTCCCTTGGAGAATTTGAGCAGGGCCGCCCCGTGATTGAAAAGATCAAGGAGCAATTTCCGCATCACCAAATTGCGCTGACCTTCTTCTCACCTTCCGGTTATGAATTGCGCAAAGATTATGCCCTGGCAGATCTGGTGTGCTACCTCCCAATGGACCAGCCTGGCAAGGCCAGCCGGTTTGTGCAACAACTCAACCCTGATCTCGCCATTTTTGTCAAATATGAATTTTGGATCAATCACCTGCGGGCTTTGCGCCAGAACGATATTCCAGTCGTGTTGATCTCGGCCGTTTTCCGCAAGGAGCAACTATTCTTTAAGCCTTACGGCAATCTGTTTTTACAAGAACTTAAAGCCTTTGATCAATTGTTTATTCAGGATGAAGCATCAGCAAGATTGTTGGAAAAGACAGGAATCGAGCAGTACACGATTGCCGGAGACACCCGAATTGATCGAGTCATAGATATTGCACAAAATGTCAAAAACTATCCAAATATTTCCGACTTCTGCGCGCATAAAAAAATACTGATTTGCGGAAGCACCTGGGGTGGTGATGAAGATATTCTATTGCCATTTATCAATGAAGAACTAGCTACGGATTGGAAGGCCATCATTGCGCCTCATGATATCAGGCCCTCTCGCATTGCGCAGATAGCGCAAAAGCTAACGGTATCGCACCAACGCTATAGCCAGCTTAACCCGGAAACAATAGGTGATAGCCGTGTACTCATCATCGATAATATCGGTATGCTCTCAGCCCTCTATCAATATGGAACCATTGCCTATATTGGAGGAGGATTTGGTGTAGGCATTCACAATACTCTGGAGCCTATGGCTTTTGAAGTACCGGTGATCTTTGGTCCAAAATTTGAAAAATTTATCGAAGCCAGGGAGATGACTAGTCGTGGGGGCGCATTTTCGATCGATAATGCAGCAGCATTCCGGGAGGTTTTTCAGGCCTTACAGCTTCCGGAAAACTACCAGGCAGCAACGGCTGTCATTCGCCAGTTTTTACAAGAAAATCAGGGAAGTACGAAGCAAATTGTGCAATACCTAAGTAGCAAAATCCTTGCATCATGAGTAGCGTTTTGGATCTATTCCAACATTTTGGCAAACAAAAAATTCTGGTCATTGGAGATGTCATGATTGACCGTTACCTCACTGGACGAGTGAGCAGAATATCTCCTGAAGCCCCGGTGCCGGTGGTTGAATTTCAGGAAAGCCAGAACCGGCTCGGAGGTGCGGCCAATGTGGCACTCAACCTCAGAGCCCTTGGTGCTGAGATCATTTTATGCAGTGTAATCGGACAGGACGAAAATACCAATATTTTTCTTGACCTTCTACCGGATTTGGGCCTTACGGCCAAAGGCATTCTGACCTCTGAAGAGCGGATGACCACCGTCAAAACCCGGGTTATTGCCAATAATCAACACCTGTTGCGGGTTGATCGGGAAGACACCAAAGACCTCTCTGCCGGAGAAGCTGCACAATTTCTGACACAGATCAAACAGATACTGGAAACCGAAAAAGTTGATCTGATTCTATTCCAGGATTACAACAAAGGGGTGCTCTCGGAAACAGTTATTCAGAGCGTCATTTCTGAAGCCATTAAGCGCCAAATCCCGACTGCCGTTGATCCAAAATTTCATAACTTTTGGGCATACAAAGGGGTCACCTTATTCAAACCTAACCTTAAGGAAATTCGTAGTCAACTGCCCTTTTCGATCTCTACCAGTCTGCCAGACCTGCAAAAAGCCGCTGATTTTATCAATAAGAAGCTGAATAATCAAGCTACCGTCATTACGCTTTCCGAAAAGGGGCTATTTGTTATGGAAGGAGAAAATAGCAAAATCTTCCCCACGCAAGCCCGCTCAATTGCCGATGTTTGTGGGGCCGGCGATACGGTGATTAGTGTATTGGCCTTGGGGTTGGCCACCTCTCAAGCCAGTCTCTATGAGATTGCGCAATTGGCCAATCTGGCCGGTGGACAGGTTTGTGAAAAAGTGGGTGTTGTACCCGTTGACAAAGAACAACTGATGACCGAATATGAAGCACTACTTCGCCTAGATGCGATATCTGCAACTTCAAAACACTAATTTTTGCAAGGGAACCGACTTCATTTTTCTTTTAATCGCACATAGGAAAAGAATGTCCTAAATTTGCTTTGCTACATTCATCACCAACCACATTTTCACCAACAACACCTATTTTCAAACTCTCTCTGTTTATAAGTTACCGTAATATGCCAAAAGGTGGACCAGAAGCCATTGCTGGCTGAAAATCCCCCTTCTTTAACCTGAAAGATATAGAATTTTTTGCATTACATTTGTGCCCCCATTATGAACCAGATGCACACATTTTAAAACCAATCAATTCAAATTATGACATTTAAAAACATTACACTTTTTGTCCTTCTGTGTTTTTCCGTTTCGGCCTTTGGCCAAACTCCTTTCTGGACTGAAAATTTCGCCGAAGGACTGCCGATTGACTGGACCAATGAGGATATTTCGGGCAATGACGCCGTCTGGACCTGGTGTGCCAATCCGGAAAATCCAAACGGTCCTGGCTGTCCCCTTATTTGGGATGACCAAATCAACAATCAGGTGCCATTTGCAGCCTCTACTGCCAGCAATGGTTTCGTCACAGTTAATAGTGATGCTGCTGGTAACATTACCCATGAAAGTCAGTTGACCACTACATCTATCGACTGTTCTACTTATGGGGAAGTATGGATCACTTTTGAAACACATATCGGTGTGTTCACCTTTGGAGCTGAGGAAAATGCCGTACTCAAGGTAAGCAACGATGGTGGTGACAACTGGGAAACTTTCACCGTTTTTCCGGGATTGACCACTGGCGAACGCTGGTCTCAGAATCCTGAAAACATCAGCATCGACATTTCATCAGTAGCCGCGAATCAGTCAAACGTTTTGATTCAGTGGAGCTGGGTAGGTAGCTTTGAGTACAACTGGAATCTGGATGACATCGCGCTGTATGACATTGACCCGCGTCCGGCTGTTGACCTGCAGGTTGACCCATTTTTTGCTGTAGCGCCCAACGCTGTAACACCAATGTCACAAATTGAACCCATTGGGTTTATCGCCGATGTTACCAACCTGGGTCGTGAAGACCAAGAAAGCTCTACGCTTCGTGTAACCGTAACGGATAGCCAAGGTTCTGAGGTATTTACCGATGAGCTTACCTATGGTATGATCCAGTCGGATTCTACTGACCAGAATCGCTTCTTCGAAAACCAGTTTACACCGCCAGCTCAGATCGATGTGTACACGGTAACCTACGAAATTATCACTACTGAAGCGGATGGCAATCCAGACAACAACACCAAGTCTTACACCTTCGCCATTTCTGATGGTCTTTTTGCCAAGCACCAAACAGTGACCAATGCCATCTCACCACTTGATGACGACAACTATACGTATGGAAACGTTTTCTACGTACCCAACGGCGATAATATCCTGGCTCAGAGTATTACTTTTGGTTCCACGGCAGAACAAGGTGAAAGCCTGGAAGGCAGAGCAGTAACGACATATTTGTACAAGTGGGAAGGCGATGTCAACGAAGACTTTTTTGCCAACGTAGTGGAAATGGAAGGTGAAGCACCTGTTGCCTTTAACAGCTACGTCTTTGGTGCCGATGATGGAGGTCAAGAAATCACTATTCCGATCGACCTTGATGCTGGCACCTACCCATTAGAAGGTGGATCTTATTACATTGTAGCTGTACAGTACAATGGTGAGGAAGGAACCTCATTCACGCTGGCGTCTGAAGAGTACGATTATGCAGCGATGAACTTCTACACGGATTCACTTGAAATGCCTCGTTTTGCAGGGGCCCTGGATATCGGAAACACCGGTGAGTTCAACCTGTTTAACTTTGGTTTTGACATTGTGCCTGCAATCTCAATGGGTATTGTAGCAAGTACCAATACGTTAGAAACACTGCTTCCCGCCGGTAGCCTGAAGGTATTCCCCAATCCTACCAGTGAGCAAGCAACTGTACAGATCAACCTGGAGCAGCAAGCAGCTACCATGGATTTGAAGTTGGTAGATATCAATGGCAAGGTGTTGATGTCCGATAAACTGACGAATGTGCAAAAGCAAGATTACCGCGTCAATGTAAGCGAACTGCCAAATGGCAATTACTTCCTGCGTGCCAGAACGGAGCAGGGAATCGCTACTCTTAAAATTGCTGTAATCCGCTAAAATATTTTCCACTTTTGTGGAATAGAACAGGGGGCAGTGTGGTATTCACGTTGCCCCCTGATTTATTAGCGGAAAGCTGAAATATATTAGATAAGATCTTTATCACTTAATACACAATGGTGATGTCGCCGGAAAACTGAACCTTCTGGCCATCGACAAATTCAATGACCACGAAATAAACGAAAACATTGCCATTGCTCTTGCGGCCCCGATATTTACCATCCCAACCCAAGGCAGGATTATTGGGCAAAAAGTCATATTGCTCAAAAACTTCCTCCCCCCAACGGTCAAATATCTTCATCGTTTTGATTTCCCGAACGTTTTTGTCGGCAAATACGATAAAGCGATCATTTACACCATCTCCATTGGGAGAAATGACATTTGGAATATAAACGTTTCGATCCTTGTCTACAAAAATTAGCAGTTCATCCAGGGCTGTACAGCCATTCTCGTCTGTAATTTCAGCCACCACACTCATACTTTCTTCGGGGAGGAAAGTCCAGTTAGGGCCACAAACGTTGCAACTATCTCCAGCAGAATTATTCCAAAGCAGTTGCTGAATTGAGCCTGGCGACACATTTGTGATAGCTTGTAAATCGACATTTTCACCTAGTTTCACATATTGATCAGGACCGAGATCCACCAATACCTGGCTACTCTGATTGACCTGGAAGTTCTCACTAAATTCACATCCTTCGGCATCCTGAACGATCACCTCATAATCCCCAGCGGATAGCTGAGTGAAGACATTCACGGGGCGGAAAAATTCCTGATTCATTAACCGATACAAATAAGGCCCGGTGCCTCCTTCTACATTGGTAACCGTGAGTTCACCAGTGGCGTCATCAAAACATTTTGGCTGGACAATATCCAACTCCAGGTCCAGTGGTGGATTGGAAACATCCATGACCTGTACCAAAGCAGTATCCGCACAGCCGGTTTGTTGATTGGCAACAATAAGCCAATAAGATCCCGCCATCTCTATGTCAGGACTAGTTCCCGAAAGGACAGAACCCGATTCATCTTCCCACTGGTAATTGATGTCAGGGCCGGTACTTGATCCAATGGAGGATAAACTCGCCGCCCGGAGAACACAATCTAGATCATTGGTAGCCGAGGCAACAGCTACCGGAGGAATGGTTTGATCGGCTACAATTACCGTATCCTGACTGACACATCCACTGACAATATTGGTAATATTCAATATATAGGTACCCGCCTGATCAATCACAGGGGTCAGACTATTCACTCCGGTGACAATATTGCCCCCCAGACTTTGCCATTCAATTTCATACTCATTTTGAGGAGCATTAACTGTACCCGACAAGCTGACCACACTTTCGTAGCAATTCAATTCTGTATCAGCACCGGCGGTTGCATCCAAATAGTCGAAATTCGCAGGCACCACAATTGTATCAATTGCAACGCAACCAGTAACGATATCAAGCACCTGCAAACTGTAACTTCCCCCTTCGTCTACTTGCAAGTTAAGATTGTTCTCTCCCAGAAGTACCTCACCAAACCCATTGTACCACTGATAGTTGATGTCGGCTCCAGCAGTGGAGCCAGTACCATCAATTTCGGTTGTTTCGTTGTTGCAATCCAATTCGGCGAGCAGGTTGAGGGAAACTTCCGGTTCGTAACGTATATCCTCCACCACGGCCATTGCCACGGCCGATTCACATCCGTAAATCGTGTCCTTCATTACTAAAAGGTATTCCCCACCCAGGGTGACCACTGGAGTTGGATCCTCATCATTGTCAGAAGTGATACCTGGTCCAAGCCATTGGTAGCTGTAAGGACCGTCGACAAGAACTCCGATTTCTACTTCATTATTTTCACAGTTTATGGTGAAGGTGCCGCCTGCATCGGCTTCTGGCAGGGCAATTTCCATAACTTCCTGGGTATCTGTCCCGGTACAGCCATTATCGTCAGTGACCGTAACTGAAACCAGTTGGGGAGTATCGATCTCGATCGTATTGGATAAGGCCCCATCTGACCATTGATAAGCGGAAAATCCAGAGGCAACCGTTAGGGTTGTTGATCCTTCCTCACAAAAGTACTCAAGTCCTTCGATTTCGACAATTGGTGGTGGCAATTCGGCGACCGTCAGCTGCGCTTCTCCCTGACACCCATTAACATCGGTGACCGTCAGGCTGTATGTTGCTGGTTCTGCCACTGTAATATTTGGATCTTCCGAGTTTGTTGACCAGATATATTGATCATAAACAGCGTCAGCCTGTAGCTCAGCCTGACTTCCTTCACAAAAGTCATCAGGACCAATGATGGAAGGTTGTGGGGGCATAAAATGGCTCAGATTCATACTGGCTGTTCCCTGACACTGATTGGCGTCCTCTACAGTAACCGTGTAGGTACCGGGCATACTGATCACTTCCACGGAATCCAAACCGCCGGTTGACCATTGATATGAGGGATAACTGTCAAGTACAGCGATTTCGGTCTGATCACCGGGACAAATGGATACATCGGGAGTAATCGCAGGAATAGGCAAAGCCACCTCTTCCAGCGAGAAATAGGAAGTATCCGCACATCCATTCTGGTCGATTACAATCAAGTTGTAATCACCCGGGACGTCGGAGCTAAAAAAGCGGGAATCAGAGTTATCTGACCAGAGGTATGACTGATAACCGATTCCCGCATCCAATTGGACCATGTCTCCTGCACAAAAAATGGTGTCTCCAGGCAAGGCAGGAGGGTCCACAGCGTATATGCTTGTGCTGATAGAAGTAGATCCTATACAGCCATTATTGTCCGTAACTGTCAAGGTAATTGTCGTTGCTTCATCGATAGTCACTTCGGGAGTATCATCGCCGTTAGACCATTGGTATTCCTCGTAGGCTAAAGCACTCGATAAGGTGGTTTCTTCACCGGGGCAAAAGGCCAGTTCTCCCAAAATATCGGGTTCTGGCAAATTGTAGGATTCCACTTGAAAACTTCCTTGTCCGATGCAGCCTAAATCATCTGTGACCGTGACGCTCACTATCCCGGCTTGATCAATGTCTATCGTCTGGGATTCCTCCCCATTCGACCATTCATAGCTCACCCAGGAACCGGCATCCAGTTGGGCAGCTCCTCCAATACAAAAACCGTCATCACCGATAATCATTGGCTGCGGAGCCGGGTTTTCCAGGACTTCAAAGGGCTCTATCAATTGGCAGCCATTCGACGCAGTGACTGTTACCAGGAAATTACCCTCAGCTGTCACGACCACTGAATCCTCAAATGTGCCATCCGACCAGGCATAGCTCAGCGTGTCGCCAGCACCGTATACCGTGACAGCCAGACCTTCACACAAACCAATTTGATCAGGCAGGTCAAAAACGGGTAAAGCCAACATTTCAACGGCTACCTCGGTACTATCCTGACAACCATTTTCGTCAGTGACTATCAGTTCATAATTACCAGGCACATCTACATCAATCTGATCTACCTGTTCTCCTCCGGACCACTCGTATTGCAAAAGTGGTAGATTTGTTCCAATAAGGGTAGTCGATCCTCCTTCACAGAAGGATAAATCTCCGGTAATGGAGGCTACCGGATTATCCACCACTTCCAAACTAAAATTGGCGGAGCCCATACACCCATCCGCATTTGCCACGGTCACCACATATTCACCGGCATCGGTGACCACCAGGCTGCTGGTGCTATCGCCGTTAGACCAGAGATAACTACTAAATGTGGTGCCGACATCAATTTGCGTACTGGTTCCAAAACAAATAGTATCCTGGCCAGTAATGGCGGGGAGAGGCGTATCAAATTGCTGAACAACTATTGAGTCCGTTTGAACGCAATTATTGCCGTCGGTGACCGTGAGGTAGTAAGTATCTGGTGAAGTAACGATAGCGGACGAAGTCTGACTGCTGGTCGACCATTGGTAAGACTGGTAGTCCTCATTTACGGAGATACTGAGGGTGTCGCCAGCACAAATTCCATCTGGTCCTTCGAGTTGAGTATTCATTGTTGTGAAGACGGTTACCTCAATAGTGTCCGCTCCACTACAGCCAAATTCATCCGTGACCGTAACGGCATATTGTCCACTTTCAGCAACCACCAATTGCTGGGTTGTACTATCGATAGACCATTGATATTCATCGTAATTTCCTACAGTAAGATTAGCCGTTGTTCCCGGGCAAATTTGTGTATCGCCGGTAATTGCCGGAGTCGGACTTTCCTGCACTCGGATGGTGAGGTAATCGTATTTCATGCATCCGCCAAAATCAGCGGCCATCTGGTAAACTGCTTCGCCACTAAATGTATCCGGGAGGATCAACAAAGGTTCAGCAATTGAATCATTGCTCAGGAAGGTAGCAGCGCCGGAGGTATCAGTCCAAACCACATTGGTTAGCCCACCAAGATCAGAAAAAGAAGGCTGCAACTGTACTGTATCGATGCCATCGCAGAGGATGACATCAGCACCGGCATCTACTACATATTGGTTGCATTCCGGATCAGCCAAACAGTTGAGGTAAGGAGCAGCCGACCCGCCCCAGGAAAGCTGAAACCCAAAGCCATTGCCGGCAAAATAGTCGATTACCAGGTAAAAGCCCTCGCCTGGTTGTACCACAAGTGGAGCAATGAAACCATCCTCCTGGTCCCAGCCTTCGGAAACATCGGTAGCCCCCATGCCCATGCCCGTTAGGGGGCAAAGATCACAGAAGCCATTAGCAAAGGAGCAACGTACAGGTGAACCGAGGCTGTCACAAGCCAGATTGGGGCCATAGATTGCAAAATCATAGTCCTCCAGAAATCCTCCAAAAGGATCAAGAGTGAATTCCAGTTCACTGTCTGGCGGCATATTTTGATTGAATTCAAAATAATACCACACGGTCCCATTTTCATCATCCTCCAGACACCCCGGGTCGTTGTTGGGATTCGCAAAGTCAGAATTGCCATTGTCTAACGGGGCAAATTCGACTGTATCGTCCGAACAAATCACGATGGCTCCCACACAGTCTGCGACCTGCGCCTTGAGGCGGTCTCCCAGAATACAAGCCATCACTCCAAAAATCACAAAAGTTGTTTTACGCAACATGCCAACCGGTTTTTGCATACCTTCCGGGCATGGAAAATCCATCCCAGATCAAATGAATAATAGGGAAATTTTGGACAGCGTTCAGGGATAAAATGGGCTTTGAAGCTGAGATTGCGTACGAATCAAGCTTGTCTTAGGCAAGTTGCGATTGGACCTTTACAGAGGTTATAACTCGGGCAAGAATTGTATTTAGGCGCTACAAATATAAATAATGCCTATTGAATAACATAGCTTTTTTTCTTATTAAATTATTTTAGTTACGATAGACCGCGTCTTTTTAACTCGGTCAGCACCAGCTGGTACTCCCGGCTCATATCGCCGGTCATGGAGGAGTTTTCCTCGGCACGCCTTATGAGATAAGGCACGACCTCTTTCACTTTCCCGTAGGGAACGTACTTGGCAACGTTATATCCGGCATCGGCGAGATTGAAGGTGAGATTGTCGCTCATGCCGTATAGCTGACAAAAATTGAGATGAGGATGGTCTTTGCGAATATTTCTCTCGGCTATGATCTGGGCTTGCAGCAAATTACTGGCTGCATTGTGTGAAGCATTGCAGGAAGCTATTTCCTCGTAATTGTCGATGCAAAACCGCAAGGCGGTATCATAGGCATCATCCGTGGCCTGCTTACTGGGGTGAATTGGAGAGGGGTACCCCATTCTTTCGGCGCGATCTCTTTCTTTTTCCATATAGGCTCCCCGTACCAACTTGGCTCCCAGCATATAGCCTTCGGCTTTGGCTTTATTGAAGGAGTTCATCAGGAATTGCAGGCGATCAGTACGGTACATCTGGAAGGTATTGTAGGCTACTACTTTACCTCTATTATATCGTTTCATCATGATGCCCACCAAATGATCAATGGTTTGCTGTATCCAGGTTTCCTCAGCATCAAAATAGATTCCCACCCCACGCTGGTCGGCCAAATGGCAAATGGCGTCCATACGTTTGAGGATGTTTTTATACTCTACTCTTGTTTCCGGGGTAAATTCATCACCGCGCTGGATAGATTCCAGCAAGCCGAAGCGGCCGAGCCCGGTGATCTTAGTGCTCACTATCGGAATGGCTTCAGACTTGGAGGCAAATTCAATGGCGCGCATGTTTTCATTCATGGTCTGATTAAAATCATCCTCTGTCTCTTTTGCTTCCACTCCATAGTCCAGGATGGTCAGGGCATTGTGCGCAAACAAATTATCGATGGTCTTTTGACAATCCAACAAGGTGGTACCTCCGCAAAATTGTTCAAAAATAGTGCTCTTAACAACCGACTCTACAAATGGCAACCGCAACTTAATGGCCGCAACCCCCACTTTGGCCCCAAGACCTACCAACCAATGGTTGTTCATCAGTCCAAAAAGCCAGGCAGCCTTCTTTAGTTCCTTATCACTTTTATTGGCAAAAGCCACTTCAGTGTTTGAGAAATCAACAGGGGGATTGGCAGGTCCATTCATTATTGCATTAGCCATATCTTGGTACTTTTCCAATTTGTGTTTTATGACAGGTTGATTTGATTTGTTCATATTAATTGTCTTTCAGCCTGAAACAAGTATCAATCATTTCGGACTAGTCGCACCAGTCCATATTGACCAGGCTTTTTCGGCCTGTAAATGTAACATTTCCAACCCATTGAGAGTTGAGGCATTTTGCTCTATGCCTCTTTTCAAAAAGGCCGTTTCTTCAGGGTTATACACCAAATCAAATAATAGATGATTTTCTCCCAAAAACTGGTATGGAATGTCGGGCAAAGTATCAATTTTTGGATACATCCCCAAGGGAGTTGTATTAATAATCAACGGATGATCCTCAATTATTTTTTGCGTCAAATCGCCATACCCTAAAATATTCCTTTTTCTGGCATTTCTGGAAACAAAGTAAAATGGAATATTTCTCTTTTGTAAAACATAGGCAACCGCTTTTGCGGCCCCTCCGGTACCCAGTATCAGAGCGGCTGACGGATCAATTTCCGCTTCCTCTAACTTATTAAAAAGCGAAACCTCAAACCCAAAAACATCGGTATTGTAACCGATGGTACGGCCATTTTTCACCACAATGGTGTTGACAGCCCCCATTGCCCTAGCTTCTTCTGAAATATCGTCCAGAAATGATGTGACCTGCTGTTTGTACGGAATGGTTACATTAAGACCAACCAATTGAGGATTATCTTTCAGTAATTGCGGGAACACATCCATTTTTTCTATTGGAAACAATTCGTAGTAGTGTGTTGAATCCATTCCTTCCCTTACAAACTTTTCATTGAAATACTTCTTTGAAAAGGAATGAGATAATGGATAGCCAATGAGTCCAAATAGGTTTTCGACATTCATATTTCTTCAAGATCAGCCTTTTCTCCAAATCGATCCAACAAAAATACCAAAACAAATCCGACAATAGCCAGAACAATGGCTCCAAAGAAAAAAGCTTCTCCGTCGTACTGTGCCGGAAGGACATTCTTTTCAATGAAGGGTACCTGTTCTCCCTTGCTGTTAGTGCGGTATTCCAATACATTACGCCAGGGCCAGATCTTGTTGAGAGAGCCAATCATAAAGCCGGTTAGCACGGCCAATGTGGGATCGTGGTAGTTTTTGAAAGTCCAGGAAAGAATCCGGGAAAACAGCGCCAGGCCGATCAGGCAGCCCAGGGCAAAGACCGCCACTACCGTCAGGCTTTGGGTGTCAAATGTTTTAAGTGCCGTCTTTACGGTAGGTATGATAAAGGTATACATCCCCATTAGCAACAGCATAAAACTACCCGAAATCCCCGGAAGGATGAGCGCCGAAATGGCAATCATGCCGGCAATAAATACTGCGAGCAGTGAACTACTCCCCTGCCCAGGGTTGGCTACAGTAATCCAATACGCCAGTACCGTTCCTGCAATAATGCCGATAATTTCAGTTATACCCCAGCTTTTCACTTTTCGTCCAATGTAGATACACGACGCAATGATCAGGCCAAAGAAGAAAGCCCAAAGTAAAGGTGGATAGGTTTCAAGGAGGTGGGTGACCCCAAATACGCCCGAAATCAGCCCGGTAGCCATTCCTGCAACGAGAAAGATCAGGAAATTGCCGTCGGCCACCTGCCAGGCTGACTTGATACCGTCTTTGCGTAAGGCGCTGATCGCATCGGGCCCAAGGATGCTTTTGATCGCATCAATCAGTCGTTCGTAAATACCGGTGATAAATGCAATTGTGCCACCTGACACGCCCGGGATTACCTCGGCGATGCCCATAGCCATTCCTTTAAGGAATAAACCAATCTTTGAGTTTTGCTGCTCCATGGCGGCAAAGGTAAATAATCATTTGTTTTCGCTGTGAGAAGCGACAAAAAATTCAGCCGTCTATTTGTAGTAACCTCTACCCGACGAGAAAAGTAAGCCCGTGAAATTAACTGACAATTTGTCACAGTTGTGCTGCAAAAGTCCTATCTTTGCGCTTCAAAATTTAATTCCGGATAAAAACCTAGGTAATGTACAACGACAATCCCACTTTGGAGGGCCTGAACAGGAAGATTGAGACCGAGCGTCAGGGAGAAGTATTTTTCCAGGATACTCCAGCGGATGGAAGTAAGCGGTTCTACATTGAGAGCTACGGGTGTCAGATGAACTTTAGTGATAGTGAAATTGTGGCCTCTATCCTTGCGGAAATTGGCTACCAGCCAACCCGAAACATGGAAGAATCGGATTTGATCCTGATCAATACCTGTTCGATTCGGGAGAAGGCCGAAGAAACCGTTCGGAAAAGGCTGCGGATTTTTGATAAGGTGAAGGAACAGAGACCAGGCACACTGGTGGGCGTTTTGGGGTGTATGGCGGAGCGACTGAAAGCCAAATTGCTGGACCAGGAAAAACTGGTTGATCTGGTGATCGGTCCTGATGCTTACCGGGATTTACCCAAACTCGTATCAACGGCCGAAGAGGGAGACAAGGGCATCAACGTCTTTTTATCCAGAGAAGAAACCTACGCGGATATCAGTCCGCTTCGTCTTGACAGCAATGGAGTGACGGCATTTATTTCCATTATGAGAGGATGCGACAATATGTGCTCCTTTTGTGTAGTCCCCTTTACCCGGGGGCGTGAACGCAGCCGTGATCCGTTTAGCATTGTAGCTGAAGCTACCGAGTTGTACAACCGGGGCTACCGTGAAGTCACCTTGCTGGGACAAAACGTAGACTCCTTTAAATGGAGTAATCCGGAAACGGAAGAAGTGGTCAACTTTGCCAAATTGCTGGAAATGGTGGCACAGGTACACGCCGACCTGCGGGTGCGCTTTTCGACTTCCCATCCAAAAGACATTACCGATGATGTGCTGCATACTATGGCTCGCTATGAGAATATTTGCAACTACATTCACCTGCCGGTCCAGTCGGGCAACAGCCGGGTACTGGAATTGATGAACCGCACTTATGACCGCGAGTGGTATATGGATAAGATTCGTAGTATTTACCGCATCATTCCCGATTGCGCCATTTCTTCCGATATCATCACTGGCTTTTGCAGTGAAACCGAGGAGGAACATCAGGAGACGCTTAGCATGATCGAATTTGCCAATTACAGCATGTCTTACATGTTTTTCTATTCAGAACGTCCCGGCACACTGGCTGCAAAAAAATACGAAGACGATATACCGATGGAGGTCAAGAAACGTCGTTTATCAGAGGTGATTCGCCTGCAAAATCAGGTGTCGTATCGTCACAACCAGAAAGACATTGGCAAAACCTTTAAGGTATTGATCGAGGGAGATTCCAAAAAGTCGGACCAGGAGTTTAAAGCAAGAAATTCTCAGAACAAGATGGTCGTTTTTCCCAAGCAGGATGGATTGAAGCCAGGAGATTACACCTACGTGAAAGTTACGGAGGCCTCCAGTGCCACGCTGCGTGCATTGATCACAGAACCGGCATTGGAATCTATCCAATAATTGTGCCCGACAAGCTTAGCTTCGGGCCACTGATAAGTATACATGAGCACTAACTTACAAAGCATCAAACAACGCTACGGCATCATCGGCCGGTCGGGTGCCCTCGACTGGGCGCTGAGCACAGCCCTTCGTGTAGCCAATACGGATTTGTCGGTTTTGATTACCGGTGAAAGTGGCGTTGGTAAAGAGATTTTTTCGCGAATCATTCACGACAATAGTGCTCGCAAGCACAACAAATTTATCGCGATCAACTGTGGCGCAATTCCTGAAGGGACTATCAACTCGGAGCTGTTTGGTCACGAAAAAGGAGCGTTCACCGGCGCTACCGGAGAACGAAAGGGCTATTTCGAAACCTACGACGGTGGTACACTATTCCTGGATGAGATTGGTGAAATGCCATTGGATACCCAGGCCTTTCTGTTGCGGGTGCTGGAGACCGGTGAATTCATCAGAGTGGGTGCATCCAAGGTGCTGAATACAGATGTACGTATTATTGCGGCAACGAATGTAGACCTTACGGAAAAGATCAAAGCGGGCAAGTTTCGGGAAGACCTTTATTACCGACTAAACACAGTGCCGATTGAATTGCCGCCCTTACGGGAAAGACGGGAAGACATTTATATGTTGTTTCGCAAATTTGCGGTGGATTTTGCTGACAAGTACCGCACAACGCCGATCCAACTGGACGAACGTGCCCAGCAATTGCTCGAAAACTACGTCTGGCCAGGAAATATCCGGGAATTAAAAAATGTGGCGGAACAGATATCGGTACTTTCCGAAGAACGTCAAATTGGTGCGGAGCGACTGATTCAGTTTCTCCCCAATATTACCCAGCGCAACTTGCCGATGATTCCAGAAACCAACGGTGGAGCGGGATCAGGCAGTACTTTCCAGGAACGAGAGATTTTGTACAAGTTGCTCTTTGACATGAAATCTGACCTGAATGACCTGAAATCACTCGTTTTTGAATTGATCAAAAGTAATGACCTCCGCGTATCGGACCTGCGCAGTATTCGATCGCTACAGCTTTCCGGTAGTCAGACTTCCACCGCTTCAACTCCGACAGCCGAACAGCAACTACAGGACATCCTCGACCACAACGACAAACCGGAGGAGGTCTCCCCTACCCCCGGTCAATACAAACCCATCATTCTCGACAATAGTGAGCAATCGCATTATGACGACATGGAAGTGGTAGAGGAAAACCTTTCATTGGAGGAAAACACTCGCGAATTGATCAAAAAGGCCTTGAAAAAGCACAGTGGCCGCCGTAAGGAAGCAGCCCAGGATCTCGGCATTTCAGAACGAACGCTCTATCGCAAGATCAAGGAATTTGACCTGGAATAAAGTCAATAAACCGTTAACGGGACGTCTCTCAGCAAGCAATTTATACCATCATTCGTTATCTTTCCGTCTATCTTTTTATCCATTCATCATCCATGAAAATGCTACGCACTTCCTTTGTCATTATAAGTCTGGCCATCGTTGCCCTTAGCAGCGGCTGTTACTCATTTCGGGGCATTGATATTCCGAGCGATATCAACACCTATTATGTGTCGCAATTTGATAATAATGCAGATAATGCGCCGCCCATTCTTAACCAAACGATAAGGGAGGCGCTTCGCGAAAAAATGAGGACAGAATCGAGGTTGGTATGGTCGGAGACTAACCCTGATGTGGAATTTATCGGCAAAATCGTGGACTACCGAGTGACCTCCGAGGCCCCACAGCCAGGGGAAACCACTGCCATTTCCCGATTGACCATTGTGACGGCCATTGAATACGTCAACACCAAATATGAAGACAAGAGCTGGAAGAGTAACTTTTCCTTCTTCTTCGACTTTCCAAGTACTACCTCCTTTGCCAGTGTGGAAGAAGAAGCCGAGCAGGCTATCCTGGATCAGATGATGGAAGACATTTTTAATAAGGCGTTTACCAGTTGGTAATAACTACTTGAGATAGGGCAAAAAATAAGCCGGATCGCTGATGATCAACGATCCTGCTTTTGCTTTGGGTGACTGACCGGATTTGAACCGGCGACCTCTGGAACCACAATCCAGCGCTCTAACCAACTGAGCTACAACCACCAGATTAATGCTTTATTTTAAAGCGATGCAAAGTTAAAAAAGTTCCCAATAATGTGAAATATTTTTTTCAAAAGATTCTAATTAAGGCGCTACGACTTCTTCCAAAACTGCCAACTCTTTTTCTTGTTCTTCTCGTACGGATATTTCTTTTTCTTGAAGAGCACATAGCGTACGGAAAAGCCCGATTGGGAATAAATGCGCTTTTCACCGCCGACCAGATTGACGGCTGGTTTGAAGTCGAAGGAGACATTGACGCGGGCCAGGGTGAATTCCAGGCCAAATACCCCGGTTAAACCAAATGGATCTTTAATCTCTGAGTTCTCGCCCTGATTGAGCCACCCTTTGTGGAAACCACCTCCCACATAGAGATTGAAGCGTCGACCCAAAATCGGGTTGTGCTGTTCTCCCAAGACTGTGAGCAGGGCTTCCTCCCGAAAAAAGCTCGATTGAACGATGGTTTCAATAGTTGTTTTTTTCAGGATCCGTTGTTGCCAGCTTACCCCCCAGTCGGTTCCCAGACGAAAACCCAGAGCAGTGTTGTAAGATTGCGCACTCGCAAAAGTCAGTATCAGCAATGTGGGTATTAAAAGCAGTAATTTTTTCATACAGGCAGAACGTAAACCGCGGATCAGTTATTACACATGGTAAAAAATAACATCTGAATTAACGGTTTGAAAAGCTTTTGCAAACAATTCCACAACAAAAATGCCAGATGCGATGACACATCTGGCATTTCCGAAAGAGAGGTTTCTAAATCTAATCGCGTACCAACTGAAAGTCGGTTCGGCGGTTTTTGGCGCGGCCTTCCTCCGTGTTGTTATCTGCAACTGGCTTATCAGGACCATTCCCAATCACAATGAATCGATTGGGCGACATATTGTGTTCGCGAGTCAGGTAGTTGGCCACTGATTGTGCACGCATTTCTGAAAGTTTCACATTGGTCGCACGGCTTCCACGATCATCGGTATTACCTTCAATACGAATGCGCGCATTACCAAATGCTTTGGCAATGTCGACAAACTCTCTATCGATGATATACTTGGCATTTTCATCCAGGGTATGCTCACCGGTGCGGAAGCTGATGCTCACCTGCTTGGTGGCAATCGCTTCTTTCTCCTTGGCTTCGTTTTCGGTTACTTTGGTAAACTCTTTCTGAGCTTCCCCTGCATTCTCTGCACCGCCCAGGTTGGTTCTTTGCGCAAAACCGGGGTAGGAAATGCTTCGCCAGTTGGGTACGCTACCTTCCAGGAAGCCCAGCTTCTTGTAATCATTCGCCATTCTCAGAAAAAGGCTGTTGCCGGTTACCCCCTTATATTCCGTATTTAAGCCGAAGAAGTTGAGGTTGTCCCCATGGGTGACCAGGCGCACATTATTGATGGCAATATCAGCGTCTGATTCGGGAATACCGAGTCCGTCGGAAAGGATTTTGACGGCTTTTTGTTTGGCAGCAGCCGAATTGTTGATCTCCGCAGCACCTTTCATCCAGCCCTCGTACAATTTTTGTAGTTTATCCTGATTTTGGTCTACAAATTCACGTTTGGCGAAAAAGATATCAGCAATGATATTTGAAGCAGAACGGGTGCTTTCAAGAACTCTGGCACCAGAAACGGCACGCACACAAGCTTCATCATCCGGACTCCACACCACGGCTGCATCCACCTCCTGGCTTTTGAATGCAGCGGCAGCATCAATGGCATTACCAGAGTTGATAATTTCAACATCCGATGCGCTTAGTCCCCCCGCATCAAGTAGCCACAATAGGAAGGAATGAGAAGGGGTTAATTCGGCGACCGCAATTTTTTTACCTTTCAAATCGCCTACCTTGCTGATTCCCCGACGGGCAACAATGGCATCACCGCCGCGCGACCAGTCGGCCTGCCAGAGGACCACCGGATTATAAGCCTCCAGCCCCTTCAAAATTGTTGGAAAGGCATCAATCGTATACCAGTGCAGGTCAATATCGCCGCTTTTCCACGCATTGAGGGAAGCATCGACATCGTCATTGACGACAAACTCTACCTTCAGGCCATAATCTTTATAAAAACGGGATTTTGTACTGGCTTTAAATCCTTCATTAAAGTATTGCCCACCGGCATATCCACCCCAGGTTACCACTCCTACCTTGATGACATCGTCATCATTGCCGGAGAAATTTGAGGAATCATCACTTGACTCATTATCAACGATACCCGCACCTCCCAGCATACCACTGTTTTTCAGATACTGGAACCCAAAAAATACGGCAGCTACAATGATTAAGGTGATCAGAAATTTTGAGAAAGTGGTTAAACGTCTTGCCATGATATTGTTTTATTGTTTTGGTTCTTTGAATATTTGCGACTAGTCACACCGGTTATTCGAAAAAGGTATCGTATTGATTGCGGTGTCCAGGCTCCCGGATCGGTTCTTTGATCGGTGCATTCAGGTCGAGCACATCGTTGTCGCTATTGGCCTGGGTCAGCAAGGTCTGCTTTTCTTCTCCTAAGATCAGAGACACCCCTTCTTTTTCCCATTTCTCCAGCATTTTCAGGCCTTCTTCCTCAAAGATACCATTCTGAAGATCAACCGATTGCATAAAATTGGCCGACATTTCCATGAAGCGTTCCATCTCACCTACCTTTTGGCTGACATCCTCGGTAATGGCCTCCATAGCCATATCAAACATGGCGCGCTTGTCCGGATCACCAGAAATCACACTCATAGCCGATTTCATAGCATTGTTACTGGCGTGAATGGCTTTGCGCTCCTGTTCTTTGACCTCCACCTGGTCCTTGATGTCTTCCATCA
The DNA here is from genome assembly GCA_965229635.1 of Saprospiraceae bacterium. Classification (GTDB taxonomy): domain Bacteria; phylum Bacteroidota; class Bacteroidia; order Chitinophagales; family Saprospiraceae; genus BQJU01. Next base: position 4,854,966 of record OZ245894.1, read on the forward strand.
AAATCTGAGAGTTCTCATACATTTTGGTCAGTACCCGGTAAAGCACCTCCATCTTGCGGTAAAGGTCTTCCAGACGTAGGTTGGACTCCTTCAGACGTCCCGCTTTACGAGACTTGAGGATCATAATGGCCTGCTTATTGGTTTCCTTCGCTTTACTAGCCAGAGAAAGGTTACTTTGAATTTCTTTTTTATTGTTGTGGATCACTTCTTGCAGCTTATGCATCTGGCCGCGCAGCTGGCTGATCTGCTTATTCATCTTGCGCAGATTATCCTTCAGGTCTTCCACGTAGGACTTTAAAATGCCGATTGGATCAATCTGTACAAACAAGCCCGTTAGCCATCTCATCACACTTTTGTACATATAGCCGACCAGATTCCGCATCTTCGGATCCAGCACCATATAAACTATCGCCCCGAGAGCTACCAACATTAATGCCAGGTATAGGGTGTTTTGAGCTAACGCCAGCAATGCCGGCATTGCCGTATACAGCAGAAAGCCACCACCAACAACCAGTGCTGCCAAAAAAACCATCCCGGTCACTCCTTCCGGTCTCTGCCAAAATGATTTTGGTTTCATGTTTTCCATTCTCTTTCCTATTTCTTTATAAACTGATTATTTAAGAAAATTCTTCATGTTTTCCATGTCATTCGCGATCTGCTTTGCCAGCGCTTCGTAGGAGGCAATAAAGTCATTTTTGGTTGTTTCCACCTTTACCACTGCATCGCCAATTTCGTCTTTCAAATTAGTCATTTCCTGCTCATGTTGCTTGATCTCCTGCGTCAATTCCTTGATTTTCTCATTCTTTTCGCGGATCACCTCCCCTAGCTTGGCAATTTGCCCTTCCTTACTACCGATTTGCTTTTGTCGTTGCGAAGCTAAAGCTTTTTCAAACTTATTTTCCTCATTTCTCAAGACGTCTAGATAATGCTGTGCTGTTTGTATCAATTTTTCAGGAGAGGCGCCCATCGTTTGTGCCATGGCAAAAGCAGATTGAAAACGGGTCTTCTCATCCATCGGCATTTTCTCCAGAGATCTCAACGATTGCTTATACTCCAGGTAGTCAAAGCCGTCCAGATTTTGTTGCTCCATGGCCCTTAACAGGATATCCGTAAACTTGGTCCGTACTTGTCCGGTGGGTGCCTGGGAAGTGTGGGTATTGGCTTTCTTGGCAGGATTAGGACTGGGACTATCTTGTTTTACCTTTTTCCCTGACCCATCGTCTTTGTCCTTGGCAGTCGGTTTTTTTGAAGAGTCTTCCTCTTCAATGATGAATAACGACTTAAGATTTTTGAACATTTACTTCTTGTACTTTAGTCAAAAGAATAGAATTCCTTGCCTTTTGGTTTCACAGATTAGATGAACGAGTACAAATTTTCTACAAAGTAAGAAAAAAACGCTTAATTCTCCAATAGAAACCTTTTGAGGAATCGCAGAACGCAGAGCATAAAAAATTTTATCTTCGCACTTCTAAATGATCAGTCGATGATGACCTTTGATATAACCATTCCGGTACTCAACGAGGAAGCCACACTGGAAAGGCAGGTGATAATTCTCCACCAATTCCTGCAGGAACATTTTCCGGAGTCAGAACAATGGAAAATTGTGATTGCCGATAATGGCTCCACCGATCACACCTTGGAAATTGCTACAGAGCTGGCGCAGGAACTGGAGGAGGTAACCTTCGTTCGGGTGCCGGAAAAAGGGGTTGGACTAGCCTTGAAAACATCCTGGAGTCAGTCACAAGCCGATATTGTGGGGTATATGGATCTGGACCTCGCCACTGATCTTCCCCATTTTCTGGAAGTTTATGAGGCTATAGCCAATGAAGGGTATGATATTGTATACGGCTCCCGTCTACACGCAAAATCAAAAGTGGTCAACCGAACGCTGAAGCGGGAAGTCGCCTCAAGAGTATTCAACTTCCTGTTGCAGTTTTACCTGGGCGTGCACTTCTCCGATGGGATGTGTGGCTTTAAATTTCTGCGGCGATCACTGTACGAACAATTATATCGTGGTGGTGCCCAAAATAACGGTTGGTTTTTCTCCACAGAGCTGCTGACCGTTGCTGAATGGCAACACCTCAAGATTTATGAATTACCGGTCAAATGGACCGACGATGCCGGAAGCAGTAAGGTGAAAATCCTACCCTTAGCCAAGCGCTACCTTTATGCCATGCGCGAATTGAAAAAATTAAAACCTGAGCATGTCTGATGCCACTCAACCATCTCCCATCCTCGGCACCGCCATGTGGGGATGGACGATGGATAAAAGTACCTGTTTTGCACTACTCGATGCCTTTTACCAGCGGGGCTTCAGGGAGGTAGATGCAGCCACTAACTACCCAATCAACAAGCAGCCTGCCGATTTCCGAAAGGCCGAAAAGATACTGCTGGAATGGATCAAGACCCAAGGCGTGCACGATCTCCGGGTAATGATGAAGGTGGGAAGTATCAACAACATGCGCGGCCCGGAAAACAACCTGAGCAAGAGCTTTCTGCTCATGGTGCTGGATGAATATCGCCACCTTTTCGGGGACAATCTGGATACCTTTATGATTCATTGGGACAACCGGGAAAAAAGAGAGGAAATCAGGCCATCCATGGAAGCTTTGCAGAAAGCCAGAGAGCATGGATTGAGGGTTGGTTTATCGGGCATTCGGCATCCGGAAGTTTATGCTCAGGTGAATCAAGCATTACAACTGCCCTTGCGAATTCAAATCAAACACAATTTATTACACTCTGATTATCAAAGGTATAAAGCGTTTCATCAAAAGGCTGAATTTCTCTGCTACGGCATCAATGCCGGTGGGATCAAGCTCGATCCGCAGGCCTACCATGACCAGAGTTCGTTGAAAGCCCGTGGTGGCAATATTACCGATATGCACCCGATTATTCCACACCTGAATCAAGCCCTGCACGACTTCAATCAACAAGCAGGAGACCTGAAGTTGTCGTCTTTTAATCAATGTGGACTAATTTACGCCGCCTGTCATCCAGATATAAGCGGCATTCTAATCGGTACTTCGCGTAAATCCCAACTGGTAGACACCTTAGACTTTCTGGAAATAATAAAGCAGCACGACTTTTCGTCCTTTTATCAAAGATTAAAACAAATTGCGGAGGCCAATGCAGGGAATTGAGCAGTACGATTTCATCATTGTCGGTGGAGGAATATTTGGTGCCTATGCTGCCTTGTATCTGGCGGAGCATGGTCTACGGGTTTGCATACTGGAAAAGGAAAAAGAACTGCTCAAAAAGGCCTCTATTGTCAATCAGGCTCGTCTGCATAGCGGCTACCACTACCCGCGAAGCGTAGCAACTGCATTGATGTCGGACGATAACAAAGCTCGTTTTACCAAGGATCACGAGGCTTTTATCAACTTTTCTTTCGAAAAATACTACGCCATTGATCGATTCGGCTCTTTGACTGATGGTGCTCAGTTCGAACGGTTTTGTCACTACATCAATATTCCCTGCGAGAAGGTGGACAAACATCCGCTGTTTAATTACAACCGGATTGAGGCGCTCTACCGCACCACCGAATATACCTTCGATCCCTTTTTGATTGCTAATTACTACCGCGAAAAATTGGCCGCCGAGCCACTCATTGAAGTCAAGTTGTATTGCAAAATACAAGACGTGGAAGAGGACGGTAGAAAGTGGCAGATCGACCTGGAGCATTTGCAGGATGGAAGTAAAACGAAATTGGTTGCCACCCAGGTCATCAACGCCACCTATTCCGGTAGTAATGCCGTCAACCGGCAATTTGGCGTGCGCGACATCAACCTGATGCACGAAATTTCCGAAATGGTCTTTGTGACCTCGCCTCAGGTTGAGAAGATTGGCCTAACGGTGATGGACGGTCAGTTCGGGTCTATAATGCCCTACGGACTGTCGGGATTATTATCTTTATCATCAGTTGCCTACACCCACCATAAGGTGTCTTATGATAATTTGCCCACCTTCAATTGCCAGGCCATTAACACCGATTGCAAACCCGATTTCCCCAGCAATTGCAACGATTGCCCGGCCCAACCCAGGTCCAATCAGCGGAAAATGATCCAACAAATCAAACACTACTTTCGCGATGATGTGGTGTTTAATTATTTCACATCACTTTTCACCATTAAATCCAAGTTGAAGGCCAATTATATTGACGATGGCCGCCCAACCGAGATCAATATGTTGCGCGAAAATCCGCGATTTTATTGCATCTTTGCGGGAAAGATCAACTCTATCTACGAAATCGAAAAAACCATTACCTTTTAAAGCCTTAGCCAACCATGACACAACCAGTAAATGTTTCCAACGAAATTGGACAACTCCGAAGGGTTATTGTCCATCGCCCCGAAGAAGGAATTTCAAGAATCACCCCCAAGCGTGCCGAGGAATTGCTGTTTGACGATATCGTATACCTGCCGAAAATGCAGCAGGAACACGACATTTTCACGGAGGTTTTAGCCCATTTTCTGGGACGAGAAAATGTTTTTGAAGTGCAACAACTCCTGTTTGAAGCACTCACCGTTGACGATGGTAGCAAGGAGGAAGTCATCGACCTGATTGTGGACTATGAGGAATTGCCATCCAGCTATAAGGATTTATTGATGAACCTCCCCCCTAATGAATTGACTGAGGTACTCATCAGTGGCTACTACGAAAAGGATGACCACATCCTCTTTGACCCTATTCCCAACTTCATCTTTACCAGGGATATTGCGGTGACAATTAATGATCATATCCTGGTCACCAAGGCCGCCAAGGAAGCCCGCTTTCGCGAAAATTTTCTGACCCGTTACATCATGTGGGTGCACCCAATTTTTAGCGAAGTGAGAAAAAATGGCCGAATCATCAACCTCAATAAGGTTGACCTTTTCCCACCATCCAAGCGCGGTGAAAGTGTATCCATGGAAGGAGGTGATGTGATGATGCTCAATAAGGATTATCTGTTGATTGGCCGCAGTGAACGCACCAGCGAGTACGCCATCAAATCGGTGGCTAAAGCCCTTTTTGACCGGGGAGTGGTCAATAATGTGGTGCAGGTCAATATTCCCAGCGATCGTTCCTATATGCACGTGGACACCATTTTCACCCAAATTAACACCAACGATTACGTGGCCTTCAAACCCATCATTATCAATGGCTTGAGTTCTCGGGTAGAAGTGTATCGCCGCTCCGGGGAATACAATACATATATGTCGGTTAAAGATTTTTTGAAGGCAGAAATTAATCCCGATACTCGTTTTATTTTGAGCGGTGGCGGAGAAACCCCTTACCAGGAAAGAGAACAATGGACAGATGGTTGCAATTTGGTGGCTATCCGTCCCGGTGTGGCCCTGACCTATGATCGCAATCCCAAAACGGAGATTGCTTTTAAGGAAGCTGGCTACGAAGTGATCCACGCTAATGAGTTGTTGAAGGCTTTCGTAAATGGGACCTTGCACCCTGATAAAATTGAGAATACCATTATCACTTTGCCATCCAATGAGCTGTCAAGAGCGCGCGGTGGATCACATTGTATGACTTGTCCGATTCAACGGGATTAAACATTTGGCAATGTACAGTCACGATTTTCAAAAGCGGGTTAGATACGGAGAAACCGACCAGATGGGTTATCTTTACTACGGCAATTATGCCCAGTATTACGAAATTGGTCGGGTGGAAATGCTGAGATCCCTGGGACTGACCTACAAAGCCATGGAGGAAGAACACGGGCATTTGATGCCGGTGATGACCTTGCAAATGCGCTTTGTACGTCCGGCGCGGTACGATGAGTTGCTCACCATTCGCACAGTTTTGCGGAAGTTACCTGATCAATTTATCGTTTTTCATGTTGAAATATTCAATGAAAACAAGAAATTGGTCAATGGCGGGACTGTCAAGCTGTGTTTTGTGGATGCCCACAGTAATAAAACGGTCCCTGCACCAAACTATCTGTTGGAAAAACTGACACCTTATTTTGAAGAATAAAATAAAAATTCCGACGCTTAAGGAGATTCAGGAGTGGTTGTTTAATCTGCCGGTTATTACCAACATCATTGCCTGGTCAAAAAATCACTCGCTGCCAGGATTTTTTCAGGTGCCGATATATGATGTTGTGGTATTTGTTTTTAATGAAATTCGGCGTTTCGATCTTTTTACCCGTGCCAATGCCATCGCCTTCAGCTTTTTCCTGTCTATTTTTCCATCATTGCTGGCCCTCTTTACCTTTTTGCCCTTTTTTCAAAAATATTTCCTGCGCTATTTGCCGGAAGGCGAGCAACTTGATGAATTCCTCTATAGTGAGATTCTGAAAGTAATGCCGGGTGCAGCAGGTGAGGAATTGTTTGGCTTTATTCGGGAAGCTACCGAACCCAAGGTTGGTCTTTTGTCTTTTGGATTTTTGTTGGCTATGTTCTTTTCATCTAATGGTATGCTGGCCATGATGCAGGGTTTTGAAAAGTCGTACAAAACTACTTTCAGAAGACGTAATGCACTGAAGAAGAGACTGGTAGCCGTGAGCCTCACCCTTCTGGTTGGTATGTTGCTAATCATGTCTTTTATTCTGATTATCCTGGGCAACACCTTGATTTTCTGGCTGGAGCAGTATATCAAGCTCGACAATTTCACCGTCATTAGCCTGGAGTTCACCCGGTGGATTTCCATCCTCTTTGTGTTCTATTTTGGCATTGCCCTGCTCTATCGTTATGGCGCGGCCACCAAGGTTCGCTTTGACTATTTTTCTCCGGGCGCTACTTTGGCCACGGTGCTTTCTATTTCGTCCTCACTAGCCTTTTCCGCTTATATAGATGACTTCGGCAGAATGAGTACCTACCAGAAATTTTACGGCTCTATTGCCACCATTATCATCCTGATGTTGTGGATACAAATCAACTCTTTGATCCTATTGATCGGGTTTGAACTCAATGCCAGTATTGCGGTGAATCGCGACATCAAACAGCAGCGGGCAGAAGAAGAACTATTGGCTTAAGCGTATGTCGCCAATCGACCAGAGCCGATAATTTCGCCCTTAAAGCAAGCAGGGTTTACACTTTAAGTTTTAAACTTGCGTTACTATTCAAAAAAGAATCAAAAAGCATACGCTAATTCTCGAGAATGAAAAAACGATACGCTCCAGTCCTGCTCATACTACTGTTGACCAGCATCACGGTTCGGGCACAAAAATATAGTAATGAATTCCTTTCACTCGGTATCGGCGCGCGCGCTCAGGCTTTGGGCAATGCAGTGGTTGCCGATGTGAGTAATGTGGAAGCCGGTTATTGGAATCCTGCCGGGTTGACATCCATTTCTTCCGATATTGGCGTTCAGGTGGGTGCCATGCACACGGAGTGGTTTGCCGGAATTGGCAAATTTGATTACCTCGGCGTAGCCCTCCCCACCAATAATCCGGATCGGCGGATGGCCTTGTCTCTGATCCGCTTTGGTATCGATGGTATTCCCAATACGCTCTCGCTTTACAATAGTGATGGCACCGTTAACTTTGACAATATCAAGGAATTTTCGGCGGCAGATTATGCTTTCTTAGTGAGCTACGCCCGCAGGCTGAAAGCCAAAAAAGGGGAGTTTCTCGTAGGAGGAAATGTGAAAGTGGTACACCGTCGAATTGGTCCTTTTGCCACCTCCTGGGGTTTTGGCATCGACCTGGGGGCACAGTATAAAATCGGCAAATTACAGCTGGGGGCTAATTTAAGAGACATCACCACTACTTTCAATGCGTGGTCCTTTGACTTCACCGAAGAAGACAAACGAACGCTCGAACTCACCAATAATGAAGTGCCCATCAGCAGTGTAGAAATCACCAAGCCACAGGCTATTCTAGGAGCTGCTTATCGTTTTCAGTTAAAAAACGTAGGCCTTCGCCCGGAGCTGGATTTCATCGTTACCACCGATGGCCAGCGGAATACCCTGGTTTCCGCCGATCCCTTCAGTATTGATCCTGCCTTTGGTCTAGAGGCTGATTATAAGCAGTTCATTTACCTACGGGCAGGCGTCAATCAATTTCAAAAGGAAACGGATTTTGACCAGACCGAAATGCTGACGATGCGGCCTAGTCTTGGAGTTGGATTGGTGCTTGGGCGCCTCCAACTGGATTATGCCTACACCGATCTGGGAGACGCCAATAGTCGTACCTCACACGTGATCTCGGCTATGCTGAGCCTGGAACCTAACGATTAACTTATCCTACAACATTCACTTCTGGCGACAGCTCTATGCCAAATTTTTCCTTGACGGAATGAATGATTTGCTGCGCCAAATCCCAGATTTCCTGTCCGGAAGCACCACCGTGATTGACCAGCACTAAGGCCTGGTGTTGGTAAGTGCCCGTATTCCCTACCCTTTTGCCTTTCCAGCCGCATTGCTCGATTAACCAACCGGCTGGGACTTTGATCAAACCTTCAGAACCTGGATAGTGCACAATGTTGGAAAATTGATCCTGCAAAGTATCAAACTGACTTTGAGGAATTTCCGGATTTTTAAAAAACGACCCGGCATTGCCAATTTCCTTTGGATCGGGTAGTTTCTCGGTGCGGATTTGAATGACGGCATTGCTCACATCGCGGATGGATGGCTCGGAGATCCCTTTTTCTGCCAAAGTAGAACGAATGGCACCGTATGCTGTATTGATCTGATGATTGGCTAAAGTTAGCTCCAGCCAAACCCGTGTAATCAACATCTCCCCCTTCAGGTTCTGCTTAAAAATGCTATTGCGATAGCCAAACTGACATTCCTTCTTGTTGAAACGATGCAGCTTTCCGGTGGATAGTTCCATTGCTTCCAGTTCGAAAAAAACGTCTTGCAGTTCTACCCCATAAGCACCAATATTCTGAATGGGCGCAGCTCCAACTGTTCCCGGAATCAGCGACAGATTTTCGATGCCTCCCAGCCCATGATCGAGGCACCACAGCACCAGCTGGTGCCAGTTGACACCACCACCGATTTCTACAAGGGCTTTATCGTTTTCCTGCTTAACAACAGCAATTCCCTCGATTTGATTGTGAATGATCAGGCCCTGAAAATCGTGCACAAAGAGCACATTACTTCCACCGCCGAGGATAAAGATGGGCGCATAGTTGTGTAATAGTAAAGGAGACAGCTCTTTTGCTTCACGCAAATGAGTGAAATAAGCGGTCTTGACGTCCAGACCAAACGTATTGTAGTCTTTGAGGGAATACTGCTCATGTAAATGCATGGCAGCAAAGTAAAGGCGAATTGTTGAATTGTCCTACAGGATCAAAAAAAAAGGTCGCACTACCAAGTGCGACCATTCAAAATTGAACTAGTATGAAAAAACTCTATGCGAAGAGCACACTTCTAAAGAGTGTCGCTCTGATACAAAGGTTGCTCGATTCAGTTCAATTTGCCAAAAATTCAGACGAATGGTCACTTTTTTAAGTCGAAAGTAAATTATGCCGCTTTATCGAGTCGATCCCACCAAAATCGTTTGAGCCAGTAGGAGGTCAAGAGGAAGATCACAACACTGATCCACCAGCCTGAGGATTGACGGAAAATCAGATAAATGGGCATCACCACCAGGGTCATTTGCCAAACGATTCCAACCAGAATATTGATCATATCCCGACCAAAATCTTTATTAGGTTGAAATTGTGGATCGGCAGCCTGTGCCTTTTCTCGGATGGGTTTCCAAAAGCCCCAGGGGCGCGTTTGTTTGTAAAATGTCAACAGTACTTCATCTGTTTCGGAAGGTGTAAGCAAACAGCCCAGAAATGACCCAAGAAAGGAGAACCCCAAGATTACGGGAAAAAGATAGATAGCGGCAACGTCCGGTGCCAAAATCGGAACAAAGGTAGACGCGATCAATCCCGCCAGCATACCCCAGAAGTAGCCATAACCATTGAAGCGCCACCATATCCATTTCAACACATTGGCAGCAGCATACCCCCCGTACAGTGCAGAGGTAATCCACAGGGTCAGTGAATTGATAGAACTGGCAAAAAAGCCAAAAAACAAACCGATCACCACCAGTAGGATGCTGGCCCAGTAGCTGTAGCGCACGTAGGTTTTTTCATCGGCATCGGGGTTGATGTATTTTTTATAAATATCGTTGACCAGATAAGCCGGCGCGGCATTGATAAAAGCAGCGAAGGTACCCATAAAAGCTGCCAGTAGTCCGGCTAGTAGCAATCCCTGAAAGCCAGTGGGAATGAAGCGTTCAATGGCCAGCGGCAAAACGATTTCAAAATCTACCTGTTCCATGCCCGCCAGTTCCGGGGTTAGATATACCAGAGCCAGCGCGGCAAAACCGGCAATCATCAGATAGCGTGGAAACATAAGCACCAGAATGGTGAGTCCATTCATTTTGGCCGCCTCCGTAGGGGTTTTTGTCGACAGTACGCGCTGCATGTCGTAGCTGGGCACTGGGCCCGCTAAACTGGCAAAGATGCCTTTAAACAACATCATCATGAACAAAATACCAAACAGCTCAAACCCATCACTGGCGATTTTGTCATTGACACTATCCAGGTAGCCCGTCCAGTCAAGATCGAGGTTCCAGCCAAAAAACAGGTCCATCCAGCCGGGGGGTACTGCTTCCGCAATCTGCTCACCAGTCACCTGCGTAAAAGCGATGTAACCCACCACAATACAGGAAATCGTCATGATGATAAACTGCAATACTTCGGTAGCCACTACACTCCACATTCCACCCTTGATAGTATAAAGCGTGGTAAAACCAATGATAATCAAGGCATAACTGCTTTCGGAATCCAGCTGTAAAGTACCGAGCTGTACCGACAAATCCCAGGGAAAAAAGATGGTGGCAAATTTGCCGATGCCTTCAAAAAAATAGGCAATAAACCCAAATACGCTGATGATGGCAAAAATGGTCACGATGATGTGGGAAAGCCTGGCCCCTACTCCATCGCCAAAGCGGAAGGTGATCCACTGGGCACCGGTCAATACATTGGATCTGCGCAGCCAAATGGCCAGAAAGACCATCATAAACACCTGATTCCACACCGGCCACAACCAGGGTATCCAGGCACTTTTCAGGCCGTATACAAACAGCAAAGTGACGGTCCACATCGTTCCTGATATATCAAACATACCCGAGGCATTGGATAAGCCCAGGTAGTACCAGGGTATGTCATTGCCGCCGAGAAAGTAGGCCTGTAGATTTTTCGAGGCCCGTTGCGAAATCCAGAATCCAAAGAAGATCGTCGTGGCCAAATAGGCTACAATAATACAGATATCGAGAGTAGATAAGCTCATTTATTGTACGTTTTACTGAACTACAAGTCTTGATAATTCACCACATATTGCTGCCCCGACTCAATTGTTAGTTGGTATTCATGCTCTGAAAGCTTCCTGATCGTTCCCGTATTAACCGAAGGTTTTCTTTTACTCTGGAAGGTCAAAATTCCCTTACCATCAATGCCTTTCACCCTGATTACTTTCTTATTGCAATAGACCTCAATATCTCCCTGGGGTGTAGGCACTTTGCCCTCCATCCATTCCAGACCACCAAGATTTGGTTTAATTTGATATTCACTATAACCGGGTGAGGTGGGCTCTACACCAAGGTAATATCGGCCAAACAGATATACGGGACTGGCCCCCCAGGCGTGACAAAGGCTTTTGCCGTATTTTCTCCCATACATGGCCAAGTGCTCCATACCACTATGTTTGGGATTGTACATCTCCCAAAATGAGGTTGCTCCAAGGTCCAGCATTCCGCCCCAATAATCGCGGATTTCATCAAGGACAAATTCCTGTTCGCCCATGGCACACAGAGCTTCCAGCTCATAAAATCGCATGTAAGGTGTGGTGATTTGCAAGACCTCATCATTTAGGATCACCTTTTCTTTTACACTCTGCTTTTGCTCCTCAGTGAAGTAATTAAAGAAGATTCCGAACATATTCGCATAGCGAGTCACCATGTCCTGCATCTCGCCATCAATCCGCTGATGAAGCATGACTTGCCGATCCTCATCCCAAAAGACATCAAAAAGTTTCTGTCTCAAATTATTAGCCAGCGACTGATAATATTGCTGATCTTCCTTTTCTCCGGCAATTTTGGCGCTCACAGCCATTGCTTCAAGGCTGCGGGCAAGCAACATTTGCTCAAAACTCACCTCTCCCGTTTTGGGCAGCCCATCGGCCCAATCTATGAAGACCCAGTCGCCTTCAAGTGGTTCTAAAAAACCATTTTCATTCCGACGCCCCAAACAGAATTCCATCAGGCTCTTAATTCGGGGATAGAAGTTTTTAATAAAGGAGTCATCACCTGTATACAGGTAATAGTCGTATATGCCCACAAACCAATAGAGCGAATAATCCATTATGGTATTGATATGTGAGGTGATAGGGTCTTTTCCACGCAGCGCCAATAAGGTGCGCTTAACCGATGGAGAATCAAAAAAAAGATAGTAATTCATCAAATAGCTTTGGTAAGCATCGCCGGACCAAATCCAACGGTCGCGTTTAATCCCGTCAAGAAAGAATTCTCGCGTATTTAAATGCATCGTGTAGACGGATACATCCCATATCTCGTTCAACAAGTCATCCGAACACTTAAAATCCCCACGATACTCCACCGGCAAATATTCGTACAACATCGAAATAGAATCGTATTCGAGTGTAGGCTCTGATCGCACCTGTACATAGCGATATGCTTTCGATTTATGATGAGTGTACGTTGATGCTTGTGTGCCGTCAAAATCCAGGTAATCCAGCGTTTCACATTTGACAGAATCCATAGCTTCTTCCCGTGATTCTCCATAGTATAGTGAAAGCTTCCCGTTACCTTTTAAGCCATGAATACGTATATAACCAAAGGTTTCCCTGCCAAAATCTACCAGGTTTCCATCACCTAGCGCTTCTGTACTTTTTGCACTCCACGGTTCAGTCGCAAGACGAAAATCAGAAGGCCGATCCTCTGGTGTGTTAAAATTCCAGGTACCCACCGGAGTCCAGGGAGTACCCGATTGGTGAGCCACCCCATTTTCATCTATCCATTGTTTGTCTTCATAGGTGACAATCCAGGATTGATCAGAATTGAGGTAAGTCCCATCAATGAAAATCGCAGGCAATGTTTCCTGGTCATATACTTTTAAAACCATTTTATGATCTCCAGCAGGTAAGGTGATCTTTTTTGGTTGGCCGTGAATAAGTTTGCCATCGACATACAATCGGAATGGCCCCTGGGTATGAATGGCAATTTCGTCTTCAGCCGGCAGGTTGAATTCTTTTTGAAAGGTAACCAATGCGTAAGGGCTATAGTAACGCCACAACGGAGGCAACACAGCTTCTCTTTCCGTTCGCCGAACTTGCATCTTGTTGCTTAGCCAGATTTCGTAATCCCCGGGATACCAAATCCAGGTCGCATCGGAAATGACATCTAATTGTCTCTGAGCGTTGATACCAGTGGCCAAACATAAAATAACCGCAATGCCCGCAATTCTTAATTGAGTACTAAAAAATGCCATATGTTATTCGTTTTACACAACTGTGTGCGTACACAACTATTTTTTTCGTAAAATCAGAAAAAAATTAATGAATGCCTATTAATTCAAAAAGAATAATTAAAATTGACCTGAAATCGCATTTTTCAGTCCAAAAAAGAGCCTGTTATGAAATGTTTATACCTCGTGATGTTGAGTTTGCTACCCGGCCTGATTGGTGCTCAACAATTGTTTTCCCTTCGCATTCCTGAAGAAACTCATGTCGACTTTGAAAATACAGTCACCGATGAGCAGGAACACAATATTCTACTCTACTCCAACTACTACGGTGGAGCTGGCATTGGTGTAGGTGACTTTAATAAAGACGGACTTACTGATCTTTATTTTGCCGGCAACCTCGTGGCCGATCGGCTGTATTTTAACCAGGGCAACTGGCAGTTTGAAGACGTCACCGAAAAGGCAGGGATACAGGATAACGGAGGCTGGTCATCCGGAGTGGTGGTAGCCGATGTCAACAATGATGGCTGGCTCGATATCTACGTCACTCGTGAATTGTACGACGAGAAGCCTGAACTGCGAAAGAATGTGCTTTATATCAACCAGCAGGATGGCACCTTTAAGGAAATGGCTGCCGCCTACGGCATTGACAATAATGAAAGAACCCGCCATGCTTCTTTCCTTGATTATGATAAAGATGGCTGGCTCGATCTCTTTTTACTCAACCAACCACCCAATCCGGGAAATTACAGTAACTATTTTGGTGTAAATCTGCAGCAGGAGCAATGGGCACCACGTCTATTTCACAACACTGGTCAGGGGCAGTTTGAAGATGTATCTAAAAAGGCGGGCATTCTCATTCCGGGTTATCCCAATAGCCTCACCACAGCCGACCTGAATCGAGATGGTTGGGTGGATATCTACATCGCCAATGATTATGAAGCACCGGATAAATGCTACCTCAATAACGGTGATGGTACCTTTACGGATATTTTGCAGGAAGCTACGGGCCATACCTCCTACTATAGTATGGGCGTAGATGCCAGCGACATCAATAACGACGGCTGGCTCGACCTGATGGTACTCGATATGGTAGCGGAAGACAACTTCCGACTAAAGTCGAATATGAGCGGTATGAACCCGGCGGCGTTCTGGAAGGTGGTGGCTGACGGTGGGCATTATCAGTACATGTTTAATACCCTGCAACTCAACAATGGTGTGGTGAATGACCAACTAAGCTTCAGCGATATTGCCCAAATGGCCAATGTGCCCAGCACCGATTGGAGCTGGTCCAACCTGATCGCCGATTTTGACAACGACGGCTGGAAAGACATCCACGTGACCAATGGCCTCCTCCGGGACATCCGCAATAGTGATGCCGCCAAGGAATTCCCCAAATACGTACAGCACACCATTGACGAATTTATCAGAAACAATCCCAACGCCGGAGATGTCAGCATCTGGGATATTCTCGACCTGGATGAAGCGTTGGGTTTATTACCTTCCGTTCCATTGTCCAATTATGCTTATCGCAATAACGGTGATTTGACCTTCAGTAAGGTATCCAAGGAATGGGGCCTGGATCGGGAGACTTTTTCCAACGGCAGCGCCTATGCCGACCTTGACAATGATGGCGATCTGGACCTCATTGAAAACAACATCAACGCACCAGCCAGCCTTTACGAAAATCATAGTAATGACCAATCTGCCAATCACTTTCTACGGGTTTCGGTCACCGATCAAAGTCAAAACCAGACGCTTTTTGGTACCCGTTTCCGTATTGCTACGCCTAACGGAGAGCAGTACTATGAACTAACCAATGTTCGCGGTATGTATTCCACCTCCGAACCGATAGCACATTTTGGTTTGGGCAAATTTGATCAGGTGCAGGAATTGCAAATCTTCTGGCCCGATGGCACGCAAACGCTCATGCAGGATGTCAAAGCCGGGCAAATCTCGGTTGATTACAGTCGGGCACCCCGCACAAAATTGCCAAAACTTTCACAGCACGATGACAAGCTTTTCGTCAACCAAGATTTGCCGAAAGGCATAAATTATACTCATCAGGAAAATAATTTTGACGATTTTGAAAAACAGGTATTGCTGCCGCACAAGATGTCGCAATTTGGTCCGGCAATGGCGGTTGGAGATGTCAACGGTGACCAGTTGGACGATGTCTACCTGGGCGGTGCTGCCGGGCAGAGTGGCGTGTTGTATACTCAACTCCCCGATGGTTCTTTCCAGGAAACGAGTCAAGATACCTGGCGCGAGCACCTGCTGTCAGAAGACCTGGACGCCATCTTTATCGACATCGATCATGACAATGACCTCGACCTATATGTAGTGAGTGGTGGAAACGCCTTCCCGCAGCAATCCAGTCAATATCAGGATCGCATTTATGTAAATGATGGCAAAGGCAATTTCCAATATCAGTCCGACCGTTTGCCCAAATTTCGCGACAGCGGCGGCTGTGTACGCCCCTTCGATTTTGATGGTGATGGCGACCTTGATCTTTTTGTGGGAGGTCGTCATAATCCCTGGGATTATCCAGCTCCGGCCATCAGTCGACTGCTGCGCAATGACAATGGACGCTACACGGATGTCACCAAGTCTCTGGCTCCCGATTTAATCTACCTGGGACTGGTAACCGATGCGGTATGGGTAGACCTGGAAAATGACGGGCCGGCAGAATTAGTTGTTTGTGGCGAGTGGATGCCCATAACGCTATTCCGACTGGATAACGGGCATTTAACGAAAGTGGAGAATCCTGCTCTGGCCCAGACCAAAGGCTGGTGGTACAGCATCGAAGCGGCCGATATGGACGGCGATGGCGACCAGGATTTGATTGCCGGCAACCTGGGATTGAATTACAAATACAAAGCCTCCGCGGAAGAACCTTTTGAGGTCCATTATTACGACTTTGATAAAAATAACTCCAAGGATATCGTACTGAGTTATTACAACTTCGGCGAGCAATTTCCG
This sequence comes from Saprospiraceae bacterium, assembly GCA_965229635.1. Taxonomy (GTDB): domain Bacteria; phylum Bacteroidota; class Bacteroidia; order Chitinophagales; family Saprospiraceae; genus BQJU01. Next base: position 4,871,363 of record OZ245894.1, read on the forward strand.
GTGCGTGGTCGTTCCTGTTCCTCTGAGCAGGTACCGATGATCAAGGAAAAATTTAAGACTTATAATCTCTTTGCCGATGCCAACCTGACGGAAGTCTACGGCGAAGATAAACTGGAAAAAGCACTGCATTACCAGGCGACCACCTTTGCCACCAGTTATCTTGAAAATAAAGGAAATGGCCAATTCGAGGTTCGTGCCCTTCCCAATGAAGCGCAGCTGTCGGCCACCAATGATATCCTGATCAAAGATTTTAATCAGGACAATCATCCCGACATCTTACTGGCAGGAAACCTTTTCACTTCTGAAATTGAAACCACCCGTAATGATGCCGGCACAGGAAAATTACTACTTGGTAATGGTCAGGGTGGTTTTCAGGTGATTGCCCCGGAGCAATCCGGATTACTGTTGAAAAAAGACCTAAAAAAGCTGAGTATAATCACCATTGGTACACAGCAATGGATTATTGGTGCAAATAATAATGCGGCCCCGGAGTCTTACCAGTGGAACCCCAATGCAACCGCTTACCTAAAATCTTTTTAAGCGTATGAACAAACGAACCTTTATCAAAACCCTGGGCAAAGGAGCCTTATCCACCATGACTATTCCTTTGTGGAATGCCTGTGGAGATGTAGAACCCCAACATAGCACCCCACAATTGGTATCAGGAATGCCAAACAAATGGGTTTGGCTGCGGCCAAAACTGGAACAAACTGATGACTATTGGAAGCGTACCTTTGGCAAGATGGCTGAAAATGGCATTGAGGCGGTATTGCCACAAATTTTCAACAGCCACGTAGCCCTTTTTGACTTGCCGGGATTTCCCGTTAAGGAACGATTGTTGGAACGACTCATCCCATTGGCCCACGAAGCCGGATTACAAATTCACGCCTGGATGTGGACCATGCCCTGCAATGCACCCGAGATTGTTGAAAACCATCCCGACTGGTATGCGGTAAATGGTTTGGGCCAACCCGCTCATACGCATCCCGCTTATGTTGATTACTACAAATTTCTCTGCCCCCGCCACCCGGAGGTCATTGAGTTTCTTAAAACCCGGGTAGAGACACTGGCCAAGTTATCAGAACTAGATGGCATTCACCTCGACTACATCCGACTGCCGGATGTGATCCTGGCGGAAGGGCTGCAACCCAAATACGATTTGGTGCAGGATCGGGAATATCCGGAGTTCGACTATTGCTACAACGACATTTGCCGTGAGCAGTTCCAGGCCGAAGGTGGAGAAGACCCGCTTGAGATGGAAGATCCCTCACAAGACGAGGCCTGGCGCCTATTCCGGCAAGCCAGCATCACCAACCTGGTCAATGACCACCTGGTGCCCATTGCCCGACAGTACGACAAAAAGATCACTGCTGCCGTCTTCCCTAACTGGGAAAGTGTACGCCAGGCCTGGCACGAGTGGGACCTGGATGGCTTTTTGCCAATGCTATACCAGGGTTTTTACAATGCCGATATCGAATGGATCAAACAGGAAACCGCCGCTGCTTTGGAACGCATGCAGGAGCGCAAACCGGTGTACAGTGGGTTGTTTATCCCCCATTTATCAACCGAAGAATTACCCAGGGCTATTGCCGAAGCAAAAGCCGGTGGAGCAAGTGGTTACTCCCTGTTTGCCAACGAAAACCTGACCGATAAATATTGGCAAGTGATCAAGGCATTAAATGAGCAAAAAGGCTAGGGAGTGCGTTGAGCGTATGTTTAAAATTCATCCTTCAGGTCTAAAATAAGGCTTTGAAAACTCAAAGTTTTTTTCTACTTTTAGGTTAATCACCAACTAGTGATCATTCCACCCACTGTTCGCCTTTCATCAAAATAAGTTCATCGACTATCAAGAATTCAGTAATGTCAACGATTATTGAAACCAAGGGACAAATTTTTTCTGTGTCCGCACACAAATTTGCAAATATTCTTTGTGTGCGCGCACAGTTTTTGTATTATTGCTAAAGTATTCAACTATCCAACGTCATTTTAAATCTAAATCAAGGTTCATTATGAGCAAAAAAATTTTCCTATTAACTACCCTAATGCTACTATTTGCCGCCGCGACGTGGGCGCAGCAAACGGTATCAGGGGTCATCACAACGCCAGACGGAGAGCCCCTCATTGGCGTTAACGTAACAGAAATGGGCACCACCAATGGAACTATCTCCGACATTGACGGTGCGTACACACTCACAGTAAAAGAAGGTGCTACACTGGTCGTATCCATCGTTGGGTACGAGACCAAAGAAATTGAAGTAGGCAACCAGAGTAAGGTTGACATCCAACTCAGTGAAGGGGTCGCCCTGAACGAGGTGGTGGTTACCGCTTTGGGTATCTCGCGTGAGAAAAAATCTCTGGGCTATTCCGTGACGGAAGTCGACGGTGAAGAGCTTACTCAGGCCCGTGAGAACAACGTAATGAACACCCTTGCCGGTAAAGTAGCCGGGGTGAACGTTAGCGGAACCGCAGGTGGTCCAGCCGCATCTACGAGAGTAGTTATCAGAGGGATTACCTCATTGGGTGGAAACAACCAACCACTGTACGTGATTGACGGAGTTCCGATCGACAACCAAAACCTTGGCTCTGCTGGTATGTGGGGCGGCCTGGATTTGGGAGATGGTCTGTCCAGTATCAACCCTGACGACATTGAAAATGTGTCCGTTCTGAAAGGGGCTTCTGCAACCGCCCTTTACGGTACTCGTGGCGAAAACGGAGTTATCCTGATCACCACCAAAAAGGGAAGCAAAAGCAATGCACTGGGTATCGACTTCAACTCCAACTACGTGGTTGAGAACGCGCTGGACTTCTACAATGATGTTCAGTTTGACTACGGAGCTGGTACGGAAGGACAAGTACCCGATGACATGGAAGAAGCACTCACCACTGCACGTAGTAGCTGGGGCGCTAAATTCAACGGTCAAACCGCAACCTTGTTTGATGGCTCTACTGCTCCTTACGTTGCTCACAGAGACAATGTAGACAAAATCTACAACAACGGACAAACATTTACCAATACCCTGGCTTTCAGCGGTGGTAGTGACAACACGACTTTCCGTTTATCGGCTTCAAACCTGACCAATGATGGTTTATTTGAAAACACCGGTTATGAGAGAAACTCTGTAACTGCACGTGGTACCACTAGACTTGGCGACAAGGTTTTTGTGGATGCAAAAGTAACCTACACCAACGAGCAGGCCAACAACCGTCCGGCTCTTTCGGATAGTCCACACAACCCAGGTCACCTCAATGAGGTTGCCTCCAGTATTGACCTGGATATATTGAAGAGAACGGATCCAATTACCGGCGAGTACTATCCATTGTACAGTAGCTCCATTTATCGGGTAAATCCATACTTTGGTGTATACCAACAGTACAATGGTGATACCCGTGACCGTATCATGGGTTTTGCTATGGCTCGCTACAATTTTACCGACTGGCTGTCACTGCATGTTAGAGGTGGTACCGATTGGTACACTTTCCGCCAAACTACCTGGGACGGAGAACAAACACCACACCTTACTCGTCCTGGTCGAATTTCTGAAAATGAATATCGGGTTAGAGAAAATAACTTTGATTTCTTGTTGAGAGCCAGCAAAGATCTTTCCGATAAACTATCATTGGATGTTACTTTTGGTGGCAACCAACTGAAGCGGACCAGAGAGCAACTTTCTCATTCAGGAGACGAATTTATTGTTTACGGATTGCGTACGTTGTCCAACACCAAGTTCTTGGGAAGAACCTACGATTTTTCAGACCAACGGGTGAACTCCCTTTATGGTACCGTTCAGTTTGGCTTTAACAACTATCTGTACCTTGATTTGACTGCTCGTAATGACTGGTCATCAACGCTACCAACCGAAAACAACTCTTACTTTTACCCTTCTGCAAGTTTGAGTTACATTTTCTCAGATGCACTGAATATCTCCTCTAATATTTTGTCTTTTGGAAAGGCTAGATTCTCTTATGCTCAGGTTGGTGGTGATACTGATCCTTACAATCTGGCACTGACTTACCGGGTAGTAGGTGAGCCTCACCAGGGCAATCCACAGGGAGAAATTGCACAGGGTACAATTCCCTTGGCTACGCTGAAACCACGGACTACGACCTCCTTGGAAGCAGGACTAGACCTGCGTTTCTTCAACAACCGGATTGGTCTTGATCTTGCCTGGTACCGGGCTGTAACGACCGATCAAATTCTAAACGTTGGTATTTCTCAAACTTCTGGCTACAATACGGTAATTGTAAATGCTGGAGAGATTAGCAATTCAGGTATTGAATTGTTGTTGAATACCAATCCGGTGAAGACGAAGGACTTCAACTGGAATCTGGACATCAACTTTGCCGCTAACAACAATGAAGTAGCTGCATTAGATGACGAAGGAAAACTGGAATCCCTACGTCTGGATGAATCTCGTCAGAGAAATACTTTTGTAGAAGCACGTTTGGGTAACCCTTACGGAGCGATTGTAGGCTACGGCTACCGTCGTGATGCTCAGGGTAGAACCGTTTATAATGCGAATGGTTTGCCGTTGGCTTCCGAAGATTTGATGATCCTTGGAAATGGAATTCCAGACTGGTTTGGTGGTATTTCCAACACATTCTCCTACAAAGGATTCTCTCTGGGAGTACTGCTTGATGTACGCTGGGGTGGAGAAGTTCACTCCATGACCAACCTGACACTTTACAGCACCGGTAAGCACATTGATACCGTAGAAGGACGTGATGGCTGGGCAGCCTCAGAAGCCGCTCGTGAAGCAGCCGGAGTTGACCCTGCAGATTGGGACCCAACCGGTGGCTATCTGGTAGAAGGTGTGAATGAAGATGGAGAGCCTATTTCTCGCTTTGTTGATCCGGAAATCTACTTCCCACACGTAGCAGCGAATATTTCTGAGGCGTTTGTTTATTCTGCCAATATGATTAAAGTACGCCAGGCCACCCTGAGTTACAACTTCCCACGTAGCTTGATGGAGAAGACGCCATTCCAGGGATTGACCCTTTCGTTGGTAGCCAGAAACCTGGGCTTCCTATACAAGGATATTCCTAACGTAGATCCAGAATCAAGCTACAACAATGGCAATGGTCAGGGATTGGAGTACGCAACCATTCCAACGGTAAGAAGCTTTGGCTTCAACCTGAATGTTAAATTTTAATTAAAAACGAAGTTAATAATGAAACAATATAATTTCAGAATTCTCTTGGTTGCCTGCCTGGCCCTTTTCACCTTTAACAGCTGTGATAAGGACTTCGAGGAAATCAACATTGACCCTACCGAGGCCGCAACCCTAGACCCTGCATTCCAGCTTAGCCGAATCCAGGTAAGTATGTCTAACAACCGCTACGAATACTGGCGGGCACAATACATCTACTGTTCAACCATCATCCAGCACAATGCAAGTAACCAAAGTTACTGGTCTGGTGATAAGTACAATATGATTGATTCTTACGCTTCTGCATGGTGGGATTCTTCCTACCCAAGAGAAGTAAAGAACGTCACCGACCTTGTTAACCGCACTGCGAAAGATCCGGTATATACCAACTTTCAGGCAGTAGCCAGAATCCTGCGCGTCTATATCATGTCACGCATTACCGACCTGTATGGTGACTGTCCTTATTCACAGGCTGGCTTAGGATTCATTGACCGGATCTACTTCCCGGAATACGATCAGCAGGAAGCGATTTACGCTGACTTCTTCTCAGAATTGGAGAATGCGCCAAAGCTGTTTACTTCTGATGCCAGTGTATTGCCACTAACCGGTGATGTTTTCCTCGGAAATGACACAGATAAGTGGAAGCGTTTTGCCAATTCACTGCGCCTTCGTTTGGGTATGCGTTTGACGAAAGTCAATCCAACATTGGCCCAGCAGCAGGTCCAAGCCGCTATCGCCGGAGGTGTTATGCAAAGCAACGATGATATTGCTTATTTGCAGCACACCTTGGTTGAAACCAATGGCAATAGCGATGTGATGGCCGCCGATGACGCCTTCCGTATGTCGGATGTAATGGTTGATTACCTCAAAGCTACCGGAGACCCACGTCTGCCAGTTTGGGGAATGACCTATGACGTCGACGGTAACGAACAACCGGACATTTCTGCCTGGAAAGGTTTGCCCAACGGTACTGACGGCAATAGTCCAGAAACGGAAGTGTATGAGACTTTCGTTCGTCATAATCGTACGACTATTAAGAACCCAGCATCTCCATCATTCCACATGACTTATGCTGAAGTTGAGCTATTGCTTGCAGAGGCAGCAGTTCGCGGATGGGGAGCGCCACTAACCGCCGCTGAGCACTTCGAAAGAGGCCTGCGCGCTGGTTGTGAGCACGTACTATTGTATCCCAACGCTGCTGACTACATTGGTGATATCGATGCATTTGTAGCAGCTAATCCATTGGATGAGAGCTCAGATGAAGCCTCGATGGAGCACATTGCCACCGCCCAGTGGGTTCAGTTCTATCAAAATGCCATGGAGGCATTCTCCAACTGGCGTAGAACGGGTTATCCGGAACTAACTCCGGTGAATCACCCAATCGGTACAACCAATGGAACCATTCCACGCCGTTTGTACTATCCTCCGGGTGAAAAAGGCGTGAATCCTAACTTTGACATTGCTGTTGACCGTCAATTTGGCGGCGTCAATGACCTGACCGGCAGTGTATGGTGGGATGCTCAGTAATTGATAACAAATGCTTTAATATAAGACCAACCAAGTTGGTTTTATAATCCTTAAATTTGATGTAGGACGGTATTGAACTGTCCTGCATCAAATTTTATGTATTACCAACCAATCCTTAATTATGTTACGCTTTCTAATCTATCTCGGCATTTTCCTGATGCCTGTCTTTCTGTTTTCACAAAATGCTAACTGCGAAGTCGAACTCCAGGCCCTGCAAGGCACTTACGAAGGAGACTGCAAAAAAGGTAAAGCCCACGGCAAGGGAAAAGCCGTTGGTACCGATACCTACGAAGGCACCTTTCGCAAGGGTGAGCCTCATGGTGTTGGTAAATACACCTGGGCCAATGGCGACACCTACGAAGGTGAGTGGAAAAAAGGCAAAAAGGAAGGACAAGGCACCTGGTTTGTAAAAGAAAAAGACACTACCCTGGATGGTTACTGGGTGGATGACGAGTACATCGGCACTGAAAAAGATCCATATAAGGTACTCAATAAAACCATCTCCGTGACCCGAATGTCGTTCAACCGTCTGGAGGCCGAGCCCCAGGAAGTTACCTTTGAATTCACCCGCTTGGGTAAGCCCACCAAGGTTCGTAATTTTAAAGTACTCGACAACTTTGGTGATGTGGTCCGCGGTACCGATTATGAGCAAACGGTAGCCGTCTATAAATTCCCTTTTCTGGGTAATATTTCCTTCGAGGCGCTGGTTGTTCGTGAGGGAGATGGAAGCAGTATGTACGAAAGTGGAGAGGTAACCTTTAAGATCAATCAATCCGGGCAGTGGACCGCTACAATCGAAGTAGGTACCAATTAATTTACTTTTCATGAAAAACACGCTGGCCCTCATTTGTTTGCTGATTAGCTTTGCCGCCTGTCAGGATTCGTTAACGGAAAGCCAGGAAGACCAACCAACTATTCCTGAGCAGGAACTCACCCATCTGGTCGATCCTTTCATTGGCACCGCCGAGCATGGGCACGTTTATCCCGGAGCGACGGTTCCCTTTGGAGCCGTGCAATTGAGCCCCGACAATGGCACTCAGGGTTGGGATTGGTGCGCTGGTTACAACTGGGCTGATAGTGTCATTGTTGGCTTCAGCCATACCCATCTAAGTGGAACAGGTATCGGTGATCTTTATGATATTTCGGTCATGCCGACCACCGCCCCCACGGATCTAACCAACAGCTATAAAGACACAAGAAATGCACCTTACGCGGCTCGTTTCAAGCATAAAAATGAAAAAGCTTCACCAGGGTATTACACGGTTGAGTTGGACAATGGCATTCAGGTTGCGTTGACCAGCTCGTTGCACACCGGTTTTCACCAATATGCATTCCCTGAAGGAGTTACTGCCTCCCTCCTACTCGACCTCGGCTTTGCGATCAACTGGGACCGTCCAATCGATACGCGTATTCATCTGGAAAGTGACACATTGATCACCGGCTATCGGTTTTCCACAGGCTGGGCCAAAGACCAAAGGGTGTTTTTTGCCATGCTCCTCTCCCACCCTTTCAGCGAAAAACAATTGGCCGATAGCACTTTACTTCAGGACGGAGATTTGCTGGTGGGACAAAAAGGAAGACTGACCCTGAGTTTTGACAAAATTGATACCCTGAAAATTAAAGTAGGCATTTCCTCCATCAGCCGACAAGGAGCCATTGAAGGACTTCAGGAAATTCCGCATTGGAATTTTGAAAAAGCAAAACAACAAGCTCAGCTCCAATGGAACCGTGAATTGAACAAAATTCAGGTCAATTCCACTGATGAAACACAAAAAAAGACCTTTTACACCGCATTGTACCGCACCAATTTAGCCCCGGTGGTTTTCTCCGACGCCCTGGGCAATTACAAAGGTGTGGATAATGCCATCCATCAGGTTGATTATACCCGCTACGATATCTTCTCCCTTTGGGATACTTTTCGTGCCGCACATCCACTTTTCACGCTTTTGCAACCGGAACGGGTCAATGAAATGATTCGGTCTATGATCGATCACTACGAAGAATCAGGCCTATTACCGGTATGGTCCCTTTTGGGAAATGAAACCAATACCATGACCGGTTATCATGCCATTCCCATCATCACCGATGCCTACCTAAAAGGGTTTCGTGGCTTCGATGCGGAAAAGGCCTTTACGGCAATGAAAAAAAGTGCCATGCAGAACATTCGCGGCACCAATTACTACCGCGAATATGGCTATATCCCTTTTGATAAAGATGGAGAATCGGTGACCAAAACACTGGAATACGCCTACGACGATTGGTGCATTGCGCAAATGGCGAAGGCATTGGATAAAATGGCGGATTACAAGACGTTTATGGAGCGCTCTCAGAGTTTCCGCCCACTATTTGATGCATCTACCGGTTTTATGCGGGCCAAACTATCCGATGGCACCTGGAAAACACCGTTTGATCCCCAGTATTCTGACCACAATTTTGATGTAGCTGAGTATACGGAAGGTAACGCCTGGCAGCACTCCTGGTTTGTACCCCATGACGTTCCGGCCTTAATCGAATTGCACGGTGGCAAGGAGCCATTTGTACAAAAGCTGGATTCCCTCTTTTCCATCGACTCCGAGATACGTGGTGATTTTATCTCCGCCGATATCTCCGGTTTGATCGGCCAATATGCTCACGGGAATGAACCCAGCCATCACATTGCCTACCTGTACAATTATGCCGGGATGCCCTGGAAAACTCAGGAAATGGTGCACCAAATCATGAAGAGCCAGTACAATAATACACCGGCCGGACTTTGTGGCAATGAAGACTGTGGGCAAATGTCGGCCTGGTACGTCTTTTCGGCACTGGGTTTTTATCCGGTGAATCCGGCTTCCGGGATTTATGTGATTGGCACTCCCACTTTTGAAGAAACCACTTTGAATTTAGGTGCAGGCAAAACCTTTACAATCAAGGCGGAAAACCTGACGGATACCAATTATTATATCCAGTCAGCTGAATTAAATGGTCAGCCGCTGAACCGTTCGTACATTACCCATAAAGAAATCATTGCCGGCGGAACGCTGGTTTTCAAAATGGGTTCAAGCCCCAATAAAGATTTGTGGACCGCGGCAGAAGCTACTCCACCGTCCACCGAGGAAGAATAGCAATTTTAGTCTATTAAGTTACCATAGCAACATGCAATCTACGACCGATTTTAAGGATAAAGTCGCCCGGTTATTCGAAAAACACCAGGCGTTTCTACAGCAACCAAACGAGCAGCTGGAAAGTGAAAATGGCATTTTTCACCGCTACAAAAATCCAGTACTGACGCATCGACACACGCCGGTATTCTGGCGCTATGATCTGGATCAACGCACCAATCCCAACCTTTTGGAGCGATTAGAGATCAATACCGTTTTTAATGCCGGAGCCATTGGCTGGAATGGAAAAGTTCTGATGATTCCCAGAATTGAGAGCAACGACGTGAAGTCCTTTTTTGCAGTAGCAGAAAGTGAATCCGGGGTTGATCAGTTTCGGTTTTGGGACTATCCTATCATCATGCCAGAGACTGATGATCCCGATATGAACGTCTATGATATAAGGCTGGTTGAACACGAAGACGGCTGGATTTACGGTACTTTTTGCACCGAAAGAAAGGACAAAAGCAAACCACAAGATACCTCGGCCGCTATTGCGCAAAGCGGCATAGCCAGAACGAAAGATTTTGTAACCTGGGAACGCCTTCCCGACCTCAAGACACCGTCTTCTCAGCAGCGCAACTGCGTGCTTCACCCGGAGTTTGTGGATGGCCAATACGGCTTTTATACCCGCCCCATGGATGGCTTCATCGAAACCGGTGGTGGCGATGGTATTGGCTGGGGACTTTGTCCGGACATCACCAATGCGGTTATTGAAAAGGAAACAATAGTCGACCCACGCATTTACCATACGGTAAAAGAAGTCAAAAATGGCCTTGGTCCGGCCCCATTAAAAACGAGTGAAGGCTGGCTACATCTGGCCCACGGAGTGCGGCGCACAGCGGCTGGATTGCGCTATGTACTATACCTGTTTTTGTGCGACTTGAACGAACCCTGGAAGGTTATTCACAACCCGGGTCGCCACTTCATTGCCCCACGAGGCATAGAACGGGTAGGCGATGTGTCTAATGTCGTCTTCAGCAACGGCTGGGTGTTGCGCGAAAATGGTGAAGTACTGATCTATTATGCTTCCTCTGACACCCGCATGCACGTAGCGAGTACTACACTGGAGCTAATGCTGGACTACGTCATGAATACTCCGAAGGATGCCGGAAGAACTTATGCCTGCGTGCATCAACGCAATGAGATGATCCATCGCAATCTGAACATAATGAAAAGCATGGCGCTCGAGACTGATGTCGAATTATCAATTGAAAAGCAAAGCTCGTCATGAAAAATGCAAAAATAATACTCACCTGCTTACTCCTGGCAAGTGTTACCTTCCTTGCCATCTGGAGCGAAAGCTGCTCCCGGGAAAGCCACACCCTGGCCCGTGGAAAGACGATTCCCGACAAGATTGATTTCAACTTCCACGTCAAACCCATCTTATCCGATCGTTGTTTCAAGTGCCATGGTCCGGATGAAAAAACGCGAGAGGCAGGCCTTCGCCTCGACACCGAAGAAGGTGCCTTCGCTGCCCTGGGCAAAGAGAAAGACCACTACGCCATCATTCCCGGTGATGTAGAAAACAGCACACTAATTCAGCGTATTTTTAGCGAAAACCCTGAGGATGTCATGCCCTCCCCCGAGTCTAATCTGACGCTAGATGATTACGAAAAACAAATCCTCAAAAAATGGATAAAGCAAGGCGCTGAGTGGAAAAAACACTGGTCCTTTATGCCTCCGGTAAAACCAGAGATACCGATTGTAAAACAGGAGGATTGGCCAAAAAACGAGATTGATTATTTCATTTTAAATCGGCTGGAAAAGGAAAACCTGAAGCCAGGTCCGGAAGCAGATAAGGAACGATTGATCAGAAGGCTGAGTTTTGACTTGACCGGCCTGCCTCCTTCACTGGAACAGATTGATGCTTTCCTTTCTGACACCACTGATCTGGCCTATGAAAATGCAGTAGACCAATTGCTTAGCACCTCTGCTTATGCCGAACGAATGGCCGCCACCTGGCTCGATCTGGCACGCTATGCCGACACTCACGGCTACCAGGATGACCTTGAACGCGTGATGTGGCCCTGGCGCGACTGGGTGATTCACGCTTATCGCGAAAATATGCCCTTTGACCAGTTTGTGAAGTGGCAACTGGCCGGGGACCTGCTTCCCAACCCTACTCGCGAACAAATCATTGCCACCGCTTTCAATCGCAACCACAAGATCACTCAGGAAGGAGGGGTGATTCCCGAAGAGTTTCGGGTGGAGTATGTCGCTGATCGCACGCAGACTTTTGGCATAGCCTTCCTGGGCCTTACCATGGAGTGCGCCCGCTGTCACGATCACAAATACGATCCCATTTCACAAAAAGACTACTACCAGCTATTCAGCTTTTTTAATAATGTTCCGGAAAAGGGACTGATCGAAACCTACGGGGCGATCCCCGAACCGTACATTTTTCTCACTAAAGAAGAGATTGACGAAACGCTACACTTCATCAATAACCTGGATACCCTTGAGAAAATCCCATTGTTGGTCATGGAGGAAATGGATACAACGCGCCAGGCCTACATCCTCAACCGTGGGCTTTACGATCAACACGGTGAGCCGGTGGATGCAGAAACACCCCATTCTCTGGGTAGACTACCGGATGATTTGCCTGATAATCGCTTGGGTTTGGCCGAATGGTTATTTCAAAAAGACCATCCCCTGATGGCAAGAGTAACGGTCAATCGCTTTTGGCAGCAGTTATTTGGGGCAGGAATCGTGAGTACGACGGAAGATTTTGGAGCCCAGGGTGCGCTGCCCACTCATCCAGCATTGCTTGATTTTCTTGCGGTCAAATTCATGGAAGACGGCTGGGATGTCAAGGCCATGTTGAAATACATGGTCTGTTCTGCCACCTATCGACAATCATCAAAGTTGCGCCCGGAACTGGCTGAAGTTGACCCGGAAAACAAACTGCTGGCCCGTGGACCAAGACTTCGTTTGACCGCTGAGATGATTCGCGATCAGGCGCTGGCTATCAGTGGTCTTTTGGTTAGAGAGATTGGAGGCCCGAGTGTAAAACCCTACCAACCGGCCGGCATTTGGGAAGAAACCACTGGAGGTGGTGGGGGCTCTACAGCCAGATACGAACCCGGCACAGGAGAGGATCTCTACCGTCGTAGTCTTTATACCTTTTGGAAAAGAACCGTTCCTCCTCCAAGTATGATGACCTATGATGCAGCCTCAAGGGATTTCTGTGTGGTGCGCCGACAACGGACATCTACCCCACTACAGGCACTCGTGCAAATGAATGATCCACAAATTGTGGAGGCCGCCCGTGTGTTGGCTTACCGAGCCATCAAACAAGGCGGTAGCGATCCACTATCTCGTTTAGGATACATGTTCCGCCTCGCCACCAGCCGATATCCTGAAAAGGGAGAATTGGAAACGCTGCAAGTCTATTTTGAGGAGGAAAAGGCCAATTTCAGTAGTGAACCTAAATCTGCTGAGGCCTTTCTCGAAACGGGTGAAGCACCTCAGGAAGAACTACTGCCGCCCGCAGAAATGGCGGCTTACGCATTGGTCGCCAATGCCATCTTCAACCTCGACGAAACCATCACCAAAAACTAGGCCCAATGGAAAAGATATTAAAAGAAAATGCCTATACGATGAACCGCCGAAATTTCCTGTCGAAGAGCAGTCTTGGACTGGGTGTGGCGGCCTTGTCATCCCTGATTGGTTGTGGACCTGGCAGTTCGGAAACGCCCGCTACGGCCAATGCTGATTTGCTAAAAGGCATCCTGGGTAGTCCACATTTTGCCCCAAAGGCTAAGCGTGTGATTTACCTATTCCAAAGTGGCGGTCCTTCTCAATTGGAGTTGTTTGACTACAAACCACTGCTGGAAAAATTACGTGGAGAAGAATTGCCTGAATCCGTCCGCAACGGGCAGCGACTCACCGGCATGACCTCCAATCAGACGTCATTTCCGTTGGTAGGCTCCTCCGCTGAATTTAATCAATACGGCGAAAGCGGTGCCTGGATCAGCGACTTGCTGCCCTATACTTCGAAAGTAGTGGATGACATCTGTATCGTCAAGTCGATGTATACCGAAGCCATCAATCATGATCCGGCCATTACCTTTTTTCAAACCGGATCGCAGCAGCCCGGACGGCCCAGTATCGGCTCGTGGTTAAGCTACGGATTGGGTAGCGAAAATGAGAACCTGCCGACCTTCACAGTTTTACTTTCACGTGGCACGGGTAGACCGATGGGACAACCCCTGTATTCCCGACTTTGGGGTAATGGATTTTTGCATTCACTGCATCAGGGAGTCCAGTTTCGGTCTGGTAAAGATCCTGTTTTGTACCTCAATAATCCAAACGGACTCGACAGCCTCAGTCGCCGCCGTATGATTGACAAAGTGGCTCAATTGAACCACCTTCAATTGCAGGAATTTGGCGATCCTGAAATTGTGACGCGAATTGCGCAGTACGAAATGGCCTATCGCATGCAGACCTCCGTGCCGGAAGTTCTCGATATTGCCGATGAACCGGAATATATTTATCGCCTGTATGGCCCTGAGGCTACTCAGCCCGGCACCTTTGCCGCCAATTGCCTGCTCGCCCGTCGCTTAGCCGAGCGGGACGTTCGTTTCATCCAGCTCTACCACATGGGCTGGGATCAGCACGACAACTTGCCCAATGCCGTAGCCAAACAGGCCAATGACGTGGACCAGGCCTCCGCGGCATTAATCATTGACTTAAAGCAGCGAGGCATGTTGGAGGATACACTCGTGGTTTGGGGCGGCGAATTTGGCCGCACCAACTATTCGCAAGGTCTTCTCACCGACACCTCCTACGGCCGCGATCACCATCCGCGTTGTTTCAGCATCTGGATGGCGGGTGGCGGCATCAAGCCGGGTATGGTGTATGGTCAAACCGACGATTTTGGTTACAACATCACCGAAAATCCGGTGCACGTACACGATTTTCAAGCAACACTGCTACACCTATTGGGCATCAATCACGAAAAACTGACCTATAAATACCAGGGCCGTCGCTTCCGGCTAACGGATGTACACGGAGAAATTGTTAATGACTTGCTGGCATGAAAAGACGACAATTTATCGGCTCGGCAATAAGTACACTGGTGGGTTCTACACTAGGTGCTTCTGCATTGGCTACAGCCAAAAATGACTACACCCAGTACCGCGACTTCATTATTGGTCACGGCACTCATCGTTATAAGATCGACCTGAACTGGGGAGCATTGAATGCCAATTTCTATCCGGTAAATGACTGTCACGAAATGGTGCAAGACTCCAATGGGCGCATTATTCTATTAACGAATGATACCCGAAATAATGTGATCATTTACGACAAATCCGGGCGTTTGATCGAAGTATGGGGAACGGATTATCCCGGAGCACATGGGCTTACATTGAACGTTGAAAATGGCGAAGATTTCCTCTATATATCCGATAACAATCGCCATGAGATCATTAAAACAACCATTGATGGCAAGGTGGTGATGACCTTACCCTGGCCGAAAGACACGGGCCTGTATGAAAAACCAGAGCAGTACATTCCAACCGAAACGGCCATTGCCTCCAATGGAGATATTTATATAGCTGACGGCTATGGTCAACAATATATTTTGCACTACAATGCCAAAGGAGAACTGTTAAACGTATTCGGCGGGCGTGGACCGGAAGAAAAACACTTTGATAATGCCCATGGTATTTGCCTGGATAACCGGGTGCCACAAGCCCCCTCCCTCTTAATAACGGCCCGTCAACAGAACAAGCTTAAGCGTTTTTCCCTGGATGGACGATTGCTTGGAGTGATTCACCTTCCGGGGGCCTACATCTGCCGCCCGGTGATCCACGGAAAGGAGGTTTACCTGGCTACGCTCATTTCCAAACTTCCCTGGGATTCGCAATCGGGTTTTGTCTGCATCCTGAATGAAAAAGATCAGCTCGTATCTGTGCCCGGAGGTGGTCAGCCCGTCTATCAGGATGGAAAACTAAAGACATTGCAACAAACTGTGAAGGTTTTCCAACATCCTCACGATGTTTGTGTGGATGATGATGAAAACCTCTACATAGCACAATGGAATTCTGGCAAGACTTACCCCATAAAACTGGTACGCGTATGAAATTGAGCCGTTACATAGCGTTGATTTTTGGGCTGTGGCCAATGGTTTACTCATCAGCCCAAAACCTGCCATTTGCGCAAAGCGGCACCTTCCAACTTGCCGATCCGATTCTGCATTATGATAGTGTGCTGTTTCAGGAATCCGCAACGATTACACTATCTTTTGACCTGGAAAATGTCAGTATCTTTTATACCCTCAATGGTACCGACCCTACAACTGGATCAACGCTTTATAAACATCCAATCGTGATCGATAAAAGCACCCAGATAAAAGCGAGAGTCTTTCACCCTGATTGCCGGGCCAGCGAAGTGGTCAATCAGGAATTCCTTAAAACTGGAAAGCCCTTATCGATTAGGAAGATTCAGCTAGAAAACCAACCGGCAGAACAGTATTCCGCTCACGGACCAGGTACCCTGTTTGATTTACAAAAAGGCAGTGCTGATTTTCACGATGGTCATTGGCTGGGGTTTGAAGGAAAGAACCTGGAGGTCGAAGTAGTGCTGAACCAGTCTCGAACTATTAGTGCATTAACTATCAGCTCTTTAAATAATCATAGTGCATGGATTTTTCCCATCAAAAAGCTGGAGATTTATCATTCAGATGATGGACAAAACTACGAATTGCTGGGGCGTAAAAGCTACGAAGGTGGCAGCAATCCGTTTCCTGCCGGACAACAATTCCTACAGCTGGACTTTGCGCCCGTTGAGACCCGTTTTATAAAAATAACTGCTCATAATCAGGGAGAAATTCCCGGCTGGCATCCCGGCGCGGGATCACCCGCCTGGTTATTTGTCGATGAGATTATTCTGAAATAAACACAATGGAATTCTTACACTTTATAGGACGTTTTCATCCGCTGGTACTTCACCTGCCCATCGGTTTTTTGCTGATGGCAGCCATACTCGAATGGGTTCAGCGCCGATCACCGCAAAACTCAATGCAAGCGGCCGTTGGAGTTGCTTTATTAGCCACTATGATCTCCGCCATTACAGCCGCTGTCTTTGGCTATTGGTTATCACTTGAAGACGGCTATTCCGGTGAGCTCCTGGATTGGCACAAATGGCTGGGCATCGGGTTTGCTATCAGCACCATTATCCTTTACCGCTTGCACCAAATACGCAGCACAAACCCGGCGCAAAAGTCTTATTTCCTTCCGGCATTGGGAGTATCTCTTTTTTTGATGAGTGCAGCCGGCCACTACGGTGGGATGCTCACCCATGGCACTGATTATTTGACAGAAAAGGCACCAGCCATTTTAGGCGGTTCAAATCAAACCGATGGAACCGAAATAGACCTTTCTGAGCTCGACAGTGCCGTAGTATTTGTCAATTTCATCCAGCCCATTCTAAAGTCAAAATGTACGTCCTGCCACAACGCTGGTAAGGTTAAGGGCGAGTTGATGTTGCATTCCATCGAAGGCATTCAGAAAGGAGGAGAAAATGGGGCGGTACTGGTTGCTCACCAATTGGACCAAAGTCCATTGGTACAACGTATCAGACTTCCAATGGAGGATGAAGAACACATGCCTCCCGATGGCAAAAAACAAATCACGGATGAGGAATTGGCCCTGTTGGAATGGTGGATAAGTGAAGGGGCGGATTTTGAAAAGAAGGTTGCGGAGTGTCAACAACCGGAGAACATCCGTGCGATTCTAGAAGCTAAGGTGACACCGCCCAATGGCATTTATGCGCTCAATATCAGTCCGCTTGGTGATCGCAAGATTCAGGCCATGCAAGCGCAGGGAATTCCGGTTTATTCAGTATCGATGGAAAGTCCTTTTGTGGAGGTTGATTTTTCCGGCAACGGCGGGCTTAGCAAAGAAAGCCTGCAAGTATTAAAGAAGTCAAGCGAACAGCTCGCCAGGCTGGACCTCAGCCGCAGCAATTGTGATGATGAACTGGTCAGCATTGTCGCCAAACTCCCGCATCTGACACACCTAAATCTCGGCAATACCCTCATTACCAATCGTGGTTTAAAACACCTTCAGGAGTTGGAATACCTGGAATACCTCAATTTATTTGGTACGGCGGTTAATGATTCAGCAATTGTATCTATTGAGAAATTGCCAAACCTAAAGCGGCTATTCCTTTGGAATACTAAGGTGACGGAGTCCGGTGTTGCTCAATTGCAAAAGACTAACCCAAACCTAATGATCGACAATGGCCGGGAGAATGACCCAACCTTTGCCAGCGCCAAAATGAAACCGCCGCAAATTTTGGCCGACCAGGAGATGTTTAACGATACGGTCAGCGTTGAATTGCAATTCAACTTTGCCGGTGCTGATCTCTATTACACACTGGATGGCAGTGATCCGGATAGCACCTCACTGCGATATGAGGCTCCCTTTACATTGGAGCAAAGTACCACCGTAAAAGCCATTGCGCACAAACCGGGATGGGATGTCAGTGAAAGCAGTGAAAAACAATTTATCAAGGTAAAATACCAGGCAAAGGTGGTTAATCTGACGCCGCCGCACGAGCGCTATTCCGGCAAAGGAGCTGCTACCTTAACCGACTTCACCAAAGGAACCGTTACTTTCCAGGATGGGGCCTGGCTAGGGTACCAAAAACAGGATATGGAAGCCACTCTTGATCTGGGAAAAATCACGGAGGTGTCGAGGATAACGGTGAGTGCCCTGGAAAATGCCGGTGCGTGGATTTTTTTCCCGAAAGGGTTAAAAACCTGGGTTTCAAAAGATGGCAAATCCTACCAACCCATGGCCGATTTGAGTTATGACGCCCCTGCTGAGCCGACCGATCCAACCCTGAAAAATTTTTCTGCCCCCTTTAGTCCAACAATGGCTAGATTTGTAAAGGTAAAAGTAGAAAGCAACCTGGTCAATCCGAGCTGGCACCCCGCGCCCGGAGAACCGTGCTGGATATTTGTAGATGAGATATTAGTGGAATAAAAAATTGGTTTATGAAATACAGATTTACCCTTATTTTGACATTAGTGGCTTTTCAAATGATGGCTCAGGACTTTAAAGTGGTGGGCTACCTACCCTACTATCGTTTTGGATTAGCCGATCAGGTTGACTTCAGTAAAATTACCCATCTTAATCTGAGTTTTGCCAACCCCGATATGCAGGGCAACCTTGATATCGGTGGGCAAGACATTGATCCCATTGTACAAATGGCTAAGCAGGAAGATGTGAAGGTCTGTCTATCCTTAGCGGGTGGAGCACTGACGGCCGATTGGGCGGCAGCCTGGGAACATTTGACCATGCCCGCCAATCGACCGGCATTTATCCACAAGATTATGAACTATGTGCGCGATCACGACCTGGATGGCGTTGATGTAGACCTGGAATGGAGCCATGTCAATGACGATTATTCCGGGTTTGTACTAGAACTTCGCGATTCCATTGACCAGTACGGCTGGTTGATGACAGCAGCCCTTCCCGGTTCGTACCGCTATCCGCAAATCACAACGCCGGCCATGCTGGCTTATGATTTTATCAATATGATGGTTTATGATTTGACCGGACCCTGGCAACCCAACAACCCCGGCCAGCATTCTCCCTATAGTTTTGCGGTCACCGCCATTAATTACTGGACCGGCCAGGGTATGCCCGCTGACCGGCTGACCCTTGGTGTTCCTTTCTATGGCTGGAATTTCAACGAAGCGCCTACCAGTGTGACCTCCGTTACTTTTGGTAGTATGGTGGCCCAAAATCCGGATTACGCACAGGTGGATCAGGTGGATCAGATTTACTACAATGGAATCCCAACGATTCAGAACAAAACGGCCCTTGCTTTACAGGAAGTTAGCGGCATCATGATTTGGGAATTGGGACAAGATGCTTTTAACGAATATTCTTTGCTAAATACCATCGATGAGGTGATCAATGGCACCGTTGATGTGGAAGTGCCCAATGCGATGGTTGATGTGCAGGTGTATCCTAATCCGTTTGGTGGTTATTTGCAACTGGAGAATCGCGAGGCGGATTTTCAATATGTGTTGCGTAACGCCAGTGGAATGGTCATCCGGCAAGGGCAACTCACCGGGATGAGTACGGAACAAATTCAAACCAATGACCTTCCTGGAGGTTTTTATGTTTTGACTTTAGTCAACGATCAACACGCGCTGACCTGGCGATTGGTAAAGCGATAAAACAGCAAAGGTTTCAAATCAAAATCGATGGTTAGAAAAATATTTATGGGTCTAGGCATGGCTTTACTGCTATTCGGCTGCCGGCCAGCGGAACATTCAGGCGTAAAGCTAAATTATGAGCATCCCATTCCTTTTGCACCCCGGGAATACGTGTGTTATCAAACGCCCAAGGCACCGACTATCGACGGTGTGCTGGAAGCTGAAGTATGGCAGCAAGTCTCCTGGACCGAAGATTTTGTGGATATTGAAGGCGACCTGAAACCGACGCCCACCTACCGTACCCGGGCAAAGATGCTGTGGGATAACAACTATTTTTATTTTGCCGCAGCCATTGAAGAACCCCACTTATGGGCTACCCTTACGGAAAGGGATGCCGTGATGTACAAAAACGATGATTTTGAAATCTTCATCGATCCGGATGCTGACGGACAGAACTACTATGAGTTTGAAATGAATGCCAATAATGCCATTTGGGACCTGCTGATGCTGTATCCCTATCGGGTAGATAAACAACCCAATTACACCAATAACTGGGATATTAAAGGTATCAAAACCGGGGTCCAATTGTACGGCACCCTCAATGATCCTACGGACCAGGACAGTATGTGGACGGTGGAAATAGCCATGCCCTGGAGTGCGTTGAAGGAACTGGCTCCCGATACCAGAAAGCCTGAGGATGGTGAGCAATGGCGCGTCAACTTCTCCCGGGTGGACTGGCACATGGATATCGTGGATGGTCAGTACCAAAAACAGACTGATCCTGCAACGGGTGAGGAGCAAAAATGGCCGGAAGAAAACTGGGTTTGGTCGCCTTCTGGCCGGGTGGATATGCATCAGACGGAGACCTGGGGTTATGTACAATTTGCGGAAGCGAATATTGGTACAAGTCCGGTTGAATTTCAAAAAAATCCGGATGAAGCCATCAAGTGGGCCTTATGGCAATTATATTTTCAGCAGCAACAGGACTGGGAAGAAAATGGCCACTATTCCGCCGATTCAAATGACTTCACCATTTCCGAAAATCCCGCAGGCTTCTCTCCAACATTTGCCATTACCCCAACTCAATTTGAGATCATTGCTGCCGGAAGTAAAGGTGGCTACTGGCACATCAATGAGCGGGGACGGATCTGGTGGGCGGAGCGGTAAAATCCAAATCCAACCTCCAAATATGGCCTAAAACCAATGCTCCAAAACGAGGCATTTTGATCCTTTACTCAATCAAACAATTCTGGTTGTTTTTTAAGAATCTAAACAACAAAATCCTGGCGCTATATTTCATTCCGAAAATGGCGATTTTTTGATATAAAATTTCAAATAACAGCGACAAAGCCCTGTAATATTCTACTTTCCTACCGTTTTTGTTAAATCTTGCTACGCCTAAGTAAAAAAATGTGCAGATGCCACCCCGCCACTCCGGTATCTTTGTCTCTACAATCCTTTACACGAAAGTCCCAAATAGATTTCGCTTCTATTTGGAGGATTATTTGAGCATTTACACTAACTAAACTTAAGCATTATGAGTCAAACAAACCTTAAAACCCATCAGGTAATATTGAGGGTTTTGTGTCTTTTCACCTTTATTGCCTTCACGGCAATGACGGTAAAAGCTCAGACCACTGTGACCGGTAACGTTACCGGTCCGGAAGGTGAACCTTTAATTGGCGTCACCATTTTGGCTGATGGAACAACCACCGGTACCACTACTGATATTGACGGGAACTACACCCTGAAAGTTCCCGAAGGGGTAACGGCCCTGGCGTTTAGCTACACCGGCTATAAGCGCGAAGTAGTTGAGATCAATGGCAGGTCCAGTATCGACCTACAGATGGATACTGATGTAGGTTTGCTGGATGAAGTTGTGGTAATTGGCTATGGTACTGCCCGCAAAAGAGATTTAACCGGGTCAGTAGCTTCCATAGATGGTTCTGATCTGAATTCGCAACCGATTAACTCTCTTGAGCAAGGCCTGCAGGGCCGACTCGCGGGGGTTCAGATTGTATCCAACTCCTCTTCACCGGGTGGTGGGATCAGCGTTCGTATTCGTGGTAATACCTCAATTCTTAATGGTAGTGAACCATTGTACGTTATTGATGGATTTCCCATTACCGGGCAATCGCAGTTTAATACTGATGCCGGTCGTGGTTTTGACAGTAGTACCGGGTCAAACTACACGGTAGATCAAAACCCACTGTCTACGCTCAACCCCGCTGACATTGAGTCTATCGAGGTATTGAAAGATGCATCCGCAACAGCAATCTACGGGGTACGTGGTGCCAACGGTGTAGTGTTGATTACCACCAAAAGAGGACAAACCGGTGCGCCGAAATTGTCATACAATGGCTACGTTGGATCACAATCAGCGGCCAAAACCTACGATGTACTCAACGCTCAGGAGTTCCAGGATTATGCCAACCTGGCCGAAACCAATGCCGGCAACCCTCCGATTTATACCGGAGCTCCCGCAGTTGACAACGATTGGCAGGACATGGTACTCCGCAACGCTACCATGCAAAACCACCAGCTCACGTTAAGTGGTGGAACCGATGTCATCAAGTATTTGGTATCAACGGGGTATTTTAACCAGCAGGGTATCATCAAGAAGTCAGGTTTTGAGCGCTTTTCTACCCGCCTTAATCTGGATGTGAACGTGAATGAACGCCTGAAAATCGGTAATTCATTGACCGTTTCCCGCTCCGTCAACAATTCAGCATTCACCGAAGGTGAGGCCAGAAATGGGGTAATGAATGCCGCAATACTGCTTGCGCCAAGCTTGCCCATTTTCCAGCCAGATGGCACCTACACCACAGGAGCTGACCTGGAAGTGCCCAATGCCGGTGGTAGTGAAAACCCGATTGCATTGCTCGACGAGACCTCTGACAAAGGAGTAAATACCAGAATTTTGGGAACAGTATTTGGTGAATACAAACTGACCGGAAACCTTACCGCCCGCGTGAGCTTGGGGGTAGATGCTGAAAAACGTGACCGCCAGGTATTCCGTACTTCACTCTACAACGATTCCGGCATCAATGCGGCAAATGTCAGTAATGTAACCCGTACTTCTTTGCTGAATGAAAATACTTTGAACTACAACCGCTCTATGGGCAAACACAGCTTCGGTGCCCTGTTGGGTTATACCGTACAATCAGAGCAGGAAGAATTTCAAGGCATTGGCGCATCCAATTTTGCCACCGACATTACCGGTCCCTATGACCTGGGAGGTGGTTCCAATACACCAAACGTCAACTCTGCTTTTGCTGAATTCAATATCATGTCTTTCATCGGCAGAGTAAACTATAATTTTGATGATAAATATCTGTTGACCTTGACCGGACGTCGCGACGGCTCTTCGAAGTTTGCCGAGGGTAATAAGTGGGCATTCTTCCCTTCTGTAGCCGCCGCGTGGCGTCTATCAAGTGAGCCGTTTATGGCCGGTATCGCACAAACTTTCGACAACATCAAACTGCGCGTTGGCTGGGGTGTAGCCGGTAACCAGGAGCTTCCTCCATATCGCTCACTGGCGCTCCTGCAATCAGCCAATTACAACTTTGGCAATGGAACCACCGTGAGTGGCTTTTCTCCACTGAGTGTACCCGTGCCTGACCTGACCTGGGAAACGACCCGGCAAATCAATGCGGGTATCGACCTATCGTCCAAAGGTGGCCGGTTCAACCTGACCGTTGACTACTACAATAAGCAAACCGAAGACCTCCTGGTTGAGGTGATCCTACCCGAAACATCAGGTATCACTCAGCCTTCTGTGCAGAACCTTGGTAAAATGGAAAACCGGGGTATAGAGGTAGCCCTTGATGCGGTAGCCATTACCCGTGGTGACTTTTCGTGGAGACTAGGCGCCAATTTTTCAAAGAATGTCAATGAGGTAACTTCTCTTGGCGATGAGGATAAAGTTGGAGACCTTTCCTTTATTGCAGCACAACCAACCTTTGCCGGCTCTACAGTAAGATCACAGGTAATTGTAGGACAACCAATTGGTGTTTTTTACGGATGGGATACCGAAGGACTGATCCGCAACGAAGCGGAAGCGGCAGCCGAGCAGGAACTTCGTCCGGGTATCATTCCTGGTATGGTCCGCTTCATCGACACCAATGGTGACGGGTTTGTTGATGAGGATGATCGTGCGCCACTGGCCAGTCCATTTCCTGACTTTATCTATGGTGTGAATAGCAATATGACCTACAAGAACTTCGGCTTGCGTATCTTCATTCAGGGACAAAAAGGTGGTACTGTCATGAATTCACTACGTCGTTTTGCCACTCCGGGAGCCGGTGTCAATGGCATTCTGCGCGAGCGTCTCGATTTCTGGACTCCAGATAATCCCGATGCTTTTTATCCAGCACCAAACAGTGCAGGAGACGGAGGCGGAATCGTTGTTGGTGGTAGTACGGCCAATGCCGGAGAATCCGATTACTATCTGGAAGATGCTTCCTATCTGAGATTTAGAGAAATTACATTGACCTATAACCTGCCTGAGTCATTCCTCGGTGGGAAGGTTGGTGGGAACATCTACATTACCGGGCAAAACCTGTTTACCATTTCGGATTACAGTGGATTGAATCCGGATGTAAACAGCCGTTCCGGAATCAGAGCGAGCTTTGGCTACGACTTCAGTTCCTACCCACTGGCCAAGACCATTTTGGTGGGTATCAATCTGAATCTGTAATTCGTCAACATCAAAAAATTCAACATGAAAAAGCTATTATATTTTCTATTCATAGCAATCCTTGCTACTTCCTGTAGTGACTTTCTGGAGGAGGTGCCTAAAGATGCCATCTCTCCAGCCAACTTTTACAATAATGAAAATGATGCCATTGCTGCCATCAACGGCGCTTATGCAGCCCTGCAGGACAACGGATATTATTCCCGCTACTGGGTGAATTCCAGCGTTCATGCGTCGGATGGCGCTTTTAGCCGGGTAACCAGTGACCGTGGCGCCATCAACAATTTGCTGGATGCCGGTATGTTGTCCAGTTCACGCTATAATGATGCCACCTGGGCTGCTGTGTGGCAAGCAGTCAACCGTGCCAACGCTGTTCTGGACAATGTTCCAAAAATCGATATGGACAACACACTTAAGGAAAGAATCCTCGGAGAGGCTAAATTCCTGCGTGCATTGACCTATTTCAACATGGTACGCCGCTGGGGAGCTCTACCCATTGTGCTTAATGAAACCAGTACTTCCAATTTGTTAGACCTACAGGTATCCAGAGCACCGGTTTCAGAAGTATACGCTCAGATTTACCAGGATTTGACCGATGCCATTGGTGCATTGCCTAACAAGGCCGACTACGCCGATTCAGATGTAGGAAGAGCCTGTAAAGAAGCCGCGCAGGGTTTATTGGCGAAAGCCTACCTGTATCAGAAAGACTATGCTAATGCCAAAAAGTACGCAGTAGATGTAACCAACTCACCAAGTGGATTGGCATTGCTGCCAGAACACGCTGACCTGTGGCAGCAGGCAGCAGCTGATAACAGCGTAGAAAGCCTTTTTGAAGTTCAATACAACGGTCAGCCGCAAGGCCATGCACTAGGCAACAATTACGAGCCGCGAAATAGTGGTTACGGCCCGGGGCAATGGGGAACGATTCACGCCAGACTTAAATTCTTCAACTCTTTCAGTGACGATGACAAGCGCAAGGCCTCCACTTTCCTAACGGAAATTCCGGATATCAACACTGGCGAGCGGGTGAATTGGTGGGAAAACATCACCGTACTGGCCCCTCACATTGAGAAGTACCGTGATCCCGACAATCGGGTATCTGACGGAATGGCTTACAACATCAAAGTGCTTCGTTATGCAGATGTATTGCTGGTAGCAGCAGAAGCCGTCAATGAGGTTGATGGTCCCGAAGCCGCCGAGCAATATGTCAATCAGGTTCGCACGCGTGCTGGCCTGCCGGACCTTTCCGGGCTTGGCCAGGACGAAATGCGCGAAGCCATCTGGGATGAATTCCGGAAGGAATTGGCCTACGAAGGACAGGATTATGAGGAACTGGTGCGCCAGGGTAAATTAATTGAAAACATGATCGCATCAGTGGATTACGAGATACCACCACTGATCGACCCGGATGGTGTAGAAACACCACTTACGCCGGAACTGGAAGATGCCATTCGTCGTTGGCAACCAACCATTGAAGTCTTGGAGGCCGATCCGTGGAATGTACTATTCCCAATTCCACAAAGTGCAATAGATAAGAATCCAAATCTCTCGCAGAATGACGGATACCAGTAATAAAAGTTTCACACATTCTTCATATTAATTGCAGGAGCCGGGTAGTTTGCTACTCGGCTCTTTTTTTTCCAGTATTTTTCAGGTGAAGGATGGAAGGGCTGGTGGTCAGCCACTTTTGAAATTGGCCGTTTTCATCATTGGTCAATTCCATTCCCGTAAATGACAACAGGGTAATGTCTTCCAAACCATCGCCATCACGATCCTGGACATCCATTTTGATCCATCTTCCTACTTCAGTTCCAGGTAAAGCAAAAGCCTCATATTGATATGTGTCCTTTTCCTGGGAGGTGTTTTCCAGATAGACAAATCCATTTTTTGGATCATTATTTCTTGGAAAAAAGGAAATGGCTGCGATGTCCAAATCACCATCACCGTCAAAGTCATCTAGCCTGGCATCGTAGGCTCCTGACATTGGATAAAAATAAGCCTCGGAAAATTGATTGCTGCCATTATTTAAATACATTCGCACTCCGTGGTAGGGCTTGTCAACAATGGAGTAATCCGCGTTGTCTCCATTGATGTACAGAATATCCATAAAACCATCATCATTGGCATCTTGCAGGTGGAAGGTAACCGAACCAAAAAGCGGAGAAAAGCGCAGTACCCGCTGCCGGGCAAACTGACCATTACCCTGATTATAATGTATATCAATGCCTTCGTCCCCTTGTGCCATCAAGGCCATGATATCTGGTTGGCCATCACGATCAAAATCGTGGATCACCGCTTTGGAAGCTCCTGGTTGCGCCAAAAGCACATGACGGAGGAATTGTCCATTTACCGCATTTTCGTACCAGGTCAGATTGCCGGTGTGATTACCGTATTCACAAACCACGACATCTTCTCTGCCATCCTGATTCAGATCACCAAAGGTGGAGAAAACGGGTCGCTGTAAGTTCTTAATGAGGTTAGTAAACCCCGAATAACCCTCCTGCCCTTCCTGTCTAAATATCTTGAAAATACTACCGGAAGGTGCATCATTGGGCGTGAATTGCCCCATGGAAGTAGCCACCAAAGTGTCGCCCATAAAATGAGCAGTAGAGATAGGCTTTGGCACGGCCAGGCTCTGAATCAACTTGAAGTTGTTATCCAGAATTTCAATGGAACAATAATCGGCTTTGGCATCTGAATAGACCATCTTTTGTTGTTTGGGAAAAAATCGGACCATGGTGCCCATCGGAGGATCAAATCGTTCTTCAATCTTGACTAACTGAAACTGATCGGTGGCCGGTAAGGATGTCGTTTTCGGCAGCTCCAACCGATCGGGGGCTTCCGCAACATAATACTGTCGAATCTTTTCAAAATCTTCCCTCGCCAGGGTTGGCTTTTCCGGATAAATGCCCGCATTTTCCACTAATTGGCCACCGAGCCCTTCCTCGATCAGGGAATTTCGGTCGGTATCTTCAAAGAATCCAAAGCGATAAGCCATTTGCGGGAGCACGCCCTTGTCCCAATTGGCCTTTGGCAGTTCTGAAGGTTGAGGAAATTTGTGGCAGCTCGCGCAGTGAATTTTGGCTAGTTCTTCTCCCGATAATTGTGATGGAGCGAGGGCGCCCTGTGCCTTATTCCGGGAGGCATCATTTGTGCAGTTACTCAAAAAAAACAAAGCGAAACAGCTTGCAATAACTATTTTCTTGATATTCATTTTCATGCTGAAATATAAGAAGAAAAACAACCTATATTCCACTGATGTCTTATTTGCCCGTCTGTCTTGTATTTTTTGGTGTAGATGATTTTGTAGAAATAATATTTTTCTAGCCAAACTTGTACTTTTCTTGAATGGAAAAATTATTTGTACTAAATTTGCAATCCCCGATTTAAATGGGTGATTAGCTCAGTTGGCCTAGAGCGCTGCCTTGACATGGCAGAGGTCGTTGGTTCGAATCCAATATCACCCACTCTTCTTTTCAGGAAGGAATGTTTGGATGAAGTAATTGAATTTTCAGCTTATTTACTGATTTCAGGTTTGCAAAAGGTGTTCTTCAAAAGATTAACATGCCATACCAGCCTCTCATAAGATCCTAAATCAAGAGCCCTTTGCCCTGTTAGCATACTTGTGAAGAAGAAAGGGTGTCTGCCTAAAAAGTATGTGCCAAATTCTTCACTCCATTCAAAGTCGTATCCCATCCAAACATTTACCTCTTTTCCCGAATTATCAATTTTCTTATCCTTCCCAAGGAAAGTTCTTGCCAAACTATTATTCACAACAAAAATGATTGGGTTACTTTGATTTAACAATGTATCTAATACTTCTTTGCTTACCATTAGCTGCTTATATATAAAATCTACGCCATTTGGTAACTTTAGTATTTTTTCAACTTTCTTTTGCTTGGTTTCTCTCACATACAATAAATCCATGTGTCCCCAAGACAAATCAACCTGTTTTGAAATATCAATGAATTTTCTAAAATAACGATGCTGGGGATCTCCTTCAAGATACAAGGAATAGAAATCGGCTTCCTTTGATTCTTTTAACAGATGCGTTCTATCTTCATTTTTGAGAGAAGGATTTAACCCTATAAAAACTATTCCTTTTGTATTAATTTCAGAAACACAACAGGGTGATACTTCGCAAAATGCCTGATCTGAATACTCTTGCCATAAATCATTGATTTTTTTCTCCACAAATGTTTTGACTTCCAACATACCTAAACTGTTTTTTATTCAAAATGCTTTACATTGATTCTACGCCTTCTCAGTGCATTTGTTCCATGAACATCAAAATCAAAAGAAAACATCTATTATATCCAATATTTTTCAATATATCTCCGTTAACCATTCAACATCTTACCTCAGTTGCAAATCCCCCAGGTTAAAAATAAGGCTGCAAAAGTTTTATTGTTAACCAAAATGCATTCCTATGACTACGAGTTCGACGTTTGTCCGGCCAATGGGCCAGGAACAAGCTCCCCTTCCAACGCTCGGGTTGAGCCCTTACATTGGCCCATGGACTTTTGAGCACGCTTCACATTTGTTGCGCCGTACCATGTTTGGCCCAAATTATGAGCAGATCAAATGGTCGGTTGATGTGGGCTTACCGGCTACCATGCAAAAGCTCTTTGACGAAATTCCACTACCCAATCCTCCGATGAATGTGATCTATTCCAATGACAATCACGTGGATATTGGTGAAACGTGGATCAATGCGCCTTATTCCCAGGGCAACCTGGTAGACGAAATGGACTACCGTGAACGCAGCCTGTATGCCTGGACCATCGGCCTTATGATGGAAGAAGGCATTTCCGTAAGGGAAAGACTCACCCTGTTCTGGCACAATCACTTTCCAATAGAAGCCATCCTGGACCCCAAATACAAGTATCGCTACAGCAACCTGCTGCGCAGCCACGCATGGGGCGATTTTCGCAACCTGGTAAAGGAAATGACCGTTGATCCTTCCATGTTGATTTACCTCAACGGAAAGCAAAATTCCGGCGAAGAACCCAACGAAAATTATGCCCGCGAATTGCTGGAGCTATTCACCATCGGCAAAGGGCCACAAATTGGGCCGGGCGATTACAGCAACTACACTGAAGAGGATGTCAAACAATTTGCACGCGTTTTATCTGGTTGGCGGGATTACGGTTTCACTACTCATGACTCCGATGGAGATTTTGGGGCAGAATTTCACCCAAGTCGCCATGATAATGGCACCAAAACCCTCTCCCGTCACTTCAATAACGAAGTCATTCCCAACATGGGCGATCAGGAATACCGCCATCTGATCGACATCATTTTCCAGCAGGATGAGGTGGCCCGGTTTATTTGCCGGAAGCTCTACCGTTGGTTTGTTTTCCACCATATCGATGAAGAGATAGAAGCCAATATCATCGAACCAATAGCGCAGGAATTGATCAATAATGATTACGAAATTCGGGAGCCACTGATGACCTTGCTATCCAGCGAGCATTTTTTTGAGATGAAATTTCCGGGTATCATCATCAAAAACCCGATGGAATTTATGATGTCGATTTTTAAACCGCTCAACGTTTCCATTTCTTCGGTTCCCGATGAGAAATATTACTCCTGGTACCGGCTATTCGGATTTACCGACCTCATGCAAATGACCTATTACAGCGTGCCGCAAGTAGCCGGTTGGGGTGCCTACTATCGAGCGCCCTTGTATTACCGCGATTGGATCAGCGCCTCCACCCTACCCTTGCGCATGGATTTTTCGGATACTATGGTGATGGAAGGCCTGTTTCCGTTTCAGGCTAATGGCCCCAAAATGCAGGTCGATGTACTCGAATTCATCACGACAATTGACAATCCGACCGATCCCAATTCCGTGGTTGAAGAATTTGCTAAAATCTTGTTTCCCAAACCATTGAGTCAGACCAAGCTGGACAACTTAAAGGCTGTTTTGATTCCCGGATTGCCTGACTTTGAGTGGACGGTAGAATACGGCGATTATGCCGCTAATCCCGACAATTCTCAGCTGGCCAATGCCGTACGAAACAAACTACGCAACCTGCTGAAAACCATGCTCAAGATGTCAGAATTTTATCTCAATTAAACCGATCTACCCAAAACCGATTTAAATCATGAAAAGAAGACACTTTTTAAGAACGGCAGGCTCTGCAGTGAGCCTCCCCGTATTGCTCAATGGGTTGAGCATTTCCGCCATGGCCAAACCTTCCCTTTTTAATAGCCTCAACAACGAATCCGATCGCGTGCTGGTGCTTATACAGTTGTTCGGCGGCAATGACGGGCTCAATATGGTGGTACCGCTGGATCAATACGACAACCTGGCCAATGCCCGATCAAGTGTGATCCTACCGGAAAACAGCTTGCTTTCCGTTACGGATACCATTGGGTTTCACCCACGAATGATGGGGCTGAAGTCCTTGTATGACAACGGTCAATTAGGCATTGTGCAAAGTGTGGGGTATCCCAATCAAAACCGCTCCCATTTCCGATCCATCGAAATTTGGGCTACGGGTTCCTCTACCGAAGAATACCTTTCCACCGGGTGGCTGGGGCGGGCACTGGACAAACAAAACCCGGGCTTTCCGGAAGGCTTTCCCAATGGAGAATATCCCGACCCTTTTGCCATCTCAATGGGATATTCGGTCTCGGAAACCTGTCAGGGCAGTGCCGCCAACTACAGCATGACCCTCACCGACCCATTTGGGTTGACGCCACTCGCAGAAGGCGAAGATGACGATGTGGATACCCTCTACGGTCAAGAACTGGCCTACCTCAACGCCACCATTGCCCAAACCAATGCCTACGCTGATCAGATATTGGACGCCGCCCAGAGTGGCAGCAATATGGTCACCTACCCGGATACCGAGCTGGGCGAACAACTGAGGAATGTAGCATTGTTGATCTCAGGTGGCTTGAAGACCAAAGTATACACCGTCACGCTCGGTGGTTTTGACACACACGCCAATCAGGTGCAAAGTGGCAACAGTACCCTGGGGGAACATGCTGAATTGTTAGAAACTTTATCCAATGCCATCGAGTCATTCCAAAACGACCTGGCTGAGCTGGGGCTGGAAGAGCGGGTGGTTGGTATGACCTTTTCGGAATTTGGCCGCCAGATCCGTTCGAATGGCAGCCGGGGGACTGACCACGGGGCGGCGGCCCCCTTGATCCTGTTTGGCAGTTGTGTCAATGCACAAATTTTGGGTGACAACCCAGAAATTCCCGATCAGGTGCAGGTCCAGGATGCATTGCCGATGCAATATGATTTTCGGGACATCTACGGCTCGATTTTAAAAGACTGGTTTGAAATGTCGACCACCGACATCAAAAAAGTTCTGCACGATGGGGTGCAATATCTACCCATTGTGAGCGCCTGTGGTACAACCGTTTCCGGTAATGATTTTCCGGTGGAGGTTCCCATCGAAATGGCGGTTTACCCCAATCCCGTTGATCGCTGGGCTACCGTTCGTTTCACCTGTGAACAGGAATGGGTAAGACTAAGTCTTTTTGATACGTTGGGCGCGGAGGTACAGGTAGTCACCAATAAGCAGCTTTCGGCTGGCACCCACGAAATTGCAGTGGACACCAGTGGACTACCAGCGGGGACCTACTTCTGTCGTTTGCAATTGGGTAGCCGACAAAAGACCAAGAGAATGGTGAAGGTAGGAAGAAGATAATGCACATTGGAAGAATTGGGCATCGTATCAGCATACTTTTGCCTAATTCTTCCCTATTTAAAAACCAGGATTCCCCTGAACAGCTGATTTTTTAACAGGAAATCGGAGCACAACAGCCTCCAGCTATAGGAAAAAAATAAAAAAGGTATTAATTTGCCCGCAAACAGCAAGGAGCAATGTCAAGAAATTACGACCTATCCGATCCTACTGATCTGGAAATGCTTAACGCAGAATTCGAGAGCTATACGCCCGAAGACTGGCAGGAATACATTGATTTTTCACTTCAGCCGGAAAACAAAAAAATTGTATCTTACGACGAGCGCGGCATCCTGATGCAGATGCGTAAAAAAGCTTTGTATAAGGGATATCCTACCGCGAAACAAATTGTCTGGGCCTTAAAAGTAGTGGACAAGATCGAGGAGAAAAAAGGCTAATATACTAGTACCATTTTGAGTAATCAAGATAAGATTGGACTAAAGGAAGCTGTTGCTATCGGCATCGGTGGTATGGTTGGTGGTGGGATCTTTGCGGTCCTTGGTTTGGCCGTTTCTCTGGGCAAAGGCGGTACGCCGCTTGCCTTTCTCATTGCCGGGATCATCACTGCCCTCACCGCCTATGCCTATGCCCGATTGTCCAATGCTTATCCCGATGAAGGAGGCACCGTACGATTTATTAATGAGGGCTTCGGCATTTCCATTTTTAGTGGTGGGCTCAACAACCTACTCTGGATCAGCTACACGATTATGTTGTCACTGTATGCCAGTGCCTTTGGCTCTTATGCCCCCAATTTACTGAGCATCACCGGTGACACAACCATCGATACCCATATTTTCACCTCGGCAGTTATTATCATTGCGGCCTCTATCAATTATTATAGTATTAAGATTGTTGGCGAGATTGAGTCAGTCGCAGTGATCATCAAACTGATTATACTGGTCATTTTTGTTATCGCCGGTTTTTGGGGCATTAGTAGTAATCCCAATTTCGAGCAGCTGGCTCCTACAAATTGGGAAGCCCCTCTGCAATTGATTGCCGGAGGGATGGTGATTTTTGTGGCTTATGAAGGCTTTGAATTGATTGCCAATTCATCACCGGATATTGTCAATCCTAAACGCAATATCAACCTCGCCTATCTCATTTCGGTTGCATTTGTTATTCTGCTGTACATTGCCATTGCCATCGTGACCGTAGGTTCCCTGAATTTTGATCAAATCAAGGAAGCACAGGATTACGTATTGGCGGAAGCCGCAAAACCTAAATTCGGACAAGTGGGTTTCACCGTCATTACAATCGCTGCATTGATCTCCACCTTTTCTGCCATCAATGCTACCCTACTCGGAGGAACTCGCGTCAACTACGAAGTGGCCAAAGATGATGAATTGTCCACGGAATTTACCAAGACACTTTGGGGCAAACCGATTGGGCTTGCCATTGTAACCGCCATTACCTTGCTGATTTCCAATACTTTAAAATTAGAAAGTATTTCCACTTCCGGAAGTGTAGGGTTTTTGCTGATTTTTGGCATGGTCAACTATACCGCCTTCAAAAAAGGCAGCGCTATCAATGCCAATCGCGTAATTACTTTTTTGGGAACGGCTTTCTGCTTATTGGCCTTTGCCGTATTGATTGTTCAGCAATTCAAGACCAACCTTCAGGGTATCCTTATTTCCCTGGGTATTGTGGCGCTGTGCTTTATTGGAGAATTTATCTATAAAAAAACTAGAAAGTAACCATGGCCATTTGCCCTTTTTGCAGGGTAAATTCCAGCATCTCTTTTCCCGTCGTTAAAACAGGTTGCTCGCTATCAATAGTCAACACAATCCGGCCTTTTACATACTCGGGAATTTTTACTTTAAAATGCTTCTCCTGTTTGGCAGTAAAAGCCATCTCCTTAATCTGATTGTCTCTCCATTCAGCAGCAACTTCACCTCCGCCGCGCACGCAAAGACCGGAAAAAGATCCTTCCTTCCAATGATCTGGCAACGCCGGCAATATTTCGATAAATCCTGCATGGCTCTGCACCAACATTTCCGCAATCCCCGCACAAGCACCAAAGTTGCCATCGATCTGAAAAGGCGGATGGGCACACCAAAGGTTGGGGTAAGAGCCACCCTGGAAATTGCCTTCTACTGTTTTACTTTCCTGAGGGGTCAATAGATTGGTTAAAATTTTACTGGCGTGGTTGCCGTCTCCCAGCCGTGCCCAGAAACAAATCTTCCAGGCCCGTGACCAACCGGTGCTGCCATCTCCACGGCGATTGAGGGTCACACGGGCGGCATTCGCCAATTCGGGGGTTTCACTTGGCGTAATTTGATTAGCGGGATACAGGCCATACAACTGGGAAATATGCCGGTGGAGGGTATCCACTTCTTCATAATCCTCCAACCATTCCATCACCTGACCGTATTTGCCGATTCGTGTTGGCGGCAATTTGGCTTTGGCGACCTCCAGTTCCTTACGGAATGCTTCATCTTTCTTCAATAATTTTGAAGCCTCAATGACATTGCTAAACAGCTCCCGAATCAATTGATTATCCATTGTAGGTCCCGCACAAATGGCGGATTGTTGGCCATTGGGTAGATAAAAGTGATTTTCGGGAGAATTAGACGGTGCCGTGACCAGCCAACCACTTTGCGGGTCCTTCACAAGGGTAGATAAATAAAACTGCGCAGAGCCCTTCATCACCGGGTAAACAGATTCCAGGTATTCCAAATCGGGGTTAAAGGCGTAGTGGTCCCACAAATGGGCACACAGCCAGGCACTGCCGGTGTTAAATGATCCCCAGGAGGCTTGTTCACCCGGAGCGGTATATCGCCACACATTGGTCATCATGTGCGCCACCCAGCCCTCACCATTGTAGTAGGCTTTGGCCGTTTTTTCCCCAGACGCCGTCAGGTTTGAGATGAGTTTGATGAGCGGTTGGTGTTGAGCGGCCAGATTGGTTACCTCCGCCGGCCAGTGGTTCATTTGTACGTTGATATTCAGGTGGTAATCCCCATTCCAGGGCGTTTGAATGGTATTGGCCCAGAGCCCTTGCAAATTGGGCGGCAAAGGCCCGCTTGCACTGCTTAGCAATAGGTAACGCCCGTACTGGAAGTAGAGCGCCGCAAATTCCGTATCCTCCTCCGGGTGCTCTCCATAAACGGCCAGTCGCTCATCGGTGGGCAGCCGATCTTTACTCGTTTTGGGTAAAGAAAGGGTACAACTTTGAAACTGCCCCTGATACTGCGCGATGTGGTCTTTTTGCAAATCATTGTAACTTAGCAACATTGCATTTTCCAAAGCATTTTTAACGTCCGCTTCTGGGTTCCTTCCCCCGTAATCAGTAGCTGAAGTCAGATAAATGATCACATTTGTTGCATTTCGAACCTTTAAATGGTTTTCTGTAAAGAAAGTGACACCATCGGTTTTCGCAATTTGCAACTCGGTCAGAAACCGCATCCCATTATCCGACCTGGTCCCCGATAACTGCCCTGTCATTTGCAGAGACCCTTCGTTTAAGGCAACCGTCTCAAAGTTCTCCGGCCGGTCAAGCCCAATGTCAAGGTTGAGTTTTCTTTCTCCCGTTGCCGAAAGGCGAACAGCAACGACATTATGATTAAAGGCCGTAAAGTATTCTCTTTGATAAAGTGTTTTTCCGAGCTTGAACCGGCAGAATGCCAGCGCACTGTCCAAAGACAACTGGCGAAGGTAATTTTCGGGGGGCAGCAGTGAATCCGTACCATAGTCAAAATGCAAATGGAGGTTACCCAAAACCTGAAAACTACCATAGGGTACTTTAGGTCCATTGCCATAACCGGAGCCCTTTCCTTCACACACAAATGTTTCATTGATCAAGGCCTCTGCCTCATCGTTTTTTCCCGCGAAAAGCAATTCTCTGATTTTGGGCAGGGCTTGGTAGGCATCTTCTTTATTGGCTTCCTGTGGTCCTCCCGACCAGAGCGTAATGTCGTTTAAAACCAGGTTTTCCTGTTGAATTCCACCATCGGGTGCGGCCCCCAGATGCCCATTACCAAGCGGCAATGTGGCTTCCCAAATGCTTGCCGGTTCATCGTACCAGAGGCGGTAGTTGTTCTGGGCCTGCGTCGAAATGAATGAAAACAGACTAAGAAGAATGAATAAGGCTGTATTGGTTGGATACTGCATCAGCGGTCAAACTTTGGGTTAGAGGGTAAAAATACAAAAAAAGCGAGCCCAGAAAACAGACTCGCATTGAAACGTGGTTCAAATTGCCTAAAGCAATTGTACCAACTTAACCAATTTATTAAACGCTAAATTTTTTCTAGTAATGTTAGTTAATCATCTTCTCCACCAAAGTCGCCACCTCTTTCACCACGGCCACCCCGCTTTTTTTGCTGATGCAAACGATAGCTAAAGGTGAGATTGGCCTGCCGGGAGCGCCATTGTCCGTCATTATACTGGTAAAAGCCCTCTCCCTCTGATACGCCACGCCATCTACGGGAATTAAACAGGTCAGAAACATTCAGGGTCAGGGTACCATTACCCTTCAGGATGTCTTTGCTGATTGCTATATCAAGAGAATAATTGGGCAGGCGGTGGCCCTGAGTGGTTTGTCTTCTGGAACGATAGTGGTATCGTACCTGAAAATCCAGGTCTTTCCAAAAAGTTACCCGGGAGGTAAAACGGGTATCCCAACCATAGGTGTCGGCATAAAAAGACTGTTCTCCCACTTCGCCATCGGTAATGGCCCGGTAGAAATTGAAATTGCCATCGAGTTTCCACCATTTATAAGGTGAATAGCTGGCCGTTACCTCCGCCCCGAAGGCATCTTCAGTAGCAAGGTTTTCCGGGCGGGTGTAGGTAATGCCATCATCGCCCAGCGTACGAATGCGCTCAAATTCGCCATCAGTGTGCCGGTAGTAGATCGATGAGCTAATGGAGGCTGACTCCAAATACTTGATATGGCCGATCTCAAAGGAGTGTGTCAACTCCGGATTAAGATCCGGGTTTCCACTAAAGAAATTTCGGTTGTCGGTGAATGTAGAGAATGGGCTGAGATCCCAATAACGAGGTCTTCTAAGTCGGCGGCTGTAGCTGAGCTGAATGGCATTTTCTTTGGGCAAATCATAAGTAAAGTGAGCCGTTGGAATCAGGTTGAGGTAATCACGTGGATTGATCTCATTGGTCTGCAATAATTCCGTGGTGACGTCACTGTACTCCAGACGAAGTCCCAACTGAAAGGAAAATCGTTGAATTTTGTTGCCAATCAAGGCATAAGCCGCATGGATGTTCTCGTTGTAAATAAAATTGTTGGTCAGCCGCGGATCAGCTACCCATTCTCCATCCACCAGGTGTTCGAGGATATAGTCATTAGTCATTTTGCGGAAGCTGCTACGCAGGCCCAATTCAAACTTACCATCCTTTTTAAAGGGATGTACATAGTCGGCCTGTAGGAGCATCATCCGGTCCGTTTCGTAATTATAGGCATGATCGTAAATCGTCGCTGCTTTCGTAGAGCCATCAGGGTTGTATACATTTTCAACAAAGTCCTGGTCTGAGTCTTCCCAATTGTCTTGATAGCGTGCATCAATGGTCAGCTCATGACCTTCGCGGTTGAAGTTCTTTTTGTAGGTCAGCGCGTATTCTGAATTGGGTTCAATTTCCGTCTCATCCTGGGTACGATCACTGAAACCCGTCAAATTTTCCTGATTAAATAGGTAATCATTGTACCGTAGGTAGGAAGTGCGTTTACCCTTGCTGCGACGCCAGGTGTAGGAAGCCGTCAGCACGTCGTTATCGGTAAAAAAATAGTCCAGCCCACCGCGTACACTGTTGTTGAAACCGATGCGCGCCCGTTCGCTGGTATTGTCGTAGATAAACAAGGAGTCATTGCGGTAAGTCTCCTGATAGGTTTCGCCGGTTGCGGGCGAATCGCTGTAGGTCAATCCATAGTTAAGGAAAAAGTTCAGCTTGTCCTTACGGAAATTGACATTGGCTGCTCCACCATAATTCGCAGGATATCCTACAATGACATCGAAGGCCCCGTTGATGCCCTGCCGGCGATCTTTCTTCAAAATGATATTGATGATTCCTCCGACCCCTTCGCCTTCATACCGCGCCGATGGATTGGTGATAATTTCTACCCGTTCAATCAAATTTCCCTGCAATAAACGCAGACCTTCCGAGCCACTGAAGCTCATCAGTCCTGATGGTTTACCATCAATAAGAATGCGCACACCCGTACTTCCTCGCAGGCTCACATTTCCCTCCACATCTACCGACACTGAAGGAATATTGTCGAGGATATCAGCGGCCGTATTACCCGAATTCCCCAGATCCTTTCCTACGTTAAATATTCGCTTGTCCAATGCCATTTGCATGGTGCTCTTTTCCGCTTGTACGACTACTTCATTCAGCGTAGCTGAAGCCGTAGAAAGTTCTACCGTCCCAAGGTCCAAAATAGCCCCTTTTTTAATCTCAAGATCACTAAGGGTGAGCGATTGGTAGGATAGAAAATCAATCTTTGCGTAGTACTTTCCAGCTTCGGTCTTTAGTTCAAAAAGGCCGGCGTCATCAGTGATGGTACCGTTCACCAAAGAACTGTCGGCTTGATTATACAAGCTAAAGGTAGCATAAGAAAGGGGCTCGCCGGTTTGGCCATCGGCAATGATACCTTTAATGCTCTGGGCCATCAGCGTTGTGCACGTCAACAAAAACAAGAAGAGTGTAAGGAGTTTAATTTTCATGGTCGTTCATTTGTTAGGGCAAAAATCAGAAGAGAGTCTAGGCAGAATTTGAAGATAATTTGAAGGAAATTTGAAGCCGGGGCTGACCACAACTAAAAGGGCAGGCTAAATACACGATAATTCGCTGATAATCAATAGATTAATAAGTAAAATCAACTACAAAAAAACAACTTGTTATAGAGTTGTTAAAATTATTAACGGGTTGATAAAGATTTATGACTGTTGGAGGTTGACCACAAGTTCGTGTCGTTCATCAGCGTAGTGATATTCAATTTGCAAGCCATTGACCTGACAGATCTTTTTAACAATCGCCAGGCCTAGTCCCAGGGATTTTGAAGTTTGACTATTCTTCTGAAATCGTTCAAACAATTGTTCGGTTGGCACTGCGGGTGCCGGGCCAGAGTTGATCACACTAAGTTGATTTTCATTGAGCTCTACCTTTATCCAGCCGCCGGTGTTGTTGTGTCGAATGGCATTTTTTAGTAAATTGCTGACCAGAATTCGCGCCAGGCCAGGATCCAGCCGGAGTTGAACGCTTGAAGCAATTTCTTTTTGAAAATCCAGCCCTTTCATCGCGGCCAGTTCTTCAAATGTGGCCACTTCCTTTCGCAAAATTTCAGAGAAGTTGAAGCTCGTCTGTGGTGCAAATTCCTGATTTTCAATCTTGGTTAATAAAAGTAGCGCCTCTCCCAATTTTGACAGATGCGACAACGCCTGTTGGGTCTCCTGTACCAACCCCAATTGCTCAATTGACAAGTCATTGGATTCAACCAATAACTCCAGTTTTCCGCTCGCCACCGCCAGGGGCGTTTGCATTTCGTGCGAGGCATTTTCAGAAAACTCCTTTAGCGTAAGGTAGTCTTTACGGTTTTTATCAAGCATCTCCTTCAAA
This sequence comes from Saprospiraceae bacterium, assembly GCA_965229635.1. Taxonomy (GTDB): domain Bacteria; phylum Bacteroidota; class Bacteroidia; order Chitinophagales; family Saprospiraceae; genus BQJU01. The sequence goes on from OZ245894.1 coordinate 4,911,325, forward strand.
AACGCATTCAGGTTGCGAAACTCGGTAGTGGTGGTTTTGGGAAAGGTGGGTAATTTACCGGACTGGAGATTAAAAGACTTGATCTTTTCAATCGTCTCTTTAAAAGGACGAAGCAACAATTTAGAAATGAGTATACCAAAAATAATGAGCATGCCTCCCAAAACGATAAATAGATCCTTCAGTACATTCTTCGTAATGCGCCGCACATCCCGCTGCTCCATAAAGACATTCATCACTTTAAACTCGTACCACTGACCATTGATATTCCGGCTAACGGTTAATAGTCGTAGATAATCATTCTTATGAACTCTGGGATGTGGATGTGGTGCCAGCGTATCCGCAAATTGATATAAAGTATCTCCGGGCAGCACATGATCTATTTCCCTAATGTGCACCATTCTGTTTTCCAGCTCCACTGCCGGTACTCCCGCTCCCATCGCCTCTTCTACCGGCCAAAAGGTTTCCAGCAGTGAAAAATCCGTTTCCCGCTGCACCTCATAACGAAAGGTGTGGTACATCCAGATGCCACCAATGAAAAAGGCAATTAGCGCCAGCAGCAAATTAAATATGGTGGTTTTTGCAAGCAAATTCATGATAAAAAGTTTAAACTTCGCTCATTTTATAACCCAGTCCGTAGATGGTCTTGATGTAATCTTCGCCCCCCGCCGCGGTTATTTTTTTACGCAAGTTTTTGATGTGTTGGTACACAAAATCAAAGGAATCCTGCAGGTCTACTGAATCTCCCCAGAGATGCTCAGCGATGGTTTGTTTGGTGAGTACCCGGTTTTTATTGGCAATGAAAAAGACGAGCAGTTCGTGTTCTTTTAAGGTCAGTGTAATAGGTGTTTCGTGTACCCGCACCTCGTAGGTATCGGTATTGACCACGATCTCCTTGAACTGCACGGTGGTATGTCCCTGAAATTTCCTACGCCGAAAAATGGCTTTCAGGCGGGCATTGAGTTCCGGAAGGTGAAAGGGTTTGGTCAGATAATCATCTGCGCCCAATTCAAGCCCCAACACCCGATCATCAAGTGCATTTTTGGCAGATATAATCAGCACTCCCGCTTCCGGTTGGCATTCCTTGAGCAATCGCAGCAGATTCAACCCATTGCCATCGGGAAGCATAATGTCCAATACGACAATATCATAAGCGAAGGACAGCAGTTTATTTTCCGCTTCTGCAAAATTGGGAGCAGCCTCACAGACGATGTCTCCCCTACCCAGGTAAGACAGCATGTTGTCCATTAAGGCTTTTTCGTCTTCAACGATCAATAATTTCATAATGAATGCAAAGGTATAGAATGATTTTGAGGGAATTTTGAAGGGGTAATTGTATAAAAAACACTAATAAAAAGTTAATTTTTCTTACTGAGAAAATCTTTCACAATCAACTCATAATCAACACTTAATGAATCCAAATATTATACCGGCACACCAACAAAAAATTTTTAAAAGTGAAATATTTGGTCAATTAATATAATAAAACTAATTTTAGTCAACGGATTGTGTGGAAAAACTTACGACTTGCCAAATTTTTGTGGGTCGACCTTCCTGCAATTTCTATCATACATTACATTACTAACCTCAGTCAAGGCATGTTTGGAGCTCAGCCTCCTTGCAAATCACAACCTAAAACTTTCATAACCCTTTAGTTTCTTTCCTCTGAAGTGATATTTATTACCTAGGTATCGCCATGCTAGCTTTTTGTTGAACCTCCGTTTATGCTGATTTGCATATGGGTTCAGCCCCCGACAGTATTAACACATATTTTCTAACTACTAACTTATCTTACATGAAGTCAATTCAACTGATTTGCCTTATGCTGCTATTGTCATGCACAATGGTAGCGCAAAACACCATTGCCACACGCATTCAAAAAGTTTCGGTCAAAGCGAAATCCGCTATTGCCGATTACTCGTTAGTCACCACCTCCGGTACGTCCATCAAATCGGTGGGTATTGAAGAAAACGAGCTAACAAATGGTATACTGGTTAATTTGAATGCCCAGGCCATGCAACGCATACAGAAGGAAAAACCGGATGTGGTGGAGTTAAGCTTCCCACTGCCGGACGTTGGCGATGTACAAATGACGCTGGTTAAAAATGAGGTTTTGTCCTCAGATTTTATCTTGCGTGAAAGCTCCAACCCAAGTGCTATTGTGGATTACCAACCAGGTTTGTACTACCATGGTATCTTGAAAAACGATCCGAATTCATTGGTTTCCATCAGCGTCTTTGACGAGGAGATCATTGGTTTGGTCAACACTGATGACGGCAATTTTGTAATTGGGAAGTTAAAAAATGCCCCACAACACGTCATTTATAATGACAAGGATTTTGTGGGCCTACCCGCCCTGGATTGTGGCACACCAGATGACGGTGTAGTTTATAAAGAAAGTGAACTACAATTTGATCCAACCAAAGATGTTGGAGACTGTATCCGTGTCTACATCGAAATTGATGACGACATTGTTTCCAATAAGGGAGGAACCACCGGTGCCACCAACTATATCACCGGTTTGTTCAACGAAGTGATCACGCTATATGCCAATGAAAGTTTGGCGATGTCCATTTCCGAAATTCTGGCCTGGAACACCCCAGCTCCCTATTCTGGTAGCAGCTCCAGCGCTATGTTGAGCTCTTATCAGTCTAATACTGGCTCTTTCAACGGCGATTTGAGTCACCTGGTATCTTATCAGGCTAGTGGTGGTATTGCTGCCGGTTTCTCCGGAATTTGTGCTTCAAACCCGGACAATAGCAAGTGCTTTAGTAGTATCGATGCCAGCTACAATAATGTACCTTCCTACTCTTTCTCTGTCATGGTATGTACCCACGAAATGGGTCACCTCATTGGTTCACGCCATACCCACGCATGTGTGTGGAATGGTAATGGAACTGCCATCGACGGGTGTGCTGGCGGAACCGAAGGAAGCTGTCCTGTTCCAGGAAGCCCATCCGGCGGGGGGACTATTATGAGCTACTGTCACCTCACTACCGGCATCGATTTCACACAAGGATTTGGCCCTCAACCTGGCAATGTGATTCGCAATACGGTTGCCAATGCAAGTTGTCTGAGCACTTGTGGCGGACCTGCGCCAAGTTGTACAGACGGCATCCAGAATGGTCAGGAAACCGGTGTAGATTGTGGTGGACCAGCTTGTCCTCCTTGTTCTTCCAGCTGTGATGACAACGCCGTAACCGTATCTATCACATTGGACAACTATCCGGAAGAAACCAGCTGGGAAGTGCGTAATTCCGGTGGTTCAGTTGTAGCATCTGGCGGCACCTACGGCAGCTACCCTGACGGCTCTACCGTATCGGAAGATCTTTGTCTGGTAGACGGCTGCTACGACTTCATTATTTATGACTCTTATGGCGATGGTATCTGCTGTAGCTATGGCTCAGGGTCGTACACCGTAACCGGTCCTGGTGGTGTAGTCGCTTCCGGCGGATCATTTGGCTCCAGCGAAACCACTAACTTCTGTTTGGGTACCGTAGCACCAACCTGTGATGATGGCATCCAGAATGGCCAGGAAACTGGTGTTGACTGTGGTGGCCCAGATTGTGATCCATGTCAAACCGGCGGTCAGATTCTCGGTGCTTACTTCGAAACCGGTTGGGATGGTTGGTCTGATGGTGGTAGTGACTGTGCCCGTTACAGCGGTTCTCGTTCCTGGGAAGGCAACTACTCAATCCGCTTGAGAGATAATTCGGGTGTAGCTTCCTCTATGACTTCCAGTTCATACAACGTGAGTGGATACAGCAGTTTGGAAATCAAATTCTACTTCTACGCCTACAGCATGGAGAACGGCGAAGATTTCTGGGTACGTTATTACAACGGCTCCAGCTGGACTACCGTAGCCAGCTACGCAGCTGGAAGCAGCTTCAACAACAATGGCTTCTACGTAGCCACTATTACGTTGAACAACGGCACGTACAACTTCCCAACCAACGCTCAATTCCGCTTCCAGTGTGATGCCAGCGCCAATAGTGACTACATCTACATTGATGAGGTGACCGTAACGGCCACCAGCGGTGCATTGGTTGAAGACAATGGCGAACCCATTACCTCCATCGAGCAGATTGGTACAATGGGTAACCTCAATGACCTGGCAATGGATATCGAAGAAGAAGCTACCAATCAGGTATCCGTCTTCCCGAACCCAGCCAAGGACATGTTGACCATCAAGACCGATCAGGAAATCCAGAGCATGCGCATCATCAGCCTTGCCGGCCAAACGCTGCAAGTAATTCCTGGCGACAAGCTGGATGAAGAGCTGGACATCTCTGACCTACAGCCCGGTATTTACTACCTGATGCTGGAAATTGACGGCCAGATGGTTCCACAGAAATTTGTAAAAATGTAAGAGCGCCTCGAGTAGAGCCGCATAAAAATCAAGGTTCTTTGACAAATTTCGTGTCTCAAAGTCAATCGAAAAGTTTGATCAACGCTTCTTGCAGGCGCTTATGACCGATCTTTTAGCTTGACCACAGCCTGTCCCGATTTTACATCGGGGAAATTTGTCAAAGAAGGAAAACCCAAAAAGCCACTCCGGAAATTGCTTCGGAGTGGCTTTCTATATTAACAAGCAACAAAACGATAGGCTTTAATCATAGAATTCCAAAAAAGTCAACATCATACATGCTCTTTTGTAAAACCGTGAGGGTTCTGCAAAAGCTTCTTGGCGACTTGGCGGCTTTGCGAGATCAATAATGGCGCGCAAAGCCGCTAAGGTCGCTACGAATTACTCAACTAGACACTCGCCTTCGCGTTCAGCAGCGCCTTCACATCCCCCAGGCTACCGCCGTTGTAGACCTGCTTGATACCGTTGGCCTTCAGGAAAGAAGTCGCCTGACCACTGCGATTGCCGCTGCGGCAATACAGAATAATCGGCTGGTCCATCTTGCGAAATTCGTCAACACGAGAAGGAATGCTGCTCAATGGAATATTTGCTGCGCCTTTCACGTGTCCAAAAAAGTATTCAAATGACTCCCGCACATCGATGATGGTAGCGGTAGGTTGATTAATGGCTGTTTTTAGATTCATTGTGTTTCTAATTTTAAAAATGATAGTACAAAGGAAAGGAGTTTTGTTAGTGGGGTCAGTGACTTTTGTCACAATAGGAATAAAAACGTAGAAAGGGCTTTCTGAAACCTCAGAAAACCCTTTCTAACTCTAGTCGGGATGACAGGATTTGAACCTGCGACCCCACGCCCCCCAGACGTGTGCGCTACCGGACTGCGCCACATCCCGATCTACTTGTTTATAAGGGATTTACCCTCCTATCTACTACCCTTTTGACCCTTGCAGTGTCAAAATAGTGTCAGTAGGGCCGCAAATATACAAGTATCAGGTAATACCACAAAGATTTGTCAAATAATAATTTTCAGTCGATCCTAACATATTGACAAGTACGGATTTAGTGTCTGGGAAACTCATATCTATCGTGATCCATGAGTAATCTTTTCCTATCAAGAGATATTTCTTGCTTCATGGATTGTAACTTCGCTTGTCTTTCTCTGATACTAGCTACTGTATCTCTTACTTTAGCCTCAAAGTTGCTATTTCGTACCTGTAGGAGCTTGTTTTCTATACCCAACAAATCCTGTTTGTGTGCTATTCCTTCCTTTTGAATCTCTAGTAACTTTGTAGCTATTTCAGCAAGGTGCTTATCGTGTCTTGCCTCTAAGGCAATTTTCTCTATCTCTATCAATTTATGTTTTATCTCTATGTCCTTTTCTCTGATTTCCATTTCCACAGCCATTTCTCTACGCATGATCTGAATTTCTCTTTCTTTGTATTCCTGTAGATTTTCACGGTGAGCATTTGCCATCTCCCGCTCTCTATCTAAAAACTCTTGTTCACGCTCTCTATATTCCAATTCCTGGTTCTTCCTCACATATTCAGAGTAAAATCCTCTATCATGCAGTTCTTCATTATCTGCTGCCATCAATTCATCAAGTAATCTTTGCTTTTCTTCATCGAGCTTCTTAGAAACCACTCTATCAATCTCGTTGGGATGTGATCTAACTAACTCATCAAATCTACCCTCTATCAGAGATTGTACCATAACTTTCATCACCTTAGATATTCCTTCATTATCAGGTTCAAGAAACTCTTCAAATATAGGGTTGAATACATTTTCTAGTAGAAGGTCTATATAAGCTATAAACTCATCACTGGCTGGTTTCTCTATTAGACCTTGATTATACCGTCGTTTTAACATCCAAAAGTCTTGTCGAAACCTCTTATCATACCTTTCAAAATAAGGGTTTGCCTCTATGTTGAGCCACTTGTAGTAATTGTATTTCATTTTGAAAGAAAGTTTATCCAATAGAATAGTGCATGTATTTCCTTTGTCGATTTCTCACTCCCTAGTAACAAAGTAATAGAATTATACGACTCTGCATTATCATCATCAACAGTCCAAATAGGATTATTGGTTTGTTCTAACTCTATTCCGTAATGACCAGTTTTACTATCCACAAATAAAACAATTCGCAACATATTATTAAGCGAATCTAATAGAGTTGTCTTTCCGTTGAAATCATACTTTAATAAATGGTATTCTTTGTCTGTTACGACTTTGTCAAAATAGAAACTTAGCTTAATACGAAGGATGTTATAAGCATCTTCTAGAGAGTCTGGCTTATAGTAAAGCAATTCACCGAAATTTGGCTCCAGTGTCTTCTTCATAATAAATAAGGTTTTATGGCTTATGGATCGACAATAAAAATACGTATTTTTATGCTATATGTAAAGTTTCTCATACATCATACGCTGTATACACAAAATTATTCGCTGTATTATGGACATAGTTATAGGCTATCGTGATGTTGACGTTGATTATGTGTGTGATAAGATGTATTATCACTGTCAGGACATAGATAAGAAGCTCCGAAAAGTAGATATTCTAACACAGAAAAAGCACACAGATTACCACGACCGTCTTATTGCTCAAAGAGGATTCACCTATGATGAATATCTATGGTTGTTTGATGGAGCGCTTGACGAAAACCAGTATCACAACTATCCAGTATTTAATTTTTTGAAAATAGTAACAGATGTTCAAAGAAGGTACTTTACAGCTCGCTATGAAGCAAGCAAAGAAGACTATATTAGACTTCTTAAATCCATTCACTTTCAGACCATCGAGACGTTTTTTAGGCGAATAGCCGCTCATGTACCGGCTAGTGATCTCAATGCTCATTGCTACATAAGCGGTAGAACAAGAAGTGGTAAGTCCACAGTAATGCAAAGCATGTTTAGGTTATTGCAAGAGAAAGGACACTCTCTTGTGCTCATAGACCCACATGGTGATTTAGCCAAATCTGTTAAACGCTCTTCTCTCAATAGCAACCACGAAAATGTCATTTTTATTTCACCTACTTTCAAGAAAGGGTATAAATGTGTGATCAACCCCTTCGACATCAAGGAAAGGAATGAACAGTACATTATTACACTAGCATCAAGATTAGTTTCTGTATTTGCTGATGTGTCTGATAGCAAAATGACACACAATATGAAAACGCCACTGACAAATATAATCAGCACACTTCTAAGAAAAAAAGGCTCTCACATCAAAGAGATACGCTACTTTTTTGATAAAGATAAAAGGGACGAATACATACAACTGGGGAAGCAATCACCACATGAGTCGCAAAGAGAGTTTTTTTCAAGTGGTCAACTTGATAATGTTGATAAAGTAACAGCTAGAGCCATACAAAGAAAGATAAACTCTTTTCTCAATATCCCTGCTTTCTATAATATGGTTACGGGTAAGTCTACAATAGACTTGGAGGATGCAATGAACAGTGGAAAGACCATAATAATTGACTTATCTATAGGAGACTTAGATGAGGAAGGTATTGACGTAATGGGTAAGTTTTTTCTTTCTTTGATTTTATTTTATGCTTTCAAACGTCCGATAGGTAAAAGACCGAGTACTTATGTATTTATAGATGAGTTCCAAAACTTTGTTACAAATGAGATAGGTAAAATACTAGACCAAGCAGCTAAGTATGGGTTACACCTCATACTGGCTAACCAGTACATCATGCAGGTATCTAGTTTAGATGTAAAAAATAGCGTTAAGGTTAACACTAACGTCAAGTTATTCGGTATGAATGTACATGAGCATTTTGAGTTTTTTGCCAAGACTTTAGGGAAAAAGGTAGAGGAGTTGACTCAAATACCTAAGTATCATTTTTTACTACAAAATGGTACAAAGGTAACCAACCCTGTGAAGTCATCTAATACAGTCAATGCACCACAGTACCTGCTTACAAGACAAGAGGAAAAAGAGCTAGATAAATACTTACTAGAAAAGTACTATGTTCCAATTGACTCTAATGGTCAAAAAGAAAGTGAATTAAAACCTAAGTTTGGAAGATAATGCGAAACAGATTTACGCAAAAACATGAAAATATACTCCTAGCTCTCGCATGGTTCCAAATGCTCACCTACGAGCACATGATTGAGTTGTTGATAGATAAGCATAAACCAAACCTTGCAAAGTCTCTCAAACCACTAAGAGAAAGTCGAGGTAACCTAGTAGACTCTACTTATGTAGTAGATGCTCATGACGACAAAATAGGCATCAAAAAAGAGGTCATGTTCTACCTTACCGATAAGGGCGTAAAGTTTCTTGTGGACAACTACGAATACCCTGATGACAAGATCAAATACCCGAAAGGTAAAAACGTACTCCTTACCTCCGACACTCACCACCGTAAGAGGTTTTTATCCTGTGCTATACAGTTATTTCGAGCAGCTAAAATAGGACAGGTAAAATGGCATGACTTCTATTTTGAGTATGAGAACAGAAGAAGGAAAACAAGGATTGATTTGGACAAAGGCTACATTGAAGCCGATATGTTTTTCTTGTTAGAGGTAGAAAAGCCTTATCTATTCGGGCTTGAATATGAAAGGAAGCCAGACATCAAAAGGATATGTGATAAGATATACAACTACGTCAAAGCCATAGCGCAAGGACAACCTACCACCTACCTAGTATCACAAGGAAAGATGAAATACCAACGGGATATGGCAGTGCTCTATATCTTCGAGGACGAAAAGAAAATGCACTCTGTCATTGACCGCCTCGCTCCTGATCCAGTCTTCCAACCTTATGAAGACTACTTCTTCTTCAAGACCTTTGAGGAGATCATGCAAGGAGACTTCTTCAACAACTGGCTAACTATCTACAAGGAAAGGAGGTCTACTATATAGTTACACGACTTGTGCTACATCTATAAGGCACTGCTTTAGTTCATCCTCCTTTCCTCTTGCACAGTATAGTACAACAGAATCACAATTCTCGGACTTGTAAATAAAGGCATTTCTGTACACACTAAGTATTTGGACTCCTTCATATTGAGTCGAAGATGAAGTGTTATCGACGCCTCGCAGGTCTATCATTATAGGATCATCGTTGCTCAATTTGACGGTAAGCGTATAACTAGAAATATTTACGTCATCATAATTGCCGCTAGATTTTAGTAGAGACGTAAGTTTATCTTTAGGAGAAGCCGATCCAAACATGTATTGAAATATTTATAGAGAAGCTAAGCAAACTAATCATATCCATTTTGGTCTACTAAGATCAGATAGTAAAAACATAAGTTCTTGACCTCTGCCTTCTTGTGCATGGACATATCTATACTTTGCTTGCATTGGTTGACCTTCGTAGGTAACGGTAAATTGACCGCTGACTCTTGTCTCCCCGAAATTACCCTTCTCGAATTGACATTTTTTTACATTAATAGTCAAAACCTCGCTATCATTTCTGTGCAGAATGAGAGTGTCTCCGTTCCAATTTATACTCTTATACCTACCACTACCTTGCATAATCTCGATAGCAGTTTGTTTCTTGTCTTTTGGCTCTTCTTTTTTCTTCTTATTCCAGAACATATCAACTGATTGACTTTAACAATGACACCAATTCTTGAGATTTTCCGTATTGACAAGGTATGCCAACGCTAACCAAGTTTGTACCTGGCATAACACTTGAGGTGAATGCACCCTTTGCTCCTTGTTTTCTACCAAAATTAATAGCACCATCTTCTGTGAAAGTAGAGTTCCAGTCGATCTCTTTCAACTTGACACTAGTCTGGTCTGATTGAGTACTAACCATAAGCGTACCATTATGTATAGTAGCACTTAGCACACCATTCCCTTTCTTTATTATCTCTAGGGCTTGATCCTTTTTACTTTTCTTTTTGTTCCAGAACATAATAAATACTTTTTACCGAGTTTCTCTGTATTTAGTAATAAAAGAATCAAAAAATCCACCGATAGTGAATCCACCCAATGCAGATGCTAACCACTTCCATGTATCTCCATCCTGCAACCAATCCATATACTCAAGAAAATAATAGGTGAGACCAAAAAAAATCAAATAGAGTATTCCAGACCTAATCATAACTATTATTGGGTTTTAGAGAACGATAATCACTAATATAATTAAAATAGCGAATTATCCAAAAAAATCATGCTATTAACTTTATTTCCGTTTCTTTTCTTGATGCAAAGTGCCACTTATATTCATAACTTTCGATAATAAAAAAACCGCTCAGTAGGCAAGCGGTGTTTCGTGTGTTTATGGGTAGTATATCTCTTTGTTCTTTCTCAATAATTTTGCTGCTTCATGTAATCTATCTCTTTCTGTTTGGTTATTGGTCTCATTTCGTAGTTGTCAAAGACTCGCTATCGCTCTATCGTACTCTTTGATCTTTTTATGTCTCTCTTTGAAGCTCAGTATATGATCGTCTTTGTCCAGGATTGCATGTTTGGTGTACATGGTATCCCATAGATGATATGGTATCTTGAATATTGGGTTCTTCCTTACGCTATTGATTCAGATGAAACCGTCATCATCATAATCAACAACTGCTCGTATATGTCAAACAACTCTATCAGATTGAATGTGATAGATACCTGTTTGTAGTGTTTTTACCCGATCACCGTTGTTGCTACCTGTGTAGATGTACTTACCGTTATCTATAGCATCTTTGCAATCTTCTATAGTAGGGCAATAAGCGTATCATTCCGTATATCACTGGTCAATCATTTGCTTCATAGCAGACTGCTTAGAACTTCACCTAGTTTTAGCTTCTGGAAACTTTGATATGTATTGCTGTCGTAGCAAGCGAGGATTAATCTGTGTATAATCTGGTCAGTGTTCTAGTAGGTTCTGTCAGTTGTTGATATGAACTATAGCATACCTCGAACATGCCATGTGAGTATCAGGATTTGCGAATTGATCCCAAATGATGATTTGATCAAGTGGAAATTCTTTCTTTTTCTTTCAAACAAGGTCACCATATATCTTTTCGTAGGTTCGATCTCTACTATCTGGCTCATCCCATCATCCACTTGGGAAAAAGCCATAGTCCTCAAAAAGTTGTAATGATTGGCTATCCATTATTGTTTTTTAGCTTCTCAAGTTCTATTTCTTCCTTACTGGGAACATTCTTTTTTTGTCAGAAATAGAATGCTAATACAAGCATCCATCACTGGAAAAAGTCTTTAGAGTCCAGAACTCCTAAGAATGTGAGCGCGGTTGCTCAAATAGTAAGAATAAGTAGAACAATCTTTGTGGCAGACTCAAAAACATTAAACATGGTTATTTTTTCAATCTAAAGATATGTTTCTTGATATACTCAAGTCAAACATCATTAATGAAGTCGATCAATTGATAGCAGACCATCCCCCCTATCGAAATAGCCGAATAAGTAAACTTTCAATCCTCCGGCAACAAAGTAGAGAGAAGCCATCATACCCAACCGGCCATGATCAATGAAAAAAACCATACCCTAAAGTCTACTTTTTTGTTTGTTTTCAGGTGGTTGTGTATCAGCATGACTAGTTGTCACATTGCTCAGAGTCAAACACTGGTTAAAATGCTTTGTATTTTAGGATGGTTAAGGTGTTCAAATGGCATTCATAGTAGAGTAGAGTATGAATAATTTCCTGCTTTTATTTAGGATGATAATATTTGCAAGCTAATCAGCTTAGTTAAAGTCTCCCGACAACTCTCAAGCTTCTTTTCTTCTTTGCAATTCTTCGTCACTGATCATTGCATTTTTTCAGTGGAGAATAGTGTTTTTGGTTGCTTCACTTATTACAACTCACTTTGATTGCAGGTAATCAAGTAGCTCCTGAGGAGTTTCTAGTTTTTGAATTTCTTTGTCAGGTTGGTTTTGTGGTGTCATTTTATTTTCCAAAATAAAGGATTACTCAAACGCAAAATATCGCTTCAAAAATCAAGCGACTTGTTCTGCTGTTAGCACGAAATCTGAATATGTAAGACATTCACAAATATCTCAATTTCGTCTATAATCATTTCAATCTTTTCTGTATCAAATTGCACCGTCGTCAGAAGGTTGATTTGAATATGTTCAATTTCGTGTTGTTATGCTACTATGGTAGACTCAATCGATATATAGATCAACGTTTGGTATGTCGTCGTCAATTATTGCCATCAAATCATAATACTGTCAAGAGTTTCGAGAAGTCAATCAGATTGAATATTCTGTATTTGAATTATCTCTAACTGAAAATCATAACTTTCAGTCAGATGATATTCACAGCATTCATCAATTATATTGTCAGTTAGAATGTCCAAATATTTGTCTTCTGGAAGCTCCCGAAGCCGTGTCTTGTTTAGCTATAGCGCGCAAAACTCTTTTCGAAGATGTTGGAATAGCTCCTGTAGGCAACGAAATTCAACTTGAAGATCAGTTGAAGCTTGCTGCTTCTTGAATAGCTCCTCATCATCAAGTTGTGTATGTTATATTCGAGTCGGTTCAATCATATCATCAAACGAAGTCCGTTGAGTCAGTCAAAAGCCTGTAACATGATCGGAGTCATGTTTCGAGATCAATTATTTTGCGTGTAGTATTTTTAACAATTCGCAAATTGTCAGTTTCAACACAAAGTAGACTAACAGCTTCAAATAATGTCAGTTCAAAAACATCAATTCAAGTGTCAAATGTTTTCAGTTTACCATATCCTATTTGTTGTCAAGAGTTGGTAACTACCTTGAATCATCCTTGTCATTTTCATACGACTTCAACAATATCTCAAACAGATGCTTCTTCTGGTAAAGTTAGAGCTACAAGGTTCGCATTATTAGCGATATATCCATTATTTACTGCTGCTGTTTGGGAAGTTCCGGTAACTTCACTCCAGGAAAATCAAGAACTCAACTCCACAAAGGAAGGTGCTGCACCCGGTCAATTACTTTGAAGAACAAATCAATCTGTTCCAAGAGCCAACTCCTGGAGAATACCATCACCATCAGAATAGAACAATTTTCGCTGTCCAGCTTGGGATTTGTCTAGCTTCAATCTTGAAAACTCTCTTTCATCAGTAACTGATCAACCTGTGACATCAGCTATTTTAAGAAAATTATCATCTGGGTAACTACCCGCTGTTTGAACAGTGACAACACCTGTATGATCGCTTTCCATCGATGATCAATCATCTAGTATTGATTGGTCTATTTCGAGGTAGATTTTTTTTGTGCCTGTCGTATCTACAGCGACTTCCTCGGAGATAATCACGGGTACAAGTAATGTCTCTCCACTTGTTCTTGTGGCTTCGATCAAAGCTACTCATGGCTGGATAGCACCATCAGAAATATCTAAACCTTCAACCACTCACGCAGTTCTGATATTCTCAAAAAGAGATTTTGAAAAATCCGTATCCTGGTTGTTCTTGGTTCAGGCGAGGAAAGCAACTCTGATTGACATCCAAACATCACTAATAAATATTACCTAAGCGTAGTTGAGCTATGTTTCTTTACAATGTCATCTATTGAAGTTCAAGCCTTTGAATTCTCTTGGTGTTACTTTGTATCCTCGATAAAAGATTTTCCAGGACAAAATTTTTAGTAGATACTACAACACGGATTTCTTTCCTCTCATCATATTTGATGCGCTTTTCGGTGAGCTTCACAGTCCCATCATAGTAAAGAATACCATTACCTCTATCCAAGTAGCAATCCAATGTATCGCCTACATTAGCGAAAAAGAAATCATCGATCTCTGTTTCTATAGCAAATTCCGTGACCCCATCTTTCCTTCTCTGAACCTCACTGGCCACTAAATCACTTTCTCATCAGTCAGCGGTAGCTATAATATCTTCCAGGCGGCCATAAGTGCTAATACTTGTCGCATCAGTGCTCCATCATGTGCTTTTACCAATAATAGCATTAGCAATGCTATCCGCATCTCCTTTCATTTTTGCATCAACAACATTCCTATCACTAGCATCATTATAATCTAGCTTCAACTGAAAGTAATCATCTCCGGTAATGCTCCTATCAATACCAATATCTTCTTTCACATAGAGTACTTTGTTTTTGATGACGAACTCGTATCACTTACTCGCAATGTTTTCCAAGATAGAGTATATGGATTGTCATTTCTGTGCATCGACAGTAATCTCATCTGTCACTCCACAATCAAGGGTAATTCCGGTATCTGCACGGCCATTTATTTCTGCAAGGAGTGTACTGACAATGTTGTGAACTGTATCGCTGTAGCTAGTGGTGCTTGTCGTAACTCTCCTCTGTAAAAGATACTCGTAGCTACGCAAGTATAGCTCTATAGTGTTTCGTTCGATGCTGCGGCCATAAATCACTCAAGCAAAGACCTCTTTTACTCCATTGCTTTCATCCCTTATAATTACCTCATTCATGTACTGAATCTGCGCAAGGCTTACTTTATCATCGCTGGAGATGGTAAGCACAGCTTCACTATAGGAATTCATTTTCAACTTTATGTCGTATTCGATGACATCGAAAAGCTGTGTCAATGTATTCCCATCTTTGTCATTGAGAAACGTAACTCGCATTATAATAGAGCATTGGAGAAGTAAATATTGATATCCATATCATTTTCGGGGATAGATCAATCGAGATCGTAAACTACCAACTTAATTGTTCCTTTGAATGTGATCCACACACTACCAGCTTCACGATCTCCGAGAATACTTGATCCGTTCTTCTTCGCTGTTTTAGCTCCTGTATCAATTACTATTTTGTCTCATGCGGTTGCACTGGTATTGAACTGGAGGAGTTTGTTGTTGGTTGTATCCTTGATCTTGATTGGACTTGTGAAGTCATTCAGTGCATCAATTTCTATTCTAAGAGATGTTTCTACATTACCCCCATTGGTAAGCTCTATATAGTAGGAGTAATTTGTCATCGATAAGGGCACTGTACAAGGGACTGCAAAGCCTCCGAACTCACTTTCCAATCATACCACATTCTGTTCAGTGGTCGAATAATAGGTTGGATCATTGGTACTTTCTAACACAACTCTTCGCTTCCAGGCAATATCATAATTGGTTTCATTGTATGGTTGAATATCCAAAGGTTCCGCTACCTTGACGGGCAAAGACCATTCATTATCAAAAAGGTCTTTGATATAAAGCGTCCTTGGTGATAACTCTCCTATATCAGACTGGAGGACAAACAAGCTCTGCAAATATTCAAAGGCAGTCTGATGGTTATCATTTCCAGTCCTATCGATGTATCATTCAAGACTGATGACTCTTTTGGTTGCATAGACCTTACTGGTGATCCTCCCATGCTTGTGACTATATGGCCTACTTTGATCTCTTACCTGGAGTCTTCTCCAATCAGTCCTCATCGCATAAATACCATTGCCAGTTACGAAAACATCCTGTCAGTCTAGCTTTATTTCCTTGAGGTTAGTGTTGAGTGTCATTAGTTACAACTTGAATAAAACCTTTTCTAAGAAAGTCTCGAAGTCTCATTGGGTTTCATAATGTACGCTTCACACTTCTACTTTCTTTGAATTATCGTTGCTTATTTGTTGGGCCATTACATCCTTCATTGCTTGCTGCACTTGTTGTGCGTTAGCGATAGATCACGCCTGTTTCGGGATGAATAACTCTGTTGTGTCATTCATTGATCAGTCAGGATTTTCCCCGACTAGGTATGGCTGTCATGCATTAACTGGTCATCCAGTTGCCCTTCATTGAATACCAACTCCGGCATTAAGGGTACTTTGGAGGTTAATTGCCCTTTGGATCAGGTTGATAATGTTCTGATATTCGCTTCAAAGGGCTTGTATATTATTCCTTGCTATAGATGCATATTGATTATTGAGTGAGATCAACTCCCCTTGCAGTTCCCTTTCCAATTCTAGTTTTGCTTCCTTTTGCTTTTCAAGTTCTATTCTATCTTTGGCTAACTTTTGAACTAAGGTCTGACCTTCAACAGATAGTCCAGATAATTCAGGTGAATCGAGGAGTGATTGTAATTGATCACTATTTTCGAAATCAAAATCTTTGAAAAATTGAAGTATTCTCAAAGTCTCCTGGAGCTTTCTTTGTTGTTCCTCGAATTGTGCTGTTCTTTCGGCAATAACCTCATCTGCTTTAGCTTGTTCTTCCTTCTGTTTAGTGATAAAATCCTGTGGTTGTAGTTCCTGTTCTGACAACTCTAATCTTTCTCTTTCTTGAGCAAGGATATTTTCGTTTATGAGTTCCCTATCCGACAATGCTTGTTCTGCTGCTTTGATAATAGCTTCTTGCTCTTCAACATCATCACCTAAAACAAATCATTCCGACTTCAACTCATCCAATTTAGCTTTTGCATTTTCGATTATCTGTAATTGCGATCTGATGAACTGCCTCTGATTATTTTCCAAGTTATCATCTCTTCATCACTCTATATTTGCTATGTCTTTGTTAAATGCCGATTCGAGTGATGTTAAAGAGTCCGTGGTATCCCTGATCTGTAAGTCCAGTTCCCTAAAGTTATCTTTCATCTTCGATGTTAATTCCTCACTCGCATCTTTTAAATCACCAAACTTTGCAATTACATCTTGGGCCTTATCTCCAGTATCGTCAATTTGTTCTTTTAGGTCTTTGAGGTTATCGACTGCACCACCACTTCATCAAGTAGAATCATTAAAATCATCTACTGCTCCACCTGTATCTGTTATTGTCTCTGCGACTTCACCCATAGCGGTATTAAAATCTGTCGAGTAGTAATTGAGGGTATCAACTTCTTTGGACAGGTTGGCAATATCCAAAGACAGATCATTTAGTGATTGTTCTGTTTGTGAAAGTACCTTTTGGTTGTTGATCCCTCATAGTGGGGATCAGATTCATGCCTGTAGCCCTCCTACTCCTACTCATGTTGTTTGCTGTACATCAAAAGCCCTTCTTGTTTCTTCGTATTCCTGGACTTTGACACTAAGTAGCTCTGCTTTATAGGCTCTTAATGCATTGATATTTGCAATGATCTCTGCCCTTTGGTCTTTGAATGCTTGTGTTTCAAGATTAAGGTTTTGATCATTCAATCCTTTCATCTGTAGTTGGAGATCCCCCATACTTTGTGTAGATCAATCAACTAGTTCTTGGTTTTGCCTTTGTAGCTCCTCATTGTCTTTCATTCTTCCATTGTACTCTGTTCGTTCAATCTTTCATTTTTTCAGTTCCTTTCTCAATTTCTTTTGCTCTTTTTCCAACTCTCTGATCTTGTCCCTGGCTTTTCAGGCAACATCAGTAGCCTCTCTGGTTTGAGTTGAGAAAAAAGCAAATCATCATGCAAGTCCAGCTATTCCGGCTGCAATTGCTGCAACAGGTCACAGCATACTACCAAATCATAAAGTTAGTAATCAAAGAATAGGTCAAATTACCCCCAAAATTCAAACAAGAGCGGTTAGAGTCGCAATAGCTACACCAATTCCTTTCACGAGCTTTGGGTTCTCCCTGGCTCGTTCTCTGATATTCTCGATGATAGGTATGACTGCTTGTACGGCCTTAGTCAAAGCAGGTATAAAAAATAATCACACAACTTCTGCCAGTGTATCGAAGGCATCTCTCAAGTTCGATAGTGATCCCTGGAGAGTCGTGCTTTGTTTATCCATCAAGTCAGCAAAACGTCCTCCTTCACCTGTCATACGCTCAAATGCTTTCACTACTATGTCACTGGTAATGTCTGAGGAAGCAACTAATTCCTGAATCTTAGCCCTGGTGGTTCAAAGCATATTCGCAAGCTCCTCCAATATTGGTACTCCGGCAATAGCGAAATCTCTCAATTCTCTACCTGTTAATTTCCCTTGAGAAATAACCTGGCCATAGTTGAGGATAAGTCTCTCCAATGGTACGTTAAGTCCTGCACTAACATCACCCAATGATTTTAGCGTAGGGATAAGGTTTTTTGCATCCACTCAAACAGCTAATAGCTGCTTAGCATTTTGTCTAATACCCGTAAGTTCAAAAGGTGTTTTCTGTGCGAATTTGGAAAGATCAGTCAAAGTAACTTGTGCTTTTTGAGCACTTCATAGCATAGTCTCGAAAGATATTTGGGCTTGCTCTAAATTTCAGGCCAAGGTTAAAATTCATCATGCAATCCTTTGAAATCACCTCACAATTAATCAGGAACCAATAGCGGTGGCCAACTTAGAAAATTGCTTCTCTATCCTAGATAAACCTTTTTCCGCTCAACGGGATAATGAGTCTTCAAGCTGGATTCATGCTTCTTTGAATTTACGCTTCATCTCTTTGGTTGCTTTCTCAAGGTTTTTCACCCTGACATCTAATTCCAATTCTCCTGGCATTAGTTATTGGATGCTAAAAGGCTCTGTAGTTGTTTGATATTTTCGCGGTCCGGTTCTTTACTGTTCCTATCCCACTGGTATGTTTTAGCTCCGGTGATGTACTGCAAATCTTGCAATATCTTCCAAAACATTTGTAGAGGTAAGTCCAATACGGGGAGATGTGTTTGACTTCAAACTATCGACACCCGAATATGCATGTCATCGATGTACTGTTTGAGTTTCTCTTTATTCTTCTCTGATAATTTACTTTTGCCGGTCAACGCTTCTACAACATCTGTTTTATTTTCAAACATGATATTCACAAACCTCCTGTATTGTTTAGGTGTCAATTGCGGTTTCTTCTTGTTGTATTCCTGGAGCAGAAAATCAATCGTATAAAACGGTTCACGAATAAACATCAAATAGTGCTTCACCAATGGCTCTCATGCTTTAAATTCTTTGTTATGATACTTGAATGTGTGCACTATTCTCATAACCCCAATTGCTTATTGACGTAAAGTACCAATTCGTCAAACTTGTTTTCTTTTATGGTTAATGTATCGACTGTATCATTGAAGTAAGCCAGAATTTTTTTTATAACAGATGTCCAAGCCTCTTTTAGCTTGTCTTTGTCGCCTTCCCATGATCAATATGGCAACAAATTTATGATTTCCTGTTTTTGGTCTTCATTCAACTCTCCAAGGAGATACTCTTTACTACCAATCGTAATGGTTCGATTATCACCTTCGCTGTTGAGATCGTGGTACATTTTTGGCTATAATGACAAAACACCCCTATGGTAGGAGTGCTTTGTTTCGTTACAATGACATATCTGGGAACTAGTCAACAGACTGCTCATCGTATATCTCTAGGAATTTGTTGTTGCTGTCTGGGTAGGCTTTGAACACAACTGGCACTTTCATGACTTCATCCACCGCATCGTCTGATACAAAGGATAAAACCATGTTTTCATTACTGTATGATTTCGGGATGGTGATCTTGAATACTTTACCACTTGCATTTGTGTTCTTAAAAACAAGTTCTCCATAATTGACAAGCTTTGTAAGATCAGAGTAGGTAATCTTCTTACTAGCATTTGGAGTATAGGTATAGTCTGCCGTGATAGCACCTGTTTGAGAAGTCAACGGTACAATGTAGGTATACCCTTTTTCTCCATTTGTTCCATCACCAACATAGGTGTCAAAGTCCGTATCCTCAGTTAGAGACGAATCGTCCTCTTTGACATCGATGGAAGTCACAACAGTACCAGCTCCATTTTTATTCGCCAACTTGATTGGCATTCAAACTGTTCGTCCTGTTCCTAATGCTTCATCCGTCACATCAACAGAACTTGCTGCTGTGTTAGCGAGTGTCCCATGTCAAATAATCGATTGGATGTTTGTTAAGTCAAATTCATACAATTCTGCATTGAACATGATTTGGCTAATTCTTTTCTTAACTGGTAATCTTCCGTTGTGTGCAACGATTTCTACCGTTTCAAACTGTAACTGGAGTTCCGCATTTTCCAATAGTCAAAGATTGACATTATCAAACTCAAGCACACCATTACCAAATCTTATACTTTCCGATTTTTGAACTGAATTCTGCATGTATAATTCATAGTAAATAAAGTTGGCT
Organism: Saprospiraceae bacterium; assembly: GCA_965229635.1. Classification (GTDB taxonomy): domain Bacteria; phylum Bacteroidota; class Bacteroidia; order Chitinophagales; family Saprospiraceae; genus BQJU01. The sequence goes on from OZ245894.1 coordinate 4,931,550, forward strand.
GTATTATGGGCTGTGGATGTTTCTTTACAACGTCATTTTACCTATGTCAACTGAGTAATGAAATCAAAGGTAAGGGCAACTCCATGAGCATTGTAATCTTTGTCGTAAATTGTATTTGCTAGTCTTAGTTTGCAGAACTTGTAGGAAGTAGTAACTGTTTGATCAAGCAATTCCCTCACTAATTCTACTATCTCATCCGCTTCTTTGGCCGTGCTTGCTCGAATAGTTATCTGTCGAGGCTCTAGCTTTTTGGTGTTTCTGTTGTAATTTACCGTTAGCCTTGCAAAGGTGATCAAAGGCAGATTACTATCAAACTGTCATTCGACAAGGTCTGTGGTCTGGTGGTATATCCTTGTATCTACCTTGGCAGTAATGTCTTCATTGTTAGACAGCATGTCATAGATTCTCTCTGCTATATTCATTGGAGTAGTTGTTTAAAAATTGAATTGATCCTTTTGTTGATCTTGTCTTGGTTATCGTAAAGTCATTTCCTTATGAATGACCTTGGCTTCATTTTGATAGTACCAAACTCCAGGAACGATCAGTAGACATTTGGTGGTGCTCCTTTATCAGGGTTTTTGATCTCATTCCCTTTGAAAGGAATCCTTGATCATTTCACACCTACCACATAATGATCATTACTCATTCTCCTATACCCGATACTCCTTTTCAGATCACCATACACTTTTTGACTCGGATCATTTGGTGGTCTATTCGGGTCTCTTGGCGTAATCTCAACAATCTTATCTACTAGCATCAACACACCTTCAAGCAAAGCTCAATCGACCGCTTTTTGTAATTCCTTGAATGGTAGTGTAAACTTTGCCATTAGGTATGAAGCATTAAAAGAACTCTGTCATGATCGTACTCTCCCAATGCTCCGTATTGTTTGATAAGAAGAATAACCTTGTACCTGGTGGCTTCATCCTTGATCAGATCATTTTTGGCAATGCTACTGTCCTTGGTAGTATAAAGCACATGGGAATAACTTTTGAAGTTGACTCCTCCATCTAAACTCCTTTCACGTCAAGCATTTGACTTTGGTACGAGTATTCCTTTGATGGAGCTTTCTGTTTCACTACGAGCATTCTCACCATAGGTGTTCGTGCTTGTAGATGTAATAACATGAGTCAATGACCTCATATCTTCCGTGAAGTGATCGAAAAGTGCCATTAGATAACTGTGATTTTAAAATTACCGTATTTATCAACTATCCTTTCCAGCCTTTGGTTAAACTGCTTATCCAATTCAGCTATATCACTTGGACTATAAAACTTTTTGCTTATCTCCCCTATTTTCACTTCCTTCACCCTATCAGTATTGGTTGCTGTTGCCGTATCTTCAGACAGGTCTTTGATCTTGGCAACGTACATGAGGAAAAACCTTTGTAAGTCTTTTGGAGCTTCATCGTAGCCCTTTACATAGGTAATTTTGACGTTCTTGTATCACTTTGGGATTTTACTCTCAGCATAGACAATCATATCGTCAATTTCTTGTACTTCGATGGTGTTCCATGTTTGTCCTTCATCGCTAGAATACTGGAGAGTAGTAACACTGCTAATAGTGTTTTCCATTACCAATCTATGCGTACCTGTTCCATCAAGTCTCCTGGTAACGGTCTGCGTTCAAAGATTATCACCTAACTCAATATCCAACATATCTGTAGCGACAGTAATCAGTTCAGTCAACAAAGTATCTTGATTCCCATCCGATATACTTAGATAGGTTTTCAGTGTGTCTAGGTCAGTATATTTGATTGCCATATTTCCGGTATAATAAAACACCACATCCATGATAGGAGCGCGGTGTTTCTTTTCAATGTCATTAATCGCGGAGCATGTGGTCAGTTTTGTTGTTATTTCATCATTTTATGATATTTTCCTATATTGGAAACTTAAACTCTTTGAAAATGAATATTACATTTGAAGAACTTCGAAATATTAAACATAAATTGCCTAAAGGCAGTGTTGGCAGGATTGCTAGAGAGTTGAATATTGAAGAACAAACTGTAAGAAATTATTTCGGGGGGGCGAAATTTGGGGAAGGCCACATCACAGGGAAACATATTGAACCAGGTCCTAAAGGGGGGATCGTCAATCTTAAGGATACTGAAATTTTGAACGTAGCCTTGAGAATATTAAAGAGTGAAGATGAGATTGGGAGTAAAGAGATTAGACAAGAAAGTGATCCTAAACTTGAAAGAATCAAACCTATTGAGAGAATTAAAACACCAATTATCGATTCTCCTGGAATTGAGCAAAAGAAGGGAAAGTTGATTGTAAGAGCTTCAAAAATTGGTTCAGTTGAGGAAGTGATTGAAATACTCACTAAAATTGAAACTGCCTATAATGCTTTTTACATACTTGAGAACCTCTTCTTTAATGGACCGAAATATGTGATTAGACATTTTGATCTTGAATCAATTATGGCTATCAAGCCAAATGAAAATCATAAACTTCAAGTTAATGAGGTAACCTTCAATTCTCCTGGTTTTTGGGAATTTTTAGGCAATATAGGCCCACTTGTGCAATTAAGGGAATATTTAAAAGAACGCCATGACCGCACCAAAGATAGAGAGTTTAAGAACAAGAAGGAAAAAGAAAAAATGCGGATTGAGAATGAGAGACTACAAATTGACAATGACTTTCAACAGAAGAAGAATGACTTTGAACTTAAAATAATGGCCGCTAAAGTCATGACCGAAAACATCAGGGTTTTAGAGCAGATGAATTATACCAAGGAAGAAATTAAAATGCTTACCATGCATCTGATCGTGAACCCAATCACCGACTTAAACTCTTTACTTGAAGAAGGTCAACTAGAGTCATTTGAACTAATGGAAAAAGAATAACCTTGCGGCTATTGTCAGAGATTTTAATAAGTCCTCTTATTAATCTTGATAAGCTACAAACTGAACAAAATATTACTTCACTTTAAGTAGTTGAAAATAAAGAAAAATAGATTTGGACCAAAGACAACTAGCTTACCATGAGGCAGGCCACTTTGTTCTCAACGCCCTACTTAGAAATATAAATTTTAGGATAACCCTTGATTTTAGATTTCCTTTCCCCCAATCTATTTGGGTAAATGAAAAAGCTACGGGTGAAGATAATAAAGGACAAGTAACAGGAATCGGTATTCCTATTTGGAAATGGCCACCTGAAATTAAAGCTAAGGTAGTTGACCTTAGTTATAGTCTCGAATACCCTGCATTTTATATTCTAAACCCCAATATTGCTGTTGCAGTTTCCTTTTCATCTGTTGCTGGTTATGTGTCTGAGATGGTATATGCAGATGAAGAGAAAAGCAGTCTTTTTGGCCCGGACCTTAAAAACTTTAATAATGTAGTTGCTTATACTCTCTCTAAAAAGTTTGAAAGCAATAGGAGTCCAGAATACGAAGATGCCAGAGCAGAAAAGTTACAATCTATTCTTGATGACTTAGGGGCCTTTTTTGCAATGCCAGAAATCGAAGCTGCCATTAAACTGGTTGCAAAGACATTACTTGAGAAAGAAAAAGGTGAAGATGGAGTGCAAGCAATAGATAGTGAAGAGAAGATAAAGCAACTGGATAGTGAAATTCAGAAAATATTTGCACCGAAAATTGGAGAATTTCAAGAATTAATAAATCGGCAGACGCCTACGGAAAGAAAGTAAAATGTAATAGCCAGTATTTAACCTTACAACTTGGATGTATTAGAACTGACATGAGGACCAAAGAACCTTGGAATTTTGGGAATTCTTAAAATAGTTTTGGGAACCTGAGCGCAGATATTTTTTTTGGGACTTCTTTGGTTCAGGATTATTTCGCTTTACTAATCTTCTCCAATCTAGTATTACCTTTTTTATGTTTTCAGGAAAGTTGGTCATATCAATATCCTTAACAATGAAGCTTGCTAACTTCTTTTCGATTAACAAATTAGGCCAATTCCAATCAATATAGTATTTAACGGGATTGAGGCAAATATGGGTGAATTCTTAATCAATATCGATAATAGTCAAATGCTAAATCAAGAGTCCTCTTTTACTAAATTTTTAATCTAAGGCTAGTCTTTCAAAGAGTATGAATTTATTCAACTTCAACATAGAAAATTCCATCTGTTATTGTCACAGATTCTCCATTAATTGATTCCAATTCCCCCATAAATGAACCACGAATTATCCCTCCAATTTCCAGATTAGCCTCATCTATAGTAATAAATCCAGTCGCACTATTATCTAAGTTTGAACCGAACTGGTCGTCTTCTGAACTAGCAGGATAGTATGTGATAACCAGACATTCAGTTACATTTGGTATGCCACAATCATAATCCCTGGAATACGTATCAACTTCTAGGTCTATATTTGCTGGCAAGACTATATTTAATACTATATCTGGCAACGGGAAGAAGGATTTGCTGTCACCTCCATATATTTCAACTAATTGACTCGCGCTTGTCCTTGTAACTGTTGCCCACGCCATTGAACTTTCTACTTCAACTCCATCTATTTTAAATGATAGGTTAGCTACACCAATTGGACCATTTCCATCATCATCGTTTCCACAGCCAAAACAAAATAAAAAAGCAAAGAATAAAATAGGCAATAATTTATCTCTCATGTTGTTCTTTTTTAAAAAAATGAGGAGTTATAAAAATACGATTCAAGCCCTCTCAATACACCCAAGAGCAGAAGGTGTTTAAGTTATTTCAATCAACCTTAAACTTAATCGGCATAAGAATTCGACTTCTTACTGGACGATGTCCCTTAGAACTATTACTGAAGTATCCAGGTATCCATTTACCATCTACAATTGTAAGATTAAATACTCTAACAGCCTCTTCAGAAGCACCAAATTTCACATCATCCCTAACAGCAGTTAGAGAAGATACAGTGCCATTTTTTTCAATGATTATCTCTAGAATTACCATACCTTCTTTTCTTCTTTTCCTGGCTTCCGAAGGATACTCCAAGTTATCGTAAATAAAATTAAGGAGGCTATTTTGATAACACAACTTAAATTCTTGACTATAAAGGCTTATGTCTTGTAAACAACTGGTAATTACCGTTGGAGAATATGGACCATAATCCTGAGCCCCTCGATAAAGGTCCTCAGAAGATACGGGGTTCTCCATATTAATATTTAGATATTCAATCAATTCAGAATAGGAGAACCCTGACACTGATTGACTGAAACCAGTAAAGGGTAGCGAAAAAAAAGCAGATACAACTAGTGATTTGAATTTCATTTGATGTAAAAGGTTGTAATTTTAACAATAGCAAATACGTGACAATATAATTAAATTTGTTGATCTATCACACCACTCCGTCTACTAATACCTGTCAAATAGTTACTCTTAGAGAAAGTTTCGTCCATCGGCAGGTATTTATTGTTAGTTTTTCGCCTTCTTGTTTCTTCTCTACTTCATTAATAAAACCAGATAATTATGTTATAATTTGGGTCTCCTGATGAATAGACCGACCGCTCTAAGTTCATGTAATAGGTTCTCGTCGAAGTTACTTTTTTGTAATATTTATCGTTTGGTGATTTCTTAAACCCACAATCAATCATCCTCTTTTTATATGCAATAAAGTTCCGATTTGAACATGTGCAATATTCTATTCTGTTACTTCCGTTTGTAATAGCAAAAATATCGAACATATAATCTAAATCACTTTGTAACGAATGGTCAATCCGATATTGATAAGTTGTTATTCCATTATCTTCCGTAGTCTTTGCAAGACAAAAATCGTATGAAAGTAATTTTTCTTCCGCCTTATCGAAATTATCAACAAATAATAAAACCGTTTGGCAAGAGAAAAGACTATTAGAGTGGTCTTGTTTACATTGTGAAAATAACAATTCCATATTTAAGAGAATTAAAACAACAATAATTACAGTTCGCATGATTTCCTGTTTTTTGTTCATATTTTATTTTTTTGGTGAAAGCTAACGTCTACGCGAGATACGCTGTACGACCGACAGGGAGTATTGCGTTGTCACGCTTGTTGGATGCTGTATCAAAATTCCATAAGAAATTTTATAACGGAAGTAGTTAAATTAATGATAAATCCAACCTCAATTTGATTTACCTTATCATCGTGCTTAACATATTCATTGTTGTGTTTAGAATAGATTTTCAATACTGTGCCAATCAAGTTCCTGATTTCTTTTGAACAGCCCTTGTCTTTAAGAAAAGGGCCTAATTCCGAAAGTTGATTCTCTAATGATTTCTTATTATCAAGCAATTCCTTTAACAGAATTTCCAAACTTAATCGAATATCATCTAAACAATTTCGATCAAGATTACCAATCTTGATCTTGTCCATTGCTCGTTGGTATAACTTAGCGCTTCTTGGATATTTACTGAAATTAGAAATTACATCAATCATTAAATTTGTGTTTAACTCAAATCGATCATCTTCTAGTTTCAATTCTGGGTTTATATCTTTAATTTCTTTGCCAAGAAAGTATTCCACTTCCATAAACATTCTATTGTTTAAACACTTTGTCGGATTTTCCTTATGTTCACAAGTCTTCAAATGACTTTGATAGCTAGAATCAAAATGACTCTTCAATTTGTACAATATTAATAACTTCTCGTGATTCTCTTGAAAATCATAGAGTTGTCTTTCAACAGCATCTTTAAAACCCTCAATATTCATCCTACCCATTCTACCTCCTGAATAGCGGCGTGTTATTTGATTGACCCTACTCTCTATAATTTGTTCTATACTCATAAGGTTAAATTCTATAGATTATTTCAGTATTGACTTCGCAAATCAAAATTCACCGTCAATTCCCAAAATTACAAAGATTTAAGAACCAAGCTAATGATAGCATGCAACTCTCCCTATTCATCATAAAGCTGCGGATATACAGCTATACCCGCAAAATTTCTTATCAATGTATAGTTTAACTTTTCGTCTCCTAAAATTAATCAATTCCTTGAAGATTCAAAGTAAATACAGGTAGGTAAAATCCTCATTCTAGTATTAATTAGATACAATGTTGCTTCAAAATAAAAAACCGGGGTGAATTCCCCGGTTTCTATTGTGCCTCGAAATATATTTTTACTTTACTGTTGACCACTCAACTCATCTTCCAAAGCATCAAGATCATCTTCCGCATTTTCATCTGGTTGAGCTACTTCTGGTTCCCATCCTGCTTCTTTTGCTTTCTTAAGGATGGTAGCAGTCTTCCAGTTACCACCTACTGCAACTCCTTGATCACTAAGGAATGCTTTTGCTTGTTCCACTTCACTCACTTGACCGTCAACTGATTCTTGATCATATTTCCATCAAAGCTCTTTTGCTTTATCAAGGATTTGGGAAGTTTTCCATCACTTCGGTATTCTCACATCCTCCTGTTGTAAAAATACAATTGCATCATTCACCTTTGGATTTCATCTATCAGCTTGTTTCTTCTTTTCAATGTTTTTCGTCTTCTTCGTTCTTGGAGTGAATTTTTGGAATCCCATTCTTTCGTAGGCTTGGAGATCATGTTCAGGGATAGAGGTGATTTGATTTGGGCCAATACCATTAAAGACTCTGTCCCTTTTGTTGATTACGTTTACTGTTTTAGTCATGAGACTTAGAAACTAGAATAAAAAGAGGGACCTACTCTCCAGTAGGTACTATTTTGACTTCACATATCTCAAGATTGAAGCTGCTGATGGATTAGACACCACAACATCAATTCTTGCTTTGAAGTGGTATGTTCGACCAACTGATGCTATTCTTTCACGTTCAATCTCCATAGCATAGTCTCCAGTTTGGATGATGAAGTTGAAATTCTTAGGATTAGTCAGGATGACATCAGAACCGTCAAGAGTCACCTTGTGAACGGTTGCACCGTTACCAACATCATATTTCAATGCTTCTGTCAACGTCACATCATCATCAGAAATAGAGTCAATTTGGTAGATTATTTCTTTGTTTGTTCCATAATCAAATGCGATATAATCACCACCACTAAGTCCACTGGCATCTGCCATTGTCACAGTATCTTCTTCACCATCTGCTGTTACAGCACCATTTACCGTAGTCGTAGCTGATGTAGTCGCTGGAACCGGAGCATCATTTTTCATCAATGGCACTTCGATAAGTGGCTTCTTAAATGCTCTTGTTTTTAGTTCTTCTCTAACTGCCCTTTCTGCTACAGTATCAAACAACTGTTCGTAGTCAATAGCGATGTCTTCAGGCATCAAGAATTCAGTTCCTCTTCTGAATTTTGTTGCAAGAGTCTTCAAAAGCTTTGCAGCTTTGTCCTTTGCTATGTATCTGTCATCAAAACCAGAATTAGCACTGATAATATTACCATTTTGTTCAATTTGGTATTTGGCTCCATTGAACATATCCAGAACTGACAAGACTGAACTTTCTGGTCTTTTGATACCATAGATGGCTAACTCCTCTGCTTCGTTAGCTACCTCTTTAGCAATAATTGACAGGATGTGATCAGTTACTGACTTTCCTTCAATGTTATCTTGAAGTTCATCATCTCTGATGTCAACTGCTCCTCTTACCAGTTTAGTAGAGAACTCCACTTCGGAAGCAGCAAACTTTTGTTTGTCACTATCACTTAAAGCCGCTGTGTAACTTCCTGGCTTCAAGAACTTACCTTGTGGTTGGAGTACAGCTCTAAATGTACCTTGGTTCTTCTCTTTTTTGACAGTGTTAGCCTTTTTCAAAAGAGCACTCTCATCTACAATGTAGTCTACAAACTCAGAAGCTTGCTCTACATTTAGTCTTACAAACTTTCAATCTTGAGTTCATGATTCGAAAGCTTTTTTTAATGCCGTATCTTTTTTGGACATTGTTGATTACAAATAGTGAATAAAAAACTATTGTTGGTTGGGATTAAGAATATCTTTTCACCCAAATACTTTGCTTATACCTTTTGGTTGTTCCTCTTCATCCTCATCACTTGTCTTATTTAATTGCTTGGATGGTTTTGCATTCTCGATTTTTTGGACTTTTTCTTCTACTGATTCTACTTGCTCTTTTGTGGTTTTGGTAACCTCTGCGAGACTTTTCATCGCTTCTAGCAATTCTTGGAATAGCTGTTTAGCATCTGATGCCGAAATGTACATATCAGCAAATTTTTTCAATTCTGTCTTAACTGTCTTTTCGATAGTTTTGGCTACCTCTTCTTGATCTGATGATGGTTCTGCATCATCACCATCTTCTCCATCCTTAGGATCATCATCAGACGGTTCACTATCACCTGGTTCTTCCTCTGTTGTTTTTTTGAGATCATCTGCCGTTTCTTCTAATGTTTTGGATAGAGATTCAATTCAATCTACCGCATCATCCATTTTGTCTTCACTAATGGACTTTGCGATTTTTACAAGTCACTCTTTAAAAGCTTTTAAAAATTCTTTCATTGAATTTTCTACTATATAAAAAACTACCCCCTATAGTGGGGGCGTTTCGTTTCTTTACAATGTCATTTTACCTTATGAATCGGTGAATTGCTCTTTGCTCTTTTTCTTTTTGCTGTAAGACTTCATTCACTTCACATCTTCTGTTGGCTGCGCTGCAATATCCAACAAGTCCTCTTTTGCGATCTTTTGTGATTCTACTTCAACAAACTTTTCGATCTTCTTCTTCCAGGTGGGCTTTGTTTGCAATCAAATAAATTTCTTGAGCTTAAGCATCCAAGGCTTTTCCTTCATCTTGAAGAGAGCAAACTGATTGGTAGCCTTTGGAACCGCTGGAGTGTGTTCATCTGTAACAAGGCTTATCTTATCGACTGTGACATTTGCGAGTTTGTTTCCTGCCATGATAAATTGTATAAACTAAATTGAATAGGATCATTCTAATGATACTCAGACTATTTTTCCATCCAAAACTTTTTGATAGGCTTCATCCGTAAATTTGAAGGCAACCATCCGGGATCACTTTTTAATGGTCTCCTCCCCTACCTCAATATCGACTGGAGCAATAAAACTTTCAACGAATGTTGCATCTTCTGTATCGGTATCGTCCTGATGGTTATAGTTAATTTTCTTGAGATGCAAATTTTCCACAAAGTCATGTGCGGTCTTGATGATCTCGTTTTCATCTATGTAATCACCATCAAGATCAGGAGAATCTGGTTCCAGGATCACATAGGTTACGGTTTTGTGCGTGTCGTTGGTTTTGATAATTCTTTTAGACATTGAGTTGGTATAGTGAAGTAAATCAAACGAATGGAGCAGGATCATCTGGTTTGAATAGCCTGTAGGCAACTACACAACGGCAATTTCAAGAGAAAGCAAACTTTCAATCTCTTTCTACATAAAGTGTTTTATTTTTTTCTACTTCTAATCAATAAACGTAATCATCATATTTTACAATGTGTCTTTTGAGGTTACAGATGTTTGTATACTTACTTTTGCATTCGGTTATCCTGTATATGTTGTGGTTAATAGTATACTCACCGTTTCTAAACTTAACTTTACTTCCTTTAGTCTCATCACACACTAAAGAGGCTCTACTACCAATCTTAGCCAAACATTCTACTATATCGTCAGCAAGTACTTTCGATGAGGTGAAAAAGAAGCGTATAGGTTTTGAAGTATACTTGTTTCACATAAAAGTCTTTTCTCTTGGTTTTGATATAGATCAATCTCAAAGGGCAAAGCTGCTTAGAAACTTCTGAATGTTTTCAACAGTGCTTTCCTTTATGTCTTCGGGTATGTGCTTCTCATAAGACTTTCAAAACTGCATCAAGTACTTTCATAAATCTAGGTTGTTAAATCACACATAGTCCTTAGCAACATAATAGTCTATTCCTAGCTTTCTAACTGAGTCCTCTACCTTATCTGGATATTTCTCTTGTGCTATTTGAATCTGATAGCAGTTATCAGACCTCTTGGTTACGCTACCTTCTGATAGATACCGTCACATAAACTCACAATAATCCTCAAATTTAATTTTCAAAGATCATATTTCCTTATATTCCGGTTGTTTGCCAATCCAATTTCATGATCTTGGTATTGTACCCCATTTAGGCAGTTTAGAAGCTTCTATAAACCTGTATTTTTTAACTTTTGATGTTTTCCTATTTCTTTCTGTCCTGTATAACATCCTATGATCTTTCGACACAGCCATAGAAAATATATTATTATGGAAGTGTATTATTTCCCCCTGCTTCTTCTTTGCTGTTGCTATTACCCTTTGCCATGACAACTCTTGTGTATTGGGGCATATTGTAAGGCAATAGTCTCATTCCTTGACCTCCTGTATCGGTATCAGTCACCTTTTGGTAAGCACCCTAGTATGTTTATCATAGCAATTGAACCCAAAGGGCTCATTCATATCTCCAGTCCCGCTAAAGGTTTTATCTGCTTCTATGTAACCATCCTCCTGGTTTTGGAAATGCTCCGGTCTTACTTTGGAATCGTTCTGTGTTTGTGCTCTTTTCCATCCTATCTGTTGGAACTCTCCAGCGTGTTGGGTGAATTGGAGACGTTTGCTGTTACCATAGGCAAGAGCAATTTCTTGGTGGGCTATCAAAGCACTTCTAATATCATTGTACTGTTTGAACTTTGTATTGATCTGTTCTGCTAAGTATCCTTTGCTCCATCATTCATCCAAAGCTTTGTTGATCAACTCCCCCATCTGTGTTTGCGTGGTTGCATTGATTCCTTTGATTAATTCTCAACCTCTCTGGAGTGCGTAGTTTTTTGCTATTTCATCATCGATGGTAAGAGACACTTCAAAATCCAGCGCTGCTAATGACTGCAATTCGTCCTGGACTTGTCCGGTGACTTTGAGTTGGCCAACCTGTGCAATTTTCTCAAGGAGCTTTTCTATTTCCGCTATATAGTCAAGCAACATCTGTTCATCTAGTGTCTTTTTGAGTGCCAGGGCTTCTATTTGGTTCAAGTAATTATCGGTCTGATCATCAAAATAATTCTTCATCAATCAGACAAATTCATCAAAGTACTCCTCAAGTTTTGGTTCCTGGAGGTAAGCGACATCAGTTGTTTTCTGTAGCTCGCACTTACTACACATCAGCCTTGTTCTTTTTAAATGATTTGTAGAGGTTCTTAATGCTCTTTTCTATATCCGATACTTCTTTGGATTTTTCGTTAGTGGTTTCTAGTCTGTCACCTTCTTCGTGTGTTTCATAACCTAGTTTCTCTCTTACTTCATTCGATGTAAGTATTCCGTTTTTCTTGTATCATGTCCATACTTCCATTTCTTCTTTTTGGTTCTTAGTATCAGGTTCGATGAGTGCAATCCTATCAACCAGGTCTTTGAATTTTCAGCGGAGTTGTTCTTGCATCTGTCTGACAAAAGTCTGTTGCAGTGGCTTGATAATAGTCTTGTTGAGTAACTCGAAAGCAACTTCACTAGTAGACCTGTTGCTGTTATCTGACTCAAGGAGATCATAAGGAATATTCATTCAGATAGAGATGTCCTTTTTCAACTCTTTCCTGTATTCCAAAAATGCTTTGGTATCGGCATCGTTATCCAATTTCAATGCTTTGAGTTCTGTAGGGACAATAGCAGTTGTGAAGCTGTTATCATTCCCTTTGACTATATCTTGTAGACTAACCTCTAATGCTTTTCTGGATTTTTCAGTAAGTTTCCCTTGTGTGTCACATAGTAGTTGAGTGTTCAGCATCCCTTTATCGAATAGCTTATTGTAGTACTTATCTATTTCGGTCAAAAGAACGATCTGATCAACGCACTTGCCAAAGAGACTGTCACCAAAGTATTTACTTGATAGGCTTGGTCTTTTGATGTGCACTATTTCTTCTGGCTCGAAAGGAACCTTATCACTTCATACTACTTGATAGTATTTATAGATGGTTACTTCCTTTCCTTTTTTATTGGATTTCTCCTTCTTGATCCTGACGGTTTGTGTAATGAACGGATCAAGGAAAACCTTTCACGCTTTATTTTCTATAATTTCCAGAAATAAGTTTCCATATGTTGAAAGTACAGAAAAAGCATGTTTGAGGTCAAAACTGTGGAGAGTTTCATAAAGCTTCCTTTCTTCGTCTGTATATTTTTCTGGGTTGTCTGCGATTTTTTCAAATCCGGTAGCACAAGCACTAGCTATCTTATCAATAATTCAGCCAATGATGAAACTGTCCTCTGCAACCCTGGTAAGTCTCTTAAAGAGTACAGGTGGAGTCAGGTAATCAATGGTGTGTTTATCATCGGTAGATTTTTGCTTGCTACCGGATCTTATTGCTACTTTGACTATTGGGATTAAGTCTTTATCTGACATAATGAGGAAGGATGCAAATTAATGCTATAATGCTAGTGTTGGTATGTTTCTTTACAATGTCATTTCGTTGTGCGAAGGTAGACGGTACGGATACCTTGCACAATGACAACGATGTGTGGTAGTCAAACCAAAGGGAGGACTTCACACATCGCACGTTGTGCTCGTGTTTATCTGTTTTTCACTTTGAGACAATAAGAAAAAATAGCCTCGTGAGAGGCTAGGGGTGGGTGGTATATTCCTTTCGATGGTTTGTAAGTGTCTCATATTTCACTATACAAGACGTTGTTCACACGTTTTACCCTGTATAGTGAGATATGACATTCATTACTTGGCTTATTTGATTTATATCGTGACTTGTTATCTCTATTGCTGGTCTTTATCTATCATACTTAAAATTAACGCCCGAAGACCGTACACAAGCAAAATTCACGTTAAAACTCATATTGCGAAAGGTATGACTCGCATGAAAAAAACCTGAAAAACCTAAAACCAATATCCAAATAGCTTCTGAGATTGCAAAACAGATAATAGAACACTGAATACCAATGCCTGAATGATTTGAACCTCGAAAGAACTAATAGAGTAGTAACCCCACCCCTCCAACGTTGCAAGTGTGCAATGTTGGATTTTCCTTTTTTCTTATTGTCTCTGCTATAGAACATAATCAACGCTAACCGTATTCTTCCATACTCTCTGGAAACGATAAACCTTGCACAATGTCCATATAGCAAGGTTAGTATAACCAACGTGATATAGAAAGCAAGACGCTGTATGTGGTTAGCATTGTGCGAAAGTAGATTTGCTACTTTGCACTAATGTCAGTAAGAAGTGCCAGCCTAGCTTGATAGGTTGCACCCTCGCATATTGTGCATATGTTAGTCACTCTATACGTTCTGCTTTGAAACAAAAAAACAGGTCGTCAGACCTGGGGGAGCATAGAGAAAGTTCAAATCGAGGAGTGCAATCAAAACAAAGTTGTGTATAAGAAAAGTGACCGCTTTATCCTATACACAATTTTGTAATGACTAAGATAGATAAACAGTATGTGCTTTTGACGCTAGTTGTTGTGGTCTCTATCTTTCTAACTCTTTTCATATCGAAAGGTGTATCAACGGAGAATATTATCTCTTCATTGTCGATATTGTTTCTTGCAGGCTGGAATATAAGACAAATAGAAAACCAGAGAACCCTACGCTCAAGATCAGTGCAAAAGCGACAAAACGACCGTACCAACTATTTATTAGATGAGTCACAATTTCCTGTGCTTCGACACTTGAAACATGTCAGGAAAGTTGATGGCTATACAAGACCTGATCTTGTTGTGATGGTGACACAATGAAAGTATGATGAATTACTTGGGTGTGATCTTGTGTGCTACCAGTATCTACTTGAAAAGGAGAGTGCGCCAAGGATGCCGACAAACCACACATCAAAGCGACAATTACTCAAAAACTTCGAGTGAAAAGGTTACGAACTATTACCCCAGTAGAGGACTGCTCCCCTCCAACTTCGGAGAGAAGTTGGTTTTCTTTTTTGTTTCAAATGCTGTTCATCTATGACATTAAACGCTAAATGTAGCCTCATGTCATACGGAGTGTGAATAACTTTGCACAATAACCCCATATAACGGTATAACTATAGTCAAAGTATTATCCTTTTCAACCCATCTCCCTTTGCATCTTCAATAAGTCCTTCAGAATTTTAATTCCCCATCTGATCGTTTCCTTCTCATCAGGTGAAAAATCGTAGAGGATCAACAACTGACTGACATAATAGCTCCTATAGGCCGATAGACTTTTGCCGTGCTCAATTCTTTGAAGCTGTCTTTTGTCTCACTTGATCATCCATGCTACCTCATCAAGAGTTAGCCCTTTTTGTATTCTCTTCTCCCTTAGAATGTTACCGATCACACTAAAAGTAGGCTTATACCGCTTCTTCATGTTCTGAAAATAAAAGCTATCCCTTTCCATTTCAAAATGATTGTAGAGAATGTCGATTGTGGACTTCCTGTACTTCTTGAGTTTTTTGTTTTTGATCCTGGAGAGGACAGACTTGCTAAGTCCGGTTTTCCTGGAAAGTTGAGTGAGTCAGATTTCTTTTTCAGCCTCTTGGATTTTTTTGGCAAGGAGCATTATGTAGTGATGACATAAATATCTTGGGTACTAATCTCTTTGATGTATTGTATCATTAGCATGAAAGCATCCATAACGTCATCGTGTGGTATATCCGGAAAATTCACTAATTGCTGTACAAGATCATGACTCTTTTTGCTAAGAAGTACATCTCATCTTTCAATGACTGGTGCTACCTCTACCAACCTGGAATACTTATCCCTGGTCGTTGTGACTCCAATTACTGGTAATCATTTTTGCCTCAATCTTTCGGTAATACCGACTTCAATATTGTCCTCTTTAATGATGAACTCACATTTGAAAGTATGGAATACCTTCTCGATGTAAACCTCAAGTCTTGTTGGAGAGAGCTTTACCTTTCTACTGAATAGCTCGATATACTTGTCTGCACTGATAGCACCAACACAAATCCCTGTAAAGTCATTTTTCTGTTTGGTCTTCACTGCGGGGTCAACTGCCAGGACAATCCTTTCAAGTTTTGGTCTTTGGGATCGGTAATTGATCCATGACAATCTTACCAATGCATCTTCCCTACTCATAGGGATATGCATGAATTCCTGGTTGAATAATGCTGTGCCTAACTTCTTCTTTCTTTCCTTCAATGCTTTAAGTGATCGCATGGCCGGTCGGATAGGCTTTCATTTTTCGATTGCCTTATGCTCTATTGTTGGCCATTTCTTATCATCTCTGAGATGGAGAACAAAGCATTGCCTTCAAACTATCGTACCCATCACAACCATATTTCACCCTGGTAGCATAGTGTTGTATACCGTGGTGAACATATAGTGATTGAACTTGTCACACTTCTCTTTGGTAGTGACATCTTTATTTTCCTGCGGATCATCCACTATGATCTTGTGCTTTCTCCTTCCTCTCATTGCCTGTCACTTACTCATTGTCTCGATACTATTTCCATTGAGTAGCTCCAGGAGTTTTTGCTTTCGTTTTTTGAGTTTACTGATCTTTCAAGTATTCTCATCTTGGGGACAAAGGTTTCAGTACACTTCTTTGATGATCTCATTCGTTTCCAGTTCAATCCTGATCTTACCAACTGCCTCTTTTCATAAGTCAGCGCTACTCAAATAGAGAAGATCAAGTCACTGGCCATACACAATATCATGCAAAACATTGACGATCACTCTAGTTGTCTTAGCGTGTCACCTGGGAAGGATCACATTAATATCCTGGTTGCTTTCATAGTACCTATCAATCTTCTTATGCACCGGAGCACTTTGTATGATTTCCCCCCTATGCTCTTGCCGATGAGAAAGACAATAGTCCATAAAGAACTGCTTGTCGTAATACCCTTTGCTGTAAATGTACTCTAGTCTTTCATTTTTACTTAATGTGGGGAAAAGTCCGTGCTTATCAATGTATTCGATAGCTTTCTGTGGCCATAAGGTTCTGATTATTGGGCCTCATTTCATTCATCAGGTAACAATCATAAATCCTTCATCTTTTTGACAGTTTCACTATCTTCTTTTTTTGAAAAATCATGCTCTAAAGTTTGCTTGTCCTGGAACCCATGATTATTCTTCAACATGAGTTGGGTAATTGTTGCATTGTAGATTCAGGACAGTCACATTTCGATCAGAATAGCTTTCTGGATTTGCTTACAAATCCTTAAAGACTCCGAAAACTCCTTATGTTCCTTAGCTCGATCATACAAAGTAGACTCTCAAATTCTATTATTAGCAGCCCATCTTGCAAAGGTTGGAAGGACATGTTTTATAATCCTTGGAACTTTCCCTTTAATCCCTCAATTCATTTCATGCTCTGATGCGTCAGCACCATACTCTTCATAATGTCTTTCAACTTGAGTTTTAGTAGGTCTAAACCATTGTTGTTCATAGTATATTTTTTCTTCTGCGTCTTGAAAGTATTTAATAATATCGTCACAGTACTCCTCTTTGTATTTCGATGGTCTACCACAGTTACAATCATCCTTCCCCTCCCCTTTCGGTTTATTACAACGTCAGCAAAGGTTTTCCTCTTTCTCCTTCTTGTTCATCTTCTTTGGAAGGTGTTTTTTCTTTGATTTTGCGGAAGCTGATTTTTTAGGCATCATCATATAATTGGCTAAATCTTTCCTGACTCATGATGAAAAAACGAATCGCATCAATGAATGCAAGCATAGCCGGAACAAAAGTCCAGCAAAAAACTAAGTACAAAATTCACTTCTTAACCTGTCACAGGTAAAATCTATGGATTCCAAACCCTCAGAAAAGTAATGCTAGTATTCCGGCGAGGTTCTTGTCTTTCATGGGAGTAAGATTTTTTGTAAATTGTATGCCTGGCATTGAGATGAAGGGACGTTCGCTACCTCTCTTTATTCTCTATGACAGATGATGACCTTAGATCGTAAGATTGAACAGGTCTTGAAAAAGGCAGACCTGACTGGATTTACTGAACTTCTTATTGGAGATCGTCTACATCGTTACGTTGTATGATTGACCGATAACAAGGAGTGGACTCTTGATCTACTTGTAGCTCAATCATGGAGTGCTCTAATAGTCTTTAATAATGTTACAATTGGTGGATGGACAAACCCACATTGAGACATTTTGATAGACGTAGGAACTTCTACAGATGATCTACAGTTGGCGAAGTCACTCCAGAAGCGTTTCGATCAACAGTGTATACGAGACACAGTCGAGAACAAGGAAATTTGGTAGCCCCGGAAGGGCTGCCTTTCCTATTGTACGGTAACTACCTTAAGTACATGTCCTCTTAGTTTCCCAATCTGTTTCTGGTTGTAGAGTTTTTGGTCCGTGAGTGATAGGAGCTTGATCATGATACTATTGGTAACTAAACAGGCTTATCATAATGAAAAACTAAAAGGATTCAAGTACAAGGAAATGTGGCGGCTATTGCCTGTCTAAACCAGATACTTTACTTGGAGGAAATCTATAAGTTTCAACCCCCTAGTGAACATTTTGTATTTTACTTATTCCCTATTATATCCTAAATAGAGATTGTCCTAATTTAGGAATCAGTTACTTCTTCCTATTATAAATTTTTAATCTTTTCTCAGCTATATTTGCTAAATAAGGTGCGCTGTAGATGTATTCCAATATTGCATTTGCTAGTGCACTAACAATCGGTATTTCTCTTTCTTTCAAATCGCCAGCATAAGGATGAGCACCAATATTTCCAAACATTCTCAAATTTTGGGCAATAGATGCAAGCTTTTCAGGAATCTCATTCTTATCAGCCAAATCTTTTAATTTTGATTGTAGATTATTGCCCTCTGCATTTCTATTCTTACACACTAGCTCCAACAATCTTCGCAACAGCATAGCATAAGAACCAGGATCATCAGATTTTATCTTTTCTGCGGCTTTGTAGGTTCTAAGAATTTCTTCTGGTAGCCCCAAAGGATATTTAGCTTGCTTGGGATGCAATACTTCGTAGTTAATAAACTCATCACTATCTAGCCAATCAGCCCAATCATGAGAAACTATATTGAGGACTTTGCAAGCAGGACATCGAGCACCAATATAGATAGTTCCAGAATATCCCCAAGGTTGACCATCTTCGTCAAATTCTTCCTCACAATCTTCGAAGCGACCGACTTCCTCCATACTAGATATATTTCCACAATTCCCACAAGAAATGGTTTTTATTAGTGTCATATTTTAGATTTACGTTGCGAAAATTACCTTAAAGTCCTACTAACAAAATTAGTATTCAATATTTTTTTCGTAATACCTCTACAGTAAGATTGTTCCAAGACAATAAATCATTGTAGGTATAACCACCATTTAGTTGATCCTTTAACTCCTCAAAACTTTGATTTGACGTATAATAATACCTTCTTAAGTTTGCCCCAATTCCACGAAATGGAACAGAGAATAACTTTAAAGCTCGAATATTTGTATTAGGTACATTTAAGAACCAACCTTCATTATTCGGAAACAGAAGACCATAAGCATCAAACGCGTTATCAATTTCATCTAAGGGCACACCTGTTTTTTCAGAAAGAAGTTGATATTCTTTATCCTTTAAATCGTCAAGTATAAAGCCTCCAAATCCGTATAAAAACCATTGCCAAAACACGGGGTATTTTGAAAAATATTTATGAGTCGATATTTCTTTCACAGCGTTCTCAAATGATTTTGGTAAAAAAGATAATTTCGAAAACATTCTGCCAATTATCTTTTCATAATCTCTAGTTTTATCATCTTCTGTCACCTCCTTACACATAAGATACTCAATACAGGTTTTTAGTATAGTAACACGGGCATAATGTTCAATGAAAGTTGATATCTGAAAAACATTTAAATTATTATGATTATAGGTATCTCCAAAATGACTTGCAGTAATATTTGATACATCTTCATCAAAATTTCTACCACTTAATTCATTTGAACATTTTGCAGAAATTCTTGGGTACAGTTGAAACGCCTCATAGAGTTTCGCTACCCTATCTAAGAGGTTCTTTGATAAGAAAATTTCACTTGAAATCTTAAAATAGTAATCTTCTAATGCCTTATAGCAATTAACAGCTTTGTTACTTTTCTTCAAAACATTCAGGTATCTTAAAAGGTTTCTTTCGACCCAATAAGAAAATCGTAGGGTATTAATATCTCTTAAATCTATTGTTTTTTTATCAATAAATGGTTCCAATGCGGCGGCTGTATCCTGCAAGTTTTCATTAAGAATTATTTCGACTCCTATTTTTCTTGCCTTTTCTTGATAAAAATCAATATGATCCCTATTGTTTCGTACAATTAAAAAACCTGAATCAAAAATTGTGTAGTCTAGCCATCCCCTAATTTTAAAAACATCACTAAATCCCCACTTGCCAGATTTTATCTCAATCAATATTGGATCAGGGTATTCGATATCGAAACAAGTAGCGATAATATCTAATTCAAGAATTTCAGCTACATCTTTTTCAACAATATTTTTTTCTATGTAATAACCTGCCGCTTGGAGAAAAGCAGCGATAAAATCTTCATAGTCCTTTTCTTTTGGAACTTCAGGAAGTCTGATGGATGACTTTGTCATAAGATCAAATCATTAATTTACTATTTGTGTATACTCCAATTTTTAATTAATAGTTTCACGAAGAAGTTACTTTCTGTACATCAATTAGAAAAACAAAAAGTTTTCCACATTAAAAGACAAGTTTTTAGAAAAAAACTCATTAAGACACAAATAAATTGTGGCAACTTTTTTTTCAAGAACAGCTTCAATATGCTTAGTTTTTGGTCATAGCGAACAGTACTAGGACATGGTTTTTGAAGCACAAAAAACAAAACCCCTTGGCGCTTTCGGCCAAGAGGTTCGGTTCTAACCTAGTAAATCTTTTAACGAGCTAAATAGATTTACCACTTGGTTAATGACTATCAACGGTGGTATCAACCACCTCCAGTCAAATTTCGGCCTCTTTTTAGGCTCTAATTCATGCTTCTTCATAAAGCATTGATTTTTAAAGCCTTGAGATTATTGTTTTACCCAATATGATAGAAATGTGTTAAAATAGTTGACACTATAGCACTTTATTGGTAACTTTACATTGTGCAAAGCCTATCTCAAGGCTTGATATGAAAAAATATTAAAGACTTAAAAAGAGGGGATGCTCGTCCCAAGAGCGCTCCTCTTTTGCTTATAAAGCAAGTCTTTTATCGGCAACAAGATACAACAATTCCATTTATTGATCAACCAAATATTACTATAACTTTTCCACAGGGTTTTTGCTACTTTTCGACATTACTTTTCCAATAAGTGACCACTATTGAGATTTTACTTCCGTCAAATACTCCTTCTTCATATCCTGCAAAGTATATGTTACCCCCAATGAAAAGTTAGGTTTGCAGTCTTCTCTAACATTGTAACCGTATAATTTATCAGCTATGGTACCAGCTTTTCTGACTTGATGGTAATAATCCAAACACTGATCCAATTGTCGGTATTTGTTTTGAAATCTTGGATGGTCTATAATGTCAGCATGATACTTCCCGTTCCACAAACAGTATCAATAACTTTCTTCTGGAACACCGTCAATGTTCCTAATTTGCGGTTGTCCATCTCGCTGTCGATTGCTCTCACACTCAATTGTTGACAAAAAATCTATGTCGTATCAGCTCTTTTCTCGTGCAATATCGATCATTACTTGTCTTTGCTCATCATAATGAGGACGATCAATGGACCAATACTCATAATATGGATTGAGCATTTGGTGAGTGTGGAAGTAAGATGGGAATATAAATACTAGAAGTCGTCGAGACATATCAATGAAGAAGAATAAAATCTTTCAAAATAGAATTGAGCCTTAATCTTGTTTTTCGGTTTTCTTATCAAACATTAACTGTCTGTTGGCAAGAAGTCTGTCAAACGCAATGTAACTCGCAAACGATTGGATGATGGCAACAGACACTTTTCCATCAAACTCAAAAGAATACCCATTTAATTCAACAATATTGAAAGCCAACAATCCTACGAAATATGTAATAAATATAACATGCTTAATTCTGTTTTGATTAAAAAAATAAAGGGAAAGTCTGGTGTATTCTTCACTGTTTTTGCCACTTTGAATCTTGTGCCATCCCTGCACCAAACTGTCACTGAATGAAGTCAAAACGATTGAAGTGGTAGTCAAAAACAAATAAATCGTAGTCACTAGATTAACTTCATACCCAAAAAACTCCGGTACGAATTTAAAAAATAAGGCAATGGTGCCAGGTACAAGTATCCAAATTAAGGCAGGAGTTCCTAAAACCTTACTCAACCATCCTCCTATATAAAAAAAGCTCAACAGGAAAGACACTAAAAATGATAGATACTTAACAGCTTTATTCCCTTGATCAAAGAAAGAGAGTGCTAGAGCAAAGACAATGAGTAGAAATGGCCATTTGAAAATAGAGCAAAATATATCTTCACAAAACAGATGAAACCCCAGAAATACCAAAAGAAACCAGACCATCAATAGAATTTTACTTTGTGCCTTAGGTTCTACTTTGAAATTTATCTTCATTTCTGCTTTTATTTTATTCAAAAGAAGAGGGTTAGGTTTAGATATAGCAAGCTTTTGCAATATTACGATCTTTAAGTGAGCTTTCCTCTTTCACCAAAAAATCGTAACTTATAGCTGTGGGTTCAGAACTTACCCTTTTTTATCTAGTAATTCATTATGATGAAGTTACTTACAAAAGCTCTTTTGAAGAAGTTCAACCAGGTGTGAAGACAGGACACCACAGAAGATCCACTTATCGTTGCTCATTACTTCTGTGTGCGGAACGGACGAGACCGATACGCAACAGAGTTTAATGAAGACACGAGAATTTTCTTCTGATTTGTTAAAGGCTTTCACCCTGAGCGATGAACCTTCTCACTCAGAGAGTTTGAGGACATCAACAAATCACGTTGATTTTCTTTCATAGAAAGGAATATGCGACGAACTCCAAAGAGGTATTCAGAGTTGAGGCTAGGCGTTTAGCCTCTCCTCTGATCCTTCTTTTCTTTCATCATTTTCCTTGTCAGTTGGATTTTGGTAACGTTCATGATTAAGTCATTTCCTCGACTGTACAAGATCATTCCAACAACCAACCAAAAACCTCCTTCCTTCACTACAATAGCCACTCAAAGAATAAGCATTGCAAATCACAATCGTTTGTAATGTTTTAGTTTCATCCCTGCTCATCTGATAAATGCTTTAGCTTATCACCTTTTCGAAGAAGAGTGATTATCTAAAGATTTTCCTGTCTTACTCTCATAAAGACGAATGATACTTTCTCCTGTTACAAGTTCTTTAACTCAAACAAATTCTAATTTAAGCAGTCACAGTTCTGGTTTTACTCGATTGAGTATGGTACTTTTAGTTACATTCAGAACCCTTGACGCATCTGCTTTAGTGTACCTTCAAGTTGGTTTGATTTCTGATATGTGTTGTACTTTGGGCATGATAATTATTACCTTCAATATATAAAGCTAGGTTACAACTGTTCAGTCTTCTACTGTTATGGTGTCATAATCTACTTGGTACACAGTCTCCAAGAAGCATTGACCTTGTTTTTCTTCTATCTTCTTTTTGATCCTTTCCATTGTGTTTGGATCAAGAGCGTTGGCGTTCTCGATTGTTATTATCTTGATCTTATTTGGTCAATTCAAGCAAATATCTACTCATAGATCAAGCTGTGCTGCTGTATTCAAGTCATCTAAAGGCACTCGAACATCATCCACTTTGACACTCATTACACCGTCTTCAACTTGCATGTCGTATGATATGTCGATCTCTTTGACTAGCTCGTTTTGCTTGTCTTCAATCTCTTTCACTTGTTTGTCTAGCTCCTTTCGTTCTTGTCTTAGTTCTGATGCTCTTTGTACATCAGCTTGGTACATCTCTTTTTTGGTTTTGATAGAAGCAACTCTTTCTCTTTTTTCATATATGCTTTGTATTTTCTGCTTGATGTCGTTGGTGTCCTTTTTTTCAAAACCTTGTATTTCTTTTTCTATCTCATCTAATTTAGACTTTGCTTTATTTTCTTTCTCTTGTAACTCCTTGATCTCATTGCTCTTTCCTCAGATTCACTCTTTGATTTTTTCTATTTGTTCTTCAAGCTCTCTTACCCTTGCCCAATCATCTTTGATGGTGTTTCTTTTGACTTCTATTTCTTTGACTATTTCACCCAAAAACGATTTGCCAGTTTGCTCTCTTTTCTCCAATTCATAGTATGTTTCATTGTGTTTTTCCGCTTCTTTCAGCTTAGATTCATATACAGAAACATCTTCAATTTCTTCTATTTGTGAAAAGTCATCCGTATCAACGTGCTTCAATTCCTCTTCTTTAGCGAGTGTTCTTTTGTGGATGTCTTGCCTTTGGCTGAATATTTCCTCTCTCTTTTTTTCCAGTTCGTCAAATTTTTCCTTCTTGCCATGTGTTTCGAGTATGTATCTGATTTTCTCCTTCCTTTGGAGTGATAGGAATTTTTGGGGATCTCCAATAGTTCAAAGGAAAATACTATCTAACCACTCTTGGGGTCTTTGAACTAATTCACCATTATGCTCAACTTCCAACTTTCCTTTATCCCCGATGATCCTTTTAATTTTGAAGTCATCGAAGTGTATTTCAATTTCCCCATTTTTTTCTCAAACTGTCACCTTGCTATTACCTCCCTTTTCTAGTTTGATGGCGTTCTTTATCGCATCTAGGAAAGAAGTCTTACCTGCTCCGTTGCGACCAAAGATGGCCACAAAGCGAGATGGATTTTTTAGTTCTATGTCCTTAATTCCTTTGAAGTTTTTGACGTGTGCGTATTTTATTGTTTGTGACATACTTGCAAATAGTGGCTAAAATCACATTCCTATAAGATAGTCTCTGCACTCTTGTACTCTTGTTTTGATGCTTTCAATTGCTTTGTCGTCTCTTTCAATCTCGAACAACCTAACTCTCTGCTTATATGGGATTACCTCTTCGTCTTTGAGTTGCATTATCTCTCCATTGCTTTCTACTTTGACCTGTTTATCAAAAACATGGTTAAGAAACAACTGCCTTGCCTCTTGATCGTATTCTTCATCTATGTATTCAGGATTGTCCTCATACTTCTTTGTGAGGTTCATGTATATACTATACAACTTGTCTTTGACTTGCCGCATAGGACTATTCACGAGAACCTTTGCTACTATATGCTTTCTGTATTCTTCTCCTTTGAGCCACATATAAGCTTGTCACTGTCGCCAGTAGTCTTTATCTAACTTGTCAGTTAGAATGGGGAAAGTGTCAAACGTCTCGCAAACTTTGGTATCTATTGTGACTTTGTTTTCGGTATCGTCTATATCCTCGTGACCTGTACATCGTTCATTTTCCATCTTCTCTCAACTCTTGTATTTCGACTTTTTGTATTTTCTTCCTAGTGCTTTGTTGAGCACAAATACAGCTTCGTTTTCGCATTCGATACCCTTTTGGATGGCATTTGTCTTGAGTAGCTTTTTCCTTCAGTAATACTCTTCTTTGACCCGCTGTTCTAGGTAGGTAATACAAGTCTTTGATAGTGGTTCTTTTTTACTTCTTGGGTTTGTCATTATTTTGCCCAGTGCTGATGCTCTGATTTTGAATTGCTTTTTCATGCTCGTCAAACAATGATAAAATAGTACTGTCGGTAGGCTTATTTTGTTTTTTGAGTTGCTGCAACTCCTCTAAAGTCTTACAAGCTTCAATATCTTCTTTCCAGTGATCTAGGAGTTCCTGATCAACTTCGTTTTCTGTATCTCATATTGTAGGAGGATTGTCCACATATTCCACATCCTGGAAACTTTCATCTCTGATCACTGATTGATCAGTTGTAACCGCTGTTTGCATTTCTACAGATAGTGGAGCATACTTTGACAACAATAGCTTCAATACGGTTTTGATTGCCATACTATCAAAGTCATCTTTCCAAAGCCCATATCATCTTTTGTAGCTTGCAGAAAACTTGATACCATGCTGTTTGAGTTCTTCGATTGTCATATATAGCGTTTTCTCGAATCAGTTGAGTAACTTGAAGTAACTTGCATACCCAACAACCTTATCACTGCTTTTTGCCTTTCGATCAAACTCAAATCCTTGCAGTGGATCTTCTGATATAATCTGTCATTCAAAAACAGGTGAAGCTGAAATGGTTTTGAATAGTCCAGACCTTTGGGCTAACTGGATAAATCCTTTGTATCCCATTTGGAATTGTGCCTTGCCTTTGTATGGCACTATATAGGCAAATCACAAATTAGGGTTGATAGGCAAATCCAGTGTTGCTGCTACTAATGCAGACGTATACACTGACATTGGATCAGCTTTTGCAAGTTTATCATCAGCAGTAATTACCGACATGAGACTTGTCAAGAATGCTGATGACCTCTTACCTAACAAGGTTTCAAATCTCTGCTTTACGTTATCCCTGTTAAAAAAGTTCTTTACTGGTTTAATGTCTGTCATGGAGATACTGTCTTATCTTCTAAAATAACGCTACAGTCACAGTTTCCTTTTCTGTTTTGCATAACTAGATGGTTATATACTCACCTATTAGGGGCATATACAATCAATCACTCTGGTACTTCTACTGTGTGAAAAAGAGATTGAAGTATTTCTTTGGTGATGTACATGCTTTGGCATCAAAGTAAACAATCTTAGCTGGTTGTTTCTCACCCTTTGAGTGTTATCTCCTGCTTTGATTGATAGTATGATAATAATACCTTTTTTACTTTCAATACCTTTTTAACTTTTGTGCTATCTTAACTATCTCTAACAGTATCTGTCTATTATCCCATCTATTATTAGCTGTTATTCTGTCATGGCATCACCTGCATAATGGAATCAAATGACGTGGGTCATCACTCCTTTTAGCTTTGAAACTGCTCAAAATATGGTGTATGTCGTTTGCTTGTTTTCAGCATTTCCAGCAATAAAGGAAGTCATCAGGATCAAGTCAGTAGTATTTGAAAAAGTTCTTTTGGTATTGCTGCATTATATCTTCCGCAATAAAATTTCAAATCTCCTTCTTGATTTATCTAGTCACCTCCATTCACCATAAACCTTTGTGCAACGTTATTTACTATTGCTTTGCTAACCCTTTTGCCTTCTTTCCTTCTTTTTTTTACATTTTCAATCAATTGGGTCTGAATATTTGGGTATTCATCCATTATATAGGCTTCTATCTCATCAGTGATATTCAGTTCATACCACTCGTTTATAGCACTTACCCTAATCGAGTGAGTTTGTGATATTTTTATCGTTTCAGCTCAACTAAGGATTGCTCTATCTATTTCTTCAAATGGAATGTCTACTACCACCTTCTCTTTATCTCGCTTCTTAATGACTGTCTTTTTTTTGTACACTTTGATCTCAGTCATTTGGCTTGTTATACATAGATAAATCAACTACTTGTTTTTTTTGGATGTGCGATTTTGCTTGGTTGTATACTTCTGCATAGTCCTTATAGATAGCTCTTGGTCAAGCTCTTGGTCACTTCCAATATTTTATCTGTACACTTGCTTGCAAAACAGCCACAGCAAAATCCTCTCTACTCATGCCAATCTTTTCGCAAAAACTTCAATACTCTTTTGCAGTTAGTATGTGTCTGGCAAACTGTTTTTCCATATCCTTATTGTAAGCGACACCCAACTCGTCACATTTGTCTTTAATCATATTGACAAGGTGGTTTATTTTATTAGTTATTTCCTTTGGATCATATTCTGATAGAGGTGAACTTTGCTCTTCTTTAGAAGAAATATTTTTTTGTTCTTTTGTTCTTTTGTTTAGTTGTTCTATTATGTCGTCAGGTGATTCGTCACCTGTCTCGTCAAGTGCTTTGTCAAGTGCTTCGTCAGTTGCTTTGTCAAAAAATGATAGGGCAACAATTCTTGAAGAGTGTTGGTTTTTAGATTTTTGCACTTCCTTTATAAATCACCACTTTATCAGATCGTTGTATGTTTTTTGGTAAGTGTTATAGGATCATATACCCAGTAGTTCCATAGTCATCTGAGTTGGAAGTCAAAATTTTTCTTTTTGACCAAATCTATTTCGTCTGTCTACAATAAAAAAATAAAGATCAGAGTGAATTGCTCTGACCTTATCAGGGTTGTCAAATTTGAAATTGTATCGGTTCCTGGTTAGTGTGTATCAGTTCATCAACCTGTCCTATATAAAAGAAAACTGGGCTACCCCGCCAAGAGCAGTACCCAGTAATCTTTTATGTAAGACAAGTGGCGGGGTACTTACGACTGCTTTTGACGATTGACTACACTATATCAAACCACCATACCATTTCAAGCTATTCTTTGATCCAATCAAAAAATTCTTTGATTGTATACTCTTCTATATCCTTTCAGTCTTCTTGTTGTGCAAGGAAAGTTGATATTGCTCAAGCAACCACATCTTGTCGCTTTGCTTTCTCTGGAGCTTTCTGATTTTCGAGATGATCGAAAACCTCACCTATGAGTTTAGGCTCTACAGCGTATCACTCTTTGAGCAATGTTTTGACTGCTTGGATTATTTCTGGTTTCATGGTTTTATTTTCAGATTTACAAAAAAGCCACTGTGGTTTTACAGTAGCTTTTATAGTGGTTTTATAAGACTTTTACAACTGGTTTTATCCGGTAGCTATTGCGGTTTTTAGATCATTCATGTTATATGCTGGCTGACTGTTATCTCATGGAGTAGTGGGGAGCTTATTACTATCACTAGCCTGCTTCAATGTACTGATAATCCTGTCATAGTCACGAGTAGCTAACACCCTTGCGTTGTTCTTTCATCTTGTGAATATGCCAACACGTTCGAGATTGTCTCATAGCTTCTTGATCTGATCATGTGATAGACCAAATTCTTCTCTTGTTTGTTTGGTTGGTAGTCAATTATAGTGGGTAATATGTGGGATCAACTCATCAAGTCTACATCCATCTAGCATGGGTACTGACTTGTCCGTAAGTTCTGGTCAATAACCTTGTTGATTATTTTTAGATAGTAGCTTTGGCATTCTGAGTCACTCAAGCAGCGAAGCTAACAACTCAAAGTTCATAATTGCTATAAAGCCAAAGAACACTTTGAATAGGATATAGTTATTCATAGAATATATCTGTATCGCAGTGCGATAATCAAGCAGTAGTAGAACAAGGTAGATGCCCAAAAATCGTCTTGTCACTACTGCACTTTTTTTTGCTGTTGAAGTCTCAAATAGGAAGTAGTTGATTTGTAGTCAAAGATTTCTGATAAACATTGGTTAGCATACAGGTGATAAAAAGGAAGATAGGGTAATCTGTTCTTGTCTAAGATTAAGGAGTTCATCAATAAGGATAGTTCGTTCTTTGAGGATGGTAGTTGCTCTCGACTGTTCACCTTCACATAGGAAAGATGATCGCAACTTGTTTCTTCTTTTCCTAATCCTTTGTTGTTGTTTCTGGTTTGCAGCCAGTGCTTCAAACAAAGGTCAAGCATAATCTAGGTAATCTTTTTTTGTCATTGTAAGCAGTAAGGAATAAAATGCTTTAGCAGCTTAGCAATGATAAGTTTACTCACGGTTTTCTTTTTTGTCAAATTTTCGGTCGCTTTTTGTTGTGGTGATGATACTGTAGTTATTTTTTCTTATTTGTCAAGACTATCCCACATCAGGACATGGTTTTATAATTTCCGTAAAACGAGAAAAACCGCTACATAGAGCGGAGACTTGTGCAAGCGTAGATGGTCTTACAGATACCTTGCACAATGTCCACGATGTGTAGGAGTAAGCATCTTAGCTACTTCACACATCGCATATTGTGCCAGAGGAGCGTATGTTGAGGAAAGTGTCTGGATAGTAGGTAAGGAAAAATAAGCCGTCAGGCTTAGGGTGGAGTATTAGAGTTCCTTTCGATCATTGGCAATCATTACAAAGTTGTGTATAAAACAAACGTCTCCCAAGACATACTTTATTCTATACACATTTTTGTTATGACTGGATTTCAATTCCCAAACCCAAACGACATTCTGGTATTCTGAATTACCTACAAGGACTTTGTTACAAATTTTGTTTTTCCTCTTTGAGTTGCTTTAATCATTTTCTGTATCACATGGCGAAAGCGAAAACCAATACACAACTTCGCATTACGCCAAATATCAAAGCTTTGATGACTTCTTGGTAAGCTATTTCCATATCGCATAGTTAAGAAAACAAAAGACGAAGACTATAAGTATGACTACATAGTTTTGTTCATTCAAGCTCAGAGGTACTGACCCTACGAGATTGGTATAGCTCCTTCCGACACAGATATAGATGATACTGACAAATTTTTGTGACCTGGTATAAGATTTGTGAATTTTGAAGCCGCAAAAAGGCACGTCATCAGAACTTTAGGATGAAGAGACAACTTTGAGTCATGACCTATTAACAAAATCAGCATCTCAAGCAACCTTGTGCGACACATAAGAACAAAGGAAGAAATTGAGTTTGTTTCTACAGAGTAGTGCTCCACCCCACCAACGTTGCATTCTGCAATGTTGGGTGCTTTTCCTTTCCTACCTTTCATGCACTAAGTGACTTTGCTGTATTCTCTTTTGGTTTTAGCATTGTTCAACTTCGCACAATTAAAAGGTAATCTAAGTATACTCAACGTGCTATGGAAAGCAAGACGTTAAAGCTAACCAAAACACCTTCCCACGCAATCAATAGCGGATATTGCTAGTACCAGACAGCCAAGAACAAACAACACATGGAGCAATCATTCTACCGTCCTTGACGGCTTAGCTTGCTGTCATCGATTTGAGGATGGGAGTTTCTTTTTGTCGTCCGGCATTATTCACAGCTATCAAAATCAAATGCTTGACAGCACTTATCTTGAAATACACTTCCCGTATTGTTCGTGTTTTCCATAATCACACAAGTAGAATGTTGAGTAGCTGGTGATGGTCATTGCAGCAAAGAAAATGCTCATCGGGCTGCGGATGCAATAGTAGATAGGAGGATTACCGTATTAGTCATGGCATGGAATAAGTTGTAAAGTGGTTTAAGTATATCCAGTTAGGTTTAGGTTGTCAAATTTTTGACTTACACATTCCCTTCATGCAGGTTGATTGCATCTCTAATAACTTCTACCAATTCACCAACTTCATCACCGTCCAGCGGTTCATCATATCATTCTCTTTTCCAGTCAATAAGTGGTCGTAGGACTTTTTGGATTTGTTCTGTTGTCATTTTTAATTGATATTGGCTAAAAAAGCTTAACACTGACATCAATAAGACTTTTGATGTTCTTTCCGTCTTTCCATCCTTTCTTCTTCATTCAACTCAAAAAAAGAAGCTGGCATTGATGGTGACTTTACTTTCTTGCATATTCAACAAAACTTACTAGCAAATATCTCTTCGTTGGCAAACATCTTTCAGCTATTCTTGTAGTTCTTACTCGGTCATCGCTTTGCTTTCATTATATTGTACGAACTAAATATGCTCTATAATTTTTTGTAGTATCATTTCCTTTATGTGCCTTTTGATTTTTTCGTTGGTCTTAGCTCATGCACTCATTCTACCAGTGGATATACTGCATGCACTATGATAGCTAAGTCATGTGATTTCCTTTATTCTTTGTGGGCTTGTTTGTGATCTTATGTAGCCAAGTAATTCTGATGGGGTCATGTATAATAATTACAATAAAGTTGTAGTCAAATTACATAAAGTTGGATCAAAAGCAAGGGCATTTATACAGTTGTTTGTATTTCCTCTTGATTTTCAAATTCTGGTTCCTATACTACCACCATCTGAACAATGATAACAATCACGAGGATGAAACATTGGTCAGGATAAAACAACACTCTTTATACTTCCACTCTTATCATGCCGCAATTCTTCTCAATCTCCTGATACTGGAAAGATGACAAGACAGAGTTTGAGTGATATATTGTAACCGACTTTGACTGAATAGAGGACCATCACGAATATAAGGATGAGGATATATTCTTCTATGGATTGTCCGAAAAAGAGATCAAGGAAGCTATCGAGCTAAAAGAGGACACTGCCCACGACTTTGTGATCACTTCTTATGAAAAGATACAGTAGTCCAAATCAACACACAGACTACGTTTTAGATTATCACATATAACAACATGAAAACTTATATCTTCTATAGAGAATGATGATTCTACACGATAGAGCTAAAAAACGATAAAGATGCAATCAAGAATGCTATCCACAACAAATGAACGATAAAGGTGGAAGATTCGGATGGAAATGTAGTTCGAGAAGGTAAGGAGTAGAGCATAAAGCTCTCTCATGGACTAGCAGGAGTGGCGGAATATAAGACGTATAGAAGACTTGTCATCTTCGAGGTAATATGTGGCAGGAACTACATGATCCCAGATTGTGCTGTCAACGGGAATTGTACAAAACTGCAAAGATACACACCGTTTGCCGTAGTGAGCACACACCAAGAGCAGACGTTCGTGCAAGGTGTGGAGGTCCCTTGCCTCCTACTAGTCTATCAGAGAGTAGTGTTTATTTATATATCACCTAGTTAATGGGGTATGCGGAAGAGATAAAGCAACAACAGGAAAAAGAAGCTAATCAGTTTGCTATGTGTCTACTAATGCCAGAAAAACTGGTACATAGGATGATGAAAGAATGATGTTCAGTATATCGTATGTCGAAAAAATTTTGAGTAGGTGTAGACTTCATGAAAGCAAGATTGTACGAACTGTGATATATAGTGTAGTGTCCTCTAAGGGTGGTGGTGTATCTTCTTGCGAGGTGTATTTTGGGTAGGTTCGAGTCCTACTAGAAGAGGTTGCAACTATGCCATCACCCCTAGAGAGTATTGCACAGACTACATTTATTTACCCTTGTGGATTATGGGAAGCCAAGTAGTGAGATTTCTAAGGGACGATGATGGGGAGGAATATCGAGATGACCACTGGCACACATGGACTTGTCATTCCTGACGTGCAATAGTATGCACAGGCGAGTTTTTTTGATTATGAGAGTCAGCGGTAAAATACGAAGAAAAGATCTGAAGTATAACCTGTCCTATATGTTTAAGCATACTGAAAGAGTACTATGATAAATATAGACTACATTTAAATTGTTATTGTCGTAATGACTAAAAAATGGAAGTATTATGATGAACTAGACACAACCTATCACTATATAAGAGAATACAAAATACCCGATGATTGGCGACTTTGGAATACTTGTTTAGATTGCTGAAAAAAACCAAGAACATGGATTTTTGATAATTGATGTAAGGCATCATGTGCCTGTGGGACTAGATATAATCACACTAAGGAAGCCACAATCAAGCCAATCATGGATTATGTAAGAGAGACATGATCTCCTAAGTGATATAACGAAAGGAATCTGAGGAGAGAGTGGAACAGAATAGCAAGAACTAAATAGCTTAGTGTTTTAGATACCCCGACTAAATGAATAATTACATAAAGGTAAAACCACGACACATAATGGTATTTGTAGCTATTGGTGAGCTATTATGAGATACATTGAAGTGAATTATTGAATGATTGTTTTAGATACCTAACCCCTACAGATGGCAAAGAAAAAACCACGCAAGACTACGAGGATGAGCGGATGAAAGAATATAATAGTTAGCCCCCTTTAGTATATAGACACCAATGAAACTAGCAAAAAAGGTATCTCCTTATGAAAAGGTAAAACGTCAAAAGATTAGAACAAGACAGAAAATGAAAAACGAAGTATGAATGCTAAACTGAGTTTTCAAAGCTCATTTTGAAGAGAGGAGACAAGAAAGAGCACCAAATATGACAGATAAGAAACTATCCAAAGATTTCTGTTGAGCAATTACCTGAAAACGTATAAAGCGATGTAGAATTGGGAAAGTGTATAAGGTATATTGAAATAAATTCAGGTACATTCTAGGAGAGTCATTTGAACTTATTACACTATACCCTGTAGACAAGAAAAAAGAAAATGAGTCAAATAAGCAACATGATTGGGTAGAAATAGATAACCATAGTGAGATTAGAGATTTTTTTAGTATATAGCATAGCAATGAAACTAACAGAAAAACAAATCCAGACACAAAACGCTATCCTCCTTGCTGTACATAATACAGATGATATAGAGGAAGCGAAAAGAAAAGAGATTATGTATTGATGTCTATTCACACGAGAAGATGAAAGCAATGAGACAACTTTATTCTTTACTGAGTCAGTAAAGAAGTACGAAGACCTGCTAAACAGTAAACTTGGTTTGGAGATAACCGCTGTCGAGTATAGTAAGCTGTGAAAAACAGCCGTCAAGACAACATGGCAAGACCCAGTAGTACACGAGGGAGATACACCATTTTTTGCCCATGCGGATATAATTTGACTACACCCTACTTTAGAGAGGGTGCTGGTTGCTTTATGATACTGATGGTGATTTAGTCATACCCCAAGTGAACGTGGTATTGTATCTCCTTGAAAACAAATATATGTGCCACGAAAGCTCCTCAACGAAGATTGAACACCAGCATCACTACGAGATCAAAGTATAGAAACACAAAAGACTATAGCAAAGATTGTTTTAGATACTGATACTGACTAGATGAAGATAAATGAAAGGTTTACAGACAAACATTGAGTAGAAAGGTTTGTATGAAATAAAGTAGTGGCTTGGATGGTAAGTCAGTCTTGTGATGGTAAACCATGTGACATGAACTCCATGTGGAAGCGAGCGTTATCCTCGTGAGAAGTTACAAGGAAAGATATGAGAGACTTCTACAAGCTAATTCAGTTTTCAGTTAGTTGATACAACTCAATGACTTTGTTTGAGCAACTACCAGTTAGTTTAGCCCTCTAACCCCTACAGCCTATGACAACACTAGATCACTCCCACCAAGAATTAGCAAAGAAACATGCTGCCAAAATTGACAAGCGACTGAGATCACTGTGAATGAACGAAAAAAACGCCCACAGATTTCATGTTTCCATACAAAGGCACAATGACGGAAAAGAGACCTATAGAGTCTATCCCCTTGGAGATATAATAGGTGAAAGGACTTTTCAACTTCCGATTAGTATCGGAGGTGAAGAAAGTGAGTAGTGTATTTATATTATACAGTCACAATGTTTCTAAGAAAGAAAACAGACGTAGATAAAGTATATCACCCCAGTCCAAGTGTTGACCTAAAACTACTTACGGTAGCAGTCAACAAAATGTTCGACAAAGATAGTTGGAGAACAAGCTTTAGTATATGTAGTTTAGAAAAGATACTAGAGACTTTTGAGATGAAACCGACAAGATCAGACCTAATGAAAAGGCTAAATCTGTTGCACTGTGTAGGTCGAGACAAGATGGACAAAGAAACCTACAAGTTTTGTGTCGATGCTGTTAGAGAAGTAATCAAGACATCTATTATTGTAAAGAAGGAAAACCACGAGCATCCACAATTTACTCCTTCTGATTTCACATGGTAAACACATTAGATCGACTCTTACCAAAAGAAACAAGAAATCTATGAAAGATAAACCGTATAGCTGAAAGAGTGAACGCTATATTTTTTGACCAGTCCTACCTGTACGAACTGAAAGAAAAACTAAGAGCAATAAAAACTAAAGAGCATAAAGACAAGGTAGAGCTACGGTGCATGATAATTGATGCTTATGTGAAAGGTCTGAAAGGCAAGTAACCCCATCACCTTAGCCCTCTATCTCTCCATTTTTCTTAGGTGCGACACTAAGGAGAGTGGCTGCAAACACTCTCTTGTGTCTAGGAAAAAATACTCAAGATACTTACACACAGGGGGCTAACATGAAGTGGTTGTATCTCCTTTTCATATCCCTACAATCCATGTTGAACTAAAAACAAAAACAACATGGAAGACTTAATTCCTATCCAATCTAGTGTCGTGCAATGGTCACGAAAAAAACAAGATCGAGATGGTACTTATCGCTTCAACGGACAAATGCTGGTTACAGCTGGAGTCCAAACAGAGCTTCTACCATTCGAGGTCGAGGACATTACCAGAGACTTAATGAATCTTGTACAGCAGCAGGATGGTATAGATTACTTAGTGGTGTACCAACGCCAGGACGGTACCAAGGTCTGGTGTATGGATCAACTCAATGATGAGATGAAACCACATCATCCACCTGAGCATCACTACTGGACTATGTTACTACCATCCGAATACTGATGCTATGAGTTACAAAGTATCAGAAATTAAAATCGTGTATAAACCGAAGAAAGGCAAAAGACCACAAGTTAAGTGTTCAAAAGATGCCTTTGAAATTCTTACTGAAATCTATGACTGGAATACTATAGAAGCTTTCGAGACATTTTGGATACTGCTTCTAAATAGAAACAATAGAGTGATTGGAGCACACAAGGTATCAGAAGGCAGCACAGTTGGGACATTAGTAGATTCAAAGCTAATATTCTCTGTAGCACTAAAATCCCTTTGTTGCAGTGTGATCCTCAGCCACAATCACCCATCAAATAATTTAGAGGCAAGCAAATCGGATATTGACCTTACCAAAAAATTAGTTGAAGCAGGAAAGGTGCTAGACATATATGTTCTGGATCACCTGATCGTGACACCAAGTAATGGATTTATGAGTTTTGCAGACTACGGACTAATGTAAAAAAGGAAGATTTTTTTCGGAAAGTATCAACAACCATCCTTGCATCGAGGGTGGTTTTTCTATAGAATGGAAATATTTACTTGGTATCCTATCACCATGATTATTGAGATAAAAGGAGGGAAAACGGACTTCTACATTGGATAAAAAAAGAGAGGCAAAGCCCTCTCTTTTTAGTTTTTGACATTTAAAGCAACTACTGGTTTATCACGATAAGAGTCGTAAATAGTAGATTTGTTGTACTTATTGGCATTTTCGAATGCATCTGCAATATCGTTGAACCTAGTAACGACTTCGACTTGTAACCCTTCTTTGGTGTGGTCTACTTCCAATCAAAGAATTGGTAAACTGTCGAACTCTTTCAACTGGTCAACAATCTTTTCATACGTTCGATCATTGCCATTGCTAGTAAGAGCAACAACGTACCTTTTACGTGCCCCTTTAATCTGAACAACATAGTTGGTTCAGTCATTAAACATGCTGGTAAGGGTCTTTACCATCTCTACGCTGTATTCCATAATTATTTGTATAAAAAATAAAAGTGCTGGAACAGCAGTAGAAAGCTACAAAAAATTTATCAAAAAAGAAAGGGTGCTGGAAATTCCAACACCCATTTTTCTATACTGCTTGAAAGCAGTAATTTTCTTCAAAGGTCTCTCTGATCTTGCCGGGATTACAGTGTAGGATGAGAAATAAACATTGATCCTCAATATAGCAGTAGTCTCCCTCCCCATCATCGTAGGTAACAAAGACAACAAACACTTCCTTAAATAGGTCATGTTTTACTGGTATATTTTCCACGCTGTTTTCAAAACCCTCTAAGTCAACTTCTTGACCTTTTTTTGATACGCTGGTTGCGGTAATCATTGAAAAATAGTTTGGTGATCTAGTCCGATCACCCTTTACAAATATACTCATTGATCCTGTAAATTCAAAGGAGGTCTGGCAAGCTTATAGCGTAAGACCTTACCTTGAGGTTCGTCCGGTCTCTGGAGATTTTCCGGCATTAGTGGATAGTCCCGAATGTGTTCCTTTTCCTTCCTCAAGATATAGCTAACATCTCCTTCATCAACGGTTAAATACCGGAGGTTCATCCGCTTCAAATATTTAGGTTTATACCTTCCTATTTCTCCCCTCACAGTTGTACCAATTTTTGCGATTTCTCCTTTATATAGAAAGAATGATCCTTGCGGACAGTGAGAGCATTGGTAATAACCATCTACTCTAGCTAATAGGTAGTATAGCTCTGCCTCATCCATTCTATCTAACTGATCCTGTATTTGATCTCGTCTTTTCTTTTTGAGTTCGTATGATCCGTCAGGATTTCTTTGGACGAAATCATCAAATTTTTCGTACATAAACCAGCATATCCCTGCCACTAATAAAAGCAGGAAAAACTTTACTGGCTGTGGTAAATCTTCTAGCAGTTGTTTCTTCCGTAGGTCTGGTTGCATCGTCTCGCATTTTAAGGTTCAACAATGCTTTTTTGTAGCTATCAAAACCTATAAAACAAGCTATAATACAGGGAATAACACGTTTACTTTTAATCACACTGATTTTCAAAAAGTTAGAAACGATTTTGAAATCGTTTCATATAATGTATTTATACAAAAATGGCGGCAGGAATTCCCACCACCACGAAATGATACTCTGTTAATCGCCTTTCTTCGTTTCCTCAAGGAACTCAAGCTCGATCTGGAGCTTTTGAATGTCCAGATCAAGGAGCTTTTTCTTCTTATCCAATTCCTTGATTTTTGCTTCGATTTCTTCCCTTGTAATGGGTGCTTTCGACCTTCTTGTGATCTTACGTTTTTTGACTTCCTTTGCTTCCATTTTTATTAAAATTTTGTTTTATCCGT
Organism: Saprospiraceae bacterium; assembly: GCA_965229635.1. Classification (GTDB taxonomy): domain Bacteria; phylum Bacteroidota; class Bacteroidia; order Chitinophagales; family Saprospiraceae; genus BQJU01. Next base: position 4,969,787 of record OZ245894.1, read on the forward strand.
TATAATTATCTAGGAAGCATGGTCAACTGGTTGTTGATGGAGGACCGTCATTTTTTCCCTGGCCTCTTTGTTGGTAAGACTGCCAACATAGGCAGCAGTGGTATCCATACTTTTATGGCCAAAGAGTTGGTTGAGGAAGTAGATGCCATATTGCTCCAAAACTTTCCTGGCTATGGTGTGTCTGAAAGTATAGGTGGTGAGGTTGTCAGGAATCCCTTGGATGTCAGCTATTTTCTTCAATGCGGCATTGGTTAGGGTTTTGATCTTTTCTACTCTGTTTCTTCTCTTCTGTTCTGTAAAATGTCTGTCTTTATGGAGTATATCCAACAAGTGATAGCCATCTGTATAGGGCTCCAGCCGACTCAAATGGAATTCAAGCTTTTCTATCAAAGGTATCTCCGGCACTTTAGTATGTGTCTTGATTCTACCAAAGTGGATTGCATTATTGAATATATCAGTTTTAGTAAGACGAGATGCGTCTGCGATGGGTATGCCATTCATATAATAAATACACATGACACGGTGAAAGACCTTAGCTAACTTCTTGTGCTTTCTCCAGTCAAAAGAAGTGAATTTTTCAAGCATCTCATCGCTCAAGCTTTTAGATATACGAGGTGATTTGAGATGGGAAAAGGAATAGCACTGTTTGGATTTTGTCTTATTCACTTGGTTCCTGAATGGGTAGTGAGTTGTTACCCCAAACTCTATGGCCTTGTTGAATAGGGTTCTTAGATGCTTGATATAGTCCCTTATCGAGATTTTCTTGATACGCTTTCCAGTCCTAGGATTAACACGTTTGGATAGGTAGGTTTCAAACTTCTCCAACCACATTTTATCAATGTCGGTAAAACGAAGAGACCTTGATACTCCAAACTCTTTCAACTGATTGTAGAGCTTTTGGTAGTGGTTCTTATCTCCTAGTCTTTCTCTCTCCAGGAGCAATTCCATATAGAATTCGAGGAAGGCAAGCAATCCTTTGGGATGAGAGCTAGTTTCCTTTTTGTTGAGTACTTTTTGCTTGAATGCGGCAAAGGAGAAGTCCCTGTTTTCCTCAATCATTTGATCGATCATGCGATCAAATATCCTTTGGGCTTTGACCTTAATAGACCGGAGATTTTTAGATAGCTCTTTGTCGGCCACAAAGTCTTGAGCATCTTCATTCCATTCATCCTGGAATGCCCTCATTCCCAGGGCAAAACGTCTCGTTTCTCCATCATAGACTTGCATCATGATAGGATGACGATCATCAGCTAATGTTTTTCCTTTGAACAATACAATAGAAAGAGTTGGTGTCAACATGGTGTCAGTTTTGATTAAATAAATTTGACAAATAGAGGAATTTGTGATATTTAATCTACTGACTACTATAAAAATAGGAAATAAAAAGGCAAGGTTTTACGCCCCCCAGACGTGTGCGCTACCGGACTGCGCCACATCCCGATGTATTTAACCGCTCCAGGCCTAATTTGGAGGTGCCTGTATTTGAGCGGATGCAAATGTAAAAATTTTGGGAGGATTGTGCAAAAAAATGAAGGAATATGAATTTAAAAAGTAAACACATGAAACTGAGAGATCGCCTATTCTGCGATTTTTTAGGGAACCACCTAAGACACATAAGAAAAAAGAAGGGGTACCTTATTGGCGAAATTTTCTGAACCAGGTTTAAGTCCGCCAAAAGAGCAAAAGGACACAGAAGTAGTCATAGAAAAAATCCAAAATGGATTTTTTCTATGACTCATAAAATCATGTAAATCCTGTTCATCTTGTTCCTTTATCTTTATCCCTACTCAAAAGAGAGAATGGAGTGGCAAAATCGATTAGGCAGAGTATAATACTTAACAAGTAACTTGCAAAAGTAAAACTACTCTTGCAGTATGACCTATGGAGAACTATCATCTTGTCTTGGCAATAAGGCCAATTTTTGGAATTAGTCCATGGTCATACTTTAGCTGAAGCTGTCAATAGAAATTCCAAAAAAATGTCAACATCATGTCACATTAATCTTATGTGCCCATCCCGACCTATCGGTTACCCTTCGGCGGGACTGAAGTGTGGTTCCATTAAACGTCAACATCCAGTCAAGCCCACAAAAAAGCCGGCACCAACTTTCGTCAGTACCGGCGTTTCTGTACACAGGGATTACATTGAATACATCCTTACTACTTACATGCTAGTTATTTCACCATCAACTTACCGCTGGTCAGCCATTGACCATCGGCGTGCAGGTCGAAGAGGTAGATGCCAGGGGCTAAGCCCTCACCGGATAATGAAAATGTAGATGATGAAATCGAGAGTGCGCGAATTTGTTTTCCGGTGCCATCGTAAAGTTGTAGTGTCCCCCGATTGATGATGCGATCACCGAGATCAAAATACACCATATGCGTGAAGGGGTTTGGTGCAATCTTGACCTCCAGATCAGTGAGTAATGGGTTATTCGTTGAGGTGACCACAAAATCTTCGGCCAGCGTATGCTTGGTAGCATTGGTGAAAATCGGTGGGTTATTATCAAAATAGATGGCCGCCGAATTTTCAATGACCGTACCCAATGGCAATCCAGGCTTTTGATCAATATGGAAGCGTACAAATCCGTGAGAAGCCGCTTCATTTACATTACTATCCGGTAAGACGATTGGATCGAAAATGAACTTGATAATACCCTCATTCGTAGCTTCAAAATCATAGCGGTGGCTGCTCACACCAGGGCGAATGCTGCCCCAATCCAGCGTTTCCGCAAGGGTATCCACCAGTACCACCTGGAAGGCCGTATCATTACCGGTATTCTGGAAACGGATCATGTAGTCAATGCCTTGCCCTGCTTCGATAAAGCCCTGATCGGTCAGACCGCGTGGGAAACCTTGCTTGTCGTTGGGGTCATAAGAAGCGCTCGTTTCAATACAAAACTTGGACTCGAATGGATTGGTATTGTTGATCGGAAACAAATTGACAATGCCGGTGGTACCAAAGCCTCCGCAACCTTCCACCCAGGCAATGGGCTGGTAAACGCCGGGGTGGCCAGGCTCCTGCTCTGCTTCAATGCGCCAGGTGGAACCATTCGCCTCCATTTGAATGAGCTGGTCCTGTCCGGAGGTCAGATTGAAGGTATCCTGCATATACATCACTACATCTTCTACGATACGGTAGTTAAGGGCGCTTGCCATATCACCAGTCCCTTCGTTGATGAGGCGGAAAGAGACCTGATCGCCGTCACAATCCGCTTCGGCCAGGATGCTGGCACCGGACCACAGCGGATTGGGCTCTCCACATGGTTCATTGGGGAAGATCTCTGCTTGGACACAAACGGTCTGGAAGACCGGCTCATCACAGGTGACATCCACGTAGATTTGGAAGAGGCCATAGGCTCCGGGGGAAAGGTCTCCAATATCAAAGGTATACACATTGCCATTTGAGCCCCCCAGTGTCCCATTGGTTCCAGTATAAGTTAAAGCATCATCTAACGTCACTTCAACATATACATCTTCAATGGTTTGGGTGCTGAAATTGTACAAGTTTACATAGAGGATGCCCTCATCACAGAAACGCAAACGGTCCGTTCCAATGTCGATCTGCATCAATGGGCAGGCATCATAGAGCGTCACCGGAATATCAACAGTCATGGCCGGTGTTCCATTGGGTACGCTGAAAAAGTAATCCGTTCCACAAGGCATCAAAAACCCTGGCAGGTCCGGCAAGCGAACAATGAAATGGGCCTCGGTTAATCCCGGACTTACAGCTTGTTGAAATTCGTAATACCCGCTGGCATCAGCGGTAATATTGTGAGTCAAACCATGATCCACATCGGTAAGCTCTACATCCCAGCTACCAATACCGGTCTCTCCGGCATCCATGGTGCAATCTTCATCCGCATCAAGAAAAACATGTCCACTAACCGTTGTCGTTTCACAAACCTCCAGAGGATCCGTAATGGTGACTAGTGACCAACAGAAATTTTGGTTGCCTTCTTCATCTTCTACTGACAGCACCACCTCATGGGTACCCAAATAGGCACAGTCGAGCAGAATATTTTCCGCAGGAGGTAGATTCCCAATGGAAATTAATCTCGTAATACTACCAAAACAGGCATCGGAAGAACCTTCATCGACATCAGAGAAATGAAGATCATATAAGCCATCAACGTTTAAGGCTACCATAATCTGATCATTACATACGGCTGTAGGGGCAACTTGATCGGTCACCTCTAAAGGCACCGTACAGGAACTTTCATTGCCGCTGCCATCCTTGGCCCAAATGACGACCGAATGCGAGCCAAGATCGTCACAATTAACGATGATTGAGGTATCACTATAAGTCACCGCGCTCCCGTCAAGGGAATACCCCAGGGTGACATCCGTGCCATCACATTCATCCATGACCGACTCCAGAAAGTCGATCAAATAGATTTCCGTCGAACCAAATGGCCCGGGTGAGAGGGTCACCGCATCCCGACATTCGATGACCGGAGGGGTTACATCCGGACTACACTGGCCAATCACATAATTGACCTGAAACAGGAACAGCAAAAGGGGTAGTAAAACCAGGCGTTTAAAAGTATTCATAGGACTTGATTTTGATTAATTTGTTGGTTAATTTTTCTTACGGTACAAAAGTGCCCCAACTTCGCACTTTAAACAAACACAATTTCTCTAATTCTTAGAAATATTTTAACTACTTTTGCCACTTAATCAATTGGTTTACAAACCATAAACACCCTTATTTTTAGACAAAAAACTTCACCTTGAAGCAATCAAAACTGGTAGAATTAGTAGACAGTTTGGAAAAAAAGGAAAAAACCGCCTGTCGCAAGTTCCTGCAATCGCCTTATTTCAACCACCGTGAGGATGTGACCAGGCTATTTGAATGGCTGATTCGCCAGAAGAAACGGGAGAAAAAAGCCGCCTATCAATTCCTATTTCCAAAACAAGCCTATGACGAACAGAATATCAGTCTGATCATGAGTTACCTGCTCAAGCTGATTGAACAATTTTTAGCCGTTCAGGAACAGCTCAACGACCCCATTGACCATCAGTTTCACCTGCTAAAAAGCTACCAGCGCCGCAATTTACCCAAACATTTCCAGCAAACCCTGACCGGTATTCACAAACAGCTCGACAAAAGCCAGCTGCGCGATAAGGTCTATTACGAAAATTACCGCGACTTCCACTGGGCAGCTTACCTCAATGACATTCCCAACCGTCCCGAAAATTACCGACGCCTGGAAACCGTTTCCGAAATGACAGACATCGCCTACTTTTCCCAAAAGCTACGGCAGATCTGCCTGTTGACCGCTCACCAATCGGTCTATTCCGTCGATGATAAGCTCATCGATCAGATCAATCAAACCTTCTTTCCCTATCTCGAACAGCGCGGCCTGACCGATATTCCGGCCATCGGCATCTATTATCACGGCTATTTTGTTTTGCAAGACAAGGAAGGGACCGACCATTTTCAACAGTTCAAAACCCTTCTGTTTTCTCGAGGGCACCTCTTCCAGTTTGTGGACCTCAAGGAATTATACGTCATTGCTATCAATTATTGCGTAAAGCAGGTCAATAAGGGCGATAAGACCTTTTTTAAGGAAATGCTAAGCCTCTACCAGCAAGGATTAACTTCTAACGTACTGATCGACAGGGGGCGGCTTTCGCGTTTTGTTTATCACAATGCAGTGGCCGCCGCATTGCAAACTGAGGAATTTGGCTGGGCCAGAGACTTTATTTTAAAATACCGGGAACTACTGGATAAAAAACACCGAGAGAGTGCTTTTCGCTTTAATCAGGCCAGGTTGGCTTTCGCCCAACAGAACTACGAAGAGGCACTGACCTTACTCAATACAGCCCACTTTCAGGATGTATTACTTAATCTTGGCGCCAAGACCATTATGTTGAAAATATTTTATCAACTGGAGGAATTTGATCTCTTGGATGCCCACCTCAACGCCATGAACAACTTCATCCGCCGCAACCGGGTGATCGGCTACCATAAAACCAATTATCTGAATATCATTCGCTACACGAAAAAACTGCTTTCGCTGAATCCGTTTGACAAGTCGGAGATTCAAAAACTTCAACAAATGCTGGAAGCTGAGCCTGTCCTTACCGAAAAGGAATGGTTACTACAACAAACCGCTGAAAAATAAAGCATTATTCGACGAACTTTTTCTTAAGAACCCCCAAACATCCTTGCATAAATTGTAAATAATTCGTAATATTATTCTAAACCTAACGATTATGCAGAATTATCCTTCCGTCACACAATTTATGGCTACCAAGCTGATCACCTTTACCCCCGATATGGACATCAGGGTAGCGGTGGATACCATGCTTAAAAAGAAAATAACCGGTGCCCCGGTAGTAAATGAACGCAAAGAAATGATCGGCATGTTGTCTGAAGTGGATTGCCTGAAGATACTGCTTGAGGGTCCTTACAATCAGGTGCCTACCGGCAACGAAACGGTTGGAGATTATATGTCCAAATCCGTTCGATCCATTGAATCTGAAAAAACCATTCTCGATGCGGCTTACGAATTTGTGCACTCCGGCTACAAGCGCCTGCCTGTCATGGATAACGGGCGCCTCATTGGCCAGATCAGCCGCGTTGATATATTGCGGGCCATACAACAAATATCACCAGTACTTAAAGTCGTTCCCGACTCATGGAAAGGCCGCGAACCCTCGATCGCCGATCACAAAAAATCAAGAAATTATAATAACGCGTAGTTGTATTTGCAGGAATGGATGAAATGTTCCAAATGGACTTTCCATTTCATCCATTCCCCCCAGGTCCCTCATTACTTTCCTGCAATATCTCTTGCCGCCAACCGGCCAGTAATGACACATCCGGATAGGAAGGTGCCTTCCAGCGAACGCAAGCCGTGCACCCCTCCCCCACCAAAACCGGCGGCTTCCCCCACGGCATACAGCCCGGGAATCGATCGTTGCTCCTGACTAGCAGTTGGACGGCTAAGCACCCGACATTGCAAATCAGTCTGAATCCCTCCCAGTGATTTTCTGGACAAAATAAATTCTCGAATAGCAATTAATGGATAAGCCTTCTCATCATTGATTTTTTGAAATTTGCTGGTGCGTAAACGGTCGCCCAAATAGCGGCGCGCGTGCGCAATGCGGCGCAGTTGTTCATCATTAAAAAACTTGCCTCCGCGATCAATTTGGTCATCGTAGCGCTTGATATCCGCCCGCATCCGCTCCAGCTCTACATCATCGGTTCCGACGAGGGCATTCATTTTTTCCACCAGTTCTTCAAGAGAATGAGCAACGATAAAATCGGGGCAGGTTTCCACCAAATCCTGCACCTGTTTTTTGTTGCCAAAAAAAACGGACTTTAGAAAAGCAAATAGCTTTTTATCGCGGATGGCCACATTGTGCTCCGAACCGGAAATGGCCATTTCCTTGACGGCAATTTTCCAGTTTAAAATCTGCCAGGAATACTTTTTTTCCTCCCGGCAAATGGCTTCCACCAGATAGCGGGTATCATAAGCAGTGACCAAAGGCATCGGCCCGATCCGTGCTCCTTGGTAATTCATCCATAAAGCTGATTTACAGGGAATTAAACTCAATCCATGATTTTTATACCTCGCCTGTGGATGATGTACCCCCGCCGCGTAATTCCACTGCCGGTCCAGATGAGTGACCTGACCGTTAATGCGTTCTGTTGCCTCGTGCAGATCACCGACAGCATAGGGATGAGCGCCATTTAGGATCACTTCCGGTGGCGTACCCCAAGGCTGGTACCAATTGTCTTTTATCTTCTCAATACTGCCATTAATTCCCCCGGTCGCTACAACGACTACTTCCGCATTGGCGGTAAAAGCCTTCCCCTCCCCTTCTATCACCCCGGATACACCTTTGATCTGTTGATTTTCCAGCAAGATATCCTGTACCCGATGCCCAAACAACAGCTGTAGTTGATTCCGCCTGGGATGTCGCTGCAAATGCCCGATCAGAGTTTGCACTAATCCGTAACCAGTGCCCCACGTAAGGTGAAACCGGGGCACAGAATTACCAGGTCGAAACAGGCCGCGTTCCACCCAGTGGATAGCCGGAAAAAAGTTGACATCTCGTTCTCTCAACCAGTGATATCCCGTTTCCGTAGCGTGATGGATGAAATGCTCGGCCCAGCGCCGTGGCCAGTGGTCATCTTCCGAGAATTCTGCGGCAGAAAGCCAGTCCTGCAAAGCAAGTTCATAACTATCCCTGATACCTACCCGACGCTGGTGTTTGCTATCGACAAAAAACATGCCACCAAACGCCCAGTTGGCCAGCCCCCCAAAGTTACTTTCCAGGTCCCGATCGATCAATAAGACTTTCTTATTGTGATCCAATAACTCAAGTGCCGTTGTCACTCCCGCCAATCCACCACCAACGATGATAACTTCCGATTGATAAGTTAATCCCTGCATTTTTTCTAAATCTGGAATTTGGTTTTAAATTGTGTGTCAATTTAAGCAAATTTTGCTGACTCACCTGGAATAGTATGGAAAACGCGAAGCACAAGCCAACCTGGTTAGAGATTCTTGAAGCAGAAAGCTGGCAGGCTGAACTGCTTGTCTCCGGTTTGGCCATCTTTGGTTGCTTCCAGTTGCCGGACCTGCTTATTGATTGCTATGACTGGTTGTTGTTACATATCGGAGAGGGATATCTCACCCCACTTTTTTATACCGTTTGGTATTTGATGATCGCCTCCTCCATGCTAATTGTCAACTTCATCGTTCACTTCGCCCTTCGGGCACTTTGGATTGGCATGATTGGATTGGTTTCCGTCTATCCCAATGGCATCAATCGCGATTCCGACATGTTTAGCCGGGATTTTATGGATAAACTCCTTCGCGATTTTCCGGATGTCAACGAGTTTAATGAAAAGCTTGATCGCATTGCCAGTCAGATATTTGCCTTTTCCTTTGGCGGGGCTTTTGCTATGTTTTCATTTAGCATCATACTACTCACCTTATTGCTGATCACAGCACTGATTCACCTGGTCTTTTCGAATATCCCGCAAGAGTACATTTTCTATTTGCTTTTTGTGCTGTTACTAACACCTTCTATGTTTGCAGCCGTCTTAAACACGAAAAGGTTTCGCGAAAAGGAGTGGGTCAAGAAAATTCACTACCCCATTGTGGTAAAGATATTTGGCAAAGCACTCTTTACCTTCTTTTACAAGCCCGTCAATTATATCAGTTACATTTTTTTCACCAATAATAAGAAAAGTGTAGCTGGCGCAACGTTCTTTGTCTACCTGTTGCTGGTGATGTTAATCAGTATGCCAACCCTTATGCGTTCCAATGCCATCCTCCACGAGAAAGGTCGATTTTTCAGAATGGACAACCGCTCTGACCGAAGTTTTTATTTCAATTACGAGGATCAGCTAGAGGAAGATCGCTTCATTCTACATCCGATCATCAGTAGTGAAAAAATTGGCGGAAGCCAAATCAAAGTCTTTATTCCCTTTGCGGAACGCGAAGAAAAAAGCCTGGAAGATCTTTGTGGCAATTTCAAGCCGTCCTCCAACAATCTGGAAGTAGATATTGAAAGAGAGGAAGAACGGCAATTTCGACTGGATTGCCTCCGGCGCTATTATCAGTTTTATATCAACAACCAGCCATTGCCTTCTGACAACCTACTTAAACACTCACACGCCAATCGAAAAGAGGAGGGCTCCATCATCTACCTCCCCACTGATCATTGTCAAATTGGCCTGAATTACCTCAAAATTACCTTTGAATACTACAATGATAAAGGCCAGCAAAAGGAAGCCATTATCCCGTTTTGGTACGATCCTGAAAAAGACTAGAATCTATCTCCAAAACTCGCTCACAACGGCCTCTGCCGGCTTGCCATTCGGTGAAAAGCCCGTATTCTCTCCGCCTCGATAATCCAGGTAGCTTGGCCATTTCCACCACAAAATGCCATTGCACCAGGGTTTATCCTTGATTTGCTCTAAGACAATTCGATAACACTCCTCTTGCCCCTTACCATCATAGGCCCTTCCGTCTGCTTCGGCATGAGGATTGACCCAGGTGTGTTCCGTACTTCTAAAGCCAATTTCGGTAAAGATCAATGGTTTGTTTTCCCGCTTGCTCACTACCTCGATCTTTTCAACAATCTGCGCAAAACCATTTTCCAATTCGCCCTCACTTGGGGTTTTATCTTTGCTGAGCGGATAATAGCAATTGAGACCAATATAATCCACCTCCTGCCAGAAACTCAGCTTTTCAAATTCTTCTCCCCAGTTGGCGGCATAAGTAATTGGGCCGTGGTAAATACCCCGCAATTTCCGAATCAACCGGCGCCAATCTTCAGGCCGTTCAATGGTAGCTTTCGCAAATTCTACACCGACACACAGGATGTCCATCTGCTCCATCTCCGCCAGTAGTGCATAGTGCCTCATCCAGCGATAGTAGTACTCAAAAAACTGCTGCCAGTCTGCTTCATTTTTCATCATAATGTCACCCGGCCAGCTGCCCCGCATCCAGATCTGAGGTTTAAGCATGGTGTACATGTTCATAGCTTTGGCGTGGGCATGAGAGGCTACTACCGATTCGTCCGTCTCTGAGCCCGCCCGCTGCATCAGGGGAAGAGGAGAAGGCTTTTGCGCATCCTGCATATAGGAATAGGGCACAATCGCAATGGCATTGGTACCAAGATTCTGCAACTCAACAAGAGATTGACGGGCCGCTTCCGAGCCGTAACCATTGTGTATGCGATATCCTTCGTGGGCAAAATTGAACCCTTTCATATACGGGATCTCGCGCACCGTTTTTCGCTCAATTTTTTGTACATAGGTCTTGGCTAAAAACGCCCGCCAGATTGGCTCCAACTCCTTAAGCTCAGCGGGTGCCGGCTGCCAGGTCGGAAACTTTTCCAAAAAGGCATCTTTGCCCCAATGTTCCAGTAAAAATTCCACCAATACGCCCGAAGCAGTCTCAAAAACCAGCGGAGAAGCTTCTTTGAATCGCTCATTGTCAAGCAGTTCACTCAAAGCTGGCAGATTATCCGACTGGTACAACAATCCAGTCCAATAATGAGCACCGTGCTCGTGCCACTTGGGGGCAAAATGTACTGCCAGCCCGGTCTCCAACGCCGTGGTTGCAGCTTGTCCCAGTGTTTGCTGGATAATGATTCGATTCTCCTTACTCAACATTTGCCCGCAATGCACCGGATCAAAAACGGCATAAACAGCACCGCCATCCGAGTCTACGTGGGCGGGTTCGGTATTGAATAATTGCAGTCCTTTCGTTTCTGCAGAAGGATACAAATGATAGTCAATCTTTTTCTCCAGTCCATCCACCCCCAGGAAATTCATTATTTCCAGTAGCGATTGCTCGCAATGCTGCACCAGGGTATCCAAGCGTTCATCCACATTGGGAATCTGGTGAAACACAAAACGAAAATACCGGGAATCAACCGTTGTATCCTTGATGACCGTGAAGTCGTGACTTAGATTTTCATCCACTTCCCATTGCTCATTAAAATAGCCAATCATGCGATTTTCGCCTTTTTCAGCCACTTCGAAACCCCAGTTACGCCAGAAAAAGGACGTCCAGTCGCCATCGTTGCGTTGTTCCACCAGGTTGACCAACGCCTGGTCTTCATTGGCACCGAAAAGTAAGAGCGGCAAGTCACGGTTGAATGGACTTGGATAGGGAAATAATTTGAGGGTAGCCTCCTTACCAGAAAAGCGGGCGTGATTAAAAGAGAAGGACTCGTTATCAAAATGAAAAGGCAATCCCGTTTCAATTCGGCGGTAAAGGCGATTGCTCTTGAAGGCACCAACAATAGCCAAAGGCAAACTCTTCAGTTCGGAGTCCTTGACTTCAGCATCGGCCTTGGCGATGATTTCAAAGCTCCGACGCCCCGCACTTTTGAGCGAGTCAATTAGTGGCTGATACAAGTCTTTTTTGGATTCAGGATAGACCAATAGTAATGCCCCCTTACTTTCCAATTGCTCAAATAATGCCCTACGATCCGGCCAATTCCCTTCCGTAGTGGCAGGTCCCGGATCGGGAGCGGAATAAAAACAGGCCGACATCAAAACGGCCAATAAAGTGATAATGGTCAATGGTCTTATGCTCATCTACTGGGTGATTATAGGTACATGTTAGGAGGTCGCTTCTAAAGCCCCACCTCCTAATATGTACCATCCAAGATACACATTCTCCAGCTTTTTTTACGCTGTTTTAATTATCTTGGCGCAATGCAAACCTATTCCTTATTTGAACTCAACGAATATCTGCGGCGTATCATTGCGCTCAACTTCCCGGTCCCGATCTGGGTCAAGGGAGAAATTGGTCAGGTAGGCAGTTCTCGAGGACATTATTACCTGGAACTGGTAGAAAAAGCCACGGAGTCAGACGAAATCCTGGCCCAGTGTTCAGCGGTGCTTTGGCAAAACAACTATCGCAGCCTCAAGCGAAAACTTGGTAAGACACTAGATGGTCTGCTTCAGGAGGGCATGGAGGTACAGCTAAAAGTCCGGGTTAACTTTCATGAGCGTTACGGATTAAAACTGATTGTAGAGGAGATTGATCCGGTATTTACCTTGGGGAAATTGGCCCTGCAAAAACAACAAATACTGGAGAAGTTGCAGCAGGAGCATTTGTTGGAGATCAATCGTCAGTTGTCCCGTCCTCCTGTGCTACAAAACCTCGCCATCATCAGTTCCGTACATGCAGCGGGTTATCAGGATTTTGTACAACAGCTCCTGGAAAATCCCTATGGCTATCAATACTACTGTCGGCTATTCCCGGCGGCGATGCAGGGGCAGGAAGTAGAAAAAGAAGTCCTGCGCCAGTTCAAAACCATCAATCGCCGACATTCCGATTTTGATGCGGTCATCATCATTCGCGGCGGTGGTTCCAGGCTGGATTTGGCGGCTTTTGACAACCTGGCTTTGGGTAAGGCTGTCGCCAAATGTCCCCTTCCGGTCATCACCGGCATTGGGCACGATATTGATGACTCTGTACTCGACAAGGTGGCACATTTATCGTTGAAGACCCCAACCGCCGTCGCCGATTTTTTGATTCAGCAATCTATGATGTATGAAAGCCAGTTGATTGATTTGGGCAATCGTTTTGCTAATCTGTCAAGTGATTTATTAGCGAACCAACAATTAAACCTTCAGCTTTTGCAGCAACGCTGGATGCAAAGCTCCAGGGAGCGTTTAAATAAGGAGCTTACGCAAATGGAAACTCTTCAGCAAAGGCTTCAAAAATCAGGCCTTCAGCGCCTTAAAACCGGCCAAAAAGAGCTGGATCAATTAGAAAAGCTCACCCAGCTACTGAGCCTGGACACCCAACTCAAACGCGGCTTCAGTCTGACCTTACGCGAAGGGCAAATCGTCAAAAACATCGATCAGGTATCCGCCGGTGATCAAATCACCACCATCGTTAATGACGGCAAAATCAACAGCACCGTCTCCAACAAAACCGACAAAGAATGAGCAGCAAGAAACTAACCTACGAATCCGCCATCAAGGAACTACAGGAAATCATCGAAGCCCTGGAAGAAGGCACCACCTCCATCGATGAGCTTTCGGAAAAAGCCAAACGCGCCAGTGAACTAATCGCTTATTGCCGTACTAAACTGCGGAAAACGGAACAGGATTTGGATCAGTTGTTGGGGGAATGAGGTTCGTCTTTGTAATCGCTCGCAAGCCCGCTCGCAAGCTCGCTCGCGAGCGTCTCCGACGCGATGCGCCATTTTTCACCTGTCCAGCTTCTTTACACGATTAAAAATTGGCACACGGAGTTGTTTTGCAATGCTTTTACCTTCTAGAACTAACCCGCAACTCCACCACCACCAACACCACAATAATCACCATTTCCAGCAGAAAATACCCCACTCCCAGCACCGTCAATTTTTCAAAGTGATAGACCACCAGCCCCAACGTTGCCACACAATACAACAAATTAGCCACCGCAATACCCCTCAAAAATGGCGACCAATTTTTTTTCAAAAAGAAATAACTGCCTAAGGAATAAATCGCAAATAACCCTGCCACAATGGCCAGTGAATATAGCACATTTTTTGGCATTCCAAAGTAAGCTTCAAAAGGGACCAAAATGCCGATCAGGAAAAGAAGGGTTAGGAGTGCACCCAGGCCGTCGAGGAGGAGCATTTGCTTAGCGTTCAGATTGAATGAAGTTATCTTCAAAGCTTTCTTCCAGTTTTAAAGGGCATGTTTGGAGCCATGTTAATTTTTTTCAAATCTTTTTTCTGGACAACCGCATACACAATTCGGTATTAATCCGTCATCTCTTAGCGATAAAAATAATTTAGCATCTTTACTTCTCTCCGCAAAAAAATAAGCATTCTCAATTTCTTTGTAAATAAGTTGGCTCTGAAAAGCTTCTCTTTCTATCTCCCAAATAGAATCCAATTTCGCACTTGAAAACTTTCCTATTTCACTTGTTGAATCAAACTCAGCAACATATATGTAGTGTATTATGGCATTTTTAATAGAATCTGAATTCTCTAATCGAAGTCTGAGTTTCATTTATTCACTCCATAACCACCTCAATGACTCCGGAAAAATCGAGCCTCCATGTTTGCCATTATGCCCCCCTGTTCCTTTCACAAAGGTATATTCATAATTTCGAAATTCAAGTGAGGAGGCCATTTGTTGATTGGCTAGCCACCAATTCCCATATAGATTATTCAAGTCTCCTGATCCATCCTGCAATAACACTTTTATATCTCGCTTGGATTGTCTTCGAATCAATGATGGATAAACATGCCCACCGCGGATATTTGTGAAACTCCCAATATGACTTAACACTTTATGGAAATAATCCGGTCGCTCCCAAGCGGCTGTAAATGCACAAATTCCGCCTGATGACAGGCCACAAATTGCCCGCATTTTCGGATCATTTGTCAAATTATAGTCCTTTCCAACTTCAGGAATTATTTCTTCGATGAGAAAACGAGCATACAGATCGCTTAGCTCATCATATTCCCAACTTCGATTGCTTGATCTAAATGGATTCTCAGGTAATTCTGAGGAGTTATGACCAGGATTAATAAATATTCCGATCGTCACGGGCATTTCTTTTTTGTGAATTAGATTATCAAAGACAATTGGAACCCTGAAGTCTCCGTCTTCCTTGACATATGCATGACCATCCTGGAATATCATTAATGCTGCTGCCTGATCAGGCTGATATTGGGCAGGAACATAAACATAGTATTCCCGATAGGTTCCTTCAAAAATTTGGCTTTGAAATACACTTTTGGTAACGGTTCCTCGTGGGACGCCTTCTTGCCGCTCTGAGTCTTGACTATACTTATATTCTTCCTCCTGACTCAAACAATTGTTTATTGAGAGTATCATTATTGAACACAGCAGTCCTTTAATTAATGCAAGCTTCATAGATTGATTATTTTTTATACTAAGAACCGAAAATAATCTTTTTCTATGTTTTTTCTGATTTCTTCGCGCCCAACTCAAAGGAATGTCTGCGCCCTCCCTTCAAAGTATAGCTCCAGCACGACATCACGCAGACATTTCAGTCTCCGACTGCCTAAGCCTTTCGCTTGTGCCGAAGCTTCAGCGAAAGTTCATGGCGACGGCACGTTGGACAGCTTGTCCCGGTTTTACATCGGGAATTCCGGTGCTCTTGGTTAGCAGTCTACTTCTATAGGGAAAGCCTTTTTCTGCTACTGCCTTAACCTCCACCCAATTTAAGTTTTTCCGGGCAAAGTTGCTGGTGATTTTAGACTTGATCCCTTTGCTATATATGATATCCGTATTTACTGTGGTCCTCTTTCACTTCGTTCCAGCGAAAATTTTCAGAGGTTCATCTCGGTCAGCTATGGCTGGGCCGTCTACTCGATTGCAGGCCAGGCATCCTGTTAGTTATATTTTGAAACAATCCATTCTCTCCTTTCTAAGATTTCGTTTTTTTCATGCACGTATCTTTCATCAGAAAGATTAGATATAACTTCACTAGCCTGATTAGCGTATTTAATTGCAATATTCTTTTCAGCACCATCATGCATTAAATAAAAACTTATATTTATCAATGCTCTTGAAATCATCATCTTTAATTCAGAACTTTTCGGAGAAGAGTTTTGTAAAATATTTACTAGCTTCTCTAAGGACCCAATTGCATTCTTAAATTCATTATTACAAAACTCAATTTCTGCTAGTTGAAAATATGCCTTTCCTACTTCATATACATCGTCAATAGAGTTATTTGAAATCACTTCTCTTAAAATCACTTTTGCTTCATCAAATTTTTGTTCTGTATATAGAATATTACTCTCGATAATTTTGACATCAACATTATATTTGACCTTTAGCACTTTTTCCGATTTTATAAGTGAATTCAATTCAGCAAACTGTCTTTTTGCCCTCTTGATTTTGTTTTGGCTTAAAAATATTTTTGTCAAAAAAATATGTACTTGAAGGACTTCTTCGCTTGAAGAATAATATTCTTTATTAATAATGTCTTGAAAATATGAGATTGAATTCGCAAGACACTTAATCGATTTAGATATTTTATTATCGTTAAAATAAACTTGCCCCAAACTAAAGTATAATCTTGCCAACTTGTTCTTAGCTGTTTCAGGGTGTTCTTCAATGAGCTTTTCTAACAAAGGAATCGATTCTAAAATTCTCTCAGTACCCTTACTATCATCATCTATAGCAATATATAAGTTCCCCAAAAAATAGTTCGTATCAGCAAATAGAGGCATCATATTTATTTTTTCTGATTTATCCAAAAGATCATCTTTTTCTAAGATTTTTTCAAAAAAATTAATTGCTTTATGAAATTTACCAGTTTGAGAGTATATCATTGCCAACTTTTGCAGCGACTTAAAATAAGAAATCAAAGCTTCTTGATATGAATATTTATTGTTTTCTTCATAAAATTTCACCGAATCTAATAATATCTTTTCAGCATCTAAAATTTTCCCCAATTTCAATTTAATTCCCCCTAACTTATTCATTGCTTCAAGTAGTCTGCTGAAAATAAAACGTGGGTTTTGGATAAATAACTTTTGATATATATCCATAACTTGTTGAAATTTCTCAGAAGCTTGGGCGTACTTATTTAATTGTATTAGAATATTTCCGTAATTAAATAATGCAATCCCTAACTTCTGATCAAATACCTCTGGATTTATTAGAGATTGTTCCTTCCTTAACTTAACTGCTTCTGCTAGATATTTTTCTGCGGAATTGATTTTTTTTGCTCTTTTGTAGATTATACCTAAATTATTCAGAGTAGATGCTAAATCAGGACCAAATCTCAAAGGGTTTTCCTGGTATAAAGTTTTTCTGAGTTTTAAAGCTTCCTTTGAATAAGAAATAGCCTTTGCGAATTCATTATTATCTTTATATGCAAGACTTAAGTTATCAATGACAGCTGCTCTGTGGGGGAGATAGAATCTCTTATTTATTTTTTCTAACTCTCTATACAACTCATTTGATTCCATCAAGAATGGGACTCCTTTTGAAGCATTTCCAACCTCAAGATAGAATATACCTAAATTACATAATGTTAATGCAAGATTTCTTGTATATTCTTCTTTAGCCTCTTGTTTAGTCAATTCTCTTTGAATTGCAAGAGATTCTAAATAGTAGTCTTCAGCAATGGTGAAATTATGTTCATCGCTATGTAATAATCCTAAGTTATTCAGGGAAACACCCAATTCTGTTTTGAATCCATTATCTTTATTTGCCAATTCCCTTCTTATTTTAACAGCACTTTCAAAGTAATGAATTGCTTTTTTAAAATCATTGCAATCTCTATATAGTATCCCAAGATTATTAAATATGTTTGATAATAACCCAGCATTTGTAATAGGTGAGAGGTGCTCAAATATTTTTTCTAGATATTGAATTGCATCTTTCTGCCTGTTATGATTCTGCAAAAAAACTGAAAAGGAAAAAAGAGCTTCTAAATTCGGAAATACTTGAATCGATTCTTTGAAATATTTTTCAGCATCCCTAATTCTATCAATATTTTCAAATTGAGTTAATGTCAATTGTGCTTTTAATAAAAATTCATTTGAAATCTCTGCTCTAGCATTTAAAGCATCTTCAAGTATTTGTTCACCAACTTTTTGCTGAGAAATGAAATATTCCTTATCTTTCTTTAATTCTTCGTAATCTAATAATGTATCAGCCTCTTTAAATTTCCCTTCCTCAAAAAGGTCTATTGCTTTTTTCAACCGCTCATTTACATATGTTATGCTACTAAGGTTTTTTGCGATTTGCATAACATATTCCTTAAAAAGCCTCTCTTTTTCTTTTACAGATTCGAGCTGTTGCAATTTTTCAATAAGCCACTCCTTATCATGTTTGGGAATCCTTTTTAGATCATTTTCAATTCTTTCCCTTTCCTTTATTATTTCATTATAGTCATGATTTAAAAAGATATTTGTTATTTTTTTGCTGTTAATAAGAACATCGCCTTCAGAGTTTATTTTATTATCGAAGGCTACATTCTTGCTGTTTTCGAAAGAAATCTTTCTGTCGCTCATGAACGTTCTACTTTTTTCCACTCTTTTTTCCTCCAATAATCACATCGCCACCGGCATCAATTTTATTACCAATGGCAATATTTTTACTATTTGAAATACCAATATTGGTTTTCGGTACTTCCTGTTCAACATTTTTTAAAATTCTAGCGATTGTATTTGCGAAATCTTCGTTTCCTTTTAATTTCTTTTTCAATTCTCTTCTAAGTATAGCTTCATTTATTACATCTTGATCAAGTTCCCCATTTTCCTCCTCAAATTCTTCTATAAATATTGGTTTAATTTTTTCCCATAACTCTAAAAGCGAAGTACTACCTGCTTCTTTAAAATCCTCATTGATTTTAGAAATCACCTTATTCTTTCTAAGAAAGGGTAATAACAAATTAGTTACTTTACTTGTCAGTTCTGAAAAATTGATGTCCATATCTTTTTTGGTTTATTGATTTATTATTTCTGCTTGCCTACCACTCTGTGTATCCAACATAATGGCCAGCAAATTGTATCCTTCGTTTTCAAACTCCTCCGATACCCGCTAAGTCCTTTCTCCTATCAATCTCCATGAATCACCCCCCAATATGCCAAAAATCCATCTCCCTTTCAAGTAAATCCTACCTCCCAACAACAAAAAAAGCCCCGATCCTTCCTCAGAACCGGGGCTTTCCTATTAACTTTTATTCAATTCCTACCGCATCAACGTCACATCTCCCGTCTCCTCAAAGCTGGCATTGCCGAGCCTGAACAGAATCTGGTAAATGTATACTTCTGATGGAGCGGGTGTGTCTTTGTAGGTGCCGTCCCAGGCGGCGTCCTCGCCACTGCCTTCGTAAACCAGATTACCCCAGCGGTTGTACACGCGGAAGGATTCTATCTCGATGGAGCCGCTGTTGTACACCCGGAATACATCGTTGATCTCGTCACCGTTGGGGGTGAAGACGTTTGGAATGTCAAACATTGGTTCTTTGACCTCAAAGGTGATCGACTGGCTATCGGTACAGCCTTCGGGGGTTATAGCGGTTACAGTCACCGTATTATCACCCAATTCGGTGAAGTTGCTGGTGAACATCGACAGTACCTCGCCTTCCTGTACCACACCGTTCACTTCCCAGATGTAGGTAAAGCCTCCAGAGCTAATGGAATCGGGCAGGATCGTGGCATTGAAGGCTACTTCATCGCCCTGGAAGATCATCGTTGAGTCAAGATCAGGGGTTGAAGTCAATAGGATACTGAAATCGATCTGCAACACTTCTACGGTAATCATTTGCTCAATGGTTTCACAATCGTCACCGTAGGTGTAGGTCACAAGGATATCGGTGGTTTCAGTCAAATCATTGATGGTGATGGTTTCGCCAAAACGCACTACGTCGTTGGGCAGGAACCAGCGAATCACTTCCGTTACACCATCCGGTGCGGTGCCTACGGCGGTTAATACCGCTGGATCACCCAGACAGATGGTGACGCCCTCTACACTAAAGTCGGCGGGCTCCACCACTGTCACCAGGAGGTCTTCGGTAACTGTAGCACAGTCATTGACAGCAGTCAAAGTGTAAGTCGTATTGCTGGCTGGCTGTACGGTGATCTGCGTGCCATCTTCATTCAATCCCGGATCATCGGGGGAAGTCCAGGTGTAGGTCACGCCGCCCTGTGGGTTCACGACACTCAGGGTAGTCGCATCGCCCGCACAGATTTCTACATTACCCGAAAGGGATGGATCGGGCGGATTGATCACAATGATCGTTGCCGATGCTTCCTGGACACAGTCCTCTTTTTCGGCCTTAGCCGTATACGTCACCGTACTCGTCGGATTGGCAATCGGATCAAAACAATCGGTACAGGAAAGATCGGATTCAGGCTCCCAACTGATGTCACCCTGACCGGCGTAGGTCAGATTGAGTTGCACACTTTCACCCGGACAGATCGTAGTATCGGCCGGTGTAATAAATATTTCCTCGGAAGTGACAACAAAAATCTCTATTTCAGCAGTATCTGCACAAGCATTGTTGGTCACCACTCTTTGGTACGTGAAGGTATCCTGAGCAGTAAGGACCATGTTCCAGAGCGAATCACCGGTTTCGTAACCCGGGCCTTCCAACCACATAAAGTCAATATCGGGGAAGAATGAGGGTTCAAACAAAGGCGAAATCAACGTAATGATATCCCCTTCACAATAAAATTCTTTCTCCGGATCGGCGGTGATCTCCATCATCGGCAAAGAGTCCACCCGAATATAGACCGTATCCAAACGCACACATCCCTGGTTTTCAACCATACCGATGTAGGTCGTGGTTTCCGTAGGCGTAGCGATCACCTCATTACCGGTAGTACTATTCAATGAACCATTATCCGGGGTCCAGGTGGCTAATGCATTCATTGGGGCGACATCTGCCTGTAAGGTTACCTCGGTGCCCAGACAAATTTCCAGGCTATCTTCCTGCAATAAGCTGATGCCAATGGGAACCACACTGACCTCAACATCAGACGTAGCAATACAGCCATTGTCATCGGCAGTCAGGGTATAAGTACCGCTACTTTGTGGGAAGGCGGTCGTATTTGGATCACTGGGATCAGCAATGATGGATGGACCCGTCCAGGAGTACGTTACCCCATCCTGAATGGTAGTAGCTCCCAGTACCAGGGAATCACTTTGACAAACCAAGGTATCGGAAACGGTATTGATCACCGGAACGGCCCCGACACTAACCGTCACACTATCCTGTGTGCCCACCAGACAAGCTCCGGAAGAAACCGTGAGATAATAGGTGGTCGTCTCCAGCGGGGAAACCGCTGGATTAGCCTCCATTGAAGTAAATCCGTCCGGTTCAGAGGTCCAGTTGTAACTAGCACCAGGAGTAGCCGTACCACCAAGGGTAGCTGTTTCGCCCTCACATATTGAAAAATCTTCCTCAATGATATAATCCGGTGCCGGGCTAGTCTCTACGGTGATCGTTAGCACATCCGTCAAGGTACATAAAGCGGAAATCACACTCACTTCAATATCGTAGGTCCCCGGAGTAGAGGCCGTTACTGTTGGATTGGGACAATCCGTACAGCTGAAGGTCAAACCAGCGGGCACGTCCCACACGTAATCGGCAAAATCAAAATCACTACCGGCTGAGAGCACAAATTCTTCCTGCAAACAAACGGTCTGATCCGGTCCTGCATCGGCAAAAAATACTTCAACCAGTACATCAACGGTATCGGTATAACAAACAGCATCGACCACCGCCTGATAAACGGTTGTCTCACTCGGAGTGGCCACGGGATCCAAACAGCCCGTACAAGATAAGGTACCGCTAGGATCAAGCCAGGTCACTGTTTCTATCGGGGTAATCAGCTCCAGCTGTACCGATTGACCGGCACATACGGCGGTATCGGTACCAACAACTTCAATAGAGCCGGGAGCCAAAACATCAGGCTGAGAAGGTGACCAATCAACAGAAACACCGGCATCACCGATGACGTTACCGAAGTCGTTGAACAGTACAATATAGACTTCTCCCTCCTGCGCCTGAATGGCCGATACAAAGTCATCGCCACCCGCGCCGGGGAAATTGCCACAATCGTATTCGTCGGTAACTGGAGTGCCCAATACCGGATGGATATCTGCCAGTCCCGTAGGGTCAGCACCGGCTGCCCAGGTACTACGAATAGGTTGGTTATTAGAAACAAAATCAATCACATTGGCCGGCGTTTCACACACTTCTTCCTGTGTGAAAGGGCCCCAAACGTTGACGTCAATATCTGAAGGGTTGTCGGCGCTTTCCAGCACAAAGCCAAATGGTCCATCTGCCTGTGCCTGAATGGTAAACCAGAAAAAGTCAGCCTGAGCACCAACGCCCAGCCAACAGCCACCATTGACATCTGTATCAAAAGGAACATCCTGGAATCCATTTTCGAAGTTAAAGATGGAAGGGACGCCTCCTTCTTCGATACATCCGTTGAGTGGATTACAAAGTGCATCCACCAAGGCTGGCGACAAAGCACAATCTGCTTCCTGAATGGTAATGTCAAAATCGGTGCAGCCAGCCTGATTGGCCACCACGATGTAATAAGTTCCTGCGGTCTGGAAATTGGCAGCGCCGATAAAGCCCGCCGGGCCTTGAGCTACACAAACGGTACCGGGATCACCCGGAGGGCCATTTAGGACCAGAACTCCGGTATTGGCCTCGGCATCCGAAATCTGAATTTCGGCACAAAAACCACCTGGGGCATCATACTGAAACACGTATTCAGGACCTCCAAGGAAGCCGCCCTGAGAACAGGGAGATTCTGCGAAGGTAGCCATACCATCACAGGTAGAAACATTAGTAGCCTGGTAAGGAATATTGCCAATAATTGAAGGGTTATCAATGGAAGAACCACCACAGTCCAGTGGTGAACACTGCCAGGTCAGCTCAAAACCTTCCTGAACAGTAAATCCATCCGAGGTAAACTCAACCGTCACACAATCGTCGCTGACTACAATCGGGAAATCATTGCCATTGGAAAAGCCGGTTACGGATGCTACCAGGGCTCCATTGACATCAATACCTTCGTAGAAGTTGATGAAATCACCTGGATCAAGATTAAACATCGCCAGGTCGATATTGATACAGCTGTGTGGGTCATTTGGACAAATGGTGAACGTGGCATTCTCATTATTGCCGTAATCTTCGTCGGGGCCTCCCGAATCATAAAGGGTACCGGTACAAGCAGTGGTACTGGGAACATCTCCAATATTGATGGCCGGAATGTATTCAACCACACACAAGGTAAAATCTCCCCAGTTGGGTGCGGCTGTTGCCGAATAATCATTCACCCTTACGAAGTAAGTGGTATTTGGCGTAAGCCCCAATACATCCAACTGTATGAAAATAGAACCATCCGGTGAAGAGAGACAGGCAATCTCCGAGAGGCCATCAACCTGGCAAGCACCCCGATACAAGGCAATTTGCGGATTGGTAATGGCGTCGGCATTAGGTCCGGTCAAAACACCTTGCAATTGTATAGAAAGGTCGGTAAGATCCGTAGTGGTAGTGAAAGAAAACCAAACATCATTTTGAGCGGTACCGCCATTAAAACAGGATGGCGAGTTGCCAAACCCGATATTACTGGCTGTTGCATTTACGTTGGTATATACATCATCGGTACAGATGGGCACGGTTCCCATGTCTACCAAATCAGCACAGTCATCGTTCAGTTGCGCGAGCAGTAGTGTTCCAAAGCAAAAAGTAAAAAAGAGAGTTGAGATCAGTTTCATTTACGCTGTTCTTTCGTTCGAAAAATTTTTCGTGAGAAGCTGTTTGAATTCAACACTTCGATTTTGTTATGGCCCTTTTTACGCCACTTTTCGTTCCGTCCTCACCTTGATAGCTTTGGCTATCAGGTTCCGGGCGTGCCTCAATTGGCGTAAAAATGACCTATAACAAATTTCAAAAGCCAAATTCAAACAGCTTCTGTGGACCCTCCAAAATTAACTAAATTTTGCAATTCCGAAACCGAAAGCCGTAATTTGGATATAAAGCTGACAAATAAGTGAAGCTAATTAGCGGATAATGAATTGTGTAACCCTTTCTAAAAGATCTGGATTTTTCATTAATCGATAGTGTCCATACCCATTGCTGAGCAGTAACGAGGCATTGTTCAAATGCTCGTACATGCGATGAGCCGCCTCTACCGGTACAATTTCATCCGTTTCATCGTGTACCACCAGTACATCCGCAACATTCAGGTGCTGGCTCAATTTTCGCACATCCACTTCCTGGATAGGCACTTCAAGTTTCCGCTCAATTTTCTTCCGGAATTTCTGATACACCAGTTGGGGCAAGCGCAGCGTTTCCAGTGTATTGGCCATAGCCAGTTCGATACGATCGGGGGCACCAACCAGCACCAGTTTTTTGATGTGAATAGAAGGATCCATTTTGCTCATGGCAAATACGGAAACAGGGCCACCAAAGGAATGCGCGATGATGCTATGCACCGGACCTACCTGTTTGATGATGGCTTTGGCTGCACCGGCAAAATCGATCAAATTGGTGCGTTTTCCCGCCGAATGTCCGTGGGCCGGTCCATCAAAGGTAACCACCCGAAATCCTTGCGCCAATAAGTATGGAACAAAACTCCGCATAGCCGTTCCCCGGGACTCCCAGCCGTGTACCAGCAGGATTACTTCCTGACCACTGCCCCACTCATAACCTTTGAGCATTTGGCGACCGTACAGAAACTCAAATACCCTGGCACTCTCGATCCATTCATCCGAGACCTTATGTACAGCTCGCTTGCGGGGTGTAGTAAACAGCCGGTAAGCCACCTTTGCCGAAATGTTGGGAGCAATCCGGCCAAATACCTGAAAGAATAATTGCACAAAACGCAAATAAAAAGGGTATTGCGGCGAAGTGCGGGCATTACCCACTTCAAAATCTGATTCCAGGTATTCAATTTTTTTAACCATTTCCATATCGGGTGAATTTTAATTTTTCCGCAATTCTTCAATCATTGAAATTAATTGCCGAGCCAACACATCAAAATATCGCACATCCTTATATAATTGAGCCATCAGAATGCCTCCCTCCAGGGTACCGATAAACCGGATGGCAAACTCCGTGGCATCAACATCCATTCGCACTTCTCCGCGCTTCATGCCTTTGTGCAGGGTATAGACAATTCGCTCCCGCCAATCATCCATCACCGCCATAACACGCTTGCGCAATGCAGGATTGCTGTCATCAGCCTCCACGGAGGTATTTTGAATCGGACAGCCTCCTTCTACCGGCGGATCAAGTATGCGTTCCTTGTAGAAATAGACTACCGCTTTGAGTTTGTCCAGGGTGTTTTCCACCACTTTTGTACGTATCCTTACCTGATCATCAACCGTTTCCACCGCTTTTTCAAAGGCCGCAACAGCCACCTCCTCCTTACTGGAAAAATTGCCATAAAGTCCTCCTTTTGATAAGCCGGTAGCCTCCATGATGTCCTTCATCGAAGTGCCGGAGTATCCTTTTTGATTAAAGAGTACCGCCGATTTTTCGATAATCATATTGCGGGTACGCTCCGCTTTACTAATGGTTTGTTCCGTGTCCATCGATCAATTCGTTTATTTTATTGAGGTGATGCTGGTTATGGAAAATGGTAAAAAACAGCATTTCCCGAATGGTGAGGTTGCCCAGGACCGGGTGGCGCAATACATATTTGTCGAGTGGATCTTCACTCCATTGACTAAGGTTCATTTGAAACGCATCGCCGATTTGCAGCCACTCTCCCACTACCTGTTCCGCGCTTCTATCAAGTTTCGCTTCAGGAATAAACCGACCAGTCGCTTTGACTCCTTTTGCCAATTCATCATAATAGATGCGCTTCAGTTCATCAAAACTTCGAGTAGGCTGATCCGGCTGCCCCATTGCCGCAAGTTGGGCTTCAGGCAGCGCCAAAGCGCCACAAACGGGCTTATTCGAGCGAATCAAGTGGTCAAATTGCTCTGCAATCGACCATTTTTCGGTGGGTTTATCGAGGTAAAGGCCTTTACCGCGTTCAATAGCCTGCCGAACTTGCACAAATGTTTGCTGCAATCCAGCGCTGATTTCTGGTAGGGTTTGCATGGTGATCATCATTAATTTCCTCAAAAATAAACCGATCGGTCTTTTTTTGCAAGTTTTTGAGCATCTTTCTTTTGTCTGAATGGCATTATCTAAGGTAAGGCAACCAAAAAACGTATATTCGCGCCATGGAAGATATCATCCTGCAAACGGGCAGCAATCTCGGTGATCGCAAGGCCAATTTGGCGAAAGCCAGTTACCTGCTCCAGGCAGAGGTAGGCCCGCTGGTGAAGGCCTCCCAAATCTACCTCACCGAGGCTTGGGGAGTTAAGGAACAGCCCGATTTCTACAATCAGGTCTTGTTGTTGCACACCGAATTATCGCCGGAAGCTCTGCTGGAAAAGATTTTGGACATTGAGATTCGTATGGGCCGGATTCGTCAACGAAAATGGGGAGAACGTACCATTGACATTGACATTATTTTCTACGGCACACAAATCATCCACGAGGAAGGGTTGACCATCCCCCACCCCTGGCTGCAGGAACGCAATTTTGTATTGGCTCCGCTGGCTGAAATTGCCGCTGACTGGCTACATCCCATTTTGCAAAAAGATGTAGCCACCTTATTACGGGAATCGCCCGATGAATCGACCGCAAAACCGCTGAAAGAATAATTCACTTTGGAAAATAGGGACGGATTAACGATATTCAGCCCCGGAAAAAAACTGGCATGCAGGAGTTACCACCATTTCCCCATCGTTATATCGCCATTGAAGGCAACATTGGAGCAGGTAAAACCACGCTGTCTACCAAGATCGCCGAAGACTTTGGTACAAAGCTGATATTAGAGCAATTTTCCGATAACCCATTCCTGCCCTTTTTCTACGAAAATCCTGATCGTTACGCTTTCACGGTGGAGTTGTTTTTCATGACGGAGCGGCACAAACAGCTACAAACGGAATTGGCCCAACAAGACCTGTTCCAGCAATCCATCGTGGCGGATTACTTCTTTTTAAAAACCCTGCTTTTTGCCAAAAATAATCTGAGCGAAGAAGAGTATCGGTTGTTTCAGCGCCTGTTTCACATTTTGAACGCCAATTTTCCCAAACCGGAATTACTCATGTATTTACACCGGCCAGTAGAGGACCTATTGGGCAATATCCGCAGACGGGGCCGCACCTATGAGCAGGAGATTGAAGCGGTCTATCTGCAGCAAATCCAGCAATCTTATTTTGAGTTTTTTAAAAATGAGACCAACCTTCCCATTCTGGTGGTCAACCTGGGAGACGCTGACTTTCTGCATAATCAGGCCCACTACCAATACCTTATTGACTTGTTAAAAGGGCAATACACGCCGGGATTACACCATTTCACGATGGAAGTACCGGATTAATTGTCGAAAAAGGCCAATAAGTCCGACATGCGTTCCTTCAGATCCTTGCGGTCAACGATAAAGTCTAAAAAACCATGTTCCAGCAAAAATTCCGAAGTCTGGAATCCTTCCGGTAAATCTTTTTTGATGGTCTCTTTGATGACTCGGGGACCGGCAAAACCGATCAAAGCTTCAGGTTCCGCGAAATTAACATCGCCCAGCATGGCAAAAGAAGCCGTTACACCACCGGTGGTTGGATCGGTCAGGAAAGAAAAATAAGGGATTCTGGCTTTCGCCAAACGGGTCAGCTTAGCCGAAGTTTTGGCCATCTGCATCAGGGAAAAAGCAGACTCCATCATCCGCGCACCGCCGGTTTTGGAGATGATCATCAATGGGGCCTTGTGTTCTATACAATGGTCTATGGCCAGAGAAATCTTTTCACCAACTACCGACCCCATAGATCCGCCAATGAAGGTAAAATCCATAGCACAAATCACCAGGGGACGACGGTTGACTTTGCCCTTGGCTACACTAAGTGCATCATTGAGGCCCGTCTTCTTCCTGGCCTCTTCCAACCGTTGAGGATAAGGCTTAAGATCGGTAAAGTTGAGAATATCCTTGGAAATCAGATCGGTGAACAATTCTTCATAATTTCCGTCAAAGATCAATTCGAAATAATCGTGGGAACCAATGCGCACGTGATAGTTGCATTGTGGGCATTTGAAGAAATTTTCCTTGAGCTCTTTCATGGTACTAGTTTCCTTACAACGCTTGCACTTGTACCAGAGCCCTTCGGGCGCTTCTTTTTTATTGCGGGTAGCTGTTTGAATTCCGTCTTTTAGTCGTTTGAACCAACCCATGGACTTAGTTTTTCAGCATTTTCTACATTAAAAATGCTAACGATTTGAGTGTTTTGAGCGGCCCAAAATTACACAATTTTGGGCTTTTTCAACCTATTTTGGGCTAAACGTACTGATAATTTTTCACAGTAGCAACCATTTGCTTGACTCCATCGAGCGGTGTATCAGGGTATACGCCGTGTCCTAAATTGACAATGTGACGTTCCCCAAAACTTTGCATGAGTTCGAGTGTCGCCCGTTCGATTTCCGGTAAATCTGCATACAATATACAGGGGTCGAGGTTGCCCTGAAACACCTTTTTATCGGCCGTAGCCGCTTTGGCAAAAGCCGGAGTTACAGTCCAGTCCAAACCAAGTACTTCACAGTCCATTTCGGCGAAAGCTCCCAGTGCAAACCAGGCTCCTTTGGCAAAGACCGTCACCGGCACCCGATCAATGGCTTCGCAAATTTGTGCAATGTACGGAGCGGCAAATTCGCGATATTGATCCGGACTCAGGATACCCGCCCAGGAGTCGAAAATCTGAACAAGGTCAACTCCGGCATCGACCTTTTTATTGAGGTAGGCAATGGTCGTTTCCGTAATTTTTGACAGCAATTGATGAGACAATTCCGGCTCGGCGTACAACATACGCTTGGCTTTGGAAAAGGTCTTGCTGCCCGAGCCTTCAACCATGTAGGAAAAGATGGTCCAGGGCGCTCCGGCAAAACCAATCAGTGGCACCCTGCCATTCAGTTCCTTTTTGGTAATGCGAATGGCATCGTAGACGTATTGTAGCTCCTGACTAGCCGCCTCTCCGGCGATGAGCTGTTCGATATCCCTGGCCTGCTGAATTGTTTTGGGAAACAATGGCCCCCTTTTCTCTACCATCTCGTAAGGCAATCCCATTGCTTCGGGAATGACTAAAATATCGGAAAAAATAATGGCGGCATCTACGTCTAGTTCATCCACCGGCTGGATGGTCACTTCGGCAGCGAGTTCTGGCGTTTCAACCAATTCTTTGAAGCCACTCAGCTTGCCCCTCAATGCTCGGTATTGTGGCAAGATCCGACCGGCTTGTCGCATCAGCCAAACGGGAGGTCGCTCAACCTCCTCTCCTCTTGCCGTTCTCAGGAAAAGATCATTTTTCAATTTCATGCTGCAATGATAGGAAGATTTCCAGTTTGGCGACATAACCACGACATGGTTTTACCGATTTTTGACAGAAACTTAATTGTTTAGTGGTTTTTTGAAAGCATTAAAATTGAAAGAAAATTTTAACTGAGTAAAATATTTACACAAAAAAGTAAATATAAATCAGCTGAATATTCAACTTTCAACCCTGCTATTGAAGTTTGAAAACTTTTAGCTATTTTGGAGCCCGTTGAAAAAAATTCAAACACCCAAATCTGTATGAAAAAATTAGCCTTGCATTGGCAGATCCTCCTGGGAATGGTAGTAGGGGTTATCTTTGGTATCATTGCTGCTCAACTCAACTGGAATGAGTTTGTACTCGATTGGATCAAGCCATTTGGTACCATATTTATCAATTCTCTGAAATTGATTGCGATACCGCTCATCGTTGCTTCCCTGATCAAGGGTGTTTCCGATCTGCAGGATATTTCCAAGCTTTCGCAAATGGGAGGCCGGACCATTGCCTTGTATATTTTCACTACCGTAGTTGCCGTAAGTTTAGGACTTATCATCGTCAATGTAGTTCGACCTGGTAAGCTGATCGCGGAAGACACGCGCATCGAGCTAATGGAAACGTACGGCGGTGATGCTGATTTAAAAATTGCCGATGCAAAAGCGAAAAAGGAACAGGGCCCCTTGCAGGCATTGATTGACATTGTACCCGATAATATTGTTGGCGCCGCAACTGATAACGGCAACATGCTCCAGGTGATCTTTTTTGTGATCTTTTTTGGCATTGGCCTGATCCTGATTCCACCCGATAAGGCCAAACCGGTCAAGGACTTTTTTGATGGTTTAAATGAAGTCATTCTCAAACTGATTGACCTCATCATGCTCGCCGCTCCGTATGGCGTATTTGCCTTATTGGCGGCCCTGGTCGTTGAATCGCCCAGTGCTGACCTCTTTATCGCGCTTCTCGGGTATGCAGCTTCGGTATTACTAGGCTTGGGGCTACTGATCGGGGTCTTCTACCCCACCCTGGTTCGCATCTTCACCGGCCGCAGCTATCCTTTTTTCTTCAACGGTATTTCTCCTGCCCAGTTACTGGCATTTTCTACGAGTTCAAGTGCTGCCACCCTGCCGGTAACCATGGAAAGAGTGGAAGAACACCTCGGTGTGGAAGAAGAAGTAGCTAGTTTTGTGTTGCCTATTGGGGCCACAATCAACATGGATGGCACCAGTTTATATCAGGCCGTCGCCGCCGTTTTTATTGCGCAAGCTTTCGGCATGGAACTAACCCTGGGTGGGCAGTTGGGGATCATCATGACCGCCACGCTGGCATCCATAGGATCAGCAGCGGTGCCGGGTGCAGGAATGGTGATGCTGGTCATTGTACTGGGACAAGCGGGCATTCCGGAAGCAGGTCTTGCACTGATCTTTGCCATTGACCGTCCCCTGGATATGTGCCGTACGGTAGCAAATGTTACCGGCGATGCCGCCGTTTCCATGTTGGTAGCCAAAAGTATCGACAAACTGGGTGATCCTCATGTGAAGGATTGGGATGACAATTATCCGCCAGATGAAACAAAGGCGCAAACAATTGCGTAAGACCATGATTGTAGCCCAGAGTTTGACCTGTAACTTTGGGCACAGCAAGAACAATAAATCGATTTTTGTATGAGTGAAACAAATACCCTTGGAGTGGGATCTCGGGTAAAACATCCCGCTTACGGCGACGGTGCAGTCATTCGCAAACACAAGGCTGCCTACGAAGTCTGCTTTATGTTGTACGGCATAAAATTGGTTGGACTGGATTACGATAAATGGGAGGTGATCGAAGCCATTCCCAGTGAAGATGAGGTCACATTTACCGAAGCTGAAAAGGCCCTGGTCAAAATTTTAAAGACCTACAATGCCATTGAGCAACCCATTGATTTGGGCCACCGCTGGGAGGGAGGAATGATGATTCTCAAGCCCGGAGAAGAAGATTTGAAAGCAAAAGAGCTTCCGATTGAAACTTTTTTCCATAAAATCGTTATGGTAAGAGATCGACTCAGGGTGATGGAACAACGCATCAACAGCAGTGCACTAACCGACGAGGAAAAAGTCAACCTGCAACAATACATTACCCGCATTTACGGAAGCCTAACAACTTTCAACGTACTATTTAAGTACAAGGACGACCATTTCAAAGGCGAGAAGATCAACTAATTTGAGAAAAATTGGTTGATTCCAGAAAAGAAATTAAGCTATGCTTGCAAAAGTTCGTGCACTAACTTTATTAGTGTTAATGGGTTTCGGCCTTAACGGTTGTTTTGTTATTGAAAATACCTTTACGGGACTTGCTCCTGGCCCCTGGCGGGCCGTCTTGATGCTCGACACGGAATTGAGGCCGGAGGATAAAGTCCAGGATCCCTTTAATTTACAACTGGAAACCGTTCGGTCGGGGGAGCTGCCCTTTAATTTTGAAGTCATCTATCGGGAAGATTCTACCTTTTACCTTGAGATCATTAACGGTGAAGAGCGCATCAAGGTTGACGACATCACCATGGGGCTTGATCGCCGGATGGCGAAGGATACGATCACCATTGGTTTTCCCGTTTTTGAATCTTACATCCGGGGTATTTATGCCGTAGATGTGATTGAGGGAGAGTGGGTGGTCACCAACCGGGGAGAAGATTATCGTATTCCCTTTGTGGCCAAGTTCGGTTATGACTACCGATTTACCCCCTTGAGGAAAGAGCCGGTGATGGACATTAGCGGTCGCTGGGAAGTGACATTTGAAGCGGATTCAGAAGAAGATGCTTACAAAGCCATCGGTGAATTCTATCAGGAAGGTAATGATCTGCGGGGTACTTTCCGCACCGAAACCGGAGACTACCGTTTTTTGCAGGGAACCGTGCAGGATAACAAGTTTTATTTATCAGCTTTCGACGGCTCACATGCCTTCCTTTTTGAGGGTAAGATTAATGAAGATAGCACATTGATTGGCTCCTTTCGATCGGGAACTCACTATACATCGATCTGGACAGGTAAAAGGAATCCCGACTTCGAACTACGCGATCCCGATGAACTAACCTTTTTGAAAGAGGGTTACGAAACGCTGGACTTCACTTTTGCCACTCCGGAGGGTGATTCCATATCATTAACAGATCCAGCATATAAGGATAAAGTGAAGCTCATTCAGATCACCGGTACCTGGTGTCCCAATTGCCGCGATGAGACACAATTTTTAAAGCAGTACCTGGAAGAAAATAAAACAGAAGACCTGGCCGTTATTGCATTAGCTTTTGAACGCCACAAAGACCCCGCCAAAAATAAACGAGCGATTAGCAACTATCAAAAACTGATGGAGATTGATTATCCCATCCTCTATGCCGGCAACTATCGAAAAGAAGCGGCCGCTCAGGCCCTGCCGATGCTTAATCAAATCGTTTCATACCCCACTTTGATTTTCATCGACAAAAGCAACAAGGTGAGAAGAATCCACACCGGCTTTAACGGGCCGGCAACTAGTGAATACCAGAATTTTATAACGTCTTTTGACGAAACAGTTAAAACCTTAATTTCAGAATGATTATGAACAAGATAGCCCTCGCCTACTGCGAAGAGAACAAAGAAAGGGCAGAATCTACCCGAAAAAACCTGGAACCTACCGGATTGACTTTTGAAATGGTTCAATTGAGCAAGTCCAGACCGGATATTCAATTGACGGAAGTCTTGCAGTCATTTGCTGGTCCTATCATCTTATTTGTCAGCGACAATTTTCTGAAATCCACCCAGTGTATGGCCGGAGGTCTGCGCTTTCTGCAAGATAAGCGCGATCAACTATTACCGGTTGTGCTGGAAGGCTACCAGGAAAATGAAGAAGGAGAAATGGAGACGGTCACCACGCAATTTGACCGGGTGAGCGATATTATTCAATACATCAACTTCTGGCAGGACCGCTATCTCAGTATGCGTCGTCAGAAACGCCAGCTAGAAAATGTAGATGAAGAAACCTTTAATGTACACCTGAAGAATATGCGCGATATTTCCACAGAAGTGGGCGAATACCTGCGCATTCTTCGATCTATCGACCACTACCCTATCCAGGTGTTTGAGGCCAGTGATTATCGTATGTTTTTCCATTTTCTGGATGAAGAACAAATGTGGGAATCGTTCAAGAATAACCGTCCACAAACCGATACCACTTCCGAACCTGTGGCCGAACCGACACCAGAGGAAGAAGAAGCCGAAGGCACTCCACCGGTGGAGTTGACTGATATTCCCGGCATTTCTCAATTGGAGGAAGCTGCAGCCAAGGACGACGAAATACCACAGGAAGAGGTCGAAATAGCGGATGAACCTATATCCGAACCAGAAGCCGAAAATCAGGAGGAGGTGCTACAAGGCACTGCTTCACCGGAGAATACGCCTGAGGAGGCCCCCATCCCGGAGGAAGAAGTGATCAGTGAACGAGATACCCTTGATTTTACGCCACCAGCCGAAGAGGCTCCGGTAGAGAGAGGGGCTCCCCTTTCGGAAATGGATCAGGCAGAAGAAAAAGTTGAAGGCATTGCCGTAGAAACGGAGGTACTGGAAGAGGAGCCAGTAGCCGAAGAAGAAACAGAAAGTGAGGAAGAAGAAGTTCCGGCATTTGTACCCCTAAGCAGCGAAGAAATCGGCAAGTTGATTGATGAAAGCTGGGAAAGAGCCGAGGCAGGTGATGTAGATGGAGGCTTGGATATACTGACCAATGCCATCGAACACCCTGAACATCCGGCGGTATTGCACTACCATGCGGCGGTGCTCAATCTTCAGTATAAAAACGACCTTGATGCGGCCTCCGACCACTTGAGAATACTACTAGAAGAGGATGAAACCAATGTGGGTGGGCACTTTCTCTCGGCTGAGCTGGAAGAAATGGCCGAAAATATGACCTTGGCCCGCTACCACTACGAGCGAGTAGATCAATTGGAGCCTGACTACTCTGAAACCAATCTTCGCCTCGGAAGCATACTGGCTCATCACTATCCTAAAGAAGCGCAGCAGGCCGAGAAATACCTCAAAAAGGCACTGGACCAGTCGCCCAAAAGTGCAGAAGTGCTTTATGAAATGGGACTATTGTACAGTGATGTACTCAACCAACCGGAAAAAGCTACCAGATACCTGAAAAAGACGCTGAAGCAGGAACCGGAGCATCCCTTTGCCAATTATGACCTGGCATTGCTCTATCACAAGGAAGGTAAACTCAAGAAGGCCTTCAAATTCTACCAATTGGCAACGGTCATCAATCCCGAACTAAAAACGCCCGAAAACGATATGGCTTTTACTTTCAACCCAAAGAAAGACGCCGAATTCAGTGCCATCGAGCACGATACCATTTCGGCATTAAAGAAAAACATTGACCAGCTGGAGTCGTTGCTTAAAGCAAGAGAGCAGGAGGTTCAAAAAATGGTCGCACAGCGCGAAGGTGATGGCAAGACCGTGCTGATCTCCGGAGGAACTTCGGGCATTGGTCGGGCGACGGCAGAAATTTTTGCCAAAAACGGTTTCCGTGTCTTGATTACCGGTCGTAGAGATGATCGATTGGCTGAGATCAAAAAGTACCTGAGTAAAGAATACGAAACCGAAGTGGAAACGCTCAACTTTGACATCCGTGACCAGGCTACCGTACAGACCCAAATTGACGGACTGGGCGAGGAGTGGCAGCATATTGATATTCTCATCAATAATGCCGGCAAAGCCAAGGGACTGGTGCCCATCTACGAGGGAGAACTGCACCACTGGGAAGAAATGATCGATACCAATATTAAGGGATTACTATACCTGACAAGAGTCGTTTCCCCGGCCATGGTCGCACGTAAAAGTGGGCACATCATCAATGTGTGTTCAACAGCGGGTAAGGAAGTGTATCCAGGTGGAAACGTTTACTCCGCAACTAAATACGCCGTGGATGCCCTGACCAAGTCGATGCGCCTCGATTTGTACAAGCACAACATTCGCGTAAGCCAGGTAAGTCCGGCCCACGTAGAAGAAACGGAATTTGCCCTGGTTCGCTTTGATGGGGATGCCGAAAGAGCCAAGATTTACGAGGACTTTAAGCCCTTGACAGCTGCCGACGTAGCGGATGCCATCTATTACATGGCTACCCGTCCGGCCCACGTCAATGTGCAGGATATCCTGATGATGGGTACCCAACAGGCCAACAGTAATTTTATCGACCGCTCCGGTCGCGAAGAAGAGGAGTAAATTTACTCCGGATAAGCAATAGCAAAGGTGGATAGCTCTGTCGAAAATGGCAGGGCACCTCCGGAGCTATCGTAAAGTACGGCGGTTGTTTTAAAGTCAAACTTCCGGGTTTTCTCCCCGTTTTCATTATCATCATAATCCTCAATCGACAATAGATCAAAAAAGGATGAGGCATCCTGAGCGCCCCAGTCTGAACGGTAGACATTGCCTAGTTCATCTCCATATTCTATCGTTGCCAGGCCGTACGCAAATGGATCGCCTATTAAAACCGTATCGGTGTAGGTTTGGTAGGAGAAGTCAGTGTAGGAGTAGTATTGTACAAGACCACTTACGGGATTCCCAAATATCTTCACGGCGGGGCAACTGGTTGTTTCACAACCATTGGCATCCGTCACTGTTACACAAACCTGTGCAAAAGCACTATCCTGCGGATTTTCAGTAGCCACTGAACTTGTATTTTCTCCAGTATTCCACGCATAAGTAAAAGGAGACGTTCCATAAGGAATAGCAGTGACCCGGTTCAGAAATCCTCCCTGCCAGATCTCAAAGTCAAAATCTACTCCACAATCAAAAGAAATCGCAGTGAAGCCAATGGTCTTTTCAATGGAACAATTGCCACCTTGTAACGTAGTGTTTTCCAAAAGAACGTTTACAGGTTGGGTAAAATTGGGCAGCTCTATCAACGGATTGGGCTCTAATGAAGTTTCTCCATTGACATTCCAGCGGTATAAAATAAGTTCATCCTCCTGATAAATGGAAGGCTCGGCAGAGAGTTGTAGCATATAGTGATACTCCTCCGTAGGAGCGACTTCCTCCAGCGAATAAGCGCCTGTTGGCAATGCTGTTTGGATATTAAAACTGCTGGGGGTAGAAGCCACCTTTTCCCGAAAGGTCAGCTTGAGATAAGGACCACAGTCCGGGCAATTCTCCGGGCGCAATTCTCCAATCATATTGAGCACATCCAGTGAATCGCGTTCGTAACTGGTAAACATATAATAATCTTCTTCCCCGGCGATCAGCTCAAGCGAAGTTCCGTCAGCATTGGCGCTTAGTGTAAATACAGGATCGCCGTTGTCCACCGGTGGAAGATCCACTTTTTTACAGGCGGCAATCAAAATGATAAGGAGAAATAAGAAGCGCTTCATAGAATGTATTTTAAAATAAATCAAATCTCAGCCCCACGTCGATGGTAAAAGGCCCATTTTCCTTTAGTTTATCCGTATTTTCAATCCAATTGATTGGAGTGTAATGTAGTAGAAGCCCCGCTTTCAACTGTCGGGTAATGGCGTAGTGATAGCCCAAGGAGAGATCGATACGCAACTGGTTAAATCCATCTTTCTCCATCCACCCGGCTTCTGTCGTTCTTCTCAAAGGTGAGCCCTCCAGCGGTACTTCCAATTGCCCTTTCACACCCGATAGATAGCCGATTTGTCCGCCGGCCTGAATTTCATGTTGGCGGAAGCGATAACTCACCGCTAGCGGCAATTCCAGATAATGCACGGAACGAGGAGTAAGGGTGTATTGTTTTTCAGAACGGCCAAAGCCATAGGTCACTTCGCTGAGGGAATCAGTGAAGCTAAACTGCCCGCCGCGAATCCGGTAATTTAATCCGGTGCGGAAGCCCCAGGGGCTGCGTCCGCTAAATCGTACATCAAGACCTAGATTTGAGCCTATCAAACGTTGGTTACCTGACTCGAAACTTGGGTAAAGTGTTGCCATTGCATGAAAACCAAGTGATAATTGAGTCGGCGTTTTAATTTTATATGGGTCCCTGAAATTCGTCGCTGACTTTGGCACATCCAGAAAGCCAGGGTTCATCACGCTTATTGCCTCCAGAAGGGCAAAAGGTTTTGTTGTTTTTTCGTCAATATTTAGCGTATTTTGGGATTGTTCTTCCGTATTCTGAGCCTTCGATGTGTTTGTATTTTCTATATTCTGCTCCTGAACAAGTTGTTCATTAGCTAAATCCACTACTGCTACATTTTCCTCCTCCAGAGCTGATTGGCCATCCTCCTCTATCCGACCGATTTCTGGCTCCTCATTTCCAGCAATAGAAGTATCATTAGCCAATTCTCCCGATTGCTTTGCAGGAGTATTACCGGCAATTGTTTTGTCTTGTGAAATAGATTGTACGCCCTGGATAACTTCTTCATCGACATCCTCTTTTACCATGTGGCTTTGATCACGTTCTGATTTCAGCTCTGGTGAGGCTAAAGGTGAACCCGTTGTTGTCAGCTCAGAGTCATTGGTATTCTCATTTGTTTGTGTTGCTTTTACCGCATCTGAGGGCAAAGCTGTGGACTGTTCTTCCAACACAACATCGGCCACTTCCGGAATGGTATTTTCCGGTCCTTTAGCTGAAACGGAGTATCGGGATAATCCCCACCAGGTTCCACCAAGTAAGAGCAGAATGCCCAACGCGATCCACCACATCCAGGCAGGACGCTTCTTGCCCTGGCGATCAAGCATTTTTTCTGCTTCCTGCCAATGGGCCTCATTAAATTCAATCTGGCGGTTGTCTAACTTATCTTTAAAAAAACGATCTAATTCGTTCATATCCATAACTTTAAATAACCTTGGTGGTATTAACGATCCGCTTCATCATTTCCATTAACTTCTGCCGTGACGAGGACAGGTGCCATTTGGACGTGCCCTCACTGATTCCAAGCGCTTTGGCTATTTCCTTGTGTGTATATCCATCAATGGCGTACAGATTAAAAACCTTACGACTCATTGGCGGAAGCTGCTGAATGAGGTATTCCAATTGTTCTGCATCAAATTGCTGATCGGCCGTATTCCAGTCAAAACCAGAGATTTCTACCTCTTCAGAGTGAAAGTCCTTGGTTTCTATAAGCTCTTTTACCTTGCGGTTTTTTCTAAAGTCGTCAATCAGGGTATTGATCATAATGCGCTTGCTCCAGGCTGCAAAAGAGACCTCGGGGCGATACTTATCCAGGTTGGTTAAAATCTTCAGGAAGCCCTCATTAACCATCGCTGCGGCTGAATCTTCATCTTGTTGATAGCGCAGACACACCGACATCAGCATCGCATAACAACTTTTGTACAGTTGAAACTGCGCCTTTCGGTCTCCACCTTTACAATCTTTCAGAAGCTTCGCACTGATTTCCAAAATCTTTGTTCTATGTCTGCCCTTAGCAAATAAATGAGCAATAAAATAGATTTCCGACCGGAAAGGAACCGGTCGAAAATCATAACTAATTTAATTAGCTTATTATTAAAAGCACTTAACCTTTGATCAACTTGCCGGCCAGGACTTGTTTTCCGGCTCTCAGATTGTAAAAATACAAACCTTGTGCCCATTCGCTGGTGTTTAGTTCCAGACTTTGCAATCCACTTTCAAAACGGGCCGACTTTTGCAGCAGCACTTTGCCAGTACTATCCAGGATTTGCAGTTGCAAATTGGCCGCTTCCGGCAAATCAAAACGAATTTGCACCTGATTGCCGGCCGGTTGAGGGAAGACAGAAACCGCTGTTTCCTCCAACCAATCTTCTACACCGGTAGTGATCGATTCATCCGTTACCACAAAAACAATATCCGTTACTTCCGGTTGGTCCGGGCCAATCGTTACCCAGTATTCCGCCTGTGGCAAGCCGGGAATTTCCACAACGAGTTGATAAGTACCCCAGGCCAGATCAGGGAAGCTAAATTCACCATCGGCATTGCTCAGATCATAACCGAGGGGAACACCGGTATCACTCAGCAGGAATACGGAAACATCCTCAATGGGAGTATCATCACGGTCATCTACTTCATCATCACTGGTGAAGCCGGGGCCTTCGATAATCGTACCGGAGATAACACCAGGTCCTTCCGGTATTTCACCCTCAATCAGGATGATGTGGTACAGCCACCAGTTATTGGCCGGAATTACTACCGTTGTGGCATCTTCCCAGTTTAATACATTTCCAAAATAAGTAGGCAGATAGTTGTCAAATTCAGGATCGCCTTCGCCCAGGATCGCACGTAGGATGTAGGAGCCCGGTGCTACTTCTCCGAAGGTGTAATAACCACCATTAGTGATCTCGGCTGTATCAAGCGCCTGCAAGCCTCCTATTGCAGTTAACCCGTAAAGGATTACCCAGCCCTCTTGAACCTGATTGGTGCTATCCCAGTAGTAAACATAGCCGGAAAGCTCATTGTATTCAGGTTCACCAAACTGGTAACAAGCTGACGATTCACAGCCGGAAGCGTCAACCACAGTCACACAGTACTCACCGGGCTCAGAAGGCATGATGGCCGCCGTGTTCTGACCTGAATTCCACAGGTAGGTAAATGGCGCCGTTCCCGATGCATCGGCCTGCAAGTAAGTACCACCTTGCACCAAAAAGATTTGTACATCACACAAGGTATCACCGCCACCGCTTGTCCATTGGTAACATCCAGTAGACTCACAGCCATTATCATCGGTAACCGTTACACAGTACAATCCATCAGCATTAGGAAAAATGTCAGCAGTGGTGGCACCCGTACTCCATGAATAGGTAAAAGGAGCAGTACCGGAAGCAATCGCGGACAATGATCCAGCCGGATTTGGGCTGATTTGCACACTGCATTCACCCCCAAGCTGTACCGTCACGCAAGCCGTAGCCTCACAACCGTTAGCAGTAATCACCTCAACGCAGTAGGTTCCTGTTTCGGTAACGGTAATACTTTGACTATTCTCACCGGTTACCCAGGAATACTGAAAGGGCGCCTCACCGGTTGCACCAGCTGTCAGCAAATACCCGGAGGCCAGTTCATCTACATCAATTGAAACCGAACAGTCCTCCTGAGGAGCACAGTAGGTAAAATCTACGGATCCTACTCCGGCAGGAGACCAATACGTAGTTTCGAAGATCACATCTCCGTCACAATCGACCATGCTGACATAAATTGCTCCTTGAGTCAAGCCATCGGGAACATCAAAGCTATCGGTATAATCGCCCGCAGCATCGGTTGAAACGGTATTGTAATAACCATCCCAGAAAGCTGTAGAATCGGTAGCAATCGTAATGGACACATCTTCAACGGGATTACCATCGGTGTCCGTTACCGTTCCCGATACAGTGATGGTGAGTGCCTGTGCACTAAACGCCAGACAACAAAAGAATAATAGTAGGTTTAAAATCTTCATTCTTGGTATTTTTTAGTTTTTTGTTGAATTTTTGAAGGCCTTTCACTTATACTCACGAAGGTTTGGAGCATTGGGTTGGGTATAAGCCATTTTTTTTTTGAAAAAAGATTTCTTCCAGGATAAAACAAGAATTTCTATGATACAGCCACTAGCGGAACGGATGCGCCCCACTTCATTAGAAAATTATATTGGACAGCAACACCTGGTGGGTGATGGAGCAGTACTGCGGCAGGCCATTGAGTCGGGCAAAATTCCATCCTTTATTCTTTGGGGACCTCCGGGCGTAGGGAAAACGACGCTGGCCAAAATCATTGCCAATCAGCTGGAACGGCCGTTCTATATTCTAAGTGCCATCAATTCAGGAGTAAAAGACATTCGGGAAACGATTGATAAAGCCAAAAAACAACAGTTTTTTAATCGGCCCAACCCTATCCTTTTTATCGATGAGATTCATCGCTTTAGCAAATCTCAGCAGGATTCACTGCTGGGAGCGGTTGAAGCGGGGATTATCACCTTGATTGGTGCCACCACCGAGAATCCTTCATTTGAGGTCATTGCGGCCCTCTTGTCTCGCTGTCAGGTGTATGTTTTAAAACCCCTGAGCCGGGAAGACCTGATTTTGATGGTCGATGAAGCCTTAAAAAGGGATGAATACCTTAAAAAACTGACCGTCAAAGTGGCTGAATATGATGCGATGCTGCGCTTTTCCGGCGGTGATGGCCGCAAGTTGTACAACGTACTCGAATTGGTGACCAATTACGCTGAGGAAGGTGAGGAGTTTGTGTTGACGGATGAAATGGTTACGAAGAAGGTCCAGCAGAACATCGCTATATATGATAAAGCCGGCGAACAACACTACGATATCGCCTCGGCTTTTATCAAGTCCATCCGGGGCAGTGACCCAAATGCGGCCGTATACTGGTTGGCGCGCATGGTTGAAGGAGGTGAAGATGTAAAATTTATTGCCCGCCGCATGATTATCGCGGCCTCTGAAGATATTGGTCTGGCCAATCCCAATGCCCTGCTCATGGCAACCACTGCCTTTCAGTCGGTACAGGCGGTGGGATTGCCGGAAGCCCGCATCATCCTTTCGCAGGCCGTGATCTATTTGGCCACTTCACCAAAATCCAATTCGGCCTATATGGCCATCAATCAGGCCCAACGGGTGGTCAGGGAAACCGGTAATTTATCGGTACCGCTGCACATTCGCAATGCGCCTACCAAGCTGATGAAAGACTTGGAGTATGGCAAAAACTACCAGTACGCCCACGACTTTCCGGGTAATTTCGTCGATCAGGAGTTTTTACCCAAAGAAATTGAAGGCAAAAAGCTGTTTGAACCACAGAGCAACCCCGCTGAGCAAAAGATGCGGGAAAAGTTGCGGGCCAACTGGAAGAAAAAATATGGATACTAATTACTTTCCAACCTGACTGTTGGACACCTCACCGGCCGGCAAATCCAGATCGTAGGAACGTCCCGCTTTTTTCATCAGGACAAACCAGTTTTTATCCTCCCGGGCAATGACTTCCTCCATATTCTTGTAAAAAGAATTTAGGTAAGCCACCATCTTGCGGCGCTGCCGATTATTGAATAAGGAAAAATTGGTCAATACCGCCTCAAGATTTGAGCGCCTTTCCTTAAAATACATGAAGGTTTCCGCAATCTGGATATTATCAGCTACTCTTCCCAGATAATAGCGGTCAGTCACTGCGGTCATTTCATAGTCGCGGTTGGGAAGTGCATAGGCTGGGTTTACAAAACCTGAGAAGTCGAAGTCGTACGGGACGGGAACGATCATTCCACTTTCCTCCAGCTTGATCATTTCCAGGTTGCGCCCCATAGCCATATCCCAGTCTTCATTACCGATCATGTATTGAAAGAAGCCAACCAGGCGCTCTTCGTGCCGGGCTACCTGATTCAATTCAGGGTTGAGGCAGTCACATTTTTCTCCCCCCATCCGATCGGCCAGTTGATCATTATCCTCAATAATGAACCCAAAGCGTTTTCTTTTGGCGTAAAGCCCCTTGTCATCAATATAAGTGATGTGCACCAGCTGAACGCGAAAGCTATTTGGCGTAAGCTCATTATACAATTTATAGGCCAGATACTCCTTGAGTACATTCTGTTTGCTTTCTCCACGGTCTTCAATACAATGGGTAACCAACTTCAGCTTGTCGTGCTTGGAGAGATTTCTTTCTTTGAGTTCGTCCTTATCAAAATTAAGCTTCAACGGCGGGAATGGACATATTTTACGACGGTACTTTCCACGAGGCTTCACTTTGATCTCGAAAGTTTCTTTTCCCTTCTCCTTGGAGTGCCAGGTGATCGAAGCTGGAATATAATCGTCCAGCCTCCGGTTTTCAATCAATTCCTGCAAATCCGTCACAATCGTCATTTCGATCACGTCCTCAGCCGAAATCAAATCGAAAATACTTGGCTGAGCACCTTCTGCCTGAACGCGAAGTGGTGCTAGCAGTATCAAAGGAACTAAAAAAGAGACTAAATGATAATAAAGCGTTTTCATGGCTATCCAAATTTGATGTTCTAGTAGTTTTCTCATCCCAGACCAAACCAAATAGTAGCTTTTATTTGTTGAAAAAGTCATGGGTATTACGCAAAACCAATATTTTCGGCATTACTAAGTTAAGACTGATCGTAATTTTGAGCCGATTTTACTAGATTTAAATCTTATTTTTGTTTGCTTGTCTCTCAACCTATCTGGTTGGAAACCGGCGACAAAATTACAGGGTTTCAAAATAAAAGTCCAGTTTATTGACATTATTTTATTGTAAACAAAATAATATTTTAAACAATAAACTTTATTATCACAAAAAATTTGATCGCCCGACAAAAACCGAAACCTAATTGAAGCGACTAGTAAACTTTCAAATAATGCCTTTTTATTACCGAATATACGGAGGATTTTTCCTTTTGTTCACGATTATGGGATGTTCTGTCAGTAAAAGTGAACAGGATGTCGTCTCTTTGCCACCCAACCGGGCTAAAAATGTGGTATTGATGATTGGTGATGGCATGGGACTGACGCAGATTACGGCAGCGATGTACAATAATGGTAACTATCTCAATCTGGAAAAGTTCCCAGTAGTAGGCTTTCATAAGTCATACTCTGCAAATGACCTGATTACCGACTCGGCTGCCGGAGCCACCGCCTTTGCCTGTGGGGTGAAAACCTATAACAATGCCATTGGCTTGACGGCCGACACCTTACCCTGCAAAACGATCCTGGAGGAGGCGGAAGAGCGAGGCCTGGCGACCGGTCTGGTAGCAACAGCAACCATTGTGCACGCCACTCCGGCAGCATTTATTGCCCACCAGAAACTGAGAGTATTCTATGAAGGCATAGCCACCGACATGCTTGATTCAGGTGTTGATTTATTGATTGGCGGAGGAAAACGTTATTTCGACCGCCGGGAAAATGATGATCGCAACCTGTACAAAGAGTTGGAGGACAAGGATTACCGCGTCTCGGATTACTCCAAACGCCCCCTTGCCGAAATTCTTCCCGACAAGCGTCGTAATCTGGTCTACTTCACGGCCGACAACCTGCCGCTGCCCGTTACTGCCGGCCGGGACTACCTGCCCAAAGCCAGTGAAATAGCCGTTAATTTTCTAAAAAGGCGCAGTGAAAAAGGGTTCTTCCTGATGGTGGAAGGCTCGCAAATTGATTGGAACGGCCATGCCAATGAGGGAAACCTATTGGTCAAGGAAGTTCTCGATTTTGACAAGGCTATCAGGGAAGTTCTCGATTTTGCCCGAAGAGACGGCAATACCCTGGTGATCGTTACCGCCGACCACGAAACTGGAGGCATGTCGATCAACCAGGGTTCGGAGATGGGAGAGTTGAACTACCAGTTTACCACCAATGCGCACACGGGTACCCTGATTCCGGTTTTTGCCTATGGTCCGGGGGCTTCCCTTTTTTCCGGCATTTATGAAAATACCGCCATTCACGATAAAATGCGGCAGGCACTTGGCTTCGACACACCGATTGACAACGCCACTAGTGCAAACGACTAAATTTGCATTTCCTATTTTAAACATTTTCCCGCGCAAAGCATTTATGTTTTGCGGGCGATAAGGTGAATGCTAAATAATGCTTAATTTTGCCCTAACTCAAATCGTTTAAATCTTAAATTTCAGGTAAATATGAATGTAGAAACCTTGGATAATCTACAACTGATTAAAGAA
Source organism: Saprospiraceae bacterium (assembly GCA_965229635.1). GTDB lineage: Bacteria > Bacteroidota > Bacteroidia > Chitinophagales > Saprospiraceae > BQJU01. The sequence goes on from OZ245894.1 coordinate 5,014,710, forward strand.
AGCGCTCGCGACTTTGCAGAAAATTACATCCGTCCGCACGTCATGGAGTGGGACGAAAAACAACACTTCCCCATTGATCTGTTTCACCAAATGGGTCAGTACGGCTTTCTGGGAGTGTTGGTTCCCGAAATGTATGGCGGAGCCGGTTTAGGATACCAGGAATATATCACAGTCATTGAAGAAGTAGCCAAAGTATGTGGCTCAATAGGGTTGTCAGTAGCAGCACATAACTCTCTGTGCACCAATCACATCCTAATGTTTGCCAACGACGAGCAGAAAGAAAAATACCTCCCCAAACTTGCCACCGGCGAATGGATCGGGGCGTGGGGACTGACTGAACCCAATACCGGCAGTGATGCTGGCCGCATGAAGTGTACAGCCGAACGCGATGGTGATCATTATGTTATCAACGGAACAAAAAACTTCATCACACATGGTCAATCCGGACACGTTGCGGTGGTCATTGTGCGCACCGGTGATTTGCTCGACAGCCACGGCATGACGGCCTTTGTCGTGGAGAGAGGAACGCCTGGTTTTTCGGCGGGTAAGAAGGAAGACAAGCTTGGTATGCGCGCCAGTGAAACCGCAGAAATGGTTTTCGATAATTGTCGGGTGCACAAGAGCCAGATCCTGGGTGAAGAAGGTGATGGATTTATTCAAGCCATGAAGGTACTTGATGGTGGAAGGATTAGTATTGCCGCCCTTTCTCTGGGTATTGCCAAAGGCGCTTATGAAGCATCGGTCAAATACGCGAAGGAAAGAGAACAATTTGGCAAACCCATCGCCACTTTCCAGGGCATTAGCTTTAAACTGGCCGATATGGCTACCAAGATACAAGCCGCTGAGCTACTGACTAGAAAAGCGGGTACCTTGAAAGACCAAAACAAACCAACTACCAAAGTTTCGGCAATGGCCAAACTTTATGCCTCAGAAGCCGCCGTATCAATCGCCAACGAAGCCGTACAGGTTTATGGCGGTTATGGCTATATCAAGGAATTTCCCGTAGAAAAATATTACCGCGATGCCAAACTCTGCACCATCGGAGAAGGCACCTCGGAAATCCAAAAACTGGTGATCTCAAGAGAAATTCTGAAAGGAAGATAGTCTAGATAACCTGGATAAAATGGAAGGAATGGATGAGGGACTATTGGTTTGTTGCCTCATTGATTCCTTCTAATAAAGACTTTTCCAATTTAAGCAGCAGCCCTGAGTTTTATCCTTAATGACATCAGAACTTTAGTGGGAGTTGCTCTTGCTAAAAACTGGCGTTTTTATCAAATGGACAGCCACGATGTTGACTTTGATCTCCAGAATGAAAAGCTCACTAAACCGTCTCCCCCGCCAAAACCTCATAAACCCCAAAAAGCAAGGCCTAATGAAATAGAATTTGCAGCATAACCAAACGTGCCCTCTCTCTAAACCCTAAACTCTAAACTAAAAAAGTCACACCCTCAACGTATACCACCTCTTCGACTGCAAGTACCAGATAATCATGGTCAACATGATCAGCCAGTAGAAGATTTCAGAAGCCCAGGCCCAGGGCAGACCGCCATTGGTATAATTCACTTCAATGTAGATATAAGCCAGATAGCCGATAGCACAGTAAAACTGAATTTTCAGCCCCATATAAGTCGCGCCGGTACCGGCCAAGCCGTTAAAAAATACGCCGCCAATGGAGAAGGTCGCCAGGATGCCCACCAATACATAGAAGATTGGCCGGGCATCTTCGATGAGCCCCGTATTCTCAGAGCCGCCGAGCAAGGGATACAGAATTTCCTGTGGAAACAGGATCACCGGGATGGTCAGCAACATGGTGGTCACGAAGGAAATTTTAGCGGTCTTCCAAATGATGGGAACAACCGCCTGCCGCTTTTTCTGCCCGATGAAATTGCTAACCAGGGTATTAACGCCCGAAGCAAAGCCCCAGCAGGGAATAGAGAGCACCAGGTAAACCATTCTGACCAGATTGGTGATGGCCAGTGGGCGTTCTCCCAGGTTTTCCACAATGCCAAAGAAAACGAACCAACTCCCTAACCCCACAAAAGCCTGTACCACGATTGGTGCCGATAATTTGTACTGCTGGCGAATTAGCTTCAGGTCAATTTTGGGCAGCCGAAATAGGTGATAATAGCGGGCTTTTTTGTCAAAAAGAATATAAATGACAAAGACAATGAAAGCAACAACCTCAGAGACGGTACTGGCCAGTCCTGCCCCGGCAATACCCATGGCCGGCAGGCCCCAATGGCCAAAAACCAGGCCGTAATCCAGGGCAATATTGACAATGGCCAGGATGGCCGTATCCACAATGATAAAGTGGGTTCTGGCAATACCGGTGTATAACGCCACAATAGCGACCCCCGTATAGGAAAAGAAAACGCCCCAGGATCGATATTCGAGGTATTGAAGGCTTTTTTCAAAAATGATGGAAGAATCAATGAAGAGCTGGAAAAAGTAATAACAGCCATATTGCATAAAAAAGAACATGACCACGGCCAGGGCAAACTCGTAATACACCATGGCGTAAAAAGTACGCCCCACCTCTCCGGGACGCCCCTCTCCTACCCTGCGGGCAATCATAATCTGGCCACCCCGGGAAAAGCCATAACCAATGGCGGCAATCACCAGATAAAAGACGCCCACAAACCCAATGGCGGCAAAATCCTTTTCACTGAGGTGATATAAGAACACGCTGTCGCTGAGGGCAATGACATTCTGGGCAGCGCTTCCCAGCATGATCGGCAATGAAATAGACAGAATTTGGCGGTATGAGGTATTGAGCTGCATTGATCACAAATGTAGGTAGTTTCATATTTAAAATGGGCAGGAATACGATAAATGTTTCGCCTTACTCGACCATTAATAATTGTTTGGTAAACCACATTTTATCAAAATACTCAATCCTTGCCCCCTATTTGTCAGGAAATGGATTTAACTTACCCTGTCTTACGGATAAATTCTAAACAAAACAAACCAGACCAAGAAGATGCAAACAATCATGACAAACAATTCTATGAGAGTCTTTTTATTGTTGGGTATAATGCTTTTTTTTGCAAACTGTACCAACGAGGATTCCCCGGAAACCTCGACAAACACCTCATATATGTTGCAAAAACGAGATATAACGCCTCCTACTGCCAATAAGAACCCTAAAGAGTTGACGATTCATGGTGACACCCGGATCGATAACTACTATTGGCTCAACCAAAGAGAAGACCCGGAAGTCATCAAATACCTTGAAGCGGAGAATGAGTATACCGGCAAAATGATGAGCCACCTGGAAAAATTTCAGGATAAGCTCTTCGAAGAAATGAAGGGGCGCATCAAGGAAGATGATCAAAGTGTACCGTACAAGAACCGCGGGTACTACTACATCACCCGCTACGAAAAAGGACAGGAGTATCCGATCTACTCGCGTAAAGAGGGTTCTTTAGACGCAGATGAAGAAGTCATGCTCAATGTCAATGACCTGGCCGGTGATTATGAGTTTTACAACATTGGTGGCCGCTCGGTCAGTCCCGATAACAAAATCCTGGCCTATGGTGAAGATACCCTCAGTCGCCGGATTTATACGATCAAATTCAAAAATCTGGAAACCGGAGAAATGTTGGAAGATATAATCCCCAACACAACCGGTGGCGCAGTGTGGGCCAATGACAACAAAACCCTCTTTTATTCGGTGAAAGATGAGGCACTGCGGCCGTACAAGATCTTCAAGCACGTATTGGGTACACCGGCTTCACAAGACGTAGAAATCTACCACGAAGCTGATGAGACTTTCAACGTTTATGTGTTTAAAAGTAAGTCGGAAAAGTACATCTCCATCATGTCTTACCAGACCCTGTCGACTGAATTCAGGATGTTAGATGCCGACAAACCAGGGGGAGAATTTAAGGTACTTCAACCACGGGAACGTGGTCTGGAATACTTTGCAGATCATTTTGAAGATAAGTTCTACATCCGGACCAACCTGGATGCCAAGAACTTCCGCCTGATGGAAACGCCGGTGACTGCTACCACCAAGGAAAACTGGAAAGAGGTCATCCCGCATCGCACTGATGTGCTGCTGGAGGGCATGGAGCTTTTTAACAACTACCTGGTGCTTTCCGAGCGCAAAAACGGTATTACGCAATTGCGGGTCATTCCACAAGAAGGAGAAGAACACTACATCGATTTTGGCGAGGATGCTTACATGGCCTACACCTCCGTCAATCTCGACTTTGACACCGATATTCTGCGCATCGGCTACCAATCAATGACTACGCCGCCAACGACTTATGACTACCACATGAAGACTAAGGAGATGACCCTGCTCAAACAGCAGGAGGTGGTCGGCGATTTTGACCCTGCCAATTACGAATCAGAGCGCATCTACGCCAAAGCTCGTGATGGCGTGCAGGTGCCGATTTCTATTGTGTATCCAAAGGGATTTAAGAAGGACGGTAGCCAGCCGCTGTTGTTGTACGGTTATGGTTCCTACGGTGCCAGCATGGACCCTTACTTCAGCACAACTCGCCTGAGCTTGCTCGACCGCGGTTTTGCCTTTGCCATTGCCCACATTCGCGGTGGGGAGGAAATGGGCCGTCAGTGGTACGAAGACGGTAAGTTGCTCAATAAAAAGAATACCTTTTTCGATTTTATCGACTGTGCAGAATACCTCATCGCGGAGGATTTCACCAATAAGGACCAGCTTTTTGCCATGGGCGGAAGTGCCGGGGGGCTCCTGATGGGTGCCATCATCAATTACCGGCCCGATCTCTGGAAAGGAGTAGTGGCCGCGGTACCTTTTGTGGATGTGGTGACCACCATGTTGGATGAGAGCATTCCACTGACTACCGGAGAATTTGATGAATGGGGTAACCCTAAAGATGAAAAATACTACGAGTATATCAAGTCTTACTCTCCTTACGACAATGTGGAGGCCAAGAATTATCCGGCAATGCTGGTGACCACCGGCCTGCACGACAGTCAGGTACAATACTGGGAACCAGCCAAATGGGTAGCCAAGATGCGCGAAATCAAGACCGGTCACGAACCACTGCTGCTACACACCAATATGGATGCCGGTCACGGTGGGGCTTCCGGTAGATTCCGACGCTTGAAGGAAACCGCTTTGGAATATGCCTTTGTATTGGATTTGGCCGGCAAGGCCGAAGTAGAAGTGAAAGACTAAAAGGCTTCTTCGGGTCCATTCCTTTCACCGAGTATGGTTGAAGGAATGGACCTTCCTCTCAAAAACGATGGAAGAATTGTTTTGTTGGAAGGATTGGAAGAAAAGAGGCCTTGTTACCTGCTTGGAAGCTCAACAATCCATCCACTTCTTCCAATCCACAATGCTTAGCTCACCGGATTGACCACCAATTCCGGTAAAATCTCCTTCAACTTTTCCAAAAGAAAATTGATCTCCTCCTTGGTGTTGTGATGAGAAAAGGAAAACCGAATCGTCTTACGAGGAGAATCCGGGTGCAACGCATTGATCACATGTGAGCCCGCATCCACGCCAGAGCTACAAGCACTGCCTCCCGAAACGCTAATGCCCGCAATATCCAGATTGAGCAGCAGCAAATCCGCCTTGGGTGACTCCGGGAAAGAAGCGCTCAATACTTTATAATGACTCCGCCCATCCGGATCGCCATTGAATTGAATGTCTTCAAAATTGACCTCCAGTTGTGCTTTCAGGTAACTCTTGAGCGACTGGATTTTATCACGCCTGGCTTCCTGCTGTTCTCTTGCCAATTCCAGCGCCTTGGCCATGCCAATAATACCGTAGAGGTTTTCCGTCCCACCACGCATATTGCGTTCCTGACTGCCTCCATCCAGGAAAGGTTGAATAATATTGTCGCCATTGATGTAAATAAACCCTACACCTTTTGGGCCGTAAAATTTATGGGCTGAACCACTCAGAAAACTGATGCGGGTTTTAGAAACGTCAATAGGGAAATAGCCAATAGTTTGTACTGTATCCGAATGAAAATAAGTATCATAACCAGCGCACAACTCAGCAATGCGCTCCATATCGATCATGGTGCCAATCTCATTGTTGGAATGCATCAGGGAAACCAGCGTTTTTTTATCACCTGCTTTCAGCAAATTTTCCAGTTCCGCCAGATCAATACGGCCTTTTTCGTCCAGGTTAAGCATCGTTACTTCCACCTGACCTCTTTTTTCCAGGGCTTCCAGAGAGTGCAACACACAATGATGTTCGATCGGTGAACTAATGATGCGCTCCACACCCAAATCGCGGACGGCACATTTTAATACCATATTATTCGACTCCGTTCCACCGGAGGTAAAGAAGATCTCACCAATGCTGGCACCAATACACTGTGCAATCGTCCGGCGGGCCTGTTCAATCGCTGCCCGGGCGGTACGTCCCTCGGCATGAATAGAGGAAGGATTGCCATAATTTTCCTGCATGGCTTTCATCATCACATTCATTACCTCCGGGTCTACCGGTGTTGTTGCCGCATTATCCAAATAAATTCGATCCATTATTATACCAGTTTATTAGAGAACCATGCCTCCACCATTTCGGTTTCACGGCAGCTCCCCAAATTACAGGAAAACTCGTTCTTTTTAGGATGATATTGGTACTCATCCTGCCATTGCGCCGCATGTTTACACAACTGTTCCACCGCATTGATGATGTAGTCAATTTCTTCATCGGTCATAACCGGATGTATGGACATGCGAATCCAGCCCGGCTTATTGGTCAGGTCTCCAATACTGATCTGACTGGTGATGACATTGGAGATTTCTTCAGTAACCTGTAACAAATAATGGCCATAAGTCCCGGCACAAGAACAACCTCCACGCACCTGAATCCCAAATCGGTCATTGAGGAGTTTTACGCCAAGGTTATAATGCAAATCCTCCACATAAAAAGAGATCACCCCAAGCCGTTCCCGATGTTGAGCAGCCAACAGGTGCAAATTGGGAATCTGATCAAATCGCGTCCAGATGCGGTCCAGTATTTCTTTCTCTCTGGCCAAAATATTGGAAACCCCCATTTGTTCCTTCAGCTGGATACAAAGGGCCACTTTCATGGTTTGCAGGAAGGCCGGCGTTCCTCCATCCTCCCTGGTTTCGATCTCATCAATATACTTATGACCGCCCCAGGGATTGGTCCAATCCACAGTGCCACCACCGGGATTATCCGGCACGCGATTGCGGTATAGCTTAGGATCAAAGATCAGGATACCAGTTGTGGCCGGGCCACCGAGAAATTTGTGTGGGGAGAAATAGATTGCGTCCAGGTGCTGTAATTCATTTTCGGGACGCATTTCGATATCGATATATGGCGCCGAACAGGCAAAATCCACAAAACACAGCCCGCCGTACCGGTGCATCAGCTCCGCCGCTTCGTGATAAGGCGTCTTAATACCCGTCACATTAGAACAGCTGGTAATTGCCGCAATCTTGGTCGTGCGATCCTTATATTTCAGCAATAACTCTTTAAGGTGTGCCAAATCCATCAGTCCCTCATCAGTGGGCTGGATGACCACCACATCAGCGATGGTTTCCAGCCAGGAGGTCTGGTTGGAATGGTGCTCCATGTGGCTGACAAAAATGATGGGCGTTTCCCTTTCGGGAATATTGATTTCGGGGGCAAATTTTTCGTGAATCTTCAGTCCCAAAATGCGCTGAAATTTATTCACCACCCCCGTCATTCCCGAATTGGAAGAAATCAGGATATCACTTTTAGCTGCCCCAACGTGCTTTTTGATCAGGTCTTTAGCATGATGGTAAGCCATGGTCATTGTGGAGCCGGTCACATTGGTTTCGGTGTGAGTGTTAGCCACAAACGGCGCAATCTGTTGATTAAGAATATCTTCAATGGGTTGATACAATCGGCCACTTGCCGTCCAGTCGGCATAAACGATCCGCTTATTGCCGTAAGGCGATGCAAATTCCTGGTTGTAGCCGATCACTTTTTCCCGAAAGGGAGCAAAATACTGCTCTAACGTGGTGGTTTCGGATTGAATGTTGGAAACAGGGTTCATCTCGGTTAGTTTTGGTTAGTAGACTATAAGGCATCAATATCCCCCTTGATCTGTTGCACCAGTCGGGTGGCCTGGTCAATATCGGGTGCCTCGGCATAAATGCGGATAATGGGCTCTGTATTGGATTTACGCAAGTGCACCCAACTATCCTTAAAGTTAATCTTTAGTCCATCAATCTGGTTACAATCTTCTGACTGGTATTTCTCATACATTTTGAGCAAAAGCGCTTCCAGGTTTAGCATTGGGTCAAGGCTGATCTTATCTTTAACCATGGCGTAGTCGGGGTAAGTGGCCCGCAATTCACTGGCCGTTTTTCCGGCTTTCGCCAAATGAGACAGGAACAACGCCACTCCCGCCAGGGCATCACGACCGTAGTGCAAATCCGGAACAATCACGCCTCCATTTCCTTCACCACCAATGACGGCGTTGACCATTTTCATTTGATTGACCACATTCACTTCGCCTACGGCACTGGCCGAATAGGTGCCCCCGTGCCGCTGAGTCACATCGCGCAAAGCGCGGGTAGAACTCAGATTGGAAACGGTATTGCCTTTACGATGCTGGAGCACATAATCCGCCACGGCCACCAGCGTGTATTCTTCACCAAATGGCCTTCCTTCTTCGGTTATCAAGGCAAGTCGGTCGACATCCGGGTCAACAGCAATCCCCAGGTCAGCTTTTTCTTCAACTACTTTGGCGGCTAAATCCGTTAAATGTTCAGGAAGTGGTTCGGGGTTGTGCGCAAACTGACCATTGGGTTCACCGTTGAGTAAGATCACCTCACAATCAAGTTTTTCAAGCAATGGTGGCAGGGATATAGATCCCGTAGAATTGACACAATCGACCACCACTTTGAATTTCCGTTGGCGTATAGCGGCGGCATCTACCAGGTCGTATTGCAGAATGTGGTTGATATGACTATCCATCATACCCTCCTTATTTACATAAGTCCCTATTTTTTCCACCGGTGCATAGTCGATAGCTCCCTCATCCAGCATTTGCAGTAAGCGAGCGCCATCATCAGCGGAAATAAATTCTCCTCTTTCGTTAATAAACTTTAGGGCGTTCCACTGTGCAGGATTATGACTGGCGGTAATGATGATACCGGCCCCCGCCTTCAAATCGGGAACGGCCATTTCCACGGTAGGCGTGGTGGACAACCCCAAATCGATCACATCGATACCAAGGCCAGTCAGGGTATTAGCAACCAATTGACTAACCATCGCTCCGGAAATTCGGGCGTCACGTCCGATGACGACCTTTGCGGGTTGATCGCGCTGTAAAAGCCACCAGCCAAAGGCTGCTGCACATTCTACAATATCCTGGGGGGTGAGGTTATCGCCGGCTTTGCCCCCAATGGTGCCTCTAAATCCGGAAATCGATTTGATTAGTGCCAAGGTATCTTGTTTTTTTGGTTAAGACCATGTTTGGAGGCCAAACACGGTCTAAGGAGATCAAATAATGGCGCAAAAATAGGAAAATCGCCTCTGATCCCGGTATGGATAAAAACTATATTTGCAATTGGGCATCAATTCCGGGAATGAATTCTAATTTTACGGCTTTATTCTTTCAAAATTAATCGATACGTTTTGACCGGCATTATTGAATTGGACCAATATTTATTTCACCTCATCAACGACACCTGGTCGCTTCCCTTTCTGGATGCGATTATGCCCTATTGGCGGGAAAAAACCACCTGGATACCCTTCTACGTTTTGGGAGCCATTTGGCTAACCTGGACCATGAAAAAGCGGGTCATTCTGGTCTTGTTGGCTGCCGGTTTGACCATTGCCGTTGCAGATACGGTGAGTTCGCAGTTGATCAAGAAAAATGTAGAAAGGCTCCGTCCCTGCCGTACCGAAGGACTGGAGGTCAATCTGCTGGTTCCTTGTGGAGGTGGTTATAGTTTTACCTCTTCACACGCAACCAATCATTTCGCTATAGCGTTATTGTTAATTATGATTTTTGCCAAACGCTATCCCCGGATCAAATGGCCGCTGCTTCTGTGGGCGGCCTCTATCGCTTATGGACAGGTATATGTGGGGGTACACTATCCGTTTGACGTATTAACCGGGGCACTGGTGGGTAGTTTGATCGGTATCAGCATTGCTTATCTCTACCGGCGGGCCGACCAATATTTTTTTCCGTCCATCAGTAATGAAATCACGTAGCTTATGACTTTTTGGGAATATTTACTGCTCTTTCTTTCTGTGCTGATCGGCGGAGGCATCGGACTTTTTCTCAACTATCGCAATGATAATATTCTGCGGCTTCTGCTTTCCTTTAGTGGAGCCTATATCCTAGGCATCACCGTTTTGCACATGATGCCGGGCGTGTTTAGCCGGGAAACACCGCAAACCAGTCTCTGGATTCTGGCCGGTTTTTTTGTACAACTATTGTTGGAACAGCTTTCCAAAGGCGTTGAGCATGGCCACATTCACGCCCATAAAGGTGCCAAATTTGGATTCGCCTTTCAGATCATGCTGGGATTGTGCTTACACGCCTTTCTGGAGGGATTACCTCTGAGCAATCATGATCTGATCCACCCTCCTTCCCACAATCACGGCGAAGAGGTCAATCACCTCTTGTTTGGGATCATTTTGCATAAAGCACCCGCTGCCTTTGCGCTGGCAGTGCTTCTGTTACAATCCGGTTTTAGTCGTTTCTTTATTGTAACCAGTATGGTCCTTTTCGCCCTGATGTCACCATTAGGTGCTTTTACGGCAAGTCTGTTTGACCCCACCCTGGTACTGCTCAACCATCTCATTGCATTGGTATGTGGTTCCTTCCTCCACATATCAACCACCATTCTTTTTGAGGCCGATGACCGCAATCACCATCGAATCTCCTGGAAGAAAATGTTGGTGATTATTGGCGGAATCGGCGCTTCACTATTGACAATGCATTGATTTTGTCAAAATAACAACCAACAACCCAATTGCAACATTTAGTACAATATGATCACTTGGATTGCTGCCGTCATTAATGCCACTTTTCCCGAAAATTATGGTATTCAAAAGTTCACGATTAGCGAAAATTCACTAATTTGGCCCAGAGAACAGAATTATTATTCAATTCAGTAGTGCCAACTAACATGAAATTTTTACGTACAGCATATTTTCTGAATATTATTCTATGTCTGCTAGTCGGGAATATAATTCATGCTCAGACAGTTATCAAAGGTGAGATTATTGATGCCAATACCAAAGAACCACTCATTGGTGCCAGTATTGTGGTGGTAGGAACAACGGATGGTACCATTACGGATTATGATGGCCGCTTTCAACTGAGAACAGATGAAGCCCTGCCCATCCAGCTTAGTGTTTCCTATATTGGCTACGTAACTGTCGAACAGGAAGTCACTTCAGAAGAAGAACTTTCCTTTGCTTTGGAGGAAGACGCCATTACAACAGAGGTAGTAGAAGTGAGGGGTCAGCGCATTTCCGAAAAGCAAAAAGCAGCGCCACTTACCGTGGAATCCCTTGACGTACTGGCCATTAAGGAAACGCCCTCCGATAACTTTTACGACGGTCTGGGGTCGCTTAAGGGCGTCGACCTTACCGCTGCCAGCCTTGGATTTAAAATCGTCAACACGCGTGGTTTTAATAGCACCAGTCCGGTGCGGACCCTGCAAATCATTGATGGAATTGACAACCAGGCTCCTGGTCTTAACTTTTCCCTGGGTAACTTTCTGGGTTCTCCCGAATTGGATGTGCTGAAAGTTGATCTGATCGTTGGGGCTAGTTCAGCATACTACGGCCCCAATGCGTTTAACGGCGTCATTGCCATGGAAACCAAGAATCCATTTTACCAAAAAGGCTTATCGGCCCAGGTAAAAGCCGGCGAACGCGGACTGCTGGAAACCTCTCTGCGTTATGCCGATGTCATCAAGAACAAGGATGGCCTTGACTTTATGGGGTATAAGTTCAATATTTTTTACTTACGAGCCAATGATTGGGCAGCAGAGAATTACGATCCAATCGATGGAAGTCGTGTACCAGCAGATAACCCAGGCTTCTACGATGCCGTAAATATTTATGGTGATGAATATGTAGCCATTGGCGATAAGTCTTCCCCATCCAATCAATGGGGAGAAAACGCCGGATTGGGCATCTTTTACCGCCGCGGCTATCAGGAAAGAGATTTGGCCTCCTACGACACCCGAAATTTGAAAGCTAATGTCGGACTGTATTTTCGCACACAGCCGGAGAAAGAGTCAGAATCACCCGAATTGATCCTGGGGTCAAATTTTGGTTATGGAACCACTGTCTACCAGGGTGATAATCGTTTTAGTTTAAAAAACATCTCCTTCTTCCAGGCCAAGGCAGAGTATAGCAAGCGCGATCGTTTCTTCCTGCGTGCTTACATGACCCAGGAAGATGCAGGTGATTCATTTGACCCTTATTTTACCGCCTTGCAGCTAGTAGAAGAGGGTAAACCCAATGATTTTTGGGGTAATGCCTATGTAAAGTGGTGGAAAGACAACAACATCGGCGACCAGATGGTGGAAATGGGTTATCCTGAACTGGATTTTAGTACCTTCCCGCCTACTTTCAATCAGGCTGCTGCCGATAAATGGATCGAAGACAACAATGGGCAGTTGCAGAACTGGCACCAGATGGCTCAAGAGTTTGCCAATCAACCTGGCACCAATAACCCGGGATTTCTTGCTCCTGGCACACCCGAATTTGAGGAGGCCTACAACCGTATCACCACTTCCTACTCCAACCGTGAAGGTGGCGGAACCCGTTTTTATGATAAGTCGGCGCTTTATCATGTTCATGGTGAATACAAATTTACCCCTACCTTTGTAGATGAATGGATTGTGGGTGGTAATTTCCGGATGTATACGCCCGATACCCGAGGCACCATCTTTTCTGATACGGCCGGTATACAGATCACCAATTCTGAAGTTGGTGCGTACACAGGTGTCACCAAAGAGTTTTTTGACAAAAAGCTGAGGGCTAATGTAACCGTTCGGGTAGATAAGAATCAAAACTTTGATGTTATTAGTACCCCAGCTGCTTCCCTGGTATGGAAACCAAGTCCCAGTAACTTCCTTAGAGTTTCTTTTTCAGCTGGTGTGCGGAATCCAACGCTTTCCGATCAATACCTCAACCTTAACGTGGGTAGGGCCATCCTCTCGGGTAATCTCGAAGGGGTAGACAGCCTGATCACGCTCGAGTCGTTTGATGCTTACCGGAAACAATTGCGACTGGATTCCCTTAGTTTTTTTAGTATCGATGCAGTGAAGCCGGAGCGCGTGAAAACCTTCGAAGTAGGCTATCGTACCACCCTTTGGAATAGTCTGTATGTGGATGCCGGTTACTACTACAGTATTTATAATGACTTCCTGGGATACAATATTGGCATCCTTTCCGATTTTGATCCAGTATCAAGTCTGCCGGAGAATACACAGGCCTATCGATTTGCCGCCAATTCGGTAGAACAGGTGGAAACCCAGGGTTTTGCCATTGGATTGAATTACTTTTTTGGGAATTATTATCAAATTAGTGGTAACTACTCCTGGAACAAACTCATATCTGATGTCGACGATCCCATCATTCCCGCATTCAATACGCCGGAACACAAATACAATATTGGCATTTCCGGAAGGGGAATCCCCGTTGGGAACAAGGCCTTTGGCTTTAACGTTAACTATAAATGGATCGACAGTTTTGTGTTTGAAGGATCTCCACAGTTTACGGGTGCCATTCCGAAATATCAATTGCTGGATGCCCAGGTGAATATGTATTTCAACAAACTCAACACCACTGTAAAAATAGGCGCTTCCAATTTGCTCGACAATAAAGTATTTCAAACTTACGGCGGTCCGCGAATTGGTCGTTTGGCCTATATTTCGCTACTTTACGATTGGAAAAAGAAATAGTATAATCTACTTATTATTCATTAAAATAGTCAATATGAAACAATTCAACACGCTAGTTTTTGTTGTGTGCTGCCTATTAGCAACTACAGTACAGGCTCAGCGTTATCTGTCCCCTGTATTTTCTGATGTTGATGTGACCACGGATCAGATGTACGGCGTCAACGCTACTGTTTTGGCCTTGCCCCAGGTTGGTGAAGCCATTCCTCGCCCCTTGATCGCTGATGTTTACGAACCAGCGGGAGATAATGAAGAACAAAGACCTTGTGTACTGGTTTTCCATACCGGTAACTTCCTTCCTTTTCCTCAGAATGGAGGTACTGGCGGTACGCTTCGCGATTCGACCATCGTAGAGACCTGTACCCGCCTCGCTCAAATGGGATACGTCTCCGTAGCTATTGATTATCGCTTAGGATGGAACCCCATTGCACCTACTCAGGATGAACGTGTATTTACCCTGATCAATGCCGCTTACCGTGGTATTCAGGATGCCCGTACGGCTATCCGTTGGCTGAAAAAAAATGTCAAGGATGGTGGAAATAGTTACGGAGTGGATACTTCCAAAATGGTTGTATGGGGTATTGGTACCGGCGGCTATATCGCTGGAGGTACCGCTGCGCTGAATGCCTATGCCGAGGTATTGCTGCCTAAATTCATTACCACTGACGGTATGGGTAATCCATTTCCAATGGTGATCGAACAAGTCAATGGCGATATCAATGGCACCAGTGTCGGTATCGTTCCTCCTGGCTTTCCAGGTTTCCCTGCTGGCGATACCTTGTGCTATCCCAACCACGTGACCTATCAGGATGGAAGCCTCATTGGTTCTGATTATCAGCTGACCGTCAACATGGGCGGTGCTCTTGGCGATACCTCTTGGATCAACCCGGGAGAAAATCCATGGATTTCCTACCACGTTGTTACCGATCCTTTTGCGCCTTATGTTGAAGGTACCGTATTGGTTCCTGTTTTGGAATTGCCGGTAGTTGAAGTACAAGGGTCTTACCTCGTACAAAAGCTGCAAAATGAATATGGCAACAACAGCGTATTTGCCGATGTCACCTTTGTAGATGAATTCAGTGCTATGGCGGATACCAGAAATGATGGTTATCAGGGGCTGTTTCCGTTCCTTTCGGAAGATAGCGCCCCCTGGGACTTCTGGGCGGAAGACAACCCTAACGCTCCCGGTCCATCACCTACAGATGAGGCAATGTTGTATTTTGATACCATCATGAATTACTATGCCCCACGGGCATGTCTGGCACTTGGCCTGGATTGTGATCTCTCGGCCTTCATCGTTGGTACGGAGGAAGTAGTTGATGTTCAAGAAGTAGGATTGCAAGCAATGCCCAATCCGGCAACGGAGAGTGTGTTGATCACTACCAATGACAACTATCCGGTACAAGACCTGCAGCTCTATGACTTCAACGGTCGTTTGCTGTATACCTTCAACGACATCAAAAACAACCAGTTTCAATTACATCGTGGAGAATTGCCCGCTGGCATGTATCTGGTCAAAGTCCGCTTTGAACAAGGTGTGACAACAACGAAGATCATGTTTAAATAAGGAGAATATTTCTCCTCAACTAGTATGAAAAAACTGGAATGGGTGGCTAAATTTAGCCGCCCATTTCTATTTATAAGTTTAGCAAAAATGCCATAGTATCTACCCCATCGGCATAATCCCAAAGCTCGGGTTGCTGTGCTTTGCCAAAAGGCAAAACCGGCATGTCCTCTATCTTCTTCTTTCCGACTACACACTGAATTTCTTCTGCACGATTAGCTAGTTCTGCCACCAATTCCTGATCTTCCTGATAGTATTCATAATGAAGGCCCGCAATGCGTGACTGTAGGGATCTATTTTCGGTCAGAATAATGCACCCATTGGACAGGTAATGCTCCTTGTTGAGCACCAAAAGGGCGTAATTGTAGTCAAAATTGTTTTTGTATTTATTGTTAAGTACAATTTCCCGGTACTCGTGAAGCGCTTCGAGTAAAGGATCAAAATTATATTGCGGAGGTACGTAAAGCTTGGAGACATTCCGGCATCCGAGACCGAAGTACGTAAATACATCCTTGCCCAGTGCCTGCAACTCTTCCGTCGTTTCCTCCCCGGTGAGGACTGCCACTGCATTGCGATTGCGACGGATAATATTGGGATATTTTCCAAAATAAGCCTCAAAGTAGCGGCTGGAATTATTGCTTCCGGTGGCAATCACCGCATCAAAGTCCTTTAGCTGCTCTGCAATCTGGAAATAGTCAGCCGTACGGGTATCGATTTGTTCCAGGAATTTAAGTAGCGCAGGCAATAGGTATTGATCTTTTTCAGAAAGCTTGATCAAGGCCCGGTGGCCCGACATGAAGACACACAGGATATCGTGAAAGCCGACCAACGGAATATTTCCCGCAAGGACCAATCCAACCGTCTTTGGTTCATTTGGCTCCTGCCAATCGTAATGCGATAGCCAGCTTCTCAACGCCTTTTCATTCAAAAAACATTGGGCAATAGCATCCACCGCCTGTTGCTGATTGTCCATCGTAAACCAGCCATTGTTGAATTGCGAGCGCTGCATCACAGCCGCCAGGTATTCATCTCCTTGTGCCAGGCGCTTTCCTAAAGCCACCATCGCCTGTATTCTGTCTTCCAGGTTCATCATTGACAAACTTTATTGATGTTCGAAGTTGGCAAGATGGTCGAAGTTGCCAACTTCAACCTTAGTCTTCTAAAATCCTCCTCACTCCCTCATGCCCCAACTCCTTCATTTTTGCCACATTCCGCAGTGGAATCTGCTCCGGATCGGGAAAGTTTTCCAGCACTCGTTCGATGCTCTCCTCCCGAATCAGGTGCAGCATCGGATATGGGGAGCGATTCGTGTAATTTTCCACATCATCTTTGCCGGTATTGGCAAACTGGTACCGTGGATGAAAAGAAGCAATCTGCAGAATTCCCGTTAGCTCAGCTTCCTGTAACAACTCATCGGCGTAAGCCACAAATTCCAGGTAATCTGCAAATTCATTCAGCTGATTGGGAAAAATGATCAGGGTGGTCTCCAACTGAGCGGCTGGTTGCTCCACCAGGTCCGACATTTCCTGTAGAAGTGTCCTGATCAAATCTGCCTCATCTTCACTCTGTACTTCCACAAAACGAATACGGTCCTGCTGAAAAGGAAGCTTGGCAAAAGGACACAGGTTGACACCGATGACCAGTTTTTCTACCCAATTCTTAGTTTCGTCCACTATACTACGCTTCGTCATAAATTATCTTTTCTGCTGCCCAGGTAGGTGCGCCAGCGTTCCATCACCTCTTGAAAATCATCGGGTAATTCCGAATCAAAAAACATGTCCTCGCCCGTGGTTGGGTGCACAAAACCAATCGACTTGGCGTGCAGAGCCTGACGGGGCATGATCTTGAAATTATTGTCTACAAAAGATTTGTATTTACTAAAAACGGTGCCTTTTACAATGGTATCCCCACCGTATCGGTTATCATTAAACAGGGGATGTCCCAAATGTTTCATGTGCACCCGAATCTGGTGCGTTCGTCCCGTTTCCAGCTTACAGCGAATCAGACTTACGTAATACAGCCGTTCCAGCACTTCGTAGTGCGTGATGGCGTGTTTACCGGCTTCCCCTTCCGGAAAAGTGGTTTGTATTTGCCGGAAGCGCGGATGACGGCCTACGTTCATCTCCACGGTGCCCTGGTCCTCTTCCGGGTCTCCCCAAACCAGGGCGTAATAGGTACGGTCAATGGTGTGCTTAAAAAACTGCTTGGCCAGGTGGGTCATGGCATAATCCGTCTTGGCAATCAGCAAGAGTCCGGATGTATCTTTATCGATGCGGTGTACCAGGCCCAGTCGGTCGCGGGTATTGCCATCGAGCACCGGTAAGTCTTTCAAATAATAAGCCAGTGCATTGACCAGGGTACCACTATCGTGCCCCGGACCGGGATGCACCACCATACCCGCCGGTTTGTGGATCACCATCAAGTCATCATCTTCGTAGCGAATATCGAGTGGAATATCCTCCTCCAGCAGCGGACGATCCCCACCAGGAGGCTTGGGCATCACCAATTCAATCACATGCCCCGGCTTGATCTTGAAATTGGGTTTGATCTCCTTGCCATTCACCCGAATCGATCCGGCGCGGATGGCATTTTGTACCCGGTTGCGCGAGATCTTCATCAGCCGATCCATCAAAAACTTATCGATCCGGATCGGCGTCTGCTTACGGTCAATGACGATCTCCTGATGATCAAAATAATCATCCTCATCGTCTTCCGAATCATCGGGATTGATATCCTGCAATTCCTCTTCTTCTTCCGGGCTATAATCTTTTTCTTCCATACCTACGACTAGTCAATTTTCTCGAATGGGCAAAAATACACCTTCTTTTTGGGTTTGGGAAATGCTCCCCTGGTTGGGTGAAATTTATTTCATCCCAATCGCTACCGGATATGTGTCGCTGCGATGCAGCTTATACCATGTTTGGTAACCTTAGCCAGCGGCTAACACCGCTGGCTAAGATGTCTCGCCACAAGGTAGCTTTGGGGAGACAAGATTAACCAGATTAACAGGATTTTGGGGCCAAAATGAATTTTGACCACGTCACACGTTTCATGTATTGGCAACAGTGAACAGTCGAATGGCCATTTATTAGCATCAACCTGCATGATATCAAATTAATTTTATCTAAATTACGAACAGCTTAAGACCTCCTTAAATGCGGCCAAAATCAAACTCATCAAATACCTACACGACGAATTACATTGTGAAACCAACCTATGTTCTTTTAATACTGGTCATTTCAACCCTCGCCTGCCAGGAAAAACCACCCCCTCCGCCCAACATCCTCTTTATCTTTTCCGATGATCACACCTCACAAGCCTGGGGCATCTACGGGGGCCTTTTGGCTGATTACGTACAAAATGAAAACATCAAGAGATTAGCCAGTGAAGGCGCCGTACTCAACAACGCTTTTTGTACCAACAGCATTTGTTCGCCGAGCCGGGCCAGCGTATTGACGGGGCAGTATAGCCATATCAACCAGGTCTATACCCTGAATGAATCCCTGCCGAAGGGACATCCCAATATTGCCAAAACGCTGGGAGCAGCCGGTTACCAGACCGCGTTGATCGGCAAATGGCACCTGGTCAAACAACCCGAAGGCTTTGACTATTTCAATGTGCTGCCCGGACAGGGACGGTACTGGAATCCCGTTATGAAAAACAAGGCACAATGGCAGGATGGAAGGGAGAGTGAACTGGGGCAAGTGTATAAAGGCTTTTCAACAGATGTTATTACCAATCAGACCATTGAGTACCTCAAGCAGCGGGTAAAGGATCGTCCCTTTTTGATGTTTTGCCATTTCAAAGCGACCCATGAGCCGTTTGATTATCCCGACCGTTTCGCTGACTTGTACGTGAATGACACCATTCCTGAACCGGCTTCGCTGCTAGACTTTGGTAAGGAAACAACCGGGCGGACTTTCACGGGGCAAGTCCTGGAACACCTGGGCGAACGGTGGGAGCAAGCAACCAGGGACAGCACTTACTGGACATCCTATCCCGGTCTACCCTACCCGTTAGAAGAAAATCTCGACAGCATTCAACGACGCAAAAAGATTTACCAAAAATTTGTCAAGGACTTCATGCGCTGCGGAGCAGCTATCGATGATAATATCGGCCGCTTACTGGATTTTTTGGAAGCTGAAGGCATCAGCAACAATACCATAGTGATTTATACTGCCGATCAAGGCTACTTCCTGGGCGAGCATGGTTTTTTTGACAAACGGATGATGTACGAAGAATCACTGCGGATGCCCTTTGTGATTCGCTATCCCAAAGAGATCAAGGGCGGACAACGCATTGACGATATTATTCTAAATATTGATTTTGCTCCCCTCCTGGCCGACTATGCCGGTGTTGGCAAAGCCGATTACTTCCAGGGAGAAAGCTTCCGCGAAATCTTAAAAGGATCTACCCTCGATGCGTGGCGCCAACAAATGTACTACCGCTATTGGTTGCACCATCCCAAGCGCCCCGCCCATTTCGGCTTGCGCAACGAACGCTACAAATTGATTTTCTTCTACGGGCAGGCCCTCGACAAAAAAGGCACCCTTGACGAAAGTACGCCACCAGCCTGGGAATTTTATGACCTGGAAAAAGACCCAAAAGAATGTCGTAATGCCATCGATGATCCCCAATACCGGGATATCATTAAGGAGATGAAGCAGCAGATGATCGAGGCCCGGGCAAAGTATCAGGATACGGATAGCGATACGACGGTCATGCAAGCGATTCTGCGGAAGCATGGATTGAGGTGATTTACTTCGGCAGTTTTTCAAAGTCCTCGACTTGGAAAATCAGCCGAGGCAGTGCACTGGGTATGATATTAAATTAATTTTATTTAAATTACCAACCGATTAAAAGCCATACGAAAACACCATTCTCATATTTCCCCAAAGAAGATGGTAAAACCAAAATATATGTCATCCAGCACAGAACAGGCCGTCTATCGGGTATTCAAGCTTATCCGACTTTTAAATTCTACTCCAAGACGGACGGTAAAACAATTGGGAACTTTAATTGACACTTCTCCTTCTACCGTATATCGGCATCTGGAATTATTGGAGGAACTAGGCTACATTATTGAAACTGACGAGTACGATCGTAAGTATTTACAATTTCAATTCAAGAAAGGGCACCAATCCGTATTGGAGGCCGATGAACTATTTTTTTTACAGGATCATCTTCAGCAAACTGCGGGGAATTCTCCTCAAGCTCAGGCTATTTTGCATAAGTTTGATCTAAACCTTAGCATGATCCCTCTGGCAGATGCCCTGCCACAACTGCATACTACCCGAATTCTTCAACTCATCCGCACCGGCATAGATACCCGTTCCTGTCTGCTGATAAAGGGCTACCAGTCACTTTCCAGTGAAAACATTACAGACCGGCGAGTAGAGCCGTTGGAGATCACTGAAGATTACCGATATTTAATTGGCTGGGACCTGGATAAAGACCGGCAAAGCCAATTTAAGATTGCCCGCATTACCGACATCAACTTCTTGGACCAAAAAATCACACCCAAACGCACAGCCTCTCCTACCGATCTTTTTGGTTTGACCGGTGATGCCTGGCTCGACGTAAAATTAAAACTAGGCAATTTGGCCCACCATCTGCTGGTAGAAGAATTCCCCCATAGCCGTCCGTACATTAAACGCCGTCCCGAAGGTGTTTTCTTTGAAGGCCAGGTCCGCGATTGGAAGGGTATTGGCCGCTTTGTGCTAGGTTTGCCTGGAGAAATCGAGGTAATTGCCCCGGAGGCCTTTAAAGCTTATCTGGCAGAGCGTGTGGGGCAGTGGAAGCTGTAAAAAAAATGCCCATTTTTCAATTTTCCCATTCCCGCTATTTGGGAATCCCCTACTCTATCTTTGTATCAAATAAACAAACAACCCGTGCAGATAAAAAAACAACCGTGCAACTTTGTATTAAAATAACCGTATAAGAAAAATAACGCGCACATTGACCTTCAACCAAAATATCCATTGACCCACTAAAAAATCATTCCCGCTATTTAGGAATGGGGGGTATTAGTTTTGTGGGTGAAAAAGAAAAACGAATATGGCAAAGGAAGAAAATATAACATCAATTACATTCAATCGGACCTCAAATATCTTTATTAACGCAGGGATTGTGGCCCTTAACTTCTACTTAGAGGAAGCAGAAAGAAAGGATGTACTTTCACACCCTTTTGAGAAAAATCTAACTGAGGACCAATTGTTTATCACCTCTGCTAATATCCCAATGCTTTTAGAAGAGGTCTATTATTTTATGGGAAGAGAAGTTTATGATACGAGCGGTAAGAATGCACGCACTAAACCCGATAAATCCTATTTTACCAAATCGCCATTTCAAGCGGTTCCGTTTTTCAAAATGAAATCATATGGTGTAGCAGGATTAATCACAAACGATCCTCAACCAGTAGCCAAGGATGAAGAAAACTCCATTACTTTTAAGAAACTTTCCAGTGAAGACCCCGCATTTGCAACCGCCATTGCTCAATATTATGCAGAAAATGGAAAAACCCTTAAGGACTTTGAAGTTAGTGAAGATGGGTTCCTTGAAAAGAAAGGTATCAAAGGCGATTCTAAACTTTTCCTAAATGAGCCATATATAAAAATAACTCGCCTAGAACCACTTACTCCAAAACATTTAGAAGAAGGAAAGGAGTTTTGTTACCTGACCACTGAAAGTTTTAACAAATTGGTGGATGTTCAAAACACTTCCCCATTTATTAAAGGTTTAAACAGCTTTTCCTCAATGTTGACATCTGTCTCGCAGAAAATAAGCTGGAAAGCAATGTTTTTGAGTCGCTTCTCTCCTCGACTCTGTTTTTACTCTTATGTCAGCGGTTTAGACACCATAGTTTGCTACTTTTTTGACTCAAACAACTTGAAGAACCTGAATAAACTATTTAGGCAAAACTGGGATTTTTACAAGGACTCCAATCAGTTGATTGAATCAAATTACATGTCTAATTTTATGGTATTTAACTTCCGAAGTCTTAAGAAAGATGACACTGAGGTTTTCACGGAACCAAAAGATTACACCGGGAAAAATGAACTCCAATTTCTGTTGATTTACTCCTTGTACCGAAAGATCCTTTTTGAAAAAGGTATTTCATCTGCAAATGATATTTCAAGTTTCTTTGATTTAGGATTTCAAAAAGTCCCCATTTCGATGATAAGTTTTAAAGCCGATAAGTTTTCAGGAACGTTACGTCCCAACTCATTTGAATATTTCAACAAATTCAAGTTTATCCTTAGTCTCATTATTCACTTTGAAAGACAAGGTGTCGAGTTTGGACAGATTCTTCAAAGCTTGAAGTTTCTAAAGAATTCCGACCGCAATTCCGGGAATAGTTACCAATTAGAACGAAGACTTAGAAATCAAGTTATAGGAAAAATTCTTAACGGCAAATCCGTACTTCAAGAGATTGAACTACTTTATCATCAATGCTTCACATATCTCTTAAAAGGAGATAGTATTGGAATAAAAAACTTCAAGCAACTAACGCTTTTCACAAAGTTATATGAACCAATAATTAATAAAAAAATGACAAAGGAAATTCAAGAGAAAGCTTTCAATCTTGGTACTTCCATTGGCATGGCCATCCTTAATCATGAGAGTGGCTCAGATAAAAAAGCAAATGCCAAGAGTGGAAGAAGGTATCTAATTGATTTGCAAAAATCCCGTACGGTTGATCAGTTTAACCAGGCAATTATTCGCCTGCAAAACAAGTACCAAATCATTGTAAGTGCGGAACTTTTTAAAGAAATGTTAGATTCCGAAAATTTCGTACTGATCAAACAATTTGCCGTCATTGGCGCACTGAATCAAATTAATCATACTATCAGACCAATCAAAAAAAATGACAACAATGAAAAATAACAGTATTACCATTACCTACCTGTCAAAGGTATCATTTGCCAGTCTTAATGGGGCGGACAAAGATGTAGATAACATCAACCCAATCAAGAAAGTTACCCTCGACAACGGCCAGGAACTACCTTATGTTTCCTCGCAGGCAATCCGAAGAGCGCTTAGAAATCGTCTCGAAGAAATGGGCAAACCGATTTCTCAAGTCACTCCTGGTGAAGGGAAGAATCCACCAGCAACAGAAGGTGACCCTCAAAAATATTACGATGATGATTTATTTGGCTACATGAATGCAAATGCCGGAAGCCAAAGAACCTCCCCCATCAGGGTAGAATCACTTTTAGCTCTGAATACGTATAAAGGAGACTTGGATTACGGGACTAATTTCATGGGTAAAGAAAAAGGGGGGGAGCCGAATATTTATGAGACTGAGGTGCATTCCGGAATTTACAGAGGAACTATTTTGATTGAGCTGGACAGAATTGGCAATGGGCGGATCATAAAAAAGGCTTATGATGCGGAAGATTACCTGAGTTCAAATGAAGAGAAAAAGCAAAGAGTCCTGGATTTTATTGATGCGTTGCGAACACTTTGGAGCTCCGGCAGACAGTCCCGGTTCCTTGCCGATATATCACCAAAATTCATTGCGGCTGCCTTTATGAAGGTCAAGAATCCCATTTTCCTGGAGTCTGTGAATATCAATAAAAATGGTGAAGTTTTAGTTGAGGAGCTAAGATCCGTTGTATCTGATTATGGGAAATTTATTGAAGATCACGTTTTTGCCAGCCAAAAATCTACGCTGCGAACTACAGATGATATAGCAGATTTGAATACTGGGTTTGAGCAAATAGAAAGTTGGGTTAAAGCCTATTACTCATGAAGTATTGTATAGTAGAAGTAAAATCACAAACGGCCACCTTCAGAAATGCTGAATTTCAAAACTTCCACAAAACGCTGACTTTACCCCCGCCAACCACTCTTATTGGCTTGGCGGGAGCTGCCATGGGGCTTAGCCCCAAACAAGCCCAAGACTTTTTCTACTCTGAGGATTTTCAGTTAGGAGTCTATGGAAAAACGGGTGGTTTGGCAAAGGACTTATGGAAATACAATGATTTCAAGAATGGTAGTATCATTCTTCGTGAAATCCTTTTTAAAAATCATTATTTCTGTGCCTTTGGATGCAAGAACCCAGAAAAAGTCATGCAAATTGGAAATGCTTTTCTTGATCCAAAATTTGCCTTAACCATGGGAAGCAGCGATTCGTTGGCAAAAGTTTTTCGAGTAGATTATTTGGATGATACTATTCAAAGCAACAATCTTGGAAACTGTTATGTGGAAGGTGATGTAATTACCGAAGTACTTGAAAAGGCTCTAGAAGATCCTATATTTTCAATTTATACAACTTCTGAACCAACTGCCCTGGATATTCCTGTGAAGTTTGAATATGATAGTGATTATGGAATGAGAAGCGTATCAAAACGTAAAATCCTATCGGTTATTTCAACACCGATGGAATTGAACATTCGTAAGGAAGGACTTAGCTACAATGGATATTTTATACCATTAATCAACCTTTAATTCTGAAAAATTGCTAAATCACATTCTCGCAAAATCATCGGGTGAAACGCTGATCGAACATACTGTCGAAATCGTTCGACGATGGAGTATTCTCAAAAACCAATATATCGATATATTGCCCGTAGATGAAGCGTTCTGGAATCTCTCCTTTCTATCTGTACTTTTTCATGATACAGGAAAGATTGCACTAAATTTTCAAGAGAAAAACCAAGGAAAAGTCAACCATTGGGATGATTATATTCGACACGAGTTTTTATCAGGTCTATTCTTGTTATTTTCTGATCAACAAAGATTCAAGGACAACCCTCTGCCATTACTCGCTGTCTTCAGCCATCATAAGCCACTGGTTGCAGACAAAATCTTTGATCGTGAAAGAAGCCGGACACTAAGAGTTGATTCATCCGATTTAGCAACCTTACGCACTTTTTTGAATGAAAAAGCAAACTTGGTCAGGCTCCATTTTCCCCTACAAATAGTCTCCGAATTTTCAACCCCTCGCCCACTTCAACCATTTTATCTTCTTTTCAGAAGGTTTTTGGATGAGGCTGGAGAGCAGTTTAATCCTCAAAGTCGTATTCATTACATATTTTACAAGGCAATCTTAAATACTGCTGATTGGAGTGCATCAAGTCACTCTAATTTAGCAGCAAGAATGGAAGATTTTAGTGAAAGCCTTCTAAGGAAGAAAACTGTTGAAAAACTATTGTCTGAAAACAAACTAGAGATCGCAAAGAACTTTCAATGGAAAGACTTCCAGCAGAAATGCCTGGCTCAAAATAGTCACGTTCTTGCTATAGCACCTACCGGAAGCGGCAAGACAGAAGCCTCCCTTTTGTGGGCATCACAAAAAGCACCTGATGAAAAAATCATTTATCTCTTACCAACTCGTGTTACTTCCAATGCCATTTATGCTAGACTAAAAGGGTATTTCGGAGATGAAAAGACTGCCGTTGTACATTCATCAGCCTTCTTCTATAGAAAGGAATTGGATGATAATTTTAATAAAGGTAGTTACCTGGTCGATAAAACGTTCTTTAAAAACGTCAACGTATGTACTGTTGATCAAGTACTCACACAGGGTTTTAATCTGGGGTATTGGGAAGTAAAAACTTTCCATATGTTAAATGCAAGGATAATTATTGATGAGATTCATTTATATGCACCTTACACGTTGGGGCTAATTATTTCTACTATTAAATACTTGAATAAGTTCTTTGGAGTCAAGTTCTTCATAATGACTGCAACAATGCCCCAAAAATTGCAGGATCTCTTAAAGGAAACGCTTAATATCACAGAAAAAGAAACCATTCGTGACCAAGAACTTTTGGATCAGGCAAGAAATGTCTTTGAAGTACGTGATTGCTTGATCGATTATTTAGAAGATGAAATTACTCAAACGCTTAAAGCGGGAAATAAAGTTCTTATTGTTGTCAATACCGTTGATGAAGCAATACGACTTTTTCAGAAGTATGACGGAATTGCCAAAAAGACTATTTGCTATCATTCCAGATTCATCCAAAAACACAGATTAAAAAAAGAGCAAGAAATATTGGAATATGAAAAGACTGCCAACTCATTTTTACTTATTGCAACACAAGTAGTTGAGGTTTCCCTCGATATTGATTTCGATATTCTATTTTCTGAGAATGCTCCAATGGATGCGATTATACAACGAGCAGGAAGAGTCAATCGTAAACGAGAAAAAAGTGATACAAAAGTCGTCATTTTCAAAGAACAGGACGTAACTAGAGAAGTAATCTATACTGAAGTCGACAACATTTTAGCAAACACTTTTGAGGAATTAAGGGCAAGAAATGGTCAACGGCTAACAGAAAATGAATTAATCAAAATGGTAGATGCCGTATACGAGCATTACAACGTTAAACAACATCCAAGTTTTTTAGAAGGATTGGACAAACACTACGAAATTCAAAGAAAACATCACTTTGTTAAAGACAATATTGAATTTGGAGAAGTTTACACCAGAGAAGGCTTGGATTCCGAGTCAGTTATTCCTTATAAATTTTATGAAAAGTTAAAACTAAAAGAGTTTGATCCCATTGCGATGGCAAAGCATGAACTTTCAATCCGAACAAAAAAGCTATACGCTTTAAAAAGCAAATTTCCATACCACAAAGAAGGCTATTACCAATTCCTGGGATGTAAGTATTCTTTTGAAGTTGGTTTTGAATTAGATAAGCGTGATTCCAGTATAAGACATTTTTAAATACCCATGCACCAAACCACCATCACCTTCCCGGACCTACGCCTATCGGCTCGTGACGGACACAAATTGCGCGGATATTTTAGTCACCTGTTTGGGCGGCAGTCCGACCTTTGGCACAACCACGAGCTGGATGGTAAACCGATTTACCGCTATCCGCTGATTCAGTATAAGGTGGTCAACAGACAGCCGATGCTGGTGGGTGTGGGACAAGGGGCCCCGCTATTGATCAAGCATTTTCTGGAAGTGCAAACTATCGATATCGACGGGCTTACTCTGCCGGTGCACAGCAAGGAGGTTAAAAGCCGGGAAATGCGGATTGGAGTAGATGCAGTCACCCACCGGTACCGATTTGAGAATCCGTGGTTTGCCTTGAATCAGGACAATTATCAGCGCTTCCGGCAGCAATCGGAAGGTCAACAACGAGAACACCTTTGTCGGGTACTGACCGGGCATATCCTGGCCCTCTTTAAAGGAGTGGACCATTGGGAGGAGGAGCAAATCCATATTGGACAACTGGCCCTGGAGGCCGTCAGAGCCCAGTTCAAAAATCAACCGATGATGATGTTTAAAGGCTATTTTGATTGCAATGTGCAACTCCCGGACTTAATCGGTCTGGGTAAATCTGTTTCCCGGGGTTACGGCACTATCCGGGAAGTCAAGACTTTCTGAGTATTATGCAAATACACCTCGACAGCTACGGCACTTATCTGCACATCAAGGACCAGATGTTTGAAATTCGCAAGCGCGTAGATGGGGAAGTGCAGAAAACGCATTTGGCCGCTCATAAGGTGAAAAGCATCTGGGTCAATGACGGGATTGCCCTATCGGCCAATGCGGTACAATTGGCTATGCAACACAACATTGATATCGTTTTTCTGGACGGTTTTGGACATCCGTACAGTCGCGTGTGGCATAGCAAACTCGGCAGTACCACCCTGATCCGCAAAGAGCAGCTAAAGGCGGCTACCGGTCCGGCCGCGCTGGCTTATACCCAACAATGGCTTGGCGCCAAACTCGACAACCAGATCGACTTTGTCAAACGGCTGTCCAGCCACCGACCACAACAGGCTGATTATCTCACTGAAAGGGTGGACCGCATGATGCGCATCCGCGAGCGACTGGCCGAGTTGGAAGCGCCCCATTTGGACGAGGTAGCCGAACACATTCGTGGTTTGGAAGGCACGGTAGGCCGGTTGTATTTTGAGGTGCTGAGTGCAGTCCTACCCCGACAGTACCAATTCAACGGCCGCAGCTTCCGGCCAGCCGAAGACGCCTTTAATGCTTTTCTCAATTATGCTAACGGAATGCTGTACGGACGGGTGGAAAAGGCCTTGATCCTGGCGGGATTAGACCCTTACCTGGGATTTTTGCACCGCGATGGTTACAACTACAAAAGCCTGGTTTATGACTTTATTGAACCCTACCGAATTTTTGCCGAAGAACCGGTGTTTCGCCTTTTTTCGGGAAAGAAAGTCCGGCAGGATCACGTGGATGAACTGGCCAATGGCTGCCGATTAAATAAGGAGGGAAAAGTGGTTTTAATTGAACGCCTGAATCAGCACATGGAAGAGGAACGCATCCGCTACCGGGGCCGCAACCAGAGCCGGGCCAACATCATTCAGTTTGAAGCGCACCAAATGGCTAATGAGTTGATCACCACCACAGAAGAATAAGGATTATTAAAAAAATGACTTCACTATGATTGCCTGGGTACTTTACGATATAGAGAATGACCGCGCCAGAACCAAGGTAGCCAAATATTGCAAACAGGCTGGTCTGTACCGGGTGCAGTACTCGGTTTTTCTGGGTACGCTGAATGCTCAGGAAAAGGACGTGCTCGAATTGCAAATTGAGCAGGAGATCAATGTGCAGACCGATAAGGTATACATTTTCCCAATGTCACAGGCTGAACTGCGCCAAACCACGTGCCTGGGGCAGGCGCTGGACAAAAAACTGGTCAGCGACAAGGTACAGGCCTTATTTTTCTGATATGTTAAGCATCACACCTTCACAGATCATTGAGTTTTTATACTGCGCCCGTTATACCTATTACGAGTATGTGCTGATGATTCCGCAATTCGAGGAGAAGTACCACAAGGTGATGCGCGGCCGGGAATTGCACCTGGAGCGCGCCCGTCAGAATGTCGACTATTTGCGCAAGCGCATTGGGGTGACCGATAAAAAGCTAAATCAGTATTTGACCAATGATCTATTGCGTGGCGAGGTTGATGAAGTATTGTGGCTGAAGGACGGCACCATGGCTCCGCTGGATTATAAATTTGCCCGCTACGAGGGCAAGGTGTATGAAACCTACCAAACCCAATTGTACTGTTATGCCTGGCTGATCCGGGAAAATTATGGCCGGGAGGTCAATCAGGCTTATTTGGTATACACCCGAAGTCAAAATAAGCTGGTCAAAATAGATGTGGAGGAAGCGCATATCAGAAAGGTGAAGAAAGCAGCCCAACAAATCAATGAGATCATTACCAGAAATTTGTATCCAAAAGCTACGAAATATAAAAAACGTTGTGTAAATTGTACCTATCGGAATATTTGCATAAAATGACGGTGTTTTCCGGGTGTAAATTTATTTTGGAAACTGGAAAAACACAATATAACATACTGACAAACAATAATTTAAACTTCCGAAAAGGAAGCCCATTTTAGTAAAAAGTTCTTTGAAATAAAGGTATTATGAAAAGAAAGAAAAGATGCAAAACAATGATAAACAGTTGATATTGAAGCGCATAGAGGAAAAGACGGCTTTCAGCGCATGATCCAGCAGAATTAGGATTGAAACAAATTGCAGATTCAGCAATAAACAACTAAAAATCAACTTTCAGCGCATGATCCAGCAGAATTAGGATTGAAACTCGGCAACGCTGTGGTGCCGATTATCCCTCAGCGACTTTCAGCGCATGATCCAGCAGAATTAGGATTGAAACATGCCTTCATGCGGCTGTACAATACCGGCCAGCCAACTTTCAGCGCATGATCCAGCAGAATTAGGATTGAAACCTGATTCCCATTGGCCTGGGCTATGGCCTGGCGCACCCTTTCAGCGCATGATCCAGCAGAATTAGGATTGAAACTACTGTAGATCGTATTTGAATTGTGTCATATGTAGGCTTTCAGCGCATGATCCAGCAGAATTAGGATTGAAACCCAAGATAGAAGACGGCCTGCGCCAAAAGTGGTGGGCTTTCAGCGCATGATCCAGCAGAATTAGGATTGAAACTTCTTCACCTCGAGGCTCAACTCTTTAATTGTATTGCTTTCAGCGCATGATCCAGCAGAATTAGGATTGAAACGGTCACCCGGGACCATGTGCCTGATCGTTTCACGCACTTTCAGCGCATGATCCAGCAGAATTAGGATTGAAACTAACACCATTGCAGCTGCGATCCACATGGCCCCAGACTTTCAGCGCATGATCCAGCAGAATTAGGATTGAAACTGCCTACCCTGGGTGCACACCAACCAGGGCGGCATTCTTTCAGCGCATGATCCAGCAGAATTAGGATTGAAACCGGCAACCTTGGAGTTGGCAAAAGCACTTTAGCCAGCTTTCAGCGCATGATCCAGCAGAATTAGGATTGAAACACCATATAAAAAGCGACACCATGAGTTTTACAAAGGCTTTCAGCGCATGATCCAGCAGAATTAGGATTGAAACACTGAGGCAATGAATAATATGGTTCATTGGTTGATACTTTCAGCGCATGATCCAGCAGAATTAGGATTGAAACCTCGATGGGGTCTAGAACAATTTTGTCAGGTGTCCGCTTTCAGCGCATGATCCAGCAGAATTAGGATTGAAACAGCGGTTAGAGAGAGCACTAGATCGTAGAATTAGGACCTTTCAGCGCATGATCCAGCAGAATTAGGATTGAAACCTTCCTTGAGGACCGAGGATCGTGGAACACCGTCGTTCTTTCAGCGCATGATCCAGCAGAATTAGGATTGAAACTAAACACATTCGTTGCAGGTTATTTTCATTGGATCGTCTTTCAGCGCATGATCCAGCAGAATTAGGATTGAAACGGAAATCACTCTCTGTTCCAGACTCAAAAATAGTGTCTTTCAGCGCATGATCCAGCAGAATTAGGATTGAAACGGACAAGTTCGCCCTTCATTCGCTGAAGCTTCAAAGCTTTCAGCGCATGATCCAGCAGAATTAGGATTGAAACTAAACCTGTTAAGTAGGGACGTAGTCATCAAATCAACTTTCAGCGCATGATCCAGCAGAATTAGGATTGAAACTTGGGTAGATGCATTTTTTTTGGATAAAAAGATAATCTTTCAGCGCATGATCCAGCAGAATTAGGATTGAAACAGACATATCATAATGGATATAACAACAAGGTTGCAACTTTCAGCGCATGATCCAGCAGAATTAGGATTGAAACCCGCCCTCAGTTGCCAGGCCCATCTGAGAGGGGTGCCTTTCAGCGCATGATCCAGCAGAATTAGGATTGAAACGTAATGTAGCCACAAAGGCAATAAGACATAGGATGACTTTCAGCGCATGATCCAGCAGAATTAGGATTGAAACACCGTCGAGTCTGTGCCGAACTTCAGCTTTCCCGCCCTTTCAGCGCATGATCCAGCAGAATTAGGATTGAAACATTACACCGATGCGGGTAATCTTCAATGGTTTGACCCTTTCAGCGCATGATCCAGCAGAATTAGGATTGAAACATGACCTTTCGGCACGGAATTAGATAATGGTACTTATACTTTCAGCGCATGATCCAGCAGAATTAGGATTGAAACGCGCCTTCAGTGCTTGGTCGGTCTTCAGTGTTTCCGCTTTCAGCGCATGATCCAGCAGAATTAGGATTGAAACAGCCGGGCAGTGACAGCCTCGAGGTTATCTGTTACGCTTTCAGCGCATGATCCAGCAGAATTAGGATTGAAACGAATATCATTGCAGGGGCAAGCCGATACCGTAAGAACTTTCAGCGCATGATCCAGCAGAATTAGGATTGAAACGCGAATGGAGTAAGTACCACAAAGTAAAAGGAACTGCTTTCAGCGCATGATCCAGCAGAATTAGGATTGAAACTCCATATTCCCGGCAACCTTCAGCGCCTTATCCATACTTTCAGCGCATGATCCAGCAGAATTAGGATTGAAACCAACAGACTTTTGCTTGGCAGGGTAAGGACGATAGGCTTTCAGCGCATGATCCAGCAGAATTAGGATTGAAACATTCCGTGTTGATGTCGAAGCCAAAGTCTTCTTACTCTTTCAGCGCATGATCCAGCAGAATTAGGATTGAAACCTATATACGGGTTATCGCACGTCATATCGTAGGCACTCTTTCAGCGCATGATCCAGCAGAATTAGGATTGAAACCTATATACGGGTTATCGCACGTCATATCGTAGGCACTTTCAGCGCATGATCCAGCAGAATTAGGATTGAAACGGGGGTGGTGACCTGACCACCAATTACAATTTTGGGTCTTTCAGCGCATGATCCAGCAGAATTAGGATTGAAACCGAAGCCGTACACCGTGCCGCCAGTAAGGTTCATATCTTTCAGCGCATGATCCAGCAGAATTAGGATTGAAACAAGAATTGAGTAGAAATAAGTATCAGGATTTAGCGTCTTTCAGCGCATGATCCAGCAGAATTAGGATTGAAACGTAGTTACTAATTGACTTAATGCCGCATCACCACCATCTTTCAGCGCATGATCCAGCAGAATTAGGATTGAAACGCATAATAAAAATCTCTGATACTAACTTGACCAACATCTTTCAGCGCATGATCCAGCAGAATTAGGATTGAAACCTGTCTTCGGTGTTGTCTGGCAATATCGAATCTAAACTTTCAGCGCATGATCCAGCAGAATTAGGATTGAAACCTGTCTTCGGTGTTGTCTGGCAATATC
Organism: Saprospiraceae bacterium; assembly: GCA_965229635.1. Taxonomy (GTDB): domain Bacteria; phylum Bacteroidota; class Bacteroidia; order Chitinophagales; family Saprospiraceae; genus BQJU01. The sequence continues at coordinate 5,047,742 of OZ245894.1, forward strand.
GAATCTAAAGCTTTCAGCGCATGATCCAGCAGAATTAGGATTGAAACTGGCATAACTCGTGCCTTCACTCTTGGCCTTTCGGTCTTTCAGCGCATGATCCAGCAGAATTAGGATTGAAACAATTGCAACCCATTAAATCGGTGAGTCCTCTATACTTCTTTCAGCGCATGATCCAGCAGAATTAGGATTGAAACATCGCTGTGATCTTTCCTACGTCGTTGCTTGAAAAAGCTTTCAGCGCATGATCCAGCAGAATTAGGATTGAAACCTGCCGGTCTAAACTGCCAGGTGCTTTCCAGTTGAACTTTCAGCGCATGATCCAGCAGAATTAGGATTGAAACGAAAAATTCACGACGCCTCCGGAGAGAAGCTGATCGCTTTCAGCGCATGATCCAGCAGAATTAGGATTGAAACTTAGTTGAGGAACCAGGTGGCGCAACGGGAGCTTTCCTTTCAGCGCATGATCCAGCAGAATTAGGATTGAAACCCAGATTAGAGGAAATGAAAAATAAGGTCCGGCCAACTTTCAGCGCATGATCCAGCAAAATTAGGATTGAAACTCAGCGGGTAGAACAGTAGATTGTGCGGATTCGAATCTTTCAGCGCATGATCCAGCAAAATTAGGATTGAAACAAAATGCACCCCAAAATGTTTGAGGCAATTCAGCCTCTTTCAGCGCATGATCCAGCAAAATTAGGATTGAAACGTCATAATGACCGGCCACCATAATGGAAACCTGAGATCTTTCAGCGCATGATCCAGCAAAATTAGGATTGAAACAGGACTTCCGTGTGTCCTTCGATGATCCGAAGAGCAGCTTTCAGCGCATGATCCAGCAAAATTAGGATTGAAACTCAAGCGTAGGAACACAATTATTCCCTACTATCCCACTTTCAGCGCATGATCCAGCAAAATTAGGATTGAAACTCGCCTTGGTAGGTGTATTTGGTCATTGTTCATCAACTTTCAGCGCATGATCCAGCAAAATTAGGATTGAAACTTGAGATCTATTGGCTGCCTCCAGGAAGTACTGGCCCCTTTCAGCGCATGATCCAGCAAAATTAGGATTGAAACAATCATTGTATGATTACACATTTAACCTTTACATAATCTTTCAGCGCATGATCCAGCAAAATTAGGATTGAAACAAAAAGGGTGCGTTGCGCGACTTTGAGCAAAGAATACTTTCAGCGCATGATCCAGCAAAATTAGGATTGAAACAATCATTGTATGATTACACATTTAACCTTTACATAATCTTTCAGCGCATGATCCAGCAAAATTAGGATTGAAACAAAAAGGGTGCGTTGCGCGACTTTGAGCAAAGAATACTTTCAGCGCATGATCCAGCAAAATTAGGATTGAAACCCCATGGTGCGCCTTTGGCTGTATTGGGGTATCTGGCTTTCAGCGCATGATCCAGCAGAATTAGGATTGAAACATAACTATCAATCAAACGAACGTGAGAACCGCAACCACTTTTAGCGCATGATCCAGCAGAATTAGGATTGAAACGTGGTTGCGGCATCGCTTATATCGTCAGCATCCAACACTTTTAGCGCATGATCCAGCAGAATTAGGATTGAAACTACATCGCCATCGCTTCGCCCCATATTTGGCGGACTTTTAGCGCATGATCCAGCAGAATTAGGATTGAAACCAATATCCTTAAAATCATCCCATTCGAGAATCAGTCTTTTAGCGCATGATCCAGCAGAATTAGGATTGAAACCAGGTCAGTAATTCGGTGCTATCGCCGTAATTAAACTTTTAGCGCATGATCCAGCAGAATTAGGATTGAAACTCTTGTCTTCGAATATTTCCTTTGCGCTCTTAGGCACTTTTAGCGCATGATCCAGCAGAATTAGGATTGAAACAGAAAGTTGTTGAGGGTGCCGAGTACGAGCGTTGGGCTTTCAGCGCATGATCCAGCAAAATTAGGATTGAAACTAGATATTAGTCGTGTCACCGCCCGATCCAGCAGCTTTCAGCGCATGATCCAGCAAAATTAGGATTGAAACTTTTTTCAGAATAATTTGCACACATCGACAAACCAACTTTCAGCGCATGATCCAGCAAAATTAGGATTGAAACTATAATTTGGGGTTATATAGGCGGGTGTAGTGTGGGCTTTCAGCGCATGATCCAGCAAAATTAGGATTGAAACTTTTCAATCAACTAAATTTATTTCTTATGTCAAAGAGCTTTCAGCGCATGATCCAGCAAAATTAGGATTGAAACTCATCGAAATGATCAAACACCACCACCTCCCTACGATCTTTCAGCGCATGATCCAGCAAAATTAGGATTGAAACCCTTGTGGTGTTTCAAGGGTGTTGACTGCGAAGGGTCTTTCAGCGCATGATCCAGCAAAATTAGGATTGAAACGGAACTGTTTCAATGTGTAGTATTGCTCATGGAACTCTTTCAGCGCATGATCCAGCAAAATTAGGATTGAAACGTTGTACACCCGTGCAGCGTAGCCTTGTCCGTCAGGCTTTCAGCGCATGATCCAGCAAAATTAGGATTGAAACTCAAAATTGCGCATCATATCCAGCATGGCCTCCATGCTTTCAGCGCATGATCCAGCAAAATTAGGATTGAAACTAGAAAGTAAGCCATTCCATTCATACCCCACAAAAGCTTTCAGCGCATGATCCAGCAAAATTAGGATTGAAACATGCGATCTTATTGTCCGCCAAAATATAGGCCCGTTCTTTCAGCGCATGATCCAGCAAAATTAGGATTGAAACCTCATTATTTATGGTTTGACTGAAAAGCCCCAATTCTCTTTCAGCGCATGATCCAGCAGAATTAGGATTGAAACGTACAATACTTTTTTTTACACCCAGCCTTTTTTCTTGCTTTCAGCGCATGATCCAGCAGAATTAGGATTGAAACGTAATTTCTCAATACTTCCAGGTCAATATCATCGTCCTCTTTCAGCGCATGATCCAGCAGAATTAGGTTTATCACAGAACGATGCCTTGCGCTAGCGATGTGAAACAGGCCACGACGCAGGAGGGGAGCCCGCAGGGCCGAGCGAATAGCGAGATGTGTAACGTAGCGCCCGGGCGCCCATAAAATTTCAACGCATCATCCAGCAGAGGTAGGTTTAACAGGCCGCTTTTAATACCTTTACCCTTCATTTTCAAAATTAAAAAATCCATTCACCCATGCCACACCTCAATTCCCTCTGCGTGCACGACGCGCCCGAAAAGCGGACCACCAAACCGCAGCAATTGCCTATTTACGCTACCTCTTCCTTTACTTTTGAGACCCTGGAGCAGGGCATGGCCATTTTTCAAGGTAAGGAAGAAGGCCACATCTACGGGCGTTTTGGCAATCCGACGATTGACTCGGTAGCGGAGAAGATTACGGCGCTGGAAACGCACGGACTCAATGTTTCTGCCAAAGGCATCCTGGTGAGTTCCGGCATGTCGGCGATTTCTACGCTGGTGCTGGGGGTGTTGAAGGCAGGGGATAAGATCCTGACGCAGGGGAATATTTACGGCGGTACTTCGGCGCTTTTCAAGGATCTTCTTACACGGTTTGATATCGAGATCGTCATTGGGGATTTGAAAGATCCGGAGGCACTGGAGTCAGCATTGAAGGCTGATCCTGCCATTCGCATGGTGTATTTTGAAACGCCGGCCAATCCTACACTGGCTTGCCTGGATATGCAGATGATTGCAGATTTGGCGCACCGATACAATGCCTTTTGTACCGTGGATAATACCTTTTGCAGTCCTTATATCCAGCAGCCATTTGCCTTTGGCGTGGATTTTATCGTGCATTCTACCACTAAGTACCTCAATGGACACGGCAATTCGGTGGCGGGCATCGTCATCGGTACGGATGTGGAACTGATGCAGGAAAAGGTCTTTCCGAGTATGAAGCTGGTGGGCACCAACTGCAATGCCTGGGATGCCTGGTTGATCAACAATGGGATCAAAACGCTGGCGCTACGCATGGAACGACACAGCTCCAATGCCCAGCAGATTGCGGAGTTTTTGCAAAAACATCCTAAGGTGGAGAGGGTCAATTATACCGGACTGCCCTCCCACCCCGATCACGAATTGGCCAATCGGCAAATGCGATTACACGGGGGCATGCTAAGCTTTGAAATGATGGGCGGCCTGGAGAGTGGCAAGGCTTTTATCAATAAACTGAAATTCTGCACCCTGGCCCCTACCCTCGGAGATGTAGACACCCTGATTATGCACCCGGCATCCATGTCACACATCAGTGTACCCAAAGAAGTACGAGAGTCTTATGACATCACAGATGGCCTGGTGCGCATTTCCGTGGGCATCGAAGACGTACGGGATATTATCGCAGATTTAGAACAAGCCCTGGACTAGGTCCATCTCAAAACCCTCGCGCAGGCGATAGCTTTGGTTGAGACGCCGGTACAAGCGAGTAGCCTCGGGAAAACTCAGCGTTTGCTGACCATCCGAAAAGGCTTTCTCCGGGCGTTCGTGCACTTCCATGATCACACCATCTGCTCCGGCCATTACGCTAGCCAGGGCGACTTTATCGACGTAGCGACGTAATCCAATCCCGTGGCTCGGATCGGCAATGACCGGTAGGTGGGTTTTGTCCTTGAGCAAGGCAATGCCATTGATGTCAAACATATTCCGATAAGCCGTCTCAAAAGAACGTACGCCTCGCTCACACAGCATGATTTTTTCATTACCATTTGAGAAAATGTACTCCGCAGCCTGTAATAATTCCTCTAACGTTCCCGAAATACCACGCTTCAGCAAGACCGGTTTATCCACTTTACCAAGCGCATCCAATAAGTTGAAATTCTGCGAGTTACGGGCACCCACCTGAAAGATGTCGACGTAGTCGACCATATCGTCAATCTGCTCGGTCATCATCACTTCGGTGATAATCTTGATACCGGCTTCTTTGGCTTTTTGATGCCAAAATTTCAGGCCATCGATGCCCAGTCCACGGAAAGAATAAGGCGAACTACGCGGCTTATAGACTCCGCCCCGCATGATTCTGATGCCATTCTCCTTCAGGTGATTGATGGTACTTTCAATCTGGTCTTCCGACTCAATGGAGCAAGGACCGGCCATCACCGTAAAGTTACCAGTGCCGACCTGAATACCATCTCCCAGATCAATTTGTGTATCTTCTACCTTCCACCTTTTGGACACCAGTTTAAACGCGTCGCTCACCCGGTGGATATCGCGAATGCCGGGCAAAGTGCCAATGGCTCGTATATCAAATTCGTGTTTGCCAATGCCGATCAGGTAATGCCCAAATTGGGTTTTTACCTCGCTGATCTTGTACTGAATCGTTTTGAGTTTATCCTTGAGTACAGCTTTCTGATCGGCCGTAATGTTGTTTTCCAGTTGAATGATCATGTCTTGATATTTTAGTTGGCGATGACTTCTCCGCGAATCATTTGCACAAATTCCATACAGGTTTGCTCCAGATTTTGGCCTTCACCAATGGCTTTAATAAACGCACTGCCAATGATGGCCCCATTGGCATACCGACAAGCAGTAGTGTAGGTATCATGACTGGAAATGCCAAACCCAATCAATCGGGGGTGATGTAGTTTCATGGCGCTGATGCGATTAAAGTATTGTAGTTGCCTTTCGGAAATATCACTTTTGGCTCCGGTTATGGAGGAATTAGAAACCATATACACAAAGCCGGTCGTCAGCTCGTCGATTTTCTTAATGCGGTCTTCACTGGTTTGCGGCGTAATCAAAAAGCTGATGAGCAGTCCGGCTTCTTCAAATAGTTTCCGGTAAAACTGCTCGTATTCGTAAAGCGGCAAATCAGGTAAAATGACACCATCGACACCTGCCTCCACGCAGTCATTTACAAACGACTCCACTCCGTACTGCATCACCTGATTAAAATACCCCATTAGAATCAATGGAATATTGGTGCGTTTCCTTGCGGAACGAATTTGCTGTAAAAGCAACTTCAAATTCATGCCATTTTTGAGGGCCACCTGGCCACTTTCCTGAATCGTTGGACCATCCGCCAAGGGATCAGAATACGGAATGCCCACTTCGATGAGGTCGACGCCGGCCTTTTCCAGTCCCAAAATCAAAGATTCCGTATCATCCAGATTGGGGTAACCTGCGGTGAAATATATATTGAGTAAGTCTTGCTGCCTTTCGGCAAATAACTGCGATAATCTATTCATGGTCAACGGATTTGCTTTGGTCCAAAAAACGAATGTAAGTCTCCAGGTCCTTGTCGCCACGACCAGACAAACAGACAACGATGACATCATCCTTGCTATAGTCAATTTTATCCAATGCCGAAAAAGCATGAGCCGTTTCCAGAGCGGGAATGATGCCTTCCATTTTAGATAGGAAAAATCCGGCTTTTAAGGCCTCTTCGTCGGTGATGGAGACGGCCTCCGCTCGCCCCGTAGCAATGAGGTGGGCGTGCAATGGTCCAATACCCGGATAGTCCAGTCCGGCAGAAATCGAATACGGCTCAACAATCTGTCCGTCAGCAGTTTGCATCAATAATGTTCGACTGCCGTGTATGATGCCCTTGGTGCCCAACACACTGGTCGCCGCCGATTCGCCGGAGTCGATGCCGTGTCCTGCTGCTTCTACCGCTACCAGACGAACATCCGGCTCATTGAGGTAGTGATAATACGCTCCAGCGGCATTGCTGCCACCTCCTACACAGGCGATAATGACATCCGGATTGCGTTTGCCGGTGTGCTCTTCCAGTTGCCACAGCATTTCCTCGCTGATCACAGATTGAAACCGCGCCACCATATCGGGATACGGGTGTGGTCCTACTACCGAACCGATGATGTAGTGCGTATCCTCCGGGTTGTTGATCCAGTCGCGAATGGCTTCGTTGGTGGCATCTTTCAGGGTTTGACTGCCACTCATGGCCGGGCGGACTTCCGCACCCAGCATTTTCATACGAGCCACATTAGGTGCCTGCCTTTTGATATCAATGGCCCCCATATAAACGATACATTCAATGCCCATCAAGGCACAAACGGTAGCCGTAGCCACGCCGTGTTGTCCCGCGCCGGTTTCGGCGATGATCCGCTTTTTGCCCAGCCGCTTGGCCAATAAAATTTGACCTATCGTATTATTGATTTTATGGGCACCGGTATGATTGAGGTCTTCCCTTTTCAGGTAAATATTGGTCTTGTAATGTTCGGAAAGTCGTTCGGCCAGGTACAGCGGTGAAGGGCGACCTACATAGTCTTTTAATAATTTACGGAATTCGCGTTCGAACGCCGGATCATGCATGATTTCCAGATACTGACGCTCCAGTTCCTCGACATTGGGATACAGCATTTCCGGAATAAATGCGCCGCCAAATTCGCCGTAGTAGCCGCGTTTATCAACTGCAATTTGTGTCATGATTGTCGTTTTTTTTAGCCATTTAGCTCCTCTACAAAAGCGGCCAGCTGCTTGATGTCTTTTTTGCCAGGCTCCGTTTCAAACTTGCTGTTTACATCTACTCCTGATAGCTGCTTATAAGGCAAGGTTTTGACCATCCCCACCACGTCAGGACCGATGCCTCCACTTAATAAGAAAGGAGTAAGCCCGCGATACTTCTCCAGGAGTGACCAGTCAAAGGTCTGACCGGTGCCCCCATATTGCGAGCTGAGCGTATCAAAAATGTAGTAACCACAGAGGGTTTCGTAGGTCAATACCCGATTAAAATCAAAGTCTTCATTCACGTGAAAGGCCTTGATCAGCGTGGCTTTGCGCATGGAACTGATTTCCCAATACGACTTGACTTCGCGACAATATTCCGGGCTTTCATTGCCGTGCAATTGCACGTAATCCAGCTGATAATCGTGCACGCGATTGAGGATAAACTCAATTTCGGCATTTACAAAAACACCAACACGCTTGACTTCGCCAAACAGCTCGATATTCTTGTTCAACCACGGTTGCAGCTTCTTTTCATCAACGTAGCGCGGTGATTTGGGATAAAAAATAAATCCGATAAAATCGATGGGCAGCTTCAGCAACTCCTTGATGTTGTCCGGCTCCCGCATTCCACAAACTTTTACTTTCATAGTTACGCAATGGCTTTATCCAGGATTTGGGTAATGTGTTCTATTCTTTGAATGAATTCGCGACAAGCGGCGGCTGGATCGGCATTTTTCATGAAGTATTCACCAATCAAAAACCCCTGATATCCCTCCTGGCGCAGCCGCACCACCGCATTGGGATCGTCAATTCCGCTTTCGGAGATTTTGAGGACTCCTTCCGGAATTTTTTCACTCAACTCCAAGGAGGATTCGATACTTACAGTGAAGTCTTTGAGATTCCGGTTGTTAACGCCAACGATGTCAATATAGTCATTCAATTTGTCCAGCTGTTCAGCACTGTGGATTTCCAGCAGGACTTCCAGCCCAAGGTCTTTTGCGGTCCTGGCCAATTCCAGCACGCGTTGTTTTTCCAGGCACTCGGCAATCAGCAAAATACAGTCCGCCCCGATGGAGCGCGCTTCAACAATCTGATACTCATCCACGGTAAAATCCTTGCGGAGAATGGGGCAAAAGTTAAACTTCCGCGCCTCCATCAGATCCTGGTTTTTACCACCAAAAAAGGACTCATCCGTCAGCACCGATAAGGCCGAAGCCCCGGCTTGCATGTATCCAATCGACACCTTTTCGACCGAGGCATAGGGATTAATATCCCCCTTGGAGGGCGATTTACGTTTAAATTCGGCAATAATCCCCGATTTATCAGGTCGCAGCAGATACTTGGTCATTGAGACCGTAGGTGTGGCGAAATAGATGCTCTTTTCCAATAAAGCTCTGGGATAAAGGGCTTTCTTTTCCGCTACTTCTTTATGTTTGTGCGCAATAATCTTTTCTAAAATATCCATTAGTTCACCAATTTTTTAAAGGTTTGCAAAGCCTTACCACTTTCTATACTTTCCTTTGCTTCCGCAATACAATCTTCCAGCGATTTGGTGGGATTGATGCAGTGAATCGCCGTTCCGGCATTAGCGGCGACTACATTAAACTGCGCAGGGGTGCCCGTATTGTGCAAAACTCCGGTAAAAATTGCCGCGGCTTCTTCTGCGGTATCTCCACCATGAAGATCCTGGGCCTCGAGCCTGGCCATCCCAAAATCCTTCGGGTGCATCAGTCGTTCACTTTCATTCGTGCGCAATTTGCAGGGGCCCGTCAGCGAAATTTCATCATAGCCATCCATGCCAAAAACAACGGCAAATCGACGGCCCGTGGTCTGCATAATATACTGATACAATCTGGACAATTCAAGGTTAAAGGTACCAAATAGCTGGTAGGCCGGCTGTACGGGATTGACCAACGGACCAAGCATGTTAAAAAAGGTTTTCATGCCCAGTTGTTTGCGCACCGGTACCACTTCCTTCAAGGCAGGATGAAAAAGGGGTGCGTGCAAAAAACATAAATTAGCTCTCTCCAACTGCGCCAATAGCTTGTCACGTTCGTTGGTAAATTCATACCCCAGGGCAATTAACACATCGCTTGAACCTACCGAGGAGGACACCCCATAACTCCCGTGTTTGGTCACTTTATAGCCCGCTCCGGCCGCCACCACGGCCGATAAGGTAGAAATATTAAAGGTATTCTTACTATCCCCACCAGTACCCACAATATCGAGGGTATCCTGACCGTCGGCATCAAAAGGTACGCATAGCTCCAGTAGGGCATCTCGAAACCCTTGTAGCTCGGGAATCGTAATCGGGCGCATATTGTACACCGCCACAAAAGCTGCTACCTGAATGTGATTGAATTCGCCCCGGGAGATCCGCAGCAATACATCCCGGGCAGCTTCCCGACTCAGAAAATGGTGATCAAACAGTTGATTCAGTATCTCTTTCATATCGTCACTTCGCTTACGCAATGAGTAAAAAAGTTTTGCAGCATAGCATGGCCGTGCTCGGTCATAATTGACTCCGGGTGAAACTGCACACCTCTAACATTGTACTGCTTGTGGGTCATGGCCATCACCACATCCTGGTCATCAACCGCCGTCACACGAAAGCAATCGGGCAGGTCTTCCCTTTTGACTACCCAGGAATGGTAGCGGCCCACCTGTAGTGTTGTAGGCAACCCTTGAAACATGGGCTCTGCCGGATCGGTCACCTGTACCGGTGTCTCAATGCCGTGGTAGACTTTCTTCAAATTCTCCAGGCTTCCGCCAAATGCTTCGCCAATGGCCTGATGGCCCAAACAGACGCCGAGAATGGCTTTTGTGGGGGCATACCTTTTGATCAACTCAGGCATGATGCCCGCCTCTTCCGGCAACCCCGGACCAGGCGATAAAATGATGGCCTGATAGGCATCCACCGCATCCAGTGAGATGGCATCGTTGCGGAAGACATCCACCTTCTGCTCCAGAATCTCCTGGATGTACTGCACCAGGTTGAAGGTAAATGAGTCGTAATTATCTAAAACTAGCACTTTCATGGTCATTGTTTAAAGTTTTTCGGCCTCCAACAAGGCTTTTTTGATGGCTCCTAATTTGTTATTGACTTCCTGCAATTCGCTTTCTTCATCGCTGCTAACTACGATGCCTGCACCTGCCTGGGAATAGAGCACATTGTCCTTACTCAGCAGTGAGCGAATGACGATGGCCTGATTCATATCGCCATTAAAGTCGATGAATCCTAATGCGCCACCATAGAAACTTCGGTTCTGGTTTTCGTATTTGTTGATCAATTCGATGGCCTTATATTTCGGTGCACCGGAAAGCGTTCCCGCCGGAAAGGTATCTCCAAATACGCGGATCGGATTGGTGCCTTCAGGCAATTCCCCTTCTACCTTGGAAACAAGGTGAATTACATGGCTGAAATATTGAATGTCCTTGAGTTCCTTGACTTTAATGTTTTCAGCATGACGGCCCAGGTCATTACGCGCCAAGTCCACCAACATGATGTGCTCGGCATTTTCCTTTGGATCCTGGGTCAGTTCAATGGCTTTTTGGGCATCTTCCTTCAGATTGCCCGTACGGCGATAGGTACCGGCGATGGGATTCAGTCGGGCAATATTGCCGCGAATGCGCATTTGGGTTTCCGGGCTGGAGCCAAAGATGCGGTAACTGCCGTAGTCAAAATAAAAGAGGTAGGGAGAGGGATTGATGGAGCGCAATACACGATAAACATTAAAATCGTCGCCCTTAAATTGCTGGGCAAACTGCCGGGCAAATACAATCTGAAAAACATCACCGATCTGACAGTGGTGTTTACCCAGCCGCACCAGTTCCTTAAAGCCTTCATCGGTCAGGTTGCTGGTCTCTTCACCATCGAGGCGAAATTGGTGCGTCGAAAACTTCTGCCCGTTCATTAGCATTTCCAGCCGGTCCATTTGGGAGCTTTCCCCTTCCGGAATATTTTCCAAAATGTACAGCTCATCTTTGAAATGATTGACCGAAATGACAAAACGATAAAGCGTGTAGCGAATATCTGGAATATCGAGTTTGCGTTTGTCTTCCTCAAAATGCAGGGTATCAAAATACTGGACTGCATCAAAGCCGGAATGACCAAACAGACCGTTGAATCCATCGTACGAGGTTTCGTAGTCCACCGCAAAACTCCTGGTAAAATTCAACAACGCCTCCGGCACGCTTTCAATCCCGGTCACCACGTCCTGTTCCTGACTTCCATCGGGAAAGGACTGTAGAATCTGCCCCTTTTGCACCTGAAAAGTAGCGATGGCATCCAGCCCGATAAATGACTGGCAATCGATCAGGCTTCGAAAGTCATTGCTCTCCAGCAACACCGGGTCCAGGTAGTGATCCCGAACTTTCAGAAAAAGGCTCACCGGCGTCATCGTATCCGCCAGCAGGCGCTTCACCTGCGTTTGGAGTCGGTATTTGGTCATCGTTTGTTCTTTCATCATTTCGGTTTAATTCAAGTAGCTTCTGAACAAAAAAAGCGGCTTGTCGAGTGATTCAACAAGCCGCTTCTTATTTTTTATGCTTAGGGCAAATAATAGCGTGTCACCTCACTCGATGTTCCGAATGTCCGTGCCACCACCAAAATTTTGCCAAATGATTATTCATTTCATCTTTGTTTTTGTTCTTTGACAAATTCCGTGATACAGAGTCAATCAAAAATACAAACCAACGCTTCTAACGGCGCTTTTGATTTATACTTTAGTTTGACCACGAAATTTGTCAAATAACGGTTGTTTTAAAAACGATTCAAATATATAGGCAAAGTGCTAATAAATGCAAATGAATGGCCAATTATTTTGGTTCTTTGGCAAATTTTGTGCCCGACAATGCATTTATTTCACCACCACTTTGTGGCTTTCCCATTCCTTACCCGACTGCAATTGAACAAAATATACACCGGGCTGTAAATCACTGACATCCAGTTGATAATCCACCCGATTGACCATCCTGTTTTTCAAGGTTTGGCCTTGCATATTCAACACACTGAGCCGGTAGCTTCCCCTGAAATCATTTTTTTGAATGTACAGCTGATTATCCACTGGGTTGGGATAAAGCGTCCACTGCTCCGCGGATAGATCGGGAGACATGGAAGTGGTCATAGCCCCCAATTCAATCACCACCGGATCAACCTGATAAATCTCCGTTCCATTGAGCAATACTCTGATGTCATCTAAAATCAGTGTTTGCTCCTCTAGGTCTTCCCCGTCAATTTCCAGGCTCCCGATTCGGCCCCAGCCGCTGGCAGGCGCATTGGCTTCCCGGGAAATTGCCCAGAGTGCTTTTCCTGAATCCAAATCCTGATTTTCGAGAACATACAGCTCCTGATTAGCGGTTTTTAACCAGCCATTTTCCAAATCAAAATTTAGATCTGTCAATTTGTGATTCACATTTGCCGTAAAGGCCAACCCACTAATTCTTTCAATGGGTTGATCGCTAGTGCCCAGCAATATTTCTATTTCAATCTGGCCATTGGCTTTGACATTGAGCTGATAACTAAATGGCAATACAATTTTGGCGAAAGCCTCCTCATCACCGGTAAAATTGTGGGTTTGCCCCATATTCAGTTCAATCGCTTCATAATCATCGGGATTCACGATACCGTCGCCATTACAGTCAGCGTGTTTGAGGTCAATTTGTTCAATAAAGGTGATGTACTGATTCCAATCGGAAGCAGGCTGCGGTTCCCATTCAATGGTGGCATTGGCACGCACCGGTCCGGTTTCGTAAAATCCCAGACCAATCGCCCAAAAGTCAACCACATTAACGATGCCATCGGGCCGCACATCACCAGGCCAAACGCCATTGCACAAATCGATGGTATCTCTCAGCAGGACGGTCACCGTGGCCGTATCACAGCCGATGGCATTGCATAACGCGTAGGAAAACGTTACCTCCTGATCACATCCTCCGGCATCTGGGAAATAACCAATGCTACCATCACCATCAATCTCTGCTGAACCAAAATCAGGCAATTCAACCAGATACTGGTCGGTAATCGTGGTCGCACTGGTCCAGTCATTCGCCAACACGTCAATATCCACCGCCTGGCCGTAAACTGTAGAGTCCAGATCGTCTACAGCATCCAGGAAATTGGCGAAAACCGATATTTCAAAATAGGTGGTATCACAGGTAAATTCGTCACAGGCCACAATACACGCATCGGTGACTCCTGGCGCTAATCCGGTGTAATCAATGCAGGCCTGACTTTCGTCAATGGTAAAAGTGGCCGCGCCATTGAAGTTTTCGCAACTATTTTCGATGGCAATCGATGCTCCCAAAAAACTCACATCAAGACAGTATTCGATATTGTCTCCGACCAAAATAGAATCGGTCACAAAGGCAGAAGTGGTGGCGATATCAATCGACAATTTCACCAAACTATCACAGCCATTCTGATTGGTCAAATGAATTTCGTAAATGCCTGCGGTCTGGTAATCCACCCCATTGTAGGAATAGGATTCTCCCTCATTGATGGTCACCAGTAAATCAGAATCTGAGACGGGATAAAAATCGTAAAATACCCGATAGATGGCGTCACAGCCGTTATCAGAACCACCTTCCACATATTCCTCTCCGGAGGGATTGTCCATATTGTAAATGGTCCCGTTGATCTCCACACTTTCTTCGGCACAAAGCTGGCCTTCAAAGAAAACAGTATCCAAAGGCAGAAAGCTCAAATCGACATAAACGACTGAATCACAACCTTCTGCCGTTACTCCAGAGAAAATCTCCAAGCCTTCATCATTCGTTTCATCATAAACAACGCCGTTGATTTCCAGACTTTCGCCACTGCAAAGCGTTTGTGTCAAATTGGCAAAAGCCACCGGTTCAAAATTGATGATGACCACCGAATCACAACCATTATTGCCGGGAAACACTTCGATTCCCATTGGATTGTTCAAGTTATATAGGGTACCATTCACCACTACACCGTCTTCATTATGACAAAGCGGGCCGCCAATCTCAACAATGGGATCCCCTACCGCAACCGTGTAGTCAGTGGAGCAACTATTCAATGCATTGCTATAACCCAAAGTGTAGGTTGTGGTCTCTTCCGGTGATACGGAAATAGAAGCCGTGGTATCACCGGTTGCCCATTCCAGAGACAAGGCCGAAAACCAGTCAATTTCCTCGTCTGATGGAGCTACCAACAACTCGATCGGCACTTCGGTGCAGGATATCTGATCTGGCCCCTCAATCTGCAAAGCATCAACCAAATAAAAAGTTACCGTATCTTCCAAACATTCTGACACCTCGAAAATCACGTGTAGCAATTCCGTGCCTTCCGTTTCCTGATCCGCAAATACCTCCAGGGGCAGTTCGAACTGAGCATTATTAATAAGGCCACTATTTGGTGCCGAGTAATCTACTCCGGCAGTTGCTTCTCCTTCGATCCGGTAATTGAATGGGAAATCATCCGCCTCATAACCCGTAAATAAAAAGCTCAACGGCTCTTGGTCACAACCTTCAATCAACACTCGATTTTCAGCATCCACATCGGCCATTACGCCGGTTTCAAAGGAGCAAAAGCTATTGGCCTCAAAGAAAATACCTGAATCCCAGAAGGCATCACCAACATCGGCCAGCACCAATTCCATGACGTATTCCTGGCAGGGAATGACCTGAGCAGTGGCTTCAAATATATCCGTATATCCATTGTATACCATCCCGCTTTGGGTGTAATTGAACAACTCTGCGTGATCCAGCGAACCGAGTGGTCCCTCACAATATACCGGATCAACAATGGGCTGTGTCCCGATTTCTCCGGCATTGATACTATTGATGGAAACAGGTAAATCAGTACCCGGAACGGTGGCAATGTTGGTGGTCACAATGCTGCCATCGGTGGCATTGGGCCCGGTCAGGAAAAAGCCGAAGACATCGTTAAAGTTACTACACACATATTCGGGATATTCATCCGAAGCGAAGACGTAGCGGAAAAGCAGATTGCTACCGGTGGGCACAAAACGAAAGCGGATAATGGCCACATCACGGGTATCCTGGTCACTCAGGTAAGGCTCCAGCCCCGGATATTGGGCGGTACTCATATTATCGACCATTGCTCTTTCCGTTACAGGACCATCAGCGCCAAAACCATTGAAGCGAGTATCAGCGGCACCGGTGGTCATGATAAAGCCTTCTTCGATACCTACAATCTCCTCTCCACCGGAAAACAGACCAATGGCATCAGGTACCCCTTCAAAATCAAAGTCGATAATCTCAATTCCCGGTCCAAAACAACTTTCCTGTACCAATTCTACCGGATCGTCCCCACTTCCAAATTGAGGCGTGATGATGAGTTGGGCAGGCAGTAGCCCCACGTAAGTCAGGGCCAGACATAACAATACCATTCGCAGCATAAAAACAGAGTTTTATTTTGGTTAATTGCAAAACAGGCAAGCGGATGGCATGCAGATAGCTAAAAATTCAGGTTGGGGGGAGAAATCAGGGTGTGTGCTGTAAAGATAAGGAATTTAGTGCAAAATGCGCCAAACCATTTCCTTTAAAAGCTCGCCTTCGGGTTTACCGGTGCCATTGTAATCGACGCCTTTTGATTTGAGGTCAAACTCTTTGAGGATATTTAACGCTTTTTCGGTATGGTTTCGATTGTAGTTGCGGATGGCCACACGATACTCCTTGAGGAAAAAAGGAGAATGAAGCTTCAGGGCACTCATTTGCTCCTTTTCGGAGGCATTCCGCAAAAACTGGAGCATGTAAATCTTGCTGAAATAATTGTACAAAGATCCGATCAATACCGGCATGGGGTGCTTCCTTGCATTGGCAGTAAAATACTTCACAATGCGGTTGGCCTTGAGTACATCGCGCTCAGCAATGGCTTTTTGTAGTTCAAATACATTGTAGTCCTTACTGATGCCAATGTGCTCTTCAATGTGATGGTTGGTCACCTCCGTTCCGGCAGGTAAGTTGATGGCGAGTTTATCCAGCTCATTGGCGACTTTGGAAAGGTCAGTCCCCAGGTACTCTCCTACCAATTCAGCGGCATTGGGATCAATTTTTAGTTTCTTTGCCTGCAAATACTTTTTGATCCATCCCCCTACCTGATTGTCATATAAAGGTTTGGATTCAAAAACCACACCTTTGGCTTTCAACGCTTTGCCAAAACCGGAATTGAGGTTCAGTTTTTTATGTTTGTGGCAAATAACCAGAATAGTGGTCTGCATTGGATTTTCGACGTAAGTCTGCAAGTTCTTCAACGTCTTCATTTCCTGGGCTTCCTTCAGGATCACAACCTGATGGGAAGACATCATTGGATAGCGCCTTGCATTATCAACAACCGTCATATGGTCGGTGTCTTTCCCGTAGAGCACGGTAAAGTTAAAGGCCTTTTCTGACTCCGACAGTACACCATCCTCCACCTGATCGGCAATGGCATCGATAAAATAGGATTCTTTGCCGTGCAGGAAGTACACGGGCTTGAATTGTTTCTTTTTGAGATCAGCCAGAATTTGTTCAAACGTCACGGTTTGCAGGTTTTCATTGCTGCCGCAAAGTACAAAAAATTATCCCCTTCTTTGACAAATTATCATTGTTGCCGCACCAACTCGGCCACCGCTTTGATCCATCGAGGGTCGTCATTCAAACTAGGTACCAGGTCAACTTTCTCACCGCCCATCTCCTCAAACTCCTCCTGGTATTCGGTGCCAATCTCCACAATGGTTTCCAGACAATCGGCCACAAATGCCGGGCTAAATACCAGCAATTTTTTGGCACCAGCCTTCGCTTTTTCTTCCAATACGTCACTGGTATAGGGCTGAATCCAAACGGCATTGCCCAACCGACTTTGAAAGGTGGTGGTATATTGCTCGGGTTTTAAATCAAGCGCCTTGGCAATAGCCTGTGTGGTGCCATAACACTGGGCGGAGTAACAAAACTGATTGGCGGTACTAATGGTCTGGCAACAATCCGCCGATTGCAGGCAGTGGTTGCAATTGTCGGCTTTGAGGAGCTGGCGCTGTGGCAAACCATGGTAACTAAAAAGAATGTGATCGTAAGAATCAAGGTCAAATTTGCGGGCATTGTCTGCAAAAATATCGACCATCGGCTGGTAATTGTAATAGGAATTCACCAACTTGATATTCGGAATCGTTTCTTTCTTACGCAGAATCCGCATGACTTCATCATGAACCGAGCCGGTAGTGGCGGAGGCGTACTGCGGAAACAAAGGAATGACGATAACTTCGGTGACCTGCTGTTCAAGAAGTCGGTTTAATGCCGATTCGATGGACGGTTTTTGGTAGCGCATGCCCAATTCTACAATATAATCCTCGCCCAATATATCCCGTACGCCTTCCGTCAGGCGCTCTCCGTAAACCTTAAGCGGTGATCCTTCCGGTGTCCAGAGTATCTGGTACAATTTTGCCGACTTTCCCGAACGAAAGGGAGCAATAATACCGCGCACCAGCAAGTTACGGCCCAGCCACGAAATATCAATCACCCGACGGTCAAGCAGAAACTGCTTCAGGTAACGATAGACGGCCCCTCGGGTAGGTTCATCCGGGGTGCCAAGATTGACCAACAAAACACCTTTTTTCTTCTCCATTTTCCAATTTTTCGGGAACGAAACTAAAACATCAGTCGTTGGGCTTGGTTTAAATAAAGGTAAAATAACTGTCATAATCCCCAAAAGCTGATATTTTTGCAATCTCAAACCACAATTCAATGAACAGACCTTTAATCTTAGTCACCAACGACGACGGCATCACCGCCCCCGGTATTCGCGCTCTGGTAGAAGTAGCTCAGGAACTGGGCGATGTATTTGTTGTCGCACCCGATTCTCCGCAAAGTGGCATGGGACATGCCATTACCATCCATGATCCAATTCGCCTGCACGAAGCTAAAGTTTTTGAAGGTATTGAAGCCTATGAGTGCTCCGGCACACCGGTAGATTGTGTCAAACTGGCCAAAAATGTGCTGCTCAAGGGCCGCGTGCCCGATCTTTGCGTTTCAGGGGTCAATCACGGCTCAAATGCCTCGATCAACATCATTTACTCCGGTACCCTTTCGGCAGCCATGGAAGCTTCGCTGGAAGGCATTCCCTCCATTGGATTTTCTTTATTGGACTACTCCTATGATGCGGATTTTGAGCAAGCCAAGCCCTTCATCAAAAGGATCATGACCTATGTGTTGCAAAATGGCATGATGGAAGGCAGTTTGCTAAACGTCAACATTCCCAACTTACCCACCGATGACATCAAAGGCATTCGTGTTTGCCGACAGGCAGAAGCTCGCTGGGTAGAAGAGTTTATGGAAAATCAGGACCCTCGCGGACAAAAAATCTACTGGTTGACCGGCAAGTTTGAAAACGATGACAATGGCGAGGATACCGATGTGTGGGCCCTTGAAAACGGTTTTATTTCCGTGGTTCCCTCCATGCACGATCTGACCAATTATAAGGCGCTGCCGCATTTGCAGGAGCTCAATACCACCTCACTCGTAAACTGACTACTATGTTTAACCGCAATGCAATATGGTTTGGCCTGATTTTGGGGCTCTTGATTCCCTTTGTGGGTTACGCCCTCTTTTTGACTATTTTTGAGCAGTTGGAAGCCTTGGGTTTAATGAGCAAAATTGGCATGACGCCCTACTTCCGGGAGCGTACTTCGGCCATACTGGCGATCGGTTTAAACTTGCTGGTGCTCAATTTTTACCAAAAGCGCAAGTATTACAATACCGTGCGCGGCATTGTGGTGCTAACCGGAGCCTACGTCATTGGCTGGCTGGTGTATTTTGGACAATACGTTTTGTAAAATAGCCCTATGAAGTATTATATCATTGCCGGAGAAGCTTCGGGGGATTTGCATGGCTCCAATTTGATGAAGGCCCTAAAAAATGAGGACCCGGAAGCCGACTTTCGGATTTGGGGTGGCGATCTGATGGAGGCAGCAGGTGGACAATTGGTCAAACACTACCGCGAACTGGCTTTTATGGGCTTTCTGGAGGTGGTCATGAACCTGCGAACCATCCTGGGTAATATCAAGTTTTGCAAGGCCGATATTCTGGATTACCAGCCCGATGTCTTGATCCTGGTTGATTATCCGGGTTTCAACCTGCGCATTGCCAAATGGGCCAAAAAAGCGGGCATCAAAGTCTTTTATTACATCTCCCCACAAATCTGGGCGTGGCACAGCAGTCGGGTGCACGGCATCAAAGCTTCCGTGGACCGAATGTTTGTCATCCTACCCTTTGAGCAAGACTTCTATAAAAAATACGATTACGCCGTTGATTTTGTAGGTCATCCATTGCTGGATGTGGTTGAAAACAAAGACAAAGACCCCACTTTTTTGCAAAAAAACGGACTTTCGTCCAAACCCATTGTGGCCTTATTGCCCGGTAGCCGCAAGCAGGAAATCAGCCGAATGTTGCCATTGATGAGCAGCCTGCAGAATGACTTTCCCGAGCATCAATTCGTCATTGCGGGGGCTCCCAGTATAGATGCCGCTTTTTATCAGGATTTGCTAAAAAGCAATGAACAGAAAAACATAAGAGTCATTACCGGTCAGACCTACGCATTACTACAACACGCCGAGGCCGCTCTGGTCACCTCCGGCACAGCCACCCTGGAAACAGCCCTTTTTGAAGTACCTCAGGTGGTGTGTTATTCCGGCAATTGGCTGTCCTATGTCATTGCCCGCCGCCTGGTGAATGTCAAATACATTTCCCTCGTCAATCTGGTCCTGGACCGTCCGCTCGTTACCGAATTAATCCAGGAAGATTTTAATCGAAAGAAATTGATCGAGTCGCTGGGGTTCATCCTTTCGCCGGAAGGTGAAGCCAATTTAAAAGAGGGCTACCAGGACCTGAAGGTCATCCTCGGTGAAGGTGGTGCTTCGGCGAAAGCCGCTAAACTAATGGTCGGCTACCTCTGATCATTCTGCCCGCTTCAATATCCAGGAAGAAAGCAAGGCGATAATCAACCCAGGTCTAGGAATTCAGTTTATCAAATTAAAGAATAAAAACATGTAATTTTTTCACTATATATATCACCCTGTCTTAAAGTTTGGCACGCATTTTGTTTCATTGTAAAGTGTAAAACATGATAAAAATGGAGGGAACAAATAAAAAATATTTTAATATTATGTTTTTTCTAATATATTTATCATATTTGCGAACGGCTAATCTACTTACCTCTGACAACCAGTATTTTATTAACCAAATATTTAACACTGTGAAACTATTATTTACAAACCCGCTGAACGGCTGGTGGTCTTACCGGCGTTCACCAAGCTAAGAATGTAGTGGGGCATAATGCTCCACGTATTTTCTGTCCAAACATCCCAATCACTTTTACCACACTCACCAAACCACCAAAGTGCGCAACCGCCTTTGGCTGGTCACTCCATGCTTTAAAATAACCGATTTTACCGACGTATGAGTTGACGCTCATTCGTCCTGTTACCCCTATGTCTTTTTCTACCTGATTCCGCTGGATTCGGGCTGGGAGAGCTATGCCCATCCGGCAATTTTTGGCAAATGGCGCACCATTGCCCAGGGCGTGGTGTGTCCGATACGAACCGTACGAGTGATGAATCCAAACATAAGCTTTTAAATACATAAACTACACCAAACATGCTACACAATACTACACCAAAACAGTCTTTTAAAATCGAGAATCTTTTGTTGCTGATCCTGCTAAGTGTAGGCCTCTGCGGTTTTTGTTACACCTACAATAGCCCCAATGAGCCTTCGCAGGATATCGCCTGGGGGCAATCCGGTAAAATCCAATCGGCTATGGCTGTTCAAAACTGGGAAAGCCTGGATGATATTGCATTGGAAGTAGAAGGCATTCAGGAAGCGGGAATGCCCGTGGAGTTCTTCATTCAGGGGTATAACGACCTGGCCGATTTTGTACTGGACCTGGGCAATGGTCAAAAGATCAAAGCAACGGGTGAAAAGGTTTCGTTTACCTATCCACAAAGAGGTGATTATCAGGTGAGCCTGCTGGTGTCCTACGAAGGCACCAATCAATTGCTGCACCAGGAAACTTTGAGAATCCGTGGAGAAAACCTCGTCGCAGGGCGCTAAAACGCCAATTAATTCGTCTTATTTACGTAAAAAGTGACTTTGCCGAGAACAAAGTCACTTTTTTTTGATTTAAAATATCGTTATTTTGGGATCTAAGTCTAGAGATATGAAACAGTTAAAAGACCTACTTGAACGCTCGGCTTTTGGCGTCTGTAACTATCTGGGACAAAAGATGGGCATCGCCTCTTCCCGAGTGAGGCTTTACTTTATTTACCTATCCTTCATCACACTTGGCTCCCCGCTGATCCTTTATCTGTTTGCCGCCTTCTGGCTCAATATCAAAAAGTATATCAAGAACAAGCGGAATCTGATTTGGCATTAATAAGTTGGAAGAAATGGATGAGTTGTTGGGGTCCTACATGCCTCTTCCCAATAGTCCATTCTTCCAGGCTCTATTATTGCCCAAAGGCATACTGCACCAGGTTAGCGCCCATTTTGAGGGCTTGCTGCCGTATTTCCTCGGGATCTTTGTGGACTTCAGGGTCCTCCCATCCATCGCCAAGGTCTGATTCGAAAGAGTAGAAACACACCAAACGGTCTTCCCAAAACAAACCAAATCCCTGGGCGGGTTTGTCGTCGTGTTTGTGTATCTTGGGCAAGCCATTCTTGAATTCGTATTTCTGCTTATAAATTGGGTGATCCCAGGGCAATTCCACAAATTCCTGTTCAGGAAAAACCTTCTTCATCGCGGCACGCACATAAGGATCTATTCCATAGTTATCGTCGATATGCAGGAATCCTCCGCCAATCAAATAATTGCGCAGGTTTTCGGCTTCCGCATCGTTAAAGACCACATTTCCGTGACCGGTCATGTGTACAAAGGCGTAATTAAACAACTCCGCACTCCCCACATCTACTACCGAATAATCGGTATCAAAATTAGTACCCAGATTTTGGTTGCAGAACTTCGCAAGGTTCGGCAGTGAAGTTGGATTGGAATACCAGTCGCCACCGCCGTTATACTTTAACAATCCCATTTTCAGCGTAGGCTCTGAGAGCGTTGTACTCATCAAAAAAGCAAGGGTTAGCATCCCCATCAAAAATTTACCCATTTTCATCGTCTATTAATTTAACAAGTGTATCGTATGGCAGGCCACCAGCCCCGCCGTTTCAGTCCGCAAGCGACTTTTGCCAAGGCTGACCGGTTGAAAGCCATGTTTTTGGGCCATCTCCACTTCCTCCAACGCAAATCCTCCTTCCGGACCGATCAAAATACAAACGTCTTTTCCCTGGTGGTAGTTGTCTTTGAGGGCCTCATTTATATTTTCATCAATGTAGCCAATGAAGTTTTGTCTTTGGGCATTGGCATCCAGGTTTTTCAAAAAATCCTTCAGTTTCTGCAATGGATTGAGCATTGGAATTTGCGCCTTCAGCGATTGTTTTGTTGCGGAAAGCAAAACCTTCTCCAGTCGATCCAGGCGCACCTTGGTCCTTTCGGAATGCCGGCAAGTGACCAGCGTGATCTCATCGATGCCGATTTCCGTGACCTTTTCCAATAGCCATTCGATGCGGGCGATATTTTTGGTGGGGGCTACGGCCAAATGAATGCGAAAATCCCGGTGTTGAGCATCCGGCAATTGCTTCGTAATGCGGGCCACACAGCGTTTGCGGTTGGCCTCCACGATTTCGGCACGGAACATGCCCCCTACCCCGTCGATGAGATGGATGGTATCGCCCTCGCGTTTGCGCAGCACCTGAATGCAGTGACGGGACTCTTCCTCGTCCAATACCGCTTGTTCGCCGATTATTTCCCTGGAATAGAATAAGATCATGGATGACAAAAGCTAAAATTTGCTTAAAACTACTACCTTTGCGTCCACTCTCACAACATTAGCAAGAGAATTGCTGTTTTTTCAATGATTACGACGACAAAAAGTGGTCGAAATAAACTAATAACCACAATACTGATATGGATATATTGATCATGGCGGGGCAACTGATGTTGAGCTTGTCCATTTTGATTGTTTTGCACGAGATGGGACATTTTTTGCCCGCTCGCCTTTTTGGCACCCGGGTAGAAAAGTTTTACCTCTTCTTCAATCCGTGGTTTACGCCGTATAAAAAGCAAATTGGTGAAACCGAGTACGGCATTGGGTGGCTGCCGTTGGGCGGTTATGTGAAGATTTCGGGGATGATTGACGAAAGCTTTGACCGCGACCAGCTCGATCAGGAACCACAGCCTTACGAATTTCGATCCAAGCCAGCCTGGCAGCGACTGATCATCATGCTGGGAGGTGTGACGGTCAACTTCATTCTCGGGTTTCTCCTTTATGGAATGGTGCTCTGGATTTGGGGCGAAGAATACATGCCAGCCAAGAATATAGAATACGGTATTTATGCCGATTCACTGGGCATGGAATTGGGCTTGCAAGATGGTGACTACGTACTGGCCGTTGGTGACCGCGAATTTGATATTTTCAACGACCGCATATTGGTGCAGGAAATTGCCATCAACAATGCCAAAACCATCACCGTAGAGCGCGACGGACAGGAAAAGACCCTCCCCGTAGACGAAAAATACGCCTCCATATTGGCCAGCTATAAAAACAAGGACAAGCGGCTCTTTTTGGCCCGCGTACCTTTTGTGGCCGGCGAATTGCTGAAGGGAGCCCCTGCCGAAAAGGCTGGTCTTCAAGTAGAAGACAAGATTATCAAGCTAAATGGAGAAACAACTCCTTTTTTCAACGACTTTCTGACGAAAGTTAACCCGTTGAAAAACCAGGAGGTCACCGTTACTATAGTACGCAACGAAAGCGACACCCTCGATCTGACCATGACCACCACCGAAGATGGCACCATTGGGGTGAGGCCTTACGGCGAAAACTACTTCTTTGAGACCGCCACCAAGGATTACACCCTGGCAGAAGCCATTCCCGCCGGTACCACCAAGGGTTTGGACTTTTTGGGAATCCAGCTAAAAGCCTTTGGCCAAATGTTCCGCGGCAAGATCAAAGCCTCTGATAGCCTGGGTGGATTTGCCTCCATCGGTAAGATGTTTGGTGCAACCTGGGACTGGCGACACTTCTGGTTTATGACCGCCATCTTATCGCTCATTCTGGCATTTATGAACCTGCTTCCGATCCCTGCCCTGGACGGTGGCTACGTAATGTTCCTACTGTTTGAGGTGATCACCGGTATAAAGCCCAGTGACAAATTCATCGAGAACGCCAACATCGTAGGCTTCATTCTGGTATTAGGCCTGATCGTCTTTGCCAATGGCCTGGACGTCTTCCGGGAGTTGTTTTAAGTTCTTGGATCCACACGAGGCACATAAGAGGTTCTTCCAGTACTTCTTATGTGCCTCATGTGGTTTATAATCACCCGGGAACTTTTTCCCGCAAAAGATTTTTATGTAAAAAAAGGTTACTTATTGTGTAATCTTAAAAAATTACCTACATTTGCCACGCGCCAGAAAAAAGCGATGGCGCAAGGGTTGAAATCAAAGGATTTTGACCAGAATTTTTCCGCAAAAACACACATGCCGACGTGGCGGAATCCCGAGTCATACTCGGGACGTGCTGGATACAAAATCCAGTCTTCCTCCTTCAGTCGCATAATCAAGCCGACGTGGCGGAATTGGTAGACGCGCTGGATTCAAAATCCAGTTCTGGCAACAGAGTGGGGGTTCGATTCCCCCCGTCGGTACTTAGTAACTTACAGCCGAAGTGGTGAAATTGGTAGACACGCACGTTTCAGAGGCGTGTGCTCGTGAGGGCGTGGGGGTTCGAGTCCCCCCTTCGGCACCAGACTAAAGCTCAATTCTTTTCAAGAATTGGGCTTTTTTTTTGCTCAGAACTCTGGGGGGGACGAGAAGTTTATCCCGGGTTAGAAAAGCTTGGGAGCTCAGCGACCGTAGCTTTACTTAACCGGGAAGTCCCCCCTTCGGCACTGACTAAAGCTCAATTCCTTTCAGGAATTGGGCTTTTTTTATGCTCAGAACTCTGGGGGGGACGAGAAGTTTATCCCGGGTTAGAAAAGCTTAGGAGCGCACTCACAAACTTAAGTTCTCAATATCATCCTGGTCTTTGGGCCGGTTGGAGGCCTTTTTGGCCTTGATCAGGTCTTTCTTATTTAAAACCCTGATGGTCAAATCTTCAAGTGAATACACTTCTGCATTTTCGAAACATTTCCCAAAATCCAGTCCTTTCGTCTCCGTCATCAGATCAATACTTACTGGCGGGACTCCAAAACTGAAAACATCCATTTTTTCATTATAGAGAAAATTGTCCTTAGTCATGTCAAAGACTGGCATGCCGAAGTCATGAAAAGCAGCGACAATTCTAGTGTAGTTGGCCTCTGTTCTATTTACCCAAATATCCATATCACCCGTTGTCCTGTTATAACCATGGAGGATCACTGCATAGCCTCCCACCAGGATATATTCAACTTCCTGATCATTGAAGGAAGTTATAAACTCTTGGAAGTCCTTATTGAAGATTGCACTCATTCAATTTTCGTGTTTTCTCACTGAAAAAGCAGTACGATCCATCCTCGGAGGGTTATCCAGATCAAAACCATAAGCTTGGCTGATCAAATAATGCGCCGCCCGCAAACGCTCTGAAGGCGTTTTCGACAGCCAGTAAGCCAATTGGTGAGAAGCTTCCTTATAGGTTTGCATTTTAAACTTTGTGCGGTCTAGTCGATATGAATCTTTTTCCATCGGTTGCATTTTTATAATAGCACTAAGGTACGCTTTTCTCCGGAGGTCTGGTGACACTACCGGCCGGTGGCTTACTTACCTTACTTAAATTGTATTTCAAGACCAAAAAACCTAACAACCCAGCCGTAAATGAGGCCGCTAATACACCAATTTTGGCCTGAGTCAAGAGTATCTCATCCGCAAAGGCGAGATTGGCAATAAACAGCGACATGGTAAACCCTACCCCACCCAACAGGGCAATGCCCAGCAGGTTCGAGAAATTCATGCCATCCGGGAGGATAGCGATCCCGATCTTGACAGCCAGCCAACTGAACAAATAAACGCCAATCACCTTGCCAAGCATCAAACTCAGAAAGACATCCAGGGTAAGGCCGGCAAAAACACCGGAGTCGCCACCTCCATAAAGCATGACACCGGCATTTGAGAGGGCAAACAGTGGCATGATCAGGAAGGCGACATAGTCGTCCAGAATGTATTCCAGGCGCTGCAAAGGCGGTGCTACTTTTTTTGCATCCGCTTGTAGCCGGTCAATTGATTTTAGTTGGTCCAGGGTTAAAAAGTTTCGTAGGGATTCGATGTTGGCATCCATAAACCGGTTCAATCTTTCGTGGGAGCGATCTACAAATTTATTGGCTTTCAATTTCTTTCCGGCCGGTATGGCAAAGGCTGCCAATATACCCGCCACAGTCGGATGCACCCCGGACCTCAGTACAAAATACCACATCAATAATCCCGGAATGACGAAGGCAATGGTTCTTCGAAACCTCAAAAAGTTAAACAACCACATCACCAGGTAAGCCGCTCCGGCCAGGATGAGCATATTGACATGCAGGTCGTCGGAATAAAACAGGGCAATGATCATTACCGCCCCCAGGTCATCAACGATGGCAAATGCCGTTAGGAATATCTTCAGACTGGTTGGCACCTTATCGCCCAGTAACATCAGAATACCTAATGAGAAAGCAATATCCGTGGCCATGGGGATGCCCCAGCCATTAAAACCAGGTTCATTCCACTGCAGGGCGACATAAATAGCAGCCGGCAATAACATACCACCAATGGCGGCGAAGATCGGGAGGATCACTTTCCCAGGTTGCGACAACTCCCCCACCATCACTTCCCGCTTGATTTCCAGACCGATGTAGAAAAAGAAAATTGCCATCAAACCGTCATTGATCCAGATATGCAGTGATTTATCGATTTCGAAATTCCCTAAACCAACTGAAAAATGGGTGTACCACAGATCGTGATAGGATGATGCACTGAAAAAGTTGACCCACACCAGCGAGATGATGGCCATCAGTATGAGGAGCAATCCGCTCAGCGCTCCGGTATTGCTAAATGTGTGATAAGCCTTGGAAATGGTTTCTACCACTGCTCTGGGCAGCAAGGTTGAAGATGTTTTATTTTCGTTAGTCATGTTTTGCTAACCGGTAATTATTGGACTTCATTTTTCAAATTGCCTGAAGTGCATGTTTGGAACTATTGATGCTACCAGGTGCACCAGAAAGCGGTCTGGCTTGGCCGAATACCGACAACGGACCGCTGATGGGTATGCTTGCATAACAGGGTCAGGCAGTGATTTGTTGTGAAACGGGAGGGATCGGGGGAAGGTTCGGTGGCCCCAATTGATGATTCATTCCACTACCTCTTGCTTATTCAGAACGATTCCATGGCAAAGATTAGCTATATTGGGTTTTCTCAAACACCTAACCCATAATGAAACAAGCTAAAGCATTCCTGAAAGCCAACCCATCCTTTGATCTGCTCAACACCAATTTGCATGATCCTCAAATATTAAAAAAATTTGGCTTATCGGCCAATAAGGGTCCCATGGTCAGGAAGTTGCAAGCCTTGCAGCGCATCCATAGCTTTGTGCCCAATCAGGACCTGGCAGCGACCCTGGTAAAAAAGAAGTTTGATAGCGCCCATAAGATCACCTCACTGAGTAAGCAGGACTTTGCCGCTGCCATGGGCAAATCCATGAAGCCCGAGGCCGCCACAGAAGTCTACCTGGCGGCCGAAAAAAGGACCAATAGTGTCATGAAACTCTGGGGAGTGGTCAATCATCTTTCCGCGCCTCATTTTAAGGCATTACGGGCCAATGCTATCCCTACAGAAGTAAATGATTACTTTGAAGGATTGCCCGGCTATCAGGATTTCTTTGGCAGCCTCAACTACTGTGATTGTGCTGAGTGTAAATCCATCTTTGGCCCCGCTGCCTATTTTGTTGATTTATTACGCGTTATTGACAAGAAGATCATCCAACAAAACACCGGCACCATTGCACCGGTTATGAGCCTGGATACCCGGCGCCCTGACCTCAAACAGATTGACCTGACCTGCGAAAAGACAAACGAGACCGTTCCTTATGTCAATATCGTTACTGATCGCCTGGAGCAGGCACTGTCTATATTAAAGCAGGAAGACCTCTATCAATATATTGCGCAAAGCGTTTACCCTTTCAACCTTCCTTTTCACCTGCCTCTGGCCTTCATCCGTAATGGGCTGGGAAAGTTGAATACCTCTTTGAGTGAAATTCTTGCCCTACTAGACGCAGGGAAGGCACAAGTGGCCGCTGAGATTCTCCAGATATCCCCCGAAAAATGGACTTTGCTCACTGAGGAGAAAAAGGAGATCGCTGATTTATTAAAGTTTTACGACGTTAATGATATCAAACAGCTCAATGAGCTGACAACCTTTAGTCAAAAGACCGGACTCAATATCCACCAGATCGAAAATCTTTTTAATCAAAACCTTTCCCAGGACGAACTGAAGGCAAAGCTCAACCTGAAGTTTTTTATCAATAAATATGTAAGGACAAATGTACCAGGTATAAACGGTAGCAAAGTCGAAAATTTGCCGCCTACCGTGCTTGATCGCATTCACCGTTTCATCCGCCTGGCCAATCAACTGAATTGGACGTTCATTGACCTCAATTGGGCCATCTATGCCCTCCATCAGGATGAAGGGGATCTGGATTCGGATACCTTGACTAACATTGCCGGCATTCAACAAATTGCGCAGCAATACAAACTGGAACCTTCCCAAATATTCCCCCTGTTATTTGATTTAAAAACCATTGGCCAGGGACAGGGGCCCGACTCAGAGGCTCCATTCGATCTGGTTTTCAATCCCGGGGACCAGTCTACCTACCATCCTAAAGATAATGATAAGGATCCCTACAGTAATAATCAAACCTATCACGACACACTGAAGGAATGGGATTATACCCAAACCGATAACGATAACCAACAATTAGCCACGTGGCTTGCCGCAGGCACCGGCTTGCGAGAGGCTGATCTAAAAACGCTGGTCGAGTCTTTTGGTCAACCACCATTTAAGCTGACGGTGGGGAACTTATCGCGTGCTTACCGGCATGCCCGGCTAAGTCAGATGCTGCATCTAAGTGTAGCAGATTACCTGACCTTTTTAAAGTTGTTTAACTTCGACAAGGACGCCTTTAGTGTTGAAGACCTCCTTAATATATTTAAGACACAGGAAGTTTTACAACGTTCTCGCCTGAATGTACAGCAGCTGGATTACTTCGTCAATAATGTGGAAAGTCATGCAATCCGATCCTTTTACCAATCGAAGCAGCTGACTAGTTGGTTTGAAATGCTCAAAAAGCTTATTGGAAAGCTGACAGAGCGATTATTTGGAAAAGCCCTGAAGCGAAAACTGCTGGCTGAGCTGGCCAAGTTTTTACAAACCGATGAAAAAGTCATTCTAGCTATTTTAAAAATCCTCAACATAGAGATCAATTTCCCCTTTGTCAAGGATTTCATCAGTGGCGACGATGCCGCAAAAGAGGTCCTCAATCATTTATCCCGATGGATGACGGTGATCCAGGCGCTTCAATTAAAGGTTTCTGATTTAGAAGACATGGCTAGTAGCAAAGGGAATTTTTTCAAATCCTCATGGCCAACAGCAGCCGAAGTGTTGGATTTATTCCGATTTAAGGAGGCACAGCAGATGCTGGACGATACTGCCGGGGATCTGCTCAATTTTATGTCTGCAACCACAACAGAAGAACAAGCAATGGTCTTGTCTGGCTTTTTCACCTTCGCCAACAAAGAGCAGCTTCAATCATTGCTGGAGGGTCAGGCCGATGACTCCAGAATTGATACTTTGCGAAGGGTGATGAAAATTGCTGATGTCTACAGGAGAACGGGTGCGGGACTTCCGTTTCTGCAAAGTCTCAAAAAGCTCACAGACCCAAAAAGCAAACCAGAAGACAAGAGCTGGGAGGCATTTATGACCACGTTTGAGAACCTATTTGGGCTCTTGCGTGCACGGCATACGGCAGCCGACTGGACCGGACTCTACACACAAATCAACGGGGAAATTCACGCAAGGTTGCGTGAAGCATTTGTTGCCCTGGCCCTTGCGGAACTTCCTAAAACAAAAGGATTAGAATGGATCAAAACCGAACGCAATCTATATGAGTACCTTTTGATCGATGTACAGATGGGCCCGCAAACCCAAATTTCCTACATTAAAGAGGGACTCAATGCGCTGCAATTGTACCTGCATCGCTGCCGCGAACAACTCGAACCCGGTATTGAAAAACTGGATATTCCAAATGAATGGTGGGAATGGATACTCAATTACCGCATCTGGGAAGCCAACCGAAAGATCTTTCTTTACCCCGAAAATTACCTGGATCCTTCCATTCGTAAATCGAAGACCAAGATTTTTAAAGACCTTGAAAATTCGCTGCAACAGGGCGATCTCATGCCCGAAACCATCGAAACGGCCTTTCGCAAATACTTGGAAAGCTTTGCGGAACTGGCCAACCTGGTTTATGTGGATGCCTATTATATGGATGACAAGGATGTTCCAGGGTGCGGATCGCCTTCCGGAGTCCCCAATTCAGTTTTTTTCTTTGCACGCACCAAAACCCAGCCTTACAAATATTTCTACCAGATCAAGCAAGCGGACGCCATTTGGTCAGAGTGGAAAGAAGTGAATATTCCTATTCAAGCAAAACACATTACGCCAGTCTATGCCTTTGACCGGCTCTTCCTGTTTTGGGTAGAACAAAAGACGATCAAGGACTCCAATGAGGGCACCAAAAAAATGGATGGAAACACCTTCCAAGAACTTGACAAGCCAAATAAACCCAAAATTGAGGTGACCAAGGCCAGGATCAAATACACCTTTTACAACTTCAATAAAGATTGGGTACAACCCCAGGATCTGGTGCCCGAAACCCCGGAGACGATTATCTCGGTTTCGGGAGGGTTGGAGCCGCTTGATTTTAACGGCCTATTTGAAAAGGATTTTTTTGATACCGACCGCCTGGCCTGGAATAAGGTCTATTGCCTTAAGATACCAGCCGGAAAGTCAGCCTCAAGCAAAACAGAGCAACTGGTCGTATTTTTTGGACCCATGCTTAAACTTGTGGGCTTCAATAAAAGTACAGCTCGTTCTTCCTATTCTGAGCTCACTACTGACAATCCCCATTTGTTAGAGCTGGAAACCATGCTCAACCAGGCAGGTAAAAATTTCGACAAGGTTAAGGCGGCTGGCTATACCGGAAAACTGCCGGTTTTCCCGCCGGTTGTACTGGAAAGCGACCTGCAACCTAACTTTTTGGCCGACCCCAATGAGATTGTTTTTTTGGAAAGTGATGCCGACTCCAAAGGGGATTTTTTCCGGGAAGAATTCAACGACAAAGGACAACTGGTACTACTTAAAACCAGCGAAACCATCCCTGCCAATTACACCAATCAAGAGGATGAAGCCCATTTCACCAGCCTATTTCAGACAGAAAAAGGTTGGCAGGGTTGGGACCTTGCCTCACAATATGATACTGCTATTCCCGTTGACTTTGCTAGCTCTGGAAAGCAGGACTATATCATCATTTACCGGCCTGCATCACCAAGTGGATTGGGGATTTTCCATAAAGTAGGGCGGGAAATAGTACAGCAGAATCAGCTTAATGGTGTGATTGGCAAATTTAATTTGCAAACTTGGTACAATGCCTTTGCCTTCGATTTCGAAAGCACAGGAAAATTAGATCATCTTGTTTTCAACCAAAAAAGCAAGGTGATCTCTGTAATGAAAGGCAACAAAGCCAATTTGACCTTAAGTGAAAAACTTAATACTTCTGCCTTAAAAAAGAAGGAGGATGATCAGGTTTTTGCCATTGATTTTGAAAGTACAGGCAAAACGGATCACCTTGCCGTTTTTTCCTACGGCAGCAAGACGCTGTCTTTTTATAAGAAAAACGGTGAAACTATGGCCCTCGTTATGACCTGGACCAAGGTGCCATTTGGCAAAAATGATCGACTCTTTGCCTTTGATTTCGAAAGTACGGGCAAGGCTGACCATTTGGCCTGGTATGGTTTAGATAGCAATGGATTCCATGTGTTCAAAAAGGCAGGCGATGAGCAAAAGTCTAAATCAGTGCCTTATAGTATAGACTGGATAGCATATAGCACTCAATGGGGAGTGGCCGGTTACCAACCTTTTGGTTACTATGATCAAATCTTTCCCTTCGACTTTGATGGCTCAGGAAAACTTGACCATCTGGTGATCTATCGGCCAGGTGCACAAAACATTTTTCTCATTCTCAAAACCACAAAAAACAAGTACACCGGAGCCCGTGGATATAGTCGGGACCGCAATTTCAACGTGGTGTTCTTCAGCAAAGGGACACTTGGGGGCTATGACCTGAGTGACGGCTTAAATCGTGCTTGTGCGCTTGATTACAATAGCACCGGAAAGACCGATCACCTGGTTCTTTACCGACCAGGATTGCGTCGCTTCTCCGTTTTAGCAAAAAACTACTCTGATGTCTGGATTTCGGAAGGTAATGATCAGCGAAAAGACTCCGTCACCAAGATTATGAACCACCCAAGCGCCTTTGTTTACAACGGCGACAAGGAGTCCTTTCTACTGTTAGATTCGAATAAAAAGACCGCTTCCATTTCCCAGATGATCAGCGAAAAGACTTCAGATTTGGTGGCTGGACTTCAGGTCGTCCCAGCCCAGGAGCCACCGGCCTTAAAGGATTATAAATTCAAGGCAACACGCCTGACCACTGCTGCGGTACACCGGCTTAGTTCAACGCTTTTTGCAGGCGGTATCGACAAGTTGTTGAGCATTCCCACTCAACAAGGTCCGTCTGAAGCTATTTTGCCTTATGACAGGTTTCAATTTAATGCGGCAATGGTGGAAGCGCCAAAGACTTCAGATGGCTCCATAGTTGATTTTGATGGGTCCTATGGGCTCTACTATTGGGAGTTGTTTTTCCACGCCCCTCATTTGGTATTCAGCGTCCTCAACGGCAAGCAAATGTACGACCTGTCAGAAAAGTGGTTGAAATACATCTTTGACCCGACGGCTACTTCGGAAAACGGACAAGCTACCAACAACGCCCGGTTTTGGCAATTCCTCCCCTTCCGCGGTCATACGCTGAAATCTCTGCAGGATCAGCTCAGCAACGAAAATGAGATCAATGCCTACCACTGTCACCCCTTTGATCCACACGCCATTGCCCGGCTCCGCATCGGCGCCTACGAAAAGGCCGCAGTGATGCAGTACATCGACAATTTGCTGGATTGTGGAGATCAACTATTCCGACAATACAGCTGGGAATCGATCACCACGGCCACGATGTATTACGTATACGCCTGGAATATACTCGGTCCTCGTCCGCAGAGTGTTGGCGCTTGTAAAACGGAAAAGCCTGCCAGTTACGATGACCTCGCCAAGCGGTACAATAATGAGATTCCGGAATTTCTCATCCACCTGGAAAATGCCTTGCCGCCCGGTATGAAAGAGCTTCCCCGAGTGCCATATAATGGCCTCGATGTCTATTTCTGCATCCCGGAGAATGACAACTTCATCGCTTATTGGGACAGAGTGGAAGACCGGCTGTTCAAGATTCGTCACTCCATGAATATAGACGGTCAGAAAGTACCACTACCGCTCTTCCAGCCACCGATCGATCCGATGGCACTGGCCCGAGCTGCGGGTGCTGGAGTGGATGTAATGTCCGCCTTTAGCGGTGGCACAGAAATTGCCAATTATTACCGTTTTCAAGTGTTGCTTGATCGCGCAAGATCCTTTACGCAAACCGTGATGCAATTTGGCGCAGCCCTACAAGAAACCCTGGAGAAAAAAGATGCCAGTGCGCTTAATACCTTCCGGTTAAATCAGGAAAAGGCCATTCTCAACCTGTCTACGCAGAACTTTAAACTTCAAATTAAAGAGCAAGAATACCTGATCAAAGCCGCAGAGCAACACCAGGAAATTGCGATGGGACGAGCGGAATGGTATGAAAAGCTGATTAACAGTGGTTTAAACGCTGGCGAAATTGTAAATCTATATTCGTTATCGGCAGCGCTGGTGCCTATTGGATCATCAACATTCCTTTTTGGACTGGCCCCGCCTTTGCATCTGACGCCAACAATTTTTGGACTGGCAGATGGTGACCTTGAGCCAGGACATGCCGTAGAAGCCATAGCCCATTTTTTGGAGGGTGCGGCAAAACTCTTAGAGACTAGTGCAGAAATTGCCGCCAAAGCCGGCGAGTACGAACGTAGAAACCAGGAATGGACCTTCGAATACCAGGAAGCTGAAGAGGAGGCCAAACAGATCGGCTTTGAAGTAGAAGCGGCCGAAGCTCGATTGGAAATACTGGAAAGGCAGTTGGAAGTGCACGAAAAATCCATTGCCCAGGCCACAGAGTACGAGTCCTTCCTCAAAAACAAATTCACCAATCAGGAGCTCTACCAGTGGATGATCGGCCGAATTTCCAGTGTTTATTATCAGGCTTACAACCTGGCGCTTGACCAGGCCCTCAAGGCCCAGGCCGCTTATCAATTTGAATTGAGCAGCGATGACAACTTCTTCCAGTTTGAAAACTGGGATTCCGCCCACAAAGGACTGCTGGCCGGTGAGGGGCTCATGCTTTCCTTGCATCAGATGGAAAGTGCCTACCTGCAAAATAACGTGCCAAGAATGCAGCTGGAAAAAGACATTTCACTGCTGCACCTCGATCCCCAGCAATTTATGCAATTCAAACTGGGGTCAGATCCCGGGACACTAAATTTCTCACTTAAGCAACAACTTTTTGATTGGGATTTCCCCAGTCATTACGACCGGAAGATCAAGGCCGTCTCCGTCACTTTTATGGGTCAGTCATTACAAGCCACTGCCATCAACGCCACGCTTACGCAAAATAACAATACCGTTCATACCGATCCTGCACGCACCAATAAGCGACAAGACTGGCTAAAAGGGCAATCCGTAGCCCTTTCCGGTCGGCAAAACGATGCCGGTTTGTTTCTTTTTGACTTCCGCTATCCCGACGAGCAATTTTATCCATTTGAAGGAACCGGGGCGATCTCCACCTGGACACTCAGTGTGCCACCGGAAAACAACCAGATCGACCTCAAGGATATTAGTGATATCGTGGTAAAGCTGTATTACACTTCGTTGGGAGGTGGCACAAAAGCCCCTTCCTTACCCAAACCTCCTTCCTCCCTGGCCAAGGTCATTGATGTCAAAAGAGTATTGGGTGAAGAAAAATGGAAAAACTTTGCCGCCACACCACAAGGTAACTCATTTACCCTCGAATTACCCATCTCCGCCGGATATATCATCCCCGACATCAACGATGTGAATCTGGTATCGGTGGGCGTTGCCCTGAATGTAAAAGACCCCGTATCAGACGGAAGTAATGCATTTGTTTCGCTAGCGATTGGAGAGACCCCACCCAAAGAGATTGGCATCACGAACAACTATGGCACATTGACCCTTAAACAACAATCGATTAGCACTGATAAAATCACTTTGAGTCTGAACAAGGATCAACTACCGGAGCCCCTGAAAGATGGCGAAAAGCTGAATGTGGAGGCTTTGGAGAATGTGTTTATTGTGGTGGAATTTAAATCAAAGGGGGTGTAGAAAGGTGAAGCACCTTCTCCTCCCCAAACCAACCATTCACACAAGATTGAGGGGCGTTCATCACCATCGGTTGGTCTTTTACAGAAATTAGTCAGACCTTCCCCTCTAAGAATGGCAATTGCATTTTCCTGCGGCCATTAAGTGTATTTATGTTATTTTTTATACTCCAAATCGGAATTTAATGAAGAAGTTGTCTAAAGTTTTCTGCTGTCAGTGAGCATGAAGGCTTGTGGTTGTTGGCGAGGCTCTTTTTGAGTTTCGTATCCCGAAGCAAGTTCGGGACAGGCTCTGGAAGGTCCGGGACGAAAAAAAGCCGAAGTCAAAAGCCGCAATGCTTCGTGCGTAAGTAAGTGAGGAAACTTTAGACAACTTCGAAGGTAGGGCCAGGGGCTTTTAGCTCTTCTGACCCTGCTTTTTAGGTTGTGATGCCAATCAAGAAACAAGTAATCATATTTGGGACTCCTGATTGTATCCTCATTGCAAGTACGAATACTAATACAATCAATGAATTTTGTAGAAGGCGCTGAGAGGTGCCTTTTATTTTTTGACCACTTCAACTACAATGCATTTTCGAAGTGCCTTCTAGTTTATTTGTACAATCCCCGACGAATCAGTAAAAGATTGTCCGCCCCTTGCAGCATAATTGATTGAAAAGGTATTTAGCTTAAAAGGATAGCTTCTGTTAATCACCCCATCAAACCAGGCGCAAAAAAAAATTTCATCTGTCACTATTTGTTTAACGGTCTCTGACCGGAACCGGGCCTATTTATTAGGTCAAGGCCCGACCGGTATTCTCCCATTGCAGAGATACGTTAGTAGTTAGGTAGCTGCCAGAAGGTAGAAATATCTTCTGGCCTTTTTCAATCCCCAAATTCTAACACCATAAACTTGCAACCTAACAACTCAAAAAAGCCCTTCAACACCCAATATCAAAAAAATGCAATCTAGGCGACTAAACTCTCAACAATGCATCTCCATTCCTAAATCACAGTGTATTAACTTGCCTCCAACCTATTTAACAAAATCTCGTAAGTATTTAAAATTGGTAAGAAGTTAGGGTTTCAATCTCTCAATTGAAACAATATAACTACTACGGCGTTTGCGGCGTTTGCTTGCAAACGCCTTTTAAATATCAGGCACTTCCGAAGCGCCTGCTATTTACTCACTTCCGAAGCGCCTGCTATTTACTCACTTCGGAAGTGCCTGCTATTTACTTCACTTATTTATTTGCCAGTAACTGCTTCTGCAAGTCCTCCAGCGGTACGCCCTTGGTCTCGGGCATCATGCGCCAGACGAAGATCAACTGCAAGACCATCATAAAGGCAAAAAAAGCGAATACCGGTGTAGCACCAATTTTGGTAAACAATACCGGCACCATAGAGGGAATGACCGCTGCCAATACCCAGTGGGTACTACTGCCGAAGGCCTGTCCCTTGGCGCGCAGGTGGTTGGGGAAAATCTCGGAGATAAATACCCAGATGACGGTGCCCTGACCAATGGCATGGGAAGCGATGAACAAAAATAGAAAGATGGGTACGGCCATGCCTTTCCACCCCATGGCAAAGGCCATCGCTACCAGCGAAAGGGAAACGATATAGCCCACGGAACCGGCGTACATCAACTGTTTTCGACCAAATTTGTCGATCATGGACAGGCCGATTAGGGTAAACACCATATTGGTTACCCCAATGCCGATGCTACTCAATAGCGCCGCACTTTGCTCCAATCCGGCGATTTCGAATATACGGGGGGCGTAGTACAAAAAGGCGTTGATACCCGAAAATTGATTAAAAAAAGCGATGAGAAAGGCCAGCATTAGGGGAAAACGATACTTCTTGTCGAAGAGCGTCTCCTTCTTACTGGTTTGTTGCTCCTCGGCCAGCATCTTATCGATCAGTGCGTCTACATCCATGCCGGGATTGATGATGCGCAGCGTCTCGACGGCTTGTTCGCGATCATTGCGCTCAAAGATCAGCCAGCGGGGACTTTTGGGTATACCCAAAACCATCAACATATAAATAAAGGCCGGCACCGCCTCAATGCCGATCATCCAGCGCCAGGCATTGACTTCGATGCCGCTCAATAAGTAATTGGATACAAAAGCAATCAAAATACCAAAAACGATATTAAACTGGTACAGCGCCACCAACTTACCGCGATCCTCCGCCGGAGAAATCTCAGAAACGTAGGCCGGAGCCGCAATAGTAGAAGCCCCCACGCCTAGTCCGCCCAAAAAGCGGAAGAAGGCAAATATCCACGGATCATTGGCCATAGCCGAACCCAGTGCGGATACCAGAAAGAAAACGCCAATCCAAAACAGGGTAGTTTTTCGGCCGAATTTGTCCGTAGGAATGCCGCCAAACAGGGCACCAATCACCGTTCCCCACAAGGCGGAAGAAATGACCACCACGCCGTGAAACAACTCCCCCCGACTCCACAATTCCTGTAGAGACATATCGGCCCCCGAGATAACCACAGTGTCAAAACCAAACAGAAAGCCAGCCAACGCAACAGTCAGCGACCAAAAGAAGATTTTTCGATTTGTCATGCTTTTGTATCTATTTTATACCTACAACACTTCCGTCAGGGGCACACCATCCATATCGGTGAAGGCCTTGTTTTCGCCACCCATACCCCAGATAAACTTGTAGTTCGTGGTACCGGCACCGGAATGGATCGACCACGGCGGAGAAACTACGGCATCCTCGTTGTGCATGGCAATGTGACGCGTCTCTTGCGGCTGGCCCATGAAGTGAACCACAATTTGATCTTCTGGCAGGTCGAAATAAAAATAGACTTCCATTCTCCGGTCATGGGTATGCGGTGGAAATGTATTCCAAACACTGCCTTCCTTCAACTCGGTATAGCCCATGACCAGCTGACAGCTTTGCACACCACCCTCGTGGATAAACTGGAAAATGGTGCGTTCGTTGGAGGTCTTTTGGCTGCCCAATTCCACCACATTGGCATCAGCCTTGGTGGCCAATTTGGTTGGATATTCGTGATGAGCGGGCGTTGAATTGAGGTAAAACTTCGCCGACTTGGCCGAATCAGCACTGGCAAAGACCAGCTTCTTTTTTCCTTTGCCAACGTATAACGTTTCCAGGTTTTTTACTTCAAAGCTTTCCCCGTCAACGGTTACCTTGCCCGTACCGCCTACATTGATCACGCCTAGCTCTCTTCTCTCCAAAAAGTAATCGGATTTGAGTTCATCGTAGGTGGGCAATTCCAGTGATTTACTCACCGGCACAATGCCTCCGTATACAAAGCGATCATAGTGGGTATAGACTAGATTGATGGCATCTTTTTGCATGAGGCCACCGGTGTGGAATTCTTCTCTAAGTCGTGTGGTGTCGTAAGACTTTACATCCGTGGGATGTACTGCGTATTTGATTTGCATTGAAAAATAAAATATTTTGATTTTGTAAAATAAGAGACTTGAAGATAGTAATATTAGCTTGGTCTGTAATTATAAAAAGTCTTCTCTAATTGGAGAAAAACTATCAACGAGGCGCGCATTTTTCGATAACAACCTGATAGTGTGCAGCTTACCGGAAGGCACTACAAACATATCTCCGGCTTTTAGGTGTTCGTTAGGTTCACCTTCACAATAAAAGATGATCTCTCCTTCTGCAACATATGAAGTTTGAACATGAGGATGCTGATGAGGCGGTTCTTTTTCCGACCAGGGGCCGTCCGTGAAGTCGATCAAAACCGTCATTAAGTTGCCCTCGTAGACGATTTTTCGCTGAAGCCCATTTCTGACAACCTCATAGGGGACTTCATCAAATTTTAATACAGGCATAGTTATAAGTTATTTATCAAGTTAATTGGTTGCTTCGATATTCACTCCAATAATGCAAAAAAATAAATAAAAAACCAAAAATAAACAAAAGTTCACAGTGGCGAATTGTCCGATCTCTTTAGGACCTACGACAAACAAGTAAATGCGTTAAATGCAAAAAGCAAGTGGTCTATTTGGACGATAAATAAGTCAATAATAGACTCATATTCCTGATGTACTTTCTGGTAGAGATATACTGCTGATCTCCCACATTTTGGTAAGGTGAAGTATCCGTTTCATCCCCTACCCTGGTACTATTGTACATCGAGGTCGGCTCACTCTTTACTCCATCACCGATGTAAGGGTTACTGATGTAAGCCTCCTTGGTAAGCCATCGGTTTTGATCATCAAGATCATTGATTATTTCCACCACCCGCAACTCATCAACATTGTAGATCGACCGCCTTCGCCCCAAATCATAATACTTCTGAGGGGTACCCTGATGCTCAAATTTCTGAGGAAGTAAAGGTGAGTCCAATGTAGCCTCTTCAGGCGTCAAGGCTGCTACTTTTTTATATTCATTTTTTAACTTTTGGAGCGGCACTCTCGCTTTTCCATAGTAGTGGGCAAGTAGGTTTTTATCATCATTATCTACAAAATATCTTCCATGTGTGACATTTGATCCATATCGATGCACATAGATTGGTTTATTCGTTTTGACATCCACGAAAGTCGGGTAAGTCCGATCTCCTTCAACGAGGTGTTCCGGTAGTCTGTTGGCTTCCAACCATTTAACAGCTTTAGGCACCCCCTCCAAAAACTTTTTGTCTCCAGTTAATCGATAAAATTCCAGGAGCAGGAAGGCATTTTCACAGGTGGTGGAGGGAAGAAAGGCAGCTGGTTCGTATGTTCTGGCGCTGGCAGCCTGCATTTCCATATTGAGTTGCTGCCCCCAGGCGCCTACAGAATCTTGCGAGATTCTGTAGAAATTCATCCCTCGATTAATGGGATCCAGGAAGCGCTGGTCTCCCAACACGAGGTAACACTGAATAAGGAAGTTGATATTTTCCCATATAACATCGTCATTGAAGGTGTAAAAGGAAGTATAATCCGGAAAACCATGCTTTTCATGACTATAACGCAGCGGATAGCGCTGTGGCCAGCCTCCATTCGGGTACTGACTTTTGAGGATGAAATCAATCGCTTTATCCAAAGCCGGCCGGTAGGCGGGATCTA
Organism: Saprospiraceae bacterium; assembly: GCA_965229635.1. Lineage (GTDB taxonomy): Bacteria > Bacteroidota > Bacteroidia > Chitinophagales > Saprospiraceae > BQJU01. The sequence goes on from OZ245894.1 coordinate 5,088,816, forward strand.
ATTTCTCCAGATATATCCTCAGCAAAAACCGGGCTGCTTCGGTTGTCACATCATCATCAAAGGTAGCGTTTCCGTAGTACACCTGAAACTCTTCCAGTCTCCAACCATTCTTACCAATTGTTTGGTACCACTTTTGAAGCGACCGGTCCCCGGCAAAATCCACCATATAGTTCCAACCTCCTTCATTGCTTTGTCCCCAAATGGTGGCTGCCGCAGCTTTTTCAGCCGCCTGATAATAATATTCATCTCCCGTAAGCCGATACGCATCCAAAAACAGATTTCCCATGCCAGTGGTGCCAGCACCCTGCATCCAGATCATGGTTTTATAAGCTTCCATTTCTCCCCATTGTCGGGAAAAGTCAGGCATATAGTACCAGAGATATCCGCCATTAGTGCTTACCTTTTCCACCATAAATTCCGTGGCTCTTCTCATTACATCTTTTACCTGTTCCGTAGTGATTTTGTCTTGTGCTGCAATGTTGCTGGAAGACAGCAACAAAAAAATAAAAGGCAGGGCAGAATGGCATTTCATATATATACTCTTTAATAATTTGATTGCTTTTGAGGATCTTTTGAATAGAAAGATATCAGATCGGAATATCCATCCATTACTTTCGTATAAATTTTCTTTTAGTTTCGTTTATCGCTTTAATATAGCCCAAAAATATTGCCATATTTAATTTTTTCAAAATTTTCCACCCTGTAATAGGCGGAATAATCCTTTTATTTTACTTACTTTGTTTTTGTTTTCTTTCTTTTATTTTGTTTTATTTTCTATTTGCTTTGTTTTTGCCCGAATATTGGGCATTGGCAAGAAGTTCTTTTCAGAGTTTGAATGCTATTTACTATAAACAAAATTTCTTTTATGAAAAACATTTTACAAAAGAGTCACTCTTCGCGAAGTCGATTGAGATTCTACTGGTTGATGTTGCTGATGATTGGAATATCCTCGGTTTCCATTGCCCAGAAACAGATTACAGGAAAGGTAACCGGTTCCGATGGAGAAGCGCTACTCGGAGCAACAGTTTACATTGAAGGCACCACTAGCGGAACCGTCACTGATATTGACGGATACTACTCGATAACAGCCCCGGAGGGTGCCACCAATCTTCAGGTGAGTTATATCGGTTTTGCTTCGCAAACGATTCCTATCAGCGGTCGATCAGTTATTGATGTCACCCTCCTGGATGATGTGGAATCACTATCAGAAGTTGTGGTCGTCGGTTATTCAACCACTGCCCGTAGGGATGTGACAGGTTCGATTGCATCAATCTTATCCGAGGAAATCAATCGAACTCCTATTACTGACGTTTCCCAGGCGCTGCAAGGGAAGCTTCCTGGTGTTAGGGTGACCTCCCAGGACGGACGGCCAGGAGCAGAGGTGGCCATTCGCATCAGGGGCGGAGGGTCAATTACCGGAAGTAATCAACCCTATTTTATTGTTGATGGATTCCCTGTAGATGACATCAGTAATATCCCTGCCAATCAAATTGCTAGTATTGATGTATTAAAAGAGGCTTCGGCTACAGCTATTTATGGAAATAGAGGAGCAAATGGCGTAATTATTATCACTACAAAAAGTGGTAGAATCGGAGCTCCAAAGGTCACTTATGATGGCTATACCCAGTGGAATGTAGTGCCGAAGTATTTAGAGGTGATGAATTCATATGATTACATAGCCTACAACTGGGCTTATGCAAGTGCCATCGGGGATCAGTATGCTGATGCATGGGAAAGACTTTGGTCGATCGGTCGACATGAAGGAAGCAACACACAGGGCATTGATCATTATAGAAATGTGGCCAGTGAAGATTTTACCAAGCAACTCTACAATGAGTCATTTACCCACAATCATAATTTTGCAATTTCCGGGGGCAATGTCAATACCAGGTATATTCTGGCTTTAAACCACATTGACGAGGAAGGCATGAAGGTTGGATCGGATTATGTCAGAACCAACCTGCAGTTTAAACTTGATCAATCGTTAGGAGATAGACTAAGCTTGCAGTTAAACACTCGATTCGCCCAGGTTGAAACCTCCAACAATGATGGCGATTCAGAAGCCTATTGGTTCAGACCTATTGCTACTGAAGATGTACTTGGAGACATGGATGTAACCAGTAACACCCAACTGGGAGATTACGACCGTTTGTTACAGGATGAATTCAACCCCATCGCTTTGATCAATGATAGAGTGCGCGATAATACGCTGCGTCAATTAGTGGCTAATGTTGGATTAACCTATGAGGTTTTCGCCGGACTTTCTGCCCGCTCAAACCTCAGTTTAGGTACCTCCTGGGCCACCAATAAGAGTTGGAATGGAGCCTATGCCAGCAACTACATTAACGGAGCTACAGGAGAGAAAAGGTTTGGTGGAGATGCCAGTATTCAGAACCATCAGAATTGGAACTATCGCTGGAACAACATCCTTCAGTACGATGTTAGGGGACTTGGAAGTGCGCATAGACTGGATCTTCTGGCAGGTATGGAGGTCTCCAAGCGTGCCGGTGAGGTATTTAGTATGACCTCGCAGCGATTCCCTGCAACTTACGATAGTGAACGTGCCTTTGCTAATATGGGAGCTTATGACCGGTCGGATGAGACGGATCGCGGTATCCCATCTTCGGCTATTAGCCCAACCTATAGCTCTGTGTCTTATTTTGGTAAAGTCAATTACTCCCTGTTTGATAAATATTTATTTTCAGCGACAATTCGCGCCGATGGATCGTCCAATTTTGCTCCCGAAAACCGCTGGGGCTACTTCCCCGCAGCAGCAGTGGCGTGGAGGCTGTCAAACGAATCCTTCTTACAGGATGCGACCTGGTTGGATGACCTGAAATTGCGAGCTTCCTTTGGAACGGTAGGAAATGACAATATTACTGCTAACCTCTGGAAACAAGTCTATAGTGCAGGTACCACCCAGTTTTCCATAGATGAGCAGGTACAAAGCCAATATGAACCAACCAACGAAAGTTTATTGGCCAACCGGAATCTGATTTGGGAGACTACTACCACCAGAAACCTCGGAGTAGATTATACTATCCTGGGTGGCAGAATCTATGGTACCGTTGATGTTTATAAAAATACTGTTTCTGACCTTTTGGTCTACACCGCTGTGACTCAGCTCACCGGATATACACTTACTCAAGATAACGTTGGGGCTACCAGCAACCGAGGTGTAGAGTTTTCTCTTGGTGCTGACCTCGTTAAAACAAAGAGTTTCAATCTGAACGCAAGTTTCAATATCAATTTTAACAAGAATAGAGTTGATGAACTTGACGAGGGTGTGGTTGGTTATTACAGATCCGCTTTTGGCGGTGTTCGCCTTGCTCCCAGTACAGGCGATTATTTCCTGACGGAAGGGCAGCCAGTAGGCTTATTCCGAGGATGGATACACGAGGGGATGTATACTACCGATGACTTTAATTACGATCCGGAAACCCAAATTTATACACTTAAAGAAGGTATTGCCGATCTTTCAAGTGGGCTTCTTCCTAATATTTATGGAACATTCAGCAACAAACCAGGTTCACAAACTGCTTATCCGGGAGTACAGAAAATCAAGGACCTGAATGGCGATGGCGTGATCGATGAAGAGGACCTGACAGTTATCGGTGATGCCAATCCAGTGCATACCGGTGGATTTAATATCGGAGGCAATTTTAAGAACCTGGACTTTAACATGGACTTCACCTGGAGCTATGGCAACGACATCTTTAACGCTACCCATGTACAGGCTTACCTGGGTAATAAAGAGTCTGGCTTATTTAGAAACAGGTTTCAGGAATTGGCAGGCCATTACAAGATCTATGATATTGTAGACGGACAACTGGTGAATGTAGTGGCTCCAGCCGAACTCAATGCACTCAATGCCAATGCCTCAACATTCCTTCCGTATCCGGAAAGTAGCATGATGACCACATTTGGTATTGAAGATGGTTCGTTTCTTAGATTACAAACCGTGACATTAGGATATTCCTTACCAGAGGCGTTATTAAGTAAAGTAAAAATTGAACGTTTCCGCATTTACGGTTCTATCTTCAACGCACTGACGTTAACCGGCTACAGTGGCTTTGACCCGGAAGTAAGTACGAATGACAATAGTAATGGTTTCTTCCCAACTCCAGGACTAGATTTGGGCACCTATCCTCGTGCCCGAAGATATACCTTTGGAGTAAACATTCAGTTTTAATCTATAAAAATTGACGATATGAAAAAGTATAAATTATTAATGCTTGCCTTCATAGTGTTGACTATTACATCCTGCAAGGATGATTTTCTCATCTCAGAGGCTCCATCGTCCGTAGATGAGGACGTGGTATTTGCTACCCCCTCCGAGGCTACAAGTTTTCTGATGGGCGTTTACGAATCGTGGTACGGGGTACCCCGGCTCTTACATTACGAAACTGAAGCCGTAGGGTCAGATGAAGGATGTCATCCCGAAAATTACAGCTCTCAGGGTAGACATATTCCCGAAGGTCTTTTTGCTTCAGAATTCCCGATCGACGATGGCAATTCACGAAATACCTGGACGATCTACTACAAATGTATTAGCCGACTAAACATCATGATTGATGTAATCAGCAATAAAGAAGACTATATCAAGTCGGCGGCAGATGGAGAGACAACAGAATGGACACATCTATATGGGGAGGCCGTGACGATGAGAGCTAATATCTACAGGCTACTAGTCCGGTTTTTTGGAGACGTTCCCTACATCGATTTTGCCATAAGAAGTAGTGAGGAGGCAGATGGCCTTGGCCTTACTTCAAGGGATGAAATCTATGACTCAGAGATTGCTGCCCTAAAGGCTGTTGAACCGTTGATGTACCACATCGGCGAATCTGGGCTGAATGCTGAACGTTTTACCCGTTCCTATGCCCTTGCACTGATTGGTGAACTTGCGCTGGATGCAGCAGGTTGGCAAACACGCCGCACTGACTTTGATTATGGCAGTGTAAATTTTGAGCAAAAAGGGATAGAAAATTCTACATGGCAGGCTAAGTATGTTCGACGTACGGACTGGCAGAGTTATATGCAAATTGCAAAAGAATACCTGAGCAGAGCGATTAATGAAGGTGGCGCCTATCTGATTACCGTAGACGAAAGAGGGCCCGAATTTGACAACCCCTTCCAAAGGGCTTTTCAATACAATATGGATCTCCAGGTCAGCCCTGAATCATTGTACGAGGCAGGGTACACCCGAGGATTTAACTCGGATTTTCCTTATTCTTTCGGTCGTCCATCCGGGGGCGGTGGTTCTAATGCTTATCCTCCTAAAAACTATGGTCAGGGACGCATTTATGCCAGCTATTACTATGGTGATTTTGACCCCGAAGACAAACGTCGGGACGTAACGGCCTGTGTAACTGCTAACTCAGGAGCAGCTTCTGAAAAGATGATCGACTTCACTCCTGGTAGCCGGGAGAAAGGTGGATTGTCAAACAACAAACTAGACGAAGCCCGTTTTGATGATCCTTATACCGCCAGACAGAGACAATCCGGGTGTAACTGGGCGATGCTGAGAGTGGCTGATGTTATTTTGAACCTGGCCTATGCTCATGCCATGCTGGGAGAAGAAGGAGATGCCAAAGAACAATTTAAAAAAGTCAGAAGCAGGGCATTTTCTGCCAATAACCAGGCAACAAAAGTGGATGCATATATTAATGCTATGACGGGAGAAGACCTGATTGACGGCATCATGAAAGAAAGAATGCTTGAGCTTGGTGGTGAAGGACGTGTAAGATGGGATATGATTTCTTCCGGTAAAATGCCTGAAAGAATCAAGGCTCGCAGGGATGCCCAAATTGCAATGGTTGAAGGTCTTAAGACAAATGGATATTATACTTTCGAAAATGGAGTAACTATCTCCAACTACGTTTGGACCAAGTATGTCCGAATGAGTGATATCGATCCTGGTCTAAACCTCCTGACTACGCAAACGCCCGAAGCAATTACACCTGATGATCCAAGATATCCTGTTTTAGTTCCGGGCTGGCGGGGCACAAGTGACCTCTGGGTTGACTATATTGCCTCATTAACAAGCGACCAGGTAAATCTGGCCATTCGTGGTCTTTACAACTATATCGATCCTGAAGGACCGGAGGCCGCAGCATTAGAAGCTGATGGTTATGAGAAAACAGATTGGGGGGCAAATATTGTGGCCTATGAAAGTCAATATACCTCTGATATATTCCGGGGCTATCCTGATGATTATTTTACTCAAGGTCAACCTCCTCGTTACGTAAGAGCCATTCCTTCCGAGACAATCTTATTGTCTAGCGGGTTGATTACTCAAGGATATGGGCATGAAGACCCCAGATAATTGGTTGTCAGAAAGACACAAAACCAATTGAAATTGTAAAAATAGTGTTTCTGTAAATCGATATTTAAGAACAGGCGCCTGTGCAAGGTCCAATATCCGGATTTTAAGCAGGCGCCTGCCTTTTATAATATCTTCTAAATAAACATCAAGTGCGTATTCTCTCCCGCGGCTTTGTCGTAGAAATCACCGACAGTAAGAATACCGTCAATTTCGTCGATCAGTTTATCGCGGTCCAGGTGGAACATATCCATAGCGAGTTTACAAGCCCACAATTTGACGCCGGACGCGTTGAGGATTTCCAGAAACTCTCCTACGGGAGGAATATCCAGTTTTTCCATTTCCTTCTTCATCATCTTGGTAGCAATGGCTTCCATACCGGGCAGTCCTCCAATCATCGTGGGGATGTGCATGGCCGGATTACCCACGGTGGCTACGTGTAAGTGCTCCAGTTTTTCCTTTTGTACGGCTTCCAGGCCAAAGAAGGTAAAGAAGATTTCGGCTTCAATTCCTTCCATTCTGGCACCGTTGGCCAGGATAAAACAGGCATAAACATTATCGATGGTGGCTTTGGATAAGATCAGCATGATTTTTCTGACCTTTCCGTTATTTGCTGTGGTTCCCATGATGCTTGATTTTGTGGTTAGGATTCAGTGTTTAGAACACCCTTTAGATACAGCTTACCGGCTTAGGAATTCCGGCAATTCTACTGGCTCTCTTCAGCGGACCATCGGGGAATAGTGCATAAAATTCCTTGATGGACACTACCCCACTCTTGCCTACTTTTCGAATGCTCAGCGGCACTTCGTTTTTGTATTGGTCCTGTAGGTACTCAATCACTTTCCAGTGATCATCTCCCAAAGTGATACCGTATTCATCTGCAATTTCCTGTGCAATGGCTTTATTCCATTGCCCCAGATCTTCGAGGTATCCTTCTTCGTTTACGGCTACATTAACGCCTGCTATTGACTTGTTCATTTTACTTTTATTTATGGTTAGTAAATATTATGCTAAAAATCTTTACCGGCTTCACTCATCGTTGCAGACACAAAAGGAATGTGTTTTCCTTTAATCAGCATATTCCAGTAAATCCAGCGGAAGGCCAGCTTACCGAGGTGGTTCATGTGGCTTTCCTTGAGGAGCCGCAGCGGTCCTACTCCCGGGAAGGGGAAAGTACCGGTGACGGGCTCGTGGGTATAGTTGAAGTCGATCAATAAGGCCTTGCCGTTACCGGTTTCGATGAAACAGTTGGCGTGGCCGTCAAATTCGTCTTTCAAAGGCTCACCGTTGATAAAGCGCATCACATTTTCGGTCAGGATTTCGCTTTCGAAGTGCGCTACACTACCAGCCTTGGAGGCAGGAATATTGGTGGCATCACCGATGGCAAAGATGTTGTCACTGACCAGGGTCTGTAAGGTGGCTTTATCGGTCGGCACGTAGTTCAGTTCGTCACCGATGCCGGAGCGTTCCATCACCTCGCTACCCATGTTGGTCGGTACCGTTACCAGGAGGTCGTAACTGACTTCTTTGCCGCCGTAATCCACAATCGTCTTATTGGCTCCATCTACGGATTCGATATTAAAATCCGGTATAATTTCAATGTTCTTTTCTTCCAGCAGGTAGGACAAGGTTTCCGTTGCTTTGGGCTTGGTAAAGGCCCCGCTCAAAGGCGTCACATACTTGATATTTACCTTATCTCTAATACCTTTGTTCTTAAAGAAAGAGTCGGCCAGAAAGGCAAATTCCAGTGGAGCCACCGGACACTTAATGGGCATCTCGGCAATGTGGACCACTAAATCACCACCTTCCCATTCGCGCAGCTTATCCCGCAGATTTTTGGCACCGGTATAGGTGTAAAAATCGAAGATGTCCTTATGCCAGTATTCGCCCAGCATCCCGTCAATCTCCTGTGGTGCGATATCGGTACCGGTGGCAATAATTAGGATGTCGTAATCCACCACCTTGCCGTTCATCAGCTTGATCTGATTGTCATCAGGAACAATGCGGTCAATTTCTTCCGAAATCAGATTCACACCGTTCGGGATGAATTTCTTCACCGGCTGTTTCAATTGCTTGGGCTTGTAAAGGTCAAAGGGCAGAAACAGGAAGCCTGGCTGGTAGTAGTGCGTGTCATTCTTTTCTATAATAGAAATGTTCCACTCTGTTTTTTTCAATCGCTTTTGCAGCAAATTGGCCATGGTGGTTCCGGCCGTGCCTGCTCCGAGAATGATTATATTTTTCATCGTATTGGTTTTTATGATCGGGAGCTGGAGGGATGTTATCCCGCTTCCTCTAATTACACTTCAAAGGTACCGGGAGCGGCAGGAATTGCAAATGACCTTTCTCAGCAAGGAGGGTTGCAGAGGTCATCGTGGAGAGTAATCTTGGACAGCTTTTTGCAAAAATAGGCACGCACCTTGGTTCGCCGGATCTGCTACGCAACAGCAGAGAAGCCTAGAGATCGCAAAGGGGGGGATTAATCCATCCGCCGTTTCCACACCACCCCAAAGTCATCCACCACAATTTCCCTGCTGTCATTATTCCACAAATACACCTTGAGGGAATCCGAAGGATAGTCCGACGGCAGGGTCACCTCAAAGCGGTTGCGTTCCCAACCATCGTGGCGCTGATCAACGAAGCGGGTGTTGGTATTGCGGTAAGCTTTTTCGTCGGGGGTTGTAGCCACAATCGTGACTTTGGGCTTGCCGTAATTCCATAAGGTGAAGGTGAATTGTTCACATGGCTGTACCGGCGTCAGGTAGGTGGTCATGGCGAAGGGATGCTCGGGAGAAAGGCGTAGGGCGTAATCGCCGGAATGAACGAGAGCAGTGTCCCTGGCAAAGGTCAGTTCAAAGGATTGACTTTTGTCCATGGTCTGCAGATGGCTGGAGTCGGCATTCAACTGCTCCATATCGCAAAAGAGCGTATCGCCTCTGGTCAGTGCCGAACGCTTTAGAGTATATAAGGTATCCCCATATGGCTTGAGCAGGCTGTGATAAGGATGGGCCTCCATTATTTGGTGACAACCAAAAGTGTCAAAACTGACGGCGTATTCATCATCTACCACAAACCACCAGCTTTTACTCCCCTTGATGTATGGATTGCGTGGACCGCTTTGGAACCAGCCGTTAAACTCAAACCCGCCATCGATATTTTCGGGTGGAATGCCTCTTTGTTCCATCAACTCATTAAGGGCATTCCAACGAGCCTGGTTCCATTGCAAATGATCGTGGGTAGCAGCCAGGGCAAAAAGCCCCATCAAGAGCAAAGCTGTAATGGCCATGCCCTTACGGAAATAGCCGACCCTATGCCGAGGTACCAAAAGCAACAATAGCACCAATGTCAGGGGCATGAAATAGCGGTCAAACTGGAAGTTGTCGATTAGCAAAAAGAACCAAAATCCTATTGCAGCGAACACCAGTCCAATTTTCCACCACCTCGTTGCGGGCCATTGTTGTGCCTTTCGGCCAATATCAATCAATCGCACCAGGCCAATCTGTAACAACAACCAGGCGCCCAAAAGCCCCGGTAAGACAAACATCCATCGCGGAAAAACCAGATCAGGGCTCCAATGATTATTGGCATTGGGTAATACGAGTGGACCGATTCCCGCATTGAAAAAAACATTGCCGGAAGGCAGCCAGTACCAGGAAATCTTGCCAAAGATGATGATGGGAATGGCACTCAATACCAGAAGCAGGATATCTAACTTCCGCCTGACCATAAATGCCAGTAGCAAAATTGGGAGCAGGAAAACTGCGGTATTGTACAATACCAACCCACCGGTCAACCTGAGACGGTACTTCAGATAGTTAAAGGTAAGTCCTTTGATCAGTGCCGTGACGCTGCCAAAGGTGGGCGACAACAATTCGTGTTGTTCCATATAGTATACATAGCCCTTGAGTGTACCCCAGCAAAGGACCAAACCAGCAAACGCTTGTAGCGCCGATTGCCAACTGAGCTTTCGCAAAAACCACGGAAGGGCAAAAGCCAGGGGCCACATCAATGCAAATTGGCGCAACAATACCGCAATCATGGCTAATGCTGTGGCTGCCCACCAGTATTTTCCCGAGTCCTTTTGAAAGGCTTGATAGTATAGATAAAGATTTGCTGCCGACAGCGCCCAAAAGGATACATCGGTCATAAAAGAGAAGGACAGAGAAAGAAAAAGCGGGTTAAAGATAGCCGTCAAAGTAACCATCACCGGCCAAAACAGACCACCAACCAGTTTTTTGCTCAAATGAAAAAAGCACCAACTCCCGGCAATGCCCAAAACCAGCACCGAACACCGCAATACAGCAAAGGAAAAGCCAAAGATTTTGCAAAACAATGCTCCCCATAGCACCTGTAGCAACAAAGTCATGCCCGGCCAATCTCCCGGGTCAAAAGTACCCGTCTGCAAGCAATGGTGTACCGATAAGGCGTAGGCCCAATCGTCATTTAACGGGAATTCACGTATAGGGTTTAAAACTAATATGATTGCCAACCAAAGCGTTGGTATCCAGTAACCAGAAGACAAAAAAGTAGCCGTGGAAGGGAGGCGCATAGCAGTAAATATCTACGATGAAGCCCGAAAGATAATTAAAAAAGCCCAACCAGAAAACTAATCCTGGCGGGCCCAAAAGTCATCCCTATGATTATATTTTTAATACTGTATTATCTGTTTACAAGCGAAAGATACATAATCTTATCAAAACAACATAATTGATATTACAATTTTAACAAATAATCCTTTTTTTTGAAGTGAATTGCCTTTTTTTTAGCCTTCAGGCAACGAAATTGACCTTGATGGGGTCTACCAATCAGACCACTAAGCATATCAACAGATTTTACCTATACGATTTGCCATTTCTTCCGACAGGAAGGGATGGCTTTTTTTGTGGATTGCCTGCCGCTTGATTATCTTTGTCCAAATTTCCTTTCAAAAATAAAACCAAAACAGAATTATGAAGAGATTTTTTTTCATGTTGCTAGTGGTTTGTTTGCCATTATCAACCGTACTTGCCGGCGAAGGCATGTGGATTCCACTGCTGCTCCAGCAACTCAACGAACAGGAAATGCAATCCATGGGCATGAAAATGACTGCTGAAGATATTTACAGCGTCAACAAAGGGAGTCTCAAGGATGCCATCGTTCACTTCGGAGGTTTTTGCACCGGAGAAATCATTTCCAGTCAGGGTCTAATCCTTACCAATCACCACTGTGGTTTTGGCCAAATCCAAAGACATTCTACCCTGGAGGACAACTACCTGGAAAAAGGCTTTTGGGCCATGAACTCAAAAGAGGAACTGGCCAATCCAGGGCTTTTTGCCACCTTCATTGTACGCATTGAGGATATCACTTCCGAAATTCTCCAAGGGGTCACTGATGACCTGAGCGAATCAGACCGCCAATCCGTCATTGACCGCAATATCAACTCGCTCAAAGGCAGTACACTGCGCGAGGATTACCAAGACGTGATGATCCGCCCGTTCTTCAAAGGCAATCAATACTTCCTCTTCGTTACCGAAACCTACAACGATATCCGCCTGGTGGGCGCACCACCTTCTTCCATCGGTAAATTTGGTGCCGACACCGACAACTGGGTCTGGCCACGCCATACCGGCGACTTCTCTTTGTTTCGCATTTATGCCAACAAAGACAACAAGCCCGCTGAATATGCTGAGGATAATGTACCGTATATGCCCAAGCACTACCTTCCCGTTTCCCTGGATGGCGTTACGGCTGATGACTTCACCCTAGTCTTTGGCTTTCCCGGTAGAACCGATGAATACATTCCTGCCTCGGCCATGGATTTGCGTGTGAACACCTTAAATCCAATCCGCATCAGCATCCGCGATAAATCACTCGATATCATCGGTGAAGCCATGCGCAGCCGTCCGGAAGCGCGTATCCAGTATGCCTCTAAACAGGCCGGCATTGCCAATTCGTGGAAAAAATGGATTGGCGAAAGCCAGGGAGTAAAATCTACCGGAGGACTAGAGAAAAAACATGCGTTGGAAAAGGAGTTTACCAGCCGCGTCAACAAAAAGAAAGACTGGAAGAAAGCCTACGGCGATCTTTTACCACAAATGAATACGCTCTACGCAGAGATTAAACCCTACGCCATCAGTCAGGACTACATTGACGAGATCGCTTATCGCAACATTGAGCTTTTGCGAATCGCTGGTATTCTCGATCGTTATGTGACCATTTTAGACAACAATGGTGAGGATTTTCTAAAGGAAAGACTACCAAGGCTTATCGACTACCTGGAAGGCTTTTACAAAGACTACATTCCCGATGTAGACCAGAAGATTTTTGCCAGCCTAATGGAAGTTTATCTGGAGGAAGTACCGCAGGAACATCAGGCCGATTACGCTGCTGAGGTCTACGCCAAGGCGGACAAGGATTACGATAAAATGGCGGCAACACTCTACGACAACTCTGTTCTGACCAAAGGAAATGAGGTATTGTTGCAACTCAAGGAGGCACCAGTTGACTTCTTCAAAAATCTTGCAGATGATCCGGTATATGCAATGAACAAAAAGATCAATGAAAAGAAGGTCGAAATGGTGGAAAAACCCTACCAAAAGATCGACGATCAGCTTCAATTGCTACAACGTCAGTATATGAAGGCGCTGATGGAGGTCTTTCCCGAAAGGCGCTTTTATCCGGATGCCAACAGTACTTTGCGGGTAACCTACGGTCAGGTAAAAGGTTTTGAACCCAGAGACGCTATTCTCTACCAACCGGTCACCTACCTGAAAGGGGTAATAGAAAAATATGTACCCGGTGATTACGAATTTGACGTGCCTGAAAAACTACGGGAGCTCTACGAAAATAAGGACTACGGTCAGTACGGCGAAAACGGCCAGATGCCGGTCTGCTTTATCGGCTCTAATCATACCACCGGTGGCAACTCAGGTAGCCCGGCTATCGATGCCCACGGCAACCTGATTGGCTTAAATTTTGACCGCGTGTGGGAAGGTACGATGAGCGATATCAACTACGATCCGTCCATTTGTCGCAACATCATGGTGGATATCCGTTACGTGTTATTTATCATCGATAAATACGCCGGCGCCAAACATTTGATCAAAGAAATGAAGCTGGTACATCCGAAGAAGAAGTAGAGAGGATTGAGAGCGGGAGAAGGTCGAGAGAGGGAGAAAGGGTCCCCCGCTCTCTCCGTCTCCCACTCTCACCTGTCTCAATCCTCTCCCACTCTCAATTGTCTCCTTGTCTCAAAATCACTTTCTCATCTCCTTATACGCATTGATCAAACCATTCGTAGATACATCATGGCTTGTCACTGCTTCGTTGCCTTTAAGTTCAGGTAGGATGCTCTTGGCCAGTTGTTTGCCCAATTCCACGCCCCACTGATCAAAGCTGAAAATATTCCAGATCACCCCCTGCACAAAGATCTTGTGTTCATACAGTGCAATTAGATTGCCCAGGGTATAAGGCGTTAGTTTCTTCACCAGAATGGAATTGGTAGGCCGGTTTCCTTCAAACACTTTGAATGGCAACAATTCAGCAATTTCCTCTTCGGACTTTCCGCTGGCTTTTAGTTCTTCACGGACCTGGGCTTCGGTCTTGCCCATCATCAGGGCTTCGGTTTGTGCAAAGAAGTTGGACAACAGAATGGGATGGTGCTCACCGACGGGATTTTGGCTTATAGCCGGAGCTATGAAGTCACAAGGGATTAGTTTAGTGCCCTGGTGGATGAGTTGATAAAAGGCATGTTGCCCATTAGTGCCGGGTTCCCCCCAAATCACCGGACCGGTTTCGTAATTGACCGACTTTCCATCACGACCTACGTATTTTCCGTTGCTTTCCATATTTCCCTGTTGGAAATAAGCGGCAAATCGGTGCAAGTATTGATCATAAGGAAGGATGGCCTCCGTTTCTGCACCAAAAAAGTTGTTGTACCAAACGCCAATCAAAGCCAGAATGGTGGGCAGGTTCTTATCCAGTGGCGCTTCCGCAAAATGGCGGTCCATGGCGTGTAAACCTTCAAGGAGTTGACGGAAGTTGTCAAAGCCAATAGTACAGGCAATCGGCAAGCCAATGGCGGAGCTCAGTGAATAACGACCTCCGACCCATTCCCAAAATTCAAACATATTTTGTGGGTCAATGCCAAATTTTTCGACGCCCTCCTGATTGGTAGACAGGGCCACAAAGTGCTTCTTCACCTCCGATTCCTGTTTTGCCGCCTCCAGAAACCAATCACGAGCGGTGTGCGCATTGGTCATGGTTTCTTGAGTGGTAAAAGTCTTGGAGGCAATCACAAACAGCGTCGTTTCGGGATCGACACGCTTCAGGGTTTCCACAATGTGGGTACCATCAACGTTGGATACAAAATGTACCTGAATGCCGTCCTGCCAGTAGGGCCTAAGTGCCTCCGTAACCATCACCGGTCCCAGGTCCGAGCCACCGATACCGATATTGACAATATCGGTGATCTTTTTGCCGGTATAGCCCTTCCACTCGCCGCTGAGCAATCTTTTGGAGAAGCGTTCCATCTTATCGAGAACGGCATTGACGGCCGGGATTACATTTTCGCCATCAACCATGATCGGCGTATTCGAGCGATTGCGTAAAGCGATGTGCAACACGGCACGGTCTTCTGTTTCGTTAATTTTATCGCCACTAAACATTTTAGCGATGCTCTCTTTCACCTTGGTCTCCTCCGCCAGTTTGAGTAGCAAGTGAAGCGTTTCCTCCGTGATGCGATTCTTGGAGTAATCAATCAGTACATCTTCAAACTGCTCGGAAAATTTTTTAAAGCGCTGGTCGTCCCCCTCAAATAATTGGCGAAGGTGCACGGACTTCAATTTGTTGTAGTGGGCTTCCAGCTTCTTCCAGGCGGCTGTTTCAGTAGGGTTTTGTCTGTTTAGCATTATGATTATTTTTTTTTGTTAGTCAATAACCACTTCCGTTGGCTTACTGCAAAAAACGGGTGGGAAATTTAAGAACTGCAGCCCAATATGAAAATCATATTTCCCGTGTAAATGTTCAGGTAAAATTATCTTGGCTTGACGGGGAACGGTACTGCCAGCGGGAAGTAAATCCAGCGGCTCTAGCAATTGTACCGCAAGGGAGTCCTGTAAAATAGCATTTCGATAGAATAATGCATGGAACTGAAGCGGCATGTCGGGATTTTGCACATCCAGATTGTAAGGATATGGATGGTGATAGGACAGTTCCAGTGGAATGATCCTTTCTTTCCATTGATTTCCTTTTGGAAAACCGACCTCCGCTTCCAGCTTCCAGTTGGGCTGAAAATGTTCCACCTGTTTCAGCTGAAGCTTTTTATTGTCCGTGGTCAACCATTCACAATCCGGGCATTCCCAGTCATCCTTCCCCGCCAAAAGAACCGGCTTGTTATTCAAATCATACTCCCAATGCCACAAATCGAATTGATTTTTTCGATAGTCAATATCCGTGAAGGTGTAGGCTTGCTGACCAGTGTAGAACGTGTAGATGGAAGCATCGCGGTAGGAGTTTTGGAATACCACCGGGAGTCCCATAGCTCGCTGCTGCAAAGTGGCCACCCATTCCTGATAGCGAAACTGCCGATTGAGGTTACCGAGCTTCAGGTCCGGCATGGTGAGGGCCAGGCGCAAGACCAGAATGAGCAATAAAGAAAAACTCCCCAATCCAACGTACCAGCGAAAAAATTGCCGATCCTGCACAAAATGCCGAACGGCAAAAACAACCAGCGGGATACATAGTATAATGGTCCATTGCGGCTCCACGTGCCCCTTGAAGGTAGTCCAGAAGAAGAAAATCCAAAACCCCACCAACACAAAGAAAAAGGCTCTTTCCATCCGGGATTGGGGCGGATAACTTTTCCAAAGGCCACGAAACAGCAAAGGGAAAATCAACGGCCCAAAGACCACCAATTGGTTGATCAAATAATTGGTCGTGTGCTTCAATTCATAAGGATCATCCCGGCCCTTCAAATGGTAGCGAAAGGAAGGGAAATCGTGTGTATACTGCCAGTATAAATGCGGGCAAAACAAGAGAAATCCAAAAACTCCAGCCAGGTAAAACCTAGGTCTGGTCAGCAACTTGAGGTTGGAAAGCAAGGTAAAGAAAATGAGCAGCACCCCGTGGTATTTGCTGTAGAGCAGGGCCGCCATTACCAGGCCCAATAATAGGACATTACGCCAGCTTTCCCGCTGCAAAAACTGCTGGTAAATCCACAGATAAAGCACCGAAAAGAAAAGCAATGGGGCATCTGGTGTACTGATAAAGCCGTACACTTGCAAGAGCGGCATTGCCACCAGCACCGAGAAAAATACAGCAATGGCCTGCTTGTCAGATGGCTTGCCGCTAAGCAACCACAATAGATAGATAAATCCGCCTTGTAGTAGTACAGTCAATAAGCGCACACCCCAGGTACCAGGAAGCATCAAAGTACCCAATTTGATGAGTATGGCCACCATTGGCGGGTGATCAAAATATCCCCAATCGAGGGCCCTGGAATACATCCAGTAATAGGCCTCATCAGGATCAAGCGGGGTGAGCCCTGCTTGTAACATATTGATCACCAACCACATAGCTATTCCCAACCAAAGATATGTTGGTGTTTTTCTCAACTAAATCTCTTATTGTACGGCCTTGTAAGTTAAAGAGCCTGAACTTCCTTTGATCACCAGGTAGTCACCACTTTGAGCAATGTCAAAAGCTTCGGCAGCTTCCAGTATGCGAATCATTTTGGAGTCCTGTCCCATTGTGTCCGGGCAAGCCTTTTTTGTACCTGCCAGTTGCGTAATGGTCAGCTTACCTTCCGATTCTTCATAACTACCCATAAAACGATTACAAGCTCCGGTTACACTTACCTTACCCCTACTGAAGGCCAGAAAAGCTTCGCTACCTTCTACCAGGGCAACTTCTGCATTCTGAAAATTGATCTTGTCCAACTTCCAGCGTTTCTTCTCCAATTCAGTTGGTTGCTGATAGGTTTCATTTTGTTGAGTGGAATCAGTTACCTCCGTGGTCTCTTCCGTTGGCGTGTCCGTTCCATCATTTTCTGCATTTCCCTGATCTCCTCCGCAAGCCTGAATCATCAATACCAGGACTAACATTGGCAATAGCCAATAAAATTTTGTTCTTTTCATCTTCTTGGTTAATTATAATTGAATAAAATCTTACCCTTCTCATTAAGCGTCTCTTCAATTGCCTCGTAGGGCAATGTAAACTCCGTCAGTGTCAAACCGTAGGCCACCACTTCCAGGGGGTTGTACAGAAAATACAATCCTTTTTCCACCACCGCAAAATTTTCCGGAAACTCCAGATTTTGCAAATCAATCTGCTCCTCCTGTCCTCCCTGATCCTCGTTGATCAACAGCTGTTTTAACCGTCTTTCATTACTCAGGAGGCTTTGCAGTGCGATCTTGTGCCCATCGCTCAAATCAAAATTCATCAGCACCTGCCGCACATTTGGATGAGCGCCTCCAGTGAAAGCATAAAATTCCATTTTCAGCGAAAGCAAATAACTATTTTGATATAGCGAATCAGCTACTAATTTGATTTCCCAGGGAATTTCATAGGTCGAATCCTCCCGAACCATGGTTTCGTAATCATCCAGCAGATACTGCGCCCATTCATCCAGGTTCATGTCACTTGCCTCACTAGCCACCGAAAGAGTCGGCGCTAAAAGATGTTGCAGGTTAGCTAAAATAGTATCGTTGATCTGGGTGGCCATCTGGCTGCTATCGGCCAATAGCGGAAAGTGAACTTTCAACCGCATACATTGCATAGAATCACCGGCACAGGTGGCAGCATACCAATCCTTAGAGTGCCATTGCAAAGGAATCGTTGGAGAGGAGGCCATGGGTTGTTGCACTTTTTGGGCATCCTGTTTACAGTTGGTAAACAACAAAGGGATAATTGCTATTAACCCAAGCTTCACTTTCATTTGGATGAACTGTTCCATAATCTGCCCGGTACTAGGATAACCTTTAGAACAAGAATATAGACCTTAATTCATGTTCTCAAACGGCAAAAGTAAGGAACTCCGCGATATACTGATCATATTTTTCCAATATTCCAGTACCCCGCAAAAAAAAACCCCCCTCCGCTGAACGGAGAGAGGCTATCCCAAAAACCGATTAAAATTCAAATATCTTATATTTTTTTCTATTTGTCTAAAAATAGAAGCTTTTTCGTGCTGGAAAATTGACCAGATGCCAAATAATAGAGATAAACACCCGTATTTTTGAATAATTTGCTTTCCAGCAAAATCTTATTTTCTCCCTGCGGGAAATTCCGAAACTCCTCATAAACCACCTGACCACTCAAATCTCTCACTTCAAATCTTACTTCATCAGCTTGTGGAAGATAAAACCCAATAGTTGTAGAATTGCTGAAAGGGTTTGGATAATTTTGTTCTACGAAGAAGTTGGAAAAAGGTTCCGTTTCAAAGTGTAAATTAATTTCGCCCGGCAAATCTTGTTCATTAGCCGACCAATACACCTCCGGTTGAATGCCCACATCCGCAAGGTGTAACACTTCTGAAAGCAAACCGGCCCGATTGGCTTCAAACCTGAAGGCAAAACCTGGCTCCTCCTCCGAACTACGGTTCCAGGAGACATTAACCAACCCCTCTCCTACCCGATTTAAACCGAAATACGCTGGCCCCAACGGAGAGGCTTCATCGAGAGAGACAAAAGTCAATACTTCTGAATCAAAAGCCATAGAAAACTGATAACCAACACATTCCGCATACTCAGGAGTAAAAACAACCGTAAGGATTTCTCCTGCTTCAAAGGAACGATCCTTGACCATCAGCTTCAGCGGTGTTCCAATTGCCCGTATCTCGGGATCATCAACAAATCCGGGACTAGCACTTCCATTGACATCGCCCACCTTAATGGCCATGAAATTGATGGTAGAGTCTGTACTCAAATCGTCAATCTCCACATATTCGGGAAAGGCTTCCGCCAATGGATTAGTAGGATCCTGGAAAACGTAGTCACTTGGAACAAAACGCCAGGAGGTGTTGTCGGTAAACTCAGTAGAGGTTCCTAAGATCAATTTTCGAATCTGTAGCACGTCAAAAGTACTGACTCCTCCGGAGCGATTGGCGTCTGCTGCAATAATCTGATAAGGACTGTCCAAGACGTCAATGGTTAGAATGTGCTGGGTAATTTTGATCAAGTCAAACGTGGACAAGCCATTGGCGTGATCGTCGTTCTTGGAGGGCGTTACCCGGTAGGCGTTTCCTTCCGGCATTGGTTGAAATTCGTACCAGCCCAAATTGTCGGTTATGACCATTTCACTCTGACCTCCGGTCAATTCAACCGTACAATTTTCAATGCCATCACCCGATTCTCTGGCAATTTGCCCATCCAGCCCCCAAAAGCTCTGACAATTATTGGCATCATCCAACACCTCCAGTGTAACCATACAACTCGATTGGTTGCCACTAGTATCCACTGCATAAATCGTGATGCCATTGATACCCCGGTCATTGCAGCCCAGGGTCAGCGTATCCTGTGTCATGGTTTCAGAGAAAGACAAGACTACACTTCCACAATTATCGCTGACCATATCGGCAAAAGCATCGGGGGTGAGCACCAGCATTCCCGAGGAACCAATCTGCATGCTTACCGCAGCGGCACAATCAATACTCGGGGCCGCACAGTCTTCCACCACAAAAGGCAAATCAATCGGCAGTACATTGCCACAATTATCTGTAACATGCACCCTGAAAAAGTGATGGCCTACCGGATAATTGCCAGAGATGGCAAAATTGCTGCCGCCCAAATCCGACAGCGTTCCGTAAGGATCAATGATCGTTCCGCCGCTATTCAACGCCAGTGAATAATCTACAAATAGATCGGCAATGGGGGTACAATCGTCAAAGGCCGAAAATTCGTAATAAACCTCTGATTCACAACCACTTTCCAGACAAACTGATTCCAACGGGGTGAAATTGACCGTTGGAGGCACATTATCCGTAATGCGAATGATTTGGCGGTAGGTATAAAACCCCGTCGAGGGCCCCATCACCTCCTGACCAGCCAACAATACTTCATAGATAAAATCACCATCGGAAAACACCTGATAGCTGTCACCGGTCGCGACATCAAAATCTGGCCCGTCCATCCGCGGCAGTACCGTTGCCGGAGAGACACCATCGTATTCACACCAATTGATGACCTCGTGATTACGAATAATCCGCATACAAGCCTGCGCCGATGGTTCGATCAACGTATCCTGGGTAACTGAAGCATCGATCAAATCGCAGCCTTCGGAGACGTATTGCATTTCTGGATAATCATTCTCTGTACAATAAACATCAAGGTCCTCCGGTAAGGTGAGGGTATAGTTGGTAATGCCTTCCAACGTCACAACCTGGGTCACGACAGCCGGAGTATTGTCTGGATTATCGATTGCCGTCCAGGTACGGGTCAGGGTACCTATATTACAATCATTCAGGTTTTCCTCCTGGTTATATTCAACTGTGATCTCGCAGTTATCAGCAAATATAGGCGCATCGAATTCGGGATCGTAGTAGTTTTGATAATCCTCCTCACAGGTCAGGGTCACATCGGCAACACTCTGCACAATTTGTGGAGGAATCATATCACGCACACTCACGTTGGCAATACATTCGTTGTAATTTCCAAAGCAGTCAGTTGCCCGCAATACAACAGTCTGTATGCCATTGGCGCAATACAATTGGATGGTGTCCCGGAATAAACTATCCGGTTCCGTGTCCAACTTGATCTCAATGCGATCCAGGCAACAATCGTCGCGGCTTCCTTCATCCACATCGGTGGTGCGGATCAATCCGTAGCCATTGCCCTGCAAAATGACATTGAGCTGGTTGTTACAAATCATCATTGGTGGTAACTCATCAATGACCGATACAATGCCTTCGGCAGTACTGACATTCCCACAGGCATCGGTAGCCTCGTAGGTCACCGTATGATCTCCCAGGGTGAGCCCCGGAGCGGGAATGTAGCCTCCATCTGTGCCGTCTGTACCATTGACATAAGATACCTCTCCAATCTCTGTAAAAATGCGCACAGTAAAGCTATTGCAGCCATCCTCAACCGGCGGTGGCGGGATCAATCCCAATGAAGAACAATCCTCCAATCCATTCGCTTGCGGCGATTCGGTAGCCACTACAGCCACCGTATCAGGCGATATCACCGGAGGGGTGTTGTCCCTGACGGTAATCATTTGCAGTTTGTCATTGCCCGCGGCATCGATATTGTAAATAAAGTTGGTGCAGTTATTGATCACCGTCCATTCCCTGATAATGATGAAGTTAAATTCTGTGCTACCACACAACTGAATGGTATCATCGGCATAGGTGTAGATAAATTTACACAACTCCTCATTGACAAGCGTGGGAATACCCGCCTTGTCTTCTGTAGCATCCGTAATGGTCGGATCAGCCTGCCAGTCTTCACAGGAGAACTCGCGGTCTTCCGGAAAGAAAAAATCCTCGTCGGCTCCACGCTCAATACCGATCGTCTGGATTTTGGTTTTTACGTTTCCTGAGGCATCGACTGCCCGCCAGGTGCGCCGTATTTGTACCGTCGGGTTAAAGCAAAAGTTATCGATCCACTGATCAGAATACGTCAATTCCAGCTCGGTACAATCTTCGGCTTCTGCAAAGCCAGTCACCTCAGGTTCCCAGCTTCCGGTACAGGCGATCACCGTATCCTCAGGGATGGTGAGGGTCGGTGCAATGTTGTCAAACAAGTTGATATTGGTGGTGCAGAAGTTGCCACTACATTCGTCGGTGACAATTCCGGTCAGGGTTTGCCCCACATATTCTGAGGGGATAACATTACCCAACTCGCCATTGTCGCCCACCACATTGATGGAAATCCCTTCCAACGTGTTGTAGCTACCGCTCAATAGAAGCGAGGGAATAACTTCCGCATCACAATTATTGGGCGTAATAAAAATATTGATATCACTACGGCAGGAAAGCGTCACCGAATGCCTAACGATCACCTGCTGCTCCACTGTTCGGGAGCACCCGGTCTTGTTATCGGCATTGTGGGCATCACTGCCGGCATTGAAGGTATAACGCACCTTGTAAGTGCCTTGTCCCAAATTGGCTGGCGAAAAGTTGATACCCGTGTACACCTGCCCGTTCTCCATGCGCTGGATCGTCCAGAGCTCACTTTCGGGGATCAACGGAATGACATTATCATCAAAATCAGAAGTGGCCTCTCCATACAGCAGTATATTGGGGTCGCTATCGCAATAAAAAGTGCCTAGATTGGCAATCACCGGATCGGGATAATGACAACTATTGGTGATTGGGCCGTAGGCAATACTGGTATTGGCCATATTTCTGACCGTTGCAAAATAACCGTTGCCTTCCCGGTAAGCAAAGGGCAAAACATATACACCGGTATTGCCCACTTCCGGAATGGGTGTCAATACGGGCAATACTGAAAGCGTATTCGGATTGCGCACATTATCGCGATCATCCAGTATCCACTGTTGTCCGGAAATACCGGTGGCAATGATCAGCTGATCATCAAAAATTCCGGCATCAGAATCCGTACCGTTGGGAATGATGGCTCCATTGCGGCAGGAACAGGGAGGAATCACATCGATGAGACCATCGAGATCAATATCCAATCCTCCACTGGGAATATCATTGAGGTAATCAAAAGGCGGCAGAAAGTTGCCAGGTACGGCAAACTGTACATCGTCAAAATTGTTTTCACAATCGGTGGCGAATGTATTCCGACCGGGAAGAAGAAAGAGCAGGAAAAAAAATTGGCAGAGTAACGGACGCCAGATTAAGCGTCCTCGAGCAGACGAGTAATTTTTATTCATGGGATGAGTTTGTCTGGAGCCTGCCAATAACGATAAAGCTATTTCCAGGCCCGCAATCGGTTTTTGATTGTAGACTTATTTCGATGGGATCATTATGAGGCTAAAACCACTCTTTTCTTGCCACACTGTGCCCCAACGCAATAAGTCTTATGTTCACCACAAAAATACGCAAAAAAGATATGTGATATTTACCCTAAATTGGGTATTCTTCAAGAAATGTATATTTATGACAAATTGGTTAAAATGGATCAAATAAACGGACTGGACGGTTTTTCTCAGGAGGAATTGGCACGATATGCGCGGCATTTTGCGATCCCGGAATTTGGCCTGGCAGGGCAACAGAAGCTAAAAGAAGCACGGGTACTGGTGATCGGAGCCGGAGGGCTTGGTAGTCCGGTATTGCTCTACCTGGCTGCGGCGGGAGTTGGGCATCTGGGAATTGTGGAATTTGACCGCGTTGATGCCAGCAACTTGCAGCGCCAGGTGCTCTACGGTATTTCTGATGTTGGTGAGAAAAAAGCCGAAAAGGCCAAGGCTCGTTTGCTTGATTTGAACCCAAATATAGAAGTTAAAATTTATGATACGGCCCTGACCCGTGACAATGCTCTGGAACTCATTCCTCAGTACGATGTGGTAGCCGATGGAACCGATAATTTCCAGACACGCTACCTGGTCAATGACGCCTGCGTACTCACTGATAAGGTCAATGTATATGCCTCTATTTTCCGCTTTGAAGGGCAGGTTTCTGTATTCAATTACCTGAACGAGGATGGCACCCGCGGCCCCAATTACCGGGATATCTTTCCCGAGCCACCTCCTCCGGACCTGGTGCCCAACTGTGCAGAAGGCGGCGTGCTTGGTGTGCTTCCCGGCATCATTGGCAGTATGCAGGCCAGTGAGGTGATTAAGGTGATTACCGGAGTGGGCCAGCCACTGGTGGGCAGACTATTTTTATTTGATGCCGCCAGTTTTAGCAGCCGCATCCTGAAGTTTAAAAAACGACCTGACACGGTCATTGAAAAACTCATCGATTACGACCAGTTTTGTGGCGTTATTTCGGCGCAAGCCAGCGATGTCAAAAACATTACCCCGGTAGAGCTAAGGGAATTGCTGACGCAAAATGCCGAACTAGCCATCGTTGACGTTCGCGAACCATACGAGTATCAAATCGGCAATCTGGGTGGGCAACTGATTCCGGTAGATCAGGTTTTAGAAAAGGCACAGCAAATTCCAAAAGATCAACAAGTGGTGATGATTTGTCGGAGTGGCAAGCGCAGTACCAGAGCCATTCGACAACTCCAGGAGCAATTCGGTCTGGACAATCTCTTCAACCTCGAAGGCGGATTACTTGCATGGCGCGAAGCAGTAGATCAGACGATGGAGGTTTAATGGTCCAAAACCAACAAATTACACCCCCGTACGTCACTGGCATCCAGCCTTCCCAGTACTTCAAATGTACCATCTTCATAGACCTTGCCCAGGTCATCCGTGGCAATAAAGCTGATGGTATCTAAATTGGCCAGGTCGATGATGTTAAGCACACCGGTTCTGCCCGGTTTGCCGGGAGTGAGTGGATCGGTAATTTCACGGGTAGACACGCGCATCGTTGGAGCTGGTGTAAAAAGGCCATCATGGGGAGCGTAAGCCTGGGAAAACAATTCGGTCATACCATATTCAGAATGAATCTGAGATAGGTTAAAGGCCTCTTCCAATATCTGGTGCAACTCTCCACGGGTAATCTCCCGCCGACGCCCCTTCATGCCTCCCGTTTCCATCATCACGATCCCGGAAAGGTCCTGCGGGTATTGCTCTGCCATTTCCCAAAGGGCAAAGCTGACGCCAATGAGCAGCACCGGAATAGCTTTTGACCGACAATCCTGAACAATTTTGAGCATTTTTTCCACCTCGTGCAAAAAAAAACCACTTTGGGCATAAACAGATTGGCCAATAAAGTCGTCTACCATAAAGACCAAAGAAGAACCCTCGCGTTCCAGATAAGCCGGCAACAAAGCCAATACGCAGTAGTCGGCCAAATTGCCATAGGTAGCTGCAAAACCCCGGCGAGCAACCTCCCGATACCAATCCAGAGAACGCACCGGGTGCAAACTGGTGGTCATGCCAGTGGTGCCACTGCTGGAGAAACGCACTTCCGGCTGCCACTGACCACTCTGCAACGAATGGCTTTTAAAAAATTGAATGGGTAGGTAGGGAATGTGGGAAGAATGGGTAATTTGTTGGGGCTTTACGCCCAATAATTCCAAATAAGCAGCATACAATGAATTGTAGCGGGACTGGTACTGGAAGACAGCCAGTGAAAGTGCCTCAAAGTCATGAAGAGGCAAGTTCGAAATTTGTGCCAACAACTGCTCTCTTTCGGCCGCGATAGGGTTGGTCATTGTAAACTAAAAATGGTAAATTAACGTTTCAATTTAAAGATCTATACGATGAAGGTACTCAAATATGCGGTTTTCTTTTTGATGTTGGGATTCTTCGCTTTTTCCTGCGTACAACCCCCAAACTACCCGGCGGCTCCGGAAATTGACTACATTGGCATCAACCAACTCAGCATCGGTCAGGGCAACGCCAATAGCCCCGATGATACCCTGGTGGTACAATTTTCCTTTACCGATGGTGACGGTGATCTAAGTGGCGATAATGATTCCATCGACATCTTTTTTACCGATAGTCGGCGAGGTAGTTTAATCCCTTACCGCATTCCTCTGATTTCCAATCAAGGTACCGGCAACGGCATCTCCGGTGAGATCACCGTTCGTATCCCCAACAAGCCTTTTGGTATTTGTTGCGCGCTGGAAGGATTCAGTGCTTGCGAGCCCCTACCGGGAATGGTCGACACCTTTTCCTACGGCATCCAGATTCGTGATCAGGCCAACAACTATAGTAACAAAGTCCAGACCGAGACGATCACGATTCTTTGTAATTAACCCAATCAATTCCCTTTTTTAAGAGCTTTTGGGTACGGGCTTCAGGGCTTTCGGGCTCGGGTTGATGATCGTATTCCCAACTGGCCAAAGGAGGCAAACTCATCAGAATTGACTCGGTACGACCATCGGTATCCAATCCAAACTTGGTACCTTTATCCCACACCAGATTGAATTCCACGTAGCGTCCCCGACGCAATCCCTGCCATTGTTTATGCTGGTCAGTAAACTGCTTTTCCTTGTGCTTATGCAACAACGGAATATAGATCGGGCAAAAGGACTCGCCCACTTCTTTCACATAGGCGAATAAATCCGATTTCTCTCCCTGCTTCCGATCCAGGCGGTCAAAGAAGATACCGCCAATTCCACGGGTTTCCTTGCGGTGTTTCACGTAAAAGTATTCATCAGCCCAGCCCTTGAACCTGGAATAATAATCCGGGTTGTGCTTATCACAAACCGCTTTTAGTTTTTCGTGAAAATAGACCGCATCTTCGGGAAATATGTAGTGAGGTGTCAGATCAATTCCACCACCGAACCACCAATGCTCTTCATCCATTTCAAAATAGCGCACATTCATATGGATTATAGGAACAAGCGGATTGGATGGATGTAAGACAATGGAAACCCCGGTGGCAAAAAATTCCTTCGCCTCCAGCTTGAGCGCCCTGCCAATTTTCTCCGGCAATGCACCATGCACCGCTGAGAAATTCACGCCGCCCTTCTCAATGTGCCGCCCCATAATCACCCGTGAACGTCCGCCGCCGCCACCCACTCGTTGCCAGGCATCTTCCCGAAACTGCCCAACACCATCGGCAGCCTCCAGTTGCGCACAAATATCATCCTGCAACCCCTTAAAGTAGGTTGCAATAGCTTGTTTGTTCAACATGCTTTAAGCTTTTATCCCTAGTTTTTCTTTGGCCGCAGCCACCGTCTTCTTGGCATTACCAACAAATACATCGCCGTCAATGACAATAGCCGGACGCTTTAGAAAGGTATACTCATCCAGAATCAGCTGGCGGTACTCCTTCTCGGAGATTTCTTTTTCATTCAGGCCCATAGAGCGGTACTTCATGGCCCGGCGGTTAAAAAGCCCTTCATACGAGCCCACCTTACTGTGCAGAAAGTCCAGCTCCTTGGCGTTGATATTCTTGGTTTTCACATCCTGCAATTCAAAACCCTCACCGTCATTTAGCTCACCAATGATACGCTGACAGGTTTTACAAGTCGATAAATGGTATATTTTTTTCATAAGAAGTGTATTTTGAGGGGTCAAAATTAGGTTATAATTTCGGCAAATGATTCACATTATCGTAAAAAACAGCCAATGCAACAAATTCCAGACTCCGAACTGATCATTAATCCCGATGGAAGCATTTACCACCTCAATCTGCGGCCAGAACAAATTGCCTCCACCATTATTACCGTGGGCGACCCTGGCAGAGTGGAAAAGGTATCCCGCTATTTCGACTCCATTGAAGAAAAAACCAGCAAGCGCGAATTTGTTACCCACACCGGTCGTTTGGGGCACCACCGCATTTCCGTACTTTCAACGGGCATCGGTCCCGACAATATCGATATCGTACTGAATGAGCTGGATGCCCTGGCCAATATCGATTTTAAGACCAGAGCGGTTAAGGACCGGTTGACATCCTTGAAAATCATTCGTCTGGGCACCTCCGGAGGTTTGCTCCCGGACGTGCCGGTCGATAGCATCTTGTTATCCAGCTTTGGCA
Organism: Saprospiraceae bacterium; assembly: GCA_965229635.1. Taxonomy (GTDB): domain Bacteria; phylum Bacteroidota; class Bacteroidia; order Chitinophagales; family Saprospiraceae; genus BQJU01. The sequence continues at coordinate 5,116,622 of OZ245894.1, forward strand.
TTGGATTGGATAATCTCCTTCATTTTTACGACCGGGAACTAAGTCAGGAAGAAAGTGAACTGATGCAGGTTTTGCGCGAAAGTTACATCCCGCTTCCCACCCAACCCTATGCTGCAGAGGGTAGTAGCTATTTGCTTTCCGCCCTTGGGCATGGATTACATCATGGCATTACACTGACCAGTCCTGGCTTTTATGCGCCCCAGGGACGCAGCCTAAGATTAGAAGCTTTGATGTCGTCCAAAACACTGGATAAACTGGCACAAATTGAGTTCAAAAAACATCACATTACCAACTTTGAAATGGAAACGGCGGCCATCTACGGGCTGGCCAACTTATTGGGCCATGAACCACTGTCGTGTAATGTGTTATTGGCCAATCGAGCCAATAAAACCTTTAGCAAAGACCCAAAAAAGTCTGTCACCAAATTAATTGAAACGATGCTGGAACGCATTGAGAAAATGCTGGATGCGGAGTTGATCAAACGGAAGGAATAACCGTCACTGAAACGCTCGTATCGCATCCGCATTATTTCGATCATACGGCACGCGCAGGAAGCCCAGTGTGCCCGGCTTCACCTGAATATAGAAGCTGTAGGTGCCCCGGGTGGGTGCCCAGCTCAGCCCCATTTCCCAGCAATGCAGATCACGACTAAAGCCCAGGTAGGGATAGGTAATTTGCTTACTGACAAAATCGTAGCCGATATTGCCCATGTTGATATTCCAGTTGGGCGTCAGCTGAATGCTGCCACTGACACTCAAGGAGTGTGTTCTCAGCCGAAAGGTATCCTTGGCACCGGTCGTTTTGTCAAAATCCATGACGAAGGTATGGGCAATGCGGAAGCCCTCAAAGAGACTGAGAAAATCGGTTTCTTCCGGTCGTTCCCGAGTTCTCCTTTGCTCTTCTTCATCGTTCAGATCTTCAATAACTTCCTCCTCTTTTCCCTGGAACATGGCACGGATTTTACTAACCGTAATGGAAGTATTGACCCGCACATTGGTTTCAATATACTGCAGGAGCTTTCCCTCTTCCTGCCAGCGCAATTTACTGGTGCGTCGGTTACTCGTCTCGGTAAAGGTATTGACGTAAGGATCAAATACCGTTCGAAACGAAAGCGTGGTCATGCCTTTAAAGAAACGGGTGGTCCCGGAAATATTGATCTGGCTCCACTTCAGGGAATCTGCCGCGAAGTTGTAATTTCCGCTGACAATGATGTTATCAAATAGTTTGAAGTTTTTATCCGTAGAATCCTTCTTGGAGAAGTATTTGGCTTCAAAAATATTGTTGATCGAATAAGACAAAGCCATTTGTTTACCCGCCGAGCTCGGTGAACCATAAATGCCATCTTGAAATATGGAATAGCGATTAGTAATATCGGGATTCAGGGTATCCTGCACGGTGCGGTACCAACCCAGGTCGTCGCTCAGATAACTCGGTGTATAACCGAAGGAAACCGAGGGTTTGATCACGTGCCGCACGCCCCGCAGCCAGCCTTTCTTAAAACGCATGGTACCAAAAATCTGAGTATTCATCGATACTCCAGCCGAAAAGGTACGATAAGACTGAAAGCCGTTGACCAGTCGCTCATTTATTGAACCAAGACTAATGGTATCACGGGTTTCAATGCCGTTCACGGTATCCAATTCAACATTGAGACCTTCTTCAAAATCCCGACGAATCGATTTAAAGTACCAGACCTCCTCGTAGTTGACATTCGGGTTGAGATTGAAGTATTTCAGCAGCTTGAGCGAGGTTCCGGCATTGGCCTTGTGGCGGGCACCGTAGCGCGCATCATCCAATGTCTCTTGCGAGAAGAAAGTTGTATCCGTTCCTGTAAAGGTACTTTTGGCCTCACCGGTGTAGCGCAGATTGATATTTTCGTACCACTTTTCCTTGCCTTTCCGTTCCTTGCGGCGGAATGGATACAGCGTTTGGGTTTGAAACTGGAGGTTCGGGAAATTGACCGTAATTTGATTGTTGTTTGTATTTTGACTGTGGTTGAAGGCCACACTCATCGAAATGGGTTTGTCCCGCCAGTTGCGGCTAAAGCTGAAGTTGGAGTTCAGTTGATTGTTCAAAACGCTTTGCGCATCGTTATAAACCCTTTGCTGATAACCATTCAGCTGAAAATTGATGGTTCCCCCAAATTTATTCATCGGGTGAGCTGAGGCATCCTGGTTATGGGACAATTGTAGCCGGAAAGATTTTGGCCGGGAAATGGTACCATCACTGGCTTCGCTACGGCGAACATCATACCCGATATTGAACCGACCATTGTATTTATACCGCTTTCGATACTGCGATTCTGCACTCAATCCCCAGGTTCCCTTGAGGTAAATATTTGCCTTGAGCGACAGGTTAAAATGTTCTCCAAGGGGAAAAAACCAGCCAATATCGCGCAAGCCAAATCCCCATTGGTTGGAATATTCGTAGTCTTGCGGGAAGAGCAATCCGGTACTCCGGGTCTTGGAAATTGGAAAAAAACCGAATGGTAACCAAAGCGGTGTTGGTACCCCCATGATCTCCAGATTGGACGGTCCTACCACCACCAGTTTATCCGGAATCACCTTTTGTTTGGCACTGCGGATACCAAAGTGCGGTTCCGGGTGGGTACAGGTTGTAAAGATGGCATCGTGGCTATAAATGATATCGTGGGAAGTGGAATCGCCCTGTTCGCCGCTGACAAATTTCGATTTGCTTCCCTGTACAATCATATCGCCCTGCTGGGTGGTCACATCGTACACAATACCCTTACGTGTTTTAAAGTTGTAGCGCATTCGCTCCGCATTAAACTCCTGGTCACCATCCTTAAATTCGGGGAAACCCGCCATCTTGCCAAGGGAATCGGGCATGCCTTCAGCGGTAACGATATTGGATTCCCAATCAAAAATAATGTGATCGGCTTTCACCGAAATGGTGGTATAATTCACCACGCCATTGCCGTAAAGGTGAATCTTTTTTCCGGCAATATCGTATATCATAGAATCGTTAGCAGTATATTGAACGGGAGCGTCGAGAGAATCTTTTGACAATTGAATCTGGGTCACTGCACTTTTTCCAAGGGAGTCTGGTTGAATCAACAATGAATCAACTACAGTCAGAGAGGTGTCCGCATTGATGCCACTGGGTTGGGGAATCGTATCGGCCGGGACCTGAATCTGAGCTTCAATACCCGTCAAAACCCCCAAAAAACACAAAATAATATAAGCTAGTTTTGCTTTCAAACGATTATTTCTCTTTATTTGCATTAGTTTCCGGCGATTATAAAATATGGCTAACACATTCAAAATCATCCTTATACAAATCTTGCCGGAGGTTTATTGTACGCTTTGACCAGCGTCAAAGATTCTAATTATGATGAAAAAAGTACTTTCCCCAAACTCCGCAATCCTGCAAACTATGATGAAAGCATTAATTGTTTGTCAAACGATGTTCCTGGCCCTTTTCGCGGTGCCCGTTAAGGGGTTTAACATTTCATTATCCTTTGCTACTGCCAGCGAGGCAACGCTTTCAACTTCTGAAAGCTACCTGCCGATTGATGATGCAACCCTCTCCGCTTTACAAACGGTGGGCAAAGTTATTAAAGAAAGTAGTATTGACGAAACAGATTACCGGATAAAAACGGTAGTTATTGATCCGGGCCACGGAGGGCACGACCCCGGCTGTCTCGGACACAACTCTCGCGAGAAGCACCTGGCACTGGCTATCGGCAAAAAAGTGGCCGCCGGATTAAAGCTCAACTTCCCCGGTCTCAACGTGATTATGACCCGCGATACGGACGTTTTTATTCCCTTACACGAGCGCGCCGCTATTGCCAATCACAACAATGCCGACCTTTTTATTTCTATTCACTGCAACTATATGCCCGGGCACTCCGGAACCCACGGTTCCGAGACTTACGTGATGGGACTTCATACCGCCCAACACAATTTGGCTGTAGCCAAACGTGAAAATGCGGCCATCCTGCTGGAGGAGAACTACGAAAAGAACTACGACTTCGACCCCAATTCCGCGGAAGGCCACATCATGTTGAGCATGTATCAAAATGCCTACCTGGAACAGAGTATCCTTTTTGCGGATCGTGTGGAAGCTCGATTTGATTCGGATGCCGGTCGTAAGAGTCGTGGGGTAAAGCAGGCAGGCTTTGTAGTGCTAAAGGAAACAGCTATGCCCAGCGTGCTGGTGGAAGCGGGGTTCCTGAGCAACTATAAGGAGGAGGAATTTCTAAAAAACGAAGAAGGCCAGCAAATAATGGCCGATGCGATCGTTGCCGCTTTCGCGGAATATAAAATCATGGTAGAAACCGGCGATTTTAAAACCCCACCGAATATTGCCCCCATCGCCGTTGCCACGGTGAAGCAAGCGCCGGAGACTACGCCAACAAAAGCCGTGGAAAAAGAAACACCGAAGGTGGTGGCCGTAAAAACAGAAAACAAACCGATTCAGTCTACCTCTAAACCCGCTCAAACCAGAGCAGATAGTCCAAGTCAGCCGATGATGGAATGGGAGAAGAAACTGGTGGCTGATAAAAAAGATAACGCACCGCTGTTCACCTCACCTCCGGTAAATACGACTCCAAAATCTCCAACGCCAATACCAGCAGCGGCTGCAACCACCTATCCGTCTAATTATGATAATCCTGAAGTTCGTCGCGAACGCAAGATCATCCCAATGCAGGGTACCCCGGTTCCTGGTAACATGAACCAGATAACGGTAAAGTCTCCTTCGGTAGCGACCAATGTACCGACGCAGACAGTGCCTTACCAAACCAATAATGTGCTTCAGGATGACCAGCAAAATATTCGGTTTGCAGTACAGCTTGCCGCCTCGCCGCGGCCCATTGACACCAATCAGGCTCAGTGGCGCAATATTGGGTATACGGTAGAGATTGTGCCAGAAAATGACCTGTTCAAGTACCAGGCCCGAAATTTTAACAATTACTACGAGGCTTTGGAAGGCAAATTACAGCTACAAAACAAGGGTTTTGCCGATGCCTTTATCGTCGTTTATAAAAATGGGCGCAAAATTCCATTAGAACAAGCTAAGAAAGAATTGGGCATTCACTAGTGCGACCACAACAAAACCCTTTTGGCATTAATGGTGTTGTAGAAATGTCGCTTTTTTACAGGTTAAATTATTCGCAACAAAACCTTACATTTGCGACTCTTTAAACCCTACAATATGTCAAACGAAGTAAAGATTGGTCTTTTGGCCATTGTCACCATTGCCCTCGCCTTCTGGGGATACAAATTTATCCTGGGCAAAAACCTGCTGGTCAAATCCAATACCTACCAGGTGCTGTACGAAAATGTGGATGGTTTGCAGATCGGGACTTCCGTACGCATCAATGGCGTGAAGGTCGGAAGTGTGGCTAATATTAACCTGCTACCTGACGATGAGGAACAAGTTTTGGTCATTCTTGACCTGGACCGTACCGTTCGTATTCCCCCAAATACCGTGGCAGCCATTACCCCGGTTGGTTTTATGGGCGGACAGGTAATTGTACTTGAATATGATAAGCCTTGTGAAGGTAGCGATTGTGCCAAAAGCGGCTCTTTCCTAAAAGGGGAAACCCGTGGAATGCTTGCTTCGATGATGGGTGAAGACGATCTAAAAAACTATATGCAGATACTTCAAAAAGGCCTGATTGAAGTACTGGATAGCCTGGACGAAAGACTGCTTGATCCGGATAGCGACTCTCCTTTGGCCAAAAGCATCCAGGACCTGCAAGGTACTATGGCCAACCTGAATAGCGCAACCGGCCGTGTGGATAACCTTTTGAGAAAATCTTCAGACAATATCGATGGCTCGTTGGCCAATCTAAATACTTTTACCGGTGCCCTGGCAGAAAAAGAGGAAGCCATTGCCGGGATTATCGACAATGCCAATGCCTTGTCGCAAGAGTTGGCGGAAGCCGAATTGAAAAAAACCATGCTCGAGGCTCAGGAGGCCATCACCCAATTGAAGGCCGCTATCGAAACGGCTGATGGCGCACTGTCCGGTGTCTCTGATGTGGTTGGTAAAATCAATAACGGAGAGGGTTCATTGGGTAAATTGTTGCAGGATGAAAAACTTTACAACAACCTCAATGGCTTGAGCCGTATGGCTGATTCCCTCATTACCGATATCCAGGAACGCCCCTACCGGTATGTGCCGCTGAAAGGCCGGAAACGGGTGCAGCGCTATGACCGCCTCGATGAAAAGAACTAGCCATGGGTAAGGATCAGGACTCCGAAGGTGCCATCCGTAATCGCTACGCCGAAGAAGGGGTTGAGGAATATTACAAGGAGTCCGGAGCCAATTACAGCAACCCTCATTTTAAGCAGGTTCGCCAACTATTGCTGCAAAATGAGCATCGCATTCAATTTCAAAATGTTTTAGACTTTTGCTGCGGCAGTGGTGAAGTCAGCCGGGTCATTCAGGAATTAGGTTACTCCTTACCCACCGCAAGTGACCCATTCACCACAGAGGCCTACCAGAAGCAGTTTCAGCGGTCCTGCCTCCCCTACTCTTTTACAGATGTGATTAAGGGAAATTTAATAGGGAAGTATTCGGCCATCATTTGCAGTTTTGCCATGCACCTTTGTCCAGCCAACGATTTGTTTCCTCTAGCCTATCAGCTATTTCAATGTACGGATCAACTGGTGATCATCACGCCACACAAACGGCCGGATCTGGAGCACTACGAAGGAATATCGCTGGATTTTGAAGATGATACCTTGACGGAACGTGGTAAAAAGGTGAGATTACGAGCTTATCGATCTTCTTTTTAATCTGTTTGCCGTAGCGTCATTTTCATGTATTTTACAGTTTTTGGTGTGATCTTAAAACGATCATCCAGTCGGTAGCTGAGTATTCCAATAATTTGCCCGTCGCCATTTTCGAGAATCCAGGCATTTTCCTTTTCAAAACGGGACAATTTTAGGTTGGAAAAGAAGTCCTGAACTTTCTGGTGGCCGGTCATACCCAGCGGTTGAAAAACATCTCCCGCCTGCCAGCGGCGAACCGTCAATGGATAAACCAATAAGCGATGATCTACCATCAATCCCTCCTCCGGCAGCAAAAAGCTTTCGGGCTGTCCCTCTTTGTACTCGATCTCCAACAACATACGATCGAGGCGTAGGTTTGAATCTGTTTCAAGCAACTCAAATTGTGTAAGCTCAGGCAAGTATTCCTGTACAAAAAGTTGATCTCGATCCACGAGAAGCCGATGGCTTTCCGAATAAAAGATGGCTCCGGTTTGGGTGTTCTCAATGAGGGCATTTTCCAGTTGATCTGAAGTAAATCCACAGGGTGATAACCATTCGTGCAACAAGGTCAGGCCTGCCGGATGCTTCCGCAACGGCAAGATTTGAATAGAAAATCCGTCAGGCATTTCCCGTACCCATTTTTCCCGAAATTGGGCGACGGCGAATTCAAACAACCACTGCGTTTCACGCAAGTGCTGAAAATTCTGCTGCATTGTCTTTTCCAGACCGGGATTGATCTCTTTTAACACCGGAATCACATCCAGGCGAATTTTGTTTCGACTGTACTTCCGTTCCTGATTGGAGTGATCCTCCCGATGGGTTAAACCTTGGACAGCAAGGTAGGTCTCAATTTCTGTCCGGGTGGCAAATAGCAATGGCCGAATGATGGCGCCATTCTTGTGTGGAATGCCATGTAGACCACGTATGCCGGTGCCTTTAGTAAAATTATAAAGGGCTGTCTCAATGCTATCATTTAAATGATGAGCCGTCGCGATGTATTGATAATCATTTTCTTGTCGAATCTTCTCCAACCACTCATAGCGCAATTCCCGGGCCACAACTTGCATAGATTGGCCTCTTTCCTGCATCACATTTTGGGTATCAAACCGGGTGGAAAAGAAAGGACAGCCAAGTTTTTTGGCCAGCTGCTCTACAAAAACCTCGTCACCATCGGATGCTTCATCCCTCAACTGAAAATTACAGTGTGCAAGGGCAAAATAAACACCAGTCCGGGAAAGCAAATGGGCAAGGGCCACAGAATCGACACCACCGCTGACGGCCAGCAAGACTTTATCACCGACTTGCAGCAGTTGGTGCGTCTCCAGGAATAATTTGAGCCGCTCCAGCATAGCTACACCTTTGCTCCTTCTCCGTAGTTGTGACGGATCAGCTCATAGGTTAGCTCCAGAGATTGGAATACTTCAAAACTGGTACCCTGTGTACGGCGTGCCCCGAGGGCATTGGCAAATTGAGCAGCCCGAATATAGTCGGAATGATCTTCCAAAAATCCGTAGGCAAGCCCTCCGGCAAATGAATCACCGCAGCCGGTGGTATCGATGACCTCGTCCACTTTCACCGACGACACAAATTCCGCTTTGACACGGCCATTTTCCATGGAATAAATCATACAACCGCGGGAGTCTAAGGTAATGTAGAGGGCCTGTACGCCAAATCTGAGTACGTGGGTTCCAAAGGCCATCATCTCCTCCTCCGTCAGGTCGCGGTATTCCTGCTCCAACTCGGAAGGCTCATAAGATTTCTTAAACCAACAGCAGCTTGCCTCCTCAATATTCATTTTTAGAATATCGATAGAGGGTAACCACAAGTCTCGCTCCAGCCAAAATCGCCGCACCCGATCACCGGTGGTGGTTACAGCGGTAGTAGGACCATGTGCATCAAAGATGATCAAACCATTATTGGTTCTATTTTCCTTGATGTATTGCAAAGTATCAAGAGGAACCTCGTAGTCAGAGATGGGCACACAAACAAAGGCGTCAGCATCCAACACTAAATCTACATCGTTAGGGCGAATGGGGGGCATAAAGGCCGTTTGTTTCTCCAAACGGTTATTTTGATCCACAAAACGCAACTGAATCACATCCCCCTGGTCCATCTCGTCAAAAATGGCATCCGTAACGACGTTTTCGTAGGCTCCGAGCAAGGCCTTGATTTCGGGAGCATCCCGTTTGCGAGTATGGGAAACCGGCCACACCTCACCACGGCCGGCCAATAGTTTGGCCAGGGCAATAGTTGGGTGAGTGGCACATCCGTACTTGGTTATTACCGTACCATTACTGGTTGTAATGTGGTCGTAAGGAATAGGTCCTAAAACGGCCACTTTATAATCTTTTTTCATAAATAGCAGCTTTCGGACCTAATTTAGTAATTTTTAACGGTTCTCAGAAAATTTAATGCTGTTTGGGTTTTCGCTGCATCACTGGCACATCACGAGCGACCATTTGCACCGTCTGACGCATACGCTCTTCCAGCAAGATGATTTTTCCACGGCGGAGATTATCCAGCACATTTTTCTGGAAATGCCTCACGGTGATCAATTCCAGATCACGATCCAGTATCACTTTGAAGTCCTTCTGGATCTTCTCGATGAAGGTGTCAATTCTATCATCAATATCATTGACACAAACCACAAAGCTAATGGCCGTATTTTGCATCATATTGACCTGGATACGCAATTCGGCGATCAATTTAAACAGGAAGCTCATGTGGTGCTCAGCCACAAAGGAGAAGTCGCGGGTGGAAATGTGCAAAAGTGCCTGATCCTGCTCCACAGCCACCATTGGTGGATAGGTATCCTCAACTTCTACGGATATGAAAGTGCCTTCTCCGGCCGGATCAATGAATGATTTTACGTACAGAGGAATGCTTTTATTTTGAAGCGGCTTGATGGTCTTGGGGTGAATCACCTTTGCACCGTAGTAAGTCATCTCAATCGCTTCGCGGTAGGAAAGACGATCAATTTTAGTCACATTATCAAACAAGCGCGGATCGGCAGTCAATACGCCGGGAACATCCTTCCAGATGGTCATGCTCTCGGCATCCAGACAGAAAGAAAAGATCGCTGCGGTGTAGTCAGAGCCTTCGCGGCCGAGGGTGGTGGTGAAATTTTCTGTGGTACTACCAATAAAACCCTGCGTTAATACAAAACCAGATTCTTGTGTCAACGGTCTGGCAATTCGATCCGCACGCTCCTGGGTTTCGGCCCATTGCACCCAACCTTCCCGGAAAATATCGTCGGTCAGGATCACATCACGTGCATCGAGCCAGCGGGTTGGCAGGTTCACCTCATTTAAATATGCTTGTACGATCTTTGAAGAAACCAATTCTCCAATGGATACGATCTGATCGTACATATAGTCATAGTTCTCGTGTGGAGGCTCCTCCAGTACCCACTCTACCTCCACGAATGTATCGTTGACAGTGGCAAAAACGTCGTGTTTGGGACCAAACAGGGCTTCGCAAATTTCGTAATGCTGCTTTTTAATCTCGTTGAGCAATTCCCCTGCTTTACCCGTACCTTCATTATGGGCATCCACCACTTCTTCCAGTGCATTGGTCGTCTTACCCATCGCCGAAACGACAATTACCAGTCGCTGATCGGCAAAGGTTTTTAAAATATTGGCAACATTTTTTACCGCGTCCGCATTCTTCAGCGAAGCTCCTCCAAATTTGAAAACTTTAATGGCCTGTTTCATCATTTAAATGCTTGTGTAACAATGAGGGGGCAAAGATAAAATTTTTCAATTCTATGGGCAGATTCGCAAAATAAAAAATGCCCTGACGATTGGGAAAAAGACTTAATAGATTAGCATTAGCCACCTGGTGTTCTCTTTAAAACCCATTTTTCCAAAACAATTTCCAGCACAAATCATTTACTTTTGTCAAAAAAACGCATGAATAACAGAGCAAAACTCATCGCCTTAGTCTTGTTATCCTTTGCCTTTGGCGCCTTCACTACCGTAAACTTTCTTGGAAAGTTCGATCGCTCAGAAGTGCAGAGTGCTGCCAAAATTATCGGTCTGGAGATGACCGATGTTGAAATTGATTCCCTCCTGCCTGATCTGGAGAATCATCTTGAGGATTACCAAAATAATAGAAAGTTAGCTATTCCCAATAGCGTTTCTCCAGCCCTGGTTTTTAATCCCATTCCGGAAGGATTTGAGATGGAGAAAGAAGGTGGCTCTAGCCAATTTGCAATCCTCAAGGATGTAAAACTTCCGGAAAACAAAGAGGACCTGGCGTTTTACTCCGTTCGTGAACTGGCCCAACTGATCAAAACTCAACAACTATCTTCGGTCGATTTAACCGAGTTTTTCCTCAGTAGATTGAAAAAGTACGATCCTCAACTACATTGTGTGATTACCCTAACGGAAGACCTGGCGATGGAACAGGCCAAACGGGCTGATGCCGAGATCGCAGCAGGAAAATATCGAGGGTTGCTACATGGTATTCCATACGGAGCCAAGGATTTATTGGCCACCAAGAGGTACAAAACGACCTGGGGGGCTATGCCTTATAAAGACCAGGCATTTGACTATGATGCTGCCGTCATTCAAAAACTGGAAGAAGCAGGAGCTGTCTTGATCGGCAAATTGACCTTGGGTGCACTAGCCTGGGGCGATGTTTGGTATGGTGAAAAGACACGTAATCCCTGGGATACGGCTTCCGGGTCTAGCGGTTCTTCGGCGGGCTCGGCATCGGCAGTTTCAGCGGGATTGGTGCCCTTTGCCATTGGTACGGAGACCCTGGGATCGATCGTCTCTCCATCGACGGTTTGTGGCACGACCGGTCTGCGGCCTACCTTCGGGCGGGTGAGTCGCTACGGCGCGATGGCCCTCTCCTGGTCGATGGATAAAATCGGTCCGATTTGTCGAAGTGCGGAAGATTGCGCAGTAATTCTGGACATCATCAACGGTCCGGATGCAAGAGATCCTTCTACCATCGATGCGGCTTTTGCTTACGAAAGCAATCAAAAGAACAAGCGGGGAAAGGTCGGCTATGTCAAAAGTGAATTTGAACGCGATCACAATTTTAAGGAACAAGGGCAAGCTACGCTTAAACAATTAGAGGCAATGGGCTACGAACTGGTACCAATCGACCTTCCCGAGCTACCTGATCTCGGCATCATCCTCGAAGCCGAAGCAGCGGCGGCCTTCGATGAGTTGACGCGCAGCGGGCAGGATGATCTATTGGTACGGCAAATTCGCAATGCCTGGCCCAACGTTTTCCGGGCGGCAAGATTCATTCCCGCCGTAGAATATATCCAGGCTAACCGGCTCCGAACCCAACTCATCGCTGAGGTAAACAAAGTATTTCAGGAGGTAGATGCACTGGTACATCCTTCCTGGGCCACCAGTGCCCTTTCCATGTTTAACTACACCGGTCATCCGTCCATTTGTATTCCCAATGGATTTAAGGATGGTAAGCCAACCAGTATCACTATTTCCGGACGATTATTTGGCGAAAGCCGGATTGTAGGCGTGGCGCAGGCTTATCAGGAGGCCACGGATTTTGATGACCAGCATCCGATGCTCAAATAGGTTTAATGAACAAAGAGAATCTACAAATCATCATCATCGGCGGAGGTGCCGCCGGCTTTTTTGCCGCCATTAGGGCCGCTGAGCTCAATCCCATTGCCAAAGTCATCATTTTGGAACGTGGAAAGGATGTGTTGGGCAAGGTCAAAATTTCCGGAGGTGGCCGTTGTAATGTGACGCACGCCTGTTTTGTGCCATCGGAACTGGTCAAGAATTATCCGCGTGGCGCGAAGGAATTGAAAGGCCCATTCCACAAGTTTTGCTGTGGCGATACGGTCGACTGGTTTGAAAAACGGGGCGTACCCACCAAGATTGAGGACGACGGCCGCATGTTCCCCGAAAGTGATAAATCCCAAAGCATCATCGACTGTTTACAAGATGCTACGCAACAATTAAATATTGAGGTCAAAATCCAACATCGGGTCGAAGCATTAATTCCTCCATCCACACCTGAAGACCAATGGCAAATTAAGGTCAATGGTAAAACACTCCTCGCCGATAAAATCATGATGGCCACCGGTAGTAACCCCAAAATCTGGGAAATGCTGGGAGCACTCGGACATACCATTATTCCCCCGGTTCCATCATTGTTTACCTTTAATATTAAAGATCCACGGATTGATGGATTACCGGGTATTTCGGTTCCACTAGCCGAAGTAAAAGTATTGGGCAGCAAACTCAGCGCCTCCGGCCCTCTACTCATCACCCATTGGGGCATGAGCGGCCCGGCCATACTTAAATTGTCGGCCTGGGGCGCACGTATATTGGCAGAGCAAAAGTATCAATTCACCATCCAGGTCAACTGGGTCAATGCCAATGAAGAGGACATTCGAGAGCATCTACAAGATCAAAAAGTTGACAGTCCTAAAAAGCAGATCACGGGTAATCCACAGATGGGTTTGCCCATCCGCTTATGGCAACGCATGGTGGAAGCTGTAGGCATTACGGATGGATTGCAATGGGCCAATCTGGGCAAAAAACAGCTCAATGCCCTGGTGCGAGAAATGGGTCAGGCCCAATTTCAGGTGAACGGTAAAAGCACCTTCAAAGAGGAGTTTGTCACCGCCGGTGGTGTAGACTTAAAAGAGGTAGATTTTAAAACCTTCGGCAGCAAGATCCTCCCCAATCTCTACTTCGCCGGCGAAGTCCTCAACGTCGACGCCATCACCGGTGGCTTCAACTTCCAGGCCGCCTGGACCGGCGGCTGGATCGCTGGTAAAAGCTTGAGTGGGTAAATTTCATAACAAACTTTTGACGAATGACTTTGTGAAGGGATTTCATCCCTTCTCTTTTTCTTTTTTTTGACAAGATTTACAGGATTTACAAGATGAATCTCAGGCTTGCCTGAGATTTATCTTCACCAAAAAAATCATGTAAATCTTGTTCATCTTGTCTCATAAAAAACATTTCTCGAAGAGAAAAAACTTAATAAAAAATCAAATACAAAACTGATTACCAATTACTTAAACAAAAGAAAACGAGTTTAAACAAGAGTAGGCACGAAGGGATATCCATCCTTTCTCTTTTTATTTTTTGACAAGATTTACAGGATTTACAAGATGGATCTCAGGCTCGCCTGAGATTTATCTTCACCAGAAAAAATCATGTAAATCGTACATTAGAAGCATAATCAAAAAAGTGAAGAATTTGTAAATTTAAGTAGGCGATTTGGCAGGACGACGTGTGAATGACACTAGATGTCGCACAAGATGTTGTCCCCAAATTGCCTATGTTGGCTAAATCGGACAGTTCAATGGAGCTTGACTCCGCGTAACGATGAGGATTAAAGTCCAACAACCTCTCATTCACTTTTAAATCAACTGATTATGAGCCTGACAACACAAGTTTGCGGTATTGACGTATCGTTGGACATGTTGGATTGTTGTACCTTGGCAGAGGGATTATTACGCCATGATTGGCAGTTGCCCAATGCGTTAAATGCGATTGAGCAGCAGTTTTCCTTGCCGGAATATGATCAGACGCTGTTCGTCGTTGAATCTACTGGTAATTACAGTGCCAAAGTCTTACATGTTCTTTCTAAATTGGGGCGCCCAGTGGCTGCGGTAAACCCATATCAGAGCAAATCCTTTATGTCGGCCATGGGGCATGTCAGTAAAACAGACAAACAGGCCGCCTGGTCCCTGGCACGAATGGGTTCGTATTTGGATCTTAGGCTGTACAAAGCTCCTTCAATGGAACAACAAGAACTTAAACAGACGATGCAGGCGGTCAATGCGCTGGAAAAGCAAGCTCAAATGCTGGAAAACCAGCTCCATGCCCTGGCTCAATTACCTTTTGTCGAGCCATCTTCCCAACAGGCTCTTCAGCAAGTGCTGGATACCGTACGTGCTCAACTGGAGCCATTGAAAGAGAAGTTGTACCGTCCAGCGGCAGACCCTCACTATCAGGAAAAAATGGATCTTGCTACTTCAGTCATGGGAATCGGTATCAAAACGGCCAGTGCTATTTTGTTAGCAACCAATGGGCTGGAGGGATTTGATCAGGCAAATAAAGTAGCCAAGTATCTTGGCCTGACACCCCATTCTCATTTTTCCGGTTCTTCCATTCGTAAGCGCGGTAAGATCACTAAATATGGCAATACAGATGTTAGAGCGCTGTTGTACAATTGCACCAGAAGTGCCATTCGTTACAACAAAGCTTGTGGAGAGTTATACAAAAGACTCCGAAAAAAGGGGAAACCTCATAAAGTCGCTGCCGTAGCAGTGATGCACAAACTCGTAAAACAGATTTTCTTCTGTGTCAACAGCAAAACTATGTTTGACAATGATTTTGAAGAAAATCTCAAAAAATAAGCAAATTATTTACCTTTTTACTTGCTTCTTAATACAGTTCATCTTGTTCATCTTGTCTCATAAATAAGATTTCTCGAAGAGAAATCCCTCAAAAACATAACAATAAATAGTCTCTCTCCGAATAATTTCGTATCTTTCTTTCTAATATCTTCAAAGACATGCTCTCAAAATACAACACCATTACCCAGCAAATCATTGGCTGTGCATTCAAAGTACACAATCAATTAGGCTCTGGATTTCTGGAAAAGGTTTATGAAAATGCACTAGTCATTGAACTCACAAAAGCAGGTTTACAAGCTTTACCACAGCACCCCATTCAAGTATTCTATGACAACCAAATAATAGGAAATTACTTTGCAGATATTGTAGTAGAAAATGAAATAATCATCGAAGTCAAAGCAATAGAAAAACTAAACCCACTGCACGAGGTTCAATTGGTCAACTACCTTAATGCAACAGGACTAGAACTAGGTCTTCTGGTCAACTTCGGCCGCTCCGTTGACATCAAAAGAAAATATAAAGATTTCTACAAAAAGTAACGAACAGGACAAGATGTAGACCAACTGTGAAGAAGGAATTTCATTCCTTCTTTTATCATTTTTTGACAAGATTAACAGGATTTACAAGATTAAATCTCAGGCAAGCCTGAGATTTATCTTCACCAAAAAAATCCTGTAAATCTTGTTAATCCTGTCTCATAACAAACATTTCTCGAAGAGAAATTATATCTCGCAAAGCTAAGAGAATTGATATCCAAACGTCAACTCACCTTTCCCAAACTGCCTCCGCATCAGCTCCTCCAAATACCGCTGATCCACCTCGTCAAAAGACCCTCTTTCCGTACTATCCACGTCAAAAACGGCGATCAACTCCCCCGCCGCATTCAGCACCGGCACCACTATTTCCGACTGACTATTCGGATCACAGGCGATGTGTTGACTACCCTGCTCCAGAGCATGTACATCACTAACCAACTGAGTAGCCTTATCTGCCGCAGCCTTGCCACAGACCCCACGGCCAAACTCAATCGACAAACAACCCAGCGTACCCTGATAAGGCCCCACGATCAACTTCCCCTGATCGACAATATAAAACCCTACCCAGTAATAATAAGGAAGGTACGTCTTCAACAGGCAGTTGATGGTCGCCATTTTCAGGATCATATTGCTTTCGCCCTGAAGGTTGGCCTCAATACCGGCAATAGCTTGTTGGTAAGCCTCCTCTTTATCCGCCGTACTCAATTGGATTGACGGCCGGATGAAATAAGGCATTTCTGCGGATGCGCTCATCTTTTTGTTGCGAAGTTAATCTAAAATTACTTCAACAGTAAAGCCTTCCGGAATTTTTGGAATTTTCACCCAATGCGTTTGCCGTACCCAGGGTTCGCACCCCCCACATTCAAAAACATCGATGTGGTAGATAATTTTAGACTCGGCATCCACCTGCTCTACCTCTCGATAGTAATATCGGTCACAGCCAGTCGCCCCCGTTGTAGTCGCAATCACAGAATAATTGGTAAAATCAACCGCTGGAAAAGTTTCATTACAGGTTTGTGCGTACTGATCCCAGGTGGATTGCTCCTTCACCACAATCGGCTCAGGAACCGTCCCCATTTCGATCACACAATCGATGGCCAGCAGTTCTTCAATAATGCCTTCGTTCATATCCTGTTCCAAATCACAGAGGTCAGGAATGGAATCATCATCATTAGGGCCAGTGCCGTTCTTTTTACAAGCTGAAAAGATGAGGGCCGTTGCCAAAAAGAATAAATACAGTTTCGTTTTCATAGTTTCCTTTTTTGTAAGGTAAGACGGGGCTTATAGAAGTGATGGTTGGGTAAAAGTGCTATTAATTGGGTATTATTGACATTATAGATCGTTTTCCTGGACTGCCGCCACTTTCCAAGTCAAGGACTTTGAAAGAGGCTCTTCTGTTCGAGAAACAGGTTCCGGAGGAACCAATTCTCTGTAGAACCGCCATTATCATTTGATTGGCGTGCCAGAGGTACGCATTCTTCCAACGGTGCTTTATAGAGCGTACCTCCGGCACGCAATGTCGCTTGGGTGGGACCAAGCTACAAAGAGGTTGTTCCTCCGAAACAAGTTATAGAGAGAGCTTATTCCTCCTCCCAACTCATCCACCGATCCAAAATATTACCCTCCAGATCAATCATCAAGGTTTCTTCACCACCAAGTGTCATTCGGGTCAGATATGCCTGTCCATCTTCAAAGTTACTGGCGCCCAGATAGTTGATCTCCACACAGACCTCACCATGCTGATCGATGAAGCCCCATTTTTCGTCCTGACAAACGGCGGCCATGCCTTCACAAAAAGCCTCCGCGCGGTCGTAGATGGCCGGCACGATCCAATCACCGTGGATATCGATAAAGCCGTAGTGCATATCCAGTTCTTCATCCCGTAGGCCAACTTTGGCCAGGCCTTCGCTGAACACATCCGCCTTATCAAATTCCGGCGTGATGGCAAATTCGCCCAACTTATCGATATAGCCGTATTTGGAAAATACCTTTACCGGCGCAAGGCCGCAACTGAATTCGCCCGCCGCCCGAAAACGCGGCTCGATGATGGTTTCTTCGGTATTAAAATCACGGTAGCCGTAGAGTTCAAACAACTCCAATTCATCATCCGGAATATCAGGCTGAGGGCGGTCCTTTTCCTTGCGGGCTTCGTAATTATCTATGGCCTTCTGGTATTTTTCTACCGTATCCTCCAATCCGCTGCGCAGGCGCAATTTCCAGTCGCTCTCAATCTTGATCAGGGTATCCTCCCGCTCGATGCGCTCACGGCCGGTCAGAAAGTTGACAAACGAATACTGCACCATCGCCTGATTGCCGAGAATATCACAATCCTCAATCTCCAGAGAGGCCACCACCTCCCGCAGGCGCTTGGTCTGCACCTGTCCGATCATGGCGGAAAAATACTCCTTAAAAAAGCGCTGTGGGCCGAGCACGCGAATGTCTTCGGGATCGTCGGCATCGGGAAACAGCTGCAAGAAACCGGCCTGTTCACCAAAAGGCGTCATCAGGTCCATCATGTGCAGCATAGACTGGTATAACTGATCAATATCCGGCTGATACAAAAACGTCAGCACCGCATCAAAGTCTTTTTCGTAAAAGGCTTTGGTATAGGCCCTGAGGGTCCCCAGAATTTGGTCTTCCATACACCCTGTCTTTTTAGTGCCTGAATGACTACCTTCAAACAGGCACTGAAATATTTCAGGGGATAAACATAGGCAAAAAACCGGAAATTTTACTTCGCCAGTTCAATGATATCGTTGCCTTCAATCACCTTTTTTTCATAGCCCTGTAAAACGACCTTGATCATGGCCTGGCCCAGTTCGGTGAGTTTGCAAAATGCCGCCGGATAAATGGCCCGCCCCAGCGGAAATAACCAGGTAAAATATTTGTAATACGGCAGCGTATTCGACAAGCCGGGTGTGGGTTTGATAAAGCCCGGCCGGACGGCATACACATCCTTAAACGGCAGCTTCATCAGGTCATTTTCCGTCTTACCCTTCACCCGTGCCCACATCTGTCGGCCCTGCTCGCTGCTATCCGTTCCCGCTCCGGAAATATAACAAAACGTCATCTCCGGATTGCGCTGGCTCAGTACCTCCGCTACATGCATGGTCAGGGTATACGTCAGCCGGAAATACTCCTCCTCCTTCATCCCCATTGAAGACACCCCCAGACAGAAAAAACAGGCATTATAGCCCACTAGCTGATCCGCAATGGGCGAAAGGTCAAAAAAGTCCTTATGGATGATCTCCTCCAGTTTGGCATGACTTTTCCCAACCGGCTTGCGGTTGATGACCAATACGTTCTCGACATCCGGATGTTGCAGGCATTCGTGCAAAACGCCCTCGCCCACCATGCCGGTGGCGCCGGTAATGATTGCTTTGATGGTAGTTGACATGGAGTGAAGATAGGGAAGTTTACTGAGAATATTTCAAATTGGAAATAAGAGTATCCAATGATGGAGTTGTATATTATTATTCATCTCTTTGCAATACTACATTTTTTTTAGATATTGAAAAGAAAATGAAAACATGTCCGACCAACCCAGCCATCCTCTGATTTTTGATTGCTTTAATTGCGGCAATACTAACCATTACAAGAACTACCTCAATGAAGGGGAAGAAAAAGACAAAGTAAAAATCGTAACCAAACGATGCACCATTTGTGGTGCGCAAAATGAAGTTACCATTCCCGATGGGTACCACACCCAAAGAACCGATAATGTACTGCGTGGCTCCAAAAAAGATTAATGAATGAACCTATCACTCCAACTAACCGAAGCACAAGAACAAGAACTATTACCGCTGGCGACCCAGTTTAATCAAGAACTGGAAAAACAGGCTTTTCCTACCGCAGCTACACTGAAAAATCTCAAGGAGAAACTCTCCGCCGTACTGGAAGCCCAACCCGGTTTTGCCGACATCCTGCAACAAGCCAAAACCAGAGCAGAACTACTCTGCCTGGCTCACGAAAGAACAGCCATTCGTAACCTCCCCTGGCAAACTGCCACCGAGGAAAGTTCTTTGCTGGCTGTAGCCAAATCTTCCAAGCCTGATTTACCGGCTCACCAGCCTTCTGTGGGGTATCCATTAAAAGTGCTCATCATGGTAGCAGCGCCGGAAGGCGTCACTAGATTGGCTTATGAGGAAGAAGAATTGCAATTGCTGCGCGCCTTTTCTCCTTTAATGTCCCAGGGACTGGTACAGGTACACTTTACTGATGATGGCTCTCTCGAAAACCTGGAGATGAAGCTGGAGGAAAATAAGTATCATATTTTGCATTACTCCGGGCATGGAGGTTATCATAAAAATGAAGGCACTTTGGCTTTGGAAGACCCAATCACGGGTAGGTTAAAGGAGACAAATGCTGTACAATTTAATGCAGTCTTGGCAAAAGCTGCCACTATGGGCCACCGGCCAGATTTGGTGGTTCTATCAGCCTGTCAGACAGCACAGGGAATAGAAGCAAGCGACTTATCTGGTGTAGCCGATACTTTATTAACGGGAGGCGTTCCAGCGGTCATCGCGATGTCAGCCAGTATTTTAGATAATTGTGCTACCGAATTTGCAGCAGCGTTATACACAAAACTTTCCCGAGAATTACCTCTTGCATTTGCCTTCCAGGAAGCGCGAAAATCAGTGCGAGAGTATGAAATAAGTACATTTAAATTGGCTGAGCGGGGCTTTTCTCCTGGACAGTGGCTCATCCCTCAGTTGTTGCTGAATGAACAGGTGGAAGTGCTGATTGATAAAACTTCCCCAAAAGAGGTCCTGGACTTTAAAAATGATGTAAAAATCATTCGAGGAGAACAGGCACTGGTAGACTTGCGGGTACGGCCCAAAAACTACGTCTTTATTGGCCGAAGAAAAGAAAAACGCGTGGCTTTCAGCCAATTAAAAGAAGGCCAATCCATATTGCTGCGCGGACAGGGAGGAGTAGGCAAGACGGCACTGGCCGAGCATTTGGCCATCCGTTTGCTGGCCGCCAACCAGCGGATCAAAGTCTTTACTTTTAGTGAAAAAGCACCGACGGCCCAAAGCTTACTGGACCAGCTGAAAAACTATTTGAGCAAGGACAAAAAAGATTTTAAGATTTTCTCCGAGCTACCCCTGATTACAAAGCAAACTGATCAGTTTATTCATCTTTTGGGCCGGGTAGTGGCCTATTGTGATCCCATTTTTTTATTCGACAATATCGAATCCTTTCAGGTTTTTGACCCCGAAAAAGGAGCCTGGATATGGCACGCAGAAAAGCACCTGGATGTACTACAAGTCATACAAATCTTGCAGGAACAGACCAGCTTTCCGATGATCATTACCGGGCGATACCCCATTGCCGAATTTCCCGAGTTGGAAATTTGTAACATGAATACGGTACCGTTTAGTGACTTCTTTCGTAAATGTTTTCAATTGGGCTTTAGCCAAATGGCGGAAAAGTTGCCAGCAAAACCCTCCACCACAAAAAGAGCCGAAGAAGGCGAAAAACCAACCTTTGAGCAAATTGCCAGATTATTACACACCACCTTTGGTGGCAACTATCGGGCACTGGAGTTCTTTGATGAACTATACCACCAAAAGGGAGCGGACATTTTCCAGACCCTAAAAAAACTATCTGACTTTGAAGCTAGGTTAAATGACCAACAAATCAAGGAAGGAGTTCTATCTCAGATCAGTGAAAACTTAATCTTTGAAGAACTTCTGACTTACCTAAATGACCAGGAAAAAGACACCCTATTCGTTCTAGCTCAATACAACATTCCGGTCTTACCCATGGCCGTGGGTATGCAGCGAAAGGAAGAAAACCGACTACCGGACTTAGGAAAACTGGTAAACCTTACCCTGGTAGAAAAACAAACCGGTATCGATGAAAGAGACCGTTATTACGTGATTCCAATGGTTAAAGAACTATTGCTTCAGAACAAGACCATTCATCAGTCCTTTGATGAAAAAGTAGCCGGAGATTACCACAAATACGTTCTTGATCAGGATTTGGAAGAAGACGGGCTAACCGAATTGACGGAAGCCTTTGAACGCTATTTTTTGGCTAAGTCAGTTACTGATATTAATGATGTTGGATGGAGACTCTGTCGTTTTTACTACGATATCCAACAATTTCAATTGTCCTTAAGTTTTGGCTTACGAACCGAAGAAATTGCCGGAGAAAAGACTCCGGGATATCTTTGGAATACGATAGGACAGATATGGCATTTATTCGGCCATCTTGAACTAGCATTGCAATACCTCAAAAAATCCCTCCAATACTATATTGAACGTGGCGACCGTCAGGGCGAGGGAACCACCCTCAACAATATCAGTCAAATTCATAAAGTCCGGGGCGATTACGACGCCGCTTTGAAGTTCCTACAACAATCTCTTAAAATAAGGCAGGAAATCGGCGACCGTCAGGGCGAGGGTGCCACCCTAAACAATTTAGCGACAACTGCACATGCTAAAGGCGATTACGACAACGCTTTGCATTTCCTACAACAAGCTCTTAAAATTCAGCAGGAAATCGGCGACCGTCAGGGCGAGGGTGCCACCCTGAACAATATTAGTCAAATCTATCATGCCAAAGGTGATTACGACGCCGCTTTGAAGTTCCTACAACAAGCTCTTAAAATTACGCAGGAAATCGGCGACCGTCAGGGCGAGGGACCCACCCTCAGCAATATCAGTCAAATCTATCATGCCAAAGGCGATTACGACAACGCTTTGCATTTCCTACAACAAGCTCTTAAAATTCAGCAGGAAATCGGCGACCGGAAGGGCGAGGGAACCACCCTCAACAATATCGGTCAAATCTATCATGCCAAAGGTGAGTACGACAACGCTTTGAAGTTCCTACAACAAGCTCTTAAAATTCAGCAGGAAATCGGCGACCGTCAGGGCGAGGGAACCACCCTCAACAATATCAGTCAAATTCATAAAGTCCGGGGCGAGCACGACAACGCTTTGCATTTCCTACAACAAGCTCTTAAAATTCAGCAGGAAATCGGCGACCGTCAGGGCGAGGGAACCACCCTCAACAATTTAGGGACAACCGCACATGCCAAAGGCGAGTACGACAACGCTTTGCAATTCCTACAACAAGCTCTTAAAATTCAGCAGGAAATCGGCGACCGGAAGGGCGAAAGCACTACTATTGGCAATATAGCAAGTATTTATAAGGCAAGAGGACAATTCGCTTTGGCATTAGAGTACTTTCAAAAAGATCTGGGGATTTGCCAAGAAATCGGGGATATTCCTGGAATGGCTATTCCTTTATTCAATATGGGAGCCATGTTATTTAAACAGGATAAATTTGAGGAAGCGGTTCCATTGTTGTGGCAGACTTATCAAATTTTTGATAAAATTGGTTCTCCAATCAAAAAAAATGTCGCTAGCTACCTAAACCCCATCATCGAAAAAATCGGCGAAGCCCGCTTTCAGGAAATCATTCAACAAAACCCATAAGCTATGTCCACCCCACCAAAAGCCCCTGCTAAACAGCCCAGTTCTGAGAATGATCAGTCCTGGAAGGAGCATGTGCTCAGTGACCAGCAAAAAGCCCCGGAGCGGCTGGAGGATACGGCCAAGTTTTTAGTGGGTATCATCAGTATTTCCCTCACTATTTTTATCTCCCAACAACCGGAAGGGCTGGCCCTATGGACGAAGAGCTGGTTTATCACCGCCACCATCTTTTGGATGGTATCAGCATTGCTGAGCTTTTTTGTGTTTTTTCCCTGGCGCTATTCTTTTCATCCGGAGTCTATTCCGGATATTAAGCGGGCTTACAAGAATATAACGGCTACGAAGAGGATACTTTTGGTTTGTAGTCTTGTGGCTTATTTTGTGGCGCTGGGAGTGGCTAGTTATGCGTTTTTGTGTGGGTGAAAAACGACAACATAAGTGACAACATGGAGGATTAGCTCACTACGCTCGCTGATCCTTGAGTGGCAGTTACAACAAAAACCAAGGTTATGCCCTTCGGGCTTAACTTTTGCATTTCCGGGCCACAAATTCAAGTGAAAACAACATAATCGGATTAGCTCGTTACACTCGCTGATCCTTGGGTGGGTAGTTACAACAAAAACCAAGGTGTCACCCTACGGGTGCACTTTTGTCTTCTGGATAGGGAGAATTCAAATGCATTTGATTCTCCCTATCCAAAATTCAAAAGCCATTCCGCTGCGCGAAATGAACTTGGTTTTTGTTGTCGGGGTGATAGGATTCGAACCTACGGCCTCGTCGTCCCGAACGACGCGCGCTACCGGGCTGCGCTACACCCCGAAGTGGTGAAGACTTTTTGCGGAGGGGCAAAAAGTCAATGTTTATTGAGCAAATATAAGAGATCGGAATACGATGTACAAGAGGAAAATAGATGATCTCAAACATCACCGACTAGCCGCCAGCAAATACAACACCGCCATTCTCACCGCCACCCCATTCTCTACCTGTTGCAGGATAATCGAGTGTTCGGAATCGGCGACATCGCTGGTGATTTCTACGCCGCGGTTGATCGGGCCGGGGTGCATGATGACGATCTTTTTGTCGAGGCTGTCGAGTAGCGGGCGGTTGACGCCGAAGTATTGGGCGTATTCCCGTAAGGAGGGGAAGTATTTCAGGTCCTGGCGCTCGAGCTGGATGCGGAGGATGTTGGCTACATCGCACCATTGCAGGGCTTTGCGCACGTCGTGCTCTACACCTACCCCCATTTTCTCGATGTGTTTGGGTATCAGGGTCGGTGGTCCACAGACTTTGACGTGAGCGCCGAGCTTTTGCAGGCAGAAAATATTGCTCAACGCTACCCGTGAATGCACAATATCGCCCAGTATGGCGATTTTCTTGCCTTGCAGGTCTCCCAATTGCTCGCGCATAGAGAAAGCGTCCAGCAGGGCTTGTGTGGGGTGCTCGTGAGTGCCATCGCCGGCATTGATGATGTTGGCCTTGATGTGGCGGGCCAGAAAATGGGGTGCGCCTGGTGCCGGATGGCGCATTACCACCATATCGACTTTCATCGACAGGATATTATTGACGGTATCCAGCAGGGTTTCTCCTTTCTTTACAGAGGAGGAAGAAGCCGAAAAATTAACCACATCTGCCGAAAGGCGCTTCTCGGCGAGTTCAAAGGAAATCTTGGTACGAGTGGAGTTTTCGTAAAAGATATTGGCAATGGTAATGTCCCGCAACGACGGTACTTTTTTGATTGGACGGTTGATGACTTCTTTGAAATTATCCGCCGTTTCAAAAATAAGATGGATATCCTCGGCAGTAAGGTATTTGATGCCGAGCACGTGGCGGGTACTTAATTGCTGGATTGTAGCCATTATTTATGCAACATCATTTTTCTGTCCAAAAAGAAGGACCTGATCGGTGCCTTCTACTTCGCTCCATTCCACTTTTACATAAGCCTCATCCAATGCGTCGATGCGCATACCGGTAAAGTCGGACTGGATAGGCAAATGCCGGTTGAATCGCCGGTCGATCAGCACCAGTAAATCGACATTCACCGGGCGTCCGTAGTGGTTGAGGGCCGTTAGCGCCGCCTGAATGGTTCTTCCGGTATACAGCACATCATCTACCAGGATGACCTTCTTGTCTTCCACGATAAAATCCATCTCCGTGGCATTGGCCGCCAGCGGCTTGGATCGAGTCCGAAAATCATCACGATAGAAGGTAATGTCCAATTTGCCGAAAGGCATACCAGTCTCTCCCAGAATCTCGTTAAGGCGTTGATTGATCCGGGCGGAAAGGTTGGTCCCACCGGCCTGAATACCAATCAGACAGGTGTCTTTAAAGTCATCGTACTCCTCGATCAACTGGCGACAGAGGCGCTCAATAGTCAGCGCAAAGCGCTTTTCGTTTAATATGACCCGACCTTTTTCCATACGGACCCAAAGATAGTATTTCTCTTATTTCTTTTGTGCTTTTGCCCAGGAATCCTTCAGGGTAACCGTCAGGTTAAACACCTTCCGATCCTCCGTAGAATCCTGATCTACACAGAAGTAGCCCTTGCGCATAAATTGCATTTGCTCGCCTACTTTTGCCTCCATCAGACCAGGTTCCACATAAGCTTCAATCACATTCAACGAATCAGGATTCAAAAACTCCAGATAGTCGCGATCCTCATAGGAAGTTGGTGCCGGATCGGTAAACAAGCGGTCGTACATCCGCACTTCGGCCTTCTTAGCGTGGGGGACCGATACCCAGTGAATGGTTCCTTTGGCCTTTACACCGGAGGTATCCTCGCCACTGCGGCTATTCGGATAGTAGGTACAGTGTACTTCACTCACCTCGCCGTTTTCATCGGTTTCGTAGCCTTCGCAATGCAGGATGTAGGCACTTTTCAACCGCACATCACCATCGGGCTTCATGCGGAAAAACTTACGCGGGGCGTCTACCAGAAAGTCATCGCGTTCGATGTACAATTCACGGGAAAACGGCAATTTGCGGGTTCCGGAATTTTCGTCTTCCGGGTTGTTTTCCGTTTCCATAAATTCTTCCTGCCCTTCCGGGTAATTGGTGATCACCACCTTCAACGGATTGAGAACGGCCATCACCCGTGCAGAAATTTTATTGAGCACTTCCCGCACACTAAATTCCAGCAGTTCCATCTCAATCACATTATCGCGCTTGGCCACGCCGGTGCGCTCACAGAAATTGCGTAGGGCCTCCGCGGGGTATCCTTTTCGGCGCATGCCGGCCAGGGTGGGCATCCGTGGATCATCCCAGCCACTGACGTGACCTTCCTCAACCAGCTTGATCAGCTTGCGCTTACTGGTGATCATGTAGGCCACATTCATACGCGCAAATTCTATCTGCCGCGATGGAAAAATGCCCAGCTTCTCGATAAACCAGTCGTACAAAGGACGGTGGTGAATGAATTCCAACGAGCAAAGCGAATGCGTAATGCCTTCAATCGAATCCGATTGGCCATGTGCAAAGTCGTACATGGGGTAAATAGGCCACTCATCGCCGGTGCGGTGGTGGTGTTCCTTTTTAATGCGGTACATCAATGGATCACGCATGTGCATATTGACGTGTTGCATATCGATCTTGGCACGTAATACGCGAGAACCATCGGGAAATTCACCGGCCCGCATACGCTTAAACAGGTCGAGGTTTTCCTCCACGGAACGACTGCGGTACGGACTTTCCACGCCGGGTTTATTGTGATCGCCCTTCATCTCGGCAATCTCATCCGCGCTGGAATCATCAACGTAAGCCAGTCCTTTTTCAATCAATTGAATGGCGTAATCGTACAATTGCTGAAAGTAATCAGAGGCATACAATTCTCCACCTTCCCACTCGTAACCCAACCAGCGAATGTCATTTTTGATGCTATCCACATAGTCGGTTTTCTCCGTGGTAGGATTGGTATCATCGAGTCGAAGATTGGTCTTGCCACCGTACTTTTTGGCCAACTCAAAGTTGATCCAAATCGCCTTGGAGTGTCCAATGTGCAAATACCCGTTCGGCTCGGGCGGGAATCGCGTGTGCACCCGACCGGCATGTTTGCCATTACTGATGTCCTCTTCAATAATTTGCTCGATAAAATTTAAAGAAGCTTTCTTTTCGCCATTCATATTCAGGACTTTTGAAATTTTAATTTACATCCGTTCCGGCATCTCAATCCCCAGCAACTCCATGCCCGTCCGTAAGGTATTGGCAATGGTGGTAGACAACATGATCCGGAAGTGCTGAGCCGCTTCGCTATCAGCACTCAGGATGGAGTGATCGTGGTAAAACCGGTGGTAATTTTTGGCCAGGGCGTAGCAGAAGTTGGCAATCACCGAAGGATCGTACTCTTCCGCTGCGGTCAGAATCAAGCCGGGAAACTCGTACAATTGCGCCAGCAACTCCTTCTCCAGATCTTCCAGCGGGCCATAGCCTTTGGCTTTTTCCGGATCGGGGGTCATGCCCTTGCGCAGTACGGATTGAATCCGAACGTAAGCATTTTGCACGTAAGGGCCGGTTTGACCTTTCAAATCTACGGATTCTTTTGGATCGAAGGTCATCCGTTTTCTTGGATTGACCTTGATGATAAAGAATTTGAGCGCCGAAAGACCAATTTTGTGGATAATTTCCTGTTGTTTTTCCGGTGAAAGGTCGGAAGTGGTATCTCTTTCCTTGGAGTTTTCCTGTGCTTCGGCAATCACCTCCGCAATCAGATCATCTGCATCAACCACAGTTCCTTCCCGCGATTTCATTTTGCCGGTCGGCAGATCCACCATGCCGTAAGCCAAATGGTATAAACCATCCGCGTAAGGCTCTCCCAGCCGCTTGAGGATTTCAAACAGTACCTTGAAGTGGTAGTTTTGCTCATCCGCTACCACGTACACCATCCGGTCCACGCCAAAATCCTCGTACCGCTTGTGGGCCGTACCCAAATCCTGAGTGACATACAGTGAAGTGCCGTCACCTCTCAAGATCGTTTTATGATCCAGCTTGGCATCTTCCAGGTTGGCCCAAACGGAGCCATCGTCTTTCTTATAAAACACACCGGACGCCAGCCCCTTTTCGGTCATGTCCTTCCCTAAAAGATAGGTTTCAGATTCGTAGTAATTCTGGTCGAAGTGAACGCCTAGCTCTTTATAAGTTTGCTCAAAACCATCGTATACCCAGTTGTTCATTTTCTTCCAAAGGGCCAGCACCTCCTCATCATTTTGCTCCCACTTCAGCAGCATGGCCCGCGCTCCTGCACCGAGTTGGCTGTGTTCGTTGAAATACGTGTCTTTATAGGCTTTAAAAAAGGCCTCTGCGCTCTGGTCTTCCTTTTTATTGGCCTCGTATTTGGCTTTAGCCTCATCAGTTTGTTGCCAATTCCGGTATTCTTCCTGGAAGGCCTTTTCAAACCGCACGTAATAGTCTCCGACAAAGTGGTCGCTCTTGGTTTTGGTAGATTCGGGAGTGGCTCCCTCACCAAATTTCTGCCAGGCCAGCATACTCTTACAAATGGCAATACCCCGGTCGTTGACCACCTGAACTTTTACCACTTCGTGCCCCGCCGCTTCCATAATCTTGGCCGTTGACCAGCCCAAAAGGATGTTCCGAATGTGGCCCAGGTGAAGCGGCTTATTGGTATTGGGTGAAGAAAACTCCACCATCACCTTTTGTCCGGTAGCCGGGTGTTTACCAAAGTCGGCCTTGGGATAGGTTTCCAGCAGGAACTCCCGCCAGAAGTCTTCACCAACAGTGAGGTTGAGAAATCCTTTGATCACATTATAAGCTTCCACCTCCTTGATCTCCTGCACCAGATAATCACCGATTTCCTGGCCGATCACTTCGGGCTTTTTCCGGGCAATACCCGCCAGGGGGAAGACGACCACTGTATAATCTCCCTCAAATTCAGGGCGCGTGGTGCTGACATTGATCTTGTCTTCGCCTACTTCGGCGTTGTAGAGGCTTTGCACCGCCTTTATCACTCCTGATTGTATGATTGTGGTAATGTCCATTTGAATAATGATTATACGAGAACTATCAATGATCTGTTTCCAAAAAAGGGAAACAACCCTCCAATTTTAGCGGCCAAATTTACAGGTTTTAAATTAAAAAACTTGCGATTGGGAAAATTTGTGGCAACTACTCCCTGGTTAGACTGTTTCCTGCGTTCAAGACTGTTGGTCCTGTCGGCGGAAAAAGCTGAAGATGGTCTTTCCGTAGTTGCGCTCCTGGAAGTAATTGGGATGCTGCTGAAAGTTGTGGTTAGGATTGTGCTCCAGCACAAACCAGCCCTCCGGTGTCAGCATCTCGGCCTCAAAAATCCGGTCCGGAATGGTATCCAGCGTTGGCAGCGGATAAGGCGGTCCGGCGAAGATGTAATCGTATTGTTCGGAATTGTACTTGATGAATTTGAAAACATCTCCCTTCACCACCTTTAGGTGATCCTCAATCTCCAATAGCTTGGCAGTCTTTTGCACAAAGCTGACGCAGCCGGGAAATTTATCGACATAAGTAACATCGGTACAGCCCCGGGAAATGAATTCGTAGCTGTGATTTCCGGTACCGCCGAAGAGGTCGAGTACTTTGATGTCTTCAAAGTCGAATTCGTTCAGGAGGATGTTGAACAGCCCTTCCTTGGCAAAATCGGTGGTGGGCCTCGTCGGCCAGTTCTTGGCCGGAGGAATGAATTTTCTACCCTTAAATTTTCCACCGATGATTCTCATGTCGTGGCATTCTTTGCTTGATGTAAAAGATCAACTATTGAGGCTTGTTTTTGGTTCCCGCTCAAGGGCAATTAATCTCCCAGGCGAAGGCTGAGTAGATCGTAAAAGAAATATTCCGGATAGCGCTTCAGGTGACTACCCATCTCAAATTGAGGCGGTGCTTCCATAAATCGAAGTGAATTGATATAGCGGGACAGCAAGCGAAAAATCTCGGAATCTTTCAACAATTGCCCGGCCAGATACACCGGCAATTCCATGGTACTCAAACTGAATTGATCGATTACCATTAGCAGGTAGTATACTACATCAGTTGCCGATTGGTAGGAGAAATGATTGATAAACAAGAGATCCTGTTTATCGTACAGCACAACCCGAATGGAATTGGAGTGAAACAACACAAACAGGTGATAGCCATTTTGTCGAGCCGTATGCGCTCGCAGCGCCTTGGAAAGTGTAGTGACCAGGTGATAGCTGCGAAAGCCGGGGAAGTGTTTTTGGAAGACCGCCTGCAGCGTCTTGTGGAACGGATACACCAATTTGGCCGAAAGATCGTTCAGGTCGTCCTTTACCAGCTCATCCTTGTCGTCCAGTTCGACGAGGTTTTCCAGATAGGCTTTTTTTTCATCAGACTGAAAAAGACGGTTGGGGACCAGTGTTGCTACCCGATGGTCAACACCCACCCAAATGTGATTGAAGGAGGCCCGGAGGTGTTTGTCTTTTTCGATAATGGGACCAATGACAGCCGACCAATCCTGATTGGCCTCAATGGTTTTAAAACTGTACTCTTTCAAGATTTGAATGTAGAGATTTTCATCATTGACCATATATGCGAAACTGTCCATCCCAACCAGGATGGACAGTTCTTTTGTCGATGAAAATGTCTTACTTAGATTTTCTTCTAGTATTTCAAATCTTAACGTTCCCAATTTCCGGCAAGGTTTGGTGCGTTCATATTTCCGAATTTGATTGGCTTATTCGGATCATAATTTTGATCGTACTTGGCAAATCGAATATCGGCGTAGTCACCCATGAATACTTTGCGAGGAATACCCACTTCCACTACATTTACAAGCGTTGACTGATAGGTAATGGTATCCGCTGCGATATTGAAAACGTCCCCTTTTCCATAAGGAACGTATTGCAGGGAGTCCAGATTAATCCCCAGCGTTTGAATAGAATCAAATGCCGGACTCAACAGTGTATCATAGGTAATCGTTCCCGTGAAGTCAGGATCATCAGGGTCACCAATTACCTTAACAATAGCAAAGCTATCATTCTTGAGTACATACGCTAAACTGTCAAAAGTTGGAGCAAAACCTCCCTTAATACCGCGGAAGAGTTCCTGAGCCGTACGAATCTCGGTCAGCTTGGCGACCACGGCATCTTCACGCTTTTGTTTTTCTGCACTAAAGGCAATAGGTTCGCGGATACTGGTGTAAAGCATCCACACCAGCACACCTACAATTACAAGTAAAACTAGGTTGATGATTAATCTCATTTTTCGGTTTGTTTTGACGCAATAATAAGGTTTTTTATCAAAAAGCGAGTCATTAGCTTTGGCAATTTTATAATAAAACACGGACAAAATAAAACAAAATTTCAGGTAATTATAGCAATCCGTGGAACAACGCTTATTTTTGCAGACCGATGAGTATAACAATCTTAGCGATAGAGTCTTCCTGCGATGATACCTCCGCAGCGGTTATCCGCGATGGAAAGGTGTTGAGTAACTGTATTGCCAACCAGGAGGTACACCACCAATACGGGGGGGTGGTCCCGGAACTGGCGTCAAGGGCCCATCAGGTCAACATCATACCTATAGTAGATGCAGCTTTGCGCCAATCTGGTGTGTTGAAGCACGAATTAAATGCAGTGGCCTTCACCAGAGGTCCAGGATTGATGGGGTCGCTCATTGTGGGTGTTTCCTTTGCCAAGTCCCTGGCCCTGAGCCTGGATATTCCGCTGATTGAAGTGCACCACATGCAGGCTCATGTGCTGGCTCACTTTGCCGAACTCCCCCACCCTGCTTTTCCCTTTCTTTGCCTGACCGTTTCGGGTGGCCATACCCAGATCATGAAGGTCACCAGTCCATTGGAAATGGAGGTTCTCGGCCATACAATTGACGATGCCGCAGGAGAAGCCTTTGACAAAACGGGCAAAATTCTTGGGCTGGACTACCCCGCCGGACCGATCATCGACCGACTGGCGCAGCAGGGAAAACCTATGTTTGATTTTCCCGAGCCACAAATTCCTGAGCTGAATTTCAGCTTTAGCGGATTAAAAACGTCGATACTGTATTTTTTGAAGGATCAACTCAAAGAAAATCCCAATTTTATCAAAGATAACCTGGCTGATATCTGTGCTTCGGTACAGGAACGCATCGTCAGTATATTGACGAACAAACTGATGCTGGCAGCTGAACAAACCGGGATTACTGAAGTGGCGATTGCCGGTGGTGTCTCTGCCAATTCAGCATTGCGTAAAGCACTGGAAAACAAAGGAAAAGAACTCGGTTGGAATACCTACATTCCTAAGTTTGAATACTGCACTGATAATGCGGCCATGATTGGCATAACAGCCTATTATAAATACCTTGCCGGGGAATTTTCCAGCCAGGAGATCAGTCCCAAAGCCCGTTGGGGACTTTAGAAGCTGCTTGAATTCAACACTTCGATTGTGTTATGGCCCTTTTTGCACAAATTATAGATCATGAGAAACGCAGGAATATGTCTTGTTTTGGGGTTACTAATGCTGACCTGGAGCTGTGACTCCGGAATCCCCACCTTCAGCACCGATCAATTTGAGACCAATGGGATGACGCTACACCCCTATTTCCAGCAAGATCATATTACTCCGGTGAAAGACCAGTGGCCGGAGCTGTATCAATACCTGGAAAAGGGACACATTCAGGCGGAGGCCAAAAGCGGTAAGATCATGGTCTACTCCTTTGACTTTTACAAGTTTATCACCAATCAGCGGTCACAAATCTACGAGACACCTTTTCTGCAGCAGTACAGTCAATTCCTAACGGTTTTTGGGCCACCAACCGATGTTTTTGTGCAAGAGGAAGAAGGTGGAATGATTGTGTTTTATGCGCCGACGGTTTATGGAGAGACGTGCCCGAGTTGTGAGAGTGTGAAGAAGTTGCAGTATCATTTTGATGGAGAAGGGAAGTTAATTCCTACTGAGTAAAGAAGCCGAAATCATAAAAGGCATTCCTTAAAATTTGCCTCCGGCGGTCTCTTTTTCATGCCAAAAAGAGACAAAAGGCTAGGCTGTACCTGGTTCTTAGCGCTGCGAAGACATCCAAAAGCCTAAACGGCAAATGTCACCACGGACTGCACGCATGAGCTGCCTGGACCGGGCCGAAACGCAGTGGAGGCAGTACCTTTGGTACCGAGCCGAATGGCGAGCAGGGAAGGGAGCGACCCCGGCTGTGCCGGGAGACATGCCCAAATAAAGAAAGCCGGTACCCACTAGAATGGATACCGGCTTTATGATGATAACTACCAATAAACCTGGTAGTTACGAATTACATTCTGCTGATGACTTCGTCGCCAAATTCAGAGCATTTCAGCAAGGTAGCGCCGTCCATCAGGCGGTGGAAGTCATAAGTTACACGCTTGGCAGCGATGGCACCTTCCACACCTTTAACGATCAGGTCGGCAGCTTCTTTCCAGCCCATGTAGCGGAACATCATCTCACCGGAAAGGATAACCGAGCTTGGGTTTACCTTATCCAAACCAGCGTACTTCGGTGCAGTACCGTGCGTGGCTTCGAAGATGGCACAACCGGTTACGTAATTGATGTTGGCACCGGGAGCGATACCGATACCTCCCACCTGAGCAGCCAGTGCATCAGACACATAGTCGCCGTTGAGGTTGAGGGTAGCGATGACAGAGTATTCCTTCGGACGAGTCAGGATCTGCTGTAGGAAGGCATCCGCGATAACGTCCTTAATCAGGATCTTACCGCCGTCCAATGCTTCTTTTTGTGCTTTATTGGCCGCCTCAGCGCCCTGCTCAGCAACGATGCGATCGTATTGAGCCCAGGTAAACGTTTTATCAGCAAACTCACGCTCAGCCAGCTGATAACCCCACTCTTTGAATTTACCTTCGGTAAACTTCATGATGTTGCCCTTGTGGACCAAAGTAACGGATGGTAAGTTATTGTCAATAGCATATTCAATAGCTGCGCGAACCAGGCGCTCGGTACCTTCAACGGAAACCGGCTTGATACCCAGTGAAACAGTATCCGGGAAGCGGATTTGCTTAACGCCTAATTCTTCCTCCAGAAACTTCTTCAGCTTATTGACTTCTTCGGAACCATTCAGGTATTCGATACCGGCGTAGATATCTTCCGTATTTTCACGGAAGATCACCATATCTACCTGTTCAGGATGTTTTACGGGTGAAGGAACGCCAGTGAAGTACTGTACCGGACGCACGCAGGCGTAAAGGTCCAGTTTTTGGCGCAGGGCTACATTCAAAGAGCGAATACCGCCACCTACCGGGGTGGTCAGTGGTCCCTTGATGGCGATCAAGTATTTCTTGATATCATCCAGCGTTTCCTGGGGCAACCATTCTCCGGTGGAGTCAAAAGCCTTTTGTCCGGATAAAACTTCTTTCCATTCGATTTTGCGGCTTCCGCCGTAAGCCTTTTCTACAGCAGCATCAAACACACGTACTGCCGCCGCCCAAATATCGGGACCGATACCATCGCCCTCAATAAATGGAATGATCGGATCGTTGGGTACCTTTAATTTCCCATTTTCAATCGTTACTTTTGTTCCACTCATTTTATTGTTGTATTTTGTATAGACAGCTGAAGGCTCTTTAGATCAATGGTATTTTGACAACAGATCAACCAAAAAAGCGGAGCTGCCCAAGGGTTTTGTAAAAGCAGCACAAATGTAATAATTTATTCAAGAGATTGTAAATAAACTGATGCTTAGCCATGACCAAATACGGAAAAATTATTCCCCACCATTTGTTTGTCTTTCTTCTGACCATATTTTTAGCGTGTAATGCCTCAAAACCCACAGAGAATAGTACTTCCTGCCAGGAAATGGGCACCGTAAAAGATATGCGTGGGCTGGACGGGTGTCAATTTTTGATCATCACGGAAGAAGGAGCAAAGTTGCTGCCCTCCAGAGTGCCGGAAGACTTTACCTTTCAAGACGGCCAGCAAATCAAATTTGGCTACCAGGAAACGGAAGCGATGGCCAGCATATGCATGGCCGAAGACAAGATTGTAGAAATTACCTGTATCGAACTCGTCAGTGCCGGCACCACGGATTATGTGGAGTGTCTCAACATCGAAAATCCCGCTGATGTAGACTGGATGGTGACCGCCATCGATGAGCGAGCCCCCACCCAGATTGTAAAGTATCGGTACCGGACCAATAGTTGGGCATACCTATTCAAAGGAAAAAAGACCTATCTTTACGACTGCAAAGGAGCCCTGATCTGTGAAAGCGATGATGCCACCAGTGCCCGGTGTATGAATAAGATCGGAGCCAACAAGGTGGGCGTGGTGATCTGGCAGGGAGAAGGTGTAAATGATTAAACGTAATGCAGAATCCGAATTTAGACGCGAGTGGCGATTATCTGGACGATGATGATAGGTTGGTAGAGAAGTCGCTGCGGCCAAAGGCGCTGGACGACTTCAGTGGTCAACCCAAGATTGTAGAAAACCTTCAGGTGTTTATTGCTGCAGCCGTACAACGCGGCGAAGCCCTGGACCACGTATTGTTGCACGGACCTCCGGGCCTCGGAAAAACGACATTATCGCATATTATTGCCCATGAACTGGAAGCCGAACTCAAAATGAGTTCAGGACCAGTACTGGAAAAACCGGGTGACCTGGCCGGTTTGTTAACGAATCTGGATGAGGGCGATGTGCTGTTTATTGATGAAATTCACCGCCTCAACACCGTGGTGGAAGAATACCTGTATTCCGCCATGGAAGATTATCGCATCGATATCATGATCGATAGTGGGCCCAATGCGCGCAGTATTCAGATTACCCTCAATCCATTTACTTTGGTGGGCGCAACAACCCGAATGGGCCTGCTAACCGCTCCTATGCGGGCG
Organism: Saprospiraceae bacterium; assembly: GCA_965229635.1. Taxonomy (GTDB): domain Bacteria; phylum Bacteroidota; class Bacteroidia; order Chitinophagales; family Saprospiraceae; genus BQJU01. The sequence goes on from OZ245894.1 coordinate 5,152,510, forward strand.
CGTTTTGGCATCAATTGCCACCTCGATTATTATGATACAGCTACTTTAGAAAAGATCATCCACCGGTCAGCCGGTATCCTGAATGTGCCCATTACCAAGGACGGTGCGCTCGAGATTGCGCGCCGCAGCCGGGGAACTCCGCGGATTGCCAATGCGTTGCTGCGTCGAATCCGCGACTTTGCTCAGATCAAAGGAAATGGAACGATTGATCTGGCCATTGCTCAATTTGGTCTCGATGCCCTCAACGTTGATGAGGGTGGCCTGGATGAGATGGACAACAAGATCCTGCACACCATTATTCACAAGTTTAAAGGTGGCCCGGTGGGCATTACCACCATTGCCACAGCAGTGGGCGAAGAAGCCGGAACGATTGAAGAAGTACACGAGCCTTTTTTGATTATGGAGGGCTATATCCAGCGCACCCCACGAGGTCGGGAGGCCACCGAGAAAGCCTACCGACATATCGGGGTGGTTCCCCCTGGTTTATCAGGGACGCTTTTTGAATAATTTACTCAAAACAACTCCTTCATTTACAATGGGTTACTCTATTGCTTTTTAAGGTAAAAAAGCATAACTTGGGTATTAAACATGAACCCAATACCCCCAAATGACCACTGCACAAGCAATAGGGCAAGTTAAAAAGGATTTAAAGCTCCAGTTTGTTCAGAATAAGCCAAAAACCTTTCAGGAATTAAAAGCGCTTATTCTGGATACCTCTCCTTTTTACAATCAACTTTTACTTATCGAAAGTCAGCATAATACCGCTGATTCGCAAAGGCTAATGAATCTCATCACCAATGAGGAGGTACAGGTAGCTTATAATCTGATGACCGCCGCTTTTTTAGCCCTGGTTGACAAACTGGAAATCGGCGATTTCAACCCCGACCTGGTAACGGCAGAATCGCCCAAGGATGCAACAACAGATGAACCGCCTGGGCCGGCAAAAGAACTCAAAAAGAAGGAAGGACACGTAGCCTATCGTATTCCGGGCAAAATGCAGGTAAATCAAAATTCCCGTTGTATTATTCGCGTAAGCTGGGACGAGCTTTTATTAAAGGAAAACCTCAAGCAAGACGTTTACACCAGAATAGAGGCAATGCAGGTCTCAAACGTCATGCAAGTGGGATTAGAGGATTTTTCGGGGGATGATGTTTTTCAAATTCGGCCCATCAATGACGCTGAGCAATTCATTGTCGAAGACGAGGTAACCAAATGGCTATTTAATGTAAAACCGCTTATCGAAGGTACCCACACCCTCACTTTAAAGGTAGCGGTCATTGAGCCAATCAATGGCAAGGAGCGCAAACGGGAAATTGTGCTGGAAGAAAACATAGAAATCATTACCGAAGACCAGGCCAAAGTAACCGAAGATACCGCCCCAAAGGAAGACGAAGAATCAGAATTTAAACCGCTGTTGGCCTTTAGTTTTTTCCCCGTTGGCGGCATAAAGATACCACCCGCAGAACAAACGTCAAAGCCCGAACCGAAACCCAAAAAAGGAGGAATAACAAGATGGGTTGTGGCAGCTATTTCCGTGATGATCCTTCTCCTTGTGGCATGGTATTATCAGGCAGCAATAGGTACGCTGGCCAATGATTTGTTGAATGCTCCGGAACCTACCGAACAACTATCCGATAATAGTCTGGGATCTGGAGTTGTGCAGGAAGAACAAGAAGACGTTGGCAATACGGATTCAGGAATGAAAAACGATGAGGTTAACGATACATCACCTGATGAAGACAACTCCACTGAGGCTCCAGAAGAGGGACAACCAAATCATTCGGGAGGTAGCAATGGGAATGAAATAGGAGAAAGCAACAATAACCAGGAAGACAATACCGCAGGGAACAATCCTGATAACGATAACTCCTCTGGTCGAGACCCGGCAGGAAGTGGTAACAACGGCGGATTGAATCCCGACAATAAACCACCCGGCACAGGCAATGCGGAGGAGGTTGTGGACGAAGAACCAGAAATTGATGACTCCTCTATCAAATTTGGATCGGTAAAAGACAAGGATCGCAATAAGTACCGGACCCTGAAATTGGCTGATGGCAATACCTGGTTGGTGGAAGATAACCGGTATGAGGTGGAGGGACTATCGTGGTGTTATAATGGAAACTGTGATCAACCAATACGGCTCTACAATTATGAAGGAGCTGTGAAGGCCTGTGAAGGATTACGTGGTAACTGGCGATTGCCTACCAAAGAAGAATGGGAGGCATTGATTAATGCTTATGCCGTTGCTGATTCTTCAACCAATGTTGACTTCAAATTGGCTTTCACGAACCTGGGTCCAAAAGGCAATTCACATTTCGATGCAGGTTTGAATGGATATGCCGTCAAAACATCCAGTGCTTCACCCAGGTTTAACAGCAAAGGAGTGGAAGGTTATTATTGGGCGTCTACAGAATATGCAAATTTGAATGCGTACGGCGTTTACTTCAACGGCATTCCTGGTCGCAATCAAATAAAATCCGGGGCGTTCTACCTGAAATCCCGCGGTCAATCTTGTCGATGTATCAAGAACTAAAAATAAAATGGTTTAAACTTATTTATCCGGACTGGGATCTAAAGTCTTGATCTCGTCAGCAACCAATAAGTTTAAACCACTTCGATGACCAATCCCGAATCTCTTATCTATCCGTAGGAAAAAGAAATAGACTTGCCTGGCTTTTGGGCCAGGCAAGTCCTCAAATATCTTTATCTCAACAAGGTAATATTACCCTTTCGGAATATCTCTTCTCCGTTGATACACCTGGCTCTCATATAATAGCCGTAAACGTCCGGTGGCAATGCTTTACCTCCAAAGGTACCATCCCAGGTATCCTTGGTAGAATTTAACTCCTTAAGCTTTTCACCCCAGCGATTATAGATGGCCAGGTAGACATCATCTACATCCGCCGCCCGAATCCGGAAGACATCATTTTGATCATCTCCATTTGGACTAAAGGCGTTTGGAACGAATACCGCTGCTTCACACAGTGGAATGACACAAACTGAAACCGTATCCCGAAGTGTAGGGCAACATTCCCCGGCAGGGGTTACATCTACCGTAAAGGTGTATAGATCGGGCTCAATGCCATTAGCGGGTTCGAAGACCGGATTTTTACGCGAAGGATCACTAATGGTAGCCGGCCCCGACCACTCAAAAATACATCCCGGACAATCCGGCATTTGTACATCCAGCTGTACCTGCATACCAAAATGAATTGTCGTACCATCTGGTTTGTTATCTGCCGTGGCCGTGATATCACGTTCTTCCAGACAATTGACACAACATTCAGGAGCAACAAACATCGTATCCACCATACAGCCCAAAATCGTATCAACCACAGTTATTGTTACTGGTACATCCGATGGAATTTCATCGATCACATAACTACCATCACCTCCCGACAGGATTCCCTCTGATACCATCACCATGACATTGTCTGTATTGGTGAAAAACTCAATAGAGAATGAAGCGGAATCCGAAGCGCAGGCGGGTTCATTGGCAATAAAGATCGGCGTCACAATAACGGCTATTGAATCCTTGCATGTAAGGCCATTTTCCATGGTAAGCATCACATAGTAGAAGGTGTTTTCCAAAGGAGAAACAGTCAATTCAGGCCCCAGTCCCAGCGAATCACCCTCACAGGCGGGATTGTCGTACCATTTGAAGTCCTGCACCGGATCGGTACTTAAGGACTCGGCAACTAACGTGACCAAATCACCGTAGCAGATGGTCGTATCTGCCGTTGTAGTGATGTCCACGAAGCAGGTGGGACAATCGGGTGCGGTAACCTCAATGGCTGTAGAATCACAATCATTGATTGCCGTAATGGTGACAGCATTGGGTAATGTAACCAAAATGGTACCTGCAGCAGGATCATACTCACCGGTGCTCACAATAATTTCATCAGCACCAACCGTACTAAATTCTACGATGTATGTAAATCCATCCCCAACACAGTCTACCGTATCAATCGTAATTTCCGGCAGCGGAATAACATCCACCGTGACCGAGTCCTTCACAAAGCAGGAATCCAAAAGATTATCAGTCACCATGACGTAGTAGGTGAAAGTTTCCGTAAGGGAATCGACCAGAGTCAGCTGTGTAGAAATTGGCGGACCTTCACCCTCTTCATTATCAAACCATTCAATGATGAAGTCATTGCTACCGGTCACTACGGCCTCCAACTCGAAGGGCTGACCGGCACACACTGTGGTATCAGCTACACTCACCATAATCATACAGTCATCGCAAGGTGGCGGATCGACTACAAGCGTATCCGAACCACAATCATTAAATCCAATAACGGTCACTGAAGAGTCTTTTGGTATAATCAGATTATAAACCGGTACAGTAGATACATCGATTAATCCAATGCTGGTGATCAGAGAATCAGTGTTATTGGCGGTAATGGTCACAATATAACTAAGGCTGTCTTCCGCACACACCACATTATCAAGAATGAGTTCAGGAAGCGGATCCACAACGACTTCTACCGGCACTTTGACCATACAACTATCAATGGTGGTATCGGCCACCATTACGTAGTAAGTAGTCGTTTCCATTGGGCTAACCATCAATGTGGTATCCAGCCCCAGAGGATCGCCGTCACACTCCGGGTTGTCGTACCATTCGATCACATACTCACCATTGGCTCCCATTGCAGTGACGATCAGGGTAGCGGTATCGCCGGCACAAATGCTTTCTGCTCCTCCTTCTATCATTGCTTCCGCAAATAAGTCGCAATATGGACAAGGTGGCGGCGGATTGACGATCACCGTATCAGATTCACACTCGTTGTAAGCGATAATGGTCACAATGGAATCATTAGGCACCGTCAGGATATATTGTGGCGCTCCAGTTGCATCAATTTCACCAATGCTGGTCGCCAGCAAGTTCGTATAGCTGGTCAGAAGCGTCACCTGATAATTCAGACTGTCTTCCAAACAATCTACTGAAACGATTTCAATGACCGGTTCAGATTGGATGGTCACCGTACCTGGTACTTTGATAAAACAGGAATCGATAAGGGTATCCGTTACCATCACATAGTAAGTGGTCGTGACTGTCGGAGAAACCTCCAGAGAAACATCCATTCCCAAGGCCGGGCCTTCACAATCCTCGTTGTCAAACCATTCTACCAGATATTCTCCAGAACCGCCAAATATCTCCACCTCCAGGGTGGCCGTATCACCGGCACAAATGGTGGTATCTCGAACAATGGCCGTCAAATCACAATTCGGACAAGGAGGGGGATAGATTTCCAGTGAATCGGCCCCACATTCATTGGAAGCAAAAACGGTCAATATTGAATCGTTGGGCACCTCAATCAAGTATTGCGGTGGACCTTCCACGAGTATCGTTCCATTACTTCCAATGATCAGAGTATCTGTATTTTGTGTGGAAAGGTAGACCAAGTAGTGTTCCAGGTCATCGGCACAATTGACCGAATCCAGGCGAATGCGCGGTATCGGATTGACCGTAATGGTAGCAGAAGCGGTAGCCGTACATTGTTCCGTATCGGTAATCGTCACCGTATAGGTGGTAGTGATGGCCGGGAAAACCAGGATTTCGGCAGTAGTGTCACCCGTACTCCAGGCGTAACTAAACTCAGGGGTACCACCTATGATTACCGGACTGAGAATGATCTGGTCGCGCACGCAAATCGTGGTATCCGGTAATGTTGCCGTAAGGTCACAACAATTAGGAGGGTCGAGCGGCAAGGTTAGCATTCCGCATTCATTAGTTGCCGTGATCACTACGATTACCCCGAGCGGGATATCCGTAATTTCGCACATGCCATTATTACACATCAATGCTCCGTGAGAAGTAGTGACATTAGGCGTATTGGTGGTAAAGACCACGGTATAACTCATCGAATCCTCGGCACACTCCCTGGATATCATGGTCAGAGAAGGCGGTCTTAACACAGTAATCATTGCCGAATCTATAGCTTCGCAATTTTCCGCATCGGTAACCGTGACGATGTAATTGACATTAAATGTTGGCGTAACCGAAATAGAAGCAGTCGTTGCCCCTGTACTCCACAAATAAGTAAAATCAGGAGTACCACCGTCTAGTTCAGCAGTCAAAACCAGGGTCTGGCCGAGACAGATGGCTGTATCCAGCACCGCCACAGTCAGATCACATTCACAGTCTGGTGGATTAACGACCACCGTAGTATCGCCACAGGCATTTGACGCAAAGATGGTCAACGTAGAATCTTGCGGGACCGTAACAGAATAACCGTCCATGATGGCCTGTGGATCATCATTGGCGGTGACCGTAGTCGCGCCCGGAGCACTAAACTCTACGGTGTAGATGCCCAAATCCGGGCCACAATACACACTATCAATCGTCAATTCAACTGGTTTATCGACAAACACCGTAACCGTATCAATCGAAATACAAGTGTCAGAATCTGTTACTGTAACCGAATACTCGGTGGTCACTGGTGGGGTTACCTCTATGCTAAAGGTGGTTGCACTGGTACTCCATAAATAAGAGAAAGGCGGGACTCCCGTGGGGGAAAACGCTTCCAGGGTAACGGATTGTCCCAAACAGATAGTGGTGTCCGGGATTTCCACGATCACCTCACAACAATCTGTAGGTGGTAAGATAGACGTTCCAACAACGAGACACGGATTTTCAAAATTAACCGATATCAATTGCGAAAGTGGAGAGGTAACAGTATAGGTGGCTCCATCAATCGGTGGATAGCTAACACCATTGATAAACAAAGAGTCCGCATTAAAAATTGTAATTGTTGCGGTATAGAATCCACTCACCGTATCGCATTCCACTTCATATTCAATCGTAGGGTCCCCAATCGTTACCTGAGCGGAATCCATTGCCGGTGGGCACAAGGAATCCTGATCATCTACAAAGACATAATAGGTTCCGCTAGCGCTTACTTCCAAGGTCATCATCGTACCCAGTGGCGTACCGGTGCCCTCAGGATTGTCGTACCAGGCATAGGTATAATCCGGTAGTCCTCCAGAAACCATTGGTGTTAGTGTAGCTGTAGAATCTTCGCATTCCACCACATCTTCCAGCATCACTTCCAGATCACAGCAGTCCAGATCATCACTATTGACACTGGCAGTGATCGTATCACAAAGATTACCTATTTCAATTTTTATTGTTGAATCCAATACTGTGGTATAAGTATATGGAGCAGGCATAACCGTCAGATTGGTGCCATTAACAATGACAAAAGTCTCGTTTTGAGCCGTGAATTCAACCGTGTAATAGCCAGCTTCTTCGCTACAATAAACGGAGTCGATGGACAAAACTGGCAATTCACTGATCACGACTACGGAGGAATCCATCACTCCCGGACAATTGTCATCCTGATCATCCACAAAGACATAATAAGTACCGGATACCGGTGCGGTGAATTGTGGGTCTTCGCCCAATGGTGTTCCCGTTCCATCCGGATTGTCGTACCAGGCAAAGGTGTAAGGTGGTTCCCCTCCAGTAACTGTTGGCGTTAAGGTAACCGGCAAACCGTCACAGACGAGTGTATCATTGAGGGTAACCTCCAAATCACAGCAATTGAGGAATTCACCGGAAACCTCCAGTGTGGTGGTATCACAAATATTTCCCGCGACTACTATAATACTGGAATCCAGTGTTGTGGTATAAGTATAATTGGGCATTACCGCTACTGAATTTCCATTGATGGTTACAAAATCAGCATTCTGCACGGTAAACTGGGCCGTATACTCTCCTACTTCCGGGCCACAGGAAATGGAAGTATTCAAGACCACCGGATCATTGATCACGGTTACCATTGCTGAATCCACTGCTTCACAGTCTTCTATATCGGTTACTGTCACGGTATATTGAGTAGACACTTCAGGACTTATGGTAATGCTCGAAGTGGTCTCTCCTCCTGGGCTCCAGATGTAGGCAAATGGCGCTGTTCCGCCGGTCACCATGGCCTCCAAGGTAATTTCCTGGCCTCTACAGATGGTTGTATCTGCGACTACTACACTCAGGTCGCAACCATCACAATTCGGAGGTGTCACTTCCTGGGTAGTTTCACCACATTCATTAGTGGCCATCAGAGTAAGCTCCGTTCCCAAAGCCACACTGTAGCTGTAAGGAGGTCCGCTTAAGGTCTCTCCATTAGCTGATACGGTCGTTGCACCATCTACACTGAATTCAACAATGTAATCTCCATTCGGTCCACAATAGACCGTATCAGTGGTGATTATTGGCAATTCTATTACAGTTATCATGCTAGTGTCTGAAGCTGTACATTGCTCGCTGTCATTTACTGTAATGGTATATTCAGTGGTCTCTTCAGGAGTGACTGTAATACTTGAGGTTGTCTCTCCTCCCGGGCTCCAGAGATAATCGAACGGCTCCGTTCCACCGGTGACGATGGCTTCCATGATCACTGTGTCTCCCGCACAAATGGTGGTGTCTCCTACAGAGATCATCACTTCTAAATCGCAATCACAGTTTGGAGGCATGACTTCTTCAGTCGTTTCTCCGCATGCATTGGTGGCAACCAGGGTCACCTCGGCTTTTTGCATGGCAGTGTAAACATAGGGTGGTCCCGAAAGCTCCTCCCCATTAGCGGTCACGGTGCTACTACCGTCCACCGAAAACTCAACAATATAGGTGCCATCTGGTCCACAGTAGACTGAATCGATAGTGATTATTGGCAGTTGAACTACGGTCACCGTGCTACTATCTGAGGCTGTACATTGCTCATCATCACTTATTTCAACAATGTATTCTGTCGTCTCATCCGGAGTGACTGTAATACTGGAAGTGGTCTCTCCTCCTGGGCTCCATAGGTAATTAAACGGCTCCGTACCACCAGTGACAATGGCTTCCAGCGTCACCGACGCTCCTGCACAAATGGTCGTGTCTTGAACAGAAATCATCACTTCCAGGTCGCAATCGCCACAGTCCAGGCCATCGCTGGTTACCGAAGCGGTAAGGGTATCGCAGCTATTGCCAACCTCAATATTGATCGTATCGTCTACATTAGCTGTAAAGCTATATGGAGGGGTCAGTGGCAAATCAGTGCCATTGACGATTACAAAAGTTTCGTTTTCAGTACTAAACTCGACCGTATACATGCCTGATTCTTCAGCACAATAAACCGTGTCAATTGTCAGCACAGGCAACTCCACTACTTCAACTGTTGAAGAAGCCATTCCCTGGGTACAACCTCCATTTTCAACATCTACAAAAACGTAATAAGTCCCGGCTCCGGGAACCGTAAATAAAGAATCCTCGCTCAATGGGGTGCCGGTTCCCTCCTCATTGTCATACCAGGCAAAAAGATAAGGGCCTACTCCGCCCGTGACAATTGGCGCCAAAGTTGGCAATGCATCTGCGCAGACCACTTTATCATCCAGCTGTACTTCCAATTCACATTCAACGGTACAATTGGGTGGGGTAATGATGGTCATGGTATCGCCACAAGCGTTAGAAGTCTCGATTGTGACCGGCAACAACAAATCAAGGTTCTCCACGGTAAAAGTTCCCTCTCCCGCAAAATTTGTGCCTCCAATAGTCGTAGAAGTCGAATATTCGACGGTCACAATTACGGTATAGCTCATAGAGTCTTCACCACAAACGGTTTCTACCATCGTAATAATAGGCTCTTCGATGACATCGACTGTAAACGCTGTTGAATCCCGACAACCTTCTGCATCGGTAACCGTGACTCCATAAGGATTAATGACATCAGTTGCAGGCACTGAAATTACTTCTGTGGTAAGGCCGTTACTCCAATTAAAAGTATAAGGTGCAGTACCACCATTCACCATTGCGGAAAGAGAAGCTGATTCATCCTCACAAACCGAATCGTCGCCATTGATGGTCACTGAAAGATCACAGGGAGGATTACAATCCGGGGCACAGTGCTCTTCCGAAACGACACATCCCGCCGGGCTAGCCATACTTATCAAAACACAAGAATCCAATGGAATATTAATAATCTTCCACTCTGCCGGAATACCCAGGTCTATGACATCTCCCAGAGTAGATGTCAGGCTGTTTTCATCCGAGTTGGAAAAAACGTGCAGGATATAGTATTCTCCCGCCGGATCACACTCCGGAATGGCGTAGAAAGATGGTACATCAATATCCACCACCACTTCTTGTAGGCTGGAAAAGCCATTACTACCTGTAATACGCACATAATAAGTGACAGGATGGATGGTGATCAAAACATCCATCGAAGCTCCGGTGCCCACCAAATTGGTCAAACCAGGATCACTGTACCAGTTGATGGTATAAGGAGGTTGTCCTCCACTGGGAGTAACGGAAAGCGTAATCATCTCTCCGGGACAACCGACATAATCGGTAAACAGCACCGGCTGAGGTCGGTATTGCTCAGCGGCCGGGCCAAAAAACAATTGGAAAGACTCCACACCGAGTGGATTTGTCCAATTTTGGTAAGATATAGTGTTTGCCTTAGTGACTGTAACCACCAATGGTAGCAACAGAAGCATTAGCAGTAATTTATGGGTTTGCTTTACTAGGGTTTTCATTTTCATTTTGCTTAAAATGACACAAAGGTGTTTCCTGGTTAATACGAGTTGTTGCTTTGGTATGTTTCTATATCGCCACCCGGTGCACAAGGCCCTGATTGCATATCAGGCGGGAAGAGAACAATACTGACGATTTCTATTCGTCGATCATATGAAGCATCTACATTGTAAATCCGGCAATTCCCCCTACTTGGCGCATCAGGATTTGCGATGGACGCCCCAACCGGATCGGGAATAACGTTGACTTTATCCATAAAATCATTGACTCCGTCTCCATTCACCAGGAAAAACTTGGCCAAATATTTTTCCATACTATTGATCCTTCTTTGCGACAGATTATCATTGCTATACCCTGCTGATCCTGACTTACTAGCCACACCCCGGATATTGATGACGATACTATCCCCCCCTTGCAGTGCTCGAAGCAATATCTCGCCAAAGGACTCCATACGATTCATGTTTACCTGTACTTCATTGAAGAAGGTGTCTACTCTTGTCAAGTCCTGATTACAGTCACATTCCTGTCCACGTTTCTGCCCGTAGCCATAGCTATTAGGCGTTGTGCACCTTCCCGTGGCTACCTTAAATTCCTCCAAACGATTACTATAATCCTTAAAGTAAGTTTCGTAATCGGTTGCCGCCTCTGTAGCAGAATAAATTGGATTAGGAATTGCATGCATAAAATAGAGTGGCAATGGTTCAAACAGGGGCAGGGTATCCGGTTGGATTTCCAGGAGGAATTCTTCTTCCAACGATTGAGGCTCGCAACTGAAAGTAGTTACAATATCTCGACTTGGTGTTCCTGTGGTAAAAGTGTATTCATTATTATCGGCACGCTTGCTGACACTATCCGGAAGGATGGTGTAGTTGTGTCGACTTCTCAAACTTGCCCTGTAAGTGTGCTTGTCGTCAGATGCTGTCATCACCGTTTCCGAATTGTCAGTCCTGTCGACCAGTGTCACCCCATTTACATTGATCCCCAAAGCCGGATTACACTTTGCGCGAAAGCGTACTTCCAATTCGATCTGTGGTTCGAGGAAAAGCTCAACCCAAACCGTATCGCCATTACAGAATGAAGAAGAAAATTCTTTTTGGTCCCCCCAATAGCCATCCTTTGATACCGAAGCCCCAAAGTTCTGCCCCAGTTCAACTCCCGCAAAATAGTAGCGATAATCGTCCTCTACCTGCTTGGGGATAACCGCATTTGTAGAATCTGCCAGGTTGTACATATTGAGCACACTTCCTCTCATTGGCATCGGCGCTGCATTGCCATAACCGCCATCATTGGCACATAGCACCGAAACGACAATGGTTGAAGTTGGCTGAATATCCACCTGATAAATGCTCGGGCAGCAGTGTTCTTCACTCGCACTTGCTGTGTAGCTCGTTGTTTGTGTTTGCTCCTGACTCACCTGCTGACCATAACCATATGAATTTCCTGAATTTTCGGGAGTACCTGTTGAAGAATATACGGCCTTCTCTCCAGTTTCATTAACACTGAAATACAACTCATCATACAGCGTATTAAATGAGGTACCCAGGTTAGCAGGGTTTTGATCTTCATTACCAAGCTGGGCGCATTCATCGTATGCACCACTGTATTGATACTTAAAAATGTCAAAATCAAAACCTCCAAGGCTGTGGCGACCATTAGAACTGAAGTACAAAGCCTGGTCAGGAACAAAAAAGAAGGGAGTGACTTCGTCACCAAGCGTATTAATTTCCGCAACATTTATCGGTTCACCAAAAGTATTTCCGGTAACCTGCACCTTAAAAATATCCAGATCTTTTCGGTCACTGTATCCGGCATGATAATCACTTACAAAGTAGAGGTAGTCCTCTGATTCTGCATTATCTGCATAGTGAGGCTGGGTGGAGGTATAACCCTCGCGATTGATGGTAACCGGTAATTTCACTGGAGTACCCCATTGACCATTATACCCCTGTTGATCGCTATAATATATTGCACAGGTATATTCATTGTCCTTACAGGAACACTGGGTGAAGTACATGCGTTGTCCTTCGTTGGCAAAGGTCACATGTCCCACTCCTTTAGTTCCTTCCGGAAATGTGACTTCTGATTCCGAACCATACCCAATTTTCTGATAAATAGTCGTTTTATCTCCACAGGGTTTTACGCAATCACAATCATCCGGAGGTGACACTACCGAGTAGTAGAGCGTATTGCCAAAGTAGGGTAATGCGAAGTCAGAATACCCGTTATTAATCATAGACGAAACGGCTACCCCGGGAATAGATCCGGGAAACAGGTTTTCATGATTCCTGCATTCCTCCAGCTTCTGAGTAGCCAATTCCTGGTATTTAGCATCTACCCCCTGGGAATAACTTTGCAGGAAGCTTTCATAATAGGTTTGTGCCTCCAAATATTCTCCCTGACGGTGTTTGCTTTTGGCCAGAAAGAAGGTCAGTAAGGGATAGCTGACACCTTCCATGCTTCGAATCGTCTCAAAATGAGCATCGGCATCGGAAAATGCACAAAGCTCCAATGCCGATTCAGCAGCAATCTTTAGAAAAACGAAATTATCGGGCTCATCCTCAAGTACCGCACTGGCATGAACATAGGCTGTAGAATAATCACCTTCATCATAGGCAGCTTCTGCACTCTTTTTGAGCGTAACCAATGGATAGTTATCCAGTGACTGGCTCCAAAGTAGATGACCAACTCCCAAAAAGAGGACCAGGGTCAGCAACTGTTTCATTATATTTTGGGTTTAGTGTAGTTAAATGGAATATTAATATTGGACTGGGCAAATCTTATTAACCGGGGGTCGATACAGGATATAGCCCAACGAAAACTCAGGCCCGCCATTACCTTGAGTTGCTTCAGTAAAATCGGAGGTATTGATATCGTAGCTTAGTCCAAGCACCCACATTTTGTAATTGAATGCGGCCTTCAGCAAAAAGGCATCCTCCAGGCGAATCCCACCACCAATTTCTATCGAGGTACGGCCGGGGCGATTACCTGGTTTTAGATAAAAGCGTCCACTGGCACCGACTATTACTTCAGTGTACGGGCCTTGAAACTGGCCCAGCACTCTTACCAGAAAGTCAATCCTCGAAGTTAGCTGGATGGTGCCCAGGCCATAGGCAGAAATGCGAGTCGGCAATTTCGTATCATTAGCATCATAAAAATTAGCCTTGGGTTGGTTGATATGAAAAATACCGGTCCCGAGATCGAATGCAGTACGACTTTTACAGGATTGATAATGCAGGTTTAATCCTCCGGAAATATCAAGCAGGAATTTTGTTTCATTATCGAAGTTATCCCCAAAGGAATTAGGGTCAAATTCCTTCCCATTGAACTGACTGTCAAAGTAGAGTTTGGTTGGATCAAAGGCTCGCTGGCCGCCGCCAAGCATCAGGCCTGGTGTGATCGAAAAGCCTCCCCCCAGAATACTGGTATAGGAAGCACTAATTTGTAGCTGTGTCAGGCTAAGATTTGCGTCACCGGCAACATCATAATTAAATAATGCTCCAAGCGAAAGACCTTTGGGTCGCCAACAGTTCAGTTCATTGCAATCAACGGCACAAAAATTCTTTTCTGCCGATACCGAAAACGTGTTGAAAGGTACTGGCATATTCCATTGATTGCGATAATTGGCCTGAAATCGATAATCCCCTTGAAAGGCTCCTGTTAATGCAGGATTCAGGTTAAGCGGGGAGCGGGCATATTGCGAGAAGTGAATATCCTGGGTATACGCATGTAGGGTTAAGAGACTGCATACCAATAGCAGCCACCTCCTTGGGTTAGGTGTAGTGTTCACGATCTAACAGTTTAGTGATGTAAAACTCACCGAGTCGCCTGTAAACGATCAGGTTTTCTGGTGTTTAATCAAACAAAAAAATAAAAATAAACTTGAACCTCTCAGTTAAGAGAAATACGTAAATCAGTCTAGGAAGTTACAAAGGGGGAGATAAAAGGTTGCCATATTGTCTTCATGCAGATGCCTTAAAGGTATAAAAATAAAATGACATATCAAATCATTTCTATTTGCCTGCAACACAAAAAAGCCTTTGAAAATGTTGGGACACGTTCAAAGGCTCAGTGAATACTTAGTAAAATGAAGCTATTTTTTTCGAAAGAAAATATCGCCGCTAATGGTTTCCAGGGCCAGCAGTTCTCCGCCTCCATTGAGTGGAGCATTCAATTTCTTGGAAAATGGAGTGCTGTTTTCGTCCAGTTTCAGATCAAAATCGGTGTAGATCTCTCCGGTAACCGACTTAAACGCTAACTCCCGGCTTGCTGATGGTTTTAGTCCCACATCAATAAACCCGCTAATAGATTTGGCCCGGATGGCATTTTCCAGGCGCGGAATTTCAATATTCCCCGAGATCGTTTCGATGTTGAGTCTCACGCCTGTTGGTAAAAGTACAATGTAGTCTGTCTGAAAACAAACACAATCCTCGTCTTGACAATTCCAGCACTGATCCTCGCCCAGGGTCTTGATATAGTCCTTATCGATATCCGTTGTGATTTTGAGTACTGACCTGTCCTCCTCTACATTTACCTTGTTGATCTTCAGGTCACTGTCCCTGTGATAAGTTTGAATGGTCTTCAAGCCCAATTGGGATTGGGTGGTTGTTTGCACCTCGATGTTACCGGCAAATTTCAGATTAAGTACCACTTCCTTGCTCGATGGTACGGCATACCACTGCTCATCTGTTTTTTCTTTTTGGCTATAGCCAATACTAATATACAACAAGGCAAAAATTAGGATGCTTGCTTTTTTCATGTCGGGAGTTTTATTTTTTTCTAAGATAAATATCGCCGCTAATTGCATTAAGAGAAATGGGCACACCTCCACCGTTGAGGGTTCCTTTTATATCCGATCCTCCTATCCTTCGCATCTCTTTTTCCTTTTCCATCTTCAGATCAAGGTCGGTATAGATTTCTCCGGAAACGGACTTCAATTCAAAAGAGGCCTTGGTAGATGCGGGAAGGGTCAAATCGATGAAACCACTGGTATTGGAGATAGCGCTCGGTTTGTTGGGATTGATGTCCTGCATTTTAATGAGAATATTTCCGGCCGTGGTATTGGCCACAATCGGGCCGCTGACATTGATGAGTTCTACATTGGCATTGTTAGCCGTAATTTCAATTTCCCCTTTCAAACCGATGATGCTAAAGTCGCCGCCCCACCAGCCTTCTTCTATTATTTTGATACTGGTTTTGGCCGGTACCTTTAATCGGTAATCGATTTCTCTGCCGCTGGCTTTCCGCAAGATGAGGCTGTTGTTTCCCTTTTCCATGGTCAGCCCAATGCCAGTATTATCAGGACCAGTACCGTACAGCGACTTCAAACCTTTCGCCCGCTCGGGGGGGGCCTGGTAGTTGTCTGTTTCCACAATAATTTCGCTTCCATCGTAAGTGGTCACTTCTAGTTTGGACTGTTCCAGGTAAATCTCTACCCTTGCGGAAACGCCGGCTTTAAAGGTCTTGGCATCCTGGCCGAATACCCAGGACACCGCAGCCAAGAGCAAAAGACTGAGGGTGATTTTTTTCATTGTAATCAATTTTATGGTTATAAAAGTTTTGACAATCCTTCTACGGCTTTGCCTTTGACCACCGGAATTACGGCATCTTCCCTGACCAGGTTTTCCAGAGAGGGAATAGCCTGGCGGGCACCGATCTCTACCAGCGCCTCAATGAGGTTGATTTGCACCTCCGGACTTTGGTCGGTAGTCAGCACTTCCACCAGGGCATCCACTACTCCTTCTTCATGGACAAAGACACGTAGTGCTTCAACCGCTTTCATTCTTACATTTACGTTTTCATCATGTTGTAAGGTATGGATCAGCGCCTGTACAATCTTAGGGTCGGCCAGGACCGTTTCGGCTGAGGTTTGAATGGCTTGAATCCGTTCACTGGCGGAGTTTTGCTGCAGCATTGACAACACCAGCATCTTGCGCGTATTGGCTACCTCGGCAGCCAGTTGCCCAATTTGCACCTGTTGTTGCTGATTGCGTTGCCACAACATGCCAAATCCAATTCCAATGACAAGTAAGGCAACTGCGGCAGCAATCCTCCACTCCAGTGTCCACATAAAATAGCCGGGTGATTTTGGCCTTTGAGCCAAATTACTTTTTTTATTTTGCAGCACTTTCAGAAACCCTGCGCCCAGCGCGGATGAGGGTTCCTCTTCCGGAAATGCCCGCATCAATCCGTTGAGGTCATGCAAGGCTTCCCATTCCTTCCGCAACTGAACATTATTGGCCAATCGTTGTTCGAAGGCAGTGCGTTCATCACCTTCCAGGCGACCATCCAGATAATCTATCATTTTGATTGAATCTTCTTCTTTCATGCCTCTTCCATTTTAAAATAGATACTTCTTAATTTGAGTAATGCCCGATGCACTTTTACCTTAACCGACGTCTCCGTAATACCCAGTATTTCGGCAACTTCCCGATATTTTAGTTGTTGAAACCTGGTTAGAACCAGCATTTCTCTTTGCTCATCTGACAACTCCCCCATGGCTTTCTGCAATTGCTGAAACTGGTCGAGCTTTTCGCGTTCGGTATTTGTATCCGGCAACTGATCAGCCAGTTGATCCGTTTGCACAAATTGATCCTGAAAAAAGGCGCTCCTTTTGCGCTGGTCGACCAGCAAATTCCGGGCTATCTGATAGATCCAGGACTTGAAAGCACTGCCAGTGCGGTAAGAGCGCCGGTAACGTATGATGCGTTCAAATACTCCTTGTGTCAGATCTTCACTTTGAGTCGCATTGGCGGTAAGCCGCAAAAAGAAATTGTACACTTTCCGATTCCACCGCTGAAACAGAATAGCCGAACAGTCAAGTTCATCGTTGCTCAACCGCTGCATCAACACTTCATCGGTAACTTGTACATTTCTTTCCATATACCTTGAAGGCTTTCGTTTGATAGGGTTACTTCGGATTTCCCAAATGGTTACATCTCCTGGAAAAGTTTTTTTACAAATGTAAAGAGGACAGCCCCGTTTCCAGGACTGTCCGTAAATTCAGAAGTATTAGAATGGAAATAGCTCACTCTACACTGTAGAATGCTATTAGAGTTATTTCGCAGGGATCAATATGGGGTTAAAAAGACTTTTTTCTTCCCATCCTGCCCCTGCGGAAAAACTCTATTCAAATTATGACTACTGTTTGACCACCTTCAATTGGTGCAGTTGGTCACTTACCCGGAGTCTAACCAGGTAAATACCCGCGGGAAGGTTGCGCATATCCAAGTCCAGCGTCTGGCTACCCACGGTGAGCTGACCAAGCTGGCTCAACTGCCGCTGACCAGCCATGCTAAACAACTCGAGCTGATACGCCCCGCTAATTTCAGTATCTACACCAATGCTCAACTGGTCGGTAACCGGGTTGGGGAATGCTTTGACACCAACGACAGCTGTTGCCTCATCAGTATCGGATACAATGAGGTAAGCCGGACTACCCGTGAATTCATTTTCATCAAGATCAAGGGTCACGCTGAAGGAATTGACACATCCATTAATAGTTGTGATGGTCAAGGTGATGGTGTATGTTCCTCCTTCTTCGTACTGATGTACCGGGACCGGCTCATTGCTCGTGGTGCCATCGCCGAAGTCCCAGTTGAATTCAATGGCATCGGGTGAAGATAGATTGAGGAAGAATATCTCACTTGTGTCATTGGTAACCAGCGGAACAAATAAGGCTGTACAACCATTATTGTACCAGATATCTTCATTGGTTGCCAGGATCATGGTCACGGTACTTTCACAATCCTCGGTTGTGATAGTCAGGGTTACCGGGTACACTCCATCCTCAGCGTAAGTGTGACTTGGATTTTGCTCGTCACTGGAAAATCCGTCACCAAAAGACCAACTCCAACTGGTCACATTGCCAAAGGACACATCGGTAAACTGGAAGTTGTGTGGGTCATCACCACTCTGATTAAAAAAGAATATCGCCTGACAATCGGGACCTTGAAATGGCCCACCCGTACCAACACCAATGTGCAGGGCGATAGTGGCGCTACAATCCGCTGAAGTGGTGATGGTGAGCGTTACTTCATAAATGCCATCTTCCGGGAAAGTATGTGTTGGGTTTTGTTCATCGCTGGTAGTACCATCTCCGAAATCCCATGTCCAGCTCACAATTTCGCCTTCCGCTGCTTGCGACAGGTCATTGAACTGAACCGCAAGTGGATTCTGGTCGTTAATTTCATAATCGATATAAAAATCGGCATAGCAGTCATCAGGGAAGACTTCGCCATCGCAATCTACATAGGCGTCTTCACCGTAGCCTTCACATTCGGCTAGACAGGCATTGATAAAGACTTCAATATTACCCTCATCGGTTACCACGCAAACCGGATCAAACAAGAAGGGACAATCGCATGGGAAGTCAATATCACAATCAAAGAATTGATCTCCGGTATACCCTTCACACTCGGCGAAACAGGCATTAGGGAAGGTCAATGTATCGCCATCAGCAGTGGTCACACATACCGGCGCAAAGATATCAGGGCAATCACATGGATCGGGAATATCGTCACAATCCACAAAACTATCTTCACCAAAGCCCTCGCACTCGGCAAAACAGGCATTCGGGAATTCAGCAATGCCCCCGCCAGGCACCAGCACACAAACCGGATCATACTCAAAAGTGCAATTGCAGGGGCCATTGTCATTGCAGTCAACGAAGCTATCTTCACCATATCCCTCACATTCCGCAAAACACGCATTGGGGAAAGTCAGGGTATCGCCATTGGCAGTGAGCACGCAAACAGGCGCAAAAATATCATAACAGGGACAATCTCCTCCCTCACAATCCACAAAGGAGTCCGCCCCAAAGCCGGCACATTCTGCCTCGCAGGCATTAGGGAAAGTAATGATAGGGCCTCCCGGCAATTCAACACAAACCGGATCGTACACATCGTCGCAATTGCAACCATTACCAACTTCACCGATACAAATGTGTAACACCGTAGTTGAAGCACACCCCTCATCGGTAACAATAGTAAGGGTCACCTCATAAATACCCGCTTCAGCGTAGGTATGGTTTGGATTGGCTTCAGTAGAAGTTTCGCCGTCGCCAAAATTCCATTCCCAGGAAGTAATATCTCCTTCTGTACTAACAGATTGATCAACAAATTCGACCGTTAAATCATTCGGATCATCATTAATATTGAGGTAAAATGAGGCATAACATCCCTCCTCGATATCACAGGGAACCCAGGTATCCGGACCGTATCCTTCACATTCGGCAAAACAGGGGTTATCAAAACTCAGGACTTCTCCCATATCATTTATTACGCATACAGGATCCAAATACTCAGGGCAGCCGCAGCCCAGTTCCTCGGATACAATGACCAAATAGGCTATCGTTGAGCTACAAGTATCAGCAGTTATGGTTAGCGAAACTTCATATTCTCCAGTTGCAGCATATTCATGCACTGGATTATCTTCATTACTGGTGCTTCCATCGCCGAAGTCCCAGTCCCAGGTATCGATGGGGCTTTCACTAAATGAAAGATCAAAGAAACTTACCTCGTAGGGTTCCACGCTAGTTTGTTCATAGGTAAAATAGGCCTCACAGCCTGTAGGTGGTGGCGGCGGAACAATATCTGTACAGATATGAAAATCGGCCGTATATAATCCATCTGGATTTGGCAACTCGGCCATCAGCACCTCCCCGGTACACAGGTCGATAATTTGAACCTGAACCAAATCCCCAACAGCAATCGGTAGTGAAACTTCATAGGTTCCGTCATCCATGGTGAAAGTTTCAATGGGAGCGTCGTTATCGACAATCAATGTCACCGGATAACCAACAAAGGGCAGCGGTTGATCATCCTCACCAAATAGAACCAGACCACTCACCGTTACCTGGGCGGTAGCGGAAAGGGCCATGGAAGTCATCAGAAAAAGGGAAAGAATCTTCCAATTCATGAGTTTAATGTTTAGTTTTGTCATGATTAATCAAATTTTTTTTGTGAAATCGATTTGCCGGGATAGTGCCTTATCCTGGCATTTTTTTTAGTAATTTTGTATATATAGCTTTCTGGTAAAAAAGCCATCACGCGTATATATTCTCAGCAACAATAAGCCCCCGGGAAGTTCCGCTGTTTGAATGTCTAATTGACGGATTCCATTTCCTGGAAATTTGGCCAGATTTGCACCGCGCACATCCATCACTTCAACACATTGAATAGGCACCGATGCTGCAACCGTTACCATATCTCGGGCCGGATTGGGAAACACCCTGAGTTCCTGACTACGAACAGGAGTATCCGTATCCACCAGGGCATCAGGGTGATGTACCATCAATTCAATACTATCATGGACCACCGGCACTACATTTTGCTCGTGATCCAACACCATCACATCCTTGATTCGAATCACTACGCCAATACTATCGATGTCATCGGGGAGAAAATCAATAAGATTATCCTCAATAATCATAGAGAGCACGCCGATATCCCCCCAACCACCAACCGGATCTTGGCCAAAGCGCGTTATCGCCACATCAAGCTCCCCTTCGTCCGGTTCGGGCTCATACAATAAAGGAAAATATTGCTGATCGGCAGTCATGAAACTTCCCTGCAGGTTGAAGTCCACTAAATGCAAAATATCACTGTCATACTCAATGGTAAATGCCAGACCGTTGCAATTGGTCAAAGGTTGAAATTCGGTTCCAAGCTGAATAGGAATGGTCACAATGCTGCCTCCGGTGAGGTTTCCCGGCAAGGCATCAATTTCAAAATTGAAGGCTGGGTCGTTACCCGCTTCCCCGGGAATAAATTCATCGGGGATCACCTCACTTTGCTGTTGACCATAATTAAATACCACGGTGAAAAAATCACCAAATTCAACGGTGCCATTACCATTGGCATCCGCGTAAGTGTAGTTTAATCCGTTTGGAAAATCATTGTTCCAGGGTACGGAAATCGTCTGTTCCCCCCAGGCACTTCCGTGGTCCAACCTGGAAGGGCCCACTGAGCCGTAGGCATGACCGATGTACAATATATCGATGTTATTGACCTCTCCGTTATCGTTGGCATCACCGGGAAATACCTGAGCATCTGCTCCTATCCAAAGAACACAAAAATTAATTACCAGTAATAGCCTAGGGATCTTCATAAAATAGTTGCTTAACGATTATCTTTTTTTCTCACGGTAAAAGTACTCCAATAAAGGGGGCTACTCAACTACATTTTTTCCTATTTATCGAGGTTTAAGATTCTTTTTTGGATCAAAAAATAGATTTACAATCCTAATAATCAACAACTTAACAATACGGTTTAATGCGCCATTATCAACAAGCAGACTATGCCACACCGCAGGTTTTCTTGAAAAATGCTCCTATATTTGCCAGATAACTGACCAAATTGAACATGCTCAACACAAAATTATTTGTACTGCTGCAATCTTTTAGTGCTAAGGAGCGAAGAAGGTTTGCCGAGTTTTTAGCGTCACCTGTTTTCAATAAACGGGAAGACTTGATACTATTGTACGATGCCATTTGCCACCTTTGGAGCAACACCCCGCAGGTAATTGCATCCTTAAACAAAGAGCAGTTACATCAGAAGGCATTTCCAAAAGAAGCATTTGAGGAACGGCAGTTCAATCATCGGTCCAGCCAGCTTTCCTTACTGGCGGAGCAATTTTTGGGATGGCTGACCTACCAGCAGGACGGCACCCTGACGGAATATCACCAACTCAAGGCATGTGTAGATCGATCACTTCACAAAAATGTAAAATACCTCAGCCAGAAAATGGAGAAAAAGCTGGACGCTCTCCCCTATCGGAATGCGGATTTTTACTTCCAGCAATATCTTTATTACTTAACTCAGGATCAATATTTTACCAGCCAGAAAATTCGAAAGTTTGATAAAAACCTGTTGGAAGCCAATACCTTTTTTGATCGGTATTTTCTAAGTAGAAAACTGGCATTGGTTTGCGCGGCCCTGGAAAGGAAAAGTGTTTTTGCTTACCAGGAAAGCATTTCACTGGAAAGTGAATTGTTGAAAATCATCAAAACCAATCAATTTAACGACCAACCGGCCATTGCCATTTATGGCAATATTCTACTGATGCTGAAAGAAGAAAAAGAAGTAAGCCACTACCAGCACTTTCGGCTGCATTTTAAAGAATTTCACTCTTTTTTTACACCTGGTGAAATACAGTTATTCTATCAGTTTGCCATCAACTACTGTAGCCGTAAAATCCGTTTTGGTGATAAGGCTTATGCCGAAGAAATGCTACAATGGTACCAGGAAAGCCTCGCCGGAGGTTACCTTTTGGAAAACGATCAGATATCGCCCTGGGCCTACAAAAACATAGTCAAGTTGGGGCTTGGCCTTCGCCGGTTTGCCTGGGTCGAAACCTTTATTCGGGAGTTTACACCTAAATTGCCGGAAGACAAGAAAGAAGACGCTTTCCATTTCAACCTGGCCGATCTTTATTACCACCGTAAAGCCTACAATGATGCACTGCAACAACTGAATGTACTGGAATTTTCCGATGTGCACTACAAACTGGACGCCCGCATCATTTTGCTGAAAATATATTACGAAACCAGGGAATTTGATGCACTGCATTCCCTGATTTCGTCCTTCCGAATCTTTTTGTTAAGGCATAAAGAAATTACTAAAGCAGTGAAAACCCCCTATCTCAACTTCCTCTCCATTCTCAACCGGATGCTTACACAGGGAGAGACCAAAGCGGAAGCCATTGCCAAAAAGATCCAGCAAACCAATGTGTTGAGTTCAAGGAGTTGGCTCCTTCAACAGATCCAGCAGCTGTAGGACCAGATCAAAGGTCCACCTTGCATCATTTATATGCTAATCATTCTACCCGGCTATACTCCTCCCGAACGGTGAAGTTCTCATATTGCTCTGTATTCATTTCACCGGTTTGGCTGAGTTTATCTTCAGCAAGCTCGATGGTATAGTCAAAGCGCTTGCCTACTGCGGTAGAATCGAAAGAGAATGCATCTATCTGCTCGGTGTACTGATTTCCTGTCCTAGTGTAGACGCCAAAACCGGTTCCGTGATATTTTCCAGTACCCTGCTCGGTAAAAATGACATGCCAAAACCCAGGCGTAATGACCTTGGTGCTGTTCAGTTTGTTATCGGTAAGATACGCTGAGGTATTGCCATTGCCACCGGTGTATTTCCAAACGCCCACTAGCATATTGTTGTCAATGGTGCTAATTCCCGGTTCTACCCGCTCGTAGTATTCATCAATGATATAGTCATTGTATTTATCGGTCCCATCAATTTCTCCGAATTGGTGCAATTGGTCACCCTCCAGGGTGTAATTGAAGGTTTGCTGGGTACCGGCAGCACTATGATCCCACGAATAGTATTGCAGGCTTTCCGTAAAAGACGAATCGGTATAGGTATAAGTGCCTCCGCCTGCTCCGGATACCCGAACGGAATCAAAATAAATAAAGAAAAATCGCTCTTTCGTAAATATCTTGTATATGTCTCTTTTGGGGATCTCATGGTCTTCCATATCGCCCCATTTGGTTTTGACCAGTTTCCAGGTTCCTTCAATGGGAGAAGTTGATATTTCTACTTGCGGGTTCTCCACATTTTGGTTTTCGTCATTATTGCAGGAAGTGAAAATCAATGTACAAAATACCAGACCAAGGGTGAGGTTGAACAGTTTCATTTTATGGGTTTTTAAGGTTAAAATATATTGATACTGAGGTATCAAGTACCAATATAAAAAAAATTGCGAAAACTACCTTGCCTGTCAGCCACCAATTCTACCTACCCCTTACCACATCCTCAGCCTTGCGCACCAGCGCCTGGTTATTTTCAAAATCAAAAAGTGTCAACCTGCGCATATCATAGTAGGCCAGCCAGAAGTTCCGCAAGGCGTTCATATAAGTGCGTCGCGAATTGGCCTCTTCCTGGATGGCTTGATTGAGGTCAGTGACCAGAATATTGCCAATTCGGTAGCGCTTGCGCGTAATGTCGAGGCGCTTTTGCGCAATTTCGTACGACTTGATTGACCGTTTCACCTGTTGCCGAACCAGATCAAATTGCTGGACGCGAATGATGATCTCCCGCTCAAAATTGATACGATCCTGTCCAACCTGCAAACGGGTTAATTCCTCATTAGACAAAGCAATCTGCATATCCGCTTTCGATTTTCCCCAGTCAGCAATGGGAATATTCAACCCTAACTGAAATTGCTCCTGATCCAGAGGTTCCGACAGTGCCTCATCAATGGTTTCTCCTGATTGTGATAATCCAAAAGAAAAGGACAGATCCACATTGACGCCCCGATTGGCCTTAGCCTCGGCTACATCCATTTTGGCTTCTTCCAGCCGCCGATCCAGAGCAATGCTCTCTGAGCGGTAGCGCCGGGCATAATCCAGCGCCTGATCAACATCTACCAAAAAGTCCGGAATCGCTGCTGGGGGAATCATCTTGAACGTCACCGGATTTTTAATACCCAGATAATCTCGCAGGCGTTCGGTACTGGTTTGCAAATTCAGTTGGCTTTGCGCCAAATCCGCCTCGGCATCCATCACCCGCAATTCAATTTGCAAGAGCTCCACTTCCGCAATACGTCCCACCTCAAAACGCCCTTGGGAAATAGCAAAGAGCGTATCAGAATTTAACTTGTCGCGTTTAGCTGCCTCCAGGTTGATTTGTGCAACTAAAACATCAAAAAACAAATTCGCCGCCTCGTAAGCCACCTGTTCCAGGTTTTCGGAAAAGCCCCGACGTGATTCCTCATAGCGCAGGGGTTGAACCTTCTTCGCCCACTTCAGTCGATTAAAGCCAAATAAAGGCTGAATAACCCCTACCGAAATCAAAGTGGATCGATAAGAGGCAAAAGCCGGATTATTATCATTGGCAAAGACATCCAACCGACTCAAACCGGTCCCGGCAAATAATCGGCCTCCGGTGAGGGCAATGCCCTGATTGAGACTGAGATTCAGGTCATTGCGCATAAATGACTGACTGACAAACTTCAATGATCCATCCGGAAGCGTAATCGCATCAATAGATCGATCCAGGTCAGGAAGTGTTCCCGACAATACCATCTGCGGCCGGTAATCAGCCAGAAATGATTGATATGACCAGTAGCTGTTGCTAAATGAGGTTTGCGCAATTTGCACCTCTGGTCCGCCAGACTGCGCCATATCAATCGTCTGTTCCAACGTAACGACCAGGGTATCGGTTTGAGCGTAGAGTTGCCCCGAAATGAATGCGAGGCAAAGGAGAATACGAAAGCTCATTGATTTATTTTTCAGTGGGTGGTTAATCACTTCTTAATGCTTTTATGGGGTCTTGTTGTGCCGCCTTCCGGGCCGGAAAAATGCCAAAGATTAGCCCGATTCCTGCCGCCACACCAAAAGCCAGAATGATGGACCAGGCGGATACAATGGTGGGAATATCAGCGTAAGCCGCAATGGTCTGCGCAGAGACCACACCGAGGATGATGCCAACCACGCCTCCAATCAGGCTAATAAACACTGCCTCAAATAGAAATTGCAGGATAATATCCCTTTGATTGGCTCCCAGGGATCGACGTACGCCAATTTCTTTGATACGTTCCAAAACAGAGGCCAACATGATGTTCATAATACCAATTCCACCAACCAGCAATGAAATGCCGGCAATCACTGCCAATACCAGGTTAAAGGTATCCTGCGTTTTTTGCTCCTGCTCCAGCAATAGCTCTGGCACTTCAATTTCGACATCCACGATTTCCTGATGCCGACGGCGCAACATTCGGGCAATCACATCAGCCGAAGCCTTCAAAGTAGAAGATTCTTTCACGCGAATCACTAGACGGTCCAACTGGTGATAGTTTTCGTCTTCTGATACATTATTATTTCTACGGCGGTTGCCGATGTCATCCTGGGTGACCACTCCGCGGTTTTTGAATCGTAGTAAGGCCGTGGTTACCGGAACGTACACATCCGAATTATAGTCCCGGATACCGAGGCTAGCCAGACTTTCTGAACTCACCGTTCGCTTCGACAGTACACCGATGATGGTGAGCCAGGTATTGCCACACTTGATCTTTCGCCCGATTGGATTTTCCTGACTGAAAAACTTCGTTTGAATGTGTTTGCCGATGATGCAAACCGGCCGCCCTCCTTCCAGATGGTGGTCCTGAAAAAAATTCCCGGCCTCAAGGTTTAAACTATTGAGGTCAAAAAATGCATTGGTCACTCCAACACATTTCGCCTTCTCCAACTTGGCCGATTGGATAATGTTGGTTGGCAACACCACTTCCGGGCTCGTGGCCTCAATTGTGGGTAACACCTTTTCTAAAGCGTACATATCTTCCAGCGTCAATCCCGGCGACCACGGCTTTTTGTCGTCATTATTTTGACTGGTTCCGGAATCCGAACTTTGACCTTCTTGTCCCTCTTCTCCTTCCGGATTCATGACTGATTTAATCACAATATTATTGGTGCCAATGAGGCGCATTTGTTCCAGAATGGACTGCTTTGCTCCGGTACCAATGGCCAGCATGGCGATAACGGCAGCTACACCAAATATGATACCGAGAGCAGTAAGAAATGAGCGCAATTTGTTGGCATTAATGCCTTCCAAAGCCAGAAAAAAGTTGAATAAAACTCGCTGCATTAAGGAAAGTTTGAGTGGGCAATGAATTAGTCCATGATGATAATAAAACCATCATCTCCTCCGGAATTTGGCGAAGGCATTTCCAGGTCTTTCAGTTTTTCCTGTCGTTCCTTGGCTCGGGCTTCTTTGGCCAGGCGCTCCTCTTCTTGTTTCTTGCGGATTTCTTCCTTGATACTTGGGTCCAGCACCACCAGTGGAGCATCCTTGGCATTTTCGGGAACGGTCAGGTAAATCTGATCACCTGCTTCTAAACCATGCTCGATAATGATCTCATCGTCATTGCTCAGACCGGTGATGACCTCTTGTTTGACCACTTTCCCATTTTGATCCTTATACACATAGGTGAGGCTATCGGTTTGAATGGCCTCCAATGGAGCAAATAATACATCTTTATAAGTATCCGTTACGATTTCATTGCTAGTGGTCATGGCCGGACGCAGAATGGAGTCCACTTCATTCACCTGTACCACTACTTCAAAGACTTTGGCATCGTAGCCCCGCAATTGCTCACCAATATTGGCCACCTGCAGCACTATCCCCGTATACTCTTCCTCCGGAAACGCATCCACCTTAATTTTCACATCCTGCCCTGTTTTTACCTTACTGATGTCCACTTCATTGACGTAAGTCTTGGAAATCATATCACTTAGGTCAGGCAATTCAGCCACCACTGGATCCCAGGCCGAAATACGGCTACCGGGCTCCTTTTTTCCGTTCCAGCTACGGGCGTAAATGACCATGCCACTTTCCGGAGCGTTGATGTTAAATTCATTAGACAAATCCATATATTTTTGGAGCTGACTCTGATTTTGTTTCAGCAGGGCATTGATTTCCTGAATCTTGGCGATCGATTGTTGCTCCTTGAGCAGGTATTTCTGTTCTAGTTGCTCATAATCTCTTTCCGTGCGCTCCAGGTCAAGCTGTGTTTGCTGAATGACCGACTGGGGTTCGTACTTATTTTGTTCTACCTTCAGCAACTTCTCCTTTTTGGTAAAATTGAGATTGATCAATTGATCGCGCAATCCTCGCATCTCAATGGCTGTATCGATTTTGGCCTGCTCCAACTGGGTTTGAATTTTTTCAAGCTCCGTTTGCACATTAGTCATTTTATTGGCCAATTCAGTGCGGTCCAATGAGGCTACATACTCTCCCTTTTGCACCACCGTTCCCTCCGGCACCAAATCCGATAATGTTGTCTCATAAATGCCTGCGGGGCGCATACCTTGAGGAGCACGAATCTTGACCGATTTCTTGGCATTAAGTTCACCGGTAGCGGTTACCTTGATCACAAAAGCGCCTTTGTCCACTGTAGTCAGCAAATCCGATTGTTGAACTTTTTCACCAGGCTGCAGCCAATAATAGATCAGTCCGCCAGCTACTAATACAGCAATGATTACGATGATATTTTTGGAGAGAGACATACACTCGGGTTTTGTTGATCTACGAATTTAAAAATTAAAGCCAAAGAATGCCTATCTTCACGCGAGAATCTTCATCCATGCAACGCACCAACATCTCCATTCTTACCCTGGCGTTCTTTTGCATAACGCTGGCCAGCTGTAAAGTCACGCATTTAGCCAATATCGAACCGAGCTTGCACCGCATTGACGAATCCATTGACAATGGCAATGTAGCGATCAATGAGATGATTGCTCCTTATAAAAGCCAGCTCGATGAGGAAATGAATCAGGTGATTGGCACCATTGGCATGGAACTAATCAAAACCAAACCGGAGTCTACGTTAGGCAACTGGCTGGCAGACTTACTACAGGAGGAAGTTTCCAAAGTTGTGCAGCAAAAGGTGGACTTTACCATTCAAAACTACGGCGGTATCCGCATTCCCTCTATTCCTCCGGGCCCAATCAATCGCGGAAAGGTTTTTGAGCTGATGCCTTTTGACAACCTGGCGGTGGTTGTTGAGCTTGACGCCAATCATACCCGCAAGTTCATTCACCTGATGGCAGAAGATGGTGGCTGGCCAATTAGTAAAGAGTTGTCCTATACCATTGAAAACGGCAAGGCCAAAAAGATTCGAATTGATGGACAACCGGTAGAAGATGGCCGCATCTACCGGGTTGGAATGCCGGATTACATTGCCAACGGTGGAGGAAATGCTGATTTTTTAAAAGATAAAAACCGCATTCAAACGCCTTATCTGATTAGAGATTTGATTATCAAACACATCCAGGACCATGCCTCAACACCACAGAAGGCAACATTGGACGGACGGATAAAAAGCTAGCTTATGAAACGTCGGAATTTTTTGCAGAAAGCTGCGGCCGGGAGCTTATTGATGGGAGCCGGAGCCTTTCCGCTCAGAGCAGCTACTGACCCCACAATCACGAAGTTAACCATTCTACATACCAATGATGTGCACAGCCGGATTGAACCCTTCCCCATGGACGGAGGGCGCAACCAGGGACTGGGGGGCACCAGCCGAAGAGCAACGATAATTGAACAAATCCGAGCCAATGAAGAGCACGTACTATTGCTGGATGCAGGTGACATTTTTCAGGGTACTCCCTACTTCAACCTCTTTGGTGGAGAACTCGAATTCAAGCTGATGTCGGCCATGCAGTACGATGCTGCCACCATTGGCAATCATGATTTTGATGCTGGGTTGGAAGGTTTGCACAAGCAACTGCCACATGCCAAATTTCCCTTCATTTGCTCCAATTATGATTTCTCCGATACACTGATGCAGGACAAGACAAAGCCTTATCAAATCTTTAGAAAGGGCCCGGTGAAAGTTGGAGTGCTGGGAGTGGGCATCGAATTGAAGGGATTAGTTCCGGAAAGCCTTTATGGCAATACCCGGTATCTCGACCCCATTGAACGAGCCAACTATTACGCCAACATTTTAAAGAACGAAGAAAAGTGTGACTTCGTCATTTGCCTATCTCACCTTGGCTACCGTTACCGCGAAGAAAAGGTATCGGATATGGTACTTGCACAGAACACTCGAAATATCGATCTCATTATCGGAGGGCACACCCATACTTTCCTTGATAAACCCACCATTGTGAAGGACCTCGACGGCAAAGCCACCTACATCAATCAAGTAGGTTGGGCGGGCATTATGTTGGGTCAGTTTGAGGTTTATTTTGAACAAAACAAAAAGGGAAAGTGTGTCAGCTGCAAAAATTTGTTGGTGAGTTAAATATCTATTCTTCGCAAAGCGTCACGTAGATTTTCATCATTTTGATGAAAACGTCCGTTCGCGCTCATTAGATTTTCCTGTTTGCCACAAACAAAAAATGATAAACTTACTGATAACCAGTGGCTTCTTTTTTTGGTGATATTTTAGTGTTTATCAGCCGAAAAATGACAACAAAAATTAGCGGAAAAAAAATTTAAAAAAACCTTCCCGGATAGGCTTTGCTTTTGAAGATTTTTTCCCAACTTTGTATCCCTTCAAAAATAAGAAGGCAACCAGAGAGAGAATAACGGTTGATCCCCTTGCTCATCCACAATCGTTTTTCATCTGCATTTTGCTCTAGCTTACTGATACTCTTGCATTAATTACAGCAGGTTAATTTATTTTGTTTAACCGAGGCCGGGTGCCTTAATTTTATTCTGGAGAATGGTAAAAGATCATGCTACAGTGTGGGGTAACTGTCTGCAAACGATTCGCAGGAATGTGAATCTGCAGAGCTTCAAGACCTGGTTTGAGCCAATCAAACCGGTGCGCTTGGACCACAATGCGCTAACCATCCAGGTTCCTAATCGGTTCTTTTATGAGTGGTTGGAAGAGCATTACGTTGCCCTATTAAAGACATCAATTCGCAAAGAACTGGGCGAGAAAGCCAAGTTGGAGTACCAGATTTTGACGACCAACAAAAATGGCAAGGAAACAAATCGTCCGGGAGAAGCTAAGAACGGAGACAATTATGTTCCGGGCATGATCGACACAGAAAACATCAAAAACCCGTTTGTTATTCCTGGCATCAAAAAGGTCAGGATTGACCCACAACTCAATCCCAACTACCTCTTTGACAACTATATTGAAGGTGACTGTAATCGTTTGGCGCGTTCTGCTGGTTTGGCTATTGCCAAAAAGCCTGGGGGCACTTCATTTAACCCGTTAGTGATCTTCGGCGATGTTGGGTTGGGCAAAACCCATCTTGCACAAGCCGTTGGTAATGAAGTAGTTAAAAAAATTCCAGAGAAAAACGTCTTGTATGTTTCTTCGGAAAAATTTACCAACCAGATTATTCAGTCGATCAAGAATAATGCAGTTAATGACTTCGTCAACTTCTACCAGTTGATCGACGTATTGATCGTAGATGACATTCAGTTTTTGGCCAATAAGCAAAAGACTCAGGAAATCTTCTTCCATATTTTTAACCAACTGCACCAGAATGGCCGACAGATCATCCTCACCTCCGATCGTCCGCCTAAGGATCTGGACGGAATGGAGGAACGATTGATCTCCCGCTTCAAGTGGGGCCTGTCTGCCGATCTACAAGCTCCTGACCTTGAAACCCGCATGGCGATCCTGGAGGCCAAGATGAGTCACCAGGGTGTCGAGATTCCTCAGGATGTTACTGAATTTATCAGCTATAATATTCAAAATAATATTCGGGAGCTTGAAGGGGTGCTGGTATCGTTGATCGCTCAATCATCACTAAACCGCCGCGAAATCGATATGGAGTTGGCAAAAGAGGTGATAAGAAACTTTGTGAGTCAACTTAACAAAGAGATTACGGTTGAGTTTATTCAAAGCCTGGTAGCCGAGCATTTTGATGTGCCCGTCGATAAGCTCCAGGGCAAGACCCGAAAGCGGCAGGTGGTGATCGCCAGACAGCTTTCGATGTACCTGGCCAAAAACCTCACTGATAAATCTTTAAAAGCCATCGGTGAGACGTTTGGCGGCAGGGATCACAGCACAGTGATCTACTCCTGCAAAACGGTTCAGGATTTGATGGAAACCGACATCATCTTTAAGGATACTGTGGCAGAGCTCGAGAAGAAGATCAAGATGTCCTTGAACGAAAAATAACCCTTGTGGGAACTATTTGAAGGATATTCCCATTAATTAGCGCAGAGGGCAATTTTTTCTCTGCGCTAATCTTTTGTAAAACAGGTAAATAGGTTTTAGCAAGGAAAAAAGATCAAAAATAATCCTTTTTCTTTTTGGAAATTATTTCAGGATATTTACCTTTGCAATCGCTCAAGAAAACAGCATACTTTGAAAGGCAAAAGTGCCAAAGAACTTGAGCAAATTTTTACCCTTGTGGTAACTTTCTTCAAAGAGAAAGTGTTCATCTATACACCCGGTGAAGTGGGTGAGTGGCTGAAACCATCCCGATTAAAAATCGGGACTAAACCGGCGTACTAATGTATCCGGCAGCCATCCTAAAAACTTCACCTTTGTGGTAACTTTCTTCAAAAGAGAAAGTGTTCATCTATACACCCGGTGAAGTGGGTGAGTGGCTGAAACCACCGGTTTGCTAAACCGGCGTACTCTGAAAGGGGTACCGCGGGTTCGAATCCCGCCTTCACCGCCATACAAGACATCTTCGGGGCGTAGCGCAGTCCGGTTAGCGCATCCCGATAAAATCGGGAGGGCCACAGGGTTCTTCCAAATAACCGGAAAAAAATATCTTCGGGGCGTAGCGCAGTCCGGTTAGCGCATCCCGATAAAATCGGGAGGGCCACAGGGTTCTTCCAAATAACCGGAAAAAAATATCTTCGGGGCGTAGCGCAGTCCGGTTAGCGCATCCCGATAAAATCGGGAGGGCCAAAAGGGTTCTCCAAATAACCGGAAAAAAATATCTTCGGGGCGTAGCGCAGTCCGGTTAGCGCACCTGCTTTGGGAGCAGGGGGCCGCAGGTTCGAATCCTGCCGCCCCGACACTGATTATCAAGGAGTTATGAATTAAATTTCATAGCTCCTTTTTTGTTGAATTAACCCCTACTCTAATGCCTTTTTTCACTTATGTCATCCAATCCCAAACCACCGATCAACTATACGTCGGTCAAACAAACAATCTAGAAGATCGTATGCTCCGACACAACCAAAACCGAAACAAGTGGACCAAAAACAAGGGCCCTTGGAAGCTCATCTTTGCCCTCCAGATGGAAACTCGTTCCGAAGCGGTACTGCTCGAACGTAAACTGAAAAGCTACAAGGACAAGGCTTATCTCTTAGAATGGATTTCTGAGCAAGAGGATAACCTCGCTAACCTTTGAAGAATAGCGCATCCCGGTGAAACCGGGAGGGCCGCAGGTTCGAATCCTGCCGCCCCGACTAATTATCTAAAGGTCATTTCGAGTATCGAAATGGCCTTTTTTATTTTACGCAATGAGCTAAGCTTGCTTAAGCGAATAGAGAAAAATAAAAAGGCCAAGCCGCCAGGCTGACCTTTTGGGGATTAGTAACTCCCCACTTTTCAGGATCACACGGTAATCCTGCCGCCCAACTAATCAATACAGCTTCACTCCATTCTCAGATTGAAGCTTCGCATATTTAATTTTGTCGAAGACATAATAAAATGCACCTTTCCTTGACGATTCTTTTTCCTTTTCGTTAAGCCTATTTAAGATGTTCAGAGAAAGAATCTTACGGTTGAAGTTTCTTTTATCCAGGGGCATTTCATAAATAGCTTCATAAAGGCTTTGCAATTGTGGCAAGGTAAATTTTTCAGGTAAGAGTTCGAAACCTAGAGGATGGGTGGCCGCTTTCTTTTGCAACATTTTCTGTGCTTTTACCACAAATTGCTTGTGATCAAAGATTAGCGGTGGAATATCATTTAAAGGAAACCATTTAGCTTCATGTTCCAATTGGAGCTGTTCACTGTAATCATTAATATTAATTAAAGCAAAGTAGGCTATTGAAATGACTCTGCCAGCTGTGTCCCGGTCTACATCAGTAAATGCATAAACCTGTTCCAAATAAATATTCCTGAGTCCAGTTAGGCGATATAAAATTCGTGTAGCTGCTTTTTCAGCATTTTCATTTTCCCGAATAAACCCTCCCATAAGTGACCACTTACCCTTTTCAGGTTCAAAGCCTCTTTTGATGAGAAGTGCCTTTAATTCAGTGCCGTCAAAGCCAAAAATAATACAGTCAACGGCAACAAGGATTTTTTGATGGTTTTTGTAGCTATTAATATCCATTAACTTGAGATGAAGATCTATGCTAAAAATTTAGTTGGTAGTTAACTTATCAAATAAGGAAAAGCCGGGTAAAAAATACTCTGGCAAAGATTAACAAATCCGCAACCATATTGTTCACACACATTCTGTCTTCCAAAGAGAAAACTTCACTTCCTCTGTTTTCTTCAAGCAAAAAGCAAAAGAATACATAATACTTATTTTTTGCCGTCCACCTTAAAGACAAAAGATAAAGTGCAAATAAGTGAAACTTAAAGAAGAAACATCTGCTAAAACAAAAATAATCAAAAAAAAATTAGCCCAGAGCAATGCAATAAAAAAAATAAGTGTAAATTCGACACTTGATAACGTCAATGCCATTACAGACACTTACTTTTTGTTCACTCTAAACCCAATTCATACCTAATTTCCCTAATTAAAAAATTAGAAATATGATGAAACTTACTAAACCAGCGTTATTCCTGTTGGCCATGCTATGCTGCTTAATGACAGCAAAAGCACAGGACATAACAGGAAAAGTCACCTCGGCCAAAGATGGCACACCATTGACCGGGGTAAACATTACTGTAAAGAAAAGCTTGACTGGTACCATTTCAGATGTTGATGGAACCTATCGCATTGCTGCCTCAAGCGGTGATTCCCTGGTATTCAGCTATCTTGGATACCGGACTGTTACAAAAAGGGTTGGCAATGAAAACACTCTGGATGTGGCCATGCAAGAAGACGCTCAAAGCCTGGATGAAATCGTAGTAACGGCATTGGGTGTCCGAAAAGAATCCAAAAAGTTGGGTTATTCTGTCACATCCGTTGATACTGAGGAACTCATCAAGAACAGAACTACCAACGTGATAGAATCTCTTGAAGGACGAGTAGCTGGCCTGAATATCACGCCACCTGCTGCCGGTGCAGGGTCCAGTATGCAAATACGGTTGCGTGGCCAGATTGCCTTTGCCGGAGCAAATAATGCTCCGCTGATTGTCATTAATGGACTGCCCATTGATCAAGGTGCCCGTGGTGCAAACCGTGATGATGCCGGCCCCCGACAAACACGTGACCTAGGGGATAATTTATCAAATATTAACCCTGATGACATTGAGAGTATGACTGTGCTAAAAGGTGCTACAGCAGCAGCCATCTACGGTTCCAGAGCGGCCAATGGTGCTATTATCATCACCACCAAGTCTGGAAGTTTGAATCAAGGTATTGGCGTGGAATATTCTTCCAGTTTTTCTGCACAGCAGGCTTTGGATTTCTTTGATTTCCAAACTGAATTTGGCCAAGGTACCGGTGGTGTTAGACCTTCGGACGGGCCAAATGCAGCCTCTACAGGGCAATTTGCCTGGGGTGAAAGACTAGATGGTGTGCCTACCCCTATTTTTGACGGCTCGCTGCAACCTTATTCGGCGAATCCCAACAGACTTTTTGATTTCTTACAAACAGGAACTGATTTTACCAATACAATTGCTCTATCCGGAGGTAATGCCAGAGGAAGTTTCAGAGCCTCATTTTCCAATACCGATGCAGAAGGGATCACTCCAACCAACGAGTACAAAAGAAAGATCGCCAACGTAGGGATCAATCACTTTATCAGTGATCGCCTCAAGCTGCAATTAAACATTAACTACACCAATGAGCAACAAATTAATCCTCCCCAGGTGGGGATACAAGGACCGGGTGCAGTTAACTTCTTCACCAGAATTGCTACGTCCATTCCGCTCTCAGCGCTGGAAAACAGTGCTGTTGCGCCCAATGGAACAGAGACTCGTACCTCTGGTTTTCAGGGAACGCTGCTCAATCCCTACTATCGCATTGCAGTGGGACAAAGCTTTTTAAATGAAAGAGATCGTTTCCTCGGAACTGCTACCTTAAGATACGACTTCACAGATTGGCTCTATATCCAAGGCCGCTACAATTACGACTATGCCATAAGCTTCATTGAATTTGATACACCAGGAGGCATAGGAACCAGTGAGCCTCGGAATGCGGATGGCACCTTCAAAGGAACCTATAATTTATCGGAAGATAAGGGAACCGATGTCAATGCAGATTTCCTTGTAGGCGGTAGCAAACAATTTGGGAATTTCTCTATCGACGCAAACTTTGGTGGAAATACCTGGAGAGTTAAAAATCGTGGATTTGCCCAGGATGCATCAAACTTCATTGTTAGAGACTTATATACCATTGGTAATGGAACCGTCCAAAATCAAAGCTTTAATTATTCCCAATTCCGGGTAAATTCACTTTATGGTTGGGCTGAAATAGGGTACAAAAGTCTTTTATATCTAAACTTCACCGGTAGAAATGACTGGTTCTCTGTCCTTAACCCTGATGATAATAGTGAATTTTATCAGTCTATTTCTGGAAGCTTTATTTTCTCTGAATTATTACCGGGCTCTGAGTGGCTTTCTTATGGCAAGTTAAGAGCCTCTTGGGCTGAAGTAGGAAGTTCGCAAGGTGTAAATCCTTACGACGGAATTCTGACGTACACCGTCGCTCAAAATCAATTTAACGGTCAGTCAACCGCAACGATTAGTGGTACCACTGCGCCCAACCAATTTCTAACACCATTCACAGTGGAGGAGAAAGAGGTCGGCTTGGAAATGAGAATGTTTAAGAACAGATTGCTTGTGGATGTATCCTATTTCGACAAGGTCTCAAAAGATCAAGTACTGGGAGTTATTCTCTCCAATACATCCGGATATGATCAATCCAAGCAAAATCTTGGTTCTCTTCAGAATTCCGGGTTGGAATTCCTCATTGAAGTTACACCAATACAAACCGAAAACTTCCGTTGGACCACTTCCTGGAACAACGCCTGGCTAAAAACGAAGGTATTATCAGTTGGAGAGCCTGACGAAATAATTGTAGTAAACTGGGGTGCTACGGGACTTGAGTTTATCGGACAATTAAGATATGTAGAAGGTCTTCCAATGAACCAGATTTATGCAAGAACTTACGCAAGAGATGCTCAGGGCAGAATTCTTCTAACGGACGAAGGCCGTTTAATTCCCTCAGATGATTACGTCAGCTTCGGAAGCTCAATCCCTAAGCATACTGGCGGCTGGGCCAACTCATTTAGCTATAAAAACCTTTCTGTCGGTATCCACTTTGATTATAAATTAGGAGGTTATGTCATTTCTTCCACAGCGTTAAATGCAAACCGACAAGGACACTCCAAACAGTCTTTAGTGGGCCGTCGCGAAGGAGAAAACGGAGTAGTATTTGATGGTGTATATGCATCAAGTGGAGAGCCCAATACCAGTGCCGTTGACCCGGCACCATTCTACGCCGATTACAGAAATAATCAAATGGGAGATATCGTGACCTTTAAGTCAGACTTTGTTAAGTTGAGAAACATTTCCGTTTCTTATGACTTTACTGATGCCTTACGAAAGTCTGGTTCTCTGGGTTTCATCAAAGGGTTGACCTTTACTGCTGCTTGCCGAAACGCATTGCTGCTCTACAAGGATATACCTGATCTGGATCCGGAGGCCATTCAATCGTCTGGTGACTTCCGGGCTGGCTATGAGAATACGTCACTGCCTACCACTCGCAATTTCATCTTTAGCCTAAATGCCAAATTCTAATGATTATGAAAAAGATAAAAACACTTTTCCTAATAGGTGCAGCCATCCTCGTCTTTGGATCATGTGACAAAGATTTTGAGGCTGTCAATACCAACCCTTATGCTCTAACAGACATTGATCCATCGCTATTATTTGCCGGTGCTCAACGTACTGTTCTTGGAGGCTGGGAAACAGAACATACCATTGTTCAGCACTTTGTCAACCCTCACAATTCAGGAGCCACAGAGGGTCCTAATTTTAATGCCGATAACGATAATTTCAACAATGGAGTATGGAATGACTCCTACCCTACCGACATTAAAAATATGGTTCAGGCCATCAACCTTTTAGCCGATAGCCCAGAACGAGTAAATTTACTCAGCATGTTGCGTATTTGGAAGGCACAAACCTTTATGAATTTAACCGACACCTATGCTGATATCCCCTACTTCAATTCAGGTCTTGCCTTTCTTGAAGGTAGTGAGTTCTTCTACCCTTCCTATGATGATGATGCAACCATTTACACAGATCTTGAACAGGAACTCAGACAGGCAATTGCGGCCCTGAATCCAAGCGCTGACTACGTTTCAGCCGATCTCTTTTACGGAGATAACGGTTCCATTCCAACGGGTTCCGCTGCAGGCCAGGTTGAGAAATGGAGGAAGCTGGGCAATTCACTGTTATTAAGACTGGGAATGCGATACTCAAAGGTCGACCCAAGCAAGGCTGCATCTATCGTATCTGATGCCTTTAATGGCGGCGTGATGACTTCCAATGATGATAATGCTTATTTGGTTTTTGATGGCACTGCCTATATCAATGATGCCAATAATGGACTGGTCAACAACAACCCATATTTTTACTATGCTGCCGAACCTTTCGTAGAGCAGTTGAAGGCAACCAGCGACCCTCGCAGTCAGTTTATCTTAGCCACCTTCGCAGATCCGGCAGAACCTTTGGCAGATCCTAATCCCGATACGGATATAGCCAATCAGTTTGGAGTTCCTGTGGGAGTACTTAATACAGATCTTGTAAATGCCCCTTATCGCGGCACAAGAGGCGGAGGCTATGATTATTCACAAATGAACGTGAATATTGTAGCATCGTTAAGGGCTCCTGATTTCTGGGTGACTTATCCTGAAGTTTCATTGCTTCTGGCGGAAGCTGCACATAGAGGATGGATACCGGGTGGCGATGCCGCTGCTGAACAATACTATGAAGATGGCATTCGTGCTGATATCAAGCGGTATGCTCTATATCCAAATGCTTTTGTAGTTTCAGACTCCGACATTGATGCCTATTTGGCAAAACCTGGAGTAGCCTATTCGGCAGCTGATGCGCTTGAACTGATCAACACTCAGCTCTGGATCGCCTATCTCAGAATGGGAACACAGGCTTTCGCCAATTTCAGAAGAAGTGGCTTCCCTGCTTTAAGTCCCAATCTTTCAAACAATCTCCTTGACGGAGGTTTTGTAAGAAGGTTATCTTATCCCGATTATGAATTGGCCCAAAATCGCGACAACTATATGAAAGCGGTTCAGGCTATTGGCGGAAGTGATAACCTGACAACTAGGGTATTCTGGGATATCCAATAAATTTCCGTTATAAAAACAGACAAAACCGGCTATGTGGTTGATTAGTTTTCATCAAATAAAGCTGCTCTCACATAGCCCGGTTTAATTTCCCATAGGAATAGTATACAAAATAACCTTATCATTAAGCAGTGGATTTAAATCTGGTTATTAGTTTTGTTTCACACAAAAGCTAATAACCATTTTAATTTTAAAAAAATGACCAATTCTCTTTACAAATACTCATTATACACAGGGTTAGCGGGATTAATAGGCAGCATTATCACTTATTTCTCAGGAACACTAAATTTAACTGGGCTTCTATTGGTTGCCGGTCTCCTTTTGCTGGCACTTGGGATGCGCGGTTTTGAAAATCTTAAGTCATTTTCCTATCCTACCGTAATTTTTGCAATGGTAGGCGCAGGAATGTTTTACCCTCAGTACTTCGTCCAGATAGGTGATTTTAAATTCTCAAAATTAATCCTGCCACTACTACAAATTATCATGTTCGGGATGGGTACAACCATGACCTTCAATGATTTTGTGGGCATCATAAAAACCCCCAAAGCGGTCATCATCGGCTTGTGTTGCCAGTTTGGAATTATGCCATTCCTGGGAGCTGGCATTGCTAGCTTATTCAACTTCCCCCCTGAAGTCGCGGCGGGAATAATACTCATCGGTTCCAGCCCCAGCGGACTAGCGTCCAATGTAATGACCCTTATCGCAAAAGCGAACATAGCACTCTCAATTACCATTACAACTTTTGCCACAATACTTGCTCCGTTAATGACCCCAATTATGATGAAATGGCTTGGGGGACAATTCATTGAAATTAACTTCTGGAGTATGATGTGGGATATTGTCCAGATTATAATTATCCCGGTAGGAATTGGCTTCTTGATCAATCAATATTTCAAAACTTTTGCCAAAGCTTTACGCAAGTATCTGCCCATGATTTCCATGGTGGGTATTGCCTTGATCATCCTCGTGATTACCGCAGCAGGCCAGGAATCTCTCCTCAATGTTGGGGTATTGTTGTTGGTAGCTGTTCTAATGCACAATATTGGCGGCTATCTCTTGGGCTACGGCGCTGCAAAGCTTTTCAAAATGGAGGAACAGGATTGTAGGACTGTAGCCCTGGAAGTAGGTTTACAGAATGGCGGACTGGCAGCAGGACTGGCCAGTCAAATGGGTAAAATTGCCACTGTGGGCCTTGCCCCGGCGATTTTCAGTTCGCTGATGAATGTAACCGGCTCAATTCTGGCCGGTTGGTGGGGAAGTAAAGAACCTTCGCCAACTTCCGAAGAGGAAAAAATATAAGCTTGTAAAAACAGTATTGGATGCGGTGAGTGACCGCATCCAATTTTTTCATCGCTGCAAATACTAGAATTTTTCCTGTTCCAGAACTTTTGGCATGTCCTGAAAACAAATCGGCCTTGTAAAGCGGTAGATTGCGGTAGTTCCCACCGAAGTGGTTCTCACATCGGTCGTGGCCGGAAACGGCCCACCGTGCACCATGGCAGGACTTACTTCCACGCCCGTTGGGAAACTGTTGAAAATAAGCCTTCCCACTTTTAAGGTCAGGATGTCAATTAGTTCGCGGTATTCTTCAATATCATTATCGGTGGCATGGATTGTGGCCGTTAAATGTCCTTCCAAACTACGTGCAAAAGCAAGAACTGCTTCCTTATCGTCGGCCAAAATTCCAACTGATGAAGGACCAAACACTTCCGTAGTTATTGAGGGGTCAGCTATAGCCTGAGTGGCCGTTGTCAATAACAAGGTAGGAGCAACACCATCCATTTGATTAGCTGTTAGTGTCTTGATTCCATCCTTACGCTGTAGCTTAGAAATTCCATTGATGAAGGCTTTCTCAATACCTGAAGTGAGCATGGCACCTACGGATATATCATTTAGGCAGGCAGCTACTTCATTCGCAAACCCCTCATTTGATTTGAGTATAATAAACATACCTGGATTTGTACAAAATTGTCCGGTACCCAGCGTTACTGAATTAGCCATGCCTTCTGCCAGCTTTGTCGCATTTTCTTTAAGTGCTCCTGGTAGGAAGAAAACAGGGTTGGTACTACCCATTTCCGCATAAACAGGAATCGGCTCAGGACGTCGGGTGGCGAGGTCAAAGAGCGCTTTTCCTCCTCCAAAAGATCCGGTAAAACCAACGGCCTTAATCAAGGCGTGTTGCACCAATTGTCCCCCAACCCGATGCGATACGCCATGGACCATCGAAAATACTCCATTAGGCATGCCTGTTTTTGAGGCAGCCTGAAGGATGGCACGTCCCACTAGTTCGCAAGTTGCCGGATGAGCCGGATGGGCTTTGAATACTACCGGACAACCCGCCGCCAGCGCTGACACGGTATCACCGCCCGCTACCGAGAAAGCTAAGGGAAAGTTACTCGCACCAAAAACTGCCACTGGTCCGATTGGGACTTGTATTTGCCGAAGAGCTGGCTTTGGAAATGGCTGCCGTTCCGGCTCTGCCGGATCTACAATTTCATTTTCCCATTTTCCTTCCCTGACTAATGCGGCGAAAAGCCGTAATTGTCCAATCGTTCTGCCTCGTTCACCCGTGATACGGGCCTCTGGCAATGCCGTTTCCAGAGAAGCAGTTTTGATTAAAGTAGCATCCAAAGCAAGAAGCTCATCGGCAATCGCTTCCAAAAAAAGTGCTTTTTCAGGTCCTTTGACCTTACGGTATTTTTGAAAGGCATTTTCTGCCAACTCAACTGCCTGGTTTATTTCAGCATTGGTGGCCTCATAAAACTCCGTTGCAAGCGATTCTCCCGTTGTCGGGTTAAAGCTTTTAAAAGACTGACTTCCTGTACTTGAAAAAGTATTTCCGATTAGTTGTTGACCTGTTATTTCCATCAAGCTACAATATTTTTAAGGGTTCCAATAAAATCAATTTCATCACCACTTTGCAAGGTAAAAGGATGGTCAGGAACGATTCAAGTACCAGTCATCAGATTTTGCATGGGTAATTGAAAACAATTCCCGTCAGCTTCAATGACAAGGCCGACCTCAGTTTTGTATAATTTCATAGATAATAAACATTAAAAAAACTATTGAGCCCAGGCTTTCCCTTCAGGGGTGCGTCGCCATTCAAAATAGGAATCCAATACTTTAAGAGATGCTTCACTCGGAACAGGTCCGATGTAGGGTGTTGCCCCAAAATACAGGACCTCCGTCTTCATTTGAGTAAAAGGTGGCCACTCTGGAACTCCTTTCCCATTTGGATCTCCATACTTGGCAAAGTTGGTCCAGTACTCTCCCATTACTTCTGAGACTTCCAGGTCGGAGGAAGTAATTTCCGGCTTCGAATGGTCAAGATTTTGAAAAACATAGGCAACCTCTTGTCCATGCGGGGAACCGTACCCATATTTGGGTGAATCCCTGGGGTATTCAGGATGTTGATCAAAATAGTAGAAATACACCTTAGACTTTCCATTCTTGGCCTGTAGCCTTGCCCAACTCCAGGTGTGCCAGCCAAATGCAGCATCCCGGGCCAGGTCACGGGCTGTTTTGGGAACAGAATTTTCTCCTACAGGATAAGCCTCCAGCAGATCTTTGGCAAACTTTCCATACCTTTTCTCAACTCCCTCAACAAATACTTTTGGATCATTCTCGCGAGTGAAGCTTGCCCCTTCATCAGAATTATATCCGACGAGGATTGGTACGTCATTAAACTTCCCGGCTTCATAAAGTTTGAATTGATCATCGGGGATAACGTATCCATCAATGATAGGCCAGGCATTGCCCATTCCCCACCCCATTGGCAAGGAGTCAACTGGAACCGCACGAAGTTCCTCAATACTTGTAGCTCCAGCATTTTCAACATAACTTTCCCCATTCTTCTCCGCCACATCGAGAACCTTCATGTTCTCCCCGGGATAGGTCGTGGGTCGCGGAGGTCCAA
Organism: Saprospiraceae bacterium; assembly: GCA_965229635.1. Taxonomy (GTDB): domain Bacteria; phylum Bacteroidota; class Bacteroidia; order Chitinophagales; family Saprospiraceae; genus BQJU01. The sequence goes on from OZ245894.1 coordinate 5,195,810, forward strand.
AAGATCCACCACTTTGAGAAATAGCCCCGTGAAATAATCCTTTCGCCAGCGGAGAGGCACATAACATACTCACCGCAATGCCTCCAGCTGATTCCCCAAAAATGGTCACCTTGTCTGGATCGCCACCGAAGGCAGCAATATTTTCCTGTATCCATTCCAGCCCGGCAATCATATCAAGCAGACCATAATTCCCAGAAACTTGATTCGGGTTTTCGGCACTCAACTCCGGATGCGCCAGAAAACCTAGCTGCCCTACCCGGTAAGCAATGCTCACTAGAACAATCCCCTTTTGGGCCAGTTTTGTACCGTCATACACCGGTTCTGAAGTAGCTCCAAAACTAAATCCTCCACCATAAATCCAAACGAGTACGGGCAGTTTTTCATCAGCCGACTTTGCTGGTGTCCAGATATTCAGATATAGACAGTCTTCACGCTTACCCGAAGGCGGATTACCACCCTGCATCGGAGCAGGACCAAATTCCGTTGCTTGTTTGACACCTTGCCATTGGTCAACAGGCTGTGGTGCTCGCCACCGCAATTCACCAACTGGAGGAGCTGCAAACGGAATGCCTTTGTACACTGTTAGACCATCCTGAATTTGCCCCTGCACCAAGCCTGCCTTAACCTGAACTGGTGCTGATTGTTGCGTATAAGACCGGGTTACAGCGATGATCATCACTAAGGGCACTAAAATGAGTTGTGAAAATTGATGCAAACGGCTGATGTTGCCATCAAAGCAATTTTGTCTGTCAAAGGAATAATTACCTTTTTTTGAGCATTCAATATCTCTGAGATTTACATTGGTCATTTTTTCAATATTAATTGGGCATTAGAGTTAGAAAACAGCTACAAATCCACCGTTTGGCATCAGCTTTATGGTGGTGTTGGAGGTAGCACTGATTTTTTCTTCAGTCACCTGGTTACGTGTTCTATCCTGAAAGAGTAGTCCTTCTTTTCCTTTGAGTAAAGACAAATTCATGGTTAATAACTTTTCATTTGCCTCTGCATTGATGCCACACAGGTACCACCTTTGACCTGCCCTTCTAGCCAGCACAACATAACGTCCAGGATAACCGTCAATAAATCGGGTTTCATCCCATTGATCCGGCAATATCTGTAGATAATTTATGATCTGTTTCGACTGTTTTTCCATTCCAAATGGGCTTTCGGCCAAATGCTGAATACCGGAAGTAAACAAAACCGTTAGTGCCAATTCAAACCCCTTGGTCGTAATCCTTTTAATTTTTGGAATACTATCCAGTACCATAGGCGTAAAATCCATGGGATCAAAAAGGTTACGGGTAAATGGAATGGTGGCGCAATGTTGAGGTTGTTTATTGGCTGACCCTTGCCCAAAGGTAATCATCTCCTGACCATGAATAGCCTCCACTGTCATCAGATGCGGATAGGTTCGTTGCCAGCCACGTGGTAAAGTTGCTCCGTGAAAGTTGACCAGCAGGCCAATTTCAGCAGCATCTTCCAAAATATCGACGTAATATTTGATCATGGATTGCCCGTCGCCACCAAAAAAGTCTATTTTCACTCCAGCAATTCCCATTTCCTTTATCCGCTGAAACTCCCTTCTCCTGCTTTCACCAGTGAGCAACATATTCCTCGGATGTTGAGGAGTTGTATTCCAGGCCCCCGCAGAGTTGTACCAAAGCAGCAACTTTACCTCTTTATTTTTAGCGTATTCAACCAGCTCTTTTATTTTGTCGTAGCCAATTCTGCTGTCCCAATCAGCATCGATCAGGCAATAGTTCCAATTCATTCGGGCTGCGTAATCAATGTAAATCTTTGAAGTATCATAGTTGATGGATTCATCTTTGAGCAATATCCAGCTCCAGGAGGCGATACCAGGTTTGATCCAGTCCCTTTTGGGCAATTTTATAGCAGGTTTGGCAACATCGGTCCCTAACGTGGACTCCATGATCGTTTTTAGATGACCAATGGCCAAAACTCTCCAAGGCGAAGACCAGGGCAAAGGTGCATTAGGAAGCAACTCGCCGCCGGTGAATACTTCCTGCTGTTCAGGAAAACCTATTTGATATTCTCCTTGTAAAGAGACTGACTTTAACCGAGCGGCACACCAGGTTCCATCCAGATCAGCTTCAGTAATAGCAACGAATACTTTTTCGGGAGTCTGGAATAACGCAGGAAAGACCCACCCGGCTTTGGGAGAGGGCGTTCCTGCTTTGATTTCCGATTGATAATGCTCTTCGTAGGAAGGATTGCTATGTTCCCAACCCGTTTGAGCGTGTGACATGGGCTGTAGCCATGCCACGGCATGCTGTTGAAAATTAAAAGTTGTCTTTTCTTCCGTGATCTTCTTTCGGTCAGTGGATTTTCCCGGAAAATGATATCGAAATGCCACTCCATCATTAGACACCTGAAATATAATATCTAACTTCTCACCAGCGGCGTTTTTCCAATGCGTGACATACCGATTAGCCTGGTATTTCACTCGACTCTTTTTACCGGTCTTCAGCCAATATTTGTCCTTTATTAACTTAGCTTTTTCAATTCCTGTCAAAGACAACCCCACACTAAAATCGGCATCTTCTCTTACTAATCCTAACCTTGACTTTTCGAGGATGGTGTTGTGTTGATATCCAACGGTGTAATTAACTTTTCCTTCTTCTTCATTGATCAGCACCAATATATTTCTATCAGGGCTATAAAGCTCCTGAGCCATACCCTTGTAAATAATCAAGGAGGTTAGCGCAAGAAGCGTGACGTATTTTTTCATGATACCGGGATTATTTGAAAAGCAATTGTGCAAACTCAAAAAGATCATGCCTCCACACTGGCCAGGTATGCCCTCCGGCGTATTCACTGTACTGGTATTTAATCCCCATTTCATCAAATTTAGCCATCATCACCTTGCAGTTATCATGGGCAATGTCTTCCGGTCCTCCCATCGAAATCCAGAATTCCCTTAAGTTGTTATTGATAACGTTGGCGTTTTCTTTCATATATTCATACTGAGGATCAGAAAGAGTGGGATTACTGGCAAACCAACCCGAACTGAAGACCCCCAAAAAATTAAACATATCCGTATTTTTAATTCCGGCATAAAGGGTTTGCAAACCACCAAGCGACAGCCCCGCTAAAGCCCGGTCCCTGGCATCCGTTTTCACACGAAAATTTTGCTCCACAAAGGGAATTGCGCCTTGTTTCAACTCATTTTCGAATGCACGCAAAACATTTTCATTAAACCCGGCAATTCCCCCCGAGAAATTGATATTGCCATCCAACATAACCACCAGCATAGGTGTTGCTTTATCTTCTGCCAGAAGGTTATCCAAAATGAGATCTGTCCTTCCCTGAGTTGCCCAACCACGTTGGTCCTCGCCACCGCCATGCAAAAGGTACAATACTGGATATTCCTCACCGGAATTGTCGTAACCCGGAGGGGTGTACACGTACATTTCGCGCCAGGAATTGGAGGCTTTCGAGTGGTAGCGTTTGATTCTGATATCGCCGTGCGGCACATCTTGCAGTGAATAAAATTTACTGCCTTTATAGGGAATCTCAATTCCACTTGCCATGCGGCCCATACCGTAAAACGTTTCACTGGCAGGGTCAGCCACCGCCACCCCATCTATCAATAGTGAATAGTAGTGGAAGCCTCGGCTAATAGTATCAGTTGTAACCGTCCAAAAGCCCCCGGTGTCCTTTACCATGTCATATTTCTTTCCCAAATCAATTTGCACCTTTTGTGCTTCCGGAGCCTTAATCCGAAATATTACCCGGTTATCAGGTAATATCTGTGGGTATTTCGCACGCCTTACATTGGTGGAAGCGGGTGAACCCAATACGGTATATTGAGTAAATGTTGAGGCATCTACCGGTTTGAAAAGAAATTGTGAGAACATGTACAAACCGTTCTTCCACACTTTAAAATCATGTGCACCTGGCTCGATATAATAAATGTGAGGAACATCATTTTGGTACAGATAGTCGTGAGTACGCTTACTGAAATGAATCAATCGGTCTTCATCTCCGCAGGAAATCCAAAGTAACTTTAGCTGCTCTTTGGCTTTTTCAGGATCAGGAACCAGCTCTTCCGGTTCTTTGGTGTTTGGTGCCGACGAAAATCCCCCTACCCAGGCGAACTTATCTAAGTTGCCCAAACCAAAATTCAGAGACTGACCACCGCCCATAGATAGCCCAGCAATAGCGCGATTTTCGCGATCCGTGAGCACGGGATACTTTTTTTTCGATAAAAGGAATCAGGTCATTAAGTAAATCCTGTTCAAAAGTAGCAAAAGCTTCTACCTTCTCAGGAGCAAAGATATTTTCTCCCGGACGATCATCCTTCATCGCCCTGCCATTAGGCATCACGACAATCATAGGTTCAATTTTACCTTCGGCATAAAGATTGTCCAAAATAACCTCAGGGTGTCCTCCATTCAACCACTCTTTTTCATCGCCACCAATGCCATGTAATAAATAGAATACCGGGTACTTCATTTTTTTGTTATACCCCGGTGGAGTATAAATCAGTGCTCTGCGGGTAGAGCCTACCGTTTGAGATTTATATTTAATGGTATCAATTTTACCTGTCGCAATGCCTGTACGTGCCTGATCAAACCCCTCGGGAGCCTGTTTTTCAATCTTTTGAGCACTTGCAGAAATAGCAAGCAGTAAAATCCCAATGCTTAAAAGGATATATTTTCTCATGCTGAAAGGTTTTAACCTGTTTGGTCCTATTTAGAAAATTGAATACCCTCTTTATTCAAAGAATGGAATGCCTCGGGCAGCATACTTTTGTAAGGCTTCCTCATTAAGATCAACCCCAATGCCCGGCTTTTCAGATACCTTGATGTAGCCATTTTCTGTAAATTCTTCCCCATCGAAAATGACGATCTCTTTCCACATAGGATCTTTGTGGTAATAAATCTGCCATTCGAGAATCATGAAATTCGGCACAGAAGCGCAAACATGAGCTGAAGCCATAGCTCCTAAATAGGATGCCACCATATGAGGAGCAAAAGGCACGTAGTAAAGGTGAGCAAGGTTAGCAATTCGTTGCGCTTCACCGAGGCCTCCTGCCTTTTGCAAATCAGGCATAATAATATCAACTGCTCCCTTTTCCAGATAAGGACGGAAACCATGAGCAAGGTAAACATTTTCCCCTGCACAGATTGGGGTGTCCGTAGATTCGGCAATTTTTAAATAGGCATCTACATTTTCGGCCGGAATAGGTTCTTCCAACCACATCAGGTTAATAGGCTCTAAGACTTTTGCAGCACGTAAGCCGGAAGGAAGGTCATACCGCCCATGCATGTCCGCACAAATGTCAATATTCGGCCCAACAGCCTCTCTGGCTGCGGCCATCTGGTCGTACATTCTTTGTATTTCAGCCGGACTGGCGGTCCAATTATACTGATCATATTTGTTGGGGTCATTTCCCTGGTCAAGGTCAAATTTTACGGCAGTCATTCCTAAATCAACAGCTTCCTTGGCCGCCGCTGCAAAGTCCTCAGGCTTTGGTAACTGATTCTGATACAATGCCGTATCCATGTAAACCCGGACTTTATCCCGAAACTTTCCACCCAACAACTGATACACCGGAAGCCCTAATGCCTTCCCGGCCAGATCCCAGAGGGCCGTTTCAATCCCGGTCAGAACAGCCACATACATCCCCGCCTGAGCACCGCCAAATACACCTGCTTTCCTGATGCGTTCAAAAAGCATGTGAATATTCAGTGGATTTTGGTCCTTAAGAAAAAAACCAAACCGCTTGGCCAGGTGATAGGCACCGCCAACGGCATCTACTCCCTCGCCATAGCCTACTACATCCTGATTGGTCAATATTTTGATGAACATTCTTCCGCCACCACGCAGGTAGGCAACTTGTACATCCGTAATTTTCAGGTCAGATGGTGCAGACAATTTTGGATTATTGTCGACAGCAGTGGTATATCCTTGTCCAAAAGTTTGTGAAAGTCCCGTAAGGCCAAATGTACCGGCCAGTGCGCTCTTGGTTATAAATGAACGCCGAGAGTGAGATTTTTTCATGATTATTATTTAACAGTTTAGTTAATAGGTTACCAGGTTCTGTTCTTCAGTAGTTCTTCTACCCGCTCCGGTGATACTGGTAGATCTGTTTTGTTGTCTTTCAACCATTGTGAAAAATCTTTCTCGATTTCATCAGACCACCGGCTGTCAATCTGACCCGCTGTATATTTTTTCTCGCGCAGGCGTTGGTGACCAAACATATCCCTAAGCCGAACGATCTCTGAAGTTTCAACAACTTGCTGAGCCAGATGGGGAGGGATGAAAAGAACACCGCCATCTCTCGCCAGTACTACATCTCCAGGCATTACAGTGGCTCTTCCAATGCGCGTAGGGGTATTAATTCCAACCAGTGTGGTATTTAATCTTCGTACCTGACCATCCGGACCAATGCTGCCAAAATGATGAGAAGGATGATAAGATTTGAAATAAGCGGTAAAGCCATCCATCTCTTTCATGCCATTAACGTCTCTGACCGGACCATCATAGACCATACCATTTCCCGATCTTGCAAAAATCGAATTAGCCAGGTTATCACCGACAGTTGGTCCATCTATTTCTGCCCCGTGTTGATCAACGACATATACATCTCCGGGTTGCAACATGTCAATTGCCCATGAGTTTGGCGCAAGGATGCGTCCGTCGGCATGTCCTTTGTCCTGTATCACTTTATGAATATCTGGCCTTCCGGGGAAGAAAGTAGCAGTCAACGCTCTTCCTACCAATACCCCTTCCGGGTGAACCTGCATCCAATCCCCCTCATACTGATAATTAAATCCAGCACCGCGACAGGCGGCCCATGCTTCCTCTAAGGTGACCAACTTCATTCTTTCTAAAATGTCATTTGGTACTTTTGGTCTGCCGTCAGGGAATCGCTCCCCTTTCCATTCAGGAGTGAGAAATATTAGTTCTTCTTTTGAAATTTGCTGCGCTTGAAGCACTAGTGGGAAAAGTAGTAAAAAGGCTAAGGACTTGACAAAGAGATTCATAATGAGTAAAGTTTTGGTATTCTGTTGATGTTTTGATTTTGTAAGACCTGCAAGATCTCTTTTCCACAGATAGAATTAAAAGCTGGTCATCGCCTGAAAATGATAACAGTAATCCGGGAAAACCTTAATGCAGATTATCCCTTTCCACAATTTTTCAACAATTCACTCCGCATCAAACAACACATATCGCCCCCTAATCGATGGCAATTACCACTAAAAAGCAAATAAAAATCTTTAGAGAAAGCCATATTCCAAAAAAATTTTGGATTATTCCCGAAAATTACTGATTTTAAGTGTAATTTTAACACTTTATTTAAAGTTTGATTATTTTTTATGATTTGGATGCCCAGTACCTGCTGTCAAACACGACAGATTTTCGTTTTTGGTAGTGTTTCATTTTCACCATCACGACATTTGATCGGACGGTTGTAATTTGCGAATTATAGTTATTTATGACCTCCATTAATTTTAACCGAAGCTTAATGAGAAAAACAACAACCTTTACCCATTTCCTGCTACTGTTGCTGGCTGGCAGTTTTTATTTTAGTAGCTGTACATCCGACAAGGTCACCGGCACCTTTTCCGGTCCCACGGTAAAAGTAGACCTTCAGCAAGACAGAGCACCCATTCAGAAATATATTTACGGCCAGTTCATCGAACATCTTGGGCAGTGCATTTACCAGGGAATCTGGGCAGAAATGCTATTGGATCGAAAATTTTATTTCCCCGTCACTGACGATTATGCGCCCTGGGCCATGGCCGATGAAAAATTCTGGGGAGATGGCTCTCCATTGAAATACCCTTATTTGGATAAATCACCATGGCAGGTTATTGGCCCAGCGGGTAGCGTAATGATGGACAAAAAGAAACCTTTTGTTGGTGAGCAAACACCGGTAATTAAGGTACAAAATCAAAAATCCGGAATCCGACAAAATGAATTGAGTGTACTTGCCGATCAAAAATATGTAGGCCATATTGTCCTGGCCGGAGAGGCATCCTTGTTGCCGGTTACGGTGCAATTAAAATCGTCGGATGGGCAAACGGAAAGCATCACCATTGACCAGCTTTCTTCCGAATTTCAAAGCTACCCGATTGAGTTTAACCCAACTTTTAGCAGCGATAGTACTTCTCTGGAAATTTACAGTGAAGGGTCCGGTGATTTGCGGATCGGAACCATCTCTATTATGCCCGCAGACAATATTAAGGGGTGGCGCAAAGATGTGGTCGAGCTACTCAAGGAATTGGACTCGCCTATTTACCGTTGGCCTGGTGGCAATTTTGTAAGCGGTTATAACTGGCGCGACGGAATCGGTAACAGAGATAAAAGACCGCCACGGAAGAATCCTGCCTGGAAGGGTATCGAACACAATGACGTCGGCATCCATGAATATATGGAGTTAATGGAACTACTGGATGCAGAACCCTTTATTGCGGTAAATACGGGCTTGGGAACGGTGCAGGAAGTAGCAGAGGAAATTGAATACTGCAATGGTGCTGCCGATACTGAACTGGGGAAATTAAGGGCCCAAAACGGTCATGCCGAACCTTATAAAGTGAAATGGTGGGCTGTAGGTAATGAGATGTATGGCGATTGGCAACTCGGCCACATGCCTCTTTCTGAATATGTAAAAAAGCACAATCAGATGGCCGAGGCAATTCTTGCCGTTGATCCGGAAGCCCAACTAATTGGCGTGGGGCACGTGGGGGAATGGAGCGCTACTATGTTGAGTAGTTCAGCAGATCATATGGACCTATTGAGTGAACATGTATATGCAACCGGCTCTAAAGATCCGGCAGAACACATTGGCCAACTGGCCAACCTGATCAAGGAGGTTGCTGAGGCACATCGCAATTACCGGGATTCGATCCCCGGACTTGCGGAAAAGGACATTCAAATTGCTATGGATGAATGGAACTATTGGTATGGAGATTATATTTATGGCGAACTGGGAGTGCGCTATTATCATCAGGATGCGTTGGGTGTAGCAAAAGGACTTCATGAGTACTTTCGCAATAGCGATATTTTTTTCATGGCCAATTATGCTCAAACCGTCAATGTCATTGGTTGCATCAAAACAACCCCAACCAGTGCCGGTTTTGCCACAACTGCCCTCCCGCTTAAAGTGTACCGGCATCACTTTGGCAATATTCCAGTAGAATTAAACACAGATTCAATTGACCTGGACCTAGTAGCGGCCATCAGTGATGACAAAAAGTATTTGACTTTGGCGATCATTAATGAAAACGCTGAGAAACAGGAAATTGCTTTTGATTTTGGCGACAATAAAGTAGCAACTACCGGAAAGCAATGGCTGATTCAAAACGATGATCTAAAGGCCTATAACAATCCTGGCGAGCCTCCTGCTGTTGAGATTGTGGAAAAAGATGTTTCCCTTACGAACCACCAGGTGGAAGTCCCCCCCTACTCTATTCAATTGATTAAACTGGGATTAATGAACTAAAATGATGCCGTATGAAAGTGTTTGTCTGGAAATTTGTAAGTAATAAAACCAGACAAGCACTTCCCTTTTTTGTACTTAAGTGGCGGAGATTTTTAGAAACAAAAATTGCAGATCTGGGGCTATTTCCTCAAGGTTCTAAAAGTTAAAATTTACGACATGCCCCTTACCGAAAGGGGCCCCATTGCACCTAATCCATAACTTGACTTCCATGCCTTAGAAAGCTTTGAACGCCCTCTTTCTGCACTCCTACCACATATAATGTACCTTCCTCCGAAAAAGGTATCGCAACAATTGATCTACCTTCTCCGGAAATCGTAAACCCGCTCTGCTGATTATCCATTACAGAAAACCCTCTATCACCATCATTGATCAAACAATAGCCATTTCCCGCATCATACCAACCACTCAACACTTCAGTGCCCTGGTAATTTCCCACCGCCAGTACATCAAGAAATCCATCATTATTTAAATCCGTAGACAAAAAATCAAAAATGGGAGACCATTGTAAAGAAGCAGGTAATGGGTGTACTAAAAACTTACCATCCCCCAGGTTTTCTACAAAAACCGATGCCAATTGATAAGCTCGGACTATTTCTGATTCATTAAAATCTACATTATTAAACATCTCATCAAAGGTCGCCTGGCCATAACTTCGATAATTCTGGAACATCCCTTTAACTCGGGGCAATTGGCTGGTTAAAACTCCACGGGGATGAAAAATATATTCCTTTCCCTGATTAAAATAGGTCATTAGAGCTTCAATGCTGCCATTGTTATCATAATCCTTAGCATATATGGAGACTGGATTTTCAGGTCCCACTTCAAAAGGATTGTTTAGCCCCCAGTTGCCTCCTAAAAAGTCCACATCACCATCTCCATCGAAATCCCGGCCTTCTACACAATTCCACCAACCATTGGTTTTTGCCAATCCATTTTGACTGATATCCAATTCTAATCGGCCTTTTCGATTGTAATAAATTTGTAAAGGCATCCATTCTCCAACAACAATTAGATCGGGCCAACCATCCAGGTTGATATCCGCAACCTGGGCATCGGTAACCATTCCGGGGTGATGTAAATCAGGCGCAACATTTTCGGTAACGTCTATGAAGATGCCACCGTCATTTTGTAACAGATATGACCTTGGAGCACTCGGATATTCATTTGGATTCAATCGGCCGCCAACGAACAAATCCATATCACCGTCCTTGTCAAAATCGAGAGGTACTACACAGCTTCCAGCTGTACGAATTTCCGGTATTTTATCATTTTTCAGGGTAAATATTCCTTCGCCATTATTTTCGTAGTATCGGTCTTGGCATCTTTCCTGCTGGGCGTAAAACTCTGAACTTCCACTGACACAGTACAAATCCAGATCACCATCCCGATCTGCGTCGAAAAGGACTGCACCGGAATCTTCACTCAACTGGCCAAGGCTGTCTTGAAGGATCGATTCCTGAAACTGGCCTCCAGGAATTTGGATAAAAAATCGGCCATTTTGTTGGGCTGGGCCACCGATGTAAATATCTTCCAAATCATCGCCATTGATATCTCCACTCACCAGAATAGGCCCGGGTTTACTATGGGATCGAAAACGCAGCGGCCACTTTTTGAAGTCATTAAAGGTTGTTTCCTTGTGCTGGTAGGAAATCAAATTCTCTTTAGTTAAAGCAGGTTTAAGATATCCTGAATCTTGAACAAAATCAACAGCCTGTTTGGAACCAGAAACTTCTCGGGCATCAATTTCCAGCACCTGGTTTGCCGCAATATCTGCTACTCGATAAACCGTTTGATCCGGCCAAATTATCTTCAAAGAATCAATCTTATCTAATGAATTTAACCCGAAATGGAGAATAGGTTCCACAGTCGACAGATAACCCAGTTGAGGATAAAACTCTGCATATTGCATTCCTTCACCGGTGTAAATCCAGACCTTTGCACCATAAGCCTGAGCATCGGGCAATAGCCTTAAACGAAAATAGTTAGCTGCCGGATTCAAATTATTTTCAAAAACAAACGCAGCCTCATTTAGGTTATTGGTAACCAAATCCAAATCACCATCCAGATCCAAATCAACATATGCAGTGCCATTTGAATAAGAGGGTAACTCCAGGCCACTTTCAACTGTTTCATCCTTAAACTGATAATTCCCTTGATTGACAAAGAAGCGGTTGCTTTTTTTTACGCCCTCCATCTCGTTCAGTTTACGAACCAAC